>NZ_CP032419.1 GCF_003595175.1 Pseudomonas cavernae | reverse complement strand
GGACACGTATATCCCCTGAGATCGGCTAAAGGGCAAAAAACAGCCGTCATTGTAGCTGCCAGCCCCCCGGTTATCCACATGAAGATCCCGTGCAGAGCGAGGAAAATCAAAGCCTTATTGCTAGTGAGCCAAGCCTGCCAGGGGCTAGCACAGCCCTGTGGATAACGCTATCGAAAAGCGCTGGAAAAGCCTGGGTACAACCCGATGGATAACCGGCCTGTGGATAATTAGCGCTTTCACCCCCAGCTTATACGTACGCATCTGACAGCTCCGCCACCGCTTGTTGACAGCCTTTCGAAGCCGCGAAAGCCACGTCCCACTAGGGCTTACCGAGGTTATCCACAGATTCGCCTGCCACTAAGAGCTATAAAAGTAATAGAAAAGCTTTAAATTCTTTCTCTCTCTTTATTCTTATCTGCACAGAAAGGCTGGTTGGAAATTGACCTGCCCAGCAGCTTTCTCTAGAATTGCCGGTCTCTTAAAACGGGGGCCACTCCGGCCCGTAGTCGCTCACCCAGGTAAGACACCATGAAACGCACTTTCCAACCCAGCACCATCAAGCGCGCTCGCACCCACGGCTTCCGTGCCCGTATGGCCACCAAAAATGGTCGCGCTGTTCTGTCGCGTCGCCGTGCCAAAGGCCGTAAGCGCCTGACTGTCTGATCATTCAGTACCAGTGGTGAGTCAAGGCTTCGGTCGAGAAAAGCGCCTGCTGACACCTCGACAATTCAAAGCGGTCTTCGACTCACCTAGCGGTAAGGTTCCAGGCAAGAACGTTCTGCTCCTCGCCCGTGACAACGATTTGGATCATCCCCGCTTGGGGCTGGTCATCGGCAAGAAGAGCGTCAAGCTCGCCGTCGAACGTAATCGTCTCAAACGCGTGATCCGTAATTCCTTCCGTTTGAACCAGGACAGCCTGGCGGGTTGGGATATCGTGATCGTCGCGCGTAAGGGCCTGGGCGATCTGGATAACGTTGAACTCGCTCAGCAGTTCGGCAAACTCTGGAAACGTTTGGCCCGCAGCAGGCCGCGCCCGGAACCGAGTCTCACTGCAGGAGCGAACGACAGTCCCGATGCGTAAACTGGCGCTCGTCCCGATCCAGTTTTACCGCTATGCCATCAGCCCGCTGATGGCCAGCCACTGTCGTTTTTACCCAAGCTGTTCCTGCTACGCGTACGAAGCCATCGAACAGCATGGCCTCGTGCGTGGCGGCTGGCTGACCCTGCGTCGGCTTGGTCGCTGTCATCCATGGAATCCGGGTGGTTATGACCCGGTTCCACCCGCTCCAACTTCCCGACCCCCTTCGATGGCCGAGTAATCATGGATATCAAACGCTCGATCCTGATCGTCGCCCTGGCAATCGTGTCCTACCTGATGGTTCTCCAATGGAACCAGGACTACGGTCAAGCCGCGCTGCCGACTCCCAATGCAGCTACCAACTCGGCGGCTTCCGCATTGCCGGATACCCCGGCGGCCAAGGCTAGCAATGACGATGTCCCGACCGCGCACAGTGGCAGCGCAGCGCCGGACACATTGCCGAGTCCGGCCGCCAACGATCAGCTGATCCGGGTGAAGACCGACGTCCTCGAGTTGGCCATCGATCCGCGTGGCGGCGACGTCGTGCAATTGACCCTGCCCGGCTACCCGCGCCGGCAGGATCGGCCGGACGTGCCCTTCCAGCTCTTCGACAACGGCGGCGAGCGCCTCTACCTGGCGCAAAGCGGCCTGACCGGCAGCAACGGCCCGGATGCCCGGCCCGCCGGCCGGCCGCTGTACAGCAGCGCCAAGGCCGAATACCAGCTGGCCGACGGCCAGGAACAACTGGTGGTCGAACTGACCTTCAGCGATGCCGGGGTCAACTACGTCAAGCGCTTCGCTTTCCAGCGCGGCCAGTACGAATTCACCGTCGGCTACAAGATCGACAACCAGAGCGGCCAGCCCTGGAGCGGCAACCTGTTCGCCCAGCTCAAGCGCGACGCCAGCGCCGATCCGTCGTCGACCACCGCCACTGGCACCGCCACCTACCTCGGCGCGGCGCTGTGGACGCCGTCCGAGCCCTACAAGAAAGTGTCGATGAAGGACATGGACAAGCAGGGCTTCAAGGAAACCGTGCAAGGTGGCTGGGTCGCCTGGTTGCAGCACTATTTCGTCACCGCCTGGATCCCCGCCAAAGGCGACAACAACGTGCTGCAAACCCGCAAGGACAGCCAGGGCAACTACATCGTCGGCTTCACCGGCGCGACCCTCAACGTCGCCCCCGGCAGCCAGGCAGAAACCGGCGCGACCCTGTACGCCGGGCCGAAGATCCAGAAGCACCTCAAGGAGCTGTCACCCGGCCTCGAGCTGACCGTCGACTACGGCATCCTCTGGTTCATCGCCCAGCCGATCTTCTGGCTGCTGCAACATATCCACAGCCTGCTCGGCAACTGGGGCTGGTCGATTATCGTCCTGACCATCCTCATCAAGCTGGCGTTCTTCCCGTTGTCCGCCGCGAGCTACAAGTCGATGGCGCGCATGCGTGCGGTTTCGCCGAAGCTACAGGCATTGAAAGAGCAACACGGCGACGATCGCCAGAAGATGTCGCAGGCGATGATGGAGTTGTACAAGAAGGAGAAGATCAACCCGCTCGGTGGCTGCCTGCCGATTCTGGTGCAGATGCCGGTGTTCCTCGCGCTCTACTGGGTGCTGCTGGAAAGCGTGGAAATGCGCCAGGCTCCCTGGCTGCTGTGGATCACCGACCTGTCGATCAAGGATCCGTTCTTCCTCCTGCCGATCATCATGGGCGCCACCATGTTCATCCAGCAGCAGCTCAACCCGACGCCGCCGGACCCGATGCAGGCCAAAGTGATGAAGCTGATGCCGATCATCTTCACCTTCTTCTTCCTCTGGTTCCCGGCCGGTCTGGTGCTGTATTGGGTGGTCAACAACTGCCTGTCCATCGCCCAGCAGTGGTACATTACCCGGAAGATCGAAGCGGCTGCCAAGCCGGCTTGAAGCAGGTTGCCACAGCGCTAACCTGAAAGCAGACGCCCCCTCGTGGGGCGTTTTGCTATCCGCCTTTTTGTCCGAGAAGCTCGCCATGAATACAGTCCGCGACACCATCGCCGCCGTTGCCACCGCTCAGGGGCGTGCCGGAGTGGGCATCGTGCGGGTCTCCGGGCCGCTGGCCGCTGCTATCGGCCGGACCCTCAGCGGCCGCGAGCTGAAGCCGCGCTACGCCCACTACGGAGCCTTCATGGCCGAGGACAGGCAAGTGCTCGACGAAGGCCTGGCGCTGTACTTCCCCGGTCCGCATTCGTTTACCGGTGAAGACGTGCTGGAACTGCAGGGCCATGGCGGCCCGGTGGTACTCGACCTGCTGTTGCGCCGCTGCCTGCAACTGGGTGCCCGCCTGGCGCGGCCGGGGGAGTTCAGCGAGCGCGCCTTTCTCAACGACAAGCTCGACCTGGCCCAGGCCGAGGCCATCGCCGACCTAATCGAAGCCAGTTCCGAACAAGCCGCGCGCAACGCCCTGCGTTCGCTGCAGGGCGAGTTCTCCCGTCGTGTGCATGGCCTCACCGAGCAGTTGATTGCCCTGCGCATCTACGTCGAAGCGGCGATCGACTTTCCCGAGGAGGAAATCGACTTCCTCGCCGATGGCCACGTGCTGCAGCAGCTCGACGGCGTGCGCGCCGAGCTGGCCAAGGTGCAGCGCGAAGCCGGGCAGGGCGCCCTGCTGCGTGACGGCATGACCGTGGTCATCGCCGGCCGGCCGAATGCCGGAAAATCCAGCCTGCTCAACGCTTTGGCCGGGCGCGAGGCGGCGATCGTCACCGCTATCGCCGGCACGACCCGCGACGTGTTGCGCGAGCATATCCACCTCGACGGCATGCCCCTGCACGTGGTGGATACCGCCGGCCTGCGCAGCACCGACGACCAGGTCGAAAAAATCGGCGTCGAGCGCGCGCTGCAAGCCATCCATGAGGCCGACCGGGTGCTGCTGGTAGTCGACGCCACGGCGGCGGAAGCGGCCGATCCGTTCGCCCTCTGGCCGGAATTCCTCGACCAGCGGCCCGACCCGGCCAAGGTCACCCTGATCCGCAACAAGGCCGATCTGTCCGGCGAGCCGATCGCCGTGCAGCTTTGCCCCGACGGCCACGCCACCCTCAACCTGTCGGCTAAATCCGGCCAGGGCCTGGACCTGCTGCGCGACCACCTGAAGGCCTGCATGGGCTACGAACAGACGGCAGAAAGCAGCTTCAGCGCCCGCCGTCGGCATCTCGAGGCCTTGCGTCAGGCCGGTGCCCACCTCGAGCATGGGCATGCCCAGCTGACCCTGGCCGGCGCCGGCGAACTGCTCGCCGAGGACCTGCGTCAGGCCCAGCAGGCGCTGGGCGAAATCACCGGCGCCTTCAGCTCCGACGACCTGCTCGGACGGATCTTTTCCAGCTTCTGCATCGGCAAATAGTCCGCTGACATTTAGCTGCTCGGCGTCTCCGGGCGGTTTCCGCTCGCCTGAAAACTGCTCACACGCCCCTCTTAAGCCTTGTGGACAACCCGCCATAAGCCCGGTCGATAAGCTGGCCGAAAAGTTGCGGATAACTGCACCAGTGGATAACTTGGTATTTCACCCACAGGCTTAATCCACTTATCCCAAGCGCCTATGCCGGCCTAGGCACAGGTTTATACAACCTTAGCGGGCAGGCTGACTCTGGCCTCCAGAAGGTTATCCACAGAAAACCTGCTCATAAGTAATAAACATAAAAACAAAGCTTTATAAAATTTCATTCTTTTAATTCTATTTGACTGGACCTTCGAGCCGACCGGCCGGTTGGCTATTTTTTGTCCAGAAGACTTCATTCAGGAGGGCTAACTCCCTATACTTGCCGCCTTTCCGATTTCCCCTATCTGAACAGGCACGAGGTGCGTGGTGGATTACCCTTCCCGTTTTGACGTGATCGTGATCGGTGGCGGCCATGCCGGCACCGAGGCTGCACTGGCAGCGGCACGCATGGGCGTGAAGACCCTGCTGCTGACGCACAACGTGGAAACCCTCGGGCAGATGAGTTGCAACCCGGCCATCGGCGGCATCGGCAAGAGCCACCTGGTCAAGGAAATCGACGCCCTGGGCGGCGCCATGGCCACGGCCACCGACAAGGGCGGCATCCAGTTCCGCGTGCTCAACAGCCGCAAGGGCCCAGCGGTACGCGCCACCCGTGCCCAGGCCGACCGAGTGCTGTACAAGGCGGCGATCCGCGAGATTCTGGAAAACCAGCCCAACCTGTGGATCTTCCAGCAGGCCTGCGACGACCTGATCGTGGAAAACACCGAGGTCAAAGGCGTGATCACCCAGATGGGCCTGCGCTTCTTCGCCAACTCCGTGGTGCTGACCACCGGCACCTTCCTCGGCGGACTTATCCACATCGGGTTGCAGAACTATTCCGGCGGCCGTGCCGGCGATCCGCCGTCGATCGCCCTGGCCCAGCGCCTGCGCGAGCAGCCGCTGCGCGTCGGCCGGCTGAAGACCGGCACCCCGCCGCGCATCGATGGGCGCAGCGTGGACTTCTCGGTGATGACCGAGCAGCCCGGCGACACGCCGATTCCGCTGATGTCCTTCCTCGGCCGCGCCGAGCAGCATCCGCCGCAGGTCAGTTGCTGGATCACCCACACCAATGCGCGCACCCACGAGATCATCGCCAGCAACCTCGACCGCTCGCCGATGTACTCCGGGGTAATCGAGGGCATCGGCCCGCGTTACTGCCCGTCGATCGAGGACAAGATCCACCGCTTCGCCGACAAGGACAGCCACCAGGTGTTCATCGAGCCGGAAGGCCTGAACACCCATGAGTTGTACCCCAACGGCATCTCCACCTCGCTGCCGTTCGACGTGCAGCTTGAGATCGTGCGCTCCATCCGCGGCATGGAGAACGCCCATATCGTGCGGCCCGGCTACGCCATCGAATACGACTACTTCGATCCGCGCGACCTCAAGTACAGCCTGGAAACCAAGGTAATCGGCGGCCTGTTCTTCGCCGGCCAGATCAACGGCACCACCGGCTACGAGGAGGCCGGCGCCCAGGGCCTGCTGGCCGGCGCCAACGCCGCGCTACGCGCGCAGGGCAAGGACGCCTGGTGCCCGCGCCGAGACGAGGCCTACATCGGCGTGCTGGTCGACGACCTGATCACCCTCGGCACCCAGGAGCCGTACCGCATGTTCACCTCGCGTGCCGAATACCGGCTGATCCTGCGCGAGGACAACGCCGACCTGCGCCTGACCGAGAAGGGCCGCGAGCTGGGCCTGGTCGACGACGCGCGTTGGGCGGCCTTCTGCGCCAAGCGCGAAGGCATCGAACGCGAGGAGCAACGCCTGAAGGGCACCTGGGTGCGCCCCGGCACGCCGCAGGGCGAGGCCATCGCCGCGCGCTTCGGCACGCCGCTGAACCACGAATACAACCTGCTCAACCTGCTCAGCCGCCCGGAGATCGATTACGCCGGCCTGGCCGAGGTCACCGGTGGCGGCGCCGAGGATCCGCAGGTCGCCGAGCAGGTGGAGATCAAGACCAAGTACGCCGGTTACATCGACCGCCAGCAGGAGGAAATCGCCCGCCTGCGCGCCAGCGAGGACACCCAGCTGCCGGACGATATCGATTACACGACGATTTCCGGGCTGTCGAAAGAGATCCAGCACAAGCTCGGCCAGCACCGCCCGCAGACCCTCGGCCAGGCCTCGCGCATCCCCGGGGTGACGCCGGCGGCGATCTCGCTGTTGCTGATCCACCTGAAGAAACGCGGCGCCGGCCGCCAGCTGGAGCAAAGCGCCTGATGTCTATGGTTACCGAGCGCCATGCCGAGGAGCTCGCGCAGGGCGCGCGGGCCCTGCGCGTCGAATTGACGGCGCAGCAGCATGAGCAGTTGCTCGCCTACCTGGCCCTGCTGATCAAGTGGAACAAGGCCTACAACCTCACCGCCGTGCGCGATCCGGACGAGATGGTTTCCCGCCACCTGCTCGACAGCCTGAGCGTGGTGCCTTATGTCGCCGAGGGCGGCGAGCGCTGGCTGGACGTCGGCAGCGGCGGTGGCATGCCCGGCGTGCCGCTGGCCATCCTGTTTCCACAGAAGCACTTCACCCTGCTCGACTCCAACGGCAAGAAGACCCGCTTTCTCACCCAGGTCAAACTGGAGCTGAAACTCGCCAACCTCGAAGTTGTCCACAGCCGGGTCGAGGCCTTCACCCCGGCGCAGCCGTTCGCCGGCATCTGCTCGCGGGCGTTCAGCTCGCTGGCGGATTTCAGCAGCTGGACCCGCCATCTCGGTGATGGCGAAACCCGTTGGTTGGCGATGAAGGGCGTGCAGCCGGACGACGAGCTGCAGGCACTGCCAAGCGATTTCCACCTGCAGGCCTGCCATGTGCTCAAGGTTCCCGGTTGCCAAGGCCAACGCCATCTGTTGATACTGCGCCGCACCCTATGACTGGAACAGACGCCGACCATGGCTAAAGTACTCGCCATCGCCAACCAGAAGGGCGGTGTGGCCAAGACCACCACCTGTATCAACCTGGCCGCCTCGCTGGTGGCGACCAAGCGCCGCGTGCTGCTGATCGATCTCGATCCGCAAGGCAACGCCACCACGGGTAGTGGCGTCGACAAGCTCGGCCTCGAATATTCCATCTACGACGTGCTGATCGGCGAGTGCAACCTGGTCGAGGCCATGCAGTTCTCCGAACACGGCGGCTACCAGCTGCTACCGGCCAACCGCGACCTGACGGCCGCGGAAGTCGCCCTGCTCAACCTGCCGGCCAAGGAGAAGCGCCTGCGCGAAGCCTTGGCGCCGGTGCGCGAGAACTACGACTACATCCTCATCGACTGCCCGCCGTCGCTGTCGATGCTGACGGTCAACGCCCTGGTCGCTGCCGACGGGGTGATCATCCCCATGCAGTGCGAGTACTACGCGCTCGAGGGGCTGACCGACCTGATCAACTCGATCCAGCGTATCACCCAGCTGCTCAACCCGACGCTGAAGATCGAGGGCCTGCTGCGCACCATGTACGATCCGCGCATCAGCCTGACCAACGATGTTTCGGCGCAGCTGAAGGACCACTTCGGCGACAAGCTCTACGACACCGTGATCCCGCGCAACGTGCGCCTGGCCGAGGCTCCCAGCTTCGGTATGCCGGCGCTGGTGTATGACAAGCAATCCCGCGGGGCGCTCGCCTACCTGGCATTGGCCGGCGAACTGTCGCGCCGCCAGCGCAGCGCAGCGCGCACCGAAAAGGCATAAGGAACTCGCATGGCCAGCAAAAAACGAGGTCTCGGACGCGGACTGGATGCCCTGTTGGGCGGCAGCAGCGTCGTCGCCATGCAGGAAGAAGCGGTGCAGGCCGACAACCGCGAACTGCAGCACCTGCCGCTGGACCTGATCCAGCGTGGCAAGTACCAGCCGCGCCGCGACATGGACCCGACGGCGCTGGAGGAGTTGGCGCAGTCGATCAAGGTGCAGGGTGTGATGCAGCCGATCGTCGTGCGCCCGATCGGCGCCGGCCGCTTCGAGATCATCGCCGGCGAGCGGCGCTGGCGCGCCAGTCAGCAGGCTGGGCTGGAGAAGATTCCGGCGATGGTTCGCGAAGTGCCGGACGAAGCCGCCATCGCCATGGCGCTGATCGAGAACATCCAGCGCGAGGACCTCAATCCCATCGAGGAAGCCAACGCCCTGCAGCGCCTGCAGCAGGAATTCCAGCTGACCCAGCAGCAGGTCGCCGAGGCGGTGGGCAAATCGCGCGTGACCATCACCAACCTGCTACGCCTGATTGCCCTGCCGGAAGAGGTCAAGACCCTGCTGTCCCATGGCGACCTGGAAATGGGCCATGCCCGTGCTTTGCTCGGTTTGCCCGCGGAACAGCAGGTCGAAGGGGCGCGACACGTTGTCGCACGCGGTCTCACCGTACGGCAGACCGAGGCGCTGGTTCGCCAGTGGCTGAGTCATCCAAACAAACCCGCCACTGAGGTGAAAGCCGATCCTGACATCACCCGTCTGGAACAGCGGCTGGCCGAGCGCCTGGGCTCTCCGGTGCAGATCAAGCATGGGCAGAAAGGTAAGGGCCAGTTGGTGATTCGCTACAACTCGCTGGACGAATTGCAGGGTGTTCTGGCGCACATTCGCTGACACAAATGAGCCTGTAGCGGGGAGTCGGAAAACACTACAGGCAGTTGAATAGGGGGGGAACGCCCCCTATACTCTGCGCGCATTTTGTCGGCACAAACTATGCCAAGTCGTTGATTTAAAGGCGGCCGACACCAGAGGCTGATGCCGAGGACCCGTCTGATGGATGTTCGCACGCCCAACCGCTTGCCCTTCCATCGTCTGCCGGTGTTCCCGGTTCTGCTTATCCAGCTGATCGTTGTGCTGCTGGCCGCCACCTTGTTGTGGCAATTCCGCAGCCCGGTCGCCGGATACTCGGGGTTGTGTGGCGGCCTGATTGCTTGGCTGCCCAATCTGTACTTTGCCCACAAGGCGTTCCGTTTCAGCGGCGCACGGGCTGCCCAAGCCATAGTCCGGTCTTTTTATGCCGGCGAGGCGGGCAAGTTGATTCTCACGGCAGTGCTGTTTGCACTGACGTTTGCAGGAGTGAAGCCATTGGAAGCGCTGGCGGTGTTCGGCGTGTTCCTTCTGACCCAACTGGTCAACTGGTTCTCCCCCCTGCTGGTACGTACAAGACTTTCGAGACCTTAGGGCGTTTGAGGCAAACATGGCAGAACAAACCGCTTCGGGCTATATCCAGCACCACTTGCAGAACCTGACTTTCGGGCGTCTGCCTACTGGTGACTGGGGTTTTGCCCACGATGCAGCACAAGCAAAAGCAATGGGCTTCTGGGCATTCCACGTGGACACCCTGGGCTGGTCCGTGGCACTGGGCCTGCTCTTCGTCCTGCTGTTCCGCTGGGCGGCGAAAAAAGCCACTTCCGGTCAGCCGGGTGGCCTACAGAACTTCGTCGAAGTGATGGTCGAGTTCGTCGACGGCAGCGTCAAGGACACCTTCCACGGCCGTAACCCGCTGATTGCACCGTTGTCGCTGACGATATTCGTCTGGATCTTCCTGATGAACGCCATCGACCTGGTGCCGGTGGACTGGATTCCTCAGGTGGCGGCGTTCATTTCCGGTAATGAGCATCTGGTGTTCCGCGCCGTGCCGACCACGGATCCGAATGCCACCCTGGCCATGTCCCTGTCGGTGTTCGCGCTGATCATCTTCTACAGCATCAAGGTCAAGGGCATCGGTGGTTTCATCGGCGAACTGACCCTGCACCCGTTCAGCAGCAAAAACCTGTTCGTTCAAGCGCTGTTTATTCCGGTCAACTTCCTGCTGGAGTTCGTGACCCTGGTGGCCAAGCCGATTTCGCTGGCACTGCGTCTGTTCGGCAACATGTATGCCGGCGAACTGGTGTTCATCCTGATCGCCGTGATGTTTGGCACAGGCATTCTCTGGCTGAGTGGCCTGGGGGTCGCACTGCAGTGGGCGTGGGCAGTGTTCCACATCCTGATCATCACCCTGCAGGCGTTCATCTTCATGGTGCTGACCATCATCTATCTGTCGCTGGCGCACGAAGATAACCATTAAAAACGCGTAGCGCACCCGATGACTTTTTCCCTTCAGGGAGAAGGTGCCCGAAGGGCGGAAGAGGGTGTGGTGCGGTGTTTTGAGTGGAGGCCCGTAAGGGCAAAGGCAAGAACTGATTTCGCTTTACCGCTTTACCTTAACAACCTTAACCAATACGACATAAAAAGTCGGGAGGAAAGATGGAAACTGTAGTTGGTCTGACCGCGATCGCCGTTGCTCTGCTGATTGGCCTGGGTGCCTTGGGTACCGCCATTGGTTTCGGCCTGCTGGGCGGCAAGTTCCTGGAAGGCGCAGCGCGTCAGCCGGAAATGGTTCCGATGCTGCAAGTTAAAATGTTCATCGTCGCTGGTCTGCTGGACGCCGTGACCATGATCGGCGTTGGTATCGCACTGTTCTTCACCTTCGCGAACCCCTTCGTTGGTCAACTCGCAGGCTAATCACTCGATTACGAGTGATTGGTTTGACGGACAACGAACGAGCGAGGTGTTGGCGTGAACATTAATGCAACCCTGATTGGCCAGTCCGTTGCCTTCTTCATCTTTGTGCTGTTCTGCATGAAGTTCGTGTGGCCTCCGGTCATCGCGGCTTTGCAGGAGCGTCAGAAGAAGATTGCGGATGGGCTGGACGCTGCCAGCCGTGCGGCTCGTGATTTGGAGCTCGCCCACGAAAAAGTGGGTCAGCAACTGCGCGAAGCCAAAACCCAGGCAGCTGAAATCATTGAGCAAGCCAAGAAGCGCGCTACCCAGATCGTCGACGAAGCTCGCGATCAGGCCCGTGTTGAAGGTGAGCGCCTGAAGACTCAGGCTCAGGCCGAGATCGAACAGGAACTGAACGGTGTCAAAGACGCCCTGCGGGCCCAACTGGGTGGCTTGGCGATCAGCGGTGCTGAGAAGATTCTGGGCGCCACTATCGACCGTAACGCGCATGCGGAGCTGGTTTCCAAACTGGCAGCCGAAATTTAAGCGAGGGCGCGATCATGGCAGAACTGACCACGCTGGCCCGACCTTACGCCAAGGCTGCCTTCGAGCACGCTCAGGCCCACCAGCAACTGGCCAATTGGTCAGCCATGCTCGGCCTGGCTGCAGCGGTGTCGCAAGACGACACCATGCAGCGCGTGCTCACGGCCCCGCGTCTGACGAGTACAGAAAAGGCCACCGCTTTTATCGAAGTGTGTGGTGACAAGTTCAACGCCCAGGCATGTAACTTCATTTCCGTGGTTTCCGAGAACGACCGTTTGGGTCTGTTGCCGGCAATCGCCGAGCTGTTCGAGCAGTACAAGGCCGAGCAGGAAAAATCGGTGGACGTGGAAGTGACCAGTGCCTTCGCATTGAGCGCAGAACAGCAAGACAAACTCGCCAAGGTTCTCAGCGCACGGCTCAGCCGGGAAGTGCGTCTGCACGTCGTGGAAGACTCCGCCCTCATCGGTGGTGTCGTGGTCCGCGCCGGCGACCTGGTTATCGATGGCTCGGTTCGCGGCAAGCTCGCGAAACTGGCCGAAGCGTTGAAATCTTGAGTTTGAAGGGGCAGCAGAGCAATGCAGCAACTCAATCCTTCCGAAATTAGTGAAATCATCAAGGGACGTATCGAGAAACTCGACGTCTCTTCCCAAGCCCGTAACGAAGGCACCATCGTCAGCCTGTCCGACGGTATCGTGCGCATCCACGGTCTGGCCGACGTAATGTACGGCGAAATGATCGAGTTCCCGGGCGGCGTCTACGGTATGGCGCTGAACCTGGAGCAAGATTCCGTGGGCGCGGTAGTGCTCGGCGGCTACCTCGGCCTGGCCGAGGGCATGAGCGCCAAGTGCACCGGCCGCATCCTGGAAGTACCGGTTGGTCCGGAACTGCTGGGCCGCGTGGTCGATGCCCTGGGTAACCCGATCGATGGCAAAGGCCCGATCAATGCTCAAGCCACCGACGCCGTCGAGAAAGTCGCGCCGGGCGTGATCTGGCGTAAGTCGGTCGACCAGCCGGTGCAGACCGGTTACAAGTCGGTCGATGCCATGATCCCGGTAGGCCGTGGCCAGCGCGAGCTGATCATCGGCGACCGTCAGATCGGTAAGACTGCCCTGGCCGTCGACGCCATCATCAACCAGAAAGACAGCGGCATCCGCTGCGTCTACGTGGCCATCGGTCAGAAGCAATCGACCATCGCCAACGTGGTGCGCAAGCTGGAAGAAAACGGCGCCCTGGCCAACACCATCGTGGTGGCTGCCAGCGCTTCCGAATCCGCCGCGCTGCAATACCTGGCGCCGTACTCCGGCTGCACCATGGGCGAGTACTTCCGCGACCGCGGCGAAGACGCGCTGATCGTCTATGACGATCTGTCCAAGCAAGCCGTGGCGTATCGCCAGATCTCCCTGCTGCTGCGCCGTCCGCCAGGCCGTGAAGCCTACCCGGGCGACGTGTTCTATCTCCACAGCCGTCTGCTGGAGCGCGCTTCCCGCGTTTCCGAAGAGTATGTCGAGAAGTTCACCAATGGCGCCGTGAAGGGCAAGACTGGCTCCCTGACCGCTCTGCCGATCATCGAAACCCAAGCAGGCGACGTTTCCGCGTTCGTTCCGACCAACGTGATCTCGATCACCGACGGTCAGATCTTCCTGGAATCGGCCATGTTCAACTCGGGTATCCGTCCGGCCGTCAACGCCGGTATTTCGGTATCCCGTGTGGGCGGTGCAGCGCAGACCAAGATCATCAAGAAGCTCTCCGGTGGTATCCGTACCGCTCTGGCTCAGTATCGTGAACTGGCGGCCTTCGCCCAGTTCGCATCCGACCTGGACGAAGCCACCCGCAAGCAGCTCGAGCATGGTCAGCGCGTCACCGAGCTGATGAAGCAGAAGCAGTATGCGCCGATGTCCATCGCCGACATGTCGCTGTCGCTGTATGCCGCCGAGCGCGGCTTCCTGCAGGACATCGAAGTTGCCAAGATCATCAGCTTCGAGCAGGCCCTGATCGCCTACTTCAACCGTGATCACGCCGCCCTGATGGCGAAGATCAACGAGAAGGGTGACTTCAATGACGACATCGATGGCCAGCTGAAAGCCGGTATCGAGAAGTTCAAGGCCACCCAAACCTGGTAAGCCGCAGCGGGGGTCGCAAGATCCCCGCCTGCTAACCCGATAGGTGTTACATGGCAGGCGCAAAAGAGATTCGCAGCAAGATTGCGAGCATCAAAAGCACGCAGAAGATCACCAGCGCCATGGAAAAGGTGGCGGTCAGCAAGATGCGCAGGGCTCAACTGCGCATGGCGGCCGGCCGTCCCTACGCGGAGCGTATCCGCCAGGTGATTGGTCATCTGGCCAACGCCAACCCGGAATACCGTCACCCGTTCATGGTCGAGCGTGAAGTCAAGCGCGCCGGTTATATCGTGGTGAGTTCCGACCGTGGTCTGTGCGGTGGTCTGAATACCAACCTGTTCAAGGCTCTGGTCAAGGACATGGCGAGCAATCGCGAGCAAGGCGTAGAGGTTGATCTCTGCGTGATTGGCAGCAAGGGTGCGGCGTTCTTCCGCAACTTTGGTGGCAATGTCGTTGCTGCGATCAGTCACCTGGGCGAGGAACCGTCGATCAATGATCTGATCGGCAGCGTCAAGGTGATGCTCGATGCCTACCTCGAAGGTCGCATCGATCGTCTGTCCGTGGTCTCGAACAAGTTCATCAATACCATGACGCAAAAGCCGACAGTGGAGCAGCTGGTTCCGCTGGTGGCGACTCCGGATGAAGAGCTCAAGCACCACTGGGACTACCTCTACGAGCCCGACGCCAAACAGCTGCTCGACGGCCTGATGGTGCGCTACGTGGAATCGCAGGTATACCAGGCGGTGGTTGAGAACAACGCAGCCGAACAGGCTGCGCGGATGATCGCGATGAAGAACGCCACCGACAACGCCGGTGACCTGATCAGCGAATTGCAGCTGGTCTACAACAAGGCGCGTCAGGCAGCGATCACCCAAGAAATTTCGGAAATCGTCGGCGGCGCTGCCGCGGTTTAAGAACGGTTCAAATATTCAGAGGAACCAGATATGAGTAGCGGACGTATCGTTCAAATCATCGGCGCCGTTATCGACGTGGAATTCCCGCGTGACCAGGTGCCGAACGTCTACGAGGCGCTGAAAGTACAAGGCGCTGAAACCACCCTGGAAGTCCAGCAGCAGCTGGGCGACGGCGTGGTACGTACCATCGCAATGGGTTCGACCGAAGGCCTCAAGCGTGGCCTGGAGATCAGCAGCACTGGCAAGGCCATCTCTGTGCCGGTCGGTAAAGCGACCCTGGGCCGGATCATGGACGTGCTGGGCAACCCGATCGACGAAGCCGGTCCTATCGGCGAAGAAGAGCAGTGGGAAATCCACCGCCCTGCACCGACCTATGCCGAGCAATCGAGCTCCAACGAACTGCTGGAAACCGGCATCAAGGTTATCGACCTGGTCTGCCCGTTCGCCAAGGGCGGTAAAGTCGGTCTGTTCGGTGGTGCCGGTGTCGGCAAGACCGTAAACATGATGGAGCTGATCCGTAACATCGCCATCGAACACAGCGGTTATTCCGTGTTCGCCGGGGTGGGTGAGCGTACTCGTGAGGGTAACGACTTCTACCACGAGATGAAGGACTCCAATGTTCTCGACAAAGTGGCTCTGGTTTACGGCCAGATGAACGAGCCGCCAGGCAACCGTCTGCGCGTGGCCCTGACCGGCCTGACCATGGCCGAGAAGTTCCGGGACGAAGGTCGTGACGTTCTGTTGTTCGTCGACAACATCTACCGTTACACCCTGGCCGGTACCGAAGTATCCGCGCTGCTGGGCCGTATGCCGTCCGCAGTGGGTTATCAGCCGACCCTGGCCGAGGAAATGGGCGTTCTGCAAGAGCGCATCACCTCCACCAAGACCGGTTCGATCACCTCGATCCAGGCCGTCTACGTACCTGCGGACGACCTGACCGACCCGTCGCCGGCGACTACCTTCGCCCACTTGGACGCTACCGTGGTACTGTCCCGTGACATCGCTTCGCTGGGCATCTACCCGGCCGTCGATCCGCTGGACTCCACCTCGCGCCAGCTCGACCCGCTGGTGATCGGTCAGGATCACTACGACACCGCGCGTGGCGTACAGTATGTTCTGCAGCGCTACAAAGAGCTGAAGGACATCATCGCGATCCTCGGTATGGACGAACTGTCGGAAGCCGACAAGCAGCTGGTATCCCGTGCGCGGAAGATCCAGCGCTTCCTGTCCCAGCCGTTCTTCGTGGCCGAAGTATTCACCGGTTCGCCGGGCAAATACGTGTCGCTGAAGGACACCATCGCTGGCTTCAAGGGCATCCTCAACGGTGAATACGACCACCTGCCGGAGCAGGCGTTCTACATGGTCGGCGGCATCGAAGAAGCCATCGAGAAAGCGAAGAAACTCTAACCCTGGAGCGCCCGGCAACGGGCGCTGACCTGAGGTAAAGGTATGGCTATTACTGTCCATTGCGATATCGTCAGCGCCGAAGCGGAGATCTTCTCCGGTCTGGTCGAGATGGTGATTGCGCACGGTAACCTGGGTGATCTGGGCATCGCTCCGGGCCACGCGCCGCTGATCACCGATCTCAAGCCGGGCCCGATTCGTCTGGTCAAGCAAGGTGGCGAGCAGGAGGTGTTCTACATCTCCGGCGGTTTCCTCGAAGTGCAGCCGAACATGGTGAAGGTCCTGGCCGATACCGTGACCCGTGCTGCCGATCTGGATGAAGCCTCCGCCCAGCAGGCGCTGAAGGATGCCGAGAAGGCTCTGCACAGCAAAGGTGCCGAGTTTGACTACGGTTCCGCCGCGGCGCGTCTGGCCGAGGCCGCAGCGCAGCTGCGCACGCTTCAGCAGGTGCGCAGGAAGTTCGGCGGCTAAGCCGCAGTCTTCATCGCGAACCAGTAAAAGGGTAGCCTTGGCTACCCTTTTGCTTTTCTGCAATTCCGCCCCGCTTGGGCTGTTCAGGATCTATCGCTATGTCCCTCGATATCGTTATTCTCGCCGCCGGCCAGGGCACCCGCATGCGTTCAGCGCTGCCGAAAGTGCTGCATCCGCTGGCCGGTAAATCCATGCTCGGTCATGTGCTTGATACGGCGCGGCAGCTGCAGCCGCAGGATATCCATGTGGTGATCGGCCATGGCGCCGAGCAGGTGCGCGAGCGGCTGGCGGCGGATGACTTGAGTTTTGTTCTGCAAGCCGAACAGCTGGGCACCGGCCATGCCGTGGCCCAGGCGCTGCCGGGCTTGAGCGCCGAACGGGTGCTGATCCTGTACGGCGATGTACCGCTGATCGAAGCGGCAACCCTGGAACGCCTGCTGGCCAAGGTCGGTCCGCAGCAACTGGCCCTGCTCACCGTCGAGTTGCCCGACCCGACCGGCTACGGCCGCATCCTTCGCGATGCCAACGGGGTGGTGACGGCGATCGTCGAGCACAAGGATGCTACCCCTGCGCAACGGGCGATCCGCGAGGGCAATACCGGCATTCTCGCAGTGCCTGGCAAGCGTCTGGCCGAGTGGCTGGCACGCCTGTCGAACGACAACGTCCAGGGCGAGTATTACCTCACCGACGTGATCGCCATGGCGGTGGCCGATGGTTTGGTGGTCGCCACCGAACAGGCGCACGACGCCATGGAAGTGCAGGGCGCCAATGACCGCATCCAGTTGGCCGAGCTTGAGCGCCATTACCAGCAGCGTGCCGCGCGCCGGCTGATGGCCGCGGGTGTGACGCTGCGCGATCCGGCGCGGTTCGATGTGCGCGGCGAGGTGACGGTCGGCCGCGATGTACTGATCGACGTCAACGTGATCCTCGAAGGTCGGGTGGTGATCGAGGACAACGTCGAGATCGGCCCCAATTGCGTGATCCGCAACAGCACCTTGCGCCGGGGGGCGGTGGTCAAGGCCAACAGTCACTTGGACGGCGCCGAGCTGGGCGAGGGTGCCGACTGCGGGCCGTTCGCGCGCCTGCGTCCGGGCACGGTGCTGGGGGCCAAGGCACATGTCGGCAACTTCGTCGAGGTCAAGAATGCCCGTCTCGGCGAGGGCTCCAAGGCTGGCCATCTGACCTACTTGGGCGATGCCGAGATCGGCGCCAACTGCAATATCGGCGCCGGTACCATCACCTGCAACTACGACGGCGCCAACAAGCACCGGACCGTGTTGGGTGACGAAGTCTTCATCGGTTCGAACAATTCGCTGGTGGCGCCGCTGACCATCGGCGCTGGCAGCACCACCGGTGCCGGCTCCACCGTGACCCAGGATGTGCCGGCGCAGAGCCTGGCCATCGGCCGGGCCAAGCAGCGCAATATCGACGGCTGGCAGCGCCCGCTGAAGAGCAAGAAGTAAGGCGAACATGCGTTGACCAAAGGCGGCCACGGCCGCCTTTGGTCTTTTATGGGCTTGACGCAAAAGCTTCGTTAGGTTTTGATTTGCGCAATTATCTTTCGAATCGAAACTTAGTCCATGTCGAAGCGCAACACCCCTCAGCGGCGCCATGCGATTCTTGCGCTCCTCGCGGAGCAGGGCGAGGTCAGCGTGGATGAGTTGGCGAAACGCTTCGCCACTTCGGAAGTTACGATTCGCAAGGATCTGGCCGCGCTGGAAACCCATGGCCTGCTGCTGCGCCGCTACGGCGGCGCGGTGCCGATGCCGCAGGAACTGATCAGCGACAGCAGCCAGCCGGTGTCGCGTTACAAGCTGGCCATCGCCCGCGCGGCGGTGGTCTGCATCCGCGAACATGCGCGGATCATCATCGACAGCGGCAGCACCACGGCGGCGATGATTCCCGAACTGGGCCACAAGCCCGGGCTGGTGGTGATGACCAATTCGCTGAATGTGGCCACCGCCCTCAGCGAGCTGGAACACGAGCCGGTACTGCTGATGACCGGCGGCACCTGGGACCCGCATTCCGAATCGTTCCAGGGCCAAGTCGCCGAACAGGTGCTGCGCTCCTACGATTTCGACCAACTGTTCATCGGCGCCGATGGCATCGATCTGCAGCGCGGCACCACCACCTTCAACGAGCTGCTCGGCCTGTCGCGGGTGATGGCGGAAGTTGCCCGCGAAGTCATAGTCATGGTCGAGGCCGACAAGTTCGGTCGCAAGATTCCCAACCTGGAACTGCCCTGGAGCAGCATCCATACCCTGATCACCGATGAGCGCCTGCCCGAAGCGGCGCGCGAACATATCCTCGCCCGCGGCATCAAGCTGATCTGCGCCGCGGCCTGAACTGCTAAGGAGACTTCTATGTGTGGCATCGTTGGCGCCATCGCCGAGCGCAACATCACCGCGATCCTGGTCGAGGGCCTCAAGCGTCTGGAATACCGCGGCTACGACAGCGCCGGGCTGGCGGTATTCAGCAACGCCGGGCTATTGGAGCGGTGTCGCCGCGTGGGCAAGGTCAGCGAACTGGAGCAGGCCCTGGCCGACGAACCGCTGGCCGGCCAGTTGGGCATCGCCCACACCCGCTGGGCCACCCACGGTGCGCCCAGCGAGCGCAATGCCCACCCGCATTTCTCCGGGCATGATCTGGCGGTGGTGCACAACGGCATCATCGAAAACCATGAGGCCTTGCGTGAACGCCTCAAGGGTCTGGGCTACGTGTTTAGCTCGGATACCGACACCGAGGTCATCGTCCACCTGCTGGAGCACAAGTTGCAGGAGCTCGGCGATCTCACCGTCGCCCTCAAGGCGGTGGTCGCCGAACTGCACGGCGCTTACGGCCTGGCGGTGATCAGCGCCAAGCAGCCGGACCGCCTGCTCGCCGCCCGCAGCGGCAGCCCGCTGGTGATCGGCTTGGGGCATGGCGAAAACTTCCTCGCTTCCGATCAGCTTGCTCTAAGGCAGGTGACTGACCGCTTCATGTACCTGGAGGAAGGCGATATCGCCGAAATCCACCGCGACGGCGTACAGATCTGGGACGTCGCCGGGCAGCCGGTGCAACGTGAGCAGGTGCAGTATCGCGACGGCGCCGAAGCCGCCGACAAGGGGGCCTACCGGCACTTCATGCTGAAGGAGATCCACGAGCAGCCGCAGGTGGTGCAGCGCACCCTGGAAGGCCGCTTGGGTGCCGATCATGTGCTGGTGGAGGCGTTCGGTCCGCAGGCGGCGGAACTGTTCGCCAAGGTGCGCAATGTGCAGATCGTCGCCTGCGGCACCAGCTATCACGCCGGCATGGTCGCCCGTTATTGGCTCGAGGAGCTGGCGGGGATCCCCTGCCAGGTCGAGGTGGCCAGCGAGTTCCGCTACCGCAAGGTGGTGGTGCAGCCAGATACCCTGTTCGTCAGCATTTCCCAGTCCGGCGAGACCGCCGATACCCTCGCCGCCCTGCGCAATGGCAAGGCGCGTTCTGCAACAGACGGGCGCTATCTCGCCAGCCTGGCGATCTGTAACGTTGGCATCAGCTCGTTGGTGCGCGAGTCGGACTTGACCTTGCTGACCCAGGCCGGGCCGGAGATCGGCGTGGCCTCGACCAAGGCCTTCACCACCCAGCTAGTCGCCCTGATGCTGCTGACCCTGGCTCTCGGCCGGGTGCGCGGCAGCTTGGCTGCGGCGCTCGAGGCCGAACTGGTGGACGAACTGCGCCGCCTACCGAGCCGCCTGGACGAGGCGCTGGCATTGGACAAGGCGGTGGAGAAAATTGCCGAGCTGTTCGCCGAGAAGCACCATACCCTGTTCCTCGGCCGCGGCGCGCAATACCCGGTGGCGTTGGAAGGTGCGCTGAAGCTCAAGGAGATCTCCTACATCCACGCCGAGGCCTATCCGGCCGGCGAGCTCAAGCACGGGCCGCTGGCGCTGGTCGACAGCGACATGCCAGTGGTCACCGTGGCGCCCAACAACGAGCTGCTGGAGAAGCTCAAGTCCAACCTGCAGGAAGTGCGCGCACGTGGCGGCCAACTGATCGTCTTCGCCGACCAGCAGGCCGGCCTGGGCAACGGCGAGGGTACCCACGTGCTGGCGGTGCCGCATATCTGCGATGCGCTGGCACCGATCCTCTACACCATCCCGTTGCAGCTGCTGTCCTACCATGTGGCCGTGCTCAAGGGCACCGACGTCGACCAGCCGCGCAACCTGGCGAAATCGGTGACCGTGGAATAACGTCGGCCTCCCCCCGCGCCAGTGGTCTTCAGGAATGAAGACTGTTGGGCCGGAACATGAACTGTCGGGGAGAGCGTGACTGAGCGCTGTCCCTGGCAGCCCCTCCCTTGACCTTATTCCAGGTTGATCCAACCTCAGCTTTTCAATAGGTACCAGCACCGAGTGCTTGATCCAGAGCCTCAAGCATAAGGTCGGCATGCTCCTTCTCGAAAGCCAGAAGCGGACGGATCTTGAGGATGTTCTCCCGAGGGCCTGCGGCGCTGATCAGAACGCCGCGCTCACGCAAGTCGTTGACGATGCGTCGGGTGGCCAACGGCGCCGGCTCTTTGGTCTCCCGGTCGCTGACCAGTTCGATACCGAAAAACATCCCCGCTCCGCGCACGTCGCCGATCAGCTCGTGGCGTTCGGCGAGGCGGCGTAAACCCTGCAGCAGATAGCCGCCAAGCTCCGCCGAGCGCTGTTGCAGGCCTTCCTCCTGGATGATGTCCAGCACCGCCTTGGCAGCGGCGCAGGAGACAGGGTTCCCGCCGAAGGTATTGAAGTAGCGCACGCTACGGCCAAAACTTTCGATCACCTCCGCCCGTGCCACCACCCCGGCGATGGGCTGGCCGTTACCCATGGGCTTGCCCAGGGTGACGATGTCCGGCTGCACGGCGTGTCGCTGGAAACCCCACATGGTCGAACCGGTGCGGGCAAATCCGGACTGGACTTCGTCGGCGATGTAGAGCAGCCCTTCGGCGCGAGCGGCAGCCACCGCTTCGGCGAGGAAACCGGCGGGATCGGCGAAAACGCCATCGCTGGCGAAGATACCGTCAAGGAGCAGTGCGGCGGGTTTGATGCCATGGGCGCGCAGGTCGGCGATGGCGGCGCGCACGTCGGCGGCGAACGTCGCCGCGACGTTCTCGGCGCCTAGCCGATAGGCGTCCGGCGCGCGCACGGTACGCGCGTG
This sequence comes from Pseudomonas cavernae, assembly GCF_003595175.1. Classification (NCBI taxonomy): domain Bacteria; kingdom Pseudomonadati; phylum Pseudomonadota; class Gammaproteobacteria; order Pseudomonadales; family Pseudomonadaceae; genus Pseudomonas; species Pseudomonas cavernae. Next base: position 4,927,995 of record NZ_CP032419.1, on the reverse strand, counting down.
GGCGGGCAGGGTGATGCCGTTGCCGAGGGACGGCGAAAGCTCCGAGATGTCCCCGGTGACGCCGTGATAGGCGAATCGGGTGATGATCACACCTTCTCCGCCGGTGAAGTGACGGGCGATGCGCAGGGCCAGGTCGTTGGCCTCGCTGCCGGTGCAGGTGAACATTACCCGGTCGAGGCCGGCGGAGAAGGTTGCCAGCAACTGTTCGGCGTAATCGAGGATGCCTTCCTGCAGATAGCGCGTGTGGGTATTGAGGTGCGCGGCCTGAGTGCAGATCGCTTCCACCACGCGTGGGTGGCAATGGCCGACCGAGGCCACGTTGTTATAAGCGTCCAGGTAGCGCCGGCCCTGCGCGTCGTAGAGCCAGACGCCTTCGCCGCGCACCGTGTGCAGCGGGCGCTCGTAGAACAGCCGGTAGGCCGGGCCGAGCAGGCGTTCGCGGCGCTCGATCAGGCACCTTTCCTGTTCGTCCAGGCGTTCGGCGTCGGCCGGGCTGAATCCGTTGATCATGCTCATGCGTGCGATTCCTCTTGGCAGGCCTTGGCGAGCTGCTCCTGGGCCTGGAGACGGGACAAGCCGGCCAGCCCCTGCAGGCTCTGCCAGGCGTGATCGGTATTGCGCAGGATGTAGTCGCGGTTCTCAGGGTGCAGGCTGGCGCGCCAGGCCGTGATGCACAGGGTCATCACCAGGCGAGTGGCAATCAGGTCCGCGAGGATCGCCTGCTCGTCCGGCAGCAGCGGATTGCGGCGATGATAGGCGGCGACGAACTCGGCCGCCGGTGACAGGGGGTCGTCGACGCCACCCAGTTGGTAGGCCGCGGCGACCGCCAGGTCGTTGACCAGCGGCGCGTGCACCATGTCGCCGAAGTCGAGGATGTTGCGTATTCGCTCGGGATGCCGCTCGTCGACTATGACGTTGTGCGGGTTGAGATCGTTGTGGATTACCTGCGCCCGCAGTTTCGGAAAGTGGGGCAGGGCCTGTTGCTCGAAATTATCGAGGAAGCGCTCCACCAGGGCGCGCTTGTCCACCTCGTCGATATGCGGAAGCAGGCGACGAAGGCGCGAGGCATGCTTCATGTCCCAGAGCAATTCATGGCCGGACGCGGGGTGGCTGAAATCCTGCAGCGCCCGGTCGAGGCGGCCCAGGGCGTCACCCAGGTTTCGCCGAAGGACCGGGCTGCGCTCAGCGACGCGATGCAGTGGTAGTCCATCGACGAAGGACATCAGGCGTGCAAGCATCAATTGGCCGTCAACCTCCACGGATAGCTGGTAGAACCCGTCCAGCGCCGGGAAGACGCGTTGCACCGGCAGGTCCGGGTCGGCGCGCTGAATGTGCCGCAGCGCGCTGTTCTGGAAATCCACTACCTGCGGATCTTCCAGCGGGTGGGACAGCTTGAGCAGACGCGTCACGCCGTCCGCGTCGGCGATACGGAAGTTCAGATCGCGTTCGCCAGCGAGACGGTGCGTGGCGCCATGAAGGCCGAAGCGTTCGGCGGCGATGGTGGCAGCCTGCTCGAGGCTGACGTGCGCCGGCGCGACTTCCAGCAGGTGGTCGTGGACGGGGGCGGTATTCAGGGACACTGCGGAAAACTCCATCGGATCATGCATGAACAGCCCACCCGGCGGTGCCGGGCGGGCTTGCCGGGTTACTTGCTGGCCCAGGCGTTGAAGCGTTGTTCCAGTTCCTCGCCATGGTCGATCCAGAATTCCGTGTCCGTGGCCCGCGCGTGCTCGAGGTTTTGCGGCGCGGTGGGGAGCTTGGAACGGATCGCCGGGTCGATCAGATTGAGCGTATGGGTGTTGGTCGGGCCATAGGGAATCGCCTCGGCAAAGACCTTCTGGTGCTCGGGGCTGTTGGCCAGCGCGATGAATCGCTCGGCCAGCGCCTTGTTCTTGCTGCCCTTGACGATGGCCCAGTGGTCGAGGTCGTACAGGCTACCGTTCCACTGCATGGCGAACGGCAGGCCTTCCTGCTGCGCGGTGGTGACGCGGCCGTTGTACGCCGAGGTCATCACCACGTCTCCGGCGGCCAGCCATTGAAGCGGTTGCGCGCCGGCCTCCCACCACTGGATGTCGGGCTTGATCTGGTCGAGCTTGCGGAATGCCCGGTCCACGCCTTCCTTCGTGCCAAGCACCTCGTACAGGTCATCCAGCTTCACGCCATCGGCGAGCAAAGCGAATTCCAGGGTGAATTTGGCGCCACGGCGCAGGCCGCGCTTGCCGGGAAAGCGCTTGGTGTCCCAGAAGTCTGCCCAGCTCGTGGGCGCCTGAGCCAGTTTGCTGGCGTCATAGGTGAGCAGGGTGGACCAGATGAAGATGCCGACGCCGCAGTCGCTCACCGCCGCGTCGAGGAAGTCTTCGCGCTTGCCCAGCCTGGACCAGTCCAGTGGTTCGAACAGACCCTCGCTGCAGCCACGCATCAGCTCCGGGGACTCGACTTCGACCACGTCCCAGCTGGTTTGGCCGGTATCGGCCATCACCTTGATCTTGGCCATCTCGCCGTTGTACTCGGCGGCCTGGACGGTGACTTTGTTCTGCGTCGAGAAGGGTTGGTAGAAAGCCTTTTCCTGGGCCTGCTTGTTATCGCCGCCGAACGACACCACGGTAAGCGTGTCGGCTGCGTGGACCTGGACGGCGGCGCCGGCCAGCAACATCAATGCTGCGACTTTCTTGAACATGCGAATGCTCCTTGGTGAACCAGGGTGTTCCGAGGTACAGGGGGCAGCTTGAAGAGTGGGGCGGTTTCGACTCGGGCTGGGGAGCCGGACCGTTCCCGAAAGGTCATGGGGACGAACCCGACGAATAGCGTCGTCTCGAGGGATAGGGCTTGTGCATGCGATGTCCTCCGTTTCCTTGTTGTTGTCATGGGTAGGAGACGGTATTCAATCATCTTTTAATACATGATGCATCATGTATTATTTTCAGGAGTTTTGCGCCATTATCCGTTCGGCATTCATTCACGGCTCAGCCCCTGCAGAGGATGGAATCGATCATGAACGGTCCCAAGACGTTGCTACTCACCGGCGCCAGCCGCGGAATCGGACACGCCACGGTGAAGCATTTCAATGCCGCCGGCTGGCGGGTGTTCACCGCTTCGCGCCAGGACTGGGGTGCTGAATGCCCCTGGGCCGAAGGGCAGCAGAACCACATCCACCTGGACCTGGAAGACATCGAAAGCGTCGAGCGTAGCCTGCCGCTGATCCGCGAGAAGCTGGGCGGCCCGCTACACGCGCTGGTGAACAATGCCGGCATCTCGCCCAAGTCGGCGGCCGGCGGCCGGCTGGGCGTGCTGGAGAGCGACTATGCGACGTGGCTGCGGGTGTTCAACGTCAATCTGTTCTCCACCGCGTTGCTCGCCCGCGGCTTGTTCGAGGAGCTGAAGGCGGCGCGGGGCACCATCATCAACGTCACCTCCATCGCCGGGTCGCGGGTACATCCTTTCGCCGGCGTCGCCTATGCCTCGTCCAAGGCCGCCCTGGCGGCGCTGACCCGGGAAATGGCCTACGACTTCGGCCGCCACGGCGTGCGCGTCAACGCCATCGCGCCGGGGGAGATCGACACCGCGATCCTCTCTTCAGGCACCGAACTGATCGTCGAGCGCGACATTCCCATGCGTCGCCTGGGCATGCCGGAGGAGGTCGCCTCGCTGATCCATTTCCTCTGCACCAATGGTGCGTCCTACGTGAATGGCGCGGAAATCCACGTCAACGGCGGCCAGCACGTGTAGCGCGCTGGCAATCGCGTCCGGCAACGACGATCATTCGCTAGTGACGATTGCCGGGCGCCGCCGCGCCAGAACCCTGACGAGTGCGCATGAACTACCCGATCGAAGGCCTCAACCATTCCTACCTGGGCAGCAGCGTGTACGCGCTGTTGCGCGAGGCGCTGATCACCGGCCGCTTCAAGCCTGACGACAAGCTGCGCATCCGCGACCTGGCGCAGCAGCTAGGCACCAGCGTCACCCCGGTTCGCGATGCCATCCTGCAACTGGCCAAGGAGCAGGCGTTGGTGCTGAAGACGCCGAAGGACATCCGCGTGCCGGTGCTCAGCAAAGAGCAATATCTGGAGATTCGAAGCATCCGCCTCGCGCTGGAAGGCCTGGCAGCAGAAACCGCGGCCAAGCGTGCGATGGCAGAGGAATTGGTGATGCTGGAAGACAACATCAACGCCAATTTGCAGGCGATAAAGCGGGGTGACTTCGTCGCGGCGCTCAAGCTCAACCAGGCCTTCCACTTTGCACTCGCCGAGATCGCCGCCATGCCAATGTTGCGAGGCTTCCTCGACAGTCTGTGGATGCGGACCGGGCCCCTGATCGCGCTGGCATACCACAACTTCTCCGAGCGGATTGCCATCGAGCACCACTGGGAGGTCCTTGACGCCTTGAAGAAAGGCGACGGCCTCGCGGCGAGGGCGGCCATCTGCACCGACATCCAGGACGGGAATGAACATCTGCTCGCCTTCATCGAGCGCAATGACTATTCAGAAAAATGAACTGATGTCGGGCTTTGCGCCCTTCCGACAGTTTTAACCCTGTGCGCTCCTCGAAGCAGTCCTTTTTACCAGGCCCGACAGTTTTTCGATTTCCAGTCAATCCGGCGCGATCCCCAGATTTCCTGGCTTTGCGACGGCAGAGCCGGACAGACTTTATTCCGCAAGTTCACAGCCAGCACAGCAGCTGGCTGGTGCCTGCCTTTTGTTCCGCGGACGTACGGATTGCGATAGATCGGTCAAATCACGGTCATAGACAAGGACTGTTGAGTTGATCGCGTGCTGGACTACGCTTTGCAGTATGTTTTCCCGAACAGGGGGTTCCTATGCTGGCGCAACTCCTGGCGGCCCTACGCGGAATTCAGCTGCCTTTGCGGCTGCGCCTATGGGATGGCCATGAACTCGATCTCGGCCCCGACCCGAGCGTCACCCTGGTATTGCATGACCCGAGCATGGTCGCGCAATTCGCCCATCCCAGCCTGTCTGCCCTGGGCGGTGCCTATGTCGAGGGCAAGCTTGGCCTGGAAGGGCCGATCCGTGAGGTGATCCGCCTCGGCGATGCCCTCAGTCAGGCGCTGATCGGCGAGGGCGGCGGCGCTGCGCCGAAACGGCGGGCGCACGCCAAGGCCACCGATGCGGCGGCGATTTCCTACCACTACGACCTGTCCAACGACTTCTACGCGCTGTGGCTGGACCGCGAGATGGTCTACTCCTGCGCCTATTTCGAGACCGGCGCGGAGGATCTCGACCAGGCCCAGCAGGCCAAGCTCCGCCACCTGTGCCGCAAGCTGCGCCTGCAACCGGGTGAGCGCTTGCTGGATGTCGGTTGTGGCTGGGGCGGGCTGGCGCGCTTCGCCGCCCGTGAGTTCGGCGTGCAGGTGCATGGCATCACCCTCAGCAAGGAACAGCTGGCCCTAGGGCGCCAGCGCGTCAAGGACGAGGGGCTGGAGGGCCGGGTCGAGCTGGAGTTGCGCGACTATCGCGATCTGCCGCGCGATGGCCGCTACGACAAGGTGGTCAGCGTCGGCATGTTCGAACATGTCGGCCATATCAACCTGCCGACCTACTGCCAGCGGCTGTTCGATGCGGTACGTCCCGGCGGCCTGGTGATGAACCACGGCATCACCTCCAAGTACACCGATGGCCGCCCGGTCGGCCGTGGTGCCGGCGAGTTCATCGATCGCTACGTGTTCCCCCATGGCGAACTGCCGCACCTGGCCAGGATGGTCGCCGATCTCAGTGGCGCCGGCCTGGAAGTGGTGGATGTCGAAAGCCTGCGTCTGCATTACGCGCGCACCCTGGAGTTCTGGAGCGAGCGCCTGGAGAACCGTCTGGCCGAAGCGGCGCAGCTGGTGGAGGCGCAGAGCCTGCGCATCTGGCGCCTGTACCTGGCCGGCTGCGCCTATGCCTTCGCCCACGGCTGGATCAACCTGCATCAGATCCTCGCGGTGAAACCGCTGGCGGATGGCTCCCACCAGCTGCCCTGGACCCGTGCCGACCTCTATCGCTGAGCGCTGACGGGCACCCGCGCGCGGGTGCCCGTGGTTTCGCTCTATAGAATCGGCGAAATCAGCCGTGCCACGCGCATACCCAGCTGGCGCAGGCGGGCGATCTGCTGATCGTCGCCGGCAGCCAGTTCGTGCGCATGGCTGAAATCCTCTTCCAGCATGCGCTGCACCTCGCCGGAGAAGGTGCTGTCGAAGGTCAGCAGCATGATCTCGAAATTCAGCCGGAACGAACGGTTGTCCAGGTTGGCACTGCCGATGGCGCTGGTGTCGGCGTCGATCAACAGCACCTTCTGGTGCAGGAAGCCCGGCTGATAACGGAAGATCCGCACCCCGGCGCGCAGGGCCTCGAACGCATACAGGCTAGAGGCGGCATACACCACGCGGTGATCGGGGCGCGCGGGCAGCAGGATGCGCACGTCGACGCCACGCATGACCGCCAGGCGCAGGGCGGCGAACACCGCCTCGTCGGGGATGAAGTAGGGCGTGGTGATCCAGACGCGCCGCCGGGCGGCGTGGATCGCCTCGGCGAAGAACAGCGAGCAGGTCTCCTGGGCATCCGCCGGGCCGCTGACCAGCACTTGGCAGAGCATGCCGCGGCTGGGGTAGGCCGCCGGCAGAATCAGCGGCGGCAACTGTCGCGTCGCCCAGAACCAGTCTTCGGCAAAGGATTCCTGCAGGCAGGCGAGCACCGGCCCCTGCAACTCGATATGGGTGTCGCGCCAGGGCGCCAGCGGCGGTTGGCGGCCGAGGTATTCGTCGCCGACATTGTGGCCGCCGACGAAGCCGCGTTCGCCGTCGACCACCACGATCTTGCGGTGGTTGCGGAAGTTGACCTGGAAGCGGTTGAGCAGCCCGCGGCGGGTGGCGAAGGTGCGTACCTGCACGCCGCCGGCGCGCAGGCGTTCGCTGTAGTGGCTCGGCAGGGCATGACTGCCGATGCCGTCGTAGAGCAGGTAGACCTCCACGCCGGCGGCGGCGCGTTCGAGCAGCAGCTGCTGCAGGCGGCGGCCGAGTTGGTCGTCGTGGACGATGAAGAACTGCACCAGCACCACCTTCCGTGCGCTGGCGATGGCGGCGAAGATCGCCGCGAAGGTGGCTTCGCCATCGATCAGCAGGCGCACCTGGTTGTTGGCCAGCAGGGGCATCGGGCTCAGGCGTGGCAGGGCGCGCAAGCTGCCGAAATACTCCGAGCGCTGCGCCGCCTGGGCTTCCTCGATCCACGGCCGCCAGTTCAGGTCGGCCATGGCCAGCTGCATCTCACGGTTGGCCTGGCGGCGGGCCTGGATATAGGCATCGAAGGTGCTGCGGCCGAACACCAGATAGGGCAGCAGGGTCAGGTAGGGCATGAACAGCAGGGCAATGGCCCAGGCGATCGCGCCCTGCGCGGTGCGCACGCTGAGTACCGCATGGATGGCCGCCACCACGCCGAGCACGTGGGTCAGTGCGATCAGATAACCGAACAGGTGGGGAATACCGAACTCCATGGTCAACCTTTTCCTCTCCAGACCTTCACAGCCTAGCTGAGCGCATCTGGCGGCCGGGGGCAAGTCTGTTCCACGTGAAACCCTATCCGTCCGCACGCAACGGCAAGGCAATGCAGATAGCGTTCACGATGATGAATTTCAGGTAGTGATCGCAGGCCCCCGGTGTTCATCGGCGGCTTGTGGAAAAGATTGGTTGATATCAATTGTTATAGTATAACGTAAGATAAGAAACTGCCGATGCGAACGCCCATGACCGCAGTAGAACTGCTGGCCCAGCCCTCCAACTGTTACATGAACGCTGCCCAGCAGGCGTTCTTCCATGCCCTGTTGCGCGCCCAGCGTCGCGAGCTGCAGGCGCAGATCGACGCCGAGTTCAGGCAGCTGCGCGAGCAGGACCTCAGCAGCGACGCGAATGACCTGGGCAGCGCCGAGGAGCAGCGGCAGCGGCAACTGCGTCTGCTGGAACGGCAGAAGAAGCTGTTGGACAAGATCGACCAGGCCCTGCAACGCCTGGCCCGTGGCGAATACGGCTGGTGTGCACAGAGCGGTGAAGCGATCGGGCTGCGCCGGCTGCTGCTGCGGCCCACCGCGAGCCTGGGCATCGACGCCAAGCAGCGCCAGGAACAACGTGAAAAACATCTGCGTGAGAGTTGAGGATCCCCGATGGACAAACGTCTTCCCGTCACCGTGCTGTCCGGCTTTCTCGGCGCCGGCAAGAGCACCCTGCTCAACCATGTGCTAAAGAACCGCGAGCACCGCCGGGTGGCGGTGATCGTCAACGATATGAGCGAGATCAACATCGATGGCAGCGAAGTCCAGCGCGATGTCAGCCTCAATCGCGCCGAGGAAAAGCTCGTCGAGATGAGCAACGGCTGCATCTGCTGCACCCTGCGCGAGGATCTGCTGGAAGAGGTCAGCCGCCTGGCGGCGGAGGGGCGCTTCGATTACCTGCTGATCGAGTCCACCGGCATTTCCGAGCCGCTGCCGGTGGCGGAGACCTTCACCTTCCGCGACGAACAGGGTCGCAGCCTGTCCGACCTGGCACGCCTGGACACCCTGGTGACGGTGGTCGACGGCGTGCACTTCCTGCGCGACTACCAAGAGGCGCAAAGCCTGGCCAGCCGGGGCGAAAGCCTCGGCGAGGAGGATCAGCGCTCGATCAGCGAGTTGTTGATCGAGCAGGTGGAATTTGCCGACGTGATCCTGATCAGCAAGATCGACCTGATTGCCACCGCCGAACGCGAGGAACTGATCGGCATCCTGCGCCGCCTCAATGCCGCGGCGGAAATCCTGCCGATGCTGATGGGGCGGGTGCCGCTGACGACGATTCTCGACACCGGCCGTTTCGATTTCGACCGGGCCGCCCAGGCGCCGGGCTGGCTCAAGGAGTTGCGCGGCGAGCATGTAGCGGAAACCGAGGAATACGGCATCGCCTCGAGCGTTTACCGCGCGCGCCGGCCCTTTCATCCGCAGCGGTTCTTCGACTTCCTCAACCGCGAATGGCGCAATGGCCGCCTGCTGCGCTCCAAGGGTTTCTTCTGGCTGGCCAGCAAGCATCGGCAAGCCGGCAGCTGGTCGCAGGCCGGCGGCCTGATGCGCCATGGTCTGGCCGGGCGCTGGTGGCGTTTCGTGGAAAAGAGCCAGTGGCCGGAGGATGAGGAAGGTCTGCAGGCGATCATGCGGCACTGGGACCAACAGACCGGCGACTGCCGCCAGGAGCTGGTGTTTATCGGCCAGCACATGGATTTCGCCCGGCTTAACGCCGATCTCGATGCCTGCCTGCTGGACGACGCGGAAATGGCGCTGGGCGCGCAACGTTGGCAACGGTTGCCCGACCCCTTCGGTCCCTGGCATGTCGAGGCGGCCTGATGCTCGCGTATAAGCTGTCTCCCGTGCCGCGCCAGGTGCTGGGCGACACCCCGGCGATACTCGCCGAGGCGCTGGCCGATGGCGTCAACCTGGCCGTCTGGCAGCGCCGCTTGCCGCTGCATGTCCAGCGCTTCGCCGCCATGCTGGTGGCGCTCGGCGAGCCGCTGGCGCAGTCCATGACCCTGGAGCTGGCGCATGCGCAGGCCGAACCGAACCTGCGCGGGCTGGCCGATGCTTATGCCGATCTCGACGGCTACGCCGGTTTCGTCGCCGATATCGCCTGGCTGCTGCGCGCCTACGCCTGCCTGCTCGATGCCCGGCGCATCGGCCTGCGTTTGCGCGTGCTGGATAAGACTATGTGCCCGCGTTTTCACGTCGACCATGTGCCGCTGCGGCTGATCACCAGCTATGCCGGGGCGGGCAGCCAATGGTTGCGCGAGGGGGCGATGGCCCGCGCGCGACTCGGCGCGCCGGCCGCCGAACCGCAGGACGCGGCCGGCATCGAGCAGCTCGCGACGGGCGCGGTGGCCTTGTTCAAGGGCGAGAAGTGGCTAGGTAACGAGGGGCGCGGGATCATCCACCGTTCGCCGCAGCCGGCGGCCGGCGAACGCCGGCTGATGCTGACCCTGGATTGGCTGGCGTAGGGCGGCCTGCCTAGCGCGCCATCCACACGCCCTTGCTCTGCCGCTCGCAGTAGGGCTTGAGGTAGTTGGCGTCGCTGCTCACGCCGTAGTAGTGGATGTCCTGGCGGTAGGGCTGGTTGGACACCTGGGCGTTGCGGCAGACGCCGAAGGAGCCGCCTGGGCATTGCGCGACGAACTCGACCGCGACCTTCTGGCCTTTCAATTGCGGCTGGCAGAAGCCGTCGCGAAACAGCTGCGGCGGGATGCTCTGGTTCTGCTGGCAGACCTTGACGTCGAGGCGATCGCCCTGGCTGTGCACCACGCAGGCTTCGCCGTGGGCCAGCAGCGGCAGGGCAGAACACAATAGGGCGAACCAGTAACGCATGAGCCATCTCCGTCAATCGATGCGCCGCACTCTAGGGCTTTCCTGCACCCCCCTACAAGCCGCAGCATAGGCAGATGTTGAAGCATATCCCCACCCACCTGATCGCCGGCCCGTTGGGCGCCGGCAAGACCAGCCTGATCCGCCAGCTGCTGGCGCAGAAGCCGGCGCACGAGCGCTGGGCGGTGCTGATCAACGAGTTCGGCCAGATCGGCCTGGACGCGGCGCTGCTGAGCACCGCGGCGGACGGCATCGCCCTCGGCGAAGTGGCCGGCGGCTGCCTGTGCTGCGTCAACGGCGCGCCGTTCCAGGTGGGCTTGGGTCGGCTGCTGCGCCAGGCCAGGCCCGACCGCCTGCTGATCGAACCGTCCGGCCTCGGCCACCCCGCCGAACTGCTGCGCCAGTTGCGCGAACCGCCATGGGCGCAAGTGCTGGCCGTGCAGCCGCCGGTGCTGGTGCTGGATGCCGCCGCCCTGGCCGGCGGTCAGGCGCTGCCGGCCAGCCAGCAGGCGGCGTTGGCCGAGGCCGGCCTGCTGTTGCTGAACAAGGCCGAACACCTCGACGCGGCGACCCGCGCACGGCTGGCCGCCGGCCTGCCGGACCTGCCGCTGCGCTGGACCAGCCAGGGCCGGCTGCCGTTCAGCGCGCTGCCCGGGCATGCCGCGCAGGCCGGCCAGGCGGCGGATACGCCTCTGCCCAACGGCACGGCGCCGCTGCCGGCGCTGTGGCGCGATCCGGGCGAACCGATCTGCCAGATCCAGGCCCAGGCCGAGGGCTGGAGCATCGGTTGGCGCTGGCACCCCAGCCAGCGCTTCGAACTGCTGCGCGTGCAACAGTGGCTGGCCACTCTGCCCTGGCGCCGCGCCAAGCTGGTGCTGCACTGCAACCCCGGCTGGCTGTCGGCCAATGCCCTGGACGGCGAGCCCATTCATTGGCGTAACAGCGAATGGCGCAAGGACTCGCGCCTGGAGCTGATCTTCGCCGAGGCGCAGGATGCAGCGGCGTTGCAGGCCGGAATGTTGGCCTGCCGCCTCGACCCGTAGTGGTTGGTCTGGTGCCTGCCGCCCGTTAACGAGTGCCGCTCTGCAGCCGTTCGAGGTCGGCGATGATGCGAGCGCTGTAGTGGCGCACCAGGCTCGGCACCGCGCTCTTCTGGTAGTGCCGCAGGGCTGGCTCGATATAGCGCCATTTGCTGCGGATCGTTTCCTGCAGGCGCCGCTGCTCCTCGTCCTGGGCGGGCCTGGCAAGCAGCGCGGCGAGGCCGGCATCGACCTGCACGGCCATCCGGTCGATCTCCGTGCCATCGCCAGCCAGGCTGTTGGCACCAATGTTGTAGGCGATATAGCTGGTGGCGAGGCGCTGCAACTGCAACTCGAGGCCGTCGTCGCCAGCGGTCGGATCAGGTCCCGGCGGCGAGGCGGATTGCAGCGTGGCGCATGCGGCCAGCAACTGCTCGTTGAGCTGGATCAGCTCGGTGAACGCGCGGCCCTCCAGGGTGGTCTGCCGCTGCGCCTCGCGACTCAGCGCGGTCAGCAGTTGGCGGTAGGCTCGCCACTGCTGGCGCAGACCGACCAGCGCGGCTGCCGCGCCGGGGACGGCGACTTCGATCTGACTGAGCTGAAGCTCGGCCAGCTCCAGGTGGTGGGCGATGGAGCGGCCGAGTGCCGGATCGGCGTCGATGCCGTAGAGCAGGTAGAAGTCGCCGAGCGAGCCCAGTAGGTTCAGTTGCAGCTGTCGCAGATGGGCCGACCGGGTGTCGCCTTGACTGGCGCCGAGGGCACCGCAGAACAGCGCTAGAGCGGCACCGCCCAGCAGCCGGAGCAATAGGTGCGGCATGGGGACTCCAGGGATGTGGCGCGGCGACTCGTGCCGGCCGCGGCAGATGCTGCGGGGCGACCTGTGGCCGCCCGTGTCGGGCTCAGGGGTGAGCGCTGAACCAGGCCAGCACCTTGCCCGGCGAGGCGGCGAACCATTCGTGACCGCCCAGTGGCTCGGTGTAGCGCTCGGTTTCGATGCCTTGGTAGAGCAGGCGGTCGTAGTACAGGTCCATGCTCCACCAGGGCACGGTGGCGTCGACGAAGCCGTGCAGGAACAGGGTCGGCGGATGGTCGGCGGGCAGCTCCGCCGGCACCACGCACAGCGGTCCGCTGCAGGTGGCGTAGGATCCGGACTGGATCGCCAGGGCCTTGAAGAGGCCGGGGAAGGACACCGCCATGCGGCTGGTGTTGTAGCCGCCGCTGGAGATGCCGGTGGCGTACTGGCGCTGGCTGTTGAGCGGGCCGAAATGGCCGGCGGCGATGGCGTCCAGCACATTGCCGAGGAAGTCGAAATCGGTGCTCAGCTCGTAGGCTTGCGCCGGGCCGGGGATGTTGGTCTGCCAGAACAGGTCGGCCGGGGCGCTGGGGGCCACCACCGCGTAACCGTTGTTGAGCAGGGTCTGCACCAGCTTGCCTTCGTAGTAACCGCCGAACGGCAGGTTGCTGTAGTAGGTGAAGTCGTTGAGCGGGAAGAACGAGCCCTGGTAGACCAGCGCCACCGGCCAGCCGCCGGCCGGCGGGGTGCCCAACGGGGTTTGATAGATGACCTTGCGCTGGCCGACCAGGCCGGAGTCGATCCAGGTGGATTGATAACTGCAGCTGACTTTCGCCGGCAGCAGCAGGCTCTTGGCGCGCTCGCTGCAGCGGGAGTCGGCCCAGCTCGGTTGGCTGAGCAGCGCGAGGAGCAGAAGCACGCCGAAGCGGGCAGTTCGGGCAGTGAACATAGCGGGTTTCTCCATTGTTGTTGTGATACCGCAGAGCAAATAGAAACTGGAATTCCGATTCCGTCAAGTGGGTGAAAGTCACGAAGGGCGGGGCTTGCAGAAATTGAAATCAGCCTCGGAAGGCTGGAACGTCCTGGCTAGACGACTTGGCCTGAGCGTTTGGCAGAGGTGAAGAAAAAGTTTTCTGGTACGGGCTTGCCAGGTTTAGCGACCTCAATTAAATTATTACGGAATCGATGTTCCGATTCCGATAAAAACAACAACTGGAGGTCATCGTGGTAAACCACGGAAGAGGCCTGGCATTCGCCGGTCTGGCTCTACTGGGCACCTTGCCGTTCGGCTCGGCGCAGGCGTTTCAGGTGCGTTCGGGCGACTGGGCGACATCTCTCGACACCACCCTGTCCTACGGCGTCAGTTACCGCATGGAAGGCCAGGACCGCAAGCTGATTGCCCGCGCCAATGGCGGCACCGGCGCCAACGCGGCGCTGATCAACTCCGACGACGGCGACCTCAACTTCAAGAAGGGCGAGCTGTTCTCCGAAGTGGCGAAGATCGTCTCCGAGCTGGACCTGCGCTATCAGGACGACTACGGGATCTTCGTCCGCGGCCGCGCCTTCCGCGACTTCGAGCTGGAGGACGACGAGCGCCGCCACCGGCAGATCAGCGATGCCGGTCTCGACGAGGCCGGTTCCAGCGCCGATCTGCTCGATGCCTTCGTCTTCGGCAGCTGGACCCTCAACGAGCGCGCCCTCAACGCCCGCCTCGGCCGCCAGGTGATTAACTGGGGCGAGAGCCTGTTCTATCAGAACGGCATCGGCGCCACCAACCCGGTGGACATCAACGCCCTGCGCGCGCCGGGCTCGGAGGTGAAGGAGGCCTACATGCCGACCTTCATGACCTACGCCTCCTACGAGCTGCGCGACAACCTCAGCATCGAAGGCTACTGGCAGCCTGGCAAGGCCTGGGAAGCCTCGAAGATCGACCCCTGCGGCACCTACTACTCGACCCTCGACGTGCTCGGCGAAGGCTGCAACTACCTGTCGGTGCCGCCGCTGCAGGAGCCGCTCACCCGCGGCCTGGCCTTCGACAATCCGGACGCCGCCCAGGCCTTCGCCAACCGCCTGCCGGCCGGCGGCCTGAACAGCCTGCTCAAGGGCTACCTGCCGACCACCTTCATCCCGCGCGCCCAGGACGTCGACGGCGACGACTCCGCGCAGTACGGCGCGGCCCTGCGTTGGTACGTCCCGCAGCTGAACGACACCGAGCTGGGCCTGTACTACCTGCGCTACAACATGCAGGTGCCGATGATTGGCCTGACCGTGGGCAAGCCGGTGCGGCTGCCGGTGGTCGGTGTGCTGCCGGATGCCAGCAGCTCGCGCTACTACGCCGAATACCTGGAGAAGCGCGACCTGTATGGCATCAGCTTCAACACCTCGATCGGCGGCGACAGCATCTTCAACGGCCTGTCGCTGGCCGGCGAGCTGAGCTATCGGCCGGATACGCCGATCGCCCTCGGCCTCAACGAGTACCTGCCCACCGCGCTGCTCGGCAACCTCGCGGGGATACCGGTCGGCACGCGGCTGGACGGCTACCGCGAGAAGGACATGGCCCAGGCCTCGCTGTCGGCGATCTACAACTTCAATGGCCTGCTCGGTTCCGATTCGGCGACCCTGCTCTCCGAGTTCGTCGCCAGCCGCGTCCAGGGCCTGGAGTCGGACATCGACTACTACGAGGCCACCAGCAGCGCCACCGGCGCCCAGGCCAGCCTGCAGCTCAACTACACCAACGTCTTCAATCTGCTGACCCTGTCGCCCAACGTCAGCTACCAATACAGCATCAACGGCGTGGCGCCGCAGCTCACCAACGGTCTGGACGAGGAAGCGCAGAGCTACTCGCTGGGCATCGATGCGATCTACAAGGAGTCGTTGGCCGTGGGCGCCAAATACGTCGGCTACAGCGGTGGCGGTCTGTCGAACAAGCGCACGGATCGCGATTTCCTCAGCCTCAACATCAAATACAGCTTCTGAGAGAGACAACGCCATGTTCAGATCGGAACTTCTGCACGGCGGCCTGCTGGTCGCCACCCTGCTGGCCGCCTCGCTGGCGCACGCACAGGTCGGCGCCGACCAGGCCGCGCGGCTCGGCCGGGACCTGACTCCGCTGGGTGCCGAGAAGGCCGGCAACGCCGCCGGCACCATTCCCGCCTGGGACGGTGGCCTGGCCCGGCGCGCCGATGCCTTCGACCCGGCGGTCGGCTACCGCGACCCCTACGCCGTCGACCAGCCGCTGTTCACCATCAGCCATGCCAACGCCGCGCAGTACAAGGAGCACCTGAGCGCCGGCCAGCTGGCCATGCTCAAGCGCTATCCAGACACCTGGACGCTGCCGGTCTATCCGAGCCACCGTTCGGCCTCGTACCCGGACAAGGTCTACGCCGCGATCAAGGCCAACGCCGGGTCGGCCAAGCTGATCGAGAGCGGTAACGGCATCGCCGACTTCAAGGTCGCCACGCCCTTCCCGATCCCGCAGTCCGGCCTGGAAGTACTGTGGAACCACCTGGTGCGCTACCGCGGCGACAGCGTCAAGCGCTACTACGCCCAGGCGGTGCCGCAGGCCGCGGGTGACTACTTCATCACGCGCATCGAGGACCTGTTCCTGTTCAACCAGGACGCCGGCGACTCCAGCAAGGCCAACAGCAACATCCTCTTCTACTTCCGTCAGTCGGTGCTGGCGCCGGCGCGCCTGGCCGGCACCGAACTGCTGGTGCACGAGACCGTCAACCAGGTCAAGGAGCCGCGCCTGGCCTGGCTCTACGCCACCGGCCAGCGCCGCGTGCGGCGCACGCCGAACGTCGCCTACGACTCGCCCGGCACCGCCTCGGAAGGCATGCGCACCACCGACAACTTCGATATGTTCTCCGGCGCGCCGGACAAGTACGACTGGCAACTGGTGGGCAAGCAGGAGCTGTATGTGCCGTACAACAGCTACCGCTTCGCCGCGAAGACCAACAAGTACAGCGACATCGTCCAGCGTGGCCACGTCAATCCCGACCTGCTGCGTTATGAGCTGCACCGCGTCTGGCATGTGCGCGCGACGCTGAAGGCCGGCCAGCGCCATCAGTACAAGCAGCGCGACCTGTATTTCGACGAGGACAGCTATCAGATCCTGGTCGCCGATCATTACGACAACCGCGACATGCTCTGGCGTCTCGGCGAGTCCTACACCATCAACCTCTACGACCAGCCGCTGGTGTGGACCAGGGGCGACGCCGTATACGACCTGATTGGTGGTCGTTATGTCATCGGCATAATGTCGAACGAAGAACCGGCAGACCAGTTCGGGATTGCGCTGAAGCCTTCTGACTTCACTCCAGCGCAACTTAGGCGGGATGGCCGGCGTTAACTTTTCGGAACTTCGAGATAGTTACAGATCAACCGGGAAAGTTCCCCGGGAATAACTTCCCGGGGGGTCGCGCCCAAAGTTCCAACCAGGGTGAAGTAGTTCATGCTAGCGAGGAGCAGATGAGCGCTGAGATCGGCTGCCTGTTCCGGGTGCGGATGACCGAGTTCGGTCAGTCGACTGAGCACGATGCGGCCGAAGGCCTGGCCGATGTAGGCGTTGAGCTGGTGGAAGCGTTCGCGAAATTGCAGATCGGCGGAGCTGCGCCGGATCAATGCGCGGAGCAGGCCCTCGCTGCTGGCGAACAGCCGAACCACGCCGTGGATGAAGCTTTCGATCTGCACGTCCAGCGGCTGGTCGGTGCGCTTGAGCTCGTCGATCAGGGCATCGATGCTGGCGTGGCTGCGGGCGACGAAGCGCTCGTGCACGGCATACAGCAGCACGTCCTTGTCGCCGAGCAGGCGGTAGAAGGTGCCGACCGAGGATTCGGCGAGTTGGGCGATCTGGGAAATCCCGGTTTCTTCGAAGCGGTTATTGGCCAGCAGTTCGGCGGCAATATTCATGAAGCGTTCCAGCGCCTGCTGGCTACGTACCTGAGTGGGATTGGGGATGTTGTACATGATCGATTCTCGAATAGGCGCTGGCCGATTCTAGGTTTTTTACCGGGGCAAGGCAAATAACCGCGCAGACATTAAAAGAAGTTTAAAGACTATTAGTGAATAGATGACTGGTTATATGCCGGGATTATTCGTGGCGCGCTCTTTTATTGTCATTCGATTAAGCAAAGGAAGAATTAAGCAATGGATTATCTGAACTTGCCCGGAGGGCGTTTCGCGTATATCTGCCAAGGTCAGGGAACCCCCGTGCTGCTATTGCACGGGCTGGGCTCATCGCTGCTCGATTGGCAGCCGCAGATCGAGTATCTGGCGCAGTCGTGCCGGGTCTATGCCCTCGATCTGCGCGGCCATGGCCACAGCGAGCCACTGCGCGCGCCGGTGAGCATGGCCGACCTGGCGGCGGACGTGGCGGATTTCATCCGCGCCATGGGCATTCAGCCATGCATCCTGGTGGGCATCTCCATGGGCGGCATGATCACCTTCCAGTTGCTCGCCGAGCAGCCGCACCTGGTGCGGGCGGCGGTGGTGATCAACAGTGCGCCGAGTTTCCTGCTCGACTCCTGGCGGGTCCGCGGCCAGGTCTGGTTGCGTCTGACCCTGGTTCGCCTGCTCGGCCTGCGCACCATGGGCCGGGTGCTGGCCGCCCGGCTGTTTCCCAAGCCCGAGCAGCAGAGCCTGCGCGAACTGCTGGCGCAGCGCATCGTCGGCAACGACCGCACCTCCTACCTGCATGCCATGCGCGCCATCCCCGGCTGGTCGGCGCTGCCGGCGGTGCAGGCGGTGGACACGCCGCTGCTGGTGATCACCGGTGATCGCGACTACACCCCGCTGGCCTACAAGCAGGCCTATGTGGCGCAGCTGCGCAATGCCGAACTGGCGGTGGTGGAGGACTCGGGGCATGCCACCCCGCTGGATCAGCCGGTGCGCCTGAATGCCTTGCTCGAGCGCTTCATTCGCGCCAGGCGGTGACCGCGGAAAAGTTGAGCGTGGACTTTGGGGCGCCCGATGGCGCCCTATTTTTTGGGATTTCGCCCGGCCGCTGGCGGGCAAAGCGGTAAGCCCCGGACGGGGGCAGCGCCTGCCAGCGGCAGGTGCCGGCGGATAAAACGGCCCCGGCGTGGGCCGGGGCCCGAGCCAGGACGGCTCAGTCCTGATCCATTTGCGAGTGGGTCTTGGTGTCCTGCATGAACACATAGACCAGCAGCGAGCAGGCGATGCAGGCGGTGACGTACCAGTAGAAGCCGCTTTCCAGGCCGATGCTCTTGAACCACAGGGCGATGTATTCGGCGGTGCCGGCGACGACAGCACGCCGGGCTTTGCCCTCGGGATGACATGGCCCAAACTGCGCGCAGACTTTTCGAGGCCTTGCCGATGCTGCTGATCCCTTGGTCCCATGCCACTTCCCTCGGTTTCACCCTGCGCGGCTGGCACAGCGAGCCATCGGGCAAGCCGCTGCTGCATTTCCTGCATGGCAACGGCTTCTGCGGGCGCACCTACGAACCGATGCTCAAGCGTCTGGCGGGCGAATTCGATCTGTGGCTGGGCGATGTCCAGGGCCACGGCGACAGCGATCACGGCGGCCGCTTCCGCGGCTGGAATCGCAGCGCCGAGCTGGCGGTGGAAGCCTTCGAGGCCGGCCGCGGCGTCTTCGGTGAGGTGCCGCGCTTTGCCGTCGGCCACAGTTTCGGCGGGGTGTTGAGCAGCCTGATCCTGGCCAAGCGGCCGCAGCTGTTCCAGCGCGCGGTGCTGCTCGACCCGGTGCTGTTCAGCCCGGCGATGATCGGCGTGATGAGCTTCGCCGAGGTGCTCGGCCTGCACCGCAAGACCAGCATGGCCAAGCGCGCCGCCGCCCGCCGCCGGCGCTGGCCCGATCGCGCGGCGGCCTATGCCTACCTGCACGGGCGCGGCATCTACAAGGGCTGGACCGATGCGGCGCTGTGGGCCTATGTCGAATACGCCCTGCAGGAGGTCGCAGGCGGCGTCGAGTTGAAATGCCGGCCGAGCCGCGAGGCGGAGATCTTCGCCTCCTGTCCCAAGCGCCTGTGGCCGGCGCTGGGCAAGATCGCCACGCCGACGCGGATCTTCTACGGCCAGCACACCTATCCCTTCGTCGCCAAGTCGGTGGCGCGCCTCACCGCCCTCAACGGCCATGTCAGCGCCCAGCAGGTGGCCGGCGGGCACTGTTTCATGCAGGAGTTCCCCGAGGACAGCGCCGCGCGTACGGCGGATTTCCTCCTGCAGCGCAGTTGAAGGGCGAGTGGCGGCGGGGCTCAGGTGTCCAGGCGGTCGTGGCGGCGCTTCCAGTCCTGCAGCTGGATCACCTTGGCCGCCGGCTGCTGGGTGGCCACCGGTGGCTCGTCCGGCGTGGCGATGGGGAAGGCGTCCAGTTCGATGCGCCCGAGCTGACGACCGAACATGCTGAGGCTGCCGGAGAGGCGCTGTTCGCCGGTGACGGTGAACTCGAAGCCGTAGATTCGCGCCAGGCGCCTATGCCCGCGGGCATCGCGGACCATGGCCAGGCGGCGCAGGGCGACATTGCCGTCGAGCAGCTCGATGTCCAGCTTGGCGCAGTGCTGCTTGGCCAGCGCCAGCGCGCGTTCGCGAATGCCATGGCCGCGCCACAACCAGGCCAGGCCGGCGGCGAATAGCAGGAACAGAAACACATCACCCAGACCGATCATCATGACTCCCGCATCAGGGCGGCTAGCTTACCCCACTAGGCCATACTCAAGCTCTGTCCCGCCGGAACGCCGCCATGAAACACACCCCCCATCTGCTCAGCATCCAGTCCCACGTGGTGTTCGGCCATGCCGGCAACGACGCCGCGGTGTTCCCTCTGCAGCGCCTCGGCGTCAACGTCTGGGCGCTGAACACCGTGCAGTTCTCCAACCATACCCAGTACGGCCAGTGGGCCGGCGAGGCGCTGGCGGCGGAGCAGATTCCGGCGCTGGTCGAGGGCATCGCCGCGATCGGCGAGCTGGGCCGCTGCGACGGGGTGATCTCCGGCTACCTCGGCAGCGCGGCGCAGGGGCGGGCGATTCTCGCCGGCGTGGCGCGGATCAAGGCGGCCAACCCGCGCGCCCTGTACCTCTGCGATCCGGTCATGGGCCACCCGCAGAAGGGTTGCAGCGTCGCCCCGGACGTCAGCGAGTTCCTGCTCGAGGAAGCGCTGGCGGCGGCGGATTTTCTCTGCCCCAACCAGCTCGAGCTGGACAGCTTCGCCGGCCGCGCGCCGAGCTCCCTGCGCGACTGCGAGAGCATGGCCCGCGCGCTGCTGGCGCGCGGGCCGCAGGCGGTGCTGGTCAAGCATCTGGACTATCCGGGCAAGGCCGCCGACTGCTTCGAGATGCTGCTGGTCACGGCCCAGGCCAGCTGGCATCTGCGCCGGCCGCTGCTGGCCTTCCCGCGTCAGCCGGTGGGCGTCGGCGACCTCACCTCGGCGCTGTTCCTCGGCCGCGTGCTGCTCGGTGACGACTGGTGCACGGCCTTCGAGTTCGGCGCCGCGGCGGTGCATGAGGTGCTGCTGGAGACCCAGGCCTGCGCCAGCTACGAGCTGGAACTGGTGCGCGCCCAGGAGCGCATCGGCCACCCGCGGGTGCGCTTCGCCGCCGCGCGGCTGTAGGGCGGACTGTTTCGACACGGCGAACTGTAGGCTGCGCACCCAGGTCCGCGCGACGCCCGCATCACGCCGCCGAAGAGCCCGGCGCCCGCTGCTGCGGGCTGTTCAGGCCGAGGCGGGCGAACATCACCCGGGCGATCTCGCGTTCGCCCATCACCACCAGATCGGCGGCGTGCTCGCTGAGGTACTCGACCTCGGCGTCGAAATGCGCGCGGGCGATGATGTCCAGGCCGGGGTTGGCGGCGCGCGCATGCACGGCGATCTGCCCGGCCTCCAGGGCATTGGGGATGGCGATTAGCAGCCAGCGCGCGGCAGCGACCTTGGCCAGTTCCAGCACCTGAGTGCTGGCGGCATTGCCGATCACCACGCTGAAGCCTTCCTCGCGCAGTTCCTGGGCGCGCGCGCGGTTGTCCTCGATGATCACCAGCGGCACGCCTTCCTCGTGCAGCCGCAGGCTGATGCGGCTGCCGACGCGGCCGTGGCCGATCAGGATGGCGTGCTCGGTTGCGTGGATCGCCGGAATGTCGTCGGCCGCCTCGGCGCTGCCCGAGGCGTCGGCCGGCGCCGTGCGCTCGCGGCGGTCGAGCCAGGGCTGCAGGCGGTCGATCAGGCCGAAGCACAGCGGGTTGACCAGGATCGACAGGATCGCCCCGGCGAGGATCAGGTCGCGGCCGGCCTCCGGCAGCAGGCCGAGGCCGACGCCCAGCGCCACCAGGATGAAGGAGAACTCGCCGATCTGCGCCAGGCTGGCGGAGATGGTCAGCGCGGTGCTCAGCGGCTTGCCGAAGGCGCGCACGATGGCCAGCGCGGCGAGCGACTTGCCGAACACTATGATCAGGAAGGTGGCCAGCACCGCCAGCGGCTGCTGGAGCAGGATCGACGGGTCGAACAGCATGCCGACGGCGACGAAGAACAGTACCGCGAAGGCATCGCGCAGCGCCTGCGAGTCCTCGGCGGCGCGGTGGTTGTGCTCCGACTCATTGAGCATCATGCCGGCGAAGAAGGCGCCGAGGGCGAACGACACGTCGAACACCTGGGCGGCGAAGTAGGCGACGCCCATGGCGATGGCCAGCACCGCCAGGGTGAACAGCTCGCGCGAGCCGCTGCCGGCGGTGCGTTCGAGCAGCCAGGGCAGCAGCCGGCGGCCGACCAGCACCATCAGGGCGATGAACAGGCTGACCTTGCCCAGGGTGCTCAGCAGCGGCAGCCACGCGCCGGCCTCGGCGCCGCCCTGCGCCTCGCCGCCGAGCACCCCGGCCAGCGCCGGCAGCAGCACCAGGGTGAGCACCATCACCAGGTCCTCGACGATCAGCCAGCCGATGGCGATCTTGCCGCGCCGGCTGTCGAGCAGCTGGCGTTCCTCCAGCGCGCGCAGCAGCACCACGGTGCTGGCCACCGACAGCGCCAGGCCGAACACCAGGCCGGCACCCAGGCTCCAGTCGAGGGTCCAGGCCAGGCCCATGCCGAGCAGGGTGGCGACGGCGATCTGCACCAGCGCGCCGGGAATCGCGATGTGCTTGACCGCCATCAGGTCCTTCAGCGAGAAGTGCAGGCCGACGCCGAACATCAGCAGCATCACGCCGATCTCGGAGAGTTCGTGGGCCAGTGCCTTGTCGGCGACGAAGCCGGGGGTGAAGGGGCCGACCAGGATGCCGGCGAGCAGATAGCCCACCAGCGGCGACAGGCGCAGGCGGGTGGCGAGGGCGCCGAGCAGATAGGCCAGGACGAAGCCGACGGCGATGGTGGCGATCAGGGGCGTGTGATGGGGCATCGAATCTCCCATGGGGCGATGGGCGGGCGGTGCAGATTCAGCCTAGACCGGTTGGCACGACCCTAGGGGCGCCGACGGCGGGAAGCGCGCTGGAGGGGAGGCAGCGCGGCCGCGCCCGGATCACGGGCAGAGCGCATCGAGATGCCATTCTAAGGCCGCGAGCGTGCCCGCCAGGTGAATACAAGCCATTGATTTTCTTACAGGATGTGTTCGTGCTGGGGCAGCGCGGCGGTGGCGACCTCAGGCTTCGCCGCGAATATCGCGATAGCGCCGTTCCAGCTCCTGGCGCAGCGCCCGTCGCTGCTGGGCCTGGCTGTAACGGCGGCGCTCGTCGGCGCTCTGCGGCTGCAGCGGCGGCACTGGCGTGGGTTTGCCCTGGTCGTCGAGGGCGACCATGGTGAAGAAGCAGCTGTTAGTGTGGCGCACCGAGCGCTCCTGGATGTTCTCGGTGACCACCTTGATGCCGATCTCCATCGAGGTGCGCCCGGTGTAGTTGACCGCGGCGAGGAAGGTGACCAGCTCGCCGACGTGGATCGGCTCGCGGAACACCACCTGGTCCACCGACAGGGTCACCACGTAGCTGCCGGCATAGCGGCTGGCGCAGGCGTAGGCGACCTCGTCGAGGTACTTGAGCAGGGTGCCGCCGTGCACGTTGCCTGAGAAGTTGGCCTTGTCCGGGGTCATCAGCACGGTCATCGACAGTTTGTTGGTTCCAAGTTCCATGCGCTTCTCATAGGCGGATAAGTTATGTGCTGGCGCTTGCGGTCCCGAGGGTTATAGGTGCTGCTTGTGCTCTTCGCCGTGCCAGCGCACCTGGCTATGCAAGTTTGCGGCCGCTGCACCGGGCCGTAGCGCGGCCGCACCGGTCAGCGGCTAAATCGGGCCTGTACAGGCAACCCTGGCAGCCCGCGGCGTTGCAGCGGAGCGCTCCTGCCCTGTTGCGGCCCCCGGTGCACCGTCGCGGAGCGGGCCCGGCTCGTCAGGCCAGTCGCTACCCGCAGACGTTGAAGGGGGCGAGCGGTATCACTTGCCGGCGGACAGGCCGAAGTCGATGGCCAGGTCGGCGCCGGTGATGGCGGCGGCGTGCGGTTGGCAGAGGAAGTACACCAGTTCGGCCACCTCGCTCGGCTGGACGAAGCGCGCCTTCACCCCCTGCGGGTACTTGGCCAGCAGGTTTTGATAGTAGGCGCGCGGGTTGCCGTCGCCATACTGCTCGGCCTGGAAGTTGAGCATCGGCGTGTCGATGTCGCCGGGCGACACCGTGTTGCAGCGCACGCCGTGGGGGGCGAGGTCCAGCGCCAGGGTCTTGCTCAGCAGGGTCAGGCCGCCCTTGCTGGCGCAGTAAGCGGCGGCGTTCTGGTTGCCCTGGCGACCGGCGTCGCTGGAGATATTGACGATGGCGCCGTGGCTGTCCTTGAGATGGGGAATCGCCGCCGCGCACATGAAGAACGGCGCCTTGAGGTTGACCCCCATGACCAGATCGAAGTCCGCCTCGCTGAAGGCGTCCACCGGGCCCTCGCGCCACACCCCGGCGGCGTTGATCAGGGCATCCAGTCGCCCGGTATGGCCGAGCACGCGGCCGACCAGATCGCGGCAGGCCTCGGCCGTGCGCAGGTCGGCGGGCAGGCTGGCGGCCAGGGGCAGCTCATGGCCGAGCTGGGCCAGGCCGGCGGCGTTCTGGTCGGTCACCGCCAGCCGCCAGTTGCCCTGGTGGAAGCGGTGTGCCAGGGCGCGGCCGAGGCCGCCGGCGGCGCCGGTGATCAGTACTACGGGTTGGCTCATGGTGGTTCTCCCGATGAACAATGCCGGCTAGCGCCAGGCATCACGACAAACTGAGTTCGGCGCGCGGCGAGGGTTGGCCCCTGCCGCGCGCCGCTGTGGGTTTCGACCGCTGCCGGCGGCGAAGTTCAGGCGTGAGTCAGGTACCAGCGCCAGTCCTGCTCGCCGACCTCGGCCATGAACTGGCGGTATTCGGTCTGCTTGATGGCCAGGAACACCTTGAGGAATTCCTCGCCCAAGGCCTCCTTGGCCCAGGCCGACTGCTCCAGCGCGCGCAGGGCGGTGAGCCAGTCGGTGGGCAGGAATTCGCTGGCCTGGGCGTAGCCGTTGCCGGTGATCGGCGCGCCCGGGTCGAGCTGTTCGCGAATACCCAGGTGGATGCCGGCGAGGATCGCCGCGGCGGCCAGGTAGGGGTTGGCGTCGGCGCCGCAGATGCGATGCTCGATGTGCCGGCTGTGGGCCGGGCCGCCCGGCACGCGCAGCGACACGGTGCGGTTGTTGACCCCCCAGCTCTTGGCCAGCGGCGCGTAGCTGTTGGCCTGGAAGCGGCGGAACGAGTTGGCGTTGGGGCAGAAGATCGCCAGCGCGTCGAGCAGGGTCGCCAGCATGCCGCCGATGGAATGTCTGAGCAGCGGCGTGCCCTGCGGATCGTCGCTGGCATAGAGGTTGTTGCCATCGGCGTCGGCCAGGCTGACGTGCATATGCAGGCCGCTGCCGGCCAGGTCGCCGAACGGCTTGGCCATGAAGCAGGCCTGCAGCCCGTGCTTGTTGGCCACGCCCTTGACCAGGCGCTTGTAGCGCACGCCTTCGTCGACCGCCTGCAACGCGTCGAAGCGGTGCTCGAGGGTCAGCTCGAGCTGGCCGGGGGCGTACTCGGAGATCGCCGTGCGCACCGGCAGACCCTGGGCCTCGCAGGCGGCGTAGAGGTCGTCGAGGAAGGCCTGCTGCTGCTCCAGTTCGAGCACGCCGTAGACCTGCGGCGCCTGCGGGCGCACGCCGTTCATCTGCACGGCCGGTTGCGGGCGGCCGTTGGCGTCGCGGGCCTTGTCCAGCAGGTAGAACTCCAGCTCGACCGCCATCACCGGGTGATAGCCGTCGGCCTTCAACGCGTCGATCACCTTGACCAGCACATGCCGCGGATCGGCCGGGCTGGCCGGCAGGCCCTGGCTCGGGTGCATGCTCACCTGCAGCTGGCCGGTCGGCGTGGCGCGCCAGGGTTGCAGGCACAGGCTGCCGGGCAGCGGGTAGGTCCAGCAGTCGGCGTCGGCGACTTCCCAGACCAGGCCGGTGTCCTCGACGTCCTCGCCCTGGATGGTCAGGGCCAGGATCGAGCTGGGCAGCGGCCGGCCGTTCTCGTAGATGGCCAGCAGCTCGTCGCGGTGCAACAGCTTGCCGCGCGGCACGCCGTTGGCGTCGATGAGGAACAGCTCGAGGCTGCGCACCTCGGGGTGCTGGGCGAGGAAATCGCGGGCTTCCTGGATATCGGCGAAGTGCATGGTGGGGGTCCTGTGGTTTTCTCCCCTCGCCCATTTATGGGAGAGGGGCCGGGGGAGAGGGTGGAAGGCATTGATGGTCCCACGCTCCGGCGTGGGAACCCACCCGGGGGCGCTCCGCGCCCCGCAGACGCAGAGCGTCTGGAGCTGCATTCCCACGCAGAGCGTGGGAACGATCAGCGGTTCAGGCGCGCGCCGGGAATCGCCAGCAGCTCGGCGAGCGCCTGGTCGAGGGTGGCGATCAGGCGGTCGACGTCGGCGGCGCTGGTGTCCGGGCAGCACAGGGTCATGTTGTGGAACGGCGTGATCAGGATGCCGCGGTTGATCAGGTACAGGTGCAGGGCCATCTGCAGCTCGTCGTGGAACGCCGCCTCGGCGTCGGCGCCGGTCTTCGGTGAAACCGGGCAGAACTGGAACTCGCTGCGCGCGCCCAGCTCGGTCACCGACCACTGCAGGTCGTGTTTGGCGATCAGCCCGCGGAAGCCATCGGCCAGGCGCTTGGCCAGCGGCAGCATGTGGTCGTAGGCGGCCTGGGTCATCACCTGTTCGAGGTTGGCGCGCATGCAGTGCATGGCCAGGGCGTTGGCCGACAAGGTGGTGCCCATGCCGCTGTGGCCGTGGCCCTGGCTGCCTGCGCTGGCCTGCTGTCGGGCCTGCTGCATGGCCTCGGCCATCGCCGCGCTGCAGCCGAAGATGCCGCAGGGCACGCCGCCGGCGATCGGCTTGCCGACCACGAAGAAGTCCGGCTCGAGGCCCCACAGCTTGGTGCAGCCGCCGATATCGGTGGAGATGGTGTGGGTCTCGTCGATGATCAGCAGCGCGCCGTACTTGCGCGTCAGCTCGCGGCACTGCTGCATGAAACCGGGCTCGGGCAGGACCATGCCGATGTTGGTCATCGCCGGCTCGCACAGCAGCGCGCAGACGTCGCCCTGGGCCAGCGCGGCCTCCAGCGCTTGGATGTCGTTGAACGGGATCGCGCGGCTGTACTGGGTCAGGTCGTAGGCCTGGCCGACCAGCCCGGAGCGGTGCACGGTCGCGCCGTCGCGGCAGCGCACCATGACGTCGTCGACGGTGCCGTGGTAGCAGCCGTCGAACACCAGCAGGGTCTTGCGCTGGGTGATCGCCCGCGCCCAGCGCAGCACGTAGCGGTTGGAGTCGGTGGCGGTGGCGGTGACCTGCCAGTAGGGCAGGCCGAAGCGCGCGGCCAGCAGCTCGCCGGCGACCACCGCGTCCTCGCCGGGGAGCATGGTGGTCAGGCCGCTGCCCGCCTGTTCGGCGATGGCCCGGGCGATCGGGTCGGGCGAGTGGCCGAACATGGTGCCGGTATCGCCGAGGCAGAAGTCGATGTATTCGTGGCCGTCGACGTCATAGAAGCGCGCGCCCTTGGCGCGTTCGACGAACAGCGGGCTGGGCGTCGACCAGTCGGCCATCCAGTGCATCGGCACGCCGCCGAACAGCGAGTGACGGGCGCGCTCGGCGAGGGCGACGGATTTTGGGTTCTGCTCCAGGAAGCGCTGCCGTTCACGGGCGGCGAAGGCTTCCACGGCAGCTGCGGCGATACCACTGGCGGTCATGTTGAACACCTCGTTCGAATTTCCGCACATCGTCATTTGTGATCACAAATAAGTCAAGATCTGTGTATTGAACGGTATTCCTGTACAGTTACTTCATGTTTGTGATCACAGATGGTGAAGAAAATGGAAATGCGCGGACAAGTAGCGTTGATCAGTGGGGTCGGCAGCGAGCAGGGCATCGGCATGGCCATCGCCCGCCGTCTCGGGCGCCAGGGCGTGCGTCTGTTGCTCACCGCCAGCAGCGCGCGGGTCGAACAGCGCGCCGCCGAACTGCTCGCTGAGGGAATTGAAGCACGCGCACGGCCGGCCGACCTGACCGCCGAGCAGCAGGTCGGCGCCCTGGTCGAGTGGGCCGAGCAGCAGTGGGGCCGGGTCGACATCCTGGTCAACAACGCCGGCATGGCCATGCAGGGCAGCCCCGAGCCGTTCGCCGCGCTGGCGGCGATGGACCTGGCGACCTGGCAGCTGTCGCTCGGGCGCAACCTGACCAGCGCCTTCCTGCTCAGCCGCGGCGTGCTGGCCGGCATGCAGGCGCGCGGCTACGGGCGCATCGTCAACATCAGCTCGACCACCGGCACCCGCGGCAGCAACCCCGGCGAGGCCGCCTACAGCGCGGCCAAGGCCGGCATGCTCGGCATGAGCATGGGCCTGGCACTGGAGGTGGCCAAACAGGGCATCACCGTCAACAGCGTGGCGCCGGGCTGGATCGCCACCGGTTCGAGCACCGCGGAAGAGCAGCACGCCGCCCAATACACGCCGCTCGGCCGCGCGGGCCGCCCGGAGGAAGTGGCGGCGGCGGTGGCCTTCCTCGCCTCGCCGGAAAGCAGCTACATCACCGGCGAAGTGCTGGTGGTGGATGGCGGTAACTGTCTGATCGAAAACAAGGCCCCCTGCTGAATGGCTGCGCGTCGGCCAGGCGGCGTTGCAGGGGCACCCGAAAATGCTCATTGACTGCAGTCAACTGCGCTTTTCGAGTGCACCTGCGCCTAGCCTGGCTCTAGCTCGCTCATTCAGGCGTCCATGCCTCTTCAGGAGAACCCCATGCGCAACTGCTCGCTGACCCTCGCCCAACTTCCCGCCCCACCGGCCGGGGGGCGCTGAGACCATGGCTGACAACCTGCAGGAACAGCTCTACCAACGTCTGCGCGAAGGCCTGCTGGCCGGGCGCTTCCAGCCCGGCCAGCGGCTGAAGATCCGCGACCTCGCCGCCGAGTGGGGCACCAGCCCGATGCCGGTGCGCGCCGCCCTGCAACGCCTGGTCGCCGAGGGCGCGCTGGAGGGCGAGGCGCAACGTTCGCTGCGGGTGCCGGCGATGACCCGCGAACGCTTCCAGCAGCTGCTGCAGGCGCGCCTGGCGGTCGAGGGCCTGGCGGTGGAGATCGCCGCCGGCCGCCTGAGCGCCGCCGAACTGACGACCCTCGAAGACTGCGTCGCGCGCATGGAAAGCGCGCTCGAGCGCCGCGACGTGCAGGGCTATCTGAACGACAACAGCCGCTTCCACCTGACCCTCTACCGTGCCTGCGCCAACCCGGTGCTGCTGCGCATGATCGAAGGGCTGTG
Source organism: Pseudomonas cavernae (assembly GCF_003595175.1). Lineage (NCBI taxonomy): Bacteria > Pseudomonadati > Pseudomonadota > Gammaproteobacteria > Pseudomonadales > Pseudomonadaceae > Pseudomonas > Pseudomonas cavernae. Next base: position 4,899,069 of record NZ_CP032419.1, on the reverse strand, counting down.
GCTGCAGGTCGGGCCGTTCTTCAACCGCCTGTTCACCGAAGCCGACCTGTCGCTGCGCCTCAACGACTTCCACGACGACGCCCTCAAGGCCCTGCAAGCCGGCGACGGCAAGGCCGCGCGGCTGGCGATGGAGCAGGACCTGAGCTACTTCGGCCAATCGCTGCTGAATCTGCTGGCGCTGGAGAACGGCGGCTAGGGCTGGCAGCGCAGCGGCCGGTCGCGCCACTGTGGCCAGGCCTGGGCCCAGCCTTCGGCATGGCTGACCCCGGGTAGCACGGCAATCTCCAGGCAGTTGGCCGGACCCAGTTGACGTCGATACAACTCCAGCAGCTGCGGCGGCACTATGGGATCGGCGGCGCCGGCCAGGTGGCGCTGGGGAATCTGCGCCAGCCTGGCACGCTCGCTCAGCGGCTCGCGAGCGTCCTGCAACAGCCTCAAATGCAGCAGTTGCGTCCACTGCGTGGGCGTCAGGTTGCCGGCCAGGGTCTGCACCAGCTCGACGTCGTCGCGCCGCGCGGCGAGCAGCAAGGCCAGCGCGCCACCGCCGGAATAGCCGATCAGCTCGAAGCTTGGGTTGCCGTAGCGGCGCTTCAGCTGCTCCAACGCCTGATCCAGGCTGGCCAGCACTTCCGCGGCGAAGCGCCGATCGGTCCACAGCGCCGGCCGACAGGCCGGGGCGCTGACGAACTGGCAGGGCCGCGCCAGGTAGACGCTGGGCTGCGGGTCGCTCAGCGCCAGTTCGGCCAGCAACAGCTGGTGCGGACTGGGATCGAGGCTGGGCTGGCTGGCAGTCGCCCAGGCATGACCCTCGCCCTCCAGATAGACGCGCAAATGGCTCGCCGCCGGCGCTTGTTGCGGCAGGCTGAGGGCCAGCGGGAAGGGCGCAGTCGGATAGATTTCCACCCGATGCGCGTGGGCGGCGCTGAGCTGCTGCAAGCGCTGCAGGGGGGGCTGGCAGCCGGCCAGCAACAAAGCGAGAAAGAACCAGGCCCGCCTAAGCACCTGTTCAAGGTCTCTCCGGTGACCGCTCCGTGTCGGCGTAATGGTGGATAAGCAAAGCGTTATCCACCCTACAAAGCTTAGCCCCCGCCACGGGCAGCGGCCGAATCGCGGCCTAGGCTGGTGCCGGGCGCGCCTTGCTCGGCGTCCTGCCTCACACCCCGCCGCGCAATGGCTGCAATCGGCGGCCAAGGTTTTGCCCTGCCTGGCTGCGGAAAACCTTGAATCTGCACGGAGGCAAAATCCCTTCGATTGGAAATCGATAGGAGTAATTAAAGTTAAATGGCTACAACACTTTTAGTTGTAACTTTTAGTTAACGCTTTAGTTGGTTTTAACTTTTTAGCACTAATGATTAGCGCAAAGCGATCTGATAAAAATGGTCGCTCTATGCCCCTTGAGTCTAAAATTCACTCGCAAGTTTTGCCTTCTCGAATGGTGCGGCTCGTCCTTCTAAAGGAAGAGTAACTGTGCGCCTGTTTTAGTGTGACTATTGATTATTGCGGGGGATTAACTATTGAGCTGAACATGCTGCATTAATAGAAGAGGACAAAAGATGAGACGCTTGAGCATATTCATAGTAACCCTGATTTCTCTCATGCTCATGGGCGCTGCAACAGCCTTTGCGGCGGCGCCTTCGGCGCAGAATGACCGCCCCGACTGGCAGCCGTTCGAGGGCATTGGTTCTAACTTCTGCAATGGAGAGGATATCGCCGTTACCGGGAAGTTTTTATCTGAATTCAATGTTATGCAGGATGCTTCCGGTGGGGTGCACGTCGTGGTCCAACAAAGCACCCGCGGCACGGGCGTGGGATTGACCAGCGGTGCCAAGTATGTGCTCGGCGATTCTGCGAGCGGCGCGTCAACCGAAACCACCGCCGGTGTTGTGACTGGCACGCAGCCAATTTTAGTAAGGCTGATCGCGTTGGACCCGGACGTGCCGGATCTGTTCATACGTGCTCTTTTTCACTTCACGATCAATGCCAATGGTGAAGAGACGTCGGTTGTCGACACATTCGAAGTTTTGTGCGACCGCCAACCCGTATAGGTAATTGCTCGGCGGTTGCACTCAGTTTTGGCAGCCGCCCATTTTTTCACCGGCCGGCCGAGCCTTCGGAGCCTTCCATCGGCCAAAGGGGTCGCAGTGATTAATCTGAACTAAATCACTACGGCCCCTTATCGCTAATGTCTGCGACCCCTTTAGTTCGTAGCTCGCAACAAAGATAGATAACGCAACGGTGGGTAAAAAGTTAACGACTACCAAAGTCCACAAGGAGCATGTCATGAAGAACAACCTACAGAATTTACACGGCGTTAGAGCAAGAGTTAGCCTTGCTGTGCTAGTGCTGATCGTGGGGCTTGGCATCACCCCCACCTATGCAGACTCTCTATACGTTGGTGATCAAAGTGACAATACGGTGAAGCGCTTCGATGCAGTCACCGGGGCATTTCTGGGTGAATTCGTCAAGAAAGGGAATAGCCCAATAAAAGGGCCCAGGGGCCTCATCTTTAACTCGGATGATGATCTACTGGTTTCCAATCAGAACGCCGGAGCCAACAAATCAGGGGAGATTTTGAAACATAGCGGCGCGACCGGCAAGTTCTTGGGCGCGCTTATTCCCCACAATACCCCGAACGCACCTTTTGCGCCTAGCGGCATCGTCCTGAGGATCGTCCCGGGGGATGATGTCCTGTTCGTCGCCGACCAGTCAGGCACAGGGAAGAACAATCCACCCGGCAGACTACTGGCATACACAGGAAACGGGGTGTTGCTCGCCGACCTGACGCCCGATCCCGTTACTGAGTTTCCGGGGGCGTTTTCCACGGATGAGTTTCATCCGCGCGGCGTCGTGCTCGGACCTGACGAACTCCTCTATGTTTCCGTCACCCATGACCTCGACCCACAAAGCGCCAATTTCAACCCGTTAGTCACCCCGGTAGCCGGTTGGATTCTGCGCTTTGACCCCAGCGATAACGGGTCCTTTCATAGCGTCTTCGCCCGCTACACAGACGCCGGGTGTGCCACCCATCTCCACCGCCCGGACGGCCTAGCGTTTGGGCCCGATGGAATGCTTTATGTCGCCGCTTTCCGCGCAAACCCCAACGACACGGACAAGATCCTGGTCTTCGATGGTTCAGGGACGTGCGTGAACCAGATCGATCTGTATCAGCCCGGCCAGGCGCGTGCCTTTGCACAGGCATTGCTCTTTGGCCCAGAAGGCGACCTCTTCGTCCCGATAAGCGGCGGCGGACCCGACACCGGGGCGGTACGCCGCTATAACGTTACCACCAAAGCCTTCAGTAACTTTGTACCCCCAGCCGTGCAGGGCGGTCAGTTGGGGCAAGGGTGGTATCTGACCTTCGGAGAAACGGACCCCGGCACGCTGAAATACAATCCTTAAGCGCGCCAAAGGGGTCGTAGTGATTAATCTGAATTAACTCACTACGACCCCTTATCGCTAGGCGATGACGTTGAGTGTGATTTTTGATTCTTGCGGGGGGATTAACTATTGAACTGAACATGTTGCATTAATAGAAGAGGACAAAGTATGAGACGCTTGAGCATATTCATAGTAACCCTGATTTCTCTCATTCTCATGGGCGCTCCAGCCGCCTTTGCGGCGGCGCCTTCGGCGCAGAATGACCGCACCGGCTGGCAGCCGTTTGAGGTCGTGGGTTTTAACCCCTGCTATCCAGAGGATGTCGCCATTACCGTGCAGGCTTTATTTGAACTGAAGGTTATGGAGGATGGATCCGGTGGGCTGCACACCGTAATCCAATCCCAGCTCCGCGGCACTGGCGTGGGATCGGTTACCGGTGCCAAGTATGTGGTCCGCGACACTGCGGTCTACACGGAAACCGCTACGACCGCCGGTGTGGTGACTTTCGGGGTGCCAATCACCGGCATGATGATCTCGTTGGACAGGGACGTGCCGGATCTGTACTACATTATTCATTTTCACCTCACGTTCAATGCCAAGGGCGAGTTGACGTCGGAGGTCGGTAAATTCGAATTTTTGTGCCGATGAATCACGCACCGCCGAGTCATATAGGTAATTGTTTTTTTCACCGGTCGGCCGAGCCTTCGGAGCCTTCCGTCGGCCAAAGGGGTCGTAGTGATTAATCTGAATTAAATCACTACGACCCCTTATCGCGACCATCCATAGTTAAACGGGAGAGGGGCGGAGTAATTAAATTTAAATGTTGACGACCCTTTTCGTTGCAGGTGGTGATCGATGCGGCCAAGGTTGCTCATGGACAATTCACCTTGAAACCCTGACCCAGACTGCCCAAAGCCCTGTCGAACAATGAATCAGCCCGTAGGTGCAATAAGCGCAGCGCATTGCCCCGAGGGCGTCGAGAGGGCATGCGGCGCAATGCCGTTGCATCAGCTGATTGCGCTCCTCCCGGCGCCGTTACGGCCAACCAACTGTTTCCGCATATTGCCCGCGCCTGCCGGGGCGCTGGCTGATGCTACCCTGGCCGCTCCCGCGCTGGCGGGTATTTAATAGTCCCCTTATTCCACGCGGCTCCCGCGGAGCCAGGAGAGAATCCGAGCACGGACGCGGGCGCTTGCCCGTCAGAGTGCTCAGCAGCCGAAGGAGTTTGCCGCCATGCATGCCATCAGTTTTATCCAGGATCTGGCGGTGATCATGCTGATTGCCGGGATGGTCACCATCCTCTGCCACCGCTTCAAGCAGCCGGTGGTGCTCGGCTACATCATCGCCGGCTTCATCATCGGCCCGCACACGCCGCCGTTCGCCCTGATCCACGACGAAGACACCATCAAGACCCTCGCCGAGCTGGGAGTGATCTTCCTGATGTTCTGCCTGGGCCTGGAGTTTTCCCTGCGCAAGCTGTTCCAGGTCGGCGCCACGGCGTTCATCGCCGCCTTCCTGGAAATTGCCCTGATGATCTGGATCGGCTACCAGATCGGCCAGTTCTTCGCCTGGAGCAACATGGATTCGCTGTTCCTCGGCGCGATCCTGGCGATTTCCTCGACCACCATCATCGTCAAGGCGCTCGGCGACCTGAAGATGAAGCAGGAGCGCTTCGCCCAGCTGATCTTCGGCGTGCTGATAGTCGAGGACATCCTCGGCATCGGCATCATCGCCCTGCTGTCGGGCATCGCGGTGAGCGGCGCGGTGGAGACCGGAGAGGTGTTCGCCACGGTCGGCAAGCTGTCGCTGTTCATGATCGTCGCCCTGGTGATCGGCATCCTCCTGGTGCCGCGCCTGCTCGCCTACGTGGCGCAGTTCGAGAGCAACGAGATGCTGCTGATCACCGTGCTTGGCCTGTGCTTCGGCTTCTCCCTGCTGGTGGTCAAGCTGGAGTACAGCATGGTCCTGGGCGCCTTCCTGATCGGCGCGATCATGGCCGAGTCGCGCCAGCTGGAGCAGATCGAGCGCCTGGTGGAGCCGGTGCGCGACCTGTTCAGTGCGATCTTCTTCGTCGCCATAGGCCTGTTGATCGACCCGGCGGTGCTGGTCGAGTACGCCTGGCCGATCGCGCTGATCACCCTCGCGGTGATCCTCGGCAAGGTGATCTCCTGCGGCACCGGCGCCTTCCTCGCCGGCAACGACGGGCGCACCTCGCTGCGCGTCGGCATGGGCCTGTCGCAGATCGGCGAGTTCTCCTTCATCATCGCCGCGCTGGGCGTGACCCTGCAGGTCACCAGCGAATTCCTCTACCCGGTGGCGGTGGCCGTGTCGGCGCTCACCACCCTCAGCACGCCGTACCTGATCCGCGCCGCCGACCCACTGGCGTTGCGCCTGGCCGGCTGGATGCCGGACAACCTGGCACGGGTGTTCGGTCTGTATGGCGACTGGCTACGCAGCATCCAGCCGCAGGGGCAGAGCGCGCTGCTGATGGGCATGATCCGCAAGATTTTGCTGCAGATCGGCGTCAACCTGGCGCTGGTGGTGGCGATCTTCCTCGCCAGCGCCTGGTTTGCCGAGAGCCTGGCCGGCTATCTGCAACCATGGATCGCCCAGGGCAATCTGCAGAAGGCATTGATCTGGGGCGGTGCGCTGCTGCTGTCGTTGCCGTTTTTGATCGCCGCCTACCGCAAGCTCAAGGCGCTGGCGATGCTGCTGGCCGAGCTGGGCGTGCGCCCGGAGCAGGCCGGCCGCCACACGCTGCGGGTGCGCCGGGCGATCGCCGAGCTGATCCCGCTGCTGTCGCTGGCCGGCATCCTGGTGCTGCTGATGGGCCTGTCGGCGAGCATCCTGCCCACCATCGAGCTGCTGGTGGTCATCGGTGTGCTCGCCGCCGGGCTGATCGCCTTGCTGTGGCGCTGGTTCATCCGCGTGCACACGCGCATGCAGGTGGCGCTGATGGAGACCCTGGAGCAGGGCAGCCAGCACAACGGGCATTGAATCGGCGGGCGTCGGGCTGCGCGGTGTTCGGCGGTTTCCCTCGTAGGTTGGGTTGAGGGGCGCAGCGCCGAAGCCCAACAAGTGGCGGTTGTCACAGCTTCTTTGCTGGGCTCGGCCTCGTCGTTGGGCTTCGCTGCGCTCAGCGCCAACCTACAAGAGCGGGTTCGTGCCGGGGCTCAGCTCTCCAGCCACACATCCCGCGCCCAGTGCCACACCGAATCCCAGGTCTCGTCGGTCAGCTCGCCCTCGGCGCCGGACCACAGGGTCACCTCGCCCTCGATGTCGACCACGTAGTAGTCGCGGCCGTCCTGGCAGATCGGCACCAGGTCGCGCGGCACGCCGAGGTCCCAGGCCACCGAGGCGACTTCCGGCAGGTAGGTGTGCGACTGTGGATCGCTGGCGGTCACCGGCTCCAGGTGGCCGTAGACCACGTCGCTGACCTTGAGCAGGAACTCGCGCAGCTCGAAGGGCAGGTTGATCAGCAGCTGCTCCTCGATTTCCACCAGCAGGTCTTCGTCCGGTAGCTCCAGTGGCACCGGTACCGGCTCGTTGAGTTCGCGCAATTGTTCGATGACTTCTTCCATGCCTACAGGCCCTCGTGCAGTGGGATGCGCTTTATACAGTAGCCGCTGTGTGGGTGGAAAAATCCGCGGGTCGGATGGTCGTAAAATCTGCCGCCGGCCCTGGCTGGGCTGACTAAAATTTGAGCAGAAGTATTGCGGTTTCGCCAAGGCCCTCGGGCTGGGAGGTACATCATGCAAATGGCCAAAACCCTACAACGCAGCCTGGAAAGCGCGCATTGCGAATTCGAGCTGGTCGCCCACCCGCACTCGGCGACCAGCCTGGAGTCGGCGCGGGTGGCCTACGTGCCGGCGGAGCGCCTGGCCAAGTCGGTGATCCTCGATGATCGTCACGGCCACTACCTGATGGCGGTGGTGCCGGCCAGCCGTCACCTCGACTTGGGCAAGGTGCGCACGGACGCGACGGACTGGCAGCTGAGCAACGAGGCGACCATCGCCGGGCTGTTCCACGATTGCGAACTCGGCGCCGTGCCGGCGTTGGGCGAACCCTACGGCATGAAGATGCTGGTCGACCCGCAGCTGACCCGCCAGCAGGACATCTACCTGGAGGCCGGCGATCACCAGAACCTGGTGCACCTGCAGATGGACCAGTACCTCAAGTTGGTGCCGCACGCCGAGGTCTGCGAGCTGTGCCACTGAAAGGACGCCCACCCGTGCAGCAGCGGCCTGCCGGGCGGCCACTGACGCTGCCGGCGACGGCGCCGCCACGCTTCTACTTGCGCCGCTCGATCGCCCGGCGCCGGCACCGCCGGCACTGAAACGACAAACCCGGGCAAGCCCGGGTTTGTTCATGGCGCAGAAGGATCAGCCGTTCTGGCGGATACCGGCCACCAGCCAGGGCTGGTTGTCGCCGTTGGCGCGCTCCATGCGCCAGCTTTCGCTGAAGGCTTCGCCCTGATCGAAGCGCGAGCTCTTGGCCACTCCGTTGAATGTCAGGGTGGCGACGGTCTTGTCGGCCAGTTCGTCGACGCCATCCAGCTGCAGCTGCAGGTCGTCGATATAGGTGGACTGGTAGGCGTCACCCAGGCTGGCGCGTTCTTCCTTGAGGAAGTTGAGCATGGTCGGGGTGAAGTACTCGACGAGCTTGTCCATCTCGTTGGCATCCCAGTGCTGCTGCAGGGCGAGGAAATGCTCGCGGCCCTGCTCGAGGAAGCGCTGCTCGTTGAACCAGGCCGGGGCATTGATCCGCGGCGCGGCGGCTGCGGAGCTACCACCGAAGATCGATGGCTGCGGCGCGACCTGGTCCGGCATCTGCCGCTGGAACGGCGCATGACCGGCGGCGGCTGGCTGGCCGTGGGCCTGGCGTTTACGCCACGCGGAGAAGAGGCGGAAGGCGAGGAAGGCGAGCAGGCCGACGATCAGGAAGTCGAACATCTGGAAACCTTCGAAGCCGTCGCCCATGAACATCGAGGCGAGCAGACCGCCAGCGGCGATCCCGGCCAGTGGGCCGAGCCAACGCGAGGCACCGCTGGCGGCGGCTGGCGCGCGACCTGGCGCGGTGGGGGCGGCGGCTGGAGTGCTGGGCTGGGCCTGGCGAGTCTGGTGGGTCGGCGCCGAGCCGAACGACTTGCCGCCGCCCAGACGTTTGGCGGCATTGACGTCGAGGCTGAGCGTCAGGCCGACGCACAGGGCCAGAACGAGGCTGAGAACGCGTTGCATAGGGAATTCCCGTTTGATGGATGGCACGCGCGCCATGCTGCCCCGTCTTGGCGTCGCTGGCTAGCGACAGAATGTTTCCGGATTTATGTCGGCTGCCGCTGGTCAGCCAGGGCCATCTGCAGGGCCATCTGTGTTACACCTGCGGCAGAATGCTCCGAGGACGCACGCCGTGTACATTCCCTCCGCTTTTGCCCAGACCGATCTGCCGAGCCTGCACGACCTGATCGAGGCGATGCCGTTGGCGACCCTGGTCAGCCAGGATGTGCAAGGCCTGCAGGCCAGCCACCTGCCCTTGCTGCTGGCGCGCGAGGAGGGCGAGTTCGGCACCCTCTACGGCCATTTCGCCCGCGCCAATCCGCAGTGGCGCGGGCTGGCCGGCGGCGAGGCGCTGGTGCTGTTCCAGGGGCCGGAGGGCTATGTCAGTCCAAGCGTCTATCCGAGCAAGGCGCTGCACGGCAAGGTGGTGCCGACCTGGAACTACCTGGCGGTGCATGCCTACGGCCGGGTCGAGCTATTCGATGAGCGCGAGCGGCTGCTGGCGCTGGTCTCGCGTCTGAGCGCGCGGCATGAGCAGGGGCGGGCGCAGCCCTGGGCGGTGAGCGACGCGCCGGCCGACTACATCGACGCCATGCTGCGCGCCATCGTCGGCTTCGCCATCCCGATCAGCCGTCTCGAGGGCAAGTGGAAGCTCAGCCAGAACCGCGATGCGCAGGATATCGCCGGGGTTCGGCGCGGCTTCGAGCAGTCCGTGCGGCCCGAGGAGCAGCGCCTCGCTGGGCAGATGGCGGCTTGGCCGCGCGATGACTAACAGGCTGTTGAAAAACTACCTGCGTTGCCGATACGGCGTTAAAAACGGCCTCGGCAAGCAGCTTGCTGCTAACGCGCTTTAGCGCGGCCCGAAGGGCGAGTGAAACGAGTCATGCTCATTTACCGCACGTAAGCTGCGCTTTTTCGGCCGTTTTTGCCTTGTCTCGGCTGCCTCGCCTACGTTTTTCAACCGCCTGCTAACGGCGCAACAGGCGTTGCAAGGGGCCGCGTGTCAGCTGGCGGCGCAGCAGGGCGCGCAGCTCGCTCTGGCCTTCCGCGGGGTGCCGTAGCCAGTGCACGAAGGTGCGCAGATACACGCCAGTCAGCAGACTTTCCTCGACGATGCGCGCCAGATGATGGTTATCGCGGCGCGCCGCTTCGCGCCACCACTGCACGGTGCGGCTGACCCGCAGCAGGCCGAGTACCTGCAGGTGGAAATGCCCGGGTTCGAGCTTGTACAGCAGCATCTGCCCGGTCACCGTACGGTGCGGCGCCAGGCTGTGCAGCCAGGTCAGCAGCAGTTCCTCCAGACGCTGCGCGGCATCCAGGCCGATCAGCGCCTCGGCCTGGGCGTGGGCCAGCAGGGCCCGGTCGGCGCGGTCGAACCAGGCTTCCACCAGATCGTCCTTCTGCCGGTAGTGGCGGCCGATGGCCTCCAGGCCGACGCCGAGTTCGGCGGCCACCGCGAACAGCTGCAGGCGCTCCCAGCCGCAGAGGTCGGCGAGTTGCAGGGCGGTGTCGAGGATCTGCTCGGCTGAGGGTGACGCGTGGGACATGGGAGGCACCTCCGCCTTTCAGTATGGCCGGGTGCATCGCCCGGGCCATGGCTGGCGACCGGCGGAGCCGTAGGGCGGGTGGGGGTGGATGTCGCTTGGCACATCCACCGGCTTGTGGTGGAAAACGCTGCTCGGTTTTCCACCCTACGGGCTGCGTTTGGCCGCTACAGCGCTTGCAGCTTGGCGTAGGCGAGCATCAGCCACTTGCTGCCTTCGCTCTCGAACTTCACCTGCACCCGCGCCTGGGCGCCGGCGCCTTCGAAGTTGAGGATCACGCCGTCGCCGAACAGCGCGTGGCGCACCGCCTGGCCGAGGTTGAAACCGGTGTCCGGCACGGCGGCGCCGGCGAACAGCGCGCTGTTGCTGTAACTGCCGCCGGCCAGCGGCCGGCTGACGCTGTTGGACAGGCGCACTTCCTGGATCAGCGCCGGCGGAATTTCGCGGACGAAGCGCGACACCTTGTTGTAGGTCTCGCTGCCGTACAGGCGGCGGGTCTCGGCGTAGCTGATCACCAACTGCTGCATGGCGCGGGTGATGCCGACGTAGGCCAGACGGCGTTCTTCCTCGAGGCGCCCGGGCTCCTCCAGGCTCATCTTGTGCGGGAACAGGCCTTCCTCCATGCCGACCAGGAACACCAGCGGGAATTCCAGGCCCTTGGCGCTGTGCAGGGTCATCAGCTGGATGCAGTCTTCGTCGGGACCGGCCTGGGTGTCGCCGGCCTCCAGCGAGGCGTGGCCGAGGAAGGCCTGCAGCGGGCTGAGGTCGTCCTCCGGCTCCTCGTTGTCGAAGGCGCGCGCGGCGCTGACCAGTTCCTCGAGGTTTTCCACCCGTGCCTGGGCCTTCTCGCCCTTCTCTTCCTGGTGATAGGCGAGCAGGCCGGATTGCTCGATGACGGTCTGGGTCATCAGGTGCAGCGACATCTGCTCGACCTTCAGCGCCAGTTCGTCGATCAGCTCGACGAAGGCGTTCAGCGCACCGGCGGCGCGGCTGCTGACCAGCTTGTTGCCGACCGCCTGGTGCAGCGCCTCCCACAGCGACAGCTGCTGCTGGCGGGCCAGCTCGCGCAGGGTTTCCACGGTCTTCTCGCCGATCCCGCGCGGCGGCACGTTGATCACCCGCTCCAGCGCCGCGTCGTTGCCGCGGCCGTCGAGCAGGCGCAGGTAGGCCATGGCGTTCTTGATCTCGGCGCGTTCAAAGAAGCGCTGGCCGCCGTAGATACGGTAGGGAATCTTCTCGCGCAGCAGCGCTTCTTCCAGCACCCGCGACTGGGCGTTGGAACGGTAGAGGATGGCGATCTCGCTGCGCTTGAGGCCGCTCTTGCGCCGCGCGTCCTCAATCGACTCGACCACGTAGCGCGCTTCGTCGTGCTCGTTAAAGGCGGCGTACAGGCTGAGCGGCTCGCCGTCGCCGCCGTCGGTCCACAGCTCCTTGCCCAGGCGCCCCTGATTGTGGGCGATCAGCGCGTTGGCGGCCTTGAGGATGCCGGCGGTGGAGCGGTAGTTCTGCTCCAGGCGGATGGTTTGCGCATCGGCGAAGTCATCGCCGAACTGCTGGATGTTCTCGATCCGCGCGCCGCGCCAGCCGTAGATCGACTGGTCGTCGTCGCCGACCACCATCAGGCTGGCGCCGCCCTTGGCCAGCAGGCGCAGCCAGGCGTACTGCACGGCGTTGGTGTCCTGGAACTCGTCGACCAGGATGTGGCGGAAGCGCCGCTGGTAATGTTCGAGCAGGCCGGGGTGGTCGCGCCACAGGTCCAGGGCGCGCAGCAGCAGTTCGGAGAAGTCGATCACCCCGGTGCGCGCGCAGGCCGCTTCGTAGGCCTCGTAGATGCTGCGCATGGTGGCGAGGAACAGGTCGCCGCTGGCCTGGATGTGCTGCGGACGCAGGCCCTCGTCCTTCTGGCCGTTGATGAACCACTGCGCCTGGCGCGCCGGCCAGCGCTGTTCGTCGAGGCCGAGGTCGCGGATCACCCGCTTGACCAGGCGCTGCTGGTCGTCGGAGTCGAGGATCTGGAAGTTCTGGTTCAGCCCGGCTTCCTGCCAGTGCGCGCGCAGCAGGCGGTGGGCCAGGCCGTGGAAGGTGCCGACCCACATGCCCATGGGGCTCTGGCCGAGCAGCTGCTCGATGCGCACGCGCATCTCGGCGGCGGCCTTGTTGGTGAAGGTCACCGACAGGATCGAATGCGCCGAGGCCTGCTCGACCTGGATCAGCCAGGCGATGCGGTGCACCAGCACGCGGGTCTTGCCCGAGCCGGCGCCGGCGAGGACCAATTGACGCCCCAGTGGCGCGGCTACCGCCTGGCGTTGAGCGTCGTTGAGGGAGTTCAGCAGTTGGGAGAGATCATCTTGCATCGCCGCATTGTAGGGATCGCGCCGGGGCAGGGCAAACCAGCGGCCGGGGCAGCGGACGAGCGAACTCTACTAAAGATGGGCGGGCACGCATGCGAGCCTTGGGCGATGCTGCTTGCTCCGGTATGCTCCGCCGATCCCTAGGCAGACTATTACAAGAACAGCGCCTATGACCGAGACTTTCAGGCCCAGCCGTAGCGGGCCGTCCGTGGACGCCGATCGCGAGATCCGCCGGCAGTTCATCGCGCAGATCGCCGTCGAGCGCACCCGCCTGCTCTATCAGGGCTCGCGGATTCCCACCCTGTTCATGCTGCTCAGCGGTCTGGCCTGCGCCTTCCTGCTCTGGGATGCGCAGCATGGCCTGTGGTTGTCCGCCTGGCTGATCGGCCTGCTGGGGCTGGCGCTGCTGCGGTTGATCCAGGTGGCGGCCTTCAACCGGGCGCTGCCCAGCCGCCAAGTCAATCCGCACTGGTGGCGCATGTTCCTGCTCGGCGCCGGCGCCTCCGGCCTGTGCATGGCGGTCGGCGCCATCGCCCTGGTGCCGCCCGAGGCCTTCATCCTGCAGGCGCTGGTGTTCGGCCTGATCGCCGCGGCGATCCTCTCCGCCAGCGTCGCCTACGCCATCAGCATGACGGCCTTCCTGACCTTCGCCTTGCCCTGCCTGATCCCTTCGGTGACCTATCTGCTGCTCAACGAGCACCCGCTGCTGCGCGGCTGGGGGCTGCTGGCGGCGATCCTGCTGGTGGCGCTGACGGTGGTGGCCTGGCAGGTCAACCGCCTGGTGCAGCGCAGCCTGTTGCAGCGTTTCCACAACCAGGCGCTGATCCAGGGATTGGAGCAGGCCAAGGCGCAGGCCGAAGGGCTCAACCATGAGCTGGCCCGCGAGGTGGAGCAGCGCCGCCGCGCCGAACGCGAGCTGCGCCAGGCGCATGGCGAGTTGGAGATGCGCGTGGTTGAACGCACGCGGGAGCTGGCGGCCACTGGCCAGGCCCTAAGCAAGAGCGAGGAGCGCCTGGCCCAAGCGGTGGAGGCCAGTCAGCTCGGCCTGTGGGACTGGAACCTGGAAACCGACGAGGTGCATCACTCGCAGTTGCAGGCAATCTTCGGCATCGAGCAGGAAGACGTGAAGGGCGTGCTCAGCCACCTCAAGCCGCGCCTGCATCCGGAGGATCTGCCGACGCTGCGCCGGGCGCTGGTCGAACACATGAAGGGTCGCAGCGACGGCTACCAGATCGAATACCGCGTGCGCCACGCCGACGGCCGCTGGCTCTGGGTCGAGGATCGCGGCCGCGCGGTCGAGCGCGACGCCGGCGGCAAGGTCCTGCGCATGCTCGGCACCCGCCGCGACATCAGCGCCTGGAAGCACCGCGAGGAAGAACAGCGCCTGGCCGCCACGGTATTCGAGGCCGCCAGCGAAGGCATCATCATCCTCGATCCGCAGTACCGCGTGCTGGCGGTCAACCAGGCCTACAGCGAAGTCACCGGTTATCGCCGGGACGAGTTGCAGGGGCAGCAGGTCGCCGGCTTGGTCAAAAACCGCGACACCCGCCGCCAGTACGAGCGGATTCGCGAGGAACTGGAGCAGAGCGACAGCTGGCAGGGCGAGCTGATGGAGACGCGCAAGAGCGGCGAACTCTATCCGCAGTGGCTGCAGCTCAACGTGGTGCGCGACAGCCAGGGCCGGGTCAGCCATATCGTCGGCTTCTTCGCCGACCTCTCGGCGCGCCGCGAGGCCGAGGAGCGCCTGCGCTACCTGTCGCACTACGACGAACTCACCGGCCTGGCCAACCGCGCACTGTTCAAGGAGCGCCTGCACGAGGCCAGCCAGCGCGCACGCCAGAGCGGCCGCAGCCTGGCCCTGCTGCACATCGATCTGGATCGCTTCAAGCTGCTCAACGACAGCCTCGGCCACGAAGTCGCCGACCAGCTGCTGCGTCAGGTCAGCCGCCGTCTGACTCAGGCGATGCCGGAGGCCGATACCCTGGCGCGGCTGTCCGGCGACGAATTCGCCGTGCTGCTGGATTCCTACGGCAGCCTGTCGAGCCTGGCGCGCACCGCCAGCCGGCTGTTGGCCAAGCTGCGCGTGCCAATGAACATCGGCGGCCACGAGCTGGTGGTCAGCGCCTCGCTGGGCATCAGCCTGCTGCCGGACAACGCGCGGGAAATCTCCACCCTGGTCACCCAGGCCGGCATGGCCATGCAGCATGCCAAGCACCTGGGCGGCAACACCTTCCAGTTCTTCACCGACAATCTGCAGGCCTGCACGCTGGAACGCCTACAGATGGAAATCCAGTTGCGCAAAGGCATCGAGCTGGGCCAGCTGGAGGTCTTCTATCAGCCCAAGCTGTGCCTGGCCGATGACAGCCTGAACGCCGCCGAGGCGCTGGTGCGCTGGCGCCATCCCGAGCTCGGCCTGGTGCCGCCGGGCGAGTTCATCGGCCTGGCCGAGGAAACCGGACTGATCGGCGCGATCGGCGAGATCGTCTTGCGCCGCGCCTGCCAGCAGGCGCGCGAGTGGCAACGCCAGGGCCTGGCCGATCTGCGCGTGTCGGTGAACATCTCCATGCATCAACTGCGCCAGGGCAACCTGGTCAGCCTGGTGCGCCAGGTGCTGACGGAAACCGAACTGCCGCCGCGCCTGCTGGAGCTGGAGCTGACCGAAAGCCAGCTGCTGGATAACGTCGAGAGCGTGATCAGCACCTTCCGCCAGCTGCGCGAACTGGGGGTGAAGCTGGCGATCGACGACTTTGGCACCGGCTACTCGTCACTCAGCTACCTCAAGCGCTTCCCGGTCGACTACGTGAAGATCGACCAGACCTTTATCCGCGACCTCTCTGCCAACGGCGAGGATGCCGCCATCACCCGCGCGATCATCGCCATGGCCCACAGCCTGGAGCTGAAAGTGGTGGCCGAAGGGGTGGAAACCCAGGCGCAGATGGACTTCCTCAAGGCCCAGGGCTGCGACGAGATCCAGGGTTACCTGATCAGCCGACCGGTGGAGGCGCAGGTCTTCGCTCAACTGCTCAAGGAACAGGCCGCGGCGCTCTGGCAGTAACAGCACGCGCTATCAGTGTTACGGCCGCTGGCGCCAGCCCCAATCAAAGATGGCTGCCTTGTCGCAGGCGTTTGCCCCATGCTTGGCGGACGCAATCGCTGGCTCGTGCCTGCCGTTCGATTTGCCGGAGAAGGATTTCATCCATGGCGAAACAACCGATCCTGAGTCTTGGCCAGCGCTTGTTGCTGGCTTCGCAAGGTCTCGCGCCCCTGGCGGTAAAGGTGCCGGTGGTGTTGCAACTGGGGCCGCAGCGCGTCGCGCAGATGGCGCCACACATGCCGGCCGAGCAGTTACGCGAGCTGATCATCGCGCTGCCCATCGACTTTCTTGCCCAGGCCACCGTTCACCTCGATCCACGGCTGATCCTCGAGGCCTACCTCAGCCTGCCGGACAGCCTGCACCTCGAGGTCGCCCGCCAACTCTGTGACGACCGCCAGTTCGCCACCGCCGCACGCTACGCCGAATGCCTGTCGGCCAAGCAGCTCAAGGTGCTGATCTTCGGTCTCAACTCACCGGAAAATGTGCTGCAGATCGCCCGCCATATCCAGGACATGGACCTGATCGTGCAGGCGCTGCGGACGTTCTCCAGCGGTTACCTGTGCAAGCTCACCGAAGCGGCGCTCGCCGATGGCAACGGCGCGGTGGTTGTACGCGTCCTTGGCGGCTTGCCGTTGGCCCGCCAAGCGGATGTCTGCGCCAATCTGCACCCTAATGCCTTGCAGGGACTATTGCTGGAGCTGCTAGCCGCCGGCGATCAGGGGTTGCGAGAGTATTTGCCGGTGCGGTTGTTGCGGGTGATAGAGCAATCGACTGGGACTTTTGGAGATAACGATCTTGTAGAGCAGTTTTCTACATTTAAGTGAGGAAGCCCAACTGGTCCGGGAGCCGGGGCTATAACAAGGCGCGTGCCAGGAGTTTTTAGCCTTTATAAAACAAAGGCTTGGATTTAAAGCTTGGCTGCGTTGGCGGTGCTAGGCGGGAAAACTGCGCCACGCGCTGCGCAATGCTGGGCAGAAACCTGCGCAGCTGCCGTGCGGCCCAGTGCTGGCGCGGTATTGACGGGATGTTCCCGGCGCTTTGGGGCTGGCAGCTGGCAGCTTGTGGCGCAGTCAGTCGTGCCAGCTGCGGCCTTGCAGTTCCAGCAGGCTGTGAGCTTGTTCCGGGCCGCTGGAGCCGGCCGGGTAGGGCCGCGGGCTCTGGTAGTACTCTTGCCAGCCGAGCAGGATCGGGTCGACCCAGGCCCAGGCCGCTTCGACTTCGTCGCGGCGCATGAACAGCGTCGAGTCGCCTTCGATCACGTCCAGCAGCAGGCGCTCGTAGGCATCCCAGCGGCGTTTCTGCTGGAACGCCTGGGCCAGGTTGAGGTCCAGCTCCACCGGCTCCAGGCGCATGCCCTTGCCCGGCGCCTTGGCCATCAGCTGCAGGCTGATGCGCTCCTCGGGCTGCAGGCGGATCAGCAGGCGGTTGGCCTCGCCGCCGTTGAACAGGCGGTGCGGCACCGGCTTGAACTGGATGACGATTTCCGAACTCTTCTTCGCCAGGCGTTTGCCGGTGCGCAGGTAGAACGGTACGCCGGCCCAGCGCCAGTTGTCGATTTCCGCCTGCAGGGCGACGAAGGTCTCGGTATCGCTGTCGTTGTCGACATTTTTCTCGAAGTAGTACGCCGGCACTTCCTGCCCGCCGATCTTCCCGGCGATGTACTGGCCGCGCACGGTCTTGTCCTGCACGTCGAGGCCGTGCATGGGTTTCAGCGCCTGCAGCACCTTGAGCTTTTCGTCGCGCACGGCTTCGGCGTCGAAGCGCACCGGCGCCTCCATGGCCACCAGGCAGAGCAGCTGCAGCAGATGGTTCTGCACCATGTCGCGCATAGCCCCGGAGTGGTCGTAGTAGGCGCCGCGGTTTTCTACGCCGAGGGTTTCGCTGACGCTGATCTGCACGTGATCGATATGTCCGGCGCGCCAGATCGGCTCGAACAGGGCGTTGGCAAAGCGCAGTGCCATCAGGTTCTGCACGGTTTCCTTGCCCAGGTAGTGGTCGATGCGGAACACCCGCGATTCGTCGAATACCGCGCCGATCGCGGCATTGATCGCCTTGGCCGACTCCAGCGAGTGGCCGATGGGTTTTTCCAGCACGATGCGCGCCTGCGGCCCGGCCAGCCCGGCGATGGCCAGGTGGGCGGCGATGTCCTCGAACAGCTTGGGCGCGGTGGCCAGGTAATACACCTGCACCCGCTCGCGGCTGTCCAGGCGCTTGGCCAGGCGGCCGAAGTCGGCGCTCTGCGCGACGTCCATGGCGAAATAGTCGAGGCGCGCGGCGAAGCTCTGCCAGGTCGGGCCGTCGAAGTCGGCACGGGCCACTTGGGCACGGCAACGGCGTTCGGCCAGGGCCTGGTAGTCGGCGCGGCTGAGCGGTTGGCGGGCGAGGGCGAGGATGCGCGTCTGCGGATCGAGGCGGCCGTCGCGGTGCAGGTGGTAGAGGGCGGGCAGCAGTTTGTGCAGGGCCAGATCGCCGGTGCCGCCGAAGACCAGCATGTCGCAGGGGATGGTCAAAAAAGCTCTCCGGACGCGGTTTAGCTGAGCGCTGGACAAGTTCATGTAGTATAACTACAAACACACTACAATCCGGCGTGTGCCGATCATAACCGAGTCAGGGCCCAGTGGATGGTTATCTGGCCCGCTCGTCAGCCTTTGAGAGTCCCTTCGTGAATTTGCTGCAGCACATAGCCCAGTCGCGCCATCTATTACGCAAGTCGGAGCTCAAGGTGGCCGACCACGTGTTGCTCGACCCGGCCGCGGTGATGCACAGCTCGATGGCCGATCTGGCCCATAGCGTCGGCATCAGCGAGCCGACCATCGTGCGCTTCTGCCGCGCCATCGGCTGCAGCGGCTTCCAGGACCTCAAGCTGAAGCTGGCGCAGAGCCTGGCCGCCGGCGCCAGCTTCGGCCAGTTCGCGATCAACGAGAACGATTCGGTCGCCGACTTCAGCCTGAAGATCTTCGACACCACCCTGCACACCCTGATCGAAGTGCGCGAGAAGCTCGACCCGCAGGCGCTGCAACGCGCCATCGCCGCCTGCGCCCAGGCGCAGCGCGTGGAGTTCTACGGCTTCGGTGCCTCCGGCGCGGTGGCGGCGGATGCCCAGCACAAGTTCTTCCGCCTGCTGCTGACCGCGGCCGCGTACTCGGACCCGCATATGCAGGCGATGTCGGCGGTGACCCTCAAGCCCAGCGACGTGGCGATCTGCATCTCCCAGTCCGGGCGCTCCAAGGACCTGCTGATCACCGCCAATCTGGTGCGCGAGGCCGGCGCCACGCTGATCACCCTGTGCCCGAGCCAGACGCCGCTGGCCGATCTGGCCACGGTCAACCTGGCGATCGATGTGCAGGAAGACACCGAGATCTACACGCCGCTGACCTCGCGCATCGCCCATCTGGTGGTGATCGACGTGCTGGCCATGGGCGTGGCCATGGCGCGCGGACCGACCCTGGTCAACCACCTGAAGAGCGTCAAGCGCAGCCTGCGCAGCCTGCGGCTGTCGCCGAAGACGGTGAAGAGCGGGGAAGACTGAGGCCGCGGTCACCACAGTTTCATCGCTCTGCCGTCAAAACGTCATCCCGGCGGTCGATGCTGGTGCTCCCCACCCTTCATTATGGGAGACGCCAGATGGCTCGTTATCAGCAGGTTGCCGCCGAGCAGGCCACGCGCACGACGAAAACTCGCCAGCAGCAGGAAGACCTACGGCGCATGGCCTTTCGCCGGGCCGTCGAGGCCTACGCCGAACAGCGTCAGTTGCAGCAGGAACTGGCCGAATACCCGGAACTGATCGCCGCCGATTACCTTATCGCGGCACATGCGGCGTTCCGCCGAAACGCGCCGCCAGCGCGCTGATCTGCGCCCGTTCGCTGCGGATGAACGCCAGAAACGCCTGTCCCACCGGTGACAGGCGCTTGCCGCGAGCGTGCACCACGCACCAGCTGCGGTACAGCGGCAGCTCCTCCACCGGCAGCTCGCGGAGCAGGCCGCCCGCCAGTTCCAGGCTCAGCGCGTGGCGCGGCAGCAGGGCCAGGCCGAGGCCAGCCACCACGCATTCGCGCTGCGCATCCAGCGAGGCCACTTCCAGGGTTTGGGCGAAGTGCACGCGCTTCTGCTGGAAGTATTCCTCGCAGGCCTTGCGCGTGCCCGAGCCGGGCTCGCGCACCAGCAGCGGATAGGGTTCGAGGTCCTTGAGGGTCAGCTGCGCGGCGTGGCTCAGCGGATGCTCGGGCGGCGCCACGGCAACTATCGGGTTGTTGAGGAACGGCAGAAATTCCAGGGCCATGTCCTGCGGCACCAGCGACATGATCACCAGGTCGTCGCGGTTGTCGGCCAGGCGCTTGATCACCTGGGCGCGGTTGACCACCACCAGATGCAGGCTGACCTCCGGATGCTGGCGCTTGAAGGCGGCGAACAGGTGCGGGACGAAGTACTTGGCGCTGGACTCCACCGCCAGCTTGAGCTGGCCCTGCAGCGAGCCCTGCAAGTCGGAGAGCTGCATGTCGAGGCTCTCCAGGCGGCCGAAGATGTCGCCGCTGGCCTTGTGCAGCGCCTCGGCGGCTTCGGTCAGGTAGAGCTTCTTGCCGACGTATTCGAACAGCGGCTGGCCGACCAGCTCTTCCAGCTGACGGATCTGCAGGCTGACCGCCGGCTGGGTCAGCGCCATCTCCTCCGCCGCGCGGCTGTAGGAGCGGCTTTCGCATACTGCACGGAACACCTGCAGCTGGCGCAATGTCAGGCGCATCAAGGACTTACGCATGCGGGTCACCTGTTGCCGGGGCGTGTTCACTCAACTATAAGTCTTAGCTAATAGCTAACCCAACAATTATTGATTTTAGTTAATTGGCTCGGGGCGCTAGGGTTAGGGCGTGATCGGGCATTGCGCTGCGATCGAGTGTCGAGCGGTATGCACCGCTTGTCTGTTCATCAGGCTGAGGGAAACCTGCCGTGATCAAGAAAATCCTGATCGCCAACCGCGGTGAGATTGCCGTCCGCATCGTGCGCGCCTGCGCCGAGATGGGCATCCGCTCGGTGGCCATCTATTCCGAAGCGGACCGCCATGCCCTGCATGTGAAGCGCGCCGACGAAGCGCACAGCATCGGCGCCGAGCCGCTGGCCGGCTACCTGAACCCGCGCAAGCTGGTCAACCTGGCGGTGGAAACCGGCTGCGACGCCCTCCATCCCGGCTACGGCTTCCTCTCCGAGAACGCCGAGCTGGCGGATATCTGCGCCGAGCGCGGGATCAAATTTATCGGCCCTAGCGCCGAGGTGATCCGCCGCATGGGCGACAAGACCGAGGCGCGGCGCAGCATGATCGCCGCCGGCGTGCCGGTCACCCCGGGCACCGAAGGCAACGTCGCGGATATCGCCGAGGCGCTGCGCGAAGGCGAGCGCATCGGCTATCCGGTGATGCTCAAGGCCACCTCCGGCGGTGGCGGTCGCGGCATTCGTCGCTGCAACAGCGCCGAAGAGTTGGAACAGGCCTTCCCGCGGGTGATCTCCGAGGCCACCAAGGCCTTCGGCCGCGCCGAGGTGTTCCTCGAGAAGTGCATCGTCAACCCCAAACACATCGAAGCCCAGGTGCTCGCCGACAGTTTCGGCAACACCGTGCACCTGTTCGAGCGCGACTGCTCGATCCAGCGTCGCAACCAGAAGCTCATCGAGATTGCCCCCAGCCCGCAGCTGACCCCCGAGCAGCGCGCCTATATCGGTGACCTGTCGGTGCGCGCGGCCAAGGCGGTCGGTTACGAAAACGCCGGTACCGTGGAGTTCCTGCTCGCCGAGGGCGAGGTGTACTTCATGGAGATGAACACCCGGGTGCAGGTGGAACACACCATCACCGAGGAAATCACCGGCATCGACATCGTCCGCGAACAGATCCGCATCGCCAGCGGCCTGCCGCTGTCGGTCAAGCAGGAAGACATCCAGTATCGCGGCTTCGCCCTGCAGTTCCGCATCAACGCCGAGGACCCGAAGAACAACTTCCTGCCCTCGTTCGGCAAGATCACCCGTTACTACGCACCCGGCGGCCCCGGCGTGCGCACCGACACGGCGATCTACACCGGCTACACCATTCCGCCGTACTACGACTCGATGTGCCTGAAACTGATCGTCTGGGCACTGACCTGGGAAGAGGCGATGGACCGCGGCCTGCGCGCGCTCGACGACATGCGCGTGCAGGGGGTGAAGACCACCGCCGCCTACTACCAGGAAATCCTGCGTGACCCCGAGTTCCGCAGCGGCCAGTTCAACACCAGCTTCGTCGAGGCCCACCCGGAACTGACCAACTATTCGATCAAGCGCAAACCGGACGAGCTGGCCCTGGCCATCGCCGCCGCCATTGCTGCCCACGCCGGCCTGTGAGGAACGAACAATGAGCAAGACCTTTAACCCGAAAAAAATCACCGTCACCGATACCATCCTGCGCGACGCCCACCAGTCGCTGCTGGCCACCCGCATGCGCACCGAAGACATGCTGCCGATCTGTCCCAAGCTCGACCAGGTCGGCTACTGGTCGCTGGAAGTCTGGGGCGGCGCCACCTTCGACGCCTGCGTGCGCTTCCTCAAGGAAGACCCCTGGGAGCGCCTGCGCAAGCTCAAGGCGGCGCTGCCCAACACCCGCCTGCAGATGCTCCTGCGCGGCCAGAACCTGCTCGGCTACCGCCACTACAGCGACGACGTGGTGCGCGCCTTCGTCGCCAAGGCGGCGGTCAACGGCATCGACGTGTTCCGCATCTTCGACGCGATGAACGACGTGCGTAACCTGCGCGTCTCCATCGAGGCGGTGAAGGCCGCCGGCAAGCACGCCCAGGGCACCATCTGCTACACCACCAGCCCGGTGCACACCATCGACGCCTTCGTCGCCCAGGCCAAGCAGTTGGAAGCCATGGGCTGCGACTCGCTGGCGATCAAGGACATGGCCGGCCTGCTGACCCCGTTCGCCACCGGCGAGCTGGTCAAGGCGCTGAAGGCCGCGCAGTCACTGCCGGTGTTCATCCACTCCCACGATACCGCGGGGGTGGCCGCCATGTGTCAGATGAAAGCCATCGAGAACGGCGCCGACAATATCGACACGGCGATCTCCAGCATGGCCTGGGGCACCAGCCACCCGGGCACCGAGTCGATGGTCGCCGCGCTGCGCGGCACCGAATACGACACCGGTCTGGATCTGCCGCTGCTGCAGGAGATCGGCCTGTACTTCTACGCCGTGCGCAAGAAGTACCACCAGTTCGAGAGCGCCTTCACCGGCGTCGACACCCGCGTGCAGGTCAACCAGGTGCCGGGCGGGATGATCTCCAACCTCGCCAACCAGCTCAAAGAGCAGGGTGCGCTGAACCGCATGGACGAAGTGCTGGCGGAAATCCCCAAGGTGCGCGCCGACCTCGGCTTCCCGCCGCTGGTCACCCCGACCTCGCAGATCGTCGGCACCCAGGCGTTCTTCAACGTGCTCGCCGGCGAGCGCTACAAGACCATCACCAACGAGGTGAAGCTGTACCTGCAGGGCCGCTACGGCAAAGCGCCGGGCGAAGTCAGCGAGCAGCTGCGCCGTCAGGCGATCGGTAGCGAAGACGTGATCGACGTGCGCCCGGCCGACCTGATCAAGCCGGAGCTGGCCAAACTGCGTGGCGAAATCGGCGCGCTGGCCAAGTCCGAGGAAGACGTACTGACCTACGCCATGTTCCCGGACATCGGACGCAAGTTCCTTGAGGAGCGCGAAGCCGGCACCCTGAAACCGGAAGAGCTGCTGCCGATGCCGACCGGCAACGGTGTGGCTCCAGCCGGCGGCGAAGGCGTACCGACCGAGTTCGTCATCGACGTGCACGGCGAAACCTACCGCGTCGACATCACCGGTGTCGGCCTGAAAGGCGAAGGCAAGCGTCACTTCTACCTGTCGATCGACGGCATGCCGGAAGAAGTGGTGTTCGAGCCGCTCAACGAGTTCGTCGGCGGTGGCGGCAGCAAGCGCAAGCAGGCCAGCGCGCCGGGCGACGTCAGCACCACCATGCCGGGCAACATCGTCGACGTGCTGGTCAAGGAAGGCGACACGGTCAAGACCGGCCAGGCCGTGCTAATCACCGAGGCGATGAAGATGGAAACCGAAGTGCAGGCGCCGATCGCCGGTACCGTCAAGGCCGTGCACGTGGTCAAGGGCGACCGCGTCAACCCGGGCGAGGTGCTGATCGAAATCGTCGCCTGACCGGGTAAAGAGCAAGTCCCCCTGGGGAGCCGTGAGGCTCCCCTTTTTTATGCGCTGTTGCAGGGCGCGCCCAAGCAAAAGCCGGCCAGTGCGGCCGGCTTTGGGCGGAGTTCAGCTGCCCGACTTGATCTTGGTCCAGGCCCGGGTCCGCGCCCGTTCGGCCGTGCGCGGCAGGGGCTCGAGGATGTACAGGGTCTTCTGCTGTTCGGCGCTGGGCGACAGATTGGGGTTGTCGCGGATTGCGGGGGCGACCAGCGGCATGGCGTCCTTGTTGGGGTTGGGGTAGCCGAGGAAGTCGCTGATCGGTGCGATGACTTCGGGCTTGAGCAGGTTGTTGAGGAACTCGTGGGCCTCATCGATGTTCTTTGCGTCCCTGGGAATGGCGAAGGTGTCGAACCAGATCGGTGCGCCTTCCTTGGGCAGGCGCCAGTCGATCACTACGCCGCTGCCGGCTTCCTTGGCGCGGTTGGCGAATTGGTAGAAGCTGCCGGAGTAGCCGACCGCCACGCAGATATCGCCGTTGGCGATGTCGGTCATGTACTTGGCCGAGTGGAAGTAGGCGATGTAGGGGCGGATCTTCATCATCAGCTCGGAGGCCTTGTCATAATCCTTGGGCTCGGTGCTGTTGGGCGGCAGCCCCAGGTAGTGCAGGGCCAGCGGCAGGATCTCCGACGGCGAGTCGAGCAGGGCGACGCCGCACTGCTTGAGCTTGCTGATGTTCTCCTCCTTGAAGATCAGATCCCAGCTGTCCACCGGCGCGTTCTCGCCAAGCGCGGCCTTGACCTTGGCCGGGTTGAAGCCGATCAGCACGGTGCCGTACAGGTAGGGCACGCCGTACTGGTTGCCCGGGTCGTTGGTCGCCAGCAGCTTGAGCAGCTGCGGGTCGAGGTGCTGCCAGTTGGGCAGCTTGCTGTGGTCGAGCGTCTGGAAGGCGCCGGCCTCGATCTGCTTGGCCAGGAACATGTTCGACGGCACCACCAGGTCGTAGCCGGAGTTGCCGGTGAGCAGCTTGGCCTCCAGCGCCTCGTTGGTGTCGAAGATGTCCCAGGTCAGCTTGATGCCGGTCTGCTTGGCGAAATCCTTGGGTACCGACGGCAGGATGTAGTCGGCCCAGTTGTAGACCCTTAGTTCGCGCTGCTCGGCCTGCACCGCGCCGGCGAGCAGGGCGGCACCGCAGAGCGCGGCGCCGAACAAGTGCTTGATGCTGTTCATGTGGTTCTCCGCGAATAGGGAGGGACGCCTCAGGCGCCCTCGAAGCCTTCCAGTACGTTCACCGCGTTGATGCCGATTTCCGCCACCGCGTAACCGCCTTCCATGACGAACAGGGTCGGCTTGCCGAGACGAGCGATGCGCGCGCCCATGCGCAGGTAGTCCGGGCTGTCGAGCTTAAACTGCGAGATCGGGTCCTCCTTGAAGGTGTCGACGCCGAGCGACACCACCAATACGTCGGGGGCATAGGCGGCGATGCGCTGGCAGGCGCTGTCCAGTGCCGCGCCCCAGACATCCCAGGCGCTGCCGGCGGCCAGCGGCAGGTTGAGGTTGTAGCCGGCGCCGGCGCCGGCGCCGGTCTCGTCGGCATGGCCGAGGAAGAACGGGAACTCGAACTTAGGGTCGCCGTGGATCGAGGTGAACAGCACGTCGGCGCGGTCGTAGAAGATCGACTGGGTGCCGTTGCCGTGGTGGTAGTCGACATCGAGGATGGCCACCCGCGTGGCGCCCTGGTCGAGGCAGGCCTGGGCGGCGATGGCGGCATTGTTCAGGTAGCAGTAGCCGCCCATCAGGTCGGCGGCGGCGTGATGGCCCGGTGGCCGGCACAGGGCGAAGGCGCTGCGCGCGCCGCCGGCGATCAGCTGCTGACCACTCAGCGCCACCTGCGCGGAGCTGTAGACCGCCTGCCAGGTGCCGGCGGTGATCGGCGCGCCGGCGTCGAAGCTGTAGTAGCCGAGCTGCCCGTGCAGGGTGTCCGGGCAGACGCTGCGCAGGGTACGCGCCGGCCAGGTGTAGGGCAGCAGGTCGTTGCTGTGGCCCTGCGCGGCCCAGCGGCTCCAGGCACTTTCCAGGAAGGCCAAGTAGCCGGCGGCATGGATGCGCGCGATGGGCGCGCGGCCGAAGTCCTGCGGCGCGTGGACCTCGCCCAGGCGCTGGTCCTTGACCCGCTGCAGCACGTGGTCGGCGCGCGCGGGCATCTCGAAGCAGGGCTTCAGCTCGCCGTCGATCAGTTCGCAGCGGCCGTGGTGCAACCGGTGGTCGTCGCTGTAGATGGTCAGCATCTGGTTGTTCTCCGTTAGGTGCCTGTCGCTGAATTGTTGGCAGGCGGCGGCGGCAGAGGAAACGCGCGGAGTGGCCAAAAGGGGATAGATATGGCCATTTTATGCCGCCGTCGGAGGGCGGCTGCCGTGCCCACAGACCGCTGTCCGCTCAGGCGCGGAAGCGGCTCGGCGAGACGCCGCTCCAGCGCTGGAAGGCATGCCGGAAGCTGGCGGTTTCGCTGTAGCCCATGGCTTCGGCGATGCGCTGGATCGGCATGCGTTCCTGTGCCAACAGCTGCCGCGCGTGTTCAAAGCGTAGCTCGTCGAGCAACGCCTGGTAGCTGGTGCCGGCCTCGTGCAGGTGGCGGCGCAGGGTGCGCGGCGAGCAGCGCATCTGGCGCGCCAGTTGCTCCAGTCCCGGCGCGGCCAGCAGCTGTGCGGCGAGCAGCTGGCGGGTGCGGGTGATCCAAGCCTGGCGGCAGACGAACTGGCTGTTCAGCTGGCGGCAGCGCTCGCGCATGTCGCGGTGGGTCACCGGATCGGCCAGCGGCAGGCGCTGCTCGAGCCACTCGGCGGCGAAGCCGAAGGCGTTGTGCCGGGCCGCGAACTGCTGCGGGCAGGCGAAGCTGGCGGCGTATTCCGCCTGGTAATCCGGCGCCGCATGCTGGAAGCGCGCACCCTGCAGGGGCAGCGGCTGGCCGAGCAGGTCGTCGCAGATGCGCTTGAGCGAGGCCAGACAGTACTCGACGCTGAATATCTCCAGCGCGGCCAGGTCGCGGTAGCCCTCGGCCTGCAGCCAGACGCTGTCGCCCTCGCGCTGCAGGCTCAGCTCGAAGTAGGTGCCGAGCAGCGCCGGGTACTCCAGGGCCAGGCGCAGGGCGTCACCCAGGGTGGCGGCGGACAGCAGGGTGTAACCGAGCAACCCATAGGACGATACGTGCATGCGCCGGCCGAGCAGCAGGCCGAGGTCGTGGCACCGGGCCACGGCATGGGCGCAGACGTGCATTTCCTGGGCGGTGGTGATGCGCAGGTCGGCGCGCTGCAGGTCCTCGAGACGGATGCCGCTGCCGGCGAGCAGGCTCTGCGCGGGGATTTCGCCGTCGACGCAGAGGGTCTGCAGGATCAGCGCGACGCCGTTCAGGGTGGTCAGGTGTGAGTGCGGCATGGAAGCTATCGGCCGGGAAGACGGCAATATGCGAGGCAAGAAGTATGCCTCGCGCGCCTCAGCCGAGCAGCTGGCGGTACTGGATGAAGCCCGAGCGGCTGGCGATGCGCTCGTAGAGCTGACGGCCGCGCAGGTTGTCTTCCTGGGTCAGCCAGTGCACGCGGTTGGCGCCGGCGGCCTGGGCGGCGGCGTAGACGTGCTCGATCAGCGCGCGGCCGATGCCAGCGCCACGCAGCTCCTCGGCGACATACAGGTCCTGCAGGTAGCAGTAGTCGCTGACCGTCCAGCACGAGCGGTGGAAGATCCAGTGCACCAGGCCGATGGCCTCGCCGTCGCGCCAGGCCAGGGCGGCGTGCAGCGGTTCGTCCGCAGCGAGGAAGCGCTGCCAGGTGACGGCGCTGGTCGATTCTGGGATCTCGGTCTGATAGAAACGCTGGTAGCCCTGCCACAGCTGCAGCCAGACGGCGTGGTCGGCGGCGCTGATCGGGCGTATCTCCAGGGGCATGGCAAGCTCCTTTCTCTTATTGGCGGAGGGGGCTTCCATCCTGCGACCGTTGTGGCGGTCGCGGCAACCGCTGCATATCGATGAACCCCTCGCTGGTAGGAGCGAATTCATTCGCGATGACGATGGTCGGGTGCTGGCCCCGATCGCGGATAAATCCGCTCCTCTAGGGTCGGGACAGCACCTGTAGGGTGGATGTCGCTTTTTACATCCACCGGTGCGCGGTGGAAAACGCGGCGTGGGGTTTCCCCCCACGCAAAGCGTTTACTCGACCAGCTCGCCGCACAGGTCGCGGACGAACCAATGCTCCACCTCGGCCTGGCTGAGGCCGGCACCGAGCAGGCTGAACAATTTGCCCAGCGCCGCCTCGCGGGTCATGCCGCCGCCGCTGACCAGGCCGGTCTGCTGCAATAGGTTGCCGGCGGCGTACACGCCGAACTCGACATGCCCGTGCGGGCACTGGCTGATCGCGGCGAGCACCACGCCCCGGCCATGCGCGCTCTTGAGCGCGGCCAGCAGCGCCGCATTGTCCGCGGGTCCAGTGCCGCTGCCGTAGCATTCCAGCAGCAGGCCGCGCACGCCGCTGGCCAGCAACGCCTCGACCTGTGCGGCCTGCAGGCCGGGAAATAGCGGCAGCACGGCGAGGTTCACCGGCTGACGCGGCTGACGATAATCGAGGTGGCCGGGGAGGATCGCGACGGCTTCGCCCTGGCGCCGGCGCGGCAGCACGCTGAAGGCGTCGAAGGCATCGCTTTTCAGCTTGCTGACCCGCGCGCCGTGCAGCAGCGCGCCGTTGAAGAACAGCTGCACGCCGGCCGGCACGCCCTGCTGCAGGGCCTGCATGGCGCCGAACAGGTTGCTCCAGGCATCGCTGCCCGGGCTGCCGGCCGGCCGCATCGAGCCGGTCAACAGCACCGGCACCGTCAGGTCGAGCAACAGGAAGCTCAACGCCGCGGCGCTGTAGGCCAAGGTGTCGGTGCCGTGCAGGACCAGCACGGCGTCGCAGCCGTCGGCGTCCACCGCCTGGACTATGGCGTCGCGCATGCTCAGCCAGTTGGCCTGGGTCATATTGGCGCTGTCGAGCGGCGGCAGCAGCTCGCGAAAGATCCACGGCGGCAACTGGCGCCCACTCTCCAGCGCCTGTTGGCCGCGCAGCCGCGCCTCGAAGCCGGAGGCCGGGGCGAGGCCGGCGGCGCTCATCTGCATGCCGATGGTGCCGCCGGTGTAGAGCACCAGGAGTTTGTTCACTGCGGACATGACGGTCCTCGTCGGGGCGGTGGCTGAACAGGCTTTCAGTCTAGGGCGCGCGGACAAAAAAAGGGATGGCAGAGCCATCCCTATCAAGGTGAGGGGGCAGGAGCCCCTCTGGTGAGTTCGTCGGCTCAGCCCGGCAGCGGCGCCAGGCGCGGGGCGATCATGTTTTCCGGGCGCAGGATGTCGGCCAGCACGGCCTCGTCGAGCAGCTGCTCCGCGCGCACCAGTTCCAGCACGCCGCGGCCGCTGTCCAGCGCCAGCTTGGCGATGCGCGTGGCGTTCTCGTAGCCGATGTAGGGGTTGAGCGCGGTGACCAGGCCGATGGAGTTCTCCATCAGCTCACGGCAGCGCGCCTCGTTGGCACTGATGCCGTCGATGCACAGCTCGCGCAGCATATCCATGGCGCGCTGCAGCAGGCGGATCGAGTCGAAGATCTTGTAGGCGATCAGTGGCTCCATGACGTTCAGCTGCAGCTGCCCGCCCTCGGCGGCGAGGGTCAGCGCCAGGTCGTTGCCGATCACCTCGAAGGCCACCTGATTGACCGCCTCGGGGATCACCGGGTTGACCTTGCCCGGCATGATCGAGCTGCCCGGCTGGCGCGCTGGCAGGTTGATCTCGTTGATCCCGGTGCGCGGGCCGCTGGAGAGCAGGCGCAGGTCGTTGCAGATCTTCGACAGCTTGACCGCCAGGCGCTTGAGCATGCCGGAGAACAGCACGAAGGCACCCATGTCCGAGGTCGCTTCGATCAGGTCGGCAGCCGGCACGACCGGCTGGCCGCTGATGATCGCCAGGCGTTGCACCGCCAGTTGCTGGTATTGCGGGTCAGCGTTGATGCCGGTGCCGATCGCCGTGCCGCCGAGGTTGACCTCGGTGAGCAGGGTCGGGGCGAGCAGCTTGAGGTGCTGCAGGTCTTCGCCGAGGGTCACGGCGAAGGCGCGGAATTCCTGGCCGAGGGTCATCGGCACGGCGTCCTGCAGCTGGGTGCGGCCCATCTTCAGCACATGGCCGAACTCCAGGCCCTTGGCCGCCAGCGCGGTGATCAGCCGGTCGAGGCTGCCGAGCAGGGCGTCGTGGCCGAGCAGCAGGCCGACGCGGATCGCGGTCGGATAGGCGTCGTTGGTCGACTGCGCCATGTTCACGTCGTTGTTCGGGTGCAGCTGCTGGTAGTCGCCCTTCTCGAAGCCCATGGCCTCGAGCGCCACGTTGGCGATCACCTCGTTGGCGTTCATGTTGGTCGAGGTGCCGGCGCCGCCCTGGATCATGTCGACCACGAACTGCTCGTGGAACTCGCCCTGGATGATCCGCGCACAGGCGGTGCTGATCGCCGTGTGCTTGGCCGCCGGCAGGTGGCCGAGCTCGCGGTTGGCGTCGGCGGCGGCCTGCTTGACCATCGCCAGGGCGATCACCAGCTTCGGGTAGTGCGCCAGCGGCACCCCGGATAGACGGAAATTCTGCACAGCACGCAGGGTTTGGATGCCGTAATAGGCCTCGGCGGGGACTTCGAGCTTGCCGAGCAGGTCTTTTTCGACGCGGAATGATGCAGCAGAGGACATGATGAGAATCATCTCGAGGAAGCACGGCCAGCGCCGCGATGCCGTTAGACTAGGACTTGTAGCGCCGATCAGGCCAATGCTGTTAAGCGCTGGGCCATGCATAAACGGCATAATGCCGGCGTGACTTTCATTTGTTAATGTGCGTGCAGAATATTTAACAGATCGGCGGGCTTTATGAATCTGGAAACCAAATGGCTGGAGGACTTCGTCACCCTGGCCGCCACCCGCAGTTTTTCCCAGGCCGCCGAACGCCGCTTCGTCACCCAGCCGGCCTTCAGTCGGCGCATTCGCAGCCTGGAGGCCGCGTTGGGCCTGACGCTGGTCAACCGCGCGCGCACCCCGGTGGAGCTGACTGAGTCCGGCCAGTTGTTCCTGGTCACCGCGCGCAGCCTGATCGAGCAACTCGGCGAGGTGGTGCGCCATCTGCACCACCTGGAAGGTCAGCAGGGCGAGGTGCTGCAGTTCGCCGCCGCCCACTCGCTGGCGCTGGGTTTCTTCCCGCAGTGGATCGCCCGCCTGCGCGGCGAGGGCCTGAATATCGCCAGCCGGCTGGTGGCGACCAACGTTGGCGAGGCCGTGCACGCCCTGCGCGAGGGCGGCTGCGACCTGATTCTGGCGTTCTATGACCCCGACGCGGCGCTGCAGCTCGATCCGGAGATCTTCCCCTCGCTGCACCTGGGCGGCAGCGAGATGTTGCCAGTGTGTGCGGTGGATGACGCGGGCCGGCCGCTGTTCGACCTCGACAGCGGGCAGAGCGTGCCGCTCTTGGCCTACAGCGCCGGCGCCTTCCTCGGCCGCTCGGTCAACGCCCTGCTGCGCCAGCGCGCGCTGCGTTCGACCACGGTGTACGAGACGGCGATGGCCGACAGCCTGAAGAGCATGGCTCTGCAAGGACTCGGAGTGGCCTGGGTGCCGCGGCTGTCGATCGCCGCCGAACTGGCGCGCGGAGAGTTGGCGATCTGCGGCGGCAGTCATTGGCAGATTCCCCTGGAGATCCGCCTGTACCGCTGCGCCCTGCAGCGCAAGGCGGCGGTGCGCCTGCTCTGGCGCAAGCTGGAAGGCGGCCTGGGCGCCGCTCAATAGCCGGGCGCCGCTGCGCGAACTGCTGGCCGTGCAGAAAATGACCAGCAGTGCTCGCCAGCCGTGGCTTTGCGGTATACTGCGCGGCCCTTGGCCAGCCCCACGGCGGCCATAATTCATTCGCCAACAAGCCACGCCTGGTTACCCAGCGTGGCTTGTTAGTTTTTGTCGCGCCTGCGGGCGCCAATGAAGAAGAGGCACGACGATGAGCGCACTGGTTGGCGTGATCATGGGCTCCAAGTCCGATTGGTCCACCCTGAGCCACACCGCGGAGATGCTGGACAAGCTCGGCATCCCTTACGAAGTGAAGGTGGTGTCCGCGCACCGCACGCCGGATCTGCTGTTCCAGTACGCCGAGCAGGCGGAAACGCGCGGCATCCAGGTGATCATCGCCGGTGCCGGCGGCGCCGCCCATCTGCCGGGCATGTGCGCGGCCAAGACCCACCTGCCGGTGCTCGGCGTGCCGGTACAGTCGTCAATGCTCTCCGGCGTCGATTCGCTGCTATCTATAGTGCAGATGCCGGCCGGTATCCCGGTCGCCACCCTGGCCATCGGCAAGGCTGGTGCGGTCAACGCCGCGCTGCTGGCGGCGAGCATCCTCGGTCACCAGCATCCGCAATACCACGAAGCGCTGAAGCGTTTCCGCGAGGAACAAACCAATAGCGTGCTGGACAACCCGGACCCGCGCGAGGCCTGAGTCAGATGAAAATCGGTGTAATCGGTGGCGGCCAGCTCGGCCGCATGCTGGCCCTGGCGGGTACTCCGCTGGGCATGAACTTCGCGTTCCTCGACCCGGCGCCGGATGCCTGCGCCCAGGCCCTCGGCGAGCACATCCGCGCCGACTACGGCGACCAGGACCACCTGCGCCAGCTGGCTGACGAAGTCGATCTGGTGACCTTCGAGTTCGAGAGCGTGCCGGCCGAGACCGTGGCCTTCCTCTCGCAGTTCGTCCCGGTCTACCCGAGCGCCGAGTCGCTGCGTATCGCTCGCGACCGTTGGTTCGAGAAGTCGATGTTCAAGGCGCTGAGCATTCCGACGCCGGAATTCGCCGATATCCAGTCGCAGGCCGATCTGGATGCCGCGGCCGCCGCCATCGGCCTGCCGGCGGTACTCAAGACCCGCACCCTGGGCTACGACGGCAAGGGCCAGAAGGTCCTGCGCCAGCCTGCAGATGTCAGCGGTGCCTTCGCCGAGCTGGGCAGCGTGCCGTGCCTCCTCGAAGGCTTCGTGCCCTTCACCGGTGAGGTGTCGCTGGTCGCCGTGCGCGCCCGCGACGGCGAGACGCGTTTCTACCCGTTGGTGCACAACACCCACGACAACGGCATCCTGCGCCTGTCTATCGCCAGTACGGATCACCCGCTGCAGGCGCTGGCCGAGGACTATGTCGGTCGCGTGCTGAGCAAGCTGGATTATGTCGGCGTACTGGCTTTCGAGTTCTTCGAAGTCGATGGCGGCCTGAAGGCCAACGAGATCGCCCCGCGCGTGCACAACTCCGGGCACTGGACCATCGAAGGCGCCGAGTGCAGCCAGTTCGAGAACCACCTGCGGGCCGTCGCCGGTCTACCGCTGGGCTCCACCGCCAAGGTCGGCGAGAGCGCCATGCTCAACTTCATCGGCGCAGTGCCAACGGTGGATAAAGTCATCGCCATCGACGACTGCCACTTGCACCACTACGGCAAGGCCTTCAAGGTCGGCCGCAAGGTCGGTCACGCCACCCTGCGCAGCGCCGATCGCGCCAGCCTGGATCGCCAGATCGCCGCCGTCGAGGCGTTGATCAAGCAAGGCTGAAGTGCCAGCCCGACCGCGGTACGAGGTCGGGCGTTCTCCTGAGCTCAAAGGCATCATCCGCCTGATGGCGAGCCGGCAGAGCCGCAGCTAGGCTCTGTTGACCAATCAGTCATGCGGAGACAATGCCATGGGTATCATCGGTACCATCGTTATCGGTTTGATCGTCGGTCTGATCGCACGCTTCCTCAAGCCCGGCGATGACAGCATGGGCTGGATCATGACCATCCTGATAGGTGTAGGTGGCTCGCTGGCGGCCACCTACGGCGGTCAGGCGTTGGGCATCTATCAGGCCGGGCAAGCCGCGGGTTTTATCGGTGCGGTCATCGGCGCGGTCATCCTGTTGGTCATCTACGGCATGGTCACCAAGAAATAAGCAGCCGCGCGGCCTCTCTCGGCTGCAGTCGGAGAGGGGCGGCGGCTAGTATGTCCGGCTTCAATCCTTGCTTCTGAGCATCCTCATGCGCCGCCTGCCTTTTGTTCTCCTATTGTGCAGCACCCTGGCTTACGCCGAATTACCGGAAACCGACTGGCTCGAGCTGATGCCGCCAGCAGACCGCAAGGCCCTCGAAGCCATGCCGGACATCAGTCATCAGGGCGCCGAGGCCGGTGGCACGTTTACCAGTAAGGGTGGCCTAAAGCAGGAGAAGGGTCTGCCGGCGGTGATGTACTCGGCGAAAACCGTGGCGGCCATGAACGGCAAACAGATTCGCATTGGCGGTTATCCGGTGCCGCTGGAGTCCGACAGCAAGGGACGTAGCACCCAGTTCTTCCTGGTTCCATACCCTGGCGCCTGCATCCATGTGCCACCGCCGCCGCCCAATCAGTTGGTGCTAGTGCGCTACCCCAAGGGCATTCAGCTCGACGACATCTATATGCCTCTGTGGGTCACCGGCAAGCTGCAGGTCGAGAAGATCAGTAGAGACCTGGCCGATGCAGCTTATGTATTGGATGCAGCCAAGGTGAAGGTGGTGGAGGAAACTGATCTTTAGGCCCCATTCACGAGGGTTTAACCTAAAAGTCAGTAAATTGCGCAATAAGCTGTTGACGGGAGTTTTAGTGGGCCTATAATGCGCACCACTTCCGGCGCAGTCCTGATGTAAAAGATCTTGATAATCAATAGGTTAGAGAGATTTTCAGGGTGCTGGAGGTGGTTCGATCGGTGTGATCGACAGCGGTGCAAGAGGAGGTTGACAGCGGTTTGAAACGCTGTAGAATTCGCCTCCCGCTGACGAGATGCTGAAGGCTGATCGGAAGCGCAAGCGGTTGAAGTAGAAAAGAAATTTTCGAAATCGCTTGACGAAATGAGGGGCTGCTGTAGAATGCGCGCCTCGGTTGAGACGAAAGACTTAGCCAACTGTTCTTTAACAACTGAATCAAGCAATTCGTGTGGGTGCTTGTGAGGTAAGACTGATAGTCACCTGATTATCAGCATCACAAGTAACACTCGTGAATTCGAGAGTTTATTTGCGATTGCTGAGCCAAGTTTAGGGTTTTCACAAAACCCAAGCAGTATTGAACTGAAGAGTTTGATCATGGCTCAGATTGAACGCTGGCGGCAGGCCTAACACATGCAAGTCGAGCGGCAGCGGGTCCTTCGGGATGCCGGCGAGCGGCGGACGGGTGAGTAATGCCTAGGAATCTGCCTGTTAGTGGGGGATAACGTCCGGAAACGGACGCTAATACCGCATACGTCCTACGGGAGAAAGTGGGGGATCTTCGGACCTCACGCTAACAGATGAGCCTAGGTCGGATTAGCTAGTAGGTGAGGTAAAGGCTCACCTAGGCGACGATCCGTAACTGGTCTGAGAGGATGATCAGTCACACTGGAACTGAGACACGGTCCAGACTCCTACGGGAGGCAGCAGTGGGGAATATTGGACAATGGGCGAAAGCCTGATCCAGCCATGCCGCGTGTGTGAAGAAGGTCTTCGGATTGTAAAGCACTTTAAGTTGGGAGGAAGGGTACTTACCTAATACGTGAGTATTTTGACGTTACCGACAGAATAAGCACCGGCTAACTTCGTGCCAGCAGCCGCGGTAATACGAAGGGTGCAAGCGTTAATCGGAATTACTGGGCGTAAAGCGCGCGTAGGTGGTTTGGTAAGTTGGATGTGAAAGCCCCGGGCTCAACCTGGGAACTGCATCCAAAACTGCCTGACTAGAGTACGGTAGAGGGTGGTGGAATTTCCTGTGTAGCGGTGAAATGCGTAGATATAGGAAGGAACACCAGTGGCGAAGGCGACCACCTGGACTGATACTGACACTGAGGTGCGAAAGCGTGGGGAGCAAACAGGATTAGATACCCTGGTAGTCCACGCCGTAAACGATGTCGACTAGCCGTTGGGTTCCTTGAGAACTTAGTGGCGCAGCTAACGCATTAAGTCGACCGCCTGGGGAGTACGGCCGCAAGGTTAAAACTCAAATGAATTGACGGGGGCCCGCACAAGCGGTGGAGCATGTGGTTTAATTCGAAGCAACGCGAAGAACCTTACCTGGCCTTGACATCTACAGAACTTTCCAGAGATGGATTGGTGCCTTCGGGAACTGTAAGACAGGTGCTGCATGGCTGTCGTCAGCTCGTGTCGTGAGATGTTGGGTTAAGTCCCGTAACGAGCGCAACCCTTGTCCTTAGTTACCAGCACGTTATGGTGGGCACTCTAAGGAGACTGCCGGTGACAAACCGGAGGAAGGTGGGGATGACGTCAAGTCATCATGGCCCTTACGGCCAGGGCTACACACGTGCTACAATGGTCGGTACAGAGGGTTGCCAAGCCGCGAGGTGGAGCTAATCCCACAAAACCGATCGTAGTCCGGATCGCAGTCTGCAACTCGACTGCGTGAAGTCGGAATCGCTAGTAATCGTGAATCAGAATGTCACGGTGAATACGTTCCCGGGCCTTGTACACACCGCCCGTCACACCATGGGAGTGGGTTGCACCAGAAGTAGCTAGTCTAACCGCAAGGGGGACGGTTACCACGGTGTGATTCATGACTGGGGTGAAGTCGTAACAAGGTAGCCGTAGGGGAACCTGCGGCTGGATCACCTCCTTAATCGACGACATCAGCTTTCTCATAAGCTCCCACACGAATTGCTTGATTCACTTGCGAAAAGCGATTGGGTTTAGACCCGAGAGTGAGACGATTGGGTCTGTAGCTCAGTTGGTTAGAGCGCACCCCTGATAAGGGTGAGGTCGGCAGTTCGAATCTGCCCAGACCCACCAATTGTCAAGGGATGTGGCCGGTCATTAGATGGGGCCATAGCTCAGCTGGGAGAGCGCCTGCTTTGCACGCAGGAGGTCAGGAGTTCGATCCTCCTTGGCTCCACCATTATCACGCAATCGCTGAAAGCTCAGAATTGAATGCTTAAAGAGTGAGCCTTGAATTCTGGTCTTTGCGCCAGTAACTGTTCTTTAAAAATTTGGGTATGTGATAGAAGTAGACTGAATAATCTCTTTCACTGGTGATTATTCAAGTCAAGGTAAAATTTGCGAGTTCAAGCGCGAATTTTCGGCGAATGTCGTCTTCACGTTCGAGACAGTAACCAGATTGCTTGGGGTTATATGGTCAAGTGAAGAAGCGCATACGGTGGATGCCTTGGCAGTCAGAGGCGATGAAAGACGTGGTAGCCTGCGATAAGCTTCGGGGAGTCGGCAAACAGACTTTGATCCGGAGATCTCTGAATGGGGGAACCCAGCCATCATAAGATGGTTATCTTGTACTGAATCCATAGGTGCAAGAGGCGAACCAGGGGAACTGAAACATCTAAGTACCCTGAGGAAAAGAAATCAACCGAGATTCCCTTAGTAGTGGCGAGCGAACGGGGATTAGCCCTTAAGCTTCATTGATTCTAATAGAACGCTCTGGAAAGTGCGGCCATAGTGGGTGATAGCCCCGTATATGAAAGGATCTTTGAAGTGAAATCGAGTAGGACGGAGCACGAGAAACTTTGTCTGAATATGGGGGGACCATCCTCCAAGGCTAAATACTACTGACTGACCGATAGTGAACTAGTACCGTGAGGGAAAGGCGAAAAGAACCCCGGAGAGGGGAGTGAAATAGATCCTGAAACCGTATGCGTACAAGCAGTGGGAGCCTACTTTGTTAGGTGACTGCGTACCTTTTGTATAATGGGTCAGCGACTTATATTCAGTGGCGAGCTTAACCGAATAGGGGAGGCGTAGCGAAAGCGAGTCTTAATAGGGCGTTTAGTCGCTGGGTATAGACCCGAAACCGGGCGATCTATCCATGGGCAGGTTGAAGGTTAGGTAACACTGACTGGAGGACCGAACCGACTACCGTTGAAAAGTTAGCGGATGACCTGTGGATCGGAGTGAAAGGCTAATCAAGCTCGGAGATAGCTGGTTCTCCTCGAAAGCTATTTAGGTAGCGCCTCGTGTATCACTGCTGGGGGTAGAGCACTGTTTCGGCTAGGGGGTCATCCCGACTTACCAAACCGATGCAAACTCCGAATACCAGCAAGTGTCAGCACGGGAGACACACGGCGGGTGCTAACGTCCGTCGTGAAAAGGGAAACAACCCAGACCGTCAGCTAAGGTCCCAAAGTTATGGTTAAGTGGGAAACGATGTGGGAAGGCTTAGACAGCTAGGAGGTTGGCTTAGAAGCAGCCACCCTTTAAAGAAAGCGTAATAGCTCACTAGTCGAGTCGGCCTGCGCGGAAGATGTAACGGGGCTCAAACCATACACCGAAGCTACGGGTTCGTCGTAAGACGAGCGGTAGAGGAGCGTTCTGTAAGCCTGTGAAGGTGAGTTGAGAAGCTTGCTGGAGGTATCAGAAGTGCGAATGCTGACATGAGTAACGACAATGGGTGTGAAAAACACCCACGCCGAAAGACCAAGGGTTCCTGCGCAACGTTAATCGACGCAGGGTTAGTCGGTCCCTAAGGCGAGGCTGAAAAGCGTAGTCGATGGGAAACAGGTTAATATTCCTGTACTTCTAGTTACTGCGATGGAGGGACGGAGAAGGCTAGGCCAGCTTGGCGTTGGTTGTCCAAGTTTAAGGTTGTAGGCTGAGGTCTTAGGTAAATCCGGGATCTTAAGGCTGAGAACTGATGACGAGTGCTCTTTTAGAGCGCGAAGTGGTTGATGCCATGCTTCCAAGAAAAGCTTCTAAGCTTCAGGTAACTAGGAACCGTACCCCAAACCGACACAGGTGGTTGGGTAGAGAATACCAAGGCGCTTGAGAGAACTCGGGTGAAGGAACTAGGCAAAATGGCACCGTAACTTCGGGAGAAGGTGCGCCGGTGAGGGTGAACGATTTACTCGGTAAGCCCATGCCGGTCGAAGATACCAGGCCGCTGCGACTGTTTATTAAAAACACAGCACTCTGCAAACACGAAAGTGGACGTATAGGGTGTGACGCCTGCCCGGTGCCGGAAGGTTAATTGATGGGGTTAGCGCAAGCGAAGCTCTTGATCGAAGCCCCGGTAAACGGCGGCCGTAACTATAACGGTCCTAAGGTAGCGAAATTCCTTGTCGGGTAAGTTCCGACCTGCACGAATGGCGTAACGATGGCGGCGCTGTCTCCACCCGAGACTCAGTGAAATTGAAATCGCTGTGAAGATGCAGTGTATCCGCGGCTAGACGGAAAGACCCCGTGAACCTTTACTGTAGCTTTGCACTGGACTTTGAGCCTGCTTGTGTAGGATAGGTGGGAGGCTTTGAAGCGTGGACGCCAGTTCGCGTGGAGCCATCCTTGAAATACCACCCTGGCATGCTTGAGGTTCTAACTCTGGTCCGTCATCCGGATCGAGGACAGTGTATGGTGGGCAGTTTGACTGGGGCGGTCTCCTCCTAAAGAGTAACGGAGGAGTACGAAGGTGCGCTCAGACCGGTCGGAAATCGGTCGTAGAGTATAAAGGCAAAAGCGCGCTTGACTGCGAGACAGACACGTCGAGCAGGTACGAAAGTAGGTCTTAGTGATCCGGTGGTTCTGTATGGAAGGGCCATCGCTCAACGGATAAAAGGTACTCCGGGGATAACAGGCTGATACCGCCCAAGAGTTCATATCGACGGCGGTGTTTGGCACCTCGATGTCGGCTCATCACATCCTGGGGCTGAAGCCGGTCCCAAGGGTATGGCTGTTCGCCATTTAAAGTGGTACGCGAGCTGGGTTTAGAACGTCGTGAGACAGTTCGGTCCCTATCTGCCGTGGACGTTTGAGATTTGAGAGGGGCTGACCTTAGTACGAGAGGACCGGGTTGGACGAACCTCTGGTGTTCCGGTTGTCACGCCAGTGGCATTGCCGGGTAGCTATGTTCGGAAAAGATAACCGCTGAAAGCATCTAAGCGGGAAACTTGCCTCGAGATGAGATCTCACTGGAGCCTTGAGCTCCCTGAAGGGCCGTCGAAGACTACGACGTTGATAGGTTGGGTGTGTAAGCGCTGTGAGGCGTTGAGCTAACCAATACTAATTGCCCGTGAGGCTTGACCATATAACACCCAAACAATCTGACGATTGTGGTGTTGGACGGTGAAGTCGACAAATACCGAAAGTTCGACAGAACTCGCTTAATACCCGCCGCAAGGCACTGTCACATACCCATTCGGGATGGCGTCTCACCACGACATCCCAACCCAATTGCTTGACGACCATAGAGAGTTGGAACCACCTGATCCCATCCCGAACTCAGTAGTGAAACGACTCATCGCCGATGGTAGTGTGGGGTCTCCCCATGTGAGAGTAGGTCATCGTCAAGCTCCTATCCCAAACCCCCAGCCCGCGACAGCAGGCTGGGGGTTTGTCTTTGCGCGCGGGAAAAGTTTGCCCGCCGTTCCTAGGCAACGCCGGGCCACAACTGGCGGGACGCCTGTGATTCGACGCCGAGTGGGCGGCTTGGCCGGGTTCAGCGGTGGGGCAATTTGAACCAGCGGCGCTGACGTGAAGACGCCGGGGTATCGCGGAAAACGCTGAGTAACTCTGTAAGCGAGCAACGGCTGTGCTGGTTGAAGTCCAGGCCGCGGTGCAACACTTGCCAGGCCGGCTGTGGCAGAGCCATGGGCGGTGTCGGTAGCAGCTCCATGGCCTTGGCCTGTTTGGCACTGAGACGGCGGAACGGGTGCTGCCCGCTGCACAGCTCATAGAGTACACAGGCAATGGCATAGACATCCGTCGCGCGGCTCAGCGGTCCACCGTTCAGCAGTTCCGGCGCAGCATAGCGTGGGGTCCAGGCGGCGAAGCGGCTGCGGCACAGGCGCGGCAAACCGGGCAGGCAGCTTTCCTCGGCCTGGCCGAGGCCGAAATCGAACAGGCGCAAACACTGGTCGCCGAGCATCACATTGCTCGGCTTGAGGTCGCCATGCAGCACGCCGAGGCTATGGGCATGGGTCAGCGCCTCCAGCAGTGGCACGGCGATCTCGCGGGCAAGGGCCCAGGGCAGGCCTCGCGGGTGCGCGCTGAGCAGTTGATCGAGGGTGCAGCCCTTGAGCAGTTCCAAGGTGAGGAGGGCCCGCTGGCTGGTCGGGCCAACCTCGAAGGCATGCAGCTGGATCACATGGGGGTGACGCAGGCGGCTGGTGAGGGCGAACTCGCTGTAAAGCAGGGCATTGGCGTCCGGATATTCGGCAAAGTCCTCGCTCAAGGTCTTCAGCGCCACGTAGGGCTCGGGCTCGCCGAACTGTTCACGCAGCAGATCGCGCGCGGTAGACCGCGCCCATGCCGCCGACGCCAAGCAGGCGTTCGATCTTGTAGCGGTTGCATAGCAGCTTCGGCAGCTCCCCCAGCGGCCGAGCCGTCGTCCCTGCGGCGGGTGCGGCACTGCTAGCGGCGGCGAAGGCGAAGTAGGTCAGGTTCGATGACGCATCTGCCGGCAGCTGGTCTTCTATTGGTGCGCTCATAGGCGGATCACCACGGCGCTGAGGTTGTCGCGGGCCGGGCCGTCGAGCGCCTGAGCGAACAAGCGCTGCAGGCTCAGCCCAACAGATGGCAGATCGAGTGCGGCGCCGATGCTGTCCGCCGTTAGGTTCTGATACAGGCCATCGCTGCACCGCAGCAGGGTATCGCCGGGGTAAACGCTGAACTCGAGGGTATCCAGCACCAGTCGATCACTGGCGCCCACTGCGCGGGTCAGCGCGTGGGCGACAGGTAGCAGCGGCTGTCGCCGGCCCACACGCAGACACCGCGTTGGCCCTCCACTAGAAGGGCGATCACGGTGCTGCCGATCAAGGTGTCCGGGCGAGCGGCGGTGACTGTCAGCTCTTGGCCGAGGCGGCGATTGAGGCTATGCAGGCACTGACGGAGCCCATTCAGGCGCCGGTCCAGACCGCCGTCATGGGGCAGTTCGGCGAGCTGCTTGACGATCAGGCGGCTGGCCAGGGCGCCGTTTTGGTGGCCGCCCATGCCATCGGCGACCACCCACAGGCCCTGCTCCGGGAGGTCGAGGAAGGCGTCCTCGTTGCGCCTCCTGACCTTACCGGTGTCCGTGCGCGCGGCGCTGCGCCAGGGGCTGGTGACGACGTTCATCACAGGTTGGCCGGCAGCTTAAAGTTGCGCAGCATGGCGATATCGAAGGGATTCGGCGCGCGCTGGCTATGCAGCAGGTAATTGGCATGTAGGCCGCCCAGGTTGGCCTTGACCATCAGCACATCGCGGCCGCTGTGGTACTCGGTCTGCATCAGGTCGAGCAGACGGAACAGCGACCACGGACCGCTGTTCTTCTCGATACCGACCCTACGCCCCCCTAGCTCTTCCACTACCAAGCTGGTACGCCCTTCGCCGGCCTCCGCCGGCCAGCGGAAGTCTGCCTGGGCGATAGGGCCGTGACGATATTCCAGCTGCTGGTCGCCAAGACGGAAGTCGGCGCGACCGAGGCTGGAATCCAGCGAATAGGGTTCGAGCTTGAAGCGCACCAACGGCTCGACCGGATTCTCGGCGAAGAAACTGCGGCGAATGGCCTGCGCCTGGCCCATCTGGGCGAGAAATTCGCGTGACAGCGGCAGGCTGCGTCCGTCGATGTGACGCAGCTGGTAGTCGCCCGCGCTGCCGCTGACAAAGGGTTTCAGGTAGCTGTCGAAGAACTGCTCGGCAATGCCCTGATGCTTGAAGAACTCGCGGAAGTCGGCGAGCGCCACGTCGCTCTCACTGTGCGCACTGAACGGGTAGCGCTGCTTCAGCGAACCCTTGTACGCGGCGTACAGCTCGCTCTGGTAGCGCTGGTTGAGGAACTGGTAGGCATCGTTGAGCACCAGCATCCAGCTGTCTTCGGCGAGTAGACCGAGCCAGCCGGCAAGCGGTGGCGGCAACCGTGCAGCGCTGCTGCGCAGCTGATTAACGGCATCGTGCTGACCGCCCATGCGCGCCTTGGCCAGTTCGAAGGCGGCTTGCTCCGGGGCGCTGGCATGGACCAGGCCGGCGAGCTGCTGCTGCAGGGCGTCGAGTGTCTGCAGGGCCGCGACCAGATTGGCGCTGGGGCCGCCGCTGCCGTCGAGCAATTGATGCAGCGGCGCGAAGCGGCGTTCCAGGGCCTGACGGGCAGTGTCCGGCAGGTTCTGCACCAGCGCCGCTTGTACTTGCTGAGCCGTGGCGCCGGCCAGTTTGGGGGCCTTGCCCAGCTGGCCCTTGGCGCCCTGCAGGGCTTTGGCAGTTTCATCGATGTCATCGGTGGCTGCGGCCAGACCCTGGAAGCGGGTGTTGTCGCGCACTTCCACCAGCAGGGCGAGCAGCGGTGAGTTGGCCGCGGTCAGCGCGTTCAGTTGCCCGGCGCCCTGCTCGACGCTACTGATCGGCTCCAGGCTCAGCTGGGCGATGGCCTCGCTCCAATAGTTGGCGTAATCGCGGAAGTACAGTTGCTCCAT
Source organism: Pseudomonas cavernae (assembly GCF_003595175.1). Taxonomy (NCBI): domain Bacteria; kingdom Pseudomonadati; phylum Pseudomonadota; class Gammaproteobacteria; order Pseudomonadales; family Pseudomonadaceae; genus Pseudomonas; species Pseudomonas cavernae. The sequence goes on along the minus strand of NZ_CP032419.1, from coordinate 4,855,836 downwards.
TTCCACTAGCAGGGCGTTGAGGTCGCCGCTGCTGAGCTCGTCACCCTCGCCGAGTGCCCAGTTGTCGCGCAGCAGCTCGCGCACCAGGCCGGCACTCCGGGCGGCGAAGTACTGCTGATAGCCATGCTGGGTGTAGAGGCCAGGAATGCTGGTGTCGCCGCCGGCGAATACTGCGCCCTGCGGGCCGAGCTTGTCGCTCAGGCGGTAGTCCGGCAGGCTGAGGGCCTCCTCGCGGAGCATGCGGTAGACCACGTTGGCCTGGGATTCGCTGCGCAGCGCCTGCCGCGCCTGCGCCACCAGCTGGGCATTCAGCGCGTAGGGGGCGAAGGGCTCGCTCAGCAGGCGCCCGAAGTGCTCATTCAGGCGACGCTGGCCGCTGCTGTTGCCGGGGTAGCGCAGCGACCAGTCGGCGGCCAGCCACTCCTGCAGGAAGCGCACATCACGGCGCTCCTCGAGATTGAGCATGAGATAGGCGCGCAGGCTGTCGAGCAGGCGCTCGCGGTCGCCCAGATTGGCACGGATCCGCACTTCCAGCTGGTGTGCCACGCGGGGCAACAGCAGGTTTTCCAGTTCGCTGCGGTAGCTGCGGTGCAGGGTTGGGTCGACCCGTTCGCCCTGGTACAGGCCGCTGTGCTGCAGGGCGGAAACCTCGCCCACCGGCGGAAACACGCGGGTCGCGGCATAGCTGTTGTCCAGCGCCTCGAGGGTCTGCAGGGCGTCGTCTTGCGGGGCGATGGCGTCATGCTGACGGCTCAGTTGCTGGGCGATCTCGCGCAGCTGTTCCAGGCGCCCATGGTTGGCCGAGAAGCCAGTGGCCCAAAGCACGCCGAACAACGCCAGCATGGCAAGGGCGGTGGCGTACATGGCGTGCTGGCCCCAGTCGATGCGGCGTACTTCGCGTTGGTCCAGACCGGCCAGTTCGGCCTCGGGGAAAATCACTCGGCCGAGCAACTGGTTGATGAAGCGCGCTCGGCCGCTGCGGAAGGTCGGCAGGACATTGCGCGGCAGACCGATGCGGTCGCCGATGCCGGCGGTCAGTGGGTCGAGCGTGGCCGCCAGTTGCGGTGCGCTGGTCAGGTAGAAGCCGCGCAACTGGCTGGCGCGCTGATAGCGATTGCCGGCGAAGGCCAGCTCGATGAGCAGGCCCAGGTGCTCGCCGATCTGCCCGAGCTGGTGGGGGAAGTCGAGGATGCGGCCACGGCGCTGAGGATCGCGCTCCTGATGGATGCGCAGGATCACCTGGCTATTGAGGCGACGCAGCAGTTCCTCGAGCTCCTGGCGTACCACCCGTGCGTCGGTGGCGTCCTGTTCCTTGCGGAAGCTGGCGCCGAGCACTTGATCGCTTTCCTCGCGCGACAGCTGGTCGAAGGACTCGTCGAAACCGAGCAACTTGTCGGCCTTGCTCAGCACCAGGTAGACCGGCAGGTCGGCGCCCAAGCGCTGGTGGATCTCCTGCAGGCGCTGGCGGGTCTGCCGGGACAGGGTCTCCAGCTCCCGTTCGTTGCCATTTTTCAGCTGCTCGATCGGAATATTCACCAGCACGCCGTTGAGCGGGCGGGCGCGGGACTGGCGCAGCAGGCCGAGCAGGCTGGCCCAGGCGCGGCCGTCGACCTGCGGCTCGGGCTGGGTCAGGTAGCGGCCGGCGGTATCAATCCACCACGGCGGATGAAGCCGAACTACGCCTCGGCGAGTTCGAGGCCAAGTGGGACGACTATCTGCCGATAAGCCAATCCTGGCGGCGCAACTGGGCACGGATCACGCCGTTCTTCGACTTCCCGCCGGAAATCCGCAAGGTGATCTACACCACCAATGCCATCGAATCGGTGAACATGAGCCTGCGCAAGATCACCAAGAACCGCGGCTCGTTCCCCAGCGACGAAGCGCTGCTGAAACTCTTCTATTTGGCGCTGCGCAACATCAGCAAGAAATGGACGATGCCGATCCGCGACTGGAAGGCGGCGCTGACCCGCTTTACGATCAGCTACGAGGACAGGCTGTCACAGCCGTAACCCCAACCCCGGTTACACAAAATTCTGCACACCCTCACGGAATGGCTTACAGGCTTCCGTCAAAAGATCACCGAGGGCAACTTGATCTGTTGATGCGCCGCGAGATTGATGCCAACCCGCCGACGAATATTCCACGTTGGATAAAGATACAGACCGACAGTGGCCCATTGCTCGCGCTGGCCTTTGTCGCTGACCGAAATGGACGGGCTTATGCTGGGAAGTTACCGCTTCCCGAGGTTGCCCACATACTCGCCCACGCGGCGGGGCACTGGGGTCGGCTGCACAATACCTGCTGCGAACCGTCACCATGCTTTAGCAGCACGGAATTCATGATCGCAATATGTGGCGCCTCCAATCCCTCGTCGCAAACGAGATCGGGCGCGCCTTCGCAGTGCGCGGCTGATTGACTTCCTGCTATCCCGCATGCAGCGACTGTAATTGACCAGCGCGCATTTTCCAGGCGCGGTTGATCGGGCTCTCAGGCTTTAATGCAAGGCGCTCGGCAACCAGTGCCTCGGCAAGTGCGCGGTTGCCAAGGCGAATAGCTGCTTCGGTCAGCGTCCATGAGAAGACATCGCGCTGCGCGTGACTACCGCCGAAGCGGTTAGCTTTGGCGCGTAGCGGCATCAACGACGCTATAGCTTGGGCGTAATCCCCACGACCAAACGCCACCAACCCTTCGCACGCTGGCACACCAATCTCTCTACTCATCATGGCGTTGGTACCACTGCCAGCAGCGGCCCGCTTCAGGGCATCCAACTGCTGAGCTTGTGCGCGACTGTTTCCAGAACCCACGAATGACATCATCGCGTTCACGTCGTTAAAGGCGTAGAAGCCGTCTTCACAACGGGACTCCCATTTTTTGGCCAGTCCTTTCCACCGATCTCCAACGTCATGACCGAGCAGGGAGAGTCTCCAGAGCAGCGCTGATCCATCAAGTAGCTCAAGCGCTTGACCAAATCCACCCGCTGAAATGTCCTCATCAAAGAGACGAAGCGCGCCAGCCACGTCATTAGCCTCAAGGAGGAATAGCGCTTTGTGCCACCACAAATGGAAGGCAAACATGCTATTGGGAGCCCAAGCATTGGCGCTGGATGAAAGGTACTTAGCCCCCTCTTCGCTACGGCCCTGCATTTCCATGACATGAGTGACGGCATGCACTGCCCAACCATCCTGCGGGTTCAAGGCAACAGCCTCGCGACCCTGCTCTTCGGCCTGCCGGTAATCCCCTGCCTCTTCCAGGCCAAAGGCATACATCCCTTTCACAAAGCCAAAGCCAGGAACGTCGTTATCCCAGCGCGGCATCACACGAGCCACGCGATCACGTAGCATGTGCGAGTAACCTAGATAGAAGTCGCCCAAATGGGCGTATTGCAGTGCCAGCAGATCGCGGGGGTGCTCAATCGAAACACGCCCCCAGTTTGCGATTGCCCGCTCCCAGTCGCCGTCGAACCAAGCGCGTACTGCATGGATATGCTGCCGCTCGCGATCATTCGCTTTCGGTGCCAACCGCTCTGCCGCGTCCAAGCTCTTGAACAGCTCTGAGTCAAACGCTTTGTCGGTCGCAGTCGCAATCGCGCCAGCACGAAAGGCGTAGGCCAGCGCAAAATCCGGGTGCTCCGCGATAATTTTGTCAGCCGCAGCCAGAGGATCGGCCTGGTAGGCATGCAGCAAGTCGCAAGCTCTATCCAGAGCATCGATTGCCTCCTGCGAGTCATAGGAAACAGGATTGCCACGCTTGTCGCGTTTGCTCATGGTTTCCTCCTGACCACGCCCTAAGGGCATACATGATCGAGATGTGAAGATCGCTCTCGATTGTCCCCCCGAACTTGGCTCAGAGACACTTTTCCGACGAAACGTGAATGGCTGCTTCTGGCCCGTTAGCTGTCACCGCATTCTGGTTTCTATGACGAATGTGTCACTAGTTAGAAAGAGCAAACCTTCATTAAGGGCAGGAATTACTCCTGCAAAGGCTCCGCCCACAAACTAACCGCCAGGCTCTTCTGCTCGTTGGGCGCCAGGTGCAGTACGTCATCGAGGACGTTGGCGGTTTCGATGCAGAGCATGCCTTGCCAGGCGTCGCTGGCGAATTGCGACAGGCGTTGCGCCTTGTCGATCCAGGGGTTCCAGACCACAGCCGAACGCGAGCCGCTGGCCTCGAGGTGGATCTGTCGCTGCCAGCCGGGGTCGAGGATGCTCAGGCGGGCGGGGGTGTCGAGGTAGATGCGGTCGGTTTCGCCGTGGAATTTTAGGTCGCCGGCCTGTTGGCGCTCCTGCCAGCCTTCGAGGGTTTCGATGTAGCGGCTGCCGGCCAGGCCGCTGACGCGGGTCTGGTGGATGTCGCTGACGGCGAAGTAGGTGTGCAGGGCCTGGCTGAGGACGATGGGCTGGTCGCCGCGGTTGTGGCTGCTGAGCGTCAGGCACAGGCGCTCGTCGAGCTGGATGTGCAGCTGCAGGTCGACCGCGTGCGGCCAGCCGGGCAGGCCCGCTTCGGGCTGCAGGCAGGCGAAGCGAAGGTTGACGGCGGAGTCCTCGGTGTCGATGCCGAGCAGTTCCCAGTCGAGGCCGCGCACTAGGCCGTGGGCCGGCGCCGGCGCGCTGCCGTGATAGAGCGCCTGGAGGGTGGCGGGGTTGCGTTTGAGGTCGCCGAACCAGGGCCAGCACACTGGCACGCCGCCGCGCACGGACTGGCCGGGCTGGTAGTCGGCCTGCTCGCTGAGCCAGATCAACGGCTCCTGGCCGTGGGGCTGGTAGCTCAATACCTGCGCGCCTTGTTGCGCCACCAGCAGTTCGGCATGGCGGGTATGCACGCGCCAGCAGGCCAATTCGCCAAGCTGTAGCTGGTCCACGGTGGGCAGGGTTTCGTCGTACATCGCTGGTCTCCGCTGGCTGTGGCCGGGTTGAGAGCGCTCGGGCGCCAGTTGCTATTTCGAACCAGCAGGGCGGGTGCGGCAAGTGCTATTCGCTGTTTTCGCCCAGGTCTGGGCCCATAGGTGGCGCGGCGCGGCATATTTCGCCGACAAGTTGACGCGAGTGTTACTTATGTGCTCGTTCGCACGCCACTCGTCGGTTAATTGACGATTTCGACCGAGTCCAGACTTTAGTCGCAGGTCCCCCGCGGCGAGGCTAAGACCTTGATTTTCGGGGGCTGGGGCCCCCCCTTGGGAACATCGGCGGGCCACCCGCACGGGGCCTGAGTCGACGACTGGCAGATGGGCGGGCTGGCAGCGCGCCGGGCTGGCCTAGACTCAGGTGACCGCTCGCGAGTGGAGCCCGCCAACATGCGCAAGCTATTGATAATTATTCCTATTTTAGCCGTTTTGATGGCTTTGCTCGGCTTTTGGAAGCGTCCGCAACCCCTGCCGGTGCAGTTGGTGGAGGTGGCTCCAGGCCCGGTGGAAACCCTGGTCGCCAACACCCGGGCGGGCACCGTCAAGGCCTGTCGGCGCTCGCATCTGTCGTTCAATCGCGGGGGCCAGGTGAGCGAGCTGCTGATCCAGGAAGGCCAGCGGGTGGAGGCCGGCGCTGTGCTGATGCGCCTGCGTCAGGACGACCTGGAGGCGCGGGTCGCCGAGGCCCAGGCGCGGCTCGATGCGCAGCGCAGCCAGCGCGAGCAAAGCTGCCAGCAGGCCAGCCAGGACCAGCGCGATCTCAAGCGCCTGCGTCACCTGGCCGAACGCCGGCTGGCCTCGGAGGACCTGCTGGACCAGAGCGCAACCCGCGCCCGGCTGTCACAGCTGCTGTGCACGGGCGGCGCGGCGAAGATCCGCGAGGCCGAGGCCAGCCTGGCGCTGCAGCACTCGCAGCTCGACCAGGCGACCCTGCGGGCGCCCTTCGCCGGCATAGTCGCGGAGATCAACGGCGAACTCGGCGAGTTCGTTACCCCGTCGCCGCCGGGCATCCCGACGCCACCGGCGGTCGACCTGATCGATGACCAGTGCCTGTATGTCGAGGCGCCTATCGATGAGGTGGATGCCGCCCTGGTGCGTCCCGGGATGCCGGTGCGCATCAGCTTGGATGCCTTTCGGGGTCGCAGTTTCGACGGCCGGGTCAGCCGCATCGCACCCTTCGTGCGCGAGTTGGAGAAGCAGGCGCGCACCGTCGACATCGAGGTGCGCTTCGAACGGCTGACGCCGGAGCTGGTGCTGCTCAGCGGCTACAGCGCCGATGTGGAGATCCTCCTGGCGCAACGCCCGCAGGCCCTGCGGGTGCCCACCGAGAGCCTGCTGGAGGGCGGCCGGGTGCTGCGCTACGACCCCGCCAGCGGTCATCTGCGCGAGCAGCAGGTCGAGGTCGGCCTGGCCAACTGGCGCTGGAGCGAGGTGACCGGCGGCCTGCAGGTCGGCGACCGGGTTACCGCCAGCCTGGACCAGGAAGGCCTCGCGGATGGTCGCCTGGTGAGCCCGCAAGCGGGCGGCGCCGCGGAGTCGCCGCGATGATCCGCCTGCGCCAGGTGAGCCGTTGCTTCCAGCTGGGCGACCAGCAGGTCCGCGGCCTCGATGCGCTCGATCTGGAAGTGGCGGACGGCGAGTACCTGGCGATCACCGGGGCCTCGGGCTCGGGTAAGTCGACCCTGCTCAACATTCTCGGCCTGCTGGATGCGCCGGACGCCGGCGAGTTCTGGCTGAATGCCGAGCCGACCGCGGGCCTCAGCGAGGAGCGCCGGGCCAGCCTGCGCAGCCGGCAGATCGGCTTCGTGTTCCAGGCCTTCCACTTGATCCCGCGGCTGACGGCACTGGAGAACATCGAGCTGCCCATGCTCCTGGCCGGCCTGGTGCCGGCCGAGCGGCGCCGCCGCAGCCTGCGCCTGGCGGAGCGCCTGGGCCTCGGCGAGCGCCTGCGCCATCGCCCCGCCGAGCTCTCCGGCGGCCAGCGCCAGCGGGTGGCCATCGCCCGGGCGATGGTCATGCAGCCGGCGCTGCTGCTGGCCGACGAGCCCACCGGCAATCTCGACAGTCAGTCCGGTGCCGAAGTGGTGGCGCTGCTGGAGGAGTTGAATGCTGAGGGGCTGACCCTGATCCTGGTCACCCACGATGCCCAGCACGCCGCCCGTGCCCACCGCCAGCTGCAGCTGCGCGACGGGCGCATCCTCAGCGACAGGCGCCAGGGAGCCGCCTGATGCGCGCCGGGGACGCCTGCCGGCTGTGGCTCGGCGCCCTGCGCGGGCATCGCTCGCGCAGCGTCATGCTGCTGCTGGCGATCGGCATCGGCGTGCTGGCGGTGACCCTGCTCAGCGGCCTCGGCGAGGGTGTGCGGGCCTTCGTCCTCGGCGAGTTCTCCCTGCTCGGGCGCAATATCCTGATCGTCCTCCCTGGGCGCAATGAAACCACCGGCGGCATGCCGCCGATCACCGGCATGGCACCGCGCGACCTGACCCTGGGCGACGCTGCGGCCATCGCCCGGCTGCCGGCGATCCGCCGGGTGGCACCGCTGCACGCCGGGCAACTGCAGGTCAGCCAGGGCAATCGCAGCCGTGAGGCGCTGACCCTCGGCACCACCCGCGCCTTCTTTGCCATCCGCCAGCTGCGCCTCGCCCAGGGGCAGGCGCTGCCGGAGTTGGCGGCGGGGCAGGCGGAGGATGTCTGCGTGCTCGGCAGCCGCTTGCGCGCCGAGCTGTTCGGCAGCGCCCCGGCCCTCGGCCAGTGGCTGCGGGCCGGCGACCGGCGCTTGCGGGTGGTGGGCATCCTCGCCGACCGCGGCGAATCCCTCGGCATGGATTTCGCCGAGGCGCTGATCATTCCGGTGGCCAGCGCCGAGGCGCTGTTCAACCGCGCGGGGCTGCAGCGGGTGTTCGTCGAGGTGCGCGGACCGGGCTTCCTCGCGAGTGCCCGGCGCCAGGTGCTGGCGACCCTGACGGCGCGCCACGAGGGCGAGGAGGACGTCACCCTGCTCAGCCAGGACTCGCTGCTCGCCGCCAGCGACGGCATCCTCCGGGCCCTGACCCTGGCCCTGGCCGGCATCGCCGCCATCAGCCTGGTGGTGGCCGGCATCCTGATCATGAATGTCACCTGGGTCGCGGTGCTGCAGCGTACCGCCGAGATCGGCCTGCTCAAGGCCATCGGCGCCAGCGCGGCGCAGGTACGCCTGCTGTTTCTCGGCGAGGCGGCGCTGCTGGCGTTGCTGGGCGCCGGCGCGGGCCTGCTGCTGGGCGAAAGCCTGTTGTGGCTGGGGCGGCTGGCCAGCGACCTGCCGCTGTACGCGCCCTGGTGGGCTCGCTGCAGCGCCCTGGCGCTGGCCCTGGGCGCTGCGCTGCTGTTCGCCTGGCTGCCGGCCAGCCATGCCGCGGCGCTGCGGCCGGTGCAGGCACTGCAGCCGGCGGGGAGCCATTGATGCGCTGGCAGGACGGCTTGCGGCTGACCGGCTCGGCGCTGACCAGCCAGCCGCTGCGCAGCCTGCTGACCCTGCTTGGGGTAGCCGTCGGCATCGCCGCGGTGGCCATCCTCACCGCCATCGGCGAGGGCCTGCGCGGCTACGTCTTGGAGAGCTTCGCCCAGTTCGGCACGCGGGTGGTCACGGTGCGTCCGGGCAAGATCCACACCGCCGGCCTCGGCGGCCTGCTCGCCAGCGTCAGGCCGCTGGCCATCGCCGATGCCGAGGCGCTGCGCCGGCTGCCGCATGTCGAGGCGGTGGTGCCGATCATCCAAGGTAACGGCGATATCCACAGCGGCGCCCTGAACCGGCGCGTCGACATCCTCGGCAGCGGTCATCAGCTGGCCACGGCCTGGCAGGTGCGGATGGCCCTCGGGCAGTTCCTGCCGGCGCCGCGCGACGGCCGTTCGCCGCCCTACGTGGTGCTCGGCCACAAACTGCGCGAGGAGCTGTTCGGCACGGCCAACCCGCTGGGCGCCCTGGTGCGGGTCGGCGGCACGCGCTTCCGGGTGATCGGGGTGATGGGGCGCAAGGGCAACCTGCTCGGCTTCGACCTCGACGACATCGCCTACATTCCGGTGGACTGGGCCGAGAGCCTGTTCAACCGCAACGGCCTGGTGAAGGTCCATGTGCTGTTCGATACCGGCACCCGCGCGGCGCCCTTCGCCGAGCGGGTGCGTCGACTGCTGGTGGAGCGGCACGGCCGCGAGGACTTCAGCCTCACCTCGCAGGACGACTTGCTCGGCAGCCTGAACCGCATCCTCGCCACCCTGACCCTGGGGATCGCGGCACTGGGTGGCATCTCGCTGCTGGTGGGGGCGGTGGGCATCCTCACCATCATGACCACCACGGTGGGCGAGCGCAGCGCGGAGATTGGCCTGCTGCGCGCCATTGGCGCCGCGCCGCGGCAGGTGCTGGGACTGTTCCTCGCCGAGGCGACGCTGTTGTCCCTGCTCGGCGGGCTGCTCGGCCTGGGGTTGGTGGGGCTGCTGTTGGTGACCCTGCAGGAGCTGGCGCCGGGTCTGCCGCTGCGCCTGAGCCCGGCGCTGGTGCTGCTGGCCTTGCTGTTGGCGGCACTGGTGGGCGTGGCCGCCGGCCTGGCGCCGGCGCGGCGGGCGGCGCGGTTGCGGCCGGTGGAGGCGTTGCGCAGCGAATAGGCGGGCGGCTCAGGCAGAAACGCCGGCGTCTGCCGGCGTTTCTGTGCTTTTTTAGCCGCGCCGCGGCGGGACGGGGCGGGTGCGGCCGCTGCCGTCGATGGCGACGAAGACGAACACCGCTTCGGTGACCTTGCGCTGCTCACTGGACAGCGGGTCGTCGCTCCACACTTCGACCAGCATCTGGATCGAGCTGCGGCCGACCTGCAGGGTTTGGGTGTAGAACGACAGTTGCGCGCCGACCGCGACCGGCACCAGGAAGGCCATGCGGTCGATGGCCACGGTGGACACCCGGCCGCCGGCGACCTTGCTGGCCATGGCAGTGCCGGCGAGGTCCATCTGCGACACCAGCCAGCCGCCGTAGATATCGCCGAAGCCGTTGGTTTCGCGCGGCAGGGCGGTGATCTGCAAGGCGAGGTCGCCCAGTGGCGTGAGGTTTTCTTCTTCTTCGTGTTCGATCATGCCGAGGGGCCTCTTACTGGTTGGGCGTGATGGTCGGCCTACGGGCAAGACGGCGACCCGCACCGTGATGTGGACTGCATACCCCCGGCCGCTCTAACTGGGAGCTGGTCCGCGGTTGTCGAGGTTCAGGGCGCAGTATATCGGGGCTTGCGGCGGGCGACGACCGTTCGGTTCCACATTCGACCGGCCGGGGCGCGCAGGCTGTGTCGGCGTGAGCAATTTGCTATCGTGCGCCACCTGCCGCGCCCCCTTAAATAATGAGAAAGCCGCCACCATGTCATCCGCGTCTCTCAGCGCCGTGCCCAGCGCGCGCCCACTGACCCGTAACGACTACAAGACCCTGTCGCTGTCCGCCCTCGGCGGCGCGCTGGAGTTCTACGACTTCATCATCTTCGTGTTCTTCGCCGCGGTGGTCGGCAAGCTGTTCTTCCCCGCCGACATGCCCGAATGGCTGCGCCAGCTGCAGACCTTCGGCATCTTCGCCGCCGGCTACCTGGCGCGGCCGCTGGGCGGCATCGTCATGGCGCATTTCGGCGACCTGCTCGGGCGCAAGCGCATGTTCACCCTGAGCATCTTCCTGATGGCGGTGCCGACCCTGTTGATGGGCTTGCTGCCGACCTACGCGCAGATCGGCATCTGGGCGCCGATCATGCTGCTGTCGCTGCGGGTGATTCAGGGCGCGGCGATCGGCGGCGAGGTGCCGGGCGCCTGGGTGTTCGTTTCCGAGCATGTGCCGACCCGGCATGTCGGCTACGCCTGCGGCACCCTGACCGCGGGGCTGACCGCCGGCATCCTGCTCGGCTCGCTGATGGCGACGCTGATCAACAGCATCTATTCCGCCGAAGAAGTGCTCGCCTGGGCCTGGCGTCTGCCGTTCCTGCTCGGCGGGGTGTTCGGCCTGCTGGCCGTCTACCTGCGCCAGTGGCTGCACGAGACGCCGGTGTTCGCCGAGCTGCAGCTGCGCAAGGCGCTGGCCGAGGAGCTGCCGCTGAAGACGGTGGTGCGCGAGCATCGCGCGGCGGTGCTGCTGTCGATGCTGCTGACCTGGGTGCTGACCGCCGGCATCGTGGTGGTGATCCTGATGACCCCGACCCTGCTGCAGACGCAGTACGGTTTCGCCGCCGCCACCGCGCTCAAGGCCAACAGCCTGGCCATCGTCTTCCTCAGCTTCGGCTGCGTCGCCGCCGGCGCACTGGCCGACCGTTTCGGCGCCGGGCGCGTGTTACTGGTCGGCAGCCTGCTGCTGGCGGCGGTGTCCTGGACCTTCTACAGCAGCCTCGCGGCGCACCCGGACTGGCTGTTCCCGCTGTATGCGCTGACCGGCCTGTGCGTCGGCGTGATCGGCGCGGTGCCCTATGTGATGGTCAACGCCTTCCCGGCGGTGGTGCGCTTCTCCGGGCTGTCGTTCTCCTACAACCTGGCCTATGCCATCTTCGGCGGCCTGACGCCGATGGTCGTGACCCTGCTGCTCAAGGCCGACCCGTTGGGCCCGGCCTATTACGTGGCGGCGTTGTGCGGCCTGGGCCTGCTGGTCGGCCTGTATCTGCTCAGCCAGCGGCGCTAAGGGCTTGTTTACGATCTGCTGCGCGTCGGCCATACGGCGTTAAAAATGGCAATGTCCCAGTTACGGGTTGCACGGGTCGGTGCTTTTGGTAGGCGCGGATTTATCCGCGAACCCGGGATAAAGGCGGTGCCAACCCTTTCGCGAATGAATTCGCTCCTACAGGTTCGGCATGTGCTGACAGCCCACAGGGGCAGGGGATGCGGCACCGCGGATTGCATCCGGGCTACGACATCTCCAACAGGTAACTGGGACAGAGCCTTAAAAATGGCTCTAGCTCGCGAGATCGTAAACAGGCTCTAAGCGCCGCGAATCCATCACCGGCGCGATCTGCCGCCGCTGGGTTACGTGGCGCGCCGGCCCCTTGCGGGGAACCCGGCTTGCGCGCAGGCACCGCTAACCTACCCTTTCTCTCGCCCCTCTTTCGTAAACGAGAGATGGGTGCAACCGCGCTGTTTCTGCCAGGCCAGCGCTATGCTGGCCTTTCATCTAATTGTCATATTCCGTTCATAGAGTAGTCATGCGGCCTGCAGATACTTGGGCCCGTTCCATCACAACCCTATCCTGCTAGGAGCAAGGCATGAAACTGAAGCGTTTGATGGCGGCCCTGACTTTCGTCGCCGCTGGCGTCGCCACCGCAAGCGCGGTTGCTGCTGTCGATCCGGCCATCCCGGCCTACACCAAGACCACGGGCGTTTCCGGCAACCTGTCCAGCGTCGGCTCCGACACCCTGGCCAACCTGATGACCCTGTGGGCCGAGGCCTACAAGCGCGAATACCCGAACGTCAACATCCAGATCCAGGCCGCCGGCTCCTCCACCGCGCCGCCGGCCCTGACCGAGGGCACTGCCAACCTCGGTCCGATGAGCCGCAAGATGAAGGACGTCGAGCTGCAAGCCTTTGAAGAGAAATACGGCTACAAGCCGACTGCCATCCCGGTGGCCGTCGATGCCCTGGCGGTATTCGTGCACAAGGACAACCCGATCAAGGGCCTGACCGTGCAGCAGGTCGATGCGATCTTCTCCGCCACCCGTCTGTGCGGGGCCAAGAGCGGCGTCAAGACCTGGGGCGACCTGGGCGTGACCGGCGACCTGGCGGCCAAGCCGATCCAGCTGTTCGGCCGTAACTCGGTGTCCGGCACCTACGGCTACTTCAAGGAAGAAGCCCTGTGCAAAGGCGACTTCAAGGCCAACGTCAACGAACAACCGGGTTCGGCCTCGGTGGTGCAGTCGATCAGCTCGTCGCTGAATGGCATCGGCTACTCCGGCATCGGCTACAAGACCGCCAGCGTGCGCGCCGTGCCGCTGACCAAGAGCGAAGGCGGTGCGCTCGAAGAAGCCAACGAGCAGAACGCCCTGAGCGGCAAGTATCCGCTGTCGCGCTTCCTCTACGTCTACGTCAACAAGGCGCCGAACAAGCCGCTGGCGCCGCTGGAAGCCGAGTTCATCAAGCTGGTGCTGTCGCAGACCGGTCAGCAGGTGGTGGTCAAGGATGGCTACATCCCGGTGCCGGCCAAGGTGGCTGAGAAAGTGCTGAAAGACCTCGGTCTGTAAGCCACGAGGAGCGGCGCCGCCGCTCCTCTGGCGTGAGCCCGCCCAAGGGGTTGCCTTTGGGTGGGCTTCAGCACGTCAACAGGCTGTAATCTTTTTGTCATATGGAGCCGTTAGGGTGTGCCCATGAACGATCTGGCCAACTCCCCCATGACTGCGAATCCCCCGCCCGTGCAGATTGATTTCAATACGCCCGAGCTCAAGCGCAAACGCTCCTTGCGGGCCCTCAAGGACCGCCTGACCCGCTGGTATGTGCTGGTCGGCGGCCTGGCCGTGCTCGGCGCCATCACCCTGATCTTCTTCTACCTCGCCTACGTGGTGGTGCCGCTGTTCCAGGGCGCCGAACTGACGGCGCGCAAGGCGCAGACTCCAGCCTGGTTGCAGCAGGCCGGCGCGCCGCTGCTGCTGGCCCTGGAGGAGCAGAACCAGGTCGGCATGCGCGTCGCCGCCAACGGCGAGGTGGTGTTCTTCGCCGCCAAGAACGGTGCCGAGCTCAACCGCGTCAGCCTGCCGTTGCCGGCCGGCACCCAGATCAGTTCGATCGGCCAGGGCCTGCCGGGCAGCAATCTGCTGGCGCTGGGCCTGTCCAACGGCAGCGCGCTGGTGTTCAAGCATGTCTACAAGGTGACCTACCCGGACAATCAGAAGACCATCAGCCCACAGATCGCCTACCCCTACGGCGAGGCGCCGCTGAACCTGGATGCGCAGGGTCGCGCGCTGGAGCATGTCAGCCTCAGTGCGACTGACGAAACCCTGCTGCTGGCCGGCTCGACTGGCAACGAATTGCACCTGCTGGCGCTGACTCAGGAAGAGAACATGCTCACCGGCGAGACCAGCCTGGAGCAGCAGCGCATCGTCCTGCCGCAGATCGCCGAGCCGATCAAGGCGCTGTACGTCGACCCACGCCAGCAGTGGCTGTATGTGATCAACGGCCGCGCCCAGGCCGACGTCTTCGACCTGCGCAGCAAGAGCCTCAACGGTCGCTACAAGCTGCTCGAGGATTCCGCCGCGGAAGTCACCGCCAGCGCCCAGTTGCTCGGCGGCATCTCCCTGCTGGTGGGCGACTCCAAGGGTGGCATCGGTCAGTGGTTCATGGCCCGCGACCCGGACGGCGAGCCGCGCCTGAAGCACATCCGCGACTTCCGCCTGGGCGCCAGCGCGGTGCAGCAGATCAAGCCGGAAGAGCGGCGCAAGGGTTTTATCGCCAGCAATGCCGCCGGCGAACTGGGCGTGTTCCACAGCACGGCGCAGCGCACCCTGCTGATCGAGCCGCTGGCCAAGGGCGCCGAGCTGCTGGCCCTGTCGCCGCGCGCCAACCGCGTGCTGATCGAGAGCGAGCACCAGCTCAAGCCCTTCAGCCTGCACAACCCGCACCCGGAAGTGTCGTGGAGCGCGCTGTGGAGCAAGGTCTGGTACGAGAGCTATGACGAGCCCAAGTACATCTGGCAGTCCACCGCCGCCAACGCCGAGTTCGAACCCAAGCTGAGTCTCGCGCCACTGACCTTCGGCACCCTCAAGGCGGCGTTCTACGCCATGCTCCTGGCCGCGCCGCTGGCCATCGCCGCGGCGATCTACACCGCCTACTTCATGGCCCCGCGCATGCGTCGCAAGGTCAAGCCGGTGATCGAGCTGATGGAGGCGCTGCCGACGGTGATCCTCGGCTTCTTCGCCGGGCTGTTCCTCGCCCCCTACGTCGAAGGCCACCTGCCGGGGATCTTCAGCCTGCTGCTGCTGACGCCGCTGGGCATCCTCCTCGCCGGTTTCTTCGGCTCGCGCCTGCCCGAGTCGTGGCGTCAGCGTATTCCCGAAGGCTGGGAAAGCGCGCTGCTGATTCCGGTGGTGCTGGCGGTCGGCTGGTTCGCCCTGGGCGTCAGCCCGCACCTCGAGGCCTGGTTCTTCGGCGGCGACATGCGCCTGTGGATCAGCAACGACTTAGGCATCACCTACGACCAGCGCAACGCCCTGATCGTCGGCCTGGCGATGGGCTTCGCGGTGATCCCGAACATCTACTCGATCGCCGAGGACGCCGTGTTCAGCGTGCCGAAGAGCCTGACCCTGGGCTCCCTGGCGCTCGGCGCGACGCCTTGGCAGACCCTCACGCGGGTGGTGATCCTCACCGCCAGCCCGGGCATCTTCTCGGCGCTGATGATCGGCATGGGCCGCGCGGTCGGCGAGACCATGATCGTGCTGATGGCCACCGGCAACACCCCGGTGATGGAGATGAACCTGTTCGAGGGCATGCGCACCCTGGCCGCTAACGTCGCGGTGGAGATGCCCGAATCCGAGGTCGGCGGCTCGCACTACCGGGTGCTGTTCCTCTCCGCCCTGGTGCTGCTGCTGTTCACCTTCGTGATGAACACCCTGGCGGAACTGATTCGTCAGCGCCTGCGGAAGAAATATGCGTCCCTTTAAACATGCCTGCGCAGCAGGCCAACCGATGACCCTCGCCCCTCTGGGGAGAGGGTGCCCGCAGGGCGGGAGAGGGGAAGTCGGCAATTGCGTGCTGGCCCTAGCCCTCTCCCCCAACCCCTCTCCCTCTCTTCATGTAGAGAAGGGCGGGAGAGGGGAGCGATCGATGAAAGGTTCTGAACTGTGAAACAGAATTCCCTGAAAAGCTGGTTCAAGAGCGGCGCTCCCGGCGTCTGGCTGAGCGGTGGTGCGGTGTCGATCGCGGTGATCATGACCATCGGGCTGCTCGCCGTGATCGCCGTGCGCGGCCTCGGCCACTTCTGGCCGGCCGACCTGGTGCAGGCCAGCTACGCGGTGCCGGGGCAGGCGCCGGTGGCGATCGTCGGCGAGCTGGTGCAGGCCGAAGAGGTGACGCGCGCGCGGCTGAAGAACGCCGGCCTGCCAGTGCCGGCCGAAGGCTCCGAGTTCATGACCCGCGAGCTGCTCAAGGTCGGCAACCGCGATGTCTATGGCAGCGACTTCAGCTGGGTGGTCGGTGAATGGCTGCATGAACCGAGTACGCCGGCCGAGCTGGTGACCCTCGAGCGCCGCGAGTGGGGCAACTTCTACGGCAGCCTGGTCAGCATCAAGGAGCAGGGCCAGGTAGTAGCCGCAGGCGTCGCCGCCATGGCCGAGCTGCAAAAGCGCCTGCAGCGCGTCGATGCGCTGTATGCGCAGGTCTCCAAGCTGGAGAAGCAGGACATCGGCGGGATCAACCACGGCCTCGAGCGCCTGCGTCTGCAAAGCCGCAAGCTGGAGCTGAATGGTCAGCTCACCGAGGCCGCGCAGGCCGACATCGCCGCCGAGCGCGCCGAACTAGAGGCCCGCTATCAGGTGCTGGAAACCGAGCTGAGCGGCCTGCACCAGCAATTCAACCGCGACAGCGTGGTGATGCGCGCGGCCAACGGCCAGGAAGTGGAGATCGGCCTCGGTAATATCGTTCACGCCTACCAGCCGAACAGCATGTCGGCGCTGAGCAAGCTCGGCTTCTACTTCAAGAAGCTGTGGGAGTTCCTCAGCGACGACCCGCGTGAGGCCAACACCGAAGGCGGCATCTTCCCGGCGATTTTCGGCACCGTGATGATGACCCTGATCATGGCGGTGATCGTCACCCCGTTCGGCGTGCTGGCCGCCGTCTACCTGCGCGAGTACGCCAAGCAGGGCGTGCTGACGCGGATCATCCGCATCGCCGTGAACAACCTCGCCGGGGTCCCGGCGATCGTCTATGGCGTGTTCGGCCTGGGCTTCTTCGTCTACGTGCTGGGCGGCTCGCTCGACCGCTTGTTCTTCCCCGAGTCGCTGCCGGCGCCGACCTTCGGCACCCCCGGGCTGATGTGGGCCTCGCTGACCCTGGCGCTGCTCGCCGTGCCGGTGGTGATAGTCGCCACCGAGGAAGGCCTGGCGCGGATTCCGCGGGCGCTGCGCGAGGGTTCGTTGGCGCTCGGTGCGACCAAGGCCGAAACCCTGTGGAAGGTGGTGCTGCCGATGGCCAGCCCGGCGATCATGACCGGCATGATCCTCGCCGTGGCGCGCGCCGCCGGCGAAGTCGCGCCGCTGATGCTGGTCGGCGTGGTCAAGCTGGCGCCGAGCCTGCCGGTGGACGGCAACTACCCCTACCTGCACCTCGACCAGAAGATCATGCACCTCGGCTTCCACATCTACGACGTCGGCTTCCAGAGCCCCAACGTCGAGGCCGCGCGGCCGCTGGTGTACGCCACCGCGCTGCTGCTGGTGCTGGTGATCGCCGTGCTCAACCTGTCGGCGGTGGCGATCCGCAACCACCTGCGCGAGAAATACAAGGCGCTGGACAACTGATAAGGCTCGTCCGCGAGCAAGCCACGCTGGCCGCGCGAGTGCGCCAGCGTTGGACCCGACTGATGGGTGGTTCCGGCCTTGCGCGCCGGAGCCGCCCCAAGCACACAACGAAGCATTGAGGTTCCTCCATGCAGCAAGAAACCCACAGCCGCGGCATCAACATGTCCGCCCTCGGTCGCGACAAGCAGAGCCTGCATCTGGCCGAAGAAACCGTGGCCCTGGAAGTGCCCGGCCTGAGCCTGTTCTACGGCGACAAGCAGGCGCTCTACGACGTCAGCCTGGACATCCCCAAGCAGCGGGTGACGGCCTTCATCGGCCCGTCCGGCTGCGGCAAGTCGACCCTGCTGCGCTGCTTCAACCGGATGAACGATCTGGTCGACGGCTGCCGGGTGGAAGGCGAGATCAACCTCGACGGCAGCAACATCTACCGCAAGGGCGAGGACGTCGCCGAGCTGCGCCGCCGGGTCGGCATGGTGTTCCAGAAGCCCAATCCCTTCCCCAAGAGCATCTACGAGAACGTCGCCTACGGCCTGCGCATCCAGGGCATCAACCAGAAGCGCGTGCTCGATGAGGCCGTGGAGCAGTCGCTGCGCGGCGCGGCGCTGTGGGAAGAGGTCAAGGACCGCCTGCACGAGTCGGCGCTGGGCATGTCCGGCGGCCAGCAGCAGCGTCTGGTGATCGCCCGCACCATCGCCGTGCAGCCGGAAGTGCTGCTGCTCGACGAACCCTGCTCGGCGCTCGACCCGATCTCGACCCTCAAGGTCGAGGAGCTGATCTACGAGCTGAAGTCCAAGTTCACCATCGTCATCGTCACCCACAACATGCAGCAGGCCGCGCGGGTTTCCGACTACACGGCGTTCATGTACATGGGCAAGCTGATCGAGTACGGCGACACCGACACGCTGTTCACCAACCCGGCGAAGAAGCAGACCGAGGACTACATCACCGGCCGTTACGGTTAACCCCTGGCCATGTGAAATCGCGCTGGGCTGCGTCGGCGCCGCTTGCCGTACTAATCGTACTGTCTGCGCGGCGCCTCCTTGCCCAACACAATTTCCAAAGGGCCGGGTCGGTTACGAATTAAAGAACCTTAATCAGTTTCGCAAGGGCTCGACCATGATCAACAAAGACAGCCTCACCCATCACATCTCCCAGCAGTTCAACGCCGAACTGGAGGACGTGCGCAGCCACCTCCTGGCGATGGGCGGCCTGGTCGAGAAGCAGGTCAACGACGCGGTCACCGCGCTGATCGACGCCGACTCCGGCCTGGCCCAGCAGGTGCGCGAGGTCGACGACCAGATCAATCAGATGGAGCGCAACATCGACGAGGAATGCCTGCGCATCCTCGCCCGCCGCCAGCCGGCCGCCTCCGACCTGCGCCTGATCATCAGCATCTCCAAGTCGGTGATCGACCTCGAGCGCATCGGCGACGAGGCGACCAAGATCGCCAAGCGCGCCATCCTCCTCACCGAGGAAGGCGAGTCGCCGCGCGGTTACGTCGAGGTCCGCCACATCGGCGAACAGGTGCGCAAGATGGTCCAGGAGGCGCTCGATGCCTTCGCCCGCTTCGACGCCGATCTGGCGCTGTCGGTGGCGCAGTACGACAAGACCATCGACCGCGAATACAAGACCGCGCTGCGCGAGCTGGTCACCTACATGATGGAAGACCCGCGCTCGATCTCCCGGGTGCTCAACGTGATCTGGGCGCTGCGCTCGCTGGAACGCATCGGCGACCACGCGCGCAACATCGCCGAACTGGTGATCTACCTGGTGCGCGGCACCGACGTGCGCCACCTCGGCCTGACGCGCATGCAGGAAGAAGTGCAGGGCGACCGGGGCAAGGACGACAGCGGGGTCTGAGCCCGGAGCCGGCCGGCAGCACGGTTGGCTATTGGCCAGCACTCGCGGCTATGCTTGCGGCGATTCCCTGAGGAGTGGCCGATGAGCAAAGTCAGTGTGCTGGTGGTCGATGACGCGCCGTTTATCCGCGATCTGGTCAAGAAGAGCCTGCGCAGCCATTTCCCCGGCATCCTCATCGACGAGGCGGTGAATGGCCGCAAGGCCCAGCAGCTGCTCGGCCGCCAGGCCTTCGACCTGATCCTCTGCGACTGGGAAATGCCGGAAATGAGCGGCCTCGAACTGCTCGCCTGGTGCCGCCAGCAGGACAGCCTGCAGACCACACCGTTCTTCATGGTCACCAGCCGCGGCGACAAGGACAACGTGGTGCAGGCCATCCAGGCCGGGGTATCCGTCTACATTGGCAAACCCTTCTCCAACGACCAGTTGATCACCAAGGTGAAGAAGGCCCTGAGCCGCGCCGGCAAGCTCGACGGCCTGCTGGCCAGCGCGCCGAAGGCCGCGACCTCGGCGTTCGCCAACGACTCGCTGGCGACCCTGACCGGCGGCAGGGCCGAAGTGCTCAAGCCCACCGCTGTTGCACCGCGCGCCGCCGCGGCTTTCGCACCTGCCGCGGCCGCCACCAGCAAGGCGCCGGCGGGCAGCCATGGTCAGGGCCAGCTGCGCCTACCCGGCGGCACCCTGGCCTGCGTGATCAAGGCCCTGAGCCTCAAGGAAGCGCTGCTGCTGGTGAAGCGTGGCGAGTTGCTGCCGCAGGTGCTGGAAAGCGCGGTGCTGGATCTGCAGCAGGGCGAGGGCGGCGCGGAGGTGGCGCGCCTCAACGGCTACCTGCACGCGGTCGCCGCCTTCGAACCGAAGCCGGACAGCGACTGGCTGCAACTGACCCTGCGCTTCGTCGACCAGGACCCGCAGAAGCTCGACTACCTGTCGCGCCTGATCGCCCGCGGCACGGCGCAGCGGCATTTCGTCCCCGGCGCGTAGGATGGGTTGAGCGCAGCGATACCCATCGAACGTGATCGCCGGCAAGCTCCGCGACCTGGCGCACAAGCCGACGGCCGGCGGCTCGTCGGCGCCCGGCGCCGCTGCTAGTCTTGGCCACAGATCAGCCAAACAAAGACGCCGCCGGGCCGTGGGCAACGCCAGGCCGGGCCGGTCGTCGCCGACATAACGATAAAAACGGGAGCGGGGGAATCATGCTGGGGCGCATATTCCTGGTGCTGGCCGGGCTCGGCATGGCCGCGCCGGCGCTGGCCTTGACCATCTACAAGTACACCGACGCCAACGGCGTGGTCACCTACAGCGACAAGGCGGTGTCCGGCGCGCAGGTGTTCGTCTTCCGCGATCGCATGATCGAACGTCTAGACAACCTGGTGCAGCTGGAAACCAAGAAGCACGCCGCCGGCGAGACCCTGCTGGTGCGCAACGACCTGTACGCACCGGTGGAGGTGGAGCTGCGTTTGACCGCCGTGGACAACGCCACGGGTGCGCCGGACGAGCCGATCCGCTGGGTACTGCCGGCGCGCAGCAAGATCCGCCTGGCCACCCTGGCCCCGCGTGAGCCCGGCAAGCCGCTGCGCTACACCCCGAAACTGCGCTACGCCCTCGGCGACCCGCGCCTGCAACCGCAGCTCTACGCCTATCCGCTGCCCTGGCGCGGCGGGCCGTTCCGCCAGACCCAGGGCGCCAACGGCCAGTACAGCCATTTCACCCCCAAGGGCCGCTATGCCATCGACATCGCCATGCCGGAAGGCACGCCGATCGTCGCCGCCCGCGCCGGCGTGGTGGTGAAGACCGAGAACCGCCAGAGCGGGCGCGGCAACAACCCCTCCGGCAACTATGTGCGCATCCTCCACGACGACGGCACCATGGGCGTCTACCTGCACCTGCTGCGCGGCTCGGTGCTGGTCGGCGAGGGCCAGCGGGTCGCTCTCGGCACGCCGCTGGCACGCTCCGGCAACACCGGCAACAGCAGCGGCCCGCACCTGCACTTCGTGGTCCAGCGCAACGTCGGCCTGGCCCTGGAGTCGATTCCCTTCCGTTTCAACCAACCGGTCAACAGCCTGCCGAACTTCGCCGTCGGCGGCGAATAGCTGATTTCGGCCGTCGCCCGCGCGCTCCCTGCGGAGGGTGGCCCTTCGTCGGCTGCGAGGCCAGGGCGCCGCTATCTGTTCTATGGTGGCGTATGCAGAGGAAGCATCGCGCACGAAGAGCCGATCTTCAGTTGGAGCATCCACGCCGAGCCAGCGAGTCAGTGCGGGCCTAAGTTGTCGTAACGCCTGCTGGCGGCAATTCACAGCGAGGTTCTGCCCATGAGCAGCCTGCAGTGTGTCCATCGCGACCATACCATCAGCGCCGACGTCATCGAGCATCCGGGTATTCCCACGCCTTGGGCCGGCGGCTGTCAGATCACCAGCCCCGACGGCCGCACGACCAAGCGTCTGTCCCTGCCCTTGAAATATGCCTTCCTGGCCGAACTGGACAGCGCGCAGCGCGCCTCGCTGGCCCACGGCAAGTGGCTGGTGGATCAGCATCTGGATCAGGGCCTGGAACTGGCTCTGCACGCCGCCCCGGGATAGGCCGGGGACAAACCGCGGCGCGGCTTGAGCCGCCGCTGCGGCGTAAAGCGGACAGGGCTATGGCCGCTCTACGCTAGCCTGCAGCGCCGCCGGAGCCCCTCCAGGCGGCTCACTACAGGGGCAGCGGCTTCGGCCCAGCCGGCTGGCGGGTGGGCCTTGAGGAGGAGGCCGGCGGTCGCCAGGGCGCCATCCTGCAGGCACTGGCGGATCAGCGTGCTGCTGATGCGTTGCGCGCTGTAGCGCAGGGTCGGCGCCCGCTCCAGGGTGAAGAAACCGTGCGGGGCATAGCGCTGCAGCAGGGCGAAGTCCCCCGAGCGGTCGCTGCCGCAGCGGAAGTCATCGCCGATCACCAGCTGCTGGATGGCCGCGCCGCGGATCAGCGGGTCCTCGACGAAGGCGTGGCTGCCGAGCTGGCGCAGCTGTTCGTCGAAGCGCAACACCAGCACCGCATCCATCTCACGAATCCTCTTCGTGGCAGGAAAGTGCGGCCGATTCCGCGAGCGCCGTGGGGTTCGCGAACCTATCTAATTTGTCGTGCCTGAAGCTAAAAATCCTATATCCCAAGCCTTTTGCCCTGTGGGCCCCGCGCTTTCCGTGCGGGCAGCTTTTCCCTAGCCAACGACTACAAAAATCATAATTTCGCGAATCCCCGGCTCTGAACAGAATGCGGCCAACACCCCCATAGATAGCCGCAACAGCAGCACAACGATGATCAGAGTCTGAGGAATCAAGCCATGACCGACCTGAATCAAACCGCCTTTCAGAAGTACACAGACAGGGCAGTTGAAAAAATAGAAATCGATACGCTTGTTGTTGGCGCCGGTCAGGCCGGCGTGGCCATGAGTGAACACCTGAGCAAACTCGGGGTGTCCCACCTCGTCCTGGAGCGCAATCGTATCGCCGAAGCTTGGCGCACGGGACGCTGGGATTCGCTGGTGGCCAATGGCCCGGCCTGGCACGATCGTTTCCCGGGTCTGGAGTTCGACGGTCTCGACCCCGACGCCTTTGCCCCGAAAGAGCGGGTTGCGGATTATTTCGAAGCCTATGCCAAGAAGTTCAACGCTCCCATCCGCACTGGGGTGGAAGTGAAGAAGGTGGAACGCAATGCTGGCCGCCCGGGCTTCACTATTGAAACCTCCGAGGGCGTGATCGAGGCCAACCAGGTGGTTGTCGCAACCGGACCCTTCCAGCGCCCGGTTATCCCGCCGATCGCGCCTGAAGATGAGCAACTCACGCAGATCCACTCCGCCCAATATCGAAATCCGCAGCAACTGCCCGAAGGTGCCGTTCTGGTGGTGGGTGCCGGGTCGTCGGGGGTGCAGATCGCCGATGAGCTGCAGCGTGCCGGCAAGCAGGTTTACCTCTCGGTCGGCGCGCACGATCGTCCGCCACGCGCCTATCGCAACCGTGACTTCTGCTGGTGGCTGGGCGTTCTCGGCGAATGGGATGCGGAAGGCGTCCAGCCGGGCAAGGAGCATGTCACCATCGCCGTAAGCGGTGCGCGTGGCGGCCATACGGTTGACTTCCGCAGGCTTGCCCATCAGGGGATGACGCTCGTTGGTCTGACCAAAGCGTTCAACGACGGTGTGGTGAGCTTCGAATCGAATCTTGCCGACAACCTGGCGCGCGGCGATGAGAACTATCTGGCGCTGCTCGATGCGGCCGACGCCTACATTGCCTGCAATGGTCTCGACCTTCCGGAAGAACCTGAAGCCCGCACTGTGCTCCCGGATCCGGAATGTGTGACCAACCCCATTCTTGAGCTCGATCTGGCCGAGGCCGGCGTGACCTCGATCGTCTGGGCAACCGGCTATTCAGTTGATTACAGCTGGCTGAAGGTCGACGCCTTCAACGCCAACGGCAAGCCGCAGCATCAGCGCGGTGTTTCGACCGAGCCTGGCGTCTATTTCGTGGGCCTGCCGTGGCTGTCGCGTCGTGGCTCCGCGTTCATCTGGGGCGTTTGGCACGATGCCAAGCATATTGCCGACCACATCGTAAAACAGCGCACCTACCTCGCCTATCGGGATGCCTCGCAACGCCAGGCAGAGGCTGATCTAAAGCAAATGCCTGATGGCGCACAGCCCGATTCACACATTCAAAAAGCCAGCCTTATGGGAGTCCGTTGATGCCTACTCATACCCGCATCCGCATGTTCAACACCAAAGACACCTATCCCAACCAGGCGCTGGACAACGACCTCTGTCAGGCCGTGCGCGCCGGCAACACCGTGTATGTCCGCGGCCAGATCGGCACCGATTTCGAGGGCAACCTGGTCGGCCTCGGCGACCCGCGCGCACAGGCCGAGCAGGCCATGAAGAACGTCAAGCAACTGCTCGAAGAAGCCGGCAGCGACCTGTCACACATCGTCAAGACCACTACCTACCTGATCGACCCGCGCTACCGCGAGCCGGTCTACCAGGAAGTCGGCAAGTGGCTAAAGGGTGTGTTCCCGATCTCCACCGGCTTGGTGATCAGCGGCCTCGGCCAGCCGCAGTGGCTGATGGAGATCGACGTGATCGCGGTGATCCCGGACGACTGGCAGCCAAAAGCCTAAGGAGCACGCCATGACCTTTTCCATCGTCGGCCGCTGCGCCGAAACCGGGCAGCTGGGCATCGCCATCAGCTCGTCGAGCATCGCCGTCGGCGCGCGCTGCCCCTGGCTGCGCGCCGGGGTTGGTGCGGTGGCCTCGCAGAACGTCACCCTGCCGGCCCTCGGCCCGCAGATCCTCGACGCCCTGGAAGCCGGCCAGGAACCAGCGGTGGCGCTGGACCAGGCGCTGACCCGCAACGGCTACAGCCAGTACCGCCAGGTGGCGCTGCTCGACAGCCAGGGGCGCAGCGCGCTGTTCTCCGGCAGCGAGGCGCTCGGCACCCATAACGCGCTGGCCGGCGAGCAATGCGTGGCGGCCGGCAACCTGCTGTCCTCGCCGGCGGTGATCGCGGCCATGATCAGCGCCTTCGAGCAGACCCCCGGCGCCCTCGCCGAACGCCTGCTGGCGGCGATGCACGCGGCCATGGCCGCCGGCGGCGAAGCCGGGCCGGTGCATTCGGCGGCGCTCAAGGTGGTCGGCGACCTGGTCTGGCCGATCATCGACCTGCGCGTGGACTGGGCCGAGCACGACCCCATCGGCGAGCTGGATAAGCTCTGGCAGGCCTACCGCCCGCAGCAGCAGGACTACATCACCCGCGCCCTAGACCCTACCGCCGCGCCCAGCTATGGCGTGCCGGGGGATGAGTGAGAGCCTGTCTACGATCTGCTGCGCGTCGGTCAAACTGCGTTGAAAACGGCTTCGGAATGCTCATTTACAACACGTAAACTCCGCTTCCTCAGCCGTTTTCGCCTTGTTTGACTCTAGCTCGCGAGATCGTAAACAGGCTCTGAGAACGCCTATGTAGGATGGGTTGAGCGCAGCGGCGATACCCATCAACCCGGTCCCGATGGGTATCGCCGCTGCGCGTCGCAACCCATCCTATGGAGATAACCCATGCCCATCAGCCGTGACCTGCTGGCCCGACTCGTGGCCTTTGCCACCGTCAGCCGCGACTCCAACCTGGCGCTGATCGAGTTCGTCCGCGACTACCTCAATGACCTGGGCGTGGCCTGCGAGCTGGACTACAACGCCGAGCGCACCAAGGCCAACCTGTTCGCCACCATCGGCCCGAGCGATCGCGGCGGCGTGGTGCTCTCCGGGCATACCGACGTGGTGCCGGCGGACGGCCAGGCCTGGACGCTGCCGCCCTTCGAGCTCACCGAGCGCGACGGCAAGCTCTACGGCCGCGGCACCGCCGACATGAAGGGCTATATCGCCTGCATGCTGGCCGCCGTGCCGCATTTTCTGCAGAGCAAGCTGCGCCTGCCGCTGCACCTGGCGCTGTCCTACGACGAGGAAGTCGGCTGCCTCGGCGTGCGCTCGCTGCTGGCCGAGCTGGAGCGCCGCCCGCACAAGCCGGTGCTGTGCATCATCGGCGAACCCACCGAACTCAAGCCGGTGCTCGGCCACAAGGGCAAGCTGGCCATGCGCTGCCAGGTGCACGGCGCCGCCTGCCATTCGGCCTATGCACCGCAGGGGGTCAACGCCATCGAATACGCCGCGCGGCTGATCGGCAAGCTGGGCGAGATCGGCCAGCGCCTGGCCGCGCCCGAGTACCACGACCAGCGCTTCGACCCCCCGTATTCCACGGTGCAGACCGGGCTGATCAGCGGCGGCCGGGCGCTCAACATAGTGCCGGCCGAATGCCAGTTCGACTTCGAGGTGCGCGCCTTGCCGGCGGCCGACCCGCAGCAGGTGGCCGACGAACTGCAGGACTACGCCGAGCGCGAGCTGCTGCCGCAGATGCGTGCGCGCAGCGCCGACACGGCGATCCGTTTCCAGCCGCTCTCGGCCTATCCGGGCCTGGCCACCGACCCGCACAGCGAGGCGGCCGAACTGCTGGCGCTGCTCAGCGGCAGCCGGGAGTTTGCCACCGTGGCCTTCGGCACCGAAGGCGGCCTGTTTCAC
This sequence comes from Pseudomonas cavernae, assembly GCF_003595175.1. NCBI lineage: Bacteria > Pseudomonadati > Pseudomonadota > Gammaproteobacteria > Pseudomonadales > Pseudomonadaceae > Pseudomonas > Pseudomonas cavernae. Next base: position 4,829,537 of record NZ_CP032419.1, on the reverse strand, counting down.
CAGGCCGGCATCCCCACCGTGGTCTGCGGCCCCGGCAGCATGGACCAGGGCCACAAGCCGGACGAGTTCGTCAGCCAGCAGCAGCTGGATGGTTGCGATGCGATGCTACGGCGGCTGCTGCAGTGGCTGCAGCAGGACGCCTGATCCGGGCTTGGCTCGTCACCTGCGCAGGCTCGGGTGGCGGGCTTTTTCTATTGGGTTGCAATGCGTTGGGCGGGCTGGGTCTCGGAAACTGATCGTTCCCACGCTCCGCGTGGGAATGCAGCCCTCGACGCTCCCGCGTCCACTGGCGGTGCGGTGCCGCCCCAGACCACTGTGACGCGGAGCGTCACGGGATCGGCTTCCACGCGGAGCGTGGGAGCCATCAAAAACGCCCCTCTCCCCAACCCTCTCCCGTGAACGGGAGAGGGGGCCAAAACGCTCCGTGCTGGCCCCCAGCGCTATCCACTCGATATGGCCATGAGGGTTGGCACGGAAGCTCCCCTCTCCCACTTGTGGGAGAGGGGCTGGGGGAGAGGGCGCCGACAACACTGAGGCGATTGCCGGCACCCTATGCAGTTTGCCCTGCCGCCCCCGGCCACCCCGCCTTGCGCAGGGCTTCCAGCAGGGTGGCGCTGTCCAGCCCCTGGACCCGGTGGCCATTGCCCTCGACGGTATTGGCCGCCAGCAGCGCATTGATGATGGCTTCCTCCACGGCCTCCGAGGCGGCGAGGAACAGGTCGCCGATATGGTCGTTGTTGACCATGCGCAGGCCGTCGCAGGTGAAGGCGCCCTTGCGCTCGTAAGCGGTTGCCTCAAGCTGCTGGTTGCCGGTGGAGAAGGCGACGAAGATGTCGCCGCTGCAGTCCTCGTTGCCGCCACCGGTGCGGGCGATGCCGATGCTGGCGCGCTGGGCCAGGCGGGTGCACTGGTGCGGTAGCAGCGGCGCATCGGTGGCCAGGCAGACGACGATCGAACCCATGCCCGGATGCGGCAGGTCGGCGCGCAGGAACGGCGAGCTGGCCTTCTCCAGGTAGCGCCCCACCGGGTAGCCATCCACACGCAGCTCGCGGCGCGTGCCGTGGTTGGCCTGGACGATGGCGCCCACGGTCCAGCCGCCCTGCGCCGCGCTCAGGCGCCGCGAGGCGGTGCCGATGCCGCCCTTGTACTCGTGACAGATCATGCCGCTGCCACCGCCGACGGCGCCTTCGGCCACCGGGCCGCCCATGGCGCGGTCCAGGGCTTCGGCCACATGCTCGGCGCGCACGTGGAAGCCATTGATGTCATTGAGCAGGCCGTCGAAGGTCTCCAGCACCACCGGCATGTTCCAGTACAGGCGGCCGTCAGCGGGCTGGCTCTGGCGGTCCAGGGCGATCAGCGCGTCGCGCACCACACCCACGCTGTGGGTGTTGGTGAAGGCGATCGGGCTGGTCAGCAGGCCGGCCTCACGAATCCACTCCAGGCCGGTGGCGTCGCCGTTGCCGTTGAGGATATGCACCCCGGCGAAGCACGGATGATGTGTGGTGGAACCCGGGCGCGGCTCGATCAGGGTGACCCCGGTGTTGATGTCGCGGCCGTTGGCGGTGCGCCCCCGCACATCGCTGTGGCCGACGCGCACGCCGGGTACATCGGTGATGGCATTGAGGGGGCCGGGTTGCAGTTGGCCGAATTGGATGTGCAGGTCGCGGGCACGCAGTTTCATGGTCTTTCTCGTTGTCAGGGGTTTATCAGGAAAAGGTCGGCGGGCTCACTGACCGCTCTTCACCTTGCTCCACACGCGGGTGCGGATGCGCTCGGTCTTCTTCGGCAGGGGCTCCAGGGTGAACAGCCGGGCCATGGTTTCTGCCGACGGGTAGACGGCCGGGTTGTTGCGGGTCGCCGCGCCGACCAGGGCCGTGGCGCTGCGGTTGCCGTTGGGGTAGCGCAGGTGGTCGGTGATCGGCGCGATGACTTCCGGGCGCATCAGGTAGTCGATGAAGGCCAGGCCCTGGGTCGGATGGGGCGCCTGCTTGAGCAGCACCAGGGTGTCGAACCACACCGGCGCGCCTTCCTTCGGCAGGCTGTATTCGATGTGCACGCCGTTGCCGGCCTGCTCGGCGTTGGCCTTGGCGTCCAGCATGCCGCCGGCCCAGCCCACCGCCACGCAGATATCGCCGTTGGACAGGTCGGTGATGAACTTGGACGAGTTGAAGTAGGCGATGTGCGGGCGCAGCTTGAGCAGCAGCGCCTCGGCCTTCTGATAGTCGTCGGGGTTGCTGCTGTTGGGCGGCAGCCCCAGGTACTGCAGGGCGATGGGCAGGATCTCGGAGGGCGAGTCGAGCAGGGCCACGCCGCACTGGCTGAGCTTGGCCAGGTTTTCTTCCTTGAACAGCAGGTCCCAGGAATCCACCGGCGCCTGCTCGCCGAGCACGGCGCGAACCTTGTCGACGTTGTAGCCGATGCCGTTGGTGCCCCACAGGTACGGCACGGCATAGCGGTTGCCCGGGTCATTGCTGGCCAGTTTGGCCAGCAGGGCGGGGTCCATGTGCTTGAGGTTCGGCAGCTTGGTCGGGTCCAGCGGTTCGAGCACGCCGGCCTTGATCAGGGTCGGCAGGCTGAAGTTGCTGGCCACCACCACGTCGTAACCGCTACCGCCGGTGAGCAGCTTGCTCTCCAGGATTTCGGCGCTGTCGAAGGTGTCGTAGACGGGCATGATGCCCAGGTCGCGCTTGAAGTCGGCCAGGGTCGTGGGGCCGATATAGTCGTACCAGTTGTACACATGCACGCTGGGGCCATCGACAGCAGCACTGGCGGTGGATAGCCAGAGCGCCAGGCCGGCACCCAGGCCGGTGTTGAGATACAGGCGGTGACGAAGCATGATGCGGCACTCCTGGCCTGCTGCAGGCCCGTTGATTCAGGAGGCCTCAGGCTAGTGCTGCGCATGGGGCAAACCAATTCCCACCATGGGTTACACGAAAGGGGTAGAGAGTGGACGCCTTGCTCAAGGAGTTGCCGCTGCACCAAGGGCTGGCGCGGGTATTCGCCAGCCTGGGCCAGGACGCTTTCTGGCGCGCCTTGGTGGACTGCCTGCGCCTGCTGGTGCCGCTGGACAATGCCCTGGCGGCCCTGATGCAGCAGGGCCGGGTGCCCAGCCTGCTGGCCGACTTCGAGTTCCGTGCGGTGGCCGGCGAGGGCGAGGACCTGGCCGACTACTGCGCCGGCATGTACCTGCTCGATCCCTTCTACCAGGCCGCCTGCGCCGGCATCGCCGATGGCCTGCACAGCCTGGAATCGGTGGCGCCCGACCAGTTTCAGCAGAGCGAGTACTACCTGAGCTATTTCCGCTCGGTGGTCGGCAATGGCGAGCTGCAGTTCCTGATCAACCACCAGGGCGCCGTGCTGGGCCTGTCCCTGGGCCGGCAGACCTCCTTCAGCCATGCCGAGTTCGGCCGCCTGCTCTGCGTGCGCGACTGGGTGCTGGCGGCGATGCGTCGCCACCTGCAACTCTGTGCGCTCGAAGTGCCCGCCGCCCAGCCTGCGGCTGGCGACTTTACGGTGATGCTGGAGGGGCTGGGCGCGCGGCTGTCTGAGCGCGAAAGCGAAGCCGCCCGGCTGATCCTCCAGGGCTTCTCCAGCAAGGCGATGGCCCAGCACATGGGCATCTCGCCGGAGACGGTCAAGGTGCACCGGCGCAACCTCTACCACAAGCTCAACGTCAGCGGTCACGCCGAGCTGTTCGCCCTGCTGCTGCGTCGGGACTAAGAGTCTGTCTCGGATCTCGCGAGCTAGAGCGAGACAAGGCAAAAGCAGCCGAGGAAGCGCAGTTTACGAGTTGTAAATGAGCATTCCGAGGCGGTTTTAACGCAGTATCGCCGACGCGCAGCAGATCCGAGACAGGCTCTAAGAGCCGGCTTGTGATCTTCGGCGTAGCCCCCGTCCAGACTCACAGAGCATGCACCGGCTGCTTCTACCCCCTCTCCCGTTCACGGGAGAGGGTTGGGGAGAGGGCCTGGCCCAAGATCCGCGACAGGTTCCGAGGTCGCCTACAGATGGGCGAAGAACTCCGGCGCCTGCTGCCACCTGTCATGCAGGCCATCCACATAGGTGATCGGGATGCGCGCCAGCTCCTCCTCGCTCACCCCCTCCAGGCAGCCGATATTGATCCCGTACATTTGGCCGATCGGCGTGTCGTTGCCGACCCCGAAGGCCCGCACACCGCAGTGCCTGCAGAAGAAATGCTGGTTCTTGCGGGTGTTGAACAGGTACTCGGTCAGCTCCTGCTCGCCGGCCAACAGCCGAAACCCCTGCGGCTTGGCCACCGCTGCCCAGAAACGCGTGCGCCGGCAGATGGAACAGTTGCAGCGGTAGGAGCTTTCCGTGAGGTCGAGGTCGGCTGCGAACTGCACGGCGCCGCAGTGGCAACTGCCGGTATAGGTCTTGAGCATGGCGGTGTCCTCAGGGGGCCGCGGAACGGGGTCCCAGTGAGCGAAGCGAACGATTTGAACCGTTTGTTAGGCTTTGAAGCTCGAGCGCGATTAGTGATGCGCTAGCGATTGAGTTGCTCATAGCGTTGCGCTTGATGCGTCAATTCGCAAAGGAGTATGTGGGGTACGCAGCCAGGGCCACCTCTGCTGATAAGAGGCCGCCTTCTTTGCAAATAGGAGCTCGTGTGGCGTGAGAGGGTTCATCGTGAGGGTTCCCTCGTACAAAAGGTGAAGGCCGTTTGGTGCATACACCTCATGAGCATTGATGCCCACGCACGTTGCCGGTATGAGAAAGCGATCGATGCCTTCCTTTGCGCTGCTCAAGGGGGCATAGGGGTGACCGAAATGCTCTTCGTACCAACAATGCACCCGAGCTTGGTTGGCTACCTCCACCGTTATGCCCAAGTCCGCCAACACGCCTTCTACGTGATGTTGCACTGCGCGTTCTCCAGACGCGCTGAGATCTAGAGAATCGAAGTAGAAGAAATCGTAGTCCTTGATCTTGCTCTCGGGTGCTTGCCCCGAAAGTACGTTCCAAACAGTTTGAAAAAGGCAGCCGGCAACTAGCCAGCCATCTTTCAGATTCAATGCATCCCACCGTTCAACGATTTGTGCGTTGTTGCTGTTACGCAGTACGTCGGCTAGGAAATTGGCTTGCATGATGGCCTAACGTTTGGTTAAGGGGCCGGCTTTAGCCGGTCCCGAGAGAGCGAAGCGAATGGCTTGAACCATTTGTTAGGCGTCTCGCGAATGTCTAGGAGTTATCTACGATGAACTTGACCCATTTAAAGTAAGCGGGATCTGGTGCATGAATTTCAGATTTTTCCCAGTCATGGCCTTCTGTATTGGCAACCAGTCCGTGGCTGAAGGTTATTACGCCTTCATATGGCTCTAAGTCAACGTATGAGATTTGTGGGTGGTTTGGATCTATTGCTTCTGCCAAGAACTCGATTCCACACGGAAAATTCTTAATGTATTTTTCGGTGGCCGCAATAAATAGCTCTGTTACATCAATAAAATTTTCGACCTCATCTTTTTCAGGGATGTGGTATTCATGTTCAACTAGATTTCTCAGTTTATTAATTTTGCTTAGTATTCTTGGGGTTACCAGGCCGCAGCTTGATAAAAAATCAACCATTGCTGGGAAGGATTTCGCTTTCTTTGAGAACTTATCAAGTCCAAAAGCTGTGGAGAGCATCTCCACTTGAAGATGAAGAGCTCTTTTGGTATTGGACAGCGCATTTACTAGGCTTCTGGTGTCCGGCTCTATAGATAGATCTTGGATTGCAAAATGATAATAATCTTTCGGGGTTGTCTTTCTGGAAAACCTTAAAGGCACTGATGTTGTTGTGAAATCTGGATCTAGTGCTGTGTAATTTTCTGGTAGCAAGAGTCTCTCCTTGCCTAACTATAAGTAGGCGACACAAGAGGGGGTGAAGCTTTGCGCCACCTGTGTCGGATAACCTTCCTTGTCATGCCCTAAATCGTTGTTTTGCCTACAGGCCGTCTTGGGAAACACGACAGTCCTGAAGAGACAAACGTGACATGGGTGGCAAGAGCAGAGTTTGGGCATTCACCCGCTATCTCGATCCCGACGCTACTGTGTCAGCAACCGCCTGTCCATCGTCCGGGTTTGAGCCTGCATTGGGCGCACAGCCTGCCATTGCAGCAGCGTGCGCCCCTCAATGCACTGAGCCGCAGCGGCCTACTCAGCCCCAGCCTGCCCCAACTGCTGCTGACAGAACTCGATAAACAACTGTGCCGACTTGGTCGGCTGGGCGCGTTTGAGCCAGGCGGCGACCAAGCCGGAGCCGCTGACCGGTTCGACTATCTCCACCGCCACCACCTTCTGGCCGTCGTAGGTGCATTCCGAGTGCGGGCGGGTGACCAGCAGGGAGAAGCCGAAGCCCTGGCCGACCATGCCGCGCACCATTTCGATGGAGGGCGAGCTGAAGACGATGTTGGGCGTCAGGTTCAGCTCTTCGAACAGGCTGACGAAGTAGGTGCGGCTGGGTTGCACGTCGAGCAGGATCATCGGCTCCAGGGCCAGGTCGCGCAGCGAGACCTGGGCCTGAGCGGCGAAGCGGTGGCCTGCGGGGAGCAGGGCGTAGGGCTTCTGCGGGGCCATCAGCGGTTCGGTGTCGATGGTCGCGTCGAGGTCGTGGTCGTAGAGGATGGCCAGGTCGAAGCGCCCGGCGGTGAGGCCCTGCACCAGTTCTTGCTGTTCGCCGTCGCGCAGGCGGATTTCCACGCCGGGGTATTGGGCGTTGAAGCCGGCGATCAGCCGCGGCAGGTAGAGCGGGGCGACCGTCTCGAAGCAGCCGATATCGATCTGCCCGGCCACCACGTCGAGGTCGGCCAGGGCGTTCTGTTCGAACTCGCGGGCCATGCGCAGCAGTTCCTGGGCCTTGCGGTAGAAGCGCGAGCCGCCGGGGGTCAGCGACACGCCCTGGGCGTGGTGGCGGATGAACAGTTGCAGGCCGAAGCTGTCTTCCAGGCCCTTGATCGCGGTGGAGATCGACGGCTGGGCGATGTACAGCTTGCGCGAGGCCTCGGCCACGCTGCCGCATTCCACGGTGGTCACGAAATACTTGAGCTGGCGCAGGGTGTAGGTTGCCATGGGGTCTCCGGTGCGATCGCTACTGCTGAGGGGCCTGTTGCCCTCTGCCCCGGCCCCTCTCCCACCCTTCATGAACAAGAAGGGGAGAGGGGAGGGTTCTGTGTGCTGATTATGTGTGCCCAACATACTCCACAGCGGCCTGCGCCGGGCTTTGCGGCTGAGCAGTTTTTTCATGGGCTGCGAACATATATTTACTAATTTTCCTGTGCGCGCCCCTGATACACCATCAGCCTCGACAACAACCCAGGCCGCCGTGAGCGGTCGGTATGAGGATCGAGGCGATGTTGCAACTCAGCGATTGGCAGCAACGGGCTGCCGCCCAGGGCTTTATCACCGGCGCATTGATCGATGGCCAGCTGCGCGAGGCTCAGTCCGGCGCCACTTTCGCCTCCATCAATCCGGCCACCAACCAGTTGCTGGCGCGGGTTGCCGCTTGCGATGCGGCGGATGTCGATGCCGCCGTGCGCAGCGCTCGCCGTGCCTTCGACCAAGGCCCCTGGGCGCGCATGGCGCCGCGCGAGCGCAAGCAGGTATTGCTGCGTCTGGCCGAGCTGATTCTGGCCAACCGCGAGGAGCTGGCCCTGCTCGACTCGCTGAACATGGGCAAGCCGGTGCTGGATGCCTACAACGTCGACGTTCCGGGCGCCGCGCAGGTGTTCGCCTGGTACGCCGAGAGTCTGGACAAACTCTATGACCAGGTCGCGCCTACCGCCTCCGATGCCCTGGCCACCATCACCCGCGAACCGCTGGGGGTGATCGGCGCCGTGGTGCCGTGGAACTTCCCGCTGGACCTGGCCGCCTGGAAGCTGGCCCCGGCCCTGGCCGCCGGCAACTCGGTGGTGCTCAAGCCGGCCGAGCAGTCGCCGTTCTCCGCCCTGCGCCTGGCCCAGCTGGCCCTGGAAGCCGGCCTGCCGGAAGGCGTGCTGAACGTGGTGCCGGGCATGGGCGAGACCGCCGGCAAGGCCCTCGGCCTGCATATGGATGTGGACTGCCTGGCCTTTACCGGCTCCACCGAGGTGGGCAAGTACTTCATGGCCTATGCGGCGCAGTCCAACCTCAAACAGGTCTGGCTGGAGTGTGGCGGCAAGAGCCCGAACCTGGTGTTCGCCGACTGCGGCGATCTCGACCTGGCGGCGGAGAAGGCCGCCTTCGCCATCTTCTTCAACCAGGGCGAGGTGTGCTCGGCCAACTCGCGCCTGCTGGTCGAGCGCTCGATCCACGACGAGTTCGTCGCGCGCCTGCTGGCCAAGGCCCGCGACTGGCAACCCGGCGACCCGCTGAACCCGGCCAGCCGCATGGGCGCCATAGTCGAGGCGCGCCAGGCCGAACGCATCATGGCCTTCATCGACCAGGCCCAGGGCGAAGGTGCGCGCCTGGCGTGCGGCGGCCAGCGCCTGCGCTTCAACGGCTCGGACAATTTCATTCAGCCGACCATCTTCACCGGCGTTGCTCCGGACATGCGCCTGGCCCGCGAGGAAGTGTTCGGCCCGGTGCTGGCGGTGAGCGCCTTCGGCAGCGAGGAGGAGGCCGTGCGCCTGGCCAACGACAGCCAGTACGGCTTGGCCGCCTCGCTGTGGACCGACGACCTGCACCGCGCCCATCGCGTGGCCCGCCGGCTGCGCGCCGGCACCGTGTCGGTGAACACGGTGGACGCCCTCGACGTGTGCGTGCCCTTCGGCGGCTGCAAGCAGTCCGGCTTCGGCCGCGACCTGTCGCTGCACGCCTTCGACAAGTACAGCCATCTGAAAACCACTTGGTTCCAGCTGCGCTCCTGAGTGCCACGGCGCGTCTGCGTGGCCCGCGCCCGAGCGGCAGGGCCGCAGACGTTGCCGAGGTTCTGAGAGGGCGCGGCCTGTCCGCGCGAGTCACTAGCAAGCTTCTACCGCGCACAACAATAAAATTGCAGGAGAACACCGCATGTACGATCCCGATATCACCTTGTCCCCTCCGCACGTCGAGGGCGTTGTGACCAAGGGCAAACTCAGCAAGACCCTAGGCCTCGGCGCCCTGTTGTCGGTCTCCATCGGCCTGGTGGTGTCCCAGGGCGTGATGGTGCTGATGCTGCAGGGCGTCGGCATCGCCGGTGTGGGCTTCCTGATTCCGCTGTCGCTGGCCTTCCTGCTGGCGCTGACCTACATCTTCTCCTTCTCCGAGCTGTCGCTGATGATTCCCCGCGCCGGCAGCCTGAGCAGCTACACCGAGGTGGCCCTGGGACATTTCCCGGCGATCGTCTCGACCTTCTCCGGTTACGTGGTGGTGGCCATGTTCGCCCTCTCGGCCGAACTGTTGCTGCTCGACCTGATCATCAACCAGGTCTATCCAGGCGTGTTCCCGCACATGAGCATCGCCTTCGGCGTGCTGGTGCTGTTCACCCTGCTCAACCTGCTCGGCATCGACATCTTCGCCCGCCTGCAGACCGCCCTGGCCACGGTGATGGTGATTGTCCTGCTGGCCCTCGGCCTGGCGGCGGTCAGCGGTAGCGGCAGCGAGCCGGCGCTGAGCGCCAGCCTGCCGCAGGAGTGGAATCCCATGGGCACCGGGGTGCTGGTTCTGGTGGCGATGGCCATCTGGGGCTTCGTCGGGGCCGAGTTCGTCTGCCCGCTGGTGGAAGAGTCGCGTCGCCCGGAACGCAACATCCCCTGGGCGATGATCATCGGCGTGACGGTGATCTTCCTGACCATCGGCCTGTATGCCATCGGCGCCCTGTACTACGTGCCGCAGGACCAGCTGGCCAGCGGCGCGCTGCCGCACTTCCTGTATGCCACCGCGCTGTTCGGCGAGACCGGCAAGCACGTGCTGGTGATCGCCGCGCTCACCGCCACCTGCAGCACCCTCAACACCTCGCTGGCGGCCATCCCGCGCATGCTCTACGGCATGGCGCAGAACGGCCAGGCCTTCCCGCAGTTCAAGAAACTCAGCCGTGGCTTCAACACCCCCTGGGTGTCCGTGCTGTTCGTCGCCGCCATCACCGGCGGTCCGATCCTGCTGATGGGCGACAACCCAGGCGCGGTCAACCAGCTGCTGCTCGCCGCCGCCATCGCCTGGCTGCTGGCCTACATCGTCTGCCACCTGGACGTGATCGCCTTGCGCCGCCGTTATCCGCAACTGGCGCGGCCGTTCAAGACGCCCTTCTACCCGCTGCCGCAGCTGCTCGGCATCCTCGGCATGCTGGTGTCCATCTACTACGCCTCACCGACCCCGGAGATGGCCGTCTCGATCTTCACCAGTGCCGGCGTGGTGCTGGGCCTGGTGTCGCTGATCGCGGTGTTGTGGATCAAACTGGTGATGCGTAAACCCTTGTTCACCCCGGTGCCGCTGGACGAGGTTCTGGCGCGCAAATGAGCTACCGCCGGGGCGTTGCTGCCCCGGCCATTCGATAACACGTAAACAGGCGAGGTCGCTGTTATGACAGTCCCCCACAACCCTACCCGTAGCACCCGTGACTACCAGGCCCAGGATGCGGCCCACCACATCCATGCCTTCCTCGACCAGAAGGCGCTGAACGAGAAAGGCGCGCTGGTGATAGTCAAGGGCGAGCGCCTGAACCTTTGGGACAACGACGGCAAGCGCTACCTGGACGGCATGTCCGGGCTGTGGTGCACCAACCTCGGCTACGGCCGCAAGGACCTGGCCGCCGCCGCCAGCCGCCAGCTCGAGGAGCTGCCGTACTACAACCTGTTCTTCCACACCACCCACCCGCGGGTGATCGAGCTGTCCGAGCTGCTGTTCAGCCTGCTGCCGGACCACTACAGCCACGCCATCTACACCAACTCCGGCTCCGAGGCCAACGAGGCGCTGATCCGCACCGTGCGCCGCTACTGGCAGATCCTCGGCAAGCCGCAGAAGAAGATCATGATCGGCCGCTGGAACGGCTACCACGGCTCCACCCTGGGCAGCACCGCGCTCGGCGGCATGGGCTTCATGCACGAAATGGGCGGCATGCTGCCGGACTTCGCCCACATCGGCGAACCCTACTGGTACGCCCAGGGGGGCGACCTGAGCCCGGAGGAATTCGGCCTCAAGGCGGCCCGTGAGCTGGAGAGCAAGATCCTCGAACTGGGCGCCGAGAACGTCGCCGCCTTCGTCGCCGAACCCTTCCAGGGCGCCGGCGGGATGATCTTCCCGCCGGCCGGTTACTGGGCGGAAATCCAGCGCATCTGCCGCCAGTACGACGTGCTGCTGTGCGCCGACGAAGTGATCGGCGGCTTCGGCCGCACCGGCGAATGGTTCGCCCACCAGCACTTCGGCTTCCAGCCGGACACCCTGACCATCGCCAAGGGCCTGACCAGCGGCTACATCCCCATGGGCGGCCTGGTGCTCTCCAAGCGCATGGCTGAGGTGCTGGTCGAGCAGGGCGGGGTGTTCGCCCACGGCCTGACCTATTCCGGTCACCCGGTGGCCGCCGCCGTGGCCATCGCCAACCTCCAGGCGCTGCGCGACGAGCGCATCGTCGAACAGGTCAAGCAGGACACCGGCCCCTACCTGCACAAGGCGCTGCGCGAGGCGTTCGCCGATCACCCGCTGATCGGCGAGATCCAGGGCACCGGCCTGGTCGCCGCGCTGCAGTTCGCCGAGGACAAGGCCAGCCGCAAGCGCTTCGCCAACGAGAGCGACATCACCTGGCGCTGCCGCACCATCGGCTTCGAGGAAGGGGTGATCATCCGCTCCACCCTCGGTCGCATGATCATGGCGCCGGCGCTGGTGGCGACCCACGCCGAGCTCGACGAGCTGGTGGAGAAGACCAAACGCGCGGTGGATCGCACCGCGCAGGAAATCGGCCGCTTGTAACGGCCGCCGCAGCGCCGGCCAGCGCCCCTTGGGTGGCAATGGCCGGCGCATCATCCCCTCACCGACCAGGAAGGTCCTGACACAACGCCGCGGGCTCAGGAAGCCCGCGCGGTGGAACCGTTTTGGCCCGTGGCCAGCAACTGCCCAGCAACATCACGACAACATCAATCGTCTGTGGGAGTAGTTCCATGTATCCGTCCTTGCTCAAGCGTCTTCCCCTCACCTGTGCCGCCCTCGCCGCGTGTGCCGGCATCGCCCAGGCCCAAGCGCAAAACCTCACGGTGATTTCCTTCGGCGGCGCCACCAAGGCGGCGCAGGAGCAGGCCTATTTCAAACCCTTCAACCAGTCCGGCGCCGGCACCATAGTGGCCGGCGAGTACAACGGCGAGATGGCCAAGGTCAAAGCCATGGTCGATGTCGGCAAGGTCAGCTGGGACGTGGTCGAAGTGGAGAGTCCCGAGCTGCTGCGCGGCTGCGAGGAGGGCCTGTTCGAGCGCCTCGACCCGGCGCGCTTCGGCGATGCCGGCCAGTACCTGCCCGGCACCCTCAGCGAGTGCGGGGTGGCCACCTACGTGTGGTCGATGGTGCTGGCCTACAACAGCGCCAAGCTGGCCAGGGCGCCGGTGTCCTGGGCGGATTTCTGGAACGTCGCGGAGTTCCCCGGCAAGCGCGGCCTGCGCAAGGGCGCCAAGTACACCCTGGAGGTCGCCCTGCTGGCCGACGGGGTCAAGCCGGAGGACATCTATACGCAGCTGGCGACCCCGGCCGGTGTCAGCCGCGCCTTCGCCAAGCTCGATCAGCTCAAGCCCAGTATCCAGTGGTGGGAAGCCGGGGCGCAGCCGCCGCAATGGCTGGCCGCCGGCGACGTGGTGATGAGCGCGGCCTACAACGGGCGCATCGCCGCCGCGCAGAAGGAAGGCGTCAAGCTGGCCATCGCCTGGCCGGGCAGCCTGTATGACCCGGAGTATTGGGCGGTGGTGAAGGGCAGTCCGAACAAGGCGCTGGCCGAGCAGTTCATCGCCTTCGCCAGCCAGGCGCAGACCCAGAAGGTGTTCGCCGAGAACATCCCCTACGGCCCGGTGCACAAGGGCGCCCTCGCGCTGCTGCCGGCCGAGGTCCAGGCCAACCTGCCGACCGCCCCGGCCAACCTCGCCGGCGCCCGCGCGGTGGATGCCGAATTCTGGGTCGACTATGGGGAAGAGCTGGAGCAGCGCTTCAACGCCTGGGCGGCACGCTGATCCGGTCTGACCTGGGCTGCAAGCGCGGCTAGAGTGAAGGGGGTGATGGCCATTGCCGGAAGCCGCCGATGAAAACCGCTGTGCTTGCCCTTGCCCTGCTGTCCGTCGCGCCGCTGGTCCAGGCGGCCGACGACTGCGCCAAGCCTGCCGACCAGCAGAGCCTCAACCGCTGCGCGGCGAAGGATTATGCGGCCCGCGACAAGCGCCTCAGAGCGCTCTACAACGGCTATCACAAAGGCCTGGAGAAGCCGCACAAACAAGCCCTCGCGGATGCCCAGCAGGCCTGGCTGAGGTTCCGCGACCTGGCCTGCAAGTTCGAGGCCTCCGGGGTGGCGGGCGACCCGGCCTACGCCATGGTGCTGAACGGCTGCCTGGCGCAGAAGACCGCCCAGCGCACGGCGGAGTTGCAGGCGCTGGCGCAGTGCGAGGCTGGCGACCTGAGCTGCCCGGCGCCCAGATGGTAGGGCGCAGGAACAGCCGGCGGTGCGAGCGTCGTTCCGCGGTTCCGGCATCTTTGGCATTGTCTCCATCCGCGCCAGCGTTGTTACGCAACCAAGCCGCGCTCCCGCCTGCGTGGGAATGACGAGGTGAGGGGCAGATTTCCGCCCGCGCCGTCGTGCCCGCACAGGCGAGGCCCCAGGTAGCCCGCCTGTAATCCGGGAGTGTTCGACGCCGGCGGCGCTTAGAACCTGTTTCGGATCTCGCGAGCTAGAGTCGAACAAGGCAAAAACGGCTGAGGAAGCGGAGTTTACGAGTTGTAAATGAGCATTCCGAAGCCGTTTTTAACGCCGTTTGGCCGACGCGCAGCAGATCCGATACAGGTTCTTAGCGGCGCAAGCGCCCGCCACCAAAATGCCCGCCACCGCCGAGGTTCCACTGGTGAGCGGTCTGGCTGAAACGCTGCTGGCCGAGCTTGCGGGCTTGGTGTTGCTGATTCAACTGGGTCGCCACGTGGTTGTTGGTTTGCACCGGTTGCCAGCCACTGCTGGTGTGTTTCTGCCAGCCGCCGTCCTGGCTGTGCTGGTAGACGTTGCCGTCGTGGCCGGCATAGACGTCGCCGTTGTTCCACACCACGGCACTGTCGGTCCTGCGGTTGACCACCGCGCCCTTGCTGGTCACCGTGCGCTCGCCGGTCTGGACATTGCCGCTGACGCCGATCTCGGCGGCACCGGCGCGGCCGGTTTGGGCGTTGTAGCCGACTCTTTGGCGGCCGGCGGCATAGTCGCCGGTGTACTGGTTGCCGACCACGCCGCCGCGCGCGGCGCCCTCGCGGCCGGTGGCGGGGTTGACGAAGGAGCCCTGGCGGCCGGCGGCGAAGTTGCCCGAATAGGGATTGAAGGCCCCGCCCTGGCTGCCCTGGAAGTGCGCGCCGGTGCGTGGGTTGAAACCGCTGGCGGCGCTGCCCTGCCACTGGGTGCCGGTCCAGGCGTTCCAGCCGTAGGCGTGGCTGACCGTGCCCTGGCCCCAGCGGCCGTAGAAGTTGGCTCGGTTGATGTTGGTGTAGCTCCAGCCATAGTAGGGATGCGGGCCCCACCAGTACGGCCCCCACCAGGGCGAGGCGGAACCCCAGATGGCGCCTGCGGCGAAACCGAAGGCGAAGCCCTCGACAGTGCCGAGGGCGAAGCCGGCGCCGTAACCGTAGGTCGGCGGGTAACCGTAGTAGACGCTGCCGACGTAGGGTGCGTAGCTGTAGCCGGTGCCATACACCACGGTGCCGTTCGGGCTGACCACCACGCCCAGGTAGCCGGGGGTGTAGCCGACCACCACGGTGGTCGGGGTCACCGAGTAGATATGCACGTAGGTGACGTAGTACAGCGGCGAGCTGGCGGGGATCGCGTAGATCGCCGCGGGCACCTGGGTGGCGACCTGCCAGGCGCCGGTCGGCGTCGGCGCGACGAACCACACGCCGTTGGCTACCGCGTAGAACTGGTTGGGCGCCAGCTCGAGTACCGGCGTCGCGGTGTTCACCGCATAGCTGAGCGCGGTGCCCGTGATCGGCGCGAATTGCGGCGTGCCGTCATAGTCGACTGTCAGTCTCGCCTGGCTGCGCGACACGCTGGCGGTCTGCGGGATGTTGGCGGCGATTGCGGCTTCCTTGGCTTGCGGGGTGTCAGGCACCGAGACCAGCACGTTGGCCTTGGGGTCCTCGGGCGAGATCTTGGCGAAGTCGGCCGGCAGCTCCTTGCCGGGCACATAGCGCCACGGCCCCTGGTCGCCCGGGGCGCTGAACCAGCGCCCGGAAATCAGCACGTAGTAGGTGTTGCTGGCCGGATCGACGAACACCGCGTGGTCGGCATTGGCCAGGGTCAGCAGGCCGACGCCCGCCACCGGGCTCAGCTGCGCGGCGCCGCTGGTGATGATCAGTTCGCTGGGCTGGCTGGCGAGGACGATGCTCGGCGCTTGCGCCGCCTGTTTGCCGTCCGCCGGCAGCAGCGGGTCCGGCTTGGCCGTGGCGATGGCTTGCTTGGCGACTGCCAGCAGGCTCTGCGGCGGCTGGCTGAGCACCAACCAGCTGCCCTCGAGGTCGCGGGCCAGATACCAGTAGCCGGCGGCCTGCAGGTAGCAGTTGCCGTCGGCGTCACGCAGGATCAGCGCGCGGCTGTTGAGCACCCGTTCGAAGGCGCTGCCCTCCACGGCTTGCCAGCGCGGCGTGCCGTCGATCAGCACCAGCACGCTGGGGGTGTTGGCGAAGAGGATCTGCGGCACGTCGTTCTTCACCTGCGCCTGCTTGACCTTGTCCAGCTGCTGGGCCACCACGTAGCTGGCCTGCAGCTGGTCGAGCGGCACCGTCAGGCCGTTGGCCGGCAGCTGGGCGCTCAGGGCCTGGCCGATCTGCTCGGCGCTGTCCGGCGCGGTGGGCACCTCGACCTTGTCGATCTTGATCTCGCTCAGTTGCACCAGCCCCGAACTCTTGTCGATATCCGCGGTGGCGGAAAAGTGCGCCACACCGTAGGTCGGCGCGGCCTTGGGGGCGCCCACGGCGATGGCCGCGCGGCCGGCCATGTGGGTGCCGTCCCAGTCTTCGATCTGCGGCTGGTAGATCTGGATATGTTGCTCACCGGCGGTGAAGTCCCGCGGCCATTGCAGGGTGGCCGGCGAGGGCGCCGGCGCCGTCTGCGGCTGCGCCGCGTAGGTCGGCGGCAGGCCGAGCAGCAGACAGAACAGCAGGGGCAGGCAATACAGCGGGTGGCGGCTGGGCATCGGGGAGGGCCTTCGATGGGGGAAACGGCATGATGCCTTAACCATAGTGCGGGCGCAGCCGATCGCCGCAGACATTGCGTCGGCCGGCGCAACCCAGCTTTTTCTTATGTTGCGACGACATATTTACTAATTTTCCGTGTCAGCCGCTTCGTCCACCATCGGCCTTGCCTTGTGTACCGCCATGCCGCCACCCGCCGGAGCGTTTCCGGGTCGGGAAGCAGAATCCGCAGAGATTCAGGGGCGCAGCGCGCTTACAGGTGAGATGAGATCTTCCGGCCATCTGGTCGCTGCCGCAGAAATCCAATAACTAAGCCAATAGGCTGTGGGAGTGCTTCATGATCAAGTCCTTGCTTACCCGTTGTACCCGTCCCCTCGCCCTCACTGCGCTGGCCGCCGGCGTCGCCAGCGGCGCCCAGGCCGGCACCCTGACCATCGGCCATACCACGTGGGTCGGCTACGGCACCCTGTACCTGGCCCGTGACCTCGGCTACTTCAAGGAGCAGGGCCTGGACCTGCAGTTGACCACCATCGAGGAAGCTTCGATGTACATGGCCGCGCAGGCCTCGGGAAAACTCTCCGGTTCGGCCTCGACCATCGACGAGATTCTCAAGTACCGCTCCAAGGATTTCTGCTTCAAGGCGGTCGCCGCGCTGGACGACAGCTACGGCGGCGATGGCGTGCTGGTCGGCAACGAGGTGACCAGCCTGAAGGAGCTCAAGGGCAAGTCGGTGGCGGTCAACGAAGGTTCGGTGTCGCAGTTCTGGCTGTCCTACCTGCTCAAGCACAACGGCATGACCATGGCCGATCTGGATATCCAGAACATGACCGCCGATGATGCCGCCACCGCCTTCATCGCCGGTCGCGTGCCCGCCGCCGTGACTTGGGAGCCGCACCTGTCGCTGGTGCGCGCCAAGGGCGGCGGCAAGGTGCTGGTCGACAGCACCCAGACCCCGGGGGTGATAGTCGACGTGGTAGCGCTCAACTGCGACGTGGTCGAGCAGCAGCCGGACGACGTCAAGGCGCTGGTCAAGGGCCTGTACAGGGCTGTCGAGTACACCAAGACGCATCCGCAGGAGGCCTACGCGATCATGGCCAAGGGCGTCGGCGGCTACCTCTCCGACCCGCTCGAGATGGCCAATGCGGCCAAGGGCGTGCGCTTCTACGACCAGGCGATGAGCGAAAAACTGCTCGGCACCCCCGGCAAGCCCGGCGAGATCAAGGGTGTGATCCGCCTGGCCAACGAGACCTGGAGCAGCCTGCAGGGCAAGCGCTACGAGGTCAGCTACGACGACCTGGTGAACAGCGCCTTCGTCACCCCGTAACTGCCTGCCGCCGCGCCTGCGCAGGCGGGCGTGGCGGCGTCCCTAGCCCTGTTCAAGTGGAGGTGGCGCCATGGCCACTGCAAAATCCTGGTTGAACCGCTGCCTGACCCCCAAGGTCGGGCTGCCGGCGCGACTCGTGTTCGCCGCCAGCACCCTGTGCTGGCTGCTGGTGCTCGGCCTGTGGGCCGGGCTGTCCTATGGCGGCGTGGTGCCGGCGATGTTCCTGCCGACTCCCGGCGCCGTGGTCGATGCCGCGCTGCGCCTGGGCGCCGACGGCACGCTCGGCAAGCATGTGCTGGCCAGCGTCGAGGTGGTGCTGATCGGCTTCGCGGTGTCGTCGCTGGTGGCGGTGCCGCTGGGGCTGCTGATGGGCAGCTTCCGCATCGTCCAGGCGCTGCTCGAGCCGCTGGTCAACTTCATCCGCTACCTGCCGGTGACCTCCTTCGTGCCGCTGTTCATCCTGTGGATCGGCATCGGCTTGGAGCAGCGCGTCACGGTGATCATCTTCGGCGTGTTCTTCCAGCAGCTGGTGATGATCGCCGACGTCTCCAAGGGCGTGGCCAAGGACCTGATCAACGCCAGCTACACCCTCGGTGCCAACCGCCGCGACGTGGTCCTGCACGTGCTCGCCCCAGCCTCGCTGCCCGGCGTGCTGGATACCCTGCGGGTGACCATGGGCTGGGCCTGGACCTACCTGGTGGTGGCCGAACTGGTCGCCGCCAGCAGCGGCCTCGGCTACATCAGCCTCAAGGCGATGCGCGGCTTCCAGGTCGACGTGATCTTCCTCGCCATCGCCATCATCGGCCTGCTCGGGCTGATCACCGACCAATTGTTCCGACTTCTTCGACTGAGGATTGCCGCATGGGCGCAGTAGCGATGATGCAACCGACCAGCGCGGCAGCCGCCGCGCCACACAGCGAGGCCGCACCGCGGCTGCGGGTGGAGAATGTCAGCCTGCGTTACCAGACGCCCAGCGGCAGCACCTTCAGCGCCCTCGAGCAGGTCTCCTTCGAGGTGCCGGATCAACAGTTCGCGGTGATAGTCGGGCCGTCCGGCTGCGGCAAGTCGAGCCTGCTGTACCTCACCGCCGGCCTCGCCGAACCCAGCGCCGGGGCCATCTATGTCGGCGGCGCCAAGGTCGAGGGGCCGGGCACCGACCGCGGCATGGTGTTCCAGAGCTACACCCTGTTCCCCTGGCTGACGGTGCGCGAGAACATCGAGTTCGGCCTCAAGCGCCGCGGCATCGGCGCCGCCGAGCGGCGCGAGATCGTCGAGTACTACCTCAACGAGGTGGGCCTCAAGGCGTTCGCCGACAACCATCCCAAGCAGCTCTCCGGCGGCATGATGCAGCGCGTGGCGATCGCCCGCGCGCTGGCCAACGACCCGCAGATCCTGCTGATGGACGAACCCTTCGGTGCCCTCGACAGCCAGACCCGCCTGCAGATGCAGCAGCTGCTGCTGCGCGTGTGGGAGCACAGCAAGAAGACCGTGGTGTTCGTCACCCACGACATCGACGAGGCGATCCTGCTCGGCGACCGCGTCTACGTGATGGGCGCCCGGCCGGGGCGGATCAAGCAGATCCTCGACGTGCCGATCGCCCGACCGCGCACCCTCGACATGGTCATGGAAGCGCAGTTCATCGGCATGAAGCGGCAAATCCTCGGCCTGCTACATGACGACCTTGCCGAGCTGCATTGACGCCGGCGCGGCGGTTGCTGGATCCCCGCGCAGGCGGGGATAGGGGGCGGCAGGGCGGCGCAGGCCCGTGAAAGGGGCGCCCGCCGCTCAATCCAGCTTGAGCACCTTGGCGAGGATGATCTTCGGCCCCTTCATCTTCTTGACGATGATGCGCAGGCCCTCGACCTCCAGCACTTCTTCCTCTTCCGGCACGCGCTTGAGGGTTTCATAGACCAGCCCGGCGAGGGTTTCCGCCTCGATATGGTCGAGGTCGACGCTGAGCAGGCGCTCGACCTTGAACAGCGGGGTGTCGCCGCGCACCAGCAGTTTGCCCGGCTGGTAGGCGAGGATGCCGCGCTCGGCCTTGCGGTGCTCGTCTTGAATGTCGCCGACCAGGGCTTCCAGCACGTCTTCCATGGTCAGGTAGCCGATGACTTTGCCGTCCGCCTCCTCGACCACGGCGAAGTGCGACCCCCCCTGGCGGAACTGCTCGAGCAGGCTGGACAGCGGCATGTGCCGGCTGACCCGCTCCAGCGGATGCATCAGCTCGCCCAGCTTGAGGGCCGAGGGCAGCATTTCCAGCAGCGACAGGTGCAGCAGCAGATCCTTGATGTGCAGGACGCCGACAAAGTCGCCGCTGGCCTCGTCGTACACCGGGTAGCGGCTGTATTTGTGCCGGCGGAACACGCTGAAGACCTGATCCAGGGTCGCGTTCAGCTCCAGGTAGACCAGGTCTTCACGGGAGTTGGCCCAGTCGACCACTTCCAGTTCGCCCAGCTCCACCGCCGAGGCCAGCACGCGCATGTCCTGGTCGCTGGGATTGCTGGCGCGGCTGGAATGCAGGATCAGCTTGAGCTCGTCGCGGCTGTAATGGTGCTCGTGATGCGGCCCCGGCTCGCCCTGGCCGGCGATGCGCAGGATGGTGTTGGCGCTGGCGTTGAGCAGGTAGATCGCCGGGTACATCAGCCAGTAGAACAGGTACAGCGGCGCCGCCGTCCACAGCGACAGCAGTTCCGGCTTGCGGATCGCCCAGGATTTCGGCGCCAGCTCGCCGACCACGATGTGCAGGTAGGAAATGATGAAGAAGGCGGTGAAGAAGGCGATGCCGTGAATCACGGCCGGCGAGCCGACGCCGAGCTCTGCCAGCAGCGGCGTGAGTAGGTGGGCGAAGGCCGGTTCGCCGACCCAGCCGAGGCCCAGCGAGGCCAGGGTGATGCCCAGCTGGCAGGCCGACAGGTAGGCGTCCAGCTGGTTGTGCACGGTGCGCAGGATATGCCCGCGCCAGCCATGTTGGCTGGCGATGGCTTCGACCTTGGTGGCGCGCAGCTTGACCATGGCGAACTCGGCGGCGACGAAGAAGCCGTTGAGCAACACCAGCAACAGGGCAAAGAGAATGAGGCCGAAATCGGCGAAGTAGGTGAGGAGGGTAGAGCTACTAGAGGAGGGGTCCATTGCGGCTTGGGTTGGCTAATGACCGGATAAGGGTGCAGGTTGAGTCGTGAGTTTGCAAGCCGCGGGCCAGATCGCGACCGGCGGCCAAGCTAACGCCGGAGCAGCTGCGGCTCGGGGAAGTGACAGGTGAAGGTGCTGCCCTGGCCGAGCGTGCTGCTGATGTCCAGGCGCCCGCGGTGGCGCAGCAGCACATGCTTGACGATGGCCAGGCCGAGGCCGGTGCCGCCGGAGTGGCTGGCGCGGCTGGAGTCGACCCGGTAGAAGCGCTCGGTCAACCGCGGCAGGTGCTTGGCCTCGATGCCCGGGCCGCTGTCGCTGACGCTGAGGTGCGCGCCCTGCTCGTCGCCCCACCAGCGGATGCGGATCTCGCCTTCGTTCGGGGTGTATTTCACCGCGTTGAACACCAGGTTGGAGAAGGCGCTGCGCAGCTCGGCCTCGCTGCCCTTGAGCTTGATGCTGAAGTCGGTTTCCAGGCTGATCTTGTGGTGGCGGTTGGCCGACAGTGCCTGGGCGTCGGCCTGGATCGACAGCAGCAGCAGGTCGACCGCCACCGGCAGGTTGTCCGAGGGGTAGTCGGTGGCTTCCAGCTTGGCCAACAACAGCAGGTCATTGAGCAGGGTCTGCATGCGCCCGCCCTGCTGCTGCATCTGCTGCAGCGCGCGCAGCCAGCGCGGGTTGAGATCGTCGGCGTTGTCCAGCAGGGTTTCCAGATAACCGGCGATCACCGTCAGCGGCGTGCGCAGCTCGTGGGAAACATTGGCGACGAAGTCCTTGCGCATCTGTTCGAGCTGATGCACGCGGGTGACGTCGCGCACCAGCATCAGGTGCTCGCCGTTGCCGTAACGGGTCAGCTGGAACTGCAGGCGCAGACGGTCGTTGACCGGCGAGGGCAGCTCCAGCGGGTCGGGATGCTGGTTCTGCTCGAAGTATTCCTTGAAGCGCGGGTGGCGGATCAGGTTGGTCACCGACTGGCCGCTATCCTGCGGGGTCTTGAGGCCGAGCAGGGATTCCGCGGCGCGGTTCCACCACTCCAGGTTGCCATCGGCATCGAGCATGACCACCGCGTCCTTGAGCGCCGCGGTGGACTCCTGGATGCGGTCGATCACCGCCTGCAGGCGGCCGCGGGCGCGTTGGTCGCGGCGCTGCAGGTGGTAAATGCTGTCGAACACTTCGCCCCACAGACCGTAGCCGTGCGGCGGCGGTTCCTCCGGCTGGTGATGCTTGAGCCAGTGCTGCAGGCGCAGCAGCTGCCAGAGCATCCAGCCCAGGTAGGCGCCGAGGCCGGCGGCCAGGGCCCAGGCGTATTCGCCGCTGAGCAGGCCGACCAGCAGGCAGGCGCTCACCAGCAGTAACAGGTTGCGGATGACCGCGCCGCGCCAGTCTTGGTTCGTCAATCGAGCGCCCTAGCTCTTGGTGGAGAAACGGTAGCCGGTACCGCGTACGGTTTGTACCAGATTCTCATAGACCTCGCCGAGTGCCTTGCGCAGGCGGCGGATATGCACGTCGACGGTGCGTTCCTCGACATACACGTTGCCGCCCCAGACCTGATCGAGTAGCTGGCCGCGGGTGTACGCCCGTTCTTGATGGGTCATGAAGAATTGCAGCAGGCGGTATTCGGTGGGGCCCATCTCCGCCGGCCTGCCGTCGATGGTCACGCGGTGGCTGATGGGGTCGAGCAACAGGCCGCCGACCTCGATCGGCGCCTCGCCATCGCTGGGGCCGGCGCGGCGCAGCACGGCCTTCAGGCGCGCCACCAGCTCGCGCGGCGAGAACGGCTTGGTGATGTAGTCGTCGGCGCCGACTTCCAGGCCCTGGATCTTGTTGTCCTCTTCGCCCTTGGCGGTGAGCATGATGATCGGGATGTCGCCGGTCAGCTCGTCGCGCTTGAGACGGCGGGCCAGTTCGATACCGGAGGTGCCGGGCAGCATCCAGTCGAGCAGGATCAGATCCGGCTTGCGGTCGACGATGATGGCATGGGCCTGCTGGGTGTTTTCCGCTTCCAGGCAGTCGTAGCCGGCCATTTCCAGGGCCACCGCGATCATTTCGCGGATCGGCGCTTCGTCGTCAACGATGAGGATGTTCTTGCCAACCATGGAGAACCTCGGGGTAGTTCTTGAGTGCTGGGCATTAGATAACGGAATTATTGCAGGCATGTGACATGCCGATGTTAACGCTTCGCCGCTGGCGACGTGGACTATGCTGTCAGCGGTGCCCGATTCCCGAGTCGGGTACTGTCGAATCCGGAGTGCCGAACCTCGATGGTGCAGGTCTCCAACCCCCCCGGCGAGGCTATCCGAAACCTTCGCGTTTGCCGTCAGATCGCCTCTGTTGATCCAGAGGAGCCATACGATGAGCAAGACTTTGCCTTTACTGACCCTGACCGGCGCGTTGCTGGTCCTGCCCGGGCTGGCCTGGGCGGATGAGCCGGCGATGACCAAAGACGGCATGTTGGTCGACGCCAAGGGCATGACCCTGTACACCTACGACCAGGACGCCATGGGCAAGTCCAACTGCAATGGCCAGTGCGCGACCAACTGGCCGCCGCTGATGGCCGCCGCCGGTGCCAAGGCCGATGACGACTGGACGGTGGTCAAGCGCGACGATGGCAGCATGCAATGGGCCTACTACGGCAAACCCCTGTACACCTTCATCCAGGACAAGAAACCCGGGGATGTCACCGGCGACGGCAAGATGGGCGTCTGGCACATCGCCAAACCGGAGTGAAGCTCGCGGACGTAGCGCGGAACCGTAGGCTGGGTTGAGCGCAGCGATACCCATCCTGCCTATGTGCTCAAACCTGTTGCACGATTTCGCGAGCTAAGGCCAGACAAGGCGTAACGCAGCGAAGCGGAGTAACAGCCGAAGGCTGGCCCGTAGGGCGAGCGTAGCGAGTCAATCGGGTGAGGGCGCGGAGTTTACAAGTTGTAAATGAGCAGCCCGAGCCCGATTTCAACGCGGTATGACCGACGCGCAGCAAATCGTGGATAGGTTTTCAGCGCAGGGCGTAGTCGGCGACTATGCCGATAAAGATCGCCAGCCCGGCCCAGTGGTTGTGCAGGAAGGCCTGGAAGCAAGCCTGTGGTTCGCGCGTGCGCGTGCTCCAGTATTCCCACACGAAGCAGGCGGCGGCGGCCAGCAGGCCGAGGTGGAAGTAGCCGCCCAACTCGAAGCGGTTACCGGCCAGCAGCAGGCAGAACAGCGCCAGGCTCTGCAGGCTGGCGATAATCAGGCGATCGGCGTCGCCGAACAGAATGGCGGTGGACTTCACGCCGATCTTCAGGTCGTCGTCGCGGTCGGTCATCGCGTAATAGGTGTCATAGGCCACCGTCCACAGCAGGTTGGCGAGATACAGCAGCCAGGCCGCCGCCGGCAGCGCGCCGGTCTCGGCGGTGAAGGCCATCGGCATGCCCCAGGAGAAAGCCGCGCCGAGCACCACCTGCGGGTAGAAGGTGTAGCGCTTCATGAACGGGTAGCAGGCCGCCAGCGCCAGGCCGCCGAACGATAGCCAGATAGTCGTGGCGTTGGTGAACAGCACCAGCCCGAAGCTCGCCGCCACCAGCGTGGCGAACAGCACCAGCGCCTCCTTGGCGCTGATCTTGCCGGCGGCCAATGGGCGTGCCTGGGTGCGCCTGACGTGGCCGTCGAAGTCACGGTCGGCATAATCGTTGATCACGCAACCGGCGGCGCGCATGAGGATCACGCCGACGACGAAGATCAGCAGGTTCTTGCCGCTGGGCGCGCCCTGTCCGGCGATCCACAGCGCCCACAGGGTCGGCCACAGCAATAGATAGATGCCGATCGGCTTGTCCAGGCGCATCAGCTGGATGAAGTCCCAGGTGCGCGGGTGCAGGCGGTTCAGCGATTTCAGCAGGTGTTGGTACATCGAGGGCGCTCCCAGCGAGGTGCGGCGATTCCAGGCCGCGGGATTATACGGCGTCGACCCGGGCCTGCCGCCACAGCTCGGGCAGAAACACCTCGGCGACCAGCACGCCAAGGCTGCTGCGGCTGAAGCACGAGCGCCGTCCCCACAGCCGTTCGGCGCGCACCTCCAGCGGCAGCCAGAGCGCCGGGTAGCGGCAGACCTCGATGCTGCCGCGGTCGAACGCGCGGTCGCTGAACAGCAGTTCGCCGAGCGAGCGGCTGCCCAGTTCGTGCAGGGCCAGGCCGGAGCCTTCGAGGGCGCTGCGCGCGGCCACGCTGCGGGCGAACACCCAGGGCTGGCCATGGCCGTGCAGATACACCTCGCGCACCCAGCCCTGACTGTCGGCGGGCACGCCGAGGGCCTGGCACTCGTCCAGGCGCAGCGGCTGCCAGCCCTCCTGCAACGGACTGACGCTGAACTGGCCGGCGGCCAAGGCGGTGAGGCGGCGGGTCAGCGAACCCTGGTCGAACAGCCAGTCGGCCAGGGCGGCGACGGGGCTGGGGTGCAGTTGGGCGGCGCTGAGCCAGCGCGGCGGTCGGGCAAGGGCGGCGTGCGGCACGGAAGCGGCTATCTAAGCGGATGGGAGGCGGCGAGCTTAGCACGATTGCCCGTGCCCTCCGGCGACCAGCCAAAAGGTTGGGGGCGCCGGATGGCACTTGCGCCCGGGCCGCTGGATCAGTACAAAACGCCCTGAGCCGGGCGGCACCCTTTCTGCATCGACCGCCGTGCCGTAAGCCTGAGAACCGAGGTAGTTTGCGATGAAGAAGTGGCAGTGTGTGGTCTGTGGCCTGATCTATGACGAAAGCCAGGGCTGGCCGGATGAAGGCATCGCCGCCGGCACCGCCTGGCAGGACGTGCCGGAAGACTGGCTGTGCCCGGACTGTGGCGTCAGCAAGGGCGACTTCGAGATGATCGAAATCGCCTGAGAACCTGCCCATGGCCTGCTGCGCGTCGGCGATACGGCGTTAAAAATGGCCTCGGGCTGCTCATTTACATCAGTAAACTCCGCTCCCTCGGCCATTTTTGCCTTGTCTCGCCTTAGCTCGCGAGCCCATGAACAGGTTCTGACTGAGGCGATTCACGACAACGGCGACCATTGGTCGCCGTTGTCGTTTCTGCGTTCTTAAGCCCCCTCTCCCGTTTACGGGAGAGGGCCGGGGAGAGGGACGAGATTTCCGCCCGCTCCTTGGCTGCGGGAAAGGGGCTTTGCCTCAAACCTTACCCAGGCGGCTGTAATTCTCGAATGCCTGATCGTAGAAGCGCTCCAGGCGCTCGCTGACCGGCACGGTCAGGGTCACCCAGCGCACGCGCTTGTCGTTGTCCGCGCTGCATTCCTCGAGCAACTGCTGGTCGATCAACTGCTGCACGTACTTCACCGCCGTGCGCCGGCTGATGCTAGGCATGTAGGTGTAGAGGTCGGTCTTGCGCAGCGACTGCTCACGGCGCAGCCACATGTGAGTGAACAGGTCGCAGTAGCACAGGTCGCTGAGGCCGATGTCGCTGAACAGGGCGATCCAGCTTTCGTCCATCTGGATGATCGCTGCGGCGACGGCGCGGCGGTTGCTCTGGCTATAGCGGCGGGTCATGGGCCGATCTCGTCCTGGGTTGTGATTATATTTGTGCAGTTCTGCATGTATTGCGCTATTCGAGGGCACTCTCGAGGTATTCGAGTCGGCTTTGTGCATCCTTAAATATGCAGAAGTGCATGAAATATAGCACTTTAATAGTGTTTCCACGCAGCTGGCACAGCAGTTGCTCAAAGGCATTCAAGTGCTCATGCCGAGCGGGGAGAATGCCATGCAGTTGAAGTTATTCAAAACCTTCTGGGGCCATGCCGGCAGCGTCGAAGAGGCGGCGCGCCAGGCGCTGGATGCCGGTTTCGATGGCCTCGAAGCACCGGCGCCGGAGCCGGCGGGCGAGTGCGCGGCTTTTGCCGCGCTGCTGGCCGAGCATAACCTCGACTTCATCGCCGAGATCTGCACCGCCGGCAGCTACGTGCCGGCGCGGCATGCCACGCCGGCCGAGCACCTCGCCGATCTGGAGCGCAAGCTGGTCAACGGTCTGCCGCTGGCGCCGCGCTTCTTCAACGTGACGGCCGGCTGCGACGCCTGGCCGTTGGCCGTGCAGCTGGAGTTCTTCGCCGCGGCGCTGGAAGTGGGGCGCAAGCACGGCGTGCAACTGAGCTTCGAGACCCATCGCGGCCGCTCGCTGTTCAACCCCTGGGTCACCGCCGAGCTGCTCCGCCAGCTGCCGGAGCTGCGCCTGACCGCTGACATCAGCCACTGGGTGGTGGTCAGCGAGCGCCTGCTGGATGACGACTGGGAGCTGCTGCTGGCCATCGCCGAGCAGGTCCATCACCTCCATGGCCGCATCGGCTATCCGCAGGGCCCGCAGGTGCCGCATCCGGCGGCGCCGGAGTACGCCGATTGCCTGGTATTCCACCAGCGCTTCTGGGCCGCGGTGTGGGCGTCGCAGCGCCGCCGCGGCTATGCGCTGACCAGCCTGACCCCGGAATTCGGTCCGGACGGCTACCTGCACTGCCTGCCCTTCACCGACCAGCCGGTGGCCGACCTCTGGCAGATCAACCGCTGGATCGCCAGCACCGAGCGCGCGCACTTCCAGCGCTGCGCGGCCACCGGCCAGCGGTGAGGACTGTCTGATGAAACTGCCGAAACTGCGTCATCCCGATGGCCTGCTGCCCACCGCGCTGGCCCTGTCCTACGCCTTCGCCGCCTACCTCGGCGGCTTCGCCCTGCTGATCCACGCCAGCTGGTGGAGCTGGTCGCTCGGCGTGCTGCTGCTCGGCCACGGCCTGGTGATCGGCGCCTACTTGATCCACGATTGCACGCACCAGGCGGTGTTCTTCGGGCGCGACTGGAACGCCCGCCTCGGCAGCCTGCTCAGCGTGCTGGTCGGCGGCTGCTACGGCGCCTACGACGGCCTGCGCCTGAAGCACATGCGCCACCACGTCGACCGCGCCGACGTGGTCGCCTTCGACTACCGCGCCATGCTCCTCGCCCGCCCCTGGCTGCTGCGCCTGGTGCAGGCGCTGGAGTGGGCCTATGTGCCGGCGGTGGAAATGCTCATGCATGGCCTGGTGATCTTCAGCCCGTTCGTCGTCGCGCAGTACCGCCCGCGCCGGCGCCGCGTGCTGACCTGGCTGGCGCTGCGCGGCAGCGCACTGGCCCTGCTCGCCTGGCTGGCGTGGCCGGCGCTGCTCGGCTATATCGTCGCCTACCTGCTGTTCCTCAACGTCATGCGCAGCCTGGACATGCATCAGCACACCTACGAGGTGGTGGTCGGTCTGGACGCCGAGCCCGGCGAGCGGCCGAGCTACGCCTACGAGCAGCGCAATACCTTCTCCAATCCGTTCGGCCATTCAAAGCCGCTCAACCTGCTGGTGCTCAACTTCGGCTACCACAACGCCCACCACGAGAAGCCGACCACGCCCTGGTATCGCCTGCCGGCGCTGCATCGCCAGCTGTTCGGCGATGGCCTGCGCGAGGAGCCGGTGCTGCCGGCCCGGCAGTTCCTCGCCAATCTGCACCGCTACCGGGTGGCGCGGGTGCTCAACGCCGACCACGGCGATGCGACCGCCGGCCAGCCGGTGGCCGCGGGGCCGGGTTTCGTCGGCGTGTATGGGGTGTCCTTCCTCACCGCGCTGTGATTGGCAGGTCGCCAGCGGGCCTATCCTCAGTAGGGTGGGCCCGCATCGCGGTTGGCGGCGCGCGGGCAATTGCGGTAGGGTCGAAGTGAGAGTTTGCGCCGGGGAGGTGGGCAGATGCGCAAGTGGCAATGCATCGTCTGCGGCTTCATCTACGACGAAGCCGAAGGGCTGCCGGAGGCAGGCATCGCTCCGGGTACGCCGTGGGAGGACATCCCGGCGGACTGGGTGTGCCCGGATTGCGGCACCGGCAAGCAGGATTTCGAGATGATCGCGATCAGCTGACGCCAGCGGCCCGCGATACAGTTGGACGGCGACCTGCGGGTCGCCGTGTCGTTTCTGTCAGCAGGTTTTATGAATTTCAGGAGTGAGTCATGAGTGCACCCGTGGTGATCGTCGGCACCGGCCTGGCCGGCTACAACCTGGCCAAGGAGTTTCGCAAGCTGGATGGCGACACGCCGCTGCTGCTGATCACCGCCGATGACGGCCGCTCCTATTCCAAGCCGATGCTGTCCACCGGCTTCGGCAAGAACAAGGACGCCGACGGCCTGGCCATGGCCGAGCCGGGCGCCATGGCCGAGCAGCTCAAGGCCGAGGTCCGTACCCATACGCGCATCACCGGCATCGATCCGGGCCACAAGCGCCTGTGGATCGGCGAGGAAGCCGTGGCCTATCGCGACCTGGTGCTGGCCTGGGGCGCCGAGACCATCCGCGTGCCGGTGGAGGGCGATGCCGAGGAGGCGATCTTCCCGATCAACGATCTGGAGGATTACGCCCGCTTCCGCACCGCGGCGGCCGGCAAGCAGCGCGTGCTGCTGCTCGGCGCCGGGTTGATCGGCTGCGAGTTCGCCAACGATCTCAGCCTCGGCGGCTACCAGGTCGAACTGGTGGCGCCCTGCGAACAGGTGCTGCCCGGCCTGCTGCATCCGGCCGCCGCCGCCGCGGTACAGGGCGGGCTGGAAAGCCTCGGCGCGCGCTTCCATTTCGGCCCGGTGCTGGCCCGCCTGCAACGCCAGGGTGAGAGCCTGGAGGCGCATCTGTCCGACGGCACCCTGATCGAGTGCGATTTGGTGGTCTCGGCGGTCGGTCTGCGGCCGCGCACCGAGTTGGCCGCCGCCGCCGGCCTGGCGGTGAATCGCGGCGTGGTGGTCGACCGCCAACTGCAAACTTCGCACGCCAACATCTACGCCTTGGGCGACTGCGCCGAGGTCGACGGCCTCAATCTGCTCTACGTCATGCCGCTGATGAGCTGCGCCCGCGCCCTGGCGCAGACCCTGGCGGGCAAGCCGACGGCGGTGAGTTATGGGCCTATGCCGGTGCTGGTGAAGACCCCGGTCTGCCCGCTGGTGATCTCGCCGCCGCCGCGAGGCCTGAATGGCGAGTGGACGGTGGAAGGCAGCGGGGCCGATATCAAGGCGCTGTGCCGAGATAGCGGCGGTCGCCTGCTCGGTTATGCGTTGACCGGCACGGCCGTACAGGAAAAGCTGGCGTTGAATAAGGAGCTGCCGGCCTTGCTGGCGTGAATGCCTTAGGTTCTGTCGCTTTAGACGCAAATATCGGTTGACAAAACTGTCCGACAAGACTGGCGCGAGGCCCTTTGGCGTGCCATTCTCCCAGCGGTCTGCCGCAGCGCAGAGCTGTTGCGGCGCCTTGGGCGCTGTTCTGGACGAGCAGCACAGACACACAACAACAACAAAACGTCAAAGAGGCTTCTTATGCGTAAACCGGAACTCGCCGCCGCCATCGCGGACAAGGCTGATCTCACCAAGGATCAGGCCAACCGCGTGCTCAATGCGGTATTGGAAGAAATCACCAACGCGCTGAACCGCAAGGACAGCGTCACCCTGGTCGGCTTCGGTACCTTCATCCAGCGTCATCGCGGCGCGCGTACCGGCAAGAACCCGCAAACCGGGGCGCCGGTGAAGATCAAAGCCAGCAACACCGTCGCCTTCAAACCGGGCAAGTCCCTCAAGGACGCGGTCAACTGAGCCGTGCTCGCGCCCGGAGCCAGCCGGCTCCGGGCTGCTTGGCCCAGCCTTTGGTCCCAACCTAAGGCTGGCTGTAGTCCTCTGCCGCAAATCGCTACAATGCGCCGCCGTTCTATTTCCCGCCGAGGCCGTGCGCATGAAATTCCGCTTTCTCCTCTGGATGCTGGGCCGCCTGATGGCCAAAGCCAGTCGCGACAATCCCGCCTTCCAGCAGCAGCTGGCCGACAAAGACTTGACCTTCCAACTGCATACCCTGGACGGCAAGCTGGCTCGCCACTTCATCGTCAAGGACCAGCGCCTGGTCAGCAAGCGCGGTCCGGCTAGCGCTCCGGCCTTCGCCATCGGCTTCAAGGATGCCGCCTACGGCTTCGCCACCATGAGCGCGAAGAACAAGCAGTTGGCCTTCATGCAGGGCATCCAGAACAAGGACATCCAGATCCAGGGCAATCCGGCACTGGTGATCTGGTTTCAGGGCCTGACCAAATTCCTCGTGCCGAAGAAGCAGGCCGCCGTGAAAAAAGCGGCCTGACGCGCAATCCGTGCGGGCGCCGCTGGCCGGCGCCAGAGCCATTCGCTAGGCTGGCGGCAGTTCTTGTCGGATCTCCGCCCATGCGTTTTCTCCTGCTGTTACCACTGCTGTTCACCCCGCTGCTGGCTCAGGCCGAACCGGCCAATCCCGGCACCGTGCTCCGGGCCTTCGAGCTGGCCGGCATCCGTCTGCTCTGCGAGCAGAGCGCGCCGTTGATCCAGCGCGGCCTGGCGCCGGCGCAGCAGGAGCAAGTGGCCCGCGAATTCGCCGCCGAGCCGCTGTGCGCCGAGCTGGCCGAGCGGGTCGCCAAGCAGCTGGACGCGGCGCAGGTGCGCCAGGTCGAGGCGCTGCTCGCCAGTCCCTTGGCCCAGCGGTTCACCGCGGCGGAGCAAGTGGTGGGTGAGCCGGCTGGCGGCGAAGGCCTGGCCAGTTATCGCGAACAGCTCAAGGCCAAGCCGCCACGTCAGGAGCGCCTGGCCCTGGTCGATCGCCTCGACCAGGCGGCGCACACCACCGAGCTGGCCACCCTGTTGCGTTATGAGACCGGCAAGACCCAGGCCCTGCTGACCCTGCGGGCACGCGGCGAGAGCCTCAGCGAAGCGGCCCTGAGCCAGCAGACCGCCCAGCAGGCCGAGACGCTGCGGGCCTCCAGCCGCCAGGCGGTGCAGTCCTTCATGCTCTACGCCTATCGACAGATGCCCAGCAACGAGCTGAGCGACTATGCCGGCTTGTATGAGCAGGACCCGGTGCGCTTGTTGCTCAAGGCCAGTGTCGAAGCCTTGCCGGCGCTGTTCGCCGGGCGTCGCGCGGCACTGCGGTGACAAAGGCCGAGGGGTAAAAAAGGGGCCGCTGGGCCCCTTTTGCTTGCCTGGCCATTGGTCAATGGCCGTGCTGGTACTGCGCCGCCAGCTCGCGCAGCGCGGCTTCCGCCGCTTGCACCTTGTCCAGCGCTTCCTCGGCCTTCTCGCGGCTGAGGCCGAGATCCTCGTACAGGCTCTGGGGAATCTGCACCTGCGGACCGGCGCCGATGCCCCGCTTGCGCAGCAGGCTGACGGCCAGGCAAACCAGGTTCGGATAGGCGGCATTCGCCCCGCGATAGCCGGGGTCGTGCTGGAAGCGCAGGGCGCAGGCGAGTTCCTCGGGCATGTCCCAGTGGCGCATCAGCCAGGCGCCGATCTGTTCGCGGCTGATGCCCAGCAGGTGCTGTTCGACGTAGCTGTGCGGCAGGTGCGGGTTGACCTCCAGATGCCGGCAGATCAGCGAGAAGTGCGGCGGAAACACATGGGCGAGGACCAGGTAGCCGAAGTTGTGCAGCAGCCCGGCGAGATAGGTCAGGCCGCTTTCCGGGCGCAGGCTGCGGGGCATGGCGCGGGTCAGGCCCTCGATCGCGGCGGCGGTGTAGATCGCTTGCTGCCAGTAGGGCGTGGCCTGCTGCGGCTGGTCCTTGGGCAGGCTGAGGGTCTTGCCCAGCGCCAGGCCGAGGGCCAGGTTGATCACCAGGTCGAAGCCGAGCACGCGGACGATGGCGTCCTCCACCGAGCGGATCTTGCCCGGCGCCGCATAGTAGGGCGAGGCGGCCCAGCTGACCACCTGCGCCGCCAGCGCCGGATCGGTCTCGACCACGCCGGTGATGTCGTCCACCGTGGCATTCGGGTCGACGCGCAGCTTGATGATGCGCTGAGCGGTTTCCGGCAGCGGTGGGATCTCGATGGTTTCCTCCAGACGCTGCTGGATGCGCCGGGCGGTGAAGGCCTGGACCGCCTGGCTGATCTCGTTGCGGTCGTCGTGCGGGCGGTCGAGGTTGGGGCGGATGCCGGTCAGCGGTTCGCCGAAGCGGGCGGCGCTGGCCTTGGCCAGCAGCGGCTTGAAGGCCTCGGCAGGGATGGCCAGGAGGACCCCGGGCTGCCCCGACTCGATCAGCAACTGCGGCTCGTGCAGCAGCCGCTCGTCATACAGGCAGGGCACCCCGAGCAGGGGGGGCAGGGCCGGCAGGCGGCCGAGGCTGTGCTTGCCGAGCATGCGCTCCTGGCGCTCGGGCTTGAGCGCCGCCAGTTTGCGCCCGGTCAGCTCGGCCAGGCGATTGAGGTCGAGCAGCTGGTTCTGCGGGAACAACACCAGCAGCGCGCCGACGGCGTCCTCGAGCAGCACCGCCTGCACCCGCCGCGCCGCCGCCAGTCCCGGCTGCTCGTGGCACACCTGGTAGGGCACGGCGAGTTTTTCCAGCTGCTGCAGGATCACCGTCGGTGGTTGGGGCGAGCTATCGGTGGCGAGGGCGAGTTCGGTCATGGGCGGTGTCCGGCTAGGAATCTGTGGCCCGAGTATAACCAGCGGGCATTAAGACTGCGGGTCACAGGCGACCAGCGTAGGGTGGTGGATCACACCTGACCATATTGCTGGCCGTGACGCAACCAGCGCTCCAGCAGCGGACTGACGTGTTGCGGCCAGCGCGCCAGCAGGGCCTGGGCGGCATCGCGCACGGCCGGCAGCAGGTCGGCATCGCGCATCAGGTCGGCGACCTTGAACTGCAGCAGGCCGGTCTGGCGGGTGCCGAGCATCTCGCCGGGGCCGCGCAGTTCCAGGTCCTTCTCGGCGATGACGAAGCCGTCGCAGGTCTCGCGCATGATGCCCAGGCGCTCGCGGCCGAGTTGCGACAGCGGCGGATGATAGAGCAGCACGCAGTGACTGGCGGCGCTGCCGCGACCGACCCGGCCGCGCAGCTGGTGCAGTTGGGCTAGGCCGAGGCGCTCGGGGTTCTCGATGATCATCAGGCTGGCGTTGGGCACGTCGACGCCGACCTCGATCACCGTGGTGGCGACCAGCAGTTGCAGGCGGCCCTGCTTGAACTCGTCCATCACCGCGGCCTTTTCCGCCGGCTTCATGCGCCCGTGGATCAAGCCGACGCGCAGGCCGTCGAGGGCGGCGCCGAGCTCCTCGTAGGTGGTTTCCGCGGCCTGGCAGGTCAGCTCCTCGGATTCTTCGATCAGGGTGCATACCCAGTAGGCCTGGCGGCCTTCGCGGCAGGCCGAGCGCACCCGTTCGATCACCTCGAGGCGGCGATTGTCGGCGATCACCAGGGTGTTGACCGGGGTGCGCCCGGGCGGCAGCTCGTCGAGGATCGAAGTGTCCAGATCGGCATAGGCGCTCATCGCCAGGGTGCGCGGAATCGGCGTGGCGGTCATGATCAGCTGGTGCGGGCAGAGCTGGCCGGCCACACCCTTCTGGCGCAACGCCAGACGCTGCTGCACACCGAAGCGGTGTTGCTCGTCGATGATCGCCAGGGCCAGGCGCTGGAAACGTACCTCGTCCTGGAACAGCGCGTGGGTGCCGACCACCATCGGCACGCCGGCGGCGATCTGCTCCAGCGCCGCCGCGCGCGCCTTGCCCTTGAGCTTGCCGGCCAGCCAGGCGACCTCGAGGCCGAGCGGCTGCAGCCATTTGCTGAAGTTGAGAAAGTGCTGCTCGGCGAGGATCTCGGTGGGCGCCATCAGCGCCACCTGATAGCCGGCCTCCAGCGCCTGCAGGGCGGCGAGGGCGGCGACCACGGTCTTGCCGGCGCCGACGTCGCCCTGCACCAGGCGCAGCATCGGCTCGTCCTGGCTGAGGTCGTAGGCGATCTCGGCGCCGACCCGCTGCTGCGCGCCGGTGGGCTGGAAACCGAGATTGAGCAGGAACTGCGGCGGCAGGCGCTTGGCCGGCGGCAGGCGTGGCGCCGCTTGCGCGCGCACGGCTTCGCGCAGGCGCTGCAGCGACAGCTGGTGGGTCAGCAGTTCCTCGAAGGCCAGGCGGTGCTGGGCCCAGTGCCGGCCTTCGGCGAGTTCCTCGAGGTCGGCATCCGGCGGCGGCCGGTGCAGGTAGCGGATCGACTCGTCGAGCGGGCCGAGGCGGTAGTCGCGGGCCAGTTCGGCGGGCAGCCAGTCGGGCAGGCTGTGCGGGCCCAGGCGTGCCAGCGCCTGTTCGCTGAGCTGGCGCAGGCGCTGCTGGGTGAGACCTTCGGTGGTCGGGTAGATCGGCGTCAGGGTCTGCTCCACCGGCGCCGCGTCGCTGCCGCTGAGGGCGCGGTATTCCGGGTGGTAGATCTCCAGCCCCGAGGCGCCGGGGCGCACCTCGCCGTAGCAGCGCAGCTGGGTGCCGCGCTTGAGACCATCCTTCTGCGCCTGGCTGAAGTGGTAGAAGCGCAAGGACAGCGTGCCGCTACCGTCCTGCAGGCGCACCAGCAGGCTGCGGCGCCTGCCCATGACCACGTCGGCGCCGGCCACCACGCCCTCGACCACCGCGTCCTGGCCGGGGCGCAGGGCGCCGATGGGGGTGATGCGGGTGCGATCCTGATAGCGCAGCGGCAGGTGGAACAGCAAGTCCTGCAGGCTTTCCAGGCCGACCTTGGCGAGCTTTTCCGCCAGTGCGGCGCCGACCCCCTTCAGCGCGGTGACCGACACCGCCGCCAGTTCGGTCATGGTCAGGCGGCGCTGGTCTGCGGCTGCGCCACCGAGCACAGGCGGATCGAGTCGGCCAGCACGTCGATGGCCTTCGGCCGCGGGAAGCTGGCGCGCCAGGCGATGGCCACGGTGCGGAACGGCACCGGCGGGGTCAGCGGGCGCACGTCGAAGATGCCCGGAGCGTAGTGGTGGCTGTCCACCGCCGACAGCGGCAGGATCGAGATGCCCATGCCGGAGGCGACCATGTGGCGGATGGTTTCCAGCGAGCTGGATTCCACCGTGGTGTATTGGCTGCCTTCGTCACCGTGCTTGCGCAGGGTCGGGCAGGCCTCCAGCACTTGGTCGCGGAAGCAGTGGCCCTCGCCGAGCAGCAGCAGGCTCTTGTCGTTGAGCTGCGCGCTGTCGATGGTCTCCTTCTGGCCCCAGGGGTGGCCGGCGGGCAGCAACACCTGGAAGGGCTCGTCGTACAGCGTCATGGTCAGCACGTCGGCTTCCTGGAATGGCAGGGCGATGATGATCGCGTCCAGCTCGCCGTTGCGCAGCTTGTCGCGCAGCACGTGGGTGAAGTTTTCCTCGATGTACAGCGGCATCTGCGGGGCGACCCGGTGCAGCTGCGGGATCAGGTGGGGAAACAGGTAGGGGCCGACGGTATAGATGGCGCCGACCCTGAGCGGCGCGGCCAGCTGGTTCTTGCCAGCCTGGGCCAGCTCACGGATGCCCTGGGCCTGCTCCAGCACCTTCTGCGCCTGGGTGATGATGGTTTCCCCGACCGGGGTCATGCGCACCGCGCTCTTGCTGCGCTCGAAGATCAGCACGCCGAGTTCGTCTTCCAGCTTCTTCACCCCCACCGACAGGGTCGGCTGACTGACGTGGCAGCGCTCCGCCGCGCGGCCGAAATGCTGTTCCTGGGCGAGGGTGACGATGTAGCGCAGCTCGGTGAGGGTCATAGGTAAATTCCATGAGAGTGCGAGCAATCATAGCGGCTGCACTGGATGGAACCAACCTGTGCGGGAATCTGCGCCCGCTGCCGGGCGCAGTTCGTTCAGCGGCGGCGATCCAGGGAGTAGACGAAGGGCGCGACCACTTCCAGGCTGTTGCCGTCGAGCAGCTCCGCCGGTGGCTTCGGCAACGGCTGGGCGCGGCGGATCATCGCCAGGGTGGCGCGGTCCAGCGAGGCGCTGCCGGAGCTGCCGGCCAGTCCCACGCTCAGCACCTTGCCGTCGCCGTCAACCCGGAAGCGCACCTTGGTGACGCCTTCGAAGCCGCGCCGGCGGGCATCGTCGGGGTAGCGCTTGTAGCGCGCCAAGTGGCCGAGCAGCTTACTCTGCCAGGTCTCCTTGGCCTTTGACGGTGCGCTGACCGCCGCCAGCTGCGGGGCGGCGGGCTGGCTCTCGGTTTTGGCCGGCGGCGCCGGCGCGATTTCCTGCGGCGGCTGCTCGGGCTGCGGCTTGGGCTCGACCGGCTTCGGTGGTTGCGGCTTGGGTTTGGGCTTCGGCTTGGGCGCCAGGGCGATCTTCGGTTTCGGCGCTTCGATCAGTTTTGGCTGCGGCTCCGGCTCCTGCGGCTGCACGGGCGGCGGTGGCGGGGCCGGCTTCGGCGCCGCGGGCGGCAGCGGCGCCAGTTCGATCAGCATGGCCGCCGGCGGCAACTCGACCGGCGCGGCCTGCGGGTGCCAGTACAGCGCCCAGAGTGCCAGGCCGAGGTGCAGGCCGAGCACGACGGCCAGGCTGACGCCATAGCGCGACAGCTTGTGCAAGCGCTTACTCATTGCTGGCCGACCGTCTCGAGTCCTACCAGGCCGATCTTCAGGTAGCCGGCGCCGCGCAGGGCGTCCATCACCTCCATCAGCAGGCTGTAGTTCACCGTCTTGTCGCCGCGGACGAAGATGGTCTGCTCCTTGTCGGCATGGGTCTGCTGGTCCAGCACCGCGCCGAGCTGCTCCTTGCTGACCTGCTGGTTGTCGAGGAACAGGCTCTGGTCGTCCTTGATGCTCAGGTAGATCGGCTTGTCCGGGCGCGGCGCCGGTTGGGCGCTGGAGGCCGGCAGGTCGACCTTGATATCGACGGTGGCCAGGGGTGCGGCGACCATGAAGATGATCAGCAGCACCAGCATGACGTCGATAAAGGGCGTGACGTTGATTTCGTGCGATTCGACCAGGTCGTCGCCGCCGTCGTTCAGATGCAGTCCCATGGCTTACCCCAGTTTCACCACGTGCGGCTGGCTGCGTTCGGCCGGCGGCTGGTCGAGGTCGCGGCTGACCAGCAACAGCACCTGCGCCGAGGCATCGGCCACCTGGGCCTTGTGGCCGGTGATGGAGCGGGCGAAGACGTTGTAGATGACCACCGCCGGGATCGCCGCGACCAGACCGAGGGCGGTGGCCAGCAGGGCTTCGGCGATGCCGGGGGCGACCACCGCGAGGTTGGTGGTCTGCGACTTGGCGATGCCGATGAAGCTGTTCATGATCCCCCAGACGGTGCCGAACAGACCGACGAAGGGCGCGGTCGAGCCGATGGTGGCGAGCACGCCGGTGCCCTGGCTCATGCTGCGGCCGCTGGCGGCCACCAGGCGCTCGAGGCGGAAGCTGACGCGCTCCTTGATGCCGTCCTTCTCGCGTGTGTTGGTCGACAGCTGCAGTTCTTCCAGGGCGTCCTGCACCAGCGTCTGGGCCAGACTGCCCGGGCGTGCCGTCTGCTCGCCGGCCTCCTTCAGCGAGCGTACTTTTTTCAGCGCCGCCAGCTCGCCGCGCAGGCGGCGTTTGGCGCCGAGCAGCTCGAAACCCTTGGCGATCCAGATCGTCCAGGTGATCACCGAGGCGAGGGCCAGGCCGATCATCACCAGTTTCACCACGATATCGGCGTTCTGGTACATGCCCCAGGGCGACAGGTCATGCTCCAGCGCCTGTTCGGCGGCGAGCAGTTCCTGCTGTTCGGCGGCGGCCACGACGGCTGCATCGGCGGCGGTCTGCTCGGCGGGCGCCGCCGCGCCGGTGTCGGCGGCACTCGTCGGGGCCGGCACTGCGGACGTGACCGCTGTGCTGGCGGTGGCCGGCGCGCTCGGGGCGCTGGCGGGCTCTTGCGCCAAGGCCAGGGTGGGCACCAGCAGCAGGCTGCAGAGCAGGGCTGCGACGCCGCGCCAGGTACGGGCAAGAGGGTTAGGCTGGGCGTTGGAGTGGATAGCGTTCATGCGGGCCGGACCTGAAAGGAAAGAAGTCAGCTTGGCCAGCGGCACATGCGGCGACGCTGGCGAAAGGTCGGGCATTATTGCAAGTAATTCTTGTTAGCAAAAGAGATCTTGTAGCTTTCTTCTCCGGCGGTTGCCGTCACCGGACCTTGGCCGGCGCGTGGCGTCTGGTTAGGCTGAGGATTACCCACCTATTCCTGGAGTTGTCGATGCCCTCTCTGTTGATTGCCGGTTGTGGCGATGTCGGTGGCCGTCTGGCCAGCCAGCTGCTCGCGGTTGGCTGGCGCGTGCATGGCCTGCGCCGCACGGTCGCCGCCCTGCCGGCCGGGGTGCTGCCGCTGGCCGCCGATCTCGACAGCGCCGTCTGCCCGCCGGCCTGGCCAGCGCAGCAACTGGATTATCTGGTGTATAGCGCCGCCGCCAGCGCGCCTGACGAGGCCGGCTACCGGCGGGCCTATGTCGACGGCCTCGCCCATGTGCTGGCCTGGCTGGCGCAGCACGGTCAGCGCCCGCGGCGTCTGCTGTTCGTCTCCAGCAGCGGGGTGTATGGCCAGCAGCACGGCGAGTGGGTCGACGAGGGTTCGCCGGCCGTGGCCGAAGGGTTTTCCGCACGGATCATGCGCGAGGCCGAGCAGCTGGCGCTGGGCTGCGGCGTGCCGGCCAGCGTGGTGCGCCTGACCGGCATCTACGGGCCGGGGCGCAACTGGCTGCTCGATCAGGTCCGCCAAGGCTATCGCGTGGCCAGCGAGCCGCCGTTGTATGCCAACCGCATCCATGCCGAGGATGCCGCCGGGCTGCTGGCCTTCCTGCTGCAGGCAGACGCCCGTGGTGTGGCGCTGGCGGATTGCTACCTCGGCGTCGACGACGCGCCGGCGCCGCTGCACGAGGTGGTGGCCTGGCTGCGCGACTATCTGGGGGTGACGGCGTGGGCCGAGGCGGCGAGCATGCGTCGCACCGGCAGCAAGCGCTGCAGCAACGCCCGCGCCCGTGCGCTTGGCTGGCAGCCGCGCTACCCGAGCTATCGCGAGGGGTATGCGGCGGTGCTGGCGGAGGCCGGGTTGCTGCGTTAGTCGCGCTGCAGCAGCCAGCGCTGTGCGCCGGGGCTGTAGTCGGGCATCTCGTCGCTCTGCGCCTGGTTGCGCGCCTCGAAGATGCTCAGTTGCTGGCCGTCGCGGCGGAAGATCCACGGGCTGCCCTGCTGACCGAGCTGCAGCCACAGGCTGTCGTGCTCGCCGCTCATGGCCGCGCAGTCGCCGGCCAGGCACAGCGCGTAGCGCTCGGCGCGGGGCAGGCCTTCGACCTGGCCGTCCGGGTGGAAGCGCACCGGGCCGCCCTGGCCAGGGCCCTGCTCGATCGTCCAGCTGCCGCCCAGGTACGCCGCGTAGAGGGTTTGTTCGAAACTGCTGCCCTGCGGCGCATCCGCCGCGACCTCGACCCGTGGGCGGACGAAGCGCTGTTGCGGGCTGGTGGCGTTTTCGACCTGGACCAGCTGGTCGTCTTCGAGATTCAGGCGCTCGTGGAAGTCGCCGTAGAAATCCACCTGCCAGCCGCCGGTGGGGTCGGCGTGCAGTTGCCCTTCGCCG
Source organism: Pseudomonas cavernae (assembly GCF_003595175.1). Taxonomy (NCBI): domain Bacteria; kingdom Pseudomonadati; phylum Pseudomonadota; class Gammaproteobacteria; order Pseudomonadales; family Pseudomonadaceae; genus Pseudomonas; species Pseudomonas cavernae. The sequence goes on along the minus strand of NZ_CP032419.1, from coordinate 4,789,498 downwards.
AGCTCGAAACCGTTGCTGAAGGTCGCCAGCTGGCGGCCGCTGTCGATCCGCCATTCCAGATTGGGGCCATAGGCGAGCAGGGCCTCGCGCAGCGGGCCGCCGGCGCTGGCGGCATCGATGGCCGCTTGGTTGATCCAGATGCCATTGGGATCCGGCGGAGCGCTGGCGCAGCCGCCGAGCAGGACGGCACTGAGCAGCAGCGCACGGGTGTGACGCATAACCGAATCCTTGTCGATGCGGGAAGAAGCGGGGCGCAGGCCCCGCCGGAGGGTCTTGGAGCCTGTTTACAATCTGCTGCGCGTCGGCCATCCGGCGTTAAAAGTGACCTCGGAAGCCGCTTGCGGCTAACGCACTTCAGTGCGGCCCCGAAGGGGCGAGCGAAGCGAGTCATGCTCATTTACAGCGCGTAAACTCCGCTCCCTCGGCCACTTTTGCCTTGTCTGGCTCTAGCTCGCGAGATTGTGAACAGGCTCTTACTCGAGCACCAGGATGCCGTCCATTTCCACCAGCGCGCCGCGCGGCAGGGCGGCCACGCCGATGGCGGCGCGGGCCGGGTAGGGCTGTTGGAAGTAGCGGCCCATGATCTCGTTGACCGTGGCGAAGTGCGACAGGTCGGTGAGGAAGATGTTCAGCTTGACCAGGTTGCTCATGTAGCCGCCGGAGGCTTCGATCACCGCCTTGAGGTTCTCGAACACCTGCACGGTCTGCGCCTCGAAGCCTTGCACCAGCTCCATGGTCTGCGGATCCAGCGGGATCTGTCCGGACAGGTACACGGTATCGCCGGCCTTGATCGCCTGGGAATAGGTGCCGATGGCGGCGGGGGCCTTGTCGCTGTGGATGACGGTCTTGCTCATGGGAACTCCTTGTGGGGTGCCGGGGGAAGGGCGACGCAGCGGTTGGCGCTGCGTCGCCGCGAAATAAGGTTGCCTTTAGGCGCGGACGCGGGTGATGCGGATCACGCCTAACAGCCCGCGCAGTTTCTTGATCACGCGGGCCAGATGCACGCGGTCATGCACGCTGACCACCAGTTGGACCACGCTGATGCGGCCATCGCGTTCGTCCATGCTGATCTTCTCGATGTTGCCGTCGGCGGCGTTGACGCTGCTGGCCAGCAGGGCGATCAGGCCGCGCTGGTGCTCCAGCTCGACGCGCAGTTCGACGTTGAATTCGCCGGTGACATCCTTGGCCCAGGACAGCTGGATGCATTTTTCCGGGTTGTGGCGGATTTCGCTGATGTTCTTGCAGTTGTCCAGGTGCACCACCATGCCCTTGCCGGCCGACAGGTGGCCGACGATCGGGTCACCGGGGATCGGCGTGCAGCACTTGGCGTAGCTCAGCACCAGGCCCTCGGTGCCGCGGATCGCCAGCGGCCCCTGGCTGCTCGGCAGCTGTTCGCCACCTTCGGCCAGCAGGCGGCGGGCCACCACATAGGCCATGCGGTTGCCGAGGCCGATGTCTTCCAGCAGGTCCTCGAGCACTTCCAGGTGGTATTCGCCCAGCACCAGCTGCAGGCGCTTCGCAGGAATCTTCTGCAGATGGCTGTCGAAGCCGGTCAGCACCTTGTTCAGCAGGCGTTCGCCGAGGCTGATCGACTCCGAGCGGCGCTGCTGCTTGAGCGCATGGCGGATATGTGTGCGCGCCTTGCCGGTGACCACGAAGTTGAGCCAGGCTGGGTTCGGCCGGGCGCCGGGGGCGGTGACGATTTCCACCGTCGAACCACTTTCCAGGGCCTGCGACAGCGGCGCCAGGCGGCGGTTGATGCGGCAGGCGATGCACGAGTTGCCGACATCGGTGTGCACCGCATAGGCGAAGTCGACCGCGGTGGAGCCTTTCGGCAGCTCCATGATGCGGCCCTTGGGCGTGAACACGTAGACCTCGTCGGGGAACAGGTCGATCTTCACGCTCTCGATGAATTCCAGCGAGTTGCCGGCGCGTTGCTGCATCTCCAGCACGCCCTTGACCCATTGACGGGCGCGGGCGTGGCTGCCCTTGGGCTGGTCGTCGTCGCTGGACTTGTACAGCCAGTGCGCGGCGATGCCGTTGTTGGCCATCTCTTCCATCTCGCGGGTGCGGATCTGGATCTCGATGGGCACGCCGTGCATGCCGAACAGGGTGGTGTGCAGCGACTGGTAGCCGTTGGCCTTGGGGATCGCGATGTAGTCCTTGAAGCGCCCGGGCAGCGGCTTGTACAGGTTGTGCACGGCGCCGAGCACGCGGTAGCAGGTGTCGACCTTGTCGACGATGATGCGGAAGGCGTAGACGTCCATGATCTCGTTGAACGCCCGGCGCTTGCCGCGCATCTTCTTGTAGATGCTGTAGAGGTGCTTCTCGCGGCCGATCACCTCGCCGCTCATGCCTTCGCGGGTCAGGCAGTGGGTCAGCGATTCCTCGATCTTGTTGACGATTTCCTTGCGGTTGCCGCGCGCGCCACGCACCGCGGCGCGGATGCGCGCCGAGCGCATCGGGTGCATGGCCTTGAAGCCGAGGTCCTCGAACTCCACGCGCATGCTGTGCATGCCCAGGCGGTTGGCGATCGGCGCGTAGATCTCCAGGGTTTCCTTGGCGATCCGTCGGCTCTTCTCGTGCGGCATGGCATCGAGGGTGCGCATGTTGTGCAGGCGGTCGGCGAGCTTGACCAGGATCACGCGGATGTCGCGGGCCATGGCCATGGCCATCTTCTGGAAGTTCTCGGCCTGCGCCTCGGCCTTGGTCTGGAAGTCCATCTGGGTCAGCTTGCTGACCCCGTCGACCAGCTCTGCGACGGTCTCGCCGAACTGCGCGCTGAGGGCTTCCTTGGCGATGCCGGTGTCCTCGATGACGTCATGCAGCATCGCGGCCATCAGGCTCTGATGGTCCATGTGCATGTCGGCGAGGATGTTGGCCACCGCGAGGGGATGAGTGACGTAGGCCTCGCCGCTGCGGCGGCGCTGGCCGTCGTGGGCCTGCTCGGCGTAGAAGTAGGCGCGGCGGACCAGGTTGACCTGGTCGGCGCCGAGGTAGGCCGAAAGTCGATCGGCGAGGGCGTCTATGCTCGGCACGGGTTCACCCCCGGCCGACTTGGCTCCTGCGTCGCGACACTTCGACCAGGCATAGGCTTACAGGGCCTCGTTGGCCTCTTCCTCGAAGTTGCCGAACAACGGCTCGTCATCGACGATTTCTTCTTGGGCGACGACATCATAATTGACTAGGCCGGCGGCAATTTCCCGCAGGGCGACTACGGTCGGCTTGTCGTTTTCCCAGGCGACCTTGGGCTCCTTGCCACCGGTGGCCAGTTGGCGGGAGCGCTTGGTGGCGAGCATGACCAGCTCGAAGCGGTTATCGACGTTGTCCAGGCAGTCTTCAACGGTAACGCGGGCCATGGTGTTCCTCTAGCGACGTAAATGAGCAAAAAACCGTGCCCGAATGGGCGGGCGGACTGGATAGTCTAAAAAATAGCCAGCATTTAGGGAAGAGCGGATTTTCCGCCCCGCCCCTGGCTCAGGCCAGCAACTCCGCCAGCAACCGGCCGAAACGCTGCTGCTGAGGGGCTTGTTGCAGCTGGTTGCTGCGGAAGATCGCCCTCAGATCGTCCAGGGCGTGGGCGAAATCATCGTTGATCACCAGATAGTCGTACTCGACATAGTGGCTCATCTCGCTGACCGCCTCGCGCATGCGCCGCTCGATGATCTCGTCGCTGTCCTGGCCGCGGTTGGTCAGGCGCTGGCGCAAGGCTTCTTGCGTCGGCGGCAGGATAAAGATGGATTTCGCCTGCGGCATCAGCTTGCGCACCTGCTGGGCGCCCTGCCAGTCGATTTCCAGGATCAGGTCGTAGCCTTCGCCAAGGGTCTGTTCCAGCCAGCGCTGCGAGGTGCCGTAGAGGTTGCCGAAGACTTCCGCATGCTCGAGAAATTCATCGCGCTCGAGCATGGCGAGGAAGGCCTCGCGATCGACGAAGTGATAGTTGATCCCGTCGGTTTCGCCGGGACGCATGCCGCGAGTGGTGTGCGAAACCGACACGCGGATCTGCGGCTGGGTGTCGATCAGGGCCTTGACCAGGCTGGTCTTGCCGGCGCCGGAGGGCGCGGAAACGATGTAGAGGGTGCCGGTGGGGGCGTTCATGTCGGGTTTGCCTTACTCGATGTTCTGCACTTGTTCGCGCATCTGCTCGATCAACACCTTGAGGTTGACCGCGGCCTGGGTGCTGCGCGGGTCGAAGGCCTTGGAGCCGAGGGTGTTGGCTTCGCGGTTGAGTTCCTGCATGAGGAAGTCCAGGCGCCGGCCGGCGGCGCCGCCGGCCTTGAGCACCCGGCGCACTTCGCTGACGTGGGTGCTGAGGCGGTCGAGCTCTTCGGCGACGTCGCTCTTCTGCGCCAGCAGCACCAGCTCCTGCTCCAGGCGCTGCGGGTCCAGTTCGGCCTTCATCTCGGTGAAGCGGTCGAGGATCTTCTGCCGCTGGCCGGCGAGCATCTGCGGCACCAGCGCGCGCAGGGCGCTGACCTCGGCGAGGATACTGTCCAGGCGCTCGTTGAGCAGCTTGGCCAGCTCGGCGCCTTCGCGTGCGCGGCCGCCCTTCAGCTCGCCGAGGGCCTGCTCGAGCAGTTCCAGCGCGGCCTTGTTCAAGGCTTGCGGGTCGGCGGCGTCGGCTACCAGCACGCCGGGCCAGGCCAGCACTTCCACAGGGTTGAGGGCGGCGGGCTGCTTAATCAGGGCGGCCACACTCTCGGCGGCGGCGACCACCTGGGCGGCGCGCTCGCGATCGACCTGCAGCGGCTGGCCGGCGCTGTCTTCGGCGAAGCGCAGGGTGCATTCCACCTTGCCGCGTGACAGGCCCTGGCGCAGCGCCTCGCGCACCGCGCCTTCGAGGTCGCGAAAGGCCTCCGGCAGGCGCAGGTGCGGCTCCAGATAGCGATGGTTGACCGAGCGCAATTCCCAGCTCAGGGTGCCGTGGGTACCGGCCCGCTCGACGCGGGCGAAGGCAGTCATGCTGTGCACCATGGGAATACCTCGCGGATAAGAGACGGAACGAAAGGCGCAGGATTGTAGCGCAGAGCGTCCGCCGCTCCCAATTTGCTGTGTCGCACCGGCTGGGCCGCCCTATAATGGCGAGCAGATTCCCGTCCCGTATAGGTAGACCCAGATGAAACGTCCCAGTGGCCGCGCCGCCGATCAGTTGCGCTCGATCCGTATCACCCGCAACTACACCAAGCACGCCGAGGGTTCGGTGCTGGTCGAGTTCGGTGACACTAAGGTGATTTGCACGGTCAGCGTCGAGACGGGCGTGCCGCGCTTCCTCAAGGGCCAGGGCCAGGGTTGGCTGACCGCCGAGTACGGCATGCTGCCGCGCGCCACCGGTGAGCGTAACCAGCGTGAGGCGAGCCGCGGCAAGCAGGGCGGACGCACCCTGGAAATCCAGCGCCTGATCGGCCGCTCGCTGCGTGCCGCGCTGGACATGTCCAAGCTCGGCGAGATCACCCTGTACGTCGACTGCGATGTGATCCAGGCCGATGGCGGCACCCGTACCGCGTCGATCACTGGGGCGATGGTGGCGCTGGTCGACGCGCTGCGGGTGCTCAAGAAGCGCGGCGGCCTGAAGGGCGGCGACCCGCTCAAGCAGTTGATCGCCGCGGTGTCGGTGGGCATCTATCAGGGCGAACCGGTGCTGGATCTGGACTACCTGGAAGATTCCGCTGCCGAGACCGATCTCAACGTGGTGATGACCGAAGGCGGCGGCTTCATCGAGGTGCAGGGCACCGCCGAAGGTGCGCCGTTCCAGCCGGAAGAGCTGAATGCCATGCTGGCGTTGGCGCAGAAGGGCATGGCCGAGCTGGTCGAGTTGCAGAACGCCGCCCTGGCGGACTGACCCGTTCCACCGCAAGGAGTGGTGCATGAACGATGACAACCGGCTACCGGGCCCGGCGCCCAGTCAGGAAGCCCGCCAGTGGGCGATGTTCTGTCACTTCGCGGCCTTCCTCGGCTTGGCCTTCCCATTTGGCAACCTGCTCGGGCCGCTGATCGTCTGGCAGATCAAGAAGGATCTCGACCCCTTCGTCGATGCCCAGGGCAAGGAGGCACTGAATTTCCAGATCACCGTGGCGATTGCCGCGCTGGTGTGCATCCTGCTGATGCTGGTGGTGATCGGCTTCCTGCTGCTTGGGCTGCTCGGCATAGGCGCCCTGGTGCTGACCATCATCGCCGGGATCAAGGCCAACGAGGGTCTGGATTACCGTTACCCATTCTGCTGGCGCTTGCTCAAGTAGGCGCAGCAGACACAAAAAAGCCGGCGCAATGCCGGCTTTTTTGTGCCTCGGACTTCGACCTCAGACCGTCAGCGTCCAGTCGTAATCGACAATCAGCGGCGCATGCTGGGAGAAGCGCGGCTGTCGCGGCAGGCGGGCGCCGCGCACGAAGCGGCGCAGGCCTGGGGTCAGCAACTGGTAGTCGAAACGCCAGCCGAGGTTGAGCATTTCTGCCTGCTCGCTGTCCGCCCACCAGCTGAACTGCTCGCCTTCGCGGCTGATCTCGCGCAGCGCGTCAACGTAGCCCATGGTGCCGAACACTTCGTCGAGCCAGGCCCGCTCCGGCGCCAGGAAGCCCGGTGCCTGCTGGCAGTCACGCCAGTTCTTTACATCCATCTTCTGATGCGCGACATACAGCGAGCCGCAGTAGATGTACTCGCGGCGCTTGCGCCGTTGCTTGTCCAGGTAATGGGTGAAGTCGTCCATGAACTTGAACTTCTGGTTCAAGCTCTCGTCGCCGTTCTGCCCGCTCGGCAGCAGCAAGCTGGCGATACTCACCTTGTCGAAATCGGCCTGCAGGTAGCGCCCGTAGCGATCGGCGGTCTCGAAACCGAGTCCGCTGATCACCGCCTTGGGTTGCAACCGCGAATAGAGCGCCACACCACCTTGGTCAGGCACTTCGGCTTCGCAGGCATAGAGGAAATAGCCATCCAGTTGGAGGGCTGGGTCGTCCAGTTCAAAGGCGGAGGAGCGGGTGTCCTGCAGGCAGATGACGTCGGCATTCTGGGCTTGCAGCCAGCTGAGGAGTCCTCGCTCGACGGCAGCTTGAATACCATTCACGTTCACACTGATGATCCGCATAAATGGCCCCCAAAAACACGTGCGTGTATGATACCCGAGCTCACTTCAATTAGCTAAATCCGTGCCGTTCGGGGCTTTTTCATGCAGGCGTACCAGCGCGATTTCATCCGTTTTGCCATTGAACGCGGGGTGCTGCGTTTCGGTCAGTTCACCCTCAAATCCGGCCGTACCAGTCCGTATTTCTTCAATGCCGGGTTGTTCAACAGCGGTTCGGCCCTGGCCCAGCTCGGGCAGTTCTATGCCGCCGCGGTGGTCGACAGCGGCATCGCCTTCGACGTGCTGTTCGGCCCAGCCTACAAGGGCATTCCGCTGGCGGCGACCACCGCGGTGGCGCTGGCGGACAAGCATCAGCGCGATCTGCCCTGGTGCTTCAACCGCAAGGAAGCCAAGGACCACGGCGAGGGCGGCACCCTGGTGGGCGCGCCGCTGGCCGGAAGGGTGTTGATCGTCGATGACGTGATTACCGCCGGCACGGCGATCCGCGAGGTCATGCAGATCATTCAAGCGCAGGGTGCGCAGGCGGCCGGCGTGTTGATCGCCTTGAACCGCCAGGAGCGCGGCCAGGGTGAGCTGTCGGCGATTCAGGAAGTCGAGCGCGACTTCGGCATGCCGGTGATCAGCATTGTGTCTCTGCAGCAGGTGCTGGAGTATCTGGCCGGGGATGCCGAGCTCAAGCAGCATCTGTCGGCGGTGCAGGCCTACCGCGAACAGTACGGAATCTAACCCCGCCAAGGTGTCGTCCATGCTCAAACCGGGTTCGCTGCGCGTTGCGTTGTTGCTGGGGTTGCTGCTGCCGTTGGGAGCGGGGGCGACCGAGCTGTACCGTTACGTCAACGACAAGGGCGTGACCGTCCTCGATCGCCAGGGCGTGCCGCCGCAGTACATCGGCAAGGGCTACGAGGTAATCAACGAGCAGGGGCGGGTGATCCGGGTGATTCCGCCGGCGCCCAGTGCGGAAGAGATGCAGCGTCAGCTCGACGAGAAGGCGCGCGCCAGTTCGGATGCCCAATTGTTGCGGCTATATAGCACTCTGGAGGACGTCGACCGGGCCAAGGCGCGCAAGCTCACCGAGCTGGACGGCTTGATCGGCGTGGCGCGCGGTAATCTGCAGTCGCTGCGCAGCCAACAGGCCAACCTGCAGGGCCAGGCGGCCGATCAGGAGCGCGCCGGGCGCCAAGTGCCGGAGCATCTGCTGGCGCAGATCGACAACCTGAAAGCCGAGCAGGAGCACGCGCAGCAGGACATTCAGCGTTACGAGACGGCCCGCCAGCAGGCCGAGGCGAGTTTCGGCGCCGATCGCGCGCGGCTGGCCAAGTTGCTGGGTGTCCAGCCCTGAGGGGCTGAATTCTCGCGTGGCTGTTTGGCGCTGCCGGCGACTGCCGGGAGCGCATCCCTTCATTCGCTGGGCGCGCACACTTCGAAGGCGCGCACCTTCTCGCGCAGCCAGTCCGGCAGCGCTCGACTGCTGCGGCTGGCGCTGTCGGCATGCACGTAGATCACTTCGCCGGCGGTCAGCGGCGTCTGCTCGCGCCAGATCCCCAGCTTGAAGTTCAGGCTCGAACGCCCCAGGCGGCCGACCCGCACGCCGATCTCCAGGCAGTCGTCGAAGTGCGCCGGGGCGAAGTATTCGAGAATGGTCTTGACCGCGAAGAAGTCGCCGCCGTCGCGGCTGAGGTCGGCCGGATAGGCCACCCCGAGGGCGCGGAAGTATTCGGTGATGGCGACGTCGGCGTAGGTCAGGTAGTGGCCGTTGAAAACGATGCCCTGCGGGTCGACCTCCGCCCAGCGTACCCGCAGCGGGTGGCTGAAACGGAAGTCGGCGCGCACGAGCATGTCAGTGCTTCTTGCGGTTGCAGATCAGGGTGCCAACGCCGCTGTCGGTGAAGATCTCCAACAGCACCGCATGCGGCACGCGGCCGTCGATGATGTGCGCGCTGGTGACGCCGCCCTGCACCGCTTCCAGGGCGCAACGGATCTTCGGCAGCATGCCGCCGTAGATGGTGCCGTCGGCGATCAGCCCGTCGACCTGCTCGGTAGTCAGGCCGGTCAGCACCTGGCCCTGCTTGTCCATCAGGCCGGCGATGTTGGTCAGCAGCATCAGCTTCTCGGCGCGTAGCGCCTCGGCCACCTTGCCGGCCACCAGGTCGGCGTTGATGTTGTACGACTCACCCTCGGCGCCGACGCCGATCGGCGCGATCACCGGGATGAAGTCGCCCTTGACCAGCATGTTCAGCAGCTCGGTGTTGACCCCGACGACTTCGCCGACATGGCCGATGTCGATGATTTCCGGCTGGGTCATGTCCGGGGTCTGGCGGGTCACGGTGAGCTTCTTCGCGCGGATCAGCTCGGCGTCCTTGCCGGTCAGGCCGATGGCGCTGCCGCCGTGGCGGTTGATCAGGTTGACGATGTCCTTGTTGACCTGGCCGCCGAGGACCATCTCCACCACGTCCATGGTCTGCGCGTCGGTGACGCGCATGCCGTCGATGAAGTGGCTCTCGATCGACAGGCGCTTGAGCAGGTCGCCGATCTGCGGGCCGCCGCCGTGGACCACCACGGGATTGATGCCGACCGCCTTCATCAGCACGATGTCGCGGGCGAAGCCTTCCTTCAGCTCGTCGCTCTCCATGGCGTTGCCGCCGTACTTGATCACCAGGGTCTTGCCGACGAAGCGGCGGATATACGGCAGCGCTTCGGAAAGCACCTGGGCGATGTTGGTGGCGGCGTCACGGTTGAGGGTCATGGGAACAGACTCCGATCAGAACGGCAGATTGAGGTCAGGGACGGCGGCTAGCAGCTGGGCGCGGAAGATCGTCTGGATGCGTTCCAGCTCTTCGGCGCTGTCGCCTTCGAAGCGCAACACCAGCACCGGGGTGGTGTTGGAGGCGCGCACCAGGCCCCAGCCTTTCGGGTAATCGACGCGCACACCATCGAGGGTGGTCACGCTGCCGTCGCCCCACTGGCCGTCGCTTTGCAGTTTGTCGATGATGGCGAACTTGCTCTCCTCGGTGACCTGGATGTTGATTTCCGGGGTCGACACGTCGAGCGGGAAGGCGGAGAACACCCGTTCGGCGTCGCGCTTGTCGAGGCTGAGGATTTCCAGCAGGCGGGCGGCGCTGTAGATGCCGTCATCGAAACCGAACCAGCGTTCCTTGAAGAAGATGTGGCCGCTCATCTCGCCGGCCAGCAGCGCGCCGGTTTCCTTCATCTTCTTCTTGATCAGCGAGTGGCCGGTCTTCCACATCACCGGACGGCCGCCGTAGCCGCTGATCAGCGCGCCCAGGCGGCGGGTGCACTTGACGTCGAAGATCACGTCGGCGCCGGGGTTGCGCGACACCACGTCCTTGGCGAACAGCATCATCAAGCGGTCGGGGTAGACGATGGTGCCTTCGTTGGTCACCACGCCGACGCGGTCGCCGTCGCCATCGAAGGCCAGGCCGACATCGGCCTGGACTTCCTTGACCTTGGCGATCAGGTCGACCAGGTTCTCTGGCTTGCCCGGGTCCGGATGGTGGTTGGGGAAGGTGCCGTCGACCTCGCAGAACAGCGGGATCACCGTGCAGCCCAGGGCCTCGATCAGCTGCGGGGCGATCACCCCGGCGGCGCCGTTGCCGCAGTCGACCACCACCTTGAGCGGCCTGGCCAGGGCGATGTCGTCGCGGATCTGCTGGAAGTAGCGTTCGAGGATCTCGACCTGCTCGACGCTGCCGTTGCCGCTGGACAGGTCGTTGTTCTCGATGCGCAGGCGCAGGGCCTGGATCTGTTCGTTGGCCAGGGTGTCGCCGGCGACCATGATCTTGAAGCCGTTGTAGTCCGGCGGGTTATGGCTGCCGGTGAGCATCACCCCGGACTTGCCGGCCAGCACGTTGGCCGCGTAGTACAGCGCCGGGGTCGGCACCATGCCGATGTCGCTGACGTCGCAGCCGGCTTCCACCAGGCCCTGGATCAGCGCCTGCACCAGCTCGGGGCCGGACAGCCGGCCGTCACGGCCCACCGAGACATTCGACTCGCCGCGGGCGAGGCTTTCCGCGCCGACGGCGCGGCCGACCCAGTAAGCGGTTTCGCTGGTCAGGGTGTCGCCGACCACGCCACGGATATCGTAGGCGCGGAAAATGCTGGCGGGCAGGTTGGGGGCGGTAATTGCGGTGGCACTCATGGTGGGGGCTTGCTCCAGTCCCAGGAGATCCTGGTCTTCGTCGAGGATGTCGATATCGAGAATATCGGTGTCTTGAAAGAGCGGGTCGACCGCCTCGGCGGCCTTGGCCGGGGTGGCGGTGCTCGGGTTGTGGGTCGGGCCGGCAGTGCTGTGGTTGCCGTTATGACCATTACTGTTGCCGTTGCCATTCTTGGCCGGGCGCTGCAGGCGCGCCAGCGACTGGGCCAGGCCATTCAGTTCGTTCAGGCTCAGGCTGAAGGCTTTGACGGCTTTGCCGCTGGAGAGTTCGCTCAAGATTTGCCCGAGCTGCTGCACGTCGCCGTGCAGGCGGCGCTGCTGGCTGCGTTGCTGCAAGAACAGGCCGAGCAGGGCGCCGGCGAGGATCAGCAGAGCGGCGAGGACCAGCAGCAGCGGCGAGAGGCCGGGCTGTTCGAGGGTCGGGCCGGGGACGAAGCTGAGCTTCCAGTTCGGGTTGCCGCTGTCCAAGGCCAGCGCCGCGCCGGCCGCATTCTCGCCGCGCTGGGCCAGCAGTTGCGCCGGGTTGTTGCCGAATTGCTGGGTCAGTTGCAGCTGGCCGACGCCCGCCGGCAGGGGTGGCAGGCTGGCGAGCAGGCGCTGCAGATCGACCACCAGCAGCAGCGAGCCCTGCACCGCCTCGTTGTCGCTCGCCCGCAGCGCCGCGGCGCTGTAGAGCAGCCAGCGCTGACCATTCTTGTAGGCTTCCGGGGCCGGACTCTGGCCGTTTTCCACCCGTCGCAGCAGGTCGAGGGCGGCGAAGTTCACCGGCGCCACGCCATTGGCGTCCTGCACGGCTTGGCCTGGCAGGTTGAGGTGGGCGCCGATCACGCCGTCCCAGTAGCCGAGGCCGCGTTCGGCGGTGCGAATCTGTGCGCTGTCCTGGCTCTGCAGGGCTTGTTGCAGTTGCGGGTTGCGCGCCGCCGCCAGGGTGTCGGCGTGCAGTTGCTTGAGGGCCTGCTGCAGGGCGGCGGCCTGGCTGCCGCCCCAGGCCTCGGCGAGCTGCTGCCGTTGGGCTTGCTGCTGGCTGTGCAGGCCGCCGAACCACAGCAGCGCGGCGGCGGCGAGCAGGCCAGCGAGCGCCGCCGCGAGGCTCGGCAGCAGCGCCGGCAGGTTCGCCGGCGGCTCGGCGGCGGCGGACGGTGAGCTGGTTAGGGTCAGGCTGTCGCCGGCCCGGTCCTTGGCGGAGCGCTTGAAGAGTTTCACAGACAATCTCCCCGGCAATTCATCCTGAACGGTAGCGGCTGCTTCAGTGGCTGCCGGAGTGACCGAAGCCGCCGGCGCCGCGCAGGCTCTCGTCGAATTGCTCGATCAGCTCGAAATGCGCCTGCACCACCGGCACCAGCACCAGTTGGGCGATGCGCTCGCCGACGGCGATGGTGAAGGCGCTCTGGCCGCGATTCCAGCAGGACACCATCAGTTCGCCCTGATAGTCGGAGTCGATCAGGCCGACCAGATTGCCGAGGACGATGCCGTGCTTATGGCCGAGTCCGGAGCGCGGCAGGATCAACGCCGCCAGGCCAGGGTCGGCGACATAAATGGCCAGGCCGGTGGGGATCAGCAGGGTCTGGCCCGGCTCGAGGGTGACCTCGGCGTCGAGCATGGCGCGCAGATCGAGGCCGGCGGAACCCGGGGTGGCATAGTGCGGCAGCGGGAAGTCGCGGCCAATGCGGGGGTCGAGAATCTTGGCTTGCAGTGAGTGCATGGGGTCTCAGGCTTGGTTGAGGCGGTCGGCGATGAAGGCGATCAGTTGGCGGGCGATCTTGCCCTTGCTGGTCTGGGCGAAGCCGTGCTGGTGCTGGTCGCGATCGATGATGGTGATGGCGTTCTCTTCGCTGTTGAAGCCGATGCTGGGGTTGGCCACATCATTGGCGACGATCAGGTCGAGGTTCTTGTCGCGCAGCTTGCGCGAGGCGTAGGCCAGCAGGTTCTCGGTCTCGGCGGCGAAGCCGACGCTGAACGGGCGATCCGCGCGGCCGGCCAGGGTGGCGAGAATGTCCGGGTTGCGCACCATCTGCAGGAACAGGCCGTCGCCGGTGGTGGGGTCTTTCTTCAGCTTGTGCTCGGCCACCACTTCCGGGCGGTAGTCGGCCACCGCGGCGGCGGCGATCAGCAGGTCGCAGGGCATCGCCGCTTCGCAGGCGGCGAGCATGTCGCGGGCGCTGACCACGTCGATGCGGTTGACCCGGTCGGGGGTCGGCAGATACACCGGGCCAGTAACCAGGGTCACTCGCGCGCCGGCCTCGGCGGCGGCCTCGGCGAGGGCGAAGCCCATCTTGCCGGAGCTGTGGTTGGTGATGTAACGCACCGGGTCGATGTTTTCCTGGGTCGGTCCGGCGGTGATCAGCACGTGCTTGCCATCCAGCACCTGGCGCTGGAAACAGTCGGCGGCCAGCTCGGCCAGATCGTCGGCCTCCAGCATGCGGCCGAGGCCGACGTCGCCGCAGGCTTGGCTGCCCGAGGCGGGGCCGAACACACGCAGGCCGCGCTGGGCGAGCAGGTCGAGGTTGGCCTGGGTCGCCGGGTCGCGCCACATGGCTTGATTCATCGCCGGGGCGAGGGCAATGGTGGCGTCGGTGGCCAGCACCAGGGTGGTCAGCAGGTCGTTGGCCACGCCTTGGGCCAGGCGTGCCAGCAGATCGGCGGTGGCCGGGGCGATCAGCACCAGGTCGGCCCAGCGCGCCAGTTCGATATGGCCCATGGCAGCCTCGGCAGCCGGGTCGAGCAGATCCAGGTGCACCGGATGGCCGGATAGCGCCTGCAGGGTCAGCGGGGTGATGAATTCGCGTCCGCCCTGGGTCATCACCACCCGCACTTCGGCGCCTTGGTCGCGCAGGCGGCGAACCAGTTCGGCGCTCTTGTACGCGGCAATGCCGCCACCCACGCCGAGGACGATGCGTTTCCGATACAGCCGCTGCATAGAACTGCCTTAAATACAGAGTGAATGGAGTCGGCGGTGACGCCGCCTCCCCTGGCCTGTCGCCGCGCAAAAAAGTTCGGCTACGATATCACAGCGCCCGCACCGGAGCAGCGGGCCGGCTCGACAGGGAGAGGCTATGAGCATTCGTGATTGGCCCGCGGCGGAGCGCCCGCGGGAGAAGCTGTTGGAGCTGGGTGCGGCGAGCTTGAGCGACGCCGAGTTGCTGGCGATTTTCCTGCGCACCGGGGTAGCCGGCAAGAGTGCGGTGGATCTGGCGCGCCATCTATTGAGCGCTTTCGGCGGCTTGCGGCCGTTGCTGGAGGCCGATCAGGCCAGTTTCAGCCAGCATCTGGGTCTCGGACCGGCCAAGTTCGCCCAGTTGCAGGCGGTGCTGGAGATGGCCCGCCGGCATCTGGCCGAGCGCCTGCGCCGCGACTCGGCGCTGGAAAGCCCGCAGGCGGTACGCGACTACCTCAAGGCCCGGCTGCGCCACGAGCCGCATGAGGTGTTCGCCTGCCTGTTTCTCGACGCCAAGCACCGGGTGCTGGCCTTCGAGGTGCTGTTCCAGGGTACGGTGGACGGCGCCAGCGTCTATCCCCGCCAGGTGGTCAAGCGCGCCCTGGCGCACAACGCGGCGGCGCTGATCCTGACCCACAACCATCCGTCCGGGGTGGCCGAACCGAGCCAGGCCGACCGGGTGCTGACCCAGCGCCTGAAGGAGGCGCTGGCGCTGGTCGACGTGCGCGTGCTCGACCATTTCATCGTCGGCGACGGCGAGCCGCTGTCGATGGCCGAACTGGGCTGGGTGTAGGGTGGATGACGCGGTTCCATCCACCTTGGCGGGCTGAGCGCTCAGCGTTGCAGGCTGACTCTGGCGAAGTCCTGGCGGCCGAATGGGCTGACTTGATAACCCGTGACTTCCTTGCGCGCCAGCACCGCGGCGCGCGGGTGCGCCAGCGGCAGCCACAGCGCCTGCTGCTGGATCAGCTGCTGCGCTGCCTTATATAGCCGGCTGCGTTCGGCCTGAGCGCTGCTGCGTTTGCCGGCGTCGATCAGGCGATCCAGTTCGGGGTCGCAATAGCGTGCGAAGTTGGTCCCGGCCTGCACCGCCGCGCAGGAAAACTGCGGGGTGAGGAAGTTGTCCGGATCGCCGTTGTCGCCGGCCCAGCCCATGAACAGCAGGTCATGCTCACCGGCCTTGGCGCGGCGGATCAGCTCGCCCCATTCGACCACGCGGATCTCGGCCTGAATGCCGACTTCGGCCAGGTCGGCCTGCAGCAGCTGGGCGCCGAGGCTGGGGTTGGGGTTGAGCAGGCTGCTCGACGGCCGGGTCCAGATTGTGGTCTTGAAGCCCTCGGCCAGCCCGGCCTTGGCCAGCAGCGCGCGGGCCTGCGCGGGGTCGTGGGCGTAGCCGGGCAGCTCGCCGGCGTAGCTCCAGGTGTTCGGCGGGTAGGGGCCGTTGGCGGCGCGGGCGCCGTCCTCGAACACCGCCTTCAGGTAGCTGGTCTTGTCGAAGGCGAGGTTGATCGCCTGGCGTACCTCGGCCTTGTCCAGCGGCGCATGTTGGCTGTTGAGGGCGACGAAGGCGGTCATGAAGGCCGGGGTGTCGAGTACTTGCAGGCTCGGCTCGCCGGCGGCGGCGCGCAGGTCCAGCGGTTTCGGCGACAGGGCGATCTGGCACTCGCCGCGGCGAAGCTTCTGCAGGCGCACATTGGCGTCAGGGGTGATGGCGAACACCAGCTGATCGACTGCGGGCTTGCCGGCGAAATACTCGGGATTGGCGCCGTAGCGCACCAGTGCGTCCTTCTGGAAACGCTTGAACACGAAGGGGCCGCTGCCGATCGGCTGGCTGTTGAGCTGCTCCGGCGTGCCGGCCTTGAGCAGTTGCTCGGCGTACTCGGCGGAATAGATCGAGGCGAAGCCCATGCTCAGGGTGGCGAGGAAGGTCGCGTCGGGGTGGGCGAGGGTGAAGCGCACGTGCAGCGGATCGGGCGCCTCTATGCTCTTGATCAGGCTCGGCAGCTGCATCGACTGGGCGTGCGGATAGCCGCTCTGCGCCACCCGGTGCCAGGGGTTGGCCGGGTCGAGCATGCGCTGGAAGCTGAACAGCACGTCCGCGGCGTTCAGCTCGCGGCTGGGGCTGAACCAGTCGGTGTGGTGAAACTTGACCCCGGGACGCAGGGTGAAGCTGTAGCTCAGGCCGTCGGCGCTGACCTCCCAGCGTTCGGCCAGGCTCGGACGCAGCTCGCCGCTGGCGGCGTCGAAGTCGACCAGGCGGTTCATCAGCACGTCGGCGGAGGCGTTGGTGGTGGTCAGTGAGTTGTACTGCACGACGTCGAAGCCTTCCGGGCTGCTTTCGGTGCAGACGCTGAGGGTGGCGGCCTGGGCCAGTAGCGGGGCGAACAGTAGTGGCAAGGCAGCGAAACGCATGGCATTACTCCTGGGCGAGGCGGCGGCCCATCCGCGGGCGCGCTGGAAAGGGCTTACCCTAGACCATGGGCCGGCACGGAACAACGCCGGCGGCTGACGAACGGTCGGCGCTCCTGAGAGCCATGAGCCGGCGGCGTGCGTCATGGATGCCGGCTGTCGAGGGCGTCGCTGCGGGCAGCGTTGTCCTTGTTGCTGGCAGGGCTTTCTGGTATAAAGCAGCGCTCTTTTCTAGGGGCCCGGTTCCTTCGCTTGTAGGTGTGGCCGGTAAGACCCTGAAGAAACGCGGCGCAGAGCGCCAACTGACTATGAGTTTAAGCGGCCAACCCATGCCGGGTTGGGCATGTGGTTTTAGAGGGCTGAGGTATGTCGAGAGTCTGTCAAGTTACCGGTAAGGGTCCGGTAACCGGGAATAACATTTCCCACGCGAACAACAAAACCCGCCGTCGTTTCCTGCCGAACCTGCAGCATCACCGCTTCTGGGTCGAGTCCGAGAACCGCTTCGTCCGTCTGCGTCTGTCCGCCAAGGGTATGCGCATCATCGACAAGCGTGGTATTGATGTCGTGTTGTCCGAGCTGCGCGCTCGCGGCGAAAAGGTTTAAGGAGCAAGTCATGCGTGAACTGATCCGTTTGGTGTCCAGCGCCGGTACCGGCCACTTCTACACCACCGACAAGAACAAGCGCACCACCCCGGATAAGATCGAAATCAAAAAATTCGATCCGACCATCCGTAAGCACGTGATGTACAAGGAAGCCAAGATCAAGTAATTGATCCGCTCCTGCTGAAAAGAACCCGCCCTCCGGCGGGTTTTTTTTGCCTGCAGTTTTTTGCCTGGGTTTTTTCACCTGAACCGCAGGCAAGAAAATGCCCGCCAAGTGGCGGGCCAAGGTTCACGCAGGAATCGACTGGGATCAGGCGCTGGCCTGTTCGAAGATCACATAGACCTTGCGGCACGGCTCCAGCACTTCCCAGGTGCCGCGAAAACCGGCGGGGATGACGAAGCGGTCGCCGGCACGCAGGGTCTTGCTGTTGCCGTCGGCATCGCGCAGCACCGAGACGCCCTGGAGGATCTCGCAATACTCGTGTTCGCTGTAGCTCACCGTCCACTGGCCGACCGCGCCTTCCCAGATGCCGGCGCTGAACTGGCCGCAGGGGCTGGCGTAGTGGTTGCGCACGCTCTGCTGCGGGTCACCCTTGAGGACTTTTTCCGCGGCTGGGCGGTAGTGTTCGGCGGTGCTGGTGGCGCTGGCGAAATCGACGATCTGCTGAATGTTCATGCGGGGCGACGTCATTGGCAGGTGGTGGCGGCCTGTTAGGGCCGGATGGCGGCAGTCTATGTTTAATAAAACGAACATGACAAGGGCGTTTATCGCGCTTATGTCAAAAATATTGAAAATGGCGCATGCCCGGTTTAGTGTTGTCGCACCTTGGCCGACGAGGCCATGCCGTTTTCGGGCGCGCGGGAATTGCCGCGCAGCCAGCACAATAAGAGGATGCCCGTATGACCAGCTTGACCCGTGCCGATTGGGAACAGCGCGCCGATGCCCTGAAGATCGAGGGCCGCGCCTTCGTCCACGGCGAATATCGCGATGCGCTCTCCGGCGCCACCTTCGAGTGCGTCAGCCCGGTCGATGGCCGCCTGCTCGGCCTGGTCGCCAGCTGCGATGCGCCGGATGCCGAACTGGCCGTGCAGGACGCCCGCGCCACCTTCGAGTCGGGCGTGTGGTCGCGTCTAGCGCCGGTTGCACGCAAGAAGATCATGATCCGCTTCGCCGACCTGATGGACGCCCATGCCGAGGAGCTGGCCCTGCTGGAAACACTGGACATGGGCAAGCCGATCAGCGACGCCCTGGGCATCGACGTGCCGGGCGCCTCGCGCGCGATCCGCTGGAGCGGCGAGGCGATCGACAAGATCTACGACGAAGTGGCCGCCACCCCGCATGACGAGTTGGGCCTGGTCACCCGCGAGCCGGTCGGCGTGGTTGCCGCCATCGTGCCGTGGAACTTCCCGATGATCATGACCGCCTGGAAGCTCGGCCCGGCGCTGGCCACTGGTAACTCGGTAATCGTCAAACCGTCCGAGAAGTCGCCGCTGACCGCCCTGCGCATCGCCCAACTGGCCATCGAGGCCGGCATTCCGGCCGGCGTGCTCAACGTCCTGCCGGGCTATGGCCACACAGTGGGCAAGGCCCTGGCGCTGCACATGGATGTCGATACCCTGGTGTTCACCGGCTCGACCAAGATCGCCAAGCAACTGATGATCTACGCCGGCGAATCGAACATGAAGCGCGTCTGGCTGGAGGCCGGCGGCAAGAGCGCCAACATCGTCTTCGCCGATGCGCCGGACCTCAAGGCTGCTGCCGAAGCGGCTGCCGCGGCGATCTGCTTCAACCAGGGCGAGATGTGCACCGCTGGCTCGCGCCTGCTGGTGGAGCGCTCGATCAAGGAGCAGTTCATGTCGCTGGTGCTGGAGGCCATGCGCGGCTGGCAGGCCGGCCATGCGCTGGACCCGGCGACCAAGGTCGGCGCGCTGGTCGACGCTGGCCACCTGAATACCGTGCTGTCCTACATCGAAGCCGGCCATGCGGACAAGGCCAAGCTGCTCTGCGGCGGCAAGCGCACCCTGGAGGAGACCGGTGGCGTGTATGTCGAGCCGACCATCTTCGACGACGCGCATAACGCCATGCGTATCGCCAAGGAAGAAATCTTCGGTCCGGTGCTGACGGTGATCCCGTTCGACAGCACCGAGGAAGCCATCGCCATCGCCAACGACAGCATCTATGGTCTGGCCGCAGCGATCTGGACCAGCAACCTGTCCAAGGCGCACCTGGCGGCCAAGGCGCTGCGCGTCGGCAGCATGTGGGTCAACCAGTACGATGGCGGCGACATGACCGCGCCGTTCGGCGGCTTCAAGCAGTCCGGCAACGGCCGCGACAAGTCGCTGCATGCGTTCGACAAGTACACCGAACTGAAAGCCACCTGGATCAAGCTCTAAGATCCTGCAAGTCGGGCGGGCAACCGCCTGAAGGTCCGCCCTTCGGGGCCGGCTCTGCGTTGAGCCACACCTGCGGCCGGGTTTCCTTGCGGAACCCGGCCGTTTTGCTTTCAGGCACTGCGGTTTGCCATGCGAGGGAGAAGGACGGCATGCGTTGGGGAACCTATTTCGCCGTGTGCGCGGCGGTGATCAGCATCGGCCTGGCGCTGGGCGTGACCATGCCGCTGGTGTCGCTTCGCCTGGAAAGTTGGGGCTACGACAGCTTCGCCATCGGCGTGATGGCCGCCACCCCGGCGCTCGGCGTGCTGCTCGGCGCGCTGGTGGCCGGGCGCTGGGCGGCGCGCCTGGGGGTGACCCGCCTGATGCAGGCGTGCCTGCTGTTCAGCGCGCTATCGGTGGCGCTGCTCGCCCTGCTGCCGAGTTATCCGTTGTGGCTGGCGCTGCGCCTGGTGATCGGGGTGGCGCTGACGGTGGTGTTCATTCTCGGTGAAAGCTGGATCAATCAGCTGGCGCCGGAGCGGTGGCGCGGTCGCCTGGTGGCGCTGTACGGCACCGGCTATGCCCTCAGCCAGCTGTCCGGGCCGCTGCTGTTGGGCGCCCTCGGCAGCGCCACCGACTCGGGCTTCTGGGCTGGCACCGGTCTACTGATCGGCGGTTCGCTGGTGCTGTTCGGCCGCAGCGGCGCGCCGCGGGTCGACGCCCACAGCGCCTCCGGGCGCGGGTTGTGGGCGTTCTGCCGGCGCTTGCCGGCGATTGCCTGGGCGGTGGCGCTGTTCGCCGCGTTTGAGGCGATGATCCTCACCCTGATGCCGGTGTATATGCTGCGCGAAGGTTTCGGCGAGAGCCTGGCGCTGACCCTGGTCAGCGTGGTGGTGGTCGGCGATGCTGCGTTGCAGCTGCCGATCGGCTGGCTGGCCGATTACATGCCGCGTATCAGCCTGTTCCGCGCCTGCGGCTTGCTGTTGTTGCTGTCCAGCCTGAGCCTGCCGCTGTTGCTGCACACGGACTTGGTCTGGCCGCTGCTGCTGCTGTTCGGCGCCAGTGCCGGCGGCCTGTTCACCCTGGCGCTGATCCTGATCGGCGAGCGCTATCGCGACGACGAGCTGGTGCGCGCCAATGCCCATGTTTCCCAGTTGTGGGGCATCGGTTGTCTGATCGGGCCGCTGTTCACCGGCGCCGCCAGCCAGTGGCTGAGCGGCCACGCCTTGCCGCTGCTGATGGCGCTCGGCGCGGCCGGTTTCGTCTGGCTGGTCTGGCGGCAGGATGACTTCGCCGAGCCGGCACCCGTGTGAGCGGCGCCCGCAGCCCGCTACAGCAGGTTGCGGCTGCCCAGTGTTTCCTTGAAGCGGTACCAGAGCATGCCCAGGGCCAGCAGCGGCGAGCGCAGCAGCTTGCCACCGGGGAAGGTCAGGTGCGGTACCTGGGCGAACAGGTCGAAGCCGCGGCTTTCCTGGCCGGCGATGGCCTCGGCGAGCAGGCGCCCGGCCAGGTGGGTGGCGTTGACGCCGTGGCCGGCATAGGCCTGGGCGTAGAACACATTGGGCTGATCTTTCAGGCGGCCGATCTGCGGCAGGCGGTTGGCGCCGATGCCGATCATCCCGCCCCACTGGAAGTCGATGCTGACGTTTTCCAGCTGCGGGAAGACTTGCAGCATTTTCGGTCGCATATAGCCGGCGATGTCCGCCGGATCTCGGCCGGAGTAGTGGCAGGCGCCGCCGAATAGCAGGCGCCGGTCGGCCGACAGGCGATAGTAGTCGAGCGCCACGCGCTGGTCGCACAGCGCCATGTTCTGCGGGATCAGGCTGCGCGCCTGGGCCACGCTGAGCGGCTCAGTGGCGATGATGTAGCTGCCGGCCGGCAGCACCTTGCCGCCGAGCTCGGGGTTGAGATCGTTGAGGTAGGCGTTGCAGGCCAGCACCAGCTGCTTGGCGCGCACCTGGCCCTGGGCGCTGTGCACGCGCACCTCGGCGCCGTAGTCGATGCGCGTCACCGGCGACTGCTCGAACAGCTGCACGCCGAGCGCCTGCGCGGCGGCGGCTTCGCCGAGGGCCAGGTTGAGCGGGTGCAGATGGCCGGAGCCCATGTCGATCAGGCCGCCGACATAGCGGTCGGAGCCGACCACCTGATGCATCTCGTCGGCCTTGAGCACGCGTAGTTCGTGGCGATAGCCCAGTTCGCGCAGGTCCTCGCGGTCCTCGAGGAAGCCGGCCAGGTCGCGCGGGGTATTGGCCAGGTCGCAGTAACCCCAGGTCAGGTCGCAGTCGATGGCGAAGTGCTCGATGCGCCGGCGGACGATCTCCACTGCCTCCAGGCCGAGCAACTTCAGCTCGCGCACGCCGTCGCTGCCGATCACCGCGCTGAACTGCTCGAGGTCGTGGCCGACGCCGCGAATCAGCTGGCCACCGTTGCGCCCGCTGGCGCCCCAGCCGACCCGATGGGCCTCCAGCAGCGCCACCGAGAAGCCGCGTTCGGCCAGTTCGATGGCGGTGTTCAGCCCCGAGAAGCCGCCGCCGACTATGCACACGTCGGCCTGCACCTCGCCGGCCAGGGGCGGGTAGGCGAGTTGGCGATTGACGCTGGCGGCGTAGTAGGAGGCGGCGTGTTGATCGCTGTGCACGGGCTGGCGAACGCGGGCGTTCATGTGCGAAATCCTGATTGTGGTGTTTGGAAAATTCAACGCAGGATAAGCGCGGCTTCGGCGCAGCGCCAAGGGGGAGGGCAAAAAAACCGGTTTCCGTCGGCCAGTCCGCCGCTGGACCGCTACCGTGTGGCGGGCCAGGGTAAGATGCCGGCGACTTTCCCAGGACGCCGCCGATGAGCTGCACCAACCGCAAGATTGATCACCTGCGCCGGCAGATTCCGCGTTTCGACTGTGTGCCCGGCTGCCACGATTGCTGTGGCCCGGTGACCGCCTCGTCGGAAGAAATGGCCCGTCTGCCGGTCAAGAGCGCCGCCGCGCATGAGGCGGCGCTGGCCGAGTGGAACTGCGTGCACCTCGGCCCCCAGGGCTGCCAGGTGTATGAGCAGCGGCCGCTGATCTGCCGCCTGTTCGGCACCACGCCAAGCCTGCCGTGCCCCCGCGGGCAGGGGCCGGAAACCCCGACCGCGGCGCCGGTCGAGCAGCAGGTGCATCGGCTGATCGCCAGCACCCGCCAGGTGCTGGTGTAGGGCTGTTATCGCTGTCGCTTGCCGCAGAGGGTGGGGCAGCGTTGCCGGTTTACCCTCTCCCCCGGCCCCTCTCCCATAAATGGGCGAGGGGAGTCATTCCGGCACCGGCAGGCTCAGCGACTCCTTCACCTCTTCCATGACGATGTACGACTTCGACTCGCGCACGTGCGGCAGCTTGAGCAGGATGTCGCCGAGCAGCTTGCGGTAGGAGGCCATCTCGTTGATGCGTGCCTTCACCAGGTAGTCGAAGTCGCCGGACACCAGATGGCACTCCAGCACGTGCGGCAGCTTGAGCACGGCGCGGCGGAATTCCTCGAAGGTGTCGCCGGACTTGTAATCCAGGCTGATCTCGACGAACACCAGCAGGTTGGCCTTCAGGTGCTGCGGATTCAGCCGCGCGCTGTAACCCATGATGATGCCTTCGCGCTCCAGGCGGCGGACCCGCTCGGTGCACGGCGTGGTCGACAGGCCGACCCGCTCGCCCAGTTCGGTGAACGACAAGCGGCCGTCATCCTGGAGGATACGTAAAATATTCCGGTCGATCTTATCCAGCTCGCGGCGGCTCTGATGCTGGGTTCTCATGGGGGATGCCACTCCGTAAATTGAATTGTTGCCGAGAATTCTCTCCAAATATAACCACAACTATAGTGAAAAGCACTGGTCAACGCTCCATATACTGCGCGCATCTACGCTCAAGATAACAAACGTCAGCGTAAACTCGCGGCGAGGAGACAGACATGCGTGTAATGGTGCTTGGCAGCGGTGTGATCGGCACCGCCAGTGCGTACTACTTGGCCCGTGCCGGCTTTGAGGTGGTCGTGGTCGACCGTCAGGCTGCCCCGGCCATGGAGACCAGCTTCGGCAACGCCGGCCAGGTCTCGCCCGGCTATGCCTCGCCCTGGGCCGCCCCCGGCATCCCGCTGAAGGCCATGAAGTGGCTGCTGCAGCGTCACGCGCCGCTGGCGATCAAGGCCACCGCCGACCTCGACCAGTACCTGTGGATGACGCAGATGCTGCGCAACTGCACCGCCGCCCGCTACGCGGTGAACAAGGAGCGCATGGTGCGCCTGTCCGAGTACAGCCGCGACTGCCTCGACGAACTGCGCGCCGAGACCGGCATCGCCTACGAAGGCCGCAGCCTCGGCACCACCCAGCTGTTCCGCACCCAGGCGCAACTGGATGCCGCCGGCAAGGACATCGCCGTGCTCGAGCGTTCCGGGGTGCCCTATGAGGTGCTCGACCGCGCCGGCATCGCCCGCGTCGAACCGGCCCTGGCCAACGTCGCCCATAAGCTCGCCGGGGCCCTGCGCCTGCCCAATGACCAGACCGGCGATTGCCAGCTGTTCACCACCCAATTGGCGGAGATGGCCGCCAAGCTCGGGGTCGAGTTCCGCTTCGGCCAGCACATCGAGCGCCTCGATTTTGCCGGCGACCGCATCAACGGCGTGTGGATCAACGGCCAACTGGAAACCGCCGACCGCTATGTGCTGGCGCTCGGCAGCTTCTCGCCGCAGCTGCTCAAGCCGCTGGGCATCAAGGCCCCGGTCTACCCGCTGAAGGGCTACTCGCTGACCGTGCCGATCACCAACGCGGAAATGGCGCCGACTTCGACCATCCTCGATGAGACCTACAAGGTCGCCATCACCCGCTTCGACAACCGCATCCGCGTCGGTGGTATGGCCGAGATCGCCGGCCACGACCTGAGCCTCAACCCGCGCCGTCGCGAGACCCTGGAAATGATCACCGCCGACCTCTACCCCGAGGGCGGCGACCTGGCCCAGGCGAGCTTCTGGACCGGCCTGCGCCCGGCGACGCCGGACGGCACGCCGATCGTCGGCGCCACGTCGTTCCGCAACCTGTTCCTCAACACCGGTCACGGCACCCTGGGCTGGACCATGGCCTGCGGTTCCGGGCGCTTCCTCGCCGACCTGATGGCCCGCCGGCGCCCGCAGATCAGCGCCGAAGGTCTGGACATTTCCCGTTATGGCAACCGCAAAGAGAACTCCGAAAATGGACATCCAGCGCCTGCGCACTGAACAACGCTACAGCGAGATCGTCATCCACCAGGGCACCGTCTACCTGGCCGGCCAGCTGGCGGATGACCTCGGTGGCGACATTCGCCAGCAGACCCGCGAGACCCTGGCCAACATCGACCGCATGCTCGCCGAGGCCGGCAGCGACAAGTCGCGCATCCTCTCGGTGACCATCTACCTGAAGGACACCGACGCCGACTACGCCGGCATGAACGCCGAGTGGGACGCCTGGGTGGCCAAAGGCGCCGCCCCGGCCCGCGCCACCGTCGAGTCGCGGCTGTATGCGCCCGAAGTGCTGGTGGAAATGACGGTGATCGCCGCCCAGCTTTGAACCCTGCTTTGCCCGGATTTCACCCCGGGCTTTTTTATTCCCTTGCCTGGATGGAAACCTGTTGCCATGCGTCCCGCCCGTGCCCTGATCGATCTCAACGCCCTACGCCACAACTACCGGCTGGCCCGTGAAGTGTCCGGCGCCAAGGCCCTGGCGGTGGTCAAGGCGGATGCCTACGGGCATGGCGCGGTGCGCTGCGCCCAGGCCCTGGAGGGCGAAGTCGACGGCTTCGCCGTGGCCTGCATCGAGGAAGCGCTGGAGCTGCGCGCCGCCGGCATCCGCCAGCCGATCCTGCTGCTCGAAGGCTTCTTCGAGGCCGAGGAGCTGGCCCTGATCGAGCAGCACGAGCTCTGGTGCGTGGTGCATTCACTGTGGCAGCTGGACGCCATCGAGCGCGCGCCGCTGAGCCGGCCGCTCACCGTGTGGCTGAAGCTGGACTCCGGCATGCACCGGGTCGGCCTGCATCCGGCCGACTACCAGGCCGCCTACCGGCGCCTGCAGACCTGCGGCAAGGTCGGCAAGATCGTGCTGATGAGCCACTTCGCCCGCGCCGACGAACCCGACTGCCCGCGCAGTGCCGAACAACTGGCGACCTTCGAGCAGGCGCGCGAAGGCCTGGACGCCGAGATCAGCCTGCGCAACTCGCCGGCCGTGCTCGGCTGGCCGAGCATCCCGAGTGACTGGGTGCGCCCTGGCATCATGCTCTACGGCGCCACCCCGTTCGAACAGGCGCAGGCCCTGGCGGCGCAACTGCGGCCGGTAATGACCCTGGAATCGAAGATCATCAGCGTGCGTGAGCTGCCAGCCGGTGAGCCGGTGGGCTATGGCGCACGCTTCATCAGCGAGCGGCCGACCCGCGTCGGCGTGGTCGCCATGGGCTATGCCGACGGCTACCCGCGCCACGCGCCGACCGGTACTCCGGTGTGCATCGACGGCCAGCCCAGCCGCCTGATCGGCCGCGTGTCGATGGACATGCTCACCGTCGACCTCACCGATTTGCCGCAGGCCGGCCTCGGCAGCAGGGTCGAGCTGTGGGGCAAGCAGGTGCTGGCCAGCGACGTCGCCACCCAGGCCGGGACCATCCCCTATCAGCTGTTCTGCAACCTGCGGCGGGTGCCGCTGATCTATTCGGAAAACTAGCCGCGCAGGATTTGCGCTCGTACTGTTGTAAATACTG
The DNA here is from genome assembly GCF_003595175.1 of Pseudomonas cavernae. Taxonomy (NCBI): domain Bacteria; kingdom Pseudomonadati; phylum Pseudomonadota; class Gammaproteobacteria; order Pseudomonadales; family Pseudomonadaceae; genus Pseudomonas; species Pseudomonas cavernae. The sequence goes on along the minus strand of NZ_CP032419.1, from coordinate 4,763,201 downwards.
AACGCTGTTGCCATGATACGGCCAACTTTCCGTATCTTCCCGAGGGGGACACCAGCATTGGACGTCGGCGTTCGACTACAATCCATTCGCAAACTTAAAGGCCTTTCCCAGCGCGAGCTGGCCAAGCGCGCAGGGGTCACCAACAGCACCATTTCGATGATCGAGAAGAACAGCGTCAGTCCCTCGATCAGTTCGCTGAAGAAGGTGCTGGCGGGCATCCCGATGTCGCTGGTGGAGTTCTTCTCCCTCGAGATGGAGCAGGACAACCATACCCAGGTGGTCTACAAGGCGAATGAGTTGATCGACCTGTCCAGCGGCGCGGTCACCATGAAGCTGGTCGGCAGGGCGCACCCCAGCCGCGCCATCGCCTTTCTCGACGAAACCTACCCGCCGGGCTCCGATACCGGTGACGAGATGTACGCGCACGATGGCGAGGAAGCCGGCGTGCTGGTCGAAGGCCGACTGGAGCTGACCGTCGGCGGTGAGATTTACATTCTCGAAAGCGGCGACAGCTACTACTTCGAAAGCTCCAAGCCGCACCGTTTCCGCAACCCGTTCGATGCGCCGGCACGGCTGATCAGTGCCACCACTCCGGCGAATTTCTAAGTCCCTTGCCTGACCCTGCGCCCGCGTCGATCCTGTCTAGGTTCCACCTGGCGCGGGCTATGCCCCTGCGACAAGTTGGGTTGTTTCGACTTGGCGGGTGAACCGCTATACTGGCGCCCGCTCGCGAAACCGTGGCCGCGGGCGTACTAGCCACGATGAGGGTGTAAGCGTGAACCTAATTAAGAAAATGCTGGCGGCTCATGCTGCCGTCCTGGCTCTGTGGGCTGTGAGCGCTCAGGCCGCGACCAATGATGAGATCGCCGCGCGACTGAAGCCGGTCGGCGAAGTGTGCGTGCAAGGTCAAGAATGCAAGGGTGTCGCAGCCGTGGCCGCCGCCGCGGGTGGCGGGGCGAAAACCCCGGACGACATCATCACCGCTCATTGCGGTGCCTGCCACACCGCCGGCGTGCTGGGTGCGCCGAAGATCGGCGACGGCGCGGCGTGGAAGGCCCGTGCCGACAAGGAAGGCGGCCTCGACGGCCTGCTGGCCAAGGCCATCAGCGGAGTCAACGCAATGCCGCCGAAAGGCACCTGCGCCGACTGTACCGATGCTGACCTGAAAGCCACTATCAAAAAGATGTCCGGCCTCTAAGAGCCTGTTTACGATCTGCTGCGCGTCGGCCATACCGCGTTAAAAATGGCCTCGGGATGCTCATTTACAGCTCGTAAACTCCGCTCCCTCGGCCATTTTTGCCTTGTCTGGCTCTAGCTCGCGAGATCGTAAACAGGCTCTAAGGTCCACATCGCTTGCAACAAAGCCGCCTCCGGGCGGCTTTGTCGTTTCTGCGGCGCGGGAGTCACCCCTGCCCGGGAGATGGGTAGGCGGCCCGGTCACTCCAGCCCTCTTCCGCGGGCGAGGGCGTCAAGCCGACACGCTGCAGCCCAGGGGTTCAGTCGCGGAAGCTGACCTTGCCGCCTTGCAGCGACTGCACCCGCGCCAGTGACTCGACCCGGTAACCCTCGCTTTCCAGCAGGTCGCGACCTTCCTGGAAGGACTTCTCGATGACGATGCCGATGCCGGCGACGCTCGCCCCGGCCTGGCCGATCAAATCGAGCAGCGCCTTGGCGGCGTGGCCGTTGGCGAGGAAGTCGTCGATCACCAGCACATGATCGCTGCTGTTCAGGTGCTTGGCGGAGATGGCGATGGTGCTTTCGCTCTGCTTGGTGAAGGAGAACACCTTGGAGATCAGCAGGTCGTTCTTCAGGGTCAGCGACTGGAACTTGCGCGCGAAGATCACCGGGATGCCCAGCTCGAGGCCGGCCATCACCGCCGGGGCGATGCCCGAGGCCTCGATGGTGACGATCTTGGTGATGCCCTGATCGCGGAAGCGCTCGGCGAATTCATGGCCGATCTGCTGCATCAGCAGCGGGTCGATCTGGTGGTTGAGGAAGGCGTCGACCTTCAGCACCTGTTCGGAGAGCACGATGCCCTCGTCGCGAATCTTCTGTTTCAGCGCTTCCACGCTCTTGCCCTCGTTGTGTCGATGAAGCCCGGTCGGTGCCGGGGTTAAGCCGGTTCGTGCACCCTAGCCCGGATCACATCCGGGCTACGGGATGTAATCCGTAGGATGGGTCGAGCGAAGCGATACCCATCGGCATGGGTTCGATGGGTATCGTCGCTACGCTCCTCAACCCATCCTACGGGAGCGTCATTCAGGACCTGCGCGTAAACGGAGGATCTGCGCTCACTCCGCCGCCGGTCGTTTCAGCATGGCGCGCATATTCGCCAGGGCATCATTGCCGCGCGCCGCCTTGACCTCCACCGGTGCGTCGTCCTGGCCGTGCCAGACCAGGTCTTCCGGCGGCAGTTCGTCGAGGAAGCGGCTCGGCGAGCAGTCGATGATCTCGCCATATTGCTTGCGCTTGGCGGCGAAGGTCATGGTCAGGTTCTTGCGCGCGCGGGTGATGCCGACGTAAGCCAGGCGCCGCTCTTCCTCGATGGTGTCGGCCTCGATGCTGGAGCGGTGCGGGAGGATTTCCTCCTCCACGCCGATGATGAACACCGAGGGGAATTCCAGGCCCTTGGAGGCGTGCAGGGTCAGCATCTGCACGCCCTCGGCGCCTTCTTCCTCTTCCTGCTGGCGCTCGAGCATGTCGCGCAGCACCAGCTTGCCAATGGCTTCCTCGATGGTCATGTCGCCGTCTTCGTCGCGCTCCAAGGTGTTCTTCAGCGCGTCGACCAGGAACCAGACGTTGCCCATGCGCGCGTCGGCGACCTTGTCGCTGGAGGCGTTCTGGCGCAGCCAGTTCTCGTAGTCGATGTCCATCACCATGCTGCGCAGCACGGCGATCGGCTCGTTCTGCGCGCACTGCTGGCGGATGCCGTCCATCCAGCGCTTGAAACGCTGCAGGCGCTCGCCGTAGCGGCTGTCGAGATGGGCGCCGAGGCCGACTTCGTCGCAGGCCGCATACATGCTGATCTTGCGCTCGGTGGCGTAGTTGCCGAGCTTTTCCAGGGTGGTCGAGCCGATCTCGCGGCGCGGCACGTTGATCACCCGCAGGAAGGCGTTGTCGTCGTCCGGATTGACCAGCAGGCGGAAGTAGGACATCAGGTCCTTGACCTCCTGGCGGGCGAAGAAGCTGGTGCCGCCGGACAGCCGGTAGGGAATCTGGTGGTGCTGCAGCTTCAACTCCATCAGCTTGGCCTGGTAGTTGCCGCGGTAGAGGATGGCGAAGTCGCTGTACGGGCGCTCGGTGCGCAGGTGCTCGGTGAGGATCTCCATCGCCACCCGCTCGCACTCGGTTTCCTCATTCTTGCAGCGGATCACGCGAATCTCGTCGCCGTGGCCCATCTCGCTCCACAGCTGCTTCTCGAAGGCGTGCGGGTTGTTGGCGATGAGCACGTTGGCGCACTTCAAGATACGGCTGGTCGAGCGGTAGTTCTGCTCGAGCATCACCACCTTCAGCGACGGGTAGTCGTCTTTCAGCAGCATCAGGTTTTCCGGGCGCGCGCCGCGCCAGGCGTAGATCGACTGGTCGTCGTCGCCGACCACGGTGAACTGGTTGCGCAGGCCGACCAGCAGCTTGACCAGCAAATACTGGCTGGCGTTGGTGTCCTGGTATTCGTCGACCAGCAGGTAGCGGATGCGGTTCTGCCACTTCTCGAGGATCTCGGGATGGTCCTGGAACAACTTCACCGGCAGCAGGATCAGGTCGTCGAAGTCCACCGCGTTGTAGGCCTTGAGCGTGCGCTGGTAGTGCAGGTAGACAATCGCCGCGGTCTGCTCCTTGGGGTTGCGCGCGTTGGCCAGCGCCGCCTCGGGCAGGATCAGGTCGTTCTTCCAGCTGCCGATGTAGTTCTTGATCTCATCGGCGCCGTCATCGCCGGCGTATTCCTTCTGCATGATGTCGGTCAGCAGGGCCTTGATGTCGCCTTCGTCGAAGATCGAGAAGCCCGGCTTGTAGCCCAGCGCCGCATATTCCTTGCGGATGATGTTCATGCCCAGGTTGTGGAAGGTCGAGACCGTCAGGCCCTTGCCCTCGCTGCCGCGCAGCAGGGTGCCGACGCGCTCCTTCATCTCCCGCGCGGCCTTGTTGGTGAAGGTCATGGCGACGATGTGTTGGGCGCGGATGCCGCAGTTCTGCACCAGATGGGCGATCTTGCGGGTGATTACGCTGGTCTTGCCGGAGCCGGCGCCGGCGAGCACCAGCAGGGGACCGCCGACGTAGTTCACGGCTTCTTGCTGCCGGGGATTGAGTCGGGACATGCGGATCGAATCGCGAGGGAAGTGGGCGCGCATTCTAGCAGGCCGTGGCGCCGATGCCTCGACCGGGTGGAGGCTTGTGACGGACTGCGTGATGGCAACACGCCAGCCTTGGCTTATTGCTGTGATCCAGTACGCTGGTGCCATTCGTCGGGGTTGCCGCGCATTCGGCTTTCCCGCAGGATGCCCCGAATCTGCACAGGACGTGCGAAATAGACGCTGTGAGCGGCGCACTCAGGCGACTCGATCGCCACTGTCTTGTGTTGGGGAGGTTGCTTGTCCGCGTTCGTCGAACCTGTGCGGATAGTCCTGCTGGCCGAACGGCCGGAATGGGCCGAATCATTGCGCGAGCATCTGGCCGCGCTGGGCAGCCTTGTCCCGCTGATCACCGCACCGTCCTGGGACGCCGCTAGTAATCTCTTCGACGCCGCCAATCCGGCCCTGCTGCTGACCACCCCAGCGCGTCAGCCGGCGCCCGGCCGTTGCCCGTGGCCCACCGTGTTGTTGCTCGACGAGGAGCCGGCCGAAGCGCCGCTCGGCGTCAGCGACTGGCTGGTGCGCGGCAGCCTCGGCGCCGATGTGCTGCGCCGCTGCCTGCGCTATGTGTGCGAACACAGCAACCTCAAGCTCACCCTGCTGCGCCTGGCCGAACAGGACCCGCTGACCGGCATCGCCAACCGCCAGGGCTTCCAGACCCTGCTGGCGGCGCGTCTGGCCGAGTGCGGCGGGCGCGGCCTGGCCCTCGGCCATCTCGATCTGGACAACTTCCGCCACGCCAACGACGCCCTTGGTCACCAGGCCGGCGACCGCCTGATCCTCCAGGTGGTGGCGCGGCTCAAGGTGCTACTGGCGGCCGGCGACCAGCTGGCGCGCCTGGGCGGCGACGAGTTCGCCCTGCTGCTGGACACCCGCCACGATCCGCAGCGCGCCGCGCAGCTGGCCGAGCGCCTCACCGAGGCGCTGTCCGAGCCCTATTGGATCGACGGCGAAAGCCTGCTGCTCGGCTGCAGTCTGGGCCTGGCCCATGCCTGTGAGGCCGGCGCCGACCCGCTGATGTGGCATGCGCACATCGCCATGCAGCAGGCCAAGAGCACCCAGGGCTGCACCTTCCACGTCTTCGACGCGCGCATCAACCGCAACGCGCGCAGCCTCGCCGACCTGGAAGGCGAGCTGCGCCGGGCGCTGCGCCGCGACGAGCTGGAGCTGCACTACCAGCCGCGCCTGTGCCTGCACAGCGGCCGCATCCTCGGCCTCGAGGCGCTGGTGCGCTGGCGCCACCGCGAGCGCGGCCTGCTGGCGCCCAACGAATTCGTGCCGCTGGCCGAACAGAGCGGGCTGATCGTGCCGCTCGGCTACTGGGTGATGGCCCGCGCCCTGCGCGACATGCAGTGGCTGCGCGGGCGCGGCCTGCCGGCGCTGCACATGGCGGTCAACCTGTCGTTCCGCCAGTTCCTCGACAGCCAGTTGCTGGCGACCCTCGGCCGCCTGATCGAGGAACGCGGCGTCGATGCCCAGTGGCTGGAATTCGAACTGACGGAAACCGCGGTGATGCGCCGCAGCGAGTCGGTGCGGCAGACCATGGACAGCCTCGCCGCGCTCGGCGTGCGCTTCTCGCTGGACGATTTCGGCACCGGCTATTCCTCGTTCCAGCACCTCAACAGCCTGCCGATCAGCCTGCTGAAGATCGACAGGAGCTTCGTCGGCGGCATGCGCGAGCGCGCCGAGAACCGTCAGCTGGTGCGGGCGATGATCAACCTGGCGCATAACCTCAACCTCGAGGTGGTCGCCGAGGGGGTCGAGAGCGCCGAGCAGCTGGCGCTGCTGCGCCAGTTCGGCTGCGACCAGGTGCAGGGCTACCTGATCAGCCAGCCGCTGCCGCTGGCCGAGCTGGCGCGCTTCCTGGTGTTCGGCAAGCGCGAGGAGCGGGTGGCCGAGCTGCCGGGTTAGCCGCGCTGGAGGCGCGGGCCAGGCCCGCGCCTACAGCCGTTGTAGGGTGGATGTCGCTTTGCACATCCACCGGCGCGGTGGTGGAAAACGCTGCGCGGTTTTCCAACCTACCAGGCGGCGCAGAGTGACGAGCTGAAGAGGAGCCTGCCGCCACCCTCATCCCCGCGCACCTAGCTCAGGCACGCCTGGCCCGGGGGCTGCTCCGCGCGCAACAGCTTGGCGGTCTTCCACTCGAAACCGAGGCTCAACCCGAGCGCCGCGCAGGCCAGGCCCACGGCCAGGCCCCACCACACCCCAGCGGCGCCCCAGCCGAGCGGCAGGGCCAGCGCCCAGGCCAGCGGCGCGCCGATCGCCCAGTAGCAGACCAGGCCGACCAGCAAGGTGGTCTTGGCATCCTTGAGCCCACGAATCGCGCCCATGGCGATGGTCTGCAGGCCGTCGAACAGCTCGAACCAGGCGGCGATCGCCAGCAGCTGTACGGCCAGCGCGATCACCGCCTGGTGCTCGGCGGCGCCGGCGTCGAGGAACAGGCCGATCACCGCCTGCGGCGCCAGCCAGAACAGCAGGGCGAAACCGAGCATGCACAGGCCGCCGAGACCGATCGCCAGGCGCCCGGTCTGCCGCGCCGCGTGGAAGCGCCCGGCGCCGAAATGCTGACCGATGCGGAAGCTCGCCGCGTAGGAAATCCCCACCGGCACCATGAAGGCCACATAAACGGCCTGGATGGCGATCTGGTGCGCGGCCAGCTCGGTGCTGCCGAGCGCGCCCATGCACAGCGCGGCGACGAAGAACAGCCCGGACTCGACCACATAGGTGCCGCCGATCGGCAGGCCCAGGCGCAGATTCTCGCCCAGCGCCGCCAGGTTCGGCCGCGCCAGCCCGGCCAGCAGCGGCCAGGGCCGGTAGAACGGCTGCCAGCGGATGTACAGGGCCAGCCCCAGGGCCATCAGGTTCATCACCACCGCGGTGACCAGGCCGATGCCGGCCAGGCCGATGCGCGGCAGGCCGAACAGGCCGTGGATCAGCGTGTAGTTGAGGAGGAAATTCAGCAGCGCGCCGCCCAGGCTGATCGCCAGCACCGGGCCGGGGCAGCCGAGCGCGCCGGTGAAGCCGCGCAGGGTCATGAACAACAGATAGCCGGGCAGGGCGAACATCAGGGTGGAGAGGAACTGCATGGCGCCGGCGATGTTGGCCTCATCCTGGCCGGCCAACCGCAGCAGCGGCGCCAGATGCCAGAGCAGCAGGCCGGCGAGCAGCGCCAGACTGAAGGCCACCCATAGCCCGGCCTGGGTCATGGCGCGCACCCCGGCGGCGTCCTGCGCGCCATGGCGGATCGCCACCAGATTGCCGACCGCGGCGATCACTCCGACGCAGAAGATCGACACGAAGTTGTAGCCAGCCGCGCCGAGCGCGCCGGCAGCCAGCTGCGCCGGGCCGAGCAGGCCCATCATCACCGTGTCGGTGAACACCATCAGCACATGGGCCAACTGCGCCGCCACCAGCGGCCCGGCCAGGCGCAGCAGGGCGGCGAGTTCGCTGCGGAGACTGTCAGACATAAGCGAGAATCATCATTCGAGTGGCAGTCGGATTGTCCTCTGCCCGGCAATACTCGCTATTCTCCTGAGACGCTGGCACCCGCCACAAAGGGATAAAAGCCATATCAGCCATGAGTATTAGTCATCGATGAGCCGTTTGCCGCCGCTCTACGCCCTGCGCGCCTTCGAGGCCGCGGCGCGCCACCTGTCCTATACCCGCGCCGCCGAGGAACTGGTCCTGACCCAGAGTGCGGTGAGCCGGCACATCCGCACCCTCGAGGCGGACTTCGGTTGCCGCCTGTTCGAGCGCGCCGGCCGCGGCCTGCGCCTGACCGAGTCCGGGCGCCTGCTGTTGCCCGGCCTGCGCGACGGCTTCGCGGCGCTCGAGCAGGCCTGCGCCAGCCTGCGCAGCGAGGAGGGCGTGCTGCGCCTGAAGGCGCCCTCGACCCTGACCATGCGCTGGCTGCTCGCCCGGCTGTCGCGCTTTCGCCTGCATCACCCGGACAGCGAGGTGCAGCTGACCAGCGCCTGGATGGACGTCGACAAGGTCGATTTCCAGCACGAGCCGTTCGACTGTGCGGTGCTGCTCGGCGATGGCAGTTTCCCCGAGGACTGGCACAGCGCGCTGCTGTTCGAGGAGTGGCTGATCCCGGTCTGCGCCCCCGAGGCGGCCGCCGCCGGACCCTGGGATCTGGCCCGTCTGCAGGCCGCCGAACAGCTGCACCCGACCCCGGATCGCCGCGACTGGCGGCAGTGGCTGCAGGCCACCGGCCTCAGCGAGCAGGTGCCGCTCAAGGGCGGCCAAGTGTTCGACATGCTCGAGCTGGGCATAGTCGCCGCCGCGCGCGGCTACGGAGTGTCGATCGGCGACCTGCTGCTGGTCGCCGAGGATGTCGCCGCCGGCCGCCTCGGCCTGCCCTGGGCGACCGCGGTGTCCAGCGGCTGCAGCTACTACCTGGTGTGGCCCAAGGCGCGCCGCGGCCAGGAGCGCCTGCGCCGCCTGCGCGACTACCTGCAGGCCGAGGTGGCGGCCATGCGGTTGCCGGCGGTGCAGCGTCTGCGCGCTTGAAAAATGCCGTCGGTCAGCTACCTCACGCACCATGCATCCGGGCGCTACCCTCGGGAGGCGACCGCTTGGACAGTCAGCTCATGGATATGCATCAGAACGCCGCCAGCCTGCACGCCACGCTGGAGACTCTGTATCGCAACGAATCGCGGCGGGTGCTGGCCACCCTGATCCGCCTGCTGGGGGATTTCGACCTGGCCGAGGAGGCCCTGCACGAGGCTTTCCGTGCGGCCATGGAGCAGTGGCCGGGCGCTGGCGTGCCGGCCAATCCGCGCGCCTGGCTGGTCTCCGCCGGGCGCTTCAAGGCGATCGATGGGCTGCGTCGACAGGCACGCTTCCAGACCCTGGAGACCCTCGGCGATAGCCTCGAGCCGGTCGATGCCGCCGAAGTTTGGGACGGCGAGCATCTGGAAGACGACCGTTTGCGCCTGATCTTCACCTGCTGTCACCCGGCTCTGGCGGCCGACGCTCAGGTGGCGTTGACCCTGCGCGAGGTCTGCGACCTGACGACCGAGGAAATCGCCCGCGCTTTCCTTTGTCCGCCGAGCACCGTGGCACAGCGCATCGTGCGCGCCAAGGCGAAGATCCGCGAGGCACACATTCCCTACGAGGTGCCCGGTCGCGGCGAGTTGGCCGAGCGCCTGGAGGCGGTGTTTCGGGTGGTCTACCTGGTGTTCAACGAGGGCTATTTCGCCAGCTCCGGCGAGTCGCTGACCCGCAGCCAGTTGTCCGCCGAGGCGATCCGCCTGGGCCGCCTCTTGCTCGAACTGTTGCCCGAACCGGAGGCCCAGGGCCTGCTGGCGCTGATGCTGCTGCACGAGGCGCGGCGCCCGGCACGGACCTCGGCCAGCGGCGAGCCGGTGCTGCTCGAGGAGCAGGACCGCAGCCTGTGGGACCCGGCGCTGATCGCCGAGGGCGATGAGCTGGTCCTCGCCGCGCTGCGTTCGCGGCGCTTCGGCCCCTACAGCCTGCAGGCGGCGATTGCCGCCGTGCATGCCGAGGCGCCGAGTGCCGCGGCCACCGACTGGGCGCAGATCGTCGGCCTCTACGACGCCCTGCTGCGCCTCGCGCCCTCGCCGGTGGTGGCGCTCAACCGCGCGGTGGCGTTGGCCATGCGCGACGGTCCGGCGGCCGGGTTGGCGCTGGTCAACGCGCTGTTGGCGGGCGGCGAGCTGGACGACTACCACCTGGCGCATGCCGCCCGCGCCGATCTGTGCCGCCGTCTGGGCCGTGTCGACGAGGCGCGCGCCGCCTACCAGCGGGCCCTGCAGCTGAGCCAGCAGGGCGCGGACCGGCAGTTCCTCGAGCGCCGGCTGGCCGAGTTGGCCGACGGCTGAGCAGGCCCGTAGCCCTAGGGTGGGTTGAGCTTGGTGTTTGGCCCGGAGACATGGGTATCGCTACGCTCAACCCATCCTGCGAGCTTCGGTAGGGCGGGTGAAACCCGCGTGTCGCGATGCCCGATGGGTTGCACCCGCTCTCCGGCTGGCCTCTAACCCAGCAGTAATGACCGGCGAATTTTTTTCGCGTCTTTGTCGATTGGTCCGCTGGCCGCTCGACTACTGAATAACCAAGCCGCTCCAACCACCCAAGGAGATTCGCCATGAAATACCTGCTGCTGGTCTACGGCGACGAAAGCCTCATGCACAGCCTGCCCGACAGCCCGCACGACGCCGAGTGCAACGACTACTGCGAATCGGTGCGCGCCAGCGGCCGGCTGCTCGCCGCCGAGGCCCTGGAACCGGTGCGCAGCGCCACCACCGTGCGTCTGCGCGGCGGCAAGCAGTCGATCACCGACGGCCCGTTCGCCGAGACCAAGGAGCAGCTGGCCGGCTTCTACCTAGTCGAGGCGCGCGATCTCAACGAGGCGCTGCAGGTCGCCGGCAAGATCCCGGCGGCGCGGGTCGGCAGCGTCGAAGTGCGCCCCGTGCGCCAACTGCAGATCTGAGCGCCGCGCCATGTGCCCCTTCTGCCTGGCCGCGCTGACCCTCGGCGGCAGCGGCCTGCTGGCCGCCGGCGGGCTCGGCGCTTGCCTGCTCGGCAAGCGTCGCGCCACCAAGCCATCCCCGCCAACCCCCATCGGGAGAGCGAACCATGAAACCCAGTGATTATCCGAAGATCGCCGGCCGCGCCGAATGGCTGCAGGCGCGCCTGGCCCTGCTGGCCAAGGAAAAGGCCTTCACCCATGAACGCGACCGCTTGAATGCCGAGCGCCGCAAGCTGCCGATGGTCGCCGTAGACAAGGATTACCGCTTCCAGGGGCCGCAGGGTGAGGTGCGCCTGCTCGATCTGTTCGACGGCCGCAGCCAGCTGATCGTCTACCACTACATGTTCCACCGCGACCGTGGCGAAGGCTGCCCAGGCTGCTCCTACCTGGTCGACAACATCGGCCACCAGGCCCACCTGCATGCCCGCGACACCAATCTGGTGCTGGTCTCGCGCGCACCGTTGGCGGAGCTGGAGGCGTTCAAACGGCGCATGGGCTGGAACCTGCCCTGGTACTCGTCGTTCGGCAGCCCGTTCAACTACGACTTCCACGTCAGCCTCGACGAGCGCGTGGTGCCGGTGCAGTACAACTACCGTGACAAGGCCGAGCTCAAGCGCCTCGGTCTGGACTATCACCTCGAGGGCGAGCAGCCCGGCCTCAGCGTGTTCCTGCGCGACGGCGAGCGGGTGTTCCACAGCTACTCCAGCTACGGGCGTGGCCTGGACTTGCTCGATGGCACCTCCAACTACCTCGACCTCACGCCCTTCGGCCGCCTGGAAGGCTGGGACGGCATGCCCGACCTGGGCGGCCAAGGGAAATTCTGGGCCAAGTTGCACGACCGTTACGACGAAACCCCCGCCGTGGCGCACGACTGCTGCGCCACGGCCAAAGCCAAAGCCAACTGAAGCGAGGGACTCAGCATGAATACCGCCACCCAACTCAAGAACGACCACGACCAGATTCACGAACTGCTCGACACCTGGGTCAAAGGCTTCCTGGCCAAGGACGTGGCCACCGTCATCTCCACCTACGCCGAGGACATCATCGCCTTCGATGCCATCGCCCAGCTGCAATTCAAAGGCCGTGAGGCCTATCGGAAGCACTGGCAAGCGTGCATGGCGATGTGCCCCGGCAAGCCGACCTACGAGGTGCGCGAGCAGCACATCGACATCAGCGGCGACCTGGGACTTGCCCATTACCTATGCTATTGCGGCGGCACCGATGCCAACGGCCAACCTCAGGGTTGCTGGATGCGCGTGACTCAGGGATTCCGCAAGCAGGCCGGGCGCTGGCTGATCGTCCATGAGCATTTCTCTATGCCGTTCGACATGGAAAGCGGCAAGGCGATTTTCGATGCCCAACCCTGAGGAAATGATCGATATGGATAAGGACTTCGTTATCAGCCACCAGTTGGTCTGGCAGACCTGGAGCGAGGCTTCGCGCCTGGCGCCGGCACAATTCTGAAGGAGAGATGCAATGGCAACCCTACTGATCGTCATGGTGCTCGTGCTCGTCGGCCTGGCTCTCTGGATCGCCCGGCGGCCGGACCACTTCCATGTCGAACGCTCGGCGCTGATCCCCGCGCCGCCCGAGGCGGTGTTCGCGCAGATCAACGACTTCCACCACTGGCACCAGTGGTCACCGTTCGCCCGCGACCCCGACATGCGTGTCGAATACCTGGGCTCGGCGAGCGGCGAGGGCGCGCTGTACCGCTGGGCCGGCAACAAGGAGGTCGGCGAAGGCAGCGCCACCATCGTCGAGAGCCGGCCAGGCCAGCTGGTGCGCATGCAACTGGAATTCCTCAAGCCGTTCCGCGCCAGCAGCGTCGCCACCTTTCAGTTGCGCCCGGAAGGCGCTGGCACGCGCGTGGTGTGGGGGCTGGACGGACGCAACAACTTCATCGCCAAGGCCATGGGCCTGCTGTTCGATCCGGACAAGATGTGCGGCGGCGCGTTCGAGCAAGGCCTGGAGCAGTTGCGCGCGCGGGTCACGGCGGCGCCGGAGGGTGTGCAGATAGCCCGGATGTAATCCGGGAACGCCGGCAACTCCGCGCTCCCCGGCTTGCATTCGGCTACGGCTGAGGGGGGGGCGCGCTGCGCCACAGACAGCCTGCCGACGAGCCTCCGGATCACGGCGCCGCGCTTGGCCGGTACTGCAGCGCCTCGGCCAGATGCGGCCGGCCGATGGCGTCCTGTTGGTCGAGATCGGCCAGGGTACGTGCGACCTTGAGCAGCCGGTGGGCGGCGCGCAGCGACAGGTTGAGGCGCTCGCAGGCCTGCTCCAGCCAGCCTTGGTCGTCGGCTCGCAAGCTGCAGTGCTGACGCAGGCCAGTCAGGTCGAGCACGGCGTTGGCGCAGCCCTGGCGGCGCAGTTGGCGCTGACGCGCGGCGGCGACCCGGGCGGCGACGCTGGCGCTGTCCTGGCCGGGTTCGGCGGGGGCCTGCAGCGAGGTGCTCTCGCGCGCCACGGTGAGGTGCAGGTCGATGCGGTCGAGCAGTGGCCCGGACAGCTTGCCGCGGTAGCGCTGAATCTGTTCCGGGGTGCAGCGGCAGCGCCCGCTGGGGTCGTGCAGGTAGCCGCAGGGGCAGGGGTTCATCGCCGCCACCAGCTGGAAGCGCGCCGGGAAGCGCACCTTGTCGCGGGCCCGAGCGATGACGATATGGCCGCTTTCCAGCGGCTCGCGCAGCACCTCCAGCACCTTGCGGTCGAACTCCGGCAGCTCGTCGAGAAACAGCACGCCCTGGTGCGCCAGGGTGATTTCGCCCGGCTGCGGGCGGCTGCCGCCACCGACCAGCGCCGGCCCCGAGGCACTGTGATGCGGCTGGCGAAACGGTCGCTGCGGCCAGGCCTCCAGCGGCGCATGGATAGCCACCGAATGGATCGCGGCGACCTCCAGGGCTTCCGTTTCGTCCAGCGGCGGTAGCAGGCCGGGCAGGCGGCTGGCCAGCAGGGTCTTGCCGGTGCCCGGCGGGCCACTGAGCAACAGGTTATGGCCGCCACTGGCGGCGACCAGCAGGGCGCGCTTGGCCGCTTGCTGGCCCTGCACCTCGGCGAGGTCCGGGTAGGGCGGCGTCTGCCGCAACAGGCCCTGGGCCTGATAGGGCGCGAGCGGCTGGCTGCCGTTGAAGTGGGCCGCCAGTTCCAGCAGATGCTCGGCGGCCAGTACGCTGAGTCCCGAGGCCAGGCTGGCTTCCTCGGCATTGGCTTTCGGCACTATCAGGGTGCGTCCCGCCGCGCGTGCGGCCAAGGCGGCCGGCAGCACGCCCTGCACCGGGCGCAGCGCGCCGGACAGCGCCAGTTCGCCGAGGCATTCGCTTTCGCTCAGCGCCGCGGCGGGAATCTGGCCGCTGGCGGCGAGGATGCCGAGGGCGATGGCCAGGTCGAAACGCCCGCCGTCCTTGGGTAGGTCGGCAGGCGCCAGGTTGAGGGTGATGCGCCGTGGCGGAAAATCGAAACCGCAGTTGAGGATCGCGCTGCGCACGCGGTCCTTGCTTTCCTTGACGCTGGTTTCCGGCAGGCCGACCAGCGCCAGTGCGGGCAGGCCGTTGGCCAGATGGGCTTCGACGCTGACGGCCGGCGCTTCGACGCCGACCAGTGCGCGGCTGTGGACGATGGCCAGGGACATGATCACTCCTTGATCAGTCCCGCCGGCTAGGGATTAGCTGGCGGGTGGATTCTGCTTGGCTTCCAGCTCGGCGACCTTGGCCTCCAGTGCCTCCAGGCGCGCGCGGGTGCGCGCCAGCACGGCCATCTGGCTGTCGAACTCGTCGCGGCTGACCAGATCCAGCTTGCTGAACGCGCTCTGCAGCAGGGCCTTGAACTGGCTTTCCAGCTCCGCGCGCGGCAACGGGCTGTCGCCGCCGAACAGGCGCGCGGCGTGGGTGCTGAGGGCGTCGAGCAGGGATTTGGGTGGCAGCATGGCGGGGGTTCCAGTAATGACCGCCGCAGTGTAACACGCGGCTAGCGGGTCAGGATTTGCACGCTTTTTGAGCAGCCTCGGTGGCGGCAGTGCACCGTTGTTGTGCGAGGTTCACCGGCGTACGGCCGTACCAGGGCGGCCCTATGCCAGTAACTGCCTGAAAAACCTCTTTTTAGTCGACATGGCAAGGTTTCTGCTTAGACGCCTGTGACGCATGCACTGATGCAGTTCGGTGCACGAGGCGAAGCGGGGGAGCTGTTTCGCCGGAAGCGATTGGTTGCTGTCGGAGTGGCCAAGCTAGGGCGCCCGATGCGTTACAAAGCCAGACACTGCGCTTAGACTTGAGCCGGGTTCGTTTTTCCTGGGGCAAGTCCACCAAAACGGGAGAGAGTTTCATGAAGCTAGTCACTGCCATCATCAAGCCGTTCAAGCTCGACGACGTGCGCGAGTCGTTGTCCGAGATCGGCGTGCAGGGCATTACCGTCACTGAAGTCAAAGGCTTTGGGCGGCAGAAGGGCCACACAGAACTGTATCGCGGCGCCGAATATGTCGTCGACTTCCTGCCCAAGGTGAAGATCGACGTGGCCATCGCCGACGATCAGCTGGATCGCGTCATCGAAGCCATCACCAAGGCGGCCAACACCGGCAAGATCGGTGACGGCAAGATCTTCGTGGTCAATCTGGAACAGGCCATCCGCATCCGTACCGGCGAAACCGACACAGACGCAATCTAAGCCGCCGAACCCCACGCCCCAGGAGAAAACAATATGACTCTGCGTAAACTCGCAGGGCTAGGAGCCCTGTTGTCCCTCGTTACCCCTGGCCTGGCCATGGCGGCCGACGAGGTTGTGCTGAACAGCGGCGATACCGCGTGGATGATCGTCGCCACCGCACTCGTGCTGTTCATGACCATCCCCGGCCTGGCGCTGTTCTACGGCGGCATGGTGCGGTCCAAGAACGTGCTGTCGGTGATGATGCAATGCTTCGCCATCACCGGCCTGATCAGCATTCTGTGGGTCGTCTACGGCTACAGCATCACCTTCGACGTCACCGGTATGGAACAGGGTGTCGTCAACTTCAATTCCTTCATCGGCGGCTTGTCCAAAGCCTTCCTCGCCGGCGTCACGCCAGCCAGCCTGACTTATGCCATCCCGGAAAGCGTGTTCATCGTCTTCCAGATGACCTTTGCGATCATCACCCCGGCGCTGATCGTCGGTGCCTTTGCCGAGCGCATGAAGTTCTCCGCCATGCTGGTCTTCATGGCCGTGTGGTTCACCCTGGTGTATGCACCCATTGCCCATATGGTGTGGAGCGGCAACGGCGGCCTGATGTGGGACTGGGGCGTGCTGGACTTCGCCGGTGGCACCGTGGTGCATATCAACGCCGGTATCGCCGGCCTGGTCGCCTGCCTGGTGTTGGGCAAGCGTAAAGGCTACCCGACCACCCCGATGGCGCCGCACAACCTCGGTTTTACCCTGATCGGTGCCGCCATGCTGTGGATTGGCTGGTTCGGCTTCAACGCCGGCTCCGCGGTCGCGGCCAACGGCACCGCCGGCATGGCCATGCTGGTGACTCAGATCGCCACCGCCGCCGCCGCGCTGAGCTGGATGTTCGCCGAGTGGATCACCCACGGTAAACCGAGCGCCCTGGGCATCGCTTCCGGTGTGGTCGCCGGCCTGGTGGCCATCACCCCGGCTGCCGGCACCGTCGGCCCGATGGGCGCCCTGGTGATCGGTCTGGCCGCCGGTGTGATCTGCTACTTCTGCGCCACCAGCCTCAAGCGCAAGCTTGGCTACGACGACTCCCTGGACGCCTTCGGCGTGCACGGCATCGGCGGTATCGTCGGCGCGCTGCTGACCGGTGTGTTCGCGGCGCCGGCACTGGGCGGCTTCGGCACCGTGTACTCGGAAGAGAACAGCATCCTGGATCAGTTCATTACTCAGTTCCAGGGCGTCGCTTTCACCGTGGTCTACACCGCCATCGTCACCTTCGTGATCCTGAAAGTGCTGGATCTGGTGATGGGCCTGCGCATCAGCGAAGAAGAAGAGACCGTCGGTCTCGACCTGGCACAGCACAACGAGCGTGGCTACAACCTCTAAGCCCGCGCGGCTTGCCCAAAACGCCCGGCTCTGCCGGGCGTTTTGCTTTGTGCGGAGCCATCAGGCACGGTTTTCGTTGGGGTCAGGGCAATCAGACCAAAGGCTCTGGCCGGCGGCCTTTGTTTTTTCTGACGGCGCGCTAGAATGCGCGCCAAAGGTGTGGAGGCTAGGGTATGTGGCAGCAGCGTTTGATCAGCTTGGCTGCCCGCCCGCGCGGCTTTCACCTGATCAGCGATGAAATAGTCGCGGCCCTGTCGGAACTGCGCACTTGCCGCATCGGTCTGTTACACCTGTGGCTGCGCCATACCTCGGCCTCGCTGAGCATCAACGAGAATGCCGATCCGGCGGTGCGCCGTGACTTCGAGCGGTTCTTCAACCGTCTGGTGCCGCAAGAGGCTCCCGGTTACGAGCACAACGACGAAGGCCCGGACGACCTGCCGGCGCACTTCAAGGCCAGCCTGCTGGGCTGCCAGCTGAGCCTGCCGGTGGCGGACGGGCGTCTGGCGTTGGGTGCCTGGCAAGGCATCTACCTCGGCGAACACTGCGATCAGGCGGGAGTGCGTCAGGTTCTCGCCACCCTGCATGGCGAGGCCATTTGAATTTTTCCGGCGACGTTCTATAGCGTACGTAGCTGGGCTATAACTAACCTGCTTTCGCAAGGCATGAGGTTGAACATGAGCGACGAAGATCTGGAACAAGACGAACTGGACGGTGGCGGCGAGGACGACGGCGAGGAGCTGGCAGCTGCCGATGACGGCGATACCGAGGTAGATGAGAGCGACGACAGCGGCGAAGCGCCGGTCAAACCCGGAAAGAAAGCCAAGGCGGCGGTGGACATCGATGAACTGCCCAGCATCGAGGCCAAGCAGAAAGAGCGCGATGCTCTGGAGCGGGCCATGCAGGAGTTCCTCGCCCGCGGTGGCAAGGTCCAGGAAGTTGAGCCCAACGTGGTAGCCGACCCGCCGAAGAAGCCGGACAGCAAGTACGGCAGCCGGCCCATCTGAGGTTCGAATGCAGAGCAAAAAGCCCGCCATTTGGCGGGCTTTTTCATGGGGGCATGCAGCGCGAGTTAGAGTGCGCGTGCGCTTGAACAGTCTGGTGCTCAGCCGGCCCGCCACCAGCCGATTTGGCTGAGCCGGGCGCGCTAATCCGGTCGAAGATAACTTAAGCGTCGAGCGCTCCCAGCTCCTGCAGCACGCGATGTAGATCTTGGCGCCAGTCGGCTGGGGAAATGCCATGGCTGTGGATAAGCTGGCTGCAATCCAGCACCGACCAGGCTGGGCGCTTGGCCGCTGTCGGGTAGTCGCGGGTCGCGATGGCCTTCACCCGCGGCGCTCTGGCCAGCAGCCCCAGGGCGTGAGCCTGGCGGAAGATTTCCACGGCGAACTCATGCCAGCTACAGGCCGGTGCCCCGCTGAAGTGATAAACACCCCAGCGCAGCGCACCAGCGTTGCGGTATTGCCCGGCCAGCTGCCAGAGGGCTGCGGCGATGCTGGCAGCCGAAGTCGGGCAGCCGCGTTGATCGGCTACCACGGCCAGCTCTTCCCGCTCGCGGCCCAGGCGCAGCATGGTCTTGACGAAGTTGTTGCCGTGCGCGCCAAACACCCAGCTGGTGCGCAGCACCAGATGCTGCGGGCAGTGTTCGGCCAGCGCCAGTTCGCCGGCCAGCTTGCTGGCGCCATACACGCCGCTCGGGGCGGTCGGATCGGTTTCCCGGTACGGCCGGTCGGCGTCGCCGGCAAACACATAGTCGGTGGAGATATGCAGGAGCGGGATACCGCTGTCCGCCGCGGCCCGCGCCAGGTGGGCGACGCCATCCCGGTTGACCGCATAGGCGCGCTCGGGCTCGCTTTCCGCTTTGTCCACCGCGGTATAGGCCGCGGCGTTGATGATCAGCTGCGGGCGCAAGCGCTTGACGGTTTCTGCCACCTGGGCCGCGTCGCTGATATCCAGCTCGGCCGAGCTCAAGCCCTGCGCGGCAAAGCCATCCGGCACATGGCGCAGCAGCTCATGCCCGACCTGGCCGCGGGCTCCCGTGACAAGAACCCGCATCGTCAACCCTCCCGACCCAGCAGCGTGCGCAGGCTGGGATTGTGCTTGTCCTTCTCGGACAGCAGCGGCTCGGCGATCGGCCAGGGGATGTTCAGGTCCGGATCGTTCCAGCTCAACCCGCCCTCATCCGCGGGGAAGTACAAATCGGTGCATTTGTACTGGAAATCGGCCACTTCACTGAGCACACAGAAACCGTGGGCATAACCCGGCGGCACCCACATCTGCCGATGGTTGTCATCGCTGAGTTCGACGCCGACGAACTGGCCGCAGGTCGGCGAAGCCGGGTCGATGTCCACCGCCACGTCATACACCGCGCCGCGGCTGACGCTGACCAGCTTGCCCTGCGGCCGGCTGCGCTGGAAGTGCAGGCCGCGCAGCACCCCGCGTTGCGAGCGCGAGTGGTTGTCCTGGACGAAGGGCAGGTCGATCCCCGCTTGGCGATAGCGTTCCACCTGGAAGCTCTCCAGGAAGAAGCCGCGGGCATCGCCGAAGACTTTCGGCTCGATGATCAGCACACCCGGCAGCACCGTTTCGATCACTTTCATGGCTTGGCCTCCTGGGCCAGCAGGCGCAGCAGATACTGGCCATAGCCGGTCTTGCTCAACGCCTCGGCCTGACGGCCGAGTTGCGCTGCCGACAGCCAGCCCTGGTGGTAGGCAATCTCCTCCAGGCAGGCCACCTTCAGGCCCTGACGGGTTTCGATGGTTTGCACGTAGTGGCTGGCCTCCAGCAGCGACTCATGGGTACCGGTATCCAGCCAGGCAAAACCGCGACCGAGCAAGCTGACATGCAGGTCGCCACGTTGCAGGTAGGCGTTGTTCACGTCGGTGATTTCCAGCTCACCGCGCGCCGAAGGCTGCACCTGCTTGGCGATCTGCACCACCGAGTTGTCGTAGAAGTACAGGCCGGTGACCGCATAGTTGGATCTCGGCTGCTGGGGTTTTTCCTCGATGGAAATGGCCTTGCCGTCGCCATCGAACTCCACCACGCCGAAGCGCTCGGGGTCGGTGACGTGATAACCAAATACCGTGGCCCCCGCAGAGCGGCTGGCCGCCTCGCGCAGCATGGCGCTGAAGCCGTAGCCGTAGAAGATGTTGTCGCCGAGGATCAGGCACACGCTGCTGTCGCCGATGAACTCCTCGCCGATCAGGAAGGCCTGGGCCAGGCCGTCCGGGGACGGCTGTTCGGCATAACTCAGCTCGATGCCGAACTCCGAACCATCGCCCAGCAGCTTGCGGAAGTTCGGCAAGTCCTCGGGGGTGGAGATCACCAGAATCTCGCGGATACCCGCCAGCATCAGCACCGACAGCGGGTAATAGATCATCGGCTTGTCGTAGATCGGCAGCAGCTGCTTCGACACCCCCCGGGTAATGGGGTGCAGACGGCTGCCGGAGCCGCCGGCCAGGATGATGCCTTTCATGCCCGCTCTCCCAAACGTCCCAGGCGGTAATCGCCGCTCAACACCCGCTGCCACCACTCACGATTATCCAGGTACCACTGCACCGTCTTGCGCAGGCCGCTCTCGAAGCTTTCCTGCGGCACCCAGCCCAGCTCGCGCTCGATCTTCGAGGCATCGATGGCATAGCGCCGATCGTGGCCGGGGCGGTCCGTCACGAAGGTAATCAGCTCTTTGTAGGAGCGAGCTTGCTCGCGATCATCCGTGCCGGCCATGGGCACCAACTCATCCAGCAATTCGCAAATCGTCTCCACTACCTCGAGATTGCGCTTCTCGTTGTGCCCGCCGATGTTGTAGGTCTCGCCGACCTGGCCACGGGTCACCACTTCCACCAGCGCCCTTGCGTGGTCCTCGACATACAGCCAGTCGCGAATCTGCGAGCCGTCGCCATACACCGGCAGCGGCTTGCCGTGCAGGGCGTTGAGGATCACATGCGGGATGAGTTTTTCCGGGAAGTGATACGGCCCGTAGTTGTTTGAACAATTGGTGATCAGCACCGGCAGCCCATAGGTGCGCTGCCACGCACGCACCAGATGGTCGGAACTGGCCTTGGAGGCCGAGTAGGGCGAGCTGGGCGAGTAGGGTGTGGTTTCGCTGAACAGATCATCCGTGCCCTCCAGGTCGCCGTACACCTCGTCGGTGGATATGTGGTGGAAGCGGAAGCTGGCCTTGCGCTCGCCATTCAGGCCGTTCCAATAAGCACGCGCCGCTTCCAGCAGGCTGTAGGTGCCGAGGATATTGGTCTGGATAAATTCGGCGGGGCCGTCGATGGAGCGATCCACATGGGATTCGGCGGCCAAGTGCATCACGGCATCGGGTTGGAATTCGGTGAAAACCTTATCCAGCGCCACGGCATCACAGATATCCACCGGGTAGAAACGGTAGCGCGACGAGTCGGCCGCGTTGGCCAGCGACTCCAGATTGCCGGCGTAGGTCAGCTTGTCGAGGTTGGCGACTTCAGCGCTGGTGTTGGCAATTAGATGGCGAACCACTGCCGAGCCAATAAAGCCGGCGCCACCGGTGACGAGGATGCGGGAAGTCATGGGTGTACTCATGTGTGCTCGATGGAATCCCAACGGGTCAGCCCGTGCTTTGCTCACCAAGCGCCTGGGTCAGGTCAAGGATTGGTCAGCGTGCAAGGCTTGCGGCTGGCGGATTCTATCATCTGCTCGGGAAAGGGCGCTCCAGCCTGGCGAAGTGTCGACTGGGAGGGGGGCTGTGCTGCCCGTGCCGGTGCGTGCTCAGCCCCAGTTCATCAACAGCGCCGGCAATTCGCCGAGGCTGCGGATCTGCGCATCCGGCGGCCGGTCGTCGCCCCACTCCTTGCCCTCGGGGTTGAACCAGATCGCGCGCAGGCCGGCGGCACGGGCGCCGGCGATGTCGTCGCCCGGGTGGTCGCCGATATGCACCGCCTGTTGGGCGCTGACGCCGACACGGCGCAGGGCCTCCTGGAACGGGTGCGGGTCGGGCTTGCCGATGCCGAGTTCCTCGGCGCACAGGGCGAACTGGAAGTAATCGGCCAGGCCCAGGCGGCGCACGTCGGCGTTGCCGTTGGTGATCACCCCGAGGTGATAGCGGGTGGCGAGCAGTTCCAGGGTCGACACGGTGTCCGGATACAGGGTGATGCGATGGCGGGCGTGGAGCATCGCCTGGAAGGCGCCTTCGGCCAGGTCCTTGGCCTCAGCGGGGTAATAGCCGACGCCTTGCAGGGCCTGCAGCAGGGTACGCCGGCGCAGTTCGCTGAGGCGGTGTTTGAGCGCCGGTTCGGCCGCCAGCAGCTGGCTGCGGATGCCCCACAAATGCTCGACCGGCAGGGCGGCCAGCAGCGGCGCATGCCGGGTCAGCCAGTCGCGCATCGCGGCTTCCGCGCCGAGGATAACCGGGCGGTTGTCCCACAGGGTGTCGTCGAGGTCGAAGGTGATCAGGCGGATGCTCATTCGGACTCACTGCTGCGGCGTTTGGCCCGTGGGTGGGCGCTGTCGTAGACCTTGGCCAGGTGCTGGAAATCCAGATGGGTGTAGATCTGCGTGGTGGCGATGTCGGCGTGGCCGAGCAGCTCTTGCACGGCACGCAGGTCCTGGGAGGATTCCAGCATATGGCTGGCGAAACTGTGGCGCAGCATGTGTGGATGCAGGTGCTGGCCGAGTTCGCGCACCCCGGCCTGCCGCACGCGCAACTGGATCGCCCGCGGGCCGAGGCGGCGGCCCTGCTGGCTGACGAACACCGCGCCATCGCTGGGGTTGCTCAGGGCACGCAACGGCAGCCAGTCATTCAGCGCCTGGCGGGCCTTGCTGCCGACTGGCAGCACGCGCACCTTGTTGCCCTTGCCGCGCACCTCGACCAGGCCGGCGGCGAGATCCAGTTGCTCGAGGTTCAATCCGGTCAACTCCGCCAGGCGTAGCCCGGAGGAATAGAACAGCTCGAGGATGGCCTGATCGCGGTGGGCGATGAAGTCGTCCTCGACCGCGCCGTCGAGCAATTGGCTGGCGCGGTCGGCATCCAGCGTACGCGGCAGGCGGCGTTCGCCCTTGGGCGGAGTCAGGCCGCTGGCTGGATCATGGCTGCAGTGGCCTTCGCGATTGAGGTAGCGGTAGAGCCCGCGCACCGCCGACAGCAGGCGCGCCAGGCTGCGGCTGGCCTGGCCCTGCGCATGCAGGCGGGCGATGAAGCTGCGCAGGCTGCGGCCATCGAGCGCGGCCCAGGTGGCGATGCCGGTCTTCTCGGCAAGCGTCAGGACTGTCTGCAGGTCGTGCCGGTAGCCGTCGAGGGTATGTGCCGACACCTGGCGCTCGCTGCGCAGGTGTTCGAGATAGGCGTCCAGTTCAGCTTGCATGGAGGCTCCCGGCGGGCGCGGTTCGATGGCTAGCGCTGCGCTCAACTCATCCTACGCCGGCTAGCGCACCGAGCGCAGCGGCATGGCGTAGCGCGGCAGCACGCGGGCGAGGACTTCGGCGATGTAGCCGAGGAACAGAGTGCCGAGCGAGCTCTTGTAGTGCTGCGGGTCCGGGCTGCCAATCGCCAGCACGCCGTGCAGGCCCTGATGAGTCAGGGCGACCACCGCGGCGGAGCCGACCTGGGCCACCGCTTCGGCGCCGAAGAGGAATTCCAGCTCCTGGCTGCGCAACACGCCGCAGACGGTCTTGCCGCCGGCCAGCAGGCCGCCGATGGCCTGGTGCGCCTCGGCGCTGCTGACCCAGCGGCCGACCGGCTGCGGGCTGTCGTTGAACAGGATCAGGCCGACATGCGCGACCTGGAACTCATGGCGCAGGCTATCTTCCACGGCGCCGACCACTTCCTCCAGGCTGGTGGCGTCGAGCAGGTCGAGCACCAGGCGGCGGGTCTTGTCGAATAGGCGGTCGTTGTCGCGGGCCACGTCCATCAGCTGCGACAGACGATGGCGCATCTCAATGTTGCGCTCGCGCAGCAGCTTGACCTGGCGTTCCACCAGCGACACCGCCTCGCCCGGCGAGTGCGGGATGCGCAGCTCGGGGATCAGCTCCTCGTGATCGACGAAGAACTCCGGATGCTGGCGCAGATAGGCGACGACGCTGGCGGAGTCGAGTGGCGCGGGCGGATCCTGGCGCTGGTCGGTCATAGGCGAACCTGTCCTTCAAACACGCGAACGGCGGGTCCGGTCATCATAACCGGCTGCCCCGGGCCTGCCCACTCGATGGCCAGCTTGCCGCCGGGCAGTTCCAGCTGCAGCGGCGAGTCCATCCAGCCCTGGCGGATCGCCGCCACCGCCGCCGCGCAGGCGCCGGTGCCGCAGGCCTGGGTCTCCCCGGCGCCGCGTTCCCAGACGCGCAGCTTGGCCTGCTGGCGGTTGACGACCTGGAGGAAGCCGACGTTGACCCGCTGCGGGAAGCGCGGATGGTGCTCCAGCTGCGGCCCCAGTTCATGCACCGGCGCTTGGTCGACGTCCTCGACGCGCAGCACCGCATGCGGGTTGCCCATCGACACGGCGGCCAGTTCGACCGTCTGCGCGCCGACCCCGACGTGGTAGCTGAGCGCCTCGGCGTCGGCCTGGAACGGGATCTGTTGCGGCGCAAGCCGCGGCGCGCCCATGTCGACGGTGATCTGGCCGTCGTTACGCACGTTCAGCTCGATGATGCCGCTCTTGGTCTCGACGCGGATCTGCTTCTTCACCGTCAGGCGCTTGTCCTGCACGAAACGGGCGAAGCAGCGCGCGCCGTTGCCGCACTGCTCCACTTCCGAGCCGTCGGCGTTGAAGATGCGGTAGCGGAAGTCGACGTCCGGGTTGTTCGGCGCCTCGACCAGCAGCAGCTGGTCGAAGCCGATGCCGGTGTGGCGGTCGCCCCACTGCTTGGCATGCTTGGGCAGGATGTGCGCGTGCTGGCTGATCAGGTCGAGGACCATGAAGTCGTTGCCGAGGCCGTGCATCTTGGTGAAGCGTAATAGCATGGCTGCACCCTCACTGCGGCAGCAGGCTTTCGCCGGCATAGAGTTCCGCAAGGGGTTCGCGGCGGCGCACCTCGTGGGCCTGTTCACCATCCACCAGCACCTCGGCGGCGCGGCCGCGGGTGTTGTAGTTGGAACTCATGACGAAGCCGTAGGCACCGGCCGAGCGCACGGCCAGCAGGTCGCCTTCGGCCAGCGCCAGCTGGCGGTTCTTGGCCAGGAAGTCGCCGGTTTCGCAGATCGGCCCGACTATGTCGTAGGCACGCGGCGCGGCGTCGCGTGGCTGTACCGCCACCACGTCCATCCAGGCCTGGTACAGCGCCGGGCGGATCAGGTCGTTCATCGCCGCATCGACGATGGCGAAGTCCTTGTGCTCGGTGTGCTTGAGGTATTCCACCTGGGTCAGCAGCACGCCGGCGTTGGCGACGATGAAGCGGCCCGGCTCGAACACCAGGGCCAGGTCTCGGCCCTGGATGCGCTCGCGCACGGCGGCGATGTAGTCGCCGGCCAGCGGCGGGTTCTCGTCGTGGTAGCGCACGCCGAGACCGCCGCCGAGGTCGAGGTGGCGGATGTGGATGCCGCGCGCGGCCAGGCGGTCGATCAGCCCGAGCAGGCGCTCGAGGGCATCGAGGAACGGCGGCAGGCTGGTCAGCTGCGAACCGATGTGGCAGTCGACGCCGACCACTTCCAGGTTCGCCAGCTCGGCGGCACGGGCGTAGACCGCCTCGGCGTCGGCGATGGCGATGCCGAACTTGTTTTCCTTGAGGCCGGTGGAGATGTAGGGGTGGGTGCCGGCATCGACGTCCGGGTTGACCCGCAGCGACACCGGCGCCTTGACCCCGAGTTCGGCGGCGACCTGTTGCAGGCGCTCGAGCTCGACGCTGGACTCGACGTTGAAGCAGTGCACGCCCACTTCCAGCGCCCTACGCATGTCGTCGCGGGTCTTGCCGACGCCGGAGAAGACGATCTTGGAAGGTTCGCCGCCGGCCGCCAGCACGCGCTCCAGCTCGCCGCGGGAGACGATGTCGAAGCCGGCACCGAGGCGCGCCAGGACATTCAGCACGCCGAGGTTGGAGTTGGCTTTGACCGCGAAGCAGACCAGATGCGGCAGGCCGGCCAGGGCCTCGGCATAGGCACGGAACTGCGCCTCGATATGGGCGCGCGAGTAAACGTAAGTCGGGGTGCCGAAGCGCTCGGCAATGGTGGACAACGCCACGCCCTCCGCGAACAGGGTGCCGTCGCGGTAGTTGAAGGCCTCCATCTAGATGCCTCCTTTAGAATTCGTAGACGTCTTTTTCGTGTTGTTTCGCGGCTTTTTCGTCGCCCGGGTGATACAGCGGGCCTTTCTGGCCGCAGCCGGCGAGCGCGCCGCCAAGGACGGCAAGGACGAGGAAGGGAAGCAGCAGGCGCTTCATGGCGAAATCCTTGTAAAAGCGTGAATTGCGCCGGAGTATACCGACCCCCCGGCGCCTTGCCTATGCGCCGCGGCTCCCGTCCGGCGCGGCTTTGCCGGGGCTGGCGGGGCGCGGCGAGGAGCCGCGGAGTCACTCAGGAGTTGCGATGGACAGTCCCGCCACGTTGGTCAGTTCGGTTTCGGTCGCCTACCTGCAGGGGCTGGTGGATTACCTGCAGCGCCAGGGCATCGCGCCGGCGACGCTGCTCGCCGAGGCCCAGCTGAGTCCGGCGATTCTCGGCCAGCGCGACCAGCGCATCGCCGCCAGCACTTACCTCAAGCTGCTCGGCCTGGGCGTCAGCCTGACCGGCGACGAGCAGCTCGGCCTGCACCTCGGCGAGGCGGTGCGCCCCGGCTATTACGGCGTGCTCGGCTATCTGCTGATGAGTTGTGCGACCCTCGGCGACGCCCTGCATCGCCAGGCGCGCTATGCCGCGCTGGTGGGCAATCTCGGCCGCGTCGACCTCGCCGACGAGCCGCCGCGGGCCGGTCAGGAAGCCCAGGTCGCGCACAGCTGGCAGCCCTTGCTGGCCCTGCAGCAGCGCCAGACCAGCGAGGAAACCCTGGCCGGCTGGGTCACCTTCGGCCATTGGATCAGCGGCCTGGACGAGCCGCCGACCGAGGTACGCTTCCAGCATGCGGCGCCTGCCGATACTTCCGAGCACCGGCGCCTGTTCCGCTGTCCGGTGCTGTTCGGCCAGGCCGACAACGCATTGGTGTTCCCCAAGCGTCTGCTCGCCGCGCCGCTCGGCCAGGCCGATGCGCTGGTGCGCGGCCCGCTGGATGCCTATGCCGAGCGCTTGCTGCGCGAACTGCGGCAGGGCCACAGCGTGCTCGATCGCGCGCGTCTGCCGCTGGCGCGCCAGTTGGCCGAACAGGGGCCCGACCTCGAGCGTCTGGCGCAGCAGTTGCAACTGAGCCCGCGCACCTTGCAGCGCCGCCTGCGCGAGGCCGGGTTATCCTTTAGTCAGTTGGTCGACGAGACGCGCCAGCTGCTGGTGCTGCATTATCTGCGTGACCCGGCGCTGGAGCTGGCCGACATCGCCTTCTTCGTCGGCTTCAGCGAACCCGGCTCGCTGGCCCGCGCGTTCAAGCGCTGGACCGGGCAGAGCCCGGCCGAATACCGGCGCAGCCTGAGCTTGCCGCCGACCCCTTCAGGCGAATGAACTCGCCGCTACCGAATAGCCCTTTTGAGGTGTCACCCGATGAGTTTGAGCGAAGCCCGTTTCCACGATCTGGTCGATGCTGCCCAGCAGGCTGTGGAAGACATTTTCGATGACAGCGACCTGGACCTCGATCTGGAAAACTCTGCCGGGGTGCTGACCGTGCGCTTCGCCAACGGCACGCAGTTGATCCTCAGCCGCCAGGAGCCGATCCGCCAGCTGTGGCTGGCGGCGCGTTCCGGCGGTTTCCACTTCGACTACGACCCGGCCAGCGAGCGCTGGGTGTGCGACAGCAGCGACGAGCTGCTGGGCGAGATGCTGGCGCGCATCACCTTCGAGCAGAGCGGTGAGTCGCTTGAGTTCGACGAGCTCTGAGGCGGCGCCGGCGCCCGTGGCGTCGCCCTGCCGCCGCCAGTGCTGCCTCGAGCGCCAGGACATCTGCCTCGGTTGCGGCCGCTCGCTGGCGGAGATCCGCGAGTGGAGCGCGGCCGACAACGAGCGCCGGCGGCAGATCTGCCGGCTGGCGCAGGCGCGCCTAGGCCAACGCCTCGGCTGAGCCGATCGGCGCCGACGGACTGGCCAGTATTGTTTATTTGTCCGGCTGTGCTACGGTCGGGCTATACCCAATCGCGCGAAACCCCCCGTCTTCGCAGACCGTGTGAACACCATAGCGCTCGGTTATCCGACGTTTTCACACGGCCTGCCCGGTGGGGGCTGTGCTTTTTCTGTGTCCGTCGCCAGGAGAATGGCCTTCATCATGAGCAACACAACGTCGATCACCATCACCCGCCTTGACCTGCAACGCCTGGAACGTCTGCTCGACAGCCTGGAGGAATTCGGCCCCGGTGCCCTGGCGCTGGAGCAGGAGTTGGCGCGGGCCCAGGTGGTGGGCCTCGATGAGGTGCCTGCCGGGGTGGTGACGATGAACTCGCGGGTCTACTGCCGCGACGACAACAGCGGCAGGGAATACCACCTGACCCTGGTCTACCCGCAGGACGCCGGCGGCGAGGGCACGGTGTCGATCCTCGCGCCGGTCGGCAGCGCGCTGCTCGGCCTGTCGGTCGGCCAGCACATCGACTGGCCGGGCCCGGCCGGCAAGACCATCAGGCTGACCCTGCTCGACGTCGAGTATCAGCCCGAAGCGGCCGGCGAATACCGGCGCTGAGGTTCACGGCGCAACTCGTAGGATAAGTTGAGCAACGCGATACCCATCAATCGTCCTGATACACCGCGTTGGCTATCGCTGCGCTCAACCCAACCTACAGGCCGGACATTAGGCGTTCTGCAGCGCCTGGTTCAGCGCCGTTTCCAGGCGCGCCTTGTAATGCAGGTAGTGAATGCTCTGGATCTGCCCGCCACCGAGCACCCGCGACAGGTCGAGGTCGGTGAGGTAGCAGGGGTAGCGCGCATTGCCGCTGCGCTGGGCGAGGATGTGGCGGGCCACGGCGTGATAGAGATCGGCGCCGTATTCCAGTTCGGAGAATTCGCGGTGGTTGCAGTACAGGGTGACCTGGGCGCGGCTGCCCTCGTGCGGCTCGACGATGGCCTGCACGTCGTAGAACGGGTGGCTGACCGCGGCCTCGGGCGCGGTGCGCGGTTCGAGGCGCAGGGCGCGCTGCGGCGCGGCCGGCAGCACCTGGTAATAGAGCACGTCCAGCGGAGCCGGTGGCAGCGGCTCGTCCAGCGCCAGCATGGCGTTGCGCCGATACAGCAGCGACTGCAGGAAACGCTGCAAGGGGGTCAAGAGGCTCTGTTCATCGTGGAACGGCAGGCGTTGGCGCCACAGCGCATTGTGCTCGTCGAGCACGGTCAACTCGGCCTGGTCGCCGTGCAGGCGGTAGAACACCTGCAGGCAATCGGCGCGGCCGAGCGGCAGGATCAGCGCCAGGTCCTCGCCCTCCAGCGCGTGGCGGTCGAGGCGCAGCGGGCTGTAGCCGGGGCGTGCCGTGCCGAGTTGGTCGAGCAGCGCCGGCAGGTTGTCCAGCGCGGTATGGCTGACCTGGCCGGGGCTCAGCTCCAGCAGGTGGTAGCGCTGCTGTACCTGCAGCAGGTAGCGGTCGCGCTGCGCGCCGCTGAAGTTGGCGAGCACGTCGGCGAACAGTTGCTCGACCCGTTCGGCGATCGCCGTGGCGCGATTGCGGCAGAAACAGCGCACCCGCAGGCGCGGGCGGGGCCCGTCGGCCGGCAGGCTGTTGAGGTAGTCGCGCAGGCAGTCGAGCAATGCGTGCGGGCCGTCGTAGCGGTTGACCAAGAGTTCGTTCCAGCTGTTCAGGCTGACCTGGTCGAGGCTCAGCACCAGGTTGTCGCGCACCCCGGCATAGCCCAGGGCGTCGGTGCGCTCGCTGGTCATGTGCACATTCATCTGGCTGTGCTGGCGCAGCGGGTCGCGACCGACGTTGACCAGCAACAGCACTTCGCGCGGCGCGTTGGCCTGCAGCAGGGCGCTTTCCGCCACCGGCGGCAGCGGCAGCGGGATGGCCTGCTGCAGACTGCTCAGCAGGTTGTTCAGCTCGAACTCGCCGAGGTCGCTGCCGCCCGGGTGCAGCGACAAGCGCGTGCTGGCGTCGATCACACCGTTGCGATGGCACCAGGCGAGCAGCTCGATCAACGCGCGCGTGCGTTTCAGCGGGGCGAAGTCCGGCCATTCCTGGGCGTTGAGGTTGCCGTGGAACAGTGCCCACTGGCTGTCCTGGGGATTATCTACATTCGCGCAGTGGACCAGGGTGAGGCTGTCCTCGCCGAGGTCGGGGGCGATCCCCGGGTTGATGAATTCGACCTTGCCGGCCTTGCGCTCGAAGGCCGCGTACAGACGTCGGCCGAGTACGCCGAGGTCGCGGCTGTTGAGCGAACTGACGGCCTGCTGGCTGCGGGCGAACTGGGAGAGGAAGCGGTAGCTGTAGGTCAGCTCGTTGACCAGCAGGCGCCGCTCGGCGCCGACCTGGCGCACCTTCCACTGGCTGCGGCTGTCGAGCGTCGCCAGCTGGCGGGCGTCCCACTGCCAGGCGCCGGTCAGGCGTTCGAGCAGCAGGCGTTGCCAGCTCTTGCGCCGGTTGCGCGGCGGGCTGCTGAGTTTCTTATTGACCTTCAGGTACAGGCAGCGGCGGATCAGTTCGAGGCGCTCGCGTTCACCGCGTGCGTCGAGGTATTCCTCCAGGCGGCGGTAGACCATCACATAGGGGTCGAGCTCGTCGAGGTCGAGGCGGTTGGCGAACACCGCCTGCTTGAAGCGCAGCGCCAGGCATTCGACCCGCGGATGCTCGCTGGCGTAGACCTCGGTGAGCAGCAGCTTGAGCACCGACTTGTAGGGCGACTCGATGCCCTTGTACAGCTGCCACATGCCGGCGCCGATGAACTCGCCCGGCGGAATCTGCGCCAGATGGCCGAGGTCGAGCACCTCGTCGGCGCGTACGAAGCGCTTGGACAGCAGCGTGTGGCAGTACTCGGCGTAGCGCGCCTCCTCGTACACTGGCACCAGCCACCACAGCGGCGTGCGCCCGCCGAGCCAGATCGCGGTGCGGTAGAACTCGTCGAGCAGCAGGTAATGCTGAGTGGTGCCGCAGTCGTCGGAACTCAGCTGCGCCTCGCGGGCGCCGGCGGTGAAGCGCGCCGGATCGACCAGGAAGCAGTGCGCCTCGGCGCCCTGGCTGGCGGCCCAGCTTTCCAGCAAGTCGCACTTCCTGCGCAGCTCGGCCAGCGCCTGGGCGTCCAGCTCCGGGGCGTGACAGACCCACAGGTCCATGTCGCTCAGCTCGGCCTGCGCCACGGTGCCCAGGCTGCCCATCAGGAACAGGCCGTGGAGCGGCAGCGCTGGGTGGCCGCGGCGGGCCTTGTAGGTGAACGAGCGGGTCAGGCGCTGGGCTTCGGCGAGGGTGTCGGCATCCGGCTCGTAGCCGCACAGGCCGGCCGGGGTGGTCGCGGAGACATAGCCGGGCAGCAGTGGGTGGTTCACATGCAGCAGCAGCGGCAGCAGCTTGAGCACCAGTTGCTGGCGCGTCGACAGCGCCTGCATGGCCCGCTGCAGGCGCCCGCCGTTGACCCGGAGAAAGCGCGCGCGCAGCTGCGCCAGGACCTTACGGTCGATGCCGTCGTCGATGTCCGGGCGGATTTCTTCGCGGTGGGTCATGGTGCGGGCCGAGCAGTGGGGGTGGCACAGCCTAGCAGCCGTCGCGGACGGCGGGGCAGGCTGTGCTCGCTGTATCGGCGCGAAGGTGGCTTAGCTTGAGTGCGCGGGCTCGGCGCTGAGGATGGTCAGCAGCACCTGGGCATGCTCGGCGGCGTCCAGGCCGAGACTGGTCAGATAGCCGCCATCGGGCTGGTTGACCAGGCCCTTGCGGTACAGGCGGCTGATGGCGCCTTGGGCCTTGGGATTGGCGTTGTTGTGGACCTTGATGCCTTCTTGGGTGTTGTCCAGGTTGTACAGCGCGAGGATTTCCAGTTCGGCAATCAGCTCAGGGGTAAAGGCCATGGTCGCTCCCGATTCTTATGATTGTCGGCCGGACCCGGATGGGTCGGCCTGCGCCGCGCCGCCAGCCGGCGGCGGGTTCCTGCAGTGTAGCCGCGTCGCTGCCGCGGCGGGGGAAAACTCAGGCGTCGTCGCTCTCGGCGGCCTCGCCCGGCAGCTCCGGCAGGGCGCGCAGGGCCTGCTCGTACCAGGCGCTGTCGAACGGCCGGTCGGCCTCGAGCATGGCGTCGATCTCGTGGGCCAGCACCAGGGCCATCAGCTGGAGGATTTCCTCGCGCGCGTAGCCGACCAGGGTCAGCTTGTTGAAGACAGCCTGGGCGGCCGGCGGATTGCCGGTTTCCAGCTGATTCTCGATGGCCTGGGTGAGGGTGGCTTCGGCGAAGGCTTCGTCGTCGCGGTCGTTCTGGTCGGTCATGGGTGGATCTCCTTAATCCTGTCCGCTGGCGAAGCGGGTGAGCGCGTCGCCGGTCAGACGGTAGAGCACCCACTCGTCCTGCGGGCGGGCGCCGATGGCTTGATAGAACTGGATGGCCGGCGCGTTCCAGTCCAGCACCGACCATTCGAAGCGGCCGCAGCCGCGCGCCACCGCAAGCTGTGCCAGGTGCCGCAGCAGCGCCTTGCCGGCACCCAGGCCGCGTGCCTCGGGGCGGATGTAGAGGTCTTCCAGATACAGGCCGTGCTTGCCCAGCCAGGTCGAGTAATTGAAGAAGTACACCGCGTAGCCGATCGGCTGGCCGTCCTGCTCGCAGATCAGCGCATGGCTGGTGGAGCCGCTGGCGAACAGGCTGGCCCGGATGCCGGCGACGTCGGTCTGCACCTCGTGCTCGGCCTTCTCGTAGATGGCCAGATCGGTGATGAAGCGCAGGATCAGCGCGGCGTCTGCAGGGGTGGCGGGGCGGATATGCAGGCTCATGGCGGGACTCGGCGGTCGGTGGGTAGTCCCCTCTCCCGCAAGCGGGAGAGGGGCGGCACAGCCTCAGCGGCTAGCCAACAGTGCCTTGCCGCGTGCCACCGCCGCACGCACCTGATTCGGCGCGGTGCCGCCGATATGGTCGCGGGCGTTGACCGAGCCTTCCAGGGTCAGCACGGCGAACACGTCGTCGCCGATCTGGTCGCTGAACTGGCGCAGCTCGGCGAGGCTCATCTCGGCCAGGTCTTTGCCGCTGTCGACGCCGTATTTCACCGCGTGGCCGACGATCTCGTGGCAATCGCGAAACGGCAGGCCCTTGCGCACCAGATAGTCGGCCAGGTCGGTGGCGGTGGAGAAACCGCGACGCGCCGCTTCGCGCATCACGTCGCGCTTGGGCTTGAGCGCCGGGATCATGTCGGCGAAGGCGCGCAGCGAATCGCGCAGGGTGTCGGCGGCGTCGAACAGCGGTTCCTTGTCTTCCTGGTTGTCCTTGTTGTAGGCCAGCGGCTGGCCCTTCATCAGGGTCAGCAGGCCCATCAGCGCGCCGAACACCCGGCCGCTCTTGCCGCGCACCAGCTCCGGCACGTCGGGGTTCTTCTTCTGCGGCATGATCGAGGAGCCGGTGCAGAAGCGATCCGGCAGGTCGATGAACTGGAACTGCGCGGATGTCCACAGCACCAGCTCTTCGGAGAAGCGCGACAGGTGCATCATCGCCAGCGCGGCGGCAGCGCAGAACTCGATGGCGAAGTCGCGATCGGACACGCCGTCCAGCGAGTTGCCGCCGACCGCGTCGAAGCCGAGCAGCTGCGCGGTGATCTCGCGCTGGATCGGGTAGGTGGTGCCGGCCAGGGCCGCCGAGCCGAGCGGCATGCGGTTGACCCGCTTGCGGCAGTCGACCAGGCGCTCGTAATCGCGGCTGAGCATTTCGAACCAGGCCAGCAGGTGATGGCCAAAGGTCACCGGCTGGGCGGTCTGCAGGTGGGTGAAGCCGGGCATGATGGTCTCGGCTTCACGCTCGGCCTGCTCCAGCAGGCCCTGCTGCAGGCGGCTGATTTCGGCGAGGATCAGGTCGATCTCGTCGCGCAGCCACAGGCGGATGTCGGTGGCCACCTGGTCGTTGCGCGAGCGGCCGGTGTGCAGCTTCTTGCCGGTGACGCCGATGCGGTCGGTCAGGCGTGCCTCGATGTTCATGTGCACGTCTTCCAGGTCGACGCGCCAGCCGAAGGTGCCGGTCTCGATCTCGCTCTGGATCAGCTTCAGCCCGGCCTCGATGGCGTCGCGCTCATCGGTGGTGAGTACGCCGACCTTGGCCAGCATGGTCGCGTGGGCGATCGAGCCCATGATGTCGTGGCGGTACAGGCGCTGGTCGAAATCGACGGAGGCGGTGAAGCGGGCGACGAAGGCGTCGACGGGTTCGCTGAAGCGGCCGCCCCAGGACTGGTTGGTTTTTTCGCTGCTCATGGGATTCGCTCGGCTGGTGCGCATGGAACGGGCAGGCCGCGGGCGGCGGCCGGCGTGGCGGATAACGTGGGGCGAATAATAACAGGCTCGACGGCAAAGGCGGCGTGGCGCGTTGTCGTCTGCCGCCGGGCATGAATGCAACGCAAGCCTTGGTTTGCTCACAATTTTTAGCACTGTTGGTTATTTCAGTGCTTTTATTGTGGATTAGCCGAGCCGGCCACCTTGCCGCCTCGCCCGGCCATGCGGAAACTGCGCGGATGCGAATCGACCCGACCCCAAACCAAAACACCGCGGCGCCCAACGACGACTTCTTCCTGCCCGAGCTGTGCCTGCCCGAGGCACTGCTGGTGCTGGTGTTGCTCGCCGAGCTGCTGGTGCTGGCACTGGTGCTGGCCGAACCGATGCAGCCGGGCTTCAACTGGGTGCGCCTGGCCCTGACTTCGCTGTTCGTGCAGTGGAACGTGCTGCTTTCGGCCGCCCTGCTGTGTCGCCTGCGCCCGTTGCTGTCGCGCCTGCGTGCGGGTCATGCCGGCTTGCTGTGCTGCCTGATCGTGCTGCTGCTGGCGCTCGGCTGCACCGCCGTCGCCGACTACTACGATCTCGGCGGTCCACTGCCGGGCAGTGGCGAACTCAACCTGTACCTGCGCCACGGCCTGATCAGCCTGATCATGTCGGCGCTGCTGCTACGCTACTTCTATCTGCAGAGCCAATGGCGCCGCCAGCAACAGGCCGAACTGCGGGCGCGCATCGAGTCGCTGCAGGCGCGGATTCGCCCGCACTTCCTGTTCAACAGCCTGAACAGCATCGCCAGTCTGGTGGTGGTCGATCCGCACAAGGCCGAGCAGGCGGTACTGGATCTGTCCGATCTGTTTCGCGCCAGCCTGGCCAAACCGGGCAGCCTGGTGCCCTGGAGCGAGGAGCTGGCGCTGAGCCAGCGCTACCTGTCGATCGAGCAGTATCGGCTGGGCGAGCGGCTACAGTTGGAGTGGCAGGTCGAGGGCGTGCCCGCGGACCTGCCGATTCCGCAGCTGACGCTGCAGCCGTTGCTGGAGAATGCCTTGATCTATGGCATTCAGCCGCGCATCGAGGGCGGTCTGGTGCGGGTCGAGGCCGAATATACGGAGGGGGTGTTTCTGCTCTGCGTCAGCAACCCCTATGACGAAGGCGGCAGTCGTCAACCGTCGCGTGGTACGCAGCAGGCGCTGGTGAATATTGACGCGCGCCTCGCGGCACTTTTCGGGCCGCGCGCGAGTCTGAGCGTGGATCGCCGTGACGGGCGCCACTTCACCTGTCTACGCTATCCTTGTGCGAGACTCACGCAGGAAGCCAGAGCACTATGAATGTCCTGATTGCCGATGACGAACCATTAGCCCGCGAGCGCCTCAGCCGCATGGTCGGCGAACTCGAGGGTTACCGCGTCCTGGAGCCTGGCGCCAGCAATGGCGAAGAGGCGTTGACGCTGATCGACAGCCTGAAGCCGGATGTCGTTCTGTTGGACATCCGCATGCCCGGCCTGGATGGCCTGCAAGTCGCGGCCAAGTTGTGTGAGCGCGAAGCGCCGCCGGCGGTGATTTTCTGCACCGCCCATGATGAGTTCGCCCTCGAAGCCTTCCAGGTCAGCGCGGTCGGCTATCTGGTCAAACCGGTGCGCGCGGAAAATCTGGCCGAGGCGTTGAAAAAAGCCGAACGGCCGAACCGCGTGCAGCTGGCGGCGCTGACCCGGCCGGCGGCGGAAACCGGTCAAGGCCCGCGCAGCCATATCAGCGCGCGTACACGCAAAGGCATCGAGTTGGTGCCGCTGGATCAGGTGCTCTATTTCATCGCCGACCACAAGTACGTGACCCTGCGCCACGAGGGCGGCGAGGTGCTGCTGGACGAGCCGCTGAAGGCGCTGGAGGACGAGTTCGGCGACCGCTTCGTGCGCATCCACCGCAACGCGCTGGTCGCCCGCGAGCGTATCGAGCGCTTGCAGCGCACACCGCTCGGGCATTTCCAGCTGTACCTCAAGGGCTTCAATGGCGATGCGCTGATCGTCAGTCGCCGGCATGTCGCCGGCGTGCGCAAGCTGATGCAGAATCTCTAGGGTCTGTTGACGTTTCGTCACGGCCGCGACGGAGCCTGTTTTTGCGCGGGGCTAGGCGCGAGACGTGAAGTTTGGTCGTTCCAAATGAGCGTCGAGCAACGACGCGCCGCGCAAAAACAGGCCCGTCCCTGCGGGTTGCGCGGCAACGCGGTTCGCGACGAAACGTCAACAGACCCTAGGCCAACGTCCGCGCGGCGCCGGCCGGGCCGCTGCGCCTGAGGTCGGCTGGCCTGTTATCATTTCCGTAAGTCCCGCTCCCGGAAGTGATCATGTCCCGCGTAATCCGCATCGCCACCCGCAAAAGTGCCCTGGCCCTCTGGCAGGCCGAATACGTCAAAGCCCGTCTCGAGCAGGCCCATCCCGGCCTGCGGGTCAGCCTGGTGCCTATGGTCAGCCGCGGCGACAAGCTGCTCGATGCGCCGTTGGCGAAAATCGGCGGCAAGGGCCTGTTCGTCAAGGAGCTGGAAACCGCGCTGCTGGAGAATGAGGCGGACATCGCCGTGCACTCGATGAAGGACGTGCCGATGGATTTTCCCGCCGGGCTCGGCCTGTACTGCATCTGCGAGCGCGAAGACCCGCGCGATGCCTTCGTCTCCAACACCTACGCCAGCCTCGACGAGCTACCCGCCGGTAGCGTGGTCGGCACTTCCAGCCTGCGCCGCCAGGCCCAACTGCTGGCCCGCCGGCCGGACCTGCGGATCCAGTTCCTGCGCGGCAACGTCAACACCCGCCTGGCCAAGCTGGATGCCGGCGACTACGACGCCATCATCCTCGCCGCCGCCGGGCTGATCCGCCTCGGCTTCGAGGCGCGCATCCGCTCCGCGCTCAGCGTCGCCGACAGCCTGCCGGCCGGTGGCCAGGGCGCGGTGGGCATCGAGTGCCGCAGCGCCGACAGTGAGATCCACGCCCTCCTGGCGCCGCTGCATCACCGCGATACCGCGCTGCGGGTGAGCGCCGAGCGCGCCCTGAACAAGCGTCTGAATGGCGGCTGCCAAGTGCCAATCGCCTGCTATGCCGAGCTGGACGGCGAGCAGCTGTGGCTGCGCGGCCTGGTCGGTCAGCCGGATGGCGGCCTGCTGCTGCGCGCCGAGGCGCATGCCCCGGCGAGCGAGGCCGAAGCACTCGGTGTGCGCGTCGCCGAGGATCTGCTGGCGCAGGGCGCCGCCGCCATTCTCGAGGGGGTCTACGGCGAGGTCGACCACCCGTGACGGCCTGGCGCCTGCTGCTGACGCGCCCGGCCGACGAGTGCGCGGCGCTGGCCGCCAGCCTGGCCGAGCAGGGTGTGTTCAGCAGCAGCCTGCCGCTGCTCGACATCCAGCCGCTGGCGGAAAGCGCCGAGCAGCGCGCCACCATTCTCGAGCTGGATCGCTACTGCGCGGTGATCGCCGTCAGCAAGCCGGCCGCGCGCCTCGGCCTGGAGCTGCTCGACCGCTACTGGCCGCAGCCGCCGGCGCACCAGGCCTGGTTCAGCGTCGGCGCCGCCACCGCGCAGATCCTCGAAGACTATGGCTTGGAGGTCAGCTATCCCGCCGCTGCCGATGACAGCGAGGCGCTGTTGGCGCTGCCGCGTCTGCAGGCGGCCCTGGCGGTGCCCGCACCGCGGGTGTTGATCCTGCGCGGCGAGGGTGGCCGAGAGTTCCTCGCCGACTGCTTGCGCGGCCAAGGCGTGACGGTCGACTATCTGCCACTGTATCGCCGCGTGCTGCCGGAATACCCCGCGCAGGCCGTGGCGCAGCGGGTCGACGCGGAACGCCTGAACGGTCTGGTGGTCAGCAGTGGGCAGGGCTTCGAGCACCTGCGCGAACTGGCCGCCGCGGCATGGCCCGAGCTGGCGCGGCTACCCTTGTTCGTACCCAGCCCGCGGGTCGCCGAACTGGCGCGCGCGGCCGGGGCCCAGATTGTTGTGGATTGCCGTGGCGCCAGCGCCGCGGCCTTGCTGGCGGCATTGCGGGAACAGCCCGCACCAGCCCTCTGATGCAAAGGACGGATACGTGAGCGAAGAAGCATCCTTTCCCCAAGACGACAAGCAACGGCTTCCGGGAACGCCCGCAGCGCCCGCGCGCCGTGGCAATGGTCTGGCGCTCCTCGCCTTGCTGCTCGGCGCCGCTGGTGCGGCTGCCGCCGGCTTCGGCCTCTGGCAGATGCACAACCTCGAGGCGCGCGCACAGCAGCAGCTCGGCCAACTGGAAGACGCGCGCAGCCAGGTGCAGGCGCTCAGCCAGCGCGAGCAGGGGTTGGCCGCGCAACTGACGCAGCTGCCGACGGCCGATGAGTTGGAAGCGCGCCGGCGCCTGCTCGCCCAGTTGCAAGGCGACCAGCAGCAGCTGAGCAAACGTCTGGAAACCGTGCTCGGCGCCAGCCGCCAGGATTGGCGCCTGGCCGAAGCCGAGCACCTGTTGCGCCTGGCCAGCCTGCGCCTGTCGGCCCTGCAGGACGTCAACAGCGCCACGGTGCTGGTGCGGGGCGCCGATGACATCCTCCGCGATCAGGACGACCCGGCCAGCTTCGCCGCCCGCGAGCAACTGGCCAAGAGCCTGCTGGCCCTGCGCAGCCTGGCCGAACTGGACCGCACCGGCCTGTTCCTCCAGCTCGGTGCCCTGCGCGCCCAGGCGGCGCAGCTCAATGCCCTGGCGCCGGCCTTCGCCAGCCAGGGCGACGGCGACTTCAGCCTGACCGCCGAGGGTGACGGCAGCAGCCGTTGGGCGCAATGGTGGGACGCCTTGTCGCGCTACATCCGCATCGACTTCGATGCCGACCAGAACATCCGCCCGCTGCTTGCCGGGCAGAGCCTGACCCAGGTGCGCCTGGCCTTGACCTTGGCCCTCGAGCAGGCGCAGTGGGCGGCCTTGAACGGTCAGAGCGCGGTGTATCGGCAAGCGCTGGAACAGGCGCGCAGCGTACTGGATACCAGCTTCAACGCCGACAACCCGGACAGCCAGGCCCTGCGTGCGCGCCTCGACGAGTTGATCGACCGGCCGGTGGCGGTCGCGATGCCCGACCTGGGGCCGGCGCTGACCGCCGTGCAGGCGTATCTGCTGCGCCGCCAGGCGCCGCGCCAGGCGACTGAACCGGCGGCGCCGGCGGCCACGGTGGAGGAAGCCCAGCCATGACCCGGACTCGCGTGCGCGTGGTGTTGATCCTCCTGGTCCTGCTGGCCGCCGCCGCGCTAATCGGGGTGGCTGTCCGCGAACATGCCGGTTACGTGCTGTTCGCCTACAAGGGCTTTCGCTACGAGTCGAGCCTGTGGGCCTTCCTCGCCCTGCTGGCGGTGGCCTGGCTGCTGCTGTATGCCTTGCGTCTGCTGTTCCGCCTGCTGTTCGTTTCCGGTGGGGTGGTCAATCCGTGGTCGCGGCGCAATCGCCAGCGGCGGCTGCAGCTGGCCGCCGAGCAGGGCTTTCTGGATCTGGCCGAGGGCCGCTGGGCCCGTGCCTTGCGCCATCTCAAGCGCGCCGCCGAAGGCGAGCGCCAGCCGCTGATCTATTACCTCGGTGCGGCCCGCGCGGCGCAGCAGCTCGGCGAGGACGCTGAAGCCGATGCCTTGTTGGAACGCGCGCTGGAGCGCCAACCGCAGGCCGAGCTGGCCATTGCCCTGGCGCATGCCGAGCTGCAGCAGGCGCGCGGCCAGTTGGACGCGGCGCTGGAAACCCTGCAGGTGATGCGCGAGCGCCATCCGCAGCATCATCAGGTGCTGCGCCAGCTGCAGCAGGTGCAGCAACAGCGCGGCGACTGGTCGGCGCTGATCGCCTTGCTTCCGGAATTGCGCAAGCACAAGGCGTTGCCGGAAAACGAGCTGGCCACCCTCGAGCGGCAGGCCTGGAGTGCGCGTCTGGCCGTCGCCGGCGAGGCCGGCCTGAACGGTGGTGAAGCGGCGCTGCAGCCGCTCACTCAGGCCTGGCAGCAGCTGCCAAGCGGCCAGCGTCAGGATCCCGTGCTGGTCGCCGCCTATGCCGAGCAGCTGCGCCAGCTGGGCGCGCAGGAGGAGGCCGAGGAGGTCCTGCGCA
Organism: Pseudomonas cavernae; assembly: GCF_003595175.1. Lineage (NCBI taxonomy): Bacteria > Pseudomonadati > Pseudomonadota > Gammaproteobacteria > Pseudomonadales > Pseudomonadaceae > Pseudomonas > Pseudomonas cavernae. The sequence goes on along the minus strand of NZ_CP032419.1, from coordinate 4,722,881 downwards.
AGGCGCTCAAGCAGCACTATGACGTCCAGCTCGTGAGTCTCTACGGGCTGGTGCGCGGCAGCGATCCGGCGCGCCAGTTGCAGACCGCCGAAGGCTGGCTGAAAGAGCATCCAGATGACGCCAGCCTGCTGCTCGCCCTCGGCCGCCTGTGCCTGCAGAACCAGCTGTGGGGCAAGGCGCGGGAGTACTTCGAGAGCAGCCTGAGCTTCGCCCGCCACCCGCAGACCTGCGCCGAGCTGGGACGTCTGCTGGTCCAGCTGGGGGAGACCGAGCGCAGCAATCAACTGTTCCAGGAGGGCCTGGCGCTGCTCGATCAGCACCTGCCGAGTCTGCCATTACCCGCGCCGGCGCGCGTCTGAGGCGCCGTCGGCCTGCGCCGATAGGCCGCGCCAGACCGGCGCGGCCTCGGCTTGTAAGGCGTCGGTGGTTTCCACTACCGTAACCACCTTTCCCACCTCCTTTGGAGACGACATGTCGCTGGCCAGCCCTCGCTCGCTGTTCTTCCTCGCCTTTCTCGGTTGCCTGGCTCTGATGGGCGGCGCGCTGTATCTCGAGCATGTGGTCGGTCTGCAGCCTTGCCCGCTGTGCATTGTCCAGCGCATCTGCGTCATCCTGTTCGGTGTGTTCTGCCTGATCGCTGCCGTGCATGCGCCGGGGCGCCCGGGCCAGCGCGTCTATGCGCTGCTGGCCGGGCTCAGCGCCGTCGCCGGGGCGGCCACCGCCGGGCGTCAGGTGTGGCTGCAGAGCGTGCCGGCCGATCAGTTGCCAGCGTGCCTGCCGAGCCTCGACTACATGATGGAGGCGCTGCCGTTTCAGGACATCGTACGGCTGGTCCTGCATGGCACCGCCGACTGCGCCGAGGTGACCTGGACGCTGTTCGGCCTGAGCATTCCGGAGTGGAGCCTGCTGGCGTTCGCCGGCATGATTCTGTTCGCGTTCTTCCAATTGCTGCGCCGCGCCTGAGGCGCCCGATGCGCCGCCCCGCGCGCCGGCTGGCATATGCCGACGGCCGCCATGGGCTTTTCGCAAGGCGCGCCGCTAGCGGGATACGGGTCAAACGTACGTATGAATTTTTCCGTTTCTGTGCCTTGAAGGTGCGGTCCTGCGGGCATACTCTGGCCTTCACGCTCCGCCGGACAAGTATCCTTTCGACGGTGCCTTATCGTGACCAAGCACCGATTGACAAAAAGCGTCTCGGAGCGGACGTAAAACAGCACTATCGATAAGGGAAGTGAGGTCATCATGCTCGAGAGCTGTCAGAACGCCCAGGAACGTTGGGGTGGGGTCAACCTGCTAATCGACCGTTGGTTGCAGGAGCGCCACGACTTGGTGAGCGCCTTCCAGACCTTGCAGAGTAATGCGCAACCAGCGGCTGCCAATGCCGAAGCCATACAGCGCTTCTGCGAGATTCTGGTGGACTATGTGTCGGCCGGACATTTCGAGGTCTACGAACAATTGAACGGCGAGGCCAAGGCCTTTGGCGATCAGCGTGGATTGGAACTAGCCAAGCAAATTTACCCGCGCATCGAAGCGATCACCGAAGCGGCGCTGGCGTTCAATGATCGCTGTGACAATGGCGACTGTCGGGACACCACCGGCATCAGCACCGAACTGAAACGTCTCGGCCAGTTGCTGCACGAGCGCTTCGAGCTGGAAGACTGCCTGATCGAAGTGCTGCACAACGCCCATCGGCAAAGTGCCTCCACCGCCGTCTGAAGACGGCGGTGCTCAGTTGCTGACGCCGAGCAATTCCAGTTCGAACACCAGCGGTGCGTAGGGCGGAATCAGATCGCCCACACCTTCGGCGCCATAGGCCTCGGTGGAGGGAATCACCAGGCGCCATTTCGCCCCGCTGGGCATTTCCTGTAATGCCGTGCGCCAGCCGCTGATCACGCTGTCGAGGCGGAACCACTGCGGCGTGCTGCTTTCATCGAACACGCTGCCATCGGCCAGACGTCCCACATAACGCACCTGCACGTTGCTGTGCGGTCCGGGTTTGCTGCCCTGGCCGCCTTGTAGCTCGCTGCGCAACACGCCGCCCGCCAGCTCGCGCACACCGGCTTTGGCTTTCTCGTTGGCGAGGAAGCGGCGCTCGGCGGCATGGGCCGCATCCATACTCGGCGGTGCCGCAGCGAGGCGCGCCGCATGCTCGGCGAGCAGTTGTTCGATACGCTGATCCTCCAGCCTCAGCGGCTCGCCGCGGTAGGCCTGGCGCAAACCCTCGAGCAGCGACTCAAGCGGTAAGTCCGGGACTTCCTGCTGCAGCCGTTCGCCCAGTCGCGCGCCCAGGCTGTAGGCCAGATCCTGCTGTTGTTCGCTGGCGTGCAGCAAGGGTGCGAACAGGCAAAAGCAGAGGAAAAAATGGCGCGACATGACAGGCTTCTCTGGGCGGAGGAGGGGGCGATTATGCCAGTCGCCCGCCAACCGCCAACACAGGAGTTGGCGGTCAGCGAATCCGCCGTCTAGTATGGGCCGCACCAATGTCCGCCAGGAGGCGAGCCATGCCGGCCAATAAGAAACCCGTCGCAACCCCCTTACATCTGCTGCAACAACTCTCGAGCAGCCTGCTCGAGCATTTGGAAAATGCTTGCTCGCAAGCCCTGGTCGATGCTGAAAAGCTGCTGACCAAGCTGGAGAAACAGCGCGGTAAGGCCCAGGAAAAACTGCACAACGCGCGTAGCAAAGTGCAGGATGCGGCCAAGGCCGGCAAGGCCAAGGCGCAGGCCAAGGCCAAGGAGGCGGCGGCCGAGCTCGAAGAGCTGCTCGACGAGCTCAAGAGCCGCCAGGCCGAGACGCGCGGCTATATCGTCCAGCTCAAGCGCGATGCCCAGGAAAGCCTGAAGCTCGCCCAGGGTGTCGGCAAGGTCAAGGAAGCGGTTGGTAAGGCGCTGAGCAGCCGTGCGGCCAGCGCGAAGCCTGCAGCAGCGGCCAAGCCGGCGGCGAAGAAACCGGCAGCCAAGCCGGTAGCGGCGAAAGCACCTGCCAAAGCGGCCAGCAAACCTGTGGCCAAGCCCGCAGCGAAACCGGTCGTCAAGGCAGCAGCGAAACCCGTTGCCAAGCCCGCCGTAAAAGCAGCCGCAAAACCCGCGGCCAAGCCAGTTGCCAAGCCGGCGGCGAAGAAACCCGTCGTCGCCAAAGTCGCTGCAGCGAAACCTGCAGCAGCCAAGCCCGCCGCCAAGCCGGTGGCGAAAGCAGCCAGCAAACCTGTCGCAAAACCTGCGGCCCAGCCAGCCAGCAAACCGGCGACGGCCAGTCGTGCCAAGCCTGCGGCGAAGCCAGCGACCGCGGCGAAACCTGCAGCCAAAGCCGTCGCCAAGCCGGCAGCGGCTAAGCCTGCAGCGAAACCCGTTGCGAAAAAACCGCTGGCCAAACCTGCAGTCAGCAAGCCGACCAGCAGCGTGGCGACGCAGGCCAAACCCGCCGCACCGGTGACGCCCGCGGCGCCAGCCGCTGCCCCGGTCGCTCCGGTAGCCGGCACCACCGGTGCAACGCCGGGCAGCGCGTCCTGAGCTAGCCCGTCCCCACCGCGGCGCGCAGCACCTGCAGCGCGCCGTGGTGCAGTTCTCCCGCCCGCCCGGCCAGGCATTCCAACCAGGCGGATGCCTCGGTGTCTGCGCCGGTCGGCCAGTCCTGCGCGCTACTCTCCAACTTCAGCAATAACTGCCGCTCGGCGGCCAGCTCGAGGGCCTTCAGTTGCTCGCGCAAGCCGTGCAGACCGGCATCCGCCGCGGCCAGCGGCCGCCAGGCCTGGCGTACTTGGCGCAACGGGGTGACCACTTGGCGTTGCCAGGGCTCGGCCAGGCTGCGCAAGTGCTGCAGGCGTTCGTCGCTACAGGCCACGCCGCGCTGGGTCAGCCAGGCGCCGGCGAGCAGCAGGCAGACATCCGCCCCCGCCGTCTGCAATTGCAGGCAGGCCGCTTCGACGCCGGCGCGGGCGTAGAAATGAATGGCAAAACTCCACAGGTCAGAAGGCATGGTACGGTCCGGGCGATGGGCCAGCGAAGCTGATAGACTCCGCCGCCATTATGATCCGACTGCAAAATCTCACACTACAGCGTGGTCCGCAGCGTCTGCTTGAAGACGCCGAGCTGACCCTGCACGCCGGCCAGAAAGCCGGCCTCATCGGTGCCAATGGCGCCGGCAAATCCAGCCTGTTCGCCCTGCTGCGCGGTGAGCTGGGCCCGGACGCCGGCGACTGCCAGCTGCCCGCCGATTGGCGCATCGCCCACATGCGCCAGGAAGTCGATGACCTCGAGCGTCTGGCGGTCGATTATGTCCTCGACGGCGACCAGCGTCTGCGCCAGGTGCAGCGCGAGTTGGCCGTCGCCGAAGCGGCCCACGACGGCAGCGCCATCGCCCATCTGCACCACGAGCTGGATGCCGCCGACGGTTACACCGCCGATGCCCGCGCGCGCAAGCTGTTGGCCGGTCTGGGCTTTGCCAACGAGCAGACCGAGCGCCGAGTCGGCGACTTCTCCGGCGGCTGGCGGATGCGTCTGAATTTGGCGCAGGCGCTGATGTGCCCGTCGGATCTGCTGTTGCTCGACGAGCCGACCAACCACCTGGATCTCGACGCCATCCTCTGGCTCGAGGAGTGGCTGAAGAGCTATCCCGGCACCTTGTTGCTGATTTCCCACGACCGCGATTTCCTCGATGCCGTGGTCGACCACGTCGCCCATCTCGAGCAGCGCCAGCTGACCCTTTACCGCGGCGGCTATTCGGCCTTCGAGCGCGCCCGCGCCGAACGCCTGGCGCAGCAACAACAGGCCTACGAGAAGCAGCAGGCGCAGCGCGCGCACATGGAGAAATTCATCGCCCGCTTCAAGGCGCAGGCGACCAAGGCACGCCAGGCGCAGAGTCGCATCAAGGCGCTGGAGCGTCTGGAAGAACTGGCCCCGGCCCACGTCGATTCGCCGTTCGATTTCGCCTTCCGCGAGGCCGAGAAGATCTCCAGCCCGCTGCTGGATCTGGCCGAGGCGCGTCTCGGCTACGGCGACAAGACCGTGCTGGACAAGGTCAAGCTGAGCCTCGTGCCCGGCGCGCGGATCGGCCTGCTCGGCCCCAACGGCGCCGGCAAGTCGACCCTGATCAAGACCCTCGCGGACGAGCTGCAGCCGCTGGGCGGGCGCCTGCTGCGCGGCGAGAACCTGGTGATCGGCTACTTCGCCCAGCATCAGCTCGATGCCCTGGATGACCAGGCCAGCCCGCTGCTGCACCTGCAACGCATCGCCGCCGGCGAGCGCGAGCAGACCCTGCGCGACTTCCTCGGCGGCTTCGATTTCCGCGGCGCGCGTTGCGACGAGCCGGTGCTGAACTTCTCCGGCGGCGAGAAGGCGCGCCTGGCCCTGGCGTTGATCGCCTGGGGCAAGCCGAACCTGCTGCTGCTCGACGAACCGACCAACCACCTCGACCTGGAAATGCGCCTGGCCCTGACCATGGCCCTACAGGACTTCTCCGGCGCGGTGCTGGTGGTGTCCCACGACCGTCATCTGCTGAAGAGCACCACCGACGAATTCCTGCTGGTCGCCGACGGCCGCGTGCAGCCGTTCGAGGGCGATCTCGAGGACTATGCGCGCTGGCTGGTGGACTACCGCGCCCGCCAGCAGCCGACGAACAATAGTGCGCCGGCGGCGGACAAGACCGACAAGCGCGCCCAACGCCAGGCCGCCGCGGCCCTGCGGCAGCAGCTGGCGCCGCACAAGCGCACGGCCGACAAGCTCGAGCAGGAGCTCGGCGGCGTGCACACCAAACTCGCCGCGCTGGAAGCCCGCCTCGGCGATGCCGGCCTCTATGAGGCGGCGCGCAAGGACGAGTTGCGCGAGGCGTTGGCCGAGCAGGCCCGCCTGAAAAGCCGCGAAGCCGAGCTGGAAGAGGCCTGGCTGGCGGCCTTGGAGATCCTCGAAGAGCTGCAGCGGCAATTGGAGGCGGCGGAATAATGGCCGAGCTGCAATTGCTTACCACCTGGAGCGAGCCGCTGCTGCGCACCGCCCAGGTGCTGCTGATCCTGCTGCTGGCCTGGCTGGTCCAGCGCCTGGTCACCCGCGGCATCAGCCGCCTCGGCGGGCATTACCCGCAGTTGCCGCAGGAGCTGCTGTTGCCGCTGCGCGGCGGCCTGCGCTGGCTGATCATGGGCAGCGCCTTCATGTTGGTGCTGGAGCGTCTCGGCGTTTCCGCCGAAGTACTGTGGACCGCCCTGACCGGTTTCGCCGCGGTGGCGGCGGTAGCCTTCTTCGCGATCTGGAGCGTGCTCTCCAACCTGTTCTGTGCGGTGCTGATCTTCGCCCTCGGGCCGTTCCGCCTCGGCGATGTGGTCGAACTGGTCGACAGCAGCGACAAGCTCGGGCCCAAGGGCCGGGTGGTCAGCATCAACCTGTTCTACACCACCTTGAGCGATGTCAGTGCCGACAACCTCGGCGCGCTGATCCAGGTGCCCAACAGCCTGTTCTTCCAGAAGGCCGTGCGCCGCTGGCGCGGTGCCGACTTCCCCGCTTCAACCCCTAACTCCCACTAGTAGCAACGAGAGCTGAACAACATGGAATGGCTTGCTGATCCGCAGATTTGGGTCGCTTTCTTAACCCTGACCGCCCTGGAAATCGTCCTCGGCATCGACAACATCATCTTCATCTCGATTCTGGTCGGCCGCCTGCCGGTGGCCCAGCAACCGAAGGCGCGCTTCTTCGGCCTGGCCCTGGCCATGGGCACGCGGATTCTCCTGCTGCTGTCGATCACCTGGGTGATGCGCCTGACCAATGACCTGTTCAGCGTCCTGGGTCACGGCGTCTCCGGGCGCGACCTGATCCTGTTCTTCGGCGGCCTGTTCCTGCTGTTCAAGAGCACCATGGAGATCTGGCACAGCCTGGAAGGCGCCGAGGAGGCGCAGCAGAGCGGCGGCAAGGCGGCCGGCTTCATGGGCATCATCATCCAGATCGCCATCATCGACATCGTCTTCTCCCTCGACTCGGTGATCACCGCCGTCGGCCTGGTGCAGAACGTGCCGGTGATGGTCGCCGCGATCGTCATCTCGGTCGTCGTGATGATGCTCGCCGCCGGCACCATCAGCGCCTTCATCGACAAGCACCCGTCGCTGAAGATGCTCGCCCTGTCGTTCCTCATCGTGGTCGGCACCGTGCTGATCGCCGAGGCCTTCGAGGTGCATGTGCCGAAGGGCTACGTCTACTTCGCCATGGCCTTCTCGCTGGCGGTGGAGGCGATCAACATCCGCCTGCGCGCGGCCCTGGCCAAGAGCCGTCACGAGGCCGAGGTCGAGCCGGTGAAGCTGCGCAAGGGCTCGCCGGACTGACCGGCGACGCTGGGCTGGGTTAGACACAAGGGGTAGGCTAGGCGGCCTGCCCCTTTTTGTTTTCGAGGTATCCGCCATGGCCCTGCACACCTGGCTCGCTTTCTTCGTCGCCTGTTGGGTGATCAGCCTGTCGCCGGGCGCCGGCGCCATCGCCTCGATGTCCTGCGGCCTGCAATACGGCTTCTGGCGCGGTTACTGGAACGCCCTCGGCCTGCAGCTGGGCCTGGCGCTGCAGATCGTCATCGTCGCCGCCGGGGTCGGCGCGCTGCTCGCCGCCTCGGCGATGGCCTTCAGCCTGATCAAGTGGTTCGGCGTCGCCTATCTGCTCTACCTGGCGGTGCAGCAGTGGCGGGCGCTGCCTAGCGATCTGCACGCCGACGGCCCGCGGCCGATCGGCCGGCCGCTGACCCTGGTGCTGCGCGGCTTCCTGGTCAACATCAGCAACCCCAAGGCGATCGTCTTCATGCTCGCCGTGCTGCCGCAGTTCCTCGATCCGCAGGCACCGCTGCTGCCGCAATACCTGTTGATGGGCGTGACCATGATCAGCGTCGACCTGATCGTCATGGCCGGCTACACCGGCCTGGCCGCGCGGGTCCTGCGCGCGCTGCGCTCGCCGCGTCAGCAACGCCTGCTCAACCGCACCTTCGCCGGCCTGTTCGTCGGCGCCGCCGCGCTGTTGGCGACGATCCGCCGAGCCGCGGCCTGAGAGCCTATTCACGATCTGCTGCGCGTCGGCCATACGGCGTTGAAGTCGGGCTCAGGCTGCTTCATTTACAACTCGTAAACTGCGCGCCTTCGCCCGATTTCGCCTTGTCTGGCTCTAGCTCGCGAGATCGTGAACAGGCTCTGAGCCAGCGGGTCGTAACTCGGCGGCAGGGCGCGGCAAATTGTTTCAGCGTGTTGCATGAAATCGTTAGGAAGGTAAGAATTAACCCTCTTTCATTCTCATTTGCGTTTTCTCATGCACTTTTCCTCGCGTTTCCTTTCCTGTCTGCTGCTGTCTTGGCTGGCGCTGGCTAGCCTGTCGCTGCGCGCCGAGCCGCTGGCCGGCGCGGCGCAAGCCCTGCATCTACTCGACTACCTGGGCGCCGACTATCCGGCCACGGTGGCCGCCGGCCAGGTGCAGCACGACGGCGAGTACCGCCAGCAGCTGGAGGCCCTCGCCACCCTGCAGGGCCTGATCGTCGCGCTGCCAGCGCACGCCGAACGGGCCGCCCTGGAGCAGGGCGTCGTCAGCCTGCAAGCGGCGGTCAAACAGCGTCAGGAGGGCGCCGGCGTGGCACGCCAGGCACGCCAGCTGGCGGCGCAGCTGGCGGCAGCCTATGAGGTCAGCCAGGCGCCATTGATCACCCCCGACCCCAGTCGTGGCGCACCCTTGTACGCCCAGCATTGTGCGGTCTGCCACGGTGACAGCGGGGCCGGCGACGGTCCGGCGGCAATCGGCATGCAGCCGGCGCCGGGCGATTTGCGCGATTCGGCGCGACTGGACCAACTGAGCCTGTACGACCTGTTCAACACCCTCGGCCTGGGCATCGACGGCAGCGATATGCCGGCCTTCGCCGACCAGCTCGACGAGCGCCAGCGCTGGGACCTGGCCGCCTATATCGCCAGCTTCAGCGCCGGCCCGGCCGCCGCCCAGGGCCCGCGCTTCGACCTCGCCGAACTGGCCCGGCAGACCCCGGCGGAGCTCGCCGCCAGCCAGGCCCCGGAGGCCGTCGCCGCGTTTCGCGCCCAACGCGCGCAGCCGCCGCAAGTGCAGCGCGGCCCGCAGCAGCTGCTGGACTACACCGCCAGCACCCTGGACAAGAGTCTCGCGGCCTATCGCACCGGTGACGGCGAGCAGGCCTACGACCTCTCGGTGGCCGCCTATCTGGAAGGCTTCGAGCTGGTCGAAAGCTCGCTCGATAACCTCGACGCCAGCCTGCGCCAGGACAGCGAGAAGGCCCTGATGGTCTACCGCCAAGCCGTGCAGGATGGCCTGCCGGTGGCGCAGGCGGCGCAACTGCTGGAAGTCGCCAAGGGCAAGCTGCGCGCCGCCGCCGGCCTGCTCGGCGGCAACGGTCTGAGCCAGTCGCTGAGCTTCGTTTCCAGCCTGTTGATCCTCCTGCGCGAAGGGTTGGAGGCGATCCTGGTGCTGGCGGCGATTCTCGCCTTCCTGCGCAACACCGGTCAGCAGACCGCGGCGCGCAGCGTGCACCTCGGCTGGGGCCTGGCGTTGTTCGCCGGCTTCGCCACTTGGGCGCTGGCGGCGTTCTTCATCGAGGTCGGTGGCGCCCAGCGCGAGCTGATGGAAGGCTGCACGGCGCTATTCGCCAGCGTCATGGTGTTGTGGTTGGGGGTGTGGATGCACGACCGCCGGCATGCGGCGGCCTGGCAGGACTACATCAAGAGCAGCCTGGTCGGTGGCGGCGGCCGCTTCGGCTTCGCCGCGCTGGCGTTCTTCGCGGTCTACCGCGAGCTGTTCGAGGTCATCCTGTTCTATGAAACCCTCTGGCTGCAGGCCGGCCCGGCCGGCCATGGCGCGGTGCTCGCCGGCGCCGGCGTGGCCCTGGTGCTGCTGATCGGCTTGGCCTGGGTGATCCTGCGCGGCTCGGCGCGCTTGCCGCTGGCGCTGTTCTTCAGCATCAACGCCGCGCTGCTCTGTGGGTTGTCGGTGGTGTTCGCCGGCCACGGGGTCAAGGCGTTGCAGGAGGCCGGAGTGTTCGGCACCCATCCGCTGGCGTTCTTCGACTTCGACTGGCTGGGCATCCACGCCGATGCCTACTCGTTGAGTGCGCAGGCGGTGGCACTGCTGGCGGTGATCCTGCTCTACGGACGCAGCAAGTTGGCCGAGCGCAAGCGCGCTGCCGCCGCGTAGGTTGGTGCTGAGCGCAGCGAAGCCCAACGGACGGAGCCGGACAGCTGCGATGCTGTGATAGGCGCCGCTCGCTGGGCTTCGTCGCTGCGCTCCTCAACCCAACCTACAATCGCCACATTCAGCCGGAAGATTGCCCCCATGCGTGTATGGATCGATGCCGACGCCTGCCCCAAGGCGGCCAAGGATCAGTTGGTCAAGTTTGCCCTCAGGCGCCGTTTCGAGGTGGTGCTGGTGGCCGGGCAGGCGCAGATCAAGCCGGCCTTCGCCTGCGTGCGGCTGATCGTGGTGCCGAGCGGTCCGGACGCGGCCGACGACTATCTGGTCGAGCACGCCGCGCCCGGCGAGCTGGTGATCTGCAGCGATGTGCCCTTGGCCGACCGCTTGATCAAGAAGGGCGTGGCGGCCCTCGACCCGCGCGGCCGCGAGTTCGACGAGGGCAACATGGGCGAGCGCCTGGCGGTGCGCAACCTGTTCACCGACCTGCGCGAGCAGGGCCAGGCCGGCGGCGGCCAGGCGCCCTACGGCGAACGCGAGAAGCAGGCCTTCGCCAATGCCCTCGACCGCATCCTCACCCGCCTGGCCAAGCAGTAAGCCCCTAGGAGTGGATGTCGCTTTTCACCTCCACCGCTTCGCGAGTGGAAAACGCTGCGCGGTTTTCCACCCTACACAGTCGCTCGCCTCAGCCACACAGATAGGTGCCGGTGCCCACCGCCACCAGGGTGCCGTCGTCGCTGTGCAGTTCCATGCGTACCACCGCGACCTTGTTGCCGGAGCGCAGCAGCTGCGCCGTGGCGGTGAAGTGCTGGCCGCGCCCGGGGCGCAGGTAATCGATGCGCAGGTCGATGGTGCCGAGTTTGGACAGTCGCGCCATGCGCTCGGCGACCGGCAGGTGCTGGTGGTTGGCGAACGCGCCGATCAGCGCCATGGCGCCGCCGCAGACATCCAGCAGCGAGGAAATCACCCCACCATGCAGGATGCCGTGGATGAAGTTGCCGATCAGCTCGGGTTTCATCGGCAGGTGCAGGGTCACCTGCTCCATCGTTAGTTCGCCGATCTGGATGCCCAGTACCTGGTTGAACGGGATGCGCTGGAAGAAACTGCTGACCGCCTGCTGCAGTTCGGCGGTGAGCTGGAAGGGTTGTTCGGTCATGGTGGTCGCGGCACTGGCGGAATGAGGCTTCACGCTGCCGCAGTGGCGCCGGTTTGACCAGAGACGCGGCGCGAGTGCCGCGTGGAATGGCGTGATCGGCCTGTGGCCAGGACGCTGCCCTGGCCACGCGGGCTCGCCTTAGGCGTGGCTGGCCAGTTCCAGTACGCGGTCGACCAGCTTGTTGATGCCGGCCGCGGCTTCGCCGATCGACTGCGCCAGCATATAGGCCGGAGTGGTCACCAGTTTGCGCTGGGCGTCCTCGACCACCTCGCTGACCACGCATTCCTCGTGGCTGGCGCCCATCTGCTCGAGGGCGGCGGCGGTGCCTTCGTCGTTGCCGATGGTGCAGATCACCCCTTCGCCATAGATGCGCGCGGCCAGCGCCGGGGCGATGCAGATCAGGCCGACCGGCTTACCGGCGGCGGCGAAGGCTTGGGCCAGGGCCAGCACGTCCGGCTGCACGCTGCAGTTGGCACCATTGATGGCGAAGTCGGAGAGGTTCTTCGCCGCGCCGAAGCCGCCGGGCACGATCAGCGCATCGAAATCCTCGGCCTTGGCTTCGCGCACATCCTTGATGTTGCCGCGGGCGATGCGCGCCGACTCCACCAGCACGTTGCGGGTTTCCGGCATTTCTTCGCCGGTCAGGTGGTTGATCACATGCAGCTGGGCGATGTTCGGCGCGAAGCACTGCACCTGGGCGCCACGCTGGTCGAGACGCAGCAGGGCGATCACGCTTTCGTGGAGTTCGGCGCCGTCGAAGACGCCGCAGCCGGAGAGGATTACCGCAACTTTTTTATGCATGGAGGACGCTTCCCGAGGGTGGAATACGCCGATTATTCCATGCCGCGGCCCGCAGGTGTTGGGCCAGTCGTGCAAATGCGTGGGCCGCGGCGCTGTCGCCAAATGCCGCCCGGGCTGGCGTTCGCCGCCCATGGGGTGGGGGAGGGGCAGGAGTAGCATCGGCGCTGATGATCCCGGACCACGGCCGGGGGCGACGCATTCGGTGAACCATGAACTACATCCTCTTCGCGGTACCCTTTTTCTTCCTGCTGATCGGCCTCGAGTTGCTCGCCGATCGCTGGCGCGGGATCAGCACCTATCGGCTCGCCGATGCCATCAACAGCCTCAGCGCCGGCGTGCTGTCGACCACCAGCGGCCTGTTGACCAAGGCCCTCGGTCTGCTCACCTACAGCTTCGCCTGGCAGCAGTGGGGGCAGTTCGAGCTGGCCGCCGACAACCTCTGGGTGTGGCTGCTGGCCTTCGTCTTCTACGACTTCTGCTACTACTGGAATCACCGCCTCGGTCATGAGCGCAACGTGCTCTGGGCCGCGCATTCGGTGCATCACCAGAGCGAGGAGTACAACCTCTCCACCGCCCTGCGGCAGACCAGCACCGGCTTCCTGTTCGGCTGGATCTTCTACCTGCCGATGGCGCTGGTCGGGGTGCCGCCGCTGGTGTTCCTCAGCGTCAGCGCGCTGAATCTGCTCTACCAGTTCTGGGTGCATACCCGCCATGTGCCGAAGCTTGGCTGGCTGGAGTGGCTGTTCATCACGCCGTCCAACCACCGCGTCCACCATGCGCAGAATCCGCTGTACATGGATCGCAACTACGGCGGCGTATTCATCGTCTGGGACCGCCTGTTCGGCAGCTTTCAGGAGGAACTGGACGAGGAGCCGGTGATCTTCGGCGTGACCACGCCGCTGGCCAGCTGGAACCCGCTGTGGGCCAACCTGCAGTTCTACACAATGCTGTGGCGCGACGCGGTGCGGGCCGAGGCGTGGTGGGACAAGCTGCGCATCTGGTTCATGCGCACCGGCTGGCGACCGGCCGATGTGGCGGCGAAGTATCCGCAGGCCAAGCCGGACCTGGCCAGCTTCGTCAAATTCGAGGTGCCGCTGAGCCGTGGGCAAAAGCGCTATGTCGCCCTGCAGTTCGCCCTCTACGTGGTCGGTGGCAGCTATTTGCTGGCGGTCGGGGCGCAGGCTCCGCTGGCCGCGCTGCTGCTCGGCTGGGGCTGGATGGCTGGCGGCCTCTACGTGCTCGGGACCTGGCTGGAGAACCGCCCCTGGGCACTGTGGCTGGAAGGGGCGCGGCTGGCGCTGAACCTGCCGTGCCTGTGGCTGGCACAGCAGCTCGGGCTCTTGTCGGCAGAGGGCCTGGCCTGGGGGCTGCTGGCCGCCTACAGCCTGGTCAGTGGGCTGGCCCTGTATCTGCCGCGTCTCGGCAAGTCAGTCGTCGCCGTTTGAACCGTTGCGCGGCATCTTCAGCCGGCGGCGCAGCCAGAGGAGGGCGCCGAGCGCCAGCAGGCCGCCGAGCACCCACAGCTCATAGCGTTTGACGTTGCCGAGGTAGCCTTCCAGCACGGTGCCGAAGTGGAAGGCGGCCAGGCCCAGCGCCACCGCCCAGATCAGCGCGCCGATGCCGTTGAGGATCAGGTAGCGCAGCGGCGGGTAGCCGGACAGGCCGATGGCCACCGGCATCACCGTGCGCAGGCCGTAGACGAAGCGGAAAACCAGCACCCACAAATCCGGATGGCGACGGATGTGCTTCAGCGCGCGCTCGCCGAGCGCATGCCAGCGCGGCCGGCGGTCGAGGATCTGGCGGCCCTTGTGGCGGCCGAGGTAGTACCACAACTGGTCGCCGGCGTAGCTGCCGAAGAACGCGGTGGCGATCACCGCGTTGATGTCCAGATAGCCGCGGAACGCGAGGAAGCCGGCCAGTACCAGAATGGTTTCGCCCTCGAAAAAAGTGCCGAGAAACAGGGCGAAGTAGCCGAAATCCTGAAGGAAGTTTTGAAGCATCGTCTGCGCGCGAAGCGGAATGAAGGCGCAGCCTAACCTGCCGGGGGCGTTCCGGCAAAGCGCGGCGATGGCGCTTGGCGTGAATGGACACGCGCCCCAGCGCCGGTGCGCCGCTCGGCTGCGGCCTCCGGTCGCACCGGCGGCGCGGGCTTCATACTTTGGTCATAATGGCCGCCTATAACTGTCACACTCGCCCGTTCGTGCGGGCTCTGGAGTTTGCCGTGAGCTTTACCCCCGCCAATCGCCTGTTCCCCGCCACCCGCCTGCGCCGCAACCGCCGCGACGACTTTTCCCGCCGCCTGGTGCGCGAGAACCGGCTGAGCGTCGACGACCTGATCCTGCCGGTGTTCGTCCTCGATGGCGACAACCGTCGCGAGGCGGTGCCGTCGATGCCGGGTGTCGAGCGCTTGTCCATCGACCTGCTGCTGCAGGAGGCCGAGGGTTGGGTGGCCCTGGGGATTCCGGCGCTGGCGCTGTTCCCGGTGACGCCGCTGGAGAAGAAGTCGCTGGACGGCGCCGAGGCTTGGAACCCGGACGGCATCGCCCAGCGCGCGATCCGCGCCCTGCGCGCACGCTTCCCCGAGCTGGGGGTGATCGCCGACGTGGCGCTCGACCCGTTCACCACCCATGGCCAGGACGGCATCCTCGATGAAGCCGGTTACGTGAAGAACGACATCACCGTCGACGCCCTGGTCAAGCAGGCGCTGTCGCATGCCGCCGCCGGCGCCCAGGTGGTGGCACCGTCGGACATGATGGACGGCCGCATTCAGGCGATCCGCGAGGCGCTGGAGCTGGCCGAGCACACCAACGTGCGCATCATGGCCTACTCGGCCAAGTACGCCAGCGCCTATTACGGGCCGTTCCGCGACGCGGTCGGATCAAAGGCCAACCTCGGCAAGGGCAACAAGGCCAGTTACCAGATGGACCCGGCCAACAGCGACGAGGCGCTGCACGAAGTCGCCGCCGACCTCGCCGAAGGCGCCGACATGGTCATGGTCAAACCGGGCATGCCCTACCTCGACATCCTCCAGCGGGTGAAAGTGGAATTCCGCGTGCCGACCTTTGTCTATCAAGTCAGCGGTGAGTACGCCATGCACATGGCGGCGATCCAGAACGGCTGGCTGTCCGAGGCGGTGATTCTCGAATCGCTGACCGCCTTCAAACGGGCCGGCGCCGATGGCATCCTCACCTATTTCGCCGCCCGCGCGGCAGAACTGTTACAACAGGGGCAGTAGAACGCCCCCGGAAGGATTCAATGAATAGCGCAGGACTCACCGATACTGAATTGCTCAAGGCCCAGCCCCTGGCCGATCCCCTGGTCGAGGCGCCGCCCGCCGAGCTTGAGCCCGAGCCGCTGCCCGCGGCCGCACTCGATAGCCCGCTCGCCGTCCCCGAGCCGCTCGCCGCGGCGCCGGTGCCGGGCCTGGACGACAGCAGCCTGTACATCCACCGCGAGCTGTCGCAGCTGAAATTCAATATCCGCGTGCTGGAACAGGCGCTGGACGAGTCCTATCCGCTGCTGGAGCGGCTGAAGTTCCTGCTGATCTTCTCCAGCAACCTCGACGAGTTCTTCGAGATCCGCGTCGCCGGGCTGAAGAAGCAGATCACCTTCGCCCGCGAACAGGCCGGCGCCGACGGCCTGCAGCCGCACCAGGCGCTGGCGCGGATCAGCGAGCTGGTGCACGCGCAGGTCGGCCGCCAGTACGCCATCCTCAATGACGTGCTGTTCCCGGCGCTGGCCAAGCACCAGATCAACTTCATCCGCCGGCGCTTCTGGACGACCAAGCTCAAGGCCTGGGTGCGCCGCTATTTCCGCGACGAGATCGCGCCGATCATCACCCCCATCGGCCTCGACCCGACCCACCCGTTTCCCTTGCTGGTGAACAAGAGCCTGAACTTCATCGTCGAGCTGGAAGGCATCGATGCCTTCGGCCGCGACTCCGGTCTGGCGATCATCCCGGCGCCGCGCTTGCTGCCGCGGATCATCCGCGTGCCCGAGGAAATCGGCGGCGGCGGCGACAACTTCGTGTTCCTCTCGTCGATGATCCACGCCCACGCCGACGACCTGTTCCCCGGCATGAAGGTCAAGGGCTGCTACCAGTTCCGCCTGACCCGCAACGCCGACCTGTCGGTGGACACCGAGGACGTCGAGGACCTGGCCCGCGCCCTGCGCGGCGAGCTGTTCTCGCGCCGCTACGGCGACGGCGTGCGCCTGGAGGTGGTCGACACCTGCCCGGCGCACCTGTCCGACTACCTGCTCAAGCAGTTCAACTTGAGCGACACCGAGCTGTACCGGGTCAACGGCCCGGTCAACCTGACCCGCCTGTTCAGCATCACCGGCCTCGACAGCCATCCGGAGCTGCAATACAAGCCGTTCACCCCGGTGATCCCCAAGCTGCTGCAGAACAGCGAGAACATCTTCAACGTGATCGGCAAGCAGGACGTGCTGCTGCTGCACCCGTTCGAGTCCTTCACCCCGGTGGTCGACCTGCTGCGCCAGGCCGCCAAGGACCCCAACGTCCTGGCGATCAAGCAGACCCTGTACCGCGCCGGGGCCAACTCGGAAATCGTCGATTCGCTGGTCGAGGCCGCGCGCAACGGCAAGGAAGTCACCGCGGTGATCGAGCTGCGCGCGCGCTTCGACGAGGAGTCCAACCTGCAGCTGGCCAGCCGCCTGCAGGCCGCCGGCGCGGTGGTGATCTACGGCGTGGTCGGTTTCAAGACCCACGCCAAGATGATCCTCATCCTGCGTCGCGAGAATGGCGAGCTGCGCCGCTATGCGCACCTCGGCACCGGCAACTACCACGCCGGCAACGCCCGCCTGTACACAGACTACAGCCTGCTGACCGCCGACGTGGCGCTCGGCGAGGACGTGTCCAAGCTGTTCAGTCAGCTGATCGGCATGGGCAAGACCTTGCGCATGAAGAAGCTGCTGCACGCGCCCTTCACCCTGAAGAAGGGCATGCTCGACCTGATCGCCCGCGAGACCCAGCACGCCAGCGAGGGCAAGCCGGCGCACATCATGGCCAAGTTCAATTCGCTGACCGATCCGAAGATCATCCGCGCGCTGTACAAGGCCAGCCAGGCCGGGGTGAGGATCGATCTGGTGGTGCGCGGCATGTGCTGCCTGCGCCCGGGCGTGCCGGGGGTGTCGCACAACATTCAGGTGCGCTCGATCATCGGCCGCTTCCTCGAACACACGCGGATCTATTACTTCCATAACGCCGGCGACGAACAGCTGTACCTGTCCAGCGCCGACTGGATGGAGCGCAACCTCGACAAGCGCGTCGAGACCTGCTTCCCGGTGGAGGGGCGCAAATTGATCCTGCGGGTGAAGAAGGAGCTGGAGAGCTACCTCAGCGACAACACCCAGAGCTGGCAGCTCCAGCCGGACGGTCGTTACCTGCGCAACAGCCCGAGCGGCAACCAGAACCCGCGCAGCGCCCAGCAGAGTCTGTTCGACAGGCTCACCGCGCCGCCGCCGCTCAGCGCACGCTGAGGTCGAAGCCGACCCGCTGCAGCCAGCCGGCTTCCTGCTCGAAGTCGGCCTGGGTCAGTGGGTTGGCCTGCAGCCAGCCCGCGGGAAACACCACGTCGAGGCTGCGTGGGCCGGCGTGCAGCTGCACCTGAGGCATTTCCTGGCTGCCGCGGATGTGGTGGAAGAGGATGGCGAAGCGCAGCAGCACGCACAGGCGGATCAGCTGCACGCCTTCGTCACCGAACTCGGCGAAGCGCTCCTGTGGGATGTTGCGCCGATGGCCGCGCACCAGCAGCGCCAGCATCAGCTGGTCCTGGCGCGAGAAGCCGGCCAGGTCGGAATGTTCGATCAGATAGGCGCCGTGCTTGTGGTAGTGATAGTGGGCGATGTCCTGGCCGATCTCATGGACGCGGGCCGCCCAGCTCAACAGCTCGCCGTGCCACTCATCATCCAACTGCCAGGCGTCGGCGACTTTCTCCAGTGCCTGCAAGGCCTTGGCCTCGACCCGCGCGGCCTGTTCCAGGTCGGCGTGGTAACGCTCCATCAGCGCGCTGAGGGTGCGCTCGCGGACGTCCTCGTGGTGGTGGCGGCCGAGCAGGTCATACAGCACGCCTTCGCGCAGGGCGCCTTCGGAGTGCTCCATGCGCTTGAGTTCGAGCGCATCGAAAATTGCTTCGATGATCGCCAGGCCGGCGGGGAAGATCGCCCGGCGATCCGGTTTGATGCCGTCGAGCTCGAGCTTGTCCACTTCGCCGAGCTTGAACAGCTTGCGCTTCAGCCAGGCGATGCCTTCCGGGCTGAGCTCGCCATTGCCCTGGCCGCCGCCCTTGCTGGCCAGGCCGACGGCGCGGATGGTGCCGGAGGCGCCGACCGCTTCCTGCCAGCCGAGGCGGCGCAGGCCCTGCTCGATGCCCATCAGCTCCAGGCGCGCGGCGGTATAGGCCTGGGCGTAGCGGGCCGGGGTGATCTTGCCGTCGCGAAAGTAGCGCTGGGTGTAGCTCACGCAGCCCATCTGCAGGCTCTCGCGCAGCAGCGGCTCGAAGCGCTGGCCGATGATGAACTCGGTGCTGCCGCCGCCGATATCGACGATCAGGCGCTTGCCGGGGGTGTCGGCGAGGGTGTGGGAAACGCCGAGGTGAATCAGGCGCGCTTCCTCGCGGCCGGAAATCACTTCCACCGGATGGCCGAGCACGTCCTCGGCGCGGCGAATGAACTCGCTGCGGTTGCGCGCCTCACGCAGCGCGTTGGTGCCGACCACGCGCACCGCGCCGGGCGGCAGACCGTTGGTCAGCTGGGCGAAGCGGCGCAGGCAATCGACGCCGCGTTGCATCGCCTCTTCGCTCAGCAGGCGCTGCTCGTCGATTCCGGCGGCCAGTTGGACCTTCTCGCCGAGCCGCTCAAGAATGCGGATCTCGCCATGATCGGCCTTGGCCAGGACGATATGGAAGCTGTTCGAGCCGAGATCGATGGCGGCGATCAGGGAGAAGTTCTTCACTGGGCTTTGCGGCATGGTCAGGGTCTCGAGGCGGATCCGCGACATCGTGCCATGATAGGCCAGCAACGCCAACGCGAAGCGCGACGCGGGGGTGCCAATCAGCAGCGCAGGTCTGGCCATGGGCGGTGGGCTAGGGCTTGTCGGGCGGGGCGGTGGCGAGCAATATCGTGCCTCGCTTGCGATTTTGCCGGGCTGCCTGTGACAGGCGTGTTGCACCGGCGAGCGCGGCCTTGCAAGCCGCGCACGATCAGCTTTCCTGCACCAGGCCATAGCGAAGCTCAATCGGCTGCGGCTTTCGGCCTTGGCCAAGCCGGGCTATGATGGCGGCCACTTTTTGCTTCCGACCACGGAGATTTTCCATGAGCGAATTCATCACCAACGTCAGCGACGCCAGCTTCGACCAAGACGTGCTCCAGGCGGATGGCCCGGTGCTGGTCGACTATTGGGCGGAGTGGTGCGGCCCGTGCAAGATGATCGCCCCGGTACTGGACGAGATCGCCCAGACCTATCAAGGCAAACTGAAAGTCTGCAAGCTGAACATCGACGAAAACCAGGACACCCCGCCGAAATACGGCGTGCGTGGCATCCCGACCCTGATGCTGTTCAAGAACGGCAACGTCGAGGCCACCAAGGTCGGCGCCTTGTCCAAATCGCAGCTGGCCGCTTTCCTCGACAGCAACATCTAAGCCGCCGTGTAAAAGCCCTGCCAGATGCAGGGCTTTTTTCTGCCACGGCACTAGACGTTTCCGCCAGGGCGGTGGTAAATTCGCCTCGCAACGGTTTCTCCGTTGCCCTCCAGCCGCCGTCGACGCACTCCTAATCCAATAAGTACGCGATCCAGTCGCCTTCTTTCGCGACGCGGCCTCTTAAGCCCAGAGCTTATTCCCCCTTCCTTACGACTACGTCATTCCTATGAATCTGACCGAACTCAAGCAAAAACCCATTACCGAACTGCTGGAAATGGCCGAACAAATGGGCATCGAGAACATGGCCCGTTCGCGCAAGCAGGACGTGATTTTCTCCCTGCTGAAAAAACACTCGAAAAGCGGCGAGGAAATCTCCGGTGACGGCGTGCTGGAGATCCTCCAGGACGGCTTCGGTTTCCTGCGTTCCGCAGACTCTTCCTATCTGGCCGGCCCGGACGACATCTACGTCTCGCCCAGCCAGATCCGCCGCTTCAACCTGCGGACCGGGGACACCATCGTCGGCAAGATCCGCCCGCCGAAGGAAGGCGAGCGCTACTTCGCGCTGCTCAAGGTCGACACCATCAACTACGACCGCCCGGAAAACGCCAAGAACAAGATTCTGTTCGAGAACCTCACGCCGCTGTTCCCCAACAAGCGGCTGGTCATGGAAGCCGGCAACGGCTCCACCGAGGACATCACCGGCCGGGTGATCGACCTCTGCGCGCCGATCGGCAAGGGCCAGCGCGGCCTGATCGTGGCGCCGCCGAAGGCCGGCAAGACGATCATGCTGCAGAACATCGCCAGCAACATCACCCGCAACAATCCCGAGTGCCACCTGATCGTCCTGCTGATCGACGAGCGCCCGGAGGAAGTGACCGAGATGCAGCGCACCGTGCGCGGCGAAGTGGTCGCCTCGACCTTCGACGAGCCGCCGACCCGCCACGTGCAGGTCGCCGAGATGGTGATCGAGAAGGCCAAGCGCCTGGTCGAGCACAAGAAGGACGTGGTCATCCTGCTCGACTCCATCACCCGTCTGGCGCGCGCCTACAACACCGTGATCCCGAGCTCCGGCAAGGTCCTCACCGGTGGTGTCGACGCCCACGCCCTGGAGAAGCCCAAGCGTTTCTTCGGCGCCGCGCGCAACATCGAGGAAGGCGGTTCGCTGACCATCATCGCCACCGCGCTGGTGGAAACCGGCTCGAAGATGGACGAGGTGATCTACGAAGAGTTCAAGGGTACCGGCAACATGGAGCTGCCCCTGGACCGCCGCATCGCCGAGAAGCGCGTGTTCCCGGCGATCAACATCAACCGCTCGGGCACCCGCCGCGAGGAGTTGCTGACCGCCGAGGACGAGTTGCAGCGCATGTGGATCCTGCGCAAGCTGCTGCACCCGATGGACGAGATCGCCGCCATCGAGTTCCTCATCGATAAGCTGAAAGACACCAAGACCAACGACGAATTCTTCATGTCGATGCGCCGCAAGTAAGTCTTGGCTGGGCCGCGAAAGCCGGGGAAACCCGGCTTTCGCGCATCTGCACGCCGTTCATCCTTCTGAATGCCCCGGTTCGGCGCTAAACTTTGCGCCCCGACCTGCACGCCCCACACGAGGCTCACGCATGCAGTATCGCGATCTGCGCGACTTTATCCGCGGCCTGGAACAGCGCGGCGAGCTGAAACGCATCCAGACGCCGGTCTCCCCGGTGCTGGACATGACCGAAATCTGCGACCGCACCCTGCGCAAGGGCGGTCCGGCGCTGCTGTTCGAGAATCCCGTGGGCTTCGATGTGCCGGTGCTCGGCAACCTGTTCGGTACGCCCAAGCGGGTGGCGCTGGGCATGGGCGCGGCGGAGGTCGGCGAGCTGCGCGAGATTGGCAAGCTGCTGGCCTTCCTCAAGGAGCCGGAGCCGCCGAAGGGGCTGAAGGATGCCTGGGCCAAGCTGCCGATCTTCAAGAAAGTCCTGGCCATGGCGCCCAAGGTGCTCAAGGACGCGCCGTGCCAGGAGGTGATCGAGGAAGGCGAGGACGTCGACCTGAGCAAGCTGCCGGTGCAGACCTGCTGGCCGGGCGACGTCGCGCCGCTGATCACCTGGGGCCTGACCATCACCAAGGGCCCGCATAAGGAGCGGCAGAACCTCGGCATCTACCGTCAGCAGGTGATCGGCCGCAATAAGGTGATCATGCGCTGGCTCAGCCACCGCGGCGGTGCCCTGGATTTCCGCGACTGGTGCGAGAAGTTTCCCGGCCAGCCCTACCCGGTGGCAGTGGCCCTCGGCGCCGACCCGGCGACCATTCTCGGTGCGGTCACCCCGGTGCCCGATAGCCTCTCCGAATATGCCTTCGCCGGCCTGCTGCGCGGCCACAAGACCGAGCTGGTCAAGGCGCGTGGCAGCGACCTGCAGGTGCCGGCTAGTGCCGAAATCGTCCTCGAAGGGGTGATCCATCCCGGCGAGATGGCCGACGAAGGCCCGTACGGCGACCACACCGGCTATTACAACGAGGTCGACCGCTTCCCGGTGTTCACCGTCGAGTGCATCACCCGTCGCCGTGATCCGATCTACCACAGCACCTACACCGGCCGTCCGCCGGATGAGCCAGCGGTGCTCGGCGTGGCGCTCAACGAAGTGTTCGTGCCGATCCTGCAGAAGCAGTTTCCGGAGATCACCGACTTCTACCTGCCGCCGGAAGGCTGCTCCTATCGCCTGGCGGTGGTGACCATCAAGAAGCAGTACCCCGGCCATGCCAAGCGGGTGATGCTCGGCGTGTGGAGCTTCCTGCGCCAGTTCATGTACACCAAGTTCGTCATAGTCACCGACGACGACGTCAATGCGCGTGATTGGAACGACGTGATCTGGGCGATCACCACGCGCATGGACCCAAAGCGCGACACCGTGTTGATCGACAACACGCCGATCGACTACCTCGACTTCGCCTCGCCGATCTCCGGTCTCGGCTCGAAGATGGGCCTGGACGCCACCCACAAGTGGCCGGGCGAGACCAGCCGCGAGTGGGGCCGGGCGATAGTCCAGGACGAGGCGGTCAAGCGCCGCGTCGATGAGCTTTGGTCCAGCTTGGGGATCGACTGATGGTGTCGCGGGTACAGCTATGTAGGAGCGAATTCATTCGCGAGCTTCCGAGAGGCCCCGTCGCGAATAAATTCGCTCCTACAGGAGCAAGGGCATGAAAGTCACCCTGCAACCCTCCGGCGCGGTGCTGGACGTCCATTCCGGCGAGCGCATCCTCGATGCCGCCCGGCGGCTCGGCTACGAGTGCCCGCAGGCCTGCCGCAACGGCAACTGCCATATCTGCGCGGCGTTACTGGTCGAGGGGCGGGTGCGCCAGAGTGGTGCCGAACTGGATCAGGGCGAGCTGTTCACTTGCCTGGCCGAACCGCTGGAAGATTGCATGCTGCACTGGGACGGCGTGCTGGCGCCGGGCGAATTGCCGCTGCGCAGGCTGGCCTGTCAGTTGCTCGAATGCGTCGAAGTCGGCGGCGACGTCTGGCGCGTGCGCCTGCGTGCACCGGCCGGCAAACCGCCGCGCTATCACGCCGGCCAGTACCTGTTGATCGAGCGTGAGGACGGCGAACCCTCGGCCTTCTCGCTGGCCTCGGCGCCGCATCAGGGCCGTGATCTGGAATTGCATATCCTCGGCCGCGAGGCCAGTACCCAGGCCTTGCTCGCGCAGCTGCAACGCACCGGCCTGGCGCGGGTGCAGCTGCCGTTCGGTGACACCCATCTGGCCGAGCTGCCGGACGGCCCGCTGGTGCTGATCGCCGCCGGCACCGGCATGGCGCAGATGCACAGCCTGATCGAGCACTGCCGCTCGACCGGCTTCAGGCATCCAGTGCACCTGTACTGGGGCGTGCGCCAGCCCGAGGACTTCTACCAACTGGAGCACTGGCAGGACTGGCAGCGCCTGGACAACCTGCACCTGCACAAGGTGGTCAGCGACCTGTGCGGTTGGGAAGGGCGCTGTGGCCTGCTGCACGAGGCGATTTGCGAAGACTTCGCCGACCTCGGCCCGCTGCACGTGTATGCCAGCGGTTCGCCGGCGATGGTCTATGGCACTCTCGACGCCCTGGTGGCGGCCGGCATGGACGCCCACCAGATGCGCGCCGACGTGTTCGCCTACGCGCCGCGCGAGTAGAAGGAGCTGAAACCGCTCATGGAAGATTCGGCGTTGTTCCGCGTGATTAAGCCTTTGGTCAGCATTGTATGTCTGCTGCTGGTGATCGAGAGCTTCCGTACCGGCACTACCCTTAGCTTGGGTAGGACTGGAATTGACTGGATCAGCCAAGCCAGTCATCCAGCGCGCTTCTGGGTGGCGAATTTGGTGTTAGTGGCTTTCGCTGTTCTGGGCCTGATTGGCCCGGTCCACAAAAAAAGGAAGTGAGAGCCGGAAGCTAGAGGGCCTAGCTTCCGGCTTCCATGTCAGCGCACTTGCACCACCACCTTGCCCACCGCCTTGCGCTGGCCCAGGTGGTTGATGGCGTCGGCGGCGTTTGCCAGCGGGAAGGTCTGCGACACCAGCGGCTTGAGCTTGCCTTCGGCGTGCCACTGGAACAGCTGTTGGAAGTTTGCCGCATTGTCCTGCGGCTGGCGGGCGGCGAAGGCGCCCCAGAACACCCCGACCAGCGACGCGCCCTTGAGCAGCGTGAGGTTGGCCGGTAGCGAGGGAATGGTGCCGCTGGCGAAGCCGACCACCAGCATGCGGCCGTTCCAGGCGATGCTGCGGAAGGCCTGCTCGAACAGCTCGCCGCCGACCGGATCGTAGATCACGTCGACGCCCTGATCGCCGGTCAACTGCTTGAGCCGCTCGCGCAGGTTCTCCTCGTTGTAGTTGATCAACTCGTCGGCGCCGGCGGCCTTGGCCACGGCCAGCTTCTCCGCGCTGCTGGCGGCGGCGATGACCTTGGCGCCCATGGCCTTGCCGATCTCCACTGCGGCCAGGCCGACGCCGCCGGAGGCGCCGAGCACCAGCAGGGTCTCGCCGGGCTGCAGATTGGCGCGTTGCTTCAGCGCATGCATCGAGGTGCCGTAGGTCATGCCGAAGGCGGCCGCGGCGGTGAAGTCGAGGCTAGCGGGAATCGGCAGTACTTTGTCTGCAGAGACCGCCACCTGCTCGGCGAAGCTGCCCCAGCCGGTCAGTGCCATGACCCGGTCGCCGGGTTTGACGTGGCTGACCTTCTCGCCGACCGCGGCGACCACGCCGGCCGCTTCACCGCCTGGGGAGAACGGGAAGGGCGGTTTGAACTGGTACTTGCCTTCGATGATCAAGGTGTCGGGGAAATTGACCCCGGCGGCGTGCACGTCGAGGAGGACTTCGAACTTCTTCGGTACGGGGCTGGCAACTTCTTCCAGCACCAGGGTTTCGGCGGGGCCGAAGGCTTTGCACAGCATGGCTTTCATCGGGGGGAATTCCTCTGGTGGTTATGGCCGCAGAGTGGCGAAACGGGAGCTGTCCGGTCAACAAGCATGGTCGCTCCTGATAGCGCTGCATAAGTCGTGGGCTTGGGGTACGGCGTGCGGGTCGCTATGCTAGGCAGCTCATTCGTCCCGAGGATCTGCCCCGTGAAAGCCTGGATCGCCCTGCTGCTGGCTGTAGCCCTGCCGTTCACCGTGCAGGCCAAGGAGGAGGAAAGCGAGGCGGGCGCCGCGCCACAGGTGGCCTATGTCAGCCTGGTGCCGGCGATCGTCGGCAATTTCGGCGCGGGGCCCAAGTTGAAGTTCTTCAAGGCCGATATCGCCCTGCGGGTCACCGGCAGCGAGGCCGAGGACAAGGTCGAACATCACGAGCCGCTGATCCGCAACCAGCTGGTGATGCTGTTCTCCCAGCAGACCGAGGCCAGCCTCGGCGACCTCGAGGCCAAGGAAAAACTCCGCCAGGAGGCGCTCAAGCAAGTGCGCCAGGTGCTGGAGCAGGAAGAAGGCCGGCCGCTGGTGGACGATCTACTGTTCAACAACCTGATCATTCAATAAGAGCCTGTTTACGATCTGCTGCGCGTCGGCCATACGGCGTTGAAGTCGGGCTCAGCAAGCCGCTTGCGGCTAACGCGCTTCAGCGCGGCCCGGAGGGCGAGTGAAACGAGTACTGCTCATTTACAACTCGTAAACTGCGCGCCTTCGCCCGATTTACTCGCTGCGCTCGCCCTGCGGGCCAGCCTGCGGCTGTTACTCCGCTTCGCTGCGTTGCGCCTTGCATGGCTCTAGCTCGCGAGATCGTAAACAGGCGCTAAGCGCCTAACTGCTGACCGGCGGCTCCGGGCGCCAGACACGGGTGCAATTGCGCCCACTGTACTTGGCCTGGTAGAGCGCCTGGTCGCTGTGCTGCACCAGCTCCTCAGGGTCTCGGTCGGTGGCCGGATCGGAGGTGGCCAGGCCGATGCTGATGCTCAGGTAGCCGTGCGGGCTAGCGGGGTGCGGCAGCTGCAGTTCGGCGACCAGCCGATGCACGCGCGCGGCGACATGCTCGGCGCCCCCCAGGCCGGTGTCGATCAGGATCAGGGCAAATTCCTCGCCGCCGTAGCGACAGGCCGCATCGCCTTCCCGCTGCATGCAGCTCTGCAGCACGGCGCCGACACGGCGCAAGGCGTCGTCGCCGGCCAGGTGGCCGAGGGCGTCGTTGTAGGCCTTGAAATGGTCGATGTCGAGCATCAGCAGCGCCAGCGGCGCGCCGATCCGCCGCAGGCGCCGCCATTCGCCGTGCAGCTGGCGGTCGAAGAAGCGCCGGTTGTACAGGCCGGTCAGGCCGTCTTGCTGCGACAGGCGCTGCAGCTGCGCTTCCAGCTGCAGGCGTTCACTGTTGTCGCGGGATACGCCGATCAGGTACTCGCGGCCATTCACCGTCAGCAACTCGGCGCTGATTTCCGCCGCCTGTTTGCTGCCGTCGCTGCGGCGCATCTCGTGCTGGAACAGCGGGCTCTGCTCGGTATCCGCGCGCCCCTCGCGCAGTTGTTGCAGCCAGGCGTGAAAGCCCGGCAGCAGCTGTTCGGGATCGTCTTTCAGCAGCTGACTGAACGCCGTGGCGCTGTAGCCCAGGCTGGCGTGGGTGGCGCGGTTCATGTACAGGATTTCGCGGCTGTGCGGGTCGAGAATGAACAGCCCGTCGCGGCTGGCGTCGGTCAGGTCGAGCACCAGTTGCAGGCGTTCGCGACTGTCGCGCAGCACCTGCTCGATCGCCTCGCGCTGACGGATCTCCTCGTTTAGGCGCTGGTTGCTGGCTTGCACGGCTGCCGTGCGGCGGGCGTTCTCCAGGGCCAGGGCGAGGGCTGCGACCAGCAGCAGGCTGATGGTCAGGCCGGCGCCGAGCACCAGTTTGGGCAGCGGCGAGCTGAGCTGGTCGAGGAGGTTGGCGCTGGGGCTGAGCTGCAGGGCAAAGTGCCGGTTGTTGAGCAGATGCAGCGGCACTTGCTGCTGTAACTGTGGCAGCCAGGCGCTCACTTCGCGGCGATAGATCGGCTGGCCCCGCTCCAGCAGGCGGACGTTGAAGTGACGGCTGTCGAGGCCGTCGAGCAGTTCGTCCATCAGCCCTTCGACGCGGAACACCCCCTGCAGGAAGCCGTCGAATACCGGTTCCTGACCGCCGCTTGGCAGATACAGCGGGGTGTAGAGGATGAAGCCGCGACCGCCCTGGACCAGGGCGAAGCTATCGGAGAAACGTGGCAAGCCGCTGGCTTTGGCCTCCATGGCCAGCGGGTAGTTGGGGTGCTCGGGCGTGAGGCGGAGATGTGTGGCCGCCTCGTTGCCGCGCAGGGGCAGCAGCCAGCGCATCTGCAGGTCGGCATCCAGCCACTGGATCGCCTGATAGCCCCCCGAAGTGCTGCAGCGAGAAGCGCACATACAGCTCCCATTCGTCGCGCGGCAGGCGGCCGCGCTGATTCCATAGCGCGGCAAGCAGACGCAGGCCCTGCAGCTGGCCGTCGAGATTGGATTCCAGCTGCTGGGCCAGCCCGCGCGCCTGATACTCGACCCGTTTGTGCAGGCGTTGCGCCTGACCGCGTTCCAGTTGCAGCCAGATCGCCACGCTGGTGCCGCACAACAGCATGAGCAGCAGAGCGAGGGCGGCTCGGGCTGGCCAGGCGGAACGAACAGGCGGCATTGACGCTCCCGGGCGATGGCTGCGACTACTGGCAGCTGGCCATTTCAGTCTATCGCAGGTCCAGCACGGCGGCCCATTCCGGGGCGCTGACGGGCATCACCGACAGGCGGCTGCCCTTCTGCACCAGGGCCAGGTTGGCCAGCGCCGCTGCGGCCTTCAGCTGGGGCAGGGCGATCACCGTGGTGAAGGCCTCGACGAATTCGACGTCCAGGGCGCTCCAGGGGTTCTTTTCGGCGCTGGCCTTGGCGTCGAAATAGGGGCTGTCGGGATCGAGGGCTGTCGGGTCGGGGTAGACGCCCGCGGCGATCCGGCCGATGCCGGCGATCCCCGGTTGCGCGCAACTGGAGTGGTAGAAGAAGAACAGCTCACCCGCCTGCATGCTGCGCAGGAAGTTGCGCGCCTGATAATTGCGCACCCCGTCCCAGCGGGCACGGCCGAGGCGCTGCAGGGCATGGATGGACAGTTCGTCGGGTTCGGATTTCATCAGCCAGTAAGGCATGAATTTTGCTCCTTTTCGCCGGCCGGCGTGGCTTGCGCAGATTTACCGACAGCCGGCTGGCGTCAGAAATTGCGTGAAGTTTCACCTTACCGGAAAATGCCGCGGTTTAAGCTTGAAGCTGGCGTTCGGCCTAATAACAACAATCGTCGCCGGTCAGTGCGAACATTGCCTTGAAGGGGGAGGCAATAGATGAAACGTAAACCAGATCTGTTGTGGGTTTTAGTAATTGTGTTCAGCCTGGGGATGGTTACCACGGGTTACACCCAGAGCCTCTGGGAGCGGCAAAACGAAGTGCCGGTCAATCTGTCGCAGCAGCCTTAACCGTTCAGTGCTTCACTCGGCGCCGCAGGGATCGCGGTGCTTGCTCTAGTGCTCGCCGTACCACGCCTTGTCCGTCACCGTCGCCTGCAGGGGCACGTCCCAACTGGCCAGTGCCAGCCGATCGACCTTCTGACATTCATGCGCCAGGCCCAAGAGCGTCGGCTTGTGCCCATTCTTGCGCCGCGCCCGATAGGCCAGGCTGCGATCGTAGAAGCCGCCGCCCATGCCCAGCCGGCCGCCGTGCTCGTCGAAACCCACCAACGGCATCAGCAGCAGATCCAGGGTCCAGACCTTGCGCTGGCGCTTGCGATTCAGGTGCGGCTCGGGGATGCCGAAGCGGTTCGGGCGCAGGCGCTCGTACGGGCGCACGCGCTGGAACACCATTTTGCTGCGCGGCCAGGGATTGAGTACCGGCAGGTAGACGTGCTTGCCGCGCCGGTGGGCGGTGCGCAGCAGGGCACGTGGGTCGATTTCGCCGTCGTTGGGCAGGTACAGGGCCAGGTGGCGGGCGCGGCGAAAGCGCGGATGGTGGGCCAGCTGACGGTACAGGTCGCGGGCGGCGCGCTGCTGCTGGTGGCGGTCGAGGGTGCGGCGCGCCTGGCGCAGCACGCGGCGCAACTGGTCGCGCGAAAGGTCGCGGGCGTCGATCATGGTCGTGGGAGTGCTGGCGAATGAGACGCGCGGGTCGCGGCGCGGATGTTGGCGCCGGTTGCTGCAGAGATCAGGATAAGGACCCCCCGACGTGCCGCTGTCGGTTTTGCCCTTGAACCCGAAAGTTCAAGGTGGAGGTTGCAGGAGGCGTTAAGGCTTTCCGTCAGGCGGACATGCACACCTGCCCCAACTTGCAACCCCCGGGTTTGTGCGTATCGGCTCAGGGACATTCCCAACTGGCGCACACCCCAGGGAGTGGCGGGCAGTATACCCCAATCCGCCATGACGCGATCAGTCCTGCGCGGCATCCTGATCGGCGGCCAGGGCGTGATCGACGCGCTCGAGCAGATCGCGCACCTGTTCGCGGGTCGAGCTGGCCTGCTGGTCGAGGTGCTGCTGCTTGTGCAACAGGTCATGGGTGATGTTCAGCGCGGCCATCACCGCCACCCGGTCGGCGCCGATGACTTTGCCGCTCATGCGGATCTCACGCATCTTGCCGTCCAGGTAGCGCGCGGCGCTTTCCAGGTTGGCGCGTTCGTCCGGCGGACAGGCGATGCAATATTCTTTGTCCAGGATCTGGACGTTAACGGTGTTCGACTGGGTCATGAGTCCTGCTCCAGGGCTTTCAGGCGCGAAATCATCGATTCGACCTTGTGCCGGGCCATTTCGTTCTTTTCGATCAGATGGGCGCGTTCCTCGCGCCAGGCCTTTTCGCTCGCCCGCAGGAGCTGGTTGTCGGCCTTGAGCTGTTCAATGCGGCGGATCAGCAGTTCCAGCTTGGTTGTCAGCGCACGCAGATCGGCGTCTTCCATAGGCTCTCGCTCGGGCGTTGAGTCACCGCAACTATATAGGATCAGTCGGGGGATGGGGCAAACCCGGCGGCGCCCTTCGATGGTCTTGGCGCGCCTGCCGGTGCTAGGATACAAGGCCTTCATTCTAGTCATTGCGCCCTGTTGCGCCTAGTTGACCATACCCATGCAAAATTCTCCCTATAGTGCTTTCGCCGCCCTGCTCGCCAGCAGTGGCCAATCCGTTTCCCCGGCCGAGCTGCACGGCCTGTTGCTCGGCCGCAGCTGCGCGGGAGCCGGCTTCGAGGCCGAGCCCTGGCTGGTCGATGCCGGCGACCTGCTCGGCGGCGCGCCGCAGGATGGCGTGCGCCAGGCGCTGATCGGCCTGCAGGAAATGGTCAAGACCGAACTGACCGGCACCGACATGGCCGTGGTGCTGCTGCTGCCCGCCGACGAGGCGCCGTTGGCCGAGCGCGCCGCCGCGCTGGGCCAGTGGTGTCAGGGCTTTCTCGGCGGCTTCGGCTTGACCGCGCGGGACGCCGCGCTGAGCGCCGAGGCCATGGAGGTGCTCCAGGATCTGGCGGCGATCGCCCAGGTGCAGAGCGCCCTGGAAGAGTCCGAAGACGGCGAGAGCGACTACATGGAGGTCATGGAGTACCTGCGTGTCGCGCCGTTGCTGCTATATACCGAGTGTGCCAAGCCGCTGGCCGCCGCGCCGAAACCTTCCCTGCATTGAGCGATTAGTCCTGCCCATGATCAGCATCCCCAAGGTGGAATATGCCCGTCGGCGCAAGGCGCTGATGGCGCAGATGGAACCCAACAGCATCGCGATTCTGCCGGCCGCGCCGGTGTACATCCGCAACCGCGATGTCGAGCACGTCTACCGGCAGGACAGCGACTTCCAGTACCTCACCGGCTTCCCCGAGCCGGAAGCGGTGCTGGTGCTGATCCCCGGCCGCGCCCATGGCGAATACCTGCTGTTCTGCCGCGAGCGCGATCCCGAGCGTGAGCTGTGGGATGGCCTGCGCGCCGGCCAGGACGGGGCGATCAAGACCTACGGCGCCGACGATGCCTTCCCCATCGGCGATCTCGACGACATCCTCCCGGGCCTGATCGAGGGCCGCGAGCGGGTCTATTACGCGATCGGCACCAACCAGGAGTTCGACCAGCACCTGATGGAGTGGATCAACGTGATCCGCTCCAAGGCGCGCCAGGGTGCGCAACCGCCGAACGAATTCGTCGCCCTCGACCACCTGCTGCACGACATGCGCCTGTATAAGTCGGCGAACGAGGTGAAGGTGATGCGCGAAGCCGCGGCGATTTCCGCCCGCGCCCACATACGCGCCATGCAGGCCAGCCGCGCCGGCTTGTCCGAATATCACCTGGAAGCCGAGCTGGACTACGAGTTCCGCAAGGGCGGGGCGAAGATGCCGGCCTATGGCTCGATCGTCGCCGCCGGCCGCAACGCCTGCATCCTGCATTACCGCGAGAACGACGCACCGCTCAAGGATGGCGACCTGGTGCTGATCGACGCCGGCTGCGAGATCGACTGCTACGCCAGCGACATCACCCGCACCTTCCCGGCCAACGGCACCTTCAGCCCCGAGCAGAAGGCCATCTACCAGTTGGTGCTCGACGCCAACATGGCCGCCTTCGAGCAGATCGCCCCAGGCAAGCACTGGAACGAGGCGCACGAGGCCACGGTGCGGGTGATCACCGCCGGCCTGGTGCAGCTCGGCCTGCTCGAGGGCGAGGTCGATGCGCTGATCGCCAGCGAAGCCTACAAACCCTTCTACATGCACCGCGCCGGCCACTGGCTGGGCATGGACGTGCACGACGTCGGCGACTACAAGGTCGGCGGCGAGTGGCGCGTGCTCGAGCCGGGCATGGCGATGACCGTCGAGCCGGGCATTTACATCGCCCCGGACAACCAGAACGTCGCCAAGAAATGGCGCGGCATCGGCGTGCGCATCGAAGACGACGTGGTGGTGACCAAGACCGGCTGCGAGGTGCTGACCAACGGCGTGCCCAAGACCGTCGCCGAGATCGAGGCGCTGATGGCCGCCGCGCGCAGCCAGGCGGCCTGATGTCACGCTTCGATCTGGCGATCATCGGCGGCGGCTTGGTCGGCGCCAGCCTGGCCCTGGCCCTGCAGGGCCAGGCCAAGACGCGCGGCTGGCGCATCGTGCTGATCGAACCCTTCGCCCCCGGCGACGGCTATCAGCCCAGCTATGACGCGCGCTCCACCGCGCTGTCGTTCGGCAGCCGGCAGATCTACGAGCGTCTCGGCGTGTGGGCGCGGATCGCCGAACGGGCCGAGCCAATCCGCGAGATCCAGGTTTCCGACCGTGGCCGCTTCGGCGCCACCCGCCTGCGCGCCGAGGACGAGGGCGTGCCGGCGCTCGGCTACGTGGCCGAGAACGCCTGGCTCGGCCACTGCCTGTGGCAGGCGATCGATCACCAGGTGATCCACTGGCGCTGCCCGGCGGAAGTCACCCGCCTGCAGGTGCTAGACGGTGGCTATCGGCTGTTCCTCAATGACGACAGCAGCCTCGACTGCGACCTCGCCGTGCTCGCCGACGGCGGCCGCTCGGGGTTGCGCGAACAGCTCGGCATCCACGTCCAGCACACCGCTTACCGGCAGAGCGCGCTGATCGCCAACATCACACCGGCCCAGGCCCATGACGGCCAGGCCTTCGAGCGCTTCACCGCCGACGGCCCGCTGGCCCTGTTGCCGCTGGCGGACAACCGCTGTGCGCTGGTCTGGAGCCGCGTCCATGCCGATGCCCAACGGCTGCTGGCGCTGGACGAGCGCAGCTTCCTCGGCGAGCTGCAGGCGGCCTTCGGCTATCGCCTCGGCGCCCTGCGCCAGGTCGGCGCGCGTCATCTTTACCCGCTGGCGCTGGTCGAGGCCCAGGAACAGGTGCGCCCGCATCTGGTGGTGCTCGGCAATGCCGCGCACAGCCTGCATCCGATCGCCGGCCAGGGCTACAACCTGTCGCTGCGCGACACCTGGGCGCTGGCCGAAGCGCTGCTGGAAAGCCTGGCGCCGCTCGGCGACTTCGCCACCCTGCAGCGTTACCAGCAGATGCAGCAGCTCGATCAGCAGCTCACCGTGGGTTTTTCCGACCGCGTCACCCGGCTGTTTTCCAACGCCACGCCGCTGCTCGCCGCCGGGCGCAACCTCGGCCTGCTCGGCCTCGACCTGGTGCCGCCGGCCAAGCGCTGGTTCGCCCGCCAGGCCATGGGCCTGGGCACCCGTCTCCACCGTTAAGGATTCGCATGCACTCCCGTCGATTGGCCCGCAAGGCGCGCTTGATGCGCTGGGCGCTGAACTTCTACCCGCCTTACTTGGGCGCCGGCGTGCGGGTGCGGCGCATCAGCGCCGACTTCCGCCAGATCCGCGTGAAGATGGGCCTCGGCTGGTACAACCGCAACTATGTCGGCACCCAGTTCGGCGGCTCGCTGTACAGCATGACCGACCCGTTCTTCATGCTGATGCTGATGGAAACCCTCGGCCGCGATTACATCGTCTGGGACAAGGCCGCCAGCATCGACTTCATCAGCCCCGGCAAGGGCCCGGTGTATGCCGATTTCAGCATCGGCGACGAGCTGCTGACGGAGATCCGCGCGCGCACCGCCGCTGGCGACAAGCACCTGCCCGAGCTGCACGTGGAGGTGCGCGACGGCGAGGGCACGCTGGTGGCGCGGGTGCACAAGACCCTCTACGTGCGGCTCAAGCCGCGTGCGCGACAGGCGGCCTGACATGGATTTACGTGCGGATCTGATCATCGTCGGCGCCGGTATGGTCGGTAGCGCCCTGGCCCTGGCCCTGCAAGACAGTGGCCTGGACATCCTGCTGCTGGACGGCGGGCCGCTGAGGGTCAAGCCGTTCGACCCGGCGACGCCGTTCGAGCCGCGGGTCAGCGCCCTGTCGGCGGGCAGCCAGCGCATCCTCGAGCGCCTCGGCGCCTGGGACGGCATCCGCGCACGGCGCGCCAGCCCCTATGGCGAGATGCGCGTGTGGGACGGCTCGGGCACCGGGCAGATCCACTTTTCCGCGGCCAGCGTGCACGCCGAGGTGCTCGGCCACATAGTCGAGAACCGCGTCATCCAGGACGCCCTGCTCGAGCGTTTGCACGCCAGCGAGTTGGGCCTGCTCGGCAACGCGCGCCTGGAGCAGCTGCGCCGTTCCGGCGATGACTGGCTGCTGACCCTCAACGACGGCCGCCAGTTGCGCGCGCCGCTGCTGATCGCCGCCGACGGCGCCAACTCGGCGGTGCGTCGCCTGGCCGGCTGCGCCACCCGCGAGTGGGATTATCTGCACCACGCCATCGTCACCAGCGTGCGTTGCGCCGAGCCACATCGGCGCACGGCCTGGCAGCGTTTCACCGACGATGGCCCGCTGGCCTTTCTGCCGCTCCAGCGCGGCGCGGACGAACACTGGTGTTCGATCGTCTGGTCGGTCACTCCGAACGAGGCCGAACGCCTGATGGCGCTGGACGACCAGGCCTTCCGCGCGGCCCTCGGGCGTGCCTTCGAGTGGCGCCTGGGCGAGATCGAGGCGGTCGATCCGCGCCTGTGCATTCCGCTGCGTCAACGCCATGCCGAGCGCTATGTCGAACCGGGCCTGGCGCTGATCGGCGATGCCGCGCACAGCATCCATCCGCTGGCCGGGCAGGGTGTCAACCTCGGCTTCCTCGATGCCGCGGTGCTCGCCGAGGTGCTGCTGCATGCCCATGGGCGCGGCGAGCGGCTGGCCGAGCCGCGCGTGCTGAGCCGCTACGAGCGCCGGCGGATGCCGCACAACCTGGCGATGATGGCGGCGATGGAGGGCTTCCAGCGCCTGTTCCAGGCCGACCCGCTGGCGCTGCGCTGGCTGCGCAACAACGGTCTGAACTGGGTCGACGGCCTGCCGGAGGCCAAGGCCGTGTTCGTCCGTCAGGCGCTCGGCCTCTCCGGCGACCTGCCGGAGCTGGCGCGGCCGTAGGTTGGGTTGAGGAGCGTAGCGACGAAGCCCGGCGGACGGTGGCTAGCCCAACATCGCGGCTGATCGCGGCTCCGCTCGTTGGGCTTCGCTGCGCTCAGCACCAACCTACCTCAGCGGCAATGATCCGCCGCCGCTGTTCCCTGAAACACCTCGACATAACCCCTGTAACAGTTCGCAACTGAGGTTTACTATCATTTGCACTTTAGAGCCAATACGGGGCATTTCCGATGCGGGGTCGCAACCCTCTTCTCGCGGCGCTGGCGTTCAGCCTGGCCGCCACTTCCGTCCACGCCGCCGATGAGGTGGTGGTGTACTCCTCGCGCATCGACGAGCTGATCAAGCCGGTGTTCGATGCCTACACCGCCAAGACCGGGGTGACGGTCAAGTTCATCACCGACAAGGAAGCGCCGCTGATGCAGCGGATCAAGGCCGAGGGCGAGAACGCCACCGCCGACTTGCTGCTCACCGTCGACGCCGGCAACCTCTGGCAGGCCGAGCAGATGGGCATCCTGCAGCCGTTTACCTCGAAGACCATCGAGGCCAATATCCCGCCGCAGTACCGCTCCAGCAGCGGCGCCTGGACCGGCCTGTCGCTGCGCGCGCGGACCATCGTCTACTCCACCGAGCGGGTCCAGCCGCAGGAGTTGTCCACCTACGAGGCGCTGGCCGGTAAGGAATGGGAAGGCCGCCTGTGCCTGCGCACCAGCAAGAAGGTTTACAACCAGTCGCTGACCGCCACCCTGATCGAGACCCACGGCGCGGCCAAGACCGAGACGATCCTCCAGGGCTGGGTCAACAACCTGGCCACCGATGTGTTCGCCGACGACAACGCAGTGATCCAGGCGGTGGATGCCGGCCAGTGCGACGTCGGCATCGTCAACACCTACTACTACGGCCGCCTGCACCAGCAGAACCCGCAGCTGCGCGCCAAGCTGTTCTGGCCGAACCAGCAGGACCGCGGCGTGCACGTCAACCTGTCCGGCATCGGCCTGACCCAGTACGCGCCGCATCCGCAGGCCGCCCAGCAACTGGTGGAATGGATGACCGGTGCCGAGGCGCAGAGCCTGTTCGCCGGCATCAACCAGGAATACCCGGCCAACCCGCAGGTCAAGCCATCGGCGGAAGTGGCGGCCTGGGGCAGCTTCAAGGCCGACAGCCTGCCGGTGGAGGTCGCCGGCAAGCGCCAGGCCGAGGCGATCAAACTGATGGATCGTGCCGGCTGGAATTGAGGTGGCCGGTAGTCCGTAGGATGGGTTGAGAGGCGCAGCCTCGATACCCATCGCTGCTGGGTCGATGGGTATCACTACATTCAACCCATCCTACGAAACTACGAAATGCTTATACTTCGACGCCCCGGCCAGCCCGGGGCGTCGTCATTTCTGATTGTTGAGGACTCGCGTGGCCCATCCCGCCCAGCGCCGCTGGTATCTCATCTCCTTCGCCGTCGCCGCCCTGGTGCTGTTGCCGCTGTCGGTGCTGCTGTTCAGCTGGGGTACGGTCGATCGCGAGATCTGGGCGCACCTGTGGGCCACGCAGATGCCGCGCCTGCTCGGCAACACCCTGACCCTGGTGCTCGGCGTCGGCGCCGGCGTGACCCTGCTCGGTGTCAGCCTGGCCTGGCTCACCAGCCTCTGCGAGTTTCCCGGCCGGCGCTGGCTGGACTGGGCGCTGATGCTGCCGTTCGCGATCCCCGCCTATGTGCTGGCGTTCGTCTTCGTCGGCCTGCTGGACTTCTCCGGGCCCCTGCAAAGCCTGGCGCGCGAGTGGTTCGGCAACGGTTTGCGCTTGCCGCGGGTGCGCTCCACCGGCGGGGTGATCATCGTCCTGGTGCTGGTCTTCTACCCCTATGTCTACCTGCTCGCGCGCAGCGCCTTCCTGGCCCAGGGCAAGGGCCTGATGGAGGCCGCGCGGGTGCTCGGTCAGTCGCCCTGGCAGGCGTTCTGGCGCGTCGCCCTGCCGATGGCGCGGCCGGCCATCGGTGCCGGTCTGGCGCTGGCGATCATGGAGACCCTGGCCGACTTCGGCGCGGTGGCGGTGTTCAATTTCGACACCTTCACCACCGCCATCTACAAGACCTGGTACGGCTTCTACAGCTTGTCCAGCGCCACCCAGCTGGCCAGCCTGCTGCTGCTGGCGGTGATCCTGGTGCTCTACGGCGAGCGCCGGGCCCGCGGCGTCAGCCGCCCGGCCAGCGAGCGCCCGCGCGGTCAGGTGCTGTATCGCCTGCATGGGCTCAAGGCACTGGCGGCGAGCGCCTGGTGCGGCCTGGTGTTCGCCTGCGCCTTCGTCATCCCGTTGCTGCAGCTGCTGGCGTGGTGCTGGCAGCGCGGCCGTTTCGATCTCGACGAGCGCTACCTCGGCCTGATCCTGCACACCCTCTACCTCGGCGCGCTGGCGGCGCTGCTCACCGTCGCCCTGGCGCTGCTGCTGGCCTTCGCCCGACGCCTGGCGCCGACCCGGCCGGTGCGCTCGGCGGTCGGTTTGGCCAACCTCGGCTATGCGCTGCCCGGCTCGGTGCTGGCGGTGTCGATCATGCTCGCCTTCAGCCACCTCGATCGCCAGCTGGTGATCCCGCTGTCCGCCTGGCTCGGTGGCGCCGGCAAGCCGCTGCTGCTCGGCAGCCTGGCGGCGCTGCTGCTGGCCTACCTGGTGCGCTTCATGGCGGTCGCCTACGGGCCGCTGGAGAGCAGCCTGGCGCGTATCCGGCCGTCGCTGCCGGAAGCTTCGCGCAGTCTCGGGGTCGGCGGCCCGCGGCTGTTTTTCAGCGTCTACCTGCCGCTGCTGGTGCCCGGCGCGCTGTCCGCGGCGCTGCTGGTGTTCGTCGACGTGCTCAAGGAAATGCCCGCCACCCTGCTGATGCGCCCGTTCGGCTGGGACACCCTGGCGGTGCGGGTGTTCGAGATGACCAGCGAGGGCGAATGGGCGCGCGCCGCGCTGCCGGCGCTGACCCTGGTATTGGTCGGCCTGCTGCCGGTGATCGGCCTGATCCGCCGTTCGGCGCGGCGCCCGGGGCACTGACGCAAGCGCGCGTCGGCTGAGGTGTCCAGCTGCCGACCTTGCGGCTACAATGCGCGCCATTCGATGCGGCCCGTCATTCAGACCGGGTGTGCGCAACGCGTGCCAGTGCCTTGACCAACAGGCGCAGTCGCGTTGCCCAGCCCGTCCGCGTCTTCGCCACGCCCGGAAGGAGAAACCCATGGGACAGCGTACGCCCCTCTATGCTCAGCACCTGGCACTAGGGGCCAAAATGGTCGACTTCGGCGGTTGGGATATGCCGCTGCATTACGGTTCGCAAGTCGAGGAGCACCACCAGGTGCGGCGCGACTGCGGCGTCTTCGACGTCTCGCACATGACCGTGGTCGATGTCAGCGGCAGCCAGGCCAAGGTCTATCTGCAACACCTGCTGGCCAATGACGTCGAACGCCTGCAAACCCCCGGCAAGGCCCTCTACAGCGGCATGCTCAACGAGCGTGGCGGGGTGGTCGACGACCTGATCGTCTACTTGAGCGAAGCGGGCTACCGCCTGGTGGTCAATGCCGCGACCCGCGACAAGGATCTGGCCTGGATGCAGGCGCAGAGCGCCGGTTTCGCCGTCGAACTGCGCGAGCGCGGCGAACTGGCCATGCTCGCCATCCAGGGCCCGCAGGCACGGGCCAAGACCAGCGAGCTGGTGAGCGCCGCCCGCGCCGCGCTGATCGCCGAACTCAAGCCGTTCCAGGGCGTCGCCGAGGGCGACTGGTTTATCGCCCGCACCGGCTACACCGGCGAGGATGGCCTCGAGATCATCCTGCCGGCGGGTGAAACGCCGGCCTTCTTCAATGACCTGGTCGGCGCCGGCATCGCCCCGATCGGCCTCGGCGCCCGCGACACCCTGCGCCTGGAGGCCGGCATGAACCTCTACGGCCAGGATATGGACGAGGAAACCTCGCCGTTGGCCGCCAACATGGCCTGGACCATCGCCTGGGAACCGGCCGAGCGCGCGTTCGTCGGCCGCCAGGCCCTGGAAGCCCAGCGCGCCGCCGGCGCCCAGCCCAAGCTGGTCGGCCTGGTCCTGGAGGAGCGCGGCGTGCTGCGCGCCCATCAGGTGGTGCGGGTCGAGGGCATCGGCGAGGGTGAAATCACCAGCGGCAGCTTCTCGCCGACGCTCGGCAAGTCGATCGCCCTGGCCCGCGTCCCGGCGGCCACCGGCGAACGCGCCGAGGTGGAAATCCGCGGCAAGTGGTACCCGGTGCGCGTGGTGCAGGCGAGTTTCGTGCGTTACGGCAAAGCGTTGATCTAACCGGCTGGGGCCAGACCACGGCCCGCCGGGCGAAATGACCGGTGTGGACGCAGTGGTTTGGCAACGGCCTGCTAAATTTTCAGGCGGGTCATCCGCCTTCTAGTCTCCTAGTCTCCGAGGACACCGACATGAGCAATATCCCCGCCGATCTGCGTTACGCCGCCAGCCACGAGTGGGCGCGCCTGGAAGCCGATGGCAGTGTGACCGTAGGCATTTCCGATCACGCCCAGGAAGCCCTGGGTGATGTGGTGTTCGTCGAGCTGCCGGAACTCGGCAAGCAACTGGCCGCCGGCCAGGAAGCCGGGGTGGTGGAGTCGGTGAAGGCCGCCTCGGACATCTACGCGCCGATCGCCGGCGAGGTGATCGCGATCAACGAGGCACTGACCGACGCCCCGGAAAACGTCAACAGCGACCCGTACGGCAGCTGGTTCTTCAAGCTCAAGCCGAGCAACGTCGCCGAGCTCGACCAGCTGCTCGACGCCGCCGCCTACAAGGCTGCCGCCGACGCCGACGCCTGATCAGGACGCCGACTGACGCTCGATTAACTAGCTATCCTTGCACAAGCCCTGCTTCGTCAGGGCTTTGTCTTTTTCTGAGAACGTGACCATGTCCCAGACCCCCCGCCTGTCCCAACTGCAGCAGTCCGACGCCTTCCTCAGCCGCCACCTCGGCCCCGACGCCAATGAACAGCAGGCCATGCTCGAGGCCCTCGGCCTCGCCAGCCGCGATGAGCTGATCGAGCAGACGGTGCCGCCGGCGATCCGCCTGACCGGCGAGCTGCAGTTGCCGGCCGCGCTCGACGAGCAGGCCGCGCTGGCCAAGCTCAAGGGTTACGCCGCGCAGAACCAGGTGTGGACCAGCCTGATCGGCATGGGCTACCACGGCACCGTCACCCCGACGGTGATCCTGCGCAACGTGCTGGAGAATCCGGGCTGGTACACCGCCTACACCCCCTATCAGCCGGAAATCGCCCAGGGCCGCCTGGAGGCGCTGCTGAACTTCCAGCAGCTGACCATCGACCTCACCGGCCTCGACCTGGCCAGCGCCTCGCTGCTCGACGAGGCCACCGCCGCCGCCGAGGCCATGGCCCTGGCCAAGCGCGTGGCGAAGAGCAAGAGCAACCTGTTCTTCGTCGACGAGAACTGCCACCCGCAGACCATCTCGGTGGTGCAGACCCGCGCCGAAGCCTTCGGCTTCGAACTGGTGGTCGACGCCGTCGACACGCTCGGCGACTACCAGGTGTTCGGCGCGCTGCTGCAGTACCCGGACACTCACGGCGAGATCCGCGACCTGCGCCCGCTGATCGAACGCCTGCATGCCCAGCAGGCGCTGGCCTGCGTCGCCGCCGACCTGCTCAGCCTGCTGCTGTTGACCCCGCCGGGCGAGTTGGGCGCCGACGTGGTGTTCGGCTCGGCGCAGCGTTTCGGCGTGCCGATGGGCTATGGCGGCCCGCACGCGGCCTACTTCGCCACCCGTGACGAGTTCAAGCGCGCCATGCCGGGGCGCATCATCGGCGTGTCCAAGGATGCCCGCGGCAACGTCGCGCTGCGCATGGCGCTGCAGACCCGCGAGCAGCATATCCGCCGGGAGAAGGCCAATTCCAACATCTGCACCGCGCAGGTGCTGCTGGCCAACATCGCCAGCTTCTACGCCGTCTACCACGGCCCGCAGGGTCTCAAGCGCATCGCCCAGCGGGTGCAGCGGCTAACCGCGGTCCTCGCCGCCGGCCTCGAGCAAAAAGGCATCGCCCGCCTCAACCGGCACTTCTTCGACACCCTGACCCTGGACGTCGGCGGCAGCCAGACGGCGATCCTCGAGTCGGCCCGGGCCGCGCGCATCAACCTGCGCATCCTCGGCCGCGGCCAGCTCGGCGTCAGCCTCGACGAGACCTGCACGGCAGAGACGGTCGAGCAGCTGTTCGCCATCTTCCTTGGTGCCGACCATGGCCTGTCGGTTGCCGAACTGGACGAAGGCGAGCTGCCGGCCGGCATTCCCGCCAGCCTGCAACGCAGCTCCGACTACCTGAGCCACCCGGTGTTCAACACCCACCACAGCGAAACCGAGCTGTTGCGCTACCTCAAGCAGCTGGAGAACAAGGACCTGGCGCTCAACCAGTCGATGATCCCGCTCGG
This sequence comes from Pseudomonas cavernae, assembly GCF_003595175.1. NCBI lineage: Bacteria > Pseudomonadati > Pseudomonadota > Gammaproteobacteria > Pseudomonadales > Pseudomonadaceae > Pseudomonas > Pseudomonas cavernae. The sequence continues at coordinate 4,681,357 of NZ_CP032419.1, read as the reverse complement.
CTCCTGCACCATGAAGCTCAACGCCACCAGCGAGATGATCCCCATCACCTGGCCGGAGTTCGCCAACCTGCACCCCTTCGCCCCGCGCGAGCAGGCCCAGGGCTACACCCTGATGATCGACGAACTGGAAGCCTGGCTGCGCGCCATCACCGGCTTCGATGCCATCTGCATGCAGCCCAACTCCGGGGCCCAGGGCGAGTACGCCGGCCTGCTGGCGATCCGCAAGTACCACGAGAGCCGCGGCGACGCGCACCGCAACATCTGCCTGATCCCGGCCTCGGCGCACGGCACCAACCCGGCCTCGGCGCAGATGGCGAGCATGCGCGTGGTGATCGTCGAGTGCGACGGCGACGGCAACGTCGACCTCGAGGACCTCAAGGGCAAGGCCGCGGAAGCCGGTGCGCAGCTGGCCTGCCTGATGGCCACCTACCCCTCGACCCACGGCGTGTACGAGGAGGGCATCCGCGAGATCTGCGAGGTGATCCACAGCCACGGCGGCCAGGTGTACATGGACGGCGCCAACCTCAACGCCCAGGTCGGTCTGACCCGCCCGGCCGACATCGGCGCCGACGTGTCGCACATGAACCTGCACAAGACCTTCTGCATCCCCCACGGCGGCGGCGGTCCGGGCATGGGCCCGATCGGGGTCAAAGCCCACCTGGCACCCTTCGTCGCCAACCACCCGGTGGTGCCGCTCGACGGCCCGAACCCGGGCAACGGCGCGGTCAGCGCCGCGCCCTGGGGCAGCGCCAGCATCCTGCCGATCAGCTGGATGTACATCGCCATGATGGGCCCGCAACTGGCCGATGCCACCGAGGTGGCGATCCTCAACGCCAACTACCTGGCCAAGGAGCTGGCCGGCGCCTTCCCGGTGCTGTTCAGCGGCCGCAACGGTCGCGTCGCCCACGAGTGCATCCTCGACCTGCGCCCGCTCAAGGCGGACACCGGGATCAGCGAGGAAGACGTGGCCAAGCGCCTGATGGACTACGGCTTCCACGCGCCGACCATGTCCTTCCCGGTGCCCGGCACGCTGATGATCGAGCCGACCGAGAGCGAGTCCAAACACGAGCTGGATCGCTTCATCGAGGCGATGCTGAGCATCCGCGCGGAGATCGCCAAGGTCCAGAGCGGCGATTGGCCGGCCGAGGACAACCCGCTCAAGCGCGCGCCGCACAGCCTCGCCGACGTGATCGGCATCTGGGAGCGGCCGTACAGCATCGCCGAGGCGGTGACCCCGAGCGCGCACACCCGCGCGCACAAGTACTGGCCGACGGTGAACCGCGTCGACAACGTCTACGGCGACCGCAACCTGTTCTGTGCCTGCGTGCCGCTCGACGACTACCGCGAGTAAAAACCTGTCTACGATCTGCTGCGCGTCGGCCAAACTGCGTTGAAAACGGCTTCGGAATGCTCATTTACAACTTGTAAACTCCGCTTCCTCAGCCGTTTTCGCCTTGTTTGACTCTAGCTCGCAAGATCGTAAACAGGTTTTCCGCGCTCCAAATGACAAGGCCGCCCTCGGGCGGCCTTGTCGTTACCAGCGGTTGAACACGTCTTCGGCGAAGCCGAGGAAGTCGTTGAGCTGCAGCGGCGTGCCGTCGTCGAGCACCACGCGGCCGGAAAAGTGGCCGAACACCTGGTGTTGCACCGACTTCATCAGCCCCAGGTCGACACGCGAGTGGCGATCCAGCAGCGGCCGGAAGGCCAGCTCGAGGCGCCCGGCGTCGTCGTTGAGCCGCCAGGGCTTGAGATAGTCGGCGGGATCGTAGGCGAAGTGGACCTCGCCCAGCTTGTGCAGGCGGTCGCCATGGATCAGCGCGTTCTCGCTGGCCGGACTGCGGTCGCTGAAGCCATAGCCGAGGTTGAAACCGAACGGCACGCCGTCGAGAAAGCCGGACGCCGAGCTCCAGTACCAGCGGTTCTGGTAGGTCCACACGCCGCGTCCCCAGTCGAGCACCCCGGCGTCGCGGCGCGGGTCGAGCGTCAGGGTGCGGCCGCCGAAGCTGACGCTGCCGCTGGCCGGCAGGCAGTTGAGCTTGCGGTTGTAGTAGAAGGCGCGGCGATTCTCCGCCCAGGAGGTGGCGATGTTCATCGACTCCAGCGCGACCGGCTGCTGCAGGACGATCTCCCCCGTCAGTCCACGCGTCCCGTCCGCCGCGCGCATGCCGGGCGCGGCGAAGCGCAGCAGGCGGCGACCGTTGTCGACCTCGATCTCCACCTGCAGCGTGCGGCTGCGATGCAGCAGCCGGCCGTTCTGGCTGTCCGCCGTCAGGCCGAAGCGGCCAAGTGGCAGCGGCGTCAGGCTATCGACCTGCTGAAAGCAGCGCCGCTCGAAATCCAGATAACAGAGCGCGACCAGACCGACGTAGCCGAGATCGGCGACGGTCAGGGCGATGCCGAAGCGCTGATCGGCGGACAGCACCGCATAGTAGTCCCACTCCTTGATCCGCCAGCGCGCGGCGCGGATCGCCGCACGCTGGTACTGCCAGAGCGGCTGGCGCGCCCAGCCCGGGCGGGCCAGAACGTCTTCGGCGGTGAGGAGTGGGCCGGGACTGAGGATTTCCTGCTGCATGGGGCTCTCGCTTCGGGTGGTCAGGGGTGGCAGCCTTTCGCCGGCAGGCTACCCAGCGCGCGCTCGATCAGCGCTCGGCTGCGCGCGCTGCGTAGGATGCTGGTGTGGCTCTCGTGCAGCAAGTAGAGGTGCTCGGCTTCGTCTTGAGCGGCCGGGCGCAGTTCGCTGGCCAGCGGCACCACGCCGTCGTTGGGTTGCGCTAGCAGGCGGCGGTTGCCGCCATAGCTGACCAGCAGCCACTGGCGGATATGCGCCGGCAGCGGCGTGGCGAACAAGTCCTGCAAGTAGCGGCTGCCCGGCGCCAGGTCGCGCCATGCCGGCGCCACCACGGGCGCGTGGGCGAGGCCCTCGGCGGCAGCGGGATGGCCGTCCCAGGGGGTGGCCAGGGTGAGAAACAGACAGAGGCGTGCGCTGCCGTCATCGGCGCCGAGCAACTGCAGCGCTCGCCGCGCGACCAGCCCTCCCATGCTGTGGGCGACGACATGGACGCGCGTCGGCGAATGGCGCAGCTGCACGTCGCGGATCGCCTCGCTGAGCAGGTAGGCACTGTCGTTCAGCGACACGCCGCTGGGATAGTGGAACAGCAACGGCTGGAAACGCTGTGGGTCGAGGCTATCGACCAGCTGGCGCCAAGCGCGCGGTGAGTCGTTGATGCCGTGCACCAGAACCACCGGCTCCTTGTGCTTGTCCCAGGGCTGCAGCAGGTAGAGGCCGTAACCGACCTCGCGGAGGAAATCCAGCGGCTGCCAGGCGCCCTGGCTGACCCGCTGCGGGGAGAAGCGCGGGTCGTCGAAGTCGACCTGCTGCAGGTAGTTGTGGCGCAGGCGCGGCTGGTCGCGGTACAGCCGCGCCAGGCTCAGGTCCAGTGGCGGCGCCGGATACAAGTCACTGCTGGCGAGGCCGAGCGCGTAGGTCGCGGGCGCCGGCGTGCCGCTTTCGGCCGGTGACCCGAGCGCTGCGCCGTGCACCTGGCGCAGCCAGCGGCGCGGCTCGGCGGGGTCGAGGACGAAGTTAGCGTTGCGGTCGATGAACGCCAGCAACTGGTAGTCGCCCTTCGGCACGCTGAATTGGAAGGCGCCGCCGGGCTCGACTATGCGGTAGAGCTGCAGCTTGTCCTGGCGGTCGAGCAGGGCCACCAGGGTCGGTTGCGCCAGGCTGTCGGGCAGCACCTGGCCGCTGATGCGCACCAGCTGCTGGTGCGCCTCCTTGAGCTGTTCATCCAGCTGCAACAGCGAGCAACCGGCGCTCGCCAAGGCCAGCAGCGCACCCAGCACTGCGCCTAATACCCTCATCCCTGAGCTCCCGAGCGATGGTGGACATCATGCCCACCATCTTAGCCGGGAATCGAGTGGGAGGCGCTCAGGGCTGGGCGAGTATCGCCGTGGCCAGCTCCTCGTCGCTGGCCTGCAGGCCGGGGTGGTCGCGGCGTAGCTGCTGCAGCGCCGCTTCCAGGTAGGGGCCGCGGATCTGCCCGCCGCTGGCGATGAAGGCGCTGGCATCGTCCTTGGCCGGCAGGATCAGCTTGTCGTCGTCCTTGAGGCTCAGGTAGGTCGAGGCGGTGGTGGCGCCGGTGGTAAACACGTCCTTCCAGAAATCGCTGTCGGCCATCGCCGAGCCGACGGGGAAAGCGAGCAACGCAAGGCTGGCGTAGATCAGGTAGCGGCGCATGAGGGGTACTCCTGCAGGGGGGCTTACAATTTGGAAGGCCGCCGCTGCAGGGAAGTTCCACGCCATTCAGCCGAGTCGCGTCCTACAGCGCCTCGACCTTGAGCAGCACGCCATCCTGACCGACCACCCTGACCGCGGTGCCGGCCGGCAGGTCCGGGCCGCTGACCAGCCACAGCGAGTCGCCGGCCTTGATCTTGCCGCGCCCGGCGTTGATCGCCTCGTGCAGGACGAACTGGCGACCGAGCAGTTCCTGGCCGCGCTGGTTCAGGCCCGGCTGCTCCGAGGGCTTGGCCGCACTGCGCTGGCGTCGCCACCAGAGCACCGCGCTGAGCACCGAGAACAGGCCGAACAGGAGGAACTGCCAGGTCCAGGGCAGGGCGGGGAACAGGTAGCTGAGCACGCCGACGCCGGCGGCGGCGATGCCCAGCCACAGCAGGTAGCCACCGGCGCCGAACACCTCGAGGATCAGCAGCAGGGTGCCGAAGGCCAGCCAGTCCCAGAACGACAGGTGTTGCAGATAGCTGATCATGCGTGCTTGTCACCGAAGGTGGCCTTGACGATTTCGCCGATGCCGCCGACCGCGCCGACCACCTGGCTGGCTTCCAGCGGCATGAGGATCACCTTGCTGTTGCTGGCGCTGGCCAACTGGCCGAGGGCGTCGATGTATTTCTGCGCGACGAAGTAGTTGACCGCCTGCACGTTGCCGGCGGCGATCGCCTCGGAGACCATGCGCGTCGCCTCGGCTTCGGCCTGGGCCGCCCGTTCGCGCGCTTCGGCCTCGAGGAAGGCGGCCTGGCGCTGGCCTTCGGCCTTGAGGATGTCGCCCTGTTTCTGCCCTTCGGCGGTGAGAATGGCGGCGGCGCGCAGGCCTTCGGCTTCGAGGATCTGCGCGCGCTTGATGCGTTCGGCCTTCATCTGCCCGGACATGGCCGCCATCAGGTCGGCGGGCGGGCTGATGTCCTTGATCTCGATGCGGGTGATCTTGATGCCCCAGGGCGCGGTGGCTTCGTCGACGGTCTTCAGCAGGCGTTCGTTGATCGCGTCGCGCTGGCCGAGCATGGCGTCCAGCTCCATGGAGCCGAGCACGGTGCGGATGTTGGTCATCACCAGGTTGCGGATCGCGTGCTCGAGGTTGTTGACCTCGTAGGCCGCCTGCGCCGCATTGATGATCTGGAAGAAGCAGATCGCATCAATCTGCACCGTGGCGTTGTCGGCGGTGATCACCTCCTGCGGCGGGATGTCCAGCACGCTCTCCATGACGTTGAGCTTGCGGCCGATCTGATCCATCACCGGCACGATGATGTTCAGCCCTGGGCGCAGGGTGTTGGTGTAGCGGCCGAAGCGCTCTACCGTCCATTCGTAGCCCTGCGGCACCACCTTGAAGCCCATGAACACGACGGCGATGGCCAGCGCGACGAACAGCAGTAATACGCCACCAATTTCCATGACAACACTCTCCTTGTAGTGAACGGCCGGGCGGCCAGCCCCCATCTAAGCACAGCCGCGCCCGCCTGTGCAGCTGGGCCGGTCTCAGGGGCGGGTGCGCAGCAGGGCGCGCAACAAGCGGCGGTCGTGGCTGTAGATGTCCGGGACGTAGCGCGGCTGGCCGTCGGCGTCGACTTCCACCGTCCAGTAGCCGATCAGCAGCGGCACCGCCTGGCTCAGGCGGTACTCCTGGGTGCGCCCGCTGGCGATCCGTTGCTGCACCGCGGCAACTTCTTCGGGTGCGAGGAGAAAGTCGAGCAGGGTGGTCACCGCTTCGACGCGCACGCAGCCGGAGCTGAACAGCCGTGGCGACTTGTCGAACAGCAGTTGGCTGGGGGTATCGTGCAGGTACACCGCGAAGGGGTTGGGAAAGCGCAGGGCCAGGCGGCCCAGCGGGTTCTGCGGACCGGCGGCCTGGCGCAGGCGGATCGGCCCGGGGTTGTCCCAGTCCACCAGCCAGGGGTCGAGGAGGTTGCCGCTGTGGTCGTAGACGCTCATTTCGTGGCGCTCGAGATAGCTCGGGTCGCTGCGGATCTCCGGCAGCTTGTCCTCGCGGAAAATGGTCGGCGGCACTATCCAGCGCGGGTTGAGGGTCAGGCGCTCGATCCGCGAGGCGAGCAGCGGCGTCGGCCGTTCCGGCCGGCCGACCTGGGTGCGGGTGCGCCACAGAACCTGGCCGTCCTGCAGGACCAGCAGTTCGGCGGCGGCCACGTTGATCGCCACGTGCGCCGTGGCCAGATCGTCGGCCAGCCAGCGCAGGCGCTCGAGGTTGATCCTGAGCTGGTCGCGGCGGGTGCGGGCGTCGACGTTGAGCTCGGCCACGCTGGCCGGGCCGAGGAGGCCGTCGGGCTTGAGGCCGTGGTGGCGTTGGAAGGCTTGCAGCGCCGCCACCAGTTCGGGGTCGAAGCGGCTGTCCAGGCGGCTGGTCGGCGCCCCGGGCAGATAGTCCTCGGCCGCCAGGCGCCGGCGCAGCGCCGGCACCCGCGCATCGTCTTGGCCGGGGTGCAGCAGCGGGCCGTCGGCCAGCGGCAGCCAATTCGTCAGGGGCTGCTGGCGGATGCGCGCATAGGCGCGGCGCAGGGCCTGGTACTGGGGCAGCGTCGGGCGTGCGGCGGCGAAGGCGCGGGCGGGTTGGTCCAGCTCGCGCAGGGCGATGGGCAGCACCGCCAAGTGCGGGTCCGCGCGGGTGCCATCCTGCGGGTGCCAGAGCGGCTCGAGCCGCGCCTGCGGCAGACGGCCGTTGCGCAGATGTTGCAGGGCGCGCAGGTAGGCATGGCTGGCGAGCAGGTCGGCGCAGGCCTGGCGGCTCTCCTCGGCGGCGCTGGCCAGGCCGGTGGGCAGCGGGTAGTCGCTGGGATCGAGGCCGTCGTCGGCCAGCAGCGCGAGTTGCTCGCGTAAGGCGCTGAGGTGCGCGGCGTCGCGCCAGGCCAGTCGGTCGTCGCGCTGCTGGTAGAAGGCGTCGAGCTGCGCCTGGGCGGCGGCGTTCAGGCTGGCCGGCAGCGGTGCGCAGGGCAGCGGAAACTCATCGAAAAGCTGGCGCAGCGGCGCTTGGGTGAGCGGCGCCTGGAACAGCGCTGGTAGGAGCACTGCGCCCGCACCTTGGCTGGCTAGCGGCAGGAGCAACAGAATGCCGCGCAAGAGGAAAGGCCGGATGCTGTGCATCAGTGGTTCACGTCGCTGCCCAAACCAAGAGGGCTCACTGACAACTATAGGCAGATCGCCGCGGAGCGGGCTGCGCCGGCAGCCGGGCGGTCGTCCTGCGTCCGGGGCGAGGGCCGCTCGGAGCGGATCGTCGCCCGCCTAACCCGGCCAAACGGCGCCCGAGCTGGCCTCGGCCGCTGGCTTACGGCGCGCGCCACCCCGCGCTTGGCGCGCAGTGCCGTGCCACGCGGCTACCTCCCCTGCAGGCCGCGCGTTGCAACGCTTGCCTGCTCCACCGGGGAGATAGCCAGGCTCAAATGCCTTCCGGCAGGTGGATACCGCTGTCCACGACCCGATAGAGGGACGCGGGATCGTCAGCGCGGCTGGCGGGTTGGTCTTCCAGTGTGTGCGTGGACACCAGCGCGTCGAGGTAGGCACGCGGCTGCCCGACAATGGTCAGGGTGGCGGGGATGAAGCTCAGCGTATAGTTGTCGCCGCCATCCAGGCCGCCGAGGCCGATGACATAGCTGCCCGGAGCCTCGCCCGGCACGCGTGCCAGGCGGCCGATCAGGCTATCGCCAGCGACCAGGCTGCCGGCGCCGAGCGACCAGCTGAGCAGCGGATCGGCCAGGCCGAAGTTCTTGCTCAGAGCATGGGCGTTCACCGTGATCGGCCGGGGCAGGATATCGGCGCTGGCCAGCGGGTTGAGGCTGCTCAATACATAGTTGCCGGCATCCGCGCCGGAGAGGCCGCTGTTGCCGACGGTCACCGTCTTGCCGCTGCCGGCGTGCCTGTCGCTGAAGCGGCCTGTGCCGTTCAGCGCGACCTCGTCGCTGCCGAGTACGCCGCTCAGGCGGCCGTGGAGCGTGGCCAGCGTGCTGCCGTCGTAGGTCTTGGTCTCGGCGCTGTAGCTGCCGCTGATGGCCCGGGTGAGGATATCGGCGAAGGTCGTGGCACTGCTGTTGATGAGGCTGTAGTTGAAGGCATCGGCGCCGGACAGGGTGATGCCGGTGACGCTGACGGCTTTGCCCTGGCCGGCGTGCTTGTCGGCGAAACCGGCATAGGCATAGGCGATATCCAGGGCATCGCCGCTCAGCCGGTCGTCATGCAGCCCGACGCCGGCGTCGAGGTTGCCGTCATAGACCTTGTTCTGGCCCGTAGCGCTGACCGTCAGCGGGCGCGGGGTGATGGCCAGCGAGCCGGCGGTGAAGGATATGGCGTAGTTAGCGTTCCCCAGCGTGCCCTGGCCGATGGCGTAGCGGCCGACGTTGGCTGCCGCATTGGCTGAGGTAGTCAGCGCGCCGCTGAGCGAGTCGCCGTTGGCCAGGTTGCCGCTGGCGATGCTCCAGGCGAATGCCGGGTTGGCCTCGCCGTAGCTGCGCGTGGCGTTGTCGGCCGTGACGGTGATCTGCCGCGGGGTGATATCCAGCGCCCCGCCGGTGAAGGATATGGCGTAGTTAGCGTTCCCCAGCGTGCCCTGGTCGATGGCGTAGCGGCCGACGTCGGATGCCGCATTGGCCGCGGTGCTCAGCGCGCCGCTGAGCGAGTCGCCGTTGACCAAGTTGCCGCTGGCGATGCTCCAGGCGAATGCCGGGTTGGCCTCGCCGTAGCTGCGCGTGGCGTTGTCGGCCGTGACCGTGATCTGCCGCTGGCTGATGGTCAGGCTGCCGTTATTGCGATAGACGATGCGCGCCGCACCACCCTGGACGCGAGTGGCCGCGGCGCCGGAAGCCGTGAGCGCATAGCGGCCAACGGCAGAGCTCGCATCGGCGTTGCTGCTGAGCACGGGGCCGGCGCTGAGCTGGTTCCAGAAGCCCGTGCCGACCACGGTCAGCCCGTTTTGGATGGTCGAGTTGGCGTCGCCATACACGCGTGTGGCATTGGCATTGGTGACGATGCCGACCACGCCCGATACGCCGTAGAGTTCCGGCAGGTAAGTGCTGTCGGCAGGTGCCCAGGTGCCGGCGAAATCCCAGCCCAGGTAGGTCGACATATCGTGCATCTGGGCGGTGGTCCTGCCTGCGCCGCCGGCGCTGGTCAGTTGCCCTGTCTGGTCGATGTCCCAATAGCTGGCGCCGATGCTGCCGCCGTTGTTGTACCCCACCAGCCCGCCAACCTGAGAGGTGCCGCTGACCTTGCCGGTGGCATAGGCGTTGTTGATGCTGCCCAATTGGTTAAGCCCCACCAGGCCGCCGACATTCCGGCCGTGGCCGGAGACGCTGCCGCTGGCATAAGCATTATCGATACTGCCGGTGTAAGTGAGTCCGACCAGGCCGCCGACATGGTTGCCGGTGCCCGCGACGTCGCCGGAGGCATAGGCGTTGCGGATGCTGCCGGAGCTGCCCCCGGCGAGTCCGCCAACCCGCGCGTTCCCCGTGACGCTGCCCGTGGCGTAAGCGGTGTCGATGCTGCCGTACTGGTTATTGCCCACCAGCCCGCCGATGTAGACGCCGGAACCGCTGACGCTGCCGGTTGAATAGGCATCGCTGACACTGCCGGCGCTGTCACCGACCAGTCCGCCGACTTGAGCGTTGCCCGATACCGCACCAGTCGCATGGCTCTGACTGATGCTGCCGTTGACGGTGCTATGCCCGGCCAAACCACCGATAAAATCGTTCCCGGTCACGGTGCCGGCGGCATAACTTTGCTCGATACTGCCATTGAATAAGTAGCCGACCAGCCCGCCGGCGCCGTCGAGGGTTGCGGAAACCCTGCCGCTGGCAAAGCTCTGCCTGATAGACCCCGCGTTGTTCGCTAAGCCATTCCAGCCGACCAGCCCGCCGACATTCGAAACGCCGCTAGCAGCGCCGGTGGCATGACTCTCGATGATGTCGCCCGTATTAACGCCGACCAGTCCGCCGATGAAATCCGCGCTACCTGTTACGGAGCCTAGGGAATAGCTTTGGCTGATCTCGCCATCGTTAAAACCGACCAACCCGCCAAGCTGATTGGCGCCGCTGATCGTGCCGGTGGCAAAGGCGTTGCGGATGTCGCCCAATCGGTTAATCCCCACCAGTCCGCCGACGTCTCTGGTGCCGCTGACCGTGGCGCTGGCATAGGCATTGTCGATACTGCCGGTGGAAGTGAGTCCCACCAGTCCGCCGACGCCGATCCGCCCCGTTATGCTTCCGCCAATCATGCCGATATTGCGGAGCAGCGCGGCGCTGCCGGCATAGCCGATCAGGCCGACATAGTCTTGCCCCGGCCGATAGATGCTCAGCCCAGAGACGCTATGGCCTTGACCGTCGAGGCTGCCGGTGAAGGGGCTGGCGCCGTTGCCCACCGGCGCAAAGCCCAGGCCATTCCACATGCCGCTGGGGTTGCTGGCGAAAGTGCCGGTTTCGTGGGCGTCGATATCCCGCGCCAGGCGATAGTCGGCGCCCAGGTTCATGGCCATCAGCTGCAACTGATGGGCGTTGCTGATGGTGGTCGACCATTCCGAACGCAGGAACGGGCGGCTGCTGCCGTCCAGCATGAACCAGGTGTTGGCGAAGTCGAAGTTGCTGTAGGCGCTCTGCTTAAAGGCGTAATTGGCCGCGGCGGCGCTCGCCGGGTCGCTGGTGAGTTCGGTGACGCCGAAGCTGGAGGCGCCGTTTACGCCGACAGCTTGGCCGCTTGCATAACTGTCCCAATAGCTGGCGCTGATGGTGCCGGAGGCGTGGTACCCGACCAGCCCGCCGACGTTGTCGTTGCCACTGACCGCGCCGCTGGCATAGGCGTTGTCGATACTTCCCGAGACGTTGAGCCCGACCAGCCCGCCGACGTAGTCACCGCCGCTGGCCGCGCCGCTGGCATAGGAGTTGTCGATGCTGCCGGAGGCGTTGAACCCGACCAGCCCGCCGACGTAGGTGCCGCCGCTGACCGCGCCGCTGGCATAGGCGTTGCTGATGCTGCCGGCATAGGCGTTGCTGATTCTGTCGGCGTAGTTGTACCCGACCAGCCCGCCAACGTTATGGCTGCCGCTGACCGTGCCGCTGGCGTAGGCATTGTCGATGCTGCCGGAATTGTTGTTCCCGACCAGCCCGCCAACCTGACCGGTGCCGCTGACCGCGGCGGTGGCATAGGCATTGCTGATAGTGCCGCTGTTGATCCCGACCAGCCCGCCGACGTTGACAATGCCGCTGATCGAGCCACCATTCAAACCGAGATCGCGCATCTCGCCAGAGAGAGCGGCCATCAGGCCTACTTCCCACTGGGGCCGGTTGATGCTCAGTCCGTCGATGCTATGCCCGAGGCCGGCGAGGGTGCCGGTGAAGGCTGAACCATCGAGTCTACTCCCGATCGGCTTGAACCCCGCTCCGCTATTCCATCCGGCGGTGGCGCTGGCGTCGATATCCTGGGCCAGGGCGTAGTGGCCGTTGCGATCGTTGTCGATGGCCTGGAGCTGGTCGACATTGTGGATCAGCGTATAGGCGGCGCCATTCAGGGCCAGGCTGGCATTGGCGCCGGCGAGGGTGACCGGCGCGTTGATGTAGTAGTCGCCGCCGTAGTTGAGTGCCAGGCCGGCGCTGTTGCCCGTCGCAGTGATCGGCGCCTTGATGTTGATGTTGCGTTCGGCGCTCAGGGTCAGGTGGTTGTTGCTGCTCCAGCTGATCGCGTCGTTGACGTGGATGTCGCCATTGCCGCCGGCCGTGCCCTGGGTGGCGGTCTGGATCTCGAAGTGGTTGTTCTGCACCGCCAGCGCCACCGCCGCGCCGCTCATGTCGCCGCCGCTGGCGGCGATGGTGAAGTCGTTGGGGTCGATCAGCCAGATGCCGGTCTGGCCGCTCGCCGCCTGGGTGGTGACCTTGGCGGTTTCGGCGATTCGCACATGGGCGCCGGAGGTTTCGATAAAGCCGCCGTTGCCGCCCTGCGGCGCGGAGGCATCCAGGGTGCCGGCGACCTGCACCGTGCCGCCGTCGAAGCCGCCGAGCAGGACGATCTTGCCGGCCTGCTCGCCGAGGCTGCGCGCCTCGATCACCCCGGTGTTGTTGACCAGGGTTTGCAGCAGCGCGTCGCTGGCCTTGGCGGTCATCAGCACCTGGCCGCCGTCGGCCTGGATCAGCTGGTGGTTTTCCACCAGGGCATCCTTGGTCGCTTCATCGATCTGTACGTTGAGCAGGCCGTCGCCGGCGAAGTCGAGGGTCAGCGCATTGCCGGCGGCCAGCGCGACCGTGCCGGCGCGGGCGGCGATCACCCCCTGGTTGCTTACCGTGCCGCCGAGCAGCGCCACCGCGCCGCCATCGGCTGCGGCGATGTGGCCCTGGTTGGTGACCGCGGCATTGCTGCCGTCGCCCTTGAAGCGGTAGTTGCCTTGGGCGAAGTCGTCGTTGGAAATATTCAGGGTCGAGGCGACCAGCCCGCCGACATTCACCTGCGCGCCGGCGCCGAACAGCACGCCGTTGGGGTTGACCAGGAACACCCGGCCGTTGGCGTCGAGCTGGCCCATGATCTTCGAGCCGTCGGCGCCGAGCACCCGGTTCAGGGCGATGGCGTCCTGGCCCGGCTGGTTGAGGCTCACCTTGTGACCGGCGCCGATGTCGAAACTCTGCCAGTCGATGGCCAGTTTGTGGCTGGACTGGTCGATGTGCAGTTGCTGGTTGGCCGGTGTGCCGATCTGTCCGCTACCGAGGACGATCTGCCCGCCACTGGGCAACTCCGCCGCCGCCCCGAGGCCAGGGCTGAGTGCGACGATAGCCAGCGCCAGCCCCGTTCCGACCCGCTTGGCCGCGCCGCGTTTGCCGCGCGCTGCGGCATGCTCGCTGGCCACGATCCAGGCGCCCAGGCTGTGATTCCAGACGATGTTGTAGAGGCGGTTCATGGCCAGATCCCTTTAAGTGGTCAGAAGTAGCGAACGAGTTGCGCCCAGACCCGCGGCGTGCGGTCGACGTCGCTCTGCGGCTCGGCGTTGCCGAGTTTCCACGCCGCCACCGCGTTGACCTGCCAGCCGTGCGCCGCCCAGCTCGCGCCGAGGCCGCCGGCGCTGAGGCTGCGGTGGTTCTCGCCGCGGCTCCAGCGATCCTTGTTCAGGCGCACTGCGCCGTGGTCGAGGAAGCTCGAGAGTTGCCAGGCCTGGGTCAGCGCATAGCGCAGTTCGAGGTTGGCCAGCCAGCCCTGGTCGCCGGAGGCTTCGCCCTCGGGATAGGCGCGCACGCCGTAGGCGCCGCCGAGGTCGATCTTTTCCGAGGAATCGAGATTGCTGTCGCTGAGCTGCCCTTGCAGCTGGCCATACAGGCTGAAGCGTTCGCTCAGGCGTTGCAGGCGCACCAAGGCCGGGTTGAGCTTGTTGAAGCGGCCACGGGTGCCGGCGCTGAGGTCGTCGATCAGTTGGTTGCGCGCGCCGTCGATGTTCAGGCTGCCGTGGCTCCAGGCCAGGGCGAAGCTGTTGGCCCCGCCGCCGAGCAGGTCGTCGCGCGAGTTGCCGTTGAGCGCCGCCGTCCACACCCGCGAGCGCTTGTCGCTTTTGGCGGCGAACAGGTCGATATCGTCCTTCAGGCGCTTGTCGTCGAACTGCAGTTGCGCGTACAGCGACAGCGCGCGTGAGCGCAGCAGCGGCTGGATGACGAAGGCGCTGGTGATGCGCGCATTGCCGTGGGCGTCGAGGTCGGCGAAATCCTTGGCCAGCTGGTAGTCCATGTCCGAGTAGGCAATGCCGGCCTGGGTCGCCCAGGGGCCGAGCGGCAACTGGTAGGCGGCGCGGTAGTAGTGCTGCTCCTCGTCGGAGCCGAGCGCGCGGACACTCAGGCGGTCGCCGAGGCCGAGCGGGCTGTTGAGGTTCAGCGTGCCGCCGAGACGGTATTCGCCGGTGAAGCGGTTGCCGTAGTTGTCCGCATCCAGCGAGCCGGACAGCAGCGGACCGGGCTGTACATCCACCTGCAGGTCGGTGGCGCCGACCGCGCTGCCGGGCTTGAGCGTGGACTGCACCTCGACGCCCGGGGTGTCGTTGAGCAGCAGCAGGCTGCGCTCCAGCGAGTCGGCGCGCACCGCCTCGCCCGGCTTGAGCGCAGTCAGTGGCGCCAGCGCGCTGTCGCGCAGGCGCGAGCTGTTGTGCACCTGGATCTGGCCGTAGTGGCCTTCGAGTACGGCGATCTGCACCACGCCGGCGTCGATTTCCTGCGCCGGCAGATAGGCGCGGGCCAGCGGGTAGCCGCGTTCGCGGTAGCGCTGGGTGATGCGCGCGGCGCCGGCCTGCAGTTCGCCGAGGCTGACGCGGCGATTCTGCAGGTCGGCCAGCAGCGGCAGCAGCTCGTCGCTGGTAAGCGCCTGGTTGCCGCTGAGGTGGAAGCCCTTGACCTCCAGGCTCGGTCCGCCGGCCTGCGGCTGGGTAGCCGGTGCGGCCGGCAGGTTGAGTTCGAGCTTCTGCGGTGGCGGCAATTGCAGCGGCTGCTGTTCGATCTCGCGGATCGACTGGCCGGCGTTGGGCGGCAATTCCACCGCTAGCGCTTGAGCAAGCGGGAGCAGGGCGAGGACTAGGGGTACGACGTTACGGCGCATGCTCGGATTCCTTTCAGCAGGCGAATGCCGCTGTCCATGACGGGGCGAATAGACGAGGCCTGGTGGTAGATGGGCTGGCTAGAGGCGGCGGTTCGGCATGCAGGACTGCATGGCTAGGGCAAAGCAGGACTAAGGTGCCGAGCCCGGCGGGATGGCCAGGCACTGCGCGGCTGTCGAGGTGCACTGCTGGCTCCCGGCGTGTGGTTGTGTTGGGCGGACGACTGCGCAGGCTAGCGATGCATCCGCGACAAGGACATACGGCAGATGGCGTATTTTTCCCGTGCCGGGACTATCTCGACTTGCGCCGAGGAGGCTCAGGTTCGGGGGCAAGGGAACAGCCATGTCCCCATTGCGTGCTGCCCGGAGCGGCCGCCTGGCTCCCGCCTGCCGCCGAGGCGATGCCCGGCGGCGGCAGTGCTGGGCCCAACCCGACCTACTTCTGCTCGCTCTGCGGCGTGACGCGCAGCACTTCCTCGATGGTGCTCTGGCCGGCGGCGACCTTCTGCGCGCCGGACAGGCGCAGGCTGCGCATGCCGTCCTTGAAGGCGGCGCGGCGCAGGGCGATGAGGTCGGTGTCGGCGGTGATCAGCGGCTTGATGTTGTCGTTCAGCAGCATGATCTCGTACACCCCGGCGCGCCCGCGGTAGCCGGTGTCGCGGCATTCCAGGCAGCCGACGGCGCGCATCGCCTGGGTCGGTGGCGGCGCGCTCCAGGGTTTGGTCAGGCTCTGCCAGTCGGCCTCGTCGAGCGTCACCGGCGCCTTGCAGTGCGGGCACAGGGTGCGCACCAGGCGCTGGGCCATCACCCCGAGCAGGGTGGCCTTGAGCAGGTAGTAGGGTACGCCGAGTTCGAGCAGGCGGCTGATGGCGCTCGGCGCGTCGTTGGTGTGCAGGGTCGACAGCACCAAGTGGCCGGTGAGCGCCGCCTGGATCGCCATCTCCGCGGTCTCCAGGTCGCGGATCTCGCCGACCATGATGATGTCCGGGTCCTGGCGCATCAGCGCGCGCACGCCGCTGGCGAAGGTCAGCTCGATGTTGGCCTGCACCTGCATCTGGTTGAACGCCGGCTCGATCATCTCAATCGGGTCCTCGATGGTGCAGACGTTCACCTCGCTGGTGGCCAGCTGCTTGAGGGTGGTGTACAGCGTGGTGGTCTTGCCCGAGCCGGTCGGCCCGGTGACCAGGATGATGCCGTTGGGTTGGCCGGTCATGCTCTGCCAGCGCTTGAGGTCGTCGGCGGAGAAACCGAGCTGGTCGAAGTTCTTCAGCAGCACCTCGGGGTCGAAGATACGCATCACCATCTTCTCGCCGAAGGCGGTGGGCAGGGTCGACAGGCGCAGCTCGACCTCGCCGCCGTCCGGGGTCTTGGTCTTGATCCGGCCGTCCTGCGGCTTGCGCTTCTCGGCGACGTTCATCCGCCCGAGGCTCTTCAGGCGGCTGACGATGGCCATGGTGACCTGCGGCGGGAACTGGTAGACGTTGTGCAGCACGCCGTCGATGCGAAAGCGCACGGTGCCCATCTCGCGGCGCGGCTCGATGTGGATGTCGCTGGCGCGCTGCTGGTAGGCGTACTGGAACAGCCAGTCGACGATGTTGACGATGTGCGCGTCGTTGGCGTCCGGTTCCTGGTCCTGGGCGCCGAGGCTGAGCAGCTGCTCGAAGTTGCCGACACCGCTGATCTTCTGGTCGGCGTGGGTGGCGCCGCTGACCGACTTGGCCAGGCGGTAGAACTCCAGGGTGTAGCGCTGGATGTCGCCGGGGTTGGCCACCACGCGCTTGATCGGCCGCTTCAGCACGTGGGTCAGGTTGGACTCCCAGCCGTGCACGAAGGGCTGCGCGCTGGCGATGGTCACCGCCTCGCTGTCCACCGCCACGGCGAGGATCTTGTGGCGCTGGGCGAAGGCGTAGGACATCAGCGGGGTGATGGCGGCGACGTTGATCTTCAGCGGGTCGATGCGCAGGTAGGGCTGCCCGGACCATTGCGCCAGCCACACCGTGAGGCTTTCCAGGTCGAACTTCTTGCCCGGGCGCTGGCGGTCGTCGAGTTGCTGGCTGGCGAGGAACTCCAGCGGATGCTGCTGGTTGCTCGCCGCACTCCGACGGATCGCCAGGCATTGCTCGGCGGTGTCCTGGTCGAGACGACCCTGGACGACCAGTTCGCGCAGCAGTTCGGCGAGGTCGAGGATGCGATCGGCGGCGGGCGAAGCAATGGCGGACATGGGGCTCCCTTTTGGTTCCTGCACAAGGCGCTACGGCACTGTAGGGTGGATGTCGCTTTTCACATCCACCGGCTGTTGGTGGAAAACGCTGCGCGGTTTTCCACCCTACCGCCTGAAGCCTATCGCGTCAGGGCCTTCCAGGCTTTGAGCGCCGCCACAGTATGGGCCTGGGCGGTACGCGCGACCAGCAGCTCGGGGTCGAGCGGGCGGCTGGCGAGTTCGGCCAGCTTGCTCAGCTCGCCGTACAGGCGGTCGACTTCGGGCACCTCCAGCACTTGGCGCGCCAGGCGCAACCAGACCAGCAGGCGTTCGAGGCGCGGCAGCTGCTCGCCGAGGTCTTCCGGCTGCTGCTGATAACGCTTGAGCTGCAGCGCCGCGCCTTCCTCGCCGAACAGATGGGTCAGCCAGTTGCTCAGCTGCGCGGCGCCCTGGCGGTTGCCGCGGTTGCTGCGCTGCGCCGCCCAGCGGCGCTGCAGCAGCCACTGCGAGGCCTGCAGGGAGAACAGGCCCCAGCGGGTTGCGGCCAGTTCCGCGGCGAACTGCGCGGGCGCCGCCTGGCGCACGGCCTCGTCGTCCTGGCCGGCCTGGATGCGCGGGCGCCAGTCGTCCAGCAGGGCGTCGAGGGTGGCGCGCAACTCATGGCTGGCGACCCGCGGCGCGGCCTGGCCGAGGCTGCTGAGCAGGGCGCGCAGCTCGGCGAGCTGGGCGACCCAGTCGACCAACAGGCGCCAGTGGCCGTTGAAGCGGTATTGCTCGGCGAGGCGCTGGCTGCTGCCGAGCAGGTGCCAGGCGAGGGCGGCGAAGGCGTCGTCGAGCGGCTGTTCGGCGCCGAGCGCCGGGGCCGGCAGGCCGAGGGCGTAGCTGGCGGCATCGAACAGGCGGTAGCCGCGCTCGGCCTTGCTGATGTCGCAGGGCATCAGCGGCAAGCTGGCGGCCAGTTCGGTGGCCAGTTCCAGCAGGGCCTCGGGCTCGCCCTGGCGCAGCTCCAGCTCGAGCTCGCAGATCTCTTCCTCACGGCCATCGGCGCTGACTTTGCCGAGGTCCAGCGCCGCCTCGATCACCACCTTGGTCTTGCCGCGGCCCCAGGCGATCTCGGCGCGCTCGCGGACGAAGTCGGTGGTGAACAGCGGCTGCAGCAGCCGCTTGTCCAGGTCCGCCAGGCTGGCCGGCCAGCAGTCGTCGCCGAGCAGTTGCGGGTCGAGTTGCGGCTGCTCCAGATACCAGTCCCACTCGTGGCGCTCGGACAGCCCGGCGACGCTCTGGCCGCGGCTCTTCAGGGTCTGGATATAGCTGTCGCCATCGCGGCGCAGGCGCAGCGCGACCTTGGCCTCGGCCAGCTCGCGCGCCGGCGTGTCGTAGTACTGGTTGAACAGCTCGCGGCGTTCCCAGCCCGACTTGTTGCGTTTCTTCAGCAGCGGGTGGTCGCGCAGGGCGGCGAGCGTTTCGCGGCTGGCGCGCAGCTTGATTTCGGTTTCTTTGTTCATGGACGGACGATTCGGACGCAGCACGGCGCGGCTGCCAAGACGGCAAAGTCTACAGGACAAGCCCGCCGCCTGCCGGGCTGGCTGTGGCGGCCGAGGGAAACCGCTGAGCTAGGCTGACCGGCTAAGCCATTTAGTCCCGCGCTGGGAGTAACTTCGCCGCTACCGGCGGCCCTCTTTGTCTTTATGATGGGTCCATTCGCTGGAGACCGCCGATGCCCCTGCCATCCTTGAAAGAGCAATTCGCCGCGCTGATCGCCGCGCCCTCGGTGAGCTGTACCCAGGCGCACCTGGATCAGTCCAACCGTGGGGTGATCGAGCTGCTGGCCGGCTGGCTCGGCGATCTCGGCTTTCATTGCGAGACGCAGGAAGTCAGCCCCGGCAAGTTCAACCTGCTGGCCAGCTACGGCAGCGGCCCCGGCGGCCTGGTGCTGGCCGGCCACAGCGACACCGTGCCCTACGACGCGGCGCTATGGCACAGCGACCCGCTGCAGCTCACCGAGCGCGACGGCCGCTGGATCGGCCTCGGCGTGTGCGACATGAAGGGCTTCTTCCCGCTGATCATCGAGGCCGTGCAACCGCTGCTGGATCAGCCGTTCAAGCAGCCGTTGCTGATCCTCGCCACCTGCGACGAGGAGAGCTCGATGGCCGGCGCCCGGGCCCTGGCCGCCGCCGGGCGGCCGCTGGGGCGCGCGGCGGTGATCGGCGAGCCGACCGGGCTGAAGCCGATCCGTCTGCACAAGGGGGTGATGATGGAGCGCATCGACATCCTCGGCCAGAGCGGCCATTCCTCCGACCCGAGCCTCGGCCACAGTGCCCTCGAGGCCATGCACGATGCCATCGGCGCGCTCAAGCAGTTGCGTCAGCAGTGGCAGCAGGAGTTCAACAACCCGCAGTTCAGCGTGCCGCAGCCGACCCTCAACTTCGGCTGCATCCACGGCGGCGACAACCCCAACCGCATCTGCGGCCAGTGCGCCCTGGAGTTCGACCTACGCCCGCTGCCGGGTATGGACCCGGAGCAGCTGCGTGCGGCGATCCGCGCCAAGTTGCAGCCGCTGGCCGCCCTGCATCAGGTGCGCATCGACTACGCGCCGCTGTTCCCCAGCGTGCCGCCGTTCGAACAGCCGGCCGCGGCCGAGCTGGTGCGCCTGGCCGAACGCCTGACCGGGCATGCGGCCGAGTCGGTAGCATTCGGCACCGAAGCGCCTTATCTTCAGCAGCTCGGCTGCGAGACTATAGTGCTCGGCCCGGGCGACATCGCCTGCGCCCACCAGCCGGACGAATTTCTCGACTTGTCACGCCTGCAGCCGACCGTGCGTCTGCTGCGGGAATTGATCGGCCACTATTGCCTGAGCCCGAACTGAGCGGAGTGCCACCTGTGCTGCGACGATGAATACGAACTGCCCCCTCTCCCGCTTGCGGGAGAGGGTTGGGGAGAGGGCCGGCGCCAGTCACCCTCTCCCCCGGCCCCTCTCCCATAAATGGGCGAGGGGAGCACTCGAGTTCCGCCACGCAGGTCTTTCCATGCCCGAATACGTCACCTGGCTCCGCCACGCTTCGCCCTACATCAACGCCCACCGGGAGCGCACCTTCGTGGTCATGCTGCCCGGCGACGGCGTCGCCCATCCGAACTTCGGCAACATCGTCCACGATCTGGTGCTGCTGCACAGCCTCGGCGTGCGCCTGGTGCTGGTGCACGGCTCGCGTCCGCAGATCGAGGCGCGCCTGGCCGCGCGCGGGCTGGCGCCGCACTTCCACCGCGACCTGCGGGTCACCGATGGGCCGACCCTGGAGTGCGTGATCGATGCCGTCGGCCAGCTGCGCATCGCCCTCGAGGCGCGCCTGTCGATGGACATGGCCGCCTCGCCGATGCAGGGCGCACGCCTGCGCGTGACCGGCGGCAACTTCGTCACCGCGCGGCCGATCGGCGTGGTCGAGGGCATCGACTACCACCACACCGGCGAGGTGCGCCGGGTCGACCGCAAGGGCATCGGCCGCCTGCTCGACGAGCGCGCCATCGTCCTGCTGTCGCCGCTCGGCTACTCGCCCACCGGCGAGATCTTCAACCTCGCCTGCGAGGACGTGGCGACCCGCGCGGCCATCGAGCTGGGCGCCGAGAAGCTGCTGCTGTTCGGCGCCGAGCAGGGCCTGCTCGACGCCGACGGCAAGCTGGTGCGCGAGCTGCGTCCGCAGCAGGTCGCCCCGCATCTGCAGCGGCTCGGCAACAGCTACCAGGCGGAACTGCTGGATGCCGCCGCCGAGGCCTGCCGTGGCGGCGTGGCGCGCAGCCATATCGTCAGCTATGCCGAGGACGGCGCGCTGCTCACCGAGCTGTTCACCCGCGATGGCGGCGGCACCCTGGTGACCCAGGAGCAGTTCGAGTCGCTGCGCGAGGCGAGCATCGAGGACGTCGGCGGCCTGATCGAGCTGATCACCCCGCTGGAGCAGCAGGGCATCCTGGTGCGCCGTTCGCGCGAGGTGCTCGAGCGCGAGATCGGCCAGTTCAGCATCGTCGAGCGCGACGGCCTGATCATCGCCTGCGCCGCGCTGTATCCGATTGCCGACTCCGACAGCGGCGAGCTGGCCTGCCTGGCGGTCAATCCCGAATACCGCCATGGCGGGCGCGGCGACGAACTGCTGGAGCGCATCGAGGAGCGCGCGCGGGCCCAGGGGCTGAAGACCCTGTTCGTGCTCACCACCCGCACCGCCCACTGGTTCCGCGAGCGCGGCTTCGAGCCGAGCGGGGTCGAGCGCCTGCCGACCGCGCGCGCCTCGTTGTACAACTATCAGCGCAACTCGCAGATCTTCGAGAAGACGCTGTAGGGGGTGAGGGGCCGCAGGATGGGTTGAGCGAAGCGATACCCATCGGCGCCGCGGCGATGGGTATCGGCGCTGCGCTTCTCAACCCATCCTACGGAACTTGGGAGAGGGGGAGGGGCCGTGGCGGGAGGTAGAGAGATCTGGCCGTAGCCCGGATGCAATCCGGGACATGCGCGGCCCGGCTTTCCCGGATTAGATCCGGGCTACCTGCGCGCTGGTGAAAGGGTCGGCGGGCGGTTGTTTCTATATGGCGAGGGATCAGGCGCTTTTCAGCAGGCGCTGGTACTGCTCTTCACCGTCGTCCCAGCCGGCTTCCCAGGCGGCGGCGAGCACTTCCGCACTGTAGGGTTGCTGGCTCGGTGGGTGGCCGGTGAGACCGGCCATGTAGCCTTGCTGGTAGGCCTTGTTCAGGCTGTCCAGGCTCCATTGGCGGTCATCGTTGGACCGGTCATCTTCAGGTAGGGCCTCGGTGGGCTCCATGGTGCGGGCTCGCATCGTTCGTACCCGGTAAGCCTAGCCGGGCCGCCGCGCCCCGGCTGTGCCACCGGTCCCACGGTCGCCGCCATTGCTGCGTTTTGTGACGCACTCGACTAAATCGCCGCGCCCCCGGCCTAGACCGCCAGGCCGAGGATGCTCGCCTGGTAGGCGGCGACGAAGGCGTCGAAGTCGCCCTCCTGGCTGGCCTCCAGTTCGGCCTGCTCGGCCAGCGACTGCCGCGCCAGGGCCTCGAACTCCGTTTGTTGCGCGGCCTCGAGCGGCTGGCTGCGGAAGTATTCGGCATGCGCCTGGCTCTGGCGCAAGGCGAAGGCGGCGAAGCTTTCGCCGTGCTGCTGCAGGCTGGCGAGCACCTGCGCCGAGGGCGTCAGGCTCGGGTCGTCGAGCTTGGCACGTTGCGCCGCCAGCGCCTCGGCGTGGGCTGTGCCGCCCTGGCTCTGGTCGAGCAGTTCGGCGAGCGGCAGGATTTGCTCGAGCAGCGCATGGCCCCAGTCGCGCAGGGCGATCTGTTCGCCGCGGTGTTGCAGGTGCAGGCCCGGGCGCCGACCTTCCTTGACCACCTTGAGGAAGTTGTCGGTACAGGCGCGGCATTCGTCGCCGGCCAGCAGTGGGCTGTCCTGCAGCGCGCAGTAGAGCAGGAAGGCATCGAGGAAGCGCGCTTCGGGTAGATCGATGCCCAACGGCAGGAAGGGGTTGATGTCCAGGCAGCGCACTTCGACGTACTGCACGCCGCGCGCCAGCAGCGCCTGGAGCGGCCGTTCGCCGCTGTAGGTGACGCGCTTGGGGCGGATGCTCGAGTAGTACTCGTTTTCGATCTGGATCACGTTGGTGTTCAGCTGCTGCCACTCGCCATCGCGCTTGGTACCGAGCTCGGCATAGGCCGGGTAGGGCGTGGCTACCGCCTGGCGCAGGCTGTCGGTGTAGCTGGCCAGAGCGTTGTAGCAGGGCGTCAGGCCGGACTGGGCGCTGCTCTGGTAGCCCAGGTCGCTCATCCGCAGGCTGGTGGCGTAGGGCAGGTACAGGGTCTGCGCATCCAGCTGCTTGAGCTGGTGCGGGCGGCCGCGCAGGAAGCCGGCATCCAGGGCCGGCGAGGCGCCGAACAGGTACATCAGCAGCCAGCTGTAGCGGCGGAAGTTGCGGATCAGGGCGATGTAGCTGGCCGACTGGTAGTCGCGCTGGCTTTGCGTGTCGCCGTCGAGCTGCTGCAGCAGCGGCCACAGGGCTTCCGGCAGGGAGAAGTTGTAGTGGATGCCGGCGATGCATTGCATGGTCTTGCCGTAGCGCAGCGCCAGGCCCTGGCGGTACACGTACTTGAGGCGGCCGATGTGCGAGCTGCCATAGCGGGCGATGGGAATAGTCTCCTCGCCGGGCAGCGGGCAGGGCATCGAGGCGCTCCACAGGTACTCGCCGTCGAGCTTGCTGTAGACGAAGCGGTGAACCCGCTCGAGGTCGGCGAGGGTGGCCGCCGGGTCGGTTTCCGCCGGGGTGATGAACTCCAGCAGCGACTCCGAATAGTCGGTGGTGATCTGCGGGTGGGTCAGCGCCGAGCCCAGCGCAGGCGCGTGCGGGGTCAGCGCCAGCTGGCCCTGGGCATCGACCCGCAGGCATTCGCGCTCGATGCCGTGCAGGCTTTGGCCGAGCAGGGACAGGTGTTCGGGGGCGCCGAGCAGGGCTCGGCGGCGTTGCAGAAGCTCGCTCAAGATGATTTTCCTTCACGCATCGGTCGCCCCAATATGGGGGTGGATCGGACGTTCTACAAGGCTGGGGAAGGCTGGCGTGATCGCCTGGCCGGGTGATGGGGGTGAGACGGCGGTGATTGTAGGTTGGTGCTGAGCGTAGCGAAGCCCAACGGCGGTCGTTTTGGCAATGGCGATGCCTGAGCCTCCGCTTGTTGGGCTTCGACGCTGCGCGTCTCAACCCAACCTACGCCGCGTCAGACCTGGGCGAAGGTGGCCTGGGCCTTGGCCACCAGTTTCTCGCCCTGGTAGGTGTCCGCTTCGACCACCAGGGTGCGCTTGCCGGCGTGCAGCACCCAGGCGCGGCAGACCAGCTCGCCGGCGCTGACCGGGCGGATGTAGTTGATCTTGCTCTCCAGGGTCACGCTCTGCGCCACGCCGCCGCTGAGGCTGTGGCAGGCCTGGCCCATGGCGGTGTCGATCAGCGAGAACAGCGCGCCGCCGTGCAGCTTGCCGTGCACGTTGCCGAGGCCCTCATGCATCTTCATGTGCACCTCGGCGCGGCCCTCGGCGGCGGAGACGACCTCCAGGCCGAGCAGGCGGCTGAAGGCGCTGCCTGGGTTGGTGGACTCGCTCATCAGTTCTTCCTCAGTTGCTTGGCGTTGGCGAACAGCGAGGCCATGGCGGCATTGCTCGGCGCCGGCTTGTCCTGCGGCGAATGGCGCTCGCTGCGTGGTGCGTTGCCGCGTTGGCCACCGCCGCGCGGGCCCTCGAGCTTCTCGCCGGGGGTGTCGCCCATGCGCATCGACAGGCCGATGCGCTGGCGGGCGATGTCCACTTCCATGACCTTGACCTTGACCACGTCGCCGGCCTTGACCGCCTCGCGCGGGTCCTTGATGAACTTCTCCGACAGCGCCGAGATGTGCACCAGACCGTCCTGATGCACGCCGATGTCGACGAAAGCGCCGAAGTTGGCGACGTTGGTCACCACTCCTTCGAGGACCATGCCCGGCTTGAGGTCCTTGAGCGTCTCGACGCCATCCTGGAAGGCCGCGGTCTTGAACTCCGGACGCGGGTCGCGGCTCGGCTTGTCGAGTTCGGTGAGGATGTCGGTGACGGTCGGCAGGCCGAAGCGCTCGTCGGTGAACTGCTTGGGATCGAGGCGCTTGAGGAAGCCCGAGTCGCCGATCAGCGAGCGGATGTCGCGGCCGGTGCCTTGCGCGATGCGCTGCACCAGCGGGTAGGTTTCCGGGTGCACCGCCGAGGCGTCCAGCGGGTTGTCGCCGTTCATCACGCGCAGGAAGCCTGCGGCCAGCTCGAAGGTCTTGTCGCCCAGGCGCGGCACCTGCTTCAGCGCGGCGCGGCTCTTGAACGCGCCGTTGGCGTCGCGGAACTGCACGATGTTCTGCGCCAGGGTGCTGTTCAGCCCTGAGATGCGCGCCAGCAGCGCCGCCGAGGCGGTGTTGACGTCGACGCCGACGGCGTTCACGCAGTCTTCGACCACGGCATCCAGGCTGCGCGCCAGCTTCAGCTGCGACACGTCGTGCTGGTACTGGCCGACGCCGATGGCCTTCGGCTCGATCTTCACTAGTTCGGCCAGCGGGTCCTGCAGGCGGCGGGCGATGGACACCGCGCCGCGGATCGACACGTCGAGGTCGGGGAATTCCTTGGCCGCCAGCTCGGAGGCCGAATACACCGAGGCGCCGGCCTCGCTGACCATGATCTTGGTCATGTTCAGGCCCGGGTATTTCTTGATCAGCTCGGCGGCCAGCTTGTCGGTCTCGCGGCTGGCGGTGCCGTTGCCGATGGCGATCAAATCGACCGCATGCTTGGCGCACAGCTTGCCGAGGGTCGCCAGGGTGCCGTCCCAGTCGTTGCGCGGCGCGTGCGGGTAGACGGTGGCGGTGTCCAGCAGCTTGCCGGTGGCATCCACCACGGCGACCTTGCAGCCGGTGCGCAGGCCGGGGTCGAGGCCGAGGGTGGCGCGCGGCCCGGCCGGGGCGGCGAGCAGCAGGTCGTGCAGATTGCGGGCGAACACGCTGATCGCCTCGTCCTCGGCCTTCTCGCGCAGCTCGCCGAACAGGTCGGTCTCCAGGTGGCTATAGAGCTTGACCTTCCAGGTCCAGCGCACCACTTCGCCGAGCCATTTGTCGGCGCTACGACCTTGATCCTTGATGCCGAAACGCGCGCCGATCATGCCTTCGCAGGGGTGCAGGCTGCCCGGCTGCTCGTCGCCGACCTTCAGCGCGGCGCTTAGCACGCCTTCGTTGCGGCCGCGGAAGATCGCCAGGGCGCGGTGCGAGGGCACGTTCTTCAGCGGCTCGTCGTGCTCGAAATAGTCGCTGAATTTCGCCCCTTCGGCTTCCTTGCCGGCCACCAGGCGCGCGCTGAGGCTGGCGTGGTCCTTGAGGAAGCCACGCAGCTGGTCGAGCAGCAGGGCGTCCTCGGCGAAGCGTTCCATGAGGATGTACTTGGCGCCTTCGAGCACGGCCTTGACGTCGGCGAAGCCCTTCTCGGCATCGACGAAGCGCGCCGCCTCGGCTTCCGGACTCAGGCTCGGGTCGCCGAACAGCGCGTCGGCCAGCTCGCCGAGGCCGGCTTCCAGGGCGATCTGGCCCTTGGTGCGGCGCTTCTGCTTGTACGGCAGGTAGAGGTCTTCGAGGCGGGTCTTGGTGTCGGCCAGGCGGATCTCGCGGCTCAGCTCGGGGGTCAGCTTGCCCTGTTCCTCGATGCTGGCGAGGATCGCGGTGCGCCGCTCCTCCAGCTCGC
The DNA here is from genome assembly GCF_003595175.1 of Pseudomonas cavernae. Taxonomy (NCBI): domain Bacteria; kingdom Pseudomonadati; phylum Pseudomonadota; class Gammaproteobacteria; order Pseudomonadales; family Pseudomonadaceae; genus Pseudomonas; species Pseudomonas cavernae. The sequence goes on along the minus strand of NZ_CP032419.1, from coordinate 4,655,059 downwards.
GCAGGTAGCGCAGGCGCTCTTCGAGCAGGCGCAGCTGGGTGTCGTCGAGGCTGCCGGTGACCTCTTTGCGGTAACGGGCGATAAAGGGTACGGTCGAGCCCTCATCGAGCAGGGCGACGGCGGCGGCCACCTGTTGCGGCAGCACGCGGCCGGTGGGCAGGGCGGACAGTTCTTCGGCGATGCGTTGGTTGATGCTGTCCATGACATTGACTGACATACGACAAAACTCCCTGAACACTGACGGAGTTGAGGACAAGCCGGGCTTGCCGCGAAAAGGGCGGCATTATAACCAGGCTGTTGGGCGGCGGTCGGCAAAAGCGCCGAGCCCGCGGTGTGCTGAACTGACCGGCGGCAGCCGTCGATGTTCCCCGGTGCGGCTGGGGAAAAATCTGCTAACGAATGCCGCGCCCGTGCCAACCGGCGCCTGGGCCATAATGGCGCGTGATTTTCAAAGGAGCCCGTATGAGCAGCACTGCCACCGTTGAAGGCGAAAAAATTCTCATCGTGGATGACGACCCGGGGCTGCGGCGCCTGCTCGAGCGGTTTCTCGACGAGCAGGGCTACCGCGTGAAGGCGGTGGAGAACGTCGAGCAGATGGACCGCCTGCTGGCCCGCGAACTGTTCCAGCTGGTGGTGCTCGATCTGATGCTGCCAGGTGAGGATGGCCTGTCGGCATGCAAGCGCCTGCGCGCGGCGAACAACCAGGTGCCGATCATCATGCTCACCGCCAAGGGCGACGAGTCCAGCCGCATCCATGGCCTCGAACTGGGCGCCGACGACTACCTGGCCAAGCCCTTCAACCCGCGCGAGCTGTTGGCGCGGATCAAGGCCGTGCTGCGCCGGCAGACCCCGGCGGTGCCGGGCGCGCCGGACAGCGAAGACGCCACGGTCAGCTTCGGCGACTACCAGCTGTTCCTCGCCACCCGCGAGCTGAAGCGCGGCGCCGAGACGCACATGCTCACCACCGGCGAGTTCGCCGTGCTCAAGGCCCTGGTCCAGCACGCCCGCGAGCCGCTGACCCGCGACAAGCTGATGAACCTCGCCCGCGGCCGCGAATGGGACGCCCTGGAGCGTTCCATCGACGTGCAGATCTCGCGCCTGCGCCGGCTGATCGAGCCGGACCCGTCGAAGCCGCGCTATATCCAGACGGTCTGGGGCGTCGGCTACGTGTTCGTGCCCGACGGCAACAAATAAGTCGTAGGGTGGGTTGGCCGAAGGCGTAACCCACCAAAGGTGTTCAAGTCTGGCGCCCCTCCGGGCCGCATGGTGGGTTACGCCGCTGCGCGGCTAACCCACATTCACCTGTGATCGCGTTATGAAAACCCCCGTCTGGTTCCCGCAAAGCTTCTTCGCCCGCACCCTGTGGCTGGTGCTGATCGTGGTGCTGTTCTCCAAGGCGCTGACCCTGGTCTATCTGCTGCTCAACGAGGACGTGCTGGTCGACCGCCAGTACAGCCACGGTGCGGCGCTGACCCTGCGCGCCTACTGGGCCACCCACGAGAACGCCCGCGACGAGGTGGCCAAGGCCGCCGGGCTGCGCTGGCGGGCGGATGACGAGGCGCCGGCGGGCGAGTACCACTGGCCGTACACCGATGTGTTCCAGCGACAGATGCGCATGGAGCTGGGCCCGGATACCGAGGTGCACCTGCGCGTCCATCACCCCTCGGCGCTCTGGGTGCGTGCACCGAGCCTTGGCGAGGGCTGGGTCGAGGTGCCTTTGTATCCGCATCCGCTGCGCGGGCAGAAGATCTGGAGCGTGCTCGGCTGGTTCCTGGCCATCGGCGTGTTGTCCACCGCCGCCGCCTGGATCTTCGTGCGCCAGCTCAGTGCACCGCTCAAGCGCCTGGTGTTCGCCGCCCGCCAGCTCGGTCAGGGCAGCAGCGTGCGCCTGCCGGTCAGCGACACGCCGAGCGAGATGACCGAGGTCTACCGCGCCTTCAACCAGATGGCCGAGGACGTCGAGCAGGCCGCCCGCGAGCGCGAGCTGATGCTGGCCGGGGTGTCGCACGACCTGCGCACGCCGCTGACCCGCCTGCGCCTGTCGCTGGAGCTGCTGAACAGCGACGCCGAGCTGACCGAGGACATGGTCCGCGACATCGAGGACATGGACGCCATCCTCGACCAGTTCCTCGCCTTCATCCGCGATGGTCGTGACGAGCGCGTGGAGGAGGCCGACCTGGCCGAGCTGGTGCGCGAGGTGGTGGCACCGTTCAACCAGAGCGCGGAGCGCGTGCGCCTGTGCCTGGAGCCGATGCCGTGCATGCCGCTGCGGCGGGTGTCGATCAAGCGCCTGCTCAACAACCTGATCGACAACGCCCTGCTGCATGGCGGCTCGTCGGTGGAGGTGGCCGCCTCGCTGTCCGGCGACAGCAGCGCGCCCTACGTGCTGCTCAGCGTGCTGGACCGGGGCAACGGCATCGATCCGGCCGAGCTGGAGGACATCTTCAACCCCTTCATCCGTGGCGACCGCGCCCGTGGCGGCAAGGGCACCGGCCTCGGCCTGGCCATCGTCAAACGCATCGCCGCCCAGCACGGTGGCAGTGTCGAGCTGCGCAACCGCGTCGGCCGCGGCCTGGAGGCGCGGGTCTGCCTGCCACTGGGGCTGCTGTTGCCGCGCGACGCGGCCTAGCGTGGCGCCGCCGCGGGGAGCGGTACTTCGGCGAACGGTACGGGCATCACTACTCGGCCGTCGGCCGGCAGGTGGCTGCGGGTAGCGGCGACGATGCCCTGTTCGTCGAGCAAGCGCAGTGCCTGCGGTTGCTGCGGATCATTGCCGAAGAAGTCCTCCCAGTGGCCGAGCACCGCCAGGCGCGGTCGCAGCAAGCGCAGTAGAGCGTCCGGATAGCCGGGCACCTGATTCCACGAGCCGACGCAGAGGATTGTCACGTCGACCCGTTTGGCGTCCGGCAGCAGCGGTGGGAAGCCCAGCGGCGGGGTACTGACGGCGTCCTGGTAGTGCAAGCGGTAGACCGGCCGGCCCTGTGTGTCGAGCAGGTCCACCAGCCAGGCCAGCGTCTGGCCTTCCTTCCAGCCCCAGATGCTGTCGGGCAGTGCCTTGAGGTCGTGCGTGTAGCCGCCGCCGAGGAACTTGAGGCCGGCGATGTGCGATGCGTGCTCGCTCTCGATGGCCATGACGCGGAAGCGCTTGTGGGGCGAAACGAACCATCGGCCGGGCGTCAGGCCCCGGGCCATGTCGGTCTCGGCGTCGACGATGCGTGAGCGTGGGGTCACCGCAGCGAGGATGTGGCCCATGGTCTTCGAGCCGTAGACCTTCGCTTGCGGCGCGTGCTTGAGCAGCACGCGCGGCACGTCGAGCAGGTGGTCGTAGTGGGCATGGCCGACCAGCAGCAGGCTGGCGTCGGCTGCCGGCGGCATCAGCGCATCGATCCGTGCGTCGTCGGCGACCACCCGTAGCGGCGGCAGGCCGAGAGTCGCCGGGTTGCTGAACGACGGCGCGAACAGCAGAGCTTCGCCGCGCCAGCGCAGCAGGTAGCCGCCGACGCCGAGGTATTGCAGTTTCGGCGCTGCGACCTCGGTCTCGCGCCACAGCGGCAGGCCGCCGGGGTCGCGAGCGCAGCCGGCGAGCAGGAGCAGGCTCAGTACGATGTTCAGGCGCAGCATGGCGGCCCTCCTTGAGAGTGGCCGTCGACCCTATGGCAAGCCTATCGAACCGTCGCCGAACCTAAGGCGGGTGGCCCAGAGCCGCGGGTCAGACGTTAGTCGCAAAGCTGTTCTATGCTGTGGCTGCACATTGATGTGAGGTCAGCATGCTCGCCATTCACGACCGACTGCCCAAATGGACTTGGTGGCTGCCCCTGCCGTTGCTCCACCTCGCGTCCTGGCTATCCCTGTTTACCTTCCCGTTTGACGGGCTCGCGCCGGGCTACCTGCCGTTCGCCCTCGGTCTGGCGCTCGTGCTCTGGTGGGGGCCGCGGGTCCTGCCGGCGGTCTATCTCAATGCCCTGATCTGTGCGCCGCTGTGGCAGCTGGACTGGCACTGGGCGCCGCTCTATGCGCTGCCGGAAACCCTCGCCATCGGGCTGGCCTGGCTGCTGGTGCGCCGGCGCGACTTCGATGTGGCCCTGCCGGACCTCGGCCATCTGCTGCGTTTCATCCTGCTCGGCGTGCTGGTGCCGGTGACCATCCTGGCGCTGGGCGTGCAGGGCGCGTTGCGGTTCGGCGGCCAGCTGGCGGCCGAGGCCTGGGGCCCGGCCAGCCTGACCCGGTGGCTGACCGACAGCCTGACCACCCTGGTGGTGGCCACGCCGTTGTTGACCTACGCCACCCTGTGGTTGCGCCAGCGCGGCTGGGTGGCGACCCCGCCGGGCGGCAGCCGGCTACCGCTGGCCGAGCCGTTGCGCTGCCTGCCGCCCTGGCCGCTGCTGCTGGTACTGCTGGTGGGCCTGCCGGGGCTACTCAACGTGCTGCCGTTGCCGTTCGCGCTGCCGCTGATGGGCTTGGTGCTGCTCGGCCTGGCTTTGCGCTGGGGGCTGCCCGGGGCGTTCTGCGGCGCGCTGCTGACCAGCTTGGCGCTGCTGCTGCTGGCCCAGGCGCTGGCCGCCAGCGGCGCGCTGCCCAGGCTCGGCGCGCAGCTCGGCGAGCTGCATGTGAGTGTGCTGTTGCTGCTGCTCGCCGCCCTGCTGGTGGGCCGCAGCCTCAGTGACCTGCGCCTGGCCCTGAGTCGCAGCGCCGACATGCAGCAACAGCTGGCACTGGTCAATCTGGCGCTGCAAGCCAGCCCGATGGGCGTCAGCATCGCCGACGCCCGCCAACCGGATCAGCCGCTGATCTACTGCAACCCGGCGTTCGAGCGTATCAGCGGCTATTCCAGCGCCGAGATTCTCGGCCGCAACTGCCGCGTCCTGCAGGGCGATGACCGCAACCAGAACGAGCTGCAGCGCCTGCGCGTCGCCCTGCAGCAGGGCGAGTCCTGCCAGGTGGTGCTGCGCAACTATCGCAAGAACGGCAGCCTGTTCTGGAACGAGATCACCCTGGCGGCGATGCGCGATGCCCGCGGCATCAGCCATTACGTCGCCCTGCAGCACGACGTCAGCGCCCGCGAAGTGCAACTGGTGGAACTGACCCGGCGCCGCGAGGAACTGCTGCGCCAGACCCATCTGCTGGCGCAGACCGAGGCGATCGCCGATATCGGCGGCTGGGTGCTGAACCCGGCCGACGCCAGCATGTTCTGGAGCGAGGGCTGCTTCCGTCTGTTCGAGCTCGATCCGTCCGGGGTCACGCCGAATTTCGAGCAGACCCTCGGCTACCTCGACGCCAGCGGTCGCCGGCTGGCCGAGCAAACCCTGGCGCGCACCCTGCAAACGGGCGCCCCCTTCGACATCGAACTGGGCCTGGTCAGTGCCCACGGCAACCCCCGCCACGTGCGGGTCAGGGGCCTGGCCGAGCTGGACGGCGGCCGGGTCATCCGCGTCTACGGTGCCCTGCAGGACCTCAGCGCGCGCAAGCGCGCCGAGCAGCAGCTGCGCGAGCGCGACGAGTGGCTGCGGCTGTTCTTCGAGGCGCCGTTGATCGGCATGGCCATGATCGGCCCGCAACGGCTGTGGCTGGAGGTCAACACCAAGCTCTGCCAGGTGCTCGGGCGCAGCCGCGACGAGCTGCGCGGCGCCACCTGGTCGGCGATCACCCATGCCGACGACCTGCCGGCCGAGGCCCTGCTGTTCGAGGCGGTGAAGGCCGGTGCGCGCGATGATTACGAATTGGATAAGCGCTTCCTGCGCGGCGATGGCAGCATCGTCTACACCCGTCTCAGCCTGCGCGCGGTGCGCGACGGCCAGGGCCGGTTGGAGGCCTGCCTGGTGCTGGTCGAGGACATCACCGCGCGGCGCGAGGCCGAGGCGCGTTACCGCACCCTGGTCGAGCACGCGCCGGAGGCGATCCTGATGTTCGACACCGAACGCGGCATAGTCGAGGCCAACGAGAACGCCTCGCGCCTGTTCGGCCTGCCGCACGGGGAACTGGTCGGGCGCATGCCATCCAGCTTCAGCCCGCAGCTGCAGCCCGACGGTCGGCCGTCGCGGGAGGTCGCCCACGGCTATGCGCGCGCGGCGCTGTCCGGTGAGACGCCGGTGTTCGACTGGCTGATGCGCGATGCCGGCGGCCGCCTGCGCCCCTGCGAGGTGCGCCTGGTACGCCTGCCCGGGGGCGAGCGGCCGCTGGTGCGCCTGAGCGTCACCGACATCTCCGAACGCCAGCGCTACCAGCGCGAGATCGAACGCCTGGCCTACAGCGACGAACTCACCGGCCTGCCCAATCGCCGCCTGCTGCTCGACCGCCTGCAGCACGCGATGGCGCGCGAGCAGCGTGAAGGCTGTTTCGGCGCCCTGCTGTTCATCGACCTCGACCACTTCAAGACGGTCAACGACAGCCTCGGCCATCCGGTCGGCGATGCCTTGCTGCGCGAAGTCACCGCACGCCTGGCCGGCTGCCTGCGTGCCGAGGACACCCTGGCGCGGCTCGGCGGCGACGAGTTCGTGGTGCTCCTCGAAGCGCTCGGCGACAGTCCGGCGACGGCCGGCGAGCATGCCGCCGAGGTCGGCGAGAAACTCCTCGCCAGCCTGCACGGCAGTTACCAGATCGACACCCATGAGCTAGCGGTCAGCGCCAGCATCGGCATCGCCCTGCACCCGCTCGGCGCCCAGGGCGCTGCCGATGCGCTCAAGCAGGCCGATACGGCGATGTACCGAGCCAAGCAGAGCGGGCGCAACGGCCTGCACTTCTTCGCCCCGGAGATGCAGGCGGTGATCGACCAGCGTCTGCTGCTGCAAAGCGAGCTGCGCCAGGCCATGACACGCGGCCAGCTGAAACTGGTGTTCCAGCCGCAACTGAGCCTGGCGAGCGGCGAGGTGGCCGGCGCCGAAGTGCTGCTGCGCTGGGCGCATCCCGAGCGCGGCGACATTCCACCGCAGCAGTTCATCGCCCTGGCCGAGGAAACCGGGCTGATCCAGGAAATCGGCGCCTGGGTCCTGGAGAACGCCTGCGCCGTGCTGGCGCGCTGGCGCCAGCGCTGGCCGCGGTTGGTCCTGGCGGTCAACCTCAGCCCGCGGGAATTGCGCCAGCCGGACCTGGTGCCGCGGATCAGCGACTGCCTGCAACGCCACGGCCTGCCGGCCACCGCGCTGGAACTGGAGATCACCGAGGGCGTGCTGCTCGAGGATGTCGACCAGTGCATCGCCGCCATGCTCACCCTCAAGGCCCTGGGCGTACGCTTCGCCATCGACGACTTCGGCACCGGCTACTCCTCACTGACCTACCTCAAGCGCCTGCCGCTGGACCGCCTGAAGATCGACCGCAGTTTCATCAGCGATCTGGAGAGCGAGGCCAGCGGGCGGATGTTGGTGGAAACCATCCTGGTGATCGCCCGCAACCTCGGCCTCGAATGCATCGCCGAAGGCATCGAAAGCGCCGCGCAACTGCAGCACCTGCGCAGCCACGGCTGCGCCCTGGGCCAGGGCTACTTCTTCAGCAAGCCGCTGAGCGAGGCGGCCTTTGTCGAGTGGCTGGAGCGGCACAGTCAGCCGCAGCCCTGCTACTGAGGCTCGGCCCTAAAACACTAAGCCCCGCTGCTGCGGGGCTTCTTACTGTTGGGGCGGTGCTGACAACGGCTAACCCGGATGCAATCCGGGTCTGTGCCTTGGTCAGCGCGCGCGGCGGTGGCGTGCGGGTATCGACGCCGAGCCCGCGCGATCCCCCCGGCTCAGCCCTTGCCCTTGGTGCGAGTCAGGTGCGGGCCGCCGTTCTTTTCCAGGTATTCGATGATGATCCCCGCCACATCCTTGCTGGTAGTGGTCTCGATGCCTTCCAGGCCCGGCGAGGAATTGACCTCCATCACCAGCGGGCCGTGGTTGGAGCGCAGGATGTCGACCCCGGCGACGTTCAGGCCCATGACCTTGGCCGCGCGAATCGCGGTCATGCGTTCTTCCGGGGTGATCTTGATCAGGCTGGCACTGCCGCCGCGGTGCAGGTTGGAGCGGAACTCGCCGGGCTTGGCCTGGCGCTTCATCGCCGCGATGACCTTGTCGCCGACCACGAAGCAGCGGATGTCGGCGCCGCCGGCTTCTTTGATGTATTCCTGGACCATGATGTCCTGCTTGAGGCCCATGAACGCCTCGATCACCGATTCGGCGGCCTTCTCGGTCTCGCACAAGACCACGCCGATGCCCTGCGTGCCCTCCAGCACCTTGATCACCAGCGGCGCGCCGTTGACCATCTGGATCAGGTCCGGCACATCGTCCGGCGAGTGGGCGAAGCCGGTCACCGGCAGGCCGATGCCCTTGCGTGACAACAACTGCAGCGAGCGCAGCTTGTCGCGCGAGCGGCTGATCGCCACCGATTCGTTGAGCGGGAACACGCCCTGCATTTCGAACTGACGCAGCACCGCGCAACCGTAGAAGGTCACCGAGGCGCCGATCCGTGGGATCACCGCGTCGAAGCCCTCCAGCGGGCGGCCGCGGTAGTGGATCTGCGGCTTGTGGCTGGCGATGTTCATGTAGGCGCGCAGGGTGTCGATCACCACCATCTCGTGGCCGCGTTGCTCGCCGGCTTCGACCAGGCGACGGGTGGAGTACAGACGCGGGTTGCGCGACAGCACGGCAATCTTCATGCAGCACCTGTGATGCTAGGGGAAGGGAGGAGCGGTTTGTCTTGCACATAGGTCAGCGCCGGGTTGACCACCAGTTGGCCGTGCACCAGCGCCTTGGAGCCGAGCAGTACGCGGTAGCGCATGGTCTTGCGGCAGGCCAGGGTGAATTCCACCGCCCAGTTGCGGTCGCCGAGGGTCAGCTGGGTGCGGATCACATAGCGGCTCTGCGCCTGGCCATTGGAGCTCCTGATCTTCTTCTGCGTGACCAGCGGCGCTTCGCAGCGATGGCGGCGTTGCACCAGGGTGCCGAGGTGGGCGGTGAAGCGCACCCAGTCCTCGCCGTTGCGCTGGAAGGGCTGGATGTCGCTGGCGTGCAGGGTCGAGGTGCTGGCGCCGGTGTCGATCTTGGCGCGCAGGCCAACCATGCCGAGCTCCGGCAGGTTGATCCACTCGCGCAGGCCGATAACCGAAAGGTGGTCGAAGGTCTTCAAAATAAACGTACCCAGACTGCCGCGGTTAAGGAGATGACGGCATTCTAGTCGGGCCAGGTGACAACTGCACCCGCGCTCGGCAGAGGTTTACCGCGCCGGTTTTTCGTGCTGCGATGAGCGGCGTATCCCAGTGGAAAACGCTATGAGCGAGCAACACGACGACAAGGTGCGCCTGGACAAGTGGCTGTGGGCGGCGCGCTTCTTCAAGACCCGCGCACAGGCCAAGGCGGCCATCGAGGGCGGCAAGGTGCATTGCCGCGGCGAGCGCTGCAAACCGAGCAAGGAGCCGAAGATCGGTGACGAGCTGCTGATCCGCTGCGGCTTCGACGAGCGCACGGTGGTGATCCTGGCGCTGTCGGTGGTCCGTCGCGGCGCCCCCGAGGCGCAGGCGCTGTACGCCGAAACCGCCGAGAGCATCGCCCGCCGCGAGCTCGCCGCCGCGCAGCGCAAGGCCGGTGCCCTGGGCCTCAGCACCGACGGGCGGCCGAGCAAGAAGCAGCGCCGCGAGCTGCTGAATTTTCGCGACCGCCAGGAGCAGTAGCCGCGCATCGATAGGCAACGCCGGCACTGTCGATAGACAAGAGGCCCTTGGTCGCCTCGGGCTTTGCGCCTAAAATCGCCGGCCCTGGCCACACGCGGCGACTCCAGCATGTCCGACTTTTCCCAACGCTTCCTTTTCGATGATTCCGACGTGCGCGGCGAACTGGTCGCGCTCGACGCCAGCTACCGCCATGTGCTGGCCAAGCACGCCTACCCCGAGCCGGTGGCGCAGCTGCTCGGCGAGATGCTGGCCGCCGCCGCCCTGTTGGTCGGCACGCTGAAGTTCGACGGCCTGCTGGTGCTGCAGGCGCGTTCCGCCGGCGCCGTGCCGCTGCTGATGGTGGAGTGCTCCAGCGAGCGCGAGCTGCGCGGCATCGCCCGCTACCACGCCGAGCAGATCGCAGCCGGCAGTGGCCTGCACGAACTGATGCCGGACGGCACCCTGACGATGACCGTCGAACCGGCGCGCGGCCAGCGCTATCAGGGCATAGTGCCGCTCGAAGGCAGCAACCTGGCCGACTGCCTGTCCAGCTATTTCGCCACGTCCGAGCAGCTGCCCACGCGCTTCTGGCTGAACGCCGACGGCCAGCGCGCGCGCGGCCTGCTGCTGCAGCAACTGCCGGCCGACCGCCTGCAGGACAGCGAGGCGCGTGCGGCCAACTGGGAGCATGTGGTCACCCTGGCCGGCACCCTGAGCACCGAAGAGCTGCTCGGGCTGGACAACGAAACCCTGCTGCACCGCCTCTACCATGAGGAGGCCCTGCGCCTGTTCGAGCCGCGCGCCCTGCAGTTCCGCTGCAGCTGCTCGCGTGACCGTTCGGCCCGGGCGCTGATCAGCCTCGGTCAGGCGGACGTCGAGCAATTGCTCGCCGAGCATGGCGGCGAGGTGGTCATCGACTGCCAGTTCTGCAATCAGCGTTATGCCTTCGATGCCGCCGATGTCGCGCAACTGTTCGCCGGCGCCGGGGTACAGCCGCCTTCGGATACCCGCCACTGAGGCTGCTGGCACGGAACTTCTGTGCCGGCAGCGGTCTGTAGCAACGGCACCGCGCGCCGGATCGGCGCAATTTCCGCACGGTTGCCGACCGTAGGGCGATGATCGCCCGTTGATCGGATCGGAGGCTGCACTTGGATCGGCCTTTTCTGGCATAATCCGGCGCACTTTTTTCTCTGTAGTAGTGCCGCAGCTTCTACTACAAAACGTTTGGAAGCTCGGCCCTGGGCCGATGGGGACCCTCATGACGCAAGCCAACACCACCGTGTACACCGACATCAGCGCCGCGCAACTGGTCGAAGAAGCCATCCGTCGCGGCGAGGGCGAACTCGCCAGCAACGGCTCGCTGGTGGTGCGCACCGGCCACCGCACCGGCCGTTCGCCGGTCGATCGCTTCATCGTCGACGAGCCGAGCACCTCGGCGGCCATCGCCTGGGGTCCGATCAATCGCAAGTTCCCGGCCGACAAGTTCGATGCCCTGTGGGACCGCGTCGAAGCCTTCAACCAGGCTCAGGACCACTTCGTTTCCCACGTGCATGTAGGCTCCGCCGCCGACCACTACCTGGCGGTGAAGATGACCACCCAGACCGCCTGGCAGAACCTGTTCGGCCGCCAGCTGTTTATCAACCCGGAACAGTACAACCCGGCCGGCAAGAGCGAGTGGCAGATCCTCAACGTCGCCAACTTCGAGTGCGTGCCCGAGCGTGACGGCACCAACTCCGACGGTTGCGTGATCCTCAACTTCGCCCAGAAGAAAGTGCTGATCGCCGGCATGCGCTACGCCGGGGAAATGAAGAAGGCCATGTTCTCGGTGCAGAACTTCCTGCTGCCGGCCGTCGACGTACTGCCGATGCACTGCGCCGCCAACATCGGCGAGGAAGGCGACGTCACCCTGTTCTTCGGCCTGTCCGGCACCGGCAAGACCACCCTGTCCGCCGATCCGAGCCGCTACCTGATCGGCGACGACGAGCACGGCTGGGGTGAAGGCGTGGTGTTCAACATCGAGGGCGGCTGCTACGCCAAGTGCATCGACCTGTCCGAGAAGAACGAGCCGGTGATCTGGAAAGCCATCCAGTTCGGCGCCGTGCTGGAAAACGTGGTGCTCGACGCCAACCGCGTACCGGACTACGCCGACGACAGCCTGACCCAGAACAGCCGCGCGGCCTACCCGCTGGAACTGGTCGAGAAGCGCTCCGAGCACAACCTCGGCGGCGAGCCGAATGCGGTGATCTTCCTGACCTGCGACCTGACCGGCGTGCTGCCGCCGGTGTCGATCCTCAGCGAAGAGCAGGCGGCCTACCACTTCCTGTCCGGCTACACCGCGCTGGTCGGCTCCACCGAGATGGGCTCCGGCGGCGGCATCAAGTCGACCTTCTCCACCTGCTTCGGTGCGCCGTTCTTCCCGCGTCCGGCCGGCGAGTACGCCGAGCTGCTGATCAAGCGCATCCGCGGCTTCGGCTCCAAGGTCTACCTGGTCAACACCGGCTGGACCGGCGGTGGCTACGGCGTCGGCAAGCGCTTCAACATCCCCACCACCCGTGGCGTGATCGCGGCGATCCAGAGCGGCGCGCTGATCGGCACCGAGACCGAGCACCTGGACATCATCAACCTGGATGTGCCGAAGTCGGTGCCGGGCGTCGAGACCAACCTGCTCAACCCGCGCCACACCTGGGCCGACCAGAACGCCTACGACGAGGCCGCCAGGGGCCTGGCCAAGCAGTTCGTCGACAACTTCCAGAAGTTCGACGTCAGCGCCGCCATCAAGAACGCCGGCCCGCAGCTGTAAGCGACCCGCGTCGAAAAAGCCGCCTCCGGGCGGCTTTTTCATTGATGCCTGCAGGAGCGCTCCCGCTCTTGTAGGTTGGTGTTGAGTGCAGCGATACCCTACGAGCGGTGCTCGCCTGGCCAAGATGGGTATCGCTGCGCTCCACCCATCCTACGTGCTGAGAACCTGTCTCGGATCTGCTGCGTGTCGGCGATACGGCGTTAAAAACAGCCTCAGAGGCCGCTTGCGGCTAACGCGCTTTAGCGCGGCCCCGAAGGGGCGAGCGAAGCGAGTCATGCTCATTTACAGCTCGTAAACTGCGCTTCTTCGGCTGTTTTTGCCTTGTCTCGCTCTAGCTCGCGAGATCCGGAACAGGTTCTGAGAGCCATCCGCCGACACGTGCCCGGTGCTGGCTTCACCCTCAACGCCCCGCTATGGTCAACACCCCCTCTAGCGGTCAACGGAGTGACTGACTCATGCACCCAACCCTCGAACGCGTGTTCGGCTACCGCCAGTTCCGCCCCGGCCAGGAGGCGGCGATCGGCGCCGTGCTGGCCGGCCGCTCGGCGGCGGCGATCTTCCCCACCGGCTCGGGCAAGTCGCTGTGCTACCAGCTGCCGGCCTTGCACCTGCCGCACCTGTGCCTGGTGGTGTCGCCGCTGCTGGCGTTGATGCAGGACCAGTTGGCCTTCCTCGCCCGCCATGGCATCAGCGCGGCGAGCATCGACTCGGCGCAGAGCCGCGAGCAGACCGCCGCGGTGATGCGCCGGGCCAAGGCCGGCGAGCTGAAGATCCTGATGATCTCGGTCGAACGCCTGAAGAACGAGCGCTTCCGCCACTTCATTGCCCAGGTGCCGATCTCCCTGCTGGTGGTCGACGAGGCGCACTGCATCTCCGAATGGGGCCACAACTTCCGCCCCGACTACCTCAAGCTGCCCGACTACCAGCGCCAGTTCGGCATTCCCCAGGTGCTGCTGCTGACCGCCACAGCGACGCCGCCGGTGATCGCCGATATGCGCGAGAAATTCTCGATTGCCGCGGAAGACGTGATCACCACCGGCTTCTACCGGGCCAACCTCAACCTGCTGGTCGAGCCGGTCAGCGGCGAGGACAAGCGCCGCCGCCTGGTCGACTGGCTGGCCGCCAAGGCCGACCAGCCGAGCATCGTCTACGTCACCCAGCAGAAGACCGCCGAGCAGGTCGCCGAGCACCTGAGCCAGCGCGGCATCCCGGCCTGCGCCTACCACGCCGGCATGGTCCATGAGCAGCGCGAGGCGATCCAGCGCCAGTTCATGAGCGGGCAGTTGAACTGCATCGTCGCCACCATCGCCTTCGGCATGGGCATCGACAAGGCCGACATCCGCAACGTGGTGCACTTCGACCTGCCGAAATCCATCGAGAACTACAGCCAGGAGATCGGCCGTGCCGGGCGCGACGGCCAGCCGTCCGACTGCCTGGTGCTGGCCAACCGCGACAGCCTCAACGTGCTGGAGAACTTCGTCTACGGCGACACCCCCGAGCGTGCCGGCATCCGCTGCGTGCTCGACGAACTGCTGGCAGCCGGCCAGGGCGGCCAGTGGGAACTGCTGCTCAACGCGCTGAGCGAGCAGAGCAATATCCGCCAACTGCCGCTGAAGACCCTGCTGGTGCAGTTGGAACTGCGCGGCATCATCGCTCCGCGCTATGCCTATTTCGCCGAATACCGCTTCAAGTACCTGCTCGAGCCCGAGGCGCTGCTGGAAAAGTTCGCCGGCGAACGCCGCCAGTTCGTCGCGGCGATCGTCGCCACCTCACCACGCGCGCGCACCTGGTGCACGGTGGATTTCGACGCGCTCTACCAGCAGCACCAGGCCGAGCGCGGGCGGGTGGTCAAGGCGCTGGACTGGTTCCAGGAACAGGGCTGGATCGAGCTGGAAAGCAAGCAGATGACCGAGGTCTACGCGCTGCTCGACCATGCCTTCGATCCCGAGGCGCTGAGCGCCGAACTGCACGCCTACTTCCAGCAGCACGAAGCCAGCGAGATCGCGCGCATTCACGCCATGCTCGCGCTGTTCGCCAGCGACCAGTGCCTGAGCCAGCGCCTGGCTTGCTACTTCGGCGATCAGCACGCGCCGCAGCGCTGTGGTCACTGTTCAGTCTGCCACGGCCAGGTCGCCCGCCTGCCGGAACCGCCGCCGCTGCCGGCGCTCGATCAGCAAAACCTGCACAGCTTGGGCGGCGCCTTTATTCAGCGCCATCGGGAACTCAAGGGCGACTCGCCCAGCGCCGAATGCCTGACCCGCTTCCTCTGCGGTATCAGCCTGCCGCTGTTCACCAAACTGAAGGCGCGCGGCATTCCCGGCTTCGCCGCGCTGGAGGACTATCCCTACGCCGAGGTGCGCCGGCAGCTGGAGGCCTTGGGGCCTGTGTAGGTTGGCGTTGCGCGCAGCGCTGGCCAGCGGGCGGATTGATGGCTAGCGCGGCGCTCAACCCATCCTAGGGTCGGGGACAAGCCGGCGCCTTGCGGCGAATCTGGCGGGCAGCGCGTCTGCAGTCTTGAATCCATGGACCGCCCAAGACGCATCGACCGAGGAGCCCCCATGCCTGTTGAACATCTGGACGTACTGATCATCGGCGCCGGCCTGTCCGGCATCGGCGCCGCCTACCACCTGATGAAGCACTGCCCCGGCAAGACCTTCGCCGTGCTCGAAGGGCGCGCGGCGCTGGGTGGCACCTGGGACCTGTTCCGCTACCCGGGCATCCGCTCCGACTCGGACATGTTCACCCTCGGCTACAACTTCAAACCGTGGAACGACCCCAAGGCCATCGCCGATGGCCCGTCGATCCGCCGCTACATCGAGGAAACCGCGCGGGAGAACGGCATCGACCGCAAGATCCGCTACCAGCACAAGGTGCTCAAGGCCGACTGGTGTTCGGACAGCGCGACCTGGACCCTGGAAGTGCAGCGCGGCGACGAAGCCGAGCCGCTCAAGCTGAGCTGCCACCACCTGCTGATGTGCACCGGCTACTACCGCTACGAGGCCGGTTACACCCCGGAGTTTCCCGGCCGCGAGCAGTTCCAGGGCGAGGTCATCCACCCGCAGCTGTGGCCGGCGGATTTCGATTACACCGGCAAGAAGGTGGTGGTCATCGGCAGCGGCGCCACCGCAGTCACCCTGGTGCCGTCGATGGCCGATAAGGCCGAGCACGTGACCATGCTGCAGCGCTCGCCCACCTATGTGATCAACCTGCCGCAAAAGGACCTGATCTCCAACGTGCTGCGGCCCTTGCTGCCGAAAACCTGGGTCTATCGCTTCGCGCGGGCGCGCAACGTGACCCTGCAGATGATCTTTTTCATGTTGTCGAAAGGCTTTCCGGCGCAGGTGCGCAAGGTGATCCTCGGCCTGGCCCGCCGCCAGCTCGGCAAGGACTTTGACATGCGGCATTTCAGCCCGAGCTACAAGCCGTGGGACGAGCGTGTCTGCGTGGTGCCCGACGGCGACCTGTTCAAGGCCCTGCGTAAGGGCAAGGCCTCGGTGGTTACCGACCATATCGACAGCTTCAGCGAAACCGGCATCCGCCTGAAATCCGGGCAGACCCTCGCGGCCGACGTCGTCGTCACCGCCACCGGCCTCGACCTGGTGATGTTCGGTGGCATGCAGATAGCGGTGGACGGCCAGCCGTTCGACGCCGCGCAGAGCATGGGCTATCGCGGCATCATGCTGCGCGACCTGCCCAACGCCGCCGTGGTGCTCGGCTACACCAACGCCAGCTGGACGCTCAAGGCCGATCTCTCCAGCGAATACTTCTGCCGCCTGATCAACCACATGGACGCCATCGGCATGCGCCAGTACACGCCGCGCAACACCGCCGACGCGGTCAAGGAAGCGCCGTTCCTCAACCTCAACTCCGGCTACATCCAGCGCGCGGCGGACAAGATGCCCAAGCAGGGCGACCGTGCGCCGTGGAAGCTCTACCAGAACTACGCCCTCGACCTGGCCCTGCTGCGTTATGGCAAGGTCGAGGACGGTTACCTGGTGTTTTCCTCGCCGAAGAGCAGTGCCGAGCGCGGGGCCGCGCTGGCGTAATCGGCGTAGGTTGGCGTTGAGCGCAGCGATAGCCAACGAGCGGATCGATGGGTATCGCTGCGCTCAACCCATCCTACGGCGTCATGCCGATCGCGCCGATCGCGCCGATCTGCTCGATCAACCATTGCAATGCCGCATCGCGCTGGCGTTGGCCGAGGCTGACGATCTCCAGTTGGAAGCTGCCGACCTCGAACGGCAGCGGATACAGGCTCAGCGGCAGCAGGGCGGCGAAGTGTTCGGCCAGGCGCGTCGGGAGGACCACGGCGAGGTCGGTGCCGGCGACGATGTGCGCGGCCTGCAGATAATTCGGCGTGGTGTAGTGGATGGCGCGGCGCAGGCCGTGCTCAGCGAGCCACTGATCGACCATGCCCTTGGTCTGGCCGCCGTGCACCCACAGGTGGCGCAGGTGCAGAAAGGTGTCGAGATCTGGCGCCTGGGCCAGCAGCGGGTGGTCGCGGCGGGTGACCAGGCGCAGGGTCTCGCTCATCCAGAGTCGCTGGGCGAAGCGGCCGGGGATCTGCTCGAAGCGGCCGAGGGCCAAATCCAGATCGCCCTTGTCCAGCGCCTCGGTCGGCAGCTGCGGGCTCAGCTGGCTGATGGCGATGCTGATGCCCGGCGCCTCGCGGGTCAGTTGCTCGAGCAGGCGCGGCATGCACAGCAGCTCGACGTAGTCGGTCATGGCGACGGTGAAGCGCTGGCGGCTGCGCGCCGGGTCGAACTGTTCGCCACCGCTGAGGCTCTGTTCGATCTGCTGCAAGGCGGCGCGGATCGGCGCTTCCAGGGCCAGGGCGCGCGGCGTCGGCTGCATGCTGCGGCCGGCGCGCACCAGCAGCGGATCGTCGAGCAGTTCGCGCAGGCGATTGAGGGCGTTGCTCACCGCCGGCTGACTGAGGGACAGGCGTTCGGCGGCGCGCGAGACGTTGCGCTCGCGCAGCAGGGCGTCGAGTACACGCAATAGGTTGAGGTCGAAATTGGAAATATTCATCGGCTGAATACTAAGTATCACAAGACTAAATTTCAAAAATAGTAGCCGGTTCCTCTATGGTGTTTGCCGGTTTTTTGCGCGCGTAGAGCCCGCTCTCGACGCCCATGGCCGACGCGCAGCAGTCTTTACCCAGGTTCGACAAGAGGAATAAGCATGAGCCAGACCGCCTTCTCCATACAGCAAGCCGCGGTGATCGGCGCCGGCACCATGGGCCGTGGCATCGTCATGAGCCTGGCCAACGCCGGCGTGCCGGTGCTGTGGCTGGACAACAATCCGCAGATGCTCGAACAGGCCATGGCCGTGCTGGCCGAGACCAACGCGCACAACCTGCGCCTGGGCCGCATCGACGCAGCCGAGTCGGCCGCGCGCCTGGCCCGCGTCACCCCGGTGGACCGCTATACGGCGCTGGCCGAGGTCGATCTGGTGATCGAGGCGGTATACGAGAACCTCGAGCTCAAGCAGCAGATCTTCCGCAGCCTGGACGCGGCCGTGCGCCCGGGGGCGATCCTCGCCAGCAACACCTCCTACCTGGACATCGACGCCATCGCCGGCGTCACCGGCCGCCCGCAACAGGTGCTCGGCCTGCACTTCTTCAGCCCGGCGCACATCATGAAGCTGCTGGAGATCGTCCGTGGCCAGGCGACCGCGCCGGCCGTGCTGGACGCCGCCCTGGCTCTCGGCCAGCGCATGGGCAAGGTCAGCGTGGTGGCCGGCAACTGCCACGGCTTCATCGGCAACCGCATGCTCGAGCAGTACGTGCGCGAGGCGCGCAAGATGCTCCTCGAAGGCGCCTACCCGCAGCAGATCGATGCCGCGCTGCAGGGCTTCGGCTTCGCCATGGGCCCGTTCCGCATGTACGACGTGGTCGGTATCGACCTCGGCTGGCGCGCCCGCCAACTGGCCGGCGAAGGCCAGGATGAGCCGCTGGTGCAGGTCGACAACGCGCTGTGCGAACTCGGCCGCTTCGGCCAGAAGGCGCGCATGGGCTACTACCACTACGCCGAGGGCAGCCGCCAGGCCGAGCACGATCCGGAAGTCGACGCGCTGGTGCTGCGCGTCGCCGAAGGCCTGGGCTACCGGCGCCGCGACATCGGTGCCGAAGAGATCGTCGAGCGTTGCGTGCTGGCACTGGTCAACGAAGGGGCGAAGATTCTCGAAGAGAACATCGCCGCCACCAGCCATGACGTCGACCTGGTCTACCTCAACGGTTACGGCTTCCCGGCCGCCACCGGCGGGCCGATGAGCTGGGCCGACGGCCAGGGCCTGGCGGCGGTGCGCGCGCGCCTGCAGCAGCTGCAGCAGCTGTTTGGCAGCCATTGGCAGCCGGCTGCGCTGATCGAGCAACTGGCCGCCGGCGGCAAGCGCTTCGCCGACGTGCAGGAGGGTCGCGCATGAGCTACCAGGCCCCGCTGCGCGACATGCGCTTCGTCTTGCATGAACTGTTCGACGTCGCCGGCCATTGTGAATTGCTCGGCAACGGCCTCGACCGCGAGCTGATCGACGGCGTACTCGACGAAGCGGCGCGCTACACCGGCGAGGTGGTGGCACCGCTGAATCGCAACAGCGACGAGCAAGGCTGCCAGCTGCGGGACGGCGCGGTGACCACCCCGCACGGCTTCCGCGAGGCCTACCGGCAGTATGTCGACAACGGCTGGGCGAGCATGACCGGGCCGGTCGAGTTCGGTGGCCAGGGCTTCCCGCAACTGGTCGCCGCCAGCTTCCACGAGATGCTGATGGCCGCCTCGCTGTCCTTCCGCGTCTACTCCGGGCTCACCGAAGGCGCGGTGCTGGCCCTGCACAAGCACGGCAGCGCAGCACTGAAACAGGCCTATCTGGCGAAGATGGTCAGCGGCCAGTGGACCGGCACCATGTGCCTCACCGAGCCGCAGGCCGGCACCGACCTGGCATTGCTGCGCACCCGCGCCGAGCCGCAGGCCGACGGCAGCTATAAGGTCAGCGGCAGCAAGATCTTCATCAGCGGCGGCGAGCAGGACCTGACCGAGAACATCGTCCACCTGGTGCTCGCCCGCCTGCCGGACGCGCCGGTCGGGGTGAAGGGCATCAGCCTGCTGCTGGTGCCGAAATTTATCGCCAATCCCGACGGCACGCCGGGGACGAAGAACGCCCTGAGCTGCGGCGCCATCGAGCACAAGATGGGCATCAAGGGCGCCTCGACCTGCGTGATGAACTTCGACGGCGCCACCGGCTGGCTGATCGGCGGGGCCAACCAGGGCCTGGCCTGCATGTTCACCATGATGAACGACGCGCGCTTCCAGGTCGGCCTGCAGGGCCTGGGCATCGCCGAAGCGGCGTTCCAGGGCGGCCTGCGCTATGCCCGCGAGCGCCTGCAGTCGCGTGGCCTGGCCGGTGCGGTGCAGCCGGACAAACCGGCCGACCCGATCATCGTCCACCCGGACGTGCGGCGCATGCTGCTGACCCAGAAGACCCTCAGCGAAGGCAGCCGCATGCTCGCCGCCTACTGCGCGCGCCAGCTCGACCTCGAGCACGGTCATCCGGACGCCGCGGCACGCAAGGCCGCCGGCAAGCGCGCGGCGCTGCTCATCCCCATAGTGAAAGCCTTCTTCACCGACATGGGCCAGGAAGTCGCCAGCCTCGGCGTGCAGCTGTATGGCGGCCACGGTTTCATCCGCGAGTGGGGCATGGAGCAGCTGATGCGCGACAGCCGCATCACCCAGCTGTACGAGGGCACCAACGGCATCCAGGCGCTCGACCTGATCCGCCGCAAGCTGCTCGGCGACGGCGGCGCGGAGCTGTCCGCGCTGCAGGCCGAGTTCAGCGAACTGTGCGATCAACAGGTCGACCGTCCGGCGCTGGCCGAGTTGGCCAAGACCGTGCAGGCGCGCCTCGGCGAATGGCGCGAGCTGAGCAGCGAAGTGATCGCCGCCTGCCAGCGCGACGTGCAGGAGATCGGCGCGACCTCAGTGGACTTCCTCGCCTACTCGGCCCACGTGCTGCTCGCCGGCCTGTGGCTGCAGGCCGCCGCCCGTGCCCAGGATGCGCTGGACGCCGGCAGCGGCGAGGCGGCGTTCTACCAGGCCAAGCTGCTCAGTGCCGACTTCTACCTGCGCCGCGTGCTGCCGCGCGCCAGCGGCCACCGCGAGGCCTTGCTCGGTGGTGCGGCGTGTTTGGTGGCGTTGGATGAGGAGAGTTTTGCGTTTTGAACATGGCCCTCTTCCCCTTTTCATAAAAGAAGGGCGGGCGAGGGGTGACGCGCGCCTGACCGGCTGTGCACGAGCTGCCCCCTCTCCCATTTATGGGAGAGGGCTGGGGAGAGGGTGGTAGCCAGGGTGCAGCCCGGGAAGCCGGCAACGCCGATCCCCGGATTGCATCCGGGCTACTGGTCGAGTCGTAGGGCGGGTGCACCCCGCCCTACCCAAACAACCAGAGGAACCGCCATGCAGCCGTTCAGTTTCGCCACCACCGCGCAGATCCTCTGCGAAGCCGGCGCCGCCGTGCGCCTGGCCAGCCTGTGCCGCGAGCGCGAGGCGGGGTCGGTGCTGATCGTCACCGACCCCGGCATCACCCGCTTCGGCCTGCTCGACGCCGTGCTGCCCGGCTTCGCCGCCGAGGGCGTCAGCGTCGCGGTGTACGACCAGGTGGTCGCCGACCCGCCGGAAGCCACCGTCCGCGCCGCCGTCGAACAGGCCAAGGCGCTCAAGGCCGAGCTGATCGTCGGCTTCGGCGGCGGCAGTTCGATGGACGTGGCCAAGCTGGTCGCCTTGCTCGCCCATCCCGAGTGCCGCCAGTCGCTCGCCGATATCTATGGCGTGGGCAACGCCAAAGGCCGACGCCTGCCGCTGATTCAAGTACCGACCACCGCCGGCACCGGCTCGGAGGTCACCCAGATCGCCATCATCACCACCGGCGAGACGACCAAGCTGGGCGTGGTCTCGCCGCTGTTGCTGCCGGATCTGGCGCTGCTGGATGCCGAGCTGACCCTCGGTCTGCCGCCGGCGGTGACCGCCGCCACCGGCATCGACGCCATGGTGCATGCCATCGAGGCCTACACCACGGCGCTGAAGAAGAACCCGCTGTCCGACCTGCTGGCCCGTGAGGCGCTGCGTCTGCTCGCCGGCAACCTGCATGAAGCGGTGCACGACGGGCAGAACTGCGCGGCGCGTCAGGCCATGCTGCTCGGCGCCTGCCTGGCCGGCCAGGCCTTCGCCAATGCGCCGGTGGCGGCGGTGCACGCGCTGGCCTACCCGCTCGGCGGGCACTTCCACATTCCCCACGGCCTCTCCAACGCGCTGGTGCTGCCGCACGTGCTGCGCTTCAATGCGCCGGTTGCCGCGCCGCTGTATGCCGAGCTGGCGCCGCTGCTGTTGGGCGAGCGGCTGCAGCCTGGCAACGCCGAGCAACTGACCGCGCAGTTCATCGCCGAACTGGCGGCGCTCAATGCGCGTTGCGGCCTGCCCAGTCGTCTGCGCGATGCCGGGGTGCCGGAGGCCATGCTCGCGCAACTGGCCAGCGACGCCATGCTGCAGCAGCGCCTGCTGGTGAATAATCCGCGCGCCGTCACTGAGGCCGATGCGCTGGCGATTTATCGAGCGGCCTACTGAGCCCCGCCATACCCGTAGGAGCGAATTCATTCGCGATAGGGCTGTCTCCCATCGCGAATGAATTCGCTCCTACAAGAACCCTATTGAGAGAAACCGATGAGCCAACCCCAACACCTGCGTAGCGATTACCGCCACTTCCGGCCGATCACCACCCGCTGGCACGACAACGATGTCTATGGCCACGTCAACAACGTCGTCTACTACGGCTTCTTCGACAGCGCGGTGAACTCCTACCTGATCGAACAGGGCGGGCTGGATATCCACAACGGCGAAGTGGTCGGCTTCGTGGTCAGTTCGTCCTGCGACTACTTCGCCTCGATCGCCTTTCCCGAGCGCATCGAGGTCGGCCTGCGGGTCGGCAAGCTGGGCAACAGTTCGGTGCAGTACGAGCTGGCGATCTTCAAGGCCGGCGAGGACGAAGCCTGCGCCGCCGGGCGCTTCGTTCACGTGTTCGTCGATCGCGCGAGCAACCGCCCGGTGGCGATTCCAGCGCCGCTGCGCGCGGCGTTGAGCGCGTTGTTGCCGGGCTGATGGCCGCGGGCTTGTGGGGTTTCGCTGCGCGCAACGCCAACCTAGGCCTCGGCCAGGGCGGCGCGGCGGCCGCGTTCGAGGTCGACGCCGGCGAGGATCAGCAGGCCGGCGACGAAGTAACTGCCGGTGATCAGCATCGCCAGGCGGTGGTCGCCGCCGGAGAGCCAACTGCTCAGGCCGTAGGTCATCGGGCCGAGGATCGCCGCCAGCTTCGCCGCCTGACCCCAGAGGCCGAAGAACTCCGCCAGCCGCGTCGGCGGCGCCAGCAGACCGACTATGGCGCGTCCGGCCGACTGGCTGGCGCCCATGCACAGGCCGGCGAGATTGGCCGCCAGCCAGAACAGCGCCGGTCCCTGCGCCGCCCAGGTCAGGCCGACCATGCCGAGCCAGCCGCACAGGGTCAGGGCCAGGGTGGCGCGATGGCCGAGGCGATCTTGCAGCCAGCCGAATAGCACGGCGCCGAGCGAGGCGGTGATGTTCACCACGAAGATCAGCAGCAGGGTGTCCTGGGTGCTGAAGCCCATGACCTGGTCGGCGTAGATGGCCGCCAGGGTGACCACCGCGGAGATCCCGGCCTGGTAACAGACGGTACAGGCGAGAAAGCGCCGCAGGTCGCGGTAGCGCCCGGCTTCGCGCAGGGTCTTGGCGAAGCGTCGCCAGACCGCTTGGGCCAGCGGCGCGGCGCCGGCTTGCAGTTGCGCCTGGCTGCGTTCGCGCAGGAACAGAAAGGTCGGCACGCTGGCGACGGCGAACAGCGCGGCGGTGATCAGCATGCACACCGGCACGAACTGCGCCGCGTCGTGGCCCTGGCCCTGCGCCCAGCCGACATAGGCCAGGCAGGCGCCGAGGCTGACCAGGCCGCCGACATAGCCGAAGCCCCAGCCCCAGCCGGAGACCCGGCCCAGGGCATCTTCGCGGGCGATTTCCGGAAGGAAGGCGGCGATCAGGTTCTCGCCGCTGCCGAAGCAGAAATTCGACAGCACCACGAACAGCACGGCGATCCCCAGTGCGCCGGGCCCGGCCCAGGCCAGCGCGGCGGTGCAGGCGACGCAGCCGATGGTGCTGAACAGCAGCAGGCGCTTCTTGCAGGCGAAGGCGTCGGCGTAGGCGCCAACCAGCGGGGCGCTGAGGATGATCAGCGCATTGGCGAGGGCGATGGTGCTGGTCCAGGCCAGCGTGCCCCAGGGTTTGCCTTCGGCCACCACGGCGACGAAATAGGCATTGAACACGGCGGTGATCACCACCGTGGTGTAACCGGAATTGGCGAAATCGAACATCGCCCACGACCAAGCTTCGCGGCGCGTCACTCCAGGGGCAAGGCTGGCTGGCATGGGGACTCTCCGTGCGGGGCGCTGTTCTGCACAGCTTAGAATCTGTGCAAGGTCTTGCCCGTGAGCATTTTCTGCCGGCGTGATGGTGGATAAGCAAAGCGTTATCCACCCTACCCAGCCTGCCAGTCCGCGTAGGGTGGAAAACTGCGAAGCATTTTCCACCGAAGGCCAGAGTCGGCTCTCGGATCGCAAGACTTTGAACAGGCACTTAGAACCTGTTTACGATCTCGCGAGCTAGAGTCAAACAAGGCGCAACGTAGCGCAGCGGAGTAACAGCCGAAGGCTGGCCCGCAGGGCGAGCGTAGCGAGTCAAACGGCTGAGGAAGCGGAGTTTACGTGTTGTAAATGAGCATGACTCGTTTCACTCGCCCTTCGGGTCGCGCTAAAGCGCGTTAGCGGCAAGCCGCTTTCCGAAGCCGTTTTCAACGTAGTTTGACCGACGTGCAGCAGATCGTAGACAGGTTCTTAGGGCGTGTTCGCTAAATGACGAGCCGCCCGGGTCCCGCCCGGTAGCCGGATGCAATCCGGGGCACAGATATCAGGCCATCTCGCATTTCATCCGGGCTACGTATAAACCGGAAAAAACATGGGCGCCAAGCCGGTCTTCCCGGTCGCCGGCATAGGCGCATAATGGCCAGGACCCTCGAGGGTCTTGCCATGAGGGACTGCCGATGCCTCGCTTGCCTCAGCAATCCAGTCCAGACTGCGGCGCCGATGCGGCGGAAAAGCTGCTCGGCATCGTCCGACAAACCGTGCTCGAGCTGCGCCCGTATGCGGCCGAGGGGTTGCAGGTCAGCCTGCACAGCGCCCTCGACCGTGACCTGGGGCTGGACAGCCTGGCGCGGGTCGAGCTGTGGTCGCGCCTCGAACAGGCGTTCGGCGTGCGCTTTGCCGAAGAGCTGTTCGCCAGCGCGGAAACCCCGGCGGATCTCCTGCAGGCCGTGCAGGCCCAGGGTCGCGCGCCGACGCCGCCCGCGCCGGCGGGCAGCCCTGGCGCCGCAGCCGCGGCCGCGGCGTCGGGACCGAGCGCGCCGGATGCCGCGGCGACGCTGGTCGAAGTGCTGGAGTGGCACCTGCATCACCAGCCGCAACGCACCCATGTGCGCCTGCTCAACGAAACCGACGGCAGCGACGACCTCAGCTACGCCGCCTTGTACCAGGGCGCCTTGAGCGTGGCTGCCGGGCTGCAGCGGCGCGGCCTGCGCGGCGGCCAGACGGTGGCCCTGATGCTGCCGACCGGGCGCGATTTTCTCTTCGGTTTCATCGGCGTCCTGCTGGCCGGCGGCGTGCCCGTACCCATCTACCCGCCGCTGCGCCTGTCGCAGATCGAGGAGCATCTGCGCCGCCAGGCCGGCATTCTCAACAACGCCGAGACGGTGGCGCTGCTCACCGTGACCGAGGCGAAGTTGCTCGCCCGCCTGCTCCAACCGCAGGTGCCGAGCCTGCGCGAGATCGCCACGGTGGCCGAGCTGGCGGACCAGCGCGGCGAATTCGTGACCTCGCCGCGACAGGCGCAAGACCTCGCCTTCCTGCAATACACCTCGGGCAGCACCGGCCAGCCCAAGGGGGTGATGGTCAGCCACGCCAATCTGCTCGCCAACCTGCGGGCCATGGGGGCGGGAGTGCGGATCAGCCCCCGCGACGTGTTCGTCAGCTGGTTGCCGATGTATCACGACATGGGCCTGATCGGTGCCTGGCTGGGCAGCCTGTACTACGCCTACACCCTGGTGCTGATGTCGCCGCTGGCCTTCCTGGCGCGGCCGTCGCGCTGGCTGTGGGCCCTCGACCGCTATGGCGGCACGCTGTCGGCGGCGCCCAATTTCGCCTACGAGCTGTGCCTGAGCCGGCTCAGCGACGATGACCTCGAGGGCCTGGACCTGAGCCGCTGGCGCCTGGCCCTCAACGGCGCCGAGCCGGTCAGTCCGGATACGTTGCGGCGTTTCGGCGAGCGCTTCGGCCGCTATGGTTTGGCGCCCACGGCGCTGACGCCGGTGTACGGGCTGGCCGAGGCCACCCTCGGCGTGGCCTTCCCGCCCCTGGAACGCGGGCCGCTGATCGACCGGGTGCAGCGCACGCCGTTCCAGACCCGCGGCCAGGCGCTGCCCGCCGCGGAGGGCGCGGCCGACACCCTGTGCTTCGTCGCCAGCGGTCGGGCGCTGCCGGGCCATCAGCTGCGCATCGTCGATGGCAGCGGCCTCGAGTTGCCCGAGCGCCATGAGGGCCACCTGCAATTCAAGGGGCCGTCCACCAGTCGCGGCTATTTCCGCAACCCGGAAGAGACCCGCCGGGTGCTGCATGGCGAGTGGGTGGACTCGCTCGACCTGGGCTATCTGGCCGGCGGCGAGCTGTACCTGACCGGTCGCGCCAAAGACCTGATCATCCGCGCCGGACGCAACATCTATCCCTACGATGTCGAGGCGGCGGTCGGCAACCTGGCGGGCCTGCGCAAGGGCTGCGTCGCGGTGTTCGGCAGTCGCGCGCCGGCCAGCGGTACCGAGCGCCTGGTGGTGCTGGCGGAAACCCACGCGCGCGAGGCCGCCGCGCGCCAGCGCCTGCAGCAGGAGATCAACCGCATCGTCGTCGACCTCACCGGCGTGCCGCCGGACGATATCGTCCTGGCGCCGCCGCACAGCGTGCTGAAGACTTCCAGCGGCAAGATCCGCCGCGCCGCCAGCCGCGAGCTGTACGAACGCGGTGAAGTGGGTGGGCACCGCCGGGCGGTGTGGCGGCAACTGCTGCGCCTGGGACTGCTGGCCGCGCGGGCGCTGGGCGGCCGTTGCTGGCGCGCCAGCCGCGCCGCGCTGTATGCCGGCTACATCTGGCTGCTGTTCTGCCTGGTGGCGCCGCTGACCTGGCTGGGCGTCGCGGCGCTGCCGCGGCAGCGCTGGTGCCGCGCCTTCGCCCACGCGGCGGCGCGTCTGTTCCTGCGGCTGTGCGGCGTGCCGTTGCAGGTCGAGGGGCTGGAGCACTTGTCGGCCTCCGGCTTGAGCGTGCTGGCCGCCAACCATGCCAGCTACCTCGACGGTGTCATCCTCTGCGCCGCCCTGCCGCCGCAGTTCGCCTTCGTCGCCAAGCGCGAACTGGCCGAGCAATGGGTCGCCGGCCTGTTCTTGCGCAAGCTCGGCGCCCGCTTCGTCGAGCGCTTCGACCTGCAGCGCAGCGTCAAGGACGCCGAAGCCCTGGCCGACAGCCTCGCGCAAGGGCAAGCCCTGCTGTTCTTCCCGGAAGGGACCTTCACCCGCGAGTCGGGCCTGCGCCCGTTCCACATGGGCGCCTTCGTGGTTGCCGCGCGTGCCGGCGTGCCGCTGCTGCCGGTCGCCATCCGCGGCGCGCGCACGGTGCTGCGCGCCGGCCAGTGGTTCCCGCGCCACGGCGCGCTTGCCGTCAGCGTCTGTGCCCCGCTGCGGGCGGCGGGGCCGGGCTGGCTGGAGTCGATCGAGCTGCGCGATGCGACGCGGGCGCGCTTGCAGGAGCGGCTGGATGAGGCGGAGGGTGGGCCGCGCTCGGGCTAGCGCGGCGCCTTGGGCTAGGCGTCTGGCGCCGCTGGGGCCGGGACTGCGGCCTTGGCCGGCGCGATGGCGTGGTGATCAACGTGGCGGTGCTTAGCGACTTGCGCCTGCGCGCGGTCGCTGTCGTTGCGTGCATTCAGGTAGGTGTTGTCGTCGGCGAGTACGCCTTGGGAAACCAGCAGGGTCATGGCCAGTGTGGCGAGGGGAGTACGCATGGGGAGGACCTCGATCGATAAAGGATGGAGGCATTTTCGGCGTACTGGCGCGGCGAAGTATCGATCTGGATCAATGAACGCGGCCTTTGTCGGCCAGCGGGAGACCACCGTATGAGTCTGCCACGACCCGCGTCGGCGGGCCGTGGTCGAGCAGCGTGGGGCTCAGTCGTGCTTGTGCTTTTTGTGCTTCTTGCCGTGGCCATGACCGTCGTCGTCATCGCCCAGGTCGTTGCCGAGGGCGCCGCCGGCGGCACCACCGAGGCCGGCGCCAATGGCCGAACCGGTGCTGCCGCCGAGCTTGCCGCCGATGATCGAGCCCCCCGCGGCGCCGAGCCCGCCGCCGATCGCCGCTTCGGTTTTGTTGCCGCTCTTGCTGCTGATCGCGCCACCGGCGGCACCGCCGACGCCGGCGCCGATGGCCGCGCCGGTGCTGCCACCGACCTGCTGGCCGAGCACATTACCCAGCGCGCCGCCGATCCCGCTGCCAACCGCGGCTTTGGTGTTGTCGTCGGCGCTGGCGCCCTGGGCGACCAGCAGGGCCAGGACGATTGCGGAAAGAGCTGAACGCATGCTGCGAACCTCGAGGGGAAGAAATAGGAGCATCCATTGTCACGGATGGAGCGCCGCCTGATATTGGCTTGGATCATGCCAGCGGCGAAAAATTTGCCCGTTGGTCAGTTGCCGGCGTGGCTGCCGGCAACAAACCGGGCGGCGATCAGTCGTCGTCGTCGTCGTGATCGTGGCGATGCTTCCAGCGCTTCTTGTGATGGCCGCGGTGGTAGCCATTGTCGTGGCGATCGTCGTCGCGGTAGTAGCGGCCGCCGCGGTAGTCATCGTCGTCGTCACGGTTGGAGTCGCCGTAGTGGTTGCCCAGCGCGCCGCCGGCACCGCCGCCGAGGGCCGCACCGATCAGGCCGCCGGTAGTGCCGCCGACCTTGTTGCCGATGACGTTGCCGCCGGCCGCGCCCAGGCCGCCGCCGATCGCCGCTTCGGTTTTGTTACCACGCCGGGCGCCGACCGCGCCGCCGGCCGCACCGCCGACCCCGGCGCCGATGGCGGCACCGGTGCTGCCGCCGACCGATTGGCCGACGACCGAACCCAGCACCCCACCCAATGCACCGCCGACGCCTGCGCGGGTGTCGCCATCGGCGAGGACGGCGCCGCTGAACAGGCCGAGAGAGACCAGGATGATCGAGGAGTACTTCATGAACAGGAGCACCTATGTGGGATGACGGAGGCGATCCTGCGGGGCGAGACGGGCGGCTTACAAGCATTTGCCGACGAGTAGCACGACCTTTTCGCAATCTGTAACTTGTTGTTTTTACCAGGGAACTTCGTCGATTTCGGCGGGTCTGAAGCTGCTTCCCACCGGCCGGTTTAGCGGCCTTTTGGGCGTATTTTACTGGCCTTTCAATGGCGCCCCGCTGGCGTCGATGACATCAGGCGGGGCGCGCGCCTGGCTCAGGCGCCGAGGTAATCCCGCTTGCCGATGTCCACGCCGTTATGGCGGAGGATGGCGTAGGCGGCGCTGATATGGAAATAGAAGTTCGGCAGGGCGAACTGGGTGAGGAAGTCCAGGCCCTGGAATTCCACCTCGCGGTCACGCAGCTTGAGGCTGATGCGCCGTGCTTCGCTGCCGTCGAACTGTGCCGGGCTGAGGCTGCGCAGGAAAGTCTGGGTCTTGGCGATGCGTTCCTGCAACTCGGCGAAGCTGCTTTCGGTGTCGGGATGGCTGGGGACTTCGACGCCGGCCAGGCGCGCGCCGGCGCCTTTGGCGGCATCGCAGGCGATCTGCACCTGGCGGCTAAAGGGGAACATATCGGGGGCCAGGCGGGCGTTGACGAACACCGCCGGATCGATCTTGCGTGCTTCGGCATGGGCGGCGGCTTTGGCGATGATCGCGCTCAGGTTGCCGAGCATGCGCTCGAATACCGGGATGGACAGCTGGTGCATGGAAATCGACATGACTGACTCCGCAGTGACGGGGGAAAGAAGCTGAGGCCTGAACCGCTTGCGCGGCCGGCCTGCTCAGAGCCTGTTTACGATCTGCTGCGCGTCGGCCATCCGGCGTTAAAAATGGCCTCGGGATGCTCATTTACAACTCGTAAACTCCGCTCCCTCGGCCATTTTTGCCTTGTCTGGCTCTCGCTCGCGAGATCGTAAACAGGCTCTCAGCTTAATCCAGCTCTGCCGGCTTGGCGCGGCCCAGTGGCGAAGCGCTCTGCGCGGCCGTTGCCGCCCGCGGGGGCTTGCGTTGGTCGGTTTGTCGATGCTCATGCAGGGGGCTGGCTAGACTCTTTCCAGCGCGCGAGCGGGCTACCCGGTCGCGACCAAGCCAATCGACAGGAGAGTTGACGATGAGCATTTTCGCCTTTGTGAAAGAAGCCGGTGCCAAGCTGTGGGAATCGCTGGTAGGTCAGGAAGCGCAGGCAGCCGAATCGCTGAAAGAGCATGTAGCCAAGGTCGGCCTGGGCAATCCGAATATCCAGGTCGAGGTGGTGGGCGAGAAGGTCGTCGCCAGCGGCGAGGTGGCCAGCCAGGAAGAGAAGGAGAAGATCCTGCTGGCGCTGGGCAATGTCGCCGGGGTCAGCGAGGTCGAGGACCGCATCACGGTGGCGGCACCGGCGCCGGCGGCGCGCTTCGTCACGGTGCAGAAGGGCGACACCCTGAGCGCCATCGCCAAGGTCGAATATGGCAACGCCAACCTGTACAACAAGATCTTCGAGGCCAACAAGCCGATGCTCGGTCACCCGGACAAGATCTATCCGGGGCAGGTACTGCGCATTCCGGAATAGGCGCTGGCCGCAAGCCTGGCGCCGTCCATTTCGCCCTCTCCCTCTCGTCATAAGTGAAAGGGGGAGAGGAGCTATCTGTTTGCGCGTTCTCGAGTCGCTCCTACAGCCCTGCCAGCAAGTCGCGATAGTCGCCTAGCGCGGCAAATTCCTCGGTGTCTTTCGGGTCCTTGCGGCTGTCCGGTTCGCGCACGGCGAGCAGGTGCGCAATACCGAAGCGCCCGGCGCTGCGCAGAATCGGCAGGCTGTCGTCGATGAACAGGCTGCGCGCCGGGTCGAAACCGAAATCGTCTTGCAGGGCGGTCCAGAACTGCTGGTCTTCCTTGGGGACGCCGTAATCGTGGGAGCTGATCAGGCGATCGAAGTAGGGCGCCAGTTCGATGCGCTCGAGTTTCAGCGACAGCGAGTCGCGGTGCGCGTTGGTGATCAGTGCCACCCGCTTGCCGCTGCGCCGCAGTGCGGTAAGGAACGTATCGGCATCCCTGCGCAGGCTGATCAATTCGGCCACTTCGCGCTTGAGTTCGCGGATCGAAAGCTTCAGCTCGCGGCTCCAGAAGTCCGTGCAATACCAATTCAAGGTACCGGCATGGTCACGAAACAGCGGCAGCAGTTCGGCGTCGGCCTGCACACGGGTGATGCCGTGGTGCTCGGCGTAGCGTTGCGGCAGGTGTTCGAGCCAGAAATGGTTGTCGAAATGCAGGTCGAGCAGGGTGCCGTCCATGTCGAGCAGGACGGTGTCGATCTCGGCCCAGGGCAGTGTCGGCATGATGGCGGATTCAGCGAGCAGCGGTGGTGGATGGCGCAATCGGCGCGGCGGACAATCGGCAAAGCCGGGGTATGATAACCCGCCTGCTCATGCCACGGAGTCGTCCCATGCGTCAGAAACCCACTGTCCTCGGCCGCGAGGTCGTCGCCAAAAGCCGCCTGTTCACCGTCGAGGAATTGCAGTTGCGCTTCACCAATGGGGTCGAGCGCACCTACGAGCGGTTGGCCAGCAAGGGCGGTGGCTATGGCGCGGTGATGATCGTGGCGCTGGCCGATGACGAGCATGCGCTGCTGGTGGAGGAATACTGCGCCGGTACCGACGACTATCAGCTGTCGCTGCCCAAGGGCCTGATCGAGCCGGGTGAGGACGTGCTGGCCGCCGCCAACCGCGAACTCAAGGAGGAGGCCGGCTTCGGCGCTCATCAGCTGGAGTACCTCACCGAGCTGAGCCTGTCGCCCGGCTACATGAGCCAGAAGATCCAGGTGGTGCTGGCCCGCGACCTGTACCCGGAAAGCCTGCCCGGCGACGAGCCGGAGCCGATGGGCGTCGATCGGGTCAACCTGCGCGAGCTGGCCAACCTGGTCCAGCACCCGCAGTTCAGCGAGGGCCGCGCGCTGGCGGCGTTGTACCTGGCGCGCGACCTGCTGACCCAGCGCGGGGAGTTCGTCCTGTGAGCCATCCCTTGCTGCCGGCGGTCGTCGAGCTGGTGCGCCAGGCCGGCGCCGCCACCCTACCGTACTGGCGCGCCGACGTGGCGGTGACGCAGAAGGCCGACGCCTCGCCGGTCACCGCCGCCGATCTGGCCGCCCACCATCTGCTCGCCGCCGGCCTGGGTGCGCTCGCTCCGCAGATTCCGGTGCTGTCGGAGGAGGACAGCCTGATTCCCTTGGCCGAGCGCGCGCAGTGGACGCGCTGGTGGCTGGTCGACCCGCTGGATGGCACCAAGGAGTTCATCGCTGGCAGCGAGGAGTTCACCGTCAATGTGGCGCTGATCGAAGACGGGCGGGTGGTGTTCGGCGTGGTCGGTCAGCCGAGCACTGGCCGCTGCTATTACGGTGGCGCCGGGCTCGGGGCCTGGCGCTGCGAGGCGCAGGGTGAGGCGCAGGCGATCGCGGTGCGGGGTGCGCCGGCCGCGGCCTTTACTCTGGTGGCCAGCCGGCGCCATTCCAGCCCGGCGCAGGAGCGCCTGCTGGCAGGTTTGGGCGAGCGCTTTGGCCATCTCGAACTGGCCAACATCGGCAGCTCGCTGAAGTTCTGCTTGCTCGCCGAAGGGACTGCGGACTGCTATCCGCGCCTGGCGCCGACTTCGCAGTGGGACACCGCGGCGGCCCAAGGTGTGCTCGAAGGGGCGGGTGGCGAGGTGCTCGATCTCCAGGGTGAGGCGTTGCGTTACCCGGCGCGTGAATCCTTCCTCAATCCGTCGTTCCTGGCGCTGCCGGCGACTGCCGCTTGGCGCGCCGAGCTGCTGGCGCTGGCCCGCGCGCTGGATTGAGGTGCGGCTGGGTGGCTAGGCCGCGAGGGCTTAGAACCTGTCTCGGATCTGCTGCGCGTCGGCCAACCGGCGTTAAAAAACGGCTTCGGAATGCTCATTTACAACTCGTAAACTCCGCTTCCTCAGCCGTTTTTGCCTTGTTTGACTCTAGCTCGCGAGATCCGAAACAGGTTCTTAGCCGCCGTGCTCAAGCTTCCGGAGCTCAGTCGAGCATGTCGCGGTAGCGCTCATCCTTCTGGTAAACCAGCGGCTGGCTGAAGCCTGGCACTTTGATCTGCTCGGTGCCCAGTTCGATGGCCTGGTCGTCGATCAGGTCGTTGCCGAAGTTGTAGATGATGTCGAACTGGCCCTTGAGCGCCTGTTCGTCGTATTGCTTGGCCTTGGCGCGGGTCTGTTCGCGGCGCTGGCTGTAGGCGGCGAACGCGGCGTCGCCATAGCGCTTGCGCAGCATCTTCTCCACCAGGCGCGGCGACAGCAGCACGCCGCTGGCGTTGTTGCCGCCGAAGCCCTTGGAGTTGATGAAACAGACGTCCAGCCCGCTCACCTGGGTGTCCGTGGTGCTCAGGCGCAGGTGCTGGCGGTGCACGTCGTCGGCGACCCGGTCGATGGTCTTCAACCCCGGCACGATGCCGTACTTGAAGGTGCCCAGCGCGGAGATCACCTGGTCGGCACTGGCGGCCGCCAGCGAGTGGCCGACGAAGGCCTTGACCGCGGTGACCGGCCACTGCTCGATGCCGAAGGCACCGGCGACGCGGTCCAGCAGCTCCGACTCGGTGACCCGGTTGGCCGGGGTGCTGGAGCCGTGAGCGTGGATGAAGCTGTGCCGGCGCACCCCTTCCAGGCCGACCAGTTGCACGGCGCTGGCCACCGCCTTGGCCAGGGTCAGGTAGTTGCCCGGGCCGGGAGCGGAGATCGATTTCTTAAAGCCGTCGGCGTTGATGAACACGTCGGTCGGCGCACCGTGGACATCGGCGCCCAGCTCCATGGCCAGGGCGTCGTCCATCAGCACCAGGTACTGGGTGGATTCGGCCAGGGTGAAGCCGCAGTTGTCGCCGAACGGCCGGCTGGCGCGGCGGAAGTCGACCTCGCCGCCGCCCTGCACGTTGCGCAGGCCGTCCTCGGTGGCCAGCGCGCTCATGGCGCCGTAGCCGTCGATGCACTCCTGGGTGATCGGTGCCTCGCTATTGCCGACCAGTGCCACGCGGGTGCGCCCGCTGGTGATCAGGTCGATGGCCTTCTGCAGGTTGTAGAGGAAGGTGGCGCAGGCGCCGGTGACGCTGCCGGTGGTGCCGACGCTGCCCAGCACGTAGGCGTTGATGAAGTCGGCCGGCATGGTGTTGAGGCCGAGCGGGCACTGCTTGGCGCTGACCCGACCGCCCTTGAGGCG
This sequence comes from Pseudomonas cavernae, assembly GCF_003595175.1. Lineage (NCBI taxonomy): Bacteria > Pseudomonadati > Pseudomonadota > Gammaproteobacteria > Pseudomonadales > Pseudomonadaceae > Pseudomonas > Pseudomonas cavernae. Next base: position 4,621,015 of record NZ_CP032419.1, on the reverse strand, counting down.
CGACTGCAGCATGCCGCCGAAGCCGTTGTCGTCGAGCTGGCTCATGATGCTGCCGGAGAACACCGCGACTTCATCCGGCGCCACATGCTCGAGGATGGTCTGCCAGGCGATGCCGGTGGAGCGCAGCGCGTCGGTGGCGCCGACCACCGACAGCTGCAGGCCGCGCGGGTGGAAGTGCGAATGATACAGCTCGCCCGGATCGAAGCCGCTGGGCAGCTGGCCGGCGGATTTCACCGGCAGGGCGCGGTAGCTGTCGACCTTGAAGTCGCAGCTGCCGTGCAGGGTGACCTGCACTTCATTGCCTTCCAGCGCTTCAACCGACCAGTTGGCCGGCAGCGGTTCGGGCAGTTGCTTGCGCTGGGTGACGAAGGTCAGCGGGCTGGCAGCGTTGCCGCCGATGCTGAGGTTCTTCTGCCAGTGTGCGGCATCGACATCCAGGTACTGCTTCTCGATGCGGCGTACCAGGGTGGAGGCGAGGATCTGCGCGGCGAAGCGGTCCTCTATAGCGGCCGGCGACAGGGCCTCGCCCTCGGCGGATTGCCACTGGCCGTCGACGACCTTGACCAGCTTCATCATCACCGCCAGGCCGGCCAGGGTTTCCTGGCGGGCCTGGGCGTCCATGGATTCGATCACAGTGCGGCGGAAGCCGTGATGGAAGGAGCTTCGGCCCGCGGCGTTATAGCCACCAAAACCAACAATGACCGGTAAACGAGACATCACTCAGCAACTCCTTCAAATAGACCAGCGCGCGGGCGACATGAGGGCCAGGATGGCGGCGACAGCCGCACGGGCCATGGGCCACATGCCCGGTGGCGGCTCACATGCTTAGGATTCGGGTGCCTAGCTGACGAGGACTGTGACTTCTGAGTCACGCTGAATGCGTGCGGTCACGCCATTGGTGGCGGGGTTAGCAGGCCGTTGAAAAACTACCTACGTTGCCGATACGGCGTTAAGAACGGCCTCAAAATGCTCATTTACAACACGTAAACTGCGCTTTTTCGGCCGTTTTTGCCTTGTCTCGGCTGCCTCGTCTACATTTTTCAACGGCCTGTTAGGCGACTGACGGTGGCGATGGGTGGGTGCACCGCAGCCAAGGTTGCCTTGGCCGCGGTGGGGCATTCAGTAATAGCTGAGGCCGGGCTTGGCGGTGCTGACGCGGGTGCCGGCCTTGCCCTGGACGATGGCTTCGATGTCGGCGAGCGAGCCGATCACCGCGACCTTGCCGGTGGCCTGGGCGAATTCGCTGGCGGCCTGGACCTTCGGGCCCATGGAGCCGGCGGCGAAGCCGAGGCGTTCGAGTTCGTCCGGGTGCGCTTCGGCAATGCCTTTCTGGGTCGGCTTGCCCCAGTCGATGAAGGCCGCGTTGACGTCGGTGGCGATTACCAGCAGATCGGCGTTCAGTTCCTGGGCCAGCAGCGAGGAGCACAGATCCTTGTCGATCACCGCCTCGACGCCGGAGAGCTTCTTGCCGGTCTCGTCGTACATGGTGGGGATGCCGCCACCGCCGGCGCAGATGACGATGGTGCCTTTCTCCAGCAGCCATTTCACCGGGCGGATCTCGAAGATGCGCTTGGGCCGCGGGCTGGCGACCACGCGGCGGAACTTGTCGCCGTCCGGGGCTATGTGCCAGCCTTTGTCCTTGGCCAGCCGCTCCGCCTCTTCCTTCGGATAGACCGGGCCGATCGGCTTGGTCGGCTTCTGGAAGGCCGGGTCTTTGCCGTCCACTTCGACCTGGGTGAGGATGGTGGCGAAAGGTACTTCGAAGGGCAGCAGGTTGCCCATTTCCTGTTCGATCATGTAGCCGATCATGCCCTCGGTTTCCGCCCCGAGCACGTCCAACGGGTAGGGGTTGGACGCGTCGTAGGCGGCGCCCTGCAGGGCCAGCAGGCCGACTTGCGGGCCGTTGCCGTGGGCGATCACCAGTTCGTTGCCCGGCGCGACCTTGGCGATCTGTTCGGCGGCGATTTTCACGTTGACCCGCTGGTTGTCCGCGGTCATGGGTTCGCCACGACGCAGCAGCGCGTTACCGCCCAAGGCGATGACGATGCGCATGGTTTGTACCTCCTAAGAAAGAAAATCCCCGCCCGGCGGGCGGTTCAGGCGCGCCGAACGGGGAGAGGGCTGTCAGATGTCGGCCAGGGTCGAAACCAGGATCGCCTTGATGGTGTGCATGCGGTTCTCTGCCTGCTCGAAGGCGATGCAGGCCGGCGACTCGAAGACGTCATCGGTCACTTCGATGCCATTGGTCAGGTGCGGATACTGCTCGGCGATCTGCTTGCCGACCTTGGTCTCGCTGTTGTGGAAGGCCGGCAGGCAGTGCATGAATTTCACCCGCGGGTTGCCCGCGGCCTTCATCAGCTCGGCGTTGACCTGATAGGGCATCAGCAGCTTGATGCGCTCGCCCCAGGCTTCCACCGGCTCACCCATGGATACCCAGACGTCGGTGTGGATGAAGTCCACGCCCTTGACCGCGGCCTTGGCGTCTTCGGTGAGGGTGATGCGCGCGCCGCTGTCCTTGGCGAAGGCTTGGCATTGTTCGATGAAGTCCTCTTCCGGCCAGAGTTCTTTCGGCGCGCCGATGCGCACGTCCATGCCGAGCTTGGCGCCGATCAGCAGCAGGGAGTTACCCATGTTGTTGCGGGCGTCGCCGAGGTAGGCGTAGCTGATGTCGTGCAAGGGCTTGTCGCTGTGCTCACGCATGGTCAGCACGTCGGCGATCATCTGGGTCGGGTGGTACTCGTCGGTCAGGCCGTTGAATACCGGGACGCCGGCATATTTCGCCAGCTCTTCGACGATCTCCTGCTTGAAGCCGCGGTACTCGATGGCGTCGTACATGCGGCCGAGCACGCGGGCGGTGTCCTTCATGCTCTCTTTGTGGCCGATTTGCGAGGAGTTTGGGTCGATGTAGGTGACATTGGCGCCCTGGTCATAGGCTGCCACCTCGAAGGCGCAGCGGGTGCGGGTGGAGGTTTTCTCGAAGATCAACGCGATGTTCTTGCGCTTCAGGTGTTGCTGTTCGGTACCGGTGTATTTGGCGCGCTTCAGGTCGCGCGAGAGGTCCAGCATGAAGCGCAGCTCGCGCGGGCTGTGGTGCATCAGGCTGAGCAGGTTGCGGTTGTGCAGATTGAAAGCCATTGATCTTTCTCCTTAAAGGCAGCTGGAAACTGGCTCCGTCAGAACTGCTTGAAGCTGGCGGGGCAGGCGGCCCAGGTTGGGCCGCCGATAGTTACAGTTGGGTTAGTAGTCGATCGGGTCGCGGATGATCGGGCAGGTCATGCAGTGGCCGCCGCCACGGCCGCGGCCGAGTTCGCTGGCGCTGATGGTGACCACTTCCACCCCGGCTTTGCGCAGCAGGGTGTTGGTGTAGGTGTTGCGGTCGTAGCCGACCACCACGCCGGGCTCCAGGGCGACTACGTTGTTGCCGTCGTCCCACTGCTCGCGTTCGGCTTCGAAGCTGTCGCCGCCGGTTTCCACCACGCGCAGTTTTTTCAGGTTCAGCGATTCGGCGACCACGTCGAGGAAGGGCTTGTTCTCGCGACGTACGTCGATGCCACCCGGACGGCTTTCATCCGGACGCAGGACGAACGGCACGATCTGGTAGGCCACCTCCGGGAAGACGGTCACCAGGTCGCGATCGCAGAAGCTGAACACCGTGTCCAGGTGCATCGCCGCGCGGGATTTGCCCAGGCCGGCGACCACCACGCGCTCGGCGGCGCCGTGCTTGAACAGCGCTTGGGCGACTTGGCCGATGGCCTGGTGCGAAGTGCGTTCGCCCATGCCGATCAGCACGGTGCCGTTGCCGATCGGCATCACGTCACCGCCTTCGAGGGTGGCGGCGCCGTGGTCGAGGTCGGGGTCGCCGTACCAGACCTTGAAGTCGGCGTTAGCGAAGTCTTGGTGGAACTTGTAGATGGCGGTGGCCAGCAGGGTTTCCTGGCGCCGGGCCGGCCAGTACATCGGGTTGAGGGTCACGCCACCATAGATCCAGCAGGTGGTGTCGCGGGTGAACTGGGTGTTCGGCAGGGGCGGGAAGATGAAGCTGGATTCGCCCAGATAGGCGTTGAACATCTTCGCCGCTTCGGAATCCTTGTGCTTGGCCAGGTCGGCGCCGGACACGCCGCCGATGAGGAATTCGGCGATCCGGCGTGGCTCCAGGCCTTCGACGAAGGCGCGCACTTCGTTCTGCAGGCCGAGGCCGACGCTGTTGGGGGTGAGCTTGCGATCAAGGATCCACTTCAGGGCTTCCTTGTTCTGCACCGTCTCTTCCAGCAGGTTGTGCATCTCCACCACGTCGACACCACGCTCGCGCATCTTGGTGATGAAGTCGAAGTGGTCGCGCTTGGCCTGGCTGACCCAGATCACGTCGTCGAACAGCAGCTCGTCGCAGTTGTTCGGGGTCAGGCGCAGGTGCGCCAGGCCGGGGGAGCAGACCATCACCTTGCGCAGCTTGCCGGCTTCGGAATGGACGCCCAGTTTGACTTTTTCAGTGGTCATGACAGTGGTTCTCCTTGCAAATTACAGGGTCAGGAAGCCGGAGTAGAGGCCGTAGGCGGCCACTGCAGCGCCGATTACTACGGCGGCGAAGATCAGCTTCTCGACATGGGTGAAGATCGGCTGGCCGAGTTCACGCTTGGCCTTGGCGAACAGGATGACGCCGGGGGCGTAGAGCAGGGCCGACAGCAGCAGGTATTTCATCCCGCCGGCATACAGCAGCCAGACCGCGTAGATCAGCGCAATCAGGCCGATGATCAGGTCCTTGTTGCGGTCGCGGGAGTCGGTTTCGTAGGTCTCGCCGCGTGCCGGGAGGAGTACGGCGTAGGCCGCCGACCACAGGTAGGGCACCAGGATCATCGAGGTGGCGAGGTAGATCAGCGACAGGTAAGTGCTGGCACTGAACAGGGTGATGATGAGGAACACCTGGACGCAGGCGTTGGTCAGCCACAGCGCATTGGCCGGCACGTTGTTGGCGTTTTCCTTGCGCAGGAACTCCGGCATGGTGTGGTCTTTGGCGGCGGCGAACATGATTTCCGCACACAGCAGCACCCAGGACAGCAGGGCGCCGAGCAGGGAGATGACCAAGCCGACGCTGATCAGCACCGCGCCCCAGTGGCCGACGACATGCTCGAGCACGGCGGCCATCGACGGGTTCTGCAGCTTGGCCAGTTCCGGCTGAGTCATGATGCCGAGGGACAGCACGTTGACCAGCACCAGCAACAGCAACACGGAGATGAAGCCGATGATGGTGGCCTTGCCGACGTCGGAGCGCTTTTCCGCACGGGCCGAGAAGATGCTCGCGCCCTCGATGCCGATGAACACCCAGACGGTGACCAGCATCATGTTGCGCACCTGGTTCATCACGCTGCCGAGGTCGGGGTTGCTCGCCCCCCAGATGTCGGTGGTGAAGATGTCCAGTTTGAAGGCGAAGAAGCAGATCAGGATGAACAGCACCAACGGCACCACCTTGGCGACGGTGGTGACCAGGTTGATGAACGCCGCTTCCTTGATCCCGCGCAGGACCAGGAAGTGCACGGCCCAGAGCAGAATGGACGCGCCGATGATGGCGGCCACGGTGTTGCCTTCGCCGAACATCGGGAAGAAGAAACCGAGGGTGCTGAACAGCAGGACGAAGTAGCCGACGTTGCCGAGCCAGGCACTGATCCAGTAACCCCAGGCCGAGGAGAAGCCCATGTAGTCACCGAAACCGGCCTTGGCGTAGGCGTACACCCCGCCATCCAGATCCGGCTTGCGGTTGGCCAGGGTTTGGAACACGAAGGCCAGGGTGAGCATGCCGACGGCGGTGATCGCCCAACCAATCAGCACGGCGCCGACATCGGCGCTCGCGGCCATGTTTTGCGGCAGGGAAAAGATCCCGCCTCCCACCATTGAGCCCACTACCAGGGCGACTAATGCACCGAGTCGTAGTTTCTGAGCGGACTGTGACATTGCATACCTCCAATCCAGGGAAGAATTCGTCGTCAATTAAGCGCGGGCGTAGCGGAGGGGGTGATGACTTGGGTCAATAGCTGTCTCACTATTTCCACTCCCTGATCAAATAGCCCGACAGTCATTGCAACTTGATGGCATCCGGAAAGCGGCGTTCTAGAGCCTCCGGCGACAGCGATTTCCATCGCAGTGTAATCAAACCTAGCTAACTTTCCAGACTCTGCAAGGATGCGGAGTGGCACGAGTTAGTGGCCAAATGCCATTTATTGTGCTGAAAGTTGCCGGATTTGCGCGTTCACGATTCTTCGCGAAGCGGCTGAAACGGCACTGCCAGGAAGGTGGAGGGCGGCGCAGGAGGTTGCCGATAGTGTTGCGGGGCTGACAGGTGCGGTTTGTCTGACTGACAAGCCTCAGTCCGGATCGGTGGCCGCGCTGTCGCTGTCGGTGAAGCTCAGGCCATGCTTGCGCAGTTTGTCGTGCAGGGTCTTGCGCGGAATGCCGAGGGCTTCGGCCAGGCTGCGCAGCGAGCCGTGCGCCCGCGCCAGTTCGGCGGCGATCAGCGCCCGCTCATAAGCTTCCACCTGTGCGCTCAAGCCGCCGCTGCTGACCGGGTCGGGTGTAGGGCCATCCGCAGTCAGGCCGAGATCGAGGCCAAGGGCGAAGCGTTCGGCGGCGTTCTGTAGCTCCCGCACATTGCCCGGCCAGTCGTAGCGCAACAGCATGGCGCGCTGCACCGGTTGCAGGGAACTGGCTGGCAGGCCATGGCGGGCACTGGCGGCGTCGGCATAGTGCTGGAACAGCAGCAGGGCATCCTCGCCGCGTTCACGCAGCGGCGGGATGCGTAGCGGCGCGACATTCAGGCGGTAATAGAGGTCGGCGCGGAAGCGCCCCTGGTCGGCGGCCTGACGCAAGTCGTCCTTGGTCGCGGCGATGACGCGGATATCCAGCTTGATCAGCTGGTTGCCGCCCAGACGCTCGACCAGCCGCTCCTGGAGCAGGCGCAGCAGCTTGACCTGCACGTCGAGGCTCATGCTCTCGATCTCGTCGAGGAACAGGGTGCCGCCATTGGCGAATTCGAACTTGCCGATCCGGCGTTTCTGCGCGCCGGTGAAGGCGCCCGGCTCGTGGCCGAACAGCTCGCTCTCGACCACCGACTCGGCCAGTGCGCCGGCGTTGATGGCCACGAACGGGCCGTTGCGGCGGGCGGACAGATCGTGCAGGGCGCGCGCCACCACCTCCTTGCCAGCGCCGGTTTCGCCGAGGATCAGCACGTCGGTGTTGATCGCCGCCAGCGCGCCGATCTGCTCGCGCAGGCGCTGGATCGCCGGCGAGCGGCCGATCAGACGCGCATCGAGTTGCTGGCGGTCGGCCAGGGCCAGACGCAGGCTGCGGTTGTCGAGCACCAGGCGGCGTACTTCCAGGGCCCGGCGCACGCTGTCGAGCAGGGCATCGTTGGCGAAGGGCTTCTCGAGGAAATCGTAGGCGCCGGCGCGCATCGCCTGCACCGCCAGCGGCACGTCGCCATGGCCGGTGATCAGCAGCACCGGCAGCTGTGCATCCTGTTCGTGCAGCTGGGCGAGCAGTTGCAGGCCGTCGATGCCGGGCATGCGGATATCGCTGACCACCACGCCCGGCCAGTCGCGGCCGATGCGCGCGCCGAGGCCACGGGCATCGCCCAAGCTGACCACCTTGAGGCCGGCCAGATCGAGGGTCTGGGCGAGGGCCTGGCGCAAATGCGGGTCGTCGTCGATCAGCAACACTTGGGTGCGGTCGTCGATGGCGTCCATGGTCATGCCGGAATGTCCTCGGGGGGCTGAAGGTTGACGCCGGGCTCGGCCGCGCGCAGGCGCAGGGTCAGCAGCGCGCCGCCCTCGGGGTGATTGGCCAGCAACAGCTCGCCGTCGAGCGCACGCATCAGGGTATCGCAAATCGCCAGGCCGAGGCCCAGGCCCTGGGCGCTGGTCTTGGTGGTGAAGAACGGCTCGCGGGCGCGCGCCAGGGCTTCGGCGGAGAAGCCCGGGCCGTTGTCGCGCAGGGTCAGGGTGACGCCTTCGGCGTCCCGGGTGGCGCTGAGCCAGAGGCGTCGCGGTGGGGCCTTCTCGATCAGGGCATCGAGGGCGTTGGCCAGCAGGTTGCCGAGGACCTGGCGCAGGCGCGTTTCGCCGGCCTGGACCCAGAGCGTGGCGGCCGGCAGGTCGCGGATTAGTTCGACGTCCATCGCCCGCCGGCGCTTGGCCAGCAGCGCCAGGGCATCGTCCAGTGCCGGTTGCAGGGCCATGCTCTCCGGCGCATGGCGGTCGCGGCGGGCGAAGGCGCGCAGGTGGGCGATGATCGAGGCCATGCGCGATGTCAGCTCGCCGATCAGCTTGAGGTTGCCGCGGGCGTCGTCGCTGCGGCCATGATCGAGCAGCACGCCGGTGTTTTCCGCATAGCTGCGGATCGCCGCCAGCGGCTGGTTGAGCTCATGGCTGATGCTCGCCGACATGGTGCCGAGGGCGGAGAGCTTGCCGGCCTGCACCAGTTCGTCCTGGGCGCGCAGCAGTTCCTGCTGCGCCTGTTCGCGCTCCAGCACTTCCTCTTTCAGCCGGCTGTTCAGCGTTTCCAGATCGCGGGTGCGCTCCAGCACACGCATTTCCAGCTCGCGCCGGGCGCGGGCATCGAGGGCGATGCGCTCGAGGTAATGACGACGGCGCTGCATCAGCAGGCCGAGCAGCAGCAGGAGCACCAGCAGGGTGGCGCCGCCGATGACCAGCGCGGTACGCACCGGGCGCTCGACCAGCGCGCGCGGGGCGAGGATGCTCACGGTCCAGCCGGTTTCCGCCAGTGTGCGGCCCTGGATCAGCCAGGCCGGCTCGTCGAGGCTCAGCGGCGGCGGCGTGACGGTGGGATAGGGCTGGTCGGCGGCGATGCGTCGGCTTTCCGCCGCGCTCAACGGACGGCTGGCCCGAAAGCGCCAGGCGGGCCGCGAGGTGAGGATCACCACGCCGTTGCCATCGGTGACCAATAGCTGTTCGGGCGTTTTGCCCCAGAGGGTTTCGGTGTCGTCCAGATCGACCTTGACCACCAGAATGCCCAGCACTCGGCCGTTGCCACTGATCGGCGCGGCATAGTAGTAGCCGCGCTTGCCCGACGTGGTGCCGAGGCCGAAGAAACCGGCGCGCTTGCCGGCGAGCGCCTCGCGGTAATAAGGCCGGAAGGCGAAGCTGCGGCCGATGAAGCTGTCGGCCTGATCCCAGTTGGACGTGGCCAGCGCCTTGCCGGCCGGGTCCATCAGGTAGATCACATCCGCCCCGGTATCCATCCGCACCCGCGCCAGCAGGCGGTTGGCGGCCTCTGCTCGACTCGGGTCAGCCGGCTCGGCGAGCAGGCTGCGCAGGGCTGGCAGATCACCGAGGATGTTCGGCAGCACCTCGAAGCGCCGCAGCGTGCCGAGCAGGTTGGCGACATACAGGTCGAGGGTCTGGCGATTCTGCTCGGCCAACTGGTTGCTGTAATGGCGCTCGGCGAAATACTTCACCGGCCACAGCAGCGGGGTCAGTAGCAGGGCCAGGAGTAGCAGGGTGCGCCAGCGCGGGCGACGAGGTATCGCGGTAGCCATGGTTCGTGACGTCCGGGGTTCCCAGGCATTATGCCTGCTCGAGATTGAATCTGGATGGGGACCGCTGGGGAATGAGCCAGAACCGCATTAGCTCACTATCAGGGGGACCGGGAAGGGTGCTGGTCGATTCTTTCCAGGTTGCCGCTGGATGATTCGCGAGACGCTCATTTTGCTGGAGCGCGCCTTCGATCCATGAAGAGGGGCCAGATGGCTTCTGGAGTTACGAGCAAGCTATGCCGTGGTTGCATGCTTGGCTGTGCAGAGTGACTGCGAGGGGCGGCGAATTTTTGCGGCCCCGAAAGAACAAAAGGCCTGCATCGCTGCAGGCCTTTGTTTTAAATGGTGCCGGCACCAGGAATCGAACCCGGGACCTACTGATTACAAGCGGCTTGTCCCGGCGTTTTTCCATGATTCATTCGATAACAAAAATCAACCAAAGTCATTGATAAACAACGGATTTCACTTATTTCGTTGTTTCGTCCCGTTGCACGTTGTAGCCTTCAGCTAACCGAGAAGCTGTGACCAAAGCTGTGACCAAGCGTCGAGAAGCTGTGACCAAGACTGAGGGGCGATCAATGGCGAGCAACGCATCGAAGACCGTGAATGACCAAAAGGTGCGGGCTATGACGCCCGGCAGCTCGCCGCTGGTCGAGAGCCTGCCTGGGCGCGGCACTGGGGCGCTGGTGTTCAAGCGTCCGAACGATGGCCCGCCGTCCTGTTACTACCGCTATCACCATGCCGGCAAACAAGTGCTGGTCAAGCTGGGCGCATATCGGCGCACCGCGCGGGAAATCGGCTTCACCCTGCCGGAGCTGCGCGACAAGGCCGCCGCAATGGCGCAGATAGCCAAAGCGCACGGCGACGTTAAGGCGTACCTGGCGAAGCTGGGCGCAGACGCCGAAGCGGCACGCCTGAAGGCGGAGGAGGAAACCCGAGAGCGCCAGCGCCTAGCCGAGATCGAAGCATCGCGCGGCACCTTCGGGGAGCTATTTCTCGACTACATCGAATCGCGCCGGGAGAAGGCCACACCCGGCGTAGTCAAGGAACTGGAGCGGCTGTATCAGACCAACATGCTGACTCCGCACCCCAGCATCATGGCGATGAAGGCGCGCGACATTCGCCCCGACCACATCCTCGCCATTCTCAATTTGATCTGGGATCGCGGCGCAAAGGTGCAGGCCGAACGTATGCGTTCGTTCCTGTCGGCGGCTTTCAATCATGGTCTGCGCGCCGAGAACGCGGTCGGCAGGTCGAGCGCCAAGAGCTACAGCCTGGAGAGCAACCCCGCCACCGTGGTTGCAGTTGAGAAGGTGTCGGCACCGGCTACCCGGGCGCTGTTGGATGCCGAGCTGCGCCAGCTCTGGGGAACCATTGAGATCACCGAAGGCGTGGGGCCGGTCATGGCGCTGTTGTTCAAGTTCGTCATTGCCACGGGCGGCCAGCGCATCTTCAACGTCTGCCAGACCACCTGGGATGACTACGATCTGGAGGCCGGCACCGTGCGCCTGATCCACCGCAAAGGGCGCGGAGGCCAAGCAATGAGCAGACCTCACCTTGTCCCGTTGACCGAGCGAGCTGTCACCATTCTGGAGCGCGTGCGGGAGATTAACGGTTGCCACCCCTGGCCGTGGACCACCACCGGAAAGCAGCACATTGTCGTCAGCAGTCCGCGCCATGCCATAGCCGACTGGCTGAAGTCAGAGCACGCGGTTATCGACGGGAAGCAGACGCCCAGCTTCTCGCCGCGCGACTTGCGCCGCACTTGCGCTCAACTGATGCAGCGTCACGGCGTCAGCGACCAACTGTCCGACCTGCTGCAAGCGCACGGCCAGACCGGCGTGGCGAATCTGCACTACCGTAACAACCCCGAGGCGGCGCTACCGGAGAAGCAGCGCGCCATCGAACTGCTCGAGCGGGCGCTTGCCAAGGTGCTGGGGGAGGAGCAGGCCGACAACGTGGTGCTGTTGTCGAAGAGGAGGAATTGATCCGGCGCAGGGCAAGCGACGAAAGGCGCTATCCCGCGCAGTATATGGCTTGAAGGGGAGCGTCTCGGTCCATGCACATCATTTTAAGCAGGATATCCACAGGCCATCTACAGGGTTGTCGGGGCCTGCAGGGTCTTATCCACAAGTCAACCCTTGCGCCACTTTGAAACGGCTCGCTACTATGCGGCCACTGGCTAGGCATACATGACCAGATGCAACGCCCTGCGCACTATGGCTGGGCTTTGCGGGTAATGTTGTCGCCGCTGGAATGCAGACAAAGAAAAGCCCCGGTATTTGCCGTACCGGGGCCGTTTCGGGAGGGGACGTTAACCGCGTCCTTTGCATGCCGGCTAGGCCAGTACACAAATCCCGAGGGTAAGCGAAGTTTTGAAGGTCTTCTGCTTATTTGCGCGACAAGAAACTTGACGCGCATGAGACTGTATTACCAATGGTTAAGCGGTTGCAAGTTGTCAATCTACTTGACGGCAAAAGCCTGACCACTGGTGGTGCTGTCACCCCTCGGTTTTTCCGTATTTAGGAGAAATCGATCATGACTCAAATTCCCAACCTGCCAATCCCTGGCGCGCTCGCTACTGCCGCGCAGCTCTGCACCAAGTACCAAGTAAGCCGCACCACCTGGTGGCGCTGGTCGCAGGCTGAGGGCTTTCCTGCGCCGATCCGCTTCGGGCGTTCCGTGCGCTGGGACACCGCTGCCGTTGATGCTTTCCTGATCGCTCAGGAAGGCTAACCCATGCCTGACATTCAACGCTGCCAATCGGTGGCGACGGGTTCGACTTGCCTGAAAAAAGCCTTGGATCTGCTGCTGTCGCTGCAATTCAACGGCGAATCGCTGGCGCTACTGCTCGCTATCGAGGTGCAACTATGGAACTGATGCCGATCGACCGCCTGCTGTCGGCCATGGGCAAGGTGAAGCAGACCAAACCCGGACAGTGGGTCGCCTGCTGTCCTGCGCATGACGACAGGACTCCGTCGCTCAAGATCAGCGAAACCCAGGACGGCACCGTCCTGCTCAAGTGCTGGGCCGGCTGTTCGGCTGCCGAGATCATGTCTGCCATGGGGCTGGGGTTGCGTGACCTGTTTCCTGGCTCGGGCAAGCCGCGCCGATCTGGCCCGAGCCGCCAAGCCATCGAGCGCGAGAAGGCCATCATTGCCTGCGCCATGGGGCTGGTTGCCCAAGGCCACACTCTCAACTCCGAGCACCAAGCCCGCCTTGAGCTGGCCCGCCGTCGCCTGTCGAAACTGGGAGTGCCCGCATGAGCGATAAAGACTATGCCGACCAGTGGGCCGAGATTGACCAGCAGCCCATCGATCCCGCGCCACTGCCCCTGCTGCCCGATACCGCGTCGGCAGCCCCCTATTCGGTAGACCTATTGCCCGACGTGCTGCGCGACGCAGCCAAGGCCATTGCCGAGCATGTCCAGGCGCCGATGGCGCTGGCTGCGCAGTGCGTCGTCGGTGCGGCTGCCTACCTGGCGCAGACTCGCGTGAACGCCCCGCATTTGCACAACCCGGACGGCATGCCAGCGTCCCTGTTCCTGCTGACCCTGGGCGAGTCGGGGGATCGCAAGAGCGAGTGTCGACGTCTGGCCTTCAAGCCGATAGACGATGCCGAGCGCGAGGCTCGTACCCGACACAAGGCCAAGGTCGATGCCATCCTCACCGCCGCCAACGGCTTGAGCGGCAAGGATCGGGGCGAGTATCTGGACGAAAACCCGCTGCCGCGCGATCCGCGCACTCAGTACACGGACGCCACCTTCGAGCGCCTCACCGGCGACTTCGTGCGGGGCATGCCTGCCGCTGCCTGGGACACCGACGAAGGCGGGCAGGTGCTGGGCGGGGCTTCGCTCAAGGCCGACACCCGCGCCGCCACTCTGGGCGGCCTGGTCAAGCTATTTGATACCGGCTACGTCGAGCGCACCCGCTCCCACGGCAACCAGGAGGGCAGCGGGACCGTCGATCAGCGCCGGCTGACCCTGCACCTGATGGCCCAGCCCGTGACCGTGGCCGAAGCGCTGGGCGACCCGTTGCTACGTGGCCAAGGCTTCCTGCCACGTTTCCTGTTCGCCAGTCCCGAATCGCTGGCCGGCACGCGACTGCTGACCTCGTCCCAACTGGCGCGCAAGAGCTATTCCGACGCGCGCTTGCAGCGCTATTGGGAGCGTAGTCAGCAGATCCTGACCAGCGAAGCGGCTATCGACGTCCTCTCTGGCGAGGTTAAGCCGCCTGTTCTGTCGATGGATGCCGCCGCCGACCGCGAATGGCTGTCGTTCTACAACGAGATCGAGAGCGAGCAGGGTGCGTTGGGCAGCTATGCCGGCCTGCGCCCCTTTGCTAGTCGTGCGGGCGAGCTGGTACGGCGCCTGGCCGCCGTGCTGGCGTTCTTCGAGGGCTATGACTGGATCGACGGCGAGTGCATGCGTCGGGCGTGCGGGCTGGTCCGATACTCGCTGGGCGAGTGGCTGCGCTACACCGACAAGGAACGCATAGACTCGCGCTTGCAGCAGGCACAGCAGCTTCTCAATTGGCTGCGCCAGAAGGGCTGGGTTGAGTTCCACCGCGACAAGCTGGGCAAGGCCGGCCCCCCTGTTGTGCGAAGGGCCAAGCGTCGCGACGACCTGTTGGCCGTGCTGGTCGAATACCGCTGGCTGCGGACAGCAGACGGGAAGTCGTTTCGGCTCGTCAGCTGTGCGGAAAGTGCGGAAAGTGCGGAAGCCCAGCAGTGGCACGGCTTGGGGACTGAGGAAGAAGTGCGGAGGAATGCGGAAAACCTGCGGGGCTCGTCGGCAGTCGGAGGGCAGCCCGCAGAAAATCCGCACCTCTCCGCACTTTCTCCGCACCCGCAACCTCCAGTAAATCCGGGACCTTCCGCAGAATCCGCAGATTCCGCACTCATTCTGAACGCGCGCGCCTGGCCTGTCGCAATGCCCCGAGCCGAGTACCAATGCGAGTTCGCTTTCGAGGTTGAGGTATGAGCGTCTTCGAAGTGCTGGGCCTGGCGAGGGCCGAAGGCGTGATGGTGGTGCTGGAAGGTGATCGCCTGCTCTGTAGGGCCGACCATCCACCGTCGCCCGAGCTATTGGCGCTGATCAAAGCTAAGCGTCCGGAGATCGTCGAGTTCCTGCGCGCATTGACCGATCCGCAGGGCATTGAGCCGGAGAAAGTGGGCGAGATGCCTGCCCCGCACATGGAGCATTGGCTCCACTTGCTGGTGCTGGATTCCGGCGAGATCGTCCAGAGCTGCGGACACCAGACCTCTGCGGCAATCGAGCAGGAGGCTCGCCGCCGATACGGTGATGCCCTTCTGGCCGTGGTACCTGTGCCTGGCATGGAGCGCGTGCTGAGCGATGATGAGGCCATCCAGGCCGTGGCCGGCAGGCTTCCCCCGACGGCTGATGTGCCGCCGCTGGTGGGGAGCCGCGACACCTGGCTGGCCCGAGTCGCCCGCCTGCTGGAGTGCTCGCCGACATACCTGCTGGAGTGGGGCTATCTCGACCTGCACGACATCGAGTCGCAGCAGCACCAGCCTCCGCGCGCCGTGGCCAACCTGATCCGATCCGGCCTGCACTGGCGGCCTGCGAACAGACAGGTGAGCGCAGAGTGCGTGGCCGCACCGGAGACACTGGCAACCGCCCTCCACGTCGCCACGGCGGCCACCGCCTCGCTGGCGTGGATCACCGCCCGAGATGCCTTCCACAACCACCTATGGTCCTGCCGCGACTGCCACGCCCCGACGGGCCGGCACTGTGTAACCGGCGCCGATCTGCACTCCACCTATGAGCGCACCCCACTGGAGTCAGCACCATGAGCAAGAACCGCCTGTTTGGCGACAAGGCCAAGGAACGGCTGATCGTGTCCGTGGAAATCGCCGTCATCGAGGCGATCGACCGGCTGATCGACTACCCCTACGGCAGCCTGCACCCTGCCGCCGGCAACCGCTCAGAGTTCGTGCGTCTGGCCATCGAGGAGAAACTAGCCCGCGACAGGCTTGGATGATTCAGTGAGTGGAACAACACTTTGATGATTTAGTGACAAGTACGCGCGCGTACGCGCGCGAAGGGGGCTCCGAGCGCCCAAATGCTGACCGTGTCGACGTGGAGCACTATCAAAACCTGGAGTGGCGCGACTGCCAGCAGGCTGGCCGGCGATCAGCAGCTCAGCGCGTGCATGCTAGCCTCAAGATGGTCACCTAATGAGGAGCCTGTCATGCCCTCTCGCCACGCCCAACCCGCCTACCAAGACACTATCACCGATCTGTTTGTCCGACTCGGCGCGCCGTTCCACAAGTCGATTTCCCCCCTACGGAGCTGACTTCAGGGCCGGGGTTGGTTCGACAGGAGCACATTGAGCAGGTTGTCCTGAAAATTGATGTTGCTGGTCAGGTCAGTGTGGTTCTCGCACAGGAAAAACGCATAAGCGACCGGCAGAAAGCTGTCCTCATTCTGTGGTACGCCTGGGTCCAGCGTCTCGCGTGCCAGCAGCGACGGCTTGGTGACGCGTCCATCACCTGGCTCGATCATCAGCTCGTCGTAAGGCACACCGGGCCGGGGTGCAGCAATGTCCGCTGGCGTGAGGCGTACCGTGTCGCGCCCATCGCGCTGTTCCACCAGGAGCCGTGCAGGCGTCATGTGGCAGCCGCCACCAAACAGCACGTAGCGGATCGGCGACACCGGCTCGGCCACGGAGAGCATCCAAGCCAAACGACGTGCGCGCTCCAGGTTATAGGCGAAATAGCGTTGCATCACCGGTGCGTCGACAGCGGCGGCCAGGCTGGGTGCGTAGATTGACCAGGCCATGCTCTGCCAGGTCTTGGGGTCGAACAAGTCGTCGTGGCGCGGCTTACCTTCGATGTCCACCAGCCAGGTGTTGAGCGGGTGGGGAAACAGCTGGTAGCCGCTGGGAAAGGTGGCCAGCGTGCGTGGTGAAATACGCCCCAGACCGACCTTTTCGCCACCGATGAAGGCGTGCAACGAGCTGACCGATCCCCCATTGGGTGTGCCCAGCAACACCAGATTGCGCACCTGCGGCGCACCGTCCATGGTCACCTGGTGAGGCTCGCCGTCCAGCACGTCGCGGGTGCCAAAGCGCAGGTAATAACGTGCGATAAGGCCACCCATGCTGTGCGCTACGAGGTTGACCCGTAGCGCAGGATCGGCGTAGTCACGACGCACAGCCTCGATCAGCCGATCGAGTTCTTGCACACTGTGCAAGGTGTCCTGGCGCCAGTCGTAGGACAGGACGTAGTAGCGGCGCTCGCCCTTGCGCACCGGCGTCCCGGGCTGGGCGCGCACATAGCCACCGAATTGCGTCAACGTTCGCAGGATCGGGCGGTAAAAGTCGCGCTGTAGCGCCTGCTCGGCAATGCCCGAGGGTTCCAGTCTCGAGGGGAGCGGCCTATTCGTTTGCGGATCGATGTCGAGGGCCAGTTCCGGATAGGACGAGAACAGAATGCGCCACCAGGACCCCGGCCAGATTTCTTCGCCGCTGACCCGGTCGCGCAGGCGCGTGCCGAAGGCCCCTGGAATCAAGATGACCGGCGCGGTTTCGGCCTGGGGGCTGCTGAGTTGGTAGAGCCGTTTCAGGTCGGGACGTGGTGACTCGCTGCAGCCCAACAGGCCTGCGGCTAGTACGAGCGTGGCGACCAGTTGCGCGGCAGAGTGCATGAACGAAGCCTTGAGGTGCGTGCGGCTGATCATGAGGTCAAGACGGTGTCACAGGCATGCAGCCAGTCTAGCAGCTGCTGCTCGGGCACCGGCCTGGCGAACCAATAGGCTTGCATCAGGCAGTAGCCAATGCCATTTTCGCGGCCACGGGGAAACGGCTACGTACACCGCACCCTAGGGTTGGACCATCCGCATGGTCATGAAGTCCTGGCCGATGGTCCAGCGATCGGGGCCGCCAACGGGGAAGTTCTGCACGCCTAGCAGTAACTTAGGATCGGGTAATTCGCCGGCCGGGATGGCGGCGCTACTGGCCGCCTGCAGTTTGGCCGCCTGGGCGGTCAGCGAGGGGGCATTGTCTTCGGCCAGTTGCAAGGCTTCATCGAGTGTCAGGGGGGCGGCCAGGCTCGGCAATGCCAGCACGGTTGTCGCCAGGGCAGCCACGACGGGCCAACCGGTGCAATAGCGTTTGGAATTCATGTTCACGATTCCTGTGATGATTCGCTGCGCGCCGCTCGGACGAGCGCGCAGACTAGCCATCCCGCCAATGCGAGATGAAAATCAGTGTGGTACAGGAATCAAACGCGCGGAGGTCGCCATACCCCGGAAGGGGTGTGGGCAGCCTGGCGCTTCCCCTGAGCGGGATGGCGGGCATCGAGGTACCGTCAGAACCTTGCCCGATGAAATCTACAGGTATGGCGATGATGGGGGATGTGGAGCCGGACTGTTGCCACAGCATGGGCAGCCCCTCCGAGCATGGCAAACCCTGCAAGCCCGGCCAGGAATGCAAGACCGCCAGCCTGCTGCAAGTGTCGATCGTGAAGCCTCCCGTCACGCTGCCCAGCTCCATCGTGGTTTCCTCCTCCAGCGATTTCCTGCTCGCGATCGAGGGATTTCCCCTGCGGGAGTACATGAGGAAAGCCTGTATGCCCATGATGCGGTGGCACAGAGCCGGTGGAATTGGGACTAGAGAGACGGACTTGAACGCTCAAGTGTGCCCTCGCTGATCCACTGCTTGAGCCAAGTCGCCGCCTGAAGAGGCGCGGCATTGCCATGCGCGCTCAGTTCGGCGCATAACTCAGCGAAACTCCAGCCTTGCTGGCTCATGCCGTGCAACGCCTCGGCTTCCGCCGGGCCCAGGCTGCGGTACTGGCTGACCAGGCCCTGGCGCCAGATCAGGCAGACGTGCGGCTGCTCCAGCAGTGTGCTGGCTGGCGTCTCCTCGGCGGCCTTGAGTGCGCGCCACAACACCAGGCTGTTGTAGTGGCAGACCAGCCACTGCACGCTGGGCAGCAGGCGTACCCGTAGCTCGGGCCAATCCGCGGGCGGCAGCGTGGCCATGCTCTGCAAGGTCAGGGGTTCGCCGTCCGCGGCGTCGAAGGCCAGGGTGAAAGCCCATTCCAGACGCGCCAGTTCGGCCAGTGGGGCGCTCTTTGCGGCGACCAGATAGCCGTCGATGAAATCCGCCAGCCGCGCACCCAGCCAGCGCAGGCTGAAATGGCGGGATGGATGGGCTTGCAGATAGGCACTCGCCAGACCCTCGAACTCGTCGTCACCGAGCCAATGGTGCAGGGTCGGGTAGTCTTCGCGCAGGGCATCCAACAGCCGCGCCCGGTAGGCGTTGTGGTAGATCGCCAGGCCTTCCTCGGCGCTCAAGGCGGGGCTGCCGAGCAGGCTGTCGCGCAACGCCGTGTTGGGCTGCGTCGGTACGCCGAGCAGGTAGGCCTCTAGTTCGCGCTGCCAGTCGTTCAGGCGCATGCGGCCTCCGTGCCGAGTGCTACGGCGCCGAGGGCGCGAGCCTGGTCCAACTCGGCGAGCAGCTCGACCAAGGGCGGGAAGTGATCGTCGCGCTCCAGCAGGGTGGCGACCGGGCCGAGATGCTGCAGGGTGCGCTGATAGAGCCGCCAAACCGGATCGCTGACCGGCTGATCGTGGGTATCGATCAGGTAGCTGCCGTAGTCGCTATGCCCGGCCAGGTGCAGCTGGCGGATGCGCGCGGCCGGCAGCGCACTGATGAAGGTCCAGGGGTCAAAATCGTGGTTGCGCGCGCTGACGTAGACGTTGTTGACGTCCAGCAGCAACTCGCAGCCGCTCAACTCGCTGAGGGCGGCGAGGAACTGCCATTCGCTGAAATCAGAGTTCGCGGTGCGCACGTAACTGGAGACATTTTCCAGCACCAGCGGCCGCTCTATTACCTCCTGCACCTGGCGCACACGGGCGGCCACATACTGCAGGCTTTCTTCGCTGTAAGGCAGCGGCAGCAGGTCGTGCAGTTGATGGGCGTTACCGCGGCTCCAACACAGGTGGTCGGAGATCCACTCCGGCTGCACCCGTTCGGCGAGACGCTTGAGCTGCTGCAGGTAGTCGCGATCGAGCGGATGCGGGCCGCCGATGGACAACGACACGCCGTGCATCACCAGCGGGTAGTGCTCGCCGATGGCGTCCAGGTAGTACAGCGCCTTGCCGCCCTCGACCAGATAGTTTTCCGAGACCACTTCGAACCAGTCCACCGCCGGGCGCTGCTCGAGTATCTCGTTGTAGTAGGTGCTGCGCAGCCCCAGGCCGTAGCCGATGCAGGGAGTAACTGAGGACATGCCGGGCTCCTTCGCCTAAGGGGTCGGGGTGGCCGCACATCGGCCACCCCGCGTGCACTTATGGACCGACTTTGCCGCCGGCGTTGTTGCACTCGGCCAGGGTCATGCTCTTGAAGCCTTGGCCCTTGCATTCACCCTTCCCTTTGCAGGCGTTTTTCGCGGTCTTGCAGTCGTTCTGCCCTTTGCAGGCGTTGACGCCGTAACAGTGCACCATCTGGGCTTCCTCGGCGAAGGATTGGGTCGGGATGCTGGCGAATAGGCCGGCGGCGGCCAGGGCCAGGGCGGCGCCAGCAGCGGCAGTCTTGACGGTCATCTTGTTGTCCTCATGTGATGGATGTCGGCCGTGGACGGCTTATTCGGTCCCGACACATTGGTAGAGTGAAGACAGTTTCTGGCGTTACGGCCAGGCGAAAATAATCCCTATGCCTGCATTTGCGCGACCATCTACAGCGCGGAAATGGCCGAGCGCATCTGTGCCGCGCTGATGGAGCCCTGTTCGCTGAACCGCCTGTGCAAACGCCCTGGCATGCCGGCGCGTGCAGTGGTCTGCCGCTGGTTGATCAGGCACGAAGAATTCCGCCTCGCCTACCAGGCGGCCATGGCGGTGCGTATTGATCTGGTCGTCGACGAGACGCTCGACATCGCCGACGACGCCGAGCTTGACCCGGCGGCGATCAGCAAGACCAAGCTGATGATCGACAGTCGTTGGCGGATGGCCGAGCGCTTAGCCGCGCGCAAGTACGGAATCAAGCAGCAGGTTGAAACCAGCGTCACCCAGCTGACCCATGAGCAGTGGCTGGAGCACCTGGCTTGACCGCCGTAGTCCTGCACAACGAGCTGGCCATCCGACAGCGCGCACTGGAAAAGAGGCCAGTAAATGGCCGTTCGAGCCCAACGGACAACACGGTCAGCATTTGGGCGCTCGGAACCCCGTGGGGCACTATCAAAACCTGGAGTGGCGCGACTGCCAGCAGGCTGGCCGGCGATCAGCCGCTCAGCGCGTGCATGCTAGCCTCAAGATGGCTGCCCAATGAGGCGCCTGCCATGCCCTCGCGCCACGCCCAACCCGCCTACCAAGATACAATCACCGATCTGTTCGTCCGACTCGGCGCGCCGCTCCACGACACCCGCTGCTCCTGGGGGACAATCCACCCCAACGGCACGGTGTATCTGCGTGTCTGGCGTGACCGTATCGCCCGCACACCAAGTCACCCCGGCCGCCAGTGCGTGGAACTGACTCACCTGTAGCAGTTTCCACTGGCTGCCAGGCGCTGGGCTACACAGAACGCCTCCGCCATGTACAGGCGATCCACCAGGGAGCGCCCTGCTACCTGGTACTCTGCGAGGCGGTCGACCCCGAGGCCGACTCGCGTACGATCAAGCGTTTCAACCGTGACCCTGCCCCAACCACGCACCCGGCGAAGTGAGTCGAGATCACATGGACTACACCGACAAAGATGAGCTTGAAGCGAAACGCATCTGCCACGATTGCGTGAAAGTTGAGTTCCTGTCTGGCGAGATAAAGGCTGACGACGACAAAGATGTGTGCGCCTACTGCGGGAAAAGTGCCCCCACCTGGCCTCTAGTCGATCTTGCGAATCGCATCGAACTGGCATTTGAGCAGCACTGCTTTCAGACCTCAGATCAACCTACCGCCGAACAATCACGGATGCAGGCTGACGAAGACTCGATCTACGAGTGGTATCGCGATGGTGAACCGGTGGTTGAAGCCATTGAGGCAGCTGCGGAAATTCCGACAGAAGCCGCTGAGGATGTCCTGGAGCTGCTGTCATCCAGGCACTATGACCATGACAACGCCGCAATGGGCGAGGAGTGCCCGTTCGATGGTGACTCCTATTACGAACTGAAGGATTACAGTGCTTTCGCCTGGCAGTTGGAATGGACCGTCTTCGAAAATTCACTCCAGACAGAAGCCCGTTTCTTCAGTCGTTCAGCCGCCGGACTGCTGACTGACCTTTTCCGTGAGATCGACAAATTCCGAACCAGGGACGACCGCCCGCTGGTGGTGGACGCAGGGCCGGGACATCCCGTCGAACACCTCTACCGCGCTCGCGAGTTTCAGTCGGAAGATGGCCTCCTCGACGCCATGCGTCGCCCCGATAAAGGTTTGGCACCACCACCCTCACGCTTTGCAACGGCTGGCCGGATGAACCCTCGCGGTATCGCAGTGTTTTACGGAGCTGAAGAGTCAGAGGTTGCAATTGCTGAGGTCCGTCCCTCCGTGGGTAGCCGAGTCGCCGTCGCCCAGTTCAGCATCATTCGACCGTTGAAACTCCTAGATCTCACGGCACTGGCTGCGGTGCACGCCCCTGGTAGCATCTTCGACCCGGCATTCAAGGATAAGCTGGAACGGGTAGCCTTCCTGAGGACACTCGGCCAGAAGATATCTCGGCCGATAATGCCAAGCGACAAGGATTTCGACTATCTACCGACGCAAGCCATTGCCGACTTCCTGGCAAATGAAAATGACCCACCGCTCGACGGCATCATTTTCATGTCAGCTCAGATGAAAGCCGGCCGCAACATCGTCCTATTCCACAAAGCAGCTCGGGTCGCCTCGCTCAATCTGCCAAAAGACACCGAGATTGGCGCTTATACAGGCTTCAGTGATGAAGACGGTTTCCATGCAGAATACCGCGTCCATGAGCATCTGCCCCCTGAACCGGACCCGGCTCCAGAACAGCCAAACGAAATGCTCCCGTTCTGGGCTCACTTTTCCCAGATGAATCTGGACGCCGACACTCGAATCAACACGCTTAGGGTTAACACCAAATCAGTTGTGGTCCACCACGTCGAACAGATCAGTGTGGTAACCGATGCACACCCTGTGAGCCGACATAGTAGCGTGAAGAGCAAGTAGCCGAGTTCTACCTGGTAAGCCGGCGTGTGCCATGACACGCCGGATATTTGGAGCAGGACAGGTACACACCTACGACCTTCTTGGGCTTCCGGTTGACCATGTGGCTACCACAGTTGCAAGTGGTGGTCAGTACCAATGCAATTGGCTGGTCAGATGACTGCAATTGCGCAGTGACCCGCTTTATCGGGGCGGGGCACTGCTCCAGCACGACCAGGACTGGTGGATTGAGGTCGGCGACGAAGTGACGTTGGCCACCCTGCTGAAGGCGATCAAGCGTTAACACTGAGCCTGGCCGCCCCAGCGGTCGCGCAGCCTGCTGACACGAGTCGCGATTGCTGGGCGTTCGACCTTCAGAACTCTTGGAGGGCCGGTATTGGGAGCCGCACGAGCCGATCGACCTGGCTGACACCGATGCTGAACGGTGGCCCGCGCGATCCGACACGGTCTCTAGCCCGACGCCCTGGCATCGATGAGCAGGACGGTGGGTCCCTGCATGTCATGCCGCCTTACACCTCCTAAGGGGAAGGTTGGTACTAAATCACTCTGGGACGCCAATAAAATCAAGGGCTCCAGCCCTTTCGCGTTGACAGCGAGCAGCACCCGTGACAGCAGGGTGACAGCACGAAGCATCGGCACTCGTCACGTAATGGCGTCACGGATGCGCAGAACGGTGGTGGTGCTGCAATCGGCGTGACGGGCCGTTGCCCGGATGCCCAGGCCAGCCTTCAGCAGCTCAGTGATGCGTTTGTGCAGATCGGCATCCACCGGGCGCCCCTTGTACTTCCCTTCAGCCTTCGCCTTGTCGATGCCCTGGGCCTGGCGCTCGCGGCGCTGCTCGTAGTCCTTGCGGGCGATGGCGGCCATCATCTCCACCAGCATCGAATTGATGGCGCCGAGCATGCGGTTGGTGAACTCGTCGCCCCTGGTGTCGGAAATACCCTGGTGGCTGGTGGGCAGGTCAAGCGCAACGATGCGCAGACCCTTGGCGTCGATGGCAGCCTTCAGCCTCTGCCAATCCTCGACAGGCAGACGGGAGAGGCGGTCGATGGATTCCACCAGCAACACGTCACCCTTGCGCGCGTCCTTCAGCAGGCGCAGCAACTCGGGCCGGTCGACCCTGGCGCCGCTGGCGTTCTCCAGGTACTCGGCGGCGATCACTCGATCATGGCTGGCAGCGAACTGCTCCAGGGCCGCGCGGGCGCGGCTGGCGTCTTGCTCGATAGTAGAGGCGCGGAGGTAGGCGCGGACGAACATGATTCCTTGCTCCTGTATCACTTGAGGTGCTTTTTTAATTAATGTTGCACTTTGAGTGTTACTTTCCAAGGAATCAGTGCGAAAAAATCTCTGCTGCTCTGTTTCTATTTAGGTACACCTTTTTGGAACAGGCATGGTGGCTAGAGTTTTCGCGGTGCGCGCCAACGCCAGGGTGCCGGTCAGGCCACGCACCACCACCTTGCCGAAGTTACCCAAGTGCTGGCTGCCGGTGCCCAGGTACAGCATCCGCTCGGGGAAGGCGTTGGCCAGGCCGCCCCAACGGACGTAGCGGGCCAGCACGCCCTGCTCGTCCGGGGTGGCGTGGCGGCATCGGCCTCGGCCTCGATCTGCTTGAGGGTGCGAATGGCGGCGAGGTTGTCGTTGAGCTTCTGGACCTCGCCGCCCTGGCCGAGGCGGGTGGCCTCGGTGATCTGGAAGTTACTGGCGGGGATGTTCGGCGCCCCCACGGGCGCGCCGTCGATGCTTACTCGCGGTGCGTCTTGCGGTACTGCCGCTCCAGTTCCGCCAGTTCCTTGCGCTCCAACGGCTCCAGATTCGCCTTCGGCTCCGGTTTCAGAAGAATGAACTCGCTTAGAGCCACCTCTTCCGCCGCGAACTGCGGGAACCCCTGCTCCATCAGTTCGCGCACCCTTTCGGCCGCCCACTTGCCCCGCGTCCGCAGGGTCGACTCCCAATCCCCGTCCGCTTTCAGTTCCGCCGTTTTCTCCGGCAGCCACTTCGTCCAGTGCTTACGGGCCATCGCCGCGTACCGTTCCGCGCTCATTCTCAGTCTCCAGGCTGGCCTTGCCGTCGCGCACGTCCGCGATGAAGCGCACCACGTAGGGCTTCATGTTCTGCGCAACCTCGGCGCCGAACCGTTCGACGACCATGCTGACCACAACGCGCATCGCTTCGCGCAGGTCTTGGCTGGCGGCCTTCAAGTTCGCCACGGTCGAGATGAACAGCGGCTTGGCCTTGGCGTTGGTTTCCTCATCGAAGGTTAGCCTGGAACTCAGCCAGCTTCCGCCGCCAAGCAGGGCGCCAAGACCGTTGACCGCATCGTCCAAGGCGTTGCCGGCGTGCTTCGCCGTACTGCCCAGGGACTGGTCACGATGCGGCATCTTCTCGGCTTTTTTCCGGCGCAATGACTCGCCCTTCATCGTCACTCGGTAGGCGCTGTGCACCAGGCGGTCGAGGATCCAGCCATGCCAGTGCTCGATGGGCAGTTGTCTGGTCAGGAGGGTGGAGCGGCTGCCGGCGCGGTCGTCGATCACTTCCAGCAGGTCATGCCGGGCACCTTCTTCCAGCGCGAGCGCTCAATCGTCCGTACCTCGCTGCCTGACCGGCAGCACCTACAAGAAGTCACCGGAGCCTTGGCGTCTCTGGAGGCCAGGCAGCGAGCGGCGTCCTCCGTAACGCCAGGTCCTGGCCGAGGAACTGCTGGCCGCCGGCGTCATCGCCGCAGCGCTGGCCAGGACCCGGTCCTGAAGAAAGATGCCGCTGCCCTGCCAACTTTACTTCGCGCGAATCTGTGCCTCACTGCAGTTACCTGTTGCCTCCGACGCTCGACCTTGCTCAGGAGAACCTCCCGTGTCTGCGCTCATCAACCAACTGAATACGCTCTGGGCCCCGCGCCTGCTGAGCGTGCTGCGGATCGTCACCGCCTTCCTGTTCCTCCAGCATGGTACGGCCAAGCTGTTCGGCTTCCCGCATGTCGCCTTCTTCGATGAGTTGAACCTGTTTTCCCTGATTGGCTTCGCCGGGTTGCTCGAAGTGGTGGGCGGCCTGCTGCTGCTGTTCGGCCTGCTCACACGACTGAGTGCCTTTATCCTGTCCGGTGAAATGGCCTTTGCCTACTTCATCGGACATGCCCCCGATGGCTGGGTACCACTGCTGAATGGCGGCGAGCCGGCCATCCTGTTCTGCTTTATCTTCCTCTATCTGGTGGCGGCCGGGGGCGGCGCCTGGAGCCTCGATCGCCGGTTATGCCGTGGCAAACCGGGTTGCGATTGGGCCTAGCGCGGCTAGGCTTCGGCACCGTACAAGCTGCCAGCAGTGCGGAGCTCAATCGCCCCGCAAACCCCGCTCACAGTGACAGGGTGGATCACCGAGACGGGAGGCGCGCTCGAAGGCGGGAAGGCGATTTCGGTTAACGCCGAAATCCTGCCGCCTTGCGCTAGGAGCCTACGGATAGCCGGTGACCAGAGGTAACTCTGGGCTGGTTGTACCGCAGTCTGACCGCCATTACCGCGCCGCGGGTCCACCTCGCTCCCGCCTGCGCCGACAATGCCCGCTGGATCAGCGCGGCGGTTCAATCACGCGTGCGGCTGAACACGTAGTCGTGGTCCTTTTCGGCGGCGTGGCAGGCAAAACAGGCCGTGGCCGCGTCGCCACCGACAACACGCTGGGCCGGGTCACCGCCGGCAAAGCCTTAGCCCCAGCCACCGGTCGCGGCGGCGACCGCCTGGCGGCTTTGTGTAGCCGGCCGAGCATCACGCCTGTTGTTCTCACACTGAGCCAGCCGTGGAGGAAGGGGCCGGTAGCCAGTCGAGCAATTGTTGTTCGGGCATTGGTTTGGCGAACAGATAACCCTGCATCAGCCGGCAGCCGAGGATTTGCAAACGCTCCCGCTGCTGCTCGGTTTCGACGCCCTCGGCGATCACCCTCAGCTGCAGCAGTTCACCTAGCGACAGGATCACCTTGACGATGCGCTCATCGCCCTCGTCCAGCAGGCGGGTGAAGGATTTGTCCAGCTTAAGCGCCGACATCGGCAAATGTTGCAGGCGTTGCAGGGAGGAATAGCCGGTGCCGAAGTCATCGAGATGGAGCTGGAACCCGGCCGCGACCAGCGCATTGACCTGTTCCTCGAGCACCTCCAGGCTTTCCGAGAAGGCACTCTCGGTCAGCTCGAAGTGCACGCTGTGCCGGGATAGCCGTTCGGCGTCCACCAGTTCACAGAGTTGACCGACGAGGTTGACCTGCAGCAGTTGCTTGACCGACAGGTTGATGTTCAGGACCAGTCCTGGGCGGGCCTGCTGCAGGCGGGGCAGGGCCTGGATGGCGCGCCGGGCGATATACAGGCCCAGCTCGCAGATCAGACCGGCCTCCTCGGCCACCGGGATGAACTTGTCGGGTGGGCAGTAGCCGCCGTCGACAGGCCAGCGAGCCAGTGCTTCAACCATCCGGGTGGCTCCAGATTCACCGTCGACGATCGGCTGGAACCAGACTTCCAACTGGCCAAGGGCCAGGGCTTGGCGCAGGCGTTGTTCGATGCGCATGCGTTCCTGCACATTGGTGTGCATGGTCGCGGAAAAGAACGCAAAGCCGCTCTTGCCGGCCCGTTTGGCCTGGTACAAGGCGATGTCGGCGTTGCGCAGTAACTCGTCCTCGCTAGTACCCGGTCCGGCCAGGGCGATGCCGATGGAGGCGCTGATCGCCAGCTGCGTGTCCTGGAACATCAGCGGTTGACAGACCGCCTCTAGCAGGCGCTGGGCGAGGGCGTGACTGCCCGGCCCGGTGTCGTCCGTCAGACTGAGCACGACGAATTCATCTCCGCCCATACGCACCGCCGTATCGCTAGCGCGCAGCAATCCCCCCAGTCGTTGCGCGAGGTGGTTCAGCAGGGCATCGCCGGCTTCGTGACCGAGGCAGTCGTTGATCAGCTTGAAGTCGTCCAGGTCGATCAGGTAGAGGGTCAGCGTCAGGCCGGGCTGGCGCCGCTGCATCGCCTGGTAGAGGGCCAGGCGCTCGCTGAGGAATTTGCGGTTGCCCAGTCCGGTGAGCGGATCCCGGCGCGCTTCCTGGTAAAGACTCTCGTGGGCCGTGTGCACTTCCGTCATCAGCTCGTTGAGCGATAGCGCGAGCTGGTCCAGTTCATCGTCGCCTTGCACCGGCCAAACTGCCGGCTGTTCCGCATTGCGCCGGCGCTGCTCGGCCAGGTGCGAGAAGCGGCTCAGGCGCTTGAGGATCAGGCGGTCGAGCAGGAGGGTGGCGGCCAGGGCAGCCAGCAGCAGAATGAGCAGGGAGTTGCCGAGGAGCAGGAGGTCGCCGGCGCGTTTCTGCGGGTCCAGGATGGGCGGGCGCTGGATGATGAGGTGCACGGCGCTGGGGCCCAGGGAGTCCGCGAGCAGGCGACTGACGCGCAGGCTGCCCGGTGCCGTTGGGAGCGCCGGCGCACTGGTCGTGGCAGGTGCCAGCTGGAAGGAAGTGCCGACCAGCTGCTCCAGCCTGGCCAAGGCGTTCGCGTCGAGCCGTCGGCCCATCACCAGCCAACCCCGCTGCGGTTGGTTCCGGTCGGTGTCCAGGATGGGGCTGTAGGCCAGGATTACCGGCGTGCCATCGATCCAGCGCAGCAGGTAGGCGCCCTGCTGCTGCAGCGTGGCGGAGAGCGCGGCTAGACCGCCGTGCACCGCGCGCAGCGTGCTGCTGTCGGTCGCGAGGGGCTCCCGCTGCTCGCCACCTGACGTGATGTCGGAGTGCAGCGCACCGGCGGTCGTGAGAAACACCGCGAAATCCACGCGCAGGTTGCGCATGGAGTCGACGGTGAAATTGGCGTCCAGGTAAGCCGGGCTCGGCTGCTGCAGGTACTCGTAGCTGTCATCCCAGACGCCATAGTCCAGAGCACTGCCCAGCAACGCCTGGGCGTCAGTGACCAACGCCACATTGACCCGTTCCAGCTCTTCCTGGGCCTGGCGCTCTTCATACTGCCCCAGGCTCTGGTGCAGCAGGTTAGAGGAGCTCCAGTAACTGGCCAGCGCCACTGCGGACAGCAGCAACAGCAGATAGAAGAGGGTGCGTGTGCGCAGGCTGTGGATTGTGCGAGACACTTAACGCTCCTTGGTGACGCTCCTTGGTGACGCTCCTGGGGCTTGCCCGGCAAATTCAACTGCGGTGGGAGGGCGCGGCCGAAGCACCTTTTCGCTGCAGTCCTGCCAAACTCCGAAGCGATACGCCCTCAAGACTCGATCCGTGAGCGCTGGCGCGGTATGGCGCACCAGAGTCATGCACCTCACGGTCAGGCTGGACTCATGCCCAAAGCATTCTGCTGGCGGGCGGCGTCAATGCGAAGCAAGAGGAAGGCTATCGTGGCCTGACCTCTGCTTCTGGTGAGTACTTTCTTTCAGGTGCGGCCGAGGTTGAAGTAGCGGACCTGAGCGTGGAGGAGTTCGGCGAGTTCGGCGAGGCTTTGGTTGGCGCTGTTGACCTGGTCGGAGCCTGCGGCGTTGCTGCTGGCGAGGTCGCGGATGAGTTCGATGCGTTGGCTGATGTCCTGGGCCACGGCGGCTTGTTCTTCGGCGGCGCTGGCGATCTGGACGGCCATTTCGCTGATCACGCGGTTGGAGTGGGTGATGCTGGCCAGGGCTTGGCCGGCGTCGTCGGCTTGTCTGGCGCCGGTTTCGGCCTGGGCGCGGCTTTGGGTCATGACGCTGACGGCTTGCTGCGCGCCTTCTTGCAGGCGTTCGATCATGCCTTGGATCTCCTGGGTCGAGTCCTGGGTGCGTTTGGCCAGGCTGCGTACTTCGTCAGCCACCACGGCGAAGCCGCGACCTTGTTCGCCGGCCCGCGCGGCTTCGATGGCGGCGTTGAGGGCGAGGAGATTGGTCTGGTCGGCGATGCCGCGAATCACGTCGAGTATGCCGCCGATGTTGGCGGTGTTTGCCGCCAGCGCTTGAACCACTTCGGCGGCCTGGCCAATCTCGCCGGACAGGCGCTGGATGGTGCCGACCATTTGCTCCACCACTTGCCGGCCGCTGTTGGCGGCCCGGTCGGCCTCTTGCGCGGCATCGGCGGTGTGCGCGGAGTTGCGCGCCACTTCCTGCACGGTGGCGGCCATTTCGGTGATGGCGGTAGCGACTTCGACGGTGTGCAGTTCCTGTTGCTTGATGTTGTCCTGGGTGGTGCTGGTGATGCTGGTGAGCTGCGCGGCGGAGACGCTGAGCTGGCTGCTGGAGTGGACGACGTTACTGACGATTTCCCGCAGCTTGCCGACCATCTGGCTGAAGGCGTGGGAGAGCATGCCGAATTCGCCGGCGCTGCGGGCGTCGAGGTTGGTGGCCAATTCGCCTTCGGCCACGCGGCTGACTTCGGCGGAAAGGCGCAGCAGGGCACCGCTGACTTTGCGGCGGATGGCGATGATGCCGATGACGGCGATGACGATGAGCAGCAGGACCATGACGCTGACGGCCGTCATGTAGGCGGTGCCGACTTCGCGCAGATGAGCCACTTCGTTGTTGGTGCGCTGGTCGAGCAACTCGAAGAAGTCGTCCACTGGGCGCATGATGCGGGCTTTTTCGCGGTGGTAGTCGGGGCTGTGCATGAGTTGGCTGGCCAGGACGAGGTCGGGCTGGCCGTGTCGGGTGTACTGGCCCTGGTCATCAGGGTACAGGCCGAGGGCGGCGTTCATGGCCTGGGTTTCGATTTTCACCAGGGCATTGGAAGCGGCGTCGGCTTCCGCGAGTTTGGCCAGTTCGGCCTCGGTGAAGCCTTGGCGGCGCATGAGTTCGAGCAGGGGCATGGCCTGGCCCGGCTCAGTGTCGCTGTCCTGGCCGGCGACGATGAAGTCGAGGTACGGGTGCTGGTAGCCCTGCGGCCGGGGTTCTTGGCCGTTACGGATGGCCAGTATCTGGTGGTAGAGCTTTTCGTAGCGGGCATCGCCAGTCACGGCCAGGGTGCGGGCCATGCGGGTGAGGTCATCCGAGCTCTGGCGCAGTTCGTCAGCCAGGAGGTAGGACTGGTTACGGTTTTCCTGTCGTTCACTGAGTTGTTTCTGGTTGTTGATGAGCAGCACGACCAGCAGGCAGAGGATGGCGGTGCAGAGAATGATGGCGCTGAAAATCAGGGAAAACAGTCGCTGGATGGACATCGAAGCTCTCCTGTGTGGCGCCGCCTCGAAATGCCCCCGGTTGGAAAGAGGGGTGTCAGCGGTCCGTGCTGCAAGGGATTGCGCACCGTACTGGTACGCGAGTGCAAATAATTGCTTACACGTTCAATTCTGGCAACTGGCCATTAGCAATATTTCTTTGCCATTGTTCCTGCAGCGGTTGGCAGTGGCGGGCCTGGGCCAAGAGCCAGTCCGCCAGCTCGCCCAGTGGCGGGCTGGGGGCGGGCGTTTGGGGTAGACGAGGAAGCCGTCGCCAGTGGGCACCTTGAGGTCGAAGGGGCTACGAGGCGGCCGGTGGCGAGGACTTCGCCGATCAGCGATCAGTCGCCCAGGGGCACGCCGGCGCCTTGGGTGGCGACGGAGAGGGGAACGAAGCGTTATGCCGGGGGCACGTTTGTCCTGGGCATGGTGCCCTGATAGATTCGCCGTGCTCTGCCCAAGCCTTGAAAGCCCTGCACACCATCACCGGTGGCGGGGCTTTCTTGTTTCATGACGCGCCACCCGCGAGCCGGCGCACGCTGTGCACGAGTTTCGCCGGAACAGGGGCGTATTCAGTTCAATCAAGCGAGAAGCTGTGACCAAAGCTGTGACCAAATGGCCTTTAATTGCTCTGGAAACGAAAAAGGCCCACCTTGCGGTGAGCCTAAGTCGTTGTTTTATATGGTGCCGGCACCAGGAATCGAACCCGGGACCTACTGATTACAAGTCAGTTGCTCTACCAGCTGAGCTATACCGGCTTTTTCGGGCCGCCATTATATCCATTCGTAAGCTCGCGTAAAGTCGGAGAAATGGCTGTTTAGACGGAGTTCGAGGCATGTAAAGGAAATGCTTATGCACAGCCTCAATGCGCTTAGTACAAACGTGCTCGGTTTTTGTGCGACAGCTAGCAGAAATTCATAACTATCTGTTTTTACTAATTTTTATGAACCGGATGAAAATTCGCCAGTACAGGCCAGGCCTTGGTCTGCCGACGGTGCAGCGATTTGCTCAGAAACTGCCCACAAAGTTATCCACAGAATGTGTGGGTAACTCATTCGCGCTCGGCGAGCAGCAGTAGGTTGCGCGGGGTGAGCCGGCTGGGGCAGAAGCTGCCCAGTTGCACGCGATAACCCTGGTCTTGCAGGTAGAGCGCGCGGTCGAGCAGCAGCCAGAGTTCCAGCGGGCGGCGGTACAGGCCGCGCAGCAGTTCGAGGTTGCGTACTGCGGCCAGGCGTTGCCAGCCGGCCGCTTCCAAGGCTGACCAGTCGCGGGCGCCGGAAATGGGGAGGTTCTTCAGCGCCGCCAGGTCCAAGCAATAGCTGCGAAAGTCCTTGTGCAGCCAGGCGCTGGGGAGCGATGGGGTCGGTAGATAGTCGTCGCAGTCGCGCAGTTCGCGTTGCAGCAGGTCGAAGGCCAGGCGGCGGGCCATCGAGGTGTCGCGCTGACGGCGTACGCGAGCGCCGGCGGTAACCGTTTCGCTCAGCGGCAGGCCGAGGTCGTCGCGGGATAAGTGCAGTGCCGAGGCCTGCGCAGCGGATGAAAGCGGTTGATAGGTCGCACTCGCGATACGGTTGTAGCAGCACGGAGCGATCGCCAGGTGCGCGCAGCCGGCCGCGCTGGCTAGTTCGATCAGGCGCACATGCAAATCGCCGCAGGCGTGCAAGGCCACCGGTGTGTGGCGGGCGTCTAGGCAAGCCGCGGCATCGACGGCGAGCACGTCCTGCTGCCGGTGCACAGCTTGCAGGCTGCGGCGCCGACTCAGTTCTGCGCCGGATTGAACCAGCTGCGGGTCGTATTCCAGGCAGGTCAGGCCGCCGCCATCCTGGGCCAGCAGATGGCCGAGATGGCCCTTGCCGGCGCACCAGTCGAGCCAGTGCCGCGGCGGTTGGCGGAACTGCAGGCGGCTGGCGAAGGCCTGGATCTGCTGCCATTTGCGTCCGGGAATATCCATCGCGAAGTGCATCGATAGGGTCGGCAGCGGCTTCTCCGCGAACTCGCCCACCGCGTTCAGTGCCAGGGCTTGCGCGGCCAGTTGGGCGAAAGGCGCGGGTGCTTGCAGCTGCTCCGGGTGGTTATGGACGGCTTCGGCTTCCGCCAGCGAGCGCCGGCGCAGCCAGGTGGCCAGCTCGGGGTGTTGCTGCTCCCAGGGCAGATACCGATGGGTGAAGGGGCGTGGGCGCCAGAGGGCTTGTCCGGCCAGCAGGAAGGCATCCAGCGCCTGAAAGCGTTCGAGCAGTTGCGGGCCTTGGAGCGGAGTTGGAGTGGACACGGGAGCGAGATTGGCTGAGTGGCAGCGCAGTATAAGCCCCTCTCCGCCGGAGAGGGGCTTGGATGCTCAACGCCCCTGGGTGACGTCGACCCGCAGTCGACGTTCCAGCAGCTTGAAGCCGCGCACCAGGATAAAGGCGATCAGCAGGTAGAACAGCCCGGCGGCGAAGAAGATCTCCACCGGCAGGTAGGTGCGGGCGATGATGGTGCGTGCCATGCCGGTCAGCTCCAGCAGGGTGACGGTGCTGGCCAGGGCGCTGGCCTTGAGCATCAGGATCACCTCGTTGCTGTAGGCCGGTAGGCCGATGCGCGCGGCGCGCGGCAGGATGATGTAGAACAGCGCCTGAGGGCGCGACATGCCCAGCGCGCGTGCCGCCTCGATCTCGCCCGGTGGCACCGCCTGAATCGCGCCACGGATAATCTCGGCGATATAGGCGGCGGTGTGCAGGGTCATGGTCAGGATAGTGCACCAGTACGGATCGCGCAGGTACGGCCACAGCGGGCCCTGGCGGATCACCTCGAACTGCGCCATGCCGTAATAGACCAGGAACAGTTGCACCAGCAGCGGTGTGCCGCGGAAGAAGAAGATGTAGCCGTAGGGCAGGGCGCGCACGTACCAGTGCCGCGAGGCGCGGGCGACACCTAGTGGAATGGCGAGGAACAGCCCGGCGATGACCGCAATGGCGACCAGCTCCAGGGTCAGCCAGGCGCCGTCGAGCAACCGCGGCAGGTACTTGATGATGACTTCCCAGTTCATGACGCGCTCCTGACAAAGCCGCGGGCGGCGCGTTTTTCCAGCCAGTACAGGCCGATCATGGCGAGGATGGTCAGGCCCAGGTAGATGAAGGCCGCCACTAGGAAGAAGGTAAAGGCCTGCTTACTCGCGGTTACTGCGATCTGCGAGCGACGCATGATTTCTTCGAGGCCGATCACCGACACCAGCGCGGTGTCTTTCATCAGGATCATGAACAGGTTGCCGAGGCCGGGCAGGGCGATGCGCCACATCTGCGGCAGGATCAGGCGCCAGAGGATGCGGGTTTTCGACAGGCCGAGCGCCTGGCCGGCCTCGCGGTGGCCGCGGGGGATGGCCAGGATGGCGCCGCGAAACACCTCGGTGGCGTAGGAGCCGAAGCACAGGCCGAGGGCGATGCTGCCGGCGGCGAACGGTGACAGCTCCAGGCTCGGGTTGCCGACCAGCGCGCCGATACCGTGCATCAGGTTGACCGTGCCGAAATAGATCAGCAGCACCCAGAGCAATTCGGGAACGCCGCGCACCAGGGTCGAGTAGGTGCCGCCCAACCATTGCAGGGTGCGGAACGGTGAAGTCTTGGCCAGGGCGCCGAGCAGGCCGAGCACCAGGCCGAGGGCCAGCGCCGACAGCGCCAACTGGATGGTCATCAGGGTGCCGGCGGCCAGCGCCGGACCGAATCCGTAGAGATCGAAGGTCATCTGGGGCAACTATTGAAGACCGGCGCCGCCACACGGTGACGCCAGTCGGCTGGCATCAGTAGATGCTGAACGGGAAGTACTTGTCGTTGATCTTCTTGTAGGTGCCGTCGGCCACGATTTCTTTCAGGGCGGCATTCAGCTTCTCGCGCAGCGGGTCGCCCTTGCGCACGGCGATGCCGATCTTGTCGTTGTCGAACACCGGGTCACCCTTGAATTCGAAGCTCTTGCCGGCATCGCTCTTCAGCCATTCCCAGTTGACGAAGGTGTCGGCCAGGATGCCGTCGAGACGCCCGGAGGACAGGTCCAGGTAGGCGTTTTCCTGGGTGTCGTAGAGCTTGATGTCGACCACGTCGTTGAGGTTGTCTTCCAGCCAGTTGCCGGCGATGGTGGCGCGCTGGGCACCGATGACCTTGCCTTTGAGGCCGGCCTTGTCGGTTTTCAGTTCGGTCGACTTGCTGCCGATGAATTGCAGCTTGTTGGTGTAGTAGGGCTCGGTGAAATCCACCGCCTGCTTGCGTTCCTCGGTGATCGACATCGAGGCGGCGATGAAGTCGAATTTCTTCGCGTTGAGGGCCGGGATGATGCCGTCCCAGTCGGAGGTCACCACCTCGCATTCGACCTTCATCTTGGCGCACAGCGCCTGGGCGATTTCGACGTCGAAGCCGACCACCTGGCCGCTGGCATCGATCAGGTTGAAGGGCGGGTAGGCGCCTTCAGTGCCGATCTTCAACTTGTCCGCGGCAAAGGCGCCGGAACCGAAGGCCAGGGTGGCGGCAGCGGCCAGCAGAATCTTCTTATAGTTCATCATGCGATGTTGCTCCGTTAGTGATTGCTGGACATGAACTGTTTGCAGCGTGCCGAGTTCGGGTGGTCGAAAACCTGCGCGGGCGGCCCCTGCTCTTCCACCAGGCCCTGATGCAGAAAGACCACTTCGCTGGAGACCTGGCGGGCGAAACCCATCTCATGGGTCACTAGCAGCATAGTGCGACCTTCCTCGGCGAGCGCGCGGATCACCGCAAGCACTTCTTGTACCATTTCCGGATCGAGGGCCGAGGTTGGTTCATCGAACAGAATCACCTTCGGCTGCATCGCCAGGGTGCGGGCGATTGCCGCGCGCTGTTGCTGGCCGCCGGAGAGCTGATTTGGGTAGACGTGGCGCTTGTCGGCGATGCCGACCTTGGCCAGCAGCGCTTCGGCCACTTCGATGGCTTCGGCACGGCTCTGGCCGAGCACCCGACGCGGTGCCTCGATGATGTTGTCGAGCACCGTCATGTGCGGCCACAGGTTGAAGTTCTGGAAGACGAAACCGATCTCGCTGCGCAGGCGATTGATCTGTTTGTTGTCGGCGGCGACCAGTTCGCCGTGGCGGTTAGCCTTCAGCTTGAGCTCTTCTCCGGCGACGATGATCTGCCCCTGATGGGGATTTTCCAGCAGGTTGATGCAGCGCAGGAAGGTGGACTTGCCGGAACCGGAGGAACCGAGAATGGAGATCACGTCGCCATCGCGAGCGGTCAGGGAGATGCCCTTGAGTACCTCGAGGTCGCCGTAGCGTTTGTGCAGATTGCGAATTTCCAGCGCGGGCGTGGCCTCGGCCATACAGGGTCCTCTTGCTCTCGGGATGCGCTCCGGCAGTTGTTGGCCTTCCTGGCGTGGCACCAAGCTAGCATAGCGTTCAAAAGCCAGCCAAGCGCGCGAGCAGGGCTAAATGCGGCCCGCAAGAAGGCTTGTCGCATAGCCGAAGGCGGGTGTCGCGCTGATACAAAAAAGCCCAATCGGATTCGGGTTGTTTATATGTGCGGGGTTCGCTGGCGAGGTCGGAGCTTGGTCGGTGATGAACCCCAGAAAGCAAAAAGCCCCAGCACTTGGCTGAGGCTTTTTGTTCGGTATTAGTGGTGCCCAGGGACGGAATCGAACCGCCGACACGGGGATTTTCAATCCCCTGCTCTACCGACTGAGCTACCTGGGCAACGGGGCGCTATTAGACGGATTTGACCTTTGCCTGTCAAGCGAGAGAACGAAAAATATTTAGCGATAACGGGCGCTTACGTATTTCGGCCTCATTCGCTGGGCGGGACGTAACCTTCGGCCTGGGCGTATTCCTCGCCGGAGAGGAACTTGTCCATCTCGGCCTGGAGGAACTTGCGGTCCTCGGCGTTCATCATGTTCAGGCGTCGCTCGTTGATCAGCAGGGTCTGGTGTTTCTGCCATTCGTCCCAGGCTTTCTGCGAGACGTGGTTGTAGATGTCTTCGCCCTTGGCGCCGGGGTAGGGCGGACGGGCGAGGGCGGGCAGTTCTTCTTTGAATTTGCGGCACATCACGGTGCGGGTCATGGTCAATCTCCTGCGGTTCGGCGGGCGCTTGGGGCTTCGCGGCCGATCAGTCGGCGCGGGGCGTGGTCAGCCCGGCTCTTGGTGCAATTCGGTTTCCGCGCACTTCAGCAGCTTCTTCACCGGGGCGGCGAGGCCCAGGCGCGGCGGGCTGGCGAGGTTATACCAGAGCCAGTCGCCCTCGGCCACGGCGGGGCTCTGGGCCTCGACTTGGACCAGCCAGGGTTCGATGGCCAGTTGGAAGTGGCTGAAGCTGTGGCTCAGGCCGGGCAGTTCGCGGCGGCTGCCGAGGGTCAGGCCGTGGCGGGCGGCGAGGCCGTCCAGTTCGTTGCTGGCGAGCAGTTCCGGCAGGCTCCAGAGTCCGCCCCAGAGGCCGCTGGCGGGGCGCCGGTAGAGCAGGATGGCGCCGTCGCGGTTGGCCAGTAGCGGCATCAGGGTGCGCTTCTGCGGCAGCGTCTTGCGTGGCTTGGGCACCGGGTAGGCGCTTTCGCGGCCCAGCTGGTGGGCGCGGCAGCCGCTCTGCAGCGGGCACAGCAGGCAGCTCGGCTTGCTGCGGGTGCAGAGGGTGGCGCCGAGATCCATCATCGCCTGGGTGTAGTGGTTGACTCGCTGCTGCGGGGTCAAGCGCTCGGCGACTTCCCACAGCTGCTTGGCCACCTTGGGTTCGCCGGGATAGCCGTCCTGGGCGCTGTAGCGCGCCAGCACGCGCTTGACGTTGCCGTCGAGGATCGGTGCGCGCAGGCCCATGCTCAGGCTGGCGATGGCGCCGGCGGTGGAGCGGCCGATGCCGGGCAGTTCGGCGAGGGCGTCGACGTCGCGGGGAAATTCGCCGCCGTGCTCGCTGACGACCAGTTGCGCGGTCTTGTGCAGGTTGCGCGCACGGCTGTAGTAGCCGAGCCCGGTCCACAGGTGCAGGACTTCGTCCTCCGGCGCCGCGGCCAGCGCTTCGACCGTCGGCAGGGTGTGCATGAAACGGTCGAAGTAATCGAGCACTGTGCTGACCTGGGTCTGCTGCAGCATGATTTCCGAGACCCACACCCGGTACGGATTGATGCCCTGCTGCCAGGGCAGGTCCTTGCGGCCGTGGCGGTCGTACCAGGCCAGCACCGCGCCGTTGAATTGCTCGGGACTCATCGCTTGAACAGGCCCTTGAGTGCGTCTTTCAGTTCCGGGCTGACCTTGTCGCCGAGTTTTTCTTCGAGCTTTTCGTTGAGCTTGCTGCCGGCCAGCTTGGCGGCGACCTTGCCCAGGCCGTCCTGGTCCAGGCGGCAGGCCTTGGCGCCCAGCTCCAGCGGGCCGCGGCAGCGCACCGGCCATTCGATGCCGACGTAGCGCGGGTTGACCTGGCAGGCTGGGTCGGGCATCTCGCGCTTGTCGCCTTCGATGAAGATGCCGACGCGGTAGTCCATGCCCAGCACACGCAGATCGACGTCGCCGTCGCCCTTGAGGCTCAGGCCGGGAATGCGCGCGCGCAGGTCGGGGTTGCTGGCGACGCCGTTGTGGAAGCTGAGGTTGCCCTTGAGTTCCTCGAACGGCGTGTCCTTGCCGCCGACCGGGCCACCCGGGCTCTTGCGGTTGAGGGTGGCGATGCCCTGGCAGAGCTGCTGTTCGAGGTTGGCGTTGAGCAGCACGCCGTCGTTGAGGGTGAAGCTGGCGCTGCCGTTGAGGCCTTCGATCCAGGTCTTCTGGCTGTTGCCACTGGTGCTGAGGTCGGTGGTCAGGTCCAGGCGGCCGGTGACTGGGGTTTTCTGCCCCTGGCTCTCGATGAGTTTTTCCACCGGCACCTGGCTGAGGTGCTTTTGTATGGTCAGCAGCGGCACGGGCGGGCGCACGTCGAGCGTAGCCTTGGCGTCGAAGCGGCCGTTGTACAGTTCGCCGCGCAGGTCCTGCAGAGTCAGCAAGCTGTCCTTGCCCTGAACCTTGAGGCTGGCCTGCTCGATCGGCAGTTTTTCCAGGGTCAGTTGGCCGAGACCGAGGTCCAGCTCCAGATCGAGGCTGCGCAGGCGCTCCACCGGCAGCAGC
This sequence comes from Pseudomonas cavernae, assembly GCF_003595175.1. Lineage (NCBI taxonomy): Bacteria > Pseudomonadati > Pseudomonadota > Gammaproteobacteria > Pseudomonadales > Pseudomonadaceae > Pseudomonas > Pseudomonas cavernae. The sequence continues at coordinate 4,582,157 of NZ_CP032419.1, read as the reverse complement.
GGCGCCTCGCTCCAGGCCTGTTGGGTCGGGGCCTTGGGCAGTTCGCTGTTGCCTTGAGTGGTGGCGGTGGCGACGGTGCTTTGCACTTCGGCCTGGCGGCTGGCGCTGGCGGCATCGGCGGCCTTGGCGGCTTTCGCCGGCAGGTAGCGGTCGAGGTCGAGGCGGTCGCCCTTCAGCTGCGCGCGCAGCGCCTGCTTGGCGAAATCGGCCACGGCGAGGCGGCCGCTGAAGCTGCTGTCGTCCAGCTTCAGGTTCAGTTCGTCCAGGGCCAGGCTGTTCGGGCTGCCGTTCAGACGGGCGACCAGCTCGAGCTTGCTCAGGCTGTTGCCGTCGGCCATGGCCGGCAGCGGCTGGCCGAGGCTGTCGAGGAATTCGCGCAGGTTGAACTGGGCGATGGACAGGCCGCCAGTGAGTTTGGGGGTCTTGTTCAGTTCGCGCACCTTCAGCTCGCCGAGGGCGCGCAGCTGGTTGACCGACAGCTTCAGGCCGGTCCATTCGGCGATCTGCGCCGCCTGGTCGAGCAGCAATTGGCCCTGCACGGCGAAGGTCGCGGTCTTGCCTTGCAGCGGCTCGCCGGAGGCCTCGCCGGACAGTTTCAGGTCTTCCAGCTGGTAGCGCTTGAGCGCGCGATCGAAGCGCAGTTCGCCCTGCAGTTCGGTCTTGGCGCGCAGCAGCGGTTGGTTGCTGCCGAGGAAGGCGGTCAGCTTCAGCGGAATATTGGTCCCTTCGCGGATCGCGCCGGTGGTCAGCTGGATGCTTTCGGCGCTGAATTGCCGCCCGCTCTTGGCGTCCTGGTAGTCGATACGCGCGTTGTTGACGATCAGGCTGTCGATATCCAGCTTCAGCGGCTGCGCCGGTTTCTCCTCGGCCGCGTCGGTGCTGGCAGGCGTGCTCGGAGCCGACTGGCTGGCGTCGGCCGGAGCGCTGGCGGGCTTGGCCGGGCGGCCGATGTCTTGCCAGTTGCCGTGGCCTTGTTCGTCGCGGTGCAAGGTCAGGTTCAGGCCTTCGACGCGGATGTCGCTCATCTGCACTTCCTTGCGCAGCAGCGGCAGCACGCGCACCGACAGGCCGAGCAGGTCGAGGTCGGCGAACGGCTGCTCCGGGGTGACGGCGCTGGCCAGCGTCGCGTCGTGCAGCTCGAGGCCGAGCCAGGGGAACAGGCTCCAGCCGATGTCGCCGTTCAGGGTCAGTTCCAGATTGGCCTTGTCGCGGGCGAGCTGGCGGATTTCGTCCTTGTAGTCGTTGGGATCGAACAGGTGGGTGAGGGCGAAGCCCAGCGCCACGACGATCAGCAACAGGCCGAGGAAGACCAGGCCGAGAATTTTGCCGAGCGATTTCATCGACGAGTCCTTGTGTGCAATAGCAGGGTGATAGCGGAGTATACAGAGTGGCGGAAAACTGCTGCGCCGCCAGACGTGTAGCGGGTTGGACGGGCCGAGCGGCGGCAGGTTCCCGCGTCGGCGCGGCCGCCGGACCGGCGTAGGCGTTACAGCGGGCCCAGCGGCAAGTGCGTGCGCGCGGCCAGGGCCTGACTCTCCAGGTGGCCGGTGGGGGCGGCCAGGTGCAGCGGCTTGCCGGCTTCGGTGGCCAGGCGCTGGGCCTCGTCGAGCAGGCGGCGAGCGACGCCGCGCTGGCGGGTGGCCTTGCGTACGCACAGGTGCGACAGCTGCCAATGCGCGGCGCCGCGTTCGAGCAGGGCGGCGCCGAGCAGGCGATCGTTGAAGCGCCCGGCGACCAGGGTGCCGTTATCCAGGCCGGCCTGAATCAGAGCCGCGGCGTCGGCATAGGGCACCAGTAGCCAGGCCGGGGCATCGGCATAGATCTTCGCCAGATCGCTGTGATCCTGCGCCGTGGGGGCGCTGACGACTTCGACGAACACGGGCATGGCGGGGGCTCCGGCGGGGGCGTGGGGCGACGAGTGTAAACCGCGAGTGGCTGCGGTCGGTAGCCGCGTGCGGCCGCGAAAGCCTATAATGCCGGCCTTTTCCGTGAGCATTTGTGGAGCTGGTGATGGCCGAACGTACGGCGTCCGTCGAACGCAACACCCTGGAAACCCAGATCAAGGTTTCGATCAACTTGGATGGCACTGGCAAGGCGCGCTTCGCCATCGGCGTGCCATTCCTCGAGCACATGCTCGAGCAGATCGCCCGTCATGGCCTGATCGACCTGGACATCGAGTGCCAGGGCGATCTGCATATCGACGACCACCACACCGTCGAAGATGTCGGTATCACCCTCGGCCAGGCCTTCACCAAGGCCATCGGCGACAAGAAGGGTATGACCCGTTACGGTCACTCCTATGTGCCGCTGGACGAAGCGTTGTCGCGCGTGGTGATCGACTTCTCCGGCCGTCCCGGCCTGCAGATGCACGTGCCGTTCACCCGCGCGGTGGTCGGCGGCTTCGACGTCGACCTGTTCCAGGAGTTCTTCCAGGGCTTTGTCAACCACGCTCTGGTCAGCCTGCACATCGACAACCTACGCGGGCACAACACCCACCACCAGATCGAGACGGTGTTCAAGGCCTTCGGCCGCGCGCTGCGCATGGCCGTCGAACTGGACCCGCGCATGGCCGGGCAGATGCCGTCGACCAAGGGCATGCTCTGATGCAAAGCGTTGCCGTAATCGACTATGGCATGGGCAACCTGCACTCGGTGGCCAAGGCCCTCGAGCATGTCGGTGCCGGGCGGGTGCAGATCACCAGCGATGCGCAGGTGATTCGTGAGGCCGACCGCGTGGTGTTCCCCGGCGTCGGCGCGATTCGCGACTGCATGGCCGAGATCCGCCGCCTCGGTTTCGACAGCTTGGTCCGCGAAGTCAGCCAGGACCGGCCGTTCCTCGGCATCTGCGTCGGCATGCAGGCGCTGCTCGAGCGCAGCGAGGAGAACGATGGGGTCGACTGCATCGGCCTGTTCCCCGGCCAGGTGCGCTTCTTCGGCAAGGATCTGGTCGAGGACGGCGAGGCCCTGAAAGTGCCGCACATGGGCTGGAACGAAGTCGCGCAGAGCCTCGACCACCCGCTCTGGCACGATATTCCGGACCTGGCGCGCTTCTACTTCGTGCACAGCTACTACATCGAGGCTGGCAATCCGCGCCAGGTCGCCGGCCGCGGCCACTACGGCAAGGACTTCGCCGCCGCGCTGGCCGAGGGCTCGCGCTTCGCCGTGCAGTTCCACCCGGAGAAGAGCCATACCCACGGCCTGCAATTGCTGCAGAACTTCGCCGCCTGGGATGGTCGCTGGTGAGCCGCGCCAAGAAGCCGCCGATCCTGGCGCTGGACGCCGCCCAGGAGCGGGCCGCATTGCAGAGTATCAAACGCTTCCTCGAGGAGCGCTTCGAGCTGCAGCTGGGTTCCTTCGAGGTGCAGGAAGTGCTCGAGTTGTTCACCCGCGAAGTGGCGCCACACTTTTACAACAAGGCGATTGCCGATGTGCAGGCGCACCTGGCCGACAGGTTCCAGAGCATCGAAAGCGACTTGTGGGCGCTCGAGAAGAGCTGACCCGTCCTAACCGAACTCAAGACTCAAACAGGTTTCCGCGATGCTGATTATTCCCGCTATCGATCTCAAGGACGGCGCCTGCGTGCGTCTACGCCAGGGCCGCATGGACGACTCCACGGTGTTCTCCGACGACCCGGTGAGCATGGCCGCCAAGTGGGTGGACGGCGGCTGCCGGCGCCTGCACCTGGTCGACCTGAATGGCGCCTTCGAGGGCCAGCCGGTCAACGGTGAAGTGGTCACCGCCATCGCCAAGCGCTACCCGCAACTGCCGATCCAGATCGGCGGCGGCATCCGCTCGCTGGAAACCATCGAGCACTACGTCAAGGCCGGGGTCGGCTATGTGATCATCGGCACCAAGGCGGTCAAGCAGCCGGAGTTCGTCAGCGAGGCGTGCAAGGCCTTCCCCGGCAAGGTGATCGTCGGCCTGGATGCCAAGGACGGCTTCGTCGCCACCGACGGCTGGGCGGAAATCAGCCAGGTGCAGGTCATCGACCTGGCCAAGCGTTTCGAGGCCGATGGCGTCGCCGCCATCGTCTACACCGACATCGCCAAGGACGGCATGATGCAGGGCTGCAACGTGCCCTTCACCGCCGCCCTGGCCAACGCCACGAAGATTCCGGTGATCGCCTCCGGCGGCATCCACAACCTCGGCGACATCCAGGCCCTGCTGGACGCCAAGGCCCCGGGCATCATCGGCGCGATCACCGGCCGGGCGATCTACGAAGGCACCCTGGACGTCGCCGAAGCGCAGGCGCTGTGCGACAGCTACAAGGGTTAATCTGAACGTAGGGTAGGGTGGAAAACCGCGAAGCGTTTTCCACCGATCGATGGTGGACAAGCAAAGCGTTGTCCACCCTACAAGTCGCGAGAGCACCGCAATGGCACTGGCAAAACGCATCATCCCCTGCCTCGACGTCGACAACGGCCGCGTGGTCAAGGGCGTCAAGTTCGAGAACATCCGCGACGCCGGCGACCCGGTGGAGATCGCCCGCCGCTACGACGAGCAGGGCGCCGACGAGATCACCTTCCTCGACATCACCGCCAGCGTCGATGGCCGCGACACTACCCTGCACACCGTCGAGCGCATGGCCAGCCAGGTGTTCATCCCGCTCACCGTCGGCGGCGGCGTGCGCACCGTGCAGGACATCCGCAACCTGCTGAATGCCGGCGCCGACAAGGTGTCGATCAACACCGCTGCGGTGTTCACCCCGGAATTCGTCGGCGAGGCGGCCGACCGTTTCGGCTCGCAGTGCATCGTCGTCGCCATCGACGCCAAGAAGGTTTCCGCCCCCGGCGAACCCCCGCGCTGGGAAATCTTCACCCATGGCGGGCGCAAGCCGACCGGTCTCGATGCGGTGGCCTGGGCGAAGAAGATGGAAGACCTCGGCGCCGGCGAGATCCTCCTGACCAGCATGGATCAGGACGGCGTCAAGCGCGGCTACGACCTCGGTGTCACCCGCGCCATCAGCGACACCGTGGGTATCCCGGTGATCGCCTCCGGCGGCGTCGGCAACCTCGAACACCTGGCCGCCGGCATCCTCGAAGGCAAGGCCTCAGCCGTGCTGGCGGCGAGCATCTTCCACTTCGGCGAATACACCGTGCCGGAGGCCAAGGCCTATTTGGCCAGTCGTGGCATCGTGGTGCGCTGAGCCGCGGTTTAGAGCGGGCGCTGAGCGCGGTTCTTGCCTACTATTGAGCTCCGCGAGCGCAGTGAGCTGCGCTCCAGCACCTTTCCGATCCCTCTGACTTAGGTAGTGGCTTATGTTGAAACGCCTGCTGCTCACGTTTGCCGGCACCTTGCTGGTGCTCTCCACCGCCGCGCGCGCCGAAGTGGACGAAAACTACAGCGTGGTCCTGCTGACCGAGAACTTCCCGCCCTACAACATGGCGATCAACGGCAAGAACTTCGCCCAGGAAGACAACATCGACGGCATCGCCGCCGACATCGTGCGCGAGATGTTCAAGCGCGCCGGGATCAAGTACAGCCTGACCCTGCGCTTCCCCTGGGACCGCATCTACAAGCTGGCGTTGGAGAAGCCGGACTACGGCGTGTTCGTCACCGCCCGTCTGCCGGAGCGCGAGCAGCTGTTCAAGTGGGTCGGTCCGATCGGTCCGGACGACTGGGTGCTGCTGGCCAAGAGCGACAGCCCGATCACCCTCGGCAGCCTGGAGCAGGCCAAGCAGTACAAGATCGGCGCCTACAAGGGCGATGCCATCGCCGAGTACCTGACCCAGCACAAGCTGGAGCCGATCACCGCGCTGCGCGACCAGGAGAATGCCAAGAAGCTCGAGAGCGGGCAGATCGACCTGTGGGCCAGCGGCGATCCGGCCGGGCGCTACCTGGCCAAGCAGGAGGGCGTGTCCGGGCTGAAGACCGTGCTGCGCTTCAACAGCGCCGAGCTGTTCCTGGCGCTGAACAAGGATGTGCCGGACGAGGTGGTGCAGAAGCTCCAGGCCGCGCTGGAGCAGATGCGTGCCGAGGGCTTCGTTGATGACATCCTCAACAGCTATCTGTAAGAACCTGTCTCGGATCTGCTGCGCGTCGGCCAAACGGCGTTAAAAACGGCTTCGGAATGCTCATTTACAACTCGTAAACTCCGCATCCTCAGCCGTTTTGCCTTGTATGACTCTAGCTCGCGAGATCCGAAACAGGTTCTAAGGCCGATGGGCCCATAAAAAACCCGGACCAAGGCCCGGGTTTTTTGTTTCTGCAGTCGCTCCGCCGGTTTAGCCGCCGCGGGTGACGTTGAGGCCCTTGAGCAGGTTGAGCGCCTGGCCGAGCTGGAAGTCGTCGTCCTGTGGGCGCGGCATGGCGGCCGCCTTCTTGGCGCTCGGTTTGTCTGCGCCGCCGTTGCCGTTGCCGAGGTGGCCGGCCAGGTCGGCTTCCTTGTAGATCTCGCCATCCTGCTCGCGGGTGATCTTGGCGCGGGTCACTTCGATGTCCGGAATGATGCCCTGGGCCTGGATCGAGCGGCCGTTGGGGGTGAAGTACAGCGCGGTGGTGATCTTCAGCGCGCGCTCGTTGCTCAGCGGCAGCACGGTCTGCACCGAGCCCTTGCCGAAGCTGTCGGTGCCCATCAGGATCGCGCGCTTGTGGTCCTGCAGGGCGCCGGCGACGATCTCCGAGGCCGAGGCGCTGCCGCCGTTGATCAGCACCACCAGCGGCACGCCTTCGCTGGCGTCGGCCGGGTCGGCGGAGAAGCGCAGCTCGGAATTGGCGATGCGGCCCTTGGTGTAGACGATCAGACCCTTCTTGAGGAAGTGGTCGGCGACCTCCACTGCCGACTGCAGCACGCCGCCGGGGTTGTTGCGCAAGTCGAGGACCAGGCCGCGCAGCTTCTTGCCGTCGTTGTCCTTGCGCAGCTTGGCCAGGGCCTTGCCGATTTCCTCGCCGGTGTTGACCTGGAACTGGGTGATGCGCAGGTAGCCGTAGTTGGCTTCGAGCAGCTGGCTCTTGACGCTCTTGACCTTGATCACCGCGCGGGTCAGCTCCAGGTCGAAGGGCTGGCCGCCTTCGCGCACCAGGGTCAGTTGGATCTTCTGCCCCGGCTTGCCGCGCATCTTGTCCACCGCTTCCATCATCGACAGGCCCTTGGTCGGCTGGCCGTCGATCTTGATGATCAGGTCGCCGGGCTGGATGCCGGCCTTGGACGCCGGGGTGTCGTCGATCGGCGACACCACCTTGACGAAGCCGTCTTCGATACCGACCTCGATGCCCAGGCCGCCGAACTCGCCGCTGGTGCTTTCCTGCAGTTCCTGGAAGTCCTCGGGGCCGAGATAGGCCGAGTGCGGGTCGAGGTTGCTGAGCATGCCCTTGATCGCATTTTCCAGCAGGGTCTTGTCGTCCACCGGCTCGACATAGGCGGCTTTCACTCGGTCGAGGACCTCGGCGAAGGTGCGCAGTTCATCCAGCGGCAGCGGCGCCTTGTCCTTGGCGGCGGCGTCGACCGCCGGCGGGCTCGACTCGGCGGCTGGCAGCAGCGGCGCGCCTAGCAGCAGCGCAAGCGCGGCAGCCAGGGAAGTGAGGCGGGGCAAATGCGGCATGTGAGACTGACTCCTAAATAATGTGCGGCGCTACCAAGACGCGAGCTTCCTAGCCCTGCGCGCGGCACCACTGAGCGGGGTCGCTGGGGCGGCCCTGCTGACGAATCGCAAAATACAGGGCCGGGGCGTCTTGCCCGCCACTGGTGCCAACGGTGGCGATCGGCTCGCCGGCCTTGACGATATCGCCGGCATCTTTCAACAGACTCTGATTATGGCCGTAGAGGCTCAGGTAGCCGTTGCCATGATCCAGAATGACCAGAAGCCCGGCGCCGCGCAACCAGTCGGCGAACACCACCCGGCCGCCGTGCACGGCGCGCACTTGGCTGCCGGCGCTGGCGCCGATCAGCACGCCGTCCCAGGTGCTGCGCGCGTCGCCGCCGCGCGGGGCACCGTAGCGGGCCACCAGACGGCCGCTGACCGGCCACGGCAGCTTGCCGCGCGCCTGGCCGAACGGCCCGCCGTAATTGGCGCCGCTGCTGGACACCAGCGGCCCGGCAGCGGCCGGCTTGGCCTTGCTTGGCGGCTGGCTGGCGGCCAGACGCTGCTCGGCCAGCGCGCGCTGACGGGCGGCTTCGGCGGCGGCCTTGGCTTCGCGCTCCTGGCGGGCCAGGGTTTCCTCGATGGTTTTCAGCACGCGGCCGAGCTCGGCCTGGTTCTGCTCGCGGGCCTTGAGCTTGCGGCTGCGTTCGCTGGACTGCTGGTTCAGTTGCGCCAGGGCCAGCTGGCGCTCCTTGCGCACCTGCGCCAGCTGCTCACGGCGGCCGTCGAGGGCGCTTTTCTGTTCGTTCAGGCGGCTTTGCTGGGTGGCGATGTCCTGCTCGACATTGGCCAGCTGGCGCAGCGTTTCATTGAAGGTGTTGAGCTGGTCGACCCGCGCCTGGCCGAGGTATTCGTAGTAGGTGAGGGTGCGCGAGAACTGCGCCGGCTGCTGCTGGTTGAGCAGCAGACGCAGGGGCTCCTGATTGCCGGCCTGATAGGCGGCGCGGGCCTGGATGCCGATCAGGCGCTGCTGTTCATGGCGCGCGCTGTCGAGTTTTTTTTTCTCGTCATCCAGGCGCTGCAGCTCGGTCTCGCTGTCCTTCAGCTCGTCCTGCAGGGACTTGACCTGCTTTTCCAGGTCGCCCATCTCGGTTTCGGTGTGGCGCAGCTGTTTCTGCACGCCGGATTTTTCCTGCTCGACCTGGTTGAGCAGTTTTTTCAGCTCGTTGATGTCTTTGCGCGCCGCTTCCAGCTGCTGCTGGGTTTCCGCGCGCTGATCGGCCATGGCCGGGCTGAGCAAGCAGAGGCAAAGAAGGGCAAGCAGGGCACGAGGCATGGGGCGTGTGACACCGAGGAGGGAGGACCGGCCTAGTATGCCCGCGGAGCGTGGCAAAAAAAACGCCCGTGCCGCGGATGGCGGGCGTGGGCGCGGATCTGCAGGGTGCCGCAACGGCTGCCTGGAAACGCCGAAGCCCCGGCACTGGCCGGGGCTTCGCTAGGCGCGGGCGAGGTTATTGCAGCTCGATGATGCTGGTGCCGGTCATTTCCGCCGGCTGCGCCAGGCCCATCAGCTTGAGCATGGTCGGCGCTACGTCGGCCAGCACGCCGCCTTCGCGCAGACTAAGCGGGCGTTTGCCGACATAGATGAAGGGGACCGGTTCGCAGGTATGGGCGGTGTGCACCTGACCGGTGCACTCGTCTTCCATCTGTTCGACGTTGCCGTGGTCGGCGGTGATCAGTGCCTCGCCGCCGACCTTGTCCAGCGCGGCGACGATGCGGCCGACGCAGCCGTCCAGGCATTCCACCGCGGCCACCGCGGCGGCGAACACGCCGGTGTGGCCGACCATGTCGCCGTTGGCGTAGTTGACGATGATCACGTCGTGACGCTGCTGCTCGATGGCCTCGACGATGCGGTCGGTGACTTCCAGGGCGCTCATCTCCGGCTTGAGGTCGTAGGTGGCGACGTTCGGCGACGGAATGAGGATGCGCTCTTCGCCTTCGAACGGCTCTTCGCGGCCGCCGGAGAAGAAGAAGGTGACGTGGGCGTATTTTTCGGTCTCGGCGATGCGCAGCTGGGTCTTGCCATGCTTCGCCAGGTATTCGCCGAGCACGTTGTCCAGGCTGGCCGGGGCGAAGGCGCTGGGCGCCTGGATGCTGGCGGCGTACTGGGTGAGCATGATGTAGCCGGCCAGCTGCGGCTGGCGGGCGCGGGCGAATTCCTGGAAGTCCGGCTCGACGAAGGCGCGGGTCAGCTCGCGCGCGCGGTCGGCGCGGAAGTTCATGAACACCACGGCGTCGCCGTCTGCCACCGGCGCCGGCGCGCCGATGCGGGTGGCCTTGACGAACTCGTCGCTCTCGCCGCGCGCATAGGCGGCCTCCAGGCCCTCGACGGCGCTGGCGGCGCTGAACTCGGCCTGGCTGTCGACGATCAGGTTGTAGGCCTGGGCGACGCGGTCCCAGCGGTTGTCGCGGTCCATGGCGAAGTAGCGGCCGATGAGGCTGGCGGTGCGGCCCTTGCCGAGGCGGGCGAAGGTGGCGTCGAGCAGTTCCAGCGACGGCTGGGCGCTCTTCGGCGGAGTGTCGCGCCCGTCGAGGAAGGCGTGCAGGTAGATCTTCTCGGCGCCGCGCTGGGCGGCCAGTTCGGCCATGGCCACCAGATGGTCCTGGTGGCTGTGCACGCCGCCATCGGAGAGCAGACCGAGGATGTGCACGGCCTTGCCGGTGGCCACGGCCTGGTCGACCGCGCCGTTGATCACGGCGTTCTGGAAGAACTCGCCGTCACGGATCGCCTTGGTCACCCGGGTGAAGTCCTGGTACACCACGCGGCCGGCGCCGAGGTTCATGTGGCCGACCTCGGAGTTACCCATCTGCCCGTCCGGCAGGCCAACATCCATGCCGCTGCCGGAAATCAGGCTGTGCGGCTGAGTCGCCCACAGGCGGTCGTAGACCGGCGTGCGGGCGGCATGGATGGCGTTGTATTCGGGGCTGTCGCTGTGACCGAAGCCGTCGAGGATGATCAGAACCAGCGGTTTTGGCGTAGCAGTCATGGGGTCGACTCGGTTGCGCTAAGGGGGTGAAAAAAAGAGCGGCATTTTAAAGCCAAGTTCCGTTGGCGTCACCGCCGGACGGGGTTTGGCCGACCTTTGGGCCTGTGTATACTGGCCGCCATTTTACGGTTGTGGAACCACGTGATGCTTGCCCACCTGATTGAATTTGTCTCTAACCACTATGTACTGAGCGGATTGTTCGCCGTGCTGCTGGCGCTGTTGATCGTCACCGAACTGAACAAGGGCGGCAAAAGCCTGAGCAGCCGCGAGCTCACCGCGCTGGTCAACAGCGACGGCGGCCTGGTGGTCGACGTGCGCAGCAGCAAGGACTTCGCCAGCGGGCACATCGTCGATGCGCTGAGCATCCCCTACGACAAGCTCGTCGCGCGCATGAGCGAGCTGGACAAGCACAAGGCCAAGACCCTGATCGTGGTCGATGCCATGGGCCAGCATGCCGGCACCGCTTGCCGCGAGCTGAAGAAGGCCGGCTTCAACGCCGCCAAGCTGGGCGGCGGGATAGGCAGCTGGCGCGCCGACAATCTGCCGCTGGTGAAGTGAGATGCCCAGCGTCGTCGTCTATTCCAGCGACTGGTGCCCCTACTGCATGCGCGCCAAGCAACTGCTGGCGAGCAAGGGCGTGGCCTTCGAGGAAATCAAAGTCGATGGCCAGCCGCAGCTGCGCGCCGAGATGAGCCACAAGGCCGGGCGCACTTCGGTGCCGCAAATCTGGATCGGCAGCACCCATGTCGGTGGCTGCGATGACCTCTACGCCCTGGAGCGCGCCGGCAAGCTGGACGCGCTGCTCGAGGCCTGAATGTTCACCCCGTACAAACCCGTATAAGAAGAAGGCTCCGCTATGACCGATCAAGTAACCAGTGGCGCTGCTCCGGACGAGCAGAACCCGCAGTTCTCCCTGCAGCGCATCTATGTCCGCGACCTGTCCTTCGAGGCGCCGAAGAGCCCGGAAATCTTCCGCCAGGAGTGGAACCCGAGCGTCGCGCTGGATCTGAACACTCGCCAGAAGGCCCTGGAAGGCGACTTCCATGAAGTGGTGCTGACCCTCTCGGTAACGGTCAAGACCGGTGAAGAAGTCGCCTTCATCGCCGAAGTGCAGCAGGCCGGCATCTTCCTGATCAAGGGCCTGGACCCGGCGTCCATGAGCCACACCCTCGGCGCGTTCTGCCCGAACATCCTCTTCCCCTACGCGCGCGAAACCCTGGACAGCCTGGTGGTGCGCGGCTCGTTCCCGGCGCTGATGCTGTCGCCGGTGAACTTCGATGCCCTGTATGCCCAGGAACTGGCGCGCATGCAGGCCGCCGGCACGGCGCCGGCCCAGGCCTAAGCCCCGACCGGGTATCAAACGCCGCTTTTTAGCGGCGTTTTTTATGGGCGCCGACAAGGTGCGAGTAGCCGTAGGATGGGTTGAGCGAAGCGATACCCATGGGCATCGGCATGATGGGTATCGTCGCTACGCTCCTCAACCCATCTTACGCCCCGGCGAAACCCTGCTGGCGCCAGGCCTCATACACCGTCACCGCCACGGTGTTGGACAGGTTCAGGCTGCGGCAGCCGGGGCGCATCGGCAGGCGCAGGCGCTGTTCCGGCGGCAGCGCGTTGCGCACCTCTTCCGGCAGGCCGCGGCTTTCCGGGCCGAACAGGAAGGCGTCGCCGGGGCGGTACTGGACTTCGTGGAAGGCGTGCGAGCCCTTGGTGGTGAAGGCGAACAGGCGCGGCTGGCCGAGACTCTGCAGGCAGCTGGCGAGGTCGGGGTGGCGCTGTACCTGGGCGTACTCGTGGTAGTCCAGACCGGCGCGGCGCAGGCGCTTGTCGTCCAGTTCGAAGCCGAGCGGCTCGATCAGGTGCAGGCTGCAACCGCTGTTGGCGCACAGCCTGATAATGTTGCCGGTATTCGGTGGAATTTCCGGTTGAAAAAGGATGACGTGAAACATGCACGGCTCCGCGCTTGAGGACGGGCGGCATTCTACTCCCGAGGACCCGCGCCCGCAGTTGCGTTGGCGTTTTCTCGCCGCCCTGGCGTTGCTCGGCCTGCTGGTCGGGCTGATGCTCGGCCGCCTGAGCAGCCCCGAGCCGGTGAGTCTCGAACGGGTGGAGGTGCAGGCCGGCGGCCTGGTGCTGTGGTTCAACCGTGAGGCGCAGGTGCACGGCGAGCACGTGCAGGGTGCGCTGCTGCTGCGGATCGATGCCGAGGGTGAGGCTCGCCGCGGCCAGTTGCAACTGAACGGCAAGGCGGTGAATTGGCGAGTGGGGCGGGGCGCGCAGGGCTTGCTGCTGAATCTGGTCGCTGCCCGCCCGTTGCGCGGCGAATGGCACGGCGCAACGGCGGACGGGCGGTGGCGGCTGACGATCAGCCTGCGGGCGGAATAAAAGAGGGGATTCCCCGGCCTGCCTGTACCAAGGTCCCCGAAACTGGCTGTGCTCTATCCTATGCAGAGCATGTGCCAGTTTTATTACGATGGCGCCAGGGCTCGAATTTATTGGGCTGCAGCCGCGTTGCGGGTTTTTCGCCGGCCATTAAGGCGCTGCGTTTGAACCGCGGGGGTGCATCGCGTGCACCCCGCGCGCCGGCAATGAGCATCCGGCTAGGTTACGAGTGGCGGGCGGAGAAACGCAAAAGCGGGCCAGTGGCCCGCTTTTGCGTGGTTCAGGGGCGCGCCTCAGGCGTCGTCGCCCTCGTCGTCATCGCCGCCGGCGACCTTCATGCCCAACTCCTTGATCTTGCGCGTCAAGGTATTGCGGCCCCAGCCGAGCAGCACGGCGGCGTCGCGACGGCGGCCGGCGGTGTGCTTGAGCGCGGTCTCGATCATGATCCGCTCGAATGCCGGCACGGCATTGTCCAGCAGGCTCGACTGGCCGCGCGCCAGGGCCTGGTCGGCCCACTGGCGCAGCGCCTGCTCCCAGTTGGTCACCGGCGCGCTGTCTTGCTGCTGGGTCAACAGCTCCGGCGGCAGGTCGTCGATATGCACTTCGCGCCCGGAGGCCATCACCGTGATCCAGCGGCAGGTGTTTTCCAGCTGGCGTACGTTGCCCTGCCAGGGCAGGTTCTTCAGGTAGTCCTCGGTCTCGACCTTGAGCAGCTTGGGCTCGACGGCCAGCTCCTGGGCGGCGCGGCTGAGGAAATGGCGGGCGAGGGTGGGGATGTCCTCGCGGCGGTCGGACAGGCGCGGGATATGGATGCGGATGACGTTGAGGCGGTGGAACAGGTCCTCGCGGAACTTGCCGGCCTGCACCAGCGACTCGAGGTTCTGGTGGGTGGCGGCGATGATGCGCACGTCGACCTTGACCGGGGTATGCCCGCCGACCCGGTAGAACTCGCCGTCGGCCAGCACGCGCAGCAGGCGGGTCTGGGTATCGGCCGGCATGTCGCCGATCTCGTCGAGGAACAGGGTGCCGCCGTCGGCCTGCTCGAAGCGTCCGCGGCGCTGATTGGTGGCGCCGGTGAAGGCGCCTTTCTCATGGCCGAATAGCTCGGATTCCATCAGATCCTTGGGGATCGCCGCCATGTTCAGGGCGATGAACGGTGCGGCCGCGCGCGGGCTGTGGCGGTGCAGGGCGTGGGCGACCAGCTCCTTGCCGGTGCCGGACTCGCCGTTGATCAGCACGGTGATGTTGGAGTGCGAGAGGCGGCCGATGGCGCGGAACACCTCCTGCATGGCCGGCGCCTCGCCGATGATTTCTGGCGTGCGTGCCAGTGCGGCGGGTGCCTCCAGGCCCTGTTGCTCCTGGGCGTGCTGGAAGGCGCGCTTGACCAGCGACACCGCTTCGTCGACGTCGAACGGCTTGGGCAGGTACTCGAAGGCGCCGCCCTGGTAGGAGGCCACGGCGCTGTCCAGATCGGAGTGCGCGGTCATGATGATCACCGGCAGGCGCGGATGCAGCTCGCGAATCCGCGCCAGCAGATCGAGGCCGCTGGCGCCCGGCATGCGGATGTCGGAGATGATCACGTCCGGCTGCTGGCGGCCGAGGCGGTTGATCAGACCGTCGGCGCTGTCGAAGCTGGTGGTGTCCATGCCTTCCTGTTGCAGGGCTTTTTCCAGTACCCAGCGGATCGAGCGGTCGTCATCGACAATCCAGACGGTTTCACTGCGGCTCATGACGGGCTGACTCCTTGTTCCAGCGGCAGGAAGATCGAGAACACGGTGTGGCCGGGGTGGCTCTCGCACTCGATCAGGCCTTGGTGCTGACTGATGATGTTCTGGGTGATGGCCAGCCCCAGCCCGGTACCGTCCGGGCGGCCACTGACCATGGGATAGAAGATGGTGTCCTGCAGCTCGGCCGGAATGCCCGGGCCGTTGTCGATGATCTCGACCTTGGTCACCAGGCGATGGCGGGTATGGCCGATGGTGAACTGGCGCAGGGTGCGGGTGCGCAAGGTGATACGGCCGAGGCGCAGCTCGTTCTGCGTGCCGATGGCCTGCATGGCGTTGCGGACGATGTTGAGCACCGCCTGAATCATCTGTTCGCGGTCGATGCGCACGTCCGGGATGCTCGGGTCGTAGTCGCGCACCAGGGTGATGCCGCCCTGGCTTTCCGCCTCGACCAGGCTGCCGACCCGCTCCAGCACCTCGTGGACGTTGGTCGGTGCCAGGTTCGGCAGTTTGTTCGAGCCGAGCATGCGATCGACCAGATTGCGCAGGCGGTCGGCCTCTTCGATGATCACGTTGGTGTAGTCGCGCAGGCTCTCTTCCGGCAGCTCGCGGGCCAGCAACTGGGCGGCGCCGCGGATGCCGCCGAGCGGGTTCTTGATCTCGTGGGCCAGGCCGCGCACCAGCAGCTTGGTGGTTTCCTGCTTGGACAGCTGCGCCTCTTCCTTGGTGATGCGCAGCAGCCGGTCGCGCGGCAGGACTTCCAGCAGCAACAGGGTCTCGCCGCGGTTGAGGATCGGCGTGACCGAGTAATCGACGGTCAGGGTCTGCCCGGTCAGGGCGGTCAGCACCGCTTCGCGCTTGTTGAACGGGTGCGCCTGCTCGACGGCCTGACGCAGGGATGCCAGGGCCTCGGGCGACTCGGTGAACAGTTCGCTGATGAATTGTCCGTGGCTGCGCTGACCGCTGACGGCCAGGAGCATCTCGGCCGCCGGATTCATGTACTCGAGGCGCAGTTCGGCGTTGAGCAGCAGGGTCGCGGTGGTCAGGTTGTCGAGCAGCAGGCGGTGCAGTGCGTCGTTAATGGTCATAGGCAGCTTCCGGAGTTGGGTCGGAAAATGCAAAAAACAAACCAAAGCCCCGAAAAGACGCGGGAAAACCAGGCTGCTTAGCGTTTGCGGCCGCATTCCGGCGCGATGGGGCGCTGGTGGTGAACCATTATGGTGAGCGTACAGAAAGTGGTGCAGGATGTCGCACTGTTATGGTGCGAATCCTGCCGGGCTCACATGAAGGGGACGAGGGGGATGTCGGGCTCTTCGGCCGGCTTGTCCTGCAGTCGGCATTCCGGGCGCGCGCCGTAATCCTCGTGCTTGCACGGCTTGATCCGGCGCTTTTGCGCCAGCGAGGCGCGCAGGATATGCACCGGCTGGTTGGGGGTACGCTCCAGCGTGCGGCCTTCGGCGTCACGGATTTCCACCGCCAGCTGGTGGCTGCCGCGTTCCAGGTTGCTCAGCGGGAACACCGGGCTGCGGCTGGGCTCGCTGGCGGGCCGGCCATCCAGCAGCACCTGGTAGTTATGCCCGGGAAGCAGGCCGGGCTCGCTGGTGGCGGTGACGATCAGATCGCCGGAAGTGCCGTTCTGGATGGTCGCGTCCGGCTCCGGCACCAGAATGCGCAGCAATTGGTAGCTCGGCACCGTGACCGGGGCGGCCGGAGCCGGAGCCGGCGGCGCGGCATTGGGCCGTTGGCCGCCCATGCTGTTGGCCGGCGTCAGTTGCAGGCGCTGGGCATTGCCGGGGTGGGGGCGGTCGGTGAACACCCGGTTGCCTTCGGCGTCGAGGTAGGTGTAGACCTCGGCCATGGCCGGCAGGCCGAGCAGGAGCAGGCAGAAGAGCGTAAGGCGCATGAGTCAGGGCGTGGCTCGGGGGGTGGGGGCTGGCGGGCGCAGCGCCGGGCTGCTGGTGTTGACGCGCTGCACGGTGAAGGTCTCGGTCGCGCTCTGCTGGATCGCTTGGTCGCCGCTGAGGACTTCCACCGCCAGGCTGTGTTCGCCGCGCGCGATGTTGGTCAACTGCAGGCTCGTCACCTGGCTCGGCGCGCCATAGGGCTGGCCGTCGAGGAGCAGGCGCAGACTATGGCCGGGTTGCAGGCGCGGTTGTAGCTCGACGCTGACGCTGAAGGTGCCGCTGTTGGCGCGCAAGGCCGCCTCATCGGGAAGGTTGGCCAGGCGCAGCTGGCGGTAGGGCGCTTGCTCGGCCTGAACATTCTGCCCGGCGTCGCCGGCCGCCGCGCTTGGCGCCTGCATCTCCACGGTATTGGGCGGCGGCAATTCGACCGTCTCGCTCTTAACGCCGTGCGGTGGCTGGTTGGTGTACACCGTATTGCCCTTGGCGTCGGTGTATTTGTAGATCTGCGCGCTGGCCGGCAGGGTCAGTGCCAGCATCAGGCAGGCAATCGGCAAACGCATGCGTGTGCTCCTCGGGTGGACTGCGCTAAGCCTTGCATCGCCGGGCGTGACTGGCAAGGGAAAAGGCCGCGGCGGCGGCGCGCGTGGCCGACCTTGCGCAGTGGTCGGCAATCCCGCCGCTGAGTGGGCTGGCGAACTCGGAATGATCCTAGGTTCGACTCGGGGGTTTCCGATAGAACGCAAGGCATAAAAAAGGCCTCCCGAAGGAGGCCTCATGTTCAGCAGAGCCGGATCAGACGCTGTAGTACAGGTCGTATTCCAGCGGGTGCACGAAGGTGCGCACCTTGATTTCTTCTTCGCTCTTCAGCTCGATGTAGGCATCGATGAAGTCGTCGGTGAACACGCCGCCCTTGGTCAGGAACGCACGGCCCTTGTCCAGCTCTTCCAGCGCCTCTTTCAGGCTGCCGCAAACCTGCGGGATCTCTTTCGCCTCTTCCGGCGGCAGGTCGTACAGGTTCTTGTCGGCGGCATCGCCGGGGTGGATCTTGTTCTGGATACCGTCCAGACCGGCCATCAGCAGCGCGGCGAAGGCCAGGTAGGGGTTGGCAGCCGGGTCCGGGAAGCGCGCCTCGATGCGACGGGCTTTCGGGCTAGAAACGTACGGGATGCGGATCGAGGCGGAACGGTTGCGGGCCGAGTAGGCCAGCATGACCGGAGCTTCGAAGCCCGGAACCAGACGCTTGTAGGAGTTGGTCGCCGGGTTGGTGAAGCCGTTCAGGGCTTTACCGTGCTTGATGATGCCGCCGATGAAGTACAGGGCGGTCTCGGACAGGCCGGCATAGCCTTCGCCGGAGAAGGTGTTCTTGCCATCTTTGGATATGGACATGTGCACGTGCATGCCCGAGCCGTTGTCGCCGTACAGCGGCTTCGGCATGAAGGTCGCGGTCTTGCCATAGGCGTCGGCGACGTTGTGCACGCAGTACTTCAGGGTCTGAACTTCGTCAGCCTTGGCGACCAGGGTGTTGAACCTCACGCCGATTTCGTTCTGACCGGCAGTCGCCACCTCGTGGTGGTGAACTTCGATGACCAGGCCCATTTCTTCCATGGCATTACACATGGCGGTACGGATTTCGTGGTCGTGGTCGCACGGCGGAACCGGGAAGTAGCCGCCTTTGACGGCCGGACGGTGGCCCTTGTTGCCGCCTTCGACGTCCTGGTCGGTCATCCACGAGCCTTGCTCGGAGATGATCTTGAACATCGAGCCGGAGATGTCGGACTTGAACTTCACTTCGTCGAAGATGAAGAACTCAGGCTCCGGGCCCACGAATACGGTGTCACCGATGCCGGTGGTCTTCAGGTATTCCTCGGCGCGCTTGGCGATGGAGCGCGGGTCGCGGTCGTAGCCTTGCATGGTGCTCGGCTCGATGATGTCGCAGACCAGGATCAGGGTCGGCTCTTCGGTGAACGGGTCGAGCACGGCAGTTTCGTCGACCGGCAGCAGGATCATGTCGGAGGCTTCGATGCCTTTCCAGCCATGGATGGACGAGCCGTCGAACATCTTGCCGTGTTCGAAGAAGTCTTCGTCCAGAGCATCACGGGCCGGCATGGTCACGTGGTGCTGCTTGCCTTTGGTGTCGGTGAAGCGCAGGTCTACCCACTTCACATCGTTATCTTTAATCAGTTGAAGCGCCTTCGACATGATGTCCTCCAGAAGGTAAAGGCTTAACGATTAGCCTCTGAGTAATAAAGTTGAAGCCGGGGCGGCATACTCCGCCAGGGCAGTCTGCCTCACAAGGGAGCAAATTGCGTGCCAGTGCTCCAGGTTGGGAGCGAGCCCTGAAACTCAGGCGTGGCGGGGGTTGCGATGGCGCGTGGCGCGTCCTGATGCACTATTGTGGGGCTGGCTGATTTTTGCCCGCCTCATGTTGGTGCGTCGGTTGGGCGGCTATACGATAGTTGATTAAACCTTGAGCAATTTCGGCTATAATCCGCGCCCCTGTTTTTCGACCTCGCCCGCGCGCGCTGTTTTCATGAAACTGATCGTCAAAGTCTTCCCGGAAATCACCATCAAGAGCCGCCCGGTGCGTAAGCACTTCATCCGGCAGCTGGCGAAGAACATTCGCACGGTGTTGCGCGACCTCGATCCCAAGCTGGAGGTGAGCGGCGCCTGGGACAACCTGGAAGTGCAGACCGCGCTGAGCGAGCCGAAGGTGCTGCGCGAGATGATCGAGCGGCTGCGCTGTACGCCGGGCATCGGTCAGTTCCTCGAGGTGCACGAATACCCGCTGGGTGACCTCGACGACATCGTCGAGAAGTGCAAACGTCATTACGCCGACCAGCTACTGGGCAAGATCTTCGCCGTGCGCTGCAAGCGTGCCGGCAAGCATGACTTCACTTCCATGGACGTCGAGCGCCATGTCGGTAGCCAGCTGCGCCAGCAGTGTGGCGCCGCCGGCATCGCGCTGAAGAAGCCGGAAGTCGAAGTGCGCATGGAGATCCGCGACCAGCGCCTGTTCGTCGTGCATAAACAGCACGACTGCATCGGCGGCTATCCGCTGGGCACCATCGAACACTGCCTGGTGCTGATGTCCGGCGGTTTCGACTCCACCGTGGCGGCCTATCAGATGATGCGCCGCGGCCTGGTCAGCCACTTCTGCTTCTTTAATCTGGGCGGCCGTGCCCACGAGCTGGGGGTGATGGAAGTCGCCCATTACCTGTGGGACAAGTACGGCCGTTCGCAACGCGTGCTGTTCGTGTCGGTGCCGTTCGAGGAAGTGGTTGGCGAGATTCTCGGCAAGGTCGACAATAGCCACATGGGCGTGATCCTCAAGCGCATGATGCTGCGCGCCGCCACCGACATCGCCGAGCGCTTGAAGATCGATGCGCTGGTCACCGGCGAGGCGATCTCCCAGGTGTCCAGCCAGACCCTGCCGAACCTAGCGGTGATCGACGCGGCGACCGAAAAGCTGGTGATGCGTCCGCTGATCGCCGCCCACAAGCAAGACATCATCGATACCGCTTACGAGATTGGCACCGCCGAATTCGCCAAGCACATGCCGGAATACTGCGGCGTCATCTCGGTCAACCCGACCACCAAGGCCAAGCGCGACCGCGTCGAATACGAGGAGCGCCAGTTCGACATGGCGGTGCTCGAACGAGCGCTGGAGCGCGCGCGGCTGGTGGCCATCGACCGGGTGATCGACGAGCTGGGCGAGGATGTGCAGGTCGAGGAGCTGGCCGAGGCGCTGCCGGGGCAGATCGTCCTCGACATCCGCCACCCGGATGCCGCCGAAGACCAGCCGCTCACGCTTCCCGGCATCGAGGTGCAGGCGCTGCCGTTCTTCGCCCTCAACAGTCGCTTCAAGAACCTGGATGACACCCGCCAGTACCTGCTGTATTGCGACAAGGGTGTGATGAGTCGCCTGCATGCCCATCATTTGCTCAGCGAGGGGCATGCCAATGTGCGCGTTTATCGTCCGGCTTAAACAGCCGGGGCTGCTTGGCGGCAGTATCCGCCATCGCCCCCCCGACCCGAGCTGAATCACTGCATTGCTTTTCATATTGGCCGCCCAGAATCGCGGCACCTGAATCCCTAATCGAGACGACATCGTGATCGAAAATCTCCGCAACATCGCCATCATCGCCCACGTCGACCATGGCAAAACCACCCTGGTCGACAAGCTGCTGCGCCTGTCCGGCACCCTGGACCGTAAAGAGCTGGAATCCGAGCGCGTGATGGACAGCAACGACCAGGAAAAAGAGCGCGGCATCACCATCCTGGCAAAAAACACCGCCCTGAAATGGAACGGCTACGACATCAACATCGTCGACACCCCCGGCCACGCCGACTTCGGCGGTGAAGTCGAGCGCGTGATGTCGATGGTCGACTCCGTGCTGCTGGTGGTCGATGCCCAGGACGGCCCGATGCCGCAGACCCGTTTCGTGACCCAGAAGGCGTTCAAGGCCGGCCTGCGTCCGATCGTCGTGGTCAACAAGATCGACCGTCCGGGCGCGCGTCCGGATTGGGTCATCGACCAGATCTTCGACCTGTTCGACAACCTCGGCGCCACCGAAGAGCAGCTGGACTTCCCGATCGTCTACGCCAGCGCCCTGAACGGCATCGCCGGCCTCGACCACGAAAAAATGGACGAGCACATGGATGCCCTGTTCCAGGCCATCGTCGACCACGTACCGACCCCGAATGTCGACGTCGACGGTCCGTTCCAGATGCAGATCTCTCAGCTGGACTACAACAGCTTCCTCGGAGTCATCGGTATCGGCCGTATCGCTCGCGGCAAGGTCAAAACCAACACCCCGGTGGTCGCCATCGGCGCCGACGGCAAGAAGCGTCAGGGCCGCATCCTGAAGATCATGGGTCACTCGGGTCTGCATCGCGTTGAAGTCGCCGAAGCCCAGGCTGGCGACATCGTCTGCGTCAGCGGCATGGACGAGCTGTACATCTCCGACACCCTGTGCGACATGAACAATGTCGAAGCCCTGCCGCCGCTGTCCGTCGACGAGCCGACCGTTTCCATGACCTTCCAGGTCAACGACTCGCCGTTCTGCGGTAAGGAAGGCAAGTTCGTCACCAGCCGCAACATCAAAGAGCGCCTGGAAAAAGAACTGCTGCACAACGTGGCCCTGCGCGTGCAGGAAGGCGACTCGGCCGACAAGTTCAAGGTCTCCGGCCGCGGCGAACTGCACCTCTCGGTACTGATCGAAACCATGCGTCGCGAAGGCTTCGAGATGGCGGTTGGTCGTCCGGAAGTGGTGATCAAGGAAGTCGACGGCGAGAAGCAGGAGCCCTACGAGAACGTCATCATCGACGTCGAGGAGCAGCACCAGGGTCCGATCATGGAGCAGATGGGGCTGCGTAAAGGCGACCTGACCAACATGGTGCCGGATGGCAAGGGTCGCATCCGCCTCGAGTACACCATCCCGGCGCGTGGCCTGATCGGTTTCCGTAACACCTTCCTGACCATGACCTCGGGCAGCGGCATCCTGACCTCGACCTTCAGCCACTACGGCGCGATCAAGTCGGGTGAAGTCGGCCACCGCCAGAACGGCGTGCTGGTCTCGATGGCTACCGGCAAGGCGCTGACCTACTCGCTGGAAACCCTGCAGGACCGCGGCAAGCTGTTCCTCGAGCCGGGCCAGGACATCTACGAAGGCCAGCTGGCCGGTATCCACAGCCGCGACAACGACCTGGTGATCAACCCCACCAAGGGCAAGAAGCTCGACAACATGCGTGCCTCCGGCAAGGATGAAGTCATCGCCCTGGTGCCACCGATCAAGTTCACCCTGGAGCAGGCGCTGGAGTTCATCGACGACGACGAGCTGGTGGAAGTGACGCCGAAGTCGATCCGTCTGCGCAAGAAAGTGCTCAACGAAAACGAGCGTAAGCGCGCCAGCAAGAACTGACCGCTAGCCGCTTGAAACAACGCCCCCGTCAGCCTGGCTGACGGGGGCGTTGTTGTTTCACCAGGGCAGTGTTGCGGCTGCCGTGGGTGTTAGCGGGGTGCGGAGGTCAGCTGCTCTGCTTCGGCTTGAACGCGCAGTAACCCGGGCGCGGGCCGATTTTCGGGTGGTTGCGGCAGGTGTCCGGGCGCTGCTCGTAGATGGTGCACAGGCGGCTCTTGCGGTCCAGGTACAGGCAGTCGTTGTTGCCCATGCGCACCAGGGTGTAGATCCCGGACTTCTGGCTGAACCGTTCGACCACGCCTTCTTTCATCAGGCGTTTGGCGATGTTTTTCGCCGGCTCGCTGCGCTCGAATTCCTGGACCAGGCCGATGCGCAGCAAATCGTTGAAGCGCACCTCCACCGGCATGGTGCAGCAGCTGGAGTGGCAGCTGCTGCACATGGTCTTCTCGTACTTGATCCAGGTTTCGGTGCGATCCAGTTCGGCGCCGATGATCAACAGCTTGTTCATGGTGATCCATGTCTGGGGAAGGTTGCGGGCCGGCATGATAGCGGGCGTGCCGGAAAAAGGAACGACCGTCCGCCGGTGCGGGCAAGAGCAAAACCCCCGGGCTTCGGGTATCTTTGCCAGATTCGACCCGGTCAGGAAAGACTGCGGCGTTCCTCGTGTAGTCCGGGTAGAAAAAGGAGAGGGTGTCGTGCTGAGCGTCTGCGTACAGTCCGGTTGGCAGTTTAGCCCGCCCTTGGCTCTGATCGGCGCAGTGAGCGCCGGCGTCTTCCTGGTGGCGCTCTGGGTCGCCCGGCAACCGTACTTTTCCGGTCGTGGCACCTTCGTCCTCCTCCACGCGGCGATGCTCTGGTGGCTGCTCGCCGCGGGCATCGAAATGGGTGTGCAGGGCGCCTCCTGCAAGGTGCTCTGGGCCAGCATGGCCTGGCCGGGAATCGCCGCCGTGCCGAGCCTGTGGGCCGTGTTCCTGTGGCAGTACGTCAATAGCATCCGCACACCGCTGCGGCCTGCGGCCTATCTGGCGCTGAGCATCGGTCCGCTGTTGGCTTGCGGGCTGGCGCTGGTCAACCCGGGACAACTGTTCTACGGCCCGCTGACCGCACCGCTGAATGGCCTGCCGGGCGCGCCGGTGCTGTACGAGCACGGTCCGCTGTTCAAGGCCGTGGCGGCCTACATCTATCTGTTCATGTTGTTCAGCCTGGCTGTGGTGCTGCGCGCGGCATTGGCCAGTCAAGGGCTGCATCGCCGTCATTATCTGGCTTTCGTGCTGGTCACCTGCGTGCCCTGGCTGGCCAACGCGGCGCACCTGCTGTACGGCTGGTCGCTGTTCGGTTTCGACCCGACGCCGTTCAGCTTCGCCTTCACCCTGATCGCGTTCACCCTGCTGATCACCGCCGTGCGCCTGTTCGATCTGGTGCCGGTGGCGCGTCACCTGCTGCTCGAGCAGCTGCCCGATCCGGTGCTGGTGGTGGATGCACAGGGGCGGGTGGTCGAAGCCAACCCGGCGGCGCTGTGCCTGAGTGGCGTGAGCGGCGGTTGGCAGGGGCGTCCGCTGCGGGACTGGCCGCTGCTCGGCGGCGAGTTGCAGCGCTTGCTCCAGCAGGGCGCGGAGACCGCCAACAGTGAACCGCTGCTGAGCCTGAGCGAACAGGCGCGCTACTTCGAGTTGCGCGTGCGCGGCATCGAGCGGATGACCCGAGCCGGTCCCTATAGCCTCGGGCAGATGCTCTATCTGCGCGATGTCACCCAGCGTCACCTCAGCGAGCTCAAGCTCGCCGAGGCGCTGGCGGTGAGCGAGGAACGTCTGCGCACCATCACCCAGTTGCATGGCCAGTTACAGGACCAGGCGCTGCGCGACCCGTTGACCCGGCTGTACAACCGCCGCTACCTCGACGAGTTCTTCGCCCGCGAACTGGCGCGCTGCCAGCGCGAGTGCAAGCCGATCGCCCTGGCGCTGATCGATCTGGATCACTTCAAGCGCCTCAACGACGAATACGGCCACCTGGTCGGCGACGATGTGCTGCGCGAAGTGGCGCAGCTGCTGACTGCCAGCCTGCGCAGTACCGATGCGGTGTTCCGCATCGGCGGCGAGGAATTCCTGCTGGTGTTGCCAGGGGCCGAGGCGGGCGAGGCGCACAAGCGGCTGAACAGCCTCTGCCAGCAACTGGCGGCCACGCCGGTGGCGACCCGCAGCGGCGCCCTGGGGGTCACCTTGTCCGCCGGCCTGGCGCATTGGCCGGCGCAGGGGCTGACGCTCGAGGCGCTGCTGCAGGCGGCCGACGCGGCGCTCTACGAGGCCAAGCGCAGTGGTCGTAATCAGGTCTGCGTGTTGGCGCGCTGAGGCACAAACGAACCATCCGCCGGGCGCGCGGGTCTGACAGAAGCATTGCCGCACGACTCGCGTTAAACTGCGCGCGATTTTTCTTCCTTTCTGGAGCCTCTCCATGTCCCGCGTTACCCTCAGTCGCTATCTGATCGAGCAGACCCGCTGTAACAACACCCCGGCCGATCTGCGCTTCCTCATCGAAGTGGTGGCGCGCGCGTGCAAGGAGATCAGCCACGCGGTGTCCAAGGGCGCGCTGGGTGGCGTGCTCGGCAGCATGGGCACCGAGAACGTGCAGGGCGAGGTGCAGAAGAAGCTCGACGTGCTGTCCAACGAGATCCTCCTGGAGGCCAACGAGTGGGGCGGCCATCTGGCCGGCATGGCCTCCGAGGAAATGGACAACGCCTACCAGATCCCCGGTAAGTACCCGAAAGGCGCCTACCTGCTGGTGTTCGACCCGCTGGACGGCTCCAGTAACATCGACGTCAACGTCTCGGTCGGCACCATCTTCTCGGTGCTGCGTTGCCCGAACGGCTGCGTCAGCCAGAACGATGCCCTCGGCGAGGAAGCCTTCCTCCAGCCGGGCACCCAGCAGGTCGCCGCCGGCTACGCCATCTACGGCCCGCAGACCATGCTCATGCTGACCCTCGGCGACGGCGTCAAGGGTTTCACCCTCGACCGCGAGCTGGGCAGCTTCGTGCTCACCCACGACGACATCCGCGTGCCGGAAAGCACCGCCGAATTCGCCATCAACATGTCCAACCAGCGCCACTGGGAAGCCCCGGTCAAACGCTATGTCGACGAGCTGCTGGCCGGCAAGGACGGCCCGCTGGGCAAGAACTACAACATGCGCTGGATCGCCTCGATGGTCGCCGACGTGCACCGCATCCTCACCCGCGGCGGCATCTTCATGTACCCGCGCGACGCCCGCGAGCCCGGCAAGCCCGGCAAACTGCGGCTGATGTACGAAGCCAACCCGATGTCCTTCATCATCGAGCAGGCCGGCGGTGCCGCCACC
Organism: Pseudomonas cavernae; assembly: GCF_003595175.1. Classification (NCBI taxonomy): domain Bacteria; kingdom Pseudomonadati; phylum Pseudomonadota; class Gammaproteobacteria; order Pseudomonadales; family Pseudomonadaceae; genus Pseudomonas; species Pseudomonas cavernae. The sequence goes on along the minus strand of NZ_CP032419.1, from coordinate 4,556,315 downwards.
AACGGCCAGCAACGCATCCTCGACATCCAGCCGGACTCCCTGCACCAGCGCGTGGCGGTGTTCCTCGGCTCGAAGGAAGAAGTCGAGCGCGCCACCCGCTACCACCTGGCATAAGCCATGTCCGCCGCCTGGCAGCCACTGCTCGACTGGTGGTTCGGCCCCCTGACGAGCGCCGCCGAGGTGGCGGCGCAGCGCAGCGGCCTGTGGTTCGGCAAACGCGCCAGCCAGGACGCCGAGGCGCGTGAGCGTTTCGGCGCCTGGGTCGAGCAGGCGCTGGCGGGCGGCCTCGAGGAGTGGACGGCCGAGCCGCAGGGCTGGCTGGCGCTGATCCTGCTGCTCGACCAGCTGCCACGGATGATCCACCGCGATAGCCCGCAAGCCTTCGCCGGCGACGCGCGCGCCCAGGCGCTGGTCGCCACCGGTCTCGCCCAGGACCGCGAGACGGCGCTGGCGCCGATCCAGCGGGTGTTCATCCTGCTGGTGCTCGAACATGCCGAAGATCTGGCGCTGCAGGAGCAGGCGGTGCAGCGCTATCAGGCGCTGCGCGACGCCGCGGACCCGGCCGAACAGCCGCTGTTCGCCGATTTTCTCGACTATGCCGAGCAACATCGGCGGGTGATCGCCCGCTTCGGCCGCTTCCCCCACCGCAATGCGCTGCTCGGCCGCGTCTCGAGCGCGGAAGAACTCGCCTTCCTGCAGGAACCTGGCTCGCGTTTCTGACTCCAAGGGCTGATGCGGCAACTGGCTATGCTCAGCTTGTCGTCCCTGTCCCTAAGGAGTTCGTCATGCCATTGCGTCGTTTCGCCCTGCTGTCGTTGTGCGTGCTGTTGGCCGCCTGCAGCAAGCTCAATCAGGAAAACTACTCGAAACTCAAGACCGGCATGGCCAAGGCCGAGGTCGAAACCTTGCTCGGCAGCCCGACCGAGTGCTCTGGCGCGGCCGGCTTCAGCAGCTGCACCTGGGGCGATCAGCAGACCTTCATCAGCGTCCAGTACGCCGGCGACAAGGTGTTGATGTTTTCCGGCAAGGGCCTGAAGTAAGGAGTCGAGCATGCGCAAGTTTCTAGCATTATGCGCCGTGCTGGTCCTGGCCGGCTGCGCCAATTCCGGCACCGGCCCGGTGCCGCCGAAGACCGTCGACAAGGTCAACCTGCAGCGCTACCAGGGCGCTTGGTACGAGTTGGCGCGCCTGCCGATGTTCATCCAGCGTGACTGCGCGCAAGCCGAGGCCCACTATCGGCTGCAAGACGATGGCAGCCTCGCGGTCACCAACCGCTGCCGCAATGCCGAGGGCGAATGGCTGCAGGCCGACGGCCGCGCCGAGCCGCAGGAGAAGGGCGAAACCAACAAGCTGTGGGTGCGCTTCGACAACTGGTTTTCCTCGCTCGCCCCGGGCCTGAGCAAGGGCGAATACTGGGTGCTGTACCTGGACAAGGACTACCGCACCGCGCTGGTCGGCAACCCCGATCGCGACTACCTGTGGCTGCTGTCGCGCGAGCCGCAGGTGACGCCACAGGTGCGCGAGAAACTGCTGGACGAGGCGCACCATCGCGACTACGACACCAGCAAGCTGATCTGGCGCACCCCGGACGAGCAGATCGGCAAGCGCTGAGAACCTGTCTCGGATCTGCTGCGCGTCGGCCAAACGGCGTTAAAAATGGCTTCGGAATGCTCATTTACAACTCGTAAACTCCGCTTCCTCAGCCGTTTTTGCCTTGTTTGACTCTAGCTCGCGAGATCCGGAACAGGTTCTGATAGCGCTCCGCTACGGCTATTGCCAGTCCAGTCGGTAGGATGGGTTGAGCGTAGCGATACCCATCGGCGCTGCAACGATGGGTATCGGCGCTACGCTTCTCAACCCATCCTACGGTTCACTGCCAGTCCAGGCGCGCCAACTTCCATTCGTCGGCGTCGTCCTGCCACCACTCCAGCTTGACCCGATAGTGCCGGGCGCTATCGGGGATCAGTCCCTCGGCGCCGCTCAGGACCACCTCGGCGTCGGTATGGCCCTTGTCGAGGTAGATCGGGTCGAGCCGGTTGCTCTGGCTCAGGGCGATCACCTTGATGTGCTGATGGCGCAGGAACAGCAGGGTCATGGTGCGTTGCGCCCAGGCGCGGTCCTGGCCCGCCTGGGCGCGGAAGTCGTCATGCAGTTGCTCGAGCACCGCGCTGGTCTGTTTCGCCTCGAGGTTGTCCTGCAGTTGCTGCACCGCAGTCTCCAGGGCGACCTGCGGATCGTCGTCGGCGCAGCCACCGAGCAGGGTGAGGATCAGCCACAGCGGCAGGACAAATCGGCGTGCCGACATGCTCAACTCCTGTTTCATGGTTATGATGCCCGGCAGGACATTTCCGCGGGGCCTGGGCGGCACCGTACGAGCAGATTCGGGAGCGCGCTATGCAGACTTTGTATCCGGAGATTAAGCCTTACGCCCGCCATGAGTTGGCCGTGGAGGCGCCGCACGTCCTCTATGTGGACGAGAGCGGTTCGCCGGAGGGCTTGCCGGTGGTGTTCATCCACGGCGGCCCGGGGGCCGGCTGCGATGCCGCCAGCCGCCGCTACTTCGATCCGACCCTGTACCGCATCATCACCTTCGACCAGCGCGGCTGCGGGCGCTCCACCCCGCATGCGAGCCTGGAGAACAACAGCACCTGGCACCTGGTCGCCGACCTCGAGCGCATCCGTGCGCACCTGGGCATCGACAAGTGGGTGCTGTTCGGCGGTTCCTGGGGTTCGACCCTGTCGCTGGCCTACGCCCAGAGCCATCCCGAGCGGGTGCTGGCGCTGATCCTGCGCGGCATCTTCCTCTGTCGGCCGCAGGAAATTCACTGGTTCTATCAGGAGGGCGCCAGCCGGCTGTTCCCCGATTACTGGCAGGACTACCTGGCGCCGATCCCCGCCGACGAGCGCGGCGATCTGGTCAGCGCCTTCCACAAACGTCTCACCGGCGCCGACCAGATCGCCCAGATGCATGCGGCCAAGGCCTGGTCGACCTGGGAAGGGCGCACCGCCACGCTGCGTCCCAATCCACAGGTGGTCGACCACTTCAGCGAGCCGCAGCGGGCGCTGTCGATCGCGCGCATCGAGTGCCATTACTTCATCCATAACGCCTTCCTCGAGCCCGACCAGTTGCTGCGTGACATGCACAAGATCGCCCATCTGCCCGGGGTCATAGTGCATGGCCGTTACGACGTGGTCTGCCCGCTGGACAACGCCTGGGCGCTGCACCAGGTCTGGCCGAACTGCGAGCTGCAGGTGATCCGCGACGCCGGCCACGCCGCCGCCGAACTGGGCATCACCGACGCCCTGGTGCGCGCCGCCAACCAGATCGCCCGCAAGCTTCTCGACCTGCCGCCGGAAGAAGTATGAAAGCCCTGATTCAGCGCGTGCGCAGCGCGCGGGTGGACGTCGCCGGGGAGTGCGTCGGTGCCATCGACCAGGGCTTGCTGGCGCTGATCGGCGTCGAGCCGCAGGACGATCCGGCCCGCGTCGCCAAGATGCTGCAGCGGCTGCTCAACTACCGGGTGTTCAGCGACGCCGAGGGCAAGATGAACCGCTCGCTCAAGGACATCGGTGGTGGCCTGCTGCTGATCTCGCAGTTCACCCTCGCCGCCGATACCAACAGCGGCCTGCGCCCGAGCTTTTCCACCGCGGCACCGCCGGCCCAAGGCGCCGAACTGTTCGACGCGCTGGTGACGCTGGCCCGCCAGCAGCACCCGCAGGTGGCTACCGGCCGCTTCGGTGCCGACATGCAGGTGCAGCTGATCAACGACGGCCCGGTGACCTTCCTGCTGCAAGTCTGAGTTGACCTGCAGGTCGTCTGCTGGCGCGTCTCTTGCCTTTTGTCGACTCGCCATCTTTGCTGATGCCAGTTAGCATGCGCCGCACATTTTTGCCGGTGGGCGCCGCGCGCCCACGTCCCCTTTGCCCAATCGAGGATTCGCCATGAAGAAATTTCTCGCCACCCTGCTGCTTTCCGCCTGCGCCCTGAGCGGCCTGGCCCACGCCGGGATGATCGACGACGCGGTCAAGAGCGGCACCCTGCGCGTCGGCATGGACCCGACCTACATGCCGTTCGAGATGACCAACAAGCGCGGCGAGATCATCGGCTTCGAAGTCGACCTGCTGAAAGCCATGGCCAAATCCATGGGCGTCAAGCTGGAGCTGGTGTCCACCAGCTACGACGGCATCATCCCGGCGCTGCTGACCAACAAGTTCGACATGATCGGCTCGGGCATGACCCTGACCCAGGAGCGCAATCTGCGTCTGAACTTCTCCGAACCCTTCATCGTGGTCGGCCAGACCCTGCTGGTGCGCAAGGAGCTGGCGGACAAGATCAAGTCCTACAAGGACCTCAACGACGCGCAGTACCGCATCACCTCGAAGATCGGCACCACCGGCGAGATGGTCGCCAAGAAGCTGATCGCCAAGGCCCAGTACCACGGCTTCGACAACGAGCAGGAAGCGGTGATGGACGTGGTCAATGGCAAGGCCGACGCCTTCATCTACGACGCGCCGTATAACGTGGTGGCGGTGAACAAGGCCGGCGCCGGCAAACTGGTCTACCTGGATGAGCCGTTCACCTACGAGCCGCTGGCCTTCGGCCTGAAGAAGGGCGACTACGACAGCCTCAACTGGATCAACAACTTCCTCAACCAGATCCACCATGACGGCACCTACGAGCGTATCCACGCCAAGTGGTTCAAGAAGACCGAGTGGCTGAAAGAGATGGAGTAAGCCGTTCGGCTACGCTTCAAGACTCGACGCGCAGGCCCGGCCTGCGCGTTTGCATTTTAGGGAAACCGACCCGTGGCTAAACCGAAACACGCCCAGTGGCCCTGGCATCTGCTCACCGGCCTGATCCTCATCGCCCTGGCCTACGCCCTGTGGTTCTCGACTTCGCTGATCTCCTACGAGTGGCGCTGGAGTCGGGTGCCGCAGTATTTCGCCTATCAGGCCGAAGAAGCGCAACGCGCGCCCGATTACGCCAGCGTCAAGGCCATCGCCGAGCAAGGCGAGCAGGCCCTGGTGACCCTGGCCAACGAGAGCGGCGGCGAGACGCAGCTGAGCGTCGCCAAGGACAGCCTCAAGGTCGCCCCGGGCGATGACGTCAGCGAAGGCGACGAGATCGGCGTGACCCGTCATTGGGCGGCCGGCCCGCTGCTCTGGGGGCTGTGGACCACGCTGTGGCTGTCCGTGCTGTCCGGCGCCTGTGGCCTGCTGATCGGCCTGGCCACCGGCCTCTGCCGGCTGTCGAAGAACTCGACCCTGCGCGACCTGTCGACCGTCTATGTCGAACTGGTGCGCGGCACGCCGCTGCTGGTGCAGATCTTCATCTTCTACTTCTTCATCGGCACGGTACTGAACCTGTCGCGCGAGTTCGCCGGGGTGGCGGCGCTGGCGCTGTTCACCGGCGCCTATGTCGCCGAGATCGTCCGCGCTGGCGTGCAGTCGATCGCCAAGGGCCAGAACGAGGCGGCCCGCTCGCTGGGCCTGACCGCACCGCAGACCATGCGTCACGTGATCCTGCCGCAGGCGTTCAAGCGCGTGCTGCCGCCGCTGGCCGGGCAGTTCATCAGTCTGGTCAAGGACACCTCGCTGGTCTCGGTGATCGCCATCACCGAGCTGACCAAGAGCGGCCGCGAGGCGATCACCACCTCGTTCTCGACCTTCGAGATCTGGTTCTGCGTGGCGGCGCTGTACCTGGTGATCAACCTGCCGCTGTCGCAAATCGCCAACCGCCTGGAACGGAGGCTCGCGCAAAGTGATTGAAGTCCGTGATCTGGTAAAAGTCTTCGATGCCCGCGGCCACGAGGTGCGCGCGGTGGACAACGTGTCGACCTCGGTGGCACGCGGCGAGGTGCTGGTGGTGATCGGTCCGTCCGGTTCCGGCAAGTCGACCTTCCTGCGCTGCCTCAACGGCCTGGAGGAGCTCGATTCCGGCTCGGTGAGCATCGACGGCCTCGACCTGGCCAACCCGAAGACCGACGTCAATGCCTACCGCCGCGAAGTCGGCATGGTGTTCCAGCACTTCAACCTGTTCCCGCATATGACCGTGCTGGAGAACCTGTGCCTGGCGCAAAAGGTGGTGCGCAAGCGCGGCAAGGCCGAACGCGAGGACAAGGCGCGCGCGCTGCTGGCCAAGGTCGGCATCGCCCAGAAGGCCGACGAATTCCCCTCGCGCCTGTCCGGCGGCCAGCAGCAGCGGGTGGCCATCGCCCGCGCGCTGTGCATGGAGCCGAAGGTGATGCTGTTCGACGAACCGACCTCGGCGCTCGACCCGGAAATGGTCGGCGAGGTGCTCGACGTGATGAAGCAGCTGGCCGTGGAAGGCATGACCATGGTCTGCGTCACCCACGAGATGGGCTTCGCCCGCGAAGTGGCCGACCGCGTGCTGTTCTTCGATCACGGCAAGCTGCTCGAAGACGCCCCGCCGGCGCAGTTCTTCGCCCAGCCGCGGGACCCGCGCGCGCAGGCCTTCCTCAAGCAGGTGCTGTAAGAGCCTGTTGATGATCTGCTGCACGTCGGCCATACCGCGTTGAAGTCGGGCTCAGCAAGCCGCTTGCGGCTAACGCGCTTCAGCGCGGCCCGGAGGGCGAGTGAAACGAGTACTGCTCATTTACAACTCGTAAACTGTGCGTCTTCGCCCGACTTCGCCTTGTCTGACCTTAGCTCGCGAGATCCTAAACAGGCTCTAAGCAGGACGCCGGCGTAGGGTGGGGTAGTCGTAGGGTGGAAAACCGCGAAGCGTTTGCCACCCCAAAAGGCCGGTGGATGTGCTGCGCGACATCCACCCTACATTGCTGTAAGCGCTTGCAGGGGGGAGCTCATCCTGCGACGCGCTCAATGCCAAGTATGGCCCTGGGCCGCCTGCAGTTCGTTCTCCTCCAGCCAGTCCAGGGCCAGTTCGCGCAGGCGCGCGGCCTCGAAGGCATACCAGGCCTCCAGCAGCTGCGGATAGGCCAGCAGCGCATGCTTGAACGCGCGAAACGGCTTGCGCCTGGCGAGGGCGTGCTCCAGCACGGCGTAGGCGTGCGGATCGCCGACTTCGACCAGGAACTCCTGCATCAGCGCCAAGGCTTGGCCGGGGCTGAGCGGGTCGATCAACAGAAAACGTTCCGGCTCGGCCTGCAGCAAGGCCTCGAGTTCGGGGTCGGCATCCTCGACGGGAATCAGCGCGACCTTGCCGCTGAGCAGGTCCAGGTAGTGGTCAAGCCCGGCGGTATTCAGGGCAAAGGCCAGTTCGTCGAGATCGATAGTCAGCGGGCGCATGGCCGGTTCCCCTGCAATGGCTTACCCGCTGATCCTACCCCTATCGGCGTTACAGGCGGAAGCCGTTGACCAGCGCCTGCAGTTCGCCGCCCAGGCGCGCCAGCTCGGTGCTGGAGGCGGCGGTCTCCTCGCTGGCCGCGGCGGTCTGTTCGGAGATGTCGCGCACGCTGATCACGCTGCGGTTGATCTCCTCGGCCACCGCGCTCTGTTCCTCGGCGGCCGCGGCGATCTGCAGGTTCATCGCCTGAATGCTCGACACCCGCTGGTTGATGCTGGCCAGCGCGTCGCCGGCCTTGCGCGCCAGTTCGACGGTGCGCCCGGCCAGCTCGCGGCTGCTGTCCATGCGGCTGGCGGCCTGCTGGGTACCGCTGTGCAGGCCGGCGATCAGCTCTTCGATTTCCTCGGTGGATTTCTGCGTGCGCTGCGCCAGGCCGCGCACCTCGTCGGCGACCACCGCGAAGCCACGCCCGGCCTCACCGGCGCGCGCCGCCTCGATGGCCGCGTTGAGCGCCAGCAGGTTGGTCTGCTCGGCGACCGACTTGATCACGTCGAGCACGCTGCCGATCTTCGCGCTTTCCTGCTTGAGCTGTTCCATGGCGTTGGCCGAGCTCTGCACCTCGGCGGCCAGGCGGTCCATCTGCGCGATGGCGTCGCTGACCACACGATCACCCTGGCTGGCTTCGCGATCGGCTTCCGCGGCGGCCTCGGAGGCCTGCTCGGCGTTGCGCGCGACTTCCTGCACGGTGGCGGCCATCTCGTTCATCGCGGTGGCGACCTGGTCGGTCTCGACCTTCTGACTGTTGACCCCGGCACTGGTCTGTTCGGTGACCGCGGAAAGCTGTTCGGCGGCGCTGGCGATCTGCGTCACGCCGTCGTGGATGCGGCCGACCAGCTCGCGCAGGCTCAGGGTCATGCGCTGCATCGCCTGTTGCAACTGGCCGAGTTCGTCGCGGCGGTTGGCGCGTACGTCCTGGCTGAGGTCGCCGGACGCGATACGGTTGGCGGCGGCCAGGGTGTCGTTCAGCGGTGCGACGATTTGCCGGGTGATCGTCCAGGCGGCGCCGATGCCCAGCAGCAGGGCCAGGGCCACGCCGAGGCTGATCAGCAGACGGGCGTGCTCGGCGGCGGCGTCGCGCTTGGCGGCCTGACGGTCGCTCAGCTCATCGCTCAGTCCTTCGATCTGTCCGCCGAGCGACACCATGGTTTCGCGCGCCGCCAGGCTGGCGTCGATCTCTCCGGAGAACGAGGCGAGGGTCGCCCGATAGGTCGCCAGCGCTGCTGCGGACTCGTCCAGTTCGGCTTCATGGCCGCTGCCGACCTGGCCGCGCAGGCTGCGCAGGGCTTCGATGGTCTGGTCGACGGCGCCGAGGGCGGCGGCCTTGTGCGCCTGATTGTCGCCACTGGTATAGGTGGAGGCCTGGAAGCGCGCCTGCACCACCTGGCGGCCGAACTGGGCAAAGGTATGCAGGTCGTGCAGGCGCTGCTCGATCGCGCCGCCAGCGTCGTTGATGATGTCCTGCTCGACCTTGACGATGCTGTCGGCGACCGCCGTCGCCTGTTGGATCAGGTTCTGCCGCGCACTTTCGCGATTGTCGAAGGTCTTCATCAGCGCGGCGAAGCTGCGACGATAGTCGTCGATATGGCCGCTCAGCTTGTCCAGGAGCTGACGATCCTGCGGGTCGGTTAGGCGGCCGAGTAGCTGCTGGTTGTGCTGATCCAGCTTGTCGAGGGTCTGCAGCACCGCCTCGCGGTCTTCGGCCTCGCGGCTGGACTGGTAGCTGAGGCGGTGAATGCGCAAGTCCTTGGCCAGCAGATTGAGCTGGGACAGACTGGCGAGCTTGTCGCCGCGCTCGATGATAGTGCTCATGTTGAGCCAGCCGATCAGGGCGACCATCAGGGTCAGCGCCAGGACGATGCCGAAACCAAGCGCCAATTTTCGGTTAACGCTGACGTTGCCCAGCGCGTCGGTGAGCCAGTTGAACATTCCATTTCTCCAGCAAGAACGAGGCGCTCCGTTTGGTCGGTGGCGCGCTTCTTTAATCGACCATTCGGTCGACTTTCTTAGGCGTTGACGTCAACCGCTCGTCGCTTGGAACGCCCGTGCTTGCTGGTTGCGGCCTATTTCGTCAGGGTCTCGGCGATGAAGTCGAGGCGGTCCTGGCCGAAGAACAGCTCGCCGTCGACGAAGAAACTCGGCGCGCCGAACACGCCGCGGCCGATGGCTTCCTCGGTGGTGGCCTTGAGGCGTTCCTTGACCGCCTCGTCACCGATCCGTCGCTCGAAGTCGGCGGGATCGAAGCCGGCGGCGGCGAGCACTTCGGCGACCACTTCGGGGCGGCCCATGGGCTTCTCGTCGACCCACATGGCCTGGAAGATCGCCGCCAGGTAGGCGTGGAAGCGCGGGTCGTCCTGGTAGCCGGCGGCGCCGCGCATCAGGTGCAGGGTGTTGATCGGGAAGTAGGGGTTGAAGCGCAGCGGCACGCCGTAGCGCTTGGCGAAGCGCGCCAGGTCCTGGTTCATGTAGCGGCCCTTGACCGGAATCTCGGCCGGCGACTGGTTGCCGGTGGCCTTGAACACGCCGCCGAGCAGCAGTGGCCGCCAGACGATGGTCGCACCGGCTGCGGCGGCAATCTTCGGCAGCTGGGTCCAGGCCAGGTAGGAGGTCGGGCTGCCGAAGTCGAAGAAGAATTCCACGGTCTTGCTCATCTTGTTGTCCTTGTCGCGGGGAAATAGGGGCGGCTTAGAGCCTGTTCAAGGTCACTCCGGTGACCGCTCCGTGTCGGCGTAATGGTGGATAAGCAAAGCGTTATCCACCCTACAAAGTCTGAACGTTGGCGTAGGGTGGAAATCTGCGAAGCATTTTCCACCGACGGGCAATGACAGGTGCTGGTCTCACGAGACATTGAACAGGTTCTTAGAAGGTTTCCGTCCAGGGGCGCAGATCCAGCTCATGCACCCAGCAGTCGCGCGGCTGGCGATGCAGTTGCCAGTACTGCTCGGCGATATGCTCGGGGTTGAGGATGCCGTCCTGTTCCTTGAGTTGGTAGCGCTCGGGGAAGTTGTCGCGGATGAAGGCGGTGTCGATGGCACCGTCGATCACCGGGTGGGCGACGTGGATGCCTTGCGGGCCCAACTCGCGGGCCATGCTCTGGGCCAGGGCGCGCAGGGCGAACTTGGCGCTGGCGAAGGCGGCGAAGCCGGCGCGGCCACGCAACGAAGCGGTGGCGCCGGTGAAGATGACTGTGCCGCGGCCACGCGGCAGCATCACCTTGGCCGCCTCGCGGCCGGTGAGGAAGCCGGCCAGGGTGGCCATCTCCCAGACCTTGCGGTAGACCCGCTCGGTGGTTTCGGTGATGGAGAACTGCACGTTGGCGCCGATGTTGAACACCACCACTTCCAGCGGGCCGACTTCGCTCTCGATGGTCTGGAACATCTCCAGCACCTGCTCTTCCACCCGCGCGTCACAGCCGAAGGCCCGCGCCTGGCCGCCAGCGGCCTGGATTTCCGCGACCAGCGGCTCCAGCTTGTCGGCATGGCGTCGCGCCACGCAGGCGACATAACCCTCGCGGGCAAAGCGCTTGGCGATCGCCCCGCCGGTGGCATCGCCGGCTCCCACTACCAGTACCGCCTTGCGTTTGGCCATGGCCGTTCCTCCGCGTTGTGGTTTGTCAGTTCCATTTTGGAACCTGCCTAGAATAGTCAGTTCCTTTTTAGAACCTGTCAAGCTAGAGTAGCGCCATTACCTGACGGAGGACCGGCCATGCGCTGGGAGGAACTCGATCAACAACCCTGTTCGCTGTCGCGCACCCTGGCAGTGGTCGGCGACCGCTGGACCCTGCTGGTGCTGCGCGAGGCCTTTCTCGGCGTGCGCCGTTTCGAGGATTTTCAGCAGCGCCTGGGCATCACCCGTCATGTGCTGGCCGACCGTCTGAAGACGCTGGTGCAGGCGCAGGTGCTGGACAAGGTCGCCTATCAGGAGCGCCCGCGCCGCGAGGAGTACCGCCTGACCGCGCGCGGCCACGAGCTGTACCCGGCGATCCTGGCGCTGGTGAACTGGGGCGACCGCCACCTCAGCGGTGCCGAGGGCGCGCCGATCCGCCACATCCACAAGGGCTGCGGGCAGCATATGCACGGCGTGCTGGTCTGTTCGGAATGCGGCGAGCCGTTGCGGCCGCAGGATGTCGATCTCAACGAGGCGCCGGAGTACCGCGGGCAGCTGCTGCCGGCGCACTGGCATGCGCGAGGCCGGGGTTAGGGCGCGCTACGGTTCGGATTGCGCGCCGGGTGGCTCTGTAGGCTGGCGTTGAGCGTGGCGATACCCAGCATGCGGGCGTCCGGGCGGCGGAAGATGGGTATCGCTGCGCTCAACCCATCCTACGGAAAGCGGGCCGAGGCTCAGAACAGTCGTGCCAATAGCACCGGAACGGCGGTCTCGACGCGCAGGATGCGCGCGCCGAGCTGCACAGGCTGTAGGCCGGCCTCGCGCAGCTTGTCCACCTCGTAGGGAATCCAGCCGCCTTCCGGGCCGATGGCCAGGGTCACCGCCTGTTCCACTGCGCGCGGGCAGGGCGGGTAGTCGCCGGGGTGGCCGACCAGGCCGAGGGTCTCCGCGGCGATGGCCGGTAGGCGGTCTTCGACGAATGGCTTGAAGCGCTTCTCGATGAGCACCTCGGGCAGTACCGTATCGCGCGCCTGTTCCAGGCCGAGGATCAGCTGCTCGCGAAGCGCCGCCGGTTCGAGGAAGGGCGTCTGCCAGAAGCTCTTTTCCACCCGATAGCTGTTCAGCAGCACCAGCCGCGGCACGCCCATGGCGGCGACGGTCTGCAGGATGCGCTTGAGCATCTTCGGCCGCGGCAGGGCCAGCAGCAGGGTCAGCGGCAGCTTGGCCGGTGGCGGCTGGTCGAACTGCAGCTGCAGCTCGGCTTCCGTGGCGTCCAGGCGCAACAACGTGCCGCTGCCCATCAGGCCGTTGAGGCGGCCGACGCGCAGGCGGTCACCGCTGGCGGCCTGATGCACCTCGTGCAGGTGCTTGAGGCGGCGGTCGCGCAGGATCGCCCGGTCCGCCGCGACGAAGTCGGCGTCTTCCAGCAGCAGCAGGTTCACGGTTGCACGGCGGGCGGCTGGTCTTCCGGCGGCTCGTCGGCCTGCTCCTCGCCGCGCTTGCGCACCAGGCTGCCGGCGAGGATGCCAAGCTCGAACAGCAGCCACATCGGCACCGCCAGCATGGTCTGCGAGAAGATGTCCGGCGGGGTGAGGACCATGCCGACCACGAAGCAGCCGATCACCACGTAGGGGCGGATCTTGCGCAGGTAGGCGACGTCGACCACGCCGATCCAGATCAGCAGCACCACCGCCACCGGAATCTCGAAGGCCACGCCGAAGGCGAAGAACAGGGTCATGACGAAGTCGAGGTAGCTCGAGATGTCCGTCATCATCGCCACGCCTTCCGGCGTCACGCTGGCGAAGAAGTGGAAGATCATCGGGAACACCAGGAAGTAGGCGAAGGCCATGCCGCCGTAGAACAGGATGATGCTGGAGACCAGCAGCGGCACGGCGATGCGCTTCTCGTGCTTGTACAGGCCGGGGGCGATGAAGCCCCAGATCTGGTGGAGGATCACCGGCATGGCGAGGAACAGCGCCACCACCATGGTCAGCTTGAACGGGGTGAGGAACGGCGAGGCGACGTCGGTGGCGATCATCGTCGCGCCTTCCGGCAGGTACTGGCGCAACGGCGCCGACACCAGGGTGTAGATCTTCTGGGCGAAGTAGAACAGCCCGGCGAAGATCAGGAACACCGCCGCCACGCAGCGCAGCAGACGGGTACGCAGTTCGGTGAGGTGCGAGACCAGCGGCATTTCCTGGTCGAGTTCCGGCTTCTGGTCGCTCATGGGGTTCGCGGCGGTTGTTGCAGGTCGGGGCTGGGCGCGGTTTGGCCGGCCTCAGGACTCGTCGGGCTGGCGGGTACGGCGGTTTCAGGCGCGGCCGCAGCGGCGCTGGCCGGCCCGGCGGACTCGGCGGTAGCGGGCGGCGGTGCGATCAGGTTCTTGGCCTGCTGTTCGAGGGCCATGATGTTCTCGTTGTGCAGCTGCCGGCGAATCTCGTCGGCACCGATCTCGCGCTCCACTTCCTGCTTGATCGCATTGAAGCTGCGCTTCAGCCGGCCGATCCACAGTCCGGCGGTACGTGCCGCACCAGGCAGGCGCTCGGGGCCGAGCACCAACAGGGCGATCAGGCCGACCAGCAGTAGTTCGCCGAAGCTGATCCCGAACATGACTCAGTCCTTGCGCGCCGGCTCTTCGACCTTCTGCGCCTGGGCATCGATGGTGTGCGGCGGGTTCAGCGGCGCGCCTGGTTGCACCGGCGGCTCGGCGGGTTTGTTCTCTTCCTCGTTCATCGCCTTGCGGAACCCCTTGATGGTTTCGCCGAGGTCGGAGCCGAGGTTCTTGAGTTTCTTGGTGCCGAACACCAGGACGACGACGATCAGAATGACGACCCAGTGTTTCCAGTCAAAAATGCCCATGCTGTTTTCCTCTGTGACTGCGTTAAGCCGAAGGGTTGCGGGCGGCCTTCTCGGCGTGCCCGGACAGCCCGAAGCGCCGATCCAGTTCGTCCAGCACCGCCTGCGGATGCTGGCCGAGGGCGGCGAGCATGACCAGGCTGTGGAACCACAGGTCGGCGGTTTCGTAGATCAGGTCGCTGCTGTCGCCACTGACGGCGGCATCCTTGGCGGCGAGGATGGTTTCCACCGCTTCCTCACCGAGTTTTTCCAGAATCTTGTTCAGGCCCTTGTGGTACAGGCTGGCCACGTAGGAGCTGTCGGGGGCGGCGCCTTTGCGCGCTTCGAGCACTTCGGCCAGGCGGGTGAGGGTGTCACTCATGCGGGTGGCCTCCCTGATAGATGGCGTGCGGGTCCTTGAGCACCGGGTCGACGGTTTGCCAAGCGCCGTCGGCGTAGACCCGATAGAAGCAGCTCTCGCGGCCGGTATGGCAGGCGATGCCGCCGAGCTGCTCGACCAGCAGAATGACCACGTCGGCGTCACAGTCAAGGCGCAGCTCGTGGAGTTTCTGCACATGGCCGGACTCCTCGCCCTTGCGCCACAGTTTGCCGCGTGAACGCGACCAATAGATGGCGCGCTGTTCGGTGGCGGTCAGGGTCAGCGCCTCGCGGTTCATCCAGGCCATCATCAGCACGCGGCCGGTCTTATGGTCCTGGGCGATCGCCGGCACCAGGCCGTCGCTGTTCCAGTTGATGTCATCGAGCCAATCAGTCATCGGTACTTCCGCCCGGGTGGGCCTTGGAGGGCAGGGGCAGAGACGTCGCTTCCCCTGCGGGTCAGTGCGTTATCGGCAGTGCTAATAGATTCTGCCAAGTGTGCCAGTCGCGGCGCTGACTGGCTATCGGCGCAGGATCAGATACAGCCCGGCCGCGCCCATCAACCACACCGGCCAGGCGCTCAGACTGATAAGCGCGCCAGTGGCAGCGGCCACGGCGGCGCTGCCGGCCAGCAGCGCCGCGCCGGTCAGGCGCAGAGCCCAGGCGTCGCGGCCTGCGTGGATGGGCGCCGGCGCGGCTGCGGCAGGCGGCTGCGACAGGCGCTCGAGCAGGTCGCGGGTCATGTTGGCCAGGTGCGGCACCTGCTCGACCTGGCTCTGCAGGTTGTGCAGCAGCTGCTTGGGGCTGACCCGTTCGCGCATCCAGCGCTCGAGGAACGGCGCCGCGGTGCTCCACAGATCGAGGTCGGGATACAGCTGGCGGCCCAGGCCCTCGATGTTCAGCAGGGTCTTCTGCAGCAGCACCAGCTGCGGCTGGATCTCCATGTTGAAGCGCCGCGCGGTCTGGAACAGGCGCAGCAGCAACTGGGCGAAGGAGATGTCCTTCAGCGGCCGCTCGAAGATCGGTTCGCAGACGGTGCGGATCGCCGCCTCGAAATCGTTGACCCGGGTTTCCGCCGGCACCCAACCGGAATCGATGTGCAGTTGCGCGACCTTGCGGTAGTCGCGCTTGAAGAAGGCGATCAGGTTGCGCGCCAGGTAGTCCTGGTCCTCGGGGGTGAGGCTGCCGACGATGCCGCAGTCGATGGCTATGTACTGCGGGCTCCAGGGCGTGCGGGTGCTGACGAAGATGTTGCCGGGGTGCATGTCGGCGTGGAAGAAGCTGTCACGGAACACCTGGGTGAAGAAGATTTCCACGCCGCGTTCGGCCAGCACCTTCATGTTGGTGCGCTGGTCGGCGAGGCTGGCCAGGTCGGTCACCGGCACGCCGTAGATGCGCTCCATCACCAGCACCTTGGGCCGGCACAGGTCCCAATACACCTGGGGCACGTAGAGCAGTGGAGAACCCTCGAAGTTGCGCCGCAGCTGGCTGGCGTTGGCCGCCTCGCGCAGCAGGTCGAGCTCGTCGTAGATGGTCTTCTCGTAGTCGCTGACCACTTCCACCGGGTGCAGGCGCCGCGCTTCGGTGGAGATGCGTTCGGACAGCTTGGCGAGCAGGAACAGCCAGGCGAGGTCGGCGCGGATCACCGGCCTGAGGTTCGGGCGGATCACCTTGATCACCACTTCCTCGCCGCTCTTCAACTGCGCGGCATGCACTTGGGCGACCGAGGCCGAAGCCAGTGGCTGGCTGTCGAAGCGGGCGAACAGGCTGCTGACCTTGGCGCCCAGCTGTTCCTCGATCAGCGCCAGCGAGTGCTCGGGATCGAAGGGCGGGACTTGGTCCTGCAGCTTGGCCAGCTCGTCGGCGATGTCCGGCGGCAGCAGGTCGCGGCGGGTCGACAGCAGTTGGCCGAACTTGATGAAGATCGGCCCGAGGTCCTGCAGCGCCAGGCGCAGGCATTCGCCGCGGGTCAGTTGCAGCGGCTTGCGCGGCAGCCAGCGCCAGGGCAGGGCGAAGCGCAACGCGGCGAGCCACCAGGGCAGCGGCAGGCTGAACAGCAGGTCGTCGAGGCGATAGCGGATGACCACATTCTGGATACGCAGCAGACGGCGGACGGCAAGCAGCTTCATGCGGGATCGCTGGGTTGGAGTTTGATGGAGAGTAGTTCGATGCGGGCGTCGAGGCGGTCGAGAGCCAGCTTGAGCCGATCCAGTTCGGCGAAGCGTGCCTCGGCTTCCGCTTGACCGACCAGGCTGCGCGATTCCTCGCTGAGGAAGTCGGTGAGGCTCAGGCGCAGGCTGTCGAGGCCATGGCCGAGCAGGCGCGCGCGCAGCTTCAGGTGGCCGGCGAGCAGCTGGGTGGCGAGTGGGCCGAGCCAGCGCGACAGCTCGTATTCCCAGTCCAGCTCGAGGTCCTGGAGGATGCCGGCGAGTTCCAGCAGCAGCGCGCTGTCACCGTCCAACTCGACCTCTGGACTGTGCAGCACGGCGCTCTTGTCCTTGCTCAGGGCCAGGCGCAGCAGGCTACCGGCCGGCGCGCGCAGGCGGCAGTCGGCGGGCGCCTCCCAGTGCGCGGCAAGTTGCAGACCATCACCTGAGGGTAGGATGAACAGCTGCACGGCCGGGCTCTGGCAGTCGACGGCGATGACCCGGCCGCTCAGCGCATCGAGCCGCGGCAGGGCCGTGGCGTCCAGGCGCAATACGCGATTGAGGCCGAGCTCGACGCCGGCCAGCACGGCCTGGGTCAGCATCAGGGCTTGATGCCGCGATGCAGGGCGACGATGCCGCCGGTCATGTTGTGGTAGCTGACGCGGTCGAAGCCGGCCTCGACCATCATCGCCTTCAGGCTTTCCTGGTCCGGGTGCATGCGGATCGACTCGGCCAGATAGCGGTAGCTGTCGGCGTCGTTGGTGATCAGCTTGCCCATCAGCGGCAGCAGGCTGAAGGAGTAGGCGTCGTAGGCCTTGGCCAGCAGGCTGCTGGTCGGCTTGGAGAATTCCAGCACCAGCAGGCGCCCGCCCGGCTTGAGCACCCGCAGCATGGAGCGCAGGGCGTCGTCCTTGTGCGTCACGTTGCGCAGGCCGAAGGCGATGGTCACGCAGTCGAAGTGGTTGTCGGGGAACGGCAGCTTCTCGGCGTCGGCCTGGACGAAGCTGACATTGCCGGACACGCCGCTGTCGAGCAGCTTGTCGCGGCCGACCATGAGCATCGAGGCGTTGATGTCGGCCAGCACCACCTCGCCGGTCGGGCCGACCAGGCGCGAGAACTGGCGGGTCAGGTCACCGGTACCGCCGGCGATGTCGAGCACGCGATTGCCCGGACGCACGCCGGACAGCTCGATGGTGAAACGCTTCCACAAGCGGTGCACGCCGGCGGACATCAGGTCGTTCATCAGGTCGTACTTGGCCGCCACCGAATGGAACACCTCGGCGACCTTCCCGGCCTTCTGGCTTTCCGGCACGTTCTGGTAACCGAAGTGGGTGCTAGGTTCGGCATCGCTGCCTTTGCGCGGATCGTTCATATCGCTGCCACCGAAAGAAAGTGCCGGCCATTCTAATCCCGCGGGCCTGCTTTGTCTTGGCGGCCCGCCGGGCCTGCTGGCGGCGGGCCTGATATAGTCGCGTGACCACCGGCCGCAGTCAGGAGTCCGCCATGGCCCGCATCAACGTCGAACGTTCCCATTCCCTCGGCCGCGCCGCCGCCCGCGCCAAGGCCGAACAACTGGCCGAGCGCCTGGCCAAGGAATATCAGGTCAGCTACCGCTGGAACGGCGACACCCTGGAGTTCAAGCGCAGCGGCGCCGACGGCAAGATCGAAGTCGGTGAGGACCGCGTGCGTGTCGAGCTGAAGCTGGGCTTGCTGCTGTCGGCCATGAGCGGGCCGATCAAGCGCGAGATCGAGCAGACCTTGGACGAGAAGCTCGCTTGAGAGCCGACTTTCGTGACTAGTATGTGAATTCTAATTTTCCCCGCTACCTTGCCCTCAAGCCTGCAATCCGTGGGCGTTTGCTCAAACTTGAGAACGTGAGGTGCAGCATGTCGAAAGTCGCCGTGAAGAAGAAAGTGGCAAAAGTCGCCAGCAAATCCACCCTGCTGACCGATGTCAAACACTACGGCCGGCAGATCTGGCTGGCGGGTCTGGGCGCTTATGCCAAGGCCGGGCACGAAGGTGCCGACTACCTGAAGGAGCTGGTCAAGGCCGGCGAGTCGGTAGAGAAGCAAGGCAAGAAGCTGGTGACTGAACAAGTCGAAGCCGCCAACAGTCAGATCGATGTGGTCAAGAGCAATGTCACCAGCATCAAGGACAAGGTCGAAAGCCGCTTCGACAAGATCGAGAAGGCCTTCGATGAACGTGTCTCCGGTGCCCTCAATCGCTTCGGTATCGCCTCGCGGCAGGACGTCGAAACACTCTCTGCTAAGCTGGATGTGTTGAACGAGTTGCTCGCACGCGTGGCTAAGACTCAATAAGGAGAGCGGGATGGTTGCTAAAAAGAAAACCGAGAAACCAGGCAGCTCCTGGATTGGCGAGGTTGAAAAATATTCTCGGCAAATCTGGCTGGCTGGATTGGGTGCTTACTCGAAGGTCAGCAAGGACGGCAGCAAGCTGTTCGACACCTTGGTGGCGGACGGCGAAAAGGCCGAGAAGCTGGCCAAGACCGGAGTCGACAAGCAGTTCGGTGCGGTGAAGTCCTCGGCCAAGTCGGCCAAGTCCAAGGTCACCGAAATGAAAGGCTTGGCCCTGGGTAAGTGGGAGGAGCTGGAAGAGGCCTTCGACAAGCGTCTGAATAGCGCCATCTCGCGTCTGGGTGTACCGAGTCGCAATGAGGTCAAGGATCTGCACGGCAAGGTGGAGGCTCTGACCAAGCAGATCGAGAAGCTCACCGGGGTTTCCGCCAAGTCGGTCAAACCGGCAGCGAAAGCAGCGGCCAAACCGGCGGCCAAGGCTGCAGCGAAACCGGCTGCGAAAGCGCCCGCCAAACCGGCCGCCAAGGTTGCAGCCGCCAAGCCCGCAGCGAAGCCAGCCGCCAAGCCGGCGGTTAAACCTGCCGCCAAGGCCGCGGGCAAGCCCGCTGCGAAACCGGTCGCCAAACCTGTTGTCAAAGCGGCGGCGAAACCGGCAGCCAAGCCAGCGGCCAAACCTGCGGCTAAGCCGGCCGCCAAGGCTGCCGCGAAACCGGCAGCCAAGCCGGCCGTGGCCGCGGCGGTGACGCCGGCGGCTCCGGCTCCCGCAGCTGCTGCGACTCCTGCTTCGGCTCCGACCGCAGCGCCGACGACGCCTGTCACTCAGTCCTGAGTGCTTCAGGAGCGAGAACGCCCGGCCTAGCGCCGGGCGTTTGCGTTTCAGGCTTGCAGATAACGCAGCGCTAGTTGCTCGGCGGCCTGCCGCGAGTCGGCGGTCAGGTGCGGGGTGACCAGCATCATCACCTGGTACACCACTATCCGGCTTTCACCGTCGGTGCCGAGGATGCGCTGGTAGTCGAGGGAGAACAGCAGGGTCAGGGTGATCTGCTCGACCAGCAGGCCGAGGGCCCGGGTATCGCTGGTCAGCTGCCGCTCGGCCTTCAGGCGCGCGAGCAGGGCGGCGAGGGTGCGCTTGAGGGCGTTCAGCCAGCTGCGGATGCCGCGCGCCAGTTTCGGCAGGCGCCCGGCCAGGTTGGACAGGTCCTGGAACAGGAAGCGGTACTGCGCCAGGCGCTCGACGATCAGGTGCAGGAACAGCCAGTAGTCCTCGGCGCCCAGGCGCGCGTCGGCGGGCGGGTCGAGCAGCGGCGCCATTTCTTCCTGGAAGCGGGCGAACAGCTCGAGCACCAGCGGCTCCTTGCCGTGGAAGTGGTAGTACAGGTTGCCGGGGCTGATATCCAGTTCGTTGGCGATCTCCAGGGTGGAGACGTTGGGCTCGCCGAGCTGGTTGAACAGCAGCAGGGCACACTCGAGGATGCGGTCGCGGGTCTTCATGCCATGATCTTGTGGTGGCCGCCGATGGCCAGAAGGTAACTGGTCGGATGACCGCCGACCAGGCGTGGCCACTGCTGTTCAGCGCACATGCACATAGGTGCCGGGCGCGGCTTCCATCGCCGGGTAGCGGGCGTTGCCGATGCTCAGTTGGGTTTCGCGCTGCTCGCCGGCGCGCGCCTGGATCCAGTTCAGCCACTCGGGCCACCAGCTGCCGGCGCTCTGCTTGGCGTCGTAGTACCAGGCGCGCGGGTCGGCGCTGAGCTTGGCGTTCTCGATGAAGTTGGCCTTGGGGTTGCCCGGCGGGTTGAGAATGGCCTGGATATGCCCGGCGTTGGACAGCACGAAGCGGCGTTCGCCGCCGAGCAGCAGGGTCGAGCGGTAGACCGCGTCCCAGGGGGTGATGTGGTCGTTGATGCCGGCGATGCTGAAGCTGTCGACCGTGACCTTCTGCAGGTCGATCGGCGTGCCGCACACCTCCAGGCCGCCGGGATGGGTCAGCGGATTGTGCTTGAACAGGTCGAGCAGGTCGCCGTGCAGGGCGGCCGGCAGGCGGGTGTTGTCGTTGTTCCAGTAGAGGATGTCGAACGCCGGTGGCTGCTTGCCGAGCAGGTAGTTGTTGACCCAATAGTTCCAGATCAGGTCGTTGGGGCGCATCCAGGCGAAGATCCGCGCCATGTCGCGGCCGTCCAGCACGCCTTGCTGATAGGAGCGACGCTTGGCTGCCTCGAGGGTCTGCTCGTCGGCGAACAGCATTGCCGGGCTGTCGATCTGGCAGTCCAGCAGGCTCACCGCATAGGTGGCGCTGGCGACCTTGCGCAGCTGGCGCTTGGCTTGCAGGTGGCCCTGCAGCGCGGCCATGGTCAGGCCACCGGCGCAGGCGCCCAGCAGGTGCACATCCTTGCTGGCGGTAATGCTGCGGCACACGTCCAGTGCCTCCTCCAGCGCCTGCACATAGGTCGACAGGCCCCATTCGCGATGCCGCGCATCGGGGTTGCGCCAGCTGACCATGAATACCTGCAGACCGTTCTTCAGCGCGTACTGGACGAAGCTCTTCTCGGTGCTGAGGTCGAAGATGTAGAACTTGTTGATCTGCGGCGGCACGATCAGCAGCGGCTTGAGGTATTGCTTCTCGCTCAGCGGTCGGTATTGGATCAGTTCCAGTAGCTCGTTGCGGAACACCACCGAGCCGGCGGTGGTGGCGAGGTTCTTGCCGACCTCGAAGGCCTGCTTGTTCACCTGACTGGGTAGGCCGTGGTTGTGCAGCAGGTCGTCGTACAGGTGGCGGGCCCCTTTGATCAGGCTGCCGCCGCCGCTGTTGAACAGCTCCTTGAGCGCCAGCGGGTTGAGCGGGCTGTTGGACGGCGCCAGGGCGTCACCGATCAGGCTGGCGATGAACTGCGCGCGGGCGCGGTCGTCGGGGTTGGGGGTGCTCTCGTCGATCCATAGCGTGAGTTGTTTCTGCCAGGCCAGGTAGGCCTGCAGGCTGCGGCGGTAGAAGGGGTTGAGGCTCCAGGCCGGATCGGCGAAGCGGGCGTCGCTCGGGTGGGGCTGGTACGGCGTGTCGCCGAGCAGCACGCGGCCGAGCTGTTTGCCCAGGGCCAGGGCGTGCTTGGTGTTGCGCAGCGGATGCTGCATACCCTGCAGGGTCAGGCCGCGGACGGTGGAGAATAGATCGCGCCCGCGCAGGCCGACCACGGCATTCTGGACATTCATCAAGGTGGCGGGGGTGGGCAGGGAAGTCGCAGCAGATTTATCGCGCATAGAAACAACACTCCGTCATCAAGCCAGAAAAGGAGCAACGTCATGGGGCAAGCAGCAAGGCTTGTACCAATGCTCGCCGGATAAGCATTCCAGACTGCCGCGCGAAGTTTTCGAAGGTGTTACACAGAGGCTCAGGGCGGGTCAAATCCCGACTGCGTGCACCGTCCCTGTGCGTGCAGGCGCCAGCGCTGCTCAATGGCTGCGCAGTGGCGCCGGGTGCGGGTGCATCACCGCGCGTTGGCGTTCCTCCTGGAGGAACTTCATGATGATCGGCGCCACCGCTTCGGCGCGGGTGATGAGGAACAGATGGCCGTCGTCGATCACGTGCAGTTCGGCGTTGGGAATCCGCCAGGCGAGCAGGCGCATGTTGATCAGCGGGATCAGCGGGTCGTCGTCGCCGGCCAGTACCAGGGTCGGCTGGCGGATCCGGTGCAGCCAGTGGATGCTGGTCCAGCCGAAGCCGGCGAACAGCTGCCAGTAGTAGCCGAGCTTGCCCGAGGAGCGCACCTTGCTGGCGTGCGCCAGGGCCAGGCTGGCGTCGCGGCGGAAGGCCCCGCCGTAGATGTCCGCGGCGATGCGCACGCCATAGGACGGCTGGATGTAGCGGCGTGGGCTGGCCATGCGCCAGAGCACCTTGGGCTTGCCCGGCACCATCACGGCGCCGGCCGAAGTCGCGGCGAGCACCAGCTTCTTGCAGCGCTCCGGGTAGTCGTGGGCGAACTGCTGGGCCAGTGCACCACCCCAGGACACGCCGATGGCGCTGACTTGTCCAATATCCAGGTAGTCGAGCATGCGCGCGGCCAGCTTGGCCAGGCCGGGGAAACGGTAGGGCGTGCTCGGCGTCGAGGAGCCGCCGACCCCGGGGACGTCGAAGGCGATCACTTCGAGGTCGGGGTCGAGCGCCTGGACGAAGGGGAACACCAGTTCCAGGTTGGCGCCGATGCCGTTGAAGATCAGCAGCGGCGTCAGGTGCGGTTTGCCCGGCCGCACGGCGGTGCGGATGCTCAGGCCGTCGAGCTCGATGGTCCGGAAGACAAAGGGTTGCGGCATGCTGGAGGGCCCTTGCGAAGGCGCGGCGGCAGCGCCACCGCGCCGCCCCGCACCGGTCCTGTTGGCGCCCCGTGCCGCCTGTTGTGGCGGCGTGGGCGCGGTGTCGGCGGGCTCGCCTGGGTAAGTGGCGCTATCCGGCGCCACTGCTGGGGTCTCGGTCTTCATCGTTCATGCACGTAGGTGCCCGGGGCGGCTTCGCCGGCCGGGTAAGTCTTGTTGCCGAGGGCGCTCGGGGATTTTTTCAGCTTGCCCGAGCGCTCGGCCAGCCAGGCCTGCCAGTGCAGCCACCAGGAGTCCGGCTGCTTGGTCGACTCTTCCTGCCAGGCCTTGGGGTCGGCGGGTAGCTCTCTGTCGCCGGTCATGAAGCGCGCCTTGGGATTGCCCGGCGGGTTGAGAATGCTCTGGATGTGGCCGCTGTTGGACAGCACGAACTCGATCTTGCCGCCGAACAGCCGCGCCGAGCGGTAGCAGGACTCCCAGGGGGTGATGTGGTCGTTGACCCCGGCCAGACAGTAGATGTCGCTCTTCACCTGCTTGAGGTCGATCGGCGTGCCGCACACCTCGAGGGCATTGGCACGGGTCAGCGGGTTGGTCTTGAACAACTCGATCAGATCGCCGTGGAAGGTCGCCGGCAGGCGCGTGGTGTCGTTGTTCCAGTAGAGGATGTCGAACACCGGTGGCTCGTTGCCGAGCAGGTAGTTGTTGACCCAATAGTTCCAGATCAGGTCGTTGGGACGCATCCAGGCGAACACCTTGGCCATGTCCTTGCCTTCCAGCACGCCGGCCTGGTAGGAGCGGCGCTTGGCCGCTTCCAGGGTCTGCTCGTCGACGAACAGGGCGACCGAGGTATCCAGCTGGGTGTCGAGCACGCTGACCAGCAGGGTCATGGCGTTGACCTTATTCTCGCCGATAGCCGCGTAGTGGCCGAGCAGGGCGGCGCAGGTGATGCCGCCGGAGCAGGCGCCGAGCAGGTTGACGTCCTTGCTGCCGGTGATGGCGAGGACCACCTCGATGGTTTCCTTCAGCGCCTCGATGTAGGTCGACAGGCCCCACTCGCGTTGCGCCTTGGTTGGGTTGCGCCAGCTGACGATGAAGGTCTGGATGCCGTTGCGCAGGTTGAAGCGCGCCAGGCTCTTCTCCTGCGACAGGTCGAAGACGTAGAACTTGTTGATTTGCGGCGGCACCACCAGCAGCGGCCGCTCGTGCACCTGCTCGGTGCTCGGCTGGTACTGGATCAGTTCCAGCAGGTCGTTGCGAAACACCACGGCGCCTTCGGTCAGGGCCAGGTTCTTGCCGACCTCGAAGGCGCTCATGTTCACCTGGCTGGGCATGCCGCCGTTGTTCACCAGGTCCTTGGCCAGGTGCGAGAGGCCGTCCAGCAGGCTCTTGCCGCCGGTTTCGAAGAAGCGCTTGACCGCCGCCGGGTTGGCCATGCTGTTGCTCGGTGCCATCGCCTCGGTGAGCAGATCGAGGACGAAATGGCCGCGGCGGGTGTCCTGCGAGGGCAGGTTGCTGTCCTCGATCCAGTCATGCAGCTCCTGGCGCCAGGCCAGGTAGGTCTGCAGGTAGCGGCGATACAGCGGATTCTGGCTCCAGGCTGGGTCGGCGAAGCGGCGGTCGCCCTCATCCGGGCGCAGGTCGGACTGGCCGAGCAGGACGTTCTTCAGCTGCAGGCCGAAGTGCGCCACATGCTTGGCGCTGTGGATGGGTTGTTTAACGGCTTGGGTTAACACCATGCGGGCAGCAGTCAGAATGTCCTTGCTGCGCAAGCCAACTACCGGGTTCAGCCCGAGGGTGTTCTCGGCGGCTTGGCGTTGCAGGTCTTCGGTGTTCTTGTTGCTCATCTACGACGCTCCATTGTCCTGAGACGAATACCGGCGTGCTGCTGTGCGCGGACACAGGGCTGGGAGCCTGGTACTGCTCGGGTTACCGGGTGGGCGGAGGCGCTCCGCTTCATGCTCTACATTCGCCTGGGCAAATGCATGGAGCCTGCCAGAACCTTGGTAACCCGAGCCGTGAATTTACGCAAGCCGGCTGATCGGGCGGTCTTGCGCGAGCGAGAGTATGCCGAGGGGATTTAGAAAGTTCGCCCTAACCGGCGGGTTAGAGCAGCAGCTTGACCACCGATTCGGACGGGTCGCGGGACTTGCCGGCCTTGGCCAGTTCGTCGAGATAGTCGGCCCACAGCTGTTCCTGGCGTTGCGCCAGCTGATAGAGGTAGTCCCAGGTGAACAGCCCGCTGTCATGGCCGTCGTCGAAGCACAGTTTTAGTGCGTACTGGCCGGCCGGCTCGATCTTGCTCAGGCCCACGCCGAGCTTGCCGTGCTGCAGGATCGGCTGGCCATGGCCCTGCACCTCGGCCGACGGCGAGTGCACGCGGAGGAACTCGGCGGACAAGTTATAACGCTCGTCGGCGCCGTACTCCAGGGTCAGGGTCTTGGACGCTTTGTGCAGCTTGATGGCGCTGGGGATGCGCATGTGCGGGGCTCCGATGCCGGCGGCAGGACGCACTCGGTGTGCAGCCTGCCGCGGCTACTCCTTAGAGAATATAGCGCGACAGGTCTTCGTCCTGCGCCAACTCGCCGAGGTGGCTGTTGACGTAGGCCGCGTCGATGCGGATCGGCTTGTCGTCGTGCTGGGCGGCGAGGTCGCCGGCGCTGAACGAGACCTCTTCGAGCAGGCGCTCGAGCAGCGTGTGCAGACGCCGTGCGCCGATGTTCTCGGTCTTCTCGTTGACCTGCCAAGCGATTTCGGCGATGCGCTTGATGGCGTCCTCGGCGAACTCGATGGTCAACCCCTCGGTTTGCAGCAGCGCGCTGTACTGCTCGGTCAGCGAGGCGTGCGGCTCGGTGAGGATGCGCTCGAAGTCTTCCGGCGACAGCGCCTTGAGCTCGACGCGGATCGGCAGGCGGCCCTGCAGCTCCGGCACCAGGTCGCTCGGCTTGGACAGGTGGAAGGCGCCGGAGGCGATGAACAGGATGTGGTCGGTCTTGACCATGCCCAGCTTGGTGTTCACCGTGCAGCCCTCGATCAGTGGCAGCAGGTCGCGTTGCACGCCCTCGCGGGACACATCGGCGCCGCCGACATTGCCACGCTTGGCAACCTTGTCGATCTCGTCGATGAACACGATGCCCTGCTGCTCGACTGCCTCCAGGGCGCGGGCCTTGAGCTCTTCCTCGTTGACCAGGCGCGCGGCTTCCTCGTCGCGCACCAGCTTGAAGGCCTCACTGACCTTGAGCTTGCGGCTCTTCTTCTTACCCTTGCCCATGTTGGCGAACAGGTTCTGCAGCTGGTTGGTCATCTCCTCCATGCCCGGCGGGGCCATGATCTCGACGCCGGCTGGGTGCTCGGCGACTTCGATCTCGATTTCCTTGTCGTCCAGCTGGCCTTCGCGCAGGCGCTTGCGAAACAGCTGGCGGGTGTTCGAGTCGCTGCTCTGTGCGGCTTCGTCACCAAAACTGCGCGCCGGCGGCAGCAGGGCGTCGAGGAGGCGCTCCTCGGCGGCGTCTTCGGCGCGGTGGCGGACGCGGACGATTTCTTGCTCGCGCAGCATCTTGATCGCCGCGTCGGCGAGATCGCGGATGATCGATTCGACGTCGCGGCCGACATAGCCGACCTCGGTGAACTTGGTCGCCTCGACCTTGAGGAACGGCGCGTTGGCCAGCTTGGCCAGGCGCCGGGCGATTTCGGTCTTGCCGACGCCGGTGGGGCCGATCATCAGGATGTTCTTCGGCGTCACTTCCTGGCGTAGCTCGGCCGGCAGCTGCATGCGCCGCCAGCGGTTGCGCAGGGCGATGGCGACGGCGCGCTTGGCGTCGTCCTGGCCGATGATGTGGCGGTTGAGTTCGTGGACGATTTCACGGGGGGTCATGGGCATGGCGTGGACTCGCTAAAGAGGTGGGGCGGCGAACGTCGGCGCGCAGCCGCCAGAGGAGGGTGGACGGCGCCTCACTCGACGCAGTCCAGCTCCTCGAGGGTCAGATTCTGGTTGGTGAACACGCAGATGCTGCCGGCGATGTTCAGCGCGGTTTCGGCGATCTCGCGGGCCGGCAATTCGGTGTGCATCAGCAGGGCGCGAGCCGCGGCCTGGGCATAGGGACCGCCGGAGCCCATGGCGATCAGGCCGTCCTCGGGTTCGATCACGTCGCCGTTGCCAGTGATGATCAGCGAGGCGTCCTTGTTGGCCACCGCCAGCATGGCTTCCAGGCGGCTCAGCGAACGGTCGGTGCGCCACTCCTTGGCCAGCTCGACGGCGGCGCGCACCAGATGGCCCTGATGTTTCTCCAGCTGACCCTCGAAACGCTCGAACAGGGTGAAGGCATCCGCGGTGGCACCGGCGAAACCGGCGATGACCTGGCCGTGGTAGAGGCGGCGGACCTTCTTGGCGTTGCCTTTCATCACGGTGTTGCCGAGGGAAACCTGGCCGTCGCCGCCCATGACGACTTTGCCTTGGCGGCGGACTGAAACGATGGTGGTCAAGGGGTGGATCTCCACGCAGCGGGGCGGAATGCCCTAATGGAGAATCATATGGGGGAGTCCTGCCGGCATTTCAACCGGCAGGCTGCGGGTGGGAGCTAATGGCTGTAACAGCGGATTGCCGCCGGCTGGAAATCCAGACGGCGACGGGGGCTCAGCGGCTCCGGCGCTGCTGCAGCAACAAGTTGCTGAAGCCGCTGCCGGCCAGTTGCTTCTGCGCCTGGGTCAGCTGCTCGCGGTTGCTGAACGGGCCGACCAGCACGCGGTACCAGGTTTCCTCGCGCACCGTGCCGGATTCCAGCTGCACCGCCTGGCCGAGCAGAGCGATCTGCGCGCGGACCTTCTCGGCGTCGGCCTGCTTGCGGAACGAGCCGGCCTGGAGAAAGTACTGGGTGCTGGCGGCTTTCACCGCCACCGGCAGCGGCGGCGGGGTTTCGCCCTTGAGCGCCGCCTCGGCGCGCGCGGCGTCGGCCTTGGCCAGCTCCTGCGGGGTCGGCGCCGGCGGTGTCTGCTCCGGCACCGCCTCGGGCGGCACTATCACCTCGGACTCCGGCAGCAGGGTGTAGAAATCGTACTTCGGCTTCACCTGCGGCGGCGGGGTCGGGGTGGCCGGCGCCGGCTTGCCGGCGGGTTTGCCACCCGTTGCCTGCTGGGCGGTCTCCGGCTTGCTGCGCTTGACCTCGTCGCGGCCCGGCTCGAGCTTGGCCAGCAGCATCAGGAAGGCGCCGACGGCCAGACCGCAGGCCAGCCACACCCAGCCGGGCACGGGCTTCTTCGCGGGCGCCTGATAGCGGCTGGCGCCGCGCTTGGGGGCAGGTTTTTTCTTGGTCGCCATAGTCCGTTACATGCGTTCCAGGGTGTCCAGGCCAAGCAGTTCCAAGCCTTGCTTGAGGGTACGGCCGGTCAGTGCGGCCAGACGCAGGCGGCTCTGTTGGGTGGCCTGGTCGGCGGCGGCAAGAATCGGGCAGTGCTCATAGAAGCTGGAGAATAGCCCGGCCAGATCGTACAGGTAGGTGCACAGCAGGTGTGGCACGCCTTTCTCGGCGACGTTGGCCAGCACCTCGCCAAATTGCGCCAGCTTGGCGGCCAGTTCGAGCTCCTGCGCGGCCTGCAGGTCGATCTGCCCGTCGGCTTCGGCGAAGTCCTTGCCCAGCTTGCGGAACACGCTGGCCACGCGGGTATAGGCGTACAGCAGGTAGGGCGCGGTGTTGCCCTCGAAGCTGAGCATCTGCTCGAAGTTGAAGCTGTAGTCGCTGGTGCGGTGCTTGGACAGGTCGGCGTACTTCACTGAGGCGATGCCCACTACGCGGGCGATCTGCCGCAGCTCGGCGTCGTCCAACTCGGGATTCTTGCCCTTGACCAGGGCGTAGGCGCGGGTCTCGGCTTCCTCGAGCAGGTCGATCAGCTTCACCGTGCCACCGTCGCGGGTCTTGAACGGCCGGCCATCGGCGCCGTTCATGGTGCCGAAGCCCATGTGTTCCAGTTGCATGGTTGCGGGGACGAAGCCGGCAAGGCGCGCGGCTGCGAAGACCATCTGGAAGTGCAGGGCCTGGCGCTGGTCGACGAAGTACAGCACGCGGTCAGCGTGCAGCACGTTGGCACGGTAGCGCATGGCGGCCAGGTCGGTGGTGGCGTACAGGTAGCCGCCGCCGGCCTTCTGCACGATCAGCGGCAGCGGGTTACCCTCGGCGTTCTTGAACTCGTCCATGAACACGCACTGGGCGCCGTCGCTCTCGGTGAGCAGGCCCTTGGCCTGCAAGTCGACGATGACCTGGGCGAGGTCGTCGTTATAGGCGCTTTCGCCCTTGACGTCGGCCCTGGTCAAGTTCACATCGAGGCGATCGTATATCTCTTGGCAATGGCTCAGGGACGTTTCATTGAATTCCCGCCAAACGCTTAAGCACGCTTCTTTACCGGCCTGTAGTTCCACTACGAGCTGGCGCGCACGCTCAGCAAATTCGGGCTCCTGATCGAAGCGCTGCTTGGCTGCACGGTAGAAACCTTCTAAGTCAGAAAGCTCCTTGGATCTAAAACCCTTGGGGAGATCCATGCCGTACGCCAGCAGCATGCCGAACTGGGTACCCCAGTCGCCGACGTGGTTCTGGCGGATCACCGTGTCGCCGAGGAACTCCAGCACCCGAGCCACGCCGTCGCCGATGATGGTTGAGCGCAGGTGGCCGACGTGCATCTCCTTGGCCAGGTTCGGCGCGGACAGGTCGACCACCACGCGCTGCGCCGGGCCGGCCTTGCGCACGCCGAGCAGGGCATCGGCGAACGCGGCGTCCAGGCGCGCGGCGAGGCCACCGCTGTCCTGGTAGAAGTTGAGGAAGCCCGGGCCGGCGATCTCCACCTTGCTGATCTGCGCGTCCTGCGGCAGCGCGGCGACCAGCTTCTCGGCCAGTTCGCGCGGCTTCAGCCCGGCCGGCTTGGCCAGCATCAGGGCGATGTTGCTGGCGAAATCGCCGTGGGTCTTGTCCTTGGTGTTTTCCACCTGAATGGCCGGAGTGAGCCCCTGCGGCAGCACGCCGTCCTCGGCGAGACGGGTGAGTGCTTGCTGGATCAGCTGACGAACGAGGTCTTTCATGTCGGTTCTTCCTGCCGGCGGGCGGCGGCGCCTGGGCGCTGGTTGAAAACTGGGCATTATCCGTGGCCGTTCCGGGCTTGCCAACCGCTGTGGCGCGGCCGCGGTGGGTTAAAACAGGTCGATCGGGTCGACATCCAGCGACCAGCGCACCGCGCGGCCGCTGGGCAGTTGTTCCAGTTCCAGCAGCCAGGCGCCGAGCAGGCGATGCAGCGGCGCGCGGGCGCTGGCCTGCAGCAACAGCTGTGCGCGGTAGCGGCCGGCGCGGCGTTCCATCGGCGCCGGCACCGGGCCGAGCAGCTCGATGCCGCCGAGCCGCCGCTCATCCAGCAGCCGTTCGGCCAGGCTGCAGGCCTGATCGAGAAAACCCTCGGCCTGACCCGGCTTGTGCGCCTCGGCGCGCAGCAGGGCGAGGTGGGCGAAGGGCGGCAGGCCGGCACTGCGGCGTTCGGCTAGGGCCTGCTCGGCGAAGGCGAAGTAGCCCTGCTCGGTCAGCTGCACCAATAACGGATGCTCGGCCAGGTGGGTCTGGATGATCACCTTGCCCGGCTCCTCGGCGCGCCCGGCGCGCCCGGCGACTTGGACGATCAGCTGGGCCATGCGCTCGCTGGCGCGGAAGTCGGCGGAGAACAGGCCGCCGTCGGCATCGAGGATCGCCACCAGGGTGACGCGTGGAAAGTGGTGGCCCTTGGCGAGCATCTGCGTGCCGATCAGGATGCACGGTTCGCCGCGCTGGATGGTGGCGAACAGCTGGGCCATCGCCTCCTTGCGCGAGGTGCTGTCGCGGTCGACGCGCAGCACCGGGTAGTCGGGGAAGAGGATGCCCAGGCGTTCTTCGGCGCGCTCGGTGCCGGCGCCGACCGGGCGCAGGTCGAGGCGCTGGCACTTCGGGCAGCTGTGCGGGCGCGCTTCGACGTGACCGCAGTGATGGCAGCGTAATTCGTTGCTGCGCTGGTGCACGGTCATCCGCGCATCGCAGCGCGGGCAGCCGGACAGCCAGCCGCAGTCGTGGCACAGCAGGGTCGGAGCGAAGCCGCGGCGGTTGAGGAACACCAGCACCTGCTGGCCGGCCGCCAGGGTCTGGGCGATCGCCTGCTGCATCGGCCCGGAGAGCCCCGAGTCGAGCGGCCGGCTCTTCACGTCCAGGCGCAGGAAGCGCGGCTGCTGGGCGCCGCCGGCGCGCTGGGTCAGTTTGAGCAGGGCGTAGCGGCCGTTGTGGGCATTGTGCAGGCTCTCCAGCGACGGCGTGGCCGAGCCGAGCAGGATCGGCACGTTGTCCTGCCGCGCGCGCACCAGGGCCAGGTCGCGGGCGTGGTAGCGCAGGCCTTCCTGCTGTTTATAGGAGGCGTCGTGTTCCTCGTCGATGATGATCAACCCGGGCCTTTGCATCGGCGTGAACAGCGCCGAGCGGGTACCGATGATGATGTCGGCCTCGCCGTCGCGCGCCGCCAGCCAGGCGTCCAGGCGTTCGCGGTCGTTGACGTTGGAATGCAGCAGGGCGATGCGCGCGTTGAAGCGCTTTTCGAAGCGCGCCAGGGTCTGCGGGCCGAGGTTGATCTCGGGGATCAGCACCAGCGCCTGCTTGCCTGCCTCCAGGGTCTCGCGGATCAGCTGCAGATAGACCTCGGTCTTGCCGCTGCCGGTCACCCCGGCGAGGAGGAAGGCATGGAAGCGCCCGAAGCCGGCCCGTACCGCCTCGGCCGCGGCGCTCTGCTCCGGGTTGAGCGGCAGTTCCGGCTGCGCCAGCCAGCGCGTGGGCCGCTCGCTGCTGGCGTGGCGGCGCACCTCGATGTGCACCAGACCCTTCTCGCGCAGCAGCTCCAGGCTGTCGCGGTTGAGCTGCAGCTGGCTGAGCAGTTGCTGGGCGACGCCGTGCGGATGCTGGGCGATGGTCGCCAGGGCTTGGCGCTGGCGTGGCGCGCGGGCGAGGCGCGGGTCGTCGAGGCTGGCGCCCGCGGCCAGGTGCCAGAAGCGTTCCTGCCGCGCTTCCGCCGGCTCGCCCTGGCGCAGTAGCACCGGCAGCGCCCAGCTGAGGGTGTCACCGAGGCTGTGCTGGTAATACTGCGCGGTCCACAGGCACAGCTTGAACAGCGCCGGCGGCAACGGCGCGCGGGCGTCGAGCAGTTCCAGCGCCGGCTTGAGTTTGGCGGCCGGCACCTCGCTGCGGTCACTGACCTCGATCAGGATGCCGATCAGCTCGCGGCGGCCGAACGGCACGCGCAGGCGCATGCCCGGCTGCAGCTGCGCGCGCGCCACTCCGGGCGGGGCGCGGTAGTCGAACAGGCGGCGCAGCGGCGAGGGCAGGGCGAGGCGCAGGATGACGTCGGGCGAATGGGCGTCGGACACGCGAGGGCTCCAGAGGGGACCGCGCGATCTTAGCATGGTGATGCGCGACGACCGGCGCTGCGCCCTGCTTGCGTCGTCGCGGCGCTCTGGTATTATCCGCCGCCTAATTGCGTGCGGTACCCGACAATGGTGTCGAGTGGCGGCATGCCAGTCCTGAGGAATGCACCATGAAAGCCGATATCCATCCGAATTACGTCGCGATCGAAGCTACCTGCAGCTGCGGTAACGTGATCAAGACCCGCTCCACCCTGGGCAAGAACCTGAGCCTCGACGTCTGCTCCGAGTGCCACCCGTTCTACACCGGCAAGCAGAAGATGCTCGACACCGGCGGCCGTATCGACCGCTTCAAGCAGCGCTTCGGTGTGTTCGGCAGCAAATAAGCCGACTGCCCCGCGAAGGCCCTATGGGTTTTCCCGCGCAAGTGAAAAAGGCGTCCCTGGTGGGCGCCTTTTTCGTTTCTGTCGCTTGGCTTCCGCTGGCCCAAGCAGGCTGTCCGCTGCCGGGCCAACTGCCGAGCTTCAAGGTGCAGCGGGTGGTCGACGGCGACACTCTGAAGCTCGAAGATGGCCGCAGCGTGCGCTTGATCGGTCTGAATGCACCCGAGCTGGCGCATCAAGGGCGTTCCACCGAGCCATTTGCCGAAACGGCGCGTCGGCGTCTGCAGGAACTGGTGGCGGCCAACGATAATCGGGTCGGCCTGCGCCTCGGCCAACAGGCCAAAGATCACTACGGCCGCATCCTGGCGCACGCTTACGACGCACGTGGGCGTAACCTGGAGGCCGAACTGTTGGCGGCTGGGCTCGGCTATCAGGTGGCGGTGGCGCCGAATACCGCGCTGGTGGTTTGCCAGCACGCCGCCGAGGCCGAAGCGCGGCAGGCCGGGCGCGGGCTGTGGCGGCAGGCGCCGGTGCAGAGTCCGCAGCAGCTGCAGGCTGGCGGCTTCGCTTTGATCCGCGCTCGGGTGGTTGGGATCGAGCGTAATCGCGGCGGTCTGTGGCTGGAGCTGGACGGGCCGCTGGTGCTGCATATTGCGCCCAAGCAGCTGACGCGTTTCGACCTGCCGGCGCTGCAGGCGCTGAGTGGGCGGCGTATCGAGGCGCGCGGCTGGGTGATTGACCGCGCTCGGCGCGGCGGCGTAAAACCTGGGCAGGCACGCTGGATGCTGCCTTTGACCGATGCGGCGATGCTCGAGGTGTTGCCATGAAGCTGCAGTTCCTTGTGCTGCTGGTGCTGTTGGCCGCGACGCTGGCCGGCTGCGCGACCAATCCCGCCACCGGCGAAAGCAATTTCGTGATGATGAGCGAGCAGCAGGAGCTCGACCTCGGTCGTCGCGCCAGTCAGGACATCGGCAAGGAATACCCGCGTTACGCCGACGAGAAACTGCAAGCCTACGTGCAGCAGGTTGGTGAACGTGTCGCCCGGTATAGTCATCGCGATAACCTGAAGTATCAATTCACGGTGATCGATAGCGCCGACATCAATGCCTTCGCCCTGCCTGGTGGCTACATCTATATCCATCGCGGGCTGCTCGCCTACCTCAATTCCGAAGCCGAATTGGCTGCGGTGCTCGGTCATGAGGTCGGCCACGTCACGGCACGGCACGGCGTGCAGCAGCAGAGCCAGTCGATGGCCTGGGGTATGCTCGGTCAGGCGGTGGCGATCGGTACCGGGGT
Organism: Pseudomonas cavernae; assembly: GCF_003595175.1. NCBI lineage: Bacteria > Pseudomonadati > Pseudomonadota > Gammaproteobacteria > Pseudomonadales > Pseudomonadaceae > Pseudomonas > Pseudomonas cavernae. Next base: position 4,522,332 of record NZ_CP032419.1, on the reverse strand, counting down.
CGGTGCCGCCGGTGATCTGACCAATGTGCTCGGCACCGCGATGGTGCGCGGTTACGGCCGCGACATGGAATTGCAGGCCGACAGCCTCGGTGCGCAATACCTGGCGCGCAGCGGCTACGATCCGCAGGCGATGGTCGAGGTGGTCAAGGTGCTGAAGAGCCAGGAGGACTTTGCCCGCGATCAGGCGACCAGGCGCGGCCAGGCGGTGCCGACCAGCGGTTATCACGGCGTGTTCGATACCCATCCGGACAACGACCGGCGCCTGCAGCAAGCGGTCGGGCCGGCGCGTGCGCTGGCCGGCGCTGGCGGCCAGCAAACCAATCGCGAGGTGTTCCTTCAGCATCTGCAGGGCTTGCCGTTCGGCGACTCGGAAGCCACCGGCGTGCGCCGCGGGCAGAGTTTCTACCATGCCGGCCTGGGTTTCACTCTTAGCGCTCCGCAGGGTTGGTCCATGGATAATCGTCCCGAGGCGCTGATCGCTGTGAGCGCCGATCGCCAGGCTTTGATCGCCATGCAACTGGATCGCGCCAAGGACACGCCGGAGGCGTTTCTCCAGGCCCGTCTCGGCGGCCAACGCTTGGCACAAGCGGAGCCGCTGCAGCAGGCAGGGCTGCAGGGCTACACCGGGGTCATCCCGGGGCGGCCGGCCAAGCGTGTCGCGGTGATCTTCAAGGACAGCAAGGCCTTCCTCTTCGTCGCGGCGGTGAAGGGGGGCGCTTCGCTGGAAGGCGTGGATGATCAGTTCCTACAGACCATCAAGAGCTTTCATCCGCTGACTGCCGATGAGCGCAAACTGGCCCAGCCGATGCGCCTGCAATTGGTGCGTGCCAAGGCCGGTCAGAGCTTCGCCGAACTGGCCAAGGACAGCCCGTTATCCCGCGATGCCGAGGCCAATCTGCGCCTGCTCAATCACCAGTATCCAAGCGGTCAACCATCGCCTGGAGACTGGTTGAAAGTAGTTCATTAGAAGGATTGACTTGTCGGACAATCCTGCCTTGTGGGTCAGCAGCACTTTGCGTATGCTCGGCCGCCTGTTTGTTCAACAGCACAAAAAAGCGGGATTGCCATTTATGTCTGATCTGAAAACTGCCGCTCTCGACTATCACGCCCACCCGCGTCCGGGGAAACTGAGCGTCGAGCTGACCAAGCCCACCGCCACTGCCCGCGATCTGTCGCTGGCCTACAGCCCGGGTGTGGCTGAACCGGTACGTGAAATTGCCCGCGATCCTGAGCTGGCCTTCAAGTACACCGGCAAGGGCAATTTGGTCGCAGTGATCTCCGATGGCACCGCGATTCTTGGTCTCGGCAACCTTGGCCCGCTGGCTTCCAAGCCGGTCATGGAAGGCAAGGGCGTGCTGTTCAAGCGCTTCGCCGGTATCGATGTGTTCGACATCGAAGTCGACTCGGAAAGTCCGCAGGCCTTCATCGATACCGTCAAACGCATCTCCATCACCTTCGGCGGCATCAACCTGGAAGACATCAAGGCGCCGGAATGCTTCGAGATCGAGCGTGCGCTGATCGAGCAGTGCGACATCCCGGTGTTCCACGATGACCAGCACGGCACGGCGATCGTCACCGCCGCCGGCATGCTCAACGCCCTGGAAATCGTCGGCAAGACCCTGGCCAACGCTAAGGTGGTGTGCCTGGGCGCCGGCGCTGCAGCGATCTCCTGCATGAAGCTGCTGGTGAGCATGGGCGCGAGGGTCGAGAACATCCTGATGGTCGATCGCAAGGGCGTGATCCATGCCGGCCGCGACGACCTCAACCAATACAAGGCGGTGTTCGCCCACGAGACCGACAAGCGTACCCTGTCCGAAGCGCTCGACGGTGCCGACGTGTTCGTTGGCCTGTCCGGCGCCAACCTGTTGAGTGCGGATGACCTCAAGCGCATGGCGGCCGATCCGATCGTGTTTGCCTGCTCGAACCCGGACCCGGAAATCAAGCCGGAGCTGGCCAAGGCCACCCGCAGCGACGTGATCATGGCCACCGGTCGTTCGGACTACCCGAACCAGGTCAACAACGTGCTCGGCTTCCCCTTTATCTTCCGTGGCGCGCTGGACGTACGCGCGACCCGTATCAACGAAGAGATGAAGATCGCCGCCGCCCTGGCTTTGCGCGATCTGGCCAAACTACCGGTGCCGCAGGAGGTCTGCGACGCTTACGGTGGCATCAAGCTGGAGTTCGGTCGCGACTACATCATTCCCAAGCCGATGGATGTGCGTCTGATCAACGTGGTTTGCGATGCCGTGGCGAAAGCGGCGATCGAGAGCGGTGTGGCGACCTTGCCATATCCGGCGCACTATCCGCTGAACTCGGTGGATGAGGTGTTCAAGGCCTGACTGCTGAGATGTAATAAAAAGCCCCGCCGATGCGGGGCTTTTTATTGGGCGCTATTTGCAGCGAGCTCAGAACAGGTCGATGGGGGCCGCGTCGTCGGCCGGCAGCGGGCTACCAGGAATGCTGCTGCCGGGCTCCAGCTCGCTCATCGGCGGCGGCGAATCCTCGCTCTTGAACAGCTCGAAGTAGGCATTGGGAGTGCCTGGGGTGGCGGCGCGGCCGCTGAGTGGGTCGACGCGCAGGGTGAGCAGGCCTTCCGGCTCCGTCGGTAAATGTGCCGGTTTGTCCTTGAGGGCGGCGCTCATGTAGTCCATCCAGATCGGCAGGGCTACGGTGCCGCCGAATTCGTGGCGACCCAGGCTTTCCGGCTGATCGAAGCCGGCCCAGACGGTGGTGAGGTAGTCGGCGTTGTAGCCGGAGAACCAGCTGTCCTTGGACTCGTTGGTGGTGCCGGTCTTGCCGGCCAGATCGCTGCGACCCATGACCAGGGCGCGCCGTCCGGTACCGCGCTTGATCACGTCCTGCAGCATGCTGGTCATGATGTAGGCGGTGCGGGCATCGAGGATCCGCTCGGCAACGACTGGCTGCGAGCTGGCGCTGCCTGGGTCGGCGGGGGAGCTTAGCGTCGCACTGGCGACAGTCTGCGGAATGGGCACTTGTGGGGCGACCGAGGTGTCATGCGGCACGCTGGCGGGATTGGCGATATACAGCGAATCGCCATTGCGGCTGTTGATCTGTTCGACCAGATAGGGCTGGACCTTGTAACCACCATTGGCAAATGCGCTCCAGCCGCCGGCGATCTCCAGTGGGGTGAGGTTGGCAGTGCCCAGGGCGAGGGAGAAGTTGCGCGGCAGCTCCTGCTTGTTGAAGCCGAAATGCTCGATGTAGTTCAGCGCATACTCGATGCCGATGGCCTGCAGCAGGCGAATCGACACCAGGTTGCGTGACCTGTAGAGCGCCTCGCGCAGGCGGATCGGTCCGAGGAAGGTGTTGGTGTCATTCTTCGGTCGCCAGACCTGATCCAGGTATTCGTCGACGAATACGATGGGGGCGTCATTCACCAGGGTTGCGGCGGTGTAGCCGCGATCCAGGGCGGCGCTATAGATGAAGGGCTTGAAGCTGGAGCCAGGCTGGCGCTTGGCCTGGGCGGCGCGGTTGTAATTGCTCTGCTCGAAGGAGAAACCGCCGACCAGCGCGCGAATGGCGCCATTCTGTGGGTCGAGGGAAACCAGTGCACTCTGCGCCGCGGGGATCTGGCTAAACAGCAGGGTGCCGTCCTGCTGGCGCTGCACGCGAATCAAGTCGCCGATCTGCACGACATCGCCGGGCTGCTGCGGGCGCGGTCCGAGGCTGTTGGTGTTGAGGAAGGGGCGGGCCCATTTCATGCTGTCCCAGGCGATAGTTTCCTCCTGGCCGCTGCGAGTCAACACGAGAATGCCGCTCTTTTCTACCTGGGTGACGATGGCTGGCTCGAGGCCGCCGATGGACTTCTGTTTGGCCAGTTCGAGTTGCCAGGTTTCCCGGGTCATGCCCGGCAGGCGGGTTTCCGGGCCGCGATAGCCGTGACGCTGGTCGTAGCTGATCAACCCCTGGCGTACGGCGGTATTGGCCGCCTCCTGTAGATGGCTCGGCACCGTGGTGGTGACGTGGAAGCCCTCGGTGTAGGCCTCGCTGCCATAGCGGCCGACCATCTCGGCGCGGGCCATCTCGGCCACGTAAGGAGCATTCAACTCCGGGGTCGGGACATGGTAGCTGGCGTCGATGGGCTCATTCAGTGCCGCCTGGTAGCGTGCCTCGTCGATCTTGCCGAGTTTGTACATGCGCCCGAGAATCCAGTCGCGGCGCTCCTTGCTGCGCGTCGGGTTGACCAGCGGGTTGAAGCGTGAAGGCGCCTTTGGCAGGCCGGCAATCATCGCCATCTGCGCAAGGCTGAGGTCGCGGATCGACTTGCCGTAATACACCTGTGCGGCCGCCTCGATGCCATAGGCTCGGTTGCCCAGGTAGATCTTGTTGACGTACAGCTCGAGAATCTCGTCCTTGCTCAGTTCTCGCTCGATTTGCAGGGCCAGCAGGATCTCGCTGATCTTGCGCGAGAAGCTGCGTTCGCTGGTGAGGAAGTAGTTCTTCGCCACTTGCATGGTGATCGTGCTGCCACCGGTTTGAATCTGCCCGCTCTTTAATAATTGCGTGGCGGCACGCATCAGACTGGTCAAATCGACGCCATAATGATTCGCGAAATTATCATCCTCGGCGGACAGTAGCGCCGTGATGAAATCTGGGGGAATATCCGCGAAGCGGATGGGGGAGCGCCGCATCTCGCCGAACTCGGCAATCAGCTTGGCATCGCTGCTGTAGACCCGGAGGGGGATCTGCAGTTGGATGCTGCGGAGCGACTCGACAGACGGGAGTCCGGGACTCAGATAAAGATAGGCGCCGCTGAAACTGAGCAGCAGCCCACAAAAAACGGTGACGCAGAGCCACCAGAAGAATTTCAGCAGGCGCATCAAAACTTGTGGATTTCCAAGTAAAAGAACGGGTTGAACGCAGGGTAAAGCGAAAAGGGGAAAATCGTTCACATTATAAGCGCTTTTTTTGTGAGGTAGCTATTTGCGCTTATGTCAAGACTGTTATTTAATGTGAAAAAACATAAATAGTCCGTAAGTCGCGGATGTCAATAGGAAAACGGTCGTGCTAGGGCTCTTCAATAAGAAAGCGAATACGCTTCTGGGGATAGATATCAGTTCGACCTCAGTCAAGCTCTTGGAATTGAGTCGCTCAGGAAGCCGCTACAAGGTAGAGGCATACGCCGTTGAGCCCCTTCCCCCAAATGCAGTGGTCGAGAAGAACATCGCCGAGCTGGAGGGGGTCGGGCAGGCCTTGACCCGCGTCCTGGTCAAGGCCAAGACCGGTGTGAAAACCGCCGTGGTGGCGGTGGCGGGTTCTGCTGTGATCACCAAAACCATCGAGATGGATGCGGGGCTTTCCGATGATGAGCTGGAGAATCAGCTGAAAATCGAAGCTGACCAGTACATTCCTTATCCGCTTGAAGAAGTCGCCATCGATTTCGAGGTTCAGGGCCCTTCGGCCCGCAACCCTGAGCGGGTGGATGTGTTGCTTGCCGCCTGCCGCAAGGAGAATGTCGAGGTGCGTGAGGCGGCCCTGGCCTTGTCGGGCATGACGGCTAAGGTCGTCGATGTCGAGGCCTATGCTCTCGAACGGGCTTACGGCCTGCTGGCTCCGCAATTCGGTAATGATCACGAAGAATTGACGGTGGCAGTCGTGGACATTGGTGCCACCATGACCACTCTGAGCGTTCTGCATAACGGCCGCACCATCTATACCCGCGAGCAGCTGTTTGGTGGTAAGCAGCTGACTGACGAGATTCAGCGTCGTTATGGCTTGTCAGTCGAAGAAGCGGGCCTTGCTAAGAAGCAAGGCGGTCTGCCGGACGACTATGAGAGTGAGGTTCTGCAGCCATTCAAGGACGCTGTGGTGCAGCAGGTTTCACGCTCGTTGCAGTTTTTCTTCGCGGCTGGCCAATTCAATGATGTGGATTACATCCTCCTGGCGGGCGGAACTGCCTCCATTCCCGATCTGGATCGGCTGATCCAGCAGAAGATCGGTACCCAGACGCTGGTGGCCAATCCGTTTGCCGATATGGCGCTTAGCAGCAAGGTCAATGCTGGGGCTTTGGCTAGCGATGCTCCGGCCTTGATGATTGCGTGTGGTCTGGCGATGAGGAGTTTCGACTGATGGCGCGCATAAACCTACTGCCTTGGCGTGAACAACTGCGTGAGGAGCGTAAGCAGCGATTTCTTGCGACTCTCGCGGGTGTCTTGGTTCTTGCTGCTGGTGTCGTATTTCTTGGCGATCAATATCTTAATTCGGCGATAGAGCAGCAAAATGCTCGAAATGACTTCATCCGCAAGGAGATTGCGGTTTTGGATGCGCGCATCAAAGAAATCAGTGAGCTGAAGACTCGCCGGCAACAACTACTTGAGCGGATGAAGATCATTCAGGATTTGCAGGGCAACCGCTCGATTATTGGCCGCGTGTTTGATCAACTGGCGCGTACCTTGCCGGATGGTGTTTATTTCACCTCGCTCAGCATGAAGGGGAAAGGCATCGCAATTGAAGGCGCGGCGGAGTCGAACAATCGCGTGTCCAATCTCATGCGCAACCTGGATGCCTCTGATTGGTTGGATGCGCCGAACCTCACCGCTGTTAAGGCTGTAACTGCTGGCGCCTTGGATCAGGCAAATGTCTTTCAGTTGACGGTTCAGCAAACTCAGCCATCGGTTGAAGCGGAAGGAGCCAAGAAATGAGCTTTGCCGACTCGCTAGAAAGTTTGCGGAAAATTGATATCAATGACCTTGATGTTAATAACCTGGGTGCATGGCCTGCCGCGGTCAAAGTAATTGTATGTATTTTGCTGCTGATAGTTGTGTTGGCTCTTGGTTATAACTTTCACCTCAAAGATCTTGAGGCTCAGCTGGATCAACGACGTGCTGAAGAGGTGGCGCTAAAAGAACAGTTTTCCTCAAAGGCGTTCCAGGCAGCCAACCTCGAGGCTTACAAAGAACAGATGAAAGAGATGGAGATTTCTTTCGGCGCTCTTCTGCGGCAATTGCCAAGTGATACGGAAGTCCCTGGTTTGCTTGAGGATATCACGCGCACGGGGCTGGGTAGTGGTCTTGAGTTTGAGGAGATCAAGCTTCTACCGGAGGTCGCTCAGCAGTTCTATATCGAATTGCCTATCCAGATATCGGTGGTGGGTTCTTATCATGACCTGGCGACGTTTGTAAGTGGCGTCTCCAGCCTACCGCGTATTGTGACGTTGCATGATTTCGAGATTAAGCCGGTCAGTGCAGATAGTTCGACAAAGTTGCGCATGAATATTCTGGCGAAAACTTACCGTTATAACGACAAGGGGCTGCAGAAGTGAAGAGCTCCCATCTTGCTTTGTATGGTTTGATGCTGTGCGGTCTGGTAGGTTGCGGATCTAGCGGAGACTTTACGGATTTGCAAACTTACATGGATGAAGTTCGTGCTCGCCCCAAGGGCTCAATTGAGCCGCTGCCGAAATTTCAGCCCTATGAGGCTTTTACTTATAGTGCGGCGGCGTTGCGCAGTCCATTCCAGCCGCCGGTGAAGATTGATCTGGTCAGTCGGCCGAAGGGGTCAAAGGAAATCAAGCCCGATGAAACCCGGGTAAAACAATTTTTGGAGGGCTTCAACATCGAAGTCTTCGAAATGGTCGGTACCCTCTCTAATGATGGAGGAATGTATGCCTTGATTAGCGGTGCAGGGGGGGTGCATCGGGTCAGGGTTGGCGATTACTTGGGGCGCAACAATGGTCGCATTATCGCGATCAGCGAAGCGAAAGTAGATGTGGTCGAGATAGTCCCGGATGGTGAAGGTGGCTGGTTGGAGCGACCGCGAAGTCTCTCTCTCAAAGAGCGCTCTTAAGGTTGGGGTGGGGAAATGAAAAATAATTACCGGTCTGCACAACGGAATCTGAGAATGAAGAGCTCTCTTTCGCGCCTCTGCGTTTCTTTTCTTGCGGCGCTTCTGTCGCCGGCTTTGCTGGCGGCAAATCTGCAGGCACTTGATGTGGCTGCTTTGCCGGGGGATCGGGTGGAGCTCAAACTGGCGTTTGATGAGCCAGTGGCTGCGCCACGTGGTTATACCATCGAACAGCCGGCGCGCATCGCGCTGGATCTTCCGGGGGTGAAGAACGGCCTTGGCACAAAGAATCGCGAGCTGGGCGTTGGTAATGCTCGCAGCGTTACGGTGGTGGAGGCCAAGGATCGTACCCGGCTGATCATCAATCTCACCACCCTGGCCCCCTATAGCACGCGCACCGAAGGTAATGCCCTTTATGTGGTGGTTGGTGAGAGCTCCAACGCTGCGCCGGTATCGCGCGTGGCGCCGTCGGCACCCATAGTTGCCAAGAAAAGCTATGCACCTTCAGGGCGGGTTATCCGCAATATTGACTTTCAGCGGGGCGAGCAGGGTGAGGGCAATGTAGTGATCGAGCTGTCCGATCCTTCGGTAAGCCCGGATATTCAAGAGCAAGGTGGCAAGATCCGCCTGGATTTCGCCAAAACGCAATTGCCTGAAAGCCTCCGGGTCCGTCTGGATGTCAAGGATTTTGCGACGCCTGTGCAGTTCGTCAGTGCTGCGGGGGGGGCGGATAAAGCCAGTATCACCATTGAGCCAACGGGCTTCTATGACTACTTGGCCTATCAAGCTGACAACAAGTTGACCGTCAGCATCAAGCCGCTGAATCAGCAGGATGTTGAGAAACGCAAGGCCGAGAGCTTCGCCTACAACGGCGAGAAGCTTTCGTTGAATTTCCAGGATATCGATGTGCGTTCGGTGCTGCAGTTGATCGCCGACTTCACTGATCTGAACTTGGTGGCCAGTGATACCGTACAGGGCAATATCACTTTGCGTCTGCAAAATGTGCCGTGGGACCAGGCGCTTGATCTGGTGTTGAAAACCAAGGGGTTGGACAAGCGCAAGGTGGGCAACGTTCTGCTGGTTGCTCCGGCTGATGAAATTGCTGCGCGTGAGCGCCAAGAGCTGGAGTCGCAGAAGCAAATTGCCGAGCTTGCGCCGCTGCGCCGCGAGCTGATTCAAGTCAACTATGCCAAGGCGGCCGATATCGCCAAGCTGTTCCAGTCGGTCACTAGTGGCGATGCCAGTAAAGATGAGCGTGGTTCCATTACGGTGGATGATCGCACCAACAGCATTATCGCCTACCAGACTCAGGATAAGCTCGATGAGCTGCGGCGCATCGTGTCGCAATTGGATATCCCGGTGCGCCAGGTGATGATCGAGGCGCGCATCGTCGAGGCCAATGTCGATTACGACAAGTCGCTCGGGGTTGAGTGGCGTGGCGTGAGTGTTGGCGACAATAACTTTGTGGTCGGCGGCTCGAACAGTCTAGTCAAGAACAGTGACCCTTTGGAAATCGATGCTGGGACCTTTGTCGATCTAGGTGCCACCGGGGCAAGCTCCGGATTGAATCTGGGATTTATCACCGACAACACCATTCTCGATCTGGAACTGTCGGCCATGGAAAAGACCGGCAACGGCGAGGTCGTGTCGCAACCGAAGGTGGTCACATCGGATAAGGAAACTGCCAAAATCCTGAAAGGTTCCGAAGTGCCCTACCAAGAAGCCAGTTCCAGCGGTGCAACCAGTACTTCCTTTAAAGAGGCGGCGCTGTCGCTAGAGGTTACGCCGCAAATCACGCCGGATAACCGAATCATCATGGAGGTCAAGGTTACCAAGGATGCCCCGGACTTTTCGGTCGTGGCGTCTACGGGGGGGGTTCCCGCGATCAACAAAAATGAGGTCAATGCCAAGGTGTTGGTGGCCGACGGAGAGACTATCGTGATCGGCGGGGTGTTTTCCAACACCCAGACCACGTCCGTCGACAAGGTGCCGTTTCTCGGCGACCTGCCCTTCCTTGGTCGACTGTTTAGGCGCGATGTTGTGCAGAATAAGAAGTCCGAGCTGCTGGTCTTCCTGACTCCGCGTATCATGAACAATCAGGCCATTGCTGTGAGCCAGTGATTTTGTGCGTAATTTGATTCTGATTGGCCCGATGGGGGCAGGTAAAAGCACCATCGGGCGGTTGCTGGCGAAAGAGCTGAGGTTGCCGTTCAAGGATTCCGACAAGGAGATTGAACTGCGCACGGGGGCTGATATCCCCTGGATCTTTGATGTCGAAGGCGAGCAGGGTTTTCGTGAGCGCGAGCATGCGGTCATTGCTGAGCTCTGTGAGCTGGACGGCGTGGTTCTGGCCACGGGGGGCGGGGCGGTGCTACGTCCAGAGAACCGGCAGGCACTGCATGCTGGGGGGCGGGTCGTTTACCTGCACACCTCTGTGGAACAGCAACTCGACCGCACTGCGCGGGACCGGAATCGACCGCTTTTGCGCACGGCCAATCCAGGAAAAGTTCTGCGCGACTTGATGGCTATCCGTGATCCGCTCTACCGGGAGATCGCGGATATCGTGATCGAGACCGACGAGCGCCCGCCACGTATGGTGGTGCAGGAAGTCCTCGAGCGTCTTCAAGCGTTGCCGCCGCGTTAAAGCGGAGACGGAATTGCGCTATCCTAGTGCCCTTTTTACCGTGGGGGCCGCATGCATACTCTTCAGGTCGAACTTGGCGAACGGAGCTATCCGATTTACATCGGAGCGGGTGTGCTCGCTCGGGCGGAGCTGCTTGGGCGGCACATTGCTGGGCGACAAGTTGCAATCGTTACCAATGAGACCGTCGCACCGCTCTATCTGGCTAAGCTGACCGCGGCGTTACAAGGGTTTGAGCTGGCGACAGTGATTCTGCCAGACGGCGAGGCGTTCAAGAATTGGGAAACCTTGCAGCTGATTTTCGATGGATTGCTGCGCGCTCGGCATGAGCGTGGCACGACAGTGATTGCGTTGGGCGGTGGGGTGGTCGGCGATATGGCCGGCTTCGCAGCGGCTTGTTATCAGCGTGGCGTCGACTTCATCCAAGTGCCAACCACCTTGCTGTCTCAGGTGGACTCTTCGGTGGGTGGCAAGACCGGCATCAATCACCCTCTGGGCAAGAACATGGTGGGGGCGTTCTACCAGCCGAAGGCGGTGGTCATCGATACCGCCACCCTGGCGACACTGCCGCCGCGCGAGCTGTCTGCCGGTCTGGCAGAAGTCATCAAATATGGCTTGATCTGTGACGAACCCTTCCTGGCCTGGCTGGAAACGCACATGGATGCGTTGCGAGCGCTCGATCAGCAGGCGCTGAGCACGGCCATCGAGCGTTCTTGTGCCGCCAAGGCGCGTGTCGTCGGGGTGGATGAGCGCGAGTCGGGGTTGCGGGCCATCCTCAATCTCGGCCATACCTTCGGCCATGCCATTGAGGCCCATCAGGGCTATGGCGCTTGGTTGCATGGCGAAGCGGTGGCGGCGGGAACCGTCATGGCGCTGGAGATGTCTAGGCGCTTGGGGTGGATCGCCGCAGCTGAGCGTGATCGTGCAATCCGTCTGTTTCTGCGTGCGGGGTTGCCAGTAGTGCCGCCGGAAGACATGAGTGCCGAGCATTTTCTCAAGTACATGGCGGTGGACAAGAAAGTGCAGGGTGGGCGCTTACGTCTGGTGTTGCTACGCCAGATGGGCGATGCCGTCGTGACCGGCGATTTTCCTCGCGAGATTCTAGATGCCACCTTGGCTGCGGATTACCGTGCGTTGGTGGACCAGCTTTAAGACTAATTGAGAGCACCATGACCAGTTTGCACGCCGACGAGGCTTTCCTCAGTCACTATCAGTTCAGTCACGATCCCTTCGCGGCCCGGGTGCCGGGATTCAAGTTTTTCCCGGCGCAGCGCAAGCCAGTGCTGGGGCAGCTGCATCACTTGGCCCGGTACAGCCAGTTATTGCTGGCGGTGACTGGGCCGCAGGGTAGTGGCAAGACGCTGTTGCGCCAAGCGCTAGTGGCCAGCACCAACAAGCAGGCGGTGCAGAGCGTGGTGCTTTCGGCTCGTGGGGCGATGGATGCCGGCGGGCTGCTGCGTCAGGTGGCCCAGGGGTTGAGCTCGCCGCAAGCAGATGTTCGCGCGCTCCTGGCCCAGGTCGCACAATTGGCGTTAATGGGACAAGAGGTATATTTGCTTGTCGATGACGCCGAGCAGCTGGATGATTCCGCGCTCGATGCCCTGCTGGCGCTGGCAGCGGGCAGTGCCGAAGGGCGTCCGCATGTGTTCTTGTTTGGGCACTCGTCGCTGTTGCCACGGCTCGAGTTGCTGGCCGATGGCGAGGAGCGTTTTCATGCCGTCGAGTTGCAGCCCTACGGTGAGGATGAGACCCGGGAATATTTGGCTCAACGCCTGGAGGGTGCGGGTCAGGGACTCGAGTTACTGTCTGATGAGCAGATGGCCGATATCCATCAGCAATCCGATGGCTGGCCGGGGCTGATCAATCAAGTGGCGCGGGAGACCCTGATCGATACCATGTTGGTGCGGCGGGGTTCGGCCCAGGCTGCTGGGTTTGCCCTCAAGCTACCCAAAAAACATCTATTAGCGCTGACGGTGGTGGCGGTAGCGGTGGCGGTGGCCTGGCTGATGAAGGGTGGTTCGCCAGTCGAGCCCGTCGCGCCTGTTGCGGCCCAGCTGCCGCTGGAGGCGGCCGCTCCCGCTGCGCCGGTTGCGGCGCAGGAAGTCACGGCCGCGCCGCAGGGTGGTCCGGCCATCGAATTCGCCGGTGCGGCACAGCCATTGCCGCTGCCGCTTGTGGGTGAGGCACAGCCGGTCATTCGTGAGCCGCTGGCTCAGGTGGCGGGGCAGGCAGATGGCGAGGAGACTGGTTTGGCTGAGCCTGTGGAGCCGCAGGTGCCGCCTGTGGTCAACCCGGTAGCGCCTGTTGTGGCGGCCGCTCCTGTTCCCGCAGCACCAGTGGCTGCATCGGGGGCTCCAGCGGCCAAGGTAAATCCTGTGGTTGCGGCTGCTTCTGTTGTGCCTGCTGCGTCCAAGCCGAGCCCGGCGCCAGCTCCTGCATCAGCCGCGGTGACCAAGCCTGTCGCCAAGCCCGCAAAGCCTGCGGAGAAAGCGGTAGCGGCCACCGTTCCCGCGGGGGCGGATTGGTACGGTCGGCAGGCGGCCAGCCGCTACGCGCTGCAGATACTGGGAACGCGCTCGGAGAGCAGTGCTCAGGCCTTCGTGCGCCAGCAAGGCGGCGATTACCGCTATTTCAAGAAAGCGCACCAAGGCCAGCCGCTGTATGTGGTGACCTACGGCAGTTTCGCCACGCGCGATGCGGCACAAGCGGCGATCAAGAGTCTGCCGGCCAAGGTGCAGGCCGGAAAGCCCTGGCCCCGGAGCTTCGCCAGCATCCAGCAGGATGTGCGGGCACGCTGACGCTGTTAGGGCGCTAGGCAAGGATGACCATGCGGTCGATAGCATGACCGCATGGTATTGTCCTTTCATCTAAGCGACATAAGGTGTCGCTTGATCGCCACTCGGGGGTTTGTGACCCCCCAGGCAGCTGTGTACAATGACCCCCCTTTTGCCTGCGCAAAGCTGGCGCTTAGTCCTGCGCGCTTGGTAAGTGATTGAATTAGAAAGTAATTGCCTTGATGAGAGGCATCTGGTGAGAGTCCCTATGAAAGCAGGTCTGTACCATCCTGATGAGTTCAAGGATAACTGCGGCTTCGGCCTGATCGCCCATATGCAGGGCGAAGCGAGCCATCACCTGTTGCAAACAGCGATTGAAGCTCTGACCTGTATGACCCACCGCGGCGGGATCAACGCCGACGGTAAGACAGGCGATGGCTGCGGTCTGCTGATTCAGAAGCCGGATCTGTTCCTCCGCGCCATGGCCAAGGATCACTTTGGCGCCGAGTTGCCGCAGCAATACGCCGTGGGCATGGTGTTCTTCAATCAGGATGCCGGCAAAGCCGAGGTCGCTCGCGAGAATATGAATCGCGAAATCCTCGCTGCCGGTCTGCAACTGGTCGGCTGGCGCAAGGTGCCGGTGGACACCAGCGTGCTCGGGCGCTTGGCCCTGGAGCGCTTGCCGCAGATCGAGCAGGTATTCGTCGGTGGCGAAGGCCTCAGCGATCAGGACTTCGCGATCAAGCTATTCAGCGCGAGGCGCCGCTCCTCGGTGGCCAATGCGGCCGATACCGATCATTACATCTGCAGCTTCTCGCCCAAGACCATCATCTATAAAGGCCTGATGATGCCGGCCGACCTGCAGCAGTTCTACCCAGACCTGGGTGACGAGCGCCTGCAGACCGCCATTTGCGTGTTCCACCAGCGCTTCTCCACCAACACCCTGCCGAAATGGCCGCTGGCGCAGCCATTCCGCTTCCTCGCCCACAACGGCGAGATCAACACCATCACCGGCAACCGCAACTGGGCGCAGGCCCGTCGCACCAAGTTCGCCAATGAGCTGATCCCCGATCTGGACGAGCTGGGTCCGCTGGTCAACCGTGTCGGCTCCGACTCGTCGAGCATGGACAACATGCTCGAGCTGATGGTCACCGGCGGCATCGACCTGTTCCGCGGCGTGCGCATGATCATCCCGCCGGCCTGGCAGAATGTCGAAACCATGGACGCCGACCTGCGCGCCTTCTACGAGTACAACTCCATGCACATGGAGCCGTGGGACGGCCCGGCCGGCGTGGTGTTGACCGACGGCCGCTACGCTGTTTGCCTGCTCGATCGCAACGGCCTGCGTCCGGCGCGCTGGGTGACCACCAAGAACGGCTACATCACCCTGGCATCGGAAATCGGCGTGTGGGACTACCAGCCGGAAGACGTGCTCGCCAAGGGGCGGGTCGGCCCTGGGCAGATTCTCGCGGTGGATACCGAAACCGGTCAGGTGCTCAACACCGACGACATCGACAATCGCCTCAAGTCGCGCCACCCGTACAAGCAGTGGCTGCGGCAGAACGCGGTGCGCATTCAGGCGACCCTGGCCGACGATCAGGGTGTGGCCAGCTACGATGCCGACCAGCTCAAACAGTACATGAAGATGTTCCAGGTCACCTTCGAGGAGCGTGACCAGGTGCTGCGCCCGCTGGCCGAGCAGGGTCAGGAAGCGGTCGGCTCGATGGGCGACGACACGCCGATGGCCGTGCTGTCCAAGCGCATCCGCTCCCCCTATGACTACTTCCGCCAGCAGTTCGCTCAGGTCACCAACCCGCCGATCGACCCGCTGCGGGAAGCGATCGTCATGTCCCTGGAGATCTGCCTGGGGGCCGAGCGCAACATTTTCACCGAGTCGTCCGATCACGCCACCCGCGTCATCCTTAGCTCGCCAGTGATCTCGCCGGCCAAATGGCGGGCGCTGATGACTCTGGATCGTCCGGGCTTCGAGCGTCATGTCATAGACCTCAACTATGACGAGAGCCTCGGCCTGCAAGCCGCCGTGCGCAACATGGCCGATCAAGCCGAAGAAGCGGTGCGCGCCGGCAAGAGCCAACTGGTGCTGACCGACCGGCACATCGCCCCCGGCAAGCTGCCGGCCCACGCTTCGCTGGTCGTCGGCGCGGTGCACCACCGCCTGACCGAAAAAGGCCTGCGCTGTGACTGCAACATCCTGGTCGAGACCGCCACCGCCCGCGACCCGCACCACTATGCCGTGCTGCTCGGTTTCGGCGCCTCGGCGGTGTACCCGTTCCTCGCCTACGAGGTGCTGGCCGACCTGATCCGCACCGGTGAAGTGCTCGGCGATCTGGACGAGGTGTTCAAGTATTACCGCAAGGGTATCTCCAAGGGCCTGCTGAAGATCCTCTCGAAGATGGGCATCTCCACCGTCGCCTCCTACCGCGGCGCCCAGCTGTTCGAAGCTGTCGGCCTGTCCGAGGAAGTGGTCGGCCTGAGCTTCCGTGGCGTCGCCAGCCGCCTCAAGGGCGCGCGTTTCGTCGACCTCGAGAGCGAGCAAAAACTGCTGGCCGCCGAAGCCTGGAACAATCGCAAGCCGATCCAGCAGGGCGGCCTGCTCAAGTTCGTCTACGGTGGCGAGTACCACGCCTACAACCCGGACGTGGTCAACACCCTGCAGGCCGCCGTGCAGCAGGGCAGCTACGAGAAGTACAAGGAATACGCCGCGCTGGTCGATACCCGTCCGGTATCGATGCTGCGCGACCTGCTGCAGGTCAAACTGGCTGACCAATCGCTCAGCCTTGACGAAGTCGAGCCGCTGCAGTCGATCTTCAAGCGTTTCGACGCCGCGGGTATTTCCCTTGGCGCGTTGTCGCCGGAAGCCCACGAAGCCATCGCCGAGGCGATGAACCGCATCGGTGGTCGTTCCAACTCCGGTGAGGGCGGCGAAGACCCGGCGCGTTACGGCACCGTCCGCAGCTCGAAGATCAAGCAGGTGGCCACCGGTCGTTTTGGGGTGACTCCGGAATATCTGGTCAACGCCGAAGTGCTGCAGATCAAGGTGGCCCAGGGCGCCAAACCCGGCGAAGGTGGCCAGCTGCCGGGCGGCAAGGTCAACGGGCTAATCGCTCGTCTGCGCTATGCGGTACCTGGCGTGACCCTGATCTCGCCGCCACCGCACCACGACATTTACTCGATCGAAGACCTGTCGCAGCTGATTTTCGACCTTAAGCAGGTCAACCCGCAGGCGCTGGTTTCGGTCAAGCTGGTCGCGGAAGCCGGCGTCGGCACTATTGCCGCTGGTGTGGCCAAGGCCTATGCCGACCTGATCACCATCTCCGGTTACGACGGCGGCACCGGCGCTTCGCCGCTGAGCTCGATCAAGTACGCCGGCAGCCCGTGGGAACTCGGCCTCGCCGAAACTCACCAGACCCTGCGTGGCAACGACCTGCGCGGCAAGGTGCGGGTGCAGACCGACGGCGGGCTGAAGACCGGTCTCGACGTGATCAAGGCGGCCATACTCGGCGCCGAGAGCTTCGGTTTCGGTACCGGCCCGATGGTTGCCCTGGGCTGCAAGTACCTGCGCATCTGCCACCTGAACAACTGCGCCACCGGCGTCGCCACCCAGAACGATAAATTGCGTAAGGACCATTTCATCGGCACCGTCGACATGGTGGTGAACTACTTCACCTACGTGGCCGAAGATACCCGTGAGTGGCTGGCCAAACTGGGCGTGCGCAGCCTCGGCGAGCTGATCGGGCGTACCGATCTGCTGGAAATGCTCCCCGGCGAGACGGAAAAACAGAACCATCTGGATCTGACTCCGCTGCTCGGCAGTGACCACATCCCGGCCGACAAGCCGCAGTTCTGCGAGGTCGACCGCAACCCGCCGTTCGACCAGGGCCTGCTGGCCGAGAAGATGGTCGAACTGGCCAAGGGTGCCATCGTCGCCAAGAGCGGCGGCGAGTTCGCCCTGGACATCTGCAACTGTGACCGTTCCATCGGCGCGCGGATTTCCGGCGAGATCGCCCGTGCCCACGGCAACCAGGGCATGGCCAAGGCGCCGCTGACCTTCCGCTTCACCGGCACGGCCGGGCAGAGCTTCGGCGTGTGGAACGCCGGCGGCCTGAACCTGTACCTGGAAGGTGACGCCAACGACTACGTCGGCAAGGGCATGACCGGCGGCAAGCTGGTGATCACCCCGCCCAAGGGCAGCCCGTTCAAGACCCAGGACTCGGCCATCATCGGCAACACCTGCCTGTACGGCGCCACCGGCGGCAAGCTGTTCGCCGCCGGTACCGCCGGCGAGCGCTTCGCCGTGCGCAACTCCGGGGCGCATACTGTGGTGGAAGGCACTGGCGACCACTGCTGTGAATACATGACCGGCGGTTTCGTCTGCGTGCTGGGCAAGACCGGCTACAACTTCGGCTCGGGCATGACCGGCGGCTTCGCCTATGTGCTCGACCTGGACAACAGCTTCTACGACCGGGTCAACCACGAGCTGGTGGAGATCCAGCGGATCAACAGCGAAGCCATGGAGGCTTACCGTAGCCACCTGCAAGGTGTGTTGGCCGAATATGTGCAAGAAACCGGCAGTGAGTGGGGACGCAACCTCCTGGACAACCTGGACGACTACCTGCGCAAGTTCTGGTTGGTCAAGCCGAAGGCCGCCAACCTGGCCTCGCTGCTCTCCAGTACCCGTGCCAACCCACAATAATCGCGCCTGAAGTAGTTTGATGAGGTTTTGAAATGACTGAACGTCTGAACAACGACTTCCAGTTCATCGAGGTCGGGCGCAAAGATCCGAAGAAGAAACTCCTGCGCCAGCGCAAGAAAGAGTTCGTCGAGATCTATGAGCCGTTCAAGCCGCAGCAGGCGTGTGAGCAAGCGCATCGCTGCCTCGGCTGCGGCAACCCGTACTGCGAGTGGAAGTGCCCGGTGCACAACTTCATTCCGAACTGGCTGAAGCTGGTTTCGGAAGGCAACATCCTGGCTGCCGCCGAGCTGTCGCACCAGACCAACACCCTGCCGGAAGTCTGCGGTCGCGTGTGTCCGCAGGATCGTCTGTGCGAGGGGGCCTGCACCCTCAACGACGGCTTCGGCGCGGTGACCATCGGCTCGGTGGAGAAGTACATCACCGACACCGCCTTCGCCATGGGCTGGCGCCCGGACATGTCCAAGGTCAAGCCGACCGGCAAGCGCGTCGCGGTGATCGGTGCCGGTCCGGCCGGCCTCGGCTGCGCCGACGTGCTGGTGCGCAACGGCGTGACCCCGGTGGTGTTCGACAAGAACCCGGAAATCGGCGGCCTGCTGACCTTCGGCATCCCCGAGTTCAAGCTGGAAAAGACCGTGATGAGCCGTCGTCGCGAAGTCTTTGGTGGCATGGGCATCGAGTTCCGCCTGAACACCGAGATCGGCACTGACGTGAGCATCGAGCAACTGCTCGCCGAATACGACGCCGTGTTCATGGGCATGGGCACCTACACCTACATGAAGGGCGGCTTCCCTGGCGAAGACCTGCCGGGTGTGCACGATGCCCTGGACTTCCTGATCGCCAACGTCAACCGCAACCTCGGTTTCGAGAAGAGCGCGGAAGACTTCGTCGACATGAAGGGCAAGAAAATCGTGGTGCTCGGCGGTGGCGACACCGCCATGGACTGCAACCGCACCTCGATCCGCCAGGGCGCCAAGAGCGTCACCTGCGCCTACCGCCGTGACGCCGAGAACATGCCCGGTTCGCGCAAGGAAGTGAAGAATGCCAAGGAAGAGGGGGTGAAATTCCTCTTCAACCGCCAGCCCATCGCCATCGTCGGCGAGGATAAGGTGGAAGGCGTCAAGGTGGTCGAGACCCGTCTCGGCGAGCCGGACGCCCGTGGCCGTCGCAGCCCCGAGCCGATCCCCGGGTCCGAGGAAATCATCCCGGCCGAAGCCGTGCTGATCGCCTTCGGCTTCCGCCCGAGCCCGGCTGCCTGGTTCGAGCAGCTCAGCATCCAGACCGACAGCCAAGGTCGCGTGGTGGCGCCGGAACAGGGCCAGTTCAAGCACCAGACCAGCAACCCGAAGATCTTCGCCGGTGGCGACATGGTGCGCGGTTCCGACCTGGTGGTGACGGCGATCTTCGAGGGGCGTAACGCCGCCGAAGGCATCCTCGATTACCTGAACGTCTGACCGCTCGGCGCGCGGCATATCGTCGCGACGGACAAAAGGCACGGCACTCGCCGTGCCTTTTGCATTGGGCTTTGCGACAATTGCCCACCTTTTTGTGAGTGGGCGGTGGATTACGCCGCGCTGCGGCTAATCCACCCTACGAAAATGCCCGCACTTTTTTGCTGCCGATTTTGGGAACACTGCCCATGACTGCCTTGAAGAACGACCGCTTCCTCCGCGCCCTGCTCAAGCAACCCGTCGACGTCACCCCTGTATGGATGATGCGTCAGGCCGGTCGCTACCTGCCGGAGTATCGCGCTAGCCGGGCCAAGGCCGGTGACTTCATGCGGCTGATGATGAACCCGCAGTTCGCCTGCGAGGTCACTCTGCAGCCGCTGGACCGCTACCCGCAGCTGGATGCGGCGATCCTGTTCTCCGACATCCTGACCATTCCCCACGCCATGGGCCAGGGCCTGTACTTCGAGACCGGCGAGGGGCCGCGCTTCAAGAAGGTGATCAGCAGCGCCGCCGATATCGCCGCCCTGCCGATTCCCGATCCGGAACAGGATCTCGGTTACGTGATGGACGCGGTGCGCACCATTCGCCGCGAACTGAATGGCCGCGTGCCGCTGATCGGTTTCTCCGGCAGCCCCTGGACCCTGGCCACCTATATGGTCGAAGGCGGTTCGAGCAAGGACTTCCGCAAGTCCAAGGCCATGCTCTACGACAACCCGCAGTCCATGCATGCGCTGCTCGACAAGCTGGCGCAGTCGGTGACCAGCTACCTCAATGGCCAGATCCGCGCCGGCGCGCAAGCGGTGCAGATCTTCGACACCTGGGGCGGCAACCTGTCGGCGGCGGCCTACCAGGAGTTCAGCCTGGCCTACATGAAGCAGATCGTCGCCGGGCTGATCCGCGAGCACGACGGCCGTAAGGTGCCGGTGATCCTGTTCACCAAGAACGGCGGCCTGTGGCTGGAGTCCATTGCCGCCAGCGGCGCCGACGCCCTCGGCCTGGACTGGGGCTGCGAGATCGGCGACGCCCGTCGCCGGGTCGGCGACCAAGTGGCGTTGCAAGGCAACATGGACCCCACCGTGCTGTACGCCCAGCCGGCGGCGATCCGCGCCGAGGTGGCGCGCATCCTCGCCAGTTACGGCCAGGGCAGCGGCCACGTGTTCAACCTCGGCCACGGCATCACCCCGGAAGTCGACCCGGCGCACGCCGGCGCCTTCCTCGAGGCGGTGCACGAATTGTCGGCGCAGTACCATCGCTGAACGAAGCAAAAGGGCCGCATTAGCGGCCCTTTTGCTATGGCGCGCCAGCGTTAGTGAGTCTCGCTGGCCTGAGTGATTTCCCGGTAACGCCGTTGGTATTCCTCGTAGGACAAGCGTTCCCGGTTCAGCTCTTCGATCAGCTGGGCGCGGCTCTTCGGCGCCGCCGGCGTGGCGGGGGCGCTAGCTGAGGCCGCGGGACGGCCAAGGTTGACGCTGTCCGGGGGGAACAGTTGATCGGCCAACTCGTTGAGTTTGCTCTCGGCGTCGATGAACTTATCCAGTCGGCCGCTCCCCGAGCGTGAGTCGTAGACCGCTTGGCCGACTTGCCGCCCCTGCTGATACACGCGCATTTCGGCATAGGCCATATAGAGCGCCAGATCCCATTTCCAGGTGCCGGTATAGGTCGTGCTTAGCGGGCAGGCCGAGGGGCTTGAGCCCGGGCTCAGTTCGGTGACGGCAAAGCCCTTCTGCTGCAAGGCGCTGCGGTAGGTTTGCGTGAAGCCTTCGCGCACCCCGCTGGCGCCGATCATGCAGATTTCCGCTGCGCTGTCGGTGCCGAGTTGGGCTGGGTCGACTTGCTGGTGGATGCTGCAACCGCTTAGGGCGCTGAGCGCCAGCGCGCCGAGGATGAGTCTGGTGGGCATAGTTGATTCCTGGACGATGTGATGCTTATGGGCGGGGGCCTATTGGACATTGGCTAGCTTGCCCTTGAGGGCCACGCCGGCGACGAAGGCGCCCGCATGGCACTCATATTTCTGCGGGTCACGGAATTCGTTGCGCTTGTAGTAGCTGACGATATCCACCACGGCGTTGGCGCCGGTCTTCTTGGCGGCGTCCTGTAGGGTGACCAGGGCCGACTGCAGCACCCAGGCACAGGCTTCCTCGTCGCTCTTGTTGAAGGCGTTGGTCTTCTTGTTGGTGACGGCGTCGTTCAGTGGGGCAACCTTGCCCGGCACCTGCTCGCCGGCCAGGTAGAACTTCACGCTGCCGTCCAGGCGCCCGGCCTGGGTAGCCTGGGCGACGATGGCGTCGAAATCGAGGTGCAAGGTGGTGTCGCGGGCCTGGCTGAGGCCCGGCAGGGCGGCGAGCAGGAGGGCGGAGCTGGTGATCAGGGCTTTGAGTTGCATGGTGTCTTCCTTGATGAGGGTGGATCAGAGTTTGCTTACGGGCTGGCTTTGCAGTTCGCGCAAGATGCTGCTGTTGAGGTTGTTCACCCAGCGGTTGTAGTTGCGATGGATCTTGCCATTCTTATAGTCCAGCCCCCAGCTGCTGCGGTACTGGATGGTGTAGTGATCGGGCCGGTAGGGAATGGTGATTTCCGCATGATGGCGACCGCGCAGGGTGATCTCCGCCAGCACCTGGTTGCTGCTGACCTGCTGCACCTGCCAGCCGCGCTTGCCCAGGGCGCTGACGATCGCGCGCTGGGTGTCGATGGCCGCGCCGGTATGGATGGCGGGCACGTTCTGCTCGACGGTGACGACGGGCTTGCTGGTGCAGCCGGCCAGGATGGTCAAACCGGCTGTCAGCAGCAGGGTACGCAATGGAAGGGACATTCCTAATCTCCTTGATTGGCGGCGGTCAGGCCCAGCGGCGGAAGATCAGCGAGGTGTTGACCCCGCCGAAGGCGAAGTTGTTGTTCATCACGTAGTCGTGGTGCATCTGCCGCACCTCGCCGCGCAGGTAGTCGAGTTCGCCGCAGCGCGGGTCGACTTCGTCGAGGTTGAGGGTGTGGATGTAGGTGTCGCGGTTCATCATCTCGATGCTGAACCAGGACTCCAACGCACCGCAGGCGCCAAGGGTGTGGCCGAGGAAGCTCTTCTGCGAGCTGATCGGCATGCGGCTGCCGAACAGCTCGGCGGTGGCCAGGGTTTCGGCGATGTCGCCCTGCTCGGTAGCGGTGCCGTGGCCGTTGACGTAGCCGATGGAGTCCGGGCTCAGGCCGGCGTCGTCCAGCGCCAGCTGCATGGCGCCGCGCATGGTCAGCTGTTCCGGCTTGGTGATGTGCGCGCCGTCGGCGTTGCTGCCGAAACCGACGATCTCGGCGTGGATGCGCGCGCCGCGTGCCAGCGCATGCTCCAGCTCCTCGAGCACCAGCATGCCGCCGCCCTCGCCGATCACCAGGCCGTCGCGGCCGTTGTCGTAGGGGCGCGGCGTGCTGTGCGGGGCATCGTTCTTCAGGCTGGTGGCGTACAGCGCGTCGAACACCATGGCCTCGGTCGGGCAGAGTTCCTCGGCGCCGCCGGCGAGCATCAGCGGCAGGCGGCCGAACTTGATCGCCTCGTAGGCGTAGCCGATGCCCTGGCTGCCGCTGGTGCAGGCGCTGGAGGTGGGAATCAGGCGGCCGGTGAGGCCGAAGAAGATGCTGATGTTGGCCGCCGTGGTGTGCGGCATCATGCGCACGTAGGAGTTGGCGTTGAGGCCGTCGGCCACCGAGTTCAGCAGCATGTTGCCGAACGTCTTGATCTCGTCGGTGCTACCGGTGGACGAGCCGCAGGCCACGCCCATGCGCCCGTCCTGGATGCATGGGTCGCCGAGCAGGCCGGCGTCCTCCAGGGCACGTTCGGCCGCCGCCACCGCCAGCCGCGAGACGCGGCCCATGCTGCGCAGCTGCTTGCGGGTCCAGTGCTTGGGCACGCCGAAGTCGTCGATCGGCCCGGCCAGGCGGGTGTTCAGTTCGCTGAAGCGATCCCACTCGTCCATGCGGCGGATGCCGCTGCGGTTGGCGCGGAACGCCGCCTCGATGCTCGCCCAGTCGTTGCCGAGCGAAGTGATGCCGGCCATGCCGGTGACGACCACGCGTTTCATCAGCAGAGTCCTCCGTTGACTGCGATGACCTGGCGGGTGATGTAGGCCGCCTCCTCGGACATCAGAAAATTCACCGCGCCGGCCACTTCCTCCGGCGTGCCCAGGCGCTGCGCCGGGATCAGCTTGAGGATCTCCTCGACCGGCACCTGCTCGTCGAGGATATCGGTGTCGATCAGCCCCGGCGCCACGCAGTTGACCGTGATGCGCCGCTTGCCCAGCTCGATGGCCAGCGACTTGGCGGCGCCGATCACGCCGGCCTTGGAGGCGCTGTAGTTGACCTGGCCGCGGTTGCCGATCAGCCCCGACACCGAGGTGATGCAGACGATACGCCCCGGCGCGCGGCGGCGGATCATCGGCATGGTCAGCGGCTGCAGCACGTTGTAGAAACCGTCGAGGTTGGTGCGCAGGACCTGGTCCCAGTCCTCGTCGGTCAGCGCCGGGAAGGCGCCGTCGCGGGTCAGGCCGGCGTTGCACACCACCCCGTAGTAGGCGCCGTGCGCCTCGACGTCGGCTTCCAGGGCGGCGCGGCAGGCGGCGCGGTCGGCGACGTCGAACTGCAGCACGCGGGCGCTCTGGCCGAGCGCCTCGATCTCGGCCTGGACTTTGTCCGCCTCGTCACGGCGGCTGCGGCAGTGCAGCACGATATCGAAGCCGGCGCGCGCCAGACGCAGGGCGATGGCGCGGCCGATGCCGCGGCTGGAGCCGGTTACCAAAATAGAATCGGTCATGCGCGATCTCTTGATGCTGCGGCGGGCGTCTCGCCCGCGCCGGCATGGGCTAGGTGGCCGCGGCTGGAGCCGGTGACCAGGATCGGGTCGGTCATGCGGGGGAGTCCTGAGCGGGTTCTTGCAGATAGCCGTCCGGGTGCGGCGGACGGAATACGTTTAGGCGCGCGGAGGCGGCGATGCCGTCGCCCTCGAGGTGGCATTCGAAGACGCCCATGCCGTTGTCGTCCTGCAGCGAGCGCAGGCCGCGGATGCGCAGCTCGCTGCCGGCCGGGAAGCGCTCGACGTTGCACTCGAACTTGCGCGTGCCGAGCAGGAAGCCGAGTTCCACCGGGCGTTCGGCCAGACGCGCCTGGTAGCCGGCGTAGGCGGCCACGCTCTGCGCCATCAGCTCGAGGCCGACCCAGGCCGGCAGGCTGCCGTCGGCCTGGCTGAACAGGCCGCCGGGGCGCACGCAGAGGCGCGTCTCGACCGCTTCTTCGCTGCAGGTGAGCAGCTCGTCGATGAGGATCATGTCGCCGGCGTGCGGCAGCAGTTCGGCCAGGGGCCAGCGGTTCATGGGAGGTCTCCGAGGATCAGCGACAGGTTGCTGCCGCCGAAGGCGAAGGAATTGCTCATCAGCCGGTGGCCGCTGGACTTGGCCAGGCGGCGGCCGGGCGCGACCAGGTCGAGGTGCGGCAGCGCGGCCTCGGCGACGCCGTCCCAGAGGTGTGGCGGCAGTCGGCGGTCGGCATTGTACGGGCTCAGCGTCAGCCAGCAGAAGGCCGCCTCCAGCACACCGGCGGCGCCCAGGGTGTGGCCGCTGAGCGGCTTGGTCGACGAGCAGGGCACTCCGGCGGGGAACAGCGCGGCGACCGCCAGGCTTTCCATGGCGTCGTTGTGCGCGGTGGCGGTGCCGTGCAGGTTGAGGTAGTCGATCTGCGCCGCACTGATGCCCGCGCTGGCCAGCGCGCGCTGCATCGCCGCCTGGGCGCCGAGGCCCTCGGGCTGCGGCGCGGAGATATGGTGGGCGTCGGAGCTGGCGCCGCCGCCGAGCAGGGCGATCGGCGTGCAGCCGTCATCCGTCGGCTCCCGGGTCATCAGAAACAGCGCCGCCGCCTCGCCGATATTGATGCCGCGGCGGTTGGCGGAGAACGGGTTGCAGCGCTCGGCGGCCACCGCTTCCAGCGCGGAGAAGCCATTCAGGGTCAGCCGGCACAGGCTGTCGACGCCGCCGACCAGCACCGCGTCGCAGAGATCCTGCTGCAGCAGGCGATGGGCACTGAGCAGGGCGCGCGCACTGGAGGTGCAGGCGGTGGACAGACAGTAGCTGGGCCCGCCGAGCTGCAGCCAGCCGCTGAGGAAGGTCGCCGGCGCGCTCATCTCCTGCTGGGCGTAGTGGTAGTCGGCCGGCAGCTGGCCGTCGCGTTGCCAGGCGGCGATGCTCTGGCTGGCCTCGTGGATGCCCGAGGTACTGGTGCCGAGCACCACGCCGACGCGTGCCGCGCCGTAGCGGGCGATGGCGGCGCGGATCGGCGCCTCGATCTGCAGGGCGGCGGCGAGCAGCAACTGGTTGTTGCGGCTGTGCGCGGCTTCCAGGCCGGGCGGCATCGCCGGCAGCGCGGCGCTGACCGCGCCGACGGTCAGCGCGCGCTCGGCGACCCAGCCGGGCTGCGCCTGCATGCCGTGAGCGTCGCCGGCGAATAGCGCATCGGCGACCGCCTGCTTGTCCGCGCCGAGGGCGCAGATCACGCCGAGGACGTTGAGATAACTGGGCATCAGGAGTCGGGTTCCGGGCTGAGCGCGGTGACCCGATAGTGCGGGCCCGCGGCGCGATTCAAGGTGAAGTCCAGCGGCGCACGGTAGCCGATCTGCCAGTCCGGGTTAAGCCGGCGCTGACCATCGGCCGCCACCCACTCGTCCGGCGGATAGATGCGCGCCAGCTGCGCGCTCGGGGTGAGGGCGAACAGCAGCGCGGCGAACAGCTCGCGGGCCTCGGCATTCGGCGGCAGCAGGCCGTCGCTGCGCCACTCGCCGCCGGCCAGCTGCTGGCGGGCCAGCGGCACGCCAAGCGGATCGAACAGCGACCAGCGCAGCGCGCCGGCCTCGTCCTGCACCACCAGCAGCCAGTCCTGGCTCGCCGTACCGTCGTCGCGCTGGATATGCAGCGACAGCGGCAAGGCCAGCGCCGGCGCAGTGCTCGGCAGCGGCGTGCGGGCGGCGCAGGCGGTCAGCAGCAGGCACAGGCCGAGCAACAGCGCGCGGATCACTGCGCCTCCAACGGCTTGCGCGCGGCGACGTTAACCAGGGTCTCGTCGCGCTGGCCGACCGGCTTCGGCCGCATCAGCCCCCAGCGCTCAAGCAGGCCGAAGTCCTTGGCGCGGCTCCACCACAGGTAGGGATAGGAGAGGTTGCGCGCGGCGAACTGGAAGCCCTGCTCGCGCAGCATGGCCAGGTACTCCTCGGCACTCTTCTGCACTTCCATGGGGTGGCGGAACAGCCAGCGGATCACCCAGGTGTCGATGTAGAACTTGGTCGACTCGGCGAACAGCAGCACGCCGCCCGGCTTGAGCACCCGCCAGAACTCGGCCAGCGCGCGCTCCTGCTCGACCAGGTGGTGGAAGGTCTGGTGGCAGAACAGCAGGTCGACGCTGGCGTCGGGCAGACGGATCGCCGCGCAGTCGCTGGCGATCAGCTCGACCTCCAGGCCCAGGCGTTCGGCCTCGGCGCGCGAGCAGGCGAGGCTGTGCGGATCGGCGTCCAGGCCGATCAGCCGCACCGGGGCGAAGGCCTCGTGCAGCAGGCGGAACGAGCGGCCCTGGCCGCAGCCGGCGTCCAGCAGCACTGGCGCGCTCGGCAGCGGGCCATCGAGCAGGCCGCGCAGGTCGTTGATCGCCACGCGCAGCACGTGGTGCTGCCAGACATGGCTCTGCAGGAACCAGAAACCGAAGCCGGTTTCCTCGACGTAGGTGGCGGCGGCGCGGGTCATGTGAAGTCCTTTTCCATGGCTCAGGCGGGCTGGGC
The DNA here is from genome assembly GCF_003595175.1 of Pseudomonas cavernae. Taxonomy (NCBI): domain Bacteria; kingdom Pseudomonadati; phylum Pseudomonadota; class Gammaproteobacteria; order Pseudomonadales; family Pseudomonadaceae; genus Pseudomonas; species Pseudomonas cavernae. Next base: position 4,495,163 of record NZ_CP032419.1, on the reverse strand, counting down.
GCAGAGTTCGGCGAGTACCCGCAGGCGTCGCTTGGGCTCGGCGACGTAGGGGTTGCGCTCGTCCCAGGCGTAGCCGGCGAGGATCGAGCAGATCATCCGGCGGATATCCGGCGAGGCGTTCTGGTAATAGATCACGTCCTGGAAGGTACCGTCGTACCAACCCTCGACGTAGGCGCGAAACGCATCGACGCCGCGCTTGAGCGGCACGGCGAATTCCGCCTCCCAGTCCACCGCCTCACCGCCGAGCTGACGGTGCAGCAGGCCGGCGGCCATGCTCGCCGAGCGCATGGCGATGGTCACCCCGGAGGAGAACACCGGGTCGAGGAATTCCGCGGCGTTGCCGAGCAGCGCGAAGCCCGGCCCGTGCAGGCGCTTGACGTTGGCCGCGTAGCCGCCGAGGGCGCGCACCGGGGTGTCCCACAGCGCGTTGCCGAGTACCCGCGACAGGCTCGGCGTTTCCGCGACGAACTGCTGCAGACAGGCGTCCAGGTCGCTGCCACGGCCGGCGTAGCGCTGCGCGTCGGCGACCACGCCGAGCGAGCAGCGGCCGTTGCTGAACGGGATGGTCCAGAACCACACGTCGCGCAGGGTCGGATGGGTGGTGACCAGGATCTTCTCGCGGTCGAAGCCGGCGTCCGCGGCGATGCGGTCCTCGACATGGGTGAACAGCGCCTGGCGCACCGGGAAGTCGGACGGCTGGTCGAGGTCGAGCAGGCGCGGCAGCACGCGGCCGTAGCCGCTGCCGTCGAGGACGAAGGTGCACTCGACCTGGTACTCGTGGCCGTCGGCCAGGCGGCGCACGCCGAGGCGCGGGCAGTCGCCGCTGAAGTCGGCGCTGACGATTTCTTCCTCGTAGCGGATTTCCACGCCCTGCAGCGCGGCCTGGTCGGCCAGCAGCTTGTCGAAGTCGGCACGCAGCACCTGGAAGGTCGAGCCCTGGCCGGCGGTGAACTTGTCGCGGAAGTCGAACTCGCTATAGCGCTCGCCCCAGGCGAAAGCCGCACCGTGCTTGGTCTGGAAGCCGGCGGCGCGGACCGCGTCGAGCATGCCCGCCTCCTCGACGAAGTCCAGGCAGTGCGACAGCAGGCTCTCGCCGATGGAGAAGCGCGGGAAGCGCTGGCGTTCCAGCACCAGCACGTCGTGGCCCTGGCGCTTGAGCAGGGCGGCGGCGATGGCGCCGGACGGGCCGGCGCCGATCACCACGACCTGGCGCTGTTCGACTTCAGGAAACTTCATAGCGGCTCCTTGCCTCGGGTTCGGAATGGACGGGGTGGCGCTTGCCGAGCAGGGCCGGCAGCAGGGTGGAGAACAGGCTCATCAGCAGCAGGCCGAAATACACCGGCGCGTCGATCAGCTGCTGTTGCAGCAACAGGTTGAGGAACACCACCTCGGTCAGGCCGCGGATGTTCAGCAGCAGGCTCTCGCGCCACTTCAGGCGCGCCGGCGCCGCCGGTGCGGCCCAGTGCAGGCCGAGCCAGCTGCCGAGCACCTTGCTCAGCACCGGCAGCACCAGCAGCGCGGCGAAGGCGCTCCACGGGTAGTCGCCGGCGAGACCGTGGAAGTCCACGCGCAGCACGCCGCAGGTGAGGATCAGCGGCACCGCCACGCCGTTGAGCAGGCGCTTCCAGTGACGTTCGGGCAGCGGCAGGCGCAGCGGCTGACGCAGCGCGGCCAGGCACAGCAGGTAGCCGATGCCGAACACCAGGGCGTTGAGCTTGAGGCTCTGCAACAGCAGCATCAGGGCGAAGAACGGCAGGCTGTAGACCAGCGGGTGGCGCAGACCGAGGCGGTGCAGCAGCAGCGGCAGGGCGGCGGCGGCCAGCGGGGCGAGCAGGCTGGTCGGCTGGGCGCTGCCCTGGGCCAGGCCGAACAGGCTCCAGCACAGGAAGTCCATGAGGATCGCCGTGTGCAGCAGGCGGCGGGTCGCCACCGGCGGATAGTCGATGCTCTGCAGGAACAGGTAGAGCACCGGGATCGCGGTGATCGAGAACAGCAGGCCGATGCCCAGCGCACTCAGCCAGTCGCGCGGGCCGGGCAGCAGCCAGACGGCGCAGGCGATGCCGGCGAGCAGCGGCACCAGGAAGCTCGGCAGGGCGATCTTCAGGCAGGCGGGACTCAATTCCAGGTCGATCACGTCGCTGAGGATGTAGCCGAGCAGCAGGGCGAAGCACAGGCCGTAGAGCGCCTCGACCCAGGCCGGGGCGAGCAGCGCGCGGGCGTCCAGCTGCCAGTGCGGCTCGACCCAGCCGAGCAGCAGCGCCGGGATCGCCAGGCTGGCGACCAGCAACTGGCCGACGATGGGCAGCAGCCGGCGGCCGCCGAGCGTCGCCACCAGGGTGTACAGCGCCAGGGCGAGCAGCCAGAAACCGAGCACGCTCATGGCGACTCCTCCACAAGGTCGCTGCTGCCGGCCCAGGGCGCGAGCAGGAAGCAGAACAGCAGGCCGAGGCTGATCGCCAGGCCGAAGTTGGCGATCGCCGGGGTCTGGCTGATCAGCAGCAGGCCGAACGACAGCCAGCTGGTCAGCGCCGAGAGCAGCGTGCCGAGCAGGCTGACCGCCGGACCGCCGATGTTCTCGCGCATGAGGATCGCGTAGTCGACGCCGATGGCGGTGATCAGCAGCAGGCCGAACAGGCTGAACAGGGTCAGCGGCTGGCCGAGCCAGCCGAGGCAGGCCAGCGCGGCGAGAGCGGCGAGCAGCGGCAGGCTGACCACGCGCAGCGCGCCGGCGAGGCCGAACGGCAGGGACAGGAGCAGCACGATGGCCACGCAGGAGAGCAGCTTGAGTTCGGCGGCGCTGAACTGGGTGGCGGCAAACAGGCGGTTCAGCTCGCCGAGGCGGTCGACCAGCTGCACGCCGGCGAGACCCTCGGCGGCGGCCTGCAGACGCGCCGCGTCGGCCTGGCCCTGGAAGCTGACCAGTCCGGCCGCGCCGTCGCCATCGCGACCCAGCCAGAGCGGCCGCCAGGGCTCGCCGAGCGGGCCGGCGAGGGCCTGTTCCAGGTCGGGCTGCGGCGCGCCGAGCAGGGCGTCCAGCTCCGCGCGCAGCGCGGCTTCCTGCAGGCCGGCGGCGAGCAGCGGTTGCCAGTGCGCCGGCAGTTGGCGCAGCGCGCCGCGCAGCGCCTCGAGCTGCGAGGCCGGGGCGACCAGCTGGCTGAGCGCGCGGTAGCCGCGCAGCGTGCCGTCGGCGAGCAGCGGGTCGAGGCGCCGGGCCAGGGCGGCCTGGCGTTCCAGCAGCTGCGCCTCGTCGGCGCCGCGCACCAGGAAGAACTGGCTGGTCGGCTGCTGGCCGGTCAGCGCGGCGATGCGCTGTGCCTCGGCCTGCAGACGCGGCTCGCTGCCCAGCCACTGGCGCAGGTCGTTCTGGCTGTGCAGCTGCCACAGGCCGCCGGCACAGAAGGCCAGCAGCAGGGCGAGCAGCGGCCCGCTGCCAGTCTTCGCCAGCAGCCGCACGCGCAGCGCCAGCAGGCGCTGGCAGAAGCGCAGCACGCCGGCCGGCGGCGTCAGGCGCAGGCCGCTGAGCCAGGCCGGCAGCAGGCACACCGAACACAGGTAGGCGCCGATCAGCCCGGCGGCGGAGAACAGGGCGATCTGGGTCAGCGCCGGGAACGGCGTGAAGGCCAGCGCCAGGTAGCCGATCAGGTTGGTGCCGAGGCTCAGGGTCAGTCCCGGCAGGGTGGCGCGCAGGGCGCTCCAGCTGCGCCAGTCGGCGGCGCCCCAGCTCTTGCTCAGGTAGTGCTGCGGGTAGTCGGCGGCGACGCCGATCAGGCTGGCGCCGAGCACCAGGGTCAGCGCGTTGATCTCGCCGAACACCAGCACGCAGGCGGTGGTCCCGGCGAGCAGGGCGACGCCGATCGGCAGCAGGCTGAGTAGCACCCGCGCACGGCGGAACGCCAGCAGCAACAGCAGCAAGGTGCCGAGCGCGGCGCCGCCGCCGATCAGGCTGATTTCGCGGGTGGCCTTGGCCTGCCCGGCGGCGGCGTAGAGCACGCCGCTGGCCGCCAGCAGCTGGCCGCCGGCCTGTTCGACCTGCTGACGCGTCTCGGCCACGTCGGCGGCAATCAGCGGTGGCGCGTGCAGGTCGAAGGCATCGTCGTGGCTGCGGGCGCGCAGCAATGCCCAGGTCATGCCGGGTTCGTCGAGGAGTAGCGCGCCGCTGGCCAGGTCGGCCTGGATGCGGCTGTGCGGGTTGAGCGCCTGTTGCGCGCGGGCACCGAGACCTAGCCAGTCCTGCGCGGTGGGCAACAGGGCGATGCTGCCGAAGGTGTCGAACAGCTGCGCGGCGCGTCGTTCGACGAAGGCGTCCGGTTGTTCGATCAGCTGCGCGCGATCGGCGGCTGGCAACAGCCCCAGGCGGCTGGCGCGCAGTTGGTCGCGTAGCGCCGGCAAGTCGGCATCGAGGCTCCACTGCACCCGCGCGAAGCGCTGCTCGGCCTGCCAGTGCTGGCCAATCTGCTGCACCAGGGCGATCGCCTGGTCGCGCTGCGGATGACCGACCAGCACCAGCAGCTCGCGATTCAGCGGCTCCTGCATGCGCTGCTCGGCCTGCTGTACTCGCGCATCGCCGGCGCCCTGCGGCAGCAGGCTGAGCATACTGGCTTCGACGGGCGCACCGGCGCGCCATTGCCAGGCGGCCAGGGCCAGCAACGCGGCGAGCAGGAACAGGAACAGGCGCGGCAGCAGGCGTTCAGTCGGCAGCAAAATCGGACCGCTCCGTGTCGCTCAATTCAGGGCCGGCCTGGCTCTGCGGCAGGCGCAGCACGCTGCTGTCGCCCTGGGTTTCGCGCAATTCGATGCGCTGCACTAACGCGCCGCCGTCGATCTCGATGGCGCTGAAGATCTGCTTGAGCAGTAGCGAGCGCGGGCTCAGGTGCAGGCGCCAGTTGTCCGCGTCGCCGCTCAGCTGCAGGTCGAAATCGCGTTCCAGGCCACTGCGGTCGCCCTTGAGTACGGCAAGAAACAAGCGGCTCTGTTGCGCGGCGACGTCCTGGCCGGGCTGGGTTTGCCAGCCCTGTGGCGTGCGCTTGGCGATGCCCTGTGCATCGATGCGGTAGTCCTGCTGCAGCGGCGTCTGCAGCTGCCAGAGCAGGCCATGTTCGCGCGACAGGACGAACTGGCCGCGGCTGGTCAGCGGCTGGGGCAGCGCGCGCAGGTGCTTCTCCTGGACGAACGGGCCGCGCACCACCGCCGGTTTGGCCAGCTGCGCGCTGAGCTGGTCGAGGTCGAAGGCCTGGACCAGCGGCGCGGCGAGCAGCAGCGCGACGGTGAGCAGGCGCTTCATGCCAGCGCCCGTTCCACGGCCTCGACGAACACCTTGGGCGAGGCCAGCAGCATCTCGCGGCTGGCGATTTCCACCGCGACCTGCACGGTGCTGGCGCGGGTCATGCGTTCACCGCTGCTGGCGTCGCTGATCAGGTAGTTGATCTTCAGGCGGTTCTCCCACTCGACCAGGTCGGCGCGCACGCGCAGGCGCTGGCCGAAGGTCGCGCCGCGGATGTAGCGCAGCTGCAGATCGATGATCGGCCAGGCGTAGCCGGCCTCGCGCATTTGCCTGTAGTTGTGGCCGAGCTTGTCCAGCAGGGCGCAGCGGGCGACCTCCAGGTACTTGACGTAATGCCCGTGCCAGACCACTTCCATCATGTCGACGTCGAAGAACGGTACCTGCACTTCGACCTCGGCCTGCAGCACGCCCTGACTACGCATAGAGCCTCCAGTGCTGGGCGCGGATGCGGGTCAGGCACAGGCGCAGCTCGCCTTCCAGGGCGCGGTCTTCGATCACCGGCGGGAATTCGGCGGACAGCTGGGCATGCATTGCTGCCAGCGGCGCCGGCAGGCTGCGCGCCGCGTCGCGCTGGCGCAGCCAGACGCCCTGGTTGGCGGCCAGCAGGGTGGCGGCGGCGACCTGTTCGGCCAGCTCCAGGCTGCGCAACGCGTCACGCGCGGCGATGGTGCCCATGCTCACCTTGTCCTGGTTGTGGCATTCGGTGGAGCGCGAGAACACGCTGGCCGGCATGCTGTTCTTCAGCGCTTCGGCGGTCCAGGCGCTGGCGCCGATCTGCACTGCCTTGAAGCCGTGGTTGATCATCGCCGTCTCGGCCGGCGCGCCGGACAGGTTGCTCGGCAGGCCGTGGTTGTAGCGCACGTCGACCAGCAGGGCGAGCTGCCGGTCGAGCAGGTCGGCGAGGTTGCCGATCAGGTTCTTCAGACTGTCCATGGCGAAGGCGATATGCCCGCCGTAGAAGTGCCCGCCGTGCAGCACGCGGCCTGCGTCCGGGTCGATCAGCGGGTTGTCGTTGGCGCTGTTCAGCTCGATCTCGATGAACTGGCGGAGCAGGCCCAGGCTGTCGGCCAGCACACCGAGCACGTGCGGCGCGCAGCGCAGCGAGTAGCGGTCCTGCAGGCGGTGCAGCGGCGGCGTCGGGCCGTCGATGGCGAGGTCCTGGCGCAGCCAGGCGGCGACCTGCATCTGCCCCGGGTGCGGCTTGGCGGCGAACAGCCGTTCGTCGAAGTGCTCCGGGTTGCCGGCCAGCGCCACCACGTTGAACGCGGTGATGCGCGTGGCCAGCTGCAGCAGGTAGTCGGCGCGGCTGTAGGCCTGGCAGGCCAGCGCGGTCATCACCGCGGTGCCGTTCATCAGCGCCAGGGCTTCCTTGGGTCGCAGGCACAGCGGCGCCCAGCCGAGCGCGGCATGCACCTCGGCCGCCGTGCGCCGCTCGCCGCGATACAGCACTTCGCGTTCGCCGCTGAGGGTGGCGGCGACGTAGGACAGCGGGGTCAGGTCGCCGCTGGCGCCGACCGAGCCTTCCTCGGGGATCAGCGGCAGCACGTCGTGGTCGAGAAACGCCTGCAGGCGTTCGAGCAGCTCCACGCGCACCCCGGAGACGCCCTGGCACAGCGACTGCAGCCGCGCGGCGAGCACCGCGCGGGTGCTCGCCTCGTCGAGCAGCTTGCCCAGCCCGCAGCCGTGGAAGGTGAACAGGTGGCGCGGCAGCGCCTCGACCTGGTGCAGCGGCACGCTGACCACGCAGGAGTCGCCGTAGCCGGTGGTCACCCCGTAGATGCTGCCTTCGCGATCGAGCAGGCCGTCGAGGAACTGCGCGCCGCGGGCGATCCGCGCGCGGTAGGCGGCGTCGGCCTGCAGGCAGGCGCGGGCGCGGCGCTGGCTGAGGGCGACGACGTTTTCGATGCTGAGCGGGCGCTCACCAAAAATGACGGGTTCAGGCTGCTGTGTCGTCATGCTCGTTCCAGAACGGGTAGAAGTTGAACCATTGCCGCGGCGCCAGCAGGCACAGCTGGCCGAGACGTTCGGCGTAGCGCTGCACCCAGGCGCGGATCACCGCGTCGCGCTCGCCGCGTTTCCACTGCACGCGCTCGGCGAAGGGCTCGAGGTACACGCGGTAGCGGCCGTCCTGCTTCACGCAGGTCATCAGGTTGAGCGGGCAGTGCAGCAGGCCGGCGAGCAGCCAGGGGCCCTGGGGGAATGCCGCCGGGCGGCCGAGGAAGTCGACCGTGACGTTGCGCCCGCCATGCAGCGGCACGCGGTCGCCGGCGATCGCCAGCCACTCGCCGCGTTCCAGGCGCTCGGAGAGCTGCAGCATGATCGCCGGGTCCAGCTCGCTGACCTGGATCAGACGCAGGTGGCTGGCGCCGGCCTCGCCCAGCAGGCGGTTGAACTGTTCGGCATGCTTGGTGTGTACCAGCACGTTCATCTGCACCTTCTCGCCGAGCTCGGCCAGGGCGCGGCAGACCTCGAGGTTGCCGAGGTGGGCGCCGACCAGCAGCTGGCCGCGCGCGCCGCGCAGCTGGCCGCGCAGGTCGTGGGGATCGATCAGCTCGATCTGCGCGGGGTCGAGGCGGCCGCTCCAGATGTCCAGCTTGTCGAGCAGCGCCTCGGCGAAGGCGAGGAACTGGGCGAACACCGAGCCCGTGCGCGGGCCCAGTTCGGCGCGCCCGCTCCAGGCGGCGAGGCGCTGCTGGTAGGCGTGAATGCTGCGCCGCGCCTTGCCGCCGAACAGGAAGAAGTAGCCGACGATCAGGTACAGCAGCGGCGCCAGGGCGCGGCGCCCGAGGCGGCGGGCGGCGCCGGCGGTGAATTTCATCAGCAGGAAGCTGCCGCGCTCGCGCTGGCTGGCCCAGTGTTGCGCGCTCATGCCCGCCACCGGCGCCAGAGAATCAGCGGCAGGCGCGCGAGCATGGCGAAGAACAGCTTGGCGTGCATCTTCGCGATCAGCGCGTTGTCGTGCCACAGGCGAAAGTGCGAGAGGCCGTCGAGCGGGTAGTGCACGCGGGTCGGCAGCCAGTGCATCGGCTGGTTGCGCCAGGCCATGCGCACCAGGAACTCGGGGTCGAAATCCATGCGCCGGCCGAGGCGCGCCGAGTCGAGCAGCGCCACGCTGGCGGCCAGCGGGTAGACGCGGAAGCCGCACATGCCGTCGCGGATCGACAGCGACAGGCTGTTGATCCACACCCACACATGCGTCAGGTAGCGCGCGTAGAGGCGGCTCTTCGGCACGCTGGCGTCGTACTGCGGGTAGCCGCAGATCAGCGCCTGCGGTTGCTGCTGCGACAGGTTGAGGAAGCGCGCGACGTCGCCGAGATCGTGCTGGCCGTCGGCGTCGACCTGCAGCGCATGGCTGAAACCCAGGCGCTGCGCCTCGCGCAGGCCGGCCATCACCGCGCCGCCCTTGCCCTGGTTGCGCGGCAGGCGGACGAGGAAGGTGTCCGTCGTGCCAGCCAGGCGATCCATCACCGCGGCACAGTCGGCGCTGGAGGCGTCATCGACCAGTACGCAGGGCAAGCCAGCGTCGCGCAGCACGGCGACCACGGCCGGCAGTGCGTGTTCGTGGTTGTACACGGGGATCACGGCGCAGGGGTTATGCATGGCCAACCCCTGCATCGGCAATGTCACGGCCCATCGCCGTGTTGTTGGGTATCGCTGCGCTCAACACCAACCTACGGAGGCTCACGGCGGTACGCTCCTCGTAGGATGGGTGGAGCACCGCGATACCCATCACTGCGCAGCTCCGAGCAGGATGCGTCCCGAGGAGCAGGCCGCCGCGCCGTTGCGGAAGGCGAAGTACAGCTTGCCGCGCGTGCTGTCGAAACGCAGCGCCAGCTGCAGGCGGTCGCCGGGGCGCACCAGTTGCTGGAACTTGAGCACTTCCATGCCGGCGAAGCGCGGCGGCAGGTCGGCGATCAGCCGCCGCGCCAGCTGTTGCGCCCAGTCGATCTGCACCACGCCAGGCAGCACCGGCACCGTCGGGAAATGCCCGGAGAAGTGTGCGAGATCGAGTGGCACCACCAGTTCCAGTTGCCATTCGCCATCCTGCTCGACGGCACTCAGCGGTTCGACCTGGGTCGGTCGTGGCGCGGCGAGCAGCGCCTCGACCTGGGCCTGGGCCAGCTTGCCCTGGCTGCTATAGGGCAGCTGCTCGAGCAGGCGCCAGCGGCGCGGCAGGGCGATGGCTTCGCAATGCCCGGCCAGGTGGCGGCGCAGGCCGTTGGTCAGGGCGCGGCGGCCCTGGTTGCGCAGCGCGTGCAGGCCGGCCGGACTCAGCACGACCAGCGCACCGAGGAAGGCGCGGCCCTCCTGCAGCACGCCGAGGCGCGCATCGATGATCCAAGGATGCAGCAGCAGCGCCTGTTCCAGCGCCGGCAGCGAGATGCGTTTCTCTTCCAGCTTGACGATGCGGTCGAGGCGGCCGCGCAGACGGAAGCGCCCATCGGCGGCGAACTCGGCGGCGTCGGCGGTCTGCTCGACCTGTCCGGCCGGCAGGTAGGGCGAAGCGACCCGCAACGCGCCGTCGTCATTCAGTGTCAGCTGCACCGCGGCGAACGGCGTCCACAGTTCGCCACCCTGGCGCCAGGCGATGCCGCCGGTTTCCGAGCTGCCATAAATCTCCGTCGGCGCTTGGCCGAGGCGTTCGTCGAGCGCCTGCGCCGCCTCGGTCGGCAACGGACCGCCGGAGGAGAACACCCGACGCACCGCGCGCAGCGCCGGCCAGTCGAGGTTGTCGCCCATGCGTTTCAACAGTGCCGGGCTGGCGACCCAGGCGAAGCCAGGGGCGCTGGAAGCTGCTGCGCTTACTGAGGCGGCGTTAGAAACCGGCTCGGCCTGCTCATTTACCGCCTGTAAACTCCGCGGCCTCGCCGGTTCCTGCCTTGCCTCAGCTGCGCTCGCGACGCTTCCCGCATCCCTGGCGATTGCCAGGCTGACCCGCTGCAGGTCCTCGGGAAACGGCTGGGCCTGGCGCACGAAGCGGCGGCCGGCGCACAGCGGCCAGAGCACGCGGAACAGCAGGCCGTAGATGTGCTGCGCGGCGACGCTGCCGACGATGGTGGCGTCGCCCAGCTCGGCGCCCCACAGGCGTTCCAGCGCTTCGACCTCGTTGGCCAGCTGGCGCAGGGTCTTGGCGATCGGCTTGGGGGCACCGCTGGAGCCGGACGTGCACAGGGTCAGCTGGCAGCTGTCGAGGTCGAGCGCGGCCGGCTCCAGCGGCGCGAGGCTGGCGTCGAGCTCCAGACGGTCCAGCCACAGGTCGACCTGTGTACTCAGGCGCTCGCGCATCTGCGCCTGGCCATCGGCCGGCAGCAGCACGGCGACGCCGGCGCGCCAGGCGCCGAGCAGGGCCACGGCCAGCTCGCCGGCGTCTTCCAGGTGCAGGGCCAAGCGCCGGACGCCGGCGGCCTGCAACTGCGCGGCGAAGCGCAGCGCGGCGGCGCACAGCGCGGCGTGGTCGAGCTCCTCGCAGGCCGGGCGGTGGGTGGTGGCGAACAGCAGGCGCTCGGCGCCGATCCAGCTCACGCGAACCTCCGCACGCGCTGGCGCACCAGCCACTCGCCGGCGAACAGCAAGCCCATCAGCCCATAGGCAATCAGGCCGTTGTACAGCGTCCACCAGGCCAGCGGCGCCCACAGGGTGAGGGCGGCGGCGATCAGGCCGTTGACCAGGAAGAACAGGCTCCAGACCACCGTGACCTGGCGCGTGTAGCGCACCGCCACGGCCGGCAGCTCGGGCTCGCGCAGGCGCGCCAGACGCTCGACCAGCGGCATGCCGGAACGCAGGCTGAGGCCGAACACCGTCAGCAGCAGGGCGCTCATCAGCACCGGATACCAGCGCAACAGCCCCGGCTCGCCGGCCACGCCGAGCAGCAGACAGAAGCCCAGTGCGGCCAGCGCCATCCAGCGGTTGCCGGGGCCGCGGGCGAACAGGCGCGCCAGCCACAGGCCGCCGAGCAGCAGGGCGAGCAGGCGCGGCGGCAGCTGGTGGTCGAGGCCGTAGTGCACGACGAACGGGTAGGCCAGGCCGGCCACGACCAGCAGCAGGCCGAGCAGGCGGCTCATAGGCCTTCCGCGGACACCAGGCGGAACACCGCCTCGACCACGTCATGGACGGTGCGCACCGACTTGAAGTCCTCGGCGGCGATCTTCTTGCCGGTCTGGCGCTTGATGTGGTCGATCAGGTCGACCGCGTCGATGCTGTCGATTTCCAGGTCCTGGTAGAGGTTGGCCTCCAGGGTGATCTGCGCCGGGTCCAGCTCGAACAGCTCGACCAGGGTGTCGCGCAGGCTGGCAAAGATTTCGTCACGGTTCTGCATGGGGCTGTCCTTCACGCGGCTTGGTGGGCGCTGACGAAAGCCGCCAGGCTGGCCACGTTGGCGAAATGCTTGCGGGTGTCCTTGGCTTCGGCGTCGATCTTGATGCCGAAGCGTTTCTGGATGGCCAGGCCGAGTTCCAGGGCGTCCACCGAGTCCAGGCCGAGGCCGTCGCCGAACAGGGTCAGGTCGGCGGCCAGGTCATCGGTGGTCATGTCTTCGAGGCCGAGGGCCTCGATGATCAGGCTTTTGATCTCAAGTTGCAGATCGCTCATCTTCGGCGAGCTCCTTCATAAAGTGCTGGTGCAAATGGTCATTCAGCTTGCGCGAGGCGACGGGCGCGGGGCCCAGGGCGCTGAACTGGCGTGGGTCGATATCCTGACCGACGCGCAGGCGGAAATGGAAACGTCGCGACGGAATGCTGTACCAGGGCTCGGCCTTGGTCAGGGTGGTCGGGCTGACGCTGATCACCACCGGGGTGACCAGCTGGGCGCCGCGCAGGGCGATGGCGGCGGCGCCGCGGTGGAATTGCGGCGCCTGGCCGGGCGTGGTGCGCGTGCCTTCGGGGAAGACGATCAGCGTCTCGCCGGCCTGCAGCGCGGCGGCGGCTTCGTCGAGCATGTCCAGGCTGCCGCTGTTGCTGATGTAGCCGCAGGCGTGGATCGGCCCGTGCATGCACGGGTTGTCCCACAGGCTCTGCTTGACCACGCAGTTGGCGTCGCGGATGAAGGCGATCAGCACCACCACGTCGATCAGCGAGGGGTGGTTGGCGATCACCATCTGCCCGGGACGGCCGAGGCGCTCGGCGCCTTCCACTTCGTAGGTCAGCACGCCGCTGCGGAACATGAATTCGACGAACCAGCGGAAGCTGCGGCTGACCACCCGGCGCGCGCGGGTGCGACGGACCCGGGCGTCGCCCGGCAGCAGGCCGAGCAGCGGGAACACCAGCACGCGCAGCAGCACGCCGCCGATGCCGAACAGGCTGAAGCTCAGCGCGGTGGCGATCAGTCGCCACCACCAGGGCGCGCTGTAGGGACTCATGCCTTGCTGCGTGACCAGTTCCATTGGCGACCTTTGCAGTGATGTTGCAGGGTGGTCCGGTGCAGGCTCAGCGCGCGCACCAGTTCCAGGGAATGCGGCCAGGCGCTGCGCGGGCCGTCGCCGCTGGCCAGCTCGAGCTGCCAGTCGGGCGTGGCGCTCAGGCGCAGGGCCAGGGCGTAGGAGAACGGCACGTCGTCGATGGACGGCCGGTACAGCGCCGGCGGCAGTTCTTCGGCGACCACCAGCAGCACCGCCGCGGCGCCGTCGCCGAGCAGACCGGCGGCTTCCAGCAGGGCCTGCTCGAGGCCGTCGCCTGCGGCGGCCATGGCGCTCATCTCGCTGGTGTCGCCGCGCAGGATCGACCACAGGCCGATGATCGCGTTGTGCACCGAGAGGCTGAACTGGGTCGGCGACAGCGGCTCGCCGCGGCCGAGGTCTTCGAGCACCGCCAGGGTGCGCGAGGTTTCGCCGTGGCGCGAGGCGAACACCAGTGGCAGCGGGCCCCGGCCGTCGGCCAACGGCCAGGCGACATGAAACATCATCCGCGCCAGGCGGCTGAGGCGGCGACGTTGCAGGGCGGGGAGGAAGCCGACGTCCGGCTGCTGGCCGTCGTCAGGCTGGGCGACTGGGGTGTGGCTCCAGGCGTGCCAGTCGGCCGCACTGTCCAGGCCCGGGGCCCAAGCTCGCCATTGTTCGATCCTGAAATGCATTAGATAGAGAGCTCTTTGCGGCCCTTTCCGGGCATCCCTTCCATAGGCTTTGACTGCGCAGCCTGACCGGGGTGCCGTGGCAGACTGCCGGCATTATCCAGAGCGGGCCGGATGCAGGCAAATCCTGGTTACATTTGCCGGACGAATCAGCCTTGCCACTCGCCCTTGTCATGGCCTTTGCATAGACTCCAGGGCTATTCATGTGATCAGGGGGTGTGCGATGCGGCGCGTGGTATTCAACCAGAAAGGCGGAGTGGGCAAGTCCAGCATCGCCTGCAACTTGGCGGCGGTGAGTGCGGCGGAGGGTTACCGCACGTTGTTGGTCGATCTCGACGCCCAGGCCAACTCCACCCATTACCTCACCGGCCTGACCGGCGACGATATCCCCATGGGCATCGCCGACTTCTTCAAGCAGACCCTGGCGTCCGGGCCCTTCGCCAAGAAGGGCAAGGTCGACATCTATGAGACGCCGTTCGACAACCTGCACGTGATCACCGCCACCGCCGAGCTGGCCGACCTGCAGCCGAAGCTGGAGGCGAAGCACAAGATCAACAAGCTGCGCAAACTGCTGGAAGAGCTGGACGAGGATTACGAGCGGATCTACCTGGATACCCCGCCAGCGCTGAATTTCTACGCGATTTCCGCACTGATCGCCGCCGATCGCTGCCTGATTCCCTTCGACTGCGACAGCTTCTCGCGCCAGGCGCTGTACGGCCTGCTGCAGGAGATCGCCGAGCTCAAGGAGGATCACAACGAGGACCTGCAGGTCGAGGGCATCGTGGTCAACCAGTTCCAGCCGCGCGCCAGCCTGCCGCAACAGTTGCTCGACGAGCTGATCGCCGAAGACATGCCGGTGTTGCCGGTATACCTGATGAGTTCGGTGAAGATGCGCGAGTCGCACCAGGCCTGCATGCCGCTGATCCATCTGGAGCCGCGGCACAAGCTCAGTCAGCAGTTCGTCGAGCTGCACCGGGTGCTGGAGGGCAAGGGTTAAGCCCGTCGTTGAGATCGAGGGCGCCATTCGGCGCCTTTTTTGTGCAGGGCAACCCTGGCGAGGGTCCGGGGCGGCCTCTTAGCGCACCACCAACACGTCGCAGGGCGCCTTATGCAGGCAGTGCTGCGCCAGGCTGCCGAGCAGGGCCTGGGACAGTGCGCTGCGCCCATGGCTGCCGAGCACCAGCAATTGCGGTTGGCGGCTGCCGAGGGCTTCATGGAGCGTCTGTGGCAGGCTGCCCGGCTGCACATTGTGGCTAAGCCTGGGCCCCTTGGCGGGTAGGTTCTGCGCTTCGTCATGCAGCAGCTGTTCGATCAGCGCGCACTGGGTGGTGAGCTGCGCCTCCACCTCTGCCGCCGAGCCCCTGGGTGTCTCGAACACGTGCAGCGCATGCAGCTCGGCGCCGGCCGGCAGCAGGCGATAGGCCTGACCGAAGGCGGTGCAGGCGCAGAGCGAGAAGTCCAGGGCGGCCAGGGCCCGCTGGTAGGGCGCGGCGTCGTCGCGCGAGGCCAGCAGCAGCGGCACCGGGCAGCGGCGGGCGATGCGGTCCAGGGTGGTGCCGGAAAAGAATTCGTGGCGATGGTGATGGGCACCGAGCACCAGCAGGTCGGCGCCCAGTTCCTGCACCTGCTCCAGCACGCCTTCGGCCGGCCGGCCGTAGCACAGGCGTAGTGTGCTGCCGGGCGGGGCGAAGCGGGTCAGGCTGCTGTCGAGCGCCTGTTGCGCGCTTTCCTGAGCGGCGGTGGGCAGGCTGCTGTCGAGTATATGCAGCAGCGTCAGCTGGGCGTGGTGCTGGCGTGCCAGCTGGGCGGCGCGGCGTAGGGCGAGATCGGCAGTGCTGCGCAAGTCGTGGGCGATGAGGATGTGTTTGACCATAGAGCGACCCTCCCGGCGCCTCGTCGGCGCCGCGAAACCTCTGGTGGGTTTTGAGTGTGTCACATGGCATAGCCCCCATTTGGCTTCAGGGCAAGGTCAGGCGTCAGTGCGCGCGCAATTGGTAGAGGCCGCGGCTCTCGGCCACTATCTCGCCACTGTCATCGGTTAGCTGCAGTTCCAGCAGATACTCGGCCTTGCCCTTGGCGCTGGCTTCGTTCTGCAGGCGTTCGATCTCTTCTGCCTCGAGCCGTGCCTCGACGCGGATATCGCCGGTCGCCGGGCGACGGAAGCGCAGGTTGAGTTCCTTGACGATGGGGTAGAAGCGCTGGTGGTCGAAGCTGGTGGCGAACAGCGCGCCGCCGGGCACTTCGGCGAGGGTGAACAGGGCGCCGGCGTACATGCTGCCGATGTGATTCTCGTTGCCGGCCAGCGGTGCCAGCAGGCGCACGAAGCCGGGCTCGAGGACTTCGGCCTTGAGGTTCATGCGTTTGACGAAGGCGATCTTTTCTTCGGTAAGCACGCGGGCAAGCTCGGCGGGCAGCGGCATGGCGGTGCTCCTGGTGGTGGTCGGAGCACCAGCCTAACCGGTGGGCGCGGCAAGGCAATGGCCATTGCGCGCGCCGGCGATTGACGGAAACACTCAGATCCCGTGTTGGCGCAGCCAGCTCAGCAGTCGTGGCAGTGGCAGGGCGCCGCTCTGGCGGGCGACTTCGCGGCCGTCCTTGAACAGGATCAGGCTGGGGATCGAGCGGATGCCCAGTTGGCCGGCGAGCTGCGGGTGGGCTTCGCTGTCCAGCTTGGCCAGGCGGCAGCGACCGCTGAGCTGGTCGGCGGCCTGCTGGAAGGTCGGCGCGAAGGCCCGGCAGGGACCGCACCAACTGGCCCAGACGTCGACCAGCAGCGGCAAATCGCCCTTGAGTTGGCTGCTGTAGCTGGCTTGGTTCAATTCGAACGGTTGGCCGGGCAATACCGCCTGCTGGCAGCGCCCGCAACGCGGCGCGTCGCCGAGGCGCGCGGCGGGAATACGGTTGAGGCCGTTGCAGTGCGGGCAGGGGATCAGCAGGGCGTCGCTCATGGCGGTACTCCGGAGGCAGTTGCCTGCTTATCTGGAGCCGCCGCCCAGGGAAATCAAGCGCGGCCTCAGACCAGCGACTGGTAGATGTTGTAGGCGCTGATCAGCACGATCAGGCAGCCAACGATGGTCAGCAGGGTGCGCGCCGACAGCTTCTTGCACAGCAGGGCGGCGAAGGGCGCGGCGAACAGGCCGCCGAGCACCAGGCCGGCGACCAGCTTCCAGGTGTCCGGCTGGCCGGCCAGGAGAATGAACGAAGTAGCGCTGGAAATGGTCAGGAAAAATTCGGCGAAGTTGACCGAGCCGATGGTGGTGCGCGGGTCGCTGCCCGAGCTGAGCAGGCTGCTGGTGACCACCGGCCCCCAGCCACCGCCGCCGGCGGCATCGACGAAGCCGCCGAACAGCGCCAGCTTGGCCACGTGTCTGGGCTGTTTGCGCTGGTGCACATGGCGATAGGCCTTGCTCAGGATGTACAGCCCCATCAGCAGCAGGTATGCGGAGATGAAGGGTTTGAGCGCCTTGCCATCGAACTGGGTGATCAGCACCGCGCCGAGCACGGCGCCGATGATGCCCGGTAGCAGCAGGCGCAGGAACAGCCCTTTGTTGACGTTGCCCAGTTTGACGTGGGAAATCCCCGACAGGCCGGTGGTGAACACCTCGGCGATATGCACGCTGGCGCTGGCGGCGGCCGGGGAGGCGCCGGCGCTGAGCAGGAAGGTGGTGGCCGTGATGCCATAGGCCATGCCCAGCGCGCCATCGATGACCTGGGCGAAGAAGCCGACCGCCACGGCGCTCCAGAAGGTCGGGCTGTTCAGCGTGCGCTCGATGATCTGCAGACCGCTGCTGCCGCCGTTGTCACCGAAGAACAGGCGCCAGGCGAGGAACAGCAACAGGCCGCACAGGGTCAGCACGGCGAACCACATGGCGGCGCGCAGCACCGGATGGTCGGCCGGGTGCGAGACAAAGTCTTCCACCGGCGGCAGTCCCAGGGCCAGGTGTTCGGCATTGAGCGGGCTGGGGCTGAGGTCGAGATCGCGGATTTTCATGCAGGGGTGCGCCTGACAGCGGGTGGTAGAACAGGCTGGAATAAAACGGTCGCAAACGATAATCGGCTTTTATTAGAGAGTCTAAGAATGTTTGGGCAGGTTTATATGCGATCTGATTATTTAAACGTGGCTGCTGGGAGCGCCCGTCGGTCGAGCAGGAACCGCCTGTAACCGGATGTGTCTACGCTGTGGATGGGGAGCCCCCTTAAGTCCTGCTTTTAACGCGAGGTGTCTCATGAATCAGAAAAAGAAGTTGCTCGCCTTGGCGATTTGCTCGCTGCTGTTCGCAGGAGCGGTGCTCACACCGCTTTCTACTCAGTTGATTCCCACTGCAGATGCCAGAGAAGGTGGTAGCGGTGGCGGTGGCGGCTCGGGTGGTGGTGGCGGAGGCGGAGGTGGCTCGGGTGGTGGCGGTGGCGGCTCCGGCGGTGGAGGCGGCTCGGGTGGCGGCGGTGGTGGCTCGGGCGGCGGTGGTGGTTCAGGTGGCGGCGGTGGTGGCCATGGCGGCGGCTCGGGCAGCGGTGGCGGCGGTGGTGGCCATGGCGGCGGCTCGGGCAGCGGTAGCTCCGGTGGTGGTCACGGTGGTTCGGGCAGCAGCGGTCACAGCGGTGACGGCGGTCACAGCGGCGACGGCGCGGCGGCCGGCGATCATGGCAATCGCGGCCCCGGCAGCGCCCACAGTGGCCGGGGCGCCGAGGGCGAGCATGCCCGGGGTGAGGCCGAGGCCCGTGGTCGGGACGCCGAGGGCGAAGCGGCCCGCGGCCAGGACGGTGCCAATGATGTCGGCGATGACCGGGGTCGGGACGCCGAGGCTCGTGGCCGGGATGCCGAGGGTGAAGCGGCCCGTGGCCAGGACGGTGTCAGTGATGTCGGCGATGCCCGGGGTCGCGAGGCCGAGGCCCGTGGTCGGGTCGCCGAGGGTGAGGCGCCGCGCGGCGCCGATTGATGCGTCGCTTGGGGGCAGGCCCTGGACTCAGGAGGAACAGCTGATCTCCAGGTGCTTGCCCCACTCCGGCGGGCGTTCGGCGTAGCGTTCCAGCCTCGGCTGCTCGTCGAACGGCCGGGTCAGCACGGCGTGCAGTTCGCGTACCGGGGCGTAATCGCCCTGCTCGGCCGCCGTGATGGCCTGCTGGGCGAGATAATTGCGCAGCACATACTTGGGATTGACCGCGTGCATGCGCGTGCGGCGCTCGTCCTGAGTGCCCTCTTCGTGCTCGAGCCGGGCCCGGTAGTCGGCGGCCCAGGCGTCGAAGCCGGCTAGATTGACGAAGTCCTCGCGCAACCGCGCCAAGGCCTCGGCCGCTGCCTTGTTGCCCAGTTCACGAAAGAAACGGCTGTAATCCACCGCGCTGCCCTGCATCAGCTGCAGCAGGCGCTCGACCAGCGTGGCGTCCGCGTCTTCGGCGCTTTGCAGGCCGAGGCGCCGGCGCATCAGGTCGAGGTAGTGCGCCTGGTACAGCGGCAGGAACAGCCCGAGCGTCTCGCGCAGCGCTTCGACGCTGACGAAGGGCGTCAGTGCCTGGGCCAGGGCGGCGAGGTTCCAGTGGGCGATCGGCACTTGGTTGCTGAAGGAATAGCGGCCGCTGTCGTCCGAGTGGTTGCAGATGTGGTTGGCGTCGAAGTCGTCGAGGAAGGCGTAGGGGCCGTAGTCGAAGGTGATGCCGAGGATCGACATGTTGTCGGTGTTCATCACCCCGTGGCAGAAACCATAGGCCTGCCAGAGCGCGATCAGCTCGGCGTTGCGTTCGACCACCTCGCGGTAGAAGGCCAGATAGGGTTCGGCCTGCTCCAGGCACTGGGGGAAATGGCAGCGCAGCACGTGCTCGCCGAGTTCCTGCAGGCGCTCGTGCTGGCCGGTGTAGTAGAAGTATTCGAAGTGGCCGAAGCGCACATGGCTGGGCGCCAGGCGCAGCAGCATCGCCGCGCTTTCCTGCCGTTCCCGCCACACCGGCGTGCTCGAGCCGGTGACGCACAGCGCCCGGCTGGTGGGGATGCCGAGCGCGTGCAGGGCTTCGGAGGCGAGGAACTCGCGGATTGACGAGCGCAGCACCGCGCGGCCGTCACCCATGCGCGAATAGGGCGTTTGCCCGGCGCCCTTGAGGTGCAGGTCCCAGTGCTCGCCGGCGGCGTTGACCACCTCGCCGAGCAACAGGGCGCGGCCATCGCCCAAGCGTGGGTTGTAGACCCCGAACTGATGGCCGGAATAGACCATCGCCCGCGGCTCGGCCGTCGACCACAGCTTGTGTCCGGCGAACAGCTCGGCGAATACCGGCGTGTCGGCTTCGCTCGGGTCGAGGTCGAGCAGGGCCATGGCCGCCGGGCTGGCGACCACCAGGCGCGGCTCGGCAATCGGATCGGGCAGGACGGCGGTCGAGAACCCATCGCCGAGGCGGGCGAAGCGGTTATCGAAGGTCAGATCGGTCAGCGACTTCAAGGCAGGGCTCCACGGGCGGCGCCAGACGCTGGCCCCGCGCGCCGCCGCGTGTGGATGACGCGGCGGCTTTCACCGGCATTGTGCGAGCAGTCGCCGCGCAGCGTCCAGCGCGCAGCACTTTAGCCGGCGCTGGCTGGCGGTAGGGGCTTGCCGGCCACCAGCTGACCTTGCTGGCCCTCGAGGTTCTTGACGAACACGTCGACCTGGTTGAAAGACATCTCCACGCCATGCTCGCGGAAGCTGTCGACGATGCGGGTGAGGATCTCGTCGGTGGCCGGGTTGCGGTCGCCCAGTTCGCGCACATGGAAGCGCAGTTCGTAATCGAAGGTGCTGGCGCTGACGGTGAGGAAGTACAGCAGCGGCTCGGGGTCGCGCAGCACCCGGGCGTTTTCCAGGCAGGCCTGCATCATCAGCTTGCGCGCCAGCGGCAGGTCGCTCTCGTAGGCCAGGCCGACCTTGATGGTGACGCGGGTGACGGTGTCGGTCAGCGACCAGTTGATCAACTGATCGGTGATGAAGGTCTGGTTGGGGACGATGATTTCCTTGCGATCGAAGTCGGTGATGGTAGTGGCGCGGATGCGGATGCGGCTGACCGTGCCGGACAGGGCGCCGATGGTCACCACGTCGCCGATGCGCACCGGCCGCTCGAACAGGATGATCAGGCCGGAAACGAAGTTGGCGAAGATCGCCTGCAGGCCGAAACCGATACCCACCGAGAGGGCTGCGGCCAGCCATTGCAGCTTGTCCCAGCTGACCCCGAGGGTGGACAGGGTAGAGACCGAGCCGAAGCCGATGATGGCGTAGGACAGCAGGGTGGTGGCCGCGTAGGCGCTGCCCTGGGCCAGGCTCAGACGCGACAGCACCAGCACCTCGAGCAGGCCCGGCAGGTTGCGCGCCAGGGCCACGGTGATGGCCAGGATCACCAGCGCGCCGAGCAGGTCGCTGAGGCTGAGCGGCACCTGCACGGCGGCGGCGCCGCTGCCGCTGGAGTACTGGTAGAGGGTGACGTTGTCGAGGTAGGCGAACACCGAGATCAGGTCGGCCCACACCCAGTACAGGGCGATGACGAAGGCGACCAGCAGGGTCAGGCTGATCAGGCGCAGCGACTGCTGGTTGACCTGCTCGATGTCCAGGGTCGGCTCCTCGACCACATCGCTGTCGGCGCCTTCCTTGGCCTGCGCCTGGCGCTTGCTCAGCGCGCGCTGGTAGGCCAGGCGCCGGGCGGCGACACTCAGGCCGCGGACCAGGGCGGCCTCCAGCACCAGCCAGAGCAGCAGCAGGTAGACGGTGTCGATCAGTCGGTCGGTGAGCCGCAGCGCGGTGTAGTAGTAGCCCAGGCAAACCGCGACGAACAGCACCAGCGGCAGTGCGGTGAAGGCCAGGCCGAGCAGCAGGCGGAACGCCGAGGCGCGTTCGCGGGTCGGCGGGTTGAGCAGCAGGCTAGCCATCAGCCAGCTCATCAGGGCGTAGCAGGTGAGCACCACGGCGATGCCGATGATGTCCCCGGCCAGCGCCTGCGGCTGACGTTCGGCCACTGTCACCACGGCTACCAGCGCCAGCACCACGAGGCCGAAGCGGCGCACCTGGGTGCGCAGGTAGGCCACCTGCGGGCGCGGCCAGCGAAAGTGCAACTCGGCCACGCCCGAAGGCGCCAGCACCCGCTGGGCGGTGAAGAACACCAGCCAGGCCTGGGCCATCTGGATCAAAGCGGCGCCGAGGGCGATGTTCTGGCCGCGCGCATCCATCTGCAGGGCGAAGCCGGCAAGGGCCAGCAACAGGGTGCCGGGCAGCGCCAGCAGCAGGGTCAGCAGCAGCGCCAGTGGGGTGTGCAACTGGCTGTCGTGTTTGTAGTGGCCGATGTCCTGGTGCAGGGCGCTAGCCTTCTGCATCAGGTAGCTGCGTTTCCACAGCAGCAGGCCGATCAGCAGCAACAGCGGCAGGAACACCAGCGGCTTATCGATCAACCCGGCACCCAGCTCCTTGATCGCCGAGCCCCAGGGCACCGCACTGAGTTGCCGCTCGAGCAGGTGCGGGGTGCTCTTCAGCCAGGCCAGGTCGAGCGGTTTGTTGCTGGGAATCCAGAACATCTGCTCGTCGAGGGTGGCGCGCAGGGTGGTGGTGGTGCTCTGCAGCTGCTTCTGGTTCAGCTGCAAGGTGATCGCCTCGTTGAGCACCGCGCTCATCTCGCGGTTGAGCCGCTCCAGCAGTCCGCTGCGGGTGGCGACCAGCTCGGTCAGGGTGGCGCGTAGCGCCGCGGTGATCTCGGCCGGCGGCTGGCCGGCGAGGATCTTCTCGACATAGGCCTCGGGGTTGCTGATCTGCTCGCGCTGCTGGTTGATCTCGAATTGATAGAGGCGGATGTCGGCGATTTCGTCGGCCAGGTTGCGGTCCACCGCGATCTTCGGCAGCGCCTGCTTCTGCTGGTAGAGGATCTTCGCCAGCAGCAGGCTGCCCTGCAGCACGCTGATCTGCTCGTCCAGGGCCTGGTCGACTTGATTGAGGTTGTCCAGCTGCTGCTTGGCCTCGAGGTTCTTCTGGGTCAGCAGGTTGAGTCGCTCGGTGGAGCGCAGCAGATAGTCGGAAAGTTTGAGATTGGCCTCGCTCTCGCTGGCCAGCAGGTTGCCGGAGCCGGCCTTCTGCGCCTCGCGCGACAGTTCGGCGACGGTACGCTCGGACTGCTCGCGGCGCTGCTCGTTGATCAGCGACTGTAGGTCGCGGCTTTCCTGCTCGGCGCGGCGGATGCGTTCGTCGAGCAGATCGCGCTGGGCGTTACCGAGGTCCTGCAGCTGACTGTTGGCGGCCAGTTCCTCGCGGCGCAGCTGGGCCTGTGCACTGAGCATGGCCAGTTCGGCGTTGAGTTGGTCACGCCGCTCCGAGCTCAGCGGCTTACCGTCGTCCTTGCCGAGCTTGAGGATGCTGTTGATGGCCTGGGTGCGCGCCTGACCCTTGCTGATCTCGGCTTGGGCGCGCTCGGGGCGGGTTTGCGCGGTGACGATCAGACTGTTGGCGGCCGCCAGTTCCTGTTGCCATTCGGCCAGTTGGTTATTGCGGTCGGACAGCAGTTGGTCGAGCTGGGCCACCGAACTGCTGGCATAGCGCTTGGCCACCGTGACGGGCGGCGTGGCCTGCAGGCGCGCCAGCTCGCGCTGGGCTTCGCCGATCTGCCGCGGCGCGCCGGCCAGTTGCTGTTTGAGTTGAGCCAGGCGCTGCTCGCTGTCGTCCTTCTGCGTGAGCAAGCGCAGGGTGTCTTCCAGGACCTGCTTGATCGCCTGCATATCGGCATCGGCCAGCTTGCGCTCGGCGAGGCTATCGAGGCTGCGCTGAACAGCGCTGCTGCTCGGCGGTTCGGCGGCTTGCAGGGGCTGGGCGGTGAGGCACAGCCCCAGCAGGGCGGCGGCAAAAAAAGTACGCAAAAGAGGCATAGGCTCGGTTCGGGCGGCTCGGAATTCAGGGAGTTTAGAGGAACAGGCCGGGCCCAGGGCGGGCGCCGTCGGGGAATTTGACCCCGACTTTGCGGATCTTGTTCCCTTCCATCGCCGCCACCGTCCAGGTCAGGCCGTTCCACTCGACCTGGTCGCCGATCACCGGTTCGCCGCCGATCTCCTGGGCGATGAAGCGGCCGAGGCTCTGGTTGCCGTCGATGTCGCCGAGTTTCAGGCCATAGAGCGCCGCCACCGCGCGCAGTTCGGCATCGCCCTCGAGGACGAAATCGCCGAAGAAGCGCAGATCCTGGCCGCGCTTCGGCGCCTGGCTGAACAGCTTGCCGAGGGCCGGCAGGTCATGCTCATGGCCGACCACGCAGAGGATGTCGCCGGCCTCCAGGGTGGTACTGCCGGACGGGTGCAGCAGTTCCTTGCCGCGGAACAGCGCGGCGATGCGCGTGCCGTCGGGCATCTTCAGCTCGCGCAGGGCGGCGCCGATGCACCATTTCTCCGCGCCGAGGCGGTAGACGAACATCTCCCACTGGCTGGTCGGGTGCACCTCGAGGCCGGCGCGGGAGATCGGCGCCGGGTCCGGCGGTACGGTGACGCGCAGCAGCTTGGCCACCCAGGGCAGGCTGGTGCCCTGTACCAGCAGCGACACCAAAACGATGAAGAAGGCCACGTTGAAGAACAGCTGGGCATTCGGCAGCCCGGCCATCAGCGGGAACACGGCGAGAATGATCGGCACCGCGCCGCGCAGGCCGACCCAGGCGATGAAGGCCTTCTCACGGTCATGGAAGGCGCGGAACGGCAGCAGGCCGAGGAACACCGACAACGGCCGCGCCAGCAGGATCATCCACAGCGCCAGGCCCAGCGCAGGCAGGGCGATCGGCAGCAGGTCGTGGGGGGTGAGCAGCAGGCCGAGGACCAGGAACATGCCAATCTGGCTCAGCCAGGTCAGGCCGTCGAGCATATGCAGGATGCCGTGGCGCGAGCGGATCGGCCGGTTGCCGAGCAGCAGGCCGCACAGGTAAATGGCGAGGAAGCCGCTGCCGCCGACGGCGTTGGTCAGGGCGAACACCAGCAGGCCGCCACTGACCACCAGCAGCGGATACAGGCCGCTGGCCAGGTGAATGCGGTTGATCAGGTTGAGCAGCAGCCAGCCGCCGCCGAGGCCGAGCAGCGCGCCGATGCCGAATTCGGTGAACAGATGCAGTACCAGCGTGAAACTGAAGCCGGTCTGGCCTTTGACCAGCATGTCGATCAGGGTGACGGTGAGGAACACCGCCATCGGGTCGTTGCTGCCCGATTCGATTTCCAGGCTGGCGCTGACCCGCTCGTTGAGGCCGCGCCCGCCGAGCAGGCTGAACACCGCCGCGGCATCGGTGGAGCCGACGATGGCGCCGATCAGCAGGCCCTCCATCCAGCTCAGGTCGAACAGCCAGGCGGCGGCCACTCCGGTCAGTCCGGCGGTGACCAGCACGCCGACCGTGGCCAGCGACAGCGCCGGCCACAGGGCCACGCGGAAACTCGCCACCCGCGTGCGCAGGCCGCCGTCGAGGAGGATCACCGCCAGCGCCAGGTTGCCGACCAGGTAGGCTTGCGGGTGGTTGTCGTAGACGATGCCGCCGGGGCCGTCGACGCCGGCGAGCATGCCGACGGCGAGGAAGATCACCAGGATGGGGATGCCGACCCGCGAGCCAAACGAGCTGACCAGAATGCTCATGCCCACCAGCACCGCACCGATCAGAAACAGGCTATTGACGGTGGCTGCATCCACAGGTGGGGCTCCAGGCGAAGAAACGGGGTGGGAACGGCGCAGGCAGTGCGCATGCCAGGCGATTCTAACCTGTGGCTGGCGATCGCCGGCAAGCATTTGCAAGGCAGCGGGCAGCGCTCAGACCGGCGAATTCAGGCAAGGTTTCGCGGACGCTGGGATGGCGCTGAAAGCACCACAGCAGGGGGCAGGTGTGGTGGGTAGCCCGGATGCAATCTGGGGAAGTCGCGTCCCGGATTGCATCCGGGCTACGCCGCTGTCCCTCATCCAAGTCCTCTCCCGGTCGTAGGATGGGTTGGGCGCAGCGATACCCATGCCGGCGCCGTGATGGGTTACGCCGCTGCGCGGCTAACCCATCCTACGCAGGAGATCAGAACCAGGCGTCGCGCATGCCCAGACAGGTGTCGTCGCGGGCTTCGAGCAGGCTCAGTTCGTGGTGGCAGCTCGGCACTTCCCAGGTCAGGAAGTAGCGCGCCGCCTGCAGCTTGCCGCGGTAGAAGTCGGCGTCGGCGGCGTTGCCCTCGCCTTTATTGATGAGTGCCAAGCCTTGCTCGGCGCGGATCGCCTGTTCCAGCCAGCGCCAGCCGATCACCGTATGGCCGAACACCTTGAGGTACAGCGCCGAGTTGGCCAGGCCCTGGTTGACCTGGCCGGCCATCAAGTCGCCGAGCAGCGCCAGGGTCACCGCCGACAGCCGTGCCAGCAGCTGCTCCAGCGGCTGACGCAGGGCGTCGAGCGCCGGGAAGCCTGCGGCGCGCTGGCAGGCGGTGTGGATCAGCCTGGTCAGCTGCTTGAGGCCGGCGCCGCCGTTCTGCGCCAGCTTGCGGCCGAGCAGGTCGAGCGACTGGATGCCGTGGGTGCCCTCGTGGATCGGGTTGAGGCGGTTGTCGCGGTAGTACTGCTCGACCGGGTATTCGCGGGTGTAGCCGTGGCCGCCGAGGATCTGGATCGCCAGCTCGTTGGCCTTGAGGCAGAACTCCGAAGGCCAGGACTTGACGATTGGGGTGAGCAGATCGAGCAGTTCGTGGGCCTGCTGGCGCTCGTCCTCGGTCGCCAGGGTCTCGCAGTCGTCGACCAGGCGCGCGGCGTACAGGCCGAGGTCGAAAGCGCCCTCGACGTAGGCCTTCTGGGTCAGCAGCATGCGCCGCACGTCGGTGTGCTGGATGATCGCCACCTGCGCCGCGGTCGGGTCCTTGCCGTCCGGCAGGCGGCCCTGTGGGCGCTGGCGGGCGTACTCCAGCGAGTACAGGTAGCCGGCGTAGCCGAGCATGATGGCGCCCATGCCGACGCCGATGCGCGCCTCGTTCATCATCTGGAACATGTAGGCCAGGCCCTGGTGCGGCTTGCCCACCAGATAGCCGACGCACTCGCCGTTGTCGCCGAAGTTCAGTGCGGTGGAGGTGGTGCCGCGCCAGCCCATCTTGTGGAACAGGCCGGCGAGCAGCACGTCGTTGCGCTTGCCCAGGCTGCCGTCGGCGTTGACCAGGAATTTCGGCACGATGAACAGCGAGATGCCCTTCACCCCGGCCGGTGCGTCCGGCAGCTTGGCCAGCACCATGTGCACGATGTTCTCGGAGAGCGGGTGATCGCCGCCGGAGATGAAGATCTTGTTGCCCTTGATCCGGTAGCTACCGTCTGCTGCGGGTTCCGCGCGGGTGCGGATATCCGCCAGCGAGGAGCCGGCGTGCGGCTCGGTCAGCGCCATGGTGCCGAAGAAGCGGCCGTCGATCATCGGCTGCAGGAAGCGGCGCTTCTGCTCGTCGTCGCCGAAGGTCTCGATCAGGTGGCTGGCGCCCATGGTCAGCATCGGATAGGACGAGGTGGCGATGTTGGCCGCCTGGAAATGCGCGAAGCAGGCGCGCGACAGCAGGCTGGGTAGCTGCATGCCGCCGGCCTCGAAGCTGCGCGAGGCGTTCTGGAAGCCGGCCTCGATGAAGGCGTCGACCGCCGGTTTGACTTCCGGGATCAGCACCGCGCTGCCATCCGCGTACTGCGGCTCGTGCTCGTCGCTCTTGCGGTTGTGCGGGGCGAACAGCTCCTCGGCGATGCTGCGCGCGGTGCCGAGCGCGGCGTCGAAGGTCTCGCGGCTGTGCTCGGCGAAGCGCGGGCGCTGGGTCAGGGCTTCGGCGTCCAGCACTTCGTAGAGTTCGAAGGCCAGGTTGCGGGAGCTGAGCAGGGTCTCGGACATGGACAGTACCTCGAATGGGAACCGCTGCAGTCTAGGTCGGTGAATGAAGGCCGCCTAGCACCATCGATTAGCGTGATAAAGGCGTAAAACTTGCCTCGCCCTGAGCGCGTAGGATGGGTCGAGGCGCGCAGCGCCGATACCCATCGTCGCTTGTCGATGGGTATCGCTACGCTCAACCCATCCTACGGAGGCGGGCATTCCGCGGTGCTAGAATGCGCGCCTCGCCAGGAGCCCGTCATGAACTACCGCCACGCCTTCCACGCCGGCAACCACGCCGATGTCTTCAAGCACCTGACCCTGTCGCGGCTGATCGCCCTGCTGTCGCGCAAGGACACGCCGTTCGCCTACCTCGACAGCCATGCCGGCGTCGGCCTGTACGACCTCAAGGGCGATCAGGCCAGCCGCACCGACGAATTCCGCGAGGGAATCGGACGTCTGTGGCAGGCCGAAACGCCGGCGCTGGCCGGCGACTACCTGCGCGTGGTGCGCGAGCTGAACCCGGATGGCCAGTTGCGCTACTACCCCGGCTCGCCGGAGTTGGCGCGCCAGCTGACCCGCGAGCAGGATCGCCTGCATCTGAACGAGAAGCACCCGGAAGACGGCCGCCTGCTCAAGGACAACATGCAGGGCGACCGCCGCGTGGCCGTGCACCTGGGCGAGGGCTGGCACATTCCGCGCGCGCTGCTGCCGGTGGCGGAGAAGCGCGGCCTGCTGCTGATCGATCCGCCGTTCGAGCAGGGCGACGAACTGCAGCGCTGCGTGCAGGCGCTGCAGGAAACCATCGGCCGTATGCGCCAAACCGTGGCGGTGATCTGGTACCCGATCAAGGAGCTGCGCCAACTGCGCCAGTTCTATAGTGGCCTGGAGCAGAGCGGCGCGCCCAAGCTGCTGCGCGCCGAGCTGTATGTGCATGCGACCGACGAGGCGCAGCGTCTGAACGGCTCCGGCCTGGTCATCGCCAATCCGCCCTGGGGCCTGGAAGACGAATTGCGCCAGCTGCTGCCCTGGCTGGCCGAGACCCTGGCGCAGAGCCAGGGGGGCTGGCGGCTGGATTGGTTGATCGAAGAGTGAAAAAAGCCCCGGTCGATGCCGGGCTTTTTTATGGATCTGGGCTCAGGCGTAGGGTGGATGGCGCTCTATCCATCCACCATTCGGTGGAAAACGCTTCGCGGTTTTCCACCCTACACCTTCGGCGTGCGACAGCCTTCGATCAGGCCGGCAAACACACCCCGGTACTGCCCAGGCCGCAGTAGCCGCCGGGGTTCTTCGCCAGGTACTGCTGGTGGTAGGCCTCGGCATAGTAGAACGGCGGCGCGTCGGCGATCTCGGTGGTGATAGCGCCGTACTTGGCCTTGTCCAGCTGGCCCTGGAACAGGCTGCGGCTGACTTCGGCGGCCGCCAGTTGGGCCGGGCCGTGGCAGTAGATCGCCGAGCGGTACTGGGTGCCGATGTCGTTGCCCTGGCGCATGCCCTGGGTCGGGTCGTGGGCTTCCCAGAATAGCTTGAGCAGCTGCGCGTAGCTGATCCGGCTCGGATCGAACACCACCAGCACCACTTCGGTATGGCCGGTCAGCCCGGAGCAGGTCTCGTCATAAGTTGGGTTCGGCGTCTGGCCGCCGGCATAACCCACAGCCGTGGTCCACACCCCCGGCTGTTGCCAGAAGCGCCACTCGGCGCCCCAGAAACAGCCGAGGCCGAACACCGCCTGTTCCAGGCCTTCGGGGAATGGCCCCTGCAGCGGGTTGCCGTTGACATAGTGGCGGCTCGGCACCGGCATCGGCGTGGCGCGCCCCGGCAGGGCTTGTTCGCTGCTGGGCAGGTCGCGTTTGTGGACGAGGATGTTGGAGCGCAGAACCATGAGCAGATTTCCTCTGTTTAGACGCTGAAGCAGTCTAGAGCCTATCCCCGGCAACGGCCGGGGCTGGCGGATAAGTGGCGACGGCACGACTACTTAGAGCGCCCTGCGCGGGGAAAATTTCACGCGGGTGCGTCGAGCGGCTGCGCTTAGAGCCTGTTTCGGATCTCGCGAGCTAGAGTGAGACAAGGCAAAAACAGCCGAGGAAGCGGAGTTTACGAGTTGTAAATGAGCATTCCGAGGGTGTTTTTAACGCAGTATCACCGACGCGCAGCAGATCCGAGAC
Organism: Pseudomonas cavernae; assembly: GCF_003595175.1. NCBI lineage: Bacteria > Pseudomonadati > Pseudomonadota > Gammaproteobacteria > Pseudomonadales > Pseudomonadaceae > Pseudomonas > Pseudomonas cavernae. The sequence continues at coordinate 4,465,868 of NZ_CP032419.1, read as the reverse complement.
AGGTTCTTAGCTCGCGCCGGGGCGGCACGGATAGCGGCGCAGGCTGTCGCGCAGCTCCTGGCTGGGGATCGGCTGGTCGAACAGGAAACCCTGGCCGACGTCGCACTTGTGGCGACGCAGGAAGGCCAGCTGCGCCGCGCTCTCGATGCCCTCGGCGACCACCTTGAGCTTGAGGTTGTGGGCCATGGCGATCACCGCCGAGGTGATTTCCATGTCGTCCTGGTTGTCCGGAATGTCCTTGATGAAGCTGCGATCGATCTTGATCACGTCGATGGGGAATTTCTTCAGGTAGCTGAGCGACGAGTAGCCGGTGCCGAAGTCGTCCATCGCCAGCGACAGGCCGAGGCTCTTCAGGCGGCTGAGCTGGTGGCGGGTGTCGTCGGTGGCCTCCAGCAGCAGGCTCTCGGTCAGTTCCAGTTCTAGCAGGTGGGCGCCCAGCTGTTCCTCGTGGAGGATCGCCGCCAGCGAGCCGACCAGATCGGGATCGGAGAACTGCTTGGGCGACAGGTTGATCGCCACCTGCAGGTCGCCGAGACCGAGGGCGCTGAGCTGCTTGCTCATCCGGCAGGCCTGGCGCGCCACCCATTTGCCGATCGGGATGATCAGCCCGGTGTCCTCGGCGACGCCGATGAAGTGATCGGGGGCAATCATGCCCTTGTCCGGATGGTTCCAGCGCAGCAGCGCTTCCATGCCGCGCAGCTGACCGGTGCGCAGGCACAGCTTGGGCTGGTAGAAGACTTCCAGCTCGTTCTGGGTCAGCGCCTGGCGCAGGTTGTTCTCGACGAACAGCTTGTAGTTGGCCTCGGCGTTCAGCGCCTCGGTGAAGGTCTGGGTCTGGTGCTTGCCGTTGGCCTTGGCCTTGTGCAGGGCCAGACCGGCGTGCTTCATCAGGGTCTGCGGGTCCTGGCCGTGTTCGGGCGCGCAGGCCAGGCCGACCGAGCCGGTGACGCTGATCAGCTGGTTGTCGACGAACAGCGGCTTGTCCAGGGTGTGCAGGATTTGCCCGGCGAGCGCCTGGGCGCCGGCCGGTTCGCTGTCGTCGAGCAGCACGGCGAACTCGTTGCTGGCGAAGCGCGCCAGGCTGGCATTGGCGTCGAGGCTGTTGCGCAGGCGCTTGGCCAGGCTGACCAGCAGCTTGTCGCCGGTCTGGTGGCCGAGGCTGTCGTTGATCCGCTTGAAGTTGTCGATGTCCACCAGCAGCAGGCTGAACGGCCTGTCGCTGCCGCGGGCGAAGCGCTGTTCCAGGCTGCGGATGAAGGCCGGGCGGTTGCCCAGGCGGGTCAGGTTGTCGGTGTAGGCCAGACGCTCGATGCGTTGCCGGGCCAGCTTGTTCTCGGTGATGTCTTCGTAGATGCCGATGTAGTGGGTCAGCTCGCCCAGCTCGTCATACACCTTGGAGATCGATAGCTGGCCCCAGTACGGATCGAGGTTTTTGCGCCGGCTGCGGAACTCGCCCTGCCAGCTGTTGTGCTCGGCCAGGCCGGACTGAGCATCGAAGAGGATGTCGCTGAGGTTCGCCAGCGCCGACAGTTCGGACAGCCGGCGCCCCTGGACTTCCTCGGCGCCGTAGAGGGTGATCGCGGTGAAGCTCGGGTTGACGTATTCGACCAGGCCGTCGCGGTCGATCAGCATGAAGGCGCTGGCGCTTTGCTCGACCGCGCGCTGGAACAGGTGCTGGGCGCTGTCGGCGCTGGCTGGCTGCGCCTGGGTGGCGACCGCCAGTGGCGGCGCGTCGGCGGGCAGCAGGTAACCGCGCAGCAACTGGCGGCCATGCTGCTTGAACGGCTCGCCGAGCTCCAGCAGGTGCAGGCTGCCATTGGGCGTATGCAGGCTGTAGCGCACCAGGTAGTGCGGGCCTTGAGCGAGTTGCTGCTGAATGCTGTCGTGCAGCTGATAGCGCGCCTCCGGCTCCATCAGGCTGGCATAGGGCGAGCCGATCAGACCGCAGAGTTCCGGGGCGCCGAGGCCGAATTGGCGCTCGCAGGCGGAATCGAGGAAAAGCAGAGCCCAACTCGCCTCATTGAGGCGCTCGAAGCGCAACATGCCCAGCCGCGACGGGACTGGCAGTTGCGTCACAACCTCGGTCGTCGCTCGGCTGACGACATCGGTATGGCTCTTCATCGGGTGGTGGGCATCCAGGCTGCTGGCCAAACTCGGGTTTCGGCCTACTTCTGAGCATTTCCCAAGGGTGCATCATGTCATTGCGACATACAAGGAAACTCAGCGTTTTCGCCTGCGAGCAGCTCAACGCCGCGGTTTGGCGGCTGGCGGGCCGCTCCGGCAGGCAAAAAAAACCCCGCCAATGGCGGGGTTGAGGAACGAGCGTGGCGTGCTCGATTGGGAAAGTTACAACAGTTAAAACAGTTACAGCAGCAGGGTGCGGATATCCGCCAGCACTTCGCCGAGGCGCTTGGTGAAGCGCGCGGCGGCGGCGCCGTTGATCACCCGGTGGTCGTAGGACAGCGACAGCGGCAGCATCAGCTTGGGCTGGAAGGCCTTGCCGTCCCAGACCGGCTGGATGGTTGCCTTGCTGACGCCGAGGATCGCCACTTCCGGCGCGTTGACGATCGGCGTGAAGCCGCTGCCGCCAATGTGGCCGAGGCTGGAGATGGTGAAGCAGGCACCCTGCATGGCGTCGGCCGAGAGCTTCTTGGTGCGTGCCTTCTCCGCCAGTTCGGCGGCCTCAAAGGCCAGCTGCAGCAGGCTCTTTTGGTCGACGTCGCGGATCACCGGCACCAGCAGGCCGTCCGGGGTGTCCACGGCGAAGCCGAGGTGCACGTACTTCTTGCGGATCAGCGCCTTGCCCGACGGCGCCAGCGAACTGTTGAAGTCCGGCAGCTCCTTGAGCAGGTGCGCGCAGGCCTTGAGCAGCAGCGGCAGCACGGTCAGCTTGACCCCGGCCTTTTCGGCCACGGCCTTCTGCGCCACGCGGAAGGCTTCCAGCTCGGTGATGTCGGCCGAGTCGAACTGGGTCACGTGCGGCACGTTGAGCCAGCTGCGGTGCAGGTTGGCGGCGCCGACCTGCATCAGGCGGGTCATCGGCACTTCTTCGATTTCGCCGAACTTGCTGAAATCGACCGCCGGGATCGGCGGAATGCCGGCCCCGCCGCTGACGCCAGCCGGCGCTTCCTTGGCCTTCTGCATCATCGCCTTGACGTGCGCCTGCACGTCTTCCTTGAGGACGCGGCCCTTCGGCCCGGAGCCGGCTACCGCGCTCAGCTCGACGCCGAACTCGCGGGCCAGCAGGCGCACGGCCGGGCCGGCGTGGACCTTGGCGCCGCTGGAGCGTGCCGGCACGCCGGAACTGCCTTCGGCGGCGGCCGACAGCGAGGCGATGGCGCTGACCTCGGCGGCCGCCACCGGATGGGCGCCGGCCGGTACGCGGTGCAGCGGCTGGCTTTCCGGAGCCGGTGCCGCCGGGGTCGGTGCAGCTGCCGGAGCGACGCCCGCAACGCGCAGTTTGAGGATCAGGTCGCCGGTGCCGACTTCGGCATCCAGCTTGACCACCAGGCTCTCGACCACGCCGGCGGCCGGCGAGGGGATCTCCATGCTGGCCTTGTCCGACTCCAGGGTCAGCAGGCTCTGGTCGGCCTCGATGCGGTCGCCGGGCTTGACGAACAGCTCGATGACCTTGGCCTTGCCGGCCGAACCGATGTCCGGCACATGGATGTCCTGCACGGTTTCGCTGGTCGCGGCGGCCGGAGCGGCCGGCTCGGCAGCCACGGGGGCGGCGGCAGGCGCCGGTGCGGGCGCTGCAGCCGGCGCTGGGGCGGCAGCGGGCGCAGCGGCGGCGCCTTCGACCTCCAGCTCCAGCAGCTCGTCGCCTTCCTTCAGGCGGTCGCCGAGCTTGACCTTCAGGCTCTTGATCACCCCGGCCTTGGGCGCCGGGATTTCCATGCTGGCCTTGTCCGACTCCAGGGTCAGCAGGCTCTGGTCGGCCTCGATACGGTCGCCGACCTTGACGAACAACTCGATGACTTCACCCTCACCGCTGCCGATGTCGGGTACGCGAATCAATTCACTCATCGTTCCGCTCCTCAGCAGTCCAGGGGGTTGGCTTTTTCCGGGTCGATGCCGAACTTGGCGATGGCCTCGGCCACCACTTTCGGTTCGATCTCGCCACGGTCGGCCAGGGCTTCGAGGGCGGCCAGCACCACCCAGTAACGGTCCACTTCGAAGAAGTGGCGCAGCTTCTTGCGGGTGTCACTGCGACCGAAGCCGTCGGTGCCGAGGACCTTGTATTCCTTGCTCGGCACCCACTGGCGAATCTGCTCGGCGAACAGCTTCATGTAGTCGGTGGAGGCGATCACCGGGCCCATGCGCCCGGACAGGCACTGCTCGACGTAGCACTGCTGCGGTTTGTGCTCCGGATGCAGGCGGTTGTGGCGCTCGACGGCCAGGCCTTCGCGGCGCAATTCGTTGAAGCTGGTGACGCTCCACACATCGGCGCCGATGTTGTAGTCGTCGCGGAGGATCTTCGCTGCCTCGCGCACCTCGCGCAGGATGGTGCCGGAGCCGAGCAGTTGCACATGCAGGGCGGCGGCGCGCTTGTCTTCCTCGAGCAGGTACATGCCCTTGATGATGCCGGCCTCGACGCCTGCCGGCATGGCCGGCTGCTGGTAGGACTCGTTCATCACGGTGATGTAATAGAAGATGTTGTGCTGCAACTCGGTCATCTGGCGCATGCCTTCGCGGATGATCACCGCCAGCTCATAGCCATAGGTCGGGTCGTAGGTGCGGCAGTTGGGGATGGTGCTGGCGAGGATGTGGCTATGCCCGTCCTCGTGCTGCAGGCCTTCGCCGTTGAGCGTGGTGCGCCCGGCGGTGCCGCCGATCAGGAAGCCGCGCGCACGGCTGTCGCCGGCCGCCCAGGCGAGGTCGCCGATGCGCTGCAGACCGAACATCGAATAGAACACGTAGAACGGCAGCATCGGCTGGTTGTGCGTGCTGTAGGAGGTGGCGGCGGCGATGAACGAGCTCATGGCGCCGGCTTCGTTGATGCCTTCCTCGAGGATCTGACCCTTCTTGTCCTCGCGGTAGAACATCACCTGGTCCTTGTCCACCGGCTCGTACAGCTGGCCGACCGAGGAATAGATGCCGAGCTGGCGGAACATGCCTTCCATGCCGAAGGTGCGCGCCTCGTCGGGGATGATCGGCACGATGCGCTGGCCGAGCTCCTGGTCCTTGACCAGCTGCGCGAGGATGCGCACGAAGGCCATGGTGGTGGAGATTTCGCGGTCGCCGGAGCCGTCGAGGATGGCCTTCAGGGTTTCCAGCGGCGGGGTCGGGATGCTGAAACTGTTGGCGCGGCGCTGCGGCACGAAGCCGCCAAGTGCGTTGCGGCGTTCGGCCAGGTACTTGGCTTCGGCGCTGCCCGGGGCCGGCCGATAGAACGGCAGCTTCTCCAGGTCCTCGTCGTTGACCGGGATGTCGAAGCGGTCGCGGAATTTCTTCAGGCTGTCGACGTCGACCTTCTTGACGTTGTGCGCGATGTTCTTCGCTTCGCCGCTGCCGGTGCCGTAGCCCTTGATGGTCTTGGCCAGGATCACGGTCGGCTTGCCTTCGCTGGTCACCGCCTGATGGTAGGCCGCATAGACCTTGTAGGGGTCGTGGCCGCCGCGGTTGAGCTTCCAGATCTCGTCGTCGGACAGGTCCTTGACCATCTCCTTGAGTTCCGGCGAGTTGAAGAAGTTTTCGCGCACGTAGGCGCCGTCTTTGGCCTTGTAGTTCTGGTATTCGCCGTCGACCACTTCATCCATGCGCTTCTGCAGCAGGCCGTCTTTGTCCTTGGCGAACAGCGGGTCCCAGAAGCGCCCCCAGACCACCTTCTGTACGCTCCACTCGGCGCCGCGGAACACGCCTTCGAGTTCCTGGATGATCTTGCCGTTGCCGCGCACCGGGCCGTCCAGACGCTGCAGGTTGCAGTTGATCACGAAGATCAGGTTGTCGAGCTTCTCGCGGCCGGCCAGGGAGATGGCGCCGAGCGATTCCGGCTCGTCGCACTCGCCGTCGCCGAGGAAGCACCAGACCTTCTGCTTGCCGGCGGGGATGAAACCGCGGCTTTCCAAGTACTTCATGAAGCGCGCCTGGTAGATCGCCTGGATCGGGCCGAGGCCCATGGACACGGTGGGGAACTGCCAGAAGTCCGGCATCAGCCAGGGGTGCGGGTAGGACGACAGGCCCCTGCCATCGACTTCCTGACGGAAGTTGTTCATCTGCTCTTCGCTGATGCGCCCTTCCATGAAGGCGCGGGCGTAGATGCCGGGGGAGGCATGACCCTGGAAGAAGATCAGGTCGCCGCCGTGTTCGTCGGTCGGGGCCTGGAAGAAGTAGTTGAAGCCGATGTCGTAGAGGGTCGCCGAGGACGCGAAGCTGGAAATGTGTCCGCCCAGATCCGGATCATGCAGGTTGGTACGCATCACCATGGCCAGGGCGTTCCAGCGTGCCAGCGAACGGATGCGGCGTTCCATGAACAGGTCGCCGGGCATCCGCGCTTCGTGGGTCACCGGGATGGTGTTGCGGTACGGCGTGGTGATCGCATAGGGCAGCTGGGTGCCACTGCGGGTGGCCAGCTCACCCATGCGGGTCAGCAGGTAATGCGCGCGGTCTTCACCCTCGTGTTCGAGGACGGACTCCAATGAGTCCAGCCATTCCTGGGTTTCGACGGGATCGAGGTCTTGCATGGCTTGCTCCAGGGCGGAAAGGCTTCCAGAATCGGTAGCCGAGGTTCGCGGCCGGCCTTATGGGCGGGGCGCGTGAATTCTTGGATGACCGGGGGTAACACCGGTGCGTGTAGTTTTACTACAAACCGACGACCATTTCAGCCCTTTGGATACAATCTTTAGTAGTAAAACTACAATTTCCGCGCGGCAAACTGGCTGAAATCCCAGGTGAATGCCTGTAGAGGCCAGGCGCTGCGCGGGCTGCAGGCTCTTTTGCAGCCTGTCGGCTGAAGTCTGTAGCCCCGAAAAAGGATAGACCATGAGCCTGCCGCCGCTTGCCGACCTGCCCAACTCCCTTCAGCCGTTCGCCGCTCGCGCCGAGCAGGCCCTGCACGCCGCCCTGGCGGATCTTCCGGCCGCGGCCGAGCGTTTGGCGGCCTGGCCACAGGCGCGCCACGAGGCTTTCGTCCGCGTCTGTGCGGCCAGCGATTTCGTCAGCGAACAGGCCAGTCGTGCCGCCGAAACTTTCCTCGAGCTGGCCGACTCCGGCGAACTGGAGCGCGCGCTGCAGTCGGGCGAGTTGCGCGCCCAGCTGGTCGCCGCGCTGGCCGACTGTGACGACGAGGCCGAGCTGGGCCGGCGTCTGCGCCGTTATCGCAATCGCCAGCAGCTGCGCATCATCTGGCGCGATATCAGCCGCCAGGCCGATCTGCGCGAGACCTGCTGGGACCTCTCCGAGCTAGCCGACGCCTGTGTCGATCAGGCCTATCAGTGGCTGTACCTGCGCCATTGCCAGCAGTTCGGCACGCCGATCGGTCGCCGCAGCGGACAGCCGCAGCAGCTGGTGATCCTCGGCATGGGCAAGCTCGGCGCCCATGAGCTGAACCTGTCCTCGGACATCGACCTGATCTTCGGTTATCCCGAGGGCGGCGAGACCGAGGGGGTCAAGCGCGCGCTGGACAATCAGGAGTTCTTCACCCGTCTCGGCCAGCGCCTGATCAAGGCGCTGGATGCCCTCACCGCCGATGGCTTCGTCTTCCGCGTCGACATGCGCCTGCGTCCCTACGGTTCGGCCGGCGCCCTGGTGCTCAGCTTCAACGCCCTGGAGCAGTACTACCAGGACCAGGGCCGCGACTGGGAACGCTACGCGATGATCAAGGCGCGGGTGGTCGGCGGCGATCAGCAGGCCGGCGCGCACCTTCTGGAGATGCTGCGGCCGTTCGTCTACCGCCGCTATCTGGACTTCTCCGCCATCGAGGCGCTGCGCGCGATGAAGCAGCTGATCCAGCAGGAAGTGCGGCGCAAGGGCATGGCCGACAACATCAAGCTCGGTTCCGGTGGCATCCGCGAGGTGGAGTTCATCGCCCAGGCGTTCCAGCTGATCCACGGCGGCCGCGACCTCAGCCTGCAGCAGCGACCGCTGCTGAAGGTGCTGAACACCCTCGAGGGCCAGGGCTACCTGCCGCCGGCGGTGATTGCCGAGCTGCGCGACGGCTATGAATTCCTCCGCTACACCGAGCACGCCCTGCAGGCCATAGGCGACCGGCAGACGCAGATGCTGCCGGACAACGACAGCGACTGCGCGCGGGTGGCCTGCATCATGGGCTTCGACAACTGGCCGGCGTTCCACGCCCAGTTGATGTACTGGCGCGGTCGGGTCGACTGGCACTTCCGCCAAGTGATCGCCGATCCCGATGAGGACGAGCACGCCGCCGGCACGCCCTGCATCGGCGGCGAGTGGCTGCCGCTGTGGGAAGAGGCGCTGGACGAGGAGGCTGCCAGCCGCCAGCTGGCCGATGCCGGCTTCGCCGAGCCGGAGGTCGCCTGGCGGCGGCTGTCCGACCTGCGCAGCGGCCCGCAGGTGCGCGCCATCCAGCGCCTCGGTCGCGAGCGCCTGGACGCCTTCGTGCCGCGCCTGCTGGCGCAGGCGGTGGAGCATGACAAGCCCGATCTGGTGCTCGAGCGCGTGCTGCCGCTGGTGGAAGCGGTGGCGCGCCGTTCGGCCTACCTGGTGCTGCTGACCGAGAACCCCGGCGCTCTGCAGCGGCTGATCACCCTGTGCGCCGCCAGCCCGTGGATCGCCGAGCAGATCACCCGCTTCCCGCTGCTGCTCGACGAGCTGCTCAACGAGGGCCGGCTGTTCAAACCGCCGCTGGCGCCGGAGCTGGCCGCCGAGCTGCGCGAGCGGCTGACGCGCATCCCCGAGGACGACCTCGAGCAGCAGATGGAGGCGCTGCGCCACTTCAAGCTGGCCCATCGCCTGCGCGTGGCTGCCTCGGAAATCGCCGGCACCCTGCCGCTGATGAAGGTCAGTGACTACCTGACCTGGCTGGCCGAGGCGATCCTCGATCAGGTGCTGGCGCTGGCCTGGAGGCAGAGCGTGGCCAAGTACGGCACGCCCAAGCGCGGCGACGGCAGCCTGTGCGACCCGGACTTCATCATCGTCGGCTATGGCAAGGTCGGCGGCCTGGAGCTCGGCCACGGGTCGGATCTGGATCTGGTGTTTATCCACGACGGCGACCCGCAGGCCGAGACTGACGGCGCCAAGCCGATCGACGGCGCGCAGTTCTTCACCCGTCTGGGCCAGCGCATCATCCACCTGCTGACCACCCAGACCACCTCCGGCCAGCTCTATGAAGTCGACATGCGCCTGCGCCCATCCGGCGCCAGCGGCCTGCTGGTCAGCTCGCTCGGAGCCTTCGAGCGCTACCAGCAGAGCGAGGCCTGGACCTGGGAGCATCAGGCGCTGATCCGCGCCCGCGTGCTGGTCGGCAGCGCCGGCGTCGGCGCAGCCTTCGAGCGGGTGCGCGCGGCGGTGCTCGCGCAGCCGCGGGATCTGCCCAAGCTGCGCGGCGAGGTCGGCGAGATGCGCGCGAAGATGCGCGACAACCTCGGCAGCCCGTCAACCGGCGCCGGCACCGCGGCGCATGCCTTCGAAGCCAGTGCACCGTTCGACCTGAAGCAGGACGCCGGCGGTATCGTCGATATCGAATTTATGGTGCAATACGCGACCCTGGCCTGGTCGCAGCAGCACCCGCAGCTGCTGCGCTGGACCGACAACATCCGCATTCTGGATGAGCTGGAAGCGGTCGGATTGTTACCGGGCGCGGATGCCCGTCTGCTGCAGGAGGTCTACAAGGCCTATCGCGCGGCGGCCCACCGTCTGGCGCTGCAGAAGCAGCCGGGGGTGGTCGGTGGCGATCAGTTCCATGCCGAACGCCGCGCGGTGATGCGCATCTGGCATGAGCTGGGCTTGAGCTGAGCGCCGCACAAGAATTGACCGGCTGGGTTGGCCCATTGTGGCGCAGCCCGTCGGCGGCAGCGGGCAGAGCCGCCCGCCGCCGTAGTGGAATAGATAAACGAGTCGAACACTTGAGGAGCTGGCAAAGATGTCGATGGCCGATCGTGATGGCGTGATCTGGTATGACGGCGAACTGGTGCAGTGGCGCGACGCGACCACCCATGTGCTGACCCACACCCTGCACTACGGCATGGGCGTGTTCGAGGGCGTGCGCGCCTACAACACCCCGCAGGGCACGGCGATCTTCCGCCTGCAGGCGCACACCGATCGCCTGTTCGATTCGGCGCACATCATGAACATGCAGATCCCGTTCACCAAGGACGAGGTCAACGAGGCCTGCCGCGCCGCGGTACGCGAGAACAAGCTGCAGAGCGCCTACATCCGCCCGATGGCGTTCTACGGCTCCGAAGGCATGGGCCTGCGCGCCACCGGCCTGAAAGTGCACCTGATCGTCGCGGCCTGGGACTGGGGCGCGTACATGGGCGAGGAGGCCTTGCAGCAAGGCATCAAGGTGCGCACCAGCTCCTTCACCCGCCACCACGTCAACATCTCGATGACTCGCGCCAAGTCCAACGGCGCCTACATCAACTCGATGCTGGCCCTGCAGGAAGCCATCTCCGGCGGTGCCGACGAGGCGATGATGCTCGACCCGGAAGGCTATGTGGCCGAGGGTTCCGGCGAGAATATCTTCATCATCAAGGACGGCGTGCTGTACACCCCCGAGGTGACCGCCTGCCTCAACGGCATCACCCGCGCCAGCGTGCTGCGCCTGGCCGAAGAGCTGGGTATCAAGCTGGTGGAAAAACGCATCACCCGTGACGAGGTGTACATCGCCGACGAGGCCTTCTTCACCGGCACCGCCGCCGAAGTCACGCCGATCCGCGAAGTCGACGGCCGGGCGATCGGCCTCGGTCGCCGCGGCCCGGTCACCGAGAAGCTGCAGAAGGCCTACTTCGACCTGGTGACCGGCAAGACCAGCGTTCACCCCGAATGGCGTACCCTGGTCAAATAAGGAGCGGCCGGGCCGACGTTGAAAATCTGCCGCGCAAGACCCATCTAATAGCGGTGGATTTTCCGCCGGTGCGAAGTCTGGACGTCGCCCATGCCGGAAGCAGCGAGATAAATAAGGCAGTGACTGGGGAGGCGTAAGCCTCCCTGATCATTTCCGGAGCCGTGATGAGAATACTGATCGTAGGGCCGAGCTGGGTCGGCGACATGGTGATGGCGCAGACCCTGTTCCATTGCCTGAAGCAGCGTCACCCCGAGTGCTCGATAGACGTCCTCGCTCCCGAGTGGAGCCGGCCGATCCTCGAGCGCATGCCCGAGGTGCGCCAGGCCCTGAGCTTTCCGCTCGGCCACGGTGTGCTGGACATCGCCACGCGCAGGAAGATCGGTCGCAGCCTCAAGGGCCAGTACGACCAGGCGATCCTCCTGCCCAACTCGCTGAAGTCGGCGCTGCTGCCGTTCTTCGCCGGCATTCCCAAGCGCACCGGCTGGAAGGGCGAGCTGCGCTACGGCCTGCTCAACGACATCCGCCCGCTGGACAAACAGCGCTACCCGCTGATGATCGAGCGTTTCATGGCGCTGGCGTATGAGAAGGGTGCGGAGCTGCCGCAGCCCTATCCGCGTCCGGCGCTGCGGATCGAGCCGGCCAGCCGCGCGGCGGCGCTGGCCAAGTTCGGCCTGAGCCTTGATCGCCCGGTGCTGGCGCTCTGCCCCGGCGCTGAATTCGGCGAGGCCAAGCGCTGGCCGGCCGAGCACTATGCCAAGGTCGCCGAGCTGAAGATCCGCGCCGGCTGGCAGGTCTGGGTGTTCGGCTCGCAGAACGACCGGGCGGTCGGCGAGGACATCCGCATGCGTCTGATTCCCGGCCTGCGCGAGGAAGTCAGCAATCTCGCCGGCACCACCAGCCTGGCCGAGGCCATCGACCTGATGTCCTGCGCCGGCGCCGTGGTCAGCAACGACTCCGGGCTGATGCACGTGGCCGCCGCGCTCAACCGGCCGCTGGTGGCGGTATATGGCTCGACCTCGCCGCAGTTCACCCCGCCGCTGGCCGAGCAGGTGGAAATCGTCCGCCTCGGCCTCGACTGCAGCCCCTGTTTCGACCGCACCTGCCGCTTCGGCCACTACAACTGCCTGCGCGAGCTCAAGCCGCGGCCGGTGGTCGAGGCCCTGGACCGGCTGGTCAGCGACCCGCTCGAGATCAGCGAATGAGAGTGCTGTTGATCAAGACCTCGTCGCTCGGCGACGTGATCCACAGCCTGCCGGCGCTCACCGATGCGGCGCGGGCGATCCCCGGCATCCGCTTCGACTGGGTGGTGGAGGAGGGCTTCGCCGAGATTCCCGCCTGGCACCCGGCGGTGGCCCAGGTGATCCCGGTGGCGATCCGCCGCTGGCGTGGCAACCTTTGGCAGACCTGGCGCAGCGGCGAGTGGGCGCGCTTCAAGCAGCGCCTGCGCGCGACCCGCTACGACCTGGTGATCGACGCCCAGGGCCTGCTGAAAAGCGCCTGGCTGACCCGTTACGTGCAGGCGCCGGTGGCCGGCCTGGATGGCCATTCCGCCCGTGAGCCGTTGGCCAGCCGCTTCTATGCGCGCCGCTATGCGGTGGCTAAGGGCCAGCATGCGCTGGAGCGCGTGCGCCAGCTGTTCGCCCAGGCGCTGGACTATCCATTGCCGCAGGGCATCGCCGACTACGGCCTGGACCGCAACCGCCTGGCCGACGCCGGCGGCCCGCCCTACCTGCTGTTCCTGCACGGCACCACCTGGCCGAGCAAGCATTGGCCGGAAGCCTACTGGCGGGCGCTGCTCGAGCGCATGAACGAACTCGGCTGGGCGGTGCGCCTGCCCTGGGGCAATGCCGTCGAGCAGGCGCGCGCCGAACGCCTGGCCGCCGGGCTGGCGCTGGTCAGCGTGCTGCCGCGCCTGAATCTGGCCGGCATCGCCAAGGTCATCGCCGGCGCCCGCGCCTGCGTGGCGGTGGACACCGGCCTCGGCCACCTGGCCGCCGCCCTCGATGTGCCGACCATCTCCCTATACGGGCCGACCCGCCCGGACCTGGTCGGCGCCTACGGCCGCTCGCAGGTGCACCTGTGCGCCGAAGGCCCGGACGCCGGCTCGGGTGACCGTGACAAGCCCTGCTTCGACAGCCTGCTGCCGGCGCGCGTGGCCCTCGAACTGGAGGCCTTGCTGCTCAGCGAGGAACTGGCATGACCCTGGCGTTCGTCCTCTACAAATACTTCCCGTTCGGTGGCCTGCAGCGCGATTTCCTGCGCATCGCCCTGGAATGCCAGCAGCGCGGCCATGCCATCCGCGTCTACACCATGATCTGGGAAGGCCCGGTGCCGGACGGTTTCGAGGTGCTGGTGGCGCCGGTCAAGGCGCTGTTCAACCACAAGCGCAACGAGAAATTCACTGCCTGGGTGCAGGCCGATCTGAGCAAGCGTCCGGTCGCGCGGGTGATCGGCTTCAACAAGATGCCGGGGCTGGACGTCTACTACGCCGCCGACCCCTGCTTCGAGGACAAGGCGCAGACCCTGCGCAACGGCCTGTACCGCAAATGGGGGCGCTACAAGCACTTCGCCGACTACGAGCGCGCGGTGTTCGCCCCCGAGGCCAAGACCGAGGTGCTGATGATTTCCGAGGTGCAGCAGCCGCTGTTCGTCAAGCACTACGCCACCCCGGCGGCGCGCTTCCACCTGCTGCCGCCCGGCATCGCCGCCGACCGCCGCGCCCCGGCCAATGCCGCCGAGATCCGCGCCGAGTTCCGCCGCGAGTTCAAGCTGGCGGACGACGAGCTGCTGCTGGTGCAGATCGGCTCCGGGTTCAAGACCAAGGGCCTGGACCGCAGCCTCAAGGCCGTCGCCGCGCTGCCGCGCGAACTGCGCCAACGCACCCGCCTGATCGTCATCGGCCAGGACGATCCCAAGCCGTTCCTGCTGCAGGTCAAGGCGCTGGGGATTTCCGCGCAGGTGCAGATTCTCAAGGGCCGCAGCGACATCCCGCGCTTTTTGCTCGGCGCCGACCTGCTGATCCACCCGGCCTACAACGAGAACACCGGCACCGTGCTGCTGGAGGCGCTGGTCGCCGGCCTGCCGGTGCTGGTCAGCGATGTCTGCGGCTACGCCCACTACATCGCCGAAGCCGACAGCGGTCGAGTGCTGCCCGGCCCGTTCGCGCAGGAGCGACTCAACCGCCTGCTCGCCGAGATGTTGGCCGACGCTGCGGCGCGCGCGGCCTGGGCGCGCAACGGCCTGGCCTTCGCCGCCAGCGCCGATCTGTACAGCATGCCGCAGCACGCGGCGGACGTGATCCTGGTGGCGGAGCCGGCATGCAACTGATCCTCGCCGAACCCTTCAAGAGCCTGTGGGCCGGGCGCGATCCGTTCGTCGAGGTCGAGCGCCTGCAGGGCAAGATCTACCGCGAGCTGGAAGGGCGGCGCACGCTGCGCACCGAGGTCGACGGGCGCGGCTATTTCGTCAAGATTCACCGTGGCATCGGCTGGGGCGAGATCGCCAAGAACCTGCTCTCCGCCAAGCTGCCGGTGCTCGGCGCCAGCAACGAGTGGACGGCGCTGCAGCGTCTGCGCGAGGCCAATGTGCCGAGCATGACCGCGGTGGCCTATGGTTCACGCGGCCACAACCCGGCTAGCCAGCATTCCTTCATCATCACCGAGGAACTGGCACCGACCGTCGACCTGGAGGTCTTCAGCCTCAATTGGCGCGAACAGCCGCCGCCGCCGCGGCTGAAGCGTGCGCTGATCGCCGAGGTGGCGCGGATGACCGGCAACATGCACCGCGCCGGGGTCAACCACCGCGACTGCTATATCTGCCACTTCCTCCTGCATACCGATAAGGTGCCGACGGCGGACGACTTCAAGCTGTCGCTGATCGACCTGCACCGCGCGCAAGCCCGCGCGGCCACGCCGCGCCGCTGGCGCGACAAGGACCTCGCCGGACTGTATTTCTCCGCTCTGGGTATCGGCCTGACCCGGCGCGACAAGCTGCGCTTCCTGAAAGCCTATTTTTTACAGACAAAGGGCCAGCAGCCGCTGCGCTGGATCCTGCGCGACGAAGCGCGTCTGCTGGCCTGGCTGGAGCGCAGGGCCGAGCGCCTGTTGCTGCGTTACCGGCGCAAATACGCCCCGGGGGCGGGCCAATGAGTGCCTGGAAACTGGCCGCCGGCCTGGCGCCGGCGGAGGCCGAACACTTCGCCGATCTCGATGCGGTGTTCGCCCTGCAGGGCGAGACCATCACCGGCGACCTGCTGTCCGAGGTGCTGCGGGTCGAGCATCTCGGCCGGCGCTATTACGTCAAGCGCTACTGGGGCGCCGGCAAAGGCCTGCGCCGCTACTTGGGCCGGCCGCGGGTCAAGGCCGAGTGGCAGAACCTCAAACACTTCGCCAAGTGGGGCATCGCCACCGCGCCGCTGGTGGCCTACGGCCTGGAGCGCCAGGCCGGAAAATTCTCCCGCGGGGCGCTGATTACCGCCGAAGTGGTCGGTACCGAGGATCTGGCGGCGCTGGCTCGGCAAAACGATCCGCGTTTGCGCGATCGGCGCTGGGTGGACGCGATCAGCCGCCAGCTGGCCAAGGCCACGCGCACCCTGCATGACCATCACTTCGCCCACAACGACCTGAAGTGGCGCAATCTGTTGGTCAACGACCAGGCCGAACTGTTCTTCATCGACTGCCCGACTGGGGCATTCTGGCAGGGGCCGTTGCTGCGCTACCGGATCGTCAAGGACCTGGCCTGTCTGGACAAAGTGGCCAAGCAACAGTTGTCGCGCAGCCAGCGCCTGCGCTTCTATCTGCAATACCGCGGTCGCCAGCGGCTGAACATCAGTGATAAGAAGCGCATCCGCCAGATCGTGGGCTTTTTCGAGGGTCGGGAATGACCGATTTCATCGCCGCCGAGGACCGGGCGCTGCTCGAACGTCATGGCCTGGCCAGCTTCGACGCGCTGTGGGCGCTCAAGCTGGCGGCGGTGGACGAGCCGAACACCGAGCGCGGTGGCTGGAGCAGCGTGTATCGCCTGGACCTCGGTGACGCCGCCTACTACCTGAAGCGGCAGAGCAATCACCTGGCGTGCAGCCTGACGTATCCGTTCGGCGAATCGACCTTCGCCCGCGAGTTCCGCAATATTCAGCGTTATCGGGTGCTGGGCATTCCCGCCCTGCAGGCGGCCTTCTTCGCCGAGCGGCGGGCCGCCGGCGAGCGCCGGGCGATTTTGCTGACCCGCGCCCTGGATGGCTGGCAGGATCTCGTGCAGCACCTGGATGACTGGCCGCGCCTCGACGCCGGCCGACGCAGCGCGATCCTGCGCGCCTGCGGCGAACTGGCGCGGCGCCTGCATACGGCCGGGCAGAAGCACGGCTGTTTCTATCCCAAACATATCTTCCTGCGTGCCACGGCCACGGGCTTCGAGGCCTGCCTGATCGATCTGGAGAAGACCCGGCCGCTGCTGCTCGGTCGCCGCGACCGGGTCAAGGATCTCGAGCCGCTGCTGCGCCGCGCCCAGGTCTGGAGCGCCGCCGAAGTGGAGCAGCTGCTGAACGCTTATCTCGGTGATGCTGGCGAACAGCCGCATTGGTTACGGCAGTTGACGGCGCGCCAGCGCGCTAAAGAGGCGCGCCGATGAAATTGAGTGAATTGAGCCGGGCCGGACGGGCGCCGCGCCTGCCGCTGGCGATCGAGTTGGCGGATGCCGTCGGGCCGGCGACCCTGCAGTTGCAGCGCCTGCTGCGGGTGCTGCCCGGACAGCGCTATGTCGGAGTCGGCGACTGGCGCGGGCGCAAGGTGCTGGCCAAGCTGCTGGTCGGCAAGCGCGCGGCCCGACATTTTCTCCGCGAACTGCAGGGCGCGCGGCTGCTGGCCGAGCAGCACTTGCCCACGCCGCTGCTACTGGCCGACGGTCTCGAGGCGGGTGAGGGCGGCTGGCTGCTGTTCGACTATCTCGACGGCGCGCAAAGCCTCGGCGACGCCTGGCGGGTGGTGGAGCGCCAGGCGCTGCTGTCCGATGCCCAGCAGGCGGTGCTGGGCGAGGCGTTGACGGCCATCGCCCAACTGCATGCCAAGGGCCTGTGGCAGGCCGATCTGCATCTGGACAATTTGCTGCGGCATGGCGGCCAGCTGTATCTGATCGACGGCGGCGGCGTGCAGGGCGAGGTGTCGGGGCAGCCACTGTCGCGCCAGCAAGTGCTGGAAAATCTCGGGGTGTTCTTCGCCCAGTTGCCGGCCGAGCTGGAGCCGCACATCGAGGAGTCGCTGGTGCACTACCTGCTGGCCAACGGCGAGCATGCCTTGCCGCTGGAGGCCTTGCTCAAGGAAGTGGCTAAGGTGCGGCGCTGGCGCCTGCGCGACTACCTGAAGAAGATCGGCCGCGATTGCAGCCTGTTTAGCGTGCGCCGCGGGGCTTTTGGTCTGCGTGCGGTGCGCCGCGAAGCCGAGGTCGAGTTACAGGGGCTGCTGGCGGCGCCGGATGCCGCCCTGGCTGCGGGCCGGTCACTCAAGAACGGCGGTTCCGCCACGGTCGCCCAGGTCGAGCTGAACGGCCGCCCCCTGGTGCTCAAGCGCTACAACATCAAGAACTTCGGTCACTGGCTGCAACGCTTCTGGCGCCCCAGCCGGGCCTGGCACAGCTGGCGCGAGGGCAATCGCCTGCACTTTCTCGGTATCGCCACGCCGCAGCCGCTGGCGGTGCTCGAGCGGCGCTGGTGCGGGTTGCGCGGGCGCGCCTACCTGATTACCGATAGCCTGGCCGGGCAGGATATACTCGCGCGCTTTCAGCCCTATCTGGCGACAGAAGAGGGCGTTGCGCCGCCAGAGGCCGAACTGGTCGCCCTCGACCGGCTGTTTGCCGCGCTGCTGCGCGAGCGCATCAGCCATGGCGATCTCAAGGGCAGCAACCTGTTCTGGCATGACGGCCACTGGGCGTTGATCGACCTCGATGCCATGCGTCAGCACCACAGTGCGCGCCGTTTCGTCGCGGCCTATGCGCGGGATCGCGCCCGCTTTTTGCGCAACTGGCCGGCCGATTCGGCCCTCTACCGGTTGCTCGACCAACGTTTACCGCAGGTGCCCGGCACCTGCCCTGAATAGAGGTTTTAACCTGTGGCATTGACCATTCTCGGGCTGTCCGGCGCCCTCAGCCATGACCCCTCCGCCGCCCTGTACATCGACGGCAAGCTGATCGCGGCCGTCGAGGAAGAGCGCTTCGTGCGCGACAAGCACGCGAAGAACCGCATGCCCTACGAGTCGGCCAAGTTCTGCCTGGAACAGGCCGGGATCCAGCCGGAAGACGTCGACGTGGTGGCGATTCCCTTCGCCCCCATCAGCCTGATCGGCAAGGCCCGCTGGCACTACGCCAAGCGCTACGCCTATGCACCGGATCGCGCGCTCGACGCCATCCTCATGGGCAATCGCCGCTACAAGCGCTACCACAAGCGCATCCAGTGGTGCCTGCAGCAGCTCGGCTTCGACCTGAAGAAGATCAAGATCCAGCCGGTCGAGCACCACCTGGCCCACGCCTCCAGCGCCTACCACTGCTCCGGCTTCCAGGAGAAGACCGCGATCCTCGGTATCGACGGCAAGGGCGAGTACGCCACCACCTTCTTCGGCTACGGCGAGCACGGCAAGATCCACAAGATCAAGGAGTTCTACGACCCGGATTCGCTCGGCGGCCTGTATGGCGCGATCACCGAGTTCCTCGGCTTCGAAATGCTCGACGGCGAGTTCAAGGTCATGGGCATGGCGCCCTACGGCGACGCCAGCAAGTACGACTTCTCGCGCCTGGCCAAGTTCGAGAACGGCGAACTGGTGATCAACACCGACTACGCCAACGTCATCGGCCTGCGCCGCCACAAGGAGAAGGGCAAGGGCTTCTATTTCTCGCCCAAGCTGATCGAGTGGCTGGGGCCCAAGCGCGAAGGCGACATCGCCGACGACCCCTACATCCACTATGCCGCCAGCATGCAGGCGCTGTTCGAGAAGCTCGCGCTGCAGATGATCGACCACTACCTCGGCGACATCCTCAAGGAGACCGGCAAGCTCGCCTTCGCCGGCGGCTGTGCGCTGAACGTCAAGCTCAACCAGAAGATCATCGCCCGCGATGACGTGCAGGAGCTGTTCGTCCAGCCGGCGTCCGGCGACGCCGGCACCGCGGTCGGCGCGGCGGCCTATGTGTCGCACCAGCGCGGCGTGCCGGTGGAGAAGATGGAGCACGTCTACCTCGGCCCGGCCTACTCCAACGAGGACGTCATCGCCGCCTGCGCAAGGCACCCGAGCCAGCCGCAGTGGCAGCAGATCGCCGACATGCCGCGGCGCATCGCCGAGATCATGGTCGCCGGCAACCCGGTGGCCTGGTTCCAGGGGCGCATGGAGTTCGGCCCGCGCGCCCTCGGCGGCCGCTCGATCATCGGCTGCCCGAGCGTGGCCGGGGTGGCCGACCGGATCAACGCGCAGATCAAGTTCCGCGAGCGCTGGCGGCCATTCTGCCCGTCGATGCTCGACACCGTGGCGCCGCAGATGATCAAGGTCGACCATCCGGCGCCGTTCATGACCTTCACCTTCGAAGTCGCCGAAGAATGGAAGACCCGCGTGCCGGAAGTGGTGCACGAGGACGGCACCTCGCGCGCCCAGGTGCTCAAGCGCGAATACAACCCGCGCTACTACGACATGATGAAAGAGCTGGAAAACCTCACCGGCAACGGCGTGTCGCTGAACACCTCGCTGAACCGCCGCGGCGAACCGATGATCTGCTCGCCGACCGATGCGCTGAACATGTTCTTCGGCTCGGATCTGCAGTACCTGATCATGGAGGACATTCTGGTGGTCAAGGAGGGTGTGGACGGGTATGACGCAGGCGCGTGAATTACTGCTGAGCGTCGTCATCCCGGCGTATAACTACGCCGCGACGCTGCCGCGCGCGGTGGAGTCGGTGCTGGCCCAGCTGGATGAGGCGGCGGCCGAATTGATCGTGATCGACGATGGTTCGACCGACCATACGCCGCAGGTGATCGATAGCCTGCTACAGAGCCATCCGGGCCGCTTTCGGGCGCTGCGCAAGAGCAATGGCGGGCTGGCCTCGGTGCGCAACCTGGGCATTGACGAAGCGGCCGGAAATTTTCTGGTGTTTCTCGATGCCGACGATGAGCTGGCGCCAGATGCGCTGTCGGCCCTGGCCCAGCACATCGCCGCCCAGCCGCAGACGCGCATGGTGATTGGTGGGCACTGGTCGGTATTCGCCAGCGGCAAGCGCAGCCTGCACGAGGTGAAACCTCTGCCAGTTGAGCCGCGGAAACGTTTGAGCGGTTATCTGATCGGTAAGACGGTGGCCATTTCCAATGGCGCCTGCGCCATGCATCGCGAGGTGTTCGGCCCCGGGCGTTACCCCGAGCGTTTCCGCAACACCGAGGATATCCCGGTGTTCGCCCAGGTGTTGGCGCGTTTTCCCTGCAGCGTGTTGAATCAGCCGCTGGCGCTGATCCACAGACACGACACCAGCCTGCGCCACAACCTGACCTATGCCCGCGCGGCAGGTCTGGAGCTGGTCGATGAAGTGTTCTCGCCCGAACGCATGCCGGCGGACCTGCAGGATCTGAAGCAGGCATTCCTGGCCCAGCGCTGCCTGTCGCTGTTCCGCACTTTCTACACTGCCGGCGAGCGCGACACGGCATTGGAATTCTATCGCCAGGCCCTGCGCGCGGATCTGCGGGTGCTCACGCGCTGGTCCTATACGCGCAAGGCGCTGCGGCTGCTGTTCAACAAGAGGCAGACGCCGTGAGTCAGGGGCGCCGTTCCAAGGTGCTGCAGTTGCAGAACCGCTACAACGTCAACGCATCGGATCTGGCCGAGCAGGTCGTCCAAGCCTTGCCGACGGACCGCTTCGAGGTCACCACCGCCTTCCTGCGCGGCTGCCCGGAACCGGGCGAGCCGGAGAGCCGCGCACCGCGCTCGGTGTATTTCGGCTTCAGCCAAGGCGCCACCAAGGGGTTGCGTCTGCGCGCGCTCTGGGTGCTCTACCAACATTGCCGGGCCGAGGGCTATGACGCGGTGATCGCGCACCGCTTCAAGCCGATCAACATGCTGATGTTGCTCAATCGCTGGCTACGCATCCCGGCCTGCATCGGTGTGCTGCACGGCTTGGGCGAGTACGACCGGGCTTATCGGCGCTGGGAGATGCGCCGCCTGATCGGCTCGGCCTGGCGGCTGGTCGGCGTGTCGCGGGCGGTACGTGACGACTTGCTCGCCTGTGGTGCCGGCTTCACCGAGACCAATACCCGGCAGATCAACAACGCCATCGATATCGCGCGCGCCGAGAAGCTTCAGCATCCGCGCCAGCAGGCCCGTGAGCTGCTCGGTCTGCCGGCCGCTGCCTTTGTGTTCGGCACCATCGGCCGGCTGGTTCCGGTCAAGGGCCATATCCACCTGCTGGAGGCCTTCGCCCTGGTCAAAGACCAGCAGCCGGCGGCGGTGCTGGCGATCATCGGCGAAGGCCGCTCGCGGGTCGAGTTGGAGGCCGCGATCGCGCGGCACGGCCTGCAGGGCCGGGTCCTGCTGCTCGGGGCGAAGGATGATGCCCTGCAGTATGTGCGTGCATTCGATGTGTTCGTCATGCCCTCCCTCAGCGAGGGGTTGCCGTTGGCCCTGCTGGAGGGGATGAGCGGCCATCTGCCGGTCATCGGCTCGGATATCGACAGCCTACGGTCGATCCTCGAGGACTGCGGCGGGCGCATCTTCCCGGTCGGCCAGCCGCAGGCGCTGGCCGAGCAGCTGCGCGCCATGCTGGCGCTGGGTCCTGAGTCGCTGGCGGCAGCAGGCGAGCGGGGCTATGCCTATCTGTGCCGCGCCCATGCCATCGAGGATTTTCGCCGCCAGTACCGCGAGCTGCTGGATGAACTGCTGGCTGACGAGCCGAGTCGAGAGGGTAGATATGAGTGAGCAGCCGCTGGTCAGTGTGATCATCGCGTCCTACAACCATGCGCCCTACATTGAGGCGAGCATCCTCAGCGTGCTGGCGCAGAGTTATCCGCATATCGAGCTGCTGGTGGTGGACGATGGCTCGAAGGATGACAGCGTCGAGCGCATCCGCCGTTTGCAGGAACAGCACGGTTTTGATTTCCGCACGCAGGCCAACCAGGGGTTGGCACGAACCCTTAACGACTGCATCGCCCGCTCGCGTGGCAGCCTGATTGCGCCTTTGGGCTCCGATGACATCATGCTGCCCGAGCGCATTGCCACTCAGGTGGCCTACATGCAGGGCAAGCCGGAGGTCGGAATCTGTGCCGGCAATATCCAGACCATCGGCGCGGACGGTCAGCCCATGGCCAGGCGCGAGCGTGAACGGCCGTTTCGGCGCCTGGACTTCGAGGATGTGTTTCAGGGCGACAAGCCGGGGGCGCCGGCGCCCACCCTATTGTTCCGCCGCGAGGCGCTGGAACGGGTCGGTGGCTTCGATCCCTCGGTGCGCCTCGAGGACCTGCTGGTCGCACTGAAGATCACCCGCGCCGGGTTTTTCATCGATGTGTTGGCCGAGGTGCTGGCCCAATACCGCGTCCACGGCAGCAATACCTACAAAAACCGCCGCTTCATGATCGACAATGTGCTGAGCACCTACGCCCAGTTCAGCGACCATCCGGCCTATGCCAAGGTCTGCGCGCGCTTTATCAACTCCATGCTGCTCAAGTGCGCGCGGGAGGATAAGCCGCTGGCGCGCGAGCTGCTCGGGCGATTGCCGCTGCGTTATTGGGATAGCAAGACGCTGCGGGCCTTGGGGCGCCTGCTAGTGGGTTGACCGGCGCGTAGTCGAGGAAGGCCATGAGGTCCGGCGAGCAGGCATGAGCGGGCTTTTCCTGGGCTCGCCGCGCGGCTAGTGGTTTGGGTGGTTTTGCCCAGGCAGTTGTCGTAGGCGTTGTAGTGGCGCACTCATTGAGCATCTTCAGCTGGGGTAAAGGCGCTCTAGATCCTTGGCCAGTTGCCGGGCGGCCTGGCTGCCGCAGCTTAGGTTGTAACCACTCAGCAAAGCGCTGCGGTGCAGGCGGGCCAGCCAGGTAATGTCTTCTGCATAGCGCAACATATGTTGCAGGTTGCGCCTGCGCTTCCAGCGCGCCAAGGGTCGGCCGGCGATCTTCATGTCCGAGAGGTCGATCAGGCCAAAACTATCGTCCGGCAGGTACAGCACATTGCCCAGATGCAGGGAGCGGAAGTACACGCCGAGCTGGTGGAGTTGCCCCAGAAAGGCGCCGAAACGCTCGATTTCGCTGCTGCGGCTGTTTTCATCCAGAGCCCGCCAGCGGCCACGCAGGGTTTCCCCAGGAAGCGGCTGATAACGCACGCCGTTCAGGCTGCGGTCGGGGATCAGCACGGTCTCGACGATGGTCGGGGCCGGGATACCCAGCTGGTTCAGTAGCCGAGCATTGTCGGCAAAACGTTGTGCCGGCGCCGACCATAGGGCGGAGGAGAGCAAGCGTTTGCGCCGGTAGAGCTTGAGGAAGTCGCCGCCCACCAGGCGTGCGACCTTGAGGCCATAGCCATCCTCCTCGATGACCTGGGCGTCCTGCAACAGGGTCTCCAGCTCGCCAAAGCTCAAGGTTCTCATGGTTTGGCTGCCTGCAGGCGCTGGCTGATAGAGAGGGCGGCCACCATGGACAGCGGTATCCAGATGAGGAACCAGCTTTCGTTGGGGCGGGAGAGGAAACTGCTGCCTTCGGTCATGCCCGCCGCCAAGCCGTAGATCACCAAGGTCGAGGCGAGTTGGAAGCGCCGATCTGTGCGATGGCGGACGCAGGTAGCCAGCGTCAATCCGTACAGCACCAGCCAGAGCAGCAAACCTATCAGGCCCAGTTCTAATGCTACGGCCAGCCCAGTGTTATGGGGGTCGGCGAAAGGGTAGGTGAAACTCTCGATCCAGAGCTGCAGAGGGGCATCGTAGCCAAGTCCCAGCCATGGCTGCGTTTGATGCTGTTCAAAGGCTGCGGTCCAGAGTTGTGGGCGATAAGAGAGTCCGCGGGCTAGGAGCAGATCGGGAAAGCAAAACGCCAATAGGAGGCCCGCAATGCTCAGGCCGCCGATCAAGTAAAGCGTGCGCCGCTGCGGTGCCATCAGGGCTAGCCAGAGGCTGGCCAGACCAATGGCCATCAAGGGGGTGCGTGAGCCGGTGGCGAGGACGGCGCCTAGCAGCACGGCTGCGCCGAGGAGGCCATAGACGCGCAGGGATTTCCCTTCCGTGGCCCAGGCGGCGAGCCAATAGATGCAGAAGAAGCCGAGAACGTGGGAGGTCAGCAGCGGATTGATCAGTCCGCCGGTGCCGATCAAGCGGCCATCCGGCGGCGGGGTGAGGAAATGCAGTGACTGGATCACGAGGGCGGCTACCAGGGCCAGTCCTGCGCCTAGCCGAAGCAGGCGCGGCAACATGCGCTCGTCGTGCAGCACCATCAGGGTGCAACTGGTGAACAACATGAACACATAGAGCGGACGTTTGGCCAGCGAGGCGAGATTCTCTGTGCTGCTGGTCCAGCTCAGACTGAGCAGTAGCCAGGCGGCGAAGGCGAGGAAGGCCAATGCGATGGGGGTGCGCAGCAACTGCAGCAGCGCTCGGGGCTGGGCGATCAGGCCGAGCAAGGCGGGAAAGGCCATCAGGAGATAGTAGAGCTTGGAGTAGTGGTTGCGCTCGCCTACCCAGAACAATCCGCTGAGCAGGACAAGGTAGCCGAGAGGCAGCCAGCGCCGTGCTATGAATTGATTCAGTTGGAGACGGGAAAACGGTGGCGAGGCGGAGAGAGGCACGCGAGAGTTCTGCATATGTGGCCAGGGACGCCGGCATCTTAAAGCATCCGCCGGGAAGTGGCAGCCGCCGCTGTGCTAAGCTGGTCGCCCTTTTCTACGTCAAAGCATGAGCGCATGAGCGATCAGCATCTGAGTGCCTCGCGGCCTTCCAGTCTGAAAATTTATTTCCGCTTGCTGGGTTATGTGAAGCCTTATGCGGGCCTGTTCCTGGTCAGTATTCTCGGTTTCATCATCTTCGCCTCCACCCAGCCGATGCTGGGCGGCATGCTCAAGTACTTCGTCGATGGCCTGACCAATCCCGACGCCGTGCTCTTCCCGCAGATCCCCTACCTGCGCGACCTGAAATTGTTGCAGGCGGTACCCTTGCTGATTGTGCTGATTGCCCTCTGGCAAGGACTGGGGTCCTTTCTGGGCAACTACTTCCTGGCCAAGGTTTCCCTGGGGCTGGTGCATGACCTGCGGGTGGCCTTGTTCAACAACCTGCTGGTGTTGCCCAACCGCTATTTCGACAGCCACAACTCCGGCCACCTGATCTCGCGCATCACCTTCAACGTCACCATGGTCACCGGGGCTGCCACCGATGCGATCAAGGTGGTGATCCGCGAGGGCATGACGGTGATTTTCCTGTTCGTCACCCTGTTATGGATGAACTGGAAGCTGACCCTGGTGATGCTCGCCATCCTGCCGCTGATCGCGCTGATGGTCGGTAGCGCCAGCCGCAAGTTCCGCAAGCAGAGCAAGAAGATCCAGGTGGCCATGGGCGATGTCACCCATGTCGCCTCGGAAACCATCCAGGGCTACCGGGTGGTGCGCAGCTTCGGCGGCGAACCCTACGAGCAGCAGCGCTTCCTCGCTGCCAGCCAGAGCAACACCGACAAGCAGCTGCGCATGACCAAGACCAGTGCGGTCTACACCCCGATGCTGCAGCTGGTGATCTTCAGCGCCATGGCGGTGCTGATGTTCCTCGTGCTCTGGTTGCGCGGCGATGCCTCGCCGGGCGATCTGGTCGCCTATATCACCATCGCCGGCCTGTTGCCCAAGCCGATCCGCCAGCTGTCGGAAGTCAGTTCGACGGTGCAGCGCGGCGTGGCCGGTGCCGAGAGCATTTTCGAGCAGTTGGATGAAGTGGCGGAGCGCGACGATGGCACTGTGGAGCGCGAGCGCGTCAGCGGCCGCCTGGAAGTGCGCAACCTGAGCTTCCAGTATCCCGGCACCGACAAGCGCGTGCTGGACGACCTCAGTTTCACCGCCGAACCCGGGCAGATGATCGCCCTGGTCGGCCGTTCCGGCAGCGGCAAGTCGACCCTGGCCAACCTGATCCCGCGCTTCTATCACCACGAGCAAGGGCAGATCCTGCTCGATGGCGTCGATGTAGAGCAGTACCGCCTGCGCAACCTGCGCCGGCACATCGCCCTGGTCACCCAGCAGGTGACCCTGTTCAGCGACAGCGTCGCCAACAACATCGCCTACGGCGACTTGGCCGACGCACCGCGGGCGGACATCGAGCGGGCGGCCGAGGCGGCCTACGCCAAGGAATTCATCGACAAGCTGGCGCACGGCTTCGACACCGAGGTGGGCGAGAACGGCGTGCTGCTGTCCGGCGGCCAGCGCCAGCGCCTGGCGATCGCCCGCGCCCTGCTCAAGAATGCCCCGCTGCTGGTATTGGATGAGGCCACTTCGGCCCTGGATACCGAGTCCGAGCGGCATATCCAGGCCGCACTGGATCGCGTCATGCAAGGGCGCACGACGCTGGTGATCGCCCATCGCCTGTCGACCATCGAGAAGGCCGACCTGATCCTGGTGATGGATCAGGGCCGTATCGTCGAGCGCGGTACCCACGCCGAGTTGCTGGCACTCAAGGGCTACTATGCGCGCTTGCACGCCATGGGCCTGGAAGAAGGCGCGCCCGCGGATATCGCCTGATAAAATTACCCCCCTTATCCACGGCCCGGAGTTGCCATGAAGTTAGCCATGCCCCGTTTCGATCAGGCCCCCGTGCTGGTGGTCGGTGATGTCATGCTCGATCGTTACTGGCACGGCAGCACCTCGCGGATTTCCCCGGAGGCGCCGGTGCCGGTGGTGCGCGTCGATCAGATCGAGGATCGCCCCGGCGGCGCCGCCAACGTGGCGCTGAACATCGCCGCCCTCGGCGCGCCGGCGGCGCTGATCGGTGTGACCGGCCAGGACGAGGCCGCCGACAGCCTGGCCGACAGCCTGGCCGGCGCCGGGGTGCAAACCCGTTTCCAGCGCCTGGCGCAGCAGCCGACCATCGTCAAGCTGCGGGTCATGAGCCGCCATCAGCAACTGCTGCGGATGGACTTCGAAGAGCCGTTCGCCACCGACGCGACGGCCTTGGCGCAGGACGTCGAGGCGCTGCTGGGCGGGGTCAAGGTGCTGGTGCTGTCCGACTACGGCAAGGGTGCGCTAAAGAACCATCAGGCGCTGATCCAGATCGCTCGCGCCCGTGGCGTGCCGGTGCTGGCCGATCCCAAGGGCAGGGACTTCAGCATCTACCGCGGCGCCAGCCTGATCACGCCCAATCTGCACGAATTCGAGACCATAGTCGGCGGCTGCGCCGACGAGAGCGAACTGGTGGCCAAGGGCGCCCAGCTGATGCGCGAGCTGGAGCTTGGCGCGCTGCTGGTGACCCGCGGCGAGCATGGCATGACCCTGCTGCGTCCGGATCAGCCGGCCCTGCACCTGCCGGCGCGGGCCCGCGAGGTGTTCGACGTCACCGGCGCCGGCGACACGGTGATCTCCACCCTGGCCGCCGCCCTGGCCGCCGGCGAGGAGCTGCCACAGGCGGTGGCGCTGGCCAACCTGGCCGCCGGCATCGTGGTCGGCAAGCTCGGTACCGCGGCGATCAGCGCGCCGGAGCTGCGCCGCGCGGTGCAGCGTGAGGAAGGTTCGGAGCGCGGCGTGCTCAGCCTCGAACAACTGCTGACCAGCATCGAAGACGCCCGTGCCCATGGCGAGAAGATCGTCTTCACCAACGGCTGCTTCGATATCCTGCATGCCGGACATGTCACCTATCTGGAGCAGGCCCGCGCCCAGGGCGACCGCCTGGTTCTGGCGGTCAACGACGATGCCTCGGTCAGCCGCCTCAAGGGCCCGGGCCGGCCGATCAACTCGGTGGATCGGCGCATGGCCGTGCTCGCCGGCCTGGAGGCGGTGGACTGGGTGGTGAGCTTCAGCGAGGACACCCCCGAGGACCTGCTGGCCCAGGTCAAGCCGGATGTACTGGTCAAGGGCGGCGACTACGGCATCGACCAGGTGGTTGGCGCCGAACTGGTCAGATCCTATGGCGGCACGGTGAAAGTGCTGGGCCTGGTGGAGAACAGTTCGACCACGGCCATCGTCAATAAAATCTTGGATCGCTCCTGAGGGCGCCATGCTGCAACGACTGTCTCTATTGCTGCGCAACCTTGTTTACAAGAACCGCTTAAGACTCACGCCGGGCAACACCTTGCAGTTACCCCTCAGTGCCCGCCGGCGCATGAAGAAGATCACCATCAAGCTGGGCGGGCGTAACAACCGGCTGCTGGTTGGCGAGGACAGCGAGCTCAGTCACTGCGAGATCCGTCTGGATGGTGAGGACAACCTGATTGAGATCGGACCGCGGGTGCGCTTCGGTTCCGGCAAGATCTATCTGCGCAACACCCGCGGTCAGCATATCCGCATCGGTGCGGACACCACGGTCGAGGGGGCCTATTTGCTGGTCGATGAGGCGGCCAGTATCGATATCGGGCGGGATTGCATGCTGTCCACCGAAATCCTCATCCGCACTGGCGACAAGCATTCGATCCTCGATCTGGAAACGGGTGCACGCATCAATCCTTCTCGTGATGTGCGGATTGCCGATCGGGTGTGGATCGGCCGTGATGTCCAGGTTCTCAAGGGCACGGTACTGCAGCCCGAGTCGGTGGTGGGAGCTTGCTCTGTGGTCAGCAGCGCCTTCGATGTGGGCAACTGCGTGGTCGCCGGGGTACCGGCACGGATCGTCAAACAAGGGATTCGCTGGGACCGCTCGTTGCTTTGAGACGGAGCTGACGGACTGGCTGACCTGCCAGTCTCCCGCGGCGGGGCGGTCATAGCCGCTGCTGACTGTCGCGCGCATGCTCTGGGCATCTTCATCCCATGTGGAGCGAGTTGCCCATGAGTGCCGATGTACGAGGCCACGCCCTGGCCGTGCTCAATCGTATTGCCCAGGCCGACTGGCCGGATCGCCTGAGGCTGCGCAAACCCTTCGAGAAGCTCATCTACAGCGGCAGCCGCGCCGGTTTCCGCCTGGCCGCCGAGCGAGTGGCGAAGACGGCCCGCATGCCGCGCCCGGTCGATGCGGATGGGCTGTTCGATCTGTCCCTGAATGACGAGCAGCAGATGCTGGTGGCGATGCTCGAAGGCTTCGCCGCCGAGGTGCTGCGCCCGGCCGCGCACGCCGCCGATGCCAGCGGGGCGGTTCCCACCGAGCTGCTCAACCAGGCGCAGGCACTGGGCCTGAGCCACTATGGGGTCGGCGAGGCGCACGGCGGCCTGGCTGGCGCGCGCACCACGGTCAGCAATGCACTGATCGCCGAGGCCTTGGGGACGGGCGATCTATCCCTGGCCGCAGCGCTGTTGGTGCCGCTGTCGGCGGCCAACTGCCTGCGCCGCTGGAGCTCGCCCGAGCAGCAGGCGCGCTGGCTGCCGGCCTTCGTGGCCGCGAATGCGGCGCCGCTGATGGCGATTGCGGTCAACGAGCCGAGGCCGTTGTTCGATCCGCTCAAGCTGAAGACTCAGGCCGTGCGCAAGGGCCGGCATTACCTGCTGAACGGCGAGAAATGCCTGGTGCTGCGTGGCCTGGAGGCCAGCCAGCTGATCGTCGCCGCGCATACCGCCGAGGGGCCTGCATTGTTCGTCGTCGCCGCCGATGCCAAGGGCGTCAGCCGCCAGGCCGAGCCGGCCATGGGCCTGAAGGCCGGCGGCACCGCGCGAATCCGGTTCAAGGGCGTCAAGGTCGCCGCCGAGCAGCGTCTGGCCGCGGCGCATTTCGACTACCAGAGCTTCCTCGGCCACGCCACCCTGGCCTGGTGCGCCCTGGCGGTGGGCACCGCGCAGGCGGCGCTGGACTATGTGGTCGGCTACTGCAACGAGCGGCTAGCGTTTGGCGAGCCGATCAGTCACCGCCAGGGCGTGGCGTTCACCATCGCCGACATCGGCATCGAGGTGGACGCCATGCGTCTGCTGGTCTGGCGCGCCTGCGCGCGCGCCGAGCAAGGGCTGCCGTTCCATCGCGAGGCCTACCTTGCACAGCTGTTGTGCGCCGAGAAGGCCATGCAGATCGGCACCGACGCGGTGCAGCTGCTCGGTGGCCACGGCTTCACCCAGGAGCATCCGGCCGAGCGCTGGTATCGCGATCTACGCGCCGTGGCCCTGATGGCCGGCGGCTTGCAGTTGTGAAAGCGGTTTCATCGCTGTTGCGCTTGCACGGGCTGCGTTGGAAGCGGGCTCAAAATGCTCATTTACATTCGTAAACTGCGCTTTATCACCCGTTTCCGCCTTGCCCCTGAAATCCGCTTTAGGAGGAACGATGAATCTGGAAACCCCGAAGAAATTCAGCGGCCTGGTCAAGCAGGCGCAGCAGGTGGCGGCTCACTATTTCCGCCCGCTGTCGCGCAAGTACGACAAGGCCGAACATGCCTATCCGAAGGAGCTGGACCTGCTCGCCGCCCTGCTCGACGGCATGAACGCCGGTTCGCCGGATGCCGTCGGCGCGACCTCGGCGAGCAAGCGTGGCGCCGCCAAGGAGCAGCAGGAGGGGATCAAGAACGGCGGCAACCTCGCCGCGCTGCTCGGGGTGATCGAGCTGTGCTGGGGCGACGTCGGCCTGCTCCTGGCCATGCCGCGCCAGGGCCTGGGCAATGCGGCGATCGCCGCGGTGGCCAACGAGGAACAGCTGCAACGTTTTCGCGGCACCTGGGCGGCGATGGCGATCACCGAGCCGGCCTGCGGCTCCGACTCGGCGGCGATCCGCACCACGGCGGTCAAGGACGGCGACCACTACCTCCTCAACGGCGAGAAGATCTTCGTCACGTCCGGGGCGCGCGCCGATGCGGTGGTGGTCTGGGCCACGCTGGACAAAAGCCTCGGCCGTGCGGCGATCAAGTCCTTTGTGGTCGAGCACGGCACGCCAGGCATGAGCGTCACGCGGCTGGAGAAGAAGCTCGGGGTCAAGGCGTCGGATACCGCCTCGATCAGTTTCAGCGACTGCCGGGTGTCGGCGGCCAACCTGCTCGGCAACCCGGAAATCGACGTGCAGAAGGGCTTTGCCGGGGTCATGGAGACCTTCGACAACACCCGCCCGCTGGTCGCCGGCATGGCCATAGGCGTGGCCAAGGCGGCGCTGGAGCGCACCCGTGAACTGCTCAAGGGCGCCTGTGCGTTCGACTACGCCAAGCCGCTGCTGGCCGTCAGCCATGCCGAGGCGACGCTCTACCGCCTGGAGGCCGAATGGGAGGCGGCGCGTCTGCTGACCCTGAAGGCGGCATGGATGGCCGACAACCAGCTACCCAACTCCAAGGAGGCGTCGATCGCCAAGGCCAAGGCCGGGCGGGTGGCCAACGAGGTGACGCTGAAGTGCGTGGAACTGGCCGGCGCGCTCGGCTACGGCGAGGACGAGCTGCTGGAAAAATGGGCGCGCGACTCGAAGATCCTCGACATCTTCGAGGGTACTCAGCAGATCCAGCTGCTGATCGTCGCCCGCCGGCTGCTGGGCAAGAGCTCCAGCGAGTTGCGGTAGGTTGGGTTGAGGCGCGCAGCGGCGAAGCCCAACAAGCGGTGGTTGCCCAGCTGCCGTGGCTGCCCGCGGCCCCGCTCGTTGGGCTTCGCTGCGCTCAACCCAACCTACGCCAGGCGGAACAGCTTCCTGGCCCGCTAGGCCAGGCGTTTAAATCCTGCGCGCGCGGGGCTTTTTTTTCCTGGCGCGAGGTTCTGCTGTACCAGCCAGTCCTTCCAGCGGATGCGTTCGTCGCGTACCAGCCAGCCGTCCTGGGCGGCGAAGCTTTCCGCCAGCCACAGGCCACGGGTGCCGACCGCTTTCAGCTGGCCGTTCTTCAGACTCAGCAACTCGGCGCGCGGACGGCCCTGCTCCAGCGGGATCAGGTACAGATCGGGGCGGCGGCGATCCAGGCGGGCGACCAGCTGGCCCTGCTCCAGGCACTCGTCGACGTGCAGCAAGCTCAGGTGTCGGGTTTCTTTCGGCAGCTCCAGATGCAGGTCGTAGACCAGCTGCAGCGAGGCGGTGGGCAGGTGCACATAGGCGCGCGGGCGTTCCAGCAGGGTCATGTTGCCGCAGCGCACCTGGCGTGCCGAGCCGGACAGCGGGCTGAGGCGAAAGTGGGCGTTCTCGCGGTAGCGCAGCGCCGGGTGGTAGGGGGCCGGCAGCCAGGTGTCGCCGAAACGGCCGCTGAGCCAGCCTTCCGGGGTCTCCAGCAGGCATTCCTCGGCGACCTCATGGAGCGCCGTGAGCAGCGGCAGGTTCAGTTCGTGGGCCGGCACATAGCCGGAGATCAGCTTGAGCACCACATCGCCGCGGTCCTCGCGGCGCTGGCGTACCAGGACCCAATAGTCGCGGCCCTGCCAGCTCAGGGTCAGGCGTACCGACACGCCGAGGTTGGCCAGTTCCACGGCGAAATGCTGGCTGTCGGCCACGCTCACCGGTTGGCGACGCTTGAGCATCTGCGGGAAGTTCAGCGGCCGGCCGAGGCTCTGATAACTGAGCGCTTCGGCGTTGGCTTCGACGAACAGCGGCAGCGTCTGAAAGCTGCCGGGGTCCTTGCGGGCGAGAGTTCGCGGCATGTCGGCTCCTGCTGGACGATTCCGGGGAAGAATGACGGCACCGCCCGCAAGCAATTCCGTTATGAGTGCCCGAGCGCCTCAATCACTGTAGCGGCAGTCGCGACATTATGGGCGAGATGCAGCGGATTGATGGTTCCGACTATCGCGCTGCTCACCCCGGGATGGGCGAAGATCAACTCGAAGCTGGCGCGCACCGGGTCCTGGCCGGGGGCCAGACAGGCATGGCCGCTGGCCAGGGCCTTCTTGATCAGGATGCCTTTGCGATGAGCGGCGGCGTAATCGAGCACCGGGCGCTCGGCCTGTTCGTTGAGGTTGTAGGTGACCATCGCGCAGTCGCCGTCTTGCAGGGCAAGCAGGCCGCCGTCGACGGTCTTGCCGGAGAAGCCGAAAGCGCGGATCTTGCCTTCGGCCTTCAGCGCGGCGAGGGTCGGGTAGACCTCGCTGTGCTCGAGGACCGCCAGGTCGTTGCCGTCCGAATGCACCAGCAGCAGGTCGAGGTAGTCGGTCTCCAGGCGCTGCAGGCTGCGTTCCACCGAGCGGCGGGTGTGGGCGGCGGAGAAGTCGAAGTGCGACAGGCCGTTGTCGAACTCCTCGCCAACCTTGCTGACGATCACCCAGTCCTGGCGTTGGCCGCGCAACAGCGGGCCGAGGCGTTCCTCGCTGCGACCGTAAGCCGGCGCGGTGTCGAGCAGGTTGATGCCCAGCTCGCGGGCCAACTGCAGCAGTTGGCCTGCGGTGAAGTCGTCGGGGATGCTGAAGCCGTTGGGGTACTTCACCCCCTGATCGCGGCCGAGTTTGACCGTGCCGAGACCGAGCGGGGAGACGCTCAGGCCGGTGCTGCCCAACGGGCGGTGGAGGTCGTGCAGGGTCTTCATGGCAGTAGTTCCTCCCATGCCGGGCGGGCCACGGGGGGGCGTGGCAAGGGCGGCAGCGCGCTTGGCGCGGTGGGCTGGATGCCGGCGCGGTCGAGGCTGGCCAGCACGCGATCGGCGAAGTCCGGAGCCAGCGCCAGTTTGGTCGGCCAGCCCACCAGCAGGCGGCCCTGTTCGGCGACGAAGGCGTTGTCCGGGCGCACCAGGCCGGATTGCGCCGGCTCGGCGCGGTCGACGCGCAGGGTCGCCCAGCGCGCCTGGCCGAGGTCGATCCACGGCAGCAGGGCGCCGAGCTCCTTCTGCGCCGCGGCGATCTGCGCGGCTTCGTCGCGGGCCACGCCATCGGCTTCGGCGATATCGCCGCCGAGATACCAGACCCACTGGCCGTCGCTGGCCGGATGGCTGGTGACGGTGACCCGCGGTTTCGGCCCGCCGCCCAGGCAGTGGGCATACAGCGGCTTGAGGCTCGGCGCCTTGAGCATGACCATGTGCAGCGGCCGGCGTTGTTGGGCCGGCTGCTGCAGGCCGAGGGCGGCCAGTAGCGCCGCGTTGCCGGCGCCGGCACTCAGGACGATGCGCTGGGCGCGGATTTCCCGACCGTCGACGCGCAGCCCGGCCAGCTCGCCGTTATCATGCAGCGGCTCGATAGATTCGGCGGCCAGCAGACCGTCGCCGGCCAGTTCGGCCAGGCGGGCGATCAGGCTCGGCACGTCGAGCACCAGTTCGTTGAGGCGGTAGACCTTGCCCTTGAATTGCGGATGTTGCAGTGCCGGCGGCAATTGCTCGCCCTTTACCTGGTCGACGCGGGTACGCATGGCCTTGCTGGCGAAGAAACTGGTCAGGTTGCCAGCCAGGGTGCCCGGCGACCACAGGTAATGGGCGTCGGACAGCAGGCGCACGCCGGCCAGGTCCAGCTCGCCGCTGCCAGCCAGTGCCGCGCGCCAGCGCCGCGGCATGTCGCCGATCGCCTCGGCTGAGCCGCTCAGCGCGCCGTGCAGGGCGTACTTGGCGCCGCCGTGGATGATCCCCTGCGACTTCACGCTCTGCCCGCCGCCGAGGCTGGCGTTCTCCACCAGCAGGGTGGCGAAGCCCTGGCGGCGCAAGCGCGCGTTCAGCCAGAGGCCGGCGATCCCGCCGCCGATGATCAGCACGTCAGTGGAAAGGGCTTGGGACATGGGGCGAGCTGCCTGCGTGGGGAAACCGGTCGGCAGTATAACGCGTGACGGCACCGGGCTTTAGCCGCGGCGAATGGATCAGTGGCCGGTGCTGGAGGAGAACAGTTGGATCACGATCACGCCGCTGACGATCAGACCCATGCCCAGCACGGCCGGCAGGTCGAGCTTCTGCTCGTAGAGAAACAGCGCGGCGACGCTGACCAGGACGATGCCCAGCCCGGCCCAGATGGCATAGGCGATGCCTACCGGAATGCTGCGTACCACCAGGGTCAGCATCCAGAAGGACAGCGCATAGCCGACGATCAGCAGCAGCAGTGGCAGCGGCGTGCTCAGGCCCTTGACCGCCTTCAGCGAGCTGGTGGCCACCACTTCGGCGGCGATCGCGATGCCCAGGTACAGATAGCCGCTCATGGTCCAGCCTCCGATGGAAAACAGGCGGGATTCTAGGCTTCTCGCTGATGGGATAAAGTCATTGCCTATCTGTACTGGAGATGGGTTATGCAGTGGAGCCTGGAGCAAATCCGCTTGTTCGTCAGCGTCGCCGAGGGTCAGTCGTTTTCCGCCGCCGCCCGCCGCTTGAACCGCGTGCAATCGGCGGTCAGCAGTGCGATTGCCCTGCTGGAGGCCGACCTCGGCGTGCGCCTGTTCGAGCGCAGCAGCGGTCGCCAGCCCCGGTTGACCGCGGCGGGCGCGGCGCTGCTGGAGGAGGCGCGCGAGGTGTTGCGCCAGTGCGAGCGCCTGGAGGGGCGGGCGCTGGGGCTGGTGCGCGGTGAGGAAGCGCGCCTGCGCCTGGCGCAGGACGAGGCGATGCCCTACCAGCCGGTGCTCGATAGCTTGGAAGCGCTGGCGCGGCGCTTCCCGCTGCTGGAAGTGCAGCTCGCCAGCGGCGCCCAGGGCGAGGTGGCGCGCAAGCTGCTGGAACGGCGTGCCGACCTCGGCCTGCTGTTCCACCACGAACAGATGCCCGCTGCCCTGGAACGCCAGCGCCTGGGCGCCATCGAGATGGTCACCGTCTGCGGCGTCGGCCATCCGCTGGCCGCGGCGGGGCCTGTCGACCGGCGCGAGCTGGCGCGCCATCGGCAACTGCTGATGGCGCCGCAGGACAGCCACTACCCCGGCGGCGAGCAGATCAGCCCGGCGGTCTGGCGCACCGACAGCTTCTACGCCATGGCCGAACTGCTGATGCGCAATCTCGGCTGGGCCTGGCTGCCGCGCCATGTGGTGCAGTACCCGACCTACCGCAGCCAGCTGGTCGAACTGCGCAGCGACTGGACCCCGCCGCCGCTGGTGGTCGAACTGGTGTGCCGGCGCGACGAGCCGCTGGGGCCGGCGGCGAACTGGCTGGCCGGCTGTTTCGCCGAACACCTGCAGGCCATCGGCTGATCGACGGGTGGCTCTCTGTTAAGCTGCGCGCCCATGAATCGCACCCTCTATACCCTGCTGTTCCATCTCGGTCTGCCGCTGATCGGCGTGCGCCTGGCCCTGCGTGCACGCCGTGCTCCGGCCTATGCCCAGCGCATCGGCGAGCGTTTCGCCTGCGGCCTGCCGCCGCTCAAGCCGGGCGGCATCTGGGTGCATGCGGTGTCGGTGGGCGAAAGCATCGCCGCCGCGCCGATGATCCGCGAATTGCTGGCGCGCCATCCCGAGCTGCCGATCACCATCACCTGCATGACACCGACCGGCTCCGAGCGCATCCGCGCGCTGTTCCCGGCCGCGCAGTTCGGCGGCCGGGTGCAGCATTGCTACCTGCCCTATGACCTGCCCTGGGCGGCCGCGCGTTTCCTCGAGCGGGTGCAGCCGCGACTGGCGGTGATCATGGAAACCGAACTGTGGCCCAACCATATCCACCAGTGCGCGCACCGCGGCATTCCGGTGGTGCTGGCCAACGCGCGCCTGTCCGCGCGTTCGGCGCGCGGCTATGCGCGGTTCGCCGGCTTGACCCGGCCGATGCTGGCGGAGATGAGCTGGCTGGCGGTGCAGACCGCGGCCGAGGCCGAGCGCTTCCGCCAGCTTGGCGCGCGCCCGGAAGCGGTGACGGTCACCGGCTCGATCAAGTTCGACCTGCACCTCGACCCCGAGCTGCCGCTGCGCGCCGCCGCCCTGCGCCAGCAGTGGGGTGCCAGCCAGCGGCCGCTGTGGATCGCCGCCAGCACCCATGCCGGCGAGGACGAGATCATCCTCGCCGCCCACCGCCAGCTGCTCGAACGCCAGGCCGACGCGTTGCTGATCCTGGTGCCGCGCCATCCGGAGCGTTTCGCTGACGTGTTCGAGCTGTGCCGGCAGCACAACTTCGCCACCCTGCGCCGTTCCAGTGGCGCGCTGGTGACGGCGGACACCCAGGTGCTGCTCGGTGACACCATGGGCGAGCTGCTGTTCCTCTATGCCCTGGCCGACCTGGCCTTCGTCGGCGGCAGTCTGGTGGCCAATGGCGGCCATAACCTGCTGGAGCCGGCGGTGCTGGGCAAGCCGGTGCTGAGCGGGCCGCACCTGTTCAACTTCCTCGAGATCGCCACCCAGCTGCGCGAGGCCGGCGCGCTGCTGGAAGTCGCCGACGCCATGACGCTGGCGCAGGCGTTGCAACGGCTGTGGACTGAGCGCGAGATGGCGCAAGCGATGAGCGCCGCCGGGCTGGCGGTGCTGCAGGCCAACCAGGGTGCGCTGGAGAAATTGTTGGCCGGCTTGCAGCGCTTGGTGCCGGCCTGAGCCGGCGCATAAAAAAGCCCCGCCGATGCGGGGCTTTTTATGGGCCGTCACTCAGTAGTTGCGGTCGCCGCGCATCTGCGCTTCGGCGGCCGCCGACAGGTCCGGCGGCAGGAAGTCCTTGTCCGGGTTGTAGTCGGCCTTGAGGTACTGCGCCAGGGCTTCCAGGTCGGCGGGGCTGAGGGTGCCGGCGGCCTGCTTGAGGCGCAGGTTGTCGAGAATGTAGTCGTAGCGCGCGTCGTTGTAGTTGCGCACCGAGCTGTACAGCTGGCGCTGGGCATCGAGCACGTCGACGATGTTGCGGGTGCCGACCTGGTAGCCGATCTCGGTGGCTTCCAGGGCGCTCTGGTTGGAGATGATCGACTGCTTGCGCGCCTGTACCGTCTCGACGTCGGTGTTGACCGCGCGGTGCAGGTCGCGGGTGTTCTGCACCACCTGGCGGCGCAGGCTCTCGCGCAGCTGTTCGGTCTGGTTCAGGCGCTGGTAGGCCTCGCGCACCTGCGAACTGGTCAGGCCGCCGCTGTAGATCGGGATGTTCAGCTGCAGGCCGATGCTGCGCTGCTCGACATCGCCGCTGATCGGCTGCTGGCCGGACACGGTGCCGGTGTTGCTGAAGCCGAGGCTGTCGTTGTCACCCTTCTGGTACTGGGCCACGGCATCGAGGGTCGGCGCGTGGCCGGCCTTGCGCTGGCGCAGGGTTTCCTTGGCGGCGTCGACGGCGTAGTCGCTGGCCTGCAGGTTGAGGTTCTGCTGCGCGGCGGTGTCGACCCAGGCCTTGGCGTCGTTCGGCGTCGGGGTCAGCACCGGCAGGCTGTGCTTGATGCCTTCGACGGCACTGTAGTCACGGTTGGTCAGGGTGGTTAGGGCCTGGAAGGCGTCGTCCACGGCGCGCTGGGCGAGGATGCGGTTGGCCCGCGCGGTGTCGTAACCGGCCTGGGCCTCGAGCACGTCGGTCTTGTCCGAGAGGCCGACATCGAAGCGTTCGTTGGCCTGATCGAGTTGGCGCTTGAACGCCGCTTCCTCGGCCTTGGTCGAGGCCAGGGTGTCCTGGGCGCGCAGCACGGCGAAGTAGGTTTGCGCGCTCTGCAGGATCAGGTTCTGCTCGGTGGCCGAGAGTTGCAGCGCGGCCTGCTCGTTGGTGGCCTCGGCGGCCTGCAGCTGGAACCAGCGATCGGCGCGGAAGATCGGCTGGCTCAGGGTCGCCTGGTAGACGGTGCCGCTGCGGTCGGCCTTGAGCGCCGGCGAGTCCAGCTCGGTGCGGGTGTCGTTGAGGTCGGCGCCGGCATTGAGCTGCGGCAGCAGACCGGAGCGGGCCTGCGGCACCACTTCCTTGCGGGCCTGGTAGTCGGCGCGGGCGGCGGCCAGGTCGGCGTTGTTGTTGACGGCTTCCTGATAGACGCTGACCAGATCGGTCTTGGTGGTCGGGGGCGTGCTTTCTGCCCAGGCCAGTCCATTGGATGCGGCGGCCACGGCGAGTGCCAGGGAAAGTCTGCGCAGCATTGGGGCAGTCCTACTGATTTAGGGGGATGGGCAAGGCTAAGGGGCGCCGGTTGGAGGGTCAAGCGCGCCGACAGTGGCGTGAGTGTAGTTTGCGACAAGCTATGTTGCCTGACGGGAACAATCGGCCGGCCGGCGCACCGGCGCCGTCATTTTCGGACGCGCGGGTCAGGCTTTTTTGACTGGCGGGTTGGTTTTCTCGGGATGACGGGTTAGGCTGGCCGCGTTCTTGTCGGGGTGCCTCGAGTTGGAGGCTGAGATCGGAAAGTTCCGGATCCCGTTGAACCTGATCAGGTTAAGGCCTGCGTAGGGAACAAGATGTCCTCGTCACTTCCCCCGGCGAGTCTTCTCGGCACCAGTCCTGGTGCGCCCCACGCCCTTCATCCCGCTGTGCTTCAGGTTCGCTCCGACAACTTTCCCAGGAGCCGAGCCGATGCGTGCCGAACAACATAAGAATTCGAGTGGCAAGAACCTGAGCGAGAGCGCCCAGGTCGACCAGCAATCCATCCAGCCCTTCCCGCGTTCGCAGAAGGTCTATGTCCAGGGGTCGCGCCCGGACATCCGCGTGCCGATGCGCGAGATCAGCCTGGATGTGACGCCGACCGCCTTCGGTGGCGAGATCAACGCCCCGGTCACCGTCTATGACACTTCCGGCCCCTACACCGATCCGAGCGTCACCATCGACGTGCGCCAGGGCCTGGCCGACGTGCGTTCGGCCTGGATCGACGACCGCGGCGACACCGAGAAGCTGCCGGGCCTGAGCTCCGAGTTCGGCCAGCGCCGCCTGAACGACGCCGAGCTGACCGCCATGCGCTTCGCCCACGTGCGCAACCCGCGCCGGGCCAAGGCCGGGCACAACGTCAGCCAGATGCACTATGCGCGCAAGGGCATCATCACCCCGGAGATGGAATACGTCGCCATCCGCGAGAACATGAAGCTGGCCGAGGCCCGTGAAGCCGGCCTGCTGAAAGAACAGCACGCCGGGCAGAGCTTCGGCGCCAGCATCCCCAAGGAAATCACCGCCGAGTTCGTCCGCGAGGAAATCGCCCGCGGCCGCGCGATCATTCCGGCCAACATCAACCACGTGGAGCTGGAGCCGATGATCATCGGCCGCAACTTCCTGGTGAAGATCAACGGCAACATCGGCAACTCGGCGCTGGGTTCTTCCATCGAGGAAGAAGTGGCCAAGCTGACCTGGGGCATCCGCTGGGGTTCCGATACCGTCATGGATCTCTCGACGGGCAAGCACATCCACGAGACCCGCGAGTGGATCATCCGCAATTCGCCGGTGCCGATCGGCACGGTGCCGGTGTATCAGGCGCTGGAGAAGGTCGGCGGCGTCGCCGAGGACCTGACCTGGGAGTTGTTCCGCGACACCTTGATCGAACAGGCCGAGCAAGGCGTGGACTATTTCACCATCCACGCCGGCGTGCTGCTGCGCTATGTGCCGTTGACCGCCAAGCGCGTCACCGGCATCGTCTCGCGTGGCGGTTCGATCATGGCCAAGTGGTGCCTGGCGCACCACAAGGAGAATTTCCTCTACACGAACTTCGAGGAAATCTGCGAAATCATGCAGGCCTACGACGTCAGCTTCTCGCTCGGCGACGGCCTGCGTCCGGGCTCGATCGCCGACGCCAACGACGCCGCCCAGTTCGGTGAACTGGAGACCCTCGGCGAGTTGACCAAGATCGCCTGGAAGCACGACGTGCAGACCATGATCGAAGGCCCCGGCCACGTGCCGATGCAGCTGATCAAGGAGAACATGGACAAGCAGCTGGAGTGCTGCGACGAGGCGCCGTTCTACACCCTCGGCCCGCTGACCACCGACATCGCCCCGGGCTACGACCACATCACCTCCGGCATCGGCGCGGCGATGATCGGCTGGTTCGGCTGCGCCATGCTCTGCTACGTGACGCCCAAGGAGCACCTCGGCCTGCCGAACAAGGATGACGTCAAGACCGGCATCATCACCTACAAGATCGCCGCGCATGCCGCCGACCTCGCCAAGGGCCACCCGGGGGCGCAGATCCGCGACAACGCCCTGTCCAAGGCGCGCTTCGAGTTCCGCTGGGAAGACCAGTTCAACCTCGGCCTCGACCCGGACACCGCACGCAGCTATCACGACGAGACGTTGCCGAAGGACTCGGCCAAGGTCGCGCACTTCTGCTCGATGTGTGGGCCGAAGTTCTGCTCGATGAAGATCACCCAGGAAGTGCGCGACTACGCCAAGGAGCACGGCCTGTCGGAGGAGAGCAAGGCCATCGAGGTGGGCTTCAAGCAGCAGGCCGAGCGCTTCAAGGACGAGGGCTCGGTGATCTATAAACAGGTGTGAGTAACGCGTAGGGTGGGTTAGCCGCGTAGCGGCGTAACCCACCGTCGGCCATGCCGATGGGTATCGCTGCGCTCGACCCATCCTACGCGCTGGCTCAGCACCGTTGGGCTTCACTGCGTTCAACCCAACCTACACCCACCTACTTTTGCGGATATCAACGTGACCACCCCCAGCCCCTACGCCCCCGGCATCGCCGTTCCCGCCGAGCGCCGCGTGTTCGGCGCCCGTGACCTGTTCTCCCTGTGGTTCTCCCTCGGCATCGGCCTGATGGTGCTGCAGCTCGGCGCGCTGCTGGCGCCGGGGCTGGGCATGAGCGGGGCGCTGCTGGCGATCCTGCTCGGCACCCTGGTCGGCGTGCTGCTGCTCGGC
This sequence comes from Pseudomonas cavernae, assembly GCF_003595175.1. Lineage (NCBI taxonomy): Bacteria > Pseudomonadati > Pseudomonadota > Gammaproteobacteria > Pseudomonadales > Pseudomonadaceae > Pseudomonas > Pseudomonas cavernae. The sequence goes on along the minus strand of NZ_CP032419.1, from coordinate 4,424,343 downwards.
GCTGTGGCGGTGATCGGCAGCGACACCGGGCTGGCGTCGATGGCCGCGCTCAAGCTCAGCCTCGGTTCGCGTGGCGCGGCCTTGCCGGCGCTGTTCAATCTGCTGCAACTGGTCGGCTGGGGCGCGTTCGAGATCATCGTCATGCGCGACGCCGCCAGCCTGCTGGCCGGCAAGGCCTTCGGTGCGGAGAGCGGCTGGACCAGCCCGTTGTTGTGGACGCTGTGCTTCGGCGCCCTGGCGACCCTGCTGGCGGTGACCGGCCCACTGGCCTTCGTCCGTCGCGTGCTGCGCAAGTGGGGTATCTGGCTGCTGCTCGCTGCCTGTGTCTGGCTGACCTGGAACCTGCTGGCCAAGGCCGATCTGGCGGCGCTGTGGGCGCGCCGTGGCGACGGCTCGCTGCCGTTCGCCCTGGGCTTCGACATCGCCATCGCCATGCCGCTGTCCTGGCTGCCGCTGATCGCCGACTATTCGCGTTTCGGCAAGCGCGCCGGCGGCGTGTTCGCCGGCACCGCCATCGGCTTCTTCCTCGGCAACGTCTGGCTGATGAGCCTGGGCGTGGCCTACACCCTGGCGTTTGCCGCGAGCGGTGAGATCAATGCCCTGCTGCTGGCGCTGAGCGGCGCCGGGCTGGGCATCCCGCTGCTGCTGATCCTGCTCGACGAGTCGGAGAAGGCCTTCGCCGACATCCATTCGGCGGCGGTCTCGGTCGGCATCCTGCTGCCGCTCAGGGTCGAGCAGCTGGCCCTGGCCATCGGCCTGCTGTGCACCGCGATCGCCGCGCTGGCGCCGCTGGCCGAGTACCAGAACTTCCTGCTGCTGATCGGTTCGGTGTTCGCTCCGCTGTTCGGCGTGGTGCTGGTCGACCACTTTATCCTGCGCCGCCGGCGCGCCGAGCTGGCGCCTGGCCTGGCCCTGCGCTGGGACACCTTGCTGGCTTGGGGTTGCGGCGTGGTGCTGTACCACCTGCTCAGCCGTTTCGCCCCAGAGATCGGCGCCAGCTTGCCGGCGTTGCTGCTCGCCGGCGGGTTGCAGTTCGCCTTGGGGCGGGCGTTCGGCACGGTCGCCATCAGCCGCGTGGCGGGCTAGCGGTAGGCTGGATGGCGTTTTTCCCGTCCACCTTCGCGACGGTGGAAAACGCTGCGCGGTTTTCCACCCTACGAAAGCTTATCCCCGCCCAGGGAAGTATTGCGGCTTGAGCACGCCGTTGAGCTGCGGGTAGGGGATCTTCAGTTCCGGGTGGCCGCTGGAGTAGGGCGCGATGCTGTAGACGTCGTACTTCAGCAGCACCGCGCCGCGGCTCAGGGCGACGTTGGCGGTTTCCTGGAACGGCCAGGTCTGCTGGTATTCGCCATCCTGATCGAGCTTCTCGGCGGCCAGCCAACGGCGGTGCGCTTGCTGCGCCAGCTTCCAGAAGGCGTCTTCCTGGCCGGGCAGCAGCATGTCCTGCAAGGTCAGGGCTTTTTCCAGTTTGCGGTCATAATTGATCAAGCGCCGCCCCGGCATGCCGTGGGCGCCGCCGGTCGCCAGGTAGCTGGACAGTTCGAGGATCAACAAGCCATCGTGTTGTTCACGCACCTTGGCCTGCAGATAGCTGCTCCAGCCAGGTTGCGCGCCGGCGAGGAAGTTGCGTTCGTAGGATTGCAGCGAAGCGGGCAGCGGATCGCCCGGCGAATCGAGGGTCATCTCCAGCAGGCGCTGCTCGATCAGGGCATTGAGCTGCGGCTGGTCGGTGAACTTGAGGGTGTCGATATTCACCAGGGGGCAGTCATCAGCCTGACAACCGGGCTGGGTATGTTCCCAGGCAATCCGCTGCGGGGTGATGGGCTGGTTGCTGGCGGGTTGGAACAGGCTCTGACAGCCGATCAGACTGACGGTCAGGGCGGCGAACAGGGTGGTTTTCAGCAGCTGCATGGGCATCCTTGAGGGTCTTGCCTGGGGTGTGGCTAACGGCCTTCGACTGCCGCCGCGCCACGGAGTTCGGTGTCGGGCACGGCTGGCGCAGCCTTCTATGCTGGCAGTCTGCTGACGATCTTGAAAGGGGCTGCGCCGGTCCAAATGGCGCGTTAGGATGGCGAGAACCAGAGGTGCGACAGGCGTGCGCCAGTATGCGGGGGAGCGATGAACGAAACTTTCAAACCAGGCCCTGAGGCGGTGGAAATCGTCGAGCGCGAAAGCTGCTTCCGCGGTTTCTATCGGCTCGACCGCCTACGCCTGCGCCATCGCCTGTTCGCCGGCGGCATGGGGCCGCAGATCAGTCGCGAGCTGTTCGTGCGCCACGATGCGGTCTGCGTGCTGCCCTACGACCCGCAGCGCGACGCTGTGGTGCTGATCGAGCAGTTCCGCGTCGGAGCGATGGACAAGGCCGCCAATCCCTGGTTGCTGGAACTGGTCGCCGGGCTGATCGATACCGACGAGGAGCCGGAGCAAGTGGCCCATCGCGAGGCGGAGGAGGAGGCCGGTTTGCAGCTCGGCGCGCTGTGGCCGATCACCGGCTACTTCCCGTCGCCGGGCGGCAGCGATGAGTTCGTTCATCTGTATATTGGCCGCTGCGACAGCCAGGGCGCCGGCGGCGTGCATGGCTTGGCCGAGGAAGGCGAGGACATCCGCGTGCATGTCTGGCCGCTGGAGGATGCGCTGCAGGCGGTCAAGGACGGGCGGATCAACAATGCGGCGAGCATCATCGCCCTGCAATGGCTGGCGCTCAATCGCGCCGAGGTACGAGGGCTATGGGTGTAACCCTGCTACGCGATCGCTACCGGGTCGACCTGATCGAATTGCAGGCCGCCTGCGAGGCCAACTACGCCCGTCTGATGCGCCTGCTACCGGCCATGCGTGACAAGCCTGGCTCGCGGCGCGTGGCCCTGAGCCAGGGCGAGCACCTGCTCGGTGTGTTGGCCCTGGATGTGCTGGAAAGCTGCCCCTACACCACCACCCTGCAGGTGTGTCAGGAGCACAGCCTGCCGTGGCTGCCGGTGCCGCGCCTGGAGGTGCGGGTCTACCACGATGCGCGCATGGCCGAGGTGATCAGCGCCGAGAATGCCCGGCGCTTTCGCAGCATCTATCCCTACCCGAACGCGGCCATGCACCAGCCGGACGAGAAGACCCAGCTCAACCTGTTCCTCGGCGAATGGCTGAGCCATTGCCTGGCCTGTGGCCACGAACTGGAGCCGTTGCTGTAGTTGGGTTGAGCGCAGCGAAGCCCAACGAACGAGGCACAGGTCAGCCACGTGCCTTCAATGAGTCCGCTTGTTGGGCTTCGTCGCTGCGCTCCTCAACCCAACCTACGGACTAAGCCGGCTGCGCAGAAAATTGCGCAAGTGCCGATGGCTATCTGTGACCTGCGTCTACAACCCGGCTTTACCCCTCCGGCTCGCAGCCACCATAATTCCCTTACCCCGATCTGGAGCCGTTGCCGTGCCGAGCTCGCCTGTTTCCGCTGCTGATTCTTCGGTGCTGCTGGTGCAGCTGTCCGACAGCCACCTGTTCGCCGAGACGGCTGGCCGACTGCTCGGAATGGATACCCAGGACAGCCTGCAGCAGGTGATCGCTCGCGTACTCGAGGAGCAGCCGCGTATCGATCTGGTGCTGGCCACTGGCGATCTCTCGCAGGACGCCAGCGCCGAGTCCTATACTCGCTTTCGCCAGCTGACTGCGGTGATTCCCGCGCCGGCCCGCTGGTTGGCCGGCAATCATGACGACATGCCGGTCATGGAGGACGTCTGCGCCGGCAGCGACTTGCTCGAGCCGATCGTCGACCTGGGCGCCTGGCGCATCGTCCTGCTCGATACCTCGGTCCCCGGTGCGGTGTTCGGCCATCTCGACGCACAGCAACTGGAGTTGCTGGAGGAGGCGTTGAGTAGCGCGCCGGAGCGTCACCACCTGATCTGCTTCCATCACCATCCGCTGGACATCGGCTGCGCCTGGATGGAGCCGATCGGCCTGCGCAACGCCGAGGCGCTATTCGCCGTGCTCGATCGCCATCCGCAGGTGCGCGCGCTGCTCTGGGGGCATGTCCACCAGGAGTTCGATCGGCAGCGCAACGGCGTGCGCCTGCTGGCCTCGCCTTCCACCTGCGTGCAGTTCGCCCCCGGCAGCGAGGATTTCCTGGTCGGCGGCGAGGCGCCGGGCTATCGCTGGCTGCGTCTGCATGCCGATGGTCGCCTGGAGACCGGGGTGTCGCGGGTCACCGGCATCGACTTCGAAGTCGACTACAGCGTCAAGGGTTATTGACGCGCAAGTCCGCCCGCAAGCCCTGAGCTTGCAGCCTGGCGCGTGCAGCCTGTAGCCTCCCGCTCCATGACTAGCATCCTCTATATCCACGGTCTCAACAGCTCGCCGGACTCGCTCAAGGCCCGCCAGCTGAGCGCGGCGATGCAGCGCCTGGGGCTGGCCGAGCAGCTGCGGGTGCCCGCGCTGCATCATCACCCGCGCCAGGCCATCGCCCAGCTCGAGCAAGCCATCGCCGAACTCGGCCGGCCGGTACTGATCGGCAGCTCCCTCGGCGGCTACTACGCCACCCATCTGGCCGCGCGCCACGGCCTCAAGGCGCTGCTGATCAATCCGGCGGTCAACCCGCACCGGCTGTTCGACGGCCACCTCGGCCCACAGACCAATCACTACACGGGCGAGACCTGGCAGCTGACCGAAGACCACGTCGCCGCCCTCGCCGCGCTGGAAGTGCCGGCGCCGCAGGACCCGGCGCGTTATCAGGTATGGCTGCAGACCGCCGACGAAACCCTCGACTACCGTCACGCCCAGGCCTTCTACCGCGCCTGTGCGCTGCGCATCGAGGCCGGCGGCGATCACGGTTTCCAGAATTTTGCCGCCCACCTGCCGGCGCTGCTGGCGTTTGCCGGCGTGCCGGCGTCGCTGTGGCACGATCTCGACTTTTCCGACCTTTGACTGAACAGAGCGCTATGGCCACTTACAACGCAGACGCCATCGAAGTCCTCTCCGGCCTCGACCCGGTGCGCAAGCGTCCGGGCATGTACACCGACACCACGCGGCCCAACCACCTGGCCCAGGAAGTGATCGACAACAGCGTCGACGAAGCGCTGGCCGGCCACGCCAAGAGCGTGCAGGTGATCCTCCACGCCGACAACTCGCTGGAGGTGCTCGACGACGGCCGCGGCATGCCGGTGGACATCCACCCGGAGGAGGGCATCCCCGGGGTCGAGCTGATCCTCACCAAGCTGCATGCCGGCGGCAAGTTCTCCAACAAGAACTACCAGTTCTCCGGCGGTCTGCACGGCGTCGGCATCTCGGTGGTCAACGCCCTGTCGACCCAGGTCGACGTGCGGGTCAAGCGCGACGGCAGCGAATACCGCATGACCTTCGCCGATGGCTTCAAGGCCAGCGATCTGGAAGTGATCGGCAGCGTCGGCAAGCGCAATACCGGCACCAGCGTGCGCTTCTGGCCGGACGCCAAGTACTTCGATTCGCCGAAGTTCTCCTTGAGCCGCCTCAAGCATGTGTTGAAAGCCAAGGCCGTGCTCTGTCCGGGCCTGGCGGTCAGCTTCGAGGACAAGGTCAGCGGCGAGAAGGTCGAATGGTTCTACGAGGACGGTCTGCGCTCCTACCTGGTGGACGCGGTCAGCGAATTCACCCGCCTGCCCGACGAACCGTTCTGCGGTAGCCTGGCCGGCAATAAGGAAGCGGTGGACTGGGCGCTGCTGTGGCTGCCGGAGGGCGGCGACAGCCTGCAGGAAAGCTACGTCAACCTGATTCCCACCGCCCAGGGCGGCACCCACGTCAACGGCCTGCGCCAAGGCTTGCTGGATGCCATGCGCGAGTTCTGCGAGTTCCGCAACCTGCTGCCGCGCGGGGTCAAGCTGGCCCCGGAAGACGTCTGGGAGCGCATCGCCTTCGTCCTCTCGATGAAGATGCAGGAAGCGCAGTTCTCCGGACAGACCAAGGAGCGCCTGTCCTCGCGCGAAGCCGCCGCCTTCGTATCGGGAGTCGTAAAAGACGCCTTCAGCCTGTGGCTCAACGCTCACCCGGAAACCGGCCTGGCCCTGGCCGAGCTGGCCATCAGCAACGCCGGGCGCCGCCTCAAGGCGAGCAAGAAGGTCGAGCGCAAGAAGATCACCCAAGGCCCGGCACTGCCCGGCAAGCTGGCCGACTGCGCGGGCCAGGACCCGATGCGCTCCGAACTGTTCCTGGTCGAAGGTGACTCCGCCGGCGGCTCGGCCAAGCAGGCGCGCGACAAGGAATTCCAGGCGATTCTGCCGCTGCGCGGCAAGATCCTCAACACCTGGGAAGTCGACGGCGGCGAAGTGCTGGCCAGCCAGGAAGTGCACAACATCGCCGTGGCCATCGGCGTCGACCCCGGTTCGGCGGACCTCGGCGAGCTGCGCTACGGCAAGGTCTGCATCCTCGCCGACGCCGATTCCGACGGCCTGCACATCGCCACGCTGATCTGCGCCCTGTTCGTTCGCCACTTCCGCCCGCTGGTGGATGCCGGCCACGTCTACGTCGCCATGCCGCCGCTGTACCGCATCGACCTCGGCAAGGAAATCTTCTACGCCCTGGACGACGCCGAGCGCGACGGCATCCTCGATCGCCTGGTCGCCGAGAAACGCCGCGGCAAGCCGCAGGTCACCCGCTTCAAGGGCCTCGGCGAGATGAACCCGCCGCAGCTGCGCGAGACCACCATGGACCCGAATACCCGCCGCCTGGTGCAGCTCGGCCTGGACGATTTCCAGCAGACCGAGGAGCTGATGGACATGCTGCTGGCGAAGAAGCGTGCCGGCGACCGCAAGGCCTGGCTGGAATCCAAGGGCAACCTGGCCGAGGTCCTGGTTTGACCCGTCGGCTCCTGACCGCGCTGCTGCTGATCGCCTTGCCCGTGCTGGGGCAGGCGCAGGAGGAGCTGCAGTTGCAGGCCGAATATGCGCTCGACGGCCTGCCCGCCGGCAACCTCTCCGGTCTGGCCGCGTGCGGCGCCGGGCTGTGGGCGGTGTCCGACCGCGAGGACGACCGCCTGTACCGGCTGACCTCGGCTGACGGCCGGCTGCAGACCGAGGTGGAGCTGTTCCAGGTACCGCCGGTGCCGACTAGCGGCCTGCCTTGGGGCGTGCGCATGCGCATCTGGCTGGTCAGTCAGGTGCGCGGCGGCGAGCTGGATTTCGAAGGGCTGTCCTGCGATGCCGCCGGCAACCGTTATCTGGTCAGCGAGGCGCATGCCGCGGTGCTCAAACTGCCGCCGGTCGGCAATCCCGAATGGCTGGCGCTGCCGGCCAATCTGGTCCGCCAGGCGCGCGCCAGCGGCCTGCTGCTGCATTTCAACGCGCTGCTCGAGGGCGTCGCCGTCGACCCGCAGGGCGCGCGCCTGTGGCTGGCCGCCGAGCGCCAGCAGCGCGGGCTGCTGGCGCTGCACAAGCCACAATCGACCTGGCGCTGTGCCGGCGGCTGCGTACTGCTGCGCGAGGCCGGCGACGAGCCGGCGCCCGCGCAATTGGAGGTTGCGCCGCAGCCGCGCGACTTCTCCGACCTGGCCTTTTTCGATGGCAAGCTGTTCAGCCTCGAGCGTCAGGCTTATCGCCTTTGCCGGCGCAGTCTGAGCGACGGCGCGGTCGAACGCTGTTGGTCGTTCGCCGCCGCGGCGCTGAGTGAGTCGCGCCGCTACGGCCCGCAGACGTTCGGTATGGCCGAAGGCCTCGCGCTGGATGCCGAGGGCGCCTGGATCGGCCTGGATAACGGCAGCCAGCGGCGCAACGACGGCGAGGCGCGGCCGCTGGTCTGGCGCTTCGCCGCACCGGCCGGCGGCTGGAGCGCGGGCAAGTGAGCGAGCAGCACGTCGGCCGACGCGCCGGGCGGGTGATGCTGATCCTCGCCTGGGGCGCCGCGCTGCTGCTCGCCACCCATTTTTTCGGCAGCTGGGAGGCGCGCCAGCGCAATCCCAATCAGGTGCCGGAGTCGGTACACGGCGACGGCTATGTCGAGGTGCGCCTGCTCAGCAGTCGCCAGGGCCATTACCTGCTGGACGGCCAGATCAACCGGCAGGCGGTGACCTTCCTGCTCGACACCGGCGCGACCCAGGTGGCGATCCCCAGCGCGCTGGCCGAGCGCCTGCAGCTCGAGCGTGGCGCGCCGATCACCGTCAGCACCGCCAATGGCCGCGCCACCGGCTGGCGCACGCATTTGGCCCAGCTGCGACTCGGCGACATCCAGCTGCACGACGTGGCGGCGCTGATCGTGCCGAATATGGATGGCGATGAGGTGCTGCTCGGCATGAGCGCGCTGAAACAACTCGAATTCACCCAGCGCAACGGCACCCTGCTGTTGCGCCAGTCCACTTCGCAATGACCCCTTTGGCAATGAGGCCCGCATGAGCGAATCCCTCGATCTGAGCCTGGAAGGCGTGGAGCGTCGCTCCCTCGCCGATTTCACCGAGCAGGCTTACCTCAACTATTCCATGTACGTGATCATGGACCGCGCCCTGCCGCATATCGGCGACGGCCTCAAGCCGGTGCAGCGGCGCATCGTTTACGCCATGAGCGAGCTGGGCCTGGACGCCGATTCCAAGCACAAGAAGTCGGCGCGTACCGTCGGCGACGTGCTCGGCAAGTTTCACCCGCACGGCGACAGCGCCTGCTACGAGGCCATGGTGCTGATGGCCCAGCCGTTCAGCTACCGCTACACCCTGGTCGACGGCCAGGGCAACTGGGGCGCGCCGGACGATCCGAAGTCATTCGCCGCCATGCGTTACACCGAGGCGCGGCTGTCGCGCTACTCCGAGGTGCTGCTCAGCGAGCTGGGCCAGGGCACCGTGGACTGGGTGCCGAACTTCGACGGCACCCTCGACGAGCCGGCGACCCTGCCGGCACGCCTGCCCAACCTCTTGCTCAACGGCACCACCGGCATCGCCGTGGGCATGGCCACCGACGTGCCGCCGCACAATCTGCGCGAAGTCGCCGCCGCCTGCGTGCGCCTGCTCGACGAGCCGCAGGCCACGGTGGCGCAGCTGTGCGAACACATCCAGGGCCCGGATTTCCCCACCGAGGCGGAAGTCATCACCCCGCGCGCCGACCTGCTGAAGATCTACGAAACCGGTCGCGGTTCGGTACGCATGCGCGCCGTGTATCGCGTCGAGGACGGCGACGTGGTGGTCACCGCGTTGCCGCATCAGGTCTCCGGGGCCAAAGTGCTGGAGCAGATCGCCGCGCAGATGCAGGCGAAGAAGCTGCCGATGGTCGCCGACCTGCGCGACGAGTCGGACCACGAGAACCCCTGCCGCATCGTCATCATCCCGCGCTCCAACCGCGTCGACGCCGACGAACTGATGCAGCACCTGTTCGCCACCACCGATCTGGAGTCCAGCTACCGGGTCAACACCAACGTCATCGGCCTCGACGGCAAGCCGCAGGTCAAGGACCTGCGCACCCTGCTCAGCGAGTGGCTGGTGTATCGCGTCGGCACCGTGCGCCGGCGTCTGCAGTTCCGTCTGGACAAGGTCGAGAAGCGCCTGCATCTGTTGGAAGGCCTGCTGGTCGCCTTCCTCAACCTCGACGAAGTGATTCACATCATCCGCACCGAGGATCAGCCCAAGCCGGTGCTGATGGCGCGCTTCGGCCTCACCGACATCCAGGCCGACTATATCCTCGACACCCGCCTGCGCCAATTGGCGCGCCTGGAGGAGATGAAGATCCGCGGCGAGCAGGATGAACTGGCCAAGGAGCGCGCCAAGCTGCTGAGCCTGCTCGGCAGCGAGGCCAAGCTGAAGAAGCTGGTGCGCCAGGAGATCCTCGACGATGCCGAGAAGTACGGCGACAATCGCCGCTCGCCGATTGTCGCCCGCAGCGAGGCCCGCGCGCTGTCGGAAACCGAGCTGCTGCCGACCGAGCCGGTCACCGTGGTGCTCTCCGAGAAGGGCTGGGTGCGTTGCGCCAAGGGCCATGAGATCGACGCCGGCGGCCTGTCGTACAAGGCCGGCGACGCCTTCAAGACCGCCGCGCCGGGGCGCTCGAACCAGTACGCGGTGTTTATCGACTCGACAGGCAGAAGCTATTCGCTGGCCGCGCATTCGCTGCCCTCGGCGCGTGGCCAGGGCGAACCGCTGACCGGTCGTCTGACTCCGCCGCCGGGCGCCGGCTTCGAATGCGTGCTGCTGCCGGACGACGACGCGCTGTATGTGATCGCCTCGGACGCCGGCTATGGCTTCGTGGTCAAGGGTGAGGACCTGCAGGCGAAAAACAAGGCCGGCAAGGCGTTGTTGAGTCTGCCGAACGGTGCCAAAGTGGTGGCGCCGCGGCCGTTGCAGAATCGCGAAGAGGACTGGCTGGCGGCGGTGACCACCGAAGGCCGCCTGCTGCTGTTTCCGGTGCGCGATCTGCCGCAGCTGGGCAAGGGCAAAGGCAACAAGATCATCGGCATTCCCGGCGAGCGGGTCGCCAGCCGCGAGGAATATCTCAGCGATCTGGCGGTTTTGCCGGCAGGCGCCACCCTGGTGCTGCAGGCCGGCAAGCGCACCTTGTCGCTCAAGGCCGACGATCTGGAACATTACAAGGGCGAGCGCGGCCGGCGTGGCAACAAGCTGCCGCGCGGCTTCCAGCGGGTTGATGGCCTGCTGGTGGAGATCGCCGGCTGAGGCCGGTGGGGCGCCGTTGCGCGGTCGGGCTGGAGTCGCGCGGCAGATTCACGGATGATACACCCCCGGCAAGACGCGCCAGCTTGGCGCCTGTTTGACTGTGGCCAGCCCAGGTTGGCCGAGTGGATGAGAGAAATGACCGTATTGCGTATCCCTTTACTTGTGCTGTTCGTGCTTGGCTTGGCCGGTTGCGTCGGCTACCAGCCGGTGCCGCTGTACAAGCTCGATAGCGGCAACCCTGGTATTCCGACCCAGAAAAATGGGCCGGCAGTGCTGCTCGGCCCGGTCCAGGTAGCCGATTACCTGCAGCGCGAGACCCTGTTGCAGCGCCAGCCCGACGGCAGCCTGAAGCCGTCCGTCGACGAGCGTTGGGCCGGTAGCCTGGAGGCCGACATCGATCAGGTGCTGATGCGTCAGCTGGCCTGGCGCCTGGATACCCAGCGTCTGGCGCTGGCGCCAGCCACCGCCGGCTTCAGCCCAGATGTGCAGATTCTGCTGTCGATCACCCGTTTTGACTCCGGGCCGCAACAGCCGGCGGTGCTGGAGGCGCAATGGCGCTTGCTGGATAAGCGCGGCGAATTGCGTGACAGCCGCCTGATCCGCCTGCAGGAAGCGCATCAGGGCAATGCTGCCGATCAGGTGCGCGCCCAGAGCCAGTTGCTGCAGCAGTTGGTGCAGCAACTGGCCACGGCCGTGTTGCCGCTGACCAAAGAGCCGCAGCCGCTGGCCGAAACCCCGCGCAAACCGGCTCCGGCTACCCCGGCACGTCCGAAGGAGTCGGCCGAGCCGAAGATTCCGATGGCCGCCCCGGTGCGCACGGATGTCGAGGTCTACCGGTTTTAACCGCAGTCCTTGGAAAAGCCCGCATATTGCGGGCTTTTTTATGCCTGCTGTCATCGTAGGGCGCTACCGCCCAGGGCCAGGCCGATGGCCGGCAGCGGGTGGGTGATCGCGGTGTCGGTCAGTGGGCGCGGGTTTCGTGCATGCGCGCCAGTTGCCGCTCCAGCAGCGACGGGTAGGGCTCCAGCAGCCGCTCGATGCAGCAGGCGCCTTCCGGGCTGGCGATGGCGCGGATGCGCGCGCGTTGGCGCAGCAACGGGTCGTCGCCGATGCTGCGCTCGACCAGCAGCAGGTTGCGGCTGTGCTGCGACAGGGCCAGGGCGTCCTGGGCGGTGTCGCTGAGCAGCAGGTCGCCCTGGCTGAGGCGGTGCAGATTGTCGCCGTGGGTCAGGCCGAGTTGCAGTTGCAGGGTGATGCCGCTGTCGGCGACCTCGATCTGCAGGGCGTGGCCGAGGGCGCGCATCAGCTCGCCGCAGCAGATGGCGTGGGTCAGGTAGTCGTCGCCGCTGGCCTGGCTGTTGAACAGCATCAGGCTGCTGCCGTCGTTGAGGGTATGCAGGGTGCCCTTGTACAGCGCCGCGGCTTGCTCCAGGCAGTCGCGGTAGCGTTGCAAGAGGTCCATCAGCCGGGCGCGCGGCAGGCGCCGCAGTTGTTCCTGGGCGCCCAGCTGGATGGCCAGCACGGCACTTTGCTGCGGTGCGTCGGCGACTGGCGGGGCGGGCGGCCGGACATCCTCGAACAACGGCTCGTGCAGTTCGGCGAATGGGTCATCCTCGTCGATGCTGGTCATGCGCTGCGGGCGCAGGGGCTCGGCAGGCTCGTCGAGTTGGTCGTGGTCGTAATCACTGTCGCGCAGGTCGCGGACCTCGAAGGCCGGTTCGGCGGCCTCCTCCTCGAAGAAGTCCTCATCGGTCTCGGCGAAATCGCTGTCCAGCTCTGGCTCCAGCAGCGGCGCGGGCTTTTCTGGGACCAGGCGGACTTGCAGCTGGCGGGCCAGGTCGCCGATCTCGTCCTGACGGTCGGCGGCGGGGGCCGGGTCGTCAGGGTCGCGCAGCCACAGACGCAACTGCAGCAGCGGCGTGGACAGGTGGCGGCCGAGACGTAGGCTCAGGGATAGGGTCAGGGCCAGCAGAATCAGGCTGAGAATCCCCATGCTCTGCAGGCTGATGGTCATCGGCTGCTGGAACTGCTGCATGTCTAGGCTGATGCGCAGATGGCCGGCGATCACTTCCTGGAAGGCGATCGGCGTCGAGAACAGCCCCTCGGTTTCGCCGAGCATGCTCTGGGTCGGCCGCGACCCGGCTTCGGCGAGGATGCGGTTATCGACGCTGTAGATGGCCGCATGGGCCACCAGCGGGTTCTTCACCAGGTTATTCAGCAACACGTTGAGGCTGAGGATGTCGTTGGACACCAGCAGCTCGGTGGCCGAGGCGGCGGTCTGGGTGATCAGGCTCTGGCCCAGGGCGTCGGCTTGCTGCTGCATGGCCTGCTTGAACTGCAGGCCCATGACCAGGGTGTAGATCACCAGTGCCGCGATGACCAGCAGCAGGCTGTGGCTGGCGATGCGCAAGGCGATCGGCACGCGCCGCTGGCGCAGGGCGTGGAAGATCAGCAGGAAGAAATTATCGGGTTTGACGGGCGCGGGCCGGTTCACAGAGCGCGGCTCTTCTCGGATTAAGTTGCCGCGCAGTATAACCAGCGCCCCAGAGCGGGCAAAGCGCCGGACGTGCCCGTATGGCGGCGAAAGTGGGTAGAATGGGCGCCTTTTCTCCAGCGAGGGCTGCGCCTTGCGCGAAATCGTCCTGATCAATATTACCGGTGAAGACCGTCCGGGGCTGACCGCCGCCATCACCGGGGTGCTGGCCCAAGGCGGGGTGAAAATCCTCGACATCGGCCAGGCGGTGATTCACGACACCCTGTCGTTCGGCATCCTGGTCGAGATTCCCGATACCGAGCGGGCCTCCTCGGTGCTCAAGGATGTGTTGTTCACCGCGTATAAGCTCGACCAGCAGGTGCGCTTCACCCCGGTGGCCGAGAGCGATTACCAGCAGTGGGTCGGCGGTCAGGGCAAGCCGCGGCACATCGTCACCCTGCTGACCCGCCAGGTCACCGCCGAGCAGCTGCAGCGCGTCAGCTCGATCACCGCCAAGTACGGGCTGAACATCGACCAGATCGATCGTCTGTCCGGGCGCATGCCGCTGGACCAGCCGGCCGAGCAGAGCAAGGGTTGCATCGAGTTTTCGGTGCGCGGCGAGCCGGCAGATCCGGTGGCGCTGCGCGCCGAGTTCCTCAGTGTGGCGCAGGAACTCAACGTCGATATCGCCTTCCAGCAGGACACCGTGTTCCGCCGCAACCGCCGCCTGGCGGTGTTCGACATGGACTCGACGCTGATCGAGGCGGAGGTCATCGACGAACTGGCCAAGGTCGCCGGGGTCGGCGAGCAGGTGGCGGCCATCACCGAGCGGGCGATGCGCGGCGAGTTGGATTTCCGCGCCAGCTTCAAGGAGCGCCTGGCACTGCTCAAGGGCTTGCCGGAAAGCGAACTGGCCGCGATCGGTGCCGCGCTGCGCCTGACCGAGGGGGCCGAGCGGCTGTTCGCCGAGCTCAAGCGCCTGGGCTACAAGACTGCGATCCTGTCCGGCGGCTTCAGCTACTTCGCCAAGCAACTGCAGGCCAAGCTGGGCATCGATTACGTGTTCGCCAATGAGCTGCAGATCGTCGCTGGCCGGCTCACCGGCGTGGCCGTCGAGCCGATCGTCGACGCCCAGCGCAAGGCCGACCTGCTGCGCGAGCTGGCGCAGAAAGAAGGACTGCAGCTGGAGCAGACCATCGCCGTCGGCGATGGTGCCAACGATCTGCCGATGCTGGGGCTGGCCGGGTTGGGCGTGGCGTTTCGCGCCAAGCCGCTGGTCAAGCAGTCGGCCAAGCAGGCGATCTCCACCCTCGGTCTGGACGGCATTCTTTATTTGCTCGGCTATCGCGACCGCGACGGCCAGGATTGAGCGCGCCAGCGCCCCCAATGAAAAGGCCGCCCATGGGCGGCTTTTTTATTAAGGGTGGTTAATCGTCGCCGGCCGAGAAGTCGTAATCCATCGACTGGCTGGGGCCTTGCAGGTAGTAGCCCTGGATGTAATTGACCCCGGCCTGCCAGAGCGTGGCGAGCACGCTGGCGCTCTCGACGAACGGCACTATGGTCAACTTGGCCTGGGCGTGCAGGCTGGCCAGCAGGGTCTTCAGGGCTTCCTGATTGTCCGCCGTCGACAGGTCCTGAGAGAAGGAACCGTCGACCTTGATGAAGTCGACGTTGAGGTGCTTGAGCGTGTTGAACGGGTTGAGGGCGCAGCCGAACTGGCCGAGCGCGATCTTGCAGTGCAGTTCGTTGAGGCCTTGGGTCAGGACTTTCGCCGGTTTCAGATAGGCAATGGCATCCGGTTCGTTGATCTGGAAGGCCAGCGCATCGGATGGTAGGCGTGCGGCCTTGAGCGCCACGCTGAGCCAGGGCAGCAGGGTCTGGTCCTGCAGGCTGGCGCTCGACAGGTGCACGAATAGGCAGGTGTTGTGCCCCTTGGCGCGGTGGTCGGCGAGCAGCTTGATGGAGTTGAGGATCACCCAGCGGTCGATCTTCTCCGCCAGGCCGGCATCCTTGGCGGCGCCGAGGAAGTCGCCGGGTGGGACTTCTTCGCCCTGCGGGTTGAGCAGGCGCAGGAGCACTTCATACTGCTCTTGGCTGTCGCCGCGCAGGCTGATGATCGGCTGGAACAGCAGGCGGAAGCTGTTGTTTTCCAGGGCTTGCTGGAGCATGGCGACGATGCTGCCACGGCTGGCCGCAGCCGCCAGTTCGTCCGCCGGGCTATACAGGCGCAGGGCGTTGCCGGTGCATTCATCGGCGCAGCGGTGGGCGCGATCGATCACGTCCTGGGCCTTGGCGGTGGTTTCCGTGAGCCCGGCTACGCCGATCGACAGGCTGGTCTGCACGGTACGGCCATTGACATCGAACAGGTGGCCTTCGACCTTCTTCAGCAGGCTGCGCAGGCTGTCCTGGCTTTGCTCAGGCGTTTTTCCGGGTTGCAGCACAGTGAACACATCGTCACCGAAGCGCGCCAGCTGCACGCCGCTGGCGAAGTGGGCACGCAGCAGATTGGCCAGATCGGTCAGCAGCAGATCGATGCCGGCCAGGCCGATATGCGCCTGCAGCGTGGGGTAGCGGTCGACCCGCACATAGGCGAGGCTGGCCTGCTCGCTGGCGTTGACGGCGCGCTCGGCGGCGGCATCCAGCAGTTCGAGGAAGTGGCTGCGGTTGTACAGGCCGGTGACCAGGTCCTGACTGCTGATCTCGCGCAGTTTCTCTTCCAGTTCGGCGTTGCCGCTTTCGGCGCGAATCACCACCTGGATGCACGGTTCGCCGTCGTAGGTGGCCGGGGAAAAGCTCATGCGCGCCTGGAAGCTCTGGCCGTTGGCCTTCACGCCGCCACAGGCCAGTTCGGCGCCGCCTTCGCTGCCGGGGTAGCTCTTGAGAAAATCCTTGAAGCTGCCCTGATCGGCGCTGGCGATTAGGTCGATCATCGGCATGCCTTCCAGTTCGTCGGCGTCTTCGTAGTCGAACAGCTTGAGGTAGGAACGGTTGGCGTAGATGTGCATGCCGTCGTGCACATAGGTGATGGCATCCACCGAGCTGTCGAGCAGCAGTTGGCAGCGCTTTTCCGCTTCGCGCAGGGCCACTTCGGCGGCGCGGCGGGCGCGGCGTTCTTCCAGGTTGGCCAACTCGCGGTTGGCGACCAGGATCAGGCGCTCGTCCTCGCCCTGCGGCAGGGCATCCTGGGCACCGAGGGTCAGGGCCTCGGTGATGTCGTCGGAGTCGTTGCCGGCGATCAGCTGGATCACCGGGATGTCCTTGGCCTGGCGGCGGATCGCGGTGATCGCTTCGCTGGGCTCGAGGTTGTCGCTGCTCGGCGCGGCGATCAGCAGGTCCCAGCTCTGTTGCAGGGCGTCGGCCAGGTCATCGCTGGAGGTCAGACGGTGCACGCGGGTGGCGCGGCCGGCATTGCGGAACAGGCTGACGAGACGTTCGGCCTCGTTCTGCGAGTCCTCAAGAATCAGCAGGCGGACGGTTTTTTTCTCGATGGCCATGGCGTGTGCTTAGCCTGCGCCAGACGGGCGCGAAAAGGCGACAAATGGTAGTGAGCCGGAAATCTACAGTGACTTCCAGAGTGAGTCAAAGTCTTCCTCGCCGCTGTCTTTCGGGCTTTTCGCCGCTGTGACGGGCTTCCCGGGTTCGTTGGGCGTGTGCTCGACGAGGCGGTATTCGAACTGGTTGAAACTGCCGCTGCCGGTCTGCTTGCGGCTGAGTACGGCGCGGCGTTCCTCGCCATTGAGGTTGATCAGCACCTTGTTGCCTTCCTGGAACGGCAGGCGCGGGGTGATCAAGGTCGCCGGGCGGGAGATGGCGCTGATTTCCGGCAGCAGCAAGGCGCGCAGGAACTGACTGTTCTGCTCCGCCTTGCGCAGCAGTTGCAGGCCGCAGGGCTGGGCATGCGGGGCGATCAGTTCGATGCCCATCTGCGTGCCGCCGCCGCGCACCTGGCGAATCCAGCGGACCAGGGCCACGCTCCAGCTCTGCTCCGGGGCATCCTGGATGCCGAGCAGTTCGCCGGCCTGCAGCTGGCTGGGGACTTCCTTGGGCCAGCTCAGGCAATAGCCGCCGGGGCTGTGGTTGACGATGGGCAACTCGTAGGTGGGGTAGTCATCGTTGCTGATATTGGCCAGTTCGGCGCTGCTCTGCTCGGGGCGGCCGTACTGGATTTCCTCGTAGGGCAGGCCCTTCGCCCAATCGTGGTTCGGCTGGGCATCGAAGGCGCTTTTCCAGATGTCGGCGGCTTGCTGTTTGTCGAGCGGCTGGAACATCGTCGATTTGCTTTCTTCCGGGCGCTTGAGCACTTCGTTGAAGGGTTTGCACCCCGCCAGGTAGTAATGCAGGGCGCTCATGCCGATGTTCAGGGTCAGGTGGCCCTGGCCGGGGGTGCGCTGGAAGGTGCGCTCGGCGATATCGCCCCAGGCCGAACTGAGATGCTGGAGCAGATCCAGGCTGAGATTTTCCGGCGCCAACAGACGGGCCTTGGCGCGGTTTTCCTCCGGCAGCAGGAGATATTCCTTGATCGCATCGACCAGCGGCTGCGGATCGATGCCCAGCAGGTTGTGCAGTTCGCCTGCCTGGAACAACGATTTATAGCGCGGCGGGCCATCGACTTGAGCGGCGACGACGAACAGGCTGCCGGCGGCGTCGGCGGCCTGCAGCCGCACCAGGGCGCTCCAGGGCTCGAGCACTTCCGCCAGGCGGGCGATGCTGCTCTGGCGCATCTGGTTACAGCGCGCGCAGCCGAGCAGCAGGGCGACTACGTAGGTCTGCTCCACGCTCAAGCCTTGGGTATGGCGGGCCAGTTTGTCGCGGACCACCACGTTATGCAGTTTGCGCTGGTGGGCGATCTGGTAGAGCTGATGAAGCTCCAGCCACAGGCCTTCCGGCACCGGACAATACAGCTGGCTGGCGCGGATCAACGGACCGCACAGGCTGTGACTGGCGCGCTGCAGGGCGACGGCCAGCAGCTCGGCGCGTTCGCGTTCGCGTGTCGGGCGTGGTGCTTCCTGGGCGATGATCAGCTTGTAGCCGGCCGCCAGGTGGTTTTGCAGGGCCTGGCAGAGGTTGGCGATCTTGCGTGGGCGCTCGTCCAGGACGATGGCCTGGTTGAGGAAATGGCGCTCCAGATGCTGGCAGACGAAATAGACCTCGGCGCGCAATAACTCCAGCAGTTGCAGGCGATTGTCCGCCGGGGTCAGCAGATGGTTGACCTCGATCAGGCATTGGTAGAGCTGGCGCGCGGTTTCGCCGAGGTTGGCCTTGGGCAGGCCGGCGATCCAGCGTTTCAGCTCGCGCGCGTTAGGCTCACAGACGGACAGATTCTGCTTGTTGGGAGTGGGAACGCGTAACAGCAGATGGAGACTCTGTTTATCCATGTAACTCGTTATCCATTGGTCTGGATAATCCAACGACACAGGCACGGGAGTCGTTTGAAAAATCGGTTTTGCGAACGCTAACAGCATCTAGTGGCGATGGCTGCCAACCAATAAACGGGCGGTGAGCAATGGTCACCGGCTTTCAGTATGGCCCAGTGGCGTGGTGTCCGAAAGGCTGGCGGGCCGCGGCGTTGCCCGTCTCCGGGCGGCTGCGGCCGGCTCTGCTGGTTCAGCTGAGCTGGGTGCTGCCCATCCGCTGACCCAGGCGCACTGGGCTGTTGGCGACGAGTTCCTCGGTCCACTGTACCTGGTCCGGGCCGAACAGGACGATGGCGGTGGAGCCCAGCTTGAAGCGCCCGAGTTCCGCGCCCTTGGCCAGTTCGATCGGTGCGCGGGCAGCGGCATCGTAGCGGGTGGTCTTCAGCTCGCGCTTGGGCGGCGTGACCAGCCCGGCCCAGACCGTTTCGATCGAAGCGACGATCATCGCGCCGACCAGCACCACGGCCATCGGCCCGCGCTCGGTGTCGAACAGGCAGACCACCCGCTCGTTGCGGGCGAACAGCTCCGGCACCTTTTCCGCGGTGAGCTGGTTGACCGAGAACAGCCGGCCGGGCACGTAGACCATCTCCTTCAGGGTGCCGGCCAACGGCATGTGCACGCGGTGGTAGTCCTTTGGCGACAGGTAGATGGTGGCGAAGCTGCCGCCCATGAACGGCGCGGCGCGCTCGCTGTCGCCGCCGAGCAGTTCGACGGCGCTGAAGCCGTGGCCCTTGGCCTGGAAGATACGCCCATGCTCGATGCGGCCGAGCTGGCTGATGGCGCCGTCGGCCGGGCAGAGAATGGCGTCGGCGCTGGCATCCAGCGGGCGGGCACCGTCCTTCAGGGCACGGGTGAAGAAGGCGTTGAAGTGTTCGTAGGCGTGCAGGTCCTCGACCGCGGCCTCGCGCATGTCCACTTGATAGCGCTGGGCGAACCAGCCGATCAGGCGGTTCTTGAACCAGGCGGCGCGGCACTCGGCGGCGCAGCCGATCAGGCGCGAGAGCAGGTGGTGTGGCAGCAGGTACTGACTGAGGATGAACAGGCGATCTTTCATGCGGGTTCCTTAGGGGAGTCTTAAAGCTCGACGGGCGTATCGGGGTGGTTGCCCCACTCGGACCACGAGCCGGCGTAGCCTTTGACGCGCGGGTAGCCGAGGGCCTTGGCCACCAGATAGGTGAAGCCGGAGCGGTGATGGGTCTGGCAGTGGGTGATCACTTCCTTGTCCGGGGTGATGCCCAGGCCAGCGAGGATCTCGGCCATGTCGCTGCGGATGCGCAGGGCGCGGCTCGGGTCCATGCCGGCGGTCCACTCGAAATTGACCGCCCCGGGGATGTGCCCGGCCTTGCTCGCCAGCACCTTGGCGCCGCTGTATTCGGCGGGGTTGCGGGCATCCCAGATGGCCAGATCGGTGGCGCCGAGGCGACTCTGCAGGTACTCGCGGGTGGCGATCGGCGCTTCGTGCAGGGTCAGCGGCAGCGGGCCGCCGACCGGCGCCGGCACGTCTTCGCTCAGTTCGCGGCCTTCGGCCAGCCAGGCGTGCAGGCCGCCATTGAGGTAGTGGTAACGGCCATGACCGATCACATCCAGCAGCCAGAGGAAGCGCCCGGCCCAGCCGCCACCTTCGTCGTCGTACAGCACATAGACGGCTTGCGGGTTGTGTCCCAACTCGCCGAACAGTTCCTCCAGCTGCGCCCAGGGTGGCAGCAGGCCGGGTGCCGGCGGCTGGCCGAGCTGGGTGCGTTTGGGATCGACGAAACGGGCGCCGGGGATATGTCCGGCGGCGTAGCGCGCGGCGCTGGTCAGGTCGACCAGGATCAGCTCGGACGCGTCGAGGCGGCTGGCCAGATCGGCCGGCTCGATGACCAGTGGCAAGGTAGAGAAGGCGGACATGGAGGGCCTCCGGAATGGAAAGGGGCGAATTGTAGCGGAAGCCGGCCCGCTTGACCTTAGCCGGCGGGGTGCAATGGGCGGGCGAGAAAACGGTTGCCGCGGGCCTGGCCGGGTTTATCCAGATTTTGCGTGGATAGCGCTGTGGATAACCTGGGGAGCTTCGGCTTGGCGAGCCTGCTACTGCGGCTTGCCCCCGGCTGATTGAAAACTGAGCAGGCCGGTCGTGGCGGCGCTCGGCGGCTGGGCATGCTTGGCCGGATTCGCCCGGTTGGTCGGGTTGTAGGCCTTGCTGGCTGGGGCTTTGGTCGTCCGGGGGCGAATATGCAATGGCGCGCGCGCTGGCGTTTGGCATAACACCGCCATTTGGCGCCGGTGATTTCGCGTCGGCGTCGCCTGGCTTGCGGCTATCCACTAATGCAGTGGATAGAACTGTGGATAAGCTGAGGAACCAGGGCGCCGCGGTTAGTGCCGCGCGGGTTTCCAGCTTCTGACTGAAAACTGAGCAATAACAGAGGCTTGTGCACAAAGTCGGGGGGATGGTCGTGGGGATAAGCATGGGATGCCTGGCGGCAGGCCCGGCCGCCCGGGGTCTGCCGCCAGTTGCGGGTTTTTTGCTCAGTTGCGCCGCAGGGTCAGCCAGGCATCGATGCTGTACACCAGCAGGCCGAGCCAGATGCAGATAAAGGCCAGCAGCTTGCTCGGCTCGAAGTGCTCGCCGAACAGGAACACCGCTTGTAGCAGCACCAGGGTCGGTGCCAGATACTGGAGAAAGCCCAGGGTGGTGTAGGGCAGGTGGCGGGCGGCGGCGTTGAAACACACCAGCGGCACCAGGGTGATCGGTCCGGCGGCAACCAGCCACCAGGCTTGCGAACTGCTCCAGAAACTCGCCTGGCTGCTCATGGCCGCCGGATGCATCAGCAGCCAGCCGACTGCCAGCGGCAGCAGCAGCCAGGTTTCCACCACCAGGCCGGGCAAGGCGGCGACCGGCGCCTGCTTGCGGATCAGGCCATAGAAGCCGAAGGTTAGCGCCAGCACCAGCGACACCCAGGGCAGGCTGCCGACCTGCCAGACCTGCTGCGCCACGCCCAGGGCGGCGAGGCCGACGGCCAGCCATTGCAGACGGCGCAGCCGTTCGCCGAGCAGCAGCAGGCCGAGCAGCACGTTGATCAGCGGATTGATGTAGTAGCCGAGGCTGGCCTCGAGCATGCGCCCGTTGTTCACCGCCCACACGTAGACCAGCCAGTTGCTGGCGATCAGCAGGCCGCTGGCGGCCAGCACGGCGAAGCGCCGGGGATTGTCACGCAGTTCGCGCCACCAGCCCGGGTGCTTCCATACCAGCAGCAAGGCGGCGCCGAACAGCGCCGACCAGAGCGCCCGGTGGACGATGATCTCCAGCGCCGGCACCTGCTGAATGGCCTTGAAATAGAGCGGGAACAAGCCCCAGATGGCGTAAGCGATGAGGCCGAGAAGATACCCGCGACGCAGGTTGGCGGTGGCCATGGAGGTCCTTGTTAGAGCGGCTGACGGTGGGCCGCTGATTCTAGTCGCCGGCGTCGGGAGTTGTCTGGTCGTTCAGCTTTTTTCGCCGGCCGGTCAATACGGAAAGCGTAAGCCTGGCGTTACGCCGCCAATGAACCTTGGCGGCGGCCCTGGGGTCGACTGAGCGTAGGCCTTTATCAAGGAGTTTTCGCATGGACCTGGTCCGCATCCTCATCGCCATTCTCCTGCCCCCGCTCGGGGTGTTCCTCCAGGTTGGCTTCGCCGGCGCCTTCTGGCTGAACATCCTGCTGACCCTGCTCGGTTACATCCCCGGAATCGTTCACGCGGTGTACATCATCGCCAAGCGCTAGGAGGTCGTCGGCATGAAACTTCGTCACAGCCTCGGCATCGCCACCCTGCTGGGCGCCGCACTGCTCGCCGGCTGCGCCACGCAAACCGTGGTGACCCTGCACAACGGCACCCAGTACATCACCCGCGACAAGCCCGCGAGCCTGAGCGGCTATTACGAGTTTGAAGACCTCGCCGGCAACCCGGTGCGCGTGCGCGCCGATGACGTGGCGACGATCGAGGAAGAGGACTGAACGCATATCCGCGTGCGGGGGAGTGCCATTTCGGCTCGGCTTTGTGTAGATTTGCAGCCCAGCAACCCCGCGCCGGATTAGCTCAGCAGGTAGAGCAGCGCACTCGTAACGCGAAGGTCGTAGGTTCGATTCCTATATCCGGCACCAACATCCCGTTTCGCCCTGCCCAAGCAGCCGGCGGAAACCCAAGAAAACCGGCCCGCGTGCCGGTTTTTTCTTGCCCGCCAGTCAGCCCGCCCAGCCCAGCGTCAGGCCGGCCAGCAGCAGATAGCGGGCGCCCTTGGCCAGGCCGACCAGCAGCAGAAAACGCCACAGCGGTTCGCGCATCACCCCCGCCACCAGGGTCAGCGGGTCGCCGACAATCGGCAGCCAGCTCAGCAGCAACGACCAGCAACCGAAACGCCGGTAATGGCGTTGCGCCCGCTGCAACTGCTCGGCGTTCAGCGGGAACCAGCGGCGCGCGCGGAAGCGTTCGAGCGAGCGGCCGAGCAGCCAGTTCACCAGCGAGCCGAGCACGTTGCCCAGCGTCGCCACCGCGATCAGCGCCCAGGGCGCTTGCCGGTCGTCGAGCAGCAGCGCCACCAGCAGCGCTTCCGATTGCAGCGGCAGCAGGGTGGCGGCGCCGAAGGCGCAGAGAAACAGCGATGACAATGCCAGCACAGGAGGGGGCTCGTTTGGGGAGCGGCGATTCTCGGCGGATGTGCTGTGGGCGGCAAGGCTGGTCGCGCGGGTGGCGCGTGTTTAGTAGAGTGTATACTGGCGGCGTGTTTTTTGTGGACAATGGCCCTGAAAGCCAGTTGAAACCCCAGCGTGTTAGTGTCCCTGGTCGCACCACCAGCATCTGATTAACGGCCCAGGCTGCCAGCAGCCTGGGCAGGCCAGCCCCTTTGCCGTCGTTTCTGGAACCCGCCATGTACAGAGTCTCCCCGCAGGAATTGCGCCGTGCCTTTCGCACCCTGCTGAAATTCCCCGCCTGCTACCACACCGCCTCGGTGTTCGATCCGATGTCCGCGCGCATCGCCGCCGACCTCGGCTTCGAGGTCGGCATCCTCGGCGGCTCAGTGGCCTCGCTGCAGGTGCTGGCCGCGCCGGACTTCGCCCTGATCAGCTTGAGCGAGTTCGCCGAGCAGGCCACCCGCATCGGTCGCGTCGCCCGTCTGCCGGTGATCGCCGATGCCGACCACGGCTACGGCAACGCGCTCAACGTGATGCGCACGGTGGTCGAGTTGGAGCGCGCCGGCATCGCCGCCCTGACCATCGAGGACACCCTGCTGCCGGCGCAGTTCGGCCGCAAGTCCACCGACCTGATTCCGCTCGCCGAAGGCGTCGGCAAGATCCGCGCGGCGCTGGAGGCGCGGGTCGATCCCGAGCTGGTGATCATCGCCCGCAGCCATGCCGGCGTGCAGTCCACCGAACAGGTGATCGAACGCGCGGTGGCCTATCAGGAGGCCGGCGCCGACGGCATCTGCCTGGTCGGCGTGCGCGACTTCACCCATCTGGAGCAGATCGCCGAACACCTCAGCGTGCCGTTGATGCTGGTCACCTATGGCAACCCCGAGCTGCGCGACAACCAGCGCCTCGCCGACCTCGGCGTGCGCATCGTGGTCAACGGTCATGCCGCCTACTTCGCGGCGATCAAGGCGACCTACGACTGTCTGCGCGAGCAGCGCCAGCTGGCCGGCAGCATCGGTCTCAGCGCCTCCGAGCTGGCGCACAAGTACACCCAGCCCGAGGACTATCAGGCCTGGGCGCGCGAGTTCATGGACGTGCGCGAGTAGGCGACGGGCGCCCTTGTAAACGCTCGCCAGCGCGCGCATATCTGTTCAACAAATGACCAGTTTTGTGGAGGTCGGCATGGCCGGTGGCTGGACCAGCGATGACAACGTGCAGGAACAGATCGACAACAGCATCGAGGACGCCATCGCCCGCGCGCGCAGCCAGTTGCCGCGCGGCGAGAGTTTGACCCATTGCGAAGAGTGCGGCGCGCCGATCCCCGAGGCGCGGCGCCAGGCGGTACCCGGTGTGCATCTGTGCGTGAGCTGTCAGAGCGAGCACGACAAGGAGCAGAAGGCGGTCAGCGGCTACAACCGCCGTGGCAGCAAGGACAGCCAGTTGCGCTGAGGTCGCGCGGGCCTCGTCGGAGGAGGGGGTGAGCGTAGCGATACCCAGCGCCGCGAGCCGGCTGCGGGTGGCCAAGATGGGTTACGGCGCAGCCGGGCGAGCACCCGACGCTGCCACCGCGCCAGGCGCCTAACCCATCCTACGATTTTCAGCCGTAGCGTTTCTTCGCCTCGATCGCCAGGCCGCTGCCGATGCTGCCGAACAGGTTGCCCTCGACCAGCCGGGCCTTGGGCAGCATCGCCGCGACGCTCTGGCGCAGGGCCGGGATGCCGCTGGAGCCGCCGGTGAAGAACAGCGTGTCGACCCGTTCGGCCTGGATCCCGGCATCGCTCAGCAACTGGCTGACGCCGCCGCGGATGCGCTCGAGCAATTGGCCGATGGCGTCCTCGAACAGCGCCCGGCTCAGCTCGGCGCTCAGCCCCGGCTCGATGCGCTCTAGATCGATGCGCCGGCTGTCGCTCTCGGTCAGCGCGATCTTGCTGTCTTCCACCTGCATCGCCAGCCAGTGCCCGGCGCGCTGTTCGATCAGGCTGAACAGGCGCTCGATACCGGTGCTGTCGACTATGTCGTAGCGCATGTTCTTCAGCGCCAGCTGGGTCTTCTGCGCGTACACCGCGTTGATGCAGTGCCAGGTGGCGAGGTTGAGGTGGTAGCTGGTCGGCATGAAGGCGTCGCTCTTCATCCGGCTGCCATAGCCGAACAGCGGCATCACGCCCTGCAGGCTGAGTTGCTTGTCGAAGTCGGTGCCGCCGATGTGCACGCCGCCGGTGGCGAGGATGTCGCTCTGGCGGTCGGCCAGCTCGCGGCGCTCGGGCGCCAGGCGCACCAGGGAGAAGTCCGAGGTGCCGCCGCCGATGTCGACGATCAGCACCAGCTCCTCGCGTGCGATCTCGCGCTCGTAGTCGAAGGCCGCGGCGATCGGCTCGTACTGGAAGGAGACGTCCTGGAAACCGAGTGTCTTCGCCACCTCGACCAGGGTGTCCTGGGCCACGCGGTCGGCTTCCGGATCGTCGTCGACGAAGAACACCGGACGACCGAGCACCACCTGCTCGAACGAACGGCCGGCGACCGCCTCGGCGCGTTGCTTCAGTTCACCGATGAAGAAACCGAGCAGGCTCTTGAACGGCAGCGCGCTGCCCAGCACCGTGGTTTCGCTCTTCAGCAGGCTGGAGCCCAGCAGGCTCTTGAGCGAGCGCATCAGCCGGCCTTCGTAGCCTTCCAGGTATTCCTGCAGCGCCAGGCGGCCGTACACCGGGCGGCGTTCCTCGGTGTTGAAGAACACCACCGACGGCAGGGTCAGCTTGCCGTCCTCCAGCGCGATCAAGGGCTCGACCTCCGGTCGCCACCAGCCGACGGTGGAGTTGGAGGTGCCGAAGTCGATGCCGAGGGCGTTGGCGGGCTGGGCGTAATTCATGGCGCGGGTGTTCCGGGGAAAAAACGGCCGCGCAGTTTACGCGAGTGAGGGGCGCCGCGCTGCGCCGATGTGCGGCGGGCCGACGTAGGGTGCGGCGGATAACGGCGCCGCTTGCAGGCGGAACGTGCCCGGCGCTCTACAGTGTTAAATCAGGGCGTAGCCGGCTCGCCAGGCAGCACCTCCATTCTGTGCTCGCGGCTGTTGGCGGCCGAAGACTAAGGTGGCTCAATGGATTTCAAGGATTATTACCAGATTCTCGGCGTCGCCGCGGACGCCGACGACAAGGCGATCAAGACCGCCTACCGCAAGCTGGCGCGCAAATTCCATCCCGACGTCAGCCAGGAAAAAGACGCGGAGAGCCAGTTCAAGGCGGTGGCCGAGGCGTATGAGGTGCTGAGCAGCGCCGAGAAGCGTGCCGAGTACGATGAGCTGCGCCAATACGCGCAGCAGGGCCGACCGTTCGAAGCGCCGCCCGGCTGGCAGCCCAGAGGCGCGCAGGGCTTTGCCGACGAGTTTGCCGGCGAGCGGGAGTTCTCCGACTTCTTCGAATCCATCTTCGGCGCCGCCGGGCGTTCGCGCGGGCCGCAGGGCCAGGCCCGCAGCGGTGGGCGGCGCGGCCAGGACGTGGAGATGGAGCTGCCGATCTTTCTCGAGGACACCCTGGCCGAGGAAGCCAAGCAGGTCGCCTACCAGTTGCCGCAGTACGCCGCCGATGGCCGGCCGCTGGCGCCGCTCAGCAAGACCCTGAAGGTGAAGATTCCCGCCGGAGTCAGCGACGGCGAGCGCATCCGCCTCAAGGGCCAGGGCGCGCCGGGCCTGGGCGGCGCCCCGCATGGCGACCTCTACCTGATCATCCGCCTGGTGCCGCATCCGCTGTTCGATGTGGAGGCGCACAACCTGATCATCATCGTGCCGCTGACGCCCTGGGAGGCGGCCCTGGGCAGCAAGATTGCGGTGCCGACCCTGGACGGCCAGATCAACCTGACGGTCCCGGCCAACAGCCAGAGTGGCCAGCGGCTGCGGATCAAGGGCAAGGGGCTGGTCAACAAGCGCGGCGACCGCGGCGATCTGTACGCGCTGTTCAAGATCGTCATGCCGAGCCAGAGCGGCGAGCAGGCCCGGCAACTGTGGGAACAGCTGGCCGAGGAGGCCGCCTTCGATCCACGCGCCGAGTGGAGGAGCCGCTGATGCGCAGCC
This sequence comes from Pseudomonas cavernae, assembly GCF_003595175.1. NCBI lineage: Bacteria > Pseudomonadati > Pseudomonadota > Gammaproteobacteria > Pseudomonadales > Pseudomonadaceae > Pseudomonas > Pseudomonas cavernae. The sequence continues at coordinate 4,397,165 of NZ_CP032419.1, read as the reverse complement.
GCCTGATCATCCAGTTCAACCTGCACGAGTTCTGCCAGTGCGCCGAGCTCTCCACGGAATGCCTGTACGAGATAGTCGAGCACGGCATAGTCGAGCCCAGCGGCAGCCAGCCGGAGGACTGGCTGTTCGACGCGACGGCGCTGGCCATCGCCAAGCGCGCGGCCAGACTGCGGCGGGATCTCGACATCGAATGGGCGGGCATCGCCCTCGCCCTCAATCTGCTCGAGGAGCTGGAGCAGCTGCGGACCGAGAACAGCCGGCTTAGGCAGCGCTTGAGCCGGTTTGAGGTGGAGTAGGTAGGCTGGGCTGGGCTGGGCTGGGCTGAGCGCGGACGCGGAGCGCCCTGGGCATGGTTCAGCGTGGGAACGATCAAGTCCCGTGCGGCAGGCCCGCGGCCTGCATGTTGGGCATCGCTACGCTCAGCGCCAACCTACGTCGAGGTTGTCCTGTTGGATTTGCGGTGCAGGGATGCGGCTCTGGTAGGTTGGTGCTGAGCGCAGCGATGCCCAACAAGGCGACGCCAGTCGCCCTAGGCCCTCAACCTCCAGCCCAATCCGGCGTCACCATCCCCTCGCGCACATAGCGGTGAATCGACGAATACGGCCAATCCACGGCGCGGCTTACGTAGCCATGCTTCAGCGGATTGCCATGGATGTAATCGATATGCCGCGCGAGGTCCTGCTCATCGCGGATCTGGTGCTCCCAATAACGCCGCTGCCAAATGCCGCGCTCGCGCTTGAGCCGGCGTGACAGCGTGACGGTTTCCGAGTGACCGATGGCACGGGAGAAACCGGCCTTGATCAACGACCAGCGCAGCGGGTAATCACAGTCGTTCTCCGGCAATTGCCACAGCGCATGCAGGTGATCCGGCAACACCACCATCGCCGGGATCCCGAATGGATGCAGCGAACGCACATGGCGTATCGACGCACGCAAGGCGTCGATATGGTCGGTCAATAACGTTTGCGAGCGGTCAGCCAGATTGACCGTAAAGAAGAACGTGCCGCCCGGCACAAAAGCGCGTCGATAACGCATAGCCACCATCCTTGGTGCGATTGAAAACGGCTTGGGTGTAAGTCAATGAACAGGGGTGTTGTGGTGATCCCGAGCGGCAGGCCTGCGGCCTGCAAGGCGACGCAGTCGCCCCTCGCTCGTTGTCCACCTAGCGAATTTTGCCCTGTCCCCCAGTCTCGTTCAGGCGCTTATCGGGCTCTCAAACACGACCCTCGTCCGGTAAGCGGGCGAGGAGGGTCTCAGAACAGAAAATACCGCTGCGCCAGCGGCAGCACCTCGGCCGGTTCGCACCAGAGCAGTTGGCCGTCGGCCTTGACCTGGTAGGTCTGCGGGTCGACCTCGATGTCCGGGGTGCAGTCGTTGTGGATCAGGTCGGCCTTCTGCACCGCGCGGCAGCCCTTGACCACGGCGATGTGCTTCTGCAGGCCGAGCTGGGCGGGAATTCCGGCGTCGAAGGCCGCCTGGCTGATGAAGGTCAGGCTGGTGGCGTGGCGGCTGCCGGCGTAGCTGGCGAACATCGGTCGGTAGTGCACCGGCTGCGGGGTGGGGATCGAGGCGTTGGCGTCGCCCATCAGGCTGGCGGCGATGGCGCCGCCCTTGAGGATCAGCGTCGGTTTGACCCCGAAGAACGCCGGGCGCCAGAGCACCAGGTCGGCCCATTTGCCGGCTTCGATGGAGCCGACTTCGTGGCTGATGCCGTGGGTGATCGCCGGGTTGATGGTGTACTTGGCGATGTAGCGCTTGATGCGGAAGTTGTCGTTGCCCGCGCCGTCGCCGGGCAGGGCGCCGCGCTGCAGCTTCATCTTGTCGGCGGTCTGCCAGGTGCGGGTGATCACCTCGCCGACGCGGCCCATGGCCTGGCTGTCCGAGCTGATCATCGAGAACGCGCCGAGGTCGTGGAGGATGTCCTCGGCGGCGATGGTCTCGCGGCGGATGCGGCTTTCGGCGAAGGCCACGTCCTCGGCGATGCTCGGGTCGAGGTGGTGGCAGACCATCAGCATGTCCAGGTGTTCGTCGATGGTGTTGCGGGTGAACGGTCGGGTCGGGTTGGTCGAGCTGGGTAGCACGTTGGGCAGGCCGCAGGCCTTGATGATGTCCGGCGCGTGGCCGCCGCCGGCGCCTTCGGTGTGGTAGGTGTGGATGGTGCGGCCCTTGAAGGCGGCGAGGGTGGTCTCGACGAAGCCGGATTCGTTGAGGGTGTCGGTGTGGATCGCCACCTGCACGTCGTACTGGTCGGCCACGCTCAGGCAGTTGTCGATCGCCGCCGGGGTGGTGCCCCAGTCCTCGTGCAGCTTGAGGCCGATGGCGCCGGCCTTGACCTGCTCGATCAGCGGTTCGGGCAGCGAGGCGTTGCCCTTGCCGGTGAAACCGATGTTCATCGGGAAGGCGTCGGCGGCCTGGAGCATGCGCGCCAGGTGCCAGGGCCCGGAGGTGCAGGTGGTGGCGTTGGTGCCGGTGGCCGGCCCGGTGCCGCCGCCGATCATGGTGGTCACCCCGCTCATCAGCGCCTCTTCGATCTGCTGCGGGCAGATGAAGTGGATGTGCGTGTCGATGCCGCCGGCGGTAAGGAGCATGCCCTCGCCGGCGATCACCTCGGTGCTGGCGCCGATGGCGATGGTCACGTCGGGCTGGATGTCCGGGTTGCCGGCCTTGCCGATCGCGGCGATGCGCCCGTCTTTCAAGCCGACGTCGGCCTTGACGATGCCCCAGTGGTCGATGATCAGCGCGTTGGTGATCAGCGTGTCGACCACATCAAAGGCGAGCAGCTGGCCCTGGCCCATGCCGTCGCGGATCACCTTGCCGCCGCCGAACTTCACTTCCTCGCCGTAGGTGGTGAAGTCTTTCTCCACCTCGAGCCACAGGTTGGTATCGGCCAGGCGTACCTTGTCGCCGACGGTGGGGCCGAACATGTCGGCGTAGGCTTGTCTGCTGATCTTCATCCCGGTCCTCGGATTCAGGTCGTAGGATGGGTTGAGCCGTGAGGCGATACCCATCGGGAAATGTCGATGGGTATCGCTGCGCTCAACCCATCCTACGTGTTCAATCTGTGCGCGCTTCGGGGCTCGTAGGGTGGACAACGCGAAGCTTGTCCACCGGCGATCTTGTGGTGGAAGGCCACCCCGTGGAAAAGCCTTCGGCGTTTTCCACCCTACGTAAGCGCTGAGTTAGAGCTCGCCCATTACCCGCCCGGCGAAGCCGAACACCCGGCGCAGGCCGGCCAGTTCGACCAGCTCGACCTCGCGGCTCTGCCCCGGCTCGAAGCGCACCGCGGTGCCGGCCGGGATGTTCAGGCGCATGCCGCGCGCACTCGGTCGATCGAAGCTCAGCGCGTCGTTGGTCTCGAAGAAGTGGTAGTGCGAGCCGACCTGGATCGGCCGGTCGCCGCGGTTGGCCACGCTCAGCGTCAGGGTGCGGCGGCCGGCGTTGAGCTCGATCTCGCCGTCCTGGATCTGGTATTCGCCGGGGATCATGTGCGGCTCCTCAGACAATCGGTTGATGCACGGTCACCAGCTTGGTGCCGTCGGGAAAGGTGGCTTCGATCTGGATCTCCGGGATCATCTCCGGCACGCCTTCCATCACCTGTTCGCGGGTCAGCAGGGTGGTGCCGACGTGCATCAGCTCGGCGACCGTCCGGCCGTCGCGCGCGCCTTCGAGCAGGGCCGCGGAAATCAGCGCCATGGCTTCCGGGTAGTTGAGCTTGAGGCCGCGGGCCAGGCGCCGCTCGGCGACCAGGCCGGCGGTGAAGATCAGCAGCTTGTCTTTCTCTCTGGGCGTCAAGTCCATAAACGGCTCCCTCGTAGGGTGGACAACGGCGAAGCCTTGTCCACCGGCATTGCTCGGTTTTAGTTGGTAGGGTGGATGGCGCTTTCACATCCACCGGCTGGTGGTGGAAAACGCTTCGCAGTTTTCCACCCTACGTGTTCCAGATTCTTGGCGGCACGGCCTCGCGGCCGAGCAGCGCCGGGCGCAGCAGGCGCCACAGCGCGATCAGCCAGGCGCGGGCGTGCAGCGCTTCGCTGGCCAGGCAGCGTGCAACCAGCAGGCCGGGCAACTGGGTGAGATCGCCGCGTACCGGGGTGACCAGTTCGCGGCAGCGTTCGAGCAGATCGGCGTGGATCTCGCCGCTGACCAGCAGCGTGGCGAACACCGGCTGACCGGCGAGGCCGATCGGCGAGTCGAGCAGACCGTCGCCGCCGACGATGCGCTGGCGTTCGTGCCAGAGCAGCTGACCGTCGCGGCGGATGTCCAGGCGGGACTGAAAATGGCCGCTGGCGAAGCGCTCGCCGGCCGCCGGGCGGCCGAGGGCGGCGATATCCCAGTAGAACAGCCGGGCGTCGCCTTCGAGCTCGATGCGGGTGTGCAGCTCGGCCTGGGCGGCGGAATAGACGATGGTTTCCTGCGGCAGCCACTCCAGGGTGGCGCCGCCGGCGACGCGCAGGTCGAGGGTCTGATAGGCCGGGCCAGCGGCGCGGTACCACTTGGCGGCGCCGGGGCTGGTCAGCTGCGCCCAGGCGTCACGTTCGACACGCGCGGCGATGGCCAGGCGGTCGCCACCGGCGATGCCGCCGGGCGGGTGCACGATGATGTGCTGGCAGACCTGCGGTCCCTCGGGGTAGAGGTGCTTTTGCACCCTTAACGGGCCGAGGTGGCGGCGCTGCACCGGGCGGGTGCAGTCGTCGCGCCGGGCATAGGCCAGTTCCAGTTCGGCGTGCCAGCTCGGCGTGAATAGGGCGGCGGGGAGGTTCATGGCAGGCGCGGAAGTCCGGGCGAAAAGTTGACCATCTGGCCAAGCAAGAGGCGTGCCTCGAACCAAAGCGGTGCGTAGGGCGTGCACCCTGCGATGGTAGGTCAGGCAACGAGTGTGAGGTGGTCCCCGGCGTGTCCCGCGATGGGTATCGCGGCGCTGCCGCTCAACCCATCCTACGCAAGTGGTGTTGGAGCCGAGGGGGCGTCGTGCGCACCGGGCGGCCGGCGCGGAAGGGTGGATGGCGCACCCGGCCTAAATCGCCACCAGCCCGCGCACGCCCTCGGCCTCCATGTCCGCACCACGGCCCTGCTGGACGATTTCGCCGCGCGCCATCACCAGGTACTGGTCGGCCAGCTCGGCGGCGAAGTCGTAGAACTGCTCGACCAGCAGGATGGCCATGTCGCCGCGCTCGGCGAGCTTCTTGATCACCGCGCCGATCTCCTTGATCACCGAGGGCTGGATGCCTTCGGTGGGCTCGTCGAGGATCAGCAGGCGCGGCTGGCTGGCCAGCGCGCGGCCGATCGCCAGCTGTTGCTGCTGGCCGCCGGAGAGGTCGCCGCCACGCCGCGCCTTCATCTGCTCCAGCACCGGGAACAGCTCGTAGATGAACGCCGGCACGCTCTTGGCCTCCTTGGCGCCGAAGCGCGACAGGCCCATCAGCAGGTTTTCCTCGACGCTCAGGCGCGGAAGGATCTCGCGACCCTGCGGCACGTAGGCGATGCCGGCGTGCACGCGCTGGTGCGGCTTGTAGGCGGTGATGGCCTTGCCTTCCCAGGCGACCTGGCCTTCCTTGCTCGGGATCAGGCCCATCAGGCATTTCAGCAGGGTGGTCTTGCCCACGCCGTTGCGCCCGAGCAGGCAGGTGACTTCGCCGATCTTCACGTCGAACGACAGGCCGCGGAGGATGTGGCTGCCGCCGTAGTACTGGTGGAGTTTGTCGACTTGCAGCATGGGGATGTCCTTGTCGTCTTGTCGGTGGACAAGCCTGCGGCGTTGTCCACCCTAAGGATGTCTGGGCCCGGTGTAGGGTGGATGGCCGCAGCCATCCACACGGGCGGTGTCAGGGGTGGATGAGCTGCGCGTCATCCACCCTACAAATCTGCCCTCTCCCCCGGCCCCTCTCCCGCACGCGGGAGAGGGGAGACAAGCGGTGCGGAGTCTCGGTAAAGACAGCGCTCAACCGAAAAAAAACTCACGACCAGCCCCCTCTCCCATTTATGGGAGAGGGTTGGGGAGAGGGCGCTTTTTCAACGACCGAGGTACACCTCGATCACCCGCTCGTTGCCCTGCACCTCTTCCAGCGAGCCTTCGGCCAGCACGCTGCCCTGGTGCAGCACGGTGACGTGGTCGGCGATGCTGCCGACGAAGCCCATGTCGTGTTCCACCACCATCAGCGAATGCTGGCCGGCGAGCGACCTGAACAGCTCGGCGGTGAACTCGGTCTCGGCGTCGGTCATGCCCGCCACCGGCTCGTCGAGCAGCAGCAGTTGCGGGTCCTGCATCAGCAGCATGCCGATCTCGAGGGACTGCTTCTGGCCGTGGGAGAGCAGGCCGGCGCTGCGATGGCGGGCGTTCTCCAGGCGGATGGTGGCGAGCACCTCCTCGATGCGGTCCTTCTGTTGTCCGCTGAGCCGGGCGCGCAGGCTGGCCCACACCGACTTGTCGGTCTTCTGCGCCAGTTCGAGGTTCTCGAACACGCTGAGTGCCTCGAACACCGTGGGCTTCTGGAACTTGCGGCCGATGCCGGCCTGGGCGATCTCGACCTCGCTCAGCTGGGTGAGGTCGAGGGTTTCACCGAACCAGGCCTGGCCGCTGCCCGGGCGGGTCTTGCCGGTTATCACGTCCATCAGCGTGGTCTTGCCGGCGCCGTTGGGGCCGATGATGCAGCGCAACTCGCCGACGCCGATATACAGGTTCAGCGCGTTGAGCGCCTTGAAGCCGTCGAAGCTGACGCTGATATCTTCCAGCGTAAGAATGGTGCCGTGGCGCACGTCTAGGCCCGGCTCGACGCGGCTGCCGAGGCCCAGCGCGTCGCGGCCGGTGCCGGCGTCGCGATTCGGGTTGTAGGCCGGTTCGAGTATGAATTCCGGGGTGGCGGTGACTCTCATTGCGGACTCCCCCTCTTGAGCAGGCCGATCACGCCCTTGGGCAGGAACAGGGTGACGACGATGAACAGCGCGCCGAGGGCGAACAGCCAGTACTCGGGGAAGGCCACGGTGAACCAGCTCTTCATGCCGTTGACCAGGCCGGCGCCGAGCAGCGGGCCGATCAGCGTGCCGCGCCCGCCGAGGGCGACCCACACGGCGGCCTCGATGGAGTTGGTCGGCGACATCTCGCTGGGGTTGATGATGCCCACCTGCGGCACGTACAGCGCGCCGGCCAGACCGCACAACACGGCACTCAATACCCAGATAAACAGCTTGTAGCCGCGTGGGTCGTAGCCGCAGAACATCAGGCGGTTCTCGGCGTCGCGCAGCGCGGTGAGCACGCGGCCGAACTTGCTGCGCGCCAGTCGCCAGCCGAGCAGCAGGCTGCCGACCAGCAGCGCCACGGTGCACAGGAACAGCGCGGCGCGGGTGCCCGGCGCGGTGATCTCGAAGCCGAGGATGCTGCGGAAGTTGGTGAAGCCGTTGTTGCCGCCGAAGCCGGTCTCGTTGCGGAAGAACAGCAGCATGCCGGCGAAGGTCAGCGCCTGGGTCATGATCGAGAAGTACACGCCCTTGATCCGCGAGCGGAAGGCGAAGAAGCCGAACACCAGGGCCAGCAGTCCCGGCGCCAGCACCACCAGGGCCAGGCACCAGAGGAAGCTCGAGGTGCCGTACCAGTACCAGGGCAGCTCGGTCCAGGCGAGGAAGCTCATGAACGCGGGCAAACCGTCGCCGGCCGACTGGCGCATCAGGTACATGCCCATGGCGTAGCCGCCGAGGGCGAAGAACAGCCCGTGGCCGAGCGACAGCAGCCCGGCGTAGCCCCAGACCAGGTCCAGCGCCAACGCGACTATGGCGTAGCAGAGGATCTTGCCGACCAGGGTCAGGGTGTAGGCAGAGATGTGCAGCGTGTGGTCCGCCGACAGCAGGTGCAGCAGCGGCAGGGCGATGAGCACGGCGAGCACCAGCGCGCCGACGGCCAGGCTCAGCTGCGGGCCGAGTTTGGTGCTGGCGCGGGCCAGCAACGTTTGATTGAGGGGCATGGTCATCAGTCAATCACCCTGCCTTTCAAGGCGAAGAGGCCCTGCGGGCGTTTCTGGATAAACAGGATGATCAGCGCGAGGATGAGGATCTTGCCCAGCACGGCGCCGATCTGCGGTTCGAGGATCTTGTTGGTTATCCCTAAGCCGAAGGCCGCCAGCACGCTGCCGGCCAGTTGGCCGACACCGCCGAGCACCACCACCAGGAACGAGTCGATGATGTAGCTCTGGCCGAGGTCCGGGCCGACGTTGCCGATCTGCGACAGCGCCACGCCGCCGAGCCCGGCGATGCCCGAGCCGAGGCCGAAGGCGAGCATGTCCACGCGCCCGGTCGGCACGCCGCAGCAGGCGGCCATGTTGCGGTTCTGGGTGACGGCGCGGACGTTGAGGCCGAGGCGGGTCTTGTTCAGCAACAACCAGGTCAAGGCCACGACAAACAGCGCGAAGCCGATGATCACGATGCGGTTGTAGGGCAGCACCAGATTGGGCAGCACCTGTACGCCGCCGGACAGCCAGCCGGGGTTGGCCACTTCGACGTTCTGCGCGCCGAACAGCACACGCACCAGTTGGATCAGCATCAGGCTGATGCCCCAGGTGGCCAGCAGGGTTTCCAGCGGGCGACCGTAGAGGTGGCGGATCACCGTGCGCTCCAGGGCCATGCCGATCGCCGCGGTGACGAAGAACGCCACCGGCAGCGCGGCCAGCGGATACAGCGCCAGGTACTCGGGGGCCAGGCGCTGGAACCCCAGCTGCACCAGGTAGGTGGCGTAGGCGCCGAGCATCAGCATCTCGCCGTGGGCCATGTTGATCACCCCGAGCAGGCCGAAGGTGATCGCCAGGCCGAGGGCAGCGAGCAGCAGGATCGAACCGAGGCTCATGCCGCTGAACGCCTGGCCGAGCAGCTCGCCCATCAACAGGCGGCGCTTGACCTGTGCCAGGCTAGTCTCGGCGGCGGTGCGTACCGTGGCGTCGGCTTCCGCGTCGTCGGCCAGCAGGCTTTCCAGGCGGGTGCGTGCCAGCGGGTCGCCGGTCGCGCCGAGCAGGCGCACGGCATTCAGGCGGACGGCCGGGTCGGGATCGACCAGTCGCAGGTTGGCCAGCGCTAGCGATAGCGCGTCGCGCACCGCCTCATCGGTTTCGCTGGCGACGTGGGCATTGAGCAGGGCGAGCTGCGCGGGCTTGGCGCTCTTCTGCAATTGCTGGGCGGCGCTCAGGCGCACGGCCGGGTCGTCGGCGAGCAACTGATGGCTGGCCAAAACGGTGGCCAGTAGGCCGCGCAGGCGGTTGTTCAGGCGCAGCTGCTTCGGCGTGCCGCTGGGCTGAGCTTCGCCTTCGGCGGCGCGGTAGTGGCCGGCGTCCTCGATGAACGCGGCCTTGGCGCGGTCGGCGGCCAGGCGGCCTTGTTGCAGTGTGTCGAGCAGCGGCAGGCGCGCCGGCTCGGGCGCGGCGGCCCAGCTTTCCAGCAGCTTGGCCTGCTGGCTCGGGTTGGCGGCGACGAAGTCGCTGGCATCGCCGGCCTGGATGGTCATCGGCACGCACAGCAGTGCCAGTGACAACAGAAAGGGGTAAAGGGCAGTGGGCATCAGTGGCAGTCCTTGGGCGTGGCCCGGACGAAGTCCGGGGCGGCCTGTTCCCGGAGGGCGTCCGGGTTGCGTTTGCTGCCCTCTCCCCTACGCGGGCCGCCCCTGCCCCTCTCCCGTGAACGGGCGAGGGGAGGTAAGCGGTTCGGCGTTGCTGAAGAGTCTCAGGCATTGCCGAGTCAGCGCCGTAGCCCGGATGCAATCCGGGGATTGGTTTATCCCGGATTGCATCCGGGCTACGGTTCTAGGGAGAGGGCAGACGTTTCCCGCTTAGTTCGACTTCACCGCGTAATCCGGCTTCTTGTCGTTACCCGGAATGAACGGGCTCCACGGCTGGGCGCGGATCGGCCCTTCGGTCTGCCAGACGACGGAGAACTGCCCGTCGGCCTGCACTTCGCCGATCATCACCGGCTTGTGCAGGTGGTGGTTGGTCTTGTCCATGGTCAGGGTGTAACCGGATGGCGCGGCGAAAGTCTGCCCGGCGAGCGCTTCGCGGACCTTGGCGGCGTCGGTGGACTTGGCCTTCTCGACCGCCTGCGCCCACATGTGGATGCCGACGTAGGTGGCTTCCATCGGGTCGTTGGTCACGGCGGTCTGGTAGTTGGGCAGGTTCTTGGCCTTGGCGTAGGCCTTCCACTGCTCGACGAACTTGGTATTGACCGGGTTATCCACCGACTCGAAGTAGTTCCAGGCGGCGAGCTGGCCGACCAGCGGCTTGGTGTCGATGCCGCGCAGTTCTTCTTCGCCGACCGAGAAGGCCACCACCGGGATGTCGGTGGCGTCGATGCCCTGGTTGGCCAGTTCCTTGTAGAACGGCACGTTGGAGTCGCCATTGACGGTGGAGATCACCGCAGTCTTGCCGCCGGCGGAGAACTTCTTGATGTTGGCGACGATGGTTTGATAGTCGCTGTGGCCGAACGGGGTGTAGACCTCTTCGATGTCCTTGTCGGCGACGCCCTTGCTGTGCAGGAAGTTGCGCAGGATCTTGTTGGTGGTGCGCGGATAGACGTAGTCGGTGCCGAGCAGGAAGTAGCGCTTGGCGCCACCGCCGTCCTCGCTCATCAGATACTCGACGGCCGGGATGGCCTGCTGGTTCGGCGCCGCGCCGGTGTAGAAGACGTTCGGCGACATTTCCTCGCCTTCGTACTGCACCGGGTAGAACAGCAGGCCGTTGAGTTCCTCGAACACCGGTAGCACGGATTTGCGCGACACGCTGGTCCAGCAGCCGAACACCACGTCGACCTTGTCCTGGGTCAGCAACTGGCGCGCCTTCTCGGCGAACAGCGGCCAGTTGGACGCCGGGTCGACCACCACCGGCTCGAGCATCTGGCCGTTGACCCCGCCCTTGGCGTTGATCTCGTCGATGGTCATCAGCGCCATGTCTTTCAGCGAGGTCTCGGAAATCGCCATGGTGCCGGACAGCGAATGCAGGATGCCGACCTTGATCGTTTCGGCGGCCTGCAGACTGAACGGAAACAGGCCGCTGAGCAGCAAGGCGCTGGCGGCGAGAGTGGACTTCAGAAAGGGACGACGTTTCATGGGGCTGGCTCCTGGGCTGTCCATGCACAACGGTAGGGTGGGACCTGAAGGTCGGCAGTCCTATCGCAGCATCCGTGCCAAGCAGTACAAACGTCTGTTTTTCAGGGGCTCTCGCGATTCTTTACGGTTTTTCAGCGGCTTTTCGCTGCACGTCTGTGGTGCGTGCGGCCGCGAAGCGGCATCCGATAGGAGCAGTCCTGCACCTTTCCAGGGCGAGTGGGCCCGGCGCTAGCCGATCATGTAGTTCTTCACCCCGGTGAAGATGATCTGCGCCGCCAGGGCGCAAACGAACAGGCCCATCAGGCGGCTGACGATTTGCAGGCCCTGCTCGCCGAGCAGGCGCTCGAAGCGGTCGGAGAGGTACAGCACCACGCCCACGGTCAGGCTGGCCAAGGCGATGGCCAGTACCGCGGTCAGTTTTTCCGCCCAGTCCACCTGGCCGGCGCCCATCACCAGCATGGCGCCGATGGTGCCGGGACCGACCGTCAGCGGGATGGTCAACGGCACTATGGTGACATCCTGCTGCACGTTGTCGCTCTGCACCACCGACTTGCCCTGGGCCATGCCCAGGGCGGAGATGAACAGCACGCTGCCGGCGCCGATGCGGAAGGCGTCGATGGTGATGCCGAACACGGTGAAGATGCTGCGGCCGAACAGGTAGAGCAACACGCTGGCGATCACCACGCCGAGGGCGACCTTCCAGGCCAGCTTCTTGCGTTCCTTGACGGTGTAGCCGCGGGTCAGGGAGATGAAGCAGGACAGGACGAAGAACGGGCTGTAGAGCACCAGCATCTTCAAATACAGGCTGAACAGCTCGGAATGCATGGACTGGGCTCGTGCGGGTGGGTTGGCTGTTAGTGTAGGAGCGGATTTATCCGCGAACAGGGCCACGCCATGGTGCCTCCTCTCGCGAATGAATTCGCGCCTGCAGGACGCGGCCCGCTCAGGACGACAGCGCGTTGCTCTGTTCGCGCTGGCGGCGCGCTTGGCGTTCGCCGACCCAGAACTCGATCAGCTCGCGCAGTTGCGACATTTCCACCGGCTTGGCCATGTGCCCGTCCATGCCGACCTGGCGCGCGCGCTCCTTGTGCTCGCTGAGGATATGCGCGGTGAGCGCCACCACCGGGGTGCGCCGGCGCTGCTGCGCGGCTTCCCAGCTGCGCAGCCGTTCGGTGGCGGAGAAGCCGTCGAGCACCGGCATCTCACAGTCCATCAGCACCAGATCGTATTGCGTGGTTTGCATCGCCTGCAGGGCTTCGGCGCCGTTGCTGGCAGTGTCCGGCTGCAGGTTGAGCTTGCCGAGCATGCCGCGGATCACCTTGGTGGAGATGCTGTTGTCCTCGGCGACCAGGATGCGGAAGTCCTCCGGCACCGCCAGCGCGGCGCCGGCCGCCAGGGCCTGCGGCTGGCTGGCGCTGCCGCTGTGGCGCTGCGCCAGTTCGTCGGCGAGGGTGGTCTTCAGGGTGTAGCCGGCCACCGGTTTGGCGAGGATGCGCTTGATCCCGGCGTTGCGCGCGATGACCTTGCTCGGCGCGTGGCTGATGCCGGTGAGCATGACGATGAGGATGTCATGGTTGAGGCTCGGGTCTTCCTTGATCCGCGCCGCCAGCTGCATGCCGGTCATGCCCGGCATGTCCTGATCGAGCAGCACCGCGTCGAAATACTCGCGGATGTGCGCCTTGGTGCGCAGCAGCGCCAGCGCCTCCTTGCCGGACGGCACGGCGCTGACCTGCAGGCCCCAGGCGCTGCACTGCTGCACCAGGACCTTGCGGCAGGTGTCGTTGTCGTCGACCACCAGCAGGCGGGCGCCCTGCAGCGGACCGTCGAGGTCGGCGGTGGGGTGTTCGAGGCGCTCGGCGTCCAGCGGCAGGGTCAGCCACAGGGTGCTGCCCTGGCTGCTGCTCTGGATGCCGAACTCGCCGTCCATCAGACGCACCAGCTGGCGGGCGATGATCAGACCGAGGCGGCCGCCGAGCTTGGTGGCGGCGAGGAAGTCGCGGCTGTGCAGCTCGGCGGTGAGCAGGGCGTCGCGCTCGTCCGCCTCCAGCGGCCTACCGCTGTCCTGCACGGCGATGCGCAGGCGCGGGCGCGGGGCGTTCTGGTCGAGCGCCACCACCAGGAGGATCTCGCCCTCGTCGGTCTGCTTGAAGGCGTTGTCCAACAGGCTCAGCAGCGCCTGACGCAGGCGCGTGGGATCGCCGCTGATCACCCGCGGTACCTGCGGCTGCATGAAGCTGATCAGCTCGACCTTCTGCTGCTCGGCCTTGGCGCGGAAGATGTCCAGGCAGTCGTCGATCAGCGCATTGAGGTCGAACTGCACGTCGTCCAACTCGATCTGCCCCGACTCCAGCTTGGAGATGTCGAGAATCTCGTTGATCAGGGTCAGCAGCTCGTTGCCGGAGCTGTGGATGGTCTGCGCGTAGTCGCGCTGCTTGGCCGACAGCGGGGTGCCGAGCAGCAGTTCGGTCATGCCCAGCACGCCGTTCATCGGCGTGCGGATCTCGTGGCTGATCTTGGCCAGGAACTCGGCCTTGGCCTTCAGCTCGGCGGAGCTGGCGGCGAGCGCCTGGCTGCTGCTGAAGCGCTCGAAGAGAATGCGCTGCTGGCGTTCGCTGAGCGCCATGCTGAGGATGAAGCCGCTCAGGCAGGCGATGGACAGGATGGCGAAGGCCAGCCAGTCGGAAGGCACCACCCAGTAACCGAACAGCGCCGGCAGCGCGCCGACGAAGGCCAGGCTGAACAGCAGCATGGCCAGGCTGAACAGGCGTGCCGGGCGATAGCCGTGCTGCCAGTGGAACAGCGCGACGGCGAAGATGCTGAGGATGGTGACCAGGCTGATCAGGTACACCGCCTGATTGAAGTGCAGCTCGTTGGCGACCAGCAGCAACCCGCAGGTCAGGCCGATCAGCACGCCTTCGCCGAACAGCAGGTGGCGCACCGCGGTGGTCGGACAGACCTTGGCGAAGAAACTGGCGGTGAAGGCCAGGGCGCAGAGCATCGCCAGCAGCATCGACAGGTTGCCGAGCTGCGCCTGGGCGGCTGGCCAGGCGCTCAACCAGGGCGAGCTGATGCCCAGCAGGCTGAGGCCGGTGACCAGCAGGCAGGCCTGGCAGCCGGCCAGCCACAGGCTCGCGGACGTGCGTGCATAGGCGAAACGCACCAGATTATAGAGCACCACGACGCCGAAGGCGCCGAACAGGATGCCGAACAGCAGCGCGCGACTGTCATCGCTGGCCATCAGCAGCGCGGACTGGATCTCGATGCTCGGGCGCAGGGCGTGTTCCGCGCTGAGGCGCAGGTAGAGGTCCAGCGGCTCCTGGGCCAGCGGCACCGGCAGGAGGAAGTCGCGACTGGGCAGCGGCCGGCTGGAGGGCGGCAGCTGGCTGCCGGTGCTGGTCTGCGCGAGGAGGAGGTCGCCGCGCAGGACATACAGATCGAGGCGATTCAGATAGGGCGCGAACACCCGCAGTACCTGCTCGTGCTCCTGCGCGGGCAGGCGATAGTGCAGCCACACGGCGCCGGAGCCCCCGGGAACCAGGAGCTGTTCGCTGTCGACATGATTGAACTGGCTGCGGTAGCGCGGCGTACGGATATCGTCGAACTGCAGGCTGGCCTGCCGCTCGATCAGCGCGGACCACTGCGCGCTTTCCGCGGCCTGGCTGAGCGCAGCCAGCGCCGCCAGCAGCAAGCCGACAATCAGTCCTATGGCGATCCTGAGCCCGCGCACGGCGAAATCCCTTCGTATGGTGAGTGGCTCGATTATAGCCATGCCCGCCAACGAAGAACCATGACCCCGGCAGCCAGCCATCTGACTGGCGGGGGCATGAGTATCACGTGCTGGCGGTCAGGCTTCGCCGCGCTCGCGGGCGATGGCGCGGTAGCCGATGTCGTGGCGGTAGAAGCAGCCGGTCCAGCGGATCTTCTCCGCCAGGCGATAGGCCTGTTGCTGGGCGTCGGCCACGCTGTTGCCAATGGCGGTGGCGCACAGCACGCGGCCGCCGGCGGTGACGATCTGACCGTCCTTGAGCGCCGTGCCGGCATGGAACACCTTGCCGTCGAGGGCGGCGGCGGCGTCCAAACCCTCGATGACATCACCCTTGGCGTAGTCGCCCGGGTAGCCGCCGGCGGCCAGTACCACGCCGACGGTCGGGCGCGGGTCCCAGGTCGCCTCGACCTTGTCCAGCGCCTTGGCCAGCGCGGCCTCGACCAATAGCACCAGACTCGACTCCAGGCGCACCATGATCGGCTGGGTTTCCGGATCGCCGAAGCGGCAGTTGAACTCGATGACCTTCGGTTTGCCGGCCTTGTCGATCATCAG
Organism: Pseudomonas cavernae; assembly: GCF_003595175.1. Lineage (NCBI taxonomy): Bacteria > Pseudomonadati > Pseudomonadota > Gammaproteobacteria > Pseudomonadales > Pseudomonadaceae > Pseudomonas > Pseudomonas cavernae. The sequence continues at coordinate 4,381,779 of NZ_CP032419.1, read as the reverse complement.
CCCGGCATACAGGAAGCCGGTGTAGACATTGCCTTCCTCGGCCATGCCGCGCACGGTCGGGTAGATCACTTCGTCCATCACCCGCTGATGCACCTCGGCGCTGACCACCGGGGCCGGCGAATAGGCGCCCATGCCGCCGGTGTTGGGGCCGCTGTCACCGTCGCCGACGCGCTTGTGGTCCTGGCTGGTGGCCATCGGCAGCACATGCTTGCCGTCGACCATGACGATGAAGCTGGCTTCCTCGCCGTCGAGGAATTCCTCGATCACCACCCGCGCGCCGGCGTCGCCGAAGGCGTTGCCGGAGAGCATATCGCGCACCGCGTCTTCGGCTTCGGCCAGGGTCATGGCGACGATCACGCCCTTGCCGGCGGCCAGGCCGTCGGCCTTGACCACGATCGGCGCACCTTTCTCGCGCAGGTAGGCCAGCGCCGGCTCGACTTCGGTGAAGTTCTGGTAGTCGGCGGTGGGAATCTGCTGGCGGGCGAGGAAGTCCTTGGTGAAGGCCTTGGAGCCTTCCAGCTGAGCGGCGGCGGCGGTGGGGCCGAAGATGTCCAGCTGGCGCGAACGGAACAGGTCGACCACGCCTTTCACCAACGGCGCTTCCGGGCCGACTATGGTCAGCTGCACGTTCTGCGCGGCGAAGTCGGCCAGTTGCTCGATGGCCAGCACGTCGATGGCGACGTTCTCGCACTTGGCCTCGGTGGCGGTGCCGGCGTTGCCCGGGGCGACGAAGACCTTCTGCACGCGCTTGTCCTGCGCCACTTTCCAGGCCAGGGCGTGTTCGCGACCGCCGCTGCCGATGATCAGTACGTTCATTGTTGTCTCCTCATGGAGGCGGGCCCTTGGCCCTTTCGGTGGATAAGCAGAGCGTTATCCACCCTACAAAAACTTGGCAACTCAGCAGGTGGGTCGCAATGAAGCCGGTAGATGCAAGGCGCCTAAGGTTTCGACAAGCGCAGTTGCCTAGTGGCAATGAGCATTGGCGGAACCTTGGGCAACACTGCAGATGCCGGTTTCAGTGCGGCCGAAATCAATGCCTAAAATGGCGCATGCCGGTGAACACCATGGCGATCCCGGCCTCGTCGGCCGCGGCGATCACTTCGGCATCGCGCATCGAGCCACCCGGCTGGATCACCGCGGTGATGCCGGCCTTGGCGGCGTTGTCGATGCCGTCACGGAACGGGAAGAAGGCGTCGCTGGCCATCACTGCGCCTTTGACTTCGAGGCCGGCGTGTTCGGCCTTGATCGCGGCGATGCGCGCCGAGTTGACACGGCTCATCTGGCCGGCGCCGACGCCGACGGTCTGGCGATTCTTGGCATAGACGATGGCGTTGGATTTGACGAACTTGGCCACTTTCCAGGCGAAGATCAGGTCGTAGATTTCCTTCTCGCTCGGCGCGCGCTGGGTGACGATCTTCAGGTCGGCCTCGGTGATCATGCCGATGTCGCGGCTCTGCACCAGCAGGCCGCCGTTGACCCGCTTGAAGTCCCAGCCGGCGGCGCGTTCGGCCGGCCATTCGCCGCATTCGAGCAGGCGTACGTTGGCCTTGGCCGCCACCACCGCACGGGCGGCGGCGCTGATTTTCGGCGCGATGATCACTTCGACGAACTGACGCTCGACGATGGCCTGGGCGGTTGCGCCGTCCAGCTCGCGGTTGAAGGCGATGATGCCGCCGAACGCCGACTCGCTGTCGGTGGCGTAGGCCAGTTCGTAGGCCTGGCGGATGCCGCCTTCGGCGTCCGGCACCACGGCGACGCCGCAGGGGTTGGCGTGCTTGACGATGACGCAGGCCGGCTTGACGAAGCTCTTCACGCACTCCAGCGCGGCATCGGTGTCGGCGACGTTGTTGAACGACAGTTCCTTGCCTTGCAGTTGCACGGCTGTGGAGACGCTGGCTTCGCCCTTCTTCGCTTCGACGTAGAACGCCGCGCTCTGGTGCGGGTTCTCGCCGTAGCGCATTTCCTGCGCCTTGATGAACTGGCTGTTGAAGGTGCGCGGGAAGGCGGCACGGTCTGCGGTGGACAGGGTTGCGGCCGCCTGCTCGATGGTGCCCAGGTAGTTGGCGATCATGCCGTCGTAGGCGCTGGTGTGCTCGAAGGCCTTGAGCGCCAGGTCGAAACGCTGGGCGTAGGTCAGGCCGCCGGCCTTGAGGCTGTCGAGGACGGCGCTGTAGTCGCCGGCGTTGACCACGATGGCGACGTCTTTGTGGTTCTTCGCCGCGGAGCGGACCATGGTCGGGCCGCCGATGTCGATGTTCTCGATGGCGTCGGCGAGGTCACAGTCCGGTTTGGCGACTGTGGCTTCGAAGGGGTAGAGGTTGACCGCCACCAAGTCGATCGGCTTGATGCCGTGTTGCGCCATCACCGCGCCGTCGAGGTCGCGACGGCCGAGGATGCCGCCATGGATCTTCGGGTGCAGGGTCTTCACCCGGCCGTCCATCATTTCCGGGAAACCGGTGTAGTCGGCGACTTCCACCGCGGCGATGCCGCTGTCCTTGAGCAGCTTGAAGGTGCCGCCGGTGGAGAGGATCTCGACGCCGAGGGCGACGAGTTCGCGAGCGAAGTCAACGATACCGATCTTGTCGGAGACGCTGATCAGCGCACGGCGGACGGGAAGGCGGGTGGTTTGGTCGGTCATCTCGGTTTCCATCTAAAAGCAGAGAAATCAGCGAAAAAGGGCGGCCGTCCGATCAGTCTGGGGGCCGCCCTTTTCGTATGAATGCGTGCTTACAGCAGGTCGTACTGCTTGAGCTTCTTGCGCAGCGTGCCGCGGTTGAGGCCGAGCAGTTCGGAGGCCTTGGTCTGGTTGCCCTTGACGTAGTTCATCACGGTTTCCAAGAGCGGCGCTTCCACTTCGGAAAGCACCAGGTTGTAGACGTCGGAGACATCCTGCCCATCCAGGTGAGCAAAGTAGTTGTGCAGCGCCTTCTCCACACTGCCGCGCAGGGTTTGCCCTTCTTCGCTCGGCGTATTCAGGTGCTGTTTCAGGTTGACGTTGTCACTCACAGGTGCGGTTCCACTCACTAATGTCTCAGTCATCATCGTCATGCGGCCACCCCTTCTCCCCCGTTATGACGCTCGGCGAAAAATTGCCGAACGCTGGCGCACTGCACGTCCGTGTGTTCCAGACGATTGAATTGGGCACGAAACTCCCTGGCGCCCGGCAGGGTTGCGAGGTACCAGCCGACATGTTTGCGGGCGATGCGTACGCCCATCACGTCGCCGTAGAAACTGTGCAATTCGGCCAGATGCCCTAGCAGAATGCGTTCCACCTCATGCAAGGTTGGCGCCGGCAGATGCTCGCCGGTGCGCAAAAAATGCTCGATCTCGCGGAAAATCCATGGCCGGCCCTGGGCCGCGCGGCCGATCAGCAGGGCGTCGACGCCGGTGGCATCGAGGACCCGGCGGGCCTTCTCCGGCGAATCGATATCGCCATTGGCGAACACCGGAATCGACACCGCCTGCTTGATCGCGGCGATGGTGTCGTACTCGGCTTCGCCGGTGTACAGGTCGGCGCGCGTGCGGCCGTGCACGGCCAGCGCCTGGATGCCGGCCTGCTCGGCGATTTTCGCCACGTTAATGCCGTTCTTGTTCTGCCGGTCCCAGCCGGTGCGGATCTTCAGGGTCACCGGCACGTCCACGGCCTTGACCACGGCGCTGAGAATCTCCGCCACCAGCGCCTCGTCTTTCATCAACGCCGAGCCGGCGGCCTTGTTGCAGACCTTCTTGGCCGGGCAGCCCATGTTGATGTCGATGATCTGCGCGCCCAGTTGCACATTGGCGCGTGCGGCCTCGGCCAGCATCTGCGGGTCGCCGCCGGCAATCTGCACCGAGCGCGGCTCGGGATCGCCGCCGTGCAGCAGACGCAGGCTGGATTTGCGGGTGTTCCACAGGCTGACATCGCTGGTGACCATCTCCGACACCACCAGGCCGGCGCCGAGGCGGCGGCAGAGCTGGCGGAACGGGCGATCGGTGACCCCCGCCATCGGGGCGAGGATCAACTGGTTGGGCAATGTATGGGGGCCGATGCGTACCGCCGACATGGGTCTTCCCTGCCTGTGGGGCCGGATCTGTTGAGTGCGAAAAGGGTGGGCATGATACCCACTCTCGCTGACTGGATAAAGGCTGTTTTGAACAAATTCTGAACAGCTGAGGACTTATTGCCAGCAGTTGTTAAGCGTAGGCAAGCGCCCGCGGCGCACGGCGCCGCGCTATTCCGGGGAGTGGAAGCTGAGGCTGTAGTTCACCGCCTGGGTGCCCGGGTCGAGGATGTCCAAGGAGATGTGAATCGGCGTCTGCGGCGGCATCTCCGCCTGTCCGGCCAGCTCGCCGGAAAGGTATTCGCTGGGTTTGAAGCGGCGGCTGGCGAGCAGTTGGCCGTTGATATCGGCGAAGCGCATTTCCAGTAGCGGGAAGGGCTGAGAGAACGGCGCGCGGTTGTAGAGGATGGCGTCGACCACCAAGGCGCCGGCGAATTCCGGATGGCTGCGTACCACCAGGTTGCTGCTCTTGATCAGCTCGATGTCGACCTTCGACGGCAGGCTGCAGCCGAGGTCCGGGCACAACTGCTCGAACCAGGGGCGGTACTGGTCCTGGCGGGCCAGTTCATCGAAGTGGTAGGCGATGTATTGACCGGCCAGGGCGCCAGCGCCCAGCAGGGTCAGCAGGGTCCAGGCGATCCAGCGGCCCCAGGGCTTTTTCGGCGGCTGCCAGTCGAACTGCAGCGGTTCGTCGCTGAGGTTGTTCAGGCTGCCGTGGTGCAGCGCGGGCTGGCGATCGGCTGTGCTCGGCGGCGGCAGGGCCGAGAACGGCGTTTGCGTGGCCAGTTCTTCGTCGTCCTGCGCTTCGTCGCGGGCGGCGCTGAGGCCGAGGGCTGGCTCGTCGGCGTCCTCCGCCGGCGCCGCATCCAGATCCAGCGATGGCTCCTGGCGACTGACCTCGGGCTGTGCGTCGGCCTCCTCGCCGGCGGCGGGTAGGGCGGGCGGCGCGCTGCTGGGGGGCGGGTTGGTCGCTGGCGGCGCTGGGCTGCCGGCGTTTTCCGTGCGCAGCAGGGCCTCGGCCCAGGCTTCGTCTGCCGCGCTGGCACTTTCCTCGCGCGGCTCGAGCAGGCGCCCGGCCGGCTTGGGTGCGCGCTCGAGGGCGACGAACTCCTGGGACAGCTGCAGCTCCTGGCGTTCCAGCTTGGCCAGCTCCTCGTCGAGATCGAGGCTGTCGAGATCGAGGTCGTCGTGAATCCACAGGGTGTCGTCGGGCTTCTTGCCGGCGGGCGGCTGCGGCTTGCTGCCCGGCGCCGGGCTGGCGGGAGCGGCCGGCTTGGGCACCGGCGGATTGAGCGGCGCTGGCTCGGCGAGCACGCCTGGCTGGTCGATCAGCAATTGCTGGCCGGCGTTGAACACCTGCATGCAGGCCCCGCACCGCACGGCGCCACGAGCGGCGCCGAGCTGTGCGCGGGTGACGCGGAAGCTGGTGCTGCAATGCGGGCATTGGGTGACGAAGCTGTCGATCATCGGTGTTCCGGCGGTCCAGAGGGGCAAATTGCGGCGTTTAGTCTAACTCAAGGCGCTGGGCGGATGGAGCCTCAGCGGCGGCGGCCGCTGAGGCGTACCCAGCCGTCTTTCTCGGCGGTGGGGTCGAGGTCGAAGGCCTGACTGTAGGCGGCGCGGACTTCCTCGGCCTGTTCGGCGAGGATGCCGGACAGGGCCAGCAAACCACCCGGCTGCACCAGGCTGGTAATCTGCGTGGCCAGCTGCACCAGCGGGCCGGCGAGGATGTTGGCGACCACTACTTGCGCCGGTTGTGGCGGCAGGTCGGCGGGCAGATAGAGTGGGAAGCGGGCCGGCTCGATGCCGTTGCGTCCGGCGTTGTCGCGCGAGGCTTCGAGGGCTTGCGGGTCGATATCGGTGCCGACTGCCTGTTGCGCGCCCAGCAACAGGGCGGCGATGGCGAGGATGCCGGAGCCGCAGCCGAAGTCGATCACGGTGCGGCCGTTCAGGTCCTGGGCATCCAGCCATTCCAGGCACAGCGCGGTGGTCGGGTGGGTGCCGGTGCCGAAGGCCAGGCCGGGGTCGAGCAGCAGGTTGACCGCCTCTGGCTCGGGCGCCGCGTGCCAGCTCGGCACTATCCACAGGCGGCGGCCGAAGCGCATGGGCTGGAAGTTGTCCATCCAGCTGCGTTCCCAGTCCTGGTCCTCGATGCGCTCGACCTGATGCGCCGGCAGCGCGGCACCGGTCAGCAGCTGCAGGTGGGCGAGCAGGCTGGCTGCATCGGTGTCCGCCTCGAACAGGGCGAGCAGATGGGTGTGTGTCCACAGCGGCGTGGTGCCCAGATCCGGCTCGAAGATCGGCTGGTCTTCGGCGTCCATGAAGGTCACCGACACGGCGCCGACTTCGAGCAGGGCGTCTTCGTAGGTTTCCGCTTGCTCCGGGGTGATGGCGAGACGGACTTGTAACCAGGGCATGGGCAACCTCATGAACGCGTATGGCCGAAGGCGGGCAAGCTTACTGCAGCGTCGGCTGAGCGGCTACCGGCGGCGCCGCTACAAAGCACACGGGCCGCCCGAAGGCAGCCCGTGGGGTGGAGCGGAGCAGCACTCAGTGCTTGTCCATACCCAGTTTCTTTTCCAGGTAATGGATGTTGACGCCGCCTTGGCAGAAACCCTTGTCGCGGGTCAGGTCGCGGTGCAGTGGGATGTTGGTCTTGATCCCGTCGACCACGATCTCGTCCAGGGCATTGCGCATGCGTGCCATGGCTTCCTCGCGGGTGGCGCCGTAAGTGATCAGCTTGCCGATCAGCGAGTCGTAGTTCGGCGGCACGCTGTAACCGCTGTACAGGTGTGAGTCGACGCGCACGCCATTGCCGCCCGGGGCGTGGAAGTGCTTGACCTTGCCGGGGCTCGGCATGAAGGTCGAAGGGTCTTCCGCGTTGATCCGGCATTCCAGGGCGTGGCCGCGGATCACCACATCTTCCTGCTTGATCGACAGCTTGTTGCCGGCGGCGATGCTGAGCATTTCCTTGACGATGTCGATGCCGGTGACCATCTCCGACACCGGATGCTCCACCTGCACGCGGGTGTTCATCTCGATGAAGTAGAAGCGGCCGTTCTCGTAGAGGAACTCGAAGGTGCCGGCGCCACGGTAACCGATGTCGATGCAGGCCTTGACGCAGCGGGCGAAGACTTCCTGGCGGGCGCCTTCGTCGATGCCGGGTGCTGGCGCTTCTTCCAGGACCTTCTGGTGGCGGCGTTGCAGCGAGCAGTCGCGATCACCGAGGTGGATGGCGTTGCCCTGGCCGTCGGACAGTACCTGCACTTCCACGTGACGTGGGTTGGTGAGGAACTTTTCCAGGTAGACCATCGGGTTGCCGAACGCCGCGCCGGCTTCGGTGCGGGTCAGCTTGGCCGACTTGATCAGCTCTTCCGCGTCGTACACCACGCGCATGCCGCGACCACCACCACCACCGGCAGCCTTGATGATCACCGGATAACCGACTTCACGGCCAATCGCCAGCGCGGTTTCTTCGTCTTCCGGCAGCGGCCCGTCGGAGCCCGGTACGGTCGGCACGCCGGCCCGTTTCATGGCGTCCTTGGCGGACACCTTGTCGCCCATCAGGCGAATGGTCTCGGCTTTCGGGCCGATGAAGGCGAAGCCGGATTTCTCCACTTGCTCGGCGAAGTCGGCGTTCTCGGCGAGGAAACCGTAGCCCGGGTGGATCGCCGTGGCGCCGGTGACTTCGGCGGCGGCGATGATCGCCGGAATGTGCAGGTAGGACTGCGCACCCGGCGCCGGGCCGATGCACACCGTCTCGTCGGCCAGGCCCAGGTGCATCAGGTCGCGGTCGGCCGTGGAGTACACCGCCACGGTCTTGATGCCCAGCTCCTTGCAGGCGCGCAGGATGCGCAGGGCGATCTCGCCGCGGTTGGCGATCAGTACTTTTTCCAGCATCGCAGGCTCCCCGCGCATCAAACGATGGTGAACATCGGCTGGTCGTATTCCACCGGCTGGCCGTTATCAACCAGGATGGATTCGATCACGCCGCTGGCTTCCGCCTCGATGTGGTTCATCATCTTCATCGCTTCAACGATGCACAGGATCTCGCCTTTCTTCACGCTCTGACCGACTTCGACGAAGTTGGCCGAGGTCGGCGAGGCGGCGCGGTAGAAGGTGCCGACCATCGGCGAACGCACCACGTGGCCGTTCAGCTTGGCGGCAGCCGGCGCAGCGGCTTCGGCGGCTGGAGCGGCGGCAACCGGGGCGGCGAGCGGGGCCGGGGCGGCGTACACCGGCTGGGCCGCGTAGCTTTGTTTGCCGTGGCGGCTGATGCGCACGGACTCTTCGCCCTCGCGGATCTCCAGTTCGTCGATACCGGACTCTTCCAGCAGTTCGATCAGTTTCTTGACTTTACGAATATCCATTAAGCATCAACTCCCAAGGTCTGTTCAGGGGTGTTCGCGGCGTCTATTGGAAAACTGTTTTCACGAAGCGCCCAGTTGTTCCAGGGCGGCCTCCAGGGCCAGTCGATAACCACTGGCGCCAAGGCCGCAGATCACTCCCACCGCAACGTCGGAGAAGTAGGAGTGATGGCGGAAAGGTTCACGTTTGTGCACGTTGGACAGGTGCACTTCGATGAATGGGATGCTCACCGCCAGCAACGCGTCACGTAATGCAACGCTGGTATGCGTGAACGCGGCGGGATTGATCAGGATAAAGTCGACACCTTCGCTTCTGGCGGCGTGAATTCGCTCGATCAGCTCGTACTCGGCGTTGCTCTGTAGATAGAGCAGATGATGGCCAGCAGCGCGGGCACGCTGCTCGAGATCCTGATTGATCTGGTCGAGGGTGACTGCGCCGTAGACGCCTGGCTCGCGGGTGCCGAGCAGATTGAGATTGGGCCCATGGAGGACCAATAGGGTGGCCATCAGCTGTTTCCTTAGTGTGCAGGCTGCGCCGGACTATGCCGGAGACTGGAAAAGACTGTCCAGTTGTCAACCGTAGCCGACACGATAGCTGCTTTTTATCGCAAAACTATGACTATCGCGCCGCGGCTTTGTGCAGCCGGGCGGCGAAGTCGTCGGCATCGATCTCACCTACGACACGCAAATCCGTCCATTCGTCACCATTGGCGGCGAAGAACAGGATGGCCGGCGGCCCGAACAGTTTGTAGCGGTCGAGCAGGGCGCGCTGCTCCGGCGTGCTGGCGGTCATGTCGAAGCGGATCAGACGATAGCCGCCGAGCTGGCTATTGACCTGGGCGGCGCCGAACACCTCGCGCTCGATCACCTTGCAACTGATGCACCAGTCGGCGTACCAGTCGAGCAGCAGCGGCTGGCCGGCGGCTTTGGCCGCGGCCAGGCTGCGCTGCAGTTCGGCGGGGCTGCTCAGGGTCTGCCAGGCGCCGGTCGGCAAGGCTGCCGCCCAGGGGCGCAGCGGGTCGGAGCCGCCGCGCACGGCGCCGAAGCTGGCGGCGCCGGCATAGCCGAGCAACAGCAGGCTGCACAGCAGAGCGCCGGTGCGCCGGCCGGTGCGCTGGCACAAGGCCCAGCGGCCGAGAAACAGCGCCACCCCGGCGGCCAGCAGCGCCCACAGCGCCAGGGTCAGCGGACCGGGCAGGACGCGTTCGAGCATCCACACCGCGACCGCCAGCAGCAGCACGCCGAAGGCGTTGCGTACCGCGACCATCCAGCTGCCGCTCTTCGGCAGCAGGGCGCCGCCGCCGCTGGCGAACAGCACCAGCGGCGCACCCATGCCGAGGCCGAGGGCGAGCAGCTTGAGGCCGCCGCCGAGGGCATCGCCGCTGGCGCTGATATACAGCAGCGCCCCGGCCAGCGGTGCCGATACGCAGGGCGAGACCAGCAGGCTGGAGACCGCGCCGAGTGCTGCCGCGCCCCACAGCGAGCTGCCGCCGGTGTGGCCGGCCAGGCGTTCCAGCGGTTCGCGGATGACGCGCGGCAGGCGCAGTTCGTAGACGCCGAACATGGCCAGGGCGAACAGCACGAAGAAGGCCGCGAACGGCACCAGCACCCAGGCCGACTGCAGGCGCGCCTGGAGGTTCAGTTCGGCGCCGAACACGCCCATCAGTGCGCCGAGCAGGGCGAAGCAGGCCGCCATCGGCAGCACATAGGCCAGCGCCAGGCTGAAGCCGCGCAGCCCGCCGACCTGGCCGCGCAGCACCACGCCGGAGAGGATCGGCAGCATCGGCAGCACGCAGGGGGTGAAGGTCAGGCCGAGACCGGCGAGGAAGAACAGCGCCAGGCTGTGCCAGCTCCAACCCGCCTGCTCGGTGGACGCCGCGGGCGGGGCGCTGGCGACGTCGCCGACGTTGAGCACTTCGGTTTCCGGCGGATAGCACAGGCCCTTGTCGGCGCAGCCCTGGTAGGTCACGCGCAGGCTGAAGGGCAGGTTGTAGGGGTTGTTCAGCGGCAGTTCGACATCCAGCACGCCATGGTAGACCTCGACATCGCCGAAGTACTGGTCGGTCTTGGGTTCGCCGGGCGGTAATTGCGCGGTGCCGGCGGCCAGGTCGCTGGGTTCGACGCGGAACTGGAAACGGTGGCGATAGAGGTAATAGCCGTCGGCGGCGACGAAGCGCAGCTTCACCGCTTGCGGCGTGCTCTCGACCAGGCTCAGGCGGAACGCCTCGCGTACCGGCAGGAAGTCGGCGCTGTTGTTCAGCGGCGCGCCCAGCTCGGGGTTGGGGCGCTTGTCGAACAGGCCGGCGGTGGCGGGCAGGGCGAGCAACAGCAGAAGCAGGGGCAGCAGGCGGCGCATGATCGGTCCAGGCGGCGAGAGTATGGGCATGATAACCAAGTCGCCGCGGCGGCGGGGGTGACGATTGGGCGCAGGATGTTTCCATTCGTCGTCGTCCCGATCTGCGCATTTTCGGCACGCTGCAGTTTTTCCGGGTGGGTTAGCCGCGTAGCGGTGTAACCCACCATCGATGCTTCCGCCATTGCCGGCCTGGCGGCCGGTTGGTGGGTTACGTCTTCGGCTAACCCAGCCTACGTGAGACTTCGGCTTCTGCATCCATGCAGGCGTCTCCCCAATGGGTGAGGGCGGTTACAGGCGGAACGCCTGCACCGCCGCATGCAGTCGGCTGCCCAGTTGCAGCAGTTGCTCGCCCTGGCCGCGGCCGTGGTCGATGCGTTCGAGGTTGGCGCCGCCGAGCTGGTGGATGCGTTCGCTGTGGTCGCGGATCTCGCTGACCGCGCCGCTCTGCTGGGCGGTGGCGGCGGCGATCAGTTCGGCCATGCTGGCGATGGTGCGGATCGCCGCGACTATCTCGTCCAGGGCGCCGTCGGCGGCCTCGGCCTGACTGGCACTGGCTTCGGCATGCGCGACCTGGCTGCGCATGGCCGCCAGCGATTGCAGCGCGGCCTGTTGCAGGCGACCGATCAGTTGCTGGATCTCGCCGGTGGCGCCACTGGTGCGCAGGGCCAGCGAGCGCACTTCCTCGGCGACCACGGCGAAGCCGCGGCCCATCTCGCCGGCGCGGGCGGCCTCGATGGCGGCATTCAGGGCGAGCAGGTTGGTCTGCTCGGCGATGCCGCGGATCACCGTCAATACCTGGTCGATGGTCGCGGTTTCCGCCGCCAGGCGTTCGATGGCCTGGGCGTTGCCCTGCACCTCGCCGACCAGTGCCTGCAGGCCATCGAGACTGTGGCCGATGACCTGCTGGCCCTGTTCCAGGGCGCGATCGGCGTCGCGGCTGGCGGCGGCGGCCTGGCTGGCGTTGCCGGCGACCTGCTGGATGGTGGCCTCCAGCTCGCCGAGCGCGTCGCGGATCTGTGCGGTGTCGCCGACCTGGCGTTCGGCGCCGCGGTGCAGGCCGTGGCTCAGGTCGGCGAGGGTGCGGCTGCTGTCGGCGACCTGTTCGGCATGGCCGCGGATGGTGCCGACCAGCTCGACCAGGTAATGGCGCAGGCGGTTCAGCGACTCCTCGATATCGCGCAGTTCGCGAGTTCGGGTCGGCAGCTGAATGGGTGCGGCGAAGTCGCCCTCGGCCCAGGCCGAGAGCGCCGGCACCAGCTGGCCGAGGAGGCGGGCGAGACGCCGTTGAATGCGGTCGATGGTCAGCGCGATGAGCAGGATCAGGCCGATCATCAGGCCCTGCAGCAGGCGTACCTCGCTCTGGATGCGGGTGTGTTCGGCGCGCAGCGCCGGTTCGCCGGCCAGCAGCGCCTGCTGCAGGGCGGCGACCTTGGCCGCGGCGCTGGCGGCCAGTGCGCCGCGCCGCTGGATCAGCTCGCGGGTGCGCGCCAGCTCCGCCGGGTAGCGCTTGAGCAGGCTGGCGAAGTCGCGTTTGAGGGCGATGCCGCGGTCCTCGGCCTGCTGGCTCTGCGCGGCGTCGGCGAGGCCCATCAGCGCGGCGAAGTCGTCGCTGGCGGAGGCGCTGCTGGCCTGCACGCCGAGCAAGGGCAGGGCGTCGAGGCTGGCGGCCTGCTTGCCGAGGGCGGCCAGTTCGCGTTCGAGGTCGGCGAGCAGTTCGCCACGGCCGCTGCTGACCAGCTTGTCGCGCGCATGGCTCACGCGCAGCAGGTGCTGGGCGGCGCGCAGCAGCGGTGCGCGGTAGTCGGCGGCGCTGACGCTGGTGCTGGCTTCGGCGTATTGCAGCAGTTGCTCGAGGCTGCCGGCCATGTCGCGCTCGGCCTGCAGCAGCAGGCCCTGCGGATCACCGGCGAGCTTGCCGGCGGCGAGCAACTCGTCGCTGCTGAACTGACGCAATTCGTCGAGGCTGGGGCGCAGTTGTCCGGCCAGCGCCGGCGGCAGCTGTTCGAACTCGCTCGCCAGGCGTTCCAGCGCCTGACTGGCGCCGCTGTGACGCAGGGCGTCGCCGCTGCCCAGGTAGGCCTCGATGTTGCCGGCCACCTGCTGCTGGAACTGCTGCGACAGGCCGAGGTACTGCGCCAGCAGTTGATACGGCCGCTCGAGCGCGCGCTGCGACCACCAGAGGGTGGTGCCGAGGGCCAGGCAGACGGCCACCAGCAACAGGGTGTTGAGGTTGGTAAGGGCTTTCAGGCGCATGGGACTTCATCGACAGCCTAATGATAAGTCCCTGAGCCTATTGCGATTTTGTTGCAGGCTGATGACGCCGTGGGTTATTCGGCGAAGATCGCCACGCGGTTGCGCCCGCCATGCTTGGCGGCATACAGCGCCTGGTCGGCGCACTTGGCCAGGCTGCTGCTGTGCACGCCCGCGCCGAGCTCGGCGATGCCGGCGCTGAAGGTGCAGCTGAGGTCGTGCGGTTGCGCCGGGTAGTGAATCGCGGCGAAGCGCCGACGGATCTCGTCGAGCAGGCGGGCGGCGGTGGCGGCGTCGGTGTCCGGCAGCACCACGGCGAACTCCTCGCCACCGTAGCGGCCGATATGGTCGCTCTTGCGCAGGCGCTGCTTGAGGAACAGCGCCAGGCTCTTGATCACCCGGTCGCCCATCGGGTGGCCGTAAGTGTCGTTGACCTTCTTGAAGTGGTCGATGTCGAGCATGGCGAAGCTCAGCGGCTTGCCGTCACGGCGCGCCCAGGAACTGGCGTCTTCCAGCAACTGCAGGGTGTGGGTGTGGTTGTACAGGCCGGTCAGGCTGTCGCGCACCATGCGCGCCTTGAGGCTGCGTGCGCGGGCGGCGCGGGTGCGCACGGTGGCGATCAGATGGCGCGGCTTGATCGGCTTGGTGAGGAAGTCGTCGCCGGCCTCGCTCATGGCATCGAGCTGCTTGTCGAGGTCGTCCTCGGCGGACAGGTAGATGATCGGCACGCTGACATGGCGGTCGTGCTGGCGGATCACCTTGGCCAGCTCGGTGCCGCTACACTCGGGCATGTACATGTCGAGGATGATCAGGTCGGGCTGAAATTCGGCCAGTTCGAGCATCGCCTGGATCGGCTCGGTGAGCGTGCGGGTGACGATCCCGGCGCTGTTGAGCACCCGTTCGGTGTGGGAGGCCTGGGCTCGCGAGTCGTCGATGACCAGCACCCGGTAGGGCTCGTAGTGGGCCGCGTGGGTGAGAATCTCGATCCGTTCGATCAGGCTGGAGGCGTCCAGGCTGGCGGAGTAGAACTCCTTGGCGCCGGCGCGCACGGCGGCCAGGCGGGTCGGCGCATCGGTATCCTCGTGGCTATAGAACAGCAGCGGCAGCTTCTGCTCCAGGCCTTGTTGCAGGGTTTCCGCCAGTTGCAGGCCGCAACCGCGGCCGGCGAAGTCGACGTCCATGACGATGGCCGCCGGATGGCGCTCGGCCATGGCTGAGTGGAACGCCGCGGCGCTGTCCAGCGGCTGGGCGATCAGGCCGAAGGACTCCATCTGCTGGGCCAGGCGCTCGGCGCGCTCGAGATCCTGCAGGGCCAGGTACACCGGCTTGCGCAGCGGTGGCAGGAAGGTCTGCTCGAACTGGTCGCCATGCCGTAGGCCGGTGCGCGACAGGCGTTGCATGGCCTGGCTGAGGGCGCTGATCAGGTCGCTGCTCAGGCGCCCGCGGTTGGCCAGCACCGCCTGCAGGCTGCGGTCGATGTCGCCGGCCAGGCGAGCGTGCTCGGCCTGCCCGAAGCGCTCGGCATAGCGCAGCAGACCCAGATTGGCGTCATTGAGGGCGGCCATGTCGGCGGTGTTCCACTCGCGCTGCTGCAGGCGCTGCCAGACCTCCAGCACCTGGCGCGCCTGGTGGATCACGCGCTGGGCGAAGTGATGCTTGAGGCGGTTGTGGCTGGGGTCTTCGGCTTCGGTCATGGTTTGACTTCTTATTCTGTGGCCGGGCTGATGCGATGATGGCTCGATGCTATCACTGATGTCGAGACGGTACGATAGTGCCTTAACTGAATTGTGCGGTTGTCGCTGGCGCCATCCGCGCCCACTCAAAGTTTGCCCGCCCGCGGCTGCGTATCGCCGCCTGCTTGCCTTATAGTGCCTGGGCTGACGGCACCCCGCCGCGGGGCTGTGGTCAGAACTCTGAATTCGCTGATTGAAAGGACATGGCCATGCTGGACTGGAAGAACCGCGCGACTGGCGCCAGCGCGCGCACCGCCGATACCGTCGAGGGCGCGCGCAGCTATTTTGCCGGGCTGTGGAGCCGCGCCCTGGGCGTGCTGGTGGGCTTGTACCTGCTGGTGACCCTGGTGGTCGGCTGGTACTGGAGCCAGGAGCCGGAGCTGTTCCCGGTGCAGCAGCATGCCAAAGTCGCCGCCGAGGAGGCCCAGCGCCAACTGGTGACCGGCTACACCACGGTGGAAACCCTCAAGCAGGTCGCCAGCACCCTGCTGGACAAGTCCGGCGGCTACCTGTCCAACGACCTGGCCCCGCCCGGCCTGTGGCTGGACAACATGCCGAGTTGGGAATACGGCGTGTTGGTGCAGGTACGCGACCTGTCGCGGGCGCTGCGCAAGGACTTCGCCCGTTCGCAGTCGCAGTCCACCGAGGACGCCGACCTGTCCAAGGCCGAGCCGCGCTTCAACTTCGACAACAAGAGCTGGGCGCTGCCGGCCTCCGAGTCGGAGTACCGCGAGGGGGTCAAGATCCTCGACCGCTACCTCGTGCGCCTGGCCAATCCCAATCAGCCGAACGCGCAGTTCTATGCGCGCGCCGACAACCTCAACAACTGGCTGGGCGATGTCGCCACCCGCCTCGGTTCGTTGTCGCAGCGGCTGTCCGCCAGTGTCGGCCGGGTGCGCCTGGATACCGACCAGGCACCGTCTGCCGCCGGTGAGGCGCCGGCCCTCAGCGAGCAGCGCGTGGCCACCCCCTGGCTGCAGATCGACAACGTGTTCTACGAGGCGCGTGGCCAGGCCTGGGCGCTGTCGCACATCCTGCGCGCCATCGAGGTGGACTTCGCCGACGTGCTGGCGAAGAAGAACGCCACGGTCAGCGTGCGGCAGATCATCCGCGAGCTGGAGGCGGCGCAGGAGCCGCTGTGGAGCCCGATGGTGCTGAACGGCAGCGGCTACGGCATCCTCGCCAACCACTCGCTGGTGATGGCCAACTACATCTCGCGCGCCAACGCCGCGGTGATCGACCTGCGCCAGCTGCTGAGCCAGGGCTGAGGCATGGCGCCGGATGAAGCGGCCCACCGGGCGGCCTCGGATGCCGAACGGGTGGCCTGGGTCGACGAGCACGACCGCCCGTTGGGCGGCGTGCCGCGCGCCGAGCTGCGCGCGCGGCGGCTGATCGGCCGCGGCACCTATATCCTCTTGTTCAACAGCGCCGGCGAGCTGTGCGTGCACCGGCGCACCCTGAGCAAGGCGCTGTACCCCGGCTACTGGGACGTGGCCGCCGGCGGCATGGTGCTGGAAGGCGAGAGCTACGCCGACTCGGCCGCCCGCGAGCTGGCCGAGGAGCTGGGCATCAGCGGGGTCGAGCTGGTCGAGCACGCGCACTTCCTCTACGACGCCCCGGAAAGCCGGTTGTGGTGCATGGCCTATTCGGCGGTGTCCGACGCGCCGCTGGTGCTGCAGCCGGAAGAAGTGCTGGAGGCGCGCTTTATCCCGCTGACGGAAGCCCTCGCGGAAACCCGGGTCAAACCCTATTGCCCGGATTCGCTGGCGGCGCTGCAGCGCTATCTGGCTGCACGTTCGTAGGATGGGTTGAGCCTGCGATGCCCATCGCCGCGCATTGATGGGTATCGCAGGCTCAACCCATCCTACAAAGCCACAGCTCGCCGCTTGTGCAGGATTTCCAACCGCCGCCGTGCGACATGCCGAACGGCGTCGCCAATCCGTCGATCAATGGCGCAATTGTGCACTTAGCAGGCGTTGCCTTTGCCGGTACACTGCGCCCCCCCGCGCCTTCCCCGGCGCGGCTTGCGCTGCCCCTGCCAGAGTGGGGCTTCGCGGCTGATAGCTATCAGCCAGTCGCTATCCTGACCAACCCAAGAGGAAAAGCCGGTGGTCAAGAAAGCTTCGTCATTCGCCGCCCTCAGCGGCCTGGTCTATTCCACCGATGGCGGTCGGCATTGCCCCGACTGCGGCCAGCCGGTGGACGCCTGCATCTGCAAGCAGAACCTGATTCCCGCAGGCGATGGCATCGCCCGCGTGCGCCGCGAAACCAAGGGCCGTGGCGGCAAGACGGTGACCACCGTCAGCGGCGTGCCGCTTGCCGAGGAGCCGCTCAAGGAGCTGGCCAGCGTGCTGAAGAAGCGCTGTGGCACCGGCGGCGCGCTGAAGGACGGGATCATCGAGATCCAGGGCGACCATGTCGAGCTGCTGCTCGGCGAACTGCTCAAGCGCGGCTTTAAAGCCAAGAAATCCGGCGGCTGAGCAGCCTCTTCCTAAACTTCAACGCAGGAGCGTGGGTTCACTCTCCTGCAATCGTCATCTGCGCCCGCCAACCTGCATGAGCCGGGCGGCGCTTATTCATTTCCGACAGGGGGACCCCGATGTCCGTACGACGCACACGTAAAGATGACGGTAGCCAATGGACAGTCGCGGACAGCCGCAGCGTCTATGGCATTCGCCACTGGGGCGCCGGCTATTTCGCCATCAACGACGCAGGCCGCGTCGAGGTGCGCCCGAATGGCGCCGCTAGCGCGCCGATCGACCTGTTCGCCCAGGTCGACGAGCTGCGCCAGAGCGGCCTGTCGCTGCCGCTGCTGGTGCGCTTCCCGGACATCCTGCAGGACCGCGTGCGCCAGCTGACCGGCGCCTTCGACGCCAACATCGAGCGCCTCGAATACCAGAGCCGCTACACCGCGTTGTACCCGATCAAGGTCAACCAGCAGGAAGCGGTGGTGGAAAACATCATCGCCACCCAGGACGTCTCGATCGGCCTCGAAGCCGGCTCCAAGCCCGAACTGCTGGCCGTGCTGGCGCTGGCGCCTAAGGGCGGCACCATCGTCTGCAACGGCTACAAGGACCGCGAGTTCATCAAGCTGGCGCTGATGGGCCAGAAGCTCGGCCACAACGTGTTCATCGTCATCGAGAAGGAATCCGAGGTGCAGCTGGTGATCGAGGAGGCGGCCGAGCTCAAGGTCGCCCCGCAGATCGGCCTGCGCGTGCGCCTGTCGTCGCTGGCCTCGTCGAAGTGGGCGGACACCGGCGGCGAGAAGTCCAAGTTCGGCCTGTCGGCCGCGCAGCTGCTGTCGGTGGTCGAGCGTTTCCGCGCCGCCGGCCTGGACCAGGGCATCCGCCTGCTGCACTTCCACATGGGCTCGCAGATCGCTAACCTGGCCGATTACCAGCACGGCTTCAAGGAAGCCATCCGCTACTACGGCGAGCTGCGCGGCCTCGGCCTGCCGGTCGACCACATCGACGTCGGCGGCGGCCTGGGCGTCGACTACGACGGCACCCACTCGCGCAACGCCAGCTCGATCAACTACGACATGGACGACTACGCCGGCGTGGTGGTCGGCATGCTCAAGGAATTCTGCGACGCCCAGGGCCTGCCGCACCCGCACATCTTCTCCGAGAGCGGCCGCTCGCTGACCGCCCACCACGCGGTGCTGGTCATGCAGGTCACCGACGTCGAGCGCCACAACGACGCGGTGCCGCTGATCGACGACCTCGCCAGCCTGCCGGAAACCGTGCGCTGGCTGGCCGAGCTGCTCGGCCCCACCGACATCGAGATGGTTACCGAGACCTACTGGCGCGCCACCCACTACATGGGCGACGTCGCCGCGCAGTACGCCGAAGGCAAGCTCAGCCTGCAGCAGAAGGCGCTGGCCGAGCAGTGCTACTTCGCCGTCTGCCGCCGTCTGCACAACTCGTTGAAGGCCCGCCAGCGCTCGCACCGCGCGGTGCTCGACGAGCTCAACGACAAGCTGGCGGACAAGTACATCTGCAACTTCTCGGTGTTCCAGAGCCTGCCGGACACCTGGGCGATCGGCCAGATCCTGCCGATCCTGCCGCTCAACCGCCTGGACGAGGAGCCGCTGCGCCGCGCCGTGCTGCAGGACCTGACCTGCGACTCGGATGGCAAGATCAAGCAGTACGTCGACGAGCAGAGCATCGAGACCAGCCTGCCGGTGCACGAGCTGAAGGACGGCGAGGACTACCTGCTCGGGGTGTTCCTGGTCGGCGCCTACCAGGAAATCCTCGGCGACATGCACAACCTGTTCGGCGACACCGACTCGGTGAACCTCTACCAGAACCCGGACGGCAGCGTGTACCACGCCGGCATCGAGACCCACGACACCATCGAGGACATGCTGCGCTACGTGCACCTGTCGCCCGAGGAACTGATGACCCACTACCGCGACAAGGTCGCCAGCGCGAAGATCAGCGCCCGCGAACGCACCCAGTTCCTCGACGCCCTGCGCCTCGGGCTGACGCGCTCGTCCTATCTGGCGTCCTGAGCCGCTCGGGAATGAAAAAGCCCGCTTCCGTGAGCGGGCTTTTTTGTTGTCCCGGCTTGCACTCGGGCTGCGTTGCCTCTGTCCCTCTCCCACAAGTGGGAGAGGGAGGTAGCCCGTAGGATGGGTTGAGCGCAGCGATACCCATGATTGCGCTTCGATGGGTATCGCAAGCTCAACCCATCCTACGCAGCTTTGTAGGAGCGAATTTATTCGCGATGGGAGCGCGCGGAGTTGCCCATGTTCGCGGATAAATCCGCTCCTACATGTCGCTCAGCGCCGCAGCTAGCTGCCGATGACCCCATAGCCGCTGGCCATCAACACCGCCAGCAGCGGAATCAGCACCAGCAGCACCAGCTCCAGGCGGATGGTCATGATCACCCGCGTGGCCTGCGCCGGGCTGAGCTGCGGCAGCTGGCCAGCCTTGAGGTCGTTGCGCCAGTTGAGGAAGGTGGCGGTCGGCAGGATCGAGATCAGGCCGACCAGGATGAACAGGCCGACCTTGGCGTGGAACAGGCCGTTGTGCAGGTAGTAGTCCATGCCCTTGCCATACCACAGCACGCGCACGGCGCCGGTGAGCAGCACCAGGCCGGCGCTCAGGCCGTAGGCCATGTCGATGCGGACCAGGCTGCGGGCGCGCTGGACATCCGCCAGCGCCGACTTGAACAGCACGTGCTCGGTGGTCAGCAGGGCGAACAGCACGAAGATCGACAGGAAATGCAGGTAGGCGGCGATGGCTTGGCCCATGGGAACTCCTTTCAGGTCAGCACGTTGGGGTCAGTTATTGTTCTCTAGGACACGCCTGGGGTAGTCGTCATCCCCCCGCGCAGGCGGGACCGCCGGAGAACGACTTTGTGCAGAACCGTCCTGCTGCGCCTCAAACCTTAGCCGCTCCTGCGCGACAGTCGCTAGCGGAACCAGGCGTCGGCGCGGCTCAGGCGCCAGGCGAAGGCGCCGAGGCTGAGGCCGCGGATCAGCATGAAGGCCAGGAACGCCAGCCACAGGCCGTGGTTGCCCAAGCCTTGCAGCAGCCAGCCGAGCGGCAGGGCGAGCAGCACGGCGATGAGCATGGCGTCGCGCATCTCCCGCGCGCGGGTGGCACCGATAAACAGGCCGTCGAGCAGGTAGCTCCACACCGAGACCAGCGGCAGCGCGGCCAGATAGGGCAAATAGACGTAAGCGACCGCGCGCACCGCGGCGATATCGCTCTGCAACTCGACGAACAGCCGCCCGCCGAGGCCGAACAGCAGGGCGAAGGCCAGGCTGCCGAGCAGCGCCCAGAGGCCGGTGACGGTCAGCGCGCGGCGCAGCGCCAGGCGGTCGCGGGCGCCGATGGCATGCCCGCACAGCGCCTCCATGGCATGCGCCAGGCCGTCGAGGGCGTAGGCGGTGAGCAGCAGGCCGTTGAGCAGCAGGGCGTTGGCCGCCACCGTGGCATCGCCGAGGCGGGTGCCCTGCACGGTGAGCAGGAAGAACACCCCCTGCAGCGCCAGCGAGCGGATGAAGATGTCGCGGTTCACCGCCAGCAGCGGTCGCCAGCTGATCCAGCGGCGCAGCGCCGGCCAGTCGATCCGCCCCGGATGGCGACGCAGAGCGCCGCGGCTGAGCGCCAGGCCGAGCAGCGCGCCGCTCCATTCGGCCAGCACCGCCGCCCGCGCGGCGCCGACCACGCCCCAGTCGAGGCCGAGGACGAAAGTGACGCTCAGTACGGCGTTCAGCAGGTTGGTGGTCAGCAGGATGGCCAGCGGCGCGCGGGCGTTCTGCCTGCCGAGGAACCAGCCGACCAGCGCGTAGTTGGCCAGGGTCGCCGGCAGGCCGAGCAGGCGGATATGGAAGAAGCTGCGGGTCAGGCTGTCGAGCTCGGCCGAGGGGTTCATCAGCCCCAGCGCCAGGCCGCTGAGCGGTAACGCCAGGCTGCCCAGCAGCAGCGCCAGGGCCAGCGCCAGCAGCAGGCCCTGCAGGAGGATCTGCCGCAGCGCGCCGCCATCGTCCCGGCCGGCGGCCTGGGCGGCGAAGCCGGTGGTGCCCATGCGCAGGAAGCCGAGGGTGCCGACGATCAGCGTGTACAGCGTGCTGCCGACCGCCACCGCGCCGAGCTGGTGGGCGTGCGGCAGGTGGCCGACCACCGCGCTGTCGACCAGCGCCACCAGCGGCACGGACAGGTTGGAGAGGATCATCGGCAGCGCCAGCGCCCACACCTTGCGGTGGGTCGGGGCGTGCCGCCAGGCGTCGCGGATCGAGGACATGCACTACTCCCTGCAGGCGCGCCAGTGTAGCGGGGCGACTGTGACGACCATAGCGCCACGCCAATCCACCGTAGGATGGGTGGAGCGCAGCGATACCCATCGACAGCCCGGTAGGGTGGAAAACCGCGCAGCGTTTTCCACCAGCGGCGCGGTGGATGTGCACAGCGACATCCATCCTACAAGCTGATCGGTTAGCGCTTTTGTCCCCTCTCCCGTTTACGGGAGAGGGTTAGGGAGAGGGCGAGCGGCCTTTTCCCCTCTCCCCCGGCCCCTCTCCCACCAGTGGGAGAGGGGAGGAGTCCATATACGGATTGCATCCTGGCTACACCATTCCAGCCCAGCGGCCTGCACCACGCATCGCGCTAACGGGCTTTGCCAGACGGCGCCCGCCAACCCCCTCGGCTATAGTTCCCAACCTCCGCACCACCCATTCTGGGAGCCTGTCATGCCGTACAAGGGATTGTTGCTGGCCCTGGCGCTCACCCTCTTGAGCGCCTGCGATTCCTCCACCCCCGAGGCGCCGCAAGGCGCCGCGCCACCGGCCGCCGGGCAGCAGGCGGCGCGCCCGCCGGCCGACACTAAGGCCCTGGCGCAGCGCTATGCCGGCCGCGAACTGGCGGTGGTGGATGTCTCGGAAGTGCAGCTGGACGGCGCCAGCACCTTGGCGGTGACCTTCTCGGTGCCGCTCGACCCGCAGCAGAACTTCGCCGACCAGCTGCATCTGGTCGACAGCAAGAGCGGCAAGGTCGACGGCGCCTGGGAGCTGGCCGACAACCTGATGGAGCTGCGCCTGCGCCACCTCGAACCGCAGCGCAAGCTGGTGCTCACCGTCGACGCCGGGCTGCGCGCGGTGAACGATGCCAAGCTGGCCAAGGAGCACGTCAGCCGCCTGCAGACCCGCGACCTGCAGGCCACGGTCGGCTTCGCCAGCCGCGGTTCGCTGTTGCCGACCCGCCTGGCCGAAGGGCTGCCGGTGATCGCCCTGAACGTCGACAAGGTCAACGTCGAGTTCTTCCGCATCAAACCGGAGTCGCTGCCGGCCTTCCTCGCCAAGTGGGGGCGCAGCAGCAACCTAGACACCTGGGAGGCGCGCCAGCTCCTGCCCATGGCCGAGCTGGTGTACGGCGGGCGTTTCGACCTCAAGCCGGCGCGCAACACCCGCGAAACCCTGCTGCTGCCGATCGCCGGACTGGAGCCGTTCAAGCAGCCGGGGGTGTACCTGGCGGTGCTGCGCGAGGCCGGCAGCTACAGCTATTCGCAGCCGGCGACGCTATTCACCCTGAGCGACATCGGCCTGTCGGCGCACCGCTACCGCGACCGCCTCGACGTGTTCACCCAGGCCCTGGAGGGCGGCAAGGCGCAGGCCGGCATCGACCTCGAACTGCTCGACGGCGACGGCCGCAGCCTCGCCAGCGGCAAGACCGACGGCGCCGGCCACGCCGAACTGACGCTGCCGGCCAAGGCCGAAGTGCTGCTCGCCCGCCAGGGCGCGCAGACCAGCCTGTTGCGCCTGAATAGCGCGGCGCTGGACCTGGCCGAATTCGACATCGCCGGGCCGCAGGCGCACCCGCTGCAATTCTTCGTGTTCGGCCCGCGCGATCTGTATCGCCCCGGCGAGACCGTGCTGCTCAACGCCCTGCTGCGCGACGCCGACGGCCGCGCGGTCAAGGCCCAGCCGGTGAGTGTCGAAGTGCGCCGGCCGGACGAGCAGGTCAGCCGCAAGTTCGTCTGGGAAGCCGGTGCCAACGGCCTCTACCAGTACCAGCTGGAATTGGCCGGCGAGGCGCCGACCGGGCGCTGGCAACTGCTGTTCGACCTCGGCGACGGCAAGCCGCAGCTGTACGAATTCCTCGTCGAAGACTTCCTGCCCGAGCGCCTGGCCCTGGAGCTGAAGGGCCGCGATAAGCCCTTCGCCCCGGCCGACGACCCGCAGTTCGGCGTCAACGGTCGCTATCTCTACGGCGCGCCGGCGTCCGGCAACCGCCTCAGCGGCCAGGTCTATGTGCGCCCGCTACGTGACGCGGTGGCGAGCCTGCCGGGCTACCAATTCGGCTCGGTGACCGAAGAGGAGCTGAGCCAGAACTTCGACCTCGACGAAACCAGCCTCGACGCCGAGGGCAACGCCACCCTGGCCATCAAGAGTCGCTGGGCCGAGGCCAAGTCGCCGCTCAAGCTGATCCTCCAGGCCAGCCTGCAGGAGTCCGGCGGCCGCCCGATCACCCGGCGCATCGTCCAGCCGGTGTGGCCGGCCGCGCGCCTGCCGGGCGTGCGCGGGCTGTTCGACGGCGACAGCGTGGACGCCGACGGCCTGGCCGAGTTCGAACTGCTGGTCGCCGACCCCGAGGGCCACAAGCTCGCCGCCGACGGCCTCAAGGTGCGCCTGGTGCGCGAGCGCCGCGACTACTACTGGAACTTCTCGGACAGCGACGGCTGGAGTTACCACTACAACGAGAAGTTCCTCCAGCTCAGCGAAGAGACTGTGGCGGTGAAGGAGGGCGGCACCGCCAAGATCGGTTTCCCGGTCGAGTGGGGCCCGTACCGGGTCGAGGTCGAAGACCCGCAGACCGGTCTGGTCAGCAGCCTGCGTTTCTGGGCCGGCTACCGCTGGCAGGACAACGCCGAAGGCGGCGCGGTGCGCCCCGATCAGGTCAAGCTGGCGCTGGACCAGCCGGCCTACGGCGCCGGCGCCACGGCCAAGGTCAGGGTCACGCCGCCGGCCGCCGGCAGCGGCTACCTGCTGGTCGAGTCCAGCGACGGTCCGCTGTGGTGGCAGGCCATCGAGGTGCCGGCGGCGGGCAAGAGCTTCGGCATTCCGATCGCCAAGGATTGGGCGCGCCACGACCTGTACGTCAGCGCCCTGGTGATCCGCCCCGGCGAGCGCAAGGCCAACGTCACGCCCAAGCGCGCGGTCGGCCTGTTGCATCTGCCGTTGCAGCGCGGCGAACGCAAGCTGGCGCTGAGCCTGCAGGCGGCGGAGAAGATGCGCCCCAAGCAGCCGCTGAAGGTGCGCGTGCAGGCCAACAATGCCGACGGCACGCCGGCCCAGCAGGTGCAGGTGCTGGTCGCCGCGGTCGACGTCGGCATCCTCAACATCACTGAGTACCAGACGCCCGATCCGTTCGCCAGCCTGTTCGGCCGCAAGGCCTACGGCGCCGACCAGTTCGACGTCTACGGCCAGCTGATCGAGGCCGGGCAGGGGCGTCTCGCCAGCCTGGCGTTCGGCGGCGACGCGGCGCTGGCGGGCGGCGGCAAGCGTCCGGAGACCAGCGTCACCATAGTCGCGCTGCAGAGCCAGGCGTTGAGTCTGGACGCGCAAGGCGAGGGCGAAGTCAGCCTCGACATCCCCGAGTTCAACGGCGAACTGCGCCTGATGGCACAGGCCTGGAGCGACGAGCGCTACGGCGTGGCCGAGGCCAAGACCCTGGTCGCCGCGCCGCTGATCGCCGAGCTGTCGACCCCACGCTTCCTCGCCGGCGGCGACGAAACCAGTTTGGCCCTGGACCTGCGCAACCTCACCGAGCAGACCCAGCGGCTCGACGTGCAGCTGAGTAGCGAGGGCCAACTCGATCTGAGCCAGAGCAACGGCGGGCAAAGCGTGCCGCTGCAACTGAGCAAGGGCCAGCGCACCACCCTGCGCATCCCGGTGCGCGCGCTCGGCGGCTACGGCCAGGGCAAGCTCAAGGTCCTGGTCCAGGGCCTCGAACTGCCCGGCGAGAGCCTGCCGGCCTACAGCCGCGAATGGACCCTGGGCATCCGCCCGGCCTATCCGGCGCTAGTGAAGAGCTTCCGCGCGGTGCTCAAGGAGCAGCCCTGGAGCCTGCCGGTCGGCACCCTCGAGGCCTTCGAGCCGGCCGGGCGCGAGGCGTTGCTGCAACTGTCCAGCCGTCCGCCGCTGAACCTCGCCGAGCAGATCCGCGCGCTCGAGGCCTATCCCTACGGCTGCGCCGAGCAGACCACCAGCGGCCTGTATCCGGCGCTGTACGCCGATGCCGCCAGCCTGCAGCGCCTCGGCCTGAAGGGCGAGGCGGACGAGGTGCGGCGGCGCAAGATCGAGTTGGGCATCGAACGCCTGCTCGGCATGCAGCGCTACAACGGCGGCTTCGCCCTGTGGAGCGCCGACGGCGAGGAGGAGTACTGGTTGACCGCCTACGTCACCGACTTCCTCCTGCGCGCCCGCGAGCAGGGCTTCGGCGTGCCGGCCGTAGCGCTGCAGAAGGCCAGCGCGCGGCTGCTGCGCTACCTGCAGGAGCGCAACCTGATCGAGGTCGCCTACAGCGACAGCGCCGCGCACAGCCGCTTCGCCGTGCAGGCCTATGCCGGCTACGTCCTGGCGCGCAGCCAGCAGGCGCCGCTCGGCGCCCTGCGCAGCCTGTACGAGCGGCGCAGCGACGCGCGCTCCGGCCTGCCGCTGGTGCAGCTGGCGGTGGCGCTCAAGCTGATGGGCGACCAGCCGCGCGCCGACGATGCCCTGGCCGCCGGCCTCGCCCACGGGCGCGACGGCGACGCCTGGCTGGCCGACTACGGCAGCGCGCTGCGCGACCAGGCGCTGATCCTCGCCCTGCTGGAGGAACACGACCTGGCCGCCGGCAGTCGCGAGGAGCGCCTGTTCGGCCTGGCCGACGAACTGGCCGGCCAGCAGTACCTCTCGACCCAGGAGCGCAACGCGCTGTTCCTCGCCGGCCGCGGCCTGCTCGGCCAGCCCGAGCGCGACTGGCAGGCCGAGCTGTGGGTGGCCGGGCAGAGCCGCGCGCTGAGCAACGCCGCGCCGGCGCTGAAGCTGGAGGGTGCGGCCCTGGCCGAGCCGCTGAGCCTGCGCAATCTCGGCACTGAGGCGCTGTACCAGCGCCTGAGCATCTCCGGCTACCCGAGCAGCCCGCCGCCGGCCAGCGGCGACAACCTCAAGATCCACCGCGACTACCTGGGCATGAACGGTGAGCCGCTGGATCTCGAGGCGCTGCCGAGCGGCGAACTGGTGCTGGTGCACCTGGCGATCGAGAGCCAGCAGCGGGTGCCCGACGCGCTGGTGGTCGACCTGCTGCCGGCCGGGCTGGAGCTGGAAAACCAGAACCTGGCCAGCAGCACCGCCAGCCTGGCGGACGCCAGCGGCGCGCTGAAGGACTGGCTGAAGTCGATGCAGAACGCTTCGCTCAAGCACCAGGAATTCCGCGGCGACCGCTACGTCGCCGCCCTGGATGTCGGCGGCTACGGCACCACCCATCTGCTCTACCTGGCCCGCGCGGTGACCCCGGGGACTTACCGCGTGCCGCCGCCGCAGGTGGAGTCCATGTACCGGCCGAACTGGCAGGCGCTCGGCGAGACGCCGGCGCGCTTGGTGGTGAAGGGGCGGTAAAGCCAAAGCCCCCTCTCCCCCGGCCCCTCGACTTTGGCTTCCTGCGTCGCCCTATCTCCTGCATCCATGCAGTCGTCTCCCGTGAACGGGAGAGGGGTGACTTTCACCTGATGGTGAGTACTGCACGGACAGCTCCCTCTCACATTTATGGGAGAGGGTTGGGGAGAGGGCAATCGGGCAAGGAGGCCCCATATGACTCCGCGAGACAACGCCAAACGCCTGCGCACTGAAATGACCGAGGCGGAAATGCGCCTCTGGTATTACCTGCGCGGCCATCGTTTCCTCGGGTTGAAATTCAAACGGCAGAAACCAATCGGCCCCTACATAGTCGACTTCATTTGCCTGGAACAGTTCTTGATCATCGAGCTGGATGGCGGCCAGCATCAGCAGCAGGCAGAGCAAGATCGCATCAGGGATCGCTATTTCCAGCAGAGGGGCTATCGCGTGCTGCGCTTCTGGAATCATGAGGTCTTGGCGCAAACGGATGCGGTTCTGGAGGCGATCCGTCTGGCCATCGGCCCTCTCCCCAACCCTCTCCCGTAAACGGGAGAGGGGGCTGTCCGTGCATTTCGGAAACATCAACGCGCGTCCAAGCTCCTCCGATGAATAGGCGAGGGGGCTGCCCGCGGGGTAGGCGAATTGGTCAGTGCCGGCCGACACCGAAGGTCGGTCGATAGTCACCCCTCGCCCGTTTACGGGAGACGACTGCATGGATGCAGGAGATAGGGCGACGCAGGAAGCCAAAGTCGAGGGGCCGGGGGAGAGGGCAGCGCTTCAGGCAATCAACAGGCTCAACAACCACAAGGCCACCAGCAGCAGGATGAGCCCCCAGATCAGCGCGCCACGCAGGAAGGCGCGAATGGCGCTGAACAGCAACAGCAGGCCGAGGATCAGCGCGGCGATGCCAAGCCAGCTCGGGTCCATGCCCAGCGAGCGCGACAGGCCGTCCATGAAGTTGGCGCCGGCGCGGCCGAGCAGGGCGAAGAAGCCGCCGAGGGCTTCGACGATGAAGCGGATGATGGCGCCGAGCGTCTCGCCGAGCCATTCGAAAAAGCTTTCTACGCGCATCCTATCTGTCCTTACACTCATGCCGGGGGCCTGTCTCACTTGGGCCCTGCGCGCCTGTCGCGAGTTCCCTGACCGTTCCGCTGGAGTTCTTCATGTCCTGGCAGCCTATATCCTGGCAACACCGCCCGGCCACCCGTGCCGACCTGCCGCGCATCGTCGCGATCTACAACTCGACCGTCGCCTCGCGCCAGGTCACCGCCGACCTCGAACCGGTCAGCGTGGACAGCCGCGAGCACTGGTTCGCCGAACACCAGGGCGAGCGGCCGCTGTGGGTGGTCGAGCAGGGCGGGCAGATCGCCGGCTGGCTGAGCTTTTCCAACTTCTACGGGCGCCCGGCCTATGCGCGCACGGCGGAGGTGAGCATCTATCTGGATGAAGCCTGGCGCGGCCAGGGGCTCGGCCGCTATCTGCTGGAGCAGGCCATCGCCGCCGCGCCGGGGCTGCAGCTGGATACCCTGCTGGGCTTCATCTTCGGCCACAACCAGCCGAGTCTGGCGCTGTTCGAACGCTTCGGCTTCGCCCGCTGGGGCCAGCTGCCGCGGGTGGCGGTGCTGGATGGGGTCGAGCGCGATCTACTGATCCTCGGCCTGCGCATCACTGAGGACTAGGGCACTTGGCTGAGCGCGTTGGCAAGCGTCTGCGCCGGCTGATCCGCCGGCCCTGGCTGCTCGCGCCGCTGTTGCTGGTGGCCTTGTCGTGGGGCGCCGACCGCCTGTTGCCGCTGCCGTTGCCCGGCGACGACCTGGCTCGTGTGGTGCTGGCCGAGGACGGCACGCCGCTGTGGCGTTTCGCCGACCACGACGGCGTGTGGCGTTACCCGGTCGCCGTCAGCGAGGTGTCGCCCTATTACCTCGACGCGCTGCTGACCTACGAGGACCGCTGGTTCTACCGCCATCCCGGGGTCAATCCGCTGGCCCTGGCGCGCGCCGCCTGGCAGAACCTGAGCGGCGGGCGCGTGCTGTCCGGCGGCAGCACCCTGTCGATGCAGGTCGCGCGCCTGCTCGACCCACACCAGCGCAGCCTGGGCGGCAAGCTCAAGCAGCTGTGGCGCACCGCGCAGCTGGAATGGCATTTGTCGAAGGACGAGATCCTCGCCCTCTACCTCAACCGCGCGCCGTTCGGCGGCACCCTGCAGGGCGTGGCGGCGGCCAGCTGGGCCTACCTCGGCAAGCCGCCGAGCCAGCTGACCCGCAGCGAGGCGGCGCTGCTCGCGGTGCTGCCGCAGGCGCCCAGCCGCCTGCGCCCGGACCGCCATCCCGAACGCGCCCAGGCGGCGCGCGACAAGGTGCTCAGGCGCCTGGCCGAGTTCCGGGTGTGGCCGCAATCGGCTGTCGACGAAGCGCTGGAGGAGCCGGTGTTGCTCGCCCCGCGCCAGGAACCCAATCTGGCGCCTCTGCTGGCGCGGCGCCTGAACCGGCCGGGTAGTCCGCCACTGATCCGCACCACAATTGACGCCGCCTTGCAGCGCCGCCTGGAAGACCTGCTGCTCGGCTGGCGCGCGCGCCTGCCGGAGCACAGCTCGGCGGCGATTCTGGTGGTCGAGGCGCAGAGCATGGCGGTGCGCGCCTATCTCGGTTCGCTGGATATCGGCGATGCGCGGCGCTTCGGCCACGTCGACATGATCCAGGCGCTGCGCTCGCCCGGCTCGACGCTCAAGCCCTTCCTCTACGGCTTGGCGCTGGATGCCGGGTTGATCCACTCCGAGTCGCTGCTGCAGGACGTGCCGCGCCTGTATGGCGACTACCGCCCGGGCAATTTCTCCAGCGGCTTCAGCGGCCCGGTTTCGGCCAGCGAGGCGCTGGCCACTTCGCTCAACCTGCCGGCCGTGCAGCTGCTGGAGGCCTACGGGCCGAAGCGCTTCGCCGGCGAGTTGCGCAATGCCGGGCTGCCGCTGGCCCTGCCGGCGCTGGCCGAGCCCAACCTGGCGCTGATCCTCGGCGGCGCCGGCAGCCGCCTGGAGGATCTGCTCGGCGGCTACAGCGCCTTCGCCCGTGGCGGCCTGGCCGCGCGCCCGCGCCTGCAACCGCAGGACGCGCTGCACGAGCGGCGCCTGCTGTCGCCCGGCGCGGCCTGGATAGTGCGGCGCATCCTCAGCGGCCAGGCGCGCCCGGACCGCGACCCGCGTGCGCAGCTGGTGCAGCGCCCGAGCCTGGCCTGGAAGACCGGCACCAGCTACGGCTTTCGCGATGCCTGGGCGCTGGGCGTCGGCCCGCGCTACCTGATCGGCGTGTGGCTCGGCCGCCCGGACGGCACCCCGGTGCCCGGCCAGTTCGGCCTGGCTTCGGCGGCGCCGCTGCTGCTGCAGGTGCACGATCTGCTGGTCAACCGCGACAGCCAGCGCGGCATCGCCCCGCCGGTCGAGGCGGTGCCGGCCAGCGTCGGCGTGGCGGCGATCTGCTGGCCGCTGGGCCAGCCGCTGGCCAAGGACGATCCGAACTGTCGGCGCCAGCGCTTCGCCTGGACCCTCGACGCCACCACGCCGCCGACCCTGGCGGGCGAGGCGCAGCCGCTCGGCCTCGGCCTGCGCCAGACGGTCTGGCTCAGCCCGCAGGGCCGGTTGGCGGAGGCCGGTTGCGCCGGCGCCACGGCACATGAGCTGGCGTTCTGGCCGGCGCCGCTGGAGCCCTGGCTGCCGCGCCGCGAACGCCGCAGCGTGCGGCTGCCGGCCCTCGACCCGCAGTGCCCGGCGCGCCTCGGCCCGGCGCCGACGCCGCTGGCGATCGTCGGCGTGCGCGCCGGCGATCAGCTGCGTCGACCGGCCTCCAGCGCCGAGCCCTTGCGTCTGCAATTGTCAGCCCTGGGGGGCAGCGGTCGGCGCTGGTGGTTCCTGAACGGCGCGCCGGTGGCCGAAAGCCTGAGCCAGGCCGCATTCCAGCAGGTCCTGGGGCGCAGCGGTCGCTATCAGCTCAGCGTGATCGATGCCGCCGGGCAGACCGCGCGGGTCGAGTTCAGCGTGTCGGACTGAGAGCCTGTTTACGATCTGCTGCGCGTCGGACATACGGCGTTAAAAATGGCCTCGGGATGCTCATTTACAGCTCGTAAACTCCCCTCCCTCGGCCATTTTTGCCTTGTCTGGCTCTAGCTCGCGAGATCGTAAACAGGCTCTGAGGCGTGGCTGGTACGGTTGTACCTATTTGCCTGGATTTTTGTATACAAAGCTAAAGTTTCGCGCGCCGACGGTCGATATTCCCCTGTGTCACACAACCTTCATCTGTACGCGGCCGGGTCTTCCACTCTGCCGCGCCGCACTCCAGGACCGCCGCTCATGCGCCTCTGGCAACGCAGTATTCAATGGCAACTGACCCTCAGCATGGGCGCCGCCCTGCTGCTCAGCATTCTCATCGTCATCGGCGTCTACGCCTGGGTGGTCAACCGCCTGGCCGAGCGGGCGCTGGTGGACAACGCCCTGCCGGCCAGCGTCACGGCGATCGGCAACGACCTCGAACGGATTCTCGCCGCGCCGGTCACCGCCAACGCCGGCATCGCCGAAAACAGCCTGGTGCAGGAGTGGCTGGCCGGCGGCGAAGATCCGGTGCGCCGCGATGAGTTCGCCCGCTACCTGGAGGGGGTGCGCGTCCAGCAGAACGCGCTGACTACCTCCATCGCCGTCCTGGCCAGCGGTCACTACATCACCGCCAAGGGCCTGGCGCGCACCATCGACCGCAGCCAGCCGGAGAACCAGTGGTTCTACCGCTTGGTCGATGGCAGCCGTGACCGGGTGCTGGAGATCGACATCGACAAGACCACTCGTCGGCCGACGCTGTTCATCAATCAGCGTATCCGGCAGGGCGGCAAGACCCTTGGTGTATCCGGCCTCGGCTACGACCTGGCGGCGATGTCGAAGATGATCAGCGACTTCCGTTTCGGCGAGCGTGGCCAGGTGTACCTGATCGACGCCCAGGGCGCGGTCAAGGTACACCCGGACTCCGCGCTGAGCGGCGCCGCCAGGCTGGCCGACCTGACGGGCACCGAAGCTGCCGCCGGGCTGCTCGCCGGCGGCGGCAAGGCGGTGCGCTTCGCCCGCGCTGGCGAGGCCTACCTGGCGCTGGCCAGGCCCTTGCCCAGCCTCGGCTGGCTGCTGGTCAGCGAGGTGCCGGAGGCGGAAATCTACGCCGAGGCGCACCAGGCGCTGCTCAGCAGCGGCCTGATCGGCCTGCTGGTGGCGCTGCTGGTGCTGGCCCTGGTGGCCTGGCTGGCGCGCGGCCTGGTGCGGCCGCTGCGCCAGGTCACCGCGGCGCTGGTGGAGATCGGTGGCGGCGGCGGTGATCTGACCCGTCGCCTGGACGAGTCGCGGGCCGACGAACTGGGCGATCTGGCCCGCGGCTTCAACCGCTTCCTGGAAAGCCAGCGCAGCCTGATCGGCGCGGTGCTGGCCACCAGCGAGCGTCTGCGCGGCGCGGTGAGCCAGGTGGCGCAGGTGGTGGAAAACACCGCCGGGCGTGCCGGCCAGCAGCGCGAGATGACCGATATGGTCGCCACCGCGGTGCACGAGATGGGCCTCACTGTGCAGGAGATCGCGCGCAACGCCAGCAGCGCCGCGCAGGTGTCGCACAGCGCCCGCGAGGAGGCCCTGGGCGCGCGGCAGGTGGTCGGCACTTCGATCCGCCATATCGAGACCATGTCCGGCGAGATCGGCGTTGCGGCGACGGCGGTCGACGCGCTGGCGCAGGAAGTCGCCTCGATCGATCAGGTGCTGGCGGTGATTCGTGGGATCGCCGAGCAGACCAACCTGCTCGCCCTCAATGCCGCCATCGAGGCGGCGCGGGCCGGCGAGCAGGGGCGTGGTTTCGCCGTGGTCGCCGACGAGGTGCGCACCCTGGCCAGCCGCACCCAGGCGTCCACCGGCGAGATTCAGCAGATGATCCAGCGCCTCAAGGCGGGTGCGCAAACCGCGGTCGCCTCCATGCACGCCGGGCAGGCGGCCACCGGCACCGGGGTCGAGGCCAGCCAGCGCACCGGCCAGTCGCTCGCCGCCATCGGCGCTCAGGTCGAGCGCATCAGCGACATGAACACCCAAGTGGCGGCGGCGACCGAGGAGCAGTCGGCGGTGACCGAGGAGATCAACCGCAACGTGCAGGGCATCGCCGATCTGGCCCACGCCACCTCCGCCGAAGTCGAGCTGTGCCGCGAGGATTGCCAGAGCCTGCGCCGGCTGGCCGACGACCTGGCGCGGCAGATGGGCAGTTTCCGTTTGTAACGCCTTTACCCTGCTGCTCGCCCGTGCGTGCGGAACAGCTGCCGCCGCTCGCGGCTGGAGGCGCCTGGAGCGGTGATTCGCGGCGCGCATGTCGCCGTCCGTCGGAATCTGCCTGCGCCATGGCGCGCGAGACCGAGAACGGCTGCGCATTTTGCGGGCTGCCCAAGACATAGCCTGAAAGTGGTATTTCGGTGCGTTTTGTGACCGATAAGTCGGATTATGGTCGCTATCGTGCGGGCCCGTGGCCTAGCTGGTCAATCCGGCGGCGGGGCACGAATACCCCCTCGGGGGCATCGACGCGCCGCTCCGGCTTGAATGTACTGGCGCCCCGCGATTGGGAGTCCGCTGTCCCCTGCCGTTGCATCGCGGTTCCGCTACCGGGCCACTGAGGCCGGCCGCCGCAGAGAATAAACATAAGGGTGACACGTCATGCAGAAACTCCTTGGAACCAATCTCCCCCGCTGGCTGTGCGCCGGTCTGGCGGGGCTTTCGCTATCCGCCGCCATGGCCGGAGCCGTGCAGGCCGGCCCACAGGTACAGACTGCCGATGGCTGGGTGGAAGGTGCACTGGTCAACGACACCCGCTTGTTCATCAACATCCCCTACGCCCAGCCGCCCGTCGGTGCGCTGCGCTGGAAAGCGCCGCAGCCGGCCGGCCCCTGGAGTGGCGTGCTGCCGGCGGTTGGCACGGACAAGGTGTGTGCCCAGGGTGGCTCGGATATTTCCCAGGACATGGGGGAAGAGGACTGCCTGGTGGTGCGCGTGACCACCCCGCCCAACGCCACGGCGGCATCCAACCTGCCGGTTCTGGTGTGGATTCATGGCGGCGCCTTCATGGAAGGCTCGGCGCGCCACTACGATGCGACGCAACTGGCCAAGCAGAGCGTCGTGGTGGTTTCCGTCAACTACCGGCTGGGTGCCTTCGGCTTCCTGGCTCTCGAGGCCTTGCGTAACGAGTCTGCCGATCACTCGGTGGGCAACTATGGCCTGCAGGACCAGGTGCAGGCCTTGCGCTGGGTGCAGAAGAACGCCAAGGCGTTTGGTGGCAATCCGGGCAATGTCACCATCGCGGGCCAGTCGGCGGGCGCCATGAGCGTTCTGATGCATCTGACCAACCCGCAGACCAGCGGGCTGTATCAGCGCGCCATCGCCGAGAGCCCGATCTTCATGGGCGAGGGCGGGGTGGTTCCATCGCTCACCACGGCCATCGACAAGGGCAACCGCTTCGCCGCCAACCTCGGCTGTACCGCCGGCGCCGGGCAACAGCTGGACTGCCTGCGTGGCAAGCCCGCCAGCCAGGTGCAGGCCGCCAGCCGCATGGCCTGGAGCGCCCTGTCGCTAAGCACCAGCACGATGCTGCCGTTCGCGCCAGTGGTCGATGGGGTGGTGCTGCCCGATTACCCGGCTGCCAATCTGATGAAGGGCAATTTCCAGCGGGTACCGGTCATCATCGGCACCAACCAGGCCGAAGCCAAGCCGATGTTCGCGGTGGCCCAGTTCGTGACCGGGCACCGGATGACCAGCGACGAGTACAACCAGGTGCTGCAAAACATGGCGCCGAGCGTTACCTGGGTCGCGCTCCGCGCCCTCTACCCGGTCATTGCCTATGGCACCCCGGCAGGAGCGGGCAGCGCGCTGCTGAGCGACTCGACGTTCTCCTGCCCGGCCAACACGTTGCGCAAGAGCATGTACCGGCGCACCACCGTCTACGGCTACGAGTTCGCCGATCCGAACTCGCCGTCCGGCATGGGCGCCGATCTGCTCGGCCCGGCGGGCACTCCGGACGTGCTGGGCTCCGGCCACACCGACGAGCTGCCGTTCCTGTTCAACCGCCACACGGCACTTGGCACCAGCGTTACCTTGAATGCCGCGCAGCAGGCGATGTCCGGGCAGATGGTTCGCTACTGGACCAACTTCATCAAGAGCGGCAACCCCAACGGCAGCGGCCTGCCGAGCTGGAAACCGTTCGATGCCAACGGCAACTGGCTGGGCCTCGAGCGTCAGGGCCTGATGAAGCTCCGCCCGGGTGATGTCGGGATGACCTACGACAGCCTTGTCGTGAAGGACTTCAACGACGATCACCACTGCGACTACTGGGATACCGTCACGCCGTTCGTACCGGTGGTGATGTAACGCCACTGACAGCCCGGCTACAGGCGCTTGCCCGTAGCCGGGCTCTGGCTGTCGCTGCGGCGTGTCGCCGCCACGTTCACTCTCCGCGTTCGTCAGCCGCGACGAATCAGCCAGATCCCCACGCCGATCGCCAGTACGCCGAGCAGCTTGCCGGCGCTGATCGGTGCCTCGCGAAACCCTGCCCAGCCGAAATGATCCAGCGTCAGCGCCATGCCCAGCTGGCCGGCGATCACCAGCGCCATGAACAGCAGCGCGCCGACCCGCGGCCCGGCGAAGGCGGCGGTGACGATGAAGAACACGCCGAGAAAGCCGCCGCACCATTGCCACCAGCTCACCCCGCGCAGCAGGCCGAAGCTCGGCGCCTCCCGTTGCACCAGCACCACCAGCAACAGGGCCAGGCTGCCGACGGTGAAGGAAATCAGCCCGGCGGCCAGCACGCTGGACACATGCTTGGCCAGCTGGCCATTGATCCCGGCCTGCAAGGGCAGGCAGGCGCCGGCGACGAGGGGCAGGGCGAGCAGCCACCAGACAGGGGCGGGCATGGGGCAATCTCCAGGCAGAAAAAGGCGGCCAGTATGCCGGCAAAAGGTCGCGTTCTTGTATACAGATGACTTGGCGATCAGCTCCGCTTCGTAGGGTGGAAAACCGCGCAGTGTTTGCCACCCAAAGCCGGTGGCTGGGAAAAGCGACAGCCAGCCTAGGATTCGCGCACGCTACGGTCAGGCGCGCCACACCGGCTGCAAGCCGTCATCCAGCGCCCAGTGCGGTTGCCCGGCGCGCAGGCGCAGGCCGCCGACCCAGCGTTCGGGCGCCGCGC
The DNA here is from genome assembly GCF_003595175.1 of Pseudomonas cavernae. Taxonomy (NCBI): domain Bacteria; kingdom Pseudomonadati; phylum Pseudomonadota; class Gammaproteobacteria; order Pseudomonadales; family Pseudomonadaceae; genus Pseudomonas; species Pseudomonas cavernae. Next base: position 4,345,712 of record NZ_CP032419.1, on the reverse strand, counting down.
AATCCAGCCAGTAGCGTTCGCCGGCCAGCACCTGGCGGCCCAGTTCGGTGAGCCGTAGCGGCCGTTGCGGCCAGAGCAGTTCAGGCTGTTCCTCGTAGAGCAGCGGCGTCTCGGCATCGATCAGCGGGCGCAGCAGGGCGTGGAACATCAGGTCGCCGAGGTAGGGCAGCGGTTCGTGACGACCCATCAGGTGGGCGAACACCTGGCCGAAGGTCGGCGCGCCCAGTTCGTGGACGATCTGCAGGCTCAGGCGTTCGCTCAGCGACAGACCGTCGCGGCTGCCCGGCAACTCCTGCAATTGCCGGCGCAGGGCCGGGCCGAACAGCGGCAAAGCGGGCGTCGGGCTATGGGCAAGGCTCGCCCAGGCGCGCGGGTCGGCGCTGCTGTAGGCGCTCCAGGCGCGGCGGGCCAGTTCCAGCGCGTCCTCGCCGAGCACGCGGCGCTGCGGCCACAGCCAGGCGAGCAGGTCAGGGGCCAGCTGGCCGATGCCGATGAAGCGCTCGACCCCCGGCACCCGGTCGATCTCAATCAATTCCAGGCGCGCCGGCGGCGGCTGCAGCCCGGCCAGCACGCGGATCAGGAACAGCTGGTCATAGGCATCCGCCTCGCACCACAACACCACGCGCGGGTAGTCGGCGAGGCGTCCGAGCAGGGCGTATTCGCGCTGCGAGCCGGCCAGCACCTCGGCGGCATCCAGATCGAACGCCGCGGCGACGAACTCGGCACGCACGGCCAAATAGTCCGCCAGCGGCAGGTCCGGCACCGGGCCCATCACCAGCGGGTCGATGAAGCTCTGGAACTCGCCCTGGAAGCCGGCCAGCTGCAGGGTATGGCTGATGTCGTTGCCACAGCGCAGGTGCAGGGTGCTGGCCTCATCGTCGGCGCTGAACGTCGGGTGGCGGGCAGCGAAGGCGATGGCGTCGAGATGGGCCTTGAGCCGGGGCCAACTGACGAAGCCCAGTTCGCGGGCGATCAGCCATTGCGCATCGGCCAACTGCACAGTCATTGCGGTGCAGCTGGCGCCCTGCGCGCGCATGGCGCGCCAGGCGTCCGGATCATTCTGCTTGAGGCGGCGCAGCAGCTCCTTGGCGCGCTTGCGCTGCTGTTCGAGGTTGATGCGGCCATCGCGGCTGGGCGTGGCGAAACGGCTAGTAGCGGACATACGAACTCCTTGCAGGCCTTGTCCGCGAGAGCCTGTTCAAGATCGTCGCGAGCGCAGGTCAGGCAAGGCGAAAACAGGCGAGGACGCGGAGTTTACGAGTTGTAAATGAGCAGTCCGAGCCTGTTTTCAACGCAGCATGACCAAGCGCAGCAGATATTGGACGGGCTCTCAGGCCGGGAGTCGTATGACGAAATCGGCGTCATCCAGCCTGGGCGCAGCCCTTTCCGCGGACGGGGCGCGCGGCGAGCGCCGGGACCGACTATAGCCGATGGGTGGGCCGGCGCCCATCGGGATATCCGCGGCCCGCTCACCGTCGCGCCCTGTGGCAGATTGCTAAAGGGCGACTAACCTTTCTCGGTGAGGTATCCGGCCACGCGCCGGATATCCACTGCCTGATGCAGGAGAACAACGATGGACATGAACCGTCGACAGTTCTTCAGGGTCTGTGCCGTAGGCCTTGGAGGATCGAGCCTGGCGGCTCTGGGGGTCGCACCCCCGGCAGCCTTCGCCGACCAGGTGCGCCATTTCAAACTGGCGCGCACCCTCGAGACGCGCAACACCTGCCCCTACTGCTCGGTCGGCTGCGGCCTGATCATGTACAGCCAGGGCGACGCGGCGAAGAACGTCGTGCAGAACATCATCCACATCGAGGGCGACGCCGACCACCCGGTCAACCGCGGCACCCTCTGCCCGAAAGGCGCCGGCCTGCTGGACTTCATCCACAGCCCGAACCGCCTGAAATACCCCGAGGTGCGCGAGCCCGGCTCCAACCAGTGGAAGCGCATCGAATGGGACGAGGCGCTCGACCGCATCACCCAGCTGATGAAGGCCGACCGCGACGCCAACTTCATCGAGAGGAATGCCGAAGGCCAGACGGTCAACCGTTGGCTGACCACCGGTTTCCTCGCGGCGTCCGCATCAAGCAACGAGTCCGGCTACATCACCCACAAGGTGGTGCGTTCCCTCGGCATGCTGGGGTTTGATAACCAAGCACGTGTCTGACACGCCCCGACGGTGGCAGGTCTTGCCCCGACGTTTGGCCGTGGCGCCATGACCAATCACTGGACCGACATCAAGAATGCCGATCTGGTCCTGATCATGGGCGGCAACGCCGCCGAAGCCCACCCCTGCGGCTTCAAGTGGGTCACCGAAGCCAAGGCGCACAACAACGCCCGCTTGATCGTGGTCGATCCGCGCTTCACCCGCTCGGCCTCGGTGGCGGACTACTACGCGCCGATCCGCACCGGCACCGACATCGCCTTCCTCGGCGGGCTGATCAACTACCTGCTGGAGAATGACAAGATCCAGCACGAGTACGTGCGCAATTACACCGACGTGTCGTTCATCGTGAAGGAAGGCTTCGGCTTCGACGACGGCCTGTTCAACGGCTATGACGCCGAGAAGCGCAGCTACCCGGACAAATCGGCGTGGAACTACGAGCTGGGCGCGGATGGTTTCGCCCAGGTCGACCCGACGCTCAGCCACCCGCGCTGTGTGTTCAACCTGATGAAGCAGCACTACAGCCGCTACACCCCGGACCTGGTCAGCAGCATCTGCGGCACGCCGAAGGACATGATGCTCAAGGTCTGGGCGGAGATCGCCGAGACCTCGCGGCCGGACAAGGTGATGACCATCATGTACGCCCTGGGCTGGACCCAGCACTCGGTGGGCTCGCAGATGATCCGCACCGGCGCCATGGTCCAACTGCTGCTCGGCAACATCGGCATGCCCGGCGGCGGCATGAACGCCCTGCGCGGTCACTCCAACATCCAGGGGCTGACCGACCTCGGCCTGCTCTCCAACTCGCTGCCCGGCTACCTGACGCTGGCCGGCGAGGCCGAGCAGGACTACGCGACCTACATCGACAAGCGCGCGAGCAAGCCGCTGCGCCCGGGGCAGATGTCCTACTGGCAGAACTACGGCAAGTTCCACGTCAGCCTGATGAAGTCCTGGTTCGGCAAGTCGGCCAGCGCCGAGAACCACTGGTGCTACGACTGGCTGCCGAAGCTCGACGTGCCGGCCTACGACGTGCTCAGGTACTTCGACCTGATGTACCAGGGCAAGGTCAACGGCTACTTCTGCCAGGGCTTCAACCCCATCGCCGCCTTCCCCAACAAGGCCAAGGTCAGCGCCGCGCTGGCCAAGCTCAAGTTCCTGGTGATCATGGACCCGCTGGCCACCGATACCTCGGAGTTCTGGCGCAACGTCGGCGAGTTCAACGAGGTCGACACGGCGAGCATCCAGACCACGGTGTTCCGCCTGCCGACCAGTTGCTTCGCCGAGGAGGACGGCTCGCTGGTCAACAGCGGGCGCGTGCTGCAGTGGCACTGGAAGGGCGCCGAGCCGCCCGGCCAGGCGCGTACCGACATCGCCATCATGGCCGGTCTGTATCACCGCCTGCGCAAACTCTACGCCAAGGAAGGCGGCGCCTTCCCCGCGCCGATCCTCGGCCTCGACTGGCCCTACCTGCGCCCGGACGAGCCAGGCCCCGACGAGCTGGCCCGCGAGTTCAACGGCAAGGCGCTGGCCGATCTGGTCGATCCGGCCAGCGGCGCGTTGCTGCTCAAGGCCGGCGAGCAACTGCCGGGCTTCGCCATGCTGCGTGACGATGGCAGCACCGCCAGCGGCTGCTGGATCTTCGCCGGCTGCTGGACCCAGCTGGGCAACCAGATGGCCCGTCGCGACAACTCCGACCCCTACGCCATGGGCCAGAGCGCCGGCTGGGCCTGGGCCTGGCCGGCGAATCGGCGGATTCTCTACAACCGCGCCTCGGCCGACCCGGCGGGCCAACCCTGGGATCCGGTGAAGAAACGCCTGGTGTGGTGGAACGGCAAGGCCTGGACCGGCACCGACGTGCCCGACTACAAGGCCGACCTGCCGCCGGAGGCGGGCATGAGCCCGTTCATCATGAACCCGGAAGGCGTGGCGCGCTTCTTCGCCGTCGACAAGATGGCCGAGGGACCGTTCCCTGAGCACTACGAGCCGTTCGAGACGCCGATCGGCCGCAACCCGCTGCACCCGGACCAGCCGCAAGCCACCAGCAGTCCGGCGGCGCGGGTGTTCAAGAACGACATGGAGCTGTTCGGCAAGGCCGACGAGTTCCCCTATGTGGCGACCAGCTACCGGCTCACCGAGCACTTCCACTACTGGACCAAGCACTGCCCGCTGGCGGCGATCACCCAGCCGGAGCAGTTCGTCGAGATCGGCGAGGCGCTGGCCAAGGAGCTGGGCATAGTCGCCGGCGAGCGGGTCAAGGTGTCGTCCAACCGCGGCCATATCAAGGCGGTGGCGGTGGTGACCAAGCGCCTGAAGGCGCTGACGGTGGACGGCAAGACCGTGCACCACGTCGGCATCCCGCTGCACTGGGGCTTCACCGGCGTGGCTAAAAACGGCTACCTGACCAACACCCTGACCCCCTTCGTCGGCGACGGCAACACGCAGACCCCGGAGTTCAAGGCGTTCCTGGTCAACGTGGAAAAGGCATGAGGAGCTGAGTCATGGCCACACAAGACATCATTGCCCGCTCCGCCACCACCACGCCGATGCCGTCGATCCGCGAGATGGACGAAGTCGCCAAGCTCATCGACGTGTCCAAGTGCATCGGCTGCAAGGCCTGCCAGGTCGCCTGCTCGGAGTGGAACGAGCTGCGTGACGAGGTCGGCCACAACCACGGCACCTACGACAACCCGGCGGATCTCAGCGCCGATTCGTGGACGCTGATGCGCTTCACCGAGCACGAGAGCGAGGCCGGCAAGCTGGAATGGCTGATCCGCAAGGACGGCTGCATGCACTGCGCCGAGCCCGGCTGCCTGGCGGCCTGCCCAGCACCGGGGGCTATCATCAAGTACGCCAACGGCATCGTCGACTTCGACCAGGACAAGTGCATCGGCTGCGGCTATTGCATCACCGGCTGCCCGTTCAACATCCCGCGCATCTCGCAGCGCGACCACAAGGCCTACAAGTGCACGCTGTGCTCCGACCGCGTCGCCGTGGGCCTGGAGCCAGCCTGCGTAAAGACCTGCCCAACCGGCGCCATCGTCTTCGGCACCAAGGAGGACATGAAGGAGCACGCCGACGGGCGCATCAAGGATCTCAAGTCGCGCGGCTTCGAGCACGCCGGGCTGTACGACCCGCCCGGCGTCGGCGGCACCCACGTGATGTACGTACTGCACCATGCCGACCAGCCGTCGCTGTACGCCGGCCTGCCGGACGATCCGCACATCAGCCCGCTGGTCGGCCTGTGGAAGGGCGTGAGCAAGCCGCTGGGTCTGCTGGGCATGGGCCTGGTGGCGCTGTTCGGCTTCTTCCACTACGTGCGGGTCGGCCGCAACGTGGTCGAGGAGGACGAGCGGCCGCAGGTGATCGGCGAGTCGGCGGTGCATCAGGTCGACCCAGCGGTGCACAGCTATGACCCCAAAGCGCCGCAGTAACGAGGCTGGCGCGTTAGCGCCCTCTCCCCCCGGCCCCTCGTCCACAAGCGGGAGAGGGGAGACTCGGGCATCGAGCGAGTTCAGGAGTCGACGATGAACAAAGACATCCAACGCTACAGCGCCTCCGAGCGCAGCAACCACTGGGCGGTGGCCATCCTCTTCGTGCTCGCCGCGCTGTCCGGCCTGGCGCTGTTCCATCCGGCGCTGTTCTGGCTGAGCGAACTGTTCGGCGGCGGCCCGTGGACGCGCATCCTCCATCCCTTCCTCGGCGTGGCAATGTTCCTGTTCTTCATCTGGCTGGCGATGCGTTTCGCCGGCCACAACCGCCTCGACCAGAGCGACAGGCAATGGCTGAAACAATGGCGCGACGTGATCGGCAACCATGAAGAAAAGCTGCCGGAAGTCGGCCGCTACAACGCCGGGCAGAAGCTGCTGTTCTGGGTGTTGCTGCTGTGCATGCTGGTGCTGCTGGCCACCGGCATCGTCATCTGGCGGCAGTACTTCAGCGCCCTGTTCGGCATCGAGCTGATCCGCCTGTCCGCGCTGCTGCACGCCTTCGCCGCCTTCGTGCTGATCAGCAGCATCATCGTCCACATCTACGCCGGCATCTGGGTCAAGGGCTCGGTCAGCGCCATGCTCTCCGGCTGGGTCAGCAAGGGCTGGGCGCGTAAGCACCATGGGCTCTGGTACAAGCAGGTGAGCAAGGGCGAGGGCAGCGGCAAGCAGTAAGTGGGCGCAAGACTGTAGGTTGGCGTTGAGCGCAGCGATACCCAACGCGCGGCAGGTTGGGCGGCGCAGCATTCTGCTCGGGAAGTGAGCCGCTGGCAGCGCAGCGATGGGTATCGCGTTGCTCAACCCATCCTACGATCCTGCGCTACGGGTACACGTGTAGGTTGGCGTTGAGCGCAGCGATACCCAACAAGCGGCAGGTCGAAATCTCCCAGGGATGGACCGGGCCGCGGACTTCAACGTCGTGCAGGCCAGTCCCCTCTCCCCTCGGGAGAGGGCTAGGGTGAGGGAAGGGGGCACGCACAGATCAATCGTCGAGGCTCTACGCTTGTCCCAACAGCATTTCGCCCCGAGGGGCTAAGGAGTCCTGGGTGCCAGGCATCATTCTCGAGCCGGGGCAGATCGAAGCCGCGGCGAACATTCCGCCCTTCCTCAACCTGCCTGCGCGCGACCTGTTCCGGCGCCGCGCCGAGCGTCTGCAACAGCTCGCCGAGGGCCATCCGCTGGCCGGCTATCTGCAACTGATCGCCGACCTCTGCCGCGCCCAGCAGCGGGTGCTCGACCAGCCGCCGAGCCTGCCCGGCCCGGCCCCGGAAGCCTTGGCCCGCAGCCGCGAGCATCGCATGCCGCCGCTGGCGTTCGAAGCGTTGGTGCGTGGCGACGACTGGCTGCCGGCGCTGGATGCTCTGCTGCAGACCTACCCAGCGCCCGCCAACAACCCGGCCATCGGCGCGGCACTGCAGCAGCTGCAGCAGGCCGACAGCGGCCAGCGCAAGGCCTGGGCCATCGGCCTGCTCAACGGCCAGTTCGACCTGCTGCCAGCGGCCCTGGTGCCCTTCCTCGGCGCGGCACTGCAAGTGGCCTTCAGTCACTGGCTGCTGGCCCTGCCGAACGACACGGTGACGGAAACCGATGCCCAGACCCTGTGCCCGGCCTGCGGTTCGCCGCCGGTCAGCGGCATGGTCCGTCATCTCGGCAAGCAGGCCGGCCTGCGCTATCTGGCCTGTTCGCTGTGCTCCTGCGAGTGGCATTACGTGCGGGTCAAATGCAGCCACTGCCAGGAGAGCAAGCACCTCACCTACCTGTCGCTGGAGCGCGACGGGCTCAAGGGCGAACAGGCGCCGATCCGCGCCGAGGCCTGTCCCGGTTGCCAGGGCTACCTCAAGCAGTTCTACCTCGATCACGACGCCCACGCCGAAGCCCAGGCCGACGACCTCGCCAGCCTCGCTCTCGACCTGCGCCTGAGCGAGGAGGGCTACCTGCGCCGGGCACCCAACCTGCTGCTGGCGCCGGGCGGAGGCTCTTAGCTCCCCTCTCCCATTTATGGGAGAGGGGCCGGGGGAGAGGGGCGACGGAACCAAAACAACAACCGCATCTCGGTCGATAGGGCCTCGCAAACAAGCCGCTGCCTACACTGAAGAAGGTTCATCGTCGCGAGGTTCGTGCATGACCGCCCTTCGCCTGCCTTCCGTCGACCGCCTGCTGCGCAGCCCGGCCTGCACGCCATTGCAGCAGCGCTATGGCCGCGACGCCCTGCTCAAGACCCTGCGCGATCTGCTCGACGAGCTGCGCGAGCCGGCCCGGCACGGCCAACTGGCCGCCGCCGAACTGAGCGACGCGGTGCTCGCCGGGCGTGCCGGCGAACGCCTGGCCGCCTGGCATGCGAGCAAGGTACGGCGGGTGTTCAACCTCACCGGCACGGTGCTGCACACCAACCTCGGCCGCGCGCTGCTGCCGGAGGAAGCCATCGAGGCGATCTGCCTGGCCGCGCGTTATCCGCTCAACCTCGAATTCGACCTCGCCAGCGGCAAGCGCGGTGATCGCGACGACCTCATCACCGGCCTGATCTGCGAACTGACCGGCGCCGAAGCCGTCACCGTGGTCAACAACAACGCCGCCGCCGTGCTGCTGGCGCTGAACAGCCTCGGCGCGCGCAAGCAAGGCATCATCTCCCGCGGAGAGCTGATCGAGATCGGCGGCGCCTTCCGCATCCCCGACATCATGGCCCGCGCCGGCGTCAAGCTGGTCGAGGTCGGCACCACCAACCGCACCCATGCCCGCGATTACGAGGCGGCGATCAATTCGCGCAGCGGTCTGCTGATGCGTGTGCACACCAGCAACTACAGCGTGCAGGGCTTCACCACCAGGGTGCCGACCTTTGAGCTGGCGGCCATCGCCCACGTCCACGGTCTGCCACTGCTGGAAGACCTCGGCAGCGGCACGCTGGTCGACCTCACGCGCTGGGGCCTGCCCAAAGAACCGACGGTGCAGGAGGCCCTGGCCGACGGCGCCGACCTGGTCACCTTCAGCGGCGACAAGCTGCTCGGCGGCCCGCAGGCCGGGCTGATCCTCGGCCGCCAGGAGCTGATCGGCAAGATCAAGAAGAACCCGCTCAAGCGTGCCCTGCGCGTCGACAAGCTGACACTGGCGGCGCTGGAAGCGGTGCTCAACCTGTACCGCGACCCGGAACGCCTGGCCGAACGGCTGACCACCCTGCGCCTGCTCAGCCGGCCGCAACTGGATATCCAGGTGCAAGCCGAACGCCTGCTGCTGGCCGTGGCCGCGCAACTCGGCGCCGGCTGGCAGGTCACCGCGGAGCCTGCCCTCGGCATGATCGGCAGCGGCGCCCAGCCGGTCGCACGGCTGCCCAGCGCCGCCCTGTGCCTGCGCCCGCAGCAGCCCAAACGCCTGCGCGGCCGTGCCTTGCGAGCGCTGGAAGAACGCCTGCGCAGCCTGCCGATCCCGGTGCTCGGCCGCCTCGACGACGACGCCCTGTGGCTGGACCTACGTCAGCTCGACGACGAGCCGGCATTCCTCGCCCAACTACCGCATCTGAGTGTGGAGGCGCCGTGATCGTCGGCACCGCCGGGCATATCGATCACGGCAAGACCGCGCTGCTGCGTGCGCTGACTGGCATCGAGGGCGACCGCCGCCCGGCCGAGCGCGAGCGTGGCATCACCATCGACCTCGGCTATGTCTACGCCGACTTAGGCGACGGCCAGCTCACCGGCTTTATCGACGTGCCGGGCCACGAGCGCTTCGTCCACAACATGCTCGCCGGCGCCTGCGGCATCGACCTGGTGCTGCTGGTGGTGGCTGCCGACGACGGGGTGATGCCGCAGACCCGCGAGCATCTGGCCATAGTCGAGCTGCTCGGCATCCGCCGCGCCCTGGTGGCGCTGAGCAAGTGCGACCGGGTGGACGCGGCGCGCATCCAGCAGGTGCGCACCGAGGTCGAGCAGTTGCTGGCTGCCGGCCCTTTCAGCGGCGCGCCGATCCATGCGCTCTCCAGCCACAGCGGCGCGGGCATCGCCGAACTGCGCGCGGCGCTGCTCGTCGAGGCCGCCGCCGTGCAGGCGCGCAGTGGCAGCGGCTATTTCCGCCTGCCCATCGACCGCGCCTTCAGCGTCGCTGGCGCCGGCGTGGCGGTCACCGGCACGGCCTTCGCCGGGCAGGTGCGGGTCGGCGACGAACTGCTGCTCAGCCCCTCCGGCCGCTATGTGCGGGTGCGCGGCCTGCACGCGCAGAACCGCGAGGCCGAGGCGGCCCACGCCGGCCAGCGGGTGGCGCTGAACCTGGCCGGCGAACGCCTGGCCGTGACGCACATCCAGCGTGGCGACTGGCTGCTGACCCCGGCCCTGCACGCGCCGACCAGCCGCATCGACATCGACCTGCGCCTGCTGCCCAGCGAAGGTCGCGACCTTGCGCACTGGACGCCGCTGCACGTGCACCTCGGCGCCCAGGACGTCACCGCGCGCGTGGCCCTGCTCGCAGACGCCAGCCTGGCGCCGGGGCAGGGTGGTTTCGCCCAGTTGCTGCTGAACGCGCCGGTGCATGCGGTGCATGGCGACCATCTGGTGCTGCGCGACCAGTCGGCGCAGCGCACCCTCGGCGGTGGCCGCGTGCTCGATCCCTTCGCCCCGGCGCGCAACCGGCGCACGGCCGAGCGCCTGGCCCAACTCGAAGCGCTGCGCAGCGCCGGTCTGGAACAAGCGCTGCCGACCCTGCTGGCCTACGCCGACAGCGGCCTCGATCCACTCCTGCTCGAACGCCAGTTCAATCGTCCACGCAGCGGATGGGCCTTGCCCGCGGGCGTGCAGGAGGTCGCCACGCGCATCGGCCCGCGGCTGTTCGCCGAAGCGCGTTGGCAGGCGCTGGCGCAGCAGTTGCTCGACGGCCTGGCGCGTTTCCATGGCGAATTGCCGGACGAGCTTGGCCCGGATCGCGACCGCCTGCGCCGCTACGCCTTGCCGCAGTTGGAACGCCCGGTGTTTATCGCCCTGCTGGAGCAGGAACTGCGCGCCGGGCGGATCGACAGCAGCGGGCCTTGGCTGCACCTGCCCGAGCACCGGGTGCAGCTGAGCGCCCAGGACGAACAGCTGAAGGCCAACATCTGGCCGCTGCTGGAGGCCGGTGGCTTCGACCCGCCTTGGGTCCGTGAACTGGCCGCCGCGCTGGCCATCGACGAAGCCGCCGTGCGCCTGCTGCTGCGCAAGCTGGCACGGCTCGGCCTGCTGCACCAGGTGGTCAAGGATCTGTTCTACCCGGAGGCGAGCATCCGCCAACTGGCCAGGCTGGCTGTGCAGTTGCAGGACGAGGCGGGGATCATTCGTGCGGCGGCGTTCCGCGACCGCGTCGGCGTCGGCCGCAAGCGCAGCATCCAGATCCTCGAGTATTTCGATCGGGTCGGCTTCACCCGGCGCCTGGCCGACGCACGCCGGGTCCGCGAGGACTCGGCGCTGGCCGGCTAAGGAGCTATCCGTTAAGTGTTGGGTACGGCTTTCAAGGGTGGGTTAGCCGCGTAGCGGCGTAACCCGCCACCCGGCATCGACAGCCGCAGCCAACAGGGTGGATTACGCCTAGGGTTAACCCACCGCCGCATCATTAGCCGCCGGTCGGCAGGTCTTTGGGGGAACGCTTAACGATCGTTCTTACTCGAGGACGACGCGGCGTTGCTCAGGCCTTTCGCGTTGTGCTCGCCGGGGGTGGTTGCCGAGACGGCAGTGGCCTTGGACAGGCCGCGGGTATCTTTCGAATGCGCTACGCCCGAGGTCAGCGAGCCGTGGCCGTTGTCATCGTTGCGCAGGCTGCCGTAGTGGTTGCCGCTCACGCCGTGATCGCGCGTGGACTTGCCTGCGTGGTCGCTGCTCAGGCCGGCACCGTGGCCGTTGGAGTGCCCGCCAGTACTTCCGCCACCATGCCCATTGCCGTTGCCACCGCCATGACCGTTGCCACCACCATGGCCACCGCCACCGCCACCGCCACCGCCACCGCCACCGCCACCGCCACCGCCACCGCCACCGCCACCGCCACCGCCACCACCGCCACCACCGCCTTTCGCATAGGCCGAGCCCATGAACGAAAGCTCACTGGGGAGCAGGGCAGCCGAACCGAGCATCATGGCGCAAGCGGCTACGGCGATAAGGCACTTCTTTTTCAGGAACATGTTTGCCTCCACAGGAAATCAAGGGGATTGCCGGTATGACTCCTTTCTGCGGGCTTTGTTCGTGGGCTGACGAAAAAATGCCATAGCGCGTTTCACTTGCGGTGCGTGAGGGCATCAGTCGGGGAACGCGCAACAACGATCTTGGCTACGCTTGCGATGACTGTGCGTTGCTTGCACGTGGGCAACTGCAGGAAGTGCTTCCGGGGTCCGTCGCGTGATTTTCGACCCACAGGCTGCTGTGCCGAACGCAGGCCAGGACAAAGCCGTGCACATCAATCAGGAAGGCAAGCACGCCCGGTGGCGTGGCCGGGCTTCAAACCCGGTGGGGGACGGCAGCCGTTCCTGGGTGAGTTCGACTCTCACTGCCTTCCGCCAATTCGCAGGAGCCCGGTAACCGACTGGGACTCCGCTTACTGCAGCGGAAAGTCGAAATAAGCCTTCGGATAGGGTTCGTTGCGCAGGGTGTAGTGCCACCATTCTGCCGAGTAGGGCTGGAAACCGTGGCGAACCATCAGGTCGCGCAGAAGGGTGCGGTTGCTCGCCTGGGCCGGGGTGATGCGCGGGGTGTCGTGGTGGGCGACTGGGCCGAAGAAGTCGAAGGCGCTGCCCATGTCCAGTTCCTGGCCGGTCTTGGCGTCGACCAGGGTCAGGTCGAGGGTGCTGCCCCGTGAGTGGCCGGACTTTTTCGCGATGTAGCCGAGGCGGAACAGGTCGCGCTTGTCCACCTCGGGGTAGTAGCGGGCTTTCATGCGGCTGTCCTGCACCGCGCTGGCCCAGCGTTTGAAGTCATCCACGGCCCGTTGCGGGCGGTAGCCGTCGAAGATCTTCAGGCGCAGGCCGTGGCGTTGCGCGTCCCGTTCGGCCGCGGCCAGGGCCGATGCCGCTTGCCGGCTGAGGATGACCCGGCCCGTGCGGTAGCCGTCGATGCGTCTGCCGACGAAGTTGTCGCCGTTGTAGTAGCGCGCGTCGTAAGTGGCGCAGCAGAGCAGCTGATCGAGATAGACGAAGTCGGCGGGCCGCTGCGTGGCGCAGGCGGCGAGCAAGAGCAGCAGGGCGAGGGCGAAAAGTCTTTTCATCAGGCCCTCCTGCTGAGTGGGCAGATTTGATGGGTATCGCTGCGCTCAACCCATCCTACAAATTGCCCATGCATGGCCAACGCCCTCTCCCCCGGCCCCTCTCCCATAAATGGGCGAGGGGGGATTACGGCTGCAGTGCTTGCACGCCGGGGGCGTCGGGGTCGAAGCCGGCCAGGCGCATGCGTTCGGCGAAGGCGGCCAGGGCCTCGTCGCCGCTGAGGAAGCCGACGCGCGCCGCCGGCCAGTCGTCGGCCTGCAGGCGTACCAGCCAACCGGCGCCATAGCAGTCCTGGTTGATCAGCGCCGGGCGGCGTACCACTTCTTCGTTGCTGGCCAGCAGCACGCCACTCAACGGGCTGCGCGCCGACGAGGCGGCCTTGGCGAACTCGACCACACCGAAGCTGCGGTCCCGGTCGATATGCTGGCCGTCGCGTTTCGGGGTGAAGGCGAAGATCTGCCCGTACAGCGCGCAGCCGTAGGCGCTCAGGCCGAGGGTCAGGCTGGCGTCGGCTTCCTCGCGCAGCCACAGGTTGTAGTCCGGCGCATACAGCAGGTTTTCGGGGAACTCCAGGCCATGCAGCTTCATAGGCTCAGCACGCGGTCGTATTCGAGGATCATCTGCGCCAGCTCGCCGCCGCTGGCGATCTCGTCCAGCTCGGCGATCAACCCCTGCTCGTCGATGACCACGCCGGGCGCACGGCACATCAGCAGGCGCACGCCGGCTTCCTTGGCTTGCTGGATGAAGTGCAGCAGCGGTTCGCCGCCAGGCGCGGCATATAAGGTGTCGGCCACTTCGCGGCGCGCCAGCTGCGCCGCCTCGCCACTGAGGAACAGGGTGACCTGGGCATCCATGCAGGCCAGCAGGGTGGCGGTGTGGAAGGGCGCGGCGCAGCGTGCCGGGGTGCTCGGCCCGCTGCTGACCAGGATCAGCACGCGTTGCGGCTCACTCGGCGGCATGGGGCGGCTCCAGCGGTTTGTCGAATTGGATCAGCGCCACGCGCCGGCCCGTCGGATCCTGACGCTCGACTATGCCGCGGACCCGGTAGCCGAGCTTGGGATACAACAGCAGGCCGCCGGCATTGGCGTTGAAGCAGGACACCTGCATGGTCCTGGCCTTGTAGTGCGTGCGGGCCAGCTGTTCCATCACCGTCACCAGTTGGCTGGCCACGCCCTGGCCGCGCGCCCAAGGGGCGACCATCAGGTTGCCGAGGGCGCAGGACTCGCCGTGTTGCCACTGGTAGAAATTGGCGAAGCCGGCGACCCGGCCATCGAGCAGCAACACCGTGCTGTCGCGCCGGCCGGCCATGGCCGCGGCGAGCTGGCCGACGGTCAGCGGCCAGACCGCCTTGGGGTAGCAGAAGAACAGTTCCTCTGGGCTTTGCGGGAAGCCGACGAGCTCGCCGAGGTCGGCGGCGCTGGCTGGGCGGTGACTGAAACGCGACGATTGCGACTCCATGGCGACCTGCTCCAAAGCGCGGGAACCTCAGTGTGGCGGATACTGTGATAGCACTTTGCCTACTGTTTCACGGATCGCCGCTTCGCGTTCCGCCGGGCTCGGCGGCGCGCTGCGCATCATCTGCTCGGCGCTGCCGCGCCAGACCAGTTTGCCGTCCTTGCCGTCGTACATGTCGATCTGGATGGTCGCGACCTTGTAGTCGACGCTGCGCGTTTCGCTGTAGCCGGGACCGCCCCAGTAGCCGCCCCAGTAGCCACCCCAATACCCACCCCCATAGTTGGTGGTGTAGGTGTCCTGGCGGTTTTCCACGATCAGCGAAGCCTGCACCTGCAGATCGGCCGGGCCGCTGGCGGCGGCCGGGCGCAGGCCGCGTTGGTCGAGTTGCTGGCCGGTGGCCTGGCGGATGCGCTGCTCGGTGAGGTCGCTCTTGATCCGCGGATCGTCCGGACGGTAGACCAGGGCCGGTTGTTTCCAGCTCCAGCTGCGGTAAGCGCCGAAGTCGCGACTGGTGTCGTAATCGCGTTGCAGGTCGTAGGTCTGGCAGGCGCTCAGCAGGAGCAGGGCGGGCAGTAATGCAAGACGCGGGAACATGGTCGAATCTCCGATGCTAGAGCCTCTATCCAAGCGCAAGCCGGGGGCGACGGCAAGCGCTGTTTGCGGCGTCAGCGCCGCCCCTGGGTTCAGCGCGGCGGGTAGCTGCCGAGGGCGTCGCCCACGGCCTGGCGCAGGGCCTCGCTGCGCTGCGCTTGACTGCCACTGGCATCGGCTTCGGCGCCGCCGCTCCAGACCGGCTGGCCGCTGCGGGCGTCGTACAAATCGATGCGCAGCACCAGTACCTGACGCTCGTAGGTGCGCAGCAGCGGCACACTGCCATACATGCCATAGGCATCGCCCCAGTAGGGACCGCGGCCGTAGAAGCCGCCGACATCGTCCTGCACCTGATACTGACGGGTTTCCAGGCGCAGGCTGGCGCTTGCCTGCACATCGGCCGGGCTGCCGCTCTGGGCCCGGCGCAGGCCGCGTTGTTCGAGGCCGTTTTCGAGCACTTCCTGCAGTTGTTCGGGGCTGCTGCCGCCAGCGGCGACGGGGGGCTGCAACCAGCTCCAGCTGCGGTAGCGGGCGTAGTCGATCGGCGCAGCCGGATAGGCGCTGAGGTCGAGCTGGTTGGCCGCCTGGGGCGGGGCCGGCGGCAGTGGTGCGGAGCTGGCGCTGTAGGGGTTGGGGCTCTGGCAGGCGGCCAGGGCCAGGCCCAGCAGTGAAAGACAGAGTAGCGACAGGCCGAAGCGGTACTTCATGGCGCTCTCCCGAGCCGGCCTAGAGCGGCCGGCAGATCCAGTGCAGATAGCGGCCGAGGCCGGCGAAGCTCGGATGGCGGCGGTAGGTCAGCTCCATTTCCAGCAGATCGTGCAGTTCGGCCTTGGCCTGGAACTCGGCGGGCATGTAGTCGTGGAACACACGCACGCCACTAGTGCTTTCGACCTGCCAGTCGTGGGCAAGTTGCAGCGCCAACTCGCGCGGATCGAGCGGGCGCTGCGGGGTCAGGCTCTGCCGTTCGCCGGCGAACTGCTGCTTGCGCAGCTTGCGGAAGTGGCCCTTGAGCAGGTTGCGGTAGATCAGCGCATCCTTGTTGTAGAAGGCCAGCGACAGCCAGCCGCCGGGCGTGGTGAGCTGGTGCAGCACCGGCAGGATCGCATGCGGTTCGGCCAGCCATTCCAGCACCGCGTGGCAGAGCACCAGGTCATAGGGCTGGGTGAGTTGGCCGAGCAGCTCCTGCCAGGGCGCGAGGATGAAGGTCGCCTGCTGGCCGGCGGCGGCGAAGCGCTCGCGGGCGCCGGCGAGCATGGGTTCGGCCGGCTCGGCGAGGGTCACCTGATGGCCGCGTTCGGCCAGCCACAGGGCCATGTGGCCGAGGCCGGCACCGATATCCAGTACCCGCAGCGGACGTTCCGGCAGGACCTCGGCGAGGTCGGTCTGGAGCACGGCGAGGCGGATCGTGCCCTTGGCGCCGCCGTAGATCTTCTCGGCGAAGCGCGTCGCCAGTTCGTCGAAATGCCGGTCGCTCATGAGCTGAACCGCCGTTCGCTGTCGGCCAGCTTGGCACGCACCGCCTGTTCCATGTCGATGCCCAGCTCGGCGCACATCAGCAGCAGGTAGAGGACGATGTCGCCGACTTCCTGGCCGGCGTGTTCGAGCTGCTCGGCGGGCAACTGGCGCGATTGCTCTTCGCTCAGCCACTGGAAAATCTCCACCAGCTCGGCCATCTCCACGCTGGCGGCCATGGCCAGGTTCTTCGGGCTGTGGAACTGCCGCCAGTCGTTGCGATCGCGAATGGCGTGCAGGCGTTCGGTGAGTTCGGTGAGGTTCATGCGGCGCTCCTTTCAGCCGCATAGCTTCGACCGCATTGCCGCGCGGTGCAAGCCGCGCGGGACGGCAGGCTCTTAGCGCCCGTTTGCGCTCTCGGAACTCCCCTCTCCCATTTATGGGAGAGGGGAGAAGCAGCATCGTAGGATGGGTTGAGCGCAGCGATACCCATAAATCTCAGGCGTCCGATGGGTATCGCGTTGCTCAACCCATCCTACGGGAGTAGGCGTGATCGTAGGTGCTTAGAACCTGTATCGGATCTGCTGCGCGTCGGCCAAACGGCGTTAAAAACGGCTTCGGAATGCTCATTTACAACTCGTAAACTCCGCTTCCTCAGCCGTTTTTGCCTTGTTTGACTCTAGCTCGCGAGATCCGAGACAGGTTCTTAGAGCGGCTGCCAGCTGCCGCTCATATGCAGCACGTCCGCTTCACCCTGTAGCTGGAACTGCCCGGACTCGCCCGCGGCGCTGGCCAGCAGGCCGACATGGCTGGGCAGCAGCAGCGGCTTGTGGAAACGCACCGCCACTGCGTAACCGGCCGCCGGCAGGTGCTCGCCGAGGGCGGCGAGGGCGCGGCCCTTGTTCCACAGGCCGTGGGCGATGGCGCGCGGGAAGCCGAACAGGCGAGCGCTGGCGGCAGACAGGTGGATCGGGTTGTAGTCGCCGGCCACCCGCGCATAGCGGCGGCCGATGTCGGCGGGTGCCGACCAGTCGGCGATGGCGCTGAGCGGCAGCGGCGCCGGCTCGGCGTGCTCGGCCGGCGTGCCGTCGAGACGCACGGCGCGGCAGAGGAAGTGGCTGTCGCCCTCCCAGAGCAGGCCGAGCTGGTCCTCGAGGCTGGTGATCAGGCTGAACACCGCGCCCTTGGCATGCGCCTGCAGGTGGTCCAGGCGCACGCCGACCTGGAACGGACCGAGACCGCCGAGCGGGCGCAGCACGCGGATGCGGTTTTCCAGATGCACCAGGCCGAGCAGCGGGAACGGAAAGCCTTTGTCGGTCAGCAGCTGCATCTGCAAGGGGAACGCCAGCAGGTGCGGATAGGCCGGCGGCAGCAGGCCATCGTCGCTGGCGCCGCACAGCTGGCGGTAACGTGCCAGGTGCTGAGGCTCGACGCTGACCGGGCAGCGCAGGCCGAAGTCCGGCAGGCTCTTGCCCTGCACCCCGCGGCGCAGCAGCGCACGCAGGAACAGGCCAGGCAGGGCGGTCGGGGCAGGCAGGTCGTGCCAGTCGGTGGCCATGGGAATCTCCTTGGGCAATTGCCAGCAGCTTAGCGCCCCGGCGCCGGCGTGCATTGGCTGGGCGGCGCACAGTGGCGGCGGAGTGGTCAATTGCACCCCGTATGCCTTGAGCCAAAGCGGCAAAACTGCCTAAGATGGCCGCGCCCACGGCTAATAAGAACTTCAAGAAATGCTGCGTGATCTGACCGATGATGTGGCGCTGATGCGCCCGGTGATCGACGCCTTGCGTGCCAGCGGAACCGATCCGGACCGCGTATTGGTGCGTGTTGGCCTGCCGCCAGGTGGCTTGCCCGCCGGGCGCTTTCCCCATGCCGCCCAGGCCCAGTTCTGGAAGGCCGCCGCCGAAGAATGCGGCGAAGAGCATGTAGGCCTGCATCTGGCCGGACATTTGCCGGCGTTCCACGGCCTGCTGCTGGAATACCTGTTCCTCTCCAGCGAAACCTTCGGTGACGGCCTGCGCCATGCCCTGCGCTACGTGCGCCTGCTCTCCGATACCCTGAATGCGCGCCTCGAAGTTGCCGGCGAGCAGGCCATTCTGCTGCTGGGGTTGAACGAGGGCGTGCCGCGGCACTTCCCGGAGATGCTCGCCGGCGCGGTGATCCGCCTGTTCGGCGCGTTGACCGAAGGCGAATTCAAGCCACGGGCCGTGCAGTTCATGCACCACAGCGGCGCCACGGCGGAGCGCTATGCCGCGGTCTACGGCTGCCCGGCCGAGCTGGGCGCCGGGCGCTACGCCCTGGTCTTCGATGCCTCCGTGCTGAGCAAGGCCTCGCGGCATGCCGCGCCGGAACTGTTGCGCATGCACGAATCGCTGGCGCGCCGGCAACTGGCCGAAGTCGAACGCCTGGACTTGGTGCGCCAGGTGCGCGAGCTGATCGCCGAGCTGCTGGTGGACGGCGGCGCCACCCTCGAGCAGGTCGCCAGCCGCCTGCACATGCCGCCGCGGCGCCTGCGCGAACGCCTGGCCGTGGCCGGCGTGCGCTTCAACGACCTGATCACCGACTACCGCTGCCGGCTGGCCAAGGACCTGCTGCTGAAGACCGACGAGCGCATCGAGGTGATAGTCGAGCGCACCGGCTTCTCCGAGCCGAGCACCTTCTACCGCGCGTTCAAACGCTGGGTCGGCGAAACCCCGGTTGAGTTTCGCAAGCGCGGGAAAGCCGAAGCGTAGGTTGGCCCATGCCTCTGTAGGAGCGAATTTATTCGCGAACCGGGGCAATTCCGCGTTGCCGTCATCGCGAATAAATTCGCTCCTACACGGCAAGACCGAAACAAGTGGTAGCCCGTCTGCAATCCGGGAAGACCACAGTTGCCCCGGATTGCAGACGGGCTACGCTCACGCCCCCAACAAACTCTGCCCGCAGACCCGCAGCACCTGGCCGGTCATCGCCCCGGAGCCTGGCTGGGCCAGCCAGGCCACGGTTTCGGCGACGTCTTGCGGCAGGCCGCCCTGGCCCAGGGAGTTCATCCGCCGGCCGGCCTCGCGAATGGCGAAGGGAATGGCCGCGGTCATTTGCGTTTCGATAAAGCCCGGCGCCACCGCGTTGAGGCTGATGCCGCGCTTGCCCAGCGCTGGCGCCCAGGCCTGCGCCAGACCGATCAGCCCGGCCTTGCTCACCGCGTAGTTGGTCTGGCCCAGGTTGCCGGCGATGCCGCTGATCGAGGCGAGCAGCACCACGCGGCCGTTGTCGCGCAGGGTGCCGGCGTCCAGCAGCGCGCGGGTCAGCACCTGCGGCGCGCGCAGGTTGACGTTCAGCACCGAACTCCACAGCTCGTCGCTCATCTTCGCCAGGGTCTTGTCGCGGGTGATGCCGGCGTTGTGCACGAGGATGTCGAGGCCATCCGGCAGCGCCTCGATCAGCCGCGCGGCGGCGTCTTCGGCGCAGATGTCCAATGCCAGGCTGCGGCCGCCGAGCCTGGCGGCGAGGGCCTCGAGGCCGGCCTTGGCCGCCGGCACGTCGAGCAGCACCACCTCGGCGCCGTCGCGTGCCAGGGTTTCGGCGATGGCCGCGCCGATGCCGCGGCTGGCGCCGGTGACCAGCGCCTTCTGCCCGGCCAGCGGTCGCGTCCAGTCGGCGACTTGCGCGCTATAGGCGCCGAGGCGCACGACCTGGCCGGACACGTAGGCGCTCTTGGGCGAGAGGAAGAAGCGCAGCGCACCTTCCAGCTGTTCCTCGCCACCCTTGCCGATGTACAGCAGCTGCACCGTGCCGCCGCGGCGGAGTTCCTTGCCCAGCGAGCGGCTGAAGCCTTCCAGGGCGCGCTGGGCGCTGGCAGCGAGTGGGTCCTTGAGGCTTTCCGGGGCGCGGCCGAGGATCACCACATGCGGGCACTGGTCGAGACTCTTGAGCGCCGGCTGGAAGAAGTCGCGCAGGGCGATCAGCTGCTCGACGCTGGCGATGGCGCTGGCGTCGAACACCAGCGCCTTGAGCTTCGGCCCGGCCTCGGCGCTCCAGCGCGGCAGGCCGAACTGGCCGTCCGCGGCGGCGAACGCCTGGTCGGTGAGGCGTAGCAGACAGGCGTTGGCCGCTGCTGCCAGGGGGCCGTCGCCGCCAATCAGCAGGGCGCCGTCCACCGGCCGCACCCGCCCGGCCCGCCAGCGTTCCAGGCGCAGCGGCGCCGGCAGGCCGAGGGCGCCGAGCAGGCGGCGGCCGGCGTTGGAGTTGGCGAAGCTGAGGTAGCGGTCGGACATGGAATGGACTCCAGACTATAAGGCTCGAAGAGTGTAGGCGTTCGGCCGGTAAGGGTTGCAGTGTTGACCACTCTACGCAGCGGACCGTTTCATGCATTGACCGAGGTTGAGCGGGATTGCGGCGAGTCGGCCAATGCGCCGGTGTCGATGCACGCTAGGCTCTGTCTGAAAGCTACCCATGACTAGCTTTGAGTAGGAGCGAATTCATTCGCGATAGGGGCCGCTCGGAGCGGAGCTGTTCGCGAATGAATTCGCTCCTACAGGGCATGTTTCGCATGAAGCTTGTTTAGGCAGCATCCAGTCTGACCGCCAACCCAACTAATCCTGCAAGGAGTTCGCCATGAACCCACTGCGCCGGGTCGCCATCGTCGGCGGCAACCGCATCCCCTTCGCCCGCTCCAACACCCTGTACGCCACCGCGAGCAACCAGGAGATGCTGACCGCCGCCCTGGAAGGGCTGGTGGAGCGCTACAAGCTGCATGGCGAGCGCATCGGCGAGGTGGCGGCGGGCGCGGTGCTCAAGCACTCGCGGGACTTCAACCTGACCCGCGAATGCGTGCTCGGCTCGCGCCTGGCCCCGGAAACCCCGGCCTACGACATCCAGCAGGCCTGCGGCACCGGCCTGGAGGCGGTGATCCTGACCGCCAACAAGATCGCCCTCGGGCAGATCGACAGCGCCATCGCCGGCGGCGTCGATACCACCTCGGATGCGCCGATCGGCGTCAACGAGGGGCTGCGCAAGATTCTCCTCGAAGCCAACCGCGGCAAGTCCACGGCGGACAAGCTCAAGGCGCTGCTGCAGGTCCGCCCGCGCCATCTGCTGCCGCACATCCCGAAGAACGGCGAGCCGCGTACCGGGCTGTCGATGGGCGAGCATTGCGAGCAGATGGCGCAGCGCTGGGCGATCCCGCGCGACGCGCAGGACCAGCTGGCCTACGAGAGCCACGTCAAGCTGGCCGCCGCCTACGCCGAGGGCTGGCACAACGACTTGCTGACGCCGTTCCTCGGCCTGACCCGCGACCAGAACCTGCGCGCCGACATCAGCCTGGACAAGCTCGCCAGCCTCAAGCCGGTGTTCGACAAAGGCCCGCGCGGCACCCTGACCGCGGCCAATTCGACGCCGCTGACCGACGGCGCCTCGCTGGTGCTGCTGGCCAGCGAGGAGTGGGCCAAGGCGCGCGGCCTGCCGATCCTCGCCTACTTCAGGGACGGTGAGGCGGCGGCGGTGGACTTCGTCAAGGGCCAGGAGGGCCTGCTGATGGCCCCGGCCTACGCCGTGCCGCGGCTGCTGGCGCGCAACGGCCTGAGCCTGCAGGACTTCGACTACTACGAGATCCACGAAGCCTTCGCCGCCCAGGTGCTGTGCACCCTCAAGGCCTGGGAGGACGCCGACTACTGCCAGAGCCGCCTCGGCCTCGCCGCGCCGCTCGGCGCCATCGACCGCGCCAAGCTCAACGTCAAGGGCAGTTCGCTGGCCGCCGGCCACCCGTTCGCCGCCACCGGCGGGCGCATCGTCGCCAACCTGGCCAAGCTGTTGGCGGCGGCGCAGCAGGGCCGCGGGCTGATCTCCATCTGCGCCGCCGGCGGCCAGGGTGTGACCGCGATCCTGGAAAAGTGATCCAAGCAAGGTGGCCGCACCGTCAGCGCGGCCATGCGATGTACGCAACTCCGTGAATTTGGGCGGCCCGCCGGTTGGTGGGGCCGCTTTTTTTTTGCGCCGCTGTAGCGATGTGACCGTTTGGTCAGCTTTGTGCGGAGGGTGGAACTGGTCTAATCTGCGGCCTGCGCGCCATCTGTCGGTCAGGGAGGACCGAATTCCTCGGCCGGTTGTTCGCGCACAAGAAGAATGCAAAGGCCATCAAGGAGATAGGCAGTGAGTACAGTCAAGTTAGGTGGGACGCAGGCATGGTGGGTGTGGGGGCTCGCCGTCGCCTTCGTGATTTATCTGTTCAGCGTGCAGACCGGTTATTCCATCGTTAACCCGGACATCCAGAAAAGCGTGTCGCTGACGGTGACCCAGGTGGCCACCATCGCCGCCACCTACACCTGGGCGTTCGCCATCTGCCAGTTCTTCGGCGGCGCGCTGCTCGACCGCCTCGGTGCCCACAAGGTGCTGCCCGCCTCGGTGGTGCTGGTGACCCTCGGCGTGTTCATCTTCGCCAACGCTAGCTCCTATTCGATGCTGCTGCTCTCGCAGTTCGTCATGGCCCTCGGCGCCTGCACCGGCTTCGTCGGCGCCGGCTACATCGGTGGGCAGTGGTTCGGCATGGCCAAGTTCAGCCTGATGTTCGGCCTGGTGCAGTTCTGCGCCTCGCTGTCTTCCGCCTTCTCGGTCAACGCCCTGCAGTGGGGCCTGCAGCAGATGGATTGGCGCACGCTGTTCTACTATGTCGGCGTGTTCGGCATCGGCCTGACCGTGCTGGCCTTCCTCTTCCTGCGCAACCCGGAGCCGGTGCAACGCAGCGAGCAGGGCTTCGGCAGCTTCATCGGCTCGGTGATCTCGGCGCTGGTCGACGTGGCCAAGCTACCCCACGTGTGGATCAGCGCGCTGATCTGCTCGGCGCTGTTCGGCAGCCTGCTCGCCGGCGGCGTGGTGTGGGCGCCGAAGCTGCTGCTGGTGCTCGGCGCCAGCCCGGAAACCGCCGCGTTCAGCTCCTCGCTGCTGTGGCTGGGCCTGGCCGCCGGCTGCCTGGTGCTGCCGGCCTGGTCGGACAAGATGAAGAAGCGCAAGCCGCTGATCATCGTCGGCTGCGTGGTGCAGTTGGCCTGCGCCGGCGCACTGCTGTACGTCCCTGGCATCGCCATTCCGGCGGCCATGGCCATGTGCTTCTTCTTCGGCGTCGCCAACGCCGCGCACATGCTGACCTTCAGCTCGGCCGCCGACGTGGTGCCGCCGCAGTTGATCGGCACCTCGGCGGCCTTCGTCAACGGCCTGGCGTTCATCGCCGGCGGCATCATGATCGCCGCGCCGGGCGCCCGGGTGGTGTCGGGCCAGGCCGCCGGCCTGCCGGAGCACACCCTGGCGCTGGCCGAGTACGCCGCTGAGCCGATCATGATCGCCCTGGGCATCGCCCTGGTGCTGGCGCTGATCATGCGCGAGTCGTATCCGAAGCAGCCGTAACGCTTCCCGAACGCGGGAGCCTTCGGGCTCCTGCCGTCCCGAACCCTCTCGAAAGGAACCGAGCATGTCCAAGATTTCCGCGCTCCGCGCCGACGTCGTCACGTTCAAGGACGACCCCTTCCTGAAAAAGCCGGAAGACTGCCTGGTGCACATCCCCGACGCCATCGTGGTGATCGACGATGGCAAGATCGTCGACCTCGGCCCGGCCGCCGAAGTGAGCAAGCGCCTGCCGGCCGGTGTCACGCCGGTGCATTACCCGGACTCGATCATCTCCGCCGGCTTCATCGACACCCACATCCACTACCCGCAGACCGAGATGATCGGCGCCTTCGGCGAGCAACTGCTGGAGTGGCTGGACAAGTACACCTTCGTCGCCGAGCAGCACTTCGCCAACCAGGCCCACGCCGAGCGGGTGGCGCGGGTGTTCCTGCGCGAGCTGCTGCGTGCCGGCACCACCACCGCGGTGGTCTACTGCACCGTGCACCCGCAGTCGGTGGACGCCTTCTTCGGCGAATCCAGCCGCTTCAACACGCGGATGGTCGCCGGCAAGGTGCTGATGGACCGCAACGCCCCCGCCGCCCTGCTCGACACCGCACAGCGCGGCTACGACGAGAGCAAGGCACTGATCGAGCGTTGGCACAACCGGGGCCGTCAGCACTACTGCATCACCCCCCGCTTCGCGCCGACCAGCACCCAGGCGCAGCTCGACGTCTGCGGCACTCTGGCCCGCGAGCACCAGGACGCCTTCATCCAGACCCACCTGTGCGAGAACCTCGACGAGATCCAGTGGGTCAAGGAGCTGTTCCCCGAGCGCAAGAGCTACCTGGACGTCTACGCCAACGCCGGCATCGTCCGCGACCGCTCGGTGTACGGCCACGGCGTGCACCTCACCGAGGAAGACTTCTGCACCTGCCACCAGACCGGCGCGGCGCTGGCGCACTGCCCGACCTCCAACCTGTTCCTCGGCAGCGGGCTGTTCCGCCTGTTCGACGCCAAGGACCCGAAGCGCCCGGTGCGCGTCGGCCTGGGCACCGACGTCGGCGCCGGCACCAGCTTCAGCCAGCTGCAGAGCCTCAACGAGGCCTACAAGGTCGCGCAGCTGAACAAGACCAAGCTGAACGCCATCCAGGCCTTCTACCTGGCCACTCGCGGCAGCGCCGAGGCACTCTGCCTGGACCAGCAGATCGGCACCGTGGCCAAGGGCTTCGAGGCCGACCTGGTGGTGCTCGACAAGAAGGCCACGCCGCTGATGGAGTTCCGCAGCGAGTTCAGCAAGGAAATCGTCGAGGAGCTGTTCGTGCTGATGATCCTTGGCGACGACCGCGCGGTGCGCGCCACCTACGTGGCCGGCGAGCAGGTCTACGACCGCGACGCCAGCGGCGACCGGTTCCGCTATCCGGCCTGATCCAGGCCATCCGGCGCGGCCTGCATCGGTTGATCCGTAGGATGGGTTGAGCGCAGCGATACCCCTGCCGCAGCTGTTGGGTATCGCTGCGCTCAACGCCAACCTACAAGAGCGCCGTGGTCTAGAAAAACCCCAGGGGATTGATGTCGTAGCTGACCAGCAGGTTCTTGGTCTGCTGGTAGTGCTCCAGCGCCATCTTGTGGGTTTCGCGGCCGATGCCGGACTTCTTGTAGCCGCCGAACGCGGCGTGCGCCGGGTACAGGTGGAAGCAGTTGGTCCACACCCGCCCGGCCTTCAGCGCGCGGCCGACCCGGTAGGCGCGGTTGATGTCGCGGGTCCAGACCCCGGCGCCGAGGCCGTACTGGGTGTCGTTGGCGATGGCGATGGCTTCGGCCTCATCCTTGAAGGTGGTCACGCCGACCACCGGGCCGAAGATCTCCTCCTGAAACACGCGCATCCGGTTGTGGCCCTTGAGCAGGGTCGGCTGGATGTAATAGCCGCCGGCCAGGCTGCCTTCGAGTTTTTCCACGCCGCCGCCGGTGATGAACTCGGCGCCTTCGTTCCGGGCGATCTCCAGGTAGGAGAGGATCTTGTCGTACTGCTGCTCGGAGGCCTGGGCGCCGACCATGGTGTCGGTGTCCAGCGGGTCGCCGCGCTTGATCGCCGCGACCTTGTTCAGCACCTCGCGCATGAACGGCAGGTAGATCGACTCCTGCACCAGCGCGCGCGACGGGCAGGTGCAGACTTCGCCCTGGTTGAAGAAGGCCAGCACCAGGCCCTCGGCGGCCTTCTCGATGAACGCCGGCTCGGCCTGCATGACATCCTCGAAGAACAGGTTCGGCGACTTGCCGCCCAGCTCGACGGTGGACGGGATGATGTTCTCCGCCGCGCATTTGAGGATGTGCGAACCGACCGGGGTGGAGCCGGTGAAGGCGATCTTGGCGATGCGCTTGCTGGTGGCCAGCGCCTCGCCGGCCTCCTTGCCGAAGCCCTGCACCACGTTGAGAACGCCGGGTGGCAGCAGGTCGCCGATCAGTTCCAGCAGCACGCAGATGCCCAGCGGCGTCTGCTCGGCTGGCTTGAGCACCACGCAGTTGCCGGCGGCCAGCGCCGGGGCCAGCTTCCAGGCGGCCATCAGCAGCGGGAAGTTCCACGGGATGATCTGCCCGACCACGCCCAGCGGTTCGTGGATGTGGTAGGCCACGGTGTTGCCGTCGATCTCGGCGGCGGCACCTTCCTGGGCGCGGATGCAGCCGGCGAAGTAGCGGAAGTGGTCGGCGGCCAGCGGGATGTCGGCGTTCAGCGTCTCGCGCACGGCCTTGCCGTTGTCCCAGGTTTCGCTGACGGCCAGCAGCTCCAGATTGGCCTCGATGCGCTCGGCGATCTTCAGCAGGACGTTGGCGCGCTCCTGCACCGAGGTCTTGCCCCAGGCGTCGGCGGCGGCGTGGGCGGCGTCCAGCGCCTTGTCGATGTCCTCGGCGCCGGAACGGGGGAACTCGGCGATCACCTCGCCATTCACCGGCGAGGTGTTGGTGAAGTACTGGCCCTTGACCGGCGGCACGAACTCGCCGCCGATGTAGTTGCCGTAACGGCTCTTGAAGGAAACGATGGCACCGGGCGTGCCGGGTTGGGCATAGAGCATGACGGGCCCCTCTGGTCGGATGGCGGCGCGCGGGCCAGGCTTACACAGCCTGGGCGCGGGCCGGCGGATGGTGCGGAGTGCGGGAGGTCTTATTGGCATAGCAGAAGCCGCCCGCGTGCAGCGCCGCCGCCGATGGGCGGCGGCTCTCTGCGGGGTGGGTCAGAGGCGGCCGTGCATGGCCGCCGCGAAAATCGCCGCGGTGTCGGCCTCGCTCAGCGGCAGCGGGTTGCCGCCGGCGGACGGGTCGACCACCGCCATCTGCGCGATCAGCCCGGCCTGGCGGTCATCCACGCCCAGATCCGGCAGGGTGTGCGGCACGCCGATGTCGGCGCGCAGTTCCAGAACGAAGTCGAGGAAGCCGGCGAAGTTCGGCTTGGCCAGGCCGAGGTAGGCGGCCAGGCGGTTGATGCGTTCCTCGATGGCGCTGCGGTTGAACTGCAGCACATAAGGCATGAACACCGCGTTGGTCATGCCGTGGTGGGTGTCGTACAAGGCGCCGACCGGGTGCGACAGCGCGTGCATGCCGCCCAGGCCCTTCTGGAAGGCGGTCGCGCCCATGGCCGCGGCGGCCAGCATGTCGGCCCGCGCATCGAGGTCGTCGGGGCTGTGCACCGCGCGTTTGAGCGCGCCGGCGACCAGGCGCATGCCTTCCACCGCGATGCCGTCGGCCAGCGGGTGGAAGCCCAGCGCGCAGTAGGCCTCCAGGCAATGGGCGAAGGCGTCCATGCCGGTGCCGGCGGTGATCTTCGCCGGCATGCCGACGGACAGCGCCGGGTCGCTGATCACCATCCTGGGCATCATCTGCGGGTGGAAGATGATCCGCTTGGTATGGGTGCGCTCGTCGGTGAGCACCCCGGCGCGGCCTACTTCCGAACCGGTGCCGGCGGTGGTCGGTACGGCGATCACCGGGGCGATGCCCCTGGGGTTGGCACGGGTCCACCAGTCGCCGATGTCCTCGAAGTCCCACACCGGGCGACTCTGTCCGCTCATGAAGGCGATCAGCTTGCCCATGTCCAGGCCGCTGCCACCGCCGAAGGCGACCACGCCGTCGTGGTGGCCGGCGCGATAGGCGGCCAGGCCGGCCTCGAGGTTGGCTTCGATCGGGTTGGGCTTGAGGTCGCTGAACAGCGCGGCGCCGAGGCCGGCGGCCAGCAAGGCGTCGAGCACCGCAGTGGTCATCGGCGCGCTGGCCAGGCCGCGGTCGGTGACCAGCAGGGGCCGGAGGATGCCCAGGGCTTGGCACAGTTCAGGCAGCTCCTTGATCCGGCCGACGCCGAAGTGCACCGAGGTGGGGTAGTTCCAGTTGGCGGTCTTGTTCATGGGCTGACCTCGCGGGCTAGAAACTGGGCAAAAGCAGCCCGTGCAAATGGGATGTGGCGCGATAGCCTTGTAGGGTGGAAAACCGCGAAGCGTTTTCCACCGCCGCGGTGGTGGATGTGCAAAGCGCCAGCCACCCTACAGCTCATGGCGCAGATGAAAGGACTTCGGCCGGGTCAGGCTCTCGTAGCCGACCCGCGACAAGCTGGCGCCGTGGCCGCTGTGCTTGACCCCGGTCCAGGCCAGTGCCGGGTCGAGGTAGTCGCAGCGGTTCATGAACACGGTGCCGGTGGCCAGGGCGTCGCCGATGCGCTCGGCGGCGGCGAGGTCACGGGTCCAGATCGAGGCGGTGAGGCCGAAGGCGCTGTCGTTCATCAGGGCGATGGCTTCCGCCTCGCTGGTCACCGGCATGATGCCGACCACCGGGCCGAAGCTTTCCTCGCGCATCACCGCCATGCGGTGGTCGACGTCGATCAGCACCTGTGCCGCCAGGTAGGCGCTGCCCGGCGCGTCGGCGGCAAAGCCTTGGGGATCGATCAGCGCCGTGGCGCCCATGCCGAGGGCATCGGCGATCTGCCCGCGGACGAAGTCGGCGGCCGCCGGGCTGACCAGCGGGCCGAGGGTAGTGGCCTCCTCCAGCGGGTTGCCGAGCACGTACTGGCGGGTCAGCTTGGCGAAGGCTTCGACGAATTGCGGGTAGATCGCCTGGTCGACGTAGATGCGCTCGATGGCGCAGCAGCTCTGCCCGGAGTTGAAGAAGCTGCCGTCCACCAGGTTCTCTACCGCATGGGCGAGGTCGGCGTCGGCGCGTACGTAGGCCGGGTCCTTGCCGCCGAGTTCCAGGCCGAGGCCGAGGAACTGGCCGCTGGCGGCGGCCTGTATGGCCTGGCCGCCGGCCACCGAACCGGTGAAGTTGACCTGATGCACATGCCCCGAGGCGATGATGGCCGCCGCTTGCCGGTGGTCGAGGACCAGGTTGTGGAACAACCCGGCGGGCAGCTTGGCGCGGCGGAAAGCCTTGGCGAAACGTTCGCCGACCAGCAGGGTCTGGCTGGCATGCTTGAGCAGCACCGCGTTGCCGGCCATCAGCGCCGGGATGATCGAGTTCACCGCGGTCAGGTAGGGGTAGTTCCACGGTGCGATGACCAGCACGGTGCCCAGCGGTTCGCGGCGGATATAGCGGCGAAAGCCCGACTTCGGCTCCGCTTCTATATGGCCGAGGGCCTGCGGCGCGAGGGCGATCATATGCCGTGCGCGCTCGGCGAAGCCACGCAGCTCGCCGGCGCCATAGCGCACCGGGCGGCCCATCTGCCAGGCCAGTTCGGGGACGATTTCGTCGCTCATCGCCAGCATGGCTTCCACCGCCGCCGTGCAGTAGGCGGCGCGCTCGGCCAGCGGCCGCTGGCGCCAAGCGTGTTGGGCCTGGGTGGCATCGTGCAGGGCCTGGTCGATGTCGGCAGAGCTGGCGTACGGGCGCTCGGCGTAGACGAGGCCGTCGACCGGCGAGATCAAGCGGATGCGGTCACTCATGGGCGTTCCTCCTTCCCTTGCGTGCCGGTTCAAGACAGGGACTGGTAGTCCGGATGCAATCCGGGGAGTCCCCCCGACTCCGCGCCCCGGATTGCATCCGGGCTACGGGGCCTTTCGCGGCTGTCCCTCCCCGTAAACGAGAGAGGGGAGTTCCTAGCTTCGTAGGATGGGTTGAGCGTAGCGATACCCATCATTCCGCCACCTATGCTTGATTGCCTGCATAACCGTTTAGCCGGCCGATCTGCCGCGCCTTGGCTATCGCTGCGCTCAACGCCAACCTACACGAGCGGTTCGCCGCTCAATACCTTTCAAACCCACGCCGCAGTTCCCAGTCGGTGATGCGCCGGTCGTACTCCGACTGCTCCCAGTTGGCGGTATGCAGGTAGTGGGCGACCACCTCGGCGCCGAACGCCTGCTTGAGCAGCTTCGAGGCCTTGAGCGCGGTAGCGGCGTCGCGCAGGGTCTTGGCCACTTCGGGCAGCTTGGCGTTCTGGTAGGCATCACCGACATAGGGTTTAGCCAATTCCAGCTGTTCGTCGATACCGGCCAGACCAGCGGCGATCAGCGCGGCGTAAGCCAGGTAGGGGTTGAGGTCGGCGCCGCCGATCCGGCATTCGATGCGGGTCGCCTTGCTGCCCTCGCCGCATAGACGAAAGCCGGCGGTGCGGTTGTCGCGGCTCCACACCGCGCGGGTCGGCGCGAAGGTGCCGACCTGGAAGCGCTTGTAGGAGTTGATGTAGGGCGCCAGGAAGTAGGTGATGTCGCGGGCGTACTTGAGCTGGCCGGCGACCCACTGGCGCATCAGGGTGGACATGCCGAACTCGGCCTTGGGGTCGTAGAACAGTGGCTTGTTGCCCTTCAGGCTCCACAGCGAGTTGTGAATATGGCAGCTGGAGCCGGCCAGGTCATAGCGCCATTTGGCCATGAAGGTCAGCGCCTTGCCCTGCTGCATGGCGATCTCCTTGCAGGCGTGCTTGATGATGCTGTGGCGGTCGGCCATGGTCAGCGCATCGGCGTAGCGCACGTTGATCTCTTCCTGCCCCGGACCCCATTCGCCCTTGGAGTTCTCCACCGGAATCCCCGCCGCCTGCAGGTGCTTGCGGATGGCGCGCATCACCGGCTCCTCGCGGATGGACTGCAGGATGCTGTAGTCCTCGATGTTGTAGTTGGCGGTCTTGGGGTTGTGGTAGTTGCGGTTGTGGATCGCTTCGTAGCTCTCGTCGAACAGGTAGAACTCCAGCTCCGAGGCGAACAGGCCCTTGAGACCGCGCTCTTCGAGGCGGGCGATCTGCCGCTTGAGGATACCGCGCGGGCTGTGCGGCAGGTCCTGGTGGTGATGGTCCTGTACGTCGCAGAGCACCAGGGCGGCGCCTTCCAGCCAGGGCACCACGCGCAGGGTGGAGAGGTCGGGCTTGAACACGAAGTCGCCGTAGCCCTTCTTCCAGCTGGCGGCGGCGTAGCCGGGCACCGGTTCCATGTCGATGTCGTCGGCCAGCAGGTAGTCGCAGCCGTGGGTTTCCTCATAGGCGCTGTCGAGGAAGAACTCGACCTGGAAGCGCTTGCCGATCAGCCGGCCCTGCATGTCGACCAGGCAGGCGAGAACGGTGTCGATGGTGCCGGCTTCGGCCATTTTGCGCAGCTCGGCCAGGGTCAGGGGGGCGGTCATCCTTAAGTCCTCCGGGAAGAGGGCCGCGCCCGGCAGGCACGGCCGAAGTCAGGCGCAGCTGGCCGTTCAGGGGGCCGGGTTGGCCTTCTCGCGTTCTTGCAGGGCAAATTCTTCTTCGGGCGAGAGGATCAGGTGATGCCGACCGAACAAGGCGAAGTAGAGGATGCCGATGCCGAACCACACCGCCACCCAGAACACGCCGAGGGTGTAGGCCGGGTCGCCGGTGAGCTGGTAGTACAGGGTCACCGCGGCGATCACCATGGTCACCACGGCGCCCGGAATGCCCAGCGGGCTGCGGTAGGGCCGCTCGATGTCGGGCAGGTTCTTGCGCAGCAGAATGAACGACAGCGCCTGCATGAAGTAGGAGAACATCGCGCCGAACACCGCCATGTTCAGCAGTGTGCCGCCGATCACCGCGCCGCCCTTCTCCTCGCCGAAGATGAACCACAGGGTCATCATCACCGCCAGCGCCAGCAGGCTGCCGATGATCATCGCCACGTGCGGGGTCTTGCGCTGGCCGTGGGTGACCGATAGCGCCGAGAAGAAGTAGCCGGCGCGGCTGAGGGAGAAGATCTGCCGGCCCATGGCGAAGATGATGGTGTGGAAGCTGGCGACCAGGCCGACCACCGCCACCAGCGCCAGCAGCTTGGCGATGTTCTCGCCGTAGATCATCTTGAAGCCGTCCAGCAGCGGCTCGCCGGAGGTGCCCAGGGCGAACGCGCCGACGCCGCTCACCGCCGGGTTGAGCCAGAGGATCATAAACGCCGAGACGATCAGGGTGAGCATGCCGAGGATGATGCCCTTGGGCATGTCGCGCTTGGGATCGACCGACTCCTCGGCGGCCAGCGGCAACTGCTCGATGGCCAGGAACAGCCACACCGCGAACGGCAGCGAGGCGAGCACGCCGACCCAGCCCTTGGGCAGGAAGGGGCCGTTGCCCTCCGGCAGCTCGACGCCGCCCGGGCCGACGTTCATCGCCCAGCGGCTGAAGTCGAGGTGCGGGAAGGCGCTGATCCAGAACACCACCAGGCAGGCGAGGGCGAGCAGGGTCACCACCAGGGTGACCTTGAAGGACAGCTCGACGCCGACCACGTTGAGCCAGATGAACACCACGTAGAAGCCGATCCACCACAGCGGCTGCATCTCGGTGGGGGTCTCGAAGATGCTGCCCATGTAGCTGCCGATGAAGAACACGATCACCGCCGGGGTGAGCACGTACTCGACGTTCTCCGACAGGCCGGTGACGAAGCCGCCCCAGGGCCCCATCGCGCTGCGGGCGAAGGAGTAGGCGGCGCCGGTGTGCGGCAGGGCCGGCGACATTTCCGCCAGGCAGAAGACCAGGCCCAGGTACATCACCGTGATGACGATGCTGGCGATGAGCAGGCTGCCCCAGCCGTTGGCCAGGCCGAAGTTCCAGCCGGAAAAGTGCCCGGAGATCACCGCGCCGACGCCCAGCGCCCACAGCGACCAGACCCCGGCATAGCGGCGCAGGCCACGTTTCTGGAAATAGGTTTGATCGACCGTTGTGTAACTGACTCCCGCTTGCTGTTTCATGATCCTCTCCTGCGTGAGCTGTTGGCTCGACTCGTTGTCTGGGCAAGTCCTTACTGTCGATGGATGGGGCGCGGTGGTTGCCGGCGAACGGCGCTGCTGCGGACGCGGCTCTCGAGCCCGTTGTCGGTCTCGGCGGCAGGTCGATCGCGGGGTACGGCGAAGGTCACCGCTAGCCGTGGGGCGCCCGCCAACGACCCGGGCATTGCGCCGGGGCGAGGGGGTGAACTGGCCAGGGTGACGGTGGGCGGCGCGCGGTGGTGACTGGGGTGCAGGCAGACCGTCACGCTCTGGCGGGCGCCAGGTCGCTTGCCGGTCTCTGCGGGGCTCAAGAAATGCTCGCCGTCGCTGCTTGCTGTTCCTTCAGATGCCAAAGAACGACTCCTTGGATCAGGTGTATCGAAGTTGACAGCCAAACAAACTTCCAGGGTTTCCGGCATGCACGGCGAAGAAGCAGCATGCCGCCCGATTGCGCTCGGGATGTTGAGACTCTAGTTCAGAATTCGCGTGCTGGCCTGGTGACATGTCCGGCCCGCGGGGGAAGGCGCGACGGGTGGGGCGACGGGGGGATTAGCCAGGGCGGATTACCGTCCAGCGAGGGGTTGGCGGGCCAGAGCGTAGCCCGGATGCAATCCGGGAGACCGAGTTGCCGGCTTCCCCCGGTTGCATCCGGGCTACGGGGCAGGCCAGGTCCGTAGGATGGGTTGAGCGCTGCGATACCCATGCCGCAGCTGTTGGGTATCGCTGCGCTCAACGCCAACCTACAAGAGCGCCTCGGGCTAGAAGAACCCCAGCGGATTGATGTCGTAGCTGACCAGCAGGTTCTTGGTCTGCTGGTAGTGGTCGAGCATCATCTTGTGGGTCTCGCGGCCGACCCCGGACTTCTTGTAGCCACCGAACGCGGCGTGCGCCGGGTACAGGTGGTAGCAGTTGGTCCACACCCGCCCGGCCTTGATCGCCCGGCCCATGCGGTAGGCGCGGTTGATGTCGCGGGTCCACACCCCGGCGCCGAGGCCGAACTCACTGTCGTTGGCGATGGCCAGGGCTTCGGCCTCGTCCTTGAAGGTGGTGACGCCGACCACCGGGCCGAAGATTTCCTCCTGGAACACGCGCATCTGGTTGTGGCCCTTGAGCAGGGTCGGCTGTACGTAGTAACCGCTGGCCAGGCTGCCCTCGAGTTTCTCCACGCCGCCGCCGGTGAGGATCTCGGCGCCTTCCTGGCGGGCGATTTCCAGGTAGCCGAGGATCTTGTCGAACTGCTGCTCGGAGGCCTGGGCGCCGACCATGGTCTCGGTGTCCAGCGGGTTGCCGCGCTTGATCGCCTGCACCTTCTTCAGCACCTCGGCCATGAATGCCGGGTAGATGGATTCCTGCACCAGCGCCCGCGACGGGCAGGTGCACACCTCGCCCTGGTTGAAGAAGGCCAGCACCAGGCCCTCGGCGGCCTTCTCGATGAACGCCGGCTCGGCCTGCATGATGTCTTCGAAGAAGATGTTCGGCGACTTGCCGCCCAGCTCGACGGTGCTCGGGATGATGTTTTCCGCCGCGCATTTGAGGATGTGCGAACCCACCGGGGTGGAGCCGGTGAAGGCGATCTTGGCGATGCGTTTGCTGGTCGCCAGCGCCTCGCCGGCTTCCTTGCCGAAGCCCTGGACGATGTTGAGCACGCCGGCCGGCAGCAGGTCGCCGATCAGTTCGGCGAACAGCATGATCGACAGCGGCGTCTGCTCGGCCGGTTTCAACACCACGCAGTTGCCGGCGGCCAGGGCCGGGGCCAGCTTCCAGGCGGCCATCAGCAGCGGGAAGTTCCACGGGATGATCTGCCCGACCACGCCCAGCGGCTCGTGGAAGTGGTAGGCGGCGGTGTGCTCGTTGATCTCGGCGGCGCTGCCTTCCTGAGCGCGGATGCAGCCGGCGAAGTAGCGGAAGTGATCGGCGGCCAGCGGCACGTCGGCGTTCAGCGTCTCACGCACGGCCTTGCCGTTGTCCCAGGTTTCGGCGACGGCGAGGGCTTCGAGATTGGCTTCGATGCGGTCGGCGATCTTCAGCAGGATCAGCGCGCGCTCCTGCACCGAGGTCTTGCCCCAGGCATCGGCGGCGGCGTGGGCGGCGTCCAGGGCCCGGTCGATGTCCTCGGCGCTGGAACGGGGGAATTCGGCGATCACCTGGCCATTCACAGGCGAGGTGTTGGTGAAGTACTGGCCATTCACCGGCGGCACGAATTCGCCGCCGATGAAGTTGCCGTAACGGGACTTGAAGGAGACGACGGCACCGGGAGTGCCAGGCTGGGCGTAGATCATGGTTGGCCTCTCTTGTTGTGGAAGGGCTGGCCGCAGCAGCGGGCCTGCCGTTAGTGGCAGCGCGGCGTCCTTGGGTTAGGCAGAGGGCCGCCGCGGCGCACGAATTTTTTGTAGGAGCGAGCTGGCTCGCGATCAGCAGGCGCGCCTTTCGCGAGCAGGCTCGCGCCTACGGGTCAGACGCCCTGCGGAGTTTCCCCGCGCGCCAGGCGCGCATTGATGTCGGCGATCACCGCCGGCAGGTCGGCGATGGTGTCGATCAGGTAGTGCGGGCGCGAGCCCTCGAACAGCTGGCCGATGCGCGCGCGCTCCTCGGCACGGCGTGCCTCCGGCAGCGCCTGGTACTGCGCGTAGGTGAGGCCCAGGGCGTTGCCGGACATGGTCAGCGCCACCGTCCACATCCCGGCGCTGCGGCCTTCGAGGATGCCCGGCCAGGTGTCGTCGACCTTGACGCAGGCGGCGACGTCGTTGATGCCCAGGGCGATCACGTTGGCCAGGGCCTGGGCCGGGTGCGGGCGGCCGTTAGGCACTTCGTCGGTGGCCACCACGTGGTCGGCGACGTAGCCGTTGCGTTCGGCCAGGGCTACGACCTTGTCCATCACCACCTTCGGGTAGCCGGAGCAGGAACCGATCTTCAGGCCCTTGCCGCGCAGCGTGGCGATGGTGTCGAGGGCGCCGGGGATCAGCGCCGAGTGCACGGCGATCTTCTCGATCTGCAGCGGCATGAAGCGCTCGTAGAGTGCCGTCACGTCATCGTCGGTCGGCGTGCGGCCGAACTTGGCCTGGTAGCGGGCGGCGATTTCCGGCACGTCGCAGAGGGTGCGGATGTGGTCCCACTTGCCCATGCCCATCGGCCCGCGCGCTTCGGCCAGGCTGACGGCGACGCCGAACTCGGCGAAGGCCTCGACGAAGATCTGGGTCGGCGCGAAGGAGCCGAAGTCGACCACGGTGCCGGCCCAGTCGAGGATCACGGCTTGCAGTTGGGTGGGGGCTTGGTAGTTCATTGCGGATACTCCAGGTGCAGTGTTCGGGATTGAGCGTTTAGGTGGTACGGGAATTCAGGCCAGCGCTTTGTTTCGTTTGACCCGCGGTGCCGGGGCGCTGCTGCCGTGCGGGCGGCTGTTCCAGTGCGGCACCAGCAGGGCGGTGGCCAACAGGGCGGTGATGGTGAAGACCAGGAACACGGTTTCGGTGTCGAAGTAGCCGGGCAACAGGCCGCCGAGGATGGCGCCGATCGAACCGCAGCCGTTGACGAAGCCTGCTGCGGTGCCGGCGCTACCCTTGCCGAAGTCGATGGCCGCCGAGCTGCTGATCATCGAGTCCGGTCCGTACAGGGTCAGGCCCATCATGAACAGCAGGCCGACCACCACCAGCACGCTGCCGCTTTGCATGGCCGGCACGAACAGCGCCAGGCAGACGGTCAGGCCGAGCAGGCTGATCACGCAGGCGGGGAAACGCCGGGCGCCGAACAACCTGTCCGAGAGCAAACCGATCAGCAGCGGGCCGACCAGGCCGGCGACTTCGAAGGCGGTCGGCACGATGGCCGAGGCGACTTTGCCAATCGACGGCATGCGCTCATAAACCATCACCGGGCCCCACAGCAGAATCGCGTAGCGCGCCGGCTTGAGCAGGAAGTAGGCGAGGCCGAGCACCAGCACGGTGCGGTTCTGCATGATGGTCTTCAGACAGGAGCCGAAGCTGGCATGGCGGCCATTGCCATCGCGCTGCGGCTCATCGGCCACTTCGACCGGCGGCAGGCCGACATCTTGCGGGGTGTTACGTTGCAGAATGAAGAACAGTACGGCAACCACCGCGACCACCACGGCGCTGGAGAAGAACGCCGCGCGCCAGTCGCCATAGACCTGATAAGCCCACCACCCGGCGAACGGCGAGGCGACCAGGCCACCGAAGGCGTAGCAGCTGCTCCATAAACCGAGTACACGGCCGCGCTCGTGGGTGGCGAAGAAACTGCCGATGTTCTTGCACAGCCCGGCCCAGCCGGTGGACTGCGCGAGGCCCTGGACCACCATGCAGGTGGCGAAGATCGGCAGGGTGGCGAAGCTGCCCATGATCACCGCCACCACGGCGGAGATGATCAAGCCGCCGAGCACCACCACACGCGGGCCGAAGCGGTCGGCGAGGATGCCCCAGGTGAATTGGCCGATGGCGTAGGCGCCCAGATACAGGGCGTCGAGGTTGGCCATGGTGGCCTTTTCCAGCTCGAAACTGGCGTCGTCGGCGATGCCCAGCTTGGCCACCGAGAAGGCCTTACGGGTGAAATAGAAGGCGGCATAGGCCAGCCAGGTGATGGCGAAGATCTGCAGGCGCCAGCGCTGGATGTCGCTGCCGCTCAGCGAGAAGAAGGGAAAGCCGGATTTATTGTTCACTGTGCTGACCTCTCAGATATATGTGCTGGCAGTTCAATGACTGGCTGCCTTTGTTGTTGTCGTAGAGCACTTCGGGTGCCGTCTTGGCGAACGGTCTTGGTCAGATCAATCGAGGCCGCAGGTTCCCTTCCTGGATGAGCAGGCGCCGGCTTGTCCGCCATGGTGAGTCAGGCTGAACAAGGTTTCCTGGCTTGGCGCCGAACGGTTGCGGTCTCGTACTACAGGTCGTGCAAGGGCGTGGGTTGCCAGGCACGGGGCGGTGCCGGGGTGAGGGCCGGCGCCGCCCTGGCACAGCGGTCAGGCGGCCGGCTGGCAGCGATCGACACCCATCGCCGCCAGGCTGTCGGCGATGGCGCGCAGCAGCTGGGCGACCACGGCCTCGTCGATCTGGCCGATGCAGCCGATGCGGAAGCTCTCGGCGATGGTCAGCTTGCCGGGGTAGATCACGAACTGGCGGGCCTTGAGCTCGTTATAGAAACGCTTGAACTCGAAGTTCGGATGATCGGGGCTGAAGAAGGTGGTGATGATCGGCGACAGCCAGCGGTCTTCCAGCAGGGTCGCGAAACCCAGTTGGCGCATGCCGGCGACCAGCAGGTCGCGGTTGCGCGTGTAGCGCGCCAGGCGCCCGGCCACGCCGCCCTCGGCCGTGTGCTGTTCCAGCGCCTTGCGAAACGCCACCACGCTGTGGGTCGGCGGAGTGAAGCGCCACTGGCCGGTTTTCTCCATGTAGGCCCATTGCTCGTGCAGGTCGAGGCTCAGCGAGTGGGCGCGACCCTTGGCCGCTTCCAGCAGGCTGCGGCGGATGACCACGAAGCCGAACCCAGGGATGCCCTCGATGCATTTGTTGGCCGAGGAGACCATGACGTCGAAGGGGATCTGCTCGACGGTCAGCGGCACCGCGCCGAACGAGCTCATGGCGTCGACCACCAGGCTCTTGCCGTGGGCCTTGACCACTTCGGCGATCTCTTTGAGCGGGTTGAGGATGCCCGAGCTGGTTTCGCAGTGGACCAGGAACACCGTGGTCACGTCCGGATTGGTGCGCAGCAGTTCGGCGACTTCTTCCGGCTGCGGTGGCAGGTAGTCGCCCTTGTCCAGGTCGATATGGGCGCGGCCCAGGTAGTCGAGGATCTGCGCGGCGCGCTTGCCATAGGCGCCGTTCATCAGCACCAGCGCCTTGCCGTCACGCGGGATGGCGGTAGCCAGCGCGGCCTCGACGGCGAAGGTGCCGCTGCCCTGCAGGGGCACGCAGGCGAAGCTGTCGTCGTCGACCCCGGCCATGGCCAGCAGGCCCTGGCGGATTTCGGCGGTGACCTGGTTGAAGTCGGCGTCCCACGAGCCCCAGTCGCGCAGCATGGCTTCCTTGGTGGCCAGCGAAGTGGTCAGCGGGCCGGGGGTCAGCAGGTAGGGTTCGCCGAGGGCGGGGGTGGCAAGGGCGGCACGGGAAGTGGGGAATTCGGCTTTGCTCATGATCGTCTCCAGCATTCTTGTAATGGGCGGTGGGGCCGCGTTGGAGGTGATCAAAACAATTCCGAACTAATAAAAAAAATCGTTTTATAGTATTTCAATAACAAGTCTGACTTATGAGTCCAGAGGATTCGCCGTGGCGGTCTCCCATTCCCAGCTCAAGGCCTTCCACGCCGTCGCCGTGCATGGCGGTTTCACCCGCGCCGCCGAGCAGCTGTTCCTCAGTCAGCCGGCGGTGTCCGACCAGGTGCGCAAGCTGGAGGAATACTTCGGCGTGCTGCTGTTCCACCGCAACAAGCGCTCGGTGCAGCTCACCGAACTGGGCGAACAGTTGCTCAGCGTCACCCTGCGCCTGTTCGCCGTGGAGGCCGAGGCGCAGGAGCTGTTGTCCAGCTCGCGCGCCCTGCAGAGCGGCAGCCTGACCCTGGCGGTGGATTCGCCGGTGCACGTGCTGCCCTACATCGCCCGCTTCAGCGAGCGCTACCCGGGCATCCGCATCAGCCTGGTGACCGGCAACACCGACGAGGCGCTGGAGCGGCTGTTCGCCTACAAGGCCGACCTCGCCGTGCTCGGCCGCCCGGTGGAGGACCAACGCCTGCTGCGGGTGACCCTGAGCAGCGATCCGCTGGTGGCCTTCGTCGGCCAGGACCACCCCTGGGCCAGGCGCGAGTCGATCAGCCTCGTCGACCTCGACGACGTGCCCATGGTCCTGCGCGAACAGGGCTCGATGACCCGCCAGATCCTCGAAGAGGAAATGCGCCGCGCCGGCTTGCGCCTGCGCCTGGGGATCGAAGTCGAGGGCCGCGAGGCGGTGCGCGAGATGGTCCTCGCCGGGCTCGGCATCGGCGTGGTGTCGGCCGCCGAGTTCGGCAACAACCCGCAGGTGCAGGCCCTGCCGATCCGCGACTGCCAACGGCGGATGACCGAGACCCTGGTATGCCTACGCGAGCAGCAATCGCGGCGCCTGATCGAGACCTTTTTGGCGATGGTGCGGTCGGAGTGAGCCTGCCTCCCCGGATTGCATCCGGGCGACGGCCTGATTCGTAGGATGGGTATCGCTGCGCTCAACCCATCCTACAGGCTACAAATGGGCGCGAAGCCCACGCCCATTTATGGGAGAGGGGCCGGGGGAGAGGGGGCTAAGGCGCCGGCCCCCGCTGTGCTAACCTGCGGCGAGATTTTTCCGGGCTGACGCGGTCCGTTCTTTGAGGTCATACATGCATATCCATATTCTCGGCATTTGCGGCACTTTCATGGGCTCGTTGGCGGTCCTGGCCAAGGAGCTCGGCCACCGCGTCACCGGTTCCGACGCCAATGTCTACCCACCCATGAGCACCCAGCTGGAAGCCCAGGGCATCGCCCTGACCCAGGGCTACGACCCGGCGCAACTGCAGCCGGCGCCGGACCTGGTGGTGGTCGGCAATGCCCTGTCGCGCGGCAACCCGGCGGTCGAATACGTGCTCAACCAGGGCCTGCCCTATGTCAGCGGCCCGCAGTGGCTGGCCGACCATGTGCTGCAGGGCCGCTGGGTGCTGGCGGTGGCCGGCACCCACGGCAAGACCACCACCAGCAGCATGCTCGCCTGGGTGCTGGAACACGCCGGCATGAGCCCGGGCTTCCTGATCGGCGGTGTGCCGCAGAACTTTGCGGTGTCGGCGCGCCTCGGCGGCACGCCGTTCTTCGTGGTCGAGGCCGACGAGTACGACAGCGCCTTCTTCGACAAGCGCTCGAAGTTCGTCCACTACCGCCCGCGCACCGCGATCCTCAACAACCTCGAGTACGATCACGCGGATATCTTCCCCGATCTGGCGGCCATCGAGCGGCAGTTCCATCATCTGGTGCGGACCATTCCGGGTGATGGGCTGATCATCCATCCGCAAGGCGAGGAGGCCCTGCAGCGGGTGCTTCGCATGGGCTGCTGGACCCCGGTGCAGACCACCGGCACTGGCGGCCAGTGGCAGGCGCGCCTGCTCAGCGACGACGGCTCGCGCTTCGAGGTGCTGTTCGACGGCGCCGTGCAGGGCACCGTGGACTGGCAGCTGACCGGCCAACACAACGTCGCCAACGCCCTGGCCTGCCTGGCTGCGGCCCGGCACGTCGGCGTGCTGCCGGCGCAGGGCGCCGAGGCGCTGAGTGCGTTCAAGAACGTCAAACGGCGCATGGAGAAGGTCGCCGAGGTCAAGGGCGTGACCATCTATGACGACTTCGCCCACCATCCGACCGCCATTGCCACCACCCTCGACGGCCTGCGCAAGCGCGTCGGCGAGGCGCCGCTGATCGCCATCATCGAGCCGCGTTCCAACTCGATGAAGCTCGGCGCCCACCGCGACGGTCTGCCAGATTCGGTGGTGCAGGCCGACCGGGTGTTCTGGTACGCGCCGCCGAACCTCGGTTGGGACCTGGCCGCCACCGTCGCCGGCTCGACGGTGCCGACCGCGGTGTGCGATTCGCTGGAGGCGATCATCGCCGGGGTCAAGGCCCACGCGACGCCGGGCACCCAGGTGGTGATCATGAGCAACGGCGGCTTCGGCGGCCTGCATGGCAAGCTGGCAGACGCGTTGAAATAGAGCTGTAGGATGGGTTGAGCGAAGCGATACCCATCGGCATCGGCTCGATGGGTATCGGTGCTGCGCTCCTCAACCCATCCTACGGTTCGACCTGATCAAATAAGCAGCGGAAATTCGCTCTCAATGCGTCGTGAGCGCAGGTTAGGCAAGGCGAAAACCTGCGAGAAAGCGGAATTTACTTTAGTAAATGAGCATTTTGAGCAGGTTTTCAACGCGGCATAACCAAGCGCAACAGCATTGAGGGTGAATTTATGAGCGGGCCGGAACGCATTACCTTGGCCATGACCGGCGCCTCCGGCGCCCAGTACGGCCTGCGCCTGCTCGACTGCCTGGTCCAGGAGGAGCGCGAGGTGCACTTCCTGATCTCCAAGGCGGCGCAGCTGGTGATGGCCACCGAAACCGACGTCACCTTGCCGAGCAAGCCGCAGGCGATGCAGGCGTTCCTCAGCGAATACACCGGCGCCGCGCCGGGGCAGATCCGCGTCTACGGCAAGGAAGACTGGATGGCGCCGCCGGCCTCCGGCTCCAGCGCGCCGGGGGCGATGGTGGTGGTGCCGTGTTCGACCGGCACGCTGTCGGCAATCGCCAGTGGCGCCTGCAACAACCTGATCGAACGCGCCGCCGACGTGACCCTGAAGGAGCGCCGTCAGTTGATCCTGGTGCCGCGCGAGGCGCCGTATTCGAGCATCCATCTGGAGAACATGCTCAAGCTCTCCAACCTCGGCGCGGTGATAGTGCCGGCCTCGCCGGGCTTCTATCACCAGCCGCAGACCATCGACGACCTGATCGACTTCGTCGTCGCGCGTATCCTCAACCTGCTCGACATCCCGCAGGACATGCTGCCGCGCTGGGGCGAACACCATCAGGTCAGTGGCGATGACTGAAGCAGCTCCGGGCCCTTACAAAAACGTGGCGCTAGTGATTTGCGCCTTGCTGCTCTCCGGTTGCGCCACGGTGCGCACCCTCGATGCGGCCAAGCCAGGCGCGCCGCTGGTGTATGCCGGCACGCGCCTGGACTGGTACACGCTGAATGGCGGCTGCTGTCCGCTGGACCGCTTCGGCGCCGAGGCACCGGAGTACGCCGGCATCGATCTGCCGGCCAGTGCCTTGCTGGACACCCTGCTGTTGCCGTTCTCGCTGGCCGCCGTGCTGGGCGTCAATCTGGGCGTGACTGGCGGTTACTGAGCCGGCGCCGGTGCCGGTCTATTCGTCTTCGCCGACGTCGGCATTGTCGGCCACCAACGCGCCCAGACATTTCAGCCGGTGGCTGGCATCGCCCTTGGCCAAGTGCCAACTGTCGCTGGCGGCCTCGTAGCGGGCGGCCTGCACCTCGGCCTGAGTGAAGCGCCACAGCCGGCGGCTGCTGCCGTCCATGACCTCGATGCTGAGCAGCTGCTCAGGGGTGTCGCTATGCAGCTCGAAGTGCCAGGCGTAGAGCCCGTCGATCTCCAGCATGTCGGTGGAGGCAAGGGCGTCTAACAGGCTGCTGGATTGGCTCATGAAGGCTTCTTCGCGGTAAAGGGGCGGTGAGTTTAGCGCCCCAGCTTGCGCAACTCATCCGACTCGACCACCCGCACGCCGTCCTGTTCCTCCAGGGCCAGGCGCCAGAGCGCGTGGGCCAGGGTGCAGGCGCGGATGCCGCGGTATTTGCCGGGGATCAGGCGCGCCAGCGGGGCGGCCAACTGCTCGCCGAGGCGCGTCTCGTTGCGCTCGCCGAGCAGCAGCGAGGGCCGGGCGATGGTCAGTTGCGGCCAGCCCATCGCGCGCAGCGAGGCTTCCAGCTCGCCCTTGACGCGGTTGTAGAACACCGCCGATTTCGCATCGGCGCCGAGTGCGCTGATCACCAGGAAGTGCCGCGCGCCGAGGGCGCGGGCACGCTCGGCAAAGGCCAGGACCAGATCGTGGTCGACGCCGCGGAAGGCCTCTTGCGAGCCGGCCTGCTTGATGGTGGTGCCGAGGCAGCAGAACGCGGTGTCGATCGGCCCGCTGAGCTGCGGCAGCAGGTCCAGCAGCTCGCCCTGCGGGTTGTCCAGGTGCTTGTGCTCGGCCAGCGGCCGGCGGCTCGGCGCCAGCACGCGGCGCACCGTCGGCTCGTTGAGCAGGCGATCGAGCAGGTGTTCGCCGGTGAGGCCGGTGGCGCCGGCGAGCAGGATATGTTGCGGCGTCAGATACATGGACTGGTCTCTGGGCGGATACACCTTGAGTTTAGGGGCTATTGCGCTTTTTTCTCGCTGGCCTGCGCGTTCATCGCCTTGCGCGCCTGGCTTTCGCGCAGTTGCTGCCAGTGCTTGAGCACCGCCGGCGGCGCCCAGATCTGCGGCTCCGAGGGCTCGAAGCCGTCGGCGCGCTCGCGTTCGGCAACCAGTTCCTTGGCGCGGCCGAAGGCGCGCTCGAGGTCGTCGGTCTCGTTCAGCGCATCGGCGAACAGGGCGCGGCCGAAGTAGGTGAAGTCGTTCTCTTCCGAGCAGCCGAACGACACCCGGTCGGCGCGCGCGGCGGTGATCACCAGGGTCTTGTCGTCCTTCAGTGGCGGAATGAAGCCGCCGGAGTAGCAGGCGGAAATCACCACCACCTTGTAACGGTCTTTCAGCGGTTGCAGCAGTACCGCCAGTTCGTCGGCCGGCAGGCTGGCCAGTTGCAGACGCGGCTGAGCGAGGTCGAGTTCGTGGTCGCGCGAACCATGGCTGGTCAGGTAGAGGAAGAACAAATCCTCCGCGCCGCTGCGTTCGGCCAGGGCGCGCACCGCACGGGTCAGGCTTTCGCGGGTGGCCAGCGGGCGGTCGCTGAAGTGGTCGCGGTGGTTGGCCAGGCTGATCTGGCCGAAGGCGCCGAAACGCTGGCGCAGCAGCTGGCTGACATAGTCGGCCTCGCGCAGGAACACGCTCTGCGTGCCGTCGCCGGCGAGGGTCAGGCTGTACAGCTCGACGGCCGGCGTGGAGGCGGGAATGGCGGCGATGGCCTGGTCGAGCAACGGCCCCTGTTGCAGCAGGCCGACCTCCAGCGGATCGGCCAGCAGGCGGCCGCGCTCGTCGCGGAGGCGTTGACCATCGAGCCAACTGCCGCCCTGCAGGCTGCCGTCGGCTTGGGTCAGGGTGCCGGTGCCGCTGTAGGCGCCATGGGCGAAGTGGCCCTGGTAGACGCTGCCGTCGGCCAGGCGCAGGCGGCCTTCGCCGTGATAGCGCCAGTCGCGGAAGTCGCCCTCGTAGTGGCTGTCGTCGGCGCCGCGAAATTCGCCCTTGCCGTTCAGCGCGCCGTTCTTGAACTGGCCGAGCCAGGCGTCGCCGTCGGCGCTGACGTAGCGGCCCTTGCCGTCGAACTGGTCGTTGCGGAACTGGCCGCT
This sequence comes from Pseudomonas cavernae, assembly GCF_003595175.1. Lineage (NCBI taxonomy): Bacteria > Pseudomonadati > Pseudomonadota > Gammaproteobacteria > Pseudomonadales > Pseudomonadaceae > Pseudomonas > Pseudomonas cavernae. The sequence continues at coordinate 4,300,836 of NZ_CP032419.1, read as the reverse complement.
GTAGTGATCGCCGGCGCTGCTCTGGTAGCTGCCCTGGCCGTTCAGCCGACCCTGGCTGAAGGTGCCGCTGAACTGCCCGCCGTCGCTGTCGAGGCGTACCCCGGCGCCGTTTGGCTGACCATCGCTGAATTGGCCCTGGAAGCTGCTGCCGTCGGCCAGTTCGAGCTTGCCCAGGCCGTTGTACTGGTCACGCTTGAACTCGCCGTGATAGCGCAGGCCGCCCTGGCTGAGAGTGCCTTCGCCGTGCATCTGCGCCAGCTTGAAGCCGCCTTCGTAAGTGGTGCCGTCGCGGTAGCTGAGCTTGCCCTGGCCGTCGAACAGACCGAGGTGGAAGTCGCCGAGATAGCGTTCGCCGTTCGGTCCCCGCCATTGCCCGGGGCCCTCCAGTTGGCCGTCCTTGAACTGCCCGGCGTACCAGCTGCCGTTGGCATAGTCGAGGCGGCCCTGGCCCTGCAGCAGGCCGTCGACCAGCTCGCCACGATAGCGGCCGCCATCGGGCAATATGGCATTCGGCGGTAGCAGCGGTTCGCCTTCGCCGCAGGCGGCGAGCAGCAGGGCGAGGCTGAGGGGGGCAAGCAGGCGGTACATGGCGGACGTCCAAGTCGTGGCATCCGGGGGAGTATGCCGCAAACACGGGTTTTCGTGAGGGACGATCAGGCGGAAACGGGGCGCCGGCGGCGCCCCGGGGGTGCAACGCGGGCTTAGAGCCTGTTTACGATCTCGCGAGCTAGAGCCAGACAAGGCGAAATCGGGCGAAGAAGCGCAGTTTACGCGTTGTAAATGAGCATTCTGAGCCCGATTTCAACGCCGTATGGCCGACGCGTAGCAGATCGTAAACAGGCTCTTAGACGAAGCAGAGGGCCAGGCTTTCGGCGATATAGGCCGGCTTGGCCTGACCTTCGATCTCCAGGGTGCAGCGCGACTTGAGCAGCCACTGGCCGGGGTTCTTCTCGGTCACGTCGAGGACGGTGATGGCCAGGCGTACGCGCGAGTTGACCGGCACCGGCTGGATGAAACGCACGCTGTCCAGACCGTAGTTGACGCCCATTTTCAGGCCTTCCGGCGCAAGAAACAGGCCTTCGCTGAGCTTGGGAATCAGCGACAACGACAGGAAACCGTGGGCGATGGTGGTGCCGAATGGGGTCTTCTTGGCTTTTTCCGGATCGACGTGGATGAACTGGTGGTCGCCGGTGCATTCGGCGAACTGGTTGATGCGCTCTTGGTCGATGGTCAGCCAGTCGGAATGGCCGAGGTCCTTGCCAATGTAGTTCTTCAGTTCTGCGACGGGTACGAACGGCATAGAGCCTCCTTGAGGGGCGAGGTATTGTTCTTGGCGTGGAGCCGAATCACGGCTAGATCACCATGCGCCGAACCTTGGGTCAAGCCAGCATGGCTGCGGCGAATGGCTAGGTATAGGTGGCTGCTTAGCATGCTTATAATGGCCGCCGCGGCGAGGCTGAGCTCGCCGCTGTCGGTTTGCCAATGCCCAAGGCCCTCGACCGTTTGCCTCGGAGATTTCCCATGCTGCTACGCGGCCTGACCTGGCTGGTGCTGTGCCAATTGCTCGGCACGGCGATCAATGTGTTGTTCCTGCCCATGTTGCCGGGCCCGATCATCGGCCTACTGCTGCTGCTGGCGACCCTGATGCTGCGCGGCGAAGTCAGTGAGCCGCTGGCGGCGGCGTCCACCAGCCTGCTGCGCTACCTGCCGCTGCTGCTGGTGCCGGCGGCAGTCGGGGTGATGGTCTATGCGCGCGATATCGCCGCGGATTTCTGGGCGGTGGCCGGCTCGCTGGTGTTGTCGCTGCTGCTGGCGCTGCTGTTCGTTGGCTGGTTGATGCAGAAGCTGATCGACCGCCAGGCGCGGCGCCGGGGGCAGCCATGAGTCTCGACTGGCACGGCGCCTGGCAGGCGCTGATCCACCATCCGCTGTTCGGCTTCGGCATCACCCTCGGCGCCTACCAGTTGGCCCTGACCGGCTATGAGAAGACCCGCTGGGTGTTCCTCCAGCCGGTACTGGTGGCAATGCTGCTGGTGATCGCCGTGCTGCTCGCCTGCGGCCTGGACTACAGCGAGTACCGCCAGAGCGCCGAAGTGCTCACGGTGTTCCTCGGCCCGGCCACGGTGGCGCTGGCGGTGCCGCTGTTCCTTAACCTCAAGCGCATCCGCCAGCTGTTCTGGCCGACCCTGCTGACCCTGCTGATCGGCGGCCTGGTGGCCACCGTGCTTGGCGTGCTGCTGGCCTGGCTGTTCGGCGCCGAACAGCTGATGCTGATGAGCCTGGCGCCGAAATCGGTGACCTCGCCGATCGCCATGCTGGTGGCCAGCCAGATCGGCGGCATCGCCGCCCTGGCGGCGGTGTTCGTGCTGATCACCGGGGTGATCGGCGCGATCTGCGGCCCCGAACTGCTGCGCCGGATCGGCGTGCATCACCCAGCGGCCCAAGGCCTGGCGCTGGGCATCACCGCGCATGCGGTGGGCACCTCGCGCGCCTTGCAGGAGGGCGAGGAGTGCGGCGCCTTCGCCGCCCTCGGCATGAGCTTGATGGGCGTGGCTACGGCGGTGCTGTTGCCGCTGGCGGTGGCGCTGATCGTATAAGCTTGGATAAGACTGGTTGAGCAAGGGGTTGTAATGCAGCTGCCACTGTTTCCGCTGAAGACCGTGCTGTTTCCCGGTTGCATCCTCGATCTACAACTGTTCGAGGCGCGCTATCTGGACATGCTCGGCCGCTGCCTGAAGCAGGGCAGCAGCTTTGGCGTGGTCGGCATCCTCGAGGGTGACGAGGTCGGCGAGGCCGCCGAACGCTTCGCCGCCATCGGCTGTGAGGCGCTGATCCGCGACTGGCAGCAGCGTCCCAATGGCCTGCTGGGGATTCGCGTCGAGGGCGGTCGGCGCTTCCGGATCGGCAGTGCCATAGTGCAGCGCGATCAGCTGACCGTGGCCGAGGTCGACTGGCTGGACGAGTCCGCGGCGCTGCCATTGCTCGCCGAGCAGGCCGATCTCGCCGCCCTGCTGGCGGCGCTGGCCGAGCACCCGATGGTCGCCGAGCTGGGCATGGGCGGGGTGGTGGCCAGCCAGCAGGCGTTGGCCAACCAGCTGGCCTATCTGCTGCCGTTCCCGCTGACGCAGAAGCTGGAGTTGCTGCAGCTCGATGAGCCACAGCAACAGCTGGTGCTGATCCAGCGTCTGCTCGACCAGCTGCAGGGCCAAATGCACGCCTGAGAGCCTGTTTACGATCTCGCGAGCTAGAGTCAAACAAGGCGAAAACGGCTGAGGAAGCGGAGTTTACGCGTTGTAAATGAGCATTCCGAAGCCGTTTTCAACGCAGCTTGACCGACGCGCAGCAGATCGTAGACAGGTTCTGAGCGGCCGGGCCGCCGTTAATAGGCGTAGCGCAGCAAGGCCTCCGGCAGCGCCCAGAGAGCAAACACGCCCAGCAGCGCCAGGCAGGCCGGCAGCAGCAGCCACCAGATGCGTGGCGTCAGCGGGGCGAGCGGGGAGCGCCGCTGGGTCAGGCTCAGGCTGCTGGCGCACAGCCCGCCGGCCAGCAGCGCACCGGCGATGATGTCGGTCGGCCAGTGCACGCCGAGGTAGACCCGCGACAGGGCAATCGCCAGCGCCGGCAGGCAGGCCAGCAGCAGCCAGGTCAGGCGCAGGCGCAGCGGCTGGCCGCGGCCGGCGAGAATCCCCAGCACCAGGAAGAAGGCGAAGGCCGCCGAACTATGGCCGCTGGGCAGGCTGAAGCTGTTCAGCGGCTCGATCAGCACCTCCGGGCGGCTGCGGGCGAACAGCAGCTTCAGGGTGCCATTGGCCAGCGCCGTGCCGAGCAGCGCGCCGCCGGCGAACAACCCGGTGCGCCACTGGCGGGTGAGCAGCAACAGGCCGGTCAGCAGGGTGCCGGCGGCGAGTTGGGTGTTGAAGTCGCCGAGGCGGGTGATCAGCACCATGGCGCTGTCGAGGTGGCTATGGCGCTGCTCCTGAATCAGCGTCATCAGGCCCTGGTCGAGTTGCTGCAGGCGCGGCCAGCCGAGCAGCAGGGCGAGCAGGGTCAGCAGGCTGAGGCCGGCGGTCAGCGGCGTGGTCAGGCGCCAGCCGCGCAGGCTGCTGTGCAGGGTCAGGCCGAGGACCAACAGCAGCGCGCCGACCACCACCGCCGCCTCGCCCCAGAAGCCCGCCGGCAGCGGCAGGCGCATGGCCGCGCCGGTAGCCCAGCCGGGCAGCAGATAGGCCACCGACCAGCCGGCGGCGGCGATCAGGCTGACGCCGATGAAGCGCCCGAGCGGCATGTCGAGCATGCCGGCGACCATCGGCAGCATCGGCCGCAACGGGCCGATGTAGCGGCCCAGCAGCAGGCTGATCACACCGTAGCGATGGAAATACAGCTCGGCGCTGCCGATCCATTCCGGATGGTGGCGCAGCACCGGCAGGCGCCGGATGTTCTGGTGGAAGCGCCGGCCCAGGGCATAGGACAGCGCGTCGCCGAGCAGGCCGCCGCTGTAGGCCAGCAGCAGGGTTTGCCACAGGGTCAGGGCGCCGCTGCCGGCCAGCACGGCGATGGCGAACAGCAGCACGGTGCCGGGCACCAGAATGCCGGCGACGGCCAGGCACTCGGTGCAGGCCACCAGAAAGATCGCCAGGCCCAGCCATTGCGGGTGGGCGCTGAGCCAAGTGGTGAGGCTGGCGAGCCATTCGCCCATCGATCAGACTCCTTCGGCTGGTGGGTGAGTGAACAGATGGTAGTCGTGCCCTTCGCACTGGCCACGGCGCAGCGGGTTGCGCGTGCAGTGGCGGGCGTAGGCGGCGTCGACGAAGCGGTACGGCAGGTGCTCGTCGCGCCCGTGGGGAATGCCCAGGCGGGTGGTCTGGATGATCCGCGCCGGGGTGGCGCCGACATCCTCGACGAACAGCCGCTGCGGGTCGAAGCGCTGGGCGTCCCAGTCCGCCACCTTGAGGCCGAGGCTCTTGCACAGCAGGGTCTGCCCGGCGCACAGCTTCTGCGCCGGGCGCGGGTTGCCGCGGGCGTCGGGGTTGAGCTGCTGCATGCGCGCCAGGCTGGCGGCGGCGGAATGGGCGTCGACGAAGGGATAGGCGGACTTGATCAGCACCGCATTGCCGGCGCCGTGGGCGCTGAAGTTCAGCGAGTCGCCGCCGCGTGCGTAGTACATATAGATGTGGCCGCCGTCGAGAAACAGCGCGCGGCGCTTCGCGGTGTAGCCGAGCGAGGCGTGGCTGCCCTTCTCCGCACAGTAATAGGCCTCGGTCTCGATGATCCGCGCCGCCAGCCACAGGTCGCCGAGGCGGTGGCGGATGACCTTGCCGAGCAGGGCGCGGGCCAGGATCTGCGCATCGCGGTCGAAGAAGCTGTCCGGCAGTGCGCGGCTGGCGGGCCAGGCGCATTCGGCGGCGGGCGGCAAACTAAGGGTGGGATCGGCGAGCATGGGCTGTCGGGGCGCGTCTGCAAGGCTTAGGCTGGGCGCGATGATAGCAATAAGAGCCACGCCCATGTCCCCGCGTACCCGTGCCGACAGCGCCCACATCAGCCCCAGCGCGCACTACACCGGTTATGTCTGGTATCGCCACCAGTTGGCCGAGCCGGCCTTCGCCACCGGTTTCGGGCGCTTGGCCTATGGCTTGTTGAAGCCATTGGTCTGGGGTGTGCGCGAGGTGTTGGGGCTGGATCTGGAACATGTCCTGTTACAACGTCATCTGCTGATCGACGCACGCCTGCGCGCGGCCATCGAGCAGGGTGGGGTGCGCCAGGTGGTGGAAATCGCCTGCGGCTTGTCGCCGCGCGGCCGGCGCTTCTGTCAGCGCTATCCGCAGCTGCAGTACCTGGAGGCGGACCTGCCGGCGATGGCGGCGCGCAAACGCTTGCTGCTGCACGGCGAGGGTTGGCTGGATGGCCGCCATCGGGTCAGGGACGTGGATATCCTCGCCGCGCGGGGCGCGCTGAGTCTGCAGGCGCTGTTCGCCGATCTGGACCAGCACGCGCCGGTGCTGGTAATCACCGAGGGCCTGGTCAATTACTTCCCGCGCGAGTTGCTCGAAGGCTTCTGGACCCGCCTGGCCGCGCAGCTGGCGCGCTTCCCGCAGGCCAGCTACCTGACCGACCTGTACCCCGATCTGCGCGAGCATCCGCGCTACCGCCAGTTGCGCTGGGGGGTCGACCTGGTCGGCCGGCTGACCCGTGGCGACTACTGGCTGCATTACCGTGACCAGGCGGAGATAGTCGCCGCGTTCGAGGGTTGTGGCTTCCGCCGGGTCGCGGTGCTCGACCCCGAGCACGACGGCGCCGGCCTCGGGCTGCCGGATCAGGGCGCGCCGAGCCTGCTGCGGGTGATCGAGGCGCGCGTGCCATAGCGCTTGGTCGTCGGTTGGGCTGGGCGCAGCGATACCCCCACATTCCGGCGTTGGCTCCTCCAGCCAACCTAGGCGCAGGCCGCCGCCGGCAGCGCCGCCGTGCTGATCTGTGCAGCCAGCGCCGCGCTGGCCTGGGCGTCGGTGTGGCTGAACACACAGGCCAGGCCGCGCTCGCCTTGGCGCAGGGGGAGCAGGGGCAGCGGTGGCAGTTCGGCCGTACATAGCTGCCAGCCACGGGCGGGTAGCTCGGCGGGCAGATCGCCCAGTAGCAGGCAACCGAAGAAGCCCAGCTCGGCCATCTCCACTGGCCAGGTGCCACCTTCGCCATGTCGCAGCTGGGCGCGCCGTTGCGGCGGCGGCCGGCGCGGCTCCTGGCGTTTGTCCAGTTGCAGCAGCTGGCTGGGGGCCAGGCGCGTGCTGCCGAGGCTGTGGCTCGGCAGTTCGGCGCCGCGCAGGAACGGCGCATACAGCGCGGCGCAGGCCGCGCGCCGCTCGAACTGGGCGAGATGGTCGGCGCCGTGGATCAGCGCGCACTCGGCTGCCGGGCAGGCGGCGGCGAAGTGCGCGTGTTCCCAGGGCTGGGTGAAGTGATCGTGGCTGCCGGCCAGCACCAGGGTCGGGCAGGCCGGGTGGCGGCTGAAGCCGGGAAAATCCAGCAGGCGCCGACTGTTCTGCCGGTAGCGCTCGATCTCCGCCGGACTCAGGCGTTGTAACTGGCGCAGCAGGGCCTTGCGAAACACCGTGGCGATGCCGACCTCGGCCGCGCGCAGCGGGTTGAGCAGCCCGCTCAGCGCACCCTGGGCGAAGGCGCCGAGCTCGCCTTCCGCGAGCAGCGCCAGGCTTTCCTCCAGCAGGCGACGGGCGCCGCTGCGGCCGAAGGCGGTGATGCCGGCCAGCAGCAGGCGCGCGCAGTGCTGCGGATGACGGGCGGCGAACAACGCCGCCAGCGCCGAGCCGTAGGACAGGCCGATGGGCTGCAGCGGCGGCAGCTGCAGTTCGCAGGCGAAGGCGGCAATCAGATCGGCCAGCGCCTCAAGCCCAAGCTCCGGCGCCAGTTGCAGGTTGCCGCCCTGGCTGGGCAGATCGAGGAGAATCACCGGATGTTCGTCGAGCAGTTCCTGCACCTCGTTGGCGAAGGAGCGGAAGCTCTGGAACGCGCCGCCGAGCAATAGCACCGGCGCGCGGCGGTCATCGGCATGCCGCGAGTAGGCCTGGTAATGCAGCTGCCAGCGGCCCAGGCAGAGTAGCTCGGGGCGCCCCGCCAGCAGGGCGGCGCTGTAGTCGGTACGGTAATGCATGGCGAACACTCCGGCGCGGGGCTGTTGTTCTTGTCGTCCGGCTGACGAAGGGGCGCAAACTGCGCCGGTGGTGGGGCTAGCTTGAAGGTAAGCGGCGGCGGCGATTTTGGTTACCCAACCTTCGGCCGGCATGGCGCGGCGGCTGTCACTGTCTGGCCTGTGGCGGCCGGCGGCAGTGTTACGCCGGGGGCGGCGGCGACGGCTTGTTGACCATCCGCCCGGCGCCGCTGGGCGTGGGCCGGTGCGCTCGCTATAATCAGCCACTTTTCCCAACGCCAGACCTCCGAGACCATGACCGAGTCCGTGCTCGACTACATGACCCGCCTGGGCCGCGCAGCGCGCGAAGCCTCGCGGGTGCTCGCCCGCGCCAGCACCGCGCAGAAGAACCGCGCCCTGCACGCAGCCGCCGCGGCGCTCGACGCCGCCCGCGCCGAACTGACCGTCGCCAACGAGAAAGACCTGGCCAACGGCCGCACCAACGGCCTGGAGCCGGCGATGCTCGACCGCCTCGCGCTGACGCCGGCGCGCATCGACGAGATGATCGAAGGTCTCCGCCAGGTCGCCACGCTGCCCGACCCGATCGGCGAAATTCGCGACATGCGCTTCCTGCCGTCGGGCATCCAGGTCGGCAAGATGCGCGTGCCGCTCGGGGTGATCGGCATCATCTACGAGTCACGGCCGAACGTGACCATCGACGCCGCCAGCCTGTGCCTGAAGTCCGGCAACGCGACCATCCTGCGCGGCGGCTCGGAGGCGATCCATTCCAACCAGGCGATCGCCCGCTGCATCCAGCTCGGTCTGGCCGAAGCCGGCCTGCCGGCTGCCGCCGTGCAGGTGGTGGAAACCACCGATCGCGCCGCCGTCGGTGCGCTGATCAGCATGCCGGAGTTCGTCGACGTGATCGTCCCGCGCGGTGGCAAGAGCCTGATCGAGCGCATCAGTCGCGATGCCAAGGTGCCGGTGATCAAGCACCTCGATGGCATCTGCCATGTGTACATCGACATTGCCGCCGACCTCGACAAGGCCATTCGTGTCGCCGACAACGCCAAGACCCAGCGCTACGCGCCGTGCAACACCATGGAAACCCTGCTGGTGCACGAAGGCATCGCCGCCCGCGTGCTGCCGCCGCTGGCGGCGATCTACCGCGACAAGGGCGTGGAACTGCGCGGTGACGCAGCGACCCGCGCGCTGCTCGGCGCTGACGTGCTCGAGGCGACCGAGGAAGACTGGCGCACCGAGTACAACGCGCCGATCCTGTCGATCCGCATCGTCGACGGCCTGGAGCAGGCCATCGAGCACATCAACCGCTACGGCTCGCAGCACACCGACGCGATCATCACCGAGAACTTCAGCGATGCGCGGCGCTTCCTCACCGAAGTGGACTCTGCCTCGGTGATGGTCAACGCCTCGACGCGCTTCGCCGACGGCTTCGAGTACGGGCTAGGGGCGGAAATCGGCATTTCCACCGACAAGCTGCACGCCCGCGGTCCGGTCGGCCTGGACGGCCTGACCAGCGAGAAGTACGTGGTGTTCGGCGACGGACACATCCGCACCTGATGGCCCGGCGCATCGGCATCTTCGGCGGCACTTTCGATCCCGTGCACATCGGCCACCTGCGTGGCGCACTGGAGATCGCCGAAGAGTTCCAGTTCGACGAGCTGCGCCTGATTCCCAGCGCGCGGCCGCCGCATCGCGACACCCCGCAGGTGTCGGCGGCGGATCGACTGGCGATGGTCGAGCTGGCGGTGCAGGGGGAGGCGTCGCTGCGGGTCGATGACCGCGAACTGCGGCGCGACAAGCCGTCCTACAGCATCGACACCCTGGAGTCCCTGCGCGCCGAGTTAGACGCCGACGACCAGCTGTTTCTGCTGCTGGGTTGGGATGCCTTTTGCGGGCTGCCGACCTGGCATCGCTGGGCGGAATTGCTCGAGCACTGCCATCTGCTGGTGCTGCAGCGCCCGGATGCCGACAGCGAGGCGCCGGAAGCCCTGCGCGACCTGCTCGCGGCGCGTAGCAACAATGATCCACAGGCCATCGACGGGCCGGCCGGGCAAATTGTCTTCGCCTGGCAGACGCCGCTGGCGGTGTCCGCCACCCAGATCCGCCAGCTGCTGGCCAGTGGCCGCTCCGCGCGGTTCCTGGTGCCCGATGCGGTGCTGGCCTATATCCATACGCACGGTCTGTACCGTGCGCCGAACTGAACATGAGAGCCCCGAGTTACCTATGAGCAAAAAAACCATGCAGAGCGAAGAGCTGGTCAAACTGGCTGTCGCCGCCCTGGAAGACATCAAGGCCGCGGAAATCACCACCATCGATGTGCGCGGCAAGACCAGCGTCACCGATTACATGGTGATCGCCAGCGGCACCTCCAGCCGGCACGTCAAATCCATCGCCGACAACGTGCTGGAGAAGGTCAAGGAGCAGGGCGTGCGCCCGCTCGGCAGCGAAGGTCTGGACGGCGGCGAATGGGCCCTGCTCGACCTCGGCGATGTGGTGGTGCACGTGATGCAGGTCGCCACCCGCCAGTTCTACGACCTCGAACGCCTGTGGCAGGGTGCCGAACAGAGCCGCGCGCACCATCTGCCGGAACAGGAATAAGGGCATCCCTTGCGTCTGCGTCTGATCGCCGTCGGCTCGCGCATGCCGGGCTGGGTCGAGGAGGGCTGGCGGGAATACGTCAAGCGCCTGCCCGCCGAGCTGCCGCTGGAACTGGTGGAAATCCCCCTGCACACCCGCGGCAAGAATGCCGATGTGGCGCGGCTGATCCGCCAGGAAGGCGAGGCCATGCTGGCCAAGGTGCAGCCGGGCGAGAAGGTGGTGACCCTGGAGGTCGGCGGCAAGCCCTGGAGCACCGAGCAGCTGGCCGTCGAGCTGGAACGCTGGCGCCTGGACGCACGCACGGTCAACCTGATGGTCGGCGGTCCCGAGGGCCTGGCGCCTGAGGTGCAGGCGCGCAGCGAGCAGCGCTGGTCGTTGTCGCCGCTGACCCTGCCGCATCCGCTGGTGCGCATCCTGATCGGTGAGCAGATTTATCGCGCCTGGACGGTTCTGTCCGGGCACCCTTATCACAAGTAGTTCCGCAGTCGCCGATGCCGCAGCCGATTCACCTCAAAGACCACGAGAAAGACGCCCGTCTGGTGCGCGCGCGGGTGATCGTCGGCGCCATCGCCGTGGGCCTGCTGACGGTCGTGCTGATCGCCCGCCAGTACTACCTGCAGGTGATCCAGTACGAGTACCACTCGACACTGTCGGAGAACAACCGCGTCCATGTCCAGCCGATTCCGCCGACCCGCGGGCTGATCTTCGACCGCAACGGCGTGGTGATTGCCGACAACCGCCCGAGCTTCAGCCTCAGCGTCACCCGCGAGCGCGCCGGCGACTGGCGCCAGGTGCTCGATGTGATAGTCGAAGTGCTGCAGCTGCCCCCGGAGGATCGCGCGCTGTTCGAGAAGCGCATGAAGCAGGGGCGGCGGCCGTTCGAGCCGGTGCCGATCCTGTTCGAGCTGTCCGAGGAGCAGATCGCCCGCGTCGCGGTCAATCAGTTCCGCCTGCCGGGGGTCGAGGTGGTCGCCCAATTGGTGCGCCATTACCCGCAGGGCGAGCACTTCGCCCACTCGGTCGGCTATGTCGGGCGGATCAACGAAGCGGAGCTCAAGGTCCTCGATCCGGTCAACTACAGCGGCACCCACCATATCGGCAAGACCGGTATCGAGCGCTTCTACGAGGACCAGTTGCACGGCAAGGTCGGTTACGAGGAAGTGGAAACCAACGCCCGCGGCCGCGTGCTGCGGGTGCTCAAGCGCACCGACCCGATTCCCGGCGACGACCTGGTCCTGGGCCTCGACGTCCAGCTGCAGGGGGCCGCCGAACAGGCCCTCGGCGGCCGCCGCGGCGCGGTGGTGGCGCTCGATCCGAACAGCGGCGAAGTGCTGGCGATGGTCAGCCAGCCGAGCTTCGACCCCAATCTGTTCGTCACCGGCATCAGCTTCAAGGCCTATTCCGGGTTGCGCGATTCCATCGACCGGCCACTGTTCAACCGGGTGTTGCGCGGTCTTTACCCGCCGGGCTCGACGGTCAAGCCGATGGTGGCGATCTCCGGCCTGGATGCCGGGGTGGTGACCCCGGCCTCGCGGGTGTTCGATCCGGGCTTCTATCAGCTGCCCAATTACGAGCACAAGTACCGCAACTGGAACCGCACCGGCGATGGCTGGGTGAATCTGGAAATGGCCATCATGCGTTCCAACGACACCTACTTTTACGACCTCGCGCACAAGATGGGCATCGACCGCCTGCATAGCTACATGAGCCGTTTCGGCTTCGGCCAGCGGGTGTCGCTGGACATGTTCGAGGAATCCGCCGGCTTGATGCCGTCGCGCGACTGGAAGCGCGGCCGCTATCGCCAGCCCTGGTTCCCCGGCGAGACGCTGATTCTCGGTATCGGCCAGGGCTACATGCAGGCCACGCCGCTGCAGCTGGCGCAGGCCACCGCGCTGGTGGCCAACCACGGCAAGTGGATTCGCCCGCACCTGGCCAAGACCATCGAAGGCCAGCCGCCGGTCGACCCCAATCCGCTGCCGGACATCATCCTGCATGATCCGAAATTCTGGGATTACGGCCGCAACGGCATGGAACAGGTGATGCACGGCGCCCGCGGCACCGCGCGCAAGGTCGGCGACTCGGCGGTCTACCGGATCGCCGGCAAGAGCGGTACCGCACAGGTGGTGGCGATCAAGCAGGGCGAGAAGTACGACCGCTCCAAGGTGCAGGAACGCCATCGCGACCATGCGCTGTTCATCGGCTTCGCGCCGGCGGACAACCCGAAAATCGCCGTCGCGGTGATGGTCGAGAACGGCGAGTCCGGCTCCGGGGTCGCCGCGCCGGTGGTCAAGCAGGTGATGGACGCCTGGCTGCTCGGCACGGACGGCCAGCTGAAACCCGAATACCGCCTGCCGCAGCCGGACGCCGACAATATGAGTGCCAGCCGATGAACAGCAACTTCGACCGCACCCTGTCCAGCGAGGACGTGCTGCGCCGCCGCTCGAGCCTGCTGCAACGCCTGCACATCGACGGCCCGCTGTTGCTGCTGCTGTTGATCCTCGCCGCCGGCAGCCTGTTCGTGTTGTATTCGGCCAGCGGCAAGAACTGGGACCTGCTGATCAAGCAGGCCTCGTCCTTCGGCCTCGGCATCCTCGGCATGATCGTCATCGCCCAGTTCGAGCCGCGCTTCCTGGCGCGCTGGGTGCCGCTCGGCTATGTGATCGGCGTCGGCCTGCTGGTGGTGGTCGAGGTGATGGGCCACAACGCCATGGGCGCCACGCGCTGGATCAACATCCCCGGGGTGATTCGCTTCCAGCCCGCCGAATTCATGAAGATCCTCATGCCGGCGACCATCGCCTGGTACCTGGCCAAGCGCAGCCTGCCGCCGAAGCTCAGGCACGTTGCGCTGTGTCTGGCGCTGATCGTCGTGCCGTTCGCGCTGATCGTGCGTCAGCCCGACCTCGGCACCGCGTTGCTGATCCTCGCCTCCGGGATGTTCGTGTTGTTCATCGGTGGCCTGCAGTGGCGCTGGATTCTCGGCGCGGTGGCGGCGGTGGTGCCGGTGGCGGTGGCCATGTGGTTCTTCGTCATGCACGCGTACCAGAAGCAGCGGGTGCTGACCTTCCTCGATCCGGAGAGCGATCCGCTGGGCACCGGCTGGAACATCATCCAGTCGAAGGCGGCGATCGGCTCCGGCGGCGTGTTCGGCAAGGGCTGGCTGCTCGGCACCCAGTCGCACCTGGATTTTTTGCCGGAAAGCCATACGGACTTTATCATTGCGGTGCTCGGCGAAGAGTTCGGCCTGGTCGGTATCTGTTTGTTGCTGCTGGTTTATTTGCTCTTGATCGGGCGTGGCCTGGCGATCACAGTGCAGGCCCAGACACTGTTCGGTAAGCTGTTGGCCGGCAGTCTGACGATGACCTTCTTCGTCTATGTATTCGTGAACATCGGCATGGTCAGTGGCCTGTTGCCGGTGGTGGGGGTGCCCTTGCCCTTTATTAGTTACGGCGGAACTCACCTGGTGACGCTGCTGTCAGGGTTTGGGCTTTTAATGGCGATCCACACGCACCGTAAATGGATCGCTCAGGTTTGATGGGGAATTTAATGCGAGTACTGCGGCGTTGGGCTGCTCGAAGTGCACATTGGGTCGGCTTCGCGGGCATGATCGGGTTGGCTCAGCCGCTGCTGGCGGCCGATTATGAGGGCTCGCCGCAGGTCGCCGAGTTCGTCGCCGAGATGACCCGCGATTATGGTTTTGCCGGCGAACAGCTGATCAGCCTGTTCAATGAGGTCGAGCGCAAGCAGAGCATTCTCGATGCCATCTCGCGCCCGGCCGAGCGGGTCAAGCCGTGGAAGGACTACCGGCCGATCTTCATCACCGACAAGCGCATCGCCAATGGCGTGGCGTTCTGGCGCGAACACGAGGCCAGCCTGGCCCGCGCCGAGCGCGAGTACGGGGTGCCGGCGCAGGTCATCGTCGCCATCATCGGCGTGGAGACCTTCTACGGCGGCAATACCGGCGGCTTCCGGGTGATAGACGCGCTGTCGACCCTGGGCTTCGACTATCCGCCGCGCGCCGAGTTCTTCCGCAAGGAACTCAAGCAGTTCCTCCTCCTGGCCCGCGAGCAGCAGGTCGATCCGCTGACGCTGAAGGGTTCCTACGCCGGCGCCATGGGCCTGCCGCAATTCATGCCGAGCAGCTTCCGCGCCTACGCGGTGGACTTCGACGGCGATGGCCACATCAACATCTGGAGCGATCCGGACGATGCCATCGGCAGCGTCGCCAGCTACTTCAAGCGCCATGGCTGGGTGACCGGCGAGCCAGTGGTCAGTACCGCCAAGGTCAGCGGCGAGCAGGCCGATTCGGGCCTGAGCCCGGGCCTGGATCCGCTGAAGACGGTCGGCGAGCTGCGCGCCCTCGGCTGGGCCAGCCATGAAGCGCTGCGCGATGAGCTGGCGGTCACCGCCTTCCGTCTGGAAGGTGAGGCCGGGGCGGAGTACTGGCTGGGTTTGCCGAACTTTTATGTAATCACTCGTTATAATCGCAGCGCGATGTACGCCATGGCGGTCTATCAACTGTCCGAGGCACTGGTGAAAGCACGGAGCAGCAAGTGATGCAAGCATTGCCGACCCGATTGGCGGCTTACGGCGCCCTGGCGCTGCTGCTGGCCAGCTGCTCGACCAGCCAGGCGCCGCAGCCGCTGCCGGCGGGCGGCGGGCTGTCCGGTCCGGTCGATTACAACCGCCCGCACCGGGACGGCGCGCCCTGGTGGGAGGTCGACGTGTCACGGATTCCCGATGCCGTGCCGATGCCGCATTACGGCGCCTACAAGGCCAACGCCTACACCGTGTTGGGGCAGACTTACTACCCGCTGAACGACGCGCGCAGCTACAAGGCGGTCGGCACCGCCTCCTGGTACGGCACCAAGTTCCACGGCCAGGCCACCGCCAACGGCGAGAAATACGACCTCTACGGCATGAGTGCGGCGCACAAGACGTTGCCGCTGCCCAGTTACGTGCGGGTCACCAACTTGGACAATGGCAAGAGCGTGATCCTGCGGGTCAACGACCGCGGGCCGTTCTATTCCGACCGCATCATCGACCTGTCCTTCGCCGCGGCGAAGAAGCTCGGTTACGCCGAAGTCGGCACCGCGCGGGTCAAGGTCGAGGGCATCGATCCACATCAGTGGTGGGCCCAGCAGGGCAAGCCGGTGCCGATGGTGCTGGCACAGCCGCAGCGGGTTCAGGTGCAGCCGCAGCCGGTGGCGCAGGTCGCCAGCGCGCCGATCGAGCAGTACACGCCGCCGCCGCAGCAGCATGCCGCGGCCGTCGTGCCGGTGCAGATCGACGCAAAAAAAAACGCTTCAGTCGGAGCCTCTGGCCTGTATCTCCAAGTGGCAGCCTTCGCCAATCCGGACGCTGCCGAGCTCCTCAAGGCCAAGCTGAGCGGGACGGTGAGTGCGCCGGTGTTTATCAGCTCGGTGGTGCGCAACCAGCAAATCCTGCATCGGGTGCGCCTGGGGCCGATCGGCACTCAGGATGAGGCCCTGCAACTTCAAGACAGTGTGCGACTGGCCAAGCTCGGCCAGCCGACCTTGGTCAAGCCGGAGTGACGGCTGACCCGACCTTGCCCGCCTGGGCACGCTTTTACATTTGAGAATCACAGAGAGACGGATGAACATCACCACCTTTGCCAAACGCCTGCTGCTGCCAGCCTTGTTGATCCTCACGCCCACCGCCTGGGCTGCCGAGCAGGCGATGCCGGCGGCGCCGCAGTTGGCGGCCAAAGCCTATGTGCTGATGGATGCCGCCAGCGGCAACGTGCTGGTGGAAAACAACGGTGACCAACGTCTGCCGCCGGCCAGCCTGACCAAGCTGATGACCGCCTACATCGCCACCCTGGAAATCCGCAAGGGCCAGATCGGCGAGAGCGACCAGGTCACCGTCAGCGAGCACGCCTGGCGCACCGGCGGCTCACGCATGTTCATCCAGGTCGGCACCCAGGTGACCCTCGGCGATCTGCTGCACGGCATCATCATCCAGTCCGGCAACGACGCCAGCGTCGCGGTCGCCGAGCACATCGCCGGCAGCGAAGATGCCTTCGCCGACATGATGAACACCACCGCGGGCACCCTCGGCATGGCCGGCAGCCACTTCATGAACGCCACCGGCCTGCCGGACCCGGAGCACTACTCCACGGCCCACGACATGGCCCGTCTGGCCCGCGCGATCATCTATGAAGATCCGGCGCACTACGCCATCTATTCGCAGAAAGAGTTCCTCTGGAACAACATCAAGCAGCCCAACCGCAACCTGCTGCTGTGGCGTGACAAGACCGTCGACGGCCTGAAGACCGGGCACACCGACGAGGCCGGTTACTGCCTGGTGGCGTCGGCCGTGCGTGACAACATGCGCCTGATCGCCGTGGTCTTCGGCACCAACAGCGAACAAGCGCGCGCCGCCGAAACCCAGAAGCTGCTGACCTACGGCTTCCGCTTCTTCGAAACCCGCACCTTCTACCAGAAAGGCACCGAACTGGCGCAAGCGCCGGTGTGGAAGGGCGCCGAGCGGCAGATCAAGGCCGGCCTGGCCGAGGACCTGACCCTGAGCATGCCCAAGGGCCAGCTGAAGAACCTGGCGGCCAGCATGAGCATGAACCCGCAACTGATCGCGCCGATCAAGCAGGGCGACGTGATCGGCAAGGTCGAGGTCAAGATGGGCGACCAAGTGGTCAAGAGCGCCGACCTGATTGCGCTGCAGAACGTCGACGAGGGTGGCCTGTTCCGTCGTCTGTGGGATAGCATCCGCCTGTTCTTCTACGGCCTGTTCAACTGAAGTCTGTTCACCCGAGTTGCTGACTAGCGCCCCCCTGGCCTCCAAAAGCGGCCGGAGGGGTACTGGCTCCGCGGATCACGAGTTCGCCGCCATGACCGATACCGATATCCAAAACATCACCATCGAATTCCCCTGCGAGCGCTACCCGATCAAGGTGATCGGTGACGCCGGCGAAGGTTTCGTCGCGCTGGTCATCGAGATCCTCCAGCGCCATGCGCCGGACCTCGATACTGGCACCCTGGTGCTGCGCGACAGCCGCAATGGCCGCTACCAGACCGTGCAGCTGTTGATCACCGCCACCGGCATCGAACAGCTGGAAGCCCTGAACAGCGACCTGCGCGCCACCGGCCGCGTGCACATGGTGCTTTGATGAGCGGCCTGGTGCTGGGCTTTCGCGAGCTCGGCCTGGTGCCTTACGAGCCGACCTGGCAGGCGATGCAGCGATTCACCAGCCAGCGCGGAGCGGATACCCCGGACGAGGTCTGGTTGTTGCAGCACCTGCCGGTGTTTACCCAGGGCCAGGCCGGCAAGGCCGAGCACCTGCTGTTTCCCGGAGATATTCCGGTGGTGCAGGTCGATCGTGGCGGCCAAGTGACCTACCATGGTCCCGGCCAGCTGGTCGCTTACCTGCTGCTGGATGTGCGCCGCGGCGGCCTCGGCGTGCGCGAGCTGGTCAGCCGCATCGAGCGCAGCATCATCGCCACGCTGGCCGACTACGGCGTCACGGCGCTGGCCAAGGCCGATGCGCCGGGTGTGTATGTGGACGGGGCGAAGATCGCCTCACTCGGCCTGCGCATCCGCAACGGTCGCTCCTTCCATGGCCTGGCCCTGAACGTGGACATGGACCTGGAACCCTTTCGGCGCATCAACCCCTGCGGGTATGCGGACATGGCCATGACCCAGTTGCGCGATCTGGTCGGGCCGAGAGAGATCGCCGAGGTGAGTGCCCGACTGCGTGCGCAGCTTGTCCACCACCTCGATTACGCTGAACAGAAGACCCTCGCGGGCGGACTCGAATACTGATGAGTACTGTGGAAAGCGCCGGCAAACCGGCCAAAGTGGAAGCCGGCGTCAAGCTGCGCGGGGCCGAGAAGGTCGCGCGCATTCCGGTGAAGATCCTGCCCACCGAAGAGCTGCCGAAGAAGCCGGACTGGATCCGCGTGCGCATTCCGGTGTCCCCGGAGGTCGACCGCATCAAGCAGCTGCTGCGTAAGCACAAGCTGCACAGCGTCTGCGAGGAAGCCTCCTGCCCGAACCTCGGTGAATGCTTCTCCGGCGGTACGGCCACCTTCATGATCATGGGCGACATCTGCACCCGCCGTTGCCCGTTCTGCGACGTCGGCCACGGCCGGCCGAAGCCGCTGGATCTGGACGAGCCGAAGAACCTCGCGGTGGCCATCGCCGACCTGCGCCTGAAGTACGTGGTGATTACCTCGGTGGACCGCGACGACCTGCGCGACGGCGGCGCCCAGCACTTCGTCGACTGCCTGCGCGAGATCCGCAAGCTGTCGCCGGGCGTCCAGCTGGAAACCCTGGTGCCGGACTACCGCGGGCGCATGGACGTGGCCCTGGCGATCACCGAGCAGGAGCCGCCGGATGTGTTCAACCACAATCTGGAAACCGTGCCGCGCCTGTACAAGGCCGCGCGCCCGGGTTCGGACTTCGAGTGGTCGCTGGACCTGCTGGAGAACTTCAAGAAGCGCGTGCCGCACGTGCCGACCAAGTCCGGCTTGATGCTCGGCCTCGGCGAGACCGACGAGGAAGTCATCGAGGTCATGCAGCGCATGCGCGAGCACGACATCGACATGCTCACCCTCGGCCAGTACCTGCAGCCGTCGCGTAGCCACCTGCCGGTGCAGCGCTTCGTCCATCCGGACACCTTCGCCTGGTTCGCCGAGGAAGGCGCGAAGATGGGCTTCAAGCACGTCGCCTCCGGGCCGCTGGTGCGTTCCTCCTACCATGCCGACCAGCAGGCGCATGGCGTCAAAAGCTGAGGCATGGCGGCAATAAAAAAGGGCGACCCGCGGGCCGCCCTTTTTATTGCCGATCGATCAGCGCTTGGCGCGCAGTTGCTCGAGCAATTCCAGGCTCGGGTAGCCGTCGGCGGGTTCGCCGAGGCGCTGCTGAAGGGCACGCACGGCCTTGCGCGTGTTGGCGCCGATGATACCGTCGGCGGCGCCGGGCTCGAAGCCCTGCTGGCTCAGGCGTTCCTGCAGTTCGATGCGCTCGCTGCGGCCCAGTTGGCGGTCGTCGCGCGGCCAGGCGGCCTGCACTTGGCCGCTGCCGCCGCGCAAGCCGTCGGACAGCAGGCCGACCGCCAGGGCGTAGGATGAGGAGTTGTTGTAGCGCAGGATGCTGCGGAAGTTGTTCAGCAGGAGGAAGGCCGGGCCGCGGTGGCCGGCGGGCAGCAGCAGGGTGGCGGATTCACCGGCCGACGTCGGCGCGAGGGCGCCGCCGAGCGGCTTGACCCCCAGTGCGGCCCATTCGGCCAGGCTGCGGCGGTTGTCGGGATCGGCCAGGCTGTAGTCGAAGCCGCTCGGCAGGCGCACCTCGAACCCCCAGGGCTGGCCGGCTTGCCAGCCGGAATTGCTCAGGTAGTGGGCGGCGGAAGCCAGGGCATCGGCCGAGGAGTTCCACAGGTCGCGGCGGCCGTCGCCGTCGAAGTCCACCGCGTGCTGGTTGTAGGTGGTCGGCATGAACTGGGTCTGGCCCATGGCGCCAGCCCAGGAGCCGATCAGCCGCTCGGGGTTGATATCGCCATGCTGGAGGATCTGCAGGGCGGCCAGCAGCTGTTCGCGCCAGAACGCCTGGCGGCGGCCTTCGTAGGCCAGGGTGGCGAGCGAACGGATCACGTTGTGGTTGCCGATGTGGCTGCCGAAGGCGCTTTCCATGCCCCAGATCGCCACCAGCACTTCTTCCGGCACGCCATAGCGCTGCTGGATCTGCATGAAGGTGTTCTGGTTCTGCGCGATCAGCGCCTGGCCACGGGCAATACGGGCCGGCGACACGGCGCTGTCGAGGTATGCCCACACCGGGCGGGTGAATTCCGGCTGGCTGCTATCGGCGGCGACCACCGACGGGTCGAGGGTGACGCCGGCAAAGGCGCGGTCGAACAGGCTGGCGCTGATGCCGGCGCGCACGGCTTCCTGGCGCAACTGGTCGCGCCAGGCGGCAAAGCTCTGGGCCGGAAGCGGGGCGGTCGGTTGGAGGCTGGCCTGCGGCTTGCTCTGGGCGCTGGCGTTGGCCGAAGCAGTCGGTGGGATGACGGTCTGGGCCGGCGCTTCGGCGCAGGCGGCGAGCAAACTCAGGGGCAGGCTCAGGGCGGCGCAGCTCAGGCCGCGCAAGGGCTGTTTCAGCATGAAGAAATCTCACAGCGTTGTTGCCAGCGGCCACCTTACCACGGCGGGCTGGAGCTGCGGCCGCCGCACGGCGCTTCAGGCCGCCAGAAGCGACGAAGCCTCCCAGTGGGAGGCTTCGCGGTGGTAGCTGCCTTTGCCTTTTTTCGCGCGCTGCTGGCGACAGCGAAACAGTGGTTGGGCGATCAGGGCTTTGGCCTTGTTCGGGCCGTGGGCGGATTTCTTCGCCATGGACATTCCTCATGCGGAGCCAGCGGGGCGCCGGCGCGCGGATCATCGGCCGGGCGGGCGGAAAAGTCCAGGGCGGGGTCTAGGCGTTGGGCAGCGTCAGGCGCTTGCCGGCCAGCAGCAGGGTCAAGCGGCTGAGGCTGGTCCAGGGATCGCCGGCGGCCTGGCCCTTGATTTGCGCGTCGATCTGCTGGGCGTCCTGCAGCAGTTGCCCCCAGCGCGCGGCGCTGTGGCGTTGCAGGGCCTTGCCGAGGAGTGGCCGGCGCTTGTCCCAGACCGGCGGGCGTGCGGCGGCGAAGGCCTTGTCCAGTGGCACGCCTTGGCCATGCTGCTGGGCCAGGCCGGCCAGCAGGCGCAACTCGCGGGCCAGGGCCCAGAGGATCACCGCGGTTTCCACCCCTTCGCCGCGCAATCCTTCGAGGGTGCGCAGGGCGTGGGCGGCCTCGCCGTTGAGGGCCGCGTCGATCAGGCCGAACACATCGAAGCGGGCGCTGTCGGCGACCACCGCCTGGACCGTGCTGGCGTCGATCTGGCCGCCTTCGGCGAGCAGCTTGAGCTTCTCGATCTCCTGGGCGGCGGCCAGCAGGTTACCCTCGACCCGCGCGGCGATCAGCTCGACGGCCTCCTGAGTGGCGGCCAGGCCGGCCTGGGCCAGACGCTGGCGGATCCACTGCGGCAGTTGCGCGACCTCGATCGGCCAGACCTGCACGAACTGCGTCTGCGGCCCCTCGATCAGTGCCTTGGCCCACTTGGTCTTCTGCGCGCTGCCATCGAGCTTCGGCAGGCTGATCAGCAGCAGGGTGTCTTCCGGCGGCCGCGCCAGGTATTCCAGCAGGGCGGCGGTGCCCTTGTCGCCGGGCTTGCCATTGGGGATGCGCAGTTCCAGCAGGCGTTTCTCGGCGAACAGCGAGAGGCTGGCGCCGGCCTCGTAGAGCAGGCCCCAATCGAAGTTGGCTTCGGCGTTGAAGACCTGGCGCTCACTGAAGCCCTGACTGCGGCAGGCGGCGCGGATGGCGTCGGCGGCCTCCTGGCACAGCAGCGGTTCGTCGCCGCTGACCACATAGACCGGGGCCAGGCTGGCTTGCAGGTGTTTGCCGAGTTGCGCGGGATTGAGCTTCATGGCGAAGAGGCGAACGGGGCCGCGCTGGCGGCCCCGGATGGCTTACTGCAGCTTGATCGGCAGTTGCAGCGGCGATTGCTGCGGCTGCTCGGCCTGAGCCTTGCGCGCGGCTTCCACGGCCTCGGCTTCTGCCTGGGCCTTGGCTGCGGCGGTCGCCTGCAGCTGATCGAGCTGGGCCGGGGTGACCTGTTGCAGGCGCTGGGCCAGCTGCTGCACCAGGTCGCGGCGCATTTCCTCGCGCAGCTGAGCGGCTTCCTGGCCGGAGCCGACCAGGTTGTTGTCGTCCTGCACGTAGACCTTCTGCACTTCCAGCTTGTCGTTGCTCAGCAGCAGGTCGTTGACACCGCGCAGTTCGTAGTCGAGCGCCAGACTGAGCTCATATTCGGCGCTGCGGGCGTTGCTGGTGTAGCTGACGGCGCGCTGGGTTTCGCCTTCGCGGGCCAGCACCAGGGTGTAGGGCGCCCCGGCAGAGACCTTGACGTCGTTGTCCTCCAGCACCTCGCGCACCAGTTTGACGGTGCTGCCATAGGCATTGCGGGCGGTGACGTTGAGTTCGGTGAGGGCGAACTGGGTGTCGCCGGTGCCGCGCAGTTGGAAGCCGCACGCGCTGAGCAGGGCGGCCAGGCCCACTACCATCAGATTCCGTTTGAGCATGGTGTTATCCCCTTATCCATGTGGGTCGCTGCCGGCTGGCGGCCGCGACACCTGAAGCGCTTCTCTGCAGCGGCGGCGAGGCCGGCTGCAGAGGGTAATCAACTGGCGACTATGTTGACCAGCTTGCCAGGTACGACGATGACCTTGCGGATCGTCAGGCCGCCGGTGAAGCGCAGCACGCCTTCGTTCTGCCGCGCCGCCGCCTCGACTTCCTCGCGCGAGGCATTGGCCGCCACTTCGATCTGGCCACGCAGCTTGCCGTTGACCTGGATGACCAGTTGCAGGCTGTCCTGCACCAGGGCGCTGGCATCGACCGCCGGCCAGGGTGCATCGATGACCGCATTGCTATGGCCGAGGCGCTGCCACAGCTCATGGCTGATGTGCGGGGTGATCGGTGCGAGCAGCAGGGTCACGGCTTCCAGACCTTCCTGCAGCAGCGCGCGGTCCTGGGCGCTGGCGGTGGGCGCCTTCTCCAGCACGTTCATCAGGGTCATCACCTGGGCGATGGCGGTGTTGAACTTGTGGAACTGGCCGACATCGGTGCTGGCCTGTTTGATCGCCAGGTGGATGGCGCGGCGCACCTCCTTCTGCGTATCGCTCAGCGCAGCCTTGTTCAGCACGCCCGGCAGGCCGGCGCTGACGTGGCTGTGGGCCAGGCGCCAGACGCGGCGGAGGAAGCGGCTGGCGCCCTCAACCCCGGAGTCGGACCATTCCAGGCTCATGTCTGGCGGCGAGGCGAACATCATGAACAGGCGGCAGGTGTCGGCGCCGTAGGCGTCGATCATCGATTGCGGGTCGACGCCGTTGTTCAGCGACTTGGACATCTTCTGGGTGCCGCCGATTTCCACCGGCAGGCCGTCGCTGATCAGCTTGGCGCTGATGTGTTTGCCCTTGGCGTCGCGCTCGACTTCGACGTCGTCCGGGTTGAAGTAGTCCTTACCGCCGTTATCCAGCATGCGGTAGTAGGTCTCGGCGACCACCATGCCCTGGGTCAGCAGGTTCTTGAACGGCTCATTGGATGACACCAGGCCTTCGTCGCGCATCAGCTTATGGAAGAAGCGCGCGTAGAGCAGATGGAGGATGGCGTGTTCGATGCCGCCGATGTACTGGTCCACCGGCAGCCAGTGGTTGGCCGCGGCCGGGTCGACCAAGCCGCCGCTGTATTGCGGCGAGGCGTAGCGCGCGTAGTACCAGGACGACTCGACGAAGGTGTCCATGGTGTCGGTTTCGCGCTTGGCCGCGCCGCCGCATTTCGGGCACTGACACTGGTAGAACTCCGGCATGCGCGCCAGCGGCGAACCGGCGCCGTCCGGCACCACGTCTTCCGGCAACACCACCGGCAGCTGCTCGTCCGGTACCGGCACGTCGCCACAGCTGTCGCAATGGATGATCGGGATCGGGCAGCCCCAGTAGCGCTGGCGGCTGATGCCCCAGTCGCGCAGGCGGAACTGGGTCTTGCGCGCGCCGTGGGCGCTGGCTTCCAGGTCGGCGACTATGGCGTCGAAGGCGGCAGTGAAGTCGAGGCCGTCGTACTTGCCGGAGTTGACGGTGGTCAGGCCGTCCTTGTCGCCGTACCAGGCTTGCCACTGGCTGGCGTCGTAGGCCTTGTCCGCGGCGGCGTAGACCTGGGTGACCGGCAGGCCGTACTTGTGGGCGAACTCGAAGTCGCGCTCGTCATGGGCCGGCACGGCCATCACCGCGCCTTCGCCGTAGCCCCACAGCACGTAGTTGGCGACGAACACCGGCAGCTTGTCGCCGCTCAGCGGATGGATCACGTACTCGCCGGTGGCGATGCCCTTCTTCTCCATGGTGGCCATGTCGGCCTCGGCCACGGAGCCGGCCTTGCATGCGGCGATAAAGGCGGCGATCTCGGGGTTCTTCGCGGCGGCGCGCTGGGCCAGCGGGTGCTCGGCGGCGACAGCGACGTAGGTGGCGCCCATCAGGGTGTCCGGGCGGGTCGAGTAGACCTTCAGCTGGCCTTCGATACCGACGCTGGCGACGTCGTAGTCGAATATTATGTCGGCGCCGAAGCTCTTGCCGATCCAGTTGCGCTGCATGGTCTTGACCTGCTCCGGCCAGCCATCCAGCTCGTCCAGGCTACTCAGCAGCTCATCCGCGTAGGCGGTGATCTTGAAGTAGTACATGGGGATTTCGCGCTTCTCGATCAGCGCGCCGGAACGCCAGCCGCGACCGTCGATGACCTGCTCGTTGGCCAGCACGGTCTGGTCCACCGGGTCCCAGTTGACGGTACCGTTCTTGCGGTAGATCACGCCCTTCTCGAACAGCTTGGTGAACAGCCACTGTTCCCAGCGGTAGTAGTCCGGCTTGCAGGTGGTGACTTCGCGGGTCCAGTCGACGGCCAGGCCCAGCGATTTCAGCTGGGTCTTCATGTAAGCGATGTTTTCGTAGGTCCACTTGGCCGGCGCGACCTTGTTCTTCATCGCGGCGTTTTCCGCCGGCATGCCGAAGGCGTCCCAGCCCATCGGCTGTAGCACGTTCTTGCCCTGCATGCGCTGGTAGCGGGCGATCACGTCACCGATGGTGTAGTTGCGCACGTGGCCCATGTGCAGCTTGCCGCTCGGGTAGGGGAACATCGACAGGCAATAGAAGGTGTCCTTGCCTGGCTGTTCGCTGACGACAAAGGATTTCTGCGTATCCCAGTGGGTTTGGGCGGCGGCTTCGATTTCGCGGGGCTGATACTGTTCGTGCATGGTTACTGGCGCTGAAAAAGAGGATTCATTCCGTTGCAGCTCGGGCCTGTGGCGGGACGCGTGTCCGGCACGCGGGCCGCTGGCCGTTTCGGGCGTGAGGCCGAGCTGCGGGTGGAATTGCAGGAAGCGCCGTAGCATACATGACCCCCCTTGGTGGAGGGAAACCCTGATTGCTCGTGGCTCCGGCCGGCGCCGCCGTTGGTCGCGGCACATCGCCGTGCGGGAGGTGGACGCTAAGCTTTCAACAGGGGCGGTTCGACTTCGCCCCGCGTGAGGTGGGTGGATGGCTGAGTTGCGGCGAGCGGATGCGGGAGGCGGCCTGTACGAGCGGCTGTTGCAACGTCTCGCGCTGGCCCTGGACGAGGCCGATACCGCGGTGCGCCTGCGTGACGAGGTGCCCCGGGAGCTGGAGTTGCGCGGCCTGAGCCCGGCCGAGGTGGAACTGATCCAGGCCTATATGGCCCACGACTTGCGCTGGCTGAGCGGCTGGCACGCCGCGGCGGAGGAGTTGGCGCTGCTCGAGCGCAAGCCCCTACGTCCGCCCCGGCCGGCCAGTAATGGCAGTCGCCCGACCATCCGCGTGCCGGGGCGGGCCAAACCGCTGCTCAAGAGGCGTCAAGGCCTGTGCTGTGCCCTGTGCGGTACGCCGGCCGACTGGCAGCCCGGACAGGGGATTCGCGGCTGCTTGGCCTGCGGCTCGCAGCTTTTCCGCGCGAGCAAACCCCGCTAGGCTGCGGACACTCAGGGGGTGTCCGATGCCGATTCGCTATATCTTCAAGCAACTGCTGCTGCCGCCGGGCCTGCTGCTGGTCCTGCTATTGGCGGCCTGGTGGTTGCGCCGACGCTTTCCGCGGCTGGCGAGCGCTTGCTTCGTCCTCGGCTGCGGCGGCTTGTGGCTGATGAGTCTGCCGATCATGGTCGAATGGTCGGCGCGTGTCCTGGAAACCGAACCGCCGCTGGCCGAAGCGCAGTGGGGCGGTCTGGCGCAACAGGCCGATGCCATTGTCGTGCTCGGCTCCGGACGCGAGCGGGCCGATCCGGCCTGGGGCGGCGATCAGCCGGGTGTGATGGCCATCGAGCGGCTGCGCTATGCCGCGCGCCTGGCCAGGGCCAGCGGTCTGCCGCTGCTGACCAGCGGCGGCCTGCACTACGGCGAGCCGCCCAGCGAGGCGGCGTTGATGGCCGATACGCTGGCCCGCGACTTTGCCGTGAGTGTGCGCTGGCAGGAGGGGCGGAGCCGGACGACCTGGGAAAACGCGCGCTACAGCGCTGAACTCTTGCAAAAGCAGGGCATCCGCCGAGTGCTGCTGGTGACCCAGGCCAACCATATGCCGCGGGCGCGCTGGTGCTTCGAGCGGGCCGGCTTCGAGGTGGTCGCCGCGCCGTTCGGCTACCTCGGCGTGGCCAACGGCCGCCCCGCCGGCGGTTGGCTGCCGGAAAACAAGGCGGTGTGGCAGAGCGGCATGCTGCTCAACGAGGTGCTGGGGCTGCTGGTCTATCCCTTGGCCTATGAGTGAGGCGAGTCCCAGGTAGGGTGGATGGCGTTTTTTCCATCCACCGATGGGTGTGTCAGGTGGATCGGTGAAGCGTGATCCACCCTACGGACCTGCTCTACCGCTGAGCCGGCGTGGGCGCTACAGGGTCTTGGCCATACGGCTGGCCAGTAGCGCCCAGGCGAACAGCAGGGCACAGAGGATCGCCAGCGGCCAGCCGCGCCAGTACAGGTAGGGCGTCAGCTGCTGCATCGGCACCACCTCGCCGTACAGCACGCCCGGCTGGAACTGCGGAATTTGCGTGGTGATGCGGCCGAACGGGTCGATCAGCGCGGTGACGCCATTGTTGGTGGCGCGGATCATCCAGCGTCCGGCCTCGAGGGCACGCATCTGCGCCATCTGCAGGTGCTGCAGCGGGCCGATCGAGGTGCCGAACCAGGTGTCGTTGCTCACCGTCAGCAGCAGTTGGCTCTGCGCGGCGAGGCCGGCGGCGAATTCCGGATAGACCACTTCGTAGCAAATATAGGGTGCGATCGCGTAGCCCTTGGCCTGTAACAGCGGCTGATCGGTCGGGCCGCGGGCGAAATCGGACATCGGCAGGTCGAAGAAGGCGATCAGGCCGCGCAGCACCTCCTGCAGCGGCACGTACTCGCCGAACGGCACCAGCTTCTGCTTCAGATAGCTGCCCTGGCCCTGGCCGAGCACGGTGATGCCGTTGTAGTAGCGTTTCTCGCCCTGCGGGTTGAGCTGGCGGATCGGTACGCCGGTGATCAGCGCGGCCTGGCGGTCATTGGCGAAACGGCCCATCACGCCGAGATAGCCTTCGGCGAACTCCTTGAGCACCGGCACCGCGGTTTCCGGCCAGACGATCAAATCGGTTGGGCGCGCCGTCAGGCTCATGTCGCGGTACAGCGCCAGCTGCGCTTCGAGCTGCTTGGGGTCCCATTTCAGTTGCTGGGCGACATTGCCCTGGATGGCGGCGACGCTCAGCGGCGCGCCGGCCGGTACGGTCCAGGCATGGCCCTTGAGCGCCAGGCCGGCGAACCAGGGGCCGACCAGCAGGACCAGGCCGAGGCCGAGGAACAGCCGGCGCACGCGCAGCCTGGCCAGGTTGACCAGCAGCGCGGCGCTGAGGGCCAGGACGAAGGAGATCAGCCACATGCCGCCGACCGGCGCCAGCCCCGCCAGCGGCCCGGCGAGCTGACTGTAGCCGGCGTAGAGCCAGGGGAAGCCGGTGAGGAACCAGCCACGGAAGGCTTCCTGCGCCAGCCACAGGGCGGCGAAGGCCAAGGCGTCGGCCAATGGCGCTTCGTTGCGCCGCAGCCAGCGTGCCCACAGCCAGCTCGGCAGGGCGAAGAAGAAGGCCACGGCGGCGCTGAAGCCGATGGTCAGGAAGGCTGCCAGCGGCGCCGAAGCGGCGCCGTAGTCGTGGATGCTGACGTAGATCCAGCTGGTGCCGGCGGTGAACAGGCCGAAGCCGTAGCACCAGCCGCGCCACAGCGCCTGCTTCGGGCTCAGTTGACGCAGGCCGAGGTAGAACAGGGCGAGGGATAGCAGGGCCAGCGGCCACAGATCGAAGGGTGCGAGGGTCAGCGGCGTGAGGGCGCCGGCGGCCAGGGCCAGCAGGTTGCCCGGCCAGCCGGGACGGGTGATCCAGCGCATCGGAAATCCTTGAGTGGGGTCAGGCGGGCAAGGGTACTGGAAGCTAGGAGAAGCCGGAAGCGGGGAGGAGCGCGTAGGGTGGGTTAGGCGCATGGTAGCGTCTTGCCGGCCTGCGCATGGCCTGTTGCGCCGTAACCCGCCAGCGGAGACGGGCCTGGGTTTCGTCCGGTGGGTTACGCGGCGCCCATAGCTTGTCGCTGCCGGCAGGATGGGGTGTTTCGCGCCGCTAACCCACGGTCGAGCCTCAGCGCTCCAGCGGGGTCAGGCGCAACAGGTGGACGCGGCGGCTGTCGGCGCTGAGGATGCGGAAGCGGAAGTCGCCGATCTCGGTCACTTCGTTGCGCTTGGGCAGGTGGCCGAAGGCGCTCATCACCAGGCCGCCAACGGTGTCGAACTCGTCGTCGCTGAACTGGCTCTTGAAGGCCTCGTTGAAGTTGTCGATCGGCGTCAGGGCCTTGACCAGGAAGTCGCCGCTGGGCAGCGGCTTGATGTAGCTGTCCTCCTCGACGTCATGCTCGTCCTCGATGTCGCCGACGATCTGCTCGAGCACGTCCTCGATGGTCACCAGGCCGGCAACGCCGCCGTATTCATCGATGACGATGGCCATGTGGTTGTGGTTGGCGCGGAACTCGCGCAGCAGCACGTTGAGGCGCTTGGACTCCGGCACGAAGGTGGCCGGGCGCAGCAGGTCCTTGAGGTTGAAACCGTGGTTGTTGTCGTGCAGCACCAGCGGCAACAGATCCTTGGCCAGCAGCACGCCGATCACGTCGTCGAGGCTCTCGCCGCACACCGGGTAGCGCGAATGGGCGGATTCGATGATCGCCGGGAGGAATTCGTGCGGCGTGTGGCCGGCCTTGATGCTGACCATCTGCGAGCGCGGCACCATG
Organism: Pseudomonas cavernae; assembly: GCF_003595175.1. Lineage (NCBI taxonomy): Bacteria > Pseudomonadati > Pseudomonadota > Gammaproteobacteria > Pseudomonadales > Pseudomonadaceae > Pseudomonas > Pseudomonas cavernae. The sequence goes on along the minus strand of NZ_CP032419.1, from coordinate 4,271,696 downwards.
ATGTCGCGGACCTGCAGGTCGGCGACCTGGATGGCGCCTTCGACGATGGCCAGCGCCTCGCTGTCGAGCAGTTTGTTCTGATGGGCTTCGCGCAGCAGCTCGAGAAGCTGCTGGCGGTTCTTCGGCTCATGGGCAAAGGCCTGGGTGATTTTTCCCAGCCAGGACCTGTGCCCGTTGCTCGATCGATCTTCGCTCATATGTCTGTGCTCTGTGTTTTCTTATTCGTCGTCACGGTAGGGGTCGGGGTGACCCAGCTCAGCTAGCAATTGCCGTTCCAGGGCTTCCATCTCTTCGGCCTCGGCATCCTCGATGTGGTCGTAGCCGAGCAGGTGCAGGCAGCCGTGGATCACCAGGTGCGCCCAGTGCGCCTCCGGCGCCTTGCCCTGCTGCGCCGCCTCGCGCTCGACCACGGCAACGCAGATCACCAGGTCGCCGAGCAGCGGGATGTCGAGCAGCTCATCCGGCACTTCGGCGGGGAAGGACAGCACGTTGGTGGCGTAGTCCTTGTGCCGGTAGCTGTGGTTCAGCTCGCGCGCTTCCGCCTCGTCGACCAGGCGGATGGTCAGCTCGGAATCGGCGCTGCGCTGGCGCAGGGCCAGCTCGCACCACTGGCGGAACTGGCTGGCGCTGGGGGTGGTGGCTTGGGTGGCGACTTGCAGGTCCAGCTCAAGCATGGTCGTTGTCCGTCTCGTCGTCGACCTTGCCGTGCTGGCGGTTGTCGTAGCGCTCGTAGGCTTCGACGATGCGCTGCACCAGCGGGTGGCGGACCACGTCCTTGGACTTGAAGTGGGTGAAGGCAATGCCCGGTACCTCACGCAGCACGTCGATCACATGGGTCAGGCCCGAGCGCGTGCCGCGCGGCAGGTCGACCTGGGTGATGTCGCCGGTGATCACCGCCGTCGAGCCGAAGCCGATGCGGGTGAGGAACATCTTCATCTGTTCCAGCGTGGTGTTCTGGCTTTCGTCGAGGATGATGAAGCTGTTGTTCAGGGTGCGGCCGCGCATGTAGGCGAGCGGCGCGACCTCGATGACCTGCTTCTCGATCAACCTGGCCACCTGCTCGAAGCCGAGCATCTCGTAGAGCGCGTCGTACAAGGGGCGCAGGTAGGGATCGATCTTCTGCGACAGGTCGCCAGGCAGGAAGCCGAGCTTTTCGCCGGCTTCCACCGCCGGGCGCACCAAGAGGATGCGCCGCACCTGCTCGCGCTCCAGGGCGTCCACCGCGCAAGCCACGGCCAGGTAGGTCTTGCCGGTGCCGGCCGGGCCGATGCCGAAGTTGATGTCGTGCTCGAGGATCGACTTGACGTAGCGCTGCTGGTTGGCGCCGCGCGGGCGGATCACGCCCTTGCGGGTGCGCAGGCTGACGCTCGGCTCGGCGCTGGGGTTGACCAGCTCCTCGATGCCGGATTCCTGCAGGAACAGGTGCACCAGATCGGGCGACAGCTCGGTGGCCTTGGTTTCGCGGTACAGGCGCTGCAGCAGCTGCTCGGCGGCATGGGTTTTCGCGCTGGCGCCGAGCAGTTCGAATTGGTTGCCGCGGTTGCGGATTTCGATGCCCAGGCGTTGCTCGATCAAGCGCAGGTGCTCGTCGAATTGTCCGCAGAGGTTGGCGAAGCGGCGAGCTTCGAAGGGTTCGAGGAGGAAACGAAGCGGTTCTATGGGTGCGTTCAAAGTGGTCTGTTGGCCGCCAGTCGGCAGGGATGGTGAATCGAAGAATACCCCCAGGCGCCCAAGGGTGAAAGCAGGGGCGCCTGCGGTTTTAGTGCAAGCGCCCGGCGCCGTCGTTCAGCAAGGTACCGCGCAGCGAGTGCGGCAGGGCCTCGTCGATGCGCACGTCGACGAACTGGCCGATCAGGCGGGGATTGTCGCAGCGGAAGTTGACGATTCGATTATTCTCGGTGCGCCCGGTGAGCATCCCGGGGTCGCGCTTGGAATAGTCGCTGACCAGGATGCGCTGGACGCTGCCGGCCATTCGTCGGCTGATCTCGAAGCCCTGCTGGTTGATGCGTTGCTGGAGAATGTTCAGGCGCTGCTTTTTCAGCTCTTCCGGGGTGTCGTCGGCCATGTCGGCCGCCGGGGTGCCCGGTCGCGCGCTGTAGATGAAGGAATAGGAGAAGTCGAAACCGACGTCCTCGATCAGCTTCATGGTCTGCTCGAAGTCCTTCTCGGTCTCGCCGGGGAAGCCGACGATGAAGTCCGAGCTGATGCAGATGTCCGGCACCGCCGCCCTCAGCTTGCGGATCCGCGACTTGTATTCCAGCGCCGTGTGGTTGCGCTTCATCGCCGCGAGGATGCGGTCGGAACCGGCCTGCACCGGCAGGTGGACAAACTTCACCAGTTCCGGCACTTCGGCGTGGGCCTGGATCAGGGCGTCGGAGAACTCCAGCGGATGCGAGGTGGTGTAGCGGATGCGGTCGATGCCGTCGATGGCGGCGACCACGCGGATCAGCTCGGCGAACTCGGCAATGCGACCGTCGTGAGTGGCGCCGCGGTAGCCATTGACGTTCTGGCCGAGCAGGGTGACTTCGCGTACGCCGTTTTCGGCCAGGTGGATGACCTCGGCCAGCACGTCGTCGAGCGGGCGGCTGACTTCCTCGCCGCGGGTGTAGGGCACCACGCAGAAGGTGCAGTACTTGCTGCAGCCTTCCATCACCGAGACGAAGGCGCTGGGGCCGTCGACGCGCGGCTCGGGCAGGCGGTCGAACTTCTCGATCTCGGGGAAGCTGATGTCGACCTGGGCGGTCTTGGTGCTGCGTGCGGCGTCGATCATTTCCGGCAGGCGGTGCAGGGTCTGCGGGCCGAACACCACGTCGACATAGGGCGCGCGATCGCGGATGGCAGCGCCTTCCTGGCTGGCCACGCAGCCGCCGACGCCGATCACCAGATCGGGGTTGGCGATTTTCAGCTCGCGCCAGCGGCCCAGTTGGGAGAACACCTTGTCCTGGGCTTTTTCGCGGATCGAGCAGGTATTGAGCAGGATCACGTCGGCTTCCGCCGGGTTTTCTGTGACTTCCAGGGCCTGATGTTCGCCCAGCAGGTCGACCATCCGCGAGCTGTCGTACTCGTTCATCTGGCAGCCGTGGGTTTCGATGTAAAGCTTCTTGGTCATGCGCGTTCGTCGGCAGGTTCACAGGACCGCGCATTATAGTGGCCATGGGGCAGGCTTCCTAGGGTTGCGTGTCGGAACCCTGTGCTATGATGCGCGCCCTCATTTTTCCCCCGCCGTCATTCGTCATCCATGAGCAAGCGCGAACCCATCTACAAGGTGATTTTCCTCAACCAGGGCCAGGTCTTCGAGATCTATGCCAAGCAGATCTATCAGAGCGATCTGTGGGGCTTCCTGGAGGTGGAGGAGCTCGTCTTCGGCGAGCGCACCCAGGTAGTGGTCGACCCCAGTGAAGAGAAGCTGAAGGCGCAGTTCGAAGGCGTGGTGCGCAGCTTTGTGCCCATGCACGCGATCGTCCGCATCGACGAGGTCGAGCGCCTCGGCACGCCGAAGATCAGCGAGGCCAAGGGCGGCGGTAACGTCATGCCGTTCCCCGTGCCAATGCCGGATAAGTAAGCGGCAAGCTACTCGCTAACTAAAAAGATGATTTGCCTGCGCGCATATGCGCGGCGCTGGCGGCTGTCCGCTTAAGGCTCGGACGGGGCTTGCAGAGGCGCGAGCGGCACGGCGCCGTCGGCGGTCTGCAGCTCCTGCAGGTAGCTGCGGAAGATCTGGCCGAGTACCTGGGTGGCGATTTCCAGCTCGTCACTGCGCATCTGTGCGGCCACCAGGTCGGCGCTGTCCATCGCTTCTTCGGCGCCATTCACCGCCGCCATCTTCAGCACGATATAGGCCTGAACGTTGTTGGCCGGCACGCCTTCGCCGCGGAAGAACATCATGCCTAGGCGTGATTGCGCCTGGGCATGACCTTGCAGCGAGGCTTGTTCGAACCAGTTGAGGGCTTGGCTGAGGTCGCGCGGGGTGCGTTGGCCGTCGTAATAGAACTCGCCGAGCTCATATTCGGCTTGCACGTCGCCGTTCTGCGCGGCTTGCCGGCAGGTGGAGAGGGCTTCGGCCAGGGCTTCGGGGCTGGTGTTCAGCGAGCAGCGGCCGGTCGCCGGAATCAATAGGGAGTTGCCTCCCGCTTGTGCCAGCAGGGGCAGGGTGAGCATCAGGCAACCCCAGGTCAGGCTGCGTCCGGTGCGGTTCATGGAAATCCAAGCGCCTCAGGAAACCGAGCGGGCGGTATGCCCACCGACGAAACGCGTCGGCTTTCACATTATGAAATAAGCGGGCTCGTTCTTACAAAGGCTTTACTTGCTTTTCTGCGCCGCCGGCCAGCGGCCTGACCGTCGGCGCAGTGGGGCCTCATTTCAGGGCGGCGAAGGCCCGCTCGGCGGCGTCGAGGGTAATTTTCAGCTCGGCATCGCCATGGGCGATGGAGGTGAAGCCGGCTTCGTAGGCGCTCGGAGCCAGATAGACGCCGCCGTCCAGCATCAGGTGGAAGAAGCGCTTGAAGCGCTCGGCGTCGCTGGCCATCACGTCGGCGAAGGTGACGATGTCGGAGGCCGAGCTGAAATACAGGCCGAACATGCCGCCGGCCTGGGTGGTGACGAAGGGGATGCCGGCGGCATCGGCGCGCTGTTGCAGGCCGTCGAGCAGGCGCGTGGTGTAGTCGCTCAGTTCGGCGTGGAAGCCCGGGCGACTGATCAGCTTGAGGGTAGTCAGGCCGGCGGCCATCGCCAGCGGGTTACCGGACAGGGTGCCGGCCTGGTAGACCGGACCGAGCGGGGCAATGTGTTCCATGATTGCGCGCTTGCCGCCGAAGCAGCCGACCGGCATGCCGCCGCCGATGATCTTGCCGAAGGTCGACAGGTCCGGGGTGATGCCGTAGTGCGCCTGGGCGCCACCGAGGGCGACGCGAAAGCCGGTCATCACCTCGTCGAAGATCAGCACCACGCCATGCTGGTCGCACTGCGCGCGCAGCCCTTCGAGAAAGCCCGGGGCCGGCGGCACGCAGTTCATATTGCCGGCGACGGGTTCCACAATGATGCAGGCGACGTCCTGGCCGACTGCGGCCAGGCACTGCGCCACCGCCTCCAGATCGTTGAACGGCAGGGTCAGGGTGTGCCGGGCGAAAGCCGCCGGCACGCCCGCGGAATTCGGCACGCCCTGGGTCAGGGCGCCGGAGCCGGCCTTAACCAGCAGGCTGTCGGAGTGGCCGTGGTAGCAGCCCTCGAACTTGATGATGCTGTCGCGGCCGGTGAAGCCGCGGGCCAGGCGGATGGCGCTCATGGTCGCCTCGGTGCCGGAGCTGACCATGCGCACCATCTCCATGGACGGCACCAGGCTGCAGACCAGGTCGGCCATCTGCACTTCCAGCGCGGTCGGCGCGCCGTAGGACAGGCCGTGCTCGAGCTGCTTGCGCACCGCATCGAGCACGTCCGGGTGGCTGTGGCCGAGGATCATCGGGCCCCAGGAGCCGACGTAATCGACATAGCGCTTGTCGTCCTCGTCGGTGACGTAGGCGCCGGCGGCGTGTTTGAAGAACAGCGGCGTGCCGCCGACGCTCTTGAACGCGCGCACCGGCGAGTTGACCCCGCCGGGAATGTGTTTCTGAGCGTTGGCGAACAGGGTTTCCGAACGGGACATGGCGAGGCTCTCTAAAACGGAATCAATGGGCTGCAAACAGGGCGCTGAAGGCGCGTGCACGGCGCTCGACCTCGGCAGCCGAGTCGGCGGCGAACAGCGCGTGGATCACGGCGATCAGGCTGGCGCCGCGGGCGATCAGCGCCGGCGCATTGTCCAGGCTGACACCGCCGATGGCGACGATCGGCAGTTGGAAGCGACTGTGCGCTTCATTCAGCAGTTCGAGCGTGGCGGCCGGCGCGCCGGGCTTGGTGTTGGAGTTGAAGAAGCGGCCGAAGGCGAGATAGCTGGCGCCATCGGCGACTGCCTGCTCGGCCAGTTCCAGCTGAGCGTGGCAGGTGGCGCCGATGATGGCGTCCCCGCCGAGCCGGCGGCGGGCGGCGACCAGCGAGCCGTCGCCCTGGCCCAGGTGCACGCCGACGCCCAGGCGTGCGGCCAGCTCGGCGTCGTCGTTGATCAGCAGTTCGGCGCCATGGCGCCGGCACAGCTCGTGCAGGGCGCTGGCCTCGTCCAGGCGACGGGCCGCGTCGCCGGACTTGTCGCGGTACTGCAGCAGGCGGGCGCCGCCGGCCAATGCCGCTTCCACATAGGGCAGCAGCTTGCCATCGGCCAGCAGCTGGCTGTCGGTGATGGCGTAGAGACCGCGCAGTTGTGGGCTCATGAACAGAAGTCCAGCGGCAGGCGGCGCGGGATGAACTGGCCGTGGCCCAGCTGTTCGGCGTCGCGCAGGGTGCGCCAGGTATAGGCCAGCGCCGATTCCACCGCGCTGGCGAGGTGCTCGCCCAGGGCCAGGCGACCGGCCAGGGTGCTGGCCAGGGTGCAGCCGGAGCCGTGGTAGCTGCCGGGCAGGCGCTGGCAGCTGAAGCTGTGGCGGCTGCCGTCGCGCGAATACAGGCGGTTGTGCACTTCGGCCTCGTCGCCGTGGCCGCCGGTGATCAGCAGATGCTGGACATAAGGCAGCAGCTTCTCCGCGCATTCGTCGGCGCTGCCATTCGGCAGTTCGGCGAGGATGCGGGCTTCCGGCAGGTTGGGGGTGGCGATGGTCGCCAGCGGCAGCAGGCGTTCGCGCATGGCGTAGCCGACTTCGTCCTTGCCCAGGGCGCCGCCGCCGCCGGCGCGCAGCACCGGGTCGCAGACCAGCGGCACACCGGGCAGCGCCTGCATGATTTCCAGCACGGTGTCGACCATCTCCACCGAGCCGAGCATGCCCAGCTTGACCGCGGCGACCGGCAGATCGGCGATCACCGCATGGGCCTGGGCCAGCACCCAGGCGCGGTCGAGCACGCGAAAGTCCTGGACGTTGACGCTATCCTGCACGGTCAGCGCGGTGACCGCCGGAGCGGCGTGGCAACCCTGGGCCAGCAGGGCTTCGATATCCGCCTGCAGGCCGGCACCACCACTGGGGTCGTGGCCGGAAAGGCAGAGAACAACGGGGCGGGAACTGTAGGTATTCATGGTGCGCGAGCTTAGCATTTTTCCGTTGGCGATGGCCTTAATTGACCGTGGCGTCAGCTATTGGGTCACGCCGGGGATGCCTGGCTTTTCCGCCGGGCGGCGGTGCTAGTGGCCTGTGTAGTTAGTTCAATTAGTCAATTTCGGCGTCTGAGGTCCCGATACGGCGTTGCTGCTCCTCGCCATAGCCCTGCTATGACTCGTCGCAGCGCCTGGTCTCAGAACCTCAGCCATCCGAACTTGAGTTAACCAACTAACCGTACAGGCCACTAGTGTCCTGAATTGGGAGTTCGTTTAAGAGTTGGCGCGTGAATGTTGTTGGCAGGCCAGGCGCCGCGACGAGCATGGCTCCGCTATGGCGAGGAGTGGCAACGCCGCATGCCGGCAAGAGGCACCGGCAAAATTAAATAGCCAACTTCCGGTTCGGGACACTAGAGTGGCGCCAAACTCAATAATCCGGCCCTGCGCGGTAGCGCCAGCGGCGAGAGTGGGGACTCTCGGCGTGCTGCGACGGGGTCTCTGCGGGGCCGCATGCGCTACAGCCTGTTTCTATTCCTATGCCTGCTGGCCAGCCTGGCCGGCGCGGTCGAATTCGACGAGCATACCCGCCAGCTGCCGCTCGGCCGGCACATGGAGGTGTTCGAGGACGTGCGTGGCGACGCCAGCATCGACGAGATCCTCTCGCCGGCCTTGCAAGGCAGTTTCCGCCGCTTCGATCGGGACGTGCTGAACGCTGGCTACTCGCGCTCGGTGTTCTGGCTGCGCCTCGATCTCGACTACCGACCGCAAGCGGCCCGTGGCCAGCAGGCCTGGCTGCTGGAGCTGGCCTACCCGCCGCTGGATCACCTCGACCTCTACCTGGCCGACGGTCGCGGCGGCTTCCAGCTCGCCCAGCGCACCGGCGATGCGCATCCGTTCACCAGCCGGCAGATCCGCCAGAACAACTACCTGTTCGAACTCGACCTGCAGCCCGGGCAGCCGCAGCGCCTGTACCTGCGCCTGAAGAGCCAGGGTTCGATCCAGGCGCCGCTGAGCCTGTGGTCGCCGACCGCTTATCTAGAGGCGCAGCCGGGGCGCATCTATGTGCTCGGCATCATCTACGGCGTGCTGCTGGTGATGCTGATCTACAACCTGTTCATTTACCTCAGCGTGCGCGACACCAGCTACCTCTATTACATCCTCTATATCGCCTCGTTCGGCCTCTACCAAGTGTCGGTGAACGGCGCCGGCATCGAGTACTTCTGGCCCAACAGCCCCTGGTGGGCGAACGCCGCGACGCCGTTCCTGATCGGCTCGGCGGCGCTGTTCGGCTGCCAGTTCGCGCGCAGCTTCCTGCACACCGCCGAACACAGCCCGTGGATCGACCGCAGTCTGCTCGGCATGATGGCGCTCGGCGCGCTGGCGATGCTGCTGGCGCTCACCGCCAGCTACGGTTTCTCACTGCGCTGGGCCACCTATGTCGCCCTGTTGTTCACCGTGGTGATCTTTGCCGCCGCTTTCTCCGCCTGGCGTCGCAACATGCGGGTGGCACGCTATTTCATCATCGCCTGGAGCGCCTTCCTGCTTGGGGGCATCGTCAACACCCTGATGGTCCTAGGCTATCTGCCGAACATGTTCCTGACCATGTACGCCAGCCAGATCGGCTCGGCGATCGAGGTCGGCCTGCTGTCGCTGGCGCTGGCCGACCGCATCAACGCGATGAAGGAGGAGCGGGCGCGGATTCTCTACGAGTCCGGGCGCAAGCTGGAGGCGCTGAACCAGGAACTGGCCAACAGCAACCGTCTCAAGGACGAGTTCCTCGCCACCGTCACCCATGAGCTGCGCACGCCGATGAACGGGGTGATCGGCTCGCTGGAACTGATGCAGACGGTGGCGCTGGACGCCGAGCTGGCGCAGTACCAGAACACTGCGGCCAGCTCGGCGCGCGACATGATGCGCATGGTCAACGACATCCTCACCCTCACCGAGCTACAGGCCGGCAAGCTCTATCCACGGCGCGAGCCGTTCAGTCTGCGCGGCCTGTGCGATGGCCTGCACGGGCAGTTCAACCCGCGCGCCGAGGCCAAAGGCCTGAGCTTCAGCCTGGAACTGGGTGACAGCCTGCCCGACACCCTCGAAGGCGATGCCGGCAAGCTGGCGCAGTGCCTCGGCTACCTGCTCGACAACGCGATCAAGTTCACCTCGACTGGCGGCGTCTGCCTGCGCGTGCGTCGCGCCGTGGTCGAGCGCGGCAGCCTGCCGCTGTGCGTCGAGGTGATCGACAGCGGCATCGGCTTCAGCGTGCCGGCGGATGGCAGCCTGTACCGGCGCTTCCAGCAGCTGGACGGCTCGATGACCCGCGCCTATGGCGGCCTCGGTGTCGGCCTGGCGATCTGCCGGCAACTGGTCGACCTGCTCGGCGGCACGCTCAGCCATCAGTCCATGCCGGGGCAGGGCAGTTGCTTCCAGCTCTGCGTACCTCTGTCGTTGCCGGCGCAGACGGCCGTGGCGTCGACGCCGAAGCACGCGGCCGGCACTCCGGGGCGCCATCCCGAGCAGTGCACGGTGCTGGTGGTCGAGGACAACGCGATCAACCAGCTGGTGACCCGCGGCATGCTGCTCAAGCTCGGTTACCGGGTGCGCTATGCCGACAACGGCGCCGAGGCCCTCGAACTGCTGCGCCGCGAGGCGGTGGACGCGGTGTTGCTGGATTGTCAGATGCCGGTGATGGACGGCTTCGCCACCTGCCGCGCGCTGCGCGCCCTGCCGGGCTGCGCCGAGCTGCCGGTGCTGGCGATCACCGCGCACAGCCACAGCGGCGACCGCGAGCGTTGCCTGGCGGCCGGGATGAGCGACTACCTGGCCAAGCCGGTGAAGTTCGAGGCGCTGCAGACGCTGTTGCAGGCCTGGCTGCTGGGCCAGCCGGCAGGCAGCCCGCCCCCTGGGGTTCAGGCCTGACCCGCCCTGCCAGGTTGCTAGTGGCCTGTGTGGTTAGTTCAATTAGTCAATTTCGGCGCCTGAGGTCCCGATACTGCGTTGCTGCTCCTCGCCATAGCCCTGCTATGACTCGTCGCAGCGCCTGGTCTCAGAACCTCAGCCATCCGAACTTGAGTTAACCAACTAACCGTACAGGCCACTAGTCACGGCGTTCAGTCAGCCTGGCAGGCGCGGCAGTGCCTGCTCTGAGTGGCGCCGCTTTCGGCGGCAGCAGCGCCTTATCTAACTCTGCGCGCGTAACGTGCCCGCGCCGCGGCACTCTTTCCCGGCGACCAATACGCGCGTGGTTTTGGCGCAAATCCCGCTTTCTGCAAGATCTGAATCCTGATTCACTAGGCAAAGAGTGAATCAGGATTCAGTTTATGGCCTATCGCACCACCGAAGCCCGTCAGGACCGCGACCTCGAGTTGCGCGAACGCATCCTCGACTGCGCGCTGGCGCGGGTCGCCGCTGGCGGTTTCGCCGCCTTGACCATGCAGGGCCTGGCCGAGGACGTCGGCATCGCCACCGGCAGTCTGTACCGGCATTTTCGCGGCAAGGGCGAGTTGGCGGCGGAGGTCTTCGCCCGCGCCAGCCAGCATGAGGTGGATATGCTGGGTCAGGCCCTGCGCGCCCCCGGCAGTGTCGCCGCGCGTCTCACCGCGGGGCTTGAACAGTTCGCCGCGCGCGCCTGGCACAGTCGCCGCCTGGCCTTCGCCTTGATCGCCGAGCCGGTCGATCCGGAAGTCGACGAACAGCGCCTGCGCTACCGCGAGGCCTATGCCGGCCTGTTCGCCGAGTTGCTGGAGGAGGGCGTGCAGGTCGGCGTATTGCGCCAGCAACCCATCCCCCTGAGCGCCGCCTGCCTGGTCGGCGCCATCGCCGAAGCGCTGGTCGGCCCGCTGTCGCCGCCGGCCCGTGCGGCGCGCGAGTCGGGACGGCCGAGCCTGGAGCTGGCCGACGTCAGTCAGGCCCTGGTCACTTTCTGCCTGCGCGCCGTGGGCGCGCACTTGCCAACTGAGGAGCAATAACCATGAGCCTGCACCAGTTCGCCGAGACCCATGAAGTACTCAACCAGGTGCCGCCGCTGGACGGCGCCAACCTCTATCGCGTCGACCTGCCGTTGCAGGAGTGGACCCGCCGCTTCGGTGGCGGCTGGGCCGAGGCGCGCATCGACGCCTATGGCGCCCTGGCCGGCGGCCCGCTGCTGGCCGCCGGTTTTCTCGCCAACGAGAACAAGCCGGTGTTCAAGAGCCATGACCGCTATGGCCATCGCATCGATCTGGTGGAGTTCCACCCGGCCTATCACGAGCTGATGCGCACGGCCATCGAGCACGGCCTGCCGTCCTTGCCCTGGACCGACCCGCGTGCCGGCGCCCAGGTCGCCCGCGCGGCGATGAGCTATCTGCACAGTCAGGCCGAGGCCGGCAGCGGCTGCCCGTTGACCATGACCTACGCCAGCGTGCCGGCGCTCAAGTTGCAGCCGAACATCGCCGAAGCCTGGCTGCCGAAGATCCTCGCCACCCAGTATGACCCGCGCAACCTGCCGATCGGGCAGAAGGCCGGCGCCACCATCGGCATGGCGATGACCGAGAAGCAGGGCGGCACCGACGTCCGCGCCAACACCACCAAGGCCTATCCGGTGGGCATTCCCGGCCCGGGCCAGGCCTACGAGCTGGTCGGCCACAAGTGGTTCTGCTCGGCGCCGATGTGCGATGCCTTCCTCACCCTGGCCTACACCGACAAGGGCCTGACCTGCTTCCTGCTGCCGCGCCACCGCCCGGACGGCAGCCGCAACGAGTTCTACATCCAGCGCCTGAAGAACAAGCTGGGCAACTGGTCGAACGCCTCCAGCGAAGTCGAGTACCGCGGCGCCCTGGCCTGGATGATCGGCGAAGAAGGCCGCGGCGTGCCGACCATCATCGAGATGGTGGCGCTGACCCGCTTCGACTGCATGGTCGGCTCCAGTGCGCTGATGCGCCAAGCGCTGACCCAGGCCGCGCACCACTGCGCGCACCGCCAGGTCGGCGGCCGGGTGCTGGCCGAACAGCCGCTGATGCAGAACGTGCTGGCCGACCTGGCCCTGGAAAGCGAGGCGGCGCTGGCGCTGACCATGCGCATGGGCCGCGCCCTGGACAACCCGCACGACGCCCAGGAGGACAAGTTCGCCCGCCTGGTCACCGCGGTCGGCAAGTATTGGATCTGCAAGCGCGCCCCGGCGATGATCAACGAGGCCGCCGAGTGCCTGGGCGGCGCCGGCTATGTCGAGGACACCATCCTCCCAAGGCTGTACCGCGAGGCGCCGGTCAACTCCACCTGGGAGGGCTCGGGCAACGTCCAGTGCCTGGACGTGCTGCGCGCGCTGTCCAAGGAGCCGGGCGTGCTCGACGCGCTGTTTGCCGAACTCGGCGACGGCCACGGCGATGCCCGCCTCAAGACGCATATCCAGCAACTGCAGGCGGCCTTCCGCGACACCGGCGACATCCAGTACCGCGCCCGCCAGCTGACTGAAGACGTGGCCATTGCCCTGCAGGCCAAGCTGTTGCTGGAGGCCGGCAATGCCACTGTCTCCGATGCCTTTATCGCCAGCCGCCTGGGCCAAGGCGGGCGGGTCTACGGCACCTTGCCGCGCGGGATCGATGTCGAGGCGCTGGTGGCGCGCAGCACGCCGCATCTGGTCTGACGCTTGGCTCCCCTCTCCCACTTGTGGGAGAGGGGCTGGGGGAGAGGGTGCCGGTCAGCCAACCTAGCCCTCTCCCACCTTTCTTCAGAAGCAGGGGGAGAGGGGGCAAAAGCAGCAACGCCGACGGACAGCGGATGGTGAACAGGCTCTGAGCCCCGCACCGGCATTGGGCGGGCTCACTACTTGCTGAGCCCGCTCGCTGGGCGGCCATGGCTTTTCTGCGTGAAGCAGGCAAGATAGAGCCTTGCGTGCCCAGACAGGAATGCCCAACGTGACCGCTCTCTCCGAAGCCTTTGTCGTCGCCGAAACCGCCGAGGCGGCGGTCGACCTCCTCGCCGCCCTGCACCAGCAGGCCACCCAGGGCCTCAGCCAGGCGCTCAAGCGCTACCTCAAGGAACGCAGCAAGCCGGATGCCGAGCGGCGCAACCAGTTCCGCTACCCGGAACTGCGCCTGACCTACCATTGCCAGGGCGAGGTGCCGAGCACCACCCGCGCCTTCGCCAAGGTCCAGGTGCCGGGCACCTACAGCGTCACCGTGACCCAGCCGGCGGCCTTCCGCGGCTACCTGCTCGATCAGTTGCGGCCGCTGATGGAGGACTTCACCGTCACCGTGGAAGTCGGCCTCAGCCAGCAGAACATCCCCTATCCCTACGTGGTTGAGCAGGGCGACGAGCTGGCCGGTTCCGGGGTCACCGCCGCCGAGCTGGCGCGGGTGTTCCCCAGCACCGACCTGTCGGCCGCCACCGACGGTGTGGCCGACGGCCTGTACGACTGGGAGCATGCCGACCCGATGCCGCTGGCGCTGTTCGACGCGGCACGGGTGGATTTCTCCCTCAAGCGCCTGCAGCACTACACCGGCAGCGACTGGCGTCATGTCCAGCCGTGGATCCTGCTGACCAACTACCACCGCTACGTCGACCAGTTCATCCGTCACGGCCTGGCGCAGTTGCGCGACAACCCGCGCTATGTGCGCATGGTGCTGCCGGGCAACGTCATCATCGAGCGCGGCACCTCCGACGAGGATGCCCAGGCGGTCGCCGATGCGGTGGTCTGGCACCGCTACCAGATGCCGGCCTACCACCTGATCGCCGGCGACGGCCATGGCGTGACCCTGGTCAACATCGGCGTCGGCCCGTCCAACGCGAAGAACATCACCGACCACCTGGCCGTGCTGCGTCCGCACTGCTGGCTGATGATCGGCCACTGCGGCGGCCTGCGCCAATCGCAGACCATCGGCGACTACGTGCTGGCGCACGCCTACATGCGCCGCGACGGCATCCTCGACCGCGTGCTGCCGCCGCATATCCCGCTGCCGGCCCTGGCCGAGGTGCAGCAGGCGCTGCAGGAAGCCGCCGCACAGGTCACCGGCGAGCGCGGCGAGGCGCTCAAGCGGCGTCTGCGCACCGGCACCGTGCTGACCTACGACGACCGCAACTGGGAGCTGCGCTGGGCCCAGGAGCGGCCGCTGATCAACCTCTCGCGGGCGGTGGCGGTAGACATGGAAAGCGGCACCATCGCCGCCCAGGGCTATCGCCTGCGGGTGCCCTACGGCACCCTGCTGTGCGTGTCGGACAAGCCGTTGCACAGCGAGATCAAGCTGCCCGGCGCCGCCGGCGCGTTCTACGAGCGGGCGGTGACCCAGCACCTGCACATCGGCATCGCCGCCCTGGATCTGCTGCGCAGCCAGCTCAACGCCCTGCACTCGCGCAAGCTGCGCAGCTTCGACGAGCCGCCGTTCCGCTGATCTGGGGGAACAATTAGCAGGGCTTCGCGGAACTCAGCCCAAGCTAGGGAGCGCATTTGTAGGTTGGCGCTGAGTGCAACGAAGCCCAACAACGGTGCCCGGCCCAGGCCAGGTTGTCGGGGCAAACATCGCCTGTTGGGCTTCGTCGCTGCGCGTCTCAACCCAACCTACGCTCCCTGCGCGACCAACGCCGGCACCGCCCACTGCTCGCCCGGCACCGGGGCGCGGAAGCTCTGCGGGTCGACGCCGTGTTCGGTCAGGGCCAGCGCCAGGTCGCGCGGCGGGTCGAACTGGCCCTCGTCGGTGAGGCGGAAGGTGCCGAAGTGAATGGCCATGCTGGTCTGCGCCTGCAGCTGGCGATGCGCCTGCACCGCGTCGTCGGGATTCATGTGGTGGTCGCGCATGAACCAGCGCGGCGCGTAGGCGCCGATCGGCAGGGCGGCGAAGCGCAGCGGGCCGAAGCGCTGGCGGATCAGCTGGAACTCCGGGCCGAGGCCGGTATCGCCGGGGAATAGCAGCGGGCCGTGCAGCGAGTCGAGCACGAAGCCCAGCCACAGGGTCTGGTTGGTGTCCTTGCGGCTGCGCGCCGACCAGTGCTGCACCGGTACCCCGTGCAGGCTCAGGCCGTCGGCCAGCGGCAGGCTCTGCCACCAGTCCAGTTCGATCACCTCGGCGAAGCCGCAGGCGCCGATCAGCGCGCCGTTACCCAGGCCGCTGACCACCCGCGCGGCGGGAAAGCGCTGGGCCAGTTGGCGCAGGCTCCACAGGTCGAGGTGGTCGTAGTGGTTGTGGCTGACCAGGATCAGGTCGATCGGCGGCAACTGCTCGAGGCTCAGCCCCGGCGGATGATGGCGGCGCGGGCCGACGAAGCTGAACGGGCTGACCCGCTGCGACCACACCGGGTCGGTGAGGATGTTCAGGCCGTGCAGCTGCAGCAGCAGGGTGGCGTGGTTGATATAGGTGACGTGCAAGGTGTCGCCGCTCACCCGTGCACTAATAGCGGCTGGCGGCGCCGGCGGCGGGGCGATCCAGGGTGCCTGGCGCGGGCGTTCGAGTTGCCATTTCAACAAGTCGCGCAGGCCCTTGTGCGCGGTCGGCTGCAGGTTGCGAAAGCGTTGGCCGTCGAAATGCGCGCTGGGCGGCCCTTGGTAGGGCTGGTCGCGCCCGAGCAGGGTCAGCAGGTTGAGCAGCCAGAGGGGGCGCAGCGGGGCGGGCATGGCGGGGCGCTCTTGCGGATGGCAGATGCCCAACCTAGCATGGCCGCTCCTCGCTGCCAGCAGCGCCGACACCTTTTGCAATCATGCCCCGTCCTCCACGTCCCGCTTCCCGCTCCTCCCGGCCGGCCCCACGCGCTCAGCCGGCGCCCCGGCGGGTGGCCAAGGCGCCGCCGGCCGAGCCGCGGTTGATCCTTTTCAACAAGCCGTTCGACGTGCTCACCCAGTTCAGCGACGAGCAGGGGCGGGCGACGCTCAAGGATTTCATCGCGATCCCCGGCATCTACCCGGCCGGGCGCCTGGATCGCGACAGCGAAGGCCTGCTGCTGCTGACCAACGACGGCCGCCTGCAGGCGCGCATCGCCGACCCCAAGCACAAGCTGGCGAAGACCTATTGGGTGCAGGTGGAAGGCGAGCCGGACGAGACGCAGCTGCAGCGCCTGCGCGACGGCGTCGAGCTCAACGACGGCCCGACCCTGCCGGCGCAGGCGCGGCGGATCGAGGCGCCCGAGCTGTGGGCGCGCAACCCGCCGGTACGCTTCCGCCAGAGCATTCCGACCAGCTGGCTGGAGCTGGTGATCCGCGAGGGGCGCAATCGCCAGGTGCGGCGGATGACCGCGGCGGTCGGCCTGCCGACCCTGCGCCTGGTACGCGTGCGCATCGGCCCCTGGAGCCTGGATGGCCTGGGGCTGGGCGAATGGAAGGAAGTCGCGGCGCGGCTCGACTGAGCGGCCAACGCCGATCGCGCCTTCGCGCTAGGCCGGTTATTTCACTGGGTTTCGCCTAACGCTGGCTTTGCCGTTGCAGCGACCCGCTATTCAATCATTTGCCCGAGATACGAGTTTGGAACCCATCGCCGTCATCGACTTTGAAACCACCGGGATCAGCCCAGGACCTAGCTGTCGCGCCACCGAGATCGCCGCGGTGATAGTCGAAGATGGGCGCATCGTCGCCCGCTACCAGAGCCTGATGAACAGTGGCGCCTGGGTGCCGCCGTTCATCGAGCAGCTCACCGGCATCAGCAACGCCATGCTGCGCAGCGCGCCGCCGGCGGCGCAGGTGATGCACGAGGTCGCCGAGTTCGTCGGTACTACGCCGCTGCTGGCGCACAATGCCGCGTTCGACCAGAAGTTCTGGGATGCCGAGCTGGGCCTGATTCGCCGCAGCCGCCAACAGGCCTTCGCCTGTTCACTGCTGCTCGCCCGCCGCCTGTTGCCCGAGGCGCCCAACCACAAGCTCGGCACCCTCAACAGCTGGGCGCGCCTGCCGGACACAGGCCGCGCCCACCGGGCGCTGGCCGATGCCGAGATGGCCGCCAACCTGACCTTGCATCTGCTCGAGCGGTTGCGCGAGCGGCATGGCCTGCGCGCGGTGTCCCACGAGTTGCTCTGCCGCCTGCAACGGGTGCCGGCGGCGAAGGTTGCCAGCGAACTGAGCAAGCTGCGCTAGGTTCTGTCCGAAAACTACCTGCGCTCGGTGATGCTGCGTTAAAAACAGGCTCGGACAGTGGCTTGCCACTGAACGCCCGCAGGGCGGCCCGTCAGGGCGAGTGAAACGAGTACTGCTCATTTACAGCCCGTAAACTCCGCGTCCTCGCCTGTTTTTGCCTTGCCTGACCTTCGCTCGGAGAGTTTTCGTACAGAACCTAGATTCTGCCGCGGCCCGGGGTGGCGGCAGGGTAAACTGGCGGTTTTCCGGAAACACCCTGGTACCGCCATGACTTTCGCCTCCCTCGGCCTGATCGAACCGCTGCTGCGCGCCATCGACACCCTCGGCTATCAAACCCCGTCGCCGGTGCAGGCGCAGGCCATCCCAGCGGTGCTGGCCGGTCGCGACCTGCTCGCCGCGGCGCAGACCGGCACCGGCAAGACCGCCGGCTTCGCCCTGCCGCTGCTGCAACGCCTGATGATGGAAGGCGCCCAGGTGGAGAGCAATTCGGTGCGCGCGCTGGTGCTGGTGCCGACCCGCGAACTGGCCGAGCAGGTGCACGAGAGCTTCCGCCAGTACGGCCAGCACCTGCCGCTGCGCACCTACGCGGTGTACGGCGGGGTCAGCATCAACCCGCAGATGATGAAGCTGCGCAAGGGCGTCGACCTGCTGGTCGCCACCCCCGGGCGGCTGCTCGATCTGTTCCGCCAGAATGCGCTGAAGTTCGGCCAGCTGCAGGCCCTGGTGCTCGATGAGGCCGACCGCATGCTCGACCTCGGCTTCGCCGAGGAGCTGCGCGCCATCTACGCCGCGCTGCCGAAGCAACGCCAGACCCTGCTGTTCTCGGCGACCTTCTCCGAGGCCATCCGCCTGCTCGCCGGGCAGATGCTCAACGAGCCGCTGTCCATCGAGGTCAGCCCGCGCAACGTCGCCGCCAGCAGCGTCAAGCAGTGGCTGATTCCGGTGGACAAGAAGCGCAAGGCGGAGCTGTTCCTGCACCTGCTGCGCGAGCGGCGCTGGGGCCAGGTGCTGGTGTTCGCCAAGACCCGCAACGGCGTCGACCAGCTCAGCGAACTGCTGCAGGCCGAGGGCATCGTTGCCGACGGCATCCACGGCGACAGGCCGCAGGCCACCCGCCAGCGCGCGCTGGACCGCTTCAAGGCGCGCGAGGTGCAGGTGCTGGTCGCCACCGACGTCGCCGCGCGTGGCCTGGACATCGACGACCTGCCGCTGGTGGTCAACTTCGACCTGCCGATCGTCGCCGAGGACTACGTGCATCGCATCGGCCGCACCGGCCGCGCCGGCGCCAAGGGGCAGGCCGTGTCGCTGGTGTGCGCCGACGAAGTACAGTTGCTGGCGGCCATCGAAGTGCTGACCCGGCAGACCCTGCAGCGCATCGACGAGCAAGATTTCGAGCCGGACCACCGCGTGCCGCAGACCGACGCCAGCGGCCAGGTGCTGAAGAAGCCGAAGAAACCCAAGAAGCCCAAGACCACCGGCAGCAAGGCCGCCCTCGGCCGCTGGGTGGAGAGTGAGGCGCCGGCCCAGCCGCAGGTCAAGGCGGTGCGCAAGGTGCCGAGCTTCAATACCGGGCCGAGAAAGAAGAAGCCCTAAGAGCCTGTCTCGGATCTGCTGCGCGTCGGCGATACTGCGTTAAAAACAGCCTCGGCAAGCCGCTTGCGGCTAACGCGCTTTAGCGCGGCCCCGACGGGGCGAGCGCAGCGAGTCATGCTCATTTGCAACTCGTAAACTGCGCTTCCTCGGCTGTTTGACTCGCTACGCTCGCCCTGCGGGCCAGCCTTCGGCTGTTACTCCCGTTGGTCGTTGCGCCTTGTCTCGCTCTAGCTCGCGCGATCCGAGACAGGCTCTTAGAGCAGGCCGCTCAGGCGCAGCAGCCACCAGGCGAGGATCACTACCTGCACCAGGAAGCCGGCGAAGCGCAGCCAGACGAACAGCGGGGCGGTGCTGATCAGGTGCATGACGCTCTGGAACAGGCGCGCGCCGAGCAACAGTGGCGCCAGCGGGTCGGTCAGCGCGCTCTGCCCGGCGTGCAGGGCGTAGAGCAGCACCGGCGCCTGCAACGGCAGGTTTTCCAGGCAGTTGGCGTGGGCGCGGGTCAGGCGTTGGCCGAAGCCGGGGGTGGTGCTGCCGTCGGGGGCGAAGGCGTTGACCGCCAGCTTGCCGCCGAGCACCAGCAGGCCGCGCTGGTTGGCGAGCAGCACGACCAGCAGCAGGGCCCAGGCGATCAGGCCGAGCAGGGTCAGGGCGGTTGGGGAAAGTGGCACGTGCGGCTCCTCGGACTTCGTTGTTAGGCAGGAAAGCCGCGTCAGTCTAGGGAGTTTAGAGCAATTGCTCTAGTCGTTGCGCTCAGTCTGCGTCCTGCGCATGGGCGCCGGCCGGGTCGGCGTGCACCAGCACCTCGGCGCGTGGGTACTGGGCGCGAATCGCCGTTTCCACCTGCACGCAGCGCTCGTGGGCGGCGGTCAGGCTCAGCTCGCCCGGCAGTTCCAGGTTCAGCTGGACGAACCAGCGGGTGCCGGACACCCGCGTGCGCAGGTCGTGGACCGCCAGCACGCCCGGTACCGATTGAGCCAGTTCGAGCATGCGCGCGCTGACCTCGCTGGGCAGTTCCTGGTCCATCAGCACGGCGACCGCCTCGCGGGCGATGGTCACCGCGCTCCACAGGATGTAGGCGGCGATGCCGAGGCCGAACAGCGCATCCACGCGGGTCCAGCCGAAACCGGCGAGCACCAGGGCGACGAGGATGCTGGTGTTGAGCAGCAAGTCGGAGCGGTAGTGCAGGCTGTCGGCGCGGATCGCCGTGGAGCCGGTCAGGCGGATCACCCGGTGCTGGAACAGCAGCAGCGCGGCGGTCAGCGCCAGGGCCAGGAGCATCACGGCGATGCCCAGACGGGTACCTTCCAGGACTTGCGGCTGCTGCAGGCGCTCCGCCGCCTGCACGCCGATCAGCACCGCGCTGCCGGCGATGAACAGCGCCTGGGCCATGGCCGACAGCGCCTCGGCTTTGCCGTGACCGTAGCGGTGATCCTCGTCCGCCGGGCGCAGGGCGTAGTGCACCGCCAGCAGGTTGAGCAGCGAGGCGGCGCCGTCCAGCAGCGAGTCGGTGAGGCCGGCGAGCAGGCTCACCGAGCCGCTCAGCCACCAGGCGATGCCCTTGGCGACGATCAGAATGCAGGCCACCGCCAGCGAGGCGAGAGTCGCCTGGCGCAGCAGGCGGGCGTGGTGACTGTTCAGCGGCATGCCGGCAGCGCCGTGAAATAGATGTAGTCCAGCTCCGGTGCGGGCTGGCCCATGGCGGTCAGCGCGGTGCTGATCTGCCCGCGATGATGCGTGCCGTGGTTGACCAGATGGCTGAGGATATCGGCCAGCACGCGCTGCTGCGGACCATTGGAGACGCTGAGATAGCTCAGGGTGGCGCCGAGACTGGCGTCGTCCTGCTGCCCCAGCCAGAGCTGCCAGGCCTGTACCCCG
Source organism: Pseudomonas cavernae (assembly GCF_003595175.1). Lineage (NCBI taxonomy): Bacteria > Pseudomonadati > Pseudomonadota > Gammaproteobacteria > Pseudomonadales > Pseudomonadaceae > Pseudomonas > Pseudomonas cavernae. The sequence continues at coordinate 4,251,093 of NZ_CP032419.1, read as the reverse complement.
GTGTCGAGAAAACCGGCCAGCGTCGCCAGGTCCGGGGCGGCCTCGGCATCCAGGCGGGCAAAGGGTTGCGGCTCGCCACGCACCCGCGCCAGCCACAGCCGGTCGGCGACGGCCAGGTGATTGAGGGTGCCGTGCAGGCTGCCGAAGAACAGCCCGCAGGGCGCGCGGTAGCTCGCTTCATCCAGCGCGTCCAGGCTGGTCAGCAGGCGTCGGTAGGCCCAGCCGTGGTAGGCCAGCAGGCGCTCGAGGTGACCGGCAAGCAGGCGCGCCATCTCAGGCCGCCGGATGCAGGCCGTAGGCGGCCAGCTGCTGCAGGCTGCCACGCTGCTGGATCAGGCGCGGGTCGTCGAGCGGCAGGCTGTGACCGGTCTCGCGCTCGATCACCGCCTTGAGCTTGAGCGGGTCGACCTGGCCGTCGGCACCGATGCTCTGGTGCAGCAACTGCGGGTCGATCTGCGCGCTTTGCCCCTCCGGCAGGTAGATGGCGCCGGTGGCGAAGTCGACGCCGAAGGCGATCAAGCCGGGAATCACGTAGAAGAGGATGCCGATGGCGTCCAGGGCGACGATCACCGGATCGACCTTGCCTTCGATCTGTCCGCGGCGATCGGGAAAGAACAGGGTGCCGCAGGCGCTCAACTGGGTGAGCAGGGTGGCGACTAGAACACCGCCGATAACACGGGACTGCATGCGCATAAGCACCTCCTTATTAAGATCGGACAACTATATCAATTCGCCCATGACAAAACTTCCGGCCGGCGCGTACCGGGCATTGTCCCGCTGGACTTAGGACTACGGCAAACCCCGGGCCGTTCGCCGCTATAATCGCCGCTCTGCGCCGGAGTTCCCATGCTTTCCCTACCCATCGACAGTGTTCTGCCCGAGCTGCGGGCTGCCCTCGCCACCCGCCATGAAGTGGTGCTGGAAGCGCCGCCCGGCGCCGGCAAGACCACCCGAGTGCCGCTGGCCCTGCTGGATGAGCCCTGGCTGGCCGGGCAGCGCATCCTCATGCTCGAGCCGCGGCGCCTGGCCGCGCGGGCGGCGGCCGAGCGGCTGGCCAGCGAGCTGGGCGAGCAGGTCGGCGAGACGGTCGGCTACCGCATCCGCCTGGACAGCAAGGTCGGCCCGCGTACGCGCATCGAGGTGGTCACCGAGGGCATCCTCGCCCGCCGCCTGCAGGATGATCCGGCGCTGGACGGCGTCGGCCTGGTGATCTTCGACGAATTCCACGAGCGCAGCCTGGACGCCGACCTGGCCCTGGCGCTGTGCCTCAACGGCCGCGAACTGCTGCGCGACGAGCCGCCGCTGAAGCTGCTGCTGATGTCCGCGACCCTGGAGGGCGAGCGCCTGTCGGCGTTACTCGGCGACGCCCCGGTGGTGCGCAGCGCGGGGCGCATGTTCCCGGTGGCCACTCAATGGGGCGCGCCGTTGCAGCCCGGCGCAGCGCTCGAACCGCGGGTGGTGCAGACGGTGCTGCAGGCGCTGGGCGAGCAGCCCGGCAGCCTGCTGGTGTTCCTCCCCGGCCAGGCGGAGATCCGCCGTGTCCACGAGCGCCTGGCCGAGGCCCTGGGCGAACAGGTCGAGATCCTGCTCTGCCCGCTGCACGGCGAGCTGGACCTCGCTGCCCAGCGCGCGGCCATCGAGCCGGCGCCGGCCGGCCGGCGCAAGGTGGTGCTGGCGACCAACATCGCCGAGACCAGCCTGACCATCGACGGCGTGCGCGTGGTGGTGGATGCTGGCTTGGCGCGGGTGCCGCGCTTCGATCCGGGCAGCGGCATGACCCGTCTGGTCACCCAGCGCATCTCCCGCGCCAGCGCCACCCAGCGCGCCGGGCGGGCCGGCCGCCTGCAGCCGGGGGTGTGTTACCGCCTGTGGTCGCAGGCCCAGCACGAGCAATTGGTGGCGTATGACAGTGCCGAGATCCTCCAGGCCGATCTGGCCGGGCTGGCCCTGCAGCTGGCGCGCTGGGGCGTGGCACCGGCCGAGCTGGCCTGGCTGGATGTGCCGCCGGCCGCCGCCTATGCCCAGGCCCAGGACCTGCTCGTGCGCCTCGGCGCGCTCGACCAACGCGGCGTGCTGACCGCCCACGGCCAGGCCATGAGCGGGCTGCCGGCGCATCCGCGCCTCGCCCATCTGTTGCTGCGCGGCCAGGCCCTCGGCCTCGGCGGCCTGGCCTGCGATGTCGCCGCGCTGCTCGGCGAGCGCGATATTCAACCGGGCGGGCCGCGCGGTGGCGGTGCCGATCTGCACAGCCGCCTGGCCCTGCTCGGCGCTGGTGAACGCGCGCCGCGCGGCGCCCAGGGCGCGGTGCAGCGGGTGCGCCAGCTGGCCCGGCAGTTCCGCAACCTGCTGCCGAAGACGGCCGCCAAGGCGCTGGCCGATCCCGAGCATCCGCGCTGGCTCGGCGCGCTGCTGGCGTTCGCCTATCCCGATCGCATCGCCCAGCAGCGCCGCCCCGGTGGCGGCGACTATCGCCTGGCCAATGGCCGCGCCGCGCAGTTCGCTGAGCCGGATGCGCTGATGAAGCACGCCTGGCTGGTGATCGCCGACCTCGGCAGCCGCCAGGGCCAGCGCGAGGAACGCATCTACCTGGCCGCCGACCTCGACCCTGAGCTGTTCGACTCGGTGCTCGCCGAGCAGCTCAGTAGCCGCGAGGAGCTGGATTGGGACGAGCGCGAAGGCGTGTTGCGCGCCGAGCGCCAGCGCCGGGTCGGCGAGCTGGTGCTGAGCCGCGTGTCGCTGGCCGAACTCGATGAAGCGGCGCGGGCGCGAGCGCTGCTCGGCCTGGTGCGGCGCAAGGGCCTGGAACTGCTGCCGTGGACGCCGCAGCTGCGCCAGTGGCAGGCGCGGGTGGCGCTGTTGCGGCGTCTGGATCTCGCCGCCCAGGGGCGCAGCGACTGGCCGGACGTCAGTGACGCGGCGTTGCTGGCGAGCCTGGAGGACTGGCTGCTGCCGTACCTGGGCAAGGTCAGCCGTCTCAGTCATTTCGCCAATCTAGACTTGCCGGGGATGCTCCAGGTCCTGCTGCCCTGGCCGCTGCCGCAGCGCCTCGACGAACTGGCGCCGCAGCAGCTGGCGGTGCCGTCCGGTTCGCGGATCGCCATCGACTACAGCGAGGCGCCGCCGGTGCTGGCGGTGCGCCTACAGGAGCTGTTCGGCCTGGCTGCCACGCCGCGCATCGCCGGCGGCCGGCAGAGCGTCAAACTGCATCTGCTGTCGCCGGCGCGCCGCCCGGTGCAGGTGACCCAGGACCTGGCCAGCTTCTGGGCCAACACCTACGCCGAGGTGAAGAAGGACCTCAAGGGCCGCTACCCCAAGCACTACTGGCCGGACGACCCGCTGATTGCCGAGCCCACCGCACGGGCCAAGCCGCGGCGCTGATCGCCGAGCGCTTCGCCGCTGGCCTGCAGTTCTTCGTAGGCACGCTCCAGCGCTTCCAGCAGGCGGGCCGCGTCGGGGCTGCGCTTGGAGACGATGAGCTGCATCGGTATGCGCTGTAGCTGAATCGAGGGCGGGGTGCTGATGCCCAGCTGCTGGGCGGACTGCTCCACGGCGATCTGATAGTCGACAAGGAAATCGCCACGCTGGCGCTGCAGCATCTCCACCGCGGCGGTATGGGTGCGGGTGCGGTGCTGGCGGATCTGCCGGGCGGGGGGCGTCGAGGATCTGGTTGATCGCCGGCCAGTAGCTGTAGCCGCTGATCAGGATCACGTCGCGGCCGTTCAGATCGTCCGGCAAGTGCGGTCGCGGCGTGTCGGCGCGGTAGTAGAGGTTGAGCGCTATCTCGCTGAGCTGCGCCCGCCCCTCCAGCACATGACCCTGCAGCGCCGGCTTGCCGGGGGCGCCGGCCCATACCTGGACGCTGCCATCGATCAAGCCATTGTAGAGCCGCGCGCTGGGCAACGAGCGCATCTCTGCGGCATAGCCGGCCTTGCGGAAGACGTGGCGGACCAACTCAACCATCGACCCTTGCGGTTGGCCATTGGTGTCGGTGTAGACCGCGGGCGGGAAGTCATAGAAACCGACGACTATCGGGGCGGCGGCGGGTTCAGCGAGCGCGGGGCGCGCGGCGAGCGCAAACAACAGGGGCAGCAGGTAAGCAGATATACGCATGGACACCATCGCGGCTATAGCCGTCTTTTTGTCGTGTTCTGGCCGGCAGTATGCGCAGGCGCGCTGGCGCTTGGCCAGTCTCTCAGCCGGCTGTTCGTCAGGGTTGCGCCGGCAGCAGGAAACGGCCGATCAGCGGCAGATGATCGGAAATCTGCAGGGTGTCGGCCTGGCGCACATTGGCGGCCAGGCGGGTGAGTTGCGGGCTGTGGAACAGGTAGTCGAGGGTGCGGTCCGGGGCGCCGACGCGCGGATCGTTGGGGAAGTGGGTGTACCAGGCGGCCTGGTCGCCGCCGCCGGCTTCCTCGAGGCTGGGGATCATCGGGTACTTCTGCGCCAGCGTATTCAGTTCGCTGTCCGCCGCGTAGCCGCTACGTTGCTGCGCCGACAGGCGCTCGCGCTGACCGGGTGGCAGCAGGTTGAAGTCGCCGCCGAAGATCCACGGGGTCTTCTGCGCCTCCAGTTGGTCGAGCAGGCTGCTGCTCATCGTCACCTGGCGGTGCAGGGTGTCATCGCCCTGGGCGAAGGCATCCAGGTGAGTGTTGATCAGCGCCAGCTGGCCGCCGCCGCGCAGCGGCAGATAGTTGAGCAGCAGGGCGCGCTTGAGGCCGAACTGGCGGTTGATCGGGTCACTCGGGAGCAGTGGCAGCTGCAGGCGTTCGGCGCGGGCGATCCGATAGCGGCTGAGGGTGGCGAGCTTCATCCCGACGCTGCCGAGAATCTTCGGATGCGGCACGAACGCGGCCTTCCAGTAGAAGGCCTGGGTGCTGCACGGGTAGAGATCGCTGAGGCGTTCGTTGAGCAGCGCGAGCTGATCCTGGTTATCGCTGGCCTTGGCGCCTTCGTGCAGTTCCTGCAGCAATACCAGGTCCGGCGCTTCGTCGCGGATCACCCGTACCACTTCGTCGAGGCTGTAGGCCAGATCTGCGGCGGTCGGGCGCAGGTCGGGGCCGCTGCCGTCAGCCAGGTCGTACCAGAACACATAGCGCTTGCCGGCCAGGTATTGCAGGTTCCAGGTCATCACCTTCAGCGCCTGGCCGGGCAGCAGGGTCTGCTCCTGGTCGCTGCAGCTGACCGGCACCTCTTCGCGCGGGGCCGGATGCCAGGTCAGGATGTAGATTAGGGCGGCCAGGCTGGCGGCGACGATCAGCAGGCTGAGGAGGATCGGGCGGAGCACGCGCGGCAAGGTCATGAGCGGGGCCAGTCGGGGCTTGGACTATGCTGAGAGCCTAGGTTCGGTACGAATACCGCCTGTGCTCGGCGATTTTTCGTACAGAACTTAAGAGCATACCCGAGAGCCCGACCCCACGCCCAAACCTGCCAGCGAGGAATGCCGAGATGAGCGAGCCCGTGATTGCCCAGCGCGGCCCCTTCGAAGTCGAGGTCAGCGCCGGCCAGGATTACTTCTGGTGCCGCTGCGGGCGCAGCGCCAACCAGCCGTTCTGCGACGGCTCGCACAAGGGTAGCGGCATCACCCCGCTGAAGTTCCACGCCGAGCAGGACGACACCCTGTTCCTCTGTGGCTGCAAACATACCCATACGCCGCCGTGCTGCGACGGCACCCACAACAGCCTGTAGCGCCGCTTCGCTCGGGGGGACGCATGTACCGCAAGGTTTTCGCCAGCAAGGTCTTCGAACGCAAGGTGGTGGTGGTGACCGGCGGCTGTGCCGGCATCGGCCGTGCCCTGGTGATGCGCATGGCCCAGGCCGGTGCGCGGCTGGCGGTCCTCGACCTCGACCAGGACGCGCTGGACAGCCTGGTCCGGCACCTGGCCGATCACCATAACGTCGAGGCCCTCGGGCTGCGCTGCGACGTGGCCGACCCGGACTCGGTGGCGCAGGCGATGGCCGCGGTGCTGGAGCGCTTCGGCGGCGTCGACGTGCTGATCAACAATGCCGGCATCACCCACCGCAGCACCTTCGCCGAGACCGATCTGCGGGTGTTCCAGCGGGTCATGGCGGTCAACTACTTCGGCGCCCTGCATTGCACCAAAGCGGCACTGCCCAGCCTGCTCGAACGGCAGGGGCAGATCATCGTGCTCAGCTCGCTGTCCGGCTTCACCCCGCTGCTCTACCGCAGCGCCTACAACGCCAGCAAGCATGCCCTGCACGGACTGTTCGACACCCTGCGCTACGAGATCAAGGGCTCGGGAGTGAATGTCATGTTGGTCTGCCCCGGTTTCACCGCCACCGACCTGCGCAAGAACGCCCTGGTCGGCGACGGCTCGGTGACCCGTAAACCACCGCTGGCGATGGGCAAGGTGGCCTCGGCGCAGGATGTCGCCGAGGCGATCTACCAGGGCGCGCTACGGCGCCGGCGCTTGCTGGTGCTGTCCAATGTCGACTGGCGCGCGCGGCTGCTGGCGCGCTTCTTCCCGCGGTTGTTCGAGCGGGTGCTGCTGCCACGGATCTCCGGGCTCAAGCCGCAAAGCGGCAGGTAGCCCGGCTTGCCTGCGGGCCAGGCCTTACTCCAGCGTACTGTCCCAGAACGCCGCTTCGATCTTGTGGCCGTCGAGGTCGCGGACGAAGCAGCCGTAGTAGGGCGCGCCGTATTCCGCCCGCGGACCGGGTTCGCCATCGCCCTGGGCGCCAGCCGCCAGCGCCGCCTGGTAGAAGGCCTGCACCGCGGCCTGGCTGGTGGCGATGAAGCCGATATGGGTGCCATTGCCGACCGTCGCCGGTTGGCCGTCAATCGGGGTCTGCAGCCAGAACTCCGGAAACTCGCGGCCGTAGGCCACTGCGCCGGGGTGGGCCAGCAGGCGTTGGCAACCGAGGGTGGGCAGCACCTGGTCGTAGAACGCCAGCGCGCGCTCGAACCGGTTGGTGCCGAGGGAAATGTGCGACAGGATGCTGGGCGGGATATCGGTCATGGGGGGATGCTCCAGGGACAGTCGACCCCATAACCCTAGCCGCTATTCAGGACACCGCCGGCCGCGGGCTGACCAGCATGAACAGGCGGAACACCACCACGCTGGCGAACAGCTGGAGGAAGCCGCGCAGGCAGTCGAGAACAAACGCCAGCGGGCCGTCGCTGGCGAGCAGCGGCAGGCTCCAGGCGTCCAGCAGCCACAACGGCGCCATCACGCTGAGCACGCACACCAGCACCCGCCAGAACGGCTCGCCGGTCAGGCGGAAGCTCTCGCGCAGCGCCGCCAGCGGCGGCAGGCCGTCGAGCACCAGCAGGTATTCGGCGAAGGCCAGGCGGATCAGCACCCACAGCCCCGGCAGGATGAACAGCGAGGCGCCGAGCATGATCAGCAGGCTGCTCAGCGCCGTCAGCACGGCGAAGCGCGGCCACAGCTGCAGGGCCATCGCCAGCAGGTCGCGGTGGTGCACCGCGAGGCCGCGGCTGCGGGCGTCGAGGAACAGAATCAGCGCGGCGGTATACAGCGGGTAGAACAGCAGGCCGACCAGCAGCCCGTAGGCCGGGGAGGCCTCCATGCCGGTGGCGCTGGCCAGCAGGCGCTGGGCCAGAGACTCGAGCACCACCAGCGGCAGACACAGGCGGGCGATGGCGCCGAGATGGCGGCTGAAGAAATACCAGGAGTCGCGGAGGATCGGCAGCGGGTTCATCGGCAGGTTCGCGGCAAGCAAGCAGGGCCGCCACTTTAGCCGATGGCTGGGATGCGGCCAAACAGCGCTTTAGGGCGAGTGATAACTCAGCATCCGATTGGACGGTTGCGGCAGCAGGCGCTGCAGATCGGCGGTCGTCACCTCCAGGGTGAGCTGTGGCGGCCCCGGCGAGTAGAGCCGGTAGTCGTGGGCGCCCTGGGGCGGCGGCAGGGCGTCGCGGCCTGCCGGTTCGCCGTCCGACTCTGGACAGCTCGGCCCCCGAGTTCGGCATACTGCAGGCCTATTCGTCCGCCAAGGATTTCTCGGTGAAGAAAATCGCCGTATTCGCCGATGTGCAGAACCTCTACTACACCGTGCGCCAGGCCTATGGCTGCCACTTCAGCTATGCCGCGCTGTGGGCGGACATCAGCGCGCGCGGGCAGATAGTCGAGGCCTACGCCTACGCCATCGAGCGCGGCGACGCCAAGCAGCAGCAGTTCCAGCAGATCCTGCGCAACCTCGGTTTCACCGTGAAGCTCAAGCCGTTCATCCAGCGCAGCGATGGCTCGGCCAAGGGCGACTGGGACGTCGGCATCACCATCGACATCATGGACGCCGCGCCGCGGGTCGACGAAGTGGTGCTGGCCTCCGGCGACGGCGACTTCGCCATCCTCCTCGACAAGGTGCGCGCCAGTTATGGGGTCGAAGCCAGCGTGTACGGCGTGCCGGCGTTGACCGCGCAGGCGTTGATGCGTGCCGCCAGCCGCTATGTGCCGATCGAGGACAGGCTGCTGCTCAAGAATTGAGCTCGGCGTTTCAGGGGCTCCCCCTGCCGGTGGGAGAGGAAAGACAAGCGCTAGCATAGTGTCAGGACAACTCCGAACAGTCCCCTCGCCCTTCGGGAGAGGGCGAGGGGCGTTCAGAGTTGCGCCACCTTGAAGGTATCGCACTTGCCGATCTGGCCGCCCTCGAAGCCCATCTTGAACCAACGCACGCGCTGTGCCGAGGTGCCGTGGGTGAAGGAGTCCGGCACCACGCGGCCCCGGCTCTGTTGCTGCAGGCGGTCGTCGCCGATGGCGTTGGCGGCGTTCAGGGCTTCTTCGATGTCGCCGCTTTCCAGCCAGTTCAGGCGTTGCTGGGCATGGAAGGCCCAGATCCCGGCCAGGCAGTCGGCCTGCAGTTCCTGGCGCACCAGCAGACCGTTGTCGCCCTCCATCGGCTCGCCGCGCTGGCGTGCCGAATTGATCCGCGCGCTGATGCCGAGCAGGGTTTGCACGTGATGGCCGACTTCATGGGCGATCACGTAGGCCTGGGCGAAGTCGCCGGCGGCGGCGAAGCGCTGTTCCATTTCGCGGAAGAATTCGAGGTCGAGGTAGACCTGGCGGTCGCCCGGGCAATAGAAGGGCCCGGTGGCCGAGGAGGCGAAGCCGCAGGCGGAATTCACCCCACCGCGGAACAGCACCAGTTTCGGATCCTGGTACTGCTTGCCGGCCTGTTGGAACACGGTGCGCCAGGTGTCCTCGGTGTCGCCGAGCACGGCGCGGACGAATTCCGCCTGCTCGTCGTTGCTCGCCGGGGCGCGGCCCTGCGGCGGGCTGACGCTGCTGGTCTGGCCCATCTGCCCGGCCAGGTTGCCGAGGATCTGCAGCGGGTCCTGGCCGCTGAGCAGGCCGATCACCACCACCACGGCCACCGCGCCGAGGCTCAGGCGGCCGCCGCCGATGCGCCTGCCGCCACCGCCGCCGCTGTCGTCGCGGGCGTCCACCACGTTGTCGCTGCGTCGGGCTTTTTTCCAAAGCATGTCGATGTCCTCAAGATCCCCGGACCTTGAGTGTTGTTGCTGGCTGGGGTTGGCGCCAGTCCGACCGTCCAGCAGGCTGTTGAAAAACTACTGCGCTGGGCTATTTGCCCGGGTAGTCGGCCAGCACCTGCTGCTGGCCGTTGCGGCCGAGGCCGATGACCTGATAGGCGTCCTGCCTGCCATTCATCTCCATGCCCGGCGAGCCCATCGGCATGCCCGGCACGGCGGCGCCGAGCAGGTCGGGGCGCTGGCGCAGTTTGAGGATGTCGGCGGCCGGCACATGGCCCTCGACGAATTTGCCGTCGATCACCCCGGTGTGGCAGGAGCCGAGACTGTGCGGCACGCCGAGGCGGGTCTTGACCGCGCTCATATCGGTTTCGACGTGGTCGTTGACCTGGAAACCGTTGGCTTGCAGATGGCTGATCCAGGCCTTGCAGCAGCCGCAGTTGGCATCGCGGTGGACGTCGATGCTCGGCGGTTCGGCGGCCTGGGCCAGGCCGGTGAGTAGGGTGGTGAGAAGAACGAGGCGGCGCATGCTGGGCTCCCGGAGTGCGATCGGGCCAGCTTAGTCGCGGCGCGCGCGCGACCCAAGCCTCGGGATGTTTCCGGATATGCCCGGCTCGCGGCGACATGAGTCAGTGCGGCGTTGCAGGAGTAAGCTGTCAGCAGCGCCGGGCGTCTCTCGGCGCAAGCTTGCTGCCGTTATGGGGCGGGTTAGGACGGTGGGGAAATGAGCCGCTGCATGCGCTTTGCGCGCAACAGCGCCGGCCGCGATTTCGTGGTCGGCGACATCCATGGCTGCTTCGCCATGCTGGAGCGGTTATTGGCGAGGGCGGGCTTCGATCCGGCGCATGACCGCCTGTTCAGCCTCGGCGACCTGGTCGACCGGGGCACGCAGAGCGCGCGTGCGCTGGAGTTCCTGGCCCAGCCCTGGTTCCACGCCATCCGCGGCAATCACGAACAGATGGCGATCGATGCCGCGGCCGGGGCGCTGGACCGCGCCCTGTATCTGATCAACGGCGGCGCCTGGTTCCTGGCCCTGGGGCAGGTCGAGCAGCAGCGCTTTGCCGAGGCGTTTCGCGCGCTGCCGATAGCCATCGAGGTGCAGACGCCGATCGGCGCGATCGGCCTGGTGCATGCCGAATGCCCGCTGAGCGACTGGCAGGCCTTCGTCGACCGCCTGGAAGGCGCCGGCGACCCTGTGCAGCGCCTCGAGACGCAGGCCATCTGGGGGCGCACCCGAATCAGCAGTCTGCGCGCCGATCCGGTCGCCCACATCGCCCTGATCTTCTGCGGCCACACCGTGGTGGGCCGGCCACTGGAACTGGGCAATCACCTGTTCATCGACACCGGCGCGGTGTTCGGCGGCGCCCTGAGCCTGGTGGACCTCGGCGATTTCCACTGCTTCCAACTGCGCTGGGATGACGCGGCCTGAACCGCTTAGCGGCGCTCCAGCAGGACGCCCGCCTCCATGTGGTGGGTATAGGGGAACTGGTCGAACAGCGCGCAGCGACTGACTCGGTGGGTGTCGTGCAACTGGGCGATGTTGGCCGCCAGGGTCTCCGGGTTGCAGGAGATGTAGAGGATGCGCTGGAAACGCCGGGTCAGCTCACAGGTGTCCGGGTCCATGCCGGCGCGCGGCGGGTCGACGAACACGCTGCCGAACTCATAGCTCTTGAGGTCGAGGCCGGCCAGGCGGCGGAACGGCCGCACCTCGTTGAGCGCCTCGGTCAGTTCCTCGGCGGACAGACGCACCAGGCTGACGTTGTTGACGCCGTTGTCGGCCAGGTTGGCCAGCGCGGCGTTGACCGAGGTCTTGCTGATCTCGGTGGCCAGCACCTGGCGCACGCGGGTGGCCAGCGGCAGGGTGAAGTTGCCGTTGCCGCAGTACAGCTCGAGCAGGTCGTCATCGCGCTGACCGAGCGCCTCGAAGGCCCAGTTGAGCATCTTCTCGCAGACCACGCCGTTGGGCTGGGTGAAGGCGCCTTCCGGCTGGCGGTAGCGGAAGCGGCGGCCGGCCACTTCCAGCTTCTCGATGACATGGTCGCGGCCGATCACCAGGCGTTGGCCGCGCGAACGGCCGACCAGGCTGACATCCAGCTCCTCGGCCAGGCGCTCGGCCTCGGCTTGCCAGAGCGCATCGAGCGGGCGGTGGTAGCACAGGGTGATCAGCGCATCGCCGGCCAGGGTGGTGAGGAACTCGACCTGGAACAGCTTGAAGCTGAGGGTCGCGCTGGCCTGCCAGGCCGCCTTCAGACGCGGCATCAGCGCATTGATCCGCGTGCTGGCGATGGGGAAGTCGTCGATCAGGATCGGCCTGTGCTTGTCGCCCGCCTCGAACATCGCGTAGTGGCGCTGCTCGCCTTCGCGCCACAGACGGAACTCGGCGCGCAGGCGGTAGTGCTCGCGCGGCGAGTCGAACAGCTCGGGGGCCGGCGCGTCGAAGGGCGCCAGCAGTTCGCTGAGGCGCTGTTGCTTTTCGGCGAGTTGGGTGGCGTAGCTGGCGGGGTCGATCTTGGGGGCGCTCATCTGGTACTCATCGAGGGCGGCGTAGGATGGGTTGAGCTTGCGATACCCATGCTGCCTGCAGCTTCGCGATGGGTATCGCTGCGCTCAACCCATCCTACAGGTCGGGCGCGGAGGAGCGGACTCAGGCGTTGAACCAGCCCAGTTTGATCACGAACAGGATCGACAGGATCACCAGCGCCGAATTCAATTCGCGGCCGCGACCGGCCAGCAGCTTGCAGGCGGTCCAGGCGATGAAGCCGAAGGCGATGCCGTTGGCGATCGAGAAGGTCAGCGGCATGGCCAGCGCGGTGATCACCACCGGGGCGGCGACGGTGAGGTCGTCCCATTCGATTTCGGCCAGGCCCGAGGCCATCAGCACGGCGACGAAGAACAGCGCCGGGGCGGTGGCGAAGGCCGGCACGTTGCCCGCCAGCGGGGCGAAGAACAGCGCCAGCAGAAACAGCACGGCGACCACCATGGCGGTCAGGCCGGTGCGCCCGCCGGCGCTGACCCCAGCGGCGGATTCGATGTAGCTGGTGGTGGTCGAGGTCCCGAGCAGCGAGCCGAACATGGCGGCGGTGCTGTCGGCGATCAGCGCGCGGCCCATCTTCGGCATGTGCCCGTCCTTGCCCATCAGGCCGGCGCGCTTGGCCACGCCGATCAGGGTGCCGGAGTTGTCGAACAGGTCGACAAACAGGAAGGCGAAGATCACGCTGAACAGGCCGATGTCCAGCGCGCCCATGATGTCCAGCTGCAGGAAGGTCGGCGCCAGCGACGGCGGTGCCGACACCACGCCGCCGAACTTAGTGATGCCCAGGGCGATGGCGGCGAAGGTGATGGCGAGGATGCCGATCATCACCGCGCCGGTGACGCGCCGGGCCTCCAGGCCGATGATCAGGAGGAAACCGAGCACCGCGAGGATCGGCTGCGGCTTGGCCAGGTCGCCGAGGCCGACCAGGGTGGCCGGGTTGGCGACCACGATGCTGGCTTCCTTGAGGGCGATCAGGGCGAGGAACAGGCCGATGCCGGCGGCGATCGCCGAGCGCAGGGCCAGCGGGATGCTGTTGATGATCCACTCGCGGATGCGGAAGATCGAGATCAGGAAGAACATGCACGCCGAGAGGAACACCGCGCCCAGGGCCACCTGCCAGGTGTGGCCCATGTGCAGCACCACGGTGTAGGTGAAGAAGGCGTTGAGGCCCATGCCAGGCGCCAGGGCGATCGGGTAGTTGGCGATCAGGCCCATGGTCGCCGAGCCGATGGCCGCGGCCAGGCAGGTGGCGACGAACACCGCGCCCTTGTCCATGCCTGTTTCGCCGAGGATCGCCGGGTTGACGAAGAGGATGTAGGCCATGGTCAGGAAAGTCGTGACCCCGGCGAGAATCTCGGTGCGCACATTGGTGTTATGGGCTTGGAGTTGGAATAGTCTTTCCAGCATGGTGGGCTCCACGGCTTTTGGAATTGGCAGGCGAAAGCTAAGCACAGGCGTGCTGTAGATACCGGCCGGAAAAAGGCGCGCATCATAGCAGCTGGCCGGCAGCCGGTGAATTTGTTGGCGGGGCGGTCAGGAACTGACTGGCTCCACTCGGTCCGGGCGAACCCATTCGCCCTCCAGAAAAGGAAACCGCTATGACCGCTCGTGCCCTGATTGCCGTCGCCGACGGCGTGGAAGACCTGGAGACCGTGACCCTGATCGACGTGCTGCGGCGCGCCGACATCGAGGTGCTGGTGGCCAGCATCGAAGGCCGGCGCATGTTCACCTGCGCGCGCGGCACACGCATGACCGCCGACGCCATGCTGATCGACGTGCTGGCCCAGGAGTTCGACCTGATCGTGCTGCCCGGCGGCATGCCCGGCGCCCAGCGTCTGGCCGAGCATGCGCCGCTCGGCGAACGGGTGGCGCAGCAGGCCAAGGCCGGCAAGCTGTTCGCCGGCATCTGCGCCGCCCCGGCCGTGGCCCTGCAGAGCTACGGCGTGCTGCGTCAGCGGCGGCTGACCTGCTACCCGGCGTTTAGCGACCGGCTGTCCGGCTGCACCTTCGTCGACCAGCCGGTGGTGGTCGACGGCAACTGCATCACCAGCCAGGGCCCCGGCACCGCGCTGGCGTTCGCCCTGACCCTGGTCGAACAGCTGGCCGGCAAGGCCACGCGCAACGAGGTGGCGAAGGCGATGTTGGTGCCGTGACGGCATAGTCCGACGGGGGAGGGCGTGCATCCGGGCGTTCCGCGTCGCACGGACAGCCCCTTCTCCCATGTATGGGAGAGGGTTGGGGAGAGGGCAGCTGTTGCGGGCCGCGACCACCCTCTCCCCCGTCCCCTCTCCCGTGAACGGGAGAGGGGTGACTAATGCGCAACCTCGGTGTTGCCCTCACTGCTCGTGCATCCGATCCCGCTTGGCCAGGCTGGGGAACAGCTTGATCCAGGCGCCGGTGACCAGCAGGGTGCCGACCCCGCCGAGCACCACCGCCGGCACGCTGCCGAACCAGTGCGCGGTGAGGCCCGACTCGAACTCGCCGAGCTGATTCGAGGCGCCGATAAACAGGCCGTTCACCGCGCTGACCCGACCGCGCATTTCGTCCGGGGTCTGCAGCTGCACGAAGGCGCCGCGGATCACCATGCTGATCATGTCCGCAGCGCCGAGCACCGCCAGCACGGCGAGGGAGAACCAGAACGAGGTGGACAGGCCGAAGGCGATGGTCGCCACGCCGAACACCGCCACCGAAATGAACATAGTCCGCCCGACGCCGCGTTCGATCGGATAGCGCGCCAGCCAGAACGACATCAGCAGCGCGCCCACCGCCGGCGCCGAACGCAGCAGGCCGAGGCCCCAGGGCCCGGTGAGCAGGATGTCGCGGGCGAACACCGGCAGCAACGCGGTGGCGCCGCCGAGCAGCACGGCGAACAGGTCCAGGGAGATGGCGCCCAACACATCCGGCCTGCTGCGGATGAAGCGGATGCCGGCCAGCAGCGAATCCAGCGAGGCGCGTTCCTGTCTGAGTGGCAACTGGCGCGCCGGCAGGCCGAGCACCAGCGCGCAGGCCAGCACGTAGAGCACGGCGGTCGGCGCATACACCCACAGGCTGCCGAAGGCATACAGAAAGCCGCCGAGCGCCGGCGCGACTATGGTCGCCAGCTGCATGGCCGAGGACGAGGCCGCCACCGCCGCCGGGAACAGCGCGGTCGGCACCAGGCTCGGTAGCAGCGCCTGGGTCGCCGGCATCTCGAAGGCGCGGGCGGCGCCGAGCAGGAAGGCGAGGACGAAGATCGCCTCGCGGGTGATCTCGCCACTGCTGCTGCCGAGCACCAGGGCCAGGGCGATCAGCGCCTGGCCGGCCTGGCACAGGGCGGTGACCTTGCGGCGGTCGAAGCGGTCGGCGACATGCCCGGTATGCAGCATGAACAGCAGCCGCGGCACGAACTCCACCAGGCCGACCAAGCCGAGGTCGAGCACGCTGCCGGTGAGCTGGTAGATGTGCCAGCCGATCGCCACGGTGAGCATCTGGAAACCGCTGGCGGTGCACACGCGGGCCAGCCAGAAGGCGAGGAAGGGGCGCTGGTGGCGCAGCAGGAGCTTTGCGTGGGTGGACATAAGACGCCGATGAGGTTGCTTAGCAGGCTAATAGTCTGCCAGTCCGCTCCGCCGGCGGTAACCGGATGTTGCGCCGATCGCCAGAATTTTTCTGACTGTTTAGACAAGAAAAACGTTGCCCTCGAACGCCATCTCGATAAAATTGACCTGAAAGTCAGGTTTATCCATCGACTATCCTCATATCTGCCCCTTTTGCCTGAAGGGGTGGGCGTGTCTCATTTTCCAACATAACGGGACAGGGTCGCCGCCAGGGCATCCGCCGCCGCGCCCGGCGAGCGCTGCCAGGGACCACGACTACTGTCCTGAGGATTCGCCATGTCTAACCGTGAATTCTCCCGGCGCCGCTTCCTTCAAGGCAGCGTCATCGCCGGTATCGGCGTGACCTTCGCCCCGCTCGGCAGTCGCGCCTTCGCCGCCTTGTTCGAGGCCCAGGTCACCACCGCGCCGCTGCCCTGGTACACCGCCGCCGGCCAGGCGCGCGGGCGTATCGATGGGGTGGCCAAGGCCTGCGGGGCGAAGGTGTTCGCCCGCGACATCCGCGCCCAGGACATGCCCGGTTGGCCGCAGCAGCAGGGTCATGCCCTGCTGCTCAAGGCGACCCGCGCCGATCATCTCTACCAGGGCCTCGACCTCTCGGTGCTGAGCGCCGAGCTGCAGCCGGATCGCGTGGTCACCGCCGCCGACCTGGTGAAAGACGGCATCGCCTGGCCGGAATCCCACGGCCCCGATCCGTTCCTGCCAGAAGGCCAGGTGCCGATGTTCATCGGCCATCCGGTGGCACTGCTGATCTGGCACGACTTCGAGCGCTACCGCCAGGCCAAGACCATTCTCAAACGCGACCAGCGGGCGATCCTCTACGGCGCCAAGGCCGAGCTGTACCAGCGCGACCCTTACGGCAGCTTCCGCTTCGTCCGCGTCGGCGGCGCCACGCCGTTCGAGCCCGACACCTTCTCCAGCCTCAAGGACAGCATGCTGTTCCCGCTGATCCGCGCGCGCAAACCGGCCTGGGGCCAGGGCAAGCTCGACGGCGACCTCACCGAGCAGGGCCTGTTCTACGCCGAGCGCATGCAGCAGCAACTGGCCGCGCCGCCGGACGACTGGCTGGTGTTCGACGAGCGCTATAGCAGCCAGTCGGTCGAGCCGGCCGCGCTGGAGGCGGACAACGGCAACGGCTGGTACGACGCGCAAACCAAGACCCTGCACTTCGTGGTCGCCACCCAGTGCCCGTTCGAGGTGGCCGAGCAGACCGCGCACATGCTGGCGCCGTCCAGCTTCGCGGTGGCCAAGCTGAACATGCACCCCGGCTACACCGTCGGCTACGGCTCCAAGGACAACAACATCTTCGTGTTCTACGCCGCGCTCGCCGCGATGTACGGCGGCGGCATTCCGGTGCGCCTGGCCAACGACCGCTACGAACAGTTCCAGAGCGGCATCAAGCGCCACCCCTTCGACATGCACTACCAGCTGGCGGTGAACAAGCAGGACCACAGCTTCCAGATCTTCCGCGCGCACATGGACGTCGACGGCGGCGGGCGCATCAATTACAGCCCGTCGGTGGCGGCGGTCGGCGCCACCGCGGCGCAGTCGATCTACTACCTGCCGCAGAGCGACCTGGCGGCCACCGCCTACCACTCGCGCGGCGTCGAAGCTGGCTCGATGCGTGGCTACGGCACCCTGCAGACCATGGCGGCGACCGAGATGATGGTCGACGAAGTGGCCGAGCGCCTGGGCCTGGATGCCATCGAGCTGCGCCAGAAGAACGTGTTCAAGTCGGGGATGAAGAACACCCAGGGGGCGATCCCGGCCGGTGCCCTGCGGATCGACGAGATCCTCGACAAGGCCGCCCAGCACGAAATCTGGAAGACCCGCGACGCGCGCAAGCAGCGCTTCGAACAAGAGGACCCGGACCATTACTACGGTGTCGGCTTCGCCATCTGCCAGAAAGATTTCGGCACCGGCTCCGAGTCGCCGATGGCCAGCCTGGAGTTCTCTGCCGAGGGCCGGGTCAAGCTGCGCCACATCGCCATCGACATGGGCACCGGCATGGCCACCGCCCAGGCGCTGCTGGCGGCCGACTACCTCGGTCAGCCGGCACACGAGATCAAGACCGGCGAGACCGAATGGGCCGAGCTGGCGCTGACCACCAGCGGCAATCCCTACCTCATCAGCCAGGCCGAGCAGGACGCCGCGCTGAAGAACCCGCGCTGGGTCGGCAAGCTGGCCTCGCCGTCCTCGGCGACCAACTCCGCCTACTACTCCGGGCATGCCACCCGCGAGGCCGCGCGCCTGCTGTTCAACCACGGCCTGTGGCCGGCGGCGCTGAGCATCTGGGGGCAGGGCATCCAGGGCGGCCTGGCCAACCCCTACGTGGTGCGCCGCGAGGACGCCCACTGGGTCGAAGGCAAGCTCACCGCCGCCGGCCTGCCGCCGCTGCCGTTCGCGCTGCTGGCGCACAAGGCCCACGAACTGGGCCTGGTCACCGGCGTCAGCGTGCACGGCTTCAACCGCTGGAGTTGGGCCGAGGCCGAATTCGACATCGACGGCGCGCGCGAGCGCGTGCCGCTGGACGCCGTGGCGCTGAAGTACGGCGACGGCGCCGATGCGGCCAAGCAGAAGCGCATGAGCCAGCACGGCTTCCACCTGCTCGACCGGGTCAGCGTGCACTACCCGGACACCCAGCTGAACAACGCCATGGTCACCTACTACAGCCCGGTGGCGACCCTGGTCGAGGTCAAGGTCAACAAGGGCAGCGGCGCGGCACGGGTGCTCAACCACCACTCCTGGCTGGAGTGCGGCCGGGTGATAGTCCCCGAACTGGTGCTCGGCCAGCTCGAAGGCGGCGTCGCCATGGGCATCGGTCACGCCCTGCTGGAGGAAATGCCGCGCTACGAGGGTGGCCCGGGCGAGGGCAGCTGGAACTTCAACCGTTACCAGTTGCCGCGCGCCAAGGACTGCGCGGTCTGGACCCAGACGGCGGAGATCCTGCCGCCGCTGTCGCCGAGCGACCCGGCCAAGGGCATCGCCGAGGTGGTGATGATCCCGGTGGTCGGCGCCATCGTGAATGCCGTGGCCCACGCCACCGGCAAGCGTCTGCGTGACCTTCCCCTCACTCCCGCTCGCATCAAGGAGGCCCTGCATGGCTAAGCGCGCACTGAGCCTGACCATCAACGGCCAGGCCGTCGGCCCCCTCGAGGTGGCCGACGATTTGATGATGATCGACTTTCTCCACGAGTACCTGAACCTCACCGGCTCGCGCCTGGGCTGCGGCCAGGGCATCTGCCACGCCTGCGTGGCGATCCTCGACAAGCCCGACGGCAGCAGCGAGGAGATCCGCACCTGCATCACCGGCGCGCATTTCTTCGCCGGCAAGCAGGTGCGCACCATCGAAGGCCTGGCCAAGCGCGACGCCAATGGCGAGGTCAGCGAGCTCAATCCGATCCAGCAGCAGTTCGTCGACAAGTTCGCCTTCCAGTGCAGCTACTGCACCCCCGGCTACGTCAACGCCGCCACCGTGCTGGTGGAAAAGCTGCAGCGCCAGCCGGTCAAGCGCAGCGAGTTGGAAGCGGAGATCGAAGGTGCGCTGGGCAACCACATCTGCCGCTGCACCGGCTACGTCCGCTACTACAGCGCCGCGCGCGATGTGGTCGAGGCACTCGGCCTGGTCAAGGAGGGTTGAGGATGCGTGCATTCCTTCTCGCCAGCCTGCTGCTGCCGCTGGCGGCCTTGGCTGCGGACGAACAGTTGATCGAACGCGGCAAATACCTGGCGCAGGCCGCCGACTGCGTGGCTTGCCATACGGTCGAGGGCGGCGCCGAGTACGCCGGCGGCCTGCCGCTGGAGTCGCCGTTCGGTACCATCTACGGCACCAACATCACTCCGGACAAGACCCACGGCATCGGCAACTACAGCGCCGAGGACTTCTACCGCGCGGTGACCCAGGGCGAGCGCGCCGACGGCAGCAAGCTCTATCCGGCGATGCCCTACACCTCCTATCACCTGCTCAAGCGCGAGGATTCGGACGCCCTCTACGCCTACCTGATGAGCCGGCCGCCGATCGCCAGGCCCAACCCGCAGACCGACCTGGCCTTCCCGTTCAACCTGCGCTTCGGCCTGGCGTTCTGGAACATGCTGTACAAGAACCGCGTGCAGCTGCAGCCGGCCGACGGCAAGAGCGAGCAGTGGCAGCGCGGTCAGTATTTGGTGGAAGTGCTCGGCCACTGTGGCGAGTGCCACACTCCGCGCAACGCCCTCGGCGCCCTGCAGCAGGATCAGCGCCTGCAAGGCGGGGTGCTCGCCGGCTACCTGGCGCCCAGTCTGCTGGCCGACGACCTGGCCGCGCGCGGCTGGAGCAGCGAGGACCTGACCACCTTCCTCAAGCACGGCATCAGCGCCCAGGGTTCGGTGTTCAACGAGATGTACCCGGTGCTGCACCACAGCAGCCAGTACCTGCCGCTGGACGACCATAAGGCCATGGCCACCTACTTGCTTGGCGACCAGCCGCCGCCGGCCAAGCGCATCGCGGCGCAGCCGCTGGCCCAACTGAGCGAAAGCGCCCAGCAGGGCCGCCAGGACTACCTCAACGTCTGCGCCGGCTGTCACGGTGCGGCGGGTGAGGGCGTCGACCACGTGGCGGTGGCGATGAACGGCAACACCATCGTGCGCCTGGACGACCCGCGCAACCTGCTGCGGGTGATCGACGACGGCATCAAGGAGCAGCAGTTCACCGGCTTCGAGCGCATGCAGCCGATGCCCGGCTTCCACGACAAGCTCAGCGCCGAGCAGATGCGCAACCTGCTCAACTACCTGCGCCAGACCTGGGGCGGGCTGCAGGACGACCTGCCGGCCGAGAGCGTCGCCGCGCTGCGTGGCGCGGCTGCGCACTGACGGGCGAGATTGGAGGGCGGCCATGCAACATCTCGATCTGCTGGTGATCCGCAAGGCGCTGGAGTGGTCCCGCGCCGGCCAGCGCCTGTGGCTGTGCACCGTGCTCGTCACCTACGGTTCGGCGCCCCGTGCGCCGGGTGCGCTGCTGGCGGCCAACGACCAGGGGCAATGGATCGGCTCGCTGTCCGGCGGCTGCGTCGAGGATGACTTTCTCGAACGCCTGGGCGAGGGCGCCTTCGCCGAGCCGGTGGCGCTGGTGCGCTACGGCGACGGCAGCGACCCGCGCGCGCGGATCGAGCTGCCCTGCGGTGGCGTGCTGGAAGTGCTGGTGGAAAACCTCGGCCCCGATTGTGCTGTGCAGGCCTACCTGCGCGAACTGGAAGGCGCGCTCAGTGGCCAGCGCCGGCTAATCCGCGAGATCGACTTGCCCGAGGGTAGCCGTCGCCTGTGCGACGACCGCGAACAGGGTGCGCGGGTCGAGCGCCAGGGCCGGCAGGTGCGCATTCGCGTCGGCGCCGCCCAGCGCCTGCTGCTCGCCGGCTACTCCAGCGTGGCGCAGCTGTGTGCGGAGTTCGCCCAGGCCCTGGGCTTCGAGGTGCTGCTCTGCGACCCGCGCGAGGAAGTGCTGGCGGGTGTCGAGCTGCCGGGCGTGGAGATCCGCCGCGAACTGCCCTCGGAAGTGATCCGCCAGGGCGCCTGCCACGCCGACACCGCGGTGGTGGCCCTGACCCATGACCCGCGCATCGACGACCTGGCGATGCTCGAGGCGGTACGCAGCGAGGCCTTCTACATCGGCGTGATGGGCTCGCGGCTGACCAGCGCCAAGCGCTTCGAGCGCCTGCGCCGGGTCGGCGGCCTGAGCGAGGCGGAGATTGCCCGAATCACCGCGCCCATCGGCCTCAACCTGGGCAGCAAGACCCCGGCGGAGATCGCCCTGGCGGTGCTGGCCGATATCCTGCGGGTGCGCAACGGCATTGCCCGCGGGGCGGTGTAGGGGCGCTGGCGTGTCGGCTGCAGAGGCGTTGTAGGGTGGCGTTGAGCGCAGCGATACCCACGCGTGGCGGGGCTCGTGGCGCAGGCTTCTGCATGCATAGTGGGGGCGAGATGATGGGTATCGCGCTGCTCAACCCATCCTACGAACTGCCCTCTCCCCAACCCTCTCCCATAAATGGGCGAGGGGGCTGGTTTGCGTGATGTGCGATTGAGTCGGGCTCCTGAGCGTGCTTGCCGGAGGGTGAACTGTTGTAGGTTGGTGTTGAGCGCAGCGATAGCCAACGCACGGCAGTTGTAGGGTGGATGTCGCCTTTTACATCCACCGGCTTTTCTGGTGGAAAACGCTTCGCGGTTTTCCACCCTACATTTACATCCTGGCCGTATCGGCGTAGCCCGGTTGCAATTCGGGATGGGGCTCCCCGGCAAACCAGGATTGCAGTCGGGCTATAGTAGATTCAGGCCCGGTCACCCCTCGCCCGTTCACGGGAGAGGGGCCGGGGGAGAGGGCCGGTTTATTCACCAGCATCCGTGAGGCAACCCATGCCCCAGGTCATCGCCTTGCTCCTCGCCGCCGGCTGCGGCAGCCGCTTCGGCAGCGACAAGCGCCGCGCCACCTTGCCTGACGGCCGCTCGCTGCTGGCCGCCAGTCTGGCCAATGCGCGGCGGGCATTCAGCGAGGTGCATGTGCTGCTGCGCCCCGAGGACGATCCCGCGGCGCTGGGCCTGCCGGCGGACTGCCCGCTGATCCGCTGCGCCGACGCCGAACTCGGCCTCGGCCACAGCCTGGCCGCCGGCGTGCGCGCGTTGGCCGGGCGGCGCAGCCGGGCCCTGGCCATCCTGCTCGGCGACATGCCCTGGGTCGCCGAGTCCAGCCTCCTGCGTCTGGCCCAGGCGGCCGACGCCGAGCGCATCGTGTTTCCGCTGTACCGGGGCGAACGCGGCCATCCGGTGCTGTTCGGCCGCCGCTACTGGCCGGCGCTGCTGCGCCTGACCGGCGACCAGGGGGCCAGGGCCGTGATGCTCGCCCATGAGGAGGCCTGGCTGGGCATCGAGGTAGACGACCCCGGCGTGCTGCGCGACGTCGACACGCCGGCGGATCTGGCTTGACGCGCCGGGCGCTGTGGCAGGCCGTCGCGTGACAATCGGCCACAGCGGCAATCAACCACAGCGGCAGGCGCTCGGCAAAGCGCTACGCTTTCCCTATTGATTGATCCACGTCAAAACCGCCACTTGGTTTTGCGTGCAGGCCGTTTTGGCCTGACCCCCGCAACCCAACGCCAGCCGAACAACAACTCCCCCGGCACGGCACTCCATTGGAGTGCGTGGTCTGTGCGCCTGTGCGCCAGACCAGCGTATAACCTGATCGAGGAGCTCCCATGTTCGGCCTAGAAGCCCTAGACCTGGCGCGAATACAGTTCGCCTTCACCATCTCCTTCCACATCATCTTCCCGGCCATCACCATCGGCCTGGCCAGTTACCTGGCGGTGCTGGAGGGGCTGTGGCTGAAGACCGGCGAGGAGGTGTACCGCGACCTCTACCATTTCTGGTCGAAGATCTTCGCGGTCAACTTCGGCATGGGCGTGGTCTCCGGCCTGGTCATGGCCTATCAGTTCGGCACCAACTGGGGCGCCTTCTCGGATTTCGCCGGTTCGGTCACCGGCCCGCTGCTGACCTACGAGGTGCTCACCGCGTTCTTCCTCGAGGCCGGCTTCCTCGGCGTCATGCTGTTCGGCTGGAACCGCGTCGGCCCCGGCCTGCATTTCTTCGCCACGGTGATGGTGGCCATCGGCACGCTGATCTCGACCTTCTGGATTCTCGCCTCCAACAGCTGGATGCAGACCCCGCAGGGCTTCGAGATAGTCGACGGGCGGGTGATCCCAATCGACTGGTTCGCGGTGATCTTCAACCCGTCCTTCCCCTATCGCCTGCTGCACATGGCTACGGCGGCCTTCCTCGCCACCGCCTTCTTCGTCGGTGCCTCGGCGGCCTGGCACCTGCTGCGCGGGCGTGACAACCCGGCGATCCGCAAGATGCTGTCGATGGCCATGTGGATGGCCCTGCTGGTGGCGCCGGTACAGGCCTTCATCGGCGACCTGCATGGCCTCAACACCCTCGAGCACCAGCCGGCGAAGATCGCCGCCATGGAGGGCCACTGGGAAAACCATCCCGGCGAGGCGACCCCGCTGATCCTGTTCGGCTGGCCGGACATGCAGCGCGAGGAGACCCGCTTCAAGCTCGAGGTTCCCTACCTCGGCAGCCTGATCCTGACCCACAGTCTGGATAAGCAGGTGCCGGCGCTGAAGGAGTTCCCCAAGCAGGACCGGCCCAACTCGACCATCGTCTTCTGGTCGTTCCGGATCATGGTCGCCCTCGGCCTGCTGATGATCCTCTGCGGCCTGTGGAGCCTGTGGCTGCGCTGGCGCGGCAGCTTGTTCCAGGCGCGGCCGTTCCTCCATCTGGTGCTGTGGATGGGGCCGTCCGGGCTGCTCGCCATCCTCGCCGGCTGGTTCACCACCGAAGTCGGCCGCCAGCCCTGGGTGGTCTATGGCCTGATGCGCACGGCGGACGCCTCCTCCGGACAGAGCCTGGCGCAGATGAGCCTGACCCTGGCGCTGTTCGTGCTGGTGTATTTCGTCCTGTTCGGCGCCGGCCTCGGCTACATGATGCGCCTGGTGCGCAAGGGCCCGATCACCCACGAGGGCAAGCAGCAGGGCATAGGCGGTCCCGGCCAGCAGCGCACGCCGGCGCGGCCGCTGTCGGCGACGGAAGAGGGCATGGACGATGACGACAACGGTAATTCCGAGGCGAGGAGTTGAACCATGGGCATCGATCTCTCTCTGATCTGGGCCATCATCATCGTCTTCGGCGTGATGATGTACGTGGTGATGGATGGCTTCGACCTCGGCATCGGCATCCTCTTCCCCTTCGTCAAGGACGACGGCGAACGCGATGTGATGATGAACACCGTGGCGCCGGTCTGGGACGGCAACGAAACCTGGCTGGTGCTCGGCGGTGCGGGGCTGTTCGCGGCGTTCCCGCTGGCCTACTCGGTGGTGCTGTCGGCGCTCTACCTGCCGATCATCTTCATGCTCATCGGCCTGATCTTTCGCGGCGTGGCCTTCGAGTTCCGCTTCAAGGCGCAGGCGCACAAGCGCCATATCTGGGACAAGGCGTTCATCGGCGGCTCGCTGGCGGCGACCTTCTTCCAGGGCGTGACCCTGGGCGCCTACATCGACGGCATTCCGGTGGAGAACCGCCTGTATGCCGGCGGGGCGCTGGACTGGCTGACGCCGTTCTCGCTGTTCTGCGGCCTGGCGCTGATCGTCGCCTACGCGCTGCTCGGCTGCACTTGGCTGATCATGAAGACCGAGGGCCGCCTGCAGGAGCAGATGCACAACCTCGGCACGCCGCTGGTGTGGGCGGTATTGCTGGTCACCGGCATCGTCAGCATCTGGACACCGCTGGCCCACGAGGAGATCGCCCGCCGCTGGTTCAGCCTGCCCAACCTGTTCTGGTTCCTGCCGGTGCCGCTGCTGGTGCTGCTGTGCACCTTCGCCCTGCTGCGGGCGATCCAGCGCTACGCCCACTACGCCCCGTTCATCCTCACCCTGGTGCTGATCTTCCTCGGCTACAGCGGCCTGGGCATCAGCCTGTGGCCGAACATCATCCCGCCGGCGGTGAGCATTTGGGCGGCCGCCGCACCGCCGCAGAGCCAGGGTTTCACCTTGGTCGGCGCGCTGTTCATCATCCCCTTCATCCTCATGTACACCGCCTGGAGCTACTACGTGTTCCGCGGCAAGGTGACCCCGGATCAGGGCTACCACTGATGAACCGCACCGAGCAGAAACCGCTGTGGCAACGTCTGGCCTGGCTGCTGGCGATCTGGACCGCCAGCGTGCTGGCCCTCGGCGCGGTGGCCTGGCTGCTGCGCCAGGTTATGAATGCCGCGGGGTTGAGTACGCCGTGACGCGTAGGATGGGTTGAGCGAAGCGATACCCATCGGTGCGGGTTGATGGGTATCGCAGGCTCAACCCATCCTACGTTGCTCGGAGTGGCTGGGGAGCGTGGCGGTGCCGGCGTGAGTCACCCCTCGCCCGTTTACGGGAGAGGGGCCGGGGGAGAGGGCGCTTATTTGCGTGCCCTGAGCACCACGAACTTGGGATTCGCCGCCACCTGCTCGACGCCGCGGAACAGGCGCTTGAGCTTGGCGTGGTAGCCGAGATGGCGATTGCCGACTATCCACAACTCGCCGCCGGTCACCAACGCCGCGCGGGCCTGCTGGAACATGCGCCAGGCGAGGAAATCGCCGACCACCTGCTGCTGGTGGAACGGCGGGTTGCACAGCACCAGGTCGAGCGAGTCCGCCGCCTGCTCGGCCAGACCGTCGCCGGCGCGGATCTCCACTGCGCGCTCGCCCAGCGCCGCGCGCCAGTTCTCGCGCGCCGACTGCACCGCCATATAGGACTCGTCGACCAGCGTCAGCCGCGCCTCGGGGTTGGTCAGCGCGCAGGCGATGCCGAGCACGCCGTTGCCGCAGCCGAGGTCGGCCACCCGCGCCTGGCCCAGTCCGCTCGGGAGATGGGGGAGAAAGGCACGGGTGCCGATGTCCAGGCCTTCGCGGCAGAACAGGTTGGCGTGGTTGACCAGCTCCAGCGCCGGCTGCTCCAGGCGGTAGTGGCTCGGGTAGGGCGAGCGCGGCGCCGGTTTGTCCTGTGGGGTGGCGAACAGCAGGCGCGCCTTCTTCACCGCCAGCGAGGCCTGCAGCGGGCCGATGTACTGCTCCAGCAACTCGCCGGCGGCGCGCGGCAGGTGCTTGACCATCGCCGCGGCGATCACCCGTGCGCCGGGCGCCAGCTGGCCGTGCAGGCGAATCAGTTGCTCCTCCAGCAGCGCCAGGGTCTTCGGCACGCGGATCAGCACCCAGTCGAACGGCCCTGCGACCGCTTCACTGGCCGGCACGAAGCGCACCGCCTCGGAGGCCAGCTGGTTGGCGGCGAGGTTGTGCGCCAGCGCCAGGGCACCGAGGTGCGAGTCGCCGCTGCTGGTCACCCGCGCGTGGGGCGCCAGGCTGCAGGCCAGGGCGCCGAAGCCGTCGTTGAGCAGCAGCACCCGGGCGTCGGCGCGCAGACCCTGTTCGTGCAGATGGCTGAGCAGGTATTCGTCGGCGGCATCGAAGGCCTGCAACGGGTCATCGCGTTGCGGCGGCTGGCGGTGCAGATCGAGGCTGGCAAAAGGCGTACTGAATATAGGCATAAGAACCGGCGGTGTTTCCCGGCGCCTATTTGCGCCAGACTGGAAGAAGAAAGGAGCGAAAGTATGACCGCCAGCGAAGAGAAGTTCACCCGTCAGACCCTGCTCGAAGTACAGCCGCTGACCCCCAGCCTGTTCACCCTGCGCACCGGCCGTGATCCGGGCTTCCGTTTTCGCGCCGGCCAGTTCGCCCGTCTGGGGGTGAGCAAGGCCGATGGCAGCCTGGTCTGGCGCGCCTATTCGATGGTGTCCTCGCCCTATGACGAGTGTCTGGATTTCTTCTCCATCGTCATCCCCGGCGGTGAATTCACCAGCGAGCTGAGCCGCCTGCGCGAGGGCGATCGGCTACTGGTGGACAAGCAGGCCTTCGGCTTCCTCACCCTCGACCGCTTCGTCGACGGCCGCGATCTCTGGCTGCTCGGCACCGGCACCGGGCTGGCGCCGTTCCTGTCGATCCTCCAGGACTTCGGGGCGTGGGAACGCTTCGAGCGCATCATCCTGGTCTACAGCGTGCGCGAGGCGCGTGAACTGGCCTATCAGGAGCTGATCGCCGGCCTGGCTCAGCGCGATTATCTGGCCGAGTACGCGCACAAGCTGCAGTACATTCCGGTGGTGACCCGCGAGGCGCACCCCGGCGCCCTGGGCCAGCGCATCACCACGCTGATCGAGAACGGCGAACTGGAGCGCGCCGCCGGCCTGGAGCTGAGCGCCGAGCATTCGCGGGTCATGCTCTGCGGCAACCCGCAGATGATCGAAGACACCCGCGCCGTGCTGAAAAAGCGCGACATGCACCTGAGCCTGACCCGTCGCCCCGGGCAGATCGCGGTGGAAAACTACTGGTGAGTCAAGGCAAAACGGCGCCCGAGGGCGCTGTTTTGCCTTTCCAGGTCCTGCCGAGCTACTTGTTTTGCTGCGCCTTGAGCAGGTCGCGGATCTCGCTCAGCAGTTCCTGATCCTTGGTCGGTGCCGCCGGCGCGGCTTCCTCGGCACGCTTGAGCTTGTTGATCACCTTGACGCCCATGAAGATCGCGAAGGCGACGATCAGGAAGTCCAGCACCGTCTGGATGAATTTGCCGTAGCTCAGCACCACCGCGGGGATGTTGCCCTCGGCCGCCTTGAGGGTGATGGCCAGGTCGGAGAAGTCGACGCCGCCTATCAGCAGGCCGATCGGCGGCATGACGACGTCGCCGACAAAGGACGAGACGATCTTGCCGAACGCCGCGCCGATGATGATCCCCACCGCCATGTCGACGACATTGCCTTTGACCGCGAAGGCTTTGAATTCGCTGAGTACGCTCATAGGTTGACTCCCTGTTTTTTGAATGAGGTGGGGGCAGTGTAATCCAGCACCCGCGCGGTTGCGGCGTGAGCGGCCGGGATTGGCGGGTGAAATTGCCAGGATTGGCGGTTGTCACGGGCGTTCAGGTGGATTTCGTCGGCGCGTGCGGGCCTTCGCGCCTGACTGGTCTAGCCTGAAAGGACCACCGTTGAGGAGGGCCGATCATGCCGCTCGAACACCACCCGTTGACCCGCGAATTTCCTCAATATCAGAGCCAGCTCCGCACCTTGCTGCAGAGCAACGCGCAGTTTTCCCGTCTGGCCCAGGACTATCAGACCCTGGATCAGCAGGTGTATGCCGCCGAAGATGGCCGCCAGCCGCTCGATGACCTGACGTTACAGGGGTTGAAACTGCAGCGCGTGGTCTTGAAGGACCAGATCGCCAAGCTGTTGCAACAGGCGGGCTAATAGTTCGCTTGCTATTGATTGAGGTCAACTGCGGGGGCGGCGCAAGTGGCTAGGCTACCCAGCATCCGAATCTTCTTGTGGGAGTCGCGCCATGCCCTTCAAGCTGCGTACCTTCGATCCCGTTGTACCGCGCAAGGCCATCGCCCGGCAGCAGGAGCGGCTATCGCGCCTGCAACAGCAGTTCGAGGCGGTGGACAAGCATATCTTCCGCGTCGAGAACGGCATCGAATCGCTGGAAAATCTCAGCCTGGCGGCGCTCAAGCTGCATCGCAGTGGTCTGCGCGAGGACATCGACCGGCTGCTCAGCAGTTCGCGGGGCCGCCTTCAGAACCAAGCCGAGGAGAAAAGCGCTGGTATGATGCGCGCTTTCGTCTGACGGAGTGGTTCCATGGCCAAGGCCAAGCGCATCTATGGCTGCACGGAGTGCGGCGCGACGTTCCCCAAGTGGGCTGGACAATGCGCAGAATGCGGGGCCTGGAACACCCTGGTGGAGAGTATCGAGCCCGCTGGCGAGAGCGCCAATGGCCGGCTCGGCTGGGCTGGGCAACAGGCGCAGATCAAGACCCTGGCGCAAGTCAGCGTCGAGGAGATGCCACGCTTCTCCACCGCCTCGGCGGAGCTCGACCGGGTGCTCGGTGGCGGCCTGGTGGATGGCTCGGTGGTGCTGATCGGCGGCGATCCGGGCATCGGCAAGTCGACCATCCTCCTGCAGACCCTGTGCAACATCGCCACGCGCCTGCCGGCGCTGTACGTCACCGGTGAGGAATCGCAGCAGCAGGTGGCCATGCGCGCCCGCCGCCTGGGCCTACCGGAAGACCAACTGAAGGTGATGACCGAGACCTGCATCGAGGCCATCATCGCCACCGCCCGCGTCGAACAGCCCAAGGTCATGGTAATCGACTCGATCCAGACCATCTTCACCGAGCAACTGCAGTCCGCCCCCGGCGGCGTCGCCCAGGTGCGCGAGAGCGCGGCGCTGCTGGTGCGTTACGCCAAGCAGAGCGGTACGGCGATCTTCCTGGTCGGCCACGTCACCAAGGAAGGCGCACTGGCCGGCCCGCGCGTGCTCGAACACATGGTCGACACCGTGCTGTATTTCGAGGGCGAATCGGACGGCCGTTTGCGCCTGCTGCGCGCGGTGAAGAATCGCTTCGGCGCGATCAATGAACTCGGCGTGTTCGGCATGACCGACCGTGGCCTGAAAGAAGTCTCCAACCCTTCGGCGATCTTCCTCACCCGCGCCCAGGCGGAAGTGCCCGGCAGCGTGGTGATGGCCACCTGGGAAGGCACCCGGCCGATGCTGGTGGAGGTGCAGGCACTGGTCGACACCAGCCACCTGGCCAACCCACGGCGCGTCACCCTCGGTCTCGACCAGAACCGCCTGGCCATGCTGCTGGCCGTGTTGCACCGGCACGGCGGCATCCCCACCCATGATCAGGACGTGTTCCTCAACGTGGTCGGCGGGGTCAAGGTGCTGGAAACCGCCTCGGACCTGGCCTTGATGGCGGCGGTGATGTCCAGCCTGCGCAATCGGCCGCTACCCCATGACCTGCTGGTGTTCGGCGAGGTCGGCCTGTCCGGCGAGGTGCGCCCGGTGCCGAGTGGTCAGGAGCGTCTGAAGGAGGCGGCCAAGCACGGCTTCAAACGCGCCATCGTGCCCAAGGGCAACGCGCCGAAGGAGTCCCCGAGCGGGCTGCAGGTGATTGCGGTGACGCGCCTGGAGCAGGCGCTGGATGCGCTGTTCGAATAACGCCGCTATTCCTCGCTGAGCGCTGCGAGGTCGCGCTCCAGCAAGGTTTGATCGCCGAGGTTGAGTTCCACCAGGCGACGCAGGTGGCTGATCGAATCGAGGTCGATGTGCTGGCAGACGAAGCCGAGCAGGTCGCCCTCGCTGCGCGTCAGTGCCACTTCCATGACGACTTGCACATCGCTGGCCAGTTGGATGCGCGCCATGAACGGCAATGCGGGGTTGCCGGCCCAGTCCTGCGGGCGCTCCACCAGCAGGCCGTGCAGCGACAGGTCCTGCAGTGCCGCGCGCCAGCGGCGCTCGCCCTGGCTGATTTCGGTACTGGCGTCGAAGGCGACGCGGTGGAAGCGGCGGCGCTCCCGGGTTGGCTCACTCATATCCGTACTCCTGAATCGTCGCGTCCACTATAGCCAGCGCCGCACGCGGCGGCGATAACGCCGATAGCTATCGCCGAACAGCTGTTCCAGTATCTGTTCCTCGTGCACGATCACGCCGCGGTTCATGGTCAGGATCAGCAGCGGCAGGGCGATCCACGGCCACCAGCTGTGCAACAGCAGGCCGATGCCGCAGTAGATCAGGTTGAAACCCAAGTAGATCGGATTGCGCGAATAGCGGAACGGGCCACTGGCGAGCAGGCGTTTGGGCTTCTTGTAGGGGTTGATGGTGGTCTTGTGCTGGGCTAACGCCAGCGCCGACCAGGCGGCCAGCAGGATGCCGGCGTCGATCAGGCCCCAGCCGAGGTAGCGGGTCCAGACGTTTTCCCCCAGTGGCAGCGGCAGCAGGGCGCTGAGGGCCCAGACCAGGGCGATGAAGATCAGGTAGATCAGCGGCGGAGCAAGGATGATGCGGCCTTCGCGGGTCGACATGGCGCCTCCTGGCAGAACGATCAGACCCAGTTTAGCGCTATTGTCGCCCGTGGTTTGACAGCAACAGAAGTGTCGCCAAAGCTCCTAGTGCAGTTTTTCTGTCATTTCCCGCGGAGCGCAAACATGGATAAGCGACTGCTGAGCAAAGGTTTGATGATCGGCGCGTTGAGCCTGGCCAGCCTGGCCGCCCAGGCCAGTGAGGCCGGTGGTAAAGGGTGCGGCTGGGGCAACATGCTGTTCGAAGGTCAGCGCGGACTGTTCCCACACCTGATAGCGACCACTACCAACGGTACTTCCGGCAATGCCACCTTCGGCCTGACGTCGGGCACCAACGGCTGCGACTCCAGTGTCAAGCTGGGTTACGGTGGGCGTTCCTGGTTTGCCATGAACGGCATGCTCGACTCCATCGCCGAGGATATGGCGCAGGGCCAAGGCGAGGCGCTGGATGCCTACGCCGTCCTGCTCGGCGTGGAGAAGGCTGACCGCGCGCATTTCGCCAAGGTTACCCAGCAGAATTTCGGCACCATTTTCCCCCGTGCCGATGTCACCAGCGAGCAGGTGCTGACGGCCACCTTGGAGGTCATGAGCCGCGACGCGCAACTGGCACGCTACGCCAAGCAACCGGCCTGACCCGCACGCAGGCATACCCCAAGCCGGGCTCGCCCGGCTTTTTTATGCCTGCGGTTTGGCTGTCCAGAGGCTCTAGACCAAGGTCTGATGGCTGATTCCACTGAGCCGGCTAAGCTTAGGCGGCAGCCTGTCTGTCCATCCGTTTGGAGTCTTCCATGAATAATAACAACAGCGTCCTGCGCCACATCCCCTGGATCGTGCTGGCGATAGTGGGTGCTTGTGCCTTGGGTGTCGTGGCCCTGCGTCGCGGTGAAGCCATCAACGCGATTTGGATAGTGGTGGCGGCCATCGCCATCTATCTGGTTGCTTACCGTTATTACAGCCTGTTCATCGCCGAGAAGGTGATGCAGTTGGATCCGCGCCGCGCCACGCCGGCGCTGCTGCACAACGATGGTCTGGACTACGTGCCGACCAACAAGCACGTGCTGTTCGGCCACCACTTCGCCGCCATCGCCGGCGCCGGACCGCTGGTGGGACCGGTGCTGGCCGCGCAGATGGGCTACCTGCCCGGCACCCTGTGGCTGATCGCCGGCGTGGTGCTGGCCGGTGCGGTGCAGGACTTCATGGTGTTGTTCATGTCCACCCGCCGCAACGGCCGTTCGCTGGGTGACATGGTCCGTGAGGAGATGGGCCAGGTGCCCGGCACCATCGCCCTGTTCGGCTGCTTCCTGATCATGATCATCATCCTCGCGGTGTTGTCGCTGATCGTGGTCAAGGCCCTGGCCGAGAGCCCCTGGGGCATGTTCACGGTGATGGCGACCATCCCCATCGCGATGTTCATGGGCGTGTACATGCGTTACATCCGTCCGGGCCGGATCGGCGAGATCTCGGTGGTCGGCGTGGCGCTGCTGCTCGGCTCGATCTGGCTGGGCGGGCAGATCGCCGCCAGCCCGGAGTGGGCGCCGGTGTTCACCTTCACCGGGGTGCAGATCACCTGGATGCTGGTGGGTTACGGCTTCGTCGCCGCGGTGCTGCCGGTATGGCTGATCCTGGCGCCGCGTGACTATCTGTCGACCTTCCTCAAGATCGGCACCATCATCGCCCTGGCCATCGGCATCCTGATCGTCCTGCCTGAGCTGAAAATGCCGGCGCTGACCCAGTTCACCGACGGCACCGGGCCGGTGTGGAAAGGCACACTGTTCCCCTTCCTGTTCATCACCATCGCCTGTGGCGCGGTATCCGGCTTCCATGCGCTGATCAGCTCCGGCACCACGCCGAAGCTGCTGGCCAGCGAGTCGCATGCCCGTTACATCGGTTACGGCGGCATGCTGATGGAGTCCTTCGTCGCCATCATGGCCATGGTTGCCGCGTCGGTGATCGAACCGGGGATCTACTTCGCCATGAACAGCCCGGCGGCGATCGTCGGTGCCGACGTCACCAGCGTGGCGGCGACCATCAGCAGTTGGGGCTTCGCCGTCACGCCGGAAATGCTCACGGCCACCGCCAGGGACATCGGCGAGAACACCATCCTCGCCCGTGCCGGCGGGGCGCCGACCCTGGCGGTGGGCATTGCCCACATCCTTCACCAGGTGTTGCCGGGTGAGAACACCATGGCCTTCTGGTACCACTTCGCGATCCTGTTCGAGGCGCTGTTCATCCTCACCGCGGTGGACGCCGGCACCCGTGCCGGGCGTTTCATGCTGCAGGATCTGCTGGGCAACTTCGTGCCGGCGCTGAAGAATACCGAGTCCTGGGGCGCCAACGTGGTCGCCACCGCCGGTTGCGTGGCGCTGTGGGGCTGGCTGCTGTATCAAGGCGTGATCGACCCGCTCGGCGGCATCAACACCCTGTGGCCGCTGTTCGGTATCTCCAACCAGATGCTCGCCGGCATCGCGCTGATGCTCGGCACCGTGGTGCTGATCAAGATGAAGCGCCAGCGCTATGTCTGGGTCACCCTGGTGCCGGCCCTCTGGCTGCTGATCTGCACCACGGCCGCCGGCCTGATCAAGCTGTTCGATCCGAACCCGGCGGTCGGCTTCATCGCCCTCGGGCAGAAATACAGCGACGCCCTGGCCGCCGGCCAGGTGCTGGCCCCGGCCAAGGACATCGGCCAGATGCAGCATGTGATCTTCAACGCCTACACCAATGCCACGCTCACCGCGCTGTTCCTGCTGGTGGTGTTCAGCATCCTGCTCTATGCCTTCAAGGTCGGCTTGGCGGCCTTGGGCAAGGGCGAGCGGAGCGACCGGGAAAGTCCGTTCCAGCCGATTCCAGAGGCGTAAACTGGTGCGGCACCCGGCCAATCGGCCGAGTGCCGCACCCTCATGAGGTAGCCGGATATGTTCAATGACCTCAGCCGCTTGGGTAAGTACCTGGGTCAGGCGGCCCGCCTGATGGTGGGCATGCCGGACTACGATAACTACGTCGAGCACATGCACAAGACCCATCCGGACCTGCCGGTGATGAGCTACGAGGAGTTTTTCCGCGAGCGTCAGGAGGCGCGTTACGGCGGCAGCAAGGGCTTTCGCTGTTGCTGAAAG
Source organism: Pseudomonas cavernae (assembly GCF_003595175.1). Lineage (NCBI taxonomy): Bacteria > Pseudomonadati > Pseudomonadota > Gammaproteobacteria > Pseudomonadales > Pseudomonadaceae > Pseudomonas > Pseudomonas cavernae. The sequence continues at coordinate 4,216,941 of NZ_CP032419.1, read as the reverse complement.
TGGTTGTTTGTAACTCACGCGCCACGCCTCGTCGTGGCGCGTTGCTGTTGTAGGTTGGGTTGAGGAGCGTAGCGACGAAGCCCAACGAGCAGGGATGGCTGCAACACCGTGGCCAGGCTCGCGCCCCGTCGTTGGGCGGCGCGGGCTCAGCCCAACCTACGAAATCTCCCCAACATGCAGGTCGCCAAACCTTCAGGAATCCCCATGCCCCATCTGCCCATTCCCGTCACCGTGCTCAGCGGCTTTCTCGGTGCCGGCAAAACCACCCTGTTGCGCTACCTGCTCGAGGCCGAACACGGTCTGAAGCTCGCGGTGATCGAAAACGAGTTCGCCGAATCCGGCATCGACAGCCAACTGCTCGGCGACCAGCCGGTGCAAGTGCTGACCCTGGCCAACGGCTGCGTGTGCTGCAGCATCCTCGGCGACCTCGAGCGTGCCCTGTATCTGCTGCTCGAGCGCCTGGACAGCGGCGAGATCGCCTTCGACCGCTTGGTGATCGAATGCACCGGCCTGGCCGATCCGGCGCCGGTGGCACAGGCCTTCTTCGTCGACGAGGAGTTGCGTGAGCGCTATGTCCTCGACGGCATCATCACCCTGGTGGACGCCGCGCATGCCGACATCCACCTGCAAGAGGCCATCGCCCAGGCCCAGGTCGGTTTCGCCGACCGCATTCTGGTGAGCAAGACCGACCTGGTCGCGCCGGCCAGCTTCGCGGCGCTGTCCCAGCGCTTGCAGCGGATCAATAGCCGCGCGCCGATCCGCGTGGTCGAGCACGGCCGTATCGACCTGGCCGAGCTGCTCGATGTGCGCGGCTTCAACCTGAATGCCGAGCTCGGCCCGAACCTCAACCTGCGTCCGGCGGTGCCCGCCGGAAAGAATGCCGATCGCATCGCCACCCTGGTGCTGCGCAGTGAACAGGCGCTGGACATAGACCGGCTCAGCGAATTCATGAACGCGCTGCTGGAGCAGCACGGCAGCTCTCTGTTGCGCTACAAGGGCGTGCTGAGCATCGCTGGCGAACCGCGCCGCCTGGTATTCCAGGGCGTGCTCAAGCTCTATGGCTTCGACTGGGACAGCGAGTGGGGCGCCGCTGAGGCGCGTGAGAGCGTGATGGTGTTTATTGGTGACAATCTGCCGGAGGAGCAGATCCGCCAGGGCTTCGCCGCCGTCGTGGCATGAGTCCATCACCCGCAGTCCGTAGGATGGGTTGAGCGCAGCGACACCCATCGCCACCGGCCTGCATGGGTATCACCTTCGGCTTAACCCATCCTACAAAAGCAGGCTCCTGGAGTGAGAAACAAAAAAGCCCGGCACTTGGCCGGGCTTTTTCTATTGCGCAGAGCTTAGTTGCCGTACACCGGGAACTTGGCGCACAGGGCCTTGACCTGCTCACGGATGCGGTCGACCACCGACTCATCGCCCAGGTTGTTGAGGATCTCGCAGATCCAGCCGGCCAGCTCGCGGCACTCGGCTTCCTTGAAGCCGCGGGTGGTCACGGCCGGGGTGCCGATGCGCAGACCGGAGGTGACGAACGGCGAACGCGGGTCGTTGGGCACGCTGTTTTTATTGACGGTGATGAAGGCGCGACCCAGGGCGGCGTCGGCGTCCTTACCGGTGATGTCCTGCTTGATCAGGCTGAGCAGGAACAGGTGGTTCTGGGTGCCGCCGGAAACCACGTCGAAGCCGTGCTCGATGAACACGCTGGCCATGGTCTGAGCGTTCTTCACCACCTGCTGCTGGTATGCCTTGAACTCAGGCTGCAGCGCTTCCTTGAAGCACACCGCCTTGGCGGCGATGACGTGCTCCAGCGGGCCGCCCTGGGCGCCCGGGAAGACCGCGGAATTCAGCTTCTTCTCGATCTCCTCGTTCTTGCGCGCGAGGATCAGGCCGCCGCGCGGGCCGCGCAGGGTCTTGTGGGTGGTGGTGGTGACCACGTCGGCGAACGGCACCGGGTTCGGGTACACGCCGGCGGCAACCAGGCCGGCGACGTGGGCCATGTCGACGAACAGGTAGGCCCCGACCTTGTCGGCGATGGCGCGGAAGCGCGGGAAGTCCAGGACCTGCGAGTAGGCGGAGAAGCCGGCGATGATCATCTTCGGCTTGTGCTCGACGGCCAGGCGCTCGACTTCGTCGTAGTCGATCAGGCCGTTGCCGTCGATGCCGTACTGCACGGCGTGGTACAGCTTGCCGGAGGAGCTGACGCTGGCGCCGTGGGTCAGGTGGCCGCCGTGGGCCAGGCTCATGCCGAGGATGGTGTCACCGGCCTGCAGCAGGGCCAGGTAGACCGCGCTGTTGGCCTGGCTGCCGGCGTGCGGCTGGACGTTGGCGTAGTCGGCGCCGAACAGCTGCTTGGCGCGGTCGATGGCCAGTTGCTCGATCACGTCGACGTATTCGCAACCGCCGTAGTAACGCTTGCCCGGATAGCCTTCGGCGTACTTGTTGGTCAGCACCGAACCCTGGGCTTCCATCACCGCCGGGCTGGTGTAGTTCTCCGAGGCGATCAGCTCGATGTGCTCTTCCTGGCGCTGGGCTTCTTGCTCCATCGCGGCGAACAAGTCGGCATCGTAGTTGGCGAGAGTCAAATCACGGCTGAACATGGCAATCCCCTGAGAATAATCAGCTGGGCGGATGAAAGAGGGGGCGAATTCTACCCCATCCGCCCGCTGCTGGGATATGAAAGGCAGTCACGTCGCGGACAAGCGGGCCTCAAGACAGCCCGGGGCTTGGCGGCAGTTTCAGTCGAGGATGAACAGCGCCGCGCCACTGAATTGGGCGGCGAACTGCTTGGCCGGCATCGGTTTGCTCAGCAGAAAGCCCTGCACCTCGTCGCAGCCGTGCTCGCGGAGGAAGTCCAGCTGCGCCTGGCTTTCCACGCCCTCGGCGATCACCTGCAGGTTCAGGCTGTGGGCCATGGCGATGATGGCGCGGGCGATCTGCGCGTCCTGCTCGCCGCTGGGCAGGCCGTCGACGAAGCTGCGGTCGATCTTCAGCACGTCGATGGGGAACTGCTTGAGGTAGTTGAGCGAGGAATAGCCGGTGCCGAAGTCGTCCACCGCGACGGAGACGCCCAGGCGCTTGAGCTCGGCGAGGGTCTGCATGGCGCTGTCGACGTCGCGCATCAGGATGCTTTCGGTGAGTTCCAGCTCCAGGCAGGCCGGGGCGGCGCCGCTGTCCGCGAGGATGGCGGCGATGCGCTCGACCAGCTGGCCTTCGCAGAACTGGCGGGCGGACAGGTTGACGGCGATCTTCGCCACCCGCACCCCGGCCTTTTGCCAGGCCTTGAGCTGGCGGCAGGCCTCGGCCAGCACCCAGTCGCCGACCTGCACCACTAGGCCGAGCTCTTCCAGCACCGGAATGAACTCGCCCGGCGGCACCAGTCCGCGGCGTGGATGACGCCAGCGCAGCAGGGCTTCGGCACCGGTCAGGCGCTGGCCGTTGCCGCTGAATTGCGGCTGGTAGTGGAGGACGAATTCGTTCTGCTCGAGGGCGTGGCGCAGGTCGCTTTCCAGCTCCAGACGCTCGAGGGCGCTGGCGTTCATGTCCGCCTGGTAGAACTGGAAGTTGTTCTTGCCGCGTTCCTTGGCGTGGTACATGGCGGTATCGGCATTCTTCATCAACTGGCTCAGCTCCTGGCCGTCCTGCGGGCTGAGGGCGATGCCGATGCTGGCGGTGACGAAGAATTCGCGGCCTTCGAGGATGAACGGCCGCGCCAGGCTGGCGAGAATCTGTTCGGCGACATGCACGGCGCGGTTCAGCGCGCCCTCGCGGGTGCTGTGCGGTTGCAGCAGCAGGGTGAATTCGTCGCCGCCCATGCGCGCCACGGTGTCGTCCTCGGCGACGCAGGCGGCCAGGCGCACCGCCACGTCCTTGAGCATGCGGTCGCCGGCGGCATGGCCGAGGGAGTCGTTGATCGGCTTGAAGCGGTCGAGGTCGAGGAACATCAGCACCACCCACTCGCGGTGCCGTTCGGCGTGCTGCAGGGCGGTGTGCAGGCGATCCTGGAACAGCGTGCGGTTGGGCAGGTGGGTGAGGGCGTCGTAGTAGGCCAGGCGGTGGATGCGTTGCTCGCTGGCCTTGCGCTCGCTGATGTCGCTGAAGAAGCACACGTAGCTGACCAGATCGCCTTCCTCGTCCTGCACCGCGGTGATGCCGACCCAGGCCGGGAACGGCTCGCCGCTGCGGCGCTTGAGCCACAGCTCGCCTTCCCAGCTGCCCTGCAGGTTGAGCTGGGCGAGCACATAGTGCAGCTGTTGGGCCTGCTGACGGTCGGCGGTGAGGATGCCGGGCAGTTGGTCGAGCACCTCGGTGGCGGCGTAACCGCTGACCCGGCTGAACGCTTCGTTGACCTGGACGATATAGCCGGCCGGATCGGTGACCAGGATCGCCGAGGTCGAGTGCTCGAATACCGTCGCTGCCATGCGCAGATCTCTCTCACTGCGGCGCTGCTGGCTGATATCGCGGACCACGCCGAGTAGCCCCTCGAACACGCCGTGGGCGTCCCACATCAAGCTCAGACGCAGCTCCACCGCGATCTTGCGGCCATCGGCGCGCAGGCAGTCGAGTGCCAGCAGTTGGGTCGGCAGTTGCCGGCGCAGCTCGGTCAGCCGCTGCGGATTGCCGAGAGCCTGGCGTACCCGCTCCAGCAGGGTGTAGATGAGATCGAGTTGGTTCGGGTTGGAGATGAGCGGGAACAAGCCGTTGGCCACTAGCCAGTCGCTGCTGTAGCCGAACATGCCCTGCGCCGAGGGGCTGATGTAGTTGAGCTCGAGCTGATTGTTGGTGGAGAAGATCACGTCGCTGATGCTTTCCGCCAGCAGCCGGTAGCGTTGCTCGCTGGCCAGCAGCGACTGGCTGGCTTCGATCTGCTCGGTGATGTCCTTGGCCACGCCGATCAGGCGGCTGACGCGACCCTGGGCGTCGCGGCTCAGGGCTTGCTCGCGGATGTCGAACCAGTGCCAGCTGCCGTCGCGGTGGCGCCAGCGCAACTGGCAGGTCAGCAGTTGGCCGTCGGCGACCACCCGCTGCAGGCTGCGCGTCCGCCGGTACAGTTCGTAGTCGTCGGGGTGGAGGATCTTCTCCCACAGCGGTGCGCCGATTGCCTGCAGCTCGGCCTTGCTGTAGCCGAGGTCGGTGCCCAGGCGATGGTTGTGGAACAGCACGCGCCCGGCACTGAGGTCGTGCACGTAGAGCGTATCGGGAATGCTGCGCACCACCTCGGACCAGAAGCGTTCGCGTTCGAGCAGCGACAGCTCGACGCGTTTGCGGCTGGTGATGTCATTGATGCTCAGGGTCACCGCCTGGTAGTCCTGCCGTTCTTGCGGTAGGCGCAAGAGCAGCCACAGATGCCGTTCATGGCCCTGCGCGGTGCGGATGCGGCTCTCCGTCTCGAACTGCGGGCGGCCCTCGAGCACCGCGGCCAGCAGCTGGAAACGGATGCCGTCAAGGCGCAGCGGGCTGTGACCGATCAGCTGCTGCCAGGCTTGGTCGGGCGAGTCCACGCCGAGCAGGCGCAGGGCCACCTGATTGGTTTCGCTGAAGCGTATGGCCTGTAGTAGCAGCTGATGGCGCTCGGGGTGCTCGAGCAGCCATTGCCGCAACCCCGTACCGTCGCGCAGGCCCTGTTGCTGGAGGTAGTCACGCAATTGCGTCAGGTCGAGGACGCAGAGGGCGATGCCACAGCCTTCGAAGATGTCCTGATAGCGGCGCCGGGCTTGCTGCTGCACGCGTAGCGAGCATTGCTTGTCGGTGACATCGCGCAGCACCCAAACGAGGCTGTCGTCGTCGAGCGTGCTGCGGCTGACGGCGAACAGGCGCTGCTCGCCGTCCTGCTCCAGCCTCTGCGGTTCCAGGCTTTCCTGCGCGCCTTCATGCAGGGCGGTGAGACCGGGCAGCAGCTCCAACATGGGCCGTCCCAGCATCTGGGCACGGGTCAGGCCGAACAGCTGCTCGGCCTGCGGGTTGAGGTAGCGGATCCGGCCGTCGGCGTCGGTCACCAGGACCCGTTCTTCGATGGCCCGCAGCACGCTGCCGGCTTGCTGCAGTTCGCGTTGCGAGGCGGCATTCAGGGCGTGCAGGCCGTGCTGCGCGCGGTGCAGGCGGTACAGGGCGAGCAGCGCGAGGGCGGCGCACAGCACGAACAACAACAGCCGGCCACTCAGTCGCGGCAACAGCTCGGCGGTGGCCTGCTGGGCATCGAACAGCACGCGCAACTGCCAGTCGCTGCCGGCCAATGCGGTTTGCCACAGGCTCTGCGCCTGCTCCTCGGCGGTGACTGGGGTGTTGCCGGGGGGCTGGCTGCTGCCGCCCCAGCGCAGGATCGCCCGCTGTGCTTGGCGGTCCTCGAGCAGCCAGTGGTGGTCGCCGTGCGCGAAGTTGCTGAGGGTTTTGCGCAGGGCCTGAGTGCCGGCGCGGATGACCCAGTAACCCTGCGCTTGAGCACCAGAATTCTGGCGCAGCAGCAGATAGATCTGCCCATTCGCCGCGGGGCTGAAGGCGAAGTGGTAGGGCTGGTCGGCGTGTCGGCGCAGCAGCGCGGCGAGGAAGGCTTGATCGTTGAGCGGTTGTGCGGCGCTGTCGGCGCGGATCGCACCATCGGCAGTCAGCCAGACCAGGCTGTGCAGGGCGGGAAAAATTTCCCGCAGGTGGCCCCGTAGGCCGGTGTCCAGTGCCGGCTGCAGGCCATGCTGGCGCAGCAGGGCGAGGCCGGCCAGGGCCTTGAGCTCCATACTTAGCGCCAGATGATCGGCCAGCTGCTGGCCGTATTCCTGCGTGCGCTGGCGCTGGTTATCCAGGCGCTGGCTGAACTCCTGCTGCAACTGCCAGCTGAGCACGCCCAGGGTCAGCACCACCAGCAGCCACAGTGCGCCTTTCACCGGCCCAGGTAGGCGCGCGGCGGAGGTGCCGGCGGGTGCGTGCGGGGTGGTGGCTGACAGCGGCTTGGGCACGAGCGGAGTTCCTGCGATAACAGCTGAATAGGGCAGGCATGGCGCAGCCAGGGGCGCGCGCGGACCGGTTAGCATGCCTAGAAAAATGGCCAAGTGCCAGCCTGGCCGACGAGCGCCGGTTTGCCCACTCCGGTACAATCCGGTAGCTTTGCCGCACGCGCGGGGCACTGCTGTTGCAAGGCAAGCAGCGCGCCAGGATGCCTGGCCTGGCGACCCGACAGGGTAGCGACCAGGGGCATCGGGTGGCGCGCCATTTTCGCTCAGTCGCGCTCCGTCATTTTCCTTTCATCTCAGCAGCTAGGTTTCTCATGGCTCAATACGTCTACACCATGCATCGGCTCGGCAAGGTCGTGCCGCCGAAGCGGGAAATTCTCAAGAACATCTCCCTGTCGTTCTTCCCGGGCGCCAAGATCGGCGTGCTCGGCTTGAACGGCTCGGGCAAGTCCACCCTGCTGAAAATCATGGCGGGCGTCGATACCGAATTTAACGGTGAGGCGCGGCCGATGCCGGATCTCAACGTCGGTTACCTGCCGCAGGAGCCGCAGCTCGATCCGAGTAAGACCGTGCGTGAAGTGGTCGAAGAGGCCGTCAGCGTGATCAAGAACGCCCAGGCCCGCCTGGACGAGGTCTATGCCGCCTACGCCGAACCGGATGCCGACTTCGATGCGCTGGCCGCCGAGCAAGGCAAGCTGGAGGCCATCCTCCAGGCCGCCGATGGTCATAACCTCGAGCGCCAGCTGGAAGTCGCCGCCGATGCCCTGCGCCTGCCGGCCTGGGATGCCAAGGTGGTGCACCTGTCCGGCGGTGAGAAGCGCCGCGTCGCCCTGTGCCGCCTGCTGCTGTCGGCGCCCGACATGCTGCTGCTGGACGAACCGACCAACCACCTGGACGCCGACTCGGTGGCCTGGCTGGAGCACTTCCTCCACGACTTCCCCGGCACCGTGGTGGCGATCACCCACGACCGTTACTTCCTCGACAACGTCGCCGGCTGGATTCTCGAACTCGACCGCGGCGCCGGTATTCCTTACGAGGGCAACTACTCCGGTTGGCTGGAGGCCAAGTCCGCGCGACTGGCGCAGGAGTCCAAGCAGCAGTCGGCCCATGAAAAGGCCATGAAGGACGAGCTGGAGTGGGTGCGCAAGGGCGCCAAGGCGCGGCAGTCGAAATCCAAGGCGCGTCTGCAGCGTTTCGAGGAAATGCAGTCGCAGGAATTCCAGAAGCGCAGCGAAACCAACGAGATCTACATCCCGGTCGGCCCGCGCCTGGGCGACAAGGTCATCGACTTCGTCAACGTCAGCAAGGGCTACGGCGACCGCGAGCTGATCGACAACCTGTCGTTCAGCATGCCCAAGGGCGCCATAGTCGGCGTGATCGGTGGTAACGGCGCCGGTAAGTCGACGCTGTTCCGCATGCTGATGGGCAAGGAGCAGCCGGACTCCGGCAGCATCGAAATCGGCGAAACCGTGCAGCTGGCCTGCGTCGACCAGAGCCGCGACGACCTCGATGGCAGCAAGAGCGTGTGGGAAGCCGTTTCCGGCGGCTCCGACATGATCCGTATCGGCAACTACGAGGTGCCGTCGCGCACCTACGTCGGCCGCTTCAACTTCAAGGGCGGCGACCAGCAGAAGTTCGTCAAGGACCTCTCCGGTGGTGAGCGTGGCCGCCTGCACCTGGCCCTGACCCTGAAGGAAGGCGCCAACGTGCTGCTGCTCGACGAACCGTCCAACGACCTCGACGTGGAAACCCTGCGTTCGCTGGAAGAGGCGCTGTTGGACTTCCCCGGCGCCGCCATCGTGATCTCCCACGATCGCTGGTTCCTCGATCGGGTGGCTACGCACATCCTCGCCTACGAAGACGATTCGCATATCGAGTTCTTCGAAGGCAACTACAGCGAGTACGAAGCCGACCGCAGGAAACGCCTCGGCGACGCCGCCTCCCAGCCTCACCGGGTGCGCTACAAGAAGCTGGCGCAGTAAGCGTCAGTGGAATCAAAAACGGAGCCTGCGGGCTCCGTTTTTTTGGCTGGCGCCCGTGTCGAATTACATAAATGCACCATAAAAATACATAAAGGCGACGCTTTGCACTGTTGTGGTGCTGTTCGCCTTGGTAGAGTCGCGCGGCAATTCCTGACCTAACGAACAAATAAAGCTTGTCGAGACCTGCCATGATCCCCTCAGTTGACACCTTCCTTGCCCGCCTCAAGCAGCGCGATCCCCAGCAACCCGAATTCCACCAGGCGGTGGAAGAGGTGCTGGGTACCTTGTGGCCTTTCCTCGGGGCCAACCCGCACTATCTTGAGGCCGGCATTCTCGAGCGCATGGTCGAGCCGGAGCGGGCCGTGCTGTTTCGCGTGTCCTGGGTCGATGACGCCGGCCGGGTGCAGGTCAACCGCGGCTACCGGATACAGATGAACAGCGCCATCGGCCCGTACAAGGGGGGGCTGCGCTTCCATCCCTCGGTGAACCTGGGCGTGCTCAAGTTCCTGGCCTTCGAACAGGTGTTCAAGAACTCGCTGACCTCGCTGCCGATGGGCGGCGGCAAGGGCGGCTCGGACTTCGACCCGAAGGGCAAGAGCGACGCGGAAGTGATGCGCTTCTGCCAGGCGTTCATGAGCGAGTTGTATCGCCACATCGGTGCCGACCTCGACGTGCCGGCCGGCGATATCGGTGTTGGCGCCCGCGAGATTGGTTTCCTGTTCGGGCAGTACAAACGCCTGTCCAACCAGTTCACCTCGGTGCTGACCGGCAAGGGCATTACCTATGGCGGCAGCCTGATCCGTCCGGAAGCCACCGGTTTCGGTTGTGTGTATTTCGCCGAGGAAATGCTCAAGCGCCGCGAGCAGAGCATCGACGGCAAGCGCGTGGCGATTTCCGGCTCCGGCAACGTCGCCCAATACGCCGCGCGCAAGGTCATGGATCTGGGTGGCAAGGTGATCTCGCTGTCCGACTCCGAGGGCACGCTGTTCTGCGAGGCGGGGTTGAGCGAAGAGCAGTGGCTGGAGCTGCTGGAGCTGAAGAACGTGCGCCGTGGCCGCCTGAGCGCAATGGCCAACACTGCCGGCGTGCGGTTCTTCCCAGGGCAGCGGCCGTGGGGGCTGGTGTGCGATATCGCCCTGCCGTGCGCGACGCAAAACGAACTGACCGGCGAGGATGCCCGCCAACTGCTGCGCAACGGCTGCCTCTGTGTCGCCGAGGGCGCGAACATGCCCTCGACCCTGGAGGCCGTCGAACTGTTCATCGCGGCGGGCATTCTCTACGCCCCGGGCAAGGCCTCGAACGCCGGTGGCGTGGCCGTCAGCGGTCTGGAAATGTCGCAGAACGCCATGCGCCTGCATTGGAGTGCCGGTGAGGTGGATAGCAAGCTGCACGCAATCATGCAGTCGATCCATCATGCCTGCCTGCACTATGGCGAGGAAAACGGCCGGATCAACTACGTCAAGGGCGCCAACATCGCCGGCTTCGTCAAGGTCGCCGATGCCATGTTGGCCCAGGGCGTGGTCTGAGCGGTCACTTCGCGGCCAGGGGCCGCTTTACGCTACGGGGCCTGCGGGCCCCGTTTGCGTTCCGAAGTGACGCTCGGCCACGGGCTTGGGGCCCATTGAGCGCGTTTGCCGGTCGCTTCAGCTGCCACGCAGAGCCTTGCTCAGGGCGCGATCCTGGTCGCGCTGCCCATCCTCGTCGCGCGGGTCGCCGCGCTGCCGCTCGTAGTCCCTGCGTTCGGCGCTCTCGGCCATGGCCTGGCACTGACGGAAGCCGTCATCCCAGCCGCTGGCGTACTGGGTTTCGGCGAGGTAGCGCGGCACGTCCTTCTGGAATGCGCCGCTGATCGCGCCGGCGGCCTGGTGCCCACTGTTGCAGCCGGCCTGATAGCCGTCGGCGAAGGCCGGCGGGTAGCCCTGGGCGAGCAGGTAATCGTGGGTGGTCTGACAGCCCGCCAGCAGGCTGAACAGGATGAAGAGCGCGTGGCGCCGCATGGGTGACTCCTGCGCCCGGCCGGGTGCGGGCGCTGGGCGCGGAGTTTGGCCACGGCTTTGTGGGTAAAGCGTCAAAGCCTGGTGAGCGAAAGGTCAGTAGTGGTACCACTTCAGCTCCAGCGACAGCTCGTTTTCCGGGCTGCTCAGTTGGCTGAACTGGCGCTGGGCGGACAGGCGCAGGCCGAGGCTGCGCGTCAGTTCCCACTGTTGGTTGAGGGCCAGGCTGCGGCGCACTTCGCCGTTGTGGAAGTAGTCGCCGCTGGCCTCGAGGCTCAGGTTGCCCAGCCGGTTGCGCCACAGCAGGCCGCTGTTGAAGCCCAGCGCCGGGGCGATGGTGGCGGCGAAGTCCTCATTGTGTTCGATGCGCAGGGTACCGAGGGCAAAGCCGAGCAGCTCGTCGCGCAGTTGCCAGCTGCCGCCGACGCCGCCGTGCAGATGGCTGACCAGGCGCTCGTCGCCGTCTGCGCCGAGTACCCGTTCGAGGCCGCCGCCGACCTGCCAGGACCAGGGTTGCAGCAGTTGGTTGCGCGGTGTCAGCGAGCGGATGTTGGCCAGGTCGAGGCGTTGCAGCTGCCAGTGATTGCCTTCGTACTGACGCAGCTTGAGCTGGAGAATCTCGATCTGCGCGCCGAGCGGGAAGCCGTAGGCGTTGTCGTTGAGGTCGTGATAGGCCATGCGCAGGCCGTATTCGGCGAAGGCGCGGTCGTCGCGGCTGCCGGCGCCGAGCTGCCAGGTGCGCGACTGATGACCGTCCTCCGGAGACTCGGGGCGCGCCACCTGCAGCGGCGGCGGCGGGTTGCGGTTGATCGCCTGCAGCAGCGCGTAGCTACGCTGCGCACTGGCGCTGTCGCGGGCCTCGCCGTTGGCGCGGTAGCGGGTCAGGCGGAAGGCGGTGTCCTGGATCAGCGCCTGGCTCTGGCGTGGCAGGGCGCGCAGCTCGGAGCTGGCGAGCTGGCCGGGGTCATCGGCCAGGCGCAGGGCCCAGTCCTGCTCGGCGGTGCTCAGCGGATCGGCGCGGGCCAGCAGTTCGCGCTCGCGCGACGGGCGGAAGTCGATGCGCTCCACCAGCTCGGCGCCCTTTATCGCGCGCACGGTGTCGGTGGGGATAGCGGTGATGGGGAACTGTTCGGTCAGCTCGATGCCGGGACGGGCGACCTCCAGCAGTTCGAGCAGGCGGTAGGAGCAGTTCTCGTCGAAGAAGAAGTAGTCGAAACGGATCTGCTTGAGCTCCCAGACGTGCTCGACCATGCGCCCGGTTTCCGCGGGCGTGAGGTTCAGGCGGTATTCCCACAGGTCGCGGTTTTCCAGGCTGCGGTATTCGGACAGCTTCTCGCGGTAGGGGACCAGGGCGAACAGCCCGGGATAGCCGCCCATCAGGCCCCTCCAGGCGTAGAGGATGCTGTTGTCCATGCCTTCGATGAAGGCGCCGAAGTTCAGCGCGTAGCTGAGCAGCGCGGTGTTGTTGGCGTCGATGTCGGCCTGGTCGATGCGCAGCAGGGTGTGGCCGAACATCGACGACGGGCTGTTCAGATAGGCGGCGGGAAACACCAGCACCGCGCTGTGCGGGGCGATGTCGTGAAACCAGGCCTGGAACTCCGCGCACTGCGGTTGCGGCAAATCCTGCAGGCGAAGTTGTTCGCGCAGCCAGCGCGTACGCGCCGGGTAGACGCACTGGGCGTGCTGGTCGCCGAGGCCGGCCGGGGCATAGAGCGCATCGACCGTAGCCTGGAGTTCGGCAGTCGGGTCGTTGGCGCCGCCTGCGGCGAGGAAGAAGTCGTCATCGTCGACGTAGCTGCGCCAGCCGCCGAGTTTGCCGGTTTCGTAATGGCCGAGAGCGATCCAGTAGGGCTGCCGGGCCAGCGCCTCGAGTTGCGCCGGGGGCAGGGCGGGGGCGGCATGCAGGCCGCTGCAGATGCACAGAGCCAACGCGGAGAAAATCCGTTTCAAGGTCGCCGTTCTTTTCTTATGGCCGGGACCCGAGCTTTGAGGATGGCGCGGGCGGGTGTCAAGAATGCTGCGAACGGGCGATCGCGCAAGTTTTTGTCCCGGCTCAATGCAGTCTGTGCGGTACTGTCCACACTAATGGTAAGTCCCGCCTCAGGAGTATCTGCCATGACCGCCTTCGACCCTCGTGCCGCCCTCGATGCCTTGATGGCAGAGTACAGCGCACGGGCCAACGCCATCCGCAGCGATCTGGCGCGCAGCCATTCGCCGGACTTCGCCGAGCAGGCGCTGCAGCGGCAGAACGACGAGGTGCTGGAGGCGCTCTTGGCCGAGGCGGAAGCCGCTTTGCTGAAAGTCGGCAAGGCCAAGCTGCGCCTCGCCGATGGCAGCTATGGCGAGTGCCTGCGCTGCGGCGAGCCGATCGAAGCGCGCCGCCTGCAGATCCTGCCGGCGGCGGAATACTGTCTGGCCTGCGCGGATCTGATGAAATAGCGCCTGGCGCTGAGGCCTGCGCTGGTTATTCCGCCGTCCGCTTCGAGGTTCCTTCTTCACCGTGCGGATGCCTTGCCAGCGGCGCTTTCCGGGCGCCAGAATGCGGCCATCTGCCTGCCCGATGTAAGGACTCCCGATGCCCGATTCCCTAGCTGCTGGTCTGCGTCTGGCACCTGAAGCGTTGACTCATCCGTTCGCGCCCGATCAGTTCAATTTCAATCTGACCGAAGAGCTGGAGCCCTTCCGCGGCGTGCTCGGTCAGGAGCGCGCGGTCGAGGCCCTGCAATTCGGCGTGGCGATGCCGCGCCTCGGTTATAACGTCTTCGTCATGGGCGAGCCCGGCACCGGCCGCTTCTCCTTCGTCAAGCGCTACCTCAAGGCCGAAGCCAAGCGCCTGCGCACCCCGGCGGACTGGGTCTACGTCAACCACTTCGACGAGCCGCGTGAGCCGCGTGCGCTGGAGCTGCCGCCGGGCACCGCCAGCGAGTTCATCGCCGATATCGGCGTGCTGATCGACAACCTGCTGGCGACCTTCCCAGCGGCCTTCGAGCATCCGGCCTACCAGCAGAAGAAGAGCGCCATCGACCGCGGCTTCAACCAGCGCTACGACAAGGCGCTGGATGTGATCGAAAAGCTCTCGCTGGAAAAGAGCGTGGCGCTCTACCGTGACAGCAACAACATCGCCTTCACCCCGATGAAGGACGGCAAGGCCCTGGACGAGGCCGAGTTCGCCCTGCTGCCGGAGGCCGAGCGCGAGCGCTTCCACGCCGACATCGCCGCCCTGGAGGACCGTCTCAACGAGGAGCTGGCCAGCCTGCCGCAATGGAAGCGCGAGTCGAGCAACCAGCTGCGCCAGCTCAACGAGGAAACCATCACCCTGGCGTTGCAGCCGCTGCTGGCGCCGTTGTCGGAGAAATACGCGGAAAACGCCGGGGTCTGCGGCTATTTGCAGGCCATGCAGGTCAATCTGCTGAAGACCGTGGTCGAGCAGCTGGTCGAAGCCGAGAAGGTCGACGCGCAGACCCGCAAGCTGCTCGAGGAACAGTACAGTCCCAGCCTGGTGGTCGGCCACCATGCCAGCGGCGGCGCGCCGGTGGTGTTCGAGTCGCACCCGACCTACGACAACCTGTTCGGCCGCATCGAGTATGGCAACGACCAGGGCGCGCTCTACACCAGCTACCGGCAACTGCGCCCGGGCGCGCTGCACCGCGCCAACGGCGGCTTCCTGGTGCTGGAAGCGGAGAAGATGCTCGGCGAGCCGTTCGTCTGGGAAGCGCTGAAACGTGCCCTGCACGGCAGCAAGCTGAAGATGGAATCGCCGCTCGGCGAGCTCGGTCGCCTGGCCACCGTGACCCTCACCCCGCAAGTCATCCCGCTGCAGGTCAAGGTCATCATCATCGGCTCGCGTCAGCTCTACTACGCGTTGCAGGACCATGATTCGGACTTCCAGGAGATGTTCCGCGTGCTGGTGGATTTCGACGAGGAAATTCCCCTGTCCGACGACAGCCTCGAGCAGTTCGCCCAGCTGTTGAAGACGCGCACCTCGGAAGAGGGCATGGCGCCGCTGAATGCCGCCGCGGTGGCGCGCCTGGCGACCTACAGCGCGCGCCTGGCCGAACACCAGCAGCGCCTGTCGGCACGCATCGGCGACCTGTTCCAGCTGGTCAGCGAGGCCGACTTCATTCGCCAGCTGGCCGGCGACCAGGTCACCGACGCCGGCCATATCGAGCGCGCGCTGAAGGCCAAGGCGACCCGCACCGGCCGCGTCTCGGCGCGGATTCTCGACGACATGCTGGCCGGCATCATCCTCATCGATACCGCCGGCGCCGCAGTCGGCAAGTGCAACGGCCTGACCGTGCTGGAGGTCGGCGACTCGGCCTTCGGCGTGCCGGCGCGGATTTCCGCCACCGTCTACCCGGGCACCTCGGGCATCGTCGACATCGAGCGCGAGGTCAACCTCGGTCAGCCGATCCACTCCAAGGGCGTGATGATCCTCACCGGCTACCTCGGTAGCCGCTACGCCCAGGAGTTCCCCCTGGCGATCTCCGCCAGCATCGCCCTCGAGCAGTCCTATGGCTACGTCGACGGCGACAGCGCCTCGCTCGGCGAGGTCTGCACCCTGATCTCCGCGTTGTCGCGCACGCCGCTCAAGCAGTGCTACGCGATCACCGGCTCGATCAACCAGTTCGGCGAAGTGCAGGCGGTTGGTGGCGTCAACGAGAAGATCGAGGGCTTCTTCCGCCTGTGCGAGGCGCGTGGCCTGACCGGCGAGCAGGGGGTGATCATCCCGCATGCCAACGTCGCCACCCTGATGCTCGACGAGCGTGTGCTGCAGGCGGTGCGTGGCGGCCTGTTCAATGTCTACGCGGTGCGCCAGGTCGACGAGGCGCTGAGCCTGCTGGTCGGCCAGGCCGTCGGCACGGCGGACGAGCAGGGGCTGTTCCCGGAGGGCAGCGTCAACGCCCGGGTCGTCGAACGCCTGCGCGAGATTGCCGAAATGGACCTGGAAGAGGATGACCACGAGTCGACCAAGGAGTTGCCGGTCAAGGCCGCGCGCGCGGCGGAGCAGCCGAAGCAGCCGTGATCGGCGGCCGCGGAAACCACGGTGACCGCTTCAGTGACTGCTCAGTCACTGAGCAGATCGCTGCGGGCCGTGGTGGTCGGCGTCCATGCTGGCTTGCCCACGCGTCGTCCACAGAATTATCCACAGCTTGTGGGGATAACCACGGGCCTTCCGAAGCGGCTAGCTGCGGTGTAGTCTGGAGGCCGGACTTCACGAGGGTCGCCGCCATGCCGCGCAGCCTCTGTCTTAGTCGTCAGTGTCTCGGCCTGGTCACGCGCATCGAGTGCGTGATCCGGCCGCTGGCGGGCGAATCCGGGCTCTGGACGCTGATCTGTGCTGCCGGCATGGCCGACAGTCAGCCTACCGCGATCAAGGCGCAGGGCCCATTCCACGGGCCTCTGGTGGCCGAGTCGGTGCTCACGGCCATCGCCGAGAACCTCGCCATCATGGGTTACGAGCAATCCCCCGACCCCTCAATCTGGTGTCTGCACATGCAGAGCGAATTGCGCCGGCAGAACGCCGAGCGCGGCCGCCATCTGGGCGATTACCAGTTCAACCCCGAGACCTGAGCACGGGGTCTGTCGCTTGACCCGGCGGAATGGATCGCAACGCTCTGGCGCAAGTCTTTCCATACGGTTATCCACAGCGCGACTGGGCAATCGTTAACTGGTGTTGCGACTGCCGGGGTTGGTCTTTGTCTGCTGCTTGGTGCTGGGTATACTCGCCGCGGTTTGCAACAAGCAGCGAGATTCCATGGAACGCTTAATTGAAAATGCGATGTACGCGTCGCGCTGGCTTCTGGCGCCAATCTACTTCGGCTTGTCGCTGGCGGTGCTGGCGTTGGCGATGAAATTCTTTCAGGAGGCCTACCACCTTCTGCCGCACGTTTTCGAGAAGACCGAGGCGGAACTGATCCTGGTGCTGCTGTCGATGATCGACATGGCCCTGGTCGGTGGCCTGCTGGTGATGGTGATGATCTCCGGCTACGAGAACTTCGTCTCGCAACTGGACATCGAAGAGGGCAAGGAAAAGCTCGACTGGCTCGGCAAGATGGACTCCGGCTCGCTGAAGATGAAGGTGGCTGCCTCCATCGTGGCGATTTCCTCGATCCACCTGCTGCGCATGTTCATGAACGCGGAGCACATCGCCAATGACAAGCTGCTGTGGTACGTGGTCATCCACATGGTCTTCGTGGTTTCGGCCTTCGCCATGGGCTATCTGGACAAGCTGACCAAGCACGGCCCCTGAGTGTCGCGGCTGCATCGCCAACGCCCGGACCGGCAACGGCTCCGGGCGTTGGCGTTTCAGGCCGGCGCGCCATCTGTGCTAGGCTGGCCGCCCTTTTTTACCCTCAGCGGAAGCCTGTCATGTCCGAACTCAATCTCTCCACTGACGAAACCCGCGTCAGCTACGGCATCGGCCGTCAGCTCGGTGATCAACTGCGCGACAACCCGCCGCCGGGCGTGAGTCTGGATGCCGTGCTGGCCGGTCTGAGCGATGCCTTCAATGGCCAGGCCAGCCGTGTCAGTCAGGACGCGCTGACCGCCAGCTTCCGCGTGATCCGTGAAGTGATGCAGGCCGAAGCTCAGGCCAAGGCCGATGCCGCCGCCGCAGCCGGTCGCGCCTTCCTGGTGGAAAACGCGCAGCGTGCGGGCATCACCCAGCTGCCTTCCGGTCTGCAATACGAAGTGCTGACCGCCGGCGAAGGCGCCAAGCCGTCCCGCGAGGACAGCGTGCGCACCCATTACCACGGCACTTTGATCGACGGCACGGTGTTCGACAGCTCCTACGAGCGCGGCCAGCCGGCCGAGTTTCCGGTGGGCGGCGTGATCGCCGGCTGGGTCGAGGCCCTGCAGCTGATGAACACCGGCAGCAAATGGCGCCTGTATGTGCCCAGCGAGCTGGCCTATGGTGGCCAGGCCGCCGGCAGCATTCCGCCGCACAGCGTGCTGATCTTCGACGTCGAGCTGTTGGAAATCCTCTAAGGCTTCCCGTCGGCTGGATGACAAGGCCGAAAACCTGCACGGGTTTTCGGCCTTTTTCTTGAGCGGCTCAGTGGGTTTCGTGCGCCGGGCGCAGCGCCCTGGCGTAGCAGAAGAGGAACAGGCTGCGCACCAGTTCCTTGAGCACCAGCGGTTCGTTGGAGGTCAGACCGGCGAGATCCAGTTCGCCTTGGTCGCGTAGCTCATCGAGGGCGTCCGCCTCCAGCACGGCGCAGACCGCGCCGGTCTCGCGATGGAGAATGCGCAGGTAGGGTTGCGGGCGGTCCAGCCAGGCATCGATCAAATAGGTCACGGCTCATCTCCTGGTTAGTGGTTCAGGTGAGAATAATTCCTATTCAAATAATAGCAAGGCTCAATTGCTGTTCGGGTAAAATGAAAAGCCCGCCGGAAGGGCGGGCTTGTTCGTAACTGTGCGGCTCAGTGGGTGCGGGCGACGGCGAACTGGCTCAGTTCGATCAGGGCGTCGCGGTATTCGCTGGCGGGCAGCCCATCCAGGCAGGTGATCGCGCGCGCAGCGAAGTCGCGAGCCAGGCGCGCGGTGTAATCGAGGGCGCCCGAGGCTTCGACGGCGGCGCGGATGCTTTCCAGATCCTCGATGCCGCCCTGCTGGATGGCCTTGCGCACCAGGGCCGCCTGCTCTGCGGTGCCTTCGCGCATGGTATAGATCAGCGGCAGGGTCGGTTTGCCTTCGGCCAGGTCGTCACCGACGTTCTTGCCCAGGGTCTCGGCATCGCCGCGATAGTCGAGCAGGTCGTCGACCAGCTGGAAGGCGATGCCCAGGTGATCGCCAAACTGGCGCAGCGACTCGATCTGCGCGCTCGGTGCGCCGGCGAGAACGGCAGCGCTGTGGGTCGAAGCCTCGAAGAGCATGGCGGTCTTGGCGCGGATGACCTCCATGTAGATCTCTTCCGTGGTGCTGGCATCGCGGATCTTGGACAGCTGCAGTACTTCGCCTTCGGCGATCACGCGGGTGGCCCGGGAGAGAATCTGCATCACCGGCAGCGAACCCAGCTCGACCATCATCTCGAAGGAGCGGGAGTACAGGAAGTCACCGACCAGCACGCTCGGCGCGTTGCCCCACAGGGCGTTGGCGGTCGAGCGGCCACGGCGCATGCCGGACATGTCGACCACGTCGTCATGCAGCAGGGTCGCGGTGTGGAGGAACTCGATGGTGGCGGCGAGCAGGCGCAGATCGTCGCCTTGCTGGTCCAGGGCCTTGCCGCAGAGCAGCACCAAGAGCGGGCGCAGGCGCTTGCCGCCAGCGGAGATGATGTAGTCACCGATCTTTTCCACCAGAGGCACGCGGGAAACCAGCTGCTTTCTGATGATGCCATCGACAGCGGTAAAATCGTCCGCCACCACCCGATAGAAAGCCTGTGGTTGCATCAGTGACAAGTGCTCCTCGAAGATTGCGCGGCATGCTAGGTGCCGGGGTAGGGGCTGTCAAGGCAAGCGCCGGCGGTGCTTGCGGAGCAGGCGCGGCTTGCGTACAATCGCGGCCCCTGAACTTCCCTGGGCAGCACCTGCCTTACGCAAATGCACGGGCGTCCTTCCGGCCCCGAGCAGCCATGCCAGCCGCTACCTCTACTTATAAAGTGCTGGGTGAGCAGGATTAACGGAGATATACACATGTACGCAGTAATTGTTACCGGTGGCAAACAGTACAAAGTCACCGAAGGCGAATTCCTCAAGGTCGAAAAGCTCGAAGTCGCTACCGGCGAAAGCGTGACTTTTGACCGCGTTCTGCTGGTTGCCAA
Source organism: Pseudomonas cavernae (assembly GCF_003595175.1). Classification (NCBI taxonomy): domain Bacteria; kingdom Pseudomonadati; phylum Pseudomonadota; class Gammaproteobacteria; order Pseudomonadales; family Pseudomonadaceae; genus Pseudomonas; species Pseudomonas cavernae. The sequence goes on along the minus strand of NZ_CP032419.1, from coordinate 4,197,265 downwards.
TGGCGACAGCGTGAACATCGGTGCCCCGGTCGTTGAAGGCGCTAAAGTCGTGGCTGAAGTGGTCTCCCAAGGCCGTCACGACAAAGTGACCATCATCAAGTTCCGCCGTCGCAAGCACCACATGAAGCGTCAGGGCCACCGTCAGTGGTTCACTGAGATCAAAATTACCGGTATCCAGGCCTGATTCGATTCGGCCTCGTTCCTTATTTGGAGTATTGACTCATGGCACACAAGAAAGCTGGCGGTTCTACCCGCAACGGTCGCGACTCAGAATCTAAACGCCTTGGCGTGAAGATGTACGGCGGCCAGGTTATCAAGGCAGGCAACATCATCGTGCGTCAGCGCGGCACCCAGTTCCACGCCGGTTACGGTGTTGGCATGGGTAAAGATCACACCCTATTCGCGAAAATCGAAGGCGTGATCAAGTTTGAAGTGAAGGGCGCCTTCGGTCGCCGTTACGTGAGCGTCGTCGCGGCCTAATCGCGATGTTGCTGGAAAAGCCCTGTCTCGCGACGGGGCTTTTTTGTTTCTGAGTGGTGAGGCTTTTGCAAAATGACTTCGCTTAATTTTGCAAAGGCCTTATGTTTCTTGAGTCATCTAGCCCGCTGATGCGGCGGGAGGCAAAGCGATGAAATTCGTCGATGAAGTATCGATTTTTGTAAAAGCCGGTGACGGTGGCAATGGCTGCATGAGTTTCCGTCGGGAGAAGTTCATCGAAAAAGGTGGGCCGAACGGCGGCGACGGCGGCGACGGCGGTTCCGTGTACATGGAGGCCGACGAAAACCTCAACACCCTGGTGGACTACCGCTATACCCGTCGCTTCGATGCGCAGCGTGGTTCCAATGGCGGCAGTACCGACTGCACCGGGCGCAAGGGTGAGGAGCTGGTGCTGCGGGTGCCGGTGGGGACCACGGTCATCGACGCCGGGACCCAGGAAATCATCGGTGACCTGACCAAGGCAGGCCAGCGCCTGCTGGTGGCGCAGGGGGGCTGGCATGGTCTGGGTAATACCCGCTTCAAGTCCAGCACCAACCGTGCGCCGCGCCAAACCACGCTGGGTAAACCGGGTGAGTCGCGCGATCTCAAGTTGGAGCTGAAGGTGCTGGCGGACGTCGGTCTGCTCGGTCTGCCCAATGCCGGCAAGAGCACCTTGATTCGTGCGGTGTCGGCGGCCAAGCCGAAGGTTGCGGATTACCCCTTCACCACGCTGGTGCCGAACCTCGGGGTGGTCAGTACCGAGCGCCATAAGAGCTTCGTGATTGCCGATATTCCTGGCTTGATCGAGGGGGCGGCGGAAGGCGCCGGCCTGGGCATTCGTTTCCTCAAGCACCTGGCGCGTACGCGTTTGTTGCTGCACCTGGTGGACATGGCGCCGCTGGATCTGAGTGATCCGGCCGAGGCGGCGGAAACCATCGTCAATGAGCTGGCCAAGTTCAGCCCGGCGCTGGTGGAGCGTGATCGCTGGCTGGTACTGAACAAGGTCGACCAGGTGCTGGACGAGGATGAGCGCAATCAGCGCATGCAGGCGGTGGTCGAGCGTCTCGACTGGCAGGGGCCGGTCTACGTGGTTTCTGCTCTGGAGCGCGAGGGTACCGAGCGTCTGTGTCAGGACATCATGCGTTACCTGGATGAACGCGCCGAGCGCCTGGCTGAGGATCTGCAGTATGCGGAGGAGCAGCTTGAGCTGAACCAGCGCATCGAAGACGAAGCGCGTGCGCGTCTGCAGGCGCTGGACGATCAGCGTGCGCTGCGGCGTGCGGGTGTGAAGAGTGTTGATGACCTCAGCGATGACGACTTCGACGATGACGATGATGACGACGGCGAAGGCGCTGAAATCTTCTACGTGCGTTGAGCCGGGGCGCTGTTTCTCAAAGATCGCAAGGCGGTGCTGACGAGCGCCGTTAAGGTTGGCTGGAGATGCGGGACAAGGTGACTGGCGCGCAGCGCTGGGTGGTGAAGATCGGTAGCGCACTGCTGACGGCCGATGGGCGTGGGCTGGATCGCGCGGCGATGGCGGTGTGGGTCGAGCAGATGGTCGCCCTGCGCGAGGCGGGCGTTGAATTGGTGCTGGTGTCTTCCGGGGCCGTGGCGGCAGGCATGAGTCGCTTGGGCTGGCCGGCGCGGCCCAGTGCCATCCATGAGTTGCAGGCGGCGGCGGCGGTGGGGCAGATGGGCTTGGTGCAGGCCTGGGAGTCCAGTTTCGCCCAGCATGGCCGGCACACTGCGCAGGTTCTTCTGACCCATGACGATCTGTCCGACCGCAAGCGCTATTTGAATGCGCGCAGTACCTTGCGCACGTTGGTGGATCTGGGGGTCATTCCGGTCATCAACGAGAACGATACGGTGGTCACCGATGAGATCCGCTTCGGTGATAACGACACCCTGGCGGCGCTGGTGGCCAACTTGGTGGAGGCCGATCTCTTGGTCATCCTCACCGATCGCGACGGCATGTTCGATGCCGACCCGCGCCACAATCCCGGGGCCCAGCTGATTTCCGAGGCGCGTGCCGATGATCCGGCGCTCGATGCGGTGGCCGGCGGTACCGGCGGCGCGTTGGGTCGCGGTGGTATGCAGACCAAGTTGCGTGCGGCGCGTCTGGCGGCCCGGTCGGGGGCGCACACCATCATTGTCGGTGGGGGTATTGAGCGGGTGTTGGCGCGTCTCAAGTCTGGTGAGCGCCTGGGGACTCTGTTAGCGCCCGAGCGGGGTCTGCTGGCGGCGCGTAAGCAGTGGTTGGCTGGGCATCTGCAGACGCGCGGGGTGCTGACGCTGGATGCGGGTGCCGTGAGTGCACTGGTGGGTGGTGGCAAGAGCTTGCTGCCGGTCGGGGTCAAGGCGGTGCAGGGTAGTTTTCGTCGCGGCGAGATGGTGTTGTGCGTCGCGCCGGATGGGCGCGAGGTGGCGCGCGGCTTGGCCAACTACAGTGCGGCCGAGGCGCAGAAAATCCTCGGTCAGTCCTCGGATGTCATCGAGAAGCTGCTGGGTTACGTCGATGAGCCGGAATTGGTGCATCGCGATAATTTGATTCTGGTCTGACTGGCTGATTGCCAGGGAGAAATGATGCGCGCGGCTAAGGGATTGGGCGGGTTATTGCTGGCGCTGCCCCTGTGGGTGGGAGCTGAAGAGATCGGTCAGGTTTCCACGGTGTTCAAATGGGTGGGGCCGAACGACAGGATCGTTGTCGAGGCTTTCGATGATCCCAAGGTTGACGGCGTCACCTGCTATCTGTCGCGAGCCAAAACGGGTGGGGTCAAGGGTGGCCTGGGGCTGGCCGAGGATCGGGCTGAGGCGTCGATTGCCTGTCGCCAGGTTGGGCCGATCCGCTTTGCCGCCGAACTGAAGGATGGCGAAGAGGTATTTAAGGAGCGCACCTCGCTGGTGTTCAAGACCATGCAAGTGGTGCGTTTCTTCGATCGCAAGCGCAATACGCTGGTCTATCTGGTTTACAGCGACCGGGTCATCGAGGGCAGTCCGCAGAATGCGGTGACTGCGATCCCGATTCTGCCCTGGCCGGCTAGGCCTTGAGTTCTTCTAACTTATCGCAGGCAATAAAAAACCGGCCAAAGGCCGGTTTTTTATGCAAGCTCGTCGCTTAGGCGGCAGCAGCTTCGCCGAGTGCCTTGATATGGGCATTCAGACGGCTCTTGTGACGAGCGGCTTTGTTCTTGTGGATGATGCCTTTGTCGGCCATGCGGTCGATTACAGGCACAGCCAGGGTGTAAGCACTCTTGGCCAGATCGAAGTCTTTGGCGTCGAGCGCCTTGACTACGTTCTTGATGTAGGTGCGGACCATGGAGCGCAGGCTGGCGTTGTGGCTACGACGCTTCTCAGCCTGTTTGGCGCGTTTTTTGGCAGAAGGTGTATTGGCCACCGTCGAGCTCCTCGAAAAACTTATGGGATTGCCGAACAAATTAAGGCCGCGAATGATGCCGAGGTGTTCGGTTCTTGTCAAGGGAGTTGGGCTGGTCTGATGAGCGGTCGATGGCGTGCTTTATTTGTGTTCGCGCTCTACACTCGGCGGCCGTGCTGCAAGCCTGCGGTGCTGCGCCCATCCTTTCGATACCCGAATCTAGCCCTATGAATTTGCTCAAGTCGCTGGCGGCAGTCAGCTCCATGACGATGCTTTCCCGTGTGCTGGGTTTCGTGCGCGACACCATCGTCGCGCGCATCTTCGGTGCTGGCTTGGCGACTGACGCCTTCTTTGTCGCCTTCAAGTTGCCCAATCTGCTGCGCCGGATTTTCGCCGAGGGGGCTTTTTCTCAGGCGTTCGTGCCGATTCTGGCGGAATACAAGAGTCAGCAGGGCGAGGAGGCGACGCGGACCTTCATCGCCTATGTCTCCGGGCTGCTGACCCTGGTGCTGGCGCTGGTGACGCTACTGGGCATCCTCGCTGCGCCCTGGGTGATCTGGGTGACGGCGCCAGGTTTTGCCGAGTCGCCGGAAAAGTTCGCGCTGACCACCTCGCTACTGCGTGTGACCTTTCCCTACATCCTGCTGATCTCCCTGGCTTCGCTGGCGGGGGCGATTCTCAACACCTGGAACCGCTTCACGGTGCCGGCTTTCGTGCCGACCCTGTTGAACGTCAGCATGATCGCCTTTGCCTTGTTCCTCACGCCGTATTTCGAGCCGCCAGTGATGGCGCTGGGTTGGGCGGTGCTGGTCGGGGGTTTGTTGCAGCTGCTGTATCAGCTGCCGCATCTGCGCAAGATCGGCATGCTGGTGCTGCCGCGCCTGAATCTGCGCGATACGGGGGTCTGGCGCGTGCTGAAGCAGATGGGGCCGGCGATCCTGGGGGTTTCCGTCAGCCAAATTTCGCTGATCATCAACACAATCTTCGCTTCCTTCCTCGCCGCCGGCTCGGTGTCGTGGATGTATTACGCCGACCGCCTGATGGAGCTGCCTTCCGGGGTGTTGGGTGTGGCGCTGGGGACGATTCTGCTGCCGTCATTGGCGAAGACCTATGCCAATGCCGATCGTCACGAGTATTCGCGCCTGCTGGATTGGGGGCTGCGCTTGTGCTTCTTGCTGGTGCTGCCCTGCATGCTGGCCTTGGCGTTGCTGGCCGAGCCGCTGACCGTGGCGTTGTTTCAGTACGGTAAATTCACCGCCGTGGATGCGCTGATGACCCAGCGGGCGCTGATCGCCTACGCGGTGGGCTTGCTCGGGATCATTCTGGTCAAGGTCCTGGCGCCGGGTTTCTATGCCCAGCAGAACATTCGCACCCCGGTGCGGATCGCGATTTTCGTCCTCATCCTTACTCAGTTGATGAACCTGGCCTTTGTTGTTCCGCTCAAGCACGCGGGGCTGGCGCTGGCGATCAGTCTGGGCGCCTGCCTGAATGCCGGCCTGCTGTATTGGCAGTTGCGCAAGCAGAAGCTGTTCGAGCCGCAGCCCGGTTGGCTGCGCTTCTTGCTCAAGCTGGTTGCTGCGGTGCTGGTGATGTGCGCCGTGCTATATGGCCTCATGCAGGTGATGCCGGCTTGGGCATTGGGCGGCATGGCGGAGCGCTTGCTGCGCCTGGCTGTGCTGGTCGCCGCCGGTGTCGTGGCCTATTTCGGCGTACTGGCGTTGCTCGGCTTTCGCCTGCGGGACTTTTCGCGCAAGGCGATCTCCTGAGCGGACGGGCGGCCACAGTCCGATAACGGCATGGTGTTGCCCGGCGCGGCGGACGCTGGCGCCTGTTGTCGAGCGTCGGGTGCGGGTATAATCGGCCACTTTGTGAGCAAGAAGCGCGTTATGCAGCTGGTTCGAGGCCTTCACAACCTGCGGCCCCAGCATCGGGGCTGTGTCGCCACTATCGGCAATTTCGACGGGGTGCACCGTGGCCATCAGGCCATTCTGGCGCGCCTGCGCGAGCGTGCGGCTGAGCTCGGGGTGCCGAGTTGCGTGGTGATTTTCGAGCCGCAGCCGCGCGAGTTCTTTGCCCCGGGCAGCGCGCCGGCGCGGGTCACGCGCTTGCGCGACAAGCTCGAGCTGCTGGCGGGCGAGGGCATCGATCGCGTGTTGTGCCTGAGCTTCAACCGTCGCCTGCGCGAGCTGAGCGCCGCCGAGTTCGTCCACGCCGTGCTGGTCGAAGGGCTGGGTGTGCGCCATCTGGAAGTGGGCGACGATTTCCGTTTCGGTTGCGATCGCGCCGGCGACTTCGAATTCCTGCGCCGGGTCGGGCCCGCCGAGGGCTTCACCGTCGAAGCGGCGGCGACCATCGAAGTGGCGGGCGAGCGGGTCAGCAGTACGCGGGTGCGCGAAGCCCTGGCCGCAGCGGATTTTGCCTTGGCCGAACTGTTGTTGGGGCGGCCGTTTCAGATCGGCGGACGCATCCTGCATGGCCAGAAACTGGCCCGTCAGCTGGGCACGCCGACCGCCAATGTGCAGCTCAAGCGCCGCCGCGTGCCGCTGAGCGGGGTGTTCGTGGTCAGTGCCGAGATCGATGGTCGACGCTGGCCGGGGGTCGCCAATATCGGCGTGCGCCCGACCGTGGCCGGCGATGGCCGCGCCCATCTGGAGGTGCACCTCCTGGATTTTGCCGGCGATATCTATGGCCGGCGTTTGACGGTGGCCTTCCACCACAAGCTGCGTGATGAGCAGCGTTTCGCCTCCCTGGAGGCGCTGAAGTCGGCGATCGATGCGGATGTCGCCGCCGCCCGTGCCTTCTGGCAGGGCCAACCGCTTAAGTGAAGAGCCTGAGATGACCGATTACAAAGCCACGCTAAACCTCCCGGATACCGCCTTCCCGATGAAGGCCGGCCTGCCGCAGCGCGAACCGCAAACTCTGCAGCGCTGGGACAGCATTGGCCTGTACCAGAAGCTCCGGGAGATTGGCGCCGGGCGGCCGAAGTTCGTGCTGCACGATGGCCCGCCGTATGCCAACGGCAGCATTCACATCGGTCATGCGGTCAACAAGATCCTCAAGGACATCATCGTCCGCTCGAAAACCCTGGCCGGCTACGATGCGCCCTATGTGCCGGGTTGGGACTGCCACGGTCTGCCGATCGAGCACAAGGTCGAGGTCACCCATGGCAAGAACCTGCCGGCGGACAAGACCCGCGAACTGTGCCGCGCCTACGCCAGCGAGCAGATCGAAGGGCAGAAGGCCGACTTCATCCGCCTCGGCGTGCTCGGCGAGTGGGACAGCCCGTACCAAACCATGGCGTTTGCCAACGAGGCCGGGGAAATCCGCGCCCTGGCCGAGATGGTCAAGCAGGGCTTCGTGTTCAAGGGCCTGAAGCCGGTGAACTGGTGCTTCGATTGCGGTTCGGCGCTGGCCGAGGCCGAGGTCGAGTACGCCGACAAGAAATCAGATGCCGTCGACGTCGGCTTCACCGTCGCCGACGATGCCAAGCTGGCCGCCGCCTTCGGCTTGGCGAGCCTGGCCAAGCCGGCGCAGATCGTGATCTGGACCACCACGCCCTGGACCATCCCGGCCAACCAGGCGCTCAACGTCCATCCTGAGTTCACCTACGCGCTGGTGGATGTCGGCGACAAGCTGCTGCTGCTCGCCGAGGAACTGGTGGAAAGCTGCCTGCAACGCTACGGCCTGCAAGGCGACGTGGTCGCCACTGCGGCTGGCGCGGCGCTGGAGCACATCAATTTCCGCCACCCGCTTTACGAGCGCCTGTCGCCGGTGTACCTGGCCGACTACGTCGAGCTGGGCGCCGGCACCGGCATCGTCCACTCGGCGCCGGCCTACGGCGAGGACGACTTCCGTACCTGCAAGCAGTACGGCATGAGCAACGACGACATCCTCAGCCCGGTGCAGAGCAATGGCGTGTACGTCGAGTCGCTGCCGTTCTTCGGCGGTCAGTTCATCTGGAAGGCCAATCCGGCCATCGTCGCCAAGCTCGATGAAGTTGGCGCGCTGCTCAAGCACGCCAGCATCAGCCACAGCTACATGCACTGCTGGCGGCACAAGACGCCGCTGATCTACCGCGCCACCGCGCAGTGGTTCGTCGGCATGGACAAGCAGCCGGCTGCCGGCGGCACGCTGCGCGAGCGCGCCCTGGCCGCAATCGAGCAGACCCAGTTCGTCCCGGCTTGGGGCCAGGCACGGCTGCACGGCATGATCGCCGGCCGCCCGGACTGGTGCATCTCGCGGCAGCGCAACTGGGGCGTGCCGATCCCGTTCTTCCTGCACAAGGAAAGCGGCGAACTGCACCCGCGCACCCTTGAGCTGATGGAGGAAGTGGCCCAACGGGTCGAGCGTGAGGGCATCGAGGCCTGGTTCAAGCTCGACACCGCCGAAATGCTGGGTGAGGAAGCGGCGCAATACGACAAGATCAGCGACACCCTGGATGTCTGGTTCGACTCCGGCACCACCCACTGGCACGTGCTGCGCGGTTCGCACAATCTGGGGCACGCCAGCGGCCCGCGCGCCGACCTGTATCTGGAAGGCTCCGACCAGCACCGCGGCTGGTTCCACTCCTCGCTGCTGACCGGCTGCGCGATCGACGATCACGCGCCGTACCGCGAGTTGCTGACCCACGGCTTCACCGTCGACGAGAACGGCCGCAAGATGTCCAAGTCGCTGGGCAACGTCATCGCCCCGCAGCAGGTGACCGACAGCCTGGGCGCCGACATCCTGCGCCTGTGGGTCTCCGCCACCGACTACTCCGGCGAGATGGCCGTTTCCCAGACCATCCTGCAGCGCAGTGCCGACGCCTATCGGCGCATCCGCAACACCGCGCGCTTCCTGCTCGCCAACCTCAACGGTTTCGATCCGGCCAAGGATCTGCTGGCCGCCGAGGACATGCTGGCGCTGGATCGCTGGGCGGTCGACCGCACCCTGTTGTTGCAGCGCGAAGTTGAAGAGGCTTATCGCGAGTACCGTTTCTGGAACGTCTACTCCAAGGTGCACAATTTCTGCGTGCAGGAACTCGGCGGCTTCTACCTCGACATCATCAAGGATCGCCAATACACCACCGCGGCCGACAGCGTCGCGCGGCGTTCCTGCCAGACCGCGCTGTTCCACATCGCCGAGGCGCTGGTGCGCTGGGTGGCGCCGATCCTGGCGTTCACCGCCGACGAGCTGTGGCAGTACCTGCCGGGCGAGCGCAACGAATCGGTGCTGCTGAACACCTGGTACGAGGGGCTCAGCGAGCTGCCGCAAGGCATCCAGCTGGACCGTCCGTTCTGGGAGCAAGTGATGGCGGTCAAGACTGCGGTCAACAAGGAGCTGGAAAACCAGCGCGCCGCCAAACTCATCGGCGGCAATCTGCAGGCGGAAGTCACCCTGTTCGCCGAGGAGCAACTGGCCGGCCAGCTGAGCAAGCTGGGTGACGAACTGCGCTTCGTGCTGATCACCTCTACGGCCACCCTCGCGCCTCTGAGCGCGGCGCCGGCCGAGGCGGTGGAGACCGAGGTGAGCGGGCTCAAGCTCAAGGTGGTCAAGTCCGGCCACACCAAGTGTGGGCGTTGCTGGCATCACCGTGCGGATGTGGGGGTGAACCCGGAGCATCCGGAGATCTGCGGTCGTTGCGTCGACAACATCGGCGGTGCCGGCGAGGTGCGTCACTATGCTTGAGACGAGTCGCTTCGGCCGACTGGCCTGGCTGTGGCTGAGCGTCCTGGTGTTCGCCCTGGATCAGGCCAGCAAACTGTACTTTGAAGGGGCGCTGAGCCTGTACCAGCAGATCGTGGTGATTCCCGACTACTTCAGCTGGACCCTGGCCTATAACACCGGCGCGGCCTTCAGCTTCCTGGCCGACAGCTCGGGCTGGCAGCGCTGGCTGTTCGCCCTGATCGCCATAGTGGTCAGCGGTGTGCTGGTGGTCTGGCTCAAGCGTCTGAAGGCGGACGAAACCTGGCTGGCCATCGCCCTGGCGTTGGTGCTCGGCGGCGCCTTGGGCAACCTGTTCGACCGCATCGCCTATGGCCATGTGATCGATTTCATCCTGGTGCACTGGCACAACCAATACCGCTTCCCGGCCTTCAACCTGGCCGACAGCGCCATCACCGTCGGCGCCGTGATGCTGGCGCTGGACATGTTCAAAACCAAGAAGTCCGGAGAACCCGCCCATGACTGAGTTGCGCATCGGCCCGGACAAGGAAGTCACCCTGCATTTCGCCCTCTGCCTGGAATCGGGCGACGTGGTGGACAGTACCTTTGACAAGCAGCCCGCCACCTTCAAGGTCGGCGACGGCAACTTGTTGCCGGGTTTTGAGGTTGCCCTGTTTGGCCTCAAGGCCGGCGACAAGCGCACCCTGCGGGTCGAACCGGAGAATGCGTTCGGCCAGCCCAACCCGCAGAACGTCCAAGTCATGCCGCGCGCGCAGTTCCAGGATATGGAGCTGGCGGAAGGCTTGCTGGTGATCTTCAACGATGCGGCGAATGCCGAGCTGCCGGGGGTGGTCAAGGCGTTCGACGACGCCCGGGTCACCATCGACTTCAACCACCCGCTGGCCGGCAAGACGCTGAGTTTCGAGGTGGAGATCATCGAGGTCAAAGCGGCCTGATCCTGATATCCCCTCTCCCTCCGGGAGGGGGCTAGGGCTCCGCTTCCGTGATTCAGCGTAAACTCTTTCCATCCGCACCTCGCGCGCCGAGATCCACAGCATGCAAATCAAACTCGCCAACCCCCGCGGCTTCTGCGCCGGCGTCGACCGCGCCATCGAGATCGTCAACCGCGCCCTCGAGGTCTTCGGCCCGCCGATCTACGTGCGTCATGAAGTGGTGCACAACAAGTTCGTGGTCGAGGACCTGCGTGCCCGCGGGGCGATCTTCGTCGAAGAGCTGGATCAGGTGCCGGACAACGTCATCGTCATCTTCAGTGCCCACGGCGTTTCTCAGGCCGTGCGTCAGGAGGCCGAGCGCCGCGGGCTCAAGGTGTTCGACGCGACCTGCCCGCTGGTGACCAAGGTGCACATGGAAGTCGCGCGCTACAGCCGTGATGGCCGCGAGTGCATCCTCATCGGCCACCAGGGTCATCCGGAAGTCGAAGGCACCATGGGCCAGTACGACGCCCGCAATGGTGGGGCGATCTACCTGGTCGAGGATGAAGAAGATGTCGCCCGTCTCGAGGTGAGCAACCCGGAGGCGCTGGCCTTCGTCACCCAGACCACCCTGTCGATGGACGACACCAGCCGGGTGATCGACGCCCTGCGCGCCAAGTTCCCCAGCATCGGTGGGCCGCGCAAGGACGACATCTGCTACGCCACCCAGAACCGCCAGGACGCGGTCAAGCAACTCGCCGCCGAGTGCGACGTGCTGCTGGTGGTCGGCAGCCCCAACAGCTCCAACTCCAACCGCCTGCGTGAACTGGCCGAGCGCATGGGCACCCCGGCCTACCTGATCGACGGCGCCGAAGATCTCAAGCGCGAGTGGTTCGACGGCGTTAGCGGCATCGGCATCACCGCCGGTGCCTCGGCGCCCGAGGTGCTGGTGCGCGGCGTCGTCAGCCAATTGCAAGCCTGGGGCGCGACAGGCGAGAGCGAACTGGCCGGCCGCCCGGAGAACGTCACCTTCTCCATGCCCAAGGAATTGCGCGTCCAGCAGCTCTGAGCATGCAGAACGCCCCAGGAGTCGGTCGGCCCGGGCGGCGGATCCGTTCGGAGCGCAGCGACAACCCGCCAGCATCCAGGTCGCTGTGATGGGTATCGCTGCGCTCAGCCTACGCGGCCCGCACCATCCTACGGATCACTGCTCAATCAGCGCGGTCGCCGCTTTGTAGGATGGTTGAGCGCAGCGATACCCATCAGCCAGTTCCGCAGCCTCCGGGTTTATTGGTTTGTCGCAGATCGTCGTGATGGGTATCGCTATGCTCAGCCTACGCGGCCCGCACCATCCTACGGAGTGGTGGCCGCAGCGGCTTTGTAGGATGAGGTTGAGCGCAGCGATACCCATCGGCGGCCTCGCGGATCACCGCTCAGAGGTTGATCTGCATGCAGCCTGAGACGCTCCGCGTCCAGGCAGAGCGTCCTGGCAGGGGTTGTCACGCAGCGTGGGAACCATTGATGCCTTCGACGCTGATGCGCGCCGCCTGCGCTCGCATGCTCCTTCAACAATAATCCGGTTCATCCCTGGCCCGTCTCAGTCTGCCGCTGGGGCTCAGTACCAGCCGCCTCACGGCCTGTTTGCCCGACGTGTGACAAAGCGTCAGCGTACCCGCCTGAAAGGCACCACCCAGCAGCTTGGCATTGCCGAGCGGGGTGTAGCGGATATAGCGCCTGACCGGCGAATTGCCCTTGGCGATCACACCCTTGGGTAGGGGCTGTTCCTGCCTGAGCAAAGGTTCGCCTTCATCCAGTTGACCGTTGTTGTTCAAGTCGACGAATACCCGCCAGCCACTGGCCCAATCGCCATCGGCGTTGTCGACCAGCACCGGCTGCCGCCGTTTGATCGATTCGCTGCGGGCCAGGGTCAGGTTCGTCGCCAGCGTATTGCTGGCGCTGACCAGTTGCTGGTTGCCCATGAACTGCTGAGCGCCCGGCACGCCGACAGTCACCAGCAGCGTGAGGATGCCGAGCGAGGTGAGCAGTTCGACAAGGGTGAAACCGTAAGCGTGACGGTACATGGCGTCCGTGCCTCTTGGTCGGGTTACCCTGCCATCCTGGTAGGGCGTGTGCCGGTCGTCTCCGTCCCGGCTCCGGTGGTCGCGCCGCCTGGGGTATTTCTTCGGCTGGCCTATAAGCTCTAGCCGGGAAACCGCTTTTTGCAAGGCAAGAGCGCAAGAAGAGGGCAAGAAAAGCTGCTAGATTCGCCGGCGTCGATGGATATGGCCGTCCGTGAGTGAAAAGCGCCAACTGTCGAAACTCCGCACTGGTTAGCGGTATTCCAGTGCAATGATTCGTACCTTACCGGGGCATGGGTAGGGCGTGTGAATAAAACCGAGCGCGAGAGGGAACATGGTGAAGCGAACTGAGCAGCGGGGGTTTAGCCTGATCGAGTTGATGATCGTGATCGGGATCATCGGTATTCTGGCGGCGATTGCCTACCCGAACTATCAGGAATACATCATCAAGAGCAACCGCGCCGCGGCGCAGGCACAGATGATGGATATTGCCAACCGTCAGCAGCAGTTCTTACTAGTAAACCGCACCTATGCCACTACTGAGGGGCAACTCAATTATGCGCTGCCTAGCGACCTGACGGGAAAATACACGGTGACCGTTGCCGCGAACAACGCTGCTGCGCCACCTACCTTCACTATCACGTTCACGGCGGCGGGGACGCAGCTCAGCGATGGCCCTCTGACGCTCAACAGTCAAGGGGTCAAGACCCCTACTGCGAAGTGGTGATTATGTCCATGTCTCCTATTACCGCCAGCCAGCGCGGCGTCACCCTGATCGAGGTGCTGGTCACCGTGATTATTCTTTCCATCGGTCTGCTGGGCATGGCGGGGCTGCAGTCTCGGTTGCAGCAGTCTGAAATGGAGGCGTACCAGCGGTCTCAGGCGTTGATTCTGCTGAATGACATGGCCAATCGCATTGCCAGCAACCGTAGCAATGCCGCCGTCTACGTTACAGGCGCGACCAGTCCACTTGGTGCCGGCATGACCTGCCCCGATAACACGGGTAGTCGCGCGCAAAGAGATGCCAGTGAGTGGTGCGCTGCCCTGCAGGGGGCTGCTGAAACTTCCGGTGGAAGCAGTGTGGGCGCCATGGTCGGAGGTCGTGGCTGTGTGGAGTCCCTTGTAAGTAATCAGTATCTAGTTACTGTGGCGTGGCAGGGCTTGACCCCGATATCTGCGCCGCCTGCTGGCGCTGCCTGTGGTGCGAACAGTTATGGTTCCGCCGGGTCGACCTGTGCCAATGATGTTTGTCGTCGTGTCGTCACTACCATCGTGCGGGTGGCCACACTATGAAAACCTCATTACTCAAGGTACAGAACAAGGTGACTAGCCCCTTTAGGCAGAGCCCGCAATCCGGGTTTAGCCTCATAGAATTGATGGTGGCCATGGTCATCAGCTTGCTGATCATGGGCGCGATACTCACGCTCTTTCTGGATGTCACCCGCACCAACGACGAAATGGCCAAGACCAATATCCAGATCGAGAATGGTCGCTTCGCTATTCAGTTGCTACAGAGCGATCTTGCCCATGCAGGCTTCTGGAATGGCTATATCCCTAAGTTCGATGACCTTGCGGAGAACGGGATCCCAGACGATGCCCCGACTGCAGTTCCCAATCCATGTTTGGCTTACGGCTCTTGGAATCCGGCCCACAGAACCAATCTCTTGGGGATTCCGGTTCAGGCTTATGAGCAGGATGGAATTCCTACTGAGTGTGAGGGGCTGGTATCCAGCCCAAAATCCGAGACTGACGTTCTGATAGTACGTCACGTCGGTACCTGTGTGCCTGGAGTCGCGGGATGTGAGGCGGACACTCTCGGCAAGCTGTATTTCCAAGCTTCGCTCTGTGAGGACGATTTGAGTACCTATGTCCTCGATACCAGTGGTTTTATTCTTCATCCGAGAACAACTAACCCCTCGGGTTTGGCAAGTTGTGCTGATCCGTTGTCGACGCTTTCTGCGCCCAAGCGAAAGTTTGCCTCCAGTATTTATTACATTCGCGATTTCTCCTCCACCCCAGGCGACGGCACTCCCACCCTCATGCGCTCCCAGTTTGATCTGAAGAGTGGAGTGCTGGAACATCAGCCTGCCGAGGCTTTGATTGAGGGCATCGAAGGTTTTCGCGTCGAGCTGGGGGTCGATAATCTTAGCGAGACCGGCGCGGCGGTAAATTACGCTGCCGCGATCAACTGGAATGATCCGGGCGCTAGAAAAATACCAACCAATCGGGGGGATGGAAGCCCAGATGGCGACTTTACCCGCTGCACCACCGCTAGCCCCTGTGATGAGGGCGATCTGGCCAATGTCACAGTGGTCAAAGTTTATTTCTTGGTGCGCAGCCTTGTAGCCACTCCGGGTTATACCGATAGCAAAACCTATAATCTAGGCACGACTACGCTTGGCCCCTTCGGTGACAATTTCAAGCGACACGTTTTTTCCACTACGGTGCGCTTGGTCAATATCTCTGGAAGAAGGGAGACGCCATGAGGAATTTCTTATTTCCGAAGGCTCAGTGCGGAGCAACGCTCATTGTTGGTCTGATCATGCTCTTGCTTTTAACCCTGACGATTGGCGGTGCGTTTACGCTAAGCGGCACTAACCTCAAGTCAGTGGGCAATATGCAGATGCGTGACGAGGCAATAGCCGCAGCCAATATCGCTACCGAACAGGTGTTGAGTTCGCCTTTCACCAACGCGCCAAGTGCGGAGTCAATTAACGTAGACATTAATAATGACGGTGTTGCGGATTATGTGGTCGCAATCGCCACTCCTGAGTGTATCAGTGAGTCGGAAATTCCGGCTGTTGTGGTAGGCAAGGAAAGTGGGATCCGGGCTGGTGTGGTGACGCCAGACTCGCAGTGGAGCACCGTGTGGGCGCTCAACGCCCAAGTAAACGATCCCGCCAGCGGTGCAATGGCCAGCGTGCGTTCAGGTGTACGCGTATTGCTCACGCAAACACAAAAGAACAGTGTGTGTCCCTAGCCGGACGCGTTGTTAGGAGACCACTATGAGCGCTACTTTTTTAAAGAATTTGCTTGCCGCGACGCTGCTGGCTGCGAGCTTTACCAGTCATGCAGAAGATATTGATCTGTTCGTTGGTACTCCGCCGAGCTCGACCGATGTGCCAAATGTGTTGATTGTGTTGGACAATACGGGGAACTGGAGCACTCCATTCTCCAATGAAATGGCTGCTCTGAGTTCGGTTGTTTCGGCGTTACCGGCAGACAAGTTTCGAGTTGGACTGATGATGTACACCGAAAGCGGAGGTGGCAACTCTGGTAGTGACGGTGGCTATGTCCGTGCTGCAATACGTTTACTGGATAGTGCCACAAAACTGAAATACCAAGCGCTGGTGAATAGCTTCGACTCGAACAATGACAAAGGCAACGCCGGTAAGAGCGCCAAAGCCATGGCGGAGGCTTATCGATATTTTTCCGCCGGAGCACCTTATGCCGGGAATAACAAAAACAAAACAGACTATATGGAGAATGTCTATAATCCCAATCCGGCAGCTGTTGGTGCGGCGCTGGCTCCTTCGAGGAATGTCTGGGCGCTGCCGGGCAATGCACTAAGCTCGAAGGACGGAACACCTTATGCCAATCCCATCATTTCCGGGTGTGCGAAGAATTTCATCATTTTTATTAGTAATGGCGCCAACCAGGACAGTAATAGCGATACTGAGCAAGCAGAAGATCTTCTGGTCGCGGCTGGCGGAAGCAAGGCCGTAATTCCGATCTCTCCGTCCGGTTCGCAAGGTAATGCGCTGGATGAATGGGTGCGCTTTATGAAAAAAAGCAATCTGGGCATTACCACCTATACGGTCGATATCAACAAAGTCACTACTGGTCAGGGACCCGGCTGGACAGCGCTGTTGAAAAGTGCAGCCAACGTAAGCGATGGCAAATATTTCGACGTGACCAGTAGTGGAACTCAAATTGCCGATGCCCTGAAGACCATATTTTCCGAAATTCAATCGGTCAACAGTGTATTCGCTTCGGTCAGCTTGCCAGTCAGCGTCAATACCCAGGGCACCTACCTCAATCAGGTGTTTATCGGCATGTTTCGTCCGGATCAGGACTCGTTTCCGCGTTGGGCGGGTAACCTGAAACAGTACAAGCTGGGGCGTACTGACGGTGTGCTCAAACTGCAGGATGCAAGCAGTAAAGCGGCAATCAATAGCTCGACCAACTTCATTACGGAATGCGCACGGAGTTTCTGGACACCGACCACTGTGGACAACTACTGGGCCTTCAAGCCACAGGGCGCCTGTCTGGAGGTTGCCAATTCGGATGTGTCCAATTACCCGGACGGTAATGTGGTCGAAAAAGGCGGACAGGGTTATTTGCTGCGTAGCACCACTACGCGCACGGTCAAGACCTGTGATCCGGCCTTTGCCGCCTGCACCAGCTTGACCAACTTCGATACGGCCAATGCTGCGATTACCTCGACCTTGCTTGGTGCTGCGGATTCAACCGAGCGTGATGCGGTGATCAATTGGGCGCGTGGACTGGATGTGAACGATGAGGATACCGATGCGCTTACCGTTACCGAAATGCGTCCCTCCGCCCATGGCGACGTAGTGCACTCGCGCCCGGTGGCCATCAACTATGGTACGGAAGCCTCGCCCCAGGTGGTGGTGTTTTACGGCGGCAATGACGGTGTACTTCGTGCCATCAATGGCAATCGTAGTTCCAGCATTGGGTCGGTTACAGCGGGTAAAGAGTTTTGGTCGTTTATCCCGCCGGAGTTCTACGGCAACATCAAACGTATACGCGACAACACCACGACCATTAGCTATCCCGGCCACACAACAGGAACGCCAACGCCGCAGCCCAAGGCCTATGGTATCGATGGGCCGATCTCTGCCTTCAAGGGCGACATTGGCGGAACGGATAAAACCTTTATTTACGCCGGAATGCGTCGTGGTGGTCGGGCTCTCTATGCCTTTGACGTGACCGACCCTGCCAGCCCGTCTTTGAAGTGGAAGAAAGGTTGCCCTAATCTTGGTAACGACACTGGCTGTACTGCGGACTTGGAGGCAATCGGCCAGACGTGGTCTTCGGCACAAGTGCTTAAGTCGGCAGGTTATGGTTCCGGGGCTTCGCCCATGTTGATCATTGGGGGGGGCTACGACAGTTGCGAGGACACAGATAACGGCACGGTAAATCACAGTTGTACGTCGTCATCCAAGGGCAACAAGATCTATGTGCTGGATGCCGATTCTGGTGCCTTGCTGAAAACCTTGGATACCGTTCGTAGTGTGGTTGGAGACGTCACCGTTGTGCCAGATAGTTCTGGTCTTGCTGTCTATGCCTACGCGGCCGACATGGGGGGTAACATCTACCGAATAACCATTGGCGCGGATGCCCCGGAAGACTGGGGAATCACCACGATTGCCTCGTTGGGTTGCGACACTACAGCAAGCTGTGCGACCAATCGTAAGTTCATGTTCGGTCCGGAGGTAGTTCTTTCTGGAGGTGCGTATTTTCTGCAAGTAGGATCAGGTGATCGCGAAAAACCCTTGACCAGCTTTACTGCCGCCGCCGGTGTTACGAACTATTTCTTTAACTTGAAGGATCAGCCGACCGATACGACTTGGTTGAGTTCAGAAAGTACCACTTGCTCTACTAGCGTGATCTGCTTGAATTCGCTGTTACCCATTACGACCAGTGCCACTCCCACCCAGGCCGAGCTGAATGCGAAGCCAAAGGGCTGGTATCTCGGTTTGGCAGCAACCGAGCAAGTGGTGACCTCCGCTGTTACTGTGTTCGGTCAAGTAGCATTCAATACCCATCAGCCTACAGCCCCAGTAGCCGGGAGGTGCACCAGCCTGGGAACAAATCGCGCGTACAGCATTGCCTATACGGATGCGTCAAACCCAACAGGTGAGCGCTTTATCACGCTGGCCGGTGGTGGGCTGTCGCCGTCTCCTGTGGCAGGTACAGTCCAGCTCGATGATGGTACGGAAGTACCCTTTATCTGCATGCTCGACTGTTTCGAGCCGGATCCTGAGTTTTCCTCTGTGGCGCAACCCAAAAACCGAGTTTTCTGGAATATCGAACAATGACCCGGAGCGCGCGCAAGATACCCTCTTGGCAGCTATCTCGTCGGACTGCACTGCGATCATCCCGTCAGCACGGCTTCACGCTGGTCGAGTTGATGATCACTCTTGCTGTATTCGCGGTGCTGCTGGCAATTATGGTGCCGTCGTACTCTGACATGACCTTGGGCAGCAAGCTGCGCTCCCAGGCCAGCGATCTGGTCGCGGGTGCGGTGCTGGCACGCAGCGAGGCGATCAAGCGTAATTCCGTTGTCCGGATGTGTGTTTCTGCCGATGGCGCAAGCTGCATCGCTGGGGGCTGGGAGCAAGGCTGGGTGGTATTCCACGATGCCGACGATGACGGGACACGGGATGCTGGAGAGACGGTACTGCTGCAGCATCAGGCGGCAGCTTCCGGTTTTAAAATTACCGGGACGGTCGCCAGTGTACGTTTTCAGGGAACAGGTGTAGGGGCTACTCAGACCACATTGACAGCCTGCCGCGCCACCCCCAGCGTTGGCGCTCAAGAGCGTGTGGTCAATATCACTGCGGCAGGGCGTGCATCTGTGACCAAGACCAATACCTCGACCTGTTCCTGACCCATTTCCCGTAGCTCAGTCGGCGTAACAGGCTGCCCCTGCAGGCAGCCTTCACGCCAACGCTTAAACATTAGCGATGCGGCGCAAAGAGCGGCTGGCGTGTGTTGTGTGTGCGTTCGCGCGGCCGATCTGGCCTTGCCACAGGGTTGGCCCACGCTGGTGCGCCAACGATCAACGGCGTGCCTCGCAGCGTGCTGGCGTGCTGGTGGGAATAAACCGGGTTAATGACGTATAACGGGCCGCCTTTGCGGCCCGTTTTTTGGAGAAGCTATGCGTGTCTTGATGGTGGGGGGGCGCTATCGGGTTGTTGTCGGCGCGCTTGTTGGCCGCGGCCGGTGTCGAGGTCTGCCTGCTGGATCAGGGGGCGGTGGGCGCAGAGTCGTCCTGGGCCTGTGGCGGCATCGTTTCCCCGCTCTATCCTGGCGTTACAGCTCGGCGGTGACGGCGCTGGCGCATTGCTGGCGCGCAGTGAGGCAATCAAGCGCAATCAGCCGGTAACCTTCTGTACCTCGTCGGGTGGCTGGCATGAGGGGTGGATTGTGCGAAGCTCTGGTGGCATGGTGATTCAGGCTCATCCGGCAGCAGCAAGTGGCTTCCTGATAACTGGAAGTGTAAACAGCATTACCTTCCAGCCGACTGGAGTCTGCGCTACACAAACCGCGCTGACGGTGTGTCGCGCAACGCCTAGCGTGGGCAGCCAGGAGCGAGTGGTCAGCATCAGTCTTACTGGGCACACCTCGGTCACCAAGACGACAGCTACAAGCTGTTCGTGACTGAACGTTTCGCGCATCGCTGTAGCGGCTCAAGTTGGTGCGCGAAGCTTTCCCTTCTTGGATTCGCCAGTTAAATAGCGGGCTCCCTCCCTCTTAGGCCCGTCCTGGGCCTTTGTCTCCCTCCCAGTGGTTTGATCACCGCGCTTTTAGTGCGGTCAATGCCACAATTTTCTCCACTAAATTTAAAACGTACGTTCGCCTCGGTTACTATGCCGCAGCGCAATAAAGGCCGCTGGTCGGTTTTTTTCGACCGTTTGTCCATGGATGGGCGTTAGCAGGGAGGGAGCTCCGTAGTCCTTGTTCGCTGTCTAGAGCCGTCTATGGAGTGGATGTATGTCGCAGAAAGGCTTCACGCTGATCGAGTTGATGATCACGCTCGTTGTGCTCGCGGTGTTGATTGGCTTGGCAGCGCCGAATCTTTCCCAGTTGCTGCGTGATAACCGAGCAACGGCTGAGCTGAATACGTTTGCCGGCATGCTCAACTATGCACGCCGCGAGGCAGTGCAAGGCGCGCAGACAGTCAGGCTTGAGGGACCGCTGGTGGCCGATGGCAGTTGGCAGGTGCTCAGGGATAGAGACAGCCTGGAGTTGCGTCGATTTGCCCCCTTGTCATCCTTCGTAGTCGATCCTGCCGGCCAGCAAAGCATTCTGTTCGATGTCCAGGGTCGTCTGGTGAGTGCGGCCAAGGTCACTTTTGACCTGGTAGTAAAGGACTCCTCCATCGCCTGCACCGTCTTCAATCGCTCGATATCCATTGAGTTGTCTGGTGCGATTTCTCTTAAGAAGGCGGGCTGCTGATGAACAGGAAATTCCAGCAGGGTTTTTCCTTGGTGGAGGTCATGGTCTCGGTGCTGATTTTCTCCATCGGGCTGCTTGGCCTAGCCGCCATGCAGCTGACGGCGCTGAAGGCCAACCAGACGGCCACCATTCGTTCCCATGCGACTTTCCTGGCTTATGAAATGGCTGACCGCATGCGAGCGGCGCGGGGGGATGCGCAGGCGGGGTTTTACAACCTCAGCATCGCTACTGCATTGCCCTGCAATCCCTCAGCGGAAACCTGTCTGCCTTTTCAGCGTGACCTGGCCGAATGGCGCAACAACTTAGCCAGGCAATTGCCTGGCGGCAGCGGTGGCGTTGTTCAGAACGGCAATCTGTTCACCATCATCGTCCAATGGAACGAAGCGCGGGTGGGGGGCAGTGCCACCCAGCAGTTCTCATTCGTGACGCAGATTTGACGGGGTACCTATGCGTAAGCAACAGGGCTTGAGTTTGGTCGAGCTGATGGTGGCTATGGCGATTGGCCTGCTGATCAGCCTGGCTGTGATGCAGGTTTTCATCAGCAACAAAAACACCTTTGTGATGCAGGGGGCGGCTAGCCATCTGCAGGAAAACGGCCGTTTCGCTCTGCAGTACCTGGCGGCGGAACTCCGCCCAGCCGGTGTTGGGCTTGGGGCCCGTTTGGACGAGGAGAGCATTTGTGTGGTCGCCACCGGTGGTGGTGCGGCCGGGTGGAGTGTGATGAATCGGCCGATCTGGGGGCAGCGGATCACTGCGAACGGTGCTCTCGGAGCAGTGGGAACCGATCAGCTATCGATGTTCGTGAATGATGGCTGCGAGTCGTTCCTCACGGCAGGCGAGCTGCTCAAGCCTGGTGCTAACGCGAATATCAAGGTCACCGCGTATTGCCCGAGCATGCAGCAGGACCGTGCCGTGATGGTGCTGGATATGGAGAAGGCGGTGATTATCCGTGTCAGCAACAAGCCGAACTCCTCCGGCTCCGGTCAAGTGACGCTGACCCATGCCGCGGGGAATAACAACAAGGATGCGAAATGTGGCGGCTTCAAGTTTTCCGATATCGCCTTTAGCAGCCCGGCGCGGGTGGTGGGCTTCAGCCACAAGACCTTCTACGTGGCCGATACCGGCCGCCTTGCGGAAACGGGGCAACCGATCCGCGCGCTGTTTGTGCGGGATGTAGCGCAAATTCCGGCGCAAAGCACGGAGATCGTCGAAGGCGTGGAGTCCATGCACACCAGTTTCGGTGTGGCGCAGGCCAGCAGCGTGGGCGTGCAGGCCTACCTGAGCCCGGCCCAGGTGGAGGCGGCCAATCGCTGGGGCGATGTGCGTACGGTGAAGATCGATCTGCTGCTGGTGACTGCTGAGCGAGCACCCGGTGCACAGGGTCAGGCCATTCAGTTTGATGGCGCTGCGGTGGCGGCGGATGGTCGCTTGCGCCAGGTGTTCAGCACCGTGGTGGCCCTGCGTAACCGGATCGATTAACGAGGCGAAGGATGAACATTCAAAAGCAAAGAGGGGCGGTGCTGCTGGTCTGCCTCATCATGCTCCTGGTGTTGACGGTGCTGGGGGTGACGTCAATGTCGGGGAGCACCCTGCAGGAACGCATGGCGGGTGGGGCGCGGGACTATAACGTGGCATTCCAGGCTGCCGAGGCCGCGCTGCGGGTGGGCGAGGCCCATGTGCGCCAGCAGGTGGAGGCCAGCGTCGATCCGACCCAGTTGTTCAAGGCGCCGACCGACTGCCCGGCCGTGACGGCGGCCCAGTGGTCGCCGCCTGCCGAACTGCACGACAAGCCGAAGCAGCCGGCCTGCCAGGTGAGCAACTACTACGGCGACTCGAGCGGGACGACCTTCTTTGTGTGCGAAACCGATGGCTCGATCGCCGAGAACCGCGCCTTCGACTGCCTGAGCCGCACCTACCTGTTCAACGTCGATGCCACCGGCTATGGCAGCGGGGATGCCGAAGTGCATCTGCGCTCCACCGTGGCCATTGCCATCCGCAGCCAGAACTGATCGAAGGGAGACAGATATGATCGGCTCGAAATTCATGTTCGCGGCGCGGGCGCTGCTGGCCTGTGTGCTGACCGCGGCGTTCAGCCAGGGCGTCCTGGCGGCCTTCGCGCCTGCACAGGTTCCGCTGAGCCTGGGTGGCCAGGTCGAACCCAACCTCATGTTCATCCTGGATGACTCGGGTTCGATGAACTGGGGCTTCCTGCCCGATGACCTGGATTCGTCCTACGATGAGGATGATTGCGATGAAGGCAATTACGCTGGCGAACGTTTGTATCGCTGCCCGAAAACGGGGCTTAAGTACCTGGCCTCCAGCCACTTGAACAAGTCCTACTACAACCCGAAGGTGCAGTACCTGCCGCCGATCAAGAGCGACGGGCAGCGTTACGCCAATGCCAGCTTCACCGCGGCCTGGGTGAACGGTTATGCGGGCAGCGGGGAGAAGGTCAACCTGAGCAGCGGCTATCTCGCGATCATGGGCGACTTTGCCGTGGGCTCGCAGAAGGGCGGCGTGGCTGCCTTCTATTACGACTACATCGGCGGCGGCACCTGCGCCACTAAGCCGCGCCAGGATGCCTGCTATGCCGAGCGCAGCGTGGGCGCCGATGAGCAGCAGAACTTCGCCAACTGGTTCTCCTACTACCGCAACCGCCTGATGTCGGCCAAGGCCGGGGTGAGCCAGGCGTTCTCCGGGCTGCCCGGCGATGTCCGGGTCGGCTATGGGGCGATCAATCGGAAGGGGCAACGCGTCGACACGCAGGATACCAATACGGTGGTGCGTGGGGTGCGGCGTTTCGAGGGCACTGGCCGCTCGGAGTTCTATGACTGGCTGTTCGCCGTCTCGGCTTCCGGTGGTACCCCGCTGCGCCGGGCGCTGGGCGATGCCGGCGACTATTTCTCCCGTACCGACTCGTCCGGGCCCTGGAGTTCGACGCCGGGCCAGACGGGCGGGAAGGAGTACAGCTGCCGGCAGAGCTACACCATCCTGACCACCGATGGTTACTGGAACGGCGATGCTGCGTCGAAAAGTGCCGTGCGCGAGAACGTGGACAACAAGAACGGTCCGACGATCGAAGGGCCGGATGGGAAGACCTACCAGTACGTGCCCAAGGCGCCGTTCAGCGATAACCAGAGCAATACCCTGGCCGACGTGGCCATGTACTACTGGAATCGCGATCTGCATCCCGATCTGGACAACCGCGTGCCGACCGATCCGGCCGACCCCGCGTTCTGGCAGCACATGGTGACCTTCGGTGTCGGCCTGGGGATGAGCGGGACCATCGACCCGAAGGCGGCCTTCGATGCCGTCAAGAAGGGCGGCGCGCTGACCTGGCCCGATCCGAGCAAAAGCGACCCGGCCAAGCTGGACGACCTGCTGCACGCCGCGGTGAACGGGCGCGGCGGCTTCTTCAGCGCCCAGGACCCGCAGCAATTCGCCGTGGCGCTGAGCAGCACCCTGGCCTCGATCTCCGACCGCACCGGTTCGAACACCGCCGCGGTGCCTAATGCGCGCCGGCTGGACAGCAACTCCCTGGTGTACGAGGCCTTCTACAGCAGCGCCGACTGGTCCGGCAAACTGCTGGCCAAGCAGCCACACCAGACCAGCGCCGGCCTGGTCTTCAAGGAGGTCTGGGAGGCCGGGCAGCAGCTCAGCAGTGGCGCGCGCCGCCTGTTCACCCATGACGGCGGAGCGGGCGCGGACCATGGCCTGGCGCTGCGCTGGAGCACTCTGCCGGACAACGTCAAGGCGCACTTCAACGACGACGAAGCGCTGTTCGACTACCTGATGGGCGCACGCGAGAACGAAGCGCCGGCCGGGCGGCTGTTCCGTCAGCGTTCCACCCTGCTCGGCGATATCGTCAACTCCACCCTGGTGCTCGCCAACAAGCAGGACTGGGGCTTCCATGGCCGCGTGCCGCTGTCGAGCGGCGCACAGACCTACGCCGAGTTCGTCGCCGCCAAGGCGCGCAAGACGCCGACCCTGTTCGTCGGTGCCAACGATGGCTTCCTGCACGCCTTCAACGCCAACACCGGCGACGAACTGTTCGGCTATATGCCCAGCGGCGTGCAGGACAACGTCAAGCTGCTGGCCAACAGCGATTACAAGCATCGCTACTTCGTGGACGGCAAGCTGCACATCCGCGACGCCCGGCTGAATGACCAGTGGCGGACGGTGCTGCTCGGCAGCCTGGGCGCCGGTGGTCGCAGCGTCTTCGCCCTCGACGTCACGGACGCCGCTGGCACCACCGGCTTCAGCGCCGACAAGGTGCTGTGGGAGATCAAGGACGACGACCTGGGCTACAACTTCGGCGAGCCGCTGGTCGGTCGCCTGAAGGACGGCACCTGGGCGGCGATCTTCGGCAACGGCCACGGCAGCGCCAGCGACGACGCCGTGCTGTTCATCGTCGAGCTGGCCACCGGCGCGGTGCACAAGGTGCGCGCCGGCACCGCCACGGGTGGCTTGTCCAGCCCGTCCTTCGTCTATGCCGTGGACGGCTCCGGCAACATCTACGTGCAGGACGTGTACGCCGGCGACCTCAGCGGCAACCTGTGGAAATTCAGCCTGAAGAGCAATGGCGCCGGCTATGACGACTTCGAGGTTAGCCTGAAGAACGGCAATAACCCGCAGCCGCTGTACGTGGCGACCGACGCCCAGGGCAAGCGCCAGCCGATCGCGGTCAAGCCGGAGATCGCCTATCACCCGGACGGCCATACCCAGGGCACGATGATCTACTTCGGCACCGGGCGCATGTACAGCTCGGGCGATACCAGCGACCAGAGCACGCAGACCTTCTACGGCATCTGGGACAAGCGGACCAGCAACGGGGCTTCCATCGCCTTCACCGGCCGTTCCGCCCTGGAGCAGCGCTCGATGCTCTTCGAGGGCCCGGCGTTCGGGCGCGATGTGCGGGTGCTCGACGCCCCGGCCAATGGTCCGGACTGGAGCACCAAGCGCGGCTGGTACCTGGACCTCACCTCGCCGGTCAAAGGCGCGCAGGGCGAGCGGGTGATCTTCGCGCCGCGCATCCTGCTCAACCGGCTGGTCTTCGAAACCGCCGTCCCGTCCGCCGACCCCTGCCGGGCGGGTGGCTCGGGCTGGACCATGGTGGTTGACCTGGCCACCGGCGGGCGGCTCAACTACGTGCTGCTGGACCTGAACAAGGATGGCAAGTTCAACGAGGCGGACATGGTCAGCGTGGGCGACCAGAAGTTCCCGCCGTCCGGCATCGGCTCGGACAATGGCATCCCGACCGGCTCGTTCGACCTGATCGACCCGCAGAAATACTGGCTGTGCCGTGGCACCGGGGTGGGTGACTGCATCCCCGCGGTCAATACCCTGAACATTCTCGAGGGCCGCCAGTCCTGGAACCAGATGCGATGAGCAATAGCAAAGGGTTCACCCTGATCGAACTGATGATCGTGGTGGCGGTGATCGGCATCCTCGCCGCCATCGCCTACCCCAACTACACCGAACACGTGCGCAAGGGGCGGCGGGCCGAGGCCAAGGCCGCCCTGATGGAGGGCGCGCAGGCGCTGGAGCGTTACTACTCGACCCACGGCTCCTACCTGGATGCCGGTGGCAACCTGGCCGCGGTCTTCGCCGCCCAATCTCCCGCCTCGGGGGCGGCCAACTACGCCATCGCCGCCGAAGGTGCGTCGACCGCGACCACCTATCAGTTGCGGGCAACCCGCGGCGGTGTCATGGCCGGCGACCCTTGCGGCGACTTCGGGATCAGCCATACCGGCGCCCGCACGATGGTCAATGCCACCCGTACTGTGGCTCAATGTTGGTAGACGGCAGTCAAGCCGACGACGTATCACGGGCCGCTTAGCGGCCCGTTGCATTTGGAGGGTACATGCGCGTTTTGCTGGTTGGGGGTGGTGTCATAGGTTTGTTGTCGGCTCACCACTTGGCCGAGGCCGGGCATGAGGTCGAGGTCCTCGATCAGGGGGCGCTGGGCGGCGAATCGTCCTGGGCCGGCGGTGGGATCGTGTCGCCGCTCTATCCCTGGCGTTACAGCCCGGCGGTGACGGCGCTGGCGCATTGGTCGCAGGATTTCTATCCGCAGTTGGGCGCGCAGTTGCTGGCCGAGACTGGGGTCGACCCGGAGGTGCATGTCACCGGCCTGTACTGGCTGGATCTGGATGACGAAGCCGCGGCGCTGGAGTGGGCGCGGCGCGAGGGGCGGCCTCTGGCGGCGGTGGCGATCGAGGAGGTCTATCGCGACCTGCCGATGCTCGGTGGTGGTTTTTCACGCGCCTTGTACATGGCCGGAGTCGCCAATGTGCGCAACCCGCGGCTGACCCGGGCGCTGCGCGAGGCCCTGTTGCGCATGCCGA
Source organism: Pseudomonas cavernae (assembly GCF_003595175.1). NCBI lineage: Bacteria > Pseudomonadati > Pseudomonadota > Gammaproteobacteria > Pseudomonadales > Pseudomonadaceae > Pseudomonas > Pseudomonas cavernae. Next base: position 4,170,207 of record NZ_CP032419.1, on the reverse strand, counting down.
ACGTGACGCTGTACGAGCACTGTGCGGTGACCGGCTTCATCCGCGAGGACGGCGAGGTCTGCGGCGTGCGCACGGCGCAGGGTGAGCTGCGCGCCGACCGGACGGTGGTGGCTGCCGGCGCCTGGAGCGGGGAGTTGCTGAAGACTCTGGGCATCGAGCTGCCGGTGGAGCCGGTGAAGGGGCAGATGATCCTCTATAAGTGCGCAGAGGATTTCCTGCCGAGCATGGTGCTGGCCAAGGGGCGTTATGCGATTCCGCGCAAGGATGGCCATATCCTCATCGGCAGCACCCTGGAACATGCCGGCTTCGACAAGACCCCCACCGAGGAGGCGTTGGCCAGTTTGAAGGCTTCGGCCGTCGAGCTGCTGCCGGCGTTGGCCAAGGCCGAAGTGGTGAAACACTGGGCTGGGCTGCGTCCGGGCTCGCCGGATGGCATTCCCTTCATTGGCCCGGTGCCCGGTCATGACGGCTTGTGGCTGAACTGCGGGCATTACCGCAACGGTTTGGTCTTGGCGCCGGCGTCCTGCCGGTTACTGGCGGACTTGTTGCTGGGGCGTGAGCCGATCATCGATCCGGCGCCCTATGCGCCGGCGGGGCGCTTGGGGTAGGGCGCAGATCCGAGGGGGGCGTTGCCGTGCAGCGGGGTAACTAGTCCGGAGGTGATGGGTATCGCTGCGCTCAACCCATCCTACGGGCTGTTAGCTTGCAGGCTTGCAGTCTTCAATCGATCCCCAGCTTCTTCAGCCGATAACGCATCGAGCGGAAGGTCAGGCCCAGGCGCTGGGCTGCGGCGGTGCGGTTCCAGCGGGTTTCCTCCAGCGCCTGCATGATCAATTTGCGTTCGAGGTTTTCCAGGTAGTCCTCGAGGTTGTCTATCTGTGCCAGGCTGGCCTCGCCAGCTTCCGCTAATCCGGATGACTCGGCCAGGCGCAGGTCGTGGGTCTGGATCTGCTCATCGTCGCACAGGGTGTAGGCGCGTTCGAGCATGTTTTCCAGCTCGCGCACGTTGCCGGGGAAGCGATAGCTCTTCAGTTTCTCCAGCGCATCGGGGTTGAGTTGGGCGGCGGGCAGGCCGCTGCTTTCGGCCAGGCGCTTGAGCATCACGTCGGCGAGCAGGCCGATGTCTTCGCGGCGTTCGCGCAGCGGCGGCACCCGCAGCTCGATGACGTTGAGGCGGTAGTAGAGGTCCTGGCGGAAGCGGCCGGCGGCGACCTCGGCGGCCAGATCCTTGTGGGTGGCGCAGAGGATGCGCACGTCCACCACCTGCTCCTGCTGGCCGCCGACCGTGCGCACGGCCTTTTCCTGGATGGCGCGCAGCAGTTTGACCTGCATCGGCAGCGGCAGGTCGGCGACTTCGTCGAGGAACAGGGTGCCGCCGTTGGCGACCTGGAACAGCCCCTGCTTGTCCTCGATGGCGCCGGTGAAGCTGCCTTTCTTGTGGCCGAAGAACTCGCTTTCCATCAGCTCGGACGGGATGGCGCCACAGTTCACCGGGACGAATGGCAGCTCGCTGCGCGGACCTTGCTCGTGGATCAGGCGCGCCACCAGTTCCTTGCCACTGCCCGATTCGCCGCTGATATACACCGGCGCCTGGCTGCGGGCGAGCTTGAGGATCTGCTTGCGCAGCGCGCGCATGGGCGGCGAGTCGCCGAGCAGGCGGCTGTCCACCGGCAGCTCCTCTTCTTGCGGGGTGCGCAGGCGCAGGGCGGTAGCCACCAGTTCGCGCAGGCGGGTGAGGTCGACCGGCTTGGTCAGGAAGTCGAAGGCGCCGGCCTTGAGCGCGTTGATCGCGGTGTCGAGGTTGCCATAGGCGGTGATCATCGCCACCGGCACCTGGGGATGGCGCTGCTGGATGTGCTGCACCAGCTCCAGGCCGCTGCCGTCGGGCAGGCGCATGTCGGTCAGGCACAGGTCGAAGGGTTCGCGCGTCAGCCACTCGCGGGCTTCCTTGACGTTGCGCGCGCTGCGCGTGTCGAGGCGCATGCGGCCGAGGGTGATTTCCAGCAATTCGCGGATATCGGGCTCGTCATCGACGATCAGGGCGCGTTGTCGGTTGGCCATGGTTCAGCTCAGCTTGCGTGGGTGGGCGAAGGTGATGCGCAAGCAGCTGCCGCCACCCTCGCGCGGTTTGTAATCGAGGCGGGCCTGGTTGCTCTCGCACAGCTCCCGGGAAATATACAGGCCGAGGCCGGTGCCTTTGTTTTCCGTGGTGTAGAACGGCTCGAAGATATGCTGCACCTGCTCGGCCGGCACCCCGGGGCCGTCGTCCAGCACCTCCAGCACCGGCAGGTCGCTGTCGGCGTCACGGAACAGTTTGAGCCAGACCTGGCCATAGGGGTTGCGCTGGGCGCTGTAGCGCAGGCCGTTCTGCACCAGGTTGGTCAGCACCTGGGTCAGCTGGTTGGGGTCCATGCGTGTCTGCAGGGTACCGCCGCCGGTTTCCACATGCAGCTGCTGGGTGTGCGGCAGGGTGTTGCGGAACTCGCCGGCGAAGCGGTGCAGCCAGTACTTCAGGTCGAGCAATTGCGGCTCCGCCTGGCGCCGGCGCGACAGTTGCAGGACGTTCTCGATCACCAGGTTCATGCGCCGCGACTGGTCCTGGATGATCTGCGCTAGGCGCTGGTCCGGGCCCTGCAGGTCTTCCGACTCCTGCAAGAGCTGCGCGGCATGGCTGATGGCACCCAGCGGGTTGCGGATCTCATGGGCGATGCCGGCGGTGAGGCGGCCGAGGGCGACCAGTTTCAGTTGCTGGGCCTGCTGGGCGATCTGCGAGATGTCATCGAGAAACACCAGGGTGTGTTGCTGCGTGCCACGCTGCAGCGGCACGAAGCTGGGTTGCAGGGCCGGGCCGTGAGGCTGCGTCTGCAGGCTGGACGGGCGCAGGGTGGGGTTGTGGCACCACTGTTGCAGACGCTTGACCAGCTCCGGGCAATGCGGGTCGAGAATCTTGCCGGCCAACGCGTCGCGGCCGAGCAGGGTTTGCGCGCCCTGGTTGGCCAGCAGCACGCGATGCTGGCTGTCCAGCACCAGGATGCCGGTGCGCATGCGCTGCAGGATCTGCTCGTTCAGCGCCTCGAGATTGGCGACATCGGCGGCGCGCTGTTCGGCCAGGCTTTCGCTGTGTTGCAGGCGTCGCGACAGGCCCTGGACGAACAGCGCGGCGGCGAAGCACAGCGCGCCGAGCGCGCCGGCCTGGACGTATTGGGTGGCGGCGGCCGGGCGGCTGAGGCTGAGGTAGAAGGTCAGGTAGATCAGGCCGATGGCCGCCACCGCGGCGATCAGCAGGCCAATGCGCCCGCGCAGGAGGATGTTGGCGATGGCCACCGCGACGATCAGCAGGTTGCCGATACCGCTGGGGGTGCCGCCGCCGGCATAGAACAGGCAGGCCAGCAGCAAGACGTCGACTAGCGCCAGACTGAACACCGGGAGCAGGTGTTGTGGGCGCTGCAGCAGGGCGGCGACCAGCACATTGATGATTAGGTACAGCCAGCTGCCGTAGCGAAACAGCGGCGCGTTGACCAGTTCCAGCAGTTGGTCGTCCAGCTCGCTGGAGATCAACAGCACCAGGGCTAGGCCGATGATCAGCCGGTAGAGGTTGTACAGCCGCAGAATTCGCTGTCCCTGCGCGCTGCTCAGCAGCAGGGGTTCAGCGATCACTGCGCTGCGGGCCTTGGAGTAGATGGTCCTGGGAGCAGTACCAGTGCGCGTCCTGCTGCAGGGCGCGATCTTGTGGCACATGCACGCCGCAATGCGCGCAACGCACCATCGGCGTGGTCCCCGATTCGGTCTTGCTGCGCCGGCGGGAGGGGCGATTGAAGTGGCGCCAGAGCCAGACGGCGACGGCGATCAGGACGATCCAGAACAGCAAGCGGCCCATAGTGGTCTCTTTTTTTATGGAGGCTCGCAGTTTAGCCAAGGACGCCGAGCCAGCACAGACGCTATTCCTCGCCCTGCGCGTTGTTTCTGCCGGGGTCGATGCGGGACAATGCCACACTGTGTAGTGCCCGGCTGTGGGTCGGGCGCGCAACCTTATCGATGGAGGCGGTGATGAGCCAAACCCTGCGGGTCGTGATGGCCCAGCTGAACCTGCGAGTTGGCGATGTGCACGGCAACGTCGAGCGCATCATCGAGGCGGCCGGGATTGCCCGCGACCAATGGCAGGCGGATGTCATCGTGTTCCCCGAGCTGGCCCTGTGCGGCTATCCGCCCGAGGATCTGCTGCTGCGCTCGAGCATGCAGCGACGCATCGAGCATGGTCTGCAGCGCCTGAAGGACGAAGTGCGCGGCATCTACCTGGTGGTCGGCTATCCCTGGCTGGACGGCGAGCTGCGCTACAACGCCTGTGCCGCGATCGCCGATGGCGAGGTGCTGGCCAGCTATTACAAACAGAAGCTGCCCAATTACCGGGTGTTCGACGAGAAGCGCTATTTCGAACCGGGCCACGAAGCCTGCGTGGTGGATATCAAGGGCATCCCGGTGGCGCTGACCATCTGCGAGGACATCTGGTTCGCCGAGCCGATGCGCCAGGCGCGGGCCGCCGGCGCCCAGCTGATGCTCAGCCTCAACGCCTCGCCGTTCCACCTCGACAAGCAGCGCGAGCGCGAGGAAGTGCTGGCCGAGCGGGTTGGTGAGGGCGGCATACCGATCCTCTACGTCAATCAGGTCGGCGGCCAGGATGAGCTGGTGTTCGACGGTGGCAGCTGCGTGATGGGCGTCGATGGCCAGGTCAGCCAGCGTGCGCCGGCCTTCACCGAGGGCCTCTATCCGGTCGACTTCAGCTATGCGGAGCGTCAGGTGCGACCGCGTCCGGCCAGCTGTGCGCCGTTGCCGGAGTTGGAGGCCAGCGTCTACCAGGCGCTGGTGGTCGGCGTGCGCGATTACGTGCAGAAAAATGGTTTCAAAGGGGTGGTGCTCGGCCTGTCCGGCGGCATCGACTCGGCCCTGACCCTGGCGGTGGCGGTCGATGCGCTGGGCGCCGAGCGCGTCGAGGCGGTGATGATGCCCTACCGCTACACCGCGCAGATCAGCCTGGAGGACGCCGAAGCCGAGGCGCGCCTGCTCGGCGTGCACTACCGGGTGCTGCCGATCGCGCCGATGGTCGAGGCCTTCATGGGCACCCTGGCGCCGGTGTTCGAGGGCCTCGGCCGCGACGCCACCGAGGAAAACCTGCAGGCCCGCTGTCGCGGCACCCTGTTGATGGCCATCTCCAACAAGAAGGGCTACCTGGTGCTGACCACTGGCAACAAGAGCGAGATGGCGGTGGGGTACGCCACCCTCTACGGTGACATGGCCGGCGGCTTCGATGTGCTCAAGGACGTGCCCAAGACCCTGGTGTTCCGCCTCTGCGACTATCGCAACAGCCTCGGCGCGGTGATTCCGCAGCGGGTCATCGACCGTCCGCCGTCCGCCGAGCTGGCGCCGGATCAGAAGGACGAGGATTCGCTGCCGCCCTATCCGGTGCTCGACGAGATCCTCAAGCTGTATATCGAGTACGACCTGTCGGCCAATGCCATCATCGCCGAGGGCTTCGACGAGGACACCGTGCGCCGCGTGCTGCGTCTGGTCGATCTCAACGAGTACAAGCGCCGGCAGGCGGCTGTGGGTGTGCGGGTGACCCAGCGTGGCTTCGGCCGTGACCGGCGTTATCCGATTACTTCGGGCTGGCGTATCGGCGACTGAGGGCGGCGAGTCATCCACAAATGAAAAGGGAGGCCGTGGGCCTCCCTTTTTTATGCGTTCGGCAGCGTCAGTCGAAGAGGCCGAAGGTCATGTAGCTCCACCAGGAACGCTCGGCGTTGTTGCCTTCCGCCTCGTGTTGCTCTTCCTCGACGGCCTCCTGGCTTTCCGGTTGCAGGCTGTCCGGAATTTGCTCCTGGGCCTCTTCGTACTGCTTGATCACATCCTGGCTGGCGCGAGTTTCGCCCGGCGGCAGCGGCGTGTCAGTCTCGATCAGGCCAAGGGTGGCCTTGCTCAACCAGGAGCGGTTGTCCGCTTCCTCTTCCAGTGGCACGAACTGGCCGTCGACCAGGCTCGGGTGGTCCGGGTAGTTCAGCTTCAGGGTTTCCAGGCTGCTGGCGGCCAGGTCATCGAGGTGCAGGTGCTGGTAGGCTTCGGTCATGATCGCCAGGCCATCGCCGACGGCCGGGGTTTCCTGGAAGTTTTCCACCACGTAGCGGCCGCGGTTGGCGGCGGCGACGTAGGCCTGGCGCTTCAGATAGTAGTGGCCGACATGCACTTCGTAGGCGGCCAGCAGGTTGCGCAGGTAGACCATGCGCTGCTTGGCGTCCGGCGAGTAGCGGCTGTTCGGGTAGCGGCTGGTGAGCTGGGCGAATTCGTTGAAGGAGTCGCGCGCCGCGCCCGGGTCACGCTTGGTCATGTCCAGCGGCAGGAAGCGCGCGAGTAGGCCGCGGTCCTGGTCGAAGGCGGCCAGGCCCTTGAGGTAATAGGCGTAGTCGACGTTGGCATGTTGCGGATGCAAGCGGATGAAACGCTCGGCGGCGGACTTGGCGGCCTCCGGCTCCATGTTCTTGTAGTAGGCGAAGATCAGTTCGAGTTGCGCCTGTTCGGCATAGCGGCCGAACGGGTAGCGCGATTCCAGGGCTTTCAGCTTGTTGACGGCGCTGGTGTAGCTCTTGTTGTCCAGATCGGCCTGTGCCTGCTGGTACAACTCGGCCTCGCTGAGGTTCTCGTCGACCACATCCTTGGACGAACAGGCAACGTTGAGGGCGAGGATGGCGATCAGCAGCAGGTGTTTCACTTGCATAGCGGCTTGCGTCCCTGTGACGGTTGGCTGTCTTGGCCAGGGCCGTCCTGTTATGATGGGGCCCCGGTAGCCCCGGGACAAAAAGACGCCGTATTTAACCACAAGCGCGTAGCCGAAACCAAAGGCTACGCCCCCGCTGTTGGCGAGCATGTCCGCAATCAATAAGTCGCTTATTCAACTTCGCGCCGAAGTGCCCTCCGACCTGGGCGGGCAACGCCTCGACCAGGTCGCCGCGCAGCTCTTCGGTGAATATTCCCGTTCCCGTCTGTCCGCCTGGATCAAGGACGGCCACCTGCTGGTGGATGGCGCCGTGCTGCGCCCGCGCGACACCGTGTATGGCGGCAGCGTGCTGGTCCTGGAGGCCGAGCAGGAGGCCCAGGGCGAGTGGCTGGCGCAGGACATCGAGCTCAATATCGTTTACGAGGATGAGCACATTTTGGTGCTCGACAAGCCCGCCGGGCTGGTCGTGCATCCGGCGGCGGGGCACCAGGACGGCACCCTGCTGAACGCACTGTTGCATCACGTGCCGGACCTGGTCAACGTGCCGCGCGCCGGCATCGTCCACCGCCTGGACAAGGACACCACAGGCCTGATGGTGGTGGCCAAGAATCTGCAGGCGCAGACCAAGCTGGTCGATCAGCTGCAAAAGCGCACGGTCAGCCGCATTTATGAGGCCATCGTCATCGGCGTGATCACCGCCGGCGGCAAGATCAATGCGCCGATTGGCCGCCATGGCACCCAGCGCCAGCGCATGGCGGTGACTGACGGCGGCAAGCCGGCGGTCAGCCATTACCGGGTGCTCGAACGCTTCCGCTCGCACACCCACACGCGGGTCAAACTGGAAACCGGGCGTACCCACCAGATTCGGGTGCACATGACCCATGTAGGCTTTCCGCTAGTGGGCGACCCGCTTTACTCTGGGCGTTTCCGCATTCCGCCAGCGGCCAGCCCGACCCTGGTGCAGGAGCTCAAGAGCTTCCCGCGGCAGGCCCTGCATGCGCGCTTCCTCGAACTGGACCACCCGGTGACCGGTGAGCGGATGAAGTGGGAGTCGCCGCTGCCGGATGACTTCGTCTGGCTGCTGACCCTGCTGCGTCAGGATCGCGAAGCCTTTGTCGGCTGAGTCGGCGCCGCTGCGCGACTGGCTCATCCCCGACTGGCCGGCCCCGGCCAAGGTGCGCGCCTGCGTCACCACCCGTGCCGGTGGCGTCAGCCAGGCGCCATTCGACAGCTTCAACCTCGGCGACCATGTCGAGGACCAAGCCGCCGCCGTCGGCGAGAATCGTCGCCGCCTGACCGTCCAGCTGGGCTGCCGTCCGGCCTGGCTGCGCCAGGTACATGGCGTGCAGGTAGCGCACGCCGACCCCGCGCAGGTCGCCGCAGCCGACGCCAGCTGGACCGCCACGCCCGGCATCGCCTGCACCGTCCTGACCGCCGATTGCCTGCCGGTGCTGTTCTGCGACCGCGCCGGCACCCGGGTGGCCGCCGCCCATGCCGGTTGGCGCGGGCTGGCCGGCGGCGTGCTGGAGACCACCCTCGAGGCCTTGGCGCTGCCGGCCGACGAGGTGCTGGTGTGGCTCGGCCCGGCCATCGGTCCGGCGGCCTTCGAGGTTGGCGCCGAGGTGCGCGACGCCTTCGTCGCCAGCCATCCGCAGGCGACCGCCGCGTTCCGCCCGAGCGCCAATCCGGGGCGGCACATGGCCGATATCTACCAGCTGGCGCGCATCCGTCTGGCCGCCCGTGGCGTCACCGCGGTCTATGGCGGCGGCTTTTGCACCGTCCATGATCCACGCTTCTATTCCTATCGCCGGGCGGCGCGCACCGGGCGCTTCGCCAGTCTGATCTGGCTGGACTGACGCCTCCCGGCCGCCGCGCCGACCCCGGTCAAAGTCCGCCGGCTTGAACTCTGCACAATCATCCCTATCTAGACTGGTATCTCGGCAGGCTTTCGGTACCGGCGGATTGAGCGCGCCAGCCTGCTTCTTAAAGGAAGGATGAACCCATGCGAATAGACCGTTTGACCAGCAAGCTGCAACTGGCCCTGTCCGACGCCCAATCCATCGCCGTCGGCCTCGATCATCCGGCGATCGAACCCTTGCACCTGATGCAGGCCCTGCTGGAACAGCAGGGCGGCTCGATCAAGCCGCTGCTGATGCAGGTGGGCTTCGATATTCCCGGCCTGCGCCAGGCGCTGAACAAAGAGCTCGATCACCTGCCAAAAATCCAGAACCCCACCGGCGACGTCAATCTTTCGCAGGATCTGGCCCGTCTGCTCAACCAGGCCGATCGCCTGTCGCAGCAGAAGGGCGACCAGTTCATCTCCAGCGAACTGGTGCTGCTCGCCGCCCTGGACGAGAACACCCGCCTGGGCAAGCTGCTGCTCGCCCAGGGCGTGAGCAAGAAGGCCCTGGAAAACGCGGTGGCCAACCTGCGCGGCGGCGATGCCGTGAACGACCCGAATGCCGAGGAGGCGCGCCAGGCGCTGGACAAATACACCGTCGACCTGACCAAGCGTGCCGAAGACGGCAAGCTCGACCCGGTGATCGGCCGTGACGACGAAATCCGGCGCACCATCCAGGTCCTGCAGCGGCGGACCAAGAACAACCCGGTGCTGATCGGCGAGCCCGGCGTCGGCAAGACCGCCATCGTCGAGGGCCTGGCCCAGCGCATCGTCAACGGCGAAGTGCCGGACGGCCTCAAGGACAAGCGCCTGTTGTCTTTGGATATGGGCGCGCTGATCGCCGGCGCCAAATTCCGCGGCGAGTTCGAGGAGCGTCTGAAGGCGGTGCTCAACGACCTGTCCAAGCAGGAAGGGCGGATCATCCTGTTCATCGACGAACTGCATACCATGGTCGGCGCCGGCAAGGCCGAGGGCGCCATGGATGCCGGCAACATGCTCAAGCCGGCGCTGGCGCGTGGCGAGCTGCACTGCGTCGGCGCCACCACGCTGGACGAATATCGCCAGTACATCGAGAAGGATGCGGCGCTGGAGCGGCGCTTCCAGAAGGTGCTGGTCGATGAGCCGAGCGAAGAAGACACCATCGCCATCCTCCGTGGCCTCAAGGAGCGCTACGAGGTGCATCACGGCGTCACCATCACCGACGGCGCGATCATCGCCGCGGCCAAGCTCAGCCACCGCTATATCACCGACCGCCAGCTGCCGGACAAGGCCATCGATCTGGTTGACGAGGCCGGTAGCCGCATCCGCATGGAAATCGACTCCAAGCCGGAAGCGCTGGATCGCCTGGAGCGCCGCCTGATCCAGCTGAAGATCGAGCGTGAGGCGCTGAAGAAGGAAGACGACGAGGCCACCAAGAAGCGCCTGGCCAAGCTGCAAGACGACATCGCCAAGCTGGAGAAGGAATACGCCGACCTCGAGGAGGTCTGGAAGTCGGAGAAGGCCGAAGTGCAAGGTTCGGCGCAGATCCAGCAGAAGATCGAGCAGGCCAAGCAGGAGCTGGAAAACGCCCGGCGCAAGTCAGATTTGCAGCGCATGGCCGAACTGCAGTACGGCATCATTCCCGACCTCGAGCGCAGCCTGCAGATGGTCGATCAGCACGGCAAGACCGAGAAGCAGTTGCTGCGCAACAAGGTCACCGACGAGGAGATCGCCGAGGTGGTGTCGAAGTGGACCGGCATCCCGGTGGCCAAGATGCTCGAGGGCGAGCGCGAGAAACTGCTGAAGATGGAAAGCCTGCTGCATCAGCGGGTCATCGGCCAGGACGAGGCGGTAGTGGCGGTGGCCAACGCCGTGCGCCGCTCGCGCGCCGGCTTGTCCGACCCCAATCGGCCGAGCGGTTCGTTCCTGTTCCTCGGTCCTACCGGGGTGGGCAAGACCGAGCTGTGCAAGGCGCTGGCGGAATTCCTCTTCGACACCGAAGAGGCGCTGGTGCGCATCGATATGTCCGAATTCATGGAGAAGCATTCCGTGGCGCGGCTGATCGGTGCGCCGCCGGGCTATGTCGGCTATGAGGAGGGCGGCTACCTGACCGAGGCGGTGCGCCGTAAGCCTTACTCGGTGGTGCTGCTGGACGAGGTCGAAAAGGCCCATCCGGATGTGTTCAACATCCTCCTGCAAGTGCTCGAGGACGGTCGTCTGACCGACAGCCACGGGCGCACCGTGGACTTCCGCAACACCGTGGTGGTGATGACCTCGAACCTCGGCTCGGTGCAGATCCAGGAGCTGGTCGGCGACCGCGAGGCGCAGCGCGCCGCGGTGATGGATGCGGTGAGCGCGCACTTCCGGCCGGAGTTCATCAACCGCATCGACGAGGTGGTGGTGTTCGAGCCGCTGGGCCGCGAGCAGATCGCCGGCATCGCCGAGATCCAGCTGCAGCGTCTGCGTCAGCGCCTGAGCGAGCGCGAGCTGAGCCTGGCGCTGAGTGGCGAGGCCCTGGACAAGCTGGTCGCCGTCGGTTACGACCCGGTCTACGGCGCGCGGCCGCTGAAGCGGGCGATCCAGCGCTGGATCGAGAACCCGCTGGCGCAGCAGATCCTGGCCGGCGAGTTCGCTCCGGGCGCCAGCATCACGGCCAAGGTAGAGGGCGGGGAGATCGTCTTCGTCTGAGCTTTGCAGGCAGAAAAAAGCCCCGCATGGCGGGGCTTTTTTCTGCCTGCTCACAGGTGTTTGAGCAGTATCTCCAGCGCGGCGGCCTGGTCTTCCGCGAGGTCGATGATATGGAAACCGGACCAGGCATGCTTGCCATCGGCGCTGGGGCGGCTCCAGAGGCAGTCGGCCCCGAGTTTGATCTCGCCGATACCGTCGATGGGCTGCTCGGTGACCAGGCGGCATTCGAGCAGGCTATCGACATTCTGCCGGTGGTTACTGAACAGCATGAAGCCGTCGGCGGAGAGGTCCACCACGCGCCCCAGATGTTGCTGCGAGTGCAGATCGAAAACTTCCAGCTGCAGCTCGGTACTGCGGCGGCTGTGCTGACGACGATCATCCATTGCGGCTCCTTAGCTGGGCTCGGCTACGCGGCCGGTGAAACGCTGTAGGACGCGGTAGATGGCGGTGAGGGCGCGATCCACCAGCGGGGCGCTGCGTTCTGGCGGAACGATCCGGGCCAAGCCTTGTTCCATTTCGTTGGCCAGCAGGGTGAGGGGCTTGATCGCCACACGCTGGCCGCTGTGGTCGACGAACATGTAATTGTGGGTGGTCGGGCTGAACCAGGACAGCTTGAGCATACGGGGCTGATCACCATTGGCGAATTCGAACCAGGTGCCGAACTCGATGCGCGTTAGCTCCTTGGCCAGCAGTTGCGCATGCAGTGACAGGCCGGAGTGCGGCGGGCTGTCGAGCAGCGCGGCATCCTCGCCGAGCATGGCGCCCAGTGGGCTTTCCGGCAGCTGCGCTTCGAGTCTGGCGGCGACTTCGGGTTGTTTGGCCTGCACGGCGTGCTGGCAGGCCACGATGTCCTGCAGCAGGCGGCGGATGCCGTCGTCATGGTAGCCGCCGAGCAGTTCCAGGCCTTTGCGCAGGTTGTCGAGCAACGTCACGCGTAGGCGTTGCAGGTGCTCGCGGTCCTGCTCATCCAGCGGGGTCGCACTCCAGGCCAGTTGTTCGGCTGCTTCGCAGGCACGCCGCCATTCCGCACTGTGCGGGCCAAGGCGCAGATGGATGAACACCAGTACATCGGTCCAGGTCAACTCCAGGAAGTGGCGGATGATGGCCGGCAACTCGCGGCCTTGCAGGGCCTTACCGATGACCTTGACGGCTTGCTGGCGGGCGTCGAGCAGTTTGTCGCGACCCTTGGCCGCCTCCACCGCGCGCCGTTCGCGTAGGTCGACTTTGTGTTTGAGGGTGCCGACGTATTCGTTGAACTCCTCGAGAAGGCTGTCGAACAGCGCCAGATCGCCGCTATAACCCTGAATCACCCGTTCGATCACCCAGTGCATCTTCGCCAACAGGCCCCGTTCATCGCCTTCGCTGCCGTACAGCACACCGGCCTGGGCCATGGCATTGAGCAGGCGGCGGGCCGGGTGATGATGCTGGGTAAACAGCGCCTTGTCCTGCAGGGCCACCTTCAGGTAAGGCGTATGCAGGTGCGACAGCGCAGTCTTGCAGATGTCCGGCAGGTTTTCGTCGTCGAGGATGAAGTCGAAGAGCATGCCCACCAGGTCGATGACGTCGGCTTCCTGATCGGACAGTTTCTGCTGGCCTGGCAGGCTGCTGTGCGTTTCCAGTTGGGCTTGCAGGTCGGCCTTGAGTTCTTCCACGGGTTGCGGGTGTTGCAGGCGTTGCGCCAGCTCGTGGGCGGACTTTTCCTGTAAGCGGTTGAGCGCTTCCAGGAGTTCGTTGGCGCTATAGGTGCGCGTCGCCCCGCGGGGGCCGAAACTGGCGATGCTGCGTGTGCCACCCAGCAAAGGCGCGTCGCCCTCATGCTGGCGGTATTCGCTGAGCAGGGCGGCGAGGCCGCTGAACAGGGCGCTGGGGTCGCTGGGCGGTGGAGCGCTCAAATCAAAGGCCGCCGGGGCGCTTGGGGCCGCGCTCGGCGCGGGTGGCGGCCCGGCTGTCGGGCCTGTCGCTGGCGGCGGACTCGTGGTGGGCTGAGCGCCGCCTGCCGGCGCGGCTGTCGTCTGTACTGGCGCCGTCGGGGCAATAGAATCTGTTGTCGGTGTCGGTGTCGGTGTCGGTGTCGGTGTTAGTGTCGGTGTCGGTCGCACGGCGCTGGGCTTGCGTTGCGCGCTGTACTTGAGATTGGGTAGCACATCGGCCTCGATCAGGCGCTGGTTCATCGCTTCGTAGAGGCTGTCGAGGCTCTGCATGACATGGCGGTCGAACAGCATGTAAAGGACGGTTTTGATCCGCAGCGGGAACGGGCAGGGGGCCAGGGCTTCGCGGAAGGCCTGGGCAATGGCCTGGGGGCCGAAGGGGTTTCTGTCTTCGCCGAGCTTCTGGCCATTGTTCAGCACGGCCAGGCGCTGCTCGAGGGCAAACAGCTGCTGGGCACAGCGGGCCTTGACCCGGCTGACCATGTTGGTCACCTGCAGGCTTTCCTCGTAGTCCTCGTTCTGCACCAGAGCCAGGTGTTCGGCATCCACTTCGTCGGGCTGCTCCTGCTCCTTGAGCTTGCCTTCGAGGAAATCGGCGAAGTTCTGGGCGATCTGTTGGTGGTAGCGCCGTTCGATCTGCGGGCGCTGGCGACGGATCTCGCGCATGTTGTCGAAGAACAGCGTCTGGATCTGATTGTTCTCGGCCTTTTCCGCACACTCGAACAGGGTGTCGTCAACCTGGCCGAAGACTCCGGTGAGATGCTCGGCCAACCGATTCATCGCCAGTTTGCGGCAGCTCTGCACCAGTTCGCCGAAGCGCGGCTGAATCGCCCGGCTGGCCAAGGTCGGTGGCGGCTTGGGAATATTCGGCGGGTTGCCCTGATTGTTGTTCATTGACGATCCTGAGCAGGAGCCTGACGGCTGCACGTCCGCTGTGATGACACCAAGCAGAATATAGTCGCCCAGCGCATTGCAGCAAATCCTTGTCTTAAAAGACGTTTAGAGGGTTGACAGGCTCGCCGCGAAACGTAAAATGGCGCGCCTCTGAAGCGCGAATCCACGCAGCAGAGCTTGGAATACGTAGTTCCGCGATAGCTCAGTCGGTAGAGCAAATGACTGTTAATCATTGGGTCCCTGGTTCGAGTCCAGGTCGCGGAGCCAAATTCCAGCCGGGGTATAGCGCAGTCCGGTAGCGCGCCTGCTTTGGGAGCAGGATGTCGGGAGTTCGAATCCCCCTACCCCGACCATTTTTGGGTCGTTAGCTCAGTTGGTAGAGCAGTTGGCTTTTAACCAATTGGTCGTAGGTTCGAATCCTACACGACCCACCATTCAGCAACCCCCTCCAGGCGCAAGCCTCGAGGGGGTTTTGCTATGTCTGCATTTCAGGATTTGCGCTGTTCACCGCGCATGGCTGAGCCCATGCGCGGCGGGCCTGCGCCTCAGTGCAGCTTCAGGCGTGGTTCGGTGCTGCGGCCGATGCGGTCGCTGAGCATCAGCAGCAGGGTGCGGGATACGCCATACAAGGCCATCTGGTGCATGCGGTACAGCGAGATGTAGAACATCCGCGCCAGCCAGCCTTCGAGTTTGACGCTGCCCATCAGGCTGCCCATGAGATTGCCGACGGCGCTGAAGTGCGACAGGGAGATCAGCGAGCCGTAATCCTTATAGTGGTATTCCGGCAGCGCTTGCCCGGCCAGCCGCTGCTTGAAGCTCTTCACCAGCAGCGATGCCTGCTGGTGCGCGGCCTGGGCGCGCGGCGGCACGTTGCGTCCCTCGTTGCCGGGTTGCGGGCAGGCGGCGCAGTCGCCCAGGGCGAAGATGTCGTCGTCGCGAGTGGTTTGCAGGGTCGGGCGTACCACTAGCTGGTTGATGCGGTTGCTTTCCAGACCATCCAGGTCCTGCAGGAAGGACGGGGCGCGAATACCGGCGGCCCAGACCTTGAGGCTGGCCGGAATCACCTGGCCCTGACTGGTATGCAGCTGTTCGGCAGTGACCGTGCTGACTGCCGCATTGGTCAGCACGGTCACGCCGAGCTGTTCCAGGCGCCGATGCACCGGCTGACTGATGCGCTCCGGCAGCGCCGGCAGTACCCGTGGGCCGGCCTCGATCAGGGTGATGCGCATGTTCTCCGGCTGGATGCGATCCAGTCCATAAGCGGCCAGCTCGCGCGCGGCATGATGCAGCTCGGCGGCCAGTTCCACGCCGGTGGCGCCGGCGCCGACGATGGCGACGCTGATCTGTTCGCTGGTCCGGCCCGGCTCGGCATGGGCGCGCAGGTAATGGTTGAGCAGCTGGCGGTGGAAGCGCTCGGCCTGGGCGCGGGTGTCGAGAAATAGGCAATGCTCGGCGGCACCGGGGGTGCCGAAGTCGTTGGTGGTGCTGCCGACTGCCAGCACCAGGCTGTCGTAGTCCAGATTGCGTTCGGGCAGCAGTTCGCCACCATCCTCGTCGCGGGTGGCGGCCAGGCGGATGCGCTTGTGCTGGCGATCCAGCCCAGCCATGCGCCCGAGCTGAAATTCGAAATGATTCCACTTGGCCTGGGCGACGTAGTTGAGTTCGTCTTCCGAGGAGTTCAGCGACCCGGCCGCCACTTCGTGCAGCAGTGGTTTCCAGATATGGGTCAGGTTGGCGTCGACCAGCACGATCTTGGCTAGGCCGCGTTTACCCAGGGCTCTACCCAGGCGGGTGGCAAGCTCCAGGCCGCCGGCGCCGCCGCCGACAATCACAATACGATGGGACATGGCACAGTCTCACAAGGCTTTGGGGAATGCTGTGGACGGCCGAGAAGGCGAGCGCGAGGCAGCTCATAGCACTAAACGGCTCAAAAGACGGCTTAGCAGGCCTAATCCGATGACGCTGGCGAGGACGATCGCCAGGAGCAACCAGGGGCGGAACGGCTTGCGTTCGACCTGATGCTGCGGCGCGCTCAGGTAGTGGTCGACTCGGGCTTGGTCTTCGGGGCTGAGGCGGCTGGTCATGGAAACCTCGCTAAGGGCTGTCGGCATTCTAGCCGGCCGTTTCACGGCGCCTCAACGTAGACTTCGTCATCCAGGCGAATAATGCCGCTGCACAGGACCCGGGCGGTGATGCCGCCGTGCCCGCGCACGGCCTGGAACGCGCCATGGCCCAGATGCTGTTCCAGGCGTGCGCAAGGCTGGCACCAGCCGGTGGTTTCCAGCACCGCCTGACCGATGCGAAAGCGCCGGCCCTTGAGGCTGAACAGGTTGATACCGCTGATGGCGATATTGCGGCGCAGCTCCTGGGGCCGCAGCGGTTGTTCCGCCGCGCGGCCGAGCAGGGCGGCAATCACCGCCAGGTGTTCCCACTGGATCAGCGTTACTTGTCGCGTGTTGCGCGGGCCGGGGCGACTGTGATCGCCGGTCAGGCCGGCGTCGCGGCGGGCTTCGACTGCCTGCAGTTCGAGCATCGGCGCGCGTGCCTGCGGACGCACGCCGAGCCAGCGCACCCGGCCGCGCTGCGGCACATCGGCCAGCAGCTCCTGCAGCGAACTCATAGGCTGATGCCGAGATCGAACAGCACGCTACGGCCCAGGTTGCTGCGCAGGAAATCGGGGGCATCGGTGTGGGCGAACAGCACGCGGGCGAAGGTCGGGCCGACCAGCGACAGCGAGCGCCAACCTTGGCGCAGATACTCGCTGGGCGGTGGAAAGCCGGTGTTGAAATCGGGAATCGCGAGTTTCAGGTTGACGTAGGCGAGCATGTCCAGCTCGCTCAGATCCAGGCCCCGTTCGCGGTAGTTGTGGGCCTTCTTGCGCAGTGTCGGGGCCAGCAGCGCCTGCAGTTCGGCGGCGGAAATCCGTTTCGGGCGTGCCTCGCGGCGGATCAGTTGGCTCAGCGAGAAGGCCCGGCGGCGGCGCTGCAGTTCTTCGCGCCACTCTTCGTTCAGGCGGCGGCCGGCATCGAGGACGAAGAACACCTCGAAGCAGGCGTCGCGGAACAGCACGTCGGGCGGCTCCTGGCCGCTGTTGAACTCTTCGCTGCGATGGCTGACGTTCAGCGCCTGCAGCAGGCGCTGACAAACCCAGCGCTCGCGCTCCCACTTGCGGCCATTGGAGAGCAGCAGATTGGCTTGTTCGGCCTGGTAGGTGAGCAGGCGCAGGTAGTCCGATTCTTCCATGCCTCCAGCTTAGCCCGCAGCTTTCGCCGGTGCAGGTGGCGATCGTCAGGCGAGCGCTCTATGTCCGCTCTTTGCGCGGTGTAGACTGGCGGCAAAGAGGTTTTGGAATACTGCGATGTCGATCCGTCCCATCGAGCCCGATGACCACGCGGCTCTGCTCGCACTGTGGCGGCGGACGCCGGGGTTGCGTCTGCGTCCCGAGGATGAGTTCGTGCCGTTTTGCGCCTATCTGCAGCGTACCCCGGGGCTGAGCCTGCTCTGCGAGCGGCAGGGGCGGTTGCTGGGCTGTGTGCTGGTGGGGCATGACGGACGGCGTGGCTATCTCCAGCACCTGGTGGTGGATCAGCCCTATCGGGCCCAGGGCGTTGCGCGCGCCCTGTTGCGGCGGGCGCTGGAGCAGTTGGCCGGGCTGGGGGTGCAGAAATCCCACGTCTTCGTTCTGCGTGACACCCCGGAGTCGCTGGCCTTCTGGTCGGCGCAGGCGGCCTGGGAGGCGCGCGGCGACATTCAGGTCTACTCGCACAGCGAGGAATCGCCATGATTGCTGCCGAACTGTTGTCTGCCGCGAGCATGACGATCGGCTGGGGGCTCTATCTGCCGGCGCTGCTCTGGGCGATCTGGCGGGCGCCGTGGCTGGAGTTGTTCAGCGATACCCGTCGGCAGCATCTGCTGCTCGGCGCCGTATTCCTGCTGTTTATGCTGTGGTTGGTGCGCCGGGACTTCGCCTCGGGCCTGTCCTTTCATTTCATCGGCATGACGGCGGTGACCTTGCTGCTCGACTGGCCGCTGGCGCTGCTCGGCGGGCTGGTGGCGCAGTTGGGGCTGGTGGCGATCGGGCGCCAGGACTTCCTCGCCGTGGGCTTGAACGGCCTACTGCTGGTGGGCATCCCGGTGCTGATCGCCGAAACCTGTGCGCAGTGGGTCGAGCGCCGGCAGCCACGCAACCTGTTCGTCTACATCTTCTGCTGCGGGTTCTTTCCGGCGGCGCTGACGGCGTTGGCCTGCCTGCTGGCTGGGCTGGCGGTGCTGGTGGTCGACGGACGCTTTCCGCTGCCGCCCTGGCTGGAGGACTTTGCCGGCTATCTGTGGCTGGTGATGTTTCCCGAGGCCTTTATCAACGGCATGGTGATCAGCGCCTTGGTGGTGTTCCAGCCGGAATGGCTGGAAACCTTCAATCGCACGCGCTATCTGCAAGCGCCCTGGAAGGACGACGAGCCGCCGCGCTGAGTGGCCCTGGTTGGCTTTAGGGCACGGCTTTTGTGGGTTAGCCGCGTAGCGGCGTAACCCACCAGCGCTGCCGCCCTGGACTCCGGTGTTCGGCAGGGTTGGTGGGTTACGCCTTCGGCTAACCCACCCTACGAATCTGAACGGCTCCGCCGTGGGCTCTCAGTGCTCGCGCGGCGGCAGCTGGCCGGAAAACAGTTCGTCTTCCAGCGGGTCGCCGGGAATCGCGTGCTCCTCGGCGGCCCAGGCGCCGAGATCGATCAGCTTGCAGCGCTCCGAGCAGAAGGGCCGGTGTGGGCTCTGCGGGCCAAATTCGACGGGTGCGCCGCAGGTCGGGCATTTGATGATGGGGGACTGGCTCATGCTTGGCCTCCGCGCAAGGTCAGATAGAAACGGTGCAGGCGTTCGACCTCGGTGTGCAGCCAGCCCAAGTCGCGGTCGTTGACCAGCACGTCATCGGCATGGCGCAAGCGCTCCTCGCGTTTGGCCTGGGCGGCGAGGATGGCCTGCACCTGTTCGGCTGAGGTGCGGTCGCGCAGCATGGTGCGTTGCACCTGCAGCTCCTCGGAGGTGTCTACCACCAGTATGCGCTGGGTGATTTGATGTTGGCCGGATTCGATCAGCAGTGGCGACACCAGAATGGCGTAGGGCGAATCGGCGCGGGCCAGATGTTCGCTGATCTCCTGGCGAATCAATGGATGCAGCAAGGCTTCCAGCCAGCGGCGCTCCTCCGGATTCTGGAAAATCCGCGTGCGCAATGCGGCGCGATCCAGTTGGCCGTCCGCCAGTAATACCGCCTCGCCAAAATGCTCGGCAATCTGCGCCAGCGCCGGCCGGCCGGGCTCGACCACCCAGCGCGCGGCGTGGTCGGCATCCACGGCATGCACGCCGAGGTCGATGAAGTGCTGGGCGACCGCGCTTTTGCCGCTGCCGATGCCGCCCGTGAGGCCGAGAATCCAGGGGGTTGGCTGTGTCATCAATTATTTGAAACCGGCGAACTGGAGATAGGTTCCGGTTATTTGATCACCCCAGAGCAAAGCGATCCAGCCGGCAATTGCCAGGTAGGGGCCGAACGGGATGGGCGTGCTGGTTTCGGCATTGCGCAGGCGCAGCATGATCACCCCCAGCACCGCACCGACCAGCGAGGACAGTAGGATGGTCAGCGGCAGGATCTGCCAGCCGCCCCAGGCGCCGAGCATGGCCAGCAACTTGAAGTCGCCATAGCCCATGCCTTCCTTGCCGGTGACCAGCTTGAACAGCCAGTACACCGACCACAGGCTGAGATAGCCGGCGATCGCCCCCCACAAAGCATCCGCCAGGCTGGCGAACAGGCCGAACTGGTTGAGGATCAGGCCCAGCCACAGCAGCGGCAGCACCAGGGCATCGGGCAGCAATTGGTGGTCGGCATCGATCAGGCTCATCGCCAACAGCCCCCAGGTCAGCAGCAGCATGGTGCCGCCCTGCCAGCTGAAACCGAAGTGCCAGGCGACATAGGCCGACAGCAGGCCGCACGCCAGCTCCACCAGGGGGTAGCGCGGGCTGATGGGCGCCTTGCAGGCCGAGCATTTGCCGCGCAGGGCCAGATAGCTCAACAGCGGGATGTTTTCCCACGGCTTGATCTCGTGGCCGCAGGCCGGGCAGTGCGAGTTCGGCAGGATCAGGTTGAAGCGGGCGCCGCTCGATTCGGCAGGCAGGTCGAGCACTTCCCGGGCCTGAGCCTTCCAGTCGCTGAGCATCATCTTCGGAAGGCGGTGGATCACCACGTTGAGGAAGCTACCGACCAGCAGGCCGAGCACCAGGGCGCACAAAACAAAGGCCAGCACATGGCTGGCCAGAAGGTCGAGAACAGGCATTTTTAGATAACGTTGCCGAGTTGGAAGATGGGCAGGTACATGGCAATCACCAGGCCGCCGACCAGCACGCCGAGCACGGACATGATTATGGGCTCCATCAGCGCGGTCAGGCCGTCGACCATGTTATCCACTTCGTCCTCGTAGAATGTCGCTACCTTGCTGAGCATCTCATCCAGCGCACCGGATTCTTCGCCGATGGCGGTCATTTGTATTGCCATGGAGGGAAAGACGCCGGTGGTGCGCATGGAGAAGTTGAGCTGCATGCCGGTCGACACGTCGCTTTTGACTTTGTTGGTGGCGGTGCGGAAAACCACGTTGCCGGTGGCACCGGCCACCGAATCGAGTGCATCGACCAGCGGTACGCCGGCGGCGAAGGTGGTGGAGAGCGTTCGTGCGAAACGGGCTATCGCCGATTTATAGAGGATGTCGCCGACGATGGGCAGTTTGAGCAGGGTGCGGTCTACCCAGTTGCGGAATTTCTCCGAGCGTTTGTGTGCCTCCTTGAACACAAACACCGCGCCAATGATGGCGGCCAAGAAAAGAAACCACCATTCCTGAAGGAATTCGGAAGCGCCCACCACCATAAGGGTAAATGCTGGCAGTTCGGCCCCGAAGCCCTCGAATACCGCCTTGAACTGTGGCACCACTTTGATCAACAGAATGGCAGTAACGATGACGGCCACCACGATCACCGCAATCGGATAGTTCATCGCCTTCTTGATCTTGGCCTTGAGCGCCTCGGTCTTCTCCTTGTAGGTGGCGACGCGATCGAGCAGCGCTTCCAGGGAGCCAGACTGCTCGCCTGCGTCCACCAGGTTGCAGTAGAGATCGTCGAAGTATTCGGGCTTCTTGCGCAAGGAACTGGCGAAGCTGTTGCCTGCGGCCACTTCCTGCTTGAGCTCGTCCACCAGCTTGCGCATGTTGGGGTTGTCGAAACCTTCGCCGATGATGTCGAAACTCTGCAGCAGCGGTACACCGGCCTTCATCATGGTCGCCATCTGCCGGGTGAACAGGGCGATATCCATGGGCTTGATCTTCTTGCCGGCGCCGAACAGCGAGACGGACCTCTTGCGCACCTTGGTCGGGTTGATGCCCTGTTTGCGCAACTGTGCCTTGATCAGGGCGGGATTTTGACCTCTCAGTTCACCCTTGATGCGGGCGCCCTTCTTGTCTGTACCTTCCCAGGTAAACACACTGGTTTTTAATGCTTTTTCAGCCATCTCTGCGCCCTAGCTGGAGAACCTGTCTCTGGGTGTCCTGAGCAGGTAGTTCTCAGTGTTTAGTTGTTATCGGCTTGGTTACCGCATCCTCAGCCCCGTCGGGATGCGTTCATGCAGCAATCAGGGTCGTTAGTCCTTGGTCACGCGGTTGACCTCTTCGAGGCTGGTGATGCCTTGCATGGCTTTCAGCAAACCGGATGCGCGCAAGTCGTTGAAGCCATCCTGGCGCATCTGCGCGGCAATATCGATGGAGTTGCCTTCTTCCATGATAATCCGCTGCAGCGCCGGGGTGTTTTTAACCACTTCATAAATCCCGACTCGGCCCTTGTAGCCACCCTTGCAATTCTCGCAGCCGACCGGGCCATAGAGCTTGAAGCTGCCGATCTTGTCTTCCGGGAAGCCCTCGTGAAGCAGTGCTTCGTGAGGGATCTGGACGGCCTTCTTGCAGTGGCTGCACAGCTTGCGCGCCAGACGCTGGGCGATGATCAGGTTGACCGAGGTGGCGATGTTGAATGACGGCACCCCCATATTGCGCAGGCGGGTCAGGGTCTCCGCGGCGCTGTTGGTGTGCAGGGTCGACATCACCATGTGGCCGGTCTGCGCGGCCTTGATGGCGATTTCCGCGGTTTCCAGGTCGCGGATCTCGCCGACCATGATGATGTCCGGGTCTTGGCGCAGGAAGGCGCGCAGGGCCTGGGAGAAGTCCATGCCCTGCTTGGGGTTGACGTTGACCTGATTGATCCCCTCCAGGTTGATTTCCACCGGGTCTTCGGCGGTGGAGATGTTCACGTCGATCGTGTTGAGAATATTCAGGCCGGTATAAAGCGACACGGTCTTGCCCGAGCCGGTGGGGCCGGTGACCAGGATCATGCCCTGCGGTTGCTTGAGAGCGGCCATGTACAGGTCTTTCTGGTTTTCCTCGTAACCCAGTGCATCGATACCCATCTGCGCGCTGGTGGGGTCGAGGATCCGCATCACGATCTTCTCGCCCCACAGGGTCGGCAGGGTGTTGACGCGGAAGTCGATGGCCTTGGTCTTCGACACCTTCATCTTGATCCGGCCGTCCTGCGGCCTGCGCCGCTCGGAGATGTCCAGCGCCGCCATCACCTTGAGGCGGGCGGAGATGCGCGGTGCCAGCTGGATTGGCGGGCGGGCCACTTCGTGGAGGATTCCGTCGGTGCGAAAGCGGACACGATAGGCCTTCTCGTAGGGCTCGAAGTGCAGGTCGGACGAGCCGCCCTTGATGGCGTCCAGCAGCATCTTGTTGACGAAGCGCACCACCGGAGCGTCGTCTGCGTCCTGACCGGCGACACTGTCTTGCTTGTCATCATCGACCGCTTCGATATCCAGGCCGTCCAGATCGACATCGGCGAGTTCCTCCAGGCCGCTGTTGGCGGTCTCGAAAAATTTCTCGATGGCGTCGCCCAGCTTGTCGTCCTCCACCAGGATGGCTTCGGTGGTCAGCCCGGTGCTGAACTGGATATCGGTGACCGCTTGGTGATTGCTGGGGTCGGACAGGGCGACGAACAGCTTGTTGCCGCGCCGCCAGAGTGGCAGCGCGCGGTGTTGGCGGATCAGCTTCTCACTGACAAGTTCCCTGGGCTGCCCCTCTTTATCAATGCAGTTGAGGTCGACGAAGGCCACGCCGAACTGCTCGGCGGCCAGTTCGGCCAGGGCACGGCTCTTCACCAGCTTGTTCTGCACCAGGTAGGTGACCAGCGGCAGCTTGTTGCGCTGGGCCTGCTGCTGGGCTTGCTGTGCGCTTTTTTCATCCAGCAATTCGGCCAGCACCATCTGCCGGGCCAGGCCTGAGAGAGAGACGCTGTCGTTCATTTGTGTATACGCAAGGAGGAGGATGGCGCTGTTATAGCCCAATGAGGCAGTAAAGCCCAAGCGCTGCAATTTGAGGTGACCAAAAGTGTCAGTTGATGACTTCGTTGAGTGGCTAGCGGTGAGGGGCGAAATGCCGAAGTGTCTGTTGGCTGGGTTGTTGGGTGTTGGCATGGCACCTGCATCGCAGATCGCGGGTCGCCGACCTTAACTACATAGGAGCATTTCCATGAAGTCCCTCAAGAAGCAAAAAGGCTTTACCCTGATCGAGCTGATGATCGTGATCGCGATCATCGGCATTCTGGCCGCTATCGCCATTCCGCAGTTCAATGAATATCGCGCCAAGGCTAACGATACGTCCGCGGTAGCTGATGCTAAGAATGGTATTACCGCAATTATTTCATCGCTGCGCTAATCAGTACTCTGGAGACATAGAAATGAAAAAAATTACTTTGTTGCTTGCAGGTCTGATGGCGTCTGGAGCAGCGTCTGCTGTACAGCTTCCAGCTACTGGGGTTGTTCGTATTGCTGATTGCGCTCTTTTGAACGAGGACGTGTCTATAAGTGTGAGCAGCGGGGTCGCGGCGGGTGTTTCCTGTAATGCTCGTGCAGTTGCAATATCTGCATGCCATACGGCCGGTCGAACGACTCAGCGCTCTGTTCCTGTGTGCGTTAATACTGATGGTAATGCTGCTACTGGTCTTAACGGCAATGAAGACTGCACAACTACTGCCCCAACTGTGACGACAGGGCCAGCTTATGCCTCTGCAACCACTTTGGCGGGCACTGTTACGTCGCAGTATCCGGGTGGCGCAGCTTGCACTGCTGCTCTTGCGGAAGGTCGTGCAACTGCGAACTTGCCTGCAATACCTTGATCTTTGATCTTCTTGCTGATGGGAGAGGTAACTCTCCCTTTTTATTGGTTTTGTAAAAATCAGATTGGAGGCTTGTAGGGTGGGGCGTCGAAGGCGCTTCCGTCGTTTACCGCGCGCCGGCACCAATCCCGATATTCTCCGTTTGCATAAATCAGGCTGTTATTTTTTCTTTTAATGCATTCGGCGCAAAGCCCCACGCTTACGTCGATTTTTATTTTATCCAGACTCTGCCCTGTCAAATATGCCGATCTTTCGCGATTTCCTCAATGCACTGCGTCTGGCACTTAAGGCGAAGTTCGCCTGGATGGCTGCTGGCGTCCTGATTGTTGTAACGCTGGCCACGCTGTTGTCCGCCTATTTCGGCGGTCGCCAGTCGGTCACTGTGGCGCTGGATGTGGGCTTTTCCACCATCCGCCTGCTGGTGCCGCTGCTGATCGTGCTGCTGGTGCAGGAGCTGCTGTCGCGCGAGTTTGACAAGCGCTATTACCTCTGCTCGCTGACCTACCCGCGAGCACGCCGCAACCTGTTGCTCGGCCGTTTCGCCGCGGTGCTGGCACTGGTGCTGGGCCTGTTGCTGGCATTGGGCGTGTTGCAGGTCGGCCTGGTGCAATTTATCGCTGGCATCTACCCGCAGGCCACGCCGGTGGCGCTGGGCCAGCCCTACCTGATCGTCAGCGTCTTCATCGCGCTCGACCTGCTGGTGCTAACCGCGCTGGCGACCCTGCTGGCGGTGGTGGCCTCGACGTCGAGCTTCGTCTTGATCGGCACCTTCGGTTTTATGCTGGTGGCGCGCTCCTACGGCGCCATCGTCGAGTTGCTCGGCCGCGATGCCGGGCTGGTGAGCAACGCCGGGGGCTATCGCGCCAGCCTGGGCGTGCTGGGCTATCTGCTGCCGGATCTCGGTGCGCTGGATGTGCGCATGGTCGCGCTCTACGGCAAGCTGGAGTTTCTCCCCGCCGACTGGCCCTGGTTGCTGCTCTCCAGCCTGGGCTATGCAATCGCCCTGCTGGCGCTGTCGATGTGGGCGCTGCAACGCAAGCGATTCAGCTGATCATGCGCTGCCGACCTCTCTTGCCCCTGTTGCTGGCCCTGCTCGGGTTTGGTGTGTTTTCCGTGGCCTCGCAGTGGCGCGCCCAAGTGCCCGAGCAGGCGGCGCCGGTCATCGAGGGGCGGGTGGTGATCGCCGCGCCTGTGTTGCTGGCGCTGTTCGGTGGTGACCGCTTCCTGGCGGCCAACCTGGAAACCATGCGCCTGGCCGCCACCGGGGTGGACTGGGGGCAGGCGGATACCGGCTACCTGGTCCGTGCCCAGCAGGAGGTGGCCGAGCTCAATCCCTGCCATGAAGACAACTACTATCTGGCCAACGGTCTGCTCACCTGGGGCGGGGCGGATCGTGAGGGCACTGAGGTGCTGCGCCGGGCCATGCAGTGCCGTTTCTGGGATGAGCTGCCGGCGTTTTTTTATGGCTTCAACCAGGCGTTTTTCAATAAGGATATTGCCGAGGCCAGCCGTGCGCTGGAACTGGCGGCTCAGCGCGCGACCAACAATGCGGCAGGTTTTCGCAAGCTGGCGGTGATGCTGCAGGCGGAAACCTTCAGGGATGAAAAGTTGGCCCTGGATTACTTGATTCAACAGCGCGATGCCGCTAGTGACTCCAAGCTGCGCGGTATGCTCGACAAGCGCGTCGTTCGCCTGCAAGGCTTGGTCGCCCTGCGCGATGCGCAGCGCCGTTACGAGCGGGTCCATGGTGCGCTGACCGATCTGCAGCAGCTGGTGGCCGCTCATGAATTGTCGGCGTTGCCGGAAGACCCGTTGCGCCTCGGCTACGAGCTGAGCAAGGGGCGTATCGAATTGAAGAAATTGAAGATTGCCGGGATGGAGAATCAGCCTTGACTGCGGCGCTGGAATTCAAAGGGGTCAGCCAGACGTATCACGTCAAGGGTAAGCACGTGCGCGCCCTGCGCGACGTCAGTTTCAACCTGGTGGAGGGCGAGGTGTTCGGCTTCGTCGGGCCCAACGGTGCCGGCAAGTCCACCACCATCAAGGTGATGCTCGACATCATCAACGATTACCAGGGCGAGGTGCGCCTGTACGGCATCGACGCCCATCGCGCCGAGGCGCGTCGAGATCTGGCCTACGTGCCGGAGGCGCCGGCACTCTACGAGCAGTTCACGCCGCTGGAAATCCTGCGCATGGGTCTGTCCATGTACGGCATCAAACGCAAGGATGCCGACGCTTGGTGCTTGCAGTGGCTGGAGCGTTTCTCGGTGGCGGCTTCGGCCAAGCGGCGTATTCGCGAGCTGTCTAAGGGCACGGTGCAGCGCGTGGCGCTGGCTCATGCCATGGTGGTGCAGCCCAAGCTGCTGGTGCTCGACGAGCCGCTATCCGGCCTCGATCCGGTCGGGCGCAAGGATGTGGTCGATATCCTCAACGAATACAAGCATCAGGGCGGCGCGATCTTCTTCACCTCCCACGTACTGCATGATGTCGAGCGCATCGCCGACCGGTTCGGTTTCATCAACAAGGGTGAACTGCTCACCGTGCGCTCGCCGCGGGAGTTGGTCGCGGAGCGTGCCGACCAGATGAGCGTGCGCTACAGCGCCGACCAGCCCATAGCGGTTGACGCCAAGGCGTTGCGCGTGGGTGAGTACGAGTGCGAGGTGGCCCAGGCCGAGCTGCCGGCTTTTATCGCCCAGCTCAATCAGCTGGGCGGCCATCTGCTGACTATCAAGCCAGCGGTCTCGCTGGAGACCGTATTTTTCAAAATCCTTGAAGGGTCTGCTGGTAAGACTGTCTGAGGGTGAATGCATTGATCTTGCTGGCGGTTCAATAACGGCCTGGCTGGTTATCAAGTAAGCTTCGTTATCGCGATGTATCGCCGGGGCTATCGCGTTAAGCCGTAGGATGGGTTGAGCGCAGCAATACCCATAACGACCTTGCATCGATGGGTTACGCCTGCGGCTAACCATCCTACAAAAACAGCAGTTGCGCGCACGGGATGCTATCGGCGCCAGCCCTCTTACAAGCTCAAGCGCATCGACAGATCCACCGCCTTCACGTCCTTGGTCAGCGCGCCGATCGAGATGTAATCCACCCCGGTCTTGGCGATGGTGTGCAGGGTGCTTTCGTTGATTCCGCCCGAGGCCTCCAGCTTGGCGCGCCCGGCGGTGAGCTGAACCGCGGTACGCATGTCGTCCAGGCTCAGTTCGTCGAGCATGACGATGTCGGCGCCGGCCTCCAGCGCCTCTTTTAGTTCCTCCAGACTTTCCACTTCCACTTCCACCGGTTTGCCGGGGGCGATCTTGTGCGCGGCGGCGATAGCCTGGGCGATGCCGCCGCAGGCGGCGATGTGGTTTTCCTTGATCAGGAAGGCGTCGTAGAGGCCGATGCGGTGATTGTGGCAGCCGCCGCAGGTGACCGCGTATTTCTGCGCCAGGCGCAGGCCGGGCAAGGTCTTGCGGGTGTCGAGCAGCTTGACCTGGGTGTCGATAACCAGGTCGGCGTAGTGGCGGCAGCGGGTGGCGACGGCGGAGAGGGTCTGCAAGAAGTTCAGGGCGCTGCGTTCGCCGCTGAGCAGGGCGCGGGCCGGGCCTTCGAGGTGGAACAGCGGCTGGTTCGCCGCCGCCCGCTCGCCGTCCCGCACCTGCCAGTGCACCGCCACGCGCGGGTCGAGCTGGCGGAATACCGTATCGACCCAGGCGGTGCCGCAGATCACCGCCGCTTCGCGGGTGATGATGGTGGCGTGGGCCAGGCGTTCGGCGGGAATCAGCTGGGCGGTGATGTCGCCGCTGCCAAGGTCTTCGGCCAGCGCGCGGCGGACGTTGGCCTCGATCTCGGCGCTCAGGTTGGCAAGGGTCAGGTTGGGCATGCTGGGCTCCGCTGTGGCATCTGCGCGAGTGAATCGTGCTTGGGTTCGGGGCGATGAGTCTTCGGGTGGCGATGGCGAGAATGCCCGCACTCCGCCTAATGATGGCAGCGCTCGCGACTCATGGCTTCCCGGGCGTGGCGATTATAGGGATAGCCGACGGCTGGTGCAGCGTGATTGCTAGGCGCCATGGTATTTCTGCTGCCAACTCGGGTTTTGGCCGCAGTGGCGGTAATCGGCAGGTCAAGAGCCATCTGTGACGCGAGTCATGTCCGGAGGGAAAGTCTGCTTGGAGCCCGGGTTTTGCTCTCTATAATGACTTCTGTTTTTTGACGCCGGCCCTTTGACGTTAGGATGACGCTCAATTGATTGTTGTGCAGGCTGCTGATCCCTAGCTGGGGTGGCCTGCAGGAGACTCGCAATGACCGACGCGAAAGTGGTGCACCTCAACAAGGTCGCCCCTGAGCACTCGCCGAACTCGCCGGTAGGACGACTGCCCGTGGCGTTGATTAATCTGCGTGACAGGGCTGCGCAGCAACTCAAGCAGGCGCTGCAGGCGTTGTTCGATAACGCCGACGACACGCTGTTCGAGATGGCCGACCGGGCGACCAGCAATGCCGAGCAGAGCGGCTTCTTCGAGGCCATGCGCGATCTGCGCCTGAAGCGCAAAAATATCGAGCGTGGCTTCCTGCAGAAAATCTTCGAGTCGTTCTCCACCCTCAATCAGTACGAAATCGGCCGGGTGCCGCAGCTGGGTACGCTGTCGTTTGACAGCTTGGCGCTGATCCAGAACGACGAGCTGGAGGAACGGGTGGCGCTGGACTCGATGGTCGCCAAGGTGATGAGCCGCGACGGCGTCGCCGTCAGCCACCTGACCACGCGCCTGAACGCGCTGGTCAGCAAGAAGCTCGACGACAAGAGCAACCCGCTCGGGCCCATGTCGCTCTGCGGGTTGTTCCTCGAGGCCTGCGGCGGCCTCGGGGTGGAAATCCGGGTCAAGCTGATCATTCTCAAGCTGTTCGAGAAGTACGTGCTCAGCGATCTCGACCAGCTGTATGGCGAGGCCAACCAAGCGCTGGTCGCGGCCGGAGTGCTGCCGGAGCTGAAGTCCGCGCCGGCGCCGCGCCGCCCAGGTGCGCAGCATGCAGGCGGCCGTGCAGGCCAGGGCGGCGCGGCGGTGCTTGCCGGCGTGGCTGGCTATGCCGACGAGGGCATGCAGGAGGTGTTCGGGGCGCTGCAGGCGCTGCTGTCCGAGGTCCGTGGCGCCGGTATGCCGCGCCGTGAGCTGCCGGCCGATGCCGTGCCGATTTCCAGCAACGACCTGATGCGCCTGCTGTCGCACCTGCAGCAACGCCTGCCGACGCAGGCGGCGGCCGACTTCGATCTGCATCACCAACTGGAGCAGCTGCTCGGGCGCGCCAGCGCCAAGAGCGGTCGGGCGCGGGTGGTGGGCGAGGTGGACGAGGATGTCATCAACCTGGTGTCCATGCTGTTCGAGTTCATTCTCGATGACCGCAGCTTGCCGGATTCGCTGAAGGCCCTGATCGGCCGGCTGCAGATCCCCATGCTCAAGGTCGCGGTGCTGGACAAGACCTTCTTCGGCCGCGGCAGCCATCCGGCGCGACGCTTGCTCAATGAAATCGCCTCGGCGGCCCTGGGTTGGGGCGAGCAGGACGACACTCAGCGCGACAGCCTGTATCAGAAGATCGAGCAGGTGGTGCAGCGTTTGCTCAACGATTTTGTCGATGACCCGGGCATTTTCTCCGAGCTGCTCGCCGACTTCCTCGCCTTCACCGGCGCCGAGCGGCGGCGCAGCGAGTTGCTCGAGCAGCGCACCCGCGATGCCGAAGAGGGCAGGGCCCGCGCCGAACTGGCCCGCCGACAAGTCGAGCAGGCGCTGAACGAGCGCCTGCTGGGCAAGACCCTGCCCGAGGTGGTGGTGCGTTTGCTGCAGGAGGCCTGGAGCAAGGTGCTGATGCTGACCTGCCTCAAGCATGGGACGGACTCGGCGGAGTGGCAGGCGGCGTTGGCGACCATGGATGACCTGGTGTGGAGCGTCGAACCGCACGAGGACCCGGAAGCCCGTCTGCGCCTGCTCGAACTGGTGCCGGGATTGCTCAAGGCGCTGCGTGAGGGCATGGCCAGCGCGGCGTTCGACCCATTCTCCACCAGCGAGTTCTTCAGCCGCCTGGAAGCCCTGCACGTGCAGGCGTTCCAGCGTTTCAAGCGGCAGCTGTCAGAGGCCGAGCAGCCTGAGGCCGCCGTCGAGATTGTGGCAGAGGCCGCTGGTGCCGCGCCGGAGGCGCCGTTGCTGGAGTTGCCGCCGGTTGAAGAGGTCGCGGTTGCGGTCGAGCTGCCGGCGATGATCGCGGTGGTCGAAGAAATCGTCCTGCTGGCGCCCGGCGAGAGCCGGCTGGCGGAACCGGAAGTCTGCCTGGCGGATGACGACGAGGCCTTGTTGCAGGTGGACAACCTGCGGGTGGGCAGCTGGGTCGAGTTCCAGGAAGACGAGGAGCACAAGCTGCGCTGCAAGTTGGCGGCGCTGATCAAGCCGACCGGCAAGTATGTGTTCGTCAATCGCACCGGCATGAAGGTGCTGGAGAAGACCCGCATGGGCCTGGCGGTGGAATTCCGTCACGGCGCCATCCGCTTGCTCGACGATGCGCTGCTGTTCGATCGGGCGCTGGAGTCGGTGATCGGTAACCTGCGCCGGCTCAAGGGCGCCTGAGTCCCAGCCCGCCCATGCAGCGCCCGGCCAACCCGCCGGGCGTTGTCGTTTTTGGGGGCAGTTTTCGTAGGGTGGGTTAGCCGTAGGCATAACCCACCGACCCTGCCGGACGCCGATGTTCGTGGCGACAGCGCTGGTGGGTTACGCCGCTACGCGGCTAACCCACCCTACGAAAACGCTGCTCAACACTTAGGCCCGTAGGATGGGTTGAGCGTAGCGATACCCATCATTAGCAGCTCGGTGGGTATCACAGGCTCAACCCATCCTACGAATTAGCTACCTAGCCCGGATGCAATCCGGGAAGCGGCGGCGTCTGCGCCCGGATTGCATCCGGGCTAGGTATCCACCGTCCAGACGCTGCCGGGGCAGGGGATTGCCGGTCAGCGCTTGGCCGGGCGGGGGCGCTGCTCTAGAGTGGGGGCAACGCAAGGAGTTCTTATGCAGCTGGATCCTCATACGGGCTGGTGTCAGGGCATTCGCCACTGCCCCTCGGTCAATTGCAATGCGCGCCCGCAGGACGAGGTGTCTCTGCTGGTGATTCACAACATCAGTCTGCCGCCCGGGCAGTTCGGCACGGGCAAGGTGCAGGAGTTTTTCCAGAACCGCCTGCGGGCGGATGAGCATCCGTATTTCGCCGGCATCGCGGCGCTGACAGTGTCGGCGCATTTTCTCATCGAGCGTGACGGCGGGGTCACCCAGTTTGTCTCCTGTCGGGAGCGGGCCTGGCATGCCGGGGTTTCGCGGTTCGACGGGCGCGAGAACTGCAATGACTTTTCCCTCGGCATCGAGCTGGAAGGCACCGATGACCAGCCGTTCAGCGAGGCCCAGTATGCGGCGCTGATCGACCTGGCGCGGCAGCTGCAGCAGGCTTATCCGGCGATCACCGTGGCGCGCATTTGCGGTCACAGCGATATCGCGCCGGGGCGCAAGACCGATCCGGGGCCGTGTTTCGATTGGGCGCGGCTGCGTGCCGCGCTGACAGATTGAGGGGGTAACGATGAGTTTTCTGGTGCTTCTGCTGGTGCTGTGGGTGGAGAAGTTTTCCGCCTGGCGCCGGCGTGTGCAGCATGACGGGCCCTGGCTGCGCGAGCTGGCCAGGGTCGAAGCCAACCCGGGGCTGGCCGCCTTGCCCTGGCTGAGCCTGGCTTTGCTGGTGCTGCTGCCGTTGGCGCTGTTGACTGCGCTGCTGCTGACTCTGCAGCCGCTGGCACATGGCTGGCTGGCGTTGCCGGTGCACCTGCTGGTGCTGATCTACAGCCTCGGCCGTGGCGATCTGTTGGCCGCGCTCGGGCCGTTCCGCGATGCCTGGCGTCGGGGTGACAGCCAGGCGGCCTATCACGTCGCCGAGCGCGATCTGGCGCTGGAGGCCGAGGAGAGCAGCGCGCTGCTGCTGCGCGTGCAGGGCTATCTGGTATGGCAGGCCTATCAGAGCTTTTTCGCGGTGATCTTCTGGTACGCGCTACTCGGGCCGGTGGCGGCGCTGGCTTATCGGTTGCTGGCGCTGACGGGCGAGCATGCGCAGCTGCCGGCCCTGCGCGAGCGGGCGCTGCAGCTGCGCCATGCTTTCGACTGGGTGCCGGTGCGGGTGCTGGCGGCCAGCTTCGCGCTGGTGGGCAACTTCGTCGCGGTCAGTCGGGTATTGCTGCATGAGTTGCTCAGCTGGGAGGTTTCCGCCGCGCAGCTGATGGTCAAAGTGGGCCGCGCGGCCGGCGATCTGCCGGAATTGGTGCTCGGTGAGGCCGGCGTCGCCAGCCTGGACGAGCTCTGGCAGTTACTGGTGCGTGCCGCGGTGCTTTGGTACGCCGCCTTGGCCTTGTGGACGCTGTTCCTCTAAAGGTATCTGTTTAGCCGGCGGCGAAATCCTTATGGGGTCGAGCGATGGGTATCGCTTCGCTCAACCCCATCCTGCAGGCTGCCTCGGGCGTTCAATTCCATAGCCAGGCGGCGCCGCGCACGCCGCTGGAGTCGCCGTGGCGGGCGGGCAGCAGGCGGGTGTTGACCCGGTCGGAAAACACATGGTGTGGCAGCAGCAATGGCACGCGCTGGTACAGCGCGGCGATGTTCGACAGGCCGCCGCCGAGCACGATCACGTGCGGATCGAGCAGGTTGATCACCGCCGCCAGACCGCGGGCCAGTTGCTCGCAGTAACGCACCAGTGCCGCTTCGGCAGCCGGCTGGCCTCGCCCGGCGGCGCGGGCGATGGCGTCGGCGTCCAGCTCCAGACCGCTGCGTGCGGCCCAGCCGGGACCGCTGAGGAAGGTTTCCAGGCAGTCGTCGAGGCCACAGTAGCAGCGCCGTGGCGGGCCGTCCGCGGGGCTGCGCCAGGGCAGTGGGTTGTGCCCCCATTCGCCGGCGATGCCGTTCGGCCCGCCGAGTAACCGGCCGTTGATGACCACTCCGGCGCCCACGCCGGTGCCGAGGATGGCGGCGAACACCGTGCCCGCCCCGGCACCGGCGCCATCGGCGGCTTCCGACAGGGCGAAGCAGTCGGCATCGTTGGCCAGGCGCACCGGGCGTTGCAGCCGCTGTTCGAGATCACCCTGCAGGTCCTGGCCGATCAGGCACACCGAATTGGCATTCTTGATCCGCCCGTGATCGGGCGAACGGGTGCCGGGAATGCCCACGCCCAGGCTGCCCTGGCGCCCCAGCTGGGCTTCGGCCTCTTGGACCAAGCGGACGATGCCGGCCAGGGTCGCCGCGTAGTCTCCTTGCGGGGTGGGTAGGCGCCGGCGTAGACGCTCGCGGCCGTTTTCCAGGGCGATGATTTCAATCTTGGTGCCGCCGAGGTCGACACCGAGGCGCAGGGATGGGGGCATCTTTAACCTTAAGTTACAGAGCGGCTGGTCGATATTAGGTATACAGAACACCCGAACTGGCCCCGTGCCATCTGTCACGCCGATCTGCCTGATCGACGGGCACAGTTCGACTCGCCTGGACGGAGTGGGCTTGCCTTAAGAAGGTTTTCGCCACCCGTCGCGGACACATAACAATAATGCGAACAGGAGACGTCTTGTGAAGACCGTGCTGTATCCGGCCATCGCGCTGATGAATCGTCTTAGTTTCGGTATGAAATTCAGCCTGATCAGTGTGCTGTTCTTCCTGCCGATGCTGGTCACCAACTTCTACCTGGTCCGCGACTCCTATCGCCAGAACGTCGCCACCCGCGCCGAGCTCGAGAGCATTGACTTGCTGGGTGCCAGCCTCAAGCTGCGCCGCGACCTGGAAAGCCTCAATGACCAGGTGGAGATCAACGCCCAGATCGGCCAGTCCGGTAAGGCCGGCGATCTCGAGTCGCGCATCAGCCAGCTGCAGCAGCAACTGGTCGGCCTGCTACAGGGCTTGGCGCCGGTGGTCAGTGACGCCGAGCAGGTGGAAACCTTCAATGCCAAGCGCGACGAGCTGTTGGCGGCGTTGAAGGCCGTGCAGGCGGAAACCTCGCTGCAGAGCAAGAGCGCCCAGGTCGAGAAGTTGCTCGGCAACGCCCAGGTGTTCATCCAGCTGGTGGCGACCCAGGCGGGTTTCACCCAGGACAGCCAGATTGAAGTGCGCCAGGTCAGCGAGCTGGTCATCGCGGTGACGCCGCAGATCACGGCGGCGTTGAGCACCGGCCGCTCGGTCGGTGCCTCCGCCCTTGGGCAGGGCTTCCTCAACTCCTCTTCCAGCGGCAAGCTCGATGAATTGCTGCAGACCCTTGAGAAGCGGCACGCCGAGTACGGCCTGGACTTGCAGAACGCTTTCGCCGGCAGCCCGGCCGCGCGCGATGCCCTGCAGGCGTTGGCCGCCGCCAGCCAGGCGACGTTGAAGGACAGCGCCACGCTGATCGAGGACAAGGTGGTGGTGGCCGACACCCTCGACATGCCTTGGCAGTCATTCTACGACCAGCTCAGCGTGGCGATGGACAAGACCTACCAGCTCAACGATGCGGTACTGGTGTTCCTCGATCAGCAATTGCAGCAGCGCCTGGCGCAGAAGCGTGTGCAGATGTTCGCGTTGATTGCGGCACTGGTGCTGGTGTTCGTGCTGATCGGCTACCTGTACGCCGCCTTCTATGTTTCCACCCGCACCACCCTGAAGAGTCTCGGCCTGGTGATGGACAAGGTTGCCGCCGGCGACATGACCGTCAGCTTCCAGGCGCAGAGCCGCGACGAGTTGGGCGAACTGGGCGAGCTGTTCAACGGCACCGTGGCGAAGATCCGCCACCTGATCGAGCGGGTCGGCCGCACCGTGGTCGAAGTCGAGCGCCAGGCCGGCCGCGTCGAGTCGGTGTCCGGCGAGAGCAACCAGGCGGTCGCCGGTCAGCGCAGCCAGATCGAGCAGGTGGCGACGGCGATGAACGAGATGTCCGCCACCGCCCAGGAGGTCGCCCGCAGCGCGGCAGCCGCGGTCGGCAGCGCGCAGAGCGTCAATCAGGAGACCGTCAGCGGCCGGGCCCTGGTGGAGTCGCAAGTCGGCAGCATCCAGCGGCTGGCCAGCGAAATCGACCAGTCGGTGGCGGTGATCAACCAACTGGCCAGCGACAGCGCCTCGATCAGCCAGGTGCTCGACGTGATCAAGGGCATTGCCGAGCAGACCAACCTGCTGGCCCTCAACGCCGCCATCGAGGCCGCGCGCGCCGGTGAGCAGGGCCGCGGCTTTGCCGTGGTGGCCGACGAGGTGCGCAACCTGGCCAAGCGTACCCAGCAGTCGACCGAAGAAATCGAGAAGATGATCGCCAAGCTGCAGGGCGGCGTCGGCGCGGCGGTGAAGACCATGAGCGTCAGCCATCAGATGGCCGACGGCACGGTCAGCGAGTCGGGCAAGGTGCAGCAGGCGCTGGAGAACATCCTCGGCGCGGTGGGCATGATCGTCGACCAGAACCAGCAGATCGCCGCCGCCGCCGAGCAGCAGACCGCGGTGGCGCATGACATCGACCAGAACATCGTCGAGATCAACCGCGCCGGCGAGCGCACCGCCGAGGGTGCCAGCCAGACCGAGCAGTCCAGTCGTGAGCTGAGCGGCCAGGTGGCGCAGCTCAAGCAGCTGATCAGCGCCTTCCGCGTCTGAGCCCCTGGAGCTGTAGTGACAAGGCCGGCCCAATGGCGGGCCTTGCCGTTTTCGTAGGGTGGGTTGAGCGCAGCGATACCCACGCGGTGCGAATCATCGATGGGTATCGCTGCGCTCAACCCACCCTACGACCGATACCCGTCCAGCCGAACAGTGCTCGCGCGTTCTCGCTGCTGCTCCTGGCCAATTCGTCCGCGCTGACCCCCATCAGCTCGGCCATCGCGGCGCAGATCTCCGGCAGGTACTCGGGGCTGTTGCGCTGCTGTGGGTGCATCGCCGGGGCCATGTCGGGGGCGTCGGTCTCCAGCACCACGGCGTCCAGCGGCAAGCCGGCGACTGTCTTGCGCAGGCGGTTGGCCTGCGGCCAGGTGGCGGCGCCGCCGAGGCCGAGCTTGAAGCCGAGCTTGAGGTACTCCTTGGCTTCCTCGGCGCTGCCGGCGAAGGCGTGGATGATGCCGGCGCGTTTGAGGCGAACGCGCTTGAGCGTGGCGATGGTCGGCGCATGGGCGCGGCGCACGTGCAGCAGCACCGGTAGTTCGAACTCGGCGGCCAGTGCCAGCTGGGCTTCGAACAGCGCCTGCTGGGCGTCGCGGTCGAGGCTGTCGAGGTAGTAGTCGAGGCCGAACTCGCCCACCGCGCAGAGCTTGGGATGGCCGGCCAGGCGTTGCAGCCAGTCGCGCAGCTCATCCCTATGTTCGGGGCGGTGCTGGTCGAGGTAGACCGGGTGCAGGCCGAAGGCGGCGTACAGGCTGTCGTCCTGCTGTACCAGCTGCCACAGGCGCTGCCAGTTGTTCTGGTAGACGCCGAGCACCACCAGCCGCTCGACGCCCAAGGCGCGGCTGCGTGCCAGCAGTTCGGCGCGGTCGGCGTCAAAATCGGGGAAGTCGAGGTGGGTATGAGTGTCGATCAGCTGCATGCGGCCAGTGTCGACCGCCGGGCGGCGGGCTGCAAGCAGCAGCCCGCAGTGCGACTTAATGATGCTCGCGGGTGGCGCGGAATTTCACGTCCGGCCAGCGCTCTTCCATCAGGCTGAGGTTGACCCGGGTCGGCGCCAGGTAGGTGAGGTGGCCGCCGCCGTCGATGGCGATGTTCTCGAAGGCCTTGACCTTGAAGTCCTCGAGCTTCTTCTTGTCGGCGCACTCGATCCAGCGTGCCGACCAGACATTGATCGCCTCGTAGGCGCACTCGACCTTGTATTCCTCCTTCAGGCGGCTGGCGACCACATCGAACTGCAGCACGCCGACCGCGCCGAGGATGATGTCGTTGTTGCGCTCGGGGAAGAACACCTGGGTCGCGCCTTCCTCGGCCAGCTCCTGCAGGCCCTGGCGCAGCTGCTTGGACTTCAGCGGGTCCTTCAGGCGCACGCGGCGAAACAGTTCCGGGGCGAAGTGCGGGATGCCGGTGAAGCCCAGCACCTCGCCTTCGCTGAAGGTGTCGCCGATCTGGATGGTGCCGTGGTTGTGCAGGCCGATGATGTCGCCGGCCCAGGCTTCCTCCAGCTGCTCGCGCTCGGAGGAGAAGAAGGTCAGGGCGTCGGCGATCTTCAGGTCCTTCTTGATCCGCACGTGGCGCATCTTCATGCCCTTCTCGTACTTGCCCGAGCAGATGCGCATAAAGGCGATGCGATCCCTATGTTTCGGGTCCATGTTCGCCTGGATCTTGAACACGAAGCCGGTGAACTTCTCCTCGCTAGGCTCCACCACGCGCTCGTGGCTGGCGCGCGCCAGCGGTGGCGGCGCCCAGTCGACGATGCAGTCGAGCACCTGGTCGACGCCGAAGTTGCCCAGCGCGGTGCCGAAGAACACCGGGGTCATGCGGCCTTCGAGGAAGGCGGTCTCGTCGAACGCATGGCAGGCGCCCTGGACCAGTTCCAGCTCGCCGACGAAGTGGTCGTAGAGATCGCCGAGGTGCGCACGGGCCTCATCGGAGTCCAGCTTGTCGATGATTTTCGCCTCGGTGCGCTCGTGGCCGTGGCCGGGTGTGTAGACGACGATCTTGTCGGCGGCCAGGTGGTAGACGCCCTTGAAGTCCTTGTAGCAGCCGATCGGCCAGGTGATCGGCGCGGCCTTGATCTTCAGCACCGCCTCGATTTCGTCGAGCAGTTCGATCGGATCGCGGATATCGCGGTCGAGCTTGTTGATGAAGCTGACGATCGGCGTGTCGCGCAGCCGGCAGACGTCCATCAGGGCAATGGTGCGCGGCTCCACGCCCTTGCCGCCGTCGAGCACCATCAGCGCCGAGTCCACCGCGGTGAGGGTGCGGTAGGTGTCTTCGGAGAAGTCCTCGTGGCCGGGGGTGTCGAGCAGGTTGACCATGTGCTCGCGGTAGGGGAACTGCATCACCGAGGTGGTGATGGAGATGCCGCGCTGCTTCTCCATCTCCATCCAGTCGGAGGTGGCGTGGCGGTCGGACTTGCGCGACTTCACCGTACCGGCGACCTCGATGGCCTTGCCCATCAGCAAGAGCTTCTCGGTGATGGTGGTCTTACCGGCGTCCGGGTGGGAAATGATGGCGAATGTGCGCCTTTTGGCGACTTCGGCGGCCTGAATGGTCATGGCAAGGGGAACCCGTCGACGAATAGTCGGTCTGTCAAAAATGGCGGCGATTATATCGGTAAACCGCCCTCGCGCGGCGCCCGGTCGGCGCAACGGTTTTGGCCGCGGAAAATACGGATTTGTGCAGCATTCCGGACGTTTTGTTTTGAATCCGAAACGGTCAATCGTACTGGCGACAAAAGGGGGCAAAACTGCGGCAATTTTTGATTGATCTCAGGCCCCCATGGTCCTAAAGTTCGCGCCCGAACGTCCATGCTGGCAACGATCCATCCGGCTCAAGTACTGACGACGAGAGGCGAGCCACAGGCCCGTTCTCGGCGACATGCCTTGGGAAGTAGGCGAACCAAAGTGGGGAAACTGATCAGGCGTTCAGGCATCGCGATTTCTTTCGCACGCCACCCCTAAGCACTTTCGTTTGTTTTGCCATTTGGAGTCCCACGCATGTCGATTGAGGTCGAAGACTACTACCCGCGCGAAACCTTCCAGAAGATGAAGGCCTTCGCCGACAAGCAAGAAACCCCGTTCGTGGTGATCGACACGCAGATCATCAGCCAGGCCTATGACGACCTGCGCGCCGGGTTCGAGTTCGCCAAGGTGTATTACGCGGTCAAGGCCAACCCGGCCGTGGAAATCATCGAACTGCTGCGCGACAAGGGCTCGAACTTCGACATCGCCTCGATCTACGAGCTGGACAAGGTGATGGCCACCGGTGTCGGCCCGGAGCGCATCAGCTACGGCAACACCATCAAGAAAGCCCGCGACATCCGTTATTTCTTCGACAAAGGCGTGCGCCTGTTCGCCACCGACTCGGAAGCCGACCTGCGCAATATCGCCAAGGCCGCGCCGGGCGCCAAGATCTATGTGCGCATTCTCACCGAAGGCTCCACTTCGGCCGACTGGCCGCTGTCGCGCAAGTTCGGTTGCAACCCGGACATGGCCCTCGATCTGCTGATCCTGGCCAAGCAGCTGGGCCTGGTGCCCTACGGCGTGTCGTTCCACGTCGGCTCGCAGCAGCGTGACATCGACGTGTGGGACGCGGCCATCGCCAAGGTCAAGGTGATCTTCGAGCGCCTCAAGGAAGAAGACGGCATCACCCTGCAGATGATCAACATGGGGGGCGGCTTCCCGGCCAACTACATCCAGCGCACCAACAGCCTGGAAACCTACGCCGAGGAAATCATCCGCTTCCTCAAGGAGGACTTCGGCGACGAGTTGCCGGAAATCATCCTCGAGCCGGGGCGTTCGCTGATCGCCAACGCCGGCATCCTGGTCAGTGAAGTGGTGCTGATCGCGCGTAAGTCGCGTACCGCGGTGGAGCGCTGGGTGTACACCGACGTGGGCAAGTTCAGTGGCCTGATCGAAACCATGGACGAAGCCATCAAGTTCCCGATCTGGACCGAGAAGAAGGGCGAGATGGAGGAAGTCATCATCGCCGGGCCGACCTGCGATAGCGCCGACATCATGTACGAGAACTACAAGTACGGCCTGCCACTGAACCTGTCGATCGGTGACCGCCTGTACTGGCTGTCCACCGGTGCCTACACCACCAGCTACAGCGCGGTGGAGTTCAACGGCTTCCCGCCGCTGAAGGCGTTCTATTTGTAAGCCTTGTGTCAGCTAACGAAACCCCGGCTTGCCGGGGTT
This sequence comes from Pseudomonas cavernae, assembly GCF_003595175.1. Classification (NCBI taxonomy): domain Bacteria; kingdom Pseudomonadati; phylum Pseudomonadota; class Gammaproteobacteria; order Pseudomonadales; family Pseudomonadaceae; genus Pseudomonas; species Pseudomonas cavernae. The sequence goes on along the minus strand of NZ_CP032419.1, from coordinate 4,129,975 downwards.
TCGTCGTTATGGCCTAGGGAAACCGCTGGGTTCGCGCAGTTCCGTGGAGATATGTAAAGAGTTTGTAAAGGTTACGATCCATCGTTGATTGAGATTGTTTCTCAAATAGAATCGCGCCTCATTTTGCTTGGGGAGTGATTCTTATGAACAAGAAAGCGATGTCCTCCAATTTGCCACAGCCTCGTCTGCTGGCTTCCGCTATCGGTCTTGCCATTGCGTCCTTCGCCTGTACTGGCCTGGCGGCAGAGAGCAGCAAGAGCCAAGTGGTGGAGCTGGGCGCGGTGAATGTGCAAGGCAAGCAGGAGAAGGCGAAAAGCTACAAGGTCGAGCAAGCCTCTTCGCCGAAGTACACCGCGCCGCTGCTGGACACTCCCCAGACCATCACCGTGGTGCCGCAGGAGGTCATTCAGGAGCAGGGCGCCCTGAGCCTGCGCCAGGTGCTGTCGAACGTTTCCGGCATCACCTTCGCCGCCGGCGAGGGCGGTGGCGGCCTGGGCGACAGCATCAATATTCGCGGTTTCAGCGCCAACAACAACATCATGATCGATGGCCTGCGCGACAGCGCCCAGACCAGCCGTTCCGATACCTTCAACCTAGAGTCGGTGGAAGTGGTCAAGGGCCCGAGCTCGGTCTACTCCGGCGCCGGCACCACGGGTGGCTCGATCAACTTGGTCAGCAAGACTCCGCACTTCGGCACCTTAACCACCCTCGGCGCCGGCCTCGGCACCGATGACTACAAGCGCCTGACCGCCGACACCAATCAGCAGCTGGACGGCATCGAAGGGGCGGCCTTCCGGCTCAACCTGATGGCCCATCAGAACGATGTGGCCGGTCGCGACCAGATCGATTACGACCGCTGGGGCATCGCGCCGTCCCTCAGCTTCGGATTGGGCACGCCGACCCGCCTGACTCTGAGCTATCTCCATCAGTCCGACGACAATCTGCCGGACTACGGCCTGCCAGCCCTCAACGGCAAGGTGTTGGCGGGTGTCGATCGCGACAACTACTACGGTTTCCGCAACCTGGACACCGAGGAAACCGATATCGACAGCTTCACCGTCAAGCTGGAGCACGACTTCAACGACCTGGTCAGCCTGTCCAACAGCGCCCGTTACTCGGAAACCGATCGCACCACCGTGGTCACCGCCGCGCAGCTCAACACCGGCACCTATGACTCCAACGGCTCGTTGCCCGGTGGGGTTCGACCCGTGCCGGCCGGCAAATACACCTATGGCGGCGCGGCGGGCTTCGGTCGCGATTACAGCACCAAGCTGGCGATCAATCAGACCAACCTGACCTGGAACTTCAATACGGGCTTCATCGCCCACACCCTGGTCACTGGGGCCGAGATTTTTCAGGAGAAATACGAGCGCACCACTTTCAGCTACAACACCCTGGCCGCCAACCAGTTGTTCGACCTGCACAATCCCGAGGGTTATTACAGCGGGCCGACCAACAAGCAGGATACCGGCCGCGCCGAGTCCGAGCTGGATAGCCGGGCGCTCTACGCCTTCGACACCCTAGAGTTGAGCGAGCAGTGGGAGCTGAACCTGGGCCTGCGTTACGAGCACTACGAGGGTGAGGGCAAGACCGCCACCGTAGCAGTGGTACCGGGTTACGGCAGCCAGTACGCCTGGAGCGGCAAGCAGGACTCCTCGGATGACATGTTCAGCGGCCGCGCCGGCCTGGTGTTCAAGCCAGCGACGAACGGCGCCATCTATGTCGCCTGGGGTAACTCCTACAACCCTTCGGCGGAGAGCCTGACCGGCAGCGGCAATCTGGGCGGCACCAGCGGAACCGGCCTGAACGACAAGACGCAGAATCTGGATCCGGAGAAGAACGAAACCTGGGAGCTGGGTACCAAGTGGGATCTGCTGGATCAGCGGCTGGCGGTCAATGCCGCGCTGTTCCGGGTCGACAAGACCAATGGTCGGGTCGATGTGGATAGCGGTGCCGGGGTGAGCTACCAGCTGGACGGCGAGCAGCGCGTGGAGGGTTTCGAGCTGGGGCTGTCCGGCAAGCTCACCGACAACTGGGAGGCCTTCGCCAACTACACCCAGCTGCGCAGCGAGATTCGCAAGACCGGCGCTTCCGCGAGCGATCTGGCCGAGGAAGGGCAGGCGCTGGCCAACACGCCGCCGCGCTCCTTCAGCCTGTGGACCAGCTATGACCTGCCGCAGGGCTGGGAAGTCGGCTATGGCGCGCAGTTCGTCGACCAGCGTAACGTCGCCAACACCGGCAGCGCCAAGGTGCCGGCCTACTGGCTGCACAGCGCGCTGGTGGGTTACGAGGTCAACAATGAGCTCAACCTGCAGTTGAACCTCTACAACCTGTTCGACAAGGAGTACTACGACCGCATCCGCACCACCGCGGGTACGACGGGTCGCTCCTCCTCGCTGGTACCGGGCGACGGTCGCAGCGCGGTGCTGTCCGCTAGCTACGAGTTCTAAAGCCTTAAACCGTTGCAATCAAAGCCCCGCCCATTCGGCGGGGCTTTGGCGTATCAGGAGATAGTCGCGATGATGGTGCATATCCCCAAGGTGTTGACCCCCGAACAGGTCACCGACTGCCGGCGCCTGCTGCAACAGGCGCAGTGGATCGATGGCAAGGCCACCGCCGGTTTCCAGTCGGCCTTGGCCAAGGACAACCTGCAGCTGCCCGAGGACAGCCCCGAGGGCCGGCAGATGGGCGAACTGATTCTGCAGGCGCTCGGGCGCAATCCGCTGTTTATCTCCGCAGCCCTGCCGAGCAAGGTGTTCCCGCCGCTGTTCAACTGCTACCAGGGCGGCCAGTCGTTCGGCCTGCATGTGGATAACGCCGTGCGCGAAGTGCGTAGCACGGGCGAGCGCATCCGCACCGACCTGTCCGCCACCCTGTTCTTCACCCATCCGGACGAGTACAACGGCGGCGAGCTGCTGGTGGAGGACACCTACGGCACCCACAGCGTCAAGCTGGCGGCCGGCGATTTGATCCTCTATCCGTCCACCAGCCTGCACCGGGTCAATCCGGTCACTCGCGGGGCGCGCGTCTGCTCGTTCTTCTGGCTGCAAAGCATGGTCCGCGATGACGGTCAGCGCAGCCTTCTGTTCGATCTGGATTCGAGCATCCAGCAACTCAATCGGGAGCTGGGCGCCGGGCACGCCAGCAGCGTGCAGTTGACCGGCGTGTATCACAACCTGCTGCGGCGCTGGGCCGAAGTGTAGGGTAAAAGCCAAAGCCGCCTGTCTGGGCGACACCAAGGTGATCCACGTGTTGAAAAAAATTCTGTTCCAGTTGCACTGGTTCTTCGGCATCAGCGCCGGCTTGGTGCTGGCGTTGATGGGCGTCATCGGCGCGCTGTATTCCTTTGAAGGCGAGATCATGCGCGCCCTCAACCCGGATACCTTGCGGGTTCAGGTGCGCGAGTCCGGCGTGCTGCCGCCGGCGCAGCTGGTGCCCAAGCTCGAGGCGGCGGCCGGCAAGACGGTCAACGGCCTGTGGGTCGATACCCGCGCCGACAGCGCTGCACGGGTGTTCTTCAGCCCAGCGCCGGGCGAGCGGCGCGGGCCGATGCGTTATTTCGACCCCTACAGCGGCGAGTTGCTGGCCGAGCCGACGGGGCAGCGAAGTGGTGCTGGTCGCGCGTAAGTCGCGTACTGCCGTTGAGCGCTGGGTGTACACCGATGTCGGCAAGTTCTCCGGCCTGATCGAAACCATGGACGAGTCGATCAAGTTCCCGATCTGGACCGAGAAGAAGGGCGAGATGGAAGAAGTGGTGATCGCCGGCCCGACCTGCGACAGCGCCGACATCATGTACGAGCAGTACAAGTACGGCCTGCCGCTCAACCTGGCCATCGGCGACCGCCTGTACTGGCTGTCCACCGGCGCCTACACCACCAGCTACAGCATGGTGGAGTTCAACCGCTTCCCGCCGTTGAAGGCCTTCTACCTGTAAGCCGAGCTGCAACGAACAAGCCCCGCATCTGCGGGGTTTTTTTGTGGTCAGGCGCTTTCGAGCAGTGCGGCGAGGGCTTCGCGGTCGTTTTCGTCGCCGAGTTCGGCGGCGCGGCGGTGGTAGTCCAGGGCCAGGGCACGCAGCGGCGGTTGAGCGGCCGCGAGCAGGGCGGCGCGGGTCGCGCGGAAGAAATTCAGATTGCCGCCGGCGAGTGCCTGGCGCAGCCAGTGTTCGGCTTCCACAACCTGGCCCTGCGCGGCCAGGACCGCCGCCAGGCTGAACTGGCCGCGGAAATCGCCACCCGCCGCGGAGCGTTGATACCAGTGCAAGGCCAAGGCCGGGTCGGCTGCGACGCCGAGGCCTTCCTCATGGTAACGGCCGACCAGGTTCATCGACTTGGCATGCCCTTGTTCGGCGGCGCGCAGGTACAGCTGCAGGGCTTGGGTGTGATCCTGAGCGACGCCGCGTCCGGTGGCCAGCAGGTTGGCGAGGTTGTACAGGCCCCAGTCGAGTCCGCCCTCCGCCGCCTGCCGATAGTGCTGGGCCGCCGCCGCCAGGTCGGCGTGGCCGCCCCAGCCATGCTCCAGGCAGCGGCCGAGCATGTTGTGCGCCATGGCGTCGCCGGCCTGGGCGGCGATGCGAAACCATTGCCGCGCCAGCGGCTCGTCGCGCGCTATGCCACGGCCTTGCAGGAGGATCTGCCCGAGCAGGGTCTGCGCGTCGAGCATACCCGCGGCGGCGGCGCTGAGAATCGCCCGCGCGGCACGCTGCGGATCGCTGTCCAGCTGCTCGGCGAGTTGCGCGCCGTCGACCGACTCACGGCGGCGCAGGACATGGCTCACACGTCCGCCCAGCGGCGTAGCAGGTTGTGATAATTGCCGGTCAACTGGATCAACGCCGGGTGGTCGGGCACATCCACGGTCAGGCGCTGGATGGCCTGGTCCATCTCGAACAGCAGGGTGCGCTGGCTGTCCTCGCGTACCAGGCTCTGCGTCCAGAAGAACGAGGCGTAGCGGGCGCCACGGGTGACGGCTTCGACCTTGTGCAGGCTGCTGGCCGGATACAGCAGCAGGTCGCCGGCCGGCAGCTTGACCCGCTGACTGCCGTAGGTGTCCTGGATCACCAACTCGCCACCGGCGTAGTCGTCCGGGTCGCTGAAGAACAGCGTGGAGGACAGATCGGTGCGCACGCGCTCCGGACTGTTCTTCACCTGGCGGATGGCGTTGTCGATATGAAAGTCGAACGCGCCGCCACCGGTGTAGCAATTGAACAGCGGGGGAAACACCTTGTGCGGCAGCGCCGCGGACATGAACAAGGGGTTCTGCCACAGGCGCTGCAGCATCACTTCGCTGATCTCGCGAGCCAGCGGGTTGTCGTCGGTCAACTGCAGGTTGCGTTTGGCCTTGGCCGACTGGTAGCCGGCGGTGGACTTGCCGTCGACCCACTGTGCCTGTTCCAGGGCCTGGCGGATACGGTGGACTTCTTCGCGATTGAAGATGCCGGGGATGTGCAAAAGCATGGCGTTACCGGGCGCGAATGAAATTCGGCCGCCAATGTTAGAGATTCTCATTGGATCTGTAAAACGCGTGTCCGTCCGGCTCCGCAGCGGCGGCCGCCATTCGCGCCAACAGGAATGTAAGGACTTGGTAAATTCGGCGAATGCGAATTTGTATCAATTGCAAATGTGTCCTTATTGAAATAACTTCCGCCGCCTTTGCAATCCCAAGGGGAGGGAAGCGTCATGTTTTGCACGTCCACGGAAACCACAGTCTCCTCGCCGCGTCTGCTTGCCACGGCAATCGGCGTCGCCATTTCCACCCTGTCCGCCGCGCCGCTGGCGCAGGCCGCCGATGCCGCTGCCGCGAAGAAGCAGAGCGTGTCGCTGGATGCCACCAGCGTGGTTGGCGAGCAGGCGGAAGGGACCAGCTATCAGGTCGAGAAGGCGCAGTCGTCGAAATACACCGCGCCATTGGTGGATACCCCGCGCTCGGTCACCGTGGTGCCGCAGCAAGTGCTGAAAGACACCGCTGCAGTTTCCCTGCAAGACGCGCTGCGCACCGTGCCAGGCATCACCATGGGCGCCGGTGAGGGTGGTAACCCGCAGGGCGACCGGCCGTTCATTCGTGGCTTCGACGCGCAGGGCGATACCTACCTGGATGGCGTGCGCGACGCCGGTGCGCAGACCCGCGAGATCTTTGCCGTGGAGTCGATCGAGGTCAGCAAGGGCCCGAACTCCTCCATGGGCGGTCGCGGCTCGGCCGGTGGCAGCATCAACCTGGTGAGCAAGAAGGCCCACCTCGGCAATTCCTTCGATGGCGGTTTTACCTGGGGATCCGACCAGACTCAGCGCTACACCCTGGATGGCAATTACCAGTTCACCGATACCGCCGCGGGCCGTCTCAACCTGATGAGCCACGAGAGCAACGTGGCGGGGCGTGACAAGGTCAACTACGACCGCTGGGGCATCGCACCGTCGCTGGCCTTCGGGCTGGGTACACCGACCCGGGTGAACCTCGACTTCTACCACATGGAAAGCAACGACCTGCCCGATTCGGGGATCCCCTATGGTTACTCCGTGGGTACCACGCATACCGCGGCGAGCCCGGACAAACCCACCGACGGCGGCGACAGCAGCAATTTCTATGGCCTGACCAACCGCGACTTCCGCAAGACCCGCGCGGACATCGCCACCTTCGCCATCGAGCACGACCTCAACGATTCGCTGACCATCAAGAACACCCTGCGCCACGGCAACAGCATGCAGGACTACATCCTGACCCAGCCGGACGATAGCAAGGGCAACGTGCGCAACGGCTCGCTGTGGCGCCGCGCCAACAGCCGCGTCGGCAATACCGCGACCACCACCAACCAGACCGATCTGTTCGGCGAATTCCAGCTGGCCGGCTTCAATAACAGCTTCTCGACCGGCATCGAGTTCAGCCGCGAAGAATCGGACCGTTCCAGTTACACGGTGAACACCGATACCACGCCGCGGACTCCGATCACCGCCGCAGTGCCTTCCAGCACCAACTGCACCCTGGCCACAATCGGCGCGCCCAGCGGCTACAACTGCACCTCGCTGAGCAATCCCAACCCGGACGATCCGTGGAACGGCAGTGTCGCGCGCAACTATCTGGGCACCGACACCACTGCCGATACCCGCTCCATCTATGGCTTCGACACCATTGAGCTGGATCCGCAGTGGCTGCTCAACCTCGGCCTGCGCTACGACAGTTTCGATACGGACGCCAAGACCACCGCGGCGACCGGCGTGACCAAGCTCTCCAACGACAGCAATTTCTGGAACGGCCAGATCGGCCTGGTCTGGAAACCGCGCGAGAACGGCAGCGTCTACGTGTCCTACGCCACCTCGTCGACGCCGCCCGGCGCGATGATCGGCGAAGGCACCGACGGCAACCCGCTGACTGCGTCCACGGTGAACAACGAACTGGAGCCGGAAGACACCAAGAACTACGAGCTGGGGACCAAGTGGGACGTGCTCGACAATCGCCTGTCGCTGACTGCAGCGATCTTCCGTACCGAGAAGGACAACGCGCGCATCCAGATTGACGCCAACACCTTCCAGAACGCTGGCACGACGCGGGTTGACGGCATCGAGCTGAGCGCCACCGGCAAGCTGACCGACAAGTGGCAAGTGTTCGCTGGCTACAGCTACCTCGACAGCGAACTGGTCGATGGCGGCAACCTGAATATCGGCACCACCGCCGCGCCGATCTTCGTGACCAACACCAGCAACGGCAACGAAATCCCCAACGTGCCGAAGAACAGCTTCAGCCTGTGGACCACCTACGAGCTCATGCCGAAGCTGACCGTCGGCGGCGGTGCGTTCTACGTCGACGATGTGTGGGGCAACGTCGCCAACACCCTGTACGTCGAGTCCTACTGGCGCTACGACGCAATGGCCAGCTACCAGCTGACCAAGAACGTCGACCTGCAGCTGAACGTGCAGAACCTCACCGACGAGGTCTACTACGACAAGGCCTTCACCAGCCACTTCGCCAACCAGGCGGCCGGGCGTACCGCGTTGTTCAGCACCAACGTGCACTTCTAACGCGAGTTGATACACAAGCCCCGCCAGGCAGCATGTCTGGCGGGTTTTTTCATTTTTGTGGCGTTGAGTAAGCATTCGGTAAAGGCTCCCAAGTGCAAGAAGTTCTCAAATAGAATTTGCACCGTCCTGTTATGTCGGCAGGACAGATCAAGGTGAAGGCGTCGTGTTCAAGAAAATCCTCTTCCAACTGCACTGGTTCTTCGGCATCACCGCCGGTCTGGTCCTCGCCCTGATGGGCGTGACCGGCGCCCTCTACAGCTTCGAGGGCGAGATCATGCGCGCGCTCAACCCGGACACCCTGCGCGTCCAGGTCCGTGAGTCCGGCGTGCTGCCGCCGGCCGAGCTGGTGCCCAAGCTCGAGGCGGCGGCCGGCAAGACGGTGTCCGGGCTGTGGGTCGACCCCCGCGGCGACAGCGCCGCGCGAGTGTTCTTCACCCCGCCCGCGGGCGAGCGGCGCGGGCCGATGCGTTATTTCGATCCCTACAGCGGTGAACTGCTCGGTGAGCCCACGGGCCAGCAGTTCTTCGAGCTGATGCTGCAGCTGCACCGCTTCCTCGCCATGGGCGAGACCGGCAAGCAGATCACCGCCGCCAGCACCCTGGCGCTGCTGTTCTTCTGCCTGTCCGGGCTGTACCTGCGCTGGCCGCGCCAGGCCGGCAACTGGCGCGCCTGGCTGACCCTGGACTGGGCGCGCAAGGGCCGCAGCTTCAACTGGGACCTACACGCGGTGGCCGGCACCTGGTGCCTGCTGTTCTACCTGCTGGCCGCCGTGACCGGCCTGTATTGGTCCTACGACTGGTATCGCGAGGGGCTGAACAAGCTGCTCGCCGATGCGCCGGCCGGCGAACAGCGCGGCAAGCCCGGCGAGCGTCGCGGCGAGGGCCGCCAGGGCGGGCGCGGCATGCCGGCGCCGTCCGGGCCGCCGCTGGTGGTCGACTATGCGGCAGTGTGGCAGAGCATCCAGACTGCCGCCGGGCCGCAGATGACCGCCTACAACCTGCGCCTGCCGCCGGTCGGCGGGCAACCGGCGACGGTGTTCTACCTGCTCGCCGATGCCGAGCACCCGCGCGCGCTCAACCAGATCCAGCTCGACCCGGCCAGCGGCCAGGTCGCCCGCCACGAGCGCTACGCCGACAAGAGCTTCAAGGCGCAGCTGCTGACCAGCGTCTATGCCTTGCACGTCGGCGAATACTTCGGCCTGCCCGGGCGCATCCTGATGCTGCTCGCCAGCGCGGCGATGCCGCTGTTCGCCATCACCGGCTGGCTGCTGTATCTCGACCGCCGGCGCAAGAAGCGCGCGATCCGCGCGGCGCGTGGCGATGTCCGCAGCGACGGTGAGGGTTGGCTGATCGGTTTCGCCAGCCAGAGTGGCCTGGCCGAGCAGCTGGCCTGGCAGGCCGCCGGCCAGCTGCAGGCCGCCGGTCAACCGGTGCAGGTGCGGCCGCTGGCCAAGCTGGACGCGCAGGGCCTGCGCCAGGCGCACAAGGCGCTGTTCGTGGTCAGCACCTTCGGCGATGGCGAGTCGCCGGACAGCGCCCGCGGCTTCGAGCGCCAGTTGCTCGGCCGCGAGCTCGGCCTGGGCCACCTCAGTTACGCCGTGCTCGCCCTCGGTGATCGCCAGTACCAGGACTTCTGCGGCTTCGCCCGCCGCCTGCACGACTGGCTCGGTCGTCAGGGCGCCAGCAGCCTGTTCGCCCCGGTGGAGGTGGACAGCGGCGATGCCGCGGCGCTCGACGCCTGGCAGCGCCAGCTTGGCCAGCTCAGCGGCGTGGCCCTGCAGGTGCCGGCCGAACGGCCCTTCGCTGCCTGGCGCCTGCTCGGTCGCGCCTGCCTGAACCCTGGCAGCGCCGGCGCGCCGACCTATCTGCTGCGTCTGCAGGCGCCGGCCGGCGCCGACTGGCAGGCCGGCGACCTGCTCGAAGTACTGCCGCGCAACCGGGCCGAACTGGGCGCGCGCGACTACTCGATCGCCTCGTTGCCTGCGGACGGCGCGCTGGAGCTGATCGTGCGTCAGGAGCGGCATGCCGACGGCCGCCTCGGCCTCGGCTCCGGCTGGCTAACCCGCGAGGCAGGGCTGGGCGACGAGTTGCTAGCCCGGGTGCGGCGCAACAGCGCCTTCCATGCCCCGGAAGACGACCGTCCGCTGCTGCTGATCGGCAACGGCAGCGGCCTGGCGGGTCTGCGCGCCCTGCTCAAGGCGCGCATCGCCGCCGGACAGTCGCGCAACTGGCTGCTGTTCGGCGAGCGCAACGCCGCCCACGATTTCTACTGCCGCGATGAGCTGCAGGGCTGGCTGGCGGATGGATCCTTGGCGCGCCTGGATCTGGCCTTCTCCCGCGATCAGGCGCAGAAGCGCTACGTGCAGGACGATCTGCGCCAAGCCGCTGCTGAGCTGTGCAACTGGGTGGCTGACGGCGCGGCGATCTATGTCTGCGGCAGCCTCGAAGGCATGGCCGCTGGCGTCGACCAAGTGCTGCGCAAAGTGCTGGGCGATGTCGCCGTCCAGCAATTGACCGAGGAAGGCCGTTACCGCCGCGACGTCTATTGAGTCGTAGGATGGGTTGAGCCTGCGATACCCATCGAAACGCCATGATGGGTATCGCTACGCTCAACCCATCCTACGGGCTGTGGTTTCCGTACGCCGTAGGGTGGAAAACCGCGCAGCGTTTTCCACCAAAAGCCGGTGGATGTGCAAAGCGCCATCCACCCTACGAAACTGTAGGAGCCCGCCCGCTCGCTGGCGATGCGCTTGTGTGGTCGCTGATCGCCAGCCAGCTCCTACAACCGCGCTGCGGTGAATTCCGCCATAATTCTCCCCATGACTACCCGCATTCTTCTCAACTGCGACATGGGCGAAAGTTTCGGCGCCTGGCGCATGGGCGACGACGCCCATGCCATGCCGCTGATCGATCAGGCCAACCTGGCTTGCGGCTTTCACGCCGGCGACCCGCTGACCATCCAGCGCACCGTCGCCCTGGCGGTGCAGCACGGGGTGAGCATCGGCGCCCACCCGTCCTACCCCGACCTGGCCGGCTTCGGTCGCCGCCACCTGGCCTGCTCGGCGGAGGAAGTGGAGGCCCTGGTGCTCTACCAACTCGGCGCGCTGGACGCCTTCTGCCAGGCCGCCGGCACCCAGCTTGCCTACGTCAAGCCGCATGGCGCGCTGTACAACGACCTGGTGCGCGACGACGAGTTGCTCGACGCGGTGTTGCGCGCCTGCGCCAGTTTCCGCCGGGACTTGCCGCTGATGGTCCTGGCCCTGGCCGACAACAGCCGCGAGCGGCGCCTGGCCGCGGCGGTCGGCGTGCCGCTGTTGTTCGAAGCCTTCGCCGACCGCGCCTACCTGGCTGACGGCCAGCTGGCGCCGCGGCGCCTGGCCGGGGCGGTGCACCAGGACCCCGAGCGGACTCTCAGCCAGGCCCTGAGCATCGCCCGTGGTCAGCCGTTCGCCGATCTCGACGGTAAGCCCTTGCAGCTCCAGGCCGACAGCCTCTGCGTGCATGGCGACAACCCCGAGTCACTGGCCGTGCTGCGCCGCCTGCGCGCGCAACTGGACGCCGCATGATCCGCCTGGAGCCGGCCGGGGCCGAGGCCCTGTTGCTGGTGCTGGCCGAGGCGCCGGACGTGCATCTGCCGCAACGCATCGCCGCGCTGGCCGAACATGTCCGCCGTGAGCTGGGGCCGCTGCTCACCGACCTGGTGCCCGGCTGGACCACCTTGCTGCTGCACTACGACCTGTTGCGTACCGACCATGTGCAACTGGCCGAGCGCCTGACCCCGCTGCTGGAACGCTGGATGGCCGAACCGCCGGCCGCCACACCGGCGCGGCTGCACGAGATACCGGTGTGGTACGCCGGCGCGGACCTGGCCGAAGTGGCCAGCGCCTGTGGTCTGAGCATCGGCCAGGTGATCGAGCTGCACAGTGCCACCGAGTACCGCGTCGGCGCCATCGGCTTCGCCCCGGGCTTTGCCTATCTCGGCGAACTGCACCCGCGCCTGGTTTTGCCGCGCCACGCCACGCCACGCACGCGGGTGCCGGCCGGCAGCCTGGCCATCGCCGAACGGCAGACGGCGATCTATCCGCAGGCCTCGCCCGGTGGCTGGCATCTGCTCGGTCTGTGCCCCTGGACGCTGTTCGATGTGCACGCGACGCCGCCCTGTCCGCTGGCCGTGGGTGATCGAGTGCGTTTCCTGCCCATCGACGAGGCCACTTACCGCGCCGCAGGCGGCCAGTCGTGAGTGGCCTGCTGGTGCTCAGGCCGGGGCCGCTGAGCCTGTTGCAAGACGGCGGCCGGCACGGCTGGCAGCATCTCGGCGTGTCGCCGAGCGGAGCGCTGGATTGGCATGCCGCGGCCTGGGCCAATCGCCTGTTGGACAACCCCTGGGGCACGCCGTTGCTGGAGATCGCCCTGGGCGATGTGGAGTTGCAGAGCCGGGTCGATACCTGGCTGGCACTGACCGGAGCCGAGTTGCCGGCCACTGTCGATGGCGTGCCGCTGCCGGCTTGGTCGCGCTTTCCGCTGCGCGCCGGCCAGCGCCTCAAGCTGGGTTTTGCCCGCAGCGGCCAGCGTGCCTACCTGGCGGTGGCGGGTGGCTTTCGCGTCAGCCTGGTGCTCGACAGTGTCAGCACCCAGGTGCGTGAAGGCCTGGGCGGTTTGGCAGGGCAGGGCGCCAAGCTGGCCACCGGCGATCTGCTGCCCTGTGCGGCGGCCAGTTTCGAGTGCACGGCCAGCGTACCCTGGCCCTACCAGCCGGACTATCGCGTGGCGCCATTGCTGCGGGTGATCACCGGTGGCGATGCGCTGGAGTTCGCCGCCGAGCAGCTGCGGGCCTTCTTTAGCCAGGGTTGGCGGCTCAGCCCACAGTCCGATCGCATGGGCGCGCGCCTGCAGGGCGAGCCGCTACAGGCGCCGCAGCGGCAGTGGTCCCTGGGCATGAGCCGCGGCGCCATCCAGGTGCCGCCGGACGGCCAGCCGATCATCCTCCTGGCCGACCACCAGACCATGGGCGGTTATCCCGTGCTCGGCTGGCTGCACCCGCTCGATCTCAACCGCCTGGCGCAATGCCCGGCACAGCAGAGGCTGCGCTTCACCCAGGTGAGCATCGCCGACGCCCAGGCGGAACTGCGCGAGTTCTATCGGTTCTTCGGCCGCCCGTAGGCAGCACCGCTTTTCACCCCTCACCCCAGCCCTCTCCCGGAGGAAGAGGGCGTTGTCCGTCAGGCGTTGATCGTCTCGGCATGGTGGCAGGCCACCTGCCGCGCATCCAGCAGGCGCAGTTCCGGCACTTCGACCCGGCAGCGCTCGGTCGCATAGGGGCAGCGCTTGTGGAAGGCGCAGCCGGGCGGCGGGTCGAGGGGGTTGGGCAGTTCGCCGACAATCTTGATCTTCGGCTTCAGCTGATCGGGATGGATCGTCGGGGTCGCCGACAGCAGCGCCTGGGTGTAGGGGTGCAGCGGGCGGGCATAGATGCGCGCGCTGGAGCCGATCTCCACCGGGCGGCCGAGGTACATCACCAGCACCTCGTTGGCCACGTGGCGGACCACCGCCAGGTTGTGGGAGATGAACACGTAGGCGGTGCCGTACTGCTCTTGTAAGTCCATAAACAGGTTGAGCACCTGGGCCTGGATCGACACGTCCAGCGCCGAGGTCGGTTCGTCGGCCACCAGCACCTTGGGATTGAGCATCATCGCCCGCGCCAGGGCGATGCGCTGGCGCTGGCCGCCGGAGAACATGTGCGGGTAGCGCTGGTAATGCTCGGGGCGCAGGCCGACCTGCTGCATCATCGCCTGCACCCGCTCGCGGCGCTCGGCGCGCGACAGCGGGGTGTTGATCAGCAGCGGCTCGGCCAGCTGGTCGCCGATCTTCTGCCGCGGGTTGAGCGAGGCGTAGGGGTTCTGGAACACCATCTGCACGTCGCGGCGCAGCTGCTTGCGCTCGGCCTTGCTGGCGCCGGTGACCTCCTGGCCGGCGATCTGCAGCGAGCCGGAAGTCGGTTGCTCGATCAGGGTCAGGGCGCGCGCCAGGGTGGATTTGCCGCAGCCGGATTCGCCGACCACCGCCAGGGTCTTGCCCGCCGTCAATTCGAAGGACACGCCATTCAGCGCGCGCACCGTGGCGTGCGGCTTGAACAGGCCGCGGGAGATTTCGTAGTGGCGGGTCAGCTCGCGGGCGGTGAGCACCACTTCGGGGGTCGGTACACCGGTCATCGGGCCTCCTCGCTGAGGTTGAGCGGATAGAAGCAGCGCACCGCGCCATGGGCGTGGGCGTCCAGAGTCGGACGCTGGGCGTGGCAGTGGGCCTGCGCATAGGGGCAGCGCGGTGCCAGCAGGCAGCCGTGCGGGCGGTCGTAGCGGCCGGGGACTATGCCGGGCAGGGTCGACAGCCGGCGGTCGCCCAGGCAGTGCTCGGGAATCGACTTGAGCAGCGCCTCGGTATAGGGGTGGGTCGGCGCGTCGAACAGGCGCGGCACCTCGCCGATTTCCACCGCCTGGCCGGCGTACATCACGCACACGCGCTGGGCGGTTTCCGCGACCACGGCGAGGTCGTGGGTGATCAGCACCAGGGCCATGCCCCGGTCGCGCTGCAGGTCGAGCAGCAGATCCATGATCTGCGCCTGGATGGTCACGTCCAGCGCGGTGGTCGGTTCGTCGGCGATCAGCAGCTTGGGTTCGGCGGCGATCGCCATGGCAATCGCCACGCGCTGGCTCATGCCGCCGGAGAGCTGGTGCGGGTAGGCCCGCAGGCGGCTGGCGGCGGCCGGGATCTCCACCCGCTCGAGCAGTTCCAGGGCGCGCTGGCGGGCGGCCTGGCCCTTGAGGCCGAGGTGCTGGCGCAGCACTTCCTCGATCTGGAAACCCACGGTATAGCTGGGGTTGAGCGCGCTCATCGGGTCCTGGAAGATCATCGCCAGGTCCTTGCCGACTATGTGCCGGCGCTGCCTGCCCTTGAGGCGCAGCATGTCGGTGCCGTCGAACCGCAGGGCGTCCGCCGTCACCCGGCCGGGCGGGTCGATCAGGCCGAGCAGGGCGAGCATGGTCACCGACTTGCCGGAGCCGGACTCGCCGACTATGGCCAGCACCTCGCCCTGGTCGACGCTGAGGTCGAGGCCGTCGACCACCGGCACGGCGCTGGCGTCGCCGAAGCGCACGCTGAGGTTTTGGATATCGAGGAGGCTCATCAGGGCGTTCTCTTATGCACGGACTGCCCCCTCGCCCATTCATGGGAGAGGGCTGGGGAGAGGGCGGCTGGCGACTCAGGCGCCGGTTTGCCCTCTCCCCCGGCCCCTCTCCCGTAAACGGGAGAGGGGGGGTAGCCCGGATGCAATCCGGGACTTTGGGGCCTGGTTCCCCCGGATTGCATCCGGGCTACTCGACTGTTCATCCCTGGCACCTCACTGGACATTCTTCAGGCGCGGGTCGAGCGCGTCGCGCAGGCCGTCGCCCATCAGGTTGATCGCCAGCACGCTGAGCAGGATGGTCAGGCCGGGCAGCGACACCACCCACCAGGCGCGCTCGATGTAGTCGCGCGCCGAGGCCAGCATGGTGCCCCACTCGGGCGTCGGCGGCTGCACACCGAGGCCGAGGAAGCCCAGCGCGGCGGCATCGAGAATGGCCGAGGAGAAGCTCAGGGTGGCCTGCACGATCAGCGGCGCCATGCAGTTGGGCAGCACGCTGACGAACATCAGGCGCATTGGGCCCGCTCCCGCCAACTGCGCGGCGGTGACGTAGTCGCGGGTCAGTTCGCTCAGCACCGCGGCGCGGGTCAGGCGCACGTAGGACGGCAGCGACACCACGGCGATGGCGATCACCGTGTTGATCAGCCCGGGGCCGAGGATGGCGACGATGGCCACCGCCAGCAGCAGCGCCGGCAGGGCCAGCATGATGTCCATCAGGCGCATGATCGCCGGGCCGAGCAGGCGCGGGAAGAAACCGGCGACCAGGCCGAGCAGCACGCCGGGCAGCAGCGACAGCACTACCGAGCTCAGGCCGATCAGCAGCGACAGGCGCGCGCCGTGGATCAGCCTGGAGAGCAGGTCGCGGCCGAGCTCGTCGGTGCCGAGCAGGAACTGCGCCTGGCCGCCCTCCAGCCAGGCCGGCGGGGTGAGGAGGAAGTCGCGGAACTGCTCGCTGGGATCGTGCGGGGCGAGCCACGGCGCGAACAGCGCGCAGATCAGGATCAAGAGCATGAAGGCCAGCCCGCCGACGGCGCCCTTGTTATGCGCGAAGGCCTGCCAGAACTCCTTCAACGGCGAGGGGTAGAGCAGGGCCTGATCGGTCACCGCAGAAGTCATCGCAGGGTCTCCCGATCGAAGCTGAAACAGCCCGGTGCAACCCGTGTTTGCGCGGCGCTGCGGGCCCTTGTAGGCGCGGATTTATCCGCGAAGCTAGGCCACGCGGTGGCGGCCTGATCGCGAATGAATTCGCTCCTACATAGAGCGGTTTGGCGTGGCTGGATGGGCATGCGACGCTCCTCAGCGCTGATGGCGAATGCGCGGGTTGACCAGGCCGTAGAGGATATCCACGACGAAGTTGACCAGGATCACCAGGCAGGCGATCAGCAGGATGCCGTTCTGCACCACTGGGTAGTCGCGCGCGCCGATCGCCTCGATCAGCCATTTGCCGATGCCCGGCCAGGAGAAGATGGTCTCGGTCAGCACCGCGCCGGAGAGCAGCGCGCCGACCTGCAGGCCGAACACCGTGATGACCGGGATCAGCGCGTTGCGCAGGCCATGCACGAACACCACCCGCGCCGGCGACAGGCCCTTGGCGCGGGCGGTGCGGATGTAGTCCTCGCGCAGCACTTCGAGCATCGCCGAGCGGGTCATCCGTGCGATCACCGCCAGCGGGATGGTGCCGAGCACGATGGCCGGCAGGATCAGGTGTCTGAGGGCGTCGACGAAGGCGCCTGGTTCTTCCGAGAGCAGCGTATCGATGAGCATGAAGCCGGTCCGCGGCTCGATGTCGTAGAGCAGGTCGATGCGCCCGGACACCGGCGTCCAGCCCAGCCACACGGAGAAGAACATGATCAGCAGCAGACCCCACCAGAAAATCGGCATCGAATAGCCGGCCAGGGAGATGCCCATCACCCCGTGATCGAACAGTGAGCCGCGCTTCAGCGCGGCGATCACCCCGGCCAGCAGGCCTAGGGTGCCGGCGAACAGCAGGGCGGCGATGGCCAGTTCCAGGGTGGCCGGGAACAGGGCGAGGAATTCGCTCCATACGCCTTCGCGGGTGCGCAGCGATTCACCGAGGTCGCCCTGGGCGAGCTGGCCGATGTAATCGAGGTACTGCGCGGCCAGTGGCTTGTCGAGGCCGAGGCGGTGCATGGCTTCGGCGTGCATCTGCGGGTCGACCCGGCGTTCGCCCATCATCACTTCCACCGGGTCGCCGGGGATCAGGCGAATCAGCGCGAAGGTCAGCAGGGTGACGCCGAAGAAGGTCGGAATCAGCAGTCCCAGCCGGCGGGCGATAAAGGACAGCATGGTGACGGCTACTCCAGTCATGTGGGGCGGATTAGCGCAGCCTAATCCGTCAATGGTTGGCTGGCGACTCTCCTGGCGCGGCGGTGGATTACGCCGCTGCGCGGCTAATCCACCCTAGGGGTTATGGTCGACCGCGGGCGGCGGCGATTGTCGCCTAACTCTGGCGAAATTGTTCGAGCCGAGCGGGCTCATGCGCAAGCCCTCGACCTCCGGGCTGAACAGGATGAACAGCTTCGGATGGGCGAGGGGAATCCACGGTGCCTGCTCGTGGAAGATTTCCAGGGCCTGACGATACAGCGCGGCGCGTTCGCCCTGTTCGCGGCTTTGCCGGGCCTGGCGGATCAGCGCGTCGAATTGCGGGTTGCACCAGCCGGCCTGATTCTCTCCGCTCTTGGCCGCGGCGCAGGACAGGTTGGGGGTGAGGAAGTTGTCCGGATCGCCGTTGTCGCCGACCCAGCCCATGAACACCAGATCGTGCTCGCCGTGCTTGGCGCGCTTGATCAGCTCGCCCCACTCGTAGACGCGGATCTGGGCCTGGATGCCGATGGCGGCGAGGTCGGCCTGCAGCATCTGCGCGCCGATGCCGGGGTTGGGGTTGGTCGGCCCGCCGCCGGGGCGGGTCCAGATCGACAGCTTCAAGCCGCTCGCGTGCCCGGCTTCGGCCAGCAGGCGCTTGGCGCGTGCGGGGTCGTGCGGCCAGGGCGCGATCGCGCCGTTGTAGCCGAGCAGGCTCGGCGGGTAGGGGTTCACCGCCGGGCTGGCGGCGCCCTCGCCGTACTGGGCGCGGATATAGGCCTGCTTGTCGAAGGCGAGGTTGATGGCCTGGCGCACGCGCACGTCATCCAGCGGCGGATGACGGGTGTTGAGGGCGACGTAGGCGATCATCAGCGCCTCCTGCTCGCCCAGGCGCAGCTTGGGCTCCTGGCGCAGCGCCGGCACATCGGTGGGCTTGGGGTACAGCGCCACCTGGCAGGCGCCGGCCTTGACCTGCTGCACGCGCACGTTGGGATCGGGGGTGATGGCGAACAGCAGCTTGTCGAGCGGCGGCTTGCCGGCCCAGTAGTCCGGGTTGGCGCGATAGCGGATCTGCGCGTCCTTGGCGTAGCGCTCGAAGACGAACGGACCGGTGCCGACCGGCTGGCTGTTGAGCCGTTCGGGCGTGCCGGCCTGCAGCAGCTGTGCGGCGTATTCGGCCGAGTAGATCGAGGCGAAGCCCATCGCCAGGTCGGCGAGGAATGGCGCCTCGGGGTGCTTGAGGACGAAGCGCACGTGCTGGGCGTCGAGCTTGTCGATGCGCGCGATCAGCTGCCCGAGGGCCATCGACTCGACATAGGGAAAACCGCGCGGCGACAGCGTGTGCCAGGGGTGCTGCGGGTCGAGTTGGCGCTGGAAACTCCACAGCACGTCGTCGGCGTCGAACGGCCGACTCGGGGTGAACCAGGGCGTGTGATGGAACTGCACGCCAGCGCGCAGGCGGAAGGTGTAGCTCAAACCATCGGCGGAGATTTCCCAGCTTTGCGCCAGCGCCGGCACGATCCGCGTGGTGCCGGGGGCGAACTGCACCAGGCGGTCGAACAGCGTCTCCGCGGCGGCATCGGCAGTGGTGGCGGCGGTGTACTGGACGATGTCGAAGCCTTCCGGCGCCGCTTCCGTGCACACCACCAGGGACTGCCCGGCCCACAGCTGCAGGGGCAGACACAGCGCCAGGCACAGCAAACTTCGGGGCATGGGCAATCCTTGCGGGTGTTGGCGCAGGGCGCTAAGGGTGGGTCGTCGCCTGCAACGCGTAGGGTGGGTTAGCCGAAGGCGTAACCCACCAACCAGGCCGTCAGGTCGGCAACCCCTCGTGCCATCGATGGTGGGTTACGACGCTGCGCGGCTAACCCCCGGTACTTGTCTCCGTCCAGGCTTATTTGCCGAGACTGACGCCGTAGAAGGCGTTCAGCGCGAACGGGCTGATCTTGAAGTCCTGCACGTTCTTGCGCATCGGCTGGTACACCGTGGAGTGGGCGATCGGGGTGATCGGCACCCGTTCCTTGAGGATGTGCTGGGCCTGCTTGTACAGCTCGATGCGTTTGGCCTGCTCGGAGGTGGCCTTGGCTTCCTTGATCAGCTTGTCGTAGAGGGGGTCGCACCACTTGGAGAAGTTGTTGCCGGCCACCGCGTCGCAGCCGTAGAGGGTGCCCAGCCAGTTGTCCGGGTCGCCGTTGTCGCCGCTCCAGCCGATCAGCATGGCGTCATGCTCGCCGCCCTTGGCGCGCTTGATGTACTCGCCCCATTCGTAGCTGACGATCTTCGCCTTGATGCCGATCTTGGCCCAGTCGGCCTGCAGCATCTCGGCCATCAGCTTGGCGTTGGGGTTGTACGGGCGCTGCACCGGCATGGCCCACAGGGTGATCTCGGTGCCTTCGGCCAGGCCGGCCTGCTGCAGCAGCACCTTGGCCTTGGCCGGGTTGTAGGCGGGATCCTTGATGGTCTCGTCGTAGGACCACTGGGTCGGCGGCATGCCGTTCACCGCCAGCTGGCCGGCGCCCTGGTAGACGGCGCCGATGATGGCTTGCTTGTTCACCGCCATGTCCAGCGCCTGGCGCACTTCGAGCTGGTCGAACGGCTTGTGGGTGACGTTGTAGGCGATATAGCCGAGGTTGAAGCCGGGCTGTGACGGCATGTTCAGCTTCGGATCTTTCTTCAGCGCTTCCAGGTCGGCCGGGCGGGGGAACAGGGTGACCTGGCATTCGCCGGCCTTGAGCTTCTGCATGCGCACCGAGGCGTCGGTGTTGATGGCGAAGATCAGGTTGTCGACTTTCACCTCGTCGGGGATCCAGTAGTCCTTGTTGGCGCTGAAGCGGATCTGCGCGTCCTTCTGGTAGCGCTTGAACACGAAGGGGCCGGTGCCGACCGGCTTCTGGTTGATGTCGGCGGCCTTGCCGGCTTTCAGCAACTGCTCGGCGTACTCGGCGGACTGGATCGAGGCGAAGCTCATCGCCAGGTTCTGGATGAAGGCGGCATCCACCTGGTTGAGGCTGAACTGCACTCTCAGGTCATCGACTTTCTCGACCTTGGCGATGTTGGCGTCCATGCCCATGTCGGTGAAGTAGGGGAATTCGGTGGGGTAGGCCTTACGGAACGGGTGGTTCTTGTCGAGCATGCGCTGGAAGGTGAACAGCACGTCGTCGGCGTTGAACGTGCGCGTCGGCTTGAAGTACTCGGTGGTGTGGAACTTCACGCCCGGGCGCAGGTGGAAGGTGTAGCGCTTGCCGTCGGTGGAAACTTCCCACTTCTCGGCCAGGCCGGGAATCACCGCGGTGCCGCCGCGCTCGAACTGGGTCAGGCGATTGAACACGGTTTCGGCGGAGGCGTCGAAGTCGGTGCCGGTGGTGTACTGGCCGGGGTCGAAGCCGGCGGGGCTGCCTTCGGAGCAGAACACCAGGGTGCTGGCGGCGTTGACGAGCGGCGCGCTGGCGAGCAGCCCGGCGGCAATCAACGCTTGGATGACGGCATTCTTGCGCATGTTCACCTCATCTTGTGGCGGTGAGCTTGAGGGCGGTCTTGCGAGAAGCCATGCAGGGCTATGCCGCCTGCAGGCGCTGTAGGGAATGAGTGTAGAAGCTGTAAATGACTGTCGCCGTGCGGCAACGCTGCCGACCGGGGCGCCGCCAGCCGTGGCGGCGCCCGGATTCGCTCAGGGCATCTGCACCTCGATGACACCATCGGCGTTGACCGTCACCTCGCTGGTGCCGGCCTCGATCTGCTGGGCCTCCATCTTGCCCATCGACATGGCCGCCGGCGCCGCATCCATGCGCTGCACCATCAACGGGCGGAAGCCGGCGCTGTTGAGGTTGAGGCTGACCAGCTTGTAGCCCTTGCCGCCGAGCGCCGCGGTGGCCAGCTGGGCGCGTTCCTGGAAGGCAGTCACGGCCTGCTTGAGCAAGGCGTCCTCGCTCTTCTTGCGGCTCGGTTTGGAAATGGCGAAGTCCATGCTGGCCATCTTCAGCTCGCCGAGCAGTTCGCCGGTGAGCTGCGACAGCGCGGCGAAGTCGGCGCTTTCCAGGCGCAGCTCGGCGCGTTCGCGCCAGCCGGTGATCTTCTGCCCGTCCTTGTCGTAGATCGGGTAGCTGTTGCGGCTGCCGAGGCTGACGCTGACCTTCTGCTCCTTGCGGGCCCGCTCCACGGCGCGGTTGAGGTTGGCGGTGACGGTCGCCGCGAGCTTGCCCGGATCGCTGTCCTGCGCCTCGCTGTAGAGGGTGACGTGCATCAGGTCGTGGGCGACGTCCTGGCTGACCTCGGCACGCAGGGCGATCTGGTTGTAGCGCAGCTCTTCGGCGTGCAGCGGCAGGCTGGCGAGGGTGGCGGCGCAGAGCGCCAGGGCGGCGGTCAGGCGGGTGAGAGTGGGCATAACGAACTCCTGTAATTGGGACTACCCGAGCTTAGACGGGGCGTTGGGACTGTCCGGGTTAACGCGGGTTCAATTCTTTTGGGTTTTTTCGCAGGGCTGGCGTGGTGCTGCCGGCTTGCCCGCTCCCCCGGTCCCTCGGCTTTGGCTTCCTGCGTCGCCCTATCTACTGCATCCATGCAGTCGTCTCCCATCAATAGTCGAGGGGGCGAGTGGTTCAGGGGGGTATCGATAGGACAGCCCGAGCGGCGCATGGGCCTATATGGTCGGGTTGCTCGCAGTCACCTCCTTACCAGCCCCCTCTCCCGTTTACGGGAGAGGGTTAGGGAGAGGGGCTGTTTGGCCCAATCGTCTGCGGCGCTTTGCCGCAGACGGGCGGCAGCTCCGGGGGCTTGGGTATACTCGTTCGAGACTCGGAGACCCTATGCTCGAACCCGCGCAACTGCTGTCCGCCAGCCACCAGAACCTCTGGCGCCTGACCCTGATCCGCATTCTGGTGCTGGCCGCCCAGGCCGGCTCGGTGGGTTTCGCCTACCGCTCCGGTTTCCTCGACCTGCCGTGGCTGGCATTGAGCGTCACCCTCGGCGTCTCGGCGGTGCTCTGCGGGTTGACCGCTCTACGGCTGCGCGGGCCATGGCCGGTCACCGAGCTGGAATACGCGGTGCAGCTGGCCTGCGACCTGATCATCCACAGCGTGCTGCTGTACTACTCGGGCGGCTCGACCAACCCCTTCGTCTCCTATTACCTGGTGCCGCTGACCATTGCCGCGGCGACCCTGCCGTGGTTCTACTCGGTGCTGCTTTCCGGCCTGGCCCTGGCCAGCTACACCCTGCTGCTGGTGTTCTACCACCCGCTGGAGATGCAGCTGATCGAGCGCGAGAAGCTGCTGATCTATGGCATGTGGCTGAGCTTCGCCATGGCCGCGGCGCTGATCACCTTCTTCGCCGCGAAGATGGCCGAGGAGCTGCGCCGCCAGGAGCAGGTGCGCGCGCAGCGCCGCGAGGAAGACCTGCGCGACCAGCAGCTGCTTGCCGTCGCCACCCAGGCCGCCGGCGCCGCCCACGAGTTGGGCACGCCGCTGGCGACCATGAGCGTGCTGATCAAGGAGCTGCGCCGTGAACACGCCGACCCGCTGCTGCAGGAAGACCTCGGTGTGCTGCAGGAGCAGGTGCGCCTGTGTAAGGACAGCCTGCAGCATCTGGTGCGCGCCGCCGAGGCCGACCGCCGCCAGGCGGTGGTCGAGCAGCCCGTGGTGCAGTGGCTGGAGAGCACGCTGAACCGTTGGCACCTGATGCGCCCGGAAGCCACCTACCGCTACCAGTGCCTCGGCCAGGGCACGGTGCCGCGCCTGCAGCCGCCGGCCGATCTGACCCAGTCGCTGCTCAACCTGCTCAACAACGCCGCCGATGCCTGCCCGGATAAGCTCGACATCCGCCTCGACTGGGATGCCGAGACGCTGGTGCTGAGCATCCGCGACCATGGCGTCGGGGTGCCGCTGGCGATTGCCGAGCAGATCGGCAAGCCGTTTATCACCACCAAGGGCGGCAAGGGCTTCGGTCTCGGCCTGTTCCTCAGTCAGGCCAGCGTGACCCGTGCCGGCGGTTCGGTGAAGTTGTATAACCATGAAGAGGGCGGCACGCTCACCGAGCTGCGCCTGCCCCGTTTGCCTTGAGGACACCTGCATGAGCGACGAGAGCAATCTGCCCGAGGGCGAAGAGCAGCCGCATCTGCTGCTGGTCGACGATGACGCCACCTTCACCCGCGTCATGGCGCGGGCCATGACCAGCCGCGGCCTGCGCGTCAGCGTCGCCAATTCGGCCGAAGAGGGGCTGGCCGTGGCCAAGGCCGACCTGCCCGACTACGCGGTGCTCGACCTGAAGATGGAAGGCGACTCCGGCCTAGTGCTGCTGCCGCAACTGCTGGCACTGGACGCCGAGATGCGCGTGGTGATCCTCACCGGCTATTCGAGCATCGCCACCGCGGTGGAGGCGATCAAGCGCGGCGCGGCCAACTACCTGTGCAAGCCGGCCGACGCCGACGACGTGCTCACCGCCCTGGTCTCCGAACACGCCGACCTCGACAGCCTGGTGCCGGAAAACCCCATGTCGGTCGATCGCCTGCAGTGGGAGCACATCCAGCGCGTGCTCGCCGAGCACGACGGCAACATCTCCGCCACCGCCCGCGCCCTGGGCATGCACCGGCGCACCCTGCAGCGCAAATTGCAGAAGCGCCCGGTACGCCGCTGAGATTCGGGAGCGGAGCTGCCGGTTTCCCGGATTGCATCCGGGCTACGGAGCGGTAGACGTAGGATGGGTTGAGCGCAGCGATACCCATCATCTGCCGCCCGACCCGCCGCGCGTTGGCTATCGCTGCGCTCAACGCCAACCTACAACAGCGGCGGGAACTCGATGCGGATCAGTAGCCCGCCCGCCGCGCCCTGATCCAGGCTGATGCTGGCCTGGTGGGCGCGGCAGATCTCGCCGACTATGGCCAGGCCGAGGCCCGCCCCGCCGCTCTGCGGCTGGCGCCGGTAGAAACGCTGGAACACCTTGTCGCGTTCCTCCGGCGGAATCCCCGGACCGTCGTCTTCCACTTCCAGGCGCGCCGGCGGCAACACCCGCAGTACCACGTTGCCGCCCGCCGGGGTGTGCGCCAGGGCGTTGTCCAGCAGGTTGCTGAGCAGTTCGTTGAGCAGCGTCGGCTCGCCGTGGATCCACACCGGCCGCTCGGCTTCCAGGGCCAGGGCGACGCCGCGCTGATGGGCCAGCGGCGCCAGCGCCAGGCCCAGCTCACGGGCCAGCTGGCTGAGGTCGAGACGCGCGGCGCCGCCTTCGGCGATGGCACGGGCGCCGTGTTCGATGCGTGCCAGCGACAGCAGCTGATTGGCCAGCTGGGTCAGGCGTTCGGTGTGCCGGCCGGCTTCCTCCAGGGTGCTGCGCCAGGCTTGCGGTTCGCTGCCGCGCAGGCCCAGCTCGAGGCGCGCCTTGAGCGCCGCCAGCGGCGTGCGCAGTTCATGGGCGGCATCGGCGATGAAGCGCGCCTGGCGCTCGAATTGCTCGCGCAGGCGTTCGGTGAAATGGTTGAGCGCCGCCACCAGCGGCTGCAGTTCGCGCTGCACCGCGACCGCCGGCAGCGGCCGCAGGTCGTCCGGCTGGCGCGCCTCGACCGCCCGGCGCAGGTGCTGCAGCGGCCGCAGTGCGGCGCTCACCGCCAGCCACACCAGCAGCAGCGCGGCGCCACCGAGCGCACCGAGGCGCCACAGGGTATCCAGCGCCAGTTCGCGGGCCATGCGCTCGCGCGCCTGGGCGGTCTCGGCCACGCGCACCTCGGCCATGCCATTGAGCTGTGGCTCGCTGATCGGTTGCAGCAGGCTGACCACGCGCACCTTCTGGCCCTGGTAGTCAGCATCGTAGAAGCGCGCCAGCGCCGGGTAGTCGCGGGTCAGCGGGGTCTTGGCGGGCGGCGCCGGCAGGTTCTCGTAGCCGGACACCCAGTGCTGCTGCGGGTCGCTGACCTGGTAGTAGAGACGCCCGGCGCTGTCGAAGGCGAAGGTGTCGAGCGCCGCGTAGGGCACCTCGGCCTGCAGCTTGCCGGCGCGCACCTGCAGGCCGGCGGCGATCGCCCGCGCGGTGGCCAGCAGGGTGCGGTCGTAGGCGGTGTCGGCGGCGCTGCGGCCGTTCCAGTAGGCGCTCAGGCCGCTGGCCAGGACCAGCAGCACCAGCAGCAGGGCCAGACGCCGCAGCAGGCCGCCGCGCAGGCTGCCAGCCCGCGTAGGCGGCGCCGCGAGCGTTTCATCCGGCTCAGGCATTGCGGGCTTCCAGCAGGTAGCCGAGGCCGCGGAAGGTGACGATCGCGACCTCGCTGCCTTCCAGCTTCTTGCGCAGGCGGTGCACGTAGATCTCGATGGCGTCCGGGCTGGCGTCCTGATCCAGGCCGAACACCTGGGCGGCCAGCTGTTCCTTGCTCAGCACCCGGCCGGGGCGGGCGATCAGCACTTCCAGCACCGCCTGCTCGCGCGCGGTGAGGCTGAGGAATTCGCCGGCGAGGCTGAAGCGCCGCGTGCCGAGGTCGTAGACCAGCGCGCCGCACTGCTGTTTCTGCTCGCCGCCGAGCAGGCTGCGCCGCAGCAGGGCCTTGACCCGCGCCTCCAGCTCGGCCAGCTCGAAGGGCTTGGCCAGGTAGTCGTCGGCGCCGAGGTTGAGGCCGTGCACGCGGTCCTTGACCTCGCCACGGGCGGTCAGCAGCAGCACCGGCAGGGTCTGGCCGCGACCGCGCAGGCGCGCCAGCACCTCGAAGCCGTCCAGCCGCGGCAGGCCGATGTCGAGGATCGCCAGGGCATACTCCTCGCTCTGCAGCGCCAGGTCTGCGGCCACCCCGTCGCCCAGCACGTCCACCGTCCAGCCGCCGCTCTTGAGTGCCGCGGCCACGCTGTCGGCCAGCGGCGGATGATCCTCGACCAGCAGGATGCGCATCGCGACTCCTCCCCAACCCGTTTCCAGGCAGTGTAACGGCTCGCCGCGGTGCCGGAGCCGCCGGCGGAGTTTCTTTCACGCTGAAAGCCGGCTGAAAGCTGGCGGTCTTAGGCTCGTGCCCGCGGTGGTCCGTGCGACCGCTGACGATGGGCCGCCGCCCAGGGTGGCGCCCCGCACCATAACAACAAGATCGGAGAACGCCCCATGTCTTCTGCCTCCCGGCAGCTCCCCGCGCGCGCCTGTATCAGCCTCGCTTGCAGTGTTTCCGCCTTCGCCCCGTTCAGTCAGGCGGCCTTTGTCGACGACGCCAGCGCGCGCCTGGAAGCGCGCAACATCTACTTCAACCGCGACTTCCGCGAGGGCACCGGCCAGTCCAGGCGCGAGGAGTGGGCCCAGGGCCTGATCCTCGACCTGCAGTCGGGTTTCACCGAGGGCAGCGTCGGCGTCGGCCTGGATGCCCTCGGCCAACTCGGCCTCAAGCTCGACTCCAGCCCCGACCGCACCGGCAGCGGCCTGTTGCCGACCCATGACGACGGCCGCGCGGCGGACGAATATTCCAAGCTCGGCCTGACCGCCAAGCTGCGCCTGTCGCAGAGCCTGTTGCGCTATGGCACGCTGATCCCCGACCTGCCGACCCTGCAGCCCAACGACGGGCGCATCCTGCCGCAGACCTTCTTCGGCACCCAGCTCGACTCGGCCGAGCTGGCCGGCCTGCAGTTCAGCGGCGGTCGCCTGAACCAGTTCACCGATCGCGACTCCAGCAACCGCGAAGACATCGCCCTGAACAACAAGAACGGCCGCTTCGCCAGCGCCGCCGCCGGCGAGCACTTCGACTTCGCCGGCGGCGATTACCAGTTCGCCGAAGGGCTCACCGCGCGCTACCACTTCGCCCGGCTGGACGAGGTGTACCGCCAGCAGTTCCTCGGCCTGCTCATTAGCCAGCCGCTCGGCCCCGGCGTGTTCGGCGCCGACCTGCGTCTGTCGCTCAGCGACGAGGACGGCGCGGCGCTCGGCGGCGAGGTCGACAACCGCGCCCTCAACGGCCTGCTCAGCTACACCCTGGGCGGCCACAAGCTGAGCCTGGCGGCGCAGAAGATGAGCGGCGATAGCGGCTTCGCCTACGTCGACGGCAGCGACCCCTACCTGGTCAACTTCGTGCAGATCAACGACTTCGCCAACGCCGACGAGCGTTCCTGGCAGGCGCGCTACGACTACGACTTCAAGGCCGTGGGCCTGCCCGGGCTGACGTTCATGAGCCGCTATGTGCAGGGCGACGATGCGCGCATCAGCGGCAGCAGCGCGCGCGGCGGCGAGTGGGAGCGCAACAGCGAGGTGAAGTACGTGGTGCAGAGCGGGCCGCTGAAGAACCTCTTCGTGCGGCTGCGCAACGCCACCTTCCGCAGCGACTTCGCCCGCGACGCCGACGAGACGCGGGTGATCGTCGGTTACAGCCTGGCGCTGTAGTCGCCACGAAGGCGCCGGGGAAGGCGGCATCCCTCTTGTAGGGGGAGGGCTGGTCGTAGGGTGGATGACGCTTTTTTCATCCACCGACTTTTGGTGGAAAACGCTGCGTGGTTTTCCACCCTACGACTGGCGAAGCGTTCAGGTTACGCCTCCGCCTATTGCCCTCTCCCCCAGCCCCTCTCCCATAAATGGGCGAGGGGAGCCAGTCCGCTGCCCCGCCAAATCCCTGCGCGCGTTGATCGTTCCCACGCTCTGCGTGGGAACGCCGCCGTGGACGCTCCTGCGTCCAGGCCACGGAACGCGGAGCGTCCCTGGATTGGTGCCCACGCGGGAGCGTGGGTACCATCGCGCGTTAGTCGTAGGGTGGATGATGCTTTTTTCATCCACCGCTTTTTGGGGGGATGGCTATCCCGTGGAAAACGCTGCGCGGTTTTCCACCCTACGAGGAAGGCCGATGCGCGGGCAGCCCAACGCCCTGCCGCGCTAGACTCGCCTGCAGGCCTGTCCTATCGACCGGAGAACCCGATGCACCTGATCTTTTTCCGCCTGCTGCTCGCCGGACTCTGCCTGCTCACCGGCCCGGCAGCGGCCGCGCCGCAGCAGTTCGAGTGCATCGCCCCGGCGGCGCCGGGCGGCGGTTTCGACCTGACTTGCCAGCTGACCCGCAGTGCCCTGGAGCAGGCCGGCCTGCTGCCGGCGCCGATGCACATCCGCTATCTGCCCGGCGGCGTCGGCGCGCTGGCCTACAACGCCATGGCCGGCAGCCGCGCCGCCGAGGCCGGCACGCTGACGGCCTGGTCCAGCGGCTCGCTGCTCAACCTGGCGCAGGGCAAGTTCGGTCGTTTCGACGAGCACGCGGTGCAGTGGCTGGCGGCCATCGGCACCAGCTACGGCGCCATCGCCGTGCGCAGCGATTCGCCCTACCGCGACCTCGGCGAACTGCTGGTGGCACTCAAGCGCAACCCCGAGCAACTGGTGTTCGGCATCAGCGGCACCCTCGGCAGCAACGACTGGATGCAGATCGCGCTGCTGGCCAGGGCCGCCGGCATCGAGCCGCGGCGCCTGCACTACGTGGCGCTGGAAGGCGGCGGGGCGATCGCCACCGCGCTGCAGGGTGGCTACGTGCAGGTCGCCAGCACCGATATCGCCGATTCCATGCCGAGGGTGCAGCGCGGCGAGATGCGCCTGCTCGCGGTGTTCGCCGAGCAGCGCCTGGCCGAGCCGGCGATGGCGGCGATTCCCACCGCGCGCGAGCAGGGCTATGACATCGTCCGCCCGGTGGTGCGCGGCCTGTACCTCGGCGGCCAGGTCAGCGCCGAGGACTACCGCTGGTGGCAGCAGCGCTTCGAGCAGTTGCTCGCCTCCGCGCAGTTCGCCCGCCTGCGCGACGAGCGTCAGCTGTTGCCCTTCGCCCTCACCGGCGCCGAACTGCAGGCCTATGTGCGCGAACGGGTCGCCGAGTACCGGCGCTTGAGCCGCGAGTTCGGTGTGCTCGAGTAACTCCCGCGTCCCGATCTGGCCGCGTCATTCGCCGGCCAGTTCCTCGTCTGCGCGGGCCGCCTGCTGGCGCTCGCGCGCGCCGCGCCGGCGGATGTTCAGCGCTTCCACCGCCAGCGAGAAGGCCATGGCGAAGTAGACGTAGCCCTTGGGCACGTGCACGTCGCAGGCCTCGGCGATCAGCACGGTGCCGACCACCATGAGGAACGCCAGGGCGAGCATCTTCAGCGACGGATGCTGGTCGATGAAGGCGCTGATGCGCCCGGCCGCCGCCATCATCACCAGTACGGCGATGACGATCGCGGCGACCATCACCGGCACATGGCTGACCATGCCCACCGCGGTGATCACCGAGTCGAGGGAGAAGACGATGTCGATCAGGGCGATCTGCACGATGGTGACGAGGAAGTGGCCAGCGGCGCCGCGCGGCCCGTCGCCGGGCTCCTCGGCGCCTTCCAGGCCCTGGAAGATCTCGCTGCTGCTCTTCCACAGCAGGAACAGGCCGCCGAAGAACAGGATCAGGTCGCGGCCGGACACGCCCTGGCCGAACAGCACGAACAGGTCGCGGGTCAGGCCCATGATCCAGGTGATCGACAGCAGCAGGGCGATGCGCGTACCCATCGCCAGGCCCAGGCCGAACAGCCGGGTGCGCGCCTGCAGATGCTTGGGCATGCGCCCGACCAGGATCGAAATCATGATGATGTTGTCGATGCCGAGGACGATTTCAAGGGCGGTCAGGGTCGCCAGGGCGACCCAGAGTTCGGGGCTGCTCAGCCATTCCATGCGGTAGCGGTGCTCGTGTGGGGGAAGGAAGCGGAAGCCCGGCCGCGCCTGCGCGCGCCCGGGCGGCAGGACTCAGTGGCTGCCGAACAACGGGAAGGTGCCGAGCAGCAGCGCGGCCAGCAGGATCAGCAGGCAGATCAGCACCGCCCACTTGAGGGTGAAGCGCTGGTGGTCGCCGAACTCGACCTTGGCCAGGCCCACCAGCAGGTAGGTGGAGGGCACCAGCGGGCTGAGCAGGTGCACCGGCTGGCCGACGATGGAGGCGCGGGCCATTTCCACCGGGCTGATGCCGTAGTGGCTGGCGGCCTCGGCCAGCACCGGCAGCACGCCGTAGTAGAAGGCATCGTTGGACATGAAGAAGGTGAACGGCATGCTCACCAGCGCGGTGATCACCGCCAGGTACGGGCCGAGTGCCTCGGGGATCACCGCCAGCAGGCTCTTCGACATGGCCTCGACCATCCCGGTGCCGCTGAGGATGCCGGTGAAGATGCCGGCGGCGAAGATCAGCCCGACCACCGCCAGCACGTTGCCGGCATGCGCGGCGACGCGCTCCTTCTGCTGTTGCAGGCAGGGGTAGTTGATGACCATGGCGATGCTGAAGGCGATCATGAACAGCACCGGCAGTGGCAGCAGGCCGGCGATCAGGGTGGTCATCAACACCGCGGTCAGGGCGCCGTTGATCCACAGCAGTTTGGGCCGGCGCGCCTCGGGGAATTGCGAGACGCTGAGTTCGGCATGCTCGAGCTGGTCGTCCGGCAGGTGCAGCACGCCCAGGCGCGCCCGCTCGCGCTTGCCGTAGAGGTAGGCGATGCCGAACAGGGCGATGGCGCCGACGATCATCGTCGGGATCATCGGCACGAAGATATCCGATGCATCGACGTGCAGGGCACTTGCGGCGCGGGCGGTGGGCCCGCCCCAGGGGGTCATGTTCATGATCCCGCCGGCGAGGATGATCAGCCCGGCCATGATCAGCGGGCTCATGCCCAGCCGACTGTACAACGGCAGCAGGGCGGCGACGCAGATCATGTAGGTGGTGGAACCATCGCCGTCGAGGGAGACGATCAGCGCCAGCGCGACGGTGCCCATGGACACCTTCAGCGGGTCGCCCTTGACCAGCCTGAGGATCTGCCGCACCGCCGGGTCGAACAGCCCGGAGTCGATCATCAGGGCGAAGTAGAGGATGGCGAACATCAGCATCACCCCGGTCGGCGCCAGCTTGCCGATGCCCTCCAGCATCATCGGGCCGATGCCGGCGGCGAAGCCGCCGAGCAGGGCGAACAGAATGGGCACGATGATCAGGGCGATCAGCGCGGACAGGCGCTTGCTCATGATCAGGTACATGAAGGTGATGACCATGGCGAAGCCAAGGAAAGTCAGCATGGCGAATCTCCGGACAGGGGCAGGGACGGACGGCGAGTGAGCGACGCTGGGGGTCAGCGCGGCGCGGGCGTTCGGCGTGGCCGGAGGTGGGGTGGGGCGTAGCGGTCGAGCAGGGACTGAATGGACATAGCAATCACCGTTGTTGTTTTTGTCAGTAGCCCGGTTGATGGTCAACCGGGGTAGCCGAATCGAGTCGGCAGTGGGGCGATGCTACGAAGGCAAGCTTTCAGCCAGCTTTCGTCGCCCTGCAGCCGGTCGGCCTTCCGCCGGCGCGCGCGCTGCGGGTATGCTCCGGCAATCCCGCCGGTCCTGTTGTGGCATCAGGCAGTGAACTGTCGGCCGCGACCAGGATCACAGCAGCTGCCCGCCGGGGCGCCAGGCCTACCCACTTCCCAGCCGAGTCCGCTATCGATGAAGACCAACGCCGAATATTCCGCGGCCAACGATGCCTTGCAGGGCCAGTTCTTTGCCCGCGTCTGGCGGCTGACCACGCTGTACTGGCGCAGCGAGGAGAAGGGCATGGCCTGGTTGCTGCTGCTGGTGGTGATCGCCCTGTCGCTGGTCGGCGTGGCCATCTCGGTGGCGGTCAACAGCTGGTACCGCGAGTTCTACAACGCCCTGCAGAACAAGGACCTGGCGGCCTTCACCCATCTCATTCTGTATTTCTGCGGGATCGCCGCGGTGGCCATCCTGGTCGCGGTGTACCGCCTGTACCTGACCCAGATGCTGACCATCCGCTGGCGTCGCTGGCTGACCGAGCAGCACTTCGGTGCCTGGCTGGCGCACAAGAACTTCTACCGCCTGGAGCAGCGCGGCCATACCGACAACCCCGACCAGCGCCTGGCCGAGGACCTCAACAGCTTCACCGACAGCACCCTCAGCCTCGGCCTCGGGCTGATCCGCAACCTGGTCAGCCTGGTGTCGTTCTCGGTGATCCTCTGGGGCGTGTCCGGCAGCATCGAGGTGTTCGGCGTCAACATCCCCGGCTACATGTTCTGGGCCGCGCTGCTCTACGCCTTGGTCGGCAGCTGGCTGGTGCACCTGGTGGCGCGTCGTCTGATCGGCCTGAACAACCGCCAGCAACGCTACGAGGCCGACCTGCGTTTCGGTCTGGTGCGCATCCGCGAGCACGCCGAGAGCATCGCCCTGTCCGATGGCGAGGCCAACGAACAGCAGCGCCTGATGGGCCGTTTCCACAACGTGTGGAGCAACTTCTGGGAGCTGATGAAGGTGCAGAAGCGCCTGACCTTCTTCAGCGCCGGCTATTCGCAGATCGCCATCATCTTCCCGCTGGTGGTCGCCGCGCCGCGCTACTTCGCCGGCAAGATCCAGCTCGGCGACCTGATGCAGATCAACTCGGCGTTTGGCAACGTGCAGGAGAGCATGAGCTGGTTCATCGACGCCTACGCCAGCCTGGCGGCCTGGCGCGCCACCTGCGACCGGCTGCTGAGCTTCCGTCAGGCGCTGGTCGATGGCGCGGAGCAGGCGGAGCACCCGGCGATCCAGCGCGCCAGCGGCGAGGCGCTCAGTCTCGACGGCCTCAGCCTGGGCCTGGCCGATGGCCGCAGCCTGCTGGAGCCGACCTCGCTGCGCATCGCGCCGGGCGAACACGTGCTGCTCAGCGGCGCCTCGGGCAGCGGCAAGAGCACCCTGCTGCGTGCGCTGAGCGGCTTGTGGCCGTTCGGCAGCGGCCATCTGAGCCTGCCGGCGGACAGCCTGTTCCTGCCGCAGAAACCCTATCTGCCGATCGGCACCCTGCGCGCCGCGCTGAGCTACCCGCATGACGCCGAGCGCTACCCGCAGGAGCGGATCGAGCAGGCGCTGCGCAGTTGCCGGCTGGAGCCGCTGATCGCGCGCCTGGAGCAGGCCGACCACTGGGAGCGCGTGCTGTCGCCGGGCGAGATGCAGCGCCTGGCCATCGCCCGCGCGCTGCTGGCGGCGCCGCGCTGGCTGTTCCTCGACGAGGCCACCTCGGCGCTCGACGAGGCCGACGAGGCGGCGCTCTACCAACTGCTGCAGGAGCAGTTGCCGCACACCAGCCTGATCAGCATCGGCCACCGCTCCAGCCTCAAGCGCTTCCATTCGCGCCAGCTGCGTCTGGAGAACCGTCATCTGGCCGAAGCGCCGGCAGTGCTGCCGGCCTAGTTCGAGCCGCTAGTTTGGGCGGGCGATGTTTTGCTCCTCTCGCCCATTTATGGGAGACGACTGCACGGATGCAGGAGGTAGGGCGACGCGGGAAGCCAAAGCCGAGGGGCCGGGGGAGAGAGCGACGCAGATTCGTAGGGTGGGTTAGCCATAGGCGTAACCCGCCGACCCGCTGGACGCCGGGGTCCAAGGGCGGCAGCGCTGGTGGGTTACGCCGCTACGCGACTAACCCACCCTTGTACAAAAGCTGTGCTCGACACTTGGCCGGTGCATGGCCATTTTTTACCGCTTGAAAGCGGGCTGAAAGCCTGGCCCGGCGCCGGCCTGTTATCATCGCCGGCCTTCTTGGCCTGCCCTGTTGCCGTCATGTTCGCCATCTTCTCGCAGGTCCTCGGCATCACCGCGCCGGTGTTCGCCATGCTGTTTCTCGGCGTGCTGCTCAAGCGCCTGGGGCAGATCGACGCCGCCTTCATCAACACCGCCACCGCGCTGGTGTTCAACGTCAGCATGCCGGTCATGCTGTTTCTCGCCATCCTGCATGCCGACCTGCGCACCGCGCTGCAACCGGCGCTGCTCGGCTATTTCGTGCTGGCGACCGTGACCGGCTTCCTGCTCGCCTGGGGCTGGGCGCTGTGGCGCTGCCCGCGGGCCGAGCGCGGGGTCTACGTGCAAGGGGCGTTTCGCGGCAACAACGGCATCATCGGCCTGGCCCTGGCCACCAGCCTGTACGGCGACTACGGCCTGTCAGTCGGCGGCGTGCTCGGCGGGGTGGTGATTCTCAGCTACAACAGCCTGGCGGCGCTGGTGCTGGCGGTCTACAACCCGAACGCCAAGGCCAGTGCCTGGAGCATCGGCAAGAGCATCCTGCGCAACCCGTTGATCCTCGGCGTGCTGGCGGCGCTGCCGTTCGCCTACTGGCAGGTGCATCTGCCGGCCTGGCTGACCACCTCCGGCGAGTACCTGGCGCAACTGACCCTGCCGCTGGCGCTGATCTGCATCGGCGCCACCCTGTCGCTGGCCGCGCTGCGCGAGAGCGGCGCGCTGGCGCTCAGCGCCAGCCTGATGAAGATGGTCTGGCTGCCGCTGCTGGCCAGTCTCGGCGCCTTCCTCTGCGGCTTCCGCGGCGCCGAGCTGGGCATCCTGTTCCTGTTTTTCGCCAGCCCGACGGCGGCGGCCAGCTTCGTCATGGCCAAGGCCGCGGGCGGTAATCACCAGCTGGCGGCGGCGATCATCGTCATCACCACCCTGGCGGCGGCGATCACCACCAATATCGGCCTGTTCGTGCTGCAGTGGGGCGGCTGGATTTGAGCTTTAGGTTGGGTTGAGGCGCGTAGCACCGAAGCCCAACGGACGGCGCTTGTCACAACCTCGCGGCTGGGCTTGACGCCGCGTGCTGGGCATCGCTGTGCTCAGCGCCAACCTACGCTTGGCTGTCGATCACTTCCTGCGCCGCGCGGAAGGCGTCGATGGCGGCCGGCACGCCGGCGTACACCGCGCAGTGCAGCAGCGCCTCGCGGATTTCCGCCACCGTGCAGCCGTTGTTCAGCGCGCCGCGCACGTGGCCCTTGAGTTCCTGCGGGCATTTCAGTGCGGTCAGGGCGGCCAGGGTGATCAGGCTGCGGGTCTTGCGATCCAGGCCGGCACGGGTCCACACGCCACCCCAGGCGTGATCATTGACGAAATCCTGCAGCGGCTGGCTGAACTCTGTGGCGTTGTCCAGGGCGCGGTCGACGAAGGCGTCGCCCATGACTTGGCGGCGCACTTGTTCGCCGGCTTTCGCTTGTTCGCTCATCTTGCTCTCCGTGGTCCTGACTTAATCGAGGCTTTGCACGCGCACCGGCACTACGCCGGCGCGCAGCATGCCGAGTTGTTCGGCGGCCTGGCGCGAGACGTCGATGATGCGTCCGCGCGCATAGGGGCCGCGGTCGTTGATGCGCACCACCACCGTCTTGTCGTTGTTCAGGTTGGTCACCTGCACCCGCGTGCCGAATGGCAGGCTGCGATGGGCGGCGGTCAGCGCGTTCTGGTTGAAGCGTTCGCCGCTGGCGGTCTTCTTGCCGTGATGGCGCTTGCCGTAATAGGAGGCCTTGCCTTCGGCGCTGTAGTCACCGAGTGAGGAAGAGCCCGTACCGAAGGGGTTGGTGGAGCAGCCGGCCAGCAGTACGGCACAGGCAACGAGGCAGAGCAGGCGTGGCATTGCGGAAGGTCTCCGGATAGAACAACGCCGGGCTAGCCCGGCGTTGTTTAGGGTGAGCAACTCAGCCTTCGAGCTTCTTCTTCAGCAATTCGTTCACTTGGCCGGGGTTGGCCTTGCCTTTCGAGGCCTTCATCGCCTGGCCGACGAAGAAGCCGAACATCTTGCCGCGTTTGGCCTCGTCGCTGGCGCGGTACTGTTCGACCTGTTCGGCGTTGGCCGCCAGCACTTCGTCGAGCATGCTTTCGATGGCGCCGCTGTCGGTGACCTGCTTGAGCCCCTTGGCCTCGATGATCTGGTCCGCGCTGCCTTCGCCGGCGGCCATGGCCTCGAACACCATCTTGGCGATCTTGCCGGAGATGGTGTTGTCCTTGATACGCAGGATCATGCCGCCCAGTTGCGCGGCGCTGACCGGCGACTGCTCGATCGCAAGGTTTCCGGTGTTGAGCAGGCTGGACAGTTCGCCCATTACCCAGTTGGCCGCCAGCTTGGCGTCGCCGCAGGTCTGCTGCACCGCCTCGAAGTAGTCGGCCAGCTCGCGGCTGGCGGCCAGCACGCTGGCGTCATAGGTGGACAGGCCGAACTGCTGCTCGAAACGCTCGCGCTTCTGCGGTGGCAGCTCCGGCAGGCCGGCGCGCAGGCTGTCGAGGAAGCTCTGCTCGATCACCACCGGCAGCAAATCGGGGCAGGGGAAGTAGCGGTAGTCGTTGGCTTCTTCCTTGCTGCGCATGGAGCGCGTTTCGTCCTTGTTCGGGTCGTACAGGCGGGTTTCCTGCACCACCTTGCCGCCGTCCTCGATCAGCTCGATCTGCCGCTGCACCTCAAAGTTGATCGCCTTCTCGATGAAACGGAAGGAGTTGACGTTCTTGATCTCGGCGCGGGTGCCGAACTCGGCCTGGCCTTTCGGCCGCACGGAGACGTTGCAGTCGCAACGCAGCGAACCTTCGGCCATGTTGCCGTCGCAGATGCCCAGGTAGCGCACCAGGGCATGGATCGCCTTGACGTAGGCCACGGCTTCCTTGGCGGAGCGGATGTCCGGCTCGGAGACGATCTCCAGGAGAGGGGTCCCCGCGCGGTTAAGGTCGATGCCGCTCATGCCGTGGAAGTCTTCGTGCAGGCTCTTGCCGGCGTCTTCTTCCAGGTGCGCGCGGGTGATGCCGATGCGCCGGCTGCTGCCGTCCTCGAGGGTGATGTCGAGGTGGCCCTTGCCGACGATCGGCAGGTCCATCTGGCTGATCTGGTAGCCCTTGGGCAGGTCCGGGTAGAAGTAGTTCTTGCGCGCGAAGACGTTCTTGCCGGCGATTTCGGCATCGATGGCCAGGCCGAACTTGCAGGCCATGCGCACCGCTTCCTCATTCAGCACCGGCAGGCTGCCGGGCATGCCGAGGTCGACCAGGCTGGCCTGGGTGTTCGGCTCGGCGCCGAAAGTGGTGGCGCTGGCGGAGAAGATCTTCGAGCGGGTGCTGAGCTGGGCGTGGATTTCCAGCCCGATCACGGTTTCCCATTGCATGGTGGTATTCCTCAATCCTGTGTTGCCTTGGCAAACCCTCTCCCGACCCTGCGGGCCACCCTCTCCCTGTGCAAGGGCGAGGGGCAAGGGCTGCATGGCTGCGCCATGGCTTAAAAGCCGGCCGGAGCTTGTTTGTGCCAGTCGGTGACCTGCTGGTACTGATGGGCGACGTTGAGCAGGCGGCCTTCCTGGAAGTATGGCGCGAGCAGCTGCACACCGACTGGCAGGCCATCGACGAAGCCGGCGGGCATCGACAGGCCGGGGATGCCGGCGAGGTTGGCGGTGATGGTGTAGATGTCTTCGAGGTACTGGGCGACCGGGTCGTTGTTCTTCTCGCCGAGCTTCCAGGCCGGGTTCGGCGTGGTCGGGCCGAGGATCACGTCGACCTCGCTGAAGGCGCTGACGAAGTCGTTCTTGATCAGTCGGCGGATCTTCTGCGCCTTCAGGTAGTAGGCGTCGTAGTAGCCGGCGGACAGCGCGTAGGTGCCGACCATGATGCGCCGCTTGACCTCTTCGCCGAAGCCTTCGGCGCGCGAGCGCTTGTACAGGTCTTCGAGGTTCTGTGGGTTGGCGCAGCGGTAGCCGAAGCGCACGCCGTCGAAGCGCGACAGGTTGGAGCTGGCTTCGGCCGGGGCGATGACATAGTAGGCCGGGATGGCGTGCTGCATGTTCGGCAGGCTGATGTCCTTGACCGTGGCGCCGAGCTTCTTCAGCTCCTCGACCACCGCCAGCACCGCGCTGGCGATGCGGCTGTCGAGGCCGGCGCCGAAGTATTCCTTCGGCAGGCCGATGCGCAGGCCAGCCAACGGCTGGGCGAGGGCGGCCAGGTAGTCGTCCACCGGCTGGTCGACGCTGGTGGAGTCCTTCGGATCGAAGCCGGCCATGCCGCCGAGCAGCAGCGCGCAGTCCTCGGCGGTGCGCGCCAGCGGGCCGCCCTGGTCGAGGCTGGAGGCGTAGGCGATCATGCCCCAGCGCGACACCCGGCCGTAGGTCGGCTTGATCCCGGTGAGGTTGGTCAGCGCCGCCGGCTGGCGGATCGAGCCACCGGTGTCGGTGCCGGTGGCGGCCGGCAGCAGACGCGCGGCCACCGCCGCGGCGGAACCGCCGGAGGAGCCGCCGGGCACGCGCTCGAGGTCCCAGGGGTTCTTCACCGCGCCGTAGTAGCTCGACTCATTCGACGAGCCCATGGCGAACTCGTCCATGTTCAGCTTGCCGAGGGTCACGGTACCGGCGGCGGCGAGCTTGTCGACCACGGTGGCGTTATAGGGCGCCTGGAAGTTGTCGAGGATCTTCGAGCCGCAGCTGGTGCGGATGCCTTGAGTGCAGAACAGGTCCTTGTGGGCGATCGGCGCGCCGAGCAGCGCGCCGTTCTCGCCGGCGGCGCGACGGGCGTCGGCGGCCTTGGCCTGCTGCAGGGCCAGTTCTGCGGTGATGCTGATAAAGCTGTTCAGCTGCGGATCGAGCTGCTGGATACGGGCCAGCAGGGTGCGGCTCAGCTCTTCGGCGGAGAAGCTTTTGGCGGCGAGGCCGCGGGCGATCTCGGCCAGGGTCAATTGATGCATGGGGAACCCTTTCCTTTAATCGATGACTTTCGGCACGAGGTACAGGCCGTTTTCCACGGCCGGGGCGATGGCCTGGTAGGCGTCGCGCTGGTCGCTTTCGGTGACCAGGTCGGCGCGTAGGCGTTGGGTGGCCTCCAGCGGGTGGGCCAGGGGGTCGATGCCGTCGGTATCGACCGCCTGCATCTGGTCAATCAGACCGAGGATGTTGTTGAGGGTCTCGGTGGTGCGTGGAATTTCCGCCTCGTTCAGACCCAATCGGGCCAGATGAGCGATTTTTTCCACCTCGGAGCGTTCAAGCGCCATCGGGATTCTCCAGAGGAAGGCGAGCGGCTGACCTTGCGAAAAGCAGGCGGGGAACGGAACCCCGTGGGGGCGGTCATAGGCCGCGATTGTGGGCGGTAAAGCCCGGAAAAACCGGCAATTTAGCACAACGCGCGGGTTGCCCAAAAGGCCCATGGTTGTTAGAGTTTGCCGCACTTTTTTCCTGCGTATTTTCATCCACGCATTCCCTAGGGTTTTTCCATGTTAAAGAAACTGCGTGGCATGTTTTCCAGTGATCTCTCCATCGACCTGGGCACAGCCAATACCCTGATTTACGTGCGCGAACGCGGCATCGTCCTCAACGAGCCGTCGGTCGTCGCCATCCGTACCCACGGTAACCAGAAGAGCGTGGTCGCCGTCGGTACCGAGGCCAAACGCATGCTCGGCCGTACTCCGGGCAACATCGCCGCCATTCGTCCGATGAAAGACGGTGTGATCGCCGACTTCAGCGTCTGCGAGAAGATGCTCCAGTACTTCATCAATAAGGTGCACGAGAACAGCTTCCTGCAACCCAGCCCGCGCGTGCTGATCTGCGTGCCGTGCAAGTCGACCCAGGTCGAGCGCCGCGCCATCCGTGAATCGGCCCTCGGTGCCGGTGCCCGCGAAGTATTTCTGATCGAAGAGCCGATGGCCGCCGCCATCGGTGCCGGCCTGCCGGTGGAAGAGGCGCGTGGCTCGATGGTCGTCGATATCGGCGGCGGCACCACGGAGATCGCGCTGATCTCCCTCAATGGTGTGGTCTACGCCGAGTCCGTCCGGGTCGGTGGCGACCGCTTCGACGAGGCCATCGTCACCTACGTGCGTCGCAACTACGGCAGCCTGATCGGCGAATCCACCGCCGAACGCATCAAGCAGGAAATCGGCACTGCCTACCCGGGCGGCGAGCTCCGTGAAGTCGACGTGCGTGGCCGCAACCTGGCCGAAGGCGTACCGCGCAGCTTCACCCTCAACTCCAACGAAGTGCTGGAAGCCCTGCAGGAATCCCTGGCGACCATAGTCCAGGCGGTCAAGAGTGCGCTCGAGCAGTCGCCGCCGGAGCTGGCCTCGGACATCGCCGAGCGCGGCCTGGTGTTGACCGGTGGTGGCGCTCTGCTGCGCGACCTGGACAAGCTGCTGGCCCAGGAAACCGGGCTGCCGGTGATCGTCGCCGAAGATCCGCTGACCTGCGTAGCCCGTGGCGGCGGCAAGG
This sequence comes from Pseudomonas cavernae, assembly GCF_003595175.1. NCBI lineage: Bacteria > Pseudomonadati > Pseudomonadota > Gammaproteobacteria > Pseudomonadales > Pseudomonadaceae > Pseudomonas > Pseudomonas cavernae. Next base: position 4,089,576 of record NZ_CP032419.1, on the reverse strand, counting down.
CGCTGGAAATGATGGACCGTCACACCATGGACCTGCTCTCCAGCGAATAAGGCTGGCGTGTTTCGCCGCGCCCCACGCATGCTGCAGCCTCTCGGGCCCGCCTCGGCGGGCCCGTCGTGTGTCAGGGGTGCAGTCGTGTTTACACTCCGTCCATCAGACCCTGATCCGGTTGCCATCACCGTATGAACAAGCGCAAGCATTCCACTATCGGCGAGGGAGGAGCGGGCCATTAAACCGCTGTTCGCCAAGGGCCCTTCGCTGGGTGTGCGCCTGCTGGTGCTGGCTGTGCTGTCGGCTGCGCTGATGGTGGTCGATGCGCGTCTCGAGCTGCTCAAGCCCATGCGCAGCCAGATGGGGTTGGTGTTGACCCCGTTCTACTGGATGGCCAACTTGCCCGTGCGGGTCGGGGATGGCGTCGCCGAGCAGTTCACCAGCCGCAGCAGCCTGCTGGCCGAAAACGAGAAGCTCAAGGCCGAGTCCCTGCTGATGCAGCGCCGCTTGCAGAAGCTGGCGGCACTGACCGAGCAGAACGTGCGCCTGCGCGAGTTGCTCAATTCCGCCGCGCTGGTCGACGAGAAGGTGCTGGTCGGCGAACTGATCGGTGTCGACCCCAACCCCTTCACCCACCGCATCCTGATCGACAAGGGCAGCAAGGATGGCGTGTTCCTCGGCCAGCCGGTGCTCGATGCGCGCGGCCTGATGGGTCAGGTGGTGGAAGTCATGCCCTATACCGCGCGGGTCCTGCTGCTCACCGACACCACCCACAGCATCCCGGTGCAGGTCAATCGCAATGGCCTGCGCGCCATCGCCAGCGGCACCGGTAACCCCGAGCGTCTGGAGCTGCGCCATGTCGCCGACACTGCGGATATCAAGGAAGGCGATCTGCTGGTCAGCTCGGGCCTGGGCCAGCGCTTCCCCGCCGGCTATCCGGTGGCCACGGTGAAGGAAGTGATCCACGATTCCGGCCAGCCGTTCGCCATCGTCCGCGCGGTGCCGACCGCCGCGCTGAACCGCAGCCGCTACATGCTGCTGGTGTTCAGCGATACCCGCAGCCCCGAACAGCGCGCCATCGACTCCGGCGAGGCGCAGGAAAAGGCCGATCAGCAGAGCGGGCAGCAAGCGGGCGAACAGCAGTCCACCGTACCGGCGGCCGGCGCGCCGGACGCTGCTCCGGCGCCTGCCACGCCAACCGCGCCGGCAGCCGCTACTCCGCTGCCGGCCAGTCCAGCCACGCCGACTAGTCCCGCCAACCGTGGAGGGGCGCACTGATGGCCACCCAGCGTCTGCGCAATGGTTGGGTGATCTGGCTGAGTCTGGCGGTGGCCTTGCTGCTCAGCGTTTCGCCGCTGCCGAATTTCATGGAAATCGGCCGGCCCCTGTGGGTTGCGCTGTTTCTCACCTACTGGGTGCTGTATCTGCCGCACCGCGTGGGGATGACCACCGCCTGGTTGCTGGGGCTGGCCGAGGACGTGCTGTACGGCAGCCTGTTCGGCCAGAATGCGCTGATTCTGACCCTGATCACCTTCCTGGTCCTGAACCTCCATCAGCGTCTGCGCATGTTTCCCATGTGGCAGCAGAGCCTGGTGCTGTTGGTGGTATTCGGCATCGCCCAGCTGGTGCAGCTATGGCTCAACGCCCTCACCGGCAATCGTCCGCCGACCCTCGCTTTCGTATTACCGGCCTTGGTCAGTGCGCTACTCTGGCCATGGATCGGTGCAATTTTGCGCGGTATCCATCAGCGCCTAAACGTCAATTGAGTGGGCCGCCGTTCTGGCGGCCCGTACCGTTCGACAGGGAGAAGTCCGCATGGCCACGCTTTATCTGGCCTCGGGGTCGCCGCGCCGGCGCGAACTGCTGGCGCAGATCGGCGTGCCCTTCGTCACCCTCGGCGTCGACGTCGATGAAAGCCTCCTTGCCGATGAGTCGCCAACTGCCTATGTCGAGCGTTTGGCTCGGGCCAAGGCGGCTGCCGGTCTGGCTCGCTTACCGGCCAGCGGCGCGGCGGTGGTGCTTGGCGCCGACACGGCGGTGGTGCTCGATGGGCGGATTCTCGGCAAGCCGGGCGATCGTGCCGAGGCCCTGGCCACCTTGCAGTCCTTGTCCGGACGCGAGCACCAGGTACTGACGGCGGTGGCGCTGGCCAGCCCGCAGCGTTGCGTCGCCCGCGTGGTCAGCAGTCGGGTAGAGTTCCGCCCGCTCGGCACCGGCGAGCTTGAGGCCTACTGGGCCACCGGCGAGCCGCAGGACAAGGCTGGTAGCTATGGTATTCAAGGGCTGGCGGCGGTGTTCGTCAGCGCTCTGCACGGCAGCTATTCGGCGGTGGTCGGTCTGCCGCTGTGCGAGACTGCGGAGTTATTGGCCGGGTTCGGTATTCCATGTTGGCAGAAAGGAATTGCGCATGAGTGAAGAGATTCTGATCAACATCACGCCGATGGAGTCGCGGGTAGCGGTGGTGGAGAACGGTGTGCTGCAGGAGGTGCATGTCGAGCGCACCCAGCGCCGCGGCATCGTCGGCAATATCTACAAGGGCAAGGTGGCGCGGGTGCTGCCGGGCATGCAGGCGGCGTTCGTCGACATCGGTTTGGACCGCGCCGCGTTCATCCACGCCTCGGAAATTTCCAGCCGCGAGGGCAGCGCGGTGGAAACCATCAGCGCCCTGGTCCATGAGGGCCAAAGCCTGGTGGTGCAGGTCACCAAGGACCCCATCGGCAGCAAGGGCGCGCGCCTGACCACCCAGCTGTCGATTCCCTCGCGCTATCTGGTGTACATGCCGCGCACCAGCCATGTCGGTATCTCCCTGCGTATCGAGGATGAGGCCGAGCGCGAACGCCTCAAACAAGTGGTCGCCGATTGCGTGGCAGTCGAAGGCATCCAGGACGGCGGTGGCTTCATCCTGCGCACCGCCGCCGATGGCGTGGGGGCCGACGAGATCCTCGCCGACATCCGCTACCTGCGCCGGCTGTGGGAGCAGATCGCCACCCAGATCAAGACCGCGCCGACCCCTTCGGTGATCTACGAGGATCTCAGCCTGGCCCTGCGCGCGCTTCGTGATCTGGTCAGCCTGCGCACCGAGAAGCTGCGCATCGACTCGCGCGAGACCTTCCAGAAGGTCGTCCAGTTCGTCAGCGAGCTGATGCCCGAGGTTGCCGACCGCCTCGAGCATTATCCGGGCGAGCGGCCGATCTTCGACCTTTATGGCGTCGAGGACGAGATCCAGCGCGCCCTTGAGCGCAAGGTGCCGCTGAAGTCCGGCGGCTACCTGATCATCGACCCGGCCGAGGCGATGACCACCATCGACGTCAATACCGGCGCCTTCGTCGGTCATCGCACCCTCGAAGAGACCATCTTCAAGACCAACCTCGAGGCGGCCACCGCCATCGCCCGCCAGCTGCGCCTGCGCAATCTCGGCGGGATCATCATCATCGACTTCATCGACATGGAGGACGAGGAGCACCAGCGCCAGGTCCTGCGCACCCTGGAGAAGCAGCTCGAGCGCGACCATGCCAAGACCAACATCATCGGCATCACCGAACTGGGCCTGGTGCAGATGACCCGCAAGCGCACCCGCGAGAGCCTCGAGCAGATCCTCTGCGAGCCGTGCAGCTGCTGCCAGGGGCGCGGCAAGCTGAAGACCGCGGAAACCATCTGCTACGAGATCTTCCGCGAGATCCTCCGCGAGGCACGCGCCTATCAGGCCGAGGGCTACAGGGTGCTGGCCAACCAGAAGGTGGTCGACCGCCTGCTCGATGAGGAGTCGGGCAACGTCGCCGATCTCGAGGCCTTCATCGGCCGCACCATCAAGTTCCAGGTCGAGAGCATGTATTCCCAGGAGCAATACGATGTCGTGCTGCTCTGAGCCCGCGCCGGGCGCTTGCTGACATGGCCCGTCTGGCGGGTTGGCTGGGTGCCGCACTGCGCTGGGGGCTTGGCCTGTGCGCCCTGCTGCTGGTGCTGGCGGCGCTGTATGTCAGCCTCGGCCGCGAGCTGATGCCTTGGGTTGCGGATTACCGCGCCGAGGTGGAGAGCAAGGCACAGCAGGCGCTTGGCCTGCCGCTGACCATCGGCAGCCTGGAGGGACGTTGGCACGACTTCGCGCCGGTGTTGTATGCCCATGACGTGCAGATCGGCGAAGGCGACAGCCTGGTGCGTCTGGACCAAGTGCGGGTGGTGCCGGATGTGCTGGCCAGCCTGCTGGAGCGCGAGCCACGACTCAGTGCACTGGAAGTCGAGGGGCTGCAGCTCAGCCTCAGGCAGCACGACGATGGCAGCTGGGCCCTGGAAGGCTTGCCGGCCCGCCAGCCAGGGTCGGCGCCGCTCGACCTCGGCCAGGTGCTCGGTCAGCTGAAGAAGATCGCCCGCCTGTCGCTGCACGATAGCCAGTTCACCCTCGAGCCGCTGGATGCGGCGCCAGTCAGCTTCACCTACGTCAACCTCAGCTTGCGTAGCGGCCTGCGTCAGCGCCTGGATGGCCGCCTGACCCTGCCGGATGGCCAGCCGCTGGCACTGAATCTGCGCGCCCGGCTGAACGCCAAGGCCTGGCGCCAATCCAGCGCCGAGTTGTATGTCAGCCTGCCGCAGAGCGACTGGGCGCGCTGGTTGCCGGAGAGCCTCATGCGCGGCTGGCGGCTCAAGCATCTACAGGCCGGCGGCGAACTCTGGCTGAGCGCCGCCGGAGGCCAGCTGCAACGCGGCGTGCTGCGCCTGCATGCGCCGGAGTTGACCGGCGCCTATGCCGAGCGTAAGCCAGTGACGGTGCAGGACCTGGCGCTGAACGCCTATTTCACCCGCGACCAACAGGGCTTCCAGCTGCTGTTCGATTCGCTGGCCATGAGCCTCGGCGAAAATCGCTGGGGCGAGGCGCAGTTGGGTTTGACCCAGCGTGCCGCCCGCGGCGAGGAAGGTGAGCACTGGCAGCTGAGCGCCGATCGCCTCGAGCTCGGCCCGCTGCTGCCGTTGGTGCAGGCGCTGGCGCCGTTGCCGGAAAGCGCCGCGGCCTATCTCGCCGGGCTGCAGCCGCAGGGCACCCTGCGCAACCTGCAGCTCGACTACCGGCCGCAGGCGGAGCTGGCGCAGCGCCTGCAGTTCGCCAGCAATCTCGATCACCTGGGCATCGAGGCCTATAAGGAGATTCCGGCCGCCAAGAATGTCAGCGGCAGCCTCGCCGGCGATCTTGGTCAGGGCGAACTGCGTCTGGCTACGGACAACTTCAGCCTGCACCTGCATCATCTATTTCCCCAGTCCTGGCAGTACCGCCAGGCCAATGCCCAGCTGTTCTGGCGCCTCGACGACCAGGCCTTCACCCTGCGCAGTCCCTACCTGCAACTGCTGGGTGAAGAAGGCAAGCTGGCTGGCGACATGCTCATACGTCTGATGCGCGATCCGGCTGCCGAGGACTACATGGACCTGCGGGTCGGCATGCGTGACGGCGATGCCCGCTATACCGAGAAGTACCTGCCGACCCTGTCGCCGGGCTTCAGCCCACAGTTGGCCGACTGGCTGAAGAGCGCGATCCGCGCCGGCGTCGTCGATCAGGGCTATTTCCAGTATCAGGGCTCGCTGAACAAGGGCGCCGAAGACACCGCACGCAGCATCAGCCTGTTCTTCAAGACCCATGACGCTGAGCTGGCCTTCCAGCCGGGCTGGCCGCGGTTGCGCCAGGCGCGCGGCGAGGTGTTCATCGAGGACGCTGGGGTGCGCGTGCAGCTGGCCGAAGGACGCCTGCTCGACAGCCGGGTCCACGACGTCGCCGTCGCCGTCCCGCATGTCGAGTCGGGCCAGGTGCCGCACCTGCTGCTGAACGGCGAGCTGGAGAGCAGCGTGCAGGATGGCCTGAAGATTCTTCAGGAGGCGCCGATCGGTACCGCCGCGATCTTTGCCGGCTGGCAGGGCGAGGGGCCGCTGACGGGCAAGCTCAAACTGGATATTCCGCTGTACAAGGGCCAGGCCCCGGACGTGGGGGTGGATTTCGCCACCCAGGGCGCCCGTTTGAAGCTGGCCAGTCCAGCCTTGGAGCTAAGCCAGTTGCAAGGCGCGTTCAACTTCAATAGCGCCAGTGGCCTCAGTGCGCCGGATATCCGCGCCCAGGTATTCGGTCGGCCGGTGCGGGCTAAGGCGGTGGTGGCGGGCGGCCGGGGGCGTAACCTGACACGCATCGAGGCCACCGGTCAGGTGGCACTGCAGAGCCTGACCGACTGGCTGGCGGTGAGCCAGCCGCTGCCGCTGTCCGGCAGCTTGCCATATCGGCTCGAGCTGACTTTGAGTGGTGCCGACAGTCAGCTGCGCATAGGTTCCACGCTCAAGGGGCTGGCCATCGACCTGCCGCCGCCGTTCGGCAAAGCCGCCGAGCAGGAGCGCACCGCGCAATGGCGCATGACCTTGCAAGGCGCGGAGCGGCGCTACTGGCTGGACTATGCCGACCTGGCCAGCCTGGCCGTGGCCGCTCCGGTCGGAGAACTGAGCGCCGGGCGCGGCGAGCTGCTGCTCGGCGGTGGTTCCGCCAGCTTGCCGGCCACTCAGGGCCTGCGCGTCAAGGGCCGGCTCAGCGAGCTGGATTGGGGTGCCTGGCAGGTGCTGGCCAAGCGCTACGCCAGCGGGCAGAGCGACGCGGCCAAGCAGCTGTTGAGCAGCGCCGACCTGCAGATCGACAAGTTCCAGGGGTTCGGCAGCAGCCTCGACGGCCTCAAGGTGCAACTGGCGCGCGGCAATGCCAGCTGGGCGGTGAACCTCGCCAGCAGCCAGGTCACCGGACGCCTGGTGCTGCCGGACTCCGGCGTGGCGCCGATTGCGGTCAACCTCGAGCGCCTGCGTCTGCCTGCCGCCGAGCCGAAGGCGCAAGTCGAGAAAGACGCTCCGGATCCGCTGGCGGCAGTTGACCCGCGGCAGATTCCGGCGCTGGATATCCAGATCGCCCAGGTCCTGCAGGGCGACAGCCCGCTGGGCGCCTGGGCGCTGAAGGCCCGCCCGACGCCCAAGGGGGTCGCCTTCAATGAGCTGAATCTCAACCTCAAGGGTCTGCAGGTCAGCGGCAGTGCCGGCTGGGAGGGCGAGCCGGGGGCGACCAGCAGCTGGTACAAGGGCCGGGTCAAGGGGGGCAACCTTGCCGATGTGCTGCAGGCGTGGAACTTCGCCCCCAACGTCACCAGCCAGAGTTTCCGCCTGGATGCAGACGGTCGCTGGCCCGGCTCGCCGGCTTGGATCAGCCTCAAGCGCTTTTCCGGCAGCCTCGATCCCAACCTGCGCAAGGGCCAGTTCGTCGAAGTGGAAGGCGGCGCCCAGGCACTGCGGGTGTTCGGGCTGCTCAACTTCAACTCGATCGGCCGCCGGCTGCGCCTGGACTTCTCCGATATCCTCGGCAAGGGCCTGAGCTATGACCGGGTGGAAGGCCTGCTGGTGGGCAGCGAGGGCGTCTATGTGACCCGCGAGCCGGTGAAACTCACCGGCCCGTCGAGCAATCTGGAGCTGGATGGCACGCTGGACATGGCCAATGACCGGGTCAACGCCAAGCTGCTGGTGACCCTGCCGCTCACCAACAACCTGCCGCTGGCCGCCTTGATCGTCGGCGCCCCGGCCATCGGCGGTGCGCTGTTCGTGGTCGACAAGCTGCTGGGCAACCGGGTCGCGCGCTTCGCCAGCGTGCAGTACGGCGTCACCGGTTCCTGGCAGAATCCCAAGATCAGTTTCCAGAAACCGTTCGAAAAACCCCGTTAGCCCCACGCCGTACGCGATGGGTTAGCATGCAGGCAGGCCTTTTCGGGAGTGCGTTATGTCCGTCGCGGTGATCCAACTGGTCAGCCAGGACGATATCCTCGCCAATCTCGCCAGTGCCCGCCGTCTGCTCGAGCGGGCCGCCGCCGCCGGCGCACGGCTGGCGGTGCTGCCGGAGAACTTCGCCGCCATGGGCCGCCGCGACCTGGCCGCCATCGGTCGCGCCGAAGCGGAGGGGCAAGGGCCGATCCTGCCCTGGTTGCAGCAGGCGGCGCGCGACCTCAAGTTATGGATAGTCGCCGGCACCCTGCCGTTGCCGCCGGATGACCAGCCGCAGGCGCGGGCGCATGCCTGCTCGCTGTTGGTCGACGAACACGGCGAGCGGGTGGCGCGCTATGACAAACTGCACCTGTTCGATGTGGACGTCGCCGACCATCGCGGCCGCTATCGCGAGTCGGACGACTATGCCCTAGGCGCCCGCGTCGTGGTGGCGGACACCCCGGTCGGCCGGTTGGGCCTGAGCGTCTGCTACGACCTGCGCTTTCCGGAGCTGTACACCGCCTTGCGCGAGGCGGGCGCCGAGCTGATCAGCGTACCCTCGGCGTTCACCGCGGTGACCGGTGCGGCGCATTGGGAAGTGCTGGTGCGCGCGCGGGCGATCGAGACCCAGTGCTATGTGCTGGCGGCCGGCCAGGGTGGCGTGCACCCCGGTCCGCGCGAAACCCATGGGCATTCGGCGATCGTCGACCCCTGGGGGCGGATCCTCGCCGAGCAGGCGCAGGGCGAGGCGCTGCTGTTGGCCGAACGCGATGCCGGCGAGCAGGCGGCGATCCGCCAGCGCATGCCGGTGGCCCGACACCGACGATTTTTTCCAGCGGCCGAGCCCCGGCTGCCAGGTTTGGAGTAGTTATGAGCGATCTGTTGTTATCCGTCAGCGACCAGCTGCTGGCCCCGGGTGAGCTGAGCATCGAGGCGCTGCCGGCGCTGCTCGGTGAGCTGGCCGGCCCCGGCATCGACGCCGCCGACCTGTATTTCCAGCGTCAGGTCTCGGAGACCTGGGTGCTGGAGGATGGCATCGTCAAGGAAGGCAGCTTCAACCTCGACCAGGGCGTCGGCGTGCGTGCCCAGTCCGGCGAGAAGACCGGCTTCGCCTACAGCAATGCGATTCACCGCGAGGCCCTGGGCCAGGCAGCGCAGGCCGCGCGCTCGATCGCCCGCGCCGGCCAGCAGGGCAGGGTGCAGGCCTTCGCCGGCGCCGCGGCCGCGCCGCTGTATGCCGCCGACAACCCGCTGGAGGTGCTCAGCCGGGCGGAGAAGGTCGAGCTGCTCAAGCGCGTGGATGCCGCCACCCGCGCCCTCGATCCGCGCATCAAGCAGGTCACGGTGAGCCTGGCCGGGGTCTGGGAACACATCCTGGTGGCCGCCACGGACGGTAGTCTGGGCGCCGATATCCGCCCGCTGGTGCGCTTCAACGTCAGCGTCATCGTCGAGCAGAACGGCCGTCGTGAGCGCGGTGGCCAGGGCGGCGGCGGGCGTACCGATTACCGGTACTTTTTGCAGAAAAACGGCCTCAACGAAGACCGCGCCATGGGCTATGCCCGTGAGGCGCTGCGTCAGGCATTGGTCAATCTCGAGGCGGTTCCCGCGCCGGCCGGTACCCTGCCGGTGGTGATGGGCGCCGGCTGGTCCGGGGTGCTGTTGCACGAGGCGGTCGGCCATGGTCTGGAAGGCGACTTCAACCGCAAAGGCAGTTCCGCCTACAGCGGACGGATCGGCGAGCAGGTGGCATCGAGCCTGTGCACCATAGTCGATGACGGCACCCTGGCCGAACGCCGCGGTTCGCTGAGCATGGACGACGAGGGCACGCCGACCCAGTGCACCACGCTGATCGAGAACGGCGTGCTCAAGGGCTATATGCAGGACAAGCTGAACGCCCGCCTGATGGGCGTGGCGCGCACCGGCAACGGCCGCCGCGAATCCTATGCGCATCTGCCGATGCCGCGCATGACCAATACCTACATGCTGGCCGGGCAGAGCGAGCCAGAAGAGATCATCCGTTCGGTGAAGCGTGGTCTGTACTGCGCCAACCTCGGCGGTGGCCAGGTGGACATCACCAGCGGCAAGTTCGTGTTTTCCACCAGCGAGGCCTATTTGATCGAGGACGGCAGGATCACCGCGCCGGTCAAGGGCGCGACCCTGATCGGCAATGGTCCGGAGGCGATGAGCCGGGTGTCGATGGTCGGCAACGACCTGGCCCTGGACAGCGGCGTCGGCACCTGCGGCAAGGACGGCCAGTCGGTGCCGGTGGGCGTTGGCCAGCCGACCCTGAAGATCGATGCGATCACCGTCGGCGGAACCGGGTCGTAGAGAGGGCTGAGCTTGTAGGATGGGTTGGGCGCAGCGATACCCATCGCGTGGGTTACGCCGCGTCGCGGCTAACCCACCCTACGGATGAGATTCAGCGCAAGCCGCGCTGAGCCTCATCCAGCTCACGGATGTATTTGAAGATCTTGCGCAAGGCGGCTGGCGGCTTGTTGCGCGCTGCCTCGTGCTGGGCATGGCGGATCAGCCCGCGCAGGTGTTGGCGGTCGGTCTCGGGATAATCGGCGACGAAGCGCTCCAGCGCCTCGTCGCCTTCCGCGATCAGCCGGTCACGCCAGCGCTCGAGGGCGTGGAAACGTTCGTTGTACTGGCGGGTGGAGGCGTCGAGCTGGTCGATCAGGGCGAGAATCGCCTCGATATCCTGTTCGCGCATCAGCTTGCCGATGAACTGGATATGCCGTTTGCGCGCGACATTGGCGGTGTGCTTCGGCGCTTCGGCCAGGGCGCGACGCAGGGCGTCGGTCAGTGGCAGTTTGGCGAGCAGGTCGGGCTTGAGCGTGATCAGGCGCTCGCCGAGGTCCTGCAGAGCATGCAGTTCGCGCTTGACCTGGGATTTGCTTTTCTCGCCAGAAAAGTCGTCGTCGAGATAGTCAGACATGGGGGTAGTCCAGTGGAAAACGCCGCCATGATAACCAGTCCAGGGCCGGCGGTCTTGGCTGAATGAAAGTACCGAATCGAGTGGAGTGCAGTATGAGTGCAATTGAAGGTGTCGGCCCACAGGCGCTGCCGCAGCTGCAGGAGCAGGTCGAGCAGATCATCGCCGAAGCCAAGCGTCAGGGTGCCAGCGCTTGCGAGGTGGCAGTCTCGGTGGATCAGGGGCTGTCCACTTCGGTGCGCGAAGGTGAAGTGGAAACGGTCGAGTTCAACCGCGACCAGGGCTTCGGCATCACCCTCTATGTCGGCCAGCGCAAGGGCTCGGCGAGCACTTCGGCGACCGGCGCCGAGGCGATTCGGGATACCGTGGCCGCCGCCCTGGCCATCGCCAAGCACACCTCGGAAGACGAGTGCGCCGGCCTGGCCGCGCCTGAGCTGATGGCGCGCGAGTTGCCCGAGCTGGATCTCTACCATCCCTGGGCCATCAGCCCCGAGCAGGCCATCGAACTGGCCCTGAACTGCGAGGCCGAGGCCTTCGCCACCGATGCGCGGATCAGCAAGGCCGACGGTACTTCGCTGAGTACCCATCAGGGTTGCCGGGTGTACGGCAACAGCCACGGCTTCATCGGCGGTTACGCCAGCACCCGGCACAGCTTGAGCTGCGTGATGATCGCCGGCAGCGAGGCGCAGATGCAGCGCGACTACTGGTACGACGTCAACCGCATCGGCACTCAGCTGGCCGATGCCAGCAGCATCGGCCGCCGCGCCGCCGAACGCACGGTGCGGCGCCTCGGTGCACGACCGGTGCCGACCTGCGAGGTGCCGGTGCTGTTCAGTGCCGAGCTGGCCGGCGGGCTGTTCGGCCATTTTCTCGCGGCGATCTCCGGCGGCAACCTCTATCGCCAGTCGTCCTTCCTCGAAGGCAGCCTGGGCCAGCAGCTGTTCCCTAGCTGGCTGTCCCTCGACGAGCGCCCGCACATCCCGCGCGCACTGGGCAGTGCCAGCTTCGATGGCGATGGCCTGGCGACCTATGACAAGCACTTCGTCGAGCAGGGCGTGCTGCGTTCCTACATCCTCGGCACCTATTCCGGGCGCAAGCTCGGCCTGCCCAGCACGGCCAACGCCGGTGGCGTGCACAACCTGTTCGTCAGCCATGGCGACGAGGACCAGGCCGCGCTGCTCAAGCGCATGGGCCGCGGCTTGCTGGTCACCGAACTGATGGGTCAGGGGCTGAATCTGGTGACCGGCGACTACTCGCGCGGCGCCGGCGGCTATTGGGTGGAGAACGGCGAAATCCAGTTCCCGGTGCAGGAGGTGACCATCGCCGGCAACCTACGCGAGATGTTCCAGCAGATCGTGGCGGTGGGCGGCGATCTCGAGCTGCGCGGCAATATCCGCAGCGGCTCGGTGCTGATCGAGCGGATGACGGTGGCCGGCAGCTAAGCCGGCGCCATGAAAAAGGGGCTGCACAGCTAGGCTGGCAGCCCCTTTTTCATTGGCTGCGCTTACTCGCCTTCGTCAAACCTGTTGTTGATCAGCTCGATCAACGCATTCAGCGCCTCGTTTTCCTGCTCGCCCTCGGTGTGCAGGTGAATGCCGGTGCCCTTGCCGGCGGCCAACATCATCACCGACATGATGCTTTTGCCATCGACGCAGCTTTCCGGGCTGCGGCCGATGCGCACCCGACACGGGAAGCGGCCCGCGACGCCGACGAACTTGGCGGCGGCGCGGGCGTGCAGGCCGAGCTTGTTGATGATGGTGATTTCGCAGGCAGGCATCGCGGTAAGAATCCTTAGCTGAGGTCGCGGTGGCGAACCTGGACATTCTTCAGAGGCTGTTTGAGGGCTTGGCCGAGGCGCTCGGCCAGGTACACCGAGCGATGATGGCCGCCGGTGCAACCAATGGCGATCGTCACATAGGCACGATTGCTGGCGGCGAAGCGCGGCAACCATTTGTTCAGGTAGGCGAGGATGTCTTGGTACATCTCTTCGACGTCCGGCTGCGCCGTCAGGTAGTCGACCACCGGTTGCTCCAATCCTGAATGGTCGCGCAGTTCGGGCTTCCAGTAGGGATTGGGCAGGCAGCGCACGTCGAACACCAGGTCGGCGTCCACCGGCATGCCGCGCTTGAAACCGAAGGATTCGACCAGGAAGGCCGTACCCGGTTCGGGTTTGTTCAGCAGGCGCAGCTTGAGGGTGTCGCGTAGCTGATAGAGGTTGAGATGGGTGGTGTCGATCTTCAGATCGGCGAGGTCGGCGATCGGCCCCAGCAGGTTGGCCTCATCCGCGATCGCCTCGGCCAGCGGCCGATTCTCGTTGGTCAGCGGGTGGCGCCGGCGGGTCTCGGAGAAGCGCTTGAGCAGGGTGGCGTCGTCGGCGTCGAGGTACAACACGTCGCAGTTGATATGGCGGGCGCGCACCTCGGCGAGCAGTTCGGGGAAGCGCTTGAGCTGGCTGGGCAGGTTGCGCGCATCGATCGACACGGCCACCAGCGGTTCGAGCAGCTCGGTGTGCAGCAGGGCGCGTTCGGCGAGTTCCGGCAGCAAGGTGGCCGGCAGGTTGTCGATGCAGTAGAAGCCGTTGTCCTCAAGGACATCGAGGGCGGTGCTCTTGCCTGAGCCGGAGCGGCCGCTGACGATGATCAAGCGCATGAGGAGACTTCCTTAGGAACCGTTCTGAACGTCCACAACGACCTGATACAGGCTGTCGCTGCTCTGGGCATGGCGCAGGCGCTCACGTACGTCGCTGCGGTCCAGCATGCTGGCGATCTGCCGCAGCAATTCCAGGTGTTCGTCGGTGGCCGCTTCCGGTACCAGCAGGACGAACAGCAGGTCCACCGGTGCGCCGTCGATGGCATCGAAGTCGACCGGGGCTTCCAGGCGCAGCAGCGCGCTGATTGGCGCGGCACAGCCCGGCAGGCGGCAGTGGGGGATGGCGATGCCGTTGCCGAAACCGGTCGAGCCGAGTTTTTCGCGGGCCACCAGGCTTTCGAAAATATCTTGGCCATCGAGGTCGGGCAATTCGCGGGCGACCAAGTTGGCGATTTGTTCCAGTACACGTTTTTTACTGCCGCCCGGCACGTTCACCAGGGAACGGCCGGGGGTCAGGATGTGCTCGAGTCGAATCATGGGTAGGGAATGGTGTCAGCGCGCCGGGGCGCCTTGCAGGCGACCCTGCTGCTTTTCCTTGTGCTTGATGAGTTGGCGGTCGAGCTTGTCGGTGAGTAGATCGATTGCTGCGTACATGTCTTCGTGTTCGGCATTGGCGACGACTTCGCCGCCGGCGATGTGCAGGGTCGCTTCGATTTTCTGTCTGAGCTTCTCGACCGTCATGGTGACCTGCACGTTGGTGATTTTGTCGAAGTGGCGCTCCAGTCGTCCGAGTTTTTCGCCGACATAGTCGCGTAGGGTGTCGGTCACATCCAGTTGATGTCCACTGATGTTGACTTGCATACCGCGTTCTCCTTATTGCCGTGTGTAAAAACAGGCTAACGGGCCTGTCACCGGAACACTTTGGCCTGGATCAATGTTGCCGTCACATCAGTCGCTTGCGTTCGCTGGAAGGCGCTATTCCGAGGGATTCACGGTATTTGGCGACGGTGCGACGGGCTACTTGAATGCCCTGTGCTTCCAGTAAACCAGCGATCTTGCTGTCGCTCAACGGCTTTTTCGCATTTTCCGCAGCGACCAGTTTTTTGATGATCGCGCGGATTGCGGTGGAGGAGCATTCGCCGCCTTCGGCGGTGCTGACGTGGCTGGAGAAGAAGTATTTCAACTCGTAAATGCCACGCGGCGTGTGCATGAATTTCTGCGTGGTGACCCGGGAAATGGTCGATTCGTGCATGCCCACGGCTTCGGCGATGTCGTGCAGCACCAGCGGCTTCATCGCCTCGTCGCCATAGTCGAGGAAGCCACGCTGATGTTCGACGATCTGGGTGGCGACCTTCATCAGCGTCTCGTTGCGACTTTGCAGGCTCTTGATGAACCAGCGTGCTTCCTGCAGCTGATTGCGCATGAAGGTGTTGTCGGCGCTGGCATCGGCGCGGCGCACGAAACTGGCGTATTGCGGGTTGACCCGCAGGCGCGGCATGGCTTCCTGGTTCAGCTCCACCAGCCAGCGGTCGTTATGTTTGCGCACAATGACGTCGGGCACCACGTATTCCGCCTCGCTCGACTCGATCTGCGAGCCGGGGCGCGGGTTGAGGCTCTGGATCAGCTCGATGACCTGACGCAGCTCGTCTTCCTTGAGGCGCATGCGGCGCATCAACTGGCTGTAGTCGCGGCCGCCGAGCAGGTCGAGGTAGTCGCCGGCCAGGCGCTGGGCCTCGCTCAGCCAGGGGGTCTTGGCCGACAGCTGGCGTAGTTGCAGGAGCAGGCATTCGCGCAGGTCGCGCGCGCCGATGCCGGCCGGCTCGAATTGCTGGATGCGATGCAGCACCGCTTCCACTTCGTCCAGTTCGATGTCCAGCTCCGGGTCGAAGGCTTCGAGCACTTCCTGCAGGCTTTCCTCCAGATAGCCCTGGTCGTTGATGCAGTCGATCAGGGTGACGGCGATCAGGCGGTCCTTGTCGGACATCGGCGCCAGGTTGAGCTGCCACAATAAGTGGGTTTGCAGGCTTTCGCCGGACGAGGTGCGGGTGGTGAAGTCCCACTCGTCATCATCGTTGCTGGGCAGGCTGCTGGCGCTGGTCTGGTAGATGTCTTCCCAGGCGGTGTCGACGGGCAGTTCGCTGGGGATGCGTTCGTTCCATTCGCCTTCCTCCAAGTTGTCGACCGATGAGTTGACTTCCTGGTAGCTGCTTTCCGCGAAGGACTCGCTCTGCTCGGCGGGAGCACTCGGAGTGTCGGCGCCATCGGCCAGTGGATCGGCATTGTCGAAGTCGTCGCCATCTTCCTGGCGTTCGAGCATCGGGTTCGATTCCAGGGCTTCCTGAATCTCTTGTTGCAGATCCAGGGTCGACAGCTGGAGGAGGCGGATGGCTTGTTGCAGCTGCGGTGTCATCGTCAGCTGCTGGCCCATCTTAAGGACTAGCGATGGTTTCATGGCAGAGGGCTTAGTACCTTATTCGCCGGCGCCGAGGCGCCATCCACTACGGGGCGCCGGGGTGCCGTCAGGAAGCAAATTATATGCCTGATCCTTAGGCGTTTTCCTAGTCTACTGCCGCCTTGTCGCGCACCGGCCGTACTACAGGCGGAATTCGTGACCCAGGTAGACTTCTTTCACCAATTGGTTGGCCAGGATCGTCTCGGCATCGCCCTCGGCGATCAATTGGCCATCGTTGACGATGTAGGCCGTCTCACAGATATCCAGGGTTTCCCGTACGTTGTGATCGGTGATCAGGACGCCAATGCCTTTGGCCTTGAGGTGGTGGATGATCTGCTTGATGTCGCCAACCGAAATGGGGTCGACGCCGGCAAAGGGTTCGTCGAGGAGGATGAACTTCGGGGCGGTGGCCAGGGCGCGGGCAATTTCTACGCGCCGGCGCTCGCCGCCAGACAGGCTCATGCCGAGGTTGTCGCGGATATGGCTGATGTGGAATTCCTGCAGCAGGTTTTCCAACTCCTTGCGTCGTCCGGCGCGGTCGAGGTCCTGGCGGGTTTCTAGGATCGCCATGATGTTGTCGGCGACTGACAGCTTGCGAAAAATCGAGGCTTCCTGCGGCAGGTAGCCAATCCCGGCGCGTGCGCGGCCATGCATGGGCAGGTGGGTGACGTCCTGTTGATCGATGCGCACACGGCCCTGATCGGCGCCGACCAGGCCGACGATCATGTAGAAGCAGGTGGTCTTGCCGGCGCCGTTGGGGCCGAGCAGGCCGACGATCTGCCCACTTTCGATCGACAGGCTGACGTCGCGGACAACCTGGCGGCCTTTGTAGCTTTTTGCCAGGTGCTGGGCTTTCAGGGTGGCCATTACTGCGGCGCCTGCTGGTCGGCGGGTTTTTTCTTCGGTTGGATGACCATGTCGATGCGCGGGCGCGGGGTGGTCACGTTGGTGCCCGTGGCGCGGCCGGCGTTGACGATCTGGCGCTGGGTGTCATAGACGATCTTCTCGCCCTCGAAGGTGTTGCCTTCCTGAATCACCTTGGCCTGGTCGATCAGGACGATGCGGTCCTTGCTGGCGAAGTACTGGATGGTCAGGCCATAGGCCTTGACGATTTCCTTGTCGACCTCCGGTTTCTGCTCGTAGTAGGCCGGTTTGCCCACCGAGGTGAACACGTCGATGTCGCCTTCGGCGGTCTGGGTGATGGTCACCGTGTCGCCGGTGATCTTCATGCTGCCCTGAGTGATGATCACGCCGCCACGGTACACCGCGACGCCTTGCTTGTCGTCCAACTCGGCGCTGTCGGCCTGCACGCGGATCGGCTGTTCGCGGTCGGTCGGTAGTGCCCAGGCGCTGGTGCTCGCAATGGTGGCACCCAGGCTGAAGAGCAGGGGCAGGGTGCGGAGGGAGAACTGGTTAACGAACCTCATGCTGGCCTCTTACGTTGGACAGCAGGAGCACCCGGCTGTCTTTCAAATACGCTTTCATTCCATTAGCCGTGGTCACCCCGTTGGCGGCCTCGATTCTAACGGCTTGCTGGGTCTGCGCATATTCCTTGTCGGGGAACACGGTCATGCGGCTGGTGGTAATGATGGTCGGGCGACCCTTAGCGTCGGTGCGTTCGACGCGTACGGCATCGATCAGTTCGACCTCCTGACCGTTGGGTGACACTTCGGCGCGCTCGCTGCGCACGTGCCAGGGCAATGGCGTGCCACGGTAGAGTTGCAGGTCCGGCTGGGACACTAGGCTGACATCGCTAGCCTTGAGGTGCTCGATCTTGGTCCCGGTCATCTCGTAATGCAGTTTGCCGTCGGCCTGATACTGCACGGTGCGGGCGTTGACCGCATAGAAGTCGATGGCGGTGTCGGCGCCGGTGTTGGCCACCTTGTCGTTTTCCGGGGCGATGTTCCAGTAGCCAAGCGCCACCAGCAGTGCGGCGGCGAGGCCAAAGAACAGGGTGAGAAGCAGTTTGCGCAGCATGCTCGGCTCTACAGGTAGGCGGCTTGGGCAGCATCCAGGCTGCCTTGGGCGCACATGATCAGTTCGCAAAACTCACGGGCCGCGCCTTCGCCGCCGCGTGCCTGGGTGACGCCGTGGGCGTGTTCGCGGACGAAGCGGTCGGCGCTGGCTACCGCCATACCTAGGCCGACGCGGCGAATCACCGGCAGGTCCGGCAAGTCGTCGCCCAGGTAGGCCACTTGCTCATACTTTAGGCCGAGTTCACCGAGCAGTTCGTCGAGTACCACCAGTTTGTCTTCGCGGCCTTGGTAGAGGTGTTGAATCCCCAGGTTCTGTGCGCGGCGTTCGACCACCGGGGTTTTGCGTCCGCTGATGATGGCGGTGCGCACCCCGGAGTTGATCAGCATCTTGATGCCATGGCCGTCGAGGGTGTTGAAGGTCTTGAATTCGCTGCCGTCGGTGAGGAAGTACAGACGGCCGTCGGTCAGTACGCCGTCGACATCGAAGATCGCCAACTTGATCGCGCGGGCGCGTTGCAGCAGTTCGTCGCTCATCACATCACTCCGGCGCGCAGCAGGTCATGCATATTCAGGGCGCCAATCGGTCGATCCTGCGCGTCGACCACCACCAGTGCACTGATCTTGTGGTCTTCCATGATTTTCAGCGCCTCGGCGGCGAGCATTTCCGCGCGTGCGGTCTTGCCGTGCGGGGTCATGACACTGTCGATGGTTGCCTGGCGGATGTCGATGCCGCGGTCGAGGGCGCGGCGCAGGTCGCCATCGGTGAAGATTCCAGCGAGATGACCGTCGCTCTCGACTATGGCGGTCATGCCCAGGCCTTTCTCGGTCATCTCCAGGAGGGCGACCTTCAGTGCCGTGCCGCGTTGCACCTGCGGCAAGTCGCTGCCGGCATGCATGACGTTTTCCACCTTCAGCAGCAGGCGTCGGCCCAGCGCGCCGCCCGGGTGCGAGAAGGCGAAGTCCTCGGCGGTAAAGCCGCGCGCCTCCAGCAGGGCGATGGCCAGAGCGTCGCCGAGCACCAGGGCGGCGGTGGTCGACGACGTCGGCGCTAGGTTCAGCGGGCAGGCTTCCTGCGGGACGCGGGCGTCGAGGTTGGCCTCGGCGGCCTTGGCCAGCGGCGAGTCGGGGTTGCCGGTCATGCTGATCAGAGTGATGCCGAGGCGCTTGATCAGTGGCAGCAGGGTGACGATTTCCGCCGTCGAGCCGGAGTTGGACAGGGCCAGCACCAAATCGTCACGGGTGATCATGCCCATGTCGCCATGGCTAGCTTCGGCCGGGTGGACGAAGAAGGCGGTGGTGCCGGTGCTGGCCAGGGTGGCGGCGATCTTGTTGCCGATGTGCCCGGACTTGCCCATGCCGACCACGACCACGCGGCCCTTGCAGGCGAGAATCAACTCGCAGGCGCGCACGAAATTGGCGTCGATACGTGGCAGCAGGCCCTCTACCGCCTCGAGTTCCAGGCGGATGGTGCGCTGTGCGGACTGGATCAGGTCACTGGGGTGCGTCATGGGAATCGTTGCGCTGGCCGGGTGAAAGGGTGGCGATTATAGCGGCAAAGGGCAAATCACTCACCTGAGCTTTGCATCTGCGGTTGGCAGCGCGCTCACAATGCCGGCGCGAGCGGTTTCGCGCTTGGGTGCCAGCAGGCGCAATGCTATAGTGCGCGGCCTATTCGGCCCGTCCAGTCAGCGCGATTTTCTTTCGGGGCGCTGGCATCTGAACGGGAAGGCTGCATCGCAAGGAGTCTAGATGAGCGCCGATAATGCCTATGCGGTCGAGCTGAAGGGCGTCTCCTTCAAGCGTGGCTCCCGCAGTATTTTCGACAATGTGGATATCCGTTTTCCGCGCGGCAAGGTCACCGGGATCATGGGGCCTTCCGGTTGCGGCAAGACCACCCTTCTTCGCTTGATCGGCGCGCAGTTGCGCCCCGCCAGCGGCGAGATCCGGGTCAATGGCCAGAATCTTCCCGATCTTTCGCGCCGTGAACTGTTCGATATGCGCAAGCAGATGGGTGTGCTGTTCCAGAGCGGCGCGTTGTTCACCGATCTCGATGTGTTCGAGAACGTCGCCTTTCCGTTGCGCGTGCACACCCAGTTGCCGGAAGAGATGATCCGCGACATCGTCCTGATGAAGCTCGAGGCGGTCGGCCTGCGCGGTGCGATCGAGCTGATGCCGGATGAGCTGTCGGGCGGCATGAAGCGCCGCGTGGCGCTGGCGCGGGCGATTGCCCTGGACCCGCAGATTCTCATGTATGACGAACCCTTCGTTGGCCAGGACCCGATCGCCATGGGCGTGCTGGTGCGGCTGATCCGTCTGCTCACCGATGCGCTGGGGATCACCAGTATCGTCGTGTCCCACGATCTGGCGGAAACCGCGAGCATCGCCGATTACCTCTATGTGGTGGGTGATGGCCAGGTCCTGGGGCAGGGCACGCCAGCCGAGCTGATGAATTCCGACAACCCGCGTATCCATCAGTTTATGAAAGGCACGGAGGATGGGCCGGTGCCTTTCCATTATCCGGCGCCGGATTACCGCGACGATCTTCTGGGGGCGCGCTGATGCGCAAGAAATCCATTATCGAGCGCATTCGTCTGCTCGGGCGGGCAGGCATCGACGTGGTCGCTGCGCTGGGCAAGTCGACCATCTTTCTCGTGCGCGCCATGTTCGGGCACAACGGTCAGGGCCATTGGCTGCAGTTGCTGATCAAGCAGCTGTACGCGGTCGGCGTGCTGTCGCTGGTGATCATCGTGGTGTCCGGCGTCTTCATCGGCATGGTGCTGGCGCTGCAGGGTTTCAGCATCCTCAGTGATTACGGCTCCGAGCAGGCGGTCGGGCAGATGGTGGCCCTGACCTTGCTGCGTGAGCTCGGCCCGGTGGTGACCGCGCTGTTGTTCGCCGGGCGTGCCGGTTCGGCGCTGACGGCGGAAATCGGCAATATGAAATCCACCGAGCAGCTCTCGAGTCTGGCGATGATCGGTGTCGACCCGCTCAAGTACATCATCGCTCCGCGTCTGTTGGCCGGCTTCATCTCCCTGCCGCTGCTGACCCTGATCTTCTGCGTGGTCGGTATCTGGGGTGGGGCGATGGTGGCCATCGACTGGCTCGGCGTCTACGAGGGCTCGTTCTGGGCGAACATGCAAAACAGCGTGTCCTTCTATGACGACGTGCTCAATGGCGTGATCAAGAGCATTGTTTTCGCCTGGGTGGTGACCTGGATCGCCGTATTCCAGGGTTATGACTGCGAGCCGACCTCGGAAGGGATCAGCCGTGCAACGACAAAAACTGTGGTCTATGCCTCGCTGGCCGTGCTAGGCCTGGACTTCATCCTGACCGCTTTGATGTTTGGAGATTTCTGATGCAAATCCGCACCCTGGAAATTGGTGTCGGCCTGTTCCTCCTGGCTGGCTTGTTGGCCTTGCTGCTGCTGGCGCTGCGGGTCAGCGGCCTGTCGGTGGGCGCCGGGCAGGACACTTATAAGTTGTACGCCAATTTCGACAACATCGCCGGCCTGACTGTCAGGGCCAAGGTCACCATGGCCGGGGTCACCATTGGCAAGGTCACGGCCATCGATCTGGATCGCGACAGCTATACCGGGCGGGTGACCATGGAGCTGGAAAAGCGCGTGGACAATCTGCCCGCCGACTCCACGGCTTCGATTCTCACCGCCGGTCTGCTGGGCGAGAAATATGTTGGCCTCAGCGTCGGCGGAGACGACGCCGTGCTCAAGGATGGCGGAACCATTCATGACACTCAGTCGTCGTTAGTGTTGGAGGACTTGATCGGGAAATTCCTGATCAACTCGGTGAACAAAGAAGCCAAGTGAGGACTTTGCCCATGATTAATGTTCTGCGTCGCGGCCTGCTGGTGCTGCTGGCCGTATTCCCGCTGTTCGTCCTTGCCGCGCCTGCGGCGCAGCAGGTGGTGCAGCGGACCACCAGTGAAATGCTCCAGAACCTGAAGGCCAACAAGGAGCAGTATCGCAGCAATCCGAGCGCCTTTTACGACGCGCTGAACCGCATCATCGGCCCGGTGGTGGACACGGACGGTATTTCCCGCAGCATCATGACCGTCAAGTATTCGCGCGGCGCTAGCCCCGAGCAGATGACGCGCTTCCAGGAGAACTTCAAGCGCAGCCTGATGCAGTTCTACGGCAATGCCCTGCTGGAGTACGACAATCAGGACATCCGCGTGCTGCCGAGCAGCGCCAAGCAGTCGGACCCAGACCGTACCAGCGTCAATATGGAGGTGCGCGGCAGCAACGGCACGATCTATCCGGTGACCTACACCATGGTGAAGATCAACGACCAGTGGATGCTGCGTAACGTCACCATCAACGGCATCAACATCGGCAAGCTGTTCCGCGATCAGTTCGCCGATGCCATGCAAAGAAATGGCAACGACCTGAACAAGACCATCGATGGTTGGGCGCAGGTGGTGGCCAACGCGAAAAACACCGAGGCTGGCCAGCAGGCTGCCGGCCATGAGTGAAGCCAGCATTCGCCAGGAGGCGGGTGGCGTGCTGCGGCTCGAGGGCGTGCTCGATTATCGCTCCGGCCCTGAACTGCGCAGCGAAGGCGGGCGCCTGATTCGCTCCGCCGAGGCATCCGAGCTGGTACTGGACTGCGCGGCGGTCGAGCACTCGAGCAGCGTCGGTCTGTCCTTGTTGCTGGCTTTCCTGCGCGATGCCCAGGTGGCCGGCAAGCGTCTGGTGGTGCGGGCTCTGCCCAAAGACATGGGCAGGATCGCCCAGGTTTCCGGCTTGACCGAACTGCTGCCGCTGCAGGATTGAAGCGAGACACCCAGCCCTCCGTCAGTGCCCGCATAGCATGGGGTTCGCAGGCGGGGGGCTTTTTTGTATCATGGCCGACCCGCGAGCCTAGGCTCTGCTGTAGTTAACAAGTGCGCTGATTGAGGTTGAACATGCAAGCCGTAGAAGTAAAAAACCTTCTCGAGGCAAAGCTGGCGGACACCCAGGTGGAAGTGGAAGGCGAGGGCTGTAACTTCCAGCTGAACCTGATCGGCGACGAACTGGCGGGTCTGAGCCCGGTCAAGCGTCAACAGCAGGTCTATGCCCACCTGAACCCCTGGATCGCCGATGGCAGCATCCACGCGGTGACCATGAAATTCTTCAGCCGCGCTGCCTGGGCCGAGCGTTCCTGAGCCTACGGGCGACGAGATTCCTATGGATAAATTGATTATTACCGGTGGCGAGCGCCTGAATGGCGAAATCCGCATCTCCGGGGCGAAAAACTCCGCGTTGCCGATCCTGGCCGCCACCCTGCTGGCCGATGAGCCGGTGACGGTGTGCAACCTGCCGCACCTGCACGACATCACCACCATGATCGAGCTGTTCGGGCGCATGGGCGTCGAACCGGTGGTCGACGAGAAGCTCAGCGTCGAAGTCGACGCCAGCACCATCAAGACTCTGGTGGCGCCCTACGAGCTGGTGAAGACCATGCGTGCCTCGATCCTGGTGCTCGGCCCGATGGTCGCCCACTTCGGCGAGGCCGAGGTGGCGCTGCCCGGTGGCTGCGCCATCGGTTCGCGGCCGGTCGACCTGCACATCCGCGGCCTGGAAGCCATGGGCGCGCAGATCGAGGTCGAGGGTGGCTACATCAAGGCCAAGGCGCCGGAGGGCGGCCTGCGCGGTGCGCACTTCTTCTTCGATACCGTCAGCGTGACCGGTACCGAGAACATCATGATGGCCGCTACCCTGGCCAAGGGCCGTTCGGTGCTGGAAAACGCCGCCCGCGAGCCGGAAGTGGTCGACCTGGCCAACTGCCTGATCGCCATGGGGGCGCAGATCCAGGGCGCCGGCACCGATACCATCATCATCGATGGCGTCGAGCGCCTGCATGGTGCGCGCTACAGCGTGATGCCCGACCGTATCGAGACCGGCACTTACCTGGTGGCCGCTGCGGCTACGGGCGGCCGCGTCAAGCTCAAGGACACCGATCCGACCATCCTCGAGGCGGTGCTGTCCAAGCTGCAGGAGGCCGGCGCCGAAATCACCAGTGGTTCCGACTGGATCGAGCTGGACATGCATGGCAAGCGGCCGAAGGCGGTCAACCTGCGCACCGCGCCCTATCCGGCGTTTCCCACCGACATGCAGGCGCAGTTCATTGCCCTCAACACCATCGCCGAAGGTACCGGCACGGTGATCGAGACGGTGTTCGAGAACCGCTTCATGCACGTCTACGAAATGACCCGCATGGGTGCGCAGATCATGGTCGAAGGCAACACCGCGATCGTCAGCGGGGCGCCGAGCCTTAAGGGTGCGCCAGTCATGGCCACCGACCTGCGCGCCTCCGCCAGCCTGGTGATCGCCGCGCTGGTGGCCGATGGCGATACCCTGATCGATCGCATCTACCACATCGACCGTGGTTACGAGTGCATCGAAGAAAAACTGCAGTTGTTGGGCGCCAAGATCCGCCGCGTGCCGGCGTAACCGGCGGCGCGCCAGACCCCGGCCGACCATGGGTTGGCCGGGGCGGGCACGCCGCTAAGGACATCTCGTTTCATGCTGACCATCGCGCTATCCAAAGGCCGTATCCTCGATGACACCCTGCCGCTGCTGGCCGAGGCCGGCATCGTGCCGACCGAGAATCCGGACAAGAGCCGCAAGCTGATCATCCCCACCACCCAGGAGGATGTGCGCCTGCTGATCGTGCGCGCCACCGACGTGCCGACCTATGTCGAGCACGGTGCCGCCGACCTCGGCGTGGCCGGCAAGGACGTGCTGCTGGAATACGGTGGTCAGGGCCTGTACGAGCCGCTGGATCTGCGCATCGCCAATTGCAAGCTGATGACCGCCGGGCGAGTCGGCGCGCCGGAGCCCAGGGGCCGCCTGCGCGTGGCCACCAAGTTCGTCAACGTCGCCAAGCGCTACTACGCCGAGCAGGGCCGTCAGGTCGATGTGATCAAGCTGTATGGCTCGATGGAACTGGCGCCGCTGGTCGGCCTGGCCGACAAGATCATCGACGTGGTCGACACCGGCAACACCCTGCGCGCCAACGGTCTGGAGCCGCAGGAGTTGATCGCCCCGATCAGTTCGCGGCTGATCGTCAACAAGGCGTCGATGAAGATGCAGCACGCGCGCATCCAGGCGCTGATCGATACCCTGCGCCAAGCGGTCGAGTCGCGACACCCTAGCTGACACCCCGCGCGACATCGCGTCGCGCCCGCCTATCCGTGTCATAGCCAATTTTCTCGGGTGCCCGCACGGTGGGCTTGCTAGTCTAGCGGCGCCCGAGATCCTGCCATCACCACGAGGCTTCGCTATGACCGCTCCCATCGCCATCCGCCGACTCAACGCCGCCGATTCGGACTTCGCCCGTCATCTGGATCATCTGCTGAGCTGGGAAAGCGTGTCGGACGATGCGGTCAACCAGCGCGTGCTGGAGATCATCGCCGCCGTGCGTGAGCGTGGCGATGCGGCGCTGGTCGAATACACCCGGCGCTTCGACGGTCTCGAGGTGGCCGGCATGGCCGACCTGATCCTGCCGCGCGAGCGCCTGGAACTGGCCCTGACCCGTATCACCCCGGCCCAGCGTGCTGCCCTGGAAACCGCCGCCGAGCGGGTGCGCCGCTACCACGAGAAGCAGAAGCAGGATTCCTGGAGCTACACCGAGGCCGACGGCACCGTGCTCGGCCAGCAGGTCACCCCGCTGGATCGCGCCGGCCTGTATGTGCCGGGCGGCAAGGCCTCTTACCCGTCCTCGGTGCTGATGAACGCGATTCCGGCCAAGGTCGCCGGAGTGCCGGAAGTGGTGATGGTGGTGCCGACCCCGCGCGGGGATATCAACGAGATCGTCCTCGCCGCCGCCGCCATCGCCGGCGTCGATCGGGTGTTCACCATCGGCGGCGCCCAGGCCGTGGCGGCGCTGGCCTATGGCACCGAGAGCGTGCCGCCGGTGGACAAGATAGTCGGTCCCGGCAACATCTATGTGGCCACCGCCAAGCGTCACGTGTTCGGCAAGGTTGGCATCGACATGATCGCCGGGCCGTCGGAGATTCTGGTGGTGTGCGACGGTCAGACCGATCCGGACTGGATCGCCATGGACCTGTTCTCCCAGGCCGAGCACGACGAGGATGCCCAGGCGATCCTGGTCAGCCCGGATGCGGCGTTCCTCGACCAGGTCGCGGCGAGCATCGCCAAGCTGCTGCCGACCCTGGAGCGCGAGGCGATTGCCCGTACTTCCATGGAGGGGCGCGGCGCGCTGATCCAGGTCGCCGATATGGCTCAGGCCATCGAGGTGGCTAACCGTATCGCCCCGGAGCACTTGGAGCTGTCGGTCGCCGATCCCGCGAAGTGGCTGCCGCAGATCCGCCACGCCGGCGCGATATTTATGGGCAGGTATACCGCCGAGGCGCTGGGCGACTACTGTGCCGGGCCCAATCACGTGCTGCCGACTTCCGGTACTGCGCGCTACTCCTCGCCGCTGGGGGTGTACGACTTCCAGAAGCGCTCGTCGATCATTCACTGTTCGGCGGACGGTGCCTCGGAACTGGGCAAGATCGCCTCGGTGCTGGCCCGCGGCGAATCGCTGACCGCCCACGCGCGCAGCGCCGAGTACCGCATCAAAAATTGAAACAGCGGCCGCCGTAGGATGGGTTGCGCGCAGCGCTACCCATCGATGCGCGGCCCCATGATGTCAACGCATTCGAGGAGAGAAGGGCATGAGCAAATTCTGGAGCCCCTTCGTCAAGGACCTGGTTCCCTATGTACCGGGTGAGCAACCGAAGCTGGCCAAGCTGGTCAAGCTCAACACCAACGAGAACCCCTACGGCCCGTCGCCCCAGGCGCTGTCCGCCATGCAGGCCGAGCTGAACGACAACCTGCGCCTGTACCCCGATCCCAACGGCGAGCGCCTCAAGCAGGCGGTGGCCGACTACTACGGTGTGCAGGCGAGTCAGGTGTTCGTCGGCAACGGCTCCGACGAGGTGCTGGCGCATGCTTTCCACGGCTTGTTCCAGCACGGCAAGCCGCTGCTGTTCCCGGATGTGACCTACAGCTTCTACCCGGTCTACTGCGGCCTGTACGGCATCCCCTTTGAGGCGCTGGCGCTGGACGAACAGTTCCAGATCCGCATCGAGGACTACGCCCGGCCGAACGGTGGCATCGTCTTCCCCAACCCCAATGCGCCGACCGGTTGCCTGCTGGCGTTGGAGGCCATCGAGCGCCTGCTGCAGGCCAATCCGGATTCGGTGGTGCTGGTCGACGAGGCCTATATCGACTTCGGCGGCGAGACCGCGATCAGCCTGGTGGACAAGTACCCGAACCTGCTGGTGACCCAGACCCTGTCGAAGTCGCGCTCGCTGGCCGGCCTGCGCGTCGGTCTGGCGGTCGGCCATCCCGAGCTGATCGAGGCGCTGGAGCGGATCAAGAACAGCTTCAACTCCTATCCGTTGGACCGCATGGCCATCGCCGGCGCGGCGGCGGCGTTCGAGGATCGCGCCTATTTCGAGGCAACCTGCGCCAAGGTGATCGCCAGCCGCGAGCAAGTGGTCGCTGGCCTGCAAGCGCTCGGCTTCGAGGTGCTGCCATCGGCCGCCAACTTCGTCTTCGCCCGCCATCCGCACAAGGATGCCGCGCAACTGGCCGCGGCGCTGCGCGAGCAGGGGGTGATAGTGCGTCACTTCAAGCAGGCGCGCATCGCCCAGTTCCTGCGCATCAGCATCGGCGCGCCGGAGCAGAATCAGGCCTTATTGGCGGCGTTGCAGACGCTCTAGCCGGTCGCGTGAAAAAAAGAGCCGGACCCGTGCAAGTGGGTCCGGCTCTGTGGTTTCAGGGGCGGCGCGGGTCAGGGTTGTTTGTCGTTGCCGTTGTTGATTGCCTGCGGCGCGCGCAGCCCCACTTCGGCAGTCAGTTTGAGGTTCTGGCCGTTGCGCAGCACCTCGATGATGGTCTTCTGGCCCGGCTTGGTGCGCGCCACCTGGTTCATCGAGCGGCGGCCGTCGCTGGCTGGCTCGCTATCGATGCTGAGGATCAGGTCACCCGGCTGCAGGCCGGCCTTCTGTGCCGGGCCGTCGCGATAAATGCCGGCGACGACGATGCCGGGGCGCCCTTCGAGACCGAAGGACTCCGCCAGTTCGGGGGTCAGCGGCTGCACTTCGATACCCAGCCAGCCACGAATCACCTGGCCGTGCTCGATGATAGCCTTCATCACTTCCAGGGCCAGCTTGGTCGGGATGGCGAAGCCGATGCCCTGCGAGCCGCTGGATTTCGACAGGATCGCGGTGTTGATGCCAATCAGGTTGCCGCGGGCGTCGACCAGCGCGCCGCCGGAGTTACCAGGGTTGATCGCCGCGTCGGTCTGGATGAAGTCCTCGTAGGTATTGAGGCCCAGCTGATTGCGCCCGGTGGCGCTGATGATGCCCATGGTCACGGTCTGGCCGACGCCGAAGGGGTTGCCGATGGCCAGGGCGACGTCGCCGATGCTGATGCTGTCGGAGCGCCCGAGGGTGATCGCCGGCAGGTCCTTGAGGTCGATCTTGAGCACTGCCAGGTCGGTTTCCGGGTCGCTGCCGATTACCCGCGCGAGAGTTTCGCGGCCGTCTTTCAGGGCTACGACTATCTGGTCGGCACCGGCAGTCACGTGGTTGTTAGTCAGCAGATAGCCCTCGGGGCTCATGATCACCGCCGAACCGAGGCTGGATTCCATGCGCCGCTGTTTCGGCAGGTTGTCGCCGAAGAAGCGGCGGAACTGCGGGTCCTCGAACAGCGGCAGGGCCGGGCGGCTGACGTACTTGGTGGTATAGAGGTTGGCCACCGCCGGCGCGGCGCTGCTCACCGCCTGCGCATAGGACACCGGCCCCTGCAGCGGGAGGCTCAGACGTGGCGCTTGCTGCATGTGCACTTCCTGAGTGGGCAGGCCGACCCAGTGCGGGTAGCGCTGGATAATCAGCAGAGCGAGCAGCACACCGGCCAGCAGGGGCCAGCCGAGAAAACGCAGGGCCTTGAGCATCGAAAAATCCTGAGGGTTGCGAGGGCGCAGAGCGGCCCTTAAGGTGGAGCCATTATAGAGGCCCGATCGTCAATAATGGAGCGGCCGGGCTGCAGCAAAGAGGAATTCCCATGGCCATTGCCCTGACCACGCTGGTGGAAGAAGCCGAACGTTACCTGGATGCCGCGCGCATCAGTGACTACTGCCCCAACGGCCTGCAAGTCGAAGGCCGGCCGCAGGTGCGGCGCATCGTCAGCGGCGTCACCGCCAGCCAGGCGCTGCTGGATGCGGCGGTGGCGGCCGATGCCGATGTGGTGCTGGTGCACCATGGCTATTTCTGGAAGGGCGAGAACCCCTGCATCACCGGCATGAAGCAGCGCCGCCTGAAGACCCTGCTCAGCCATGACATCAGCCTGCTGGCCTATCACCTGCCGCTGGATCTGCACGCCGAGGTGGGCAACAACGTGCAACTGGCGCGGCAGCTGGACATCGTCGTCGAGGGCCCGCTGGAGCCGGGCAATCCGCGCACCGTCGGCTTGGTCGGCTCGCTGGCCGAACCCATGAGTCCGCGTGATTTCGCCCGTCGGGTGCAAGAGGTGCTGGGCCGCGAACCGCTGCTGGTGGAGGGCGCCGGGATGGTCCGCCGCATCGGCTGGTGCACCGGCGGCGGCCAGGGCTACATCGATCAGGCGATCGCCGCCGGGGTCGACCTCTATCTGACCGGCGAAGCCTCCGAGCAGACCTTCCACAGTGCCCGGGAAAACGGCATCAGCTTCATCGCCGCCGGCCACCATGCCACCGAGCGCTATGGCGTGCAGGCGCTGGGCGACTACCTGGCGCGGCGCTTCGCCATCGAGCACCTGTTTATCGACTGCGCCAACCCCGTCTGAGAACCTGCCTACGATCTGCTGCGCGTCGGTCAAACTGCGTTGAAAACGGCTTCGGCAAGCCGCTTGCGGCTAACGCGCTTCAGCGCGACCCGAAGGGCGAGTGAAGCGAGTCATGCTCATTTACAACGCGTAAACTCCGCTTCCTCAGCCGTTTGACTCGCTACGCTCGCCCTTTGGGCCAGCCTTCGGCTGTTACTCCCGTTGGTCGTTGCGCCTTGTTTGACTCTAGCTCGCGAGATCGTAAACAGGCTCTGAGGCGCCGGACTGGGCGCGCCGATCGGCATATAACTAGATCGTTTAGATCTAACCCGCCGCCTGAATAGAATGGGGTGCTGTGCTAAAGTGCGCCCTTCGTCCACGGCCCGTAGGCCGTCCCCCAAGCTCTCCCGAGAGAAAGCCGTGAGTTGCCATGCTCGATAAATTGACGCATCTGAAACAGTTGGAGGCGGAAAGCATCCACATCATCCGCGAGGTCGCCGCCGAGTTCGATAACCCGGTGATGCTGTACTCCATCGGCAAAGATTCCGCCGTCATGCTGCACCTCGCACGCAAGGCGTTCTTTCCCGGCAAGCTGCCGTTCCCGGTGATGCACGTCGACACTCAGTGGAAGTTCCAGGAGATGTACAAGTTTCGCGACAAGATGGTCGCCGAACTGGGCCTCGACCTGATCACCCACGTCAACCCGGACGGTGTGGCGCAGGGCATCAACCCCTTCACCCACGGCAGTGCTAAGCACACCGACATCATGAAGACCGAGGGTTTGAAGCAAGCGCTGGACAAGTACGGCTTCGACGCCGCCTTCGGTGGCGCGCGCCGCGACGAGGAGAAATCGCGGGCCAAGGAGCGCGTGTATTCCTTCCGCGACAGCAAGCACCGCTGGGATCCGAAGAACCAGCGCCCCGAGCTGTGGAACGTCTACAACGGCAAGGTCAACAAGGGCGAGTCGATTCGCGTGTTCCCGCTGTCCAACTGGACCGAGCTGGACATCTGGCAATACATCTACCTGGAAGGCATCCCGATCGTGCCGCTGTACTTCGCCGCCGAGCGCGAAGTGATCGAGAAGAACGGCACGCTGATCATGATCGACGACGAGCGCATCCTCGAGCACCTGTCGGACGAAGAAAAGGCCCGTATCCAGAAGAAGATGGTGCGTTTCCGCACCCTCGGCTGCTATCCGTTGACCGGTGCGGTGGAGTCCACGGCCACCACCCTGACCGACATCATCCAGGAAATGCTCCTGACCCGGACCTCCGAGCGCCAAGGTCGGGTGATCGACCACGACCAGGCCGGCTCGATGGAAGACAAGAAACGTCAGGGGTACTTTTAAGATGTCGCACCAATCCGATCTGATCAGCGAGGACATCCTCGCCTACCTGGCCCAGCACGAGCGCAAGGAACTGCTGCGTTTCCTCACCTGCGGCAACGTCGACGACGGCAAGAGCACTCTGATCGGCCGCCTGCTGCACGACTCGAAGATGATCTACGAAGACCATCTGGAAGCCATCACTCGCGACTCGAAGAAAGTCGGCACCACCGGCGACGATATCGATCTGGCGTTGCTGGTCGACGGCCTGCAGGCCGAGCGCGAGCAGGGCATCACCATCGATGTGGCGTACCGCTACTTCAGCACCGCCAAGCGCAAATTCATCATCGCCGACACCCCCGGCCATGAGCAGTACACCCGCAACATGGCCACCGGTGCCTCGACCTGCGACCTGGCGATCATCCTCGTCGATGCCCGCTACGGCGTGCAGACCCAGACCCGCCGGCACAGCTATATCGCCTCGCTGCTGGGCATCAAGCACATAGTCGTGGCCATCAACAAGATGGACCTGATGGACTTCGACCAGGCCGTGTTCGAGCGGATCAAGGCCGACTACCTGGTGTTTGCCGAGCAGATCAAGCTCACCCCGACCTCGATCCACTTCGTGCCGATGTCGGCGCTGAAGGGCGACAACGTGGTCAACAAGAGCGAGCGCTCGCCCTGGTACAGCGGTCAGTCGCTGATGGAAATCCTCGAAACCGTGGAGATCGCTGGCGACCGCAATTTCAACGACATGCGTTTCCCGGTGCAGTACGTCAACCGCCCGAACCTGAACTTCCGCGGCTTCGCCGGCACCCTGGCCAGCGGCGTCGTGCACAAGGGCGACGAAGTGGTGGTGTTGCCGTCCGGCAAGAGCAGCAAGGTCAAGTCTATCGTCACCTTCGAGGGCGAACTGGAAGCGGCCGGTCCGGGCCAGGCCATCACCCTGACCCTGGAAGACGAAGTCGACGTGTCCCGTGGCGACATGCTGGTGCATGGCGACAACCGGCCGTTGGTCACCGACAGCTTCGACGCCATGCTGGTGTGGATGGCCGAAGAGCCGATGCTGCCGGGCAAGAAATACGACTTCAAGCGCGCCACCAGCTATGTGCCGGGCTCGATCCCGAGCATCGCCCACAAGGTCGACGTGAATAGCCTGGAAGAGGGTGCGGCCAGCGAACTCAAGCTGAACGAGATCGCCAAGGTCAAGATCAGCCTGGATGCGCCGATCGCCCTCGACGGCTATGCGCACAACCGCACCACCGGCGCCTTCATCGTCGTGGACCGCTTGACCAACGGCACCGTCGGCGCCGGCATGATCATCGCCGCCCCCGTCGGTGCCCAAAATGTCGACGGCCACCACGGCAAGCTGGCCCACGTCGCCACCGAGGAGCGCGCCGCGCGCTTCGGTCAGCAGCCGGCCACCGTGCTGTTCACCGGGCTGTCCGGCGCCGGCAAGAGCACCCTGGCCTATGCCGTGGAGCGCAAGCTGTTCGACATGGGCCGCGCGGTCTATGTGCTGGATGGCCAGAACCTGCGGCATGACCTCAACAAGGGGCTGCCGCAGGACCGCGCCGGACGCACCGAAAACTGGCGGCGTGCCGCCCATGTGGCGCGCCAGTTCAACGAGGCCGGCCTGCTGACCCTGGCCGCCTTCGTCGCCCCGGATGCCGAGGGCCGCGAGCAGGCCAAGGCGTTGATCGGCACCGAGCGGCTGATCACCGTTTACGTCCAGGCTTCGCCGCAGGCGTGCCGTGAACGTGACCCGCAAGGGCTGTATGCCGCCGCTGGCGACAATATCCCCGGCGAGGCCTTCCCCTACGACGTGCCGCTGAATGCCGATCTGCTGATCGACACGCAGAGCCTGTCGGTGGAAGAGGGCGTCAAGCAGGTGATCGATCTGCTGCGCGCGCGCGGCGCGCTCTAGCAGGCAGTTGCAAAACTACTGCACTCGGCTATGCCGCGTTGAAGTCAGCCTCAGAATGCTTATTTACAACTCGTAAACTGCGCTTCTTCGGCTGACTTCGCCTTGCCTAGCCTTCGCTCGCTACGTTTTTCAACAGCCTGCCGCGTCACCCAATAAAAAGCCCCGCCTAGGCGGGGCTTTTTATTGCGGCCAGCTAAATCACTTTTTCAGGCCGAAGGTCACATCCAGGGTGCCGGGGGTATCGGGGGCCTTGGGCGCATAGTCCTTCGGTGCCTCGTTGCTTTTCGGCGGGGTCAGGCGCTCGCGCGGGCTGGCCTGCTCGTCGGCGTGCAGGGCGGCCAGCAGGCGCTGGCGAGTCAGTTCGTCGAGGGCCAGGCGGTTGGCGCCTTCGGACAGGTGCTCCTGCACTTCCTGGTAGCTCTGGGTGAGCTTCTTCACCAGGCTGGCGGTGGTGTTGAAATGGGTGACCACTTCGCTTTGATAGCTGTCGAAGCGTTCCTGCAGCTCGTCCAACTGGCGCTGGGTGCGATTGGGCGCGGCATTGGGCAGCAAGCGGGCCACCACGAAGCCGATGGCGATGCCAGCCAGCAGGGTGAGGGTCGGCAGCAACCAGGCTGTGAGCGTCTGTTCCACGAGTCCTTCCTCTATAAACGGCTTTGCTTTACGTTAACGGCTCGAACCTGCGCTGTATACCGCAACGCAAGCCGTGATGTGCCTAACCAAGACGTGTCGACCCCCTCCGGGGTCACGGAGTTCCTGTTGCTAATGCGTGAAACCTCTCTGCTGCTCGACGGCCCGGTGGGCCAGCTCGAGGCGCTCTATCTCGACCTGCCCGACGCCCGTGGCGTGGCACTGATCTGTCACCCCAACCCGGTGCAAGGCGGCACTATGCTCAACAAGGTGGTGTCTACCCTGCAGCGTAGCGCGCGCGACGCCGGCCTGGCGACCCTGCGCTTCAACTACCGTGGCGTCGGCGCCAGCGCCGGCAGCCATGACATGCACAGTGGCGAGGTCGACGACGCCGGGGCCGCGGCAACCTGGCTACGGGCTCAGTATCCGCAGTTGCCCCTGACGCTGTTCGGCTTCTCCTTCGGCGGCTTCGTTGCCGCCAGCCTGGGTGGCCGCCTGGAGGCGCAGGGCCAGGAGCTGGCCGGCCTGTTCATGGTGGCGCCGGCGGTGGCGCGGCTGTGCGAGGACAACCAGCCGCCGCAGCGCTGCCCGCTGACGCTGATCCAGCCGGAGCAGGACGAGGTGATCGATCCGCAGCAGGTCTATGCCTGGTCCGCCGCCCTCGAACGTCCCCATGAGTTGCTGAAAGTGGCAGAATGCGGGCACTTTTTTCACGGCAAGCTCACCGATCTGAAAGAGCTGGTGCTGCCGCGCCTCTGATCCTGATTGCAGTCTGACAAGCGATAAGCCATGACCACTCGTATCCTTACCGGTATCACCACCACAGGGACGCCGCACCTCGGCAACTACGCCGGCGCCATCCGCCCGGCCATCGTCGCCAGCCGCGAAGCCAATGCCGATTCCTTCTATTTCCTCGCCGACTACCACGCGCTGATCAAGTGCGACGAGCCGCTGCGCATCCAGCGTTCGCGCCTGGAGATCGCCGCCACCTGGCTGGCTTGTGGCCTGGATGTGAACAAGGCGACCTTCTACCGCCAGTCCGACATTCCCGAGATCCCCGAGCTGACCTGGCTGCTGACCTGCGTGGCGGCCAAGGGCTTGCTCAACCGCGCGCATGCCTACAAGGCCTCGGTGGACAAGAACGTCGAACTCGGCGAAGACCCGGATGCCGGCGTGACCATGGGCCTGTTCAGCTATCCGGTGCTGATGGCGGCGGACATCCTGATGTTCAACGCCCACAAGGTGCCGGTCGGCCGCGACCAGATCCAGCACGTGGAGATGGCGCGCGACATCGGCCAGCGCTTCAACCATCTGTTCGGTCAGGGCAAGGAGCTGTTCACCCTGCCGGAAGCGGTGATCGAGGAAGGCGTGGCGACCCTGCCCGGCCTCGACGGGCGCAAGATGTCGAAGAGCTACGACAACACCATCCCGCTGTTCGGCAGCGCCAAGCAGCTGAAGGACGCCATCGCCCACATCGTCACCGACTCCAGGCTGCCGGGCGAGCCGAAGGATCCGGACAATTCGCACCTGTTCACCCTCTATCAGGCCTTCGCCACACCCGCGCAGCAGGCCGAATTCCGTGCCGAGCTGCGCGCCGGCCTGGCCTGGGGCGAAGCCAAGCAGCGCCTGTTCCAGTTGCTCGACAGCGAGCTGGGCGAGGCGCGTGAGCGCTACCAGGCGCTGATCGAGCGGCCGGCCGATCTTGAGGATGTCCTCCTCGCCGGTGCGGCCAAGGCGCGTAAGATCGCCACCCCGTTCCTCGGCGAACTGCGCGAGGCGGTGGGCCTGCGTTCGTTCCGCGAACAGGTGCAGGTGGCCGGGGCGGGCAAGAAGAAGGCGGCCAAGGCGGCGCGTTTCGTCAGCTTCCGTGACGACGACGGCAGCTTCCGCTTCCGCCTGCTGGATGCCGCCGGTGAGCAACTGCTGCTGTCCACGGCCTTCGCCGACGGCAAGAGCGCCGGCCAGGTCAGCAAGCGCCTGCAGGCCGGCGACGCGCTGGATATCCGCGAGCAGGCTGACGGCTTCGGCCTGTGGCTGGATGGCGAACTGGTCGGCGAAAGCCCGGCCTTTGCCGATGCCACGGCGCGAGCGGCGGCGATTCTGCGTCTGCGCGAGGCGCTGGCACCGCAGGAGTGAGGGTAGGTTGGGCTGAGCGCGGCGAGGTCCAACATTGAAATTGCACGGAGCCTTGTCATGTTGGGCTTGGTCGCTGCGCTCCTCAACCCAACCTCCAATTGCCAAGCCACGGGGCCGTCGCTAAAGTGACGGCCCCGTTTTTCATGCCCAGTTAGCGATTATGACCCCCCTCCAGCGATACCAGGCCGATCTGAAACGCCCCGACTTCTTCCATGACGCCGCGCAGGAAAACGCCGTGCGTCATCTGCAGCGGCTGTACGACGAGCTGCTGGCGAGCGAGAAGAGCAAGCCGGGGCTGTTCGGCAAGCTGCTCGGTAAGAAGGCGCAGGAGCCGGTCAAGGGCCTGTACTTCTGGGGTGGGGTCGGGCGCGGCAAGACCTATCTGGTCGATACCTTCTTCGATGCGCTGCCGTTCAAGCGCAAGATGCGCACCCACTTCCACCGCTTCATGAAGCGCGTGCACGAGGAGATGAAAACCCTCAAGGGCGAGAAGAACCCGCTGACCATCATCGGCAAGCGCTTCGCCGACGAAGCCCGGGTGATCTGCTTCGACGAGTTCTTCGTCTCCGACATCACCGACGCGATGATTCTCGCCACCCTGCTCGACGAGCTGTTCAAGAACGGGGTCAGCCTGGTGGCCACCTCCAACATCGTCCCTGACGGCCTGTACAAGGACGGCCTGCAGCGCGCGCGCTTCCTGCCGGCGATCGCCCTGGTCAAGCAGCACACCGACGTGGTCAACGTCGACAGTGGCGTCGATTACCGCCTGCGTGCGCTGGAGCAAGCCGAATTGTTCCACTGGCCGCTGGATGCCGAAGCCGAGGCCAGCCTGAGGCGAAGTTTCACCAGTCTGCTGCCGGACTGCACCCAGGCGGTGGAAAACGAGGCGCTGCTGATCGAGAACCGCGAGATCCGCGCCGTGCGCGTCTGCGAAGATGTCGCCTGGTTCGAGTTCCGCGAGCTGTGCGACGGCCCGCGTAGCCAGAACGACTACATCGAACTGGGCAAGATCTTCCACGCCGTGCTGCTGGCTAATGTCGAGCAGATGGGCGTGGCCAAGGACGACATGGCGCGGCGCTTCATCAACCTGGTGGATGAGTTCTACGACCGCAACGTCAAGCTGATCATCTCCGCCGAGGTAGAGCTCAAGGATCTGTATACCGGTGGCCGCTTGAGTTTCGAGTTCCAGCGTACCCTCAGCCGGCTGCTGGAGATGCAGTCGCACGAATTCCTCTCGCGCCCGCACCGACCGTAAGCGCGAAGCACACAAAAAAGGCTGCCCACGGGCAGCCTTTTGCGTTCTGGCGGGGGGCTAGTTCTGCGCGAGCTGGTGCTCGAGCTGCGTCAGCAGCTGTTTGGCGTGGGCCACTTCCAGCGCCTCCATGGCGTTGATCGGGGTGATCGCTGCGGCGCGTCTGAGGTGCTCGAGGGCCTTCTTCTGCTCGTCGTCACCATAGACGTAGAGCAGGGCGTTGGCGTATTCGTAGTGGCCGATCGGCAGGTTGTCGGCGGCCTTGAAGGAGCGGCTGAAGTATTGCTCCATCTGCTCGGCACTGACCCCATAGGTCATCTTGCCCACCAGTTTGCCGACCTTGCGGATCACGCCCGCCTCATAGCCGCCGTATAGCGCCAGGGCGAACGGCTGGCGCGGTTGCTTGCTCAGCAGGGCATCCAGTTCCTCGGGAATCTGGCTGGTGTAGCCGCGTTTGAGCACCACCGGCACCGGTAGCTCCTCGCCCAGGCGGGCCTTGGCATAGACGCGGCCGAACTGGGCGGCGCTGTCGGCCTGGACCAGCTCGCCGGCCTTGTCGGTGTAGTCGATCACCTCTTCCAGCAGGCGATGCTTCTCCTCCTGGTCGGGGGCGAGGAACATGGCATAGACCACCTGGGCGAACATCGCCGGCACCTGGCCGCCGACGCCCAGGGCCAAGCCTTGTTGCTTGGCTTTGGCGAAGTCGCCGCGGAACACCAGGCGCCAGACCTCCTGCAGCTTGGCAGCATAGGCCGCAGCTTCCTCGGGTTTGCCCGTGAAGCCGGTGTTGCCGGTGACGGTCATTTCCACGGCTTGCGGATACTGCGCCGCCATGTGGACGACCCAGTCGGCATCCGGGAATGGATAGTCGGTGCCGAAGCCGCGCGTCAGCTGCGGCCAGGCCTGGCGCAGCTTGTCGCCGGAATAGTCGTAGGCGCGCTGGTCGTAGGGGAAGGGTGTCCAATTGTCGGCGGCGGCAGCGCTAAGGCTGCAGGCGGCCAGCAGGGCAAGCAGATAACGACGCATGGGTGGGGCCTTTCTTGTTATAGCGATGCGCCGATCATAGGCCGTCCAGCCCGGCGGCCAACCTATCCTTGGGCTGGCGGTGTCACTCGCTCTTGTGCTGGAACTGCCGGCGGTACTGGTTCGGTGACAGGCTAGTGTGCTGACGGAACAGGCGGGCAAAGAAGCTGGCGTCGTCGTAGCCGACTTCATAGCTGATGGTCTTGATGCTCTTGCGGCTGGCGCTGAGCAGGCCCTTGGCGGTTTCGATGCGTAACCGTTGCAGGTAGTGCAGCGGTTTGTCGCCGGTGGCGGCCTGGAAGCGGCGCATGAAGTTGCGAATGCTCATGCCGTGGTCGCGGGCGACGTCCTCGAAGCGGAATTTATCGGCGAAATGCTCTTCCAGCCACTCCTGAATCTGCAGGATGGTCACGTCCTGATGCAGTTTCTGACCGCCGAAGCCGATGCGTCCGGGGGTGTAGCTGCGCTTCACTTCGTAGAGGATGTCGCGGGCCACCGCCTGGGCGACGCTGGCGCCGCAGAAGCGTTCGATCAGATAGATGTACAGGTCGCAGGCCGAGGTGCTGCCGCTGGCGCAATACAGGTTGTCGGCATCCGACAGATGTCTTTCCTGGTTGAGCAGGACGTTGGGAAAGCGTTCGCTGAACTCGCGATAGAAGCGCCAGTAGGTGGTGGCTTCCTTGCCGTCGAGCAGGCCGGCCTGGGCCATCCAGAACACCCCCATGGCTTCTCCGCAGAGCATGCTGCCGGTAGCGTGCTGGGTTTTCAGCCAGTCGAGAATTTGCGGATAGCGCTGGCAGAGTTCGTCGAAGTCTCCCCAGTAAGGCGGCAGGATGATGATGTCGGCGTTCTCCAGACCGCTGTCCACCGGCAGAATCACATCGCTGAAGCTGCGCACCGGCTGGCCGTCAGGGCTGACCAGGCGGATCTCGAACGACGGGGTGAGGCCCAGCCCCTGTTGACGGCTGTAGCGCAGGCTGGCCATGTGGAAGAAGTCCTTGGCCTGCATCAGGGTGAAAGCGAACACCCCTTCGATGGCGAGAATGCTGACCCTTTGCAGGGGCTTGGAGGCTGGCGTGAACATGCGACTATTCTTATATAAGGGGAAAGTGGTCAAGCACTGGCTGAAGCGTCTTATTTTTTGGCGCTTGTGTCCAGTGCGAGGCTGTCGGTGCTCCCCTAGAGTCTCAGCTCTTCAACTCCATCGCGGTACTCAGGTGTCATCATGATTCCAAGAACAATATTCAGCTCTGACCACGAACTCTTCCGCGACAGCGTGCGCAAGTTCCTCGAGCAGGAAGC
Organism: Pseudomonas cavernae; assembly: GCF_003595175.1. Classification (NCBI taxonomy): domain Bacteria; kingdom Pseudomonadati; phylum Pseudomonadota; class Gammaproteobacteria; order Pseudomonadales; family Pseudomonadaceae; genus Pseudomonas; species Pseudomonas cavernae. The sequence goes on along the minus strand of NZ_CP032419.1, from coordinate 4,050,469 downwards.
CGTGCCGTTCCACGCGCAGTGGGAGGAAGAGGGCTACATCGACCGCAAACTGTGGAACAAGGCCGGCGAAGCCGGGATGCTCTGCTCGCACCTGCCGGAGGAGTACGGCGGCATGGCCGCGGACTTCCTCTACAGCAGCATCGTGGTCGAGGAAATCAGCCGCTTGGGCTTGTCCGGGATCGGTTTTTCCCTGCATTCCGACATCGTCGCCCCGTACATCCTGCATTACGGCAGCGAGGCGCTGAAGCACAAATACCTGCCGAAGATGGTCAGCGGCGAAATCGTTACCGCCATTGCCATGACCGAGCCGGGCGCCGGCTCCGACCTGCAAGGGGTGAAGACCACTGCAGTGCTGGATGGCGATGAATATGTGATCAATGGCTCGAAGACCTTCATTACCAACGGTTTCCTCGCCGATCTGGTGATAGTCGTCGCCAAGACCGATCCCAAGGCCGGCGCCAAGGGCACCAGCCTGTTCCTGGTTGAAGCCGGTACGCCGGGCTTCGATAAAGGCAAGCGTCTGAAAAAGGTTGGCATGAAGGCGCAGGACACCTCCGAGCTGTTCTTCCAGAATGTCCGCGTACCCAAAGAGAACCTGTTGGGCCAGGCCGGCATGGGCTTCGCCTATCTGATGCAGGAGCTGCCGCAGGAGCGTCTGGGCGTTGCCGTCGGTGCGCTGGCGTCGGCCGAGGCCGCCTTGCAATGGACCCTGGACTACACCCGTGATCGCAAGGCTTTCGGCAAGGCGATCGCCGAATTTCAGACCACTCGCCACAAGCTGGCCGAGCTGGCTACCGAGATTCAGGTCGGTCGTCTGTTCGTCGACCGTTGCCTGGAGTTGCATCTGCAGGGCAAGTTGGATGTGCCGACCGCAGCCATGCTCAAGTACTGGACCACCGATCTGCAGTGCAAGGTGCTCGATGAGTGCGTGCAGCTGCATGGCGGCTACGGCTACATGTGGGAGTATCCGATTGCCCGCGCCTGGGCCGATGCCCGCGTGCAGCGCATTTACGCCGGCACCAACGAGATCATGAAGGAAATCATCTCGCGTTCCCTGTGAGGGGCGCTGCAAGAAAAAGCCCGGCTTGTGCCGGGCTTTTTTTCGTTCAGGGCGCGGGGTTGGGTTGGCTTTTGTGGATCGCCTCGATGCCGGCCAGCACTTCTTCGCTTAGCTTGAGATCTGTGCTGGCCAGATTACTGCGCAGCTGCTCCAGGGTGGTCGCCCCGATGATGTTGCTGGTCACGAAGGGTTGGGTGCTGACGAAGGCCAGCGCCATCTGCGCCGGATCCAGACCGTGTTCGCGCGCCAGCGCGACGTAGCGCGAGCAGGCGCTTTGGGCCTGTGGGTTGGTATAGCGAGTGAAGCGACTGAACAGTGTGATGCGCGCATTCGCTGGGCGCGCACCGTCCTCATATTTGCCTGAGAGCATGCCAAAGGCCATTGGCGAGTAGGCCAGAAGGCCGCACTGTTCGCGGAGAGCGACTTCGGCCAGGCCGACTTCGAAGCTGCGGTTAAGCAGGTTGTAGGGGTTTTGGATCGAAACCACCCGCGCTAGCCCGAGACTCTCCGCCAATTGCAGAAACTTCATGGCGCCCCAGGCGGTTTCGTTGGACAGGCCGATGTGGCGGATCTTGCCAGCTTTGATCTGCTCGCTGAGCACTTCCAGGGTTTCGGCCAGGGGAGTGGAATTATCTTCCTTGTGGCAATAGCCGAGTTGGCCGAAGAAATTGGTGCTGCGTTCGGGCCAGTGCAGTTGATAGAGGTCGATCCAGTCGGTCTGTAAGCGCTTAAGGCTGGCATCCAGCGCGGCGACTATATGGCGGCGGTTGTGCTTGAGCTGGCCGTCGCGAATATGGCTGATGCCGTTGCCGGGGCCGGCGACCTTGCTGGCCAGAATCCAGTCGGCGCGATTGCTCCGGCTGTTGAAATAATTGCCGATGATCTGCTCGGTCTTGCTATAGGTCTCCGCGCGGGGCGGTACCGGATACATTTCGGCGGTATCGATGAAGTTGATCCCGGCGGCGCGGGCTAGATCGATCTGCGCAAAGGCTTCGGCCTCGCTGTTCTGCTCGCCCCAGGTCATGCTGCCCAGGCACAGGGTGCTGACCTTGAGATCGGTGCGGCCGAGTTGACGGAAATCCATGCGCTCTTCCTCGTGCAAAAGCCCATCAAAGCAGGTTGAAATTTTTCGCGCAATCGGCATAATTCGGCAGCTGTTTTCGGCGGGGGATGCCTAGCCTGCCGAACCTGGCCGTACGAGCGTGATGACCCGAGCCCCCGATAGCGCCCGTTTCGGCTGCCTTTGACTTGTCAAAGCAAGCACTATTCAGTAAGATCCGCCGTCTTATTTTCAGGGCGGCCCCTGAGGCTATAAAGAATGAAAACTTTTACTGCTAAACCGGAAACTGTTAAGCGCGACTGGTTCGTCGTCGACGCTGCAGGTCAGACTCTGGGTCGTCTGGCCACAGAAATCGCTTCCCGTCTGCGTGGCAAGCACAAGCCTGAGTACACTCCTCACGTTGATACCGGCGACTACATCGTCGTGATCAATGCCGAGCAAGTGCGCGTGACTGGTGCCAAGACCACCGACAAAATGTACTACTCTCACTCCGGTTTCCCGGGTGGCATCAAGGAAATCAGCTTCGAGAAGTTGATCGCCAAGGCGCCTGAGCGTGTGATCGAGACCGCGGTCAAAGGCATGCTGCCGAAGAACCCGCTGGGTCGCGACATGTACCGTAAGCTGAAAGTGTACAAGGGTGCTGTGCACCCGCACACTGCTCAGCAGCCCCAAGAACTGAAGATTTAACGGAATAGTTCATTATGTCGGCGACTCAAAATTACGGCACTGGCCGTCGCAAGACTGCAACCGCTCGCGTTTTCCTGCGTCCGGGTACTGGCAACATTTCCATCAATAATCGCAGCCTGGATACCTTCTTTGGCCGCGAAACCGCCCGCATGGTGGTTCGTCAGCCGCTGGAGTTGACCGAGACCACTGGCAAGTTCGACATCTATGTCACCGTTATCGGTGGTGGTGTTAGCGGTCAGGCTGGCGCTATTCGTCACGGCATCACTCGTGCCCTGATGGATTATGACGAGACTCTGCGCAGTGCTCTGCGTAAGGCCGGCTTCGTGACTCGCGATGCTCGCGAAGTTGAGCGTAAGAAAGTTGGTCTGCGTAAAGCGCGTAAGCGTCCGCAATACTCGAAGCGTTAATTCGCTTCTGTATTCTAAAACGCCCGATTTCTTGCAGAAATCGGGCGTTTTTTTATGCGCATTAAATTGTATTGCGACAACTTGCCGCACCCGTGAGTGCCGCGCCATGCAAGGCTTTCAGCAAATTTGTATCCAGTAATTGCCTTGTCAGAAAAGGGGCTTTTCTTTACCATCTGGCAAATTTTTTGCGCGGTTTGATTTACTTAGTAGATGCCTGAATAACAGGCCACAAAGCTGATGGGAGACGACTGAATGAGCAATGACGGCGTGAATGCAGGCCGACGTCGCTTCCTGGTGGCGGCCACTTCGGTAGTGGGTGCCGCGGGAGCGGTGGGTGCTGCGGTCCCGTTCGTGGGGTCATGGTTCCCTAGTGCCAAGGCCAAGGCCGCGGGTGCTGCGGTGAAAGTGAATATCGGCAAGATTGAGGCTGGTCAGCAGATGATTGCTGAGTGGCGCGGGCAGCCGGTGTTCATTATGCGTCGTACCGAGGAGATTTTGGGTAACCTCGGGAAAATCACCGAAAAAATGGCCGACCCCGAGTCCAAGGCTTCGGTTCAGCCGGCCTACGTGGATCCCATTAGTCGGTCGATCAAGCCGGAGATTCTGGTGCTGGTCGGCATCTGCACTCACCTGGGCTGTTCGCCATCCTTCCGTCCGGAAGTCGCGCCGGCGGATCTCGGTCCCGAGTGGGTGGGCGGCTACTTCTGCCCCTGCCACGGCTCCCGTTATGACCTCGCCGGCCGCGTCTACAAGGCTCAGCCGGCGCCCTTGAATTTGCAGGTGCCGCCGCACTCGTACGAGTCGGATGACGTGATTATCATCGGTCTGGACCAGGAGAAAGCCTGATGGAAAAGTTCATGGCTTGGATCGATGCGCGCTTCCCGGCGACCAAGATGTGGGAAGATCATCTCAGCAAGTATTACGCGCCGAAGAACTTCAACTTTTTCTACTTTTTTGGCTCCCTGGCGCTGCTGGTCCTGGTTAACCAGATTCTCACCGGTATCTGGCTGACCATGAGCTTCACCCCGTCCGCCGAAGAAGCCTTCGCTTCCGTCGAATACATCATGCGCGATGTGGAATTCGGCTGGATCATCCGCTATCTGCACTCCACTGGCGCTTCGGCGTTCTTCATCGTGGTCTATCTGCACATGTTCCGCGGTCTGCTCTACGGTTCCTACCAGAAGCCGCGTGAGCTGGTGTGGATCTTCGGCATGCTGATCTACCTGTGCCTGATGGCTGAGGCTTTCATGGGCTACCTGCTGCCTTGGGGGCAGATGTCCTACTGGGGGGCTCAGGTGATCATCTCCCTGTTCGGTGCCATCCCAGTGATCGGTGATGACCTGACGCAGTGGATCCGCGGCGACTACCTGATCTCTGGTATCACGCTGAACCGCTTCTTCGCCCTGCACGTGATCGCTCTGCCGATCGTCCTGCTCGGCCTGGTGGTGCTGCACATCCTGGCGCTGCATGAAGTCGGCTCGAACAACCCGGACGGCGTCGACATCAAGAAGAAGAAGGACGAGAACGGCATTCCGCTCGACGGCATCGCCTTCCACCCGTACTACACCGTGAAAGATATCGTCGGCGTGGTGGTGTTCCTGTTCGTCTTCTGCGCCATCGTGTTCTTCTTCCCGGAAATGGGTGGTTACTTCCTCGAGAAACCGAACTTCGAACAGGCCAACCCGTTCAAGACCCCTGAGCACATCGCCCCGGTGTGGTACTTCACGCCGTACTACGCGATCCTGCGTGCGGTGCCGGACAAGCTGCTCGGCGTTATCGCCATGGGCGCTGCCATTGCCGTGCTGTTCGTGCTGCCTTGGCTGGATCGCAGTCCGGTCAAGTCGATGCGCTATAAGGGCTGGCTGAGCAAGATCTGGCTGGTGGTCTTCTGCGTCTCCTTCGTGATCCTCGGCGTGTTGGGTGTATTGGCGCCGACCCCAGGGCGGACGTTGTTGTCGCAGGTATGTACCTTCCTGTACTTCGCGTACTTCATCCTGATGCCGTTCTACACCAAGCTTGAAAAGACCAAACCGGTTCCGGAAAGGGTGACTGGCTGATGAAAAAGCTATTTGCTGCAATGATTTTCACCGTCCTGCCAGCCTTTTCCTTCGCTGCCGGCGGTCAAGATGTTCATCTGGATCAGGTCGATATCGACCTGAGCGACAAGGCTGCCCTGCAGGATGGCGCGCGTACTTTCGCCAACTACTGCATGGGCTGTCACAGTGCCAAGTTTCAGCGCTATGAGCGTGTGGCGAATGACCTGGGCATCCCTCACGAGCTGATGTTGGAAAATCTGGTGTTCACCGGGGCCAAGATCGGTGATCAGATGAAGATCGGCATGCAGCCGGCGGACGCTAAGTCCTGGTTCGGTGCGGCGCCGCCCGATCTGACCTTGGTTGCTCGGGTGCGCGGTACGGATTGGCTGTACAGCTATCTGCGTAATTTCTACGAAGACCCGACGCGTCCTTGGGGTGTGAACAACAAGGTGTTCCCTAACGTCGGCATGCCGAACGTGCTGGTCGGTCTGCAGGGGCGCCAGGTCATTGGCTGCAAGCAGGTGCAGGTAGTCGAGGGTGGCAAGAAGCAGTTCGATCCGCTGACTGGCACACCGATCACCCACGAGGCTTGCGATCAGCTCACCGTCCTGCCGAAGACCGGCTCGCTGAGCGAGGCGGAGTTCGACGACAAGATCAAAAATCTGGTGACTTTCCTGGCGTACTCCGCTAATCCGGTGAAGTTGGAGAGCCAGCGCGTTGGTACCTACGTGCTGCTGTACCTGGCCTTCTTCTTCGTATTCGCCTATCTGCTCAAGCGTGAATACTGGAAAGACGTGCATTAATCAGCCGCTGTTCCGCTGTCGACGCGCGCGCCCGCTCTGGGCGCGCGCGTTTTTCTGCTTCCGATAACTGTAAACGCGAGGAGGATCACCATGGGCGTGACCAATCGGTTGGCCTGTTACTCCGACCCCGCCAATCACTATTCGCACCGCGTACGTATCGTGCTCGCCGAGAAGGGTGTAGGCGCCGAGATCATTTATGTCGAGCCGGGGCAATGCCCGGCCAAGCTGGTCGAGGTCAATCCCTATGGCAGCTTGCCAACCCTGGTTGATCGCGATTTGGCCTTGTATGAGTCAACCGTGGTGATGGAATATCTGGATGAGCGCTATCCGCATCCGCCGCTGATGCCGGTCTATCCGGTGGCGCGGGCCAATAGTCGGCTGTTGATTCATCGCATTCAGCGCGACTGGTGCGGTTTGGTCGATCTGATTCTCGATCCGCGCAGCAAGGAGGCGGCACGCGTGCAGGCGCGCAAGGAACTGCGAGAGAGTCTCACCGGCGTGTCACCGCTGTTTGCCGACAAGCCGTTTTTCCTCAGCGAGGAGTTGAGTTTGGTGGATTGCTGCCTGTTGCCGATTCTCTGGCGTTTGCCGCAGTTGGGTATCGAGTTGCCGAGACAAGCCAAGCCACTGCTTGATTACATGGATCGCCAGTTTTCCCGCGCGGCCTTCCAGGCCAGTCTTTCTGCCGCCGAGCGCGACATGCGCTAACGCCGAAGGAGCTTTCGATGACTTCCAGCCGTCCCTATCTCATTCGTGCACTCTACGAGTGGATTGTTGAAAATAATTGCACCCCGCATCTGTTGGTGAATGCTGAGTATCCACAGGCCCAGGTGCCGCAAGGCTTTGTCAATGATGGTCAGATCGTGTTGAACGTCTCGCCCAGCGCCGTGCGCCATCTGCACATGGATAATGAGGCGGTAAGCTTCGAGGGGCGCTTTGGCGGGGTTGCGCACACGCTGTACATCCCCGCGGCGGCGGTGCTGGCAATTTATGCGCGGGAGAACGGTCAAGGTATGGTCTTCGATCTGGAGCCGCCGGTGATCGACGAAGATGAGGATTCTGGGCCGGACGATGAAGGGCCGTCAGGTGGCGAGCCGCCGCGACCGAGCGGGCGGCCGAGTCTGAAAGTGGTCAAGTGAAAACAAAAAAGGCGATCCGATGGATCGCCTTTTTTGTTCTGCGAGGAGCTCAGTTGGTGTACTGAAACAATTTGACGATCTTCTGTACGCCGGAAACGCCCTGTACCACGCTGGCGGCATTGGCGGCCTCCTGCTGGGTTACCAGGCCCAGCAGGTAGACGATCCCATTTTCCGTGACCACCTTGATGCGCGTGCTGGGTACGGTGCTATTGGCAAGCATCTGGGTCTTGATCTTGGTCGTCATCAGGGCGTCATTGCTGCGGGCCAGAGCCGTGGTCGGCTGCAGCACTTGCAACTCGTTGTGGACCTTCTTCACCCCCTGAACCGTGCGAGCGGCCTGCTCGGCCTTGGCTTTCAGCTCGCCGCGCGGGGTTTGGCCGGCCAGCAGGATCACGCCGTTATAGCTGGTCACGGTAATGTGCGAGGTCGGATCGGTGAGGTTCTTGTCGGCGCGGGCAATGCTCGAGCTGACGTCAGGGCCGAGGAACTGGTCGTCGATCTTGTTGCCAATGCTGCGATTGCCACAGCCGCCCAACAGCAGGCTGAGGGTCAGGGCGGCGAGGATCGGTAGGCTGCGGGTCATTCTTCACTCCCAAACAGTTGGCTATCGATGAGGTCGCACAGGCAGTGAATCGCCAACAGATGCACTTCCTGGATGCGAGCGGTTACTTTGGATGGCACGCGGATCTCGACATCTTCCGGCAGCAGCAGCGAGGCCATGCCGCCGCCGTCGCGGCCGGTGAGGGCGACGATGGTCATCTCGCGGTCGTGAGCGGCCTGGATGGCCTGGATCACGTTGGCCGAGTTGCCGCTGGTGGAAATGGCCAGCAGGATGTCGCCCGGCTGACCGAGCGCGCGGATTTGCTTGGAAAACACCTCGTTATAGCTGTAGTCGTTGGCGATCGAGGTGATGGTCGAGCTGTCGGTGGTCAGGGCGATGGCCGGCAGGCTGGGGCGCTCGCGCTCGAAGCGGTTGAGCAGCTCCGAAGAGAAGTGCTGGGCGTCGCCGGCCGAGCCGCCATTGCCGCAGCTGAGAATCTTGCCTTCATTGAGCAGCGCATTGACCATCACCAGGCTACCTTGCTCGATGAACGGCGTAAGCACTTCCATGGCTTGCTGCTTGGTGTCGATGCTGGCCTGGAACAGCTGGCGGATACGGGATTGCATGTCCATCGGTATGACCTTTCAGTGTGGCGGCTGCGCAGGCGGTCTGAAAATCGCCTCGGCGGTGACCGCAGCATGACGCGTTGGCTGGTTGGGCGCTGACCGGGGTGAGAAGCGCTGCCAGGGTTGCGTTCGAGTTAAGCTCGGCGTGGATGGTGCCGGAGTATCCAGGCGGAGCGAGTTGGTATTCTCTATGGCGTCAGGCGGAAAAAATTCTCGGTGTGCTCAGGTGTCGAAAGCATTTTTGATCCAGTCCAGACGTGCTGCGGTGTGATTGCCAGCGTCGATGGCTATGACATCGAAGCGGCAAGGGTGTTTGCTCCAGCGCGACTCTTGTTGGAGAAAGTATTCCGCGGCGCGGGCGATTTTTTCTCGCTTGCGCCCGTCCACGCTCTCCAAAGCGCCGCCCCATGCGGCATGCCGCCGGTAACGCACTTCGACGAATACTACTGTATCGCCGTCGAGCATGACCAGATCGAGCTCGCCCCGCCGGCACAGCCAATTCTGCGCCAGCAGGCGCAGACCTTGGCGCTCGAGGTGCTGGCGGGCGTGCTCTTCGGCGGCACGCCCGCGGATTTGGGGGCTATGGGTAGTCAATTGAGGCTGTCGGGCAGGCGTTGAACCTGACCGTTGCGGAATTCGGCCCAAGGCAGCTGGCGCTGGATACGCTGGTTCGGGTTCAGGCTCAGACTGCCAGTCAGGCCGTCGACCTGGTTGTCCGGCATGGCCTTGAGCTGGCTGAGGCGTGGCGCCAGCCGATAGGCGTCGACCCCCATGGCATACAGGCGGCCGAGGCTGCCGGCGGCCTGCGGCCACTGGCTGCTGATCTGCTGATGCAGCGGGTCATTGGTCTCCAGCAGCCAGGGCGTTTCGCAGAAGCGAATGCCTTCCAGGTCGAGATTCTGCGCCTGATCGGCGCCACCGCTATAGAGGTGGGAGGTGGCATACACCGGCACGTCGCCGGCGTACTGGAAGGCCAGGGTCGGTTTGATCTGCTGGGCCTGCTGTGGCGTGGCGGCGAGGAAGATGAAGTCGATGTCCTGGCGGCGCGCCGGTTGTGCGGCGATCTGTCCGCCGAGGGTGCTCTGCAGGCGCTTGGCGCGTGCCTCGCTCTGGCGCAGTTGGAACAGATCGGCGATTTGCTGGGCCAATTCGACGGGTTGGTCGACATGTTCGGCGGCGATCAGGCTGCCGCCGGCGGCCTGCCAGCTCTGGCTGAAGGCGGCGAGCACGCGGTCGCCCCAGTCGCCGCGCGGCACCAGGGCCACGGCGCGACGCATGCCGTCGGCCCAGGCGCGGCGAGCCACTTCACGGGCTTCGTCTTCGGCGGCGAGGCCGAATTGGAACAATTGCGGCGGGCCTTCTCGGCCGGCATCGCCGTAGTTGAGGGCAAGGGTGGTGAGGGGCAGCTGTTCGCGTTCGCTGAGCTGCTTGACCAGCGGTTTCTCCAGTGGGCCGACCACTAGCTGAGCGCCGGCCGCTTGGGCCTGCCGGTAGAAGTCATCCAGCGAACTCAAGCGCGAACTGTCGTACAGCTCGATCGCCGGCGGATTCTGGCCGGCTTGCTGGGCTTGGTAGTGGGCGGCGAGAAAGCCATCGCGCAGGGCGCGGGCAACCGAAGCCAGCTGGCCTTCTTGGGGTAGCAGCAGGGCGATCTTGCTCAGCGGCTGGCTGCTGAGCGCCTGCAGCTGGCGCAGGGGCTGAGGTAGCTGCAACGCGGCCGGGTGTTGCGGGTGCTGCTGGCGCCAGCTGTCGATGGCGGCTTGCTGTTGCTGGATGGTGCCGGCGCCTTTGACCGCACTGGCCAATGCCAGCCAGCCATCCAGGTCGGTATCGCCGCCGTTTTGCAATTGCTCGCTCGGCAGGCTGGAGAGCAGTGCCCAAATGGCTTCGTGATTGGCAGTGGCGGCTTCGCCGCTGAGCAGCGGGGCAATGAATACCCGCTCGCGAGCGGCGGCTAGGGTTTGACCGTCGGCTTGCAGGGCACGGGCGCGAACCAGCTGGGTGCGTACCTGTTGTTCGACGGGTAGCTCGCCGAGACGCTCCAGGCTGGGATGGCTGAGGGCCTGCAGGGCGGCTTTAGGTTTGTTGCGCGCCAGGGCCAGTTCGGCGCTCAAGGTGCTGGCGAAGATCTGCTGAGCGGGCTTTAGACCTTCCAGCGGCACCTGCTCAAGGATGCGGGCGGCGCGGCCCTGGTCATTTTGGCCAAGCGCCAGGTCGGCCGCCGATAGGCGCAGCAGAGCGGCTTCCTCGGGTTCGCTGGCGTCGGCTTGTTGAAGCAGCTGCTCGATGCTGGCTTGCGGCGTGCGAGGCAGCTCGCCCAGGGAGGACGAAGGAGAGCTGCTGCAGGCTGCCAGGATAGCGACGAGGCAGAGAAGGGAGAGCTGGCGCAGGCAAGCGATCATGTAAGCGTTCCTGATACTTGATCAAATAAGGGCGAATTGTACCCAAGCCCCGGCACTGGCGCGATCTTGATGCGAGCGGGTCCTTTCGGCCGCGGTAAGGTGTTATTGCCGGGGCGAATGCTGTGCGTCGAGGTCAGGGGCTACAATGCGCGTTTTGGTGATTTGAGGTGGCGTTGTGACCGTTCCAGCTGCGTTGAATTCCGCTGTCGGCACGCTTTATGTGGTGGCGACGCCGATTGGCAATCTCGATGACATCGGTGCGCGGGCGCTCAAGGTGCTGCGCGAGGTGGCGTTGATTGCGGCCGAGGACACCCGGCACTCCATGCGGTTACTGCAACATTTCGGTATCAGTACACCGCTGGCGGCCTGTCACGAGCATAACGAGCGTGACGAAGGTGGGCGTTTTCTCAGTCGGCTGCAGTCCGGCGATGATGTGGCGTTGATCTCCGATGCGGGCACGCCGCTGATCTCCGATCCGGGTTACCACCTGGTGCGCCAGGCGCGGGCGGCCGGAGTTGCCGTCGTGCCCGTGCCGGGCCCTTGCGCTTTGATCGCCGCGCTGTCAGCCGCGGGCCTGCCGTCGGACCGCTTCATCTTCGAAGGTTTTCTGCCGGCCAAGGCCGTGGCGCGTCGCACCCGCCTGGAACTCGTCAAGGAGGAGGCGCGGACCCTGATCTTCTACGAGGCGCCGCATCGCATTCTGGAGTGCCTGGAAGACCTGGAAGCGGTATTTGGTGGCGACCGTCAAGCCGTGCTGGCGCGTGAGCTGACCAAGACCTTCGAGACCCTCAAGGGACTGCCGCTGGCTGAGTTGCGTGCCTGGGTAGCCGCAGATAGCAACCAGCAGCGCGGCGAATGCGTGGTGCTGGTGGCGGGTTGGCAGGCGCCGGATGGTGAGGCGGCGGTGAGCGCTGAGGCGCTGCGTGTGCTGGACCTGTTGCTCGCGGAAATGCCGTTGAAGCGGGCGGCGGCGCTGGCGGCGGAGATCACGGGGGTGCGCAAGAATCTGCTCTACCAGGTGGCGCTGGAGCGGCAAAAAAACGCGTAAGGCTTGTTCTTGCGTGGGCCTGTCGCTACCCTTGGCGGCGGAGAGTCGATCGGACAGTCGCTGTTTCATTTCGCACCGCGAAATGGAAGGGAGGAAAGTCCGGGCTCCATAGGGCGGAGTGCCAGGTAACGCCTGGGAGGCGCGAGCCTACGGAAAGTGCCACAGAAAATAACCGCCTAAGCGCTTCGGCGCCGGTAAGGGTGAAAAGGTGCGGTAAGAGCGCACCGCACGGCTGGCAACAGTCCGTGGCTAGGCAAACCCCACTCGGAGCAAGACCAAATAGGGTTCCATTGGCGTGGCCCGCGCTGGAACCGGGTAGGTTGCTAGAGGCGTCCAGTGATGGCCGTCGTAGAGGAATGACTGTCCTCGACAAAACCCGGCTTATAGATCGGCTCTCCTCCTTTCTCTCATCTATCCGCTTCTGTCTTTTCTTCGCGGTTCTAATACCGAAAAAGTCTTGCTCTTAATAAATTACTTTAAGTTTGAAATTCAGCCCCCTGAATTAGCTGAATTTCGCCCCTCAAAAAGCTTCGTTGGGCACCTATAAATCCTCTTTTAAGTTCGCTAAATCGCCGTCCCATAAGGATTTTTCCCGCTTAGCGCGCCTTGACGCTAGGGTGGGCGCATTCCTATAGTGTGCGCTAGTGGCATGAAGTGGGATGAAGTGGGTATTTCGGGCACGAATAGCTAATCAAAGTGGGGAGGCGCAGCCTTGTTTCGCGGAGCTAACGCCATATCACTCGACGCCAAAGGGCGACTCGCGATGCCAAGTCGGTATCGGGACGAGCTCGTTTCGCGTTCGAGCGGCCAGCTCATCGTCACTATCGATGCCGTAGATCCCTGTCTGTGTGTCTACCCGTTGCCTGAGTGGGAGCTGATCGAAGCCAAGCTTCGCGAGCTGCCCTCCCTGCGTGAAGAAACCCGTCGCCTGCAGCGTTTGCTGATCGGCAATGCCGTCGATCTGGAGCTGGATGGCAGCGGGCGTTTTCTCGTGCCTCCACGTTTGCGTGAGTACGCCAAGTTGGATAAGCGCGCGATGCTGGTGGGCCAACTGAACAAGTTTCAACTGTGGGATGAGGATGCCTGGAACGCCCTTGCCGAGGCGGACCTGGCGGCCATTAAAGAACCCGGCGGTTTGCCGGACGAACTGCGTGATTTGATCCTGTGACCAAGACCAATAGCTTTCGCCATATCACCGTGCTGCTCGATGAGGCCGTCGAGGCCCTCGCCGTGCGTGTCGATGGCTGCTATCTGGATGGCACTTTCGGGCGCGGAGGGCACAGTCGGCTGATCCTCGACAAGCTCGGCCCTGATGGGCGCTTGCTCGGATTTGACAAAGATCCCCTGGCGATCGCGACAGGACAGGAACTGGCGGCCGAAGACGGCCGCTTTGTCGTTGTGCAGCGCAGCTTTGCGGAACTTGGTGAAGAGGCTGCTGTCCGCGGCCTGGTCGGCAAGGTGGCGGGCGTGCTGCTGGATCTGGGGGTGTCGTCGCCGCAGCTGGATGATGCCGAGCGCGGCTTCAGCTTCCTCAATGACGGCCCGCTGGACATGCGCATGGACCCGAGCCGTGGCGTCAGTGCTGCCGAGTGGCTGGCCAGCGCTGCGGAAGACGAGATTGCTCGGGTGTTCAAGGAGTACGGCGAGGAACGCTTCGCCAAGCGCATGGCCCGTGCCGTGGTGCAGCGCCGAGCCGAGCGGCCATTTGCGCGCACCGCCGACCTGGCTGAGGTGCTCAAGGAGGCCAACCCAGCCTGGGAAAAGAACAAGCATCCGGCGACTCGGGCTTTCCAGGGCTTGCGTATCCATATCAACAACGAGTTGGGCGATCTCGAGCGTGGCCTCGATGCCGCGCTGGAGGCCCTGGAGGTGGGCGGCCGCCTGGTGGTAATCAGCTTCCATTCGCTGGAAGATCGCATCGTCAAGCTGTTCATGCGCAAACACGCCAAGGGCGAGGCGGACAACTTGCCGCGCAACCTGCCGGTGCGCGCTCAGACCTTCGAGCCGCGGCTGAAGGTGCAGGGCAAGCCGCAATACGCTTCCGAGGCCGAGCTCAAGGCCAATCCACGTTCGCGCAGCGCAGTCATGCGCATCGCGGAGAAGTTACGGTGAGCCGGGTATTCGCCAAGCCTTTGCCTACCGGCAGCCTGATGCTGCTGGTGCTATTCATCGCCGTCTTGTTGTCGGCGATCGGCGTGTCCTGCAGCGCGCACTGGAACCGCCAGCTGCTCAATGGCCTGTATAACGAGCTCAGTGTGCGCGATAAGGCGCAGGCCGAATGGGGGCGGTTAATTCTCGAGCAGAGCACTTGGACCGCGCACAGCCGCATCGAGGGGCTGGCTACCTATCAGTTGAAAATGCGCACTCCCGAGCCGGGCGAAGTGCGGATGGTGTCGCCATGATGAAGCTCGAAGGCGCACTCTATCCCTGGCGTTTTCGCCTGGTGCTGGCACTGCTCGCGGCGATGGTTGGGGCTATCGCCTGGCGTATTCTCGACCTGCAGGTGATCGATCATGACTTCCTGCAGGGCCAGGGCGATGCCCGCAGTGTGCGGCATGTGCCGATCCCGGCGCACCGCGGCCTGATCACTGATCGCAATGGCGAGCCGCTGGCGGTCAGCACGCCAGTCACCACTTTGTGGGCCAACGGCAAGGAGCTGCAGGCGGCGCGCAATCGCTGGCCGGAGCTGGCGGTGGCCCTGGGGCAGGAGCCCAAGGCCTTCAGCGTGCGCCTGGAACAGAGCAGCGGGCGTGAGTTCATGTACCTGGTGCGTGGCCTGACCCCGGAGCGTGGCCAGGCGATTCTCGATATGAAAGTGCCGGGCGTGTATGGCATCGAGGAGTTCCGCCGCTTCTACCCGGCCGGTGAGGTCGCCGCGCATTTGATCGGTTTCACCGACGTGGATGATCGCGGTCGCGAGGGTGCCGAGCTGTCCTTCGATAACTGGCTGGCCGGTGTGCCGGGCAAGCGTCAGGTGCTCAAGGATCGCCGTGGTCGGCTGATCAAGGACGTGCAGGTGGTGGAGAACGCCAAGCCCGGCAAGACCCTGGCGCTGTCCATCGACCTGCGCCTGCAGTACCTGGCCAATCGCGAGCTGCGTAACGCACTGGTGGAAAACGGCGCCAAGGCCGGCAGCCTGGTGATCATGGACGTCCAGACCGGCGAGATCCTGGCCATGGTCAACCAGCCCAGCTACAACCCGAACAACCGCCGCAACATGCAGCCGGCGATGATGCGCAACCGGGCGATGATCGACGTGTTCGAGCCGGGCTCGACCGTGAAGCCGCTGTCCATGGTCGCCGCCCTGCAGAGCGGGCGCTGGAAACCCAGCGACGTGGTTGAAGTCTACCCGGGCCGCCTGCAGATCGGCCGCTACACCATCAAGGACGTGTCCACCGGGGGCGGGCCGGTGCTCGACCTGACCGGCATCCTGATCAACTCCAGCAACGTCGGCATGAGCAAGGTCGCGTTCGATATCGGTGGTGAGTCCATCTACAACCTGATGCAGCAAGTGGGCCTGGGCCAGGACACCGGCCTCGGCTTCCCCGGCGAGCGGGTCGGCAACCTGCCCAACCACCGCAAGTGGCCGAAGGCCGAAACCGCCACTCTGTCCTATGGCTACGGGCTGTCGGTGACCGCTCTCCAGTTGGTGCATGCCTATTCGGCGCTGGCCAACAACGGTCGTCTGGTGCCGCTGAGCATGGTTCGCGTCGATCGCGAGGCGGTGGCCGCCCAGGTGATTTCGGAAGCGGTGGCCAAGACCATGCAGGGTATGCTGCAGCAGGTGATCGAGGCGCCGCGCGGCGCGCACCGGGCGCTGGTGCCGGGCTACCACGTCGCCGGTAAGAGCGGTACCGCACGCAAGGCGACAGTAGGCAGCAAGGGCTATACGGCCAATGCCTACCGCTCGCTGTTCGCTGGCTTCGGCCCGATGAGCAACCCGCGTTTTGCCATCGTCGTGGTGATCGACGAGCCGAGCAAGGCCGGTTACTTCGGCGGACTGGTCTCGGCGCCGGTGTTCAGCAAGGTGATGTCCAGCACACTGCGCCTGATGAACATCCAGCCGGACAACCTGCCGATCGAACAACCACCTCAGCAGACAGTTGCCACCAGCGCTGGCAACGGAGGGCGTCTCTGATGCCGATGCCACTCAATCAACTGTTACCGCAGGCGGAAAGCGCAGTGCTGATCCGCGAGCTGAGTCTGGATAGCCGTAAGGTGCGTCCGGGCGATCTGTTCCTGGCTGTGCCCGGTGTCCAGCAGGACGGCCGCACGCATATCGCCGATGCCGTCGCCCGCGGCGCCGCCGCCGTCGCTTATGAGGCCGAAGGTGCCGCGGTGGCCGCTGCCGAGGGTGTGGCCCTGGTGCCACTAAAAGGTCTGGCCGGGCAGCTGTCGGCCATCGCCGGACGCTTCTACGGCGAGCCGAGCCGCGCGCTGCGTCTGGTCGGGGTGACCGGTACCAATGGCAAGACCAGCGTCAGTCAGCTGATCGCCCAAGCCTTGGACCGCTTCGGTGAGCGCTGCGGCGTCGTCGGTACGCTCGGCAGTGGTTTCCACAATGCTTTGGAACAAGGCCGGCACACCACGCCGGACCCGGTTGGCGTGCAGGCGACCCTGGCCAATCTGAAGCAGGCCGGTGCCCGCGCGGTGGCCATGGAGGTGTCGTCCCACGGCCTCGATCAGAGTCGCGTCGCGGCCCTCGACTTCGATGTCGCGGTGTTCACCAATCTGTCGCGCGATCACCTGGATTATCACGGCTCGATGGAGGCCTACGCCGCCGCCAAGGCCAAGCTGCTCGCCTGGCCGAGCCTGCGCTGCCGGGTACTCAACCTCGATGACGCGTTTGGCCGGCAATTGGCAGGGGAGGCTCAGCCGTCGCGGCTGATCAGCTACAGCCTGGAAGACAGCAGTGCCTACCTGTTTTGCCGCGACGTGCAGTTCAGCGATGACGGCGTGCGCGCCCGGCTGATCACGCCGCGCGGCGAGGGCAGCTTGCGCAGCCCGCTGCTCGGCCGTTTCAACCTGAGCAACCTGCTGGCGGTAGTGGGCGCCTTGCTCGGGCTGGATTACCCGCTGGACGAAATTCTCAAGGTCCTGCCGGACCTGGAAGGCCCAGTCGGGCGCATGCAGCGTCTCGGCGGCGGCCAGCAACCGCTGGTGGTGGTCGACTATGCCCACACCCCAGACGCGCTGGAGAAAGTACTGACGGCCCTGCGTCCGCATGCCCGCGGCCGTCTGCTGTGCCTGTTCGGCTGCGGTGGCGATCGCGATCGCGGCAAGCGCCCGCTGATGGCCGAGGTGGTCGAACGTCTGGCCGATGGCGTGCTGGTGACCGACGACAATCCGCGCAGTGAAGACCCGCAGCAGATCTTCGCCGACATCCGTGCTGGTTTTCGTGCGCCGGGACAGGTCAGTTTCGTCGCCGGTCGCGGCCAGGCCATCGCCCAGTTGCTCGCCTCGGCGCAGGCCGCCGATGTGCTGGTGCTGGCCGGCAAGGGGCACGAGGATTATCAGGAAATCAAGGGCCAGCGTCAGCCGTTCTCCGATCTGGAGGAAGCGGCCAAGGCGCTGGCTGCATGGGAGGTGGCGCATGCTTAAGCCGCTGCAGTTGAGCGAAATCTGCGCGCCGCTGAATGGTCGCCTGCTCGGCGCCGATGCCGAGTTCACCGCGGTGAGCATCGACAGCCGAGCGATCCAGCCCGGCCAGCTGTTCGTCGCGTTGGTCGGTCCGCGTTTCGATGGCCACGCCTATCTGCAGGAGGTCGCCGGCAAGGGCGCGGTGGCCGCGCTGGTCGAACGCGAGGTGGCCGATGCGCCACTGCCGCAATTGCTGGTGCGCGACACTCGCCACGCCCTGGGCCAGCTCGGCGCCCTCAACCGCCAGGCCTATCAGGGTCCGCTGGCGGCGGTCACCGGCTCCAGCGGCAAGACCACGGTCAAGGAAATGCTCGCCAGCGTCCTGCGCGCCGGTGTTGGCGGGCAGGGTGGTCCGGTATTGGCCACCCGCGGCAACCTCAACAACGACCTTGGCGCGCCGCTGACCCTGCTGGAGCTGGCGCCGGAGCACGCCGGCGCGGTGATTGAGCTGGGCGCTTCGCGGATCGGCGAGATCGCCTACACCGTCGGGTTGGCCAAGCCGCAGGTAGCGATCATCACCAACGCCGGCACCGCGCATGTGGGCGAGTTCGGCGGGCCGGAGAAGATCGTGCAGGCCAAGGGCGAGATCCTCGAAGGGCTGCCGGCCGATGGCGTGGCGGTACTGAATCTGGACGACAAGGCATTTTCCACCTGGCGGCAGCGCGCCGCCGGGCGCCGTGTGCTGAGCTTCGCCCTGGACAACGCCGCCGCCGACTTCCATGCCAGCGATCTGGCCCGCGATGCCCGGGGTTGCCAGGCATTCACCCTGCACAGCCCGGCGGGCGAAGCGCGCATCCAGCTCAACCTGCTCGGCACACACAACGTCAGCAATGCGCTGGCGGCTGCCGCGGCGGCTTTCGCCCTGGGCGTGCCGCTGGTCGGTATCGTCACTGGGCTGGAAACCGTCAAGCCGGTCAAAGGCCGCGCCGTAGCGCAGCTGGCGACGAACGGCGCGCGGGTGATCGACGACAGCTACAACGCCAACCCCACTTCCGTGTGTGCGGCCATTGATATACTCGCCGCGTTTTCCGGGCGCACCGTTCTGGTTCTGGGTGATATCGGTGAGCTGGGCGAGTGGGCCGAACAAGGCCACCGCGATGTCGGTGCCTATGCCCTCGGCAAGGTCGCAGCACTGTATGCCGTGGGTCCGTTGATGGCCCATGCGGTCAAGGCGTTCGGCGCCAATGGCCGTCATTTCCCCGATCAAGCCAGCCTGATCGCAGCGCTTCGCGCCGAACAAGGCGACACCACCATTCTAATTAAGGGTTCGCGCAGCGCGGCGATGGACAAAGTCGTCGCTGCACTGCTTGCCGATGATGGGCGCGCAACCGCCGAGGAGAGTCACTAAATGCTGCTGCTGCTGGCGGAGTATCTGCAACAGTTCTACAAGGGCTTCGGGGTCTTCCAGTACCTGACCCTGCGCGGCATCCTCGGCGTGCTGACCGCCCTGGCGCTGTCGCTGTGGCTCGGGCCGTGGATGATCCGCACCCTGCAGATCCGCCAGATCGGCCAAGCGGTGCGTAACGACGGCCCGCAATCGCATCTGTCGAAGTCTGGCACGCCGACCATGGGCGGCGCGCTGATCCTCTCCGCCATCGCCATCAGCACCCTGCTGTGGGCCGACCTGTCCAACCGCTATGTCTGGGTGGTGCTGCTGGTCACCCTGCTGTTCGGCGGTATCGGCTGGGTCGACGACTACCGCAAGGTGATCGAGAAGAACTCGCGCGGCCTGCCGAGCCGCTGGAAATATTTCTGGCAGTCGGTGTTCGGCCTGGGGGCGGCGATCTTCTTGTTCGTGACCGCGCAGACCCCGGTGGAAACCACCCTGATCGTGCCGATGCTCAAGGATGTGAGCATCCCGCTGGGCATCGGCTTCGTGGTGCTGAGCTACTTCGTCATCGTCGGTTCGAGCAACGCGGTGAACCTCACCGACGGCCTCGACGGTCTGGCGATCATGCCGACGGTGATGGTCGGCGGCGCGCTGGGGATCTTCTGCTACCTCTCCGGCAACATCAAATTTGCCGAGTACCTGCTGATTCCCTACGTGCCGGGCGCCGGCGAGCTGATCATTTTCTGCGCCGCGCTGGTCGGTGCCGGCCTCGGCTTCCTGTGGTTCAACACCTACCCGGCCCAGGTGTTCATGGGCGACGTCGGTGCCCTGGCGCTCGGCGCCGCGCTCGGCACCATCGCCGTGATCGTCCGCCAGGAGATCGTGCTGTTCATCATGGGCGGCGTGTTCGTCATGGAAACCCTGTCGGTGGTGATCCAGGTCGCCTCCTTCAAGCTGACCGGCAAGCGCGTGTTCCGCATGGCGCCGATCCATCACCACTTTGAACTGAAAGGCTGGCCGGAGCCGCGCGTGATCGTGCGCTTCTGGATCATCACCGTGATTCTGGTGCTGATCGGCCTGGCCACCCTGAAACTGAGGTAATAGACGTGACCCTGATCGCTTCCGACCAATTCCGCATCGTTGTCGGCCTCGGCAAGAGCGGCATGTCCCTGGTGCGCTTCTTGGCGCGTCAGGGCGTGCGCTTTGCCGTGGCCGATACACGCGCGAATCCGCCGGAGCTGGTCAGCCTGCAGCGCGACTACCCGCAGGTCGAAGTGCGTTGCGGCGAGCTCGATGTTGACTTCCTGTGCCGTGCCGACGAGCTGTACGTCAGCCCTGGCCTGGCCCTGGCCACCCCGGCGCTGCAGCAGGCCGCGGCGCGCGGGGTCAGGCTGTCCGGCGACATCGAGCTGTTCGCTCGCCATGCCCGCGCGCCGATCGTGGCGATCACCGGCTCCAATGCCAAGAGCACCGTCACCACCCTGGTCGGCGAGATGGCCGCGGCGGCCGGAAAGCGCGTGGCGGTCGGCGGCAACCTCGGCACCCCGGCGCTCGATCTGCTGGCCGACGACGTCGAGCTGTATGTCCTCGAGCTGTCCAGCTTCCAGCTGGAAACCACCGATCAACTCAACGCCGAAGTGGCTACCTGCCTGAACATCAGCGAAGACCACATGGACCGTTACAGCGGCCTACCGGCCTATCACCTGGCCAAACACCGGATCTTCCGTGGCGCCCGCCAAGTGGTGGTGAACCGTGACGACGCCCTATCGCGGCCGTTGATCGGCGACGGCGTGCCGTGCTGGACCTTCGGCCTTGGCAAGCCCGACTTCAAGCGCTTTGGCTTGCTCGAAGAAGGGGGCGTGAAGTACCTGGCCTTCCAGTTCGACAAGCTGCTGCCGGTGAGCGAGCTGAAAATCCGCGGTGCGCACAACCAGTCCAACGCCCTGGCCGCGCTGGCGCTCGGCCATGCTGCCGGCCTGCCGTTCGCGCCAATGTTGCAGGCGCTGAAGGACTTCGCCGGTCTGGCGCACCGTTGCCAGTGGGTGCGCGAGCGTGATGGCGTGAATTACTACGACGACTCCAAGGCCACCAACGTCGGCGCCGCCCTGGCCGCCATCGACGGTCTGGGTGCGGATATCGCCGGCAAGCTGGTGCTGATCGCCGGTGGCGACGGCAAGGGTGCGGATTTCTCCGCCCTGCGCGCGCCGGTGCAGAAATTCTGCCGCGCCGTGGTGCTGCTCGGCCGCGATGCCGAACTGATCGCCGCCGCGCTGGGCGACGCCGCACCGCTGGTGCGAGTGTCCAGCCTCGACGAGGCGGTGGCGCGCTGCGCCGAACTGGCCGAGGCGGGCGACGCCGTGCTGTTGTCGCCGGCCTGCGCCAGCCTGGACATGTTCAAGAACTTCGAAGAGCGCGGACGCCTGTTCGCCCATGCGGTGGAGGCGCTCGACTGATGCTGCCCACGCTGCCCGGCATGTTCCGTCCCTACCCGTCGCCGCTGTTCAGTCGGCGCGGCATCGACGTCGACTTCCCACTGCTGGCCGGTTGCCTGGCGCTGCTCGGCCTCGGGTTGGTGATGATCACCTCGGCGTCCTCTGAAGTGGCGGCGGCGCAGGCCGGTAATCCGCTGTACCACATGATTCGCCACCTCATCTATATCGCCATCGGCGTGGTGGCCGGCGGCCTGACCATACTGATCCCGATGGCGTTCTGGCAGAACATGAGCTGGAAGCTGTTGCTCGGTGCCTTCGCCCTGCTGGTGCTGGTGCTGGTGCCGGGCATCGGCCGTGAGGTGAACGGCTCGA
The DNA here is from genome assembly GCF_003595175.1 of Pseudomonas cavernae. NCBI lineage: Bacteria > Pseudomonadati > Pseudomonadota > Gammaproteobacteria > Pseudomonadales > Pseudomonadaceae > Pseudomonas > Pseudomonas cavernae. Next base: position 4,028,886 of record NZ_CP032419.1, on the reverse strand, counting down.
TGCGCTGGATCGGCTTCGGCATGTTCAACGTCCAGCCGTCCGAGCTGGCCAAGATGTTCGTGGTGATCTTCCTCGCCGGCTACCTGGTCCGTCGTCAGGAAGAGGTGCGCGAGAGCTGGATGGGTTTCTTCAAGCCGTTCATCGTACTGTTGCCGATGGCCGGCCTGCTGCTGATGGAGCCGGACTTCGGTGCCACCGTGGTGATGATGGGCGCGGCGGCGGCCATGCTGTTCCTCGGCGGCGTCGGCCTGTTCCGCTTCGGCCTGATGGTGGCGCTGGCGGCCGGTGCGGTATTCGTGCTGGTGCAGGCGCAGCCGTACCGGATGGCGCGCCTGACCAGTTTCACCGATCCCTGGGCCGATCAGTTCGGTTCCGGCTACCAGCTGTCCCAGGCGCTGATCGCCTTCGGCCGCGGCGAGTGGCTCGGCGTCGGTCTCGGCAACAGCGTGCAGAAGCAGTTCTACCTGCCGGAGGCGCACACCGATTTCGTCTTCTCGGTGCTCGCCGAGGAGCTCGGCCTGATCGGTTCGCTGCTGACCGTCGCGCTGTTCGTGTTCGTCACCGTGCGTGCCCTGTACATCGGCTTGTGGGCGGAGAAGGCCGGGCAGTTCTTCGCCGCCTATGTAGCCTACGGTCTGGCGTTCCTGTGGATCGGCCAGTTCCTGATCAACATCGGGGTGAACGTCGGCCTGCTGCCGACCAAGGGCCTGACCCTGCCATTCCTGAGCTACGGCGGCAGTTCGCTGGTGATCTGCTGCGTCTGCCTCGGCCTGCTGCTGCGTATCGAGTGGGAGCGCCGCACCCTGTTGGGTAGCGAGGAAGTCGAATTCCGCGAAGAGGATTTTGCCGAGGAGCAGGCTCCGCCGCCGTTTGTCCTGGAGGAGCCGAAACATGGCCGCTAACGTTCTGATCATGGCCGGCGGCACCGGTGGCCACGTGTTCCCGGCGCTGGCCTGCGCCCGCGAATTCCAAGCCCGCGGCTACCAGGTGCACTGGCTGGGCACCCCGCGCGGCATCGAAAATGAACTGGTGCCACAGGCCGGCTTGCCACTGCACCTGATCAATGTCAGCGGCCTGCGTGGCAAGAGTCTGCTGTCGCTGTTCAAGGCCCCGTTCCAGCTGCTCAAGGCGCTGCTGCAGGCGCGCAAGATCGTCCGCCAGTTGCAGCCGGTCTGTGTGCTTGGCCTGGGCGGCTATGTCACCGGCCCGGGCGGACTGGCGGCCAAGTTGGCCGGCGTGCCGCTGATCATCCACGAGCAGAATGCCGTGGCCGGCACCGCCAACCGCAGTCTGGCGCTGTTCGCCAGCCGCATTTGCGAAGCCTTCCCGAACACCTTCAAACATTCGAAGAAGCGCCGCACCACCGGCAACCCGGTGCGTGAAGAACTGTTCCTCGAGACCCCGCGCGAAGCCCTCGATGGTCGGCGTCCGCGCCTGCTGGTGCTCGGCGGTAGCCTCGGCGCCGAACCGCTGAACAAGTTGCTGCCGGCCGCGCTGGCGCAAGTGACCCTCGAGTTGCGCCCGGAAGTGGTGCATCAGACCGGTAAGCAGCACGAGGCGATCACCACCGAACGCTACGCCGATGCCGGCGTCAAAGCCCACGTGGTGCCCTTCATCCAGGACATGGCCGGCGCCTACGCCTGGGCCGACCTGGTGGTGTGCCGTGCCGGCGCGCTGACAGTCAGCGAGCTGGCGGCCGCCGGTCTGCCGTCCTTCCTGGTGCCGCTGCCGCATGCGATCGACGATCACCAGACCCGTAACGCCCAATACCTGGCCGAGGAGGGCGCCGCCCTCCTGTTGCCGCAAGCGACCACCGATGCCGACGATCTGGCCGCGTACCTGACTGAGGTTTTGATGCAACCCGAACGACTCATGAGCATGGCGCGCACCGCGCGGCGCCTGTCCAAGCCCGATGCCACCCACACGGTGGTCGATATCTGCCTGGAGGTGGCCCGTGGTTGAGCAACAGAAAGGCATGCCGCAACCGGAAATGCGCCGCATCCGTCGCATTCACTTCGTGGGTATCGGCGGCGCCGGTATGTGCGGCATCGCCGAGGTGCTGCTGAACCTCGGTTATCAAGTCTCCGGCTCGGACCTCAAGGCTTCGGCGGTGACCGAGCGCCTGGAGAGCTTTGGCGCGCAGATCTTCATCGGCCACCGTGCCGAGAACGCCGAGAGCGCCAATGTGCTGGTGGTGTCCAGCGCCATCAACACCGCCAACCCGGAAGTCGCCACCGCGCTGGAGCGGCGCATTCCGGTGGTGCCGCGGGCCGAAATGCTCGCCGAGTTGATGCGCTACCGCCACGGCATCGCCGTCGCCGGCACCCATGGCAAGACCACCACCACCAGTCTGATCGCCTCGGTGTTCGCCGCCGGCGGCCTGGACCCGACCTTCGTCATCGGCGGCCGTCTGAACGCCGCCGGCACCAATGCCCAGCTCGGTACCAGTCGCTACCTGGTGGCCGAGGCCGACGAGAGCGACGCCAGCTTCCTGCATCTGCAACCGATGGTCGCGGTGGTCACTAACATCGACATGGACCACATGAGCACCTACGAGGGCGACTTCAACAAGTTGAAGAAGACCTTCGTCGAGTTCCTCCACAACCTGCCGTTCTATGGGTTGGCGGTGCTCTGCGTGGACGACCCGGTGGTGCGCGAGATCCTCCCGCAAGTGGGACGGCCGACCGTCACCTACGGTTTCGCCGAGGATGCCGACATCCGCGCCATCAACGTGCGCCAGGCCGGCATGCAGACCCATTTCACCGTGCTGCGCAGCGGTCGCGAGCCGCTCGAGGTGTCGGTCAACATGCCGGGTAACCACAACGTCCTCAACGCCCTGGCGACCATCGCCATCGCCACCGACGAGGGCATCAGCGACGCGGCCATCGTCCAGGGCCTGTCCGGCTTCCAGGGTGTCGGTCGACGCTTCCAGGTGTACGGCGATCTGCCGGTCGATGGTGGCAGCGTGATGCTGGTCGACGACTATGGCCACCACCCGCGCGAAGTGGCGGCGGTGATCAAGGCGGTGCGCGGCGGCTGGCCGGAGCGCCGCCTGGTGATGGTTTATCAGCCGCACCGCTTTAGCCGCACCCGCGACCTGTATGACGATTTCGTCCAGGTGCTGACCGACGCCAACGTGCTGTTGTTGATGGAGGTCTATCCGGCCGGCGAGGAGCCGATCCCCGGCGCCGACAGCCGGCAGCTGTGCCACAGCATCCGTCAGCGCGGCCAGTTGGACCCTATCTACGTCGAACGCGGCGTCGAGCTGGCGCCGCTGGTCAAGCCGCTGCTGCGCGCCGGCGACATCCTGCTCTGTCAGGGTGCCGGCGATATTGGCGCCCTGGCCCCGCAACTGTTGCAAAGTCCGCTGTTTTCCGGCGCCGTGCCTGCGGCCGCCGCGAGGAAGTCGAAATGAGTGCCCTGAAGTCCACCCTCGATCCCCAGGCTTTCGGCCGCGTCGCCGTGCTGTTCGGTGGCAAGAGCGCCGAACGCGCGGTCTCGTTGAAATCCGGTCAGGCCGTGCTCGCGGCCCTGCAAAGCGGCGGCGTCGATGCCTTCGGTATCGATGTCGGTGACGATCTGCTGCAGCGCCTGGCCAGCGAGAAGATCGACCGTGCCTTCATCGTCCTGCACGGGCGCGGTGGCGAAGACGGCAGCATGCAGGGTCTGCTCGAGTGCCTGGGCATTCCCTACACCGGCAGCGGCGTGCTGGCCTCGGCCCTGGCCATGGACAAGCTGCGTACCAAGCAGGTGTGGCAGAGCCTCGGCCTGTCGACCCCGCGCCATGCGGTATTGGCCAGCGCCGACGATTGTCGTGCGGCCGCCGCGGAACTGGGCTTCCCGTTGATCGTCAAACCGGCCCATGAAGGTTCCAGTATCGGCATGGCCAAGGTGCATGACATCGACGAATTGATCAGCGCCTGGCAGGACGCCTGCCAGTACGACTCGCAAGTGTTGGTCGAGCAATGGATTCACGGCCCGGAGTTCACCGTCGCGGTGCTGCGCGGTGCAGTGCTGCCGCCAATCCGTCTGGGCACCCCGCACACCTTCTACGACTACGACGCCAAGTACCTGGCCGATGACACCCAGTACCAGATCCCCTGCGGTCTCGACAGCGCCAAGGAGCAGGAGCTGAAGAGCCTGACCGCACGCGCCTGCGAGGCCGTCGGCATCCAGGGCTGGGCCCGTGCCGACGTGATGCAGGACGCCGCCGGCCGGTTCTGGCTGCTGGAGGTCAACACCGTGCCGGGCATGACCGACCACAGCCTGGTGCCGATGGCGGCGCGGGCTGCCGGGCTGGACTTCCAACAGCTGACGTTGGCGATTCTCGCCGACAGCGTCGCGAGCCGAGGTTAAGACCATGTACGGCGCCACTCTCCGCCAGCCGCAACCGCTCTCCGGCCGCGTTCCGTCGCGCAAGCCGGCGCAGCGGGGTGCCAGCCGGATGGTGGCCAAGGAGCCGCTGGCCACGCGCATGCCCAAGCCGAATTTAGGCTTCCTCAAGGCCCTGTTCTGGCCGCTGCTGTTGCTGGCCCTGGGCTTCGCCACCTATCAATTGGCCCAGCGTCTGCTGCCCTATGCCGACCGGCCGATCAGCAAGATCAGCGTCAAGGGCGGGCTCAGCTACATCAATCAGCAGGCCGTGCAGCAACGCATCGCGCCGTTCGTCACGGCGAGCTTCTTCAGCGTCGACCTGGCCGGCATGCGCGCCGAACTGGAGCAGATGCCCTGGATCGCCCACGCCGAAGTGCGGCGGGTATGGCCGGACCAGGTGTCGATCCGCCTGGAAGAGCAGCTGCCGGTGGCGCGCTGGGGCGACGAGGCGCTGCTCAACAACCAGGGGCAGGCGTTCACCCCGCGCGAGCTGAGCCATTACGAAAACCTGCCACAGCTGGTCGGCCCGCAGCGCGCCCAGGAGCAGGTGATGCAGCAGTACCAGGTGCTCAGCCAGATGCTGCGGCCGCTGGGCTTCTCGATCGTCCGCCTGGAGTTGCGCGACCGTGGCAGCTGGTTCCTCACCGCCAATGTCAACAGCAGCGGGCAAGGCCTCGAGCTGCTGCTCGGACGCGACCATCAGCTGGAGAAGATGCGCCGTTTCATCGCCATCTACGGCAAAACCCTGAAAGAACAGATCGCGAATATCGCGCGCGTCGACCTGCGTTACGCCAACGGCCTCGCCGTGACGTGGCGTGAGCCGAGCGTGCCGGCGGCGGACAAGACCGTCGCCCTGAAGTGAATTAGGAGAAGCAGCAAACATGGCAAACGTGCAGAGCGGCAAGATGATCGTCGGCCTCGATATCGGCACCTCCAAGGTGGTGGCGCTGGTGGGGGAGGTTGCGACAGACGGTCAGCTGGAAATCGTCGGCATCGGTACGCATCCGTCGCGTGGCTTGAAAAAAGGCGTGGTGGTCAACATCGAGTCGACCGTGCAGTCGATCCAGCGTGCGGTAGAAGAAGCGCAGATGATGGCTGGCTGCCGTATCCACTCGGCGTTCGTCGGCGTCGCCGGCAACCACATTCGCAGCCTCAACTCCCACGGCATCGTCGCCATCCGCGACCGCGAAGTCAGCCCGGCGGATATCGAACGGGTCCTCGACGCCGCCCAGGCCGTGGCCATCCCGGCCGATCAGCGAGTGCTGCACACCCTGCCGCAGGACTATGTGATCGACAACCAGGAAGGCGTGCGCGAGCCCATGGGCATGTCCGGCGTGCGCCTGGAGGCCAAGGTGCATGTGGTCACCTGTGCGGTGAATGCCTCGCAGAACATCGAGAAATGCGTGCGCCGCTGCGGCCTGGAAGTCGACGACATCATTCTCGAGCAATTGGCCTCGGCCTACTCAGTATTGACCGAGGACGAGAAGGAACTGGGCGTGTGCCTGGTCGACATCGGCGGCGGCACCACCGACATGGCGATCTTCACCGAGGGGGCGATCCGTCACACCGCGGTGATCCCGATCGCCGGCGATCAGGTGACCAACGACATCGCCATGGCCCTGCGTACGCCGACCCAGTATGCCGAGGAGATCAAGATTCGATATGCTTGCGCGCTAGCCAAACTGGCCGGCCCCGGCGAGACCATCAAGGTCCCCAGCGTCGGCGACCGGCCGCCGCGCGAGCTGTCGCGCCAGGCCTTGGCCGAGGTGGTCGAGCCGCGCTACGACGAGCTGTTCACCTTGATCCAGGCCGAACTGCGCCGCAGCGGTTACGAGGATCTGATTCCGGCCGGGATCGTCCTCACCGGTGGCACCGCCAAGATGGAAGGCGCTGTCGAACTGGCCGAAGAAATCTTTCATATGCCGGTACGCCTGGGCGTACCGCACGGAGTCAAAGGATTGACCGACGTGGTACGCAATCCCATCTATTCCACGGGCGTGGGCCTATTGCTCTACGGGCTGCAGAAGCAGTCCGACGGCATCGCCATGTCCAGCATCGGCAGTTACAACGACGAACCCAAGACACCTGTACTGGAGCGGCTCAAGCGCTGGGTCCAGGGCAATTTCTGATGTTCCACGGCGGTAAGCAGTAGGCGTTACAACTAGAAAGCAAAGGAGAGGGGAAAATGTTCGAGCTCGTAGACAACATCCCGCAAAGTGCAGTTATCAAAGTAATCGGCGTGGGCGGCGGCGGCGGTAATGCCGTCAACCACATGACTAAAAGCAACATCGAAGGCGTCGAGTTTATCTGCGCCAACACCGATGCTCAGGCCTTGAAGAACGTCGGCGCGCGCACCGTGCTGCAACTCGGCACTGGCGTGACCAAGGGCTTGGGTGCCGGCGCCAACCCGGAAGTCGGTCGCCAAGCCGCGATGGAAGATCGCGAGCGCATCGCCGAAGTGCTGCAGGGCACCGACATGGTCTTCATCACCACAGGCATGGGTGGCGGCACCGGTACCGGTGCGGCGCCGATCATCGCCGAAGTGGCCAAGGAAATGGGTATCCTCACCGTGGCGGTGGTGACTCGGCCGTTCCCGTTCGAAGGCCGCAAGCGCATGCTGATCGCCGAGGAAGGCATCCGCGCGCTGACCAACAGCGTCGACTCGCTGATCACCATTCCCAACGAAAAACTGCTGACCATTCTCGGGAAGGATGCCAGCCTGCTGGCTGCATTCGCCAAGGCTGATGATGTGCTGGCCGGTGCCGTGCGTGGTATTTCCGACATCATCAAGCGTCCCGGCATGATCAACGTCGACTTCGCCGACGTGAAGACTGTGATGAGCGAAATGGGTATGGCGATGATGGGCACCGGCTGCGCCAGTGGCCCTAACCGCGCCCGTGAAGCGACCGAGGCGGCCATCCGCAACCCACTGCTGGAAGACGTCAACCTGCAGGGCGCGCGTGGCATCCTGGTCAACATCACCGCCGGTCCGGACCTGTCCCTGGGCGAGTACTCCGATGTCGGTAACATCATCGAGCAGTTCGCTTCCGAGCAGGCCACCGTCAAGGTGGGCACTGTGATCGACCCGGATATGCGCGATGAACTGCACGTCACCGTGGTTGCCACTGGTCTGGGCGCGAAGATCGAGAAACCGGTGAAAGTCGTCGACAACACCGTGCAGTCGGCGGCCATCAGTGCGCCTGTTGCCGCTCGTCCGGAGCAGCCATCGGTCAATTACAAGGACTATGAGCGTCCGACCGTGCAGCGCCAGAGCCATGCCGGTGCCGCGACCGCAGCCAAGCTGAATACCCAGGACGATCTCGATTACCTGGATATCCCGGCCTTCCTGCGTCGTCAGGCTGATTGATGGAATGTATCAGGAGTATTGGGGTGATTAGTGTTCAGCAAAGGCCGGTTCTGCTATCATCGCCGGCCATTGTTGAAAACAATTCGCAACTAGTGCTATAGCGGCCAAAGCCATGATCAGACAACGCACCCTGAAGAACATCATCCGCGCCACGGGCGTCGGCCTGCATTCCGGGGAAAAGGTTTACCTGACCCTGAAGCCGGCACCTGTGGATACGGGTATCGTGTTCCGTCGTACCGACCTGGATCCTGTCGTGGAAATCCGCGCACGGGCTGAAAATGTCGGGGAAACCACCATGTCGACCACCCTGGTCAATGGTGATGTCAAGGTGGACACCGTGGAGCATCTGCTTTCGGCCATGGCAGGCCTGGGCATCGATAACGCCTACGTCGAACTCTCCGCGTCCGAAGTGCCGATCATGGACGGTAGTGCTGGACCCTTTGTATTCCTGATTCAATCCGCTGGCCTGCAGGAGCAGGAAGCGGCCAAGCAGTTCATCCGCATCAAACGCGAAGTGACCGTGGAAGAGGGCGACAAGCGCGCCACTTTCGTACCCTTCGACGGTTTCAAGGTGAGTTTCGAGATCGATTTCGATCACCCGGTGTTTCGCAATCGTACCCAGAGTGCGTCGGTCGACTTCTCCAGCACATCGTTCGTCAAGGAAGTTAGCCGGGCGCGTACCTTCGGCTTCATGAGCGACATCGAGTTCCTGCGTTCGCAGAACCTGGCGCTCGGCGGCAGTGTGGAAAACGCCATCGTGGTCGATGAAAACCGCGTGCTCAACGAGGACGGCCTGCGTTACGAGGACGAATTCGTCAAGCACAAGATTCTCGATGCCATCGGCGATCTCTACTTGCTGGGCAACAGCCTGATTGGCGAGTTCCGTGGCTTCAAGTCGGGTCATGCGCTGAACAACCGTCTGCTGCGCACCTTGATTGAGCAGAAAGACGCCTGGGAAGTGGTGACCTTCGACGACATCAAGAGCGCGCCGATCTCCTACATGCGCCCGGTTGCTGCAGGTTAAGCAAGACCCTCTCTCTTAGCTGTATTTACGAGGCCACCCTAGGGTGGCCTTTTTTATGGCGGAGATTGCATTGCGCTCAGTCGTCTGATTTGCCGCGACTGGCCAGTCGTTCAAGGGCGGCGCGCAGTTTGGGGTCGCTGATGCCGTCGGCGGTCGCCTGAATGGCTTCCGCGGCATTGACCGAAAGGTTGATGCTGCGCCCGTTGCCGCGCGAATTACCGCTTGGCGGTTGAACCTTGATGAGGATCTTCGTCAGGTTGGCGAACTCATCGAAGCCCTGCAGCTGGCGTTGCAGGCGGCGCTGCTGGTAGCGCAGGCGCGTGGCCCAGTGGCCATCGGTGACGATCAATAGCAGGCAGCCTTCGCGCCAGGAGGCGATGTGGCAATGTTCGCGGGCCGCTGGCTGTAACTGGCTGTCGAGCAAATGCTGCAGATGCGTCAGGCGTTCGGCTTGGTTGAACAGTGCCTGTAATGGCTTCGCCTCGCGCAGCAAGGAGGCAGGTGGCCGGGCTGGCAGGGGGCGAAAGGCCATGGCGAAGTGCTCTGGGGGCAAGGAGCTGATGGTAGCAGAATCAGCGAGGCCCTCAGGTTCCGCGCTGGTTGCTGCAGTATCGTTGCTCGGTCGGCCGCTGGGCGCTCTTGGGGCGTAAAGTGTGCACTGCGGCCCTGGGCGGATTGACTGCCGGGTCGGATTGTTGGGGCTAGAGCGGCTGCTGGCCCCTTGAAATAACGCTACTTTCCTCGCCAACGTTTCCGGGTAGAATGCCCGCTTCGCATGCAGCCATGAGGCTGCGCGGGCGACTCACGGGGCCGCCCTCCATCCATAGTGTGGAAGATCCTGTCGATATGTTTGCGCCTTTGTTGAAGAAACTCTTTGGGAGCCGGAACGAGCGTGAAGTCAAACGCATGCTCAAGACGGTGCAAGCCGTAAACTCGTTCGAAGAGCAAATGCTGGCTCTGTCCGATGAGCAACTGCGTGCCAAGACCGAGGAGTTCAAGGCGCGGCTGGACAAAGGCGAAGCCCTCGATCAGCTCCTGCCGGAGGCCTTCGCCGTGGCCCGCGAGGCCGGCAAGCGGGTGTTGGGCATGCGCCACTTCGACGTCCAGCTGATCGGCGGCACGGCCCTGCACGAAGGCACGATCGCCGAGATGCGCACCGGCGAGGGCAAGACCCTGGTGGCGACCCTGGCGGTGTATTTGAATGCACTCTCCGGCAAGGGCGTGCACGTGGTCACGGTCAACGACTACCTGGCCCGCCGCGACGCCAACTGGATGCGCCCGCTGTACGAGTTTCTCGGCCTGTCCGTTGGCGTGGTCACCCCGTTCATGCCGCCGGAAGAGAAGCGCACCGCCTACGCCGCCGACATCACCTACGGCACCAACAACGAATTCGGCTTCGATTACCTGCGCGACAACATGGCCTTCAGCCTGGACGAGAAATTCCAACGTGAGCTGAACTTCGCCGTGATCGACGAAGTCGACTCCATCCTCATCGACGAAGCCCGTACCCCGCTGATCATCTCCGGTCAGGCCGAGGACAGTTCCAAGCTGTATATCCAGGTCAACCAGCTGATTCCGCGCCTCAAGCAGCACATCGAGGAAGAGGAAGGCGTGGTCACTCAGGAAGGCCACTATTCGGTCGATGAGAAGACCCGCCAGGTCGAGCTCAACGAGCAGGGCCACCAGTTCATCGAGGACATGCTCGGCAAGGCCGGTCTGCTCGGCGAGGGCGAGAGCCTCTACTCGGCACACAACCTTGGCCTGCTGACCCATGTGTATGCCGGCCTGCGTGCCCATACCCTGTTCCACCGCAACGTCGAGTACATCGTCCAGGGCGACCAGGTGCTGCTGATTGACGAGCACACCGGGCGCACCATGCCCGGCCGGCGCCTGTCCGAAGGCCTGCACCAGGCCATCGAGGCCAAGGAAGGGCTGCCGATCCAGGCCGAGAGCCAGACGCTGGCCTCGACCACCTTCCAGAACTACTTCCGTCTCTACGCCAAGCTGTCCGGCATGACCGGCACCGCCGACACCGAAGCCTTCGAGTTCCGGCAGATCTACGGCCTCGACGTGATGGTCATCCCGACCCACCGCCCGGTCGCGCGCAAGGACTTCAACGATCTGGTGTACCTGACTCAGGACGAGAAGCACCAGGCGATCATCGCCGACATCAAGGATTGCCAGGCCAATGGTCGTCCGGTGTTAGTAGGCACCGCCTCGATCGAGACCTCCGAGTACGTGTCCCAGCTGCTGCAGAAGGTCGGCATCGAGCACAAAGTGCTCAACGCCAAGTATCACGAGAAGGAAGCCGAGATCATCGCCCAGGCGGGCCGTCCGGGGGCGCTGACCATTGCCACCAACATGGCCGGTCGCGGTACCGACATCCTCCTCGGCGGCAACTGGGAAGCCGAGGTGGCGGCCCTGGACAGCCCGAGCGCCGAGCAGATCGCGCAGATCAAGGCCGACTGGCAGAAGCGTCACCAGCAGGTGATCGAGTCCGGTGGCTTGCATGTGATCGCCAGCGAGCGTCACGAATCGCGGCGCATCGACAACCAGCTGCGCGGTCGCTCCGGTCGTCAGGGCGACCCGGGCTCCAGCCGCTTCTACCTGTCGCTGGAAGACAACCTGATGCGCATCTTCGCCTCCGACCGGGTGAAGAGCTTCATGAAGGCGCTGGGCATGCAGCAGGGCGAGGCGATCGAGCATCGCATGGTCAGCAACGCGATTGAGAAGGCCCAGCGCAAGGTCGAAGGACGCAACTTCGACATTCGTAAGCAATTGCTCGAATTCGACGACGTGGCCAACGAGCAGCGCAAGGTGATCTACCACATGCGCAACACCCTGTTGGCCGCCGACGACATCGGCGAGACCATCGCCGATTTCCGCCAGGAAGTGCTGGATGCGACCTTCCATCAGCACATTCCGCCGCAGTCGCTGCCTGAGCAGTGGGACGTGGCCGGTCTGGAAGCCGCGCTGTACAGCGACTTCTCCCTCAAGTTGGGGGTTCAGCAATGGCTCGACGAGGACGACCACCTGTACGAGGAGCCGCTGCGCGAGCGCATCCTGCAGACGCTGCTGGATGCCTACCACGAGAAGGAAGACCTGGCCAGCGCCGAGGCTCTGCGCACGTTCGAGAAGCAGATTCTGCTGCGCGTGCTCGACGATCTGTGGAAAGACCATCTGTCGACCATGGATCATCTGCGTCACGGCATCCACCTGCGCGGTTATGCGCAGAAGAACCCCAAGCAGGAATACAAGCGCGAGTCCTTCACCCTGTTCCAGGATCTGCTCGAGTCGATCAAGCGCGACACCATCCGCGTGCTCTCCCACGTTCAGGTGCGTCGCGAGGACCCGGTCGAGGAAGAGGCGCGTCTGCGCCGCGAGGCCGAGCAGCTGGCCCAGCGCATGCAGTTCCAGCATGCCGAGGTCTCGGCGCTGGACCAACCGGAAGCCATGGCCGAAGAAGGCGATGTCGCCGTCGCCGCCATGCCGGTGCGCACCGAGCCGAAGATCGGCCGCAACGAGCTGTGCCCCTGCGGTTCCGGCAAGAAATACAAGCACTGCCACGGGCAAGTCGGCTAACCCCTACTCGCCTGTAATCGCGCCGCGACCGGCCCAGCCGTTCGCGGCGTTTTTGCCTCGACTGCGACCGTATTGCACGGTTGCCCACTGCGTACAACAAGGAGCGCACTCCATGGCTGTTGGTCTCGGTCCCCTGCCTACCCTGTACCCGGTTCCCGGTTTTGAACTCGGCATCGCCTCGGCCGGCATCAAGCGCCCTGGGCGCAAGGATGTGGTGGTGATGCGCTGCGCCGAGGGCTCCAGCGTGGCGGGCGTATTCACCCTCAATGCGTTCTGCGCGGCGCCGGTGATTCTGGCCAAGAAGCGCGTGCTGGGGCCGGTGCGCTACCTGCTGACCAACACCGGTAACGCCAACGCCGGCACTGGCGAGCCGGGCCTGGCCGCGGCCAGCCGCACTTGCGCCAGCTTGGCCGCGATGGCCGGGGTGGACGCGAGCGCCGTGCTGCCGTTCTCCACCGGCGTGATCGGCGAGCCGCTGCCGGTGGAGAAGATCGAGAGTGCCCTGCAGGCCGCGCTGGATGATCTGGCCGTCGACAACTGGGCCGCCGCCGCCGTCGGCATCATGACCACCGATACCCTGCCCAAGGGGGCCAGTCGCCAGTTCGTCCATGAGGGCGTGACTGTCACTGTCACCGGCATCAGCAAGGGCGCCGGGATGATCAAGCCGAACATGGCGACCATGCTCGGCTATATCGCTACCGATGCCAAAGTGGCCCAGGGCGTGCTGCAGGATCTGCTGCGCGACGCGGCGAACAAGTCGTTCAACCGCATCACCATCGACGGCGATACCTCGACCAACGACTGCTGCATGCTGATCGCCACCGGCCAGGCGCCGTTGCCGGAAATCACCCAGGCCAGCGGCGCGCTGTTCGCCGCGCTGAAGCAGGCGGTGTTCGAGGTGTGCATGGAAGTGGCCCAGGCCATCGTCCGCGACGGCGAGGGCGCCACCAAGTTCGTCACCGTGCAGGTCAACGGCGGCGCCACCCATCAGGAGTGCCTGGACGTCGGCTATGCGGTGGCCCACTCGCCGCTGATCAAGACCGCGCTGTTCGCCTCCGACCCGAACTGGGGGCGCATCCTCGCCGCAGTTGGCCGCGCCGGCGTGGCGCAGTTGGACGTGAGCAAGATCGACGTGTTCCTCAGCGACGTCTGCATCGCCAGCCAGGGCTGCCGCGCGACCAGCTACACCGAGGAGCAGGGCGCCAAGGTGATGGCCGAGGCAGAGATTGGCATCCGCATCGAATTGGGCCGCGGCACCTGCAGCGAGACGATTTGGACCACCGACCTGTCCCACGAATACGTGAAGATCAACGCCGAGTACCGCACCTGATCGGCGCGCCGGACGCGCGGCGTCGTTTAGGTTAATAATCGAGGGCGCTACGGCGCCCTTTTTTAACCCCGAGCCCATACCTCGTGCACTACAGGAGTTAGCAGATGAGCCTCGAACTGGTGATTGGCGATAAAACCTATTCATCCTGGTCGCTGCGCGGCGCCCTGGCGTTGGAGCTGGCCGGCGTGCCCTATAGCGAGCGATTGATTCACCTCAACCGCGCCGATACCCGCGCGCAGATTCTCCAGCATTCGCCGAATGGCAAGGTGCCGCTGCTGAAGACCGAGGAAGGGCCGATCTGGGATTCCCTGGCGATCGGCGAATACCTCGCCGAGCGTTTCCCCGAGGCCCATCTGTGGCCGCGGGGGCAGTACGCCCGTGCCATCGCCCGCGCGGTATGCGCGGAGATGCACAGTGGTTTCGTCGCCCTGCGCAGCCATCTGCCGATGGACCTCAAGCGTGACCAGGCATTGGAACCATTGCCAGCCGAGGTGCAGGTGGATATCCAGCGCATCTGCGCGTTGTGGGCCGAGTGCCGCCGCGCCTTCGGCCAGGACGGTCCCTACCTGTTCGGCCACGTCAGCCTGGCCGATGCCTTCTACGCGCCGGTGGCCTGCCGCCTGCGTTGTTACCGGGTCGCCCTGCCGGCGGAGGCGGCGGCCTATGTCGAGACTATTTACCAGTGGCCGGCCTTTCAGCGCTGGCTCAAGGCCGCACAAGAGGAACGCTGAAAGGTGAAACGCATCCATGTGGCGGCCGCGGTGATCCGCGATGCCGCGGGTCGTATCCTGCTGGCCCGACGCCCGGACGGCAAGCACCAGGGGGGCTTGTGGGAGTTCCCGGGCGGCAAGGTCGAGGACAGCGAAACGGTGGCGGCGGCGCTCGGTCGCGAGCTGGCCGAAGAGCTGGGTATCCAGGTCACGGTGGCGCGGCCGCTGATCCAAGTGCAGCACGACTATCCGGATAAACACGTGCTGCTGGATGTCTGGGAGGTTTCCGCCTTCAACGGCGAAGCGCATGGCGCCGAGGGCCAGCCGCTGGCCTGGGTCAGTCCGCGGCAGTTGGGTAATTACCAGTTCCCGGCGGCCAACCGACCGATCGTTTGCGCCGCCCGCTTGCCGGCGCAGTATCTGATCACTCCCGACGACCTCGAGCCTAAGGCGCTGCTGCAGGGCCTGCAGCGCGCGCTGGCCGGCGGTATCAAGCTGGTCCAGCTGCGCGCGCCGAACATGTACAGCCCGGAGTACCGCGATCTGGCGGTGGACGCCGTGGGCCTCTGTGCCGGCAAGGCGCAGCTGATGCTCAAGGGGCCGCTGGAGTGGTTGGGGGATTTCCCCGCCGCCGGCTGGCATCTGACCGCCGAGCAGTTGCGCAAGTATGCGCCGCATGGCCGGCCATTCCCCCAGGAGCGCTGGCTGGCCGCCTCCTGCCACAACGCCGAGGAACTGCAGCTGGCGGCGCGCATGGGGGTGGATTTCGTCACCCTGTCGCCGGTGCAGGCCACGCAGACCCACCCCGAGGCGACGCCGCTGGGTTGGGAGGCGGCAGGCGAGCTGATCGCCGGCTTCAACCAGCCGGTGTTCCTCCTCGGCGGGGTCGGCGCGGCCGACAGCGCGCGCGCCTGGCAGGCCGGCGCGCAAGGGGTGGCGGGCGTCCGCGCGTTCTGGCCGGCGTAGGATGGACTGAGCGAGGCGATACCCATCGAGTCTACGGCGCAATCGACCCAGTGCCGACCGATGCGGCTGCGCCGTGCGCCTAACCCAACCTACGGCTTCGGCGCCGCCTGCCAGAGCACTTCGTGGATCTGCATGCGCTTGGCGATCAGCCGTGCGGCGACGAACAGCAGGTCGGACAGGCGGTTGAGATAGGCGAGGCCGACGCCGCCCAGCGGCTCCAGCGCATTGAGCTGCTGGCAGCGGCGCTCGGTCGTGCGTGCCTGGCTGCGGCAGACATGCGCCTGCGCCACCAGCAGCGAACCGCCGGGCAGGATGAAGTTCTCCAGCGGCCCGACTTCCGCATTCCAGCCATCGATGGCGATTTCCAGGCGCTGCACCTCGGCCTGGTCGAGGACCTGATAGACCGGCATCGCCAGCTCGCCGCCGAGGTCGAACAGGCGGTGCTGACAGGGCGCCAGCACCTCGCTCAGCTCGCTCAGCCCTGGCCACATGACCTCCTGCTCGGCCAGCGCGGCGAGCAGCAGGCCGAGTTGGCTGTTGAGCATGTCCACCTCGCCGATCGCTTCCACCCGCGGGTGGTCCTTGGGCACCCGGCGCCCGTCGCCAAGGCCGGTTTCGCCGGCATCGCCGGTGCGGGTGTAGATCTTCGTCAGTCGGTAACCCATGGCTGTGTTCTCAGAAGGTGTTTTCAAATTAGGCGAGCGAAGGTCAGGCAAGGTAAAACGCTGCGAAGCGAAGTAACAGCCGGAGGCTGGCCCTTAGGGCGAGCATAGCGAGTCAAAATGGCTGAGGAAGCGGAGTTTACGAGGTGTAAATGAGCATTGCTCGTTTCACTCGCCCTTCGGGCCGCGCTAAAGCGCGTCAGCAGCAAAGCTGCTTCCCGAAGCCATTTTTAACGCAGCATCACGCGCGAAGCCCACAGCCAAGTTGAAAACACCTTCTCAGGTTCCGGGCGTGCTGGCCGCCAGTGGCAGGCGCAGGGTGAAGCAGGTGCCCTGGCCGAGTTGCGACTGCACCTCCATCTGCCCTTTGTGGTTGTTGGTGATGATGAAGTAGGACACGGACAGGCCGAGGCCGGTGCCCTGGCCGACTTCCTTGGTGGTGAAGAACGGCTCGAAGATGCGCTTGCGCACCCGCTCCGACATGCCGATGCCGTTGTCTTCCACCTGGATTTCTGCCCACGGCGGGTTCAGGCGGGTGCGCAGGCTGATGCGCCCCGGCTCGCTGTCGTTCTCGCGCAGGTGGATGGCCTGGGCGGCGTTTTTCAGCAGGTTGAGCAGCACCTGTTCCAGCTCGTTGGCGGTGGCCGGCACCGCGCCGAGCCGCGGGTCGAAGTCGCGGACGATGCTCAGGCCCTTGAAGTCGAAGCCTTCGGTGAGGTCGAAATCGTTGCCGGCGATGTCCACCGCCTGATCGAGTAGCGCCGGCAGTTCGCAAGGCGCCAGCTGACGGTCGCTGCGGCGGCTGAAGCTGAGCATGTGGGTGACGATTTTCGCCGCCCGCGACCCGGCCTGCTGGATGCCATCGAGCAGTTGCGGTACCTCGCGGCTCTTCAGGTAGCAGTTGACCTGGGCCAGGTCGACGCCGGCGTTGGCGGCCTGCTCGAGGTTCTTCTCCAGCTCCGGCGACAGGCGCCGGCGAATGTTCTGCACGTTATGCAGAATGGCGCCGAGGGGGTTGTTGATCTCGTGCGCCATGCCAGCCGCCAGGCCACCGACCGAGAGCATCTTCTCCGACTGCACCATCATTTCCTCCATGGACAGGCGCTGGGTGATGTCGTCGATGCGGATCACCACGCCGCGCAGGCTGCCGCCCATCAGCGGGTAGAAGGTCAGCGCATAGTGGCGCGGCTCGCCGTCCTTGCTCCAGGTCACCCGCTCGATCTTCTCGACCTTATGCTGCTCCGCCGTGCGCTTAAGCTGGTTGAGGTAGAACTTCAGCGACGGGAAGGCGAGGAACACCGGCTGGTTCAGCGCCTCGTCCAGCTGGGTGCCGGAGAGGGCGCTGGCTTCCTGGTTCCACTGGGTGACGTAGAGCTCCTCGTCGAGAGCGATCAGCGCCGAGGGCATGGAGTCGATGATGCCGTTCAGATAGTTCTGGAAGCCGGTGAGCTTCTTCTCGATCTTGCTGCGCACCTGCACTTCCAGTTCCAGCTTGCGGTTGGAGTGGCGGGTTTCCTCGGCCAGGCTCTGGGCCTGGTCGAAGGCCGCCTGGGCCTCATCGCGGGCACGCTTGAGCTGCTGTTCGCGGGCCTCGATGCGGGTCAGCATGGTGTTGAAGGAGTCGGCCAGGTGACCGATCTCGTCGCGGTTGCCGCGGCGGGCGCGCAGGGCGTAGTTCTCCTCGCGGGTGACCTGGCGCGACAGCGCTTCGAGTTCGAGGATCGGCCGGGTCACCAGGCGGCGGATCTGCTGCGCCACCAGCAGCCAGAGCAGAACGCTGAGGGCGAGGATCACCAGGCTGGCGGTGAGGGTGCCGGTGTAGAAGGCGCTAGGCAGTTCGCTGGAGGCGACCAGCAGCAGATGGCCGGGGCTTTGCCCTTCCTGCGGCAGCTCGATCAGTTGGGTGGCGCGGAACTCGCCGATGCGCCAGCTGGCAATCTTCTCCAGGTGCAGCGGCAAGTACAGCGGCTCACCGCCTTGCTGCAGCTGACCGAGCACGTTGCCCTGGCCGTCGTAGAGCGCCGCCGCGCGCAACGGCGCGTAGCCGTCGAGGCGGTGCAGCAGCTCTTCGGCGGCGGCCGGCGAGCTCAGCGCCACCCGGCTCAGCGCCGGGTTGGCGATCAGGCGGCCGAGGGTGTGCAGCGCCTGCGGGGCCATGTTCTCCTGGGAGATCCAGTAGGCGGCGCTGATGAAACTGAGGTTGGCCACCAGCAACACGGTGGCGAGCAGTACCAGTACGGCGGACAGCAGTTTCTGGCCAACCGGCAGGTCTTCGAGGCGCTGGCGCAGGGACATGGCGGAAAAGATCACGGCAGACGGAGTCGGCAGGGTAGCGCGCCACTAGCGGGTGGGCAATCCGCGCTCGGCGAGATGGGCGCGCAGGCGCTGCTGCAGGTTGTGCAGATGCGCCAGTGGCAGCTTGTGGCGCTGGGCCGCGGCGCAGGCATGATCGAGCAGGTAGGCGATTTCGGTGCGCCGGCCCTGGGCGACGTCCTGGTACATCGACGAATAGTTGGCCGCGGTGGCCTGGATCACCCGCTCGACCTCTTCCTGCAGATTTTCCGCGGCGGCCGCTGGAGCGCAGTGGCGCAGCAGCTCGGCCAGCTCGTCGCAGAGCGTGGCGACTTCGCCCGGATAGGCGGCGAGGCCACCGTTGCGGCAGTCGTGCAGCACGGTCAGTGGGTTGATCGCGCAGTTCAGCGCCAGCTTGCGCCACAGGCGGCCGAGGATGTCCGCGCTCCACTGGTGGGGAATGCCGCTGGCCTGCAGCTCGTCGAGCCAGTGTGGTGCGGCCGGCTGCGGCGGGCAGCCGAGCCAAGTGCAGCCCTGGCCGGCGAAGACCACGCGGAAGTCGCCGTCGCGGAACGCGCCCTCGGTGCTCGAAGCGAGGATGCAGCGGGCTCGCGGCACCCGCGCGGCGACCTGATCCTGGCTGCCGAGGCCGTTCTGCAGCAGGATCAGCTCGGCGTCCGCGGTCAGGCGTGGGGCCAGGCTGGCTACCGCGTCCTCGGCGTCATAGGCCTTGCAGGCCAGCAGCAGGCGGCTGATCGGTGTGGCATCGTCCGCGGTCTGCGCCGGGATCGGATAGAGGTTGGCCTGTTGCCCCTCCACCAGGGTTAGGCCGCCAAGGCGCCGGTAGCTGGTAAGGCGGCTGCGGTCGCGCAGGACCAGCCGCACCGGCAGCCCGGCGCGCGCCAGGCGGGCGGCCCACAGACCGCCGAGGCTACCGGCGCCGAGTACGTGCCAGGTCATGGGTTCAGCTGCGGCGCGGCAGGCGCATGGCCGCCACCCGGCCGCTGGCGTAGGCTTCCGGCAGCAGTTCGGCGGCCTGGCTAATCAGGCTGGCCGGCTCGTATGGCAGGGCCTTGGCATCCAGGCCGACCAGGCTGATGCCGGCCTTCAGGCTGATGAAGCCTTCGCTGGTCTTGAAGGCCTTGAGGTTGAGGCCCTCGTGCAGGCGTTTGAAGCTGCTCGGCGAGCATTCCTGCAGGTCGTCGAGCAGGGTGATCAAGGCGAAGTGGTTGTCATCCACGCGCGTCAGCACGTCCAGCGGGCGCACCAGCTGCTGCAGGCGACGGGCGACGCCATGCAGCAGCTCGGCGAAGAAACCGCTGCCGTATTGCTGCAGCAGTTGCGGGGCGTTCTGCAGGCCGATCAGCAGGTAGCACACGGCGCCGCCGCGCGACTCGACCTGGCGCAGGCTGTCGGTCAGTTTCTGCTGCAGATAGCGCGGGTTGCCCAGGCCGGTCAGCGGGTCGACCAGGTTGCGCTCTTCCAGGCAGGCGATGTTCTGGGTCAGCAGGCGGTTTTCTTGCAACAGGCGCTGCAGGGTGTTGCACAGGCGATCGGCGGCGAACACCCGCGGTAGCAGTTGCTCGTTCATCGCCGCCTTGCTGATGAAGTCGTCGACGCCGCGGTCGAACGCCTCGCTCAGCACGTTGTCGCCTTCCTTGCCGGTGAGCAGGATCACATAGGTGTAGTGGTCGGCCGTCTCGTCGAGCTGGCGCACCCGGGCGGTCAGCTCCAGGCCGTCGATCTCCGGCATCAGCCAGTCGGCCAGCAGCACACTGGCGGGGCGCTGCTCCAACAGGGCGAGCGCTTCGCCGGCGCTGCTGGCAAAGCGCACATCCTGGTAGCCGGCTTGGCTCAGGGCGCGACCGATCATGGCGCTGGAAAACTTGGCATCGTCCACCACCAGAATGCTGAGATGGGGGTTGGGCATTGGCAGGCTCGCAAGAAAAAGGGTGGGGATGCCGGAGTTCTGGCCGTTATTTGCTGCTTACAGCTTTATAATGAGCGCGCATTTTTACCGTCAAGCCTGGTGCGCTCCGGCCGTGATGCCGGTCGCGCCGTCTATCTGGAGAACTACCATGCCCTCGTTCGACGTGGTGTCCGAACTGGACAAACACGAAGTCACCAACGCCGTGGACAACGCCATCAAGGAACTGGAGCGTCGTTACGACCTGCGCGGC
Source organism: Pseudomonas cavernae (assembly GCF_003595175.1). Lineage (NCBI taxonomy): Bacteria > Pseudomonadati > Pseudomonadota > Gammaproteobacteria > Pseudomonadales > Pseudomonadaceae > Pseudomonas > Pseudomonas cavernae. The sequence continues at coordinate 4,008,399 of NZ_CP032419.1, read as the reverse complement.
AAAGGCAGCTTCGAACTCAAGGATCTGACCGTCAACCTGACCGCCGACGCGGACTTCCAGCTGGAGCAGATGGTCGAGATTCTCAAGCTCAGCCTGGTAAAGCGCAAGATCGACGTGCAGTGCCTGGAGTTCAAGGACGCCTACCCGTCCGGCAAGGTGGTCAAGCAGGAAGTGGCGCTGCGCGAAGGCATCGATAAGGAGCTGGCGAAGAAGATCGTCGCCCATATCAAGGACAGCAAGCTCAAGGTCCAGGCCGCCATCCAGGGCGAGCAGGTGCGGATCACCGGCAAGAAGCGCGACGACTTGCAAGAGGCCATCGCCAGCCTGCGGGCCAAGGATTTCGGCATGCCGCTGCAGTACAACAACTTCCGCGACTGATCGCATTACGCCAGCGTTTTCGGGAACCTTCGCCGCTTGCCGACGTCGCAGCTTCCGCAATACCGGTTTTTATGGCCTGATTCGCGGCCAATCGGTATCGAGGAGGACGTTATGGATGTAAGTGCGGAAGTCGATCGGCTGGTCAAGGTCTCGGAGACCTGGTGGCCACTGGTTCTCGAATATGGCAGCCGGGTCACCCTGGCGCTGCTCACCCTGCTGATCGGCTGGTGGCTGGTCAACAAGCTCACCGCCAGGCTCGGCAAGCTGCTGCTTCTGCGCAGTGCCGATCAGGCCCTGCAGGGCTTCGTCTCCTCGCTGGCCAATGTCGCGCTCAAGGTGCTGTTGCTGGTCAGCGTGGCGTCGATGATCGGCATCGAGACCACGTCCTTCATCGCCGCCATCGGCGCCGCCGGCCTGGCCATCGGCCTGGCCCTGCAGGGCAGCCTGGCGAACTTCGCCGGCGGCGTGCTGATCCTGCTGTTCCGGCCGTTTCGCCTCGGCGACTGGATCGAGGCGCAGGGCGTGAGCGGCACCGTCGACAGCATCCAGATCTTCCACACCGTGTTGCGCACCGGCGACAACAAGACGGTGATCGTGCCCAACGGCAACCTGTCCAACGGCATCATCACCAACTACAACCGCCAGGCCACGCGCAAGGTGGTGTTCGACATCGGCGTGAACTATGACGCCAACTTGCAGCGTGCCCGCGAAGTGCTGCTGGAGCTGGCCGAGGATCCGCGCGTGCTGCGCGACCCGGTCCCCGAGGCGGTAGTGGCCACCTTGGGCGAGAGCGCGATCACCATGTCGTTGCGGGTCTGGGTGAAGACCGCCGACTATTGGAACGTGATGTTCATGTTCAACGAGCAGGCGCGCGACCGCTTGAGCGCGGCGGGGATCGCGATCCCCTTTCCGCAGCGCATGGTGCGGATGATTCAGGAGCCGGCGCAGTAAGTGTCAGGCGCTCAAGAAAAGCCGGACTTCGAGTCCGGCTTTTTTATGACTGCTCGCTCTGCGGACTGGCTGCCACATGGTTGGCCTGTGGCGCCGACGGTTGGCGCCACTGCCAGAGGATCATGATCAGTGTCGGCACTCCGAGCAGCGCGGTGATCAGGAAGAACTCGGCATAACCGAACTTTTCCACCATCACCCCGGAGTAACCGCCAATCAGGCGCGGCAGCAGCAGCATGATCGAGCTGAGCAGGGCGTACTGGGTGGCGGAGAACTTCAGGTTGGTCAGGCTCGACAGGTAGGCGACGAAGGCAGCGGTGGCCAGGCCGGCGCTGAAGTTGTCGCAGGAAATGGTCAGCACCAGCATCTGCAGATGCGGCCCCATGTCGGCCAGCATGAGGAACAGCAGGTTGGTCGCCGCCGAGGCGACGCCGCCGATGAACAGGATCGGCATGATGCCGAAACGCACGATCAGCAGGCCGCCGAGGCCGGCGCCGAGCAGGGTCATGACCAGCCCGAACAGCTTGCTGACGCTGGCGATCTGCTCCTTGGTGAAGCCCTGGTCAATATAGAAGACGTTGGCCATCACCCCCATCACCGTGTCGGACAGCCGGTAGGTGGCAATCAGGCCGAGCAGCAGCAGCGCCTGCCAGCGATAGCGCAGGACGAAGTCGTTGACCGGGGTGAGCACCGGCGCCAAGCCGCGGCGGCCCATGGACGACAGGCACAGGCTGGTGAGGATCAGGTACAGCAGGGCGCGCAGGAAGGCGCGGTCTTCCTTGAGCAGCTCGAGCAGGCTGACACCCTCGAACAGCACGCTATGGAAGTCGGTGTTGTACAACTGGGTGAACAGCGCCGGCACCGAGATCAGCAGCACGATCAGGACCAGCACCGACGCCAGTTGATGGGCCAGGCCGTAGCGTGCCGCGGCCAGTTGGGTGCGCAGGGCCACCGGCGGTTCGCGCATCCACAGACTGGTGATCAGCGCCGGCACCATCAGCAGGGCAAACACCAGGTAGGTGCCGCTCCAGGCCGAGGCGTTGTAGCTGTGGCCGGTGGAGCCGAACCACTCGGCGAAATACAGCGCGCCGGCAGTGGCCAGGAGGGCGGCGACCCGATAGCCGGCCATATAGCTGGCGGCCAGCGCGGCCTGGCGGGTGTCGTCGGCGATTTCCAGACGGTAGGCGTCCACCGCGATGTCCTGGGTGGCCGAGGCGAAAGCCACCAGCACGGCTAGGGCGATCAACCAGGACAGATGCTGTTGCGGATCGCACAGGGCCATGCCGGTCAAGCCGATGGCCACCAGCGCCTGCGCCAATACCAGCCAGGAGCGGCGACGCCCGAGCTTGCCGAGCAGCGGCAGGCGCCATTGGTCGAGGAGCGGCGACCAGACCCATTTGAAGGCGTAGGCCAGGCCGATCAGGCTGGCGAAACCGATGGTTTCGCGGGCCACACCGGCTTCGCGCAGCCACACCGAGAGGGTGGAGAACACCAACATGTAGGGTAGGCCCGCGGCAAACCCCAGGAGTAACAGGGCCAAAGTGGCGGGGCTGGCGTAGGCGGCGAGAGCGGCGCGCCAGGTTTTGCTGGGCATTGAGGGTGTATCTGCCTGGGGTTCGCGAAACAAAGGGCGCACTCTAACCGTTGACCTCCATTGGGCGCCACCCATGCCGACGCATGTCCACCCGTTCGTTATGGATTGTCACCCCTTCTTCACGCAGACGGGCGCGCTGCTCGTCGCCTGAGGGGCTGCCCAGGGGCAAACTCAAGCGACCGCCGGCGGCGATCACCCGGTGCCAGGGCAGGCGGGTGTCGGCGGGCAGCTGACTGAGGGTGCGGCCCACCCAGCGCGCGGCGCGGCCGAAGCCCGCCATCGCGGCCAGTTCGCCGTAGCTGACGACCTTGCCGCTCGGTACCTGCTGCAGAGTTAGATACAGCGCCGCGCGGCGGGCTGCGGCGCTGTCCGCGGGCGGGGTGTCCGCTGTGCGTGCTGCCATGGGGCGACCTCGTTTGCTGGTATCTGCGCTGTTCCGACCCTCATGGCAGCGGGGGCGGTCCTACTGTCGAGTGGCGGCTCGCAGCTCCTGCACAAGCAGTATGCCAGCCCTAACTAGAACCATCGACAGCCGTCGCTGTGCCAAGTTGCATCGGGGCACGCTGGTCGCATGGGTTGAACTCATGGGAGATGTGCCGGTCAGTTCTTGCCCATACGCCGGGCTTGCGGATAATGCCCGGCTTTCTCGAAGCAGAGCAGTTCCGGTCCGCCTATGTTGTGCAAAAAACCATCGTCTTTTCCCCGAACGCTGTTACCGCAAGCCCTGCTGTGTCTGGCCCTGGCCGGCGCCTCGGCACCGCTGCTGGCGGATACCGTGTGGCTGAAGAACGGTGACCGTCTGACCGGCAAGATCAAGGTCTTCGACGGCGGCAAGCTGGTGTTGGCAACCGATTACGGCGGCAACATCATCCTCGACTGGAAAAAGGTCGCGACCCTGGAAAGCGATCAGCAATTGCTGGTCAAGCAGGACGAATACCACGGCGAGCGGGCCAAAGCCCTGCACAAGGCCGAGCCGGGCAAGGTCATCCTGGCCAACGGCGAGACGCCGAAAACCGTCGAGCTGGCCAGCATCGAACAGATCATGAAGCCCAAACCGCTGGTCGAGGACTTCAACTGGAAGGGCAATATCGACCTGGCCATGGACTACAAACGGGCCGATACCGACACCGACGACTACGACGTCGACTTCAAGACTAAGGCGCGCCACGGCCGTTGGCGGCACAACGCCGAGGGCGAATACAACCGCGAGGTCCAGGACGACGAGGTGACCACCGACAACTGGTCGGCCGAATACGCCCTCGACCGCTTCCTCGATGAGCACTGGTTCTGGCAGGGACGGCTGGCCTACAAGCGCGATCAGGTGGAAGACCTGGTGCGCCAGCGTTCGGTCGGTACCGGTCCGGGTTACCAGTTCTGGGACGATGAGCTGGGCGCCTTCTCCGTGGCCGCGCTGGTCAACCGCAGTGATTACGAATTCGCCGACGGCCGCGAGGAAAATTTCTACGCCCTGGGGGCGAAGTGGGACTACAACCGCTACCTGATCGGTAAGTCGGTGGAGCTGTTCAGCAACGGCGAGGTGGGCAAGCCGCTCAGCGGCGTCGCCGACTATGCCCTGGATGCCGAGGCCGGGCTGCGCTACAAGGTCACCGACTGGGCCTCGCTGAACATCAAGGCGGAGAAGGAAATGGTCAGCGGCGCCGAGAGCGACCTCGACGAGACCCGCTACAGCGTCGGTTTCGGCGTCGGCTGGTAAAACCAAAAAGCCCTGCGCAGGCAGGGCTTTTTGGTTGGGGTGGGGCGCGTTTACAGGCGCAGGCCGCCGTCAAGCTCGAGAACACGACCGGTGTAGTAGTCGTTCTCGAGGATGTAGGCCACCGAGTGGGCGATTTCCTGCGGCTTGCCCAGGCGGCGCAGCGGGATGCCGGCGGTCATCTTGTCCAGTGCTTCCGGCTTCATGGCAGCGAGGATTTCGGTCTCGATGAAGCCCGGAGCCACGCCCGCCACGCGGATGCCGTAGCGCGCCAGCTCCTTGGCCCACACCACGGTGTCGGCGGCGACGCCGGCCTTGGCCGCGGAGTAGTTGGCCTGGCCCATGTTGCCGGCGCGGGAGATCGAGGAGATGTTGATGATCGCGCCTTGGTTCTTCAGTTCGATCATCTTCGCCGCCACTTCGCGGGTGCAGAGGAACACGCCGGTCAGGTTGACGTCGATCACCGATTGCCACTGGGCCAGCGACATCTTGCTCAGCTCGCCGTCCTTGACCTTGATGGTCAGACCGTCGCGGATGATCCCGGCGTTGTTCACCAGGCCATTGATGGCGCCGAAGTGCTCGGCGATCTGGCTGACGGTGTGGATCACCTGCTCTTCATTGGCGACGTTGCAGATATAGGCGCGGGCGTCAGCACCGGCAGCCTTGCAGGCGGCGACGGCCTCGTCGAGGCGCTCTTGGTTGAGGTCGACCAGCGCCAGCTTGGCGCCTTTGGCCGCCAGGTATTCGGCCATGGCGCGACCCAGGCCCTGGCCGCCGCCGGTGATGACGATCACTTTGTCTTGCAGTTGCATGCGAGAATCCCCTCAAGGATGTAGCTATGGTTAACCCCGCGGGCGCTCTGGGCAGCAATGCCCGGTGCCTGTCCGTTTCTGACGAATTCTCTGCGAGGAGTCACTAGGTGAGCGTGAAAGCCGGCAAGCATGCCCGAGAATTGCTACTCAAGGAATACCGCGGGGTGCTCTCCACCCAGTCCAAGGCCATGCCCGGATTCCCGTTCGGATCGGTGGTGCCCTATTGCCTGGATGCACAGGGCTGGCCGTTGATCCTGATCAGCCGCATCGCCCAGCACACGCATAATTTGCAAAAAGATCCCAAGTGCTCGCTACTGGTCGGTGAACGCGGCGCCGAGGACGTGCAGGCGGTCGGACGCCTGACCCTGCTGGCCGAGGCCCGGCAACTGACCGGGGAGGTGGCGATCGCGGCGGCGGCCGAGCGCTACTACCGCTATTTCCCTCAGGCCCGTGACTATCACCGCACCCATGATTTCGACTTCTGGTGCCTGCAGCCGGTGCGGGCGCGCTATATCGGTGGATTCGGCGCGATTCACTGGCTCAACGAGATGACCTTGGCCAATCCCTTCGCCGGTGCGGCGGAGCTGGGCATGGTCGAGCACATGAACCAGGACCATGTCGCGGCCATCGCCCATTATGTCGAACTGGCCGGGCTGCCCGCCGCGCCGGCAGCGGAATTGGCCGGGATCGACAGCGAAGGTTTCCACCTGCGCATCGGCCAGGCGCTGCATTGGCTGGCGTTCCCAACATCCTGTAACAACCCCGGCGCGGTGCGCCAGGCCTTGGTCCAGCTGGCTCGCGCCGAGGTGTGGCCACAGCGGGAAGCGAGCGAAGCTTGAATTTGCCGGCGCTGACCGCCATCTAGCCTTTATCGGTTGTCATTGACCGCAAAGGACATGTTCATGCGCGCGTTTGTTTGGTTATTGCTGTTGTTTCCGCTGATCGAGTTGGCGGTGTTGATCAAGGTTGGCAGTGCCATCGGCGTGTTGCCGACCCTGCTGCTGCTCATCGGCACGGCCGTGCTCGGCGGCGTGCTGTTGCGGGTGGCTGGGCTAGCCACGGCCTGGCGCGCCCGCGAGCGCTTGGCGCGTGGCGAGCTGCCCGAGGAAGAAATGCTCGAAGGGCTGCTGATCGCCGTCGGTGGTGGCTTGCTGTTGCTGCCGGGCTTTATCAGCGACGTCGTCGGCCTGGTCTGCCTGCTGCCGCCGGTGCGCCGCCTGCTGGTGGCCAAGTTGCGCCGGCGTGTCCAGGAACAGGCCCTGCGTCGGCGGGCCTTCGCCGATGACCTGCAGGCCCGTTCCGGGCGCAGCCAGGCGAACGTCATCGAGGGCGAATACGAGCATCGCGACCGCTGATGCAAAGTTTTTTCCGCAGCCCCCTTGAAATGCCGGCGGGCGCCCCTATCTAGCTGTCACCGCAAGGTCACTGTCGGCTACGACAGTCAGTCTTCTGCGGCCCGCTCTGCGGGTCGCACCCGGCAACGCCGGAATTTGCCAACCAGCCGGTGCGCGCATCGGCGATGGAAACCACTCAATTAGGAGAGATCGACAATGAAGCTTCGTCCTCTGCATGACCGTGTCGTCATTCGTCGCAGCGAAGAAGAATCGAAAACCGCTGGCGGTATCGTGCTGCCGGGCTCGGCTGCCGAGAAGCCGAACCGTGGCGAAATCGTCGCCGTGGGTACCGGCAAGCTGCTGGACAGCGGTGAAGTCCGCGCGCTGGCAGTGAAAGTGGGCGACAAAGTGGTGTTTGGTCCGTATTCGGGCAGCAACACCGTCAAGGTCGATGGCGAAGACCTGCTGGTGATGAGCGAGAGCGAAATCCTCGCCGTCATCGAAGGCTGAGAGTCGAACAAGTTTCTGTTACCCAGACAAGAATTGAGGAATAACGATCATGGCTGCTAAAGAAGTGAAATTCGGCGACGCCGGCCGCAAGAAAATGCTCGCTGGCGTTAACGTGCTGGCGGATGCGGTAAAAGCGACCCTCGGCCCGAAAGGCCGTAACGTGATCCTGGAAAAGAGCTTCGGCGCCCCGACCATCACCAAGGACGGCGTTTCCGTTGCCAAAGAAATCGAACTGAAAGACAAGTTCGAAAACATGGGCGCCCAGCTGGTGAAAGACGTGGCTTCCAAGGCCAACGACGCTGCCGGTGACGGCACCACCACCGCCACCGTTCTGGCTCAGGCCATCGTCAACGAAGGCCTGAAGGCCGTCGCTGCCGGCATGAACCCGATGGACCTGAAGCGCGGCATCGACAAGGCGACCATCGCCATCGTCGCCCAGCTGAAAGAGCTGGCCAAGCCGTGCACCGACACCAAGGCGATCGCCCAGGTCGGCACCATCTCCGCCAACTCGGACGAATCCATCGGTGAAATCATCGCCGAAGCCATGGAAAAAGTCGGCAAGGAAGGCGTGATCACCGTTGAAGAAGGCTCGGGCCTGGAAAACGAACTGTCCGTGGTAGAAGGCATGCAGTTCGACCGTGGCTACCTGTCGCCGTACTTCATCAACAAGCCGGACACCATGGTCGCCGAGCTGGAAGGCCCGCTGATCCTGCTGGTCGACAAGAAGATCTCCAACATCCGCGAAATGCTGCCGGTGCTGGAGTCCGTGGCCAAAGCCGGTCGTCCGCTGCTGATCGTGGCCGAAGACGTCGAAGGCGAAGCCCTGGCCACCCTGGTGGTGAACAACATGCGTGGCATCGTCAAGGTCGCGGCCGTCAAGGCTCCGGGTTTCGGCGACCGTCGCAAGGCCATGCTGCAGGACATCGCCATTCTGACTGGCGGTACCGTGATTTCCGAAGAAGTCGGCCTGAGCCTGGAAGGCGCCACCCTGGAGCACCTGGGTAACGCCAAGCGCGTGGTGCTGAGCAAAGAGAACACCACCATCATCGACGGTGCTGGCGTACAAGCCGACATCGAAGCCCGCGTTAAGCAGATTCGCGCGCAAGTCGAAGAGACCACCTCCGACTACGACCGGGAAAAACTGCAAGAGCGTCTGGCCAAACTGGCTGGCGGTGTTGCCGTGATCAAGGTTGGCGCGGCCACCGAAGTCGAGATGAAAGAGAAGAAAACCCGCGTTGAAGACGCCCTGCACGCGACCCGTGCAGCCGTCGAAGAAGGCGTGGTGCCTGGCGGTGGCGTGGCCCTGGTGCGTGCCCTGCAGGCCATCTCCGAGCTGAAAGGCGACAACGACGACCAGGACGTCGGCATTGCCCTGCTGCGTCGTGCCGTTGAATCGCCGCTGCGCCAGATTGTGGCCAACTCCGGCGACGAGCCGAGCGTGGTGGTCGACAAGGTCAAGCAAGGTTCCGGCAACTACGGCTACAACGCCGCCACCGGCGTGTACGGCGACATGATCGAGATGGGTATTCTCGATCCGGCCAAAGTCACCCGTTCGGCCCTGCAAGCCGCCGCGTCGATCGGTGGTCTGATGATCACCACCGAGGCGATGGTTGCCGAAGTGGCTGACGACAAGGCCCCGGCCATGCCGGACATGGGCGGCATGGGTGGTATGGGCGGCATGATGTAAGCCTACCGGCACCCGAGCTGTACCTGGAAGCCCCGCCTTGTGCGGGGCTTTTTTATGGGCGTGGAGTTGCGGATGGGGATTGGCCTGCTAGGGCGGCCTCAGGAGCGCAGCCAGCAGCCCGCCGTGGGTGCCCGCGCGAAACCGCGCCGGCGTACTGCGGCGCGAGTAGGCCCTAGGCGCTCGCCGACAGCTCTGCGGTACTGCGCTCCTCTGCAGCCGGCCGATACAGCAGCATCCGATAGGCGCCCAGGCAGATCAGCCAGTCGAGCAAGGCCGTCCAGACATTGTGCGAGAGGAAGTGCGCGCCCTGCATCATGCGCGCCAGGGAAAACAGGCTGCCCAACGCCAGGGTGCCGAGCAGCGCCACGCGGGCCAGGCGCGGGCGGCGGTCGCGCAGCAGGAAGAACAGGGCGAAGAAGGTGAAGCCACTGCTGGCATGCCCGCCCGGCCAGCAGCGGCCCGGATGCAGGGTCGGTGCGCGCTCGGCCAGCAGTGGGGTGTAGGTTTCCGTGCCGCCGAAGTCGCTCAGGCTCCAGGGGCAGTGCACCGCGGTCAGGGCCTTCAGCGGGGTGACTATGGCGGTGGACAGCGCCATCGCCAGCACCAGGTAAGCCAGTGGCCGGCGCAGGTGGGTCCAGGGTTTATAGGCGCAGCTGATCAGCAGCCCGACGATGGCCAGCACGCCGAAGAGGATCACCGCCTGCTTGGCGCGGTCATGCAGCACGTCTTCGAGAAAGGCACTGTGGCGGCCGATGAAACCTTGCCCGGGGCTGTAGAACAACTGGGCGAGGGCGAAGTCCAGGCGTGTCGGCTCGACGAGCAGCAGCAGGGCGATCAACGCCAGCGGCAGGCAGAGGCTCAGCCAGAGGTTGAGGGGGCGCGAAGCAGCGGTCGATGGCATGGCGGAGTCCGGTTGGGAAAAACGCCAGCCCCGGCACGGAGCCGGGGCTGGACGGGTCAGCGCTGGCTCAGCGCGGTGGCGGCGGGTGTCGGGGCTTGCCAGGCCAGCAGGTGATGGTGGAGGGCGTAACTGGCGGCCTGGTAGTAGGCGATGTCACGCACCACCAGCGGGTCGTCGCTGGCGGCCGGCGCTTCGCGGCTGGCGCCGAGGGCGTCGTCATGCCGGCGGATGGCCCGGCGCGGGCTGAGGATGGCCAGGTCGTGGCCGTCGAACAGGCCCAGGTGCTGGTAGTTGCCGAGCAGTACGCGCGGCGGCGCGCTGCTCGCCTGCAGCAGGTTGCGGCCGAAGAAGGTCGACTGGTAGTCCAGGTTGAGCAGGCCGAGCAGGGTCGGGGCGAGGTCGATCTGGCTGGCCAGGCGGTCGTTCTCACCGGCCTGCACCAGTTTCGGCGCGTAGACGAACAGCGGAATCTGGTAGTTGGCCACCGGCAGGTCTTCCATGCCGGCGCTGCCGGCGCAGTGGTCGGCGACGAAGACGAACAGGGTGTTGTCGAACCAGGGCTTGTGCCGCGCGGCGGCGAGGAACTGGCCGATGGCCCAGTCGGTGTACTTCACCGCGCCTTCGCGGCCGGCGCCGGAGGCGATATCGATGCGTCCATCTGGGTAGCTGTAGGGGCGGTGATTGGAGGTGGTCATCAGCTGCAGCAGGAACGGCTTGCCGCGGGCGTAGTCGGCATCGGCGAGCTTGAGGGTCTGGTTGTACAGATCCTCGTCGGCCATGCCCCAGGCGTTCTTGAAGTGGATGTCGGCCTCGGCGACGCTGCTCTGGTCGACCACCCGGTAGCCGTTGCCGCTGAAGAAGGCGTTCATGTTGTCGAAGTAGCCGCGCCCGCCATAGACGAACACGCTGTCGTAGCCCTGCGCGTCGAGCTGCTGGCCGAGGCTGGCGAAGCCGCTCTCGCGACCGATGCGCTTGACGATGGAGCGGCCGGGGGTGGGCGGTACCGACAGGGTGATGGCTTCCAGGCCGCGGTCGGTGCGCGTGCCGGTGGCATAGAAGTTGTTGAAGTAGAGGCTGTGCTGGCGCAGCGCGTCGAGGTTCGGGGTCAGCTGGCGCGGGTCGCCGTTGCTGCCCAGGTACTTGGCGCTGAGGCTTTCGATGGTCACCAGGACGATGTTGGGCCGGCGCGGGGTGCCGGGGTTGTCGATCTGCCGGCGGATGTCCAGCGGGTCGGCCGCGACGAAGCGTGCGTTCGGCTCGCTCAGTTCGTGGCGCAACTGCTGGGCCACCACGGCGGGCGGCAGGCTGCGGTAGAACTGCGGGTAGTCCAGCTCGTTGTTGCGAAAGGCGGCGAAGAACTGGTACGGGCCATTGCTCGCCAGTTCGTGCTGGTAGGCATTGCCGCCCAGGCCGCGCGGCTGGTCCTGATCGAGCAGCAGGCCGCTGAGGCCGGCCAACACGGCCAGGGCCAGGCCACCTGCCAGCCGTCCGCGCAACGCCGGCAGGGGCGCGGCCAGCGCAGCCTTGAGCGGCTTGTGCAGGACCAGCAGCAGCGCAGCGGTGACCAGCGCCAGACTGGCCAGCAGGCGGCCGATGGGGTAGGACTCCAGCAGGTTGTGCAGCACCTCGTCGGAGTACACCAGGTAATCGACGGCGATGAAGTTGAAGCGCACGCCGAACTCGCCCCAGAACAGCCATTCCGCCACGGCGGTGAACAGCATCAGGAACAGGCTGACGGCCAGCACGATGTGCAGGAACAACCGGTGCCCAGGGCGGCACCACAGCGCCGGAGGGCACAGCAGCAGATACAGGCCGAGCGGCAGGGCGGCGTAGGCGAGGAAACCGAGGTCATACAGCAGGCCGATGGCGAACACGTGCAGGAAGCCGCCCGCCGCCTCGTGCAGGTGACTGCCCAGCAGTACGCCACGGGTCAGCAGGAATACGGCCAGCCAGGTCGATAACAGCACAAGCAGATAGCGGAGGGGAGCGGTGCGCAGCAGCGGCATGGGGACCATCCAGCAGGGGGAACGATGGCCGGCAGTCTGGGCAGGACGCCGTAATGGCGGCGTGAATCGCGGGTGAAAAATCCGTCAAAGGCGCGGCAAGCGGGAGTCTTCGGGTTATCGTTTGCTGCAGACGGCGCCGACACGCGCCGATGAGGAATAGGCAATGCGCATTCTGCTGGTCGAAGACAATCGCGACATCCTGGCCAACATGGCCGATTACCTGGGAATCAAGGGCTACGGCGTGGATTGCGCTCAGGACGGCCTGACGGGCCTGCACCTGGCGGCCAGCGAGCATTACGACCTGATCGTCCTCGACATCATGCTCCCCGGCCTGGACGGCTACACCCTGTGCAGGCGCCTGCGCGAGGATGCCCGGCGCGACACCCCGGTGATCATGCTGACCGCCCGCGACCAACTGGACGACCGCCTGCAGGGCTTCCGTGCCGGCGCCGACGATTATCTGCTCAAGCCCTTCGCGCTGTCCGAGCTGGCGGCGCGCATCGAGGCGGTGCTGCGCCGCAGCCAGGGCGGCGGGCGGCGCAGCCTGCAGGTGGGCGATCTCAGCTACGACTTGGATACCCTGCAGGTCAGCCGCGGCGGGCGCACGCTCAAGCTCAATCCGGTGGGCCTCAAGCTGCTCGCCGTGCTGATGCAGAAAAGCCCGCACGTGCTGCGTCGGGAAGTGCTGGAGGAGGCGCTGTGGGGCGACGACTGCCCGGACAGCGACAGCCTGCGCAGCCATATTCACCAGCTGCGCCAGGTGATCGACAAGCCGTTCGCCAGCCCGCTGCTGCATACCGTGCACGGCGTCGGTTACCGCTTGGCCGAGGTCGACGATGGAGTTTAAGCACAGCCTGTCGCGGCGCATCGTCATCGCCTTCGTGCTGATGAGCACGCTGGTGGCGGGCACCTTCGCTCTGGGCATCGTCGAGGCGGTGCACGTGGTCGAGGAGCGCCTGATTTCCCGCGAGTTGGGCGGTGATCTCGACCGCCTGCTGCGGATGGAGACCATGGACGACTGGCGTCAGCGTCCGGAGCCGGAGCAGTTGTTCTATTTCACCGGCGGCCAGTACGGCTTCGGCCTGCCCGACGACCTCAAGGGCCTTGGCCCGGGCTTCCACGAGGTGTTCCGCGGCGAGCTGTCGTATCACGGCTTCGTGCGTGTGGTCGACGGGCGCCGCTATGTGCTGCTGCAGGATCAGAGCGAGTTTGAGAAGCGCGAGCGGGTGCTGTTCGCCGTGGTGCTCGTCGGCTTCCTGCTCAGCATCGCGCTGGCGTTGGTGCTCGGCTGGCTGCTGGCGCGCAAGGTGATCGAGCCGGTGGTGCGGCTGTCGCGCCAGGTGCGGCATCGCGATCAGCTGCTGGCCTTGGCGCCGCCCTTGGAGCCGGACTATGCCGAGGACGAGGTCGGCCAACTGGCGGCCGCCTTCGATACCACCCTCGGCCTGTTGCGCCACGCCCTGACGCGCGAGCGGCTGTTCACCAGCGATGTCAGCCATGAACTGCGCACACCCTTGATGGTGCTGGCCAGCTCCTGCGAACTGTTGCTGGAAAACTCGACCCTCGACCCGCGTGCCCGTGCCCAGGTGGAGCGCATCGCCCGGGCTACCCAGGAAATGCGCGAACTGGTGCAGACCTTCCTCACCCTGGCACGCGCGCAGCAGGACGATGCCGACTCGCTGCCGGAAATCAGCCTCGGCAGCATCGCCGACGAACTGGTCGAACAGTGGCGCGAGCCGATCGAGAGCAAAGGCCTGCAGCTGGACTACCAGCACGGCGAAGCGCTGCAGGGCAAATTCAACCCGACCCTGCTGCGCACGGTGATGGGCAACCTGTTGCGTAATGCCTGGCACTACACCGATCACGGGCGGATCAGCCTGGGCCTGCTGAGCAACGGCTTCGTCATCGAGGATACCGGCGTCGGCATCCCCGAGAGCCAGCGCGAGGCGGTGTTCCAGCCGTTCGTGCGTGGCGGCGAGCAGCGCGGCGATGGCCTGGGGCTGGGCCTGTCGCTGGTGCAGAGGATCTGCGAGAGCCAGGGCTGGACGGTGCAGCTGGCGGCAGTGGAGCCGAGCGGCTGCCGCTTCCGGGTCGAGCTGGTGGGATAACTGCAACCTTCGGTGAGCGCGCCAGGCGAACCACTCGGCGCCTGCAGGGTCAGAGCCCCGTAGCTGTTCCGCGTGCCGTTATCGGAAACGCGGGCTTTGACGAAATTTTCACCTTGGGTTGACCGGTTGTTGATAGGCCGAGGGCTAGGGTGGTGCGAATAGTCCTCAGGAGGGCCTCATGTCCCAGCCAATCAAGCTCGAATTCTCCGACAAGTACGATCAGGAGCATGCCCAGGAATATCTGCGCAAGCATCAGGATGGTTTCTGGCGGCGGATGTCCCATCGGCGTGACGAACAGCTGGCCCGGCGTGCCCTGGCTCTGGCCGGCGAGCCGGGGCTGGTGCTCGATCTACCCTGCGGCGCCGGGCGGTTCTGGCCGCTGCTGGCGGAAAAGCCCAACCGCGTGATCATCGGCGCGGACAACTCGGCCGACATGTTGCGGGTGGCCTGTGCCGCCCAGCCGGCGGAAGTGGTGAGCCGCGTCAAACCGCTGCAGACCTCGGCCTTCGCCATCGAGCTGCCAGACAACTCGGTGGACAGCATCTTCTGCATGCGCCTGCTGCACCACATCGGCGACGCCGAGCACCGGCAGAAGCTGCTGCGTGAGTGCGCGCGGGTGTCGCGTGACAGCCTGATCCTGTCGTTGTGGGTCGACGGCAACTTCAAGGCCTGGCGGCGGACGCGCCTGGAGCGCCGGCGCGCGGCCAGAAGCGGGTCGACGGATTACCAGAACCGTTTCGTGATCCCGGCGGCCACGGTCGAGGCCGAGTTTCGTCAGGCCGGCTTCCGCGTCCAGGAGCATTTCGACTTCCTGCCGTTGTACGCCATGTGGCGTGTGTACGTCTTGCGCAAGGGCTGATTGATGGGTATGGCATTGCAGTCGGCTCGGGTGCGGATCCAATCTGGGCATTTTGACTTCTGGTGGCAGCAACGCGGCGAGTGGGTCGAGGCGCCCAATCAACGCCGCGGCGGCGAAAGCGGTGTGATGCGGCTGCGCGCCGACGACGGCCGCTTGCTGTATGCCAAGCGCCAGGTCGGCCACCTCTACCGCAGCCTGCGCTACCCCTTCGGCCGCCCGACGGTGCTGCGCGAGCGCGATGCCCTCAAGGCCTTCCGCCGGCTCGGGGTGACGGTACCGAATCTAGTGTATTGCGGCGCCCAGCAAGAGCCGGATCACGACTGGCGGGCCCTGCTGGTGACCGAGGCGCTGGAGGGCTTTGTCGACATCGACGCCTGGTACGCCGCGGGTGGCCGCGAGCGCCATGGCGAAGCCGTGCATCAACGCCTGCTGCAGCGTCTGAGCGAGCTGCTGGCGCGCCTGCACCGGGCGCGCTGGCAGCACGGTTGCCTGTACGCCAAGCATGTCTTCGTGCGGGTACGCGAAAGCGAGGGCGGGCAGCCGCAGGTGGAGGTCGCCCTGCTGGATCTGGAAAAAAGCCGGCGGCGCCTGAGTCGCGGGCGTGCGGCCCGGCACGACTTGCGGCAGCTGCGCCGCCACTCGTCGTGGAACGCGGCGGACTGGCAACAACTGATCTACGGTTACCAGACAGCGTTTGGCAGCGCTATCAAGGGGTTGCAATCATGAAGTTAGAAATCGCACGAGGTTTATTCCTGATCGGTGCGCTCGGTGTGGCCTCTCTGGCGGCGGCCGCCTGGCATGAGCCGGGTCCGCAGGTGCTGGGCACGCCGGCCGCGCAAGACCACTGTCCGTTGCCCGTGCAGCATCAGGGTCTGAAATCGGCACGGCCCGATGGCGATCTGTTGCTGCTGATGTTCGGCCTCTCGCAAGGACTGCGTTCCCAGGGCTGAAGCCGCTGGCGCCAGTACAAAAAAGCCCCGCAGATGCGGGGCTTTTTCGTTCAGAGCTGATCGCTCGCTAGCGCGGCGGGCGGCGCCGCGGTGGCTGGCGCGCGGTCCGGGTGGGCCAGCAGCACGTACACGCAGGGCAGCACGAACAGGGTGAACAGGGTGCCCACCGACATGCCGGTGGCGATCACCAGGCCGATGTCGAAGCGACTCACCGCGCCGGCACCGGTGGCGAAGATCAGCGGCACCATGCCGAAGACCATCGCCGCGGTCGTCATCAGCACCGGGCGTAGGCGGATCGCCGCGGCTTCCTCGATCGCCTCGCGCATGCCGCGGCCCTGGCGACGCAGCTGGTTGGCGAACTCGACGATGAGAATACCGTGCTTGCTGATCAGGCCGATCAGCGTGACCAGGCCGACCTGGGTGTAGATGTTCATGCTCGACCAGCCGAGGAACAGCGGAATCAACGCCCCGCAGATCGACAGCGGCACGGTGACCAGGATCACCAGCGGGTCGCGGAAGCTCTCGAACTGTGCGGCAAGGACCAGGAAGATTACCGCCAGGGCCAGGGCGAAGGTCACGTACAGCGCGTTGCCTTCGTTGACGAACTGCCGCGAGGCGCCGGCGTAGTCGAAGGTGTAGCCGCTCGGTGCTTCCTCGCGGGCGATCTGCTGCACGGTGGCTAGCGCCTCGCCCTGACTGACCATCGGGAAGCCGGAGATGATCGCCGAGTTGAGCTGCTGGAACTGGTTGAGCTGGCGCGGCCGCGCCTGTTCGCGCACGGTGATCAGCGTCGACAGCGGCAACATCGCGCCGCTTTCGCTGCGCACGAAGTAGTTGTCCAGACGGGTCGGGCTGTTGCGGTAGGCGCGATCGACCTGGGCGATCACCTTGTAGCTGCGGCCGTCCACGGTGAAGCGGTTGATCTCGCCTTCGCCGAGCAGGGTGGCCAGGGTGGTGCCCAGCTCGTCCATCGACACGCCGATCTGCGCGGCCTTGTCGCGGTCGATGTCGACGACGATTTCCGGCTTGTCGAAGGCCAGGTCGAGGTCGAGCACGGCGAACTTGTTGGTCGCCTGGGCGCGCTGTTTGATCCGCTCGGCGACCTGCAGCAGCGAGGCGTAGTCGCCGGAGCTGGTGACCACGAACTGGAACGGCAGGCCTTCGCCGGTGCCTGGCAGCGACGGCAGGCTGAAGACGAACACCTGCAGGCCGGGGATCTGGTTGGCGCGCTGCTGGAAGGCGTGCATCAGCTCCTTCTGGCTGCGCTCGCGCTCACCCCAGGGCTTGAGCATCAGTCCGCCGATGCCCGACTGCACACCGTTGAATCCGTTGATCTGGAACGCCGAGTCGTACTCGGGAAACTCGCTGAAGACCTTCTGGTACTGGTCGGTGTAGCGGTTCAGGTAATCCAGGTTGGCGGTCTGCGGTGCGTTGGACATGATGAACAGGAAGGCCTGGTCCTCGTCCGGCGCCAGCTCGCGCTGGGTGAACATCAGCAACACCGGGATCAGTGCCAGGATGATCAGGGCGAACACGTAGACCACCGGGCGGGTGTCCAGGGTGCGGTGCAGGGCGCTACGGTAGCGCTGCTTGAGGCGCTCGAACAGCAGGTCGAGGCGGTACGCCAGGCCGCTGGGGTTTTCTTCGTGGCGCAGCAACTGCGAGCACATCATCGGCGACAGGGTCAGGGCGACGATGCCGGAGATGATCACCGCGCCGGCCAGGGTGAGGGCGAACTCGCGGAACAGCGCGCCGGTCAGGCCTTCGAGGAAGCCGATCGGTGCGTACACCGCGGCCAGGGTGATGGTCATCGCGATCACCGGCGTGGCGATCTCGCGGGCGCCGAGCAGGGCGGCGTCGAATGGCTTCTTGCCCTCCTCGATGTGGCGGTGGATGTTCTCCACCACGACGATCGCGTCGTCCACAACCAGGCCGATGGCCAGGACCATGGCCAGCAGGGTCAGCAGGTTGATCGAGTAGCCCATCAGCTGCATGAAGAACAGCACGCCGATCATCGACAGCGGGATGGTCACCACCGGGATCAGCACCGAGCGGAACGCGCCGAGGAACAGGAACACCACGACGATGACGATCAGCACCGCTTCGGCGAGGGTCTTGATCACCTCGTTGATCGATTCCTGAATGAACAGCGTGCCGTCGTAAGCGATCGACATCTTCAGCGCCGGCGGCAGCTCGCGCTCGACCGACGGCAGCTTGGCGCGCACTTCCTTGATCACGTCCAGCGGGTTGGAGGTCGGCGTGCCCTTGATGGCGATGTACACCGACGGGATGCTGTTGAACGAGCTGACCGCGTCGTAGTTCTCCGCGCCCATCTCTACCCGCGCCACGTCGCCGATGCGCACGCGACGGTCGCCCTCGGTCTTCAGCGGGATCGCGGCGAAGGCCTCGGGGCTCTTCAGATCGGTGCTGGCGTTGACGCTGCTGACCACCAGTTCGCCCTTCACTTCACCGGCGGCGGAGAGGAAGTTGTACTTCTGCACCGCCTCGCGCACGTCGCCGGCGGTGATGCTGTGGGCGGCCATGCGCACCGGGTCGAGCCACAGGCGCATGGCGAACTTCCGCGCCCCCTGGACCTCTGCCTCAGCGATGCCTGGCAGGGTCGCCAGTTTGGGCTGCACCACGCGGGTCAGGTAGTCGGTGATCTGCTGGTAGTTCAGCTCCTTGCTGTGGAAGCTGATGTACATCAGCGCCGAGGCGTCGGCGGCCTGCTTCTCCAGCACTGGGTCTTCGGCTTCCTGCGGCAGCTGGCTCTTGACCTCGTTGGTCTTGGCCAGCAGCTCGGTGAACAGGCGATCGGAGTCGGCGCCGACGCGCGCATAGAGCGAGATCACCGAGAAGTTCTGCCGACTGACTGAGGTCATGTAGTCGACGCCTTCGGCGCTCGCCAGGCTCTGCTGCAGCGGCTGGGTGATGTAGCCCTGGATGGTCTCGGCGTTGGCCCCGGGGTAGGCGGTGGTCACCGTGATCAGGGCGTTTTCCATCTGCGGGTACTGGCGGATCACCAGGCTGTTGAAGGCCTGGATGCCGAGTAGGACGATCAGCAGGCTGACCACCGTCGCCAGCACCGGGCGACGGATGAACGGATCGGTAAAAGCCATGGATGATTCCTTTTCCAGCACCCGGGTTAGCAGGCCGTTGAAAAATTACCTACGTTGCCGATCCGGCGTTAAAAACAGCCTCAAAATGCTCATTTACAACACGTAAACTGCGCTTTTTCGGCCGTTTTTGCCTTGTCTCGGCTGCCTCGCCTACATTTTTCAACGGCCTGTTAGCGGCCGCTGGCCTGGCTGGTGGTGCGGGCGGCGGGCTCGGCGACGATGCTGACGTGCGCGCCGTTATCCAGCTTGAGCTGGCCGGTGGTGACCACCTGTTGGCCGGCGGTCAGGCCCTTGAGCACCACCACCTCACCGTCGCGGCGCTCACCGGTCTCGACGAACACGCGCTTGGCCACCAGGCGCGGCTGGCCCTGGTCGTCGTGCTTGGCGCTGCCGTCGTCGTTCTTCTCCGCCTCGACGACGTAGATCGAGTTGCCGTACAGCGAGAAGGTCACCGCGGTTTCCGGCACCACCACGCGTGCTGCGCTGTTCGGCAGCAGCACGGTGAGGTTGGCGAACATGCCCGGCAACAGCTTCTCGCCCGGGTTGGGCAGGGTCGCGCGGACCTGCACGTTGCGGGTGTTCTCGTCGACCTTCGGGTTGATCGCGGCGAGCTCGCCCATGAACGCCTCGCCCGGGAAGGCCGCGACGCCGAGCTGTACGCGCTGGCCGACCTGCAACTTGGGCACCGCCTGCTCGGGCAGGAAGAAGTCGACGTACAGGGTCGAGAGATCCTG
The DNA here is from genome assembly GCF_003595175.1 of Pseudomonas cavernae. Lineage (NCBI taxonomy): Bacteria > Pseudomonadati > Pseudomonadota > Gammaproteobacteria > Pseudomonadales > Pseudomonadaceae > Pseudomonas > Pseudomonas cavernae. Next base: position 3,988,748 of record NZ_CP032419.1, on the reverse strand, counting down.
CAGGGTGGCGATGGTGGTGCCCGAGGCGAGGTAGTCGCCCACGTCGATCTGGCGGATACCGATGGTGCCGGCGAACGGCGCGAGGATGCGCTTCTTGCCGAGCAGCGCCTTGAGCTGTGCGACCCGGCCGCTGTTTTGCTGCAGCTGCGAGGCGAGGCGGTCGAAATCGCTCTTGGAGATCATCTGCCGGCTGATCAGGCTGCGGCCACGCTCGAATTCGACGCGGGCGAGGTTCAGCTCGGCTTCGGCGGATTCCAGCGAGGCCTGCTCGACCGCGCCGTCCATCTGGATCAGCGGCTGGTGAGCGGCGACATGCTCGCCGGAGCGGAACAGCACATCACGCACGGTGCCGGTGACTTCGACGGTGAGGTCGACGCCCTGCGAGGCCTTGAGCGTACCGATGGCCGGCAGGCGTTCCTGCCACTGGCGCTGCTCGGCAATCGCCGCCGAGACGCTGATCGGTGGCTGGGGCGCGGAGAATTGCTTGATCTGTTCGCGGATCGAGAAGGCTTTGTAGCTGGCCAGGAGCAGCACCACGACGAGCACAACCCCCAGCATGGTGAGCATGCGGCGGAGCAACATATTCCGGTTCCTTGGCGGGTAATGAGGGCCTGGGAATAGGCGGGCATGCACCTTAGTCCCAGAGGCCTGGCAAGTCAAAGGCGAGGCATGGCAAAAAGTTGCCCGCCGGTCTGGCGCCGGGATACACCTGTGATTCGGCGAACTTCACCGCAGATGCTGCGCTTTTAAATCCGCGATTGATAGCGGAGTGCCGGCATTAATGGCGCCTCCTGTGCCGTTCCGGCTAGCGGAGTCAGGCGCTGAGGCACTGGGTCACGCTGGTCAGTTGGCCGGAGAGACCGTGCAGTTCCTGGCTGGAGTGCTGGGTGCGCCGCACCTGTTCTTCATTGCTGGTGGCGATAGCGGTGATCTCGGTGAGGTTGCGCGAGATGTCCTCGGCCACCGAGGTCTGTTCCTCGGCGGCGGTGGCGATCTGCCGGTTCATGTCGCGAATGGCCTCCACCGCGGCGGTGATGCGCTGGAGCATGGCGCCGGCCTCGGTCACCTGGGTCACGCCCTGTTCACTGCGGCTCTGGCCGTTCTCGATGGCGCGCACGGCATTGAGCGCGCCGGTTTGCACGGTGTCGATGATCTGGTGGATCTCGGCGGTGGATTCGGCGGTGCGTTGGGCCAGGGTGCGCACCTCGTCGGCGACCACGGCGAAGCCGCGCCCCTGCTCGCCGGCACGGGCGGCCTCGATGGCGGCGTTGAGGGCCAGCAGGTTGGTCTGCTCGGCGATGCCGCGGATCACTTCCAGAACCTTGCCGATGCGCCCGCTGTCGCTTTCCAGGCGGCGGATCACCTCGGCGGTGTTGGCGATCTCGCTGCGCATGCCGGTGATGGTGTGGATCGTAGCCTGCATGACCTGCTCGCCCTGTTGTGCCGAGTGGTCGGCGTCGTCGGCGGCGCGTGCCGCCTCGGCGGCATGCCGCGCGACTTCCTGGGCGGTGGCGGACATCTCGTGCATCGCCGTGGCGACTTGGTCGGTGCGCGAAAATTGCTCGCGGGTGCCCTGGGCCATCAGGGTGGCGATGGCATTGAGCTCGCCGCTGGCGCTGTCCAGCTCGCCGGTGCTGTGTTGCAGGCGGCTGAAGGTGTCGGCGAGGAAGTCGCGCAGGGTATTGGCGGCCACGGCCAGGCGCCCCAGTTCGTCGCGGCGGTGGCTGTCGACGTGCTGGCCGAAATTGCCCTGGCTGAGACGGGCGATATGCTCGATCAGGTCGCGGATCGGCGTGATCAACTGCCGGTTGACCAGCCACAGGCTGAACAGGCCGATCAATAGGCTGGCGGCCAATATCACAATCAAGCCCCAGGTGAGGGTGCGGTCGGCGCTGGCACTGATGGCGGCAGACTGCTCGGCGCTGCGCTGGTGCAGCTCGGCGACCAGCGTGCTCATCTGCTCGCTGGCGGCGCGGTCGATGCCCTTGACCGCCGCATCACCGGCGGCCGGATCGGCATCCGCGGCGATGAAGGCCTGGCGGCCCTGGCGGTAGGCGGCGCCCAGACGCTGGTGCTCAGTGCGCAGGCGTTCGACCTGGCCTTTCAGCGCCGGATCGTTGTGTTCGCCGGCTTCGGCGACCAGCTTGCCGAGGATGTCCTGCACTTTGCGTTCCTGGGCCTCGAACTGCGCCCAGTATTTGTCTTGGGCGCTGGGGTCGGAGCCGCGCAGCAGCAGGTTCTTCCATTCTTGCACCTGGCCCTTGAATTCGAGGTTGGCTGCGTCCACCAGGCCGGAGGCCTGTATCGGTCCTTCCAGCAGGCCGCGATAGGACTGGATGCCGCCGGACAGGAAGGAGAAACAGGCCAGCGCGGTGAGCAGGATCAGCAGCAGGCTGCCGCCAAGGAGCGCGAGAATCTGGGCGCGCAGGGAGTTTTTCAGGGACATGGTCATGCACCTCGGGGGCAAGCGGATTCGAGTCCCCATGGATCGGCCGGGGGCGTCGCCGCTTGAGCGCCGGCGGTCGGATTGTTTACGGCGCGGGCGCGCCTGAAAGCTCCGTAGCGCAGGGCTTTCAGAGCTTCAGGCGAGGTGCAGGTGGTTGTCCCATAGCCCGGCCGGCAGCTCCAGCGGCTGCATGGCGATGCGCTCGCCGCGGCAGTCGTACAGGCGGCAGCGGCCTTGGCCGGAGGTGACCACGAAACCGTCCGCCACGGCGCCGACCCCGGCGCAGTCGGGCAGCGGTGCGTCCAGACGCACGGCGCCGCTGTCCAGGTCCCAGATGAAGAAGCGGTTGCCGCGCGGCGCGGTCAGGGCGACCAGGCGCAGCTGGTCGTGGATCGCCACGCTGGCGGTGTACTGGTGCATCGCCAGGCGCTGGGGCTCGGCCAGCGGGAAGGGCTGCAGCGCTTGGCCGGGGCGCTTGATCGCCAGCAGGTCGGCGTGCTCGTGGGCCTCGCCCATGAACTGCTGGCCGGCGACCAGGGTGCCGTCGGCAGCGACCGCCAGGTGGCGGATGCTGTTCATCGGCTGCGCTAGGGTTTCCTTGGACAGCAGGCGGCCATCGCGGTGCATCAGCACCAGGCTCGGCTGCATGGCGTCGAGGTTCATCTCCACCCGGCTCTCCGCCTCGGTGCGGATGCCGCCGTTGGCCACCACCAGGGTCTCACCGTCTGGCAGCCAGCTGACCTGATGCGGGCCGAGGCCGTGGGTGGGGAGTTCGCCGCTGTGTTGCAGCTGGCCGCCTTCGAAGCGGTAGACGCCGAGCAGGCCGCGGCCCGGGTCGCGGGTGTCGTTCTCGGTGGCGTACAGCCATTCGCCACCGCGATGGAACACCGCATGGCCATAGAAGTGCCGGTCTGGCTGGGATTCCAGGGTCTGCAGCAGACGGCCGTCGCGCAGGTCGATCAGGTAGCTCGCGGTGCCCGGGCGGCGGGCGACGAACAGGGCGAGCGGCTGCTGCGGGTGCTCGACTATGTCATGGCAACGCTGCGCCACCGGCGTGGCGAACACCTGGCTGCCGTCCAGGCGGTAGCCGACCGCATAGTGGCGGCCATCGGCATCGTCGCGGGCGGACAGCAGCAGCGGGCTCTGGCTGCGGCGGCTGAGGGTCCAGCCACCGAGGCTGAGGGCGCCCAGCAGGGCGCTGCCGAGGCTCAGGACATGACGGCGCAGCATGTTCGGGCCTCCTCAGTCGCCATCGTTGGCGTTGAAGCCCAGCTGCACGCCCAGCGCCTTGGCGAGGTCGCTTTCCTGCAGGCGATGCACGCTGTTGAGGCTGTCGTAGAAGTCGTTCAGCTGCTGGCGCCCCTGTTCGCTGGCGAGCAGTTGGTCGAGCGGCGGCTGCAGCGCCTCGAGCTTCTGCCGGGCCACGGCGTAGGCGGCGTCGATGCGCTCGGCCAGGGCCTGCTGCTCGCTGCCGAGCAGGCCGCGCAGGCCGTGATCGTCGACCCCGCGCCACAGCGCTTCGGCGCTGGCCAGGCTGGCACCGAGGTTGGCCAGCGAGGCCTGACTGCGCCAGGCCTCGGCCTGCAGCGGCTGGGGGATGCCCTTGCTCAGGCGGCCGAGCGGGGTGCCGAGCTTCTTCTTCAGGGTGTCGAGGGCGGTGACCTGCACCCGCAGCAGTTCGGCGATGGCCTCGTGGGAATCGGCGTAGCGCGGGTTGGGGAACTTGCTCAGCTGTTCGAGCATGCCGTCCTTGTTGTTCCAGCGCGCGAGGATTTCTTCGGCCAGCGACTGCTGGCGGGCGCCGATGGCCTCCAGCAGCGGGCAGTAGCGGGCCTTCTGTGCGCTGTCGGCGAGGTCGATCTGGCTGTCGAAGAGGATGTATTCGTAGGCGGACAAGCCCTGCACCACGACGCTGGCCTTGGCCAGGGCGGCGGCATCGATCTGCGGCTGGGCCTTGACCAGTTGCTCGACTTGGCGGCCGACCAGGTTCTTCTTGTCCGGCCAGAACTGCACCTGCCAGGCGCGGTTGCCTTCGGCCAACGGGCCGACCAGCAGCGGCTGCAGCTCGGCCCAGGCTTTCTGTGCGCTGTAGAAATCGGCGCGGGCTTTTTCCAGGTCTGTCTGGCCGGAGCAGAACGCCAGGGCGCTCTTGGCCAGTTGGCGGTCGGCCTCGACCCAGCGGCTGTAGGTCGGCAGGATCACCTGCTGGGCCAGGGCGGCGGAAGTCTGCGCGTGCTGGTCCTGCGGCGAGCAGGCGCCGAGGGCGAGGGCGGCGAGGCTGGTGAACAAGAGTTTCGGGCGGAACATGCACGGCTCCTTTAAAGCGAATTCAGGAAAGCCAGCAGCGCGTCACGCTGGCCGGCATCGAAGGTGAGCACCTGTTGCTTGGCCGCCTCGGCCTCGCCGCCGTGCCAGAGGATGGCCTCCAACAGGTTGCGGGCGCGGCCGTCATGCAGGAACTGGCTGTGGCCGCTGACCGTTTCGGTCAGGCCGATGCCCCACAGCGGCGGAGTGCGCCACTGGCGACCACTGGCCTGGAACTCGGGGCGGCCGTCGGCCAGGCCCTCGCCCATGTCATGCAGCAGCAGGTCGCTGTAGGGGCGAATCACCTGGTTGGCCAGTTCCGGTTCGGCGGCATCGGCGCCGGTGGTGAATTGCGGGGTATGGCATTGCTGGCAGCCGGCCTGATGGAACAGGCCCTTGCCCTGCAGCACCTGGGCCGAGCCGACATCGCGGCGGGCCGGCACGCCGAGGTTGCGGGTGTAGAACAGCACCAGGCGCTGGATGTTGTCGCTGACTTCCGGGGTGCCGCCATGGGCCGCCTGGCGGCAAGCGGTCTGCGCCGCCGTGCAGTTGTCCTGTGGTTGCAGGCTGCTGGTCAGGCCGAGGTCGCCGGCAAAGGCGTGGGCGTTCTGCTGATTGAGGCTCGGCTGTCCGGCCTTCCAGCCGAAGCGCCCGAGCACGGTCTTTTGCTGGGCATCGTCCCAGACCCAGTTGGGCTGGCCGGCGATGCCGTTGTTCTGCCGGCGTTGCGCCTCGGCGTTGGCCAGGATCGCGGCCTCGGGAATGGCTTCGAGCAGGCCGAGGCCGATCATCGGCGGGGCGACGCGGGCGGAGAACTGCGTCTGCGGATGCAGCGGGCCATAGCCGAGTCGGCTGATGCGCAGGAGCGGCCGGCGCAGCTTGACCATGGCGCCGTCGCTGAAGTTGACCAGTTGCGAGCGGTACTCCACGCGCACCTTGCCTTCGGGGGTGATGCCGGGATTGGCCATGTCCTGCAACTGGCCGCCGTACACCGGCTCGGGCACCACGCCGAGGCGTTCGAGCAGTTGCGCCTGTTCGGCGCCGGCGGCGGGGATCGATAGACGCACCAGCATCGACACCGCATTGCGGGCGCCGGCGGCCGGCGGATGGCCGCGGCCGTCATTGATGTGGCAGTTCTCGCAGGCGTTGCTGTTGAACAGCGGACCGAGACCGTCACGCGCGGTGGTTGTGGAGGGGGCGATCACCCAGGGGTTTTGGAAGAAACTGTCGCCGACGCTGAAGTCCAGCCGGCGCTCGGCGGAGAGATTCGCCGAGGGTTGGGAAAAGCTGTGCTGGCCGGCTGGTCTGACGCTGACGCTGCCGGCCGACAGCGCTTCGCCGGGCTCGGCCTGGCTAAAGCGCGGCGCCTGGTCGCAGGCCGCCAGACTCAAGGTCAGCAGCAGCGGCGAAAGACGGCGGAGCAGGGCGGGCATCGACAGCAGTCCTGGCAGGGGCGGGCGGCGGGCTAGCTTAACAGGCCGCGTTCGCTCAAATAAGAGGAATTAGCGTTTGGCCTGGGTGGTGGGCATAAAAAAACGGATGCGGCAGGCGCCGCATCCGTTTCGGTACTGCTAGGCGATCAGAACTGGTGATCGGCGGTGTCCGGCTTCAGGTCGCTGATGCCGAGGGCGCCGGCGGCCTGCTCGATGCCAGTGGTCTGCTTGACCAGGGCGGCGATGGCGTCGCGGATCAGCGGCTGGCCGGCGCTGTTGTCGGCGGCGATCAGCTGGTCGAAGTGCTGACCGTTGTTGGCGCTGTCGACCAGGGCCTGCAGCTTCTTCTCGGTGTCGGCGAAGTCGGCCTTGAGGGTGTCGTCGGTGGCCGGCGCGGCTTTGGCCACCAGCGAGGACAGGCTCGGGCCGCTCAGGGTGCTGCCGTCGACGCGCTTGTATTCGCCGAGGTAGACGTTGCGGATGCCCTTGCCATCGAAGAAGTGCGAGTTGTGGGTGTTGTCGCTGAAGCAGTCGTGCTCGTCTTCGGTGGAGTTGGCTTCCAGGGCGACTTTCATGCGCTCGCCGGCCAGCTCGCCGAGGGACAGGCTGCCCATGCCGAACAGCATCTTGCGCAGGCCGCTGTCCGCCGATTCGGCTTCCAGCTTGGCGCGGTAGTTGTCGGCAACGCCCGGCTTCCATTGGCCGACCATCCACTCCAGGTCCTTGACCAGCAGGTCGGTGGCGGCCTTCAGGTAGGCGCGGCGGCGGTCGTTATGGCCGCCGGTGGCGCCTTCGCCGACCAGGTAGTCGCTGGCCGGGCGCTCGCCGGCGCCAGCGCCGGTGCCATGCAGGTCCTGGCCCCAGAGGAGGAATTCGATGGCGTGGTAGCCGGTGGCGACGTTGGCTTCGGAGCCGCCCAGTTCGTTCAGCTCGGCGAGTTTCTCGCCGCTGAGGTCCTTGACGTCGATCTTGTCTTCGCCGACCTGGATCTCGCTGTTGGCGATGATGTTGGCCTTGGCGGCCGGGTTGCCCTGGGCTTCGGCGCTGCCGTCGGCGACGTAGTCGATCAGGCCTTCGTCCAGCGGCCAGGCGTTGAGCTGGCCTTCCCAGTCGTCGACCACGCCGTTGCCGAAGCGGAACACCTCGGTCTGCATGTAGGGTACGCGGGCGGCCAGCCAGGCATCGCGGGCGGCTTTCAGGGTGTCGGCGCTGGGGCTGGCGAGCAGGGCATCGACCGCAGCCTGCAGGGCCTTGCCGGTGCTGGCGGCATCGTTGAACACCGCGTAGCCGAGCTCGGCGTAATGGGCGACCACGGCCTTGGCGGCCGCTTCGTCGACTTTGCCGGTGCTGGCGGCAGGCGCGCTGGCAGCCGGGGCGGCTGGTGCGGCGGCCTGGGTGGCCGGGGCTTTGTCATCGCCACAACCGGCGAGCGAAATGGCAATGGCCAACAGGCTGGCGGAAGCCAGGGGCATACGAATCATGGCGAGGTCCTTTGCGTCGTGTGATGAGGAGGCTGCGCGGTGCACATGCAAAACCGCGACATAATGCGAAAGATTTTCATTTTGTGCAAAGGGCCAGCGTTCTCTCGGCGCAGATGAGGCGGGCGAGGACCTGCGCCGAACGGCCACAATGCCTTTAGACTCCGCTTAGTCAATGAGTCGCAAGCCGATGGAGCAGTCGTTATGGAGCAGCAAGCATGAGCGTGAGCGGTGTGGTGGTTGTGGTGTTGGTCGTCCTGGTCGCCGCGTACGCAGTGATCCTCTACAACGCCCTGGTGCGTCTGAAGCACGGGGTCGGCAAGGCGTGGGCGAACATCGAGGTGTTGCTCAAGCAGCGCCATGACGAGCTGCCCAAACTGGTGGAAACCTGCAAGCAGTACATGCAGCACGAGCGCACCACCCTGGAGCAGGTGATCGCCGCCCGCAACGCCGTGGCCAGTGCCCGCGAGAAGCACGATCTGGGGGCCCTCGGCCAGGCGGAAAGCGGCCTGCGCGCCGGCCTCGGGCAGCTGTTCGCGCTGGCGGAAAACTATCCGGAGCTGAAGGCCAACGAGAGCTTCCAGTTCCTCCAGCAGCGCATCAGCGGCCTGGAGAACGGCATCGCCGATCGCCGCGAGCTGTACAACGAGGCGGTTAACCTCAACAACGTGCGCATCGAGCAGTTCCCCGACGTGCTGATCGCCCGCGGGTTCGGCTTCCGGTCCGCCGAGCTGCTGGAGTTCAGCGCGGCGGAAAAGGCCGACGTCGACCTCAAGCAACTGTTCGGCTGAGCCCGTGGATATTCAGGGCCTGGTCGTCGGCCTGGCATGCAGTGGCGGTGCGACCCTGGCTGGCGCCTGGTGGTGCCTGCGGCGCCTGGCCCAGGCGCGTCATCTGCTGGATACTCCGACCTCGAAGATCCGCTCGGCCGCCCAGGGCTATGCCGAGTTCTACGGCCTGCTCGAGGCGCTTCCCGAGGCGCTCATCGTCGCGCCGCTGACCGGCAAGCCGTGCCTGTGGTGGCGCTTCAAGATCGAGGAGTACAGCAGCGACGGCAAGCGCAGAAGCTGGCGCGTGGTGGAGCGTGGCTGCAGCGAGGGCTGGCTGCGCCTGCGCGACGCCTCCGGCAGCTGTCTGATCGATCCGCAGGGTGCCGAGGTGCGGCCGGCCACTCGCGAGCGGTGGCGGGGCAGCCTGCGCCACCCCCGGGGTGTGGCGCCGCGCGGTCTGTTTGGCTGGTTGGCCAGTGGCGCGGAGTACCGTTATACCGAGGAACGCCTGCATGCCGGCGAGCCGCTGTACGCCATCGGCGAGTTCCGTACGTCCGGTGGTGGGCGCCAGGGCCTGGATCTGGCGACGGCCCAGGGCCAGGTGATCCGCGAGTGGAAGGGCGACTTCGACGGCTTGCTGCAGCGCTTCGACAGCGACCGGAATGGCCGCCTGGACGACCCGGAATGGAACCGCGTGCGCCTGGCCGCACGCCTGGAGGCCGAGGAGCGCCACCGCCAGGTCAGCCTGCAGCCGCAGCAGGACCATCTGGCGCGGCCGCGCGAGGCGCAGCCGTTCATCCTGTCGAGTTACGGCGAGGACGATCTGGCCCGCCAGTTCCATTGGCAGGCGGCCGGGGCGGCCGTGCTGTGCCTGGCGGGGGCGGCCGGCAGCGCCTGGTTGCTCGGTCTGGCCTGGTAAGCCGTTAGAACCTGTTCACGATCTCGCGAGCTAGAGCCAGACAAGGCGAAATTGGACGAAGAAGCGCAGTTTACAAGCTGTAAATGAGCATTCTGAGCCCGATTTCAACGCCGTATGGCCGACGCGCAGCAGATCGTGAACAGGTTCTTAGAGCGGAAGGGGATTGCCGGCGTGGCTCAGGCGCCGGGCCTGCTTGAGGAACAGGGTCAGGTCGCGCGCCGGCAGCGGTTTGCTATACAGGTAGCCCTGACCCTCGTTGCAGCCCTGGGCGATGATATAGGCCTCCTGCTCGGCGGTTTCCACCCCTTCGGCGATCACCTGCATGCCCAGGCTCTTGCCCAGCTGGATGATGGCGCGAACGATGGTGGCGTCGTCTTCGTCGTCGAGCAGGTCCTGGACGAAGCTCTTGTCGATCTTGATCTTGTCCAGCGGCAGGCTCTTCAGGTAGCTCAGCGAGGAATAGCCGGTGCCGAAGTCGTCGATGGCGATCAGCGCGCCGGAGCGGCGTAGGCTGAGCAGGTGCTGAGCGGCGGTGGTGATGTCGTCCATCAGGCCGGTTTCGGTGACTTCCAGCTCCAGGCTGCGCGGCGGCAGGCGGTAGACCTGCATCAGGTTGTTGACCACCCGTGGCAGCTCGGCGTGGTGCAGCTGCACGGTGGACAGGTTGACCGCCATGCGCAGCTCGCTGAAACCCTGGTCATGCCATTCGCGCAGCTGCCGGCAGCTCTGGTCGAGAATCCATTCGCCGATCGGGATGATGCTGCCGTTCTGTTCGGCCAGCGGGATGAACAGGTCCGGCGGCACGAAGCCGTGCTGCGGGTGCTGCCAGCGCAGCAGCGCCTCGACGCCGACCACGCGGTGGTCGCGGTAGTCCACCTGCGGCTGGTAGACCAGGTGCAGCTGGCCCAGCGCCAGGGCGTCGCGCAGGTCTTTTTCCAGCTCGCGGCGGCGGCGCATCTCGCTGTCGACGCTGGCGATGTAGAACTGGTAGCGGTTGCGCGAGCGGCTCTTGGCCAGGGTCATGGTCTGCTCGGCTTTCTGCAGCAGCTTCTCGGTGCTGTCGCCGTCCTCGGGGAACAGGGTGATGCCGATGGTGGCGCGCAGGCGCACTTCCTGCTGGTCGAGACTGAAGGCCGCTTCCAGGTTGTCGAGCACGCTCTGGGCCAATTCGGCGGCTTCGTAGGGTTGTTCGATGTCGGCCTGGACCAGGGCGAACTGGTCGCCGCCCAGGCGCGCCAGGGCGCCGAGGCGGCCGCTGTGACCGCGCAGGCGGTCGGAAAGGGCGAGCAGCAGCTGGTCGCCGGTCTGGTAGCTGAACTGTTCGTTGATGCCTTTGAAGTCGTCGAGGCCGACGCACAGCACCGCGACCCGGCGTTGCAGGCGGCCGGCGTCGGCGAGGATCTGGTCGAGCTGCTGCTGCAGCTGCTGGCGGTTCGGCAGGCCGGTGAGGAAGTCGTACTGCGACATGCGCAGCAGGCTGTTCTCGGCCTCGCGGCGCAGGTGGGTGTTGCGTTCGATGGAGGCGAGCAACTGATTGGCGGTGTTGATCCACAGCCCCAGTTCGTTGCGTTCGTGGCCCTTGAGCATCGGCAGCTTGTGCTCGCTGGGGCGGTCCGGGTTGATGCTGCTGAGGTGCTCGATGATCTTCGACAGCGGCCGGGTCAGCAGCCAGTGGTAGACCAGATAGAGCACCAGGCCCATGGCCAGGGCGCGCAGCACCCCGGAAATGAAGATGACCACCGAGCTGGTGACGAAGTTCTCGCCGTAGGGCGCGGTGTCGAGGGTGATGGTCAGGTCGCCGTAATACTCGCTGTAGGGGCCGCGGCCAACCAGTTGGGTGGTGAAGCTCTGTTCCTGGCCGAGGATCGGGTCGGTCAGCCAGCGGGTCGACAGCGGGGTCAGGTCGCGGGACTTTTCCGCCAGCATCGGTTCGTTGGGGTGGCCGATGGCGGCGAAACGCACCGCCTGGTTCTGGAACAGCCCTTCGATCACCTGCATGCCCATTTCCCGATCGAGGCTGTAGACCGCCTGGGTCGAGGGATCGCGGAACATGTCGAGGATGCGCTGGGCATCATTGGCGACCGCCTGCCGGGTCTTGTAGGCGTCGAACATGATCTGCCCGCAGCTCAGCACCACGCCGACGACCAATGCAGACAGCAGCACTACCCGGAGCAACTTCAGTGACAAGCTGTGTCGGTGTTCCAGCTTCAAATGCCTATTCCTTGTTCGATACCGTCGGCGTCCGACCGCGGTGAGTATTGGCAAACTGCCGGTTGCCGTCAAAGGGCCAGGAGCTTCCTACGCCTGCGTGAACCGCGAACGCGGCGCACCCGCTCGCCCCTCGCCTTATGCACTGTATCGGTGCGAATGGCCCGCTCTTGAGCACCACGCGCGGGATTTTCGTTGGCATAAGCGTGGCGAAGGCCCTGGCCCCGACCTTGGGAGGGGACGAGGATTAACAGACTCTGGTTGTTTCTCGCGGCGTCGGTGCTGGCACCCCTGGCGGAGGCGGCCACCGACGAGGCGCTGAATACCGCCTGGGTGGTACTCGCCAGCGCCCTGGTGTTCTTCATGCAGGCCGGTTTCGCCCTGTTCACCGGGCTGATCGCCGGCTTCATCGTGGTGCTCGGTTCGCGCTTGCTCGATCGCTGGCCCTCGACGACGTGGTCGGCGCGGTGCCGGTGCACGGCTTCTGTGGCGTGTGGGGCACCCTGGCGGCCGGACTGTTCTTCGCCGCCGACCCGTTCAACTGGGATCGCATCGGCGTCCAGGCGCTCGGCTCGGCGGCGGCCTTCGCCTGGGCCTTCCCGATGGCGCTGATGCTGTATCTGCTGCTGGCCAAGACCGTCGGCCTGCGCACCTCCACCCAGGACGAGCAGCGCGGCCTGGATTATGCCGAGCATGCCGAAGTCGGCTATCCGGAGTTCAACCAGGCGCTCACCTACGATCGCCACGAACTGACACGGAGGGCTTGAGATGAGTCTGAGCACAAGGCGGCGCGCGATCTATACCGGTCTGGTCGGGCATTTCTCCGAAGACGAGCTGTGGCCGCTATTGTCGCTATTGGAGGCCAAGTACGCCGACAAGCCGCCCTTCGCCCTCAACGAGTTCCTCGCCGAAGTGGCCAGTCGTAGCGGCCGCAAGCTCGAGCGCGCCAAACTTTACCGCGAGTTGGTCGGCGCCTTGACCAGCTCGCCGGCGCAACTGCTGCCGGACCCTGCGCCGCGCCTGGAGGCCTGGCGCCAGAGTGCCGGGCGGACGGCGGTCGAGGTATCCGGGCCGGATGCGCGGGCGCGGCAGACCTTCGATGCCTTGAGCCGAATTCTCTTAGAGCTGCTCGAGGCGGACCTGGTGCCGCGTCTGCGCCGCTTCGCCGCCGGCAATCTGAGTGGCATGCAGCTGGATGCCGAACTGCGCCTGCGCGGCTGGCTGGAGCAGGGCGGCTCGCTCGACCTCACGGCGCTGACCCTCGAGCACCTGCGGGTGCTGCTCAACCTGCTGTATATCGGCCTGTGCGAATACCTCGGGCCGGTGGCGGCCGATCAGTTGCTCAGCCGCGCGGTGCAGCAGGCGACGCAGTTGCATCTGCCGATGCCGCCGGAACAGCTGCTGTAGAAACGAAAAAACCCGCGGAATGCGGGTTTTTTCTTGGCCTGGGGCCGGGGATCAGGCGGCGAAGTTTTTCGCCACGAAATCCCAGTTGACCAGGTTCCAGAACGCCTCGACGTACTTCGGACGCAGGTTGCGGTAGTCGATGTAGTAGGCGTGTTCCCACACGTCGCAGGTCAGCAGCGGGGTGTCGCCGCTGGTCAGCGGGCAGCCGGCGCCGATGGTGCTGGCCAGGGCCAGGGAGCCGTCGGCCTTCTTCACCAGCCAGCCCCAGCCGGAGCCGAAGGTGCCGATGGAAGTCTTGCTGAACTCTTCCTTGAACTTGTCGAAGGAACCGAAGGCCGCGTTGATCGCGTCAGCCAGGGCGCCGGTCGGCTGGCCGCCGCCGTTCGGCTTCATGCAGTGCCAGTAGAAGGTGTGGTTCCAGATCTGCGCGGCGTTGTTGAAGATGCCGCCGGAGGAAGTCTTGATGATGTCTTCCAGGCTCTTGCCTTCGAACTCGGTGCCCGGCACCAGGTTGTTCAGGTTCACCACATAGGCGTTGTGGTGTTTGCCGTGGTGGTATTCCAGGGTTTCGGCAGAAATGTGCGGCTCGAGGGCGTTCTTTTCGTACGGCAGCGGCGGCAATTCAAAAGCCATGATCAATCTCCTACTCAGGTCAGGGTGCGATGCTGTCGGTCGGGGTTGAAGCATCTCGACCGGCATGCAGCAAGGCCGTTCACGGGCGGCCAGAGGAACGGCGGGAGTTTGTACTCTTTGCGCCGTGGGCCTTGGATCATAGCACCCGACCGGGGGCATAACCACGCAGCAACTGTGTGGAAAAGCCGGTTCCAGAGCTTCGGCGCCGGCTCGGCCGAGTTACAGGCCGCTGAGTAGTTGGGCGGCGACCACGAACATCATCAGCGCCACGCCGAAGTCCAGCAGGCGCCAGGTCGTCGGTCGCGCCAGCAGCGGCGCCAGCCAGGCGGCGCCGAGGGCGAGGCTGAAGAACCACAGCAGCGAGGCACTGGCGGCGCCCATCACATAGGCGCCGGGCACCGTTTGCTGGGCGCCGAGCGAGCCGATCAGCAGCACGGTGTCGAGGTACACATGCGGATTCAGCAGGGTCACCGCCAGGGCGGTCAGCAGCACCGCGCGCCGCGAGCGCGGGCCGGCATCGGCGGCTTCCTGCAGCGCCTGTGGATTCAGCGCGCGGCGCAGCGCCTTGACCCCGTACCAGAGCAGGAAGGCCGCGCCGCCCCAGCGGGCGATGCCGAGCAGCAGCGGGCTCTGGGTCAGCAGCGTGGCCAGGCCGAACACCCCGGCGGCCACCAGCACGGCATCGCACAGCACGCACAGCGCCGCCACCGGCAGGTGATGCTCGCGGCGCAGGCTCTGGGCGAGGACGAAGGCGTTCTGGGCGCCGATGGCCATGATCAGGCCGATGGCGACCAGCAAACCGTTGAGATAGCTCTGCCACATGGCGGGGATTCCGTTGTGTTCGGGGAGGGAGTGCTGGTCAGTCTGCGGCGCTCGGCTGTATAAGGAAAACCAATCATGCTGATGGATCATTAGGAGAACTGATGTTCGACTACAAGCTGCTCGCCGCCCTCGCCGCGGTGATCGAACAGGCCGGCTTCGAGCGGGCCGCCCAAGTGCTGGGCCTGTCGCAGTCGGCGGTGTCGCAGCGGATCAAGCTGCTCGAGGCGCGGGTCGGTCAGCCGGTGCTGATGCGGGTGACGCCGCCGGCGCCGACCGAGATCGGCCGCCGCCTGCTCAACCACGTGCAGCAGGTGCGCCTGCTCGAGCGCGACCTGCAGGGCCAGGTGCCGGCGCTGGACGAGGGCGGCCTGCCGGAGCGCCTGCGCATCGCCCTCAACGCCGACAGCCTGGCGACCTGGTGGGCGGCGGCGGTCGGCGACTTCTGCGCCAGTCATCGGGTGCTGCTGGACCTGGTGGTGGAGGATCAGGATGTCGGCCTCAAGCGCATGCGCGCCGGCGAGGTGGCCGGCTGCGTGTGCGCCAGCGCCAAGCCGGTGGCCGGCGCGCGCAGTGTGGCGCTGGGTGCCATGCGCTACCGCGCGCTGGCCAGCCCGGCCTTTATCGCCCGGCACTTCCCCACCGGGGTGAGCGCCGCGGCCTTGGCCCAGGTGCCGGCGATTGTCTTCGGCCCGGACGACCTGCTGCAGCACCGCTACCTGGTGGCGCTGGGCGTCGAGGGTGGTTTCCTTCACCACCTGTGCCCGTCCTCAGAAGGTTTCGTGCGCCTGACCGCCGGCGGCCTCGGCTGGGGCCTGGTGCCGGAGCAGCAGGTGCAGGGCGAGCTGGCCCGTGGCGAACTGGTCGAACTGCTGCCGGGGCGGCCCATCGACGTGCCGCTGTATTGGCACCACTGGCGCAACGGCGGCGAGCTGCTGACCGAGCTCACCCGCCAGCTGACGCGCGCCGCCGGGCGCTGGCTGGTGCCGTTCAGCTGAGCTCGATGCGCCCGGAGCCGGGCAGCTGCTCCACGCAGCGGGCGCCGAACAGCTGCGACGGGGTGAAATAGCCGCCCGGCCCGCCGTATTCGAGCAGCTGCCGCGCCGCCAGCAGTGCGCCGTGCACGGTGACCTGGTAGCCGTTGGCGGTTTTCACCCGCGCGGTCCTGACCTGGCCGGCGGCGTTGCGCGCCTCGCCCCACACCCAGCTCGGCTGCCGCGCGCGGGCGGTGGCATCCGGCCCGGCGATGCGCCGGTCGACCTGGGCCTTCAGCCAGTCCTGCACCCCGGGCCGGCCGAGCAGGCCGCGCAGCGGATCAATCAGGCGCATGCCGATCGCCAGCGCGGCGGGCGCCGGCAGGTAGACCTCGATATTCGGGATGGCGGTGGAGTAGTAGGCGGTGGCGACATCGCCCCAGGGGATGGTCACCGCGCTTTTCACCCCATGACCGAAGTCGATGGCGCGGCGCTTGAAGCCCAGCGGCACGCCGCGCAGGCGCCCGGCCTCGCGCACCTGACCGCCGAACTTGAGGCCTTCCACCGAGGTCTTGGCGGTGCCCGGCGACAGGCCGCTGGCGGTGTCGAAACCGAGGGCCAGATGGCTGGCGTCCGGCAGCGCCTGCTTGAGACAGGCGGCCAGGCAGTCGGTGGGGATCACGTCGAAGCCGACCCCCGAGCACAGCACCACGCCGGCGGCCTGCGCCGCGGCATGTTGGGCCTGGGCCTGCTCGAACACGGCGATCTCGCCGGTGATGTCGACGTAGTGGCTGCCGCTGGCCAGGCAGGCGGCGATCATCGGCGCGCTGGTGGCGGAGAAGGGCCCGGCGCAGTGGACGACCAGAGCGACATCCTCGAGCGCGCTACGGCTGGCGCCGGCATCGCGCAGATCGAAGACCCGCGCGTGCAGCTGCAACTCGCTGGCGATGGCTTCCACGGCGTCGACGTTGCGCCCGGCGAGAATCGGCCGGAGCCCTTGGCGGGCGGCTTCACGGGCGATCAGGCTGCCGGTGTAGCCGTTGGCGCCGTAAATCATCCACTGTGTGCGCATGGCGAATCCCTGGCTGGAAGGTGGGGCTAGTGGCCTGTGTGGTTAGTTCAATTAGTCAATTTCGGCGTCTGAGGCCCTGATACTGCGTTGCTGCTCCTCGCCATAGCCCTGCTATGGCTCGCAGCGCCTTGCCTCAGAACCTCAGCCATCCGGACTTGAGGTAACCAACTAACCGTACAGGCCATTAGTCAACGGCAGGAGGTGGGCGAAGTCGAATCGCCGGTGCCGCTGCACAACCATAGCCTGGCGCCGCGGGACAGCGGCTTGGCTCGTGACGTCAGGGCGCCGATCGGGGCACGCTGCTAGAGTCGCAGGCACAACAACGGCAAGGAACCCTGCATGAAGATTCTGGTAACCGGCGCGAGTGGCTTCATCGGAGGGCGCTTCGCCCGTTTCGCCCTGGAACAGGGGCTGACGGTGCGGGTCAACGGTCGCCGCGCGGAAGGCGTCGAACATCTGCTCAAGCGCGGCGCCGAGTTCGTCCAGGGCGACTTGTCCGATCCGGCGCTGGTCCAGCGCCTGTGCCAGGACGTCGAGGCGGTGGTGCATTGCGCCGGGGCGGTCGGCGTGTGGGGCAAGTACCAGCACTTCTACCAGGCCAACGTGGCGGTCACCGAGAACGTCGTCGAGGCCTGCCTCAAGCAGGGCGTGCGGCGCCTGGTGCACCTGTCGTCGCCGTCGGTGTATTTCGACGGTCAGGCGCATGTCGGTCTCACCGAGGAGCAGGTGCCGAAGAAGTTCGTCGATCACTACGGGGCGACCAAGTACCTGGCCGAGCAGAAGGTGTTCGGCGCCGCGGAGTTCGGCCTCGAGGTCATCGCCCTGCGCCCGCGCTTCGTCACCGGCGCCGGCGACACCAGCATCTTCCCGCGGCTGATCGGCATGCACCGCAAGGGCCGCCTGTCGATCATCGGCAACGGCCTGAACAAGGTCGATTTCACCAGCATCCACAACCTCAACGATGCGCTGTTCAGCAGCCTGCTGGCGGCCGGGCCGGCGCTCGGCAAGGTCTACAACATCAGCAACGGTGCGCCGGTGCCGTTCTGGGACGTGGTCAATTACGTGCTGCGCCAGCTCGAGCTGCCGCCGGTCACCCGCCATCTGCCCTTTGGCCTGGCCTATGGCGCGGCGACGCTCAACGAGACGCTGTGCAAGCTGTTGCCGGGGCAGCCGGAGCCGGCGCTGTTTCGCCTCGGCGTGGCGGTGATGGCCAAGGACTTTTCCCTCGACATCAGCCGCGCCCGCCAGTATCTGGACTACGACCCGCAGGCCAGCCTGTGGACCGCGCTGGACGAGTTCTGCACCTGGTGGCGCGCGCAGCACGGCTGATGCCTGGGTATGCGTAGGGTGGAAAACCGCGCAGCGTTTTCCACCAAGCCGGTGGCTGGAAAAAGCGCCATCCCCCCTACGACGCTCAGCCGCGCAGCGGGCCGGCGTAGCGGCTGTACTTCTCGATCAGTTCGGCTTCGCTCAATGCCGGTGGCGCCAGACGGATGCCGCTGAGTTCGCTAAGGCGCTCGCCCAGCTCGCGGGTCTCCTCGACCGGCGAGTCGGCGCAGGCGCTCAGCATGCTCAGCACCGCGCCGGGTTGGCTCAGGCGGATATCCACGGCCTGCTCCGCGCGCAAGCGGCGGCGCAGGACCTGCATACAGTCGAGTACAGCCTTGGTCAGTTCCATTCGCGCAATCCCCCCACAGGCATGAAAGAAGGCTTCGAGTGCTTCGTCCCGAAGCGCTCGAAGGTCACCAGGCCCACAGCCCCCATGACCCGGTGAAGCCGACCCGTCGTGCGGTGCGATGCGCATGACTGGCCTCCCTGGCAAGGCGTTCCCTAGACGCCCTGGAGTGGAATTAGCAAATGCTGTACCAGTTCACCTGACGCGAAACTTCGCGGCCTGGCGGCGGTCGACTGCCTTGTAGCGCTCTGTGGCGGTGCGTGGCGGTGCGTGGCGCACTGGCGTGGCGCGGCGCTGAAGGGGCTGGCGCGACGCGGTATACTGCACGGCATCTCGCGCTTCTTGCATTTTTCCTGAAGGTTTACCCATGCGTAACGATACCCTCGACGAACTGGATAGCTTGCCCAGCCTGACCACCGACGCGCGCGACCACAGTTTCGCCGGCAAGGCCGGGCTGCATGAGCATGACTACGCCGCCGATGCCCGCCACAGCGGCCGGGCCGCGCCCGCAGTGGTCAAAAGCGCCAGCACCGGGCCGCTGTGGGCGCTGGTCGGCGCCTTGGTGATCGCCCTCGGCGGGCTGGGCTGGTGGAGTCATCAGCAGATCGAGTTGATGAGCCAGCAACTGGTCGCCACCCAGGAGAGCTTCGCGCGCATCAGCGAAGAAGCGGCCGGGCGCATCCAGGACATTTCCGGCAAGGTGGTGGCCACCGAGTCGAATGTCACCACCGGCAGCGAAGCCCTGCGCCTGCAGGTCAAACAACTGGGCGGCAAACTGGCCGAGCTGAACCGCCAGATGCAGAGCCTGACCAGCCAGCAAGGTGGCAGCGGCAAGCGTTTCGAGCAGCTGAGCGGCGATCTCAAGGCCCAGCAGGAGGTCGCCGGCAAGCTGGACGCCAAGCTGCAGAGCCTGGCCAACGAGCAGAGTGCGCTGAAGAGCGCGCAGGGCGAGCAGGGTAAACTGGCCGCCCAGCTGAAGGCGCTCGACGGCGAGATCGCGGCGCTGCAGAAGCAGGGCAATCCCAACGCCGCCATTGACCGTCTGGAACAGGACCTGCTGGTGCTCAGGAGCGAGCAGGACAACCGCCCGGCGCCGAGCACCAACACCGCCGAGTTTGACGCCTTCCGTGCCCAGACCACGCGCAACATCAGCGCGCTGCAGGCGCAGATGCAGAACCTCCAGCAACAGCTCAGCGCGCGGCCGTAGGATGGGTTGAGGCGCGCAGCGTCGATACCCATCGTGGCCTTGTTGATGGGTATCGCTGTGCTCAACCCATCCTACGAAAGCAGAAGCCCCGCAATTGCGGGGCTTTTTTCATTCCAGGGTGGATCACAGGCGCGGGTAGTCGATATAGCCGACCGGGCCTGAGGCGTAGAAGGTCTCCGGCTGTGCTGGGTTAAGCGCGGCATCCTGGGCGAAGCGGGCCGGCAGATCGGGGTTGGCGATAAAGGGCACGCCGAATGCCACGGCGTCGGCCTGGCCGTCGGCCAGCAGGTCGTTGGCGGCCTCCTTGGTGAAGCGCTCGTTGGCGATATAGATGCCGCCAAAGGCCGCCTTCAGCTCGGCGCCGAGGCTGTCGTGGTCGAGTTTCTCCCGCGCGCAGATGAAGGCGATGCCACGCTTGCCCAGCTCGCGAGCGACATAGCCGAAGGTCGCGGCGCGGTCGGAGTCGCCCATGTCATGGGAGTCGGCGCGCGGTGCCAGGTGCACGCCGACGCGGCCGGCGCCCCACACCGAAACCACCGCATCGGTGACTTCCAGCAGCAGCCGTGCGCGGTTCTCGATCGAGCCGCCGTACTGGTCGTCGCGCTGGTTGGTGCTGTCCTGCAGGAACTGGTCGAGCAGGTAGCCGTTGGCGCCGTGGATCTCCACCCCGTCGAAGCCGGCGGCCTTGGCGTTCTCGGCACCCGCGCGGTAGGCCTCGACTATGTCGGCGAGCTCCTCGGTGTGCAGCGCGCGCGGCGTCACGTAGTCGCGCAGTGGGCGCACCAGGCTGACATGGCCCTTGGCGGCGATGGCGCTGGGTGCGACCGGCAGTTCGCCGTCCAGATAGCTGGGGTCGGAAATGCGGCCGACGTGCCACAGCTGCAGCATGATCTTGCCGCCATTGGCGTGCACGGCCTTGGTGACGTTGCTCCAGCCGCGCACCTGGGCGTCGGACCAGATGCCCGGGGTGTTGGGATAGCCGACGCCCATCGGCGTCACCGAGGTGGCTTCGCTGAGGATCAGTCCGGCCGAGGCGCGCTGGGCGTAGTACTCGGCCATCAGGGCGTTGGGCACGCGGCCTGCGTCGGCGCGGCAGCGGGTCAGCGGCGCCATGATGATGCGGTTGGCGAGTTGCAGCTCGCCGATCTGGATCGGGTCGAAAAGCGTCGGCATGGGGAGATCCTCCATCGGGGGTTATTCAGTCAGGGCCAGTTGCGGCTCGGCCTTGCGGGTGGTGAAGCTGAGCAGGGTGGCGATCAGCGCCAGCACGGCGAGCACCGCGGCGGCCAGTGGCACGCGGCTGAGGCCGAAACCTTCGGCGATGACCACGCCGCCGATCCAGGCGCCGAGGGCATTGCCCAGGTTGAAGGCGCCGATATTCAGGGTCGAAACCAGGTTCGGCGCGCCGGCGCCGAAGGCCACCACGTTGATCTGCAGGGCCGGCACGGCGGCGAAGGCGGCCGCGGCCCAGAGGAACAGCGTCAGCTCGGCCGGCACCAGGGCCCGACTGGTCCAGGCGAATAGGGTGGAGAGCAGGGCCAGGCTGGCGAACACGCCGAGCAGGGTGGTCAGCAGGCGCCAGTCGGCCAGGCGGCCGCCGAGCACGTTGCCGAGGGTCAGGCCGAGGCCGATCAGCAGCAGGCTCCAGGTCACCCCGGATGGCGACACGCCGGTGACCTCGCCGAGCAAGGGCGTGATGTAGGTGAACAGGGCGAACACCGCGGCGGAAAATAGCACGGTGGTGGAGAGCGCCAGCCACAGGCCGCCGTTGCGCAGGGCGCGGAGCTCGCTGCGCAGGTCGGCTTTCTCCTCGTCCTGTTTTTTCGGCAGCACGCGCCACAGGCCGATCAGCGCGAGCACGCCGATCAGGGTCACCGCCCAGAAGGTCGAGCGCCAGCCGGCGGCCTGGCCGAGGGCGGTGCCTAGCGGCACGCCGAGCACGTTGGCCAGGGTCAGGCCGGTGAACATCAAGGCCACCGCGGAGGCGCGGCGGTTCTCCGGCACCAGGCTGGCGGCGACCACCGAGCCGATGCCGAAGAAGGCGCCGTGGCACAGCGCAGTGATGACGCGGGCGAGCATCAGCATCTGATAGTCGCTGGCCAGGGCGCAGAACAGGTTGCCGGCGATGAAGATGCTCATCAGCACCAGCAGCGCGGCCTTGCGCGGCCAGCTGGAGGTGACCAGGGCCATGAACGGCGCGCCGATGGCCACGCCCAGGGCGTAACCGGTGACCAGCCAACCGGCGCCGGGGATCGACACGCCAAGATCGGCGGCGACCTGCGGCAGCAGGCCCATGATGACGAACTCCGTGGTGCCGATGGCAAACGCGGACAAAGCGAGGACGAGAAGCGCAGGAGGCATGGGCCCGCTCCTTGAAATGGTTGGCTATGGCAGGTGGCTGCGAATGACCAGACCGTCGAAACTACAGCGGCCGGGTTGGGTTACAGCTCTTCGCTCATCTGGCGAAGAAATTCGGCGATTACCGCGTCATTGCGTTTGAAGAAGTGCCATTGCCCGATCTTCTTGCTGGTCACCAGGCCGGCGCGCTGCAGGGTCGCCAGATGCGCCGAGACGGTGGACTGCGAGAGCCCGGTGCGCTGGTCGAACTTGCCGGCGCAGACGCCGATCTCGAACGGGTGATCCTGTTCGACGAAGTACTGCTCCGGGTCTTTCAGCCAGTGCAGCATGTCGCGGCGCACCGGATGGGCGAGGGCTTTGATGATTTCGTCGAGATCGATGGTCATGGTCGGTCTGGCAAACGCTCAGCTGTATATCGTCTTGGAGCGAACTATATATCGGTAGCTGACGATATAAGATCGTTTGCGCCGATAGTGACTATCGACTGGGGTGATAACGCGGCTCCTGCACCGCTTGCAGAGCGGTTAAGCTGACAGCATGAACTATCTCGCGCACCTGCATCTCGGCGGCTCGCAGCCGGCGCAACTGCTCGGCAGCCTGTATGGCGATTTCGTCAAAGGCAGCTTGGCCGGGCACTATCCGGCGGATATCGAGGCGGCCATCCGCCTGCATCGGCGCATCGACGCCTTCACCGACCAGCATCCGCTGGTGGCCCAGGCCAAGGCGCGCTTCCCGGCGGAGCGCCGGCGGGTGGCCGGCATCGTCCTCGATGTGTTTTTCGACCACTGCCTGGCGCGGCATTGGCAGCAGTTCGCCGACGAACCGCTGCTGGTCTTCACCACTCGCGTCTACCGGGTGCTGGACGGCGAACCGACGCTGCCCGAGCGCCTGGCGCTGCTCGCCCCGCGCATGGCCGCCCAGGACTGGCTGGGCAGCTATCAGGATTTCGCCGTGATCGAGCGGATCGTCGCCAACATCGGCCGTCGGCTGTCGCGGCCGCAGGCCCTGGATGGCGTGATGGATGAGCTGGACCGCCTGTATCAGCCGCTCAGCGACGACTTCCTGCTGTTCTACCCCGAGTTGCAGGCTTTCGCCCGGCAGGAGCGGGAGCGTCCGGCCTAACGGCGCTGAAAGTAGCTGCGTGCCCGGTAAATATTGAGCACAGCTTTTGTAGGATGGGTTGAGTAACGCGATACCCATCGGTATCGCTGCACTCAACCCAACCTACGGCTGCAGGAGCCGGCCAAACTGATGCTGCGCGGGATCAAGCCTTAAGCGGCGGGAGTCGGTCAATTGGTAGGGGATGTCGCTTTGCACATCCACCGCTTCGACGGTGGGAAACGCTGCGCGGTTTTCCACCCTACTTTCTGATTAATCGTGGTCTGTTCCCTATTACTCAAGTTTTCTCTGCAACTTTGGATTGGCGTCTCGGCTAATTTTTTGCACTAATTATTAGTATAAAAAAGTCTATTAAAAAGTTCCAATAAATTCCCCTCAGTCTAAAATTCACCTTCAAGTTCTTATTTATTTGGTGATACTACATCTCCTTCTCGAGGAGATGTATCCGTGTGCCTGACTATATGCCAGACTTCTCAAGAAACGAGCGCGAGGCATTAATCAGAATTTCTTTCCCGGCGGGGTGAGCGATGGATAAGAGAAAAGTATCATTCGGCAGAATCATTAAAACACCTAAAAAACGTATTATAAGGAGACTCTTGAATACTCTTTGCTCAGCACTCTCCTTGATTCTGGTTTTGTCTGCTACTGCAGCAGCGGCCGATGTTTTCCGATTTAAAGGTGAAAATGTGGTAGCCCGCTTTTTAGATGTGCCTTCTGATCCTTGTGTATCCACGGCCGTCGTGATTCAAGTCGTGAATGGTGTGGCGCGAAATCACCCTGGGGAAACTGAATTGTCTACATTGCTTTTTCTGGTTTTTACCCAATTTGATACGTGCAGCTCTGTGGTTTTGAAAAACATCAACGCTGTTCAGCCAATACCAGCCAGGGATTTATCAGTCGGACCTAAGTCGGCATTGTTAAATACCAATGCCTTTTTTCATGATTTTACGACTAACGCCGATTACAATTTTCAAATAAATCTGGCCTGGTCGTGCGTTTCTCCCCATCAGCGCACTCATGGAACTAATCATTCAATATCCGGGGGAGGCTCTGGGGGAGCGCCCGTTATTATTAACTCTAATTTTACTGACGTTTCTTGTGCTGCGCAGGCATCAGGATCCATATCTGACGGGGTAACTAGCCTCGCCCTCCCAATTTCAACTGATGGTTTTGTGGGGAAAAGTAGTGTCGGGCAAATATCTAAACTCCCTTGATGGTAATGGAGGACAGACCACGGTTATTTCAAGCGAGCTATCTGATTAATCGTGGCCTGCCCCGTCTTGCCCCCTAGGACTCACTGGGTTTATGCCCTTACCGTTTTTCGGCAGCACCTTGAGGATCGCCCGCCAATGAGAAACCTATCTGTTCTGTCAGCTGCCCTTGCCGTCGTTCTTGCAGGCTGTGCCTCAGCCCCATCGGGGACCGAGTCCGGTACAGCACGCACGGAAGTTTGCAAGGCAACCAATGCGCAAGAAATTTCGGCCTTGTTTGACCGATGGAATCGCTCGCTGCAAACCGGTGACCCCCATAAAGTTGTCGCCAACTATGCCGAGCGCTCCGTCCTTCTTCCGACCGTGTCGAACAAACCGCGACTGACCGCGTCCGAGAAGGAGGACTACTTCCATCACTTTCTGGAAAACAAGCCCGTAGGCGTGATCGACTCAAGAACAATAGAGATTGGTTGTAACACTGCGGTTGACGCCGGACTCTATACGTTCACCTTTGGCGCTACGGGTGCTCAAGTCAAAGCTCGCTACACATACACCTATAAGTGGGACGGAAAGCAGTGGTTGATTACTAGTCACCACTCTTCCGCAATGCCAGAGAAGAACTGAGGCACCAACGGGCATAACACTTAGGGTATTGGGTGGGGGACAGACCACGGTTATTTCAAGCGAGCTATTAATCGTGCGCTGCCCCCCCTATTGCTCACCCCTATTGCTTAAGGGCGCCGATGCGGTTCAGGCAGACCTCATATCTAGCCGCCCAAGTCGCCTGATTTCATCAGCAGCTTCAGCGCCTCGCCGCTGGTGGCGATGCAGGTTTGGATATCGCCGGCGGCTTTCGCCTGTATGGCCTTCTCTTGTAGCCGCATCACTTGATCCTGACGCGGGGTGGTGTCGCTGGTGGTCACGTTGGTTTTCACCGCATCGTCGATCTTCTGGATATTGCTATCGCAAAGGTCGGCGGCGAAGACCGGGCTGGCCAGTAAGGCCGTGGCAATTAGCAGTGCGGTGCGTTTCATGGTGACACCTCCTGGCAGGAGTGCCGGTGGGTTTCACATTGAACCGGCTCCGGAAAGTAAGAGCCTCAACCTGTGGACCCTCGCGTTTCACTGCCGGTTCAGTCAAATGGCCCAGCGGCATTCCGCTTGTTGCAGGAATAATTAGCCGTCACCTGGCGGCGCATTCTGCGGCTGCCTGGCATAGCTGATCGTCAGGACTTCCCAGACGTGCCCATCAGGCTCGCTCCAGTAGAGGATGCGACCACCGTGCTGGGTGTTGACCTGGCTGTCGACCGGGCCGTGCGGGGTGCTGCGGTAGGCGATGCCCCTGACCCTGAGCCGGGCGAGTATGCCGTCGAACTCGGCCTCGCTGACGCGAAAGCAGTAGTGCTGGATGGGAAAGGCACCCTCGACTTGGTCGAAGTCGAGGGTCAGCCCGGGGTTCACGTAGACCGGGCAGAACGGCCCCATGCCAGACTCCGCCCAGGGCACGCCGAGAATGGTGGCCAGCAGCTCCGCCGCCGCCTTGCTGTCGCGGGCGGGAACTATGGCGTGGTCGAGTTCGATGGTCATCGGGGACTCCTATGCAGCGCACAATGACTGGCACATCGATCATGGCCGCCGATCCCGCCACGAATCCGAGTCGTAAACATACGAGTCGCCGAGAATGCTGTCGTATCGAATCAGCAGCCTCGTTCTGGCTTTAAGCTCGGCCATGATCGCGCCTGGCTCGTGGTCCTTAAGTACTAGCGTGAAGGTATTGAATTTCCTCCCTTCAGGAATGAACTCCCCCACGATGAACATCTCGGCGCTTTGGTTGGAAGCTATCTCTCCGGGGTGTTTTTTTGCGGCGGCCTCAAGGACATCAGGCCCCTCGCCCTATTGAAGCTCACCGTCTACCCAGAGCTTAATCTCTCGCGCAATCGCGGGCCCACGCCCGTTGTTTTCGAGCGTAAAGAAAAAGGTCTTACGGCTTGGGTCGGTGTGGGCCCACCCTGAAAGGTGCGGGGTAGCCATCCGCCTGTTGTGTTGCTTGTGCATCTTCATCTGCTGCTGACTGAACCGCACGGCTATGCAAGCGGCGATGACCGATGCAAGGGCGGTGATGGCAGATAGGAGGGTGCCAAAATCAGTAAACCAGCGGCTGACTGATTGAGCTATCACGTACACCACTGAAGCGACTATCGGTTCCATTCTGAGCGTCCTTCAGATTGGAAAGGGATGATCATATCCCCAACTTTCAGGATGCCTGGCGTCAGCCGAGGAGCAGCTGCTCCACATCATCCCCCTCCGCCGAGACCTCAGGCGACCGGTCCTGACAGCAGCCGAATGGCCCAATACGCGGCGATGGCCAGCTGGATGGCAAAGAACGCGAAGCGCAGGTTGACGGCCAGGATGCTCTGCGACGCCAGATGCACGGCCGACTGCAGCAGGCGGGCAGCAAGCAGCGGATAGGCCAGTGGGTCGGTGAGTGCGCTCTGCCCCGTGACCAGCGCCACGAGAAGCAGGCCACCAAATATGGGCAAACCTTCCACGCAATTGGCATGCGCCCGTGCCAGTCGCTGCATGAAGGGTGAAAGATTGGAATTGTCCGGCCTGAACTCGTTGGCGGGGATTCGCTTCAGGACTACCAGCCGGCCGCGCAGAAGCTCCATGAGAACGAGCAGAAACAATGCCCACGCAATAAAGCCGATCAACGCGATAGCCGTGGCACTGGTCATGGCGCTTCCTCTAGCGTTGAAACTCGCAGCTGTAGGGCGAGCCCCTCGGGCAGCCGCACCCGCGCGGCACGACGCTGGAGGCTGGCCCGCGGTGAGCACTGCGCCATTGGCCGTGCACGGCACAGAAAGCTCGTAGGATGGGTTGAGCGCAGCGATGCCCATCGTGCTTCGAGCGCACCGCACAAAGAGATGGGTATCGCGCTGTTTAACCACCCTACGAATCTAAGCGGCGTCGCGCTGCTCTTCGGGCTCGCCATACAACGCCGCTGCGATGGCCGCCTGGGCGCGGCGGGCCAGTTCGTTGCGGGCCACGCCCTGGCTGGCCAGCGGCGCCAGCAGCTGGATCTGCACGCTGCCGGTGTCGGCGGCGAACAGGCGCAGCAGGTGGTTGAGCAGGTCGGCGTCGCCAATAAAGGGGGCGATCTCGCTATCCAATGCCCCATCGCGCAGGTAGCGGATCGCCACCGGCTGCACCGGCACCCCGGCTTCGATCGCGCTGCTCAGCAGGCGGCCGTGGAAGGTGCGCAGGACGCGGCCGTCGGTGCTGGTGCCTTCGGGGAAGATCAACAGGTTACGGCCTTGCCGCAACTGCGTGGCCAGCTGGCGATTGAGCCGGACGCTGTCGCCGGCGCCGCGGCGGATGAACAGGGTGCCGGCCTGCTGCGCCAGCCAGCCGGCCAGCGGCCAGTCGCGCACCTCGGCCTTGGACAGGAAGGCCAGCGGCGCGAGCATGCCGAGCAGTGGGATGTCGGTCCACGACACATGGTTGCTGACCCACAGCATCGGTGCGGTGGGCAGCTGGCCCTGGACTTCGACGCGAAACGGCAGGGCGCCGCTCAGGCGCAGCAGATACCAGCGGCTCAGGCGCTGGCGCAGCGCCGCCGGCTCGCCTCGGCTGGCGCGCTGCAGCACCGCCATGGCAGCGGCCATCAACAGGCCGAGGCCGAGCACGGCGAGCAGGCGCGCCAGGCGCAGGTACAGGCGCATCACACCGCGGCCTTGAAGTGGCGGGCGTAGCGCGGACACAGCTCGTCGCGCTTGAGCAGGATGAACACGTCGGCGACCTGGAAGTCCGGATCCCAGCAGGGCTCGCCGCAGACCTTGGCGCCCAGGCGCATGTAGGCCTTGAGCAGCGGCGGCAGCTCGGCGATGACGTTGCCCGGCAGCTCCAGGGTCGGCAGCGGCAGCCTGGGTTCGGCGCGCAGGTGCTCGGTGCACAGGTAGCGTTCGCGCAGGCGCTGCATGATCGCCTCGGCCTGCACGCCGCCGTCCTGCATGGGAATGCTGGCGCAGCCCATCAGGTAGCGGTAGCCGCCCTCGTTGAGCACTTCGGCCAGCTCGCTCCACAGCACGGCGATGGTGCCGCCGTTGCGATAGGCCGGGTCGACGCAGGTGCGGCCAATTTCCAGCAGCGGGCCCTGCAGCCCGGCCAGGCCGTGCAGGCTGAACTCCTCCTCGCTGTAGTAGCGACCGAGGCTGGCGGCGGCGCGATGGTCGAGCAGGCGGGTGGTGGCGACCAGCCGACCGCTGCCGAGGTCGCGCACGCCGATATGCGCGCAGTGGCCGTCGTAGTCGTCCATGTCGAGGCCCAGTTCGGCGCCCTTGAGCTTGGCGCCGAACTCGGCGCTGAACACCTGGAAGCGCAGGGCCTGGGCCTCGCGCAGGGCCTGCGGCCCGCTCAGGCGTTCGGCCTGCAGGCGGCGTTGCGGGGCATTGCTGTCGGTAGAACGGGCAATCCGGGTCATCTTGAGCCTCCGTAAGCCAGCCTTTATGGGTTGCGGCCAGTCGACTTTGTTGTGCAAGCTCAAGTTAGGTAGCCCCGGTGTCACCTCAGTGACGCTTTGGTGATACCTCGATGACAGCCCCAACTGATGGAGAACGCCCATGCCCTGGCAGCGCCTGCTGGAAACCCGTGACCGCCTGCCCGCCAGCCCGGCGCTGGAGGAGTGGTACGCCGCGCTGCTGGATCGCCTCGGCGAAGCGCCCAGCCCGTTCGAGCTGGCGCTGCTCGGCGGGCAGCTGGAGGCTTCGCCGGGGCTGGCGTTTCTCGCCGGTTACCAGGCGGCCCTGCGCGCGCTGTGGCCGTCGGCGCCGGCGACCCTCGGCGCGCTGTGCGTGACCGAGAACAAGAGCGTGCGCCCGGCGGATCTGCGCTGCCGCCTGGACGGCCTGACCCTGAATGGGCGCAAGGACTTCGTCACCGCCGCCGACGCCGCCGACTGGCTGCTGGTCGCCGCCCGCGACGAGGCGCCCGGCAGCGCGCCGCGGGTGGCCTTGTGCGTGGTCTATCGCGGCGCGCCGGGGGTGCGCATCGAAACCCTGCCGGCCCTGCCGTTGATGCCGGACATCAGCCACGGCCGCCTGCATCTGGACGGCGCCCACTGCGAGCGCCTGGCCGGCGACGGCTGGGACGATTACACCAAGCCGTTCCGCAGCCTCGAGGATCTGCATGTGATGGCCGCGGTCAGCGCCTGGCAGTACGGCATCGCCAGCGCGCACGGCTGGCCGCAGGCGCTGTGCCTGAGCTTGCTCGGCCTGCTCGCCGGTTGCGCCGAGGTGGCCCGGCAGCCGGCCGGCTCGGCCGCCACCCATGTGCTGCTCGGCGGTCTGTTCGCCCAGCAGGCGGCCTTGCGGGCGCAGATCGACGCGGCCTTCGCCGCTGGCCCGGCAGAGCTGGCGGCGGTCTGGCAGCGCGACCAGCGCCTGCTCGATGTGGCCAGCGGTCCGCGCGCCAAGCGCCTGGAGAAGGCGTTGGCGGCGTTCGCATAGCCCATCGATGGACGAGGGCTTGCTTAGGCTGGGTTAGTCGTAGGGTGGAAAACCGCGAAGCGTTTTCCACCAACAGCCGGTGGATGTGAAAAGCGACCTCCACCCTACGATCTGCGCCGGGTGTCGCTGCGCAAGCCCTCCTATGGCGGTGACGCCACTGCGGATGTCTCGCGCCATTTGCCGCTTCACGCGGCACGTTCGGCCCTTCTGGCGGTGATCGGCGGCGTGCTAGGGTGCGCGCTTCGTCGCCAACAAGAGGCCTTTCGATGCCCGTTCCCGCCTTGCGCCGCCTGAGCCTGTCGCTCGCGCTGTGCGCCGCCATCCCCCTTGCATCCGCAGAAACCTGGCCCGCTGCCGACTGGGCCAGTGCTCCGGCACCGCGCAGCGCCGCCGTCGATGCCCTGGAAACCTATGCCTTCCCGACCCGCGACGACACCACTCGCCAGGGCATCCGCACCGACGCGCTGCTGGTGATCCGCGACGGCGAGATCATCTACGAGCGCTATGCCGGACCGACCAAGGCGCAAACCCCGCACCTGACCTGGTCGATCAGCAAGAGCCTGCTGTCCGCGACCCTCGGCACCGCGTACGGCGCCGGCTTGTTCAAGCTCGACGATGCCGCCGCCAAGTACTACCCGCCGCTGGCCAGTCATCCGCAGCTGAAGCTCGGCCACCTGCTCAACTGGGCTTCGGGCCTGGCGTGGCAGGAGGGCTACGAATATGCGCCGCTGACCTCCACCGTGGTGGCCATGCTCTACACCCGCGGCCGCGATGACATGGCCGCCTACGCCGCGAGCCTCGCCCAGGAAGTGGCGCCGGGCACGCGCTTCCGCTACTCCAGCGGCGACACCAACCTGCTGTCCGCCGCCTTGCGCGGCATGGTCGGCGAGCAGGCCTACAAGGATTACCCCTGGACCGCGCTGTTCGAGCCGCTGGGGATCACCAGCGTGGTATGGGAAAGCGACGCCCAGGGCACCTTCGTCGCCTCGTCCTACGCCTACATGACTGCGCGCGATCTGGCGCGCGTCGGCCTGCTAATGCAGCGCGACGGGCGCTGGGACCAGCGCCAGGTGCTGCCAGCGGCCTGGGTCGCCTTCAACCGCACGCCGTTCGCCAACTACCAGGCCGACCCGCAGAAACCCGGCGAGGCGGTGCCCGGCGGCATGTGGTGGCTGAACGTGCCGATCAATGGCGCGGCCAAGCCGTGGGCGGATGTGCCCGAGGATGCCTTCGCCGCGCTCGGCCACTGGGGCCAGGGGCTCTATGTGATCCCCAGTGAGCACTTGGTGGTGGTGCGCTACGGCGATGACCGCGACCACAGCTACTCGCACAACGAACTTCTCAAGCGCGTACAGGCGGCGTTCGCCGTGGAGGCAACCCGATGAGCTACCGTCCCTTCATCCAGCGCCGGCCGTTCAGCGCCGCGCTGCTGTTGCTGCTCGCCGCTTTGGCCGGCCTGGCCTGGCAGTATCGCGCCGACCTGGCCGCCTTTCCCGCCATCATCGGCGCCTACTCGGCCAAGGAGTACTGCTCCTGCCGCTATGTGATGGCTAACCCGGCCGACTACTGCGTCGGCTACGTCAAACAGTACCTGCCCACCAGCGCGTTCTTCGACGACGCGGCGAACAAGCGGGTGACCGCCCGCGGCCTGGGCAGCACCCAGAGCGCGGCCTGGATCGGCCCGCACGAGGGCTGCCGGCTGCTGCCGCAAGCGGCGGCGCTGCCGGAGTCCTGAGCGCCTGTCTCGGATCTTGCGAGTTGGGGCGTGCCGGCCGGTAAGTGGTGCCGGGGCGCGATGATGCGTAGGGTGGGTTAGCCGTAGGCGTAACCCACCAACCCTGCTGGACCCCGGTGCCCATGCTGGCACCGTCGGTGGGTTACGCCGCTGTGCAGCTAACCCACCCTTGTATCTCGACTATCGTCCCGTGAGGGGGATAGTCCCCGACTGATCATCGGGGGAGGGCCTGGAAGTCGTACCCACCCTAAGGCCTCGAGCCAGCTTTGTAGATAGTGCTCCAGCCCTCCACACTCACTCGAACAGTCCGAACGGTATCTAGGGCCCACGACAGGTGAGAGCTCGCATTCACAAGGTAGGGCCGGGTGCAGTGATGATCATCCTGAATGGATTAGCTGAGGAGTCTTCATGTCCAGCATCGTCGGCATCGACATCGCCAAGCACAGTTTCGACATCGCCACCCTGCAAACCAACGGTAAGTACCGCACTAAGGCCAAGTTGGCCAACAGCGCCGCCGGTTTCCAGGTACTCCAGGAGTGGCTGCAGCAGTACGCCGAGCCGGGTGCCTGGCTCGTGATGGAGGCCACCGGCACCTATCACGAGGCGCTGGCCGAGCACCTGCACGGCCTGGGCTACCGGGTCTGTGTGATGAATCCCGCGCAGCTTGCCAGCTACGCCCGGAGCCAGCTGCAGCGGGTCAAGACGGACCAGGTCGACGCCAAGCTGATGGCCAGCTACGGCCAGCGGCACGTGGATGAGTTACGCGCCTGGCAGCCCGAGCCACCGGCGATACGCCGCCTGCGCGCGTTGGTGCGGCGTCTGCAGGACCTCAAGGAGATCGAGCAGATGGAGCGCAATCGCCTGGATGTCGCCGATGCCAGCGTGCAGGATTCGATCCGTTCGGTGCTGGAGCATGTCGAGCAGCAGATTGCCGAGACCCTGAAGGCGATTCGGGACCACCTCGACGACGACCCGGACCTGTGCAGTAAGCGCGATCTGCTGGTCAGCATCGATGGCATCGGCGAGCAGACGGCCGCCTTGCTCCTGGCGGAGCTGGGCGATCCGCTGCAGTTCAAGAATGCCCGGGCAATTACCGCGTTCGCCGGGCTGAACCCGAAGCTGCAGGAGTCGGGCCAGCACAAGGGCCGCGTGCGCATCTCCCGCGTGGGCTCGGCTCGTCTGCGCACCGGCCTGTACATGCCGGCGGTCGTCTCGCTGAGCCACAATCCGGCCATCAAAGCCCTGGCACAGCGCCTGCGA
The DNA here is from genome assembly GCF_003595175.1 of Pseudomonas cavernae. Classification (NCBI taxonomy): domain Bacteria; kingdom Pseudomonadati; phylum Pseudomonadota; class Gammaproteobacteria; order Pseudomonadales; family Pseudomonadaceae; genus Pseudomonas; species Pseudomonas cavernae. The sequence goes on along the minus strand of NZ_CP032419.1, from coordinate 3,956,217 downwards.
GCCCGCGGCAAGGCCGGCAAGCAGATCGTCTGCGCGGCGATGCGCAAACTGCTGCACATCGCCTATGGCGTACTCAAGTCGGGCCAACCCTTTGATGCTCGCCTGGCCCTTGCCCACTGAGTGACAAGACGGTATCTACAAAAGTGGCGCTCGACACTTAACAGATGCATAACCATTTGTAGCGCCGTATGGCTGACGCGCAGCAGAGAAGCGCAGGGGCAGCGTGGGCGGTTCGCGAACCAGTGCTCCGGCGCGGCAGGGTTGCAAGGTGCCGCGGGGCGGCTATCGTTGCGCCTGAAGGCGTAGACTCAAGAGTGCCCATGTCCAAACTGCTGACGTTTCTGCTTGCCACCTGCCTGGCGCTGTCGGCCCAGGCCGCCTGGTATCTGGACAGCGAGTCCTCGCGGATCTCCTTCATCTCCACCCAGTCCGGCAACTTCTCCGAGGTGCATCGCTTCCTCACCCTGCATGGCAAGATCGTCGACAACGGCCAGGTGGCCCTGCGCATCGAGCTGGATTCGGTGAGTACCGGCATCCCGCTGCGCGACGAACGTCTGCGCCAGCTGCTGTTCGAGACCGCCAAGTTCGCCGACGCGCAGGTCAGCGCCCGGCTCGATCTCGGCCCGATCACCGACCTCGCCCCCGGCGCGCAACTGGAGCTGCGCCTGCCGCTGACGCTCAAGCTGCACGGCCGCGAACATCAATACAACGCCGAGCTGCTGGCCACGCGCCTGGACGAGCGGCGCTTCCAGGTGGTCAGCCTGGCGCCACTGGTGCTGCATATCGACGATTTCGGCCTGGGCGGCGGGGTCGAGGCGCTGCGTCAGTCCGTCGGGCTCGACTCCATCGGTTTCTCGGTGCCGGTGAGCGCCGTGCTGATCTTCACCGGCCGCTGATGGGCCCCATCTTCCCCTGGCGCCCCGGCAACCGGTTCGCCCTGCTGATCGACGGGCACCGCTTTTTCCCCGCCATGCTCGCGGCCATCGCCGCCGCCGAGCGCGAGGTGGTGCTGGAGCTGTACCTGGTCGAGGACGGCCGCTGCAGCGAGGCGCTGGTCGCCGCGCTGGTCGAGGCTGCGGCGCGCGGCGTGGAGGTGCGCTGCCTGCTCGACGGCTTCGGCTGTCTCAACCTCGGCAGTGCGCTGCGCCAGCGCCTGAACGGGGCCGGCATTCCGCTGCGCCTGTACAACCCGCTGCAGTGGCGGCGCGGCCTGCTCAACCTGTACCGCGATCACCGCAAGCTGCTGGTGGTCGACCGGCGCATCGCCTTCGTCGGCGGCACCGGCGCCACCGACGAGTTCTGGCAGCCGGATGAGGTGCCGAGCCGCTGGCACGAGGTGATGGTCAGCATCGAGGGGCCGCTGGTGGCGCACTGGCAACTGCTGTTCGATTACCAGTGGCTGGCCAATGTCAGCAAGCGCCCGTGGAAGCCCGAGGAAGCCCCGGGCCTGACTCGCTTGCCGCCGCCGCCGCCGCTGGGGCAGGGCATGGGCCGGCTGGCCTATGCCGACTCCCGCCAGCACCGGGACATCGTCCAGTCCCTGGTGCGTAGCGTGCGTAGGGCCGAGCGCCGGGTGTGGCTGGCGACCCCGTATTTCCTGCCCAGCTGGAAGGTGCGGCGGGCGTTGCTGCATGCGGCGCGGCGCGGCGTCGACGTGCGCCTGTTGCTGACCAGCCGCAGCACCGACCATCCGCCGGTGCGCTACGCCGGCCAGCGCTATTACCCGCGGCTGCTGCGCGCCGGGGTGCACATCCACGAGTACGGGCCGCGCTTCCTGCACCTGAAGATGGTGCTGGTGGACGACTGGGTCAGTGTCGGCTCGTGCAACTTCGATCACTGGAACCTGCGCTTCAACCTGGAAGCCAATCTGGAAGCGCTCGACACCGATTTCACCGCCGCCGTGGCCGAATTTCTGCAGGCGAATATTGCCGGCAGCCGCGAGATCACCCTCGAGGACTGGCGTTCGCGGCCGTTGCTCAAGCGCCTCAAGCAGCGCCTGTGGGGCTGGCTCGACCGGGTAGTGGTCAACCTGCTGGGTCGCCGCCGCTGAGCCAGGCTGCCTGAGAAACTACTGAGCTCGGTTATACCGCGTTGGTAACAGACTCGGCCTGCTCATGTACCACTCGTAAACTCCGCGGCCTCGTCTGTTCCCGCCTTGTGCAACCTTCGCGCGCTACGTTTTTCAGACAACCTGGAACCGGAACCGCACTTTTGTCGGGGGCCGGCCAGGGCATGGCTGGCTAAGCTCGGCGGATAAGCATAGGAAAGGACCTGTCCATGCGTCGTTACCGCTCGCTCGCTGCGCTCCTGCTCGTCGTCCTCGCCGGTTGTTCGACGCCGGGCGCCTTCTTCGGTGCGGTCGACGGCCCGGTCTTCACGCCGCACACCTTGGGCGACGGCAACCACGCGCTGGTCTATCTCTACCGCCCGCAGAGCCAGTGGGCCGACCAGGAGCTGGAAGCGCCGGCGCTGTTTCTCAACCATGAGCTGATCGGCAGCCTGCCGAGCAACGGCTATCTGGTGCTGGAATTCGACAGCGCCCGCTACCAGCTGGAAATGCGCCGGCCGCTGCTGGGCAGCTATTGGACCCTGCTGGCCGACGGCCCGCTGGATTTCACCCAGATCGCCAGCTTCACCCTGGAGGCCGAAGCCGGCGGCATCTACTACCTACGCTACGACGAACTCAACCCGCCGCCGCAGAGCGCCGCGGCGGTCAACGCCAGCGACGGCCCGCTGCAGTTGGTTTCGGCCACGCTGGGCCAGCGCGAAATCGCCAGCACCCGCGAAGTGCAACCGTTCGCGCGGATCAACGCCAGCGGCGAGCAGGAACGCCCGCAGCGCGGCTTCTGGCGGGGCGTGGGGCAGGCGCTGGACAAGGTCGGCATCTGAGAATCCGACCGCCTGGGCGGCGCAGCAGACCAGCTGATCTAGGCTCTGTTGGAGTATCCGCGCCGCGGTAGTACCCAGTTATTACCCGGCCTGGGCGCGGGGGCCGAATAATCCGGCTGTTACCCACCCCTAGCCAGGAGATTTCCGATGGCCGCGAAAAAAATTCTCATGCTGGTCGGCGACTACGTCGAAGACTACGAAGTCATGGTGCCGTTCCAGGCCCTGCAGATGGTCGGCCATACCGTGCATGCCGTGTGTCCGGACAAGCGCGCCGGGCAAAGCGTGCGTACGGCGATCCACGATTTCGAAGGCGATCAGACCTACAGCGAGAAGCCGGGGCACAACTTCGCCCTCAACTTCGACTTCGCCCAGGTCAAGGCCGATGATTACGATGCCCTGCTGGTGCCGGGCGGCCGCTCGCCGGAGTACCTGCGTCTGAACCCGCAGGTGCTGGCGCTGGTGCAGGCCTTCGACCGGGCCAATAAACCGATCGCCGCGGTCTGCCATGGCGCTCAGCTACTGGCCGCCGCCGGCGTGCTCAAGGGCCGCGAGTGCAGCGCCTATCCGGCCTGCGGACCGGAAGTGCGTCTGGCCGGCGGTGAGTACGTCGAGCTCGAGGTCAGCCAGGCGCACATTCAGGGTAATCTGGTCAGCGCTCCGGCCTGGCCGGCACATCCGGCCTGGTTGGCCGCTTTCCTCACCCTGCTGGGGACCCAGATCCGCCTGTAACGCCTGGCGCCGGGGCGCAGCGCGGCGCCCCGGCCATTGGAGAGCACCATGTGCGAGCTGTACGTCAAAGCCGATCCGATCCTCTACGAATCACGCTCGCGCTCGCTGCGCATCCGCGGAGTGGTGACCACCCTGCGTTTGGAGAACCAGTTCTGGGACATCCTCCGCGAGATCGCCGAGGTCGACGGCATGAGCACCAACCAGCTGATCACCAAGCTCTATGAAGAGGTGATGGACTACCGCGGCGAAGTGGTGAACTTCGCCTCCTTCCTGCGCGTCAGCTGCACGCGCTTCCTCGCCCAGCGCCGCGAACGGCCGGCCGAAGTCAGCCGTTTGCCCTTGCGGACGGGCGGCGCCTGAGAGCCTGTTTACGATCTCGCGAGCTAGAGCCAGACAAGGCGCAACGTAGCGCAGCGGAGTAACAGCCGCAGGGCGAGCGTAGCGAGTCAAATGGCCGAGGGAGCGGAGTTTACGGGCTGTAAATGAGCATGACTCGTCGCACTCGCCCTTCGGGCCGCGCTGAAGCGCGTTAGCCGCAAGCGGCTTCCGAGGGCATTTTTAACGCTGGATGGCCGATGCGCAGCAGATCGTAAACAGGCTCTGAGCCTGGTCTAGGCTTTGGAGAGTCCTTTCAACCCACAACGGGAGACACTCCATGGACACTTCGATCCCCCACAGCCTGGCCAATCTGTTCGAGCAGCTCGGCCTGGCTTCCGACCCCGCCAGCATCGACGCCTTCATCGACAGCCATCGCCTCAAACCCGGCCAGTCCATCATCCACGGCGAGTTCTGGACCCCGGCCCAGGCCAGCTTTCTGCGTGAGTCCCTGCAGGATGACTCGGACTGGGCGGAAGAGGTGGACGAACTGGCGGTGCGCCTGGGGGCGAGCTGAGCGGCGGGTAAGCTTCGTAGGATGGGTTAGCGGCGCTGGCCGCTAGATGACCCAATCACCACTGAGTCGGCGCGCCGCGTAACCCATCGGCGGTGTTTCCCCTGGCTTGGCTGCGATGGGTATCGCTGCGCTCAACCCATCCTACGATTCAGACGCCCATAAAAAAGCCCGGCGCTAGGCCGGGCTTTGTGTCGTACGCGCGGCGCGCTTACTTCACTTCCACCGCCAGGCTTTCGGTGATCTTCTTGTTCCAGATCGCCGGGCCGGTGATGTGCACCGATTCGCCCTTGGTGTCGACCGCTACGGTGACCGGCATGTCCTTCACCTCGAACTCGTAGATGGCTTCCATGCCCAGTTCGGCGAAGGCCAGCACCTTGGACTTCTTGATCGCCTGGGCGACCAGGTAGGCGGCGCCGCCGACGGCCATCAGGTACACGGCCTTGTTGTCCTTGATCGCGTCGATGGCGATCGGGCCACGCTCGGACTTGCCGATCATGCCCAGCAGGCCAGTGGTTTCGAGGATCTGCCGGGTGAACTTGTCCATCCGCGTGGCGGTGGTCGGACCGGCCGGGCCCACCACTTCGTCACCGACCGGATCGACCGGGCCGACGTAGTAGATGAAGCGGCCCTTGAGGTCCACCGGCAGCTGTTCGCCCTTGTTCAGCATGTCGACCATGCGCTTGTGCGCGGCGTCGCGGCCGGTGAGCATCTTGCCGTTGAGCAGCACGGTCTCGCCCGGCTTCCAGCTCTGCACGTCTTCCGGGGTAATGGTGTCGAGGTCGACGCGGCGCGCGCTCGGGCCGGCTTCCCAGACGATTTCCGGGTAGGCGTCCAGGGGCGGCGCTTCCAGTTCGGCCGGGCCGGAACCGTCGAGCACGAAGTGGGCGTGGCGGGTGGCGGCGCAGTTGGGGATCATGCACACCGGCAGCGAGGCGGCGTGGGTCGGGTAGTCCATGATCTTGACGTCGAGCACTGTGGTCAGGCCGCCCAGGCCCTGGGCGCCGATGCCCAGCTGGTTGACCTTGTCGAACAGCTCCAGGCGCATTTCTTCGATCTTGTTCTGCGGGCCGCGGGCTTTCAGCTCATGGATGTCGATGGACTCCATCAGCACTTCCTTGGCCATCACCGCGGCCTTCTCGGCGGTGCCGCCGATGCCGATGCCGAGCATGCCCGGCGGGCACCAGCCGGCACCCATTTCCGGCACGGTCTTGAGCACCCAGTCGACGATCGAGTCGGACGGGTTAAGCATGGCCATCTTCGATTTGTTCTCGGAGCCGCCGCCCTTGGCCGCGACGTCGACTTCGAGCTTGTCGCCAGGGACCACGGAGTAATGGATCACCGCCGGGGTGTTGTCCTTGGTGTTGCGGCGTGCACCGGCCGGCTCGGCCAGGATGGAGGCGCGCAGGACGTTTTCCGGCAGGTTGTAGGCGCGGCGCACGCCTTCGTTGATCATGTCGTCGACGCTCATGGTCGCGCCATCCCAGCGCACGTCCATGCCGACGCGCACGAATACGGTGACGATGCCGGTGTCCTGGCAGATCGGCCGATGGCCGGTGGCGCACATGCGCGAGTTGATCAGGATCTGCGCCATCGAGTCGCGCGCGGCCGGCGACTCTTCGCGCAGGTACGCCTCATGCATGGCCTGAATGAAGTCGAGCGGATGGTAATAGGATATGAACTGCAGGGCGTCGGCGACGCTCTGAATCAGATCATCTTGCTTGATCACGGTCACGGGGCGCGCTCCTCTATGAATTCGGGAACATCAGGAAACGCCGGACCACGACCCGGCGCGCTTTCAGAGCCTGTCTCGGATCTCGCGAGCTAGAGCCAGAACAGGCAAAAATGGCTGAGGAAGCGGAGTTTACGAGCTGTAAATGAGCATTCCGAAGCCATTTTTAACGCCGTATGGCCGACGCGCAGCAGATCCGAGACGGGCTCTCAGGGAAAAAGGCGCGGCAGTATAACGCGCCGGTGCCGACGGGCACAGTCGCCGACGGTCGACCTTGGTCGCTGATCGGCCATTCGCCGAGCTAGGCAATTTGTGATCACAGCGCTACAGTGGCAGCCACTTGCCACTACGGGACGGAGCCCATGAACAAAGGCAATCCACAGGTCAAAAGCCAAGAGTTGCAACCTCTGCTGCTGAAGCGCTTCGGCATGGCGGTGGCGACCTATGGCCTGGCGTTGCTGCTGTTCTGGATCTGCGTGTTCGGTGAACTGTACCGCGGCAGTCTGTCCGCTGCGCTGCTTGCCAGCGGCCTGGCGGTGGTCAGCCAGCTGGTGTTTTGTGGCCTGTTCGTCAGCGGCTATAACCGGCGCTTCACCGATCCCAGTCTGACCGCGGCGCAAGTGCTGGTGGGGCTGGGGTGGAATACCTATGTGCTGTCGCAGCTTGGCAACGGGCGCGGGACCTTGCTGGTGATGTACGTGGTGATCCTGCTGTTCGGGATCTTCCAGTTGCAGCCGCGGGTATTCGTGCGCTGCGCGGCGTTCGCCTTCTTCGGCTTCGTCGGCGTCAATCTGTGGGAGGCCTCCCACACGCCGTTAGTGCGCCCGGCTCTGGCCCTGCTGCAGGTCAGCGTGCTGTTTCTCGTGCTGGTCTGGTTGAGCCTGTTCGCCGGTTACGTGCAGGGCCTGCGCCAGCGCATGCGCCAGCGCCGCTTCGCCCTGCAGGCGCACCAGGACACCCTGCGTGGCATGATGCTCCAGCTCGAGGACCTGGTCGCCACCGACGAGCTGACCGGGCTGTTCAACCGCCGGCATTTCCTCCGCCTCGCCGAGCGCGCGCTGGAGAGTCTCCAGCCCGGTCGCCAGTACGGCCTGGCGCTGATCGACCTCGACCACTTCAAGCGCATCAATGACGTGTATGGCCATGCCGCCGGCGATCGTGTGCTGCAGACCTTCGCCGCGGTGGCGCGCACCTGTCTGCGCGACAGCGACATCCTCGCCCGTTACGGTGGTGAGGAGTTCGTCCTGCTCCTTCCGGATACCAACGCCGACCAGTTCAGCGCCTGCTGCGAGCGCCTGCGCGAGGCTTATGCCCATGCCGAACCGGTCGGCGTGGTGGTGGATCAGATCAGTCTGTCGGTGGGCATGACCCTGTTGGCCAGCGGCGCCGACCTCGACGAGGCGCTGCACCGTGCCGACCAGGCGCTCTACCGCGCCAAGCGCAGCGGCCGTAATCGCTGCGATGCGGCCTGGGAGAGCAGTGGTGCCTGAGCTCCACGCCGGCGACCGCAGCTGGAGCGTAGCCGCGGGTAGCAATCTGCTGGATGCCCTCAACAGCGCTGGCGTGGCGGTGCCCTACAGCTGCCGGGCCGGCAGCTGTCATGCCTGTCTGGTGCGCTGCCAGCAGGGCGAACCGCAGGATGCCAAGCCCGAGGCCTTGGCCGCCGAGCGCCGCGCCGAAGGTTGGCGGCTGGCCTGTCAGTGCCGGGTGGTCGAGGACTTGAGCGTCGAGGTCTTCGACCCCCTGCGCGATGGCCTGCCGGCGTGGGTCGCCGGCTGCGACTGGCTGAGCCCGAGCGTGTTGCGTCTGCGCCTGACGCCCGAGCGTCCGCTGCGCTACCGCGCCGGCCAGCATCTGGTGCTGTGGAGCGCCGAGCGCGTGGCGCGTCCCTATTCGCTGGCCAGCCTGCCCGGCGAGGACCCCTGGCTGGAGTTCCATCTCGATTGCCGGCATCCCGGCGCCTTCAGCGATGCCGCCCGGCAGCTGCAGGCTGGCGATCCGCTGCGGCTCGGCGAACTGCGCGGCGGCGCCCTGCATTACGATCCGGACTGGCAGCAGCGCCCGCTCTGGCTGCTGGCCGCCGGCACCGGCCTGGCGCCGCTCTGGGGCATCCTGCGCGAGGCCTTGCGCCAGGAGCATCGGGGCCCCATCCGCGTGCTGCATGTGGCGGCGGATGCCGACGAGCACTATCTCGCCGCTCCGCTCGCGGCGCTGGCGGCGGCGCACCCGAACCTCGAGTTGGAACTGCTCACTGCGGCCGAGTTGCCGGCCGCTTTGGCGCAACTACGGCTTGTTTCCAGGCAAACCCTCGCTTTACTCTGCGGCTCCCCCAGCAGCGTCGAAGCCTTCGCGCGCCGGCTTTATTTGGCCGGTCTGCCGCGCAATCAGCTGCTGGCTGACGTCTTTCTGACCCGCGCCTATTAAGCCGGCGCCGAGGAGCATCATGAGCGAGCATGTGGTTGTCGAACGCGACGAGGGCATCCTGACCCTGCGCCTAGACCGTCTGGACAAGAAAAACGCCCTGACCCGGGCCATGTACAGCCGCATGGCGGAAGTGCTGGAAGCCGCCCAGGACGACCGCGGCGTGCGGGTGGTGCTGATCGAAGGCAGCGCGCAGTGCTTCACCAGCGGCAATGACCTGGGCGATTTCCTCCAGGCGCCGCCGACCGGGCTGGATAGCCCGGTATTCCGCTTCATGCGTGCGCTGTTCGAGTTCAAGAATCCGGTGGTGGCCGCCGTTGCCGGCCCGGCGGTGGGCATCGGCACCACGCTGCTGCTGCACTGTGACCTGGTCTATGTCAGCCGTGACGCGCGCTTGAAGATGCCGTTCGTCAACCTCGGCCTGTGCCCGGAATATGGCTCCAGCCTGATCCTGCCGCGTCTGCTCGGCCAGGCCAAGGCGGCGCAGTTGCTGCTGCTCGGCGAAGAGTTCAGCGGTGAACAGGCTGCCGCCTGGGGCATCGCCAACGCGGCGCTGGAGGATGGCGCGGCGACCCTGGCCAAGGCCCGTGAGATGGCTCGGCGTTTCCTCGGCCTGGCGCCCTCGGCGGTGGAAGACAGCAAGCGTCTGATGAAGGCCCCGGGCCGCGAAGAACTGCGCCAGGTGATAGTCGCAGAGGGCGAGTTGTTCAACCAGCGTCTGCGTTCGCCGGAAGCCATCGAGGCGATGAGCGCCTTCATGCAACGCCGCGCGCCGGATTTTTCCAAGTTCGCCTGATCTGTTCGTGCATAAAAAGGCCGCTCATCGAGCGGCCTTTTGCATGGCGGGGACGTAGGGTGGATGTCGCTTTCTACATCCACCGGTTTGCGGTGGAAAACGCTTCGCGGTTTTCCACCCTACGAGGCTTGCCGATGGCTCACACCAGCGGATCACCGACATGCAGGATCTTCATGGTGTTGGTGCCGCCGATGGTGTGGTAGCTGTCGCCCTTGGTCAGGATCACCCAGTCGCCGGGCTCGACCACGCCGCGCTTGAGCAGCTCGTCCACCGCCGCCTGGCTGACCTTCTCCGGCGGCAAGGCGGCCGGGTCGAAGGGCACGGTGTAGACGCCACGGAACAGCGCCGCGCGGGCCTGGGTCGCGCGGTGCGGGGAGAAGGCGAAGATCGGCACCGAGGAACGGATGCGCGACATCACCAGCGGGCTGTAGCCGCTCTCGGTGAGGCTGATGATCGCCTTCACCCCGGGGAAGTGGTTGGCGGTGTACATGGTCGCCAGCGCCACGCTCTGGTCGCAGCGCTCGAAGGCCTGGCCGAGGCGGTGGCTGGATTTCTGGCTGGTCGGGTGTTTCTCCGCGCCGAGGCAGATGCGCGCCATGGCCGTGACCGCTTCCACCGGGTATTCGCCGGCGGCGCTCTCGGCCGAGAGCATCACCGCGTCGGTATAATCGAGCACGGCGTTGGCCACATCCGAGACTTCCGCGCGGGTCGGCATCGGGCTGTGGATCATCGACTCCATCATCTGCGTGGCGGTGATCACCGCCTTGTTGTGGCGCCGCGCATGCAGAATGATCTTCTTCTGGATGCCGACCAGCTCGGCGTCGCCGATTTCCACGCCGAGGTCGCCGCGCGCCACCATCACCGCATCGCTGGCGCGGATCAGGCCGTTCAGCGTCTCGTCGTCGGCCACCGCTTCGGCGCGTTCGATCTTCGCCACCAGCCAGGCGCTACCACCGGCCTCGTCGCGCAGGCGGCGGGCCAGCTGCATGTCCGCCGCGTCACGGGGGAAGGACACCGCCAGGTAGTCCAGTTCCATCTCGGCGGCCAGCTTGATGTCGGCCTTGTCCTTGGCGGTCAGCGCCGGCGCGGTGAGGCCGCCGCCGCGGCGGTTGATGCCCTTGTGATCGGACAGCGGGCCGCCGATCAGCACCACGCAGTGCAGTTCATCGGCAGTGGTGGACTCGACGCGCATCACCACGCGGCCGTCGTCGAGCAGCAGTTCGTCGCCGACGCGGCAATCCTTGACCAGATCCGGGTAGTCGATGCCTACCACCTCCTGGTTGCCGGCGTCGCGCGGGTGGCTGACGGAGAAGCGGAAACGGTCGCCCTCGGCCAGTTCGATGCGCTTGTTGGCGAACTTGGCGATGCGGATCTTCGGGCCCTGCAGGTCGCCGAGCAGGGCGACGAAACGCCCGTGCTTGGCGGCGATCTCGCGCACCAGGCGGGCACGCGCCTTGTGCTCGTCCGGGGTGCCGTGGGAGAAGTTCAGGCGGGCGACGTCGAGGCCGGCGAGGATCAGTTGTTCGAGGACTTCGGGAGAGTTGCTGGCGGGGCCGAGGGTGGCGACGATTTTGGTGCGGCGGAAGGTCATGCGCGGGACTCCAGGTTTAGAGCAGAAGCCGAGGCTACACCTCCCTTTTCCTGTAGTCATGCGCGCGGCGCACTACCCATCTTCGGCAACCGGAAACTCCGCTTGTTGGGTATCGCTGCGCTCAACGCCAACCTACGGGCGTAGGGTGGAAAACCGCGAAGCGTTTTCCACCACCGCAGCGGTGGATGTACAAAGCGACATCCCCCTGCGGCGCTGAAGCCGACCCTGCGCCATCTGGTGTTCAGTCGCCCTGGTTGAGCGCCTGGTCGAGATGGCGGGCGGCCTTGTCGGCCAGCTCGCTGTCCGGGTACTGCGCCAGCAGGCGGCGCAGGTAGCCGATGGCCTTGTCGCGGTTGGCCTGCGGGTTGTCCGCGACCAGGTACATAAGCCCGAGTTGGTACAGCGCCTTGGTCTTGATGTCCGCCGGCACGCCGCTGTCGTTGACCGCCAGCAGGTACAGTTCCTCGGCCTCGGCGGTACGGTTCTTCAGCACCGCGCGGCGCGACAGCAGGGTCATGTCCGGGTCGAGGCTGGGTTTGTACAGGTCGAGGTTCTGGCTCGGCTGCCAGTGCGCCAGCCGCTCGCGGGCGCTCTGCTGCACTGGCTCCTGGGCGCGCCGGCTGATCAGCACGATGCGTTCGGCGCTGCGGCCGGCGGCCTGGGTCTGGGGAAACTCGTTGCGCACCCGATTGAGATAGTTGAGCGCCTTGGGGTCGTCGCGCTGATCGTTGTAGCGGCTCATGTAGATCAGGCCGATCTGGTAGAGGGCGATGGCGCGCACCTCGTCGCTCAGTTTGCGGTCGCGATAGCCGTCCAGGTACAGCTGTTCGGCCTGGGCGCTCTTGGCGTCGCGGATGGCTTGGGCGCTGTAGGTCAGCAGGTCGCCTTCTTCCTCGATGGCGGCGGTCATGCGCTGGCTTTTCAGGGTCTTGTACTCGGCCACCTCCTGGGTGGTGAGCTGGGCGACGAACAGCGGGGTGGTCGGCGAACAGGCGCTCAGCATGAGAGCGCCGGTCAACAGGCAGCCAGACAACAGCAGCGAGCGGGTGAACGGCATGACATCTCCAGGGCGGATGGGCTGCCGGGCCAGTCTAGTCAGGCCGCCGCACCGCAGCCAAGGACGGCGGTGCAGTTCCAATCGGAGGATATGCTCGTGTTGCAGGGGCGCCGCGAGCGCGGGCTGCAGTTTTACCGCGGCTGGCCGATAACCTGCGCATTGGAGGACTTGTCATGCGAATCTTGCTGCTCTTGACCCTGGCCCTGAGCGCCGTGGGGTGTGCCCGCTGGTCGATGGATTACCACCTGAACAACGCCTACCGCGAGTACGGCCGCGGCAATTGCGAGCGGGTGATGCTCGAGCTGTCCCAGGTCGAGCGCAAGAGTCGCTCGCGCGGCTATATCCAGCCGGAGGTCTCGCTGCTGCGCGGCCAGTGCCTGGAGCGGCAGAACCTGTTCGTCGATGCGGCGCAGACCTATCAATTCATCATTGCCCGCTACCCCAGCAGCGAGTACGCCTATCGCGCCCGCGCGCGGCTGGATACCTTGCGGCAGCTCGGCCGGATCGACCGTGCGGAAGCGGCCAGGACATCGCCGGCAACCCTCTGACAGGTCCGGCCAACCGCCGGTCGCGGCTGGCTTGAGCGGCCTTGGCGCGGCGCTAAGCTCAGGGGGTGGTTTCAGGGAGGATGATCATGCGTCAATTGTTGTGCACTGTGCTGCTGTCCGTCACCGTGCTGCCGGGTCTGGCGTCGGCGGAGATCTATCGCTGGACCGATGCCCAGGGTCAGGTGCATTTCGACCAGCGTCCGCAGGCGGGGGCCGAGCAGGTCGAGGTCAAACCGCAGGTGGTCGAGCGCGATGCCGCCACCCGCGAGCGCGAGGCGCGCACCGAGCGTTTCTATGACGCACGGCGGCAGGAACAGGAGCAGGCGACAAGCCAGAGCAGCGAGCGCCAGGCCAAGCGCGAGCAGGAGTGCAGCAAGCTGCGTGACCAGCTGGAGCAGGTTTCCCAGGGCGGGCGTTATTACCACGAGGATGCCGCCGGCCAGCGGGTGTATTACAGCGACGCCGAGATCAGCGCCGTTCAGCGTCAATTGCGCGAGCGAGTTGTCCAGCGCTGTGGATAGGGGCTGGTTTCCCGTCATTCGAGCGGGCATACTCGAAAGCTAAGTAGCGATTTGCCATTACACGGTTTGCCATCATGCGAATTGAACGTCGAATCGAACGCCACCAGTTGCCGTATTACCTGAAAGTCTTCAACCGCATCACCGACAAGCCAATGGGCTACATCGGCAATGTCTCGCTGGATGGGTTGATGCTGATCAGCCAGTTGCCGATGCTGGTGGGCGCGCGTTTCGATCTGCGCCTGAAGATTCCCGGTCAGGATGGCCTGCGTTTCATCGACTTCAGCGCCACCTGCCAGTGGTGCCGCGAGGATGTCACCCCCGGCGGCTTCGATTCCGGCTTCGCCCTGGTGGCGCCGCCGGCCGATTACATCGAAATGGTCGAGGCGCTGCGTTATTACTTCAGCTTCCACAGCTACGCCGCTTCCGCATAAGCGCGACGGGATGTCCTTGGTGCGTACGGACGGGCGCACCAATCCGCGATGCGGAATCGTAGGATGGGTTGAGCGCAGCGATACCCATCGAATCGACGCTGCGGGGCCTCCATGATGGGTTACGCGGCGCGGCCAGTTTTTACTGGCTGTGCGGATCGTGCCTAGCGCCGCTAACCCATCCTACGCCACTGCGCCGCTACAGCACCCCAGCCTTTTTCCACGCCAGATAGCGGCCGACCAGCTGCGGCCCGAGCTCGCTCGGGCGCGCGTCGAGCACCGGCAGGCCGTGGGCGGCCAGGCGTTCGTGCAGGCCGGCGCGGGCGTTGAGGTAGTCCAGCGTGCCGCAGTAGGCGAGCGCATCCTCGAAGTTCTGCACCGGCGCATGACGCAGGCGGTCGAGCACTTCCTCGCGCAGGCTGGCGATCAGTACCCGGTGCTGGCGGCTCAGGCGCTGCACCGCGCCGAGCAGCTCCTCGTCGTCTTCGTCGCGCAGGTTGGTCACCACTACCACCAGGGCACGGCGGCGCTGGCGGCTGAGCAGCTGGTTGGCGGCTGCGGCGAAGTCAGCCGGGCGCTGGCTGCAGCGCAGGTCGTAGACCGCATTGAGCAGCACGCTGAGCTGCGCCTGGCCCTTGGCCGGCGGCAGGTAGCGCGGCTGTTCGCCGGCGAAGGTCGCCAGGCCCACCGCGTCGCCCTGGCGCAGGGCCACGTAGCTGAGCAGTAGGCAGGCGTTGAGGGCATGGTCGAAGTGCGCGAGGTCGCCGTCCTGGCTGCGCATGCGCCGCCCGCAGTCGAGCAGGAAGACGATCTGCTGGTCGCGTTCGTCCTGGTATTCGCGGGCGATCGGCGTGCGCTTGCGCGCGGTGGCCTTCCAGTCGATCTGCCGCAGGGTGTCGCCGTCACGGAACTCGCGCAGCTGATGGAATTCCTGGCCCAGGCCGCGGCGCTGGCGCTGGCGCACGCCGAGCTGGTTGAGCCAGTGCTCGACTGCCATCAGCTGGGCGCCATACAGGCGGGCGAAGTCAGGGTAGACGCGGGTTTCGCCGGCCAGCGGCAGATCGCGGCGCTGCAGCCACAGCCGCAGCGGGCTGGGCAGCTGTATTTCGCAGCGGGGGAAATGGAAATGCCCGCGCATCAGCGGGCGGACCCGGTAGCGGCTGTGGGTGACCTCGCCGGGGTGCAGGACGAGGCGCTGCGGCAGGTGGTCGATCGCCATGCCCTCCGGCACGTGATCGAACAGCTCCAGCCACTGGGTGCGCGGGTAGGGGTGATGGACGCTGAGCTGCACCTCGCTCCAGCGCCCGAGCGACAGATTGCCCGGCAGCTGGCGCTCGAGGCGTGGCGACGGCTGGCGGCGCAGCCACAGGGCATCGACCCCGGCGAGCAGGCCGAGGGCCAACAGCAAGCCCCACCACAGGGTGGTCAGCACCAGCGGCACTGCAATATGCAGGGCCGCCAGGCTGCCGAGCAGCAGGGCGAGGACGAGCAGGCCGGCGAGCAGCGCCAGCAGCGGGCGGGCGGGTTTCATAGGCGCGGCGCGGGGACCTGATCGAGCAATTGTTGCAGCACCTGATCGACCGACAGGCCTTCGATGTCCAGCTCCGGCGACAGGTGCACGCGGTGACGCAGCACCGCCAGGGCGCAGCGCTTGATGTCGTCCGGCACCACGAAGTCGCCGCCGCGCAGCAGCGCGCGGGCGCGGGCGCCGCGCACCAGGGCGATCGAGGCGCGCGGCCCGGCGCCCATCAGCAGTCCCGGCCAGCTGCGGGTGGCGCGGGCCAGGCGCACGGCGTAGTCGAGCACCTGCTCGTCGAGCGGCAGATCGCTGGCGATCTTCTGCAACGCCAGCACATCCTTGGCCTGCAGCAGCGTACGCAGCGGTGTCACTTCGAGCATGTCGGCGCGCGCCGAGCGGGTCACCTGGCGGACCATCTCCAGCTCCTCGTCGGCCTGCGGGTAGTCCATGCGCAGCTTGAGCATGAAGCGGTCGAGCTCGGCTTCCGGCAGCGGGTAGGTGCCTTCCTGCTCGATCGGGTTTTGCGTCGCCAGCACCAGGAACGGCTGCGGCACCGGCAGTGGGCGGCCTTCGAGGGTCACCTGGCGTTCCTGCATGACCTCCAGCAGCGCTGCCTGGGTCTTGGCCGGCGCACGGTTGATCTCGTCGGCGAGCAGCAGGTTGGTGAACACCGGGCCCTTGCGCAGCTTGAATTGCTCGGACTGCAGGTCGTAGACGGCGTGGCCGGTGACGTCGCTGGGCATCAGGTCGGGGGTGAACTGGATGCGCGCGAACTCGCCGCCGAAGCAGCGCGCCAGGGCGCGCACCAGCAGGGTCTTGCCCAGTCCGGGCACGCCTTCGACCAGCACGTGGCCGCCGGCGAGTAGGGCGGTGAGCAGATCGTCGATCACCGCGGTCTGGCCGATCACGGCCTTCTGCAGCTCCTGGCGCAGGGCCTGGGCCAGCTGGCTGGCACGCTGGCGCTGCACGGCCGGGTTGCTGGCGGGGCTGGCCGGCACGCTGCCGATGGTGTCGCTGCTCGGGTATTCGGGCGTGTGTTCGCTCATAGGGCATTCCTGAGATGTTGCAGGTGGGCGACCTGGCGGGTGAAATCGTGGGCGGAAAGGCGCTGCGCCGGCAATGGCCGCATGGCTTGGCTGATGGCGCTGGACGGCAGGCGCGTGAGGCGGCCGAGTACCTGCCACTGGCTGGCGACGTCGAGCCGTTCGAAACCGGGATGGCGCTGGCGTGCGCGGCGCTGGATATCGCGTTGCAGCGCCTGCAGCAGGCTGTGCTGGCCGCTGCGGCGGAGGAGGAAGTCGGCGCCGCTGCGCAGGTGTTCTTCCAGTTGCCGGCGCGCGCGGCTGGCCGGCGCAAGCAGCGGCCCCTGGCGCTGGCCGGCGGCCCACAGGGCGAGGGCGAGCAGCAGCGCCAGGGCTACCAGCGCCTGCGGGAAATAGCGCAGCAGCAGGCTGAACAGGCTGTCGCGGTCGGCGCGGTAGAGCAGGGTGACCGCACTGTCCTGGGTCAGGTACCAGAGCAGCCAGGCGTTGTCGTAGTCGCCGATGGCGCGGTTCTGCCAGATCCACGGATCGCTGAGCACGGTGATCAGGCCATCGCCGTGGTAGAGCTGCAGCATGTGCGTGCTTTGGCCGCTGTTGGCCCAGGCGTGGGCGCGGTTGTTGGCGTCGTAGAGGTGGAAGTCGGTATCGAAGCCGACATAGGCCGGGGCCCCTTCGTTTTCCAGATAGAGCTTGGTCAGCTGCGGGTAGCGCTCATCCGGGTCCTGTTCTGCGCCGTGCTCGTCTGCGGCGCTGGCGCTGTCTGCCGCATCGGCCGGCGGCGTGGAGGGGCTGTCCGCGGCCGGCTCGGCGAGGTCTTCGCTGAGGGACTGCTGGATGCCCAGCCGATCCAGCAGCAGGTCGCCGCTCTTGCCGTCCTCCTCGTCCCACAGGCGCTCGGCGACGAACAACAGATGGCCGCCCTTGGCTGCCCAGTCGAGTAGCCGCGCGGTCTGCCGCGGCGTCATGTTGCGGCGATCGCCGAGCAGCAGCAGGGTCTGGCCCTTGCTCGGCAGGCTGGCCAGTTCCTGCAAACCGTCGGCACGCCGCACCTGGATGCCGCGCTGGCGCAGGAAATGTTCGGCGGCCAGGAAGGGGTTGGCCCGCGCCTCGGGCGTCGGGCCGTGCTTGAGGGTTTCCTGGTAGGGCGTCAGGTGCTCGAGCAGCTGGCTGGCGAGCAGGCCGAGGGCCAGCAGCAGGGCGCCGGCGAGGAGCAAGCGGGCGCGCCGATTCATGCCAGGGCTCCCGGTGGGAACAAGCGGCGCCAGCCTTCGCAGAGGCCGCGCTTGAGGCTGGCCGGCGGCAGTTGATGGCCGTAGGCGAGGTTCTGCCAGTGGCGGGTCAGCACCTGGCTGAAGCGGTTGAGTTCGGCCTGTTGCAGCTGTTGCACCAGCTCCAGCACCTCGCCTTCGGTGTGCGCGCTGTTCAGCGGCAGGCGGAAGTCGTGCAGCAGGCGGCTGAGCAACGCGCGGTAGAGCAGGCCGAGGGCCTCGCGCGGCTGTTCGGCCCACAGCCGTTCGACCGCGCCGGCGACATCCGCGGGCAGGCTTTCCGGCGTCACTTCCAGGCCGAACAGCTGCGCCGGCGCCGCCCGCTGCCGGCGTTGCGGCAGGTGCAGGCGGCCGGCGAAGGTCTGCAGCCAGTCGCGGTAGCGCCAGCCCAGCAGCACCAGCAGGCTGAGCAGCAGCGCCCAGAGCAGCACCTCGAAGACCTGCGCCAGATGTTCGAGCCAGCGCTCGAGCAGCCGCGCCAGGTTGCTGGGGTCTTCCGGGTCGGGTTTCTGCGTTTGCGGCTCCTCGCCGAAGCGCCAGCGGGTGACGGTTTCGCGGTTCTCGAACGGCGGCTGGTCGAGCAGTTGGCCGATGGCCTCATGCGCCGCCTGGCTGGTGAGCGGCTGGTGCAGCAGGCGCGCAGTCTGCGGGCCTTGCGGATCGTCGAGCGGCAGCGGGCAGCTGCTGGCGCCGGCGGCCCAGGCATCGCTCGGCGGTTGCAGCAACAGCAGGCCGGCGCCGAGCAGCAGGGCATAGGCGATGCCGGTCAGGCGCTGGCGCAGGCGGCGGAACACCAACTCGATGTCCCAGGCCTCGAGGACGGTGCGGCGATTGAGATAAAGAGTGAAGCCGCAGGCGACATAGACCGGTTCCCAGACGATCAGCACCAGGGCGTAGAGCAGGTTGGACAGGTGTTCCAGCCACAACCAGTCGTCCGAGCCTTGCTCCAGCAAACGCTGCCAGTCCCAGTCGAGCTCGATCTGTTGCGGCAGCAGCAGATACAGCAGGGTGACCAGGCCCAGCCACAGCGCGCCCTCGATATGCATGCCGACCAGGGTCAGCCAGCGCGCGCCGCCGTCGCCCTGGCCGAGCACCGCCAGGCGCCGGCTGCGTGCGGCACCATGCAGGCCTTCGAGCTGCAGCACCGGCAGGTCGAAGCTGCGGGTCAGACTCAGGCGCCGCCAGAGCAGGCTGGCCAGCAGCTGCGGCTTGAGCAGGCGCGGCCAGGCGCGCAGCGCTTCGCGGAGCGTCGGCACGTCGCCGAACAGCGCGTGGGAAAGGACATGCAGCGGCAGACGTTCGAAGGCCGGTTTGAGCAGCCAGAACAGCAGCAGCGCGACGCTCGGGTAATCCCACAGCAGCAGGCTGAGCAGGGCGAAGATCGGCAGGCTGAGCAGCGCCCAGCTGGCCATCAGCAGACCGGCATGCCGGCGCGCCAGCAGCACACCGAGGTCGAGGGCTTCCCAGGCGCTGCGCGGGCGGATGGCGAGGCTGGCGTCAGTCAGGCGCATGCGAGCCTCGTCCGGCGAACAGCAGGTAGACCAGCACCAGCAGCCACAGGCCGGCGCCGACCGCGTACTTGACCCCTGCCGTGGTGAAGGTCATCGATGACCAGTAGGCCTCGATGAAGGCGGCGATCAACAGGAACAGGGTGGCGCCGCCAACCAGTTGCACGGCGGGCTTGGCGGCCAGGCGCAGGGCTTCGCCGCGCGGCAGGCGGCCGGGTGCCAGCAGCGCCCAGCCGAGCTTGAGACCGGCGGCGCCGGCCAGGGCGATGGCGGTCAGCTCGAAGGCACCATGGCCGATGACGAACGACCAGAAGGTCTGGGTGTAGCCGATCTCCGTCAGGTGGCCGGCGACGGCGCCGATCATCAGGCCGTTGAAGAGCAGGAAGAACAGGCTGCCGAGGCCGAACAGCAGGCCGCTGGCGAAGGTCTGAAAGGCGATGCCGATGTTGTTCATGATGTAGAAGCCGAACATCATCCAGTCGTCGCCGGAGTCGCGCTCGCCGAAACGCCCGAGGCGGCTGGCGTCGGGGTCGTACATGGCCTCCATGGCGGCGACCTGCTCGGGGCCGATCAGGCTGTAAACCAGATCGGGGAATAGGTAAACCAGCACGCCCATGCCGCCCAGGCTGCCGAAGAACAGCAGGCTGGCGCTCAGCACGCAGCGCCATTCTCGGCGTACCAGACGCGGGAAACCGGCGAGGAAAAAACCGAGCAGCTGGGCGCCGAGCGGGCTGCGGTGCCGGTAGAACTGCTGATGGCCACGCATCGCCAGTTGCTGCAACTGGTCGACCAGATGACTGCTGTAACCGCGCTCGCGGGCCAGCGCCAACTGCTGGCAGAGCTGGCGGTAGTCGGCGGCGAAGTTGACGCAGGCGGCGCGTTCGGCCTTGCCGCGTTCGAGGGCGTCCAGTTGCTCGCTGAAGCGCTGCCAGCTGGCCTGATGGCGGCTTTCGAACAGGCTCTGTTTCATCTCGGCCCCAGCAAGCCGCGGGCGATGCGGTTGATCTGCGACTCGGCCTGTTCGGCCGGCACCGCCAGGGGCTCGGCGAGGATCGCCGCCAGTTCGGCGCGGCGCGGTGCGGACAGCTGGCCCCTGCGCTCGGCGAAGCCGAGCAGTGCGCGCTGCTCGCCGAGGCTGAGCGGGAAGGGCGGGTGCAGCGGCTCGGCGTCCGCCAGCTGTGGGCGACTCGGTGCTACATCGCGGTAGACCACCAGGGTGCCGGCGGCGAGATCGCCGAGGCGCTTGAACGCCGGATGGGCGAGGCAGCTGAGAATCCCCAGGGTGTAGGCGAATGGCAGCAGGTCGACGACGCGCAGCAGGTTGCGGGTTAGCGCGGCGGCCCAGCCGACCGGGGTGCCGTCATCGTGGACCACGCGCAGGCCCAGCAGCTGCTTGCCCGGCGTGCGGCCCTGGTTGAGCACCTCGAACAACACCATGTACCACCAAGTGATGAGGAACAGCAGGATCGCGCCGAGCCCCATGCCGAACTGGCCGAGCAGGGCCAGGACGTAGAACAGCGCCACCAGCACCACGCCGCGGATCGCCAAGTCGATGGCAAAGGCCAGCGCGCGCGGCACCAGGCCGGCGGGGCGCAGCAGCAGGTCGATGCCTTCCGGGGTTTCCACCCGCAAGCGGGTATCCAGCGGGCGCTCGGGCGCGGCAGAGACAGCGTTGACGGCCATCGGCTAAGCCTGGGCAGGGGCGGCGATCACCGCAGGGCAATGGGGGGCAAGCTTGGCGCGCATGCTGACGATCCGTGTGCGGTTATCTGGGCGCATGCTAGCGGCACAGCCGGGCCAGCGACAAGGTCGGCGCAGGCGACGCTGCTCTCGGTGCGCTGCCGCGGCCTCGCCTCTGTCGGGGATAGCTTCTAAACTGCCGCGGCCCACCCCTTCAGGAGCTTTCCGTGAGCGCCAGCATCTTCTGGTACGACTACGAAACCACTGGCATCGACCCGCGCCGCGACCGGCCCTTGCAAGTCGCCGGCATCCGTACCGATGAGGCGTTGAATGAGATCGGCGAGCCGCTCAATCTGTATTGCCGGCCGAGCGACGACATCCTGCCGCATCCGGCCGCCTGCCTGATCACCGGCATCAGTCCCGGGCGTCTGGCCGAACAGGGCCTCGGCGAGGCCGAGTTCATGACCCACGTGCACCGCGAGTTGGCGACTCCGGGCACCTGTGGGGCGGGCTACAACAGTTTGCGCTTCGACGATGAAGTGACGCGCAACAGTCTGTACCGCAACTTCTTCGACCCCTACGCCCGCGAATGGCAGGGCGGCAACAGTCGCTGGGACCTGATCGATGTGGTGCGCACCGCCTATGCCCTGCGCCCGGAAGGCATCCACTGGCCCGAGGAGGACGGCCGCGTCACCCTCAAGCTGGAGCGCCTCACCGCGGCCAACGGTCTGGAACATGGTCAGGCTCACGACGCCTTGTCGGACGTGCGCGCCACCATCGCCCTGGCGCGGTTGGTCCGCGAGCGCCAACCCAAGTTGTACGACTACCTCTACCAACTGCGCAGCAAACAGCGGGTGCTCGACCAGGTTCGCCTGTTGCAACCGCTGGTGCATATCTCCGGGCGGTTTTCTGCGGCGCGGCATTATCTCGCCGTGGTCCTGCCGCTGGCCTGGCATCCGCGCAATCGCAACGCCCTGATCGTCTGCGATCTGCAGGCCAACCCGGCGCCGTTGCTGGAACAGGATGCCGACAGCCTGCGGCGTCTGCTCTATACCCGCCGCGACGAACTGGCCGCCGGTGAACTGCCGGTGCCGCTGAAGTTGCTGCACATCAACCGTTGTCCGGTGGTGGCGCCGCTGAATGTGCTGCGTGACGTCGATTGCCAGCGCCTGCAATTGGATCTGCAGGAGTGCCTGGCACGCGTCGAACGGCTGCGCGAGACGCAGACGCTGTGGCAGGGCAAGTTGCAGGCCCTGTATGGCGAGGATGAGTTCACCCCCAGCGAGGATCCCGAACAGCAGTTATATGACGGCTTCCTCGGCGAGCGTGATCGCCGTCTGTGCGAACGGGTGCGGCGTGCCGAACCGCAAAGCCTTGGACGTGAAGACTGGCTGTTCGATGACCCACGCTTAGCGGAATTACTGTTTCGTTATCGGGCGCGCAACTTTCCGGAAACTTTGGCGGCGACCGAACAGTCACGCTGGCGGGAATTCTGCCAAAACCGACTGAGTGCACAGGAGTGGGGCGCACCTAATACCCTCGCGAGTTTTGAGATGGCGCTGGCAGCTGCCCTGGAAAATGCCTCGAGCGGCCAGCGGCAGCTGCTGGGTGAGTGGCGTGAATATGCCCAGCAATTACGTCAGAGCTACGGCTTATAAATAGAGAGTACTGGTGTTACACGGGTGGGGTGAGGTAACTGTCGAGCAATAAAAAACGCCAGCAGTGCTGGCGTTTTTTATTGCTCGCTGAGGGCGCCGAGTGGGTGCGCCGCTTAACCCAGCAGAGTGGCCCAGCCTTCGACGACATCGCCGCCCCACTTGGCTTTCCACTCTTTTAGCGTCTTGTGGTTGCCGCCTTTGGTTTCGATCACTTCACCGGTGTGCGGGTTCTTGTATTGCTTGACCTTGCGGGCCCGCTTGCTGCCAGCCGCCTTGGCGGCGCGCGGTGCCTTGGCGATGCCAGCGTCCGGGTCCACGATGGCGATGACGTCACGCAGGGACTTGGAGTACTCACCCATCAGGGTGCGGAGTTTGCCTTCGAATTCCAGTTCTTTCTTCAGTTTTTCATCTTGCGAGAGGCTTTTCAGGCGCTCTTGGAGTTCTTTGATGGACGCTTCGGCGGCGCGGTATTCACTGATCAGCGACATTGGGTTTACCTTAACTCGAGTAGTGGTGGCAGTGGTAAGTGAATCAATAATAGTCAGGCAATTTCCGCAAGTAAATAACTTTGAAAAGTTTTGCACTAATTAACGATTTTGCTGTTCAAGAACACTGCTAGTGGGGCTCTAGACTCCTTCAGATGATTGCTCGAATTGAATTAGATCGGTCTTTCATCAAGTCGACATATATGGACAAACCCTTGCGCTGGGCATGGACTAATTGCTGGCATTAACCATCGATACCCACCTGCATGACGCGACGCGCTGCTAGTTGCGCTGACGGTCAGATGGGGTGGGCTGCCGGTGTTACTGCAGTTTTCCCGGGCTGTGGCTAGAATGGCCGCCTTTGCACGAGTTCTGGAGTTTGTTCATGCGCACTTTTCGGCTGGTTATCGCTTGCCCGGATGGCGTCGGCATCGTCGCCAAGGTCAGCAGCTTCCTGGCCACCTATAACGGCTGGATTACCGAGGCGAGCCATCATTCGGATAATCAGAGCGGCTGGTTCTTCATGCGTCACGAGATTCGTGCGGACTCCCTGCCTTTCGATCTCGATGGCTTTCGCCAGGCCTTCGCCCCCATCGCCCGCGAGTTTTCCATGGAGTGGCGGGTAACCGATTCAGCGCAGAAGAAGCGCGTGGTGCTGATGGCTAGCCGCGAGTCGCACTGCCTGGCCGACCTGCTACACCGATGGCACAGCGACGAACTGGATTGCGAGATCCCCTGCGTGATCTCCAACCATAACGACCTGCGCAGCATGGTTGAGTGGCATGGCATTCCGTTTTGCCATGTGCCGGTCAATCCGCAGGACAAGGAGCCGGCCTTTGCCGAGGTGGCGCGTCTGGTGCGCGAGCATCAGGCCGATGTGGTGGTGCTGGCGCGCTACATGCAGATCCTGCCGCCGCAGATCTGTCGTGAGTATGCCGGCCAGGTGATCAACATCCACCACAGCTTCCTGCCCTCGTTCGTCGGCGCCAAGCCTTATCACCAGGCGGCGCTGCGCGGGGTGAAGCTGATCGGTGCCACCTGCCACTATGTCACCGAAGAGCTGGATGCCGGTCCGATCATCGAGCAGGACGTGGCCCGCGTGACCCATCGCGACAGCATCGAGGACATGGTGCGGCTCGGCAAGGATGTGGAAAAGCGCGTGCTGGCGCGCGGCTTGCGCTCGCACCTGGAGGATCGGGTGATGGTCCACGACAACAAGACGGTGCTGTTCGACTGACCGTCCTGAGCGGGCGGGCCGGCCTGGCCCGCCGCTCTGCTTAGACCCTGAGCGGGCGCTTACTCGGCCGGCAGGTCGAACAGCAGCGCCTCGCCCTGGCCCTGCAGATGCAAGGCTTCGCACTCGCAGATCAGCAGGCCGTCGCCTGCGCGCAAGGCCACAGCTTCTCCGGCGAGCTTGCCTTCCAGCAGATGCAGGTACAGCCAGCGGCCCCCCTGCGGCTGGTAGTCGAGGCGTTCGCCCTGCCAGCGGTACAGCGTCGCATCCTGGGCGATCTGCAGGGTGCCGTCGGCGCCGTCGGGCGTGGCGATGGCCTGCAGCCCATCCTGACGCGGGAAGGCGCGCTGCTGGTAGCTCGGCGGCAGGCCGCGCTGGGCCGGCTTGATCCAGATCTGCAGGAAATGCACCGGCTCGCTTTGCGAGGCGTTGAATTCGCTGTGCTGGATGCCGCTGCCGGCGCGCATCAGTTGGAACTCGCCGGCACGGATGTGCTCCTCGGTGCCGAGCGAGTCGCGGTGGGCCAGGGTGCCGCTACGCACGTAGCTGATGATTTCCATGTCGCGGTGGCCGTGCTGGGCGAAGCCGCCGCCGGGCGCGACCTGGTCGTCGTTGATCACCAGCAGGTGCGAGAAACCCTGATGGTGCGGGTCGTAATAATGGCCGAAGGAAAAACTGTGTTGGCTATTCAGCCAGGACAGCTGGGAGCGGCCGCGTTCGGCGGAAGGACGGATGATCATGCTGTGCCTCCAGAATGTCAGGGGATGGCGCCATTCTGGAAAGCAAAACGATCAATAAAAAGTATAAATTTGCGCTTAATTCAATCGGTTTTACGGATGCTTCCGTTTCCGGCGGTGCGCGCATACTCCGCCGCAGGAGGTAACCGCCATGTCTGATCCATTCGACCGTGCCACAGCCAGCCCGCCGCCGACCCTGGGCGAGGGTTGTGTCCGACGTTACGACCCAGAGGCCCTGGGCGACGAACACGGCACCGAGTTCCCCGGTGCCGCGCAGTTGTGGGAGGAGTTGCAGCGCAAGGACCGCGAAACGCGGTCCGGAGAAGTAGAACAGTAGGTCGGGCTCGGTCGTAGGGTGGATGTCGCCTTGCACATCCACCAACGGTGGAAAACGCTGCGCGGTTTTCCACCCTACAGACCGGGATTGTTCAGATGCGGAAGCTGTCCACCAGTTGCTTCAGGCGCGTGGCCTGCTGGCCCAGATCGCCGCAGGCGCGCAGGGTAGATTGCAGATTCTGCACGCCATCCTGGTTGAGCACGTTAATCTCGGTGATGTCCATGTTCAGCGATTCGACCACCGAGGTCTGTTCTTCGGTGGCGGTGGCGACCGATTGGTTCATGCCGTCGATCTCGCCGATGCGCTGAGTCACGCTGCCCAGGCGCTCGCCGGCGCGGTTAGCGATCTGCACGCTTTCCTCGCTGTAGCGCTGGCTCTCGGTCATGGTGTTGACCGCCTCACGGGCGCCGACCTGCAGCTCCTCGATCATCTTGTGGATTTCCTGCGCCGACTCTTGGGTGCGGTGAGCGAGGTTGCGCACCTCGTCGGCGACCACGGCGAAACCGCGGCCGGCTTCGCCGGCGCGCGCGGCCTCGATGGCGGCGTTGAGGGCGAGCAGGTTGGTCTGTTCGGAGATGCCTTTGATCACGTCGAGGATCTGGCCGATGTTCACCGTCTTGCTGTTGAGCGTCTCGATATTGGCGCAGGAGGCGCTGATCTTGGCGGACAACTCGTTCATGGCCTGGATGGTTTTCTCCACCACCTGCCGCCCATCTTCGGCCTGATGGCGGGCATCCGAGGCTTGGTGCGAGGCGTCGGCGGCGTTGCGGGCGATTTCCTGGGCGGCGGCGCCCAGTTCGTTGATGGCCGCGGCGACGCTGTTGGTGCGGCTGGCCTGCTCGTCGGAGTTGAGCATCGAGGCATTGGAGGCATTGACTACCAAGGTGGCCACCTCGTTGACCTGGTGGGTGGCGGAGGAGACTTCGCGGATCGAGCCGTGAATGCGCTCGACGAAGCGGTTGAAGGCGCTGGCCAGCTCGCCGAACTCGTCGCGGTTGTGGATGCTCAGGCGCTTGGTCAGGTCGCCTTCGCCCTGGGCGATGTCCTGCATGGCGCGGCCCATGATGTGCAGGGGCTGCATCAGCACGCGAAGCAGCATGCTCAGCAGGAGGATGATGCTGACCACGGCGATCAGCGTGGCGATGATCGCCGAGGTGCGGAACTCGCTGAGCATGGCGTAGGCCTTGGCCTTGTCGACCGACAGGCCGACATACCAGTTCACCGACGGCAGGCCTTTGACCTGGGCAAAGGTGAGGATGCGCACCTGGCCGTCCAGTTCGCCCTCGCTGATCGCCGCCCCGATCGTCGGCGTGTTCTGCGGGTAGAGATCCTTGAGGTTTTTCATCACCAGATCCTTGTTCGGATGCACCAGGATCTTGCCATCGCTGCTGATCAGGAAGGCGTAACCCATGCCGCCGAAGTCCAGCGAATTGATGATCTGGGTCAGGGTCTGCAGGCTCAGGTCGACGCCGGCCACCCCGGTGATCTGCCCGGCTTGTCTGAGCGGCGTGGTGATGGACACCACCAGTTCATGGGACACCATGTCCAGATAGGGTTCGGTGAGCACGGTCTGGCCGGCGGCCAGGGCATCCTTGTACCAGGGGCGCGTGCGCGGGTCGTAGTCGGCCGGCATCTGGGTCGGCGGGCTCACCAGAAAGGAGCCGTCGGCGCCGCCGATGTAGGTCAGGCCGAACGACTGGCTCAGGGCCTTGTGCGACAGCGAGCTCTGGGTGTGCTCGGGGCTGGGATCCTGCTCGATGTTCTGCTGCATGCTTTCGACCAGCAGAATGCGCCCGGAGAGCCAGTTCTGGATGTTGCTGGCGGTCACGTCGCCCATCTCATGCAGGTAGTTTTCCAGATTGGCGCGGATGGCGTTGCGTTGCAGGTAGTCGTTGTACAGGGTGAACAGGGCAATGGCGGCGGTGACCACCAGGGCGGCGGCCAGCAGAATCTTGTGGCTGAACTTGAGGTTGTTGGTCATGGCTTGCGTCCATTGAATTCCGGCACCAGTCTTAGGGCAGTCCTGGCGCCCCATGCCCGAGCATGGGAGAGGTCCTGTGTATCGACCTAATCCGGCCAAGCTTTAAATCAGGGAGTGGCAATATGTCTGCGTCTAATTCCTTCATTCTCGGTGCCGATCCTGCGGGTCAGCCGGTTGCGCAGTCGCTGCGCCTGGCCAACCGCCACGGCCTGGTGGCCGGCGCCACCGGCACGGGCAAGACCGTGACTCTGCAGCGTCTGGCGGAAACCTTTAGCGACGCCGGGGTGGCGGTATTCGCCGCCGATATCAAGGGCGATCTCTGCGGCCTCGGCGCGGCCGGCAATCCGCAGGGCAAGGTGGCCGAGCGGGTGGCGGCCATGCCCTGGCTGAATTATCAGGCCAAGGCTTATCCGGTGACCCTGTGGGACATCCAGGGACAAAGCGGCCATCCGCTGCGCACCACGCTCAGCGAGATGGGGCCGCTGCTGCTGAGCAACCTGCTGGAACTCACCGACAGCCAGCAGGCCGCGCTCTACGCCGCGTTCCAGGTCGCCGATCGCGAGGGCCTGTTGTTGCTCGACCTGAAGGACCTCAAGGCGCTGCTCAATCACCTCAAGGATCATCCCGAAGTGCTCGGCGAAGACCGCGCGCTGTTCACCGGCGGTTCCAGCCAGGCGCTGTTGCGCCGCCTGGCCACCCTCGAGCAACAAGGCGCCGAGGCGCTGTTCGGCGAGCCGGCGCTGCAGTTGGAGGACATCCTGCAGCCGGCGGCCGATGGCCGCGGGCGTATCCATCTGCTCGACGCCAGCCGCCTGGTGCACGAGGCGCCGAAGGTCTACGCGACCTTCCTGCTGTGGCTGCTGGCCGAGTTGTTCGAGCAGTTGCCGGAGCGCGGCGATGCCGACAAGCCGGTGCTGGCGCTGTTCTTCGACGAGGCCCATCTGCTCTTCAGCGGCACCCCGAAAGCGCTGCAGGAGCGTCTGGAGCAGGTGGTGCGGCTGATTCGCTCGAAAGGCGTGGGGGTGTATTTCATCACCCAGTCGCCGGGCGACCTGCCCGATGACGTGTTGGCCCAGCTCGGCCTGCGCATCCAGCATGGCTTGCGTGCGTTCACCGCCAAGGAGCAGAAGTCCCTGCGCGCGGTGGCCGATGGTTTCCGCCCCAACCCGGCCTTCAATGCTCTCGATGTGCTCACCGAGCTGGGCATAGGCGAGGCGTTGGTCGGTACCCTGGAGGAGAAGGGCACGCCGGCCATGGTGCAGCGGGTGGCCATCGCGCCGCCGCAGTCGCGCATCGGCGCGCTCTCGGCGGGCGAGCGTGAGGCGCTGATCCGCCAGTCGCCGTTGGCTGGGCGTTACGACAAGCCTATCGACCGCGAGTCGGCCTACGAACGCTTGACCAACCGCACCGTGGCGAGTCGGGAACTGGACGTGCCGGTCAAACCGGCGGAGAAGGGGGTGGACAGCGGGCTGGGCGGCATGGCCGGTGAGCTGCTCGGCAGCCTGGCCAGTCAGGCCATGAAGACGGCGGTGCGGCAGGCGGCCAATCAACTGGGCCGGCAACTGGTGCGTGGCCTGATGGGCTCGCTGCTGGGTGGCAAGCGGCGCTAAGGTGGCGCCGCTCGGGCGGGCTCCAGCTTCCCCGGCTGGAGCCCGCGCGGATTACTGGCTGCTCTGCTCGTCCATGCGGGCTTGCTGATCCTTTTTGATTTTTTCCAGTTCTTTCTCGAAGGCTTGGTCGAGAA
The DNA here is from genome assembly GCF_003595175.1 of Pseudomonas cavernae. Classification (NCBI taxonomy): domain Bacteria; kingdom Pseudomonadati; phylum Pseudomonadota; class Gammaproteobacteria; order Pseudomonadales; family Pseudomonadaceae; genus Pseudomonas; species Pseudomonas cavernae. The sequence continues at coordinate 3,927,422 of NZ_CP032419.1, read as the reverse complement.
GGCTAGATTTCTTGCGCCAGGCTTTGCGCTCCGGATCCGGTTGGGCGGCGTAGGTAATGACTTCCCCGCCATAAACTTCCTTGTAACGCTGCGCCTGGCGCTCGAGTTCGGCGCGCAGTTCGTCTTTCGTCACGTAGTTTTCCGTTGTTGGTCTTTAAGTGCTGGTAACGCGTGAGGTCCGAAGTCTCACTGTCTTAGCTACCAAGAGCAGGACTGTTGGAGTGCCCTGTTGTTATCTTTCTTGATGGTGCGGATGGGCACTACATTGGATGGCTTAGTTGCTCGATGGGCTGAGTGACCAAGCTGTAGCGATAAATCGCTAATTAGTACAGCTGCTGTTGGCAACTTCCCAAAGTATAACCAGTTTCCTGGAAAAGCCCAGCCAGAGGGGCTGGGGCAGGTTCCCACTGCGGATGGCGGGGCCGCGGAGTTAGGTGGCGCTGGAGCGGGGCGGGGCTGCTGCGAGTCGGGGTATTTACCCAAGAGTGGATTGCTCAGGGGCCGGACAGAAGAATGATTCTCTGCCCGAAATTAACTCGACGTGGTTCAGGTGCGGCCTTTGGGGCGAGCCTTATTGATGTATTTGAAAGTTCCGGAGGCGGTGGCGATCAGTTCGCCCTTGCCGTTGCGCAATTCCGCTTCGCAAAACGCCAGCGAATAAGTGCTGTGACGTACCGAGCCAATGGCTTCGAGTATTTCCCCAATATTGCCGCCGGGTTTGAGGAAGTTGCTCTTCATTTCCACGGTTACGCAGCCGCGCTTTTCTTCATCGAGGCGACTGGCGTTCAAGGCCATCGCCACATCGAGCAGCGTCATGATCACGCCGCCATGGGCGTTCTGCCAGCCGTTCAGGTGATAGGGCTCGATCTGGATCACCAGATTGCCGGCACGTGGATCGTCGCTGTCGATGGGCTTGAAACGGAATTGCAGGTGGTCGAGCAGCGGGACGTCTATGCCCCGGTGTTCGGTATACAGCTGGAGTTCTGCGGCATTGATGCTCATGCGTGCTTCCCAAACGAGAACGTACTAGCGATTCAGGCGGTGTGGAGGCTTCCCGTCCTGCTGTAAACAAAAGCCCCTCTCATGGGGAGAGGGGCTTTGGCCGACTTACATGTTGGGCCCTGTTACATGTTGGGGTAGTTCGGCCCGCCGGTGCCTTCCGGGGCGACCCAGGTGATGTTCTGCGCCGGGTCCTTGATGTCGCAGGTCTTGCAGTGCACGCAATTCTGCGCGTTGATCTGGAAGCGCTTGCTGCCGTCGTCGTTGCTGACCACTTCATAGACGCCGGCCGGGCAGTAGCGCTGCGCCGGTTCGTCGTACAGCGGCAGGTTCTGGGCGATCGGGATGTTCGGGTCGGTCAGCTTCAGGTGGCAGGGTTGTTCCTCTTCATGGTTGGTGTTGGAGAGGAATACCGAGCTCAGCTTGTCGAAGCTGAGCTTGCCGTCCGGCTTCGGATAGTCGATGCGCTGGGATTCGGCAGCGGTCTTCAGGCAGGCGTAGTCCGGCTTGTTGTCGTGCAGGGTGAGCGGGATCTTGCCGCCGAACAGGTTCTGGTCGACGTAGTTGAACGCACCGCCGAGCAGGGCGCCGAACTTGTGCATCGCCGCGCCGAAGTTGCGGCTGCGGAACAGCTCGTCGTACAGCCAGCTGGCCTTGAAGCCGTCGACATAGGCGCTCAGCTCGTCGCCACCCTGACCCTCGGCCAGCAGCGCGTCGGCCACCGCCTCGGCGGCGAGCATGCCAGACTTCATCGCCGTGTGGCTGCCCTTGATCTTGGCGAAGTTGAGGGTGCCGAGGTCGCAGCCGATCAGCGCGCCGCCCTTGAACACCATCTTCGGCAGCGAATTCAGGCCGCCCTTGCAGATCGCCCGCGCGCCGTAGGCCACGCGCTTGCCGCCTTCCAGGTGCTGGGCGATCACCGGGTGATGCTTGTAGCGCTGGAACTCGTCGAACGGCGAGAGGAACGGGTTGGAGTAGGACAGGTCGACGATCAGACCGACCACCACCTGGTTGTTTTCCAGGTGATAGAGGAACGAGCCGCCCGGGTTCTGGTCGTCCAGCGGCCAGCCGGCGGTGTGCACCACCAGGCCCGGCTGGTGCTTGCTCGGGTCGATGTCCCAGATTTCCTTGATGCCGATGCCGTAGTGCTGGGCGTCGGCCTCGGAATCGAGGCTGAACTGCTTGATCAACTGCTTGCCGATATGGCCACGGCAGCCTTCGGCGAACAGCGTGTACTTGCCGCGCAGCTCCATGCCCGGGGTGTAGTAACCCTCTTTCGGCTGGCCTTCACGGTCGACGCCGAGGTCGCCGGTGAGGATGCCGCGCACCACGCCGTGCTCGTCGATCAGCGCTTCCTGGGCGGCGAAGCCTGGGTAGATCTCGACGCCGAGGTTCTCGGCCTGCTGGGCCAGCCAGCGGCACAGGTTGCCGAGGGAGATGATGTAGTTGCCTTCGTTGTGCATGGTCTTGGGCACGAACAGATTCGGCACCTTGATCGCGCTGTCGGCGTTTTTCAGCATGTAGATGTCGTCGCGCACCACCGGGGTGTTCAGCGGCGCACCGAGCTCTTTCCAGTCAGGGAACAGCTCGTTGAGCGCGCGCGGCTCGAATACCGCACCGGAGAGGATGTGGGCGCCGACTTCGGAACCTTTTTCGACCACGCAGACGCTGATCTCCTGACCGGCTTCAGCGGCCTTCTGCTTGAGTCGGCAGGCGGCGGACAGGCCAGCAGGGCCGGCGCCGACGATGACGACGTCGAATTCCATGAACTCACGATCTGACACGGTAGCTTCCTCTTTATTTATTGGCCGCCGGGCTGCGAGAGCCGGAAGGGGCCCGGCGGAGCGACATAGCGTTTGGTCGCCCTATTTAAACGCAAGGTCACAGATGTGGAATCGTTCGTTCAGCGTAATTGCACGACAACGCTCCGCGTGCGGCTCCGCTCTGGTCAGGGCCGCGGCGCAGGCTCCACGGTTGGCCGTGGAGCTTCGGCACTCCTCAGTTTTTGCCGAACATGGTCACCACGCAAGCGCCGCCCAGGCCGAGGTTGTGCGCCATGGCGATGTTCAGGCCTTCAACCTGACGGGCACCGGCGGTACCGCGCAACTGATGGGTCAGCTCGTAGCACTGGGCCAGGCCGGTGGCGCCCAGTGGGTGACCCTTGGACAGCAGGCCGCCGGACGGGTTGGTGATGACCTTGCCGCCGTAGGTGTTGTCGCCGTCGAGGATGAACTTCTCGGCGCCGCCGATCGGGCACAGGCCGAGGGCTTCATAGGTCAGCAGCTCGTTGTGGGCGAAGCAGTCGTGCAGCTCCACGGCGCGCACGTCTTCCGGACCGAAGCCGGATTGCTCGTAGACTTTCTGCGCGGCGTTCTGGGCCATCTGGAAGCCGACGTAGCTGATCATCGAAGGCGGATCGAAGGAGACGGCCGGGTCGGTGGTCAGCGACTGGGCGAGGATCTGCACGTCAGTGCGCAGGCCATGCTGCTTGGCGAACTTCTCGCTGCAGACGATCGCCGCGGCGGCACCACAGGTCGGCGGGCAGGCCATCAGGCGGGTCATCACGCCCGGCCACATAACCACGTCATTCATCACGTCTTCGGTGGTGACGACTTTTTTGAACAGCGCCAGCGGGTTGTTGGCGGCGTGACGGCTGGCCTTGGCGCGGATCGCTGCGAAGGTTTCCATCTTGGTGCCGTACTTCTGCATGTGCTCACGGCCGGCGCCACCAAAGGTGCGCAGCGGGCCAGGAACGTTGGCCGCGTCGGCGGTCAGCTGCTCGACGACTGGCAGGAAACGCGCGCGGGTCACCGGGCGGTCGTCCCAGTTGGACTTCAGCGAACCGGGGCGCATCTGCTCGAAGCCCAGGGCCAGCACGCAGTCGGCCTGGCCGCTGGCCACGGCGGCGCGGGCGAGGTACAGGGCGGTGGAGCCAGTGGAGCAGTTGTTGTTGACGTTGACGATCGGAATGCCGGTCTGGCCGACTTCATAGATCGCGGTCTGACCGCAGGTGGAGTCGCCGTAGACGTAGCCGGCGAAGGCCATCTGCACCTTGTCATAGCCGATCCCGGCGTCTTTCAGGGCCTGGCGCAGGGCTTCGGCGCCCATGTCGGTGTAGCTCGGGCTGGCGCCCGGCTTGGTGAAGGGGATCATGCCTACGCCGGCAACGATGACTTTATCGCTCATGGAGTGCTTCCTCGGGTTGTCAGTTGGAGTAGATCACAGGCTGCGCGCGGTCAGACCCGCCCAGAAGCCTGTCGAGCCGGCGGCAATCACCGCCTGGCCGAGTACTTTGGCCCACTGCGCATCACTGCCGAACTCGTCGCGCCAGGACCACAGGCGGCGGGTAGCGAAGTGCAGGGTGTGTTCGTGGGTGAAGCCGATGGCGCCGAATACCTGGTGCGCCACCGAGCAGGCCAGGCTGGCCGCTTCACTGGCGCAGACCTTGGCCACGGCGACGTCGAAGGCCAGCGAACGGTTGTCGCCATCGGCGAACACTTCGCTGGCGCTGCGCAGGGCGACCTGGCAGGCCATCCGTGCCGCGCCGGTGGCGCCGGCCATCTGTGCCAGGTACTGCTGCAGCACCTGCTGCTTGCCGATCGGCTTGCCGAACTGCACGCGCTCGTTGGCGTAGGCCACGGCCTTGTCGAGGCTCGCCTCGAGGGCACCGACCAGCATGCAGGAACGGATCAGCGCGCCGAGCAGCCAGACCGGCTCGGCCACGCCGGTCAGTTGCAGGCTGCCGACCGCTTCGCTGCGCGCCGCCGTGAATGTCAGGCTGTCGCGCGGTTCGCCGGCGAAGTTGCTGTGTGCAGCGAGCACGATGCCGTCCTGGCGCAGATCGACCAGCGCCAGGCGTTCGCCGTCGGCGACCACCGCCCAGCGGCAGCCGCGCGCCCAGGGCACATTGACGGCCCGGCCATGCAGCTGGCCGTCGCCGTCCAGGCGCAGATCGCCGAGGCGGCCGGCCTGGATCAGGCTGATCGGGCCTTCCGGTACCGTCAGCCCGGCCTTCGCCAGCAGCAGGCCGGCGAGCATGGTTTCGCCGAGCGCCAGCGGCGCCTGCCAGTAGCCGATGGCGCGCAGCACCGGGCTGGCCTCCAGCCAGGTCGCGCCGCTGCCGCCGGCGGCTTCCGGCACCAGGGCGCCAGGCAGGCCGTTGTCGGCGACCAGTTGCCAGAGTTCATCGACCGGCTGGCCGGCATCGAAGCGTTCCAGCAGTTCGGCGCTGACCTGTTCGGCGAACAGGCGCTCGACGCTGTCGGCGATCATGGTTTGCAGTTCCGACGGGGCACTGTCGTCCACGCCTTGAGTGTTGATTGCTTCGCTCATCGCAGTCCGAGTCCTCTGGCAATGATGCCGCGGAGAATTTCGCGGGTGCCGCCACGCAGGGAGAAGGAGGGGGCGGTCTGGGTTACGTAGCGCATCACCTGGTCGAGGTTCGAGCCGGGCTCGCGCAGGCCGCCGAACAGGTCGTGGGCGATGTCCGGCAGCGACTGTTCGAGCAGCGCGCCCTGGTCCTTGACCAGTGCCGCTGGGGTCGCCGGGTTGTCGCCGCGAGCCAGCATGCCAGCGACGCCGAGGGACATCTGGCGCATCACCGCGTAGCGCGCGGCCACGCGGCCGAGGCTGACCACCTGGTGCGAATCCTGCGGATCGGCGGCGTCGAGCATTTCCAGGTACAGCTGGGTGCTGGACAGGTAGCGCTCCGGGCCGCTGCGTTCCAGGGCCAGTTCGGCGCCGACCTGCTTCCAGCCGTCGCCCGGTTGGCCGATGACGAAATCGTCGGGGACGAACACGTCTTCGAGGAACACTTCGTTGAAGTCATGCTCGCCGAGCATGTTGTAGATCGGTCGCACGGTGACGCCCGGCGCCTGCATGTCGACCAGGAATTGCGACAGGCCGGCGTGGCGGTTGGCCTCGTCCTTCGGCGCGGTGCGCAGCAGGGTGACCATGTAGTGGCAGCGCTGGGCGCCGGTGGTCCACACCTTGCTGCCGTTGACGATCCAGCCGCCCTCGGTCTTCAGCGCGCGGGTGCGCACCGCGGCCAGGTCCGAGCCGACGTCCGGCTCGCTCATGCCGATGCCGCAGTAGATCTCGCCGCGAGCAATACCGGGGCAGATCTGCGGCGCCAGCACGTCGGGGGAAAACTTCATCAGCAGCGGGCCGCTCTGCCGTTCGGCGATCCAGTGGGCGTTCACCGGCGCGCCGGCGGCCAGCAGCTCCTCCAGTACCACGTAGCGCTCCAGGGCGCTGCGCTCGTGGCCGCCGAAGCGCTTGGCCCAGGTCATGCCCAGCCAGCCGCGCTCACCGAGCTTGCGGCTGAACGCTTCGTCGGCGCCGTTCCAGTTCTTGGCGCGCTCGGCGGCGGGGAGGTCCTTGAGGTTTTCAGCGAGGAATTGCCGTACTTCGGCGCGCAGCACGTCGGTCTGGGCGTCGAGGCGACAGGGGCGAATATCGAGAGCCTGCATGGGCGTGAACTCGTAACGGGGAATGAATTTTCTAACTTGCTTGTCAGTCAGCAAGTATCTAACCTAGCAGCAAGCGCCGACCCAGAGCAAGTCTCGGCTCGTTTCCTTTCGTCCTGGAGATCGCATGTCCACTTCCACCACTTTCGTTCCTGGCCGCGGCCTCACCCTCGAGTTGCAAGGTCACGTCGCCACCCTGGAGTTCAGCCGGCCGCCGCTGAATTTCTTTGACAACGACCTGATCCGTGACCTGGTCGCCGCCCTCGAGCACCTCGACCAGCTGTCGGAATGCCGGGTGATCGTGCTGCAAGCTGCCGGCAAGGTGTTCTGCGCCGGCGCCGACTTCTCCGGTTCGGAAGAGGCCAACGACCCGCAGTTCCCGCGCCGCCTGTACAAGTTCGCGGTACGCCTGTTCCGCACCCGCAAGCCGGTGATCACCGTGGTCGAGGGTGCTGCGATCGGTGGCGGGCTGGGCCTGGCGCTGTTCAGCGACTACCGGGTGACCAGCAGCAAGGCGCGCTTCTCGGCCAACTTCAACCGCCTGGGCATCCACCAGGGCTTCGGCTTGTCGGTGACCCTGCCGCGCCTGGTGGGGGTGCAGACGGCTTCGCTGCTGATCGCCACCGGCCGCCGCATCGATGGCGCCGAAGCGGTGCGCATCGGCCTCGCTGACGTGCTCGCCGAGCCGGGCGAAGAGCGCCAGGCCGCCCGCGCGCTGGCGGAGGAGATCGCCCTGTCCGCGCCGCATGCGGTGATGTCCAGCCGCGAAACCCTGCGCATGGGCCTGGCCGATGCGGTGGACGCGATCATTGACCGCGAGGCCTCGGAGCAGGAATGGCAGATCGTCATGGAAGATTTCGCCGAGGGCAACAAGGCCATGGCCGAGCGCCGCAATCCCGTATTCACCGGCAAGTAAGGACCACTGCATGGACAGCGCCGACCCGAACCTCCAGGCCGCTCCGCGTCGCACGCAGACCGAGCGCCGTGCCGAAGCCGAGCAACGGCTGCTGCTCGCCGCGCGCAAGATCGTTGCACGCAAGGGCTGGGTCGGCATGACCCTCGCCGAAGTGGGGGAGGAGGCTGGCTACAGCCGTGGCCTGGCCGCCCACCATTTCGGCAGCAAGGCCGGCCTGCTGCGTGCGCTGGCCGGGTTTGTCAACACCAGCTTCGTGGCCATGGTCGATGCCGAGGTGCCGCAGCGGCGACCGGGCATGGACGTGCTCAAGGGTTTCATCAGCGTCTATCTGGGGCGCAGCGACAGCGACTGGACCAACACCCGCGCGCTGCTGGCGCTGATGGCCGAAGCGGTCACCGAGGACTCGGAAACCGTGCAGGTGCTCGCCGAGTACAACCGTTCGGTGCAGGACTACCTGGCCCGACAGGTGCGGACCGGCATCGCCAACGGCGAGATTCGTCCCGGCGTCGATCCATTGGCCACCGCCGCGCTGATTCTCGGCGCGATGCGCGGGATGATGCTGCAGTACCTGCTCGACCCGCCGGCCGTCGACCTTTCGGTGTTCCAGCAGCAATTGCTGGGCTTTCTCGACAGCGCGCTGGTGCCCGGAGCCCAAGGAGCAGCATGAACCCATCCACCAAGCCCGGCAGCCCGTTGCACGGCGTCCGCGTCATAGACCTCAGCAGCGTGATGTTCGGCCCCTACGCCAGCCAGTACCTCGGCGATTTCGGCGCCGAGGTGATCAAGGTGGAGACCCCGCTGGGCGACTCCACCCGGCGCACCGGGCCGAGCCGTGCGCCGGGCATGGCCTCGGTGTTCCTCGGCCTCAACCGCAACAAGCGCAGTGTGGTGCTCGACCTCAAGCAGGCTGCTGGCCGTGACGCGTTGCAGCGCCTGCTGGAAGGCGCCGACGTGCTGATGCACAACATTCGCCCGCAGAAGCTTGGCGCCCTCGGCCTGGATGCAGCGACCCTGCGTGAACGCTATCCGCGCCTGGTCTGCGCCAGCCTCAACGGCTTCGGCGAGAGCGGTCCGTACGCCGGCCAGCCCGCCTATGACGACATCATCCAGGGCATGAGCGGGCTGGTCGACCTGGTGCAGCGGCAGACCGGCGAGAGCCGTTACCTGCCGACCGCGGCGGCGGACAAAATCGCCGGGCTGGTGGCTGCCCAGGCGATTCTCGCCGCGCTGCTCGGTCGGGCGCAGAGCGGCCAGGGCTGCCAGGTGGAAGTCCCCATGTTCGAGGTATTGAGCAGCTTCAGCCTGGTCGAACACCTGGCTGGCCAGACCTTCCAGCCGCCGACCGGAGGCACGGGCTACGCGCGGGTACTCAGCGCCGATCGGCGGCCCTACCGCACCCGCGACGGCCACCTGTGCGTGATGCCCTACACCGATGAGCACTGGGCGCGCTTCTTCGCCGAGGTCGGCCGTCCCGAGTTGGCTGCCGATCCACGCTTCGCCGGCATGGACGCGCGTACCCGGCATATCGACGAACTCTATGGACTACTCGCCGAATTTCTTGCCCAACGCAGCACGGCGGACTGGGTGGCTGCGTGCGCCCGGATCGATATCCCGGCGGCGCGGGTGAACAGCCTCGACGACCTGCTGGCCGATCCGCATCTGCAAGCGGTGGGCTTCTTTCAGGAGTTGCCGAATGGCGATGGCCGGGGAGCGGTGCGCTTGCCCGGTACCGGGGTGCGTTTCGATGGCCAGAGTCGACCGTTCAGCGCACCGCCGCGGCTGGCTGAGCACACCTGCGATGTGCTGAATGCGGCGGGCTTCAACGAACAGGAAATCGCCGGCCTGCTGGCCAGCGGCGCGGCCAGGCAGGCCGACTGACTGAGTATTAACGCGGCGCACTGCGCCCATCATTATGAAGGGGAAAGAAATGGCAGGTATTTGCGAGGGTCGGGTCGTCATCGTGACGGGCGCTGGCCGTGGCGTCGGTCGTGGGCATGCGCTGGAGTTCGCCCGCCAGGGCGCCAAGGTGGTGGTCAACGATCTGGGCGCCAAGTCCGACGGCAGCGGTGCTTCGATCGGCCCGGCCCAGGAAGTGGTCAACGAGATTCTCGCCATGGGCGGCCAGGCGGTGGCCAACACCGATGACATCAGTGACTGGGAGGGTGCCCAGCGCCTGATCAATACCGCCATCGACACCTTCGGCGGCCTCGATGTGCTGGTCAACAACGCCGGCAACCTGCGTGACCGCATGCTGGTCAATATGACCCTGGACGACTGGGATTCGGTGATCCGCGTGCACCTGCGCGGCACCTTCTGCACCACCCGCCATGCGGTGACCTACTGGCGCGAGCAGTCCAAGAATGGCACCCCGCGTCAGGCCCGGGTGATCAACACCGCTTCCTCCAGCGGCCTGTACTGCAACCCCGGCCAGGCCAACTACGGCGCGGCCAAGGCCGGTATCGCCTCGTTCTCGATCATCGCGGCGATGGAGCTGGGCCGTTACGGGGTGACCGTCAACTGCATCTACCCGACCGCCATGAGCCGCCTGACCGAGGAAATCTTCAAGCAGAAGATGCCGGCCAGCATGGCCGCCCAGGCCGACAATGCGAGTGCCGACTTCGATCCGCTGGCCCCGGAAAACTGTGCGCCGCTGGTGGTCTGGCTGGGCAGCGAGCAGTCTTCCGGGATCACCGGGCGGGTGTTCGGCGTCGCCGGCGGGCGCATCACCGTCGCCGAAGGCTGGCACGCCGGGCCGATCGCCGAGAAGGCCGGCCGCTGGGATCCGGCCGAGCTGGGCGCCATCGTGCCGGGCCTGGTAGCCCAGGCCGCGCCGAACGCGCTGACCTCCGGAGAAATTCCGGCCAAGTCCTGATACCGCTGGTGAATGACCGCGCCGGACGTGTGCTGCAAGCACCGTCCGGCGTTACCGTTTCTATCCCTGACAAGAATAAGAGAGAGCCTTCATGACCGATCCTTCCCTGGCACCGTTCATGGTCGACGGTGTCCTCGGCTTCTGGGAAATCGCCCGGCGCCAGCCGGACCGCCTGGCCCTGGTCGATAGCGATGGCCGCCGCTACAGCTGCGGCGAACTGCTGGCCTGGGTCAACCGCCTGACCCACCGCTTCCGCGAACTGGGCCTGAGTCCCGGCGACAGCGTGGCGGTGGCGCTGCCCAACGAGCCGGCGATGATGGCCGTGCAACTGGCCACGGGGCAGGCGGGCCTGTTCGTGGTACCGGTCAACTGGCATCTGACGGCGGGCGAGATTGCCTACATCCTCACCGACAGCGAGGCCCAACTGCTGGTCGCCAGCCCGCGCCTCGCCGAGGCCGCCGAGCAGGCCGCCGATCAGGCCGGCATCCCGGTCGATCGCCGGGTCGGTAGCCAGGGGTTCGGCAGCTTCATCGACATGCAGGCGTTCCTCGCCGGCGCCAGTGCCGACTGGCCAACGGAGCGGCTGAACGGCGGGCGGTTGCTCTACACCTCGGGGACCAGCGGTTTTCCCAAGGGTGTCAAGCGTTCTGCCGCGGCGGTCAGCCCCGAGCTCGCGGTGGGTAACGCCTTGCTGCGTAGCCCGGCGCTGTACGGCCAGCGCGCCGGGGATGGCGCCCATCTGGTTTGCTCGCCGCTCTACCATGCCGCGCCGCTGATGCATGCCTTCCTGGGCCTGCAACTCGGTTACAGCCTGGTGTTGATGGATAAGTGGGAGCCGGAGCGCTGCCTGCAGCTGATCGAGGCGCATCGCATCAGCTACACGCAGATGGTGCCGACCCAGTTCCACCGCCTGCTGCAGTTGCCCGAGTCGGTGCGCCGCCGCTACGACCTGTCCTCGCTGCATACCGTGCTGCACGCCGGAGCGCCCTGCCCGCCGGTGGTCAAGGCGGCCATGCTTGACTGGTGGGGGCCGGTGGTCCACGAGTACTACGGCGGTTCGGAGACCGGTGCGGTGACCGTGGTCCTGGCCGAGGACTGGCGTCGCCGTCCGGGCACCGTCGGCCGGGCGATCCCCGGGCTGGCCAGCGTGAAGATTCTCGACGAAAGCGGCCGCGAGCTGCCGGCTGGCGAGGAGGGGCTGGTCTACCTGCAGGGCGTCGGCGGTGACTTCGAATATTTCAAGGACCCGCAGAAGACCCGTGCGGCGCGCTCGGCCGATGGCCTGATGACCCTCGGCGATATCGGTTATCTGGACGAGGAGGGCTGGCTGTTTCTCTGCGATCGACGCTCGGACCTCATCCTTTCCGGCGGGGTGAACATCTACCCGGCGGAAATCGAGGCGGTGCTGCTTGCCCATCCGGACGTCGCCGATGCCGGGGTGATCGGCGTGCCTCACCCGGAATGGGGGCAGGAGGTCAAGGCGCTGGTCGAACTGAAACCGGACATCGCGGCCGGCGAGGACTGCGTGCAGCGCCTGGAAGTCTTCTGTCGTGAGCGCCTGGCAGGCTTCAAGTGCCCGCGTTCCTACGACTTCCGCGATCTGCCGCGCACCGATGCCGGCAAGCTGAGCCGCGCCAAGCTGCGCAAGGAGTACCTGAAGGGGTAAGAACCTGTCTACGATCTGCTGCGCGTCGGCCATACGGCGTTGAAACCGGGCTCAGAATGCTCATTTACAACGCGTAAACTGCGCTTCTTCGCCCGATTTCGCCTTGTCTGGCTCTAGCTCACGAGATCGTAAACAGGTTCTAAGGGCGGCGGTGCAAACCAAAACGCCGGGCAATGCCCGGCGTTTTGGTTCCAGCGTCGCTCCGCTCAGCTGTGCGAACGCTCGTTCAGGTGTCGCGCGGGGATGCCGATCAGCAGGATCAGTGCGCCGATCATCAGCACCACGGCGATCACGTCAAACGCCAGATACAGGCTGCCGGTCGCCGATTTGATCGCGCCCACCAAGATCTGGCTGATCACTCCGGCCAGGCCGCCAATGGCGCTGATCACCGCGATGCCGCCGGCCGCCGCAGCCGGGTTCAGCAGGGCCGGCGGAATGGTCCAGAACAGCGATACGGCGGACATCGCCGCGGCAGCACCGACGCTCATCAGGATCACCGACAGGATCAGGCTGCCCTGCACGAAGCCGAGCGAGACGAAGCAGCCGGCACTCACCAGCATGGTCAGGCTGACGTGCCAGCGGCGCTCCAGACGCTTGTCGGAGCTGCGACCGAGCAGGTACATGCCGACCACGGCGCCGAGGTAGGGCAGGCTGGCGATCATGCCGATGGCCTTCAGGTCCTCCAGGCCGAAACCGCGGATCAGCGTCGGCATCCAGTAGGACACGGTGTTCGAGCCGCTGTAGATGCAGAAGAACACCAGGCCGGCGATATAGACGCTGGGATTACGCAAAATCTCGATGAGACGGGCCTGCGCTCCGCTCTTGGCGTGCTCGACCGTCAGGGCCGTGGCGATGATTTGCTTCTCCTGCTCGCTTAGCCAGCGGGCCTGGGCCGGCTTGTCGGCCAGCCAGAACCAGCCGAACACGCCGAGCAGCGCGGCCGGGATGCCTTCCAGCACGAACAGCACCTGCCAGTCCTTGAGCCCCAGCCAGCCGTGGGCGTGGGTCATGATCCAGCCGGCCAGCGGGCCGCTGACGATCCCGGCGATGATCGCCGCCATCACGAACACCGCGGTGATGCGCCCGCGCAGGGCGGCGGGGAACCAGTAGGTGAGGTACAGGATCACCCCGGGGAAGAAACCGGCTTCGGCGATGCCCAGCAGGAAGCGGGCGACGATCAACTGGTTGGGCGTGGTGACGAAGGCGGTCGCCACCGTGACCATGCCCCACAGCACCATGATGCGGGTCAGGGTACGGCGGGCACCGGTCCGCTGCATGTAGATGTTGCTGGGGATCTCGAAGAGGATGTAACCGAGATAGAAAATCCCCGCGCCGATGCCGTAGGCCGCATCGCTGAGGGCGATGTCTTCGGCCATGCGCAGCTTGGCGAAGGAGATGTTCAGGCGATCGATGGCGTTTATCGCATAGGCGATGAACAGGAACGGCAGCAGCCGCCAGATCACCTTGCGGTAGACCGCCTTCACCTCCTGGGCGGAATGTTCCGCTGTCACCGGCAGATATTGCTCGACTGCATAACTCATGAAACTTCTCCTGTGCTACGAAAGCAAACGTTCTTATTAGACGGGCTGGGCGGTGGGCCTGGTCGCATCGCCCAGTCCGGTTAGGAGTTGGGCGAGCAGTAACGCTGGCTTGCTGGCGCGCGACTACAACCCCTTGAGAAGCTAGTCCTGGGGCAAAGATGCAATGGCGGGGCGGGTGGGGGAAGTACCGTTTTTCTTGATCCTGCGTTCGGGCTTGGTTAACGCCGGTCGTCTGTTACCTCGCTCGGCAAAACGGCTGATTGGCTTGCTGCGGGAAACAACTTCGTCATCGGTGACGCCGGCGCCGGCGCTACGGGCCGTGAATGGCGCGGGCTGCAGCTGGCCGGGTGGAGTGGCGGGGGCTGCCGACGGTGTCACCCTAGGTATCAGGTCGCTAACCGAGCACCGCTGGGCGCGTCATCCGCGCTGTCAAGAAAGGCCCTGGCCCGGGTTTTTGGGGTGCCAGACATCACCCAAGTGGGTGATGCCCAAATCGCCCGTTCAGGCGCTTATGAGGGTTCGGCACCCCTGATTAGCATGGCGACTCCATTTCATCCGTAACTGGAGAGCCGCATGACAAGAAGAACTATGCGCGGAGTCTTCCGGCCGCATCTGCTGGCCGCCGCTGTCGCCCTGGGTGTGAGTGCCCAGGCTTACGCTGTTAGCTTCAACATCGGGGAGATTGAGGGGAGCTTCGATTCATCGCTGTCCGTGGGTGCCAGCTGGGCGGTCCGCGGGCCGGATCCAGATTTTATTTCCAGCGGCAACGTGCTGGGTATGCGTGGTGAGTCCGCCACTCGTACTGCGGACGACAACCGCGAAAACTTCAAGAAGGGCGAGACCTTCTCGAAGATCTTCAAGGGCCTGCATGACCTGGAGCTGAAATACGGCGACAGCGGCGTGTTCGTGCGCGGCAAGTACTGGTACGACTTCGAGCTGAAGGACGAGGACCGCCTGTTCTACGATATCGACGACAGTGGTCGTGATCGGATGGCCAAGTCTTCCGGCACCCAACTGCTCGATGCCTTCGTCTACCACAACTACCAGATCGGCGAGCTGCCGGGCAACGTGCGCCTGGGTAAGCAAGTAGTCAGCTGGGGCGAGAGCACCTTCATCGGTAACTCGATCAACAGCATCAACCCGATCGACGTCGCCGCGCTGCGCCGCCCAGGCGCCGAGATCAAGGAAGGCTTGATTCCGGTCAACATGTTCTACCTGTCGCAGAACTTGACCGAAAACCTCAGTGCCGAGGCCTTCTATCAGATCGAGTGGGATCACACGGTCATCGATAACTGCGGCACTTTCTTCGGTAACGATGCGCTGCCGGCTGGCTGCCTTGATCGTCTGGTCGTGGCCGGCCCCGACTTCGCCCCGGGCGATCCGCGCGCCAACTCCATCGCGACTCCGGTCGTGGTTGCCGGGCGCAATATCGGGGACGCCGCCGCTCTTGCTGCGGGGCGTACTAACGCCTATATCCCGCGCATCGAGGACAACGATGCGCGTGATGGCGGTCAGTTCGGCGTGGCCCTGCGCTGGTTCGTGCCGGAGCTGAACGACACCGAGTTTGGCGCCTACGCGCTGAACTATCACAGCCGCAGCCCGTACCTCAGCTTCAAGCAGACCACCGTCGCTCCGATCACGCCAGCTCAGGTCGGGGGGACGCCGGCGGCAATCCGTGCGGCGGTTGTTGGCCAAAACCAGATCGAGCGGGTTCGCAATGCACGCTACTTCATCGACTATCCCGAGGATATCCGTCTCTACGGTTTGAGCTTCGCCACCAACCTGGAAGGTACCGCGCTGGGCGGGGAAGTCAGCTATCGCCCCAACATGCCGTTGCAGATCAACACCGCCGACCTCAACCTGGCGGCGATCCGCCAGACCAACACCGTCAACTTCGCACAGCAGGTTTCGCCGGTGTTCGTCAGCGGTGAAACGCAGAGCGTGGCGGGTGGCGATCTGCCGGGCTACAAGCGTATGCCGGTGGTGCAGGCGCAGATGACCGCCACCCAGTTCATCGACCAGATCTGGGGCGCTAGCCGCCTGACCCTGGTCGGCGAGGTGGGCTACAACCACATCAACGGCCTGGGTAGTGCCGACGGCACCGATGTGCGCTTCGGTCGCAGCCCGATCTTCGGTGCTGGTGCGCTGGTAAATAATGGAACCAGCGTTTGCGTTGGTACCAACCCCGGTACTCCGCAGGCCAGCAACCCGCAGCAGGAGTGCAACGACAAGGGCTTCTACACCAGCTCCTCCTGGGGCTACCGCGCGCGCGCCATCCTCAACTACAGCAACGTGTTCGCCGGCATCAACCTGTCGCCGAGCCTGGCCTGGTCGCACGACGTCGACGGCAACGGGCCGAACTTCGAGGAAGGTCTCAAGGCGGTCAGCCTCGGCCTGGATGCCGACTACGCCAACACCTATACCACCAGCCTCAGCTACACCGACTTCTTCGGCGGTGAATTCAACACCAACGGTGACCGTGACTTCGTGGCACTCAGCTTCGGCGTGAACTTCTGACGGCAGATCGGCAAAGGATTTAGAACATGAGAAAAATCAATGTTTTGACTTGCGGCGCCCTGGCGCTGACCCTGCTGGCCAGCAGCGTGATGGCGGCCGTTTCCCAGGAAGAGGCGGCCAAGCTGGGTACCAGCCTGACGCCGCTGGGTGGGCAGAAGGAAGGCAATGCCGATGGCAGCATTCCGGCCTGGACTGGCGGCTTGAAGCCCGGCGCGGCGCCGGTGGTCAATGACTTCATCGGCGACCCGTTCGAGGGCGAGCAGCCGCTGTTCACCATCACCGCGGCCAACGCCGAGCAGTACAAGGACAAGCTGACCCCGGGTCAGCTGGCCATGTTCAAGCGCTATGCCAGCACCTACAAGATTCCGGTGTACAAGACCCAGCGTACGGCCGCCGCCCCGCAGGTGATCTACGATGCCGCGAAAAAGAGTGCGCTGAACACCCAGCCGGTCGACGGCGGTAACGGTCTGAGCAATTTCGGCGACTCCCACTATTACGCCTTCCCGATTCCGAAGAACGGCGTCGAAGTGGTGTGGAACCACATGACCCGCTATCGCGGCGAGAACCAGAAGCGCCAGGTCGCCCAGGCGGCGCCGCAGGTCAATGGTTCTTTCACGATTGTCGAGTTCGAGGACGAAGTGGCGTTCCCGCAGTACATGCAGGGGGTGGACAAGGACAAGGCCGCTAACGTCCTGTTCTACTACAAACAGCGCGTGACGGCCCCGTCGCGTCTGGCGGGTAACGTGTTGCTGGTTCACGAGACTATCGATCAGGTCAAGGAGCCGCGCCTGGCGTGGATCTACAACGCCGGCCAGCGGCGCGTGCGTCGCGCCCCGCAGGTGGCCTACGACGGCCCGGGTACCGCGGCCGACGGCATGCGTACCGCGGATAACTCCGACATGTACAACGGCTCGCCGGACCGCTACGACTGGAAGTTGATCGGCAAGAAGGAGATGTACGTCCCCTACAACAACTACAAGCTGCAGTCGCCCAAGCTGAAGTATTCGGAGATCCTCAAGGCCGGGCATATCAATCAGGATCTGACCCGCTATGAGTTGCACCGCGTGTGGGAAGTGGAGGCCACGGTGAAGCCGGGCGAGCGCCACATCTACGCCAAGCGCCACATGTACTTCGACGAGGACACCTGGGCGGCCGTGGAGGTCGATCACTACGACGGTCGTGGTCAGCTCTGGCGTGTGGGTGAGGGCTATGTGGCCAACGACTACCAGCAGGGCGTCGCCAGCTATGCCGCTCAGGGGCTCTATGACCTGATCGCCGGTCGCTATATCGTTCTCGGTATGGTCAATGAGTCCAAGCGTGGGGTTCAGTTTGGGACTACGCCGAACTCGGCGGACTTCACCCCGGCGGCCCTGCGCAACGCAGGCGTCCGCTGATTAAACCGCTGTAACCAAGCCAACGCCCTGCATGCAGGGCGTTGTGCTGATCAGAAAATGTCTCCAATTGCTCTAGGCAATTCCTCCCGTAATCAGCTATCACTCTTCTTGGCTACTCCCTAAGTAGTACTGCCCGGCTTCCGGCCCAGTTAGGCGCTTGGTCCGGCTGGGTCCGTCCACTTTGCGATAAGAACAACTACACGGGTTCCGTCATGCAGGGTCTTGGCTCCAGTCTTTCCGTCATTCGCGGCAAAGCTTCGTATATTCCGGATCTACCCTCCGCGCTGTTGTCGCGGCAGCGGCTGATCGACGCCTTACTCGGAAAAAAACAGCGCTTGCGCGTGCTCTGTGCCCCCGCCGGCTTCGGCAAAACGGTGCTGCTCAGCGAGTTCCTGCAGCAAGTGCCGCCCTCTGAGCACGTCGTTTGGCTTAGCCTCGCGGGGCAGCCCCTTGCGCTCCCTCAGCTGATCTCCAGGGTGACTACGGAATTAGGCTTGGCCCGCGGGCGCGTTGCCGATGGGCAGGCGTTGTTGCAGTTTTTCGAAACCTGCGGCGAGCCCATCTGGTTGGTTCTGGATGATTACCCTAACGAGGCACCGGCCGAGCTGAGCAGTTGGATAATGCAGTTGCTGGCCCTGCAGTCGTCGAAGGTGCAGCTGTTGGTCAGCTGCCGGCAGCGGCCTGATTGGAACCTGTCGCGTCTTTTGCTGAGGGGCGAGCTGCTCGAGTTGGATGCCAGCCAGCTGGCGCTATCGCGTGATGAGTTCGAGCTACTGGTTTGTTTGTTGGCTCCACAGACATCCGCCAGCGCGCGCGAGGAGCTGTGGCAGCAAACCGCAGGCTGGTGTGCCGGCGTTCGTTTGTTGCTATCGGGCCAGATGAAGGGTGGCAAGGCGGACGGTAGCGGCTTGCCTTGGCTGCGGGATTATCTGGAGCACGAGCTGTTGTCTCGTTTGGGGGAGGGCGAGCGCGAGATTCTTTATCGTCTGGCGCATTTTCCGAAGATATCCGCCGAGCTGTGTGACCAGCTCTGGGAAGAGCAGGGTGGCGGGCTGTTGTTCAAGCGCCTGCTGCAATGCCAGTCGTTCCTCCTTCCGGTTGACCGGCAGGGTGTTTGGTATCGGATGTTGCCGGCGGTAGCGCATGCGCTGCAGGACCGTTTGAGCGCCCCCGAGTTGAGCCGTCTGCGTTTGCGCTCCTGTCGGGTGCTCAGTGCCGCGGGGTACTTCGACGAGGCGATCGAGCAGGCCCTGTGCGCTGAACAGCCGGAAGTGGCGGCCAACTACATGGAGAGTCTGGGGCTGGATTGGTTATTTACTGATCAGCATTTGCGCCAGCTGTTGAGCTGGCGCGAGCAACTGCCGCCGCAACTGCTGGAAAGCACTCCGCGTTTGATCTGCCTCTGTGCCAGAGCCTTGCTGTTCAGCTGGCGCCTGGAGGAGTCGGAGGCTTGCATTGCGCGGTTGGGGGGCTTCTTGCCCCAGGCTGAGTCGCTGCGCAACACGCGTCTGCTGGCTAACTGGCAGGCGCTGCAGGGTACGTTGGAGGGGATGCGCGGGAATGCCGAGGTGGCCCGCGAGCATTGCCAGGCGGCACTCAGCCATTTGCCGGCACGAGACTGGCACGCTTCGCTACTCTGCTATTCGACCTTGGCGCGGATCGCGATGGCTACTGGGCAGTCGGTACAGGCGCACCAACTATTGCTCGAGGCGGTGGAGCTGGCGCGGCGTCAAGGCTGTCTGGTCAGTGAGGTGCTGGTCAATACCGATCGTATCCGCCTGCTAATCCTTCGTGGCGATCTCAGCCAGGCGGAAGCCCTGTTGCAAGAAAACGTGGCGCTGGTCGAGGATGGCAATCGCCGGCACAGCCTGTTGTTGGGGCGTTTGTTGTTCCTGCAGGGAGAGTTGCATTTGTTACGCGGTGGTCTGGATGAGTGCGAAAGCGCGCTGCAGGCAGGTTTTCCCCATGCGTTGGACTCTTTCGATCCGCTGATTCTGCACGGTTATCTGGTCCAGTCCGAACTTGACTCATGCCGCGGTGAGTACGATCAAGCACTGGTGCATCTGCATGAGGCGGAGCGACGTATGCATTGCGGCAAGGCCGAGAGCTCGTGCTACAAGAGTGCGATCGACTTGCAGAGCATGCGCATCCTCGCTCGGCAGGGATGCTGGGAACAATTGCCGCCGATTGCTCAGTCGCTCGAAGCCTATCTGCAGGGCCCGGAACCCTGCCTGCCGCCTTTACACATGCCGTCGTTGCCGCAACGTAACCAACTGCTGTTGGCGTTGGCGGAATATGAAACGGGCAGCCACGAGCAGGCCGAGCAGCGCCTTAGGGCGCTGCATGAGCAGTGCAAGCGCCGGCAGTTCGGGGTGCTGATGAGTGAGGTCCAGCTGGCCTTGGCCAAGATCGGGTTTGGCAGTGGTCGCAGCGAGTCGCATGGGCTTGAGTTGCAGGCGCGTCAGCAGGTGATCAATATCGGCTGTTATAGCCTGCTGCAAGGTTGGACGGACGGCGGTGCAGAGGCTGCGCCGCAGCCGAAGCTGTCGGCCAGCTTTTCCGCGGGCGCTCCGCTGATTGCAGGCGGCCAAGCGGATCTGACCCTGCGTGAGCTATCGGTGCTCAAGCTGCTGGCCGAGGGCCTGTCCAACCAGGAAATCGGCAACACCTTGTTCATCTCGGTTAATACCGTGAAGACCCACACCAAGAAGATCAACGCCAAGCTCGGGGTCAAGCGCCGCACCCAGGCCATCAATCGCGCCAAGGCGCTGGGCATATTGCTCTAGGGTCTGTTGACGTTTCGTCACGGCCGCGACGGAGCCTGTTTTTGCGCGGGGCTAGGCGCGAGACGCGAAGTTCGGTCGTTCCAAATGAGCGTCGAGCAACGACGCGCCGCGCAGAAACAGGCCCGTCCCTGCGGGTTGCGCGGCAAATGGCGCCATGCGTCGTTGCGGGACTTGGCAAGGGAACGACCATTCCCTGCGTCCCGCGCCTAGCCTGGCGCCATTTGCCGCGGCAACGCGGTTCGCGACGAAACGTCAACAGACCCTAGGTCGGGGTATTCGACGGGGGCTCTGCCCCCGAGGCTGGCAGCAGGGTGTCGATCAAGGCTCGGACGCAGCCGGGCAGGGCATCCAGATCCCGTACCAGCATGCTGCGTTCCCGGATGGCCCACTCCTCGTCCAGTTCGATGATGGTGAGATCCATGGTACGGCTATGCCGCTTGGCGGCCGACTCGGGGATTACGCCGATGCCGACCCCGGTCTCGACCATCCGGCACACGGCCTCGAAACTGGATACCTGAATCCGCAGGGACAGCGTTTCGCCAAGGTGCTCAACCTGTTCGCGCAGAAAGCTCAGCAGCGTGCTGCCTTCGTGCAGGCCGACATGCTGATAGCGCAGCGTGTCTTTCAGCTTGACGTGTTTCAGTGTGCTCAATGGGTGGTTGCGGGGGACCGCGAGAACCAGGCGGTCAGTGCTGAAGTGCAGCACCTGCAAGCCGCTGGCGTTCACCGGGCCGGCGATGATGCCCAGGTCCGATGAACCATCCAATACGCCGCGGACGATGTCGCGGCTCAGGCGTTCCTGCAGGTCGACGGTCACGCCCGGACGTTGCGCCAGAAAGCCGGCCAGGACCTCGGGGAGAAACTCGGTCACCGCCGTGGTGTTGGCAAAAATACGGATGTGTCCGGCGGCGTCGGCGCCGTATGCGGTGAACTCGTTCTTCAAATACTCCACCTGACGCATGATCAGTCGGGCGTGTTGCAGCAGGCGCTGACCGGCGGGGGTCAGGTCAACGCCGCGGTTGTCGCGATAGAGCAGGCGAGAACCCAGTTGGCTTTCCAGTGCTTTGATCCTGGCGCTGGCGGCGGCCGGGGAGAGAAAGGCGCGTTTGGCGCCTTGGGTGAGGCTCGGTGACTCGGCGATATGGATGAACAGGCGCAGGTCGGCGAGATCGAAATGCATGCTGAAATATTCTCCGTGCTGGCCGGAATGGCGTTCGATTTTGATGAACGCTGAATTATTAAAATGCAGATTCACAAAACACAAGAGCTTCTCCATCCTCTGTTTAGGCAATTTTGCGAGAAGAGTTGAGTCCATGAGCGAAGCCGACTATTCCGCCTGGCTGGGGCGCACCGAAGAAACCCACGACGAGCTGTGCGCCACCCTGGTCCGGCGCATCGCCACCACCTTCGACGAAGCGTCCCCGGCGGTCGGTCAGGCGTTGCCGCCGCTGTGGCACTGGGCGTTCTTCCAGGAGCCGGTGCCCGAATCCGGCCTCGGCGCCGACGGCCATCCGGCACGCGGCGGCTTCCTGCCGGCGGCGGACAATCGCAATCGCATGTGGGCCGGCAGCGAGGTGGAATTCCTCGAGCCGCTGCGCGTGGGTGGCCGGACTGTGCGCCAGACGCGCATCGAGAAGATCGAGGAGAAGAGCGGGCGCACCGGCGCGCTGCTGTTCGTCAGCTTGCGTCACGAGTATGTCCAGGACGGCCGTCTGACCCTGCGCGAGCGCCAGGACATCGTCTACCGCGAGCCGACTCCACCCAAGCTCGGTGGTGGCGAACCAGCCGCGGCGGGCGACTGGAACGAAACGGTGGTGCCGACGCCGACCCTGCTGTTTCGCTATTCGGCGGTGACCTTCAACGGCCACCGTATCCACTACGACTGGCCCTATGTCACCGAAGCCGAGGGCTACACCGGGCTGGTGGTGCACGGCCCGCTGATCGCCACCCTGATGCTGCGCGCGTTCTGCCGCGCCAACCCGGACGCGCGCGTGCGCCGCTTCAGCCACCGCGGCCAGCGCCCGCTGATCGCCCCGCAGCCGTTCCAGGTCAGCGGGCGCATCGTGCGGGCGGGCGTCGTCGAGCTGTGGGCTGGCAACGACAGCGGTATCGCCCAGATCGGCGAAGTGCACTTCGACTAACCCTTCTTTTTTCATATCAAGACGGCGGGCCGCACCCGTCGTGAGCGAGGATCAAGAGATGATCGCCACTACCGACCAATACCAACACATCCGCGAAGGCGTCCGCGCCCTGTGCGCCGAGTTCGACTCCGCCTACTGGCGCAAGATCGACGAGGAGAAGGGCTTCCCGGAAGCCTTTGTCGACGCCATGACCCAGGCCGGCTGGCTGTCGGCGATGATCCCGGAGGAGTACGGCGGCTCTGGCCTGGGCCTGGCCGAGGCCTCGGTGATCCTCGAGGAAGTTAACCGCTGCGGCGGTAACTCCGGCACCGTGCACGGGCAGATGTACAACATGTTTACCCTGCTGCGGAACGGCAGTGAGGCGCAGAAGAGCTATTACCTGCCGAAGCTGGCCAGCGGCGAGCTGCGCCTGCAGTCGATGGGTGTGACCGAGCCAACTACCGGCACCGACACCACCAAGATCAAGACCACGGCCGTGCGCCAGGGCGACAAGTACGTGATCAACGGCCAGAAGGTGTGGATCTCGCGCATCCAGCATTCCGACCTGATGATCCTCCTGGCACGCACCACGCCGCTGGCGGAGGTGAAGAAGAAATCCGAGGGCATGTCGATCTTCCTGGTCGACCTGCGCCAGGCCATCGGCAACGGCCTGACCGTGCAGCCGATCGCCAACATGGTCAACCACGAGACCAACGAGCTGTTCTTCGACAACCTGGAAATTCCCGCCGACAGCCTGATCGGCGAGGAAGGCAAGGGCTTCAAGTACATCCTCGACGGCCTCAACGCCGAGCGCACGCTGATCGCCGCCGAGTGCATCGGCGACGGCCGCTGGTTCATCGAGAAGGCCAGTGCCTATGCCCGCGATCGCGTGGTGTTCGGCCGGCCGATCGGCCAGAACCAGGGCGTGCAGTTCCCCATCGCCGAGGCGCATATCGAAGTCGAAGCCGCCGATCTGATGCGCTGGAAAGCCTGCCAGGAATACGACGCCGGACTGAACGCCGGGGCTAGCGCCAACATGGCCAAGTACCTGGCGGCCAAGGCGTCCTGGGAGGCGGCCAACGCAGCCCTGCAGACCCACGGCGGCTTCGGCTTCGCCTGCGAATACGACGTCGAGCGCAAGTTCCGCGAGACCCGCCTGTACCAGGTGGCGCCGATTTCCACCAACCTGATCCTGTCCTACGTGGCCGAGCACATCCTCGACCTGCCGCGTTCGTTCTGAGGAGTCCGCCATGAGCAACAACACCCGCGCCCTGGCCGAATTCCTCGCCGGCCTGCGTTACGAAGACCTGCCGCAGGCGGTGGTCGAGCGCACCGAAGACCTGTTCCTCGACTGGCTGGGCTCTGCCCTGGCCAGCCAGGGCGCACACCCGATCCCGCTGTTCGAGCGCTATGCGCAGAAGATGGGGCCGGCCGATGGCCGCTGCCAGATCATCGTCAACGGCCAGCGCAGCTCGGCGTATTTCGCCGCCCTGGTGAACGCCGCCAGCTCGCACCTGGTCGAGCAGGACGACCTGCACAACAGCTCGGTGCTGCACCCGGCCACCGTGGTCTTCCCGGCCGCTCTGGCGGCGGCGCAGGATCTCGGCAAGTCCGGTCGCGAACTGGTCGTTGCCTGCGTCGCCGGCTACGAAGCGGGTATCCGTATCGGTGAGTTCCTCGGCCGTTCGCATTACCGCATCTTCCACACCACCGCGACGGTCGGCACCCTGGCCGCTGCGGTGAGCGTGGCCAAGCTGCTGGACTTCGACACCGAGCAGTTCGTCAACTGCCTGGGCAGTGCCGGCACCCAGGCTGCCGGTCTGTGGGAGTTCCTGCGGGACGCGGCCGACTCCAAGCAGTTGCACACCGCCAAGGCCGCCGCCGATGGTCTGCTGGCCGCCTACCTGACTGCCGATGGACTGACGGGCGCGAAGAACATTCTCGAAGGCGAGCAGGGCATGGCCGCCGGGATGTCGAAGGATGCCGACGCCAAGTGGCTGGTCGACCGTCTGGGCACCCGCTGGGCGCTGGCCGAAACTTCCTTCAAGTTCCACGCCTCCTGCCGTCACACCCACCCGGCCGGCGATGCGCTGCTGGCGCTGATGCAGCGCGAGAAGCTGGGCTTCGAGCAGATCGAAAGCGTCACCACTCGCGTACACCAGGGCGCGATCGACGTGCTCGGCCGCGTGGTCGTGCCGCAGTCGGTACACCAGGCGAAGTTCTCCATGGGCACCGTGCTTGGCCTGATCGCCGTGTATGGCAAGGCCGGGCTGACCGAGTTCGAGCAGTTCTCCCTGAGCGACCCGCGCGTGTCGGCGTTCCGCGAGAAAGTCTCGATGGTGCTGGACCCAGAAGTGGATGGCGCCTACCCGCAGCGCTGGCTGGGTCGTATCAACGTGCAGACCACCGATGGCCGCCAACTGACGTCGGCCATCGACGAGCCCAAGGGCGATCCGGGCAACACCCTGAGCCGGCCGGAGCTGGAAGACAAGTTCCAGCGTCTGGTGGCCTTCTCCGGCGCCCGTACCGCCGCACAGGCAAGCGAGCTGATCGGCAAGGTCTGGCAGTTGCACAAGCTGGCTGACGTTCAGGCGATTGCCTGACCCCCGGCCCATCGGCTTGCTCCTCACCGCCCCTCTCCCGTCGGGAGATGGCTGGGGTGAGGGGGCTTTCTACACAGGATTGGAACAAGAGATGACACAACTGCGCCCCCTCGACGGCATCACCGTCATCAGTCTCGAACACGCCATCGCCGCGCCGTTCTGTACCCGCCAATTGGCCGACATGGGTGCCCGCGTGATCAAGGTCGAGCGCCCTGGCGTCGGCGACTTCGCCCGTGGCTACGACGAACGCGTGCGTGGCATGGCCTCGCACTTCGTCTGGACCAACCGTTCCAAGGAAAGCCTGAGCCTGGATCTCAAGCAGGACGAGGCGCAGGCCGTGCTGGAGCAACTGCTCGGCCAGGCCGACGTGCTGGTGCAGAACCTCGCGCCGGGCGCCGCCGCGCGCATGGGCCTGTCGTTCGAGGTGCTGCACGAGCGCTTCCCGCGCCTGATCGTCTGCGACATCTCCGGCTACGGCGAGGGCGGCCCCTATCAGGACAAGAAGGCCTACGACCTGCTGATCCAGAGCGAGAGCGGCTTCCTCTCGGTCACCGGTGGTCCGGGTGATGAGCAGATGGCCAAGGCCGGCTGCTCGATCGCCGACATCTCCGCCGGCATGTACGCCTACACCGGCATCCTCTCGGCGCTGCTGCTGCGCGGCAAGACCGGGGTCGGCAGCCGCATCGACGTGTCGATGCTGGAGAGCATGGCCGAGTGGATGAGCTTCCCGATGTATTACGCCTTCGAGGGCGCCACCCCGCCGCCGCGCGCCGGCGCCGCCCACGCCACCATCTATCCCTACGGGCCGTTCCCGGCCGGCGACGGCGGCACGGTGATGCTCGCCGTGCAGAACGAGCGCGAATGGGCGGCGTTCTGCGAGATCGTGCTGCAGCAGCCGGACCTGCGCAGCGATCCGCGCTTCACCACCACCACGTTGCGCGTCGCCAACCGCGAGGCGCTGCGCGCGGCGATCGTTGCGGCCTTCGCCGGGCTCGGCGCCGCCCAGGTGATCGAGCGCCTGGAAACGGCGCAGATCGGCAACGCCCAGGTCAACGACATGCACGACCTGTGGCGGCATCCGCAGCTCAAGGCACGCGACAGCTGGCGCGAGATCGACAGCCCGGTCGGCAAGCTGCCAGCCATGCTGCCGCCGGGGCGCAACGCGGCGTTCAGCCCGCGCATGGACGCGGTGCCCAGCCTCGGCGAACATACCGACAGCCTGCTCAGCGAACTTGGCTACAGCTCGGCGGATATCCAACGCTTGCATGATAATGGTGCGGTCTGAGCGCCTGTTCCTGGTTTCGGAATCTCCCTTCTCCCATTTAGCGGAGAGGGGTAGGGGAGAGGGTCGATCATCCTTCCCTTGCTAGCCCTCTCCCCAAAAGGGAGAAGGCGATTCCACCTCTTGTCCTTGGACCGCTAATGAGCAGGCCCTAAGAGCCTGTTCAAGGTCACGACCGCTCTGTGTCGGCGTAATGGTGGATAAGCAAAGCGTTATTCACCCTACAAAGTCTGAACGTTCGCGTAGGGTGGAAAACTGCGAAGCATTTTCCACCTCTGGGCAATGACAGGTGCTGGGCTCACGAGACATTGAACAGGTTCTATCGGTCCGTCGAACTACTAAGGAAGCCCCATGACTCTCTACATCCGCTCGGCGCTGTTCGTCCCTGGTAGCCGTCCTGAGCGTTTCGCCAAGGCCCTGGCGGTCGGTGCCGACGCGGTCATCGTCGATTTCGAGGACGCCGTCGAGGCCGACCTCAAGGCCCAGGCGCGCCTCAACCTGGCCGCCTTTCTCGCCGCCAACCCGGACGTGCGCGTCTGGGTGCGGGTCAACGCCGCCGAGCATGGCGAGCATGCCGCTGATCTGGCGTTCTGCCGCGAGCAGGCCGGCGTGGTCGGTTTGCTGTTGCCCAAGGCCGAGAGTGCGGTCGAGGTGCGCGATGCGGCGGCGACTGGCAAGCCGGTCTGGCCGCTGATCGAAAGCGCCGCCGGCCTGCTGGCGCTGGGCGAGATCGCCGCCTGCGAAGGCGTGCAGCGCCTCACCTATGGAGGCCTCGATCTCGGCCTCGACCTCGGCTTGAGCAGTGGCAGCGAAGCGGCGAGCGTCATCTACGACCAGACCCGTTTCGCCCTGCTGCTGCATTCGCGGGTCAACGACCTGCAGCCGCCGCTGGACACCGTCTACCCCGCCTTCGACGACGAGCCGGGGTTGGCCGCCACCATCCGCCGCGGCCGCGACATGGGCCTGGTCGGGGCGCTGTGCATCCATCCCAAGCAGGTCGCGGTGGTGCATGCCGCGCTGGCGCCGAGCGCCGAGGAACTGGCCTGGGCGCGCCGTGTGGTCGCAGGCGCAGCCACTGGGGCGGCGGCCTTCAAGATCGACGGCCAGATGGTCGATGCCCCGGTACTCGGGCGCGCCCGCCGTCTGCTGGCGGCGGCCGGCGAATAAGCCGCTGTCGCCGTGGAGCGCCATGCGCCGCGGCGTCGCCATGACCGCTTGAGGCGTCGCGACCCCGCCGGCGGAATGGTTCGAACGACCGATGGCGCCTGCGCATCCGCTTTTCATAATTTCCCTCAATCTGTCCGGCCGCGAGCTGCCCCCAAGGCTGCGCGCGGCCGCAACGTTTCCAATCCATTAGGTAGGAGAGTGAGTGATGGCCGGACCCTTGCAGGGACTTAAGGTTGTGGAGATCGCCGGCATCGGGCCGGGACCGTTCTGCGCCATGATGCTGGCGGACATGGGCGCCGAGGTGACGCGGGTCGATCGCCTGGTGCCGGGCGCGCTCGGTGGTGGCGGCACGGTGGTCGACCGCGGCCGGCGCACCATCGCCATCGACATGAAGAAGCCGGGCGTCACCGAACTGCTGCTGCGCCTGATCGACGATGCCGACGTGCTGATCGAGGGCAACCGTCCCGGCGTCATGGAGCGTCTCGGCCTCGGTCCGGATGTCTGCCAGGCGCGCAACCCGCGCCTGGTCTACGGGCGCATGACCGGCTGGGGACAGAGCGGCCCGTTGGCGCCGGCCGCCGGCCACGACCTCAACTACATCGGCCTGACCGGCGCGCTGAACGCCATGGGCTCCCGCGACCGTGCGCCGACTCCGCCGCTGCACCTGGTCGGCGACCTCGGCGGCGGCGCGATGATGCTGGCCTTCGGCATCGTCTGCGCGGTGCTCGAGGCGCAGAAGTCCGGCAAGGGTCAGGTGGTCGACGCGGCGATCTGTGACGGCGCCGCGCTACTGGCCAGCACCTATTTCGACAGCCTGGCGCGTGGCAAGTGGTCGCCACAGCGCGCCGACAACATGCTCGACGGCGGCGCGCCGTTCTACCGCTGCTATACCTGCGCCGATGGCAAGTTCATCTCCATGGGGCCGATCGAGCCGCAGTTCTACAAGCTGTTCCTCGAGCTGTGCGAGATCGACGACCCGCTCTTCGCCGCGCAGTGGAACCGCCAGGATTGGCCGGCGATGCACGAGAAGCTGGAGGCGCTGTTCCTCACCCGCACCCGCGACGAATGGAGTGAGTTGCTGGAAGGCAGCGACGCCTGCATCGCGCCGGTACTGGACTTCAGCGAGGCGCTGCAGCACCCGCACATGCAGGCGCGCAACATTTTCATCGAGACCGGCGGCGTGGTGCATCCGGCGCCGGCGCCGCGGCTGAGCCGCACCCCGGCCGAGGCCGGCGCGGTGCCGAAGACCGGCGAACATACGGTGGAAGTGCTGCAGCAACTGGGCCTGGGCGAGGCGGAAATCGCCACCCTGCGCGAGGCCGGCGCGATCGCCTAAGAACCGGTCTACGATCTCGGAAGAGCCCCTCTAGGGGGCGGGGGAGAGGGGGTCAGTCAGCCAACTCAGCCCTCTCCCCAGCCCTCTCCCGGCTTTCTTTTATGAAGCCAGGGAGGGGGGCAAGAGCAGCAACTCCGCCGTCTGTGGAAAAGATCGTGAACTGGTTCTAGATTGCCGGCATAAAAAATCCGGCCATGCTTGCAAGGGCATGGCCGGATTTTTTTGAGCTCCAGTTGTCTGGCGGTTCGCTGAAGGGCGGCGCGCAATCCTAACGCCGGTCACTGTCTCAACCTCAATCGATCAACCCACGGCTGCGTGCGATCGCCACCGCCTCGGTGCGGCCCTGGGCGCCGAGTTTGGCGTTGATGTTGCGCAGGTGCGACTTCACCGTGAACTCGGAGAGGAACATTTTCTCGGCAATCACCCGGTTGCGGTGCCCTTCGGCCAGCAACCTGATCACCTGGATCTCCCGCGCGGTCAGCGCTTCCAGCGGCTCGCCATGGCTACCGGGGCCGGGTGCCGCGGTGCTGGCCGCCGCGCGGTCGCTGCCAATGCGTTCGAGCAGGGTGGCGAGGAACTGCGCGTCGATACCGCTCGGCTGGTGCTTGCCCTGATGGGCGGCGGCCCAGCGCTTGAGTAGTGCGGCCATCGGCGCGCCTTCGTCGAGGAAGGTGCGCAGGAAGCCTTCGTGGCTGGCAAAGCGCAAGGCCAGGGTCAGTTCCTCGAAGGCGGCGCCGTCCTGGTGTAGGCCGGCCAGGGCCATGGCCCGCAGCAGGCGCAGCTTCAGCGCCCGGCGATGGTGCTGGCTGCCTTGCGCGGCGACTATCGCCTCCGCCAGGGCCGCGGCCGGTTCGGCGCAGTCGCCCTGGGCGATGCGCAGACGCCAGCGCACGATCGAGGGCAGGTCGACGTCGCTGGCATACAGGGTCAGGCCGGGGCGTGCCCAGTCGCTCATCAGCTCGGCCGAGCGCAGGGCCTGCTCGGCGGCGTCCAGGCGGCCCTCCAGGGTGGCAACGCGGGCGCGCTCCAGCCAGGAGGTGCAGACCACCCGTGACGAGCCGACCTGCTGGCCGAGTTGCTCCAGTTCGGCGAGGTAACGCAGCCACTGGTCCCGGTCGCCGCGCAGGAGGGCCAGGCGCGCCAGCAGCACATGGCTGACGATCAACTGATCGGGGGTACTGTTGTCCCGGGCATAGGGCAGGATGTCGAGCAGCGCCTGCTCGGTTTCGCCCAGCTCGTCGGCTTCGTACAGCGCCTGGGAGAGGATCACCACTATGGTCGGTCGGCCGCCCAGGGTCTCGCCGGCGGTGTCGTTCCAGTGGCGCTCGGCGGCGGTCTGCAGGCGAGCCAGGGCATTGCCCAGGCGGCCTTGGACCAGGTCGATGATGCCCTCCATGCTGCCGGCCAGCCCGCGCATATACGCCGAGCGCCGGTAGGCCGGGCGCTGCAGGGCGCGCGACAGCAGGCTGCGGGCCTCGTCGTAGCGGCTGGTGGAAATCATCGAGAAGGCCAGCGAGTTGGTGACCACGCCGTACTGGAACAGCTCGTCCGGTGGCAGGCGATCGAGCTGCTTGAGGCCGGCCGCGCAGCATTCCTCGACCCGCTCGGTCATCACCAGCAACAGGCAGCGCACGGTTTCCGCTTCCAGCGCATAGCCCTGACGTTCGCCGTCGGTTTCGTAGGCCTCCAGGCGATGCAGGATCGGCACAGCGTCCTGGAAGCGGCGGCTCAGGACCAGGGTCCAGGCGTAGGCGACCAGCAGTTTGGGATGCGCGTCGAGCTCCGCCGAGGGGATTTGGTCCAGCCAGCGCAGCAGCAGGCGCGCGCGTCCGGCATCCTTCAGTTCGTCGACATGGGCGGCGATCTGCACCGCCGCTTCGGCGCTGGCCCCGGCGCGCAGCAGGGCTTCGATGGCCGGCACCGGGCGGTCGACCGACAGGTACCAGCTCGCGGCGGCGCGGTGCAGGTGCTGGGCGCGACCGGGGTGCTGGCGGTTCAGCGCGTCGCTGAGGAAGCTGGCGAACAGGCTGTGATAGCGGAACCAGCTGCGGTCGTTGTCCAGGGGGAAGAGGAACAGGTTGGCCTTCTCCAGGTACTCGATCATCGCCTGACTGTCCTGGCGACCGGTGACGGCGTCGCACAGCGGCGCGCAGAACTGGCTGAGTACGCTGGTTTCCATCAGGAACAAGCGGCATTCCTCGCTCTGCCGGGCGAGGATGTCCTCGGCCAGGTACTCGGCCAGCTCCAGGTTGGAGCCGGAGAACGAGGACACGAAGGCGGCGTGGTCGCTGCGGTCGTGCAGCGACAGGGTGGCGAGGAAGATCGCCGCCGCCCAGCCCTCGGTGCAGCGGTGCAGGGTGGCGATCTCGTTGTCGCGCAGCTGCAGCGCATGCTTTTCACGGATGAAGCGGGTGGCCTCGTCGAGCGAGAAGCGCAGCGCGCTGGGGCCGATTTCCACCAGTTGGCCGCGGGCACGGATGCGGCCCAGGCCGATGTCCGGGGCGCTACGCGAGGTGATTACCAGGCGCCCATTGGGTGGCAGGTTTTCCACCAGCTGCCGGACGAAGTCGAGCAGTTGCGGATTCTGGATCACCTCGAACTCGTCGAGCAGCAGCGAGAACGGGGTTTCCGTGGCGGCGATGCGATCCAGCAGGTCGAGGCTCAGCTCGGACAGGCTGTGCTGTTCTGGGTGCACCGGCTGGGGCGCCTGCTGGCCTTCGCTCAGACGGTCGAAGCCGGCGTTGAGGTGCTTGACGAAGCGCTGCAGGTCGTTGTCGGCGACATCCAGGTTGAACCAGATGGCGGCGCGCCCCGTGGCCAGGCAGTGGGCGTAGTACTGCTGCATCAGGGTGCTCTTGCCGAAGCCGGCGGCGGCGCGGATCAGCACCAGCCGCGCCGGACCGGTCTCGATCATCAGGTCGAGCAGCTTCTGCCGCTGCAGATGGCTGGGCGCGGACATCGGCGGAGCCAGCTTGGCCGGCAGGATGCGCGAGATCGATTCAGCGGAGGAGAAACCCGACGGGCTCGGCGAACTGTGCATGATCGGTTCTTTCATGGCAGGGGTTGCGGCATTGGAGGGGCATTGAACGCCGGAAGTCTGGGCATGGCGCTCTTCCGGCGGGCGTATGGGGCGTGGGTGAAGGCGACTATCCGCGCGCTGGGTGCAGGCATGGGCGCTCCTAGAGTCGACCGGTATCTGCTGCGCCGTGGCGCAACTTTATTTGCGTGCACCTATCTTGCCATGCCCCGGCGTGCGAGGGAGTAGTTCTTTCGAATCATGCGGGGCGGCGCAATAGGAGGTGCAGGCCGCGCCGCTGGCCGGCCCTGGCGGTCAAATGGGGGGATTGGCGGCGAAAATGGTTCGAACGGCCGATGGCGAACGATTCCCCATTTTCCATAATACCGCTCAGGTAATGGATCATCTCGACTCGTCTGTGGTCCCCAAAACGCCTGGGACGAGTCAGTAGCAACGATTACCTCTATCGAGGCCACCAGTCATCTGGTGGCCTCTTTTTTTGCCTGCAATCCGCGGCGGGCGAGGCCAGGCTGCGGCCGGCGCTCGGCCCCAGGCAAGTGCTGCTCGGCAGTAGTCCGTTTGGACCACGGCTGGATCGCAGTCAGGTTCATCCCTTCGACCGACGCCAGTCCGGAGCGGCCTTTCTAATCTGTCGGCATAACAACACTCCATCCCCAGAGGCCGACCATGTACCTGACTCAAGGGCTGCATCGCATGCAGCAGCAGAACCCCGATGCGCTGGCGACCGTGTTCCGTGGGCGCCGGCACACTTATCGGGAGCTGGGTGAGCGCGTGTCGCGTCTGGCCGGCGCCCTGCAGGGGCTCGGCATGCAGCCGGGTGATCGGGTCGGCATGCTCGGCCTGAACTCCGACCGCTTCCTCGAGTACATGCTCGGCACCTGGTGGGGCGGCGGGGTGATCAACCCGGTCAACATTCGTTGGAGCGTGCCGGAGATCGTCTATTCGCTGGACGACTGCGACACCCGCATCCTGCTGGTCGACGACAACTTCCTGCCCATGGCCGAAGGCATCGCCTCCACCGCCAAGGTGCGTCCGCTGCTGGTGCATGTCGGTGACGGCGTGGCGCCGGCGGGCATGCTCTCCTACGAGCACCTGATCCGCGAGCACGCGCCGGTCGACGACGCCTTCCGTGGCGGCCAGGACCTGGCCGGCATCATGTACACCGGCGGTACCACCGGACGACCCAAGGGCGTAATGCAGTCGCACCTGAACCTGTGGTCCTCGGCGATCATGAGCCTGGCGGACCATCCGCTGCAGAAGAACTGCATCGCACTGCATGTCGCGCCGATGTTTCACACCGCCTGCATGTCGAGCCTGGTCGCCCAGGTGGTGGCCGGTAATCCGCATGTATTCGTGCCGATGTTCGACGTGATCGATGTGCTGCAGACCATCGAGCGCGAGCGGGTGACGGACACTCTGCTGGTGCCGACCATGCTGCAGGCGATGATCCAGCATCCGGATTTCGCCAAGTACGACCTCAGCAGCTTCAAGCGCCTGACCTATGGCGCCTCGCCAATCGCCGCGCCGGTGCTGGAGCGTGCCTTGGAGCTGCTGCCGGGGGTCGAGTTCATGCATGGCTACGGGATGACCGAAACCTCCCCGGCTATCTCCCGCAACGGTCCGGGCAACCACAGTCGCGAAGGCATCGCCAACGGTCTCCTGCGCTCGGCCGGTCGGCCGTTGCAGGGCATTGCCGTGCGGGTGGTCGACGAGAACGACAATGAGGTGCCGCGCGGCACGGTCGGTGAGGTCGTCGTGCGTGGCTCCAACGTCATGCTCGGCTACTGGAACCGCCCGGAGGAGACCGCCGAGGCCCTGCGCGGTGGCTGGATGCACACCGGCGATGGCGCCTACATGGACGAGGACGGTTATCTGTTCATCGTCGACCGGATCAAGGACATGATCGTCACCGGCGGCGAGAACGTGTATTCGGCGGAAGTCGAGAGCGCGGTGGCCGGCCATCCGGCGGTGGCCGCCTGCGCGGTGATCGGCATCCCCAGCGACAAGTGGGGCGAGGCGGTGCATGCTGTGGTAGTCCTCAAACCCGGCTGCGAAGCCGCCGAGGCGGGCATCATCGAGCACTGCCGGCAGCACATCGCCGGCTACAAATGCCCGAAATCGGTGACCTTCACCACCGCGCTGCCGCTGTCCGGCGCCGGCAAGGTGCTCAAGCGCGACCTGCGCGAACCTTATTGGAAAGACAAGGCCCGGGCCGTCAACTGACAGTGCGGTGACCATCCATCACTCGGAGAAAATTATGAGCAATAAAGTTGTGGTCGCCGGCGTCGGCATGATCCAGTTCACCAAACCAGGCCAGAGTGACGAATACCACGTCATGGGTGCCAATGCCGCCAAGGCCGCACTGGCCGATGCCGGTATCGACTATGCGCTGGTGCAGCAGGCTTACGTCGGCTACGTCTACGGCGACTCCACCTGCGGCCAGGCGGCGGTCTACGGCGTCGGCCTCACCGGCATCCCGGTGATCAACGTCAACAACAACTGCTCCACCGGCTCCACCGCGCTGTTCCTCGCCCGCCAGGCGGTAGAAAGCGGCGCCATCGACTGCGCCATCGCGCTGGGCTTCGAGCAGATGCAGCCGGGCGCGCTGAAAGGCGCCTGGACCGACCGCACCGGCCCGATGGACCGCTTCGCCAAGACCATGGTCCAGGTCCAGGGCTTCGACGAGCAGGCCCCGCGTGCCGCGCAGTTCTTCGGTGGTGCTGGTCGTGCCTACATGCAGGAATACGGCATCAGCCGTGAAATCTTCGCGAAGATTCGCGCCAAGGCCAGCCAGCACGCCGCGCGCAACCCGCTGGCGGTGTTCCGCAACGTCGTCAGTGTCGAGGAAGTCATGGCCTCGCCGATGATCTTCGACCCGCTGACCCGCCTGCAGTGCTGCCCGCCGACCTGCGGCGCGGCCGCCGCGATCGTCTGCTCCGAGGCTTTCGCCAAGAAACACGGCCTGAATACCGACGTGGTGATCGCCGGTCAATCGATGACCACCGACCGCAACAGCACCTTCGACGAAGGCGACATGCGCAAGGTGGTCGGCTACGACATGACCCGCAACGCCGCCGTCAGCGTGTTCGAGCAGGCCGGGGTCGGCCCGCAGGACATCCAGGTGGTCGAGCTGCACGACTGCTTCACCGCCAACGAGCTGATCACTTACGAAGGCCTGATGCTGACCCCGGAAGGCACCGCCGAGAAGTTCATCCTCGACGGCGACAACACCTACGGCGGTCGCGTAGTCACCAACCCGTCCGGCGGCCTGCTGTCCAAGGGCCACCCGCTGGGCGCCACCGGCCTGGCGCAGTGCTTCGAGCTGACCCGCCAACTGCGCGGCACCGCCGCCGCCACCCAGGTCGAGGGCGCGCGCTTCGCCCTGCAACACAACCTGGGCCTGGGCGGCGCCTGCGTCGTCACCCTGTACCAGCGTCAGTAATCCCACGGGAGAAATCGAATGATCGATAAGAGCCATATTGGTGCGGTGGTTTCCAGCCACACCCAGGACGTCGAAGCCGGCCGTCTGCGCTTCTTCGCCAAGGCCACCGGCCAGCAGGATCCGCGTTACAGCGACGTAGAGGCGGCCCGCGCCGCCGGCTACAAGAGCCTGCCGGTGCCGCCGACCTTCCTGTTCTGTCTGGATATGGAAGCCGGCGGTTCGGGTTCGGTGCTCAAGCGCCTGAACATCGACCTCGGCAAGATCCTGCACGCCGAACAGGCCTTCACCTACCACAAGCTGGCCTATGCCGGCGATCGCCTGAGCTTCGAGACGAAGATCGTCGACATCTACGATAAGAAGGGCGGCGCCCTCGAGTTCGTGGTTCGCGAGACCCGCGTGACCAATGCCGAAGGCGATCTGGTGGCGGAGCTGCGCAACAGTCTCGTCGTACGTAATTGAGGAGCCGACTGTGAATCTTGCAAACATCGAAATCGGCTACGAGCTGCCGTCGTTCACCACCGAACCGATCAATCGCACCACCCTGGCGCTGTACTGCGGCGCCTCGGGCGACCACAACCCGATCCACGTCGACATCGACTTCGCCAAGAAGGCCGGCATGCCCGACGTGTTCGCCCACGGCATGCTGTCGATGGGTTACCTCGCGCGCCTGCTCACCAACTGGGTGCCGCAGGAAAACCTGCGCAGTTACTCGGTGCGCTTCGTCGCCATCACCCAGCTCGGCGATCAGATCACCTGCTCCGGCAAGGTCGTCGAGAAGGACGAGGCGAACGGCACCGTGCGCCTGGAAATCACCACCCGCAACCAGGCGGGCGAAATCAAACTCAGCGGCGAAGCCCTCGTCGCACTGAACTGAATCTAGAGGAGAACCCCTATGACCAAGAAACTCGAAGGCAAAGTCGCCCTGATTACCGGCTCCGGCCGTGGCATCGGCCGTGAAGTCGCCCTGCAGCTGGCTGCGCTGGGCGCCAAGATCGTCATCAACGACCTCGACCAGGAGCCGGCCGAGCAGACCGTCGCCGACATCCGTGCGGCCGGTGGCGAAGCCGTGGCCTGTGTCGGCAGCGTAACTGCCGCTGACTTTGCCGATCGCCTGCTGAAGACCGCGATGGACAGCTTCGGTAGCGTCGACATCATCGTCAACAACGCCGGCTTCACCTGGGACAACGTGATCCAGAAGATGTCCGACGAGCAGTGGGACGCGATCATCGGCTGCCACCTGACCGCGCCGTTCCGCATCCTGCGCGCCGCTCAGCCGATCCTCAGCGCGCTGGCCAAGCAAGACGCCGCCGAAGGCCGCGAAGTGCTGCGCAAGGTGGTCAACATTTCTTCCGGCGCTGCTGGCGGTAACGCCGGTCAGGCCAACTACTCCTCGGCCAAGGCCGGCATCCTCGGCATGACCAAGGCCCTGGCCAAGGAGTGGGGCCGCTACAAGGTCAACGTCAACGCCGTCGCTTTCGGCATCATCGATACCCGCCTGACCCAGGCGCTGGCCGGTGAAGACAGCAAGACCGTCAACATCGAAGGCCGCGAGATCAAGGTCGGCGTGCAAAAGGCTCGCCTCGACGCCGCCAGCGTCACCATCCCGCTGGGTCGTCCGGGTACGGCGGTAGAAGCCGCCGGTGCCGTGGTGCTGTTCTGTCTGCCTGAGTCCAACTACTGCTCCGGTCAGACCATCTACTGCGGTGGCGGCCCTGGCGGCAACTTCTAAGCCACGGCTGTTGATGCATTACCGTGCGGCGCCAAGTCGGCGCCGCACGGACTACCGAACTTTTTACCTGATGCCTGCGTACCCCTGAGGAATACCCATGAGTGCCTACAAATCCCCGTGGATCACTGAAGACTTGGCGATCTTCCAAGAATCCGTGCGTCGTTTCGTCGCCGAAGAGCAAGTGCCCCACGAAGAGCGTTGGGCCAAGCAACAGCACGTCGACCGCGAAACCTGGCTGCGCGCCGGGCAGTGCGGCATGCTGCTGCTGAGTATTCCTGAGGAGTACGGTGGCATGGGCGGCAGCTTCGCCCACGACGCCATCCTGACCCTGGAACAGAGCCGCCAAGTGACCGCCAGCCTGGGCACCAACGTGCACAGCGGCATCGTCGCCCACTACATCCTGCGCTACGCCAGCGAGGAGCAGAAGCTCAAGTGGCTGCCGAAGATGGCCAGCGGCGAGATGGTCGGCGCCATCGCCATGTCCGAGCCGGGCGCCGGTTCCGACCTGAAGAGCATCAAGGCCCGTGCCGTCAAGGACGGCAGTGACTATGTCATCAACGGCTCGAAGACCTTCATCACCAACGGCTACCATGCCGACCTGATCCTGGTGGTGGTCAAGACCGATCCGGAGAAGGGCGCCAAGGGCACCTCGATCGTCGTGGTCGAGACCAAGGACCTGGCGGGCTTCCGCCGTGGCCGCATCCTCGAGAAGATCGGCCAGAAGGCCCAGGACACCGCCGAGCTGTTCTTCGACGACGTGCGCGTGCCGCAAGCCAACCTGCTCGGCCCGGAAGAGGGCAAGGGTTTCATCCAGCTCATGCAGCAACTGCCGCAGGAGCGCATGATCATCGCCCTCGGCGCGCTGGGCAGCATGGAGCGCGCGCTCGCCGACACCATCGAGTACACCCGTTCGCGCAAAGTGTTCGGCCAGTCGCTGCTGGACCTGCAGAACACCCGCTTCAAGCTGGCGGAGATGCAGACCACCTACATCATCGCGCGTACCTTCATCGACGACTGTATGGTCAAGGTCCTGAACAACGAGCTGGACCCGGAAACCGCGGCGATGGCCAAATGGTGGTCCACCCAGCGTAACTGCGAGATCATCGACGAGTGCCTGCAACTGCACGGCGGCTACGGCTACATGGTCGAGTACCCGATCGCCCGCCAGTTCGTGAACTCGCGGGTCAGCAAGATCTTCGGTGGCTCCAACGAGATCATGAAGGAAATCATCGCGCGTACCCTGTAAGCGCGCCGCTCGCCGGTCGGCCCCAGACGGGCCGCCGGCGACCCCGATTATCCGTCCGCCGATCAACGGCGGACGCCCCGAATGCCGGGACGAGGACTGCAATGAACCCGTCGACCATCGAACTCTCCATCGACAACGGCCTGGCCATCCTGGTCATGGCCCGCCCCGAGCGCAAGAACGCGCTGACTCCGCAGATGTTCGCCGAGCTGCTCGATGCGCTGAACGGCCTGCGCCGCAACCCCGAGGTCAAGGCGGTGCTGCTGACCGGCGCCGGCAGCGATTTCTGCTCCGGCGGCGACGTCGGCAACATGCAGGGCGAGCAGGTCGAGGCCGCTGTGGTGCGCCGGCGCATGGAGGAAAACAACCGCCTGTTGCTGGCCATGGCCGACTTCGACAAGCCGCTGATCGCCGCGGTCGATGGCGTGGCCTTCGGTGCCGGCTTCAGCCTGGCCCTGGCCGCCGACTTCCTGATCGCTTCCGAGCGCGCGCGCTTCTGCATGGCCTTCGCCCGTCTCGGCCTCGGCCCGGATCTGGGCGCTTCCTACACGCTGCCGCGCGTGGTCGGTCTGCAGAAGGCCAAGGAAATCATCTTCTCCGCCCGCGAGGTCCCGGCGCAGGAAGCCCTGCAACTGGGCATCGCCCTCGAGGTGCATCCGGCGGAAACCTTCCGCGCCCGCGCCGAGGAGCTGGCCCGCGCCATGGCCAACCTGTCACCGACCGGCTTCAGCATGACCAAACGCCTGCTCGGTGCCTCGCTGGAAAGCGACCTGGTCGGCATGCTCGATGCCGAAGCCAGCAACCAGGCGGTGTGCATGGCCTCGAATTACCTCAAGGACGCTGCCGCGCGCTTCGCCCGCAAGGAGCCGCCGCTGTACCAGTGGCCCAAGCGCAAGGACGTCTGAGCGACGATCTATCCATCATCTGACTGGAGGTTTGCAATGAGCGCGAATAACAACCCGAACGGCACGGACATCCGTGCGATCCTCGACAAGCAGCGCAGTGCCTTCCTTGAGGCCGGCCCTTCTTCGGCTGCGCAGCGCATCGAACTGATCGACCGCGCGATTGGCTTGCTGGTCGATCACGAACAGGAAATCATCGACGCGGTCGCCGCCGACTTCGGCCATCGCAGCAAGGACTTCACCCGGGTCACCGAAGTGCTGTCGCCGCTGATGACCCTCAAGCAGACCAAGGCACAGCTGGCCGAGTGGATGAAACCCGAGTCGCGCCATACCGACCGTGGCGAAGCCTGGGTGCAGTACCAGCCGCTCGGCGTGATCGGCATCGTCAGCCCGTGGAACTTCCCGGTCAACCTGGCCTTCGGCGGCCTGGCCGGCGCCCTGGCGGCTGGCAACCGGGTGATGATCAAGCCCTCCGAGTTCACCCCGCAGACCTCCGAGCTGATGGCGCGGATGATCCGTTCGGTGTTCGCCGAGGAAGAGGTCGCGGTGATCACCGGCGGCCCGGAAGTCGGTCAGGCGTTCGCCAGCCAGCCTTTCGATCACCTGCTGTTCACCGGCGCCACCAGCATCGGCCGGCACGTGATGCGCGCCGCCGCCGAGAACCTGGTGCCGGTGACCTTGGAGCTGGGCGGCAAGTCGCCGACCATCATCTCGCGCAGCGCCGATTTCAAGACGGCGGTGACCAAGGTCATCACCGGCAAGATGCACAACGCTGGGCAGATCTGCCTGGCGCCGGACTACGTGTTCGTGCCGGAAGAAAAGGTCGCCGAGTTCGTCGCCACCGCCAAGGCAGTGCTGGCCGGCTTCTTCCCGAGCCTGAAGGACAACCCGGACTACACCTCGGTGATCAACGCCCGTCACTTCGCGCGTCTGCAGGGCTACCTGGCCGAAGCGCGTGAGGCCGGTGTCGAGCTGATCGAGCTGAACCCGGCCGGCGAGGACTTCGCCGACCAGGCGCACCACAAGATCGCCCCGACCCTGCTGAACAACCCCGGCGACCAGCTCAAGGTGATGCAGGACGAGATCTTCGGCCCGCTGCTGCCGATCAAGCCGTACCAGACCATCACCGAAGTGGTGTCCTACATCAATGCGCACCCGCGCCCGCTGGGCCTTTACTACTTCGGCAGCGACGCCGATGAGGAAGCCTACGTGCTCAGCCGCACCACCTCGGGCGGGGTGACCCTCAACGATGTGATCAAGCATGTCGGCGTCGAGAGTCTGCCGTTCGGCGGCGTCGGCCCCAGCGGCATGGGGGCTTATCACGGCCACGATGGCTTCCGCGCCTTCAGCCATGCCCGGGCGGTGTTCCGTCCGGCCGAAGGCCCGGACCTGATGCGCCCGCCCTATGTCGAGCAGGTTCGGCAGATCGTCGGCTCGCTGATCAAGCGCTGAGTCGCTTCCGCGGCGGGCCACGCCCGCCGCCCTTCCAGTTCGAGAGGTTTGTCATGAAAGCAGCTGTGTTTCATCAGGTCGGCGCGCCGCTGACCATCGAAGACGTCGCCATCAGCAAGCCAGGTCCGCGCGAGGTGCTGGTGCGCACCGCGGCGGTCGGCGTCTGCCATTCCGACCTGCATTTTGTCGATGGAGCCTACCCACATCCGACGCCGGTGGTGCTCGGCCACGAAGCCGCCGGCATCGTCGAGGCAGTCGGATCGGAAGTGCGCACGGTCAAGCCGGGCGATCACGTGGTCACCTGCCTGTCCGCTTACTGCGGGCATTGCGAGCATTGCGTCACCGGCCACCTGTCGCTGTGCGTGTCGCCGGACACCAAGCGCGGCAAGGACGAGGAGCCGCGCCTGAGCTACGTGCAGAAGCCGATCCCGCAGTTCCTCAACCTGTCGGCCTATGCCGAGCAGATGCTGGTGCACGAGAACGCGCTGGTTGCCATCCGCCGCGACATGCCGCTGGACCGCGCGGCGCTGCTCGGCTGCGCGGTGACCACCGGCACCGGCGCGGTGTTCAACACCGCCAAGGTGCGCCCGGGCGAGACCGTGGCGGTGATCGGTTGCGGCGGCATCGGCCTGGCCACCATCAACGGCGCGGCGCTGGCCGGTGCCGGGCGGATCATCGCCATCGACATGCTCGACTCCAAGCTGGAGCTGGCCAAGCAGTTCGGCGCTACCGACGTGATCAGCGCCAAAAGCGGCGATGCGGTCAAGCAGGTGCTGGAGCTGACCCGTGGCGGTGTGCACCACTCCTTCGAGTGCATCGGCCTCAAACAGACCTTCGAGCAGGCGTTCGCCATGCTGGCGCGCGGCGGCACGGCCACAGTGATCGGCATGATCAAGCCGGGCGTGAAGGTCGAATTGCACGGTTTTGACCTGCTCGGCGAGCGCAAGATCCAGGGTTCCTTCATGGGCTCCAACCGCTTCCCGGTGGACCTGCCGCGCCTCACCGACTTCTACATGCAGGGCCGCCTGAAGCTCGACGAGATGATCTCCCAGCGCATCAAGCTTGAGCAGATCAACGAGGCCTTCGACGAACTGCGCCGCGGCGAACTGGCGCGCTCGGTGATCGTCTTCGACCAGTAAGCCATTCGCGCGGCCACACGGGTGGCCGCGCCTTCTCCCGAATCACGAGGCAGTAAGCAGATGAAAACGCGCATCACGGAAATGCTCGGCATCCAGTACCCGATCATCCAGGGCGGCATGATGTGGGTGGGTCGCGCGGAAATGGCCGCTGCGGTGTCCAACGCCGGCGGTCTGGGGGTTCTCACCGCGCTGACCCAGCCGACCCCCGAGGACCTGGCCCGCGAGATCGAGCGTTGCCGTTCGATGACCGACAAGCCGTTTGGCGTCAACCTGACCCTGCTGCCATCGATCAACCCGCCACCCTACGCCAAGTACCTGGACGTGATCATCGAAAGTGGCGTCAAGGTGCTGGAGACCGCCGGCAACAACCCCGGTGAGCACATCGCCCGGGCCAAGGCCGCCGGCCTCAAGGTGATCCACAAGTGCGTGGCCGTGCGCCATGCGCTGAAGGCACAGAGCCTCGGCGTCGACGCCATCTCCATCGACGGCTTCGAGTGTGCGGGCCATCCCGGCGAGGACGATGTGTCTGGCCTGGTGCTGATCCCGCAGGCGGTGAGCAAGCTCAGCATCCCGGTGATCGCCTCCGGCGGTATCGCCGACGGGCGCGGCATGGCCGCGGCCATGGCGCTCGGCGCCGAAGGGGTGAACATGGGTACGCGCTTCTGCGCCACCCAGGAAGCGCCGATCCACGACAACATCAAGCAGGCCCTGGTCGCCGCCAGCGAGCGCGACACCCGGCTGATCTTCCGCACCCTGCACAACACCGCGCGAGTGCTGCGCAACGCCATCTCCGAAGAGGTGGTGAGCATCGAGCGCAAGGGCGGCGCGCAGTTCGAGGACATCCGCCACCTGGTGGCCGGTGCCCGTGGGCGCGCGGCGCTGGAGACCGGCCAGCCGGACGAC
This sequence comes from Pseudomonas cavernae, assembly GCF_003595175.1. NCBI lineage: Bacteria > Pseudomonadati > Pseudomonadota > Gammaproteobacteria > Pseudomonadales > Pseudomonadaceae > Pseudomonas > Pseudomonas cavernae. The sequence goes on along the minus strand of NZ_CP032419.1, from coordinate 3,884,908 downwards.
GGGATTGTCACCGCCGGCCAGTGTGTCGGCCTGATCAACGATGTACCGACCTGCGCCGAGCTGCTCGAGCGCATGGTTGCCGAATGCCGGGCCAGCCTGAAAGCGGCCGTGGCCTGGGCCAACTGATCCAGCATCCCGGCTCCGCCGCTCAGGCGGGGCCGCCGGGCCCCAACGCGGAGAGCGAGCGTGGATTTCCAATTCAGTGACGAACAACAGATGCTGCGCGACATGCTCGCGCGCTATCTGGACGAGCAATACGATTTCGAACAGCGTATGAAGGCGGTGAGTTCGGCCGAAGGCTGGCGCCCGGCGTGCTGGCAGGCCATGGCCAGCGAGCTGGGCATCCTCTCCGCTGCGTTCCCCGAGGCCCTGGGAGGGCTGGGCGGTGGCGCGGTGGAAAACCTCATCGTCATGGAAGCCTTCGGCCGCGCCCTGGCGCTCGAGCCTTACCTGGCTACCGTGGTGCTCGGTGGTGGCCTGCTCAAGCGGGCCGGCGGCGCGCTGGCCGAGGCGGTCATTCCGCAGATCATGGCCGGCGAGGTGCGCATTGCCTGGGCGCAGGGTGAGGTGCAGAGCCGTCATTGCCTGCATGACGTGCAACTGACGGCGCACCGCGATGGCGATGCCTTCGTGCTCAACGGTCACAAGACCGTGGTGCTCGGCGCGCCGAGTGCCACCCATCTGCTGGTCAGTGCGCGCAGCGCCGGCCAGCGCCTGGAGCGTGACGGCATCAGCCTGCTGCTGGTGGACAAGGCCAGTGCCGGCATTCGCAGCCAGGACTACCCGACCGTCGATGGCGGACGTGCTTCGGAGATCTGGTTCGACGCTGTGCGGGTGCCCGCAACCGCCCTGATCGGCGAGCAGGATCAGGGCCTGGTGCTGCTCGAGGCGGTGTTCGACGAGGCCGTGGTGGCGCTATGCGCCGAGGCGGTCGGCATCATGCAGAAAATGCTCGATGACACCGTTTCCTACGCCCGGGAGCGCAAGCAGTTCGGCGTGGCGATCGGCACGTTCCAGGCCCTGCAGCACCGCATGGTCGACATGCACATCCATATCCAGCAGGCCTCGGCGCTGACCTACCTGGCGACCATGCAGCTGGACGGCTCCGCGCGCGAGCGGGCGATGGCCGCCAGCGCCGCCAAGGTGCGCGTCGGCCAGGCGCTCAGGGCCGTCGGCCAGGGCGCCGTGCAGATCCACGGCGGCATGGGGATCACCGAGGAACTGGCGGTCGGTCATTACTTCAAGCGTGCCACCGTGATCGAACAGCAGTTCGGCTCGGTCGATCATCACCTGCGCCGTTATGGCGTGCTGGCCGGGGAGGCTGTCCATGAATCTTGAGTATTCCGCCGCCGAGCAGGCCTTCCGCGAGGAAGTCCGCACCTGGATCGCCGAGTCGTTCGACGAGCAGTTGCGCGAGATGGTCGCCCAGTCGAAGAACGGCTACCTGGACAAGGAAGGTCAGCGCCGCTGGCAGAAGCTGCTGCACGCGCGTGGCTGGGCCGCGCCGGACTGGCCGGCCGAGCATGGCGGGCCGGGCTGGACGCCGACCCAGCGTTTCCTGTTCCAGGCCGAGATCGCCGCCGCCGGCTGCCCGAAGGTCTCGCCCATGGGCCTGAAGATGGTCGCCCCGGTGATCATGCGCTTCGGCACCGAGGCGCAGAAGGCGCGTTTCCTGCCGGCCACCCTGGCTTCGGAGATCTTCTGGTGCCAGGGCTACTCGGAACCCGGCTCGGGTTCCGACCTGTCGTCGCTGCAGATGAAGGCGGTGCGTGACGGCGACCACTACGTGCTCAACGGCTCGAAGATCTGGACCACCCAGGCGCAATGGGCCGACTGGATGTTCTGCCTGGTGCGCACCAGCCGCGACGCCAGCAAGCAGGCCGGCATCTCCTTCCTGCTGCTGGACATGACCACGCCCGGCATCAAGGTCGATTCGATCCCGCTGCTGGACGGGCCGATGCCCGGCGAGCAGGAGGTCAACCAGGTGTTCTTCGAGGACGTGCGCGTCCCGGTCGAGAACCTGATCGGCGAGGAGGGCCAGGGCTGGACCTGCGCCAAGTACCTGCTGGAGTTCGAGCGTGGTGGCGCCTACGGCCCGACTCTGCGCCAGCAGTTGGCCAAGGTGCGCAAGATGGCCGCCGAGCAGCCCGCCGACGATGGCGGCTGTCTGCTTGACGACCCGGACTTCCGCCGCAAGCTGCTGGAACTGGAAATCCAGATCGCCGCGGTGGACGCCGCCGAGCTGCGGGTGTTCTCCGGGGTCAGCTCCGGCTCGTCGATCGGTGCGGCGTCGAGCATGATCAAGCTGGCCGGTACCGAGACGCTGCAGGCGATCACCGAGCTGGCGGTCGAGGCGGTGGGTCCGCAGGGCTGGCCGTTCATCCGCGACAGCTGGGCGGAGGTCTACGGCCGTGCCGAGGCGCCGCGCCCCGGGCCGTCCTACGCCGGCTCGGTGCTGCCGCGCTATTTCAACTACCGCAAGACCTCGATCTACGGCGGCACCAGCGAAATCCAGCGCAACATCATCGCCAAGCAGGTGCTCGGCCTGTAGGCCGGCACCTAGGCTCAAGGAGTACCCGATATGAGCGCCATGGATCTTTCCAGCCCTGCCGTCCCGGCGGGCTTCGTGCCGATGCTCCGCGCGGACGGCCGAGCCGGTTTCGTGCAGAACTGCTGCGGGATGTACATCAACCACGCCACCGGCGAGATTGCCGCGCGCATCCTGGGCGAGCATCTCAATCCGCTGAACATCGCCCACGGCGGCTTCCTCGCCACTCTGGCGGATACCGCGTTTGGCGCGTTCATCCGCGTGCAGGCCGGCTTCGAGCTGCCGCCGGCCACCGTCGAGCTGAGCATGGACTATCTCAGTCCGGCGCGGCCCGGGCAGTGGATCGCGGCGCGGGTGGACATCCACAAGATCGGCCGCACGCTGTGCAATGCCAGCCTCAGCCTGATGGACGGCGAGCGCCTGGTGGCGCGCGCCAAGGGCACCTTCATCGCCAACACGCAGAGCCTGCATGCGCCGGTCTCTGCGTCCCAGCAATCTTGATTCGACCAGGAGCAGCCCATGGCCGCGAATGAACAGACCAGCGCCGCAGCCCCTGGGCCCGAGGCGCAGTACCAGAACTTCCTGCAACAGGGCCGTTTCATGCTGCAGCGCAGCCAGTCCACCGGTCGCTACGTGTTCTACCCGCGCGTACTGATCCCGGGGACCGGTGAAACCGATCTGGAATGGGTCGACGCCAAGGGCTCCGGCACCATCTACGCGATCACCGTCAACCGGGCGCGCACCGGCAGCCATAACGTGGCGCTGATCGATCTGGACGAGGGCGTGCGCATGATGTCGCGCATCGAGGGCGTGGAAACGGCTCCGATCGGCAGCCGGGTCAAGGCACGGATCATCGAGGTGGACGGCGTGGCCGGTGTGGTGTTCGATCTGATGGGAGACAAGGCATGAACCAGGCAATCCGCGGCAAGACCGCCATCGTCGGTGTCGGCACGGCCGGCTGTGGCGAGGCCCATGGCTTCAGCCCCATCGAACTGCTCGGCCAGGCCTCGCTGAAGGCCATCGCCGACGCCGGCCTCAAGCTCTCCGACATCGACGGCGTGTTCGCCGCCACCAGCTCGCACGCCTTCCCGACCCTCTCGGTGTGCGAATACCTGGGGATCAAGCCGAAGTACGTCGACGGCACCAACGTCGGCGGCTCCAGCTTCGAGATGCACCTGCTGCAGGCGACCCTGGCCCTGGAAGCCGGCCTATGCAACGCCGCGCTGATCTGCTACGGCTCCAACCAGCGCACCGCCGGCGGCCGCCTGGTGTCGATGAGCGAACCGCAGTGGCACGAGACGTTCTACAAGCCGCGCCACCCGATCACCTCCTACTCGCTGGCGGCCAGCCGCCACATGCACCAGTTCGGCACCACCCGTGAGCAGCTCGCCGAAGTGGCGGTGGCCGCGCGCGGTTGGGCCAACCTCAACCCCGAGGCCTTCGCCCGCGGCCCGTTGAGCATCGCCGACGTGATGGCCAGCCGTATGGTCAGCGACCCGCTGAGCTCGGCCGACTGCTGCCTGGTCACCGACGGCGGCGGCGCCTGCGTGCTGGTGCGCGCCGAGCGCGCCCGCGACCTGCCGAACAAGCCGGTGTACTTCCTCGGTGCCGCCGGGGCGCAGTGGCATCGTTCGATCCAGGCGATGCCCGACCTGACCGTCACCGCCGCCTCGGAAAGCTGCCCGCGGGCAATGGAAATGGCCGGCGTCAGCCACGCCGACGTCGACCTGGTGATGCTCTACGACGCCTTCACCATCAACACCATCCTGTTCCTCGAAGACCTCGGTTTCTGTCCGAAGGGCGAGGGCGGGCGTTTCGTCGAAGGCGGCGCCATCGCCCCCGGCGGCAAACTGGCGGTGAACACCAACGGCGGCGGCCTGTCCTGCGTGCATCCGGGCATGTACGGCATGTTCCTGATCGTCGAGTCGGTGCGGCAGATCCGTGGCGAGGCCGGTGAGCGCCAGCTCAAGCAGTGCGACATCGCCCTGCTGCACGGCAACGGCGGCACCCTGTCGAGCCAGGTCACCGCCTTCCTCGGCAGCGCAGCGGCGCTTTGATCGGGTTCGGCCGCACGATAAATTCCAGACCGAGAGTCACACGTGGCAAGGGGGCGGGGGATGGTGAGCAGCGCTGACGCCTATCGCTGGCAATCCGGCAAAACCGCTCCTGCGCCTCTCTCCGCGGCATCGTTAGTGGAGGGGCGCGCTTTGCGCAACAGCCTGTACATGCCGCTGCTGGTGCCGGCGCTGGAGGACCTGCTCACGCTCGGCGTGGCGGTCGAGCGCGTCGAGGCGGTGTTCAAGCGCAGCCTGAGCGAGCTGCGCCAGCCCTTGGTCTACGTGCCGCTGCTCATGTCGCGGCGCTTCTGGGAGCTGGCCGTCGCCGCCAGCGGCGATCCGGGCATCGGTCTGGAACTCGGTCGAGGGCTGCTCTCACGCTTGCCCAACAACCTGACCTATTTGTTCGACGTCGCGCCTTCGCTGGCCGAGGGCTTTGGCTATTTCGTCGACTTCCTGCCGGGTTTCTACGGCCATTTCGAAGCCGAAGTGCTGCTGGGGGAGGACGAGGTGCAGGTTCGCCTGCATGATCGCGGCAGCCTGAAGGCCAGCCCGGCGGTGCTCGATTACCTGCTTTCCGGAATCTGCAGCCTGGTGCGCCGCAAGGTGGTGGCCTTGGGACTGCGCGACTCACCATTGCGGCGGGTCTCGCTGGCGCATGCGGCGCCCGCCGGGCCCGCGCGTCACGCGGCGGCCTGGCAGCTGCCGGTGAGCTGGGGGCAAGCCTTTCATGCCTTGCATTTCGACCGAGCGCTGTTCCTGCGCCCACTCAGTCCCGGCAACGAGGGCATGATCGCGACCTTGCTGGCCTTGACCGGGCAGATACGCCAGAACAATCATCCGACGCTGCTGGTGCAGGTATGCGACCACATCAGCACGCACCTGAGCGGCGATTCCAGTCTGGAGTCGTTCTGCCTGCAGCATCACATGACCAAGCGCACCGTGACCCGGCGTCTGCTGGCCCAGGGCTGGCGCTACAGCGAATTGCTCGACGCGTTTCGCAGCTACCGTGCGGCCGATCTGCTGCGCGACCCGGCGCAGGCGCTGGTGGATACCGCCGAGCAACTCGGCTACCGCGATCTGCCCAGCTTCTCGCGCGCCTTCACGCGCTGGTACGGGCGTAGCCCGGGGGCCTGGCGCGAGGCGGAGCTTGGGGGCGGGCTAGCTTCCCTCCGCGGCAAATCCCTCCACAAATTGGTTCCAACGGACTAGAGCCTTGCCCCCGCTGCTGCACCGATACTCGGCGCCGATTGAAGCATTGCGCCGACCGCGCCATCATCGGCAGGCGTTCAGCCGGCCGCTGCAGGCCGCCTAAGCCAGGCGCCAGTAACGCCCTTTCAAACGGGCCGCAAGGCCCGGTTCCTGGTTGGTACCGCTCGACCCACAAGACGACAAGAACGGAGAGTATTATGACCCCGCTTCGGAAACTGCTGCCCGGCCTCGCCCTGGCCGCCTCACTGCTGGGAGCGTCGCTGGGCGCCAGCGCGGCCGACAAGCCGAACATCCTGGTGATCTTCGGTGACGACGTTGGCTACTACAACCTCAGCGCCTACAACCAGGGCATGATGGGTTACCAGACGCCAAACATCGACCGCATCGCCAAGGAAGGGGCGCTGTTTACCCACGCCTACGGCGAGCAATCCTGCACCGCCGGCCGCTCGGCGTTCATCCTCGGCGAGCACCCGTTCCGCACCGGTCTGCTGACCATCGGCATGCCTGGCTCCGCGCACGGTATCCCGGAGTGGGCGCCGACCATCGGCAACGCAATGAAGCAACAGGGCTACACCACCGGTCAGTTTGGCAAGAACCACCTCGGCGACCGCGACCAGCACCTGCCGACCAAGCACGGTTTCGATGAGTTCTTCGGTAACCTCTACCACATGAACGCCGAGGAAGAGCCGGAGACCTACTACTACCCGAAAGACCCGGAATTCCGCAAAAAATACGGCCCACGCGGGGTGATTCACTCCTACGCCGACGGCAAGATCGAGGACACCGGTCCGCTGACCCGCAAGCGCATGGAAACCATCGACGAAGAATTCGTGCAGGCCACCGAAAACTTCATCGACAAGGCGCACAAGGCTGACAAGCCGTTCTTCGTCTGGTTCAACAGCACGCGCATGCACGTCTGGACGCACCTGAAGAAGGAGTCCGACGGCAAGACCGGCATCGGCCTGTACCCGGACGGCATGGTCGAGCACGACGGTCAGATCGGTCAGCTGCTGAACAAGCTCGACGAGCTCGGCATCGCCGACAACACCATCGTCATCTACACCACCGACAACGGCGCGCAGAAAGCCAGTTGGCCGGATGCCGGCACCTCGCCGTTCTATGGCGAGAAAGGCGGCAGCTATGAAGGCGGCCATCGCGTGCCGCTGCTGGTGAAGTGGCCAAAGGTGATCAAGCCGGGCAGCCAGTTCAACAACATGATCGCCCACAACGACTGGATGCCGACCCTGGCCGCCGCTGCGGGCTTGCCGACTCTGCGCGAGGACCTGGCCAAGGGCACCAGCCTTGAGGGCAAGCCGTACAAGGTGCACCTGGACGGCTACAACTTCCTGCCGTTCTTCAAAGGCGAGGCCAAAGACAGCCCACGCGAGGAGTACTTCTACTTCGGCATGGGTGGCGAGCTGAACGCCATGCGCTGGAAGGACTGGAAGATCTCCTTCGCCAGCGTCGAGGGTTCGATCGCTTCGGCGACCCGCAAGGTCACCAACTTCCCGACCATCACCAACCTGAAGGCCGATCCGTTCGAGACGGCACGCAAGGATTCAACGATGTCGACGCGCTGGGCCGGCGATCAATTGTGGCTGTTCGTGCCGGTGCAGGCTGAAGTGCAGAAGTTCATGATGACCATCCCGCAGTACCCATTCCAGGAAGGGGTGAGCCTGAACCCGGCCAATATCAGCTACCAGAGCCTGGCGGTGAAGCAGGCGATGATGAAGCTGCAGAAGCTGTCGGCTCCGGCCGCCAACTGAGTGCTCTTCCCGTTTTCTTGTAGCCGGGCCGCGGCCCGGTTTTTTCTCGGAGTAAGCCCATGAAAGTCCTAGTCGCGGTCAAGCGAGTGGTCGATTACAACGTCAAGGTCCGCGTCAAGGCGGACCACTCCGGCGTTGACCTGGCCAACGTCAAAATGTCGATGAACCCCTTCTGCGAAATCGCCGTGGAAGAAGCGGTGCGTCTGAAAGAGAAGGGTGTCGCCAGCGAGATCGTGGTGGTTTCGGTCGGCCCGAACGCCGCCCAGGAACAACTGCGCACCGCCCTGGCGCTGGGCGCCGATCGTGCCATCCTGGTCGAGTCGAACGACGAGCTGAACTCCCTGGCCGTGGCCAAGCTGCTCAAGGCCGTGGTCGACAAGGAGCAGCCGCAGCTGGTGATCCTCGGCAAGCAGGCCATCGACAGCGACAACAACCAGACCGGGCAGATGCTCGCCGCGCTGAGCGGTTACGCCCAGGGCACCTTCGCCTCCAAGGTCGAAGTCGCCGGCGACAAGGTCAACGTCACCCGTGAGATCGACGGCGGCCTGCAAACCGTGAGCCTGGCCCTGCCGGCCATCGTCACCACCGACCTGCGCCTGAACGAGCCGCGCTACGCCTCGCTGCCGAACATCATGAAGGCCAAGAAGAAGCCGCTGGACGTGGTCACCCCGGACGCCCTGGGCGTGTCCACCGCCTCGACGGTCAAGACCCTCAAGGTCGAAGCCCCGGCCGCGCGCAGCGCCGGCGTCAAGGTCAAGTCGGTGGCCGAACTGGTCGACAAACTGAAGAACGAGGCGAAGGTAATCTAAATGGCTATCTTGGTTGTTGCAGAACACACGAATGCCGCCCTGGCGCCGGCCACGCTGAACACCGTGGCGGCCGCGCAGAAAATCGGTGGCGAGATCCACGTGCTGGTTGCCGGTCAAGGCGTTGGCGCCGTGGCCGCAGCGGCGGCCAAAGTCGCCGGCGTCAGCAAGGTGCTGGTCGCCGACCAGGCCGCGTTCGCCCACCAGTTGCCGGAAAACGTCGCGCCGCTGGTGGCCGAGCTGGGCAAGGGTTACAGCCACGTGCTGGCGTGCGCCACCGCCAACGGCAAGAACATCCTGCCGCGCGTCGCCGCGCAGCTGGACGTCGACCAGATCTCCGAGATCACCGCGGTGCTCGGCGCCGACACCTTCCAGCGGCCGATCTATGCAGGTAACGCCATCGCCACCGTGCAGTCCTCGGCGGCGGTGAAAGTGATCACCGTGCGCGGCACCGGCTTCGATGCCGTGGCCGCCGAAGGCGGTTCGGCCGCCATCGAAAGCGTCAGCGTCGGCGGCGATGCCGGCAAGTCGAGCTTCGTCGGTGAAGAGCTGGCCAAGTCCGACCGTCCGGAACTGACCGCCGCCAAGATCGTCGTTTCCGGCGGCCGTGGCATGCAGAACGGTGACAACTTCAAGTACCTGTACGCCCTCGCCGACAAGCTCGGCGCTGCCGTCGGTGCCTCGCGCGCCGCGGTCGACGCCGGCTTCGTGCCGAACGACATGCAGGTCGGCCAGACTGGCAAGATCGTCGCGCCGCAGCTGTACATCGCCGTCGGCATCTCCGGCGCGATCCAGCACCTGGCGGGCATGAAGGACTCCAAGGTGATCGTCGCGATCAACAAGGACGAAGAGGCGCCGATCTTCCAGGTCGCCGATTACGGCCTGGTAGGCGATCTGTTCGAGATCGTTCCGGAGCTGGAAAAGCTGATCTGATCAGTTTCTCCGCCCCACAAAAAACCCGCTCATTGAGCGGGTTTTTTGTTGCGCGCTTATCGGCTGGCCGCCTCACATCTGCGGCGGCCAGTTATGCGACTCGCCCTGGCAGTGCTTGCACCAGGCATACAGCGCGTCGTACATGAGCAAGCCATGCCGCAGCATCTCGTGGTCATCGGCGCAGATATGCGACAGTCCCAATGAGATGGCATACAGGCCTGCCGATTGCGGGGTGAGATCGAGTCGCGAGGTATCGGCGCCGCGCACGATCTTGGTCAACTGCTGCAAGGCGGGCTCATTCAGCTGGTACTTCTGCAAGAACGCATCGAAGCTGCACCGCTCGCCTTCGTGGGAGAGTTCGACGCCGGGAATGCCGTAGGGCGCGGCGTTTTTCTCGCGTGCCAGGCATAGCACGTCCCCGCTGGGGACATAGAGAAACTCCGCCTCTGCGTCGATGAAGCGCGTGATCAGCCAGGGGCAGGCAATCCGATCGATCTTCGGACGTTCGCGGGTTATCCACTTCATGCAGCACCTCCTGCCTAATGAGTTAGGCCCTGGGTGAGCTGGCCGGCGCTGTGCCAGCCAGCAAAACCGTCGATCAGGTAGCGGGCACCGAGCTGGACCAGGCCGTGTCGATGGCGATCCTGGCCGCCTGCGTCGCCGACCAGGCAGACAGCGACGAGCGCAGCCGCACCCTGGCGGCGGCCAAATTCATCGTCACCCGTGCCGGTCGTTTCATCGCCGAGCAAGCCATCCTGCTGCACGGCGGCATCGGCATGACCTGGGAATACCACCTGTCCCATCACGCCAAGCGCCTGGTCATGCTCGGCCACCAGTTCGGCGACGATGACCATCACCTCAAGGCCTACAGCAAGCTGATGCCGGTGGCCTAAGCGTTTTAGTAGTCGGGCCATAGCTGGCCCGGTTTTTTATCGCCCTCGGATCGCCCGCGCCGGGTGCAGCTGCTGCAGGCCATGCCGCTGAACGCGGCGGGCAAGGTGACCAAGAACGTCCTGCGCGAGTTGGCGGAGCGCGCCTTGTAGGGACAGGTGCTGTATGGGGGGGCAGGTTCCTTGTGGGTGCGAATTCATGCGCCAAGGGGCGCACAGCGGCCCCCATCCATCACCCATACCGCAAAATAGATCAGCTCTCGCTCGCCAACCCCGGCAGCTGCGCCATTCTGAAACCCTCGCGCCGCATCCGCTCCAGCAGTGCCTGCCAGAACGGCAGGCGCTCGGTGTCGCCGACGCGCTGCAGGCTGCCGGAGTCGATGGCGTAAAGCCCCCTGGCATCGAAGGCGTAGAGCAGGGCCAGGTCCTTGCGTTGCGAGGCGGGAAGAATGCGCTCGACCAGGTTGTCCAGCACCAGCGGCTCGGCGTCCGGGCTCGGGTAGTAGGTCACCACCATGTGCGCCTGGTTCAGTTCCAGGGCCCGGACGTAGGTGATCCGCAGCTTTTCTTGCGGAATGCCGAGCTGGAGCAGGCTGAAGTACTTGGCCAGGGAAAAGTCTTCGCAGTCACCCGCGCCCTTGGTCAGGGTTTCCACCGGGGTGGCCCAGTAGTCCTTGCGCTTCCACAGGGCAATGTCGTCGTTGAAGCGCACCTGCTGGTTGATGTAGCGGTTCACCGCCTGCAACTTGTCCAGCTCCGACTGCTGCCGGCTGTTCTCCAGCAGGTCGTTCCAAGCCTGCAGGCGATCCTTGGCCGGGCTGGTGCGCCCATAGCGCTTTTCCGCCTTGCGCAGCACCTGGTCGAAGCTCCAGGAGGCCTTGGCGTCCGTGGCGCCAAACAGCAGGCCGCCGCTCAGCGTGGTAATGGCGAGCAGGCGCACGAGGGCATTCGAGAGGTAGCGTTGGGAGGCACGCTGCAGCAACGGGATGGATCTCCAAGAAAGCGGCCTGGGCCGGGTTCAAGCGGGTGGATCAATCCGTTGAGCGAGCGACGGGCGAAGGCGGGGCTTCGCCGGGTCAGAGACGGCCGCACAGTAACGTCATTGCCAGCACTGGATCAAGCGCCCCGCGAGCGTGCGCGGCAGGGTACGCCGAGGGAGTGCGGCGCTGCCCGGCGAGCAGGCTCTAGGCCGGGCATTTGTGGGGGTTACCGGTTGTCGGAAAGCGCTGAGGATCGGCTCCTGCTTGCCCCGGCGTGCCGGCAAGGCGAGCACGCCGGGAGGGACGGAGCCCGCCGGTCAATGTCCGTATTCGATCCGTTGCTGATGGATCGGTAACCGGTACTGGGGAGCCTGCTGTTTCAGCGGTTGTGACTCTTCGGATGGGTATTGCTGGCCTGCGGCGCTGGGTTCCTCCTCGATCATCTGGATGAATTGCTGGTCAGCGTTTTCCCGCGCCTGGATACGTTGCTCACGCAACATGTGGAACTCGCCCAGGTGCTCGCTGCCGTTTTCCGCCAGCAGCAAGCCTGGTGGTTGCCCTGCATCGATTGCCTGGACAGATGTGACGGTTGCCAGTGACAACAACAGGCCGCTAAGGGCCGCGGTGGTGAATGTCGATTTCATGACGTTGTCCTCTTGTTCCCCACTTCCCCCTTGGAATGGATGAACATCCGCGGACATTGTTACGGCTAGGGTCCGCGGCCTGACGGATGGCGCGCCTTCAGACGGTCCGGCGTCGACATGCCGCTGGATGGCACGGATTTCTCCGTACTTCCGCCTTCCCTGGCCTGCGGAAAACTGCCAGGCCAGGTGCTGGGCGGGGGGCCAAGGAGGCCGCCGTGCCAAACCTCTTGTGCATGGCGTCATCCTCTGCTTTCCCACTCCCTCTATAGAATTGAATGTTCGCCCGGAGATTTTGCAACGCGGAAATTTCGCGGCCTGACCGGTGGCGCGATTGTGGATGAGCGGCCATCTATAAGCCTATGATTGGCATGGGATTTTCCCTTGTTTATTGCCATTTCACCGCCATTTTGGCAGACCTGCCGCCTGGGTGCTGCCGCCACCCGCCGACGGTCGCCTGGAGCGGGACGATGGCATGGGGTTTTCCCCTGCTTCGGCCGGCTAGCGCCGCCGAGCAATCCCTTCAGGCCAGGGAGGCGACGCTGTTGAGCAGGGTCTTCACCAGCAAGGCCTGGCGCGTGGCGCCGGTCTTGGCGAACAAGCCGCGCAAATGGGCGCGCACGGTATTTTTCATCACCCCGAGCTTGTCGGCCGCCTCATCGAGGGTCAGGCCGTCCATCATCAGCAAGGCCACCTCGGTTTCGGTCGCGGTCAGCTGGAACAGCTTGCGCAGCAAGCGGCGCGAGGCCTGCGGCGAGTCCGCCGGATCACGGATGAACACCGCCACCGCCGGGCGCCGTCATGGGCCTGGTAGTTGAGGGGATCGGCCGCAGCAGCAGATTCAGCGGCATCTCCCCGGTCGGGCGCGACAAGGCGATGACCTCGACGCCGCTGTTGGAGCCGCACAGGTGCTGGTGCAGGAGCGCCTGGATCGCCTGCTGCAACGCGCGGTTTTCGCTCGCCGAATGCGCGCAGAGTCGTAACCCGGATGCAATCCGCGGTGCAGCATCCCCTGCCCTGTGGGCAGTCAGCACATGCCGAACCTGTAGCGAATTCATTCGCGAAAGGCTTGGCACCGCCTTTATCCCGGGTTCGCGGATAAATCCGCTCCTACCAAAAGCACTAATCCCTGCAACACATAACTGGGCCAAGGCTTTTTTATACCTATTGGGCTGGCCGCCTCACATCTGCGGCGGCCAGTTATGCGACTCGCCCTGGCAGTGCTTGCACCAGGCATACAGCGCGTCATACATGAGCAAACCATGCCGCAGCATTTCGTGGTCATCGGCGCAGTTATGCGACAGCCCCAATGAGATGGCATACAAGCCTGCCGATTGCGGGGTGAGATCGAGTCGCGAGGTATCGGCGCCGCGCACGATCTTGGCCAGCTGCTGCAAGGCGGGCTCATCCAGCTGGTACTTCTGCAAGAACGCATCGAAGCTGCACCGCTCGCCTTCGTGGGAGAGTTCGACGCCGGGAATGTCGTAGGGCGTGGCGTTTTTCTCGCGGGCCAGGCGCAGCACCTCCCCGCTGGGGACATAGAGAAACTCCGCCTCGGCATCGATGAAGCGCGTGATCAGCCAGGGGCAGGCAATCCGATCGATCTTCGGACGTTCACGGGTTATCCATTTCATGCAGCACCTCCTGCCTAGTTAGATAGGCTCTGGGTGGGCCGGCCGGCGTCGTGCCAGCCGGCAAAGCCGTCGATCAGGTAGCGCGCATCCAGGCCCATGGCCTCCAGCGTGGCGGCGATGCCCTGACTGATCTCGTGTCCTTGGGCGCAATAGAGGATGACCGGCCTGTCGCGCGGGATCTGATCCTTCCAACTGAACACCGCTTGCGGATCGAGCCACTGCGCGCCGGGAATCTCGGCCGCATCGGCCTGTCGCACGCTCGCGCGGCGCACGTCCAGCAGGGTGAAGGTCCGGTCGGCGGCCTGCCATTCCGCCAGTTCGCACAGCGAGATACGGTTCACCGTCCACCTCTCAGTTCGGTAATAGGTGCACCGCCAGCCCGGCCAGCGCACAGGCCACCAGCACCTGGATCACGCCGCGCTTGAAGCGGAACAAGGCAACGGCCGCCAGCAGGGCGATGATTGCCGACGGCCAGTCGAAATGACCGTCGAAGCCTTGCGGCCAGAGCACGTGGTAGCCGAAGAACAGCGCCAGGTTGAGGATCACCCCGACCACCGCGGCGGTGATGGCGGTCAAGGGCGCGGTGAATTTCAGTTCGTTGTGGGTCGACTCCACCAGCGGGCCGCCGGCGAGGATGAACAGGAACGATGGCAGGAAGGTGAACCAGGTGACCAGGCTGGCGGCGACCGCCCCGGCGAGGAATGCCTGATCGGCGCCGAACACCTGCTGCACATAGCCTCCGACGAAGCCGACGAAGGCCACCACCATGATCAGCGGCCCCGGTGTGGTCTCGCCCAAGGCCAGGCCGTCGATCATCTGTGTCGGCGTCAGCCAGCCGTAGTGGCCGACCGCGCCCTGGTAGACATACGGCAGCACCGCATAGGCGCCGCCGAAGGTCAGCAGCGCCGCCTTGGTGAAGAACCAGCCCATCTGGGTCAGGGTGCCGTGCCAGCCGAACAGGGCGGTCAGCAGGCCCATGGGCAACGCCCACAGCACAGCACCGATCACCAGCAGCAGCACCAGGCGCGACCAGCGGAAACGCGCATGCTTCGGTGTCGGCGTGTCGTCATCGATCAGCGCTGGGCCGAAGGACTGCTGGGCCGCACCATGAGCGCCGCCGAGGCTGAACTTCGCCGGTGCGAAACGCCCGCCCAGATAGCCGAGCAAGGCGGCGCCCAGCACTATCAAGGGGAAGGGCAGGTTGAGGGCGAAGATGGCCACGAAGGAGGCCGCGGCAATCGCCCACAGCCAGTTGTTCTTCAGCGCCCGCGAGCCGATGCGCTGGGCCGCCTGCACCACGATGGCGGTCACCGCCGGCTTGATGCCATAGAACAGCCCGGCCACCACCGGCACCTCGCCGAAGGCGATATAGAGCCAGGACAGCGCGATCAGAATAAACAGCGAAGGCAGCACGAACAGCACACCGGCAATCACGCCGCCCCAGGTGCGGTGCATCAGCCAGCCAATGTAGGTGGCCAGTTGCTGGGCCTCGGGGCCGGGCAGCAGCATGCAGTAATTCAGGGCATGCAGAAATCGGCGTTCAGAAATCCAGCGCCGGCGCTCCACCAACTCCTGGTGCATGATCGAAATCTGCCCGGCCGGGCCGCCGAAACTGATGAAGCCGAGCTTGAGCCAGAACAGTAAGGCCTGGAGAAAACTGATGGACCCGGCTTGGGGGCGATCCTGCGCTACCGGCGGCATGGCGGATTCATTCATGGGGCTGCTCTTCTTGCTCGAACGCCGCCAGCAGCCCATCGAAGATGGCGCAGGCAGCCGTCAGTAGCTGATCGTCGTTGGGGATGGTTTCGCGCAGGCCGGCCAGCACCTTTTCGATCCCCGGCGCTTCGCTGGGCTGGGGGCCACCGACATCGAGGTAATGCACCAGGGCCGCGATACGGCCGAGGCCGGGCTCATCCAGCTCGAAGCTGGCTTGCAGGGTCTCGAAGGTGACGCGCTTGCCGACATGGCTGAAGGTTGCGCCATCGAAGTCGAACCCCAGCGCCTCGGCCGGGCAGTCCGCCGGCGCATCCAGCCAGAGGATGGTCGCAGTCGGATCGATGAAACGCCGGATCAGCCAGGCGCTGGCGAGGCGGTCGACCCAGGGGCGTTTGCGGGTTGCCCAGACACGCCCCCGGTGGTCGCGCCGCTCGAGCCGTGGGATGGGCTGGTCGTGGCTGCTCGGCTCGTCCTTCGATAGGGCCTGGCTGATGGCCGTCTCTAGCGATTGCAGGGCAATGTCGACCTGTTGCCGCGCGGCACCGGGGAAGAAGTCGATGCCGGCCAATTGGGCGAAGGCCTTACGCAGCTTGCGCACCTGCTTGGTGCTCGCCAGTGCATTGTCCGGGGTCAGCTGCGCCTGGCACGCCTCGATCTCGTCGCGCAGCTTGGCGTAGTCCTCGGCGCGGTCGAACAGTTCGATGAAGCGCGCCCCTCGGGGATCGCAGACCGGCAGCAGGTGGGCGGAGCCATTGCTGGTCAGGATGTCGCGCTCGACAGCTTCGAGCGCCTCGCGGCAGGTCGGCTCGTCTGGCAGCAGATATACCCCGTCACGCAGCACCGCTGCGCCGCAGCTTTTGAGCGCACGCCAGGCTCGCATGCGCTCCGTGGCATTGGCGGTCGGCAGGGTGATGATGAGGGAAAGCCAGTTTTTCATGTAGAGATCGATACCAGTACAGTAATAGTCTCTACGTTATTCCTGGGCAGGCCGAAAGTGAAGCCCTAAATACCTGCGCTCATCGGTAAGCCAGGCAGACCTCCCCTGATCAGCGTGGCTGCGCAAATAGTGACTGGCTTACCCGGCGGCTGATTTGGCTCTTCCCGAGGGCGGCTGCTGGACCTGACCGTGAGCCTGTCGCCGGCATAAAAAACCGCATCCGCCGGCTGTGGCGGGTCGTCCGTCTTAGAGCGGGCTGACCAGATGGCCGCCGTCCACCGCCAGCACGCTGCCGGTCATGAACGCACCGGCTGCGCTGGCCAGCAGCAGGAACGGGCCTTCCAGCTCGTGCAGGTTGCCCAGGCGGCGCATCGGCACGTTGCTGCGGAGATAGGCCTGGCCCTTCTCGCTGTTGAAGACCGCCTCGTTCATCTCAGTCTGGACGTAGCCGGGGGGCGATGGCGCCGCCTCGCGCCTCAGCTGGTTAATCCTCCGGCAGGCGGGCACAGCGCCTGGGGCTCATGCTCACTCAGCGTCACAGCATGCCCGCGTCCAGGTTGCCGGGGTCAGGCGGCTGTCGGTCGCTCTGCTGCTTGTTTGTATTGCGCTCAGCATATAAATAATTTAATGATGGTCGTAATCTAACTCGCGGCGTCCGCGCCGCAGCCCCAACAGCAATCGAGGAGAGCCAATCCATGCAGTCATCACGCGAAGAAAAACTGGCGGCCTGGCGGGCCGCGGAGCAGGCCATCCGCGGTCGTCTCGCCGCGCCCGGCACCCTGAGCCTGGCCGAGGTCAGTGCGCTGCCGCCGCTGGAATTCTTCACCCGCATCGGCAACGGCGAGCTGCCCAGTCCGCCGTTCGGCGAGCTGGTCGACTTCGTCCCGCTGGAATGGTCGCCGGGCCGCTTCGTCTTCCAGGGCCGCCCCGATGCGCGCCACTACAACCCGCTCGGCAGCGTGCATGGCGGCTATGCCGCGAGCCTGCTCGATTCCTGCATGGGCTGCGCTATCCATACCCAGCTGCAGCCGGGCCAGGGCTACACCACCACCGATCTGCGCATCAGCTATGTACGCGCCCTGCGCGGCGACAGCGGCCCGGTCCGCGCCGAAGGCCGCATCGTCCACCTGGGCCGCTCCACGGCACTGGCCGAAGGGCGCATCTACGACGTCGACGACCGTCTGTACGCCGTCGGCTCCTGCACTTGCCTGATCCTCGACATGTCCAACTGACCACAGGAACCCCACCATGCACTCGATCGTTATCGCCGGTTTTGCCCGTTCGCCGTTCCACTTCGCCAACAAGGGCGCGCTGATCGACCTGCGCCCCGATGACCTGGCCGCCCAAGTGCTCAAGGGCCTGGTCGGCAAGCTCGACCTCGACCCCGGCGAGATCGAGGACGTGATCATGGGCTGTGCCTACCCGGAAGCCGAGCAGGGCATGAACATCGCGCGCATCGCCAGCTTCCGCGCCGGCTTTCCCGACACTCTGGGCGGCGCCACGGTCAACCGCTTCTGCGGCTCGTCGATGACCGCGGTGCACTTCGCCGCCGGGCAGATCCTCCTCGGCGCCGGCGAGGCGTTCATCTGCGCCGGCGTCGAGTCGATGACTCGGGTGCCCATGGGCGGCTTCAACAGCTCGCCCAACCCGACGCTGCTGCGCGACTTCCCCGAGGTGTACATGGCCATGGGGCACACCGCCGAAGAGGTGGCCAAGCGTTATGCGATCGGCCGCGGCGAGCAGGAGGCCATGGCCGTCGAATCCCATGCCAAGGCCGCCAGCGCCCGCGAGCGCGGGCTGTTCGTCGACGAGATAGTGCCGATTGCCACCGCGGCCGGGTGGGTCAGCGCCGATGGCTGCATCCGTCCCGGCACCCATGCCGAGGCCCTGGCCCAGCTCAAGCCGGCGTTCGACGGCACGGTCACCGCCGGCACCGCCTCGCCGCTCACCGATGGCAGCGCCGCGGTGCTGGTGTGCACGGAAGCCTTCGCCCGCAGCCGCAACCTCGACATCCTGGCGCGGATCAAGGCCGTCGCCGTCGCCGGCTGTGCCCCGGAGATCATGGGCATGGGCCCGCTGCACGCCACGCGCAAGGTGCTGCAGCGTGCCGGCCTGAGCATTCATGACATCGACCTGATGGAGCTCAACGAAGCCTTCGCCAGCCAGGCGCTGGCCTGCGTGCGCGAGCTCGGCATGGACATGGCCAAGGTCAACCTGGATGGCGGGGCCATGGCCCTCGGCCATCCGCTCGGCGCCACCGGCGCGCGCCTCACCGGCAAGGCCGCGGCCTTGTTGCAACGCAGCGGCGGGCGCTACGCCATCGCCACCCAGTGCATCGCCGGCGGCCAGGGCGTCGCCACCCTGCTGGAAGCGGTCGAGGGCTAAGCCGTTCCGGCTCCTCTCGCCCCGAAGGGCGAGGGACCGGGGATAGATACCCCAAGGCCCATACCGCATCGGTAGGATGGTTTGAGCGAAGCGATACCCATCGCGGCCAGGTGTTGGGTATCGCTCCGCTCGACCCAACCTACGGTTCTGCGTAGCTCAGCGGTGAGTGCCAGCACTCTCCGCCCGCCACACCTACTACTGGTAACGCGCCGCCGGGTGATTGTGGGACAGGTTCGGCCCCAGCTTGGCGCGCGCGTCCATCGCCGCCGCCCAGTCGCCGGCATCGGGCAGCGAAGGAATGGTCACCAACTCGCCCTGATCGAAGCCGGCCAGCGCGGCATCCACCAGCTCGCCGACCTCCATGACCATTTCGGCCGGCAGCGCGCTGGCATCCATGCCGCTGCGCTCCCAGATCTCGGTACGGGTCACGCCCGGCAATACCGCCTGCACCCGCACGTCGAGCTTGCCGAGTTCCGCCTGCAGCGACTGGCTGAGGCTCAGCACATAGGCCTTGGTCGCGCTGTAGGCGGCGTTGAACATTTCCGGCGCCAGCGCCACCACCGAGCCGATATTGATGATCGCGCCCTGGCCGGCCGCACCGAAGCGCGCCGCCGCGGCGGCGCTGAGGTGGGTCAGGGCCACGATGTTGAGGCGGATCATGGTGTCGACCTTGTCCAGGTTGGCCTCGGCCAGCGTGCCCTCCATCGCCATCCCGGCATTGTTGACCAGCAGGCGGATGGCGGCATCGCCGCGCAGGCGCTGCTCGACGCTCGACAGGTCCATCTTGGTGGTCAGATCGGCCCTCAGCACTTCGACCGCCACGCCATGATCCTGGCGCAGGCGCTCGGCAATGCCTTCGAGGCGCTGGCGATCACGGGCCACCAGCAACAGGTCATAGCCGCGCCGGGCCAGGCGTTCGGCATAGGTGGCGCCGATGCCGGAGGAGGCGCCGGTAATCAGGGCAGTGCCTTTATCGCTTTGCGTGCTCATTGCGTTTCTCCAGGGGAATGGCCGGCGCAGTGGCCGGAAGCCAAGATCAGCTTGGGATGATGATCTTCATGTAACTAATATATGTCGCGTGTAATCCAACTGGGCGGACCGCTCGTCGTCTCACCTGCGGCCTGGCGCTATGTGTAGCCTAGACGCCGGCCTCGCTGTGACGATTGCCCGCCGACGATCGCGCCGAGCCGAGCCATGATCGACGGGCCTTGAGCCCTGAGCCGCGGGCTAGCATAGTGGGCCGATGACGCTTATCCCCGCTTCGCCTGCCTCCAGCGCCGCGGTGCTGGACGGCTTTCATCCCGCGGTCGCGGCCTGGTTCCGCGCCACCTTTGCTGCGCCGACCGCGGCACAGGTCGCGGCCTGGCCGGCGATCCGCAGCGGCCGCTGCACCCTGGTGGCCGCGCCCACCGGCTCGGGTAAGACCCTCACCGCCTTCCTCGCCGCCATCGACGAACTGGTGCGCGAAGGCCTGGCCCAGGGCGGCCAGCTGCCGGACCGCTGCACTGTGGTCTATGTCTCGCCGCTCAAGGCGCTGTCCAACGATATCCACATCAACCTCGAGGAGCCGCTGGTCGGCATCCGCGCCGAGCTGCAGCGCCAGGGCCTGGCGGACGTCGATATCCGCACCGCGGTGCGCACCGGCGACACCAGCCAGGCCGAGCGCGGGGCGCTGCGCAAGCGTCCGCCGCACATCCTGGTGACCACCCCGGAATCCCTCTATGTGCTGCTCGGCTCCGAGTCCGGGCGGGCGATGCTCGGCGGCTGTCGCAGTCTGATCGTCGACGAGATCCACGCCATCGCCGGCAGCAAGCGCGGCAGCCATCTGATGCTCAGCCTCGAACGCCTGGAGGCGCTGTGCCGGCGGCGGCTGGTGCGCATCGGCCTGTCCGCCACGCAGAAACCGATCGCGGCGGTGGCGCGCTTCCTGCTCGGCAGCCAGGCGCCGTTGCCGCTGGAGGATGAACCGGCCAGCGCGCAGGCCGAGCTGGAATGGCCGGGCCCGGCCCTGGCGCTGGCCGAGCCGGTGCCGGGCGACTGCGTGATCGTCGACATCGGCTACAGCCGTGCCCGCGACCTGGCCCTGGAGGTGCCGCCAGTGCCTCTGGAAGCGGTGATGAGCAACGAGGTGTGGGAGAAGGTCTACGACCGCCTGGCCGAGCTGGCCGGCCAGCACCGCACCACCCTGGTGTTCGTCAACACCCGCCGGTTGGCCGAGCGCGCCTGCCGCCATCTGTCCGAGCGCCTGGGCCCGGCGGCGGTCGCCGCCCACCACGGCAGCCTGGCCAAGGAGCTGCGCCTGGACGCCGAGCAGCGGCTCAAGCGCGGCGAACTGCGGGTGCTGGTGGCCACCGCCTCGCTGGAGCTGGGCATCGACATCGGCGAGGTCGAGCTGGTCTGCCAGCTCGGCTCGCCGCGCAGCATCGCCGCCTTCCTGCAGCGGGTCGGGCGCTCCGGCCACAGCGTCGGCGGCACGCCCAAGGGCCGCCTGTTCCCGCAGTCGCGCGACGAGCTGATCGAATGCGCGGCGCTGCTCGACTGCGTGCGCCGCAACGAGCTGGATGCGCTGGTCATTCCCCAGGCGCCGCTGGATGTGCTGGCCCAGCAGATAGTCGCCGAGGTGGCCTGCCGCGAGTGGAGCGAGGACGGCCTGTACCGGCTGCTGACCCGCGCGGCGCCCTATGTCGACCTGCCGCGCGCGAGTTTCGACGCGCTGCTGAAGATGCTCGCCGAGGGCTTCAGCGGTCGCCGCGGGGTGCGCGCCGCCTACCTGCATCGCGATGCGGTGAACCGCCGCCTGCGTGGCCGTCGCGGCGCCCGCCTGACTGCCATCACCTCCGGCGGCACCATCCCCGACGCCGGCGATTACAGCGTGTCGCTGGAGCCGCAGGGGCTGCTGATCGGCACGGTCAACGAGGATTTCGCCGTCGAGAGCCTGGCCGGCGACGTGTTCCAGCTCGGCAACCAGTCCTACCGCATCCTGCGCATCGAGCCGGGCAAGGTGCGGGTCGAGGACGCCCACGGCCTGCCGCCGAGCATCCCGTTCTGGCTCGGCGAGGCGCCGGGGCGCAGCGACGAGCTGTCGGCCGCCGTGGCGCGGCTGCGTGAGGAGATCGAGCAACGGCTGGGTAGGGTGGAAAACCGCGAAGCGTTTTCCACCGAGGCGGTGGACAAGCACAGCGTTGTCCACCCTACGGACTCCGGTGACGGTGGTTTTACCCTCTCCCCCAGCCCCTCTCCCGTAAACGGGAGAGGGGGGCAGACCGAGGCTGCTGTTGAGTGGCTGGTGGAGACCATCGGCCTGAACGACTCGGCGGCGCAGCAGATAGTCGAGTACCTGGCCCGGGCGCGCAGCGCTCTCGGTGGCCTGCCCACCCAGAAGCGCCTGGTGCTGGAGCGCTTCTTCGACGAATCCGGTGGCATGCAGCTGATCATCCACTCGCCGTTCGGCAGCCGGCTCAACCGCGCCTGGGGCCTGGCCCTGCGCAAGCGCTTCTGCCGCAGCTTCAACTTCGAACTGCAGGCCGCCGCCACCGAGGACGCGCTGATCCTCTCGCTGTCCACCAGCCACAGCTTCCCGCTCGATGAGGTGTGGCGTTACCTGCACTCCAACACGGCCGAGCACATTCTCATCCAAGCGCTACTGGATGCGCCGCTGTTCGGCGTGCGCTGGCGCTGGGCCGCCACCACCGCGCTGGCCCTGCCGCGCTTCGCCGGTGGCCGCAAGGTGGCGCCGCAGCTGCAGCGCATGCGCAGCGAGGACCTGCTGGCCACGGTGTTCCCCGACCAGGTGGCGTGCCAGGAGAACCTGGTCGGCGAACGCGAGATTCCCGAGCACCCGCTGGTGGCGCAGACCCTCGACGACTGCCTGCACGAGGCCATGGACTGCGACGCCTGGCTGGCTCTGCTGCGGCGCATGGAGGCCGGCGAAGTCGAGCTGCTGGCCCGCGACCTGCCGGCGCCCTCGGCGCTGGCGGCGGAAATCCTCAGCGCCCGGCCCTATGCCTTCCTCGACGACGCACCGCTGGAGGAGCGCCGCACCCAGGCGGTGCAGAACCGCCGCTGGCGCGACCCGGAATCGACCGACGAGCTCGGCGCGCTGGATCTTGAGGCCATCGACGCGGTGCGCGAGGAAGCCTGGCCCGAGGTGCGCGATGCCGACGAGATGCACGAGGCGCTGATGGCCTTGGCCGGTATCACCCAGGCCGAGGCGCAGGCCCATGCCGGCTGGCCGGCCTGGTTGGCGCAACTGGCCAAGGGCAAACGCGCCACCTGTCTGCACCTCCATGGCCAGCCGGCTTTGTGGCTGCCGGCCGAGCGCCTGAGTCAATGGCAGGCGCTGTATCCCGGCGCCGAGCTCAAGCCACCGATCGTTGCGCCGGCCGGCTACGACGAAGCCTGGGAAGCGGACGCGGCGCTGGTGGAAGCAGTGCGTGCGCGCCTGAGTGGCTTCGGCCCGCTGCCGTTGGCGCGGATCGCCGCCGACCTGCAGCAGCCGGAAGCGGCGCTGAACCTCGCCCTGCTGGCCCTGGAGCGCGAAGGCTATGTGCTGCGTGGACGCTTCACGCCGGGGACAAGTGCGGAGGAGTGGTGCGAGCGCCATCTGCTGGCGCGCATCCATCGCTACACGGTCAGGCGCCTGCGCCGCGAGATCGAGCCGGTCGAGCGCGCCGACTTCATGCGTTTCCTGTTCGACTGGCAGCGCGTCGCCCCGGCCACGCGGGTGCGCGGCGCCGAGGCGCTGGCCGGCGTGCTCGGCCAGCTGGAAGGCTTCCAGGCCGCGGCCGGCGCCTGGGAAAGCGAAATCCTGCCGAGCCGGGTCAGCGACTACGGCATCAACTGGCTGGACGACCTGTGCCGCGCCGGCCGCCTGGTCTGGTGCCGGCTGGCCGGGCGCAGCCGCGCCGGCGGCGGGCCGCTGCGCAGCACGCCGATCGTCCTCTTGCCACGCAAGAGCCTCGGCCTGTGGCGCGCCGGTCTGGCCGAGGCGCCGGCGCCCGAGCTGTCGGCCCGCGCCGAGCGCCTGCGCCAGGTACTGGCCAGCCAGGGCGCGCTGTTCTTCGACGAGCTGCAGGACGAGGCGCACCTGCTGCGCAGCGAACTGGAAGACAGCCTCGGCGAACTGGTGGCGCTCGGCCTAGCCAACGCCGACAGCTTCGCCGGCCTGCGCTCGCTGCTGCTGCCGGCGGCCAAGCGCAGCCGCCACGACCGTCGCGCGCGCCTGGCCCTGGCCAACATGCAGGATGCCGGGCGCTGGGCCTTGCTGCGCCCGCGCGGCGAAGAGGCGGGCGAGGGCCAAGCCGCGGCGCTGGAGCATGTGGCGCGCACCCTGCTGCGCCGCTACGGCGTGGTCTGCTGGCGCCTGCTCGAGCGCGAGGCCGACTGGCTGCCGTCCTGGCGCGAGCTGCTGCGCGTCTATCACCGCCTGGAAGCGCGCGGCGAGATTCGCGGCGGGCGCTTCATCGCCGGCGTCACCGGCGAGCAGTTCGCCCTGCCGGAAGCGGTCGGCCTGCTGCGCGAGGTGCGCAAACGGCCGTTGGACGGCAGCCTGATCGGCTTGTCCGCCAGTGATCCGTTGAACTTGGTGGGCACGCTGCTGAGCGGCGCCAAGGTGCCGGCGCTGGCCGGCAATCGCCTGCTGTACCGCGACGGCGTGCCGGTGGCCAGCCTGGTCGCTGGCAAGACTACGCTGCTGGCGGCGGCGGATGTTTTCACCGCCGGCGAATGGCAGGCCGCGCTGATCCGCCAGCCCATGGCGACGGCCTTCGTCCAGGGGCCGCGGCGGGCCTGGCAGTAGTCGTAGAACCGGTCTCGGATCTGCTGCGCATCGGCGTCATGGTGGATAAGCAAAGCGTTATCCACCCTACAAAGTCTGAACGTTCGCGTAGGGTGGAAAACTGCGAAGCATTTTCCACCGCTGGGCAATGACAGCTGCTGGTCCCACGAGACATTGAACAGGCTCTTAGCGCGGGCGTTGTTTCACGACGCGGGCAGGCCGGCGCGATGGGCTGTCCCCAGAAGTGGGGGGCTGTGCCGCGAGCCGGCAGTTTTTCCCCTGTTTTGGGGGCGGGCAAAGCTCGGTGCGTTTAGCTTTTCTCTTTGTACTCAATGCGTTGAATTGTCCTGCCAGGCATCTGGCCACTGGCATAAAGTATGCCTGTGTAGAACTCAGGGAGGCGCACTCCCAGCGAAGGGCATTCAGGCAGTCGGACGAAACGGGGGCTCCTTGACGCACAAAATCCTGATTGTCGAGGACGAGCCGATCCTCGCGCAGAACCTCAAGGCCTACCTCGAGACGCGGCGCTGCGAGGTGCGCATCGCCCATGATGGCGCCAGCGCCATCGGCCTGGCCCAGGGCTTTGCTGCGGACCTCATGGTGGTGGATTTCCGCTTGCCCGATATGGAGGGGTTTCAGGTGGTCGAGGCGTTTCGCCGCCGCGTGACCTGCCAGTGCGTGCTGATCACCGGCCACCCGAGCGGTGCGGTCCGCGATGGTGCGGCCCGACATGGCATCGGCCATATCCTGTTCAAGCCGTTTCCGCTGGGCGAGCTGTGGCGCGTGGTGCAGAGCGTGCTGAGCAGCGGTACTGGCGAAAGCGCCTCGGCAGCGCCGCCGGAGCTGTTTGCCGAGCGGCGGCGCAACGCGGCTGAGGGCTTCCCGTTGCAGATGTACGACGGCTCCTGGGTGTTGGCCGAGCGCCGGCACCCGGCGCCGAGCGCGCCGGCGGCGGTCCGCGAAAAACAGCCGAGTGAGGACGAACACCTGCCGTGACAGCCGCGTCTGCTGTTGCTCGGGGCCTGGGCGAGCGGCTGGCGACTCCGCTCAGTGGCGGATGGTGGTCAGCGCAACCAGCCGCGACACCACCAGGGCCAGGTACATGACGCCGGCGAACTCCTCGAGCATCACCAACGATCGGGCCACGGGGGTCAGCGGCATGATGTCGCCGAGGCCGACCCCGGAGAGGGTGGTGAAGCTGAGGAACAGCAGCTCCATCCAGCTGCGCGTCGCTTCCGGCGCGACTGCGGCGCTGAAGCTGCCGGGCAGTAGCAGTGCGCAGAGGCTGTAGAGATGGGCGAAGGCCCAGGCCAGCAGGGTGAAGGTGGCGCCGACGGCGAACAGTTCATCGGTGGTGGCGCGGTGATCCTCGTTCATATAGGCGATCAGGCTGCCGGCGGCGTAAAAGTAGAACGCGGCTTCCAGCGCGGCGATGACCATGGCCAGCAGCGGGCTGGGCACCAGCACATTGACCAGGGTCAGCCCCAGCACCAGGGTCGCCAGCAGCCCGGCCACCCAGGTCAGCGCCGGGCTGCGGCGCACCATGTGCAGGGCAAAGCCGAGGACGATCAGGCCAAAGGTGCCGAGTAGCCCGCGCCCCACCGGGGTGTCTTCCATCCAGGGGTAGAGCAGCACCCCGAGCAGCTGGATGCCCAGCAAGCCGGCTGAAGGGTGGCGGACGATATAGGCGATTGGCTGCATGGGGCGGTTTCCTCCTTGGGGCAGGGCGCCGCTCGGCTCCTGCCGCGACAGTTGGCGGCGGTCTCGACGTGCGCAGTGTGTTCGGTCGCCGCGATGGTGGCCATTAACAAAGCACTGTCCCAGTTACGTGCTGTATGGTCTGGCGTAGGGTGGGTTAGCCGAAGGCGTAACCCGTCAGACCGGCGATGGCAATGCCTGGCGGCATCGATGGTGGGTTACGCCGCTACGCGGCTAACCCACCCTACGCAAACACCGAGCCGCGGTAGTCATCTATGACGCCAATCTGCTCCTGGCTTGGTTAGAGGCACGCAAGATTCAAGCGGTGATTCCTCCCAAGACCAACCGTGTCGAGCAACGTTCTAGCGACTGGTATCTCTATAAAGAGCGCCACGTCG
The DNA here is from genome assembly GCF_003595175.1 of Pseudomonas cavernae. Lineage (NCBI taxonomy): Bacteria > Pseudomonadati > Pseudomonadota > Gammaproteobacteria > Pseudomonadales > Pseudomonadaceae > Pseudomonas > Pseudomonas cavernae. Next base: position 3,858,531 of record NZ_CP032419.1, on the reverse strand, counting down.
TTGAGTGCCTGTTCAGCAAACTGAAGTACTACCGACGGATCGCTACGCGTTTTGAGAAGAAAGCCAGTCATTTCAAGTCCATGCTGGCCTTCGCTGCTGTTCTGCTGTGGTTACGCTGATACGTCAACAGAGCCTAATGCAGAAAGGCTGCGTGACTCACCACGCGTCAGCTCGTAGGTGCGATATAGCAAGTACAGCGTGACGACAACCGGCAGGCTAACCAGCAGCAATGCATAGCGCAGCGACTCGATACCGAACAGTGGCAGCAAGGCATCGCTGAACAAGCCGGTGAGCAGTGGGCCTACGCCGATGCCAAGCAGGGTGGAGACGATGGTCTGCAGGGCCATGGCGGTGCCGCGCCGATTCGCTGGCACCAGCTGGGTCACCAGGTTGTACGAAGGTGCCACCCACCATACGGCGAAGAAGCTGTAGAGCGCGCACCAGAGCATGGCGCTGGGCACCGGAACGCTACCGATCTGCATCAGCAGCGCGCTCGGCCACAACAGGTAAGCGACGAGCGCTGCGGTGCCGATCAGGTGGCCGAGCACTGGAATGCCGATCTGCCAGTGGCGATTGCGTTGTGTCAGATGATCGCTCAGCCAGCCACTGAACAGCCCACCGATACCGGCGGCGGTGCCGCAAACCACCCCGGCCAGCAATCCCGCATGTTGTAGCGACAGATCGTGGGAGCGCACCAGAAAGCTGGTGTTCCACATGCCGATGGCATAGGAGCTGAGGGTGGTCAGGCCGCAGGCGAGAATCAGGCAGCGGTAGGCGGGCAGGGCCCAGAGTTTGCCCGCTTCACTGGCCATGCCTTGCAGCGGTTGCGCCGCATGGGCGTGGGCCAAATCCCAGCGGCCACGCGCGGGGTCGCGGACCATGAACGCCAGCAGGCTGGAAAACAGCAGCGCGGGCAGGCCGATGGCAATAAAGGCCGTGCGCCACCCATAGTTGTCGACCACCCAGGCGCCGACACTCAGGCCGATGATGGCGGAGAAGGTCGGCGCAGCGGTGAAGCAACTGATGGCGAACGAGCGTCGATGGGGGGGATAGAGGTCGGCGATGATCGACATCGACGCCGAGGTGGTCGGCGACTCGCTTACTGCCACGACCATCCGCGCGATGGCCAGCACCAGGAAGCTGCCGGCCAGGCCGCAGGCCATGGTAGCCAGGGCCCACAGCAGGCAGGACATGGCCAGCAAGCGAGTGCGCGGCATGCGATCGGCCAGGCGGCCGGCCGGCAGGGCGAGCACGGCGTATACCGCCGCGAAGGCCAGCCCGGAAATCAAGCCCATTGCCGTGTCGCCGACGCCGAACTCGAGCTTGATCGGCTCGATCATGACCGCAAGAATCTGCCGCCCGACAAAGTTGTCGGCAAAGACCATGGCAATCAGGCACAGCAAACCGTGGCTGCGCCAGCCGGCGGTCGCGGATTGCGCGCTGGACATAGGGAATTCCTTGGTGCCCGGTTCGAGGTGACTCGAGCCGGGCACGACTTTTAAGCGCTGGCGCGTTGTTTGGCCAACGTCATGGCGGTGTCTTCGATCATGTCTTCCTGACCGCCGACCATGCCGCGGCGGCCCATCTCGACGAGGATTTCCCGCGCCGACACGCCGTACTTCTTCTCCGCGCGTTTGGCGAACAGCAGGAACGAGCCGTAGACCCCGGCATAGCCCATGGTCAGGGCGTCGCGGTCGCTGCGGATCGGGAAGTCCATGATCGGTACCACCAGGTCTTCGGCGACATCCTGAATGCCGAATACGCTGACGCCGGTTTCGATGCCCATGCGGTCGCAGACCGCCACCAGGACTTCCATCGGCGTGTTGCCGGCGCCGGCACCCAGGCCCGCGCAGGCGGCGTCGATGCGCGTGGCCCCGGCGGCGATGGCGGCGATGGAGTTGGAGACGCCCATCGACAGGTTGTGGTGACCGTGGAAGCCGATCTCGGTCTCCGGCTTGAGCACCTCACGCAGGGCGGCGACCCGTGCGGTGACGTCATGGGGCAGCAGGTAGCCGGCCGAATCGGTGATGTAGATGCAGTTGGCGCCGTAGCTCTCCATCAGCTTGCCCTGGGTGACCAGGCCTTGCGGGCTGTTCATGTGGGCCATCATCAGGAAGCCGACGGTGTCCATGCCCAGCTTGCGGGCGTAGGAGATGTGCTGCTCGGAGACATCTGCCTCGGTGCAGTGGGTGGCGACACGGATGGTGTTGACCCCCAGTTCATGCGCCATCTGCAGGTGATCGACGGTGCCGATGCCCGGCAACAGCAGGGCCGAGACCTTGGCCTGTTTCATCAGCGGGATCACCGCCGACAGGTATTGCTCGTCGGTGTGCGCGGGGAAACCGTAGTTCACCGAGCTGCCGCCCAGGCCGTCGCCGTGGGTCACTTCGATCAGCGGTACGCCGGCGGCGTCCAGGCCGCAGGCGATGTCTTTCATCTGCTGCAGGCTGATCTGGTGGCGTTTGGGGTGCATGCCGTCGCGCAGGCACATGTCGTGGACGGTGATTTTCTTACCGTGAAGATCCATGGGGTGCTCCTTAGGCGATGGCGGGTTGTGGGGCGCTGGCGCTGAGCGTCAGTTCGCCCTTGAGGATTTCCTCGGCGAACATCTCGGCGGTGCGCGCGGCGGCGGCGGTCATGATGTCGAGGTTGCCGGCGTATTTCGGCAGGTAGTCACCGAGGCCTTCGACCTCCATGAAGATCGACACGCGGTTGCCGTCGAACACCGGGCCGTTGACCAGCTTGTAGCCGGGCACGTACTTCTGCACCTGCTCGATCATCGCCAGGATGGCGGCGCTGATGGCGGCCTGGTCCGGCTCGGACTCGGTCAGGCAATGCACGGTGTCACGCATGATCAACGGCGGCTCGGCCGGGTTGATGATGATGATCGCCTTGCCTTGTTTCGCCCCGCCGACCTTCTCGACTGCCGCCGAGGTGGTGCGGGTGAACTCGTCGATGTTCTTGCGCGTGCCCGGGCCGACCGACTTGGAGGCGGCGGTGGCGATGATCTCGGCATAGGCCACCGGCTGCACGCTGGAGACGGCCGCCACCAGCGGAATGGTGGCCTGGCCGCCGCAGGTGACCATGTTGACGTTCATCGCGCCGAGGCTGAGGTTCTGCTTGAGGTTGACCGGCGGCACGCAGTACGGGCCGATGGCGGCCGGGGTGAGGTCGATCATCAGCACGCCCAGCTCATTGAGCTTGCGGCTGTTCTCGGCGTGGACATAGGCCGAGGTGGCGTCGAAGGCGATCTGGATGCCGTCTTCGAGCACGTGTGGCAGCAGGCCGTCGACGCCGTCGCTGGTGGTCTTCAGGCCCAGTTCACGGGCGCGGGCCAGGCCTTCGGAGGTGGCGTCGATGCCCACCATCCAGACCGGCTCCAGCACCTCGCTGCGCTTGAGTTTGTAGAGCAGATCGGTGCCGATATTGCCGGGCCCGATCAGGGCGCATTTGATCTTTTTGCTCATGACATTGCTCTCGATCAGAGGAAGGTAGGCCGGTGGCTCAGGGCACGAAGCGCAGGCGGGAGTCGCCCAGGCCGCTCAGGGTCAGGCTGATTTCGTCGCCGGGGACGACCGGCACCAGGGGCGCCAGGGCGCCGGACAGGATGATTTCGCCCTTGCGGAACGGAATGCCGAATTCGCCGAGGGTATTGGCCAGCCAGGCCACCGCGGCGCAGGGATGGCCCTGTACCGCCGAACCCAGGCCGCTGCCGGCCGGTTGGCCGTTCTTCAGCACCTGCAACTCGACCTTGGCCAGATCCACCTCACGCGGGTTGACCCGCTGCTGACCGAGGGCGAAGACGCCACAGGAGGCGTTATCGGCGACGGTGTCCTGGATGCGGATCTGCCAGTTCTCGATGCGCGAGTCGACGATCTCGAAGCACGGCAGCACCCATTCGCTGGCGGCTAGCACGTCGTCGGCGGTGATGCCCGGGCCGTGCAGATCTTCGCCGAGAATGAAGGCGATCTCGCCTTCGGCGCGGGGCTGCACCAGGTTGTAGGCGGCAAAGCTGACGTCGCTGGCGTCGGCGACCTGCATGCGGTCGGTGAGGAAGCCGAAGTCCGGCTGATGCACGTCGAGCATCTCCTGCACCGCGCGGCTGGTGACGCCGATTTTCTTGCCGATCACGCGCTCGCCCAGGGCTTCGCGGCGTTGCAGGAAGCGCAGGGAAATGCGGTAGGCATCGTCCAGGCTGATGGCCGGGTAACGGCTGGTCAGCGGGGCCAGGCTGTGGCGTTCGCTCAGGGCGCGGAACAGTTCATCGCCGAGGGCTTCAATCAGGTGTGCATCCATAGAGGGGTCGCTCTGTGGGGAGTGAAAAAAAGCCGAGCCGCCCGCAGGCGAACCCGGCAAAAGCGGTCAGCTGGGCCAGACGCTGAAGTCGGCGCCGCCATCGACTTCGATGATCTTGCCGGTGACCCAGCCCGAGGCGGGTGCGGCCAGGTACAGCGCGGCGGCGGCGATGTCATCGGGCTCGCCGAGTCGTTTGAGCGGGGTGTTGGATTCCATGGTGGTGCGCATGGCGTCGGGCATCACCTTGGCCAGGGCGTCGGTCAGGATCGGCCCGGGCGACACCGCGTTGACGCGGATGTGCGGGGCGAATTCCTGCGCCAGCAGGCGCGTCAGGTGGGTCAGCGCTGCCTTGGCCGTGCCGTAGGAGGTGAAGTGGCGCTGGGCGTAGCGCGCGGCCACCGAGGTGATGTTGATGATGTTGCCGCTGCCGGCCTCGCGCATCAGCGGCACGCACAGCTGGCACAGGGCGTAGGCCGAGGAGACGTTGAAGCTCATGACCCGCTCGAATTCTTCCGGGCTCATCTTCAGCGGGTCGTTCGGGCCACCGCCGCCGGCGTTGTTGACCAGGTGGGTGACTCGGCCGAGTTGTTCGCGGGCGTTGCTGACCAGGGCCTGGCGCTGTGCGCTGTCGGTCACGTCGCAGCTCAGGGCCAGGGCGCGCCGGCCACGGCTGCGGACTTCTTCGGCGACCGCTTCGACATCCGCCAGGGAACGGGCAGTGCAGACCACATCGGCGCCGGCATCGGCATAGGCGAGGGCAATGGCGCGGCCAATGCCGCGGCCGCTGCCGGTGACGATGGCCACACTACCGGCCAGGTTGAAGCGTTGCAGAATGCTCATGGCTGTCCTTGTTGTTCGAGTGGTTAAGCGTTGCTTAGCGCGCCGCCCAGAGATCCGGCAAACCTGGATCGGAGGCGGCGATCAGGCGTTTGAGCAAGACCTTGAGCGCCTGTGCGTCGCCGGCACCGAGCTTGGCGGAGATGTCTTCCTCCACCGCTTTGGCCAGGGCCAGCTCCTGCAACGAAGCCTCACGGCCATCGGCGGTCAGCACGTAACGCACCTGCTCGCCATTGACCTCACGGGCCACCAGCTTTTGCCGTTCGAGGAAGCGCATGCTCGCCAGGCTGACGACATGACCGGTGTACTCGACGAAGGTGTTGAGTTCCTCGATGGTCAGGTTGTCGCGGATGCACAGCACCGAGAGGATGAAGAAGGCATGCTCGTCCAGCTGCTGGTTCTTCAGCAGGCGGCGCAGGGCATGGAGCATCTGGTAGTGGCCGCGACCGAGCAGGTAGCCGAGCAAGTCCTCGGTGTAGCTGCATTCGGGCGGTGGCGGGGTGGTGGCCAGACGCAGTTCACTTCTCGGCTTGCGCGTGGCCAGGGCGTATTGGCCGCTCTGGAAGGCCAGCGGCGCACGATCGCTATGATCGAACGCGAGCACTTCGCCGACGAAGATCACATGGTCGCCGCCCTCGTACTGGAAGGCCGTGCGGCACTGGAAGCGCGCCGTGCAGTCCTGCAATAAAGGCGCTTCGCTGATCCCCGTGTCGAGTTCGACTTCGGCGAACTTGTCCTCGCCCTGCTTGGCGAAGCGCCCGGACAGGGTTTCCTGCTCGGTCGACAAGACGTGCACGTTCCAGTGCCGGCCATTGCTGAACACGGGCAGGCTACGGGCGTTCTTGGCCAGGCTCCAGAGCACCATCGGCGGGTTAAGCGACACCGAGTTGAAGCTGTTGGCGGTGATGCCGACGGGAGAACCGTCCTCGGCCTGGGTGGTGATGATGGTCACACCCGTGGTGAAGGTACCGAGCGCGGCACGGAACGCCTGGGGGTCGAAACTGGTCTGCACTGCCATGATGGACCTCATGGATTGGATTTACGTGATGGCAGTATTCCCAGCCCCAGGGCGCGTGGCATCGTCTTAGTGGACTAAGCCTGTTTGCGATTTGCTGGGTGGCGGCCAGGCTCCGTTAAAAAAATAGCCATGTCCCCGTGCAGGCTGGGTTAGCCGGGTAGCGGCGTAACCCGGCGGCGCCGCTCTGGGCGCGGGCCTTCGGCCTGGCCGCTGGCGCCTGCGGCCAACCCAGCCTGCGAGTCTTCAGGCAGCAGGCTTCGGGGAACTCCCGAGCGCCACTCGTCCGATTGGACGAGGCGCCGACCGGGCATATCGGACTAGTTTCATCCAGGGTGCCCTCGGTCGTTGGCCATGGTGGGCAAAGACTGTGTTGCTGGCCCATGCATATTTCAGGAGGCACGAATGAGTGGCGCAATTTCATCCGTCGAGGGGCTGTCGGCCCTGTTGTCCGCACAAAAGGCAGCGTTCATCGCTGCAGGCGCGGTCAGTGCCGCCGAGCGCAAGGCGCGCATCCAGCGGGTGATCGACTTGCTCGTGCAGCACCATATGGCCCTGGCCGAAGCGATGGACGCCGACTTTGGCGGGCGCCCGCAAGGCTACTCGCTGATGAACGACGTGCTGGGCTCGCTGGGCTCGCTCAAGCATGCGCGTGACCGCCTGGAAGGCTGGATGGGGGACGAGTCGCGTCCGGCCTTCTTCCCCTACGATCAGATGGGCGCCGAAGCCTGGGTGATGTACCAGCCGAAAGGCACGGTCGGCATCATCGGCACCTGGAATGCCCCCCTGTTTACCCTGTTCAGCCCCCTGGCCTGTGCCCTGGCGGCCGGCAACCGGGCGATTCTCAAGCCGTCCGAGGTGGTGCCACGTACCGCCCAACTGGTAGCCGAGATATTTGCCGAGGCCTTCGACCCTCTCGAGGTCGGCGTGGTCACGGGCGGGGCGGACCTGGCTCAGGTCTTTACCGCGCAGCCGTTCGACCACCTGGTCTTCACCGGCAGCACCGCGGTGGGCAAGTCGGTGATGCGCAACGCGGCGGAAAACCTGGTGCCGGTGACCCTGGAACTGGGTGGCAAGTCGCCGGTGATCATCGGGCGCAGCGCCGACCTGGCCAACGCGGCCTCGCGCATTGCCATCGGCAAGGCCACCAATGGCGGGCAGATCTGCATCAGTCCGGATGTGGTCTATGTGCCACGCGAGCGGCTGGAAGATTTCCTCGCGGCCCTGGCCAGCACCTACGGCGAACTCAACCCCACAGTGGCCGGCAACCCCGACGTGGTCGCGGTGGTCAACGCCCGCCATCTGGCGCGGGTCGAAGGCTATCTGCAACAGGCGCAGGCCGCCGGCGCACGCATCCTGAGCCTGCCGGAAACCCTGGCCGCCGACCCCGAGAATCGTCGTCGGCCGCTGCAGGTGGTGATCGATCCGCCGCGTGACAGCCAGATCATGCAGGAGGAGATCTTCGGTCCGGCACTGGTACTGCTGTCCTATGACGAGGTCGACCAGGCCATCGCCGATATCAATGCCCGGCCGCGTCCGCTGGCCCTGTATTACTTCGGCGAGGATGCCGAGGAGCAGCGCCACGTGCTGGAACACACCCTCTCGGGCGGTGTCACCCTCAACGACGTGATGATGCACCCGGCCCTGCACGACGCACCGTTCGGCGGTGTCGGCGCTTCCGGCATGGGTCATTACCACGGCCGCGAAGGCTTCATCGAGTTCAGCCACATGCGCACCGTGTTCAAGTCTCCGGCTTATGATCCGCGCCGCGAATGGGGCATGCTGCCGCCCTATGGTGAGCATTACCTGGCGGCGATGGCGGCCCAGGTCACCCGCGACTAACAGGGTTCAGGCTTTAGAACCTGTCTCGGATCTGCTGCGCGTCGGAAAAACTGCGTTGAAAACGGCTTCGGAATGCTCATTTACAACTCGTAAACTCCGCTTCCTCAGCCGTTTTCGCCTTGTTTTTCTCTAGCTCGCGAGATCCGAAACAGGTTCTTAGCGGCTCTGGCGTGCCCCTGCGCCAGGGCCTTCGCTTGCTTGCCTGTGCGACGGAGCGACACCCATGTTCAAGACGATCACCATTGCCCAGCGCCTGTGGTTCTGGGCACTGCTTGCCAGCCTGCTGTTCTTCGCCGCCGTCGGTTTCGGCTGGTACGGCCTGCAACTGGCCCGCGACAGTCTGCGCACGGTGCACGACGAGCACCTGGCTGCGTTGCTCGGCTTCGGCGACATTCAGAAGCGCCTGGACGATAACCGGCGCCTGGCGTTGCTGGCCTTTCAGTACGACCCGGAAGGCCCCCTGGCCGTGGCTCACGACCGTCCGGTGGGTGCCACCCTGGACATCATCGAAGCCAATAATGGCGAAATCGCCCGTCTCTGGGGGCTGTACCTGCAGCGCCCGCTGGGCGATGAGGAGAAGCAGGCGGCGGACGCCTTCAGCGCCCACTATGCCACCTGGCTAAGCGAGCTGGAGATGGCGGTGGAGAGCTTGCGCGTCGCCGACTTTAGCACCCGCTATGTGGTGTCCTTCCTGCGCCTGGGCGAGCCCGAGGGCGAGGCGGCCAGCGAGGCCCTGGCCAAGCTGCGGGCATTCCAGGAAGACGGTATCGCGCGTGCCTACCAGGCCGCGCAGCAGCGTTACCGCCTGACAGTGACGGTGTACCTGATGCTGGCGGTGCTCGGCGCGCTGGCCGGCAGCGTGACCGCGTATTCCACCTTGCGGCGCCTGAAGATGGCCTTCGCCATCGCCTCCGACAGCTTGCGGGCGATCGCCCGTGGCGACCTGTCGAGCAAGGTCGCGAAGACCGGGAACGATGAGTTCGGGCGCATGCTGGCGGATGTCGCCCTGATGCGTGACAACCTGCATGGGTTGATCGCCGAGATGCGCCAGCAGGTGCAGCGCCTGAGCGTCGAGGCGCGGCAGCTGGCGGGGACGGCCGCGCACGCCTCGGCGGCGGCGCAGGAGCAGGCCGCGGCGGTGGGCGGCATCTCCAGCGCGGTGGAGCAGTTGTCGGTGTCCATCAATGAGGTGGAGGACCATGCCGGTGCCTCGCGGCGGATCACCCAGGAATCCGCCGGCCGCTCCGGCGAGAGCGAGGGTTTCATCAGCGACATGGCCGAGGAGATGCACGGTATCGCCGCGGCGGTCACCGACACGGCGCAGCATGTGCGCGAGCTGGAGGCGTTTTCCGGGGACATCAGCGGCGTGCTGAATGTCATCAAGGCGGTGGCCGAGCAGACGAACTTGTTGGCCTTGAACGCCGCCATCGAGGCGGCACGCGCCGGCGAGCAGGGCCGTGGGTTCGCCGTGGTGGCCGACGAGGTGCGCCTGCTGGCGCAGCGTACCGCCAGTTCGATTGCCGAGATCAGTTCGACCGTGACGCGGATCCAGGAAGGCACCCGTGAGGTGGTGGTCGGTATGGAACGGGCGGTCACGCGCGTGCAGGGCGGTGCCAGCCTGGCGCAGAAGGCCGGCGCTTCGGTCGCGCAAATCCGCACCGGCACCGCACAGGTGATCCGCGTGGTGGACGATATCGGCGCGGTGCTCAAGGCCCAGGTGGAGGCGACCCGTGAGATCGCCCAGCGGGTCGAAGGGGTGTCGACGGGCACCGGCGAATTGTCGGCCAATGCCGGCCGTAGCGCGGCGGCGGCGGTTGACCTGGAACACTTGGCCGAGAGCCTGAAACAGCTTTCCGAACGCTTCAATATCGGCGCTGGAGACAGCGCCGCAATCTCTTAGTGATCAATTGATTTGATGGCTTTCGGCGCGAGCCGAGTCAGTTTGTTCCTCCAACAATCACACAAGAAACGGAGTTCCAAGCATGGATAAGAGTGTTTTGCCAGCAGTCGACGAGATCGCTGCAGCCTCGTCTGAATCTGCCACGCCGACGGACTGGCCGCGCCGCCAGGTGCTCAAGGCCGGCGCCGTGGCGCTCGGGGTTGGCTTGCTCGGGCGCTTTGCCGATGCCAGGGCGGCCGGGCTCTCGGCCAGCGACTATCTGGGCCTCGACGCCTGGGCCATGGCCAAGGGGCTGCAGGCCGGCCAGTTCAGTGCCGAGGGTCTGCTGGCAGCGGCCATGGCGCGCTGCGATGCGGTCAATCCGCAGATCGGCGCGGTGAATATGCGTCACGACGACTATGCCCGGGCCTTGTTGCTGGCGCGCCGCAGCGCGGGCACTTCGGCCAAGGGCGCATTGGCCGGTGTGCCGATTCTGCTCAAAGACCTCAGTACCTATTTGACCGGCACCGTCACCAGCAATGGCAGCCGGCTGTTCAAGGATGCGCCACCGGCGAAGTTCACCAGCACCCTGGTCGCCCGTTACGAGGCGGCCGGCGCAGTCGTCTTCGGCAAGACGGCCAGCCCCGAGTTCGGCCTGACCACCACCACCGAGTCGCAGCTCTGGGGGCAGACCCGTAACCCCTGGAACCTGGCGATGAGTGCCGGCGGTTCCTCCGGTGGCGCGGCCTCGGCCGTGGCGGCGGGCATCGTGCCGGTGGGCCATGCCACCGACGGCGGCGGCTCGATCCGGATTCCGGCGTCCTATTGCGGGCTGGTTGGGCTGAAGCCGAGCCGTTACCGCATCCCCAGCGGCCCCGGGCGCTTCGAGGGGTCGTTCGGCGCCAGCGTCGGTAACGTGGTGTCGCGCAGCGTGCGCGACACGGCGCTGTTTCTCGATGTCGGCCAGGGCCATGAGCAGGGCAGCCCATATTGGGCTCAGCCGTTGGCGCGTCCCTATGTCGAAGAGTTGGGGCGCGAGCCGGGACGCCTGCGCGTGGCCCTGGTCCGCGAGTCGCTGACCGGCGCGCCGCTGGATCCGGCTATCGCCAAGGTGCTGGAGGAGACCGTGAAGCAGCTGCTCAGCCTCGGTCACGAGGTCGAGGAACTGCGTTTGTCGATCGATCCGCGGCAGTTGTTTGGCGCCCACGGCACGGCCCTTGGTGCCGCGGTGCTGACCATGGTGCACGATCGCGAGCAGGCGGTCGGTCGGTCGCTGCGACCCGATGAGCTGGAAATCGTCACCCAGACGGTACTGAGCCGGGCGGCGAGCGTCACCGGCGAGAGCTTGTACCGTGCCCGGCAATCGTTCGAAGCGATCAGCGCGACCATGGAACAACAGTTCGAGCGCTACGACGTGATCCTCTCGCCCGTCACCGCCAGCCTGACCCCGGCGCTGGGCCAGCTGGCCCTCAATCAGCCCTACGAGAGTTACGCACAGAAGGCCATGGGCAGCGCTGGCTTCACCGTATTGGCCAACGTCAGCGGCCAGCCGGCGATTTCGCTACCGCTCGGCTGGAGCGACAACGGTCTGCCGGTCGGCATGATGTTTACCGCGCGGATCGGTGCCGAAGACTTGCTGCTGCGTCTGGCCGGGCAGCTGGAGCAGGCGCGGCCATGGGCGGCCAAACGCGCCGTGCTGTAAGAACCGGTTCACGATCTCTTGTCCGTCGGCCATACCGCGTTAAAAACAGGTTCGGAATGCTCATTTACAACTCGTAAATTCCGCTTCCTCGCCTGTTTTTGCCTTGTCTGGCTCTAGTCCAAAAGATCGTGACCCGGTTCTAAGGCCGAGGCGCCAGGGTCGGCGCGCCGCTGTTCTCCGGGTTTTCTAGGCCCTGTTCCTGTTTCGTTGCAGCCGCGAACGAAACGGGAACAGGGCCTAGTCCGCTTTGACGATGAACGATAAGTCGCCGAGTCCGATCATCAATCATGGCCCGCGCAACCGCGCACGAGATTGGGAGAACTGACGGATGGATAGCATGCGAGAAAAGACTCGGGAAGAAATCGAACTGATTGAACGAGCGCGGCGCATGGTGCCGGCACTCAAGAGCCGCACGGCGCAAGCCGACCGTGACTTCAAGGTGCCCAACGAAACGATTGCCGAGTTGCAAGAGGCGGGCCTGCTGCGTGCCCTGCAGCCGAAGGCGTTTGGCGGCTACGAAGTCGATCCGCGGACCTTCTTCGAAATCCAGATGACTCTCGCCGAGGGTTGCATGTCCACCGCCTGGATCTACGGCGTGATGGGCGTACACCCGTGGCAGCTGGCGCGCTACCCGATCGAGGCGCAGCGCGATGTGTGGGGGACGGATCACGGGACGCTGATCTCCTCCACCTACATGCCGGTGGCCAAGGTCACGCCGGTGGAAGGTGGCTACCGCGTCAGCGGGCGCTGGGGCTTCTCCAGCGGCAGCGAACACTGCCAGTGGTGCTTCCTGGGCGGCATCATTCCGCCAGAAGGCGAGCTGGCTGCCGAGCACGGTACTTTCCTGCTGCCACGCAGCGACTACCGCATCGAGCACAACTGGGACGTGCTGGGCCTGCGCGGCACCGGCAGCCACGACATCGTGGTCGAGGATGTGTTCGTCCCGGCGCACCGCGTGCAACGCACCAACAACTGCACCCTCGAGGCGACGCCGGGACGCTTGGTCAACACCAACCCGATCTACGCCATTCCGTTCGCCCAGGTGTTCTCCCGCGCGGTGTCCACGTCGGCCATCGGTGCGCTGCAGGGGGCGATCAACGAGTTCTGCGCCAACGCGGCGGCGCACATCGGCAAGCACGGCATCAAGACCGCCGACGATCCGGTGGCGCAAACCACGGTGGCGGAGGCGTCGATCATCGTCGACAGCCTGCGTCTGGTGCTCGACCGCAACTACGCGCACCTGCTCGCCCTGGCCAAGGCCGGGGAATATCCGGATGTGGAAACCCGTCTGCTGTATCGCTACCAGTCGTCCTATGTGACCAACGTCTGTGCCGAGAAGGTCAACGAGCTGCTGCGCTGCATGGCGGCATCCGGTCTGTACAACACCAATCCGGTAGCGCGACTGTTCCGCGACCTGCACCAGGCGCGCGGGCACATCGCCAACAACTACATGGCCTACAGCCGCAGCCTCGGCGCGGTGCAACTGGGCCTGCCCAACCCGGATCCTTACGTGTGATGGTGGCCCGGGCCGACCTGCAACTGCGGTCGGCCTGGCACCCGAATCCCCGGCCTGCGGGCCGGGAACCCTCTGATCACAGCTAATGGCATAACCACAATGACGGCTCAAGTTCAGTCTCAGACCAGCTACGACGTGATCGTCGTCGGCTCCGGCGCAGGTGCGATGACTTCGGCGCTATTCGCCGCCGACCAGGGTCTTTCCGTGCTGATTGTCGAGAAAAGCGACAAGTACGGCGGTACATCGGCGATTTCCGGCGGTGGTATCTGGATTCCCAATAACCACTATTTCGCCGAAAAGGGCGGCAAGGACAGTTTCGAACTGGCCCTGCAGTACCTCAAGGCCGCCACCGGCGAGCACGGCGACGAAGTGCGCCTGCGGGCCTACCTGAACAACGCCCCGCAGATGATCCACGCGCTCGAGACCAACAGCCGGGTGCGTTATGCCGTGGCGGAAAAGTACCCGGACTATTACCAGCAGCTGCCGGGCTCTCTGCCGGGCGGGCGCTCGCTGGACCCCGAGCTGTTCGACACCAGCCTGCTCGGCGATGAACTGGACAACCTGCGCAAACCTTCGCCTTCGACCCTGTTGATGGGCTGTATCGCCTGGACCGCACGGCATGCGCACAAGGTCATGTCCCGCGAGTTCGGCTGGCGCCTGCTGATTCTCGGGTTGATGGTGCGCTACAAGCTGGACTTCAAGTGGCGGCGCAAGAGCAAGATCGACCGCCGTGCCTCCTTGGGCAGTTCGCTGGTGGCCTCGCTGCGCCGCTCCCTGATGGACCGCAATGTGCCGCTGTGGCTGAACACCGATTTTCGTGAGCTGCTCACCGAGCAGGGCCGGGTCACTGGCGTGCGGGTGCAGCAGGGCGGCAAGGAGCTGGAGCTCCACGCCCGCCGCGGGGTGATTTTCGGCTCCGGCGGCTTCGAACAGAATCAAGAGCTGCGCGAGAAGTACCTGCCGCAGCCGACCCGTCGCGAGTGGAGCGCCACGCCGCCGGGCAACAACACTGGCGCGGCGCTGGAAGCCGGCATGGCACTGGGCGCCGCGACGTCGCTGCTGGACTGGGCCTGGTGGGCACCAACCATCGCCGTGCCGGGCGAGGATAAGCCGCGCGGAGTCTTCGCCGAGCGCGCCTTCCCTGGGGCCATCGTGGTCAACGGTCTGGGTCGGCGCTTCGTCAACGAAGCCGCGCCGTACCTGGAGTTCGTCGACGCCATGTACCGCGACAACCAGAGCAGCGGCGGCAAGTCGACCCCGGCCTGGGTGATCTTCGATGGGCATTTCCGTTTCCACTACGCCATGGGCCCGTTGATGCCGGCGCAGGTGGCGCCCGACAGCCGCCTGCGCAAGGCCTGGCTCAACAGCGTGTACTGGAAGGCCGACAGCCTGGCGGAACTGGCCGGGCAGATCGGCGTCGATGCCGACGGCCTGGAGAGCACCGTGCAGACCGTCAATGAATACGCCCGCACGGGGGTCGATGTGGAATTCGGCCGCGGTGGCAACGTGTTCGACCGCTACTACGGCGACAGCAATGTCAAACCCAACCCGTGCCTGGCGCCTTTGAAGAAGGGCCCGTATTACGCCATGCGCCTGGACGCCGGCGATATCGGCACCAAGGGTGGCCTGTTGACCAACGAGCACGCCCAGGTGGTGAGTGAAGACGGTCAACCGATTCCCGGTCTGTATGCCATCGGCAACTGCTCGGCGTCGGTGATGGGCACCAGCTATCCGGGCGCCGGTGGCACCCTCGGTCCGGCCATGACCTTCGGCTACATCGCCGCCAACCACATTGCCGGCAACCCATAAGGAGTCGCCATGCCAGCTCCAGTCAGCACGACCTGCACCGATATCCAGCCCGCGCTGCGGGTTGCCGACGCCGATGCGCTGCAATGGGATGACCGTTGTGATGTCCTGGTGATCGGCTGGGGCGCGGCGGGTGCCTGCGCCGCCCTCGAAGCCCGCGCCAATGGCGCCGACGTGCTGGTGGCCGATCGGTTCACCGGCGGCGGCGCCAGCGCCAAGAGTGGTGGCGTGGTCTACGCCGGAGGCGGCACTCGGCACCAGCAGGCGGCCGGCTTCACGGACACGCCCGAGGCGATGTTCGATTACCTCAAGCACGAAACTGAGGGCGTGATCCGCGACGAGACCCTGCAGCGTTTTTGCGCCGACAGCGTGGCCAACCTGGCCTGGCTGGAAAGCCACGGCGCACCTTACGCCCACAGCATGCCGCCGGGCGGCGGCAAGACCTCCTATCCATCGGATGGCTACTTCCTCTACTACTCGGGCAATGAGTTGGTGCCCTCGCACACCGACAGCCTGCCGCCCGCCCCGCGCGGTCACCGCACGGTCGGCAAGGGCCAGGGCGGCGCGGTGCTGTATGCGCACCTCAAGGCCGCCTGCCTGCGTAACGGCGTGCGTGCCCAGTTGCAAGCGGCGGCCCGGCGGCTGGTGCTCGACGCCGCTGGGCGGGTGCTTGGCGTCGAACTCTGGTGCCTGCCGGCCGGTAGTCAGCAGGCGCAGCTGCACGCCAAGCTGGCGGCGCGCGCCGAGCGCCTGCAGAACTTCGCCCCGGGTTATTGCGACAGCCTGCGGCGCCGGGTCAGCCAGCTCGAGCGCGACTTCGCCAGGCCACGGCTGGTCCGTGCCCAGCGTGGGGTGATCCTCAGCACCGGCGGCTTTATCTTCAATCGCGAGATGCTCGCCGAGCATGCGCCGAAATTCCGCCGCAATTTCAAGGTCGGCGCCACCGGTTGCGATGGCAGCGGCGTGCGCCTGGGGCTGACCGCCGGGGCGGTGAGTGATCGCCTGGAGCGCGTCTCGGCCTGGCGCTTTCTCAACCCGCCGCTGTGCTGGCCGAAAGGCATTGTGGTCAACACCCGTGGCCAGCGCTTCGTCAACGAAGAGGTCTACGGCGCGACGCTGGGCCAGCCGCTGTGCGAAGAGCAGGGCGGCAAGGCCTGGCTGGTACTGGATGCGCGGCTGCGCAAGCAGGCGATCAAGCAGGCGCTGTTCGGTGGTTACTGGTGGTTCCAGAGCGTGCCCGCGCTGGCCTTGATGCTGCTGGGGGTGCGCAAGGGCCAAAGCATCGAACAACTGGCCGGCGCCACCGGGATGCGCGCCGATGTGCTGCGCAGTTCGTTGCAGGCCTATAACGCCGCGGCGCGTGGCGAGGCGGCGGACGCCTTCGGCAAATCGCCCAAGAGCCGCCAGGTGCTCGATCAGGGGCCGTTCTACGCCTGCGACATTTCGGTCGACAACAAGGCGTTTCCGCTGGGGGCGCTGACCCTCGGCGGGCTCAAGGTCGATGAAGACAGCGGCGCGCTGCTGGACGGCAATGGCCGGCCGATTCCCGGCCTGTTCGCCGCCGGGCGCACAGCCATCGGCATTCCTTCACATCTGTACATCAGTGGCCTGTCGTTGGCCGACTGCGTGTTTTCCGGGCGGCGTGCCGGGCAGGCCGTGGCCGCCTCCGCGACGCCGGCCGCGGCCGAAGCGCTGGCGCAGGCGTATTAATTTCTGTCAAAGGAGACAACCAACATGGCGGGACGAGTTCAAGGCAAGGTGGCGCTGGTCACCGGTGGCGCCAGTGGCGTCGGGCGTGAGACTGCTCTGCTGCTGGCGCGTGAAGGTGCGCAGGTGCTGATCAGCGACATCAATGTCGAAGCCGGCCAGGCGCTGGTCGCCGAGATCGGTGCCGCGGCGAGTTTCATTCGCCATGATGCGGCCAGCGAGTCGGATTGGAACGCGGTCATCGAGGCACTGCGCGCGCGTCACGGGCGCCTCGATATCCTGGTCAACAACGCCGGCATCCTGCTCAAGGGCTCCATCGAGGAGACCAGCCTGGATGATTGGCATCGCCTGCAGCGGATCAACTCCGACAGCGTGTTTCTCGGCTGCCGTGCCGGTATCGCGCTGATGAAGGAAGGCGCGGGCGGCTCGATTATCAACATCTCGTCCCTGGCGGCCCTCGCCGGGCGTGATGACTATGCCGCCTACAGCGCCTCCAAGGGTTCGGTGGCGGCCTTGACCCGTGCGGTCGCGGCCCATTGCCGACGCAGCAAGTACCGCATCCGCTGCAACTCGCTGCACCCGGACGGCGTGCTGACGCCCATGACCAATGCCCAGTATCCGGCGGGCGTCGACCCGCGCAAGTTCACCATCGACAGCGACCCGATGAACCGCATGTGCTTGCCGGAAGACGTGGCTGCCAGCGTGCTGTTCCTCGCCTGCGACGACTCGCGGGCGATCAACGGGGTCGAGCTGCGTGTCGACAGTGGCCAGTTTGTGATGAGTATCTGATATGAGCATTCAGGACTATCTCACCCTAAGCGTTGCGCGGGTGATCGAAGAAACCTTCGACAGCCGTTCGCTGGAGTTCGAGCTGCCGGCTGGGCTGGCCGAACGTTTTAGCTACCGGCCGGGACAGTTCCTGACCCTGCGCGTGCCGTTCGAAGGCGGCTGGTTGCCGCGCTGCTATTCGCTGTCGAGCACGCCGTTGCTCGATGAGCCGCTGCGGGTCACCGTCAAGCGGGTGCGTGACGGGCGGGCCTCGAACTGGCTGTGCGACGCGGTGCAGGCCGGTGACAGCCTGCAAGTGCTGGTGCCGGCCGGGATATTCGTGCCGCGTAATCTGGACACCGACCTGCTGCTGTTCGGTGGCGGCAGCGGGGTCACGCCGGTGCTGTCGATCCTGCGCTCGGCCTTGCTGGCCGGCAGCGGGCGCATCCTGCTGATCTACGCCAACCGCGACGAAGCCTCGGTGATCTTCCGTGATGAGCTCAAGGCCCTGGCCAGCGAGCACCCGCAGCGCCTGCAGGTGATCCACTGGCTGGATTCGGTGCAAGGCATCCCGGCGGTCAGCCAACTGGCCGAACTGGCCCGCCCATTCGCGGCGGCCGAGGCCTTCATCTGCGGCCCCGGGCCGTTTATGGATGCGGCGGTCAGCGCCTTGCACAGCCTCGGCATGCCGTCTGCGCGGGTGCATGTCGAGCGCTTCGTGTCCCTGCCGGAAGAGGGCTCGGTGACGCCGCATGCGCCGGTCGATACCGCCCAGGTGTGCAGCCAGCTGTCGGTGCGCCTGGACGGTGAAGAGTTCGAGATGCCCTGCGCCGAAGGTGAAACCCTGCTCGAAGCCATGCAGCGGGCCGGCCTGAAACCGCCGAGTTCGTGTCTGGTCGGCTCTTGCGCGACCTGCATGTGCACGGTCGAAAGCGGCACGGTGGAAATGCTGCGCAACGAAGCCCTCGACCAGCAGGAAATTAACGAAGGCTGGACCCTGGCCTGCCAGTCGCTGGCCCGTAGTGAGCACCTGCGGGTGCGCTTCCCTGAATGATCCGTTTGCCGAGTCCGTCACCATGACTGCATTTTCCGCATCACCAGACACCTGCGCTGCCTGGAATCCGCTGCCCCTGTCGATTCCCGCCCTGTTGTCCGCTGCCGCCGAGCGCTATGCCGGGCGGGCGGCCATCGAGGAAGACGGGGTCGCCACCGATTACCGTGACTTGCCGGAGCTGGCCCTGGGGGTCAGTCGCAGTCTGATGGCGTTGGGCATTGCGCCTGGCGACCGGGTGGCGATCTGGGCGCCGAACTGCCGCGACTGGATTGTCGCCGCGCTGGGCGTGCATTGCGCCGGAGCGGTGTTGGTGCCGCTCAACACCCGCATGAAGGGCGGCGAGGCGGCGGATATCCTGCTGCGCAGCCAGGCACGGGTGCTGTTCGTCCAGGGCGAGTTTCTCGGCGTCGACTACCAGGCACAGCTGGCGCCGCAACGCCCGGCCAGCCTCGAACACCTGGTGCTGTTCGGCACGGCAGAACCGCAGCAGGCCGGCGATCTGGGCTGGTCCGGGTTCCTCGGCAAAGGCGCGCAGGTCAGTGCCGCGGACGCCCGCGAACGGGCGGCGGCGGTGGGCCCGGAGGATTTGTCCGATTTGTTGTTCACCTCCGGCACCACCGGCAAACCCAAGGGCGTGATGAGCGCCCACGGGCAAAACCTGCGGGCCTTCAACGAGTACGTCAAGGTCATCGGCCTGCAGCCCGGCGACCGTTACCTGATCGTCAATCCGTTCTTCCATTCCTTCGGCTACAAGGCCGGGTGGCTGACTTGCCTGCTGGCCGGGGCGACCATCCTGCCGCAGCCGGTGTTCGACGCCGAGGCGGTGTTCCAGCGCATTGCCGCCGAGCGCATCAGCGTGCTGCCGGGGCCGCCGACCCTGTACCTGTCGATGCTGGCTCACCCGCGCCTGGCCGAGACCGATCTGTCGAGCCTGCGCATCGCCGTGACCGGCGCGGCGACCATTCCGCCGGTGCTGATCGAGCGGATGCGCAACGAGCTGGGTTTTGCGGTGGTCACCACGGCCTATGGCCTGACCGAGTGCGGCGGCCTGGCGACCATCTGCAACCCGGATGACCCGGCGGACATCATCGCCGGCACCAGCGGCCAGGCGATTGTCGGGACCGAGGTGAGCATTCGCTCGGCGGACAACCAGCCGCTGGGCGCGGGCGAGTCGGGGGAAATCTGTCTGCGCGGCTTCCATGTGATGCAGGGCTATTTCAACGACCCGGCCGCCACCGCCGAGACCATCGACGCCGAGGGCTGGCTGCACACCGGCGACGTCGGCAACCTCGATGCGCGCGGCAACCTGAGAATCACCGACCGGCTCAAGGACATGTTCATCGTCGGCGGCTTCAACTGCTACCCGGCGGAGATCGAAGCCGGCTTGCTCGAGCACCCGGCCATCGCCCAGGTGGCGGTGATCGGCATTCCGGACGAGCGCATGGGCGAAGTCGGGTGCGCCTGCGTGGTGCTGCGTCACGGCCAGCAACTGGATGAGCCGGCCCTGATCGCCTGGGCCCGCGAGCGCATGGCCAACTACAAGGTGCCGCGCCAGGTGCGCTTCTTCCAGGCGCTGCCGGTGAATGCTTCGAACAAGGTGGTCAAGAACGAGCTGCGGGCGGCGCTGGCCGGCTAGCAGCCATCCCGCCATGGGCCGAGTGTCCGTGGCGGGTGGCTGGGCGTTGCAACGCCGAAGTCAGGGTCATCAGCGACCTTCGAACTGCGGCGGGCGCTTGTCGATAAAGGCCTGCATGCCTTCCTTCTGGTCGCGCGAGGCGAACAGTAGGGCATTGGCCTTGCGCTCCAGGGCCAGGCCGGCTTCCAGCGGCGCGTCCATGCCGGCGAGGATGACTTCCTTGATCTGCTCGGCGGCCAGCGGCGGCATCGCCGCAATCAGTTGCGCCATCTGCAGGGCATGGGCCTGCACCTGATCGTCGGCCACCACTTCGCTGACCAGCCCGGAGATCCAGGCTTCCTCGGCGGTGATCGGCTGGCCGGTCAACGCCATGCGCATGGCCTTGGCCTTGCCCACCGCGCGCACCAGGCGCTGGGTGCCGCCGATGCCGGGCATGATGCCGATGCGGATTTCCGGCTGGCAGAAGCGCGCGCCGTGCCCGGCGACGATGATGTCGGCGAGCATGGCCAGCTCGCAGCCGCCGCCATAGGCGTAACCGCAGACGGCGGCGATCACCGGTTTCGGGCAATGCTGGATCGGTGCCCAGACCCGCTCGGTGTGGCGCTGGTAGATATCGATCGGGCCGACCCCGGCCATGCTGTTGATGTCGCCGCCGGCGGCGAACACCTTGTCGCCGCCGGTCAGCAGGATGCAGCGCACCTCGGGGTCGGCGCCCAGCGCGCTGAAGTGCTGCGAGAGCAGCGCCTGCAGTTCCAGGCTCAGGGCATTGGTCGCCTGCGGGCGGTTGAGCCGCAGCAGGGCGACGCCGGGGGCCGGGAATTCCAGCAATACCGGTGGAACCAGTGGATCAGGCATGGGCTTCCTCATTCTGTCAGCGCCGGATGGCCGCTCCATCGGGCTCCGTCGCAGGGACGGCGGCTATGTTCTGGATTGTTGCGGCCAGGCGTTTGCCCTTCATCGTCCATTTAGACGAAGTTGGCGCGCGGCTTTGTCCTTAGAGTGCCAGTCATTACAGAAATAAGGAGCGCGCCATGAGTGGTCACTCGGGGCTGGATTACAACGGTAAGGTGGTGCTGATCACCGGCGGCACCAAAGGCATAGGCGCGGGTATCGCCCGCAGCTTTCTGGCGGCCAATGCCCGGGTCATCGTCTGCGGGCGCACGGCTCCCGAGGAGTTGCCGAGCGTGGGCGAGGCCCGTGCGGCGTTCATCGCGGCCGACGTGCGCGACCAGGATTCGCTGCGGGCCTTGTTCGACACGGTGCGCGCCGACTACGGCCGCCTCGACGTGCTGATCAACAATGCCGGCGGCAGCCCGGCGGCGGAAGCCGCCACGGCATCGCCGCGCTTTCACGAAGGGATCATCCGCCTCAACTTGATCGCGCCGCTGAATGTCGCGCAGCAGGCCAACCTGCTGATGCAGGAGCAGGCGGATGGCGGTTGCATCGTCTTTATCGGCAGCATCAGTGCCCTGCGCGCATCCCCGGGTACCGCCGCCTATGGCGCGGCCAAGGCCGGGGTCTTGGCCCTGGTGCAGTCGCTGGCGGTGGAGTGGGCGCCCAAGGTGCGGGTGGTGGCAGTCAGCCCCGGCCTGGTTCGCACCGAGCTGTCCCATCTGCACTACGGCGACGAGGCCGGCATCGCGGCGGTCAGCGCGGGTATTCCGGCTGGGCGCATGGCCGTGCCGGAAGACATCGGCAATGCCTGCCTGTACATCGCTTCACCGCTGGCCGGTTACGCCAGCGGCTGCAACCTGCTGCTGAATGGCGGTGGCGAACGTCCGACGTTCCTCGCCGCCGCGCAGGTTGCGCCCAACTGATCGACCCATGGCGGCGTGCCGGATTCGGGCGCCGTTCTCAACACGCAGGAGACGAACTTGGCTGATCCAGAATTGCAATCCAAAGTGCGCGCCCTAGTGGGGCGCGAGTACGGTCGCGTGAATGCCTGGGACGAAGTCAATGCGCCGATGATTCGCCAGTGGTGCGAAGTCATGGGCCTGGACAACCCGCTCTACAGCAACCCGCAGTTGGCTGCCAAGAGCAGCAACGACGGGTTGGTGGCCCCGGCATCGATGCTCCAGGTCTGGTGCATGGAAGGCCTTCACGCGAACAACTATCCGCCCGGCTCGACCACCGAGAACCCCTACGAGGTGCTCAAGCTCATCGAGAGTTACGGCTACCCGGCGGTGGTGGCGGTGAACTCCGAGCTGACCTTCGAGCGCAACGTGCGCCCCGGCGAGAAGCTCTACTACACCACGCGCCTGGACGCGGTCGGCGACGAGAAGACCACGGGCCTGGGCACCGGCTTCTTCGTCACCCTGATCATGAGCTACTTCAGCGAGCAGGCCGCTGGCGACGAGAAGGTCGGCGAACTGCTGTTCCGCGTCTTCAAGTTCCGTCCGGCTCATGTGCAGAAGCCGGCGGCCGCAGCGCCGGAAGTCCCGGCAGCGGCCAAGCGGCCGAAGCCGGGTGTGAGCGATGACTCCCGTTTCTTCTGGGACGGCTGCACCGAAGGCAAGCTGCTGATCCAGCGTTGCACCCAGTGCGCGACCCTGCGGCATCCGCCGGCACCGGTGTGCATCGAGTGCCACAGCTTCGACTGGGACACCCTGCAGGCCAGCGGCAAGGCCAGCCTGTATTCCTTCGTGGTGATGCACTACCCGGAAGTGGCGCCCTTCGATCATCCCAACCCGATCGGCTTGATCGAGCTGGACGAAGGCGTGCGCCTGGTCGCCGGCCTGGTTGGCGTCAAACGCGAAGACATCAGCATCGGCCAACGCCTGCAGGTCGAGTTCCAGACCTTCGACGGTGATCTGGCGCTGCCGATGTTCCGGCCGTTGGCAGAGTAGGGGGCGGCATGAATTTCGAATTCAGCGAAGACCAGCGCGCCATTGCCGAAATGGCCGGCAGCCTGATGAGCGACTACTGCACCGACGACCGTCTGCGCGAGTGGGACGTGGCGGGCCAGCCGTACATGCAGGGCCTGTGGACGGCGTGCGTGGAAACCGGCCTGCAAGCCTTGGCCATCCCGGAAGCGGCCGGCGGCAGCGGGCTGGGCATGACCGAATTGATGTTGCTGCTCGAAGCCCAGGGTCGTGCCCTCGGCCAGGTGCCGTTGTGGCGCCACCAACTGGCGGCGGCGACCCTGGCACAGTTCGGCGGCGCTGAGCTGGCGCCCTGGGCCGAGCAAGCGGCCAGCGCCAGCGCGCTGTTGAGCCTGTCGCTCGATGGCCTGAGCAGCGCCCATGGCATCGAACTGCAGGCGCAGCCCGACGCCGACGGCTGGCGTCTGGACGGACGGGTCGCGGCCGTGGCCCTGGCCGAGCAATCGGCCGCGGCATTGGTGGTGGCGCAGCTCGAGGGCCAGCCCCGGCTGGTCTTGCTGGATCTGAGCCACGCCGGCATCACCACCGTGCCGGGGGTGATGACCCACGGCGAAGCGCTGGCCGACCTGCAGGTGCAGGGCGTCACGCTCGGCGCCTGCCAGGTGTTGCCGCAAGCCGCGCTGGCCTGGCTCGAAGCCCGCGCCATCGCCGCCCTGGCGGCCTTGCAGTTGGGCGTCAGCGCCGAACAGATCCAGCGCACCGTCGCGTACGTCAGCGAGCGCGAGCAGTTCGATCGCCGCATCGGCAGTTTTCAGGCCGTGCAGATGAGCATGGCCGACGCGCATGTGGCCCTCGAAGCCCTGCGCGGTGCGCTGTGGCAATTGTGCTACCGCCTGGACGCCGGCTTGGCGGCACCTTCCGAGGCCTTGGCCACGGCTTGGCTGGCCTGCGAGGCCGGGCACCGGATCGGCCACGTCGCACAGCATGTGCACGGCGGCATCGGCGTCGACCTGACCTACCCGATACACCGCTTTCTCTACTGGAGCCGCGCCCTGAGCAGTGCCTTGGGTGGCTCGGCGGCGAGCTTGGAACGTCTCGGCGATTGGCTGAGCGATAACGACACGTTGGGATGGAAATATGACCTCGAAGAACACCAAGCGCTTTGAAGACGTGCGCCCCGGCGAAGTGCTGCCGGAGCTGGCGATCCCGATCACTGTCAGCCTGATCACCGGGGGCGCGATCGCCACCCGCGATTACTTCCCCGGTCACCATGACCTGGAGGCGGCGCGCGAGCTCGGCTCACCGCATATTTTCATGAACATCCTCACCACCAACGGCCTGGTCCAGCGCTTCGTCGAAGAGTGGGCAGGCCCGGAGGCGCGTTTCCTGTCGCTGAAAATCAAGCTCGGAGCACCGAACTACCCGGGTGACTGCATGACCTTCAGTGGCGAAGTGACCCATCAGGATGCCGCCACGCGCAGCCTGGAAGTGACCCTCAAGGGCAAAAATTCCATGGGCAACCACGTGACCGGTACGGTCGCGCTGGTTCTGCCCTAAGTCGCGGGAGACAGAACAGATGACGAATTCGTCGATTTCCGGGCGCGCCGCCATTGTTGGGCTGGGCGCGACCGAGTTTTCCAAGAACTCCGGGCGCACCGAACTGCGCCTGGCCATGGAAGCGACGCTGGCGGCACTGAAGGATGCCGGCATCGATCCGTCCGAGGTTGAGGGCTTCAGCTCCTACTCGGTGGACAAGGTGCCGGAGTACGAGATCGCCCGCCTGCTGGGCTGCAAGGACGTCAAGTTCTTCTCCCAGGTGCCCCACGGCGGCGGCGCGGCCTGCGCCCCGGTGATGCACGCGGCGATGGCCGTGGCCACCGGCGTGGCCAAGGTGGTGGTGGTCTACCGGGCGATGAACGAGCGTTCCTGGTATCGCTTCGGCACTGGCAGCTACGGCTTCGGCGCGACGCCGTTCTTCGACAACGTCAACTACGGCTGGTACATGCCCCACGGCTTGCACACCCCGGCCTCCTGGGTCGGGATGTTCGCCCAGCGCTACATGCACCGCTACGGCGCCACCTCCGAGGACTTCGGCCGAGTGGCCGTGGCCGTGCGCGACTTCGCCGCGACCAACCCGGCGGCGTTCTTCTATGGCAAGCCGATCACCCTCGAAGAGCACCAGGCTTCGCGCTGGATCTGCGAGCCGCTGCACCTGCTCGATTGCTGCCAGGAATCCGATGGCGCGGTGGCCATGGTCATTACCTCGGCCGAGCGCGCCAAGGACCTGCGCCAGAAGCCGGTGGTGATCAAGGCTGGCGCCCAGGGCATCAGCGATGGCCAGCAGAGCATGACCTCGTTCTACCGTGACGACATCACCGGCCTGCCGGAGATGGGCGTGGTCGCCAAGGAGCTGTACGGCCAGTCGGGCCTGGGCCCTGATGCGTTCCAGACCGCGGTGATCTACGACCACTTCACCCCGTTCGTGTTGCCGCAACTGGAAGAGTTCGGTTTCGTCAAACGCGGCGAGGCCAAGGAGTTCATCCGCGCCGGCCACCATGCACGCGGCGGCAAGCTGCCGATCAACACCCACGGCGGGCAGTTGGGCGAGGCCTATATCCACGGCATGAACGGCATTGCCGAAGCGGTGCGCCAGGTACGTGGCGCGGCGGTGAACCAGGTCGCGGATGTCGAAAACGTGCTGGTAACCGCCGGGACCGGCGTGCCTACCAGCGGCCTGATTCTCGGCTCGGCATAAGGAGCGGCTCATGTTCGTCGATCTCACCCCCGAACAGCATGCTCTGCGCCTCAAGGTTCGAGACTATTTCCAGAACCTGATGACCCCCGAGCTGCGCCAGCAATTGCGCGGCAAGGAAGGCGGCGAGCTGTACCGCAACACCATCGCCAAGATGGGCCGTGACGGCTGGCTGGCCGTTGGCTGGCCCAAGGAGCACGGCGGTCAGGGCTATGCCGCTACCGAGCAGTTGATCTTCTTCGAAGAAGCCAACATCGCCGGTGCACCGCTGCCGTTCGTGACCATCAGCACCGTGGGCCCGGCCTTGATGGCCCATGGCTCGGCGCTGCAGAAGGAAAAGTTCCTGCCAGGGATCGCCGCCGGTGAAGTCATTTTCGCCATCGGTTACTCCGAAGCTGGCGCCGGCAGCGACCTGGCAGTGCTGAAAACCACGGCCCGCGAGGACGCTGACGGCTTCGTGGTCAATGGCAGCAAACTCTGGACCTCGGGAGCCGAAGCGGCCGACTACATCTGGCTGGCGGCGCGCACCGATCCTGAGCGGCCACGGCACAAAGGCGTGTCGATCATGATCCTCGACACCACGGCCGAGGGTTTCTCCAGCACCGTGATCCCGACCACCAGCAACCCCACCGCCGCCACCTACTACGACAACGTACGGGTGCCGCGTGAGATGCTGGTCGGTGAGCTGCATGGCGGCTGGAAACTGATCACCGCCCAGCTCAACCACGAACGCCTGGGCCTGGGTGCCTGGTCGGACAAAGTGGTCGGGTTGTTCCGCCGGGTTTATATGTGGGCACGCAGTGCCGATGAACAGGGCCACCGTGCCACCGACAAGGCCTGGGTGCGCCGCGAACTGGCCGAGTGCTATGCACGCCTGGAGGCCATGCGGATGATCAACTTCCGCATCGCCGCTGACCTCGAACAGGGCCGCATGGATGTGGCACTGGCCTCGACTACCAAGGTCTACGGTTCGGAATCGGCCATCGAGATCCTGCGCAAGCTCTCGGCAATTGTCGGTGCCGGCGGCCTGGTGCGTGCCGGATCGGCAGCGGCCTCGCTGCTCGGCGAGCTGGAATACGAAGTGCGGGCCTCGGTGACGTTGACGTTCGGCGGTGGCACCAATGAAATCCAGCGCGAGCTGATCGCCCAGTTCGGCCTGGGAATGCCACGTACGCAGCGCTGAGTGGTCTGAACCACTCAGCCAAAACAACAATGACGTCCCTTTTAGGTGAACGAATGAGCGCAATCGAACAATTCAGACAAGCGACGCGCACCTGGCTGGAAGCCAACTGCCCGCCGTCGCAACGCACCGCTATCCCGGAGGGTGAGCTTGTCTGGGGCTCCAGCAAGCCCGAGTTCCCCAGCGAAGACGCCCGCCTGTGGTTCGAGCGTATGCGCGACAAGGGCTGGTTTTGCCCGCAGTGGCCGACCGCGTACGGCGGCGGCGGCCTGAGTGCCGAAGAAAATGCGGTGCTGGAGCGCGAGATGCGCCGCCTCAAGTGCCGGCCGCCGCAAATCAACCTGGGCATCTGGATGCTCGGCCCGGTGTTGCTGGAGTTCGCCAGCGAGGCGCAGAAGCTGGCCCTGCTGCCGCCGATGTGCCGTGGCGAAGTGCGCTGGTGCCAGGGTTTCTCCGAGCCGAATGCCGGTTCCGACCTGGCCAGCCTGAAAACGGCGGCGGTGGAGGATGGCGACGACTTCGTGGTCAACGGCACCAAGATCTGGACCTCCTACGGCGACAAGTCCGACTGGATGTACGCCCTGGTGCGCACCGATCCCAAGGCGCCGAAGCACCTGGGCATCAGCCTGATCGTGCTGGACATGAAGAGCCCGGGCGTGACTGTCTCGCCAATCGACCTGATCAGCGGCAAGTCGGCGTTCTGCCAGGTGTTCTTCGACAACGTGCGCGTGCCGAAAAGCCAGCTGATCGGCCCCATCAATGGTGGCTGGAACCTGGGCAAGAGCCTGCTGCAGCACGAGCGCAAGGCCATGTCCACGTTCGGCGAGTTCAGCCTGCCGAACAATTTCCATCTGCTGCCGCTGATCCGCCAGTACCTGCCGAAAGGCGCGTCGGCCGCCGACCAGGCGTTGCGGGCACGGGCGCAGACCTGCGCCATGGACGAGCATGCCTACAGCCTGACGGTGCAGCGCCTGGGCGAGGAAGCACGGGCGCGCAAGGACGTCAGCGCGATCATGGCGATCATGAAACTGGTGCATTCCGAACAGGAACACGACAAGTTCGAAATCCTCCTCGATGCCCTCGGCTACCGTGCGCTGGGCTGGGAGGACGAGAGCTTCAGCGAGCAGGAGCTGGCGCTCACCCGTGGCTGGCTGAGCAGCTACGCCCAGACCATTGCCGGCGGCTCGTCGGAAGTGCAGTTGAATGTCATCGCCAAGCGGGTCCTTGGCCTGCCAAGCGTTTAAGGGGAGTTTGACGATGAGTCTGGTATATAGCGAAGAACAGAGCCTGCTGGCCGACAGCGCCCGCGACTTTCTCGCCGCGCGCAGCCCGGTGGCTGCCCAGCGTCGTTTGCGCGACGAGGCCAGCGAGCTGGGTTACGACCCGCAGCTGTGGCAGGACGCGGTGGAGCTGGGCTGGAGCGCGATTCCGTTTCCGGAAGCCTTCGGCGGGCTGGATTTTGGTTGCATGGGCCTGGGGCCGATTTTCGAGGAGATCGGCAAGAACCTCTCGGCGTCGCCGCTGCTCTCCAATGTGGTGCTCAGCGGTTCGTTGCTGCACCTGGCCGGCACGCCTGCGCAGCAGGACCAGTGGCTGACGGCGCTGATCGGCGGCGAGCGACGTCTGGCCCTGGCGCTGGAGGAGCAGCCGCGGCATGCACCGCTGCACACGGCCCTGACCGCGACGGCCGACGGCGCGGGCTTTCGCCTCGACGGCGAGAAGGGCTTCGTCATCGATGGCCTGGGCGCGGATGCCTACCTGGTGGCTGCCCGCACCTCCGGGCAGGCCGGGGACGAGCAGGGCATCAGCGTGTTTCTGGTGCCGGCGACAGCGCCGGGGCTGAAGGTCAGCGCGCTGTCGTTGATTGACTCGCGCAACTGCGCACGTCTGCAGTTCGACGGCGTGCAGCTGGGTGGCGATGCCCTGCTCGGTGCTGCCGGAGCCGCCTGGCCGGCACTGGATATGGTGCTGGATCGCGGCCGGGTGTGCCTGGCCGCCGAGCTGCTTGGCGCCTCCGAGCAACTGTTCGCCAGCACCCTCGATTACCTCAAGACCCGGGTGCAGTTCGATGCGCCGATCGGTTCGTTCCAGGCCTTGCAGCACCGCGCGGCGCGTTTGCATGTCGAGCTGGTGTTGGCCCGTAGCACGCTGATGGCGGCGCTGGCAGCGCTGGACGACAGCAGCCTGAGCGCTGCCGAGCGCGGACGGCTGGTCAGCCTGGCCAAGTGGAAAACCGGCGAGACCGCCACCCGTGTCAGCAACGAAGCGGTGCAGATGCACGGCGGGATTGGTGTCACCGACGAGCTGGATGTCGGCCTGTATCTCAAGCGGATACGGGTGGCCCAGGCGTGCCTGGGAGACAGTGATTTTCACTGTGAGCGCTACGCGGCACTCGACGAGGCGCACGCCTGACCACGGGTCATGCCTGCGCAGGGTTCTGCCAGCCTCTCAAGGAGCAGCTAGATGCACTCACTCGAAGGAAAAATCGCCATTGTCACCGGCGCCGGCCAGGGGATTGGCCGCGGCATTGCCCTGGCCTACGCGGCCAGTGGCGCCACGGTGGTGGTCGCCGATATCAACCCGGAAACCAGCGTCGAGACCCAGGCATTGATCCACGCCCGCAGCGGCAAGGCCGTGGTGATCCCTTGCGACATCGCCGAAGAGCAGAGCGTGCAAGCGCTGGTGGATCAGGTGATAGAGCAATTCGGGGCGCTGCATATCCTGGTCAACAACGCCTACCTCGGCAATAAGCCGGCGGCTCTCGAAGACAAATCCGTGGCCGACTTCGAGCGTGCCTTGCGAGGCAGCTTGTACGCGCCGTTGGCGGCAATGCAGCGCGCTTTCCCGCATATGCGCCGTCAACAATGGGGGCGGATTATCAACCTTTGCTCGCTGAACGGGGTCAACGCCCACCAGCATTCGGCCGACTACAACGTCAGCAAGGAAGCCTTGCGCTGCCTGACGCGTAGCGCCGCGCGCGAATGGGCCGTGCATGGCATCACCGTCAACGCCATCTGCCCGGGGGCGCGCACGCCAGCTTATGAGCGCTATGCCGCGTTGGCGCCAGAAAACGCCGCGCTGATGCTGCAACAAAACCCTATGGGGCGTATGGGCGACCCGGAACTGGATATCGGCAGCGTGGCCTGTTTCCTGGCAAGCGAGGCGTCACGCTACATGACCGGCGATACCTTGTTTGTCGATGGTGGTTCGCATATCAACGGCGTGGCCTGGCAGCCGCCGGCCCGTCAGACGGTGTAAAGCCCGGACTATGCTTTGGAGAATAAGAAAATGAAGCTTGAACAGTGGCAGAGTGCCTGGCAGCAATTGATTGCCCCGGGCGCACCTTTTGAAGTGGTGACCCCGGCCGAGGGTGGGCCGGCGTACTTTCGCAATGCCGCAGCCAACCTGCTCGAGGCGATCGACGTCGCTCGCCAGCACGGCGATCGCGAGTTTCTGGTGTGGGAGCAGCAACGCCTGACCTTCACCGAGTTTTTCGCCCAGGTCGATCGGCTGGCCGGGCAACTGGTCCAGCGTTTTGGCGTGCGCCAGGGCGATCGGGTGGCGATTGCCATGCGCAATCAGCCGGCCTGGCTGGTGGCCTTCGTCGCCATCCAGCGCTGTGCCGCCGTTGGCGTACCGCTCAACAGCTGGGGCCTGCGCGACGAGTTGTTCCATGGCCTGCAGGACAGTGGCGCGACGGTGCTGCTGTGCGATGAACCGCGTCTGCAACTGCTCGCCGATGACCTGCGCACCCTGGAGCTGCCGAGCATCGTGGTCGGCCTGAGTGACGGGCAGGCAGTGCCGCCGTTGTGCCAGCGCTACGAAACCCTGCTGCAGGAGCCGCCGCTGGACGTTCCGGCGGTGCGCATCGAGGCCGATGACCCGGCGCTGATTCTCTACACCTCGGGTACCACCAGTCGCGCCAAGGGCGTGTTGTCCAGCCATCGCGCGGTGTGCCAGGCGCTGACCGCCCTGGAGTTCCAGGGCATGTTCGGCGCCATGAGTTCGCCCGAGCGCATCGGTGCGATGATGAAAAGCGGCTTTGCTCCGACCAGCCTGATGGCGGTCCCGCTGTTCCATGTCAGCGGGCTGCATGCCCAATTCCTGCTGGCCCTGCGCGGCGGGCGCCGGGTGGTGATGATGTACAAGTGGGATGTGGACAAGGCCTTCGACCTGATCCGCGATGAGCGTTGCACCCAGTTCAACGGCGCGCCGGTGATGATGCAGCAGTTGCTGACCTCGCCGCGCTTCGGCGGCGCCGACACCGCCAGCCTGTTCGCCCTCGGCCTGGGCGGCGCGGCGGCCACCAGCAGCCTGCTGGCGCACCTGCGTGAGCGCAAGCCAGAGGCCATCGCTGGCGCCGGTTTCGGCCTGACCGAAAGCAATGGCATCGGCGCTGCCATCGGTGGCGACCAGTTTGTCTACAAGCCTGGCTCGGTTGGTTGGCCGTTGCCGATTGTCGAGGTGCGCATCGGCGATAGCCCGCATGAGCCACTGCCACAAGGGCAGGAGGGCTTGATCTGGCTGCGTTCGCCGACCCTGATGAGCGCGTACTGGAACTTGCCTCAGGCGAGTGCCGAGACCCTGCAGGATGGCTGGCTGGACACCGGCGATATCGGCCATCTGGACGGCGAGGGTTTCCTCTACATCACCGACCGGGCCAAGGATCTGATCAACCGCGGCGGCGAAAAAATATCCGCCGGCGAAGTCGAGTCCTGTGCCTGCGAAATGCCGGGGGTGATCGAGGCGGCCGCCATTGCCATCGCCGATGAAACCCTGGGCGAGCGCCTGGTGTTGATCGTCCGCAGTGAGGCTGATCCGGCTCCGTCGGGCGAACAGATCTGCGCGTTCATCGGCCAGCGCCTGGCGGCCTACAAGGTGCCTGCGCAGGTTCATATCCAGCGTGAGCCCTTGCCGCGCAATGCTTCGGGCAAGGTGCTCAAGGGCGAGCTAAAGGAATTCTTGGTCAATCGCTGACTAAGTAGTCTTTCCGGACGATGTTCTTCCCGCCAGAACGGGAAGAATGGAGTCACACCCCAGAAATCGCTTACCAGCGAAGGAGGCAGTACATGAAAACAAGAACAACAGGCGTAATGCTAGTAACTGCAATGGTTGTCAATGTTGGCTTGGCAGGCAGTGCATTGGCGCAAGTGTCGCCTGACGAAGCGGCAAAGCTCGGCAAGGAGCTGACCTGTGTCGGCGCCGAGAAAGCCGGTAATGCCGAGGGCACCATCCCCGAATACACCGGCAAGTATCTGGGCGAGGTGCCGGGCTGGAACCACGTGAAGTTTTCCGGTAGTCATCCGGTTGACCCATACGCCGCCGAGAAGCCGATCCTGGTGATCACCGCGCAGAACATGAGCCAGTACGAAGCTCAGCTGACCGAAGGCCAGAAGGCGCTGTTCAAGCGTTACCCGACCACCTACAAGATGAACGTCTACCCAGGCCACCGCGATTTCCGCTACCCGGACTATGTCTGTGACCGGGTGCTGAAAAATGCGCAGAGTGCCAAGCTGGTCGATGATGGCATGGGTTTTGAGGGGATCGGCCAGATTGCGTTCCCGATCCCGAAAAGCGGCATCGAAGCGCTGTGGAACAACCTACTGCCGGCGCGTGCCTGGACCGAAGAAAAGGTCACCGATCTGGCATCGGTATTGCCCACCGGCAGCATCGGTTGGGGGCGCGCCTTTGCGCGTAACTTGGCCCAGGCCAACTCGCCGACTGTCGAGCCGAAGACCGAAGGCGGCATCAGCGCCATGAGCTGGAACACCACCTTGAAGCCCGCTCGCGACAACGGCACCATGAGCATCGCGCACGAACCCTACAACTACCAGGCCAGCGCTCGTCAGGCCTGGAGCTACAACCCCTCGACCCGTCGTGTGCGCCAGTTGCCCGGTTACGGTTACGACCAGCCGATGATCGGCACCAACGGCACCATGACCATCGATGAGGACCGTTTGTTCAACGGCGCGCCGGAGCGCTACAACTGGAAACTGATCGGCAAGCGTGAAATCTATATCCCGGCCAATGCCTTCAAGCCTAACTCGGCTGATATCAAGTATGCCGACATGCTCACGCCAAACCACCCCAACCCCGAGTTCATGCGTTATGAGCTGCGTCGTGTCTGGGTCGTGGAGGCCGATCTGAAAGAAAGCTATCGCCACGTCTATGGCAAACGCGTGCTGTTTCTCGACGAGGACACCTGGCATGCGGTCATGTCGGACAACTACGACACCCGTGGCGAACTGTGGAAACACGCCATGATCAACTACTACTACCACCCGGACATGAGCGCCTGGCAGGCCGGTTCGCAGTTCTTCATGGACCTCAACTCGGGCCAGTACACCGGCTACGGCATGAGCAACGAATCGAAGAAAGGCCCGATTCTCAACGAAGGCAAGTTCACCCCGGATATGTACACCGCCGATGCGGCGCGGGCGAACGGGCGTTAACCCCTTAGGCAATACGAGCTACAAGCAAGGCCTCGCCGGATAACGGCGAGGCTTTTTTTTGGGCTATGTACCGGTTAAGTGTTGCGCAGCGCTTTTGTGGGTTAGCCGCGAAGCGGCGTAACCCAC
Organism: Pseudomonas cavernae; assembly: GCF_003595175.1. Lineage (NCBI taxonomy): Bacteria > Pseudomonadati > Pseudomonadota > Gammaproteobacteria > Pseudomonadales > Pseudomonadaceae > Pseudomonas > Pseudomonas cavernae. Next base: position 3,825,141 of record NZ_CP032419.1, on the reverse strand, counting down.
CAGCGCCGCCATGGACACCGGCGTCCAGCCTGATCGGTGGGTTACGCCTACGGCTAACCCACCCTACGAATCATCGCCTCAGGCATCACCTACCGGACCTGCACGCCTCAGCACGTAATTGGGGCATCGCCTTTTTTTGCTACGTACCGGTTAAGTGTTGCGCAGCGCTTTTGCAGGGTGGGGCGTAACCCACCGGCGCCGCCCTGGACACATGCGTCCAGCCTGCTCGGTGGGTTACGCCTACGGCCCCACCCTACGAATCATCGCCTCAGGCATCACCTACCGGGCCTGCACGCCTCAACACGTTATTGGGACATCCCCCTTTTTTGCCGGTTGATTCGGCCTGAACAAGGCTGGCGGGTTTGGCCTTATTTTCAGGAGGGTCTGATGGATGCGGTCAGTCGTTGCAATGCAAAACGCCCGATGCAGTGCAGCGGGCGCTTCAAACAAGCTAGGCGGGGTGGGGATTGCTCCCTGAAAGTTTCAGGGATTAGCGGTCGGTAAGAGTGCCGCACATGAGTGTGCCAATGGTTGACATGAGTCCTCCGCCGACACCGACCAGAATACCGGCTTGCTGCAGCGCCCAATCGGAATGGACCGGCGGAGTTTGCATTCGAGTCGCTGCTATCGGGGGCAGCGTTCGCCGCCGACAAAAATGTGCGGGGGTGCGGGGGTGCGGGGGTGCGGGAGGGGAGGCTGGGGCGGCGTGAGCCGCCCCAGCGCAGGCTCAGGCTTCGCGTCCGGCGCGGTGGCCGGCGGCGATGGCGCCTTCGATGTAGCCGAGGCTCTGGCAGTCACCGATGCTGGTGACATTCAGCCCGGCGCTGGTCAGGGCATCGCCTAGGCGCGTGTCGGGCATTGCGCCGCTGGCCAGCACCACCGAGTCGCCACGGATCTCAGCGGCCTGGCCGTCTGCCGTTTGATAGCGCACGCGGTCGCCTTCGATGGCGCTGACCGTTACCCCGGTCAACAGCTGCCCGCCATGCTCCTGGATGCCGTGCAGCACCCGCCAACGGCGCACGATGGCTAGCTCGCGGCCCAGGTGGCTGCCGCTCTCCAGCACGCAGACTTGACGCCCGCGCTCGATGAGGAACTCCGCCAGTTCCAGGCCGACCAGACCGCCGCCAATGATGGTGACGCGTTTGCCCAGGGGCATCCACACGTGGGACAGCTTCTGCATGGCCTCGGTGCTGTCGGTGACGCCGATCAGGCTGCCGGCTTTCATCAGCGTGCGCTGGGTCAGCGACAGCTTGCGCTTGGCGATTTCATCGGCGCGGTCGCCGGTCATCAAGCGGCGCAGTTCGTCACCGCTCCAGACGTGATTCTGGTTGGCGCCGGGAATGTCCGGTGCGGCACGCTGGGCGCCGGTGGCGACTATCACCCGCTCGGCACCCATGTCGCGCAGCAGGGCAGCGTTGACCTCGGTGTTCAGGCGCACCTCGATGGGCAGGTTGCGCACCTGATACAGCAGGTTGTCGAGCAGCTTGCCGTTCTCCGGGTAGGCGAGGGCGGCGAAGAACAGCGTGCCGCCCAAGCGGTCGCTGCGCTCCAGCAGGGTGACCCGGTGGCCGCGCAAAGCCGCGACACGGGCCGCTTCGAGACCGGCCGGGCCGCCGCCGACCACCACCACATGCTGCGCGGCAGCGGCCGGGCTGATGACGTACTCGGCTTCGTGTCCGGTCTGCGGGTTGACTGCGCACTTGACATGTTGGTTGACGAAAATCTGGCTGACGCACACGTAGCAGTAGATGCACGGGCGGATCGCCTGCGGCTGGCCGCTGATCAGCTTGTTCGGCAGCTCGGGGTCGGCCAGCAGCTTGCGGCCCATGGCGATGAAGTCGCACTGGTTGCGGGCGATGGCGCTATCGCCGACCTCCGGTTCCAGGCGGCCGACGGCGATCACCGGGATCGACAGCTGCTGCTTGATCGCCGTGGCCCAGTCGAGAAAGGCGGCCGGCTTCTGCACCAGCGGTGCTTCGGTGAAGTTCACGCCACGGGTGATGGCGGCATAGGCCGAAACGCTGACCGCATCGGCGCCGGCCGCCTCGGCCATGCGCGCCACGGCCTGGGCGTCGGCCAGGGTGATGCCGCCAGGGGTGAACATCTCCTCTGCGTCCAGGCGCAGCCAGACGGCAAACTCATTGCCCACGCGCGCGCGCACGGCGGCCAGTATTTCGAGCAGCAGACGCGCGCGGTTCTCCAGCGAGCCGCCGTAGTTGTCCTCGCGCTTGTTGTAATACGCCGAGAGGAAGCCGGCGATGATGTAGCTGTGGCCGGCATGGATTTCCACGCCATCGAAGCCCGCCCGCTTGGCGCGATCGGCCCCCGCGGCGAACCACTCGACCATCTGGGCGATATCGTCCTGGTCCATCACCTTGAGTTGCACCCCGCCTTCGCGGCGGCGCGAGGAGCTGACAAAGCTGGCAAGCTCCTCGGGGGTGAGGGCGGCCATCATGTCGGTTTGCATCGCTGGCGGAATCGACGGCACCCACAGTGGACGGCCTTCGGCCATGTCGCGCACGGCGGTTTTGCCGGCGTGCTGCAACTGCATGGCGATCTTGGCGCCGTGCTTGTGCACGCGTTCGGCCACGCGGCTCAGGCCGGGAATGAACTCATCGGACGACACCCCGACTTGATGCGGTTCGTTGGTGCCCGCGGGGAAGGCGACGGCGCACACCCCCATGATCAACAGGCCGGCACCGCCAGCGGCGCGAGCCTCGTAGTAAGCCTGGATGCGTTCGCTGCAGTGCCCGTCGGTTTCGGCAAAGCTGTCGCCCATGGGCGCCAGGACGATGCGGTTACGCAGTTCGAGCGACCCGATGCGGCCCGGGGCAAGCAAATGGGAGAAGGTTGTCATTGTTATCTCAGCCCTTGCTGGTGGCCTGTCGCTGCGCCAGCGGCAGGTGCTTATTGTTGGCTATGTGCCCGTTAAGTCTTGCGCAGCGCTTTTGTAGGGTGGGTTAGCCGCGTAGCGGCGTAACCCACCAGCGGCAGCGCCCGGAACACTGGCGTCCAGCCTGGTCGGTGGGTTACGCCTACGGCTAACCCACCCTACGGATCTGTATGCGCCAGCGGCGAGGTTGCCGCTGGCGCAGGTGGCTTATTGTTCGCGCAGGAAATCGATGCAGGAACGGTTGAACAGCTCGCGATGTTCGACCTGGACCCAGTGCCCGCAGCGGTTGAGCAGGATAAAGCGCGCATGTGGAGCGTTATCGAGCACTTTCATCGTGCCGCTGACCGGGTTGAAGTTGTCGTTGGTGCCCCAGAAGCCGAGGATCGGCATACGCAGTTCACCCAGGCGTTCGGTCATGTTCGGCACCAGCATGGTGGTGAACAGGTTGCGCGGCTGATGCACTGCCACGGCCACGCGTTCGGCCAGCAGGCTGTCCGGCAGTTGCGAGGCGTCGAACAGTTGCAGGCTCATGATCTGGCGCATTTGTTCGATGTCCAGCGGGCCTTGGTTGTACAGCCCGACCATGCGCTGGATGCCGGGCATCTGGAAGTAGGTCTCGCGTTCTTCGACTCCGCCCGGAGCCATCAGGATCAGCGTCTCGACAGTCTTCGGCTCGGCCAGGGCCAGGCCCAGGGCGATGGCGCCGCCCAAGGAATTGCCGAGCAGGGTGCAGCGCTGCACGTCGATGGCCTTGAGGAAAGCGGACACTGCCTTGACGAAAAACTCCAGGTTGTACTGGGCGTCCTCGGGTTTGTCCGAGCGGCCGAAGCCCGGCAGGTCGAGGATCAGGTTGCGGTAGCCGGCGGCGACGAACTCCGGGTAGTTGCCCTTGAAGTTGCTGAAGCCGCTGGCGCCCGGACCGCTGCCATGCAGCCAGAGAACCACGGGGCCGTTGCCTTCATCGAGATAGTGCAGGCGCAGGCCGTCGTTCAGGGTGACGAAGTGACCGATGGGCAGTGGCAGGTCTTGTTCAGACATAAACGAATCTCCAGGAATCAGGCAATGACCGCGTTCGCCGGCTCGGCGAGGGTCACGGTCGGTTGGGCCAGTTGAGCGCGATAGCGTGGCAGGGCCATCGCGAGGAACACGGCGGCGAGCACCAGCATCAAGGTCGACGCCGCCAGCGCATAGCGCAGCGCTTCACCCCCCAGGCTCGGCGTGAGGTAGTCGCTGAGCATGCCGGTGAGCAGCGGGCCGAGACCGACGCCGAACATGGTCATGGACATGACGAAAATGGCGGTGGCCTGGGCCATGCGGGTGGCGGGGAACAGGTGAGTGATCGCGCCCAGGCAGGGTGTTGCCCACCAGGTGCCGAAGAAGCCGAACACGCTGTAGAAAATGAACGCTGTCGGCACCTGAATGCTGCCGATATGGAAGGCAATGCCGGCTGGCCAGAGGAAGTACGCCAGGGCGCACGGGATGCTGATCAGCGTGCCGAGCAAGGGCACGCCCATCTGCCAGCCAGCGTCGCGGCGGGCCATGCGGTCGGTGAGCATGCCGCAGACCAGGGTGCCGATGGTGGCGCTGATTCCGCCGACTACGCCGACGAGGAAGCCGGCTTCCTGCAGGCTCAGGCCGTGGGAGCGGATCAGGAAGCTCGGGCTCCAGGTGCCAATGGCATAACCGGCGATAGCCCAGGCGCCGCCGGTAAGCGCGATCCATACAAAGGACGGGGTCTGGAACAGCAGGCGCAGGGTCTTGGCCCAGCCTTCCTGCGGCGTCTGCATCAGTTGTTTGGGCGCCGGTGCCGCAGCCGGGGTGCGCACGGTGAGCCACAACAACAGGCCGAGGAAGATGCCCGGGGCACCGATGATCAGGAAGGCGAAGCGCCAGCCGTAATGCTGGGCGACCCAGCCACCGAAACCCAGGCCCACGATCGCACCGAGGCTGGAGCCGAGCATCAGGATCGACAGGGCCGTGGATCGGCGCTCTGGCGGGTACAGCTCGGAGACCATTGCCACCGACGGCGCGGTGCCGCCGGCTTCGCCGACGGCCACGCCGATCCGCGCCAGCACCAGCATCAGGAAGCTGGTGGCCAGGCCGCAGGCCATGGTCATCACGCTCCAGGCGATGCAGCACACGGCGATTACCGGCTTGCGGCCGATGCGGTCGGACAGGCGCCCAAGCGGGAAGCCGAAGAAGGTATAGAAGATCGCGAACGTCACCCCCGAGAGCAAGCCGATGCCGGTGTCGGAAATGCCGAACTCGGCTTTTACCGGCTCGATCAGAATCGCCATCAACTGCCGGTCGATGTAGTTGAAAACGTAAATGATGGCCAGCACGAATAATGCGTAGTGCGTGCGCCAGGTGGTGCGGATGGGTGAGTTCACAGCGAGTGCTCCCGATCTTGTCTTGTTCTAGTCAGCGGGATCGTCCCTCTGGTTGAAGGCTTCGGCATCGTCCATTCAGACCACATACGCTCAAGTGCGGACATTCGCCCGATGCCCATGGGCTCGTCCTGCATTTCTTAGTCTTATCGGACGATGTTGTTCTTCCGGGCAGGGTTAATTATTCGTTCCGTACCCGACCGTCAGGCGTCCAGCACTGGTGGGTCGGAATGGATACGAGCTGCGGAGAACAACAAGAATGAAGTTATCGAACAAGGTGGCGTTCGTTACCGGTGCCGGCCAAGGCATGGGTCGGGCTATCGTCAAGGGCTTTGCCGAAGCCGGCGCGCTGGTGGTGGCCGCCGATATCAATCTGGAGGCTGCGCAGCAGACCATCGCCGGCCTGGGCGAAGACACTCTGGCGCTGGTGTGCAATGTCGCCGACAGCGCGTCGGTGGCTGCCGCCATGGCCGCGGTCGAGGCGCGTTTCGGTCGTGTCGACATCCTGGTCAACAATGCCGGTGTCGGTTCGGTCGATGCCTTCGTCGAGACCCCCGACGAGAACTGGCAGCGGGTCATCGGCGTCAACCTCACCGGGGTCTTCCTGTGCAGCCGTGAAGCTGTGCGCCTGATGCACAAGACCGGCACCAAGGGCACGGTGATCAATATCTCCAGCACCTCGGCCGTGACTGGCGAAGGCCCGAGCCATTACTGCGCGGCCAAGGCCGGGGTGATGGGGCTGACCCGCAGCATGGCGCGCGAACTGGCCGCCGGCGGCATCCGCGTCAACACCATCGTTCCTGGTCCGACCAACACGCCAATGATGGCCGGCATCCCGGATGACTGGATGCAAAGCATGCTCAAGGGCATTCCCCTCGGCCGCATGGGCGAAACCGACGAGATCGCCAAGGTAGCGGTATTCCTCGCCAGCGAAGACGCCGGCTTCATCACCGGTCAGAACCTCGCCGTCAACGGCGGCATGGCCTTCATCTAAGCCGGGAGCACGCCATGAGCGCACGTCTGCAGGGAAAAATCGCGTTTATCACCGGTGCCGGTTCGGGCATCGGTGCCGCCACGGCCAAACGTTTCGCCGAAGAGGGCGCGACCGTGGTGCTGTGTGGTCGCACTAAAGAGCCGCTGCAAGCGGTGGCCTCGGCCATCCGCGATGCCGGTGGCAAGGCCGAATGGACCGTGGCCGATGTCAGCAACGAGCAGGTATTCGTCGCCGCCATCGAGGCGGCTGCCAAGCAGCACGGGCGCCTGGATATTCTGGTCAACAACGCCATGGCCTACAGCTGGGGCGCCATCGACAGCACCTCAACCGCCGACTGGCACTCGAATTTCGCCACCACCGTTGACGGTACCTTCTGGGGCACGCGCACGGCCATGACCCTGATGAAAGCCCAGGGCGGCGGTGGCGCCATCGTCAACATCGCCTCGATCTGCGGCTTGTTCGGCACACCGTGGATGGCCGGTTACTCGGCCGCCAAGGCGGCGGTGATGAACTTCAGCCGCGCCGCCGCCTCGGAAGGCGCGAGCAGCAAGATCCGCTGCAACGTGGTGATCCCTGGCGTCGTCGATACCCCGGCCACCGCCGGCATGCTGGCCGACGACAAGGCCCGCGCCAACACCGAAAAGCTGATCCCGCTGCGCCGTGTCGGACAGCCGCAGGAGCTGGCTAACGCGATCCTCTTCCTGGCCTCCGACGAAGCTTCCTACATCACCGGTGCTTGCCTGCCGGTGGATGGCGGGCGCAGCTCGGAGCTCTATACGGTGCTGGAGTGATGAGCATGGAGCAGAGCGCATTGCTGGCGCGTATCGATCGCCTCGAGTCGATCGAGGAAATTCGCCAACTGGCCGGCAAGTATTCATTGTCGCTGGACATGCGTGACCTCGATGCGCACGTCAACCTGTTCGCCGCGGACATCCGCGTCGGCCGTGAGAAGACCGGTCGCGCTCATCTGAAAGCCTGGGTCGACTCGACCCTGCGCGACCAGTTCAGCGGCACCTCGCACCACCTGGGTCAGCACATCATCGAGTTTGTCGACGCCGACCACGCGGTGGGTGTCGTGTACTCGAAGAACGAGCATGAGACCGGCCCGGAGTGGGTGACCATGCAGATGCTCTATTGGGACGACTACGAGCGCATCGACGGGCGCTGGTACTTCCGCCGGCGCCTGCCTTGCTACTGGTACGCCAGCGACCTGAACAAGCCACCGATTGGCGAGCGGAAAATGCGCTGGCCGGGACGTGAACCGTATTTCGGCACGTTCCACGATCTGTTCCCGTCCTGGGCCGAGTTCTGGGCCAATCGCCCGGACAAGGACTGCTTGCCGCAAGTCGCCCCGGCGGCGCCCCTGGAACAATTCCTTACCACGCTGCGCCGTTCCACCCAGGCGCCTAAGATTCGTGTGCGCTGAGGAGCCGATATGAGCATCTTGTTTGAGCCGGTACGCTTGGGCGAGCTGGAATTGGCCAACCGCATCGTCATGGCGCCGATGACCCGTAGCCGTGCCGATGCCCGTGCGGTGCCGACCGCGGAAATGGTCGACTACTACCGCCAGCGCGCGAGCGCCGGGCTGATTGTCGCCGAGGGCACCGCGCCCTCGGCCAATGGCCTGGGCTACTGCCGCACCCCGGCGATCTACAGCACCGAGCAGATCGCTGCCTGGCGCAAGGTGACTCGCGCGGTGCATGACGCCGGCGGGCGGATCGTCCTGCAACTGATGCACGTCGGCCGGGCGGCCAGCCATTACAACAAGCCGGCCGGTGCGCTGAGCGTGGCGCCCTCCGCGCTGCGCGCGAACACCCAGGTGTTCAGCGATGTCGCCGGCCTGGTCGATACCGACGAGCCGCAAGCACTGGCTCTGGACGAGATCGATACGGTGATCGAGGAATATCGCCGCGCCGCGCTGAATGCCCGCGAAGCTGGCTTCGACGGCGTCGAGCTGCATTGCACCAGCGGTTATCTGCCGATGCAGTTCATGGCCTCGGGTAGCAACCTGCGCGATGACCGCTATGGCGGCAACACCGAGAACCGCGTGCGCTTCCCGGCCGAAGTGCTGGGCGCCATGGCCACGGCCATCGGTGCCGGGCGCGTGGGGTTCCGCCTGTGCCCGGGCAACTCGTACAACGACATCAGCGACGCCAACCCGGCCGCCACGGCGGCAGCGTTGTGCACGGTGGTCGAGCCGCTGGGCCTGGCCTACCTGCATATCATGCGTTCGCCGCTGGCCGAGTTGGATGCCTTTGCCCTGGCGCATCAGTACAGCAGCAGTGGGCTGATCCTCAATGACGGCTTCGATGGCCCGTCGGCAACGGCGGCGCTGGAGGCCGGGCAGGGTGAAGCGGTGTCGTTCGCCCGGCATTTCATCGGCAATCCGGATTTGGTCGAGCGCCTGCGTGCGGGGCTGCCGCTGTCCGGTTTCGATCGCAAGACCCTGTACTCCCCAGGTGCCCACGGTTATTCGGATTACCCGAACGGGGCGAGGGCGTTGGCATGAATGGCGAGTTTTCTGCGGAGGTAGGGATGAACAATTTGAACGAACTGAGTCAACTGTCGAGTGTCGGCAGCAAGCCTGTGCCCCGCGAGCAGACCCAGGCCCTCCTGGATCGCCGCTCAGTGGCCAGCGGGCAGATCAAACCGGCGGATCGCTACACCATCGCCGACCGAGTGGAAGAGCAGGCGCGGCGTTTTCCCGAGCGTCCGTTCCTCATCTATGGCGAGCAGTGCCTGAGCTATGCCGAGGTGGACGCGCGCGCCAACCAGCTGGCCCATGCCTTCCAGGCCCGTGGCTTGCGCCCGGGCGATGTCTGCGCCATCGCCATGGAGAACCGTCCGGAATTTTTCTGCAGCTGGTTCGGCCTGGCCAAGCTGGGTGTGGTGGCGGCCTTCATCAATACCCAGGTCAACGGCCGGCCACTGGTGCATGCGCTGGAATCCACGGGAGCCAAGGCCGTGGTGGTGGGCGAGGAATGCCTGGCCAATCTGCTGGCGACCGAAGGCCTGCCGGATCTGCCCTGGTGGCTGGTGCCGGACGCCGAGAACCCCGCCAGCGAGGAGTTGCGCGCCAGGGTCGATGCCGGTTTCTGCGAAACCGTTGCCAGCGCACCGCGCACGGCGTTCCCGCGCGACTTGCGCGCGGACCTGCCGGCCGAGACAGCGGGCCTGCTGATTTTCACCTCCGGTACCACCGGTCTGCCGAAAGCTGCGCGCTACAGCCATATGCGCTGGATGTCTTCCGGCGATGTGATGGAAGAAACCCTGCAAGTCACGCCCGAGGATGTCTTTTACTGCTGCCTGCCGCTGTACCACGGCGCGGCGGCCACCTCGGTGACCTCCACTGCGCTGCGCGCTGGGGCGAGCATCGTGGTGCGCCGCAAGTTCAGCGTGCGCGAGTTCTGGAAAGACGTGAATCGCCACGACATCAGCGTGTTCCAGTACATCGGTGAAATCTGCCGCTACCTGCTCAACCAGCCGGTGGTGGCGGGTGAGCGCGAGCACAGCCTGCGCTGCATGCTCGGCGCCGGCCTGAGCCCGGAGACCTGGCAGCGCTGGGTGGAGCGTTTCGGTCCGATCCAGATTTTCGAGGGCTGGGGCGCCACCGAGGCCAACACCACAGCGATCAACGTGGACAACTACCCAGGCTCCTGCGGTCGCGTGCCGTTCTGGGAAAAGACCAACCTGCGCCTGGTGCGTTACGACGTCGATAGCGAAAGCCATCCGCGCGACGAGCAGGGCTTCTACCGCCTGTGCGAGGTCGGCGAGATCGGCGAAGCCATGGGCTTTATCGTCAATCATCCGCAAATCGGCGGCGGTCGCTTCGAGGGCTACACCTCGGCCGAGGCCACCGAAAGCAAGATTCGCCGCAATGTCTTCAGCCAGGACGATTCGTTCTGGAGCTCGGGTGACCTGCTGCGCTACGACGAGGACGGCTACTTGTACTTCGTCGATCGCATCGGCGATACCTTCCGCTGGAAGAGCGAGAACGTTTCGACCCAGGAAGTCGCCGATGGCCTGAGTGATTTCCCAGGGCTGGAGCTGATCAATATCTACGGTGTGCAGGTGCCTGGGCATGAGGGCCGCGCCGGCATGGCGGCGGTGTTGATGCAGGAGGGCCACAGCTTCGACCCCGAGGCGTTCTACGCACTGACCGAGGAACGCTTGCCGCGCTATGCCGCGCCGGTGTTCGTGCGCGTGTCGGCGGCGGCCGATCTGACCAGTACCTTCAAGCTGCGCAAGGTCGACTTGCAGCGCCAGGGCTATGCCCCGACGGCCTTCGACGATCCACTGTACATCCGCGATGAAAGCAGCCGCAGCTATCAGCCGTACTCGGCCGAGTTGCTGGCCCGCGTCGGTCTGCCGGCCTTCGCCGGTGACTCCCGTGGCTGAGCTCGACGCCCAGGGCCACGAATGGCGTGACGGCCTGCGCTTCCCCTGGCCGCAGCCGCCGGCCAACGGGCAGGTGCAGGAGGTCGCGCCGGGCGTGCTCTGGCTGCGCATGCCGCTGCCGTTCGGGTTGGACCACATCAACCTCTACCTGCTGCGCCATGGCGACGGCTGGGTGGCGGTCGATACCGGCCTGAACAGCGAACAAACCCGCGAAGTGTGGGAGGAGGTGTTCGTCGAGGCGATGGCCGGCCTGCCGCTGCGCGGGGTGATCTGCACGCACTTTCATTCCGACCATGGCGGGGTGCTCGGCTGGCTGGCCGAGCGCTTCCGCTGCCCGGTGTATATGACTGCCGGTGAGTTTCAGTGGCTGCACCTGGGGGCGCCAGCAGATCCCAAGCCGAGCTGGGCGTTCCTCGACTTCTACCAGAAGGCCGGGTTCGCCAGCGGGCAGGCCGAGACCTTTCTACCGATGCTGCAGGTCGAGCACTTCCGCCCGATCCTGCCGACCAGCTTCCATCGCCTCAGTGAAGGCAGCGTGCTGGACATCGGCGGTCGCCGTTGGCAGGTGGTTATCGGTCGCGGCCATTCCCCCGAGCATGCCTGTCTGTATGCCGAGCAAGACGGCCTGCTGATTTCCGGCGATCAGGTGCTGCCGCGGATCACCTCCACGGTCAACGTTCAGGTTACCGAGCCCGATGCCGATCCGTTGCGCGACTGGCTAGAATCGATCGAGCGGCTGCGCGAGTTGCCTGACAGCCTGTTGGTGCTGCCGGCGCACGAGCGTCCGTTTTTCAATTTGCACCACCGACTGGACCAATTGCGGGCCCATCACCAGGTGCATCTGGAGCAATTGCTGGCCGTCTGTGAAGAGCCGCGTAGCGCGCTTGAGCTGATGGCCGCGCTGTTTCCGAGGGCCAAAAGTCGTTTCGACGTACTGATGGCCGTCGGCGAAACGTTGGCGCATGCCAACTACCTCATTGCCGAGGGGGCGCTCGTGCGTGAGGAAGAAGCTGCAGTGCATCGCTATCGGCGTACCCCTGCGGGTGCGTCGGGGGGCAACCCGCTCGGGCAACTCCGAGCTGATTGGTGATGAGCACTGTTCGAGCATTTCATGCGGCCAGGTGGCCGTTAATCAGGAGAGGCAGTGTGATCAATAAAAACAACAAATATGGTACTGGTTCTGGCCTGCAGAGTTTTCAGGTCGCGAGTCTGGCGGTCGCCATCGCACTGGTTTCTACCCCGGCCTGGTCGGGCGAAACCATCGAGTTTGACAATGGCACCACCATCGACTGGAACGTGACCACCAGCTACGGCCTGGGGGTGCGCCTGAGCGATCAGGACGATGCGCTGTTGGGGGCGGTCAACAGCAATGGGCAGCTGGTGGGGGCGTTCAACGGCGACGACGGTAATCAAAACTTCGACAAGGGCAGCCTCACCACCAACCGCGTTGGCGCCCTGGCCGAGATGATCGTGCGCAAGGACAACTACGGTGCCGTGGTGCGGGCCAGTACCTTCTACGACGATGTCTATCACCAGTCCAACGACAACGACTCGCCCCTGACGGTGAACAAGACCGGCGCCCATGATGAGTTCACCAGTTCCACCAAGTATTTCAGCGGTGGGCGCAGCAAGTTCCTGGATGCCTATGTCTTCGGCGGCTGGCGTTTCGACAACGGCTCCATGCTTGACGCTAAGGCCGGGCGGCACGTCGAGTCCTGGGGCGAGAGCCTGTTCTACCCGGGCGTCAGTGGCGTGCAGAGCCCGTCCGACGCGGTCAAGGCGGCGCAGCCTGGGGTCGAGGTCAAGGAAGTGCTGTTGCCGGTCGGGCAGTTTTCCGCGTCCTACCGTTTCAACCCGCAAATCGGTTTCAGCGCCTATTACCAGTACGAGTGGAAGGGCACCGAATTGCCGCCGGTGGGCAGTTACCTGTCCACCAGTGATGTGACGGGTCCAGGCAATGAGTTTATCCTCAACGCCAACGGCACCCGGATCAACAAGGCTGGCACCGACGAGCCACGTGACGACGGTCAGTGGGGGGTTCAGGTGCGTTATCGGCCTGTGCCGGCATGGGAACTCGCGCTGTTCCACGTCAACTACCACGACAAGAACCCGGCCTCCGCTGTTACCCAATTCCGGGCCCAACCCGTCGGTGGCGGTGCATTCGCCGGCGTCCCGACCGGCTATCGGGTGACCTACTTCGAAGACATCAAGCTGACCGGGCTCAGTGCCTCGACCAAGTTTGGCGATGTCCAGGTCGGTGCCGAGTGGTCCTACCGTGACGGCGTACCGGTGTTGGTCAATACCGGACTCGGTCCGACGCCGGCGCGTGGCAAGGGTCAGCAGATGCAAATCTCGGCCATCCGCATCCTCGGTGACCGGCCATGGGCCAGCCAGACCACGCTAACCGCCGAGATCGTCCATCAGCGCGTCGACAGCGTCGAAGACACCTCGGCGGCACCGAACCTGCTGGCATTGGGCAATCGCCTGATTCCACAGTTTAGGCCGCTGGTGCAGGAGTCCGATAACTACACCTTCAAGACCGCCAACAGCTGGCGCAGCCAGGATGCCAGTGCCTTCACCGTGGGCGCCTCGTTCAGCTATCCGGGGGTATTCGAAGGCTGGGACCTGGAGGTGCCGCTCAACTTCTCCAACGTGTTCAGCGGCGCTTCGCCGATGTCGGGGACCATTTCCGGGGCGGAGGGTGACCGTCGCTTCAGCGCCGGCACCACCTTCAAGTACCTCGGTAACTTTGAAGTCGCGCTGCGAGTCATCGGTTACCTGGGTGAGGCGGATCCGGTCAAGCGGCAGTTGGCGGATCGTGACTACGCCACCCTGGCGATGAAATACACCTTCTAACCGACTCGTTCGGCAATGAAGAAGGGAGCCTGCGGGCTCCCTTCTTTTTTCCGATCCGGGTACTTGCGCCGGCATCGAATTAAACCCTGGCGGGCGACTCGATTTAGTTGTCTAGTCAGTTTGGACGATTATCTGCCGACCTGGATGTGGAAAGGTTGGTGTACGACAAAAACCTGACTTCGAGTGGGGAACCCATGGGTCTGAAAGGTAACGCGGCGATCATAGGCGCCGCTCAATACAAGCCGGAAAAATACGCCACGGCGCCGCGGATGTTCCACCTGGAGCAGGTCGCCGATCTGGCGGCGCAGGCGCTGCAGGATGCCGGGCTGCGCGCCGAGGACCTCGATGGTCTGGTGATTAACGGCCCGCATTTCCACGAGGCTTCGGTGTTCGTGCCGGCCATGGCCGCCGAGTATCTGGGTCTCAAAGTCAATTTCGCCGAAGTGGTCGATCTCGGCGGTTGTACCGGCGTCGGTATGGTCTGGCGGGCGGCTGCGGCCATCGAGCTGGGCCTTTGCCAGGCGGTGCTGTGCGTGATGCCCGCGCGGATGGCGCCCATGGGGCGCGACGAGGACGTCGGCGCGATGGCCCGTGGCATGCGTTATGGTGGCCACAGCACGGCCTTCGGCGCTCCGGAAGCGGAGTTCGACCTGCCTTACGGGCACATGGGCCAGAACACCGGCTATGCCATGATCGCCCAGCGTTATGCGGCACAGTACGACTACGACCCGGTGGCCATGGCCAAGATTGCCGTGGACCAGCGCACCAATGCCCTGGCCAACCCGCAGGCGATGTTCTACGGCCAGCCGCTGACCGTCGAGCAGGTGCTGGCGAGCAAAATGGTCGCCGACCCGCTGCATGTCCTCGAAATCGTCATGCCGGTGGCGGGTGGCGCGGCGCTGATCATCGCCTCCAAGGAAGTGGCCGCCCGTGCGCGCAAACGTCCGGCGTTCATCACCGGCTTCGGCGAGCACCTGGCGTTCAAGTCTCCGTCTTACGCCGATGACATGATCCACACCCCGATTGGTCCAGCCTCGCAGCGCGCCTTCGCGATGGCCGGGTTGAAGCCGACCGATGTGGATGCCGCACAGATCTACGATTGCTACACCATCACCGCCTTGCTGACTCTGGAAGATGCCGGTTTCTGCGCCAAGGGCGAGGGCATGAGTTTTGTCCGCGAGCACGACCTGACCTGGCGCGGCGATTTCCCCATGAACACCCACGGCGGCCAGCTCAGCTTCGGTCAGGCCGGCGCGGCCGGTGGCATGTCGCAGATCATCGAAGCAGTGACCCAAATTGCCGGTGAAGCCGGTGAACGTCAGCTCAAGCGCTGCGATAGCGTCTACGTCTCCGGTACCGGCGGCGTGATGAGTGAGCAGGGCGCGTTGATTCTCCAGGGAGCATGACGAACATGTCGAACAACAAACCAATGCCGGCGCCGACCGAGATTTCCGCGCCGTTCTGGGAAGGCCTCAAGGCCGAGCGCCTGTTGATCCAGCAGTGCAATGCCTGCCAGCACTGGGTGTTTTACCCGCGCCGGCACTGCCCGAGCTGCCTGGCCCATGACCTGTCCTGGCGTGAGGTCAGCGGTAACGCCAAGCTGTACAGCTTCACGGTGACGCGGATCGCCACGCTGCCGGATTTCGCCGATGAAATGCCGCAGAAACTGGCGGTCGTCGAACTCGACGAAGGGGTGCGGATCAACACCAACCTGGTCGGTCTTGAGGAAGATGAAATCCGCATCGGCATGCGTTTGCAGCCGGTGTTCGCCGAGGTCGATGACAAAGGCTCGCGCCTGCTGCGCTTCACCGGCATGGACAGCGATGTCGACAGCCTGAAGCGGCTGCCAACCCTGGCCGAGCCAGAGGCCGAAAGTACCGAGTCGACGCCGCCGGCACGCCGGATCGCGCTGGACGACGAGGCCGCGCTGCAGTCGCTGGTGAGCGAGGAGTTCTCGGCCTGGAGTAATCAGATCGTAGTCGATCAGGCATTGATCAATGCCTTCGCCGAGTTGTCCGGCGACGACTACTGGATCCACACCGATCCGGAGCGCGCGCGCAAGGAAAGCCCGTTCGGCGGCACCATCGCCCATGGCGCCCTGGTGCAAGTGCTGCAGTCGCGCCTGAAAGTGCCGCTGGGCTTCGAGATCACCGGTTTCACCAACATGGTCAACTACGGCTCCGACCGCCTGCGCTTCCCGGCGCCGGTATCCGCCGGCTCGCGCATCCATTCGCGGGCACGGGTCAAAAGCGTGGAGCGGGTCAAAAGCGGCACGCAGCTGACCCTGGAGTTGAATATCCATGTGGTCGGCAACGAACGGCCATCGGTGATCAACGAACTGGTGATTCTGTACATGTAAGAACCTGTTTCGGATCTCGCGAGCTAGAGAAAAACAAGGCGAAAACGGCTGAGGAAGCGGAGTTTACGAGTTGTAAATGAGCATTCCGAAGCCGTTTTCAACGCAGTTTTTCCGACGCGCAGCAGATCCGAGGCAGGTTCTAAGCCATTTGTGCCTGCCCGCAACGGATAGGCACAACCCCTGTAGATGATGAGGAGTCCCTTGGACATGTTTCAACTAACAGGAAAAGTTGCACTGGTAACCGGTGCCGGCCGCGGCATGGGCTTTGGTATTGCCCAGACGCTGGCACGTCAGGGCGCTACCGTGGTGATCAACGACTTCTTTCTCGAGCGCGCCCAAGAGGCTGCAGAAGCCTTGCGTGCAGAAGGGCTGCAGGCGCACCCGGTGGCGACGGACATGACTGATCGCCAGGCTATTTTTGCCATGGTAGAGAAGGTGCAGGGCGAGATTGGCGCGATAGATATCTTTGTCCATAACGCCGGGGTGCCCGCCCTGGGCTGGGATTACGTGCAGTTCATGCAGTCGACCCCGGAGCAGTGGGATAGCTGGCTGCAGTTGAACCTGCATGGCTTGATGCACAGCTGCCAGGCGATCCTGCCATCGATGATGGAGCGCGGCTGGGGGCGGATTATCGCCATCAACTCCGATGCGGCGCGCACGGCGACCGGCATGGGCCTGTGCGCCTACGGTGCTGCCAAAGCCGGTGCACTCGGCTTTCTGCGCAACCTCTCCGGTGAAGTCGGCCCGCACGGCGTCACCGTCAATGGCCTTTCGCTCGGCACCATGAACAACTGGGAAGGCTCCGATGCCATCGCCAGGAAAAGTGCTTCGGTAAAACGCGCAGGCAGTCCGCAAGACGTCGGTGCCGCAGTCGCTTATCTTGCTTCGATCGAAGCCGAATGGGTGAACGGCCAAGTATTGCCGGTCAACGGCGGCAGCCTGGTGGCTTGAGTGCCCCTTCGTCTCTGTAGCCGCTGCCAAGGCTTTGAGCCTGTCATGTAAATTGAGCTCTTGCTCTTCAATCGCACTCGCCAAGTGCCGGCGGCATGGGCGTCTGCCCTGCCGCCGTCCAGCGGTGCAAAAGACTTATTCCAGAACGGTTGGATCGCGCCGGATTTCCTCCCGAGCCATGGCTTCCCACAGGAATGGGAACCCATTGGCGTCGGTGCGCTCACCGGTCGCACGGGCGACGCTGGCGGGCAGGGGTGAGCCGCCGCCAAGCGCTTCGACACGCCAGGCCAGGCGGCTACGCCACTCCAGGGTGATGGCGCGCAAGTGCGCCTGGCGGATGCCGTTGGCCACCACCAGCACACCGTGATTGGCCAGCAATGCCCATTTCTGCGTACCCAGTGCGTCCACGACGGCGCGGCCCAGTTCGGTGTCTTCGACCGTGCCGCGGTACTCGTCATAGAGCACCGGGTCGGTGTCGACCAGGGCGGAGGTCTGGTCGTAGATCGGCGGAATGCGCCCGACCGCCGACCATACCGATCCCCATTGCGGATGATTGTGGATCACCACGCCGACATCATGCCGGGCGGCGTGTACGTCAATGTGCAGGTTGATGGCCGGGGTGATGTTCCATTCACCCTCGATCACCTTGCCTTGCTGATCTAGGCGCACGATATCCGAGGCGGTCACTTCACCCCAGGTGAGTTCCCACGGGTTGGCCAGGTAAGTGCCGTCGTCCTGGCGAACGGTGATGTGGCCGGCGATGTGGTCGTTATAGCCTTCGCGGGACAACACCCGGCACAGCAACGCCACGCTCTGGCGCGGTGTCAGTTCGGGCAGCAGCGCATGGCGACCTGGCCTGGGAATGTAACGGGCCAGCAAATCGTAGTTCAGCTCATCCTTCAACATGGCTGTTTCCTCTTGAGCAACTGTTGTAAACGGTGATCAGTCCATCAACGAATCACGCGTGGAAAGGGCCGCGAGCGAATACCGAGGTGCGCTGCATGCGCCGTTGGTGCGGTTGATAGTCCAGGATGGCGTTGTGGAGCACGCTACGGTTGTCCCAGAGCACCATGTCACCGACGCGCCAGCGATGGCGGAACCCGAAGTGAACGTGTTGGCAATGGGTGTGCAGGTAGGCGAGGATCGCATCGCTTTCGGGGATGGCCAGGCCGTCGATATGGGTGGTGTAGGTCGGGCTCAGATACAGCGCCTTGCGGCCTGTCACCGGGTGCTGAATGACCAGCGGATGCAAGTGCCGTCGGTTCATGCTGATGACCTCGAGATAGCGCTCGTGCGTCACCACGTTCTGGCGCAGGGCGGCCGTCATCGGCCCGTTCATGTCGTGCCAGGCGCTGAGACCTTCGAGGTAGTGCTTCATGCGCTCGGACAATGCGTCGTAGGCCGTGGTCATGCTGATCCAGCAGGTGTCGCCGCCACACGGCGGCAGGATCTGCGCATGAGTCATGGTGACAATCGGCGGGCTGGGCAGAAAGCTCTCGTCGTGGTGCCACATATCGGCCCGATCGCCCAGCTTGGAGTCGATCACGGTGATCTGCTCAAAACCCTCGCCCAGGTTGGGATAGAAGGTGTGAACTTCCGGTTCGCCGAAATACCGGGCAATCGCCAGCTGTTGCTCGGGTCGTAAGTCAGGAACGTGCAGCACGATGGCTTCATGCTTGACGAGTGCCGCCTCGAGCGCGGCCAACGTTTCTGGCAAAAATACTGAGGCAGGATCCAGGTCAAGCACTTCGGCGCCGATGCTGATGCCGAGGGGGCGGACAGTGAAAGATGACGACATGGACAATCTCCCGGTGGGCTTGGAACTTCCGATCTTTTTTGGCGCATTCACTACGCACGGTTTGAGGTTGTCTGATCGACGGAAACGATCATACTGACGTCGCAAGTGCCGAGATATTCGCATTTCAATGCCGCTCAATATCTTCATAAATAATTGATTTATATAATAAAAATAGAATTGTTGGCGCGCCGCCAATAACGACACTCGGATTCCCATGAACAAGAAAGGCAGTGAACCCACAATGGGCTCTTGGCCAACCTCGGAGCAGCTTCCCGCGTTACGCAAACGCCCGATGCAATCACGCTCTCGTGCACTGGTCGACGCCGTGGAACAAGCGTGCCTGCGGATACTGGATGAAGCAGGCGAGGAGGCGCTGACCGTCGCCCGCATTGCGGAGGTATCCGGGGTTGCGGTCGGCTCGATCTATCAATATTTCCCCAACAAGGACGCCATCGTTTCCTTGCTGTATGAGCGTGTTCTCGACGAGGAATCCGAACAGCTACTGAGGGTGCGCGAAAGGCTGGTTGGCGTGCCGTTGAAACCGGCGCTGCGGGACATTCTGGCCAACATCATTCGTGTCGAAACACGGCTGTTCAAATTGAACAAGGCCTTTCACTTGCGTTACCACTCCGCCCTTCACCTGGGGATGTGGCGCGGCCCTTACCGCACGGCAGGTGAATTCATCGAAGCGACCTGGCTGCCGCTCCTGCGCATGTACGAGCATGAGATCACCACGCAACACCCCGCCTTGGCGGCGTATTTGCTCGGGCAGGGATTACGCAGCGTGATCCGCTCGGTACTGGAAGACATTCCGACGCAGCTGGAATCCTCGGCCTTGCTCGACAGCCTGGTCGCCATGGCTGTCGGTTGCCTGCGTCCGCCGGCGTCCGACTGACAGGCGATCACGCTGGCAGACGTTCCAGTACTTCCAGTTGTTCTTCGACGCCGCCGGCAACCGCTGCGGCGAGGTGCGCAATGCGCTCAACGAGCTGGTCAAGGTCTACCGCTAGGCCCTGGCCAGAGCGCAAAAAAAAACCGCGTGATGCGGGCCTTTTGCGCTGCACCGGCGGCAACGGCCGGTCAGTCGATCGGCCGGGAGGTGATCCGCCACTGCGCGTCCAGCGGTCCGATCATCTCCAGCAGCCGCTTGTAGCCGGTCCGAAGGATGCGCCACTCGCCCTGCAGTTTGACGTAGTGATCCTCGTAGATGGCGCTGCCGTTGAGCAGGGTCTGCTCGTCGAGGTTGATGAACAGGTCGTTGAGGTACCAGAGGCCAGTGGCTTCATCGCCGTTGACGGTGATTTCCGGGGTGTGGCCGTTGTGCATGCCGAAACGGCGGTTGGTGAAGCTGCTGCGGTAGAACTCGATGGCCTGATCCAGTCCGTTGAGCTCGAACTGGTAGGTCGGGCTGTCGAAGCTGATCTTCACGTCGGGTGCGAGGATGCTACGCAGCAGTTCGAGGTTGCAGGTATCGATGCCGCGGAAATAACGGGCCTTGAGCTGTTTGATCTGCTCGATGGCAACTAGATCCAACATGGTCGACGTCTCCAGATGCGGGCGTAGCGGGGCCAGGTTGGCGCGGCCGCGGGCAAGGGCGACGTCCCTGTCGCCTTAAGTGCTTAGTAGGGCAGGAAGTGGCCGCCGTTGACGTCCAGTTGCGCGCCGGTAACGACCTTGGCGAAGTCGCTGGCCAGGTACAGGGCGGCCATGGCGCAGTCGCTGTCTTCGGGGATCTTGCGCAGGGCAATCTGCTGGGCGACCTGGTCGACCAGCGACTCCATCGGCACGCCCAGGCGCTTGGCTTCGCTCTTGAAGTAGCCAGCCACCGGTGCACCCCACATCCAGCCCATGAAGGTGGAGTTGACGCGGATGCCGAACGGGCCGAGATCCTGGGCCAGGTACTGCACGGCGGTTTTCAACGCGCCCTTGGAGACGGCATAGCCGGATTCCAGTTGGTTGGGGACGCGGGTGGCCATGGTGTTGATCATCACGATGCTGCCCGACTTCTGCTTCTTCATCTGCGGCAGTACGGCGTGGGTCATCTGCATGGTGCCGAACAGGTTGACGTCCATGGCCTTGCGCCAGTCGTCCATTGACGACTCGCCGGAGCTGCCCCAAGCGCCATGGGCATAGGCGGAGTTGATCAGGGCGTCGATCTGGCCGAAGTGCTCGACGGTGAGTTCGGCGAGCTTCTGGCACTGCTCGACCTGGGCAATGTCGGTGGGAACCTTCAGCACCGGAGTGCTGTAGCCGGCGTCGCGGATGGCCTGTTCGGCCTGGTCCAGCTTGGCCGGGGTGCGAGTGGCCAACACCACGGCCTTGGCCTGGTATTCGGCGGCGCGTACGGCCAACTTGATGCCCAGGCCAGGACCGATACCGGAAATGATGACAACTTTATCTTTCAGCAACATGGCAATTACCTTCTTGTTCTTGTGATGGCGAATGGGCCGCTCAGGCGCGGCTGGCGTGCAGTTCTTCGGCGCGCCGTTTCAGATCCAGGGCGACCTGGTCGAAGCCTTTTTTCACCCAGGCACCGTGTTCACTCATGATGGTGTCCTGGTTCAGGCCCAGGAAAATGTCGGTGGTGAAGTAGCTGCAGCGATTGGCATCGATGGCCTTGATGTACTGATCGCGGCGAGCGGCGTCCATGTTTTCCGGGACGGGGCGCTGCTCCCAGGACAACAGCTGCTCGGGATCGCAGGCCACCAGGTATTCGAAGACTGGAACGGTTTCGCCGGTATCGGGGGTAAGTACCTGCATATGTACCTCGTCGCCGAGCTGCATGCCGCAGCGGATGCTGGGGCAGAAGCTGTTCCACTGCGCATAGTTGTCCAGATCGGTGAGCACTTCCCAGACCAGGCTGGCGGGTGCGTTGATTTCAACCTTGATCGACGTAACGATGTTTTCAGCCTTGGCCATGACTCGCTCCTGTTTCAGTTGATGGGCTTGGAGGTGATCTGCAGCTGTGCGCTCAACGGCTGGATGGTCTCCAGCAGGGTTTCGTAGCCCGTCTCGGCGATCATCCAGCGGCCCTCGCGCTTGACGTAGCGATCCTGGTAGATCGCGCTGCCGTGCATGTGGGTGTTTTCCTCGAGGTTGATGAACACGTAGCTCAGGTACCAAAGGGCCTTGGCTTGGTCGCCATCGACTTCGATTTCCGGGGTGTGACCGTTGTGGGTGGCCAGGCGGGTCTTGGTGAACGAGGTGCGGTAGAAGTCCAGCGCATCGCCCAGGCCGTTGACGTGGAACTGGTAGGCAGGGCTCTTGAACGACAGGGCGATGTCTTCGGTGAGCATGCCCTGCAGCAGCTCAATGTTGCAGGTGTCGATGGCGCGGAAATAGCGCGCCTTGAGCTGCTTGATCAGCTCGATTGCTTCTAGATCCAACATGGGAAGCCTCCTGTGCTCTTAGACACTGAGCTGGTATTCGCTGGTGAGGATGCAGTCGATCTGCTTGAAGTCGATAAAGTGGCTGGTCGATTCGTACATGGCCTGCCGCCGCTGCGCGCATTTGTCCGGATCGCCCAGGGCGTCGAAGAAGCCTTGCTGATTGCCAATCGCCTCGGGCGGGAAGAGTTCTTCGACGATGGCGTGCAACTCCGGCGCCCCGGAGGTGAGCGCGCGTACCACGGTGTTCTGGCGGTAGCCGAAGATCGACTGCAGCGGGTAGGCCTGAGGCCCGTGTTCATTGCGCCAGGCGTCGTACCACTGCTCGTAGCTCATCCGATCCGGCTTGCGCAGCAGCACCACCTGATTCATGCCGGGGGTGCGCTGGCCAAGCGGCACCCGGTATTTGGCTGCGCGCGCCTCGCGCTCCTCGGGGTAGGGCTCGGATTCCGAAACCAGATACGCATCCAGGCGGCTGGTCAAAGGTGTCAGAAGCTTCTGGATGGAGGGCAGTTGCAAGGCACTGTCCAGCCACAGCGAGAGCATCCCGTCCAGGGGGACGGCGCTATTGGTGATGCGCTGCTCGGCCGCGGCGGCCACCGCCTCATCGACCACCATTACGCGGATGTTTTGTGCACCGACGGCCGTCAGCTCGTCGTGCAGGCCGAGCAAGGCTTGGCGCCATTGCTCGGCGCTGTGTTGTGGTTGTTTCCACAAGCTCAACATGAGTTTTTCCATGATTCCTCCAGCCTGCGTTTAGTGATTGGCGCTCAGATGACGGGCGCGATATTCCATGTAGTCCTGGGTCATCTGTGCTTCGTTCAGACCGAAGCGCTCCAGGCTGTAGTCGTGGCTGGCGCGTTTTTCCCGGCTGTTTTGCGATAGCCAGACCTGTGCGTCGGCGCGGGCCTTGTCGGTGAACGGCAGATTGGCGAAGGCGTAAACCGTTTCCAGCACCTCCATCGGCTTGGCCACGGTGTCGGCGAAGTTGATGTCGAGGAAGCGCTCGGCAGCGTGCTGGTCGCGGACCTGCATGGTGTGCCGGATGCCTCGCGCCATGCGGCTGTTCCACTGGGTGCCGGCGGCTTTCGGGTCCGGGTTGTCGCTGTACATCTGCCACAGGGTGTGGGCCATGCTGGCCATCGAGGGGATGGTCTGGGCAGGTTCGCGGTGGGTCAAAATGACCTGCGCCTTGGGGAAAACATCCAGCAACAGGTGCAAGGTGTGCAGGTGCTGGGGGGCTTTCAGCAGCCAGCGTTGGCCAGCAGGCTCGCCACGCTGGTTCTTCTGCCACTGCAGGAACTGCAGCATTCTTTTCAACTGGGTGTAGACCGGGCGCTGATCTTGCTGATCCAGCCAGCGGGTATAGCTGGGCACGTTGGCGTAGGCATCCATGGCGCACAGGAAGGAGTGTTCCATGAGCATGAACTCTTCGTCGCAGAGCACGGCATCCAGCGGGTGGATGGCGAGGATCTGCGGGATGGCCTCGGCCATCAGCTCGACCTCGGCCTTGGCCTGGGCGATGCGCTTGGCCGGCACGGCCAGGGTTTCGTCTTCCAGCGGTGCCGGATAGCGGGTCTCCCACCAGGCGGCCGAGTAGAACCGTGGGTCAACGGCCAGGGTGCGCTGCAACATGGTGGTGCCGGTGCGTGGCAGACCGACGATGACTAGCGGATCGTCGAGCTCTATCTGGGTGATTTCCGGATAGCGGCTCAGGTAATCCTCCATCACCAGGCGGTTGACCAGTTGCCCGACCAGCCTTTCCTGCATCAGATACAGGCCGGTCTGCGACAGCTCGGCTTCGCCAGCCAGGGCATCGAGTAGCGCCTGCAGAGCCTGGCGATAGTTGTCATCGCCAAAATTGCTCAGGCCCTTGGCGCGCTCGATGGCGGTAGCCAGCAGGTTGTCGACGGTCAAATCTTGAATTCGGGTGTGCGCGTTCATAGGGCCTCCGCGACTGCAGATACTTTTACGACCTGGGTGGTGGGGTGGCATTGCTCCTGGGCACCGACCCAGCGCAGGCACAGGGTGCCCTGGCGTACGCCGGCGGTTTGCAGCCAGTTGGCCACGCCCGGATCACGCTCGCTGAGTACCAGGGTCACGCCGCCCTTGTCGTCGTACTGGGCCTGGTGCTTGTTGAAGCAGATGCGGTGGTAGCGGTAGTCCAGCGACTCCATCCAGTAGTTGTTGATCTGCAGGTTCCAGAAGTCGCAGTCCGGCACCTTGTCGATGTGGATGACCAGCGCCTCGTCCTCGGCCAGCGCCCAGTGCGAGTGGTAGTAGAAGATGTTCGGGTCGCCGCCCACGGCCTGGCACACGGCCTGGTCGGCCGGCGGCAGCTGGTTGCTGTGGGGCTGATAGCTTTGCGCCCAGTCGGCAAACAGCTTGGCGGTGTTTTCCACGAAGCTGGATACGCGCGCCAGGCCTTGCTGGAAGGTCGCCGGGTCGAGGGCCTTGGGCTTGGAGTCGGTGCCGATGCGCTCGATGCTCAGCTTGGCCGGCACTTCGCTGCGACGGTCAAGAAACGTCTGGCGCACGATCAGGGCGTTGCTGGCGTCTTCCATTTTCAGCCAGTTGCCCGGTTGCGGCTCGCGGCTGAGGATGATTTCGAAGTTGCCCTGGGCATCGACCTGTAACTGGCTGGCATCGATGAAACCGGTTTGGGTCATGGTGCCACCGGTTTCGTAGCCGCCTTTCTGGGTGCCGAAGCTCAGGTAGGCGACGCTGCCGCGCTGACCTGTGATGCGGTATTCCAGGGTGCCGTCCAGGCGCGCGTATTCGTAGAGGTTGTCCGGGTTGTCGGCACCGATCTTCGCGGTCTCGTGGGAGGTCTTGAAGAAGCTCGGGAAGGCCGGATCGGCGAACTCGATGTGCATCTCCAGGCCGATGCGCAGCAGGCGCGTCAGGTAGCGGAAACCTTCGGCACGGGTGGCCGGATCGGCTGGCGTTTCCGGGCGCAGAATCTGCTCGCCACAGCGCTTCAGGTGATCGCAGAACTCGGACCAGGTCTGGCCGCTGAGCAGCTTTTCGTCAATGGAGCTTGTTGTCATTGTTGTGACTCTCCTGAACGAGCGGGCATTCGGGGCCGCCGCAGGGCGGCGGCGCGAATGGCGCGTCGGTCAATGTAAGGGCGAGCGAGAAAAGTTTTCCTCATCCAGACGGACTAGCCGCGCGGCTTGCCCCGCAAGGGCGTGACGCCATTGCGGGGCAGAGCGCGTCTGTCAGTAATCCGGGCTGATGATTTCGCGCTCAATCAGCGTGGCGATGATCCGCTCCACCGCCTGCTCCGGCGTCATCCGCGTGGTCTGGATGTGGATGTCGGGGGCGGCCGGGGCCTCGTAAGGCGAGTCGATGCCGGTGAAGTTTTTCAACTCACCACGGCGAACCTTCTTGTACAGCCCCTTCGGATCGCGCTCTTCGGCCACGGCCAGCGGCGTGTCAATGAAGATCTCGAGGAACTCATTCTCACCCAGCAGCTTGCGGGCCATTTCACGCTCGGACTGGAAGGGCGAGATGAAGGCGGTGATGGCGATCAGGCCGGCGTCGACGAACAGCTTGCCGACCTCGGCCACCCGGCGGATGTTCTCCACGCGGTCGGCGTCGGTGAAGCCCAGGTCGCGGTTCAGGCCGTGGCGCACGTTGTCGCCGTCGAGCAGATAGGTATGCCGGCCGCGGGCGTACAGGCGGGTTTCCAGCAGGTTGGCGATGGCCGACTTGCCGGCCCCGGACAGGCCGGTGAACCACAGCAGCGCCGGCTTCTGACCCATCTGCTCGGCGCGCGCCTTCTTGCTCACGTCGACGTGCTGCATATGGATGTTCTGCGAGCGGCGCAGGGAGAACTCGATCAGGCCCGCACCAACGGTGGCGTTGGTCAGGCGGTCGATGAGGATGAAACTGCCGGTTTCGCGGTTGTCCTTGTAGGGGTCGAAGGCGATCGGCTGGCTGCTGGAGAGGTTGCACACGCCGATTTCGTTCAGCGCCAGTTCCTTGGTCGCCAGGTGCTCCATGGTGTTGACGTTGATCTTGTACTTGGGCGCCGCCAGGGTCACCGGCAGGGTCTTGCCACCGATCTTCATCAGGTAGGGGCGACCGCCGAGCATGGGCTGCTCGTGCATCCAGATCAGGCTGACCTGGAACTGGTCGGCCACGCTGGCCGGGTCTTCTGCGGTGGCCAGCACGTCGCCGCGACTGCAATCGACTTCGTCGGTCAGGGTCAGGGTGATGGACTGTCCGGCCACGGCCTGCTGCAGGTCACCGTCGAGGGTGACGATGCGGGCGATATGGCTCTCTTGCCCGGCCGGCAACACCCGTACGCGGTCACCGGGGCGGACCACGCCGCTGGCGATGGTGCCGGTGAAACCCCGGAAATCCAGGTTGGGACGGTTGACCCACTGCACCGGCATGCGGAACGACAGCTTCTGCTGGTGCGCTTCGTCGATCTCGACGGTTTCCAGGTAGCCCATCAGCGTGGTGCCGCGGTACCAGGGCATGTGCGCGCTCTGCTCGGTGATGTTTTCACCGCGTAGCGCCGACATGGGGATGGCGGTGACATCTTGCAGATTGATCTGCTTGGCGAAGGCGCGGTAGTCGTCAACGATGTCGTTGAAGACCTTCTCCGAGTAGTCCATCAAGTCCATCTTGTTGACGGCCAGCACCACCTTGCGAATGCCGATCAGCGAGGCCAGGAAGCTGTGACGCCTGGATTGGGTCAGCACGCCACGGCGGGCATCGATCATCACCACCGCCACGTCCGCGGTGGAGGCGCCGGTGACCATGTTGCGGGTGTACTGCTCGTGGCCGGGGGTGTCGGCGACGATGAACTTGCGCTGATCGGTGGAGAAGAAACGGTAGGCCACGTCGATGGTGATGCCTTGCTCGCGCTCGGCGGCCAGGCCGTCCACCAGCAGGGCGAAGTCCAGCTCGCCGCCCTGGGTGCCGACTTTCTTGGAGTCGGCTTCCAGTGCTTCCATCTGGTCTTCGAAGAGCATTTTCGAGTCGTACAGCAGGCGTCCGATCAGGGTGCTCTTGCCGTCGTCCACGCTGCCGCAGGTGATGAAGCGCAGCAGGCTCTTGTGCTCGTGGGCTTTGAGGTATTGCTCGATGTCCTCGGCAATCAGGTCAGATACGTGTGCCATTAGAAGTACCCCTCTTGTTTTTTCTTCTCCATCGATGCCGCCGAGTCGTGGTCGATCATGCGGCCCTGGCGCTCGGAAGTGCGGGTCAGCAGCATTTCCTGAATGATCTTGGGCAGGGTGTCGGCATCGGATTCGACGGCGCCGGTGAGTGGGTAGCAACCCAGGGTGCGGAAGCGCACGTTGCGGATCATCGGCACTTCGCCAGGGTTGAGCGGCATGCGCTCGTCATCGACCATGATCAGCATGCCGTCGCGCTCGACCACCGGGCGCGGCGCGGAGAAGTACAGCGGGACGATCGGGATGTTCTCCAGATGGATGTATTGCCAGATGTCCAGCTCGGTCCAGTTGGACAGGGGGAACACGCGGATCGACTCACCCTTGTGTTTGCGCGTGTTGTACAGGTGCCAGAGTTCCGGGCGCTGATTCTTCGGGTCCCAGCGGTGCTGGTCGGAGCGGAAGGAGAAAATTCGTTCCTTGGCCCGCGATTTCTCCTCGTCACGGCGTGCGCCGCCGAAGGCCGCGTCGAAGCCGTAGTGATCCAACGCCTGTTTCAGACCCTCGGTCTTCATGATCTCGGTGTGGATCTGCGAGCCGTGCTTGAACGGGCTGATGCCCATCTCAAGGCCTTCCGGGTTGGTGTGGGTCAGCAGCTCCAGGCCCAGTTTGGACACCATCTGATCGCGGAAGCGATACATGTCCTGGAACTTCCAGGTGGTGTCGACATGCAGCAAGGGAAAGGGTGGCTTGGCCGGATAGAAGGCCTTCATCGCCAGGTGCAGCATGACTGCGCTGTCCTTGCCGATGGAGTAGAGCATGACCGGGTTGTCGGCTTCGGCGACCACTTCGCGCATCGCCTGGATGCTCTCGGCTTCCAGGCGTTGTAGATGAGTAAGCGTCATAGATTTTTTCTCCGCTCTTTGTTGTTGTCGTTTCTCAACGTACAACCCCTGTCGCTCGGATTTATGCGCGAGTTGATGTTTTAACATCAGGCGCAACATGTGCAGCATGGGGTTGCTGGGAAGGCTGGGGGCGGCATCGGGCGCGCTGTCGAGCGCATCGTCATTGCTGGCGCGGACGGCCTGTTGACGGATGTGCGTCGCCAGCTCGCGGGCACCGCTGAGCATCTCGTTGGCTTCGGGCAGGTGGAACAGCTGCAGGCGCTCCGCGCGTTCCCCGGCCCAGGTGCTGAACGTGGCGGCGCGCTGCCAGTGCATGCCCGAGAGCAGGGCGAACACCTTGCGTTCGGCCGAACGTTGCAGGCGCTCGAAGAACTCTTCCAGGTGGGGGGCGCGCAATCCGCCTTCGTAAGGGAGCCAGAGCACCTTGCCGCGGTTGCTGACCGCGCGTAGCACTCCGTAACTGAGCTTGCCCTGCGCGTTGCGCGCGCCGAAGTCGTCGATCCAGTGGATCTCGCCGTTCTCCGTGCGGGCCTGAGCGAGGATCTGTTGGTAGGTGCCGCGGTACCAGCGCTGCACCGCCGGCGCGGCATTGGCGACGCGCTTGGCCGGGCGCTCGGCATTCAGCTGCCAGCGTTGCAGGTAATGGGCGGCGGTGCGCTCCGGCAGGTCGATATCGTGCAGGCGCTTGACCAGCGCTTGCATGGCCTCCAGCTGCCAGAGCAGGAAGGGCAACTGGTGCCGCTCCGGCGGCGAGCTGACCAGCAACTGGTAAATGTGCTGCTCTTGCTGCGCCGAGAGGCTGCGGCCTTCGCCTTGTTTGCGCCCGCGCTCGCGCACCGGGACGGCATTCCAGCCGCCACTTTGCCAGGCCTTGTAGGCCGCGATGATGGTCGGCGGTGAGAGGCCGGTGTCCTGGGTGATCGCCTTGAGCGTATTGCCGGCGATGCGCAATTGCACGGCGCGCAGGCGTAGCGTGTTGATCTGTGGAATGGATAACTGCTTGCCGTGGGACACAGGAGCTCCTGTTAAACATCCATTTGCTGATTGGCGATGCCGTGGATGTCGGTACTGTTCTCCTATCCGGAAAACGGCGCATAGGCCGTATGGATTACTCGAACAAAAAAACAGGAGAGACCCATGAACGAGCCAATGGCTGTTCTGCTCGAAGACGTCATCGGCATTACTCGCGCAGCGGGCGAGCTGGTGTTGGCGGTGTACCGTTCGGATTTCGAGGTGCGCGGCAAGGAGGATGCGTCCCCGGTGACCGAGGCCGACGAACGTGCCGAGGCCTTGATTCTGCAAGCCTTGGCGGCGCGCACGCCGGAGATCCCGGTGATCTCCGAAGAGGCCGCCGCCGCCGGTCAGGTACCCGAGGTGGGTCAGCGCTTCTGGCTGGTGGACCCGCTGGACGGCACCAAGGAATTCATCAATCGCAATGGCGAGTTCACCGTCAATATCGCCCTGATCGATAACGGCGAACCGGTGCTCGGCGTGGTTCTGGCCCCCGCGCTGGAGCGTCTGTTCGCCGGTGCCCGTGGTTGCGGAGCCTTTATCGAACAGGCCGGGCAGCGCCAGGCCATCCACTGCCGGGCGGTGTCGGAAGAGGGCCTGGACGTGGTCGCCAGCCGCTCCCATGGCGATGCCGAAGCGCTGGATAAATTCCTCGACGGGCGCAAGGTACGCTCGCTGAAAAGCGCCGGCTCATCGCTGAAGATCTGTCTGGTCGCCGCCGGCGAGGCGGATCTCTATCCGCGCCTGGGGCGCACCATGGAGTGGGATATCGCCGCCGGGCATGCGGTGCTGGCCGCGGCCGGTGGACAGATCCGCACCCTGGCCGGCGATGCGCTGCGCTATGGCAAGGACGGTCTGGACAACCCGCATTTCTATGCCAGCGGCTTGTAGGCCCTGAGTGCGCCGGGGCCGGGGCACGAGCCCGGCGTCCTCTGTCGATCAGGCCACCCATGGCCTGACCGACGCTCTCGGTTTTGGCTTCCCTGCATCCATGCAGTCGTCGTGACATTCATGTCGCTCGTGGCGTAATTGCACTGACTCGACCACCCAATTGCATTCCTACTGACCATCCTCTTGCATGAGGTTTAACCAGTGCGCGCCGGAGGGGTGAGCGGCAGAAAGCGGCCAAGAGCGGCCGATCGCAAAGCTGGTGGACAAGTCAACGTTGTCCACCCTACACCGCCCTCGAGCTCGAGTAGGGTGGAAAACCGCGCAGCGTTTTCCACCAATTCCTATCCAGGCTACCTTGCTGCTATGGTTGAGCGCGAAAACACTCCATCTCGCAGGCTGCCAGCATCATTAAGCCCATGGTGGTTCCTGTCGCCAAAGCTTCTACCCGCAAGCCAGTGTCGCATTCAACGCGGCGGCGTAATGTGCTTTATCGCTTTCGTCGCTAGTATCGCTCTTGGCCAATACATCCAGCGTGGAGGTTCCATCTAACAATGCGCTCAACTTTCGCTCACTTCGTTCGCTGGAAAGCAAAAGCCTGCCCGTTAGCCTAATCGTTAGGCCAATGTTAATTGATCCACTTGCCCATCCACTCGGATTAATCGATCCACCTTCAAAAGAACAAACAAACAGAAATGTTGAAACGAGTAAACATCCAATCGCTACTGCAAGCAAAAGACTCATTGAAAGAAGAAGGATTCAAGGGGTTCTTGAGGCACTATGGCATAGGAATCAAAGGCGCGGAAATTGAAGATCTAAGAAGTCTAACCAAGGCCCTGAGCGACATTGGGTGCAGCATAGGAACCTTCGACAGGTTTTATGTGGGTTACAAAATTCCACAGATAGGCAAAGAGTTTGATTTGCTTCGCTTTGGCCGAAAATGCATCATAAACATAGAGCTCAAGAATAGCTGCTCGGAAGAAAAAATTAAGAAACAACTAATACGAAACAAATACTACTTGAGTTTCATTGGGAGGAAAGTTTACGCCTTCACCTTTGTGTCCGAATCCCAAGAGCTGCACTTCCTGCGAGATGATGATCAACTAGAAAAAACCAAATTTGACCATTTATCGGAATTACTCACCAACCAGGATATAGAGGATACGGAGGTTCCGGATGCACTATTCAGCCCATCGGATTATCTAGTTTCACCTTTCAACTCTACGAAAAAATTCTTGGCTGGTGAATATTTTTTAACGCACCAGCAAGAAGATGTGAAGAATCAAATCATTGATTCCCTGAAACCACCCAAAGCAGCGAAATTCATTTCAATCATAGGTAGCGCGGGAACAGGAAAGACCCTATTAACATACGACATCGCAAAGCATCTTATAGAAAGTAAAAGAAAGCCGCTCATCATTCACTGCGGACAACTAAATGACGGTCACGCAGAGTTGATAAAAAATGGCTGGGCGATTACCCCAATAAAAAACTACAGTAACCACGATCTTGCAAATTATGATTTAGTTATCATCGATGAGGCTCAACGAATCTACCCAAGCCAACTAGACACCATCATTGAGAAAGCAAGGCTAGCAAAATGCTGCTGCATCTTCTCACACGACAAACTTCAAACGCTAGCAAACTGGGAAGAAAAGAGAGATGTTAGCGCGAAGATTGGCTCAATTAGCCCAATCACCCGATACAAACTATCGGAGAAGATAAGAACAAACAAAGAAATCGCCGCATTCATAAAAATGCTATTCAACAATAAAAGATCTCTGCCCATATCAAGCAATGGCAATATTGAAATAAATTATTTCAACATCACCGAAGACGCAAAAAGTTACCTCGATGCGCTTGATGATAGCAAATGGGAAATTTTGAGATTCACACCATCACAATACAATAAAGAGCATCATGAGAAATACTCAGAAGCATCCAGCAGAACTTCGCACCAAGTAATCGGACAAGAATTTGACGGCGTAGCGATAACGATTGATAAGTTCTTCTCCTATGCTGGCAATGGCGATTTAATTTATAAAGGTGGGGCGTACTACGATCCGCCAAAGATGCTATTCCAAAACATCACAAGATCCAGAAAGAAATTGAATCTAGTGATCATAGACAATGAAGAATTGCTAAATAGATGCATCGCTATCTTGCAATAACCATTTAGCAGACTTTTACAGATGAGCGGCCAGCACACCAATCGTCTCAGAACCAGAGGCTGATTAAGTGTACGCAACGTGCGGAATCACATACAGAAACAACGCCAAGTCAAAAACCAGGGCGCGGTCACACACGGCAAATGCAGCACCCGGCTCAAAATTCAGCGTCTAACTTATCGGTCAAGCGGACACCAGCCAGGGCCATGGCTTCGCCATTTTCATGGCCCTGGTTGGTGCCCTCCACTCGTTGCGCTCCCTCCGCCGCCGCTTACCTTGGGCGTTAGTGTCCGTTATGGGCCGCGTGCTGCCGGTCGTCACTGCGGCGTGTATTGGTCAAGCCGAATGCAAGAGGATGGTCAACACGAATGAAGTTGACTGGTCAGTGGCAATGCAATTGGGCGGTCAAATGCGATGCAATTACGCACGCTCGTGGCTGCGCGCCTGGCCCCTTCCGTAACGACTCCGTTCGGCCTGCTGACAGGGGCGTTGCGGAGTGTGCGGAAGTTTCGCTGGATGGCGAGCGGTAGGGCGGATAACGCGCCGCGCTATCCGCCCTTGTGGGGTTTCGCTTCGTGATGCGGGCTGTCTTCGTTCTTGCGAAACCTCGGGGGCGTGGTTGCCGGTCTGTCAGTCCGGCAGGTCGACTTTTTCGATCAGGCCGACCTGCACTTCGCGCCGCAGGAAGCGCCATTGGCCGTTTTCGCGCAGCAGTTCGTCGTCGTAGCGAACGTGCCAGTCCTCCTTGCGGCGCTGCCCTTGCTCGTCAGCTACGTGGGTCGCCAGGCAGTAGGTGTAGCCCCGGGCACGATCGCCCTCGACCTCGAAGGCATGGTTGAACACCTTGTGCATGGTCCACTGGTACTGGCTGAGCGAGTCGATGATGGTCGCGCCGTCGTTTACCTCGAAATCCGCCCAGTTAACGGCGACACCGTTGCTGGAGAAGCAGGCGCGGTAGGCGGCCGTGTCCTTGTCGTCGGCGGCGCGGGCATAGCGGTAGAGCAGGTCCTGGATCGCCAGGCGGTCATCTAACGTAGTGGTCATGGTGAATCTCCAAGAAAAAAAAGACCGGCCAGAGGCCGGTCAAGAGGAGCGGGCAAAGGGCGTTCAGGCCCGTGCCCTGGGTTCGCGGGGCATGCCGAGGGCGCGCTCGGCGATGATGTTGCGCTGGATCTCGTTGCTGCCGCCGTAAATGGTGTCGGCGCGGGTGAAGAGAAACAGCGACTGCAGGCGGGACAGCTCGTAGTGTGCGCCTTCGAGGATTTCGCCGGCGGCGCCGAGCACGTCCATGGCCAGTTTGCCGAGCTCGGCGTGCCAGGTGGACCAGGCCAGTTTGTAGATCATCGCTTCGCGGCGCAGGCTGCCGTCCTGGCTGCCGGAGAGCATGCGCAACGAGTTGTAGCGCAGCACTTTGAGGCCGGCCCAGGCCTGGGCCAGGCGCTGGCGCAGGATCGGGTCCTGGGCGGCGCCGTTGCTTTTGGCGATGCGGATGATCTCTTCCAGCTCGTTCTGGAACTGCATCTGCTGGCCGAGGGTCGATACGCCGCGCTCGAAGCCGAGCAGGGCCATGGCGATTTTCCAGCCGTCGCCGGGCTGGCCGATCATGTTGTCCGCCGCGGTTTGCGCCTGGTCGAAGAACACCTCGTTGAATTCCGCGGTGCCGGTCAGTTGCTGGATCGGCTGCACGCTGATGTTGGCCTGCGCCATCGGCACCAGCAGAAACGACAGGCCGTGATGGCCGACGCTGCCGGGCTCGGTACGGGCGAGGACGAAGCACCAGTCCGACTCGTGGGCCATGGAGGTCCAGACTTTCTGGCCGCTGATCAGCCAGCTATCGCCCGCCTCGTTGAGTGCCGCGCGGGTCTTGACGTTGGCCAGGTCGGAGCCGGCGCCGGGTTCTGAGTAGCCCTGGCACCAGAACTGCGTGCCGGCGAGGATGCCGGGCAGGAAGCGTTGCTGCTGGGCGGGGGTGCCGAACGCGGCCAGGGTCGGGGCGACCAGGCCTTCGCCGATGTGGCCCATGCGTCCGGGGCCGCCGGCGCGGGCGTATTCCTCGTTGAAGATCACCTGTTGGCTGATGCTCAGGCCACGGCCGCCGTGCTCGGGCGCCAAGCCGACGCCGGTCCAGCCGCCGGCGGCCAGTTCGCGCTCCCAGGCTTTGCGTTCGCTGGGGAACATGTGTTCGTCGCCGGGCCCGCCGCGAAAGCGCAGGGGCTCGAAGGCGCCGCGCAGATGGGTGCTCATCCAGTCGGCGATTTCCTTGCGGAACTGCTCGTCTTGCGCGCTGAAGCCGATTTTCATAGCTGTTCTCCTAGGATCTGGACGGCCAGGCGCTCGCGGTGCACGGCCGGGGCGCCGAGGAACTGTTCGCTGGCGCGGGCGCGTTTGAAATACAGGTGCGGGTCGTATTCCCAGGTGAAGCCAACGCCGCCATGCAGCTGGATGGCGTCTGCGGCGCCGTGGAAGAAGGCTTCCGAGGCATGGATCTTCGCCGTCGCCGCGGCGACCGCCAGTTCGCTGCGCACGGCCGCATCGCCCTGCGGGTCGAGGCGTTCCTGGGCCACGCAGGCGGCGTAATAGGCCGCCGAACGGGCGCATTCGAGCTCCAGCATCAGGTCGGCGCAGCGGTGTTTGACCGCCTGGAAGCTGGCGATGGCGCGGCCGAACTGCTGGCGCTCGCGGGTGTAGGCGAGGGTCAGGTCCAGCGCCTGCTGGGCGCCGCCGACCTGCTCGGCGGCCAGGCCGATGCAGGCGATCTGCAGCACCTCGCGCAGCAGTGGCCCGCTTGCGCCGAACGCGCCGAGCAGGTCGGCGGCGCTCAGCTCGACGTTGTGCAATTCGATGCGCGCGAGGCGCCGGGTCTGGTCCAGGGTCGGCAGGGCGTGGCGGGCCACGCCAGGGGTGCTGGCGGGCAGGGCGAACAGGCTGATGCCGGCCTCGCCACTCGTGCCTGGGCTGCGGGCGGCGACGATCAGCAGCTCGGCCTGGGCGCCGTCGACCACCTGCAGGTACTCGCCGTTCAGGCGGTAGCCATTGGCGCATGGCTGCACCTCGGCCTGCACGCTGTCGGCATCCCAGCTGTTATTGCCAGCGAAGGCCAGGGTGGCGGTGCTGGTGCCGGCGGCGATGGCGGGCAGCCACTGTTCTTTCAGTTGTTGGTTGTCGCTGAGCAGCAGCGCCGGGGTGGCCAGGCAGGCGGTGGCATAGAAGGGCGCGCAGAGCAGGTAGCGGCCCATTTGCTCCAGCAGGATGCTCAGCTCGACGAGGCCCAGCCCCATTCCGCCGTACTGCTCGGGGATGTGCAGGGCCGGCCAATACATCTCCTCGGCGATCCGCGCCCACACGGCAGGTTCGTAACCCGGTGCGCTGACCATGGCCGCGCGCACGGCGGCGGAGTCGGAAACTTCGGCGAGAAAGCGTGCGGCCGTCTCCTGGATCAGCCGTTGTTCGTCGTTGAAAGCAAACTCCATGGGGCACCCGTCTTTGGCTCGGTCTGGTTGTGCGTGCAGTTTGGAATACCTGCAACCGGGTCGAATCATTGAAACGGACTAGCAGGCTGTTGAAAAAGGCTATGTACCCGTTAAGTGTTGCGCACCGCTTTTGTAGGGTGGGTTAGCCGCGTAGCGGCGTAACCCACCAGCGGTGCCGACCCGAACATCGGCATGGTAGGGCGGGTGCAACCCGCCGGTAGGGGCGCCACGCGGGTTGCACCCGCCCTACGACTGCTGCGGCCCATCGGGCGGGGCGTGACACCCCATTTGCTTAGTCTCAACGGACGATGAGGGGCTGGCCCGCACTTCGCACAATGGTGCCATCAAGGGTCCAGTCATTCGGGAGCAGGACATGATCGATATCCGCGGGTTGAGCTATTTCGTCGCTCAAATCGAGAACCTCAGTGAATGGCAGCGCTACGCCGAGGACGTGCTCGGCATGATGGTGACGCCGGCGCCGGGTGGTGGCCTGTATGTGAAGATGGACGAGCGGCCGTTCCGCATGCTGATCGTCGAAGGCCCGGAGCAGCGTTACCTGGCGTCCGGCTGGGAGCTGGCCAACGACACCGCGTTCCAGGCCGCCGTCAAGGCGCTGGATCAGGCCGGTGTGAGCTGGGAGCCGGGCTCCGCGGCGCAAGTCGAGCAGCGCGGCGTGCAGGCGCTGGCGGTGGTGGTCGATCCGTCCGGCAACCGCCACGAGCTGAGCTGGGGCCATCGTTCCGACTGCCTGCCGTTCGTTTCGCCGCAGGGCGTGCCGCGCTTCCTCACCGGCGACATGGGCCTCGGCCACGCCGTGCTGCCGGCACCGAACTTCGACGCGACCCTGGCGTTCGCCAAGGATGTGCTGGGTTTCGAGCTGTCGGACATCTTCAACTTCCGTCCCGACCCGTCGGCGCCGCCGATCCGCATCCACTTCCTGCATTGCCGCAACGCCCGTCATCACTCCCTGGCGCTGGCTGAATACCCGACGCCATCCGGCTGCGTGCATGTGATGGTGGAAGTGGACTCGATGACCGAAGTGGGTCGCGCCCACGATCGCCTGCTGGCGCACAACGTCCAGCTGTCGGCGACGCTCGGTCAGCACCTGAATGACCAGATGACCTCGTTCTACATGAAGACCCCGTCGGGCTTCGACCTGGAGTACGGCTTTGGCGGTTTGCAAGTCGACTGGGCCGAGCATTCGGCATTCGAATTCACCCGCGTGAGCATTTGGGGGCACGACTTCTCGGTCGGCCAGCAGTAAGGAGTAACGCCATGAATAAGCAACTGACGGCGGCCGATGCCGTCGCCCAACTGCGCGATGGCATGACCATCGGCTTCGGCGGCTGGGGCCCGCGGCGCAAGCCGATGGCCATTGTCCGCGAGATCCTGCGTTCCAGCGTCAAGGACCTGACCGTGGTCGCCTATGGCGGCCCGGAAGTCGGCATGCTGTGTGCCGCCGGCAAGGTCAAGAAACTGGTGTTCGGCTTCGCCACGCTCGACGCCATCCCGCTCGAACCCTATTACCGCAAGGCCCGCGAGGCCGGTGAGCTGGAGCTGCTGGAGGTCGACGAGGGCATGTTCCAGTGGGGCCTGCGCGCCGCCGGCATGCGCCTGCCGTTCCTGCCGACCCGCTGTGGCCTGGCCACCGACGTGACCCGCCTCAATCCCGAGCTGAAGACCATTCAGTCGCCCTACGACGACGGCGAAGTGCTGCTGGCCATGCCGGCGCTGAACCTGGACGTGGCCTTCCTCCACGTCAACGTCGCCGACCGCCTGGGCAACACCCTGGTGACCGGCCCGGACCCGTATTTCGATCACCTGTTCGCCCGCGCCGCGCAGCAGTGCTTCGTGTCCTGCGAAAAACTTGAGGAACGCCTCGAGCTGACCGCCGAGCAGGCCCGCGGCAACACCTTCGAGCGTTACCTGGTGAGCGGTGTGGTGCATGCGCCGTTCGGTGCGCACCCGACTTCGTGCCCGTCCGACTACGGCTGGGACATGAGCCACTTCAAGCGGTATGTCGCCAGTGCCGGCGAAGAGGGCGGCTGGCAGGCCTATGTCGACGAATTCGTCGCCCCCGGCGAGCTGGCTTACCAAGACAAAAACGGCGGTGCCGAGCGCCTGGGCAAACTGCCCATGCCGGTGTTCTGAGGAGGATGGAAATGTCTGCTACCTGTGATTTCACCCTCGCGGAACTGATGATCGTCGCCGCCAGCGAAGCCTGGCGCGGCAACGGCGAAGTGGTCGCCTCGGGCCTGGGCGTGATCCCGCGCCTGGGCGCCAGCCTGGCCAAGCTCAGCCACAGCCCGGAACTGCTGATGACCGACAGCGAGGCGTTCCTGGTCGAAGAGCCGATTCCGCTCGGCCCACGTGGCGATTACGTGCCCAAGTACTCCGGCTACCTGAGTTTCGAGCGGGTCTTCGAGTGCGTCTGGGGCGGTCGCCGCCACGCCATGATCGGCCCGACCCAGGTCGACCGCTGGGGCCAGACCAACCTGTCCTGCGTCGGCGACTACCACAAGCCGAAGACCGCGATCCTCGGCGTGCGCGGCCTGCCGGGCAACAGCATCAACCACCTCAACTCGTTCTTCGTGCCGAACCACAACACCCGCGTGTTCGTCAGCGGCGAGGTGGACATGGTCTCCGGCGTCGGCTTCAAGGCCGAGCGCTGGCCGGAGGGCGTGCGCCGCGACCTGATGGACATCCGCCTGATCGTCACCGACCTCTGCGTGATGGATTTCGACGGCCCCGAGCGCGCCGTGCAGGTGCGTTCCCTGCACCCGGGCGTGAGCTTCGAGGAAGTGCAGGAAAAAACCGGCTTCCCGCTGCTCAAGTCGCCGCAACTGAAAGAAACCGCACACCCGACCGCCGAGCAGCTGGCGCTGATCCGCCGGCTCGACCCCCACGATTACCGCGGCGCGGCGATCAAGGGCAACCCTGCCGGCATCCGCGCGGCTTGAGACGAGGAAATCGATGATGAGCGACAGCGAATTCGTCCTCCGCGAGGACAACTCGGTCTACGAGACCGAAGAACCGGTGCTGTACAGCGTGGCAGACGGTATCGCCACGGTGACCATGAACCGGCCAGGCTTCAACAACGCGCAGAACTCGCAGATGACCTATGCGCTGGATGCGGCGCTGCGTCAGGCGGTCAACGATGATGCGGTCAAGGTCATCGTGCTGCGCGGGGCGGGCAAGCATTTCTCGGCGGGCCATGACATCGGCACGCCGGGGCGCGACATCAACAAGGAGTTCGAGCGCGCCCATCTCTGGTGGGACCACACCAACAAGCCCGGCGGCGAGCAGCTGTATGCCCGCGAGCAGGAGGTGTACCTGGGCATGTGCCGGCGCTGGCGCGAACTGCCCAAGCCGACCATCGCCATGGTGCAGGGCGCCTGCATCGCCGGCGGGCTGATGCTGGCCTGGGTCTGCGACTTGATCGTCGCCAGCGACGACGCCTTCTTCCAGGACCCGGTGGTGCGCATGGGCATCCCGGGGGTGGAGTACTTCGCCCATCCCTACGAGATGGATCCGCGCATCGCCAAGGAATTCCTCTTCACCGGCGACCGTATGCCGGCGGCCCGTGCCTACGAGGTCGGCATGGTCAACCGCGTGGTGTCGCGCGAGGAGCTTGAGGCGACCACCTACGCACTCGCGGAGAAAGTCGCCAAGCAGCCGCGCATGGGCCTGGCGCTGACCAAGCAGGCGATCAATCACGTCGAGGATCTGGCCGGCAAACGTACCGCGATGGATGCGGTATTCGCCTGGCACCACTTCGCCCACGCCCACAACGAATTGCTCTCCGGCGACAAGCTCGGCGGCTTCGATGCCAAGGGCATGGCCCAGGCCAACAAGCAGGCTGCGGGCGACGGGAAACCGGCATGAGCAGCTGGCTGAACACACCGCTGACCGAAGCGCTGGGTTGCCGCTACCCGATCGTGCAGACGGCCATGGGCTGGGTCGCCGATGCCAATATGGTGATCGCCACCACCCAGGCGGGGGGCTTCGGCTTCCTCGCCGGGGCGACCATCGCCGCCGACGCCATCGAAGGCGAGATCAAGAAGGTCATCGCCGCCACCGGTGGTAGCAACTTCGGTCTGAATTTCCACATGTTCCAGGAAAACGCCGCGCAGTGCGTCGACCTGGCGATCCAGTACCGCCTGCGCGCCGTCAGCTACGGCCGTGGCCCGGACAAGCAGACCATCGCCCGCTTCAAGGCCGCCGGGGTGCTGTGCATTCCCACGGTCGGCGCGCTCAAGCATGCCCTCAAGGCGGTGGAACTGGGCGCCGACCTGATCACCATCCAGGGCGGCGAGGGCGGCGGCCACACCGGCGGCGTGCCCAGCTCGATCCTGCTGCCCCAGGTGCTGGCGGCGGTGTCGGTGCCGGTGATCGCCGCCGGCGGTTACTCCACCGGCCGTGGCCTGGCCAGTGCGCTGGCCGCCGGTGCGGCGGGGATCGCCATGGGCACGCGGTTTCTGATGACCCGCGAATCGCCGACCCCGGCGGCGACCCTGGAGCGCTACCTGAAAGTCGCCGATCCGCAGCAGGTGCGGGTCACCCTCGCGGTCGACGGCATGCGCCACCGCATGATCGAAAACCCCTTTATCAACCGTCTGGAGCAGGCCGGGCCGTTTGGTCGTCTGCGCATCGCCCTGCGCAGCGCCTGGCAGTGGAAGCAGCAGACCGGCATGAGCCTCGGGCACATGCTCGGCGTGTTCCGCCAGGCGCTGAAGGAAGACCCCGGCGCCGTGTCGCAAACCGTGATGGCCGCTAACCAGCCGGTGCTGCTGCAGCGCTCGATGGTCGATGGCTTCCCCGACGAGGGCATCTTGCCCAGCGGCCAGGTGGCGGCGGCCATCGGCGAGCTGAAGAGCTGCCGGCAAGTGATCGAGGACATCGCCGAGGAGGCCGAGCACTGCCTCGATGCGCTGCTCGCCCGGCGCAACCGTACGGCGTCCCAGGCGGGCGCCGAGCAACTGAACTGAGCCGCCCCTGCCGAGTATTGGAGAGAGCAATCATGAGCCAAGCATTCACTACACAGATCGACGCGGGCATTGCTGAACTGGTGCTCGCCAAGCCACCGGTCAACGCCCTGGACAGCCATGAGTGGCTGGCTCTGGCGCGGCACATCGACGCCCTGGGCGCCGACCCCGAGGTGCGGGTCATCGTCATCCGCGCCGAGGGCCGCGGCTTCTGCGCCGGCGTCGACATCAAGGAACTGGACGCCCATCCGGAGCGCATCGTCGCGGTCAACGCCGGCAACTACGAGACTTTCAAGGCCGTGCACCGCAACCCGGTGCCGGTGATCGTCGCCGTGCACGGCTTCGTCCTCGGCGGTGGCATCGGCATCACCGGCGCCGCCGACATCGTCGTCGCGTCGGAGTGCGCGACCTTCGCCCTGCCGGAAGTCGACCGTGGCGCCATGGGCGGCGGCGCGCACCTGCAGCGCCTGTTCCCGGTACAGAAGGTCCGTTACCTGTTCTTCACCGGCGACAAGATCGGCGCGCCCGAGGCGGCGCAATACGGTTTTATCGAGCGCGTGGTGCCGAAAGAACAGCTGCGCGAAACCGCGCTGGAAATCGCCGCCAAGATCGCCGCCAAGAGCCCGTCGATGATCCGCATCGCCAAGGAAGCGCTGAACGGTATCGAAGACGGCAACCTGGAAGACAAATACCGCTGGGAGCAGGGCTTCACCCTGCAGGCCTACACCAGTCCGGATTCCGCGGAAACCCGCCGTGCCTTCGTCGAAAAACGCGACGCGAAGTTCTGAGAGAACGCCATGGACCTAGCCTACACCCCGAAACAGCAAGCCTTCCGCCAGGAAGTACGTGCCTGGCTGGCGGCCAACGTGCCGCGCGAGCCGCTGGCCCACTGCGACACCCGTGAAGGCTTCGAGCAACACCGCGCCTGGGAGGCGAAGCTGTTCGAGGCTCGCTACTCCATGGTCATGTGGCCGGAGCACCTCGGCGGGCGCGGCTGCGACCTGATCGAGTGGCTGATCTTCGAGGAGGAGTACTACGGTGCCGGCGCGCCCATGCGCGTCAACCAGAACGGCCAGTACCTACTCGGTCCGACCCTGATGGAGTTCGGCACCGAGGCGCAGAAACGCCACTTCCTGCCGCGCACCTCATCCAGCGAGATCATGTGGGCGCAGGGCTGGTCCGAGCCCAATGCCGGTTCCGACATGGCTGCCATCAGCTCCAAGGCGATCCGCGACGGCGAGCATTACGTGCTCAACGGGCAGAAGACCTGGTCGACCCGCGCTAGCTTCGCCGACATGGCCTTCGGCCTGTTCCGCAGCGATCCAGGCTCGACTCGTCACCACGGCCTGTCGTTCCTGATGGTGCCGCTGGATGCGCCGGGCGTGACCATTCGCCCGATCAAGGCGCTGAACGGCCAGGACGCCTTCGCCGAAGTGTTCTTCGACGATGTACGCGTGCCGGTCGCCAACCGTATCGGCGACGAAGGCCAGGGCTGGCATGTGGCGATGGCCACCGCCGGCTTCGAGCGCGGCCTGCTGCTGCGCTCGCCGGCGCGTTTCCAGGCCACCGCGCGCAAGCTGGTGGAGCTGTACAAGGCCAACCGCGAGAGCGCTGACCGCGACCCGAGCATCCGCGATGCGGTGCTCGAGGCCTGGATGGGCACCGAAGCCTACGCGCTGTCCGCCTACCACACGGTGGGCCGGCTGAGCCGCGGCGCGCAGATCGGCGCCGAGTCGAGCACCAACAAGATCATCTGGTCGGAGCTCGACCTGAAGATGCACGAAACCGCCATGCGTATCCTCGCGGCCCGCGGCGAGCTGCTGGCCAGTGCCCCCGAGGCGGACCGCGACGGTTGGCTGGAGGGCTTCCTGTTCGCCCAGGCCGGGCCGATCTACGCCGGCACCAACGAGATCCAGCGCAACATCATCGCCGAGCGGATGCTCGGCCTGCCGAAGTAAGGAGCGGGCCATGGACTTTACCTTTACCGATGACCAGCTCACGTTCCGCGAGGCCATCAGTCGTTTTCTGATGACTGAGGCAGCGCCGGAAATGCTCCGCGAGATTTGGGAAACCGACGCCGGGCGCTCGCCCGACCTGCGCAACAAGATCGCCGAACAGGGCCTGACCGCCTTGTCGGTGCCCGAGGAGTTCGGCGGCCTGGGCATGGACGACGTGGCCTGGGCGCTGATGACCCAGGAACTCGGCTACTACGGCATCCCCGACTCCCTGGCCGACACCGCCTATGTCGCGGCCGGCCTGCTCAACGGCTTGCCCGCTGGGAACCCGCTACGGGAAACCTGGCTGCCGCGCATCGCCGCCGGCAGCGTGCGCCTGGCCATCGGCCACCCGGTCAATCCGCTGGTGTCCGATGCCCAGCTCGCCGATCTGCTGATTCTCGCCCACGGCGACGAGGTGCATGCGCTGTCGCGCGCGCAGGTCGACGTCGAAGCCAACCCGAGCATCGATTCCTCGCGCCGCCTCTACCGCGTGAGCTGGACGCCCGGCGCCGAGACGCTCCTGGCCAGCGGCGAAGCAGGCCGCGCGCTGTGGGCCGAAACGCTGAACCGTGGCGCCTTGTCGGTGGCCGGGCAACTGCTGGGCCTGGCCCAGCGCATGCTCGACCTGTCGGTGGACTACGTCGCCCAGCGCAAGCAGTTCGGCAAGCCGATCGGCAGCTTCCAGGCGGTCAAGCACCACCTGGCCGATGTCGCGACCAAGATCGAATTCGCCAAGCCGGTGCTCTATCGCGCCGCCCATGCCCTGGCCAAGGGCGAGCGGGGCGTCGACGTGTACGTCTCGCAAGCCAGGCTGGCCTGCTGCGAAGCCAGCTGGCTGGCCGCCCGCCACGGCATCCAGGTGCATGGCGCCATGGGTTACACCTGGGAAGTCGACCTGCAAATGTTCATGAAACGCGCCTGGTCCCTGGATTCGTCCTGGGGCGATCGCGCCTTGCACAAATCCCGTGTCGCCGCCTACGTGCTCGGCGACGGCGCCCGGCTCGGGCCGGGTCATACCTTCGAGGACTGAGTCATGCCCCAAGCCTATATCGTCGACGCCCTGCGCAGCCCCACCGGCAAGCGCAAGGGCAGCCTGGCCCATGTCCACGCCATCGACCTCGGCGCCCATGTATTGAAGGCACTGGTCGAACGCAACGGGATTCCGGGCGAAGACTATGACGACGTGATCTTCGGTTGCGTCGACACCATTGGTTCGCAAGCCGGCGACATCGCCCGCACCAGCTGGCTGGCCGCCGGCCTGCCGCTGAATGTGCCGGGCACCACGGTGGACCGCCAGTGCGGTTCTTCGCAGCAGGCCGTGCATTTCGCCGCGCAGGCGGTGATGAGCGGCATGCAGGACGTGGTGGCGGTCGGCGGCGTGCAGACCATGACGCAGATCCCGATTTCCTCGGCGATGCTCGCCGGCCAGCCACTGGGTTTCGCCGATCCGTTCTCCGGCAGCAAGGGCTGGCAGGCGCGCTTTGGCAACCAGCCGGTCAACCAGTTCTACGCGGCCCAGCGCATCGCCGATCACTGGCAGCTCAGCCGCGAGCAGATGGAAGTGTTCTCTCTGGAAAGCCATCGCCGCGCGCTGGCAGCTGCCGAGGGCGGGCGCTTCGCCCGTGAGATCGTCGCCTGCGAAGGCCTCGACTTCGACGAAACCCCGCGGGTCAGCAGCCTGGAGAAAATGGCCAGCCTGGAGCCGGTGGGCAGCGAGTACCCGTCGATCACCGCAGCGGTGTCGAGCCAGACCTGCGATGCCTCGGCGGCCTTGCTGGTGGTCTCGGAAGCGGCGCTCAAGCGCTACAACCTGACCCCGCGGGCACGCATCCACCACCTCTCGGTGCTCGGTGACGACCCGATCTGGCACCTCACCGCCCCGATCGCGGCCACCCGCGCGGCGCTGAAGAAAGCCGGCATGCACATGAACGACATCGACCTGGTGGAGATCAACGAGGCCTTCGCTTCGGTGGTCATGGCCTGGGCCAAGGAACTGGATTACGACCCGGCCAAGACCAACGTCAACGGCGGCGCCATCGCCCTCGGCCACCCACTGGGCGCCACCGGCGCGCGGCTGATGACCACGCTGCTGCACGAGCTGGAGCGCACCGGCGGCCGTTATGGCTTGCAGACCATGTGCGAAGGCGGTGGACAGGCCAACGTCAGCATTATTGAACGACTTTAGGACAGCCACCGCGGTGTGGCTTTGTAGGATGGGTTGAGCGCAGCGATACCC
Organism: Pseudomonas cavernae; assembly: GCF_003595175.1. Taxonomy (NCBI): domain Bacteria; kingdom Pseudomonadati; phylum Pseudomonadota; class Gammaproteobacteria; order Pseudomonadales; family Pseudomonadaceae; genus Pseudomonas; species Pseudomonas cavernae. Next base: position 3,780,330 of record NZ_CP032419.1, on the reverse strand, counting down.
ATCAGCCTCCAATACCGAATAGGAGTACGCAGCATGGGAATTTGTAACGGTCGCACCGTGATCATCACCGGCGCCGGCGGCGGCTTGGGCCGCGCCTATGCCCTGGCGTTCGCCGCCGAGGGTGGCAATGTGCTGGTCAACGACATCCGTCGCGATGCCGCCGAAGACGTCGCCGGCGAGATCCGCGCGGCCGGTGGCCAGGCCATCGCCAACGACGACGACATCACCACCCTGGAGTCCGCGCAACGCATCGTCGATGCCGCCCTGGCGGCCTTCGGTGAAGTGCATGTGCTGGTCAACAACGCCGGCATCCTGCGTGACCGCATGTTCATCAGCCTGTCCGAAGAGGACTGGGACCTGGTGATGCGCGTGCACCTCAAGGGCCACTATTGCCTGGCCAATATCCTCGGCCGCCGCTGGCGCGACCAGGCCAAGGCCGGCACGCCGGTGGACGCGCGGATCATCAACACCAGCTCCGGCGCCGGCCTGCAAGGTTCGGTGGGGCAGTCCAACTATTCCGCAGCCAAGGGCGGCATCGCCTCGCTGACCCTGGTGCAGGCCGCCGAACTGGCGCGCTATGGCGTCACCGCCAACGCCCTGGCCCCGGCGGCGCGTACCTCGATGACCGAGAGTGCGATGCCGGACGTGGTGAAGAAGCCCGAGGACGACAGCTTCGACGCCTGGGCGGCGGAGAACGTCGCACCGCTGGTGGTGTGGCTGGGCAGCAGCCAGTCCAAGCACGTCACCGGTCAGGTGTTCGAGAGCCAGGGCGGGCGGATCTCCCTGGGCGACGGCTGGCGCACCGGCGTGACCCGCGATAAGGGCGCGCAGTGGCAAGTCGGCGAAGTCGGCGCGGCCGTCGACGCCATCCTCGCCGAAGCGCCCAAGGCGCAGAAGGTCTGGGGTTCCTAAGCGTCTGCTCCAAGTCTCTCCGGTGTAATGGTGGATAAGCACAGCGTTATCCACCCTGCCTGAACGCTGGCGTAGGGTGGAAAACTGCGAAGCATTTTCCACCGCTGGGCCAAGACCGGCGCTGCTGCGTTCTGGCACCGACAGATGTCCCGACTCCAGGCAGAAAAGGAAATACTGATGCACGCAGGCAAAACGCAGGGCGTGGCCCTGGTTACAGGCGCCAGTCGTGGTGTCGGGCAGGGCATTGCGCAGGCATTGGGCGCTGCCGGGATGACGGTGTACGTCACCGGACGCAGTGCGCGCGAGGGCGCCAGTCGGTTTCGCGGCGAGATTCTGCATGGAACGGTATTCGACAGCGCGCAAGCGGTGACCGATGCCGGTGGGCAGGGGATCGCGGTGCTCTGTGACCATGGCGATGATGCCCAGGTGCAGGCGCTCTTGGCGCGTATCGAGCGCGAACAAGGGCATCTCGATGTACTGGTCAACAACGCGGTCTACATCGATGACTCGCTGATCGAGCCTGGCCCGTTCTGGGCCAAGCCGTTGGCGCAGTCCGACATTCTGCAGGTGGGGCTGCGCTCGGCCTATGTGGCGAGCTATTACGCCGCACCCTTGCTGCTCAAGGCTCAACAGGGCCTGATCGCCTTTACCTCCTCCTTCGGCGGCGGCTGCTATATGCACGGCCCGGCGTACGGGGCGCAAAAGGCCGGTTGCGACAAGATGGCCGCGGACATGGCGGTGGACTTCGAGGGGCAGGGCGTCGCTGCGGTGTCCTTGTGGCTGGGACCGCAGTTGACCCAGCGTACCGAACTGGCCAGCGCAGGTCGCGATGACGACTACGAGCAATTTCTGGCGATGGCGGAAACCCCGCAATTCACTGGGCGGATCATCCACGCCCTGTGGCGTGATCCCGAGCTGGCCAGTGTGTCCGGGCAAACCTTGATCAGTGCCGAGTTGGCGCTGCGTTACGGCATCCGTGACGCAGGTGATCGCCAGCCACCGTCCTGGCGCGAGATGTTGGGCGCGCCGAGAACGGTGCATCCGGCGCGGGTCAGTTAAGGCAGTAGCACAAGGGGGAGTTATGGACCTGGAACAGCGCATCGCCCGGCTTGAAGCATTGGAAGCCATTCGCCAACTGAAACATCGCTATCTGAACGCCTGCGACCTCAAGGAGGTCGAGCGTATTCGGGAGTGTTTTGCCGAAGGACCGGTGGTGATCGATTACGGGCCTTTAGGCTGTTTCGATAACCGCGATGATTTCATCGAGTTGTACAGCCGCCTGGCCTGCCAGCCGCGCGTAATAGACAGCCACCACGGCGCCAACCCGGAAATCGACTTGTTGAGCGAAGACGAGGCGCAGGCGCGCTGGGCGCTCAGTTACTTCAACCTGGATGCAGAGACCGGCAGCACGCGGCAGTTGGGTGTCATCTACCAGGACCGTTACCGCCGCATCGAGGGGCAGTGGAAGATCGTGGCCACGCAGTCGCGGATTATTTCCGAAGTCTGTGGTCAGCATCAGGCGCCAGCCCCGGTCATTGCGTAGAGCCTGCCTACGACCTGCTGCGGGTCAGCCCTGCCGCGTTTAAAACTGGTTCTTAACCGGAATCGGGTTTTCTGCTGGAGACCAGAATGCAGTTGGGCGTGTCCAATCCTTGATGACAATAAAAACGCCCCGCTTCAACAGGGAAGGGGGCGTTTTTCATATCGACTAAATCAGGGTTCCAGGCCTTTGAGGATCTGCTCGGCCTGCGCCTGCTGCGCGGGTGCTGCGGTCATATTGCCGTCGATTACGGTGATCACCGCCTTGCCCAACGAGAGCTGATAGGCATCGGATTGCTGTTGGGCCGCGGTCGGAGTCGTTGGTGCCGTCAGGTTGAGCCGCACCACGCCGTCCGCGCCGCGTTGCGGGGTGAAGTTCCACATGCCCCAGTCGCCGATCGGCGCATAGCTGACGCCTGTCACCTCGGCGGCTTCGCGGGCCGGGTAGTTGATGCTCAACCCGGTAGTGCCTGGCAAGCCGAGTACGTTCAGCTCGCAGAAGGGCTCGGCTTTGCCCTTGCTCTTCTCGCAGATTTTCTTGGCATGGGCTCCGGCAGCGCTGGCCTTCTCGATCACCTTGACCGCAAAGTTGGCCGTATCGTCCAGCGCATTCTGGGTCTTCAGGAAGCCGGCCTGCCGGTCCTGCAGATACAGCTCCATGTCGAACTCAGTGGATACCGCCACCGCCGGCACGCCCTTGAACATGGCGCGCACCGCAGCGTTCACCGTGCCGGACATTTGCGACGTCGGGCCGACGTTCTCGCCGAAGTTGGTCCCGGAGACCACCAGGTCCGGTGGGTTGTCCTTGAGCAGCAGGCCGAGACCGACGTTGACCGCATCCACCGGGGTGCCGATCGCCGAGGTCTTGCCGGCTGGCGGGGTGTAGCCTGCCGGCGGGCCGACGCAGAACTTGCCGGGCGCCAGTTCGGTCACGGACAAGGCCTGTCCGGGAGTGACCGCGCTGGCGGCGCTTATGCCGCTGCTGTCGTACAGCGGGCCGACCAGGGTGACCTGGTGGCCGGCGCCGACCAGCGCCTGATACACGGCGTTGATCCCCGGCGCACGGCAGCCGTCGTCGTTGGTCAGCATGATATTCAGGGCCTGGGCCGGCTGGGTCAGAGCAAAACCGGCCACGGCCAGTGAGGCGGCTAACAGCTGTTTCATTGTTGTTGTCTCCGTTATGCCAAAGGGCGCCGCCCACCGGGATGGACGGCATTCGGATGTCGAACGCCTGTTACGGTCTTGCAGGGTGGGCGAGGGACATCGACTTCTGCCGGGCAGCCCGGCTACTCGCGCGCAAGAACTGCAAAGCGCCGAGCCTGATGGTTGTTATTGTCATAGCGTCCTTTGCCAAGGTCGGGGTCAGCCCGACCTGCAACTCAGGCTTGGGGAGTCGAGTGCGCGTGACTATGTAGTCACGGAAAAAGGCTCGGCATCGTCCAGTTGGACTAGCTGAAACTTGCCTCCCTTTCAGTGCAGTCGTCGGCCGTATAGCGTCGACGCATCGACCGCCTGTACGCCGTCAATCTGCTCTGGGTGACGCGGGCCATGCTGCTGCGCCGGCAGCGACCGCTCTGGAATAACCCATATGGACGATGTTGGAGGGGCGGGACGGTCGGATGATCGTTGCCAGTCTGTGTCTTCGGGTGTGCCAAACCCTGAAACATCCCGACATGAGAACAAAAACAAAATCAGAGGATCGCGAGCATGAAGCCAGTCGTGCGCTTACCTGCCGCGCCATGGAGTCCGTCATGCGCCAGCTGATCGGATATGCCATGAGCGCCATTGTCATGGTGACTGTCGTATACGCCTTTGCTCCTCGCAGCCCTGCGCCCATGGCGGCGACCGTGCTGCATACCGACCGCGTGCAAATCAACGACATGCTCGCCAACGACCAGCAGCTGGTCGCGGTTGGCGAGCGCGGCACCATTCTGCTCAGCGCCGATCAGGGCAAATCCTGGCAGCAAGCGCAACTGTCCAAGCAGCGCGATGCCACGCTTACCGGTGTGGTCGCGTTGACCCCGTCGGTGCTGGTGGTGGTCGGTAACGACGGCTGGATCCTGCGTTCGCAAGATGCGGGCAAGACCTGGCAAGAGGTTCGTTACGACGTCGAGCGGGCCGAGCCGCTGCTGGGTGTGTGGGCGGATGACGAGCGGCATGTGGCGGCTTTCGGCAGCAACGGCAAGTACCTCGAATCGACTGATGGCGGGCTTAGCTGGTTGCAGCGCGAAGTATCGGTCGACGGTTACCACCTGAATGGCATGGATGGTGGTCACGATGGCCGCCAGATGATTGTCGGCGAGCAAGGCATGGTGCTGCGCTCGGTTGATCACGGGGCCAATTGGGAAAGTCTGCCGGCCTTCTACAACGGCTCGTTGTTCGGCGTCGTGCGCCTGTCGCCCGAGCGCTGGGTGGCCTATGGCATGCGTGGGCACATATTCGTGACCCAGGACTTCGGCCTCAGCTGGAAGCAGGTCGAGGTGGGCAACAACCTGCCGCTCTATGGCCATGTACGGTTGCCCGGTAACGCTGGCCTGGTGATCGTCGGGGCCGAAAGTACCTTGGTCCGTCTCGACGTCAGCGGCGCATTGCGCGACATCACGCACCGCGCCGGACTTGGCACGTTGACCTCCGCCGTAGTCCTGGATGGCCAGGATGTGTTGGTGGCTGGCGAACACGGTGTATTCCAGGGTGCCAGTGGCAGCCTTGCAGCGGTTGGACATTGAGAGGCTGGAGATGAAGCAGAACAGGACGTGGGTGGAGCGCTGCGTGGAATGGTGCGCGGACCAACTGATGGCCAAGCGCAGCGTGCTGCTGGGCCTGTTCGTAATCGTGACGCTGGGGCTGGGCTACAGCGCCACCCAGGTGCGTCTCGATCCGGGCTTCAACAAACAGATCCCGGTGCGCCATGAGTACATGCTGAACTTCCTCGATTTCAGTCGAGTCTTCACCGGTGCCAACCGCCTGCTGGTCAATGTGCACTGGAAGGGCGAGGGCGATATCTACAACCCGGAGTTCCTCAAGGTCCTGCAGCAGGTCACGGATGATGTGTTCTTCATCTCCGGCGTCAGCCGCCCCAGCGTAACTTCGCTGTTCACGCCCAACGTGCGCTACATCGAGATCACCGAAGAGGGCTATGTCGGCGACTTGGTGGTGCCGCCGCAATATTCCGGCTCCCCGGCCGACCTGGATCAGGTGCGCAGCAATGCCGCCCGCGCCGGGCAGACGGGGCGGTTGCTGGCGAACGATCTGAAATCGGCCATGGTCCGCGCCGATCTGCAGGATCGCGACCCGAAAACCGGCAAGCCGGTGTCCTATGTCGAAATTGCCAAGAGCCTGGAAGAGATCCGCGCCAAGTACAACAGCGAGAACATCGAGATCAATATCGTCGGCTTCGCCAAGCTGGTCGGCGATGTGGTCGAAGGGCTGAACACGGTGATTGGTTTCTTCGTGGTTGCGTTCCTGATCACCGCACTGTTGCTGTGGCTGTATTCACGTTCGCTGAAGCTGACCGTGGTCGCGCTCGCCGTGGCCTTGTTGCCGGTGGTGTGGTTGCTTGGCCTGTTGCCGCTGCTGGGCTTGGGCATCGATCCGATGTCGATCCTGGTGCCATTCCTGATCTTCTCCATTGGCGTTTCCCATGCGGTGCAGATGACCAACGCCTGGAAGCAGGATGTGCTGGCCGGCAGCGACTCGGTGGCGGCTGCTCGCGCGGCCTTCTGCAAGATTTTCATCCCGGGTTCCCTGGCGCTGCTGATGAACGCGTTGGGCTTTGCGGTGATCATGCTGATCGACATTCCGATCGTGCATGAGCTGGGAGTGACTGCCTGCATCGGCGTGATCCTGATGATCATCACCAACAAAATGATGTTGCCGATCATCATCTCGCACCTGCATCTGGAGCCTGCGGCGCACAGCAACAACAACTCCAGCGCGCAGACCAAGCATCCGCTGTGGTGGCGCTTGTCAGCCCTGGCCGAGCCACGCCCGGCGCTGGCGGTGTTCGCTATTAGCCTGTTACTGCTGGGCTTCGGGGTGGTCAAGGCGCGTCAGCTCGAGGTCGGTGATATCGGTACCGGCGCACCGGAGCTGCGCGCCGATTCGCGCTATAACCAGGACAACGAAAAGATCATCAACAGCTACTCCATTGGCTTGGATGTGCTGGCGGTATTCCTCGAGGTGCCCGGCATCACTGAGGCGTGTCTGAACCCTGCGGTCATGCGTGCGGTGGAGTCCTTCGACTTCCAGATGCGCAACGTTGCCGGGGTGCAGTCGGTGCAGAACGTGGCGCGGATGAGCAAGGAAATGATTGCCAGCAACAACGAGGGCAACCCGCGTTTGGCCGCCATTCCTGGCTCGTCGCGTGGATTGCAGCAGGGTTCGCTGGCCTATTCACCGGACTCCGGACTGGTCATCGATGGCTGCCAGCGCATGCAGATCCTGGTGTTCCTCAATGACCATGAAGGCGCCACGGTGTCCCATGTGGTCAATGAGGCCAAGCGCATCATCGGAGACATCAAGGCGCCCGGCGTCGAGTTCAAGCTGGCCGGCGGCAACGTCGGCGTGATGGCGGCCTCCAACGACGCGGTCAAGCGCGCCGAGGTGGTGATGTTGGCTGCGCTGTTCTGCTCGGTGGCGTTGTTCTGCCTGCTGACGTTCCGCTCGCTGCGCGCGGTGCTGTGCATCCTGGTGCCGCTGGGCATCGTGGCCATCCTGTGCAATGCCCTGATGGCGACGCTGGGGATCGGCCTGAAGGTCGCGACCCTGCCGGTGATGGCGTTGGGCGTCGGGGTCGGGGTCGACTACGGCATCTATCTGTACGAGCGTATCCAGCATGAAATGGCCGAGGGCCAGGACCTGCGCCATGCCTTCTATTTGGCCATGTGTCAGCGCGGCACCGCTGCCGTGTTCACCGCCGTGACCATGTCGATCGGTGTCTGCACCTGGGCCTTCGCGCCGCTGAAATTCCAGGCTGACATGGGTGTGCTGCTGGCCTTCATGTTCCTGGTCAATATGTTCGGTGCGATCTTCCTGTTGCCGGCGTTGGCGGCCTGGTTCAACCAGGGGCGTCCCTTGGTTAAGTCGGCAGTGGCTGAGCAGGGGGTTGCCCAGCTGGCGCAGCAGGTCGCGAGCAAACAGCCCGAGCCGTTGCTCGAGGTATGAAATGACGCGCCTGCGTATCGCATCCCACGATACCGCGCATTCACCATCGAGGACCTCATGACCGAGGTCGAGTGGGCGCGCTCGGCCTGTACCGGTTAAGTGTTGCGCAGCGCTTTTGTAGGATGGGTTAGCCGCGCAGCGGCGTAACCCACCAGCGCCGCCGCCCTGGGCACATGCGTCCAGCCTGCTCGGTGGGTTACGCCTACGGCTAACCCACCCTACGAACCATCGTCTCAGGCATCACCTACCGGGCGTACTCAGCTCCGCGCCTAAGCTCGCCGCCCTCGTGCGCTTTTTGGGTGCACACGGGATGTCGCGTAGTCCGCGCGGACGATGTTGCCAGCCATGGGCCCAATCGATACTGCGCTACCGCCATCCACTGGCGGAGCCAAGCAGGGGGCATAACAAGAATGACGCAAGCCTATTTTTACCCGCCGTCAGGCCCCCGTCGCAGCCATGGCCACGCCAGCGCTGTGCGCTCCGAAACCTCGCCTATTTCATTCACCTGTCAGGCGCCACACGTCATCTGTGGGCGGGCGCTGGCCGTCGATTTGTAACAAGGAGAAAAGCATGCGACGTAATTATCAAATTGGGTTGTGCTTGAGCGCAGCATTAGCACTGCAAAGCTATAGCGTGCTGTCCTTCGGGCAAGCACCGGCCGATCAAATTGCACGACTCGGCAAGGACCTGACTTGTGTCGGGGCGGAAAAGGCTGGCAATGCCGACGGCAGCATTCCTGAATACAGCGGGAAATGGCTGGGCGTACCGCCGGGGATGAAGTTCGACGGAACGGGTAAGCATCCGGTCGATCCTTACCCCGATGAGAAACCTCTGTTCGTAATTACCGCGCAGAACATGGATCAGTACGCCGAGCGTCTGTCCGACGGGCAGAAAGCCCTGTTCAAGCTGTACCCGCAGACTTTCCGTGTTCCAGTCTATCCCTCGCACCGTGACTTCCGTTTCTCCGACACGGTTTGCCAAGCGGCTCTAGAGAACGCTTCGGTGGCCAAGCTGGTTGACGATGGTGAGGGCGTAGTGGCACGCACTGGCGGCGTCGCTTTCCCGATTCCTCAAACGGGCGGTGAACTGCTGAAAAATGCGTCGTTGTTTACTGTGCGAGCGTGGACTGAAGAGTATGTCTCCGATAACGCCTACGTGCTCAACGACGGCAATATCAACTGGGGCCGTGTGCACTCGCGCAACATCGCACCTGGGCTGGAGCCGGGACGGATCGGCGACACCGTTGGCAATTCAGCCTTCTATCTGAACGAAACCCTGTTGCCGCAACGCGACAAGGGCGAGATCAATACGGGCACCGAGTTCTGGAACGACAAGACCGAGCCGCGCCAGAGCTGGCGCTATGACCCGGGTACCCGGCGGGTTCGGCAGTCGCCCGGCTATGGCTTCGACATGGCGTTCCCGGGAACCGGTGGTTCGATCACTGTCGACGAGGTGCGTATCTTCAACGGCTCTGGCCAGCGCTATGACTGGAAGATCGTCGGTAAGCGCGAAATGTACATTCCGTACAACACCGCTCGCCTGCACTCCGAGAAGCTCAAGTACGCAGACATGCTGACCCCGGGACACATGAACCCGGACAACATGCGCTACGAGCTGCACCGTGTCTGGGAGCTGGAAGGCACCCTGAAACCGGGTTATCGCCATCTGTATGGCAAGCGCAAGATGTATATCGACGAGGACACCTGGTTCCCAATCATGGGCGACAACTACGACAACCGTGGTGAGTTGTGGCGCACCTCGATGCTCAACTTCTTCTACGCGCCTGAAACCCAGACCTGGCAGGCCGGTGTTGGCCTCTACCATGACCTGAACGCTTCGAGCTACCTGGCTTTCAACCTGGTGAACGAGCAGCGCAACGCTTATTTCCTGAACCAGGCTGGCATGTCAGCCCGCGACTTCGGCCCTGAGGCCGCGCGCCGCTTAGGCCAGTAAGAATCATGCGGGTCGAGCCGGAGAACATCGCCTCGGCCCGCCAGGACGCTGTGCGCTGTGGCAACGGCTCGACAGCAGCAAAACAACAATAAGGAGAGGGGCATGTTTAGGCTGGAAAATAATGCTTATCGGGGAGCGGGCAAGCATCGCGCGCCTTGCCTTTTGAGTCTCGCGGTGGCCATGGCCAGTGGCTCGGCAATGGCCGGGCCGAGCTTCGAGTTGGGCGAGAACACCACGCTGGACTCGTCACTGACGGTCAACTACACCGCGTCGATGCGTACCGCCAAGCAGGCGCACGAGTACCTAAACCACCTGAATTTCGACGACGGCACGCGCAACTTCAAGCGCGGCTCGCTGATCAACAACCGAGTCAGCCTGTTTGGCGAGCTGCTGCTCAAGCATGACAATCTCGGCGGGGTGCTGCGTGGCAGCACTTTCTATGACGATGTCTACCACAACCGCAACGCCAACGATTCGCCGGATACGGTGAACAAGATCGGCCGTCACGATGCGTTCACCAGCGACACCCGCGAGCTTAGCGGCAGCAAGGCGCGCCTGCTGGACGCCTATGTCTACGGCAATTTCGACGTCTTCGACGACCAGTACCTGTCGCTCAAGGCCGGCCGCCATCTGGTTGCCTGGGGCGAGAGCCTGTTCTGGCCGAACATCAGTCAGGGCCAGGCGCCGGTAGATGCCACCAAGTTCAACGTGCCGGGCACCGAAGCCAAGGATGCCTACCTGCCGGTCGGTCAGGTCTCCGGCTCCTGGTCGCTGAACGATGAGCTGACGCTGCTGGCCTACTACCAGTACAAGTGGGAAGAGACCCAGCTCAACCCGGTGGGAGACTACTTCGGTAGCGACTTCTTCGGCCCTGGTGCGGAGTTCTTCCGCCTCGCCCCGGGGGTAATCGACACGCTGCCGGACCAGAGCTTCAGGGTGGTCAACTCCGCCAGTGACGTCGAGCCGGGCGACAGTGGCCAGTGGGGCCTGGGCGCTCGCTACCGCCTGACCGAGAGCACCGAAGTCGGCCTGTTCCACTACCGCTACCACGAACGCGTAGGCGCGCTGTTCTTCGATTTCACCGGACAGACCCAGTTCTCCTCGCTGAAGAGCATCGGCAAGCATGCCAGTACGGCTGAAGCGCCCTCGTACAGGCTCGGTTATTTCGATGACGTCGAACTGACTGGCGCCAGCTTCAGCTCGAAGATCGGCGACGCGGTGCAGTTTGCCGGCGATCTGAGTTACCGCGATGGCGCGGCGGTCTACCTCGACAACGGCGCGCCAGCCCGCGGCCAGTTGTTTCAGGGCAACCTGAACGCCCTGTACATCATCGGCCCAACCGCCATCGCCCAGCAGACCACTCTGATGGGTGAGGTGGTGCACCAGCGCATCGAGGGTGTGGACGACCTGACCATCACCGGTGGCGGGGTTGGGGTAGACGGCACCTTCGATAACTTCGAGTTTGAAACCCAGACCCGCGGTTCGACCCTGCTGGGGGTCGGCGCCATATTCGACTACCCATCGATAACCGATGGCTGGGACCTGAGTACCAAGGTGATCTGGAACCAGAACGTCGATGGTAGCGCCTATCAGGGGCTGGGGCGTGACGAGAAGCGTCTGACCGTGGGCGCCGACTTCAAGTACCTGGGCAACTTCCAGGTCGGGCTGACCTATGTCGGTTACCTGAGCTCGCCGGACATCGCCCAGGGCCGTACTCTGGCGGACCGCGACTACCTGTCGTTCAACGCCAAGTACACCTTCTGATGTCTTGGCTACGTGGGCTGAGGCGGTTGCGGGTGTCGATCCTGCAACCGCTGTGCACGCTTGCGGGACGTGGCCAATAGTCCGGGGGCACAGGCATGTCTGGATCTGAATGCCAGGATCACCCCGTTGACCTGCTCGAGTTGCTCGGGTTGGTCTACGAGGGTGTGCTTGAACCCGTACCCTGGACTCAGCTGTTCGACCAGTTGCGCCTGCGCTTGCAGGCCAACTACGTATCCCTGGCGATTCGTTCGCCGGCCCCGGGCGATCCCGGCCTGGTGATCTTCGCCGGTCAGGCGCGGCCGACTATTGCCGTGGTGTATGAGCGTTCGCTCTATGCCCTCGACCCCTTCGTCAAACTGCCGCGTGATCGAGTGGTGATGCTGCAGGAGCTGATTGACGAGCGCGAGTGGCTGGACAGTGTGATCTACCGTGACTTCCTCCAGCCGCTGCAGGTGCGCTACATGATGGGCGCCGATCTGCATACCGAAGAGAACTTCGAGAGCCGCTTGCGTGTCAGTCGTGGTCCGGACGGTGCGCCTTTCGAAGAGCGCGATCGTGCGCTCTGTACGCTACTGCTGCCGCACCTCAAGCGTGCCCTGCGCCTGCATGCGCGTCTTGGCGGCGAGCGAACCGAGCGGCGCTTGTACGCCGCCACCCTAGAGCGTCTGAGCATCGGCACGCTGATTCTCGGAGCCCAAGGCGAGATCCTGCTATGCAACCGCACGGCGGAGCAGATTCTTGCCGAATCCGATGGCCTGCAACTGCATAACGGCCGCCTGCAGGCCAGTTCTGGCCTGGATGACCGCCGTCTGTGGCGACTGATCCGCAAACTGACCGAGGCGCGGGCGGAGCCGGGCGGCAGTGTGGTGGAAGCCATTTCCCTGGGTCGCCGCAAACGCCCGGGCAGCCTTGGTGTCCTGTTGCGTAGCATCGCCCGAGCAGAGCGCTATGAAGCCGGTCCGCCGGCGGCGCTGGAAGTGATCATTCGAGCCCCCGAACGGCAGGCCGAGCCCTCGGAAAGCCTGTTGCGCCAATTGTTTCAGCTGACCCCGGCGGAAGCCGCGCTGGCCGTGCAACTGGGCCATGGCCTGACCCTAGAGCAGGCGGCCCTAGGCTTGAATATCAGCCGCAACACTGCCCGCGCGCACCTGCGCGTGATTTTCGCCAAGACTGGCGTGACCCGGCAGACGGCCTTGGTGCAGTTGCTGCTGAGCAGCGTGGCGGCGCTGAATTAGCGAAGGCACATGAATAGTCCTATCGGACGATGTTGCGGCTGGGAGGGGAGTACAACAATCCAGGCACCTTGCGGATGCGGCCTGCTGCCGGTCTGGGTGTCGTCCCAGGCCCCTCGCCTTACGCCTCACCGACAATTTGAACAAGAAACCAGGGATCGTCATGCCTAACAATAAAGACCTGCCCGTTTCGCCTTTCAGCCCGCTGACCATCGGCCCGCTGACGTTGAGAAACCGCTTTATCAAATCGGCCACCAACGAGGGCTCGGCCCCAGGGGGCGTGCCCTCCAAGCGATTGGTCCAGTTCCACGAGTCGATGGCCGCCGGCGGTACCGGCATGACCACCTTGGCCTACTGCGCGGTGAGCCCGGATGGCCGCACGCTGCCGAACCAGATTGTGCTCGACCGCGACACGCAGCCGCACTTGCGGGTGTTGACCGATGCCGTGCATCGCCAGGGTGCCGCCGCTTCGGCGCAGATCACCCACGGCGGCTGCTTCACTTTCCTGAAGCCGCAGCAGGCGCCACGACCGTTGTCGTCCAGTAGCGGCTTCAACAAGGTCGGCCTGATGAGCGGCATGTTGCGCAAGCAGGCGATGAGCGAGGCCGACATACAGCAGATCGCCGACGATTTTGTGCGCGGCGCGCGCCTGGCTCGCGAGGCCGGTTTCGATGCGGTGGAGCTGCACATGGGTCATGGCTACCTGCTCAGCCAGTTCGTCTCGCCGCTGTACAACAAGCGCCGCGATCAGTACGGCGGCAACCTGGAGAATCGCCTGCGCTTCCCCAGCCTGGTGCTGCGCCGGGTGTTGGATGCCGTCGGCAAGGATCTGGCGGTAGTGTGCAAATACAGCATCACCGAAGGCGCGCGGGGCGGCCACACCGCCGAGGACGGAGCCGCCATCGCCCAAATCCTCGAGCGTGAGGGTGCGCATCTGCTGGTGTTGAGTGCGGGGATGAACGTCGAGTCGATCACCACCATGTTCGGCTCCTCCTTTCCCAAGGAAAACCGCGTCAGCAGCAACAACCCGATCATGGCCGCGGCGATGTTTATCCAGAGTCTTACCGCGCCCAAGGTGGATTTCCGCGAGCTGTACCTGCTCGAACACGCCCGTAAGGTGCGCGCTGCGGTGAAGATGCCGCTGGCTTATCTGGGCGGGGCGAAAAGCCTGCAAAGCATTGAGCAGGTGCTGGGCGAAGGCTTCGACGCCGTGACCATGGGGCGCGTCCTGATCGCCGAGCCGGACTATGTCAACAAGCTGGAGGCCGGCACCAGCCGCGACTCGATCTGTACTTCGTGCAACCGCTGTGTGGCGATGATGTACACCCCGGGCGGCACCTCCTGCGTACTCGGCCAGCCCGGCGATGCACAGCTCAATGCCCAGCCGGCTGCACTTATCTGAGATCGCCGCAGAACAGGTCCAGGTTCCCGTCCATCGGCCCCGAGCGGATCACCAGGGCATAATCGCCCGCGCGTAGTTCGCTCAACGCCACGGGGACGCGCCTCCAGAATTGCCAGGGTGGACGCCTCGAGAGGGTGTCCGCGCCCACCGTCTGGTTCATGGCATACGCCGGTTTCGGGCCAAGCTGCTGGCAGGAGCCGGGGTAGACGTAGGTGTACAGATGGACCGGCAGGGTGGTGCCGCTCGGCACGCCACCGACGACGAACGAGATGGTTGTCTCGTTGCCGGCCGAGGTCAATGACGCCTGGGCAATAGTCCCGGCGTTGTTCATCGTAGCGAGCAGGGGGATGTCGACGCTCTGTTCGGGTCTGGTGGCGCACCCTGAGATCCACCCAAGTGCTACCACCAGCGCCAGCCAAGGTATGCCGTTCATTACAGGTCTCCCGATGTAAAGGACGCGTTGCAGAAGTCCCCCTGGCGAATTCTAGATGATGCAGGCTCCAGGGCCTGCGCACGCGAAGCGTGCCTGACGTGCAGCGGGGCACGGCAGGGCGGTCGTTCGCAGACCTGCCTGCCTGACGCTGTTCGTGGCCGACTGTCCTGCTCATCCCAATGGCAACACTCTGGCGTTTTTCCTGCCCCGTCCGTTTTGACGATGTGCCGCGCTGGCGCGCCGCTTATATCTGTTCGCGTCCGTTTTTGTCAGAGGTTCCCATCGTGAGACAAGCCCCTCCTTATGTCCCTGGTCATCAGTTGCTGGCCGGTAAGTCCGTACTCATCACCGCCGCTGCGGGCGCCGGTATCGGCTATGCCGCGGCCAAGCGCTGCGCCGAAGAAGGCTGCCGCGCGCTGATGATTTCCGATGTCCATCCGCGCCGTCTGGAAGAGGCGGTCGAGCGCCTCAAGGCGGAGACCGGGCTGCAGGCGATTTACGGCCAGCTGTGCAACGTCACGGTGGAAGCCGAGGTGCAAGCCCTGGTCGCCGCCGCCGAAGAGGCACTGGGCGGCGTCGACGTGCTGATCAACAACGCCGGGCTCGGCGGGCAGAAGCGCGTCACCGAGATGAGCGACGAGGAATGGCTGCGGGTGATCGACGTGACCCTCACCGGCACCTTCCGCATGACCCGCGCGATGCTGCCGCATATGGAGCGCCGTGGCGCCGGTGCCATCGTCAACAACGCCTCGGTGCTCGGCTGGCGCGCGCAGAAAGAACAAGCGCACTACGCCGCGGCCAAGGCCGGAGTGATGGCGCTGACCCGCTGCAGCGCCCTGGAAGCCGCCGAGAGCGGGGTGCGGATCAACGCCGTGTCGCCGTCCATCGCTCTGCATGAGTTTCTCAAGAAGGCATCCAGCAGCGAGCTGCTGGAGCAACTGGCCGGCCGTGAAGCCTTTGGTCGCGCTGCCGAAGTCTGGGAAGTGGCCAACGTGATGATCTTCCTGGCCAGCGACTACGCCTCCTACATGGTTGGCGAAGTGTTGTCGGTCAGTTCGCAGCAGGCCTGAGGAGGCAAACATGAGCACCGTATTCAGCAGTGCCGAGCAGATGCTCAATGCCCCAGGCCTGGACCTGGGCGTCACCGAGTGGCTGCCGGTCACCCAGGAGCGGGTCAACCTGTTCGCCGAAGCGACGGGCGATCAGCAGTGGATCCATGTCGATCCCGAGCGCGCCGCCAGCGGCCCGTTCGGCGGTTGCATTGCCCACGGCTACCTGACCCTGTCCCTGGCCAACCTGTTCATGCCGCAGCTGATGAGCATCGAGAACATGGCCATGGGCGTCAATTACGGCAGCGACCGCGTGCGTTTCCCGGCGGCGGTCAAGGTCGGTGCGCGGGTGCGCGGCCGCGGCGAAGTACTGAGCGCGGAAATGGTCGGCGCGGCGGTGCAGTTCGTGGTGCGTATCAGCGTCGAAATCGAGGGCGCCGAGCGTCCGGGCTGCGTGGTCGACACCATCAGTCGCTACACCTTCAACCCTATTGCCGAGTGAGCCTGTCCATGAGCATGAATGAAGTTGTGATCGTTGCCACCGCGCGGACCGCGCTGACCAAGTCGTTCCGTGGTTCTTTCAACGACACCGAAGCCCCGGTGCTCGGCGGCCATGTGGTGCGCGCGGTGGTCGAGCGTGCCGGCATCGAGCCGGGCTCGGTGGAAGACGTGATCATGGGCGCCGCCGTGCAGCAGGGCACCCAGGGCTACAACATCGGCCGCCTGTGCGCCTACACCGGCGGTCTGCCGGACACGGTGCCGGGCATGGCCCTGGACCGCATGTGCGCCTCCGGCCTGATGAGTATCGGCGTGGCGGCCACTGGCATCCTCGCCGGGGAGATGAACATCGCCATTGCCGGCGGCGTCGAGTCGCTGTCGCTGACCCAGACCAAGCACAAGAACAGCTACCGGTCGCAGTCCGAGGCGGTGCTCGAGTGCATGCCGAGCGCCTACATCCCGATGCTCGAAACCGCCGAGATCGTCTCGCGCCGTTATGGCATCAGCCGCGCCGCCCAGGACGAATACTCGCTGCAAAGCCAGCAGCGCACCGCCGCCGCGCAGCGCGATGGCTTGTTCGATGAGGAAATCGTGCCGCTGGCCGCGCGCAAGCTGTGCTTCGACAAGGAAGGCCAGCCCACCGGTCATGAGGACGTGTTGGCCGCGCGTGACGAATGCAACCGGCCGTCGACAAAGCTTGAAGACTTGGCTGCGCTGAAACCGGTGTGGAAAAACGGCAAGTGGATCGAGCAGGGCGAGTTCATCACCGCCGGCAACGCCTCGCAGTTCTCCGACGGCGCCGCTGCCTGTTTGCTGATGAGCCGTGGTGAAGCGCAGCGTCGTGGCCTGCAGCCGCTGGGCACCTATCGCGGCATCGCCGTGGCCGGTTGCACCCCGGAAGAAATGGGCATCGGCCCGGTGCTGGCGGTGCCCAAATTGCTCAAGCGTTTCGGTCTGAGCGTGGCCGATATCGGCCTGTGGGAAATCAACGAGGCCTTCGCCTGTCAGGTGCTGCACTGCCGTGACGTGCTGGGCATCCCCCACGACCGTCTGAACGTCAACGGCGGCGCCATCTCCATCGGTCACCCGTTCGGTATGTCCGGTGCGCGGATGGTCGGCCATAGCTTGCTGGAAGGTCGCCGTCGGGGTGTGCGTTACGTCGTCGTGACCATGTGCATCGGTGGTGGCATGGGCGCCGCTGGCCTGTTCGAGCTCTGCTGAGCCTTGCTCATCCCCAGTGCCGGCGTAGCGGTGCTCTTATTGATCCAGCCCTTCTCGTAGGGTGGGTTAGGCCGCAGGCCGTAACCCACCGACCGGCCCGCAGGGCCGGCCACGGGATGCCTGCCGACATCCATGGTGGGTTACGCCGCTACGCGGCTAACCCACCCTACGACTCGCACAGAATCATTCTCACTAGCGACGACCTCACCGCCGCAGCCCACTGCATCTCAAGGCGCGTCCGCATCCGGTTTTGTGCGGAAGACGCGGGTGTATCCCGATGCCTAGAGAATGCGCCCGGCCGCCCGGTTGGAAGCGGTTTGCTGTAGTCCTGATGGACGATGTTGCGGGGCTTCTCCATGGGGAGTATGGGCGTCGGCACAGACGCCGGATCACTCAGAGAGATTCAGCATGGAGCGTATGCAACAGACTGCAGTGGCGCTGGACAGCGCAGTGGTATCGGCGTCACCTGATGCAACCGCTCTGGCCCAGCCCGACCAGCGCCAGGGATGGACCTTGGTGATGGGTCTGGCAGTGGTGCTGTGCGTTTCTCTCGGCACCACCATCTGCGCCCTCGGTCTGTTTAGCCTGCCGATCATCGCGGACCTGCACTGCACCAATGAACAGGCCGCACACCTCGCCACCGCCTTCATGCTCAGCATGACTCTGGCTATGCCCTTGGCTGGCTGGCTGCTCGACCGCATCGCGCCGCGCCTGGTGATGGTCGCCGGCAGCGCCCTCGCGGCGCTGGGCTACCTGCTCGCCGCCAGCAGTCCTGGCATCGATCAGCTCATCCTTGCCATGGTGCTGGCGGGCATCGGTGTCGGCGCCTCGACCTATGTCCCGGCCATTACCCTGGCCTCGCACTGGATAGTACCCAGCCGGCGAGGCCTGGCCTTCGGCATCCTGCTCGCTGGTGCCTCGATGGGGGGCGTGATCTTTCCCACCTTGCTCACCCACCTTATCGGCCTGTTCGGCTGGCGCAGCGTCATGCAAGCTATCGCCGTCCTGATCCTGCTGGTCTGCGTGCCCTTACTGCTGTGGCTGGCGCGCCTGCCCGAGACGCCGGTGGCCGTGAGCCATGGCGGGACGGAGGCGATTCATGGTCAGGATATCGGCCAGGCCCTGCGCATGCCCCGCTACTGGGTGTGGATCGCCATGCAGTTACTCCTGACCATGAGCGGTCTCGGCATCTACATCGCGCTCGTTTCTTATCTGGTATCGGCCGGCTATTCGGCGCAGACCGCCGCCATCTGGTATGCCGGTGTAGGCGTCGCGGGGCTGGCGGGTAACTTCATCTTCGGCGCGGCGAGTCAGCGCTGGAGCGCCAAGACCATCCTGCTGCTCGGCAACGCTGCCAGCATCGCTGGCATCCTCTGTCTGCTCGGCGCGAAACACCCGGCGTTGGGTCTCGCCGCGGTCATGGTGTTTACCCTGTGCTGGGGCACCACCTTCAACCTGGTCAACCAGTTCGCACCGCTGTTCCTGGAGGAAGCCGTGGGGCAGCGCAACTTCGGCAGTCTGCTCGGTATCGGCAACCTGATCGGCGGGCTCGGTGCAGCGTTCGGCCCGGCAGCTGTCGGCTATCTGGTCGACACGACCAGCACCTATACCCTTGCCCTGCTGCTCTGTGCGGGCATTGCGGCCGTGGCAACCCTGCCGATTGCCATGCAGCAACGGCCCCGCGCCGCCGCCTAGCAGGCCGGATCGGCAAAGTAGGCCGTTTTTCAACGGCCTACTAACTGACAGGGGGGCGCGACTCAGCGCAGAAGGGCGAAGCTCTTGAAGAGGATCCGCACGAGATCGGTCTGCCCCTTGATGCCCAGCTTTGCGTAGATGTTCTTCGAGTAATTGCGCGCGGCGGTCACCGCAATACCCATCTGCCCGGCGGCTTCGCTGATGCTCTGGCCGCAGGCCAGTAACTCGGCCAGCCGGGCTTCCTGACGCGTCAGGTCCAGCAGCTGGGCTATCAGTTCCGCCGGAGAGCCCCCCGAGACCTGCTGCATGGCCAGGTTTTCGGTCAGCTCCGAGAGGTGGATGATCACGCTCGGCACATGCCGGCCTTGGTAGTAATCGAACAGTGGTGCCGGCATCGCCAGCATGCCCAGCAGCACGCCATCCTGCGCATGCAAGCGCACCAGCTTGCCATGGTAGTGCCCGCCGTCCGGCTCCCTGGCCGCGATGGCATTGGCGATCGCCTTGTCCAGCGCACGTTGGCCCGCGCGATCCTGCAGCTGCACGCGACCATGGCTCAGCTCGATGCCCTGATGCTTGTCGATGATGGTTCTGGCAGCCTGGTTCGCGCAGAGCAGCCGGGCATCGCCATCGAGCAGCAGGCAGCCCAGGACCTGATGGTCCAGGCAGCCTTCGTAGATCAGCTTCTCCGCTTCCTGCCGCTTGAGCCTGGCATAGAGCTCGAGGGCGCGGGAGAGGTGGGGCAGCAGCGCCCTGATCAGCTCTAGATCGCCGGCCGAAAAAGGATGCTCCGGGACAGTCCGCCCTCGGATCACGTCGACCCAGCACCGCATGCCTCCGGGCTCGGCAAAGCAGGTCCTGAGACAGCTGGCGAGATTTATAAACTCCATGCGCGCGGCGCACTCCGGTTCCACATCTCGCGGACCGAAGACGATGGTATCGCCCGGCATCAGCGACTTGGGATTGACCAGCTCGATATGCGAGAAGCGCTCGCGGTAGACCCTTTCCGCCAGCTGCCAGTCCGTATCGTCGTCCTGCGCGACGGACATCACCTGGATATCGTATGGCCGATCATTGAAGTGATGCAGGGTGACCGTGACATTGCTCGCCGCCAGTACATGCCGCAGGCGCTCGGCCAGGCCGGCCCAGGGCGTGGCTTCGTTCAGCCCCTCATAAACCAGTCCGATCAACTCGGACAGAACAGCACCGCCAGCGCCCGCAGACGGCGTCACCGGGCGCTTCAAAACTGCCAGGCTGCCGTACGTATTCTGCGCTGGCGCAGCTACGGCCGTGGCGAGGTCGTTGACCTGCACCTTGGCGTTCGCAGCGGCGAAGGCAGGGGTATGAGTCTTGCCTTGCCCGATGCCGGCAACGCTGACTGTGCGGTCTTTGCAGATTGGCATTGCCGTTCTCCGACGACTCAGGAAGCTTTCCGCAAGCTGCTCACTGACTAGCCGTCCGCCTGGTGCTGCTCGATGATGTCGCGCTGGCCTGGCCGCCACCCGGCACTTGATCTGTCGGCCGGGAAGCCGCAAGGCCCCATGAATTCAGGATTGAACCGATTCGACAGGGGGCTGGCATCGTCCGATGAGACTAAGAGCCTGCTCTGGTCTCGCGAGGCATTGAGCTGGTGCTATCAGGAATGCCCCCGGCATCGAGTGGCCCACAAAAAAGCCGCTCTCCCGAGGGAGAGCGGCTTCGTTTTGTGCGACGGAGCTCAGGGGCAGTCAGCGGATGCTGCCTGCCCCTGCAACAATCAACGACCTAGACCGCGAATGGCGTCAGCCGTGTACATGCTGCGATCGAACTTGCCCTCATCCAGAACAGGCCCACGCTTCGCTTCGTTGGACATGTTGTAACCCACATACTGACCGGAGCTGAGATCGTGATAGAAGGCGCTGCCGGATTGCCAGGCGCTCATGTCGGGGTGGTAGTAGTAGCCGACGATGGCAAATTTCCACAGCTCACCCTGAGCATCGTAGTTATCCGCCATGACACCGCTCCAGGTGTCTTCGTCGATGAACAGGGTCCGCTTGCTGTACAGGTGGCGATAGCCCTCGCGCAGATCCGCTTCCACGACCCACACACGACGCAGTTCATAGCGAATCACGTCAGGGTTGGGATGGTTCGGCGTGAGAATGTCGGCGTACTTGAGCTCGCCACTGTTGGCCTTGAAGGTGTTAGCGGGAACGTACATCTCGCGTTTGCCCAGCAGCTTCCAGTCGTAGCGTTCAGGTGAACCGTTGAACAGCGTGTCCTCGTCGAGAATCATGGTGCCGTTGGTGCCGGGCATCGGCTGGTCGAAGCCAAAGCCAGGCGACAGGCGCACGCGGCGAGTTCCGGGGTTGTAGCCCCAGGCCCGACGGCTGCTGGTCGCGTAGTTGTAAGGCTCGTGGGCGATGGTCATCGCACCCTTGTCGCGCTCCGGTTTCAGTGTGGTGTTCCACACCAAAGCCGACCAGCCATCGGCGCTCTTCGGCTCGTGTTTCGGATCGTTGGAGAGGGCCAGGCTGCGTATCCAGGTGCTGCCCCAGGCGATCTGGCCGTTGGCCTGCACGCTGGCAATGTCGCGGATGCTGTCTTCGGTCCAGGCACGCACCGGCAGCAGGTGGTTCCACAACACTTCCAGGGCGCTCTTGGGGATCGGGAAAGGAACCTGGCCCAGGCCCTTGATACCCATCCCATCGTTCTCGAGCTCAGCATTCAAGGCATTGTTCTTGGCGCGATCGCAGACGTAGTCCGGATAACGGAAGTCGCGGTGCCCGGGGTAAACGGTGATCTTGTAGGTTTCCGGATAGCGTTTGAACATGGCCTTCTGGCCATCGCTCAAGCGTTCGGCATATTGATCCACGTTCTGCGCGGTAATCACCAGGATCGGCTTCTCGTTGGCGTAGGGGTCAATCGGCTGGTCACCGGCGTACAGCTTGTGCGGCCAGCCCGGCACCTCTCCCAGGTACTTGCCGGTGAATTCGGGAATGCTGCCATCCGCGTTGCCGGCACGCTCGGCACCGACGCAGGTGAGTTCCTTGCCGAGCTTGGCGGCTTCCTCGGGGCTTACCTTGGCGTGGGCGCTGGCGATCAGGCCTGCATTGATCGCCAGTACTGCGGCAAGCGCAACACCTTTTCTCTTCATTGTTCTTGGTCTCCGATGTGCGATGGGGCGGGATGCCTGGCCCGGAGTCTAACCAGCGGCCGATCCCCTTCAGCAGTGCCATTTGGTACTGGAGCATCGATTTGCCCCCCCGATAGGATCGAAATCGCTGTGGCAGGCAGTGGCGGTGAGATCCCGCTCAGCCTCCAGCAGTTCGATGCGAGGAGTTTTGCAGTGAGTTTGAGGAGGCAGCGGTGAGTGGGCGAGAGTATCGGGGTGCAGAGGCGGGACAGGTTCCAGTCTTTCCAGTAGCGGATGCATACGAGTCGGGGCTGGTGCCTATTCGCTTCAGCGGTTGGCCGCTGCCGCGGGAAATCCCGGCCTACCCGGCGCTGGATGAAGACATCGAGGCGGATGTGGTGGTCGTCGGCGCCGGGCTGGCCGGGTCTTCGCTGGCCTTGCGTCTGGCCGAAAGGGGTGTACGGGTCGTGGTGCTGGAAGCCGACCAGCCGGGCAGCGGCGCCTCTGGCCGCAACGCCGGGCATGTGCAGCCTTACCTGGGTTCGCTCGACCCTCTGCGTGCCCATGCCGATGGCGGGCGGCGTTTTACCGACTACTTCATCGAGAACCGCGACGTGGTCTTCGATCTGTCGCGCAAGCATGGGATTGAGGCCGATGCGGTCAAGTCCGGCATGGTCGCTGCAGCTTTCCAGAGGCACGCCGCGCTCGACGACAAGGTGAAGAAGTGGAAGGCCTTCGGTTACGACGTGGATCTGGTCGGCGCGGAGCGCCTCAAGGAACTGCTCGGCACCAGCACCTACAGCTACGGCGTCCACTGGCGCGAAGGCGGACGAGTCAATCCCTTTCTCTTTACCAACGGCATGATCGCCACCGCCGCCCGCCTGGGCGCCAGGGTGTACGGCAACTCCAGCGTCGTGGGTTGCGAGCGGAGCGGGTCGTCCTGGCACGTGCGCACGGCCATCGGCAGTGTGCGTACGCAGCGGGTGGTGATGTGTACCAATGGGCATGCCGGTAATGCCTTCTTCCCGGAGCTGAACCGCACGCAGTACCCACTGGTGTCCTGCGGTCTGGCGACGCGGCCGTTGCCGCAGGCGGTCCTGGATATCGTCAATCCGGCCCGGGTCGCCATCACGCAGCATCCGGGGGGTTTGTATCCGCTGGTCATCGACGGTCGCAATCGACTCATCACGGCGACCATTCCGGGGGTGGGCCGCGCGCAGCGGGCGACGGATTATTTCGCCTACCTGCTGCGCTACCTGCGCCGCACCTTCCCGCAACTGCGCGACATGCCCATCGAGCTGGAGTCCTACTGGACGGGCATGACCGCCAATTCGTCCTCGGTTTACGAGGACTCCTACCCGAAGTTGTACCAGCTCGCCGATGGCGTGCTGGCCCTGAACAATTTCGGCTCCTGGGGCAATGTCATGGGGCCGATGATGGGCATCAACCTGGCCGATTCGCTGGTCCGCGACCGCCCGGACGACTGTCTGCTCCCGCTGGAAACCCCCAAGGCCGTGCAATGCCCCGGTCTGTACGAAACCAAGATCCGCCGTGTGCTGATTCCACTGGCGAGGCTGGCCGACAAGTTCAATCGCATCTGATGCCCGAGCGGGCGGGGCCCGCAGGGTAAACGCTTTATAGAAGAACAACCGGATAAGGAAGAAAGAATGAGAGTCTTGCTATTGGGATGCGGCAACGTGGGCGCCAACGTGGCGCGGCAGCTGGTACCGCGCCACCCCGAGCTGGAATGCGTGGTTGGCGACCTTGATCAGGGTAACGCCGAGAAGCTCGCTGCCGAGCTGGGCCCGCGAGTCCGCGGCGTGCGCGCCGACGTGCTGGACGCCGCCTGCCTGGACGAGTTGCTCGACGGCGTCGATCTGGTGTTCAACGCCGTGGGACCGTTCTACCGCTGTGCCGTTCCGGTCATCGAAGCTGCGCTGCGGGCGCGGGTCGACTACATCGACATCAACGACGACCACGATGTGGCCGAGAAGCTGTTCCTCGATCCGTCCTGGCATCAGCGTGCGCTGGCGGCGGGGATCAAGCTGATCATCGGTTGCGGCTCGACGCCAGGGCTGACCAACGTCATGGCCAAACTGCTCGCCGACCGCCTCGACAAGGTGCGTGAAATCCATCTGGCGACCGCCGTGCCCTTCATGCCGGAGGCCCTCTCGCCGGCGGTCGTCGACCACATGGTGCATATCACCGCTGGCGAGGTGATGCAGTTCATCGACGGCGAGTACCGCCAGATGCCGGGCTGGGGCGGTCGGCTCGAAGTGCCCTATGCCGCGCCCTTCAAGGCCTATCCGTCGTTCTTCATCGGCCATGGCGAAACGGTCACCCTGCCGCACTTCATCAAGGGTCTGGATCAGGTGACCAATCGGATCGCCTTCTTCCCCGAAGCCGGCTCGCAAGTGTGGCGCTCCCTGCTCGACCTGGGGCTGGGCAGTTCCGAGGTGATCGATGGCCTTGGCATCTCGCCGCTCAAGTTCCTGACCCATCACCTGGCCAGCGAAGCCGGTCGCAAGAGCCTGGCCGTGGACCTCTCGGATGAACCCTGGGCCGTCGCCACCCGCGTGGAGGTGGTGGGTGAGCGCAACGGCGCCGAAATCCGCAACGTGCTCGAGTACCACATCAATCTGCCGGTGACAGCGAGCGAGGACAGCACCGCCGACCCGACGCCGACCTGTGCGCGACTGGTCATCGAGGCATGGCTGGCTGGCAAGGTTTCCGGCCAGGGCCTGCTGGCTCCCGAGGTCTGCCTGGATGCCGAAGCCTACGTACACGCCTTCGCCTGCGAGAGCGGCGCCACCTTCATCAGCACCGAAAACCAGGTCAAGCGCCACCTGCATGCCTGAGGTGACGCCGCCCGGCTGCGTTCCGGGGTGAGGACGCAGAGGGCAGATGACGTTTGGAAATTCGACGCGGCCAGATGGCCAACATTAGGAGACAAGCAGCATGAACAATAAGAACAATCTGCTTCGCAGGGCTCTGTTTGCCCAACGCTTCCCGCTCATGGGGCTGGTGGCTGCCATTGCCTTGGCCAATGGCCAGGCGCAGGCGGGAGAAACCATCGAGTTCGACAATGGAGCCACTCTCGACTGGGCGATCACCGGCAGCTACGGCATGGGCGTGCGCACGGAGGGCCAGGCCAGTGCCCTGATCGCTCCTGATCAGATCAACAGCGATGACGGTGACCGCAACTTCGACAAAGGCTCGCTGGTCAACAACAGCGTGGGGGCCCTCGGCGAGCTGATCCTGCGCAAGGACGACTATGGTGCAGTGCTGCGCGGCTCCACCTTCTATGACGCGGTCTACCACGGCAGCAACGATAACGATGCGCCTGATACCGTGAACAAGTCCGGTGATTTCAACGAGTTCACCAGCGATACGAAACACTATGCCGGCGGTCGTAGCCGCATCCTGGACGCCTATGTCTTCAAAGGCTGGACCACCGAGGGTGGGCAGCGCATCGACGCCAAGGCCGGTGAGCACATGGTCGTCTGGGGTGATAGCCTGCTCTTCCCGGGCGTGTCCGGTGCCCAGTCGCCGGTCGACGTGGTCAAGGCCTCGCTGCCGGGCGTGGAAACCAAGGACGTGCTGCTGCCCGTGGGCCAGGTATCCGCCCAGTGGACCATCAATGAGACGTTCACCTTGGGCGGCTATGCCCAGTACGAGTGGACTGGCAACGAACTGCCGCCGGTAGGCAGCTATCTCTCCACTGTCGATGTCATCGGGCCGGGGCGGGAGGTTCTGAAGGCGGGATTCTTCGACATTCCCTACGCGGGGACCGATGAACCGCGCTCGAGCGGACAGTGGGGCCTCCAGATGCGTTACCGGCCAATCGGGGATCTGGAGCTGTCGCTGTTCCGCATCAACTACCATGACCGCAACCCGTCCGGTGTCGATATCATCTTCCCGCCGACCGGTCCGCTGGGCTACCGGGTCAACTACTTCGAGGATATCCACCTCACCGGCGCGAGCTTCACCACCAGGCTCGGCGACACCCAGGTGAGCGGCGAGTGGTCGTATCGCGATGGCGCTCCGATCCAGGTGACTACGCCTGGTGGCCCGACTGCGGCCAAGGGCAAGGGCCAGCAGATGCAGCTGTCCTTCATGCGCATCCTGGGCGACCGCCCGTGGTCCAGCCAGACCACCCTGCTCGGCGAGATCGTTCATGTTCGTGCCGACAGCGTGGAGGACGTCAACGGCTTCGATGACTTCACCTTCAAGAATGAAAGCGAATGGCAGAGCCAGACCTCCACGGCCTATTCGGCCGTTGCGATTTTCTCCTATCCAGGTGTGGCCACGGCCTGGGATCTCGACGTGCCGGTTCGTTTTTCCCAGGTCCTGGAAGGTTCGACCCCCATGTCTGGCGCCATCTCGGGTGCCCAGGGTGACCGCCGCCTGACCGTCGGCACCACCTTCAAGTACCTGGGAAACCTGCAGGTCGAGCTGGCCTACAACGCCTTCCTCGGCGAGGCTGACCCGATCAAGCGCCAACTGGCCGACCGGGACTATGCGACGCTGTCGCTCAAGTACTCGCTCTAAGAACCTGTTTACGATCTGCTGCTCGTCGGCCATACGGCGTTGAAATCGGGCTCAGAAGCCGCTTGCGGCTAACGCACTTCAGTGCGGCCCCGAAGGGGCGAGCGTAGCGAGTCATGCTCATTTACAACACGTAAACTGCGCTTCTTCGCCCGATTTCGCCTTGTCTGGCCCTAGCTCGCGAGATCGTAAACAGGTTCTAAGAACCAGTCCGGGCAGTGTCTGCTGCCCGGACTAGTCGGCTGCGCAGAGCCCTGCTGACCCTGCCGCGGCGTCAGGTCTGTGACCACTGGATATTCTCCCCGCGCCGAAGCGCAGCGCTGTGGTCGGCAGCGCCCCGGACTGGCAGCCACTGCACTGCCGTGCTCGGCATCCCCCTCGACCATCTGAACGTCAATGGCTTCGCCCTGCTCGAAGTGCGCCGCCGCCGCGTGCGCTACGCGGTAGTGGCCATGTGCATTGGTGGTGGCATGGGCGCCGCCGGCCTGTTCGAGATCTGCTGACCGACCCGTCCGTCGCTCACTCCACGGATAGGCCATTTGGACGATGTGCCCGGAACAGAGCGGGCGGACTATCGGGGCCAGTCAATCTTCGCTGTACTCGCTGTGCTTGATCGGCGAGGTTAATGACTACTAACAAGAACAAGAGGGTAGCCGCATGAACTTCGTCGAGCGCCTAAACGTTGCAGCATGGAGGCGATCATGCGTTCACTGATCGCCTATCTGGTTTGCGCCATTGTCGCGGGGGGCATTGCGTTCGCCTTTGCCCCGCGTGATCCGCAAACGCCGTCTGATACCCAGCTGCGCGCGGATCGGGTGCATATCAATGCCCTGCTCAATCTGGACAAGCGCCAGGTGGCGGTGGGCGAGCGCGGGACCATTATGCTGAGCGACGACCAGGGCCGCTCCTGGCAGCAAGCGCTGGTCAAGCCGCAGCGCCATGTGTCCTTGACCGGCCTGGTGGCCGTGTCCGCCGAGCAGCTGCTTGCGGTCGGACATGATGGCTTGATCCTGCGCTCGCAGGACGCCGGTTCCACGTGGCAGGAGGTTCGTTTCGAGGCCGAGCAGGGTGAGCCGCTGCTGGGTATCTGGGCGGCCGGCGGCAATCGAGTGCTGGCATTCGGCAGCTTCGGCAAGTTCTACCAGTCCGACGACGCCGGCCTGACCTGGAACGCCTTGCCGCTGGAGGTCGACAGTGCGCACCTCAACGGCATGGACGGTGGCGCCGATGGTCGCCGCATGCTGGTCGGCGAGCAGGGCCTGGTGTTGCGCAGCTCCGATGCCGGCCAGCATTGGCAGACCCTGCCCTCTTTCTATAACGGTTCGCTGTTCGGTGTGGTCCGCCTCAGTGCGCAGCGCTGGGTGACCTATGGCATGCGCGGGCATGTGTTCGTCAGCGACAACTTCGGCGACAGCTGGGAGGAGGTCAAGGTCGGCAACAAGTTGCCGCTCTACGGTCATGTGCTGCTGCCGAACAACGCCGGTGTGCTGATCGTCGGGGCGGGCAGCTCGCTGGTGCGCCTGGATGGCCGCGGGCGTCTGCTCGAGGCCAGCCGCCAGCCAGGGCTGGGTACGTTGACTTCAGCAATAGTGATTGGCGCCCAGCAGGTGTTGGTGGGCGGTGAACGCGGTGTGTCCCAAGGTCCCGGTGTCAGCGTTGCTGCACTTGGCAAGTGAGAGGCTAGTGATGAAGCAAGGTAAATCCTGGATAGAGCGCAAGGTCGAGGGCTGCGCCGATTTGCTCATGGCGCACCGCAAGCTGTTTATGACCGTGTTTCTGTTGCTGACGCTGGGCTTGGGCTATAGCGCCACCCACACCAAACTGGACCCAGGATTTAACAAGCAGATCCCGGTGCGCCACGAGTACATGCTCAACTTCCTGAAGTTCAGCCAGTACTTCACCGGCGCGAACCGCTTTCTGGTCAGCGTGAAGTGGAAGGGCGAGGGTGATATCTACAACGCCGAGTTCCTCGATACGCTGCAAAAGGTCACCGACGATGTGTTCTTTATCTCTGGCGTCAGCCGCGCCAGCGTAACCTCGCTGTTCACCGCCAATGTGCGTTACGTCGAAATCACCGAAGAGGGTTTCTTTGGCGACGTCGTGGTGCCGCCGCGCTTTGCCGGCTCCGCCGAGGACCTGGCCCAGGTGCGCAGCAATGCCGCCAGATCCGGGCAAGTCGGGCGGCTGGTCGCCAACGACCTGAAGTCGGCGCTGGTCCGCGCCGACCTGCAGGATATCGATCCGAAGACCGGCAAAGCGGTGAGCTATGTCGAGGTGTCCAAGCGCCTGGAGGATATTCGCGCCAAATACAGCAACGACAAGATCGAAATCAATATTGTCGGCTTCGCCAAGCTGGTCGGCGACGTGGTCGATGGCCTGATCACCGTCATCGGTTTCTTTGTCGTCGCCTTCCTGATTACCGGCCTGTTGCTGTGGTTGTATTCTCGCTCGCTGAAGTTGACCGTGGTCGCCTTGGTGGTGGCGCTGCTGCCGGTGGTCTGGTTGCTCGGCCTCTTGCCGTTGCTGGGCTTGGGCATCGATCCGATGTCGATTTTGGTACCGTTCCTGATCTTCTCCATCGGCGTCTCCCATGCGGTACAGATGACCAACGCCTGGAAGCAGGAAGTGCTCGCCGGCAGCGATTCGGTGCAGGCGGCGCGGGCGGCGTTCTGCAAGATTTTCATTCCCGGCTCCCTGGCGCTGTTGATGAACGCCCTGGGATTTGCGGTGATCATGATGATCGATATCCCCATCGTCCACGAACTGGGGGTGACGGCTTGCATTGGCGTCATGCTGATGATCATCACCAACAAAATGATGCTGCCGATCATCATTTCGCACCTGCATCTGGAGCGCAGCGTGCTTAACCGCGAGCGCGTCGCGCAACAGGACAAGCACCCGCTGTGGTGGCGGCTGTCGGCCCTGGCCGAGCCACGCCCGGCGCTGGCGGTGTTCGCTCTCAGCCTGCTGCTGCTGGGGTTCGGGGTGGTCAAGGCGCGTCAACTCGAGGTCGGTGATATCGGCGCCGGCGCACCGGAGTTGCGCGCCGACTCGCGCTATAACCAGGACAACGAAAAAATCATCAGCAGCTACTCCATCGGCCTCGATGTCCTGGCGGTGTTCGTGCAGGCGCAGGGCACCGAGGAAGCCTGTCTGACGCCGCAGGTCATGCGTGCGGTGGAAGCCTTCGACTTCCAGATTCGCACCGTGACCGGCGTGCAATCGGTGCAAAGCGTGGCGGGCATGGGCAAGGTGATGATTGCCGGCAACAACGAAGGCAACCCGCGCTGGGCGGCGATTCCGGGGTCGAGCCGGGGCTTGAGCCAGGGCTCGCGCGCCTACATGCCGGATGATGGCCTGGTGACCGATGGTTGCCAGCAGATGCAGATTTTGGTGTTCCTCACCGATCACGACGGTGCCACCGTGGCCCATGTGGTCAAGGAGGCCAAGCGGATCATCGCCGAGGTGGAGGTTCCCGAGACCAAGTTCCTGCTTGCCGGCGGCAACGTCGGGGTGATGGCGGCCTCCAACGAGGCGGTGAAGCGCGCCGAGGTGGTGATGTTGGCGGCGTTGTTCGGCTCGGTAGGGCTGTTCTGCTGGCTGACGTTCGGCTCCCTGCGCGCGGTGCTGTGCATTCTGGCGCCGCTGGCGATCGTCGCGGTCCTCTGCAACGCCCTGATGGCTATGCTCGGCATCGGCCTGAAAGTCGCAACGCTGCCGGTGATGGCGCTGGGCGTCGGGGTCGGGGTCGACTACGGCATCTACCTGTACGAGCGTATCCAGCACGAAATGGCCGAAGGGGCAGACCTGCGCCATGCGTTCTACGAGGCCATGTGCCAGCGCGGCACCGCGGCGGTGTTCACCGCGCTGACCATGTCCATCGGTGTCTGCACCTGGGCCTTCGCGCCACTGAAGTTCCAGGCCGACATGGGCGTGTTGCTGTCCTTCATGTTCCTGGTCAACGTGCTCGGCGCGATCTTCCTCCTGCCAGCCCTGGCCGCCTGGTTCAATCAGAGCCGGCGCCTGGTCGCGGTGAAGGTCGCAGCGGCTGAGCAGCCACAAGTCACTGGTCGCGACTACTCGCTAAAACAATCTGTAGTGGCGGAGGATGCCTGAGAGGAACGTGCTGTTCGCCGCAGCAGATAAGCTGTGATGCTGGCTGGCGTATCGATGGTTAACCTTCTGTCTAAGTAGTCTTGTGCCGGGCTGGAGCTGTGGCACTATCCAGAGGACCGACTGGCATCTTGATTGGGCCCGGCGAGCGGGTCGAAATCATAAAAATAAAAAGGGCAGGCCAATGTGCTTAGCCCAAGCGAGGAGACAGGCTGTGGAAAAACTCACCTTGAGCGTTCAGGCCCTGGCGGCGATGGGTTTGGATCTGGCCGAGTATGATCGCGTCATTGGCGAGTTCTATGACGGCGCGCTCGACCCCAAGCACATGGCGCACCCCTTGCGCCATGTGCGCGAGCTGTTCCAGGCGAACTACGTCACCCTGATCCTGCGGGTGCCCGAGCAGCCGGACATGGGGCTGATGATCGCGGCCGGCGACTTCAAAGATGAGGGCGAGGTGAGCTACCAGGTCTACCCGCAGACCATGAACCCCTTCATCAACCAGCCGATGGACCGGGTCTTCACGGTCGATGATGTGATGAGCGAATCGGAATGGGAGCACTCGGCCTACTTCAAGCAGGTTTGCTCCCAGCAAGGCGTGTTCCACGTGATGGGCGCGAACATCTCCACGCCGGAGGGCGGCAATTTTCGCTTCCGCATCACCCGGCCCAAGTCGGCGCCGAAATTCTCCGCCGCAGAATGTGCCCTCTGCGAGATGTTCTTGCCGCATTTGCGCCGTGCGCTGCACATGCACAACTTGCTGGATCGCAGCGAGTCGCTGGGCGAGTTGTACGCCCAGGCGATCAGCCGCCTGTCGGTGGCAACCATCGTGCTCGACGAGAGCGGCAGTGTCTTGAAGGTCAATCCGGTGGCCAAGGAAATCCTCGATCTATCCGATGGCCTGAAGTTGGTCGGTGGTCGTCTGGAAGCCACCTATCCGAGCGATAACCGCGAGTTGCAGCGGCTGGTCCGCAATGCGTTCGCGCGCGAGGGCGAAGAGGGCCGGGCTGTGGCCGAGGCGATGTCGGTGGCGCGGCCGTCCGGGCAGGTCAGCTTTGGCCTGGTGGTCGAGGCGATTCCTTCGCTGGACTGGGCCGAGGGCAAAGGCAAACCGGCCGCGGTGGTGTACATCCGCGATGCGGTGGGCAAGTCGATAGCCAGCGAAGTGGTGACCAAGCAACTATTCAACTTGACCCGGGCGGAAACCGCTCTGGCCATGGAGCTGGCCAACGGCCTGTCGCTGGAAGAGGCGGCCGAGGTGCTGAACGTCCGCCGCAATACGGCCCGTGCGCACCTGCGCTCGATTTTCTCGAAGACCGGCGTACGCCGACAGACGGAACTGGTGCGTATCCTCCTCAACAGCGTGGTCGCCTTGGGAAAGCCGAAACTGGCGTTGCTGGCGGCGGCCGACAAGGTCGAAGCTCCGGAACTGCACCTCGCCCACTCGGAACGCCGTAGCGCCTGAGCCTGCCCTGCGCAGCTCTGTTTAAAGCTTATAACCCCCCAAGCCCCGGTCGTTTCCAAGCGCCTGGGGCTTTTGCGTTGCGCCGGGAAATGGGCCGGCCGGTTGTAGTCCGTGCGGACGATGTTGCCCGCCTCATGCCCTGCAGATACTTAGCCTCCATCGCATCAGCGCGCGGAGCCCCGCCCTGCGCTGGGCGCGCGAACGGTTCAGGCGCTCAGCGCCGATCGATTGCGGGCCCGAGAACTCTGTAGGTGTGGCGAGCGCCTGAGGCGTCGTTGTGCACCTGATGCTTACTGAACGAGGAGAGACTTTATGCCTGTTACAGCAGTCACCGGTTCCGCTTCCGGAATTGGCGCCGCGGTCTGCGCGGCACTACGCGCCGCCGGGCACCGGATCATTGGGATCGACCGGGCCAACGCCGAAGTCATCGCCGACCTGTCCAGCCACGCTGGCCGGCAGGCGGCCATCGCCAGCGTGCTCGAGCAGAGTGGCGGCGTGCTGGATGGCCTGATCTGCTGCGCCGGGGTCGGTGTGACCGCGCCTTCGTGCGGCATCATCCTGGCGGTCAATTATTTCGGCGTCAGCGAGTTGCTCGACGGTTTGGCCGATGCCTTGGCCAAAGGCGAGCAGCCGGCGGCGCTGGTCATCGGTTCGGTCGCTTCGACCTATGCGAGTGCCGACCAGCCAATGGTGGCGGCAATGCTGGCCGGCGACGAGGGTCAGGCGCTGGAACTGGCCAACGCCCTCGGTCAGCCGCAGGCGGCCTATGCCGGCTCGAAATACGCGGTCACCTGCAATGCCCGGCAGAAGGCCGTGGCCTGGGCCAAGCTGGGCATTCGCCTGAACGTGGTGGCGCCGGGCGCCGTGGAAACGCCGCTGCACCAGGCGTCCCTGGAAGATGCGCGGTTCGGTCAGGCGACCCGCCAATTCGTCGCGCCGCTGGGTCGCGCCGGCCATCCCGAAGAGATCGCCACGCTGGTGGCCTTCCTGCAATCGCCCCAGGCCGGTTTCATCCATGGCAGCGTGGTGTTCGTCGATGGCGGCATGGATGCGATGGCTCGTCCAACACGCTTCTGAGACCCAATCGAGCGAGAAAAATAATGGCCAAGGTGGCATTCATTACCGGCGCTAGCCGGGGGATCGGGCGGGAGGCGGCGCTGGCCTTCGCCCGTGCCGGTTTCGATGTGGCAATCAGTGCGCGCACGCTGGAGGAAGGCGAAAGCCATGCCCATGCGCTGCGCAATGCCGACGGCAAGCCGTTGTCGGGCAGCCTCAACGGCACCGCTGCGGCGATCCGCGCCCTCGGTCGCAAGGCGTTGGTGGTGCGCATGGACCTGCTCGACAGTGCTTCGGTGCTCGGTGCCAGCGCGGCGGTGTTCGCCGAGTTCGGCCGCATCGACGTGCTGGTCAACAATGCCGTCTACCAGGGCAGCGATCTCAACCTGCCCTTCATGGAATTGCAGGCGGAGACCCTGGAACGGGTTCTCCAGGGCTATGTGATGACGCCTTTCCTGCTCACCCGCGCGGTGGTGGCGGGCATGCTCGAGCAGGGCGGCGGGGTGGTGATCAACGTCACCTCCGGTGCCGGCGAGAGCGACCCACCGATTGCCGCCAGCAAGGGTGGCTGGGGCTATGCCTACGGTGCGGGCAAGGCAGCGGTTTCGCGGTTGTCCGGGGTGCTCGCGATCGAGTTGGGTGAGCGCGGCATTCGTGCCTACACGGTCAACCCCGGCGTGGTGACCACCGACGCACTCAAGGCCACCATCGGCGACCGTGGCTTGATCGCCCTGCGCGCCGGTTCGGCGCCGCCCGAGGTGCCGGCGGCGGTGATGCTCTGGTTGGCCACGGCTGAGCAAGCGGTCGACTACCAGCGACGGACCATCGCGGCGCAGCCGTTCGCCCTGGAGCACGGCATCGTGCCCGACTGGCGGCACGCCTGAACCCCTGCGGCATGCCAGGCGTGCCGCAACTGACCCGGAGGTGCCATGCCAAACATGAAGTCGGTTTGCCTGATCAGTCGACGTGCCGATCTGCCACGCGAGGCCTTTCGCGACTATTACGAGCGCCAGCACTGCCTGTTGGCCATGCGCTACCTCCCGTTTCAGCGCTATGTGCGCAATCACTTGCTCGGCTCGGAGCCCGAGGTCGATTTCGATTGCCTCAGCGAGTTCGAGGTCGCGGTCGGTTTCCGCAGTCAGGACGTCCTCGACTCGCCGGCCGGTGTCCTCCTGCGGGAGGACGAGCAGCGCTTCATGATGCCGCGCGAACTCATGCGCCCAGCCGCCGCGGTGGAAAGCCTGCTGTTTGGCCCGCCGCGGGACGCCGAGCACTTCGTCTGTAGCCGCCAGCTTCTGCTGTTCAAGCGCGGCGACGAAGCGGCGCCAAGCTTCGCCCGGCGTCTCGCGGCCCACGGCACGGCACTGGGTGCTGCCGGCCCAGGCGTGCGGCGCGTGACCTTGGATCTGTTCCAGGCCTATCCCGGCGTCGCGTTCGGCTATGACGCCATGCTGTCGTTATGGCTGGAGGAGGGTGCGCGAGCACCCGAAAGCGATTGGCCGGCTGAGGTCAGCATGCGGGTGAGCAGCCATGAAAGCCCGCCCGAGCAGTTGGCTGCGCGCTACGTCGGGCCGGCGCTGGAGGGTGCGGCGGGCGGTTCTTGAGAGTCAGTCCGGTTTTCTCTAGTCCAAGCGGAGGATGAGTTGCACGCGCCAGTGGTCGAAGATGCCCAAAGTTGAATCACTTGTACTCCGTAAGGTTAATCAGGGCAGGTGAGTTAAATCGTGGCGTTTCTATAGAGGACAATAATGATGACGAAACTCGCCGAGATCAAAGTTGAGAACGTGCTAGAACCCTATCGCTATGCCCGTGGCTGGCACTGCCTGGGCGATGCGGCCCAGTATCGTGATGGCAAGCCACATACCCTCAATGTCTTCGGTACGCGTCTGGTCGCTTTCGCCACCAGCGATGGCAAGATCAACGTTCTTGATGCCTACTGCCCACACATGGGTGCCGACCTGTCCCAGGGCACTATCGAGAACGACCGTCTGGTGTGTGCCTTCCACCATTGGAAATTCGATGCCGCTGGCAAGTGCGCGGAAATCCCCTATTGCAAGCGCATCCCGCCGAAAGCCAAGACCAAGAGCTGGCTGACCTGCGAAGAGAACAACCTGTTGTTCGTGTGGAACAACCCCGAGGGTAAGCCGCCGCGCGAAGGCGTGGTCATCCCGCATCTGCCGGAAATGGACGATGACTCGTGGATCCACAACTGGAACATCGACATCATGGAAATCGACACCAACCCGCGCGAGTTGGTCGACAATCTGGTTGATGCCCATCACTTCGGTCCGGTGCATGGTACGCCGACGACCTACTTCGCCAATATCTTCGAAGGCCATATCGGCCAGCAGATCTTCCATGGCGATTCCGAGCGTCTGGGCGGTGGTCTAGTTGCCCCGTCGGCCTACTACGGTCCGGCCACTCACTTCACGCGCATCAGCTCGAACTTTGGTGGCGTGGAGATTCACGCCATCCTCCTCAACAGCCATGTGCCGGTGACGCCGAATAGCTTCGTGCTGCGCTTCGGTTGCATGGTCAAGCGCGTGGAGGGCTTTACCGAGGAGCAGAACAACGAGATCGCCAAGGGCTATGTGACCGGCAACCGCGAATCGTTCTACCAGGACGTGGCGATTTGGAAGAACAAAATCCGCATCGACAACCCAGTGCTGGCTGAAACCGACGGCCCGGTCTATCAGCTGCGCGAGTGGTATCAGCAGTTCTTCATGGACGAGGACAAAGTACCGGCGAGCATGGCCGAACGCCGCGAAATCGTCACCGTCGATCGGCGCTGAAGCTGATCGCGAGCCGGAGAGGGCAATGGCTATGAGCGGCCGCAAAGGCTGACCAGCATCTTGGCGAGCAGTTTCGCCTCGCCATGGGTGGTTTGCCGTTCAATGCCTGCCCTTTCTGCTCGGCGCCTTGGCCGACCGCTTCGGTTTCGATACCGGGTAAGTCGGCATGCTCGGCTCCGGTGCTTTACCGGCTATCTGCTCGGCACCTGGGTGGCCGTGGTGGTTATGGACCACCTGAACTAGCGCTGGCTGACCTTGGGCTGTGCGCTCGGGGCGGCGCTGGCGCAGCTGACGTCCTCATGGCTGCCCGCTGCGGCCCAGTTGTAGCTGTGGGCGGTGATCGGTTTTTCGCGGCGTTGATGACCTGCCTGGGGCTGCGCATCATGAGTGAGATGGCCGACAAGGAGCGGGCCTTGGGCATGCGCCAGGGCGTCGAGCTGGGGCTGGTCGCGGCGGTGCTGTTCGCCTTGCCGTCGCTGGTCATCGCGCGTTTTCACTACGCCGGCGCGGCGCTGCTATTGGCCGCGATCATCCTGTTGTTGAGCCTCAGTGCGCTGGCCTTGCCGCGCCGGCAGGATTTTGCCAAACCGGTCGAGCCAGTTCAGGAGCGTTCCCTGTTTGCGCGGTTCCGTTTTCCGCCAGCGGCTTATGCAGCGCTGGCTTTTTTCTTCCTGTTCGGTGCCGGGCAGATCGGCCTCTGGGCCTTTCTCGAGCGCCTGGGGCATGGTTTGGCATTGCAGCCGACCGAGTTGGGCATCGTCTTCGCCGTGCTCAAACTGCTCGGCGGGGGCGCGGCCTTGGTCCTGGCGGCGGTCGGCGACCGTTTCGGCTTGCGCGCCCCGCATGTGCTGGTGCTGGCGGTGATCTGCCTAGGGCTGTTCCTGCTGGGGAATGCCGAGGGTTTCCTGATGTACGCCTTTG
This sequence comes from Pseudomonas cavernae, assembly GCF_003595175.1. NCBI lineage: Bacteria > Pseudomonadati > Pseudomonadota > Gammaproteobacteria > Pseudomonadales > Pseudomonadaceae > Pseudomonas > Pseudomonas cavernae. Next base: position 3,743,468 of record NZ_CP032419.1, on the reverse strand, counting down.
GCGCCTGGATCTGGGAAGTCGGCTTCACCTGGGGGTGCATCTTCCAGTCGGCGGCGATTGCCCGCCTGGACCCCAGCGGCGCTCGATCATGCTGATTCCGGCAGCGTTCGCTCTCAGTCCCATGGCCGGGCCGGCGCTGGCGGGCAGCTTGCTAGGGCATGGCTTTGCCCCGTTGCTGTGGCTGGCCTTGGCTTGCGCCACTCTTCCGGTACTGGCGTTTTTTGGCCTATTGGCCGGGCGCCTGGCGGGTAACGAGTCGGCCAACCTTGTATTGGCTTCATAACCATAATTAAAAAGCTATGTCCCAGTTACGTGTTGTATGGGACGGCCAACTGCCTCTTGTAAGCAATGCGTGGGCTTAATGGCCTTCCGATAGCGCTCCAGTATGCGTCGCCAGCCCAGGTAGTTGATCAGGTACTTGGTTGCAACCGCGTGAAACGGGCCATCCAGCTTTTGAGTCGACTGTGATAGGTATTGACGTTCTGGATGTGGAAAACTCCCTCGCGTACCCGCTGCCCAAGCGTGGCATGCACCATCTGATGAGTGATTCCGTGAGTTCGGGCAAAGGCGGAGTACACCGCTGCGCCATCCATACAGCACCGATTTTCGATCAATCAACGGCCTGAGTGCGTCCTGCACATGCCGAGCGTCGAACTTGTGCCAGCCAGTGTTGGAAGGCTTGGGTATCCATGTGCAGACCTCTTAACTACCTGTCCACCAGCTCCGGGACAGACCACTCGATACTCTTTGGTTTCTGGCTCTAGTGAAGCTAGGACCGTATCAGCGAGGGGGCGGCGCTTGATGTCTGATCTTTTCATGGTTCGTGTACGGCAAAGTTAGGCCTTTATGAAACCAAACAGGCTGCCATACGCAATACATGCGCATAAGTGGAGATAATTGGGGCGTTCAGAAACAAGAAAACCGGCTCGGTGGCCGGTTTTTCTGGGTTTCCGCTGCATGCAGGTACATGCGGGAACAAGAATCTGGAGCGGGCGAAGGGAATCGAACCCTCGTCATGAGCTTGGGAAGCTCAGGTAATGCCATTATACGACGCCCGCTTTTCGCGGGTGACTTTGTACCAGAAGTCGGCCTGGAAATGAAGCCCGCACCGAGCGCTTGATGCAGCGACTCGGTACTGCCGGGCCCATATTCCGATTCAAACTGCCATCGCCTGGGTTTCGCCGAGTGTCAGCCGCTGCTGGTAGTTGCTGCGGGGCGAGGCCTGCAGGAAGCCCAGGAGGCTGTGCTGCATCTGCAACCAGGCGTTCTTGTGCTCCATGTCGAGAAAGTGTCCGGCGTTGTCGATGGTGGCGAACTGGCAGTCGTTGAGGTAGCGGGCGAACAGCCGCGCGTCCTCGGCGGTGGTGTATTCGTCCCGCTCACCGTTGACGAACAGCATGGGAATCTCGATGCCGGCCAGGCATTCCAGCTGGCAGTGGCTGTCGAGGTTGACCACCTTGTGGATGTGCGCGTGCATCTGCCGGTACTCGTGCTCGGCGAGGCTGCTGATATGACGCTGGTTGTAGCGCTTGAACAGCGAGGGCAGGTGCTTGCCGATGGTGTCATTGACCAGCTTGCCGACGCTCTCGCGATCCACCGCCTGCAGGTAGCCGACGCCTTTGCCCAGGTAGTCCAGCATGGGTTCGTTGAGCAGCGGCGAGAAGGAGCTGATCACCGCCCTCTCGATGCGCGCGGGCTGCTGGGCGAGGGCCAGCAGGGCCGCGACGCCGCCCCAGGAGAACGACTGTAGGTAATCGACCCGGAAGTGCTCGATCAGGTCGAGGAGGATCTGCGCTTCGTCCTCTTTGCTGATCGGCTGGTGATTGCTGTTGTGCGCTTTCGACTGTCCGGCATAGGGCTGATCGTAGAGCACCACATTGAACTGCGATTGCAGGTATTTGATGGTCTGCGCGAATGAGGCCGTAGTCGCCAGGGAGCCGTTGACCAGGATGATGGTCTTGCGGGCTGCCGGGCTGGAGTAGAACTCGGTGTGCACGTGGTAGTGCTTGTGTACCTGAACGACGGCGGTTTCTGGCCTCATGTCGTTTTCCTCCTGGCGCAGTTTTGGGCAAGGCGAGCGGGGTATCCGTTCACCGGGCTTAATGGCAGTTAGCAAAGCGCCTGGACATGACAAGCGAATGTCAGGCTGGAGGTTTTTTATTGGACTTGGTTCAAGCGGTCAGGATCGCAAAGGGGCTTGCCAGCCGACGCCGCGAGGGCATTCGGTGGAAGGTCTTTGCCAGGCAGGAATCCAATTTGCGCAGCGCGCAGATAACCGAAGAAACGCTTAGATGGTCGGTATGACTCTTTGGTCACACTCTGACCTTGCGACCTGATTTAAGCAGGTGCATTTTTTGTGTGCAACCATGCTGAGCGTCTTTTATCGATCAATAAGGCATAAGCCCTGCGCTTTTCCGGGTGCCGATTACACTTTGGCAAGAATCGCCAACGCACAAGGCTGACTACGGTCTGACCTTCCCCCAGCACATGGATTGCAAGATGACAGTGGATTTCCCCGTGTTGCCCCTCCATCGCCCCCGGCATTGGCTCATGGGCCTGCTGCTGGGTGGGCAGCTGGCTGTCGCACAAGCCGATGAGGCGGCGCAGCGTTATGGCTGTGAGCAGCCGATCCGGTTGGCGCTGTATCAGAATCTGGTGTTCTACCGCGAAGGGCAGGGCATCGACCCGGACATGGTCGTCGAGCTGCAACGGCGCAGCGGCTGCCGCTTTGACATCAGCCTGTTGCCGCGCAGTGAAATCTGGGCGCGTCTGCAGGCGGGCTCGCTGGATATGTCGACCAGTGGCATCGCCACCTCGGAGCGGCGCCGTTTCGCCTTTTTCGTGCCTTATCTATATCTGCGCAACAAGCTGATCCTGCCGGCCAGCCTGGCATTGCAGGTGGAGAGTCTCGATGCGTTCGAGCGGCTGACCGGCGCCCGTCTCGGCGTGATCCGCGGCTATCGCCATGGCCCCTATCTGGACAACGGCGTGCGCGTGTTACGCGGCGAAGGGCGGGTGCTGGAGTTCAGCGACGATACGGCGCGCTTCGCCGCGCTGCGCGAGGGCGAGGTCAGTGCCCTGATCGGTCACGATCTCAACCTCAGCGGCTCGCTACCGGCCGAGCAGCAGCTGGACTATCGTGTCGTCGACGTGGTGCCGGGCCCGGCGGTGCCGCATGGGTTGATTCTGGCGCGCAAGCATTTCAGCCCGGCGCAGGCCGCCGCATGGTTGCGTCTGGTCGAGGCCATGCGCCTGGACGGCAGCTTGGCCGGCATCATGCACGCGCATGCGCCGCCGGCGTTGGCGGATGAGTTGTTGAACAGCGGTTATCACTACGAGTTGGCCAAGCAAGGACGGCAGCCATGAACAACCCCGGTCGCGGAATCTCCCTGCAAGCGCTGATCGCCCTGGCGATCATGCTCAGCACTTTGGTGCTCGGTGGGGGGCTGGCCTACCAGGGCTATCACGGCATCGAGCGGGCGCTGGTGGCGGCTGCCGGAGATTCTGCGCACCAGCTGAGCAGCACCATCAACGAGCGGGCCCGGCGCTTGATCGATCCGGCGCAGAGCTCGATCCGCCTGTTGGCCTATGACCCGATTGCCCAAGCCGACAACCTGCCGGAGCGGCTCGACCGCTTGCCCTTGCTGGTGGCCAGCCTGGACGCCAACAAGATGCTCAGTGCGGTGTATGTCGGCTATCCGAACGGCGAGTTCCTGCTGGTGCGGGTGCTGCGCGATCCGGCCGTGAAGCAGCGCCTGCAGGCGCCCCAGGGCGCGGCGTTCCTGGTGCAGAGCATCAGCCTCGGCGAGGCTGGTCAGCCCGTCGGCGAGTGGCGCTTCTATGATCGCGAGCTGGCCCTGCTGAAGACCGAGGGCAAGCCGGATTACCGCTTCGATCCGCGCGAGCGGCCCTGGTTTGTCGCGGGCATGGGCTCGGCGAGCACGGTGCTGACCAAGCCCTATGTGTTCTTCACCACCCGCGAGATCGGCCTGACCCTGGCGCAGCGCAGCATCGACGGTGCGGCGGTGCTGGGCATGGATGCCTCGGTCAACGACCTCGGCGGCGAAGTCGCGGACCTGCGCATGACCCCCGGCACCGAGATGGCCGTGGTGGATGACTCGGGCAGCGTGGTCGCCTATCCGGATCTGCAGCGGGTGGTGGTCAAGGAGGGCGAGGGGCTGCGTCTGTCGCGCCTCGATGAACTGGGGGTGGACAGCCTCAACTGGCTGTTCGCCAGCGATCACCAGGGCCACGAGCCGGTGCTCTACCAGGTGGGCGGCCAGGACTGGTATGGCATGCGGGCGCCGCTGTCGTCCTTTACCCAGCAGGATATCCGCGTGCTGATCGCCGTGCCTGCCGCCGAACTGCTGGCCGGGGCGCGGCGGGTGCTGCTCGAGCAGGCGCTGTGGGCGGCCGCCTTGATCGCCCTGCTGCTGCTGGTGGGCTGGGCGCTGGCCCAGCGCATCGGTCAGCCGTTGCGGGCACTGGCCGATCAGGTGCGGGCGCTGGCCGGTTTCGATTTCGGCCAGGCGGTGGGGGTCGAGTCGCGGGTCACCGAGGTGCGTGAGCTCAGCCAGGTGCTCGGCAGCATGTCGCGCACCATCCACAACTTCCAGGCCATCACCCTCACCCTCAGCCGGGAAACCCGCCTGGACAGCATGCTCGGCGGGGTGCTCAGTCGCCTGGTCGAAGCCACCGCCGTCAGCGGCGGGGCGGTCTATCTGCATGCGGACGACTCCGACGCGCTACGCCTGGCGGCGCATTGCCGGGGCGAACAGTATCCCGCCGAGCTGTGCCTGGTGGCGCGCAGCCATGAGGATCTGGCCGCCGCCGTGGCGCAGGCGCTGGAGAGTCAGGCGCACTATCTGGCGGTCGCCTTGAACGACCGCAGCGAGCAACTGCTCGGCATTCTGGTGCTGCAACTGGCGTCCGCCCACCAGCAGCCGGGCGGCGTGCAGCAACCTTTCCGCCGCTTCGTCGAGGAGTTGTCCGGGGCCGCCGCGGTGGCCATCGAGACGCGCCAGTTGATCGAAGCCCAGCAACGCCTGCTGGACGCCATCATCAAGCTGCTGGCCGATGCCATCGATGCCAAGAGCCCCTACACCGGCGGGCACTGCGAGCGGGTGCCACAGCTCGCCGAGATGCTGCTGGACCAGGCGATCACCGCCCGCAGCGGCCCCTACGCCGACTTCCGCATGAGCGAGATCGAGCGCTACGAGTTCCAGATCGCCGCCTGGCTGCACGACTGCGGCAAGATTACCAGCCCGGAATACGTGGTCGACAAGGCCACCAAACTGGAGACCCTGTACAACCGCATCCACGAGATCCGCACGCGCTTCGAGGTGCTCTGGCGCGACGCCGAGGTGGACTACTGGCAGGGCTTGGCCGGCGGTGGCGATCAGCAGGCGCTGCAACTGACCCGCGAACGGCGCCGGGCCGAGTTGCAGGACGAATTCGCCTTCGTCGCCAATGCCAACATCGGCGGCGAGTTCATGCGCGACGAGGACGTCGAGCGCCTGCAGCAGATCGGTGCGCGTCGCTGGCTGCGGCATTTCGACAACCGCCTGGGCTTGTCCCACGACGAGGCCGAGCGCCTGGCGGCGGTGCCGTTGCAGATACTGCCGGTGGCAGAGCCGTTGCTGGCCGATCGCCCCGAGCACATCGTGCCCTGGGGCGAACGCAAGCCGCCGGTGGACAAGCACGATCCGCGCAACGTCTGGGGCTTCGACATGCGCTTGCCGGCGCAGGCCTACAACTACGGCGAGCTGTACAACCTCGGCATTCGCCGCGGCACCTTGAGCGAGGAGGAGCGCTTCAAGATCAACGAGCACATCGTGCAGACCATCATCATGCTCAACACCTTGCCGTTGCCGCGGCACCTCAAGCGTGTGCCGACCATCGCCGGCAACCATCACGAGAAGATGGACGGCACCGGCTATCCGCGGCGGCTGAGCAGGGACGACATGAGCATCGCCGAGCGGGTGATGGCGATCGCCGACATCTTCGAGGCGCTGACCGCCGCCGACCGCCCCTACAAGGCGCCGAAGACGCTGTCCGAGTCGGTGAAGATCCTCGGTTTCATGGCCCGCGACCAGCACATCGACGCGGAGCTGTTCCGCCTGTTTCTCACCAGTGGGGTGTATCGCGAGTACGGCGAGAAATTCCTCCGCCGCGAACAGCTCGACGAGGTGGATATCCGGCCCTATCTGGCGGCATTGGATGGCGCCTAGGCGCCCGCGATGCAAGGTCGCGGGCGGCATGGGGTGAGGGGGCGTGGTTGTAGGTTGGCGCTGAGCGCAGCGAAGCCCAACACTGACGCGGGGATGATTACCGCGTTGTGTTCAGCGCCGCTCGTTGGGCTTCGTCGCTGGGCTCCTCAACCCAACCTACTTGCTGGCGAGGGTCCGATTGGCCAGCGGGCAGCTCTGTGCCTGGAGGAAGCGCGATTTTTTCAGCCAGTCTTGCTGCGGGTAGTAGGCGAACACATAGCTGCCGCGCTGCAGGGCATTGATCAGCTTGCCGGCAATTGCCGGACGCACGGCCGGGCAGCCCTGGCTGCGACCGAGGCGACCGAGGCCGGGGACGACCTTGGGATCGGCGTAGCCGGCGGCATGCATGACGATGGCGCGCGACATGCTGTTGTCGTTGAACCCCGGTTCCAGTCCCTGCAGGCGCAGCGAGCGGCCATGCTTGCCACTGTAGGTCTGGCCGGTCTGGTACAGGCCGATGGAGGACTGGTAGCTGTTCGGGGTGTTGGAGAACGAGGTCGGCACATCGGCGCCGCTGTTCTTGCCGTGGGCGACCCATTCCTCGAACAGCAGCTTCTTGGCTTTCAGGTCGAACACCCACAGGCGTTTGTCGCGCGAGGCCTTGGAGTAGTCGATCACCGTCAGCAACTTGTCCGCCTCATTCTGGCTGGCGCACTGATAGGCGGTGAGTGCCAGGCTCAGGGTCGAGAGGCTGGCGGCCGGCGCCAGACGCTGCAGTTCGGCGGCGGTGGGCAGGGCTTGCGCCTGGGCAGTGTGGTGCCAGGCGCTCAGGAAAAACAGGCCAAGACTGGCCGCAGAGAGCCGCACGGCCCCCCCCAATTGGTCAAGCATCGACATTGGCTGTCCTGCTAAGAACCTGTCTACGATCTGCTGCGCGTCGGCCGTACGGCGTTAAAAACCGGGCTCAGATGCTCATTTACAGCTCGTAAACTCCGCTCTTCGCCCGCTTTTTGCCTTGTGCGGCTCTAGCTCGCGAGATCGTAAACAGGTGCTAAGTCGTAATGGTCGGTCGTTTTGGTTTGAGTTGTTATGGCAAAGCTTGTTAGAGAAAAATCAGCTTGTTTATGCCCAAACGTCGGCATTGTGCTCGATTTTTATATGGCTGCCGATCACTTATTGACCAATGGCTTCTGTGCCTCGCTCTCCTCGGTGCTGATCACCGTGAAGTCGCCGCTGCTGCGGGTATCCCGGGTGGAGGACCAATCGGTGATCACCAACGTGGTGCCGATGTCCATCGCCGCGCGCAGATGACGGCGGAATTCCGGGCTCATGCTCAGTTGGCCCAGTTGCTCGTAAGGTGTGTTGCCGTACTCCGGGTTGCTGACCTGGACCGCCGACCAGTGTAGTGGCGGCGCGGGGTCGAGCTCGCTGGCGATTGGTTTTTGCAGCAGGGAAAACACCGCCATGCCGCTGCGTTGCTGGCTGCTGTCGAGCGACAGCGCCGGCGCCGAGCCGACCAACTGGCCGCCGCGGAACACGTAGGCGCGCAGGTCGGCGCGGCTGATCAGGATCGACAGCGGCCCGGCATCCGAGCCCGGATCGCTCCAGAACATCTGGTTGCTCAGCACCAGCGGCCCCTGGGCATTGCCCGCGCTGACCGTGGGCGCCAGCACGCCCGGGTGGTAGACCTCCACCGGCGCGCTGTGGGCATCGGAAATGATCACCGTGGTGGAGCTGAAACCGGTGGTTTCGAACAGCTTCTTGGCGAACGCCATAGGCAGGCGCACGCAGCCATGGGAGGCGGGGTAGCCGGGCAGCTTGCCGGCGTGCAGGGCGATGCCGTCCCAGGTCAGGCGCTGCATGTAGGGCATCGGCGCGCTGTTGTAGAGGCTGGATTTATGCTCGACGCTCTTCTGCAGAATGCTGAACACCCCGGTGGGGGTATCCCTGCCTTTCTTGCCGCTGCTCACCGTGCTGACGCCGATGGCGATGCCGTTGCGGTAGACGTAGGCGCGCTGCTCGGTGAGGCTGACCACCACAGTCACTGGCCCCTGCGGCGAGACCTGCGGATACCAGAGAAACTGGCCAGGCTTGAGGCTGTCCAGCTGCGCCTTGAGCTGGGCCGGGGTGGGCGCTTGAATCGGCACGGCCTCGGCCAGGGCGGTGGCGAGGAGCAGGCTCAGCGCGAGTGGCAGGTGTTTCATCGTGTCCTTCCTGAGTCGGGCAATGCAGCCAGCTTAGCCGTGCCATTCGCCGGGCGGCAAATGTGCAGGGCCTCAAGGACGAGGTTTAGAGCCAGTTTACGATCTCGCGAGCTAGAGCCAGACAAGGCAAAAATGGCCGAGGGAGCGGAGTTTACGAACTGTAAATGAGCATCCCGAGGCCATTTTTAACGCGGTATGGCCGACGCGCAGCAGATCGTAAACAGGCTCTTACAGCGCGGCGACTTCGTCCGGGGTGAGGGCTCGATACTGGCCCTCGGCCAACTCGGGGTCGAGCTGCAGCGTGCCGATGCGCTCGCGATGCAGGCGCAGGACCTTGTTGTGGAAATGCCCGAACATGCGCTTGACCTGGTGATAGCGGCCCTCGAAGAGAGTCAGGCGGGCGCTATGGCTGGCGAGAATCTCCAGCTCGGCGGGTAGGGTGGTGAGGTCTTCGTAGGCGAAGTACAGGCCGCGGGCGAAGGTTTCGACGTATTCGCTGCCGATCGGCTGTTCGGTCTCGACGTAATAGACCTTCGGCCGCTTGCTCTGCGGCAGGGTCAGGCGCCGCGACCAGTGGCCGTCGTTGGTGAGCAGCAACAGCCCGGTGGTATTCAGGTCGAGGCGCCCGGCCAGGTGCAGTTCGTGCTTGTCTGGCTCATCCAGCAGGTCGAGCACGGTGCGGTGTTCGGGATGTTCGGTGGCGCTGACCACCCCGGCCGGCTTGTGCAGCATGAAGTAGCGCGCCGGCTTGCCGGCCTGCAGCACTTGCTCGTCCAGCTCCACGCGGTTGAATTCGCGCACTTCCAGGCGGCCATCGCGCACCGCCAGGCCATCCACCCGCACCCGCCCGGCGGCCAGCGCCAGGCGTGCGTCGCGGCGATTGCCGTGGGGCAGGTTGCCGAGCAGGCGGTCGAGACGCATCAGCTCGCCTGTTCCGGCGGCAGGTTCTGCGCGCAGCGCGGGCACAGGCAGGCACGCTGGCGCTGCGCGGCGGGCACGCGTTCCAGGGCGGCCGGGTCGACTTTCGCGGTGAAGCACCAGCAGGGCTGCGTGGCGCTGGCCGGATCGGCCAGGGTGCAGGTGTTGGACTGACCGCACAGCGGGCAGCGGGACGGATCGACAGCGGTCATGGCGATGGGACGGCAACGGCAGGGGCGCTCAGGGTGCAGCGCCGGTGGCACCGATGCAAGGGCCACTCGGCATTGGGTAGGTCGTTAAAGAAGCGTAGCGAGCGAAGGCTAGGTTCATGGGGTGGGTTAGCCGTAGGCGTAACCCACCGGTCCTGCGGGACGCCGGAGTCCAGGGCGACCGCGCCGGTGGGTTACGCCGCTACGCGGCTAGCCCACCCAAAAGCGGGGTCGGGGATAAGGGCAAAAGCGCGACTCCACAGCCTGCGGAAAGATCATGAACAGGCTCTCAGGACCCCACGGGCTCGACGCAGACGCGGTTGCGTCCGCCTTGCTTGGCCCGGTACAGCGCATGGTCGGCGCGCGCGATCAGGCTGTGCAGGCTGTCGTCGGCGCGCAGTTCGGTGAGGCCGAGGCTGACCTTGATCTGCAGGTCCACCCCGGCGAAGGGGAACTGGCAGGCCTCGATCTGCTGGCGCAGCTTTTCCGCGAGCGGGTAGGCGGCGTGGCTGTCGGTGTCCTTGAGCAGCACGATGAATTCCTCGCCACCCCAGCGGCAGAGGATGTCGGACTTGCGCAGGCACGTGCGCAGCTTGCCAGCGAAGCCGCGGAGCACCTGATCGCCGGCCAGGTGGCCGTGGCTGTCGTTGAGTTTCTTGAAGTGGTCGAGGTCGATCAGCAGCGCGCTGAGCGGGCTCTGGTTGCGCTGCGCTTCGCGCAGGGCCTGGCTGGCGAGCAGGTCGAAACCGCGCCGATTGGGCAGTTCGGTGAGCATGTCGGTGGTGGCCAGGGCTTCGATCTGGCTCCGGTAACGGCGCAGCGCGAGACCGACCAGGGTCAGCACCACGGCGGTGATCAACAAACAGATCAGCAGATTCAGATAGAGGCTCTGGCGAATCTCGGCCAGCGCACTGCCGTCGTGCTTGTCGACGAACAGGTACCAGTTCAGCTCGGGAATGTAGCGCACATTGAGGTAGTGGCCGCCATCCTGTTCCTGGTATTCGAAGGTGCCGCTCTGCGGCTGCGGCAGCTTGGCCAGCAAGCCCTCGAGGCCGGCGATGTCCTGTAGCGCCTGGCCGCTGCGGGCGCCACGCGGGCCGCCTTCGGCACCAGTCAGGGTGAGCTTGCCGTCGGTGTCGACGAAGTACACGTTTCGCTCGTACTTGCGCTGGTATTGGTCGATCAGCTTGACCACCGCGTCGACGGTCAGGCCGACGCCGGTGGCGCCGATGAAGCGGCCGTCGTAGTCGAACACCTTGTAGTTGATGAAGAAGGTCAGGCGATCCTGGTTGGCCATGTCGAGGTCGACATTGATCTCGTAGGGCTGCCGCATATCGCGCAGGCGGAAGTACCAGACATCGCGCGGCTCTTCCTCGCGCACCGTCTTGAGGATGCCCTTGGCCTGGTAATAGGTGTGGGTTTTCTCGGAGATGAAGAAGCTGGTGAAGGCGCCGTAGTGTTCCTGCACTTCGCGCAGGTAGCGGGTCATCTGCTCGATGTCCTGTTCGCCGCCCATTACCCAGTCGCGGACGAAGGTGTCACGGCTCATCATCGAGGCGATCAGCACCGGGCGGACCAGGTCCTTCTGGATTTCCGAGTAGACGGTGTCCGAGGTCAGCGGCAGTTCGGTGTTGATGATGCTGCTGCGGATCGAGTCGCGGGAGGCGTAGTAGCTGACCAGCGAAGTGGCGAGGAAGCCGCAGGCGAGCAGGAGGAACAATAGCAAGAGCAGGGACAGCTGGGATTTTTTCAGGGCGCGCTGCGGCATGGAGCCATCCATTGATTCTGGCGTGATGGCGCCATGCTATCGCGGTGCCAACCCGGCGTCACTGACGGGCCGTGCTGACCCGCCGGCCGGCGCGCTACTCAGGCCAGGCTGCGCAGATAGGCGCGCCAGCCGCCGAAGCCGGTGATCTCGCGCGCACCCGCAAGCCCATACGGCTCGCAGATGAAACCGGTTTCCCAGCGGCCGTCGGCCAGCTGCACCTTGCCCAGCCCCAGCGGCGCTGGGATGCCAGTGAGGAAGGAGCCGAGTTCGGCGCTCGGCAGCTCCCAGACTTCCACCTCGATGGCCGCGCCGCCGTCCGCCACGCGGACCATGCCGGGACGCAAGGGCGGGCCGCCGGCCAGGGCGTAGAGCTGGTAGTCCGGCGAGCTGTGAGTGACCTGCAGCAGGCGACTGCCGCGCTGCTTGAGCTGCCAGTTGAGCGGCAGGCCGTCGAGGTGCGCACCACAGACCACCAGCCGGGCCATGTCGTTACGCGCGGCAGTCGCCGGGGCGGCGAGCTGCAGGGCGCGGCCGCCGCTGAGCGGCAGGCCGGTGTGGCGCTGCAGCGCATCGGCCAGGCCGAGCAGGTACTGGTCGGTGAAGGCGCGGCCGAACAGGGTCACGCCCCAGGGCAGGCCGTTGGCCATAAAGCCCGCAGGAACAGCCACTGCGGCGTAGTCGAGCATGTTCATGAAGTTGGTGTAGTAGCCGAGGTCCGAGTTGCGCTTGACCGGTTCGGCCTCCAGCTCGGCCAGGGTCACCGGTCGTGGATAGGCCGGGGTGAGCACGCAGTCGAGGTCGGCGAGGATGTCGTCGCAGCTCGCCTTGAGCGCCTGCAGGCGGTACTGGGCGCGGAAGGTGTCGACGCCACTGACGCGCGGCGCCTTCTCCAGCACAGCGCGGATCACCGGCAGCACGGCGTCGGGCTGCTGTTCGATCAGTTCCCCGGCGAGGCTGTAGCGTTCGGCCACCCAGGGCCCTTCGTAGAGCAGGCGCGCGGCTTCGAGGAAGGGCGCGAAATCGATTTCCACCGCCTCGCCGCCGAGCGCCTTGAGCTGCCCGATGCTCGCGGCGAACAGCGCCGGGCTTTGCGCGCAGCCGAGGAACTCCAGCTGCTTGGGCACGCCGAAACGGAAACCGGGGCGCGGTGCGCCGAAGGCGCTGGCGTCGTTCCACAGCGGGTTGGTGCGGCTGTATTCGTCGCGCGGGTCGCGCTTGGCGGTCAGCGCCAGCAGCTGGCTGGCCTCGCGCGCGGTGGCGGTGAAGTAGGTGACGCAGTCCAGGGTGCGGCAGGCCGGCACCAGCCCGGCGGTGGAGATCAGCCCCTTGGTGGCTTTCAGACCGACCAGGTTGTTCAGCGCCGCCGGCACCCGGCCGGAACCGGCGGTGTCGGTGCCGAGGGCGAAACTGGCGACGCCGAGCGCCACCGCCAGCGACGAGCCGGAGCTGGAGCCGCCGGACGGGTAATCCGCGTGCACCGAGTTCGGGCAGGCGCCATAGGGCGAGCGGGTGCCGTTGAGGCCGGTGGCGAACTGGTCGAGGTTGGTCTTGCCCAGCGGCACGGCGCCGAGGGCGATCAACTGGGCGACCAGGGTGGCGCTGCTGTTCGGGGTGTAGGCGAAGGCCGGGCAGGCGGCCGTGGTCGGCACGCCGGCCAGGTCGATATTGTCCTTGATGGCGAACGGCACGCCGTACAGCGGCAGGCTGTCCGGGCTCTGGCCGTCGAGGGTGGCGAGGTAGGGCTCCAGCTCCGCGGCGCTGAGCAGGTGGATGAACAGGTGGTAGTTGGGGTTGAGCGCGGCGGCCTGTTCACGCAGCGCAGTGATCAGCTGGCGCGGGGTGGTCTGGCCGTCACGGTAGGCGGCTTTCAGGGCATCCAGGCGCAGATCGAATTCGTGGGTCATGCTCAGTTTCCTTCTCGGAATTTCAGGCTTGCTCAATAAATTCCCTCTCCCGCGCTTCATAAAAGAAGGGGGGAGAGGGTTAGGGAGAGGGACGGGCTTTCAGGCAAACGATGCGATGTGCCGAACGCCATTTCTCTCTCCCCCGGTCCCTCTCGACTAGGCGTCCCCCGCAAACGGGAGCGAGGAGCAAAGCGGCTCACGCCTCTTCCAGCACCACCACCCGTTGTCCGGCACGTACCGGCGAACCCGGTTGCACGCGGACCTCGCGGACAACGCCGTCGCGCGGGGCGGTGAGGGGGATTTCCATCTTCATCGACTCGAGGATCACCAGCACGTCGCCGGCCTTCACTTCGCAGCCGGCCTCGACCTGCACCTGCCAGAGGTTGCCGGCGATGTGGCTCTCGATGGCGTGCTGGCCGGCGCCGAGCGGGGCGTCCTCGCCGAGTTCGACGACCGCTTCCTCGCTGTCGAAATGTGCCTGGCCGGAGGCGATCCAGCGTTCGCGTTCGGCGTTGAAGGCCGCCTGCTGTTGGCCGCGAAAGGCGGCGATGCCCTCGGCTTCGTCGGCGAGGAACTGCTGGTAGTCGGCCAGCGCCAGTTCGCTGTGCTCGATGCGCAGGTCATAGCGGCCGAGCGGGAAGTCGCGGCGGATCTGCAGCAGCTCGTCGGCGCCCACCGGGTAGAAGCGGATCTGGTCGAAGAAGCGCAGCAGCCAGGGCTTGCCGTCGAAGGCTTCGACCGCGCGGTAGCGGTTCCACATCTGCAGGGTGCGGCCGACGAACTGGTAGCCGCCGGGGCCTTCCATGCCATACACGCACATGTACGCGCCGCCGATGCCGACCGAGTTCTCCGCGGTCCAGGTGCGCGCCGGGTTGTACTTGGTGGTCACCAGGCGATGGCGCGGGTCCAGCGGCGTGGCCACCGGCGCGCCGAGGTAGACGTCGCCGAGGCCCATCACCAGGTAGCTGGCGTCGAATACCGTGCGATAGACCTCGTCGAGGTTTTCCAGATCATTTATCCGGCGGATAAACTCCAGGTTGCTCGGGCACCAAGGCGCGTCCTTGCGCACCGTGGTCATGTACTTCTCGATGGCCAGCTGGCAGGCCGGGTCATCCCAGGACAGCGGCAGGTAGACGATGCGCGACGGCACCCTGAGGTCCCGGGCGTTGCACACCGCGTCCCACTCGCCGATCACCAGCGCCAGCAGGTTGGCCAGCGACAGGGTTTCCGGCTGGTAGTGGACCTGCAGCGAGCGGATGCCCGGGGTCAGGTCGATCACCCCGGCGATCTGCTTGGCTTCCAGCGCCTGCATCAGCGCGTGGCCGCGGAAGCGCAGGACCAGATCGAGTTCCGGCTGGCCGATCTCCAGCAGCAGGTGGGTGTCGCCGGAGAGGCGGGCGACCAGGCGGGTGTCGGCTTCGCCGAGGTCGAGGACGATCGGTGAGGCAAGAGAGTGCACGGACGAACTCCCTCTCCCATTTATGGGAGAGGGTTGGGGAGAGGGGAGGTGCGAGCCGGCTGACGCGGCCCTCTCCCCCGGCCCCTCTCCCGCAAGCGGGAGAGGGGAGAAAGCAGAGCACTCGGTCTTGCGTGCCTTCGCCAGCTCGCGCGCCGTGGCGATATCCACCGGCACGAAGCGCACCTTGTCGCCGGCCTTGAGCTGGCCAAGCTGCCACAGATCGGCCTCGATGATGGTCACCGGGCAGACGAAGCCGCCGAGGCTCGGGCCGTCCGGGCCGAGGATCACCGGCATGTCGCCGGTGAAGTCCACCGCGCCGATGGCGTAGGGGTTGTCGTGGATGTTCGACGGGTGCAGGCCGGCCTCGCCGCCGCTCTCGCGCACCCACTCCGGCTTCGGCCCGATCAGCCGCACGCCGGTGCGGCTGGAGTTGAAGTGCACTTCCCAGGCGGTGGCGAAGAAGGTCTCGATGTAAGCCGGGGTGAAGTACTCCGGCGCGCCGTGCGGGCCGTAGATCACGCGGATCTCGCGGACCGCCGGCAGCACGTCGCACAGCGCGGCGGGCAGAGTGGCGCCGCTGCTGGCATCAGTCAGGGCCGGGATATGCAGTACGTCGCCGGCACGCAGCGCGCGGCCGCCGTGGCCGCCGAACTGACCGAGGGTGAAGGTGCTCTTCGAGCCCAGATAATCCGGCACCTGCAGACCGCCGCGCAGGGTCAGGTAGGCGCGCGCGCCGCTGCCGGCGATGGTGCCGAGGCTGAGGGTGCTGCCGGCCTTGATCGACAGCGTGCGGTTCAGCGGCTGGGCGACGCCGTCCACGCTCAGCGGAATCGCTGCACCGGTGACTGCCACCACCGCATCGGTGTTGAAGCGCAGGGTCGGCCCGCTCATGGTGATTTCCAGGCCGGCGGCGCCTTCGTCGTTGCCGAGCAGGCGGTTGCCGAGGCGCAGCGCGCGATCGTCCATCGGCCCCGACGGAGGTACGCCGACCGCCCAGTAGCCGAGCCGGCCGGGGTAGTCCTGCACGGTGGTCTGGGTGCCGGCGGACAGTACTTCGAAGGTGTCGGCCTGATACACCAGACCTTCCAGGCAGCGGGTCCACGGCGAGCCGCTGGCGAACGGCGCGTCGACCAGGATCTGCCGCAGGTAGTCGCGGTTGGATTCCACGCCATAGAGGACCGAATCGGCGAGCGCCTGGCTCAGCGCGGCGCTGGCTTCGGCACGGCTCGGCGCCCAGGTGATCAGCTTGGCGATCATCGGGTCGAAGTAGGGCGGAATCTCGCAACCGGCTTCTACCCAGGTGTCGATGCGCAGCAACTGGCCGTCGGCCTTGGGGAAGTCGACGGTGGTGAGCAGGCCGGGGCTGGGCTGGAAGTCGCGGCCCGGGTCTTCGGCGTACAGCCGCGCCTGAATGGCGTGGCCGCTGGGCTTCAGGCCCTTGGCCAGCTCACTCAGCGGCGCCAGGTCGCCGGCCGCCAGCTCGATCATCCAGCGCACCAGGTCGACGCCCCACACCTGTTCGGTGACGCCGTGCTCGACCTGCAGGCGGGTGTTCACTTCGAGGAAGTAGAAGCGTTCGGCCTCGCTGTCGTAGACGAACTCGACGGTGCCGGCGCTGCGGTAGCTGACCGCCTTGGCCAGCTTGATTGCCGCCGCGCATAGCTCCTCGGCCATGCCGGCCGGCAGGTTCGGCGCCGGGGTTTCCTCCAGGACCTTCTGGTTGCGCCGCTGCACCGAGCAGTCGCGCACACCGAGGGCCAGCGCCTCGCCCTGGCCGTCGCCGAACACCTGCACTTCGAGGTGACGGGCGCGCTGGATGTACTTCTCGATGAACACCCCGGAATCGCTGAAGTTGTTCTGCCCCAGGCGCTTGACCGCCTCGAAGGCGTCGCTCAGTTCGTCCGCACTGCGGCACACGCGCATGCCGATGCCGCCGCCGCCGGCGGTGCTCTTCAGCATCACCGGGTAGCCAACCTGCTCTCCGGCGACCAGTGCAGCGTCGAGGTTTTCCAGCAGTTCGGTGCCTTCCAGCATCGGCACGCCGTGCTGCTTGGCCAGCGCGCGGGCGGTGTGCTTGAGGCCGAAGACGCGCAGCTGCTCCGGGGTCGGGCCGACGAAGGCGATGCCGGCGGCTTCGCAGGCTTCGGCGAAGGCGGCGTTCTCGGAGAGGAAGCCGTAGCCGGGGTGGATGGCGGTCGCACCCGTTTGTTTGGCGACGGCGAGGATCTTGTCGACCACCAGGTAGGTGTTGGCGGCCGGGCCTTCGCCGAGGCTGAAGGCTTCGTCGGCCTGCTGGATGTGCAGGCTGGCGGCGTCGGCTTCGGAGTACACCGCCACGCCCTTGACGTCGAGGGCGTGCAGGGTGCGCAGGATGCGGCAGGCAATGGCACCGCGGTTGGCGATCAGGAGTTTGTCGAACATTGCAGAACCCTCGAAAGGGATGACGGGCCGTCCCGTCTTATTCGTCTGCACCACGGTCGTCCGTGGCTGAAATCTTCTTTGTGCGGCTTCGTAGGATGGGTTGAGCGAAGCGATACCCATCGAGCGGCGTCGAGTGGGGCGATGGGTATCGCAGGCTCAACCCATCCTACGGTCGTGCTGCCTGGGAGCTTGTTCTAAGCACTGCCCGGCGCGGCTCTGGCACAGGGCGAACAGCCAGCAGCGTAGGCGGGCAGCCATCAGTTCCATACCAGCACCTCGGCCGGGCTCGGGTTGTAGGCATTGCACGGGTTGTTCAGCTGCGGGCAGTTGGAGATCAGCACGATGACGTCCATGTGCGCCTTCAGCTCGACGTACTTGCCCGGCGCGGAGATGCCGTCGGCGAAGGTCAGGCCGCCTTCCGGGGTGACCGGCACGTTCATGAAAAAGTTGATGTTGGCGCCGATGTCGCGCTTCTCCAGGCGGCCGTCGTGCAGGCTGGCGCGCAGGAAGTTGTCGCGGCAGCTGTGCATGTAGCGCTTGTCCAGGGCATAGCGCACGGTGTTGCTCTCCTGCGCGCAGGCGCCGCCGAGGGTGTCGTGGCGGCCGCAGGTGTCGGCGCTGATGGTCAGCAGCGGGTTGCCCAGGTTGGAGTAGAGGACGGTGCCGGTGGTCAGGTAGACGTTGTTCTGCTTGCGCAGGGTGCGCTGCGGGTCGTAGCGCTCACGCGGGTTGCGGGCGCTGTAGAACAGGGTGTCGACCGCCTGGTTGCCTTCCAGGTCGAGCAGGCGCACGGTCTGCCCGGCTTTCACTTCGCAGAGAAAAGGTTCGCCGGCGGGGATCACGTGGCGGTACACGGCGGCTTCGGGGTGCAGCTGGCTTTCGATCAGAGACATGGCGCAGCCCTCAGATATACAGGCGTTCGGTGTTGTGAAAGCCGCGGCTGTTTTCCGGGCGCGAGGTGCGGCAGAGGATGCTGATGCCGTCGCTCTCGACGCGGCTCCAGGTCAGCTGCACCGGCTTCGGCGCGTACTGCGGATTGGGGTCCAGCGGATGTTGCAGAGCGGTGAGCACCACCAGGCAGTCCATCGGCGCGTACAGCTCGACGTAGTCGCCGGCCTTCGAGTTGCCCGGCTGGAAGTGGAAGCAGCCGTCGCGGTCCACCGTGACCTTGCTGAACAGGTTGAGGGCCATCAGCAGGTCCTGCAGGTTGAGGTTCCACTTGCCCATTTCCACCAGCAGGTTGTCCACGCCGTTGCGGAAGTAGCCGTCGCGCAGTTCCTGGTAGCGGCCGGCGCCGTACTTCTCGGCGACTTCTTCGGCGCTCAGTACGCCGCCGAAGCTGTCGTGCCAGCCGCAGGTGTCGGCGGTGATGGCGGCGAGCACGCGGCCCATGTCCGAGTACAGGCAGTGGCCTTCGGTGAGCTTGGCGGTGTGCTGGCACTTGAGGGTGTCCGGCAGGTTCAGGCGTTCGCTCTTTTCCTCGGCGTTGAGCAGCAGCACGCTGACGTTGGCGCCGCCTTCCAGGTCGGTGACGCGCAGCACTTGGCCGCGTTTGAGGACGAACGAGGTGTGGCCGCCGCTGGGGACGGTTTCTTCGTAGAGGGTCGGGCGCAGGGCGAGAGAGGCCGTCATGCTCAGGCTCCTTGGAGGGCAGGTTGCAGGTGACAGGTGACGTGCGCCGGCAGGGCGTCGACGGCGGCGCGCGCGGCGCGGCGGTCGGTGTTCAGGGGAATGTCGTAGGTGATTCGTGCGCCGTAGGCGTTCGGTGCATGCGGATCGACGCGCCGCTTGTCGAACACCAGAATCCGCGTGCCGAGGCTGAAGCCTTCACTCAGGTCATGGGTGACCATAAACACGGTCAGCCGGGTCTCGTGCCAGAGGCCGAGCAGCAGCTCGTGCATGTCCTTGCGGATGCCCGGATCGAGCGCGCCGAACGGCTCGTCGAGGAGCAGCACACGCGGCTTGGTGATCAGCGCCTGGGCGATTGCCAGGCGTTGCTGCATGCCGCCGGACAGCGCGCTTGGGTACTTGTCCAAGGCGTGGCCGAGGCCGACCTTCTTCAGCAGCACGGCGGCCTGTTCGCGGGCCTCGCGTTTGGCCTGGCCGAACAGCCGGCCGAACAGCGGCGAGCGCGGCAGTTCCAGGCCGATGGCGACGTTGTCCAGCACGCTCAGGTGCGGAAACACCGAGTAGCGCTGGAACACCACGCCACGGCTGGCATCCGGTTCGCCGGCCAGCGGCTGGCCGTCGAGGAGGATCTGCCCGCGGCTGGCGCGTTCCTGGCCGAGCAGCAGGCGCAGGAAGGTCGACTTGCCGCAGCCGGAGGCGCCGACCAGGGTGCAGAACTCGCCTTCGGCGATGTTCAGGTTGAGGTTCTCCAAGACCGTCTGGTCGCCGTACTCCTGCCAGACGTTCTTCACCTGGATGAACGCGCTGGAGTTGCCTGCTGCGCGAGCCCCTGGCTGCGTGACTCGCTTTTGCTCGCCCTGCGGGCCTGCCTTCGGCAGTTCAGACGCAAGCGTCTGTGCGGGATGCGCGCGATCCTCATGGACGACTTGTCCACTCCGGTCGCTGTGCTCCGGGCGCCTTGCCATGGACTCGCTCGCGACGGCTCCACTTTTGTCGATCGTCATGCCTTGGCTCCTTCGTACCAGGGGAAGGCCAGCTGGGTGACGCGCCGCAGGCCGAGGTCCATCAGCCAGGCGAGCAGGGTGATCCACACCACGTAGGGCAGGATCACGTCCATCGCCATGTAGCGGCGGACCAGGAAGATCCGGTAGCCGAGGCCGTCGGTGGAGGCGATGGCTTCGGCGGCGATCAGGTACAGCCAGGCCGAACCGAGCATCAGGCGCAGCGAGATCAGCAGGCGCGGCAGCAGCTGCGGCAGGACCACGCGGAGGATCAGGGTCCAGGTGCTGGCGCCGAGGGTCTGCGCCTTGATGAGGATTTCCTTGGGGATTTCGCGGGCGCGCTGCTCGATGTCGCGGGCGATGCAGGGGGTGATGCCGAAGACGATCAGCATCACCTTGGACAGCTCGCCGAGACCGAAGGCGATGAACAGGATCGGCAGCACCGCCAGCGGCGGAATCATCGACAGCACGGTGAGCAGCGGCGACAGCGGTGCGCCGAACAGTGGCAGGGTGCCGCTGGCCAGGCCCAGGCACAGGCCGGCGAGCGCGGCGATGCTGAGGCCGATGCCGAGGCGGGTTAGGCTCGACGCGCTGTCCTGCCAGAACAGGTACTGGCCGCTGCGCTTGTCCTCGCTGAAGGCCAGGCGTTCGACCGCATCGGCCATCTGCGCCGCGCTGGGCAGCAGCTTGTCGTTGGGGTTTTCCGTCAACCGGGACGCCGAGCCGGTGAAGTAGACGAACAACAGCAGGGCGAACGGCAGGATCATCAGCAGCAGGCGGCTGGGGCGATCCGGGTGGCGGTTGATCAGGCGCATGGGGTTATCTCGTGTGTTCGATGGTTCCCACGCTCGGCGTGGGAATCCCTCCAGGGACGCTCTGCGTCCCGGCAGACGCGGAGCGTCTGTAGCTGCGTTCCCACGCCGAGCGTGGGAACGATCGGGGCCTAGAGTTTTCCTTCGGCGGCCAGCTGCACATAGCTCGGGTCGAAGCGCAGCTTGACGTTGCTCTTGTCGCCGGTGACCACGTTGCGGGCGAAGCTCATGCCCACGGCGGTGGCATCCTTGGCGCCTTCGCCGAGCAGGCCGTGGCTGAAGGAGAACTCGGCGACCTTGGTCATGGTGGCCGGCAGTTTCGGGCTGGTGGCGAACGCCAGGGTTTCCTGCGGCGTGTAGAACAGCTTGGTGGTGGCTAGCTGCGCCTGGAAGCCGGCGAGGTCGGTGCCGGAAGCCTTGGCCATGTGCTCGAGGGCGGCCTGGCCTTCGGCGCTGCCGCTGTTCATCAGGGCGAGGATTTCGAACCAGGCGCCGGTCAGGGCTTTGCCCAGGGCCGGGTTGTCCTTCAGGGTCTCGCTGTTGACCACCATCATGTCCATGATCTCGCCGGGGATCTGGCTCGAGTCGAACACCTGGCTGACGCCGGGCTTGGCGGTGATCTCGGCGAGCATCGGGTTCCAGGTGGCGGCGGCCTGCACTTCATCGGTGTTGAAGGCGGCGGCGATGTCGGCATCGGAGGTGTTGACCACCTTGATGTCCTTCTCGCTCATGCCGGCCTTTTCCAGGGCGCGGGCGAGGAAGTAGTGGGAGACCGACAGCTCGACCAGGTTGATCGGCATGCCCTTGAGGTCGGCGAGCTGCTTGCCCTCGCCCTTGAGCACCAGGCCGTCGTTGCCGTTGGAGAAGTCGCCGACGATCAGTGCGGTGGAATCGACGCCGCCGGCCGCCGGGATGGTCAGTGCGTCCATGTTGGTCATGGTGCAGCCGTCGAACTGGCCGGCGCTGTACTGGTTGATCGACTCGACGTAGTCGTTGAGCTGGGTGACTTCGATCTCGATGCCGTACTTCTTCGCCCACTTGTCGACGATGCCTTGGCTGGCGCCGTATTCCCAAGGCATCCAGCCGGCGTAGATGGTCCAGCAGACGTTGAATTTGTCTTTCTGCTCGGCCTGGGCGGAGAGGCTAAGGGCGGCGGCGAGCGCGGCGGCGGCAACAGCGAACAGACGGGGCTTACGCATGAGGAACCTCCAGTTCGAGAAAAAGGCAGCAGGAGCGGCAGCACCTGACGAATCAGGTTGCTTCCCAGGCGGAGTGAGAACTGCTGTCCCCGCTCCGTCTGGTTCTCCCGGGCTTTTGTCCCGCCGTGTAACCTCACTGGAGGTCGCCAGCTCTCGGACCAGTCACACGCACAAGCGAGTCGGAACCCTAGCCAGCCGTTAGCAATTTGTGGTGCCGCGACCCGGTCGTCCGGGTGATCCTGCACACCGGGGACAAAGCGAAGGGCGTGCCAACTTGCGCAAAGCCCGCAAACTGGCCGTGGGCGCGCAATATGGAGGGAAAGGCTGTGCGGTCCATGCCCGCAAATGAAGCGGCTCGCGCCATTTTGGTGCTGGGGGATGAAATACCTGGTAATGGATATCCGCATCCACCGTGGCACCAGGCGGGGAAACTGCTGTCGAATTATGTGGGAGTAATCCCGGGGCGCCGACATTCGTCGGCCCTGTCCTCGCGGTCGAAGGAGGCCGCTATGTCCTGCCGATCCTTGCTATTAGCCCTGCTTGGTTTGTCCCTGAGCGGCTGTGCCGTGTACGACTACGACGATTATCCCAGCCATCCGCGTTATTACGGCTCTGCTTATGGCCCGTCGCACTATGAGGTGTACCGCGGCGAGGTGTATCGCGGCCCCATCTATTACAGCGGCAACGATGGCCGCTACCAGCGTTATGACAACGACCATCGCTATGATCGCCGTTACGCCCCACCGCGCTACGTCCCGCCGCGTTACTACCGGGGCAACGATGGGCGGCTCTACCCCTATCAACGTCTGGACGATGGTCGCTATTACGACAAGCGCTATTACGACAAGCGTTATTACGACAAGCGTTATTACGATAACCGCAACTACGACAACCGCCGTTACGTCGCGCCGCCGAAGAACTACCGGGACAAGTCGAATATCCGCTACTACCGCCACGACGGCCCCAACTACCGGAATGACCGACCGTCCATGCAGCGCATCCAACCCATCCAGCCGATGCACGGCTACACCCCGGACGGCCGCCGCTATTGAGTCAGGCGGCCTAGCGCCACTCCCCACTCGCTGAAATCATGCGCCGCGGCGGAGTGACTTCCGCCGCGCTGCCGATCAGCTCGCGTGCCTCGCATCTTCTCGCAACAGCGCGTCGCGCATCGCCTGCGCCGCCGGCGACAGACTGTGCCCGGCACGGCTGACCAGGCCGTAGGCGGACTTGCCGGTCGCCTGGTCGATCGGTCTGAGGGCCGCCAGCCGGCCGGCGGCGATGTCCTCGACGATCACGTCGGCGGCGGCCAGGCCGATCACATCGCTGTGCATCACCAGTTCGCGGATCACCATCAGGTTGTCGCACTGGATGTCCGGCAACTCGCGTCCGCTAAGCTGGGCCAACTGGCTGGCCACCGGTTCGGGAATCTGCGGGCAGGCCAGCGGATAGGCGATCAGGTCGCGGAAGTGCAGGATGCGGCTGCCGAGCAGCGGATGGCCGGGCCGGCAGAAGTACACACCCTGATGCTGGTGCAAGGGTTCGACGGCGATCAGCGGGTCGCCGAGCAGTTCGCGGCTGTCGGCGACGAACAGTTCGAGGCTCTCGTCGAGCAGGCGCTGACGCAGGCTGCGCCAGTCCTCGATGACCAGTTGCACGCGGATCTTCGGATAGCGCTGGATCAGCTGGGCCAGCGCGCGCGGCACCAGACGCGCCGCCACCAGCGGTCCGGCGCCCAGGCGCAATTCGCCGGCCTCCAGGTTGCCCAGCTGATTGACCGCGTTCTGCAGGGAGCGACTGCCGGCGAGTAGGCGCCGCGCGTGCTCCAGCACCAGTTGGCCATAGGCGGTGAGCGTGGCGTTGCGGGGGCCGCGATCGAACAGTTGGCAGCCCAGGCTGGTTTCCAGGCTCTGGATGCTGCGGCTCAGCGCCGGCTGACTGAGGTTGATCGCCGCCGCGGCGCGGGCGAAGTGGCCGTGTTCGGCAACGGCGACGAAATAGCGGAGTTGACGCAGGTCATTCATGCGCTTCTCGCATTAATTTTTTGAAAAGTTCGCATTGGAATTATCAGCGCCCCTTTGCCACTCTGCCAGTACCGAAAGCAACAAAATGATCGAGCCATGACGTACATATCCCGTTTCAGTGGCCTGCTGCTGGCCGCCGCCTTACCACTTGCCGCGATGGCCGACTTGCCGCCCGAGCTCATCGAGCCGAGCATCAACCCCGAACTGGCCGAACACACCAAGCTGTTCAACAAGAAGGTCTACCAGGTCGCCGGCAACGTCTATTCGGCGGTCGGCTGGGCCTTGGGCAACAGCATCATGATCGAGGCCCCGGAAGGCCTGATCATCTTCGATACCGGCGAATCGCTGACCGCTTCCAAGGAAATGCTCGCCGAGTTCCGCAAGATCAGCGACAAACCGATCAAGGCCATCGTCTATTCGCACTTCCACCCGGACCACATCAACGGGGTCAAGGCGTACGTCAGCGAAGAACAGGTGAAGAGCGGCGAAGTGCAAATCTACGCCCACGACACTCTGCTGCAGAACGTCGTGACCCAGGGCGCGCTAGTCGGCCCGATCCTCTCCATGCGCACCGGCTACAGCCTCGGCGGCCTGCTGCCGGCGGAGGACAAGAAGGGCATGAACGGCGGCATCGGTCCGCTGGGTCGCGGCGAGGCGGCGACCTTCATCGCGCCGACCGTGACCTTCCACGACAAGCTCGACACCACCATCGCCGGCCTGCCGGTGCAGTTCCGCTGGGCGCCCAGCGAGGCGCCGGACGAGATCGTCATGTATCTGCCGAACAACCGCGTGTTGCTCAGCGCCGAAGTCGACCAGGGGCCGACCCTGCCGAACATCCACACCCTGCGCGGCACCAAGTTCCGCGACCCGGTGCTGTGGGTCAACAGCCTCGATCTGCTGCGCGCGTTCAAGGCCGAGTACATGGTGCCGTCCCACGGTCAGCCGGTCAGCGGCCAGGACAAGGTCGAGGAAGTGCTGCGCATGACCCGCGACGGCATCGCCTATGTGCATGACCAGAGCGTGCGCTGGATGAACAAGGGCCTGACCCCGGACGAGCTGGTCGAGAAGGTCAAGCTGCCGCCGCACCTGGCCGGCTACACCCCCTACCTGCGCGAGTACTACGGTACCGTCAAGCACAGCGTGCGGCAGGTCTATAACGGCTACCTGGGCTGGTTCCAGGGCGACCCGGTGGACCTCGATCCGACCCCGCCGATGGAGAAGTCCAAGCGCCTGATCGAAATGATGGGCGGCCGCGACAAGGTGCTGTTGGCCGCCGGCGATGCCTACCTGAAGGGCGACTACCAGTGGGCCGCGGAGCTGGCCAGCTACGTCATCCGCATCGACCACGAGGACAAGCTGGCCCGCGACATCAAGGCCCGCAGCTTCCGCAAGCTCGGCTACGCCAACATGAACATCAACTGGCGTAACTGGTACCTGACCAGCGCCACGGAGCTGGAAGGCAAGCTCGACGGTGACAAGGCGCTCAAGGCGGGCCAGGCCATGCGCGCCATGTTCCTCTCCCCGGACATGCTGAAGAACCTGCCGGTGCGCGAGTTCCTGCAGAACTGGGTGACCCGCGTCGATCCGGACAAGGCCAACGACGTCAACCTGACCCTCGGCTTCAGCTTCCCCGATATCCAGGAAGACTGGGCGTTGGAAGTGCGCCGCGGGGTGGTGCAGTTGCATCGGGGCATCCCGGACGGCACCCCGCTCAAGCTGACCCTCGACAAGACCTATCTGGACACCGTGATCGGCGGCCAGAACAGCCTGCTCAAGGGCGCGGTGCTGGGCGATGTGAAGGTCGACGGCAACCTGTTCGAGATCAAGCGCTTCCTCGGCTGCTTCGATTTCGAGGACACCGGGATCGCCCTGACGGTACGCTGAGTGCTTGAAGCGGTGCTGCCATCGCGGATTAACCGGAAGGGCGGCGCCAGTCGAAAGTGCGGACAGTCAGGCCGGTGAAACCGGCAGACTGTCCGCTTTGTTCAGTTGGAGAACCCTGTATGAATCGTTCGTCTTTTGCCAAAGGCGTGCTGGCCATGTTCTGGCTGGTGGCGCTGCTCAATGTGGTCTATCCATTCGGCGCGCCGCTGCACGGCTGGCTGCTGGCGATCTCCGGGGTCATGCTGCTGGTGCATGTCGTCGAGGTGCTGTTGTTCAACCGTCGCCTGAGCGCTCGTCCGCGACCCTGGCTGGAGCGTATCCAGGTGCTGTTGTTCGGCGTGCTGCATCTGAAATCGCTGCGTTGAAAGCCGGCCTTGCTCGTCGAGCAAGGCCGGGCTAGGCAATCCTGGCGTCGTCGCGTTGGCCGCGCGAGGTAGGGATTGCTGCCGCTGGTGTCAGACCCGCTTCGACCGCCGGATCGGCGGCTGTCGTGCCCCTCTCGGACAGGCAATCTTCTTCCCCCTTTTCGCGCCACCCCCTTGCGTCTATGCCGGTGCATCGCCCAACGGCGTCGCGTTTGGGTGGGCGATGATCTCATTGTGCCATTGTCTTTTCTTCGGCCAGCCCGCACCATCCGCACGCTTGCTCTTGACCGCATGGAATCCACGCATTGGCGGTACGTTTCGCTTCGCTTCGGCACACTCATCGGGGCTCGCTGCTCAATGCCGGCTTGGCGTTGGCGGTCTGCCTGCTGATCGGCAGTCTGCAGGCCGATTGGGATTTCGATTGGATCGGCCGCCGTGCCGAAGCGCTCTACGGGCCGCTGGGCGAGGGACGCCAGCGCCTGAATGACTGGCAGCGCTTGATGCTGGATCAGGCGCAGGCCGGCGAGGCGGAGCAACTGCAGGTGGTCAATCGCTTCTTCAATCGCCAGCTGCGCTACCGCGAGGATATCGATCTCTGGCAGCAGGTCGATTATTGGGCCACCCCGGTGGAGTCCCTGCGCCGCGGCGCCGGCGATTGCGAGGACTATGCCATCGGCAAGTACATCAGCCTGCGCCGGCTCGGGGTGGCCAAGGAAAAACTGCTGATTACCTACGTCAAAGCCTTGCGCCAGAACCGCGCGCATATGGTGCTGACCTATTACCCCAGCCCGACGGCGGAGCCGTTGATTCTCGACAGTCTGACCGAGCGCATCCAGCCGGCCGGGCAGCGTCAGGACCTGCTGCCGGTCTACGCCTTCAATGGCGAGGGCTTGTGGCTTCCGGGGGCGGCGGGAAAGAAAAAAGTCGGGGACAGCAAGCGGCTTTCGCGCTGGCAGGACCTGCTGAAAAAAATGCGGGCGGAAGGATTTCCGCCAGAGTCTGCGTATTAGGAGCCGAGATGTCCCTGTTCAAGCAGCTGTTGATTGCCATCTGCCTGTTTCTTGCGCTCGCCTTCACTGGCAGCTTCGTGGTCAGCCTGGAAAGCTCGCGCGCGCAATACGTCAACCAGCTGCGCTCACACGCGCAGGACGCCGCCACGGCCCTGGGGCTGTCCCTGACTCCGCAGATCGACGACCCGGCGATGGTCGAGTTGATGGTCAGCTCGATTTTCGACAGTGGTTACTTCGCCAGCATCCGGGTCATCGACCTGGCCAGCGGCAAGGTGATGGTCGAGCGCAGCGGCATCCCCAGCGAGGTGCGGGTGCCGGCCTGGTTCGTCGACCTGATCGGTCTGGAACCGGCTGGTGGGGACGCCATCGTCAGCCGTGGCTGGCAGCAGGCGGCGCGGGTCGAGGTGCTCAGCCATCCGATGTTTGCCATCGCCAAGCTTTGGCAGAGCGCCCTCGGCAGTCTCGGCTGGTTGCTGCTCTGCGGCCTGCTCAGTGGGGTGCTGGGCGCGCTGCTGCTGCGCCGGCAGCTGCAGCCGCTGGACTATATGGTCGAGCAGTCCCATGCGATTGCCCGCCGTGAGTTTCTCAGCCTGCCCGAGCTGCCGCGTACCCCCGAGCTGCGCCGTGTGGTGCAGGCCATGAACCAGATGGTGGAGAAGCTCAAGGCCCTGTTTCAGGAGCAGGCCGAACGCAGTGAGAAACTGCGTGCCGAGGCGTACCAGGATGGCCTGACCGGGCTGGCCAACCGCCGCTATTTCGAGATGCAGCTGCAGGCGCGGGTGAGCGGCGAGGAGCAGGCCAGCTCCGGCTATCTGCTGCTGCTGCGGGTCAACGATTTGGCTGGCTTGAACCAGCGCCTGGGGGGCCAACGTACCGATCAGCTGTTGCGTGAAGTGGCCGAGCAGTTGCGGCGCCAGTGCGGCCACTATGCCGGCATCAATAACCTGATCAGCCGCAGTCGGGGTGGCGAGTTCGCCGTGTTGGCACCCGGACTGGTGCGTGAAGAGGCTGAGCAACTGGCCCATAACCTCGAGTTGGAACTGTCCAGCTTGCTGGCGACGGGGGCCAGCGATGTGAGCCCGGTGGCGCATATCGGCCTGGCGTCCTTTAGTCCCGGCGATGCACCGCAGGCGCTGCTCGGGCTGGCCGACGAGGCGCTGAACCAGGCGCAAGGCTTACCGGGCCGTACCTGGGCCTGCCTGGAGAAGAGTGTTGCGCCGAGCATTGCTGACGAACGTCATGCCTGGCATCGACTGCTCGATCAGGCGCTGGATCAGGGACGCTTCAGGCTGTTCTTCCAACCGGTGGTGGACAGCCGCCAACCCGAGCGGGTGTTGCATCACAAGGTGCTGGCGCGCTTGCTGGACGAGCAGGGCGAGACTCTTGCCGCCGGCCGCTTCCTGCCCTGGCTGGAGCGCTTCGGCTGGTCGGCGCGCCTCGACCTGCTGATGCTCGATCAGGTGTTGGGGCAGATGGCCGGGCACGATCAGGCCCTGGCCATGAACCTTTCGGCGGCGAGCCTGAACGATCCACGGACCTTGAGCCGGCTGCTCGACAAGCTGCGCGAGCATGCCCATTTAGCCGGGCGCCTGACGCTGGAGGTGGCCGAAGCGCAATTGCCTGAGCACGGCGTGCTGGAGCTCCTGGCCAGGAGCCTACGCGAACTCGGCTTTGCACTCAGCGTGCAGAATTTTGGCGGGCGCTTCAGCATGATCGGCAACCTAGCGCGGCTGGGGCTGGCCTACCTGAAAATCGACGGCAGTTACATCCGCGCCATCGACCTGGAAGACGACAAGCGCCTGTTCATCGAAGCCATCCAGCGCGCGGCGCACAGCATCGACCTACCGTTGATTGCCGAGCGGGTGGAAACTGCGGGCGAGCTGCGGGTGTTGCGGGAGATGGGTATCCAGGGAGCGCAGGGGCAGTTGTTGGGCGAGCCCAAGCCCTGGGCGTGAAGTTGATGACCTGTAGGCGCCATCAGCACGTTGTTTGCCTGACGCCGGCTCGCGAGGTCCGATTCCCGGGTTGCATCCGGGCTACGTGGATCGGTCGTGCGTGACGCCGCAGCGCCCCTTTCCCGTAACGGGAGAGGGGGCGAAAGCGAAGCGGCTTTTGTCGTTACCCGCGCACCATGCCGTGGGGCAGAAAGGGCGGGCGTTACCAGCGTGCGTCAGATCAGGCCGGCTTCTTCATCGTTGATCAGTTGCGTCAGCCCGCCCAGTGCCTCGCGCGCCTGGGTACGGCTGAGCAGTTTCGATTGGGCGGCGGGGGGCAGGTCGGTAATGCGGATGACGCCCTTGGTCATCAGCACGGTGATCAGGTCGTCGAGCACGCGGATCATTTCCAGGTCACTCTGCTTAAGTTGCAGCAAGCTACTTTCTGCCGTCTGGTTGGCGTGCCAGGCCTGCACGTCCTCGTGGTCGGCAGGCAGGGTTTCGCTCATTTCGGCGAAGGGCCGGGCTTCCACGCGGAGCAGCTGGCCTTGCGCATCACGTTGAACAAAAAGCATGGGCAATCCTTATTGGGCTGGCCGGCCCCGGACTATGCATCCGGGGCTGGATTCAGGCTTTTAGGCTCTTAGCTGTGCTCAGTCTTCACCAAGGGGTCGGCCCCGGCAACCAGTGAGTTGATGATCGCCGACGGGTTCGCACCGTAATCGCCGAGATTGACCCCTTCCAGCTGGATGGTGACATCGGCACTGGTATCGACATTGCCACTGGCGCTGACCTGCAGTGTAGACGCGGCGGTATCGACCTTGAGGTAGCTGAGGAGGTCGTTGCTGGCCGTATCCGGCAGCAGGTCGCTGAGGTCGATGCGATCACCTTGCGCGGCATTAAAGTTCTTGATCACGTCATTGCCGGTATCGCCGGCCTTCCAGACGAAGGTGTCGGCGCCTGCGCCACCCTGCAGCTCATCGTTGCCTGTGCCACCGATCAGCAAGTCGTTGCCGTCGCCGCCGATCAGAATGTCATTGCCGGTACCGCCTGCAAGAGTGTCATTGCCCGCTGCGCCACTGATGCTATCGCTTCCCGCACCGCCACTGATGTAGTCATTTCCGGATCCGCCGGCGAAAGTCGAATCGCCAGACCCGCCGATAATCGTTTTGGCGGTGCTCGAACTGCCGTCGCTTACCTCAAGAGTGAGGGTCGGGGCGAAACCGCTGGGAAGCGCCGAGTTGCTGGTCAGATAGATCTTGTCAGTTCCCGCTGTGGTCGTTGGAGTGCTCAACAGGGAGGTGTAGGCGCTCAAGTCATACTCACCCAGAGCGTTGGGAGCAATTTCCTGATAGGTACCGTCACGAACCACGCTGATGATCGAACCAGCGGGAAGTGCACTTAGCGTCAGGCTGGTGAAGGTCTCTGCCGTTCCCACCGTGTCCTGAATCACGGCATAGAGGTCCACCGGGTAGCTATAGCTGGTCAGACCGGAGGGGCTTGCATCTACTGCGATGTAGTCGATCTGGAAGCCGTTGTTTTTTTGCTTGAAGGTGTTGCTGGTGTCTTGGGCAATCGACAGGCTTTGCATGTCTGAGCTGATCGAATAGGTAAAGTTCGCCGAGCCATTGCCGCCCTGGTTGAACTGGCTGCCGTCGATATATGACTCGACGGTTGCCTTGGTGATGGTCCCGGTAACGCCGCTGTAGGAGACCGACCAGGTACCGTCCGGATTGACTGGTTCGCTTAGCGTAACGGTACTCGTGACGCCGTCGTTAAGCACATCCAGCACCAAGCTGACCTTGAGAGTGTCTTTCGAGAAGACACCCCCCGTCGAGGTGATCTTTCCGGAAAGGTTTCCACTGGTAAGGTCGCCCACTTCGAGTCCGCTGCGGACCAGGACAGAGTCATCGTTCGCATTCTTAAGACCCATGGCCATGTACTGCATGCCGTAGGGGAAGGTGAACCCTATGGTTTCGTTACCCTCGATCCGCTGCCCAGTATTGCCATTGTCGAGAGGCCCGTTTACGCCCAGGTCATTGCCATTCCCCCAGCTGAAAGCGCCGTTACCTCCAGTGGATATGGTGACTCCGTTTCCGAAGGTATAGCTAGTCTTGCCGTCCACGTTGCCGCTGTCCGAGGAGGTAATAGTGTTCGTCAATGGAGTGCCGATCACCACCGACACATCGCTGCCCGGTACTGCATCAGCCACCGGGTTGACGGTGATGGTGGCCGTGTCGCTATCGGTCAGCGCGCCGCCGGCTCCGGTGTTGCCGCCATCGTTGGTGGTCATGGTCAGCGTGACCGTGCCGCTGGCATTCAAAACCGGTGTGTAAGTCGGCTGGGTGGCCGGCGCAGCCAGATAGGCGTTGATCTCGGTGAGCGTGCCGCTCAGCACCACACTGCCAGTACCCGAGCCGGTCACGGTGATACCGGCGGCGGCTGCCGCGGTGATCGTGCCGCTAACAACGGCGAGGGTTACCGAAATAGCGCCTGAGGCGGCATCGACGTCAGTGACTGACATACCGCTCAACTTGAGCGGGGTGTCTTCGTTGACGGTGTAACTCGCCGGCAGGGTATTCACCGGCGCATCGTTGACCGACGCGACGGTGATGGTGCCGGTCGCGGGCGTGGCATCGGCCAGGCCCGCGTTGTCGACCGCGGTGTAGGTGAAGGTGGTGCTGCCGTTCCAGTCGGCATCCGGCTTGAAGTAGATGGTCGCGCCATTGCCGGAAGCGCTGATCAGCGAGGCGGTAGTGAGCAGTTGGGTGGCCGCCGCATCGCTGTAGAAGTTGCCCTGCGCCGGCACACCGACCAGTTGGAAGTTGGCGACCGTCCCGTCGCTGTCGGTGCCGCCCAGGGCGACGCTGATGACGCTGTCTTCGGCGCCACCGGCAGTGACATCGTTTGTTCCCGGCGCATCGTTGACCGACGCGACGGTGATGGTGCCGGTCGCGGGCGTGGCATCGGCCAGGCCCGCGTTGTCGACCGCGGTGTAGGTGAAGGTGGTGCTGCCGTTCCAGTCGGCATCCGGCTTGAAGTAGATGGTCGCGCCATTGCCGGAAGTGCTGATCAGCGAGGCGGTAGTGAGCAGTTGGGTGGCCGCCGCATCGCTGTAGAAGTTGCCCTGCGCCGGCACACCGACCAGTTGGAAGTTGGCGACCGTCCCGTCGCTGTCGGTGCCGCCCAGGGCGACGCTGATGACGCTGTCTTCGGCGCCACCGGCAGTGACATCGTTTGTTCCCGGCGCATCGTTGACCGACGCGACGGTGATGGTGCCGGTCGCGGGCGTGGCATCGGCCAGGCCCGCGTTGTCGACCGCGGTGTAGGTGAAGGTGGTGCTGCCGTTCCAGTCGGCATCCGGCTTGAAGTAGATGGTCGCGCCATTGCCGGAAGCGCTGATCAGCGAGGCGGTAGTGAGCAGTTGGGTGGCCGCCGCATCGCTGTAGAAGTTGCCCTGCGCCGGCACACCGACCAGTTGGAAGTTGGCGACCGTCCCGTCGCTGTCGGTGCCGCTCAGGGCGACGCTGATGACGTTGTCTTCGGCGCCACCGGCAGTGACATCGGCTGTTCCCGGCGCATCGTTGACCGACGCGACGGTGATGGTGCCGGTCGCGGGCGTGGCATCGGCCAGGCCCGCGTTGTCGACCGCGGTGTAGGTGAAGGTGGTGCTGCCGTTCCAGTCGGCATCCGGCTTGAAGTAGATGGTCGCGCCATTGCCGGAAGCGCTGATCAGCGAGGCGGTAGTGAGCAGTTGGGTGGCCGCCGCATCGCTGTAGAAGTTGCCCTGCGCCGGCACACCGACCAGTTGGAAGTTGGCGACCGTCCCGTCGCTGTCGGTGCCGCTCAGGGCGACGCTGATGACGTTGTCTTCGGCGCCACCGGCAGTGACATCGTTTGTTCCCGGCGCATCGTTGACCGACGCGACGGTGATGGTGCCGGTCGCGGGCGTGGCATCGGCCAGGCCCGCGTTGTCGACCGCGGTGTAGGTGAAGGTGGTGCTGCCGTTCCAGTCGGCATCCGGCTTGAAGTAGATGGTCGCGCCATTGCCGGAAGCGCTGATCAGCGAGGCGGTAGTGAGCAGTTGGGTGGCCGCCGCATCGCTGTAGAAGTTGCCCTGCGCCGGCACACCGACCAGTTGGAAGTTGGCGACCGTCCCGTCGCTGTCGGTGCCGCTCAGGGCGACGCTGATGACGTTGTCTTCGGCGCCACCGGCAGTGACATCGTTTGTTCCCGGCGCATCGTTGACCGACGCGACGGTGATGGTGCCGGTCGCGGGCGTGGCATCGGCCAGGCCCGCGTTGTCGACCGCGGTGTAGGTGAAGGTGGTGCTGCCGTTCCAGTCGGCATCCGGCTTGAAGTAGATGGTCGCGCCATTGCCGGAAGCGCTGATCAGCGAGGCGGTAGTGAGCAGTTGGGTGGCCGCCGCATCGCTGTAGAAGTTGCCCTGCGCCGGCACACCGACCAGTTGGAAGTTGGCGACCGTCCCGTCGCTGTCGGTGCCGCTCAGGGCGACGCTGATGACGTTGTCTTCGGCGCCACCGGCAGTGACATCGTTTGTTCCCGGCGCATCGTTGACCGACGCGACGGTGATGGTGCCGGTCGCGGGCGTGGCATCGGCCAGGCCCGCGTTGTCGACCGCGGTGTAGGTGAAGGTGGTGCTGCCGTTCCAGTCGGCATCCGGCTTGAAGTAGATGGTCGCGCCATTGCCGGAAGCGCTGATCAGCGAGGCGGTAGTGAGCAGTTGGGTGGCCGCCGCATCGCTGTAGAAGTTGCCCTGCGCCGGCACACCGACCAGTTGGAAGTTGGCGACCGTCCCGTCGCTGTCGGTGCCGCTCAGGGCGACGCTGATGACGTTGTCTTCGGCGCCACCGGCAGTGACATCGTTTGTTCCCGGCGCATCGTTGACCGACGCGACGGTGATGGTGCCGGTCGCGGGCGTGGCATCGGCCAGGCCCGCGTTGTCGACCGCGGTGTAGGTGAAGGTGGTGCTGCCGTTCCAGTCGGCATCCGGCTTGAAGTAGATGGTCGCGCCATTGCCGGAAGCGCTGATCAGCGAGGCGGTAGTGAGCAGTTGGGTGGCCGCCGCATCGCTGTAGAAGTTGCCCTGCGCCGGCACACCGACCAGTTGGAAGTTGGCGACCGTCCCGTCGCTGTCGGTGCCGCTCAGGGCGACGCTGATGACGTTGTCTTCGGCGCCACCGGCAGTGACATCGTTTGTTCCCGGCGCATCGTTGACCGACGCGACGGTGATGGTGCCGGTCGCGGGCGTGGCATCGGCCAGGCCCGCGTTGTCGACCGCGGTGTAGGTGAAGGTGGTGCTGCCGTTCCAGTCGGCATCCGGCTTGAAGTAGATGGTCGCGCCATTGCCGGAAGCGCTGATCAGCGAGGCGGTAGTGAGCAGTTGGGTGGCCGCCGCATCGCTGTAGAAGTTGCCCTGCGCCGGCACACCGACCAGTTGGAAGTTGGCGACCGTCCCGTCGCTGTCGGTGCCGCTCAGGGCGACGCTGATGACGTTGTCTTCGGCGCCACCGGCAGTGACATCGTTTGTTCCCGGCGCATCGTTGACCGACGCGACGGTGATGGTGCCGGTCGCGGGCGTGGCATCGGCCAGGCCCGCGTTGTCGACCGCGGTGTAGGTGAAGGTGGTGCTGCCGTTCCAGTCGGCATCCGGCTTGAAGTAGATGGTCGCGCCATTGCCGGAAGCGCTGATCAGCGAGGCGGTAGTGAGCAGTTGGGTGGCCGCCGCATCGCTGTAGAAGTTGCCCTGCGCCGGCACACCGACCAGTTGGAAGTTGGCGACCGTCCCGTCGCTGTCGGTGCCGCTCAGGGCGACGCTGATGACGTTGTCTTCGGCGCCACCGGCAGTGACATCGTTTGTTCCCGGCGCATCGTTGACCGACGCGACGGTGATGGTGCCGGTCGCGGGCGTGGCATCGGCCAGGCCCGCGTTGTCGACCGCGGTGTAGGTGAAGGTGGTGCTGCCGTTCCAGTCGGCATCCGGCTTGAAGTAGATGGTCGCGCCATTGCCGGAAGCGCTGATCAGCGAGGCGGTAGTGAGCAGTTGGGTGGCCGCCGCATCGCTGTAGAAGTTGCCCTGCGCCGGCACACCGACCAGTTGGAAGTTGGCGACCGTCCCGTCGCTGTCGGTGCCGCTCAGGGCGACGCTGATGACGTTGTCTTCGGCGCCACCGGCAGTGACATCGTTTGTTCCCGGCGCATCGTTGACCGACGCGACGGTGATGGTGCCGGTCGCGGGCGTGGCATCGGCCAGGCCCGCGTTGTCGACCGCGGTGTAGGTGAAGGTGGTGCTGCCGTTCCAGTCGGCATCCGGCTTGAAGTAGATGGTCGCGCCATTGCCGGAAGCGCTGATCAGCGAGGCGGTAGTGAGCAGTTGGGTGGCCGCCGCATCGCTGTAGAAGTTGCCCTGCGCCGGCACACCGACCAGTTGGAAGTTGGCGACCGTCCCGTCGCTGTCGGTGCCGCTCAGGGCGACGCTGATGACGTTGTCTTCGGCGCCACCGGCAGTGACATCGTTTGTTCCCGGCGCATCGTTGACCGACGCGACGGTGATGGTGCCGGTCGCGGGCGTGGCATCGGCCAGGCCCGCGTTGTCGACCGCGGTGTAGGTGAAGGTGGTGCTGCCGTTCCAGTCGGCATCCGGCTTGAAGTAGATGGTCGCGCCATTGCCGGAAGCGCTGATCAGCGAGGCGGTAGTGAGCAGTTGGGTGGCCGCCGCATCGCTGTAGAAGTTGCCCTGCGCCGGCACACCGACCAGTTGGAAGTTGGCGACCGTCCCGTCGCTGTCGGTGCCGCTCAGGGCGACGCTGATGACGTTGTCTTCGGCGCCACCGGCAGTGACATCGTTTGTTCCCGGCGCATCGTTGACCGACGCGACGGTGATGGTGCCGGTCGCGGGCGTGGCATCGGCCAGGCCCGCGTTGTCGACCGCGGTGTAGGTGAAGGTGGTGCTGCCGTTCCAGTCGGCATCCGGCTTGAAGTAGATGGTCGCGCCATTGCCGGAAGCGCTGATCAGCGAGGCGGTAGTGAGCAGTTGGGTGGCCGCCGCATCGCTGTAGAAGTTGCCCTGCGCCGGCACACCGACCAGTTGGAAGTTGGCGACCGTCCCGTCGCTGTCGGTGCCGCTCAGGGCGACGCTGATGACGTTGTCTTCGGCGCCACCGGCAGTGACATCGTTTGTTCCCGGCGCATCGTTGACCGACGCGACGGTGATGGTGCCGGTCGCGGGCGTGGCATCGGCCAGGCCCGCGTTGTCGACCGCGGTGTAGGTGAAGGTGGTGCTGCCGTTCCAGTCGGCATCCGGCTTGAAGTAGATGGTCGCGCCATTGCCGGAAGCGCTGATCAGCGAGGCGGTAGTGAGCAGTTGGGTGGCCGCCGCATCGCTGTAGAAGTTGCCCTGCGCCGGCACACCGACCAGTTGGAAGTTGGCGACCGTCCCGTCGCTGTCGGTGCCGCTCAGGGCGACGCTGATGACGTTGTCTTCGGCGCCACCGGCAGTGACATCGTTTGTTCCCGGCGCATCGTTGACCGACGCGACGGTGATGGTGCCGGTCGCGGGCGTGGCATCGGCCAGGCCCGCGTTGTCGACCGCGGTGTAGGTGAAGGTGGTGCTGCCGTTCCAGTCGGCATCCGGCTTGAAGTAGATGGTCGCGCCATTGCCGGAAGCGCTGATCAGCGAGGCGGTAGTGAGCAGTTGGGTGGCCGCCGCATCGCTGTAGAAGTTGCCCTGCGCCGGCACACCGACCAGTTGGAAGTTGGCGACCGTCCCGTCGCTGTCGGTGCCGCTCAGGGCGACGCTGATGACGTTGTCTTCGGCGCCACCGGCAGTGACATCGTTTGTTCCCGGCGCATCGTTGACCGACGCGACGGTGATGGTGCCGGTCGCGGGCGTGGCATCGGCCAGGCCCGCGTTGTCGACCGCGGTGTAGGTGAAGGTGGTGCTGCCGTTCCAGTCGGCATCCGGCTTGAAGTAGATGGTCGCGCCATTGCCGGAAGCGCTGATCAGCGAGGCGGTAGTGAGCAGTTGGGTGGCCGCCGCATCGCTGTAGAAGTTGCCCTGCGCCGGCACACCGACCAGTTGGAAGTTGGCGACCGTCCCGTCGCTGTCGGTGCCGCTCAGGGCGACGCTGATGACGTTGTCTTCGGCGCCACCGGCAGTGACATCGTTTGTTCCCGGCGCATCGTTGACCGACGCGACGGTGATGGTGCCGGTCGCGGGCGTGGCATCGGCCAGGCCCGCGTTGTCGACCGCGGTGTAGGTGAAGGTGGTGCTGCCGTTCCAGTCGGCATCCGGCTTGAAGTAGATGGTCGCGCCATTGCCGGAAGCGCTGATCAGCGAGGCGGTAGTGAGCAGTTGGGTGGCCGCCGCATCGCTGTAGAAGTTGCCCTGCGCCGGCACACCGACCAGTTGGAAGTTGGCGACCGTCCCGTCGCTGTCGGTGCCGCCCAGGGCGACGCTGATGACGCTGTCTTCGGCGCCACCGGCAGTGACATCGGCTGTTCCCGGGGCATCGTTGAGCGGGGTGACGGTGACCGCCACGGTGGCGCTGGCGGAGCCGCCCTGACCGTCGTCGATGCTGTAAGTGATGGTGTCGCTGCCGACGTAATTGGCGTTCGGCGTGTAGACCAGGCTGCCGTTGGCGTTGATGGTGACCGTGCCGTGGCTGGCCGAGGCGCCGCTGACGCTCAGCGGGTTGCCGTCCACATCGCTGTCGTTGCCCAGCACATCGATGGTCACCGGGGTGTCCTCGGCGGTGCTGGCGCTGTCGTTCGCCGCCAGCGGGGCATCGTTGACCGGCGCCACGCCGACATTCACGGTCAGGGTATCGCTACCGCCGCGGTTGTCGCTGACCTGTACCTGGAAGCTGTCCTGGCCGTTGAAGTTGGGATTCGGCGTGTAAGCCCATTCGCCCGTGACGGTCAGGGTCAGGCTGCCGTGGCTCGGGGCATTGATGGCGCTGTAGGTCAGCTGATCGCCATTCGGATCGCGCGCGATGAGGCTGCCGGCCACTCGTGTGTCTTCGTTGGTGCTGATCTGCAGGTCGGCGCCCAGCGGCGCACCGTTAGCGTCAACGAAGACGGGTGCGAAATTGTTGCCATTGTCGTTCGGGGCCAAGGCGTCGCCCGCATTGCCCAATTCTTGTGTGGCAAAGCCGATGGTGGCTTCAACGCTTTGCGCCGTGGCGTCCAGGACGACAAAGCTGTGCCCGCTTCCGGCAGCGCCGCCCGTGCCAGCTGCACTAGGGCCGGCGGCGGTGGCTTCGAGTTCAGTGGTCGGGTCGACGCCCGCGGCAATGGCTTGCTGCAGTTGAGTGATATCGCTATCGGCGGAAGCTGCTGTCGGCGCCGGCGCCGGCGCGGAGGCGTTTGCGGCGCTCCATTGCGAGTCGCGGCCGAGATCCACGGTCTGGCCGTTCGCCAGTTCCAGGCTCACGCGCCCCTCGGCGCCGGTCATCAATTGCTCACCCTTGAATAGGCGGTCGCCTTCGATCAGGAGTCGCTGCGCACCCTCCTGGGAAAGAGCGATAACTTGGCCAACTACGTTCTTGACGATGGCAACGACACTGCTCATGGCGACTCTCCGTGGTCTGGTTTCGACTGGCTTCCCTGTGGATTGCCTTGCTTACTGCAGTCGGACAGGTAGGGCGCAGGCTGGCTGGAAAATTGACGTCAAATTGTTGGCATATACTTTTTGGCTATTAACTTTATGCCAATCTATTGACCAATCGGTTTCCATCCTAAACAATCTCACCGCCCATGTCACTTTGATATTGTTTTGCCGCTTGTTGCGCTGCAGGTGCCGATTTATCTGGCCTCTAGCAGTTTCCAATACCCCCATGGATGTCTCTTTTCAGAAGGATGCGAAACCATGTTCGTGCGTTTCTTTGCAGTTCTGCCCCTCGCTCTGGCGATCAGCCTCCCGGTTCATTCGCAGACTCTGGGCGAAGCCATGCAACAGGCGCTCGATGTGCATCCGGAGGTCCAGGCCGGGGTGAACAGTCGGCTGTCGGCCGATTACCAACTCAAGGCTGCTAAAGGTGGTTATCTGCCGAATGTCGATCTGTTGGGCGGGATCGGCCGCGAAGGTGCCGATAACCCCACGACCCGTGGCGCTGACAACCATTGGCAGACGCTGACCCGCGGTGAGTCGAGCTTGCGCTTGCAGCAGATGGTGTTTGACGGTTTTGCCACCTCCAGCGAGGTCGGCCGTCAGGAGGCGATAGTCAACTCGCGTGCCTATTCGCTGCTCGGCACTTCCGAACGTACCGGGCTGGATGTCGCCCAGGTGTATCTGGACGTATTGCGTCGCGAGGAAATGGTGCGCTTGGCCAGTGCCAACCTGCGCAACCATGAACGGATCTTCGATCAGATCAGCTTGCGCAGTGAGCGTGGGGTGGGCAGCACGGCGGACCGCGATCAGGCTGAGGCGCGTCTGGCGCAGGCGCGCAACAACCTGATTACCGAACAGACCAACCTGGCCGATGCACGCACCAACTATCTGAGTGTCGTGGGCGTCGAGGCGCAGGAGCTTAATGAGCCGTCGGGTCTGCTTGGCCAGTTGCCGGAAGACCTGGGTCGGGCACGCCAGGTGCTGCTGGATAACAGCCCGGTATTGCGCTCCGCCGAGGCAGACGTGGTGGCGACCGAAAAGCAATACGAGGCGGCGAAGTCGTTCTTTTATCCGCGCTTCGATGCCGAGCTGTCGCGCAATGCGGATAACAACCTGGGTGGTGAGGAAGGCCATAACAACGATTGGCAGGCCATGCTGCGCATGCGCTACAACCTCTTCGCCGGCGGTAGCAACAAGGCCGATTTGGAATCCAAGTCCTATCAGATCAACGAAGCGCTGGATATCCGCAACAACGCCCTGCGCGTGCTCAATGAAGAGCTCGGGCTGGCCTGGAATGCCTGGCAGAATGCGCGCGAGCAACTTCCGATCGCCCGCCAGTACGTCGATTACAACACCCGAGTCCGCGAGGCGTATCAGAAGCAGTTCAGCCTGGGCGACCGCACTTTGCTGGATCTGCTGGATAGCGAAAATGAGCTGTTCACCTCTCAGCGTCGTTTGGCGGATGTCAGCTATAGCGAGCTGTTCAGCCAGTACCGGATCAAGGCGACCATGGGTGAACTGCTCAAGAGTCAGGGCGTAGTTGCGCCGATGGCGGCTGTTGCGCATTCCGAAGTGAAAACCCAGGTGAATCTGCCGGGCTTGAATTAAGCGTTAACTCCTACAAGGGTGCTCAGGCGTGGAATCAGAAGTCAGTCGGGTTCAGCTCAGTCAGGATCCACGCAGTCGGCACGACGATCCACTGTTGGATAGCCTGTTGACGCTTTGTGCCCTGCATCAGAAACCCGCCAGCCGGGCCATGCTGAGCACGGGGCTGCCGCTTCCGGCCCAGCGCTTGAGCGCTGAATTGCTGCCGCGTGCGGCGGCCCGAGCGGGTTTGCAGGGGCGCTTGTTGCAGCGCCGCCTGGAGCAGATTCCGGCAATTGCATTGCCGGCGCTGCTGCTGTTGCAGGAGGGGCGTTGTGCCGTGCTGGTTGGCTGGGAGGCCGATGGCAGGGCGCGACTGTTGCTCAGCGAAAGTGATGGCGGCGAGGTGCTGGTCGAGGCTCGACTGCTGGCTGAGGACTATAGTGGCCAGGTGTTTTTCGCGCAGCCGCAGCATAAGTTCGATATCAACCACGGCGCGCTGATTCCGCGGACCCGCTCGTGGTTCCGCGACACCCTCAAGCGTTCGCGCTGGCTATATACCGACGCCATTGCTGCCAGTCTGCTGATCAATATCATCGCCCTGGCGGCGCCGTTGTTCGTCATGAATGTCTACGACCGCGTGGTGCCCAATCAGGCGGCGGCGACCCTGTGGGTCTTGGCGATCGGAATTTCCGGCGCTTATCTGTTCGATTTGCTGCTGAAAACCATGCGTGGTCTATGCCTGGACCTGGCCGGCAAGAAGACCGACCTGATCATCTCCGCGACGCTGTTCGAGCGCATCGTCGGCATGGCCATGAAATTCCGCCCGGCCAGGGTCGGCAGCTTTGCGCAGAACATCCATGAGTTTCAGAGCCTGCGGGATTTCCTCGCCTCGCTGACGCTGACCAGTCTGATCGATCTGCCCTTTACCCTGTTGGTGTTGCTGGTGATCGCCTTGCTCGGCGGTCATCTCGTATGGATTCCGATGCTGGCCTTTCCGCTGGCGCTGACGATTGGCTGGGTGTTGCAGAAGCCTCTGGTCGCCACCATGGATCGCACCATGGCGCTGGCGGCCGAGCGCCAGTCGAGCCTGATCGAAACGCTGGCCGGGCTCGATGCGGTCAAGGTCAACAATGCCGAGAGCGAGCGCCAGTACCAGTGGGAGCAGACCATCGGCACCCTTGGCCGGCTCGAACTGCGCGTGCGTATGCTCTCCAGTCTGGCGCTCAATATCACGCAATTGATCCAGCAACTGGCTGGCGTGGTGATGATCATCTGCGGCGTCTACTTGATCATCGACGGCCAACTCAGCATGGGCGGACTGATCGCCTGCTACATGCTCAGCGGCCGCGCGCTCAGCCCGTTAAGTCAGCTATCCGGCCTGCTCACGCGCTACCAGCAGGCGCGCCTGACCATGATTTCGGTGGACCAGATGATGGCGTTGCCGCAAGAGCGCCACGAGGAGGAGCGGCCGTTGACCAGGCAGGTTCTGCAAGGGGCCATCGAGTGTCGGCAGTTGGACTTCCAATACCCCAATCAGCAGACCCCGGCGCTCCAGGGGGTCACTTTGGCCATTCGCCCCGGCGAAAAGGTCGGCATCATCGGGCGTAGCGGTTCGGGCAAGAGCTCGCTAGCCAAGTTGCTGGTAGGGCTGTATCAGGCGGATGCCGGTAGTCTGCTGGTGGATGGCATGGATGTGCGCCAGATCGACATCAGCGAGTTGCGCCACAACATCGGCTATGTCCCGCAGGATATCCAGTTGCTGAGCGGCACGCTGCGCGACAACCTGGTGTCCGGCGCGCGCTATGTCGAGGACGAGCTGGTGCAGCAGGCAGCCGAACTGGCGGGAGTGCACGATTTCGTGCGCCTGCATCCGCAGGGCTATGAGCAGCAGGTGGGCGAACGCGGTCAGAACCTCTCCGGTGGACAACGGCAGAACATCGCTCTGGCCCGCGCGCTGTTGCTGAATCCGCCGATCCTCCTG
Source organism: Pseudomonas cavernae (assembly GCF_003595175.1). Classification (NCBI taxonomy): domain Bacteria; kingdom Pseudomonadati; phylum Pseudomonadota; class Gammaproteobacteria; order Pseudomonadales; family Pseudomonadaceae; genus Pseudomonas; species Pseudomonas cavernae. Next base: position 3,701,319 of record NZ_CP032419.1, on the reverse strand, counting down.
CTCGACGAACCTACCAGTGCCATGGATAACACCGGTGAGGAGCGTTTGAAGCAGCGTCTGCATAATGTGATTGCTGACAAGACCCTGATTCTGGTGACGCACCGGGCGTCGATGCTATCGCTGGTCGACCGGCTGGTGATTATCGATAGAGGGCAGATTATTGCCGACGGGCCGAAAGCGGCGGTCATGGAAGCATTGAAGAAGGGGCAGATCAGTGTTGCTTAAGTCCTCGATGCACGTGTTCCGGCAAACCCTGCGCGGCTACTTCCAAGGTGGCGAGGCGCTCAGTGGGCCACCGTTGCCGGAAGTCAGCAAGGCGCTGGTGGAGGATGCGCCGCGCCTGGTGCGCCTGACTATCTGGGCGCTAATCGGCTTCTTTGCGTTCCTGCTGCTGTGGGCGCATTTCGCGGTCATCGACGAAGTGACCCGCGGCGATGGTAAGGCTATTCCTTCATCCAAACTGCAGAAAATCCAGAACCTCGAGGGCGGCATCGTCGCCGAGTTGTTTGTCCGCGAAGGGCAGGTCGTCGAAGTGGGTGCCCCCCTGTTGCGCTTGGATGACACGCGCTTTGCCTCGAATGTCGGTGAAACCGAGGCGGATCGTCTGTCTCTGCTGTTGCGTGTCGAGCGCCTGAGCGCCGAAGTCGAGAATCGCCCGTTGCAGGTGCCCGAGGATGTGCGCAGTCGAGCCCCAGGTCTGGCGGCCAGCGAGCAGTCACTGTACGAGAGTCGACGCCAGCAGTTGCACGACGAGGTTGCCGGCTTACAAGAGCAGTTGGTGCAGCGTCAGCAGGAACTGCGCGAGTTCGCTTCCAAGCAGGCGCAGTACCGCAACAGCCTGAACCTGCTGCAGCAAGAAATTCGCATGTCCGAGCCGCTGGTGGCGCAAGGCGCGATCTCTCAGGTCGAGGTGCTGCGCTTGAAGCGGGCCGAGGTGGAAAATCGCGGCCAGCTGGAGGCTACCAGTCTGGCGATCCCACGGGCCGGGTCGGCAATCAAGGAGGTCGAGCGCAAGATTGACGAGACCCGTGGGCGTTTTCGCAGCGAGGCGCTGACCCAGCTGAACGAAGTGCGTACCGAGCTGAGCAAGACTGAGGCGACCGGCAAGGCGCTGGAGGATCGGGTCAGCCGGACGCTGGTCACCTCGCCGGTGCGCGGCATCGTCAAGCAATTGTTGGTCAACACCATTGGTGGCGTGATTCAGCCGGGCAGCGATCTGGTGGAGATCGTGCCGCTGGACGACACCCTGCTGGTCGAGGCACGCATCCGCCCGCAGGACATTGCCTTCCTGCATCCGGGCCAGGAAGCGATGGTGAAGTTCACCGCCTATGACTACACCATCTACGGCGGGCTGAAAGCCAAGCTCGAACAGATCGGCGCCGACACCGTCACCGACGAAGAAGGCAACAGCTTCTACCTGATCAAGCTGCGCACCGACAAGAGCCACCTGGGTACGCCCGAGCATCCGCTGCTGATCATACCGGGCATGGTCGCCTCGGTGGACATCATCACCGGCAAGAAGAGCATCCTCAGCTACCTGCTCAAGCCGATCATCCGCGCGCGGGCCGAGGCGTTGCGCGAGCGCTAAGCCGTATCGTCCGTGCTATGGCGCGGCCCGCCAAACAACTGCTGGATCACGGAGAAGTCCCGCTGGCCGTGGCCCTGACGCAGCAGCAGGCGATACAGCTGCAGCGCCAGGGCGCCCATCGGCGTGCTGTTGCCGCTGGCTTGTGCGGTTTCCTGGGCCAGGCCGAGGTCCTTGGCCATCAGTTCGGCCATGAAGCCGCCATCATAGTCGTGCGAGGCCGGCGCAGTTTCCATCACCCCGGGCCAGGGGTTGTAGCGCTCCAGCACCCAGTTGCCGCCCGAGCTCTGGCGCATGATCTCGGCCAGGGTCTTGGCGTCCAGGCCGTTAGCCACGCCGAGGGCCATGGCTTCGGCGGTGCCGATCATCTGCACCGCCAGCACCAGGTTGTTGCACACCTTGGCCAGCTGCCCGGCGCCCGCCGAGCCGGCGTGGAAGATGTTCTTGCCCATGGCCTGGAAAATCGGTCGCGCCTGGTCCAATGCCTGGGCCTCGCCGCCGACCATGAAGGTCAGGGTGGCGGCCGCGGCGCCCGCAGTGCCGCCGGATACTGGCGCGTCGAGCAGTTCGATGCCCAGTTTGACGGCGGCCTGGTGCACCTTCTTCGCCGATTCCGGGGCGATGGTCGAGCATTCCAGCACCAGGCTGCCGGGGGTGATGTAGGCGAGCAGGCCGTCGTCGCCCAGATACAAGCCTTCCACATGGCGGCTGGCGGGCAGCATGCTGATCACCACGCTGGCCTGGTGCACGGCGTCGTGGGCGTCATTGGCGGCGCGGGCGCCCTCGGCGACCAACTGCTGCACGGCGGTTTGCAGCAGGTCGTAGACGCTCAGCTCGAAACCGGCCTTGAGCAGATTGCGGGCCATCGGCAGGCCCATGTGGCCGAGGCCGATAAAGGCGATTTTGGTCATGGTCGTCCTCCTGTGCTAGCGCTGCCCTCTGGGTGAGGGTAGACCTACAAGTCCGCGAGTGGGTGGCTGCCGTTCCAGGTCGACTGGAAGTGCGCCTCGATCACCGCCGGCGGAATCGCCGCCACATCCGCCCAGTGCCAGCGTGGCGCGTTGTCCTTATCGAGCAGCCGCGCGCGCACGCCTTCGGGGAACTCCGGGTGGCGGCAGCAGTTCAGGCTCATGCTGTATTCCTGCTGGAACACCTGGGCCAGCGACAGGTGCCGCGCACGCTGCAGTTGCTCCCAGACCAGGTGGGCGCTGAGCGGGCAGCCGGCGGCCAGGGTCTTGGCTGCGCGCGCCAGCAGCGGGTCGTGGTCGCCGTGCAGGGCGGTGATGGCCCGCCAGGCGCTGGGCAGGTCGGCGACATCCAGCAAGTGGTCGAGATAGTCGCGGCGCGGCAGGAGCTGCGCGTCGGGCAGCTCCACCTCGGCCTCATGGGCCAGGGCCTGCAGCAGGCTGTTGAGCTGCAGCGCCGACTGCTCCTGCCAGTTCAGCTGTTGCAGACCCTTGAGCAAGTCGGGCTGCTGATCGTCGGCGAGGAAGCGGTCGGCCAGGCCAAGGTCGAGGGCGTCGCGGGCGTTGATCTGGGTGGCGGTGAGGCCGAGGAACAGACCGAGCTTGCCCGGCAGACGGCTGAGGAACCAGCTGCCGCCGACATCCGGATACAGGCCGATGCTGATTTCCGGCATCGCCAGGCGGCTGCTGGGCGTGACGATGCGGATGCTGGCACCCTGCATCAGGCCCATGCCACCGCCCAGCACGTGGCCATGAGCCCAGCAGAGCAGCGGTTTCGGGTAGGTGTGGATGAGGTGATCGAGGCGGTATTCATCGGCGAAGAAGCGCGTGGCCAGCGGTGGCACTTCGCCGGGATGGGCGCGGCAGGCCTGCACCAGCTGGACCACGTCGCCGCCGGCGCAGAAGGCCTTCGGCCCCTCGCCACGCAACAGCACGCAAACGATCTCAGGGTCGGCGGCCCAGCTGCGCAGCTGGGCGTCGAGCGCCTCGATCATCGGCAGCGACAGGGCGTTCAGGCTGGGCTCGGCATCCAGGCTGGCGATGCCGATACGGGCGCCATGCTGGCCCGAAAGTTCTTCAAAAATCACATTCATTGTGGTGCTCGTCAGGCGTTAAGGGGGGATGCCGTTTGCCCCCACCCACCACGGAGATGGTGGATGAAAAAGGTGCCATCCAGGCTTATTTATTGCGCCACTGAGCGTCGCGCTTCTCGAGGAAGGCATTGACGCCTTCGCGGGTGTCGTCGGCGTCGAACAGATCGACGAAGCACTCGCGCTCCTCCGCCAGCCAGCTGTTGGGCCCGCGCTCGCGGGCACCCTGGATTAGCGGCTTGATGGTACGCACCGCCACCGGGCTCTGGCGCGCTACTTTGGCGGCGAGCAGCAGGGCATGGCCGCGCGCCTCGCCATTGTCGACCACTTGTTCGACCAGGCCGATGCGCAGCGCAGTGTCGGCATCCACCCGCTCGCCGCAGAGGATCATCCGTTTGGCCCAGCCTTCGCCGATCAGCCAGGGCAGCGCCTGGGTGCCGCCGGCGCAGGGTAGTAGGCCGACGGTGGCTTCCGGCAGGGCCAGCTGCGCCTGCCGTTCGGCGATGCGGATGTCGCAGGCCAGCGCGCATTCGAGGCCGCCGCCCATGGCGTAACCATTGATCGCGGCAATCGACACGCCGCGGAAATCACGCAGCGCCTCGAAGGCTTCGCCGAAGCGGCGGGCCATTTCGCGGGCGCGGGCCTTGTCGCCGTCGGCGAACAGCTTGAGGTCGGCGCCGGCGCTGAAGAATTTGCTGCCCTGGCCGGTGATCACCAGGGCGTAGATGTCGTCGTCGCGGTTGAGGTGCTGGATCAGCAGCTTGAGGCCGATCAGCGAGTCGCGGTCCCAGGTGTTGGCCGGCGGATGGTTGATGGTCAGCAGGGCGGTGTGGCCGTGCTTTTCCACCGTCAGCTTGTGGGTCAGGTCGAACAGACCGGGCTGGTAGGTCTCTACGGCGTTGCTCATGGACGGCTCCTCGTCGTAGCTCAGGTGCGTGCGCTGTTACAGGGCAACAGCCTACCTTAGGTTTACAACAGTTGGACGCGGATGTCCTTGCCGTGGCGGATAATCGGCTGTGCCGCGTTGGCCGGTTAGAACCTGTCTCGGATCTTGCGAGCTAGAGTCAAACAAGGCGCAACGTAGCGAAGCGGAGTAACAGCCGCAGGCTGGCCCGCAGGGTGAGCGTAGCGAACCAAACAGCTGAGGACGCGGAGTTTGCGAGTTGTAAATGAGCATGACTCGCTTCGCTCGCCCCTTCGGGGCCGCACTAAAGTGCGTTAGCCGCAAGCGGCTTCCGAAGCCGTTTTTAACGCCGTTTGGCCGACGCGCAGCAGATCCGAGACAGGTTCTTAGACCCGGGCGATGGTCGCCAGCCCGGTGGCGACGATCTTTTCCTCGCCGTCGCGCACGGCGAACACATCGGCGCGGGTCACTACCTGGCGCTGGCCGGCCTTGATCACCTCGCTGCGGCAGATCAGCTTGTCGCCGATGGCCGGGGCCAGCAGGTTGACCTTGTACTCCGAGGTCACCACATCGCCGACCAGCGAGGCGGCGGCCCAGGCACAGGCGCTGTCGATCATGAAGCCGACCACCGCGCCATGCACGTAGCCGTGGTGCTGGGTCAGCTCGCGGCGCGGCAGCACTTCCATGCTGATCCGTCCGGGGGCGAAGTCGATCAGCTGGAAGCCGATCAGCTGGGCGAAAGGGGAATGCTCCAGGGCCTGTTCCAGATATTCACGGCTGATCGGGCGGGGACTGTCCATGGCAAGGCCTCTGCAACTTGGTGAGCGGAGCTTGCAGTCTTGGCCGCACTGGACGGGCGGGCAAGCAGCATCCACAGGGGTGATGGACGCGCATCAGGCGCTGCCATGCCCCATTACGACCTGCCCCCCATGTGTGGCGCTAAGGTGGCGACTCCTTGAGCATGGGGCTAGTGCGGAGGGGTTCGGCGCGACTGGGCCTGCGCGTTGGCGTGCCCGGACATGCATCGGTGGCGGCACGGCGATAATCTGCTGAAAACCATCACAGGAGGCAGCATGCCAACCCCTATCGTGTGCGCCGTGCCGGTGTTCTTCGCCGTGCGGCCGCCCCGCCGGCAGCCGCTGCGCCTTCAGTCATGAGCCTGTTCCTGCATGTGGGCGCGGAAATGCTGCTGTTCACCGCCTGCGCCGTGGCCCTGTACTGCAGTCTGCGTGCCGGACATGGCTGGCGGGCGGCCGGCTTCGCCCTCATGGGCGTGGCGGCCTTGCTGGGGGCGATCGAATACGCAGGTGTCGACGACGCCAGCTCCGCGCACGCGGCCGTGGCCCAGCTCTCTGCGCGGCTGAGTTTGTTGCTCATCGCCATCGGGCCGCTGGCTGGCCTTGGGCGCCACCTGCTGGTCGTCGGCCTAGCCGCCGTGCTGCTCGTGGTTCCGGAACCCGTGGCTTTGGCGAGCAATGCCCTGGCATTGTTGGCGATCGCCTACCGCGGCCGTTCGGCCCACTGGGCGCTGGCGATCAGCGGTGCGTTGCTGTTTTTGGGGGCGGGGTTGGTGGTGGGCACCCAGGGTAGCTGGCTCGCCATCCCGCGGGTCGACATCTTCCACCTGAGCCTGGCCGTGGCGGTATCGGCCTGGATCGGCGCGCGGCTGTCCGGCTCGGGTGCGGAGCTTGGCCATTCAGAGGGGCGCCTTGAGGCGGCGCGGCAGGCGAAGACAGCTGAATCGTCCCGGGTTTAGTCGGGACTCGCAAAGTATCCGGGCCGCCCGCACTTGCCTTGACTTGCCGGTGGGGCTTCCTTAGCGTGCCGTTTCCGTTTTTTGCAGTAGGAACCAGGCATGAGCGCCGACGAACGCATCAAGCTCGAAGCGGGCTGGAAAGAAGCCCTGCGCGAGGAATTCGACAAGCCCTACATGCACGAGCTGCGGGCGTTCCTGCTGAACGAGAGGCAGGCCGGCAAAACAGTCTTCCCGCCGGGGCCGCTGATCTTCAATGCGCTGAATTCGACGCCGCTGGGCCAGGTCAAGGTGGTCATCATCGGCCAGGACCCCTATCACGGCCCGGGTCAGGCGCATGGCCTGTGCTTCTCGGTGCAGCCCGGCGTGCCGGTGCCGCCGTCCTTGCAGAACATCTACAAGGAGCTCAAGCGCGACCTGAATATCGACCCGCCTACGCATGGCTGCCTGCAGCACTGGGCCGAGCAGGGCGTGTTGCTGCTCAACACCTCGTTGACCGTCGAGCAGGCGTGCGCGGGCTCGCATGCCAAAGCCGGCTGGCAGTTTTTCACCGACCGGGTGATCGAGGTGGTCAGCAGCCACCAGCCGCGCCTGGTCTTCCTGCTCTGGGGTGCCCATGCGCAGAGCAAGGAGCGCCTGATCGACCCGACCAAGCACCTGATTCTGCGCTCGCCGCATCCGTCGCCGCTGTCCGCGCACCGCGGCTTTATTGGCAACGGCCACTTCGGCCGGACCAATAAGTTCCTCGCCCAATACGGCTTGCAGCCGATCGACTGGCGTCTGCCCGCTCAGCCCTGACAGTCCAGCTCTGCGAGGTTCTCGCGTAGTTCGTCCAGGCGTGAGAGCAGGTGCTCGCGCTGCTGGGCGCTGGCGCCGTTGAGCAGGTCGGCGAGCAGCTCGGCGAAGGCCTGTTGGCCGGTGCGGAAGGCCTGGCGATAGGTGGGACTCCACAGGCTTTTGCGCTGCTGCAGCAGGCGAGTCAAGCGCGGCTGGAAGTCGGCGCTGTGGCGCACCTCGAGGGTGGCTAGCAGCTCCTGCTGCCAGTGTTGGCGATTATCCAGCCACAGACGGTCATACCCGTGCATCTGCTTGGCCCAGCCCTGCACCCGCGCCTGTTGTGCCGGGTTCAGGCGCCCGAGCCAGGGTCGCAGACGCTTCTCCATGCGTTCGGCACGTGTGGCGATCTGTTTGTCTGGCGGTAGCGCCAGGTATTCCTCGGCGAGCTTCTCCTGCTCTTCGGTGAGACGGCTGCGCAATGCCGCGATCTGGCGCGGGCTGAGCCCGCGCAGCAATTCAGTCGCGACGGGGGCGGTGTGCGCGGCGATGGTCTGCTGGGCGCTGTTGATTGCGGCGAACTGCGCCTCGATCTGCGCAGCCTGCAAGGGTTGCTGGGCGAGCAGGCGCTGCAGTTCGGCCTGCCAGGCCACATAGCTGGGTAGCTGACTACGGCAATGCCATTGCAGCTCTGCTTGCAGGCGCGGCTGTAGCCAGCTCTTTTGCACGCTGTCGAGGTTGAGGTAATCGTCGATCCACCAGAGCATCAGGCGGTCGAGATTTTGGTAGACCAGATCCAAGCGACTGCAGGCCGCCAGCAGCAGAGTCAGCAACAGGGTGAACGCGGAACGGGGAAGGGGCATGACGGTTCCGGTGACACTCGACCTGCTCATCAGCATAGCCGAGGGCAGTCCGGCGCTGGCGCCCCCTGGTCATGGCGCCAGCGGTCGCCGGGGCGCCCGCTGGCGAAGGTGCGGGCGTCAGCCCATCTTGCAGAAGGCCAGCTTGTTGCCGTCCGGATCGCGGACATAGGCGCCATAGAAGGTCGGCATGCGCGCGCCCGGTGCGCCTTCGTCGCTTGCGCCGAGGGCCAGGGCCTTGGCGTACAGCGCGTCGACCTGCTCGCGGCTGGCCGTCGGCAGGGCGACCATGGTGCCGTTACCGGTGCTGGCCGGCTGGCCGTCGTAGGGCAGACACACGCCGAACATCGGCTGGCCCGGGGCCACGCCGAACAGGGCGAGACGGCCCATGTCCACCACCAGCTTGGCGCCGAGCGGGGCGAGCAGTTCGCCGTAGAAGGCCTTGGCTTTGTCCATGTCCTGCGTGCCGAGGGTCACATAAGCAATCATTGCAGTGCTCCAGTCCTGTGGGGGAGGTCGCCGGGCGAGTGCCCGAATTCGGTTGAGCTTGGGCTAAGCCCGCTGTGCTGTCGAGCGCGGTCTGCGCTGTTGATGATGGCACTGCGGTTGGCGTTATCGATGTTGGTCCGGGCAAAACAAGCCCGCCGAAGCGGGCTTTCCAGCGCGAGTCAGCAACGGTCTGGCGCGCTTTACTGCAGCATGCTCATCGCCGCTTCCATGGCAGCCGAGAGGTCTTCGTCGGCATGCATGTCCAGGTTCGGCTCGAGGCCGAGTTTGGCGAAGGCCGGGATGCCGCTCCAGTCCATCTGGGTGTAGGGATGTTCGCTGCCGAGGTAGCTCTGCAGCGTGGCGACCTGAACGATATCGACATAGTCGATCTTGTCCGAGTTGCGCTTGAAGTCGAGGAACTGGCTGGGGATGCGGGCGATCTGCTCGGGGAAGTCCCAGGCCCTGAGGATCTTGTCGCCGATGATCGGGTGAATCCGCTCGATCACATGGTTGAGGCTGATGGAGTCGGACAGCAGGGCGTTGCTGTCTTCGGCATAGGTGAGGATCGGCAGCACGCCGATCTGGTGCACCAGGCCGGCGAGGGTCGCCTGGTCGGGCATCAGACGGGTGAACTGCCGGCAGAGCACATGGCAGATGCCGGCGATTTCCGTGCTCTTGTTCCACACTTCGCGCATTTTGCGGTCGACCACGTCGGAGGTGGCCTGGAACATCTGTTCCATGGCCAAGCCGGTGGCCAGGTTGCTGGTGTAATTGATGCCGAGCCGGCTGATGGCCATCTGCAAATCGGTGATTTCGCGGTTGGTGCGCAGCAGCGGGCTGTTCACCACCTTGATGATCCGTGCGGTCAGCGCCGCATCGTTGCCGATCACCTTGCTCAGCGCCGGGATGCTGATGTCCGGGTCTTCCGCCGCTTCGCGGACCTTGAGGGCCACCTCCGGCAGGGTAGGGAGCACCAGTTCATCGTTGTCGATGGCCTGGATCAGCTCCTCTTGGACTTTCTCGGCGAGTTTGCTCATGGACACTTCTCTGTTGGTGGCGGCAGGCGGATTTTGTTGTGGTTATAAGCGTTTGGTTATCAGCGCTGGATCTCGCGATCGCGGTCCAGCATGTAGGGCAGCTCCAGCAGGCCGAGCGCCGGGCCATCTTCTGCGCCAAGGTGGATGCGGCCGTCCTCGGCGGCATCTTCCTGTAGCACGGCGAGCAGCTCGATGGCGCTTGCGCTGCGGGCGGCGACAACCACTTCGCCGACGCTCGAGCGGTGCACCGGGGAGAACAGCTCGGCGGCCGGCTGTGGCAGCTCGTCGGCCGTCAGGCTCAGGCGATACAGGCGGCGCTTGAGTTTGCCCAGGTACTGCATGCGCGCGACGATTTCCTGGCCGGTGTAGCAGCCCTTCTTGAAGCTGACTCCACCGACGGCCTGTAGGTTGATCATCTGCGGGATGAACAGCTCGCGGGTGGTGCCGAGCACTTGGCCGATACCGGCGCGGATCTGCGCTAGCAGCCAGTCGTTCAGTGGCGCTTCGGGCAGCTGGGCCGCCAGGCGCGCCTTGACAGTGTCGGCGGCGCCGGCCGGGGCCCAGAGTTCGACGCGGCCATCGCTCAAGCGAATGGCGAGCAGCTCGTTATGGCGCGCTACTTGGTCGGACTGATGCGGCAGGTCAAGGCCCAGGCTGAGCAGGGCACCATCGCCACCGGCGAGGCCGAAACGCACCCAGGCCTGGCTTTCATCGGCGAGGCTGGCCTTGGAGAACACCGCGTATTTTTTCAGCTCGTTCAGCTGGGGTTCGAGCAGCTCGCTGGCCATCGCCAGCAGATAACCGTCGCTCTCGCTGAGGATGCGAAAGCTCGACAGCATGCGGCCCTTGACGTTGCAGCGGGCGCCGAGGCTGGCGGTGCTGTCGTTCAGGTAATTGAGATTGCAGGTCAGCTGGCCCTGGAGAAACTTGCCAGCGTCTGGGCCGCGGACGGCGAGGATGCCCTCATGGGACAGCGTGCAGAAAAAAACGGAGTCGGCCATTGGGAGTCGCTGTATAAAAGTTAGGGGCGTCATCATAGAGCCCCGCCCGGGGCTTGTCAGCGGGTGCCGGCGAGCGGCCGACGCCGCTATACTGCCGGCCTGACTCAAGGAGCCTTTCGATGGCCGACGCAACCGAACTCAATCGACTCTTTTGGCACAGCCGCCGCGGCATGCTCGAACTGGACGTGCTGCTGGTGCCGTTCGTCAAGGAGGTCTATTCCACCCTCGATGCCGAAGATCAGGCGCGCTATCGCAAGCTGTTGGAGTGCGAGGATCAGGACATGTTCGGCTGGTTCATGCAGCGCGATGAACCGGAAGACGCCGACCTGCGGCGCATAGTTCGCATGATTCTGGATCGTGTCCAGCCCAAGTAAGGTCTTCGAGTGCCACTGGCAGGCCTCGCGCTGGCTGCTGGTGGCTTATCTGCTGGCTCAGGCACTGGCCTTGAGCGCTCTGCTGTTGGCGCATCTTCCGTTCTGGGCCAGGCTGCTGGGCGTGGCCTTGTGCCTGGCCCACGGTCTATGGGCGCTGCCGCGGCAGGTGCTGCTGAAGAGCCGGCGGGCGTTCCGTGGCGTGCGTCACGACGCCGCCGGCTGGCAGCTGTGGAGTGCGCAAGCCGGCTGGCAGGCGGTGCAGCTGCGCCCGGATAGCCTGGCTTTGCCACTGGCAGTGGTGCTGCGCTTTCGTTTGCCGGACGAGTGGTGGGTGCGTGCACTGTGCATCCCGCGCGATGCGCTGGCGCCGGAGCAGCACCGGCGCTTGCGGGTACGCCTCAAATTCAGCCGCCGGCGCTGGGCCAAGCCCTGGGCTTAGAACTTGTTTACGATCTCGCGAGCTAGAGTCAAACAAGGCGAAAACGGCTGAGGAAACGGAGTTTACGTGTTGTAAATGAGCATTCCGAAGCCGTTTTCAACGTAGTTTGACCGACGCGCAGCAGATCGTAGACAGGTTCTTAGGCCGGTTCAGCGCGGCGTGAGGATGGTGTCCTGGGCTTCCGGTAGCTGTTCCGGGTAGTCCAGGGTGTAGTGCAGGCCACGGCTCTCATGGCGGCGCATGGCCGAGCGGATCATCAGCAGGGCGACCAGTGCCAGGTTGCGCAGTTCGATCAGGTCGCGACTGACCTTGTAGTTACTGTAGAACTCGTCGATCTCGTGCAGCAGCAGGCGCACCCGGTGGCGGGCGCGTTGCAGGCGTTTGTTGGTGCGCACGATGCCCACGTAGTCCCACATGAAACGCCGCAGTTCATCCCAGTTGTGGGCGATGATCACGTCCTCGTCGGAGTCGGTCACCTGGCTGGCATCCCAGCCCGGCAGAGGCCCGGGCATGGCTACCTGCGACAGTTGTTCGAGCATGTCGGCCGCCGCCGAGCGGCCGTAGACGAAGCATTCTAGCAGCGAGTTGCTGGCCATCCGGTTGGCGCCATGCAGGCCGGTGAAGCTGGTTTCGCCAATCGCGTAGAGACTCGGTACATCGGTACGGCCATGTTGGTCGACGACCACGCCGCCGCAGGTGTAGTGGGCTGCCGGGACCACCGGAATCGCCTCGCGGGTGATGTCGATGCCGAAATCCAGGCAGCGCTCGTAGACGGTGGGGAAGTGCGTTTTCACGAACTCCGCCGGCTTGTGGCTGATATCCAGATAGACGCAGTCGATCCCCAGGCGCTTCATTTCGTGGTCGATGGCGCGGGCGACGATGTCGCGCGGCGCCAGCTCGGCGCGCGAGTCGAAGCGCGGCATGAAGCGTTCGCCATTGGGCAGCTTGAGCAGGGCGCCTTCGCCGCGTAGTGCCTCGGTGATCAGGAAACTCTTGGCTTGCGGGTGGTACAGGCAGGTCGGATGGAACTGATTGAACTCCAGGTTGCCGACCCGGCAGCCGGCGCGCCAAGCCATGGCGATGCCGTCGCCGCAGGCACCGTCTGGGTTGCTGGTATAGAGGTAGACCTTGGCCGCACCGCCGCAGGCCAGCACAGTGAAGCGCGCACTGTAGGTGTCGACTTCACCGCTGACGCGGTTCAGTACATAGGCACCCAGGCAGCGCTGGCCGGGCAGGCCAAGTTTTTGCTCGGTGATCAGATCGACGGCAACCCGTTGCTCGAGCAATTCGATGTTCGGGCGCTGTTTCGCCTGCGCCAGCAGAGTGTTGAAGATGGCCGCGCCGGTGGCGTCGGCGGCATGGATGATGCGCCGATGGCTATGGCCGCCCTCGCGGGTCAGGTGGTATTCGAAGCCGCCATCCTCGGGCGAGGTTTTCTCGTCGCGGGTGAAGGGCACGCCCTGATCGATCAGCCACTGGATCGCTTCGCGGCTGTGCTCCACGGTGAAGCGCACGGCCTCTTCGCGACACAGGCCGGCGCCGGCGTTGAGGGTGTCCTCGACGTGCGACTCGACGGTGTCGGAATCGTCCAGCACGGCCGCGACGCCGCCTTGCGCCCAATAGGTTGAACCATTGGCCAGGTCGCCCTTGCTGAGCACCGCGATACGCAAATGCTCCGGCAATGTGAGGGCAAGGGTCAGGCCGGCTGCGCCACTGCCAATGACCAAGACGTCGTGCTGATAGTGTTGACTCATGTCGGGATCCCGCGAAAAGGCGGCCCTAGTATATAGAGGGGGGCAGCGGCACAATAGCTATGCTTATGACGGGCCGCGGGTTCGGAACTTTCCCAGGCTTTGAGGTTCCATACCGGGGTCGCCTGGATTAGGAGGCGGCGTCTGCTTGTCGGTGTGCCAAGGAGGTTCGCGCGGAGCTTCCGTCTATCAACAGTGTCAGGCGATAAGATTTATTTGCGCAGCATGGCCGCGGGCTCTGTTGCGCTGTTTCGTGCAGGATCAAAAATGTTCTGCAGGAAGCTTGCTTGGAGGGGAGAACTTTTGCACAAGTCTCGAGTCTATTTTGGCAGGAAGATTAGTTTGCTGGCGCAAGAACCCTCCGGGCTTATTGAGGAGAGTTCATGCTAACCCAGGAAGATGATCAGCAACTGGTCGAGCGGGTGCAGCGTGGCGATAAGCGGGCTTTTGATCTGCTGGTGCTGAAGTATCAGCACAAGATTCTCGGATTGATAGTGCGCTTCGTGCACGATGCCCATGAGGCCCAGGATGTTGCTCAGGAAGCCTTTATCAAGGCGTATCGCGCGCTAGCTAACTTTCGCGGTGACAGCGCGTTTTACACCTGGCTGTACCGGATCGCCATCAATACGGCGAAAAACCATCTGGTGTCGCGCGGACGGCGACCGCCAGATAGCGATGTCAGTGCCGAGGATGCCGAGTTCTATGAGGGTGACAATTCTCTCAAAGATATCGAGTCTCCGGAGCGGTTGGCCCTGCGGGATGAAATCGAGGACGCTGTCCATCGCACCATCCAGCAGCTGCCTGAGGATTTGCGTACGGCCTTGACCCTGCGTGAGTTCGAAGGATTGAGTTACGAGGACATTGCCAGCGTCATGCAGTGTCCGGTAGGCACGGTGCGTTCGCGAATATTTCGGGCGCGGGAAGCCATAGATAAAACCCTGCAGCCCCTGTTGCAGGAAGCCTGAGACAGCGGCGAAAGCCAAGAGAGGAAACGCCATGAGTCGTGAAGCCCTGCATGAATCGCTGTCTGCGGTCATGGATAACCAAGCGGACGAATTAGAATTGCGCCGCGTGCTGAATGCTTGTGACGATGCCGACTTGCGCGCCACCTGGTCGCGTTATCAGATCGCCCGGGCGGTGATGCACAAGGAGCTGCTCGAGCCGCGCCTGGACATCGCCGCCGCCGTCTCGGCCGCAATGGCCAATGAAGCCCCGCTCTCCATCGCCGTACAACCGAGCCCGGTCAAGCGCTGGCGCATGCTCGGGCGCCTGGCGGTGGCGGCCTCCGTAACCCTGGCGGTGCTGGCAGGGGTGCGCTTCTATAATCAGGATGCCATCAATGGCACTCAGCTTGCGCAGCAGGCGCCGCAACCTTCGGTGAATATTCCGCAGGTGCAGAATACGGCGGTATTGGCTGGTTATACCGAAGGGGTGCAGCAGGCTCCTGCTCAAGTGGTGGTGAGTGGTGGGGAGGGACAGCCGAGCTGGCATGAACAACGGCTACCCGCCTATCTGCGCCAGCATGCGCAGCAGGCGGCGATGGGTGGTTCTTCCGATGCAGCGCTGCCTTACGCCCGTGCTGCCAGCCTGGAAGGTCGCTAAGGAGGATCATGCGCGCCATCCCCTTCTTTTTCCTGCTGGGCGGCTGGCTGGCTGTGCCGGCGCAGGCCGCAGATGCCCAAGATTGGCTGCTCCGTATGAGCGAAGCGGAGCGCGTGCAAAGCTTTCAAGGCACGTTCGTCTACGAGCGCAGCGGCAGCTTCTCAACCCATAGCATCTGGCACCGGGTTGACGAGGGGGGCAAGGTGCGCGAGCGGCTGTTGCAGTTGGATGGCCCAGCTCAGGAAGTCGTTCGCGTCAATGAGCAGACCGAATGCACCAGTGGCGCGCTAGCTGATCAATTGACCGATGGTCAGGCATGGCCGGCGCGAAGCCTCGATCCCAAACAACTGGAAGCCTGGTATGACTTACGTGTGATCGGTCAGTCGCGAGTGGCCGGTCGCCCTGCCGTGGTGTTGGCGGTGACGCCGCGCGATCAGCACCGTTATGGCTTCGAGCTGCATCTGGATCGTGATACCGGTCTGGTGCTGAAGTCCCTGCTGCTGAATGAGAAGGGGCAGCTGCTTGAGCGTTTTCAATTCTCCCGCCTGGAAATCACGCCACCCACCGATGAAGATCTGAAGGCCGGTTCGGCCTGCCGGCCGGTGCGGGTTATCGAAGCGGCCAAAGTGCAGCCCGGCGCCTGGCGTTCGGAGTGGCTGCCGCCCGGTTTCAGTCTCAGCAGCGTGCTGGAGCGGAAAAGCCCAGTGTCTAGCGAAGTGGTTGCCTACCTGATGTATGACGACGGCTTGGCGCGTTTCTCGGTCTTTCTCGAGCCGCTGCACGGCGTGGCGGTTGAGGATGCGCGCAGTCAGCTGGGGCCGACCGTGGCGGTGTCGAAGCGGATGTCGACCAGTGATGGCGATGTGATGGTTACCGTGGTGGGCGAAATCCCTCTGGGCACGGCGGAGCGCGTGGCGCTGTCGATGCGCGCTGGCGAAGCGCAAGCTACGCCATGATCGAAGAAGCTGGGCGAGTGGTTGCAGTGGAGTCCGGAGCGGTCTGGGTTGAAACGCTACGCAAAAGCACTTGTTCCAGCTGTTCAGCCAATGCTGGTTGCGGTCAGGGCTTGATGGACAAGCTGGGAGTCGGTGGTCAGCGGGGCTATGTGCGCGCGCTTTGCGATCTGCAGCTGCGGGTCGGTGATCCGGTGGTGATCGGCGTGCGCGAGGACTTGCTGGTACGTGCTTCGTTGCTGGTCTATCTGCTGCCGCTGCTGATGTTCTTCGCTCTGGCTATGTTCGCCGAACGCTTGGCTCTGCACGAACCTTTGATTATTGTTTCCGGTCTGGGCGGACTCGCCCTGGCCTGGTTCATTGTGCGCTGGCGCGGTCGGCGCAAGGCGGACGATCCCGCGCTGCAGCCTGTGGTGCTCCGCGCGATGCTTGCCGGGCCTGCGGGTCCGTTGTGAGTTTTCTTCGCTTGATTTAACGGGGAGTGGTATGTCGATAGCTAGCCTGAAATCCTGTTTGTCTGTAGTAGCTGGGATGTTGTTGCTTAGCCAGACCTTGGTCGCGCGTGCCGAGTTGCCGGACTTCACCCCGCTGGTCGAGCAGGCGGCGCCGGCTGTGGTGAACATCAGTACCCGGCAGAAAATGCCTGAGCGTCTGGCGGGCGGCCCGGCGACGATGCCGGATCTGGAAGGGTTGCCACCGATGTTCCGGGAGTTCTTCGAGCGCAACATGCCGCAAGCGCCACGCAGTCCGGGGGGGCGCCAGCGTGAGGCGCAGTCGCTGGGTTCGGGCTTCATTATTTCCGCGGACGGCTATGTGCTGACCAACAACCATGTGGTCGCCGACGCCGATGAAATCATCGTGCGCCTGTCCGACCGCAGCGAGTTGCAGGCCAAGCTGATCGGCGCCGACCCGCGCACCGATGTCGCCCTGCTCAAGGTCGAGGGCAAGAGCCTACCGACCGTTAAATTGGGCAAGTCAGAGGATCTGAAAGTCGGTGCTTGGGTGCTGGCCATCGGTTCGCCTTTCGGTTTTGACCATTCGGTGACCGCCGGTATCGTCAGCGCCAAGGGTCGTAGCCTGCCTAATGAGAGCTATGTGCCGTTCATTCAGACCGATGTGGCGATCAATCCAGGTAACTCCGGTGGGCCGCTGTTCAACTTGGATGGCGAGGTAATCGGTATCAACTCGCAGATTTTCACCCGCTCCGGTGGCTTCATGGGGCTGTCCTTCGCGATTCCGATCGATGTGGCGATGGATGTCGCCAATCAGCTGAAGAGCGATGGCAAGGTCAACCGCGGCTGGCTGGGTGTGGTAATTCAGGAAGTGAACAAAGATCTGGCCGAGTCGTTTGGTCTGGATAAGCCGGCCGGGGCGTTGGTCGCGCAGATTATGGAGGGTGGTCCGGCGGCCAAGAGCGGTCTGCAGGTGGGCGATGTGATCCTCAGCCTGAATGGCCAGCCGATTGTCATGTCCGCCGATCTGCCACACTTGGTCGGTGGCATGAAGCCGGGCGCCAAAGCCAGTATGGATATCGTTCGCGAGGGCTCGCGCAAAACCCTGCAGGTGACCGTCGGTGCCTTGCCGGCCGAGGGCGAGGAGCTGACCGCCAGTGGCGATTCGGGGGCGGAGCGCAGCAGTAACCGGCTGGGCGTCACGGTCACTGAGCTGAGTGCCGAGGATAAGAAGGCGCTGGACATCAAGGGCGGCGTGGTGATCAAAGAAGTGCTCGAGGGGCCGGCGGCGCTGATCGGCCTGCGCCCGGGCGATGTGATCACCCACCTGAACAACCAGGCCATCGACTCGGTCGCGGTGTTCGCCAAGGTCGCCCAGGCGCTGCCGAAGAACCGCTCGGTCTCCATGCGCGTATTGCGCGAAGGGCGGGCCAGCTTCATCACCTTCAAATTGGCCGAGTAAAGCGGCTGGCTAGGGAAAAAGGGCGGTTTTCACCGCCCTTTTTCATGCCTGCCGGTCGGCGCCCCGCGCGTGACGCCTAGGGCGTCGATCGGGTAAACTTCCCGGCTATTTTCGCCGGGCAGCCTGCCCTCGGCCTTTTTGAGTGTTGATCCGTGAGTGATCTGAGTCATATCCGCAATTTTTCCATCATTGCCCACATCGACCATGGCAAGTCGACCCTGGCAGACCGCTTCATCCAGATGTGCGGTGGCTTGAGTGATCGCGAAATGGAAGCCCAGGTGCTGGACTCCATGGACCTCGAGCGCGAGCGCGGGATCACCATCAAGGCCCACAGTGTGACCCTGCACTACAAGGCCAAAGACGGTAAAACCTACCAGCTGAACTTCATCGACACCCCCGGACACGTCGACTTCACCTATGAGGTCAGCCGCTCCCTGGCCGCTTGCGAGGGCGCCTTGCTGGTGGTCGATGCCGGTCAGGGCGTAGAGGCGCAATCGGTGGCCAACTGCTACACCGCCATCGAGCAGGGCCTCGAGGTCATGCCGGTGCTGAACAAGATGGACCTGCCGCAGGCCGATCCGGACCGGGTCAAAGAGGAAATCGAACACATCATCGGCATCGATGCCACCGATGCCGTGGCCTGCAGCGCCAAGAGCGGCATGGGGGTCGACGAGGTGCTCGAGCGTCTGGTAGAGACCATTCCCGCTCCGACCGGCGATATCGATGCGCCTTTGCAGGCCTTGATCATCGACTCCTGGTTCGACAACTACCTCGGTGTGGTCTCGTTGGTGCGCGTGCGCCACGGCCGCATCAAGAAGGGCGACAAGGTACTGGTCAAGTCCACCGGTAAGATCCACCTGGTCGATAGCGTCGGCGTGTTCACTCCGAAACACACCGAAACCGTCGATCTCAAGGCGGGTGAAGTGGGCTTCATCATCGCCGGTATCAAGGACATCCACGGCGCACCGGTGGGCGATACCCTGACCCTCAGCAGCACCCCCGACGTCGAAGTGCTGCCCGGCTTCAAGCGCATTCAACCGCAGGTCTATGCCGGCCTGTTCCCGGTCAGCTCCGACGATTTTGAGGATTTCCGTGAGGCGCTGCAGAAGCTGACGCTGAACGACTCCTCGCTGCAGTACTTGCCGGAAAGCTCGGACGCGCTGGGCTTCGGCTTCCGTTGCGGCTTCCTTGGCATGCTGCACATGGAGATCATTCAGGAGCGCCTGGAGCGCGAATACGACCTGGACCTGATCACCACCGCTCCGACCGTAATCTTCGAAGTGCAAATGAAGAACGGTGAGACGATCTACGTTGATAACCCGTCGAAACTGCCGGATCTATCGTCGATCGAGGATATGCGCGAGCCGATCGTGCAGGCCAACATCCTCGTGCCGCAGGAACACTTGGGCAACGTCATCACCCTGTGCATCGAGAAGCGCGGCGTACAGCGCGACATGCAGTTCCTCGGCACCCAGGTGCAGGTGCGCTACGACCTGCCGATGAACGAAGTGGTGCTGGACTTCTTCGACCGCCTGAAGTCGGTCAGCCGCGGCTATGCCTCGCTGGATTACCACTTCGACCGCTACCAGTCGGCCAATCTGGTCAAGCTGGACGTGCTGATCAACGGCGACAAGGTCGATGCCCTGGCGCTGATCGTGCACCGCGACAACGCCCACTACAAAGGCCGCGCGCTGACCGAGAAGATGAAGGAGTTGATCCCGCGGCAAATGTTCGATGTGGCCATCCAGGCCGCTATCGGCGGGCAGATTGTTGCGCGGACCACCGTTAAGGCGCTGCGCAAGAACGTACTGGCCAAGTGCTACGGTGGTGACGTCAGCCGTAAGCGCAAGCTGCTGGAGAAGCAGAAGGCCGGTAAGAAGCGGATGAAGCAGGTCGGCAACGTGGAGATCCCGCAGGATGCCTTCCTCGCCGTACTCAGGCTGGATAGTTAAGGACTTGGAAAAGTAGGGGCTATGTCGATCAATTTCCCGTTGTTGTTAGTCATCGCGGTAGCGGTTTGCGGTTTGTTGGCGTTGCTCGATCTGCTCGTCCTGGCGCCCCGCCGCCGCGCGGCGATCGCGACATACGAGGGGCAGGTCGGCGAGCCCGATGAGACTGTGCTCGAACAGTTGAACCGGGAGCCGCTGCTGGTCGAGTACGGCAAGTCGTTCTTCCCGGTGCTGGCCATCGTCCTGGTGCTGCGTTCGTTCCTGGTCGAGCCATTCCAGATCCCCTCCGGTTCGATGAAGCCGACCCTCGAAGTGGGCGACTTCATCCTGGTCAACAAGTTTGCTTATGGCATCCGCCTGCCGGTGCTGGACACCAAGGTCATCGAAGTCGGTGATCCGCAGCGCGGCGATGTGATGGTGTTCCGCTACCCGAGCGATCCGAACATCAATTACATCAAGCGCGTGGTTGGCCTGCCGGGTGACGTGATTCGTTACAGCAGCGACAAGCGCCTGTTCATCAATGGCCAGTCGATCGCCGAGGCGCTCCTGGGCGAAGAGGCGGGCTCTCTGGGCACCGCCGTGCTGTATAAGGAAAAGCTTGGCGCGGTGGAGCATCTGATCCGCAAGGAAATGAGCCGCTATCGCATCGAGCCGGGCCGCGAATGGAAGGTGCCGGCCGGGCACTATTTCATGATGGGTGACAACCGCGACAACTCCAACGACAGCCGTTACTGGAACGATGCGAAGATCCCCAAGAGTCTGCTCGGCATGGTTCCGGACAAGAACATCGTCGGCAAAGCCTTCGCCGTCTGGCTGAGTTGGGCCGAACCCAAGCTGCATAACCTGCCGGATTTCACCCGTGTTGGTCTGATCCGCTGATCTGTCGCGCTTCTTGCGCGAAACGCGGGGCTGTTCACTGCAGCGCCGCGCGCCATATATAGTCTTGCTGCGGGTTGGCGAGACTTTCCAATAAACAGACATTGAGGTCGATCATGGCATTTGCACGTTCGCAAAAGGGTTTGTCGTTGCTGGGTTGGTTGATGGCGTTGGCCGTGGTGGCCTTCCTGGCTAGCGCAGTATTTAAGATGTTGCCGCATTACCTCGACTTCATGTCGATGGAAAAGGCGATCACCTCGGTCGAGACCGACAAGGCCGCAGATATCCGCACCGTGCCCGAGTTCTACAGTCGCGTCGGCAAGGCCATGCAGATCAATGGCATCCGTGATTTGGAGCTGGACAAAATCCTGGTAGTGAAGCTCGAGAACAACGAGTTCCGCGCTCACCTCAAATATGAAAAGCGCGAATCGCTGATCCAGAACCTCGACCTGGTGGCGCGATTCGACAAAGAATTCCGTGTGCGTATGCCGTGAGCTCATCCCTAAGCCGTCTCGAGCGCCAGCTCGGCCATCTCTTCCAGAACCAGGACCTGATGGTCCTGGCGCTGACCCACCGCAGTTTCGCCGGGCGCAACAACGAACGCCTGGAATTCCTCGGCGATGCCATTCTCAACTTCGTCGCCGGTGAGGCGCTGTTCGAGCGCTTTCCCCAGGCCCGCGAAGGTCAGTTGTCGCGTCTGCGCGCGCGTCTGGTCAAGGGCGAGACCCTGGCGCGCCTGGCGCGCGGCTTCGAGCTGGGCGAGTACCTGCGCCTCGGCTCCGGTGAGTTGAAGAGCGGCGGCTTCCGCCGTGAGTCCATCCTCGCCGATGCCCTCGAGGCGCTGATCGGCGCCATCTATCTGGACGCCGGCATGGATGTCGCACGCCAGCGCGTGCTGGCCTGGTTGACCGCCGAGCTGGATGGTCTGACCCTGGTCGATACCAACAAGGATCCGAAAACCCGGTTGCAGGAATTCCTCCAGTCGCGTGCCTGTGACTTGCCGCGTTACCACGTGCTGGATATCCAGGGCGAGCCGCACTGCCGGACCTTCGTGGTCGAGTGCGAAATCGCCCTGCTGAACGACAAGACCTTGGGGCAGGGCGCCAGTCGGCGGATTGCCGAACAGGTCGCCGCTACCGCTGCCCTGATCGCCCTCGGCGTGGAGAATGGCAATGACTGATTCATCCGTAACCCGCTGTGGCTATGTCGCCATCGTCGGCCGTCCCAACGTCGGCAAGTCCACCTTGCTCAACCATATCCTCGGGCAGAAGCTGGCGATCACCTCGCGCAAGCCGCAGACCACCCGTCACAACATGCTCGGAATCAAGACCGAAGGTGACGTGCAGGCGATCTACGTCGACACTCCCGGCCTGCACAAGCATGGCGACAAGGCGCTCAATCGCTACATGAACAAGACCGCCTCGGCGGCGTTGAAGGACGTCGACGTGGTGATCTTCGTGGTCGACCGTACGCGCTGGACCGAGGAGGATCAGATGGTCCTCGAGCGCATCCAGTATGTGCAGGGGCCGGTGCTGCTGGCGATCAACAAGACCGATCGCATCGACGACAAGGCCGAGCTGATGCCGCATCTGACGTGGCTGCAAGAGCAGCTGCCGAATGCCGAAATCGTGCCGATCTCCGCCCAGCAAGGCCACAACCTCGAGGCGCTGGAGAAGCTGGTAGCCGAGCGCCTGCCGGAAGGCGAGCACTTCTTCCCGGAAGACCAGATCACCGATCGCTCTAGCCGCTTCCTGGCCGCCGAACTGGTGCGCGAGAAGATCATGCGCCAGCTCGGTGCCGAGTTGCCCTACCAGATCACCGTGGAAATCGAGGAGTTCAAGCAGCAAGGTCGCACCCTGCACATCCATGCGCTGATCCTGGTCGAGCGTGACGGGCAGAAGAAAATCATCATTGGCGACAAGGGCGAGCGGATCAAACGTATCGGCACCGAGGCGCGCAAGGACATGGAAGTGCTGTTCGACAGCAAGGTCATGCTCAACCTCTGGGTCAAGGTCAAAGACGGTTGGTCCGACGACGAGCGGGCGCTGCGCTCGCTGGGCTATACCGACATCTGATTCATGCACGCCAGCGCCTCAGCGGCTTTCGTCCTGCACAGCCGGGCCTACAAGGAAAGCAGCGCGCTGGTCGACTTCCTCACCCCGCAGGGCCGGCTGCGCGCCGTGCTGCGCAATGCGCGCGGCAAGAGCGGCAGTCTGGCGCGGCCTTTTATACCGCTGGACATCGAATTGCGCGGGCGCGGCGAGCTGAAGACGGTCGGCCACCTGGAGAGCGCCGGCATTCCCAACCTGCTGGCCGGCGAGATGCTGTTCAGCGGCCTCTATCTGAATGAATTGCTGATCCGCCTGCTGCCGGCGGAAGATCCCCATCCCGGCCTGTTCGAACACTACGCGCTGACCTTGCAGGCCCTGGCCATCGGCCGCCCGTTGGAGCCGCTGCTGCGCGCGTTCGAATGGCGTTTGCTGGGCGAGCTGGGCTATGGTTTCGCCCTGGATACCGACCTGCACGGCCAGGCGGTGGCGGTCGATGGGCTCTATCGCCTGCAGCCGGATGCCGGTCTGGAACCGGTCGGCCAGCTGCAGCCAGGACTGTTCCACGGTGCCGATCTGCTGGCCCTGGCCGCAGCCGACTGGGCGGCACCCGGTGCCTTGGCTGCAGCCAAGCGCTTGATGCGCCAGGCCCTCGCCCCTCATTTGGGCGGCCGACCGCTGGTCAGCCGCGAACTGTTCATGAACCTCAAGGAGTCCCCCCGTGACTGATGCCAACCGCATTCTTCTCGGCGTGAATATCGATCACGTCGCCACCCTGCGTCAGGCCCGCGGCACCCGCTATCCCGATCCGCTGAAGGCGGCGCTGGATGCCGAGGAGGCCGGTGCCGACGGCATTACCCTGCACCTGCGCGAGGATCGCCGGCACATCCAGGATCGTGATGTGCGACTGTTCAAAGAGGCGCTGCAGACGCGGATGAACTTCGAGATGGGCGTCACCGAGGAAATGCTCGCCTTGGCCGAGAGCATTCGCGCCGAGCACGTCTGCCTGGTGCCGGAGAACCGCGCCGAACTGACCACCGAGGGCGGCCTCGATGTGCTCGGTCAGGAGGCGCGCATCCGCGCCGCGGTCGAGCGCCTGAGCCGGGTCGGCAGCGAGGTGTCGCTGTTTATCGACGCCGATGAACGGCAGATCGAGGCTGCCAAGCGCGTCGGCGCGCCGGCCATCGAGCTGCACACCGGTCGCTATGCCGAGGCCCACTCGCCGGCGGAAGCCGCCCGCGAACTGGCGCGCATCCGCGACGGCGTGGCCTGCGGCCTGGCCCATGGGCTGATCGTCAATGCCGGCCACGGCCTGCATTACCACAACACCGAGCCGGTGGCGGCGATCGCCGGGATCAACGAGCTGAACATCGGCCACGCCATAGTCGCCCATGCGCTGTTCGTCGGCTTCAAGGCGGCGGTGGCGGAGATGAAGGCGCTGATCGTCGCCGCAGCGGCGCGCGGCTGAGGCTCAGCGGCGCAGCAGGTTGATCAGCAGCGTCAGCAGCAGGCTGATGATCAGCATGGAGGTGAAGGGAATGAAGACCTTGCCGCGTCCGGACTCGATGCGCAAGTCGCCGGGCAGCTTGCCGAACCAGTTGAGCAGCCAGGGCGCATAGTGGGCGGCGACGCCGATGAGGAAGAGTGTGGCGCCGATCAGCATCAGCCAGCGGGCCATGGGTTAGTTCTCCTAGCGCGGCGGAGACGACAGCTTTGTCGAGCCCGCCGCGCGGCGTCAAGGCCTCAGGGCTTGCGCGCCACCAGCACGGCACGCTTGGGCGCCGGCAGACCTTCAATGGTGCGTGAGCGATCGCTGGGATCGAGAAAGTCCGGCAAGGACTGGTAGCGCATCCAGTCGGTGGCCCGCTGTTCCTCGACGCTGGTCACCGACACATCCACGCAGCGCACCTCGACAAACCCGGCGCGGCGCAACCACAGCGCCAGTGCCGGCGCCGAGGGCAGGAACCAGACGTTGCGCATCTGGGCGTAGCGATCTTCCGGCACCAGCACCTGCCGCTCGTCGCCGTCCACCACCAGGGTTTCCAGCACCAGCTCACCCCCTTTGCGCAGGCAATCCTTGAGCGCCAGCAGGTGGTCGATCGGCGAGCGGCGGTGATAGAGCACGCCCATGGAAAACACGCTGTCGAAGCCTTCGAGCTTTTCCGGCAGCTCTTCCAGGGCGAAGGGCAGGTGCCAGGCCGGCAGTTCCGGCAAGTAGCGCTGCAGCGCCTGGAATTGGCAGAAGAACAACCAGTTGGGATCGACGCCGATCACGCTGTCGGCGCCGGCGCCGAGCATGCGCCACATGTAGTAGCCGTTGCCGCAGCCGACATCGAGTACGCGTTTGCCCTTGAGATCGAGGTGCGGCGCGACCCGTGCCCACTTCCAGTCCGAGCGCCATTCGGTGTCGACATGCACGTCGAACAGCTGGAACGGTCCCTTGCGCCACGGCGACAGACCGAACAGCGCCTGGCGCAGCTGGGCGCGCTGGGCGTCGTCGCAGGCGCCGTCGAGGCGGAAGTCGTCGGCCAGCTCGATGCGGCTGGCGTTCAGCGGCGGCAGGGCGTCCAGCGCGCCTTGCCAGCGCTGCAGATCACCGTGGCCGACCTCCAGCTTGGCGTCCAGTTGCGCTTGCAGGCCGGCTGCCCAAGCGGCCAAGGGAGTACCTGCCAGGCGGCGAGCGAGGGGCGCGAGATCAATCATGGCAGGGCGATCAGCGAGGCGAAATTCAGGCACTGGAACCAGGGCACGACCTTGCTGAAGCCGGCCGCCAGCAGGCGTTCGCGGTGCTGTCCGAGGCTGTCCGGCTTCATCACGTTCTCGATGGCGTTGCGTTTCTGGGCGATCTCCAGCTCGCTGTAGCCGTTGGCGCGCTTGAAGGCGATATGCAGGTCGGTGAGCAGTGCCTGTTCCTCGTCGTCGGCGAAACGCAGCTTCTCCGAGAGGATCAACGCGCCGCCGGGCAGCAGGCTCTGGCGGATGCGCGCGAGCAGACCCAGGCGCTGCTCGGGCTGGATGAACTGCAGGGTGAAGTTCAGCGCCACCAGCGAGGCGGGTTGCAGCACCAGGTCGAGAATATCGGCCTCGAGCACCTCGACCGGCAGCAGTTCCTGGAACATCGAGTCCTGGGCATGCAGGTATTCGGTGCAGCGCTCGACCATGGCGCTGGAGTTGTCTACCGCGATCACCCGACAGTCCGGCGTCTGCACATGCCGGCGCAGCGCCTGGGTGACGGCGCCGAGCGAACAGCCGAGGTCGTAGAGCACGCTGTGCGGCTGGGCGAACTGGGCGGCGAGCACGCCGATGTTCTCGACGATGGTCGGGTAGCCCGGCACCGAGCGCTTGATCATGTCCGGAAACACCCGCACCACCGCCTCGTTGAAGACGAAGTCGGGGATCTGGGGCAACGGTTGGGCGAAGAGGCGGTCGGTTTCTTGAGTCACGGCGGTTCAGCAATACGAAAGGGAAAGCCGGTTATTTTAACCGGCCCTGGGCCCGACCCCAACCGCGATCACTTCAGTTGGTCGGAGAAGAACTCGCCGGCGCCCTGCAGCGGCCCCAGCGGGTTGTTCTTCACCTCGACCCGACGGATGTTCGGCTCGCCGCTGCTGACCTTGTGCACCACCACGTCGTCGACCAGCACGAACACGGTTTTGAACGACCAGCCCTGTAGCTCGCGCTTCTTGTTGAAGTTGAGCACGTCGGCCCAGAAGCTGCCGACCCGCTGGGTATCGGTCTTGGAGAACTCGAAGGCATAGCCGATGCAACGGTCCTTGGCTTCCAGGCACTTGACCAGGCCGTCGGGCAGGTAGTCGATGGGAATGTTCGGCTGGATGAACAGCAGCCGCACGTCGACGAACGACAGCATGCGGCCATTGCCATGGGCGAGCGGATCGAAGCCCAGGCTGAACAGTTCCGAGCGGCTGGTCTTGTCGATGGCGGCCTGTTCGAAACGCGACTGGGTGTCGAGGTAATCACCGAAGGGCGACAGCACCTCGGTGTGTTCACTGGGCAGTAAACTGCCGCAGGCGGACAGGAAAAGGGATACGAAAACCGCCGCTCCGCCGCGTAGTCCGCCGCTCATCATGTTCTCTCCGTAAGCTCCTATTCTCCTATAGACGATTTGCCGGAGGTTTGCCGTTGCAAATTTGCGACGCCTGTTTAGTCTGCTTGACGCCGGAGCGCCGAGGCGGCAATTCCCCATTGGCCGAGCCAGTAAGTGAGGATGATGGCGTAGGGCGCCGCCGCGAACGGGGTGACGAAACGGTTTATGCCGATCAAGCTGTCGGACAGCACGAACAACGCCGCGCCGCCGGCTGCCAGCCAGGCCGAACGGCGACCGATGGCGGGGCTACCGAGGCGCGCCAGGGCTCGCCAGAGCATGGCGCTGATGGTCAGGGCGTAGAGCGCGACCGGGATCAGCAAAGCGCCGAGCCCGCGGCTGGCGAGCAGGGCGAAGAGCGACGCGCCGCTTAGTGCCGCCAGCAGCAGGGCGCCGGGCGCGAGGCGCCGGCTGTCGCCGAGGTAGGCGAGCAGATAGGCCAGGTGGGCGAGGAGGAAGGCGCCGAGGCCGAAGACGAACAGGTCGGCCGGCCATTCCAGGAGCATGTCACCGGCCAGGGACAACAGCAGGCCGACGCCGATCCAGCGCCGGTAGGCGCCGCTGGGTGCCGCGCTGTGCAGCCACAGCAGCAGGGCGATCACCGGGATCGGTTTGCTCAGCAGGCAGAGCTCCGCCCAGTCGCTGGCGCGCCCGTAGAGAAACAGGCCCGCGCCCAGTAAAGCCAGGATTAACCAGCGCATCAGAATTCCCCCTAGGAATGGCTCGATGGGCTGGCACTATGCCCGTGCACGGGGTTGCGGCCCAGGCGGCGGCCGCCAGGCTGAGGCTCAATTTGCGCCGTGATACCGGTGCGAAGAGTGTTCCGGCATTGCCGGCTAGTGGCCTGTACGGCTAGTTGGTTAACTCAAGTTCGGATGGCTGGGGTTCTGAGACCAGGCGCTGCGACGAGTCATAGCAGGGCTATGGCGAGGAGCAGCAACGCCGTATCGGGACCTCAGACGCCGAAATTGACTAATTGAACTAGCCACACAGGCCACTAGGCGCTTACTTCACGCTGATCTGGCAGTCGAAGGTCTTGGCCGGCGCCACATCGGCTTCCCACGGGCGGTGGTAGACCAGCAGCAGGTGGCCATCGCCGGGGATATTGGCGAGGAAGCGCCAGGTCGACTGGCCCGCGCCGCCGACCAGGCCGGCATCTTCCGGATTGCTGTAGACCTCCGGGCCGAGGCTGCGCAGCACCTGCGGCGCGGCATCCTTCACCTCCCAGCGAAAACCGGTGGTCGGGTTGCTCGGCAGGCTCAGCACCAGGGTTTGGCCATTGTGCAGCTGCAGCGGGCAGCGGCTTTGCTGGCCTTCCTGCAGCGTCACGGTGGCGGTGGGTTGTTGCGCACAGGCGGCGAGCAGGGCGCAAGCGAGGAGTGACAGCGGGCGGGCGGCAAGCATGGGATCGGCCTTTGCGGATTCTATGCGGGCGAGGATAACCCGATTGTACGGGCGAATGCCCTGGGCTCAAGCCGTGTAGGGATTGAGCGTTCCCAGGCTCCGGCGTGGGAATACAGCCGAAGACGCTCTGCGTCTGCTCGGCGCCCCGGCCACGGGGCGTGCTATTCAGGTTCCCACACCGGCGGGCCTCAGGTCAGAACAACACCTTGGCCACATCGGCGTAGCGCTTGGCGAAGTGCACGCTCAGGCCCTCCTTGAGGTACTCGGGGAGTTCCGCGAAGTCGCCGCGGTTGGCTTCCGGCAGGATCAGTTCGAAGATTTTCTGCCGCCGCGCGGCGATCACCTTCTCGCGCACGCCGCCGATCGGCAGCACCAGGCCGGTCAGGGTCAGTTCGCCGGTCATCGCCACGCCTTTCTTCGGCAGCTGGTTGCGTGCCAGCGAGAGCAGGGCGCTGGCCATGGTCACGCCGGCGCTGGGGCCGTCCTTGGGTGTGGCGCCCTCCGGCACGTGCAGGTGGACGAAGGCCTGGTCGAAGAAGCCCGGGTCGCCGCCGTATTTCTTCAGGTGCGAGCTGATGTAGCTGTAGGCGATCTCCGCCGACTCCTTCATCACGTCGCCGAGCTGGCCGGTGAGCTTGAAGCCGCGGTTGAGGGTGTGGATGCGCGTTGCTTCGATCGGCAGGGTGGCGCCGCCCATGCTGGTCCAGGCCAGGCCGGTGATCACGCCGACGCCGGAGAGCACCTGCTCGGTACGGAACACCGGCATGCCGAGGTAGTCCTCCAGGTCCTTGGCGGCGATCTTCACCTTCACCTCGGGGTTTTCCAGCAGCTGCACCACCGACTTGCGGACCAGCTTGCCGAGCTGCTTCTCCAGCTGGCGCACGCCGGCCTCGCGGGCGTAGCCCTCGATCACCGCTTTCAGCGCGGCATCGCTGATGGCGAGGCGCTCCTTCGGCACCCCGGCCTTGGCCAGCTGTTTGGGCCACAGGTGGCGCTTGGCGATGGCCAGCTTCTCCTCGGCGATGTAGCCGGACAGGCGGATCACTTCCATGCGGTCGAGCAGCGGCCCGGGGATCGAGTCGAGGGTATTGGCGGTGCAGACGAACAGCACCTTGGACAGGTCCAGGCGCAGGTCCAGATAGTGGTCGAGGAATTCGACGTTCTGTTCCGGGTCGAGGGTTTCCAGCAGCGCCGAGGCCGGGTCGCCCTGGTAGCTGGCGCCGAGCTTGTCGATCTCGTCGAGCATGATCACCGGGTTCATCACCTCGACTTCCTTCAGCGCCTGCACCAGCTTGCCCGGCAAGGCGCCGATATAGGTGCGGCGGTGGCCCTTGATCTCCGCCTCGTCGCGCATGCCGCCGACGCTGAAGCGATAGAACGGCCGCCCCAGCGATTCGGCGATGGATTTGCCGATGCTGGTCTTGCCCACCCCGGGCGGGCCGACCAGGAGGACGATGGAGCCGGCGATCTCGCCCTTGAAGGCGCCGACGGCGAGGAATTCGAGGATGCGCTCTTTGATGTCGTCGAGCCCGGCGTGGTGCTTGTCGAGCACCTTGCGCGCGTGTTTGAGGTCGAGCTTGTCCTTGCCGTACAGGCCCCAGGGCAGGGCGGTGGCCCAGTCCAGGTAGTTGCGGGTGACGGCGTATTCCGGCGAGCCGGTTTCCAGGATCGACAGCTTGTTGAGTTCCTCGTCGAGGCGCTTCTGCGCCTGCGCCGGCAGGCTCTTGCCCGCCAGGCGGGCGCGGAACTCGTCGGCGTCGGCGCTCTTGTCGTCCTTGGTGATGCCGAGCTCGTGCTGGATGATCTTCAGCTGTTCCTTGAGGAAGAACTCGCGCTGATGTTCGCCGATCTTGCGGTTGACCTCGGCGGACAGCTCGTTCTGCAGGCGCGCCACCTCGACTTCCTTGCGCAGCAGCGGCAGCACCTTCTCCATGCGCTTGAGCATCGGCACGGTGTCCAGCACTTCCTGCAGCTCCTGGCCGGGCGCGGTGGTCAGGGCGGCGGCGAAGTCGGTCAGCGGCGACGGATCGTTGGGGCTGAAGCGGTTCAGGTAGTTCTTCAGTTCCTCGCTGTACAGCGGGTTGAGCGGCAGCAGTTCCTTGATCGCGTTGATCAGCGCCATGCCGTAGGCCTTCACCTCGTCGCCCGATTCGGGCTTGGCGTGTGGGTAGTCGACCTCCGCCAAGTACGGCGGCTTGCGACTCAGCCAGCCGCGGATGCGCACCCGCGACAGGCCCTGGGCGACGAACTGCAGCTTGCCGCCTTCGCGCGAGGCGTGGTGGATGCGCACCAGGGTGCCGTGGGTGGGCAGGGTGTCGGGGTCGAAGCTGGCGTCGGTATGCGGGCTGTCCACATAGAACAGCGCCAGGCACTTGTGTTCGGTGTTGGATACCCGCTCCAGGGTTTGCGCCCAGGGCTGTTCGTTGACGATCACCGGCAGCACCTGCGCAGGGAAGAACGGGCGGTTATGGATGGGGATGACGTACAGCCGCTCCGGCAGCGTTTGCGCATGCAGGGTCAGGCCTTTGGGGTAGCGGATGGCATCCTCTTCGATGACTTCGGGGGCGTTTTCCTGATCGCTCATTCGGCACCTGGGGCTCAAGGGTATTTAAGCTAGATGGGTCGACTGTCGGTTGATTTCAATGGCTCGACGTTAGAGCCTGTTCACGATCTGCTGCGCGTCGGCCATCCGGCGTTAAAAACAGCCTCGGAATGCTCATTTACAGCTCGTAAACTGCGCTTCCTCGGCTGTTTTTGCCTTGTTTGGCTCTAGCTCGCGAGATCGTGAACAGGCTCTTAGGGGCTTATCGCTTGGTCGATTACGGCTGGGAAAAGTGCCGTACCTCCAGTAAAGTGCGCGAAATTTGATCAGTCGTCGCCATGCTCAAAGCCCGTCTCGTCCACCTGGACGCCCAAGCTCATGAACACACCCACGACCACCACCAGCTGGTGATGTCGTTGGCCGGGCGCGCCGAATTCGAGGTCAATGGCCGCGGCGGCGAGGTGTGCCGGATGCGCGCTTGCCTGGTGCCGGGCGATGCCGAGCACCAGTTCGCCGGCATCGGCGACAACCGCATGCTGATTCTCGATCTGGATGAGCAGGACAGCGCCGAGGATCTGCAACTGCTTGGCCATCTGTTCGATACCCCGCGTTATCCGGAACTGGATGCCGATTTCCAACACCTGTTGAGTTACGCCGGCGCCGAACTGGGGCGTTATGGCAGCGACCCGTTGCTGGCGCGGGCCGTCGGTGGGGTCTTGCTGCGGGCCCTGCACCTGCGCCTGTTCGGCGAGCAGTCCGTGCGCAAGGCCGGGCCGCTGGATGTTGAACGGCTGGACAGCTACATCGACGAACACCTGGCGCGGCGCATCAGCGTCGCCGAACTGGCCCAGGTGGCCTGCCTCAGCCCGAGTCACTTCCATGCCCAGTTCAAGGACAGTCTAGGCCTCACCCCGCACCAGTACCTGCTGAAAACCCGCCTCGACCGCGCCGCCCGCCTGCTGCGCGAGAGCAATCTGCCGCTGGTGCGCATCGCCGAAGAGTGCGGCTTCTCCAGTCAGAGCGCGCTGACCACGGCGATGCGTCGCTACCTCGGCTTGACGCCGAAGCGGATGCGGCGCGCCGAGTGAGGCGCTTGCCCAGGCGCTGACGGTATTCCGACGATTGCCCATGCTCTTCCGGCCAGCTCGTCTAAGCTGTTGAAAATCGGGATTTTCAACTAGGGCGGTGTTCGGCGGACGGCCGTCCCGTGCAGCGCGCAGGGAGTCGGTATGCTCGGTATCGTGAAGCTTCTGCGGCGCCTGTTGGGCGTCCTGTTCCTGGCCTCGGGCAGCCTGCAGGCCGCCAGCCTGCAGGCCGAACTGGTGGATGGCCAGGGCCAGCCGCTGGCCAATGCCGTGCTGACCCTGCAGAGCGAAACAGTCGCCGGACCGCCTGCCGACCAAGACGTGATGGACCAGCGCGACAAGCAGTTCGCCCCCTATGTGCTGGCGGTCCGCACCGGCACACCGGTGAGCTTTCCCAACAGCGACAACATCCGCCATCAGGTGTACTCCTTCTCGCCGGCCAAGCATTTCGAGCTGCGGCTCTATAAAGGCACTCCCAGCCAGCCGGTGGTGTTCGACAAGCCCGGCGTGGTGGTGCTGGGCTGCAATATCCACGACTGGATGCTGGGTTATGTCTATGTCACCGACGATCCCTGGTACGCAGTCAGCGACGCGGGTGGCCGGCTCAGGCTCAATCTGCCGCCCGGCCGCTATCGGGTCAGCCTCTGGCATCCGCAGGTGGCCAATCTGCTGCCGGTGACGGTGGGGGACTTGCAGGTTCCGGCCGCCGGCCTGCAGCAGCGCTTGGCCCTCAGCCTGCAAGCGCCGGCGGCCAAGCAACCCCATGAGCCCGAGGAATACGAGTACGAGCATGGCGAGGACCATGACGAGGAGCATGGGGAGTCGGCGCATGAAACTGAGAAATAGTTTCGAAGCGCGCATCGCCAGCGTCCTCATCTTGCTGCTGCTGGTGGTGTTCGGCGCGCTGTATGTGGCGGTCAAGGGCGCCACTGTCGCTGCCGTGCACGGGCAGGCCAGCGAAGAGCTGGGCGTCGGCGTGCGGGTGTTCGAGCGCTTGCTGGAGCTGCGTGGCCGCCAGCTGCACGATGCGGTGCAGGTATTGGCGGCGGACTTCGGCTTCAAGGACGCGGTGGCCAGCGGCGATAAACCGACCATCCGTTCCGCGCTGGCCAACTCCGGGGCGCGGATCAAGGCCGAAACGGTGATGCTGCTGGGGTTGGATGGCCGCCTGCAGGTCGCCACCACCGAGCATGCCAACGCTGAACGGCTAGCCGAGCTGCTGCAGCGGCGTCGGCACAGCGGCGCGCAGAGCCTCCTGCTGCCCATGGACGAGGCGATCTACCTGCTGGTGGAGGCCCCGGTCAGAACACCGCTGCCTGTTGCGCGGGTAGTCATGGGCTTTCGCCTGAACGATGCCTTCGCCAAGGAGATGCGGGCGCTGACCCACCTGGAAATGAGCCTGGTGGCGGCGCAGAAAGGCCAGGCGGATATCTGGCTGAGCACGCTGCCGGATGCGGCGGCGCGGCAGTTGCAGGGCGGGTTCCACAAGCTGCCCGCGGCCGAGGAGCAACGGCTCACGGTGGCCGGGCAGCACTATCTGGGACGCCAGTTGCTGCTGGCCAGCGGCCCCGACTATCAGGTGCGGGTGCTCTTGCACAAGTCGCTGGATCAGGCCCAGGCGGCCTTCAAGTCGCTGGACAAGGACATCCTGTTCATTGCCGTGTGCGCCTTGCTGGGGTCGCTGGCCGGTGCGCTGCTGTTGGCGCGCAGCGTGTCGCAACCGGTGCGCCAGCTGGCCACGGCGGCGGCGCGCATCGGCGAGGGGGATTACCAGACGGCGCTGGAGCTGCACCGCGGCGACGAGCTCGGCAGCCTGGCCAAGGCCTTCAACCTGATGCGCGGCGACATTGCCGAGCGCGAACGCCAACTCGCCCACAATGCCCTGCACGATCCGCTCACCGGGCTGCCCAACCGCACCCTGGCGCTCGAGCGGCTGGGCAGCTCGATCACCGCGGCCCGGCCGATGGCGCTGCTCTACGTGGGCGTCGACAATTTCCGCACGGTGAACGAAACCCTGGGCCCGGGCGGCGGCGATCAAGCCCTGCAACAGATCGGCCGGCGCCTGCAGGCGACCCTGCGCCCCGGCGACAGCCTGGCCCGGCTGGTGGCCGCCGAGTTCCTCATCCTGCTGGAAAGCTGCAATAACGAAGGCGCGGTGGCGGTGGCAGATCAGCTGCAACAACTGCTGCTCAAGCCGTTGCGCATCGGCAGCCAGGAGGTTCCGATCGACTGCCGTTTCGGCATCGCCGGCTACCCGGCCGACGGTGACACCGCGGAAAACCTGCTGCGTCGCGCCGGCATCGCCATGCGCGATGCCGGTCAGTTGCCCGGCCGCCTGCAGATCTACCAGCAGGGTCGCGAGGCTGACCAGCAGCGGCAGATCACCCTGATCCGCGACCTGCTGCATGCGCCGCGGCGCGGCGAGTTGCTGCTGCATTACCAGCCGAAGCTGGACCTGCGCAGCGGTCGGGTGCAGCGCGTCGAGGCGCTGCTGCGCTGGCGGCATGCCCAGCTGGGCATGGTCGCGCCCGGCGAGTTCATTCCGCTGGCCGAGCGCACCGGCAGCATCCAACTGCTGACCGCCTGGGTCATCGAGGAAACGCTGCGTCAGCTCAGGGACTGGGCCGCGCGCGGCTTGTTCCTGCAGGTGTCGCTGAACATCTCCAGCGACGATCTGCGCAGCCACGACCTGGCCGACAGGGTGCGCGACCTGCTGGTGCAGTACGCCATCCCGGCCGACCAGCTGCTCTTCGAGGTCACCGAGAGCGCGGTGATGCAGAGCCCGGAGCAGGCGCTGAAAGTGCTGGGCAGCCTGCGCAGTCTGGGCATCTGTCTGTCGGTGGACGACTTCGGCACCGGTTACTCCTCCCTGGCTCAGCTCAAGCGCATGCCGGTGCAGGAGCTGAAAATCGATCAGTCGTTCGTGCGCAATCTCGACGCGACCAGCGAGGATGCGGTGATCGTCCGCTCGACCATCGAGATGAGCCACAGCCTCGGCCTCAAGGTGGTGGCCGAGGGTGTCGAGCTTGAGCGCAGCCTGCGCCTGCTCGAGCGTTGGCAATGCGACACGGTGCAGGGCGAGCTGATCAGTCGGCCGCTGGCGCCCGAGGCGCTGGAGGCCTGGCTCGCGCAGCCCCTGGTGCTGCATGAGGACAAGGTGCTGAGCCGCTAGGGTCTGTTGACGTTTCGTCACGGCCGCGACGGAGCCTGTTTTTGCGCGGGCTAGGCGCGAGACGCGAAGTTTGGTCGTTCCAAATGAGTGTCGAGCAACGACGCGCCGCGCAAAAACAGGCCCGTCCCTGCGGGTTGCGCGGCAAATGGCGCCATGCGTCGTTGCGGGACTTGGCAAGGGAACGACCATTCCCTGCGTCCCTGCGTCCCTGCGTCCCTGCGTCCCTGCGTCCCTGCGTCCCTGCGTCCCGCGCCTAGCCTGGCGCCATTTGGCGCGGCAACGCGGTTCGCGACGAAACGTCAACAGACCCTAGGCGGGCCCTTGCTCCACTCTGCCGCTGCACAAGCCAGCCGGTACAGCCATGGGCGAAAGTTCCGTGCATCGGAGGATTTGGCAAAAACTCCAGAGCCTTTCGCAAGAAGCTGTCACCACTCTGCCACTAAATTCCGCCATTCACTCTCGCGGTGAGTCTGCTTAGGCCGAAGTGTTATTGGTCTGGCCTGATTTACTGCGCTAGACCCATAACAGCAGACTCCACAAGAGGATGGGCGTGATGTTCAAAGCCAGTCACGTCTTGCAGGCCGATTTCCTTACCCGGATCTCGTCCCAAAAGGCAGCCGATTTCTTCCCCCAGATCAGCGCCAACTACAACGTTGACGAGGCCGCCTATCTCCAAGAGCTCCTGCAGCTCGCCGACCCTGGTAATACTGGCATCGAGGCTATCCGCCAAGAGGCCCGGACCCTGATCGAAGACGTCCGTAGCCGGGACAACGCCGTCGATACCCTCGACGCCCTTCTTCGTCAGTACAGCCTCGACACCCAGGAAGGGCTGATGCTCATGTGCCTGGCCGAGGCTTTGCTGCGCGTGCCGGACGCCGCCACCGCCGACGCGCTGATCCGCGACAAGCTCTCCGCCGCCGAGTGGGAGCGCCACCTCGGCAAGAGCGACAACGTGCTGGTCAACTTCGCCGCCTGGGGCCTGGTGATGACTGGCAAGGTGGTCGATCCGGAAACCGCCGACGGCCGGCCGAAGAACGTGCTCGGCAAGCTGCTCCAGCGTTCCGGCGAGCCGGTGATCCGCGCCGCCATGAACCAGGCGATGAAGCTGATGGGCAAGCAGTTCGTGCTCGGCCGCACCATCAGCGAAGCGCTGAAGAATGGCCGCCCGCAGCGCGAGCAGGGCTACACCTATTCCTTCGACATGCTCGGCGAGGCGGCGCTGACCGCCGCTGACGCCGAGAAGTACATGGCCGACTACCGCAAGGCCATCGACACCGTCGGCGCCGAGCCGCAGGTCGGCCCCGGCCCGCGCCCGTCGATCTCGATCAAGCTGTCCGCCCTGCACCCGCGCTACGAAGTGGCGCAGCGCGAGCGCGTGCTCACCGAGCTGTTCGCCAACGTCCGCGAGCTGGCGATCCGCGCGCGCAAGCTGGATGTCGGCATCTCCGTCGACGCCGAGGAAGCCGACCGCCTGGAGCTGTCGCTGGAGCTGTACGAGAAGCTCATGCGCGACCCGGCCATCGCCGGCTGGGGCGAGTTCGGCCTGGTGGTGCAGGCCTATTCCAAGCGCTGCCTGCCGGTGCTGGTGTGGCTGACCCTGCTGGGCAAGGAGCTCGGCGCCAAGATGCCGCTGCGCCTGGTCAAGGGCGCCTACTGGGACAGCGAGATCAAGCAGTGCCAGCAGTGGGGCCTGGACGGCTACCCGGTGTTCACCCGCAAGGAAGGCACCGACACCTCCTACCTGGCCTGCGCGCGCTACCTGCTCTCGGAGTTCACCCGCGGGGTGATCTACCCGCAGTTCGCCAGCCACAACGCCCACACCGTCAGCTGCATCCTGGCCATGGCCGCCGAGGCCAAGGGCCGCACCGGTGAGGAGCGCAATTTCGAGTTCCAGCGCCTGCACGGCATGGGCGATGCGTTGTACGACACCATCCTCGAGCAACACCGCAAGAACGTGCGCATCTACGCCCCGGTCGGCGCGCACAAGGACCTGCTGCCCTATCTGGTCCGCCGCCTGCTGGAGAACGGCGCCAACTCGTCGTTCGTCCACCAGCTGGTCGACCCCAGCGTGCCGGTGGCGTCCCTGATCGATCATCCGGCGACGCAACTGCGCAAGTTCACAACCCTCGCTAATGACAAGATCGTGCTCCCGGCAGAGCTGTTCGGCGCGGCGCGGCAAAACTCCCAAGGCCTCAACATGAACATCCAGACCCAGTGGACCGAACTGGAGCGCGCCTACCAGCCGCACCTCAATCGTCAATGGCAAGCCGCGCCGGTGATCAATGGGCAGACCCTGCCTGGCACCGCGCAAGAAGTACGCTGCCCTTATGAGCTGAGCCGGTTGGTCGGCACCGCGCAGTTCGCCAGTGCCGCCCAGGCCAAACAGGCCATGGAGGCGCTGAGCGCCGCCTGGCCGCGCTGGAATGCCACCCCGGTGGATGCGCGCGCGGCGATCCTCGACCGTCTGGCCGACCTGCTGGAAAGCCACCGTGCCGAGCTGATGGCGCTGTGCACCCTGGAAGCCGGCAAGAGCCTGCAGGATGGCATCGACGAAGTGCGCGAGGCGGTCGACTTCTGCCGCTACTACGCCCAGCAGGCGCGCCTGCGCCTCGGCCGCGAGGAGCTGCAGGGGCCGACCGGCGAGCGCAACGAGCTGTTCCACGAAGGCCGCGGCATCTTCGCCTGCGTCAGCCCGTGGAACTTCCCGCTGGCCATCTACCTCGGGCAGATCAGCGCCGCGCTGGTGGCCGGCAACTGCGTATTGGCCAAGCCGGCCGAGCAGACCAGCCTGATCGCCGCGCGCGCCCTGGAACTGCTGTTCGAAGCCGGCCTGCCGCAGGACGTGATCGCCTTTCTGCCCGGCGACGGCGCCACCCTCGGCGGCGTGTTCTGCCGCGACGCGCGCCTGGCCGGGGTGTGCTTCACCGGCTCCACCGACACCGCGCGGGTCATCAACCGTCAGCTGGCCGAGAAAGACGGCCCGATCGCCGCGCTGATCGCCGAGACCGGTGGCCAGAACGCCATGATCGTCGACTCCACCGCGCTGCCCGAGCAGGTGGTCAAGGACGCCGTGCAGTCGGCCTTCACCAGCGCCGGCCAGCGCTGCTCGGCGCTGCGCGTGCTGTACGTGCAGGCGGACATCGCCGAGCGGGTCATCGACCTGATCAAGGGCGCCATGGCCGAGTTGAAGATCGGCCCGACCCACCTGCGTGAAAGCGACGTCGGCCCGGTGATCGACGCCGAAGCCCGCGCTGGCCTGCTGGCGCATATCCAGCAGCTGAAAGGCGCGGGCAAGCTGATTGCCGAAGCCGAGCTGCCGGCCGGTCTGGACGGCCACTTCGTCGCCCCGGTGGCGTTCGAGATCGCCGGCATTC
Source organism: Pseudomonas cavernae (assembly GCF_003595175.1). Taxonomy (NCBI): domain Bacteria; kingdom Pseudomonadati; phylum Pseudomonadota; class Gammaproteobacteria; order Pseudomonadales; family Pseudomonadaceae; genus Pseudomonas; species Pseudomonas cavernae. Next base: position 3,663,275 of record NZ_CP032419.1, on the reverse strand, counting down.
ACGAGTTGAAGAAGGAAAACTTCGGCCCGGTGCTGCACCTTGTGCGCTTCCAGGCCAGCGAGCTGGAGCAGGTGGTCGCGGCGATCAACGCCACCGGTTACGGCCTGACCCTCGGCGTGCACAGCCGCAACGAGGAAACCGCGCGGCGCATCGAGGCGCTGGCGCGGGTCGGCAACCTCTATGTCAACCGCAACCAGATCGGCGCGGTGGTCGGCGTCCAGCCGTTCGGCGGCTGCGGCCTGTCCGGCACCGGGCCGAAGGCCGGCGGGCCGAGCTACCTGTTGCGTTTTGTCAACGAACGCAGCACCTCGGTGAACACCACCGCGGTCGGTGGCAACGCCTCGTTGCTGTCCCTGGGCGACGCGGAGTCGTAAGTAGTAGCCCGGGTTGCATCCGAGCTACGCAAGTGAGCGCTGCAAAGTTGGAAGGACCTGGCGGGAGAGGGCGGTGCTGCCGGTTTTCCCGTTCCCCCCGGCCCCTCTCCCACAAGTGGGAGAGGGGCGTACATGGCCTGACTGCTGGGTGTCGGTTGGTAGTCTGTAGCCCGGATTGCATCGGGGTCTGACTGATTGGTATCCGATTCGTAGGGTGGGTTAGCCGTAGGCGTAACCCACCAGCTTTGCTGGACGCCGGTGGGTTACGCCGCTACGCGGCTAACCCACCCTACAAAAGCGGCCAGATCGACGCTTTTTGTCCCCTCTCCCATTTATGGGAGAGGGCTAGGGAGAGGGTGGCGGTTTCGCCCTTCCTGAAACTTCCCCTGCGAGCGGGGAAGGAAGTCGGTCCGCCACAAGCGGGCATTTACGCCAACACATGCCGCGGACTATCCGTCGCGGCGCAATAACAACAACTCGAGAGGGTAATCCCCCCATGACAGCCAGCACCCCCATGCTGATCACCTTCGTGGTGTACATCGCCGCGATGGTTCTAATCGGCCTGTACGCCTACCTGCGGACCAAGAACCTTTCCGACTACATCCTCGGTGGCCGCAGCCTCGGTGCCTTCGTCACCGCGCTGTCCGCCGGCGCCTCCGACATGAGCGGCTGGCTGCTGATGGGCTTGCCCGGCGCGATCTTCCTCGCCGGTATTTCCGAAAGCTGGATCGCCATCGGCCTGATCGTCGGCGCCTACCTCAACTGGCTGTTCGTCGCCGGCCGCCTGCGCGTGCAGACCGAGCACAACGGCAACGCCCTGACCCTGCCGGACTACTTCACCAATCGCTTCGAGGACAACAGCAAGATCCTGCGCATCCTCGCCGCCGTGGTGATCCTGGTGTTCTTCACCATCTACTGCGCCTCCGGCATCGTCGCCGGCGCGCGCCTGTTCGAGAGCACCTTCGGCCTGTCCTACGGGACCGCGCTGTGGGCCGGCGCCGCGGCGACCATCGCCTACACCTTCATCGGCGGCTTCCTGGCGGTGAGCTGGACCGACACCGTGCAGGCCACGCTGATGATCTTCGCCCTGATCCTCACCCCGGTCATCGTGCTGCTCGCCACCGGCGGCGTCGATCCGACCCTCGCCGCCATCGAGCTGAAGGACGCCGCCAACCTCGACATGCTCAAGGGTGCCAGCTTCGTCGGCGTGATCTCGCTGATGGCCTGGGGCCTGGGCTACTTCGGCCAGCCGCACATCCTCGCGCGCTTCATGGCCGCCGAGTCGGTGAAGGCCATCCCGGCCGCGCGGCGCATCTCCATGACCTGGATGATCCTCTGCCTGGCCGGCGCCGTGGCCGTGGGCTTCTTCGGCATCGCCTACTTCTCCGCGCATCCGGATCAGGCTGGCGCGGTGGGCGAGAACCCCGAGCGGGTGTTCATCGAACTGGCCAAGATCCTGTTCAACCCGTGGATCGCCGGCATCCTGCTGTCCGCCATCCTTGCCGCGATCATGAGCACCCTGAGCTGCCAGCTGCTGGTGTGTTCCAGTGCGCTGACTGAGGACTTCTACAAATCCTTCCTGCGCAAGGACGCCGGCCAGACCGAGCTGGTGTGGATCGGCCGGGCCATGGTCCTGCTGGTCGCACTGGTGGCCATCGGCATCGCCGCCAACCCGGAAAACCGCGTGCTCGGCCTGGTGTCCTACGCCTGGGCCGGCTTCGGCGCCGCTTTCGGCCCGATCGTGCTGATCTCGCTGGTGTGGAAGGGCATGACCCGCAATGGCGCCCTGGCCGGCCTGATCACCGGTGCGGTCACCGTGATCGTGTGGAAGCAGTTCGGCTGGCTCGGCCTGTACGAGATCATCCCCGGCTTCATCTTCTCCAGCATCGCCATCCTGGTGTTCAGCCTGATCGGCCAGGGCCCGTCGGCGACCATGCTCAAGCGCTTCGATGAGGCGGAAAAGGAATACCAGGACGCCCATATCTGAGCTCCTGTGCTTCAACCGTCGCCGCGGCGTGGTCGCACCGCGGCTGACGGCCTGGAACGAGGTCCTTCATGCCTGGTTCCGGGACTCTCCCCCCGCGACCCGATGTGCTTCAACCGGCCCCCTGGGCCGGTTTTTTTTGCCCCGGTTTTTGGTCGGAGGCTCGCGTAGGGTGGGTTGAGCGCAGCGATACCCGCCGTTGCGGATCGATGGGTATCGCAGGCTCAACCCATCCTACGAATAGGTCGCCCGCCACAGATTCATCCCACCTCGCGACCGAGCCAGGCGAGGAAGGCCTTCACCGGCGGATGGCGTTCCCGCCCCGGCACGCAGAGGGTCGAATAACCGGCGCCGAGCACGTTGATCTCCGGCCGATATTGCACCAGCAGGCCACTGGCGATGCTCTCCGACACCAGGATCGAACTGGCCAGCACCAGGCCCTGGCCGGCGATCGCCGCCTGCAGCGCATAGTGCTCCTCGTCGTACTCGCGCTGCGGCGCCTCGACCAACCAATGCTCGGCGCCGGCCGCCGCGCACCAGGCCTGCCAGCCCAAGGCATACAGGCCCGAACTGCGCCAGCGCAGGGTGATCAGGGTCGGCAGTTCGTCGCCGAGGCCGGCCACCAGCGTCGGCGCGCCATAGACCGCGAAGCGCTCGTTGAGCAGGCACTGGCTGTGCAGGGTCGGGTACTGGCCGACGCCGTAGCGGATCGCCAGATCGACGCTGGCGTCCTGCTGCAGGTCGACCAGCACCGTGCTGGCATCCAGGCGCAGGTTGATGTCCGGGTATTCGGCGTAGAAGCGGCCGAGCCGCGGGATCAGCCACAGCGCGGCGAAGGCCGGGGTGGTGGACAGCGTCAGGCTGCCGGCGCTGCGTTGCGGGCGCAACTGGTCGAGGGTCTGGGTCACGTCCAGCAAGGCGCCGTGCAGGCTGTCGAACAACCGCTGGCCGCAGGCGGTCAGGCGCACGCTGCGTGGCAGGCGTTCGAACAGCGGTACGCCGAGCCAGCTTTCCAGGCTGCGGATCTGGTGCGAGACGGCGGTAGGGGTGACCGCCAGTTCCGCCGCCGCCGCCTTGAAGCTGGACAGGCGCGCGGCGGACTCGAAGGTGCGCAGGGCGTTGAGCGGTAGGTTGGCGAACATCTAGGGTGCGCTCTCAATTATTTTCCCGCTTGCAGGCGCAACCCGAAGGGCCGGGCCTGTTTTTGCGCAGCGCTGCGTTATTCGTCGTTCATTTGGAATAACCAAACCTCACTCCTCATGCCTGGCTCTGCGCAAAAGCAGGCTCCGGCGCAACGGGGAAATAATTGAGAGCGCACCCTAACTCCATGGATGAGTTGAATTCACCTTGGTGAACTAATCCTCATTTGTCCGCTGTTGTGGCTGGCAATAGCTTAGCTCCTGAGTTTCATCCAAACGAAACGCTTGTCGAATCACGTGGAAAGAGGAGCTTGAGATGAGCCAGATTCTTGCCATACAAGGCAGTCCGCGAGGCGAACGATCCCATTCCCGGCGTCTGCTGGAGTCCTTCCTGCTGGCCTGGCAGACCCAGGACCGTGAGCGCGCGGTGCTGCGCCGCGAGGTCGGCCGGGTGGCCATTGCACCAATCAACGAGAGTTGGATCGCCGCGGCCTTCCAGCCCCAGGAACAGCGCGACGAGGTGATGCTGGCCGACCTGGCTCTCAGCGAAACGCTGGTGGACGAACTGTTCGCCGCCGACCGTCTGGTGATCGCCACGCCCATGTACAACTTCAGCGTGCCCAGCGGAGTGAAGGCCTGGGTCGATCAGATCGTGCGCATCGGTCGCACCTTCGACTTCGATCCGGAAAACCCCCGCAGCCCCTATACGCCGCGCCTGCTCGGCAAAAAAGCGTTGATCGTCACTACCCGCGGCGATCACGGCTACGGGCCGGGTGCGATCAATGCCGCGCGCAACCACGCCGACCCCTATCTGCGTACGGTGCTGGGCTTCCTCGGCATCGAGGATGTGACGGTGGTTGCCGTGGAGAGCGACGAGTACGGCGGGCAAGCCTTCGAGGCGTCCTACGCGACGGCTGAACGGGCCCTGGGCGAATTGGCCGCGAGCTTCTGAGGAGGTGCGCCATGGCCTGGCTATTCCTGCTGCTGGCGGCCGTTTTCGAGGTGCTGTTCGCCATGAGCATGAAATACGCCGACGGCTTCAGCCGCCCGCTGCCCAGCCTGCTGGTGGTGGTGGCGGCAGTCGTCGGCATCTACTTCCTGACTCTGGCCATGCGCGAACTGCCGGTGAGCGTCGCCTACCCGATCTGGACCGCCATCGGCACCCTGGGCACCGTGCTGCTGGGTGTGCTGTTGCTCGGCGAGGCGCTGACCGCGACCAAGTTGCTCTCAGTCGCCCTGATCGTGGCGGGAGTGGCGGGGTTGAAGTAGCGGCGCTTTCACGCGACCTGGACGGTCAACCGTAGCTGCGGTGTGGTCGCGCCGCCGCCAACGGCCTGGGAGGAGGTGTGTCAGACGCTTCCCGCCGGGGGCTCTGTCCCGCGAGCCGATGGGCTTCGACCGGCCCCCTGGTTTTTTTTGCCCCGGTTTTTTGTAGGAGCGGATTCATCCGCGAAAGCCGGCGGCTCCGTGCTGTCCGCATCGCGAATGAATTCGCTCCTACAGCCGCAAGGGTGGGTTAGCCGTAGGCGTAACCCACCGTCCCTGGCGCGGGTTACTTCGGCTGCGCCACCACGCGCAGATAGGGTTTCAACGTCTTGAAGCCTTGCGGATATTTCTTCTTGGCCTCCTCGTCGGACACCGAGGTGGGGATGATCACGTCCTCGCCCGGCTTCCAGTTCACCGGGGTGGCGACGGTGTGCTTGGCGTTCAACTGCAGGGAGTCGAGCAGGCGCAAGACCTCGTCGAAGTTGCGCCCGGCGCTCATCGGATAGACCAGCATCGCCTTGATCTTTTTGTCCGGGCCGATGAGGAACACCGAGCGCACCGTGGCGTTGTCCACGGCGGTGCGCGGCCCGCCGCTGGCGTTCGGGTGAATCATGTCGTAGAGCTTCGCCACCAGCAGGTCGGCATCGCCGATCAGCGGATAGTTGATCGCGTGGCCCTGGGTTTCCTGAATGTCACCGACCCAGGCCCGGTGGTCGCTGACCGGGTCGATGCTGAGGCCGATGATTTTGGTGTTGCGCTTGTCGAATTCCGGCTTGAGTTTGGCCATGTAGCCGAGTTCGGTGGTGCAGACCGGGGTGAAATCCTTCGGATGGGAGAACAGAATCGCCCATTTATCGCCGATCCAGTCGTGAAAGCGGATGGTGCCTTCGGTGCTTTCGGCGGTGAAATCCGGCGCTTCGTCGCCAATGCGGATTGCCATGTTCGGTCTCCTTGCTGGTGACGGGGGAGTGGCTGTCGCTGCCGCGCCAGCCGTTTCGATAAGGCCTGAGCCTCTGCCTCGAGCCTATCGGCGCGAAAAAGTATAGGCCCGATAGGGCGGCGCCGGTCTCCACCCGCGGCTGCCGGGCCGGTTTTTTTGCCTCAGTGGATCAGCGGTCATGCGGCAGGCGCAGGGGGCTGCTATGCCTTCCCAGAGGAGATTGTCGGACGGATGAATGTCTCCAAACCTGCCAGCGCGGAGGTGAGGAATGGGACGCGTGGCCGTGATTCAACAGCCGCCGGCCTTCATGGACTGCGGGCAAACGCTCGCCAACGTCGTCGCCGCAGTTGCCGAGGCGGCCGCTGCGGGTGAGCAACTGATCGTCTTCCCGGAGACCTTCGTCCCCGGTTACCCGGCATGGTTCTGGCGGCTGCGCCGGCGCTGGTCGAGCAATGCACGACTTGCTGCTGCGCAACGCAGTCAACCTGGCGGGTGACGATCTGGCGCCGCTGCAGCGGGCGGTCGGGCGGCGAAGGAGGTTCCGAATGAGCAAGAGTGCAAGCGGGCGAACCAACCGTTCCCCCGCCGAGGTGTATGAGGAGTTCTTCGTCCCGGCGCTGTTTCAGCAGTGGGGGCGGCGGGTCGCAGCCGAGGCCGGCATAGGAACGGGCGAGCGCGTGCTCGATGTGGCTTGCGGCACGGGGGTGCTGGCCTGTGCCGCGGCCGAGAGCGTCGGCCCCGGAGGGGCGGTGGTGGGCCTCGACCCCAACGAGGAGATGCTCGCCGTAGCTCGCAGCAAGAGCGCGCGGGTCGAGTGGCGGGTCGGCCGGGCCGAGTCGCTGCCTTTCCCGGACGAAAGCTTCGATGCGGTGGTCAGCCAGTTTGGCCTCATGTTCTTCGAGGACCGGTCTGCCGCCCTACGGGAAATGCTGCGCGTGCTGCGGCCGGGCGGACGACTGGCTGTCGCCGTGTGCGACGCGCTCGAGCATTCGCCCGGCTACGCCGCGCTCGCCGAGCTACTGCAACGGCTGTTCGGCGAACGCGTGGCGGGCGCGTTCCGCGCGCCATTCCTGCTCGGTGATGCGCAGCTGTTGCTGGCGCTGTGCAGCGCGGCGGGCATCGCCGAGGCGCAGGTCATGCGGCATGAGGGGACGGTTCGTTTCGCCTCGATCGAGGCCTTGATCTCCACCGAGCGGGCGTGCGTCTGGACCCTCGGCGGCCTGCTCGACGAGGCGCAGTTCGAGCGGCTGCAGCAGGAGGCCGGGCAGGCGCTCCGAGCGTTCGCGCCGGCCGACGGCAGGGTCGCTTTCGCGATGCCGGTCCTCATAGTCACGGCCACCAAGCCGGGCGGCGCTGAGTTCGGCGGGGGCGCCTAGGGCGGCCAATAAGGCGTTGCAGCGACTCGAGTGTTAGGTGGTAGAAACAGGCAAATGGAGGGGGCGGACTTGCGACTTTGGAAGAATGGCGGCCTTCTCCCATGCACTAGCTGCCGACTCGGTGACCGCCATCACGCAACCTGAACAGGAGTGCCACCATGGCAACCTTCATCACGCTAGCGAACTTCACCGACCAGGGCATTCGCACGGTCAAAGACTCACCGGAGCGTTTCCAAGCCTTCAAGGCAATGGCAGAGGGACTCGGCATCACGGTCAAGGCCGCCTACTGGACCGTCGGCAATTACGACTTGGTGCTGGTTGTCGAAGGGGCCGATGAGGCCGCAACCACCCTGTTACTGAAAGCCGGCTCGCTCGGCAATGTGCGGACGCAGACGCTGCGCGGGTTCTCCGAGCAGGAGATCCGGCGAATCATCGGCAACATGCCTTAGCAGGCAGTCACGAACTGCTGCGCGTCGGTGGACACCGGATGGCCTCGGCGCGCCAGCAGCAGCCTGCCGCGAGGGCGCACTGCCTGGTGCCCTTGACCCAGCGCATTCACCTATGGCTGACCTGCATGCCCGGATTCGGCGCCAGACACTGGGTGTTGCTACCCGGCTGCAGATAGGGCTGGAGAATCGGCGCCATGCCCTTGAGCACTTGCACCGGCAGCGCCGAGGTGAAGCGGAAGCCTTCTGCCGCCTGGCCGGGGACGAAGGCGGTGAGGGTGCCGAAGTGGTTCTCGCCGAGATAGAAGACGAAGGTGGCGGTGCGGTTCATGGCCTTTGAACTCTTCACCCAGCCGCTGCGGGTGACGGATTCGATGCGGTTGTCGCCGGTGCCGGTCTTGCCGCCGACCGTCAGCGGCGTGCCGTCGGCGAGCTGGAAGCTGCCGGCCAGACGCCGCGCGGTGCCGCCTTCCACCACGCTGGTGACGGCGTTGCGCAGGGCGGCGGCGACTTCCACCGGCAGGACCCGCTCACCGCGGTCCGGGTCGATGCCCAGACGGGTCTCGTAGGGTGTGCTGGCGGCGAAGTGCAGGCTGTCGATGCGCACGGTGGGCAGGCGCACGCCGTCGTTCTGGATGATGCCCATCAGCTCGGCCAGCGCCGCCGGGCGGTCGCCGGAGCTACCGATGGCGGTGGCCAGCGACGGCACTAGGTGCTCGAAGGGATAGCCGACCTGCTGCCAGCGGCTATGGATGTCGAGGAACGCCTCGACTTCGAGCATGGTGCGGATGCGGCTGTCGCGGGCACTCTTGTGGCGGCTCTTGAACAGCCAGCCGTAGACCTCCTGACGCTCGTACTCGCTGGCGGTGACGGCATCCTTGAAACTGGCCTGCGGGTTCTCCAGCAGGTAGCCGAGCAGCCACAGTTCCAACGGGTGGACGCGGGCGATGTAGCCCTGGTCCGGCAGGTCGAAGGCGCCGGGGCCGTATTTCACATACAGCTCGTGGATGCGTTCGGCGTCGATCTTATCTTTCTGCAGATGGGCGTTGATGAAGGCGCCGAAGGTCTGCTCGTCGACGCTCGGCATCAGGTAGCGGTGTACCGCGGCCAGGCGCGTGGCGGTCGGGCGCAGGCCATCGAGGAAGGTGTCGAGGCGCTCGGCGGCGCTCTTGCCCTGGTATTTGCGCCAGAAACGCAGGAGGAACGTCGTGCCTTCGCGGTCGGCGAAGCGCGCGAGGTATTCCAGGCGCCGCGGGTTGCGGTCGTTTTTGAGCAGTTCGGCGCTGTTGTTCGGCCCCTGGTAGGTGCTGTAGCGCACCAGGTCGCGCAGCAGGCGGATGAACGGCAGGTTGATCGATTCCTGCAGGGCTTCGCGCAGGGTCGGCCGGCGGCCGTTGTCCTCTCTGCGGAAGTTGGCGAAGGTGTGCATGCCGCCGCCGGTGAAGAAGCCCTCGTAGGGGCTGGCCGAGTATTTGCGTTCCAGGGCGGCCTCGAGCATCACCGTCAGGCTGCGATCCTTGGCGTCGATCAGGTAGTCGACGGCCCAGCGGGTCAGGTTATCCGGTACGGGAACCTCGACCTTGCGCAACTCTTCCGGGGTTTGTCCGGCGAAGCGTTGGTGCAGCTCGGTGACCATCTGCAGATAGGTGGTGAGCACCCGCAGCTTGGCGGTGGAACCGAGTTCCAGCTTGCTGCCCTCGTTGATGTCGAAGGGCTGGTCGGTGTTGTCGGTCTGCACGCGCACGCGTGAGCCGTCGGCGGTGCGCTCGAACAGGGTGAAGCTGTAGTTCACCTCGGCGGTCTTCTCTGGCGATAGCAGGCGCTCGCCATACAGGCCGATCTGCTCGGCGAAGGCCGGGTCGGCGAGTCTGCGCAGATAGATGCTGACCTGCTGCTGCAGTTCGCCATTGAGCGGGGTGGTGGCGGCCAGATCGAGGCGGTCGAGGTCGTAGAATGGCTGGTTGAGCATGGCGGACAGGCGGCTGCGGGCGACGCTGATGCCTTTGTTGGTTTCATTGGCCTGCAACGCCGGGTTCTGCTGCAGGTCGCGGAACTGCAGTTTGCTGGCTAGTGCGGCGTCGCGCAGTTCCGGGTCGATCACCCCACCGTTGGTCAGCACCCGTAGGTGGCTGTCGGTCAACTGGTTCAGTTCGTCGCGACCGCGGGCCAGGTAATAGGAGGGGCGACGCTGGGCGATTATCAGTGACAGCACCTGGCGCAGCGCCAGACCGCGGGCGGCCAGGTTGGCGCCGGGCAATTGGTCGTCGGCGAGGATGCTGTTCACCCGCGCGAAGTCGGTGCCGTACCAGATGCGCAGGCCGTCGGCCATGCCGTGGATCTCGCCGTGCCCGGCGGCGGCGGACAACGGCACGCTGTTGAGGTAGTCGCGGATGACCTCCTGGCGCGCCGCCAGGGTCTGCGGCCCATTCCGGTAAGCGCGCACGCTGGCGGAGGCCATCTGCCGCAGCTTCTCGGCGGCCGAGCCGGTGCGCCCCTCGGGCGAGTGGCGGAATTTCTCCAGCTGGGTGGCCAGGGTGCTACCGCCGGCGGACTGGCCGCCGATGCCGATGTGCTTGCCGACTTGGGTCCAGGCCGCCAGGGCGAAGCGCGGCCAGTCCACCGCCGGGTTGGCCAGCGGTTGCTGCTCGTCCAGCAGCTCGCGGTTTTCGATGAACAACAGGCTGCTCACTACCAGCGGCGGGATGCTGGCGAAGCTCGGGTAGAACTGCTGCGGATAGTGAAAGCCGTACAGGGGCAGGCCACGGCACTCGGTGATGCTCAGGCCGGTCTGGGTTTTCTCGTGGTAAGGGACGAAGAAGCCGCGCTGGCTGTAATCCAGCAGCGCCGGCGAGAAGCGCGCCTGCTGGAGAATCAGATAATCGCGCTGTTCCAGGCGCTTGAGCATCTCCGGCAGGCCGGCGTAGCCGAGGCGGCGGTCGAACGGCCCGGCGGCGGGAAAGTCGATGGACGGGCTGGGGCCGTCGCCCAGGCGGTAGTCGAGGCGGGCTGCATAGCCACTGATCTCGCGCGATTGCAGCTCGGCGGTGCGTAGTTCATCGGTCAGCGCCAGGGCCACGCCGATGAGGGTCACCAGCAGCGCGAGCCAGACATAGCGACGTAGGGCCGAGTGGCGCTTGGTTTTGGGGGCAGAAAGCTCTGGAAGACTGCTCGTCGCCTGAGCCGTCTCTTGTGCATCGGATTGCCATAGTGCGCCCATTTGTCAGTGGCCCTGGCTATGCGTTGCTGGCTTTTGCTTAGAGCTTAGAGCTTCTTAAGAGTCTCCGCGAAGTCGACCACGAGATTCTTAAGCGGCGCGTTGGAATCCCCCCCTTGGGACCTGCACAGCCCCTCAGAACCTGTCTCGGATCTGCTGCGCGTCGGCCAAACGGCGTTAAAAACGGCTTCGGAATGCTCATTTACAACTCGTAAACTCCGCTTCCTCAGCCGTTTTTGCCTTGTTTGACTCTAGCTCGCGAGATCCGAAACAGGTTCTCAGGGCGCGCGCTGGGCCTCAGCCTTCGCGGGCGTGACGGGGCAAAAGTGCAGCCTTTTGCCATCACCGCCCGCCCGGCGAATACGGGCATTCAGGCCGCAAGCTGGCCTAGACTCGGTAGAAGGTCGTATTGTGGTCCGCCGCGGCGGACGCTGGAATGCGCCGTCTCCCGAGCTCAGCAACGAGTAGCCTATGCAGCACGATCATCGCGAACAGCTCAAGCGCAGCTGGCAGGCCAATGCCGATGCCTGGACCGCCGCGGTGCGCGAACGGCGCATCGAGAGCCGCCGCCTGGTCACCGATGCGGCGATTCTGCAAGCGGTGCTGGCCTGTGCACCGAAGCGCGTGCTCGACATCGGTTGCGGCGAGGGCTGGTTGTGCCGCGGGCTGGCGGCGCACGGCATCGAGTCGGTCGGCGTCGATGCTTCGGCGCCGCTGATCGAGGTCGCTCGCGCGGCCGGGGCGGCACAATACCGGGTCTGCGGTTATGCCGAGCTGGAAAGCCAGGCCGATCTGCTCGGCCAGTTCGAGTTGCTGGTGTGCAACTTCGCCCTGCTGGAGGAGCCGCTGGCGCCGATCCTCGATGCCCTGCACGGGCTGCTGGCGCCCGGCGGTTCGCTGCTGATCCAGACCCTGCATCCGTGGAGCGCCCGCGGCGCGGCGGGTTACCAGGACGGCTGGCGGGTCGAGACCTTCGCCGGCTTCGGCGACAACTTCCGCGAGCCGATGCCCTGGTTCTTCCGCACCCTGGAGTCCTGGCTGGTGCTGCTGAGCGAGACCGGCTGGCGCCTGCAATGGCTGCAGGAGCCGCTGCACCCGGAGAGCGAGCAGCCGGTGTCGCTGCTGATGCTGCTGGATTCCGCGCGGCGCTGAGTCGGTTCTGTTCCCCCTCTCCCTTGGGAGAGGGTTGGGGTGAGGGGAAACCCCTCACGCTCCCGGCTCCCCGCTGTTGTAGGCTGGGCTAGCCGCGCAGCGGCGTAACCCACCGGCTCTGCCGCCCAGGACTCCGGTGTCCTGCAGGGTTGGTGGGTTACGCCTACGGCTAACCCACCCTACGGATCTAGGGCGGCTTGGCCGGACGTGAAGGGTGCCCGGCGTTCACCTTTGTAGGAGCGGATTTATCCGCGAACAAGAGCAGCTCCACGCTGCGTCCCTTCGCGAATAAATTCGCTCCTACGAACTCGCGAGCTAGCCGCCGGGCTCCAGGCCAGAGAGGGGCGTCTATGCAATTTCTCCTCAACCTCGACGTGCCGGATCTCGACGCGGCGATCGACTTCTACACCCGTGCCCTCGGCCTGCGCCTGAGCCGCCGGCTATTCGCCGGCAGCGTGGCCGAGCTGCTCGGCGGTCCGGCGCCGCTCTATCTGCTCCAGCAGGCGGCCGGCAGCCAAGCCTGCGCCGGTGCGCAGCGCGATTACCGACGGCACTGGACGCCGTTGCATCTGGATTTCGTGGTCGACGACCTGGAGGTCGCCTGCACCCGCGCCGAAGCGGCCGGGGCGCGCCGTGAGCAGGGCATCCGCAGCGAGGCCTGGGGCCGCATCGCGGTATTCGCCGATCCCTTTGGCCATGGCTTCTGCCTGCTGCAGTGGCAGGGCCTTGGCTACGCTGAAGTGTCGGATACGGCCGAGAGAGGTGCTTGAACATGTCCAATTTCGCCAAAAATACCCGTACCAACCTGATCCCCTGCCTGCGTTACCGCGATGCGCCGGCCGCCATCGCCTGGCTGGGCCGTACCTTCGGGTTCACCGAGCATCTGGTGGTGCCCGACGGCCAAGGCGGTATCGCCCATGCGCAGCTCTGCTGCGGCAACGGCATGCTGATGCTCGGTTCGGTCGACGAACAGTCGGAATGTGGCCGGCTGATGCGTCAGCCGCAGCAGGTCGGCGGCAATACCCAGAGCCTCTATGTGGTGGTCGAGCGGGTCGATGAGCTGTGTGCCCGGGTCAAGGCCGGCGGTGCGGAAATCGTCATCGACATCCAGGACGAGGACTACGGCGGCCGCGGCTTCAGCTGCCGCGATCCGGAGGGACATCTGTGGAGTTTCGGTAGTTACGACCCCTGGGATGATGTTGATTCAGGGGCGTGACCGACGAGGTAAGGTTATGCGCACGATGGAATTGGCCGGCACCCAGGTGCCGGTGATCGGCCAGGGCACCTGGCGGATGGGCGAGGACCCGGGCGCGCGCAAACGCGAAGTGGCGGCGCTGCAACTGGGCATCGAACTGGGCCTGAGCCTGATCGACTGCGCCGAGATGTACGGTGAGGGCGGCGCGGAGGCGCTGGTCGGCGAGGCCATCCGCGGTCGCCGCGACCAGGTGTTTCTGGTCAGCAAGGTCTACCCGTACAACGCCAGCCGCGCGGGTGTGCCGCAGGCCTGCGAGCGCAGCCTGCGGCGCCTGGGCACCGAGCAGATCGACCTCTATTTATTGCACTGGCGCGGCGCCTACCCGCTGGCGGAAACCGTGGAGGCCTTCGAGCGCCTGCGCGAGCAGGGCAAGATCCGCCGCTGGGGCGTGTCCAATTTCGATCTCGATGACCTGCACGAACTGGGCGAGCCAGCCTGTGCCACCAACCAGGTGCTGTACAACCCGGAGGCGCGTGGCATCGAGTACGACCTGTTGCCCTGGCAGCGTGACCGGGGCATGCCGCTAATGGCCTACTGCCCGGTCGGCCAGGGCGGGCGGCTGCTGCACCATCCGGCGCTGATCGAGGTCGCCCTGCGCCATCGGGTCACGCCGGCGCAGGTGGCGCTGGCCTGGGCCTTGCGCGAGGGCGGCGTGCTGGCGATCCCCAAGGCGGCCGAGCCGATGCATCTGCGCCTGAACGCGGCGGCGGCGCGGCTGATCCTGACTGCCGAGGACCTGGCGCTGATCGATGCGGCCTACCCGCCGCCGGACGCTAAGCAGGCGCTGGAGATGGTGTAGCCCGTAGGATGGGTTGAGCGAAGCGATACCCATCTTTCCGGCACCCTGCACATAGCGCTGCACTGCCCGACCTGGCGCTTGTTGGGTATCGCTACGCTCAACGCCAACCTACAGCGGGTTACCCGTCGCCGCCCTTTGCGCTTACCCCCGGAACTGGCCGCTCAACCGGCTCAACCGGCTCAACCGGCTCAGCTGCTCGGCCAGCGCATTCAGGCGCTGGTTGGCGCCGGTCGTGGCTGCGGCGGCCTGGGCGTTTTCCCGAGCCAGGCGCGGCGGGTGCGGGCGGGATCGCTCAGGGCGTGTGTTCGCCGCGGTGCTGCATCATCTGTTCGTGCAGTTGAGCCCTTTCTTCCGGGCTGATCTGGCCGTCGCCATCGCGGTCCATGCGCTTGAACTGCTTCTCGGCGTTGGCCAGGTACTCGTCATGGGAAATCTGGCCGTCGCCGTTGCTATCCATCATCTGGATATGCTGCTGCATGCGCTCCTTCATGCGTTCGGTGACCAGGCTGCGGTCGGCGGCCAGGCTGGTCAGGCTGGTCAGGCTGGTGCTGAGCAGGAGTAGGGCGGTCAGGCTGATGAGCGGTTGCATGGCGGGCTCCTTGTACAGGGGTGAGCCTGATCACTCTAGCCCAAGCGGCCCAACGGGCGGCTCCTCAGTCGGTGACGGCCGCGACGCTGCCGACCCGCGCCCTGCGGCAATCCAGGGTTGGCTGAGGCGTTCAGCTGTCCTGGGCCTGGAGAAACAGGGCGAACAGTTCGGACTGCGACTTGATGCCGAGCTTGCTGTAGATATGTTTGCGGTGGACCTTCACGGTCTCCGCGGAAATCGCCAGCTTGCGCGCGACTTCCTTGCTCGAGCAGCCGCTGAGCATCAGTCGGGCGATCTCCAGTTCGCGGGCGGTGAGGGCGTTCTCCACCTTCTGGCCGGCGGTCTCCAGTCGGCTCTGCCAAGCCGGTGCCGGCGCTGTGGGCCTGGCCAGCAGCTCCTGCTCGAAGCCCAGGCGCTGGCGCATCAGGGCCATGACCCAGGGCTGGATCAGGCCGAGCAGGGCGATCTGCTCGGGGCTGAACGGTCGGCGCGAGCCGAGTGACAGGCAGAGGGTGCGCTCGCCCTCCAGCGGCACGTTGATCTGGATTTCGTCGGCCACCACGTTGAGGCGGAAATAGCGCTGGTAGTAGTCGGTCTGCTCGAAGCATTCCGGGGCCACGTCGGCCAGGCGGAACAGGCCGGCGCCATTGTTCTCGCGGCTGGCGATGTAGAAGGGGTCGAGCAGGTAGAGGCCTTTCAGGTAATCCTGAAACAGCGGGTCGGGGCCGCCATCGGTGCCGGGGCACTCGGCGAACACCGCGGGGCGGTCGCGGCTGAACAGCAGGATCACCCAGCTGTCGGAGGGCACGTACTGTTGCAGCAGGCGCACCAGGGCGATCCAGAAGTTAGGCTTGTCCAGCGTCTCGATCAGCCGGCCGACCGACTGATGCCAGGCGATATCCTGCAACTCCAGACTCATGCTTCTACCCCCGCTGGGTTACCCCATCTGCGTAATTACCCGCCGCTGCCGGGCGCCCCATACTCCAAGCCCAGCCATATCGGGTGGCGCTCATGCTGGCGCTGGCGTGCCCGCTGACAATAACTGGGAGTACCCATGAAGGTCGAACTCGTTCAACTCGCCGGCCGTGACGGCGATAGCGCTTACAACCTCGAACGCACCCTGCAGGCTATCGCCAGCTGCGCCGCGGATAGCGACCTGCTGGTGTTCCCGGAAACCCAGCTGTGCGGCTTTCCCCACGCCGGCAACGTCCGCCAGCTGGCCGAACCGCTGGACGGGCCGAGCGTGCAGGCCGTACGGGCGGCCGCCCGCGAGCGCGACGTGGCGGTGGTGGTCGGCATGCTCGAGGCGGACGGCGGCGAGGTCTACAACAGCAGCCTGCTGATCAGCCCCGAAGGCGTCGCCCTGCGCTATCGCAAGACCCACCTGTGGCCCGACGAGCGCGGCCTGGTGCGGCCCGGCGATCGCTTCGCCACCGTGGAGTGGCGCGGCGTGCGCATCGGCCTGCTGATCTGCTACGACATCGAGTTCCCCGAGAACGCCCGCGCCTTGGCCGAGCTGGGCGCCGAGCTGATCGTGGTGTGCAACGGCAACATGGACCCCTACGGCCCGGTGCACCGCAATGCGCTGCTGGCCCGCGCCCAGGAGAACCAGCTGTTCGCCCTGATGGTCAACCGCGTCGGCCCGGGCGACGACGGCCTGGTCTTCGCCGGCGGCAGCGCCGTGGTCGACCCGTTCGGCCAGGTGCTCTGCGAGGCCGGACGCAGCGAGTGCCGGCTGCTGGCCAGCCTGGACTTGCAGCAGCGTCAGGCGGCGCGGCAAGTCTACGATTACCTGGCGGACCGCCGTTTGCCACTGGCTGGCGAACGCGTCGTGCACGCCGATGGCCGCCGCGAGCTGCTGCTGCCCTGAGCCCCATTCATCGTCATCGTCGGGGCAGGCTGGCTGCCCCGGCTCCCAGAGGAGTAACGCCCATGCGTCCGTTCCGTCCCTTGCTGCTGGCCATGGCCTGCCTGTACGGCGCTTGCGCCCAGGCCGAGCCGGCGACCGTGCATTTCTACAACTGGTATGACTTCATCGGCCCGAATGTCGCCAAGGACTTCAGCCGCGATACCAAGATCGAGGTGGTTGCCGACACCTTCGACAGCGGCGAGGTGATGACCAGCAAGCTGCTCACTGGGCGCAGCGGCTACGACGTGGTGGTGGTCACCGACAGCCTGCTGCCGAACCTGATCAAGGCCGGCGTGCTGACCGAGCTGGATCGCAGCCAGCTGCCCAACTGGCCGCGTCTGGACCCGACCATTCTCGGCAAGGTGCAGAACAACGACCCGGATAACCGCCACGCGGTGCCCTACCTGTGGGGCACCACCGGCATCGGCTACGACCAGGACAAGGTCGAGGCCGCGCTGGGCAAGGCCGCGCCGGTGGGCTCCTGGGATCTGGTGTTCAAGGAAGAGAACGTGAGCAAACTCGCCGGTTGCGGCGTGGCCATGCTCGACGCCCCGGGCGAGATCGTGCCCATCGCCCTGCATTACCTCGGCCTGCCGCCCAACAGCAAGAACCCGGCCGACTACCAGCAGGCCCAGGAGCTGCTGACCAAGGTGCGCCCGCACATCCGCTACTTCGACTCGTCCAAGTTCATCACCGACCTGTCCAATGGCGACATCTGCGTGGTGGTCGGCTGGGCCGGCGGGGTGTTCGAGGCGCAGCAGAACGCCGCCCAGGCGAAGAACGGCCGCAACATCCGCTACAGCATCCCGCGCGAAGGGGCGCCGGTGTGGGTGGAGAACCTGGTGCTGCTCAAGGATGCCCCGCACCCGCAGCAGGGCCTGGCCTTCATCGATTACCTGATGCGTCCGCAGGCCATCGCCGACACCAGCAACTTCGTCGGCTATCCCAACGCCAACAAGGACGCGCTGGCGCTGATCGAGCCGCAGATCCGCAGCAACCCGGGCGTCTATCCGCCGGCCGCGGCGATGGACAGCCTGTTCACCCTGGAGCCGCTGCCGCTGAAGGTCGAGCGCGTACGCACCCGGGTGTGGAACAAGGTGCGCACCGGTACTTGATTGTCACTCCGTCCTCAGACCGGCGCCGGCTCGAAGCTGTCGGCCCGCGCCATGTGCCACATGCGCCGGTAGAACTCGCCGGCGATCTCGCCGCCGAGCAGCTCGCCCGGCTTGAGGAACACGTGCAGCTGCGAGTACAGCTTGATCTCGCTGGCCGACAGGCGCCGCACCAGGTGCTTGGCCTCGATCTGCTCGGGATGACTGAGGCCGGCGGCGGCGATCATCTCGGCCAGGGCCTTGAGCGTGTTGCGGTGGAAGTTGTGCACCCGCTCGGCCTTGTCCGGCACCACCAGGGCGCGCTGGCGCAGCGGGTCCTGGGTGGCCACGCCGGTCGGGCACTTGTTGGTGTGGCAGCTCTGCGACTGGATGCAGCCGATGGCGAACATGAAGCCGCGCGCCGAGTTGGCCCAGTCGGCGCCGAGGGCCATGACGCTGGCGATGTCGAAGGCGCTGACGATCTTGCCGCTGGCGCCGAGCCTGATCCGCTCGCGCAGGTTGATGCCGACCAGGGTGTTGTGCACGAACAGTAGGCCTTCGCGCAGCGGCACGCCGATGTGATCGGTGAACTCCAGCGGCGCCGCGCCGGTGCCGCCTTCCTTGCCGTCGACGACGATGAAGTCGGGCAGGATGCCGGTCTCCAGCATGGCCTTGGCGATGCCCATGAACTCCCACGGATGGCCCAGGCACAGCTTGAAGCCGACCGGCTTGCCGCCGGACAGCTCGCGTAGACGGGCGATGAACTGCAGCATCTCGAGCGGCGTGGAGAACTCGCTGTGCCGTGCCGGCGAGATGCAGTCCTGGCCCATTGGCACGCCGCGGGTCAGGGAGATTTCCGCAGTGACCTTGTGCTTGGGCAGGATGCCGCCGTGGCCGGGTTTGGCGCCCTGGCTCAGCTTGATCTCGATCATCCGTACCTGAGGGTTGCTGGCCTGCTCGCTGAAGCGCGCCGGGTCGAAGCGGCCGTCCTCCGTGCGGCAGCCGAAGTAGCCGCTGCCCAGCTCCCAGACCAGATCGCCGCCGTGCTCGCGGTGGTAGGGGCTGATGCTGCCCTCACCGGTGTCGTGGTAGAAGCCGCCGAGCTGGGCGCCCTGGTTCAGCGCGCGGATCGCGTTGGCGCTGAGCGAGCCGAAACTCATCGCCGAGATGTTGAACACCGAGGCTGAGTAGGGCTGCTTGCACTGCGGCCCGCCGATGGTCACGCGAAAGCTGCTCGGGTCGGCGTGATCGGCCGGCAGCAGCGAGTGGCCGATGAACTCGAAACCGTTCTGGTACACGTCGGTGAGGGTTCCGAACGGCTTGTCGGCGCTTTCGTTCTTCGCCCGCGCATACACCAGCGACCGCTGCGCGCGGGAGAACGGCAGCATGTCGCCGTCCGCCTCCAGCAGGTACTGGCGGATCTCCGGGCGAATGCCCTCCACCAGGTAACGGATGTTGCCGAGGATCGGATAGTTGCGCCGCACCGCCTGGCGCGTCTGCAACAGATCGTTGACGCCGACCAGGCTGAGCACGCCGCTCAGCAGCGTCAGCGGCCACAGCCACTCGTGGGCGCCGAGAAACGGCAGGCTGAGCAGCGTGAACAACAGGCAGCAGGCGAAGAAGGCGTAGCGGCTGAGCAGGGACATGGCGGCTCCTTGCCGGACATCGGCCGGTTAGAGCCTAAACCGTGTGGGGCAGGGCGGCCAGCGAAGGGGGGCGGGATCAGTTGCGGTGGGGTACTTTGTAGGCGCAGTAAAGCAGCCGATTGGTGAGGCGGATTATGTTTGTGGGTAACGTTTAGGTTAAGGGGCCGCGGAACGCAGTCCCGAGTGAGCGAAGCGAGCGTCTTGAACCACTTGCTAGGCGTCCGCGCACGATTCTTAGCCTTGCGCAGTGGCTCTAGCCTTAGAAGCGTCCTCAAGCATCTCCTTGAAGCTTTTTGTGTCTTGTTCTGGCGGTCTGTTGGTTCCGATCAGCGAGTATGCGTAGAAAGTCATCCATAAGCCGCTGTCCGAAAAGTCCCCTTGATCGTTGATGGATCGGATGAAGGCGTCGCGGTGTCTGTCAGAAGCATAGAGGCGAGAAATAGCCTCTCGGATTCGTCCAAGTACTTCTTTGCCGTACTTGATGCTTTCTTCCTTGGTTGGAAAGTACCCCTGATGAATGGTTTTGTTCCGCAGGTTGACTAGATCGTCGGGCAGCGTCTGGGGCTCTGCCTTGAACTCAAGTGAGTACAAAAGCAGAAACGCCCCGAGCTGTCGCTCTGATTGACGCGCCACCTTTTTCCAAATGAGTACTTCTAGAGAAGCATCTACCGAGTGCGACCGCAGGGCGACGCGAACGAATAGCTCCATAAAGCGCTCATAGCTCGCCGCAAATGCGCATACCGCCTCCCGGTAGTACTCATCAGCGAGCGAAGTCACTCCGATCTCAAACAGCTTCTGGAACTCGTGGTACAGGATGTTCGCCTTGAACTCGTGCCCATTTGGGCATTTAAGCTCGTAGGTGCAGTCGTTCTTGAAGCGTAGTTCCGCCATGAAGGTCAATAGCTCCTCCTTGAGCCTCATGCACTCTGGGCAAGAGAGACTTACTTTCATTGCGAGTCTCCTATGTATGGCGAGGTGTTGGTCGGGTGCCTAGCTACTATTAGGCGACATGACTGTCGCGTTCAAACGCAACAATCATGTCGTATAACCCTCCTTGTCGTCTGGTAAATCCTTGTCTGGCCTGCCGGCGGTCGCAGCGAACGCGACAGGCGGGGGGATAAAGGCGACGGGGAGGACGGCAAGCCCAAGCCGCCGGATTTGGCTCGGCGACTTGTCACCGACGCTAGCGTTTTGCTACCAGGTTGTCCATATCCAGATACTGTTCACCCGCGCGCCGCGCCGTCCCCTCCAGCGTGGCAAACGAGGTGTCCTTGGCGGTCAGCAGGAAGTCGCGCATGAACGGCGCGTCGAGCATATCGGCGCTAATCCCGGCGGGCAGCTCGCCGCATCGCATCATCAACAACATTGCTCTGGACAGACTTCGGGGATGCGTGAACTCTTGGGGCGGTGTCAGGTGAAGACTGTCTCTGTACACTATTGCTCATTGCTTTCTAGTAGGGTCATGTAGCGCACACATGTTCTTTATGTTTGTCTTATATACTTCGTAAGCACAGTTGCCTGCTATATTAAAATTTATCGAAATTTTCGTTTAGATTGCTAGGTTATTATGTCCACCAATGCTTTATATACCGATTTGTCCGGCTATTACGATTTAATGTGTGCTGACATCGACTACCAGGCGCAAAGCAATAGTGTGCGTAGGCTTCATCAGATTTTCGGTAGTACAGGAAAGGATCATCTCGATTTGGCCTGTGGCACCGGTCCGCATGTTCGGCACTTCATCGATTTTGGCTACAACAGTAGCGGGCTGGACATTAATCAGCCCATGCTGGACATGGCTAGACTGCGTTGCCCTGAAGCACAATTTACCCTTCAGGATATGTGTGCTTTTAAAGTGGATGAACCCGTCGATCTGATCACCTGTTTCCTGTACTCGATTCATTACAGTGGCGCAATTGACAGGTTGAAAGCGTGCATCGCCAGCGTCCATAAGGCGCTAAAAGTCGATGGTGTGTTCTGCTTCAATGCGGTGGATAAACATAAGATAGATAACAATTCATTCGCGCGACATATCGTGGAGCATGACGGCAGCCAATTTACATTCAGCTCTGGATGGAACTACTGCGGTCATGGCGATAAGCAGTCACTGAGGCTGAGCATCGAGAAAACCACTCTGGATGTTAAACAGTCATGGGAGGATGAGCATCCCATGGTGGCTGTCGACTTTGCTGAGTTGCAAGAGTTGTTGCAGCCCTATTTCGAAGTGCATGTTTTTGAACATGACTACGAAAAGATAGTGCCTTGGGACAAAGTGTCGGGGAACGGCATATTTGTCTGTGTGAAAATTTAAATCGAAATAGCCGCCAAGGGTAACCGGCGGCCATCCGAAGTATTTTCCTGCGCGTTGAGCCGCATGTTGCACGGCCGGGGGGGGTCAGCCTCGCGCCGCACTGACCCCTTCCAGGGTGGCGAACGAAGTGTCCTTGGCAGTCAGCAGGAAGTCGCGCATGAACGGCGCATCCAGCATGTCGGCGCGGATCGCCGCGTAGAGGGTGGCGTACAGGCCCTTGCTGCCGAGTTTCTTGGCCGTCACGTAGCCGCGCGCGCTGTACTCGTGCATGGCCCAGTTAGGCAGGCCGCAGACGCCGCGGCCGCTGGCCACCAGCTGCATCATCATCACCGTCAGCTCAGCGGTGCGCACCTGCGCCGGTTCGACGTCGGCCGGTTCGAGGAAGCGGGTGAAGATGTCCAGGCGGTCGCGCTCCACCGGGTAGGTGATCAGCGTCTCGCCGGCCAGGTCCTCCGGCTGGATATACGGCTTGCTCGCCAGCGGGTGCTGGTTGGCCACGGCGAGCAGCGCCTCGTAGGTGAACAGCGGCACGTAGGTGATGCCGGGCAGCTCGACGGGGTCGGAGGTCACCACCAGGTCGAGGTCGCCGCGCGCCAGGGCCGGCAGCGGGGCGAAGGAGAAGCCCGAGGCGAGATCCAGCTCGACTTCCGGCCAGGAGTCGCGAAACTGGTCGATGGTCGGCATCAGCCACTGGAAGCAGCTGTGGCATTCGATGGCCATGTGCAGCCTACCTGCCGTGCCGCCGGCCAGGCGCGCCATGTCGCGCTCGGCGGCGCGCAACTGTGGCAGCAGGCTGTCGGCCAGCTGCAGCAGGCGCAGGCCGGCGCTGCTGAAACGCACCGGCTTGGTCTTGCGCACGAACAGCGGCATGCCCAGGCGTTCTTCCAGTTCCTTGAACTGGTGCGAGAGCGCCGACTGGGTCAGGTGCAGACGCTCGGCGGCTTCCACCAGGCTGTCGGCCTCGCGCAGGGCATGCAGGGTTTTCAGGTGGCGGATTTCCAGCATGGGGGCCTCGGCTTTTGTAGGGTGGATGACGCTTTATCCATCCACCAATGGGGCTGTGCGTGGTTGTCGGTGGATGAGCGGAGCGTCATCCACCCTACGGTTGATCATGAGAAAATCTTGCGATCAACAAGAGTATGTTGAGTTTGTCTCATGCAGGCCTGGCTGTCGACAATGCACCCCATCAATCGCATGGAGGTGTTCTGTCATGGCCTTGGCCCATAACCTTGGTTTCCCCCGTATCGGTCGCGACCGCGAGCTGAAGAAGGCCCTGGAAGCCTATTGGAAAGGCACCCTCGACGAGGCCGGCCTGCGCGCCGTCGGTCGCCAGCTGCGGGCCGCGCACTGGCAGGTGCAGAAGGACGCCGGCATCGAGCTGCTGCCGGTCGGCGACTTCGCCTGGTACGACCAGGTGCTGACCCACTCGCTGACCTTCGGCGTGATCCCCGAACGCTTTCGCCCGCACAGCGGCAAGCCGACCCTCGACACCCTGTTCGGGATGGCGCGTGGCGTCACCAGCAGCTGCTGCGGTGGTGCGCATGCGCAAGAGATGACCAAGTGGTTCGACACCAACTACCACTACCTGGTCCCCGAGTTCAGCGCCGACCAGCGCTTCCAGCTGAGCTGGGAGCAGCTGTTCGAGGAAGTCGCCGAGGCGCGCGAGCTGGGCCATAAGGTCAAGCCGGTGCTGATCGGCCCGCTGACCTACCTGTGGCTGGGCAAGGCCAAGGGCGATGCCTTCGACAAGCTCGACCTGCTCGAACGCCTGCTGCCGATCTACGGCGAAATCCTCGGCCGCCTGGCCGCCCAGGGCGTCGAGTGGGTGCAGATCGACGAGCCGATCCTCGCCCTCGACTTGCCGCAGGCCTGGAAGAACGCCTTCGAGCGGGCCTACCACCTGTTGCAGTACGCGCCGCTGAAGAAGCTGGTGGCCACCTATTTCGGCGGTCTGGAGGACAACCTCGGCCTGGCCGTCGGCCTGCCGGTGGATGGCCTGCATGTGGATCTGGTGCGCGCACCGGAGCAGTTGCCGCTGCTGCTCGACCGTCTGCCCAGCTACAAGGTGCTGTCGCTCGGCGTGGTCAACGGCCGCAACGTGTGGCGCTGCGATCTCGACCAGGCCCTGGCGCAACTGCGCGAGGCGCAGGCACGCTTCGGCGCCAACCTGTGGGTGGCGCCGTCCTGCTCGCTGCTGCACAGCCCGGTCGACCTGGCCCGCGAAGACCAATTGGATACCGAGCTGAAGAGCTGGCTGGCGTTCGCCGTGCAGAAGTGCGGCGAAGTCGCCGTGCTCGGTGCCGCGCTCAACGACCCGCACAGCGCCGCGGTGCAGGCCGCCCTGGCCGCGAGCCGCGCGGTGCAGGCCGGCCGTGCCGCCTCGCCGCGCATCCACAAGCCCGCGGTGCAGGCGCGCCTGGCGGCGGTCAAGGCGCAGGACAGCCAGCGCCAGTCGCCCTTCGCCCAGCGCATCGAACAACAGCGTGCGCGCCTGCATCTGCCGGCGTTCCCCACCACCACCATCGGCTCCTTCCCGCAGACCGCGGCGATCCGTCTGGCGCGGCAATCCTTCAAGCAGGGCAAGCTGTCGGCGGCCGAGTACACCGAGGCGATGCACGCGGAGATCCGCCACGCCGTGGAAGTGCAGGAGCGCCTCGGCCTGGACGTGCTGGTGCACGGCGAGGCCGAACGCAACGACATGGTCGAGTATTTCGCCGAGCAGCTGGACGGCTACCTGTTCACCCGTTTCGGCTGGGTGCAGAGCTACGGTTCGCGCTGCGTCAAGCCGGCGGTGATCTACGGCGATCTGAGCCGGCCCAAGGCGATGACGGTGGACTGGATCCGCTACGCCCAGAGCCTCACCGGCAAGGTGATGAAGGGCATGCTCACCGGCCCGGTGACCATGCTGATGTGGTCCTTCCCGCGCGAGGACGTCAGCCGCGAGGTGCAGGCGCGCCAGCTGGCGCTGGCGATCCGCGACGAGGTGGTGGACCTGGAAGCGGGCGGGATCAGGATCGTGCAGATCGACGAGGCGGCCTTCCGCGAAGGCCTGCCGCTGCGCCGGGCGAACTGGCAGCACTATCTGGACTGGGCCACCGAGGCGTTCCGCCTGTGCGCCTCTGGCGTGCGTGACGAGACGCAGATCCACACGCACATGTGCTACAGCGAGTTCAACGACGTGATCGAGGCGATCGCCGCCATGGATGCCGACGTCATCACCATCGAGACCTCGCGCTCGGACATGGAGCTGCTGGACGCCTTCGAGGCCTTTGAGTACCCCAACGAGATCGGCCCGGGCGTCTACGACATCCACTCGCCGCGGGTGCCGGACAGCGCCGAGATGATCAAGCTGCTGAACAAGGCGGCGCGGCGCATCCCCGCCGAGCGCCTGTGGGTCAACCCCGACTGCGGCCTGAAGACCCGTGGCTGGCCGGAGACCGAGGCGGCGCTAGTCAACATGGTGGCGGCGGCGCGGCAGCTGCGCAGGCAGCTGGCGTAGGATGGGTTGAGCGCAGCGATACCCATCGAGCGAGGTGATGGGTATCGCAGGCTCAACCCATCCTACGAGACTGAAGGAAGCCCCTCTCCCCAGCCCTCTCCCATGAATGGGAGAGGGAGTTACCAGCGGCTCCAAGCCCCACCAGGACTTATGAGCTGCCGGCAAATGCTCCCCTCTCCTGTTTACGGGAGAGGGGACGGGGGAGAGGGCGATTCATGATCGTTCCCACGCTGGAGCGTGGGAACAATCAAAGCCTTCAAGCCAAGATCGACCGCTTGGCATTCTTCATCAAATTGTCATGGTTCTGTGGCAGTGCGCTCGAACAAACATCCGCACAATCGCGCTCTGATGGGGTTCTGCGTTTTGGTGTTTTATGCGTGCGTTATTGTTCGGGCTCGCACTTCTGTGCGGCTGGCCGTCTTGGGCGGCAAATCGCTGCGATGTCGCGGTGCCGACCGAATTGGCCGAGGTTGGCGAGGTGCGCCTGGCCTACCAGAGCATCGGTCGCGCCAGCGACCCGGCGCTGCTGCTGGTGATGGGCCTAGGCGGGCAGTTGATCCACTGGCCCGACGAGGTGGTCGCCCGCCTGTGTCAGCAGGGCTTCCGGGTGATCCGCTTCGACAACCGCGACGTCGGCCTGTCGACCTGGGCGCAGCAACCCCCCGTGTCCAACCTGAGCTACGCGGCGCTGCGCTACAAATTCGGTCTGAGCGTGACGGCGCCTTACCGCCTGCGCGACATGGCCGGTGATGCCCTGGGCCTGATGGACCGCCTCGGCGTCCGGCGTTTCCACGTGCTCGGCGCCAGCATGGGCGGGATGATCGCTCAGCACATGGCCGATCTCGCGCCCGCGCGGGTGCTGAGCCTGACCCTGCTGATGACCAGCTCCGGCGCCCAGGGCCTGCCGGCGCCCAGCCCGGCGCTGTTGGATTTGCTGGCCCAGCGCGAGGCGCCCAATCGCCAGGTGGCCATCGAACAGCAGGCCGACCTGCTCGCCGCGCTTGGCAGCCCGGCGGTCCACGACGACCGCGCGCAGTTGCTGCAGCAGGCGCAAGTGGCCTACGACCGTGCCTTCAACCCGCAAGGCGCCCAGCGGCAGATCCTCGCCATCCTCGCCGAGCCGAGTCGCGTCGACCTGCTCAACCGTCTGCGCGTGCCGACCCTGGTGGTGCACGGCACCGCCGACCCGCTGTTGCCGGTGATGCACGGCGTGCATGTCGCCGCCCATATCCAGGGCAGCGAGCTGAAGCTGATCCCCGGCCTGGCCCATCGCTTCCAGGAGGCGTTCAAGGAGCCGCTGTTGGCCGCGGTGCTGCCCTACCTGAGGGCGCACCGGCGGCCGGTGGGGTTGGCGCAGTTGTAGGGTGGCGCTGTTCAGCCTGTAGGTTGGCGTTGAGCGCGGCGATACCCAACGAACGCTCAATCGGGTAGCGGAAGATGGGTATCGCAAGCTCAACCCATCCTACGGGGCGTCGCCGTTCAGCCTGTAGCCCGGATGCAATCCGGGAAATTGCGCTGCGACTACCCCGGATTGCACCCGGGCTATGAAGCGTCGCCGTTCAGCGCGCCATAGCGCTCGGCGAAGTACTGGCGGAAGAACTCCACGGTGACGCGGATCTTCGCCGAGCTGGCCAGCGGCGCGGCGTACACCGCCCAGATGTTGGCCGGCTGCTGGTAGTCGGGGAGGATCTGCACCAGCTTGCCGCTGGCCAGGCTGTCGCGCACGTCCCAGTGCGAGCGCAGCAGGACGCCGCGGCCGTCCACGCACCACTGGTGCACCACCTCGCCGTGGTTGGCCGACAGCGGCCCGGTGACCTTGACGCTTTCCTCGCCGGCCGGGCCCTGCAGGCGCCAGAGGCCGAAGGGGTGGTCGCGCTCCTTGATCACCAGGCAGTCGTGGCCGGCCAACTCGGCGAGGCTGCGCGGCTCGCCGCGGCGCGCCAGGTAGTCGGGCGCGGCGCAGAGGATGCGGCGGTTCTCCGCCAGCGGCTTGGCGATCAGGTTGGGGGCGATGTTGTCGCCGATGCGGATGTCGAGGTCGAAGCCCTCGTCGATCAGGTCGACCAGGCGGTCGTAGACGTCGAAGCGGATATCCAGTTGCGGGTAGCGCGCCGACAGCTCCGACAGCGCCGGCGCCACATGCTGACGGCCGAGGCCGAAGCTGCTGACGATGCGCAACTGCCCGCGCGGCTCCTGGTGCAGCGCCGAGACCTCGTCGCTCATCCGTTCCACCGCATCGAAGATGTGCTGGGCCCAGTGGTAGACCCGCTCGCCGTCCTCGGTCACCGCCACCCGCCGGGTGGTGCGGTGCAGCAGGCGCACGCCGAGGTTGTCCTCGAGCAGGCGGATGCGCTTGCTGACGAAGGCGGGCGAGGTGCCCAGCTCGGCGGCGGCGGCGGCGAAGCTGGAGCGGCGGGCGACGAGGACGAAGACGCGGAGGTCTTCAAGGTTCGGCATACTGTTCACGATTCGTGTCTTATCAATCAATAAATCATGGAATTATCTTTTATCTGACTGGTTATAGCATGGCTCGCACTCTGATTCTTCACCCGCAAGAGCGCGACCCCTATGAGCAAGACATTCAAGATCGCCGCGATCCCCGGCGACGGCATCGGTAACGAAGTACTCCCCGAGGGCCTGCGCGTGGTCCAGGCCGCGGCGCAGAAATGGCAGCTGGACCTGGCCATCGAAACCTTCGAGTGGGCCAGCTGCGATTATTACGCCCAGCACGGGCAGATGATGCCGGACGACTGGTTCGCCCAGCTGCAAGGCTTCGACGCCATCTACTTCGGCGCCGTCGGCTGGCCGGACAAGGTGCCCGACCATATTTCCCTGTGGGGCTCGCTGCTGAAGTTCCGCCGCGACTTCGACCAGTACGTGAACATCCGTCCGGTACGCCTGTTCCCCGGCGTGCCCTGTCCGCTGGCCGGGCGCGAGCCGGGCGACATCGACTTCGTGGTGATCCGCGAGAACACCGAGGGCGAATATTCCTCGCTCGGCGGGCGCATGTTCGAAGGCACCGAGCACGAATTCGTGCTGCAGGAATCGGTGTTCACCCGCCGTGGCGTCGACCGCATCCTCAAGTACGCCTTCGACCTGGCGCAGACCCGCGAGCGCAAGCAGCTGACCGCGGCGACCAAGTCCAACGGCATGGCGGTGAGCATGCCCTACTGGGACGAGCGGGTCGCGGCGATGGCGGCCAACTATCCCGAGATCAAGTGGGACAAGCAGCACATCGACATCCTCTGCGCGCGCTTCGTGCTGCAGCCGAATCGTTTCGACGTGGTGGTGGCCTCCAACCTGTTCGGCGACATCCTCTCCGACCTCGGTCCGGCCTGCGCCGGCACCATCGGCATCGCGCCGTCGGCCAACCTCAACCCGGAGCGCACCTTCCCCTCGTTGTTCGAGCCGGTGCACGGTTCGGCGCCGGACATCTACGGGCAGAACATCGCCAACCCGATCGCCATGATCTGGTCCGGCGCGCTGATGCTGGACTTCCTCGGCCAGGGCGACGAGCGCTACCGCGCCGCCCACGACGGCATCCTGCGCGCCATGGAGGCGGTCATCGCCACAGGGCCGAAAACCCGCGACCTGGGCGGCACTGCTTCGACCCAGGAAGTTGGCAAGGCCATCGCCGCGGCGTTGTAAGCGTTACCTCTCCCGCAAGTGGGAGAGGGAGAGTATCGCCGCAGCCAGGGAGGGCGGCGGCACCAGGGAAATGGTGTTGTGCAATGCGGGATTTCGCCACTCTCGGTACCCCACCGGAGTGGCCTTTTTTCCGCTGAGCCATCTACAGGCAAGGAGGCAGGAGCGCAATGGACCGATTGTCGGACAATCTATTGCGCAGCGGTTTTTTTGCGAGCACACTGTTAACCAATGGGTTTTGGTAAACCATAAGTTAACAGATTGAAACTGCAAAACCCCAGGAGCTTTGCGTGCTCCGGCTTCGGGTCTTGGCCCGGCCGGGAAAATCCCACTCTCCTCAGGAGACGATGATGCTCAACAACAATAAAAAAGATGTGTTCTTGATATCGCTGAGCCTGATTGCCGTGCTGCTCACCGTTATCGGCCTGGCGGTCTTCCCCGCACAGGCCGAACACACCGCCAACCAGCTGTTCGAACTGGCTACCCGCACCTTCGGCACCACCATCCAGTTGTTCGTGTTCGGCTGCGCGCTGACCGTGCTGTACCTGGCCTTCAGCAAGTACGGCAACATCCGCCTCGGTAGCGGCAAGCCGGAATACTCGAACATGACCTGGGTGTTCATGTTCATCTGCGCCGGCATGGGCTCCTCGACCCTCTACTGGGGGGTGATGGAGTGGGCCTACTACTACCAGACCCCTGGCCTGAACATCGCCGTCGGCTCGCGCGAGGCGCTGGAATACAGCATCAGCTACTCGTTCTTCCACTGGGGCATCAGCGCCTGGTCGATCTACGCCCTGGCGTCGCTGGCGATGGCCTACCACTTCCACGTGCGCAAGAAGAGCGGCCTCAACCTGGCCTCGATCGTCGAGGCGGTGACCGGCTTCAAGGCCACCGGCCCGGTCGGCCGCACGGTCGACCTGATCTTCCTGCTGACCATGATGGGCGCGCTGACCGTGTCCCTGGCGCTGACCGCCTCGACCCTGACCCGCGGCCTGGCCAGTCTCACCGGCATGCCGGATACCTTCACCACCGAGTTGATCGTGATCGGCGCGGTCGCGGTGCTGTTCTCGCTGAGTTCCTACATCGGCATCGACGGCGGCCTGCAGCGTCTGAGCAAGATGGTCTGCGTCGGCGCGCTGATCTTCGCCGGGGTGGTGTTCGTGGTCGGGCCGACCCAGTTCACCCTCAACAACACCGCCAACGCCATCGGCCTGATGATCCAGAACTATGTGCACATGAGCCTGTTCACCGATCCGGCCGGCGATGGTGCCTTCACCCGCAACTGGACGGTGTTCTACTGGCTGTGGTGGGTGTCCTACGCGCCGGGCGTGGCGATGTTCGTCACCCGCGTGTCCAAGGGTCGCAAGATCAAGGAAGTGGTCGCCGCGCTGCTGCTCGGCGGTAGCGTCGGCTGCTGGTTCTTCTTCGGCGCGCTGGAGAGCTACGGCATGCACCAGTTCATCACCGGCGCCATCGACGTGCCGAAGATCCTCGCCGAACAGGGCGGTGAAACCGCGGTGGAGCTGATCCTCAGTTCGCTGCCGCTGGGCAAGGTGTTCCTCGCCGTGTACCTGTTCATCATGGCGGTGTTCTGCGCCTCGCACATGGACGCCGCGGCCTACGCGGTGGCCGCCACCAGCACCCGCAACCTGCAGGAAGGCCAGGACCCGACTCCGAACCTGCGCCTGTTCTGGTGCGTGACCCTGACCCTGGTGCCGCTGGCCATGCTGTTCGCCGACGCCTCGCTGCCGACCATGAAGACCGCCGTGGTGCTCACCGCGATCCCCTTCATGGCGATCCTGCTGGTGAAGATCTACGGCTTCCTCAAATGGATGCTCGAGGACTACGCCAGCATGCCCGCGCACCTGATCGAGGAAGAGGCGGCCTTGCGTGCCTTGGATGAGGAACTCGAGGTGCCGTCCTACCAGGAAAAGTTGGTCCGCCCGACCGCTGAGCGCCAAGGTGCGGTCGCCGCGGTGGAGTAAACCCGGAAAAGCCCCGACTGCCGAGCGGCAGGAGGGGCGTGCCGCGGGATTTTTTTTGCCCGATTTGTTAACTGATAGATACGTGTAAACCAGTAATCACAGATCAACCCGTGAGATGGCCAAGCCCAGGTCGCCGGCCATCCCCTTGCCTGGAGAAAACCAGATGAACGACATCCAACGCCTCCCAGCCGACTTCTGCGCCAGCGCCGACGAGGCCTACACCATTCCGGCCAACTTCTACACCCGGCCGGAAGTGTTCGAATACGAGCAGGACAAGATCTTCGCCAACAGCTGGATCTGCCTCGGCCACCGCAGCGAAGTGGCGGAGAGCAACGACTACATCACCCGCGAAGTGATAGGCGAAAGCATCATCGTCGTGCGCGGCCGCGACGGCGTGCTGCGGGCCTTCTACAACGTCTGCCCGCACCGCGGCCACCAGCTGCTGCAGGGCAGCGGCAAGGCCAAGAACGTGATCACCTGCCCGTACCACGCCTGGACCTTCAAGCTCGACGGCGAGCTGGCCCACGCGCGCAACTGCGACAACGTGGCCAACTTCGACAAGGACAACTCCAGCCTGGTGCAGCTCAAGGTTGAGGAGTACGCCGGCTTCATCTTCATCAACATGAACCCGGACGCTGGCCCGGTCGAGGAGCAGCTGCCCGGCCTGCAGGCGCGCATGCGCCAGGCCTGCGCGGTGATCGACGACCTGCACCTGGCGGCGCGTTTCGTCACCGAGACCCCGGCCAACTGGAAGTCGATCGTCGACAACTACATGGAGTGCTACCACTGCGCCCCGGCGCACCCGGGCTTCGCCGATTCGGTGGACGTCGGCCAGTACAGCCACACCCTGCACGGCAACTGGTCGCTGCAGTACGGCCTGGCCAAGCCTTCGGAGAAGTCCTTCAAGTTCGACGAGTCGATCAAGGACGCCTCGTTCAGCGGTTTCTGGGCCTGGCCGTGCACCATGTTCAACGTGCCGCCAGGCGGCAACTTCATGACCGTGATCTACGAGTTCCCGGTCGATGCGGAAACCACCCTGCAGCACTACGACATCTACTTCCTCAACAAGGACATCACCCCCGAGCAGCAGGCGCTGATCGAGTGGTACCGCGACGTGTTCCGCCCGGAAGACCTGCGCCTGGTGGAGAGCGTGCAGAAGGGCCTGAAGTCCCGCGGCTACCGCGGCCAGGGCCGGATCATGGCCGACCGGCAGCGCAGCGGCATGAGCGAGCACGGCATCGCCCACTTCCACAACCTGATCGCCGTGGCCCACCTGGACCGCTGAGTGCATCGGCCGCCGACACCTTCGCGTCGGCGGCCCGGATAACAAGAGGAATTCTTGCGTGAATCTGAAAGATCCCCAACTGCTGCGCCAACAGGCCTACATCGCCGGCACCTGGTGCGATGCCGACAACGGCCGCACGGTGGACGTGACCGACCCGGCCAGCGGCGAACTGCTCGCCCGCGTGCCGCTGATGGGCGGCGCCGAGGCGGCGCGTGCCATCGAGGCCGCCGACGCCGCGCTGCCGGCCTGGCGCGCGCGCACCGCCAAGGAACGCGCGCAGATCCTGCGCCGCTGGTACGAGCTGATGCTCGAACACGAGAACGACCTGGCCCTGCTGATGACCCGCGAGCAGGGCAAGCCGTTGCACGAGGCCGTCGGCGAAATCCGCTATGCCGCCTCCTTCATCGAGTGGTTCGCCGAGGAAGGCAAGCGCCTGTACGGCGACGTCATCCCCAGCCCGGCGGCGGACAAGCGCCTGCTGGTGATCAAGCAGGGCATCGGCGTGTGCGCGGCGATCACCCCGTGGAATTTCCCGGCGGCGATGATCACCCGCAAGGTCGCCCCGGCCCTGGCCGCCGGTTGCAGCATCGTGGTCAAGCCGGCCAACGAGACGCCGCTGTCGGCCCTGGCCCTGGCCGAACTGGCGCAGCGCGCCGGGGTGCCGGCCGGGGTGCTCAACATCGTCACCGGCGACGCCGTGGCGATCGGCGCGCAACTGACCGGCCACCCGCAGGTGCGCAAGCTCAGCTTCACCGGCTCGACCCCGGTCGGCCGTCTGCTGATGGGCCAGTGCGCCGAGACCATCAAGAAGGTGTCGCTGGAACTGGGCGGCAACGCGCCGTTCATCGTCTTCGACGACGCCGACATCGACGCCGCGGTGGAAGGCGCACTGGTCGCCAAGTACCGCAACGCCGGGCAGACCTGTGTGTGCGTCAACCGCTTCTACGTCCACGACAAGGTCTATGAGCGCTTCGCCGAGCGCTTTAGCGCACGGGTCAAGGAGCTGCGGGTCGGCCACGGCAACGTCAGCGGCAGCGAGATCGGCCCGTTGATCAGCGCCAAGGCGGTGGCCAAGGTGCGCAGCCTGATCGCCGACGCGGTGGCCAAGGGCGCCGAGGTATTGGTCGGCGGCAACGGCCACGCCGAAGGCGAAAACTTCTTCGAGCCCACCGTGCTGGCCGGCATCGCGCCGGGCATGCAGCTGCTCGACGAGGAAATCTTCGGCCCGGTCGCGCCGCTGGTGCGCTTCTCCTCCGACGACGAGGTGATTCGCCTGGCCAACGACACCCTCTACGGTCTCGCCGCCTACTTCTACAGCCGCGATATCGGCCGCGTGTGGAAGGTCGCCGAGGCGCTGGAGTACGGCATGGTCGGCGTCAACACCGGGCTGATCTCCAACGAAGTCGCGCCGTTCGGCGGGGTCAAGCAATCCGGCCTCGGCCGCGAGGGCTCCAAGTACGGCATCGAGGATTACCTGGAAATGAAATACCTGTGCCTCGCCGTATAACGACGGGCAACAGGGCATCTACCGAGCGGCAGTCGCTGCCGCTCCTTGCTGAAGACGAGGTTAGCGATGGCCAATTCCTATGAAATGATCGCCGCCCGGGTGACCGGGGTCGAGCAGATAACCCCCCTGATCAAGCGCTTCACCCTCGTGCGTCAGGACGGTCAGGCGCTGCCGGGCTTCACCGGCGGCAGCCACATCATCGTGCAGATGCAGGGCGCCGATGGGCGCCGCTTCAGCAACGCCTATTCACTGATGAGCGACCCCGCCGACACCCGCGAGTACCAGATCGGCGTGCGCCTGGAGGAACAGTCCAAGGGCGGCTCGGCGTTCATGCATGGCGAGGTGCAGGTCGGCAGCGAGCTGACCATCTCCACCCCGAATAACCTGTTCGCCCTCGACCCGGCGGCCGGCAAACACGTGCTGATCGCCGGCGGCATCGGCATCACCCCGTTCCTCGCCCAGCTCCACGAGCTGCGCGCACAGGGCACCGATTACGAGCTGCACTACGCCTTCCGCGCCCCCGAGCACGGCGCCTTCCAGGACGAACTGAACGCCGGCCCGCATGCCGCGCGCACGCAGTTCTACATCGACAGCCTCGAGCGCAAGCTCGACCTGGCCGGCCTGCTCGGCAATCTGGCGGCCGACGCGCATGTCTATGTCTGCGGGCCCAAGCCGCTGATCGACGCGGTGATCGCCACGGCCAAGCTACTGGGCATTGCCGACCGCCGCGTGCACTGGGAGCAGTTCGCCGCCACCCCGGCAAGCGGCGGCGCCTTCACCGTGGTGCTGGCCAAGTCCGGGCGCGAACTGCGGGTGGAGGAGGGCATGAGCATTCTCCAGGCCATCGAGAAGACCAACGCCGCCCAGGTCGAATGCCTGTGCCGCGAGGGCGTCTGCGGCACCTGCGAGACGCGCATCCTCGAAGGCGAGGCCGAGCACTTCGACCAGTACCTCAGCGATGAGGAGAAGGCCGCCCAGCAGACCATGATGCTGTGCGTGTCGCGCGCGCGCAGCGAGCGCCTGGTGCTCGATCTCTAGGCTGGAAAACCGCGCAGCGTTTTCCAGCAAAAGCCGGTGGATGTGAACAGCGACATCCACCCTACGGCCTGTGCTTCTGTTCCCTCGCCCCTGTCTAGGGAGAGGGGCGGGCGTTCAGGTCGGCGCCGGCCGATTCACCCTCTCCCCGGCCCCTCTCCCGTAAACGGGAGAGGGGTGAAGGTCGGTAGGATGGGTTGAGCGCAGCGATACCCATCATGGCGGTTCGATGGGTATCGCAGGCTCAACCCATCCTACGAATCAGGTCGTAGCCCGGATGCGGGCCGCGGTTCCGGCGCGCGGGTATACTAACCGGCCAGTTCAGCGTGTCAGTGGATCGAACCGTCATGATGGAAAACAGCTTCGCCTTCCGCCTCAAGGAACTGCTCGAACACCACAAGCTGACCTTGCAGGCGGTGGGCACCGCGCTGGGCATCTCGCGCACCGCCGTGCACAAATGGACGCGCGGCGGCGAGATCGACTACGACAACCTGCGCAAGCTGGCGCGCTTCCTCAAGGTCAACTGGATCTGGCTGCGCTACGGCGAGGAAGCCCTGCGCGATGTGCAGACCACCGAAGTGGTCGAGCTGCCGATGACCGACGTGCGGCGCAAGTACACCGCCGAGATCATGGAAAGCGAAGCGCGCATGAAGCTGGCCCAGGAGAACGCGCGGATCGTCACCTGGGAATGGAACCTGATCACCGACGAGGTCACCTACTCGGCCAATGTCGAGGACGTGTACGGCTGGGCGGTGACGCGCAACGAGGACTTCTGGCCGCACCTGCCGGCCGAGGACGTGGCCGCCATGGAGGCGATGTACCGCGAGGTCATCGCCGCCGGCGAGAGCTGCGAGTTCGACTTCCGCATCTTCCGCCCGGACGGCGAGCTGCGCTGGATTTCCTCGCGCGCCACGGTGGTCAAGGACAGCGCCGGGCGCTCGGTGAAGATGGTCGGCATCAGCATGGACAACACCGCGCGCAAGACCGCCGAGGACGCCTTGCGCAAGAGCGAGGAGCGCTTCCGCGCGATCTTCGAGCTGGCCTGCGGCGCCATGGCCTATATCGGCCTCGACGGCCGCTGGCTGCGGGTCAACGACTCGCTGTGCGACCTGCTCGGCTACGGCGCCGAGGAACTGGCCGGCCTGACCTTCCAGGACCTCACCCACCCCGACGATCTCGACGCCAACCTGCAGCAGCTGCAACGCCTGCTGGCCGGCGAGATCGCCATGTACGCCATGGAGAAGCGCTTCCGCCGCCAGGACGGCCGCTACATCTGGGCCAACGTCAAGACCTCGCTGCAGCGCAACCCGCAGGACGGCACGCCCGAGCACCTGATCAGCGTGATCGACGACATCAGCGCCAGCCGCGCCCAACTGCAGGCGCTGCAGGAGCGTATCGCCGAGTTGGAGGTGCGGCTGCAGACCTTGGCTTAAGAGCCCGTGTTCACGGTCTTTTGAGCAACATCCAGAACGGGGCTATAGAGCGCGTAGAAGCCCCCATCCCTTTTCCCAGGTGGGGGGCGGGGGACCCAGCTCGTGAACCGGCGCTAAGCGCCTGATCTAAGCCGCTCGCATTCCCTGCGGCCGTGGCGGATGTTCGGCGTGTAGGTAGTGGCGCAGGCGTGTCTGCTGCATCGGGCTGAGGAACAGCCCGAGCTTGGTCCGCCGCCAGAGGATGTCCTCGGCCTGCAGCGCCCACTCCTCGCGGCACAGGTAGTCCACTTCGCGGGCATAGAGGCCGCCGCCCAGGTGTTCGCCGAGGTCGTCCAGCGTGCTTACGCCGTCCAGCAGCTTCCAGCAGCGGCTGCCATAGCTGTGCGCCCAGCGCCGGGCCAGCGCGCCATCCAGCCAGCCATGCCGCTGACACAGGGTTTCCGCCAGCGCCGCAGGGTCGCCGAGTTGTTCGCCGCCGGGCAGCGGGGCGCTGGCGGTCCAGGCCGGGCGCATCTGCGGGAAGTACGGTGCCAGCTGCGCCAGTGCCGTTTCGGCTAGCTTGCGGTAGGTGGTCAGTTTGCCGCCGAACACCGACAGCAGCGGCGCCTCGGCGGGCTGGCCGTTCAGCGCCAGGGTGTAGTCGCGGGTCACCGCCGCCGGATCGACCGACTCGTCATCGCAGAGCGAGCGCACGCCGGCGAAGCTGTGCAGGATATCGGCGCGCGCCAGCGGGCGCTTGAAGTGGGTATTGACCACCTGCAGCAGGTAGTCGATCTCCGCGTCGCTGATCTGCACCGTGGCCGGATCGCCGTGGTACTCGCGGTCGGTGGTGCCGATCAGGCTGAAGCGCTCGAGGTAGGGAATGACGAAGACGATGCGGCGGTCCTCGTTCTGCAGGATGTAGGCCTGCTCGTCATCATGCAGGCGCGGCACGATGATGTGGCTGCCCTGGATCAGGCGGATGGCGTAGGGCGACGGCTGCTTCAGGCCGTCTTCGAGGAGGCTCGCCACCCAGGGCCCGGCGGCGTTGACCAGCACGCGGGCGCGGATCGAATAGCGGCTGCCGTCCTCGCGCTCCAGATGCAGATGCCACAGGCCCTTGCGCCGCCGCGCGCTGACGCAGCGGGTGCGGGTGTGCACATGCGCGCCCTGTTCGCGCGCGGCCATGGCGTTGAGCACCACCAGGCGGGCGTCGTCCACTGCGCAGTCGGAATACTCGAAGCCGCGGGTGATCTCCGCCTTCAGCGGGCTGCCGGCGCCGAAGCGCAGGGCGCGCGAGGCCGGCAGCTTCTCGCGCTTGCCCAGATGGTCGTAGAGGAACAGGCCGGCACGGATCATCCAGGCCGGGCGCAGGTGCGGGCGATGGGGGAGGATGAAACGCAGCGGCCGGATGATATGCGGTGCCTTGGCCAGCAGCACTTCGCGCTCGGCCAGCGACTCGCGGACCAGGCGGAATTCATGATGTTCGAGGTAGCGCAGGCCGCCGTGGATCAGCTTGCTGCTGGCCGAAGAGGTGTGCTGGGCCAGATCGTGCTGTTCGCAAAGGAACACCGATAGACCGCGCCCGGCCGCATCGGCGGCGATCCCCGTGCCGTTGATGCCGCCGCCAATCACCACGAGGTCGTAGACCTCGGCAACGGGAGCGGTGTGGTGGTGATGTGCGCCCATCGCAGGCCTCGACTATTGGAAGTGAACTTTATGATGTTCGTTTCCGAAAATAGTAGCCCGGCAAAGCTGCGCTGGCGAGTAGGCTGAGCGGCTATTCGTCGAGCGGTTCGGTGCGGTGCGGTGCAATTCGTACAACTGCTACATGGGCGGAGCGCTCAGACCAGATGCAGCTGGATCTTCTGCTCGGCCAGCAGACGGGCGATGGCGGTGGGTGGTGGACTGTCGGTGAACAACTGGTGGACCAGGGCGATGGAGCCCAGGCGCACCACGGCGTTGCGGCCGAATTTGCTCGAGTCGGCGGCCAGCAGCACCTGCCGTGCGTTGTGGATGATCGCCTGGGACACGCGCACTTCCTGGTAGTCGAAGTCGAGCAGGCTGCCGTCTTCGTCGATGCCGCTGATGCCCACCAGGGCGAAGTCGACCTTGAATTGCTGGATGAAATCCACCGCCGCCTGGCCGACCACGCCGCCATCGCTGCGCACCGTGCCGCCGGCCACCAGCACCTCGAAATCGGCCTGGGCGCTGAGCTGGGCAGCGACGTGCAGGTTGTTGGTGATCACCTTCAGGCCGCGATGGTTGAGCAGGGCGCGGGCGATCGCCTCGGTGGTGGTACCGATGCTGATGAACAGCGAGGCGTGGTCGGGAATCTGCGTGGCGATGGCCTCGGCGATGCGCTGTTTCTCCTCGCGCATCTGCCCGGCGCGCATGGCGTAGGCGGTGTTGTGGATGCTCGAGGCCTCGCTGGCGGCGCCACCGTGGGTGCGCCGCAGCAGGCCGCGCTCGGCCAGCTGGTTGATGTCGCGGCGGATGGTCTGCGGGGTGACGGCGAAGGCCTGGGCCAGCTCGTCGATGCTGACGTAGCCGCGCTCGCGGGCGCGGTCGAGGATGCTCTGCTGTCGGGGCGCCAGGTTCATGCGGGCTTCCTGTTTTTTGCCGGATTATAGGCTGTCGCCTAGGAAGATTTGCGGCTAAGGTAGGCCGATCCGATCAAATAATTTTCACTATCGAACATGACGCCTGCCATCGATCTGTTGAAGAAAGCCAAGGCTGAGCACCGGGTGCACAGCTATAGCCACGACCCCAAGGCGCCGTCCTATGGCCTGGAAGCGGCGGAAAAGCTCGGCCTGGAACCGGCGCGGGTGTTCAAGACGCTGCTGGCGGCGAGCGAGAAGGGCGAGTTGCTGGTGGCGGTGGTGCCGGTGGCCGGCAGCCTCGACCTCAAGGCCCTGGCCCACGCCGCCGGCGTGAAGAAGGCCGACATGGCCGATCCGGCCGCCGCGCAAAGAGCGACGGGCTACCTGCTCGGCGGCATCAGCCCGCTGGGGCAGAAGAAGCGT
Source organism: Pseudomonas cavernae (assembly GCF_003595175.1). Taxonomy (NCBI): domain Bacteria; kingdom Pseudomonadati; phylum Pseudomonadota; class Gammaproteobacteria; order Pseudomonadales; family Pseudomonadaceae; genus Pseudomonas; species Pseudomonas cavernae. Next base: position 3,624,390 of record NZ_CP032419.1, on the reverse strand, counting down.
CTGCGCACCTTTATCGACGAATCGGCGCAGAGCCATCCGAGCATCTACGTCAGCGCCGGCCGACGGGGCCTGGAGGTGGAGCTGGCGGCGGCCACGTTGGCGCAGCACACCCAGGCGACCTTCGCCGCGATCGGCCGGGAGTGAGGAGTAGGTTGGGCAGAGCGCAGCGAAGCCCAACGGATGGTGCCAGGAGCCAAGCGTCGGCGATGGGTATCGCGTTGCTCAGCCCATCCTGCGTAGTGTGTTTTTGTAGGTTGGGTTGAGCGCAGCGATACCCAACAGCGATCCATCCCGTTACAGCGCTCCAGCAGATAACAACAAGGAACTGCCATGCCCCAATACCTGCTTGCCATCGACCAGGGCACCACCAGCAGCCGCGCCATCGTCTTCAGCGCCCAGGGCCTGCCCGTGGCGCGTGCCCAGCAGGAGTTCAAGCAGTATTTCCCCAAGGACGGCTGGGTCGAACACGACGGCGAGGAAATCTGGCTGACGACCCTCAAGGTCTGCCGCGAAGCCGTGCAACAGAGCGGCCTGAACGCCGCCGAGATCGCCGCCATCGGCATCACCAACCAGCGCGAGACCACCCTGGTGTGGGACGCGCAAACCGGCACGCCGATCCACCCGGCGATCGTCTGGCAGGACCGCCGCACCGCCGACTACTGCGCCGAACTCAAGGCCGCCGGGCATGAGGCGACGGTGGCGGCCAAGACCGGGCTGCTGATCGATCCCTACTTCTCCGCCACCAAGCTGCGCTGGATCTTGCACAACGTGCCTGGCGCCCGCGAACGGGCCGAGCGCGGCGAGCTGCGCTTCGGCACGGTGGACAGCTTCCTGCTCTGGCGTCTGACTGGCGGCCAGGCCCATCGCACCGATGCCACCAACGCCTCGCGCACCCTGCTGTTCAACATCCACAGCCAGCAGTGGGACGACGAGCTGCTCGCGCTGTTCGACATCCCGCGCGGCCTGCTGCCCGAGGTGCTCGACTGCGCCGCCGATTTCGGCCGCACCGACGCCAGCCTGCTCGGTGCCAGCATCCCAGTGCTGGGCATGGCCGGCGACCAGCAGGCCGCGCTGATCGGCCAGGCCTGCTTCGAAGCCGGCATGGTCAAGAGCACCTACGGCACCGGCTGCTTCATGATCCAGAACACCGGCAGCCAGCCGGTGACCTCGAAGAACCGCCTGCTGACCACCGTCGGCTACCGCCTCGGTGGTCAGGTCACCTATGCGGTGGAGGGCAGCATCTTCGTCGCCGGGGCGGCGGTGCAATGGCTGCGCGACGGCATCAAGCTGATCAGTCACGCACGTGACAGCGAGGCGCTGGCCGAGCAGACCGGCGATGCCTGCGGCGTCTACCTGGTGCCGGCCTTCACCGGCCTGGGCGCGCCGTATTGGGACCCGAAGGCGCGCGGGGCGATCTTCGGTCTGACTCGCGATACCGGGATCAAGGAGATCGTCACCGCCGGCCTGCAGTCGGTCTGCTACCAGACCTGCGACCTGCTCGAGGCCATGCGCCAGGACGGCGCCGCCGCACCCAGCGCGCTGCGGGTGGACGGCGGCATGGTGGAGAACAACTGGGTCATGCAGTTCCTCGCCGACATCCTCGGCGTGCCGGTGGAGCGCCCGGAGGTCACCGAAACCACGGCGCTCGGTGTCGCCTATCTGGCCGGTCTGCAAGCCGGGCTGTATGCCGACCTGAACCAGATCGCCAGCCACTGGCACCGCCAGCAACGCTTCACCCCGCGGATGGCTGCCGCCCATCGCGACACGCTCTACGCCGGCTGGTTGGATGCCGTGCAGCGGGTGCGCAGCGGCGCTTGAGCCGGTAATCTGGGGACGATTGAATCCAGGGAGAGGGTGGTGGCAGAGAGGCAGCGATTCCCAGGCTTCGGTCGCGTGTCGGCGCTGTTGCTCGCCGGCCTGTCGATGGTGGCGGCCCGGGCCGAAACCCTGGTCATTACCGCGGATGTCTGGTGTCCAATCAATTGCGCGGCGGCTGCCGACAAGCCGGGCATCTTGGTCGAACTGGCCCAGCAGATCTTCGCCGAAGCCGGGATCACGGTGGAATACCAGACGGTCAACTGGGCGCGCGCCATCCACGCGGTGCGTCAGGGCCGGGCGAATGCGCTGATCGGCGCCGGTCGCGAGGATGCCCCTGACTTTCTCTTCAGCGCCAGCGCGCCAGCCATCTCGCGCACCTGCTTTTACGTCAAGCCGGACAGCGCCTGGCGTTATCAGGGAGTGGACTCCCTGGCCGATGTTCGTCTCAGCGTGATCAACGGCTACAGCTACGGCCCCGATCTGGATGACTACATCCGCCACCATCAGCATGAGCCGGCCAAGGTGCAGACCGCCGCCGGCGATCGGGCCCTGGCGACCAATGTCGCCAAGCTGCTGCGCGGGCGTGTCGATGTCACCCTGGAAAACAGCCGGGTGATGGCGAGCCACCTGGCCCGGCGGCAGCCGCCGGCGCAGCTGTGGCAGGCCGGCTGCCGCAGCCCGGATTTACCAATCTACCTGGCCTTCTCGCCGACGCTGGCGTCCAGCCCGCGCTATGTGGCGCTGTTCGAGGCCGGGCTGCAACGCTATCGCCAAAACGGCCGCTTGCAGGCGCTGTTGGCCCGCTACGGCGTACGCGAAGACTGGTAGCCAGCTGTTGCGGCGCAATACTCGCGGACTGTAGCGGGCGAGGCCGGCCTGGTTACGGCATGCTGGGTGACCGTCCTGCCCTTATGAGTACCACCATGCACCTCGACTTCCACCAGATCGATGCCTTCACCCAGCGTCCGTTCAGCGGCAATCCGGCGATGGTCTATCGCCTCGACGCCTGGTTGGATGAAGCGCTGATGCAGCGCATCGCCGCCGAGCACAACCTGGCGGAAACCGCTTTTCTGGTGAAAGAAGGGGCGGTCTGGCACATCCGCTGGTTCACCCCGACCACCGAGGTACCGCTCTGCGGACACGCCACCCTGGCCAGCGCCTATGTGCTGTTCGAGCTGTATGGCGAGCCGGGTCAGCGCCTCGACTTCAGCTGCCAGTCCGGCCCGCTCAGCGTCAGCCGCGAAGACGGGCGCCTGGTGCTCGACTTCCCGTGCCTGCCGCCCCGGCGCATCGACGCCCCGGCCGAGCTGCAGCAGGCGCTGGGCATGCCGCTGGTGGAGGTGCTGGACACCGGCAAGGAACTGATGGTGGTCCTCGACTGCGAGCAGCGCGTGCGCGCCTGCCAGCCGGATCTGCCGGCGCTGGCGCGGCTGCCCTGGCTGGGGGTGATGGTCACCGCACCGGGCGAGCGGCATGACTTCGTCTCGCGCTATTTCGCCCCGGCGATCGGCATCGATGAGGACCCGGTGACCGGCTCCATCCATTGCAGCCTGATTCCCTACTGGGCCGCGCGCCTGGGCAAGGCGCAACTGCACGCCTTCCAGTGCTCGGCACGCGGCGGCGAGCTGTTCTGTGGCCTGGCCGGCGAGCGGGTGAAGATCGCCGGCCAGGCGCTACGGGTTGCCAGCGGCCAGCTCTGGCTCGACTGAAGACCTGTTTACGCTCTGCTGAGCGTCGGCCATCCGGCGTTGAAATCGGGCTCAGAAGCCGCTTACGGCTAACGCACTTCAGTGCGGCCCCGAAGGGGCGAGTGCAGCGAGTCATGCTCATTTACAGCTCGTAAACTCCGCTTCTTCGCCCGATTTACTCGCTGCGCTCGCCCTGCGGGCCAGCCTTCGGCTGTTACTCCGCTTCGCTGCGTTGCGCCTCTGGCTCTAGCTCGCGAGGTCGTAAACAGGTTCTGAACCCGTCTATCGTGAGGCTTGGCCGGCGGGACGCTCTGGCTATACTGCCGGGCAGTTACCGCAGGTCGATAAGGATTCTCGATGACGGCGCCTCCCCGTGATCAACTGCTGCGCTTGCGGCGTACCCTGCTGGCCAGCACCGCTTTAATCCTGCAGCTGCTGCTGTGCTGGCTGGCATTCGCTGCCGGGTTCATGTCCCTGAGCCTGGGCGGCATGCTGGTGCTCAGCTTCGTGGTGCTGAGCAGTTGCGTGCTGTTCCTGCTGGCGATCTGGCTCAACCTCAACCTGCGCTTGCGCGATCCCAGCCTGACCATGGTGCAAATGTGTTGGGGGATCGGCGTGGTGTTCTTCAGCGCCTATTTCGTCGACCACCTGCGTTCTCTGTTCCTGATGATGGCGCTGGTGGTGATGATGTTCGGCGCCTTCCGCCTGCGCCTCGGCGGCTTCGTGCGCATCGGCCTGTTCACCGTGGCCTGCTATGCGGTGCTGCTCGCCAGCCTGTGGCTGCGGGGCGCCGCCATCGAGTTGCGGGTCGAGTTGATCCAGGCCGTGGAGTTCCTGGTGCTACTGCTCGGGGTGTCGATTCTCGGCCTGGAAATGAGCAGTCTGCGCAGCTCGCTGCAACAGCGTAACCGCGATCTGCAGCAGGCCCTCGAGCGCATTCAGCTGCTGGCGATCACCGATGAGCTGACCGGGCTGTACAACCGCCGCTTCGCCAACGACCTGCTGGCCCAGCAGAAGGCGCTGGCCGATCGCGGCAGCTACGGCTTCGTCCTCTGCCTGCTGGATCTGGATCTGTTCAAGACGGTCAATGACCGCTTCGGCCATGCGAATGGCGACGCGGTGCTCAAGCAATTGGCGCAGCTGTTGCGCCGGGTCGTGCGCGATGTCGACTTTGTCGCCCGGCTGGGGGGCGAGGAGTTTCTTTTACTGGTGTCGCGCACCGACGTGACGGGCGCCGAGCTGATGGTTGAACGCCTGCGCCAGGCCGTGCGTGCCACCCAGTGGCAGGACTGTCCCGACCTGCAACTGAGCCTGTCGATCGGCATCAGCGCTTACCGCCCGGTGGAAGCCTGGGAAGACACCCTGCTGCGTGCCGACAGCGCCCTGTACCAGGCTAAAAACGCCGGTCGCGATCAGGTCGTGGTGGTGTAGCGGCGTACCCCGGAGTCGCCCAGGTTGATATGGGTGGCGACGCTGCCTTGCGCAGGGAATACCACCAGATGGTCGGCTGCGATGCGGATGCCGACTTGGGCCCCGGGCAGGTGGTCGGCATGGCTGGGGAAGATCGATTCCAGCAGGGTGCCGGTGGGCAGTTGCAGGCGGTAGAGGGTGGCGGCGCCGAGGAAGGTCTTGCCGACGATTAGTGCCTGCAGTTCGCTTTCCGGGGCATAGACGACGTCGTCCGGACGCAGCAACACGTCCACCGCACTGCCGGTCGGCCAAGTGTAGGCACGATTGCCGCGGATCACGCCCATTTCGGTCTGTACCGCTTCCGGGCTCAGCAGCTGGCCACGAATGAAATAGCCCTGACCGATGAAGCTGGCGACAAAGGGCGTCAGCGGCTCGTGGTAGAGGTTGTAGGGCGTGTCCCACTGCTCCAGATGGCCTTCCTTGAACACGCCGACGTGATCGCTGACGGCGAAGGCCTCCTCCTGGTCGTGGGTGACCAGGATGGCACTGGTGCCGCGCGCTTTGAGGATGTCGCGCACCTCATGGCTGAGGCGCCGGCGCAGTTCGCCATCGAGGTTGGAGAACGGCTCGTCGAGCAGCAGCAGCTGCGGTTCCGGCGCCAGCGCGCGGGCCAGGGCCACGCGTTGCTGCTGGCCGCCGGAGAGTTCGTGGGGATAGCGTTTGCCCAGGTTGCCGAGCTTGACCAGCTCCAGCAGCTCGGCGGTGATGCGTTTGCGTTCGGGGTGCTGGCGGATGCCGAAGGCGACGTTGTCGGCCACGCACAGGTGCGGGAACAGCGCGTAATCCTGGAACACCATGCCGATCCGGCGCTTCTCCGGGGCCAGGGTGAAGCCGGCGCGGGAGATCGCCTCGCCGGCCAGGGTGATTTCACCCTCGAGCACCGGCTCGAAACCGGCGATGGCGCGCAGCGTGGTGGTCTTGCCGCAGCCGGAGGGGCCGAGCAGGCAGCCGATATCGCCGGCGTTGAGGTGCAGATTGAGGTTCTGCACGATCTTCTGCTCGCGGTAACCGCAAGCCAGATTGCGCAGGCTCAGCAGCAGCGGTTTCATGCGTGGTGGTAGGCCGGCTCGACGAGCATTTCCAGCAGCGCCTTCTGTGCGTGCAGCCGGTTCTCCGCCTGATCCCAGGCCAGCGAGCGCGGGTCGTCGAGCAGGTCCTGGCTGATTTCCTCGCCGCGATGGGCCGGCAGGCAGTGCAGGAAGATCACCTCGGCGGCGGCCTGGTCGAGCAGGGCACGATTGACCTGATAAGGGCGGAACAGCTGCAGGCGCGCGCCGGCTTCCTCTTCCTGGCCCATCGAGGTCCACACGTCGGTGCTCACCAGATGGGCGCCGGCCACCGCCTCACGCGGGTCGCGGACAATGGTCACGCGCTCGCCGGCCTGGGCGAGGAATTCGGCTTTCGGTTCATAGCCTTGCGGGCAGGCCACGCGCAGCTGGAAGTCGAACTGGATGGCGGCCTCTATATAGGTGTTGCACATGTTGTTGCCGTCGCCGATCCAGGCCACGGTCTTGCCTTGGATGCTGCCGCGCTGTTCGAGGAAGGTCTGCATGTCCGCCAGCAGCTGGCAGGGGTGCAGGTCGTCCGACAAGCCATTGATCACCGGCACCTGCGAATGCGCGGCGAATTCGGTGAGGGTGCTGTGGGCGAAGGTGCGGATCATCACCGCGTCGAGCATGCGCGACATGACGATCGCGCTGTCGCTGATCGGCTCGCCACGGCCGAGTTGGGTATCACGCGGCGAGAGGAAGATCGCCTGGCCGCCCAGTTGAATCATTCCGGCCTCGAAGGACAGGCGGGTGCGGGTCGAGGCTTTCTCGAAGATCATCCCTAGCACGCGGTTCTTCAGCGGCTCATAGAGCGCACCGCGGTTGCGCAAGTCCTTCAACTCGATGCCACGCCGAATCAGGCCGTTGAGTTCCTGGGGCGTGCAGTCCATTAGCGAGAGAAAGTGTCTGGCGCTCATTATTCACTACCTTTGTACAACGCTTGCGCCGGTCCAGAAGCCAGGTTTTGCGGGGAAAACAGGCGGGACCGACGGCTTGGGGCCGCACCGGGCGACGAACTGGGGAAGGCGCGATCTTATAAAAAAATGTCGCGCCACGCTATCGAGCTTCAGTCGCTATGCGGCCTGCAGGCGGATGGCCTGGAATGATGCAATGCTCGATTCCGCTACCACAAGCCATACCGGCACGGCTGTCGGCTCCGCGGAAGGGGAGCATTTGTACACTGCGGCTCAACGGCTTGGCAAACCCGGTGCGATTTAGACTTGTTTCCAGCCGGCCTTGGGCGAACGAACGGACATAAAAAAGCCCCGCCAGTTGGCAGGGCTTTTTCGATCAGGGGGGGATTAGACCACCTGAACTTCCTCAGCTTGCATGCCTTTCTGGCCTTTAACGGCTACGAAAGAAACAGCTTGGCCTTCTTTCAGGCTCTTGAAGCCTTGGGTCTGGATAGCTTTGTAGTGCACGAACAGGTCAGCGCCGCCGTTGCTCGGGGTGATGAAGCCGAAGCCTTTCTCATCGTTGAACCATTTAACGGTGCCGTTTTCGCGATTTGCCATGGTGTTGTTCCTTGAAACGAAGTGAGTTGCAGCGCAGGCCTGTGCCCCGCCAGTACTGAGTGCAATGAGAGTTAGCGCATTCGTGCACAGGGTTGGATCGAAATCTAAACACCAAGTAGCGAGTCGCGGTTACACATGCAGCACAGTGGGGCAAAGATACGCACTTTGAATGATTAATGCGATGGCTTGATCGTCTCGGCGGGCATTATTCACCGGTTTGCGCCGCAAGCCCGGCGTTGACCGGGATAAATCGGCACGCCTGATGGGGCTTGATTCATAAGACGAACGCTTGTGGCGTAGCAGTCGGTCTGGCGCCATAGTCATTTTCCGCCGACCCGACCGGTCGTCTCGAATCCAATAATGAGGCGTGGCCATGACCAAGACCCTCCATCACCGTGCGTGCCATCTGTGCGAAGCCATCTGCGGTCTGAGCATCGAGACCCAGCGTCAGGACGATGGCGCACAGCACATCCTGTCGATCAAGGGCGATGCCCAGGACAGCTTCAGCCGCGGCCACATTTGCCCCAAGGCCGTGGCCCTGCAGGACATCCAGAACGACCCCGACCGCCTGCGCCGCCCCATGCGCCGGGTCGGCAATGAATGGCAGGCGATCGACTGGGATGAGGCCTTCGCTCTGGTCGCCGAGCGCCTGAGCGAGATCCAGGCCCGTCACGGACAGAACGCGGTGGCCGTCTACCAGGGCAACCCCAGCGTGCACAACTATGGGCTGATGACCCACAGCAACTATTTTCTCGGCCAGCTGAAGACCCGTAACCGTTATTCGGCGACCTCGGTGGATCAGCTGCCGCATCATCTGGTCAGCCACCTGATGTACGGCCACGGCCTGCTGATCCCGATTCCCGACATCGACCACACCGACTTCATGCTGATCCTCGGCGGCAACCCGCTGGCTTCCAACGGCAGCATCATGACCGTGCCGGATGTGGAGAAGCGCCTGAAGGCGCTCAAGGCGCGCGGCGGCAAGCTGGTGGTGGTCGACCCGCGGCGCACCGAGACGGCGGCCATCGCCGACCAGCATCTATTCGTGCGGCCCGGCCAGGATGCTGCGCTGTTGCTGGGCGTGCTCAACACCCTGTTCGAGGAAAACCTGACCCGCGCCAGCCACTTGGACACTGACGGTGTCGACGCGGTGCGCGAGGCCATCGCGGCCTTCGACCCCGAGGCCATGAGCACCCGTTGCGGGGTGCCGGCCGAGCAGATCCGCCAACTGGCGCGCGACTTCGCCGCCGCCGACAAGGCCGTGTGCTACGGGCGCATGGGCGTGTCGACCCAGGCGTTCGGCACCCTCTGTCAGTGGCTGGTGCAACTGATCAATTTGGTGACCGGCAACCTCGATCGGGCGGGCGGGGCGCTGTGCACCTTGCCCGCCGTGGATCTGGTGGCGACCACCGCCGGGGGGCATTTCAACCGCTGGCAGAGCCGCGTGTCGGCGCTGCCGGAATTCGGCGGCGAACTGCCGGTCGCGGCGCTGGCCGAGGAGATGCTGACCCCGGGCGAGGGACAGATCCGCGCGCTGGTGACCGTGGCCGGCAACCCAGTGCTGTCGACGCCCAATGGCCGGCAGTTGGAGCAGGCGCTGGACGGACTGGAGTTCATGCTCAGCATCGACTTCTACATCAATGAAACCACGCGCTACGCCGATCTGATTCTGCCACCAACGGCGCCGCTGGAGCACGACCACTACGACACCACCTTCAACCTGTTCGCCGTGCGCAACGTCACCCGCTTCAACGAGGCGGTGCTGGATAAACCGCAGGGTGCTCTGCATGACTGGGAAATCTTCGTCGGCCTGGCCCGGGCCTTCGCCGCCAAGACTGGGGGCGAGCTGAAGCCGACCCTGGCGCCCGAACAGATGATCGACATGGGTCTGCGCGCCGGTCCCTATGGCGAGCGCGGCGAGCACAAGCTGTCGCTGGCCGGCCTGCGCGATTATCCCCACGGCCTGGACCTCGGTGCCCTGCAGCCGAACCTGGCGGGGCGTCTGAAAACCGCCGATAAAACCGTGCAGGCGGCGCCGGCACTGCTGCTCGCCGATCTGCAGCGCTTTGCCGCGGTCAAGACGCCGAAGTCCGGCGAATTGCTGCTGATCGGCCGCCGCCACGTGCGCAGCAACAACTCCTGGATGCACAACTATCACCGGCTGGTGAAAGGCAAGCCGCGGCATCAGTTGCTGATGCACCCCGAGGACCTCGACCGGCGCGGCCTGAGCGATGGCCAGTTGGTGCGCGTGCGTTCGCGGGTCGGGATCGTCGAAGTGGAAGTGGCGGCGAGTGACGAGATGATGCCCGGGGTGGTCAGCCTGCCGCATGGCTGGGGCCACCGCCGCCCGGGCGTGCAGATGGAGATCGCCATGGCCCAGCCCGGGGCCAGCGCCAACGACCTCACCGATGAGCGCCAACTCGACGCCTTGTCCGGCAATGCTGCCCTCAATGGCGTGCCAGTGGAGGTCGAAGCCGCCTAAGAACCTGTCTCGGATCTGCTGCGCGTCGGCGATACGGCGTTAAAAACAGCCTCAGAATGCTCATTTACAACTCGTAAACTGCGCTTCTTCGGCTGTTTTTGCCTTGTCTCGCTCTAGCTCGCGAGAACCGAAACAGGTTCTAAGCGGGGTAGAGCGGAGGCCGAGCATGGCGCCCGGCTTTCCGTTACAATGCCGCCATCGTGCCGACCGGTGAGTCGGGAAGTTCAGTGCCGAGGTGCCCCATGGATATCATCGAAACCATCAAAGAGCAGATCGCCAACAACACCATTCTGCTGTACATGAAAGGCTCGCCGAATGCTCCGCAGTGCGGCTTTTCCGCCAAGGCGGCGCAGGTGGTGATGGCCTGTGGCGAGAAGTTCGCCTACGTCGACATCCTGCAGAACCCGGAAATCCGCGCCAACCTGCCGAAGTACGCCAACTGGCCGACCTTCCCGCAGCTGTGGGTCGGTGGTGAACTGGTCGGCGGCAGCGACATCATGGTCGAGATGTTCGAGAAGGGTGAACTGCAAACCCTGATCAAGGACGCGGCCAGCAAGGCCAGCGCCTGATTTCAGCGCAGTATGAAAAAAGCCCCGCGATGCGGGGCTTTTTTGTGCCTGCGGTTTTACTCGTCCATCTGCGATTGCAGGTAGTTTTCCAAACCAACCTTGTCGATCAGGCCGAGCTGGGTTTCCAGCCAGTCGATGTGCTCTTCCTCGGACGTGAGAATCTCTTCCAGCAGTTCACGGCTGCCGTAGTCGCCGATGCTCTCGCAATAGGCGATGGCGGCTTTCAGGTCGGGCACTGCGTGCTGTTCCAGCTTGAGGTCGCTGGCCAGCATTTCCTTGGTGTTCTCGCCGATCATCAGCTTGCCGAGGTCCTGCAAGTTGGGCAGGCCTTCGAGGAAGAGGATGCGCTTGATCAGCGTGTCCGCATGCTTCATCTCGTCGATGGATTCGTGGTATTCGTGCTCGCCGAGCTTCTTCAGACCCCAGTCTTCGTACATGCGAGCGTGCAGGAAGTACTGGTTGATCGCGACCAGCTCGTTGGCGAGGATCTTGTTGAGATGCTGGATGACTTTCTTGTCGCCTTTCATGTCTGCTCCTGCCGCACTAGGGAGTGGTTATCCCCAAAGTTTCGACCTGCAAGGTCGGGCTGTCAAACATAAGCTATTGAAATTTAAGTAAAAACTAATCTGAATACGAACGTTTTTGTTCCGCATTTTGCCGTTAACTGCTTGAATTCCAGGCATAAAAAAACCGGATTCTAGATCCGGCTTTGCGAGTGCGGGGTTATCAGGCGGCGACGAAACTTGCCGGGTAGGCGAGGGCGGCTTGGCTGCTCTGCATTTCGCTCAGGGTTTCGCGTACCACTTGCTTGGCCAGGCATGCGCATTTGCCGCATTGGCTGGCGACACCTAGGGTCTGGCGCACGTCGCGGTAACTGCAGCAGCCTTCAAAAATCGCCTCGCGGATTTGACCGTCGGTGACACCTTGGCAGAGACAGACGTACATGGGATCGCCCAAAACTCGAAGTGGCTTGATGGGCAGGATATTAATCTTAATGAGAATGCTTGTCAAAACTGATCTAGCTGGATTCCCATCTCCCCGATTAGTGGTAAGAGCCCTTATAAAACATAGGCTTAGGTGAGTATTCGGGCGCATTGAAGCGCTGGGCAATGCGGAAAACCGGGGTGTATGAAGATTGGCCCTATGGAGCGGGTCGTGTCATCGGGCGGTCGTGAGCGCTCGGGTATGAGTAGTACCGCTTCTTGCTCAACTCTTTGGGAGAAAAACGTATGAGCGTACTCGTAGGCAAGCAAGCCCCGGATTTCACGGTTGCCGCCGTGCTGGGCAATGGCGAGATCGTCGAAAGCTTCACCCTGTCCGCGGCCCTCAAAGGCAAATACGGCCTAGTGTTCTTCTACCCGCTGGACTTCACCTTCGTCTGCCCGTCCGAGCTGATCGCCCTGGACCACCGCATTCCCGACTTTCAGGCGCGCAATGTCGAGGTGATTGGGGTGTCCATCGACTCGCATTTCAGCCACAACGCCTGGCGCAACACGCCGGTGGACAAGGGCGGCATCGGCCCGGTGCGCTATACCCTGGCAGCCGACGTCAAACACGAAATCGCCAAGGCTTATGACGTCGAGTCGGATGACGGTGTGGCCTACCGTGGCGCCTTCCTCATCGACAAGAGCGGTGTGGTGCGTTCGCAGATCGTCAACGACCTGCCGCTTGGCCGCAACATGGATGAGCTGCTGCGCCTAGTCGATGCCCTGCAATTCACCGAGGAGCACGGCGAAGTCTGCCCGGCGAACTGGAAGAAGGGCGACAAGGGTATGACCGCTTCGCCGGAAGGTGTAGCCAAGTACCTGGCCGAGAACGCCAGCAAGCTCTGAGAGCCTGTTCACGATCTGCTGCGCGTCGGCCATGTTGCGTTAAAACGTAGCGAAGCGGAGTAACAGCCGAAGGCTGGCCCGCAGGGCGAGCGCAGCGAGTCATGCTCATTTACAACGCGTAAACTGTGCTTCTTCGCCCGATTTCGCCTTGCCTGACCTTGGCTCGCGAGATCGTAAACAGGCTCTGAGATTTGCCGCCAGCAATAAATAAAGCCCCGCAGTTGCGGGGCTTTTTATTGGGCGTTGCAGCCAGGTCGCCGATTGAGCTGTTCACTCAGTCGTCGAAGTCCATCCAGCCGCCCATTTCCTTCCAGCGGTTGACGATGCCGCAGAACAGCTCGGCGGTCTTTTCCGTGTCATAGCGGGCCGAATGCGCCTCGCGGCCGTCGAATTCGATCCCCGCGCTCTGGCAGGCTTTCGCCAGCACGGTCTGACCGTAGGCCAGGCCCGCGAGGGTGGCGGTATCGAAGCTGGAGAAGGGGTGGAACGGATTGCGCTTGATCCCGGTACGCGCCACGGCGGCATTCAGGAAGCCCAGATCGAAGCTGCTATTGTGGCCAACCAGGACGGCGCGCTTGCAGCCGTTGGCCTTCAGCGACTTGCGTAGGCTGCGGAAAATCTCCGTCAGCGCATGCTCTTCGCTGACGGCCATGCGCAGCGGGTGATCGAGCTTGATTCCGGTGAACTCCAGGGCGGCCTGCTCGATATTGGCGCCTTCGAACGGCTCGACACGGAAAAACAGGGTGTGCTCGGGGAACAGCAAGCCTTGTTCGTCCATGCCGATGGTGGTGGCGGCGATTTCCAGCAGGGCGTCGGTGGCGCAGTTGAAGCCGCCGGTCTCGACATCCACCACCACCGGCAGGTAGCCGCGAAAGCGCGCGGCCATCGGGTGACGCGGGCCGGACGGCAGGCTGACGTCGAGTTCGTCGTCGTACAGGTTTTCGCTCACGCGCGATCCTCCAACAGACGCCAGCGCAGTTTTTCACCGGCGCGCAGGGGGATCACCGACAGCTCGCCGAAGGGCAGGCTGGCCGGGGCAGTCCACTCCTCGCGCACCAGGGTGATGGTGTCGCGGTTGCGCGGCAGGCCATAGAAGTCCGCACCGTAATGGCTGGCGAAGGCTTCCAGCTTGTCCAGCGCATTGCGCTGCTCGAAGGCCTCGGCGTACAGCTCGATGGCCGCATAGGCGGTGTAGCAGCCGGCGCAGCCGCAGGCGGCTTCCTTGGCGTGCTGGGCGTGCGGCGCCGAGTCGGTGCCGAGGAAGAACTTGCGGTTGCCGCTGGTGGCGGCCGCAAGTAGCGCTTCCTGATGCACGTTGCGCTTGAGGATCGGCAGGCAATAGAAGTGCGGGCGAATGCCGCCGACCAGCATGTGGTTGCGGTTGTACAGCAGGTGATGGGCGGTAATGGTGGCGCCGACGTTGGCCGGTGCCGCCAGGACGAACTGCACCGCCTCGCGGGTGGTGATGTGCTCGAACACCACCTTCAGGGTCGGGAAGCGCTCGACCACGCGGCTCAGCTGTTCCTCGATGAAGAACTGCTCGCGGTCGAACACGTCGATTTCGTCGCGGGTGACCTCGCCGTGCACCAGCAGCGGCAGGCCGACCTCGGCCATGGCTTCCAGCACTGGGAAGATCTTGTCGATGCTGGTCACGCCGGAGTCCGAGTTGGTGGTGGCGCCGGCCGGATAGAGCTTGGCCGCATGGACGAAACCGCAGGCTTTGGCGGCGCGGATGTCGGCCGACGTGGTGCTGTCGGTCAGGTACAGCACCATCAGCGGTTCGAAACGGCTGCCGGTCGGACGGGCGGCGAGAATGCGCTGGCGATAGGCGTCTGCCTCTTCGGCATTGCGCACCGGCGGCACCAGGTTGGGCATGATGATGGCGCGGCCGAAGGTGCGCGCCACGTCGGCGACGGTTTGCGTCAGTGCGGCACCGTCGCGCAGGTGAATATGCCAGTCGTCGGGACGCAGCAGGGTCAGGCGGTCAGACATGGGGAGTTCCAGGCGGGTAAAACAGGCCTGGAATGCTACCGGAAAAGCCACTTTCAGGCACTCGCTATCAAGTTTCGTCCTGGCTGACCGATACCTCTCGGGAATGCCGTTATTCCCCGTGGAGCCTGCTGTGCGCCAGCCAATCATTGTTCTGCTCAGCCTGTTCGCCAGCCTGCCGGCGCTGGCACTGACCTTCCAGACCCGGCTGGAGAAGGTCGAGTGGAAGGTCGAGGGCGATCAGTTCGAGTGCCGGCTGTCGCAGGCGATCACCGACTTCGGCAGCGGCGAATTCGTCCGTCGCGCCGGCGAGCAGGCGACCTTCCGCCTGCAGGCGCGCGAGCGCTGGCTGGGTGCCGGTTCGGCGACGCTGCTGGCGGCGGCCGCGCCCTGGCAGCCGGGGCGCGGCGATATCAACCTCGGCGTGGTCAGCGTCGGTACTGGCGAGGTGCCGTTCAATAGCACCCAGTTGCAGGCCGGGCGCCTGCTCAGCGGCCTGCTGGACGGGCGCAGTCCGCTGGTGCGCCACCGCAGCCGGCAGAGTGGCGAGCAGCTGGAGGTGCGCTTGTTGCCGGTCAAGTTCACCAAGGCCTACGACGATTATCTGGCCTGTACCAGCAAGCTGCTGCCGGTCAATTTCGAGCAGATCAAACAGGCCCAGGTGGGGTTTTCCGGCGGCGGTACGGCGCTGGACGAGCTGGCGCGCAGCAAGCTGGAAATCATCCTGCAATATCTGCGCGCCGACCCCAGCGTCAACCATATCGAGCTGGATGGCCATTCCGACAACAGCGGCAACCGGCTGACCAACCGCGACCTGTCGCGGCGGCGGGCGCTGGCGGTGCAGGACTACCTCAAGGCCAACGGTGTGGCGGCAGAGCAGATCGTCATGCGCTTTTATGGCGAGCAATACCCGCTGGTGGCGAACCGCAACGAGTCCAGTCGGGCGAAGAACCGACGGGTGACCGTCCACCTGTCGCGTGAGGCGCCGTCGCCGGCCGCCGCGCAGGCGCCAGCGGCGGCCCCCACCCCTGCAGCGTCAGGCCCCGTGGCTGCCGGCAAAGCGCCTGCCGCATCCTGAGATCGCGTGGGTGTCGCGTCGGCGAAAGAAGCCGTCGCCTCGTCGTCACAAGCTGTCGCACCCCTGTAATTTGGCCGCCGGGGTCAGTAGAATCACGGGTTTTCCGTAATACCCCGTGGAGTTGATGGCATGGCGGACGTGAAGAAGGTTGTCCTGGCTTATTCCGGTGGCTTGGACACCTCGGTGATTCTGAAGTGGCTGCAAGATACCTATAACTGCGAAGTGGTGACCTTCACTGCCGACCTCGGTCAGGGTGAAGAGGTCGAGCCGGCCCGTGCCAAGGCGCAGGCCATGGGTGTCAAGGAAATCTACATCGACGACCTGCGCGAAGAGTTCGTGCGCGACTTCGTTTACCCGATGTTCCGCGCCAACACCGTCTATGAAGGCGAGTACCTGCTGGGTACTTCCATCGCCCGCCCGCTGATCGCCAAGCGTCTGATCGAGATCGCCAACGAAACCGGCGCCGATGCCATTTCCCACGGCGCCACCGGCAAGGGCAACGACCAGGTGCGTTTCGAGCTGGGCGCCTATGCGTTGAAGCCGGGCGTGAAAGTCATCGCCCCGTGGCGCGAGTGGGACCTGCTGTCGCGTGAGAAGCTGATGGACTACGCCGAGAAGCATGCCATTCCGATCGAGCGTCACGGCAAGAAGAAGTCGCCGTACTCCATGGATGCCAACCTGCTGCACATCTCCTATGAAGGCGGCGTGCTGGAAGACACCTGGACCGAGCACGAAGAAGACATGTGGAAATGGACCGTCTCCCCGGAGAAGGCTCCCGATGCGCCGACCTACATCGAGCTGACCTACCGCAAGGGTGACATCGTCGCCATCGACGGCGTCGAGATGACCCCGGCGCAGGTGCTCACCGAACTGAACCGCGTCGGCGGCGCGAACGGCATCGGCCGTCTCGACATCGTCGAGAACCGCTACGTCGGCATGAAGTCGCGCGGCTGCTACGAGACCCCTGGCGGCACCATCATGCTGCGCGCCCACCGCGCCATCGAGTCGATCACCCTCGACCGCGAAGTCGCGCACCTGAAAGACGAGCTGATGCCGAAGTACGCCAGCCTGATCTACACCGGCTACTGGTGGAGCCCGGAGCGTCTGATGCTGCAGCAGATGATCGACGCCTCGCAGACCAACGTGAACGGTGTAGTGCGCCTGAAGCTGTACAAGGGCAACGTCATCATCGTCGGCCGCAAGTCCGACGACTCGCTGTTCGACGCCAATATCGCCACCTTCGAGGACGATGCCGGCGCGTACAACCAGGCCGACGCCGCGGGCTTCATCAAACTCAACGCGCTGCGCATGCGCATCGCCGCGAACAAGGGGCGCAAGCTGTTCTGATAGACTCCGCGGTTCTAGCCACACCCATAACCCCGGCCAAGCGCCGGGGTTATGCTTTTATGAGCCACCACCAGTGGCCAGCCATGAGGAGACCATCGATGAGACTGCTGCATACCATGCTGCGGGTCGGCGACCTGGACAAATCCATCGCCTTCTACACCGAAGTGCTGGGCATGACCCTGCTGCGCCGCAACGATTACCCGGACGGCCAGTTCACCCTGGCGTTCGTCGGTTATGGCGACGAGGCGCACAACAGCGTGATCGAGCTGACCCATAACTGGGGCGTGAGCGAGTACGAGCTGGGCAGCGGCTATGGCCATATCGCCCTGGAAGTGGAAGATGTCTACAAGGCCTGCGAAGACATCCGTGCCCGTGGCGGCAAGATCACCCGCGAAGCGGGGCCGATGAAGCACGGCCGCAGCATCCTGGCCTTCGTCGAGGACCCGGACGGTTACAAGATCGAACTGCTGTCGCCGCATCGTCGCGATTGAGTGAAAGCCGCAGACATAAAAAAGCCCCGCAGCTGCGGGGCTTTTTATTGAGCGGGTTACAGATCGAAGTCGTATTCGGCCAGTTGCTTGTTCAGGCGACGCTCTTCCAGCAGGTTGTCGATCAAGCGGCGCTTGGTCAGGTTGGTTTTCGCCACTTCAACCGGAGCCTCCAGATTACCTTCAGAGTCTTCCGCGGCGAGGTCGTCATCGAGTTCGATATCTTCTTTGCCAGTGCTCATGATCGTGCTCCAGGCTACCTAAGCCATTTGCGCACCTTATATCGGCAAAATCGGGGTCGGTAAAAAAGTTTTTTTCAATCGGGTTGTTAGCTAAACCACGGTCCAGTCAATCGTCAGAGGTCTTGTGTTTGTATTCGCACAGGTCCTCGATCCGGCAACTGCCGCAGCGGGGTTTGCGCGCCTGGCAGACGTAGCGACCGTGCAGGATCAGCCAGTGGTGGGCGTCGAGGAGGAATTCCTTGGGCACGACTTTCAGCAGTTTTTGCTCCACCTCCAGCACGTTTTTGCCCGGGGCGATGCCGGTGCGGTTGCTGACCCGGAAGATGTGTGTGTCCACCGCCATGGTCAGTTGGCGGAAGGCGGTGTTGAGCACCACGTTGGCGGTCTTGCGGCCGACCCCGGGCAACGCCTCGAGCTCTTCGCGGGTCTGCGGCACCTGGCCGCCGTGCTGTTCGACCAGGATGCGGCAGGTCTCGATGACGTTCCTGGCCTTGCTGTTGAACAGGCCGATGGTCTTGATGTACTCGCTCAAACCCTCGACACCCAGGGCATAGATCGCCTCCGGCGTGTTGGCCACCGGGAACAGCTTGGCGGTGGCCTTGTTGACGCCGACGTCGGTGGCCTGGGCGGAGAGGATCACCGCGATCAGCAGCTCGAAGGGCGTGGAGTAGGCCAGCTCGGTGCGCGGGTCGGGATTGTCCTCATGCAGGCGGCGAAAGATTTCCTGGCGTTTGGCGGCGTTCACTCAATCACTCCGGTTACCCGCACGCGGCGGCTCGGTGCCGGTGTCTGGTCGTCCTGCGGCACTGGTGCGCGGGCGGCGACCATTTCATCGATTCGGTTCTTCAGGGCGATCAGCAGACCCAACACCAGGAAGGCGCCGGGCGGCAGGATGGCCAGGAGAAAACCCTGGTAATGCGGGAACACGCTGATCTGCCAGTCGGCGGCCATGGAGCCGAACAGCAGCTGCATGTTGCCGAGCAGCATGCCGGTGCCGAACAGTTCGCGCAGGGTACCGAGGGCGAGCAGCACCAGGCCGAAGCCCACCCCCATCATCAGGCCGTCGAAGCCGGCCTGCAGCACATTGTGCTTCGCCGCGAAGGCTTCGGCGCGGCCGAGGATGATGCAGTTGGTGGTGATCAGCGGGATGAAGATGCCGAGGATCTGGTACAGCTCGTAGGTGTAGGCGCGCATCAAGAGCTCGATGCAGGTGGTCAGCGCGGCGATGATCATCACGAAGATCGGCAGGCGCACGGCGTCGCTGACGGCGTTGCGGATCAGCGCCACGGCGGCGTTGGAACAGGCCAGCACCAGGGTGGTGGCCAGGCCCAGGCCGAGGGCGTTGACCATCGAATTGCTGGTGCCGAGCAGCGGGCAGAGGCCGAGCAGCTGCACCAGGCCGGGGTTGTTCTTCCACAGGCCGTTGATGGTGATCTCGCGGTAGGTAGGGTGCGTTCTCAATTATTGCCTCCGTTGCGCCGGAGTCTGCTTTTGCGCAGAGCAAGGCATGAGGAGTGAGGTTTGGTTATTCCAAATGAACGACGAATAACGCCGCGCTGCGCAAAAGCAGGCCCGGCCCTTCGGGTTGCGCCTGCAAACGGGCCATGCGGTGTTGCAGCCCTTGGCAAGGGAACGACCATTGCCTGCGGGCTGCGCCTTGCCTGGCCCGCTTGCAGGCAGCAACGCAATCGGGGAAATAATTGAGAACGCACCCTAACCATTGGGCTTCTCCTCGGCGCCGAGCAGCTCGGCCTTGTGCGCATCGAAATATTGCAGGGCCAGATGCACGGCCTTGACCACCGCACGCGGGGTGATGGTGGCGCCGGCGAACTGGTCGAATAGGCCCTGATCTTTCTTCACCGCCCAGCCACTGTCGCCGGGATTGCGCAGCGAGCGGCCCTCGAACTCGCGGACCCAGGGGCTCTTGCTCAACTCGATCTTATCGCCTAGGCCCGGGGTTTCATTGTGTTTGACCGCGCGCACGCCGGCCAGCCGACCATCGGCCTGGATGCCCACCAGCAGGTGGATGGCACCGCCGTAGCCGTCCGGCGCGCTGACCTGGAGGATCACCGCGCTGGGCCGGCCGTTCAGGCGGGCGACATAGGCCGGCAGCGGTTTGGCCTTGCCCAGCAGTTTCGGGGCGAAGACTTCCACCGTGCTGTCGAGCAGCTGGTTGTCGTAGCTGCCGGCGGGGAGGATCTCGCCGAGGGTGCGTGCCTGGGCCTCGCGCTCGGCGGCTTGGATGCGGCTGGCGGTGGCTTGCTGGGTGAGCGCCACCAGCCCCACGGTGACGATGGCGAACAGCCCGAGCAGCAGGCTGTTCTTCAGCATCGAGCGACTGATTTCCGGCAGTGCCACGGTTCACTCTCCGATCTTGAAGCCGCGCTCGGCCTTGCGGTGGCCGTAGGTGCGCGGGCGGCTGTAGTAGTCGATGGTCGGTGCCGCCAGGTTCATCAGCAGCACGCCGAAGGCCATGCCATCCGGGTAGCCGCCCCAGGTGCGGATGATGTAGACGATGATGCCGACCCCGGCGCCGAAGATCAGCCGGCCGCGGTTGCTGGTGGCGCCGCTGACCGGGTCGGTGACGATGAAGAAGGCGCCGAGCATGGTCGCGCCGCTGAACAGGTGGAACAGCGGCGAGCCATTGGAGTCCGAGCCGCTGCCGTTCCAGAACACCAGGCTCATCAGCGCCAGGGCGGCGAGCATGCCGACCGGTGCGTGCCAGCTGAACAGGCGCTTGTACAGCAGGTACAGGCCGCCAGCCAGGAAGGCCAGGTTGACCCAGCCCACCGCCTGGCCGCCGGCACCGCCGAAGCCGGGATAGCGGGCGCGTAGTTCCTCGAGGGTCAGGCTCTGGTTGGTCTTCAGTACGTCCAGGGCGGTGGCCTGGCTCCAGCCGTCGGGCAGGCTGGCGAGGCCGAGGATGCGTTGCAGCGCTTCCAGCAGGCCGACGCTGTGCGGCGCCGGCCAACTGGTCATGACCAGCGGGAAGGAAATCAGCACCACCGCATAGCCGATCATCGCCGGGTTGAACGGGTTCTGTCCGAGGCCGCCGTACAGCTGCTTGCCGAACAGGATGGCGAAGCCGGTGGCGATCAGCGTCAGCCACCAGGGCGCATAGGGCGGCAGGGCCAGGGCCAGCAGCACGGCGGTGACCAGGGCGCTGCCGTCCTTGAGGAAGAACTGTATCGGGCGCCTGCGCGCGGCCAGGACCGCAGCCTCGCAGCCGAGCGCCACCGCGCTGGCCCACAGCAGGTTGATCAGCGTGCCGAAGCCGTACAGCCAGGTCAGCGCCAGCACACCCGGCAGGGTGGCGAGCAGCACCTGGAGCATGACGCCCTGGGTGCGGTTGCCGCCCTTGGCATGGGGCGAGGTGATGCGGGGCAGGGCCATGGGGGCTCCGGTTCGTCTGCTGGGGGCGATCTATGTCGCCCGGCCAGCTGGGTTGTTGTACTCCCTCTCCCATTCATGGGAGAGGGGAGTTATCCGTCGTGTTCCTGCAACTTGCGTTCGGCCTCCGCCAGCCGCGCGCGGGCGGCTTGCAGCACCTCGGCGCCGGCCTGTTCGTGCTCGAGCTTGCGCAGGTCGGCGCGGGCGAAGGCCAGTTCGGTTTTCAGCGCACGGCTGGCTTCGTCCACCGGGCGTTTATCGGTGCGCACCAACTGCGGCACGGGCTTGCCGGAGGCATCCTCGGCGGCGTGCAGCGCCTGTTCGGCGGCGCTCAGCGAGGCTTGTAGGGCTTGCAACTCATCACCCGTCGCGCCGGCTTGCTCGGCTTTCTTCAGTTCGGCGCGCTTCATTGCCAGGTCGATCTTCGCCCGTTTCAAGGCCCCATCGTCGGCTGGTACCGGGGTTGGAGCGGTTTCGCTGGCTGCCAGCCGCTGTTCGGCGCTGGCCAGTTCCGCGCGCAGACGCTCCAGTTCGGCCTGTTGTTCGGCGCTGGGAGTATCGCCAGCGGCGGCTTCGGTTTTCTTCAGCTGGGCGCGGAGCATGGCGGCCTGGATCTGGGCTCTTTTTCGCGCGGCCTCATCCACGGCCGGCGCGACGTCGGCTGCGGTCGTGCCGGCGGCTAGGGCCGCGTCGAGGGCCTGTTGCGCGGCGGCGGCGGCCTGGCGCAGTTCGTCGACCTGGGCCTGCAATTCCGCCGTGGCGTGGGCGGCCAGCTGCTTCTCGGCCTTCTTCAGGGTGACCTGGGCCATGCTGGCGGCGATCTTCAGGCGCTTTTGCTCGTCGCTGAGCGTGCCGGCCTTTTGCGCCTGCACGCGGGCGATGGCGTTGTCGGCTGGCGGCGCGGCGGCGTTCTGCTCGGCATGGGCGCGAGCCCGCTCGGCCTTTTCCAGGCGCGCCTGGCGTTCGGCGTCGCGGCGCTGCTCGTCGCGGCGCAGGCGCTCCTGGCGCTGTTCGAAGCGCTGGCGCGCTTGCTCGGCCTTCAGCTGCTTGTGCTCCTGCTCGCGGATGTCCGCCTTGGCGGCGCGGTAGTACTGCACCAGCGGAATGCTCGATGGGCAGACATAGGCGCAGGCGCCGCACTCGATGCAGTCGAACAGGTGGTGGGCCTTGAGCTGCTCGTGCTCCTGGCCGAGGGCGAAGAAGTGCAACTGCTGCGGCAGCAGGCTGGCCGGGCAGACCTCGGCGCAGTCGCCGCAACGGATGCAGGCCATGGACGGCGATGGCGCGGGCAGTTCTTCGCGGCTACCGGCCAGCAGGCAGTTGCTGGTCTTGATCAGCGGCACGTCCATGGACGGCAGGGTGAAGCCCATCATCGGCCCGCCCATCAGCAGGCGTTCGAGCTTGTCCGGTTGCAGACCGGCAAAGGCCAGCAGCTCGCCGACCGGGGTACCGAGCAGGGCGTTGACGTTCATCGGCCGGCCCAGCGCCGCGCCGGTGAGGGTGACGATGCGCGAAATCAGCGGCTGGTCGAGCACCACAGCGTTGTGGATGGCGACACAGGTGCCGACGTTCAGGCAGAGCATGCCGATGTCCGCCGGCAGGCCGCCGCTCGGCACCTCGGCGCCGGTGAGGATCTGGATCAGCTGCTTTTCGCCGCCGGATGGGTAGCGGGTCGGGAACTCGCGCAGTTGGTAGGGCCGCTCGCCCAGCGCGGCGCGTATAGCGGCGCTGGCCTCGGGCTTGTTGTCCTCGATGCCGATCAGCACCTGTTCGGGTTGCAGCAGGTGGGAGAGGATGTCGATGCCGCTGACCAACTCGGCGGCGAACTCGCGCATCAGCATGTCGTCGGCGCTGATGTAGGGCTCACACTCGGCGCCGTTGATCACCAGGGTGCTGATCTTCTCCGCCGGCCGCGCGCGCAGTTTGGCCTCGGTGGGGAAGCCGGCGCCGCCGAGACCGCTGATGCCGGCCTGGCGGATCTTCTCCAGCAGCGTCGCCGGCTGCAGCTGGCGATAATCGGCGCAGGGGGCCAGTTCGCACCACTCATCCTGGCCATCGCTGTCGATGACGATGGCCGGCGCCGGCAGGCCGGAGACGTGCGGGTAGGGCTGTAGGCCGATAAAGCTGACGGTGCCGGAGGTCGGCGCATGCAGCGGCGCGCTGACGAGGCCGCTGGCGACGGCGATCAGCTGGCCCTTGAGCACCCGTTCGCCGACCCGCACGAGTGGCTCGGCCGGCGCGCCGATGTGCTGATTGAGCGGCAGGATCAGGCGCTTGGGCAGCGGCGCCGGCTGGATCGGCAAGGCGGTGGACTGGCGCTTGTTGTCCGGCGGATGGATGCCGCCGGGCATCTCCCACAACTGCTGGGCCGTCATGCCGCTTGCTCCCGGTCTGTGGCGATCAGGCGTGCGGACGGCAGCGGCAGTTCCCACTTCCAGTTGTGCAGGTTGCTGCCGACCACCAGCATGTCGATGC
This sequence comes from Pseudomonas cavernae, assembly GCF_003595175.1. Taxonomy (NCBI): domain Bacteria; kingdom Pseudomonadati; phylum Pseudomonadota; class Gammaproteobacteria; order Pseudomonadales; family Pseudomonadaceae; genus Pseudomonas; species Pseudomonas cavernae. Next base: position 3,600,959 of record NZ_CP032419.1, on the reverse strand, counting down.
AGTCCACCGGACAGGGCTCGACGCACAGGTCGCAGCCGGTGCATTCGCTGACGATCACCGTATGCATCTGCCGCGCGGCGCCGACTATGGCATCCACCGGGCAGGCCTGGAGGCACTTGGTGCAGCCGATGCATTCGGCCTCGCGGATATAGGCGACCCGTTGCGGCAACGCGCCTTCGGCCGCATCCAGCGGTTCGGGCTCGACATCCAGCAGCGCGGCCAGGGCGGCGATGGTCGCTTCGCCACCGGGCGGGCACTTGTTGATCTTGTCGCCGGCGGCGATCGCCTCGGAATAGGGCTTGCAGCCGGGGTAGCCGCACTGGCCACACTGAGTCTGCGGCAGCAGGGCGTTGACCTGTTCGGCGATCGGGTTGCCTTCGACCTTGAAGCGTACCGCGGCGTAGCCGAGGATCGCGCCGCACACCAGGCACAGCACCAGCAGCGCGAGGATGGCGCTGAGGATCAGGCTCATGGCTTGACCAGACCGGTGAAGCCCATGAACGCCAGCGACATCAGGCCGGCGGTGATCATGCCGATCGCCGCGCCCTGGAAGGGTTTCGGCACGTCGGCGATGGCGATGCGCTCGCGCAGGGCGGCGAACAGCACCAGCACCAGGGAGAAGCCCAGGCCAGCGGCGAAGCCGCGGGTCGTGGCGCCGAGAAAGCCGAGTTCGCTCTGGTTGGCATTCAGCAGGGCGACGCCGAGCACGATGCAGTTGGTGGTGATCAGCGGCAGGAAGATGCCAAGCACGCGGTAGAGCAGCGGGCTGGTCTTGTTCACCACCATCTCGGTGAACTGCACCACCACGGCGATCACCAGGATGAAGCCGATGGTGCGCAGGAACTCCAGGTCCAGCGGCTTCAACACGTACTGCTGCAGCAGATAGCTGCACATCGCCGCGAGGGTGAGGACGAAGGTGGTGGCCAGCGCCAGGCCGATGGCGGTCTCGATCTTGCGTGACACGCCCATGAACGGACAGAGGCCGAGGAACTGCACCAACACGAAGTTGTTGACCAGGATGGCGCTGACCAGGATCAGGGCGAATTCAGTCATGGGTTGCGCATCCGTCGTGGGCCGGCAGTAAAGAGCAAGGGAACAGGCGGCCCATTATCGAAAAGGCCGCCAGGGCAAACAAGTCGGGCGCCAGGCGCCGCGAAGCCTTTGCGGGCTTGCGCGGTATTATCCGGCGCTCTGCTTCAAGGTTAGCGCAGGCACGGCGGGGGCCATGCCCGCCGCGCTTACTTGACCCGCTGGCCGGGCTTGGCGCCGTTGTCCGGGCTGAGCAGGTAGATGTCTTCGCCGCCGGGGCCGGCGGCCAGGACCATGCCTTCGGAGACGCCGAACTTCATCTTGCGCGCGGCCAGGTTGGCCACGTACAGGGTCAAGCGGCCTTCCAGTTTGCTCGGGTCCGGGTAGGCGCTCTTGATCCCGGAGAACACGTTGCGTTTGGCGTCGCCGATATCCAGGGTCAGGCGCAGCAGCTTGTCGGCGCCTTCGACGAACTCGGCTTTCTCGATCAGGGCGATGCGCAGGTCGACCGCGGCGAAGGTGTCAAAGGCGATTTCCGCGGCCAGCGGCTCCTTGCTCAGTTCTCCGTTGCCTTGCGGCGGGTTGCTGGCTTCGGTGGCGGCGAGGTCTTCCTTGGAGGCTTCGATCATGGCTTCGATTTTCGCGGGCTCGATACGGGTCAGCAGCGGATTGAACGGATTCAGCTGGTGGTTGGCCAGCAGGCTCTGGTGGTCGTCCCAAGTCAGCGGCGCGACATTCAGGAAGGCCTCGGCGGCGCTGGCCAGATTCGGCAGCACCGGCTTGAGGAGGATCACCAGTTGGCGGAACAGGTTCACGCCCAGGGCGCACACGGCCTGCACTTCAGCCTGCTTGCCGTCCTGCTTGGCCAGGACCCAGGGCGCCTTGTCGGCGATCCAGGCATTGGCGCGGTCGGCCAGCGCCATGACCTCGCGCATGGCGCGGGAGAAATCGCGGGCCTCGTAGGCCTCGGCGATGCTCGGCGCGGCGGCCTGGAAGGCCTCGGTCAGTTCCGGCGCGGCGTTGCCGGCGACCAGCACGCCGGCGTTGCCCTTGTGGATGAAGCCGGCGCAGCGGCTGGCGATGTTGACCACCTTGCCGACCAGGTCGGAGTTGACCTTCTGCACGAAGTCTTCGAGGTTGAGGTCGAGGTCGTCGACGCCACGGCCGAGCTTGGCGGCGTAGTAGTAGCGCAGGTATTCCGGATTCAGGTGATCCAGATAGGTGCGTGCCTTGATGAAGGTGCCGCGTGATTTGGACATCTTCTGGCCGTTGACCGTGAGGTAGCCGTGCACGTTGACGCCGCTCGGCTTGCGGAAACCGGCGCCTTCGAGCATCGCCGGCCAGAACAGGGCGTGGAAGTTGACGATGTCCTTGCCGATGAAGTGGTACAGCTCGGCCGTCGAGTCCTTGGCCCAGAAGGCATCGAAGTCCAGCTCCGGGCGCTTGGCGCAGAGGTTCTTGAAACTGGCCATGTAGCCGATTGGCGCGTCCAGCCAGACGTAGAAGTACTTGCCCGGTTCGTCGGGAATCTCGAAGCCGAAGTACGGCGCATCGCGGCTGATGTCCCACTCTTGCAGGCCGCCATCCAGCCATTCGGCGATCTTGTTGGCTACCGCGTCTTGCAGGGTGCCGCTGCGCGTCCAGCTTTTCAGCATGGCCTCGAAGTCCGGCAGCTTGAAGAAGAAATGCTTGGACTCCTTGAGCACCGGCACGGCGCCGGAGATGGCCGAGCGCGGGTTCTTCAACTCGGTCGGCTCGTAGGTGGCGCCGCATTTCTCGCAGTTGTCGCCGTACTGGTCCTCGGCCGCGCATTTCGGGCAGGTGCCCTTGATGAAACGGTCGGCGAGGAACATGCCCTTTTCCGGGTCGAAGTACTGGGTCACCGCGCGGGTGGCAATGTGCCCGGCGTCGCGCAGCTTCAGGTAGATGGCGCTCGACAGCTCGCGGTTCTCTTCCGCGTGGGTGGAGTGGTAGTTGTCGAAGTCGACCAGGAAGTCGGCGAAGTCGGCGGTGTGCTCGGCTTTGACGTTGGCGATCAACTGTTCGGCGCTGATGCCTTCCTTCTCGGCCCGCAGCATGATCGCCGAACCGTGGGCGTCGTCGGCGCACACATACACGCACTGGTTGCCGCGCAGCTTCTGGAAACGCACCCACATGTCGGTCTGGATGTACTCGAGCATGTGGCCGAGGTGGATCGAACCGTTGGCATAGGGCAGGGCGCTGGTGACGAGAATCTTGCGGGCTTCGGACATGGTGATCGGCTGCACTGGTATTTCGAGGGAAGTCGGCAACTATATAGGCGCAGTCGTTTTTTTTCACCCGTGACGCCGTGTCAGAACCCTGTAGGAGCGAATTCATTCGCGATAGGGAGCACATCGCGAATAAATTCGCTCCTACGAAAAGCCGGCTTGCGGCTGCTGTTATCATTCCCGGCTGTTTTGCTCAGCCTTTCGGAGTTGCCCCATGAGCTCTATCACCCGCGAAGCGGTTGAATCCTGCCTGCGCCAGTTCACCGACCCCCATCTCAATCAAGACCCAGTCAGCGCCGGCTGCGTGCGTGAGATCGACATCCAGGGCGAGCGCGTCAGCGTGCGCCTGCAGCTGGGCTACGCCGCCGGCCTGTTCAAGAGTGGCTGGGCGCAGATGCTGCAGATGGCCCTGGAGAACCTCGACGGTGTCAGCCAGGCCAAGGTCGAGATCGACTGCGAGATCGCCGCGCACAAGGCCCAAGCCCAGGTGCCGGCGCTGGCCAACGTCAAGAACGTGATCGCCGTGGCCTCCGGCAAGGGCGGCGTGGGCAAGTCCACCACCGCCGCCAACCTGGCCCTGGCCCTGGCGCGCGAGGGCGCCAAGGTCGGCATCCTCGATGCCGATATCTACGGCCCCAGCCAGGGCATCATGTTCGGTATCCCCGAGGGTACCCGGCCGCTGGTCAAGGATCAGAAGTGGTTCGTGCCGCTCAAGGCGCATGGAGTGGAAGTCATGTCCATGGCCTTTCTCACCGACGACAACACGCCGATGGTCTGGCGCGGGCCGATGGTGTCCGGCGCGCTGCTGCAGCTGATCACCCAGACCGCCTGGGGCGACCTCGACTATCTCGTCGTCGATATGCCGCCGGGCACCGGTGATATCCAGCTGACCCTGGCGCAGAAGGTGCCGGTGGCCGGCGCGGTGATCGTCACCACGCCGCAGGATCTGGCCCTGCTGGACGCCAAGAAGGGCGTGGAGATGTTCCGCAAGGTCAATATCCCGGTGCTCGGCGTGGTGGAGAACATGGCCGTGCACATCTGCTCGAATTGCGGGCATGCCGAACATCTGTTCGGCGAGGGCGGCGGCGAGAAGCTGGCGGCGCAGTACGGCGTCGAGTTGCTGGCCTCGCTGCCGTTGTCGATGGCCATCCGCATCCAGTCCGACGGCGGCACGCCGACCACCGTGGCCGACCCGCAAAGCCAGATCGCCATGCTCTACCAGCAGGCCGCTCGCTGCGTCGGCGCGCGCATCGCCCTGAGCGAACAGACTGCGGCGGCGATGCCGAATATCGTCATCTCCGACGATTGAGGTCGGTTGTGCAGGAGCCGGCCTGCCGGCTCCTGCAAAATCGCCAAGGCGCGAGTCCTGCCGACGACGGCCTTTGAACCGCGCTTTGCCTCCCGGTAAGATGCGCGCTCACTTTTTCACCAATCGCCATTCAGGACGACGCCCGCCATGAGCATCAAATCGGATAAATGGATTCGCCGCATGGCCCAGGAACACGGCATGATCGAGCCCTTCGTCGAGCGCCAGGTGCGCGCCGAAGGCGCCGAACGGCTGATCTCCTACGGGGTCTCCAGCTACGGCTACGACGTGCGCTGCGCCGACGAGTTCAAGGTGTTCACCAACATCCACTCGGCCACCGTCGACCCGAAGAACTTCGATGAGAAGAGCTTCGTCGACGTCAAAGGTCCGGTGTGCATCATTCCGCCGAACTCCTTCGCCCTGGCGCGCACCGTCGAGTACTTCCGCATCCCGCGCAACGTGCTGACCATCTGCCTGGGCAAGAGCACCTATGCGCGCTGCGGCATCATCGTCAACGTCACCCCGCTCGAGCCGGAGTGGGAGGGCCATGTGACCCTGGAGTTCTCCAACACCACCACCCTGCCGGCGAAGATCTACGCCAACGAGGGCATTGCGCAGATGCTGTTCCTCGAATCCGACGAGAGCTGCGAGGTGTCCTACAAGGATCGTGGCGGCAAGTACCAGGGCCAGACCGGCGTGACCCTGCCGAAGACCTGATCGTTCTGGCGTGGCCAAAAGCCGGGCATCTGCCCGGCTTTTTTCTGCGCGCAGCAATCTCGCCAGCCTATGCCACGCTTCTATTGGGTGATTCAGCCTGACAACTGCGCGCAACCCACGCGCTCAGGAGGTACGAGATGGTCAGTGGTAAACCACTTGTCGGCGGTATCCCGGGGCAGCCGGATCCGGATGGCCCCGAGGAGCCCGTCAAGCCGCATCAGCCCCATGAGCCCGAAGAGCCCACAGTGCCGGACCAACCGCCGCCGGCGCCTTTGCTGTGAATCGCCCAGCCTTTGCCCGGACAGAAAATAGGCGCCTAGTCGGCGGCCGGAGTTAAAACGATGCGAAGGTTCTGCGTGGTCTGTGCCGGTAAAGTTCACAACCGGCACGCTTCAACCATTCTCGCGGGCAAAAGTCGCGGGCAAAAGAAAGGGCGCCAGTAGGCGCCCGAAGAAGATGATCTAGGAGTAAGTCCGTTAACTCTGAGCCACTCGGCTCCTGGTTAGTTCAGCGACTCCGATGAATGGTCGTCATTTTCCCGGCACCAGCATCAGGCGTTTGCTGCCGTAGGTCTTGTCGATGTTCTGTGACTGGAACGGGAAGCTCAGGTACTGGCCCTTGCGCCAGCTGTCGATGCCGTCGGCGTAGTGCGGGCTGGCCGGGTTGCCGGACTGACCCGAACTGTTGACGCCGAGCATCGGCTCGGCCTGGCCAAAGTCGACGACGATGCGCATGGCCGGGATCAGCCAGGTGTCGAAGTCCTGGCCCCAGTGGTAGGCGGAGACGTTCAAGGTGCTGTGGTCGCCGCCGGCCGGGTAGGGGCCGCGATCCAGGTAGTCCTTGATCGCGTTGATCCCGGTGCGCTGGCTGGCGCTCATGTACTTGGCCATCTGCGTGGTTTCCGTGGCCCAGCTGTAGCTGTGCAGCTTGCCCCATTGCCAAGCTTGGCGGTCGCCGTCGAGCTTGCTCTCGGCGAATCCGACGGCGGCGGCCAGGCTGCGGGCGAGGATGGCCGGCTTGTCTTCCTGCTGCGCGGTGTTGAGGTCGTCCCAGAACGGGCTGTCCTCGCGGCCGAGCAGGTGGTCGGCCTGCGCCGAGTAGGACAGGTTGGCGGTTTCCACCAGGGCCTGCCAGGCCGGGCTGGTGTCCGGGCCGAGCTCGTCGAGGAAGGTCTGTCGTGCACTTTCGTGCAGGAAGGCGGCGTACAGCGCCGCGTCCGCCGAGGTGGCGGCCAGGCGACCGTCGAAGGCCATCAGGCGGCTATAGGCTTCGCGGGCCTTGGCGCGGTCGGCGGCGGGCAGGGCATCGATGGCCTTCTGCAGCGGCTGGGCCATGCCCGGGGCCTCGAACATGGCCTGCAGCTTGGCGGCGAAGGGTGAGGTCTGGTCCAGTTGCATGGCGATCATGCTGCGACCGTCGTGCTTGCCGCTGCCAGCCAGCTGGGCGATGCGCTCGCCGCGCTCGGGGTAGTACCAGGAATTGGACAGCTGCATGCCGTAGCCATGCGGCACGGTGCGCTGGTTGGCGGTGCCCAGCCAGCCTTGCTGCGGGTCCTGGTCGTAGGGGTGGAGCATCGGGTCGGCATAGCCGTCCCAGTCATAGCGGCCATCCCAGCCGGGCGAGGGCAGCAGGCCGATGCCGTCGCGGCGGTTGGGGTAGCGGCCGGTGACCTGCCAGCCGATGTGCTGGGCATCGGCGAACACCAGGTTGAGGGCGATCGCGCGCACCTCGCGGGTCGCCTCGAAGGCCTGCTCCACCGATTGCGAGCGGGATAGATCGAAGAAGGCGTCGAGACTCTTGTCCGCTTCGAGCTGCGTGGTTTGCAGGGCCAGGCCGTAGCCACTGGCCAGTTGCAGCGGTTGCAGCATGTGCTTGCGCTCGCCGAGCAGGCTGTTCAGCAGCGGACCGTGGCGGGTCTCGTAGAGGGTTTCACGTATGGGCCGCTGACCCTTGATGAAGAAGGTTTCCTGGCGCTCGCGGGCCGGTTGCCATTTGCCGTCGGCCTGGTAATAGAGGCGATTGCCCTGGCGTTTGAGCTTCTCCAGGAACAGGTCCTGGTTGTCGCCCATGACCATGGTCATGCCCCAGGCCAGCTTGCCGTTGAAGCCGGCCACCACCGCCGGCACCCCAGCGACTGTGACGCCGGCGGCCTGGAATTTCGGCGCACGGATCTGCACGAAGTTCCACGCCGAGGGCATGGCGATCGGCAGGTGGGTGTCGTTGGCCAGCAGGCTCTTGCCGCTGCGGCTGCGCTGCGGGGCAATGGCCCAGTTGTTGGAGGCGGCGACGCCGAGCTTGTCCAGCGCCGCGATCTGGCTGGCGGCGGCGTTGACCGCGGCGAGCCCCTGGATCTGCCCGCCGAGCACCAGGCCCTTGAGTTTCTCCGCCTCGGCGAATGGCAACTGCTCGTCCGGGTAGGTCGGCGTCAGCCAGGCCAGCTTGTCGGCGCCGACCTTCTGCGCCAGCACCAGCGAGGCGATCTCCTCCTGCAGGTTCACCGCCAGGCCGAAGTTCATCAGGCAGAACACCAGCACCGAGTCTTCCGGTTTCCAATAAGCCGGGCGATAGTCGGATTCGGCCAGGTTCATCGGCAGCTTGTCGCGGTAGCGGAACAGGTAGGCGTTGACGCCGCGGGCGTAGACCTCGAAGAACCTCTTCAGCCGCGGCGAGGCGTTCTTGTACAGCACCTCGGCGCTTTGCCTGAGGTTGGCCGCGCGCATGAAACGGTCGATCTCCAACACCCCAGGGCCGGCCATTTCCGCCAGGCGGCCCTCGGCCATCAGGCGCATGCCGACCATTTGGCTGAGGCGGTCGCTGGCGTGCACATAGCCGAGGGCGAACAGCGCGTCATGGAAGGTGCTGGTTTCGATCAGCGGCATGCCCAGCGCGTTGCGGCGGATCGACACACTCTGCGCCAGGCCCTTGACCGGCTGGATGCCGGAGGTCGGCGGCAGGCTGTCGGCATATTGGCTGTTCAGCCAGCCCTGGCAGCCGGTCAGGGCGAGCATGCCGGTGAATATGGCCGCGGCGGCGAAGCGGGGGAGGAAGCGCTGAAGGGCTGGCGAGGCCATGGGGTGAAGCTCCTGCGGATGGCGTTGGGCAGGCGCTACGTTAGTGAGCCGCCCTCCACCGCGCAAGCCACGGCGGACGGGTTGTGCGGCTTTATTTAGGCTATCTCGCAGTTGGCTGTTGGGCGGCGCAACGCTTTGTAGTCAGCTTGCTGGCGATCACTGCCTGACTACGCAGAGCCGTTGGGTTGCGCGCAGCGATAGCCAACGAGCAGGCGCCGATGGATATCGCGCCGCCTAAGGCGAGCGGATGCCCGTCTGATCGGCTGGCGGAAAGCAACAGGCCCGCACGAAGCGGGCCTGTTGGCAGGGTTGTGGAGTCGGTCAGGCGCCGTGGCACTTCTTGAATTTTTTCTGGCTGCCACAGGGACACGGATCGTTGCGGCCAACGTCTTTCAGGGCGTTGCGCACCGGCTCCTGCGGGCCATGGTTGCAATGCGGGCCGTGCACGTGGCCGTGCTCATGGTGGTGGTCGTGATCATGGTCGTGATCGCAATCAGGACCGTGGACGTGGGGTTGCTGGCTCATGGGGAGCTACTCCGGGATGAAATCGCCGGGAATTATCTCGCCATTTCGGCTCAGGTGCACGCTGCGACCGAACAGGAAACCGGTTTTCACCTCGCCCTGCAGGCGATAGCGGATCGGTTGGTCGGGGCTTTCGAGCAGCTTGACGATGGGTTTCATGTGGCGCCAGAGATTGGTGCGCAGCGGCACCTTGAAGACATAGTGCCCGTTCGCCGGCACGGTGAAGCTGACGTTGGATTCGCCGTCGGCGAGCTTCATGTCGTTTAGGTACAGGCTGTAGTCCAGACCACGCACGGAAAGGCTGCAGGCGTTCGGATTGTCGATGCGAAAGCGCAGGACAAACTTCTGCTCCATTAGTTTGGCTCTGACCACATCAACTTTGATGAGGCGGACATCCGGGTCCTTGAAATCACCTGGAATCCAGGTGGAGCATCCTGCAAGGCCTGACACGAGGCCAAAAAACATCAATAGGCTGATAATTTTTATCATTTTCGCCTGGTAAAACATTTCAATGCTCCGCTAGGGGCCTCAGTGTGTAACAAGCAACTGCTTGGCCGCAACGTGTTGTTTGCGGAAAAAAACCTGCGCCATACTGAACGGCGAATTGGACAGGAGTGTGACGATGGGCCCTTATGAAATCGCGTTTTCCGGCCAGTTGGTGCCAGGCGCCCAGTTGGAGCTGGTCAAGGCCAACCTGGCCAAGCTGTTTCAGGCCGACGCTCAGCGCATCGACCTGTTGTTCTCCGGGCGGCGCATCGTGATCAAGAACAACCTCGATGGCGCGGCAGCGGAGAAATACCGCTCGACTCTGGAACGCGCCGGAGCGCGGGTCGAGGTGGTGGCCATGGAGATCGAAATCGAGGAAGTCGAACTGGCGCCGCCGCCTGCCCCGGCCGCCTCTGCCGGGCGTTTGCAGGTGAAGCCTCGCGATGAATATATGGCGGCGTTCGTCGACGTCGACGCGCCGGACTTCGGCATCGCTCCGGCAGGTGCCGATCTGCAGGATGCTCGCCCTGAACCGGTGGCGCCGGCGGTCGATCTTTCCCAGTTCAGCTTGGCGCCGGCCGGCAGCGACATGGGCCAGGCCAAGCCCGCTCCGGCAGCGCCAGCGCCCGATACCTCGCATCTGAAACTGCAGGACTAAACCATGAGGCCCGCAGTCGCGGGCCTCATGGTTTTTTGTGGCGCAGCTGCAAAATCACACGAAACCAGCGCAGCATTTCTTGAACTTCAGGCCGCTGTTGCAGGGGCAGGGATCGTTGCGGCCGGCCTTGAGCGGCACAGTCGAGTCGATGTAGTACCAGCGGCCGTTGTGCTGCACGAAGGCGGAGCGCTCGTGATGGGCATGCTCGCCCTGGGCATCGTGCCAGCGCGCGGTGAAGGTGACGAAGGCGTGCTCGGGCTGGCCGCCGAGGACCTCCGAACTTTCCACCTCCAGCCCCAACCAGGTGCTCTGGGCGCTCCAGGCGCTGATCGCGGTGCGGTCGAGGCTGGACTGCTGGGCGGGCAGCGTGGTCGCCAGCAGGTAATCGCTCAGGCCTAATACATAGGCGCTGTAGCGCGAACGCATCAGATGTTCGGCGCTCGGTGCCGGTGTTCCCACGTGATAACGGCCGCAGCATTCATCCAGGTGACTGCTGCTACCGCAGGGGCAGGTAGGCTCCATGATTACCACCAATATTTCCCGAAGTTTTCCGGATTGGCCCAGAACTTGGCATTGAGCCAGTCGGGCACCTGCTTGTATTCACGCAAGTCGTAGGTGAACAGGGTCAGGGTCTGCTCGCCACGCTGGAAGCGTTCGCTGGCCTGTAGGGCGAGGGCGAAGAAGTCGGTTTCCTGCCAGGCGCAGGCCTTGAGATCGACCAGTACCGCGAGGCGACTGGCGTTCAGGTTGCGGATGCCGCCGAGCAGTTCCAGCCCCATACGCTTGGGCAGGTGCTCGAGGCAGTCGGCGATCAGCGCCAGGTCGAAGCGCTGGGCTGCCAGTTCGGCGGGCAAGGGTCCGGCCGGGGCCTGAGCGAGCAGGCAATCGGGGTGCGCGGCACGGAAGGCCTGCAGAGCCGGCAGCTCGCTGGCGCCTACCAGCAGTAGACGGCTCGGTGCATAGCGATCCAGCAAGGCGGCCAGGGCCTGTTGGGGGGTGCGGGGGGAAAGGCTCTCGGTCATCGAAAATCCTCGATCTGGTCAACAAAGCCTAACTGGACAGAACGATATGGCCTAGTCCTGGCGAATTTTAATACCGCCGTCTTTACTGACGTAACCGTCGGTTATCGGCCGATTCCATGAGGAGACTTCGCAGATGAGTATTACAAGGACAGCATTACCCCTGATTTTAGTCAGCACCCTCTTGACCGGTTGTGCAGGCCTGCAGAAAACCGACTGGCCGACATGCGCGGCGGTGGGTGGCGTGGTGGGTGCCGGCCTAGGGGCAATCGAGAGCAGTTCCTGGGCCGGCTGGGGTGTCTTGGTCGGCGCCGGTACCGCGGCCGCCTATTGCTGGGTGCATGGCGATGGTGACGAGGATGGCGATGGTGTGCCGGACAGCCGCGACAAGTGCCCGGGCACGCCGCCCAATACGCCGGTCGATGCCAATGGCTGCCCGCCGGTAGTCGAGGAAGTGGTCGAGGAAGTGGTGGTGGTCCAGGAAGAGACCATTGTCGTGCGTGATCTGCTGTTCGCTTTTGACTCCGCCAAGCTCACCGAGGCGGATAAGGCCAAGCTGGACACCGTGGCTACGCGCCTGAAAAACGAGGCGCCGACTGCCAAGCTGACCGTTACCGGTCATACCGACAGCGTCGGCTCGGATGCTTACAACCAGAAACTGTCGGAGCGGCGTGCACAATCGGTGACCGACTACCTGGTGAGCTCGGGTGTTTCGCAAGCCAATATCATCGGCGTGCAGGGCGCGGGTGAAAGCCAGCCGGTTGCTGACAATAGCACCGCAGACGGCCGGGCCATGAACCGGCGTGTCGAGATCCTGATCCAGCGTTAATCCCGCTTCATCCCGCCGCCATGTGCGCCAGGTGCGCCGCGGCGGCGGGTTCCTCCCGCTGTTTGCGCTCCACATTCTCCCAACCTTGGTTCGCCTGTAGGCCCTGCGCCGCGTTTCGGTCATTTTATCTGGGACGCTGGTTTCAGCTGCTCCTTGGGGATAAGGTTTGGGCAAATAACTAAAAGGGACGGGGGCGATGCATATCATTCTGCGGCTAGGCAAGGCTCTGGCTTTGCTGTTCTGGTTGGCGGTGCTGATCAATCTGGTCATGTCCTTCGCGCACCCTTTGGATCTCCTGGTAGAGCTTTGTGGCGGCCTGATTCTGCTCCTGCATTTGCTTGAGCTGGTCTTGTTCGACAGGCATCTGCGCGATTGTCCGCGCCCGGGGCTGGAGCGCCTACAGGTGCTGGTGTTCGGCGTGATGCATGTGCTCGGCCTGCCGCGCCAGGAGGCTGGGTATGCGTAGTCTGTGCCTGCTCGCAGCTCTGCTGGCAGCATCCTGCAGTCCGCTGGTCTTGGCCGATGCCGAGATCCAGGTGGCGTCCAATACCCTGCTGCGCTTGCCGACCACCACCAGCCTGCTGGTGCTCGATCGTCTCGAAATCGCCGACGCCGGCACCCTGTTGATTCCCTCGACGGTCAACGAAGTGCGGGTCGGCAGCTTGTCGCTTGGCCGCGATGCGCGCATTGGTATCGCCCCTGGCGCGCAGGAATTTCGCCTGGAGGCCAGGCACGCCGAGTTGGGCAGCGGCAGCCAAATCAGTGCGCGCGGGGCGCTTGGCCAGGCAGAGAAACCGGCGACGGCGGGGCGCAACCTGAGCCTGCGACTGGAGCGGCTCAGTCTCGATGATTTGACTCTGGACGTCCGTGGTGGGGCCGGTGCGCCGGGCCATCGCGGTCTGGATGGCGCCGCTGGCAAGACCGCCGGGTGCCTCTGGGGGCAGGCCAGTCGAGGGGCTGACGGGCAGAGCGGGGGCGACGGACAACCCGGGGCGGCCGGTGGTCAGGTACGCCTGGATGTGCCGGAGAGCTTTCCAGTCGGGGCGCTGCATGTCCGGCTGGACGGCGGCGTGGGCGGCCAAGCCGGCGAGGCCGGGCATGGCGGTGCCGGCGGTGCGGCCAAGGGCTGCTGGCTGTATAGCAGCGAAGGTGCCGATGGCGGGCGGCGCGGTCAAGCGGGCCAGCCGGGGCCGGCGGGTCGCGAGGGCAGTGTCAATCTGGTGCGTTTCGCCGAGCAGAGCGAATAACGCCCCTTGAGCTCGACTCAGAAGGATGGGCGCGCCGCGGCAATGGCCACCAGGGTCAAGCCGAGCAGCAGGTTGAAACCCACCAGTCGGCGGATCTTGCCCAGCGCCGCGCCACCCGCCGGCCAGTCCTCGGCCGCCACGGCACGGCGCAGTTCCGGCAGTTGCAGGGCCTGCACGCGCAGGAACAGCGCGAGCATGGCGATGTACAGGCCCATCATGATCTGCACGTAGCGCGGCGCCGCTTCGAAGCCGGCGAAGCGCAAGTGCAGCAGGCCGACGCCGCTGATCGGCAGTGCCAGCACCGCGATCCACACCCAGACGAAGAAGCGACGGAACACCTCGAGCCACAGCTTCAGGCGTGGCGGAGCCTCGAGCACGCCAACGGCGGCGGGGCGCAGGATCATCCAGGCGAAGAACATACCGCCGACCCAGACCAGGGCGGCCAACAGGTGTAGGGCATAGACAAAGGCGAAGGGTGTCATCGGCAATCTCCGGTCGGCGCTAATCGAAAGGCGCGTTATCATAGCGGCCCAGTTAAACTACTGAAAATTTATCCAGTTTCCCGCCTGCAGACCCCCATGCTCAGCACCGAACTCAAGTCGCAGATCCAGGGCGCCTATTCGCGCTTTCTCGAAGCCAAGGGCCTCAAGCCGCGCTATGGCCAACGCTTGATGATCGCGGAAATCGCCAAGGTACTGGGGGCGATCAAGGCCAACGACGAAGGTCAGCGTGATGGCGAGCCGGCGGTGGTGGCCGTGGAGGCCGGCACCGGCACCGGCAAGACCGTGGCCTATAGCCTGGCGATGATTCCCACCGCGAAGGCGGCGGGCAAGCGCCTGGTGATCGCCACCGCCACCGTGGCGTTGCAGGAGCAGATCGTGCACAAGGATCTGCCCGACCTGATCCGCAACAGCGGCTTGAATTTCAGCTTCGGTCTGGCCAAGGGTCGTGGCCGTTACCTGTGCCTATCCAAGCTCGATGGGTTGCTGCAAGAAGGCCAGGCGCAGAGCGCCACCGCGCAACTGTTCGCCGACGAGGGCTTTCGCATTGACGTCGATGAGAGCAGCCAGAAACTCTTCACCGAGATGATCGAAAAGCTCGCCGGCAACAAATGGGACGGCGACCGCGACAGCTGGCCGCAAGCCCTGGAGGACGCCGACTGGGCGCGCCTGACCACCGACCACAGCCAATGCACCAATCGCCATTGCCCGAACTTCCAGCAGTGCGCCTTCTATAAGGCGCGCGAGGGCATGGGCAAGGTCGACGTGATAGTCACCAACCACGACATGGTCCTCGCCGACCTGGCCCTCGGCGGCGGCGCGGTGCTGCCGGATCCGCGCGAGACCCTCTACGTGTTCGACGAAGGCCACCACCTGCCGGACAAGGCCATCGGCCACTTCGCCCACTTCACCCGTTTGCGTTCGACTGCCGACTGGCTCGAACAGGTGGCCAAGAACCTGACCAAGCTGCTGGCCCAGCATCCGCTGCCGGGCGACCTCGGTCGCCTGATCGAGAATGTGCCGGAATTGGCCCGCGAGGTGCGCACCCAGCAGCAGTTCATGTTCAGCGCCTGCGAGCAGTTGGCCGACTTCCGCGCCGGCGAGGACATGGAGGGGCGCGAACGGCCGCGGCATCGCTTCGTCGGCGGCCTGGTACCTGAGCATCTGCGCGAACTCGGCATCGAGCTGAAGAAGGGTTTCGCCAAACTCACCGATGTCTTCACCCGTCTCGCCGAACTGCTCAAGGAAGCCATGGACGGCGACGCCAGCGTCGGGGTCGCCAGCCACCAGGCCGAGGAGTGGTATCCGCTGTTCGGCAGCCTGCTGTCACGCGCGCAGGGCAATTGGGAGCTGTGGACCGCGTTCACCGTCGAGGATCCGCAGGACAGCCCGCCGATGGCGCGCTGGCTGACCCTGGCCGAGAGCGGGGCGCTGTTCGATATCGAGGTCAATGCCAGCCCGATCCTCGCTGCCGAAACCCTGCGGCGCAACCTGTGGAACGTCGCCTATGGCGCGGTGGTGACCTCGGCGACCCTCACCGCGCTCGGCAGCTTCGACCGCTTCCGCATGCGTGCCGGCCTGCCGAAAGTGGCGGTGGCGGTGGTGGCGCCCAGCCCGTTCCAGCATGCCGATGCCGGTGTGCTGCGGGTGCCCGACCTCAAGGCCGACCCGCGCGACGCCAGCGCTCACACGGCGGCCATCGTCCGCGAATTGCCGCAGCTGGTGGAGGGCTCGCGCGGCACCCTGGTGCTGTTTTCCTCGCGCAAGCAGATGCAGGACGTCTTCGACGGCCTCGAACGCGACTGGCGCAAGCGTGTGCTGATCCAGGGCAACCTGTCCAAGCAGGAGACGCTGAACAAGCACAAGGCGCGGGTCGACGACGGCGAGGCCAGCGTATTGTTCGGCCTGGCCAGCTTCGCCGAGGGCGTCGACCTGCCGGGCGCCTACTGCGAGCATGTGGTGATCGCCAAGATCCCCTTCGCCGTGCCGGACGACCCGGTGGAAGCCGCGTTGTCCGAATGGATCGAAGCGCGCGGCGGCAACCCGTTCATGGAGATCGCCGTGCCGGATGCCTCGCTGCGTCTGGTCCAGGCCTGCGGCCGCCTGCTGCGCACCGAGGCCGATCGCGGCACCATCACCTTGTTGGATCGGCGGGTGGTCACGCAGCGCTATGGCAAGGCGATTCTCAATGCGTTGCCGCCATTTCGCCGCGAGATCGCCTAGCCCGCGGCTAATCGGCTTGGCATCATTTCCCCGCCCCGTGGTCTACTGGCGGGTCAGATTTTCTGGGAGCGCTATATGCGGCGCTTCTGGCGGTATTTAGGAGAGCTTGTCCGATGATTCGCCGTTCACTGCCTGCGGTTTTTGCCCTGGCCTTCGCCACGCCACTGTTTGCCGCGGCGCCCGAACAGCAGACGCTGTTCAACTTCGTCAGCCCCACCGATGTGGTGCAGGTGAACACGAAAAATGCCAGCCTGCCGCAGCTGACCGCGGAAACCACCCCGGAAGGCGAGATTCTCCGCCGCGTGACCTTCAACCCCGGCGACCATCCAAGCCTGCGTCTGACCCCGCAAAACGGCCAGTGGGACTGGTCGCAGGCCGGGGTCATGAATCTGCGCATCCAGAGCGCTATGGACTGGGCCTTGACCCTCCTGGTCACCATCGAAAGTGCCGACGGCAAGCAACTGACCAGTCGCATCGCCCTGCCAGCGGGGCCGGCGCAGAACCTCCTGGTGCCCCTGCAGGCCACCTCGCCGTTGGCCCGCGGCATGCGCGCGGCTCCGCCGATGCCGTGGAACTATCAAGGCAAGCGCACCCTGCTGGCCACCAGCGTGGCGGGCGAACTGGATCGTGCCAAGGTGGTGGCGGTGACCTTGGCACTGGAACATCCGGACGTGGCCCAGAGCATCCTGGTCGGCCGCTTTGGCGTCACCGCGGGCAACGACGCCGAGCAGTCCGTCTATGCCGGCATCGTCGATGGCTATGGCCAGTTCAGCCGCGGCCAGTGGCCGGAGAAGGTCAGCAGCGACGCGCAGTTGCGTGCCGCCGCGAGCAAGGAGCGGGGTCAGTTGCAAGGCTGGCTGCAGCAGCGTTCGCAGCTAGACCAATTCGGCGGCTGGCTGAGCGGTCCGCAGTTCGAGGCTAAACATTTTTTCCGCACCGAGAAGCGTGACGGTCGCTGGTATCTGGTCACACCCGAGGGTCACCCGTTCTATTCCATCGGCGTCAATGCGGTGAGCACGGAGCACAGCGCTACCTACATCGAGGGTCGCGAAAGCATGTTCAGCGCCTTGCCCAAGACCGAGGAACCGCTGGCCGCCTATTACGGCACTAGCGATAGCCGGCGCGAAACCGGCGCCAACAAGGGCCGGGGCTTCGCCCAGGGCCGTTGGTTCGACTTCTACCGTGCCAACCTGCAGCGCGGTTACGCCGATCCGGCCTGCAATGCCCCGGCCAAGCCGGCCATCCCAGCGCCGACGGCTACATCGGCTGCCACCGCGACTGCGGCGCCGAGCGCGGCGCAAGCGCCGAAGGCCGCGCCGGACTGCAAGGGCTTCGATGTCGAGCGCTGGGCCGGCCATGCCCTGGACCGCCTACAGGCCTGGGGCTTCAACACCATCGGCAACTGGAGCGAACCGGCTCTGGGCGCCGCCAAGCGCGTGCCTTACACCATTCCGCTGTCGATCAGCGGCGACTACGCGACCATCAGCACCGGCCTGGACTGGTGGGGCGGCATGCCCGATCCGTTCGATCCGCGCTTCGCCATGGCCGCCGAACGTAATATCGCCATCGCCACCCGCGACCATCGCGACGATCCCTGGCTGCTCGGCTACTTCGCCGATAATGAGCTGGCCTGGGCCGGCCCCGGCGAAGGTCCGCAGGCGCGCTATGCGCTGGCCTACGGCACCCTGCGACTGACCACCGATGTGCCGGCCAAGCGTGCCTTCCTCAAGCAGTTGCGCGACAAGTACCGCAACGAGGAGGGCCTATCGAAGGCCTGG
Organism: Pseudomonas cavernae; assembly: GCF_003595175.1. Taxonomy (NCBI): domain Bacteria; kingdom Pseudomonadati; phylum Pseudomonadota; class Gammaproteobacteria; order Pseudomonadales; family Pseudomonadaceae; genus Pseudomonas; species Pseudomonas cavernae. Next base: position 3,583,325 of record NZ_CP032419.1, on the reverse strand, counting down.
GGCATCGAGCTGAAGGCTTGGGAGCTGATGGAGGACCCGGGCTTCCAGGCGCCGCTGCCGAATCCCGAGCATCCGGCCATCGAAAAAGACCTGCAGCGCTTCCAGCGCCTGTTCGCCGATACCTACTTCAAGACCATCGCCGACTCGCTGCAGTGGAACGCCCCCAATCACCTGCTGCTCGGCGGCCGTTTCGCCAGTTCGACGCCGGAGGCGGTGGCTTCCTGCGCCCAGTATTGCGATGTGCTGAGCTTCAACTTCTACACCCGCGAGCCGCAGCAGGGCTACGACTTCGCCGCCCTGCGCGAGTTGGACAAGCCGGTGCTGGTCGGCGAATTCCACTTCGGCTCGCGCGATCGCGGGCCGTTCTGGGGCGGTGTGCAGGAGGTATACAAGGAGGAGGAGCGTGGTCCCGCCTATGCGCATTTCCTCAAGCAGGCGCTGAGCGAGCCGAGCATCGTCGGCGTGCACTGGTTCCAATACCTCGACCAGCCGGTGACCGGTCGCTTGCTGGATGGCGAGAACGGCCACTTCGGCCTGGTCGGCATCACCGACCGGCCGTTCCAGGGCTTCGTCGAGGCGGCACGCAAGGCCAACCTCGGCGTCGGCAAAACCCTGCTGACGGCCGCCAAGGCGCCGGCCGCTGAGTCCAGCAAGCCCGCCGAAGCAGCCAAGCCGGCTGCCCAGCAACCGCCGGCGCCCGCCAAAGCGGTCGAGCCGGGCAGGGCGCCGGAGCCTGCCGAACCGGCCAAGCCCGTGGCACCGTCGCCCGCGCCTGCTTCCCCAAGTGAAGGGCAGGCGCCGCCTGCCCAGGCTGACGAACCCAGCAAGCCATAAGCGGCGCAACGTCGCCGTTCCCGACCTCGGCTAGGTTCACAAGGGCGCCGCCGGCTGGAACAATCCCTCGCTAGTGCTAGCCAACTGCGAGCGACGTGCCTCGCCCAAGGAGTTATTTGTGCAGATCCAGGGTTATTTCGACCTCCGATTCGAAGCGGTGAAGGAGGTCTTCGCCAGTCTGTTCGACAACTCCCAGGAGCGCGGCGCGGCCCTGTGTGTACAGGTCGGCGGCGAAACCCTGGTCGACCTCTGGGCCGGCAGTGCCGATAAGGATGGCGCCGAGGCCTGGCAGAGCGACACCCTGGTCAACCTGTTCTCCTGCACCAAGACCTTCGCCGCGGTGGCTGCCCTGCAACTGGTGGGCGAGGGCAAGCTGGACCTGGATGCCCCGGTCGCCCTGCTGTGGCCGGAGTTCGCCGCGGCCGGCAAGGAACGCATCACTCTGCGCCAACTGCTCAGTCATCGTGCCGGCCTGCCGGCCCTGCGCGAACTGCTGCCGGCCGAAGCACTGTACGACTGGCAGGCCATGACCCGGGCGCTGGCCGCCGAACAGCCCTGGTGGACGCCCGGTGAGGGCCACGGTTACGCGCCTATGACCTATGGCTGGCTGATCGGCGAGGTGCTGCGCCGCGCCGATGGTCGTGGTCCGGGGGAATCGATCGCCGCGCGGATCGCCCAACCGCTGGGCCTGGACCTGCATGTCGGCCTCGCCGATAGCGAGTTTCCACGGGTCGCCCATGTCAGCCGCGGCAAGGGCAATCTCGGCGATGCGGCGGCGCAGCGCCTGCTCAAGGTGATGATGAGCGAGCCGACGGCGATGACCACGCGCGCCTTCGCCAATCCGCCGTCGATCATGACCAGCACCAACAAGCCGGAGTGGCGGCGCATGCAGCAGCCGGCGGCGAATGGCCACGGCAATGCCCGCGCCCTGGCCGGCTTCTACGCCGCCCTGCTCGATGGCCGGCTGCTCGAGGCCGAGCTGCTCAATGAGCTGACCCGCGAGCACAGCGTCGGTGAGGACAAGACCCTGCTGACCCGCACCCGCTTCGGCCTCGGCTGCATGCTCGACCAGCCCGAACTGGCGAATGCCACCTATGCGGTCGGGCCCAAGGCCTTCGGCCATCCGGGCGCCGGTGGCTCGATCGGCTTTGCCGATCCGGAGCGCGAGCTGGCCTTCGGCTTCGTCACCAACACCCTCGGCCCCTATGTGCTGATGGACCCGCGGGCCCAGCAACTGGCGGCGACGGTGAAGGCCTGCCTGGGCTGAGCCATTCGTCAGCCGACTCGGTTAAGTCTTTGCGGATGAGTCACTTGCGTCCAGAATTTAACGCGCTGAGTGAAATTATTGCGCCACTATCTTCTGGCCACTCAAGTCATATTTATCTGCCGACGGAGCCCTGCCCATGAAGCTGCTCAAGACCGCCGCCGTGATCCTCTGCCTGACCGCTAGCGGTTGCAGCCTCATCCAAGACAAGCCGGCCAAGCCAGTCGCCACGAAGATCGACCATAAAGCCACCAGCGCCTGGCTCGACAGCTACGAGCCGCGGCTGCGCGAGGCGCTGAAAGGCAGCAAGTTCCAGCTGGAACGGCGTGACAATGTGCTGATCGTCATCGCGCCGGTGGATGCCTCGTTCAATCCGGATCGGCCGAGCATGCTGCTGCCGGTGACCCTGGGGCCGTTCAGTCGAGTGGCCAAGCTGGTGGAGGGCGATGCCAAGACTGGCGTATTGGTGCTTGGGCATGCCGACAGCTCCGGCCAGGACTCGCTCAATCGCAAGCTCAGCCAGGAGCGGGCTCAGGCCGTGTCGGCGATCTTCCGTCTGAGCGGCCTGCAGCGTGATCGCCTGTTGCTCAAGGGCATGGGCTCGGACATGCCGCGCGCGGCCAACGACAGCAAGGAAGGCCGGGCCTTGAACCGCCGCGTGGAAGTCGTCCTGACCCCGCAGGCAACCCTGATGGCGCTGTTGGCGCAATACAACAATCCGCCCAAGGCTCAAGCCGCACTTGCCGTAAGTCAAACCAAGTGAGCTGTGCTTGGGTAAGCTAAAGGGACCGTGTTTGACAGGATTACTGCCATGACCCAGTCCCTGGCCGATATGCGCCGCGACTATACCCGCGACGGCCTCAGCGAAGCGCAGGCGCCGACCGAGCCTTTTACCCTGTTTCGCCAATGGTTCGACGATGCCTTGCACACCGAACAGCTGCCGGTAGAGCCGAATGCCATGACCCTGGCGACGGTCGACGCCGAAGGCCGGCCGCATTGCCGAGTGCTGCTGCTCAAGGGCTTGGACCAGCTCGGTTTCACCTTCTTCAGCAACTACGACAGTGCCAAGGGCGAGCAGCTGGTGGCGCGACCCTACGCGGCCATGACCTTCTTCTGGCCGGCCCTGGAGCGTCAGGTGCGCATCGAAGGCCGTGTGGAGCGGGTGACGGCGGATGAGTCGGATGCCTATTTCCAGGTGCGCCCGCTAGGGAGTCGCCTGGGCGCCTGGGCTTCGCCGCAAAGCCGGGTGATCCGTGACCGCACTGAGCTGGAGGCACTACTGACCGAGACCGAGCAACGCTTCCTCGATCAGGCCCCGCATTGCCCGCCGCACTGGGGTGGCTATCGCTTGCTGCCAGAGCGCATCGAGTTCTGGCAAGGGCGGGCGAGTCGTCTGCATGACCGCTTGAACTATCGTCTGCAGGCGGATGGCCTGTGGCAGCGTGAGCGTCTAGCGCCCTGAGAGCCTGTTTACGATCTGCTGCGCGTCGGCCATACGGCGTTGAAATCGGGCTCAGACTGCTCATTTACAACTCGTAAACTGTGCGTCTTCGCCCAATCGCGCCTTGTCTGGCCTTAGCTCGCGAGATCGCAAACAGGCTCTGCGGCGTCAATCGCGGGGTGGAGCGTACTCACCGGCGGCACGCGCCAGCCAGGCGGGCAGGTCGCCCCGCTTGATGCCGCTGGCCTGCGCTTCGCCGAGGCGCTGCAGCATGAGCGCGCGCTTGTCTGCATCGGCGCCGGCCAGCGACAGCGCCAGATCGCGATCCATCCAGCGCTTGATGCGTACGTACAGCCACCAGTGGAAATACAGCCCGGCGGCGCTGGTGATGACGATGATGAAGTAGTCCATGACACTCCCCGTTGCGGGCGCACACCCTAGCCGATCCCGCGGCCCGCTCCAAGCGCATGTAGCGTTGCTCCGAGCCGTTGCCTAAGCTTATCGGTAGGCCAAGTACCCGGTGTTAACCGAGGTGACAGTGGCAGGCGGCAGGGAGTCTAATGAATATCTGTCCTATCGGGAGAAATGCTATGCGCAAGTCCATTCTGCTGACCGCCTCGTTCGCTGCCTTGGCATTGGCCCTGGGCGGTTGTCAGTCCAGCCTGACCGGTGACACCTATTCGCGTGACGAGGCCCGGCAGGTGCAGACCGTGCGCATGGGCACCATCCAGTCCCTGCGCCCGGTGAAGATCGAAGGCACGAAGACCCCCATCGGCGCCGGCGCCGGCGCCGTGGTCGGCGGGATCGGCGGCAGCACCGTCGGCCATGGCAGAGGCAGCGCGGTGGCGGCGGTGATCGGCGCGGTGGCCGGCGGCCTGCTGGGCGCGGCGACCGAAGAAGGTTTCACCCGTACTCAGGGTGTGGAAATCACCGTGCGTGAAGACGACGGTTCGATGCGCGCCTATGTACAGGAAGTGCAGGAAAATGAAATCTTCCGCGTTGGCGACCGCGTACGCATCATGAGCGTGAACGGCACCAGCCGCGTCGCCCACTGAGTTTTCATGTCAGCCCAATAGCCGGCCGTAGCGCCGGCTTTTTTCTGCTCGCGATTCGGCTGCGGCTCACAGGGGCTTTGCAGCATTACAGTTGCCGCGCCGATCGCTGCGCCACTGTCTCTGTGTGGGCTTGGGGCCGCCTCTCTATACTGGCTGTTTGTGTCGGGAGGTGGATCGTGCAGCAGCAAGGGCGAGCGTTGGCCTTGGGGTGTCTGGTGTTGGCCATGGCCTTGTGGGGCAGCTCGTTCATTGCCTTGAAGCTGGCCTTCCAGGAGCTGCCGCCGCTGTGGGTGATATTCGGCCGGATGGCTCTCGGCAGCCTGGTGTTCCTGCTCGCCTGGCGCTGGCGCGGGCCGCTCGCCTACCGCGCCGGCGACTGGAAATACCTGCTCGGCCTGACGGTGTGCGAGCCCTGTCTGTATTTCATCTTCGAGGCCATGGCCCTGCAGCACACCAGCGCCTCGCAGGCTGGGATGATCACCGCCTTGCTGCCGCTGCTGGTGGCGGTCGGCGCCTTTATGTTCTTGCATGAGCGGATCACCCGCACCACCCTGGCCGGTTTCCTCCTGGCGGTGCTCGGGGCGGTCTGGCTGAGTCTCGCCGGCGCGCCAGACGAGCATGCCGCGGCGCCGCTGCTGGGCAATTTCTACGAATTTCTCGCCATGCTCTGCGCCACCGGCTATACCCTGCTGCTCAAGCACCTGTCGGCACGCTACTCGGCGTTTTTTCTCACCGCCATGCAGGCTTTTATCGGCAGTCTGTTCTTCCTGCCGGTGGCGGCCCTGAGCGCGCCGCTGCCGAGCGAGCTGAGCCTGCTGGGCGGGGCGTCGGTGATTTACCTGGGCGTCGTGGTGACGGTCGGCGCCTATGGCCTGTACAACTTCGGGGTCAGCCGCCTGCCGGCGAGTCAGGCCTCCGGCTTCATCAACCTGATTCCCGTATTCACCCTGGTGCTCGCCGCGCTGTTTCTTGGCGAGAGCCTGAATGGCGTGCAGATGCTGGCGGCCGGCCTGGTGTTCGTCGGTGTCGGGCTCAGCCAGTGGCGCAGCCGGCCGGCGCCGCCTGCCGGCATTCTCGATTAAGGAGTGACAGTGATGAATAGCTTGCGCCAATGGGTGCGCGAGTCGATCCGCATCATCGAGGCGGATTTCCAGCGCAGTGCCGATACCCATCTGATTCCCCTCGAACTACCCGGCTTGCCGGGTGTCGAGCTGTACTTCAAGGACGAGTCCAGCCACCCCACCGGCAGCCTCAAGCACCGCCTGGCGCGTTCGCTGTTTCTCTATGCCCTGTGCAACGGCTGGCTCAAGCCGGGGGCGCCGGTGATCGAGGCGTCCAGCGGCTCGACGGCGATCTCCGAGGCCTATTTCGCCCGCCTGCTCGGCTTGCCCTTCATCGCCGTGGTGCCGGCCAGCACCGCCAAGGAGAAGCTCGCGCAGATCGCCTTCTACGGTGGCCAGAGCCATCTGGTCGACGACCCGACGCAGATCTATGCCGAATCCGAGCGCCTGGCGCGCGAGAGCGGCGGCCACTACCTCGACCAGTTCACCTACGCCGAGCGCGCCACCGACTGGCGGGCGAACAACAACATCGCCGAGTCGATCTTCCAGCAGCTGCGTTTCGAGCGTTATCCGGTGCCGAGCTGGCTGGTGTCCAGCCCTGGCACCGGCGGCACCCTGGCGACCCTCGGCCGCTATGTGCGCTACCGCCAGCACGAGACGCGGGTGCTGTGCGCCGACGCCGAGCGTTCGGTGTTCTTCGACAGCTATGTCAGTGGCGACCGCAGCCTGACCCTGGATTGCGGCTCGGGCATCGAGGGCATCGGTCGGCCGCGGGTGGAGGCGTCCTTCCTGCCGGAGGTGATCGACGCCATGGTCAAGGTGCCCGACGCCCTGTCGCTGGCGGCCATGCATTACCTGGCGCGCCGCCTCGGCCGCCGGGTCGGCGCCTCCAGTGGCACCAACCTGATTGGCGCGATCATGGCCGGGCGCTACATGCTCAAATGCGGCGAGCGCGGGTCGATGGTGGCGCTCCTCTGTGACAGCGGCGAGCGCTATGCGACCAGCTACTACGACGCCGCTTGGTTGCGTGCCCAGGGCTTCGACCTGGAGCCGTTGATCGCCGCGGTGGAAGCCTGTGCCGAGCATGGTGCACCGCTGCCGGGAACCCTGGCGCAGGCGGGCTTGGGCTAAGCCCTGCGGTTCACTGAGGCTTAAGCCAGGCCAGCAGCACATCCAGCATGCGATGGGCGAAGGCCCATTCGTTGTCGTACCAGGCCAGCACCTTGACCAACTCGCCCTGCACCCGCGTGTGGTTGAGGTCGACCACGCAGGACACCGGCAGGCCCTTGAAGTCGCTGGACACCAGTGGCAGCTCGTTGCATTCCATCACCCCCGCCGGCAGGCGTGTCGCACCCTGGCGCAGCACCTCGTTGATCGCCTCGCGGCTGGCCGGGCGTTCGGCGCTGAAGGTCAGGTCGAGCAGCGACACGGTCGGCGTCGGCACCCGTATCGACAGGCCGTCGAGGCGGCCAGCCAGCTCCGGCAGGACCAGGCCGATGGCCTTGGCCGCGCCGGTGCTGGTGGGGATCATCGACAGCGCCGCGGCGCGCGAGCGGTAGAGATCGTGATGGGGCTTGTCGAGCAGACTCTGATCGTTGGTGTAGGCGTGCACGGTGTTGACCAGGCCCTGGCGGATGCCGACGGCCTGGTGCAGCAGCATGGCCAGCGGCGCCAGGCAGTTGGTGGTGCAGGAGGCGTTGGAGACGATCTGCTGGCTGCCCAGAAGCTCATGGTTGACGCCGTAGACCACGGTGAGATCGGCACTGTCCAGCGGATGGGAAAGCAGCACGCGGCTGGCGCCGGCGGTGAGGTGGTGCTCGATTTGCGCGCGCTTCTTCAGTTTGCCGGTGCATTCCAGCACCAGATCGACGCCGAGATGCTGCCAGGGCAGATTGATTGGGTCGTGCTCGCGGAGCAGCTGAATCGAGTGGCCGTTGATCAGCAGCCGGTCGTCGTGCAGTTCGACCTGGCCGGCGAAGCGGCCGAAGGTCGAGTCGAAACGGGTGAGATGGGCGAGGGTCTGCGGCTCGCCGAGATCGTTGATGGCTTCCAGGCGAATTTTATGTTCCAGACCGCGCTCGAACAGGGCGCGAACCAAGGTCCGACCGATCCTTCCATAGCCGTTCAGGGCAACACGTAACATGAGGAGCCTCCTGCGGTAGTCATACCCTCAGCTTAGGCCGGGCTGCCGCAGGGGCGGAGGATTCTCCGCGGGGAGGGGCGTCCTAGTTGCGCACCGCTTTTGTAGATACAAGGGTGGGTTAGCCGCGTAGCGGCGTAACCCACCAGCGGCGCCGCCCTGGACACCAGGGGCAGCCTGGGCTGGTGGGTTACGCCTACGGCTAACCCACCCTTGTATCTCGACTATCGTCCCGTGAGGGGGGTAGTCCCCGACTGATCATCGGGGGAGGGCCTGGAAGTCGTACCCACCCTAAGGCCTCGAGCCAGCTTTGTAGATAGTGCTCCAGCCCTCCACGCTCACTCGAACAGTCCGAACGGTATCTAGGGCCCACGACAGGTGAGAGCTCGCATTCACAAGGTAGGGCCGGGTGCAGTGATGATCATCCTGAATGGATTAGCTGAGGAGTCTTCATGTCCAGCATCGTCGGCATCGACATCGCCAAGCACAGTTTCGACATTGCCACCCTGCAGGCGAATGGCAAGTACCGCACCAAGGCCAAGCTGGCCAACAGCGCCGCGGGTTTCCAGGTACTACAGGAGTGGCTGCAGCAGTACGCCGAGCCCGGGGCCTGGATCGTGATGGAGGCCACCGGCACCTATCACGAAGCGCTGGCCGAGCACCTGCACGGCCTGAGCTACCGGGTCTGTGTGATGAATCCCGCGCAGCTTGCCAGCTACGCCCGGAGCCAGCTGCAGCGGGTCAAGACGGACCAGGTCGACGCCAAGCTGATGGCCAGCTACGGCCAGCGGCACGTGGATGAGCTACGCGCCTGGCAGCCCGAGCCACCGGCGATACGCCGCCTGCGCGCGTTGGTGCGGCGTCTGCAGGACCTCAAGGAGATCGAGCAGATGGAGCGCAATCGCCTGGATGTCGCCGATGCCAGCGTGCAGGATTCGATCCGTTCGGTGCTGGAGCATGTCGAGCAGCAGATTGCCGAGACCCTGCAGGCCATCCGGGCACACATCGATGACGATCCGGACCTGCGCGGTAAGCGCGATCTGCTGGTCAGCATCGATGGCATCGGCGAGCAGACGGCCGCCTTGCTCCTGGCGGAGCTGGGCGATCCGCTACAGTTCAAGAATGCCCGGGCGATCACCACGTTCGCCGGGTTGAACCCGAAGCTGCAGGAGTCGGGCCAGCACAAGGGCCACGTGCGCATCTCCCGCGTGGGCTCGGCTCGTCTGCGCACCGGCCTGTACATGCCGGCGGTCGTCTCGCTGAGCCACAAGCCGGCGATCAAAGCCTTGGCACAGCGCCTGCGAGCCCGCGGCAAAGCTGGCAAGCAGATCGTCTGTGCGGCGATGCGCAAACTGCTGCACATCGCCTATGGCGTACTCAAGTCGGGCCAACCCTTTGATGCTCGCCTGGCCCTTGCCCACTGAGTGACAATACGGTATCTACGAATCTGTCGCAGGGGGAGGCGAACCTGGATCAGTTGCTGCGCAGGCCACCGAAATAGGCGCAGCCGCGTTGCACCTTGCCGTTCAGGCGCAACTCGGCGGCCAGGTGCTGCACCGCGCCGCTCATTCCGTCCACGCAGCGCTGCGGTGCCACCCAGAGCTCCAAACGCTCGCCGTTGGCTTCGCTGGTGAGGTTGAAGCGGCCTTCCGGCAATTGCTCCTCGACATAGGGTAGCGCCAGGGACTCCTGGCCCGAACGTTCGAGCAGCAGACCCTTGGCGCTGACGCTGACGCTCCAGTCCGGCTCATGGCCGCCGGCGCGCAGGGTCAGGCGCTTGAAATTGGGATCGTCGCAGTCGTGCCCCTCGCGTTGTACCCGGTAGACCTGGGTCAGGCTCAACTGGCCGTCGCTGCCGGCCGTCGGGCTGGCGGCTGGTCGGCCCTGCAGGTCGGCGAACAATGGGTCAGGGCCATCTTTCAGCAGTTCGGCGGCGTCACGGGCGAGGCTGGTGCTGCCGTCGTTGCTGATGCTCAGCTGGCGCTGTTCCTGGCACGGGCTGAACAGCAACTGACCGGCCTTGACGCTCAGCTCGCCCTGCAGGCGGATGGGAATGCTGGTCGCCGAGTCGGATTGTTGGTGGAACACCTGGCAGCTGGCGAGAAGCGGCAACAGGGCAAACACTAAAGGACGGGCGGCACGCATGGAGAGTCTCCTGACAAGTGCGGCCACGTTACCCACGGCGTGGGTCGATCTCAAGGGCGGAGGTGCGGATGATTCGGTGCAAGCGTGTCTATGCAGCGGTGGCAGGCGACGACGGCTATCGCGTGCTGGTCGATCGCCTGTGGCCACGCGGCTGCAAGAAGGAAAGCCTGCGGCTGGATGCCTGGCTGCGCGAGTTGGCGCCTTCGGCCGAGCTGCGCAAGGCCTTCCACCACGCGGCCGAGCGTTTCGAGGAATTCCGCCTGCTCTACCGCGGCGAGCTGGCGGCGCATCCCGAGCACTGGTGGGCGCTGCTGGACAAGGCGCGCAGCGGCACCCTGACCCTGCTGTTCGCCGCCCGCGAGGAGCAGCTCAACAATGCCCGGGTACTGGAGGAGTTTCTCGAGGAGGAGCTGGATCGTCAGCAGCCTGCGAGCTCGCCGGTCTGTTATGCCGGCGAGCGCAAGAGCTGATCAGCCGACGCGGTAGACCTGTCCGGTCTGGGCGCCTTCCACGCTTTTCGCGTAAGCCAGCGCCACCTCCGCTGCAGGCACCGGTTTGAAGCCGCGGAAGAATGGCGCATAGCTGCCCATCGATTCGACCAGTACAGTCGGGCTCACCGCGTTGACCCGCAGACCCCGTGGCAGCTCGATCGCGGCGCCACGGACGAAGCCGTTGACGGCGGCGTTGACCATGCTCGCCGAACTGCCGGCGCGGATCGGGTCGTCGCTGAGGATGCCGGAGGTCAGGGTGAAGGAGCCGCCATCACTGATGAACTCGCGGCCGATCAGCAGCAGGTTGACCTGGCCCATCAGTTTGTCTTTGAGGCCGAGGGCATATTCTTTTTCGGTCATTTCTGCCAGTGCGCCGAAGTGCAGCTTGCCGACGGCGCTGACCAGTGCATCGAAGCTTCCGACTTTCTCGAAGAGGGCGCGGATGGACTGGCTGTCGGTGATATTCACCTGGTAGTCGCCGCTGGAGTGGCCGACCCGAATGATTTCGTGGCGGTCTTTCAGCTCGTAGTCGATAGCTCTGCCGATGGTGCCACTGGCGCCGATCAAAAGGACTTTCATGGAAATGCTCCTGAAAAAAGTGATTACGACGGGTTCAGTGTAGAGTGCGATCTGTGGCCGATAATTAGGCTAATCGGAAACCTTTGGTTCTCAATAGGAAACAGTCTTGAGCGAGATGGATGATCTGGCGGCCTTTGCCACGCTGCTCGAGGCCGGCAGCTTTACTCGTGCCGCCGAGCGTCTGGGTTGCAGCAAGGGGCAGTTGTCCAAGCGTATCCGCCTGTTGGAGCAAGGGCTGGGCATGACCCTGCTGCACCGCACCACGCGCCGGCTTTCCTTGACCGCCGCCGGCGCCGCGCTGCTGCCGGAGGCCCAGGCGCTGGCCGCCCAAGCCACGCGCGCACGGCAGACCCTGGCGCGGCTCAAGGATGAGGCGGCTGGTACGGTGCGGATCACGGTGCCGGTATCCCTAGGCGAGACCTTCTTCGATGCGTTGCAGCGGGATTTTTCCCAGCGTTATCCCCAGGTGCGGATCGAGCTGGAGCTGAACAATGGTTATCGCGATCTGCTGGCCGATGGCTTCGATCTGGCGATTCGCACTGGTATGCAGACGGATGATCGGTTGGTGGCGCGGCCGTTGTTCTCCATGCAGGAGCTGACCTGCGCTAGCCCCGGCTATTTGCAGCAACACGGTGAGCCGCTGCAGCCAGAGGAGCTGAGCACGCACGTCTGTTTGTTGAACAGCCACTACAGCGGCCCTGAGGAGTGGCTGTACCACCGCCAGCACGAACTGTTTCGGGTGCGGGTGACGGGGTCCCTGGCGAGCAATCACTACAGCCTGCTGAAGAAGGCGGCGCTGGCTGGCGCTGGGATCGCCCGGCTGCCGTCTTACATGCTGCACCGCGAACTGGCCGACGGCAGTCTGGTCTGGTTGCTACGCGGATATCAGGCGCGCAGCACCCCGATGTTTCTGGTGCATCCTTATCAGGGTGGGCTGCCCAGGCGCACGCAGGTGTTGGCGGATTACCTGCTGGTCTGGTTCGAACAGGGCCAACGGGCGCTGGATGGCTTGTAGGCGCGAGCGGCAGGCAGAGGAGCATCGCGAGCAGCGCTTGCTCCAACATGGACAGCGCGTCAGCGGTAGTGCCTGGCGATCAGCTGATCGATAGACATGACTCCCGGCCCGCGGGCGACCAGATAGAGCAGCACGGCAGCCCAGGTGCCATGGGTCGGGTAGGCGTCCGGATAGACGAAGAGCTGGATCGTCAGCGTCATACCGAGCAGGGCCAGCGCCGAGAAGCGCGTGGCCAAGCCGAACAGGATCAGCACGGGAAAGAAGTGCTCGCTGAACGCCGCGAGATGCGCCGCCAGCTCGGGCGACAGCAGGGGGACCTGGTACTCGCTGGCAAACAAGGGAATGGTGGAATCGGCCAGCCGCGGTACCCCCAGCTCGAAGGTTCCGGACACCAGGTCGATGGCCAGGCCTTCGATCTTGGTTTGCCCGGACTTCCAGAACACCGCGGCAATGGCGAAGCGCCCAAGGACCGCGATAAGGCTGTGCGGGATACGCTGGCACAGGTCGATGCAGGCGCCGATCAGGCGGACGGGAAAGCCAGCATGTGCTAGCCGTGCAGGAGCGTTCATAGCGGTGCCTTTGGGGTGCTTGGGGGTGATGGGTGCAACCCGGTGATGGCACCCGCGCGGATCAGCAGGGCCAGGCAGGCGCTCAGGTCGAAGCTAGTCTCGGCGCTTTGTCCCTGGCCGGCGGCGAGCCCAAGCGGCAGGCCCTGTTGCAGGCCGCGGATGAATTGCGCGCTGCCATTCGATACGCGGCTGACCTCGACCTGCAGATCATGGCGCAGCACCAGGGCGTTTTCCGCCTGCAGGGGATCGACTGTCTCGAGCGCCAACTCGCCCTGATGGGCGGCCCAGAGTGAGACCACCGCAAAGGGCGAATCGAGCAGGCCAAGCGAGGGGTGCAAGCGCAGCACCAGCTCACCCAGGCCTTCCGGCCTGGTCAACGCGGCGGCAATCGCCTGGGTCGCCAACGGCATCTGGTCGGCGGCATGGTAGGCCTGCACCCGCAGCGCTTCGAGGCGCGCCACGTCGGCGAGATAGGGCAGGCTGCAGGCGGGCGCGAAGCCTTCGATGAAGGGCGCAAAGTGTTCGCCATAGCCGACCAGCAGGCGCGAGCGCGGCGGATGGCTGTGCACATAGGCATGGGCCATGGCGCGAAAGAACGCCTCGCCGACCAGTTCGTGGACCACCGGATAGCTGTCCGCCAGGGCGTCGATCAGCGAGTTGAAGACGTTGTTGCGATACACCGCGAAGCGGCTGGCCGGGTCCGAGCCGTTCCAGGTCTTCAGGTCACTCGGGCAAGGGCGCGCGGGGTCGAGCAGCGCGGCGGCGAAGGCGGACTGGCTGTTCATAGCGGCACCTTTGATGCGTGCAGCAGACGCTCGGCTTGGCGCGCCTCGGCGAGCAGAACAGCCAAGGCGGGCACCTGGTTGTCGCGTTCGAGCAGCGTGGGAGTCGGCCCGAGCAGTTGCAATACCTGGGCGTAGAGTGTCCACACCGCGTCATCGACCGCGGCGCCATGGCTGTCGATCAGCAGACGGTCGCCGGCGCCGTCGACATCTTCGGCGAAGCCGGCCAAATGTATCTCACCCACGGCGCTCAGGGGCAGGGCGCGGATGTAGGCGTAAGCATCGCGGTGGTGGTTGATGCTGGACACATAGGCGTTACTGACGTCGAGCAGCAGGCCGCAGCCGGTGCGCCGGACGGTCTCGCTGATAAAGCTCGCCTCATCCATGCTCGAGCCGGCGAACTCGACATAGGTGGCGGGGTTCTCCAGCAGCATGGGGCGTTGCAGGCGGGTCTGGATCTGGTCGATATGCTCGCAGACGCGGGTCAGCGTGGCCTCATCGTAAGCGACGGGCAGCAGGTCATTGAGAAACAGATCGCCATGGCTGGACCAGGCCAGATGCTCGGAAAACGTCTGCGGTTCATAGCGCTCGAGCAGCTGGGCGAGACGCTCCAGATGGCCTTCATCCAGCGGACCTTCGGCACCAATGGACAGGCCGACACCGTGCACGGACAGCGGATAGCGCTCGCGGATCAGGCCGAGGAAGTGGTGGAAGGGGCCGCCTTCCACCATGTAGTTCTCCGCATGGATTTCAAAGAAGCCGATGTCGGCCGCGGTTGCGAGGATGTCGCTGAAATGCTGGGACTTGAGCCCCAGCCCGGCGCGTGCGGGCAGTTGTGCCGCGCACGCGGGGGCGCCGCGATGCAGGGGGGAGGACGGCCGATCCAGCTTCATCGTCAGCACCTGGGCGCGGGCTGGTCAGGCCTTTTCCTTGTAGGCCTGGAGCTGGCCGTAACCGGTCGGCGACGTCGGCGAGGCGGTCTTTTCGCAAGTGCCCTTGGGCACCAGCTTCCAGGAGTTACCCTGATAGTCCTTTTTCGCGGTGCCGGCGCAGGTAGTGCCGGCGCCGGCGGCGCAGTCGTTTTTGCCCTTGAGCGCCACGCCGAAACACTTCTCGTCATCGGCGGCCGCCTGGGCGGTGAGTGGGGCAGCGGCGATGCTCAGGGCGCTGCCGAGGGCCAGGGCCAGGGCTGCGGCGTGGAGCGCGGTGGTGGTGTTCATCTGGTGTTCTCCTGCTTGCGAAGAGGGAGGGGGCAGGCTGATGGCGCACGGGGTGGCTACTTCGCCACAACCTGGACCCGGGTGGATGCACTGCTGCGCCGACCGGAGCCGACGTCATGTAACGCACCTATCGATTGGAGAGGGCCCGGTCAGCTTTGTTACACGGGCGCGTGAAGATTATGGAGCATGCTCGAATCGCTTGCCGCCCCATGCCGTGCAGGTTTGCTGAGACAGCCCTGGGCCGCCCGCGGTGCGATATGGCCAGGCACCCAACAAAAAGCCCCGCTTGGCGAACCGAGTGGGGCTTTTTGTTGGCCGAGGTTGGCGACTTAGCCGCCGAGGTAGGCGTCGCGCACCTTGGGATCGCTGAGTAAGGCTTCGCCACTGCCCTGCATGACCACCCGGCCGTTTTCCAGCACGTAGGCACGGTCGGCCAGCTTGAGTGCCTGGTTGGCGTTCTGTTCGACCAGGAACACCGTCACCCCGTCGCGGCGCAGCTGTTCGATGATGTCGAAGATCTGCTGGATGATGATCGGCGCCAGGCCCAGCGACGGCTCGTCGAGCAGCAACATCTTCGGCTTGCTCATCAGCGCGCGGCCGATGGCGAGCATCTGCTGTTCGCCACCGGACATGGTGCCGGCGCGCTGCTCGAAACGTTCCTTGAGGCGCGGGAACAGCTGCAGCACCTTGTCCAGCTGCTCCTGGTAGCCGGTCTTGTCGGTGAAGAAGCCGCCCATGGCCAGGTTTTCCTCGACGGTCAGGCGGGCGAACACGCGGCGGCCTTCCGGCACCACCGCGATGCTCTTGCGCATGATGTCGCAGGTGTCCAGACCGACCAATTCATCACCTTCATAGCGGATGCTGCCGCTGGCCGCGCGCGGCGAACCGCACAGGGTCATCAGCAGGGTCGACTTGCCGGCACCGTTGGCACCGATCAGGGTGACGATCTCGCCCTGGCGGACTTCCAGGCTGACGTCATGCAGCGCCTGGATCTTGCCGTAGAAGGTGGAAACCTTGTCGAACGTCAGCATCAGGCTTCTCCCAGGTAGGCTTTGATCACGTCCGGGTTGCCGCGGATCTGCTCCGGGGTGCCGGCGGCCAGGGGCGCGCCCTGGTTGATCACCACGATGTGGTCGGAAATGCTCATCACCAGCTTCATGTCGTGCTCGATCAGCAGCACGGTGACGTTGTACTGGTCGCGCAGCAGGGCGATCAGCTGCTTGAGGTTCTCGGTCTCGCGCGGGTTGAGGCCGGCGGCCGGCTCGTCGAGCATCAGCAGGCGCGGCCGGGTCATCATGCAGCGGGCGATTTCCAGACGGCGTTGCTGGCCGTAGGCGAGGGTGCCGGCGGGGCGGTTGGCGACCTCGGTGAGGTTGACCTGTTCCAGCCAGTGCGCGGCGTACTCCATGGCCGCGCGCTCGCTCTTGCGAAAGCCCGGGGTCTTGAACAGGCCGGCGAGGAAGTTGGTGTTCAGGTGGCGATGCTGAGCCACCAGCAGGTTTTCCACCGCGGTCATGTCCTTGAACAGGCGCACGTTCTGGAAGGTCCGTACCACGCCCTTGTGGGCGATCTTGTGGCCGGGCAGGCCCTGGATCGCCTCGCCATCGAGCAGGATGTTGCCCGCGGTCGGCTGGTAGAAGCCGGTCAGGCAGTTGAATACGGTGGTCTTGCCGGCGCCGTTCGGGCCGATCATCGACACCACTTGTTTTTCCTGCACGGACAGACTCACGCCATTGACGGCCAGCAGGCCGCCGAAGCGCATGGTCAGGCCGCTCACCTCAAGAATCGGGCGGCTCATGGTTTCAACTCCAGGTGCGGGCGTTGCATGGGCAGCAGGCCCTGCGGACGCCAGATCATCATCAGCACCATCAGGGCGCCGAAGATCAGCATGCGGTACTCGCTGAACTCGCGGGTCAGCTCCGGCAGCAGGGTCAGCACAATGGCGGCGAGGATCACCCCCAACTGCGAGCCCATGCCCCCGGCGACGACGATGGCGAGGATGATCGCCGACTCGATAAAGGTGAACGACTCCGGGGTGATCAGGCCCTGGCGCGCGGCGAAGAAGCTGCCGGCGAAACCGGCGAAGCTGGCACCCAGGGTGAAGGCGGTGAGCTTGATCACGGTGGGGTTGAGGCCGAGGGCGCGGCAGGCGATTTCATCTTCGCGCAGCGCTTCCCAGGCGCGGCCGATCGGCATGCGCATCAGGCGGTTGATCACGAACAGCGCCAGCAGCGACAGCAGCAGGGCGATCAGGTAGAGGTAGATCACCTTGTTGATCGAGTTGTATGGCAGGCCGAAGAACTCGTGGAAGGTCTGCATGCCGTCGGTGGCGACGCGCTCGAAGCTGAGGCCGAACAGCGACGGCTTGTCGATGTTGCTGATGCCGTTGGGGCCGCCGGTCAGCTCGGTCATGTTGCGCAGCAGGATGCGGATGATCTCGCCGAAGCCGAGGGTGACGATGGCCAGGTAGTCGCCACGCAGGCGCAGCACCGGGAAGCCGAGGATGAAGCCGAAGAACGCGGCCATCAGCCCGGCGATCGGCAGGCAGATCCAGAAGCCCAGGCCGTAGTAGTGCGAGAGCAGGCCATAGGTATAGGCGCCGACGGCGTAGAAGCCGACATAGCCGAGGTCGAGCAGACCGGCGAGGCCGACCACGATATTCAGGCCGATGCCGAGCAGCACGTAGATCAGCACCAGGGTGGCGATGTCCACCGCGCCGCGCGAGCCGAAGAACGGCCAGGCCAGGGCGACGACGATCAAACCGAAGATGATCCAGCGCTGGGTCGACGGCAGCGTCAGCTTGTGGCTGACCCCGGCCGGGATGCCTGGCAGGTTGGGTGCGGCCTTCCAACTGGCCGCCAGGCGCTCGCGCAGCAGCTGCCAGATGAACATCGCCACCGCGCAGGCGGCGATGGTCCACAGGGTGGCGGCGCTGGCGCCATGGACTTGCAGGCGGATGCCGACCGTGGTCAGTTTCAGGCCGAGTACCGGGTAGGCTACCGCGAGTACCAGCAGGGCGCTGAAAAACGCGGTCTTGAGCGGTTTGTGCATGGTCGGGGTCATACCTTTTCAACCTCCGGACGGCCGAGGATACCGGTGGGCATGAACAGCAGCAGCAGGACCAGCAGGACAAAGGCCACCACGTCCTTGTACTGGTCGCCGAATAGGTCGGCGCCGAAGGCCTCGGCCACGCCGAGCACCAGGCCGCCGAGCATGGCGCCGGGGATGCTGCCGATGCCGCCGAGCACGGCGGCGGTGAAGGCCTTGATGCCGGCGAGGAAGCCCAGGTTGGGGTTGATGAAGCCGTAGCGCATGCTGATCAGCACCGCCGCCACCGCCGCCAGCGCGGCGCCGATGACGAAGGTCAGGGCGATGATGTTGTTGGTGTTGATGCCCAGCAGGTTGGCCATCTTGATGTCTTCGGCGCAGGCGCGGCAGGCGCGGCCCAGACGCGAGCGGGAGATGAACAGGGTCAGGCCGTACATGGCGACGAAGGTGATGACGAAGATGAACACCTGCATGTAGGACACCGACACGGCGCCGCCGGCGACCAGGTCGAAACCGCCGGGCATCGGGTCGGGAATCGCCTTGCCGCGCGAATCCTGGGCGAGTAGCACGGTGTTCTGCAGGACGATCGACATGCCGATCGCCGAAATCAGCGGAATCAGGCGGTTGCCGCCGCGCAGCGGACGATAGGCCACCCGCTCGATGCTGTAGCCATAGGCGCTGGTGACGATGATGCTGGCGAGAAAGGCTGCGCCCATGATCAGCGGCAGGTTGTCGAAGCCGAGCATGGCCAAGCCGGCGATGGCGATGAAGGCTATGTACGAGCCGATCATGTAAACCTCGCCGTGGGCGAAGTTGATCATGCCGATGATGCCGTAGACCATGGTGTAGCCAATGGCGATCAGGGCATAGGTACTGCCCACCGACAGACCGTCGATTAACAGCTGCAGGTAGTGATTAAGTTCAGGCATTGCCTAACTCCTCGGACCTCACGCACAGCGGCGCTTGTGACGCAGCGGAAGTCCGTAACACGCGGATAGACAAAACCCACTGCCATACTGGCCAGTGGGTTTCGGGTTCATGCAGACGGCTTACTGCGCGACGGTTTTGGTCGCGTCCTGGTGCCACTGGTAGACCACGAAGGTGAAGTCCTTGAGGTCGCCCTTGTCATCGAAGGCAAGGGTGCCGGTCGGCGTCTCGAAGCTGTTGGCACGCAGGGCGGCGGCTACCTTGCTGGTGTCGGTGTCGCCGGCCTTGGTGATGCCTTCGGCGATGACCTGAACGGCGGCGTAGGCCGGGAACACGAACGGGCCAGTCGGGTCTTCGTTCTTGGCCTTGAAGGCTTCGACCAGCGCCTGGTTCTTAGGATCTTGGTCGAAGGACTTCGGCAGGGTGACCAGCAGACCTTCGGAGGCCTCGCCGGCAATCGCCGAGAGCTCCTTGTTACCCACGCCTTCCGGACCCATGAAGCGGACGTTCAGACCCTTCTCCTTGGATTGACGCAGCAGCAGGCCGAGTTCCGGGTGATAGCCGCCGTAGTAGACGAAGTCGGCACCGGACTGTTTGACCTTGGCGATCATGGCGGAGAAGTCCTTGTCGCCGGCGTTCAGGCCTTCGAATAGGGAGACCTTGACGCCTTTGCCTTCCAGGGTCTGCTTCACGGCGGTGGCGATGCCTTCACCGTACTGCTGCTTGTCGTGGATCACGGCGACGTTGGTCGGCTTGATCACGTCGGCGATGAAGTTGCCGGCGGTCGGGCCCTGCATGCTGTCCAGGCCGATGGTGCGGAACACCAGTTTGTAGCCACGGCTGGTGATGTCCGGGCTGGTGGACGCGGCGGTGACCATCAGGATGCCGTCATCTTCATAGATGTCGGAAGCCGGCTGGGTGGAGCTGGAGCACAGGTGGCCGACCACGAACTTGATGTTGTCGTTGACGATCTTGTTGGCCACGGCCACGGCTTGCTTGGGATCGCAGGCATCGTCGTAGACCACGCCTTCGAGTTGCTTGCCCATCACACCGCCGGCCTTGTTGATCTGCTCGATGGCCATTTTCGCGCCGATGAACTGCATCTCTCCGTACTGCGCAACCGCGCCGGTGGACGGCCCTGCCAGGGCGATCTTGATGGTGTCGGTTTCTTTCGAGCAACCGCTCAGGCCGATGACGGCGATAGCGGTGCAAAGCAGCGTGTGGCGGATGGTGTTATTCATATGTGCTCCACTCATACCCTTCTAGTTTTTGTCCTGGCGAGCTACCCGTCAGGCTCCTATGGAAACGTCCCGGTCAGACCCCCGGTAACTGTACCGGTACAGTGTAGGGCCCCGCCGAATGGCTTGGAAGCCGAGGCGGGCGAACTGGCCGGGTCGGTGTCGCCAAATCGCAACAAACGTATAGAAAAACGGCGATCAGGCTTGGTGACCGGCGCTATCATGGCGGCCTTTTTTGCTAACCCGCAACCGCTATAACAGAGCAAGTCATGACAGAAGAACGTAGCACTCTCTATGCCAAGCTGCTTGGCGAAACCGCCCCGATCAGCTGGCAAGAACTGCAACCCTTTTTTGCCCGCGGCGCCTTGCTGTGGGTCGATCCGGCCCTGGACCTGATCGCCGTCGCGCTGGCGGTGGCAGAAAACGACCCGGCCAGCGTCGCCGCCTGGCTGGCGAGCGGGCAGGTGGGCAAGGTCGAGGCGGCGCGTGCCGAAGACCTGCTGACGCGCGATCCGCGGCTGTGGGCCGTGGTGGTGGCGCCTTGGGTGCTGATTCAGGAGCGCGCCGAGGCGCCGACGCGCCACTGAAAGGGTTGGTCTAGACTGGGAGGATGTTTTCCCTGCATGGCGGCCACGGCTGCCACAATGCACGGAGTTTCCCCACGCTAAGGAGCGTTGTCATGTTTGCACCGGGTCATCTGCATCTCACCAACTTGCCGGGTTTGGGCCAGCAGGAATTTGCCATCGATCTGTTCTATGAGGTGCGCCAAGATCCGAAAGAGGGTGCGCTCATGCACTTTCGCATGGTCGGCGAGATCGACGCGAAGCCGTTCGAGGAGGAGTTCGAGCTGCGCCGCGATACGGCGTACAACTTCGCCAGCGTCGCCACCCGGGTTGCTGCCAAGCATGGCCTGCATCCGCAGTTCGGCCCGGTGGTGCGTAGCCACAAAGATTTCGACGCGATGTTCGAGGATATTCGCGAGAAGCTGAATGCCCACCCCGGCGAACCGGTGGACCTCGACCGCTTGCTCAGGGGCGACTAGGCCTTTTTGCCACTCGCACGTTTGCGCTGTAGGGCCCGCCGCGAGCGGGCCCTTTACATTTAGCCCGTCGCACCGTTATGGATTGGAGTCCCGCGCATGACTGTCGCTTTACCTTCCCTCGCCTTTGCCGGCATCGGCCTGATGGGCCTGTCGATGTGCCGCCGGTTACTCGCCGCTGGTTATCCGCTGACGGTGTGGAACCGCTCGCCGGACAAATGCGCGCCGTTGGTGGCCGCCGGCGCGCAGCAAGTGGCGACTCCGGCCGAGCTGTGCCAGGCGGCGGATCTGGTCCTGCTCTGCCTGGCCGACACGGCGGTGGTTCGCGAGGTGGTGTTCGGCGCCGCTGGCATAGTCGAGGGCGCCCGGGGCGGGCAGCTGCTGGTCGATTTCTCCAGCCTGGAGCCGGCCGCCACCCGCGCGATGGCCGCCGAACTGGAGGCGCGCACGGGCATGCGCTGGCTGGATACGCCGGTGTCTGGTGGCACCCCGGGGGCGGAAGCCGGCACCCTGGCGATCATGGCCGGCGGCCGGGCCGAGGATCTGCAGCGCGTGCGCCCGGTGCTGGCTCACCTGGGGCAGCGGGTGACCCACATGGGCGCGGTCGGCGCCGGCCAGGTGACCAAGGTGTGCAACCAGATGATCGTCGCCTGCAATGCCCTGGTGATCGCCGAAGTGGTGGCCCTGGCCGAGCAGGCCGGGGTCGATGCCAGCCTGATCGCCGAGGCGCTGGCCGGCGGCTTCGCCGATTCCAAGCCGCTGCAGATCCTCGCGCCGCAGATGGCCGAAAGCCGCTTCGAACCGGTCAAGTGGCACGTGCGCACGCTGCTCAAGGATCTGGATACCGCGGTCAAGCTGTCGCGCGAGCAGGGCCGCGCCACGCCCATGAGCGGGCTGGCCGCGCAACTGATGCGCCTGCACGCCAGTCAGGGCAACCTGGCGCGCGATCCGGCGACCCTGGTGCAGCTCTATCGTGAGGAGCACCCATGAAAATCGCCGCCAACCTGTCGCTGCTGTTCACCGAACTGCCGCTGGTCGAGCGCATCGTCGCGGCGGCCGCCGCCGGCTTCGACGGCGTGGAGATCCAGTTCCCCTACGAGCTGCCGGCGCTGCGCCTGAAGGAAGCGCTGGCGGCCGCCGGCCTGCCGCTGGTGTTGATCAATGTGCCGGCGGGCGATCTGCTGAGCGGCGGTGCAGGCTTGGCGGCGGTGCCGGCGCGCCGGGCGGAGTTTGCCGCGGCGCTGCGCGAGGCGCTGACCTATGCGGCGATGGTGCGGCCACTGGCTGTGAATGTCTTGCCGGGGCGCCTGGCCGAGGGCGTCAGCCGCGAGCAGGCGCTCGAAACCCTGGTGAGCAACCTGCGCCTGGCCGCCGAAGAGTTCCAGCTGCTGGGTATTCGCCTGCTGGCCGAGGCGATCAATCCGCTGGATATGCCGGGTTTTCTGATCAATACCCCGGCGCAGCTGGACGAGCTGCTGCGCGCGGTCGATCACCCTAATTTCGCCGCGCAGCTGGATTTCTACCACATGGCCCGCCAGGGCCTCGAACTGCCGGCGGCGATCCGCCAGCTGAGCGGGCGCATCGGTCACGTGCAGTTCGCCGATTGCCCCGGGCGCGGCGCGCCGGGCAGCGGCGTATTGGCGTTCGAGCCGGCGTTGCGCGCCTTGCAGGGCAGCGGCTACCGCGGCTGGCTCGGTGCCGAGTACCAGCCGGATCAGCGCGATACCCGCGCCGGCCTGGGGTGGCTGGCGGACTGGCGGCAAACCTTGGCCGCGCTGGGCTGAGGCGGGGGGCGCCATCCTCTGCCATCAGCCAGGTGAATGGTTGCAGACAGGCGCCGCCCTAGGCTCTAGTTTGCCGGTTCTACCGCTCAGGCCCGTGCTTTTGGGTTAGCCTGGGGCGGTTAAGGACAACATCAAGAGAGCCCGCCGATGTCGCAAGCCCCCCTCGCGTCGAATGCCTGGCGCATTCTGTTCCTGCTGTTCCTCGCCAACCTGTTCAACTTCTTCGACCGCACCATTCCGGCCATCATCATCGAGCCGATCCGCATCGAGTGGCAGCTCAGCGACCTGCAGATCGGCCTGATCGGCACCGCCTTCACCGTCATCTATGCCATCGCCGGCATTCCGTTGGGGCGCATGGCGGATACCGGCGCGCGGCGCAAGATCATGGGCTGGGGCCTGCTGGCCTGGAGCGGGCTGACCGCGGTCAACGGTCTGGCCTGGAACTTCTGGAGCTTTCTGCTGGTGCGCATGGGCGTCGGCATCGGCGAGGCCAGCTACGCGCCAGCGGCCAATTCGCTGATCGGCGACCTGTTTCCCAGCCGGCAGCGTGCGCGGGCCATGGGCATCTTCATGCTCGGCCTGCCGCTCGGTTTGTTGCTGGCCTACTTCACCATCGGCGCCATGGTCGAAGCCTTCGACAGCTGGCGCGCGCCGTTCTTCATCGCCGCCGGGCCGGGGCTGCTGCTGGCGCTGTTCATGTTCTTCATCCGTGAACCGCGGCGCGGCGCGGCGGAAACCGTGCAGGTGGCGGCGCAGCCGGTCGAGCGGCCGCTGCGCAAGGTCCTGGCGATCCGCACTTTCTGGTGGCTGGTGGTCGCCGGCCTGACCTTCAATTTCGCCACCTATGCCTGCAACTCCTTCATGGTGCCGATGCTGCAGCGTTATTTCCTCATGCCGCTGGGCCAGGCGGCGGTGGCGGCCGGGGTGATCGTCGGGGTCACCGGCCTGTTCGGCCTGACTGCGGGCGGCTGGATCGCCGACCGTTTGCACCAGCGCTCCGAGCGCGGCCGTTTGCTGTTCGGCGCGCTGTCGATGCTGATCGCCGCCGTCGCCACCGGTACGGCGCTGGCGCAGGGCAAGATCGACATCGCCGTGTTCGTGGCGATCTTCAGCATCGGTTGGCTGTTTTCCTACAACTTCTATACCTGCGTGTACACCGCGATTCAGGACGTGATCGAGCCGCGGCTGCGCGCCACGGCGATGGCGCTGTTCTTCGCCGGCCTGTATCTGCTCGGCGGCGGCATGGGGCCGCTGGTGGTCGGTTCGCTGTCCGACTACTTCGCCCACGCGGCGATGGCGGCCGAGGGGGTGGCGGTGCTGAGCGAGGCCCACAAGGCGGTGGGGCTGCACGGGGCGATGTACCTGATTCCGCTGGCGCTGTTCCTGACCATGCTGGCGCTGGTACAGGCGGCGCGTTGCTTCAGCCGCGATGCGGCGGCCATGCGCGCCGGATTGGCTGCGGCCTGATGGACTGATCGTAGGATGGGTTGAGGCGCGCAGCGCCGATACCCATCGCCACGGAGTGATGGGTATCGCTGCGCTCAACCCATCCTACAACCTGTAGGACGCGGGTTTGATGGGGAGTGCTCCCTCTCCCGTTTACGGGAGAGGGTTGGGGAGAGGGGCTGTTAACGCGACCCTCTCCCCCAGCCCCTCTCCCACAAGTGGGAGAGGGGAGCAAGGCCTCAGCCGGCCACCAGCACGCGAATCGCCTCCAGGCGCAGGGCGGCCTTGTCGAGCATGGCCAGGCCCTGTTCGCGCTGGTTGCGCAGGGCGTCCAGTTCGCTGTCGCGCACGCTCGGGTTGACCGCCTGCAGGGCAGTCAGGCGCGCCAGTTCTTCCTCGAGATCGGCATCCAGGCGGCGCTTGGCTTCGGCGACGCGCTCGGCGTGGCGCGGCGCGATCTTGGCCTCGGCGGCGTTGATCTGCTGGCTCAGCGGCTCGCGCTGGGCCTGGACGAACTTGTTGGCACTGCTGCGCGGCACGGCTTCCAGTTGCTCGTTGAGCTTGTCGAACGACACCTTGCTGGCCAGGTCATTGCCGTTGACGTCCAACAGGCAGCGCAAGGCCGCCGGCGGCAGATAACGGCCGAGCTGCAGGTTGCGCGGCGCCACCACCTCGCTGACGAACAGCAGTTCGAGCAGCACGGTGCCGGGTTTCAGCGCCTTGTTCTTGATCAGCGCCACCGCGGTGTTGCCCATCGAGCCGGACAGCACCAGGTCCATGCCGCCTTGCACCATCGGGTGTTCCCAGGTGAGGAACTGCATGTCCTCGCGCGACAGCGCCTGCTCGCGGTCGTAGGTGATGGTCACCCCTTCGTCGTCGCCGAGCGGGAAGCTGGCATCGAGCATCTTCTCGCTGGGGCGCAGGATCAGGGCGTTTTCCGAGTGGTCCTCGCTGTCGATGCCGAAGGCGTCGAACAACGCTTCCATATAGATCGGCAGGGCGTATTCGTCGTCCTGCTCGGCGATGGCCTCGACCAGCGCCTGGCCTTCCCCGGCACCGCCGGAGTTGAGTTCCAGCAGCCGATCGCGACCGGCGTGCAGCTCCGTTTCCAGGCGCTCACGCTCGGCCGCGGCCTCGTCCACCAGGGTTTGCCAGGCGTCGTCATCGCCGCCTTCCAGCAGCGGCAACAGGAGCGGGCCGAACTGGTGCTGCAGAGCGTTGCCGGTCGGGCAGGTGGCCTGGAAGGCATTCAGCGCCTGGTGATACCACTGGAACAGGCGCTCCTGCGGGCTGTTCTCCAGATGCGGCACGTGCAGCTGGATGGTGTGTTTCTGGCCGATGCGGTCGAGGCGGCCGATGCGCTGTTCGAGCAGGTCCGGATGGGCCGGCAGGTCGAACAGCACCAGGTGGTGGCTGAACTGGAAGTTGCGGCCTTCGCTGCCGATTTCCGAGCAGATCAGCACCTGGGCGCCGAATTCCTCGTCGGCGAAGTAGGCGGCGGCGCGGTCGCGCTCGAGAATGCTCATGCCCTCGTGGAACACCGTGGCCGGGATGCCGGAGCGCACGCGCAGGGCGTCTTCCAGATCCATGGCGGTTTCGGCGTGGGCGCAGATCACCAGCACCTTGAATTTCTTGAGCATCTTCAGGGTGTCGATCAACCAGTCGACGCGCGGGTCGAAGCGCCACCAGCGCTCTTCCTCGCCGCCTTCCACCTGGGCCTGATAGCTGACTTCCGGGTACAGCTCGGCGTGCTCGCCGATCGGCAGCTCCATGTACTGGTCCGGGCTGGGCAGCGGGTAGGGATGCAGCTGGCGCTCGGGGAAGCCACGCACCGCGGCGCGGGTGTTGCGAAACAGCAGACGGCCGGTGCCGTGGCGGTCGAGCAGTTCGCGGATCAGGCGGGCGGAGGCTCCGCTATCGCCAGCGCTGACCGCGGCGAGCAGGGCTTCGCCTTCGTCACCGAGGAAGTCATGGATGGTCTTGTGCGCGGCCTCGGACAGGCGACCCTGATCCAGCAGCTCCTGCACCGCCTCGGCGACCGGCCGGTAGTTGGCGCTTTCCGCGCGGAACGCCTCGAGGTCGTGGAAGCGGTTCGGGTCGAGCAGGCGCAGGCGGGCGAAGTGGCTGTCCTGGCCGAGCTGTTCCGGGGTGGCGGTGAGCAGCAGCACGCCGGGGATGATCCCGGCCAGTAGCTCGACCAGCTTGTACTGCGGGCTGGCGTGTTCCGGGTGCCAGACCAGATGGTGTGCCTCGTCGACCACCAGCAGGTCCCAGCCGGCGGCGCACAGGGCGTCCTGGGCGCGCTCATCGTCGACCAGCCACTCCAGCGCCACCAGCGCCAATTGGCAGTCCTCGAAGGGGTTGCTGGCATCGCTTTCGGCGAAGCGCTCGGCGTCGAACAGCGCGACCTGCAGATTGAAGCGCCGGCGCATTTCCACCAGCCACTGGTGCTGGAGGTTTTCCGGTACCAGGATCAGCACCCGGCTGGCGCGCCCGGAGAGCAGCTGGCGGTGGATCACCAGGCCGGCCTCGATGGTCTTGCCCAGGCCCACTTCGTCGGCGAGCAATACGCGCGGGGCGATGCGGTCGGCAACTTCGCGGGCAATGTGCAGCTGGTGCGCGATGGGTTGCGCGCGAGTGCCGCCCAGCCCCCACAGCGTCGATTGCAGCTGGCGGCTGGTGTGTTCCAGGGTTTGGTAGCGCAGGGAGAACCAGGCCAGCGGATCGATCTGGCCGGCGAACAGGCGGTCGCTGGCCAGGCGGAACTGGATGAAGTTGGACAGCTGGGTTTCCGGCAGGCTGGTTTCCTGGTGGTGGCCGTTGAGCCCGTGGTAGACCAGCAGGCCGTCGATGTCCTCGACCTCCTGGACGGCCATCTTCCAGCCTTCGAAGTGGGTGATCTCGTCGCCGGGGGCGAAGCGCACGCGGGTCAGCGGGGCATTGCGCAGGGAATACTGGCGCGTTTCGCCAGTCGCCGGGTAGAGCACGGTGAGCATGCGGTCATCCTGCATGAGGATGGTGCCCAAGCCTAACTCCGCTTCGCTGTCACTGATCCAGCGTTGCCCCGGTTCATACTGCGCCATGCCTGTCTCCCGTCTGAAAAAGCCGGCTATGGTAACGGAAGGCCGCCGCCAAGGCCAAAGAGCCTACTTACGATCTCGCGAGCTAGAGCCAGACAAGGCAAAAATGGCCGAGGGAGCGGAGTTTACGAGCGGTAAATGAGCAACCCGAGGCCATTTTTAACGCGGTATGGCCGCGGTGCAGCAGATCGTAAACAGGCTCAAAGACGCGCGGGACGACTTGAGAGACAAGTGTAGTGAGCGCAATCTCAAGGCGATGGCCAGGCGGCCGACAGTCTGACCAAAGGAGGAACGCCCGCGAGGCGCGAAGATGCTGCCACCTATTCCCCACAGCCTGCAGCCGGTGACTGCCCAGCAGGACCCGGTCAAACCGCGTCCGGACATCCAGCCGGTGACGCCGGCGCAGGCCGGTGCCCAGCAGGGCGGGGTTGGCCTGCAGCAGCGCGACCCGTCGGAGGTCGCCGAGCGCCTGCGCGAGGAACAGCGTCGGCGTCAGCGCCAGGGCTACAGCGCCGAGCAGCTGGCCGCCGGCGAGGTGGCCGAGGAAGACCAGGCGCTGCTGGAGAACCTGCCGCGCCAAGGCCTGTGGGTGGATGTCGAAGTTTGAGCTGCGAGGGGTGGTGTGAGCCTATTTGCCGATAGTCCGCTGCTGCTGCCGAACGCCGAGCTGCGCTTTCATCCGAACTGGCTGGAAGCTGCCACGGCCGAGCGTTGGTTGGCTGAACTGCTGGCGCAGACGCCCTGGCAGCAGCCGCAGGTGACTATCCACGGGCGCAACCACCCGGTGCCGCGGCTGCTCGCCTGGTACGGCGATGCCGAGGCCAGCTATCGCTATTCCGGCTTGCTGCATCGGCCGTTGCCCTGGACGCCGCTGCTGGCGGAGATCCGCCGACGGGTCGAGGGCGAATGCGGCCAGCCGTTGAATGGCGTGTTGCTCAACTACTACCGCGACGGCCAGGACTCGATGGGCTGGCACAGCGACGACGAGGCCGAGTTGGGACCGAATCCACTGGTGGCCTCGCTGAGTCTCGGCGGCAGTCGGCGTTTCGACCTGCGCCGCACGGGTCAGACGCGCATCGAGCATTCGCTGGAACTCGGCCACGGATCGCTGCTGGTCATGGCCGGCGCGACACAGCATCATTGGCAACATCAAGTGGCGAAGACGCGCAAAGCCTGCGCGCCGCGCCTGAACCTGACTTTCCGCCTGATCTGGTCGCCCGCATGAGCAACGATGACAAGCTGATCGACCTTAGCGTCGAGCGCGACAAGCGCATTCACGATCTCAACGACAAGCGCCTGAACGAGGTGCGCCAGGCCTTCGAACGGGCCATGCCGCTGAGCAAGGGCAAGAAGAAGTCCAAGGGCAAGCCGAAGAAGCGCTAGCCTCTCACAGCGCAGAGAAGCGCTCGGCCAGGCGCTGTTCGCGGAACTGCTCGACGATGAAGTCGACGAAGGCGCGGGTCTTGCCCGGCAGCAGTTTCTGCGCGGCGAAATACAACGCCAGCGAACCGCCATCGGCATACCAGTCCGGCAGCACCCGCTGCAAAGTCCCGCGCTCCAGGTAAATCAGCGCGTGCGGCAGGCTCACCAGGGCCACGCCCAGGCCCATCTGGGCGGCCTGGCAGGCGGCTTCCGGGTCGCTCAGAATCATCCGCGTGCGCATCTCCAATGCCGCTTGTTCATGACCCCGGTTGCGTAGCGGCCAGGAGCGGATGCGTCCGGTCTGTGGCGAACGCAGGCGGATGCCGTCGTGCTCGGCCAGGTCGGCCGGCGTGCGGATCGGCGTACGTGCCGCGAGATAGGCGGACGAGGCCACCAGAATCCGGTGCGCCGGCGCCAGCTGGCGGGCGACCACCCCGGGCGGCAGGTCGATGGCGCCGCCGATGGCCGCATCGAAGCCCTGGCCGATCAGGTCGACCTGACGGTTGTCGAAATGCCAGTCCGGGGTGATCGCCGGGTAGCGGGCGAGGAAGTCGCCGAGCAGCGGCAGGATGTAGTCGCGGCCGAAACTGCTGCCCATGCTCACCTTGAGGGTGCCGGCGGGTTGCCCGCCGACGTTGGCCAGATTGGCGATGGCGCTCTGGATGCTCTGCAAGCCGCCGCTGACTTCCTGGCGGAAGCGCTCGCCAGCCTCGGTCAGGCTCAGGCTGCGGGTACTGCGATGGAACAGGCGCACGCCGAGATTGCTTTCCAGCTTGGCGACATTCTTGCCCACCGCCGCCGGGGTCAGACCCAGCTGCCGCGAGGCCTCGGCGAAGCTGCCGAGCTCAGCGCTGCGGACGAAGCACTCTATGCTGTTGAGGGTTTCCATGGCGGGCACCGTAAACTTTTAGTATCGAAAGAATAGAGCGATTGATGGCTTATCGGTAAGTAATTCTCGCCGGATACTGCGCCCACACCAGGCAACTCGCCTGACTTTTTGGAGAACAGATCATGTCGAATACCACCGCTAACGCACTCACCCTCACCGGCAAGGTCGCCCTGGTTCAAGGTGGCTCGCGCGGCATCGGCGCGGCCATCGTCAAGCGCCTGGCCCGCGAAGGCGCCAGCGTCGCCTTCACCTATGCCAGCTCCACAGCACAGGCCGACGCCTTGGTGCAGAGCATCGAAGCGGCGGGTGGCCGGGCCCTGGCGCTGCGCGCCGACAGTGCCGACGCCGAGGCCGTGCGCGGCGCGGTGGCGGCCACGGTGGACGCTTTCGGGCGTCTCGATGTGCTGGTCAACAACGCCGGGGTGCTGGCGATTGCGCCGCTCGACGAGTTCAGCCTGGAAGATTTCGACCGCACCCTGGCGGTCAACGTGCGCAGCGTGTTCGTCGCCAGCCAGGCGGCGGCCCGGCACATGGGCGAGGGCGGGCGGATCATCAGCATCGGCAGCACCAACGCCGAACGCATGCCGTTCGCCGGTGGCGGCCCTTATGCCATGAGCAAGGCGGCCATCGTCGGCCTGACCCGCGGCCTGGCCCGCGATCTCGGCCCGCGCGGCATCACCGTGAACAACGTGCAGCCGGGCCCGGTCGACACCGACATGAACCCGGAAAATTCCGAGTTCGCCGATAGCCTCAAAGGCCTGATGGCCGTGGGGCGCTACGGCCGGGTCGAAGAAATCGCCAGCTTCGTCGCCTACCTCGCCGGCCCGGAAGCCGGTTACATCACCGGCGCCAGCCTGACCATCGATGGCGGCTTCGCCGCCTGAACCCAGTAGAGATGCAAGCGCCCGGCACTCGCCGGGCGTTCTGCATTCTGTCCCGCCTGCGGCGTCGCAACCCTCGCCTCTATTGATCCAGGTCAATTCTCCCGCGCTCCCGCCTCGGTATCTTG
The DNA here is from genome assembly GCF_003595175.1 of Pseudomonas cavernae. NCBI lineage: Bacteria > Pseudomonadati > Pseudomonadota > Gammaproteobacteria > Pseudomonadales > Pseudomonadaceae > Pseudomonas > Pseudomonas cavernae. Next base: position 3,552,847 of record NZ_CP032419.1, on the reverse strand, counting down.
AACCCATCGAAACGAAGCACAGCGCGGGAGGCTCACATGTTCATGGATACGGTGGTGATCGCCGGCATCGGCACGGTGCTACTGATGGGCGCCTTCTTCGTTGGCGTCGGTTATTTCATCTGGAGCGATTCGCACAAGCGCAGGCAGGGCTAATCGGTTCAGTAACGGGCACGCAAGGCAATTTGGGCGACTTCGGTCGCCTTTTTTTCGCCTGAAATTCCCCGGTTCGGTTGGCACAGCCTCGACGTAGGTTGGTGCTGAGCCTGCGATGCCCAACACCCGGTTCGCAGAACCGGCTAGCGGGGTGGCTGGCAACTCATGGGGAGTGCTGCGCACTCCTTGTTGGGTATCGCTGCGCTCAACGCCAACCTACAGGGTACGTCAACCGTGAGTGCCGCCGGCTCAATCCAGGCGTTTATGCACGCGGGTCACGGCGATGCTCAGCATCAGCGCGGCGAACACCAGCAGGGCAAGGATCTCCGGCCACAGCTCGAGCAGGCCGGCCTGGCGCAGCATGATGCCGCGCGCCAGGCGCAGGAAGTGGGTGAGCGGCAACAGCTCGGCCAGCCACTGCGCCGGTTTGGGCATGCCGGCGAAGGGGAACATGAAGCCGGACAGCAGGATCTGCGGCAGGAAGGTGAAGAACGCCATCTGCATGGCCTGGAACTGGCTGTGCGCCAGGGTCGAGATGAACACCCCGAGCGCCAGGCTGGCGATGATGAACAGCAGCGCCGCCAGGTACAGCTGCAGCAGCGAGCCGCGCACCGGCACCTGGAACAGCAGGTAGCCGGCCACCAGCACCACAGTCACCTGGATCAGGCCGATGCCGATGAAGGGCAGCACCTTGCCGAGGGTCAGCTCCCAGGGCGACAGCGGCGTGGTGATGAGCATTTCCATGTTGCCGCGCTCGCGCTCGCGGACCAGGGCGATGGCGGTGAACAGCACCATGGTCATGGTCAGGATCACCCCCACCAGCCCCGGCACCGTGTTGATCGGCGCCAGGCGCTCGGGGTTGTAGAAGTTCACCACCTCCACGCCGCTGCGCTGCGGCCAGCCCGGCAGCGGGTAGGCGCTCAGCTGGCGGGCGGCGGCCTGTACGGTCTGGTCGGAGCCATCCACCACCAGTTGCAGCGGCGCGCGGTCCGGGCGCTCAAGGCGCGCCTCGAAGTCTTCCGGCAGCACCAGCGCGGCGCTGATCCGGCCCTGGCGCAGCAATTCGTCGATCTGCTGCGGCGTGCTCAGGCGGTAGCGCAGGTTGAGTACCTGGCTGGCGCCGATCTCGGCCACCACTTCGCGCGAGCGGGCGCTGTTAGCCTGGTCCAGCACGGCGGCGTCGAGGCCGCGCACGTCGAGGTTGATGGCGTAGCCGAACAGCACCAGTTGCATCAGCGGGATGCCGGCGATCATCGCGAGGGTCAGGCGGTCGCGGCGGATCTGGCGAAATTCCTTGCGCACGATGGCGGCGAGACGGCGCAGGTTCATGGGGTCTGCGCCTCCGCCAGCGGCTTGCGGGTGACGCTGACGAACACGTCCTCCAGGTTCGCCTCGGTTTCCTCCACCTGCGCGCCGATGCCCTGCTCGCGCAGACGCTGTTCGATCTGTTCGCGGGCGTCGGCGGTGGCACCGAGCACCCGCAGCGCGGCACCGATCTGCGCCATCGCCAGCACCTGCGGCATGCCCTGCAGCGCGCGCTGGGCCTGACGCGGCTGGGCGCATTCGAGCAGCAGCGGGTGGCCGGGCAGGGCGTCCATCAGTTCGCGTGGGCTGCCGTCGGCGACCAGGCGGCCGGTGTCGAGGATGCCCAGGCGGGTGCAGCGCTCGGCCTCGTCCATGTAGTGGGTGGAGACCAGCAGGGTGGTGCCGGCCTCGGCCAGCTCGAACAGCGAATCCCAGAATTCGCGACGCGACTGCGGGTCGACCGCGCTGGTCGGTTCGTCGAGCAGCAGCAGGGCGGGCTGGTGCAGCACCGCGCCGGCCAGGGCCAGGCGCTGGCGCTGGCCGCCGCTGAGGGTGCCGGCCAGCTGGTCGCGGCGGTCGGCCAGCCAGTAGCGTTCCAGTAGTTCGGCGATGCGCCGACGCCCAGCGCGCTTGTCCAGGCCCTGGACTGTGGCGAGGAACTCCAGATTCTCGACGACGCTGAGGTCCTCGTACAGGGAGAACTTCTGGGTCATGTAGCCGATGTGGCGTTTCAGCTCCTCGGCATCGCGCGGGATCTGGCAGCCGAGCACTTCGATCTCGCCCTCGCTGGGCAGCAGCAGGCCGCAGAGCATGCGGATGGTGGTGGACTTGCCGCTGCCATTGGGGCCGAGGAAGCCGAACACTTCGGCGCGGCGCACGCTGAGGTCGAGGTGGTCGACCGCGGTCAGCTGGCCGAAGCGCTTGCTCAGCCCGCGGGCGCGGATCACCAGCTCGGCGCCGTTCATCGTCACTCTCCATCCTCGCTGGGCTCGGCGCTCAGCGGCAGGCCAGCGGGCAATTGCCGCGCGGCGTCGCCTTCGAGCAGCAGTTCGGCGCGGTACACCAGGCGGCTGGCGTCGTCGCCGGTGAGGGCGAAAAACGGCGTGAAGCTGGCTTCGCTGCGGATGCTGCGCACCCGCGCGTCGAACACCAGCTCGACGCCTTCGACCTGCACGCGCAGGCGGTCGCCGATGGCCAGCCGCGAGCGTTGGGGGGCGGGGACGAACACCCGCGCATAGGGCGCGTCGCCGACCAGCAGGCTGACCACCACGGCGCCGGCCGGCGGCTGGTCGCCGGGCTTGAACGGCAGCGCATCGACCCGCCCGGCGCGCGGCGCATGCACGCTCAGGTGCGCACGATCGACCTGCTGCTGCGCCAGTTGGCCGCGCGCCGCTTCCAGCGCGGCGGCAGCCTGCTCGAGTTGTTCCGGGCGGGTGCCGTTGGTCAATTCGCGCAGGCGCGCGTCGGCGTTGCTGACCTCGGCGCGGGCCTGGTCGCGGCTGGCGCGAGCCCTGTCCTGCTCGGCGATGGCGACCAGACCACGCTGATAGAGGGCGGCGATGCGCTGGAAGTTGCGCTCGGCGTCGATCAGCGTGGCGCGACTGCTGGCCAGGGTGGCCTGCGCCGCCTCGATGTTCTCCAGGCGTGCGCCATTGCTCAGCTCGGTCAGCCTGGCCGCGGCCTGGGCCACCGCGCCTTCGGCCTGGCGGATGCGCGCGTCCTGGCGGCTGGGGTCGAGTTCCAGCAGCAGTTGCCCGGCCTGCACCTGCTCGCCCTCGGCCACGGCCCAGCGCAAGATGCGCTCCGAGGACTCGGCTGGCAGGGCGATGCGGTCCCATTCCAGGGTGCCGAGCAGCGCGGTCGGAGCCTGCGGCTCGCAGCCGGTCAGGGTGGCGAGCAGCAGCAGGGCGAGAACTGGGTGCGATTCAGGGCGCATGGGGAACCTCCAGCCCGCGTTCGAGCAGGGCGAGGGTGTGCTGGATCAGCGCTTCGTCACCCAGTTGCGGGTTGGCGAAGATGCCGCGCCACAGCGGCGCGGCGGCATAGGGCAGGAGCGTCAGGCCGATCAGCGAAACCACCAGCAGGCGCGGGTCGAGCTGCGGGTTCAGCGCCCCGCGCGCCTGTGCCGCGGCGAAGCGCTGGGCCAGCAGCAGCGGCACCAGCGGGGCGATGCGCTGCGGCAGCAGTTCGCGCAACAGGCCGCCTTCGCAGAGAATCTCGCGCACCCACAAGGGCGGCAGCCAGGCATGCTGGCTGACCGTCTCGCTGAGGCCGCGAACGAACACCTCGACCAGTTCCAGCGGGCTGTCACCGGCCGCTTGCAGGCGCTCGCCCAGGCTCTGGATCAGCGGCAGCAGGCGTTCTTCCACCACCACCTCGACCAGGCGCTGCTTGGTGCCGAAGTAGTAGTTGACCAGCGCCGGCGTCACCCCGGCCTGGCGGGCGATGTTGCGCAGGCTGGCGGCGTGGATGCCGGTGTGGGCGAAGGCGGCGAGGGCGGCATCGAGCAGGGCTTCGCGCTGCTGGGGATCGCCGCTGGGGCGGCCGGGTGCGCGGGGCATGGACATGGCTGGCCTCTGAGAACCTGTCTCGGATCTGCTGCGCGTCGGCCAAACGGCGTTAAAAACGGCTTCAGAATGCTCATTTACAACTCGTAAACTCCGCTTCCTCAGCCGTTTTTGCCTTGTTTGACTCTAGCTCGCGAGATCCGAAACAGGTTCGGCGAGTTGGCATGTCTTTTATTTAAATAAGCATTTAATTAATTGCAAGCTGATCAAAAAATAACCGCTAAACGGTTGTGCGCAGATTCGTAGGGTGGGTTAGCCGCAGGCGTAACCCACCAACCCTGCTGGACACCGATGTTCAGGGCGGCAGCGCTGGTGGGTTACGCCGCTACGCGACTAACCCTCCCTACAAAAAACTGCGCAACACGTAACAGGGACATAGCCAAACAATAACCGCTGAACGGTTGTGCACGGCAGGGGGAGGGAGCGGGAAGAGAGGAAACGGGGCGAGCTGGCTCGCCCCGCAAGGCCATCAGCCGATGCTGATCGGCGGCAGTTCGGGCGTGGTGACCGTCTGTTTGCTGCGCGGGGCGAGGATTTCGGCGACGCCATCGACCACCAGTTCGTCGTTCTGATTGAACACGCGGGTGGCGACCTTCACGCGGAACTTTGGCAGCTTCTCGAGGATTTCCAGGCGCACGGTGAGGGTGTCGCCGAACTTCACCGGACGGGTGAAGCTCATGGTCTGGCCGATGTAGATGGTGCCTGGGCCGGGCATCTCGCAGGCCACCGCGGCGCTGATCAGCGCACCGCTGAACATGCCGTGGGCGATGCGCTCCTTGAACGGCGTGGCGGCGGCGTATTCGGCATCCAGATGCACCGGGTTGTGGTCGCCGGACATGGCGGCGAACAGTTGGATGTCGCGCTCTTCGACGGTCTTGCTGTAGCTGGCGGTTTGCCCGACTTCGAGCTCTGCGTAAGGGATGTTGCTGACTTGCGGCATGGCTTGGGAACCTTCTATCTAACAATCGGTGGGCTGCGCCGCGTAGCGGACTGAGGGCTGCGCGGCGCGCTGAAATGGCCCGGGTCTTTTATCACAACCCGGGGGCGAGCACTAAAGCTGCGCCTCAGGCGCTCTGCAGATTCGGCACATGCGCCTGCGGGGCGAGGGCCGTGTCCAGCCAGGCGATGATGAAGGCGCTGACCTCGTCACGGTTGCTTTCATTGAACAGCTCATGGCGCGCCTCGGGGTAGAGTTTCAGCTCGACGCGCTGCAGGCCGGCGCGGCGCAGGGCGTTGGCCAGGTCTTCGAGGCGCTGGCCGGCGCTGACCGGGTCGCGCGCGCCGCCGAGCACCAGCAGCGGCAGGTCGTGGGCGATCTTGCCCAGGTTGGCGACCGGGGTGATCTGCTGCAGGCCTTCGAGCAGGTCGAGCCACAGCTGATTGGTGCAGCGGAAGCCGCACAGCGGGTCGCTGACGTACTTGTCGACTTCCGCCGGGTCGCGGCTGAGCCAGTCGAACGGCGTGCGGTTGGGCTTGAACGCCTTGTTGAACGAGCCGAAGGAGAGAAATTCGAGCAACGCACTGCGCCCGGTCGGACCTTGGCGCCAACGCTCGAAACGGGCGATGGCGGCCGCCGCGCGGTACAGCGCCAGCGGCTGGTAGTTGGAGCCGGAGAGGATCGCCGCCTGCACCTCGGCGCTGTGCTGCAGCAGGTAGGCCTGACCGATGTAGCTGCCCATGCTGTGACCGAGCAGGATCACCGGGGTGTTTGGGTGGTGGTGGCGGATGTGCTGGTTGAGGTTGGCCAGGTCATTGACCACCCGCTGCCAGCCGCCGTTTTCGGCGTACAGGCCGAGCACGCCGCGTTGCGCGGTCTTGCCGTGGCCGCGCTGGTCCGGCGCGTAGAGCGCGTAGCCGGCTTGCACCAGCGCCGCGCCGAGGCGGGCGTAGCGGCCGCTGTGTTCGGCCATGCCGTGGGCAAGCATCAGCACCGCCTTCGGCGGCTGTTCGCCGAGCCAGCGGTTGACGAACAGGGGGGCGGCGTCGCTGGCGGTCAGCCAGAAGTCATCGTGGCGCATGGCGGTTCCTTATGCCCGGAGGTCGGCGCATTGTGCATGGCGGTCGGAATCAGGTGAAGCCCGTTCGGCGGTTGCCCAGGGGCCGATCACGATCTCGAAAATTCCCCGCTGCCACTGGCGCAAGAGCGGCCGGGGCAGAGAGAGGTGGGCAAACGCACAAAATTACCGAGAGGCGTTACCCGCAAGTTCTGCTCAAAAGATGGTGGGCAGGCTCTCAGGGGGTGACGCTGTTGTGCCGGCGAATGATCTGCATGTAATCGCCGCTCTCGTGCAGGGCGCGCAGGCCGCGCTCGAAGATCGCCGCCCAATCCGGCTCGCCGGGGCGCGGCGGGAGGAAGCCGGCAAACAGCGGGATGCGCGCCAGGGGCGTGCCCTGCCAGACCAGTTGGCCGCGCAATTCGGCATGGCGGGCGAGCAGGAAATTGCCGACCACTCGCTCCAGCAACACCAGGTCGAAGCGCCCGGCGGCCAGTTTGCGCAGGTTGCTCAGGTCGTCCACCGCTTCCTCGCCGCGAAAGCCCGACTGCAGCACATCGCGCGGATAGCCGTAGCCGCGCACGATGCCGACCTTGCGGCCCGTGAGCTGATCCAGACTGGTGAACTCGACGGGCGTGTCACGGCGCACGAAGAAGCCCAGCTCGCTGTAGAACAGCGGCCGCGAGGCGATCAGCTTCTCCTCTATCACTTCCCGCGGCCACAGCGCCAGCGCTCCCTGATAGCGGCCGGCGTGCAGGTCGGCGCGCACCCGCGCCCAGGGCAGGAAGTCGATCTGCACCGGTTGGTTCTGACTGGCGAACGCGCGGGTAACCAGTTCGACGATGCTGCCGCCGTTCGGCAGTGCTTGCGAGCTGTAGGGCGGATAATCCAGGGTCGCCAGGCGCAGCGGGGGCGCGGCATGGGCGGCCGGCAGCCACAACAGGGCGGTGATCAGGGCCAGCAGGCCCGAGAGTCGAGGCATCAACGGTCACTTAGCCAGAAGGCAGGGTGTACTTAATAAAGCAGCCTGTTCTTATATCGCGCAGGGGGCAATCATTCCGGGCCGCTAGACGCAAGATTCACACGGTCTATTACCCGCCGCCAACTATTTGCGCCCCTGGTTATAGCTGCTAACGTCCGGGCAGCCCTAGGTTCTGTACGAAAACTACCTGCGCTCGGAGGCTTTCGTACAGAAGCTAATGCGTGGGCCCGACACACTTTCAGGTAATGGGGATAACAACAATGCAACCTGAGTTCTGGAGCGACAAACGCCCGGCCGGCGTACCCAACGAACTGGACCTGGGGGCCTACAAGTCGGTCATCGAGGTGTTCGAGCGTTCGTGCAAGAAATTCGCCGACCGTCCGGCCTACAGCAATATGGGCATTACCCTGACCTATGCCGAGCTGGACCGGCTGTCCGGGGCTTTCGCCGCCTATCTGCAGAAGCACACCGATCTCAAGCCTGGCGATCGCCTGGCCGTGCAGATGCCCAATATCCTGCAGTACCCGATCGCCGTGTTCGGCGCCATGCGCGCCGGCCTCATCGTGGTCAACACCAACCCGCTGTACACCGCACGCGAGATGCGCCACCAGTTCAAGGACGCCGGCGTGCGTGCGCTGGTGTACATCAACCTGTTCGGCCATCTGGTCCAGGACGTGCTGCCGGACACCGAGATCGAATACCTGATCGAGGCGCGCATGGGCGACCTGCAGCCGGCGCTCAAGGGCTGGCTGATCAACAGCGTAGTGAAGCACGTCAAGAAGATGGTCCCCGACTACCATCTGCCGCAGGCGCTGGCCTTCAAAGAAGTGCTCAAGCAGGGCCAGGGCCACGGGTTGAAGCCGATCAAGGTCGGCCTCGAGGACATCGCCGTGCTGCAGTACACCGGCGGCACCACCGGAGTGGCCAAGGGCGCCATGCTGACCCACGGCAACCTGGTGGCGAACATGCTGCAGGTCGACGCCTGCCTCGGCCAACTCGGCCCGGATGGCACCCCGCTGATGAAGCAGGGTCAGGAAATCATCATCGCGCCGCTGCCGCTGTACCACATCTACGCCTTCACCCTTAACTGCATGTGCATGATGGTCAACGGCAACCACAACGTGCTGATCACCAATCCGCGCGACATCGCCGGCTTCGTCAAGGAGCTGAGCAAGTGGCGCTTCACCGGCCTGCTCGGCCTCAACACCCTGTTCGTCGCGCTGATGAGCCATCCGGAGTTCAAGAACCTCGACTTCTCCGGCCTCAAGCTCACCAACTCCGGCGGCACCGCGCTGGTCAAGGCCACCGCCGAGCGCTGGCAGCAGACCACCGGCTGCGCGGTGGTGGAGGGTTACGGCCTGACCGAGACCGCGCCGGTGGCCAGTTCCAACCCGCGCGGCGAGCTGGGGCGTCTGGGTACCGTGGGCATTCCGGTGCCGGGTACGGCGTTCAAGGTCATCGACGACGACGGTAACGAACAGCCGCTCGGTGAGCGCGGCGAGCTGTGCATCAAGGGCCCGCAGGTGATGAAGGGTTACTGGCAGCGCCCCGACGCCACTGCGGAGGTGCTGGATGCCGACGGCTGGCTGAAGACCGGCGACATCGCGGTGATCGACCCGGACGGCTTCGTGCGCATCGTCGACCGCAAGAAGGACCTGATCATCGTCTCCGGCTTCAACGTCTATCCCAACGAGATCGAAGACGTGGTCATGGCCCACCCGAAAGTGGCCAGCTGCGCCGCCATCGGCGTGCCCGACGAGAAGTCCGGCGAGGCGGTCAAGCTGTTCGTCGTGCCGCGCGAGCGCAGCCTCACCGTCGAAGAGCTGAAGGCCTACTGCAAAGAGAACTTCACCGGTTACAAGGTACCCAAGCAGATCGTCCTCAAGGAGGCGTTGCCGATGACGCCGGTGGGCAAGATCCTGCGCCGCGAGCTGCGCGATATCGCCTGAGAACCTGCCCACGATCTGCTGCGCGTCGGCCATCCGGCGTTGAAAATGGCTTCGGAAAGCCGCTTGCGGCTAACGCGCTTTAGCGCGGCCCGAAGGGCGAGTGCAACGAGTACTGCTCATTTACAACTCGTAAACTCCGCGTCCTCAGCCATTGTCGCCTTGTCTGGCCTTAGCTCGCGAAATCGTGAACAGGCTCTGAACCTTGCCCTGGACCGGCACCCAGAAGGCCGGTCGATTGGCCATTCATCGGCTAGTTCAGGGCTTTGCATAAGAAATGACCGAAAGCCTGGCTTTCGGTCTTTTTTTTGACTGGGAGGGCCGGGTTTGGTGCTATTCGCTACTGGGCAAAGCTGCTACTCTCGGCGCGCTTTTTTCCTGCCCCCACGGGCGGAAACGATCGAAAAACACAACAACCAACCGCCTTGCGCGGTGACGATTAGCTGTTGCTTAGGAGTGGCTTCCATGACCGAGAACTTCTGGAAGGACAAGTACCCCGTCGGGGTTGCTGCCGAGATCAATCCCGACCAGTACGCGAATGTTCAGGCGGTATTGAAACAGTCATGCGAGCGTTTTGCCGACAAGCCGGCATTCAGCAACATGGGCAAGACCATCACCTACGGCGAGCTGTACGAGCTCTCCGGTAACTTCGCCGCCTACCTGCAACAGCACACCGACCTGCAACCCGGTGACCGCATCGCCGTGCAGCTGCCCAACCTGCTGCAATACCCGGTGGTAGTGTTCGGCGCCATGCGCGCCGGCCTCATCGTGGTCAACACCAACCCGCTGTATACCGCGCGGGAAATGGAACACCAGTTCAACGACTCCGGCGCCAAGGCGCTGGTGTGCCTGGCCAACATGGCCCACCTGGCCGAGCAGGTCCTGCCGAAGACCGGCATCAAGCACGTGATCGTCACCGAAGTCGGCGACCTGCTGCCGTCGTTCAAGCGCCTGCTGGTCAACAGCGTGGTCAAGTACGTGAAGAAGATGGTCCCGGCCTATCACTTGCCGCAGGCGGTGAAGTTCACCGAGGCCATGGCAAAGGCTCGCGGCCGTGCCGTGCGCGAAGCCAGCCCGCAGGCCAATGACATCGCCGTGCTGCAATACACCGGCGGCACCACCGGGGTGGCCAAGGGCGCCATGCTGACCCACCGCAACCTGGTGGCCAACATGCTGCAGAGCAAGGCGCTGATGGGTTCCAACCTCAACGAAGGCTGTGAAATCCTCATCACCCCGCTGCCGCTGTACCACATCTATGCCTTCACCTTCCATTGCATGGCGATGATGCTGATCGGCGGCCACAACATCCTCATCACCAACCCGCGCGACCTGCCGGGCACGGTGAAAGAGCTGTCGCAGTGGAAGTTCACCGGCTTCGTCGGCCTCAACACCCTGTTCGTCGCCCTGTGCAACAACGAGGACTTCCGCCGTCTGGATTTCTCCGCCCTGAAGGCCACCTTCTCCGGCGGCATGGCCCTGCAACTGGCCACCGCCGAGCGCTGGAAGGCGGTCACCGGCTGCGGCATCTGTGAGGGTTACGGCATGACCGAGACCAGCCCGGTGGTGTCGGTCAATCCGTTCCAGCACATCCAGGTCGGCACCATCGGCATTCCGGTGCCGTCGACCGAGTGCAAGGTCATTGACGATGCCGGCAACGACCTGCCCATGGGTGAGCGTGGCGAACTGTGCGTCAAGGGCCCGCAGGTGATGAAGGGCTACTGGCAGCGCCAGGAAGCCACCGACGAGATCCTCGACGCCAATGGTTGGCTGAAGACCGGCGACATCGCCGTGATTCAGGACGACGGCTACATGCGCATCGTCGACCGCAAGAAGGACATGATTCTGGTGTCCGGCTTCAACGTCTACCCGAACGAACTGGAAGACGTGCTCGCCACCCTGCCAGGGGTGCTGCAGTGCGCGGCCATCGGCGTGCCGGACGAGAAATCCGGCGAGGTGATCAAGGTCTTCGTGGTCGCCAAACCGGGCGCCACGGTGACCAAGGAGCAGGTGATGGAACACATGCGCGCCAACGTTACCGGCTACAAGGTGCCGAAGGCCGTCGAGTTCCGCGACGCGCTGCCGACCACCAACGTCGGCAAGATCCTGCGCCGCGAACTGCGCGACGAAGAGTTGAAGAAGATCGCCGCCAAGGCCTGAGTCTTCGCTTGATCGACAAAGCCCCGCTCCGGCGGGGCTTTGTCGTTTCCGCGTCCGGCGCAGGCAGGGCGCGCAGCTGAGACTGGCCGGCGCGCCGTGGTCGACCGCCGGTATGGCGGGGCATACCATAGAGGGCATCCCTAGCCATGCCCGAACGCCATGACCGACCTGACCGAAGTGGACATCGCGCGCGCCGCAGCGCTGACGCGCTACCTGCACGAGCACATTCCCCTGAGCGTGGCCATGGCCCTGCGCGTCGAGCCGAGCGCGCCCGGCCGCCTGCGCCTGAGCGCGCCGCACGCGCCGAACCGTAATCCGCACGACACGGTGTTCGGCGGCAGCCTGGCGACCCTGGCCATCGCCGCCGGCTGGACCCTGCTGTTCGACGCCATGCGGCGCGAGAGCATTGCCGCCGCGCTGGTGATCCAGCACTTCGAATGCGACTACCTCGCGCCGGCCGCCGCCGAGTTCGCCGCCGAAGCCGTGTTGCCCGAGGACTGGCCAGGCTTCCTCGAGCAACTCCGCAAACGCGGCCGCGCCCGCCTCAATCTGCCGGTGCGCCTGAGCTGCGCCGGCCAGGACGTGCTCACCGCCCACGCGCGCTACGTCGCCATTCAGGAAAGCTGAACGGGACGAGCCGTGGGAGGCAATCGTAGGATGGGTTGAGCCTGCGATACCCATCGCTTGCCGGATTGATGGGTATCGCTGCGCTCAACCCATCCTACAAGCCTGAGCCGCCGTAGGTCGGGTTGAGGCGCGCAGCGTCGAAGCCCAACGTGTGGAGTCGGGTCCCGTGGCGTTGGGCTTCGCTGTGCTCAGCACCAACCTACGCCCACGCGACCGCGCCCCCGGCAAAATCTGCGACAATCGCGACCCTCTGAAAAACCGCGCGCCTGTGTCCGATGACCGATTCGATTCCCGCCCTTGACCACCTGCTGAAAAACCTCGACCAGGCCATGCTCGCCGACCGCCATCGCCTGCGCCGCCAGCTCCACGAGCTGCGCAAGCAGGCGCAGCCGGACGAGGCCAAGCTGGCGCAGTGGCTGGAGCGCTTCCAGGCCTCCTGCGCCAAGGTCGAGGCGCGCCGGCACAGCGTGCCGGCCATGCGCTACGACGACGCCCTGCCGATCGCCGCCAAGCGCGACGAGATCAAGGCCGCGCTGCAGCAGCATCAGGTGCTGGTGATCGCCGGCGAAACCGGTTCGGGCAAGACCACCCAGCTGCCGAAGATCTGCCTGGAGATCGGCCGCGGCCAGCACGGCCTGATCGGCCACACCCAGCCCCGCCGGCTGGCGGCGCGCAGCGTGGCCACGCGGGTGGCGGAGGAGATCGGCACGCCGCTCGGCGAGCTGGTCGGCTACCAGGTGCGTTTCGAGGACCAGAGCAAGGACAGCACGCTGATCAAGCTGATGACCGACGGCATCCTGCTGGCCGAAACCCAGCACGACCGCTACCTCGAGAAGTACGACACCCTCATCGTCGACGAGGCCCACGAGCGTTCGCTGAACATCGACTTCCTGCTCGGCTACCTGAAGACCCTGCTGCCGCGCCGCCCGGATCTCAAGGTCATCATCACCTCGGCGACCATCGACCTGGAGCGCTTCAGCAAGCACTTCCACGATGCGCCCATCGTCGAGGTCTCCGGCCGCACCTACCCGGTCGACACCTGGTACCGGCCGCTGGCCGCCGAAGTGGACGAGGCGGGCGAAAGCCTGCTCGACGACCTCACTATCGACCAGGGCATCCTCGCCGCGCTGGACGAGATCACCGTGCACGAGCGCAGCGAAGGCAAGCGCCCCGGCGACGTGCTGGTGTTCCTGCCCGGCGAGCGCGAGATCCGCGAGGCCGCCGAGGCGCTGCGCAAGGCCAACCTGCGCTTCACCGAAGTGCTGCCGCTGTACGCGCGGCTGACCCCGGCCGAGCAGCAGAAGATCTTCGCGCCTCTGCCGGGGCGCAAGATCGTCCTCGCCACCAACGTCGCCGAGACCTCGCTGACCGTGCCGGGCATCCGCTACGTGATCGACAGCGGCACCGCGCGCATCAGCCGCTACAGCTACCGCGCCAAGGTCCAGCGCCTGCCCATCGAGGCCGTGTCGCAGGCCAGCGCCAACCAGCGCAAGGGCCGTTGCGGGCGGGTCGAGCCGGGCATCTGCATCCGCCTGTACAGCGAGGAAGATTTCCTCGGCCGCCCGGAGTTCACCGATCCGGAAATCCTGCGCACCAACCTCGCCGCGGTGATCCTGCAGATGCTGCATCTGCGCCTCGGCGAGATCGAGGCCTTCCCCTTCATCGAACCGCCGGAAGGCAAGGCGATCAGCGACGGCTTCACCCTGTTGCAGGAACTCTCGGCGGTCAACCGCGAGGGCCAGCTGACCCCGGTCGGCCGCCAGCTGGCGCGCCTGCCCATCGATCCGCGGCTCGGCCGCATGGTGCTGGAAGCCGCCAAGCAGGGCAGCCTCGAGGAGATATTGATCGTCGCCAGCGCCCTGTCGGTGCAGGACCCGCGCGAACGGCCGATGGACCGCCAGCAGGCCGCCGACCAGGCGCACGCGCAGTGGAAGGACGTGGATTCCGACTTCGCCGCGCTGGTCAACCTCTGGCGCGGTTTCGAGGTACAGCGCCAGGCGCTGGGCTCTAACCCGCTGCGCAGCTGGTGCCGGAAGAACTTCCTCAACTACATGCGCCTGCGCGAATGGCGCGACGCCCACCGCCAGCTGGTGCTGATCGCCCGCGAACTGCAGTTGTCAGGCAACCACAAGGCCGATTCACGCCCCGCAGGCCGTAGGGTGGACAACGCCGCAGGCTTGTCCACCGCGGTCGGCCACGAACGCGCCGTAGGGGGGGGGGAGCGCAGCGATACCCATGCCGCCCAGGGTGATGGGCATCGCTCCGCTCAGCGCCATCCTACGAAGAGCGGCCCCGCCGAGGCGCCGCGTAGGGTGGAAGATGCGCGCAGCGCTCTTCCACCGAAGGATGAGCAGGCCCAACGCTCCATCGACTACGCCAAGGTGCACAAGGCCATCCTCTCCGGCCTGCTCAGCCAGATCGGCCAGAAGACCGAGGACGGTGACTACCTCGGCGCGCGGCAGCGGCGCTTCTGGATTCACCCCTCGACGGTGATCGCCCGCAAGCGCCCGCAATGGCTGATGACCGCCGAGCTGGTGGAAACCACCAAGCTGTTCGCGCGCATGGTGGCGAAGATCGAGCCGGACTGGATCGAACCGCTGGCCCCGCATCTGGTCAAGAAGAACCACCTCGAACCGCACTGGGAGAAGAAACGCGGCCAAGTGGTGGCCTTCGAGCAAGTCACCCTGTACGGCCTGATCGTGGTCGGCCGCCGCCCGGTGCACTACGGTCCCATCGACCCAACCGTGGCGCGCGAGCTGTTTATCCGCGAGGGCCTGGTGCGTGGCGAAATCAACAGCCGCGCCAAGTGCCTGACCGCCAACCGCCTACTGCTCGAACGCATGGACGAGCTGGAAGCCAAGGCGCGCCGCCGCGACATCCTCGCCGATGAAGAAACGCTGTTCGCCTACTACGACGCGCGCCTGCCGGCGGACATCTACCAGACCGCCAGCTTCGAGAGCTGGTACAAGCGCGAGAGCGCCGGCAACCCGCAGCTGCTGATCATGCGCGAGGAAGACGTACTGGCCCGCGAGGCCAAGGAAGTCACCGCCGCGCAGTACCCGGACAGCCTGCGCCTCGGCGAACTGCAACTGCCGCTGAGCTACCACTTCGAGCCCAACCACCCGCGCGACGGCGTGACCCTGCGCGTGCCGGCGCCGCTGCTGCCGCAACTGCCGGCCGAGCGCCTGCAATGGCTGGTGCCGGGGCTGCTGGAAGCCAAGTGCGTGGCCCTGGTGCGCAACCTGCCCAAGGCGCTGCGCAAGAACTTCGTGCCGGTGCCGGACTTCGTCGGCGCCGCGCTGAGCAAGATCGTCTTCGCCGACGGCTCGCTGCCCACGGCGCTCGGCCGCGAACTGCTGCGCATGACCGGCGCGCGGGTGTCCGACGAGGCCTGGCAGGAAGCCGAAGCCCAGCTGGAAAACCATCTGCAGATGAACCTCGAAGTGGTCGACGCCCAAGGCAAGTTCCTCGGCGAAGGCCGCGACCTGGCCGAGCTGACCGCCCGCTTCGCCGAAGCCAGCCAGGCCGCGCTGGCCATCCCGCAGAGCGACAAGGCGCAGAAACCGGTGGAAGCCAAGGCCTTCGCCCAGGTCGCGGAAAAGACCCAGCAGAAGATCGCCGGCCTCTCCATGACCGTGTTCCCGGCGCTAGTGGAGGAGGGCGGGGTGGTCAAGGAAGAGCGCTTCCCGACCCAGGCCGAAGCCGAATTCCAGCACCGCCGCGCCCTGCAGCGCCTGCTCTTGCAGCAACTGGCCGAACCCGCCAAGTTCCTGCGCGGCAAACTGCCGGGCCTCACCGAACTCGGCCTGCTGTATCGCGAACTGGGTCGCGTCGACGCGCTGGTCGAGGACATCCTCCTGGCCAGCCTGGACAGCTGCATCCTCGAAGGCGAGAGCCTGCTTCCCCGCGACGGCGCCACCCTGGCCGCCCTGGCCGAGAAAAAGCGTGGCAACTGGACCGAACACGCCGAACGCCTGGCTCGCCTGACGCTGGAGATCCTCAAGCTCTGGCACGGCCTGCAAAAGCGCTTCAAAGGCAAGATCGACCTGGCCCAGGCCATGGCGCTCAACGACATCAAGCAGCAACTGGCCAACCTGGTCTACCCCGGCTTCGTCCGCGCAACCCCCGGCGAATGGCTGAAGGAAGTGCCGCGCTACCTCAAGGCCATCGATCAGCGTCTGGACAAGATCGGCGCCCAACTCCAGCGCGACCGCGTGTGGAGCGGCGAACTGGCCGGCTACTGGGAGCAATACAAAGCCCGCGTCGCCAAACACGCCCAGGAAGGCAAACGCGACCCGGAACTGGTGCTGTATCGCTGGATGCTGGAGGAGTACCGGGTGTCGCTGTTCGCCCAGCAACTGGGCACCAAGATGGCGGTGTCGGATAAGCGCCTGTCCAAGCAGTGGAGTCAGGTCGAAGCCTGAGGCTTTTCTCCCCTCGCCCGTTTACGGGAGAGAGGCCGGGGGAGAGGGGCTTTTGCCTGCGTGGGTGGGTTGAGCACTGCGATCGATCGTTCGATCGCTCCCACGCTCTGCCGTCGCAACCGTAGGATGGGTCGAGCGCAGCGATACCCATCGTGCATGACCCCGGCGTTCGGGCTTGGCCTTCCCTCGACCCTTAACCCAGGTTTCGCCCTGCTGGGCGAGTTCCTTTTGGCATTGCCCCAAAAGGGACCAAAAGGTCTGTGCCCCTCCATCCGGGTCTCGCTGCGCTCGACTCCCCTCACTCAATCCTGCTCCAGGGCCCGCCGCGAAGGGCCATCTCTGGTCCATCGCGGCTCTCACGCAACGATTCCGCTCGGCCTTCTGAAAGGTGTGTTCGGTGTCGCCTGAACCTTCATGACGGTGGACAAGCAAAGCGTTGTCCACCAATGCATGTCAGGCGACTTCGCTCAACGAACTATGGATCGAGGCAAGCAAGCAGTTAGCGTGAACCCTCGCGGCCATGGGCGGCGGCTGCCAATTGCTCGGTATCCACGCGAACAAAAATGGAGTCGCCCACCGCGGTGAGCACGCCGTCGGCATAAACCTCGCAGATCACCCGAGTCTTGCGCCCCACATCACCTTCTACCTTCGCCCGCAAGGTGAGCGGGAGACCCATCGGGGTCGGCTTGATGAACTTGATGCCGAGGTTGCCAGTGACGCAGTCGATGCGCGGCAGGCTTCCCGCCTCGCGGTGTTCCGCACGGTAGTGGTAGGCCATCGCTGCCCAGTTCGAATGGCAATCCACCAGCATCGCGATCAGCCCTCCGTACACTAGATCCGGCCAGCCGCAATATTTGGCCTCAGGCACATGCTCGGCCATGACATGCACACCATCCTCATGCCAATAGCTCTTGACGTGCAGCCCGTGTGGATTGCGGCTGCCGCAGCCGTAGCAGACGCCTTCCGGCGCGGCGATGTCTTGCAGGGGGAGGTCGTTCATGGCGTTGCCTTGCTTATTTTGGAGAATATTAATCAAGCCTGTCGTTGTTCAGGCTGAACCAGAACTGCTGAACACCCGACATATTAGGCAGGCATGCACGTGGATTCGAGCCTGCTTTGATGGACAGTCCACAGCCTGGCTGTGTAGCCATTGGCCACTTCATACCGCTTATCCACTGGCATTGCCGCGGGTGAACTCCACCCAGACGCCAGGTGTCTGTCTGCTGTCGGTCCACCGGGTGGATTGCATGGCCATTCGCTACCTGGCCACAACCCTCCCGTCTTCCATCACTCCAACAATTCGCCTGGCCGGCTTCTATCGCGCCCGTTCGCCGGGATTCGTTCTATTGTCATGTGAAGATTGCCCCATGCCCCGATCCCGTCATTTCCCCGCCTGTGTTTCCCCGCTCCAGATCCGCGCCATCGCTGCCTACCTGCTAGGCGGCCTGCTCGCGGCCGGTGCCCCGGCGCAGGCCGAGGAGACCGCCAACAATGCGCGCTGGGTGAGCGATAGTCTGACTACCTATGTGCGCAGTGGCCCGACCGACGGTTATCGCATTGTCGGGACGCTCAGCTCCGGGCAGAAGGTCGAGTTGTTGCGCACCCAGGAGGATTACAGCCAGGTGCGCGGCGAAAATGGCGACACCGTGTGGATTGCCAGCCGCGATCTGCAGGAAGTGCCCGGCCAAGCCGAGCGCCTGCCCCAGTTGGACCAGAAGGTGGCCGAGCTCCAGGCCGAGCTGAAAGGCATCGACGACACCTGGAAGACCCGCGTGCAGGGCATGCAGGAGACGCTGGATTCGCGCAAGGTGCTGATTGACGAATTGCAGGCGGCGCGCACCGCGCTAGACAGCGAACTGAGCCAAGCCCGCGCCGAGTTGCGCGAGGTGCAGGCGCAGTTGGGCGATGAGAATAAGCAGGTGCTGATGCGCTACATGATCTACGGCGGCAGCATCGCCGGTGCCGGGCTGTTCGCCGGACTGATCTTGCCCGCCCTGCTGCGGGTGCGGCGCAAGCGTAACGATCAGTGGTTCTGATGAACAAACAGTGGAGCGGCGTCGAGACGTGACGCTTCGCTTTTCTCCCCTCGCCCGTTTACGGGAGAGGGGCGGGGGAGAGGGGCTTTTGCTGCGTAGGAAGGGTGGGGCCGCGTAGGTCAACGCAGCGATAATCGTCGTTGGAGCGTTCGGTGCTACCTGAACCTTCGCGGCGGTGGACAAGCAAAGCGTTGTCCACACTACGTGAAATTCAGACCCTCGTAGGGTGGAAAACCGCGCAGCGTTTTCCACCAATAGATGTCCAGGCTGCCTAGCTAACGCCGCGCCTCGCTCAGTTGAGGCGGTAGCGCGTCAGGTCGTCCTTAGAGAGTTCGCGCATGCGCTGTGGGGCGATCTGTTGCATGTCCTGGGCGAGGCTCGGCGCCACGCCCATGTCGCGCAGATAGTGGAGCGGATTGCCAGCGCTGGGCGAAAGATCGCGCGCCGAGTCGCCGCCGGGATAGTAGGGACGGTGCAGGCCCACGGGGCCGCGCACGAGCTTCTGGTTGCCGGCGGCGAGCAGGTAGATGCAGCTGCCCTGGCAGATGCCATCCCGCGGCACTAGGGCGTCGAAGCCGAACTCACGCAGCACGCGGCCCATGCGCACCGCTTCGGCAACGCTGCCGCCGATGCTGTCGAGCAGGAGGATCTTGCGGGCGAACTTGCCGGGATGGGTGCGCAGACCCTTGATCAGCGCTTCGTAGTCGCCGGGGGCGATGTCCTCGGAAACCTTGACCGCCAGCACCTGGCCGATGCGCGCGTGCTGTACGGCCGTGACCTCCACTTGCGCCTGGGCGGCGAGCGAGAGCGAGATCAGCAGGGCAAGGGTTAGCAGTCGGTACATGGTGCGGAATTCCGGTGGCGCGGAGGCTGAAGATACCGACCGCACCTCGGGACGGGAAGGGGCGGCGTCGGCACGTCCTGGGAAGCTGCATGAGCCAGCGCGATTTCAGGGGCAAGCCGAGGCAAAGGGGCGTTTTCTCGCAGGCGCGAAGCCGGTATGGTTGGCGGCCTCTGACCCCTAGCAGCGGAAGACCACCATGAGCCTGCACGGCACCTACGACCCGCAGAACATCTTCGCCCTGATCATCAAAGGCGACGCACCTTGCTTCAAACTTTACGAGGACGACGATGTGCTCGCCTTTCTCGACTTGTTTCCGCAGTCCTACGGTCACACGCTGGTGGTCCCCAAGCGCGCGGCGGCGCGCAACATGCTGGATATCGACCCGGACAACCTGTGCAAGATGATGCTGGCGGTGCAGAAGCTCACCCGCGTGCTGGTGGATGAGTTGCAGCCGGAGGGCGTGCAGGTGGCGCAGTTCAACGGTGCGCCGGCCGGGCAGACGGTGTTCCACATTCATATGCACATCGTGCCGCGCTATGCGGGGCAGGGGCTGGGCATGCATGCGGCCAACAAGGCCGACGTGGCCGAGTTGGAGAAGTTGCAGGCGCGGTTGGTGGCGCGGATTCGCGGCTGAGGTGACCGCACAGGTTGGCGTTTTGGCCGGCCTTTACCCTCTCCCCCAGCCCCTCTCCCATAAATGGGAGAGGGGCGCCAACGCGCTGCTGCGGTTGCAGTATGTTGGCTGTGTCCTGGTAGTGGGGCTGGGATGAAGCACCTAGGGCGGGCTCAGGAGCGCCAGCGAACAGTTCGCCGCTGAGCCTGATCCAGACTCCGTCGGCGTACTGCTGCGCGAGTCCACCCTAGCTTGCTCAGCAGTAGCGCACCACCGCCTCGGCCAGATCGCTCGCCAGCCCGGCCGTCGGCGCCTTCAGTTCATCGCCGGGGCGGTACTTGCCGGTCTGCACCAGGCAGGCGTGCAGGCCGGCCGCCAGCGCGCCCTGGATATCCGCCGCCACGTCGTCGCCGATCATCAGCGCTTGCTCGGCGCTGACTCCGAGGTCGGCCAGCGCGCTGGCGAAGAACCCCGCGGCCGGTTTGCCGAGCACTAAGGCGATGCTGCCCGCCGCGTATTCCAACGCCCGGACGAAGGGGCCGGCGTCCAGATGCAGGGCGCCGTGGCTGCGGAAGTAGCGGTTGTCGCCCATGCAGATCAGCGGCGCGCCCGCGATCAGCAACTGGAAGGCGCGGTCGAGGTGGGCGTAGTCGAAACGCATCTCGGCGTCGCCGAGCACTACCGCATCGGGGGCCGGCGGATCGAGCAGGTCGGCGAACTCTTCTTCGAGGTTCGGATGGATCAGGCAATAGGGCCGCAAGCCGTGTTCCCGCACGTGGCGAAGCACGGCCTGCGGCGCGCTGAAGATCTGCTCAGGTTGCACGGCGAAGCCCATGCCGGTCAGCTGCCGGTGGATGGCCGCCTTGCCGAGGCGGGAGGTGTTGGTGACCAGACGCAAGGGGCAACCCTTGGCCTGCAACGCCCGCACCGCCTCGACCGCCCCCGGCAGGGGCTGGTCGTCCTCGTAGAGCACGCCACTGATATCGAGCAGCACCGCCTGCGGCATGGTCTGGTCCTCCTGTGCTTGGAGTTGGAATGTCCAACTGCCATAGCACAGGTTGGCCGCGGGCGCTCAGATAGGTCTGTTTGAGGTGTAGGCATTCCTTGCCTGGTCAGGTTCGCCCGTGCAGAGGACGAACTCGGCCGGCCGCTGGCTCGATCGTTCCCACGAGCCGCGTGAGAATACCGCCCCAGACGCTCCGCATCTGCCTGTAACTTTGGCCCCGTAGGTTGGGGTGAGGAGCGAAGCGACGATACCCAACGCCGCGCTATCGAAACCTCGTTGGGTATCGCTGCGCTCCACCCAACCTACGAATCCGCTGTTGTCTATCAAGCCGCGAGCAGGCAAACCTCAGTGGCAGTCGCGTTCATCGCCTCACCAGAATCGCTTCGCCGCTTCGGCCAGATCGGTCGATAAGAACTTGCTTGAGCGGCTACCCAGTACGGCCAATACTGAAGCGGCTCCGTCACCTGCCCAAGGAGGGCTCCATGCGTTCGATTCTTGCTGTTCTGCCGCTGTTGTTGCTGGCCGGCTGTTCGTCCTACCGCGCCGATCTCGAGCAGGTGAAGGCGGTGCCCGGCGACCGCCTGCTGGCCTACCAGCAACCCGTGGATGGCAGCGGGCAGATCGTGGTGAACCGTGATCTCGGCATGCTCGGCGGCGGTTGCTATGTGGCGGTGCTGGTGGATCGTCAGGTGGCTGCACGCATCGGCGTGGGTGAGGTGGCGACCTTTCAGGTGCCGGCGGGCGCACGGGTGGTGGGCATCGCCGCGGACGAGCAGGACGAAACGCTGTGCGGCAAGGGCCGTCTGCGGCGTGAGCGGGCGGTGCAGGTGGCGGCGGGGGAGAGTTACCGCTTCCGCATCGTCAGCGAGAACAAGGAAGGCTTCGCCATCCGCCCGGACCAGCCCTGAGCCCGCGTATCGCGGCGTGGCGGGTATTTTCCCCAGCGCTGCGTTAACCCGCATGGCACCATGCGGCCGCCATCCATTCCCTTCCGGCGAGACGTTCCGTGAACCCCGAAGACCTGCAACTCCTGATCACCCGCACCATGCCCTTCGGCAAGTACCAGGGCCGCGTTATCGCCGATCTGCCCGGCAATTACCTCGGCTGGTTCGCCCGCCAAGGCTTCCCCAAGGGCGAGCTCGGCCGGCTGCTGGCGCTGATGCATGAGATCGACCACAACGGCCTCAACGCGTTGCTCGAGCCGCTGCGGCGCCGTTAACGCTCTGCTCGCGCTGTCGCTCTGCTTGAGCGCGCGACGCTCAGCGGTACGTGGCCAGGATCGTGTCGAACGCCCCGTCCTCCTTCATCCGCGCCCGCGCCAGGCGCGGTGCGTGCGGTTCCGGCGCGTGCTTTTCGGCCACCAGAGTCAGCGCCTCGGCCCAGGCCAGTGCCGCGCGTTGGCCCGCGGTGGCGCCGGCGACGCGGAGGTCACGCCGCTGGCCGCGGCGAAGCTGCCGGCCATCGCGAGTGCGCAGGCCAAGGCGTTGCGCGTCGACTTCGCCCCCGGCGCCGAGTCGCGGCCGCACAGCCATCCGGGGCCGGTGTTCGTGGTGGTGGCCAGCGGCGCAGTCGAGTCCGCGCTCGACGGCGGCGCGGTGCAGCGCTTCAAGGCGGGCGATGCCTGGTACGAGGCGCCCGGCCAGTTGCACCGCATCACCCGCAACGCCAGCCAGACGCAACCGGCGAGCCTGGTGCCTGGCTGTTCTCGGACGGCCAGACGCCGCTGGTAAAGCCGCAGCCGACCTCACCCTGAAGGTTTGGCTGTCTACTCATAGGATGGGTTGAGCGCAGTGATACCCATCGGCGGGGCGGTCGAACCGTGCTCAGCGGGTCAGCGGCAAGGCCGCGCCCATCAGGCCGAACAGCCCGCCGCAGCAGCGGTTGAAGGCCTTGCCGCTGCGTTGCAGCCAGGGGCGGACGCGGTGGGCGAGGCGCGCCAACAGGTATTCGGTGCAGCCTTCGGTCACCGCGAAGGTCAGCGCCATGACCGCGAACTGCAGCCAGAGGTCGCGCTGCGGGTCGAGGAACTGCGGCAGGAAGGCGCCGTAGAAGAGGATCACCTTGGGGTTGGACACGGCCGACAGCAGGCCCTGCCGGAGCATCGCCGGGGCGGACTTGCGCGCGGCCTGGGCCGGGGCGCTGAGATGTAGCGCCGGGGCGCGCCAGAGTTGGATGCCGAGCCAGATCAGGTAGGCGCCTCCGGCCCATTTCAGCAGCGTCAGGGCATCGGCCGAGGCCTGCAGCAGGGCGCCGATGCCGAACATCGACAAGGCCATCAACACGACGAAGCCGAGCACGCCGCCGGCCACCGTCCACAGCGCCCGGCGGTGGCCGTACAGCGCGCCATGGGTGAGGGCGAGCAAACCGTTGGGGCCGGGCGTCAGCGACAGGCCGATGACGGCGGTGAGGTAGAGCAGCCAGATGTGCAGGGCCATGGGTGTGGTTTTCTCCGAAGTATCAGGCGTGTTCGGCCAGCGCCAGCTTGACGCCGAGCGCGGCGAACAGCCCACCGATCAGGCGCGTCAACCAGAGCTTAGCGGAACGGCTGACACGCAATTTGCTGCGGGCGTAGGCGGTGAAGAATGCCAGGAAATGACACCAGAGCAGGCTGCTGAGGTTGAAGATCAGCCCCAGCAGGACGAAGGCCAGGGCCTTGTGCTCGGCCTCGGGAGCGATGAACTGCGGCACGAAGGCGAGGAAGAACAGCGCCACCTTGGGATTCAGCACATTGGTGAGAAAACCCTGGAGGAAGATGCGCCGGTAGGGCAGCGCCTCGAGCGCCGATGGGTTTTTGTTCGGCGCTGAGTTCGGGCGTTGCGCCAGCAGCATGCGCAGGCCGATGTAGATCAGATAGGCGGCGCCGATCAGCTTGACCAGGGTGAAGGCGGTGGCCGAGGTGGCGAGCAGGGCGGAAAGGCCGAGGGCGGCGGCGAGGATGTGCACGCAGGTGCCGGCGCCGATACCCAGCGCCGCGGCCGAACCGGCGCGCCAGCCCTGGCTGGCGCTGCGGGTCATGATCAACAGCGAGTCCGGCCCCGGGGCCATGTTCAGCAGCAGGGCGGAGAGGATGAACAGGGCGAGATCGTGGGTGCCGAACATGGCGGGACTCCGTGGCGAGGCGATGCCCGACGAGTCTGGGCGATGATCGGGCGGGCGGTCAAAGGGCGAGGGCCGCGGCGTAGCGTGCTCGCCCTGCAGATCTGGACTACTCCGACAATTCGGCGCGCAGGCTTTCATAGGCCGGCGCCGCGTAGATGCCGATCTCCACGCACAGGGCCATGACCCGCTCGAGGTCGCAGGTGTAGACCAGCGCGATTTGCAGTTCGTCATCCAGCGGCTCGCTGAAATCCACCAGCACGTAGCCGCCCTTTTCCGGATACAGGCTGCTCATCTGCACCTGGATGCGGTTGAGCGCCTTGAGCGGCTCGACCTTGCGCAGATCCTTGGGCTTGAGGACGAACGCCACGTCCTTGCCGAACGAGGCGACGATCTGTTCGAACAGCTGGTCGTAGCTGTCGGCCTGGAACAGCACGATATCCGGCAGGCTGCCGACCACTACCCACTCGCCGAGCGGGATCGGGAAGCTGTCGTCGTAATTGATGTCCGGGTTGGCCTGCAGGAAGGCCTGCGGGTCGGCATAGGCCTGCGCCGCGTCGCTGGCAATCTGCTCGATCTCCTCGGCGCCCATACAGCCCGAGCTTATTTTGCTGATCAGTTCGACGAGTTGCTCTTTCATGGCCGGAGTCCTGGGAGGGAAAAAAGGCGCGCAGGATATACCGAAGACGGGCGCTCGTGGATGGCTTGGCGCCGAAGGGGCGCCCGCAAGCGAGCGGCCCTGCGTGTGCGCCAGCTACTTGCCTTCGCTGTCCTTCCAGCGCGCCATCAGGGTGTTCGACGGCAGCGTCTCGTCGACCAGTTTGCGCGCGGTCTCTACCCCGGCGACCGGCAGCAGCTGCGGGTCGAGCAGGCCGATCTGCACCAGCACGCTGGCCTGGTCCCAATAGATGTGCTCGTGGCATAGCTTCGGCCCGCGGAACTTGATCACGCCGACCATGGGGATTTCCACCCGTTTGCCGGTGGGGGCGATGCCCGGCAGCATCCAGTCGATCTCGGTGGTGTGGGTGAAGCTGAAGAGGAATTCGTCCACCAGTTGGGTCGCGCCGACCGTACGCGAGAGCGGGGTGAGGCGGGTGTCCGGTGGGTTGCCGTGGACGAAATGGTGCTGGTAGAAGCGGCTCAGGTTCTTGTAGCCGACGCCGCCGGTCATGGTCGGAATATGGTTGACGTAGGGCTCATCGACCATGGTGGTCATGGTCGCCGGCACGTCGCGGTTGGCGAATTCCTGGCGGGTGTGTTCTTCCCACAACGCGGCCAGGTCGTAGTGCGGGCCGATTGCGCGGCGCAGTGCGGCGATGCTGCGTTCGTGGGCGAGCAGGGCGGCGGTCTTATCGTAATGCAGACCGCCGACCCGAGCGAAGGCGTGATCGACGCCAGGGTAACTGTACAGCTCGATCTGCGGTTGGCCGCCGAGGCCGGCCTGAATGGCTTGACGTGCAGCGGCCGGGCAGAACTGGTCGAGTTCGGCGAGATGCAGCAGCAGGCGGCCGCGGATGTTGGCGGCTTCGGCCAGGCTGTGCTCGATGCCGACGCCGTAGTAGCCCACCGAACAGGCCACGTCGGTGCGCGCGGCGGTCAGGTAGGCCAGCTTGCCGCCCAGGCAGAAGCCGACGAAGCCGGTTCCGACCTGCGCCTCGACCTGCGGCAGGGCGCGCAGGGCGGTGAGGGTGGCGGCGATGTCGTCGATGCCCTTGTCCGGGTCGAAGCGCTGGAACAGGTCGAAGGCCTGCTGGAAGTCGCTCTCCGTAGAGCCCAGCTCGATACCCGGCTGCAGACGCCAGAACAGGTCGGGAACGATGGCGACGTAGCCTTCCTCGGCATACAAATCCGCCACCGCGCGCATGCTGGCGTTGACGCCGAAAATCTCCTGACCGATGACCACCCCCGGGCCTTTACCGCTGGCCGGTAAAGCCAGGTAGGCGCTGAACTGGCCGCTGCCATCGGCGGCACTGATCTGGACTGTGCTACCCATGCTGTTTTCCTCATCTATAGGGCGATTTGGGCAAAACTGCCGACGATGATGCACTGACGAACACCAAGCGGGAAGTATGGGGATTTCCCTGCTTTTTGGGGCACAATAGCCGCCATTCCGATCAATAACCTCTCGAGAGGAACGACCGTGCATAACGTCGTCATCAGTGGTACCGGCCTCTATACCCCGGCAAATAGCATCTCCAATGAAGAGCTGGTCGAGTCCTTTAATGCCTATGTCCGTCAATTCAACGCCGACAACGCCGCCGCCATCGAGCGCGGCGAGCTGGAAGCGCTGACCGAATCCAGCGCCGCCTTCATCGAAAAGGCTTCGGGCATCAAGAGCCGCTTCGTGATCGACAAGGCCGGCATCCTCGACCCGCAGCGCATGACACCGCGCATTCCCGATCGCTCCAACGACGAGTGGGGCATCCTCTGCGAGATGGCCGTGGGCGCCGCCAAGCAGGCGCTCGAGCGCGCCGGCAAGACCGTCGCCGACATCGACGGGGTGATAGTCGCCTGCTCGAATTTGCAGCGCGCCTACCCGGCGGTGGCCATCGAAGTGCAGGCCGCATTGGGCATCCAGGGCTTCGGCTACGACATGAACGTCGCCTGCTCCTCGGCGACCTTCGGCCTGCAGGCCGCGGCCAACGCCGTGCAGCTCGGCCAGGCCCGCGCGGTGCTGATGGTCAACCCGGAGATCTGCACCGGCCACCTGAACTTCCGCGACCGCGACAGCCACTTCATCTTCGGCGATGCCGCCACAGCGGTGATCGTCGAGCGCGCCGACCTGGCCACCTCGCAGCATCAGTGGGACGTGGTCGGCACCAAGCTGCTGACCCAGTTCTCCAACAACATCCGCAACAACTTCGGCTTCCTCAATCGTGCGGCGGAAGAGGGCATCGGCGCCCGCGACAAGCTGTTCGTGCAGGAAGGCCGCAAGGTGTTCAAAGATGTCTGCCCGATGGTCGCCGAGCTGATCGCCGCCCATCTGGCCGAGAACCGGCTGAACGTCGGCGACGTCAAGCGCTTCTGGCTGCACCAGGCCAACCTCAACATGAACCTGTTGATCGCCCGCAAGCTGCTCGGCCGCGACGCCGAGCCGGGCGAGGCACCGGTGATCCTCGACACCTACGCCAACACCAGCTCGGCCGGTTCGGTGATCGCCTTCCACAAACACCAGGACGACTTGCCGAGCGGCGCGCTGGGCGTGCTCAGCTCGTTTGGCGCCGGTTACTCGATTGGTAGCGTGATTCTGCGCAAGCGCTGACTAGAATGGGGTGAGTGAGCGAAACCCATAGTTGCGGGCTGATCGCTGCGCTCAACCCATCCTACGGTCTGCTCCCTCTCCCCCTGCTTCGTAAAAGAAAGGCGGGAGAGGATTGGGGAGAGGGCCGCTGTTGTCTGTCTCCCCCGGCCTCTCTCCCACGAGTGGGAGAGGGGAGATAGAAAGCAAACCCGGGGATGCCCATGACCGACGCCGACCTGTTGCCCCGCCTGCTCGCCGGCGAGCAGCAGGCCTATGTCGAGCTCGTCGGCGCCTACCAGGGCGCCATGCGCGCAGTGGCCTACGCCATCGTCGGTGCGCGCCATGCCGACGAAGTGGTGCAGGACGCCTGGCTCGCCGTGGTGCGCAATCTCGACGGCTTCCAGGGCCGTTCCAGCCTGAAAACCTGGCTGCTGACCATCACCGCCAATTCCGCCAAATCCCGCCTCAAACACCACCGTCGCGAGGTGCTGCTCGATGACCTGCCAGGCCCGCACGGCAACATCGGCGCCGAGCGCTTCGCCGCCGACGGCCACTGGCAGAGCCCGCCGTCGGCCTGGCACGAGGATTCGCCCGAGGCGCTGCTGGCCGAGGACGAGCTGCGCGAATGCCTGGAAAAGACCCTGGGCAGCCTGTCCGAGTTGCAGGGCAGCGTGTTGCTGTTGCGCGAGCGGCAGGGTCTGGAGTTGCAGCAGATCTGTAATCTTCTGGACCTTTCCCTCTCCAATGTCCGGGTGTTGCTGCACCGCGCGCGCCTGAAGGTGTTTGCCACTCTGGAGCACTTCGAGGAGACCGGCCAATGTTGAGCTGCAAGGAACTGGTGGCCCATTCCAGCGACTATCTCGACGCGCAGTTGCGCCTGCGCGAGCGTATCAGCGTGCGTGCGCATCTGGCGCTGTGCTGGAGGTGCCGGCGCTTCCTGCGGCAGATGCGGGTGACCCAGGGCGTGCTGCGGCGCCTGCCGGAGGCCGCGATTCCGGAGCTGGAGGCGCTGACGGCGCGGTTGGCGGAGCTGCGCAAGCAGAACTCCTGAGGGTGCCTGCGTAGGCTGTCATTCGCCCGCTAGAGCAATGCACCGGCTGGGCTTACGATGGTGCACTGCCTGCGGCGAGAGCCCCCTACGAAACGGGCGCCGATAGCCATCCGGTTTACAGCTCAGGCCATGTCGAGGATCACCTTAGCGCCCGGCTGCCCGCGGCCTTGCCGAACAGCTCATGGGCCTTGAGCGCCGCGGCGAAGGCGAAGCGCTGGATGATCAGCTGCGGCGGGTCGAGCCTGCCGGCATCCAGCATCGGGCGCCACCTGGCCATTGAGCACAGCGCATTCGTAGCCGTTCGACAGGATGTTGCTGAGCATCGCCCTGGCTGCCGCGCTGCAAGAGTCAGCCTAGGCGGCCTAAGAGCCTGTTTACGATTTCGCGAGCTAGAGTCAAACAAGGCGCAACGTAGCGAAGCGGAGTAACAGCCGCAGGCTGGTCCGCAGGGTGAGCGTAGCGAATCAAACAGCTGAGGAAGCGGAGTTTACGTGTTGTAAATGAGCATGACTCGCTTCGCTCGCCCCTTCGGGGCCGCACTAAAGTGCGTTAGCCGCAAGCGGCTTCCGAAGCCGTTTTCAACGCAGTTTGACTGACGCGCAGCAGATCGTAGACAGGTTCTAAGTGGACTGCGGCTTGACTTGTATGAACAGCTCCGGGCTTTGCCTGCGGTGGAATAACGCCAGCACTAGCCAACGGACGCGAGCGAGGTGACGCAGATGAACAGACTACTGGTGGCAACCGACCTTTCTGCCCGTTCGGATCGCGCGGTGCAGCGCGCTGCCCTGCTGGCCCGGCGCTTCGCCTGCGACTGGACGCTGCTGCATGTGGTGGATGATGACGGTCCGCGGGCGCTGATCGAGCGGCGCCTCAGCGATGCCCGCGAACTGCTGGAAAACCGCGTCGAGGGCCTGGCGCTGATCGCCGGGCGGCGCCCGCAGGTACTGGTGCTGGTCGGCGACATCGAGCAGACCGTCAGTGAGACGGCGGTGGGCAGCGGCTGCCAGCTGCTGGTGCTGGGCATGCACCGCAAGAGCCTGCTGCGCGAGATTTTCACCGGTACCAGCACCGAGCGGATCATCCGCAGCAGCCGTCTGCCGGTGCTACGGGTCGGCGCCACGCCGGAGACGGACTACCAGCGCCTGCTGCTGGCCACCGATCTGTCGCGCTGTTCCGCCCTGGCCGTGCAGACCTGTCGTGAACTGGGCCTGCTGGAAGGCAGTGAGGTGAACGTCGTGCACGTGTTCGACGCTTTCGTCAAAGGGGAACAGCTGTTTGCCGGCAGCGACGGCGAAACCCTCGCCCGCGGCACGCAGGCGGCCGAGGCCGAAATCGAGGCGCGCCTGCAGCGCTTCCTGCGCGAGCAGCGCTTGGAACTGCCGGCCGCTCAGGTACGGATCGAGGAAGGCTTTTCGGTGGTGGTGCTCAAGCGACTGGCCGAGGAACTCGCCCCCGACCTGCTGGTGATCGGCACTCACGAGCGCAGCGGGCTGAAGAAGATGATGCTCGGCAGCGTCGCGGAAACCCTGTTGAGCGAGCTGCAACGCGACATTCTCTGCGTGCCGATGCCATTGGCACGCTAGCAGCGGCGACCCCGCCGGCCATCTGTGCGGGTGCAGGAGCAGGGCGGGTGAAGCCCGCCGATCGCAGCAGATCCGAGACAGACTCTTAGGCCGTTGCCACCCGCTGCTGCAGCAGATGCTTAAGCCAGCGCTGGGACAGCGCGGCGATCAGGTCGGTCTGGCTGACGATGCCCACCAGATGGTTGCCGTCATCCACCACCGGCAGGTAGTGCAGGCCCTGATCGGACAGCAGGGCCACCAGCTCGACCAGGTGGGTGTGCGGCCGCACGCTGATCACCGGCTGCGACATGATTGCCCGCAACTTGGTGCCGCGCAGGTATTTCAGGCGCTGGAACAGGCTGTTGCCCTCAAGCTGAAAGTGGCCGAGCAGGTCCACCAGGGTGACGATGCCGACCAGTTGGCGTTGCTTGTCGAGCACCGGCAGGGCCTTGAGGTGGTGCTCGTTGAGCATCTGCCAGGCGTGCTGGATGAAGGTGTCCGGGCGCGCCGTCTGCACATCGCGGGACATGATGTCGGCGGCGCAGATCTCGCCCATGCTGCGGCGCAGGGCGTGCTGCTCGGTGTGGTGGATCAGCTGCTCGAGATCCTCGCGGGTGATGTCGAGGTACTGGCCGAAGTCTTCTAGCGCATGGTCGAGATCGCCCGGGGTGAAGCCCAGGCGCTGGCTCGGCGGCAGGTCGGCGGTCTGGTGCTGGCTGACTTTGACCGGCTGGCGCGGGTAGGGCATGCGGCTGAGGTTGTTGTACAGCAGCGCCACCGTCAGCAGCACCGCCGAGCTGAGCAGCACCGGCAGCACCGCGCCGAGGCCGAGGTCGCTGAGCGGCGGCCCGGACAGCACCATGATCAGCGCCACCGCGCTGCTCGGCGGATGCAGGCAGCGCAGGGCGAAGCTGACGATGATGGTCAGGCCCATGGCGGCGCAGGCAGTGAGCAGTGTGTGGTCGATCCAGTGCGCGGCGCTGGCGCCGATCAGTGCCGCTACCAGATTGCCACCGAAGATCGACCAGGGCTGCGCCAGCGGGCTGCTGGTCACGCCGAACAGCAGCACGGCCGAAGCACCCAGCGGCGCTGCCACGCGCAGGGCGACCTCCAGGCCGAACACCTCGGTGCAGGCCAGCACGGCCAGCAGCACCCCGCAGAAGGCGCCCAGCGCCGCGCGCAGCCATTCGCGCGGCGGTGTGTTGAGGGAGATCGGGCGGAAGCGTTTCAGCCAGTCCAGCAGTGAGGCGTCGGAATCTTTCATGGCGGCGGTAGGCAGGGAAGAGCCGAGCATTCTAGGGGCAATGCATGGCCGCTCGCGAGCCGGTGACGAAATGTCGCAGCGAGGCTGATTCATCGGCCTGAGCCGGTGCGGCATGTGACGATAGCCGCAGCCTGTAGGATGGGTTGAGCGCAGCGATACCCATCATGGCGGTTCGATGGGTATCGCAGGCTCAACCCATCCTACGAAGCTCTTCCGAAGGGAGAGAGAGTTGTCCGTGGCGCCCACATGGGCGCGGTGCATGAACGCAGCTCCGGCCAGTCCCCTCCCGTCGGGAGAGGGTTAGGGTGAGGGGGCTGTGCCCTGGAGCCCGCCCCAGATGGGTTGTTATTCCCGGTGTCAGGGGTTCGGACCGGCGTTGCGCGCGGCGCAAAGGCCGTTAGTCCCCAAGCAACTGCGTCAGCTTTTCCTCCAACTCCGCCACGCGCGCTTCCAGGGCTTGAATACGCTCCTCGTGATCGGCGTTGTTGCTACCGCTGGATGTCACCTCACTCTGCCGGGCGGCAAGCAGGGCATCGAGGTCGGACGGGTCGCCCAGCAGGTGCATGTAACGATCCTCGCGCTGGCCGCTCTGACGTGGCAGCAGGGTGGCCAGGCCTCGACTGCTCAGGCGCTCCAGCTGGTGCTGGACCTGCTCGCCGTCCTCGAACTGGTACAGCCGGTTGCTGCGGGCGAGCAGTTCGCCGATGGTCTGCGGGCCGCGCAGCAGCAGCAGACCGATCAGCGCCAACTGCGGCTGCACCAGTTCCAGGGTCTTGTCGACGCGCTGTTCCCAACGGTCGGCGCGGCTGGCCATCTGCAAACGCACCAGTTCGCGCCCCTCCAGGCGGCGCAGCGCCTGGCCGATCGGCCCGGCATCGAGGTTCATCACCGGTTCGCGGCTGGTCTTCTGGTTGCAGGCCAGTTGCAGGGCATTGAGGGTCAGCGGGTAGCTTTCCGGGGTGGTCGCCTGCTTCTCGATCAGGCAGCCGAGAATGCGCACTTCGACGGCACTCAGGGGTTCCTGGCTGAACGGGCTGGGGGAGTCGGTGGGCATGGCGGCATCCGTTTGCGGGGGGAAAAGGAGCCTTAGGCTAGCCCGAGTTGCGTGGCGATGACACCGGCAAGTGGCTGGCGATCGCGTGAGGCGAGTGCGTCAGCGGTTCTGCCGCGCCTAAGAACCTGTCTCGGATCTGCTGCGCGTCGGCCAAACGGCGTTAAAAACGGCTTCGGAATGCTCATTTACAACTCGTAAACTCCGCTTCCTCAGCCGTTTTTACCTTGTTTGACTCTAGCTCGCGAGATCCGAAACAGGTTCTTAGCGCATCTGCTCTTCCTCGAGTTGCGGCCCGGTGTGCTTTAGCGCATTGCGTGGCGCACCCACGCCTTTGGGCTGCGGTCGCGGCGGCTCGACCGGGTGGGGCGGTGGTAGCGGGTGCGGATAAGGCGGTGGGTACGGGCGCTGGTGATTGCGATAGGGCCTTGGGCGGTGGACGTAGTCCGGGTCGTAATACTCGGCACCCTCGTCGTAGTCGTCTTGATAGCGGTCCTCGTCTTGCACCACCGGTTGTTCGCTCGGCGTGCTGGCGGGCGGTAGCGGCGGCGGTTCTTGCGGTTCAGGTTCTGGCGGCCGCGGCTTGGCCAGCGGCACGGGCTCGCCGCTGCCGCTCGGGGCCTCGTTGTGCGGCTGCATCACCGCATCCAGGGTCTGCTCGGGCGGGCAGGTGGCCTGGGTAAAGGTGATATTGCCGTTGCGGTCCACGCACTTGAGCACCGTGGCCGCCCAAACCGCAGGGGCCTGGCCGGCCAACAATAGCACCGCCAACCAACTGGCTTTGTTCATCGAGGCTCCTTCGAGGCAGTAGGGCTTTTCGGGAAGGCTCGAGCCTGCCCACCGCCTCTGCTTAGTGTAAGTGGGGGCGGGGAAAAGGTCGCGGGGCGAGGGGTTGCGGTTCGACCGGCCTGTAACTGCGAGGCGGTTTGCTGCGGTGGTTACTTGAGGTAGGAGCGCAGTGCCGAAAGCACTTGCTCCAGATCTTCCTTGCGTTGCTCCGGGGCGATGGCTTCCGGTCCAAGGTGTTCGCGGATGTGCCCTTCCAGCACCTCGGTCATCAAGCCGTTCACGGCCCCGCGGATCGCGGCAATCTGCTGAAGCACCGCAATACATTCAGCCTCTTGCTCCAGGGCCTTTTCCAGGGCCTCTGCTTGCCCTTTGATGCGGCGAATGCGCGTCAGCAAGCGCTTTTTTTCGTGAATGGTATGTGCCATTGGTCTTCCTGGGCAGTGATGAATATATACTGGGGTATAGTATATTTCGTGATTTCTCACTGGACGGTATCAAATGTCGCCTGCAGCTTCTACCGAGGCCTGGAGCCACTCTCATGTGTTTGATGAGGGGAACCCGCTAGCCGAGAGGAACACCCTCTGGGCGGTTGTCCTCACTGCCGTAATGATGGTCGCCGAGATTGCCGGGGGCTGGTTCTTCAACTCGATGGCGCTACTCGCCGACGGTTGGCACATGAGTTCCCATGCCTTGGCGCTCGGTTTGTCGGTTGCGGCCTACGCCGCGGCCAGGCGCTTTGCCCATGACCAGCGCTTTAACTTCGGCACTTGGAAAATCGAGGTGCTGGGCGGCTACACCAGCGCCATCGCCTTGGTCATGGTCGCCGGTTTGATGCTCTATCAATCCGTCGAGCGGCTGATCGCGCCGTCGCCGATCCATTACGACCAAGCCATCGCCATCGCCATCGGCGGTCTGCTGGTCAATCTGGCCTGCGCCTGGTTGCTCAGGGGCGGCCATAGCCATAGCCACAGTCATGACGCTCATGGGCATCACCACCATCATGACCATCACCATGATCTGAACCTGCGCTCCGCCTATCTGCACGTGATGGCGGATGCGGCCACATCGGTGCTCGCCATTCTGGCGCTGATCGGTGGCAAGTACTGGGGCGCCAGCTGGCTCGACCCGGTCATGGGGATAGTCGGCGCCGGTCTGGTGGCGTCCTGGGCTTACGGATTGCTGCGCGAGACCGGGCGCGTCTTGCTCGATGCGGAAATGGATGCGCCGGTGGTGGCGGAGATCCGGGAAGTCATCGAAGCCTGCCCGATACCGGTGCAGATCAGCGACCTGCATGTCTGGCGGGTCGGCAAAGGCAAATACGCCTGCATCGTTAGCCTGGTCACCTCAGGCGCCAGCAGTCCCGACTATTTCAAGGAGCGCTTGCGCGTGCACGAGGAGTTGGTGCACATCACCGTCGAAGTCAACGGGCGTCAGCCCATCTAGTCCCTGCCGGCAACGGCGCCAGCCAGGGAGTCGCAAGGATCTGCCCGGCTAGCCGGCGGATTGGCGCGCCGTCACTCCTCCGTAACAGTCTGCTGCGACAGCTCCTCGCTCTCCCCGGCGGCCATGCAGCCCGCCGCGGTGAACAGCACGTCGGTCGAGGAGTTCAGCGCGGTTTCCGCCGAGTCCTGGAGGATGCCGATGATGAAGCCGACCGCCACCACCTGCATGGCGATCTCGCTGGAGATGCCGAACAGCCCGCAGGCCAGCGGCACCAGCAGCAGCGAGCCGCCGGCCACGCCGGACACCCCGGCGGCGCTGATCGAGGCGATCAGGCTGAGCAGCAGGGCGCTGCCCAGGTCGACCTGGATGCCCAGGGTGTGCACCGCGGCCAGGGTCAGCACAGTGATGGTGATCGCTGCGCCGGCCATGTTGATGGTCGCGCCGAGCGGAATCGACACCGAATAGGTGTCCTCGTGCAGGCCCAGGCGCTCGCACAACTGCAGGTTGACCGGAATGTTGGCCGCCGAGCTGCGGGTGAAGAAGGCGGTGATGCCGCTTTCGCGCAGGCAGGTGAACACCAGCGGGTAGGGGTTGCGGCGAATCTTGCAGAACACGATCAGCGGGTTGACCAGCAGGGCGACGAACAGCATGCAGCAGAGCAGCACGGCGAGCAGGTGCAGGTAGCCGTACAGCGCATGGAAGCCGGACTCGGCGAGCGTCGCGGCGACCAGGCCGAAGATGCCCAGCGGCGCGCAGCGGATCACCAGTCTGACGATCAGCGAGACGCCGTGGGCCAGGTCGCCGAGCAGGGTGCGGGTGCTCTCGCCGGCCTGGCGCATGGCGAAGCCGAGGCCGATGGCCCAGGCCAGGATGCCGATGAAGTTGGCGTCGATCAGCGCCTGCACCGGGTTGGCCACCGCGCTGAGCAGCAGGCCCTGCAGCACTTCGGCGATGCCGCCGGGCGCGGTGATGCCGCTGTCCGGAGCGGCCAGTACCAGGTGCGAGGGAAACAGGAAGCTGCCGACCACCGCGACCAGCGCTGCGGCCAGGGTGCCGATGGCGTAGAGGGCGAGGATCGGGCGGATGTGGGTCTGTTGGCCCTGGCGATGGTTGGCGATGGCGGCCATCACCAGCACGAACACCAGGATCGGCGCCACCGACTTCAGCGCGGTGACGAACACCTTGCCGAGTAGCGCGACCTTCAGCGCGGCGGCTGGCCACAGCAGGGCCAGGGCGATGCCGGCGCACAGCCCGATGAGGATCTGCAGGACCAGGCTACCGCGGACGATGGAATAGAGAAGCGGACGACGCATTGCGCTCATGACAGCAGCCTCGATGCGATGGGTTCAGGTCAGGCGGACGGGATCGCGCCGCGTGCGCCACGGAAAAGGGGCGGAGTTCACGGATTATCGAGGCGCATGGCCCGCTCCTCGCGCCTTCTCGGACCGGCTGCGATAAAACGGCCTTCCCTCGACAACGAGCGCGCACGCTCCAAGGGAAGGCCAGAAGGGAGGTCGCTCAGGGAGGGGAAACGACCTTCTAGGGTTTCCAAACTACGCCAACCGCCGGGGCGGATCTTGATCCGGATCAATGAGCCGGCGCGGGGCGCTTGGGTAGGGGGCGCCACAATCGCTTCCGGCAGGGCAGCGTGCATAACCCGGGTAAGCGGCGCGTACGGCGCGTCCTGCTTGATTCGCAGGGGCGCAGGACTACTGCGCGGTCTCGGCGTTGTCCTCGCGCCGCGGGTGGACGATCACCGTACCGGTCATGCCGGCGGACAGCAGCACGCCGTCCGCCACTTCGTCGATATGGATGCGCACCGGGATGCGCTGGGCCAGGCGCACCCAGTTGAAGGTCGGGTTGACGTCGGCGATCAGTTCGCGGCTCTGCGGGTTGTCGCGGTCGTAGATGGCGCGGGCGATGCTGTCCACATGGCCCTTGATCTGCTGCCCGCTCATCAGCTGGACCTCCACCGGGTCGCCCACGCGCAGGTGCGGCAGCTTGGTTTCCTCGAAGTAGCCGTAGATCCAGTAGGAGTTGCGGTCGACCACCGCCAGCTTGGCCTCGCCGGCGCGCGCATAGTCGCCGGCATACACCTGGAGGTTGGTGACGTAACCGTCGACCGGCGCCAGCACGCGGGTCCGTTCCAGGTTGAGGCGCGCCGCCGCCAGCGAGGCCTGCGCCTGCTGGTAATCGGCCTCGGCGGCGGCGGCGGTGTTGCTGGCGTCGTCGAGGCTCTCGCGCGAGACCACGCGGCCGTCCATCGCCGCGCGGCGCTTGGCGTTGAGCCGGCGCATGTCCAGGGTGGCCTTGCGCGAGGCGACCAGGGCTTCGGCCTGTTGCACGGCGATTTCGTAGTGTGCCGGGTCGATTTGCATCAGCAGGTCGCCCTTCTTCACCGCCTGGTTGTCGCGCACCGGTACCTCCACCACCAGGCCGGAGACGTCGGCGGCGACGTTGATCACCTCGGCGCGCACGCGGCCGTCGCGGGTCCACGGCGAGTCCATATAGTGGGTCCACAGGCTGCGGCCAATCAGCACGGCCGCGACCAGGATGATCAGGGTTACCAATACGCTGAAGACGGATTTGAGAGTCATGCTCGGGCTCATGGGTTAGCGATAGACATAAAGGGCCATGCCGCCATAGAGACAGGCGAACAGGCTGACGCGGAACAGCGCCGGGTGCCAGGTGAAGCGGTACAGGCCGATCCAGGCGAGCAGGCGGTCGAGGCCCCAGCTCAGCACCAGGGCGACGACGAACAACAGGGTCACGGTGGGCAGGTAAACACCGTGCAGGGCGATTTCACGCGGCATGGTCGGCTTCCGGTTCGAGGAGCGGTGGCAGCGGCGACTGCGGGTCGAGCAGCGAGGTGCGGATGAAGTGCAGGTAGCTCAGCACCCGCCGCACCGGCGCCTGCTCGAAGTGCAGTTCGTAGGGTTCGGCGGCGGCCTGGGCGCTGGCGATGGCGCGCTCGACGGCCAGCAGGGCACGCTGGCGGTTATCCGCGCTGGGCTGGACGAACAGGCGGATCAGCGCCCGGCCGAGCACGCGGATGGCGCGGCGCCAGGGCTTGCGTTCGGCGTAGACGGGCCGTTCCGGCAGGACGGCCTGCTCGCGGCGCAGCTCGATCACCGCGTGGCCGACCTCCAGCACCAGGAACATCCAGCGCAGCAGGTCGCGCTGCACCTGCGGGTTGGCCGCGGCCAGGCCGTAGGCCTGCACCACCAGATCGCGGGTGCCGCTCTCGAAACCGGTGACCAGGTTCTGCGCCGGAGCGCTGACCGCGTAAACGATCCGCCGGCGCAGGTCGCGCTCCAGGTGGCGCCACATCCAGGGGGCATTGGGCGGCAGGACCACGGCGACCAGGGCGGCGGAGATCAGCATCGACAGGAGCAGGGCGAGGTAGGTGTTGATCAGCGTGGCGGGGTCGAACAGCGTGTGGTTGGCCGGCACCGTGCCGGTGCTGAAGAAGATCAGCAGGCCGGCGCCGAGGCCGGCCCAGCGTGGGCGGGTGCTGAGGAAGGCGCCGAAGGCGAACACCGGCGCCAGCACCAGGCAGAGCATCACGAAGCCGTCGATGCGCGGCAGCACGAACAGGCCGACGGCGATGCCGAGTACCGCGGCGATGGCGGTACCGCCGGCCATCTGCAGGGCCATGCGCGGTGGATTCGGCGACGACGACACCAGGGCCAGGATGGCCACCGCGTTGAGGGCGAAGGTGCCGCCGCTGGGCCAGGCGCTGTAGATCCAGAAGGTGCCAAACAGCAGGACGGTCAGCCCGGTGCGGGCGCCGGCCACCAGCGCGGCGAGCGGGTTGGCCTTGGTGGTGAAGCCCTGCTCCCACTGCTCGCGTTCATGGTGGTGGGCGGCCAGCGAGGCATGGGTCAGGGCGTAGTTGTGCAGGTCGTCGACCAGTCGGAAGAGCAGTTCGGCGGCGCTGTCGAAGTCGAGCAGGGCTTCGCCATCGCCATCGCCATCGCCATCGCCATAGCTGGCGCCGAGCTGCGCGCGGGCGGTGCGGATGCCGGCACGCAACTCGGCGCCCAGGGCCATCAGACGGTCGGCGAGGCGGGCGGCGTCATTGACCGTCGGCGGACGTTCGCGCAGTTGTTCGAACAGCGCCAGAAGCGGCGCCAGGCAGGGTTGCAGGGTTTCCAGCAGGGCTTCGCGACCCTGGCCGCGTAGCCGTTCCCGCAGTCGATAGAGGGCGTGGAAGCGCGTGGTCAGGGTCATGAACTCGCTGTTCAGGCGCGCCAGTCGGCGGCTGCGCAGGCGCATGTGCGGGTCTTCGAAGGTGCTTGCCGTGCGCAGCGCTTCCAGGCCGACCGCCTCGCTGGCGAAGCGCACGTTGCCGGCGCTGAACGCCGGGCGGTCGAGCCGCTGGCGCAGGCCGTCGAGCATGAAGCCGGCGAAGGTGCCGAAGCGCAGGTAGAGCGCGTTGCGCAGTGCGGCGGTGGTGGTCTGCGGCAGCAGCACGGCGCTGACCAGGGCGGTGCAGCCGATCGCCAGGCTGATCTC
The DNA here is from genome assembly GCF_003595175.1 of Pseudomonas cavernae. Taxonomy (NCBI): domain Bacteria; kingdom Pseudomonadati; phylum Pseudomonadota; class Gammaproteobacteria; order Pseudomonadales; family Pseudomonadaceae; genus Pseudomonas; species Pseudomonas cavernae. Next base: position 3,514,178 of record NZ_CP032419.1, on the reverse strand, counting down.
CAGCACCCGCCAAAGCGCCTGCATGAAGGCGGCTTCCGGGTGGGTGGTGGCGGGAATGCCGATCAGCGTGGCGGTGTAGCCGGCCAGCACGCAGGCATAGGCGCGGAAGTCGCGGTAGCGGGCGGCGCCGGCGGTGCACAGGCCGATCCAGATCGCCGCGCTGAGCAGGAACAGCACGCGCTCCTGGGCGAACAGGGCGACCAGCACCATCATCACGCTGAGGCCGATGAGAGTGCCGATCAGCCGGTAGAAGCTCTTGGCGAACACCTGCCCGCTCTGCGGCTGCATGACGATGAACACGGTGACGCAGGCGGTGCTCGGCTGCGGCAGTTCCAGGCGCATGGCCAGCCACAGGGTGAGGAAGGCGGCGCTGAGCACCTTGGCGATGTAGACCCAGGTCACGCCGTCGCTGCGCGCCCACTCGTAGAGCGCGCGGCGCAGCGCCTCGAGGCCGGGCGGGGCGGGGGACAGGTCGATGGGCTGGCTCATCTCAAGGTGCCTTGACCGGGACGGTCTGCGGCACCAGCCCGGCCGGCGGCGGGCTGTCGCCGCTCGCCATCAGGCCGCCGCCGAGCGCCACCAGCAGATCGGCGCGCACCGCCAGGCGGGTGGCCTCGACCTTCTGCTGGGTGAGCTGCTGCTGGAACAGGCTGGTCTGCGCCTGCAGCACGTTGAGGTAGTCGGTCAGGCCGCCCTCGTAGGCCTCCTGGGCCAGCTGGTAGGCGGTGCGCGCGGCTTTGACCGACTGCGCGGCGAACTTCGCCTGTTGCTCGGCCGAGTGCAGGCGGATGAGCTGGTCGGAGATGTCCTTGAGGGCGTTCACCAGTGTCTGGTTGTACTGCGCGACAGCCGCGTCGTAGGCCGCCGCGGCCTCGCCGAGCTCGCCGCGCAGGCGGCCGCCGTCGAAGATCGGCAGGCTGACGGCCGGGCCGACCGAGTAGTTGAATTTGCTGCCCTTGAAGAACCCCAGCATGCTGCCCTGGACCGCGTTGTAGCCGATGCTGGCGATTAGGTCGACATTGGGATAGAAGCCGGCGCGGGCCACGTCCACGCCTTTGGCCTGGGCGGCGACCTGCCAGCGGCTGGCGACCACGTCCGGGCGGCGGCCGAGCAGTTCGGCGGGCAGTTGCGAAGGCAGACCGGGAGCGGCATCCAGCTTCAGCTGTGGACGCTTGATCGCCGCCGCGGCGCCCGGTCCCTGGCCGGCGAGGGCGGCGAGTTGGTTGCGGTTGAGCGCGATGGCTTCTTCCAGGGCGTCGATCCTGCGGTGGGTTTCCGGCAGCGGCACCTGCGCCTGGCTGACCTCGAATTCGGTGCCGAGCCCGCCGCGCAGGCGGCGTTGGGCGAGCTCGAGCAGCTCCTGCTGCTGCTTGAGCATGGCGTGGCCGATGTCCAGCTGGGCGTACCGCAGCGAGAGCATCACGTAGGTGCGGACGATGTTGCTCTCCAGCTCCAGCTGCGCCGCCCGCGCCTCGGCGGCGGCCATGTAGGCGAAGTTCTGTGCGCGCTCGCTATTGCTGCGCTCGCGGCCCCAGAGGTCCAGGGCATAGCTGAGGCCGAGGGCGGCCTCGTTGTTCCAGCTGGTGGTGTCGGCCAACTCGCCGGGGCCGTAGAAGAAGTCGGTCGGCCAGTGATGGCGCTGCAGCTTGACCTCGGCGTTGACCTGTGGCGCTTCGGCGGCCTCGGTCGCGCCGGCGATGGCCAGTGCCTGGCGGATGCGCGCCGCCGCCTCGGCCAGGGTCGGGTTGCCTTGCAGCGCGTTGTCGATCCAGGCGTCCAGTTGCGGGTCGCCGTACTGGGTCCACCAGCGCTCCTGCGGCCAGCCGGCATCGCGGTTGGCGGCCTGGATGGCGGCATCGGTGGCCAGTTGCGCGGCGTCAAGATGCTGCTCGTGCGGGGCGATGCCGCCAGTGCTCATGCACCCGGCGATTATTGAGAAAATGACAAAGGCGCTGACGAAAGTCAGTCCGCGTGGGAGTCGTGACGACACGCTTGCTGGTCCTGGGCGGGGAGAGAAATGCCGCAAATGCTCGGGCAGATGGGACGGCATTGTAGAAAGACCGGGATAGCGGCATAAGCTGGGCAAACTGCGATGATTTATTGTCGATTCTGTAATAATCGACCGTATCCGGTATGCCACAATCGCGCCTCCCTTCTCCAATCGGGCCGTCTATGGACACTCTGCAAACCATGCGCGCCTTCGTCAGCGTAGCGGAAACCGGCAGCTTCACCGGCGCTGCCCAGCAGCTGAACACCACCACCGCCTATGTTTCCCGCGCGGTGGCGAGCCTCGAGACGCACCTGCGCGCACGGCTGCTCAACCGCACCACCCGGCGTATCGCCCTGACCGAGGCCGGCCAGCGCTATCTGCTGCGTTGCGAGCAGATTCTTGCCTATATCGACGAAGCCGAGGCCGAGGCCGGCGATGCCCACGCGAGGCCGGCGGGTAAGCTGAAGATGCATTCGATGACCGGCATCGGCCAGCATTATGTGATCCGCGCCATCGCCGCATACCGCCAGCTTTACCCGGCGGTGACGGTCGAATTGACCATGGCCAACCGTATGCCCGACCTGCTCGACGAGGGGTATGACGTGGCCGTGGTAGTGGCCACGGAGCTACCCGACTCCGGCCTGGTGTCGCAGCGCATCGGCAAGACCTACAGCATCCTCTGCGCCTCGCCGGACTATCTCGCCCGCTGCGGCCAGCCGAAGGCGCTGGCGGAACTGGCCGAGCACGATTGCCTGCGGCTGCTCAGTCCGGTGATTGCATTGGACAAGTGGGTGTTCGACGGCCCTTTCGGCCAGGAAATGATCACCCTCGGCAATTCACCGTTCCAGGTCAACGTCGGCGACGGCATGACCGAGGCGATCCGCTGCGGCATGGGCATCGGCGTACTCCCGGTGTATTCGGCCGTCGACGGCCTGTGCGACGGCAGCCTGGTGCGGGTGCTGCCGCACTATCGGCTGCAACGGCTGAACGTCTATGCCCTGTACCCCTCGCGGCAGTATCTGGACGCCAAGATCAAGACCTGGGTGGAGTTCCTGCGCGACAGCCTGCCGGCCTCGCTGGAGGCGGACGAGGCAATCGTCGGTGCCGGCCCCTGACGGCTTGCTCTTGACGATAGGGGCGCGCGCCGGTAGACGGTAGAGTAATCTGCTGCATACTGCTCAAAACAAGCTGGATCGCCGGGGAGGGTGAGCAAGGCTTGGTTTTCGCCAATCCAAGAAATACAGAGGGACACCATGACTTCCAGGATACGGATCGGCATCGTTGACGATCACCCCTTGTTGCGCCAGGGGGTCGCCTCGACCTTGGCTAGGGTCAAGGATTTCGAAGTGGTGGAGCAGGGCGGCTCCGCCGATGAGGCGCAAAGCATCGCCGAGCGCTTGCAGCCCGATGTGCTGCTGATGGACGTGAACATGCCCGGCGACACCTTCGCCGCCGTGCGCGCCATTTCCGTTGCCCAGCCGACGGTCAAGGTGCTGATGCTGACCGTGTCGGAATCCGAGGATGACGTCTATGCCGCCCTCGAGGCCGGCGCCCATGGCTATGTGCTGAAAGGCATCAGCGGCCCGGATCTGGTGCAGGCGGTGCGCAATGTCGCCGCCGGCGAAGTGTTCATCACCCCGCAGTTCGCCAATCGCGTGCTCAGCAACCTCAGTCATGCCAGGGAGCAGGGGGGCCGCAAGGTGGAGCTGACTCCGCGCGAGGAAGACATCATCCGTGAGGTCGCACTGGGGCGGACTAACCGGGAGGTCGCGGACACCTTCGGTCTCAGCGAGAAAACCGTCAAACACCACATGACCAATGTGATGAACAAGCTGCATGCGCGTAATCGCGTCGAGGCAGTCACCGCGGCCCGCCAGCACTGGGCCAACGAGCGCGCGGCGGCTATCAGCAGCCGCCTGCCGCCGCGTGATGAACCGGACGACGATTCGAAGCGCTGATCAGAGCGTGAACTGAGCGCTGACGCGGGTGCCCTGGCCAGGGGGGGAGTCGATGTTGAACAGGCCACCCAGCGACTCGACTCGGTAACGCATGCCTTCCAGGCCCAGGCGGGAACGCTCGTGGCTGGCCTGCGCGGGGGGGGACTGGTTGATCCCCGGGCCGGCGTCCGCTACCACCAGTTCCAGAATGCCGTCCCGATAGCTTGCGCTGAGGCTCTGGCCCTTGCCGCCGGCATGCCGGACGGCATTGTTCAGCGCCTCCTCGGCGAAGCGATAGAGGCAGATCTTGTGCAGCGGGGGGATCTGCTCGGGCAGTCCGTCGAGGTGCAGTTCGACCTTGGTTTCGGAGCGCTGCTCGTGGCGGTGGGTGACCAGCGCCAGCTCCTGGCTCAGGGTCAGCTCATTGATTTCCGGCAGGGCCAGGCCGCGCGAGAGGTTGCGCACTTCGCGCAGGGCGTCTTGGGCGGCACTGCGGATGGTTTCCACGGTGTCGCTGTCCTGGTGGGCACTGTCCAGCCGATAGCGCTCCTGCAGTTCGGCCAGCTCGTCCAGGCGCAGCAGAATCAGGCTCAGCAGCTGGGCGGGGCCGTCATGCAGATCGGCACCGAGGCGGCGCAGGATCAATTCGCTGATGCGCGAGAATTCGTGGTTGGCGGTGGTGATCCGGTCTTGCAGGGCGGCGTTCTGCAGGTGCAATTGCGCTTGCTCCTGCATCTGCTGGCGTAGGGCCAGCTGCTGCTGCTCGATGATCTGGTCGCCACGCCGGACGATGAAGAACAGCAGCAGGATCATCGCCAGGGTCGCGGCGATGATCACCGCCCAGACCTCCTGCTGGAGGCTGACGATCTCGTGCTTCTGCTCGTAGAACTCGCCCACCGCGAGAATCTTGCCGGTGCCGAACTGGCGCAAGGGCGCATAGGTTTCGTACAGTGGTTCGTTCAGGCTGCGCTCGAAGTGGTTCTCCTCTGCCTCGAGCGGGCTGAGGCTGGTGACGATCTCACCCCGCGCGGCCCGGGCGATCTCCTCCTTGGGGTAGTTCTTGTGCTCCTCGCTCTTGTCGGTGCTGTAGAGAATGGTGGCATCCGGCCGCCAGATCTTCACCGAAACGATGTGCTCGTTGAGCGAAGTGCTCGACATCAGACGGTCGATGGCCTGGATGCTGGCGGCGGAGAGATCGTTCTCGCCCCCTAGTTCTTGCACATAGGGCTCGAGAAACGCCTCCATATAGAGAGCAGCGGCCTCGCCGGCGCTTTCGGCTGAGGCATGCTCGATGCGGGTGCTGACCAGTTGGCCGACGAAAGCCATGGTCATGCCAAGAACCAGGGTGGCCAGGATGCCGAACAAGGTTGAGCGATTCAGCCGTCGCAACGGTCCGAGCGCGCTTTGCCACCAGGCTCGGCCTCGGTCGGGCGACACGTCGAACAGGGGCTGATGGGGATCGATATTCACATCGCTGGTCATCCGGGCAATTCCTGACGGACTGTCGAATTGAAGATAGTTTCAATCCGCGTTCCCGCCCACTCTGCACGGTCGTGCAGATATTAAAAAGCCCACGTGAGTGGGCTCGATGGGGGGCTGGTCCTTCAGCCGTCATCATCATTAGTCGGCTGGCGGTGAAAATTTCGTGAAAATCACTGGCAGTTCGTCGTCGCTCGTAGCTACCGGCATTCCAGCGGGGCGGCACGCCGGCCGGCGCCGGCTGCCGTATACTGGCCGGCCTGTCATCTCCTGCAGATTCGTTCGCGCATGTCCATCTCTTCCCCAGTCCGTGCCAGCACCCTGCATTTGCCTCAGGGCGCATGGTCGACCGTGCTGGACTGCCTGTGCGCGCACTTCCCGGCGATCGGCCGCGAGATCTGGCTCGACCGCATGGCGCGCGGGCGGGTGCTGGATGGCGAGGGCCAGCTGATCACGCCGCGCCACGCTTATAGGGTCGGCTTGCGCGTGCAGTATTTCCGCGAGGTGGCGAACGAGACGCCGATCCCCTTCGTCGAAACCGTGCTGCATGTCGACGAGCATCTGGTGGTGGCCGACAAGCCGCATTTCCTGCCGGTGATGCCGGCTGGCGAGTACGTCGAGCAGACCCTGCAGGCGCGCCTCTGCCAGCGCCTGGGCAATCCGCAACTGGTGCCGCTGCATCGGATCGACCGGCATACCGCCGGGCTGGTGCTGTTTTCGGCCAACCCGGCGAGCCGCGCGCGCTACCAGGCGCTGTTCCGCGAGCGGCGGATCGACAAGGGCTACGAGGCCATCGCCCCGGCCTTGCCGCAGTTGGACTTCCCGCTCCTGCGCCGCACGCGGCTGGACGCCGGCGAACCCTTCTTCCGCATGCAGGAAATAGCGGGCACGCCGAACACGGAAACCCGCATCGAGGTGCGCGAGCGCCATGGCGACTGGTGGCGCTATGCGCTCTATCCGGTGACCGGCAAGAAGCATCAGTTGCGTGTGCATCTGGCCGCGCTGGGGGCGCCGATCTGCAACGACAGCTTCTACCCCGAGCTGACCGAGGTCGCGGGCGCTGCTGACGACTATGCGCGCCCGCTCAAGCTGTTGGCTCAGGAGCTGGCCTTCATCGATCCCTTGAGCGGCGAGCCGCGGCGCTTCGCCAGCCGGCTGAGCCTGGACTGGTAGTCGCCCTTTTATTACAGCCAAGCGCGTATTTGTGACAGTGCCCTGAGCTCGCGGTGCTGCCGCGGAAACGTGCGCGCTGGACGCCAACCCGCGGGCTAGAGCGGTTCTTCTCTTATCTCAATTCGGAGTAAGAAAGTTCCTTTGTCATAAAACATTTATATATCGGCAACCGAGCTGCAATAACCCGCCGCCAAGATTCCCCTCCAACACCAACGGCCTCGATGCCCGAGTGTTTTCCAACGCTAAAGACCAATAGGGGAACTCTTTGATGATTCGCAAGCACACCTTAGGTGGCATGGGGGCTGGTTTCGCCGCCGGCGTCCTGGCTCTGGCCGTTTCCGCCCAGGCTTTCGCCGGAACCGTGACCACTGACGGCGCCGACATCGTGGTCAAGACCAAGGGTGGCCTGGAAGTGGCGACCACGGACAAGGCTTTCGGCTTCAAACTGGGTGGCCGTCTGCAAGCCGACTATGGCCGCTTCGACGGTTTCTACACGGCCAACGGCAATACCGCTGATGCCGCTTACTTCCGTCGCGCGTTCCTCGAACTGGGTGGCGTGGCTTTCACCGACTGGGCCTACCAGATCAACTACGATTTCTCGCACAACGCCGGTAGCGCGGATGATGGCTACTTCGACGAAGCGTCCATCGCCTACACCGGCTTCAACCCGATCACCCTGAAATTTGGTCGTTTCGATCCGGACTTCGGTCTGGAGAAGGCCACCAGCTCCAAGTGGGTAACGGCCCTGGAGCGTAACGCGGTGTACGACATCATCGACTGGACTAATGGTCACGAGAACGGCATGGGTGCCCAGGCTATGGCCCTGATCAGCAACTATGCCTATGTGTCCGCCGGTGTCTTCTCCAAAGATATCAACGACGTCGACGGCGACAGCGTCAAGCAATTCAACGCCCGTGGCGTATTCGCGCCGATGGCTGAAGCCGGCAATGTCCTGCACTTCGGCGCCAGCTTCGCCCAGCGCGGGCTCGATGATGTGGTCGGTGCGGATGCGCGTTACCGTTCGCGTCTGGGCATGCGCGGCGTGCAAACGCTTGGCGGTAATGACGCCGGCGCCAACGGTAACCGTGCCGTGTTCGGTGGCAGCAACGCCGCTAACCAGTTCTGGGACAACGACACCGCCTGGGGCCTGGAAGCGGCCTGGGCCACCGGCCCGTTCTCCCTGCAGGGTGAGTGGATCAAGCGCGAGACTGAATCGGCTGGCCCACAGTCCGATGTGGAAGGCGATGGCTTCTACGTCCAGGCGGCCTACACCCTGACCGGCGAAGCGCGCGACTACAAGATGGGCAAGTTCGACAAGATCAAGCCGGCCAACAAGCAACTCGGCGCCTGGGAAGTCTACTACCGCTATGACACCTTCTCGGTCGACAACGAAGTCGCAGCCGTTAACACCACCTTCATTCGCCAAGCTGACGACACCGAAGCCAAGGTGCATAACCTGGGCGTGAACTGGTACGCCAACGAAGCGGTCAAGGTTGGCGCCATGTACACCAAGGCCAAGACCGACAAGATCACCAACCGCGCGGGTGACGACGATGGCGACGGTTTCGTGATGCGCATGCAATACGTGTTCTAAGTTCTATTTTCATCCGTCGTGCTCCTTTGCTTAGCCCCGCCTCGTGCGGGGCTTTTTTTGTGCTTTTTTTGATGACTCCCACGCTCCAGCGTGGGAGCCCCTCTCAGGACGCTCTGCGTCCCCGCCGGTGTGCTGTGGACGCAGCGCGTCCAGGGCTGCATGCCCACGCGGAGCGTGGGAACGATAGGCAGGTGCTCCGGTTTGGGCTACGGGGAACGGACAGCGCCAGGGGCAGGCTGGGCGCAGACGGCATTGCCGTTATCATGCATGCATTGCGGCGACTCGCCGTCGTTGCCCCGTTGGATGATGGCCATGCCCGTGCAGATTCTCGACTCGCTCTCCGCCGTACCGGCCCAGGCCTGGGATGCCCTGCTGGCCGAGCCGCAGCCGTTCCTGCGGCATGCCTTCCTGTCGGCGCTGGAGGACAGCGGCAGCGTCGGCGGGCGTAGCGGCTGGCGGCCGGCCCATCGGCTGCTGGTGGCGCCATCCGGCCAACTGCAGGCGGCCATGCCGGCCTATGTGAAGAGCCATTCTTACGGCGAGTACGTGTTCGATCACGGCTGGGCGGATGCCTGCCGGCGCGCCGGCATCGCCTATTACCCGAAGCTGCTCGGCGCTGTGCCGTTCAGTCCGGTACGCGGGCCACGCTTGCTGGGTTTTCCGCAGGCGGCGGGGGAGCTACTCGACGAACTGGTGGAGGATCTGGCCGAACGGGGCTTGTCCGGCGTGCATATCAACTTCACCGATCCCTTGGCCGATAGCCTGCTCGCCGAGCGTGAGGGCTGGCTGGAGCGACTTGGCTGCCAGTTCCACTGGAACAATCGGGGTTACCGTGACTTTCAGGACTTCCTCGACACCCTGGCTTCGCGCAAGCGCAAGCAGATACGCAAGGAACGTGAGCAGGTGGCGGGGCAGGGCATCGACTTCGACTGGCGGCAAGGCCACGAGCTAAGCGAAGCCGAGTGGGATTTCGTCTATGCCTGTTATGCCAACACCTACCACGTGCGCGGTCAGGCGCCATATCTGACTCGCAGCTTCTTCAGCTTGTTGGCCGAGCGGATGCCCGAGGCGATTCGTGTGGTCCTGGCCAAGCAAGGCTCGCGACCGGTAGCGATGGCGTTCAGCCTGGTCGATGGTGAAAGTTTTTACGGTCGTTATTGGGGCTGCCTGGCCGAGTTCGACCGACTGCATTTCGAGACCTGTTTCTATCAGGGCATGGACTACGCGATCAGCCAGGGGTTGCAGCGTTTCGATGCCGGCGCCCAGGGTGAGCACAAGCTGATCCGTGGGTTCGAGCCGGTGCTGACGCGCTCATGGCATTACCTGACTCATCCAGGCTTGCGTGCGGCAGTGGCAGACTTTCTACAGCAGGAGCGCGTCGGGGTGCAGGCCTACGCCGAAGAGGCGGGCGAACTGCTCCCCTATCGCCAGGGTTGATCAGGCAATGCCTGTGGGGATTTCGGTGCTGGTGGTGCCGCCCCATTCGAGGAAACGGATCTTGTGCACCTCGCCTTCACTGTCTTCGTAGACCAGGGTCACCGGCACGGCGCCGGTTTTGTCGGAGGTGTCGGTGCGGTGCAGCACCTTCTGTACATCGATTTCCATCCCGTAGTGGTATTCCTCGACGGGGAGGCCCGCGCCGGGAGTTTGCACGCCGTCCTGGGCGAATACGCTGGGCGCTAGACTGGAGATCACGGCGCTGACAACCGAGGCCATTTTCATAAGGCTTTTTTCCTCTGTTGGGTTTCGCTTACATGGACTTCATCTGACCGGGGAGAGCCGGGAAGTTCATTCGACCCCGGACTTTAGTCCTATTCGACGCCCCAGCAGGCGCCGGCAATCGCCCGCGCTTGAGGGGGTGCGACCGTTCGTCACATGTCATGAAATTGCAGGCGAACCTCGACGCGATGCACCTTGTCACTCCACCCCGACGAATCCCCCGGTCTGGTGCTGCCAGAGACGCGCGTAGAGGCCGCCAAACTCCAGCAATTCCCCATGGCTGCCGCTCTCGACTACGTGCCCCTTATCCAGCACCACCAGGCGGTCCATGCGCGCGATGGTCGACAGGCGGTGGGCGATGGCGATCACCGTCTTGCCCTGCATCAGGGTTTCCAGGCTTTCCTGAATCGCCGCTTCGACCTCGGAGTCCAGCGCCGAGGTGGCTTCGTCGAGGATCAGCAGCGGCGCGTCCTTGAGCAGCACACGGGCGATGGCGATGCGCTGGCGCTGGCCGCCGGACAGCTTGACCCCGCGCTCGCCGACGTGGGCATCGAAACCATGGCGGTCCTGGGCGTCGGCCAGCAGCGGGATGAATTCGTCGGCGCGCGCCTTGCGTGCCGCTTCCCAGAGCTCGGCGTCGCTGGCGTCGGGCTTGCCATAGCGCAGGTTGTCGCGGATCGAGCGGTGCAGCAGCGAGGTGTCCTGGGTGACCATGCCGATCTGTGCGCGCAGGCTTTCCTGGGCGACCTCGGCGATGTCCTGGCCGTCGATGAGGATGCGCCCGCGCTCGAGGTCGTAGAGGCGCAGCAGCAGGTTGACCAGGGTCGACTTGCCGGCGCCGGACGGGCCGATCAGGCCGATCTTCTCGCCCGCGCGGATCTCCAGGTCGAGCCCACCGATCACCCCGCCGGGCTTGCCGTAGTGGAAGTGCACGTCTTCGAAGCGTACGCCGCCGGCGTGCACGAGCAACGCCGGGGCGTGCTCGCGGTCGAGCACTGTGCGCGGCTGGGCGATGGTCTGCATGCCGTCCTGCACCGTGCCGATGTTCTCGAAGATGCCGTTGACCACCCACATGATCCAGCCGGACATGTTGTTGATGCGGATCACCAGGCTGGTGGCCAGGGCGATGGCGCCGACGCTGATCAGGCCCTGGCTCCACAGCCACAGGGCCATGCCGGTGGTGGTGGTGATCAGCACGCCGTTCATCGCGGTGATGGTGACATCCATGCTGGTGACCACGCGGCCGGCCAGCTGGGTCTTTTCCGTCTGCTCCTGCAGCGCCTCGCGGGCGTAGCCCTGCTCGTAGCGGGTGTGGGCGAACAGCTTGAGGGTGGTGATGTTGGTGTAGCCGTCGACGATGCGCCCCATCAGTTTCGAGCGCGCCTCCGAGGCGACCACCGAGCGTTGTTTGACCCGCGGCACGAAGTAGGCGAGGGCGGCGCCGTAGCCGAACACCCAGAGCAGCAGCGGCAGCATCAGCCGCCAGTCGGCCTCGGCGAACAGCACCAGGCTGCTGAGCACGTAGATCAGCACGTGCCAGAGCGCGTCCATGGCCTGCACCACCGAGTCGCGCAGGGCGTTGCCGGTCTGCATGATGCGCTGGGCGATGCGCCCGGCGAAGTCGTTCTGGAAGAAGGCCAGGCTCTGCTTGAGCACATAGCTGTGGTTTTGCCAGCGGATCAGGGTGGTCAGCCCGGGGTTGATCGCCTGGTGCACCAGCAGGTCGTGCAGGCCGTTGAACAGCGGGCGCAGGATCAGGGCGACCACCGCCATCCACAGCAGTTCGCCGCGATGGGCCTGGAAGAACTCGCCGCTGGAGCTGCTCTGCGCCAAGTCGATGAGGCGACCGAGGAAGCTGAACAGCGCCACTTCGATCAGCGCGACGATCAGCCCGACCACCAGCAGCGCGGCGAAGCTCGGCCACACCTGGCGCAGGTAGTGCAGGTAGAAGCGCCACACGCTGCGCGGCGGGGCGCCGGCGGGGCCGGGACGGAAGAAGTCGATCAGACGTTCGAAACGACGGAACAGCATCGCTAGGTACTCGCCGCAGGGCTTTCCTTTAGCTTGGGCCAGGCGCGCTGAGCGCGCCTGGCAATCGGCACAGCCTTAGAACCTGTTTACGATCTCGGAAACTCCCCTCTCCCACTTGTGGGAGAGGGGCCGGGGGAGAGGGTGTCAGCCAGCCAACTCGGCCCTCTCCCCAACCCTCTCCCGCCTTTCTTTTATGAAGCAGGGGGAGAGGGGGGCAAAAGTGGCAACTCCGCCGCCTGCGGAAGGGATCGTGAACAGGTTCTTATGCCGTGAGTTTCTGAATCAAAGCCGTTTGGCCGAGAGAATCAGCACCGGCTGGGCGGGCACGTCGCGCATGCCGGCGCGCAGGGTGGTCGGGGTCTGGGCGATCTTGTCGACCACCTCCATGCCGCGTACCACCTGGCCGAACACCGCATAGCCGAAGTCGCGCGCGCCGTGATCGAGGAAGGCGTTGTCCTTCTGGTTGATGAAGAACTGGCTGGTGGCCGAATCGACCGCCGAGGTACGCGCCATCGCCAAGCTGCCGCGTACATTATGCAGGCCATTGTCGGCTTCGTTCTTGATCGGCGCGCGGGTCGACTTCTCGCTCATGTCGGCGGTGTAGCCGCCGGTTTGCACCATGAAGCCGGGAATCACCCGGTGGAAGATGGTGTTGTCGTAGTGACCGCTGTCCACATAGGCGAGGAAGTTGTTCACCGTGATCGGCGCCTTGGCGGCGTCCAGCTCGACTTCGATTTCGCCGAGGCTGGTGGTCAGCAGCACGTGTGGTTGCTTTTCATTCGATGTGGGGGCAGCCAGCAGGTTGCCGGCGAACAGCAAGGTGCAGGCGGCGAGAGCGAGTTTCTTCAGCATGGGGTGGGGCTCTTTCTAGGGTTGGTAGGCATGTTCGACCTCGGCGAGGAAGTCGAGCAGGGTGGTGTTGAAGCGTTCGGGCTGGTCCAGTGGCGTGGCGTGGCGCGAGTCGGTGATCACCACCAGGCGTGCATTCGGCAGCTCCTGGACGTAGGCCTCCTTCTGCGTGACCGGGGTGTAGTCGTGGTCGGCTGTGACCACCAGAGTGGGACAGGTGATGCGCGCCAGGTGTTCGCGCACACCCCAGCCGATGATGGCGTCGAGGCTGGCGAGATAGGCGCGCTTGTCGTTGCGCGGCCAGCGTCGTTCGATCTTCTCGCGCAGCTCGGCCTGTTCCGGTTTGGGGAACAGCAGACGGCCGAGGCCGCGGCCGATCTGCTCCAGGCTGAGCAGGCGTGAGAGCGTCCAGCGCTGGGCGATCATCAGGTAGTCGCCGGGCTTCTTGGCCTTCACTTCCGGGCCGCTGTTGATGATGGTCAGGCTCTTGAGCAACTGCGGAAAGTCGACGCCGACCTGAAAGCCGATCATCCCGCCCATGGAGATGCCGACCAAGTGCACGCGCTCCAGCTTGAGGTGTTCGACCAGCGCCGCCACGTCTTCGGCGAAGGCGGCGATGCTGTAGCGCTCGCGCGGCTTGGCCGAGCGCCCATGGCCACGGACGTCGAGGACAATGACCCGGTAGTGGCGGCTCAGCACGGGGATTTGGTATTCCCAGTCATGGGTGCTGGAGCCCAGGCCGTGGACCAGCAGCACGGGGGCGCCGCGGCCGTAATCCTCGTAGTGCAGCTGGCAACCCTGGTAGTCGAAGTAGGACATGAGCAGTCTCTCGAGGCGGTCAGGTTGGCGGCAGGGGGGAGGCGAAAGGCGCATCCAGGGGCGCGCCATCGAAGGCCTTGATCAGGTCGACGAGGATCTGCGTCGCCGGCCCGAGCGGCTTGTCCTTGTTCGAGTAAAGATAGAAATGCGGATGGCGGCTGCCACCCCGATCCAGCGGCAGCGGCTTGAGCAGGCCCTCACGCAGCTCGCGCTCGATCAGGTGGCGCGGCAGCCAGGCGAAGCCCAGGCCGTTGCTGACAAAGGTGGCTGCGGTCGCCAGGCTGCCGACTGTCCAGCGTTGCTCGGCGCCGAGCCAGCCAACGTCGCGCGGCTGCTGGCGACCGGAGTCGCGGATCACCATCTGCAGGTGGCTTTCCAGATCCTGGAAGCTGAGCTCCCGTTGCAATAGATGCAGCGGATGCTCGGGATGGGCGACGGCGACAAACTCCACCGTATTCATTTCCAGGCCGAGGTAGCCGGAGATGTTCAGGCTGCTGATGGCCAGGTCGGCGACCCCTTCGAGCAGCACTTCCTCGACCCCGGACAGCACCTCCTCGCGCAGGCGCACGCGGCAGCCGCGGCTCTGTGGCATGAAGGCGCTGAGCGCGCGCATCAGGCGGGCGATCGGGTAGGCGGCATCGACCACCAGACGCACTTCGGCTTCCCAGCCTTGCTCCATGTGGTGGGCGAGGTCTTCCAGCTGGCTGGCCTGCTTCACCAGTTGCCGCGAGCGGCGCAGCAGCACAGCGCCGGCCTCGGTCAGCACCGCCTTGCGCCCATCGATGCGCAACAGCGGCACGCCGAGCTGATCCTGCATGCGCGCCACCGTATAGCTCACCGAGGATTGCGAGCGGTGCAGCGCCTCGGCGGCCTGGGCGAAACCGCCGTGGTCGACCACGGCCTGCAGGGTGCGCCATTGATCCAGGGTCACGCGGGGAGCTTTCATCGCCAGTTCCTCATGTCGGGGGCCTGTAGTGATGCGTGGTCGAAGCAAACAAACCATGGGCGTCGGCTGGCAGCCCCGCTCATGCCTTGGGCGGCGACTCCGGCGGCGCAAACGGCAGAGGGCCCGCCTCGGCCCGGAGTCCCGCGGGTAGGCGCGTTGCAGCCCGGTTCAGATCCTAGGGTGCTTATATCTATAAAACAAATGTATTGATTTGCTTTTTTCAGTTTTAGTGCACTTATCTCGATATTTCTGGGCTTTACGCCCTCGCGCCGGCCGTATGCCCAACATCTTCCGGGCTGGTGCGAGCGGCGTAAAATGGGATCGTCACAGGCCTTCCAGCCGTGATGGACGCTGGACCAGATGCCGTGTCGGAGGTCGATCATGAACAGACTTATTGGTGCCGTGGCGCTGTTAGTGCCGGCGACCGCGCTGGCCACCTTCTTTCCCATCGATGTCACGCCGCACATGAACGGTGCCGACGTGGCTTACCAGGCCACCTCGCTCAAGTTCAATATGGGCGTCATGTCACTGCATAACAAAGGCAAGATGGCGGCGGCCTGCAAGGCGGTGTTCAACATCGGTCCGGAAAATCCGCGGGTGCGCAAGGTCATCCTCGAGCCTGGGGAACAGGCGACGCTGACGGGTAATTTCAAGAGCGAGATCATCCGGATGCGTATCGAGCTGACCTGCAAGCCGAGTTAGCGGTCGGACATCGACAGGTTCCAGCAATGCCGACGGCAAGCTGAAAGGCCTTCATCTGCGCCGGCGCTTGCCCTAAGCTGGCTGCCCCCGGTTGGAGACCTGTCCGATGAATAAGCTGTGTTGTGTGGTGTTCGCTCTACTGCCCGTGGGTGCGTTGGCCGCCACCTATCCCATCGAAGTGGAGAAAAAGCTGAACGGCGCCGAGGTGTCGGCCAGTTCGCAAGCCATCGACGTCAACATGGCCGGCATTGAGCTGTACAACTACGGCAAGGCTGCGGCCGAGTGCAAGGTGGTGTTCCGTAATGGCCCGGAGTCGCCGCGCACCCGCAAGGCCGCCCTCGCTCCAGGCCAGAGTGCGCTGCTGACCAGCAGTTTCAAGAGCCAGGTCATCAAGCTGCGGATCAAAGTCACCTGCAATCCGAAGTAGCACCCATCGCGAGTCCTTGGCGAGTGTTGATCGGGGACTAAAACGGCCACCTGGATAAATCAAATTAGTTGATTGTTCTTAGCGGTTTATTGCGCTTTTTTATCGATATAGGCATGGATAATCTGCGCTCCATCGACACCCACCACTCATTCGATGGAGTCCGCCAGCATGTCCAAGGTCCTCGTGATTGAAAGCAGCGCCCGCCAGCAAGGTTCGATTTCCCGCCAGCTGACCGATGAATTCATCGCCCAGTGGCAAAAGACTCATCCCAACGATGAGGTCAGCGTCCGCGACCTGGCTCAGCAGCCGGTTCCGCATCTGGACGAGGTCCTGCTCGGCGGTTGGATGAAGCCGGCCGACCAGCAGAGCGAAGCGGAGCAGGCCGCGCTGGCACGCTCCAACACCCTGACCGACGAACTGCTGGCCGCCGACGTGCTGGTGCTGGCGGCGCCGATGTACAACTTCGCCATTCCCAGCACCTTGAAGGCCTGGCTGGACCACGTGCTGCGTGCCGGGGTGACTTTCAAATACACCGAAACCGGTCCGCAAGGCCTGCTCAGCGACAAGCGCGCCTATGTGCTGACCGCCCGTGGTGGCATCTATGCCGGCAGCAGCCTGGATCACCAGGAGCCCTACCTGCGCCAGGCACTGGGCTTCATCGGCATTCACGATGTCAGCTTCATCCATGCCGAAGGCCTGAACCTGGGCGCCGAGTTCTTCGAGAAGGGCCTGGCCCAGGCGAAAACCCGCCTGGCCGAAGTCGCCTGATCCGCGATCGCTTGCGCTGACCCGCTGATTCCCTCTTCGCGCCCGAGGCTCCTGGGCGCGCTTGTCCGGCCAACCGGCTCCCCCGGTTGGTCGGCTTTTTTATTTCTCTTCAATGGTCCTTCGGGGTTGGGCTCAGCACTGGGCTCGGGTAAGGTCATCGGCCGTTTTGTGAGAGTCGCCATGCCCCTGCCTTTCTTCCCTGTGCGCCAGCGGAGCCGTTCATGAGATTGTCCGGCCGTGGCGTGAGCTTTTCGCTGGTCGCGTCGGTGCTGTTCGCCCTGATGCCGGGCTATGTGCGCGAGTTGGCGCCACTGGATGGCGTGCAGATCTTCGCCCAGCGCGTGCTCTGGTCGATTCCGGCCGTGCTGTTGTTGGTGATGCTGCTGCGCCAGTGGCCGGTGCTGGCGTCGGTGGCGCAGCGCTTGCGGCGCGAACCATTGTTGCTCGCGGCCTTGCCGTTGGCGGCGCTGCTGATCGGTGTGCAGTGGGGATTGTTCCTCTGGGCGCCGTTGGTGGGGCGCATGCTCGAGGTCTCGCTGGGCTACTTCCTCCTGCCCTTGGTGATGGTGCTGGCCGGCTGGCTGTTCTACGGCGAGCGCCTGCGCCCGCTGCAGCGCCTGGCGGTACTGCTGGCGCTGCTCGGGGTGCTGCACGAGCTGTGGCTGACCCAGGCGTTTTCCTGGCTGACCCTGGTCACCGCGCTGGGTTATCCACCGTATTTCATGCTGCGCCGCTGGATGCGGCTGGATGCCTTGTCTGGCTTCATTCTGGAGATGTTGATGCTGGCGCCGGTGGCGATCTGGCTGATCCTGACTTATGCGCCAGCGGATGCCTTCGGCCAGTCGCCACAGCTCTGGTGGCTGCTACCGGGCCTGGGGCTGCTGGGTACCCTGGCCTTCGCCGCGATGATGGCGGCCAGCCGCCTGCTGCCCATGGGCTTGTTTGGCATTCTCAGCTACGTCGAGCCGGTGTTGCTGTTTGGCGTCGCGGTGCTGGTGTTGGGTGAGGTCTTCGATCCGCGCCAGCTGTGGACCTATGCGCCGATCTGGCTGGCGATCCTGTTGACCGGCTGGGACAGCGTGCGCCTGCTGCGCAAGCAGGCGCGGCAAGGGCTCTGAGGCTCTCAGCCCCAGGTGAGGGCCGGCAGCACGTGATCGCGCAGCAGCGGGGCGAGATTGACAGGCTGCTCGGCGCCGGCTTCGAGCCAGGCCAGTTCCTCGAGTTCCGCCGCGGCCCGCACGGTGTGCGGCAGGTGGACGACGAAGATATCGGCGGCAACCCAGGTGTCCAACTCGTTGGCCGCCGGCGCACGGAAATGGCCGAGCGTTTGAAAGGCCGCATCCTGCAAAGTCAGATCGAGTTCTTCACGCAACTCGCGCTTGAGCGCGCAGAGCGGGGCTTCGCCCGCCTCGCACTTGCCACCCGGGAGCATGAACATGCGCGTGGCGCGCTTGCGCACCAGCAGCAGGCGCTGCTGGTCATCGAATAGACAGGCTGCGGCGATGTGCAGAGTGATCAAGCGGCTTCACTCTGCACGTGGTAATGCAGTTGCACCACGCCGGTGGAGAAGTTGCGCTGGGTGTGCAGGGTGAGCCCGCGTTCCAGGCCGGCGGCGAACATCTTGATGCCGGCGCCGAGCATGTGTGGCACTACGCTGACCACCAATTCGTCGAGCAGCCCGGCGGAGTAGCAGCTACCCGCTAGCGAGCCGCCACCCACCAGCCAGACCCGTTTGCAGCCAAGATCGCCAAGCTTGTTCAGCGCTTCGGCAGGCTTCCAGTGGCAGATATGCACGTCGGCCGTCGCCGCCGGCAATGCCGCGCGGGTGAGGACGATGCAGGTCTTGCCCGGATAGGGCCATTGGTCGGCGTACTTGAGGATGGTCTCGTAGGTCACCCGGCCCATCAGCAGGGCGTCGACGCTTGCATAAAACTCGTTATACCCATGGTCTTCGGCGGAGTCCTCCATGGGTCTTAGCCAATCGACTCGGCCGTCGGGGCGCGCGATATAACCATCGAGGCTGGCGGCGACATAGTAGATCAAGGCGGGTTTGCTCATGCTTGCTTCTCCGGGGGCCATGGCCAGCTGAATCTACCCGCGTTGGAGTCCATGCAAGCGAGAAGGTTTCCTAAAGTAGATCAGGATATTGGCCCGTTTTCTCAGCGTAGCACCGGTCAACGTCAGAATTCTGTTTTTTTTGAGTGAGAATTACTCTTCTCGCCAATCGCTTGGCGTGTGAAGAAAAGCGGCCAATTGCAGCGACAACCGTTACCCTATACAGCTGCTTTTTCCGATTCCGCCGAGGTAACCCCAGTGTTTTCCCAATTCGCCCTGCATGAACGCCTGCTCAAAGCCGTCGCCGAGCTGAACTTCGCCGAGCCGACGCCGGTGCAGACAGCGGCCATTCCTCCTGCGCTGGAGGGGCGTGACCTGCGGGTGATCGCGCAGACCGGCAGCGGCAAGACCGCGGCCTTCGTTTTGCCCATGCTCAACCGCCTGATGGGCGATGCCAAGCCGCGGGTCAATATCCGTGCGTTGATCCTGCTGCCGACCCGCGAGCTGGCGCAGCAGACGCTCAAGCAGGTCGAACTGTTCTCGCAGTTCACCTTCATCAAGTCCGGGCTGATCACCGGCGGCGAGGACTTCAAGGTGCAGGCCGCCATGCTGCGCAAGGTGCCGGACGTGCTGATCGCCACACCGGGACGTCTGCTCGAGCACCTGAACGCCGGTCATCTGGATTTCGAGCAGGTCGAGGTGTTGGTGCTCGACGAGGCCGACCGCATGCTCGACATGGGCTTCGCCGAGGATGTCCAGCGCCTGGCCGGCGAATGCAAACGCGCGCACCAGACCCTGCTGTTCTCCGCCACCAGCGGCGGCGCCGGGCTGCGCGAGATGATCGGGTCCGTGCTGAAGGACCCGCTGCACCTGAAGCTCAACAGCGTCGGCGAGCTCAACGAGGGGACCCGTCAGCAGATCATCACCGCCGACCACGCCTACCATAAAGAGCAACTGGTGGAGTGGCTGCTGAATCACGAGACGTACCAGAAGGCGATCATCTTCACCAACACCCGGGTCCAGGCCGATCGCCTGTACGGCCGGCTGGTGGCCAAGGAATTCAAGGCCTTCGTCCTGCATGGCGACAAGGATCAGAAGGACCGCAAGCTGGCCATCGAGCGCCTCAAGCAGGGCGGCACCAAGGTGCTGGTCGCCACCGACGTCGCCGCCCGCGGCCTGGATGTGGAAGGCCTGGATCTGGTGATCAACTTCGACATGCCGTGCAGCGGCGACGAATACGTGCATCGCATCGGCCGTACCGGACGTGCCGGTGGCGAGGGGCTGGCGGTGTCGCTGATTGGCCATGGCGACTGGAACCTGATGTCGAGCATCGAGCGCTACCTCAAGCAGAACTTCGAGCGCCGCACCATCAAGGAACTCAAAGGCACCTATCAGGGGCCGAAGAAGGTCAAGGCCTCCGGCAAGGCCGCCGGTACCAAGAAGAAAAAGGTCGAGAGCAAAGCCGGCGCCAAGGCCCCGAGCAAGGCTCCAGCCAAGCGCAAACCTGCTCGCCCGAAGAGCGACCAGCCGGCGCTGGTCAGTCAGGACGGCATGGCCCCGCTCAAGCGGCGCAAACCGGCAGCTGGCGCCGGCTCCGCCTCTGAATAAGCCGCGCAAGGCGGGTTGTTGAACCAGTGCGGGGCAGTTCAAGACTGCCCTGCAGCATCTTTCTCTTCAGTTTCATCCGCTGTTGATCTCTTTGAGCCTGTCTCGGATCTGCTGCGCGTCGGCGATACTGCGTTAAAAACAGCCTCGGAATGCTCATTTACAATTCGTAAACTCCGCTTCCTCGGCTGTTTTTGCCTTGTCTCGCTCTAGCTCGCGAGATCCGAGACAGGCTCTTTGGCCCACTGCGGATTCTGTTCGGTGCTCCGGGGCAGCCGCGGCTTCGGCTTCTTCCGGGGCCGGTCCAGGTCGGCAGAGATACGGGCGCAGCAGCGGAAAAGTTCAGATAAATGGGCGAGGCTGGCGTCGAGTCACTCGCGCTCCAGGTAGTGCACGCTGAACAGCTGGCGCGCGTCGCTCCAGCGGGCGATGGCCTTGAAGCCGGCCGCACCGGCCAGGTCGCAGAAGCTTTCCGCGGTGTATTTGTAGGAATTCTCGGTGTGCAGGCTTTCGCCAGCGGCGAAGCCGAACGCCTCGCTTTCGATTCGCACCCGTTGCGCCTGCGGGCTGATCAGGTGCATTTCGATGCGGGACTCGCGTTCGTTGAAGAACGCATGGTGGACGAAACGCTGGGGGTCGATGTCGCTGTCCAGTTCCTGGCGGATGCGTTCGAGCAGGTTGCGATTGAACGCCGCCGTCACCCCGGCCTTGTCGTTATAGGCCGCTTCCAGCACTTGGCGGTCCTTGACCAGATCGACGCCGATCAACAGGCCGCCGCCCCTGGGCAGCAGGTTGTGCAGGTTGCCGAGAAACGTGATGGCCTGCGCGGGGGTGAAATTGCCGATGCTGGAGCCGGGAAAGAACGCCAGTGGGTGGGCGCCGTCGAAGCCGTCGGGCAGTTGCATCGGCTGGGAGAAATCGGCGCAGGCGGCATGCACTTCCAGCCAGGGATAGTCACCGGCCAGGCAGGTGGTGCTGGCGAGCAGGAAGTCCTGGCTGATGTCGATGCCCAGGTAGCTGGCTGGGTGCATGGCCTCCAACAGCAAGCGCACCTTGCGGCTGGCGCCGCTGCCGAGCTCCACCAGACTGGCGTGGTGGCCGGCGATCTCGGCGATGGCGCCGGCGGCCTGGGCGAGGATCGCTTCCTCGGTGCGGGTCGGGTAGTACTCGGGTTGCTGGCAGATCTGTTCGAACAGTTCCGAGCCGCGGCGATCGTAGAAGTGTTTCGGCGAGATCCATTTCGGCTTGGCGGCGAAACCGGCCAGGGCTTCCTCGCGCAGGCTAATGCCGGCGGCCTGCTGGCGTTGATCATGAAAGTGCACGCTGTTGGCCATGCTCAAGCCTCCGTGGCCAGGCGCAGACCGGCGAACTGCCAGCGCATGTGTGGGTAGAAGAAGTTGCGGTAGGTGGCGCGGATGTGTTCGCCGGGCGTGACGCAACAGCCGCCACGCAGGACCATCTGCCCGCTCATGAACTTGCCGTTGTACTCACCGAGGCTGCCGGCCAGCGGGCGGAAGCCGGGGTAGGGGCGGTAGGCGCTGGCGGTCCATTCCCAGACATCGCCGAACAGCTGCTGCAGCGCGCCGGCCTGAGCAGTCGCGGCGACCGGCTGCAGGTAGTCGTTTTCGTAAAAATTGCCTTGCCGTGGAGCGTCGACCGCCGCCACTTCCCACTCGGCCTCCGTGGGCAAGCGCATGCCGGCCCAAGTGGCATAGGCATCGGCCTCGTAGAAGCTGAGGTGGCAGACCGGTGCATGGTGATCCAGCGGGCGCCGGCCGCCGAGGGTGATTTCCTCCCAGCCGCTGTCGCCATGCCGCCAATACAGGGGCGCCTGCCAGCCGAGCTGGTTGATCAGCGTCCAGCCATCGGCCAGCCACAGTTCCGGCCGGGCATAACCGCCGTCCATGATGAAGGCGAGGTATTCGCCGTTGCTGACCGGTCGGCTGGCCAGGCGAAAGGCCTCGACGAACACGCGGTGGCGCGGGCGCTCGCAATCGAAGGCGAAGGCGTCGCCGGCGTGACCGATCTGGCGTAGATCGGCCGGGTAGCTGTGCCAGGTCAGCTTGTTCGATGAGGTGGTCGGCGGCACCGGCAGGTCGTCGCGATAGGCCGGGCACAGCGGGTTCTGCGCGAGGATGTGTTTGATGTCCATGAGCAGCAGTTCCTGATGCTGCTGCTCATGCTGCAGGCCCAGTTCGATGCGCCGATTTATCTCCTCGGCATGCGCGGCTGGCGGCGCGTCGAGCAATTCGCCCAGGCACCGGTCGACGTGGTGCCGATAGGCCAGCACCTCGGCGACCGTCGGTCGTGACAGCAGCCCGCGCTGGGGGCGTGGGAAGGGTGTGCCGTGAGTCTCGTAGTAGGAGTTGAACAGGTGGTCATAGGCCGGGTTCGGCGTCCGGTAACCCGGCAGATAGGGCTTGAGCAGGAAGGCCTCGAAGAACCAGCTGACATGCGCCAGATGCCATTTCGGCGGGCTGACATCGGCCATGCTCTGGATCACCTGGTCCTCCACCGCCAGCGGCGCGCAGATACGCTCGCTGGTGGCGCGCACCTGCTGCAGCCGCGCGAGTAGCGGAGCGAGCGGCGCTGAAGCAGATACAGGGCGTGCCCGGGTACTCATGGCGCTCCTCCTGTGTAGGGTTGTGGAGCCTGGTTTCAAGACCGTCTTGGAAAATGACCGGAGGGCCGCGGCAAGGTTCAGAACAGCTGACCAGGTGGCAAGTATTGAAGGCGATCGTCGAGCCGTCCACGCCGCCCGACACTTCTAGACATGCTTGACTAACAGCCAGGCGCCGGCGGCTCTTGCCTTACCGGCCTTGCGTGATAACCAAGGAGCAGCTCATGTTGAGACATACCTTGTTGAGTCTGGCGACTTTGCTGGGCGCCGGCCTGGCCCAGGCCGAGGTGAGCGAGCACCCGAGCGAACTGGGCCGGGTGACCAGCGAGGTGGTCGCCAGTGGTTTGGAGCACCCTTGGGCGCTGGCTTTTCTGCCCGGTGGCGGGGACATGCTGGTCAGCGAGCGGCCGGGGCGCCTGCG
This sequence comes from Pseudomonas cavernae, assembly GCF_003595175.1. Classification (NCBI taxonomy): domain Bacteria; kingdom Pseudomonadati; phylum Pseudomonadota; class Gammaproteobacteria; order Pseudomonadales; family Pseudomonadaceae; genus Pseudomonas; species Pseudomonas cavernae. Next base: position 3,491,043 of record NZ_CP032419.1, on the reverse strand, counting down.
CATCGTCCGTGCCGACGGCGGGCTGTCGAAGCCGTTGGCCGGGGTGCCGCAGGTCTACGCCAAGGGCCAGGGCGGTCTGCTGGATGTGGCGCTGTCGCCGGGCTTCGCCACGGATCGGCTGGTCTACCTGACCTACGCCGAGGGTGGTGGCGACCAGGGCCTGGCGGGCACCACGGTGGGGCGCGGCCGGCTGGCCGATGACGCCAGCCGGCTGGAGGGCTTCCAGGTGATCTTCCGCCAGCAACCGAAACTTTCCAGCGGCATCCACTTCGGTTCGCGCCTGGTGTTCGACCGCAGCGGCCACCTGTTCATCGCCCTTGGCGAGAACAACCAGCGACCGACCGCGCAGGACCTCGACAAACTGCAGGGCAAGGTGGTGCGGATTTTTCCCAACGGCCGGGTGCCGGACGATAACCCCTTCGTCGGCCGCCCGGGCGCCCGCCCGGAGATTTGGTCCTACGGTCATCGCAACCAGCAGGGCGCGGCGCTCAATCCCTGGACCGGCCTGCTCTGGACCCACGAGCACGGGCCGCGCGGCGGCGACGAAGTCAACATCCCGCAGGCCGGCAAGAACTATGGCTGGCCGCTGGCGACCCACGGCATCAACTACTCGCTACTGCCGATCCCAGAGGCCAAGGGCAAGACTGTGCCCGGTACCGAACCGCCGTTATACGTCTGGGAAAAGTCGCCGGCGATCAGCGGCATGGCCTTCTACGATGGCGATCGCTTTCCCGCCTGGCGGCATAGCCTGTTCATCGGTGCGCTGGTCGAGCAGGAGTTGATCCGCCTGCAGCTGGACGGCGACCGGGTGGTGCATGAGGAACGCCTGCTGGAAGGTCTCGACGTGCGCATCCGTGAGGTGCGCCAGGGGCCGGATGGCTATCTCTACCTGCTTACCGACGAGCGCGATGGCGAGCTGCTGAGGGTGGGGCTGGACGCAGAATAGCCGTGCGCTATGGCTGTTCGGTTTCCAGTTCCTGGGTGATGTACTGGTAGAACGAACGAGCCATTTCCTGCTCCAGGCGCCGGTCGTTCAGGTTGTAGATGCCGCCGTGGTTGACCAGGGCGAACACCAGGGTGCCCATCATGATCTGGAAGGCGAAACGGATGCGCAACTCCAGCGCGGGGGAGGAGCCGGCCGGGTGCAGACGGGCAATGCGCGGGACGGCCTGTTCGAGGTAGTCCTGATTCAGCTGCTTGAATGGATCGTCGCCATCGTGCGCGCGCTGGATCAGCGAGGCGCGCAGCACGCCCTCGTGGCGGTAGGCCCACAGGCGGGTGTTGCGGGTGAGCATCTCCAGGGCTTCGCGCAGCCCCCAGGGGCGGGAGTCGAGCAGCTCAATGCGGGCTGCGATGGCGCTGCGCAACTCGGCCAGCACCAGGGTCTGCAGGGCCTTGAAGTAGGACTCCTTGCTGTCGAAGCGGCTGTAGAACGCCCCAGTGGTTACTTTGGCGTGGGCACACAGCTGGTTGATCGTGACCTGGTCCAGTGGGTGCTGACGCAGCAGGCGCCGGCCGGACTCCAACAGCATGCGGGTGGTGCGCAGCCCGCGTGAATAGCGGGGCGCGACGTAGCCGCGGTGGCCTTCGAGCTCGCTCAGGGGTGGTTTCATCGACGGGGATCTTCCTGCTTTCGGAGCGTTGACAAGCTTACCCGGCGTGGCTAGCTTCTCAAAACATAGTTTGGATTATCAATTGATCGTTATGTGATCGATTGGCCGGCTGTGGCAGGCCCAGTCGCGCTCCAGGCGCGCTGAGAACAACAACAATGTCGAGGCCCGTTCGATGAATACCCTGGCATCCCCGCTGTCCGTTTCACCCGCGCTGGAAACCGATTTCGCCCTTCCCGCCGTGCATCCCGCCTTGGGCGCTGAGGTGCGGGTCCAGCTGCACCCGCAAGGCATCCCGCTGTTCGTCACCCCGGCGTCGACGCGGCTGAAGGAAGACTTCGCCGCCTTCCACGCCTGGTTCGTCGCCCACGAGCAGGCGTTCGAAGACTTGCTCAAGGTGTATGGCGCGCTGCGCTTCCGTGGTTTTCCGATCCGCGAAACCGCGGATTTCTCCACCATGATGGCGCACTATCCGAGTGCCGACATGGGCTACAACGGCGGTGGTACGCCGCGTGCGGTGGTGGCTGGCAAGGTGTTCGAGGCGACGCGCTTCGACAAGGAACTGACCCTGCCGCTGCACCAGGAGATGTCCTACCTGCCCGACTGGCCGCTGAAGGTCGCCTTCTATTGCCGGGTCGCGCCATCTTCCGGCGGCGCCACCAACATCGGCGATATCCGTCGCCTGGAGGCGCTGGTGCCGCAACAGCTGTTCGAGCAGGTGCGCCAGCGCGGGGTGCTGTACAAGCGCAACTTCCGCGACGGCCGTCTCCCCACCGATGGCTGGCACTCCTACCTGACCAGCCTGCACCGGCCCTGGCAGCAGGCCTTCTACACCGACGACCCGGCCGAGGCGCAGAGCGCCTGCGAGAAAATGGGTCTGGAATGGCAGTGGCTGGAAGACGGCAGCCTGCAGACCAGCTATCGCAACTCCGGCTTCATCACCCATCCGGTGCTGGGCAGTCGCCACTGGTTCAACCAGATCGCCACCCTGATCCCCTTGCCGAGTGGCAGCCAGGCCTGGAACGCCTTCATCGAGCACTATGGCGAGGACAAGCCGCGGCCGAACGACGTGCAGTACGGCGATGGCACGCGGATTCCACGGGAGTTGGTCGAGGTCCTGCGCCTGGCCTATGCGCAGGCCACCGTTTCCGAGCCCTGGCAGGCCGGCGAGGTGCTGCTGCTGGACAACGTGCTGACTTGCCACGGCCGCGCGCCGTTCGAGGGTACGCGCGACGTGCAGGTGCAACTGATAGGGAGCTGCAGCAATGACTGACCTGCACAAGATCGCCAGCCCCGTCCGCGATCGGGAGGCCCTGGAGTGGCAGGCCCGCGTCGACCTTGCCGCCTGCTATCGGCTGGTCGAACTGTTCGGCTGGAGCGACCTGATCGCCACGCACATCTCCGCACGGGTGCCGGGTACCACTGACGAGTTCCTGATCAATCCGTTCGGCATGACCTTCGACGAGATCCGTGCCTCCGACCTGATCAGGATCGACCTCGACGGCAACCAGATCGGCAACTCGCCGTACAGCGCCAACAAGGCCGGCTTCACCATCCACAGCGCGGTGCATCAGGTGCGCCACGACGCGGCCTGCGTCATCCACCTGCACACCACTGACGGGGTGGCCGTGTCGGCATTGGCCGAGGGGCTGCTGCCGCTGTCGCAGACCGCGATGTTCCTCACCGGCGACGTGGCCTACCACGACTACGAAGGCCCGGCGCTAAACCTGGCGGAGCGCGAACGCCTGCAGCGCGACCTGGGTGGCAAGCACCTGATGATCCTGCGCAACCACGGCACCCTGGCCGTCGGCGCCAGCGTCGCCGAGGCCTTCGTGCGCATGCACATGCTCGAACGTGCCTGCGCCGCGCAGGTGCGGGCGCTGAGCATGGGCCGGCCGCTGAACAAGGCTTCCGACGAAGCGCGCGCCACCACCGAAAGCATGTGCATGACCGGCATGTTCGGCCGCTACGGCCAGCTGGCCTGGCCGGCGCTGCTGCGCAAGCTCGATCGGCAGATGCCCGGCTACGACACCTGAGTACCGGCGTTCTCTCTCCCCGGCCACGGGGAGAGGCATCCCCATAACAACAAGAGAGAGACTCTGTGATGCAGCACGAACGCGCTCAATTTACCCACATGGAAGACGGTACCGCCGAGGACTGGGCAATCATCAGCCGCGAATTCCGCACCCACTACGGCCCCTATCTGCCGGATCGCATCCTCGCCCACCTGCAGCTGCTCGAAGGCGACTGTGGCGGCTTCGCCGTCGACCGCCTGAGCCACTCCCTGCAGACCGCCACCCGCGCCTGGGAGGACGGCCAGGACGAGGAGTACGTAGTCTGCGCCTTGCTCCACGACATCGGCGACACCCTGGGTTCCTACAACCACCCGGACATCGCCGCCGCCATCCTCAAACCCTTCGTCAGCGAGGAGAATCTGTGGATGGTGGAGAAGCACGGCATCGTGCAGAGCTATTACTTCTTCCATCTGCTGGGCAAGGATCGCAACCTGCGCGACCAGTTGCGCGACCACCCGTGCTTCGAGCGCACCGTGGAGTTCTGCGCCAGGTACGACGCGCTAGCCTTCGACCCGGACTACCCGACCAAGCCGCTGGAATTCTTCGAGCCGATGCTGCGCCGCGTGTTCGCCGAGCCGAAGCGTTCGATGTATGTGCCGGCGCTGGGGCGGAAATAGGGGGATCAAGACCGCAACAAAGGGACTCCATTTATTTGCGCGGTACGGCGGATTATTGCGCCAGCGCGCTTTTCTCGGTCTTCTCCAGCTCCAGCAACTCGTCGCCCAGCAGCGGTTCGGTAATCACGCTGAAGTCGGCGATCTCGATGGCGCCACGGCCTTGGCCGAGCAGGTGGAAGGAGAACGCCTTGCGGGTCACCAGGTTGTCGAAACCGAAGCTCAGCTCCAGAGTCTTGCCGGGCTTGAGTGGCGGCAGTTCGGGGACCAGTGCGGCCACATCGCGGTCGAACTCCTTGGTCTTGAGCAAGAGCTTGGCGCCTTGCTTGTCCAGGCGTACCGCGCGGATCTTCAGGTTGACCCGGGTATGGGTGCCTTTCGGCAGCTCCAGGTATTGGGCGCCGATCAGGTTGTCGCTCCAGTCGTTGCCCAGGGTTTCCCTCAGGCGGATGCGCTCGCGGTTGGCGAACTGGTACTGCTGGCCGATCTGCCCGCTGGTCAGGGACTGGTCGAGCTGAGCGGCGCGCAGGGCTACCAGGCGCGCCTGTTTGCCGCGGAAGCGCCCGAGATAGCGGGCCTGGTCGGCGATGAAGCCGTCGCTGGCATAGCGCCGACACACCTGCTGGAAGTTGCACTCGACTAGGGTGCCTTTGCCATCGTGCTCGCGCAGCAGGCCGTTGGTGTAGGAGATGATCTCGCGGCCGCTGGCATAGTCGCGGAACAGCGAGCGGCCGGAGAGGTTGGACGGCACGCTGAAGCCGAAGTAGTCGAGCACCGAGGTGGTCAGGTCGACATGCCCGTACACGCCACGTTTGAATGCCGGCAGTTGAGCTTGCTCGGGCGCCAATACCAGGTTGAAGCCCCAGGCCGAGGCCAGACGCACGTCTTCGACGCCGTGGGATTCGTCCGAGGTGACGATTACCAGGGTGTCCTTCAATACCCCCTGTTTCTCCAGCCCGGCGAGGAAGTCGGCGACGGCATCGTCGAGGTAGCCGATGGCCGCCTGCTTGGCGCTGGGGTAGCGCGCCAGGTACTCGTCGGGCGCGGAGTAGGGCTGGTGGGTGCCGACGGTCAGCAGGGTGAGCATCCATGGCTTCTTCTGCTGACGCAGCTGCTTGACGTAGGTCAGCGCGCCTTCGAAGTAGGCCTTGTCGTCCATGCCCCAGGGGAATTCCAGGTACGGCTTGTTCTTGAACCAGTCGCGGCCGCGGGTCTTGTCGAAGCCGATGTGCGGCATGATCTTGTCTTTGGCCATGAAGCGCAGCCCGGCGCCCTGCAGGAAGTGGGTGCGGAAGCCCTGTTCGCGCAGCTGCGCGGGCAGGCACTGCTGGTTGCGCAGCTCGTTGTTGAGCATCTCCACGCCCTTCGGCGTGCCGCTGTCGAGCTTGTCGTAGTCGCCGCAGAGCATGGAGTACAGGCCGCGAATGGTCTGGTGCGCATGCAGGACATAGTCCGGCGTGCTCATGCTGCGCGTGGCCCACTGGCTGAGGCGGGGCATCAGGTCTTCGTGATAGCTGCTGTTGATTGCCGCGCGGTTGGGGGCGATGTAGGCGCCGGGAATGCCTTCGAGGGTGACGATCAAGACGTTGCGCGCCTTGCCATGCGCCGGCAGCAGGCGGGTGCCGCTGAGGTCAAGCCGGGTCAGGCCGGCGATGTCCGGCGGCAGCTCGGGGGTATCGCCGTCCAGCCAATCTTCCAGCGCCAGTTGGCCGGCATTGAAACCCTCGGCCAGAAGCTTGTGCGGCAGATTGAACTGCTTCCACTGGTCGGCTTCGCTGGGGTTGGCGTACTGACCGCCCGCATGGCTGGCCAGCAGCACGGCCGGCAGAGCATACCAGTAAGCCGGCAGGCGCTTGGCCGCGGGGCGGCGCCAGCCGGTGAGCACGCAGGCCACTATGCCAAGGCCCAGGCTGCATGCCAGCCACAGGTGAGTGATGCCGCCGCCCTCGGTGGAATGGCTGACGAACTGCGGGTCGGTCAGGTATTTGATGTCACCCCATTCGGGCATCCGCCCGACGGCCGATAGCAACTCCGCAGTACCCAGGGTGAACAGGCTCCAGACCAGCATCACCGGCACGGCGAGCAGCAGCGAGCGGTTGTGCAGCAGGAGAATTAGCAAACTGCCGACACCCAGGTCGGACAAATAACCGAAGCCGCCCGACCAGCCCAGCCAATAGCGGCTGGCCAGAGGGATGAGCAGAAAGAGGACGCTGAGGGCCAGTAATGAAGAACCCTGGGGCAGTTGCAACCAACGGCTAGTAGGGCGCACAGGAGCTCCTGAGATTGGGCAGCGAGTATCCGTTGGACAACAGTAATTGCCAGAATTCAGCGACGTGTCATGAGTGTGAAATAACTCTCTGCTAGCCGCCAGTACGCCCGTGCAAAAGAAGCCGGTTAAAGAATGTAAGGAGATGTTTTGCGCCCAGGTATTCGGCGCAGGCGGGAGGGTTACTGAGTCTTGAGTTGGATATACAGCGCTTCGACTTTCTCGCGTGCCCACGGGGTTTTGCGCAGGAATTTCAGGCTGGATTTGATGCTCGGGTCGCTCTGGAAGCAGCGAATCGCGATCAGTTGGCCGAGCCGGGCCCAGCCGTAATGGTCGACCAGGGCGGTGACCACGGCTTCGAGGGTAACGCCGTGCAGAGGGGTTTGGGGCCGTGGGCTGGTCATCGGTCGGGCTCGGAAGGAGGGCTGGCCATTATCGGCCAAGGCGACGGACGCGTCATGCCCGCCGTGGCCGCGAGTGAAACTCGGGTAGAATATCGGCCTCGCAGCAGGGGTGGTGAATATGGCGTTAGTGGGGCGTTACAACAGTTTGCAGGTGGTCAAGCAGACCGACTTCGGCTTGTATCTGGATGGCGGCAGCGATGGCGAAATCCTGCTGCCCAACCGTTATGTGCCGAAGGACGTGCCCAGCGAGGTCGATGACTGGCTGAACGTGTTCATCTACCTCGACAGCGACGACCGTCTGATCGCGACCACCGAGCGGCCCAAGGTGCAGGTCGGCGAGTTCGCCAGCCTCAAGGTGGCGGAGATCAATAGCATCGGCATCTTCCTCGACTGGGGCCTGCCCAAGGATCTGCTGCTGCCCTTCTCGGAGGAGAAGCGCCAGCTGAAGGTCGGCGATTACTGCGTGGTCCACGTCTACCTGGACAAGCACACCCGGCGCATCACCGCCACCGCCCGGCTGGACCGCTACCTGGACAAGACCCCGCCCAGTTACCGGGTCGGCCAGCCGGTGGAATTCCTGGCGGCGGAATCCTCGCCCATGGGCATCAAGGTCATCCTCGATAACCAGCACTGGGCGCTGGTGCACAAGAACGAACTGTTCAAGCCGCTGCGCATCGGTTTCCGCGACCAGGGCTTCATCAAGGAAGTGCGCGCCGACGGCAAGATCAGCCTGAGTCTGCAGGCGGTCGGCAAGGATGCGCCGGACGCCCTGAGTGACAACATCCTCAAACAGCTGCGCGACAACAGTGGCGTGCTCTATGTCAGCGACAAGAGCGATCCGGCGGAGATCAGCCACCGTTTCGGTGTCAGCAAGGGCAGCTTCAAGAAGGCCATCGGCGGCCTGTACAAGCAGGGTCTGATCGTCATCCACGCCGACCGCATCGAGCTGAGCTGACGCCTGCCCGCTGCCTTGCCGGTGACACTGTCGTCCGTTTGGGATGATGGCGGTGGCGCTGACCTACTACCTCACCCCGGACGTGAAGCAGAAATTCTGCTTCATTGCTCCCGGCTCGGTGCTGGCGGTGCTCGTCTGGGGCATCGCCTCGCTCGGCTTGGGTACGACGTGCAGAACTTCGCCGACTACAGCGCCATGTACGGTAGTGTCGGGGGCGATCTTCGTTCTGTTGCTGGACGCCGAATTGAGCGCGGTGGTCGAACTCACCAGGCGGAGGGCAAGGACTCGGGGCAGAAAGACTTCCCGCAGCAGGCTGCGGCGAATTGAGATAGGGGCTAACCGCTTGCCCCTGCGCACAGGCTCCGTCGGGAGGCCTGGCGCGAGGCTGCGGGGCGAATCACTTTTTCCCGAGGCTGATATGACGGGTCGGTGTATACACCTGGCCGCTCACGCCGCGAGCGATTTCCTGAATCTCGCCGCCAGAGTTAAGAAAGGCGGCCACCTGAGCTTCGATGGATTCGCGAGTTTCCACCGCCGGGGCTGGCTTGGGTTTACTGCTGGATCCCTTGACGCGCATGGTATTCGTCCTCTTTTCAGGAAAGTGGGCCGCAGGCTGCGACCCGAATAAAAAAACCGGCACGAGGCCGGTTTTCTCGGTATGACGGGGTGATTAGATCACCTGAACGTCATCCGCTTGCATGCCTTTCTGGCCTTTCACTGCGGTGAAGGAGACCTTTTGGCCTTCTTGCAGGCTTTTGAAGCCAGCGCTCTGGATCGAGCGGTAGTGAACGAACAGGTCAGCGCCGCTTTCCGGGGTGATGAAGCCGAAGCCTTTTTCATCGTTGAACCACTTGACGGTGCCAGTTTGACGATCGGACATGTTGATGCTCCTTGAACAAAGTGAACGCAGTCTTGGAAAAGCCCAAGCCGCGACTGAGTGCAAAGAGTAAAGAAACCGAGGGAATGATTGGATCGAGATCTAAGCAGGTCGATTTACGGTGACACATGCAGCACAGTGAGATCACCTTACACGCCTCAGGGCGGTTTACCTAGGCATTTATGTTTTTTCTGCTCGGTGGTCGGCCCGGGTTCGTGCACCGCCGAGTGGATCAGGCACACCGCCGACTTGCCGCAAGAGTCGCCACTCGGCGGCTGCGGCTATCTTCAGCGGGGTCAGATCATCCGCCGGAACAGATGTCATTTGCGCCCCGCGGCCACGCAGCCCGGAGCGGCACTTCCGGTTTCGGCCAGTTCCAGATGGGGTGTTATTGCGCGGGCTCCGGCTGTGCGGCGGCAGTGGCCGGCGGCTCGGTCACCAGCGCATTGACCACCTTCAGGGCCTGTTCGAATGATGGATAACCGCTCTTCGCCACGTCCAGATTGGCGTAGGCGGCGCGGTATGCATTGGCCTTGCGCGGATCGGCCGTGCTGAGCAGATAGGGTTCGGCGTAGACCTTGTAGAGCAGGGCGGTGGCATGTGGATGGCCCTTGCCGGCGGCGCGCTCCAGTAGCGCCAGTACTTCGTCCACCTCCGGGCCCTGGCGGATCATCAGTACCGCCTGATAGAACTCCGCTTCGCCGGTCGTGTCCTGCGTGGCGGCGCGGTCGAGCAGCGCCTTGGCCAGTTCGTAGTTCTCCGGATCGCCGGAAGCGAGCAGCAGCTTGGCCTGCAGCATATCGTTCTGATGCAGCAGGCGTTCCTCGCGGCACGGGCTGCCGCTCAGCGGCTCATCGCAGGAGTGCGAGGCGCATCCGGCCAGCGCAAGCGCCATGCCGATCGCCATCCACTTGCCCATTTTCCGCATCCCATCCACCTTGCCGGATCTCGGCCCCGGAGCCTGCCTTAAACAGCCTAGTCGTGTCTGCTCGGGCATGCGCAGGGCGCGCGACCAGACCCGCGCAAGGTTCGTCGCTGGCCATGCGTGCAGAGACTGATAGGGAGTAGAAGCTGAGCGCACCCGGCGCAGCGCAAGCGCGATGTGCCGGGTGGCAGGAGGGGTTACGGAGTAGCCGCGTGGCTGCCCAGCAGCGTGGTACCGGTTTTCTTCGCGCGTTTGGCCATGCGCTTATCGTGGGCGGATTTAAGCGGCTTTTTCTTTGCCTGTTTTTTGCTGTCCAGACTTTTCATGAGGGGATCTCCAGGGCGTGGTTGGATTCTAGATAGAAGCTGAACGCTCTTTGGCCATTACCACCTCCCAGGCTGCACCAGCCTGCATGAATGCTTGTAGTCAAGAATAGCTCGCTAAGTCGGTGGCTGGGCGGCTTGCCGACATTCGTCCTTGGAACACGATCAACGCGTGTCCAGCCGGGTTACCCGAGCGGCGTTTGCTATACCGATCTGCATGCTGCGGGCGTGATGCGTGCGTGATGCAGCAGCACGGGAGGAAACCGCGATGACCACTGCAGCGAGCATCTTCAAGCCGATATCCGCCCGCTTTCTGGCGCTTACCCTGATCCTGGCGGCCAGCCTGGTTCAAGCCCAGGGCGAGCAGCCGACGGTGGCGAGCCAGCCGCTCAAGATTGGCATCATCGGCACGGGCAATATCGGCAGCGCGCTGGCGCGCTTGTGGGTCGATGCCGGGCATGAAGTGCTGATCGCCTCGCGGCACCCTGAGCGGCTCCAGCTTTTGGCCGCTGAGTTGGGTCCCAAGGCGCGGGCCGGCACGCCGCGCCAGGCTGCGGTTTTCGGTGACGTGGTGATGCTCGCGGTGCCCTACGGCGCCACGCCGCAGATCGGTCGCGACTACGCCAAGGAACTGGCCGGCAAAATCGTGCTGGACGCCGGCAACCCCATTCCGATTCGCGATGGCCAAATGGCGGAGCAAGCGCGCGAGCTCGGGGCCGGGCTCGCCTCCAAGGGCTTTCTTCCCGGTGTGCGCTTGGTGCGCGCCTTCAACGCGATTTCCGCCGGCAACCTGCGCAGCCAAGCGCATCGCCGCGGCGAGAAGCTCGCCATCCCCCTTGCCGCGGATGACGCCGAAGCCCTGCGGATCGCGGCTGGTCTGGTCCGGGATGCCGGTTTCGACCCGGTGATAGTCGGCCCGCTCAGCAGCGCGAAGCAGTTCGACTACGGCACCGGCATCTCGGCGAAGAGGCTCACCGCCCGCGAATTACGTCAGGAGCTGGGCCTCAAGGCGGAGTGAGCGTCGTGCGCGGACTCTGCTCGCGTGGGGCACCGTCCATCAGCCTCGGCCGCCAATCTGTTTCTGCTGCGCGTCGATGTCCTTGATCGAGTTGGACATCCGGTGCGCCGGATTCATCAGGGCGCGTCTGAGTTTGTCGTAGTCCTCGTACGACAGGCTGCTGCGGCTGAGCATCTCCAGGGCGAATTGCTTGACCTGCGCCTCGGTATAGGGCCGCTCGGAAGGGCTGGGCTGCGCCGCACAACCGCTGAGCATCAGGATGAGGGCGGCCAAGAAAAGGGTGAATGAGCGTTGCATCTGAGCACCTGCTTAATAGGCATTCGACTGAATGCCCATAGGCTATGCAGGGCTCGGTTCAAGCAGAAATCATTCGGCTCGATAGTGGGTATTAGTTGTTCCAGCGACAGGGCGGCCAGCCAAGCCTCGCAGCGCACGCCGATTGCGAAACAGCCGCTGCGCCTTGAGCGTGCGGAAACGATCATGACTCAGCGGCTGTCGCGGGTACCCCCATGGTAGGGGCGTTAGCGGTGCTGGCGAGGCTTAGCCGGCCAGGCCCACATAGACGTTTTGCACGTCATCATGGGCGTCGAGGGCCTCGAGGAAGGCCTCGACTTCTTCCAGCTCGGCCGCGCTCAGCGTCATCGGGTTCTTCGGGCGGTAACCGAGTTGCGCCGATTGCACGATGAAACCGAACTCCGGCAGGGCCTTGCACACGGCGTCTAGATCGGTCATTTCGGTGATGAACAGGGTGGCGCCGTCCTCGGCCGGCTCGAAGTCCTGGGCACCGGCCTCGATGGCGGCCAGTTCCGGATCGGCGCCGTTTTCAGGCGCCGCCTCGATCATGCCGACATGGTCGAAGTCCCAGCTCACCGAGCCGGAGGCGCCCAACTGGCCCTTACGGAACAGCACGCGGATCTCGGCGACCGTGCGGTTGACGTTATCGGTCAGGCATTCGACGATCACCGGCACCTGATGCGGCGCGAAGCCTTCATAGAGGGTGCGTTCGTAGTTGATCGTCTCGCCGGTCAGGCCGGCGCCTTTCTTGATGGCGCGCTCAAGGGTGTCCTTGGGCATCGAGGCCTTCTTGGCCTGCTGCACGGCCAGGCGCAGCTTGGGGTTCATGTCCGGATCGGCGCCGTTACGCGCGGCGATCATGATCTCTTTCACCAGTTTGCCGAAGATCTTGCCTCTGGCATTGGCGGCGGCTTCTTTGGGTTTGGCTTTCCACTGTGCGCCCATGGTTGCTCTCTTGATCTGTGCGGATGGGGAATTGTCGCTCGTCTGGCTTCGCCGGCTACTCGCTCAGGCGGGGGGCGACCGGCGGGAATCCAGAACTACGGAGTAGGGCGCCGATTTTAGTCGCTCTCGCAGTTACAGGCACTAGCCAAGCAATGACTTGACCGAGGATTTTCCAGTACTGCGTTTCCTGCTCACTGCCGGCTGGCCTCGATCGCCTCGCGCAGGCCCTGCGCGTCGACTGGCTTATGCAGCAGGCGATGGCCGCTGTCGGAGGCCTCCTTGATGCGCGCGGGCGAGGTGTCACCGGTGATGATGACAGCCGGAATGGCGCGCTTCAGGTAGGCGCGGATCCTGCGGATCGCCTCGCTGCCGGCCATGTCACTGCCCAGCCGATAGTCGGTGAGGATCAGCTGCACCGAGGCCGGGCCGTTGCGGGCGGCATCGGCATGCTGCTGGCAGGCCTGCTGCGCAGAGAGCCCGGCATAGATCCGGTGCCCCCAGGCCTCCAGCAGCTCGCGCAGGGCGTCCAGCACGTCCTGCTCGTCGTCGACGATCATGATGCCGAGTGCTTGGTCAGCCGCGGGCCAGGGTTCCATTTGCGGCTCAGTGTCCGGCGCCTCGACAGTCGGGGCGGAGACGGAGAACATCGAACCACGCCCCTCGACGGAGACCAGTCGCACAACATGCCCAAGGAGGCGGCTGGTATGCCGAACGATCGCCAGGCCGAGACCGAGGCCCTGGGTGCGGTCGCGCTCGGCGTTATGCAGCTGGACAAACTCGTCGAAGATCGCCGCCTGCTGGTCGGTGGGAATGCCGGGGCCGCTGTCGATTACCTGGATCTCCACCGCCTGCCCTCGCCGCCGACAGCCAAGAAGAACGCCACCCTGGCTCGTATAGCGGAAGGCATTGGCGAGCAGGTTGTCCAGCGTGCGCTTGAGCAGCACCGGGTCGCTGTCGACCCAGAGGTCGGTCTGCCGTACCCGCCAGCGCAGGTTGCGTTCCTGCGCGGTACCGGCGAACTCGTGGTGCAGATCGGTGAGCAGGCGGTCGAGCGAGACTGGCTCGCGGGACACCGCCACCACGCCCGCATCCAGGCGGGAGATATCCAGCAGACCGTTCAGCAACCCGCCGAGATTGCCGATCACCGCGCGCAGGCGTGCGGCGATATCGCGCGCCTTTGCTGTCGGCACATCGCCGCGCCCGGCCAGCGCGGCCAGCGCACCGACGAACAGACCGAGGGCGTGGATGGGCTGGCGCAGATCGTGGCTGGCCGCGGCGAGGAAGCGCGATTTGGCCTGGTCGGCGGCCCGCGCGCGGTCGCGCTCCTCTTCCAGGCGGCCGACCAGCTCGACATTCTCCAGGCGCAGGCGCGCCGTCTCGCAGATCGAGCGGTAGGTCACCCGGCTGTAGTACAGATTGACCCCGGCGAGGCAGATGAGGAAGAAGGTGTAGGTCGCGAAAACCTCCCCCTGACGAGACAGGCAATGTAGAGTGACCGGCAGCAACATCGCCGTCAGCGAGCCGATATAGGCCGGCGGGAACGCCGACAGCGAGGGCGTCGCGCCGCACACCAGGCCGGTCAGGACGATGCAGGTGAAGGCCAGCAACTGCGGATCGCCATTGGCGAAGCCGACCCAGCCGAGCCAGCCCCAGAGCAGACTGGACAACCAGGACAGCACGGTCGCCCACCAGGCCCACCAGGCCCAGCGCATCGGCGCCGTCGAGCGGTTGCCGTGCTTGAAATAGCGCTGAGCCACAAGGATGCGGCCCAGCGTCAGGGCGAACATGACGGCGATCCAGATGAGCAGCCCGCTCAGGGGCAGGGTGTTCCTGAGGATGTAGGCCACCGGGATCGGGATGACGAAGTTGGCGAACAGCACCGCATAGGATTGGCGAAACAGCAGGTCGACGAGATATGTACGTTGACGGGTGCTCTGCATACCGGCGTCTCAAGGGAGAACAACAATGAAAGGGAGTCGACCGCTCAGCGTGCTGCTCGCAGATGACCATAGTATCGTGCGCGAAGGCTTGAGATTCCTCCTCTCCACGCTGGACGATATCAGCGTCGTCGGCGAAGCCGCCGACAGTACCGGCATTCATGCCGCCCTCGGTGCCCAGCCGGTCGACCTCCTGCTGCTCGACCTCGGCATGCCCGGGGTGAACCGCCTGCAGTTCATCCGCGACCTGCGTGCGCAGTTCCCCCGCCTGAAGATCCTCGTGCTCACCGCCAACGTCGAACTGGGCACCATCCGGTCCGTGCTCGAGGCCGGCGTCCACGGCTACCTTACCAAGAACGACGAGACCGGCGAACTGGCCGAGGCCATCCAGGCCATCCGCCAGAATCGGACCTACCTGGCGGCCGCCGTGCGCTTCGCGGTGGACGGCCACGACCGCCGACAGGCCACGATGGCGCCGGAGGCGGACGTCGTCTCGCCGGTGCCGCTGACCCGCCGTGAACGCCAGATCCTCACGCTCGTCGCCCAGGGTGCTAAGGCGCGCGACATCGCCGAACGCTTCTGCATCAGCCCGCTCACCGTGCGCAAACACCGCGAAAACCTCATGCGCAAACTCGACCTGCACAGCACCGCCGAACTGGCCACCTACGCCGTGCGGCTGGGCCTGCCGACCGGCTGAGTGCCACCGGCCAGGCCTTCGCGCTTGCTGGGGAGGTCGCCCGCCGACTAGCCATCGTTCTCCCTCAGCCTGCGGGGGAGGTTCCAGCTTGCCCGTCTTTATCTTCCGCAAAAATACGGCAGCTGCCGTATATCGCCGCACTCGGCCCAGTCATAACCTTCCGCACCACGGGTAAAGCACCGATAGGGTGCGACCCCGGCAACGCCACAAGCGAATTTCTCCATCGGTAAGAGTGACTGCCATGACCCTGCCGGAAACCTGGCTTCCGTTTGCGCTCGCAACGTTAGCCTTCGCCTGCATGCCTGGGCCCGCAATCCTCTACATGACCACCCAGACGCTCGCCCACGGCCGGCGCGCGGGGCTCATGGCGGCGCTCGGCATCCACCTCGGCTGTTACGTCCATATCGCCGCCGCCACCGTTGGTCTAGCTGCGCTGCTGCAGCACGCGCCGTTCGCCTACCTCGCCATCAAGCTCGCCGGCGCGGGTTACCTGATCTGGCTCGGCGGCTCGATGATCTTCGGCAGGCGTGGCGACTCGACCGCCGAGCCTGCCAGGCTGGGCGTCCTGCGCGACAGTATCGTTGTGGAGATACTCAATCCGAAGACCGCGCTGTTCTTCCTCACCTTCCTGCCGCAGTTCGTCCACCCGGCCAACGACGCGCCCACCTGGATGCAGTTCCTGATCCTCGGCACCATCGTCAACCTGGTGTTCTCCCTGGCCGACCTCGCCGCGGTGTTCTTTTCCTCGTTGCTCTTCGACCCCGCCTCGGCCAAGCACGGCCGCCGGCTGGTGCCGATGGTCTGCGGTTCGATTCTCGTAGGTCTGGGGCTGATGCTGGCAGGGCGGGGCGGTCTAGTCTGAGCGGCTCTGCGCCCAGGTGTTGCAGGATCATGCCCAGGAGGCGCGTGGGCGCGCTCAATGGGCCATGCGAATTTAGCTAGCCGATTTAGCTAGCCGAGCGATTCGGGATACTGGCTCCCACGTTCTAGCGCGGGAGCCAGCCCGGTGACGCTCTGCGTCACGGTGTTGCGTGGGCGCGATCGAATCAGTCCTGGCGGCTGGTGACTTCCAGCAGGTGGTAACCGAACTGGGTCTTCACCGGGCCTTGCACGACGTTGAGCGGCGCGCTGAACACCACGGTGTCGAATTCCTTGACCATCTGCCCCGGGCCGAACGAGCCGAGGTTGCCACCGTCACGGCTGGACGGGCAGGTGGAGTGCTCTTTGGCGACCTGGGCGAAGTCGGCGCCGGCTTCGATAGCGGCTTTCAGTTCGTTGCACTTGGCTTCGCTGGCAACCAGGATGTGACGGGCAGTGGCTTTGGCCATGGGGGTAACTCCTTTCAAAGAAGCTGCTGAGCCTACCGCAATCATTGGGCGATTCAAACGCTGGCCCAGGGATGGCCTGTGCTGGTGGCCCCCACGTTCCAACTCGACGACAGGACCGCGAGGCTCTGCGTCGCCTTCTGTGTCAGAGCTTCCCGCGCGAAGCGTGGGAGTGCGCCGCCCATCTGTCGGCCCAGGCGGCCGGCGCGGGGGCGACCGTTCTTCGCCGCGTTTGGGCGAGGCCGATGTCGCTGCCGCCCAAACCTGGCCCAACACGAGGACAACGGAGCAACGCCCCCCTTGCGGGTTGTCTAAGATTGAACAAATGGGTGTGACAGTGCCCAGGCGTTCATTGCAGGAGATCCCGCCATGGCTACCTTGACCATCGAAGGTTGGTGCAAAACCAGTGACGACCAAAAGTCCACCCCGCTGGGGGAATTCCATTTTCAGGTCATTGGCGACAACCATTTGCGTCTAGAAGAGGCCGAAGAACAGCTGCAGAAGACCCATGAGCGGGAAACCATGGTCGATGTCGATACGACCACGCTGGAATTGATCACGCCGGAGGAATGCGGCCCCCTCTCCGATTGCAAATTCCGCGTCTATCTGCGCGACGAACGCGGCCAGTTCCATCTGGTCGGGCATCGGGCGAGTGACGGCAGCCTGATTTACACCAACGCGGTTCTGATCGACCAACTGACTTAACGCGCAGGGTGGAAAACCGCGACGCGTTTTCCGCCGGGGATATCTCCCGACTCCCGCGCCGCAGCTTTAGCGCTTGCCCATGGAGCGGCGGGTGCCGTTGGGCGCCGGGCCGATCTTCTTTTCGTGGCCGGATTTATTGCCTTTCTGGTGCCAGGGCTGATTGTCGTTCTTGCCCGGCGCGAAAGTGGCGGGTGAAAAGGGGAAGGCAAAGGTCGGAATAGTGGACTTGGTGGCTGGGGCCGGCTCGGCGGTCGTGGCGGCGCTGGATTCTACGGCGGCGCTGGTGTCGAGCGCTGGCGTTTCGGCAGCCTGGGCTTCGAGTGAGTGATCAGGCGATGGTTTGGAAGTCATGACAGTCCGCGGCGAGCCGAGTGAGGGAGAAAGCGCGGGAGTATACCTGTCGGCCGCGATCATGCCGGTGTAGCGGCCGAACGGCCTCGAAGCCGCATAGGGTGGAAAACCGCGAAGCGTTTTCCACTGGCCCGGGCTACCTCACTGGCCTGGTCGCTGGCGGCGTCATCCTTGCTGGCGTAAAGGCTCCGTCGTGCGCGTGGGGCATTGGCCGCAACGGTCGCCGCGCGCATCATGGCGCGAAGCCCGTCGAAGGAGGATTGCCATGCCTGCCGTTCCGCCCGTCCTGCGTCCGCTCGCCCTGCTGGTGGGCGCGCTTCTCGCCGCCGTTGCCGCGGCGAGCGAAGAGACGCAACTGGTCGAGTCGATCAACGCCTACCGTGCCCAGCCGCAGAGCTGCGCCGGGTCTGCGTCCGAGGCATTGACGCCGCTGACGTCCGATCCGCGTCTGATCCTGTCGACCGGCAGTGACCTGGACTTACAGCAGGCCCTGGCCCGCGCCGCCTATCCGCTGGTCAACGTGCAGGCGATCAGCCTGTCCGGGCCGCGCGATGCGCAGGCGGCCATGACGGCGCTGCAGGAGAGCTTCTGCCAGGTGGTGTTGGACCCGCAGTTCGTCGACATCGGCGTCAGCCGCGCGGGTCGCGACTGGCGCATCGTGCTGGCGCGGCCGCTGCTCGGCGGGCGCCTGGGCGACTGGCAGGCGGAAGGGCGCGCCTTGCTGGAACAGGTCAACGCGGCGCGGGCGCAAGGGCGCCACTGCGGCGCCCAAGATTTCGCCGCGGCGCCGGCCCTGGGCTGGAGCACCGAACTTGGCGCGGCCGCCGAGGCGCACAGCCGGGCGATGGCCAACGGCAACTTCTTCGACCACCGCGACCGCGACGGCCGCATCCCGGCCGACCGTGCGGAGCTCGCCGGCTACAGCGGCCGGCAGATCGGCGAGAACCTCGCCGCCGGGCTGGACGCCCCGCGCAAGGTGGTGGACGGCTGGCTGGCCAGCCCCGGCCATTGCGCCAACCTGATGAATCCGCAGTTCCGCGAGCTGGGCGCCGCCTATGCGGTCGATCCGAAGAGTGATGCGGGGATCTACTGGACGGTGGTGTTTGGGGTGCCTTGAGGCCTCACCGACGCCGGTGGAAAACCGCGAAGGGTTTTCCACCGGAGAGGCCCCGGCTGCCTCGCTAACGTTGCAACCAGGCTTCGGCTTCCGCCTCCTGGCCCAGATCGAATGCCTTGATCTGCAGACCCGGAATCAGCGCGCCCTCGACCTCGCTGACTTTCCGCACCCATTCCTTGTCGGCAACGACTGCCATGCGGTCGAAGCGCCGAACAAACCTGAACAGTTGCGGAATGCGCGACAGCTCGACGGCTATTGCGCCCAGCGTAGGCAGCGCGAAATCACCGACTCGATAAAGCATTCGGCCATGCTCGATGCCTTCGGCTTTTTGGCTCAGCTCATCGAGGGCGACTCTCATGCCATCGCTGTCGAGCTTCCCGGCAAAATCTACGTCGATGCGGTTCTCGCCGTTTCGCATTACCTGGAACATAGCGACTCCTCCACGGGGGATGAGATTCCTACGATACGCCGCTTGCTACCAGACGTTAATGGCAGTCGGCGTTCTGGACGCTCGGCCAACGACCCGCACGGCCAGTCGGCATCGTTCCCACGCTCCCGCGTGGGAATGCATCCCTCGACACTCCGCGTCATCCCCAGGCTCACCAGCGCTGGAAAACCTCGATCAGCCCAGCCTGCCCGAGATAATTCCGAGCACTCGAATACCGCCAGTGTTCCGGTTCATCCACGTAGCCGCGCTTGACCGGATTGCGATGGATGTAGTCCAGCTTCTCCTTGAGTACCGCCTCACTGAACACCAGTTCGGCATGGCTACCCTCTTGCCAGAATTGGAACTCGCGATCCGTATTGTGCGCCCGTTTGGCAAACCGCAGGCGATCCAGCAGGCGAGTGGCCTTCCTGCTGTCCAAAAGCGCCAGCAGTTGCCTGGCCGTGAAGGATTTGAAGCTACTGACGCATTTCCCCAGGTCTGGCGCCTGCGCTACGAAATGCAGATGGTTTTCCAGCACCACATAGCCGTAGAGCCTTAGCCCCTCATGCATCTGCTGGTAGCGCCAGCAGTCGAGCACGATTTGTACGGCGTCGGGGCGGGTGAACACCGGCAGCCATTCGAGAACGGTGCAGGTCAGGAAGTGGGGTTTGCTGGGTTCGGTGATGGTGTAGCGGCTCCTGCCCATTTGCTTCTCCTTCCGTGGAGTGGACGCGGAAGCGTCCGGGCTGCATTCCCACGCGGGGGCGTGGGAACGATGAATGAAGTCGCTCCCGGCACCCGGGCGCGGCGGTAGTTGGACATGGCGGCTCATCCTTGAGCGTTGCGTTGCCGGGAACATCGATGGTGGACAAGTAAAACGTTGTCCACCCTACGTCACGCCACCCCGCGTTGGGTGGAAAACCGCGAAGCGTTTTCCACCGGCGAGATCCGGGCTACCTAGCTCCAGCTGCTGGCCGACACTTCGACCCACACCGCGCGGGCGATGGCCACGAGGCGTTGGTCGGCGCCATACAGGGCGGTGCCGGCGAAACGCTTGCGGCCGTCGCTTCCCAGCGGCCAGCCAAGCACCACGCAGCGCTCCCCCGGCTTGACCTGGTCCAGGGTGGAGACCACCAACTCACCGAGCACGATGGCCAGCCCGTCGGGAATGGGGTAGAGCGCGAAGGCGCCGGCGCAATCCAGCGCGGCCCAGATGAACTCTGGCTTCACGTTACCCGCGTCGTCGGCCAGCGAGTCGTCCGGTAACCACGGTGCGGCGAGGGTCGCGGTGCTATGCAGCGGGCCGGGGAAGATCCGCAGGCCGTCATGCGGCGGACGCTCCGGTCCACAGACGAAGCAGCCGGGGAAGTTGTGGGTTTCAAAACCGGGAAACGCCTGCGCGGCGACTTCCGCCTCGGCATGGGACGGGGAGGGCGGCGGCTGCAGCTCCAGGGTGACCTGCTTCGCCTCGCCGAGCAGCGTCGTGCCGTCGAACAGCCGCGCCTCGCTGTCGCTGGACTCGAGGCGCAGCTCGACGCCCAGCGGCGGCGGCGCCTTCAACCGCGCGGCCACCGTGCCCTTCAAATGCGCGGCCATGCGGCCAGCAGTGTAACCACCATTGCCCGACTTGGGCGGCCCGCAGAAGCGTTCATCGATGGTGAAGTGTTCGATCTGCATGCGGCACCTCCGGCCTGCTGTTCCAGCGAAGGAGATTAACCCGTGCGGCGCTGTAGCGTCTTGCCTGCGGAGCAACACCGAAGAGTTCTGCGGGCGCGCTAGCCGGCGTGGCCTCGGCTCTGGGCAGTCATCGGGGATGCGATCTTTCCTTGGCGGCGGTTCGGGCGGCCAGACTCATCAGCTGTTGGAACTTGGGGCATTCGAGATGGCTCTCGGCGGGGCAGGTTGCCGCGTGACGCAGGCCGTCGCGGACCGCGCTGAGCCGCTTGATGGTGCGGTCCAGCTGCTCGGCCCGCTCCTGCAGCTGGGCCCGGTCGATGGCGAGCTGGCCGTCGGCCGCCAGCATGCCGGCGATATCGTCCAGGGAGAAACCCGCCGCGCGGCCCAGCGCGATCAATGACAGGCGCTGGATCACCGACTCGTTGAAGACCCGCTTGAGCCCGTTGCGGCCGATGGAGCGGATCAGCCCCTTCTCCTCGTAGTAGCGCAGCGTCGACGCCGGCAGACCGGACCAGCGCGAGACCTTGCCAATATCCATCTCTTTCATGCTTGACCTCAAGTCGACTTGAACTGGCAGGCTACTGAAAACGGCCTTTCAGACAGGGTAGAAGGAGGTAGGCATGACAGTCGAGATGATCGTGCGGGCAATTCTGCTGGGCGTGGGCGCGACCCTGGTGATGGACGTCTGGGCGCTGCTGCGGCGGCGCTTCTTCGGCATCCCGTCGCTGGACTATGCCCTGGTCGGGCGCTGGCTAGGGCATATTCGCCAGGGGCGCTTCCGTCATGCGTCGATCGCCAAGGCGCAGGCGATGCCTGGCGAGCGGCCGCTCGGCTGGGTCTGTCATTACCTGATCGGGGTGATCTTCGTGAGCCTGTTCGTGGCAGTGGTGGGGCCGCAGTGGTTGTGTCGGCCGACGCTGTTGCCGGCGCTGCTCCTGGGGCTGGTCAGCGTCGCCGCGCCGTTACTGCTGATGCAGCCAGCGTTCGGCATGGGCCTGGCGGCCTCGAGGATGCCGAGTCCCCGGCAGGTCCGGCTGAGAAGCCTGGTGACCCATCTGGCGTTTGGCGTGGGGGTTTATCTGGCGGGGTGGCTTGGGGCGCAGTTGTTTGCGTCGTCGCTCTGCACGGTGTGATCAGGATCGCTCCCACGCTCCGCGTGGGAATGCAGCCCGTGACGCTCTGCGTCACGCCTCCCAGCGGTCGACCTCAATCAACCCTGCCTGCCCTGCGTAGTTCCTGGCGCTGGAGTAGCGCCAGTGCTCCGCCCGATCCACATAGCCCCGCTTCAGCGGGTTGTGATGGATGTAGTCGAGCTTCTCACGCATCACCGCTGGGCTGTAGACCAGCTCCGCATGCGAGCCCTCCTGCCAGAGCTGATACACACGATCATCCTTGTGCGCACGCTTGGCGAAGCGCAGCCGCTCCAGCAAGCGCTCTGCGCCTCGATCCTCCAGATGGTCGATGATCTGGCGGGCCGTGAAGGATTTGAACCCGCTGACGCATTTACTCAGGTCAGGCGCCTGGGCGACGAAGTGCAGATGGTTTTCCAGTACGACATAGCCATACAGGCGCAAGCCTTGGTGTGCCTGCTGGTAGCGCCAGCAGTCGAGCAGGATGTCGACCAGGGCGGGGCGGGTGAACAGCGGTAGCCACTCCAGCACCGTGCAGGTGAGGAAGTGCGGTTTTTCTGGTTCGGTGATGACGTAGCGGCTGCGGCCCATCGGATTCGTCCTTGAATCGGTTGGCTTGGTAGGTGAGGAGGTGGTCGCTCCAGGCTTCCGATCTCTGCTGGCGCCCACGCTCCGCGTGGGAGCCTAGCCCGCGACGCTCTGCGTCGCCACGTGGCCCCCGGCGCGTAGTTGCTGACGGGTGGATGCTGGAGCGTCGAGGGCTGCATTCCCACGCGGAGCGTGGGAGCGATCAAAAGTTAACCCCACCCCATCGGCGGATAACGCTTCGCGTTATTCGCCGTTGAGCGATATCCGGGCTACTTGCTGACGGAAAAAAGCAGGGCTATTAGCCCCGCTTTTTATTTTTCTGACCTAATGCGGCGCTGCGTTGAGCGCCCTTTTCGGTCATAGAGCTTAGGCGTAGTTTTTTGATTCCCAGTGGCGCTGTATGAACTGGGCGGACTCGGGTGTGAGGTTGTACCAGTAGGCATCATTGGCGCTGGCATCTACGACAATGAGACTGTCGTTAGAGTCCAGTACGGACCAGATGGCGCTGGCTGCGTCTTTGGCGCTGAGATTAGTGCTCAAGTACCAGAAAGATTTTTGGACTTTGGCCCAGTTTCCCAAGGTCTTAATCTTTGCTGCTACCCGGTCATACTTCTGGCCTGGGGCGATGAGATCGTACGAAATAAACAGATTGTGCGGCATGGTGTAGCCCTCTTGCGTGTGGGTGCTGTACAGATTTTTCGAGCGTGAACGCTCTGGTCGGATAAGAGCAAAACGCTCTAATCAAACCGTTGACACCGCACGAGAGGTCCCCATAATTGCGCTGCGCTTTTACCCAAAAAGCAACGTAACTGAAGTCCCTTCGGTTGCGGCCCGAAACGGTTTCACCGTTCCGGTCAAGACCCCTGGAAGTCATCTCACTGGTTTCCAGGGGTTTCTTGTTTCTGCCCTTCTGAATCACTGTCTCTCAACCGCTAGCGCATCCTTGCGCTACTCAGATTCCAATCAATCCCAGCTCAACGCCCCACCAGTCTGATACTCGATCACGCGAGTCTCGAAGAAGTTCTTCTCCTTCTTCAAGTCCATGATCTCGCTCATCCACGGGAAGGGGTTGGTGGTGCCCGGGTATTCTTCTTTCAGGCCGATCTGCGACAGGCGGCGGTTGGCGATGAATTTGAGGTAGTCCTCCATCATCGCCGCGTTCATGCCCAGCACGCCGCGGGGCATGGTGTCGCGGGCGTATTCGATTTCCAGTTGGGTGCCCTGGAGGATCATCTGGGTCGCTTCGTCCTTCATCGCGGCGTCCCACAGGTGTGGGTTTTCGATCTTGATCTGGTTGATCACGTCGATGCCGAAGTTCAGGTGCATGGATTCGTCGCGCAGGATGTATTGGAACTGCTCGGCGACGCCGGTCATCTTGTTGCGGCGGCCCATGGAGAGGATCTGGGTGAAACCGCAGTAGAAGAAGATGCCTTCCAGCACGCAGTAGTAGGCGATCAGGTTGCGCAGCAGTTCCTTGTCGGTCTCGACGGTGCCGGTGGTGAAGGTCGGGTCGGAGATCGAGCGGGTGTACTTGAGGCCCCAGGAGGCCTTCTTCGCCACCGAGGGGATCTCGTGGTACATGTTGAAGATCGCGCCTTCGTCCATGCCCAGCGACTCGATGCAGTACTGGTAGGCGTGGGTGTGGATCGCCTCTTCGAAGGTCTGGCGCAGGATGTACTGGCGGCACTCCGGGTTGGTGATCAGGCGGTACACGGCCAGGGCCAGGTTGTTGGCCACCAGCGAGTCGGCGGTGGAGAAGAAGCCGAGGTTGCGCATGACGATGCGGCGCTCGTCCTCGGTCAGGCCGTCCTTGCTCTTCCACAGGGCAATGTCGGCGTTCATGTTCACTTCCTGCGGCATCCAGTGGTTGGCGCAACCATCCAGATACTTCTGCCAGGCCCAGTCGTACTTGAAGGGCACGAGCTGGTTGAGGTCGGCGCGGCAGTTGATCATGCGCTTCTCGTCGACCGCGACGCGGGCCGAGGAGCCTTCCAGCTCGGCCAGGCCTTCGGCGATGTCGAGCTGATCCAGCGCGGCCTTGGCGCGGGCCACGGCGGCGGAGTCGTCGGCACTGACGGCGCGCGCTTCCTGGGCGGCGACACCGCCCTCGCTATCGAGTTTTTCCAGGCTCAGGTCGATCACGGCGGCGGCCGGCTTGGCGTTCTGGGTGGCGCCTTCGGCGCCGTCGTCTTTATCGAATTCATCCCAACTCAGCATGGCGGGTTCTCCTGCTTGAGGACCGGGTCGTCGCCGGTCGGCAATGTTCGGGTGCTTTTGGTGGTGCACGCAAAAGCAAAAGTCTGGTGAGGGGAGGGTGGTCCGCGGGGCTGGATCTTTCCCTCTCCCCCGGCCCCTCTCCCGCAGGCGGGAGAGGGGAGGAAAAGCGTGCTACTCAGTACCAGCGGTTTCCAGAGCGAGGCAGCGCTAGGCGCCTGGTAGGTCGGAGCCCCTGAGCGTACTGAAGTACGTGATGGGGGCCGACCTGCCGGGCAACAACGCGCGGTCCGCTCTGGGAGCCGCGACCTACATCACTGGCAGGCTTCGCAGTCCGGGTTGTCGATGCTGCACGCTTGCGGCACCGGGGCCGGCTTCGGCTCGGCTTGCAGGCCCTCGTCGATCACCGAAGACACGGCGTTGAGCTTGCCGGTGTTGATGGTCGACTTCTCGGTGCTGGTGGCGGCCAGGGCGCGGAGGTAGTAGGTGGTTTTCAGACCACGGTACCAAGCCATGCGGTAGGTCACGTCGAGCTTCTTGCCCGAGGCGCCGGCGATGTACAGGTTCAGCGACTGCGCCTGGTCGATCCACTTCTGGCGGCGGCTGGCGGCGTCGACGATCCACTTGGTCTCGACTTCGAAGGCGGTGGCGTACAGGTCCTTGAGGTCCTGCGGGATGCGCTCGATCTGCTGCACGGAGCCGTCGTAGTACTTCAGGTCGTTGACCATGACCGAGTCCCACAGGCCGCGCGCCTTGAGGTCGCGAACCAGGTAGGGGTTGATCACGGTGAATTCGCCGGAGAGGTTCGATTTCACGTAGAGGTTCTGGTAAGTCGGCTCGATCGACTGCGACACGCCGGTGATGTTGGCGATGGTCGCGGTCGGCGCGATGGCCATGATGTTCGAGTTGCGGATGCCTTTCTGCACCCGGGCCCGCACCGGCGCCCAGTCCAGGGACTCGGTCAGGTCGACGTCGATGTACTTCTGGCCACGCGCTTCGATGAGGATTTGCTGGGAATCCAGCGGCAGGATGCCTTTGGACCACAGCGAACCGTCGAAGGTGGAGTAGCTGCCGCGCTCGTCGGCCAGGTCGCAGGAAGCCTGGATGGCGTAGTAGCTGACCGCTTCCATGGACTTGTCGGCGAACTCGATGGCCGCATCGGAGCCGTAGGCGATGTGCTGCAGGTACAGCGCGTCCTGGAAGCCCATGATGCCGAGGCCGACTGGGCGGTGCTTGAAGTTGGAGTTCTGCGCCTGCGGCACCGAGTAGTAGTTGATGTCGATGACGTTATCGAGCATGCGCACCGCGGTCTTGACGGTCTTCTCCAGCTTGGCCAGGTCCAGCTTGCCGTCGACGATGTGGTTGACCAGGTTCACCGAACCCAGGTTGCACACGGCGATCTCGTCCTTGTTGGTGTTCAGGGTGATCTCGGTGCACAGGTTCGAGCTGTGGACCACGCCGACGTGCTGCTGCGGGCTGCGCAGGTTGCACGGGTCTTTGAAGGTCAGCCACGGGTGGCCGGTCTCGAACAGCATGGAGAGCATCTTGCGCCACAGGTCCTTGGCGGCGATGGTCTTGTGCAGCTTGATCTTGCCGTAGCCGGCCATGGCTTCGTAGTACTCGTAGCGCTCTTCGAAGGCCTTGCCGGTCAGGTCGTGCAGGTCCGGCACTTCGCTCGGCGAGAACAGGGTCCACTGGCCGTCGTCGAACACGCGCTTCATGAACAGGTCCGGAATCCAGTTCGCGGTGTTCATGTCGTGGGTGCGGCGGCGGTCGTCACCGGTGTTCTTGCGTAGCTCGATGAACTCTTCGATGTCCATGTGCCAGGTTTCCAGGTAGGCGCAGACGGCGCCCTTGCGCTTGCCACCCTGGTTCACGGCCACCGCGGTGTCGTTGACCACTTTGAGGAACGGCACGACGCCCTGGGACTTGCCGTTGGTGCCCTTGATGTAGGAGCCCAGCGCGCGCACCGGGGTCCAGTCGTTGCCCAGGCCACCGGCGAATTTCGACAGCATGGCGTTGTCGTGGATGGCGCTGTAGATGCCCGACAGGTCGTCCGGCACGGTGGTCAGGTAGCAGGACGACAGCTGCGGACGTAGGGTGCCGGCGTTGAACAGGGTCGGCGTCGAGCTCATGTAGTCGAAGGACGACAGCAGGTTGTAGAACTCGATGGCGCGCTCTTCTTTCTGCTTCTCTTCGATGGCCAGGCCCATGGCCACGCGCATGAAGAACACCTGCGGCAGTTCGAAGCGGATGCCGTCCTTGTGGATGAAGTAGCGGTCGTACAGGGTCTGCAGGCCGAGGTAGGTGAACTGCTGGTCACGCTCGTGGTTGATCGCCTTGCCCAGTTTTTCCAGGTCGAAGGTCTTCAGCTTGGCGTCCAGCAGTTCGAACTCGATGCCTTTTTCGATGTAGGCCGGCAGGGCCTGGGCGTAGAGGTCGGCCATCTCGTGGTGGGTGGCGCTCTCGGCCACGCCGAGGAAGCCCAGGCCTTCGGCACGCAGGGTGTCCATCAGCAGGCGGGCGGTGACGTAGCTGTAGTTCGGCTCGCGCTCGACCAGGGTACGGGCGGTCATCACCAGGGCGGTGTTGACATCGCTCTGGGCTACGCCGTCGTACAGGTTCTTCAGGGTTTCGCGCTGGATCAGTTCGCCGTCGACCTCGGCCAGGCCTTCGCAGGCTTCGCGGATGATGGTGTTGAGGCGGCCGAGGTCCAGCGGCGCAACGCTGCCGTCGGCGTGGGTCACGCGGATCGACGGGTGCGGCTGGGCGACGTCGCTGCCGGCGGCA
Source organism: Pseudomonas cavernae (assembly GCF_003595175.1). Lineage (NCBI taxonomy): Bacteria > Pseudomonadati > Pseudomonadota > Gammaproteobacteria > Pseudomonadales > Pseudomonadaceae > Pseudomonas > Pseudomonas cavernae. The sequence goes on along the minus strand of NZ_CP032419.1, from coordinate 3,463,779 downwards.
CCACGCTTGCGCTCCTGGCTGCGCGATTCGCGGTAGATCACGTAGTCGCGGGCGACTTTCTGCTCGCCGGCGCGCATCAGGGCCAGTTCGACCTGGTCCTGGATCTCTTCGATGTGGATGGTGCCGCCGGATGGCATGCGGCGCTTGAAGGTGGCGCTGACTTGTTCGGTCAGGCGCGCGACGGTGTCATGGATGCGCGACGAAGCGGCGGCGGTGCCGCCCTCCACTGCGAGAAACGCCTTGGTGATGGCTACGGTGATCTTGTCATCGGTGTAGGGCACCACGGTGCCGTTGCGCTTGATCACGCGCAGCTGACCGGGAGCGGTCGCGGCCAGATCCTGGTTCGCATCGGCGACCGGCTGGACGCCGGCCTGCGGGTTCTCACGAGTGGTTTCGGTCTGCATGAAGGTCTCCGTGTTCTCTAATTGGTCTGGACACTTGAGGTGCCGGCTTTCGTTCCGCTCAAAAACGCCATGCACACGGCGCACCGGCCGGGTGTGTGGAATCGCCAAGAGGTCAGAGAGGGCCACGACTCAAGCACTTCCCTGGTTCTCAAGTCACTGCTACCGGCCTAGGGCCGGTACTACTAGATCTAGTGGTGCGTACGCAGTCGGCGCAGCACCTGAATCACCGCCCCGGCGCGTCGCTCGCGTTCGGCGGGGCATTGGCCGGCGCGGTGGCGCCTGGCCGGTGTGTCGAAACTGTTCTATGCACTTTTTCGGGGCTGGACGGCGGCCTTTGGTGCAACTTTTTCTTGTGTTTCATTTTTGACCAAACCCCAACATGTAGGTGTTTGGCGCGATGGAGATACAAGATAGTGCGGTGTTCTGGGGATGGCAAGTCGACAATTCGCCTGCGCCTGTGGATAAATCTGTGGGTTACTTTGGGGTAACTTTCGTCAGCCCCCATGGCTGCTGGGGTTGTTCGTGGGCTGCCGTTCGTCGTGGGGTGTGCGGTCATTTTTCGCGTCCAATCGAGACTGGGCAGTCTGTCGAGCGGACACAATATATAGGGTTCTGCCGGTTGCCTTTCACCGCCCATTTGTGCCCTCGCGCGTCGCCTCGCCCTCTATGGCGCTGAGCGTTGCTACAATGCCCACGCTTTGATTAGGTGGAGACGGTGGTGGAGCAAGTAGCCTGGCAAATTCTGATCGTCGAGGACGACCAGCGGCTGGCCGAGCTGACTCGGGAGTACCTCGAGAGCAACGGCCTGCATGTGGCCATCGAGTCCGATGGGGCGCAGGCGGCGGCACGGATACTCAAGGAGCAGCCGGATCTGGTGGTGCTCGACCTGATGCTGCCGGGTGAAGACGGCTTGACCATTTGCCGCAAGGTGCGCGGCCAGTACAAGGGGCCAATCCTGATGCTGACCGCGCGCAGCGACGACATGGACCAGGTGCTCGGCCTGGAAATGGGCGCCGATGACTATGTGTGCAAGCCGGTGCGCCCGCGTGTGCTACTGGCCCGAATCCGCGCCTTGCTGCGGCGCAGCGAGCCGGCCGAGAACGGCGGCGAGAGCCAGCGGCGCCTGGAATTTGGCCCGCTGGTGATCGACAACGCCATGCGCGAGGCCTGGCTGCGCGAGCAGAGCATCGAGTTGACCAGCGCCGAGTTCGACCTGTTGTGGCTGCTGGCGGCCAACGCCGGGCGCATCCTCTCCCGCGAGGAAATCTTCAACGCCCTGCGTGGCATCGAATACGACGGCCAGGACCGTTCCATCGACGTGCGCATCTCGCGCATCCGCCCGAAGATCGGCGACGACCCGATGCATCCGCGGCTGATCAAGACGGTGCGCAGCAAGGGCTACCTGTTCGTCGCCGAAGCGGCCGAAGGGCTTGAATAGGGTATCGGCGTCGCCCTGACCGACGCCTGAGCAGATGGCCAGGCCATGAATTCGATTTTCCTGCGTATCTACGGCGGCATGCTCGCCGCCCTGGTGCTGGTGGCGCTGCTCGGCGTGCTGGCGGTGCACCTGGTCAACGAGGTGCGCTCCGACCAGTACCGCGAGCGCCTGGCGCGCGGCACCTTCAGCCTGATGGCGGACAACCTGACGAGCATGACGGTGGTCGAGCGGCGCCGTGCGACGGTGATCTGGGGCCGCTTGCTGGGCATTCCGCTGACGCTGGAGCCGCTGCAGACGCAGACGTTCGACAGCGGCGCACGCAATAGCCTGCTCAGCGGCCAGGTCCTAGTGCAGCAGACCGGCCCACACGCGGCCAAGGTCTACAGCCTGATCAGCGCCAAGGAGCAGTTGTTGCTGGTGGGCGAGATCCAGCAGATCAGCGAGCAGCTGGCGCGGGCCACGGTCTACCTGCTGGCCGACGAGCTGGTGCGCTACCCGGTGGCCGAGCAGCCGCAGCGCCTGGCCTCGCTGAAGGAGGCCAAGCAGTTCGGCTTCGACCTGCATCTGCTGCGTCTGCAAGATGCCCAGCTCGATGCCGATCAGCGCCGCCGGGTGGAGGAGGGCGACACGGTGATGGCGCTGGGCCGCGGCGGCGATTCGATCCACGTGTTTGCCGGCGTGGTCGGCACCCCCTGGGTGCTGGAAATCGGCCCGCTGTACCAGATGAACCCCTATCCGCCGGAACTGCTGGTGCTGATCGGTGCTATGGCCTTGAGCCTGATCGGCCTGATCGTGTATTTCCTCGTGCGCCAGCTGGAGCAGCGCCTGCAGGTGCTGGAAAGCACGGCCACGCGCATCGCCAGTGGCCGTCTGGAGGCCCGGGTGCCGGCCGGCGGGGCGGACTCGGTCGGGCGTCTGGCGGCGGCCTTCAATGCTATGGCCGAGCATTTGCAGAGCTCCTTGATGATTCAACGGGAGATGGTGCGCGCGGTGTCCCACGAGTTGCGCACGCCGGTGGCGCGCCTGCGCTTCGGTCTGGAGATGATTGGCGAGGCGGAAACCGAGCAGGCGCGGCGCAAATACATGGATGGCATGGACAGCGACATCCAGGACCTCGACACGCTGCTCGACGAGATGCTCACCTACGCCCGCCTGGAGCAGGGCTCGCCGGCGCTGAGCTTCCAGTTGGTGGACCTCGACGCGCTGATCGACCAGGTGATCGCGGAGCTGGCGCCGTTGCGCACCGACGTGCGGGTCGAGCGCGGCTACATGCGCCCGGCGGCGGATATCGGCACGCTGGTCGAGGCCGAGCCGCGTTACCTGCACCGCGCCCTGCAGAATCTGGTGACCAACGCCATGCGTCACGCCGAGACGCGCGTGCGCCTGAGCTACAAGGTCGGCTCGCGCCGCTGCCGGCTGGAGGTCGAGGACGATGGCCCGGGGGTGCCGGAAAGCGAGCGGGAGCGACTATTCCAGCCCTTCCTGCGCCTGGACAACAGCCGCACTCGCGCGTCCGGCGGGCATGGCCTGGGCCTGTCCATCGTCCGCCGGATCATCTACTGGCATGGCGGGCGGGCGCTGATCGATCGGAGCGACAGCCTGGGCGGCGCGCGCTTCAGTCTGGTGTGGCCGCGGCGCCAGGAGCGGCGGTCGGATGATGCGGAGGAGTAGGGCGTAGCGATTGCCTCCGGGCCATGTACTGTAGGTTGGCGTTGAGCGCAGCGATACCCACCGAGCGGTGCGCCGGGGAAGATGGGTATCGCGTTGCGCAACCCATCCTACAAGTGGCTCTGGCCGCGGTGGCGGGCGTGGGATAAGAGCGGCTAAGCAGTGGCGATGCCGACCAGGCGCAGTCCGTAGCCCGGATTGCATCCGGGCTACGCACACGGCGTCAGCGCGCCGGGATGCCGACCAGGCTCAGCAGGCGGTCGTCGAACAGGCTGAACTGGCCTTCCAGCTCCCGCCCATGGCGCCATTCCGCCGACAGATCGCAGAGCAGGCGCAAGCGCGCGCGGCCGTCCTCCGACCATTCCAGCAGTTCGGCGTGCTCGAAGTAGAAACGCTTGAGCACCAGCGGATAGAGCGCCTTGAACAGGCTTTCCTTGAGCGAGAAGGTCAGGGTGACCAACTGCGCCTGCTGTTCCGCGGGCTGCTGCGCCAGGCGCTGCAACTCGGCCGGAGTGAGGATTTCGCCGGCCAGGCGCGCGGCGCGCGCGGCGCTCAGCAGCTGTTCCATGTCCAGGCCGAGGCCGCGCCAGTCCGTGCTGCGCGCCACCACCGCGGCGGCCCAGCCGCGGCTGTGGGTGATCGAGCCGCTGATCCCGGTTGGCCACTGTGGCGCGCGATCTTTGCCGCAGGCCGGCGTCGAGCCGGTGCCGGTGAGCTGGCGCAACGCCTCGCGGGCACACAGGCGACCGGCGAGGAATTCCGTCTGGCGCTTGCTGGCGCCCTTGGGTGGCGGAATTTGGCTCAGGTCGAAGTCCGTTGGGGCCAGCAACGCCGCATCGAAGCGCGTGCTGACCAGCTGCGCGCCGGCCAGCGGTTGGGGCAGCGGCCAGTGAGCGAGCGGGGGCGTGCAGCAGGCGGGCAGAGGATTCATCCCGGCATTCTGCCGGGCGTCGCGCGGCGAGGCCAGCCGGGGCCGCATTTACATTTCTTTGCAAACCCTTAACAAAGCGCAACGGATGGCGCTGCAACATTTTGTCAAACTAGCACCTGCGTTCCATTTTGAGCGCAGGTGAGGTTGTAGTCCGCCACCAGAGCTTTGCTGATGTCGGTGGCGGACGTTTTCTCAACGCTTGAGTCCGGGAGCCCAGTGGGCTCCCGTTTTTTTTGCCTTCAGGAAAGTCCGGGACGCCGGGCCGGCACTGGTGGTAGTCCGCAGGTTGGCTATCTCCAGTCGCTCACTGGCCACTCAGGCGTTTGCCGAACGAGGTGGCATAGGCCGGGGAGCGGAACAGCAGAATCGGGTCGTTGCTCGGCGCGATGCCGTCGGCCATGACCAGTGGATCGAAGTTGATCTTCTCGCACTCGGTGCCTTGCTGCGGCATCGCCGAGGCCAGTGTCAGGGTACCGACTTTCACCTGCTTACGGCTCTGCGGCCAGGCCAGGGTCGGGTTGTCTTCCGGGTCACCGGGTTCGCCGACGCTGATCCACATGTCCCAGCGGATCGGCCCCTGTTGGCTGCGTTCGATCAGGCGCTGCTCGAGGAAGTCCGCCGGCAGGGCCTGCAACTCGGCCGCGGACAGCTGCTTCTCGCCGTCCTCGGGTACGAAGCGCCAGCGCACCAGGGTGGTCTTGTTATCGCGGTCGATGAACTTGAACGTGTGGATGCCGAAGTAGGCGCTGTTGGCATAACTCGGCGGCGGGTTGTAGCTGGCCATGAGCTGCGCCAGGGCCTGGCTGTCCGGGTGGCTGGCGACGAACGCCTTGAGTTTCTCGGGGTCGGGCTTGCCGGTTTGCGGATCGGGCCGCATCGCCACGAGTTGGTCGAGGAAGGTGCGCGGCTGCGCGGCGCCGAAGATCGGGATGTTGAGCATGGTCATGTGCTGCAGGCCATTGGCGGGCAGCTTGAACTCCAGCGCCATGCCGCGCGGGCTCTTGGCGCTGTCCGGCGCTTTCGGGTTGCCGCCGGCCAGGGAGAAGCGCGCGATGACTGGCACCGCCTTTCCGGAAAACAACGCCGAGCGTGAATAGCCCGCCGCTTCGGGCGTGCCGACGAACTCGCCCAGCGCACAGGTGCCCTTGGTGTGATTGCGCCGCTCGCCTTTGGTCACCCCGAAGACTCGTTCCATTTCGCCCACCACCTGGTCGGCCGTCACCTGGTCGGTGGCCAGAGCCGTCTGCGTGCCGAGCGCCAGCAGCCCGGCCAGCAGCCCGCTCGGCCAAGTCAGTCTCTTCATCTGCCGCTTCATCAGTGCATCTCCTCTAGGTATTGCCGAACGCCTGTCGCGTCAGCGGGGGAGTAGGGCGGAATGAGCAAGCATAGGTGAGGTGGCCGAGGATGCGTTCAAGCCAGACGGAGTGCGCCCGCGTGTGGGCCGGGCAAGGCGACTGTGCGGCCTGGGGACGTCTCAGAGCCTGTTTCGGCTCTCGGAAAACTCCCCTCTCCCACTCGTGGGAGGGGGGCTGGGGGAGAGGGCAAGCGGTTTTAATGCCCTCTCCCTAGCCCTCTCCCGTAAACGGGAGAGGGGACTGGTCCGCGAGATGGCTAGTTATTTTTAGCCGCCTGACACTTCGGCCAAGATCGTGAACAGGCTCTCAAGCGTCCTGATGCGCCCGATAGGCGCCGGGGGTCAGCCCGGTCCATTTCTTGAACGCGCGGTGGAAGGCCGAGGGTTCGGAGAAGCCGAGCTGTTCGGCGATGTCCTGGATCGCCAGGTTGTCGCGGCCGAGGTGGTAGATCGCCAGGTCGCGGCGCAGATGGTCCTTGAGTTCCTGAAAGCTGCTGCCTTCTTCGCGCAGATGGCGGCGCAGGGTTTGCGGGCTGGTGTGCAGTTGGCGGGCGACGCTTTCCAGATCCGGCCAGTGGTTGCAGTCGCGACCGAGCAAGCGGCGGATCTGGCTGGTCAGGCTGTCGCCGCCGTCCGGGCGGGCGAGCAGGTCAGCCGGCGAGTTCTTGAGGAACTGCTTGAGCGTGCGCTCGTCCTGCAGCAGCGGCATGTCCAGGTAGCGGGCCTGGAAGCGCAAGCCGGTGCGCTCGGCGGCGAAGCCGCGGGGCGCCGGGAAGAGCAGGTCGTATTCGGCGCTATGGGCCGGTTCGGCATATCTGAAGCGGGCTTCCAGCAGGCGGATGCGCTGGCCGATCAGCCAGCTGCCGAGGCGGTGCCAGATCAGCAGCAGGCTCTCGGCGAGGAAGTGATCGGGATCGCGCAGGTTGCTGTCGTCCAGTTCCAGCCAGACGCTGTCGCCGTCGCGGCGCAGCGAGAATGTCGGCGCGTCGGGGAACAGCCCGTAGAACAGCATGCCGCGGGTCCAGGCTTTTTCCAGGGTCGGACAATGGATCAGGGTGTAGCAGGCCATGGCGAAGGTGCCGGGCTTGCTGCGCTGGCGGCCGAGGCCCATGTACTCGTCTACCAGGACATCCCACACACGCTGCATCAGCCGGGTGAACTGCTCCGGGGCGATGCGGGCGCGCGGTTCGTTGAGCACCGCCGGCTGGATGTTCAGTCCGGCCAGCAGCGCGACGATGTCCAACCCCTGTTGCTCGGCACCGCGCAGGGCGGCACAGACGAAATGGCTGGCGATGGTGCGTTCGCGCATGGAGTGGGCTCGTCGACAAGGCGGCTCGATGGTAAGCAGCACAACGGTGGACCACAAGCCGGCCTTGCGGTGGGTGGGGGAAATCCGCCAATGCGGCTGGCGTACTTGGCGGGAACCCGCCAAAAGGGCGGGGGGATTGTTTCGGATTATTATCTCAACTATTTGTTTTTAAAGGATTTACTTGGATTTTTCAGGGGTGGCTCAGGGCTTGCAATAAGCACAGCAGGCCTGCCCGGGTGGCAGGTAACAACAAATCCCTCCAGTGCAGGAGGGTTAGCGCTTCGGTAGCGCGGGCATCGCGGATAGATGCCTGGCGATGCCCCTGAGGATCCTGTCATGACCCGTAAACCCTTGTACAAGAGTCTCTATGTTCAGGTGCTGGTGGCGATCGCCATCGGTATTGCCCTCGGGCATTTCTACCCGGACACCGGGGTGGCGCTGAAGCCGCTCGGTGATGGCTTCGTCAAGCTGATCAAGATGGCCATCGCGCCGATCATCTTCTGCACCGTGGTCAGCGGCATCGCCGGCATGCAGAACATGAAGACGGTGGGCAAGACCGGCGGTTATGCGCTGCTGTATTTCGAAATCGTCTCCTCCATCGCCCTGGTCATCGGTCTGGTGGTTGTCAACCTGGTGCAGCCGGGGGCCGGTATGCATGTCGATCCGAGCAGCCTCGACATCAGCGGCATCGCCGCCTACGCCAAGGCCGGCGAGCAGCAGAGCACCATCGCCTTCCTGCTCAACGTGATCCCCAGCACCATAGTCGGCGCCTTCGCCAGCGGCGATATCCTCCAGGTGCTGTTCTTCTCGGTGATCTTCGCCTTCGCCCTGCAGCGCATGGGCGACTATGGCCGTCCAGTGCTGGAGTTCATCGAGCGCATCGCCCAGGTGATGTTCGGCATCATCAACATGATCATGAAGGTCGCGCCGCTCGGTGCCTTCGGCGCCATGGCCTTCACCATCGGCCAGTACGGCGTCGGCTCGCTGGTGCAGCTCGGTCAGCTGATGCTGTGCTTCTACATCACCTGCGTGTTCTTCATCCTCGTGGTCCTCGGCGGCATCGCCAAGGCGCACGGCTTCAGCATCCTGCGCTTCGTCCGCTATATCCGCGAGGAGTTGCTGATCGTGCTCGGCACCTCGTCGTCGGAGTCGGCCCTGCCGCGCATGCTGAGCAAGATGGAGAAGCTCGGCGCGAACAAGTCGGTGGTTGGTCTGGTGATCCCCACCGGCTACTCGTTCAACCTCGACGGCACCTCGATCTACCTGACCATGGCCGCGGTGTTCATCGCCCAGGCCACCGACACGCCGATGGACATCAGCCATCAGCTGACCCTGCTGGCGGTGCTGCTGGTGGCGTCCAAGGGCGCCGCCGGGGTGACCGGCAGCGGCTTCATCGTGCTGGCCGCGACCCTGTCCGCGGTCGGGCATCTGCCGGTGGCCGGCCTGGCGCTGATCCTCGGCATCGACCGCTTCATGTCCGAGGCGCGTGCGCTGACCAACCTGATCGGCAATGGCGTGGCCACCCTGGTGGTCGCCAAGTGGTGCAAGGAGCTGGACGAGGACACCCTGCAGCGCGAACTGGCCAGCGGCGGGCGTCTCGCCGCGCCGGCGCCAGCTGCGGCCCACGAACTGGCCTGACGACCGCCCCGGCCGAGGGCAACCTTTCCTTTACTGTCGCCTCACGAGGGGGACAGCTCGCACAGCCCGCCTCGATGCGGGCTTTTTTTCGCGCTTTTTGTAGGAGCGGATTTATCCGCGATCGACGCCGCCTTCATCGCGAATGAATTCGCTCCTACAGGTTCGCGCTCGTCGGGCACTGAGCGAAAGGGTCAATCGAGCCTGAGCGGCTGGGTCATTGAGGGGCAGGGGGAGGGCTGCCTAACCTGCGGGACGAACAAAAACCGCAGAGGCCAACCCATGCAGCGCATCCATTTCGAAACCGAGCACGACATGTTCCGCGACGCCTTCAGTGCCTTCCTGCACAAGGAGGTGGTACCGCACCAGGAGACCTGGGAAGAGGCCGGGGTGGTCGACCGTGCGGTGTGGAAGAAGGCTGGCGAGATGGGCTTCCTGCTGCCCTGGGCCGATGAAGAGTACGGCGGCACCGGGCTCAAGGACTTCCGTTACGAGCAGATCATGTGCGAGGAGCTGGCCAAGATTAACGAGCCGGGCTTCATGATCCCGCTGCACTCGGCGCTCTGCGGTCCCTACATCGCCGAGTACGGCAACGCCGAGCAGAAGGCGCGCTTGCTGCCTGGCATCATCCGTGGCGAAACCATTCTCGCCGTGGCGATGACCGAACCGTCCGCTGGGTCCGACCTGGCCGGCATGCGCACCACCGCCGTCGACCAGGGCGACCATTACCTGCTCAACGGCTCCAAGGTGTTCATCTCCAACGGCCTGCTGGCCGACGTGGTGATAGTCGCGGCGAAGACCGACCCGGCCAACAAGCACGCCATGGGCCTGTTCCTGGTCGAGCGCGGCATGCCGGGTTTCGAGCGCGGGCGCAACCTGAAGAAACTGGGGATGAAGAGCCAGGACACCGCCGAGCTGTTCTTCAACAACGTCAAGGTGCCCAAGACCAATGTGCTGGGCGACGCCAAGGCCGGTTTCTTCTACTTGATGAACATGCTCGCCCAGGAACGCCTGACCAATGCCTGCGGCGCGGTGGCCGGCGCCGAGGCGGCGCTGCAGACCACCATCGACTACGTGAAGGAGCGCAAGGCCTTCGACCGCACGGTGGCACAGTTCCAGAACACCCGCTTCAAGCTGGCCGAGATGCGCACCCAGATCGACGTGGCCCAGGTATTCGTCGACCGCTGCGTGATGGACCACAATCAGAAGAAGCTCACCCCGGAAGTCGCCGCCGAGGCCAAGCTGTTCACCACCGAGCTGCTCGGCAAGGTGGTCGATGAGGGCGTGCAACTGCATGGCGGCTGGGGCTATATGTGGGAATACCCGATCTGCCGGATGTACGCCAACGCGCGCATCCAGCGCATCTTCGCCGGCACTTCGGAAATCATGAAGGAGATCATCAGCCGCGGCATGAAGCTGTAGTCCGCTGGCGGCCGGGCCGCCGCCCGGTCACATGCTGGTTTTTCACCCTGCCAGGGAGTCACCCATGAACCTTGCCATCGATGCCTGGGCCCAACCGGCCAACGGCCGCACCCGCGAGCTGATGCCGGAAGTCGTTCGGCTGTTCGAGAAGTCCGGCTCCGGGCATCTGCTCGATCAGCGCCTGAGTCCGGAGCAGACCGTCGCCGAGATGGACAAGGCCGGGGTAGAGAAGCTGATGCTGGCCGCCTGGTGCCGGCCGCAGTGCTGGGTGTACAACAACGACGAGATCGCCGAGTTCACCCGCGCCTTCCCCGAGCGCTTCGTCGGCGTCGCCACGGTCGACCTGAGCAAGCCGCTGGCGGCGGTGCGCGAGCTGGAGCGGGCGGTCAGCGAGCTGGGCTGCAAGGCGCTGCGCATCGTGCCCTGGTTATGGCAGCTGCCGCCCAATCACCGCTTGTATTACCCCCTGTATGTGAAATGTATCGAGCTGGACATCCCGTTCTGTACCCAGGTCGGCCACACCGGGCCGCTGATGCCGTCCGAGACCGGCCGCCCGGTGCCCTACCTGGACGAGGTGGCGCTGGACTTCCCCGAGCTGCGCATCGTCGCCGGGCACATCGGCCACCCCTGGACCGACGAGATGATCGGCGTGGCCTGGAAGCACGATAACGTCTACATCGACACTTCGGCCTACCTGCCGCGCTACTACCCGGCGCCGTTGCTGCAGTTCATGCAGAGCTACGGCCAGGACAAGGTGCTGTTCGGCAGCAACTTCCCGCAGCTATCGCTGAGTCGCTGCATGGCGCAGGTGGCGGAACTGGGCCTGACGCCCGAAGTGCAGGAGAAATTCCTGCGCGGCAATGCGCAGCGGGTGTTCAAGCTGTAGTGCAACGTTCCGTTACGCAGCCTCGCTTTGTCTTCCTCGTTCATGAAGGCAGAGTACGTACTGGGCGCCGCGCGCGCCCTATGCTGTTCCCTCCCAACAACAAGAAGAAGGGTTGAGCGATGACTGAGCAATTGCCGTTGCAGCGTTTTGCGCAGTGGGTGGCGCAGAAGCCGGACACGGTCTGGCTGCGCCAGCCGCGCGAGCGGGTGTGGCATGAATTGACCTGGCGCCAGGTCGACGATCAAGCGCGGCGCCTGGCGTCGGCGCTGCGCGCTCAGGGCTGCGAGCCGGGTGATCGGGTGGCGCTGTTCTCGAAGAACTGCGCCGAATGGTTCATCGCCGATCTGGCGATGATGTTCGCCGGGCTGGTCAGCGTGCCGCTGTACCCGACCCAGTCAGCCGAAGGCATCGACTACGTGCTGCGCCATTCGGCGTGCAAGGCGATCTTCCTCGGCAAGCTCGACGGCCAGGACAAGCTCGACGCGGCGATCCCGGCCGAGGTCAAGCGCATCGCCATGCCGTACCCGACCCTGCCGGCGCAATATCGCTGGGACGAGCTGCTGCGTCAGCACGAGCCGCTGGCCGTGGCGCACGAGCAGCAGCCCGAGGAAATCCTCAGCATCCTTTACACCTCCGGCACCACCGGCCAGCCCAAGGGGGTGATGCTGTCGGCGCGGGCGATGATGTTCGCCGCGCAGGGGGCGGCGAGCGAGCAAAATATCGGCCCGGACGACCAGTACTTCTCCTACCTGCCGCTGTCGCATGCCGCCGAGCGCTTCCTGGTCGAGTTCGAAAGCCTGTGCGCAGGCGCCCAGGTCAACTTCGCCGAGTCTCTCGAGACCTTCGCCGAGGACCTGCGCCACGTGCGGCCGACTGTGTTCTTCGCCGTACCGCGCCTGTGGACGCGCTTCCAGCAGGGCGTGCTGGAGAAACTGCCGGCCGCCAAGCTCGAGCGGCTGCTGCGCATTCCGCTGCTCGGTGCCCTGGTGGCGCGCAAGGTGCGCCGCGGCCTGGGGCTGGATCGGGCGCGCATCCTGGTGTCCGGCGCGGCGCCGATTCCCCGTGCGCTGCTCGACTGGTACCAGCGCATCGGCCTGACCCTCTGCGAGGGTTACGGCATGACCGAGAACTTCGCCTACGGCACCTTCAACCGTCCCGGCCAGGTACATTTCGGCACGGTTGGCCGGCCGATGCCGGGGCTGGAGATGCGCATCGACGACAGCGGCGAAGTGCTGTTCCGCAGCCGCGCGCTGATGAGCGGCTATTACCTCGATCCGGAGAAAACCGCCGAAACCCTGCGCGATGGCTGGCTGCACACCGGCGACAAGGGCGAGATCGATGCCGACGGCTATCTGACCATCACCGGGCGGCTCAAGGACATCTTCAAAACCAGTAAGGGCAAGTACGTGGCGCCGGCACCGATCGAGGGCGAGATCGCCAAGAGCACCTGGGTCGAGCAGGTGTGCCTGATGGGCAGCGGCCTGGACCAGCCGCTGGCGCTGATCGAACTGGCGCCGGCCGCCCGTGAAGCGGCGCGCGCGCAAGTCGAGGGCGACCTGCTCGCCACCCTGAACGCATTGAACCAGCGCCTGCTGCCGCACGAGCGGATCAGTAGCCTGCTGGTGGTGCGCGAGGCCTGGACCATCGACAACGGCTGCATGACGCCGACCATGAAAATTCGCCGCAACGTGCTGGAGCAGCGCTTCGCTGCCAAGGTCGCGGCCTTGAGCGGCGCGCAGCCGCTGCACTGGGAATAGCGAATATCGATCAACCCTGCTTCGCCGCGCAGTCGCGGCGAAGTGAGAGCCAAAGGAGTTGCCATGCAAGGCCCACTGTCGTCCCTGAAGATTCTCGATTTCTCTACCCTGCTGCCGGGGCCGTTTGCCTCGTTGTTGTTGGCGGACATGGGCGCCGAGGTGCTGCGTGTGGAATCGCCGAGCCGCCCCGACCTGCTGCGGGTGATGCCGCCGCATGACGGTGGCGTGTCGGCCGGGCATGCCTATCTCAACCGCAACAAGCGCAGCATCGCTCTCGACCTCAAGCGTGCGGAGGCGGTCGAGGTGGTCAAGCAGCTGGTGCTCGAGTACGACATCGTCCTCGAGCAATTCCGTCCGGGGGTGATGGACAAGCTCGGCGTCGGCTATGAGGCGCTGAAGGCGATCAACCCACGGCTCATCTATGTGTCGATCACCGGTTACGGCCAGACCGGCCCGTACAAGGATCGCGCCGGCCATGACATCAATTACCTGGCGCTGTCCGGCCTCGCCGCGCAGACCGGGCGCCTGGGAAGCGGCCCGCTGCCGCTGGGCGTGCAAGTGGCCGATGTCGCCGGCGGCTCCTTCCATGCGGTGATGGGCCTGCTGGCCGCCGTGATCCAACGCCAGCAGAGCGGGGAAGGGCAGTACATCGATATCAGCATGACCGACTGCGCCTTCACCCTGCATGCCATGGGCGGCGCGAGCTACCTGGCCTGCGGCGAGGAGCCGACGATGGAGAGCCAGGCGCTCAACGGCGGTAGCTTCTACGACTACTACCGCACCCGCGACGGCCGCTGGCTGTCGGTCGGCAGCCTGGAGCCGCAGTTCATGCAGCAGCTGTGCACCGCGCTTGGCCGTCCGGAACTGGCGATGCGCGGCCTGTCGCGCCGGCCGGAGGAGCAGCAGGCGCTCAAGCGCGAATTGCAGGTCGAGTTCGAGCTGCGTGATTTCGCCGAGTGGTGCGAGCTGTTCGCCGGTCTGGATGCCTGCGTGGAGCCGATGCTGAGCCTGGCCGAGGCGGTCGAGCATCCGCAGCTCAAGGCGCGTGGTCTGGTCACCGAAGTGCCGCGTGGGGCAATGCCGGCGCAGAAGCAGATCGCCTGTCCAATCAAGTTCTCCACCGGCCTGCCGGCGCCCCGGCATGTCGGCGCGCCGCTGGGTGCGCACACCGAAGAGGTGCTGCGCGGCCTGGGCTACAGCGTCGAGCAGATCGCCGAACTGAAGGCGGGGAAGGTGATCGGCTGAGGACGTTGCCGGCGTAACGCGTAGGATGGGTTGAGCTTGCGATACCCATCAATCCGCGCCGCATGGGTATCGCTGCGCTCAACCCATCCTACGGTCCGGCTGTGGCAATGCCGATATGGCGCATTCGCCAGGCCGATTACTCGGTGCGCTGATGGCCACTGAAGACCAGGGTCTTCCGGCAGCGCCGGCAGTAATAGCTGCGTCCCTTGCTCACTAGCGCATGGCGTTGGGCGGAAAAGGGGAATTCGCCGTCCGGGCAACTGCACAAATAAATGAAGCGGCTGACCGGGCGGCGTTTGACTGCATAGCTATGACAGCGGTGCGGCGGCAGCTCATAGACGCCGCGCATGATCAGTTGCCATTCCTCGCCATGCGCCTGGATTTTCGGCCCGAACAGCTGGTGGGCGACCAGGTGCGCCACTTCATGGGCCACGGTCTGTTTGAGGAAGTCTTCGCGGTTTTCCCGGTACAGCTGCGGATTGAAGCGCAGCTTGTTTTCGCTCAGATGGGCGACGCCGGCTTTCTGGCCGCGCAGCTTGAAGCAGACTTGCGGGCGGGGGAAAGGGCGTTTGAAGAAGGTTTCCGCCTGCTGATAACAGGCTTCGACGCGGGCTTGGATGTGTTCGGGCATGGCGCGGATTATGCCCAAGCGCCTCGCCCACGGCAGCCCAAAAACGACGAAACCGCCAGGTGGCGGTTTCGTCGAGCACAGCAGCAGGTTTCAGCTGGTGTACACCGGGCCGACGCCCGAGCCCCAGAGGATCACCGACAGGGCGATCATCGCCACCAGCACCACCAGGCCTACCGCCAGCACCGAGCTGGAGAACAGGAAACCTTCGTCCTGGTGGATGCCCATGAAGGTCGGAATGCCCACATAGAGCAGGTACACCGTGTAGCAGATCGCCGCGGTGCCGACTGCCATCGCCAGCCACAGGTTCGGGTAGAGCGCCGCAAGGCCGCCGATGAACAGCGGGGTAGCGGTATAAGCGGCGAATACCACGCATTGAGCCATGGTTGGACTGGCATCGTAGGTGCGCGCCATCCAGTGGATGAAGGCGCCCATCACCGCTACCCCGGCGAGCATGGCCAGGTAAGTGAGGGTGGTCATCTGCAGCGCGCTGGCTTGGGTAAGCATCACCGGTGCGCCATCGCCCACGGTCCAGCCCACCAGGGTGGTGCCGATATAGGCGGAAACCGCAGGAATTGCAGCAAGAATCAGGATGTGGGTCAGGTACATGTGGCTGATGCTTTCTTCCTCGCCACGGATTTCCTGCCACTCTTCGTCGGGATGGGTGAAAAGCCCCAGAACGTGATGGATCATGCCAAACACTCCTCTTGTTATAGCGATCGCCCCCCAGCGTTGCGCCCGGCGCGCGTGAGCAGCGCCACCAGGTGCAGGGCCGAACCTACGCGACCGTATGTCGAGTATAGGCATGGGCTGGAGGCCGCGCGGGGCGTGGCTTTAGAGCAAATAGCTCTCTAAATGCCGTCAGTAATAGCGCTCAAGAATTTCCATCGCCTGATTCAGAGATTGCAGCCGCGACGTGCTACCACCGCGATCGGGGTGATGCAGGCTGACCAGCTCGCGGTAGCGGCGCTTGATGGTGGCGAGATTGAGCGCTTCCGGCGAGGTATCGAGGCCCAGCAGTTCCAGCGCCGCCTGCTTCTCGTCGCCCCCCTGCATGCGCTTCCAGAAGCTGGTCAGGAGTTTCTCCACATCCTCTTCGCGGGTATCGCGCAGGTGGTGCAGGTCCAGGTAGTAGTCGCGTAGCGGGTCGTGCTCGCTCAGCCCGACGCTGCCGGTCTGGTAGGGCAGCAGTTGGATATGCAGCGCGCTGATCTGCAGATGGCCGGCCTGTTCGCTCCACAGCCGCTCGCGCAGACGATAGAGGGCGTTGAACAGGAGGAAGTGGGTGCGAAACAGCACCAGTTTGTCGGTCAGCGGCAGGTGCGGGATATGCGTGGAATGCCGCGCCTTGAGCTGTTGGATCAGTTGATACTCGCTGCAGCCCTGGGCCGCCTCGCGCAGCAGGATCAGCAGTTGGTCGGCCAGATCGAGGCCGTAATCGAGATCGTTGTTCATCGCCGGAGCCTGGTGTCCTGTTCCGGAACTGCGTTGAAGAGTTGAGCCGAGACGTTGGTTGCCTGCCCAGTCGTCACCACGAACCACCATGATGGCGCGCGGCCAAGCCGCTACGCCTGATTCAGGACACTAGCACTGGGGCTGGGGTGATAGCGGCTTTGTGCGTAAAATAGCCGGCTTTCGTCACACCTCGCGGGTTTTAGTGCGCCATGGGCACCCTTTCGGTCAATCAGAACAAACTGCAAAAACGCCTGCGTCGCCAGGCTGGCGAGGCAATCGCCGACTTCAACATGATCGAGGACGGCGACAAGGTGATGGTCTGCCTGTCCGGCGGCAAGGACAGCTACACCATGCTCGACGTGCTGCTCTATCTGCAGAAGGTAGCGCCGATCAAGTTCGAGATCGTTGCGGTGAACATGGACCAGAAGCAGCCGGGCTTCCCCGAGCATGTGCTGCCCGCCTACCTGGAATCCATCGGCGTGCCCTACCACATCATCGAGAAAGACACCTACTCGGTGGTCAAGGAAAAGATCCCGGAAGGCAAGACCACCTGCTCGCTGTGCTCGCGCCTGCGCCGCGGCACGCTGTATACCTACGCCGACGAGATCGGCGCGACCAAGATGGCTCTCGGCCACCACCGCGACGACATTCTGGAAACCTTCTTCCTCAATATGTTCTACGGCGGCACCCTGAAGGCCATGCCGCCCAAGCTGCTGTCCGACGACGGCCGCAACGTGGTGATCCGTCCGTTGGCCTATTGCAGCGAGAAGGACATCGAAGCCTATTCCCAGCTCAAGGAATTCCCGATCATCCCGTGCAACCTGTGCGGCTCGCAGGAGAACCTGCAGCGTCAGGTGGTCAAGGAGATGCTGCTGGACTGGGAGCGCAAGTCGCCGGGGCGCACCGAGATCATGTTCCGTGCCCTGCAGAACGTGGTGCCCTCGCAACTGGCCGATCGCGACTTGTTCGATTTCACTAGCCTGCGCATCGATGACAATGCCACGCCGCGTTTTCTCGATGTGATGAGTCTCTGACCAGTTGCCATACCGCTTATTGCGTAGGATGGGTTGAGCGCAGCGATACCCATCGATCCCGCAGCGATGGGTATCGGCACTACGCGCCTCAACCCATCCTACGATCCTGCAAGGACTGCCCATGCGCGACTACCGATGGCTGCATGAATATTGTTTGAACCGTTTCGGCTCGGCCGCGGCGCTGGAGGCCAGATTGCCGGTGCCGAAGTCCGCCGACGAACTGCGCCAGCTTAGCGACGACCGCTATCTGTCGATGATCGCCCTGCGGGTGTTCCGCGCCGGCCTCAAGCACAGCCTGGTGGATGCCAAGTGGCCGGCGTTCGAGGAAGTGTTCTTCGGCTTCGATCCGCACAAGGTGGTGCTGATGGGCGCCGAGCATCTCGAACGGCTGATGCAGGACGCGCGGCTGATTCGCCACCTGGGCAAGCTCAAGAGTGTGCCGCGCAACGCCCAGTTCGTCCTCGACGTGACGCGCGAGCAGGGCAGCTTCGGCGCGCTGATCGCCGACTGGCCGGTGACCGATATCGTCGGCCTGTGGAAATACCTGGCCAAGCACGGCAGCCAGCTCGGCGGCCTGTCCGCACCGCGCCTGCTGCGCATGCTCGGCAAGGACACCTTCATTCCCACCGACGACATGGTGGCGGCGCTCAAGGCCCAGGAAGTCGTCGACAAGGCGCCGACCAGCCAGAAGGAGCTGGCGGCGGTGCAGGCCGCCTTCAACCAGTGGCATGTGCAAAGCGGCCGGCCGCTGTGCCAGCTGTCGGTGATGCTGGCGCATACGGTCAATCATTGAACCTGTAGGGTGGATGACGCTTTATCCATCCACCAGATCGATGTTTCGGTGGACGAAAAGAGCGTCGTCCACCCTACGAAAGGGGATCGAGATGGACCAGGCAATCGCGCGCGTCGCTAAGGCCATCGCCCAGGCCGAACGCATTCTGATCATCACCGGCGCCGGGCTGTCCGCCGACTCCGGCCTGCCGACCTATCGCGGTCTCGGCGGCCTGTATAACGGCACGACCGCCGAAGGCCTGCCGATCGAGGAGGCCCTGTCCGGGCCGATGCTGCGGCGCGACCCGGCGCTGTGCTGGAAATACCTTGCCGAGCTGGGCAAGGCCTGCCTGGGCGCGCAGCCCAACGCCGGCCACCAGGCCATCGCCGAACTGCAGCGGCGCAAGCCCGGCTGCTGGGTGCTGACGCAGAACATCGACGGCTATCACCGCGCGGCGGGCAGTCCGCCCGAGCGCTTGATCGAGATCCATGGCGAGCTGGCGCCGCTGTACTGCCAGTCCTGCGGCGCCGAAAGTCCCGAGCTGGCCGAGCATCTGCAGCGGCCGTTGCCGCCCAAGTGCGGCGTTTGCGGCGGGATCCTGCGTCCACCGGTGGTGTTGTTCGAAGAAATGCTTCCGGAGCAGGCCGTCGAGCGGCTCTACGCCGAACTGCGCAAAGGCTTCGAGGTGGTGCTCAGCGTGGGCACCACGGCGAGCTTCCCCTATATCATCGAGCCGGTGCTGCGCACCCGTGCGGCCGGCGGTGTTACCGTGGAAATCAACCCTTCCGTGACCGAAATCAGCGGATTCGTCGATATCCGTCTGCCAGGGCGGGCCTTAGATGTTTTCCCAAAACTGCTGGGTCACATCTAAGGCGATAAAATTTGCAAATGAAATTCCCAGAAGGCATATTCGCGCCTTCATAAGAATTCTCGACACGGTCGTGCCCATGCTAAAGCGCTTCGCACCCCTCGTGCCTTTTGCACTTGCATTGTTTCTGGGGGCTTGTGCCGGTCACTCGCCAACCACACAAGAATCCGATTCTCCCTTCGCCGCGCAGGTTGCCCTCGAGCAAGAGCCGGCGCTCGAGCCGCTGCCGGACTTCAGCCAGGCCAAACCCTACGAATTGCCGACCTTCGCCGACAGCATCCTGGCCCATGGCTTGTCGCTGATCGGTACCCGCTACCGCTATGGCGGCACCTCGGTGGCTTCCGGCTTCGATTGCAGCGGCTTCATCGGCTACCTGTTCAAGAAAGAGGCCGGCCTGCAACTGCCGCGCTCGACCCGGGAAATGATCGACCTCGATGCGCCGCTGGTGGCGCGCTCCGAGCTGAAGCCGGGCGACCTGCTGTTTTTCAGCACCCGCGGCCGCGGGCGTGTCAGCCATGCCGGCATCTACCTCGGCGATGACCAGTTCATCCACTCCTCCAGCAGCCGCAGCGGCGGGGTACGGATCGACAGCCTGGACGACAAGTACTGGAGCCGCACCTTCATCGAAGCCAAGCGCGCGCTGGCCCTGGCCTCCAACGGCCACACGGGCAATCATCGTTAAATCCAGCGCATGCAAGCCCCAGGCTTGCGTGCGTGCATTCCTCCCGGCAGAGTAGGGCGCATCCAGGCTCAGGACCGCCCGCTCATGACCGCCAAGGCCCGCCTCATCCTGCTTGTCCTCTTTGCGCTGCTGAGCGCCTGTGCCAGCAGCCCGCCGTCAAAATCACCGATTTTTACCCCTCCAGCCAGCAATGCCAGCGCCGACGATGTGCTGTTTCGCGCCCTCGGCCTGGTCGGCACGCCGTACCGCTATGGCGGCAATACCCCGGACGGCGGTTTCGACTGCAGCGGCCTGATCGGTTATGTCTACCGCGATGCGGCCGGCATCCTGCTACCGCGTTCGACCCGCGAGCTGATCGCCATGCGGGCCCCAAGCGTACGCCGCGACGCGCTGCAGAGCGGCGACCTGCTGTTCTTCGCCACCAATGGCGGTGGCCAGGTCAGCCATGCCGGCATCTATGTCGGCGAGGGGCGCTTCGTCCATGCACCCTCGAGTGGTGGCACGGTGCGCCTGGACAGCCTGGCCAGCGCTTACTGGCAGAACAGCTATGTGGATGCCAAGCGCGTGCTGGCGCCGCCCAGCCTGGCCCGTCATCCCTGATCGCGAGGTGCGCGTATGACCGCCCGGACCCTGAGCCTCGACGATGCGCTCTACCGCTACCTGCTCGATGTCTCCCTGCGCGAAACCCCGCTATTGGCTCGCCTGCGCGAAGAAACCCAGGCGATGCCCATGGCGCGCTGGCAGATCGCCCCGGAGCAGGGGCAGTTCATGGCCTTGCTGGTCAAGCTGACCGGCGCCCGTAAGTTGCTGGAAGTCGGCACCTTCACCGGTTACAGCGCGCTGTGCATGGCCGAGGCCATGGGCGCGGATGGCCGGCTGATCTGCTGCGACCTGCCCGGCGACTACAACGCCATCGCCCAGCGCTATTGGCAGGAGGCCGGGGTCAGCACACGCATCGACCTACGCCTGGCGCCGGCCCTGGAAACCCTCGGCGCGCTGGAGCGGGGCGGGCAGAGCGAGAGCTTCGACCTGATCTTCATCGACGCCGACAAGGCCAACTACCCGGCGTACCTGGAGCACTCCCTGGTGCTGGCCCGGCGTGGCGGCCTGATCCTGTTCGACAACACCCTGTGGAGCGGACGGGTACTGGAAACCAGCCCCGACAGCGCCGACACCCGGGCGATCCAGGCACTGAATCGGTGGCTCAAGCAGGATCAGCGGGTCGACCTGTCCTTGTTGCCGCTCGGCGACGGCCTGACCCTCTGCCGCAAGCGCTGACCGGGCTTGCCTAAGCCCTAAAAGACGCGCTAATTTTTGCCTTGCCTCGGGCCGATAGCTCAGCTGGGAGAGCGCCGCGTTCGCAATGCGGAGGTCGGGAGTTCGATCCTCCTTCGGTCCACCAATCCAAGGCCAGCGCCACCCGGTGCTGGCCTTTTTCGTCACGGCGTCATGAATTTCCCTCATCCAGCCCCACGCCGCGCGTTGACGCCCGCGCCGCCTGCCACTACCCTGCGCGCCTTGCTTCAGGTACCCCGGCCATCGGCCAGAGGGTGAAACAGGGAAGCCGGTGCGTTTCGCGATGATCGCGGCACAATTCCGGCGCTGCCCCCGCAACGGTAGACGAGTCAACAACCGCAATCAGGCCACTGTGCGCAGGCATGGGAAGGCGCGGTTGGGAGTCCGACTGGATTCGCTCGTGAGCCCGGAGACCGGCCTGTCGCAGTCCACGGCATCGCGGAGGGCGCTGTCTGGCGTGTGGGCTGCCGTTGCGCGTCCGTGCGTCTGTGTTCTCCGTATGCCTTTCCCGGCCTGAGTCGCGCGGGTGAGCGCGACGGAGCACACAACCAGAATGAGCAAGTCCACCCTGATGCCGACAGCGCTGCTGTTGTGCGGGGTTTCCTCCCTTTCCCTGTCGGCCCTGGCGGCCGAGCAAACCCTCGAACTCGACCAGCAGGTGGTGACCGCCACCCGCACCGAGCAAGCTGAGCAACACAGCCTCGCCGCCGTCACGGTGATCGATCGCGAGCAGATCGAGCGCAGCCAGGCGCAGTCGGTGCCGGAGTTGCTGCGCAAGGTGCCGGGCGTGTCGCTGGCCAACAACGGCGGCCCGGGCAAGTCCACCTCGCTGTTCATGCGCGGCACCAACTCCAACCACGTGCTGGTACTGATCGACGGGATCAAGGCCGGTTCGGTGACCAGCGGCGGCACCGCTCTGCAGGATCTGCCGGTGGAGCTGATCGAGCGTATCGAGGTGGTGCGCGGCCCGCGCTCCAGCCTGTACGGCTCGGAGGCCATCGGCGGGGTGATTCAGATCTTCACCCGCAAGGGTGGCGGCGAGGGCGCCAAGCCGTTCTTCTCCGCCGGTTACGGCACCCACGACAGCTATCAAGGCAGCGCCGGGGTCAGCGGCGGCCATGGCCAGGGCTGGTACAGCCTCGGTGTCAGCGGCCTGGATACCGACGGCATCAACGTCAAACCGGCCGGCGTCAGCGGCTATGAGGACGACAGCGACGGCTACCGCAACCTGTCCGGCTCGGCGAATGCCGGTTACCGCTTCGCCAACGGCCTGGAACTGGATGGCAACGTCCTGCAGGCCAAGTCGCACAACGATTACGACTCAGTGAACAGCAGGCGCAGAGCCGGCTTCGGCGCCAATGCCGACGGCGTGACCAAGGTGGTCGGCGGCCGCGCGCGCTTCGCTGCGCTGGAGCCCTGGCGGGTGACCCTGCAAGCCGGGCGCAGCGAAGACAAGTCCGACGCCTTCCAGGACGGCGCCTTCTACTCGCGCTTCGACAGCCGCCGCGACTCGCTGTCCTGGCAGAACGACCTGAGCCTCGCCGCCGGCCACACCTTGACCCTCGGCGCCGACTACCAGCGCGACGAGGTCAACGGCAGCACCGCCTATGCAGTCGATTCGCGCGACGACAAGGGCGCCTTCGTCCAGTATCTCGGCCAGGTCGGCCGCCAGGACTGGCAGCTGAGTCTGCGCCACGACGACGATGAGCAGTTCGGCGAGCACGACACCGGCAATATCGGCTGGGGCTATGCGCTGAGCGACGAGCTGCGCTTCACCTCCAGCTACGGCACCGCGTTCAAGGCACCGAGCTTCAACCAGCTGTACTACCCGGGTTTCGGCAACCCCGATCTGGACGCCGAGAAGTCCCACAGCGTTGAAGTCGGCCTGGCCGGCAAGCACGCCTGGGGCCATTGGGCGGCGAACGCTTACCGGACCAAGATCGACAACCTGATCGCCACCATCACGGTCAACGGCAGGAGCCAGGCCGAGGGCGTGGACGAGGCGCGGATTCGCGGTATCGAATTGGTGCTCGGCAGCGAGCTGCTCGGCTGGGCGTGGAATGCCAACTATAGCCTGATGGACGCGGAAAACCGCTCCAAGCGCTCCAGCCGTACCGGCATCGCCTTCTACGGCAAGGACCTCAACCGGCGTCCGGGCCAGACCTTCAACCTCGATGTCGATCGCGCCTTCGGCGCCCTCAGCGTCGGCGCCAGCCTGAGCGCGCAGAACTCCACTTTCGACGATCTGGAAAACCAGAACGAACTGGCCGGATTCGCCACCCTCGACCTGCGCGGCGAATATCGCATCAACCCGCAATGGCGTCTGCAGACCCGCGTCGCCAACCTGCTGGATGCGGACTATGAAACCGCGGACGGTTTCAACCAGCCGGGCCAGGCGGTGTATTTCACCGTGCGTTACCAGGCGCTGTGACCGGTCGTTGAAAAAGCGGTGGGTTACGCCGCTACGCGGCTAACCCACCCTACGTTGTTCAACCCTTAACAGGCCCATCGCCTTTTTAAACGGCCTGTCGCCTGCAAATGGATTTCAACAAGGAAAACGGAAGAATGCACTTATCACCTCGCAGCCAACTGGCGATCGGCCTCGTCCTGGCGCTGCTGCTGGCCGTGACCCGCGGCCAGCACTTCGCCACGGTCAACCTGCCCAGTGCGTCCTGGGCGGTGTTCTTCCTCGCCGGCGTGCTGCTCAAGCCGCGCTGGGTGTTCCCGGCGCTGTTTCTCGAAGCCACGGCGCTGGATTTCAGCATGGTGGCGCTGGGCACGGTGGACGACTGGTGCACCTCGCCGGCCTATTGGATTCTCGTGCCGGCCTACGCCGCGCTGTGGGGCGGCGGCCGCCTGTACGCCGGCTGGCACCGCGACGAACTGCGCAGCCTGGCCGTGCTGGCGTTGACCGTGCTGGTCAGCGCCTTGGTCTGCCATCTGCTGTCCAGCGGCGGCTTCTACTTCCTCTCCGGGCGTTATCCGGAGCCGACCCTGGCCGCCTTCCTGCCGCGCATCGGCTGGTACTACCCACGCTTCCTCGCCAACCTGGCGCTCTATGTCGGCGTGGCGACGGCGTTGTATATCGGCGCGCGTGCCTTCTTCCAGCAGCAACGAGTCGAGGCCAAACCATGAGCGAATCCCCGCAGCGCGACGCCCGCCACCAGGCGCGCATGCAGCGCAAGAAGGCGCTGATCGACGACAAGATCGCCCAGGCCCAGGACGAATACGGCCTGCTGCTGGTGCACAGCGGCAACGGCAAGGGCAAGAGCAGTTCGGCCTTCGGCATGGTCGCTCGGGCCTTGGGCCACGGCCTCAAGGTCGGCGTGGTGCAGTTCATCAAGGGCGCGGCGAGCACCGGCGAGGAGGCGTTCTTCCGGCGCTTCCCGGATGAGGTCAGCTACCACGTGATGGGCGAAGGCTTCACCTGGGAGACCCAGGATCGTCAGCGCGACATCGCCAAGGCGCGCGAGGCCTGGGCGGTGGCTCGGCAGTTGCTCAATGACGACGACATCGGCCTGGTGGTGCTCGACGAGCTGAACATCGCCCTGAAATACGGCTACTTGGAGCTCGACGAAGTGCTCGCCGATATCGAGGCGCGGCCGCCGCTGCAGCACGTGGTGGTCACCGGCCGCGGCGCCTTGCCGGGCATGCTCGAGGCGGCGGATACCGTCACCGAGATGACGCTGGTCAAGCATGCGTTCAAGGCCGGAGTGAAGGCGCAGAAGGGGATCGAGTTTTGAGCTTCCTTCGTATCGGCAACGCTATGCCTATTAATGTAGGAGCGAATTTATTCGCGATAACAGGCCCGTTCGAGCTAGCCCGGTCGCGAATCAATTCGCTCCTACAGAGGCGCGTTCGACAGGAACTGCGGCGATGAGTGCTCCGCGCAGCTGCCCCGCGCTGCTGATCGCCGCGCCGGCCTCCGGCCAGGGCAAGACCACCGTCACCGCCGCCCTGGCCCGTCTGCATGCGCGCCAAGGGCGACGGGTGCGGGTGTTCAAGTGCGGCCCGGACTTCCTCGACCCGATGATCCTCGCCCGCGCCAGCGGCCAGCCGGTGTATCAGCTCGACCTGTGGATGGTCGGCGCGGACGAGAGCCGGCGCCTGCTCTGGGAGGCGGCGGGCGCGGCCGACCTGATTCTCATCGAGGGGGTGATGGGCCTGTTCGACGGCTCGCCGTCGGCCGCCGACCTGGCGCGGCGTTTCGGCGTGCCGGTGCTGGCGGTGATCGACGGCTCGGGCATGGCCCAGACCTTCGGCGCCATGGCCCACGGCCTGGCCAGCTACCAGCAGGATCTGCCGTTCGCCGGAGTGCTGGCCAACAAAACCGGCAGCGTGCGCCATGGCGAGATCCTCCGCGATTGCCTGCCGGCTCGCCTGCGCTGGTATGGCGCCTTGCCGCGCAGCGCCGCCGTCGAGCTGCCGAGCCGCCATCTGGGCCTGGTGCAGGCCGAGGAACTGGCCGATCTGGACGCCCGCCTGGATGCCGCCGCCTATGCCCTGGCCGCCAGCGCCGAGGCCGGCCTGCCGGCGCCGGTGGAGTTCGCCGCAGCCGCGACGGCAACTCCGGAGCCGCTGCTGGCCGGGGTGCGCATCGGTGTGGCGCGCGATGCGGCGTTCGCCTTCGTCTACCAGGCCAACCTCGACCTGCTGCGTGCGCTGGGCGCCGAGCTGCGGTTCTTCTCGCCGCTCAGCGACCAGGCGTTGCCGGAAGTGGACAGCCTCTACTTGCCCGGCGGCTATCCCGAACTGCACCTGGCGCAGCTGGCGGGCAACACGCCGATGTGCGCGGCGATTCAGGCGTACCAGGCGGCCGGCAAGCCGATCCATGCCGAATGCGGCGGCATGCTCTACCTGCTCGAGGCGCTGACCGACCGGGACGGCCAGTCCGGGGCCATGCTCGGCCTGTTGCCGGGGGCGGCGACCATGCAGCCGCGCCTGACTGCCTTGGCCTTGCAGGAAGTGGAGTTCCCCGAGGGCCGGCTGCGCGGGCACACCTATCACCACTCGGCGCTGGACTGCGGGCTGCAACCCATCGCCCGCGGCGAGTGCCCGAACTACCGGCGCACCGCCGAGGCGGTCTATCGCCTCGGGCGGCTGACGGCGTCCTACATCCACTTCTACCTGCCATCCAATCCGCTGGCGGCCGCGGCGCTGTTCCGCCCATGAGCGCACAGGCCTTCAGCCCGGCCGAGCGCGCGGCGGTCTACCGCGCCATCGCCGAACGCCGCGATATGCGCCATTTCAGCGGCGGCACTGTGGCGCCGGAACTGCTGGCCCGCCTGCTGGAAGCCGCACACCAGGCGCCGAGCGTCGGTTTGATGCAGCCCTGGCGCTTCATCCGCATCACCGCGCCCGCGCTGCGCGTGGCCATCCATGGCCTGGTGGAAGCCGAGCGGCGGCGCACCGCCGAGGCACTGAACCAGCGTGCGGACGAGTTCATGCGTCTCAAGGTCGAGGGCATCCGCGACTGCGCTGAGTTGCTGGTGGTGGCGCTGATGGATGGCCGAGAGCGACACATCTTCGGCCGCCGCACCCTGCCGGAGATGGACCTGGCCTCGCTGGCCTGCGCCATCCAGAATC
The DNA here is from genome assembly GCF_003595175.1 of Pseudomonas cavernae. Taxonomy (NCBI): domain Bacteria; kingdom Pseudomonadati; phylum Pseudomonadota; class Gammaproteobacteria; order Pseudomonadales; family Pseudomonadaceae; genus Pseudomonas; species Pseudomonas cavernae. Next base: position 3,437,409 of record NZ_CP032419.1, on the reverse strand, counting down.
TCTGGCTGGCGGCGCGCGCCGAAGGCCTGGGGCTGGGCTGGGTGTCGCTGTTCGAGCCACAGGCTTTGGGCGAACTGCTCGGCCTGCCGCCCAGCGCCAAGGCCCAGGCGGTGCTGTGCCTGGGACCGGTGACGGAGTTCTATGCCGAGCCGATGCTGGCGCAGCAGGGCTGGGCCACACCGCGGCCGCTGCAGGAGCTGTTGTTCGAGAATCGTTGGGGAGAAACGCCATGAGCGTGGCTGTGCTCGGCCTGGCCGGCGTGGCGCTGGATGCCCTGTGCGGCGAACCCAAGCGCGGGCATCCGCTGGTGGCGTTCGGCAGGTTGGCCGAGGGTCTGGAACGGCGCCTGAATCGTCCTTACGAGGAGGGTGCCATGGGCTGGCGCAGCCATGGGGTGATGGCCTGGCTGCTGGCGGTGCTGCCGCTGACCGGGCTGGCCTGGCTGCTCAGCCGCTTGCCGCAGATCGGCTGGCTGGTCGAGGTGCTGGCGCTGTACGCCGCCCTCGGCCTGCGCAGCCTCGGCGAGCATGCGCTGCCGGTGGCCCAGGCCCTGCGCGGCGGTGATCTGGACCTGGCCCGTCAGCGGGTCGGCTTGATGGTCAGCCGGCAGACCAGCGAACTGGACGACGTCGGCGTCGCCCGCGCCACCACCGAGTCGGTGCTGGAGAACGGCAGCGACGCGGTGTTCGCCGCGCTGTTCTGGTTCGCCCTGCTCGGCGCGCCGGGCGTCGTGCTGTATCGCCTGAGCAATACCCTGGATGCCATGTGGGGCTATCGCAACGCCCGTTTCGAGCGCTTTGGCTGGGCCGCCGCACGCATCGACGACGGCCTCAACTACCTGCCGGCGCGCTTGGTGGCGCTGACCTATGCGCTGCTCGGCCAGACGCGCCTGGCGCTGCGTTGCTGGCGCACTCAGGCGCCGCAGTGGGACAGCCCCAACGCCGGGCCGGTGATGGCTGCCGGCGCCGGCGCTTTGGGCGTCAGCCTCGGCGGCCCAGCCATCTATCACGGCGAACTGCACACGCGGCCGGTGTTGGGCGAAGGCGAGCCGGCCGGCCCGGCGCATATCGAGCAGGCGCTGGCGCTGGTGCAACGCGGTGTGTGGCTGTGGCTGCTGGTGCTGGCCTTGGGGAGTCATCTTTATGCTTGAGCACGGTGGACGCCTGAAAGCGGCGGCGCAACGTTACCGCATCGCCGAGGCGGACTGGCTCGACCTGTCCACCGGCATCGCGCCCTGGCCGTTCGCCATCCCGGCGTTGCCGCCAGCCGCCTGGGCGCGTCTGCCCGAGGCCAACGATGGCCTGGAACAGGCGGCCCGCCAGTATTACCAGGCGCCCGCACTGCTGCCGGTAGCCGGCTCGCAAGCGGCGATCCAGGCGCTGCCGCGCATCCGCCCGCGTGGCCGAGTGGGGATCATCTCACCGTGCTATGCCGAACACGCGGCGGCCTGGCGCCGCGCAGGACATCGCCTGGAAGAAATCAGCGAGGCCGGCGCACGGCGCGCCATCGAGCGCCTCGACGTGCTAGTGGTGGTCAACCCAAGCAATCCCACCGGCCAGCGCCTGGCTCCCGAACTGCTGCTGGAGTGGCACGCCCGCCTCGCCGCGTGCGGCGGCTGGCTGGTGGTCGACGAAGCCTTCATGGATGTCACCCCCGAGCAGAGCCTGGCGCCGCACAGCCACCTACCGGGGCTGATCGTGTTGCGTTCGTTCGGCAAGTTTTTCGGCCTGGCCGGTGTGCGCCTGGGCTTCGTCCTCGCCGCCCAGCCCCTGCTCGCCGAGCTCGACGAGCTGCTCGGCCCCTGGGCGGTCAGCGGGCCGGCGCGGGCCCTGGCCATGGCGCTCCTGCAGGATGGCGAAGGGCAGGGCGTGCAGCGTGAGCGCCTGCGGCACGCGGGCCAGCGCCTGGCGTCCCTGCTGGCTGCCAACGGCCTGCAACCCACGGGCGGCTGTGCGCTGTTCCAGTGGCGGGCCGATCCGCGCGCGGCCGAGCTGCATAAATTTCTCGCTCGCCGTGGCATTCTCGCGCGCTTGTTCGACCAGCCCGCCAGCCTGCGCTTCGGCCTGCCGGCGGATGAGCCGGGCTGGCAACGTCTGCACCAGGCCCTCAAGGAATTCCCGCAATGACCTCATTAATGGTACAGGGCACGACTTTAATGGTGCAGGGCACCACCTCCGACGCCGGCAAGAGCACCCTGGTGGTGGCCCTGTGCCGCTGGCTCAAGCGCCAGGGCGTCAAGGTGGCGCCGTTCAAGCCGCAGAACATGGCGCTGAATTCCGCGGTGACCGCCGACGGCGGCGAGATCGGCCGCGCCCAGGCGGTGCAGGCCCAGGCCGCCGGGCTGGCGCCGCACAGCGACATGAACCCGGTGCTGCTCAAGCCCAACAGCGACACCGGCGCCCAGGTGATCATCCACGGCCGCGCCATCAGCAGCATGGAGGCGGCGGCCTACCACGACTACAAGCAAGTGGCGATGCAGGCGGTGCTGGCCTCGCATCGGCGCCTCGACAGCGCCTATCGGGTGGTGATGGTCGAGGGCGCGGGCTCGCCGGCGGAGATCAACTTGCGGGCGGGGGATATCGCCAACATGGGCTTCGCCGAGGCGGTGGATTGCCCGGTGATTCTGATCGCCGACATCGACCGCGGCGGCGTGTTCGCCCATCTGGTCGGCACCCTGGAACTGCTCTCGGCCAGCGAGCAGGCACGGGTCAAGGGCTTCGTCATCAACCGCTTTCGCGGCGACCTTGCCCTCCTGCAACCGGGCCTCGACTGGCTGGAGGCGCGCACCGGCAAGCCGGTGCTCGGCGTGTTGCCGTACCTGATGGATTTCCACCTGGAAGCCGAGGACGCTATCGACCAGCGCCAGAGCGCCAAGGCCGAGCGGTTGCTCAAGGTGCTGGTGCCGGTACTGCCGCGCATCAGCAACCACACCGACTTCGACCCGCTGCGCCTGCACCCGCAGGTCGATCTGCAGTTCGTCGGTCCCGGCCAGCCGCTGCCGCCGGCCGACCTGATCATCCTGCCCGGCTCGAAGAGCGTGCGCGCCGACCTGGCCTTTCTGCGTGCGCAGGGTTGGGAGGCGGCGATCCAGCGCCATCTGCGTTATGGCGGCAAGCTGCTGGGTATCTGCGGCGGGTTGCAGATGCTCGGCCGCCAACTGCACGACCCGCTGGGCCTGGAAGGCGCCGCCGGTTCCAGCCCCGGCCTCGGCCTGCTGGAGCTGGAGACCGTGCTGGAGGCGCAGAAGCAGTTGCGCAACGTCGCCGGTCAACTGTGCCTGGAACAGGCGCCGGTCAGCGGCTATGAGATCCACGCCGGGGTCAGCAGTGGGGCGGCGTTAGAGCGTCCAGCTGTGCAATTGGCCGATGGCCGTCAGGACGGCGCCATCAGCGCGGACGGACAGATCGTCGCCACCTACCTGCACGGCCTATTCGAGTCGCCGCCGGCCTGCGCCGCGCTGCTGCGCTGGGCCGGTTTGCGCGAGGTGCAGACGGTGGATTACCACGCCCTGCGCGAGCGCGATATCGAGCGCCTGGCCGATCTGGTGGAGGCGCATCTGGATACCCAGAGGCTCAAGCAGTTGTGCGGCCTGACGTAGGTTGGATGGCGCTTTTTACATCCACCTTGCAGTGGGTGACCCCGGCTGGTGGATCGATAAAGCGCGATCCAGCCTACGAATGCACGAATATGGAACGAGATGAAAGATGCGTGAACTGATCCTCGGCGGCGCCCGTTCCGGCAAGAGCCGACTGGCGGAGAAGCTGGCCGGCGAGTCCGGCCTGACGGTCACCTACATCGCCACCAGCCAGGCGCTGGATGGCGAGATGAGCGTGCGTATCCAGCAGCACCGCGCACGCCGCCCGGCCATTTGGGGGCTGATCGAGGAGCCGGTCGAACTGGCCCGCGTACTGCGCGAGCAGGCGGCAGCAGACAAGTGCCTGCTGGTCGACTGCCTGACCCTGTGGCTGACCAATCTGCTGATGTTGGAAGACGAAGCGCGCCTGCAGGCCGAGCGCGAGGCCCTGCTGGAAACCCTCGGCGCACTGCCGGGGCGGATCATTCTGGTCAGCAACGAGACCGGCCTCGGCGTGGTGCCGCTCGGCGAGTTGAGCCGCCGCTATGTCGACGCGGCCGGCTGGCTGCACCAGGCCCTGGCCGAGCGTTGCCAGCGGGTGCTGTTCACCGTCGCCGGCCTGCCGCTGCTGCTCAAGGGCGAGGCGTTATGAGCTGGTGGCAGCAAGCGGTTCGCCCGTTGGATGGCGCGGTGCGGGAGCGCGCGCTGGCGCGCCAGCGGCAGCTGACCAAGCCGGCCGGTGCGCTAGGCCAACTGGAGCGGGTAGCGGTCGAACTGGCGGCCATGCAGGGCCGCGAGCGCCCGCAGGTCGAACGCCTGTGGATCGCGGTATTCGCCGGCGACCACGGGGTGGTCGAGGAGGGCGTGTCGGCCTATCCGCAGGCGGTGACCGGGCAGATGCTGCGCAACTTCGTCGGCGGCGGCGCGGCGATCAGTGTGCTGGCGCGCCGGCTCGGCGCCACGCTGGAGGTGATCGACCTGGGTAGCGCCGACCCAGGACTCGCGCTGCCCGGCGTGCGCCATCTGCGCCTCGGCGCCGGCACCGCCAATTTCGCCCGCGAGCCGGCGCTGAGCGCGGCGCAGCTGCAGGCAGCCCTGGCCGCCGGTCGCGCCAGCGTCAGCCGGGCCTGTGAGGCCGGTGCCGAACTGTTTATCGGCGGCGAGATGGGCATCGGCAACACCAGCGCCGCCAGCGCCCTGGCCTGCGCCTTGCTGAACTGCCCGGCGCGCGCGCTGGTCGGCCCGGGCACCGGCCTGGATGCGGCCGGCGTGCAGCACAAGGCGGCGGTGATCGAGCGGGCACTGGCGTTGCACGCCGAACAGCTCGGCGACCCGTTGGCGACTCTGCGCTGCCTGGGCGGCTTCGAGATCGCCGCGCTGGCCGGCGCCTATTTGGCCTGCGCGCAGCAGGGGGTGCTGGCGCTGGTGGATGGCTTCATCTGCACGGTGGCGGCGCTGTGCGCGGTGCGCCTCAACCCCGCCTGCCGCGCCTGGCTGCTGTTCGCCCACCGCGGCGCCGAGCCCGGTCACCGCCTGCTGCTGACGGCGCTGGAAGCCGAGCCGCTGCTCGAACTCGGCCTGCGCCTCGGCGAGGGCAGCGGCGCGGCGCTGGCGGTGCCGCTGCTGCAACTGGCTTGCAGCCTGCACAACGAGATGGCCACCTTCGCCGAGGCGGCGGTGGCCGATCGCGGCCAATGACCGCTCAATTCGATCTACTGCGCCATGGCGAGACCGAGCTGGGCAGCGTATTTCGCGGCAGCCTCGACGACCTGCTGACCGCCAGCGGCTGGGCGCAGATGCGCACGGCGGTGGCCAATGCCGGACCCTGGGATGCCATCGTCAGCTCGCCGCTGCAGCGCTGCGCCGCCTTCGCCACTGAGCTGGCGCAGCAGCACGGCGTGCCGCTGCTGCTGGAGGCCGATCTGCGCGAACTGCATTTCGGCGCCTGGGAGGGCCGCAGCGCCGCCAGTCTGATGGAGGATCAGGCCGACGCGCTGGGCCGTTTCTGGGCCGAGCCCTATGCCTGCACGCCGCCGCAGGGCGAGCCCATGGTGCAGTTCGCCGCACGGGTGTTCGCCGCCATCGAGCGCCTGGCCGCGCAATTCGCCGGCCGCCGTGTGCTGCTGGTCAGCCACGGCGGGGTGATCCGCCTGCTGCTGGCGCGCGCCCGCGGCTTGCCGCGCGAACAGCTGCTAAGGGTGACGGTCGGCCATGGCGAGTTGATCGCGTTGACGCCTGCCGTTCCCGCGCAGACGCCTGTCTGATGGGCTGGCTGATTCCGGCGCTGATCGCCGTGCAGTTCCTCACCCGTCTACCGGTGCGCCTGCCCGGCATGCCGGAGCCGCAGCAACTGGGCCGCTCGCTGCTGTGGTATCCGCTCGTCGGTCTGCTGCTCGGCGGGGCGCTGTGCGGCCTGCACCTGCTGCTCGCCGGCACGCCGTTGCTGCTCCAGGCCGCGCTGTTGCTGAGCGCCTGGGTGCTGCTGAGCGGTGCCCTGCACCTCGACGGCCTGGCCGATACGGCCGATGGCTGGGTCGGCGGCCTCGGCGACCGCGAGCGCACCCTGGCGATCATGCAGGACCCGCGCAGCGGGCCGATCGCCGTGGTCGTCCTGGTCTTGCTGCTGTTGCTCAAGTTCGCCGTCCTGGTCGCTCTGCTCGAACGCGGCCAGTGGCTGGCGCTGCTGCTGGCGCCCTGGCTGGCGCGGGCGCTGCTGCCGCTGCTGTTTCTCACCACGCCCTATGTGCGCGCCGGCGGCTTGGGCCAGGCGCTGGCCGAGCATCTGCCGCGCCGTGCACTGCCCTGGCTGCTGGGCGCGCATACGCTGGCCATGCTGCTGTGCGGCTGGGCCGGTGGGCTGGCGCTGGCCGGCGGCCTGGCGCTATTTGCCTGGTTGCGTCGCGCGTTGTTGCTACGCCTGGGCGGCACCACCGGCGATACCGCCGGGGCGCTGGTGGAGCTCAGCGAGTGCGCGGTGCTGCTGGTGCTGGCACTGACCTGAAGGGCGGCGCCAACTGTGTCGGCCGATCCGTCGGCAACTGTGATTGATGGCGGTCTGGCTGCAGGGATATAAGCTGTCGCTAGGTGCGCTGGCCAGCCACGAGCCAGCCGATTCCCCCTGTGAGCAAAGGACAGAACATGACTTCCCCATGGCGCACCACCGGCTGGGTTCTGCTCGGCGCCGCCCTGATCCTCGCCTTGTCGCTGGGGATCCGTCATGGCTTCGGCCTGTTCCTGGCGCCGATGAGCGCGGATTTCGGCTGGGGGCGCGAGGTGTTCGCCTTCGCCATCGCCTTGCAGAACCTGATCTGGGGGCTGGCGCAACCCTTTGCCGGGGCGCTGGCGGATCGCTTCGGGGCGACGAAAACGGTGGTCGTCGGCGGCATTCTCTACGCCCTGGGTCTGATGCTGATGGGCCTGGCCGACTCGCCCTGGTCGCTGTCGCTGAGCGCCGGGCTGTTGATCGGCATCGGCCTGTCCGGCACCTCGTTCTCGGTGCTGCTCGGCGTGGTCGGGCGTGCCCTGCCCATCGACCAGCGCAGCCTGGGCATGGGCATCGCCGCGGCGGCCGGCTCGTTCGGCCAGTTCGCCATGCTGCCCGGCACCCTCGGGCTGATTAGTTGGCTCGGCTGGTCTGCGGCGCTGCTGGCGCTGGGGCTGCTGGTGGCGCTGATCGTGCCGCTGGCCGGCATGCTCAGGGATCGCCCACTGCCGGTGCAGGGCCATGAGCAGACGCTGCGCGAGGCGCTGCACGAGGCGGCGGGGCACTCCGGGTTCTGGCTGCTGGCGCTGGGCTTCTTCGTCTGCGGTTTCCAGGTGGTGTTCATCGGCGTGCATCTGCCGGCCTATCTGGTCGATCAGCATTTGCCGGCGCAGAGCGGGACCACGGTGCTGGCGCTGGTCGGGCTGTTCAACATCTTCGGCACCTACATCGCCGGCTGGCTGGGCGGGCGGATGTCAAAACCGCGCCTGCTGACCGCGCTGTACCTGATCCGCGCGGTGGTGATCCTGGCCTTCATCAGCCTGCCGCTGAGCGTCTGGAGCGCCTATGCCTTCGGCATCGCCATGGGCCTGCTGTGGTTGTCCACGGTGCCTTTGACCAACGGTACGGTGGCGACCCTGTTCGGCGTGCGCAACCTGTCGATGCTCGGCGGTATCGTCTTCCTCTTCCATCAACTGGGCGCCTTCCTCGGCGGCTGGCTGGGCGGTTATCTGTATGACCACACCGGCAGTTACGAGCTGGTCTGGCAGATCTCCATCCTCCTCAGCCTGCTGGCCGCCGCCCTCAACTGGCCGGTACGCGAGCAGCCGGTAGCGCGCCTGCAGACGGCAGGGGGCGCGGCATGAGCAGCCCAAGCGGCGGGCTGCTGGCGCTGGCGCTCGGCGTGGCGCTCCTGACCTTGATCTGGTGGGGCTGGCAGCAGGGCGGCTTGGCCTTGCTGCAGTTGGGCATGGGGGCTTGCTAAGGTCTACTCCGCGCATGAATCGTTGACCGTAGGAGCGAATTTATTCGCGATGGGGACAGTGCCGAGTGGCCTGGTTCGCGGATGAATCCGCTCCTACAGGCAGGTGCGGCGAACCCAGGTCGATTGCCGCCATGGGTGCGGGGGAGTAGCGTTGATTCATTGCCACCAGGACAGGATTCACACCATGAACGGACGTCTGTTATTCGCCGCGCTGCTGCTCGCCGCGTTGGCCGGCCCGGCACTCGCCACCGACTGCCCGGCGCTGTTGCAGGGTGAACTGCCGAAACTGCGCGCCAAGGAAAGCATCGACCTGTGCGAGCGCTTCGCCGGCAAGCCACTGCTGATCGTCAATACCGCCAGCCATTGCGGTTTCGCCCCGCAGTTCAAGGGCCTGGAGGCGCTGTACAAGCGCTATCGAGCCCAGGGCCTGGAAGTGCTCGGCGTGCCCTCCAACGACTTCAAGCAGGAAGCCGCCGACAGCAGCGAGACGGCCAAGATCTGCTACGTCAATTACGGCGTGACCTTCACCATGACCGAGCCGCAGAAGGTCACCGGCGACGAGGCCATTCCGCTTTTCAAGGACCTGGCCGAGCAGAGCAGCGCGCCACGCTGGAACTTCTACAAATATGTGGTCGATCGCCAGGGCAAGGTGGTGGCCAGCTTCTCCAGCCTGACCAAACCGGACAGCGACAGCCTGCGCGCGGCCCTGGAGCAGGCGATCGCCTCCAAACCCTGAGCCTTGGTTCACCCCGCCAGGTGAGTGGCAATCATCCGTATCCGTACTGACAATCACCCGTTCGGGGTTAGTGGCCGGGTTGTCGCTATGGCAGTCTCGGCGGCCGGTATGCCCGCTAAGAGCCTGTCTACGATCTGCTGTGCGTCGGTCAAACTGCGTTGAAAACGGCTTCGGAATGCTCATTTACAACGCGTAAACTCCGCTTCCTCAGCCGTTTTCGCCTTGTTTGACTCTAGCTCGCGAGATCGTAAACAGGCTCTAAGGGCATGCCTCCACTGGGCGTCCGGATGCCTGCGGGTGGTTGCATGGCGAGGGGCGAGGAGGGGGATATGTCTCGACACTTAGGGTTGCTGGGCGGCGCCTTGGCTCTGGCGTCTACTGCCATGGGCCTGACCCTGTACCTGTCGTGGCCGAGCGCCGCGCCTGTGCCGCTGGCTGCGCCAGCCCCGGGCGTCGCGGTGAGCACCAGCCAGCCAGCATATCCCGTGGCTGTGGCGGCGGCCGCCGTTGGGCCGCAGAGTTCGGGCCCGGTGGTCAGCAGGCCGCGTGCGCAGACTGGCGTCCTGAAGACCGATGCCGCCGGCAACCTGCGGGTGGATCTGGAGCTGCGCGACTACTTCGACCGCTTCCTCGGTAGCGCCGATGAGGTTGGCCTGGACCAGGCGGTCGCGCGGCTGATTACCGATGCCAACGGACGCCTGCAGGAGCCGGCGCTGGGGCAGATGTCGCGTCTGCTCGGCGATTATCTCGACTTCAAGCGCGCCAGCCTGGAGTTGCCGCCGCCGCTGCCGCAGCCTGACAGCGATCCAGAAGCCCAGTTGCAGGCCATCCGCGACGACGCCGAGCGCTGGGCCACGCTGCGTCGCGAGCATATGACCCCGGCTGCCGTGGCGGCGTTCTTCGGTCGGGAAGAGGCGCTGTCCCGCTATACCCTGGACAGCCTGGCGCTGGCGCAACGCAGCGATCTGTCCGCCAGCGCCCGGACCGAGGCGGAGGCGGCCTTGCGGGCGCGGCTGCCGGCCGCCGAGCGGGCCAGTGCGGACCGCCAGGCCCAGGCATTGGCCGAGCAGGAGGAAAGCGAACAACTGCTGCGCGAGGGCGCCAGCGAAGCGCAGATGCGCAGCACGCTCAGCCAAACCCACGATGCCGTCACGGTCGAGCGGCTGCTCGCTGAGCTGCAGACTGAGCAAGCCTGGCGCCAGCGCTACGAGGCGTATCGCCAGGGACTGGCCTCGTTGCTTGGCAGCGGCATGAGCGATAGCGACGTGCAGGCAGAAACCCAGCGCCTGCGTGAACGGCTGTTCACCAGCGCGGATCTGTTCAGGGTGCAAGCCAACGATGCGCTGGCGGCGAGGAAGGAGGCCGCGGCCAAGGCCGGGCTTTGACGGGGGCGGGGACTGCTGCGCCGGCCGCCCGCTAAGAGGCAGGCCGGGCAGCCTTGTCTCCCGCGACGCTTAGGGGCATCGCGGGAGGGCCGCACAAACCGCTTAGAAGCGGTAAGTCAGCTGCGCGCCCAGGCCATGGGCGCTGTTCTTGAAGGTGGAGCTGTAGGCGCCTTTGGTCGGGCTGACCTCATCGATCTTGGCGTCGTCCTCTTGCAGGTAGGAATAGGCCAGATCGACCGTGACCTCATCGCTGGGGCTCCAGGCGGCACCGAAACTGATGGCCTTGCGGTCGTTGGTCGGAATGCGCGGCGAACGGTCCTGGTTGTTGGCTGGCGACTGATCGATGGCCAGACCGGCACGCAGGACCCACTGCGGGTTCAGCTTGTAGGCGGCACCGATGGCGTGCGACCAGGTGTCGTGCCAGTTTTGCTCTTCGCGGATCGGGCTCAGGGTCTGCGTTAGCGGGGCGGGTACGCCTTCGTTTTCGACCACGATCGCTTCCAGGCGGCTCCAGCGGGTCCAGGTGCTGCCGGCATACAGGGTCCAGTCGGCGTTCAGCTCGTGGGTGACCGAGAAGTCCACCGATTCCGGGGTCTTCAGCTTCAGCGAGGCGTCGAACTCGCGACCGTTGAACGGACCGAAGCCGGTGCCGTTGATCTGGGTGTCGCCTTCGAGCTTGTAGTCGACCATCGAGTGATAGGTCAGGCCGGCGCGGGTCTGCGGGGTGATCTGGTAGAGCACGCCGATGTTGTAACCGAGCGCGGTGTCGTCGCCCTTGACCTTGACCTTACCGTCATTGCTGCCTGGGGTCGCGCGGTTGAGGGCGGCGGAAGTCAGCTCGCCATCGATGCGGTTGATGGTCGGGCCGAAACCGACCGACAGCTGATCGTTGAAGCGGTAACTGAGGGTGGGCTGCAGGGTGATCACCCGCACTTCGCTGCGGTCGGCGAAATAACGGCCCTGGAAGCCGCTCTCATAGTCGGTGATCAGGCCGAACGGCACGTACATGCCGAGGCCAAAGGTCCAGTTGTCGTCGAGCGGCTTGACGTAGTAGCCCATGGGCGCGGCGACCAGCGGCACCATATCGCCGTCGTTGCTGCCGATGCCCGGGAAGCTGCGGGCGTCATCGATATCGGTTTTCGCGTAGATCAGGGCGGCGCCGGCGCTGACCTGCTCGCGCTTCAGGCGCGACATGCCGGCCGGGTTGCCGAATACGGTGGTGGCATCATCGGCGGCAGAGGAGCGCCCCGCGAAGGAGGTACCCATGGCGCTGACGCTTTGTTCGTTGATGGCAAAGCCACCTGCAAGGCTGTGGCTGGCGATGGCGCCAAGGGCCAGAGCGAGGGTGGTTTTGGACCAGAGGTGTTTCATTGGTGACTCCTAGAGGCATAAAGCGGGGCGGAAACTAGCAGGAATCCTCCAGGCTTGCTAGCGACCTATTTTCGGGGTTTTGTCGGACAAATGCAGTCAATATGATGTCAATTGTCGCGATCTTGTCGGGCAATCGGACAGGCTTCGGGATTGTTTTGCGGTATGGGGTAAGACGCTCAGGCGACGTGGCTGAGGTTGCCCACGCAATGGCGCCAGGCGTGGATGAAGTCACGCACCCGGCCTTGGGGCTGGAACACCTGGCGCCACACCCGGGCGAAGCCGAGCAGATCGTCGGCGGCCGGCAGCTGGGTCTTTTCCGCCTGCACCAGCAGCCAGGCAATGGCCGTGGCATAGCGCAGGTTGACTGTCAGTTCGAGATGCGGAGCGGTGAGGAAGGCGTGTTGACTGGCCAGCCCGCGCACCTGGCTGGCTAGATCCGGATCGAGTGCCAGGTGTTGGTCCCAGAGCTGCTGGTGGCGCAGTTCGGCGATGCGGTACAGGCCATGGCCCTGCTGGTCGTCGAGGGCGCTGCCGAGTGCCGACTGGCAGGCGGCTACACCCAGCAGCAGAGCTTCGGCGCTGGGCGAATGACAGCCAAGGTAGAGGAGGGTAGGGCGGATGACGTGCTGGCGTAGCTCACTGGCGGCGATACCCATATAAGCCTCTGCGAATAGGGTGCCGGTGAGGCCGGGGCGCATGGCAGCTTCTTTTAGTCATTCTCAGAAAGGCCCCACCGGAAGCGGGGTTAGCCGCTCACGTTGAAGTCTAGTGGGATATTTCCGCTGTAAAGGGCTGTTTTTAAATCATTTCCACATTTTGGTTATGAACCATATAGCCCGCTGTGCTTAACAGAGCGTTGAAAAAACACTCGAATTCGGCACTCGCTAGCTGACCGAAGTGCCAAGGCACGGGACCTTTGGAGGATGTGCTTGAGCGTAGCGATACCCATCAAGTACCGGCAGCATGGGTATCGCTGCGCTCAACGCCATCCTACCGCGACAACTTCGCCGGGGGCCCAGGGCCGTTTGCTAGTCGCCTTGGGCAATGGGGCGTGCGGGGTCGGTGATCCATTCGCTCCAGGAGCCGGCATACAGCCGTGCCAACGGGTAACCGGCGAGGCTCAGGGCGAACAGGTTATGGCAGGCGGTGACGCCGGAACCGCAGTAGGCCACGAGCTCCTGCTGCGGTTTGCCGGCAAGCAGGGCGGCGAAGCGCTGCTGCAGTTGCGCGGCAGGCAGGAAACGGCCGTCGCCGCCGAGGTTGTCGGTGAACGTGGCGCATCGGGCGCCGGGAATATGTCCGGCAATCGGGTCGATGGGCTCCACTTCGCCGCGAAAACGCGGCAGGCCGCGGGCATCCAGCAGGGTCAACTGCGGGTCGCTCAGGCGCTGCTGGAGCTGCTCGGCGCTGAGCACCAGGCTGGCGTCGGGCTGGCCTTGGAAGTTACCGGATGCGCGGGTCGGGGGCTCACTGGTCAATGGCAAGCCGGCCGCCCGCCAGGCGTTGAGGCCGCCATCGAGCAGGTACACGCCCTCGCGCTTACCCAGCCAGGCCAGCAACCACCAGGCGCGGGCGGCAAAGGCGCCAGGGCCGTCGTCGTAGAGGACGATATCGCTGGCGTTATCGACGCCCCAGACGCGCAGGCGTTCGAGCAGTGGCGCGGGTTCCGGCAGCGGATGGCGGCCGGTCACGCCCTTGACGATCGGTCCGGACAGGTCGCGCTCGAGGTCGGCGAACTGGGCGCCGGCGATATGCCCTTCGGCATAGCTGCGCTGGCCATAGGCGATATCTTCCAGGGCGAAGCGGCAGTCGAGAATCACCAGGCCAGGCCGGCCCAGGCGGCTGGCCAGTTGCGCGGGGGTGAGCAGTTGGGCGAGGGGCATGACAAACTCCTGTAGCGTATTCGAGTCAATGCGCCCGCGCTCTTCTGCGGTATCCCACGAACACATAAGGGGTAAAGCAGTAATAAGGGGTAAGGGGGATTTATTTTTCCAAACCTTGGCGGCCTCAGAAAATAAAGCTGTCCCCTTTGATTCTTTGATTAGTCGTCTCAGGCGTTCATAGGGCCTGGGCTTCCAGCAGCTCTTTCAGATTATGCAGATCGGCCTCGAACAGCCTTTTTCCCATGCTCGCCACCAGAGGCTCGGCCAATTTGAAGAAACCGCCCGGCGAGCCCTCGGAGACGAAGGTGAGGCGGGTGGCATTCTCCACCGGCTCGAAGCTGTAGCGCGTCTCGAGTGGAAAGGGTCGGGTGGTGGTCTTGATCGTGCACTTGCGACTCGGCTCGTGTTCGATGACCTCAAAGACTCCCTCGAAGGGTAGGCCCAGAAAGCTGAATTTTCCTGTGTAGCTAGTGCCCACGCGGCTGGGGCCCTCTGTAGTCTTCTTGACTTCTAAGGCAATCGATCTCCAACGGGGGAGGTTTTCGTAATTGGAGACAAAGGCGAACACCTCCTCGACGGGGCGGTTGATGACTAAGCTGCTTTCGATTTTGACCATGGTGCTATCCTCCTCGTTCTCAACCTTGTGTCATGGGCGATAAGCCCTCGCCAAGTTTGGTCGGCGGCACGATGAAGCATAGTGGGCGCTCATGGCTGTCTAGACTTAATTGCTTGCGCAAGGCCCAACAAGCTATATCCGATGGCGATTAGGCTCTCTGGCTTGTAACCGGCTTATATAAGCTCCGTGCACCTTAAGCGGTTCCCATCACTTCCCGGATATCCCGCGCCAACTCCCGTACCCGCTCTTCTGCGGTATCCCACCAACACATAAAGCGCGCGCCGACGGCACCGATGAAGGTGTAGAAGCGCCAGCCGCGGGCGTTCAGGGCCTCGACCGCGGGTTCAGACGTTTGCAGGAACACGCCGTTGGCTTCGACCGGGAACATCAGGCTGACGCCGGAAATGTCGCTGACCAGATTGGTAGGGTGGGTTAGCCGTAGGCGTAACCCACCAACCCTGCTTGACGCCAGAGTCCATGGCGGCACTGCTGGTGGGTTACGCCGCTACGCGGCTAACCCACCCTACACAAGCTGTGCGACTCAATGAATCTTCAGCCTGCCGAGGCGGTCGTTGTCCAGGCTGCCCAGATACAGATAGTCGCCGACCGGCTTGGCCGAGGTCACCATGCGCAGGTGCGCACCGCTGGTGTCATGCAGGCTGCGAATGATCTGGCCCTGTTCGTCGACGGCGATGGCCAGACCATAGCGGGTCGGCTTCGGCCACAACGCGCGTGGCAGCTTGGCGATCTGCGCCTTCAGCCACGGATGTCGATGGAGGAAATCGGCGTCGGCCTTGCGCGGCGACGGCAGGGCGACCCAGAAGGTGCCGGCGCGGTCGCCTTGCAGGTTGTCCGGCAGGCCCGGCAGGTTGTCGATGAACACCTCGTGCTGGCCGGCCTTGGCGCCCTGCAGCCAGTAGCGGGTGATGCGGTAGCGGTAGGTCTCGTTGACCAGCACGAAGTCTTCCTTGGCCGACAGCGCCACGCCGTTGGCGAAGTACAGATCCTTGAGCAGCACCTCGGTCTTGCCGGTCGCCGGGTCGTAGCGCAGCAGACGCCCGTGCGGGCGGGCTTCGAGCAGGTCGAGCAGGTAATCCGGCTGCTGGAACTTGGCCGAGGCGTCGGTGAAGTAGATGCGCCCGTCGCTGGCGATGTCCAGGTCGTCGGTGAAGCGGAACGGTACGCCGTCGGCTTCGGTAGCGAGCACCTTGATCTGCCCTTGCGGGTCGATGCGCAGCAGGCCCTTGTAGGCGTCGGCGACGATCAGCTGGCCCGCGGCGTCGAAGTCCATGCCCAGCGGCCGGCCGCCGGTGTCGGCGAAGGTCTGCGGGCTGCCGTCGCTGCCCAGGCGGACGATCTTGCCGTCGTGCAGGCCGGCGTAGATGCGGCCCTGGCCGTCCACCGCGCTGTCTTCCGGACCATGGATCTGGCCCTGGGCGAGCAGCTCGGCCTTCATCAGGGTGTCGTTGGGCTCCAGCACACCGGTCATGGCCGGCGCCTTGGGGGCGTCCCAGGCCAGCGGATCGATCGGGCTGGGGGTGAGGGCGAGGTAGACCGCCGCGGCGGCGAGCAGCAGGGCGATCAGGCCCAGAAGTTTTTTCATGGCATTCCCTTATTCTGATTCTTGTCGGACAGGCGTCGGCAGCATAGGCAGCGGGCGCAGGCCCGGCAAGGCTCGAACAGGCGCGAATGTCCGCGGATTAGTGGGGGCGATATATACTGCGCGGCATTCTGCATGGGAGAGCCGCGTGGCTATCGAAATTAACTGGATTCGCGACGACGCCAGCCTGGCGCGGCACTGCGCCGAGTGGCAGCGCCTGCCTTATGTGGTGCTGGACACCGAGTTCGTGCGGGTCGACACCTTCTATCCGCTGGCCGGCCTGGTGCAGGTCGGCGATGGCAGCCGGGCGCATCTGATCGATCCCCTGCTGATCGGCGATTGGAGCAGCTTCGCCGCCCTGCTGGAGAACCCGGCGGTGGTCAAGGTGCTGCATGCCACCAGCGAGGATCTGGAGGTGTTCCAGCGCCTGGCCGGCGCGCTGCCGGTACCCTTGTTCGACACCCAGATCGCCGCCGCCTACCTCAATCTGGGCTTCTCCATGGGCTATTCGCGGCTGGTGCAGGAGCTGCTGGGCATCGAACTGCCCAAGGGCGAGACCCGCTCCGACTGGCTGCAGCGCCCGCTGTCGGCGACTCAGGTCAGCTACGCCGCCGAGGACGTGCTGCATCTGGCCGAGGTGTACCAGGCCCTGCAGGCCAAGCTGCCGCAGGACAAGAACGCCTGGGTACTGGAGGACGGCGCCGAGCTGGTCGCCAACCAGCTACGGGTCACCGCCCCGGAAGACGCCTACCGCGACGCCAAGCTGGCCTGGAAGCTGGCCCCGGCGCAGCTCGCCGTGTTGCGTGAGTTGTGTGCCTGGCGTGAGCGCGAGGCGCGGACGCGCAATCAGCCGCGTAACCGCGTGCTGCGGGAGAATTCGCTGTGGCCGCTGGCGCGTTACCAGCCGGACAACCTGGTCAGCCTGGCGCGCATCGACGACATGCATCCGAAGACCGTGCGCCAGGATGGCGAATTCCTCCTGCAGCTGATCAAGGACGCCGCTGCCACGCCGCCGCACAGTTGGCCCGCGCCGCTGCCCGAGCCGTTGCCGCTGGAAGCCTCGGCGCTGCTGAAGAAACTGCGCGCCATCGGCCAGCGCGAGGCCGAGCGCCTGGACATGGCGCCGGAGCTGATGCTGCGCAAGAAAACCCTCGAAGCGCTGCTGAAAAGCGGCTTTCCCAACGGCCCCTATCAGTTGCCGGAGTCCCTGCGTGGCTGGCGCCGCGAGCTGATGGGCCAGGCATTGCTCGACACGCTGGCCGGCCAACCGCCGGGAGAACAGGCATGAAACGTATCTGCTCGATCTACAGAAGCACGCGCAAGCGCGAGATGTACCTCTACGTACTCCGGGCCGATGCCATGAGCAAGGTGCCGGAGGCACTGCTGAGCGCGTTCGGTACGCCCCAGCATGCCTTCGACATGATCCTCACGCCCGAGCGCCAACTGGCCCGCGAAGATATCCAGCAGGTGCTGGACAATCTCGACAAGCAGGGCTTCCACCTGCAGATGCCGCCGCCGGAAGAGGACTACATACAGCATCTGCCGGAAGAGCTGTTACGGCGCAACGATCCGGTCTGAGAACTTGTTCAAGGTCTCGCCCGTGAGCATGTGCTGCCGGCGTGCTGGTGGATAAGCAAAGCGTTATCCACCCTACCCAGACTGCCAGTCGCGTAGGGTGGAAAACTGCGAAGCATTTTCCACCGATGGCCAGGGCCGACTCTCGGATTGCGGGACTTTAAACAGGTTCTGAGCCACCGGCGCCACTCCGTTTATTCATTTATCCGCTTCCGCCCGGTGTGACCGTCTTCATCGGTGGCCATGCCGGCGTCGTTCCGAAGGTTTCCATGCGCGTCCTGATTGCCGAACACGACCATGCCCTGTATGCCGAACTGCTGAGCGCGGCCGAGCCCGCTTTGCAGCTGCACGCCAGCGCCGACCCTGCCGAGCTGGCGCACTGGGCCGGCGACTGCTCGATCTGGCTGGGCCAGCCGGATCTGCTCGCCACCGTGCTGCGGCGCGGGCAGACGCCGCGCTGGCTGCAGTCGACCTGGGCGGGGATCACCCCGCTGCTGGCGGCGGACCTGCCGCGCGCCTACCAACTGACCCGCGCGGTCGGCATCTTCGGTCAGGTGATGGCCGAGTACGTGCTGACCTACATCCTCAACCATGAGCGCGAGGTGCTGGCGCGCCTGGCCAGCCAGGTCGAACGCCATTGGGACAACCGCCCGCCGCACAGTCTGGCCGGGCGCCGGGTGCTGATCGTCGGCTGCGGGGATATCGGCCTGAGCGTCGCGCAGTTCCTCGCGCCGTTCGGCATCGAGCTGTACGGCGTCGCCCGCACGCCGCGGCCGTTGGCGCCGTTCCGCGAGGTGGCCGGGCTGGCCGAGCTCGGGCGGTTGGTTGGGCTGGCCGATTACGTCATCAACCTGCTGCCGGATACCGCGGACACCCAGGATATCTTCGACGCCGCGCTGTTCGCCCGCTTCCAGCCCAGTGCGCTGTTTATCAACGTCGGTCGCGGTTCGGCGGTGGTCGATGCCGATCTGGTGATGGCCCTGCGCGAGGGCTACCTGACCGGCGCGATCATCGACGTCTGCCGCCAGGAGCCGTTGCCGCCGCGCCATCCGTTCTGGACCGCCTATGGCCTGCTGGTGACCGGCCACAGCTCGGCGCCGACCCAGCCGCGGCTGATGGCCCAGCTGTTTCTCGACAACCTGGCGCGTTATCGGGCCGGCGGCGCGCTGCGCGGCCAGGTGGATTTCGCCCGCGGTTACTGAGCCGCACCGTGTGAGCCGCAGAGCCTGAGTTTCGAGGATGGGTTGAGCGCAGCGATACCCATCTTTCCGGCGCGATCCACAGCCTGACGCCCGCTGTTGCCTGATCTGCCGTTTGTTGGGTATCGCTACGCTCAACGCCAACCTACAACGCCCAGCCGTCAGGTCGCGCACCCTCCACCCGCACGGGAGCGCCGCCATTCGGCGCGCCAGCCTTGGCCTGCGCCTGGCCTGGCGCTAGACTGCCGGCCCTTCAAGTTCTCCTGCCCCTCGTCAGTCGCCATGGCCGCCAAAGTCGAACCCTTCTGGAAACGCAAAACCCTCGCCGAGCTCGATCAGGACGAGTGGGAGTCGCTGTGCGACGGTTGCGGCCTGTGCTGCCTGCAGAAGCTCGAGGATGAGGACGACGGCAGCGTCTACTACACGCGCATCGCCTGCAAACTGCTCGACCTCAACACTTGCCGCTGCACCGACTACGCCAATCGGCGCAAATTCGTCCCCGACTGCATCCAGCTCAGCCCCGGCCAGGCCAGCGAGTTCCGCTGGCTGCCGCCGACCTGCGGCTACCGTCTGGTGGCCGAAGGCCAGGACCTGCCGCCCTGGCACCCGCTGATCTGCGGTGATCCCGAGGCCGTGCACAAGGCCGGCATCTCCCAGTCCGGCAACATGCTCAGCGAAACCAAGGTCGCCGAGGATGATTGGGAGGACTACATGATCTTCCGCGCCGGCTAGCAGACTGTTGAAAACTACTGCGCTCGGCTATACAGCGTTGAAGTCAGCCTCAGCAAGCCGCTTGCGGCTAACGCACTTCAGTGCGGCCCCGAAGGGGCGAGCGCAGCGAGTCATGCTCATTTACACCTCGTAAACTCCGCTTCTTCGGCTGATTTATTCGCTGCGCTCACCCTTCGGGCCAGCCTGCGGCTGTTACTCCCGTTGGTCGTTGCGCCTTGTCTAGCCTTCGCTCGCTACGTTTTCCACCAGCCTGCGAGCCCGCTTCCCGGCCGGCGTGCTGGCAGTCTGCCGGCAGATGCGCCGGCGTGGCTCTGGCATCATGTGCCGCCCGTTTTTGTGGACCTGTCCCGCCAAGGAGTAGTCATCGTGTCGCTGCGTCTGAATCTGTGCTCTGTCGTGCTGCTGGCGCTGAGTTCGCCGGCCTGGGCGGCGAAGAAGGTCGATCTGGATTACCACGTGCGTTTTCTGCCGGAGAGCGATCAGGCCGAGGTGCGCCTGACTCTGGAGGAAGGGCAGGTGGTGCAGAGCCTGCGTTTCGACCTCGGTGACAAGGGTTATTACAGCGACTTCAAGGCCGACGGCGAATGGCAGGCCGGGACCGATCAGCAGGGCACCTGGCGCCCGGGCAAAGGCGAGAGCAGCCTCAGCTATCGGGTGAAAATCAGCCATCCGCGCCAGTCCGGCAGCTTCGATGCGCGGATGACCAAGGATTGGGCGCTGCTGCGCGGTGATGATCTGGTACCCAGCGCCCAGTTGCGGCAACAGGACGGTGTGCAGCTGGTCGCGCGCCTGCAGTTCGAGCTGCCCGAAGGCTGGAAGAGCGTGGAAACCGGCTGGCCGCGGATCGGCAAGAACCGTTTTCGCATCGACAACCCGGCGCGTCTGCTCGACCGCCCCACCGGCTGGATTCTCGCCGGCAAGATCGGCTCCCGGCGCACCCGTCTCGGCGAGACCGATGTCACTGTCGCCGCGCCGCTCGGCGAAGGCATGCGGCGCATGGATGTGCTGACCCTGCTGACCTTCGTCTGGCCGCAGGTCCAGGCGGTGTTCCCGCGCGACCCGGACAAATTGCTGGTGGTCGGCGCCGGCAACCCGATGTGGCGCGGCGGCCTGTCCGCACCCAACTCGCTGTTCATGCACACCGACCGCCCGCTGGTCAGCGAGAACGGCACCAGCTCACTGGTGCATGAACTGGTCCATGTGTTCAGCCGCATCCGCGATACCGACCGCAGCGACTGGATCAGCGAAGGCCTGGCCGAGTACTACGCGATCGAGCTGGTGCGCCGTGCCGGCGGCATGACCGAGGGCCGCTACCAGGAAGTGCGCGACAAGCTGAGCAAGTGGAGCCGCAAGGTCGACAGCCTGCGTGGCGAGCAGGCCAGCGGTCCGGTCACCGCCCGCGCCGTGCTGCTGCTGCAGGAGTTGGATCGCGAGATTCGCCAGCGCAGCCAGAAGCGTTATTCGCTGGACGATGTCGCCCGCGGCCTGATGCGTCTGGACAAGGCCAGCACCAAGGACTTTATCGAGATCAGCGAAAACCTCATCGGCGGGCCATCCAAGGTGCTCGACACGCCCCTGCTGAAGTAGCAGCGCATGCGCCGTCTGCCGTCCCTCACCGCCCTGCGCACCTTCGAGTGCGCCGCACGCCACGCCCATTTCGGCCGCGCCGCCGCCGAGCTGTGTGTCACCGACAGCGCGGTCAGCCATCAAATTCGCCAACTCGAGGAGCAGCTCGGCACGCCGCTGTTCGTCCGCGTCGGCCGTCAGGTGCGCCCGACCCCGCAGGCGCGGCGGCTGCTGCACAGCCTGCAGCAGGCCTTCGAACTGATCGGTGAGGCCTGCGACGAACTGCGCGACCCCGGCTCGCAGGCACAGCTGCGCGTCGCGGTGACCGCCGAGCTGGCGCAGAAATGGCTGGTCGGCCGTCTGGCTGATTTCACCGAACGCCATCCGCAGATCACCCTGCACCTCTACGATCAGCCGCTGGAAGCGACCCTGCCCGGCGAGGAGATCGACCTGGCGATCACCTATGGCACCGGCCCGGCGGATGCCAGCGCCTACTTCGTGCGGCCGTTGCCGACCCTGCTGTTCTTTCCGGTGTGCAGTCCGGGGCTGTTCAACCAGTCGCCGCTCAAGCATCCGCGCGACCTGGCCCGCCACTGCCTGCTGCACGACGACCAGGACGGCAAGACCTGGACCGCCTGGCTGACCACCCATGCCGGCGATATCCAGCCGACGCGCCATCTCTATCTCGGCCATGCCGGGCTGACCCTGGAAGCGGCGGCGCAAGGCCAGGGGGTGGCCATCGGTGACAACCTGACCAGTGCCGAGGACCTCGCCAGCGGTCGCCTGGTACGGCCGTTCGCCGCCAGCGTGGCGTCGCTCGGGCAGTACGCGCTGGTCTGCGAGCGGCTGCGCCTGGACAAGCCGGCGGTGGCGCAGTTTATCGAGTGGTTCACTGATCAGCTGGTCGACCTGTGAGTTGAATTCACCAGTCCCGCGATAATGGTCATTGGTCGCGGGCGCTCAGCCACGGGTACTGTCGGGCTATTCCTCAGCCACAGACGAGTATCCCGCAATGGCCCGTTCCCTGACCTCTCTTCCCAAAGCCGACGGC
Source organism: Pseudomonas cavernae (assembly GCF_003595175.1). Lineage (NCBI taxonomy): Bacteria > Pseudomonadati > Pseudomonadota > Gammaproteobacteria > Pseudomonadales > Pseudomonadaceae > Pseudomonas > Pseudomonas cavernae. The sequence goes on along the minus strand of NZ_CP032419.1, from coordinate 3,415,655 downwards.
TTCCGCCTACCCGGCGAATTCGAACCCAAGGCCGGTTGCTGGCTCGGCTGGCCGGAGCGCACGGACGTCTGGCGCAATGGCGCCAAACCGGCACAGAAGGTCTGGGTCGAGATCGTCAGCGCCATCGCCAGCAGCGAGCCGGCCACCGTGTGCGCCTCGGCCAGCCAGTACGCCAACGCCCGTCGCCAGCTGCCGGCCCATGTGCGGGTGGTGGAGATGAGCTGCAACGACACCTGGTTCCGCGACAGCGGCCCGGCCTTCCTGGTCAATGACGAGAGCGGCGAAGTGCGCGGCGTGGACTTCGAGTTCAACGCCTACGGCGGCCTGGATGGCGGCCTCTACTACCCCTGGGACAAGGACGACCAGATCGCCCAGAAGATCCTCGAGATCGAAGGCTTCGACCGCTACCGCGCGTCCTTCATCGCCGAGATGGGCGGCATCCAGACCGACGGCCAGCGTACCCTGCTGACCACCGAGCAGTGCCTGCTCAACCGCAACCGAAACGCCCACCTGGGCAAGGCCGAGATGACCCGCCGGCTCGGCGACTACCTGGGTGCCGAGCAGGTGATCTGGCTGCCACGCGGCTGCAAGTTCGACGAAACCGACGGCCATATCGACGACCTGGCTTGTTTCGTTCGCCCCGGCGTGGTGGTGCAGCAGTGGACCGACGACCGCAGCGACCCGCAGTGGGAAATCTACCAGGAGGCCTACGACATCCTGCGCAGTACCCGCGACGTCCAGGGCCGCGAGCTGCAGGTGCACAAGCTACCGCAACCGCGGGTGCTGGAGTGGACGGCGGCGGAGGCCGAAGGGTTGGACCAGAACGACGGCACCCACCTGCGCCAGGCCGGCACGCAGATCTGCGCGTCCTATATCAACTACTACGCCGGCAACTCGGCGATCGTCGTGCCGCTGTTCGACGACCCCAACGACCGCGTGGCCCAGGCCACCCTGGCCGAGTTGTTCCCGCAGCAGCGCATCATCGGTATCGAGAATTCGCGGGAGATCCTCCTCGGTGGCGGCAACGTCGCCTGCATCACCATGCCGCAATACGCCGCGCCCAAGCGCGCCTAGGAGGCCCCGATGAAACTGCACGCAACCCTGCTGGCCCTAGGCCTGGCCGCCTGCGCGAATGCGCTGGCGGCCGAGCCGGGGAAACAGGTCAACCTGTATATCTGGAACGAGTACCTGGCGCCGGACACCCTGTCCAGCTTCGAGGCGCGTACCGGGATCAAGGTGGTGGTCGACCATTTCGACTCGCTGGAAACAGTGGAGACCAAGCTGCTCACCGGGCGCAGCGGCTACGACCTGGTGCTGACCGCCGGCCAGCACCTGACCCGCGCCATCGCCAGCGGTGCGTTGCAACCGCTGGACAAGCGCCAGTTGCCGCATTTTCAGGGCCTGGCCCCGGAATTCACCGGGCATATGGCGGCCTTCGATCCGGGCAACCGCTACGCCGGCCTGTACGTCTGGGGCACCACGGGCTTGGGTTATCAGACGCAGGCGATCAAGGCACGCATGGCCGACGCGCCACTGGACAGCTGGGCCATGTTGCTCGACCCGGCGGTGGTGTCGCGCTTCGCCGACTGCGGGGTGAGTTTCCTCAACGATCCCAACGAGGTGTTCGCCGCCGCCATGCGCTACCTGGGCCTGGACATCAACCGGCAGAACCTCGACGACCTCAAGCGGGCCGAGGCCCATTTGGCCAAGGTGCGGCCGTACATCCGCTACTTCGACAACGACCGCAACATCATCGACCTGGCCAACGGCAACACCTGCCTGGCGATGTCCTGGAACGGCAACGTGGCGATCGCCGCCGGCCAGGCGCAGCAAGCCCGCAAGCCGTACGACCTGCACTACAGCATCCCGCGCGAGGGCAGCCTGATCTGGTTCGATGCCATGGTCATCCCGCGCGATGCGCCGCACCCGCAGGCGGCATTGGCGCTGATGGACTATCTGATGCGCCCGGAAGTGATCGGCGCAATCACCAACAGCATCTACTACGCCAACGCGGTGCCGGCGGCGGATGCCAGCGTGGAACCGGCGATCCTCGCCGATCCCGGTACCTATCCGCCGGCGACGGTGCGTGCCGGGCTGTACACCAAGAACGACAACGAACGGGCCTTCAATCGTGCGCTGACCCGCGCCTTCAGCCGGCTGAAGGCGGGGTTGTGAGGAACGGGACGTAGCGCATGTATTCCCTTGCCCCGCAAGGGAAGGGCTGGGCTGAGCGCTCCGTAGGATGGGGCGAGGCGCGCAGCGCCGATACCCATCGAGCCGATGTGCTGGGTATCCCGACCCATCCTACAACGTGACATTTCGTAGCCCGGATTGCATCCGGGCTACGTCGTCATATGGGCAAGAAAGGTTTGGGGAAGGGGCTGCGCTCAGACCTTGGCGGCTTTGCCTAGCTCGGCCAGGCGTTTGCCGGCGGCATCCAGCCCGCCACGGATCTGCTCCAGTTCGGCGCGGGTTTCCGCGAGGTAGTGTTTGGCCGGGCAGTGTCCGGTCACCCCACGGGCCAGCGCCGCCCCACCGACCACGAGTTCGAGCAGGCCGATTACGCCGCCGCGGCGCAACCCCTTGGCCACCAGCAGCAAGCCGCCGGCCAATGACGCGGCGCGCTCCAAGCCATGTACGTTCTGCGACTCGATCATGCGGGTCAGGTCGATGCTGTCGATCATGACGAATTCTCCGGAGTGTCCCTGTCTTATCAGGGACCGCGCCGCCGCGCGGGCGTTCAGCCGGAATGCGTGGTCAATCGGCCTCGTCCTTTTGCTTGAGCAGCTCGGCCAGGCCGCCGAAGGCCTTGAACGTGGTCTTCGGCGCCTGCGGTGTGGCCGTCGAGCCCTCGGCGAAGTACTGCTGGTCGGTGTAGCGAGCGTGTTCGTTGTCGTGGCAATAGAGGCACAACAGCTCCCAGTTGGAGCCGTCTGGCGGGTTGTTGTCGTGGTTGTGATCGCGGTGATGCACGGTCAGCTCGCTCAGGCGCTTGCCGGAGAACTCGCGGCCGCAGCGGCCGCAGACCCAGGGGTACATCTTCAGCGCTTTCTCGCGATAGCCTTCTTCGCGCCGGCGCTGAGCTTCCGCTAGGGACTGGTTGGAGGTTTTGTCGAGGCTCATGCGGGCACCTGCCGGAATACTAATGTTGCCTTCAGTTTAGGCCTTGAGCTTCTCGGCGATCCAGATGGTATGCCGGGTGCCGCGATTGCCATGGGCGTAGACCTGGTGCTCCTCGGCCTTGAAGCCCGCTTTGCGCAGCCTGGCGCAGAAGCCGTGCTCGACGCTGGCCGACCAGACCGCGAGCACGCCCTGGGGGCGCAGCGCTTGCCGGCAGGCCTGCAGGCCCGCCGGCGAATACAGCCAATCGTTGCTGTGCTGGGTCAGCCCTTCGGGGCCGTTGTCGACATCCAGCATGATCGCGTCGAAACCTTGTGGCTCGGCGCGCAGCGCCTCGGTCACATCGAGGCAGCGCACCTCGGCGCGCGGGTCGTCGAGCGGTCGTCCGGCCTTGGCGCCGAGGGCGCCGCGGTTCCATTCGATCACCCCGGGCACCAGTTCGGCGACCACCACCCGGGCGTCGCCGCCCAGATGCTTGAGCGCCGAGGCGAGGGTGAAGCCCATGCCCAGGCCGCCGATCAACACGCGCGGCTGCGGGCGTTGCGCGATGCGCTGGCAGGGGATAGCCGCCAGCGCGTCTTCCGAGCCGTGCATGCGGGTGTTCATCAACTGACCACCGTCGCCGCCCTGGATCTTGATGACGAAATCCGGGCCGTATTCGAACAGGCACAGGGCGCCACCGTCATTGGGAATCGGGGCGGTGTCGAGCAAGACAAAGCGCTGCTTCATGGTGATCTCGTGGTGGCGGGGCGAAAGGGCGAGGACGGCTGGCGGTGCTGGCATGAGGCGGCGTAGTCTAACCCGAGAGCAGCCGCTCGATGCGGCTACCTGCCGGGCAAGCACAGGGGCTGCCCAATAGCAGGGATGCCGGCTTTCCACGGAGGCCAAGCATGCACGCCTTCTACACCAGACTACTGGGCCTGAGCGCTCTGGCGGCCAGCGCTGCCATGGCCGCCGGGCCGATGTTGCCGATGCCCAGTGCCACGCCGCCGGGCTCGCCCGGCACGCCAACCCCGACGCCCTATCAGCAGGTCGTGCCGTACGACGTGCCGAGCGTGTCGCCGCGCCAGCCGCCGCTGCTCAACAACGGCGACATCCGCCCGCCGGCGGCGGTGCCGCCGCCGTCCAGGGATCAGGATTTGCCGCTGTTGCAGGAGCAGCGCCAGCGCAACCTCGAGGGTGCCGAGCCCGAGCGCCCGCCAAAGGCCAAGGCGCGACGCGTGTGGGAGTGATTCAGTTCGTAGCAGCTGTAGGTTGGCGTTGAGCGTAGCGATACCCAACGCGCGGTAGGTCGGGCCGCGAAGAGTTTTGTGTCGAGAATGAACCGCTGGGTGGCGCCGGAAGATGGGTATCGCATAGCTCAACCCATCCTACGGAGTTCCAGGCTCGCATCTGGGCGTGCCGTTTCGTGCCGCCTCAGCCCAACACCTTGAGCAGGAAGGCGTATTCCAGCGCCACATCCTTGAGCGCCTGATAACGCCCGCTCATGCCGCCGTGGCCGGCACCGAGGTCGGTCTTGAGCAGCAGCAGGTTGCTGTCGGTCTTGGTCGCGCGCAGCTTGGCCACCCATTTCGCCGCTTCCCAGTACTGCACGCGGCTGTCGTTGTAGCCGGCCACCGCGAGCAGCGCCGGGTAGCACTGGGCGCGGACGTTTTCGTAGGGCGCGTAGCTGTGGATACGGGCATGCACCGCCGGATCGCTGGGGTCACCCCATTCGTCGTATTCGGTGACGGTCAGCGGCAGCTCGGGATTCTGCATGGTGTTGAGCACGTCGACGAAGGGCACCTCGGCGATGGCCGCGGCGAACAGCTCCGGGCGCTGGTTGAGCACCGCGCCGATCAGCAGGCCGCCGGCGCTGCCGCCGCTGATGGCTAATTGGCCGGCCGTGGTGTAGCCGTCGGCGATCAGGTGCTCGGCGCAGGCGATGAAGTCGTTGAAGCTGTTCTGCTTGTAGGCCAGCTTGCCGGCACGGTACCAGGCTTCGCCCAACTCGCCGCCGCCGCGCACATGGGCGATGGCGAAGACGAAGCCGCGCTCCAACAGGCTCAGGCGCGCGTGCGAGAACCAGGGGTCGAGGCTCTCGCCATAGGCGCCGTAGCCATAGAGATAGAGCGGCGCCGGCTGGCCGGCGGCGAGCACCTCGCGGCGGCCGACCAGGCTGATCGGCACCTGCGTACCGTCCACGGCGGTCGCCCACAGGCGCCGGCTCTCGTAGGCGTCGGCGTCGAACGGGCCTTCCACCGGGGTTTCCTTCAATACCTTCTGCGCGCCGCTGGCGAGGTCCAGCTGGCGGATCTGCGCCGGGCGGTTGAGCGCCTCGTAGCGCAGGCGGATCACCGGGCTGTGGAACTCCAGATTGTCCTGCACGTACAGGCTGTAGGCCGCATCCGGCAGTTGCACGCGGGCCGGCGCCTGGCCCTGGGCGCGCACTTCGACGATCGGCAGGCCCCCTTCGCGCAAGCTGAGGACAATGGCCTGCTGGTTGAGGCTGACGCCTTCGAGCATCAGCGCCGGGTCGTGGGCGATCAGTTCCTGCCAGTGCGGGCGCTGCGGCGCGCTGTCGGCAGCCTGATAGAGGGCGAAGTTGATGCCGCTCTGATTGCTGCGGACCAGCCAGGCCCAGGCGCCGTCCAGCTGGCCGTGGTCGGCGTAGTACTCGTGGCCTTCCTCGCGGGTTGCCAGGCACTGGAAGGCGCCCGCGGGCTGGTCGGCATCCAGCACCCAGACCTCGCTGGTGGTCTTGCTGTTGAGCAGCAGGATCAGCTGGCGCTCGGAGCTGGAGCGGTAGCAGTTGAGGAAGAAGCGGCCGTCGTCCTCGTGGAACACTTGCTCGGCCGTCGCCGTGCCCAGGCGGTGGCGATACAGCTTGTGCGGCCGGTGGGTGTCGTCCAGTTCGCCGAAGAACAGGGTCTGGCTGTCGTTGGCCCAGGTCAGGCTGCCGTCGCAGTCGGCGAAGGGCAGGGCGGTGATGGCGCCGCTGGCCAGGTCCTTGACGAACAGCTGGTAGGTCTCGTCGCCGCTGGTGTCCAGGCTGTAGGCCAGCTTGCCGTGGTCCTGGCTGATGCTGAAGGCGCCGAGGGCCAGATAGCCGCCCTTGGCCAGGGCATTGGGGTCGAGCAGCAGCTGTTCGGCGCTCTCATCCACGCTCAGGGAGTCGTCCGCCGGGCGCGGGCAGCGGTAGTGCCGCGGGTATTCGTCGCCGGCGACGGTGCGCGTGTAGTACAGCCACGGGCCCCAGGGCGTCGGCAGCGACAGGTCGGTCTCGCGGATGCGCGCCTTGATTTCCTGGTACAGCGTCTCGCGCAGCTCGGCTTGCTCGGCCAGTTCGGCATCGAGGTAGGCGTTCTCGGCCTTGAGGTAGTCGAGCACTTCCGGCGCGTCGCGGTTTTCCAGCCAACGGTAGGGATCGGCACCTGGCTCGAGACGGGCGATGGGGGCTTGCGACATGGGTTGCTCCTTGGCTGCGGCGGACGGCAGGGGCGCCGGGGCGGCGAAAAGCCGTTATGATAAGCGCCCTTTTGCCAGCCCAGCCATGGACAGCCATGACCGAGAACGACTATCTGCTTGCCTGGGGCGGCTATGCCATCGCCGCGCTCGGCTGTCTATTGGTGTGGTGCCGTCTGACGGGCTGGATGTGGCGCTATCTGCGTGAGCCGCTGCGCCTGCTGGTGGCGGTGCTGCTGTTCTCGCCGACCATTGTCGACCCAGGCAAGGAGCTGTTCGCCCCGTCCATCGCGGTGACCGCCCTCGATCTGCTGTTCAAGGTCGGCAACAACGCCTGGCATGCGGTGGCCGACCTGGCCATGTACGGCATGCTCGCCTTCACCGTCTATCTGCTGTTCGTCGCCCTGCGTTGGCCAGTGGAGCGTTGGTGGAAGGAGCGCCAGGCCGCCAAGACGGCGCCGCCGGCCGCAGACGAACCGACTCTGCGCGAAGTGCAGACGCGCGAAGCGGCGCCGCAGGCCGACACCCGCCTGGACAGCAACGGCGAGCGGCGCTTGCGCATCGAACCGCGGTTGTAGGCTTGCACCCTGAGGGGCGGCCCTGCAGCATGGACCATCCCGCTCAAGGAACCCTCCATGAACTGCGTGTTTTGCGCCATCGGCAGCGGTCAGCTGCCGGCTCATCGGTTGTACGAAGATGAGCATTTTCAGGTCATCCTCGATATCTATCCGCTGCGCCCGGCCCATGTGCTGGTGATCAGCCGTGAGCATGCGCCGTTTCTCAGTGACCTGTCCGCCGCCGCCCGCGAGCGCCTGCTGGCCCTGGCCGAGCGCCTGAGCCGCACGCTGCGGGCTTGCGGTTATGGTGCCCGCGGCATCAACCTGCTGATCAATGACGGCCCGGTGGCCAATCAGCATGTGCCGCACCTGCATCTGCACCTGATCCCACGCCGGCCGGGGGATTTGCCGGCGCTGGCCTGGCGCATCGTGAGCCGTTTCCTGCCGTTCGGTCGTCAGGCCCTGCAGGCGCGCCTGACGCGGGAAGCCGAGCTGTTACGCCACGCTTTGCAGCGAGAACTCTGAGCCATGTGCGAATTGTTGGGCATGAGCGCCAATGTGCCGACCGATATCGTCTTCAGCTTCACCGGCCTGATGCAGCGCGGCGGCGGCACCGGGCCGCACCGCGATGGTTGGGGCATCGCCTTCTACGAAGGGCGTGGCCTGCGCCTGTTCCAGGAGCCGGCGGCGAGCGTCGAGTCGGAGGTGGCCAAGCTGGTGCAGCGCTATCCGATCAAGAGCGAAACGGTGATCGGCCATATCCGCCAGGCCAATGTCGGCCGCGTCTGCCTGGCCAATACCCATCCGTTCGTGCGCGAACTCTGGGGGCGCAACTGGTGTTTCGCGCACAACGGCCAGCTGGCGGATTTCCAGCCGGCGCCGGGGTTCTATCGGCCGGTGGGTGACACCGACAGCGAGGCGGCGTTCTGCGACCTGCTCAACCGGGTGCGCGCGGCTTTTCCCGAGCCGGTGGCGGTGGAAAGCCTGCTGCCGATCCTGGTCGGGGCCAGCGCCGACTACCGCAGCGCAGGTGTATTCAATTGCCTGCTCAGCAACGGCGACTGGTTGTTCGCCTTCTGCTCGAGCAAGCTGGCGCAGATCACCCGTCGCGCGCCGTTCGGCCCGGCGCGCCTGAAGGATGTCGAGGTGATCGTCGATTTCCAGGCGGAAACCACGCCCAACGATGTGGTGACCGTGCTCGCCACCGAGCCGCTGACCGCCAACGAGAGCTGGACGATCTACCAGCCGGGCGAATGGAGTCTGTGGCGGCGCGGCGAGTGCGTGGCGCAGGGACGGACCTGAATGGACGGACAAGCCCGGAGTGGTGCCGGGCGACGGGAGAAATGATGCTGCGAAGTTATCTGCGTCTGGTGCTGTTCGCCTTGGGCCTGCTGGTCGGCGTGCAGGTGCCGGGGTTCATCAACGACTATGGCCAGCGCGTCGAGGCCCATCGACTGGAGTCGGAGCGGAGCCTGCAAGGCTTCCGCGAAACCGCGCAGCGCTTCTTCCAGGGCGACCTGCATGCGCTGGTGGCGCATTACCGCGCCAGCGACGATCCGGTGATGCAAAGCGACGCGCAGAGCGTTGCCCAATTGGTCGAGCGCTTCGCCCAGCTCGAGGGCGAATGGTCGGCCATGCAGGGCCCCTGGTATGCGCGGGCCTGGCATGTGGCAGTGACGGCGGATCGCCAGCTGCTGACTGAGACCTGGCAGGGCTACAACTACCAGATCCTCCTGCAGCCGCAGGCGATCGCCTGGGGCCTCGGCTGTGCGTTGCTGCTGGCCTGGCTGGTGGAGCTGCTGGCGCTCGGCATCGGCTGGACGTTCGGGGTCGGCCGCAAGCACAAGATCATCCAGCACGAGCAGCGGCACTGGCGGTAACGCTCTATTTCTCAGCACCTAGACAGCGAAATAAAAACGGGCCCCGCGGGGCCCGTTGGCATGGCTGCGCTGTTTACCAGTCGTGGTTGTAACCCACGCTGAGCACCGTGCCCGCTGCCGGCAGGTGGCTGGTGTTGTCGCTGCTGCGCAGTAGCTGGCTGTACTGCGGGTAGTAGTAGCGGTTGAACAGGTTCTGGATGCCGACGGTGACGCTGTTCTGCCCGTCCAGCTCGTAGCGGCTGATCAGGTCGACGGTGGTGTAGGTGCTGACCTCGCGACGGCCGAAGCTGGTCTTGCCGTCCAGGCGATAGTCCTCGTTGCCGAAGTAGGTGGCTTGCAGGCGGTTGTTCCATTCCGCGATCGGGCTGTAGGAAACGTAGGCGGTCAGTTTCAGCGGCGGAATGCGATAGCCGGTCATGTCCTGGAAGTCATTGCTGGTTTGCGGCTTCTCCCGGCCTTTGATCCAGGTGAAGGTAGCGCCGGTGCCCCAGACCGAATCATCGCTGAAGTAATCCAGTTGGCCTTCCACGCCATGGATGCGTTCTTCGGTGCGCGTCAGGATCAAACCATTGTTGAAGCTCTGCACGGCGCCGAGTTTGGAGCGTGACTGAAATACCGCCAGCGAGGTTTGCAGGTTGCTGAACGTCCCGCGCCAGCCGAGTTCGTAGTTATCGGTCTTGACCGGCTCGAGATCGGAGGAGTCGATGTTGAAGCTGGCCGTCGCGTTACGCAGCTGCAAGCCGATATCCGGCAGTTCGAAACCCTGGCTGAACGAGGCGTAGAGCTCCTGCCCGGTAACCGGCGAGTAGACCACGCCGATGTTGTACAGCGTGGCGTCGTAATCAACGTCGCCGCCCTGGACGGTTTTCGGCTGGGCTAGTTTCGATTGCGATAGCGGTTGGAAATCGTCGAACGCGGCGGTGGCATAGTCGTAGCGCATGCCGCCTTCCACCGACCACTGTTCGTTGAACTTGTGCTGCAACTGGCCGAAGGCGCCGCTGGTCTTGGTGGTGACCCATGGCATGTAGGTCAGCGAGCCGGTCTTCTCGTATACCAGGGTGCCGCTAGCGTCGTAGATCGCCGGATTGAACACATCGAGCGGCATGTTGCTGCGCTCCTCGTTGTAATCCGCGCCCCAGACCAAGCGGGTGTTGCGCTCGCTGTCGAACGGGGTGGTGATGGTCAGGCGGCCGCCTTTGACCTCGGAGTTCTGGCTGACCTGATCGACGTTGCCGCCGCGGGTGGAAACCGCGCGCGCATCGAACGGGCTGAAGCGGGTGAAATAGTCGCGGTAGTAGGCCTGGGTGGACAGTTCGCTGCCCCACAGATCCTCATGGCGATATTCCACGCCATAGAGGTTGTTGGTCAGGCGGGTTTGCTCGTCGAGCTGCAGGCCCTTCAGGGCATGGGCTGGAACCGAGCCTGCGGGGAACTTCTTCACCGCCGGGTCGGCGGCAAAATCGGTGTCCTGCTGGGCATCGTAACGGCTGGCGGAGAACTGCAGACGCTGCAATTCATCGATCCGGAAGCCCAACTTGCCGCCGACGCTGTAGATGTTCGAGTCGAACAGATCGCCCTGGCTGGGCTCCGGAGCGATGCGATTGCCATGGGCATCGTACGACGCGCCGATGCGCCGCCCGCCGAGGTTGAATTCGTAATCGACCTGGCCTTGGCTGCCGGAAAAGGCCTGATTGAGCTCGGCACCGAGACCGGCATCGCCGAGCCGGGTCAATGGCGTGGTGCCGATGACACTGGTTTCCACGCGCGTTTCACCGCCAGCCGGGCGGGTGGTGATCGAGACGATGCCACCGGGCGCGCCGCTGCCATAGATGGCACTGCTGCCACGCAACACTTCAACCCGCTCGATGTTGGCCGGATTGATATTGGACAGATTGCGCGACGAATCGCGGTTGGTGTTCAGCGGCACGCCGTCGACCAACACCAGCATGTTGCGCCCGCGCAGGGTTTGGCCGAAATCGGTGATGGTGCGGCTGGAATCGGCCATCCCCGGCACGATCTTGCTGAGCACGCCGGCCAGATTGTCCGAGCCTTGGCGCAGCTGTTTCAGCTCTTCCCGCTCGATTACGGTGATCTGCCGGGTCGGGCTCATCAGGTCGCTATGGATGCGGTCGCCGCTGACCAGCGCTTCCTCGAGCTCAATGGCGTCGTCCGGTGCGGCGGCCGAGTCGGGTTGAGCGGTGGCGGGTGGGTTCTGCATCACGATAAACGTGTCATCGCCTTGCGTCTGGACGCTCAGGCCGCTGGCCGCCAGCAGGCGCTCCAGCGCCTCACGCGGGGTGAAGCTGCCCTTGAGCGCCGGCGCTTGCTTGCCGGCGGCGATCTGGCTGGCGAAGAGGATTTGCACGCCGGACTGTTGCGCCAGGCTGTTGAGCGCCTGGTCCAGTGGTTCGGCGGCAAGGTCGAGGTTCACCCGGTCCGTTTGCGCATGGGACGAGAAGGCCAGCAGCATGCCGGTTGCCAGCAGGGACAGTCGCAGCCGGGCATGACGGGAAGGGTGATTCACTTCAACTACTCCTTGGGGAAAATGGGTCTTCAAGGAGGTAGCCATTGCGACGAGCGCAAAACCCTACCCGGGATTTGCACTTTTTTTGGAAAACCTACTTTTTCGACTTATCGCGCCTGGATGGTCGCCGCGCCATTCGCCTCGCGGATCAACTTGACCGGCAGAATGCTCGGCAACAGATCGAGGAACGCGTCGGTCTGCGCGGTGTTGAATACGCCGGAAATCTCCAGGTCGGCCAACTGCCCCTCGGCCAATGGCTCATTCATCAAGCGCAGCGGCGCCTGGCGGTAGCGCTGGATTTCGCCAAGGGCTTGCTTCAGCGGCGTGCGGGCGAAAATCAGCTTGCCGTCCTTCCAGGCCAATTGCGTCTTGGCGTCGACCGTGGTCGGCGCGCCGAGTTGGCCGGCATGCGCCAGGACCTGCTGGCCGCCGGTGAGGAAGATCTCGTTGGCGAAGTCCTGACTGCCGCGTACCGAAACTTTGCCTCGCGTGACGCTGACCTGCACGTCGCTGCCCAGGTTCTTGACCGCGAACACGGTGCCGACCACGCGGACGCGGGTTGCGCCGGCCTCAACCAGAAAGGGTCGATAACGGGCGGGGCTGACTTCGAACAGCGCCTGACCACGCTGTAGGCGGACTTGCCGCGAGCGCAGGTGCCAGCTGATCTGCAGATCGGTCGCGGTATCCAGGGTGACCCGGCTGCCGTCCGCGAGGGTTACTTCGCGGCGTTCGCCAACCGCGCTGGTCAGTTGTTCGTGGCGATAAGCCGGGTCGAGCCAGAGTAGCCCGCCAACCACTAAGGCCAGGATCGCCAGGGCCTGCGCAGCCTTGTGGCGGACGCGCTGGGCGGGCTTGGGCAGGTCGGGGAGGGGAAAGCGTTTGCGCAGCTCCTCCCGATGCCGGGCCAGGGCCTCTTCTTCCCGGGCGTATTGCTCGTCGTGACGCGGCCCTGAAGTCATTCCCGGTCCTCCTCAAAATGGAGCTTGGCCCGGCACGCCGCCAGGCCCAGGCGCAGATGCTTTTCCACGGTTTTGCGGGAAATGCCCAAGCGTGCGGCGACCTCGGCGTGCGGCAGTTCGTGAATCTTGTGCATCACGAACACCTGCTGGCAGCGCTTCGGCAGCGCGGCGATAGCCTCAACCAAGCGTTCCAGATCACGCTGAGCGGCGTACTGGCGGTCATGCGCCGCCGCCGGGCAGAGCGTGTCAGGCAGCTCAGGCAACGAGACTATCCAGGCCTGGCGCCGGGTGTCGCTGCGGTAGCGGTTGATGGCGACGTCATGGGCGATCTTGCGCAGCAGCGCCAGCGGCGAGCGCACCGCCTGCTTCTCAGGCCCCTCCAGCAGTTGCACGCAGACATCGTGCACCACCTCATGGGCGAAGCCGCGATCGCCAAAGCGCCGACGCAGCTGATCGACCAGTTCGTCGTAGTGACGGACCAGTTCGGCGAGCAGGGATGGCTTGAGCGGATCGAGTTGCAAGATGGACCCTACGACTTGGCCTTACGGCACAGCCGTAATGGACACAAAAGGCCGCAGAATATAAATGAGAAAGCTTTGCATTAAAAGAGGCTGGTTAGACCCGAACGCCCGGAAAATATTGTGGTCAGGAAATCTCAGCCGGCAATGCAGGCGGGCCCAAGGGGCCCGTCTTGGGGGCGGTTGCGAGCCTGCCTCTCACTCGCCGAATCCGCAAAAGAAGTTTCAGTGAGGCGGGGCAACCCGTGCGGTCATTCCAGAAAGGCCAGGGCCTCACCCGGCCGACATGGCTGCCGGGAAATCCAGTACCTCGCCATCCTTTGGAATGCACAATTGGGAATCGACTCCCGCCTCCTTTGCGGCACAAGCTAGAGCGGCGCGCGTCACAGGGCAGTGGCTGAGCGCTTCGAGATGATTGGCAACCACCTTGCTAGCTGCCAAGCGAGTGAACTCGATTACGTCATCGATGCCCATGATGATGTCGCCACCCAAATCGAACCTTGCACCACCGGCAGGTACCACAGATATCTGTGGACGATGGTTCGCTATGAACGCCCGAATGACGGGCGTAAGGACCGTATCGCCACTCAGATAGAGACTTGGCTCACCCGGCGCTTCGATCAAATAGCCAACACCGTGCTCCATGAGCTTTCCGACCAGCCCGCGGCCATGGGTACAGCGGACCGTACGGATCTGACCTCCGAGGAACGGGCTGGGCTGCCCATGGTTTTCTGGTAGAGGTTTAACATTCAACCCGCGCTTGGCCAGATGGCTGGCATCGTGCGGCGTACAGATGACCGGCACTTGGGTGTCGCGCAACCACCTTTTGGCCGCTCGATCGAGATGATCGAAATGGCCTTTCTGGCAATGGGTGATCAAGCAGTGGGTGATGGACTCAAGTGCTGGCGCTGTAGACGCAGGCAATTCGACCAAGGGGTTGCGTTGCCTCGTGCCGAATATTCGCAGCGGAGGAAGGGCGTTCTGTGGCGCCAGCATTGGATCGATGAGAATCCGGTTAGGGCCGAATTCCACGATGATGGTGGCGTTGCGTAGTTGATGGATTTTCATGGCGAAGCCTCCGTTAAGAGGCTCCATTGTGTCGGCGATGGATAAAGCACAGAATGGCAGGTTAAGACATTATCGATTCGCTTTCTGCCATGACCAAACCGCTTCGAGTGGGCTTGCTGCTTTTCCCGCGTTGCATGCCTGCAGGTTTGTTCGCATTCGCCGACCTGCTCCAGGCCGCTAATCGCCGTGCAGGGCGTACGCTCTTCGCTACGCAATTCGTCGCGCTACAGCCAGGCACTTTCGAGTACACCCAAGGGGTGTCCTTGCAGGCTGCCGAATCGCTGGATCACGCCAACCTCGACGCAATATTGGTCCCAGGTTTTTGGGCCGAATCACCGCAGCAGGTCGTTGATACTGTCGCCGCGAATGCAGACCTCGTCTGCGCATTGGCAACCTGCTCAAGGAAGCTGCAACTATGGAGTTACTGCACTGGGGTTTGCCTGCTGGCGGCGAGCGGACGCTTGAACGGCAAGGCTGCGACCGTGACCTGGTGGCTAGCCGAGGCAATGCTCAAGCGCTATGAAAAGGTTAGGTGGCAAAGCGAGCGCAACTGCGTCGTCACTGCGCAATCCGCCACGGCTTCCGGCGTTAATGGCTACTTGCCTATTGCCCAGGAGCTGATAGAGCGGCATGTCAGCCCCGATGTCTTACGTGACTTGAACAAGCTGATGGTGCTGCCCCGGCCTGTTCAGCCGCATAGCGCCTTTCGGTCGATGAGCCTGATCGAGCAATCCAGCAAATTGCTCCGCCAACTGCATGCGCTGGTTGAGCAGTTGCCGGCTGAGCAGGTCACCGTTCAGCGATTGGCGGAACAACTCGGCATGTCCGAACGTACGCTGGCGCGCAAAGTCAGCAGCGAAACAGGGGTTTCGATTGCGGCGCACGCCCGCTGCATCAAACTGAACCAGGCCAGCGAACGTCTGATGTTCACGTCTGTGCCGGTCAGTACCATCAGTGCGGAACTGGGCTTCAGCAGCGATTCCAATATGCGCCGCATGTTCAAGGAACTGACCGGGCTGACGCCCCTGGAATACCGCCAGAAGTTCGGGGGCTGAGTTGCTGTCGGCCAGAAGCGTTGGCGCAGCCGCGAACTTAGTTGCAGCCGTGTAAGCGTCCACTTCTGGCCGCTTCAGCCCCTCCAGGCATGACCTCGTAAATGGAAAAGGGCCCTTGCGGGCCCTTCTTCATTTGGTCAGGAATTTCATCCCGTCTTCCAACCCGCGCAGGGTCAGGGGGTACATCTGATCGTGGAGCAGGTCGCGGACGATGCCGGTGGAGGAGGTGTAGTTCCAGGTGTCCTTCGGATAGGGGTTGATCCAGATGAGCTTCTTGTACTTGTCCATGAAGCGCTGCATCCACACGTAGCCCGGCTCCTCGTTCCAGTGCTCGACGCTGCCGCCGGCCTGGGTGATCTCGTAGGGCGCCATGGCCGCGTCACCGACGAACACCACTTTGTAATCGGCGCCGTACTTGTGCAGCAGGTCCAGGGTCGAGGTGCGTTCGCTGGTGCGGCGCAGGTTGTTCTTCCACACCGACTCATAGACGAAGTTGTGGAAGTAGAAGTATTCGAGATGCTTGAACTCGGTCTTGCACGCCGAGAACAGCTCCTCGCAGACCTTGACGTGGGCGTCCATCGAGCCGCCGATGTCGAGCAGCAGCAACAGCTTCACCGTGTTGCGCCGTTCCGGACGCATCTGGATGTTGAGCAGGCCGCCGTCTTTGGCGGTGTGGTCGATGGTGCCGTCGAGATCGAGCTCTTCCGCCGCGCCTTCACGGGCGAACTTGCGCAGGCGGCGCAGGGCGATCTTGATGTTGCGCGTACCCAGCTCGACCTGGTCGTCGAGGTTCTTGTACTCGCGCTGGTCCCAGACCTTGACCGCCTTGCCCTGGCGCTGGCCGGCGTCGCCGACGCGGATGCCTTCCGGGTTGAAGCCGCCGGAGCCGAACGGGCTGGTGCCGCCGGTGCCGATCCACTTGTTGCCGCCGGCGTGCTTTTCCTTCTGCTCCTCGAGGCGCTTCTTGAACTCCTCGATCAGCTTGTCAAGGCCGCCGAGGCTCTTGATCTGCGCCTTCTCTTCTTCGGTCAGGTGCTTCTCGAATTCCTTGCGCAGCCACTCGTCGGGGATCATCGCCTGGAGCAGGTCGTCGAGCTTGTCCAGGCCCTTGAAGTAGGCACTGAAGGCGCGGTCGAATTTGTCGAAATGGCGCTCGTCCTTGACCATCACCGTGCGGGCGAGGAAGTAGAACTCGTCCATGTCGGCAAACACCACGTTGTGTTTCAACGCGTTGATCAGGTCGAGCAGCTCGCGCACCGACACCGGCACCTTGGCTGCACGCATTTCGTTGAATAGGTTGAGCAGCATGGCTGCACCCTCATGTATTCGGGCCGGCGCCAAAAGCGCGGGCTAGGAGCGGGTTTCTTGTGGCAGGCCATCTGCGATGGCATACCAGTCTGCTTTCGACTCGGAAAAAATGTGCTTCTGCGGGATTGTGCCCAGCGGCGTATCCAGTGTGCCCAGCGCCACCGACAGCCAATCCGGATGGGGCAGCTCGCTGAACCATTGCAGGGTAGAGCCGCAGTGCTTGCAGAAGGTCCGCGTCACCCCGGGCGAGGAGTGGTACTCGGCGACCGAGTCCTGGCCCTGGGTGAAGTGGAAGTCCTGGCGCCGGACGTTGCCGTAGCTGCCGAACGCCGCGCCGTGGGCCTTGCGGCACATCGAGCAATGGCAATGGGTGACCGACTTGATGGGGGCATCAAGCCGGTACTTCACCTCACCGCACAGGCAACTGCCGCTATGCATGGTTCAGCTCCTCCTAGGTGGCGGAATCGGTTTATGGTCTCGCGAGCTAAGGTCAGGCAAGGCGAAATCAGGCGAAGAAGCGGAGTTTACGACTGTAAATGAGCAGTACTCGTTTCACTCGCCCTCCGGGCCGCGCTGAAGCGCGTTAGCCGCAAGCGGCTTGCTGAGCCTGATTTCAACGCAGCATGGCCGACGCGCAGCAGACCATCAGCCGATTCTCAACGGCTGGCGCGGCGGCTCATGAACGCCAGGCGCTCGAGCAGTTGCACGTCCTGCTCATTCTTCACCAGGGCGCCGGCCAGCGGCGGGATGGCCTTGGTCGGATCGCGTTCGCGCAGCACGGCTTCGCCGATGTCGTCGGCCATCAGCAGCTTCAGCCAGTCGACCAGCTCGGAAGTCGAGGGCTTCTTCTTCAGGCCCGGCACCTTGCGCACGTCGAAGAACACGTCGAGGGCTTCGCTGACCAGCTCGCCGCTGATCTTCGGATAGTGCACGTCGACGATCTTCTTCAGGGTGTCGCGATCCGGGAAGGCGATGTAGTGGAAGAAGCAGCGGCGCAGGAAGGCGTCCGGCAGTTCCTTCTCGTTGTTCGAGGTGATGATGATGATCGGGCGCTGCTTGGCCTTGATCGTCTCGTTGGTCTCGTAAACGTAGAACTCCATCTTGTCGAGTTCCTGCAACAGGTCGTTGGGGAACTCGATGTCGGCCTTGTCGATCTCGTCGATCAAGAGGATCACGCGGTCCTCGGACTCGAACGCCTCCCACAGCTTGCCTTTCTTGATGTAGTTGCGAACGTCGTGGACCTTGTCGGAATCCAGCTGGGAATCGCGCAGGCGGCTGACCGCGTCGTACTCGTAGAGGCCCTGGTGCGCCTTGGTGGTCGACTTGATGTGCCAGGTGATCAACCGGGCGCCGAAGGCTTCGGCCAGTTGCTCGGCCAGCATGGTCTTGCCGGTGCCGGGCTCGCCCTTGACCAGCAGCGGGCGCTGCAGGGTGATGGAGGCATTGACGGCGAGTTTGAGATCGTCGGTGGCGACGTACGACTGGGTGCCTTCGAACTTCATCGGAAAATCCTCGAAACGATAGCGCGCTGGTGCAAACCGGGCGGTTCAGTAATTAAAGGGTGACTATACCGCGCGAGCCGGTCGACTGTGAACGCAGCCGGCGTATTCAGTCACTGAATGGCACCGGCGGTCTGGCCAATCCCTGCACTGGACGCTTCGGGGGGAGGGGCTTAGGCTCTTGCTCTCGCTTTTAGCCAAGGACACGCAAGCATGAGCCGCATCTACGCAGACAACGCCCAATCCATCGGCAATACGCCGTTGGTCGCCATCAACCGCCTGGGCCCCAAGGGCGTGACCATCCTGGCCAAGATCGAGGGCCGCAATCCGGGCTATTCGGTCAAATGCCGGATCGGCGCGAGCATGATCTGGGACGCCGAGGAGCGCGGCATGCTCAAGCCGGGGATGACCATAGTCGAGCCGACTTCGGGCAATACCGGCATCGGCCTGGCGTTCGTCGCCGCCGCCCGCGGTTACAAGCTGCTGCTGACCATGCCGGCGTCGATGAGCCTGGAGCGGCGCAAGGTGCTCAAGGCCCTCGGCGCCGAGATCGTGCTGACCGAGCCGGCCAAGGGCATGAAGGGCGCGATCGCCAAGGCTGAGGAAATCATCGCCAGCGACCCGGCGCAGTACTATATGCCGCAGCAGTTCGATAACCCGGCCAACCCGGCGATCCACGAGAAGACCACCGGCCCGGAAATCTGGAACGACACCGAAGGCGCCATCGACGCGCTGGTCGCCGGCGTCGGCACCGGCGGCACCATCACCGGGGTGTCGCGCTATATCAAACTGACCCAGGGCAAGCCGATCCTGTCGGTAGCGGTCGAGCCGATTGGCTCGCCGGTGATCAGCCAGACCCTGGCCGGCGATGAGGTCAAGCCCAGTCCGCACAAGATCCAGGGCATTGGCGCCGGCTTCGTGCCAAAGAACCTCGACCTGAGCATGGTCGACCGCGTCGAGCAGGTCACCGACGATGACGCCAAGGCCGTCGCGCTGCGCCTGATGCGCGAAGAGGGCATCCTCTGCGGCATCTCCGGTGGCGCGGCGATGGCGGCGGCGGTGCGTCTGGCCGAGCGCCCGGAAATGCAGGGCAAGACCATGGTGGTGATCCTGCCGGACTCCGGCGAGCGTTACCTCTCCAGCATGCTGTTCAGCGATATGTTCAGCGAGCAGGAGTTGGTGCAGTAAGAACCTGTTCAATATCTGCTGCGCTTGGCCATGCTGCGTTGAAAACAGGCCCGGACTGCTCATTTACAACTCGTAAACTCCGCGTCCTCGCCTGTTTTCGCCTTGTCTGACCTGCGCTCGCGACGATCTTGAACAGGTTCTTAGGCAGGCTCCTTTGCTCGAGGCCGCCAGCGGGCGGCCTTTTGCTGTGCGGGGGTTGAGGAGCCGGAGCGGGTGGGCATAGCGAAGTCCTGTCCAGCTTCTGCGGCGGACAAGCCGCAAGCGGCATATCCGCCCTACGCCGACTCTTCTGCCGTCGCCGGCACTGCCGCCGGCTTCACTACCAGCCATAGCACCAGCCCGATCCACACGCCGCCGTAGAGGTAGGCTCAAGACAGTCGTTCGTCCAGCAATAGCACGCCCCAGAGCACCCCGAACAGCGGGATCAGAAAGGTCACCGACAGGGTCTTCAGCGGGCCGACATCGGCGATCAGGCGGAAGTAAATGATGTAGGCGAAGGCGGTGCAGACGAAGCCGAGACCGGCCAGCGCCAGCCAGACGCTGCTGCCGCCCCAACTGGCCGGTGGCTGGCTGATGACGGAATAAGCGAACAGCGGCAGCAGGCACAAGGTTGCCCCGAACATGCTGCTGCAGGCGGCGAGACGGTTATCCAGGCCATCCAGACCGGGCCAGCGGCGGGTGAGAAAGCCGGCAAAACCGTAGCAGGTGGTGGCGATCAAGCAGGCGGCGGCGCCCCAGAGCAAATCCATATCGAAGGCCACCGGACCGGTGCGGGTCAGCAGGCCGACGCCCAGCAGCCCCAGCAGCACACCGCCGGCTTTGTTCAGGGTCAAGCCTTCGGCGAAGAACGGCGCGCCGACCAGCACGCCCATCAGCGGGAAGAAGTAGGCAAAGGTATAACGAGGCTTTCCAGTGTCCCCGGAGCCTCCCGCCATGCCCACAGCCTACAGCTACATCAGGTTTTCCAGCGCCCAGCAGGCGCACGGGGACAGTTGAGAGAAACCGGCCATTGAGCCGGTTTTTTATGCATGCCTGTTCGCCTAGCGAGGCTTGAACAGACGCCCGCTTTCCCTGCGGGGTCTGACGAGGACGAGCGTTTTGCCTGCCCCACCGCGGCACTCTCCCCGCCAGGGGGACTGTTCAGCCCCCCACCACGTCCTTGAGTCGGTACCAGAGCATGCCCAGTGCCAGCAGCGGAGAGCGCAGCCGCTGACCGCCTGGGAAGGTCATGTGCGGCACGCGGGCGAACAGGTCGAACCCATGACTGCGCTCCCGACTGATCGCCTCGGCCAGCAGGCGGGCAGCCAGGTGCGTGGTGTTGAGCCCATGTCCGGCATAGGCTTGGGCATAGTAGACGTTCGGCTGCGTCTCCAAGCGGCCTATCTGCGGCAGCCGGTTAGCGCCGATACCGATCATTCCGCTCCACTGAAACTCGATGCGTTTATCGGCCAGCTGCGGAAACACCTTGAGCATTTTCGGGCGCATATAGCGAGCGATGTCGCTGGGGTCGCGTCCGGAGTAACGGCATGCGCCGCCGAACAACAGGCGCCGGTCTGCCGACAGACGATAGTAATCCAGCCCGACGCGCTGGTCGCATAGCGCCCGGTTAGCGGGGATCAGGGTCTCGGCCAGGACCGGGTCCAAGGGTTCCGTGGCAATGATATAGCTGCCGGCGGGTAACACCTTGCCGCTCAGCGCCGGTTCGAGATTGCCTAGGTGGGCATTGCCGGCGAGCACCAGGCTCTTGGCCTGGACCTGGCCTCTGGCGGTATGCACACGGATGCGGCTGCCGTACTCGATGCGCGTCACCGCACTGTCCTCGCAGAGCCGTACGCCCAGCCCCTGAGCGACGGCGGCCTCCCCCAGAGCCAGATTGAGCGGGTGCAAGTGGCCCGAGCCGTTGTCGATCAGGCCGCCGACATAGCGCTCGGAGCCGACCACCCGGGCCATTTCGTGCGGCTCGACCAGGCTGACCTCATGCGGATAGCCCTGCTGCTCGAGCGCCTCCCGCTCGCGGATCAGCCCCGCATAGTGCCGAGGCGTGTTGGCCAGCTCGCAGTGCCCCCAGCGCAGATCGCAGTCGATGGCATGCCGCTGCACACGCTGGCGGACGATATCGACGGCCTCGAGCCCCAGCCGCTCAAGGGTCTGGCAGCCCTCGCTGCCGATGTACTTGTGGAATCGGCCGAGATCGTGCCCGAGCCCGCGAATCAGTTGCCCGCCATTGCGGCCGGTGGCGCCCCAGGCGATCTGGCGTGCCTCCAGCAGGATTACCGAGTGGCCCCGCTCGGCCAGTTCGATGGCGGTGTTCAGGCCGGTGAAACCGCCGCCCACAATGCAGACATCGGCCTGGGCCGAGCCTTCGAGCGGCGGACAGTCGAGACTGCGATTGCGGGTGGCGAAATAATAGGTTGGAGGTGCAATAAGCGTGGAAGACATCTTGAGGGTACCTGTCAACTTACCGGGTTGGCGCAGCCACCCGGCAGGGCGGATTAGCGGCCGGACTTGAGCTTGTTCCACGAGCGATTAATCCAACGCATGATTTCGGGTGGCTGCTCCGACGAGACATAGAGCTTCTGCTGCACCGCTGCCGGGGGATAAATGGAGGGGTCATGCCTGACCTGCTCGTTCATCAGCGCATCCGCCTGGGTATTGGCATTGGCGTAGCCGACATGCTCGCTGACTTTGGCGATAACCGCCGGCTGCAGCAGGTAGTTGATGAAGGCATGGGCTTGTTCAACATTCTTGGCATCGGCCGGGATGCTCAGCATGTCGAACCAGAGATTGCCGCCCTCGCGGGGCACTATATAGGCGATCTGGACCCCATTACCGGCCTCCTCGGCGCGGCTCATGGCCTGGAATACGTCGCCGGAGTAGCCGAAGGCGATGCAGATATCCCCATTGGCGAGGTCAGTGATGTATTTGGAGGAATGGAAGTAACTGATGTAAGGACGCAAGCTCTTCAGTTTGCTCTCGGCCGCCTTGTAGTCCTGCAGGCGTCTGCTGTTGGGGTCCAGCCCCATATAGTTGAGCATGGCGGGAAAGGTCTCGTCTGCGGAGTCCATGAAGGAAACGCCACAGGCCTGAAGTTTCTTCAGGTTTTCCGGTTCGAACAGGACGGCCCAGGAGTCGATCTGCTCAACACCCAGCAGCTGCTTGATCTTGGTGACGTTGTAACCGATGCCATTGGTGCCCCAGAGATAGGGCACGGCATAGTGGTTGCCTGGATCGTTGACCTGCAGGCGCTCCAGAAGCTTCGGATCGAGGTTGCTCCAGTTAGGCAGCCGGGCCAGATCCAGCTTCTGGAAGACCCCGGCCTTGATCTGCCGGCCGAGGAAATGGTTGCTGGGCACCACCACGTCGTAGCCGGTGTGCCCCGCCAGGAGCTTGCCTTCGAGTGTCTCGTTGGAATCGAAAACGTCGTAAACCGGCTTGATCCCGGTGTCCCGCTGGAAGTCCGCCAAAGTGGTTTCGGCGATGTAGTCCGTCCAGTTGTAGATATTCACGACATCCTGCGCCGAAGCCTGGCCGCTCAGGGCGCATAGGGCTGCGAACAGAATCGTTGGGCATGGAAGTTTCATTCGCCTGTCCTTGTCCTAGGTAGGTTGGGGAATAGATTCACGCAGGACCGATTTCGTCCTGGAGGACGCCCGTGGGTTTCACGCACTGAGCAGAAGGAATTCCCGCTCCCAGGAGCTGATCACTTGCTTGAAGTTCTCGTGCTCGACCCGCTTGACCGCGACGAAGCCCTTGGTGAAGCGGCTACCCAGGTACTCCTTGAGCATCGCCGACTGCTCCATGCGCTCCAGCGCGGCCTCCAGGGTCAGCGGCAGGGCCAGATTACGCCGCTCGTAGCCGCGTCCCTGCACGGGCTGGCTGGGCTCGACGGCTTCGATCATGCCGACGAAACCGCACAGCAGGCTCGCCGCCAGGGCCAGGTAGGGGTTGGCGTCGGCGCCCGGCAGGCGATTCTCCACCCGGCGGTTCTGCGGATCCGAGTCCGGTACGCGCAGGCCCACGGTGCGGTTCTCCTCGCCCCACTCCACATTCACCGGCGCCGAGGTATCCGGCAGGAAGCGGCGGAACGAGTTGACGTTGGGGGCGAACAGCGGCAGCGTCTCGGGAATGTATTTCTGCAAACCGCCGATGTGGTGCAGGAACAGGTCGCTCATGCTGCCGTCGGGGTTGGAGAAGATGTTCTGACCGGTCTGCAGGTCCACCACGCTCTGATGCAGGTGCATGGCGCTGCCCGGTTCGCCGGTCATCGGCTTGGCCATGAAGGTCGCGCTGACGTTGTGCTTGAGGGCCGCCTCGCGCAGGGTCCGTTTGAAGACGAAGATCTGATCCGCCAGGTGCAGCGGATCGCCGTGGCGGAAGTTGATCTCCATCTGCGCGGTGCCTTCCTCGTGGATCAGAGTGTCCAAGTCCAGCCCCTGGGCCTCGCTCCAGTTGTACATGTCCTCGAAGAGCGGATCGAACTCGTTGGTCGCCTCGATCGAGTAGGACTGCCGCCCCGTCTCCTGGCGCCCGGAGCGGCCGACTGGCGGCTTCAGCGGATAGTCAGGGTCATCGCTGCGCTGAATCAGGTAGAACTCCATTTCCGGCGCGATGATCGGCTTCCAGCCCCGCTCCGTGTAGAGTCTGAGCACCTTCTTGAGGATGTTGCGCGGCGATAGCTCGACCGGGCGGCCCTGCTTGTCATGGGTGTCATGGATGACCTGGGCCGTCGGTTCCAGGGCCCAAGGCACCAGAAACACGGCGCCCTCGTCGGGGTGGCAGTGCATGTCGATGTCGGCCGGGTCGAGCAGGTCGTAATAGACCTCGTCCTCGACGTAGTCGCCGGTGACCGTCTGCAACAAGACGCTCTCCGGCAGGCGCATGCCCCGCTCATTGAGGAACTTGTTGGTCGGCGAGATCTTGCCCCTGGCAATGCCGCTCAGATCCGAGATAAGGCACTCGACCTCGGTGATCTTGTTGTCCTTCAACCATTGGCTCAGACGATCCAGATTGCCTTTCATAACGCCTCATGCAGGTGGATTGCCGGGGCGTCCTAGTGCCGCCCGGCTTCAATAAGTCGAAGAAATTCTGCCGCCGAGGCGAGGCCGGCCTCTATCCGCTTTGCGCCAGTTTTAGCGCCCCTTTTTGGCGCACGCCGGATCGGCGCCGGCTGCGCAGGCAGCGCCAAGCCTGGCTCCGCGGTCGCCGAGGCGCTGCCATGGGCCAGCGGGGTTGCCCGAAGAATTGAGATCCAAGCGGTCGAGCGGGTGACCGCGCGCGGCCCGCCGGGCCGAGGGCATCACCAGCCAGGGGAGTGCCGAGGAAACGCCGGCGCCTCAGTCCAGCGCCTGCGGCTTAGGAACGGCGCAGCAGCGTGCAGCTAGGCAGTTCGTTGAACAGCTGGCGATAGGCCTCGGAGAAACGCCCCAGGTGCCAGAACGACCAGCGCATCGCGATCTCGGCCACCGTGGTTTCCCCCGGCGAGGCGCGCAGCAGGTCGCGATGCGCCGCATTCAACCGGCGCAGCCGCAGCCAGTGGTTCGGCGCGACCCCGATGAAGGCGGTAAAGCTCTTCTGCAGCTGGCGAACGGATACGCTGGCCACACTCGCCAGCTGCAGCACATTGAAATGCTCATCGGGAAAGGCGGTCGCCAACTCGAAGACCTTGCGGACGACCTGGCGATCGCGCGCCAAACGCCTCAGGCCAGAATCGTCGAGCGTCCGGGTCGAACACTCGAGAACAAACAGACAGTCATCGACCAGCTGTCTCGCCAGGTTTTCCTCGGCGAGCTGATCGGGCGTCGCCAGCAAGCGCCCGAGGGTACCGCTCAGCCAGCGGCCGAACAGCCGGCTGTGCTGGGATCGCAAGGGCGTGAGGAACAGCCCGTCCAGAACGCTTAGGTCCAAGCCCGCGAGCCGACTCAGGTAGTTCTGGTCCAGCACTACCGCCACTTCCTTGTAGTTCTCCGGGGTGATCCAGGTGTTCTGGCTCTCGCCATTAAGCAGATAGAGCGAACCATCGACTGCATCGAAGCTGAACACCAGGGAGCTGGCCGGAGCATGAAAATATTGCTCGACCCGGGTGTTCATCCGCTCCTCGTAGACCGCCACCCCACCCAGCTCCAGGTGCACGATCTGACCGCGGAAGGCGCCGGGGGACATCTGCTGGTAATGCTGTTCCCAGCCCGCGATGACGCGCTGCTGCTGATCCACATCCAAAGCCTTGTGGGCTTGAATCTGCATGCTGAGGTCCCCCTGGACCAGCCGAGCGAAACGGCTCAAAAAGAAATGCCAATCCTACCAGCGCAACCACCGGCAGTTCGGCGCGCGGAGCGAGCCATTCAATCCGCGCACCGCGGGTGGCCGGCGCCGCAGCCGCGCCGATCGAGCGACGCCCGCCGGCCATGCGCGCGGCGCGACAATCATGTCGGCGGCGTTTGCTTCAGCCTTCCTGGGCGCGCACTTGCCCGGCCAGCGCCGGGTCCGTCGGCAGCACCATGCGCTCGGGCATGGCGCGCACGGTGCGGCGGGCCGCCAGATAGTAAAGCAGGCCCGGCACCGCCAGACCGACTATCCAGGAAATATCGATACCGCCGAGTTGTGCGACCAGCGGCCCGCTGTAGAAGTGGGTGTCGACGAAGGGCAGCTGAATCAACACGCCGACGACATAGACGCCGATCCCCAGCAGATTCCAGCGGCCGTAGCGGCCCTCGGGGTCGGACAGCGCCGGGATGTCATAACACTCCTTGTTGATGAAGTAGTAGTCGACCAGGTTGATCGCGCTCCAGGGCGTGAAGAAGGTCAGCAGGAACAGGATGAAGAACTTGAACGTGCCCAGAAACGAGTCCTGGCCGAGCAGCGCGAGTGCGGTGGACGCGCCGACAATCGCCAGCACGAACAACATGCGCTGCACGGCGCCGATCTGCAGGCGCCCGCGGAAGCCGCTGATGATGGTGGCGATGCACATGAAGCTGCCGTAGGCGTTGAGGGTGGAGACCGTGACCTTGCCGAGCACCACGCTCAAATACAGCAGGGCCGCCATCACCCCGGTGCTGCCGAGCCCGACTATGGTGGCCACCTCATGGCCGCGGAAGTTCGCGCCGGCCAACGCTGCAGCGAACACCCCGAGCACCATCGAGGCCTGGGCGCCTAGCACGGTGCCGAGGCCGACGGCGGCGAAGGTTTTCCAGGACGAGGTCTTGCTTGGCAGATAGCGTGAATAGTCGGCCACATAGGGGCCGAAGGCGATCTGCCAGGACGCCGAGAGGGACACCGCCAGCAGGAAGGAGCTCCAGTCGAAGTGGCGGTTCACCAGCAGCAGGCCGATGTCGTTGAGGGTCAGCAGGCGGGTGAACAGGTAGGCGAAGGCAATGATGCCGAGCACGCTGGTGACCTTGCCGACCAGGTGGATGACCCGATAACCGAACAGGGTCAGGAGCGCGATGCAGGCGGCGAAAATCAGGATGCCGGTGCTGTCGCTGACCTCGATCAACTGGGCGATGGCCTGCCCCGACAGCACCGCGCCGGTGGCGCTGAAGCCGAGGTACATCAGGCACACCAGCACAATCGGGATGGCCGCACCGTAGACGCCGAACTGCACGCGGCTGGAGATCATCTGCGGCAGCCCGAGTTTGGGCCCTTGCGCGGCGTGCAGGGCGACTACCGCGCCGCCGAACAGTTGGCCGACCAGCAGGCCGATCAGCGACCAGAACACGTCGCCGCCCAGCACCACGGCCAAAGCGCCGGTGACTATCGCGGTGATCTGCAGGTTGGCGCCGAGCCACAGGCTGAATTGGCTGTAGAGGCTGCCATGGCGCTCATCCTCGGGGATGTAATCGATCGAGCGTTGCTCGATCAGGGGCGCGCGCTGCGGGCTATCGTTGACCTGGGTCATGAGGGTGGTTTCCTTGGGGTGCAGGCGGATGGGCTGCTTTTATTCGGTGAGTCTGCGCACGCCGCTCCAGTTGCGGATGGCACGGCCAAAACAGTCGCTGACGTGGGGCGCTGGGCAAAACAGCTAGTAACGGAATGCGGACGCGGTGGATTCAGGTGGGGTTAAGTCGCTGGACCTCACCCCGCCGGCGCCGCTCGTGGTGGTTTGCGCTGCGCTTAGAAGGTCTTGCTGGCGCTGGCGACTACGGTCGGGCCGCACAGGTCGTCGAAACCGGTAAAACTTTGGCACTCGGTTTTCGACAGGTCGGTATCGATGTAGCTCAGGCCCCAGGTCACGCCGATCAAGTCGCGGTTCAGCTTGATCTCCCAGTTGCGGTAGTCGGGGCGGCTGCTGCCGTCGTTGCTGAAAAATACGTCGTCCTTGTAGTCGACGTATTCGTAGCGGGCTTCGAAACCGACCTCTGCCGGCAACAGGGTGCGATAGCCGATCAAAAATGAGGACAGGTCCTCGTCTTTCCCGGCGGGGTGAATGAGGTTCTCTTCTTCTTCGTCCCAGATCTCCGGGCCCATAACGTTGTTGGCGAATTTGGCACCGAGCAGCACGCCGTAGACATCCAGCAGGGCCTGCACATCGCTCTGGTTGAAATCGCTTTCGCGGGGGAAGTCGTACTTGGTGTAGTAGGTGTCGAGGCTGATGTCGTCAGTAATTTGCCAGTAGTAGCCGGCGTAATACTCGATTTCCTGGCGGGTGCTGGAGTCATGGCCAAAGTCGACATTCGAGGTCCACACACCGGCATACAGGCCGCTGGCGTGGCTGAGCACGACATTCAGCTGCGCGGCCGGGTCGCCGAGGGTTTGCGAGAGGCCGCTGGCGCGGTAATCGCTGACGATAGTAGGGGTGACGATGAGGCGGAACTGATCATTCAGTTCGATCGCCTGGGCGCTGCACAGCGGTGCCAGAGCCAAAGCGGCAAGGGCGAGAATCGGTAGAGCATTCATGCAAATTTCCCTGTTGTTGTGAGTATTTGGGCAGATTCGGACAAGGCTTCGCCGAGCCCCTCGCAGTGCGAGGAGCTTGGCTATTCAGGGCAGCGGCCAGGTTGGCCGCAGGGGAGTTATTGTCAGGACTCGGGGGCGTAAACCTGCTTACCGGCGAAGTAGGTTTTCAGCACCTGGGTCTCGAACAACTCGTCGTCGCTGACCTTGAACACATCGCGGTCGAGGACGATCAAGTCAGCTTGCTTGCCGGGCGCCAGGGAACCGATCTGCTGGTCCAGACGCAGGGCTTTGGCGGCGTTGATGGTGTAGGCGTAGAACATGCTTTCGCGGTCGATGCTTTCGGCGCTGTTGAGTACGCCGAGCGGGCCTTTACGGGTGCCGGCCTGGGCGATGGCGTTCCACGGGTTAGGGCTGGAGACCGGCCAGTCGCTGCCACCGGCAATCACCGCGCCGGCTTTGCGCAAGGACTGCGCAGGGTACATGTAGCGGTAGGCGGAGTCGCTGATATAAGGCTTCACCAGTTCCTCGGTGTAGGACTCGGCGGTGGCCCAGAGCAGTTGCATGTCGGCAATCACCCCGAGCTGCTTGAAGCGCGGGAAGTCCTGCGGGTCGATCAGCTGGATATGGCCGATGCTGTGTGGCAGCGGGGTTGGGTTGAGCTTGCGGGCATATTCAAAACCATTCAGCGCTTCACGCACGGCACGGTCGCCGACCGCATGCACATGCACGATCCAGTCGTGTTTTTCCGCGGCTGCGACCAATTTGCCGAAGTTTGCCGGGTCGATCAGCAGTTCGCCCTTCTTCTGGCTGTTCTTGAACGGTTCGAGCACTGCGGCGCTCTGGCCTGGGAACTCCAGAACGCCGTCAGAAAAGATCTTGAGGCCGGGGAATGTCAGGTTCGGCACGCCTTGAAACTGCTGCATGACCTTGGCCAAAGCCTCGAGTTCAGCCGGCTTGCTTTTCGGGTAGGCAATCAGCAGGGCGGCGACGTGGGCATTCAGTTCGCCCAACTCCGATAGCTTGCGGTAGAGCGGCAGCACGCCAACGCTCTGCTCGGTCGGGCGCAGTTCGAACACTGAGTCGCCGGCGCCGGCGTTGGTAGCGGCGTCCATCCAGGCGGTGACGCCGTATTGGTTGTTGATCTTCACGGCCTGGCGGGTGGCCTCCAGCATCACTTCTTCGCCGTGCTCGGGCAGCTGACTGCGGACGCGGTCCCAGCCGTTCTCGGCGAGGTAACCCGTGGGTGTGAGATCGGCCCCGTGGGCAATGTAGTTGCGCTCTTTCTCCGGCAGGCTTTTCACCAGTGCGGCGTCGATTTTCAGGCGTTTGAGCATGGCCTGGTTGGCCCAGCCGGTGTGCCCGTCGATACCGTTCAGTACCAGCGGCTGCTCGGCCCAGCGGCCCTGGTTGAAGAGCTGCCCGAGTTCATGGCTCTGCTCCCAGTACGCCGAGCTGACCCCGGCAATGCTGATCACGTCGGCGCGACGGGCACGACCGGCCTTGTCCTCGGCAATGATCCACTGTTCAAGTTCGGGCAGCGGTTTGACTTCATCCAGCAGGGTCGAACCCATGCCGTCGAGGGCGGCCATGATCGGATGGCTGTGGCCGTCGATCATGCCGGGCATCAGCACCTTGCCGGCCAGGTCGACAATCTCGGTCGAGGCGTCTGCGAGGGCCTTGATCTCTGCATCGCTACCGACTTTGAGGATTTTGCCGTTTTCCACGGCAACTGCCTGCGCCAGCGCTTGGCCGGGCTCGGCAGTGAACACCTTGCCGTTGAACAACAGCAGATCGGCGGCGGCCATAGCTTCCATCGAGGAAAAAGCCATTGCGGCAACCAACAGGTTCGGGATAAATCGTTGCATCGAAACAGCCTCTAGTTTTTATTGGTCTGGCCGCGAGACTAACGAATGGCGCGGGCCGGCAGAACACCGCTGGCGCGCAAAACCTTTTTGCCAAACAGGAAAGACAGCATGGACAAGCTCGGCGCCCTGAGCATGTTTGTCGCCACCGCCGAGCACGGCAGTTTCAGCCGTGCGGCCGAGCAGCTGGGCAAGACCCCCTCGGCGTTGACCAAGGCCGTCAGCCACCTGGAGGCCGACCTGGGCGCGCAACTGTTCGAGCGCAGCACCCGGCGCACGGCGCTGACCGAGGCTGGCCGGCTCTACCTGGAAACCGCCCGTCAGGTGTTGCAGCGCCTGCATGAGGCGGGCGAGGAGATTGGCCAGCTGCAGCACGGTTTGCATGGCAACCTGAGGTTGACCGCGCCGCTGGCCTTCGGTCGGGCCTTTCTCGATCAGGCCTGTGCCGGCTTTCTCGTCGCCCATCCGCAGATCAAGTTGCGCGTGGACCTCAGCGATGCCTTCGTCGATCTGGCCGATGGCAGTTATGACTTGGCCCTGCGTGAAGGGCGTAGTGACCTGCCTGGGCTGATCGTCAAACCCTTGGGGGAAAATCGCATCGTCATGTGCGCCAGCCCGGCGTACTTGGCGGCCAATCCGCTGGCGGTGAGCCCGGAAACCTTCGACCGTCATCAGTGGCTGATCTACCGCCATCCGGCGCTGGACCAGAGCTACTGGTGGATGTCCCTGGCTGGGGTGCGCATACGCGTCCCGCAGCCGCAAGGCCGCTTGCAGAGCGACAACTACGACCTGCTGCTGGCCAATACCCTGATGGGCACGGGTCTGCACGCTTGTCCGTTGTGGAGCGTGCAGCCCTATCTGGAGAGCGGCCAGTTGCTGCAGGTGATGACGGAGTACGACTTCGACCCGGACGCTTTCGGCCCGCTGGTCCTCGCCGTTTACCCCAGCCATCGCCGGGCGACGCGCAAGGTGCAGGCATTTATCGACTATCTTGAGCAGTTTCTGCGGGCGCAGGGCCTCGCCTGACTTTCTCTTGGCGCGGCATCTGGCTAAGCTCGGCTTTCGTTTACCTGCCGAGACTTTCTCATGCCACAGCCATGGCCGGCCGCCGATATTGCCCGTTCGATCCTCGATGGCTTCGACGATTATCGCGAACATTTCCGCCAGATCACCGATGGTGCCCGTGCCCGTTTCGAGCAGGCCCAGTGGGCGGAAACCCAGCGGGCCGCGGCGGCGCGGATCAACCTCTACGAAGAGAAGGTCAGCGAAGTCGGCATGCGGCTGCGCCGCAGTAACGACCCCGCGGTGCTGCTCGATGTGCAGCTGTGGCCGCTGGTGAAGAGCGCCTACATCAACCTGATCGACCTGCGCTTCGACGATGAATTGGCCGAGACCTGGTACAACTCGATCTTCTGCGGCCTGTTCAGTCATGACCAGATCAGCGACGGCTGCATGTTCATCCACACCACCCGGCCGTCGCTGCGCAGCCACGAGCGGGCGGCGCAGACCCGCAGCTACCTGCCGCGGGTCAACCTCGGCGGCATGCTCGAGCAGGTCTTCGCCGACTACCGCTTTAGCATGCCGTTCGAGGACCTGCCGCGTGACCTGCAACGCCTGGAGAACCAGCTGCGCGCCAGTCTGCCGGACTGGGTGTGCAGGGATCCGGAGCTGTGCATCGAACTGTTTTCCTCGGTGCTCTACCGCAACAAGGGCGCCTATCTGGTCGGGCGTGTCTATACCCGCGACGAGCAGTGGCCGCTGGTGATCCCGCTGCTGCACCGCGAAGGCCACGGCATCCAGATCGACGCGCTGATCACCGACGAGGCGGAGGTGTCGATCATCTTCTCCTTCACCCGCTCGTACTTCATGGTCGACGTGCCGGTGCCGGCGGAGTTCATCGGCTTCTTGAAGCGCATCCTGCCGGGCAAGCACATCGCCGAGCTGTACACCTCGATCGGCTTCTACAAGCACGGCAAGTCGGAGTTCTACCGCGCGCTGATCAACCACCTGGCCAACACCGACGACAAGTTCATCATGGCCCCCGGGGTGCGCGGCATGGTCATGAGCGTGTTCACCCTGCCGGGCTTCAACACCGTGTTCAAGATCATCAAGGACCGCTTTGCGCCGTCGAAGAACGTCGACCGCAACACGGTGATCGAGAAGTACCGGCTGGTGAAGAGCGTCGACCGGGTCGGGCGCATGGCCGATACCCAGGAGTTCGCCGACTTCCGCTTCCCCAAGGCCAAGTTCGATCCCGACTGCCTGGCCGAGCTGCTGGAAGTGGCGCCGTCCACGGTGGAAATCGAGCACGGCGACACCGTGCTGATCCGCCACTGCTGGACCGAGCGGCGCATGACGCCGCTGAACATCTATCTGGAACACGCCAACGAGGCGCAGGTGCACGAGGCGCTGGAGGACTACGGCCTGGCGATCAAGCAGCTGGCGGCGGCGAATATCTTCCCCGGCGACATGCTGCTGAAGAACTTCGGCGTCACTCGCCACGGCCGCGTGGTGTTCTACGACTACGACGAGATCAGCTACCTCACCGAGGTCAACTTCCGCCGCATTCCGCCGCCGCGCTACCCGGAGGATGAGATGGCCTCCGAACCCTGGTACTCGATCGCGCCGAACGACGTGTTCCCCGAGGAGTTCCCGCCGTTCCTGTTCGCCGACATGGGCCAGCGCCGGCTGTTCAGCAAGCTGCACGGCGACCTCTACGACGCCGACTACTGGAAGAGCCTGCAAGAGGCGATCCGCGCCGGCAAGGTGATCGACGTGTTCCCCTATCGGCGCAAGGAGCGCGAACCCACGGAAGCCATCCAATAAGGGTGGCGCCACAGGCGGGCCTATGGTCGAGCATGTATTCTCCCGCGCCACCTGGCTGAACTCGCTGCACATGTCGGCCCTGACCGCCGCCCTGCTGGGCGAGCAGGGCATACCCGCCTGCGAGGTGCTGGCGGGCAGTGGCATCAGCGAGCAGGACCTGGCCGAGCTGCAACGCCTGGTCAACCCCGAGCAGGAGCAGCAGGTCTATGCCAATGCCGTGCGCCTGGCCCCGCGCCCGGCCCTGGGCCTCGCCCTCGGCCTGCGCACGCGCATCTCCGCCTACGGCCTGCTGGGCTACGCCATGCTCTCGGCGCCGACCTTCGGCGAAGCCCTGCGCATCGGCCTCGGCTACCCGGTGCTGCTGGGCACCTACTTCCGCCTGACCCTGGAGCCGGACGGCGAAACCGCCTGGCTGACCGCCGCCGACTACAGCGAGGACGAAGCGCTGCGGCCCTTCAACACCGAGCTGTGCCTGGGCTCGCTCAAGGTGATCTGCGCCGACCTGCTGGGCCAGCCCCTGCCGCTGCGTGCGGTGCAGTTGGACTACCCGGCCGGCGGCGGCATGGCCCGGCCCTACGCGCGCGGCTTCAGCTGCCCGGTGGAGTTCGCCGCGCCACGCAGCGCCATCGGCTTCGACGCCGCCTGGCTGGCCCGCCGCCTGCCCCTGGCCGACCCGGTGACCCACAAGGAAATGCTCGAACAGTGCCGCCGGCAGAACGCCGAGTTCGCCGCCCGTCGCGCCTGGCTGGAGCGCGTGCGCGCGCTGCTCGCCGCGCGCCTGCAGGACCCGCCGGGGCTGGAGGAGCTGGCGCGGTTGATGAGCTGCTCCGCGCGCAGCCTGCGCCGCCACCTGCAACAGCAGCAGACCAGCTACCAGCAGTTGCTCGACGAGCTGCGCTTCGCCCGTGCCAAGGAAATGCTGCAGCAGGGCGACCTGCCCATCTACCGCATCGCCGAGGCGCTCGGCTTCAGCGAGACCGCCAGCCTGCGCCACGCCTTCCAGCGCTGGAGCAGCCAGCCGCCCAGCCATTTCCGCGGCTGAGGCCGCTGCTCGCTGGGCACCGAGGCCGACCAGCCCTACAGGGGCGGATTCATTCGCCAAGGAACGCATCGCGCGCCCCTTCGCCGCCATGGATTCGTGACCGCCTCGGCATCATGCGGCCAAGTGCTTTGGCCATTTCGATCCCCTTTTGGCCGTTGCCGCTGTTCTGCCCGGCCGTGGCCCTGTGCAGAATGGCCTCACCAACAACAAGACTCACGAGGCCTCCATGCTGACCGTGTACAGCGATGACCATCGTCTCCACTTCGGCCAATCCGAACTGGTCGACGGCAAGCTCCAGCCCTGTTTCGAGATGCCCAGCCGTGCCGATACGGTGCTGGCTCGGGTGCGCCAGCAGAACCTCGGCGAGGTGATCGCGCCGCAGGACTTCGGCATCGAGCCCATCCTGCGCATCCACGATGGCGCCTACGTCGAGTTCCTCGAGGGCGCCTGGGCGCGCTGGGCCGCCGAAGGGCACAGCTGCGACATGCTGCCCTCGACCTTCCCGGCCCGCCGTCTGCGCCGCGACGGCCCGATTCCCACGGCCCTGCATGGCCAACTCGGCCATTACTGCTTCGATACCGAGGCGCCGATCACCGCCGGCACCTGGCAGGCCGTGTACAGCTCGGCTCAGGTCGCGCTGACCGCCCAGGACCACATGCGCCAGGGCGCCAATACCGCCTTCGCCCTGTGCCGCCCGCCGGGCCACCACGCCGGCAGCGACTTCATGGGCGGCTACTGCTTCTTCAACAACGCCGCCATCGTCAGCCAGGCCTTCCTCGACCAGGGCGCCCGGCGCGTGGCCATCCTCGACGTCGACTACCACCACGGCAACGGCACCCAGGAGCTGTTCTATTCGCGCAGCGACGTGCTCTTCGCCTCCATCCACGGCGATCCGCTGGTGGAATACCCCTATTACCTGGGCCATGCCGACGAGCACGGCGAAGGTCCCGGCACGGGCTTCAACCACAACTACCCGTTGCCCCACGGCACCGGCTGGGACGGCTGGTCCGCCGCCCTGGACGACGCCTGCCGCCAGATCGCCGCCTACGCCCCCGACGCGCTGGTGGTCTCCCTCGGCGTCGACACCTACAAGGACGACCCGATCTCCCAGTTCAAGCTGGACTCGCCGGACTACCTGGCGATGGGCCGGCGCATCGCCGCCCTCGGCCTGCCGACCCTGTTCATCATGGAAGGCGGCTATGCAGTGGAGGCTATCGGGGTCAACGCCGTCAACGTGTTGCAGGGCTTCGAAGGAGCTTCCCGATGAATGCCCAGCTGCTGGTCGCGGGAGCCCTGCTGGGCGTCTCGCTGCAGGCCGCCGCCGAGCCGGTGGTGCGCATCTACAACTGGTTCGACTACATCGGTCCGGACACCCTGAAGAACTTCCAGCAGGACAGCGGCATCACGCCCAAGTACGACGTCTACGACAGCAACGAGGTGCTGGAAGCCAAGCTGCTGTCCGGGCGCTCCGGCTATGACCTGGTGGTGCCCAGCGACAGCTTCCTGCCCAACTACATGAAGGCCGGGGTGTTCCAGCCGCTGGACAAGAGCAAGCTGCCGAACTGGAAGAACCTCAACCCGGCGCTGCTCCAAGTGCTGGCCGCCAAGGACCCCGGCAACCAGTACGTGATGCCCTACATGTGGGGCACCAACGGCATCGCCTACAACGTCGACAAGGTGCGCGCCGTGCTCGGCGAGAACGCGCCGGTGGATTCCTGGGAGCTGATCTTCAATCCCGACAACCTGGCCAAGCTGCAGAGCTGCGGCGTGGCCTTCCTCGACTCGCCCACCGAGGTGATCCCCGAGGTGCTGCACTACCTCGGCCTGTCCCCCAACAGCCGCAACCCCGAGGACTACAAGAAGGCCGAGGAACTGCTCACCCGCCTGCGTCCGCACGTGACCTATTTCAGCTCCTCGAAGTTCGTCACCGACCTGGCCAACGGCGAGGTCTGCGTGGCGCTGGCCTGGTCCGGCGGCGCCATGCAGGCGGCGAACCGGGCGAAGGAGGCGGGCAACGGCGTGAAGGTCGCATACCGCATCCCGAAAGAGGGCACCGCGGCCTGGTTCGACGTGCTGGCCATTCCCAAGGACGCGCAGAACGTCGAGCAGGCCCATGCCTTCCTCAACTACCTGCTGCGCCCGGAAGTGGTGGCGCCGATCTCCGACTACGTCGCCTACGCCAACCCCAACCAGGCGGCGGATGCGCTGATTTCGGCGGAGCTGCGCGACAACCCCCACGTCTACCCGTCGGCGGAGGTGCAGGCCAGGCTCTATACGGTGGAAATGCTGCCGCCGAAGCTGGAGCGGATCCGCACCCGTACCTGGACCAGGATCAAGACGGGCAAGTAGGGGCGGGGACGCGGAGCCCCCGTGGAAGTGATCCTGTGAGCGAATTCATTCGCGAAAAGGGGCGCGCAGCGCCCCTGTCTATAGGGCGGGTGAAACCCGCGAGAACTCCGTAGGCAGCGACGTCGGGTTGCATCCGACCTACGGACTGGGTGCCAGCGGGCCTCCAGGTTCACGGGTAGCAACCGAGAAAGAAAAAAGCTCTGTTTTGAATATCCGCTCAAGGGCTAATTGCTAGTGAGTGGTAGGGGTGAGCAAAACCGGCACTTGACCTTGCCACAATGGCAAGGTCCAACCTTGAAAAAGGGACGGGTAGAAGTTGTTCGTAACCAACGCACTCCCCTTTACAACACCACTACCGTCCTTACCTTTCGCTCAGAAATGGGCGTGGGAGAAGGGGGGGAGTGGGCCGAGAAGGCTTTGGCCCCTACCTCCTGGCAAGTTCAGCAGTCGCTTGCCCGGAGCCCGCCGGAAACCAAGGTCCTAGATCAGGAGAGCCGCCATGCGTAACGCTATTGCCTACACCGCCCTTGCTGCCTTCTTAACCCTTGGAACTGTTTCCACGGGATTTGCCGAACAGGCCAAGACCCCCGCCCAAGGCAGTTCCGAGACCAAGAAGGGTGAGGACATGCACATGATGGACGGCAACCAGATGCCGATGATGGACATGATGCAGGAGATGTCCACGATGATGAAAACCTGCAATGCCATGATGGAGAACATGAACCAGCACATGGACAAGGAGGCCCCGAAGGGCGACACCAAGGCGCAATAGTGGCCTGGTTCACGCCGACCGTCCCAGTCCCTCAGTTCGGGCGACATGAGCTATTGCTCCCTGGGTAGCGGCGCCGTTCGCAGGGTCGCTACCGCGATTCCCCAGGCTTAAAGCGCGGCATCCCGCTTCACTGCGGCTGTCGAGGAGGCGTCCGGCCATGAGCGACTTCACCCTGCACTATGGGCACTGGGGGTGGGTGCTGGTGATGGTGCTGATTGCCTCCTGGCTGCTCTATCACTTCGTGGCTCCGCGCAGCTGGCATGACTGGACCGGCGCCGGCTTGGTGCAAGCCTTCATCATCGCGTTGTATGCCGAGATGTACGGCTTCCCGCTGACGATTTATCTGCTAACGGGTTTCCTGGGCATCGAGCTACCGCTAACGGGCTTCACCGGCCATTTGTGGGCTACCTTGCTGGGCTATGGCAGTGCCGGGGCCATGCTGGAGATGCTGCTGGGCGGCGTCTTCATCGTCATCGGCCTGATGCTGGTGATCCGCGGCTGGGTCCAGGTCTATCACGCCAGCTTGGAGGGCCGGCTAGCCACCCAAGGGGTTTATGGACTGGTCCGCCATCCGCAATACACCGGGATCATGCTGGCCGTGTTCGGGCAGATCATTCACTGGCCGACCGTGATTACGGTACTGCTGTTCCCCCTGATCATCTACGCCTATGTGCGCCTGGCCAAACGCGAAGAATCGCGATTGTGCGAGCAGTTCGGGGACGCATACCTGGCCTATCGGCAGCGTCTCCCGATGTTCTTGCCGCCCTGGCAGGCGTGGGGTGGTTTTCTCCGCGCGCTGTTCTCCCCCCTGCCGCATTAATCGGGTCCGAACCGTAACTGGCCTTGCCCCTGCCTGGCACGGGACAAGGCCCACTCACTCATCTCGCCCTGTTCGCGTCCGTAATCGCTCAAGGCCAGCTGCCGATCATTGCAGCGTCTTACCGGCCTTGGCGATCGCGCTCCAGGACTTGCCGCCATCCGTCGACAGGTAAACATCGCGCTTGAATGTAGCCATCGCCCACTCCCGGGACTGGACGGGGCTCTGCGCGAGGTAGGCCACGGCATCTTCGTGCAGTTCGGGCACACTCAGCGGGGTGACCTGACCGGTTGCCAGCTCCACTTTCGAGAGCTTCGCGGCGTTGCCATAGCTGCCGAACCACAGGCTGTTGCCGTCCAGGCTGAAGGCGAGGCCAACCGCCTGTTCGCCTTGGCTGAGGGCCTGGAAGGTCTGGCCGGCATCGCGTGACAGGTACAAGCCGGTGCTGGTCGTCAGCGCGACCGTCTTACTGTCGGTCGGATGCACGGCCAGTGCGACGGGCACCTCAGCGATCCCCTGCGCGGCTGCGCGTTGCCAGTCGAGGCCATCGTTCAGGCTGAAGTACAAGCCGGGGGCGCTCATGCGCGAGTTCGGACGGCCAGTGAAAACGTAGAGCGCGCCGTTGTCGAAACCGCTGGCCAGCAGGTGGAAGTCCGCCTCGCCCTGCAGGCCCAGTTGCTGCCAGGTGCGTCCGTCATCGCTGCTCTTGATCACGCCGAAGGGGTTGGTCAGGCCGCTGCCTTGAGCCGGGTGACCGCTGCTGTAGATCGCCCGGCGAGTCACGGCATAGCCCATGTAATCGTGTTCCGGTCCGGCGGCCTTGCTCCAGCGCCCTGCGCTGTAGATGGCCAGTCCCTGGTGGCTGGGGATAGTCAGTCGCTGACCGTCCGGACTGAACGCCAGCCCGTGCACATGGATGAGGGTCACCGCAGCGTCACCACAGGCCGTGAGTAGCGTGAAGGCCGTCAGAAATCCGAGCGGAATTGCCCCGCGTAGCATCTGTTTCCGTTGCATCGTCAGTCCTCCAAGATCATTCGTTGAAGCACGCCTGCTCCGTACCTGGGCGGTAAAAGAGGCGCCTGACTCAGGCGCCGAGGGCCAACCTCCAATTCAAAGGAGCACCTCAAGGAGGCTGAACAATTACATCTCCTTAAGGAACCCTCATACGGATACAACGGCTGGCTAAGGGTGTTCGTGCCAGTGTCGAGCAGGATCACAAAAGGTGTCGCTCCGCCCTGCGAGCGACTGGCGCGGGCACTACGGCTCATCGCTTGGATTGCGCTTGATCGGCTTAACCTTCTGGGTGTCGTCAGTAGCTGACGTGTTGCTGTGCATACCGCGCATACCAAAGAACATCATCAGCGGACACAGCAGCAAGAGCAGGACTGGCGCAGCCGCCACGATCCAGGCCTGGAAAGCCGGGAACAGAACATAGGCTGCGCCCAAGAGGACAGCAGCGCCGATGCCTAACCGAAGCAGTGTGGCTTTATCGCAGGTCATGATGTGCTCCTTTCAGGTGAGGATAAGCGGCCAGTTCATCCAGAGTCGGCCCAAGGGGGCGCTCAAGGTCGTCGCAATGCTCGGCCAGAAACGCCAGGGCATCGCGGGTGGCCTGCAGCGCAGCGATGCGTGCCTGCAAGGCAGCGAGGTAGCACCGGGCGATGGCCTGGGCCGAGTCCGATCCCGCCACAACGCCAGCAAGGTACGAACCTGCCCCACCGAGAACCCCAGGTCGCGTGCATGGTGGATAAGGCGCAAGACCTGGAGGTCGTTGTCGCGGTAAACCCGATAACCAGCCGGTGTGCGCCGTGAGGATGGGATCAGGTCGATGCGTTCGTAGTAGCGGATCATCCGGGCGGATAAACCGCTTGCGATTGCCGCTTCGCCAATGTGCATGTAACCCTCCCGCTTCGCCTGTCGCCGAGTCAGGCCAGCTCGCGCGGTGTTGGCTGCCAGCGTCTGAGCAGCAAGGCGTAAGTCACCACCGAGACGCTGGACATCGCCATCGCCGCGCCGGCCACCACCGGATTCAACAGACCGAACGCAGCCAGTGGAATGCCGACCAGGTTGTAGACGAAGGCCCAGAACAGACTCTTCAGAATCCGCTGATAAGTGCGGCGGGACAGCGCCACGGCGTCCGCGACCAGCGCGGGGTCGCCGCGCATCAGGGTGATGCCGGCGGTGTGCATGGCCACATCGGTGCCAGTCGCCATGGCGATGCCGACATCGGCCGCCGCCAGCGCCGGCGCGTCGTTGATGCCGTCGCCGACCATCGCCACCACTGCACCCTCGGCCCTCAGCGCCTGCACCGTCGCCGCCTTGTCGCCGGGCAGCACCTCGGCGCGCACCTCGTCAAGGCCAAGTGCTGCGGCCACGCTGGCGGCCGCCCCCTGGTTGTCGCCGGTGATCATCACCGTGCGGATGCCCAGTTCGCGCAGGCGGGCCACGGCCAGTTGAGCGGAGGGTTTCAGCACGTCACCGAAGGCGATCAAGCCCACCAGAGCCGGCCGTGCCGTCACGTCGGCAAGCCAGGACAGGGTATTCCCGTCTTGTGTCAACGCCGACGCGGACGCGCTTAGCGATGACAGGTCCACGCCTAGTTCCTGCATCAGCCGTGAGCTGCCGAGTCGCAGCTCGCGGCCTGCTACCCCAGCGGCCAGGCCGCGTCCGGGCAACGCCGTCACTGACGACGCCGGCAGCAAGGTCACGCCTTCCTGCCGGGCCTTGTCCAGCAGCGCCTGTGCCAGCGGGTGCTCGCTGCCGGTCTGCGCCGACGCGGCGAGTCGCAGCAAACCGGGGGTGTCGCCATCCGCCGCCTCCAGCGCCGTCACCTGGGGCTTGCCCTGGGTCAGCGTGCCGGTCTTGTCGAAGGCCACGACGCCCACCCGGTGCGCGATCTCCAGCGCTTCCGCATCTTTGATCAGAATGCCGTGGCGCGCGCCGACACCGGTGCCGGCCATGATCACGGTCGGCGTGGCGAGGCCCAGTGCGCAGGGGCAGGCGATTACCAGCACCGCCACCGCGTTGATCAACGGGCCAGCAATCTCGCCGGTCACCCACCAGCCAATCAGCAGCGTCATGGCCGCGATCACCAACACCACCGGGACAAAGGCGGCGCTGACCCGATCCACCAAGCGCTGGATCGGCGCCTTGGCCGCCTGGGCGTTCTCGACCAGGCGGATAATCCGCGACAGCGTGCTTTCCGCGCCGACCGCCGTGGTTTCGACCAGCAGCAGGCCTTCGGCGTTAATGGAACCGCCGGTTACCGGGTCGCCATCCCCCTTTGCCACCGGCAGGCTTTCGCCGGTCAGCAGCGACACGTCAAGATGGCTGCGCCCGGCGCGCACCACGCCATCGACCGGTACCCGCTCGCCCGGCCGCACCACGACCAGATCGCCGACCACCAGGGCACTTGCCGGCACCTCGTAATCCACGCCGTCGCGTCGCACGTGGGCGGTGTCCGGCCGCAACGCCTGTAGCGCGCGAATGGCG
The DNA here is from genome assembly GCF_003595175.1 of Pseudomonas cavernae. Classification (NCBI taxonomy): domain Bacteria; kingdom Pseudomonadati; phylum Pseudomonadota; class Gammaproteobacteria; order Pseudomonadales; family Pseudomonadaceae; genus Pseudomonas; species Pseudomonas cavernae. Next base: position 3,374,486 of record NZ_CP032419.1, on the reverse strand, counting down.
TCGCCCGTGTGGCGCTTCGCGCGTGCCTCCAGCCACTTGCCGAGCAAGACCAGGGTGATCACCACCGCGGACGCCTCGAAATAGAGGTGCGGGATGCCTGGGCCGCTGTGTGCAGCTAACTGGTAGACCGACAGCCCGTAGCCCGCACTGGTGCCGAGGGCCACCAGGAGGTCCATATTGCCGCTGCCGACGCGCAAGGCCCGCCAGCCGGCGCGGTAGAAGCGTGCACCCAGCCAGAACTGGACCGGCGTGGCCAGCAGCAGTTGGACCCAGCCCGGCAGGCTCCACTGCACACCCAGCAACGCGGCGAGCATCTGCGCCACCAGCGGCAGCGACAGCACGGCGGCCAGTGCCACCGGCCACCAGTCGTGCCGCGGCGGCGCGGCTACCGCCACTGCCGCTGCCGCTGCGCGGGCCTCGTAGCCAGCGGCCGCTACCGCCTGGATCAGCGCTGCCGTCGACACCGCCCCAGCCGCCACCCGGACCCGCGCCGCCTCACTGGCCAGGTTCACCGTGGCCGCCAATACGCCTGGCACCTTCAGGAGGGTCTTCTCGACACGACCGACGCACGAGGCACAGGTCATGCCGGCGATGGCCAAGTCCAGTTGGTCTTCCTTTACGCGATAGCCCGCACCCACCACCGCCTGGAGCAGGGCCGCCAGTGAAGCGTTGGCCTCAAGTTCGACCGTGGCGGCCTCGCTGGCGAGGTTTACGTTGGCGGCAGTAACGCCCGGCACGCGAATCAGGGCCTTTTCGACACGCGCCACACAGGACGCGCAGGTCATGCCCGCCACACCCAACCTCCATTGCTGGACGGGACTGGCGGGCGGCACAGCAGTGATATTCGGGAGCGTATTGGTCACGGCCGACCTCCGACTACCTTTCTCTCCCATGAGGGTGAACCCTGCCGTAAGGGTAAGGTCAAGCGGAGAATGTGGCAGCCGTTGCGGCAACGCAGAGAATCTTGCGGGTGAAGCGCTGCAGAAGGACAGGAACCTGGCGATTCCCCCATTAACGGCGGGTCAGGAGGACGATGACAGCCGGCCTGGGATCAGCCAATCCTGCCCAGGGCCGGGAACAGCTCCAGCAGCCAGTAGGCGAAGGCCGTCAATTGGCCAGTGACCATCGCCACTCCCATGAGGATCAGAACGATGCCGGCCGCCAGATGGATCGTTCGGCTCCATCGCCGGAGCCGCTTCAGGTGGGCCAGGAAATGGTTGGTGAAGAGCGCGGTCAGCAGGAACGGCAGGCCCAGGCCCAGCGAGTAAATGGACAGCAGGGTAATGCCGTTGGCGCCGGTGGAGCCCTGGGAGGCGCTCAAGGTCAGGATGCTGCCGAGAATCGGGCCAATGCAGGGTGTCCAGCCGAAGGCGAAGGCGACGCCGAGCACATAGGCGGCCAGCGGCCCGCCGGTGGACTTGAGGCGGTGGACGAAGCGTACGTCCATTTGCAGCCAGCGCGGGCGGATCAGACCGGTGATAAACAGCCCGAAGGCGATCACGATCACTCCGCCGATCAGGTTGGTTTCCTGCCGATAAGCGAGCAGCAATCGGCTGATGGCGGTGGCGCTGGCCCCCAGCGCGATGAAGACCGTGGCAAAGCCGAGCACGAAGCTCAGGCTCATGGCGAGCACGGCCAGCCGTTCGCGCCGACTTGCCAGCACCTGCAGTTCGTCCACCGACCGGCCGGCGACATAGGACAGGTAGCCGGGTACCAGCGGCAGCACACAGGGCGACAGGAAGGAGATCATCCCCGCCGCGAAGGCGCTGAGAATACCGATGTCACCCAGGCTCATGGCCGCCTATTGCCCCCTGCTCGTCGCAATCACTTCCCGCAGGTACGCGACGACCTCCGGGCTGTCCCATGTGGCCTCGCCGAGCTTGCGCCCCAGTTCCCGGCCCTGGCGGTCCAGCAGCAAGGTGGCCGGCAGGCCGAATGCGCCGAGGCTCGAAATAGCGCTGGCACTCTCGTCGATATAGATTCCCAGGTGCTGGATACCGACCTCCTTATAAAAGTCGCGTACTACCTGTAGCCCATCCAGGTCGATGGACAGGGCCAGCACCTGAAAATCGGGGCCACCCAGTTGCGCCTGCAGCCGATCCAGGGTCGGCATTTCCTTACGGCAAGGGACGCACCAGGTGGCCCAGAGATTGAGCAGCACCACCTTGCCCTTGAAGTCGGCCAAGGTATGCGGCTTGCCTTCGCCATCGACGAACTGGACTTCCGGCACTGGCCTTGGCTCGGGCCAGATCGTCAAGCCGGCACGGGTATTGGTCTCGGTAGCCTGGCCGGCGGACAGCAGGGCGAGGACCAGGAGCCCGGCGATCGCCAGTCTCCACGTCCAGACTAAGGCGATCCGCCCAGGGCCGCCTCTAGGCGTTGGGTACCGGGGTGGGCTGATGCCGATTGGCTTCACTGGGGTTACCTCCGTCAAACCCGAGGCCCTCGCTGGAGCGGGCCCCTCGGGTCTGCTGTAGTAATCCTAGTCCACGGCATTCAAGGGCGACCGTTGTGCCGGCTGGAACCACCAGCCCCAGGGTCTTCGTCGGGATGGTTGCGCCTCGCCCGTCGTCTGTGACGAGCAAACCGGACGGCGTAATCGCCTAGACTGTGGTCGTGGAGATTAACCAACCGCAGGGCGATAACCCCAGCCACGGTACAATATCCCACGTCGCTAAACGCCGCAGGGGCGCAGTGCTCGTCGATCTGTGGCTGGAAGGGCGAGAACCACCAACCTATTTTCAAGACTTCGAGTTGGCATCTGGAAAGACCTTCGAGGGCGTCGCAATAGGAGGTGAAGAATGCGCCAGTGGCTACTTCCTGTGCTCACTGCGCTGCTACTCGCCGGTTGCGGTGAGCAGGGCTGGCAGACCAAGGACATCACGGGCTTCATGCCAGCGCTTGAGTTCAACTTGACGGATGAGAACGGGCGCCTGGTGAGCGCCAAGGACTACCTCGGCAAGCCCACCCTGCTGTTCTTCGGGTTCACGCACTGCCCTGATGTTTGCCCAACGACGCTCGCCTATCTCGCGGCAGTTTCCAAACAGCTGGATGGCAAGGCGCGGGAGGACCTGCAGGTCTTGTTCGTCTCGGTCGATCCGGTACGAGATGATCCGCAGACGCTGCGCCACTTCACCGACACTTTCGGACCGCAATTTATCGGGCTCACCGGTGACAAGGCCGCACTCGATGCGCTGACCCGGCGCTACTACAGCCTCTACGAATCCGGAGCCAAGGACGAAGCAGGCAATTATGCCGTGATGCACTCCAGTGCTGTGTACGCGTTCAATCGCAATGGCGAGGCGCGGTTCCTGTTCCACGGTGGCGATCCGATGGACCCGGTGATTGCGGATCTGCGCCACCTTTCCAAAGATGACTAGCTGTGGCCGTATTACGCACGGAAACCTAAGCTCTTTTCTCCCTGATCTCGACATGCCCTCGGCTAGAGCGGGTTAGATCAACCGTTTTGCTATCGCTTTGGGCGGATATTCTGCTGACCGCGGCGCTCGAAAGGTGAGTGCATGCATCGGCTCCTGTCGTGGCCCGGCAGATTCACGGCTATGGTGAGTTTTCATCCGTGTAATGCCCCTCGTTGCGCCGCCTTCGGGCTGGCTTCGCGAATGAATTCGCCACAGGTACTGCTTCCCCGGGCCAGCATCAACAGCCCGGCCAGCAGCATCGCTGCGCCGGCCACCCACAGCGCCGGCTGCAGTCCGCCGCTGAAGTGGCTGCTGAGCGCGGCGAGCAGCGGCCCGGTCAACTGCCCGAGGGCGAAGCCGGCGGTGAGCAGGCCGACATTGCGCTGCTGGCCGTGCGGGTCGATCTCGCGGGCATGCTGCATGACCAACTGCATGCCGGCGAGGAAGGGCCCGCCGCACAGCAGCACCCCCAGTGCCAGACCGGCCATCCCCGGCAGCAGGCAGGCCAGCATGCCCAGGGCCTGTAGCCATAGCGCGCCGATCAGCCAGCGCCCGGTGCCGCCGGGCGTCTGCCGGCGCAGGCTGACCAGCACCACGCCGAGCGTCGCCGCCAGGCCGTAGCAGGGCCAGAACAGGTCGGCCTGCCACTGGCCGTGGAAACGCGCGGCGGCCATCTGCGCCAGGAAGGTGGCGGGAATGATGTAACCCAAACCCACCAGGCTGTAGGCCGCCAGCAGCGGATACAGCGCGCGCGGGCGGCGGCTCGGGGTGACGGGCAGGGCGCCGCTCGGCTCGACGGGGCGGGGCAGCAGCGGGTGGGCGATCAGGCTGAGCAGCAGGGCGGTGAGGCCGTAGAGCAGCCAGAGTGCGGCGGAGTCCTGCTGGTGCTGGTTCATGCCCAGGGCCATCAGCCCGGTGACCAGCACGCCGAGGCTCGGCCCGGTGAAGATCAGCCCGCCGAGGCGCGGCTTGCCGGCCTGCACCGCCAGCTGCTGGCTGACGCCGGTGACCACCACCAACACCCAGGCGCTGGCCACGCCGGCGCCGAAGCGCAGCCCGACATGCGCCCAGAAACCCTGCACCCAGGCCGACGCCAGAGTGATCAGCACGCAGGCCCACAGACCGCCGAACAGCCGGCGCCGGGCCTGGGCGGCGGAGCTGGCATACAGCGCCTCCAGCGCGCCGAGCAGGTAGCCGAGGTAGTTAGCGGCGGCCACCAGGCCGGCGCCGGTGAGGCTGACCTGGCCTTCGGCGATCAGGTGCGGCAGTTGCGGGGTGAGGGCGAAACGGCCTACGCCCATGGCGACGAACAGCGCCAGCACACTGGCGAAAATCCTAACGAGCGGGGACATGCGGCCTCTCCGGAGTCGATCATCGGAAAGGCAGGTTAGGGCTTTGCTTTGTTCTGTAAAAACGAATAATAAAGAACAACTTGTTCAGTATTTGAGAATGGAGACAGCCATGGAGCTGAGCCAGCTGCGCATCTTCCAGGCGGTCGCCGAGGAAGGTTCCATCGCCAAGGCGGCGGTGCGCATGAGCCGCGTGCCGTCGAACCTGTCCACCCGCCTGCGCCAGCTGGAAGAGAGCCTCGGCGTCGAGCTGTTCCTGCGCGAGCGCCAACGCCTGCAGTTGTCCGCCGCCGGCAAGGTGCTGCAGAGCTATGCCGAGCGCCTGTTCGCCCTGCAGGCCGAGGCCGAGGCGGCGCTGAAGGGCGGCGAGCCGGCCGGGGATTTCACCATCGGCTCGATGTACAGCACCGCGGCCATCCATTTGCCGGCCATGCTGGCGTGTTATCACCGAGCTTACCCGGCGGTGAACCTGCAGGTGCAGACCCAACCCAGCGGCGAGCTGGTGGAAGGCCTGATCGGCGGGCGCCTGGATGCCGCGTTGATCGACGGGCCGATGGAGTACGCCGAGCTGGACGGTCTGCCGTTGTTCGAGGAGGAGCTGGTGCTGATCACCGCGGCCGGGCACGGGCCGGTAGCCTCGGCTGCGGACGTGGCCGGTGAGTCGGTGTACACCTTCCGCCCGCGCTGCTCCTACCGGCGCCGGCTGGAGGCCTGGTTCGCCGCCTCGCGCGTGGCGATGGGGCAGATCATGGAGATCGAGTCCTACCACAGCATGCTTGCCTGCGTGGTTGCCGGCGGCGGTGTGGCGCTGGTGCCGAGTTCCATGCTGGCCAGTCTGCCGGGCCGCGAAAGCGTGGATGCCCACGCGCTGGCGGCGCCGTTTGATCGCACCACCACCTGGCTGATGTGGCGCAAGGGCATGCTCGGCGCCAACCTGCGCGCCTGGATCGAGTTGCAGCAGGGCCGCCTTCAGGCGCCCTGAAAGCTCTGCCGCCAGGCCGAGGGCGACACCCCGAAGGCTTTGCCGAAGTGGTGCCGCAGCGACACCGGGGAGCCGAAGCCGGCCAGCCCGGCGATCTGTTCGACGCTCTGGCCGGTGGTTTCCAGCAGGCGCTGGCTCAGGGCCAGGCGCTCGGCCAGCAGCCAGTCGCCGACCGTGCTGCCGGTGAGTTGGCGGAAGTGGCGGGTGAAGGTACGCCGGCTCATCAGTGCGCGCTGGGCCAGGCTATCGAGGTTGTGCTCCTGGTCCAGGTTGGCCCGCACCCAGTCGAGCAGGGCGCTCAGGCGGTCGTCGCGGGCGTTGGCCGGCAGCGGTTGTTCGATGAACTGCGCCTGGCCGCCCTGGCGATGGGGCGGTACCACCAGACGTCGGGCCACGCGGTTGGCCATCTCGGCGCCACAGTGCCGGCGCAGCAGGTGCAGGCAGCAGTCGATGCCGGCGGCGGTGCCGGCCGAGGTCAGCAGGCCGCCGTCCTCCAGGTAGAGCACATCGGGGTCCACCGCAATCTGTGGATAGCGCTGGGCGAAATCCTGTGCCCAGGCCCAGTGGGTGGTGGCCCTGAGGCCATTCAGCAGCCCGGCCTCGGCCAGCACATAGGAGCCCAGGCACAGCCCTACCAGCTGGGCGCCACGGCGGTGGGCGGCCACCAGGGCATCCAGCAGTGGCTGGGGCGGTCGCTCGGCGGGGTCACGCCAGCTCGGCACTATGATGGTGGCGGCACTTTCCAGGGCCTCCAGGCCATGGCTGACGGCGATGCTGAAACCCGCGGTAGTGCGCAGCGGCCCGCTTTCGGCGGCGCACACGCGCAACTCGAAGGGCGACGTGTTGGGGCGGAACTCGCCGAACACCAGGCAGGGTACCGAGAGGTGGAAGGGGCTGATCTGGTCGAAGGCGACCACCGCGACGACATGCTCCGGCATGCTGGGCTCCGGTTTCGGGGTTGGCCCGATATTAGCGGAATCTGGCATCCGGGCCACTCACGGGTAACGGCACCCGTGGCGAAGAATGCGCTCCACAGACAACCCGCCAAGGAGTTCCAGCATGTCCCAGTCCCCCAAACGCGCCCTGATCGTGATCGACGTGCAGAACGAGTACGTCACCGGCAACCTGCTGATCGAATACCCAGACGTGAACCAGTCCCTGGCCAATATCGCCAGGGCCATGGACGCCGCCACCGCCGCCGGCATCCCAGTGGTACTGGTGCAGCACCTGGCGCCGGAGACCTCGCCCATCTTCGCCCGCGGCAGTCAGGGCGCCGAGCTGCACCCGCTGGTGGCCGGCCGGCCCCACGATCTGCTGGTGGAGAAGAACCTGGCCAGCGCCCTGACCGGTACCGGCCTCGGCCAGTGGCTGCGGGAGCGGCAGATCGACACCCTCAGCGTGGTTGGCTACATGACCCACAACTGCGACGACTCCACCGCGCGCCAGGCCCGGCACGAGGGCTGGAACGTCGAGCTGCTGCACGATGCCGCCGGCTCTGTGTCCTACGCCAACAAGCTGGGTTCGGCCACGGCCGAGGAGATCCACAAGGTCTTTACCCTGGTGATGCACACGGGCTTCGCCGCGGTGGTCAGTACCGAGGAGTGGCTGAGCGCGGTCCAGACCGGCGAGACGCTGCAAGCGGACAATATCTACCTGTCCAACCAGCGGGCGGTAAAGGCGCGGTAGGCATTGTCCACAGAAGGGTCCGGATCGGTGGTGCGGGCAACCGTTCGGCGGCTTGATCCAGATCAACAGGGATTTTTCGCGGCGGCATATTCTGGAACCTGCCCGGAGCAACTAAGCTCCTGACTAGGGTGGTCCAAGAAGCACGGGCCACCCGACCATCTTTCCCGGAAAGGGGGTGCAGCATGAAACACCGACTTAACGAGTGGTTGAGGCAATTGGGTGTAGCGCTGGGCCTGAGCGAAACGCCACGTCTTCAGCCCGTTCCGATTCGCAGTGACGAACAGCGTCGCCTGGCCGAGCAGCGTCGCCGCCACTGAGCTACGCGCCTAATCGTGGGCTCTGAACCAGCTGTCGATCAGCTGGTTCAGGCGTGCTCCGGAAAAGCTCGGGAAATGCCCGCCATGTACGGTGTGCACCGGTAGTTTGCGCAGCCGCGCCAGGCTTTTCGCGTAATCCGCCAGATTCGAGTGATAGGCATCCTCCACCAGCGGGCCGTCATAGATGATGTCGCCGCTGAATAGGGTGGCGGTCTTGCTTTCCCACAAACTGATGCCGCCCGGCGAATGCCCGGGGGTATGCAGCACTTCCAGTACCCGATCACCCAGGTCCAGCACCTCGCCTTCCTCGATCAACCGCGTCGCCGGCGCCGCCTTGACGCGGTATTCGGCGTAGCACAGCGGGCAATCCGGGTGCGCCTCGAACATCTGCTCGCCGATGCACAGCGCGGCCAGGGTGCTGCTGTTGGTCGGTGCGGCGAGGATGTCCGCCTCGGCCGGATGCACCAGGCGCTCGCTGAACTCATGATGGCCGCCGATATGATCGAAGTGGGTGTGGCTGGCCACCGCCAGCAGCGGCCGCGCGGTCAGCCACGGCAGCTGCTCGCGCAGGCTGACCAGACCGGAACCGGAGTCGAGCAGCAGGTCGCGGTCGCGGCCCTGGATGTGCCACATGTTGCAGCGGTAGAAGGGTCGCACGTAGGGCTCGTGGATCAGGCTGATGCCGTCGTGACGCTGCTCGACGGCGAACCACTGGTCGCGGCTGACGATTCTCATCTGGTCCTCCACTGTGGCGGGTTACGCCGCTGCGCGGCTAACCCACCCTACGTGTGCTGGCGGCTGAAACGAGCGTAGGTTGGGTTGAGAAGCGCAGCGCCGATACCCAACATCAAACGGCTCCAACTGGCCTGTTGCGTTGGCTAGCGCTGCGCTCAACCCAACCTACGTGAGCGGGCGGTGGATTGGAACCAGCGTTGGCCGACGCGCAGCAGATCCGAGACAGGTTCTAAGCCGTAAGCACGACGGCCCTGTCCACATGATTGATGGTAGCGAGGATCTGCTCCGGCTCAGCCAGCGCGGGCGCCATGGTCCAGCGCTGGTAGGCATCGTTGCCGATGCGCAGAATGCCGGAATGGTTCGCTTTATTGCCGTCGACCAGCGGGTCGGGACTGTAGAAGCCGAGGCTAAAGCGCAGTCGCTCGATGTCGGCGGGCGCGCCGGTCAAGAACCACCAGCCGGGCTCGATGTGGTGCCTCTCGACGTACTCCTTGAGGATCTGCGGCGTATCCAGTTCGGGCTGCAGGCTGATCGAGTACATGAACACGTCGCGTCCCACGCGTTCGCCCAACAGTTGCTGCACCAGCCGCAGGTTGGCCGTCGCGGTCGGGCAAATCCCGGTGCACGAGGTGTACATCATGTTGATGGCGACCACCTTGCCGCGGATCAGCTCATCGTAGAACCTGACCGCCTGGCCTTCGTGGGTATACAGCGGCGTGTTCGGGAAGTAGCCGCCGTCCGCAGCGCCGCTACGGGCGCGCTGCGGTTCTTCGCCGGCCCCGTACCAAGCGGCCACGCCGAGCGCGGCGGCGCCCATGCCGACTAAGAGATTTCTGCGAGTGTTCATCTGCAATCCTCCTGACCTGTGAGCGTTGCTGCCGCCTCACTTAGCCGCTGCCGCTGCTACCTCCGCCGCCGGGGCCTGGGTTGCCGCTTTGCGCCACGATGTCAAAGCGCACCATCATCGCGTGATCCTCGTGGATCAGGTTGTGGCAGTGCATGACGTACTTGCCGAGGAAGTCGCGGAAGCGAATGAACACCCGCAGGGTCTCATCCTCGCCGAGCAAGAAGACGTCCTTGCGGCCTCGCTCGTGCAGCGGCACCGCCACGTTTCTCCCCTCCCGGGTCTTGCTGAGGATGCGCCCCTCCTCGAAGTGGATATGGATCGGGTGTTGCCAGCCGTCGTCGTCATTGATCAGTACCCACACCTCGGCGGCGCCTTGGGGGATCTGGGCGCGCGCGGATTGCACGTTGAACAGCCTGTCGTTAATCACCCACACCCCGCGGTCGTGGTCGAAATCCCAGCGGCGCACTCGCGCGGCGGCGATTTCGGCGAGACTGAGTGGCGGCAGCGGGCGCAGCGCAGCCGGTACCTGGCTCAGGTCCTGCACCGGCGGGAAGCGGTCGACGATGAACTTGAGGATGCGCGGGCCATTACTGCCGATGCCAGTGCCATCGGGTCCGCGGGTGCTGTCCTGACGGAGCCGGTTGATCAGATAGAGTTCGGTACCGATCGGGTAGCGGGAAAAGTCCACCACTATGTCGGCGCGCTCCGCCACGGAAAAGCTGACCAGGGTCTGGTTCAGCAGCGGCGCCGGCAACAGGTTGCCGTCGTTGGCGATGTAGGTGAAGGTCTGCCGCACATTGCTCGGCGTCACCAGGGACAGGCCATAGAAACGGCTGGGCCCGACATTGAGCAGGCGGAAGCGGTACTTGCGCGCCGCCACCTTGAGTACCGGCTCGATCTTGCCGTTGACCACCACCTTGTCGCCGAGCACCCCGTCGGGGTTGAACTGGTCATAGAACAGGATGCCGTTGGCATCGAAGCGTTTATCCGCAAAGCTCAACGGGTAGTCGTAGGGGTGGCTCGGCAGCCGCAGGGCGCCGGGGATTGGATCACGCTCGTTACCCGGGTCAAGCGGGTCGAAAATAAAGTAGAAGCCGAACAAACCGCGCACCAGGTTCGGCGCGGTGAAGTCCATGGTGTGGTCGTGATACCACAGCGTGCCCAGGGCCTCGTTCGGGTCGCCGATGTGGTTTTGCAGCTGGTCGTAACCGGCATAGATGTTCGGGTAGAAGTGGTCTTTGAATTCTCCAGGCGCAGTCAGGGTCGGGCCGGCCTTGTTCGCGCTGTAGAAGTCGCCTGGGAAACCATCGCTCTCCGACGGCGTATGCAAGTTGTGCAGGTGGGTGGAGATCTCGGGCGTGCCGAAACCGACATGATTCTGCGGCAGCTGGTTGCGTATGCGGCAGAGGATCGGCCGGCCATAGCGGGCGAAGATCGTCGGGCCCGGGCTGGTCGCACCCGGCGTGGTGCCTTCGTAACCCCAGATCGGTTGCGGCGGATAGGCCGGGTTGAACACCCAGTCGGGCTGTTCCTTGGCCTTCAGCTCGTACAAGAGCGGCGCTACGCCGAGCGCACTGATCAGCTCGTCATAGCGTTGGTGCGGGGCGCGCCCCGCTTCACCGCCTGCAATATTCGGCGCCACGGTGGGGGCGGGGGTCAGGGCGGCGAGCGCTGGCAGCGGGGTGATCGCGGTGGGCAGCTCTTCCTGCCACGGAGTCGTGGGCGGGCTCGGGGGGAATACCGGGGGCTCTGGATCATCATCGGCGCCGGCGCGGCGCCCGTTCAGGAGTAGCGGCGTCAGCATGGCGGCAGCGCCGAGCTTAAGGAACGTGCGGCGCGCCTCGACATCGGTTGAGTCTGGCGGATTCGGCAGTTGACCTTTTCTGTGCCTCAAGCCTGTAGCTTTCATGGCGGTTCTTCTCTCAGGCGGTTTGCTCCTCGCTGACTACCGTCCCGCACCTGGTATGGCGGCACAGCTCCGTGTTCGAACCAGGAACTCGGCGACCGGGCATTGGGATGACGCCCGCAGCCGAACTCCCCTGAATCGCTTTCGCGTATCAGCGCTCAGTCGTAAAGGGGCTGTGCGTTGACGACAACGGACAAACGGTCGGTATGGAGTTGCCGGAAAGAGGCCCGCTGATGGGCCGGGAAAGCGCCGGTTGGTGGAGGCTCCATCATGTGAGTGCGTTGCTCACCGTCCATGATTTTCTCCGTCCTTGTGTTGGCTCTGGCATGGGGTGCAGCACCCTCGCCTGTGCATCCCAACGCCCCGCAAAACGTCAAACTCCTCTGTTGAATTGAGATGTATTGCTAAGAGTGTCAATAGCTAGTTTAAATCGGAATTGTTCTTGATAAGTATGCAAATAGCTGTTCTGCAAGGGGTTTTATAGACCGTTATGGCGCATTGATATCGACTGTTAAGCCTGTGAGCTATGGCAGGTACGCCGCTGCTGACACGGAGGCTGGGTTGAGGCGCGAAGCGCCGATCCCAACGTGCCGCGGCTGCGGTGCTTCAGGCTCGCCAATAGCCGCGGTGGCGTTGGCTATCGCTGCGCTCGACCCCGCCTCGGTGAGCGGGCGGTGGGTTGGAATGACCGTTGGCGGCGGTGCCGTTGCAGGCGCAGAACACTGCACCGCCGGTGGCGAACCGGCGGCGCGGGCGGCCCACTGGTCGCCGCCCTAGGCCAGTTCGTGGCCGCGCTTGGCTTGCGCCAGGGTACCGCTCTGCAGCCACGCCTGCCGCGCTACCCCCGTCGCCCGTCGCCCTAAGCCCTGTGCACCCTGGATCTGTCCACATGATTGATGGTGGCGAGGATCTGCTTGGGCGTGGCCAGTGCGGGCGCCATGGTCCAGCGCTCATAGGCGTCGTTGCCGATGCGCAGCATGCCGGAGTGGCTGGCCTTGTTGCCGTCGACCAGCGGGTCGGGGTCGTAGAAGCCGAGGCTGTAGCGCAATTGCTCGATGTCGGCGGGCGCACCGGTCAAGAACAACCAGCCCGGCTCGATATGGTGCAGCGCGACGTATTCCTTGAGGCTCTGCGGCGTGTCCAACTCGGGCTGCAGGGTGATCGAGTACATGAAGACGTCGCGCCCCAGGCGTTCGCCCAACAGTTGCTGCACCAGCCGCAGGTTGGCCGTCGCGGTCGGGCAAATCCCGGTGCACGAGGCATACATCATGTTGATGGCGACCACCTTGTCGCGGACCAGGTCGTCGTAGAAGCGCACCGCCTGGCCTTCGTGGGTATAGAGCGGCGTGTTCGGCAGGCGACCGCCAGCGGCGGCGCTGCGAAGGCGTTGCGGTGCTTCGCCGGCCTCGTGCCAGGCGGCCCAGCCGAGCGCGGCGGCGCCGAGGGCGCCGATGCCGGCCAATAGATTTCTGCGAGTGTTCATCTGCATTCCTCCAAGCTCATGAGCGTCGTTGTCGCGCAGCGTTCAGTCGTCGTCATCGTCATCGTCCACGTCCACGTCCACGTCCACGTCCACGTCCACATCGACGTCATCGTTCACGTCCTCGCCCACGTCCTCCTCGCCCTCGCCCACGATGTCCCAACGCACCATCATCGCGTGGTCCTCGTGGATCACGTTGTGGCAGTGCATGACGTATTTGCCCTTGAAATCGCGGAAGCGAAAGAGCACCCGCATGGTCATGGTCTGCTCCAGCACGAAAACGTCCTTGCGGCCGCGCTCGTGCAGCGGCACCGGCACCTCGATCTCATCGATGGTCTTGCTGAGCATGCGACCTTCCTCGAAGTGGCTGTGGATGGGATGAGTCCAGCCGCCGCCGTCATCCACGAACTCCCAGACCTCGGCGCTGCCTTGCTTGACCTTGGCCCGCGGGTTGTCCACGTCGACCAGCTGCCCGTTGACCACCCACAGGCCATTCTTGCGATCGAACTCCCAGCGCCGCACCGGCAATGCCGCGATGTCGGCGGGCAGATCCGGCAAGTCCCGCAGCTTGTCCGGCACCTCGCTCATGTCCGGCTCAGGCGGGTCGCGATCGACGATGAACTTGAGCACGCGGGTGCCTGGCGCCTTGACGTCCTTGGGGCCACGGGTGCTGTCCTGGCGGATCCGGTTGACCAGGTAGAGCTCGGTGCCGATCGGGTAGTTGGCAAAGTCCACCACTATGTCGCCGCGCTCGGCCACGCCAAGCCGCACCTTGGTCTGATCGCGCAGCGTTTCCGGCAACAGGTTGCCGTCGTTGGCGATGTAGTCGAAGCGCTGCACCGCATTGTTCCCCGTGACCAGATAGAACTCATACATGCGGCTGGTGCCGCTGTTGAGCAGGCGCAGGCGGTACTTGCGCCTGGCGACTGGCAACACCGGCTCGACCTTGCCGTTGACCACCACCTTGTCGCCCAGCACGCCCTCGGCATGCAGCTGGTCGAAGAACAGCTGGCCGCCCGGCTGCGGGGTGAAGCGCCGGTCGCCGAAGGCCAGCGGGTAGTCGTAGGGATGGCTCGGCAGGTGCAGCGCGCCCGGGTTCGGATCGCGCTCGTCGCCCGAGTCGAGCTCGTCGAACAGCAGGTAAAAGCCGACCAGGCCGCGGTAGACGTTTGGCGCGGTGAAATCCAGGGTGTGGTCATGGAAGAACAGCGTGCCCAGGGCCTCGTTCGGATCGCCGAGGGGCGTTTTCTGCTCGTCGTAGCCGGCATAGATGTTGGGGTAGAAGTGGTCCTTGAATCCCCCGGGCGCAGTCAGGGTCGGCCCGGCATGAGTCGGGCTGTAGAAGTCGCCGGGGAAGCCGTCGCTCTCCGACGGCGTATGCAGATTGTGCAGGTGGGTGGAGATCTCGGGGCTGCCGAAGCCGACGTGATCCGGCGGCAGTTTGTTGTGGATGCGGCAGAGGATAGGCGTGCCGTAGCGGGCGAAGATGGTGGCGGGCACGGTGGCGTCCGGCGGTGTAGCGGGCACGCCCGCGTCGGGCGTGGCTCTGCGGTAGGCCCAGACGGTCTGCAAGGGCAGGTCCGGATGGGTCACCCAGGCGGGATTCTCCACGGCCTCCAACTCATAGAGCTGCGGCGCGCCGAACCTTGTGGTGAGCTCGGCGTAACGCTGGTGCGGGTCTCGCCCGGCTTCGCCGCCGGCTATATTCGCCTCCACAGTGGGACTCGGGGTTAGCGGGGTTATTAGTGGGTCGAGCGGCACGATCGGCACGATCTGCCTGGGCAGTTCCTCCAGCCAGGGCGTGGTGGTCGGGCTGGGGGGAAAGATCGGCTGGGGTGTGGTGACCCACTCCACGGCAGCGCTGTTGCGCGCTCTCAGGAGCAGCGGCGCTGCCATGGCCGCGGCGGACAATTTGAGAAATGAGCGTCTGGCTTCGCCCTCGGCTGAATCCTTAAAACGCTTCGACCTAGCTTTCCAAGCCTTGCTTTTCATGGGGCATACCTACCCCCCGGCTGCCAATTGGGCGCTCCCACCTCACATGAATGCTTGGTCCATGGAGGTTGTTCTCCCCAGCGCTAGCTTGACGCTGACAGTCCTGCGGCGCGTTCTTCGCTGCCGCTCAAAACGTCAATGACGGTAAGACTAAAGCCCAAGTCTCAGGGGGCGTAAATTGCCTTATGGCAGAAAGCCAGCCCTTTCGTCGGATTCAATCGAGAGACAAGCGCCGCAACCCATGGCCGGCGCGCGGGGCTTGTAGGTACCTAGGTTGGGTTGAGCGCAGCGATAGCCAGCGCAGCCGGGGCTATTGGCTAGCCTGAAGCTCCGGGGCCGTCGCACCTTGGGTATCTCGGCGCTTCGCCCCGCAACCCAACCTGCAAGAGCTCACTACACGAACGGCGGCGCCTCCAGCACCTCGATCAGCAGCGGCCGGTCGGCCGGTGCGCTGCGTAGCAACTCGTGCAGATGGGCGTGGTCGCGGGCGCGTTCGGCGGCGCAGCCGAAGCCCCGGGCGATGGCGAGGAAGTCCGGGGTGTAGATGTCCACGCCGAGCGGGGTGATGGCGCGGCGCTGCATGTAGCGCTTGATCTCGCCATAGCCGTGGTTGTTCCACAGCAGCACGACGATGCCGACCTTGGCCTCCACCGCGCTGGCCAGTTCCGGCAGGCTGAACTGCAGGCCGCCGTCGCCGATCAGGCAGATCACCGGCCGCGCCGGCTCCGCCAGCTTGGCGCCGAGTGCCGCCGGCAGGCCGTAGCCGAGGGTGCCGTAGCCGGTGGAGGAGTTGAACCAGCGCCGTGGGCCGTCCAGCTCGACCAGATGGTTGCCGCTGTACACGGTCTGCGTCGAGTCGCCGACGAAGCGCGCGTCCGGCAGGGTGGCGAGGATGCCGTCGAACAGCTGGCGGTAGTGCGCCCAGCCGCTGAAGCCTTCGGCCAGCTCGGCGCGTGCATTGGCGGCGCGGCGGGCGCCGGGGCTGTGCGCGCTGAGTTCGCCGACCGGCAGGTCGGCCAGCAGCATGCGCATGGCCAGGCGCGCATCGCCCTGGATGGCCAGTTGCGCAATGGCATTGCGCAGCAGTTGCTGGGCGTCGATGTCGATGCGGATCAGCGCGCCGCCGATCTTGAAGCCGCCGTCGAACACCACGTCGTAGTCGGTCTCGCCCAGCTCGGTGCCGATCGCCAGGACCACGTCGGCGTCCAGCGCCAGTTGGCGCACTGGCAGCAGCGACTGGTTGCTGCCGAGCAGCAGCGGGTGCTCGGCCGGCAGCAGGCCCTTGGCGTTGATGGTCAGCGCGGTCGGCGCGTCCAGGGCCTGGGCCAGCGCGCGTACTTCGGCGGCGGCCTCGACGCAGCCGCCGCCGATCAGCAGCAGCGGCCGTTTGGCCTGGCGCAACTGCGCCGCCGCCTCGCGCAGCAGGCTGCGATTGGGCGCCGGGCGCAGCAGCTGCGGCTTGGCCACGACGCGCAGGTGCGCGGCCGGGGCGGTGATGATGTCCAGCGGCAGCTCGATGTGCACCGGGCGCGGCCGCTCGCTGTCGAACACGGCGAAGGCGCGCGCCAGCACCGCCGGCAGTTCCTCGACGCTCATCAGGGTGTGGCTGAAGGCCGTCACCCCGGCCGTCAGGTTGCGCTGGTTGGGCAGCTCGTGCAGGTAGCCCTTGCCCAGGCCGAGGCGCTCGCGCTCGTTGACGCTGGAGATCACCAGCATCGGGATCGAGTCGGCATAGGCCTGGGCCATGGCGGTGAGGATGTTGGTCATCCCCGGGCCGGTGATGATGAAACACACGCCAGGCTTGCCGCTCACTCTGGCGTAACCGTCGGCCATGAAACCGGCGCCCTGTTCGTGGCGCGGGGTGATGTGGCGGATCTTGCTGCCCGGCAGGCCGCGATACAGCTCGACGGTATGCACGCCGGGGATGCCGAACACGGTGTCGACGCCCCAGGCTTCCAGTTGTTTGACGAGGAATTCGCCGCAGGTGGTCATAGGGTCTTCCTTAGGCTATGTCCAAGTTAGTGTTGGACGGACTCATAGGGCTTTTTGCTTCCCTCTGGGGAGAGGGTTAGGGAGAGGGGCTGAGCGCTCAGGTAAGCGCCTTTGCCTGCCCGCTTACCCTCTCCCCCAGCTCCTCTCCCCCCTCTTCATAAATGAGAGCAGGGCGAGGGGAGCCAAGGGTCGCGCCTCGACTGTCAGGCCAGGCTGGCGGCCGGGGCCGGGCGGCGCGACAGTAGGCTGATGGCGACGAAGCTGACGGCGCCGATGGCCAGGCTGTAGTAGATCGGCGTGTTCGCCTCCAGGCCGTCCTTGACCATGAACAGGGCGGCGGTGAGGCTGCCGAGGACCATGCTGGTGATCGCCGCGCCGGTGGTGGCGCGCTTCCAGTAGATGGCGCCGAGCAGCGGGATCAGCATGCCGCCGACCAACAGGTTGTAGGCCAGGGTCAGGGCGCTGAGCACGTCGCTGACCACCAGCGCGGTGCCCAGCACTACCAGGCCCAGCAGCAGGGTGAAGATGCGGTTCTCGTGGACGCTGCCTTCCTCGCCCTTGCGCCCGCTGAGCAGCGGCCACAGGTCCTGGGCGGCGGTGGTCGAGGCGGCGAGCAGGCCGGCGCTGGCGGTGGACATCAGCGCGGCCAGGGCGGCGGCGACGACCAGGCCACGGACGCCGTCCGGCAGGCTGACCTGGACGATGGTGGCGAAGGCGTTGTTGACGTTGTCCAGATCCGGCAGCAGAACCTTGGCGGCCATGCCGGTCAACGCGCAGGCCAGGCCGAAGAGCACGCAGTAGATGCCGGCGACGGAGCCGGCGACCTTGGCGATCTTCTCGCTACGGGCGGTGAACACCCGCTGCCAGATGTCCTGGCCAATGAAGATGCCGAAGAAGTAGATCAGGAAGTAGGTGACGATGGTGTCCCAGCCGATCGCGGTGAAATCGAAATAGCTGGCCGGCAGCTTGGTCACCAGCGCATCCCAGCCGCCGGCGTCGCTGATCGACATGGGCATGAGGATGAACATCAGGCCGACGGTCATGATCAGGAACTGCACGATGTCGGTGAGGGTCAGCGACCACATGCCGCCGATGGTGGAGTAGAGCACCACGATGCCGCCGCCGAGCAGGATCGAAACCCAGAACGGCAGGCCGAACAGCACCTGCATCACCGTGCCGATGGCGATGGTCGAGGTGGCGCCGATCATCAGCGCATAGACCAGCATGATCGCCGCGCTGGCGTGGCGGGCGGTGGGGTTGAAGCGGCGTTCCAGCACCTGGGTGACGGTGTAGATCTTCAGCTTCAGCAGCGGCTTGGCGAGGAACAGGCTGATGCCGATGATGCCCAGGCCGAGCGCGGCGCACAGCCAGAAGCCGGAAATCCCATGGACGTAGCCGAGACGCACGGTGCCGATGGTCGAGGCACCGCCGAGCACGGTGGCGGCCATGGTGCCGAGGTAGAAGCCGGGGCCGAGATTACGCCCGGCGACCAGGTAGTCCTCGCGGGTCTTGGCGCGGCGCATGCCGTACCAGCCGAGCGCCAGCATGGCGGCGACATAGAGGAGGACGACGAATAGATCCAAAGCCATGATGGGTACCCTCTTACTTTTGTAATTGTTGTCGCTCGTCGGGCGAGCGCTGGGTGCCCGGACCCAAGGCTGGCTGGTCCGGGCGGGTCATCGCACACGCAATAGATGGTTCTGGCGTTTAGCGCCTGTTTATGCCCTTGCGAGCGGCACCTTGTGGGTTATTCCACTCGGGGGTTTTGTTCGTGTACCCCCTCTCCCGTTTACGGGAGAGGGTTGGGGAGAGGGCCTGTTGCCGGCAGCCCTCTCCCCCGGCCCCTCTCCCACAAGTGGGAGAGGGGAGTTTTCGAGATCCTGAACAGGTTCTTAGCGCCGCTGCACTCCGGGCAGCACGCAGAGCATTTCGTAGAGCAGGTTGGCGCCGAGCAGCGAGGTGTTGCCGGTGGTGTCGTAGGGCGGGGAGACCTCGACCAGGTCGCAGCCGATGAGGTCCAGGCCGTGGCAGCCGCGGATGATCTCGATCGCCTGGATGGTGGTCAGGCCACCGATCTCCGGGGTGCCGGTGCCGGGCGCCCAGGCC
This sequence comes from Pseudomonas cavernae, assembly GCF_003595175.1. NCBI lineage: Bacteria > Pseudomonadati > Pseudomonadota > Gammaproteobacteria > Pseudomonadales > Pseudomonadaceae > Pseudomonas > Pseudomonas cavernae. The sequence continues at coordinate 3,355,675 of NZ_CP032419.1, read as the reverse complement.
GGGTCGATACCGTCGATGTCGAACGACAGGTACACCGGGCCGCCGTCGACCTTGGCGCGCACTTCCTCCATCAGCGGGGCGAGCGACTTGTGCCAGCACTCCTCGGCCTGCACCACGCGAAAGCCCTGCTTGCGGCTCCAGTTGAAGTCCTCGGCGGTGTAGCCCTGGGCGCGCAGGCCGATCTGCACCACGCGGTCGCAGTCGAGCAGGTCTTCCTCCACCGCGCGGCGGAAGGTGGTGCCGTGGGCGATCTTCTCGCCGAACATGTGGTCGTTGACGTCGGCATGGGCGTCGATGTGCACCAGGCCGACCTTGCCGTGCTTCTTCTTGATCGCCCGCAGGATCGGCAGGGTGATGGTGTGGTCGCCGCCGAGGGTCAGCGGGACGATGCCGTGGTCGAGGATGCGGTCGTATTCCTGCTCGATGATGCGCACGGCGTCCAGCAGGTTGAAGGTGTTGATCGCCACGTCGCCGATGTCGGCCACGTTCAGCGAGTCGAACGGCGCGGCGCCGGTGGCCATGTTGTAGGGGCGGATCATCACGGATTCGGCGCGGATTTCGCGCGGGCCGAAGCGGGTGCCGGAACGCAGCGAGGTGCCGATGTCCAGCGGCACGCCGACGAAGGCGGCGTCGAGGGCGTTGAGCTGTTCGGGAGTCTGGATATGCGGCAGGCGCATCATGGTGGCGATGCCGCCGAAACGGGGCATTTCATTGCCGCCCAGGGGCTGGTGGAGGATCTTGTCCACGGGGGGCCTCACGGTGTTGTGGTTGTAATAGTGGTGAGGCGGATTCTTGGCCGGGATGCGCGGGGGTAAAATCGCTGGCGGCAAAAACTTAGTTCAGAGATTTCTAAACTAATGGCAGACTCAAGTCGGTGCCGGTCGATGGGTATCGCTGCGCTCAACCCATCCTACGAAAAGGCTCTGTCCCAGTTAGTGGCTTGCATGGTCTCGCGTAGGGTGGGTTAGCCGAAGGCGTAACCCACCGACCGGCCGTCAGGCTGGCAATGGCGATGCCTGGTTGCATCGATGCTGGGTTACGCCGCTACGCGGCTAACCCACCTGAAACTTTCCATGTATGCAAACGGATGACCCCGATGAGCCAGGCTCTGCCCGATCTCAAGCTGCTGCGCATCTTCGTCAGCGTGGTGCGCAACCAGGGTTTCGCCGCCGCGCAGCAGGAGCTGAACCTGTCCACCTCGGCGATCAGCACCTACATGAGCCAACTGGAAAGCCAGCTGGGCCTGAGCCTCTGCCATCGCGGCCGCGGCGGCTTCAGCCTGACCAGCAAGGGCGAGCTGTTCTTCCAGGAAACCCTGCGCCTGTTCGGCGAGCTGGAAGGTTTCGAGCGCTACTCGGCGGCGCTCAAGGGCGAGCTGCGCGGCACCTTGAACCTCGGCGTGCTCGATTCCACCGTCAGCGACCCGGCCCTGCCGCTGGCCGAGGTGATCGGCGCTTACAGCCAGGAGCACGCGGCGGTGCACCTGCACCTGTCGGTGATGAGCCCCTACGAACTGCAACTGGGCGTGCTCGACAACCGCCTGGATCTGGCCATCGGCGCCTTCTCCACGCGCATGAACGGCCTGGTCTACCAGCCGCTGTACCGCGAGCAGCACTGGCTGTACTGCAGCGAACGCCATCCGCTGTTCGCCGAACGGCGCATCCCCGCCGAAGTCATCACCCAGCAGCGCATGGTCGGCCGCGGCTACTGGAGCCAGGCCGAACTGGCCCGCCACGGCTTCAAGCACAGCGCGGCGACGGTGGAATCGATGGAGGCGCAACTGATTCTGGTGCTGTCCGGCGCCTACATCGGCTACCTGCCCGAGCATTACGCGCAACCCTGGGTCGAACAGGAACGCTTACGTGTGCTGCTGCCGGCGACCTTCGGCTACCAGGCGCCGTTTTCCCTGATCCTGCGCCGCGGCCGCTCGCGCGAGCCCTTGATCCAGACCTTTCGCGATTTGCTCAAGGCGCAGCTCAATCAGAGCTAAAGCCGCTTAGTTCAGCCAGGGCGCAACTGAGTGGGCGCCATCGCCGGCCGATTGGGTTTTCCGCCGCGCTCGTCCTATATATTCACTAAGCCTCGGCAGGGCCCGGCCCAGACAGGGCGCCACGCGGGCGCAGTGTGTTGGTCGGCTGTCACCCGTTCCACACGAGGAGGGTTGCCCATGTGCGCACGTGATCCGCTCCACTGCATCATCCCGCCGTACATCATCGAGCACCTGGCCCAGTCGGCCGACCCGGAGGTGCGCTGCCGGGCGATCGCCAACCTCGCCGCGAGCAAGACGTTCCGTGCCGTGCGCACCACGGCCCAGGCCATGCCGGGCTTGCTGGCGACCATGTCGCCCGCGCGCAGCAAGCACCGGCTGGTCTATGACGCCGGGCACACGGACCAGTTGCCCGGCGCGCTGGTCCGCGCCGAAGGCCAGAACGGTGTGGCCGATCCGGCGGTGAACGAGGCTTACGACGGCTCCGGGGATACCTACGATTTCTTCCATGAATTGTTCCAGCGCAACTCGCTCGACGCCAACGGCATGAGCCTGATTTCCACCGTGCACGTCGCCGAGGTGGATTACTGTGGCGAGTTCACGCCGATGAACAACGCCTTCTGGAATGGCCAGCAAATGGCCTACGGCGATGGTGATGGCAGCATCTTCCAACGCTTCACCCGCTCCTTGGAGGTCATCGGCCACGAGCTGAGCCACGGGGTCCAGTCGTTCACCAGCAACCTGAGTTACTTCGGTCAGTCGGGCGCGCTCAATGAGCACTTTGCCGATGTGTTCGGCATCCTGGTGCGGCAGTGGAGGCACGGCGAGACGGCCGCTGATGCCAGTTGGCTGATCGGCGCCGAGGTGCTGGTGCCGGCGCCCACCCGGCGCGGGATTCGCGACATGGAGAAGCCCGGCACGGCGTTCGTCAACGACCCCGAGCTGGGCAATGACCCCCAGCCGGCGCACATGTCCAAGCTCTATACTGGCCCGCGGGATAACGGCGGCGTGCACATCAACTCGGGGATTCCCAACCGGGCTTTCGTGCTGGTGGCCAAGGCGCTCGGCGGCAATGCCTGGGACGTCGCCGGGCGGATCTGGTACGAGACCCTGGTGCAACTCACCTCGTCCAGCCAGTTTGTCGATTGCGCCCGGGTGAGCGTGCAAATCGCCGGCATGCCGAAATACGGCGCGGTGGCGAAAAAGGCGGTCAAGGCCGCGTGGAAACAGGTTGGCATCCAGGTGTAATGAGTGGCCGTCGAGGACAGATGAATGAAAGTCCACTTTGTGCAATCAGGTGGGTTCGTCGGGGTAGTCAAAGGCTGCGTGCTCGACACCGCCGTCCTTGACCAGGATGAGGCGCAAGAACTCCAACGTCTGGTCAAGGCGAGCGGCATCGCCAGCTCGGGCGTCTATTTCTCCGCGCAGGCCAGGGATGTTCAGCAGTACGAAATCACCATCGAAGACGAGAGCCCGGTCTCGGTCGCGTTCGATGACTTGAGCCTGCCGTCCTCCGCCCGGCTCTTGGTCGGTTTCCTGAAAAAGCGCGCGCGGCCGCAAGGCCTCGGCTGAATGCCGCGGCCCCGTGCCAAAGTTCCTGGCTTCGGTCTGCCCCCTTTCCAGGGCTATGCGCTTGTTAAGCGTTGAACGCCGCTTTCGTAGGGTGGGTTAGCCGCGTAGCGGCGTAACCCACCAGCGCTGCTGCCCTGGACTCCGGGGTCCAGCAGGATTGGTGGGTTAGGCCTATGGCTAACCCACCCTTGTATCTCGACTATCGTCCCGTGAGGGGGATAGTCCCCGACTGATCATCGGGGGAGGGCCTGGAAGTCGTACCCACCCTAAGGCCTCGAGCCAGCTTTGTAGATAGTGCTCCAGCCCTCCACACTCACTCGAACAGTCCGAACGGTATCTAGGGCCCACCACAGGTGAGAGCTCGCATTCACAAGGTAGGGCCGGGTGCAGTGATGATCATCCTGAATGGATTAGCTGAGGAGTCTTCATGTTCAGCATCGTCGGCATCGACATCGCCAAGCACAGTTTCGACATCGCCACCCTGCAGGCGAATGGCAAGTACCGCACCAAGGCCAAGCTGGCCAATAACGCCGCGGGTTTCCAGGTACTACAGGAGTGGCTGCAGCAGTACGCCGAGCCGGGTGCCTGGATCGTGATGGAGGCCACCGGCACCTATCACGAGGCGCTGGCCGAACACCTGCACGGCCTGAGCTACCGGGTCTGTGTGATGAATCCCGCGCAGCTTGCCAGCTACGCCCGGAGCCAGCTGCAGCGGGTCAAGACGGACCAGGTCGACGCCAAGCTGATGGCCAGCTACGGCCAGCGGCACGTGGATGAGCTACGCGCCTGGCAGCCCGAGCCACCGGCGATACGCCGCCTGCGCGCGTTGGTGCGGCGTCTGCAGGACCTCAAGGAGATTGAGCAGATGGAGCGCAATCGCCTGGATGTCGCCGATGCCAGCGTGCAGGATTCGATCCGTTCGGTGTTGGAGCATGTCGAGCAGCAGATTGCCGAGACCCTGCAGGCCATCCGGGCACACATCGATGACGATCCGGACCTGCGCGGTAAGCGCGATCTGCTGGTCAGCATCGATGGCATCGGCGAGCAGACGGCCGCCTTGCTCCTGGCGGAGCTGGGCGATCCGCTACAGTTCAAGAATGTCCGGGCGATCACCGCGTTCGCCGGGTTGAACCCGAAGCTGCAGGAGTCGGGCCAGTACCAGGGCCGCGTGCGCATCTCCCGCGTGGGCTCGGCTCGTCTGCGCACCGGCCTGTACATGCCGGCGGTCGTCTCGCTGAGCCACAAGCCGGCGATCAAAGCCTTGGCACAGCGCCTGCGAGCCCGCGGCAAAGCCGGCAAGCAGATCGTCTGCGCGGCGATGCGCAAACTGCTGCACATCGCCTATGGCGTACTCAAGTCGGGCCAACCCTTTGATGCTCGCCTGGCCCTTGCCCACTGAGTGACAAGACGGTATCTACGAATCAGCGCATTGCCAATGCTCCTTGTTTCTGCCTGCCTCAACCGAGCAGCTGGTATGGCCCACCCTTTTCCAGCGCGCGCTGGTAGGCCGGACGAGCGTGGATGCGCTGCAGGAAGTCATTCAGCTTCGGCCGGCTGGCGTTCAGCCCACCGCGCGCCTGCGCGGCCTCCAACGGGAAGCTCATCTGGATGTCGGCGGCGCTGAACGCCTCGCCGGTGAACCACGGGCTCTTGCCCAGTTCCCCTTCCAGATAGTCCAAGTGCTGGTTGATCTGCGGCTGGATGAAGCTGCTCTTGGCTTTGCCGGCGATGGCCTTGGCGATCGGGCGGATGAAGAACGGTAGCGGCCCCTGCTCGATGCGGTCGAACACCAGCTTGAGCAGCAAGGGCGGCATGGCCGAGCCCTCGGCATAGTGCAGCCAGTAGCGGTAGCGCAGGCGCTCGGGCGTGCCGGCGGCGGGTTGCAGCTGGCCGTTGCCGTAGCGTTCCACCAGGTATTCGAGGATGGCGCCGGACTCGGCCAGGGTCAGCTCGCCGTCGCTGATCACCGGCGACTTGCCCAGCGGATGCACGGCGCGCAGTGCGGGCGGGGCCAGCATGGTCCGCGGGTCGCGCTGGTAGTGCTTGATCTCGTAGGGCAGGCCCAGTTCCTCCAGCAGCCAGAGCACGCGCTGCGAGCGGGAATTGTTGAGGTGGTGGACGACGATCATCGTGCGGCTCCTTGGTGTGGCCCCTGGGTGCGGCTTTGGGGTGCGGCTCTTGGGTGAGTGTTCAGCGGCGTTTCAAGAGTTGCTTGAGGCTTTGCGGGTCGTGCCGGAGCCATGCGGCATCGGCGGTGAACTGGGCGTCGTTCATGCCCGGTTGACGAAACAGAGTAAAGACCACAGCGCAGCCGCTGCCGTTGACGATTTTTTCTGCGAGTCGCCTGCCTGCTTCGGGCCGCGTCGAGCCGGGAGCCCCAGGGTGGGCGCTCGTCGAAAGGCGCGTTCACCGCTATGGTGATTCCGCACGGTCTCCCCAATCCTGTCCGCGACTGGAAGGTGCAGCCCCTATGAAGCCACAACAGCAACCGACCACGCTCGATGACGACATCTGCGTGCATATATTCTCGGCTTCGGCCGCCATGGTGGGGGTATGCATCACCGTCATCGGTATCCTTCAGGTGGTGCTGACCCTGCGCAAGGTGAACCTGCTCGGCGATGATCTCCTGGCCGCCAACGCCATGATCTACCTGGCCGCTGCGTTGATCGCGTACTGGAGCCTGCGCACGCGCAAGACTCGGCGCAACTATCGAATCGAACGGGTAGCCGATGCACTCTTCCTGATTGCGCTGGTCTTCACCGCCGTCAACGCGGGTTTCATCACCTGGACGGTGTCGGCGTCCTAACCGCGCCTCTAGGGTCTGTTGACGTTTCGCTCCGGCCGCGGCGGAGCCTGTTTTTGCGCGGGGCAAGGCGCGAGGAGAGTGGTTTGGTATTCCAAATGAACGATGAGCAACGCGGCACCGCGCAAAAACAGGCCCGTCCCTTCGGGTTGCGCGGCAAATGGCGCCATGCGTCGTTGCGGGACTTGGCAAGGGAACGACCATTCCCTGCGTCCCGCGCCTAGCCTGGCGCCATTTGGCGCGGCAACGCGGTTCGGATCGAAACGTCAACAGACCCTAGCGTTCCGGTGACGCCGATCCGCGCCCGATTACGCCAACCCGGTGCTTATTCGTCGCGGAGCGGCCCTTCACCCGGCCGGGTATTTCCTTGCCGTCACGCTCTACATTGAGAAGACGGTTAGTGCAGCGGCTTGAGGCTAGGAACGCATGTATCACGGGGAACGACTCAACGCCTGGACGCACTTGGTCGGGGCGGTCCTGGCCCTGATCGGCGTGGTCTGGCTGCTGGTGTCGGCGAGCCTGGATGGCTCCCCGTGGAAGATCGTCAGCGTCGCGATCTACGGCGCCACCTTACTGCTGCTCTACAGCATCTCGACGGTCTATCACAGCGTGCAGGGGCGGGCGAAGGCGATCATGCGCAAGCTCGATCACCTGTCGATTTATCTCTTGATTGCCGGCAGCTACACGCCGTTTTGCCTGGTGACTTTGCGTGGGCCGTGGGGCTGGTCGCTGTTCGGCATCGTCTGGGGGCTAGCGCTGATCGGCATGCTGCAAGAGCTCAAACCGCGCTCCGAGGCGCGGGTTTTGTCCATCGTGATCTATGCGCTGATGGGCTGGATCGTCCTGGTGGCGGTCCAGCCGCTGATCGCCGCCCTAGGTCCTGTGGGCTTTAGCTGGTTGGCCGCCGGCGGGGCTTTCTATACCGTCGGGATCGTCTTCTTTGCCTTCGACAACCGCTTCCGCCATTGGCATGGCATCTGGCACCTGTTTGTCGTTGCCGGGAGCGTGCTGCACTTTGTCGCGATCTGGTTCTATGTCTTGTGACCCCAGGCTCGCCTGTTCTCGCCGTGGGGGGCGGGGGCGACCCGCGCGGTTGATCGCGCTGCAGTTATCTCATAGGGCAGGGCGAGCTCTTGGTTAGCGGCTTTCCAGCAACTGTTTGAGGCTTTGCAGGTCGCGTCGGACCCATTCGGCATCGGCGGCGAACTGCGCATCGTCCATGCCCGGCTGGCGAAACAGGGTAAAGACCACATCGCAGCCGCTGCCGTTGGCGATCACCCGCAGCGGCACATAGATCTCGATGCCGGGCGCGGGGTAGACATAGTGGTCGAGCACACCGAAGGAATTGGCTTCGCTGAAGCGGATACGCACGCGGCCCAGGGCGGTGTCGGCGAACCATTGGCCGTCGACCTGCTGCAGGCCGCCGCCGAGCCCGGAGGCCCAGAGCGGAAAGTTGGCCGGCAGCGAGGCGAAGTCGTAGACCGCCTGCACATGGCGCCGGATATGTACGCTGATGGTTTGCGCCGGCAAGGGTTCGCTCATGCTGTGCCTCGTTTGCCCGGTGTCGCTGCTGTGCCTATGGCACACTGCGAGGCCCGGGAGAATTTGTATGTCACGCCCACATTGCCCCCGTTGTACCCGTCCGCTCAACCATTGCCTGTGCGCGCTGATTGCGCAAGTCGACAGTCGCACGCGGCTGCTGATCCTGCAGCATCCGAGCGAAGTCAAACACGCGCTGAATACCGCGCGGCTGGCGGCTCTTGGCCTGCGTAATGCCGAGCTGGTGGTGGGCGAGCGCTTCGATGATCTGGCCGCGCGCCTGGCGCAGCCGGGCTATCGGCCGTGCCTGCTGTTCCCCGATGCGCAGGCCGTGCCGCTGGCCGAGTTCGCCGGGCAGCAGCAGGCGCAGCCACTGCTGCTGGTGGTGCCGGACGGCACCTGGCGCAAGGCGCGCAAGCTGCTGCACTGCAATCCGCTGCTTGAGACGCTGCCGCGGGTCAGCCTGCCGGCGGGCTTGAGTTCGCGCTACCGGCTGCGCAAGGCGCCGATGGCCGGCGCGCTGTCGACCCTGGAGGCGATAGTCGTGGCGCTGGACATCATCGAGGCGCCGCAGCGTTTCGATGCCTTGCTGCAGCCGTTCGAAGCCTTGATCGACGGGCAGATCGCGGCGATGGGCGAGGAGACCTTTAGGCGCAATCATGCCGAACGCGGCGAATGAATGTGGGCGCCTAGTGTTGGCCTGGGTGGGAGTTGGCAGCTAATAAGTTTAATACTCCGGAATGCCCGTTCTGAATGGGCATTCCGGATTTGGCCAATTGGCATTGACTGCATGCTGGCGCGGGCCACGGATATTTTTATATGTCGCTAATTTAGCTCCGTTAATTTTCAAAAAAACACGCGCAGCCTCATCTTTTAATCAGATCGGCAGCCGGCTTTTTAGTCAGATCAAGTGTTTGATTTGCTGAGTTAGATTGCGAAGCACAAACGGGGTCATTTTCAAAGCATGCTGTCCCCAATTCACCACCATTTGGCTGACAGGCCGGTCCGCAAATGGCATCCATTTCCGGAGATGAGGCGCAATCCAGGTTGGCGCATACATCAATGTGCGAACCATCTTGGCAGAAGCAGCGCAACAGCTTAGCGCCTGTGCCTGATACGCCTTGGTATTGCAGAGTCGTTGGGGTGGTGAAGCCGAAGGTCAGATACCACGGCTCTTTCAGCGGTCCACCGCTGGCGGAAGAAGCCACGAAAGGCACAAAGGACTTATTCGCCACATCGTAGCGACGTACTTCGCCGGTGTTGTTTATGGGGACGAACAGTTGTCCGCCAGGGCCGAAGAGGAGCGCTTGGGCAAAGGCGCGTGGCTCGCCCACCTGGTATAGATCGATCTTATCGACGAACAGACCTTTTCCGTCGTAGATGCGGATGGCGTCGGTATCCGTGCCATCGGCCGCAAAGCTCGTGATGTACAGGCGTCCGTCAGGCCCGAAGACCAAGCCCTCAGGCCTGTTCAGCTTGCCGACCCCACCCTTGTCGGCGATGAAGATGCCGGCAAATTTCCCGTCGGGCGAGAAGCGCACCACATGGCCGCCGAGTCCATTCTGGCGAAGATTGCGTAAAGAGACATAGAGCAAGCCATCGGGACCGAATACCACCGAGCGTGGATGCCAGTCCACGGCGGGGAACCGTTCAGGTTTGAGTTCACGAAGGAATGTTCCGGCTGCGTTATAGGTACGCACCTTGCCGGGTGATTTCCCGTTTGAAGAAACCAGGTCTGCCACATACAAGGTGTTCTCAAGATTCAGAACGATGCCACGCGGTGCGAAGGGCGAATTTTTCGCGGAAGAGGCAACCAGTTTGCCTTGGAACTCACCGGTCTGGATGTTGTAGCGCAGGACTTCTCCGGGGATATTGAGGTTAACGTTTTGATTAACGACCAGGAGACTGCCGCCGGATGATAGGAGCCCCCGTGGGCCGGCGAGTGGAACACTCTGACTTGAATGCACGAAAGCGTCCGGGTCGTTCGCCGGGTTTATATCGTCATCCAGAAATTGCCCCGTGTCGGCATCGAATCTTTTGATACTGCTATCCCCACCTGCGCCCCCGTCGCCGATATAGAGAATGTCCGCACTAAAAGCTGGCTGGGCGCCAAACGCTGCCATTAAGGAAAATGCGGTACAAAGTACTAATAGATGTTTTTTTAAGTTCACGCTTTTTCTGTTCATGGCGCGCTCCTCAATTTAATTTGGTGGCATGGTAATGTTGTTTTTTATATTTCCTCCTTCGGGTTGTTCGGGGTGTTAAATGAATTCGCCATTGCAATTAAGTATTCTGAATTGATATTACTGTTAGTGTGGTTTTCTATTTTGCGGAATGGTTTGGCGGGGTTTGCGTGGGGCTTTGGTCTGATCAAGGCGTTCATGCAGCTTAGTAGGGATGTTTGATGTGTCAGGCGGGTAATAAAATCAATTGGCGATATTAAGTATTACGGTTTTGAATAGGTAATGTCGTCTGGCTATTTTGCGCGGTACGGAAGTTATTTATGGTTATTTATTTTATGGGGGCATTTCTGGGCCACAGCCAGTCCAGCACGGATGGATACGGATCAGTTTCGAAGAAGAACGACTGTTAGCAAGTAGCCCGGGTGCAATCTGGATGCAGGCAACTCCGCTTCCCGGATTGCATCCGGGCTATGGGGCTCGGCGCTGCTGGCGCCGTTCGAGGCATTGATCGACGGGCAGATCGCGGCGATGGGCGAGGAGACCTTTCGGCGCAATCACTCGTAGGATGGGTTGAGCGCAGCGATACCCATGCGGGTACGGATTGATGGGTATCGCTGCGCTCAACCCATCCTACCGCTCGCGCAGCGCTTCCCAGCGCGCCTTCAGGACTGGCTTCAACAGGTAATCCAGCACGCTCTTCTCGCCGGTGATGATGCCGACGTTGGCGATCATGCCGGGGATGATCAGCAGCGGGTGCTGGTCGGTGCCCAGGTGACTCTTATCGGTGCGGACCTGGATCAGGTAGAAGCTGTTTCCCTTGTCGTCGGTGACGGTGTCGGCGCTGATCAGTTCGAGCTTGGCCTTGAGGCCGCCATAGATGGTGTAGTCGTAGGCGGTGAATTTCACCGTGGCGCTCTGCCCAGGATGCAGGAAGGCGACGTCTTGCGGGCGTACGCGCGCCTCGATCAGCAGGTTGTCTTCCAGCGGCACGATTTCCAGCATGTCGCTGCCCGGCTGCACCACGCCGCCGATGGTGTTGATCTTCAGTTGCTTGACGATGCCGCGCACCGGCGAGACCACGGTCGAGCGGCTGACCCGGTCCTCGATGGCGACGCTGGTGGCGGTGATCTTCTGCAGTTCGGTGCGCGCTGCGTTGAGATCCTTGGCGGCATCGGAGCGGAAGGCCAGCTCGGACTCCTCGATCTTGCTCTTGATCTCGTTGATCGCCGCCTCTGCGCGCGGAATCGCCAGGGTGGTGGCATCCAGCGAGCCGCGCACTTCCACGGCACTACGGCGCAGACGGAGGATTTCCACTTCGGAAATGGCGCCGGTGCCCACCAGCGGGGCGGACATGTTCAGTTCCTGCTGGAGCAGCCCGAGGCTGGAGCGGTATTGCTGCTGCTTCGAGCGGAATTCCGCTAGTTCCTGGTTCTTCTGCCGCAGTTGCTCGTTGAGCGTGCGTTGCTCGCTGCTCAGGCGGCGTTGCCGCGAGTCGTACAGGCCGAGTTCGTCGGCGGCCAGTTGCGGCGCTGCACGGGCGATTTCTTCCGGCAGGGCGAGGGCGCGGCCTTCGGTTTCCGCCGCCAGGCGCTCGACGCGAGCGATCAGGGCCAGGCGGTCGGCTTCGCTTTCGCCCTTGTTGGACTGGTAGCGGGTGTCGTCCAGACGCAGCAGCTTGTCGCCCTTATTCACCACCTGGCCTTCGCGCACGAAGATCTCGGTGACGATGCCACCCTCGAGGTTCTGGATGACCTGCACCTTGCTGGAGGGAATCGCCTTGCCTTCGCCGCTGGTGACTTCCTCCAGCACGGCGAACTTGGCCCACACCAGTGCCACCAGGAGCAGCACGGCCACCACCCAGACGGTGATGCGCGCCAGCCAGGGCGAGTCTTCCAGCATCGCGCCCTCGACTTCCGGCATGAACTCGGTGTCCTGCCGGTGCCGGCGCAGGCCAGCGAAGTAGCCGCGTACGGCTTGGATCATCGCCATGCCTGGCTCCTATACCGGCGCCGGGCCGATGCGGCCCTTGCGCAGTGCTTCGATCACCGAGTCTTTCGGCCCATCGGCAACGATGTGGCCGTTGTCCAGCACCAGCAGGCGATCGACCAGGCTGAGCATCGAGCTGCGGTGAGTAATCAGCAGCAGGGTTTTGCCTTGCACCCAGGTTTGCAGGCGCGCGCGCAGCACCTCTTCGCTGGAGTTGTCCATGGCGCTGGTGGGTTCGTCGAGCAGCAGGATCGGCGGGTCGAGCAGCAGCGCGCGGGCCAACAGCACGGCCTGGCGCTGGCCGCCGGAGAGCAGTTGGCCGCGTTCGCCGACCGGGCGGTCGAAACCTTGCGGATGCTGGCGGGCCAGTTCGCTAACGCCGGTGAGATCCGCCACTTCGAGCATGCGCGCGTCGCTGACGTAGCGGGCGCCGAGGGTCAGGTTGTCGCGCAGGCTGCCGGCCAGCAACGGCAGGTCGTGGGCGACATAGCCGATCTGTTGGCGCAGGTCGGCGACGTCGAGCTGGCGCAGGTCGAGGCCGTCGAGCAGCAGCTGGCCTTGGTCCGGGCTGTAGAAGCCCATCAGCAGGCGTGCCAGGGTGCTCTTGCCGGAGCCGCTGCGGCCGATGATGCCGATCCGTTCGCCGGCGCGCAGCTGCAGGCTGACATTGGCCAGCGCCGGCGTGTTCTGCCCCGGATAGCTGAAGGTCACCTGGCTGACCGCCAGATCGCCGCGCAGCACGGTGCGCTCCAGCGGCCGCTGTTTGGCCTGACGCTCCTGCGGCAGGGCCATCAGCGCGTCGGTGCTCTGCATGGTCAGCTGCGCCTGCTGGTAGCGGGTGATCAACCCGGCGATCTGCCCGAGCGGGGCGAGCACGCGGCTGCCGAGCATGTAGGTGGCGACCAGGGCACCGACGCTGAGGTCGCCGGCGATGATGGCGTAGACCCCGGCGACGATGGTGGCCATGCCGGAGAACTGCTGGATGAACAGCGTGCCGTTGGTGGCCAGGGCGGAGAGGAAGCGCGCGTGGGCGTCCAGGCGGGTGAGGGCGCCGTGGGTCGATTCCCATTGGTGCTGGCGCTCGCTTTCGGCGCCGCAGGCCTTCAGGGTTTCCAGGCCGCCGAGGGTTTCGATCAGCAGCGCCTGGCGGGCGGCGCCGAGGCTCAGGCTCTTCTCCACGGTGTCGCGCAGACGGGTCTGGATCAGCGCGGCGAAGCCGATGGTGAGCGGGAAGGCGAGCAGCGGGATGACCACCAGCCAGCCGCCGAGCAGGCCGATCACCAGGATCATCAGCAGGGCGAAGGGCAGGTCGATGATGCTGGTCAGGGTTACCGCGGTGAGGAATTCGCGCAGGCCCTGGAAGTCATGGATGCTCTGGGCGAAGCCGCCGACGCTGGCCGGGCGGGCCTTCAGCGCCATGCCGGTGATGCGCTCGAACAGGGTGGCGGAGAGCACCACGTCGGTCTTCTTGCCGGCAAGGTCCAGCAGGTGCGCGCGCAGCACGCGCAGCAGCAACTCGAACAGGGTGCCGAGCAACAGGCCGATGGCCAACACCCAGAGCGTCGCGGTGGCCTGGTTGGGCACCACGCGGTCGTAGGTCTGCATGACGAACAGCGGCATCAGCATACCCAGCAGGTTGATCAGCAGGCTGGCCAGGATCGAGTCGGTGTACAGCCAGCGCGACAGCTTGAGGGTGTCGCGGAACCAGGCCTCGATCCGCGGCAGCAGCGGCGTGCGCAGCTCTTCCAGCTCATGCCGCGGGCGGGCGAACAGCGCCTGGCCGCTGTACTCGGCGGCCAGTTGCTCGTTGGTTACCCATTGCTCGCCACCGTCGGCCTCGCAGGGCAGGATCAGCGCCAGCTCCTGGCTGCCCCACTGGCGCAGTACGGCGCTGCGGCCGCCCTTGAGCAGTAGCAGCACCGGCAGGTTGAGCGGGGAGATGGACTTGAGTTCGCGGCGCAGCAGTCGCCCCTGCAAACCGGCGCGCGCGGCGGCGCGCGGCAGCAGGTCGGCGCTCAGGCGCTGCATGGGCAAGGGCAGGCCGGCACTCAGGCTGCTGCGGCTGGCCAGGCAGCCGTGCAGCTTGCAGAGGATCAACAGGCCATCGAGTAACGGGTCGTCATGGCTGAGCCGCAGATCGGCGGAGCCGGCCAATTCCATGCTAGTCATGGACTACTCCCAGGTTCCCACGGGTGCGCCGGGCCCGGCGCAGGGAACCTACTTCAGTTCCGGTAATTGGGCCTCGCTCTTCACCGCAGACAGCGCCGTGGCTTCCGCCGGCAGCACCGTGCCTTGCTTGCGCAACAGTTCGCCGGTGGCCGAGAGCAGGCGGTACATGGAGAACTCCTCCGTGTAGCGCACATCGACATAGCGACGGTTGGCGGTAAACAGTTCGTTCTCGCTGTCCAGCAGGTCGAGCAGGGTGCGCTGACCGAGGCTGAACTGCTGTTGGTAGGCCTCGCGAACCCGCGCCGTGTAATCGGCGTACTCACGGGCCTTGGGGGTTTGCAGGCGGGCGTTCTCCATGGCGTTCCAGGCCAGCATGACGTTCTCGTTGATCTGCCGCAGGGCGTTGTTGCGGATGTCCATCGCCTGGTTGATCTGGTACGCCGAGGACTGCAGGCGGGCCTTGTCGCGCATGCCGTTGAACAGGTTGTAATTCATCACCACGCCGGCGCGCCAACCGTTGTCATGGCCATCCTCGCCACCCACGTCGTTGTCGGCATTGGTCGCCAACTCGGCATCGAAACGGGGGTAGTAAGGCGACTTGGCCACTTCGTATTGCTTCTGGGCGGCGACCACATCGGACTGTGCGGATTTCAGCAGCGGGTTGTTGTCCATCATCATCTGCCGGGCGCTGAGCTGATCCGCGGGGATCTCGCCCTTGACCGTGCCCGGGCTGACCAGCTCGTCCGGCATGCGCCCGACGGAGCTGAAGAAATTGGCCTCGGCGTCCGCCAGGTTGACCTGCTCGGTGTAGAGGTTGTTCTGCGCCAGGGCCAGGCGCGCTTCGGCCTGGTCGAAGTCGGCTGAGCTGCCGACACCGCGCTCCTTGCGCAGACCGATCTGGTCGCTGATGCGGGTATGGGCCTGCAGATTGTTCTTGGCCAGGTCCACCATCTCGCGGCGCTTGAGGACGTCCAGATAGACCTCCACGGTGCGCAGCGCCAGGCTTTCGGCGGTGCCCTGGATGAAGTACGCCCGCGAGTTGCTCACCGCCTTGGTGCGCGCCACTTCGTTGGGGGTGTTGAAGCCGTCGAACAGCATCTGCCGCAGGCGCAGCTCGGAATTGCTGGCGTTCAGGGTTTCCTTGTGGTGGTTGCCTTGGGCGCGCGTATCGGGGTTGTCGCTCTGCTCGCGACCGTATCCGGCCAAGGCATCGAGGGTAGGGAGATAGCCGCCCTTGGCGATTTTGACTTCCTCCTCCGAAGACAACCGGCTGTTCACGCTGGCCTGGATTTCCGGGTGATTGTCCACGGTGCTCTGAATGGCGTCGGCGAGCGTCATCGCCTGGGTTTGAGCGCAGGCCATCGCCATTAGCATGCTGCTGCAAATAGGGGGCATGACGCGCATTTTGCTATTCCTCGTGTAAGACTGCTTCCCTTTGTGCCATTTTTTTGGCGTTTTACCGAAAGCGTTTTCTCTGTGTGTGTAACATCAAAGATAGGAACAACTATTCGAATTGGCTAAGACGAGTTTGTTACAAGCGTTATGAGAAATTGGTCTTATGAACTCTGTGAAAACGAGCACACTCTTTCTTCTCGAAGGCCGTGAATGCGGCTGTTTTAGCGGGTTTCAGCGGTTAAACAGGTGGTCGAACACCGTTTTAGAGCGTCCAGGAGGGGACGGATCTGGTGAGGTTGTCGGCTCAAAACGGAAGTGGCATTTTTTTGTCGCGCTGTTTTTTTTGATCTGAGTCGTGCCATTTCACCGGATTTTTTTCTTCCTCTGACAGCGGTTTTGAAGGGTGACTCGACCTTTTGGAATAGATGCCGGCACGGGTCGGCAGCTGTATAGAGGAAGGGATCATGGCTACTTCGATCGGGGTCGTCAGGCAGGTTGTCGGCGAAGTCTTTGCGGTAGCAGGCGATGGAACGCGGCGGCTGTTGACTGAAGGTGACCGCGTATTCGTGGGCGAGCAGCTGACCACAGGCGCCGCCGGCGCCATTGCGATTGCCCTGAGCAATGGCCAGGAGCTGACCCTCGGCCGCGACAGCAGCATGGCGCTGACCCAGCAGTTGCTGGCCGGCCCACAGGACGCCGCTCCGCCGGCCCAGGATGCGGCGCCGGTGACCCCCAGCGAGCAGGACCTGACCGACGTCGAGCAGCTGCAGGCGGCCATCGCGGCGGGTGTCGACCCGACCCAGGAAGCCGAGGCCACGGCGGCCGGCCCGGGTGGCGGCAGTGGGGGGGCGGGCGGTGCCGGCGGCGGACACTCGTTCGTGCTGCTGGATGCGGTGGCTGGCTCGGTCGACCCGCAGATCGGCTTCCCGACCGCAGGGATCAATGCTGGCCCCGAGTTTCCCGACCTCGAGGTGGCGGGTGACCCCGAACTGGTCGCCATTCCCCCGGTTGTGCCGCCGGTGACGCCTGTCCCGCCGGTAGCGCCTGCCAATGGCGTACCGGTGGCCCTGCCCGATTCCGCCGAGCTGGCCGAAGGCGAGGCCGGCGTCAGCGGCAATGTGCTGGTCAATGACCTGAGCGGTCCCGATCTGCCTACCCGTTTCCTCGGTTGGACAGGCGGCCAGCCCGGCGCGGATGTGCAGCTGAACACCCCGTTTGGCCTGGTGACCCTGCATGCGGACGGCCGTTATGACTTCGTGCTGGCCAACGGCACGCCGGCGGTCGAGGCATTGGCGGAAGGCGAGCAGGTCGCCCTGACCTTCGATTACAGCATTGCCGATGGCAACGGCGATTCCAGCAGCGCGACCCTGACCATCACCATCACCGGGCGTAACGACGCGCCCGAGGTGAGTGTCCGCGCTGTCGATGTCGAAGGCGGCCGGGCGCTGGTCAGCGAAGCCGGCCTGGCCGCGGGTTCGAGCGCCGGCGATGGCAGCCAGGTCAGCACTGGCAGTTTTCACCTCGCCGATCCGGAGGGGTTGGGCAGCCTGACCAGCATCCAGATCGGCAGCCTGACGGCGGATCTGTCCACCACGGCCCTGGCCAGTCTGGTCGGCCAGACCTTCGACACCGCTCACGGTACGGTCGAGCTGACCGGCTATGACGGCGCGGGCACCTTCAGCTTCAGCTACACCCTCACCAGCAGCACCACGGACGCCGATGGCCAGGCGGAAACCGATGGTTTCAGCGTCACGCTCGACGATGGTCAGGCCACGGCCTCAGCCACGGTGACCATCGAGATCCTCGACGACCTGCCTGCCGCCCAGGCCGACACCGCCACGGTGAGCGAAGGCGGCAGCGTAGGCGGCAACGTGGTTACTGGAGTCGCTACGGGCACGCTCGCCGACAGCTTCGGCGCCGACGGTCCCGGGGCGAATGCGGTGGTGGGCGTCAAGGCCGGCAGCGACACCGCGACGCCGGCCAGCGGCGGCTTGGGCGGTGCCGGGGTGGCGGGCGCCTGGGGCACGCTGACCCTCAGTGCCGACGGCAGTTACAGCTACCAGAGCAGCGCCAACAGCGTGGCGCCGCCGGGGGCGACGGATATTTTCACCTACACCATCGTCGACGCCGATGGCGATCTCAGCACCACCACCTTGACCATCGACGTGGCGAACATCACCGTCACCACCGAGCTGGGCAGCGGCGCTGACACCAGCGTGCGCGAGGCGGCGTTGAATGGGATCGGCAGCGATCCGGCCAGCGCCGATGAGATCGCCACCGGCACGCTGACCGCCGCCGGCGGGGTCGGCAATTACAGCTTTGTCCTCGCTGGCGACGGCCAGGGCCTCTATGGCAGCCTGAGCATCGACAGCAGCGGCAATTACACCTACACCCTGGCCACGCCGGTGAGCCTGCCAGCCGGCAACAACGGCGCGAACATCCAGACCACGGAAAGCTTCACCTACACGGTAACCGACGCCAACGGCAACAGCGGCACCGGCACCCTGGTGGTCAGCATCCTCGACGACGTGCCCTCGGCCAGGGCCGACAGTGCGCAAGTGATCGAGGGTGGGGAAGTCCAGGGCAACCTGGTCACTGGGACCGGTACTGGCTCGGTGGCCGACGGCTTCGGCGCCGACGGTCCTGGGGCGAATGCGGTGGTGGGCGTCAAGGCCGGTAGCGACACCGCGACGCCGGCCAGCGGCGGTTTGGGCGGTGCCGGGGTGGCAGGCGCCTGGGGCACGCTGATCCTCAATGCCGACGGCAGTTACAGCTACCAGAGCACCGCCAACAGCGTGGCGCCGCCGGGGGCGACGGATACGTTCACCTACACCATCGTCGACGCCGATGGTGATCTCAGCACCACCACCCTGACCATCGACGTGGCGAACATCGCCGTCACCACCGCGCTGGGCAGCGGCGCTGACACCAGCGTGCGCGAGGCGGCGCTGGGGATCGGCAGCGATCCGGCCAGCGCCGATGAGATCGCCAGCGGCACCTTGACCGCCGCCGGCGGGGTCGGCGGTTACAGCTTTGTCCTCGCTGGCGACGGCCAGGGCCTCTATGGCAGCCTGAGCATCGACAGCAGCGGCAATTACACCTACACCCTGGCCACGCCGGTGAGCCTGCCAGCCGGCAACAACGGCGCGAACATCCAGACCACGGAAAGCTTCACCTACACGGTCACCGACGCCAATGGCAACAGCGGCACCGGCACCCTGGTGGTCAGCATCGTCGACGACGTGCCCTCGGCCAGGGCCGACAGCGCGCAGGTCATCGAGGGCGCAGAAGTCCAGGGCAACGTGCTCAGCGTGGATGGGATCGGCTCGGTGGCCGATAGCTTCGGCGCTGACGGCGCCGGAGCTAATGCGGTGGTGGGCGTGCGCGCGGCTGGCGGTGATACCGCCACGGCGGTCACTTCGGGGGTGGGTATAGCGATCGCCGGCCAGTTCGGTACCCTGACCCTGCATGCCGACGGCAGTTACAGCTACCAGGCCCATGCCAACGCCATCAACGCGGCGGTCAGCGACATGTTCGTCTACAGCATCCGGGACGCTGACGGCGATCTGTCGACCACCACGCTGACCATTAATCTCAGCGACAGCGGCCTGGAAGCTCCGGACGACCATGACGTAAAGGTCTACGAGCAGGCTCTGGATCTGAGCCAGGATGGCCAGGACCTGGCGGCGGGCACGGTGACCGGCAGCCTGCCGGGGCATGCCGGGGAAACCGATGCGAACAACCAGCTGAACGCCACAGGTATAGGCCCGCTGACCTACGCGCTGGTTGGCGACGGTGTCGGCAGTTACGGCGTGATCCACATCGCTCAGGATGGCAGCTACACCTACAGCCTGACCAAACCGTATGACAGCAATCCGGCTGCCAGCGACGGTGCTCAGGTCGAACAGGGCAGGGACCATTTCACCTACCAGGTGACCGACGCCAATGGCAATACGGCGACCGGCACGATCTGGGTGGACATCGTCGACGACGTGCCGCAGGTGGGCAGCAATGCGCTGGTGCAACTGGATGACGATGCCTTGGCGCATGGCAACCTGGGCGGCATCGAAGATGTTGATCCGGATACCGCCAACCTCGAGGGCACGCTGGGCCACAACTTCGGGGCCGACAACGCCGGCTCCATCCGCTGGCTGGACTCCGGCGCGCCGCTGGGGTTCAGCTATGAGCTGGATGCTCAGGGCAGCCTGCTGATCAAACAGGGCGACACCACGGTGATCCGGGTAACGCTCGACAGCGCCACGGGTGCCTACAGCGTCGAGCAACTGGCTGCGCTTGCCCATGCGGCCGGTCAGGACGAGAACAATCAGCTGTTCACCCTGAACTATCAGGTGACCGACGGTGACGGCGACATCGCTCCGACGCTGGGCTCCCTGGTGATCAACGTCGATGACGATACGCCGGTGCTGGTCGAGCACGGCTATGGCTTCAGCCCCGTGGGTGGCGTGGTCAACGAGGATGCCCTGGGCACGCCCCACGATGGCAATAACGATGCCGGAGAAGCCCTGTCGGTCCACGGCGGCAGCGGCGCGCTGCATGCGCTGGTGGATTTCGGCGCCGATGGCCCAGGGGTGTTCGGCCTCAAGGGCGATGCGACGGCCCTGCAAGCCCTGAGCGAGCAGAATCCGCACCTGAGCTCCGGTGGTCAGGCGCTGCACTATCAGGTGGTCGGCAACCTGCTGACCGCCTCGGTGCAAGGCACCGCGGCCGGCAACTATGCGGTGTTCACCCTGGAGGTGCGCGCCGACGGCGGTTACACCTTCACCCTGCTGGGCCCGCTGGATCACCCGGTTCACGATGGCGATGAAGACGGCGAGCTGCTTGGCGGCTCCGACCGGGCCATCGACTTTTCCAGTCTGCTCACCGCCACCGACGGCGATGGCGACCCGGTGAATGCCGGGTTCAGCAATGGCAGCTTCGTCATCGATGTCGAGGACGATGTGCCGGTGCTGGCCGGGCTTGGCAATCACCCGGTCGGCGGGGTTGCCAATGAGGATGCCCTACACAGTCCCCACGAAGGCAATGACGATCAGGGGCAGGAACTGCAGGTCTCGGGCGGGCCGGGCGCTCTGCAGGCGATGGTCGACTTCGGCGCCGATGGCCCGGGCGCGATGGGGCTGAAGCTGGACGCTGATTCGCGGCTAACCATGACCGATCAGCACCTGACCTCGGGTGGGATGGACCTGCACTACCGGTTGGACGGCAATTTGCTGACCGCCTTCGTATCGGGTGCGACCGGGGCCTATGACGTGTTCAGCCTGCAGGTCAATCCGGGCGGCAGCTACGTCTTCACCCTGCTGGGGCCGCTGGATCACTTGGTCCAGGATGGAGAGGACGGCGAACTGCTCAGCGCTTCGGGCATGGGCATCGACTTCTCCGGGCTGATCACCGCTACCGACGGCGATGGCGACCCACTGGCGGACAGCTTCGATGCCGGTTACTTCGTCATCGACGTGCAGGACGACGTGCCGCTGGCCCGCAACGTGACGGCCGCCGAGCCGCTCGACGATGAAGGGCTCAACGGCGGGATTCCCGGCGTCGGACTCGGTGATGTGCCGGGCGAGGCGACCAGCATCCATGGCCAACTGGATTACTCGGCCGGGGCCGATGGGGCGAAGTCCATTGAACTCAACGGGCCGGCCAAGTTGGGCACTGAGGATGTCACCGCGTCCGATTGGGATGCCGCGACCAACACCCTGACCCTGTCCACCGAGCGCGGTGCGGTGGTACGGGTGCAAGTCACTGACCTGGCGACCGGTGCCTACAGGGTCGAGTTGCTGAAGCCGATCCTGCACGCCGATGCTCAGGACGAGAACAACTTCACCCTGAAGATCGGCTACAGCCTCACTGACGGCGATGGCGACAGCGCCAGCGCGGAGTTGCAGGTGACGATCGACGACGATGTGCCGACCATTCAGGCCGGCGCGCTCAGCGATGACTCTTACGTGACCTTTAACGGCAGCGCTGCCGGCTATCACAACAGCTACGGCTACTACCTCAAGGGCGAGAACGGCGAACCCTTGAGCGGCAAGGTGCTGTGGGCCGACGTCAAGGGTCAGGCGCCGGACGCTAGGGCCAGTCTCAACGGCGTTCACCCGGAAGACGTCGGTTTCTTCATCATCCCCAACGGCGCCCAGAACGGCGGCCTGGACGATGGCGACGCGCTGAGCTTCCAACTGGTCGGTGGCCAATGGCAGGCCTTCCTCAATGGCGTGGCGCTGGTCGGCGCAGATGGCGCCAATGTGCTGTTCAGCGATGCCAGCCTCAACCCCGGCGGCGCGCACCTGCAGGACACCGCCGACCCCGGCAACCAGAACTGGGAAGACCAGACCGCGCATGCCGACTGGGACTACAACGACGTCAATGTCAGCGTGACCTGGGGCGCGCCACTGCAAGTCGATGAGAGCAACTTTCATGAGGATGCCCAACGCGATTTCAGCGGCATCTTCACCGTTCAGCCCGGGGCCGACGGGCTCAAGTCCCTGAGTTACGGCCTGGGCATTGCTAACCCGGGCGCGGATACCGGCCTGGTCGATACCGCCAGCGGCGAGAAAGTCGTGTTGGTGTTGAACGCCGCCGGTACGGCGGTCGAGGGGCGCACCGAGTTTGGCGGCCAGCTGGTGTTCCGTCTCAGCGTGGATGCCGGCACGGGTGTGGTCAGCCTCGATCAGCAACGCGCCATCGTGCATTCCACCAGCGACCCGGATGAACCGTCGGGTACGCTGGCGGCGGATCTGATCCAGCTGACCGGCAAGGTCGCCGACAACGACGGTGACTCGGCCACCAGCTCGATCGGCATCGGCCATCTGCTCAGCTTCAAGGACGATGGGCCGACCGCGGTGGACGACATCCGCGATCTGCTGGCCGGCGCCCCGAGCAATAGTGTCAGCGGCAATGTCCTAACCAACGACCTGGCTGGCGCCGACAACGGCAAGCAGTTCGTCCAGTGGAACGACTCGGCCAATGGCACGGCGATCACCGAGTTGCAGCGCTACGGCACGCTGACCCTGAACCCGAACACCGGTGACTACAGCTTCACCCTCGCCAACAACGACCCGGATGTGCTGGCCCTGACCAGTACGGTCAGCCACAGCCTGCTGTACACCATGCGGGACCAGGACGGCGATATCTCCACGGCCAAGCTGACCATCAACATCACCGGGGCGGACGATCCGGTGACGGTCGGCGGCCTGGATGCCGAGGCGCCGGAACTGACCCTGTATGAGGCCAACCTGGCCGACGGCAGCAGCCCGAGCCCAGCGGCGCTGACCCAGCACGGCACGTTCAGCGTGACTGCGCCTGACGGCCTCGGCAGCGTCACGCTGAATGGCCAGACGGTATTCAGCAACGGCGTGTTCACGGCCCTGAGCATCAGCGATGCGCAGGGATCGCTGGCGATCACCGGCTACGACCCGGACAGCAAAACCTTCAGCTACAGCTACAGCCTGACCGACAACTCGCTGGTCAGCGGCGCCGGCATTCTCAAGCAGTTCAGCGTGCTGGCCACCGACAGCAACGGCTCGCCCGACAGCGCCAGCCTGGACATCCGCATCCTCGACGATGCGCCGACAGCCGTTGCCGACCAGGGTGCCGCCAGCGAAGGAGGGCTGCTCACGGTCACTGCCGCTGCCGGGGTATTGGGTAACGACAAGGCCGGTGCCGACGGCTTTGCCGCGGGCGCAGGGGTGGTCGGCGTGCGTGCGGCGGCTGGCGATCTCAATACCGCGGTGAACGGCGACGTCGGCCAGGCGATCAACGGCCTCTACGGCACCCTCACCCTGCATGGCGACGGCAGCTACAGCTATCAGGCGCACGCCAATCAGATCACGGCGGCCACGATGGATGTGTTCGTCTACACGATCGAGGATGGCGACGGTGATCTCAGCACCACCACCCTGACCATCGACGTGGCGAACATCACCGTCACTACCGCGCTGGGCAGCGGCGCTGACACCAGCGTGCGCGAGGCGGCGTTGGATGGGATCGGCAGCGATCCGGCCAGCAACGATGAGATCGCCAGCGGCACCTTGACCGCCGCCGGCGGGGTCGGCGGTTACAGCTTTGCCATCGCTGGCGACGGCCAGGGCCTCTACGGCAGCCTGAGCATCGACAGCAGCGGCCATTACACCTACACCCTGGCCTCGCCGGTGAGTCTGCCTGCCGGCAACAACGGCGAGAACACCCAGACCACGGAAAGCTTCACCTACACGGTCACCGACGCCAACGGCAACATTGGCACCGGCAGCCTGGTGGTCAGCATCGTCGACGACGTGCCCTCGGCCCAGGCCGACAGTGCGCAGCTCATCGAGGGCGGGGAAGTCCAGGGCAACCTGGTCACCGGGATCGGTACTGGCTCGGTGGCCGACGGCTTCGGCGCTGACGGCGTCGGGGCGAGTGCGGTGGTGGGCGTCAAGGCCGGCAGCGACACCGTGACGCCGGCCAGTGGCGGTTTGGGCGGCGTCGGGGTGGCGGGCACCTGGGGTAAGCTGATCCTCAATGCCGACGGCAGTTACAGTTACCAGAGCACCGCCAACAGCGTGGCGCCGCCGGGGGCGACGGATATTTTCACCTACACCATCGTCGACGCCGATGGCGATCTCAGCACCACCACCCTGACCATCGACGTGGCGAACATCACCGTCACCACCGAGCTGGGCAGCAACGCTGACACCAACGTGCGCGAGGCGGCGTTGGATGGGATTGGCAGCGATCCGGCCAGCGCCGATGAAATCGCTACCGGCATCTTGACTGCCAATGGCGGGGCGGGAGGTTACAGTTTCTCCGGGGGGGGCAGTGGCGCTCACGGCATTCTGAGTATCGACAGCAGCGGCAATTACACCTACACCCTGACCTCGCCGGTGAATCTACCCACAGGCAATAACGGCGAGAACATCCAGTTCACGGAAACCTTCACCTACCAAGTGACCGACGCCAACGGCAACACGGCGACCGGCACGATCAGCGTGGACATAGTCGACGACGTGCCGCAATTAGGCTCGTTCGTCGATGCAACTCTTCCCAATCAACTCGGCACAGTGAACGGAACTTTCTTTGTCGCTCCAGGGGCCGATGGCTTAAATAGTTTCACTATCCTCGGGCCAAGTATTGCGGGGGTGAGTTATACGACGATCCAGAATAATGACGGCAGTGGACACTTTGTCAGCACGACGTTATTAGCTGAATCGAATACCGGTGAGGATCTGTTTGATCTTACGGTTAGGGCTGACGGTACTTATAGTTTCACGCTTAGCAAGCCCGATGCCTCCTCCAGCACGAGCATTAGTTTCGCGGGGCTAAACTCCGGCGGGCCTATCGCGACAGCAAACGGTGGCGCGGCGGGCTGGGCGTTTGACGGCCTCAAGTTCACCGGTGATTCCCCTCAGCAATTTACCAACCCTAATGATGGTGGCGGCTCGGGAGGGGATTACCTGAATGTCTCCGGAAACGGTTTCGGTCTCGGCAGTGCCGCTGCGGTTCCAGATAACCGCGGCTTCCTGTACTACCAGGCGGGTGGCGCCGACAGCCTGACCTTCAAGGCGAATCTGACCAATAATGCCGGTGCGGCGAAGATCACCTGGGCTGCTTATGGGGGCGCGACCCCGCCAACCGCATCGTCGGTGCCGCTGCAGGTCGGCTCTTCGGCGATAACCATTACTGCATCCGGGAATGTGACCATCGACCCGACGATCACCTTCACCTATCTAGTGGTCAGGATCGATGTGGATGATGCGCCGCCTAGCGCCGGGGTGCGGGTCGAGGAGTTTTCCTATTCGAAGACCATTCTCCCGGATGACCACCAGTATGCGTTCAGCATTGTTGGCCAGGACGGCGATGGTGACTTGTCTGGAAGTTCGACACTCAGCGTGCATGTGGTCGCAGAGAGCTCCGGAGATACCTTCAGTCTGACGGGAACTGCCGGCGATGACGTGATTGCTGCCAGTTCTAATCCAGACTTGATCAATGGCGCCGAGTCTTTCGACCTGGTGGACTATCGGGACGACACATCGGGTGTCTTGGTTAATCTATTAGATGGAACTGGCAGCCAGGGTTCTGCTGCTAACGATATCTATATCTCTATTGAAGGTGCCTTGGGTGGGAGTGGTAACGACACCCTGATCGGTCACATCGCCAATCCGAACTATCTGGACGGGGGGGCAGGCGCGGATACCCTGATCGGCGGGGATTCCGATGACATTCTCCTTGGCGGCACTGGCGACGATGTGCTGGACGGGGGGGCCGGCCAGGACGTGTTCAAGTGGCAGGCCGGCGACAGCGGGCAGGATGTGGTCAGCGGCTTCACTCTGGCGGCTGGTGCCGACAAGGATGTGCTGAACCTCGCCGATCTGCTGCAGGGCGTGCAGGCCACGGCCGACTCGCTGGATGACTTCCTCAGTTTCAGCGTCGCCGGCGGTAACTCGCTGATCAGCGCCAGCGCGGTCGCCAACGGAGCGAAGGTGCAGGACATCGAACTGCAGGGGGTGGATTTGGCCGCCCACTATGGGGTGACGCCGGGCGCTGGGGGCATCATCTCGGCTGGGGACAGCGCCACCATCATCACCGGCATGCTCGGTGACGGCTCCCTGAAGGTCGATACCGTATGAGGCTGTACAGGCGACCGTAGGAGCGAATTTATTCGCGAACAAGAGCAGCTCCGCGCTGCCCCCTATCGCGAATAAATTCGCTCCTACACGGAAATCAGGCGCTCAGAACCTGTCTCGGATCTCGCGAGCTAGAGCGAGACAAGGCAAAAACAGCCGAGGAAGCGGAGTTTACGAGTTGTAAATGAGCATTCCGAGGCTGTTTTTAACGCAGTATCGCCGACGCGCAGCAGATCCGAGACAGGTTCTCAGTTGTGGCGTACCCGCAGGCTGCGCCACAGGGCGGCCACCATCAGCAGGCTGACCAGGGCCCAGCCGATGGCCTGGAGGTTGAGCAGGGTTTCCTGATACAGCTGGGGCGCGATGCCGGCGCCGACGATCAGGGTCAGTACGGCAATTTCCCGGCGCGGCGCGGCGACCGGGCGGCACAGGTAGACCATCGCCGGCAGCAGCAGGGCGGCGCTGGGGAAGCAGCGATAACGGGGGTCGAAGACCAGGCTGAGCATCATCACCGCCGCGGCGAAGCCGGCCGCCAGCAGCCACCAGCCGCCTCGGGCATCCAGCCAGGCGAACAGGCGGGCGCGCCAGCCCTGCTTGGCGGCCAGGGCGAGGGCGCCATGGGCGAGCACGATCAGGTTGAGGCCCACCAGCAGCACCGCCCACAGCCATTCGCCGAAGTAGCGGCTGGTAACGCGCGCCATTTCCCCCCACAGGCCGATGCAGCCCGCCCCCAGCGCGGCCAGCAGCGGCAGCAGCAGGGCGGCACGGGTCGAGGCCGGGCGTCCGGCGAGGAGCAGGGTGGCGAGGAAGATCAGGCCGCCGGCGCCCAGCCACTGCGGCCAGTACGGCAGGTTGGAGACCGGGCCGGCGAGTACGCCCTTGTCCTGGCGGTCGGCATCGAACAGGCCCCAGTAGCCGCCCATGGCGCCTTCGCTTTCGCGCTTCCAGGGCTGGTCGAAGGCTTCGATCAGGTTGTAGTGCCAGCCATTCTGTTCGGCCATGGCGACGAAGCCGCGGATGAAGCGCGCCTCGTTGACCCGGCTGGGCCGCGCGGTTTCACGCTGGCGGCCTTCGCTCGGCCAGCCGGTCTCGCCGATCAGGATGTCCTTGGGCGCGAACTTGTTGCCAAACACCTGGCGGATCTCGGCGACATGGGCCAGGGCGGCGTCGATGCCGGTCGGCTGATCTTCCCAGTACGGCAGCAGGTGGATGGTGAGGAAATCCACCGCCGGCGCCACTTCCGGGTGCTTGAGCCAGAACTCCCAGACGTCGGCGTAGGTCACCGGCTGCTTGACCTGGCTTTGCACCTCGCCGATCAGCTTGGCCAGCTGCGCGCCGGTCACTTCCTTGCGCAGCAGGGTTTCGTTGCCGACGATTACCGCCTGGACCACATCCGGGTAGGCGTTGGCCGCCTCGATCAGGGCATCGATTTCCGTGCGGTTATCCAGCGGATTGGCGTTGACCCAGGCGCCGAGCATCACCTTCAGGCCATGCTTGCGCGCCAGTTCGGGAATGGCCTCGAGGCCGGTCATCGAATAGGTGCGAATGCAGTGGAAGCGCGTGGCGAGCAGGGCGAGGTCGGCATCCATGCGTTCAGGGCGCAGGGCGAAGGGTTGGTCGAACGGCGACTGGTCCTTATCGAACGGCGTGTAGGAGGCGCATTGCAGCTTATGCGTCGGGGTGGCCGCATCTGGCAGGATCTCGGCTTTGCCGAGGCCATACCAGAGGCCGGCGAGGGCGAGCAGGGCGAACAGGCAGGCGACGAGGTAGGGCAGAACCGGGAAACGGGCTTGGGCGGTCATAGGGCTGCGCGGCTGAAGTGGCAAAGCCGCGCATCTTAGCGGATTCGTCGACTGCTGCGCAGCGGATCAGGCGTGGTGATGCAGCCAGGCATGCTGGGGAATCGCCGCGCCGGCCTGCGGGTCTTTCTCGAAGCGTTTCCACAACTTCTCGTGGAAGTAGAAACCCACCGAGTTGCACAGCGGTTCGACCACCGCCACCAGGCCGCCGACGGTGATGCTGCCAGTCAGCGCGTAGGCGACGCTGAAGGCGATGCAGAAGTGCATCAGGGTGAAGGTAATGGTCTTGAGCATGCTGGCGGCCCCTTGATGAGAATCGTTCTTTCTTGAGGGCTACAGTAGTCAGGCGCGCCGCTCAGCGGAAATGGCGGTTATACATGGGCTCTATAGAGTGCCCTAATGGCGATAGGGAGGCTCGTGCGCGCCACGGTAGACGGCTCCTTCAAGCCTGAGAGGCTGTTCACGATCTTTTGAACCATTTCAGGGCGGGGTTATAGGGCCCACAGAAGCCGCTTTTGCCCCCTCTCCCATAAGGGGCTCGTTCACTGCCGAGACCGTGAGCAGACTCTTGGGCATCCCGCCGGGTGCCCTACGACTAAGGTCGTGACTACTACTAAGGTCGTCTGTCATGCGCCGTCCGGAGTTCTATTGTTGACTCACCAGCAACCCGTGCTGCGGAGGACAACAACAAAATGAACGACAGCATCTACAAGCGGATTCACCAGAATCCGCGTTTCCACGAACTGGTAGCCAAGCGTGAGCGGTTCGCCTGGATACTCTCAGCCATCATGCTCGGCCTGTATGTGGCCTTCATCCTGATCATCGCCTTCGAGCCGCAAGTGCTCGGGACCAAGATCAGCGAGGGCTCGCCGATCACTTGGGGTATCCCCGCCGGCGTGGGCTTGATCCTTTCCGCCTTCGTGCTGACCGGTATCTACGTCCAACGTGCCAACGGCGAGTTCGACGAGATGAACAAGGAAATTCTCAAGGAGGCGCAGCAATGATCGCGCGCATTCTCACCGCCCTTGGCCTGATGGTCATCGCCCCGGCTCTGTGGGCCGCCGGCGCAATCGAAGGCGAGGTGCAGCGTCAGCCGCTCAACGTCTCGGCCATCGTCATGTTTGTCGTCTTCGTCGGCTTCACCCTGTACATCACCTACTGGGCTTCCCAGCGCAGCAAGTCGGCCGCCGACTTCTACACCGCCGGCGGTAGCATCACCGGCTTCCAGAATGGTCTGGCGATCGCCGGTGACTACATGTCGGCGGCGTCCTTCCTGGGGATTTCCGCCCTGGTGTACGCCTCCGGCTATGACGGCCTGATCTATTCGATCGGCTTCCTGGTCGGCTGGCCGATCATTCTGTTCCTGATCGCCGAACGCCTGCGCAACCTCGGCAAGTACACCTTCGCCGACGTGGCCTCCTACCGCCTCGGGCAGAAGCAGATTCGCGTGCTGTCCGCCAGCGGCTCGCTGGTGGTGGTAGCCTTCTACCTGATCGCGCAGATGGTCGGCGCCGGCAAGCTGATCGAGTTGCTGTTCGGGCTGAACTACCACGTCGCCGTGGTCCTGGTGGGCATCCTGATGGTCATGTACGTGCTGTTCGGCGGCATGCTGGCGACCACTTGGGTGCAGATCATCAAGGCCGTGATGCTGCTCTCCGGCGCCTCCTTCATGGCGATCATGGTGCTCAAGTATGTCAACTTCGACATCGGCACCCTGTTCAGCGAAGCCATCAAGGTGCACCCGAAAGGCGAGGCGATCATGAGCCCCGGCGGCCTGGTGAAAGACCCGATTTCGGCGATTTCCCTCGGCCTGGCGCTGATGTTCGGTACTGCTGGCCTGCCGCACATCCTGATGCGCTTCTTCACCGTCAGCGATGCCAAGGAAGCGCGTAAGAGCGTGTTCTGGGCCACTGGCTTCATCGGCTACTTCTACATCCTGACCTTCATCATCGGCTTCGGCGCGATCCTGCTGGTCAGCACCAATCCGGCGTTCAAGGACGCGACTGGCGCCCTGCTGGGTGGCAACAACATGGCCGCGGTGCACCTGGCCGATGCGGTAGGCGGCAGTCTGTTCCTCGGCTTCATCTCGGCCGTGGCGTTCGCCACCATTCTCGCAGTGGTTGCCGGTCTGACCCTGTCCGGCGCCTCGGCGGTGTCGCACGACCTGTACGCCAGCGTGATCAAGGAAGGCAAAGCCAACGAGAAGGATGAGCTGCGCGTCTCGAAAATCACCACCGTGGTGCTCGGTGTGCTGGCCATCGGCCTGGGCATCCTGTTCGAGAAGCAGAACATCGCCTTCATGGTCGGCCTGGCATTCTCCATCGCGGCCAGCTGCAACTTCCCGGTACTGATCCTCTCCATGTACTGGAAGAAGCTCACCACCCGCGGGGCGATGATCGGCGGCTGGCTCGGCCTGATCACCGCCGTGGCGCTGATGATCCTTGGCCCAACCATCTGGGTGCAGATCCTCGGCCACGAGAAAGCCATCTTCCCGTATGAGTACCCGGCGCTGTTCTCGATTGCTGTGGCCTTCGTCGGCATCTGGTTCTTCTCGATCACCGACACTTCCAAGGCTGCCAGCGAAGAGCGTTCGCGCTTCTTCTCGCAGTTCGTCCGTTCGCAAACCGGCCTGGGCGCCACTGGTGCGGTCGCCCACTGAGCACTACCTCTCTGAGCCACTTGGGCAGCCTTCGGGCTGCCCTTTTTGCTTGTGCATTGTCCCGCGCCGATCGATAACTGAACCTCCACTGGGCAAACGGCGTGGATTGGCTGATGGATATCGGTTGGTGGTACCGCCTGGCGGCCGATGCGGTGGTCGTGGTGCACGGGCTGTTCATCCTCTTCGTGCTGTGCGGCGGCCTGCTGGTGCTGCGCTGGCCCCGGCTGGCCTGGCTGCATCTGCCGGCGGCGGGCTGGGGTGCGCTGGTGGAGCTGCGGCATCTGGTTTGCCCATTGACGCCGCTGGAGAACAGTCTGCGCCAGGCCGCCGGCGAAGCCGGCTATGCCACGGGTTTCGTCGAGCATTATCTGATTCCGCTGATCTACCCTCCCGGGCTGACCGTACAGGTTCAGCTCTGGCTGGGCGGTGCGGTGATCTTGGTCAACCTGGTGGTCTATGGCTGGCTGTGGCTGCGCTGGCGTAAGGGGCGGCGTTGAGTGGCATTGCCCGCGCGGCTCAGATGCTTCCCAGGCCGTGGTTTGCCTGGGGCATTCAGCAATCTGATGGTGAGTGGGGCCGATTATTTCCTTCGCTACACTGCGGTTCATCTAGCTCCAGACTCATCAACCGAACAACGAGAAGGCAACCTCACCATGCAAAACCGCATCATGATCACTGGCGCCGGTTCCGGCCTCGGTCGGGAAATCGCCCTGCGCTGGGCGCGCGAAGGCAGCCGTCTGGCGCTGGGCGACGTCAACGAGTCGGGCCTGGCGGAAACCCTCAAGCTGGTGCGCGAGGCCGGTGGCGATGGCTTCACCCAGCGCTGCGACGTGCGTGACTACAGCCAGCTCACCGCCTTCGCCCAGGCCTGCGAGGAGAAATTCGGCGGCATCGACATCATCGTCAATAACGCCGGGGTGGCCTCGGGCGGCTTCTTCGACGAGCTGTCACTGGAAGACTGGGACTGGCAGATCGCGATCAACCTGATGGGCGTGGTCAAGGGCTGCAAGGCCTTCCTGCCGCTGCTCGAACGCAGCAAGGGCAAGATCATCAACATCGCCTCGATGGCGGCGCTGATGCAGGGCCCGGCGATGAGCAACTACAACGTCGCCAAGGCCGGGGTGTTGGCGCTGTCCGAGAGCCTGCTGGTGGAGCTCAAACAACAGGAGATCGGCGTGCATGTGGTCTGCCCGTCGTTCTTCCAGACCAACTTGCTGGACTCCTTCCGCGGTCCGACCCCGGCGATGAAATCACAGATTGGCAAGCTGCTCGAGGGCTCGCCGATCAGCGCGGCGGATATCGCCGACTACATCTACCAGGAAGTCGCCAAGGGCGCGTTCATGATCCTGCCGCACGAGATGGGCCGCGCCGCCTGGGCGCTCAAGCAGAAGAACCCGCAGGCGCTCTACGACGAGATGGCCAACATGGCCGAGAAGATGCGCGCGAAGGCCAAGCAAGGCTGATATTTCTGCTGTCTGGTTGGTCAACTTTTTCCCTGCCGGGCTTGCCCGGCAGCGGGTCGGGGGGTAGGGTGGCTGTCATCGGCCTGGATGGCCAATACGGCATTGGAGCTCCTGTGCAACCCCTATCGCGCGCCATGCTCCTGCTGGCGCTGATGCTGGCGGCGATCAACCTGCGCCCCGGCATCACCTCGCTTGCCCCACTGATCGAACGCATCGCCAGCGAACTGGCCCTGAGCCGCGGGCTGATCAGCCTGACCACCGCCTTGCCGGTGCTGTGCATGGGCCTGCTCGCGCCCTTGGCGCCGCGACTGGCCATGCGTTTCGGTCTGGAGCGCACCATCCTCTGCTGCTTGGGCTTGATCGGCGGCGCCTTGCTGCTGCGCCTGGGCGGGCATTCCAGCCCGATCCTGATCGGCAGTGCGGCGCTGGTCGGCATAGGTATCGCCGTGGCCGGGCCGTTGCTGTCCGGCTTCATCAAGCGTCACTTCGTCGGCCATGTCGGCCGCGTGGTCATCTGGTATTCCTTCGGCATGACCCTCGGCGGAGCCGGCGGCGCGGTGCTGACGGCGCCGGTGACGCAGCTGCTGGGCGATAACTGGGCCTTTGGTTTGGCGGCCTGGGCCTTGCCGGCGCTGCTGGCGCTGGCGTTGTGGCTGCGCGTGCCGAACCAGCGCGAGAGTGCTGACGAGGTGGGTGGCGGCGGCTTGCCCTGGGGCGAGCCGCGGGCTTGGCTGATCACCGCGTTCTTCGCCATCCAGGCCGGGCTGTTCTATGCCCTGACCACCTGGCTGGTGGCGCGTTACCACGAGGCCGGGCTGACGCTGCTGCACAGCAATGCGCTGTTCAGCACCTTTATGCTGGTCGGCCTGGTCAGCGCTTATGTCCTGCCCTGGCTGGCGCAGCGCTTCGACAATCGTTACCAGTTGCTGGTGATCTGTGGCCTCGCCTCGACCCTATGCCTGGGCATGATCACCTTCCTACCGACCTTCCAGCCCGAGCTGTGGGCGGTGCTACTGGGTTTCGGTCTCAGTGGCTCTTTCGCCTTGTCGCTGGTGTTGCCTTTATATGAGGTGCACACGCCGCTGGCGGTCAGTCGCTGGACGGCGATGATGCTGTTCGCCGGTTACAGCATTGGCAGCCTTGCCCCGGTGTTGTCCGGTCTGGGGCGCGACCTGGCCGGTAACTACCAACTGCCGTTCATGGTCCTGACCGTGCTCGCTCTGCTGCTGAGTGTTCTGGCCTGGCGCCTGCAACCGCGCGGCCAGAACGCTGAAACAGGGGGCCTGTGAGTGTTGCGAATTTTTTCGCAGAGGCATCCTTCTGACTCTGTTGCTTGCACTTAAACGCACAGGCTTGTGGCCTGCAAGGGGCGCCGGGCCTCGCGGCTGGCATTTGGCCTGCTAGTGTTACCAGCCAGCAGTTTGTGGATTTTTTCACCGCCTTTATCTGGCATAATCGCGCCCCCTTTTGACCGGGTCTAAACAACCTCATGTTCGATCTTCTCAGCGGGCTTGATGCCTGGGTGCTCGTGAGCCTGGTGCTGGCCTTGGCCTTCGTGCTCTTCTTCGAGTTCATCAACGGCTTCCACGACACCGCCAACGCAGTGGCCACGGTGATTTACACCAATGCCATGCCTGCCCATCTGGCGGTGATCCTCTCGGGTATCTTCAACTTCTTAGGGGTGTTGCTCGGCGGTGTCGGGGTGGCCTATGCCATCGTCCATCTGCTGCCGGTGGAGTTGCTGATCAACGTCAACACCGGCCATGGCCTGGCCATGGTGTTCTCCCTGCTGACGGCGGCCATCGCCTGGAACCTGGGCACCTGGTATTTCGGCATTCCGGCGTCCAGTTCGCACACGCTGATCGGCTCGATCCTCGGCGTCGGCCTGGCCAACGCGCTGATCAGCGAAATTTCGCTGGCCGATGGGGTCAACTGGCAGAAGGCGATCGATATCGGCATTTCCCTGGTGCTCTCGCCGATGGCTGGTTTTGCCGTCGCCGCGTTGCTGCTGCTGGGGCTGAGGTGGTGGTTGCCGGTGTCGAAGATGCACAACACCCCGGAGAGCCGCAAGGAGATCAAGGGCAAGAAGCATCCACCGTTCTGGAATCGTCTGGTCTTGGTGCTGTCGGCCATGGCCGTGAGCTTCGTGCACGGCTCCAACGACGGCCAGAAGGGCATCGGCCTGATCATGCTGGTGCTGATCGGCATCGTGCCCGGCCTGTTCGTGCTGGACCTGAACAGCACCACCTACCAGATCGAGCGGACCCGCGACGCCACCCTGCACCTGAGCCAGTTCTACGAGCGCAACCAGGCGACCCTCGGCGACTACCTGGCGCTCGGCAAGAGCAATGACACCGACCTGCCCGAGCTGTTCCGCTGCGAGCCGAAGCAGACCGAGATGACCATCGCCGCCCTGCTCGCCGATCTCAAGAACGTCACCGACTACAACGCCCTGGATGCCGAGAAGCGCATCGAGGTGCGCCGCTACCTGCTCTGCCTGGATGACACCGCGAAGAAGGTGGGCAAGCTCGAAGGCCTTTCCGCGCGGGAGAAGGCCGACCTCAACAAGCTGCGCAAAGACCTCACCGCGACCACCGAATACGCGCCGTTCTGGGTCATCTTCGCCGTCGCCCTGGCGCTCGGTATCGGCACCATGGTCGGCTGGAAGCGCGTGGTGCTGACGGTTGGCGAGAAGATCGGCAAGCAGGGCATGACCTATGCCCAGGGCATGGCTGCGCAGATCACCGCCGCCTGCGCCATTGGTATGGCCAACGTGTTCAGCCTGCCGGTGTCGACCACCCACGTGCTGTCTTCCGGCGTGGCCGGCACCATGGTGGCGAACAAGAGCGGCCTGCAGGGTGGCACCGTGCGTACCATCCTGCTGGCCTGGGTGCTGACCCTGCCCACCACGGTGTGCCTGGCAGCCGGCCTGTTCTGGTTGGCGACGCGCTTCGTCGGCTAACGCCGTTGTGAGAAAAAGGCGCCGGTTGGCGCCTTTTTTCTGTCTGCGCCAACCGCCGCATGCTTTGCAGGCACCGCGGTTTCCCAAGGGCCTGGCCTGTGTTAGAAGGCTGCCTTCTGCTTCTGGAGTGTTCGTGTGGAGTCCGAATCCATCGTCTATGGCTGCATTCGCGATTGGCCGTCCGCCGATCCGGAGCAGCGGCGTGTGCGTCGAGCCACCAACCAGCGTGAACTGGCGGCTTTGCCGGCCGGCAATGCCTGGCCGTTTCTCGGTCGCGAGATGTTCTCCTGCTGCCAGCAGCCGGGCGAAGGGCTGTACCAGACCCAAGTGATCCACTTCGGCGCCAGCTACCGCGCGGTGGAGTACGAGTGGAAGCTCTGGGTCGAGCAGTTCGAGGCGCTGCTCAAGCGCCTGTACTGGGCCAGCGCCGTGGTCCATCTGGAAACCGAATTGAACGGCACCCATACCTTCCGCTGGGAGTCGGAGAAGGGCTTTCACAGCCCGCAAGAGGACAGCTTGCGGGTGCGCTGCGCCTGGGAGCGGGAAGGCAATCTGCGCGGCTGAGCGCGCTTCGCCTGATGGCTATGCCGCTCGACCCCTCACCGTGAGTTTCGCCGATGCTCAACTATCTGTGGTTCTTCCTCGCCGCGCTGTTCGAAATCGCCGGTTGCTACACATTCTGGCTATGGCTGCGCCTGGGCAAGAGCGCCTGGTGGCTGGCGCCCGGTCTGCTCAGCCTGACGCTGTTCGCCCTGCTGCTGACCCGCGTCGAGGCGGCCTATGCCGGGCGCGCCTATGCGGCCTATGGCGGCATTTATATCGTGGCCTCGCTGCTCTGGTTGATGCTGATCGAACGCACCCGGCCGCTGGCCAGCGACTGGCTGGGCGTAGCGCTGTGCGTGCTGGGCGCCAGCATCGTGCTGCTCGGTCCGCGTTTTTCCCAGCCGTAGGTTGTGGGTTGAGGCGCGCAGCGACGAAGCCCAACGCAGCGTGCCGCCCGCTGTTGGGCTTCGCTGCGCTCAGCCCAACCTACCCGGCTATCCCTGCTCCAGCCACTCGCGCGGCACATCGCGCTTGAGGGCGAGCTGGCATTGTTCGCTTTCCGGATCGAAGACGATCACCGCCTCGCCTTTCTCCAGCGCCCGGCGCACCCGTTGCACGCGGGTCTCCAGCTCGGTGTCGTCGCCATTGTCGGTGCCCTCGCGGGTGACGAAGTCCTCGATCAGGCGGGTGAGGGTGCCGGCTTCCAGCAAGTGGTGGGGGATCAGCATGGCTATTCTCCAAAACGGGCGCCGATACTAGAGGTTCTGTACGAAAACTGCCTGCGCTCGGTGATGCTGCGTTAAAAACAGGCTCGGACTGCTCATTTACAACTCGTAAACTCCGCGTCCTCGCCTGTTTTTGCCTTGCCTGACCTTCGCTCGGCGACTTTTCGTACAGAACCTAACAGCCCCGAGCCTCACCCTCAGCTTTCAGCCGTTGGCCAGCGGCTGGCCGAGCAGATAACGGTCCAGCGTGGCGTACAGCAGGGCACCGTCCAGCGGCTTGCCGAGGAAGTCGTCCATCCCGGCTTCGGCGCCTTGCCGGCGGTGTTCGTCGAGGATGTGCGCGGTCAGCGCGACGATCGGCACCGCGGCGAGGTGCAGCTGGCACTCCAGGTCGCGGATCTGCCGGGTCGCCTCGAAACCGTCCACTTCCGGCATTTCGCAGTCCATCAGGATCAGTTGGATGGCTTGCGGCGCGCGTTGGTATTCACTGACCGCGACGCGGCCATTGTTGACCAGGCGCACGTTATAGCCGCGCTTCTTCAGGAAGCCCTGGACCACCAGCTGGTTCACCGGGTTGTCTTCGGCGACCAGGATGCAGGGGGTGGTATCGCCGTCGGGTTGGCTGGCACGCGGGGTTGGCCGCGGTACTTTACGCCGCTCCTGGTACAGCTCCAGCAGTGTTTCCCGCAGCGGGATGAGCGTCAGCGGCAAGGGCAGGTTGAGCAGGCGCAGAGTTTCGGCGCCAGCCAGCGCCTGACAAAATTGCGGCGGGCACAGCACCAGCACGCGCAGCCCGGGCTGCAGGCGCGGGCGCAGCGAGTCGAGCCACAGCGACACGCTGCCGGGCCAGGGCGACATCAGCACCAACAGCGGCGGCACGGCGAAGTCATCGAAATAGTCGAGCAGCCGCTCGGGGTTCTGGCAGCGCTCGGTGCGCATGCCCCAGCGCCCCAGCACCCGGCTGAGGGCATCGAGGCCGAGGCCGTCGAGCGAGCAGAGCAGGGCGGTGCGGCCGTGCAGCAACTCGCCGAGTTCGTCGTTCTGGCTGGTGGCGTCCAGGGGGATATCGAAGCTGAAGCGCGTGCCTTGGCCGCTGCTGCTCTGCACCTCGATACGGCCGCCCATCATCTCCACCAATTCCTTGCTGATCACCAGGCCCAGGCCACTGCCGCCATAGCGGCGGGTGGTGCTGGAGTCGCCTTGGGCGAAGGACTTGAACAGCTGGGTCTGTACCTGATCGGGAATGCCGATGCCGCTGTCGCTGACGGCGAACACCAGGCGTTCGGCGCCATGGGCGCCCTGGCGGCGGCAGACGTTGATCGCCACGTGGCCTTCGGCGGTGAATTTCAGGGCGTTGCTCAGCAGGTTCATCAGCACCTGCTTGAGGCGCGTCGGGTCGCCCTGAATGCGTCGCGGCACGCCGCCCTCGAGGCTGAGGTAGAGGCGCAGGTTCTTCTCCAGCGCCTGGGCGGTGAACAGGCTGAGGGTGTCGGACAGCAGTTCTTCGAGGTCGAACTCGATCTGCTCGAGGCTGAGCTTGCCGGACTCGATCCGGGCGTAGTCGAGGATGTCGTTTATCACCGCCATCAGCGAGCTGCCGGAGCTGGCGATGGTGTCGACGTAGAAGCGCTGGCTGCGATCCAGCGGGGTTTCCTTGAGCAGTTGCAGCATGCCCAGCACGCCGTTCAGTGGCGTGCGGATCTCATGGCT
The DNA here is from genome assembly GCF_003595175.1 of Pseudomonas cavernae. Lineage (NCBI taxonomy): Bacteria > Pseudomonadati > Pseudomonadota > Gammaproteobacteria > Pseudomonadales > Pseudomonadaceae > Pseudomonas > Pseudomonas cavernae. The sequence continues at coordinate 3,317,564 of NZ_CP032419.1, read as the reverse complement.
CATCTTGGCCAGGAAGCGGCTCTTGGCCCGGCTCTCGACCTCCGCCTGTTCGGCGGCCTGGCGTGAGAGAAAGCCTTCTTCCTTGAGCAGGTTGATGCGGTCGGCGAGGCCGAAGGACAGGGTAATCAGCTCGATGGTGACACCGATCTTCGCCACCATCGAGCCGTAGCTGCCGTTCAGGTCGAGGCCCAGCGAACCGAAGGTGGCCAAGATAACGGCGCCGAGCAGCACGCCCCAGGCGAGAATGTAGTAGGAGCCGTAGCGCAGGCCGTGGCGCCAGGCGTAGCTGCCGCCCAGCAGCAGGCACACGGACACCAGCAGGGTGGCCAGGCTGGCCATGATGTTCCACACCCGCAGGCCGACCAGGGGCGCCGTCAGCGCGCAGGCCAGCACCAACAGCATCAACAGTTGCAAGGGGCGATCCAGGCGCGGGATGAAGCGCTGGGTATGCAGGAAGTGCCGGCTGAACTGCAGCGCGGCCAGGCAATGCAGGTACATGAACAGATTGATGCCGAATGACTGCAGGGCGATCTGGTCGGGCAGCAACTGAAACAGCAGGCCGTCGAAGCTGGCGGCCAGCAGACCGATGTTGAGGATGTAGACCAGGTACCAGAAATAGCTCGGTTCGCGCAGCGAGAAGAACAGGAACAGGTTGTAGCAGAACATCGCGAACAGCACGCCATAGAAGGCGCCGTTCATGCCCGTCAGGAATTCCTGGGCGGCTGCGCTGGCGGCGTAGGTGCTGAACAGCAGCGGGACGAAAATGGTACTGGTGCTTTGCACGCGCAGCAGCAGGGTGGTCTCGCCAGCGGGCAGCGCGACCGGGAACCAGAAGTTGTTCACCTGTACCGGGCGTTGGCTAAAGGCGAACCGATCGCCGCTTGCCTGGCGCTTGATCTGGCCGTCCGGGCCGATCAGATACAGCTGCAAGTCATCCAGCAGCGCATAGTTGACCTCCACATAGCCGGCCAGGTCATGCGCGCGCAGGTTGTTCAGGCGGACCTTGAACCACCAGGTCGAGGTGTTCTTGCCGAGGTTGGCGTGTTGGTTGCGGATCGGGATGAAGGCGGCGTTGGGCAGGGCTCGCACCTGCTCGAGGCTGAGCTGGCCACTGGGATCTTCGTGATAGCTCAGGTAGGGGCCGAGCGACAGGCGCAGTTCATCCCGATCCAGCGGCGCGAGCAACGACGCTGAGGCCGAGGCCGGAATGGCACAGCACAAGAGCAGCAAGGCCAGGAACAGACGAGGCATCCGCGAACCTCATTGGGGCCGCCGGATGTTGCCCCGGGGCTTTTTTATGGCACTTTGCTCTCATGCGCGCCGGCCTTCAAGCCTCCTTAGAGCCTGTTTACGATCTTGCGAGCTAGAGCCAGACAAGGCGCAACGACCAGCGGGAGTAACAGCCGAAGGCTGGCCCGTAGGGTGAGCGCCAGCGAATAAATCGGCGAAGTGGCGCAGTTTACGCGTTGTAAATGAGCATGACTCGCTGCGCTCGCCCTCCGGGCCGCACTGAAGTGCGTTAGCCGCAAGCGGCTTACTGAGCCCGATTTCAATGCCGTATGGCCGACGCGCAGCAGATCGTAAACAGGCTCTTAGATCTTTGAGCGCCGTCAGCAAGGCGGCGGCGCCGGCCTTACCGGTTGGGCCGTTGGGGAGGATGTGTGCCAACCAGGGCACACAGGGTCCGACCGGAGGATTTGCGGGTTGGTTGTAAGTTGGCAGGCCCCGTCAGCTCTGGCCGCAGGCGCGATTGGCCGCCACGGCGATGTCCATCAGCCGTGGGTTGGGCAGCTTGAGTCCGGCCATCAGCGCCGCATAGGCCTCGCCATCGGCGACCTGCAGGCGCGGGTTGTGCGCCGCTTCTTCGCCGATGCTCGAGCGGGTCCAGCCCCTGTAGTCGTGGCCGGGCCACAGCTCGGTGTCGCCCGGCAGGCTCAGCAGGCGCTGCAAACTGGCCCATTGCTGGCGGGCGTCGCCGTTCTGGAAGTCGGTGCGGCCGGTGCCGCGAATCAGCAGGGTATCGCCGCTGAACAGCTGGGCCGGTTGATGCGCGGTGACCGGCAGGAGGAAGCAGTAGGAGTCGTCGGTGTGCCCCGGCGTGTACCAGGCGAGCAGCTCGCGTCGGCCGAACGCCAGGCGCTCGCCGTCGGCGAAGGTGAAGCTGGCGCAGGTGCTGCCGCTCTGCGCGCCGAAGCCGCTGCGACAGCCGGTGGCGTTGCGCAGAGCGCCGAGCGCGGTGATGTGGTCGGCGTGGGTGTGGGTGTCGACGGCCAGCACCAGGCGCAATTCGAGCTCGCCGAGCAGGCACAGGTAGTCGTCCAGCTTGTCCTTGACCGGGTCGATCAGCAGCGCCTCGCCCCGATCGGCGAGCAGGTAGCTGTAGGTCGAGCTGGTGACATCGAACAGTTGGCGAAACAGCATGTCAGGCACCTCCCAGTAGCTTTTGCCCGGCCAGCGACAGGCTGGTGGCCACCAGCAGCAGGGCGAACAAACGCTGCAGCAACTGCCCGCCGAGGCGCAGGGCGAGCTGGTTGCCGACCATTACGCCGAGCGCGCCGCCGGCGGCCAGACCGCCGAGCAGCAGCGGTGAAGGCTGCGCGCCACTCAGGTAGAGCAGGAAGCCGCCGCCGGAGACCAGGGCGATCACCGCCATCGAGGTGGCGGCGGCGGCCAGCATCGACAGCGGGGTAAACCAGAGTAGCGCGGGAACGACCAGAAAGCCGCCGCCGACGCCCATCAACCCGGACAGCAGGCCGACACCCAGACCGATGGCGACCAGCGGCAGGCTGCGCAGCGGTCCCTGGCCGGGGCGCGGCAGCCCGGCGCTGCGCCACATCCGCCAGGCCGACCAGAGCACCAGCAGGCAGAAGCCGATCAGCAGCAGCGTTTCGGGGACGAAGCGGCCCAGCCACTGACCCAGGGCGTTGCCCGGCAGGCCGCTGAGACTGAGCAACAGCACCGGCCGCCAGGCCACCTGACCCTGGCGGGCCCGTGGCAGCGCACCGATCAGGGCGGTGAGGGCCACCGCCCCGAGGCTGACGCCGATGGCATCGCGCAGCGGCAGGTGCAGGCTGAGCAGCAGCGGCAGGGCGACCAGCGAGCCGCCGGCACCGGTCAGGCCGAGCAGCAGGCCGAGCACCGTGCCGATGCCCAGGGCCTCCAGCAGCATGGCTGGCATCAGCGATTCCAGGGCATGCGCGCCAGCAGCAGGGCCATGCCGCAGGTGTCGCTGAGGCCGGCGAAGGTCAGCCCGGCGCCGACGAAAGCGGACAGGCCGTACCAGCCCGGGTGCAGCCAGGTGCCGAGGGTCACCCCGAGCAGCACCAGGCTGCCGGCGCCGATCTGCACCTGGCGCTGCAGGCTGATCACGCCGCTAGCCGCGCTTGCACCGGGCAGGCCGCAGGCCAGGCAGGCCTCGGTGCCGCCGTCGATCACCTGCACGCCGGGCAGCAAGTGCTGCAGGCGCTCGGCGGCCTGGCGCGCGCGCTGGCCTTTCTGGCACAGCAGGTAGAGTTCGTCGCCGCGTTGCAGGCCTTCGCCCTTGAGTTGGGTGGCCAGTTGCGCCGGGTCGAGCCGGTCGAGCGGCACGTTGCGTGCCCCGGCCACATGCTGGGCGCGGAACTCCGCCGGGCTGCGCACATCGACCAGGAAGCGCACCCGGCCTTGCTGGCGGACGGCGGCAAAGTGCTGGGCATCGATCAGGCATACGCTGTCGGTCATTTCAGGTACTCCTGGGGAGTATCAGGTGTATTTGGTGAAGATCGCGCGGACCCGCGCCAGGGTCTCGGCGTCGTTGCGGTCGGGATCGAGCATGGTCTCTTCCAGCAAGCAGGCGAGCATCTCCTGATAGGCCTTGTCCAAGGCCTTGCGCGCCGCCGAGAACTGCTGGGCGATGGCTTCGCACTCGTCGCCGCGGCGGATCATCGCCTGGATGCCACGGATCTGGCCCTCGACGCGGGCCAGGCGCTTGAGCATGGCGTCCTGCTGGCTGGGGTTGGGGCTGGTCATGCTGCTTCTCCCGTATACCCATGGGGGTATGTATACAGGGGGGAGTATGCTGGCGAGGTGAGTGGAATTCAACCAGGTGACGATGACCGCTGCCGCGCCGGGTCAGTGGCGGATGATCGACTCGGCCACCGCGCAGCGCGGCTGCGCCGGGGTCAGATCGGCCAGGCGCTGCAGATCGAGCGGCTCGCCGGGCCTGATCTTGAGGCGGCGGCGCAGGTCGCAAAACATCGCCTCATAGTCGTCGCGCAAGAACAGCATCGTGCCGGCAGGCAGGCGCAGGCCGTGCTTGCTGGCCACGCGCATGGCCGCGCTGGCAAAGTTGCAGGCCAGTTCGCGCGGCAGCTCGAAGCGTTCGTGAAAGGGCCGGCCGGCGATGCTGCCGCGCAGGTCGAAATCCACCCAGCGGCCGTTCTCGACCTCGTCGCGCAAGCTGTAGCGCAGGTGCAGATCGAAGCGCTGTCCGTGACCGCGGGACGCGCAGTGCAGGTGACCGGGTTGGAACATGGTGATCCTCCATCCTCCGGGTGGGGCAGAAGAGTCGTACTCCGCGGCTGATCACGCCCTCGGGTAAGAACCTGTCTCGGATCTGCTGCGCGTCGGCGATACGGCGTTAAAAACAGCCTCAGAATGCTCATTTACAACTCGTAAACTCCGCTTCTTCGGCTGTTTTTGCCTTGTCTCGCTCTAGCTCGCGAGATCCGAGACAGGTTCTAAGGCGTAGACGACGGGACTCTCGCCCTGATGTTGAACGTGGTCATTCAAACCCACTGCGCTCGGCGTGGTGCTGACCTGGATCAATAGGGCGCAATCCAATCGTTCGCCAAGCACCGGCGGCGCCGGCGGGCTGGGCGCGTCACTGGCCGCGGATCAACCGGCGCCGGAGGAAGCGGTTGGGATGGCAGGCTTCGGCCACTGCGCGCGGCAACGGCAGCGGCTCGTCGTCCAGCCAGGCGGCGAGCAACTCGCCGGCCAGCGGCGCGGTGATCAGCCCGCGCGAGCCATGACCGCTGTTGAGGTACAGACCGTCGAGCCAGGGGCAGGGCGCGTCCGGCGTCTGCCGGGCATCCTTGCCGAGCACGGCGTAGGCCGCGGCGAAGGCGCTGGCGTCGGCCAGCGGGCCGACGATCGGCAGGTAGTCCGGGCTGGTGCAGCGGAACGCGGCGCGGCCTTCGAGCTGCTCGGGGCTGAGTTGGGCGACCTGCAGGCGCGCGGCCAGGTCGGTGGAGATCTCCGCCAGCAGGCCGAGGTTGCCCAGGTGCTCGGCGGTGGTCGGGGTCAGGTCGTCGCTGGCGAAGTCGAAGCTGGCGCCGAGGGTGTGCTCGCCGTCGCGTGCCGGGGCGACATAGCCTTCGGCGCAGACCACGGTGTGCAGCGCCGCGCTGGCGGCGGTTTGCTGCAGGCGGGTGATTTGTCCGCGGATGCGCTTGAGCGGCAGCTCGGCGGTCTGCGCGAAGCGGCGCACCTCGGCGGCGCCGGCCAGCACCACCACCGGCGCCTCGGCGAGCAGGCGGTCGCCGGCCCAGGCCTGCCAGAGCGCGCCGTCGCGGCGCAGCTCCAGGGCTTCCCGGTGCGTCAGCAGGCGGATGTTGGCGTGCTCGGCGAACCGCCGGCACAGCGCCGGCGGGTGCACCCAGCCGCCTTCGGGGAAGTACAGGCCGCCGCTGGCCAAGGCGACCCCGGCCAGGCTTTCGGCTTCGGCCTGCTCGACTGGGCGCAGCAGTTCGGGGGCGAAGGCCGCGGCCAGCTTGGCTTGGCGCGCGCCTTCCTGGGCGTCGAAGGCCAGTTGCAGCACGCCGCAGGCGTCCCAGTCCTGGCCGCGTTTGAGCCGTTCGAGCAGCCGGCGGGTGTGGCCGAAGCCGCTGAGGATCAGCCGCGACAGGGCCGTGCCATGGGCCGACAACTTGAGATAGAGCACCCCCTGCGGATTGCCCGAGGCCTCCTGCGCCAGTTCGGCGTGGCGCTCCAGCAGGCCCACCTGCCAGCCACGGGCGGCCAGGCTGGCGGCCGTGGCGCAGCCGGCCAGGCCGGCGCCGATCACCAGCGCCTCGCGCCTCGCTGGCACAAAGGTCGGGCGGGCGAACCAGGGCTTGCCTCCGCTTTGCGACTGACCGGCAAAGCGGCCCTTCATCACCTCCCATTTCTTGCCCATGCCGGGCATCCGCTTCATCTCGAAGCCGACTTCCTTCAGTCCGCGACGCACGAAGCCGGCGCTGGTGAAGGTGCCCAGCGTCGCGCCGGGGGCGGACAGGCGTGCCAGTTCGGCGTACAGCTCGGCGTTCCACATCTGCGGGTTCTTGGCCGGGGCGAAGCCATCGAGGAACCAGGCGTCGACCCGGGCATCCAGTTGCGCCAGGCATTCCAGGGCATCGCCGATCAGCAGGGTGAGCACCACGCGGCCCTCGGCGAACAGCAGGCGCTGGAAGCCGGGGTGGATGGCCACGTACTGCGCCAGCAGTGGCTCGGCATAGGCCGCCAACTGCGGCCACAGGGCCAGCGCACGCTGCAGGTCGGCGCGGCTCAGCGGGTACTTCTCGACGCTGACGAAGTGCAGGCGGGCGCCGGCCGGGGCGCTTTGCTCGAACAACTGCCAGGCGCAGAGAAAATTCAGGCCGGTGCCGAAACCGGTCTCGCCAATCACCAGCTGACCACCTTCCGGCAGCGCGGCGAAGCGCGGCGCCAGCTCGTTGTTGGCGAGAAACACCTGGCGGGTCTCCTCCAGGCCGTCGAGGCTGGAGAAGTACACGTCGCCGAATACCCTGGAGCGCGGTAAACCCCGGTCGTCCCAGTCGATCTGGGCATGGCTGAAGGTGGCGGAAGGGGGCTCGGACATAACGGCACTCGCTGGCTGGACGCGCATTCTAGCCGATCACAGCGGCGCTCTGGACTACACAGAGCGCAGCCTCATCCGCTAGGCTGAACGGGTCTAGTCAGGGAGTGTTCTATGTTCGAATCAGCGGAAATCGGCCATGCCATCGACAAGGAAACCTACGAAGCCGCGGTCATCGAATTGCGCGAAGCGCTGCTGGAGGCGCAGCTCGAGCTGAAGCAGCGCGCCAGCTTCCCCGTGCTGGTGCTGATCAACGGCATCGAAGGCGCGGGTAAGGGCGAGACGGTCAAACTGCTCAACGAGTGGATGGACCCGCGCCTGATCCAGGCCGAGAGTTTTCTCCTGCCGACCGACGAGGAACTGTCGCGGCCGCCGCAGTGGCGCTTCTGGCGCAAGATGCCGCCGAAGGGAAAGATCGGCATCTTCTTCGGCAACTGGTACAGCCAGATGCTGATCGGCAGCGTCGAGGGGCGGCTGAAGAACGCCGAGATGGGGCAGGCCATCGAGGAGATCGTGCGCACCGAGCGGATGTTCAGCGACGAAGGCGCGCTGATCTTCAAGTTCTGGTTCCACCTCTCGAAGAAGAAGCTCAAGGAGCGCCAGAAAGAGCTGGAAAACGATCCGCGGCACAAATGGCAGGTCAGCGTGCTGGACTGGAAGCAGACCAAGGTCTACGACAAGATGGTGCGCGGCGCCGAGCGCATCTTGCGCCGCACCAGCCACGAATATGCGCCCTGGTACGTGATCGAGGGTTCCGATCCCTATTACCGCAGCCTGAGTGTCGGCCGCATTCTCCTGCAAGGCTTGCAGGCGGCCTTGCAGGCCGACAAGCCGCAGCGGCTGCAGCCGCATGCCGCACCGCTGGTGGCCAGCCTGGACAACCGCGCGCTGCTGGATAGCCTCGACCTCAGCCTGGCCCTGAGTAAGGACGCCTACCAGAAGCAGCTGGCGGGCGAACAAGCGCGCCTCGCCAAGCTGATCAGCGACAAGCGCTTCCGCCGGCATGCCTTGATGGCGGTGTTCGAGGGCAACGATGCGGCCGGCAAGGGCGGGGCGATCCGCCGCGTCACCGGTGCGCTCGATCCGCGCCAATACCGTACCGTGCCGATCGCCGCGCCGACCGAGGAGGAGCGCGCCCAGCCCTATCTCTGGCGCTTCTGGCGGCACGTGCCGGGCAAGCGCCAGTTCACCATCTTCGACCGTTCCTGGTATGGCCGCGTGCTGGTCGAGCGGGTCGAGGGCTTCTGCTCACCGGCCGACTGGCTGCGCGCCTACAGCGAGATCAACGACTTCGAGGAGCAGCTGCACAACTACGGTGTGGTGGTGGTGAAGTTCTGGCTGTCGATCGACCAGGACACGCAGATGGCGCGCTTCAAGGAGCGCGAACAGATCGCCTTCAAGCGCTACAAGATCACCGAGGAAGACTGGCGCAACCGCGACAAGTGGGACCAGTACGTCGATGCCGTCGGCGACATGGTCGACCGCACCAGCACGGCCATCGCGCCCTGGACCCTGGTGGAGGCCAACGACAAGCGCTATGCCCGGGTGAAGGTGCTGCGCACCCTCAACGATGCGCTGGAAGCGGCCTTCGCACGCGCTTGAACCCGGGCGTGGGATGGGCGCGCATACGCGGGATGAATAATCGTCGCGGCCGGCGGCGGGCAAGTCTTATTCTCGACGCCGGTTTTCATCCATTAGCTTCAGCTCACAACAATCAGTTAATAACAACCAGCTAACAAAACGAGGTGTGCCATGCGTGAAGTGGTGATAGTCGACAGCGTGCGGACTGGCCTGGCCAAGTCCTTCCGCGGCAAGTTCAACCAGACTCGTCCGGACGAGATGGCGGCGCACTGCGTCAACGCCCTGCTGGCACGCACCGGTATCGACCCGCTGCTGGTCGACGATTGCGTGGTCGGCGCCGGCTCCAACGAGGGTGCCCAGGGCCACAACATCGGCCGCAACGTCGCCGTGCTGTCCGGTCTGGGCATCGGTGTGGCGGGCATGACCCTCAACCGCTACTGCTCGTCCGGCCTGCAGGCCATCGCCATCGCCGCCAACCAGATCGCTTCCGGTTGCAGCGACGTCATCGTCGCCGGCGGCGTCGAGTCCATCACCCTGACGGTGAAGAGCGTCAACCGCGACAACTTCGTCAACCCGCGCCTGCAGCTGGAACATCCGGGGATCTACTACCCGATGGGGCAGACCGCCGAAATCGTCGCCCGCCGCTACAACGTCACCCGTGAACAACAGGACCTCTACGCCCTGCAGAGCCAGCAGCGCACCGCGCGGGCCCAGGCCGAAGGCCTGTTCGACGATGAAATCGTGCCGATGCAGGTCAAGTACCTGGTCGAGGACAAGGCCAGCGGCGAGCAGAAAATCGTCGAAGGCGTGGTCGATCGCGACGACTGCAACCGTCCGGACACCACCATCGAGAGCCTCAACGGCCTGAAACCGGTGTTCGCCGAGGATGGCTCGGTCACCGCCGGCAACGCCTCGCAGCTGTCCGACGGCGCCTCGATGACGCTGGTGATGAGCCTGGACAAGGCGCTGGAGCTGGGCCTCAAGCCCAAGGCGTACTTCCGCGGCTTCACCGTTGCCGGCTGCGAGCCGGACGAGATGGGCATCGGCCCGGTGTTCTCGGTGCCCAAGCTGCTCAAGGCCAAGGGTCTGCAGATCGCCGACATCGACCTGTGGGAGCTCAACGAAGCCTTCGCTTCGCAGTGCCTGTACAGCCGCGACCGTCTGGGCATCGACAACGACAAGTACAACGTCAACGGCGGCTCGATCTCCATCGGCCACCCGTTCGGCATGACCGGTTCGCGTCAGGTCGGCCACATCGTGCGTGAATTGCAGCGGCGCAAGCTGCGCTACGGCATCGTCACCATGTGCGTGGGCGGTGGCATGGGCGCTTCCGGCTTGTTCGAGGCCTATAACTGAGCCGTGTGATGAAACAAAAAAACCGCGCTCAGGCGCGGTTTTTTATGGGGGCAAGGGTTTGCGGCTAGCGGCTGCGGTGCTTGAGCAGCTGGCTGGCCTGGATCTGCCGGCGGACGTACTGACCAATCTCCCGCTCCGCATCGAAGCGGGTGAAATACGGGCCTTCCAGAGTCCCTTCACGCGTCGAGAAAAAATACTGGCCGTTCACCGCACTGATCCGCTCGCTGCGGTAATGCGTGCTGGCGCTGAGATCTGACGCCCGTTGCCCGTACATGACGACCACTCCCAAACCTACACAATTATGAAACTGCAGAATTAAGTCTAATCGGTCGACTGTGAGGTGCCGGTGTTGGCGACAAATGGTTTCTTTTGGTCGCCATATCGCCGCAAATGAGTCGACTTGTGCGGTTTTGACGCCAAGTGCTTGGCGAAAACCGCCAGCTGCAGCGGTACAGTTGCTGGGAAGACGGGGATCCAACTGTCTCTGTGTCAGTCGCAGGCCCAGGCCTAGAATGCCGCTTTGCGGCTGGCGCAGGTCTATCTCGACTGTTGCAGCCCTGTCCTTTCGAGGCTGCCATGCATATTTCTTCCGGCCGTTGGCTCTACGGCCTGCTCCTTGCCCTGATCACCGCGGTGCTGTGGGGCATGCTGCCGATCCAGCTCAAAGAAGTCCTGCCGGCGATGGACCCGATCACTGTCACCTGGTATCGCCTGCTGGTGGCGGGCTCGATCCTGCTCGGCTATCTGGCGGCGAGCAGACGCCTGCCGAGCTTCCGTGCCTTGGGGCGCAAGGGCCGCTGGTTGTTGCTGGTGGCCATCGCCGGTCTGACCGGCAATTACGTGCTCTATCTGCTCGGCCTCGAGCTGCTCAGCGCGGGTACTACGCAGTTGGTGATCCAGATGGCACCGGTGCTGTTTCTGGTCAGCAGCCTGTTCGTGTTTCGCGAGCGCTTCAGCCTCGGCCAGGGCGCCGGTCTGCTGCTGCTCTTGCTGGGTTTCGGCCTGTTCTTCAATCAGCGCCTTGATGAACTGTTGTCGTCGCTGACGGCCTACACCACCGGGGTACTGATCGTGCTGCTGGCGGCCTTCGTCTGGACCTTCTATGGCCTGGCGCAGAAGCAGTTGCTCACGGTTTGGAATTCCGTGCAGGTGATGATGGTGATCTACCTGGCCTGCGCCGCCGTGCTGACGCCCTGGGCTCAGCCACAGCAGGTGCTCGTCCTCAGCCCGTTGCAGGGCTGGCTGCTGCTGGCCTGCTGCCTGAATACCCTGGTCGCCTATGGCGCCTTCGCCGAAGCACTGGCGCATTGGGAAGCCTCGCGCGTCAGCGCCACGCTGGCGATCACGCCGTTGGTGACCTTCGCCTCGGTGGCCCTGGCCGCCAGCCTATGGCCGGAGCATGTGCAGCCCGAGCAGGTGAACGGGCTCGCCTATGCCGGTGCCTTGCTGGTGGTGCTCGGTTCGGCGCTCACCGCGCTGGGGCCGTCGCTGCTGGCCGGCCTGCGCGCCCGGAGGGCGCGGCTCGCCGCACAACTCTAACCCCGGCTCAAACACGCCCGCCGAGCTGTTCCGCGCGGCGTAGCCAGTCCTGCCGTTGGGCTTCGGAGGAGGGCCGTACCGGCGAGAACTCGGCCAAGCGACGGGTCTTGATGCCGCAGAAGCCGAGGATGGTGCGGACCATTTGCCGATGCGCCGGGGCGCCGTAGATCCAGCGGAAATACCAGCGCGGGGTGTCCAGAGTGACCAGCAGATCGGCCGTGCGCCCGCTCAGGAGTTTGTCCCACAGCTGCGAGCGGCCATGGTACTTGAAGGCGAAACCGGGCAGGAATACGCGGTCGAAGAAGCCCTTGAGCAGCGCCGGCAGGCCGCCCCACCAGACCGGATAGACGAACACCAGATGCTCGGCCCAGTGAATCTGCCGCTGCGCCTCCAGCAGGTCGGGTTCGAGGTTCTGGTTGTGGTCGTAGCCGCCGCGCAGCACCGGGTCGAAGGCCATCTCGCCGAGCCGCAGCTGGCGCACCACATGCCCCTCGCTCCGTGCGCCCTGGGCATAGGCCTCGCCGAGGGCATGGCACAGGCTGCCGGCCTTGGGCGTGCCGAAGATCATCAGGATGCGTTTGCCGTCACCTTCCAGCGGAGTGGCGCCGCTTTTCATTGCCTCAGCCATGGTTACCACTCTCCAGCATGTTTTCCGGCCGCACCCAGGCGTCGAACTGTTCCTCGCTCAGGTAGCCGAGGTCCAGAGCGGCCTGGCGCAGGGTGGTGCCTTCGCTGTAGGCCTTCTTGGCGATCTCCGCGGCCTTGTCGTAGCCGATATGCGGGTTCAGCGCGGTGACCAGCATCAGCCCGCGCTCCAGATGCGCGGCCATTTGCCCGGCATCCGGCTCCAGCCCGGCGATGCAGTGCTGTTGGAAGTTGCGGCAGCCATCGGCGAGCAGTTGGATCGACTGCAGCAGGTTGTGGATGATCACCGGCTTGAACACATTCAGCTGCAGATGACCCTGGCTGGCGGCGAAGCTGATGCAGACGTCATTGCCAAGCACCTGGCAGGCGATCATCGACAGTGCCTCACACTGGGTCGGGTTGACCTTGCCGGGCATGATAGAGCTGCCGGGCTCGTTGGCCGGCAGTTTGACCTCGGCGAAGCCGGCACGCGGGCCGGAGCCGAGCAGGCGCAGGTCGTTGGCGATCTTCATCAGCGCCACGGCGAGGGTCTTCAGTGCGCCGGCCAGAGTCACCAACGGTTCGTGGCCGGCGAGGGCGGCGAACTTGTTCGGTGCGCTGACCAGCGGCAGGCCGGACTGCGCCGCCAGCTCGGCGGCCATGGCTTCGGCGAAGCCGTGCGGGGCATTCAGTCCGGTGCCCACCGCCGTGCCGCCCTGGGCCAGCTCGCAGACGGCCGGCAGGGCGGCACGGATGGCGCGTTCGGCGTAGTTGAGCTGGGCGACGAAGGCCGACAATTCCTGGCCGAAGGTCACTGGGGTGGCGTCCATCATGTGGGTGCGGCCGGTTTTCACCAGGCGGATGTGGCGCGCCGCCTGTTCGGCCAGGCCGCCGGAGAGCTCGGCGATTGCCGGCAGCAGGTCATGCTGCACCGCCTGCACGGCGGCGATATGCATGGCGGTGGGGAAGCAGTCGTTGGAGCTTTGTCCGCGATTGACGTGATCGTTCGGGTGAACCGGGCTCTTGCCGCCGCGGCCCTTGCCGGCCAGTTCGTTGGCGCGGCCGGCGATCACTTCGTTGACGTTCATGTTGCTTTGCGTGCCGCTGCCGGTCTGCCACACCACCAGGGGGAATTGCGCGTCATGTTCGCCGCTGAGCACTTCGTCGGCGGCCTGCTCGATCAGGCGGGCGATATCCGGCGGCAGGTCGCCATTGCGGCTGTTGACCCGCGCCGCGGCCTTCTTGATCAGCGTCAGGGCATGCAGTACGGCCAGCGGCATGCGCTCCCGGCCGATGGCGAAATTGATAAGCGAACGTTGGGTCTGGGCGCCCCAGTAGGCGTCTGCGGCGACCTCGATGGGGCCGAGGCTGTCGGTTTCGGTGCGGCTCATGATGGTTCTCCGGAGGCTCTTCCGGCAGTTTAGGCCGCTTCGTTGCCCCGGGGTTCCTCGCCCGTCGGTTTAAAAAAACCGGGCTACCAGCGCGCGTTGGTGCTGCCGAGCCAGCCGAGGGCTTTGCGCACCGGTACGCGCTCGCCATCTGGGCCGCGCAGTATGCCGTCGAAGTGGCCGAACCATTGGCTGGTGCCGGCGTAGAAGGGGCCAAGCTGCGGGCGCGCCTGATGCAGCTGGCGGGGGGTGAAGGTCAGGGCGACGCGCTCGTCCGCGGTTGACAGCTGCCAGGGGGCCAGCGGGCTATGCGGCGCCTGTTCGATGCTCACCGGGCAATCCAGGTGCATCAGCTCACCACCGAACCACAGGGCGTTTTCCGACAGGCCGCTGGCATCGGCCCAGCCCGAGCCGAAGTTGCCGGCGATGCCGCCGGGTGCGGCAAAGGCGGCGCGTTTCCAGCGGGTATGGAAGGGCCAGACGCCGCGGCCGAAATCCAGCGAGGCGAAACTCTGCCCAAGCTCACAGCTGTACTGCCGCTGCCCCAGTTGCACGCTGCCGCTGGCGGGCAGGCCGAGGTGGCGGGAGGTGGCATGGAAGCCGTTGCCGGCGAAGGGCACCACCAGGTTGACCGAGTCCAGGTGCGCCGGGCGCTGGATGTCGAGGGCGACATGCAGCGGCTGGCCACCGATATCCGGCGCGGCCACGGTTAGTCGCAGCCGTCCGGGCTGGGCATCGGCCTTCAGATGCAGGTGCGGGTGGTGGAACTCGTGGCTTTCCAGCACGGTATCCGGCAGCTCACAGCCACGGCCGAAGGCGCGCAGCTGACGGTGGGCGACGGCGTGGCCGCTGTCGAGATCGAGAAAGTAGGCGCCGCCGTAGCTCAGGTAGTCGAGGTCGGCGAGGGTCAGCGACAGCATCCACCGCGGCGTGGTGATGCACCAGTGATTCCAGCGCTTGCGTCGGAACAGGTTGCGGGGCAGGGCGCAATGCACCTGCGGGCGCGGCGACCAGCCGATGGCGGCAGGCAGCAAGTGGCCGCGGGCATCGCACAGCGGCTGCAGGGGCATGGAGCTGAGGCTGTTCATCGTGCACGTCCATGTGTGCGGTTCAAGACGGGCCAGGCACTGGCGCAATCAGGTGACGCATCCACTGTCGCAACGGCAGGTCGGCCTGGCGAAGGGCGTAGAGCATGCCTATCCCCCTAAAGGATGGGCAAGTACTGGCACTTTGGCAATGTTACATTCCGTGCTGAATGCCTCGTCGCTGCTGCCGCGCCAGCCCCGTCTTCGCCCGCTTGAGCGCCGCGCGGCCTGGGCGCAGAATGGCCTCCCCGAGGCTCGCCCTGGCGAATGGCCTCTCCTGAGAAGATAAGGAACCCTGATGACTCCGATTCGCGCGCTCTGCACTGCCGTTCTCCTCGTTGCTGTCAGCGGCCAGGTGTTCGCTGATGCGGCCAGTCATGCCGCCAATGCCGAACGCTTTCTCAAACTGGCGCATGCCGACAAACTGACGGTGCCGGTGTACTCCCAGGTGCAACGGATGTTCGCCCAGCGCTTCGCCCAGACCAAGGCGCCGGAGGCCAAGAAGGCTGTGCTGGAGAGCTACCAGGCCAAGGCCAACACCGCGCTGGACAAGGCGGTCGGTTGGGACAAGATCAAGCCGGACATGGTCAAGCTGTACACCAGTAACTTTACCGAACAGGAGCTGAAGGATCTGCTGGCCTTCTACGAATCGCCGCTGGGCAAGAAGATGCTGCAGAAGATGCCGGAACTGACTGCGCAGTCCGCGCAACTGACCCAGGCCAAGCTGGAGTCGGCGGTTCCACAAGTGAACAAGCTGCTGGAGGACATGACCAGCGAGCTGGAGCCGAAAGCGGCGGCGCCGGCCAAGAAGCCGTAAGTGGAGCCTTGCATGTCCATGCGTGAACGCATCCTTGCGGCGCTGGCCGCGCTGGAACCCCAGCATCTCGAGGTGCTGGACGAAAGCCACATGCACAGCCGTGGCCTGGAAACGCACTTCAAGGCGGTGGTGGTCAGCCCGGTGTTCGCCGGCCTGAATGCGGTCAAGCGCCACCAGAAGGTCTATGCCAGCCTCGGCGAACTGATGGGCCAGTTCCATGCCCTGGCCTTGCATACCTACACTCCCGAGGAGTGGGCCGTGCAAGGTGGCGCGCCGGACTCGCCGACTTGCCGGGGCGGCAGCAAGCTCGAGTCCTGAGCCGCTCTGCGCCGCTTGGCCGCAGGTCGACGGCGCCTTCTTTCTGGTAAACTTCCCGACAGCGCCGGCCCAATAGCCGGCGCTGCTGTTTATCACCCGGTCCGCCCTTTACGCGGGCGACCACTGGAAGGAAGTACCCCGCATGACTCAGAACATTGTCGTGGCGGCGCTGTACAAGTTCGTCACCCTGACGGACTACATCGCGCTGCGCGAACCCCTGCTGCAAACCCTGCTCGACAACGGCATCAAGGGCACCCTGCTGCTCGCCGAAGAGGGCATCAACGGCACAGTCTCCGGCAGCCGCGCGGGCATCGACGGCTTGCTTGCCTGGTTCAAACGCGATCCGCGCTTCGCCGATATCGACCACAAGGAGTCGTACTGCGACGAGCAGCCGTTCTACCGCACCAAGGTCAAGCTGAAGAAGGAAATCGTCACCCTCGGTGTGGAGGGGGTCGACCCCAACAGTCAGGTCGGCACCTATGTCGAGCCGCAGGACTGGAACGCGCTGATCAGCGACCCCGAGGTGTTGCTGATCGACACCCGCAACGACTATGAAGTGGCAATCGGCACCTTCAAAGGCGCGATCGACCCGCAAACCAAGTCGTTCCGTGAGTTCCCCGAGTACATCAAGGCCAACTTCGATCCGGCCAAGCACAAGAAGGTGGCGATGTTCTGCACCGGCGGCATCCGCTGCGAGAAGGCCTCCAGCTACATGCTCGGTGCGGGCTTCGAGGAGGTCTACCACCTCAAGGGCGGCATCCTCAAATATCTGGAAGAAGTGCCCGAGGCGCAGACCCGTTGGCGTGGCGACTGTTTCGTGTTCGACAACCGGGTGACCGTGCGCCACGACCTCAGCGAGGGCGAGTTCGACCAGTGCCACGCCTGCCGCATGCCGATTTCGCTGGAGGATCGCCAGTCGCTGCACTACGTCGCCGGCATCAGCTGCCCGCATTGCTGGGATTCGCTGAGCGAGAAGACCCGTGCCGGCGCCCGCGAGCGGCAGAAGCAGATCGAATTGGCCAAAGCGCGCAATCAGCCCCATCCTTTGGGCTATAACCCGCGACTGAAAGCCGAGTCCTGAACCGATGCACGCCCGCCTGCTCTATGTGATGGACCCGATGTGTTCCTGGTGCTGGGGTTTCGCCCCGGTGGTCGAAGCCCTCGCCGAGCAGGCGCAGACGGCCGGCGTGCCGCTGCATCTGGTGGCCGGAGGGCTGCGCACCGGCGGCGGAGCGGCGCTCGACCCGACCACCCGCAACTACATCCTCGAGCACTGGCATGAGGTGCTGCGCACCAGCGGCCAGCCGTTCCGTTTCGACGGCGCCTTGCCCGAGGGTTTCGTCTACGACACCGAGCCGGCCTGTCGTGCCCTGGTTACCGCCCGCAGCCTCGATCCGGCCAGTGCCTGGCCGCTGGTCAAGCGCATCCAGCGGGCGTTCTACGTCGAGGGGCGCGATGTCACCCAGACCGCGGTGCTGGTCGAGTTGGCCGAGGCGGTCGGCTTGCCGCGGATCGTGTTCGTCGATGCCTTCGAACGCTCCGAGCAACGGGCGGCCACCGCCGCCGATTTCTCCTGGGCGCAGGATCTCGGCATCGCCGGTTTTCCCACCCTGCTGGCCGAGCGCAACGGCCAGCTGGCCCTGCTGACCAACGGCTACCAGCCGCTCGACGAACTGGCACCGCTGTTGGCGCGCTGGCTGGAGCGCGGCGCCCATGCGTGATCGCCTGAGCTGGGCGGAAATCCGTCGCCTGGCCCTGCGCCACAAGAAAGCCCTGCTGCTGGCCAACGCCGTTGCCGTTCTGGCGACCCTGTGCAGCGTGCCGATTCCCCTGCTGCTGCCGCTGCTGGTCGACGAAGTGCTGCTCAAGCAGGGCGATGCGGCGCTCAAGGTCATGGACCATTTCCTCCCCGCCAGCTGGCAGAGCGCAGTCGGCTATATCGGCCTGATGGTGGCGCTGACCCTATTGCTGCGCGGCAGCGCCCTGGTCTTCAACGTGCTGCAGGCGCGCCTGTTCGCGCGCTTGTCGAAGGACATCGTCTACCGCATCCGCATCCGCCTGATCGAGCGCCTCAAGCGCATCTCCCTCGGCGAGTACGAGAGCCTCGGCAGCGGCACCGTGACCACCCACCTGGTCACCGATCTCGACACCCTCGACAAGTTCGTCGGCGAAACCCTCAGCCGCTTCCTCGTCGCCGTGCTGACTCTGACCGGCACCGCCGCCATCCTGCTGTGGATGCACTGGCAACTGGCGCTGCTGATCCTGCTGTTCAATCCGCTGGTGATCTACGCCACGGTGCAACTGGGCAAGCGGGTCAAACACCTGAAGAAGCTGGAGAACGACAGCACCGCGCGCTTCACCCAGGCACTGACGGAAACCCTCGAGGCCATCCAGGAAGTGCGTGCCGGCAACCGCCAGGGTTTCTTCCTCGGCCGCCTCGGTCTGCGCGCCCAGGAAGTGCGCGACTATGCCGTGGCTTCGATGTGGAAAAGCGATGCGGCGGCGCGCGCCAGTGGCCTGCTGTTCCAGTTCGGCATCGACGTGTTTCGCGCCGCGGCGATGCTCACCGTGTTGTTCTCCGACCTGTCCATCGGCCAGATGCTCGCGGTGTTCAGCTACCTGTGGTTCATGATCGGCCCGGTCGAGCAGCTGCTCAGCCTGCAATACGCCTTCTACGCCGCCGGTGGTGCGCTCGCGCGCATCAACGAGCTGCTGGCGCGTGCCGACGAGCCGCAGCATGCCGGCACAGTCGACCCGTTCAAGGGCCGCGAAACCGTGGGTATCGAGGTGCGTGGGCTGACGTTCGCCTATCGCGACGAGCCGGTGCTGGAGGACCTCGGTCTGGCCATCGCGCCGGGCGAGAAGGTCGCCATAGTCGGCGCCAGCGGCGGCGGCAAGAGCACCCTGGTGCAACTGCTGCTGGGGCTCTACAGCGCGCAGGTCGGCACCATCCGTTTCGGCGGCAGCAGCCTCGAGGAGATCGGCCTGGAGCGGGTGCGCGACAACGTCGCGGTGGTGCTGCAACATCCGGCCCTGTTCAACGACAGCGTGCGCGCCAACCTGACCCTGGGCCGCTCACGCAGTGACGAGGCCTGCTGGCGCGCGCTGGAAATCGCCCAGCTGGCGGACACCATCCATGCCTTGCCGCAGGGCCTGGACAGCGTGGTCGGGCGTTCCGGCGTGCGCCTCTCCGGCGGCCAGCGCCAGCGCCTGGCGATTGCCCGCATGGTGCTGGCCGAACCCAAGGTGGTGATCCTCGACGAGGCCACCTCGGCCCTCGATGCCGCCACCGAATACGCGTTGCACCAGGCCCTCGGCCGCTTCCTCAACGGCCGCACCACGCTGATCATCGCCCACCGCCTGTCGGCGGTGAAACAGGCGGATCGGGTGCTGGTGTTCGATGGCGGGCATATCGCCGAGGATGGCGATCACCAGCAGCTGATCGCCGAAGGCGGGCTCTATGCCAGACTGTACGGCCATCTGCAGCACTGAGCCGCTGGGGTTTCCGGGCCGGCTACAGACGGATAGACAAGATTGGGTTGGGGGCCATAGCGCTGTTGGTCGCTTGCTGGGCGAATGGAAAGTTCAATTTCGCCTGGCCGTTCGCTGGCTTAGCCGGCAATCCGTGGGGCCTGTTCAGAGAATGATCTTGTCGCGCAGCTTGTCGGCGGCCTGGTTGAGCGCCTGGATCACCTTCTCCTTGTCGTAGTTCTGGATGCCGTTGGTGTCCAGGTACATGGAGAAGCCCGGCAGTTCGTGCTCGAGGTAGCTGGAGGTGGCGCCGAGGTCGCGGCGGAAGTCGACCACCTGGTAGATCTGCACCGGACGGGTGAAGCCCTTGACCGTGATCTGGCCCTTGTCGCGGCACATGATCACGTCCTTGACCAGCGAGTAGGCCTCGTGGGAGATCAGGATCTCGCCGGCTTCCGCCGCGCTTTCCAGGCGGCTGGCGAGGTTCACCTCGCGGCCGATGATGGTGTAGTCCATGCGCGTATCGGCGCCGAAGTTGCCCACCGTGCAGTAGCCGGTGTTGAGGCCCATGCGGATCTCCAGCGGCTTGGTGATGCCCTGGGCGCGCCATTGCTGGCGCAGCACCTTCATGTGCTTGCGCATGACGATGGCCATCGACACCGCGTTTACCGCGTCCTTCTTAGCGCCCTGGCTGCTGGGGTCGCCGAAGAACACCATGACGCTGTCGCCGACGAACTTGTCGATGGTGCCGCCATGCTTGAGGGCGATCTTCGACATCTCGTTGAGGTAGTTGTTGAGTAGGTCGGTCAGCGCCTCGGCTTCCAGCTCCTCGGACAGCTCGGTGAAGCCCTTGATGTCGGAGAAGAACACCGTGAGCTTCTTGCGCTGGGTTTCCAGGCGCACGCTCTTCTTGCCGCTGAAGATCGATTCCCAGACCTGCGGCGACAGGTATTTGGCCAGGTTGCGCGCCAGGCGCGCGGCCTTTTCCTGCTCGCGCTTGATCTCGCTGCGCGCTTGGGCCAGACGCAGGCCCTGCTGGTGCATGAAATAGGCGGTGATGGCGATGAACAGGGTGCTGAACAGGATGCTCACCAGCGCTACCAGCGCCGGCGTGCCGTTCTTCAGCTCCGGTTGCAGGGTGACGCCGACGAGCAGCGTGCCGCTGAGGGCGAGCAGCAACGACAGCCCGAAGTAGCGCAGGCCGCCGATCAACAGCGAGCTGAAACTGAGGATCAGCAGGCTCATCAGACAGGGCACCACCGAGAAGCCCAGCAGTGCGGCACCGACCCCGGCATGCAGGGCATCGACGGACAGCAGGCCGAGGGTGGTCTGCTGCGGATAGTCCCGCCTGAAACGTAGGCTCAGCTGGTGCGCCAGATGCGGGTAGAGCAGGGTGTAAGGCACCAGCCAGAGGATCTCGTAGCCGAAGTACTGGGCATAGGTGCCGGCTGCGACGGTCGCCGCGGTGCTGATGTAGGCCAGCACGCGCGAGTAGTACTCGCGCAGCGACGGGGTGGGAAGGCCGCTGGAGGCGATGGCGCTGGCTGACTTCATGGGGCTGAGACGATCCCTGCTGATTTTCTGACGCTTCTGCCGAGCGCCTGGCTGCCCCGAAAGGGACAATATTTTGACTGTCTGGGGATCATAACCAGCATCCGTGTGGCAGCCAAGTAGGCTGCCGCACGGAGGGAGTGCAGCGCCTGCGTCAGCTGTGGTTCTGCTCCATGGCCGCCTTGTAAATCGATTGCTTGGGCTGGGCGAATACCCGGCGCAGCATCGGTTCGAAGAACTCCAGCGGCAGGGTCTCGGCTTGCGGGTCGAAGGCGGCGGCGTCGTAGCGGGCGCAGAACTCGATGGTCGCCTGGTACTGCGGGTGGTCCTTGAATTGCTCGCGCAGGTGTCGGTCCATGCCCAGATGGTGGAAGAAGTAGTAGCCCTGGAAAATGCCGTGCTTCTCCACCATCCAGTGGTTCTCCGCGCTGACGAAGGGCTTGAGCATGGCCGCAGCGATGTCCGGGTGGTTGTACGAGCCGAGGGTGTCGCCGATGTCGTGAAGCAGGGCGCAGACCACATATTCCTCGTCCTTGCCGTCGCGGTAGGCGCGGGTGGCGGTCTGCAGCGAGTGGGTCAGGCGGTCCACCGGGAAGCCACCGAAGTCACCGTCCAACAGCTTGAGGTGGGTGAGGATGCGGTCGGGCAATTGCGCGGCGTACTGGCTGAAGTCCTGGGCAATGATGCGCCAGTCTTCGGCCGTGCCGTCTTCCATATGGGTGAATTGGGCGTGGGCGTTCATCAGGGCGTCCTTTTGTGAGGGTTGTGGGACCTCTCCAGTCTAGGCCCTGGCCGACTTCCGTCAGTGACCGAACGGGACAGCCTTCTGGCCTTGGGTGCCGCGCCGGAACAAAAAGGCCGGCAATGCCGGCCCGAGTCATCGCGCTGGCGCAGCCTAGAACCTGATGCGCCCGGTAAAGGCATCCTTGAGCATCACCCAGTCGCCGAGGAAGGAGTACAGCGGGTATTTGAAGGTGGCCGGGCGGTTCTTCTCGAAGAAGAAGTGGCCGACCCAGGCGAAGCCGTAGCCGGCGAACGGCACGGCCAGCAGCCACAACCATTGCTGGGTGAACAGGGCGTAGGCGAGGATGCTCAGGACCAACAGGCTGCCGACGTAGTGCAGGCGGCGGCACACGTCGTTGCTGTGCTCCTGCAGGTAGTAGGGGTAGAACTCGGCGAAGCTGTGGAAACGCTCGGCGGCTTGCGTGCTCATCACACACCTCTTGTCGTTATGGTTCTGGCAGTCTAGGGCGAGTGTCCCGCCCAGCCAGTGACATTAAGTGCCAGTTTAGTATCCTTGCGCCGCCAGGTTGGCGCCGCTGGGGCCGTTGATCCGCCGAACATAAGAAGACGCCATGAGCGAACGTACCACCTCCTCTAGTTGGGCCTTGGGCATAGTGCAGGCCCTGGAAATGGGCGGCGTGGACTGCCGGCTGCTGTTCACCGAACTGGGCCTGGATTACGCCGCGCTGAGTGACCCGGATGCGCGCTTCCCCCAGGATGGCATGACCCGCCTGTGGGAGCGCGCCGTACAGCTGTCCGGTAATCCGGCGATCGGCCTGAACATGGCGAGCGTGGTACGTCCGGCGTCCTTCCATGTGGTGGGGTATGCGGCGATGTCCAGCCGCAACCTGAAGGAGGCTTTCGCCCGTCTGGTGCGCTACCAGCGGATCATCGCCGAAGGCGCCGACCTGAGCTTTCGGCCGCTGGGGGACAGCTATGCGCTGATCCTGGCGATCCACGGCGATCGTCTGGCGCCAGCCAGACAGAGTGCCGAGGCCTCGCTGGCCTACACCCTGGCCTTCTGCCGCTGGATGACCAGCACGCCGCTGCGGCCGCGCCAGGTGCTCTTCCAGGGCGATCCGCCCGCCGATCTGGCGCCCTATCAGCAAGTGTTCCAGGCGCCGCTGAAGTTCAACGCCGAGCATTACGCGCTGATTTTCGAGCGCGCCGACCTGGAGACGCCGCTACCCAGTGCCAACGAAGCGCTGGCGCAACTGCACGACCGCTTCGCCGGCGACTACTTGGCGCGCTTCTCCGGCAGTCGGGTCACCCATCAGGCCCGGCAGGTGCTGTGCCGCCTGCTGCCGCAGGGCGAACCCAAGCGTGATGCGGTCGCCATGGCCCTGCACCTGTCGCAGCGCACCTTGCAGCGACGCCTGCAGGAGGAGGGCACCAGCTTCCAGCAGCTGCTCGACGACACCCGCCGCGAACTGGCTGTGCAGTACCTGGCGCAGGCGAACCTGACGCTGCTGGAAATCTCCTACCTGCTCGGCTTCGCCGACCCGAGCAACTTCTTCCGTGCCTTCCGCCGCTGGTTCGACGAGACCCCGGGCGAGTACCGCGCGCGCCTGTGACTGCATATGACAGGCCGCTGAAAAACGTAGCGAGCGAAGGCTAGGCAAGACGAAATCAGCCGAAGAAGCGCAGTTTACGAATTGTAAATGAGCATGACTCGTTGCACTCGCCCTTCGGGTCGCGCTAAAGCGCGTTAGCGGCAAGCCGCTTTCTGAGGCTGATTGACTCGCTTCGCTCGCCCTGTGGGCCAGCCTTCGGCTGTTACTCCGCTTCGCTGCGTTGCAACGCTGCATAGCCGAGTGCAGTAGTTTTTCAGCGGCCTGGTCAGTGCCGCCAGAACGTCGGCATAAACAGCACCAGCACGGTGACGATCTCCAGCCGGCCGAGCAGCATGCCCAGGGTCAACAGCCACTTGGCGCCGTCCGGCAGGGTGGCGAAGTTGCCGGCCGGACCGATGATCTCGCCGAGGCCGGGGCCGACCCCGCAGACCGAGCTGGCCGCACCGGTCAGCGCGGTCATCCAGTCGAGGCCGAGCAGGGCCAGGCCGAGGGCGATGGCGGCGATGGTGATGGTGAAGAAGAACGAGAAGGCCAGGATCGAACGGACGATATCCTCGTCCAGGCGATGGCCGTTGTACTGCTGCTTGATCACCGCGCGCGGGTGGATCAACTGGTACAGGTTGGCCTTGAGCAGGATGTAGGCGACCTGGAAGCGGAAGATCTTGATGCCGCCGGCGGTGGAGCCGGAGCAGCCGCCGATGAAGCCCAGGTAGAAGAAGATCATCAGCGAGAAATTGCCCCACAGGCTGTAGTCACCGAGCGCGAAGCCGGTGGTGGTGACCACCGAGGTGACGTTGAACGCCACGTGGCGTACGGCCTCCAGCCAGTGCAGCTGAGTCGTCAGCCAGTACCAGGTGCCCATCACCAGCCAGGTGAACAACAGCAGACCGAGCAGGCCGCGGACCTGCTGGTCCCTGAGCAGCGCCCAGCGATTGCCGCGCAGGGTCGCGACGTAGAGGGCGAACGGTAGGCTGCCGAGGATCATCAGCAGGATCGCCACCCAGTGCACGGCCGGCTGCTGCCATTTGGCCAGGGACTGGTCGGAGGTGGAGAAGCCGCCGGTGGAGATCGCCGACATGGCGTGATTGATGGCGTCGAACAGGTTCATGCCGGCGGCCCAGAACGCCCAGGTGCCGAATAGCGAGATGCCGACGTAGCTGAGCACTATGTACTTGGCGACCATGTGCGAGCGTGGCATGACCTTGTCACCGGTGCGATCCGATGACTCGGTCTGGAACAGGCGCATGCCGCCGATGCGCAACATCGGCAGGATCGCCACCGCCATGCCGATGAAGCCGATGCCGCCGAGCCAGTGCAGCAGCGAGCGCCAGATGAGGATGCCCGGCGACATGTTGTCCAGCCCCGACAGCACGGTGGCGCCGGTGGCGGTGATGCCGGACATGCTCTCGAAGTAGGCGTCGGTGTAGCTGAGGCGATGGGCGAACAGGAACGGCAGGGCGGCGAAGAGGCCCACCGTCACCCAACTGCTGACCGTCAGCATGTACATGTCGCGCGGGCGCAGGTGAATCTTCTCCGGGCGGCCGGAGATTACCAGGGCAAGGCCGGCGACGAAGGTGATCAGGCTCGACCAGAGGAAGGCGTTGAGGTCGCCGGTGCGCTCGTAGATCAGCAGGGTGAGCATCGGCACGACCATGCTGATGGCCAGGGTGATCAGGAAGATACCGATGATGAAGCCGATGGTGCGCAGGGTCGGCAGGGCCATGAAGTCGGGCTCTAAGGGGCGATGGACGGCATTCTAGTGGAGGCGGCTGGCGGTCACCAAAGGCGCCGCCTCAATGCCGCCAGAACGGACGGGTGAACAGCACCAGCACGGTGAGGATCTCCAGGCGGCCGAGCAGCATGCCGATGGTCAGCAGCCACTTGGCCGCATCCGGCAGGCTGGCGAAGTTGCCGACCGGGCCGATGATCGGGCCGAGGCCGGGGCCGACGTTGCACACCGCGGTGGCCGCGCCGGTCAGCGCGGTGGTCCAGTCCAGGCCGAGCAGGGCCAGGCCGAGGGCGATCACGCCGATGGTGATGGTGAAGAAGAAGGTGAAGGTGATCAGCGAGCGGACGATCTCGTCGTCGAGGGTGTGGCCGTTGTACTGCTGTTTGAGCACCGCGCGCGGGTGGATCAGCTGCTGCAGGCTGGCCTTGAGCAGGATGAAGGCGACCTGGAAGCGGAAGATCTTCAGGCCGCCAGCGGTGGAGCCCGAACAGCCGCCGACGAAGGTCAGGTAGAAGAACAGCAGCATGGAAAAGCTGCCCCACAGGGTGTAATCGCCCAGGGCCAGACCGGTGGTGGTGACCACCGACGTGACGTTGACCGCCACGATGCGCACCGCGTCCAGCCAGGCGTGCTCGGAGTTTTGCCACAACCAGGTGCCGAACAGCAGCCAGGTCAGCAGCAGGAAGCCGACGAAACCGCGGACTTGGTGATCCCTGAGCAACGCCTGGCGGTTGCCGCGCACGGTGGCGACGAACAGGGTGAAGGGCAGGCTACCGAGCATCATGATCACCACCGCGACCCAGTGCACCGCCGGCTGCGGCCAGTGCGCCAGGGAGGCGTCTGAGGTGGAGAAGCCACCGGTGGAAATCAGCGACATCGAATGGTTGAACGCCTCGAACGGGGTCATGCCGGCCAGCCAGAAGGCCAGGCAGCCGAACAGGGTCAGGCCGAGGTAAGTCCACAGGATGTACTTGGCGACCATGTGCGAGCGCGGCATGACCTTCTCGCCCCAGTCCGAGGACTCGGTTTGGAACAGGCGCATGCCACCGACCCGCAGCAGCGGCAGGATCGCCACCGCCATGCCGATGAAGCCGATGCCGCCCAGCCAGTGCAGCATCGAGCGCCAGATCAGCAGGCCCGGTGAGGCGCTATCCAGACCGGTAAGCACGGTGGAACCGGTGGTGGTAATACCCGACATGGTCTCGAAGAAGGCGTCGGTGTAGCTGATGCGCTGGATGATCACCATCGGCAGGGCGGCGAAGCAGCACACCACGACCCAGCTGGCGGTGGTCAGCAGGTACATGTCGCGTGGACGCAAGTGCAGGTGTTGCGGGCGGCCGGGAAGCAGCAGGGCGAGGCCGGCGATGCAGGTGATCAGGCTCGACCAAAGGAACGCATTGAGGTCATCGGTGCGCTCGAACACCAGCAGGGTCAGCATCGGCACGACCATGCTGACGGCCAGGGTGATGAGAAAGATCCCGAGGATGAAGCCGATGATGCGTAGGGTTGCCAGAGGCATGGACGGGGCTCGATCGTGCGGGCGAAAAGGGTGCCATTCTACTCGTGGCAGTTCGCCTGTAAATCACAGTGAGTGGGGCTTAACGGGTGGGTCGCGCTAAATAGAATAGTCGCCTGAAGTGTTCATCTCGGCGTTACTTCAGGCCGCGTTCGCTCAGCTCCAGCGCAGCCCGCCGTAACAAGCGCATTTGCGCCCGGATCGACTGGCCTGATCGGCTATCATGGCCGCCTCGTCAGTTTCAGGAGGTGGCCGATGGAGGCTCTCGACGCTCTGCTCAACCGTGTATCTCTGGCCCGATTGCGGGAGCCGGCGCCCACTGCCGCGCAGCGTGAGCTGTTGTTCCGTGCCGCCTTGCGCGCGCCGGATCACGGCTATCTGCGGCCGTGGCGCTTTCTCAGCATCGAGGGCGCGGCGCGGGACAAGCTCGGCGAGCTGTTCGCCTCGGCGCTGCTGCAGAAGAATCCGGCGGCCACTCCGGAGGCTCTGGCCAAGGCCCGCGCCATGCCGCTGCGGGCGCCGCTGATGGTGGTGGTGGTCGCCACCCTGCAGGCCCATCCCAAGGTGCCGGAAGGCGAGCAGCTGCTCTCCGCCGGTTGCTCCGCCCATGGCATCCTGCTGGCCGCCCATGCCCAGGGATTAGGGGCGATGTGGCGCACCGGCGAGATGGCCTATGACCGCCATGTCGCCGCGGGCCTGGGGCTGGACGCGCACGAGCAGGTGGTGGGCTTCATCTACCTCGGCAATGTGGAGGGTGAACGGCGCAGCCCGCCGGCGCTGGAGCCGGCGGATTTTGTCCAGGTCTGGAGCTAAGAGCCTGTTCACGAGCTTTTGAGCCATATCCAGAGTGGAGTTATAGGGCGCGTAGAAGCCGCTTTTGCCCCCTCTCCCGTTTACGGGAGAGGGCTGGGGAGAGGGAGAGGTGAGTTACCGAGCGTGCGAACAGGTTCTAAGCCGGTGCGCTGGCATAGCCGGCGGGGAGCCGCGGCAATTCCAGGCGGGCGATAAAGCCGCCGTTCGGGTGATTGGCCAGCTCCAACCGCCCGCCGTGCCGTTCGATGGCGCGGCGGGTGATGGCCAGGCCGAGGCCATGTCCGGGCGCCGCCTGCTGCGGGGCGCGGAAGAACGGTTCGCCAAGCTGCGGCAGATGCTCCGGTGCCACCCCCGGGCCGTGGTCGCGGACCTGGATGCAGATCCGCCCGTTGTCGGCCTGGGCGCTGACGTCCACGGCCTGGCCCGGCGGATTGAAGCGCAGGGCATTGCGCAGCAGATTGTCCAGCGCCCGGCCCAGCATGTCCGGCCAGCCCTGCAGCTGCAGGTCGGCGGGGCAGTCGATGCGAATCTCCTGTTGCGGGGCGATCAGCAGCGCATCCTCGCGCAGGTCTCGCAGCAGCTCCTGCAGGTCGATCGGCTGCGCGGCGCCGGGCTCGGCGTCGAGGCGGGCGAGGGCGAGAATTTCGGCGATCAGCGCCTCCAGCCGGTCGCACTCCTGGCTCAGGCGCGGCCACAGCGCCTCGCGTTGCTCGGGGTCGGCGCGCTCGGCCAGGGCCAGGGCGATGCGCAGGCGCGCCAAGGGCGAGCGCAGCTCGTGGGAGACATCGCGCAGCAGCTGGCGCTGGCTGCCGATTAGGCCTTGCAGGCGCTGACCCATGCGGTTGAAGTCGCCGGCCAGCACGCCCAGCTCGTCGCGGCGCTTGGCCAGGCGCTCCAGGCTGTTCTGTTGATAGGCGGTGCGCCCGAGCGCATGCACGGCGCGGCGCAGGCGATCCAGCGGGCGGGTGATGGAGAGGGTCAGCAACAGGCTGAAGGCAGTCAGCACCACCAGGGCGATGGCCAAGGCGCTGAGCGGCCAGAGCAGGCTGCTGCGGTGCCAGGCGTCCAGCTCCGGGTAGGGAATGCGGTAGATGAACAGGTAGGACTCGCCGCTCGGGCTCTGGTATTCCTCGGTCAGCCGCCGCCACGGCAGGCGCCGCTCACCATGGCGCGCCTCGTAGGCCGCCGCGCGTGGGGGGAAAGTGCCCTGCACCAGCGCCTCGCCGTTGTCGTCGAGCACCTGGATATTGATGCGAAAGTGGTGCTTGCGCTGCTCCAGCAGTCGTTGCGCCTGCGCTGCGCCGCGTTGTTCGTAGACGGCGGCCCAGTCGCTGGCCAGGTCCTTGAGCGCGGGGTGGCGGGCGACGATCCAGGCGTCTTGATTGACC
Organism: Pseudomonas cavernae; assembly: GCF_003595175.1. NCBI lineage: Bacteria > Pseudomonadati > Pseudomonadota > Gammaproteobacteria > Pseudomonadales > Pseudomonadaceae > Pseudomonas > Pseudomonas cavernae. Next base: position 3,289,196 of record NZ_CP032419.1, on the reverse strand, counting down.
GCGCGGCCGAACAGCAGCGACAGCCCGGCGACCAGGGCGATGGCCAGCCAGAAGCTGGCGAAGATGCGCCAGAACAGTGAACGCACAAGCTCTCCTTAACGGCAAAAAGCCCATCGGTCCGGGGACCGATGGGCGGGTGGTTGGCGCGGCGCTTACTGGGCTTTCTGCGCCTTCTCGGCTTTCCAGGCTTCGAACTCGGCGCGTTCGGCGCGGCGTTCGGCCATTTTCTTCTGCAATTCGTCGAATTGCTTCTGCTGCTCCGGGGTCAGCTTGGCGCGGATGGCGCTCTGGGTCTTGTCCTGCTGGGCCTTGAGCTCGTCCTGCATGGCCTTTTGCTCGGCGGCCGGCAGTTTTTCCAGGTAGCGCTCGGTGATGGCGTGGCGGCCTTTCATCTGCTCGCGCATCAGTTGGCCAATCTGCTGGCGCTGCTCCTGGTTCAGGTTCAGCTCTTTGAAGAATCGCGGGCCGTGCTGGCCACCGTGGTGCGGGCCGGCGTCGGGCATGGCCAGGGCAATGGTCGGCAGGGCGGCCGCGAACAGTGCGGCGATCAGGGTCTTGCGCATGGTCTATCTCCTTGTCTCGATTCCGGCCAGGCGCCGGATGAGCCCAGTGTAGGGATGCCAAGGTCAAGGGCAGTCAGGCCAGGGTAAAGCTTGGGTAAAGGGCTGTTGGGCCGGTGTCAGCCGCGCTTTAGGCTCTGTACGAAAAGTGCCTGCGCTCAGTGATGCTGCGTTAAAAAGTGGTTCGGAATGCTCATTTACAGCTCGTAAACTCCGCTTCCTCACCATTTGACTCGCTGCGCTCGCCCTGCGGGCCAGCCTTCGGCTGTTATTCCGCTTCGCTGCATTGCGCCTTGCCTGACCTTCGCTCGGCTGACTTTTCATACAGGCCCTAGGGGTTGTAGTAGTAGCCGCGGCTGCGCAGCGCCAGGATGCGCGGACGGCCATCGGGGTGCGGGCCGATCTTCTTGCGCAGATTGCTGACGTGCATGTCCAGGCTGCGGTCGTAGAGGGTCAGCTTGCGGCCCAGCGCCAGTTGCGCCAGTTCCTGTTTGTCCAGCGGCTCGCCGGGCTGGCGCAGCAGGGTTTCCAGCAGACGCCCCTCGGAGACGGTCAGCAGCACCTCATGCTCGCCGATAGTCGCCACGCCGCGGGCCGGGCTGAAGCACAGGTCGCCCAGCTCCAGCTGGCCGGAGCTCGCCGGCGGTTGACTGCGGCGCAGCACGGCGCGCAGGCGGGCGGTCAGCTCGCGGGGATCGCAGGGCTTGGCCAAGTAGTCGTCGGCGCCCAGCTCCAGGCCGATGATGCGATCCAGCGGTTCGCCGCGGGCCGACAACATCAGCACCGGCAGTTCCGGGTGATCGCTGCGCAGCTGCTTGAGCAGTTCCAGGCCGCTGCCGTCGGGCAGCATGACGTCCAGCACCACGGCATCCGGGGACTGGGCGGCGAGGGCGGCTCGGGCGCTGCCGCCATCATGGCAGGCGCTGACCCGGAAGCCTTCCTGGGTCAGCCAACTGACCAGCAGTTCGCACAGCTCGCGGTCGTCGTCGATCAGCAGTAAATCGCTCATGCGCGCTTCAGTTCAGCCATTCGCGGCGGGCTTTGCGCCGGCCGCGCAGCAGAACGCCGAGCAGCACACCGAGCAGACCGACGCCGCCGCCGGCGGCAAACCATTGTTGCTGTTCACCGAGCAGCTGCGGCGGTTGTTCGGCCAGGGCCTGGTTGAGCTGCAGCTTGAGACGCTGGTTTTCCTGGCGCAGGCGGCTCAGTTGGGCGCTTTCGCGTTCGCCGGCATTGTTTTGCAGCTGGCTGGCCAGCTCGGCGCGCTGCTGCTCGCTTTCCGCCAAACGCTGCTCCAGCGCGGCAAGCGCAGTGGCATCGGGAGAGGCAATGGCAGGCACGGTATTTTCAGGGCTGATCGGTGCGGCCTCTTCGGCTTGCAGCGGCTGGCTCAGCAGCAGAGCAGCGAACAACAGGGACAGCGGACCTTGACGCATCGGAACTCCTATTTCCAGCAGGTTGTCATCGGCGTGTTGCGCACTGCAGTTGGCTGTTACGGAAGCACCAGCTTGAACGGCTTGACCACCACCGCGCCATACACGCCAGCGGCGCGATAAGGGTCGGCCTCGGCCCAGCTCTGGGCGGCGGCCAGCGAGTCGAACTCGGCTACCACCAGGCTGCCGGTGAAGCCGGCGGCGCCCGGGTCGTTGCTGTCTATTGCCGGATGCGGGCCGGCCAGCACCAGACGGCCTTCGGTTTTCAACTGTTCCAGCCGGGCCAGGTGCGCGGGGCGGGCGGCCAGGCGGTTTTCCAGGGAATTGGCTACATCGGTGGCAATGATCGCGTAGAGCATGTCAGTCCTTGGGTCTGGTCACGGAGGGAGTGGTTTGGCCGTCGCCATCGTGCATGTGGCGGGCGAGGAAGATGCCCTGGCCAAGCAGGAACAGCAGGGTCATGCCCAGGCTGCCGAACACCTTGAAGTCGACCCAGATGCTCTGGAAGGTGAAGGCGACGAACAGGTTGGCGGCGCCGCTGATAAGGAAGAACAGGATCCAGGCGATGTTCAGGCGCGTCCAGATTGCCTGCGGCAGCTGGATCGCATGGCCCATGAGGCGCTGGATCAGCGGCTGTTCGCCGATGAAATGGCTGGCGGCGAAGCCGATGGCGAACAGCCAGCTGACCACCGGGGCCTTCCACTTGAGGAAAGTTTCGTTGTGAAACACCAGGGTCAGGGTGCCGAATGCCAGGCAGGCGACCAGGGTCAGCCACTGGCCCTTCTCCAGCTTGCGCTGCAACAGGAAGAGGGTGCCGTAGACCACCACCGAACTGGCGATCAGCATCGCAGTGGCGCTGAAAATGCCGCCGAGCATGTAGCTGTGGCCAGCCAGTTCGACGGTGCGGGGATCGAGCTTGAAAACGATGAAGAACAGGATGAGCGGGATGAAGTCGATGAATTGTTTCACAGTGGCAGCCAGGAGCGGGATGTGCCGGCATAATAACAAACAACCCCGACGGCGAAAGCCGTAAACCAGAAGCGAAGGCGGCCCCCCATGGATGTCGATCTGCACTGCCACAGCACTGCTTCGGATGGCGCCCTGGCCCCTGCCGAGGTGGTGGCGCGTGCGCATGCCCGCGGTGTACGTGTGCTGGCACTGACCGATCACGACACCCTCGAAGGTCTGGATGAGGCCCAGGCCGCGGCGCAAGCACTGGATATGCGCCTGATCAACGGTATCGAGCTGTCCTGTACCTGGGGCGGGGCGACCATCCATGTGCTCGGCTACGCCTTCGCCGCCGATGCCCCGGCCTTGCTCAAGGCCACCGCCGAGTTGCACGACAGCCGCTGGCTACGGGCCGAGGAAATCGGCGCGCGCCTGGCGGCCAAAGGCATGCCCGGGGCTTTCGACGGTGCGCGGGCGGTGCAGCAGGAGTTGGGTGACAGCGGCAATGCGCCGGCGCGGCCACATTTCGCCGAATTCCTGGTGCGCGCCGGGCATGTGCGCGACCGCGCCGAGGCCTTTCGCAAGTGGCTGGGCGCCGGCAAGCTCGGCGACGTCAAACAACATTGGCCGACATTGGCCGAGGCGGTTGCTACGCTGAGAGAGGCGGGCGCCTGGATCAGCCTGGCGCACGCTTGGCACTACGACTTCACCCGCAGCAAGAGACGCAAGCTGATTGCGGACTTCGTCGCGGCGGGCGGTCAGGCGCTGGAAGTGGTCAATGGCATGCAGCCGGCCGAGCAGGTCGGCAGCCTGGCCATCCTGGCGCGGGAGTTCGGCCTGCTGGTGACTGCCGGCAGTGACTTTCATGCGCCGGGAGACTGGTCTGAGTTGGGCATGTATCGGCCCTTGCCAGATGATCTGCTGCCGCTCTGGACGCGTTTTGATCATGGCCACAGCCGCCTTGCTGCCTGCTGAACAGGGAGTCACCGTGAGTCAATTCTTCCAGGTTCATCCGGAAAATCCCCAGGCGCGCCTGATCAAACAGGCCGTGGACATCATCAAGTCCGGTGGGGTGATCGTTTATCCGACCGACTCGTCCTACGCGGTGGGTTGCCGGATCGGCGAGAAGACCGCGGTAGAGCGCATTCGCCGCCTGCGCCGCTTGGACGACAAGCACAATTTCACTCTGGTCTGCAGTGATCTGTCGCAGCTGGGCTTGTTCGCCAAGGTGGATACCGTGGCTTTCCGCCTGCTCAAGACCTATACCCCGGGGCCCTACACCTTCATTCTCAATGCCACCCGCGAAGTGCCGCGCATGCTCCTGCATCCCAAGCGCCGCACCATCGGCCTGCGCGTGCCGGCCCACCCGATCGCCCAGGCTTTGTTGACCGAACTCGGCGAACCGCTGATCAGCAGCAGCCTGATTCTCCCCGGCGAAAGCCTGCCGATGAGTGCCCCCCACCACATGCGCCAGGTGCTGGAACACCACGTCGATCTCATCATCGATGGCGGTTTCGGCGGTCTGGAAGCCTCCACCGTGATCGGTCTGGTGAATGACGAGGTAGAGGTGATCCGCGTCGGCTGCGGTGATCCGGCGCCCTTCGCCGAGCTGGTGTAGAGCACGATCAGGCTCCAGGCGCAGCAACACCGCGCCTGGAGTCGCCTGACTGATAAGGCCGGGCTAGACCGCTATCGCAATCAGGATGGCGATCAGCAGGATGATGACGATATCCATCGTGCTGAGCGCGCCGCCTGCCGGCAGCGTATCGATGCGCTGCGCCAGGCTCGCCAGTTCCTGTGCCGTTAAAGCGTCGACCCGACTCTTGGCCAGGGTCGCATCGATACCCATGACTTTCATTTTTTCCTGCACGGTCGCCCGGTCGAGGAAGTCACGGACTTTATCGCGGTCTTCCTGCAGCATCTGGGCGGCCACGGCCTCCTGCGTGGAAACCATCGCCGCCTCTGCCGGCAGCGGCAGGGAGGCGGTCAAACAAGTCAACAGCAGTAAAGCGACGAACGTCATAGCTAAGGTTTTCATCATGATCACCCTCAGTTGCGATCAGGACTCTTACGACTTATTACGACATATGTAGTTTGGCACCGAGTGCGGCGACAGCAATTCTTTTAAGTCGATAGAATGTTGCAGCGACGCTCTTACGGTTGACCCCGACACCGCTCAGGCGGTTCCTCCATGAGTAGTGCCGCTTGCCGGCCACCCTGAGCACGAGAACGCCATGCAGGACATTTCGCCCGACGACCCTTCCGCGAGCCAGGCCGGCGCCCAGCAGGAGCTGCCGTTCGCCCTGGTCTATGGCCAGGCGGTCACCGAGCTGCCGCAGGATCTGTATATCCCGCCGGACGCCCTGGAGGTCTTTCTCGAAGCCTTCGAAGGGCCACTCGACCTGCTGCTGTACCTGATCCGCAAGCAGAACATCGATATCCTCGACATTCCGGTGGCGGACATCACCCACCAATACATGGGCTATGTCGAGCTGATGAAGTCGGTGCGCCTGGAGCTGGCCGCCGAGTATCTGGTGATGGCCGCCATGCTCGCCGAGATCAAGTCGCGCATGCTGCTGCCGCGCTCCGCCGAGGTGGAGGCGGAAGAGGATGACCCGCGCGCCGAGCTGATTCGCCGTCTGCAGGAATACGAACGCTACAAGGTGGCGGCCGAGGGCCTCGACCTGCTGCCGCGGGTCGGCCGCGACCTCAATGTGCCGCGCCTGGACGCCCCGGAGGCGCGGGCGCGCAAGCTGCTGCCGGAAATCAGCCTGGAGGAGCTATTGGTGTCGATGGCCGAAGTGCTGCGCCGCGCCGACATGTTCGAGAGCCACCAGGTTACCCGCGAGGCGCTGTCCACCCGCGAGCGCATGAGCGAAGTGCTCGAACGCCTGAAGGGCGGCGGTTTCGTGCCTTTCGTCGAGCTGTTCCTGGCCGAGGAAGGGCGTCTCGGCGTGGTGGTGACCTTTATGGCGGTGCTCGAGCTGATCAAGGAATCGCTGGTCGAGCTGGTGCAGAATGAGCCCTTTGCAGCCATCCACGTGCGGGCACGAGTGGAATGATGAACCTTTCAGATCCCAAGCAACTGGCCTCGCTGCTGGAAGCCATTCTCCTCGCCGCCGGCAAACCGCAATCGCTGGAGCGTCTCCAAGAGCTGTTCGAAGAAGGCGAGCGGCCGGAGCCGGCGCTGTTCAAGGAGGCCCTGGCGATTCTCGGCCGCTCCTGCAAAGGGCGGGCATTCGAGTTGAAGGAGGTCGCCTCCGGCTACCGTCTGCAGGTGCGCGAGAGCTTCGCGCCCTGGGTCGGGCGGCTGTGGGAGGAGCGCCCGCAGCGCTATTCCCGCGCCCTGCTGGAAACTTTGGCGCTGATCGCCTATCGCCAGCCGATCACCCGCGGGGAGATCGAGGATATCCGTGGCGTCGCAGTCAACAGCCATATCGTCAAAACCTTGATCGAGCGCGAGTGGATCCGCGTGGTCGGCTATCGCGATGTGCCCGGCAAGCCGGCGATGTTCGCCACCACCAAGGTGTTTCTCGACCATTTCAACCTGAAGAATCTCGACGAACTGCCGCCGCTGGCCGTTCTGCGTGAGCTGGAGCCCGAGCCGGTGCTGGGCTTCGATGAGGATCTGCCGGTGCCGGAGGCGCTGCAGGCGCGGGCCGACCTCAGCGCGCCGGAGGCCGACGTGCTACCGCGCGATGAGCTCAGCTTCAGCAGTCTGCTGGCCGAACTGGATGCCATGGAGCAGGACCTGAGGACCGACTTCGACGACCTGGCCGAGCCCGCCGAGCCGTTGGCGCCGGACGAGGACGAGACGCCGGCAACGCAGCATTGAGGAACTGGCCACCAGCGGCCGGCGCCAGGGCTGACAGGCCGCAGGCGCTCGACTAGCCTCACCCCATGTCCGTTGTCGCGTGCGCCGTGACAGTGATCCGCGTATGATGCGCGCCCTTTCACCGATTGACACACCGGGAGGTGCCTAGCATGAGTGAGTCCGAATACAGCCCCAGCGGGGAAAAACTGCAGAAAGTCCTGGCCCGCATCGGCCTCGCCTCGCGTCGCGACGCCGAAGCCTGGATCAGCGAAGGCCGGGTCAAGGTCAACGGCGTGGTCGCCGGCCTGGGCCAGCGCGTCGATCTGCATGACGCCATCACCGTCGATGGCCGCCTGCTCAAGCGCGAGGAGCAGCGCGAGACCGTGCGCCGCGTGCTGATCTACAACAAGCCCGATGGCGAGATCTGCACCCGCGACGACCCGGAAGGTCGGCCGACCGTGTTCGATCGCCTGCCGAAGCCGAAGGAAGGGCGCTGGATCAACATCGGCCGTCTCGACATCAATACCACCGGTCTGCTGCTGTTCACCACCGACGGCGAACTGGCCAACCGGCTGATGCACCCGTCCTACCAGATGGACCGCGAGTACGCCGTGCGCGTGCGCGGCGAGGTCGACGACGAGATGATCGAGCGCCTGAAGACCGGCGTGATGCTCGAAGACGGTCCGGCGAAATTCACTGATATCCAGCAAGCACCCGGCGGCGAAGGCTTCAACCACTGGTATCACTGCGTGGTGATGGAAGGCCGCAACCGCGAAGTGCGCCGCCTATGGGAGTCCCAGGGTCTGGTGGTGAGCCGCCTGAAGCGCGTGCGCTTCGGTCCGGTGTTCCTCACCTCCGACCTGAGCATGGGCCGCTGGCGCGAGATGGGGCAGCGTGAAATCGACATCCTCAGCGCCGAAGTCGGCCTGGAGGCGGTAGAGCTGCCGGCGATGAAGGAAAAGGCCCGCGACAAGCTCGATCGTCTACAGCGCAAATCGGCCAAGCCGGTCGGTCGTGCCGCGCGTCCGGAGCGCACCTTGCGCCCTGGTGCCGGCCCGCGTGCCGAAGGCGGGCGTCCGGCGCGTCCGCAGCGTGATGGCGCCGAGCGTCCGGCGCGCGCACCGCGCGACGGTGCCGAACGTCCGGTTCGTGCGCCACGTGATGGCGCTGAGCGTCCGGTTCGCGCACCACGTGACGGCGCCGAGCAGCGTCCGTCACGTAATCCAAAGCGCGGCGAGTCGGCCGAGCGCGCCCCACGACCGGCCGGCAAGCGTGGCACGCCGGTGGCTGAGCGGCCTGCTGACGTGAACAAGAAACGTTCGGGCGGCGGCAAGGCCGGGCGTCCGGCGGTGGAGCTGGCCGATCGTCCGGCACGCAAGCCAGCACCGGCCAAGCGCCGGCCGCCGGCGGCTGAAGGGCAGCGGCCGGGCTTTGGCCGTGGGCGCAAGCCGGAATAAACCGGCAATGAATAAAAAAGGGACTCGTCGAGTCCCTTTTTTATTGGCTTCGGCTTTGGCTGAACTCAGCCCGCCATGGTCAGGCGGTTGCGGCCGTCACGCTTGGCGACGTACAGCGCATTGTCGGCGCGGCGCAGCAGGCTGTCGGTTGACTCGCCGGGCAGCAGGGTAGCGCAGCCGAGGCTGACGGACAGTTCGAGCACCTGTTCCTGTACCGCGCATTGCAGCTTCAACACCCCATGGCGCAGGCGCTCACCGACCAGGGCGGCGGCTTCACGGTTGGTATTGGAGAGGAGGATAAGGAACTCTTCGCCGCCGAAGCGGAACACCATGTCGATATTGCGCAGCTGGCCCTTGAGGGTCGCAGCCACGGCCTTGAGCACCTCGTCACCGATACTGTGGCCGTAGCTGTCGTTGATTCGCTTGAAGTGGTCGATGTCGATCATCAGCAAGGACAGTGGCTGCAGGTTGCGCCGCGCCAGGTCGACCTCGCGCTGCAGGGCCTGGTCCATGGCGATGCGGTTGCCGGTGCCGGTCAGCGGGTCGCGCAGGGCGCTCTGCAGGGCGGTGCGGTAGAGCAGGGCGTTGCGCAGCGGGAACAGCAGGCTGGCGAGCAGGGACTCGAGCTGGCCCAGTTCGTCGTCGCTGAAGCGCAGGTTACGGCGGAAAATCAGTTCGCCAAGGTATTCGCCCTCATGGCTCAGGTGGTAGCCGGCCGAGTGGGTGGCGCGCTCGCCGAGTTCCAGGCGCAGGTTGCTGGCCGGCTGTTGGTAGGCCAGGGCCGCCAGGGGGATCAGGCGCTGCACTTCGCGGAAGAGCACTGCGAGGATCTTTTCGATTTCCAGGCTGGTCTGCAATTGCAGGTTCAGTTGCTGGCGCAGTTGGCCCAGGCTGATCGGTCGCAGCGAAGGCGTGCGTGTGCCGGCAAAGCCCAGGCGCTGCAGCTTGGCGGCATCGAAATCGATGGTGTTGGTTTTGCTCGGGGGAACCATGAATGTAGAACCTCTGGCGCATCGCGCGACGACAACGGGGTTAGAGCGAATTCCGTGCCAGTCGGTTCAATTTTATTAAAATTCATGAATTTCAATGACTTGCTGCTAATGCAGGGTGGCTGGCGGCTATCTTTTGCCGGTTGTTTGGCGAAATGCTGGCAATGTGATGCCGGTCACATAAGTGAGTTGCCGGTTTTCCGGCGTTGGCCGGGCTGCTCGTGGGCCGGTGCAGTGTGCGTCGGAGGAAGAGGCGCTGACAGGCTAAGCCCAGGGTGGTGGTGGGCTTAGCGCTGCCGAAGGTTTTGGCGCGAGAGGTTGTGCAGTGCCGGGTTATTGCGCGTCGAAGGCCTGGCCGTTGACGCCCTGGCTGTCGGGGCCCATGAGGTAGAGGTAGACCGGCATGATGGTCTCGGGCAGTGGATTGTTCGCCGGGTTCTCCCCGGGATAGGCCAGGGCACGCATGCTGGTGCGGGTGGCGCCGGGGTTGATGCTATTGGCGCGCACGGCGCTGGTGCCGTCCAGTTCGTCGGCGAGGGTCTGCATCAGGCCCTCGGTGGCGAACTTGGACACGCCATAAGCGCCCCAGTAAGCCTTGCCCTTGCGACCAACACTGCTGGAGGTGAACACTACGGAGGCATCCTTGGACAGTTTGAGCAGCGGCAATAGGGTGCTGGTCAGCATGAACATGGCGTTGACGTTGATGTGCATGACGCGCATGAAGTTTTCACCGGAGAGCTGTTCGATGGGCGTGCGCGGACCGACGATGGAGGCGTTGTGCAGCAGGCCGTCGAGATGACCGAACTCCGTTTCGATCATTGCCGCCAGCTCGTCGTACTGGTGCGGCAGCGCGGTTTCCAGGTTGAAGGGAATGACCACCGGCTGCGGATGGCCGGCCGCCTCGATCTCGTCGTAGACCTGGTTGAGGTTTTCTTCGGTCTTGCCCACTAGCAGGACGGTAGCGCCATGGGTGGCGAAGGTTTTGGCCGCCGCCGCGCCAATGCCGCGGCCGGCGCCGGTGACTAGGATCACTCGATCTTGCAGGAGGTCGGGGCGGGCGGAATAGTCGAACATCACAAAATCTCTCTCATGGGTAGGGTGGATGCCGCTCTTGCATCCACCGGCACTTGGTGGAAAACGCTTTGCGGTTTTCCACCCTACGCTTGGGCACTCAGCAGCTGCACAGCGCCTGATCGAGCACCGTGCGCAGCTCCAACGGATGGTCGACGACGACGTCGGCGCCCCAGTGACGGACATTGTCGTCCGGGTGGATGTAGCCGTAGGTGACCGCCGCGGTCTTGGTGCCGGCGGCGCGGCCGGCCTCGATGTCGCGCAGGTCGTCGCCGATGAACAGCACGCTGGCCGGGTCCAGGTCCAGCTGCTGGCAGGCCAGTAGCAGCATTTCCGGATCGGGTTTGCTGTTGGTCACATGGTCCGGGCAGATCAGCACCGCCGAGCGCTGCGCCAGGCCCAGTTGCTGCATGATCGGCTCGGCGTAACGCACCGGCTTGTTGGTCACCACGCCCCAGATCAGCTTGGCCTGTTCGATGTCGGCGAGCAGCTCGGGAATGCCGTCGAACGGCCGGGTCAGCACCGCGCAATGGTCTTGATAGCGTTCCAGGAACTCCAGGCGCAGGGCCTCGAAGGCCGGATCTTGCGGGTCGATGGCGAAGCCGGTGGCGACCATGGCGCGGGCGCCGCCCGACACCTGATCGCGGATCACCTTGTCAGCCAGCGGCGGCAGATCGCGAGCCGCGCGCATGGCCTGGGTCACGGCGATGAAGTCCGGCGCGCTGTCGAGCAGGGTGCCATCCATGTCGAAAAGTACTGCTTGTAGACGCATCACTCCTCCTTGAGCGTATGGATCATGTAGTTGACGTCGACATCCGCGGCCAGCTTGTAGTGCTTGGTCAGCGGGTTGTAGGTCAGGCCGATGATGTCCTTGACTTGCAGGCCGGCGGCGCGGCTCCAGGCCCCTAGTTCGGAGGGGCGGATGAACTTCTTGAAGTCGTGAGTACCGCGTGGCAGCAGGCGCATCAGGTATTCCGCGCCGACGATGGCGAACAGGTAGGCCTTGGGGTTGCGGTTGATGGTGGAGAAGAACACCTGGCCGCCGGGCTTGACCAGGCGCTGGCAGGCGCTGATCACCGAAGCCGGGTCGGGCACGTGCTCGAGCATTTCCAGGCAGGTGACCACGTCGAACTGCGCGGGCATTTCCTCGGCCAGGTCCTCGGCGGTGATCTGCCGGTACTCGACCTCGACGCCGGATTCCAGCTGATGCAACTGGGCCACGGCCAGCGGCGCTTCACCCATGTCGATGCCCATGACGGTGGCGCCGCGCTGGGCCATGGCCTCGCTGAGGATGCCGCCGCCGCAGCCGATGTCCAGCACTTTCTTGCCGGCCAGCTTGGCACGCTCGTCGATCCAGTTGACGCGCAACGGGTTGATGTCGTGCAGCGGCTTGAATTCGCTCTCGCGGTCCCACCAGCGGTGGGCCAGGGCCTCGAATTTGGCGATTTCAGCGTGATCGACGTTGCTCATAAAGGCTCCTATGAAACGAAATTCAGTGGCCGGCGCCGCGCTGCCCGGCGATGCGCTCGCCCCAGCTGCGGGCAGTGGCGGTAATGCGCTGCTCGTCCAGGCGGGTCAGCTGGCCGGCATCCAGCAGCTGCTTGCCGCCGACCCAGAGGTGCTGCACGCAGTCGCGGCCGCTGGCATAAATCAGCTGCGACACCGGGTCGTAGACCGGTTGCTGGGCCAGGCGCGAGAGGTCGAAGGCGACCAGGTCGGCGCTCTTGCCGACTTCCAGCGAGCCGGTTTCTTCATCCAGGCCGAGGGCGCGGGCGCCGTTGAGGGTGGCCATGCGCAGGGCGCGATGGGCATCCAGGGCGGTCGCCGAGCCGGCCACGGCCTTGGCCAGCAGGGCCGCGGTGCGGGTTTCGCCAAGCAGGTCGAGGTCGTTGTTGCTGGCTGCACCGTCGGTGCCGACCGCCACATTGACGCCGGCCTGCCATAGACGCTCCACCGGGCAGAAGCCGCTGGCCAGCTTGAGATTGGATTCCGGGCAGTGGATCACGCTGCTGTTGCTTGCCACCAGCAGGGCCAGGTCGTCGTCGTCGACCTGAGTCAGGTGCACGGCCTGGAAGCGCGGGCCGAGCAGGCCGAGCCGAGCGAGGCGCGCCAGCGGCCGTTCACCGTGCAGTTCCAGGCTCTGCTGCACCTCGAAGGCGGTTTCCTGCACGTGCATATGGATGCCGGCGTCCAGTTCCTCGGCCAGCACGCGGATGTTTTCCAGCTTGTCGTTGCTCACCGAATAAGGGGCGTGGGGGCCGAACGCCACCTTGATCCGCGGATGCAGGCGCAGGTCGTCGAACAGCGCCAGGCCCTTGCGCAGCGCCTCGTCGGCATCGCGCGCGCCGGGGGTGGGGAAGTCCAGCACCGGGATGCTGATCTGCGCGCGAATGCCGCTCTTGTGCACCAGTTCGCTGGCGATTTCCGGGAAGAAGTACATGTCGGCGAAGCAGGTGATGCCGCCTTTCAGCTGTTCGGCGATGGCCAGTTCAGTGCCGTCGCGGACGAAGTTCTCATCCACCCACTTGGCCTCCGCCGGCCAGATGTGCTCCTGCAGCCAGGTCATCAGTTGCAGGTCGTCGGCCAGGCCGCGGAACAGGCTCATCGCCGCATGGCCGTGGGCGTTGATCAGGCCGGGGGTGAGCAGGCTGCCTGGCAGTTCGCGGATGGCCTTGGCCGGCTGGCGCAACGCCTCGGCGCGCGGGGCGATCAGGGCGATGCGCCCGTCGCGGATGCCCAGGCCGTGATCCTGCAAGACCACGCCCGCCGGTTCGACCGGTACCAGCCAGGTTGGCAGCAGCAGCAGGTCGAGTGGGGCAGACGGGTCAGGCATGATGGGTTTCCAGCGGGGTATTCTGCGGAGGTCGCAGTATACCCGAGCGCCTCGCAGGGCGGCTCGCTATAATCCGCGGCTTTTGTTTCTGAGGGGGGTAGGCCATGCGCGAGCAATTGTTGGCGGCGGAGAAGGTGAAGGCCATCGATTGGCGGGGTGGCGTACTGTATCTGCTCGATCAGCGCCTGCTGCCGCTCGAAGAGCGCTGGCTGGCCTACGAGTCCGCAGAGGCGGTAGCTGAGGCGATCCGGAGCATGGTGGTGCGCGGTGCGCCGGCTATTGGCATCAGTGCTGCTTACGGGGTGGCGTTGGGTGTGCGTGCGCGGCTGGCTGCTGGCGGTGACTGGCAGGCGGCGCTGGAGGAGGACTTTCAGCGGCTGGCCGAGTCGCGGCCGACTGCGGTCAACCTGTTCTGGGCGCTCAATTGCATGCGCGAGCGCCTGGGGCGCCTGAAGCCGGGCGAGGATCCGTTGCTGGCGCTGGAGGCGGAGGCCGTGGCCATCCATCTCAGCGACCGCGAGGCCAATCTGACCATGGCCCAACTCGGTGTCGACCTGATTCGCAAGCATCAGGGTAATCCCCAGGCCCTGCTGACCCACTGCAACACCGGCGCCCTGGCCACCGGCGGCTTCGGCACGGCGCTGGGGGTGATCCGTGCGGCCTATCTGGATGGACTGGTCGAGCGCGTCTATGCCGACGAAACCCGGCCCTGGCTGCAAGGGTCGCGGCTGACTGCCTGGGAGCTGATCAACGAAGGCATTCCTGTCAGCCTGAATGCCGATTCGGCGGCGGCTCACCTGATGAAGACCAAGGGTATTACCTGGGTCATAGTCGGCGCCGATCGCATCACCGCCAATGGCGACGTGGCCAACAAGATCGGCACCTATCAGCTGGCGGTCAACGCCATGCACCACGGCGTGCGCTTCATGGTGGTGGCGCCCAGTTCGACCATCGACATGAATCTGGAAAGTGGCGATGACATCCCCATCGAGGAACGTGCCGGCAGCGAGTTGCTTGAGCTCGGCGGGCAGCGGGTGGCGGCCGAGGTGGAGGCGGTCAATCCGGTGTTCGATGTCACTCCGGCCGATCTGATCGACTACATCGTCACCGAGAAGGGCGTGGTCGAGCGTCCCGATGCGGCGAAAATGGCGCAATTGATGTGTCGTAAACGCCTGCACTGAGGCGATCTGCAGCCGCTCTTGCCGGTGTCGGCCGGGCTAGGTGCGGGGGCGGCGTTTATGGTAATCTCCGGCAGTTCTCAAGGGGGCCGACTTTGGTCTTCCCAACTGCGCAGATCCATGGCTTAACTCGTTGATTTGTCGTGAGTCGTTGCTGGCTATTGGCTGGCAATGGCGAGCTTCGCGCCACTCAGGAAGGGCGGTGTGAAGTTTCACTAGAAAAAGGAACCAGGTTTCTCATGGGCGAACTGGCCAAAGAAATTCTACCGGTCAATATCGAAGACGAGCTGAAACAGTCTTACCTCGACTACGCGATGAGCGTGATCGTCGGTCGTGCGCTGCCGGATGCGCGCGATGGTTTGAAACCGGTGCACCGGCGCGTGCTGTTCGCCATGAGCGAGCTGGGCAACGACTGGAACAAGCCCTACAAGAAGTCCGCCCGTGTGGTCGGTGACGTGATCGGTAAGTACCACCCGCACGGCGACACCGCGGTGTACGACACCATCGTGCGAATGGCCCAACCATTCTCGCTGCGTTACCTGCTGGTGGACGGTCAAGGCAACTTCGGTTCGGTGGACGGCGACAACGCCGCGGCCATGCGCTACACCGAAGTGCGCATGGCCAAGCTGGCCCATGAGCTGCTGGCCGACCTCGACAAGGAAACCGTCGACTGGGTGCCCAACTACGACGGTACCGAGCAGATCCCGGCGGTCATGCCGACCAAGATTCCCAACCTGCTGGTCAACGGTTCCAGCGGCATCGCCGTGGGTATGGCCACCAACATTCCGCCGCACAACCTGCGCGAAGTGATCGACGGCTGCCTGGCGCTGATCGACAACCCGGAGCTGACCGTCGATGAGTTGATGCAGTACATCCCCGGTCCGGATTTCCCTACCGCGGGCATCATCAACGGTCGCGCCGGCATCATCGAGGCTTATCGCACTGGCCGTGGGCGCATCTATATGCGCGCCCGTGCCGAGATCGAAGACATCGACAAGGTCGGTGGTCGCCAGCAGATCATCGTCACCGAGCTGCCCTATCAGCTGAACAAGGCGCGGCTGATCGAGAAGATCGCCGAGCTGGTTAAGGAGAAGAAGCTCGAAGGTATCACCGAACTGCGCGACGAGTCGGACAAGGACGGCATGCGCGTGGTCATCGAGCTGCGCCGTGGCGAAGTAGGCGAGGTGGTGCTCAACAACCTCTATGCCCAAACCCAGATGCAGAGTGTGTTCGGCATCAACGTGGTGGCTCTGGTCGATGGCCAGCCGCGCACCCTGAACCTCAAGGACATGCTCGAGGTCTTCGTCCGTCACCGCCGCGAAGTGGTGACTCGGCGGACCGTCTACGAGTTGCGCAAGGCCCGCGAGCGTGGCCACATCCTCGAAGGTCAGGCCGTCGCGCTGTCCAACATCGATCCGGTGATCGAGCTGATCAAGACCTCGCCGACGCCGGCCGAGGCCAAGGAACGCCTGATCGCCACCGCCTGGGAATCCAGCGCCGTGGAGTCCATGGTCGAGCGCGCCGGGGCTGAAGCCTGCCGCCCGGAGGACCTCGATCCGCAATTCGGCCTGCGTGAAGGCAAGTACTACCTGTCGCCCGATCAGGCCCAGGCGATCCTCGAGCTGCGTCTGCACCGCCTGACTGGTCTGGAGCACGAGAAGCTGCTGACCGAGTACCAGGAGATCCTCACCCAGATCGGCGAGCTGATCCGCATCCTGACCAACCCGTTGCGTCTGATGGAGGTCATCCGCGAGGAGCTGGAGCAGGTCAAGGCTGACTTCGGTGATGATCGTCGTACCGAGATCGTCGCCTCCCAGGTCGACCTGACCATCGCCGATCTGATCACCGAAGAAGAGCGCGTGGTCACCATTTCCCATGGTGGCTACGCCAAGTCCCAGCCGCTGGCGGCCTATCAGGCCCAGCGTCGGGGTGGCAAAGGCAAGTCGGCCACCGGGGTGAAGGACGAGGACTACATCGAGCACCTGCTGGTCGCCAACAGCCACGCCACGCTGTTGCTGTTCTCCAGCAAGGGCAAGGTCTACTGGCTGCGCACCTTCGAGATTCCGGAAGCCTCGCGTACCGCGCGTGGTCGCCCGATGGTCAATCTGCTGCCGCTAGACGAGGGCGAGCGCATCACCGCGATGCTGCAGGTGGATCTGGAAGCCTTGCGCCAGCAGGCGCTGGAAGGCGAAGAGCAGGATGATATTGAGGGTGTATTGGTCGAGCAGGACGAAGTCGAGGATCTGGCTGACGACGAAGACGGCGACGAGGCTGAAGGCGCAGAAGATAAGGATGAGACTACCGGCGCCTATATCTTCATGGCCACTGCTAACGGCACCGTGAAGAAGACTCCGCTGGTGCAGTTCAGCAAGCCGCGCAGCTCCGGTCTGATCGCGCTGCGGCTGGAAGAGGGCGACACCCTGATCGCTGCCGCCGTGACTGACGGTGCCCGTGAAGTGATGATGTTCTCCGATGGCGGCAAGGTTATCCGCTTCAAGGAGAGCAAGGTGCGCACCATGGGGCGTACTGCCCGTGGCGTGCGCGGCATGCGTCTGGCCGAGGGGCAACACATCATCTCCATGCTGATTCCCGAGCAGGGCGCACAGATTCTCACGGCGTCCGAACGCGGTTACGGCAAGCGCACGGCCATGGACGAGTTCCCCAAGCGCGGGCGCGGCGGCCAGGGCGTGATCGCCATGGTCAGCAACGAACGTAACGGCAGGCTGGTCGGCGCCATCCAGGTGCTGGACGGTGAAGAAATCATGCTGATTTCCGACCAGGGCACCCTGGTGCGCACCCGCGTCGACGAGGTTTCCAGCCTGTCGCGCAACACTCAGGGCGTGACCCTGATCAAGCTGGCCAGCGATGAAACCCTGGTCGGCCTGGAGCGTGTGCAGGAGCCGTCGGAAGTCGAGGGCGACGATCTGGAAGGCGACGAGAGCCGCGAAGCCGGCGAGGTCGCGGTGGAAGTGGTGCCCGAGGTTCCGGCTGGCGAGGAGTAAGGGTAGGGCGGATCACGCTCCGCGCGATCCGCAGTGGCAGGCAATAGCGGCGAATGACGCAGTGTCGTTCGCCTTACCTTAGTGAGAGTGGATGTGAGCAAGCGAGCCTATAACTTCTGCGCCGGCCCGGCCGCGCTTCCCGAAGCCGTTCTGCAACGCGCCCAGGCGGAACTCCTCGACTGGCAGGGCAAAGGCCTGTCGGTGATGGAGATGAGCCATCGCAGCGACGAGTACGTGGCGATAGCCGAAAAGGCCGAGCAGGATCTGCGCGACTTGCTGTCCATTCCCTCCAACTACAAGGTGCTGTTCCTGCAGGGCGGCGCCAGCCAGCAGTTCGCCGAGATTCCGCTCAACCTGCTGCCGGAAGGCGGCGTGGCCGACTACATCGACACCGGCATCTGGTCGAAGAAGAGCCTCGAAGAGGCGCGGCGCTTCGGCAGCGTCAATGTCGCTGCCAGTGCCAAGGGCTCCGACTACTTCGCCATCCCGGCGCAGAATGAGTGGCAATTGTCGAAAGACGCGGCCTACCTGCACTACGCCAGCAACGAGACCATCGGCGGCCTGCAGTTTGACTGGATACCCGAGGTTGGCGACGTGCCGCTGGTAGTGGATATGTCCTCGGACATCCTCTCGCGCCCGGTCGACGTGTCGAAGTTCGGCCTGATCTACGCCGGCGCACAGAAGAATATCGGCCCATCCGGGTTGGTCGTGGTCATCGTCCGTGAAGACCTGCTCGGCCGTGCTCGCTCCAGCTGCCCGACCATGCTCAACTACAAGGTCGCCGCCGACCACGGCTCGATGTACAACACCCCGGCGACCTTCTCCTGGTACCTCGCCGGCCTGGTGTTTGAGTGGCTGAAGGAGCAGGGCGGCGTGGCCGCCATGGAGCAGCGCAACCGCGCCAAGCAGGAGCTGCTGTACAAGGCCATCGATAGCAGCAGGCTATACAGCAACCCGATCGCAGTGAGTGCCCGCTCCTGGATGAACGTGCCGTTCCGCCTCGCCGACGAGCGCCTGGACAAACCGTTCCTGGTCGGTGCCGAGGCGCGTGGCCTGCTTAATCTCAAGGGGCATCGTTCGGTCGGCGGTATGCGTGCTTCGATCTATAACGCGGTCGGTCTCGACGCCGTGGAAGCCCTGGTGGCCTACATGGCTGAGTTCGAGAAGGAGCACGGCTGATGTCCGAGCTGGAACTCAAAGCCCTGCGCGTGCGCATCGACAGCCTCGACGAGCAGATCCTCGGTCTGATCAGCGAGCGCGCCCGCTGCGCGCAGGAAGTGGCGCGGGTCAAGATGAAGACCCTGGGCGAAGGCGAGACGCCGGTGTTCTACCGTCCCGAGCGTGAAGCCTGGGTGCTCAAGCACATCATGGAGCTGAACAAGGGGCCGTTGGGCAATGAGGAAATGGCCCGTTTGTTCCGCGAGATCATGTCGTCTTGCCTAGCCCTGGAGCAGCCGCTCAAGGTCGCCTATCTCGGTCCTGAAGGCACCTTCACCCAGGCCGCCGCACTCAAGCATTTTGGCCATGCGGTGATCAGCACGCCAATGGCGGCGATCGACGAGGTGTTCCGCGAGGTCGCCGCCGGCGCGGTGAACTTCGGCGTGGTGCCGGTGGAAAACTCCACCGAGGGGGCGGTCAACCACACCCTCGACAGCTTCCTCGAGCACGACATGGTCATTTGCGGCGAAGTCGAGTTGCGTATTCACCACCACCTGCTGGTCGGCGATACCACCAAGACCGACCGCATCACCCGCATCTATTCCCATGCCCAGTCGCTAGCACAGTGCCGCAAGTGGCTGGACTCGCATTATCCAAACGTCGAGCGCGTGGCGGTTTCCAGCAACGCCGATGCGGCCAAGCGAGTGAAAAGCGAGTGGAACTCGGCGGCGATTGCCGGCGATATGGCGGCGAATCTCTATGGATTGACCAAGCTCTTCGAGAAAATCGAGGACCGCCCGGACAATTCCACGCGCTTCCTCATCATCGGCAGCCAGGAAGTACCACCGACCGGCGACGACAAGACCTCGGTCATCGTCTCCATGCGCAACAAGCCGGGTGCGCTGCATGAGCTATTGGTACCGTTCCATACCAATGGCATCGACCTCACCCGCATCGAGACCCGCCCGTCGCGCAGTGGCAAGTGGACCTATGTGTTCTTTATCGACTTCGTCGGCCATCACCGTGACCCGCTGATCAAGGATGTGCTGGAGAAGATCAATCAGGAAGCCGTGGCACTGAAGGTGCTGGGCTCCTATCCGAAGGCGGTTCTCTGAGCCCCAGCGATTCCCAAGGAGCGCCCATGAGTTGCGACTTCCTCGCCCGTGCAGTGCCGGGCGTGCAAAAACTTTCGCCCTACGTGCCGGGCAAGCCGGTCGATGAGTTGGCCCGCGAGCTAAATCTCGATCCGGTCGGCATCGTCAAACTGGCCAGTAACGAAAACCCGCTGGGCCCCAGCCCGAAAGCGCTGGAGGCGATCCGCGCGGAGCTGGCCGAGCTGACCCGCTACCCGGACGGCAACGGTTTTGAGCTGAAGCGCAAGCTGGCCGCACGTTGTGGTGTGCAGCCGGCGCAGGTGACTCTGGGCAATGGCTCCAATGACATCCTCGATCTGGTTGCTCGCGCCTTCCTGGCGCCAGGGCTGAACGCGGTGTTCAGCCAGTACGCCTTTGCCGTCTATCCGATCGCCACTCAGGCGGTAGGTGCCGAAGGCAAGGTGGTGCCGGCCCAGGGCTACGGTCATGACCTCGAAGCCATGCTGGCCGCAATCGACGCCAACACCCGTGTGGTGTTCATCGCCAACCCCAACAACCCGACCGGCACCTGGTTCGGCCCGCAGGCGCTGGCCGAGTTTCTCGCACGAGTGCCGGGCAATGTGCTGGTGGTGCTGGATGAGGCCTATATCGAGTATGCCGAAGGCGACGAATTGCCGGATGGCCTGAATTACCTGGCGCAATACCCGAATCTGCTGGTCTCGCGTACCTTCTCCAAGGCCTATGGCTTGGCTTCGCTGCGGGTCGGCTATGGCGTGTCCTCGGCGCAGGTCGCCGATGTGCTCAACCGTGTGCGTCAGCCGTTCAATGTCAACAGCCTGGCTCTGGCGGCTGCCTGTGCAGCGCTGGATGATGCCGACTATCTGGCCGCCAGCCGGCGCGTCAACGATGCCGGCATGGCGCAGCTGGAGCAGGGTTTCCGCGCCCTGGGACTGAGCTGGATTCCCTCGCGCGGCAACTTCATCGCCGTGGATTTCGGTCGTGATGCGGCGCCGATCAACCGGGCGCTGCTGCAAGATGGCGTGATCGTGCGTCCGGTGGCTGGCTATGGCATGCCTACCTTCCTGCGCGTGTCCATCGGCACCGAGCAGGAAAACGCACGCTTCCTGACGGCGCTAACCAAGGTGCTCGCTCGTGGCTGAGGTCATGCCATTGCAATCGGATGCGCCTATCTTCGGCCGTCTGGTGGTCGTCGGGCTGGGCCTGATTGGTGGCTCGTTTGCCAAGGGATTGCGCGCCAAGCATCTATTCCGTGAGGTGGTCGGCGTTGATCTGGACGCCGAGTCGCGGCGTCTGGCCGTCGAGCTGGGGGTGGTGGATCGCTGCGAAACCGACCTGGCGGCCGCCTGTCGTGGTGCCGATGTGATCCAGCTGGCAGTGCCTATTCTGGCCATGGAGAAGCTGTTGGCGCAGCTAGCCAAGCTGGAGCTGGGCGATGCGGTGCTCACCGATGTTGGCAGCGCCAAGGGTAGTGTGGTGTGCGCCGCGCGCCAGGCGTTCAACGGCATGCCGGCGCGTTTCGTGCCTGGGCATCCGATTGCGGGTTCCGAGCAGAGCGGCGTGGAGGCGGCCAAGACCACGCTGTTCCGTCGTCACAAGGTGATTCTCACACCGCTGGAGGAAACCGATTCGGCGGCCTTGGTGCTGGTCGACCGGCTCTGGCGTGAACTGGGTGCGGATGTCGAGCACATGCAGGTCGAGCATCATGATCAGGTGCTGGCGGCCACCAGTCATCTGCCGCATTTGCTGGCCTTCACCCTGGTGGACTCGCTGGCCCAGCGCAGCGAGAACCTGGAGATTTTTCGTTACGCCGCCGGTGGTTTCCGTGACTTCACGCGGATTGCCGGCAGCGATCCGGTGATGTGGCACGACATCTTCCTCGCCAATCGCGAGGCTGTGCTGCGTACCTTGGATACGTTTCGCGATGACCTCGACGCCCTGCGCGACGCGGTCGACGTAGGGGACGGGCATCAACTGCTGGGCGTGTTCACCCGCGCCCGGGTGGCCCGCGAGCATTTCAGCAAAATCCTGGCCCGTCGGGCCTATGTGGACGCCATGCACTCGAACGACCTGATTTACCTCGCCAATCCCGGTGGCAGCCTGTCCGGGCGCATTCGCGTGCCCGGCGACAAATCCATCTCCCACCGCTCGATCATGCTCGGCTCACTGGCCGAAGGCACTACCGAGGTGGAGGGCTTCCTCGAGGGCGAGGATGCTTTGGCAACGCTGCAGGCGTTTCGTGACATGGGCGTGGTCATCGAAGGCCCGCACCATGGTCGGGTGACCATTCATGGTGTCGGTCTGCACGGCCTGAAGTCGCCTCCGGGGCCGCTCTACTTGGGCAACTCCGGTACCTCGATGCGCCTGCTGTCCGGCCTGCTCGCCGCGCAACCGTTCGACACCACCCTGACCGGTGATGCGTCGCTGTCCAAGCGGCCCATGAACCGCGTGGCCAAACCGCTGCGTGAGATGGGCGCGGTGATCGAGACCGGTCCGGAGGGGCGTCCGCCGCTGCAGATCAAGGGCGGCCAACGCCTGGCTGGCATGAACTACGAAATGCCGATGGCCAGCGCCCAGGTGAAATCCTGTCTGCTGCTTGCCGGTCTGTATGCTGTCGGGGAAACCGCGGTCACCGAACCGGCGCCGACCCGTGATCACACCGAGCGCATGCTGCGTGGCTTTGGCTACCCGGTGGCGGTAAATGGTAATACCGCGATCGTCGAGTCTGGCCATAAGCTGACCGCTAGCCATATCGAAGTGCCGGCGGATATTTCTTCCGCCGCCTTCTTCCTGGTCGCGGCGAGCATTGCCGAAGGTTCCGAGTTGCTGCTCGAGCATGTCGGCATCAACCCGACGCGCACCGGTGTGATTGACATCCTCAAGCTGATGGGCGCCGATATCAGTTTGGAGAACCAGCGCGAAGTCGGCGGTGAGCCGGTCGCGGATATCCGCGTGCGCAGTGCCAAGCTGAAAGGCATCGACATTCCGGAAGACCTCGTACCGCTGGCCATTGACGAGTTTCCGGTGCTGTTCGTAGCCGCCGCCTGCGCCGAAGGGCGCACGGTGCTGCGTGACGCCGAGGAGTTGCGGGTCAAGGAGTCCGATCGCATTCAGGTTATGGCTGATGGTCTGCAGTCCCTAGGGGTCAAGGCCGAACCGACTCCAGATGGCATCATCATTGACGGCGGGTCGATCGGTGGTGGCGAAGTCTATAGTCATGGCGATCACCGTATTGCCATGTCCTTCAGCGTTGCCTCGCTGCGCGCCACTGCGCCAATCCGTATTCATGACTGTGCCAACGTGGCGACGTCTTTCCCGAACTTCCTTGGGCTGGCTGCTCAGGTTGGCATTCGTGTCGCCGAGGAGAGCAAGTGATGAGTACCCAGGCTCCAGTCATTGCCATCGACGGTCCCAGTGGTTCTGGAAAAGGCACTGTTGCCGGTTTATTGGCGAAACGACTGGGCTGGAGGCTGTTGGATTCGGGCGCGCTATATCGGTTGTTGGCCTTTGCGGCGCGCAATCATGGCGTCGATCTCACCAACGAAGAGGCTTTGAAGGTCCTGGCAGCTCATCTGGATGTGCAGTTTATCGCTGCCGCCAATGGTCAGCCGCAGCGCATCATCCTTGAAGGTGACGATGTTTCCGACGCCATTCGCAATGAACAGGTCGGTGCCGGCGCTTCGCAGGTCGCGGCGCTGTCGGCTGTGCGCGAGGCCCTGCTGCAGCGCCAGCGCGCCTTTCTCGAGGCGCCGGGCCTGGTGGCCGATGGTCGCGACATGGGCACGGTGGTCTTTCCCGATGCGCCGCTGAAGATATTTCTCACCGCCAGCGCCGAAGAGCGTGCCCGCCGTCGTTATCTGCAGTTGAAGGGCAGGGGGGATGATGTTAATCTCGCGAGTCTGCTCGACGAGATTCGTGAGCGCGACGAGCGTGATACTCAACGCGCGGTCGCTCCTCTCAAGCCGGCTCCCGATGCAATCCTGCTGGATTCCACCGAGTTGTCGATCGAGCAGGTGCTGGAACGCATCTTGAGTGAAGTCGCTGATCGCGACCTCGCGGGATGACTAAGGAGGCGTACGGGAAACCAGTCATAGTCCCGGCGGTCTTCTATTACTTAACGAACCCACATTGTCTGGGATGTGGAAGATGGACGGATTCTCGTCCTTGATCAATTCAGGAATCAACATGAGCGAAAGCTTTGCAGAACTTTTTGAAGAAAGCCTAAAAACCCTCGATATGCAGCCGGGTGCGATCATCACCGGTATCGTTGTCGACATCGATGGTGACTGGGTTACTGTCCATGCAGGTCTGAAATCCGAAGGCGTCATCCCGCTCGAGCAGTTCTACAACGAACAAGGCGAGCTGACCATCAAGGTTGGTGATGAAGTCCACGTTGCGCTGGACGCGGTTGAAGATGGTTTCGGTGAAACCAAACTGTCCCGTGAAAAAGCCAAGCGTGCAGAAAGCTGGATTGTTCTGGAAGCTGCTTTCGCCGCTGAAGAAGTGGTCAAGGGCATTATCAACGGCAAGGTCAAAGGTGGCTTCACCGTTGACGTTAATGGCATTCGCGCGTTCCTGCCAGGCTCCCTGGTCGATGTGCGTCCGGTGCGTGATACCACCCACCTGGAAGGCAAAGAGCTCGAGTTCAAAGTCATCAAACTCGATCAGAAACGCAACAACGTTGTCGTTTCCCGTCGCAGTGTGCTGGAAGCCGAGAACAGTGCCGAGCGCGAAGCTCTGCTGGAATCCCTGCAGGAAGGCCAGCAAGTCAAGGGTATTGTCAAGAACCTCACCGACTACGGCGCATTCGTGGACCTGGGCGGCGTCGATGGCCTGCTGCACATCACCGACATGGCTTGGAAGCGCATCAAGCATCCGTCGGAAATCGTCAATGTTGGCGATGAGATCGATGTGAAAGTGCTGAAGTACGATCGCGAGCGTAATCGCGTTTCCCTGGGTCTGAAGCAGCTGGGCGAAGATCCGTGGGTTGCCATCAAGGCTCGTTATCCGGAAAACACCCGCGTAACCGCGCGTGTTACCAATCTGACCGATTACGGTTGCTTCGCTGAGCTGGAAGAGGGCGTTGAAGGTCTGGTGCACGTTTCCGAGATGGATTGGACCAACAAGAACATCCATCCGTCGAAAGTCGTACAGGTTGGCGACGAAGTGGAAGTTATGGTTCTGGACATCGACGAAGAGCGTCGTCGCATCTCCCTGGGTATCAAGCAGTGCAAAACCAACCCATGGGAAGACTTCTCCGGTCGTTTCAATAAGGGTGACAAGATCTCCGGCACCATCAAGTCGATCACCGATTTCGGGATCTTCATCGGTCTGGACGGTGGCATCGATGGTCTCGTTCACCTGTCCGACATTTCTTGGAACGAGCAGGGCGAAGAAGCCGTGCGTCGCTTCAAGAAGGGCGATGAGCTGGAAACCGTCATCCTCTCCGTTGATCCGGAGCGTGAGCGCATTTCCTTGGGCATCAAGCAACTGGAAGACGATCCGTTCTCCAGCTATGTATCCCTGAACGACAAAGGCTCCATCGTTCGTGGCACTGTCAAGGAAGTCGACGCTAAGGGCGCTGTAATCAGCCTGGGCGGCGATATCGAAGCAGTGCTGAAAGCCTCCGAAATCAGCCGTGATCGCGTTGAAGACGCGCGCAACGTGCTGAAAGAAGGTGACGAAGTCGAAGCCAAAATCATCAGCGTCGACCGCAAGAGTCGCGTGATCAGCTTGTCGATCAAGTCGAAAGACGTTGAAGACGAGAAGGACGCGCTGAAAGAGCTGCGTAAGCAGGAAGTAGAAAGCACTGGTCCAACCACCATTGGTGATCTGATTCGTGCGCAAAT
The DNA here is from genome assembly GCF_003595175.1 of Pseudomonas cavernae. Taxonomy (NCBI): domain Bacteria; kingdom Pseudomonadati; phylum Pseudomonadota; class Gammaproteobacteria; order Pseudomonadales; family Pseudomonadaceae; genus Pseudomonas; species Pseudomonas cavernae. Next base: position 3,263,792 of record NZ_CP032419.1, on the reverse strand, counting down.
GGAGAATCAGGGCTGATTCCTGATTGATCCATAGGAAAGGGCGACTTCGGTCGCCCTTTTTGTTTTTCAGGTTTTCTCTTGGCTCAATGTCGGGCTGTTCAAAGCTGGTCGGTCATGCTAAAACCACCCTAGAGCTGATCTAGCCGCTTGAAAAAGAAGGGAAAACTTATGACCAAGTCGGAGTTGATCGAACGAATCGTCACTCATCAGGGGCAGCTTTCGTCTAAGGATGTAGAGCTGGCTATCAAGACGATGTTGGAGCAGATGTCGCAGGCCCTCGCAACTGGGGATCGCATCGAGATCCGTGGGTTCGGTAGTTTTTCCCTTCACTTTCGTGCTCCACGGGTAGGGCGCAACCCGAAGACCGGTGAGTCCGTACGCCTGGATGGAAAATTCGTACCGCACTTCAAGCCCGGCAAGGAATTGCGTGATCGCGTCAACGAGGAGTAAAGGAGGGGGCTTGCGCCGGTTGAGTCGGGGGAGTTAAGAGCGTGTTGCTTGGTGCTGGTCTTTTATTGGTGATGTTCGGCACGCCGGTCTTCATGCTGGAAAACCGCGAACCGGTCAGTGGATGCTCTCCGGAAAGAGAGATCACCGACTGGGTTCATCTGCAACGTGGTTCAAAGTTCCAGAACTCGGAGCTTTGATAGGCGCTCAGTTGAGGCTAAGTTTGGGGCGCGGGGCAAGGATGTACCGCGGACTACCCAACCAAATGGAGCTTCAAGATGCTTAAAGGACGAGTTTCCTCCCTCCTGTTTGCCGTTTTCGCCAGCCTGTCCGTGGCTGCTGTAGCGGCTGAATCCCCTAAAAGCCAGACCAGCAAGCCTGTTGCTTCAGCGACGCAGCCAGCGAAGGAAGCTGCGGTCGAAGGCAAAGTGAATCTCAATGCTGCCGACGTCGAGACTCTTCAGCATGAGCTGATAGGCATTGGTGAGGTCAAGGCCAAGGCCATCGTCGACTATCGGGAAGCCAATGGTCCGTTCGCTTCGGTGGATGAGTTGCTGGAGGTGAAGGGTATCGGGGCGGCAACGCTGGAGAAAAATCGCGAAAAGCTGAGCATCAACTAGTCGCGAGACGCTGTGAAAAAGGCCGGTCATGACCGGCCTTTTTGCATTCTGGATCGCTAGAAAAGCAAAACCCCAGCCAATGGCTGGGGCTTATTATTTGGCTCCGCGACCTGGACTCGAACCAGGGACCCAATGATTAACAGTCATTTGCTCTACCGACTGAGCTATCGCGGAACAATGCTGCGTATCCTACTGATTAGGAAGGGGAAGTCAAGCTTTTGCCGACTTCCCTTTGTCGCCTTTACAGCACCTGGGCGATGGCGCTGGTAACGGCATTGAGGTTGTTGTTGTTCAGCGCGGCGACACAGATGCGGCCGGTGCTGACGGCGTAGATGCCGAACTCGTTTTTCAGGCGTTCCACCTGCGCGGCAGTCAGGCCGGAGTAGGAGAACATGCCGCGCTGGCGGGCGACGAAGCTGAAGTCGCGTTTGGTCCCCTGGCTGGCGAGCTGTTCGACCATGGCCATGCGCATGCTGCGGATGCGCTCGCGCATCTCGCCCAGCTCGGCTTCCCACATGGCGCGCAGTTCCGGACTGTTGAGCACGGAGGCGACAACGGTGGCGCCGTGGGTCGGTGGGTTGGAGTAGTTGGTGCGGATGACGCGTTTGACTTGCGACAACACACGACTCGCTTCTTCCTTCGAGTCGGTGACGATAGACAGTGCGCCAACACGTTCGCCATACAGTGAGAAGGACTTGGAGAACGAGCTGGAAACGAAGAAGTTCAGTCCGGACTGGGCGAACAGACGCACGGCCTCGGCATCCTGTTCGATGCCGTCACCGAAGCCTTGATAGGCGATGTCGAGGAAGGGCACATGCTCGCGTTCGCGCAGGATCTCGAGGATGGCCTTCCAGTCGTCCAGGTTGAGATCGACGCCCGTGGGGTTGTGGCAGCAGGCGTGCAGCACCACGACCGAGCGGGCCGGCAGGGCTTTCAGGTCTTCCAGCAGGCCGGCACGGTTCACGCCATTGCTGGCGGCGTCGTAGTAGCGGTAGTTCTGCACCGGGAAGCCGGCGGACTCGAACAGCGCGCGGTGGTTTTCCCAGCTCGGGTCGCTGATGGCGACCACAGCATTGGGCAGTAGGCGCTTGAGGAAGTCGGCGCCGGTCTTCAGTGCGCCGGTGCCGCCCACGGCCTGGGTGGTGACCACGCGGCCTTCGCTCAGCAGGGCGGAGTCGGCACCGAACAGCAGTTTTTGCACGGCGCTGTCATAGGCGGCGATGCCTTCGATTGGCAGGTAGCCGCGCGGCGCATGGGCTTCGATGCGCGCCTTCTCGGCTTCGGCGACGGCGCGCAGCAGCGGAATTCGGCCTTCTTCGTTGTAATAGACCCCGACGCCAAGGTTGACCTTAGTGGCGCGGGTGTCGGCGTTGAACGCTTCGTTGAGACCGAGGATGGGGTCACGCGGAGCCATTTCGACGGCAGAGAACAAACTCATGGGGCGGGAGCTCGAAGAAGAGAAGTGGAAGGCTTAGCAACCCTTCAGCTACTGGCGCTAGGGGGTTGCGCGAACGGCCGGTAGTATAGCGGTCAAGGTTGCGTGCGGCGATATCGCCGCATGCATTTCACCGGGTTTGACGCAGGCCTTTAAGTAGCGTCACAGCCGTTTGTCGAGGTTAGACATGTCCCAGTTTCAACTCGTCACCCGCTTCAAGCCGGCCGGCGATCAGCCGGAGGCCATCCGGCTGATGGTGGAGGGTTTGGAGGCCGGGCTGTCGCACCAGACCCTGCTCGGTGTGACGGGCTCCGGCAAGACCTTCAGCATCGCCAACGTGATCGCCCAGGTGCAGCGCCCGACGCTGGTGCTGGCGCCGAACAAGACCCTGGCCGCGCAGCTGTATGGCGAGTTCAAGAGCTTCTTCCCGCATAGCGCGGTGGAGTACTTCGTCTCCTATTACGATTATTACCAGCCCGAGGCCTACGTACCGTCCTCCGACACCTTCATCGAGAAGGACGCCTCGATCAACGACCACATCGAGCAGATGCGCCTGTCGGCAACCAAGGCGCTGCTGGAGCGGCCGGACGCGATCATCGTCACCACCGTCTCGTGCATCTACGGTTTGGGCGATCCCGAGTCGTACCTGAAGATGGTGTTGCACCTCGATCGAGGCGACAAGCTGGACCAGCGCGCGCTGCTGCGTCGTCTCGCCGATCTGCAATACACTCGCAACGACATGGAGTTCGCCCGTGCGACCTTTCGCGTGCGCGGCGATGTGATCGACGTCTTTCCGGCGGAATCCGACCTCGAGGCGATCCGCGTCGAGCTGTTCGACGACGAAATCGAGAGCATCGCCGCCTTCGACCCGCTCACCGGTGAGGTCCTGCGCAAACTGCCGCGCTACACCCTGTATCCCAAGAGCCACTACGTCACGCCGCGGGAGAAACTGCTGGAGGCGGTGGACAATATCAAGCTGGAACTGGTGGAGCGCCTGGAGTACCTGCGCGCCAACAACAAGTTGGTCGAGGCGCAGCGCCTGGAGCAGCGCACCCGCTTCGATCTGGAGATGATCCTCGAACTGGGCTATTGCAACGGCATCGAAAACTACTCGCGCTATCTCTCCGGTCGCGGCCCGGGCGAACCGCCGCCGACTCTGTACGACTACTTGCCGGCCGATTCCTTGCTGGTGATCGACGAATCCCACGTCAGCGTGCCGCAGGTCGGCGCCATGTTCAAAGGCGACCGCTCGCGCAAGGAAACCCTGGTGGAATACGGTTTCCGCCTGCCCTCGGCGCTGGACAACCGGCCGCTGCGCTTCGACGAATGGGAGGCGATCAGCCCGCAGACCATCTTCGTTTCCGCCACCCCGGGGCCCTACGAGGCCGAACATGCCGGGCGGGTGATCGAGCAGGTGGTGCGGCCCACGGGCCTGGTCGACCCGGCGGTGGAGGTGCGTCCGGCCAGCACCCAGGTCGACGACCTGCTGTCGGAAATCCACAAGCGCGTGGCGGTCGAGGAGCGGGTGCTGGTCACCACCCTGACCAAGCGCATGGCCGAGGACCTGACCGATTACTTGGCCGACCACGGTGTGCGGGTGCGCTATCTGCACTCGGATATCGATACCGTCGAGCGGGTCGAGATCATCCGCGATCTGCGCATCGGCGCCTTCGATGTGCTGGTCGGCATCAACCTGCTGCGCGAGGGCTTGGACATGCCCGAGGTGTCGCTGGTGGCGATTCTCGATGCCGACAAGGAAGGCTTCCTGCGCTCCGAGCGCTCGCTGATTCAGACCATCGGCCGCGCCGCGCGCAACCTCAACGGCCGGGCGATTCTCTATGCCGATCGGATGACCGGCTCGATGGAGCGGGCAATCGGCGAGACCGAGCGGCGCCGACACAAGCAGGAGGCCTTCAACGAAGCCCACGGCATCGTGCCGAAAGGGGTGAAGAAGGATGTGCAGGACATCCTCGAAGGCGCCCATGTGCCAGGTTCGCGCAGCAGCAAGCGCAAGGGCATGGCCAAGGCGGCGGAAGAAAGTGCGCGTTACGAAAGCGAATTGCGCTCGCCGAGCGAGATCGCCAAGCGCATCCGTCAACTGGAAGAGAAGATGTTCCAACTGGCGCGCGACCTCGAGTTCGAGGCCGCCGCGCAGTTGCGGGATGAGATCCACAAGCTGCGCGAGCGGCTGCTGCAGGTGTAGGGGCCTGTTTTCAACGCCGCCTGAGCAAGTGCGTAGCTATTGAGCAGGCTCTCAGCGCCTGCCGAAGATAATCAGCGTCACCCCCGCCAGAGTCGCCAGGCAGGCGAGCAGGGCGGACAGGCTCAGGGTTTCGTTCAGCAGCAGATAGCCGAGCAGCAGGGCGACCAGCGGGTTGACGAAGGCGAAGGTCGACACCAGGCTCGGGCGCACTTCGCGCAGCAGCCAGAAATATGCCGGGTAGACGCCGAGACTAACCGGCAGCACGAGATAGGCCAGCCATAGCCAGCCAGGTCCGGACAGACTGTGCAGCTGCACGCCCTGCCAGTCGCCGTGCCAGAGCCCGAACAGCCCCAGCAGTACAGCGCCGATCAGCATTTGCAGGCTCAGCCCCAGCGATCTAGAGGCGAAGGGCGGGCGTCGGCTTATCCACCAGGCGCCGATCGCCCACAGCAGCGTGGCGGCCACCACCAGGCTGCCGGCGAACCATTGCTGGCCCGTGGCCGCGGTGCCCAGGCCCTTGTTCATCAGTAGCACGATGCCCGCGCAGGCCAGGGCCAGACCGCACAGCACCCAGAGCGGCGGGCGGTCGCCGAGCAGCCACTCCAGCGCCACGCTCCACAACGGCAGGGTGGTGTAGAGCATCGCCAGCAGACCGGTCGGCAGGTACTGATTGGCATACAGCAGGGCGCCCTGACCGATGCTGATCAGCAGCAAACTGCCGATCACGGCGCTGCCCCAGTCGCTGCGTTGCAACTGGGCCCGGCCGCTGACCAGGGCCCAGGCGAGTGCGAGGCCGCCGGCGAAGGCGAAGCGCAGCGTGGCGATGGCAAAAGGCGGCAGCTCGCGCAGGAGGAAATGGTTGGCCAGGTAGGTGGTACCCCAGCCGATATAGATGGCGGCGAAGGCAGCGATGATCAGCAGCGAGCGGGTGCGGGCGGCGGTAACAGTCATGTCGGGCCTGAAACGAAACCTGCCGGGCGGGCCGGCAGGTGATTAGTGAGCAGCGGCGCTGTCTTGCATGCCTGCCGGAAGCGCGCGGGTCAGCAGCACCGCCAGCATGCTGATGCCGAGCACGATGCCAACCAAATGGAAGGCGTCATTGTAGGCCATGATCATCGCCTGCTGGTGCACGGTTTCGCTCAGCTTGCCCAGGGCGGCCTGCTCGCTGCCGAGCTTTTCCGTGAGCAGCGCCAGGCGCTCGGCGACTTGCGGATTGCTCGGCACCAGCGCTTCGCGCAGGTAATCGAAATACACCTTGGCGCGGCTATCCAGCAGGGTGGCGAGCAGGGCGATGCCGATGGCGCCGCCGAGGTTGCGCAGCACGTTGAACAGGCTGGAGGCCGATCCGGCATCCTCCGGCAGCAGGTAGGCAGTGGCGATCATCGAGATGGTCACCATCACCATCGGCTGCCCGAGGGCGCGAATCAGCTGGATCTGGTTGAACTGCGGCCCGGCGAAGTCCAGGTTGAGGACCCCGGAGGCGAAACTGGCGAGGCCGAACAGGCCAAATCCGAGAGCGCAAAGAAGCTTGGGCGAAACCAGCTTCATCAGCTTGGGAATCAACGGAATGATGAACAGCTGCGGAACGCCCATCCACATGATCACTTCGCCGATCTGCAGCGCGTTGTAATTCTGGATCTGCGCGAGATACAGCGGCAGCAAATAGATCGAGCCGTACAGGCCCATGCCCAGGCCGAGGCTGGAAATGCTCGACAGACCGAAATTGCGGTCGCGCAGGATGCGCAGATTGATCAGCGGGGCGGGTTTGGAGAGCTGCACGATGACGAAGGTGATCAGGCTGACCAGGGCGATGCCGCCGAGGCCGACGATCAGTTGCGATTCCAGCCAGTCCTTGCGGTGGCCTTCCTCGAGGAATACCTGCAGGCAGCCGAGGCCGATGCCGAGGGTGGCGATGCCGGCGTAGTCGGTGTTTTTCAGCAGCTCCCAGTGCGACGGTTTTTTCTCCAGGCCGTAGAGCAGCCCGGCGATCAGCAGCAGGCCGGGGGGCACGTTGATGTAGAAGATGTATTCCCAGCCCCAGTTTTCCGTCAGCCAGCCGCCCAGGGTCGGGCCGATGGACGGCGCGAAGGTGGCGGTCATGGCGAACATTGCCATGCCCTTGGCACGGTGGTGGTCGGGCAGCTTGATTAGCGTCAGAGTGAAGGCCAGCGGGATCAGCGCGCCGCCGGTGAAGCCTTGCAGGGCGCGGAACACGATCATGCTCTCTAGGCTCCAGGCCATCGAGCAGAGCAGCGAGGAGACGATGAAGCCAGCCGACACCCAGGTCGCGAGACGGCGCACCGAGAGCAGCTGCACCAGCCAGGCGGCCATCGGGATCATGATGATCTCGGCCACCAGATAGGAGGTGGAGATCCACGAGCCTTCCTCCAGGGTGGCCGACAGCGCGCCCTGGATGTCCTTCAGCGACGAGTTGGTGATCTGGATATCGAGGATCGCCATGAAGGCGCCGAGCATCATGCTCATCACCGCGATCCAGTCGCGGCGGCTGGGCTCGGCGGTGGGGCGGATCAGCGCATCAGCCGCCATGGCTGGACGAGCCGAGCGCGACCTTGACGGTCACTGACATGCCCGGACGGATCTTGCCCTGCAGCGGGTTGTCGGCGGCGAAGGTGAGCTTCACCGGAATGCGCTGTACCACCTTGGTGAAGTTGCCGGTGGCATTGTCCGGTGGCAGCAGGCTGAACTGTGCACCGGAGGCGGCGAACAGGCTGTCGACCCGGGCTTCGATGGGGGTGTCGGGGTAGGCGTCGAACTCCAGCTCGGCTTTCTGGCCGGGCTGCATCTTGCCGATCTGGGTTTCCTTGAAGTTGGCCTGCACCCAGATGTCCTGGTCCGGTACCAGCGACAACAGGTAGGCGCCGGCCTGCACATACTGGCCGTTACGGGCGGCGCGTTGGCCGACTATGCCGCTGATCGGGGCGCGAATCTCGGTGCGCGCCAGGTTCAGCTCGGCCTGCGCGAGCTCCGCGCGGGCATTGGCGATCTGCGCATCCAGGCGCTTGATCTCGGCGTTGAGAGTATCGACCTGCTGGCGCTGAGCGCTCAGGTCGGCTTCGGCCTTGGTCACCTGCGAGCGCGCCACACGGCTGTCGGCGGTCAGCGTGGTGACCCGTTCTTCCGAGACGTAGCCCGGCTTGCGCAGGGTCTGCGCGCGCGACAGGTCGATCTGCGTGCGCCCCAGGGTGGCTTGGCTGGCGGCGACATCGGCCCGGCTGGCGGCGATCATGCTGGCCTGCTGGGTCAGCTTGCTCTGTGCCTGGGCGAGTTCCGCCTCGCGGGTGGCCAGGGTGGCGCGGGCGCGCTCGACGGCGAGCTTGAAGTCGTCGGCCTCCAGCACCACCAGCAATTCGCCTTTCTCCACGTGCTGGTTGTCTTCGACCCGTACCTGGTCGATGCGCGCACCGAGCTGGCTGGACAGGCGGGTGATCTCTCCCTGCACATAGGCGTTGTCGGTGGATTCGACGAAACGCCCAATCAGCCACCAGTGGGCAAAGAAAGCAGCAACGACCAGACCGGCAAGGGCGAGGAAAATAAACAGGCGACGTTGGAGTTTGGCGGGCATGCGGAGGCTCTAAGGGCAGGCGAAACTGTAAGCAAATCTAACAGTGTTCCCTGCAACTATATAGAAGCTACACTCCGGAAACTTTGTTGCTTATGGGGAACAATAATGGGGTTGGATGATGCCCTGGTCTTTACCCGGGTGGTGGAGTGCCACAGTTTCACCTTGGCAGCTCAAGGGCTGGGCATGCAGAAGTCCACCGTCAGCCGGCGCATCGCCTTGCTGGAAGAGCGTCTTGGGGTGCGCTTGCTCAATCGCACCACCCGCAAGTTGCGCCTGACCGAGGTGGGGCAGGCCTATTACGAGCGCTGCAGGCAGATCATGCTGGACTTCGCCGAGGCCGAGCATGCGGTCATGCAGCTGCAGCAGGAGCCGTCGGGGCTGCTGCGGATCAGCGTGCCGATTGAGTTCGGCCAGTTGTTTCTCGGCAAGGTCCTGGGGGCCTTCATGCGCCAGTACCCGGAGATCCGCGCCGAGGTCGAGCTCACCTCGCGACACGTCGATCCGGTGGAGGAGGGGGTGGATATCGCCATTCTGGTCGGGCGCCCGCAGGACTCCACGTTGATCGCGCGCAAGCTGTTCGAGAGCCGCCGACGCCTGTGCGCCAGTCCGGACTACCTGGCGATCCATGGCGTACCGGAGACGATCGAGCAACTGGTTAATCATCGCGCCGTGTTATTGCTCTCGGATTCTCCACGCTATTGGCCGTTGCTGGGGGAGAGCATCGCCTGTCAGCGTGTTTTATCGTGCAACAACATCACCTTCGCCCGCGAGGCGGTGCGCGCCGGCGCCGGAATCGCTGGGTTGCCGGTGATGATCAGCGAGTACGCGGTGCAGCGCGGCGAGCTGATCGAATTGTTGCCGGAGGCGCGCCTGCCGGTCAGCGAGGTGTATGCGGTGTATCCGTCGCGGCGCTTCCAGGCGATGAAGGTGAAATCCTTTCTGGACTTTCTTATGAGCCAGATACCGCTGGAGGAGGGGGAGTTGCTGGAGCCCACAACCGCACGCCTGCTAACATTGGGCCTTTGATGTCGGGCCCTCGTCGTCCGCGTCCTCTTCGATTGTTCTGCTGATTCGAGACCTTCATGACTACCGTTCGTACCCGTATCGCGCCGTCGCCGACCGGTGACCCGCACGTCGGCACCGCCTACATCGCCCTGTTCAACCTGTGTTTCGCGCGACAGCACGGTGGTCAGTTCATTTTGCGTATCGAAGATACCGATCAATTGCGTTCGACCCGCGAGTCGGAGCAACAGATTTTCGACGCCCTGCGCTGGCTCGGCATCGAGTGGGACGAGGGCCCGGACGTGGGTGGCCCGCACGGCCCCTACCGGCAGAGCGAACGTGGCGAAATCTATAAGAAGTACGCCGGCGAACTGGTCGCCAAGGGCCATGCCTTCCCCTGTTTCTGCTCCGCCGAGCGTCTCGATCAGCTGCGTGCCGAGCAGACCGCGAACAAGGAAACTCCGCGCTACGACGGCCACTGCATACATATTCCTCCAGCCGAGGCGCAGCAGCGCATCGCCGCTGGTGAGGCCCATGTGGTGCGGATGAAGGTGCCGAGCGAGGGTGTTTGCGTGGTGCCGGATATGCTCCGCGGCGACGTCGAGATCCCTTGGGATCGCATGGACATGCAGGTGCTGATGAAGACCGATGGCCTGCCGACCTACTTCCTCGCCAATGTCGTCGACGACCACCTGATGGACATCACCCACGTGCTGCGTGGCGAGGAGTGGCTGCCGTCGGCGCCCAAGCTGATCAAGCTCTACGAATACTTCGGCTGGGAGCAGCCCAAGCTGTGCTACATGCCGCTGCTGCGCAATCCGGACAAGAGCAAGCTGTCCAAGCGCAAGAATCCCACCTCGATCACCTTCTACGAACGTATGGGCTTCCTGCCGCAGGCGATGCTCAACTACCTCGGTCGCATGGGCTGGTCGATGCCGGACGAGCGGGAGAAGTTCACCCTCGCGGAAATGATCGAGAACTTCGATGTCCAGCGCGTTTCCCTCGGCGGCCCGATCTTCGACCTGGAGAAGCTGTCCTGGCTCAATGGCCAGTGGCTGCGCGAGCTGAGCGTCGAAACGTTCGCCGCCGAAGTGCAGAAGTGGGCGCTGAATCCCGAATACTTGCTGAAGATCGCCCCGCACGTGCAAGGGCGAGTGGAAACCCTCAGTCAGATCGCGCCGTTGGCCGGTTTCTTTTTCTCCGGCGCCTTGGAGCTGGATGCCAAGCTGTTCGAGCACAAGAAGCTGGCAGCAGAGCAGGTGCGTCAGGTGATGCAGTTGATCCTGTGGAGGCTGGAGGCGCTGCGGCAGTGGGAGAAGGACAAGATCACCGCCTGCATTCAAGCGGTGGTCGAGCATCTAGAGCTGAAACTGCGTGATGCCATGCCGTTGATGTTCGCCGCCATCACCGGCCAAGCCAGTTCGGTATCGGTGCTGGACGCCATGGAGATACTCGGCCCCGATCTCACTCGGTTCCGCCTGCGCCAGGCCATCGAGCTGCTCGGTGGGGTGTCGAAGAAAGAAACCAAGGAGTGGGAAAAGCTCTACGCAGCCATTCCTTGAGTTGTGCGCCGGCCGCGTGTCGCAAGTGCGGCCGCCGCTGTATTGGGGTAAGTGATTGTTCTTGCGATGAAAATTTTCAGGTGGTGCGGAAAAATTCTGTTGACAGCCTGCGGGCTCACCCCTAATATGCGCCCCGTCCTCGAGACGGGGCTATAGCTCAGCTGGGAGAGCGCTTGCATGGCATGCAAGAGGTCGACGGTTCGATCCCGTCTAGCTCCACCACTTCTCAATGAGAGGTGCCACGGTCAGTCGTAAGGCTGGCTGATGTTTCAGAAGGGTTTGCGTCCCCTTCGTCTAGTGGCCTAGGACACCGCCCTTTCACGGCGGTAACAGGGGTTCGAGTCCCCTAGGGGACGCCATTATTCCAGCAGTAACGCCTCGGCGTTACTTGTCGAGAGACGTTAAATTCGGGGCTATAGCTCAGCTGGGAGAGCGCTTGCATGGCATGCAAGAGGTCGACGGTTCGATCCCGTCTAGCTCCACCAATCACTAAACAAGGCCAGCCTAGTGCTGGCCTTGTTCTTCGAAGGTTTCGTCCCCTTCGTCTAGTGGCCTAGGACACCGCCCTTTCACGGCGGTAACAGGGGTTCGAGTCCCCTAGGGGACGCCATTTTTCCTGCTTTGCGGGACTTTAGAAGGGCCATTCTTCACGGAATGGCCCTTTTGTTTTTCTGCGGCCCCATTTCGCTTTTGGCAATCGCTGGTGCAGCGGGCCTAGTGTCTGACTCGTCATCTGGCTTGGGCGCAAGACGGCATTGGCGCATCATGTCGGCTGTTACCGCGACGATGATCGGCTGGTGCCATGAACTCCCCCCTATTGCTGTCGTTTCCCGGGCGCGAAGACTGCGTCAGCCAGTTGGCGGTCGATCTGGCGGCGCAGTTGCGCCAGGCCTTGGCAACCCAGGCGCGTGCGAGCCTGTTGCTGCCGGGTGGCAGCAGCCCGCAAACCTTGCTGCCGCAATTGCGCGAACAGACGCTGGACTGGGCGCGGGTATACCTGAGCCCGACTGACGAACGCTGGGTGCCCAGCGACGACCCACAGAGCAATTGGCGTTTGCTCCAGGCCGGATTACCGCAAGCCGCCAGCCTCGATCCGCGTCAGGCGGCGACAGCTGAGGCCGCGGTCAGTGCTTGGACGCGGCAACTGGCGGACTGGCGGCCCTTCGCTGCGGTGCTGCTGGGCATGGGCGAGGACGGTCACTTCGCTTCGCTGTTTCCCGAGATGCTTGGATTGGCGGCGGCGCTGGATCCGCAGGCCGTGCCGGCCGCGGTGCTCGGTCTGGCCCCCAGCGAGCCGCGCCAGCGTCTGTCATTGAATCTGGCGATGCTGTGCGACAGTGCTTGGTTGGGGCTGCTGGCTTTCGGCGAGGGCAAACGCCGGTTGCTCGATGCGGTTCTGGCGGATCAGCCGCATAGCCGCGCTTGGCCGGTGCATGCGCTGGCCTGGCAGGGCCGCCAGTCATTGAGGATCTATTGGGCGCCTTGAGAACCTGCCCAGGGTCTGCTGCGCGTCGGCCATATGGCGTTAAAAATGGCCTTGGCTCGCGAGGTCCTGAACAGGCTCTAAGCCGTTACACTGGCAAATAGAGTGGGTCGCGATTTGGAAGTCACCATGCTGCATGTCGTCATCGAACAGGTCACTGCTGCGCTGGAGCAGCGTTCTGCCGCACGCCGCAAGCGCTATCTGGAGCGTTTGCGCAGGGCGGCCGAACGTGAGCCGAGGCGCAAGCTGGGTTGTTCCAATCTTGCCCATGCCCTCGCTGCGCAGGCGGATGACGCGCGGCTGATCATGACGCAGGGTGGCGCGCCGCATATCGCCATCGTTTCCAGCTACAACGACCTGCTCTCGGCCCATGCGCCGCTGCGCGAGTACCCGGAGCGGCTGAAGACGGCACTGGCTAGGGTGGGTGCCACTTCGCAGTTCGCCGCCGGTGTGCCGGCCATGTGCGATGGCATCACCCAGGGCGAGGCGGGTATGCAGCTGTCGCTGTTCTCCCGCGACCTGATTGCCCAGGCCACGGCCATCGGCCTGACCCACGCCATTTTCGATGGCGGCCTGTACCTCGGCGTGTGCGACAAGATCGTCCCCGGTCTGCTGATCGGCGCCCTGACCTTCGGCCATCTGCCGGCGGTATTCGTGCCGGCCGGGCCGATGCACTCGGGGCTGGCGAATAAGGAGAAAGCGGCGATCCGCCAGCGCTTCGTGCGCGGCGAGGCGAGCCGCGACGAACTGCTGGCCGCCGAGCAGGCCGCCTATCACCAGGACGGCACCTGCACCTTCTACGGCACCGCCAACACCAATCAGCTGCTGATGGAGGCCATGGGCCTGCACGTGCCGGGCAGCGCCTTCGTGCATCCGCACACGCCGCTGCGCGAGGCGATCACCGACGAGGCCGCGCGCCTGGTGGCGCGCAACAGTCGTCAGGGCGAACGCTACCTGGCGCTCGGCGAACAGATCGATGCGCGGGTGCTGGTCAATGCCGTGGCCGCGCTGTTGGCCAGCGGCGGTTCGACCAATCATGGCCTGCATTTGCCGGCCATCGCCCGCGCCGCCGGTTACGAGCTGACCTGGGAGGATTTCGCCGAGCTGTCCCGCGTGGTGCCGCTGCTGGCGCGGGTCTATCCCAATGGCGCGGCCGACGTGAATCAGTTCCAGGCGGCTGGCGGACCGGCCTGGATCATTCGCGAGCTGCTCGGCGCCGGACTGATGCATGCAGACGTGCCGACCGTCGCCGGCCAAGGTTTACAGGACTATGCGCGCGAGCCCTGGCTGGAGGAGGGGCGGCTGGCTTGGCGCGAACTGCCGCAGGCAAGCCCGGCTCCGGACATCGTTCGCCGCGTCGAGCAGCCTTTCGTCGCCGACGGCGGCTTCGTGTTGCTGCGCGGCAACCTCGGCCGGGCCATGCTCAAGACTTCGGCGGTCGATCCGGCGCATTGGCGGGTGCGTGCGCCGGCGCGGGTGTTCGACAGCCAGGAGGCGGTGCAGGCCGCCTATGCCGGCGGCGAGCTGACCGGTGACCTGGTTTTGGTGGTGCGCTTCCAAGGCCCACGCGCCAACGGCATGCCCGAGTTGCACAAGCTGATGCCGCTGCTGGCCAATCTGCAGCAGGCCGGCCAGCAGGTGGCGTTGGTCACCGATGGGCGTCTCTCCGGCGCCTCCGGGCTGGTGCCCGGTGCTCTGCACCTGACCCCGGAAGCCGCGCGCGGCGGCATGCTGGCCAAGCTGCGCGACGGCGACTGGATCGAGCTCGATGCGCGCCAGAGCGTGCTGCGGGTGGAGGTCGAGGAGGGCGTATTGCAGGCCCGCGAGGCAGCCGTTGCCAGCCACGGGCTGGCCGCCGGTTTCGGCCTGGAATTGTTTGCGGCGCAGCGCCAGTTGGTCGGTCCGGCCGACCAGGGCGCGACGGCGTTGTTGTGGGATAGCCTGGAGTGAAGAACGTGAACCTGAGAATGGATGTGGTGCTGCAACAGGCCCGCCCGGTATTGCCGGTGCTGGTGATCGAGGATGTCAGCCTGGCGCTCGACCTGGCGCGTGCGCTGCACGCTGGCGGTATTCGCGTGCTGGAAGTGACCCTGCGTACGCCGCGGGCCCTGGATGCCGTGGCGGCGATCCGTAAGGAGCTGCCGGAGCTGCTGATCGGTGCCGGCACCCTGATCCACACCGAGCAGTTCGTCGAGGCGCGCGAGGCCGGCGCCCAGTTCGCCGTCAGCCCCGGCTGCACCGAGCGCTTGGCGGCGGCGGCGGAGGACTCCGGCTTGCCCTATCTGCCGGGAGTGATGACGCCCTCGGAAGTGCTGTTGGCGCTGGAATACGGCTACCGCTCGCTGAAGCTGTTCCCGGCCAATGGCAACACCAGCGTGAAGATGCTGAAGAGCTTCAAGGGCCCGTTCACCGGTATCCGTTTCTGCCCCACCGGCGGGGTGACGCCGGACAACCTGTTGAGCTTCCTGCGACTGCCCAATGTCGCCTGCGTCGGCGGCACCTGGATCGCCCCGGCCAACCTGATCCGCGCTCGCGCCTGGGACCAGATCACTCAACTGGCCGCCGAGGCCCGTGAACTCGCTAGCAGCTTGGAGCACCACGCATGAGCTGGGACCTGCCCACCCCCTTCACCATCGACCTCAAGGTCGTCGCCGACGATATCGACGGCCTCGGTCACGCCAACAACGCCGCTTACGTGACCTGGATGGAGCGCTGCGCCTGGCGCCATTCGCAGAGCCTGGGCCTGGACTTGACCGAATACCGCCGCCTGGACCGCGCCATGGCGGTACTGCGCCACGAGATCGACTACCTGGCCAGTGCCTATGAGGACGACGAGTTGCAGGTCGGCACCTGGATCATCGAATCCGACCAGCGGCTGAAGATGACCCGGCGCTTCCAGCTGGTCCGCCCGGCCGATGCGACCACGCTGCTGCGCGCGCAGACCACCTTCGTCTGCATCGAGCTGTCCAGCGGCAAACCCAAGCGCATGCCGGAGGAGTTCCTCGAGGGCTATGGCCGGGCGGTGCTGGAGCCCTATCCGCTGCAGCTCTGACGGCCATAGACGGGAGTGGCTAACCCGGCGCCGGTCTTTGCCACGGGTTTCGCCTGCGGCGGGGAAGGCGGGTAAACTGCGCGCCTTTTCCTGGGAAGCCCTATTCCATGCAAATCGCCCTGGCGCCGATGGAAGGCTTGGTCGACGAGATCCTCCGCGATGTGCTGACCCGCGTCGGCGGCATCGACTGGTGCGTGACCGAGTTCATCCGCGTCACCGAGCGCCTGCTGCCAGCCTCCACCTACCGGAAGCTCGCCCCCGAGCTGTTCGGCGGTGCGCAGACCGCCGCCGGCACGCCGTTGCGCGTGCAGTTTCTCGGCTCCGATCCGGTGTGCCTGGGCGACAACGCGGCTTTCGCCGCCGAGCTGGGGGCGCCGGTGGTCGACCTCAATTTCGGTTGCCCGGCCAAGACGGTGAACAAGTCCCGCGGCGGTGCGGTGCTGCTCAAGGAGCCGGAACTGCTGCATGCCATCGTCCGCGAGGTGCGCCGCAGCGTGCCGGCGGCGATTCCGGTGACGGCGAAGATGCGCCTCGGCTTCGACCACAAGGACGATGCCCTGGATTGCGCCCGCGCCCTGGCCGACGGCGGCGCGCAGCAGATCGTCGTGCATGCGCGCACCAAGGTCGAGGGCTACAAGCCGCCGGCGCATTGGGAGTGGGTGGCGCGGGTGCAGGAGGCGGTCAAAGTGCCGGTGTTCGCCAATGGCGAGGTGTGGAGCCTCGAGGACTGGCGGCGCTGCCGCGAGGTCAGCGGGGTCGAGGACATCATGCTCGGCCGCGGCCTGGTGGCGCGCCCGGACCTGGCCCGGCAGATCGCCGCTGCCCGCGCCGGCACGGCGGTGGTGGCGATGGGCTGGGCCGAATTGCTGCCGCTGCTGCATGACTTCTGGCTGCAGGCGCGGCGCAAGTTGTCGCCACGCTACGCGCCGGGGCGGCTGAAGCAGTGGGTCGGCCTGCTGACCCGCAGCTATCCCGAGGCGGTGGGGCTGTTCGACGCGATCCGCCGCGAGAACGATTGCCGGCGCATCGATGCCTTGCTCGGAGTGGCTTGGAACGAGCCCGTGCGGGGCGAGTTCGAGGCAGCGGCCAACGCCTGAGCCGCTGCGGCCAGTTTGGACACCCTTGAAATCTCTTGCCGCGACCTTAATTAGTTAAGCGTCGGGATGCCGAAGTCGGGTCCCGCACTTAATCACTCGCTGAATCTCAGGAGATTTTTATGAGCAATGTCCTTTCCCTGGCTCCGCTGTTCCGTCAGTCCATCGGTTTCGACCGTTTCAACGATCTGTTCGAGTCGGCCCTGCGCAGTAACGAAGCCGGTAGTTCCTACCCACCCTACAACGTCGAGAAGCATGGCGACGACCAATACCGCATCGTCATCGCCGCGGCCGGTTTCCAGGACGGCGATCTGGAGCTGGAAGTCGAGCGTGGGGTGCTGACCGTCACCGGCGGCAAGCGCGCCAGGAGCGCCGAAGGCGTCACCTATCTGCACCAGGGCATCGCCCAGCGCGCCTTCAAGCTATCGTTCCGCCTCGCCGACCATATCGAGGTGAAGTCCGCCGGGCTGGCCAACGGTCTGCTCAGCATCGATCTGCTGCGCATCGTGCCGGAGGAGGCGAAGGCCAAGCGCATTCCGATCAGCACCGAGCGGCCGGCGCTCGAGAGCTGAGACGAGGCTCCGCGCTAGTCGAGCAGGGCGCCTTCGGGCGCCCTGTTTCGTTCAGGCCGGCCGCTGCCGGGCGTGGGCGAGCAGGGCGCGGAACTCCACCAGCGGCAACGGCTTGCTGTACAGGTAACCCTGATACAGGTGGCAGCCCTGCTGCTGGAGGAAGTCCAGTTGCTCTTGCTGTTCCACCCCTTCGGCGATCATTTCCAGGCACAGGCTGCGGGCCATGGCGACTATGGCGCGGATGATCTCGGCATCGTTGGGGTCGTTGGTGGCGTCGCGAACGAACGACTGGTCGATCTTCAGCACGTTGACCGGCAGGCGCTTGAGGTAGGTCAGCGAGGAATAGCCGGTGCCGAAGTCGTCCATCGCGAAGCTGACGCCGAGCTTCTTCAAACGGTGCATCTTGGCGATGGTGTCGTCGAGGTTCTGGATGACGATGCCTTCGGTGATCTCCAGCTTCAGCATGGCTTGCGGCAGACCGGTGTCGCGCAGGCGGGCAGCGGTCTGTTCGACGAAGTTGCTCTGGCGGAACTGCTGGGGGCTGATGTTGACGCACAGGCTGAAGTCCTGGGCGCCGATCAGCTGGTCATCGAGCAGTTGCGCGCACACCTGACAGGCCTCGCTCAGCGCCCAGTCGCCCACCTCGAGAATCAGCCCGCTGTCTTCCAGCACTTGGATGAAGTGCACCGGCGATTGCACCCCGAGCGTCGGGTGTTGCCAGCGCAGCAGGGCTTCGGCGCCGATCACCTGGCCGTTGCGGGCGTCGACCTGGGGTTGGAAATACAGTTCGAACTCGCCGCGCTGCAAGGCCTGGCGCAAGTCGTTCTCCAGGCGCAGGCGCTCGCTGGCCGCCGCCTGCATGGTGGTGCGAAACAGCTGGATGGTGTTGCGCCCGGAATCCTTGGCCCGATACAGGGCGATATCGGCGCGCTTGAGCAGATCGGCCGGGGCGTTGCCATGATCGGGGATCAGGGCGATGCCAATGCTCGGCGTGACCTGCAGGCGATGGCCGTCGAGCAGCATCGGCTCGGCCAGCAGCTTGCGGAGTTTTTCCGCAACCTGGCGGACTTGGCGGGTCACCTGCGAGCGTTTGCCTTCCAGTCCGGTCAGCAGGATGACGAACTCGTCGCCACCCAGGCGCGCCACGGTGTCCTCCAGGCGCACGCTGGCTGCCAGGCGGGCGCTGATCATCTGCAGCACCGCGTCACCGACCGGGTGACCGAGCGAGTCGTTGATGTGCTTGAAGCGGTCGAGGTCGAGGAACAGCAGGGCACCGCGCAGTTGGTGACGCTGCAGCAGGGCGATCTGCTGGGTCAGGCGGTCCATCAGCAAGGCACGGTTGGGCAGGTTGGTCAGCGGGTCGTGGTAGGCGAGGTGGTGGATCTGTGCCTGGGCGTCCTTCAGGTCGCCGATGTCGCGGGCGGTCAGCAGCAGGCAGCGTTGGCCCTTGAGCTCCAGGGGCTCGATGGAGGCATCGACCAGGCGGGTGCTGCCGTCGCGGTGCTGCATTGCCAGTTCGTGGTGGCGGATATGGCCGTCGCGCTCGAGGCGTTCGAGCATGCGCTGGCGGTCGAAGCCGCCGGCCCAGATGTTCAGTTCGGCGGGCGAGCGGCCGAGCACTTCCTCGGCGCGATAGCCGGTCAGTCGACAGAAGCCTTCGTTGACCTCCAGATAGCGGCCGCTCTCGCGTGCGGTGATGGTGATGGCGTCGGGGCTGGAGTGGAAGGCCCGGGCGAACTTCTCTTCGCTGGCGCGCAGTTCGGCTTCGGCGCGCTTCTGTTCGGTGACGTCGCGGAAGGTCGTGGTGATGCAGGACTCCCCGTCGACCTGGATGTAGCGGCAGGAGATGGTGCAGACGAGTGGACGTCCATCCCTCGTCACCAGGTGGGTTTCCTCGTTGTCCAGCTCGCGCTCGGCAAACATGCGTCGGTGCAGTTCGAGGCGATGGTGCTGGTCCGGCATGATGCCGATTTCGATGCCCGCGCGGCCATTCACGGCTTCGGGTGTCCAGCCGAAGGTCGCGGTGAAGGCAGGGTTGATCTCGATGCAGATATTGTCGCGTGCGCGGACCACGCAGACAGGGTAGGGGATGGTCTGGAACAGGCTGGAAAACTTCTCTTCGGAGGCCGCCAGGCGTAGCTCGCGCAGTACTTGCTCGCTGATGTCGGCCAGTATGCCGACCAGTCGCAGCGGCTTGCCGGCGGCGTCGCGGTAGAGGCGGGCGGTGCTTTCCAGGTAGCGGGTCTCGCCGCTGGCCAGTTTGCTCCGGTAGACCAGGTGATAGTCCGGGCGCTTGCCTAGCATCAGGTCGCAGTAGACCTGCTTCAGGTTGCTGCGATCTTCCTCCGGCAAACTGCCGAGGAACGCCGGCAGGGTATCGTGCAGCGGGTATATGGGCAGCCCGTGCAGTTCCGCGGCGCGCGCCGAGAACTGCAGGGTCTGACTGGGAATATGCAGGTCCCAAGTTCCCAGGTTGGCAGCTTGCAGGGCCAGGGTCAGGTGCTCTTCGCTGTCTTTAAGGGCGCGTTCCTGGGCGCGTAGCTGGGTGATGTCGCGTGCCGTCAGGGCCAGACAGATCTGCCCATGCAGCTCGATTACGCTGCCGAACAGCAGGTGGGTACTGAGTCTGCCGTCGCGGCTGCGCAGGCAGACTTCCAGCCCGTCCGTTTGCCCCTCCTGATCCAGGGTGTCGAGCAGGCGCTGGCGATCCTGCGGGTCGGTCCAGATATTCAGGTCATGCGGGGTTCGCCCCAGGGCCTCCTCGCGACTCCAGCCGAACTGGCGTTCGAAGCTTGGGTTGAAGTCGATGAAGCGCCCGCTGTCGTGCTCGGAGATCACCACCGCGTCGGGGCTGTTGAGGAAGATCTTGCTGAACTTTTCTTCGCTGCTGCGCAGTGCTTCGGTGCGTTGCTTGCGCTCGGTGATATCGCGGACAACGCCAATCACCAGCTGTTGGCCATTGGCGTCGTATTGCAGGCTGCCGCTGATCTCCACCCAGCGCAGGCTGCCATCCGGCCAGCGAATGCGGTGGCTGAAGGTCGGGTTGCGCGGTTTGCCGGCCTGGACGTCCATGAAGAGCTGCTGCACGGCGGGCCGCTCCTCGACCGGAACCAGCGCGAGATAGTCGATCCGGGTCGGCAGCGGGCGCCGCGGGTCGAAGCCGAACAGCGCCTTGGCGCCGCGCGACCAGCTGAGTTGGCCGCTGTCGAGGTCCCAGAGCCAGGCGCCCAGGTGCGCGCCATCCAGCGCCGCGAGTAGGCGTGGTGTATCTCGCCAGGCGAGTTCGGATTCGGCGGGGTCGACGGCTGCGACGTGAGGGAGTGGCGGGGAGCGGTCAACAGTTTCGGTCATGGGGCGGCCATTCCTGTGACTATGCGTGAGGCGCAGCAGCCGGCGTGGGGCGGCGCTGGGACACGCAGGAGTCTTTTCTTGTTGTTATGGGGCGGCACGTTAGCCGTTGCCTGGTGGCTTAGGCAAGACTTAGCAGGCTGTTGAAAAGCGTAGGCGAGGCAGCCGAGACAAGGCAAAAACGGCCGAAAAAGCGCAGTTTACGTGCGGTAAATGAGCATTTTGAGGCCGGTTTTAACGCCGTATCGGCAACGCAGGTAGTTTTTCAACAACCTGTTAGGCCGGATCGTCGCGTTGCTGGTCGAGCAGTTGCATGAACGCTTTGGCGGCATTCGACAGCGTGCGTTCGGTATGCAGGATGTAGCCCAGTTGGCGGTTTAACTGGACCCCCGATATAGGTAGGCGCACCACCTGGTCATCGAGCATGGTGCGCGGCAGCACACTCCAGGCCAGTCCGATGGACACCATCATCTTGATGGTTTCCAGATAGTTGGTGCTCATGGCGATGTTCGGCGTCAGTCCCTGCGCTTCGAAAAGACCCTGCACGATGTGATGGGTGAAGGTGTTGTCGCCCGGGAACACGGCGGCATGGTGCGCCACCTCGGCCAGGCTGACCGCCTTGTTGCGGGCCAGCGGATGCTCGGGAGCGGCGACGAAATCCAGGGGGTCATCCCACACTGGCACCGCCTTGACCGGCGCATGGGTCTCCGGCGCCAGGGTGATCACCGCCAGCTCGGCGCGGCCATGGAGAATCTCCTCGTAGGCCACTTCCGAATCGAGGAACTGGATATCCAGCGCGACCTGCGGATAAGCGCGGGTGAAGGCGCGCAGCAGCGGCGGCAGGCGGTGCAGACCGATGTGGTGGCTGGTCGCCAGGGTCAGACGGCCGGTCACCTCGCCATTGAGGTTGGTCAATGCGCGCCGCGTGTCGTCCAGTACATTGAGGATCTGGTAGGCCCGCGGCAGCAGCGCGCGGCCGGCTTCGGTGAGGCTCACCTCGCGCCCCAGGCGGTCGAACAGGCGCACCTTGAGTTGCTGCTCCAGCCCGGCGATGCGCTTGCTCACCGCCGGCTGGGTCAGATGCAGGCGCTCGCCGGCTTCCGAGAAGCTGCCGGTTTCGGCGATGGCGATAAAGGCGTTGAGGCTGGCCAGATCCATGTCGAATTCCTATCGGTTATCCAATGGATGAAAAATATGAATTTGAGTTATTCAATGCAAGCACATAGCATCATCCCCACAAGCCTTAAGGGCATAGAAACACGCTGATGAGGGTTCTCCGATGGCCGGCAAGACGCTGTATGACAAGCTCTGGGACATGCACGAGGTCAAGCGTCGCGACGATGGTTCGTCGCTGATCTACATCGACCGCCATATCCTCCACGAAGTGACCTCGCCGCAGGCCTTCGAGGGCCTGCGTCTGGCCGGGCGCAAGCCGTGGCGCATCGACGCCAACATCGCCACCCCGGACCACAACGTGCCGACCACCCAGGCCGAGCGTAAAGGCGGCCTGGAAGCCATCGCCGACGAGGTGTCGCGCATTCAGGTACAGACTCTGGACGAGAACTGCGACGATTTCGGCATCCTCGAGTTCAAGATGAACGATGTGCGTCAGGGCATCGTCCACGTGGTTGGCCCGGAGCAGGGCGCCACCTTGCCGGGCATGACCGTGGTCTGCGGTGACTCGCACACCTCGACCCATGGCGCCTTCGGCGCGCTGGCCCATGGCATCGGCACCTCCGAGGTCGAGCACGTGCTCGCCACCCAGTGCCTGGTGGCCAAGAAGATGAAGAACATGCAGGTGCGCGTCGAGGGCCAGTTGCCCCAGGGCGTCACCGCCAAGGACATCGTCCTCGCCATCATCGGCAAGATCGGCACCGCCGGCGGCAACGGCCATGCCCTGGAGTTCGCCGGCAGCGCGATCCGCGACTTGTCGATCGAGGGGCGCATGACCATCTGCAACATGGCCATCGAGGCCGGTGCGCGGGTCGGTCTGGTCGCCACCGACGAGAAGACCATCGCCTACGTCAAGGGCCGTCCGTTCGCCCCGCAAGGTGCGGATTGGGACAAGGCGGTCGCCGCCTGGGCCGACCTGGTGTCCGATGCCGATGCGCATTTCGACACCGTGGTCGAACTGAAGGCCGAAGACATCAAGCCGCAGGTCAGCTGGGGCACCTCGCCGGAAATGGTCCTGGCCGT
The DNA here is from genome assembly GCF_003595175.1 of Pseudomonas cavernae. NCBI lineage: Bacteria > Pseudomonadati > Pseudomonadota > Gammaproteobacteria > Pseudomonadales > Pseudomonadaceae > Pseudomonas > Pseudomonas cavernae. Next base: position 3,241,195 of record NZ_CP032419.1, on the reverse strand, counting down.
CGACCAGCGCGTGCCGGATCCGGCCGCCGAGACCGACCCGGTCAAGCGTGACTCCATCGTCCGTGCGCTCAAGTACATGGGCTTGGCCGCCAATCAGGCGATCACCGATATCCAGCTGGATCGTGTGTTCATCGGTTCCTGCACCAACTCGCGGATCGAGGATCTGCGTGCTGCGGCGGCCGTCGCCAAGGGCCGCAAGGTCGCCCCGACCATCAAGCAGGCGCTGGTGGTGCCGGGCTCCGGCCTGGTCAAGGCGCAGGCTGAGAAAGAGGGTCTCGATAAGATCTTTATCGAAGCCGGCTTCGAATGGCGTGAGCCGGGTTGCTCTATGTGCCTGGCGATGAACCCGGACAAACTCGGCAGCGGTGAGCATTGCGCCTCGACCTCCAACCGCAACTTCGAGGGCCGTCAGGGCGCCGGCGGCCGTACCCACCTGGTCAGCCCGGCGATGGCCGCGGCAGCCGCGGTGACCGGCCGTTTCATCGATGTGCGTGAACTGACCCAGGCCTGAGGAGACCCCAGATGAAAGCCTTTACCCAGCATACCGGTCTCGTCGCGCCGCTCGACCGCGCCAACGTCGACACCGACCAGATCATTCCCAAGCAGTTTTTGAAGTCGATCAAGCGCACCGGTTTCGGCCCCAACCTGTTCGACGAGTGGCGCTACCTGGATGTCGGCCAGCCGAACCAGGACAACTCCCAGCGCCCGATCAATAAGGACTTCGTGCTGAACTTCCCACGTTACCAGGGCGCCAGCGTGCTCTTGGCGCGCGAGAATTTCGGCTGCGGTTCCAGTCGTGAGCACGCGCCGTGGGCGCTGGAGGAATACGGTTTCCGCGCCATCATCGCGCCGAGCTACGCCGACATCTTCTTCAACAACAGCTTCAAGAACGGCCTGTTGCCGATCATCTTGACGGAAGCGGAAGTCGATGAGCTGTTCCAGCAGGCCGAGGCCACCGAGGGCTATCAGCTGACCGTCGATCTGGCGGCGCAGACCGTGACCCGTCCTGACGGCAAGCAGTACGGCTTCGAAGTCGATGCCTTCCGTAAGCATTGCCTGCTCAACGGCTTGGACGACATCGGTCTGACCTTGCAGGACGCCGAGGCGGTTCGCACGTTCGAGGCCGGCTACCGGCAGAACCAGCCCTGGTTGTTCCGCGATGCCTGAGTGCGCCACCCGGAGGATGTGATGAGCGACAAGGCCCATGTGCAAGTGGTCCAGCGCCAGTTCGGCGAGCAGGCCAGTGCCTATCTGAGCAGCGCCGTACATGCCCAGGGCGCCGAGTTCGCGCTGCTGCAGGCCGAGGTCGCGGGTCGTGGCGAGGCGCGGCTGCTGGATCTCGGTTGCGGTGCCGGGCACGTCAGCTTTCATGTCGCCCCACTGGTGGGCGAGGTGGTGGCCTATGACCTGTCGGCGCAGATGCTCGACGTAGTAGCGGCCGCCGCGCAGGAGCGCGGACTGGGCAATATCCGTACCGAGCAGGGGCCGGCGGAGCGCCTGCCGTTCGCCGATGGCAGCTTCGACTTCGTCTTCAGTCGCTATTCGGTGCACCATTGGATCGATGTCGGCCAGGCCCTGCGCGAGGTGCGCCGGGTGCTCAAGCCGGGCGGGGTGGCGGCGTTCATCGACGTGATCGCGCCGGGCACGCCGTTGCTCGACACCCACCTGCAGGCGGTCGAGTTGCTGCGCGATACCAGCCACGTGCGCGACTATGCGGCGGCCGAGTGGCTGCGTCTGGTCGGTGAGGCCGGTCTGCAGGTACGCAGCCATGCGCGCCAGCGCCTGCGCCTGGAATTCGCCTCCTGGGTCGAGCGGATGCGCACGCCCGAAGTTTTTCGTGCGGCCATCCGCGCGCTGCAGCAAGCAGTGGGCGAAGAGGTTCGCGAGTATTTTGAAATTGCCGCTGACGGCTCCTTCAGCACCGACGTGCTGGTGCTGTGGGCCAAGCGTTAAGCATGATGGCGGCGCTTTGGGCGTCTAACGAGAGGGATACATGAGCAAACAGATTCTGATTCTTCCCGGCGACGGGATCGGCCCGGAAATCATGGCCGAGGCGGTCAAGGTGCTGGAACTGGCCAACGACAAGTACGACCTGGGTTTCGAGCTGTCCTTCGACGAGTTGGGCGGTGCGGCCTATGACAAGTACGGCGTGCCTCTGGCCGATGAGACCCTGGAGCGCGCTCGCGCTGCCGACGCCATCCTGCTCGGTGCGGTCGGTGGCCCCAAGTGGGACAGCATCGATCCGGCGCTGCGCCCGGAGCGCGGCCTGCTGAAGATCCGTTCGCAGTTGGGCCTGTTCGGAAACCTGCGGCCGGCCATCCTTTATCCGCAGCTGGCCGAGGCGTCCACCCTCAAGCCGGAAGTGGTTGCGGGGCTGAACATCCTCATCGTTCGCGAGCTGACCGGCGGCATCTATTTCGGCTCGCCGCGCGAGTCGCGCGTGCTGGAAAACGGCGAGCGCCAGGCGTACGACACCCTGCCGTACAGTGAGAGCGAAATCCGCCGCATCGCCCGGGTCGGCTTCGACATGGCCCGCGTGCGCGGCAAGAAGCTGTGCTCGGTGGATAAGGCCAACGTGCTGGCTTCCAGTCAGTTGTGGCGGGCAGTGGTCGAGGAAGTGGCCAAGGATTACCCGGACATCGAACTCAGCCATATGTACGTCGACAACGCCGCCATGCAACTGGTGCGCGCGCCCAAACAGTTCGATGTGATGGTCACCGACAACATGTTCGGCGACATTCTGTCGGATGAGGCTTCCATGCTCACCGGTTCCATCGGCATGCTGCCTTCAGCGTCGCTGGATGCCAACAACAAGGGCATGTACGAGCCGTGCCATGGTTCGGCGCCGGACATTGCCGGGCAGGGCATCGCCAACCCGTTGGCGACCATCCTCTCGGTGTCGATGATGCTGCGTTACAGCTTCAGCCTGACTCAGGCGGCGGACGCCATCGAGCAAGCCGTGAGCCTGGTGCTGGATCAGGGCCTGCGTACCGGCGATATCTGGTCGGCGGGCACCACCAAGGTCGGGACCCGGGCAATGGGCGATGCGGTAGTCGCCGCTTTGCGTAATCTGTAATCTTTCAGGCCCACCGTCGTGACGGTGGGTCGGTATTCCCATAAAGGTGTAGTTGCGATGAAACGTGTAGGTCTGATCGGTTGGCGCGGTATGGTCGGTTCCGTACTCATGCAGCGGATGCTGGAAGAGCGGGACTTCGATCTGATCGAGCCGGTGTTCTTCACCACCTCCAACGTCGGTGGTCAAGGCCCTGCGGTAGGTAAGGACATCGCTCCGCTGAAGGACGCCTACAGCATCGATGAGCTGAAAAGCCTCGATGTGATCCTCACCTGCCAAGGCGGCGACTACACCAGCGAAGTCTTCCCCAAGCTGCGCGAAGCCGGCTGGCAGGGCTACTGGATCGACGCAGCGTCCACCCTGCGTATGGATGACAGCGCGGTCATCGTCCTCGATCCGGTCAACCGCAAGGTCATCGACCAGTCGCTCGACAACGGCACCAAGAATTACATCGGCGGCAACTGCACCGTCAGCCTGATGCTGATGGCCCTCGGCGGCCTGTACGAAGCCGGTTTGGTCGAGTGGATGAGCGCCATGACCTATCAGGCCGCTTCCGGCGCCGGCGCGCAGAACATGCGCGAACTGATCAAGCAGATGGGCGCGATCAATGCTTCCGTGGCCGACGACCTGGCCAACCCGGCCAGCGCCATCCTCGACATCGACCGCAAAGTGGCCGAAGCCATGCGCGGTGACAGCTTCCCGGTGGACCAATTCGGCGTGCCGCTGGCCGGCAGCCTGATTCCCTACATCGACAAGGAACTGCCCAACGGCCAGAGCCGCGAAGAGTGGAAGGGCCAGGCCGAGACCAACAAGATCCTCGGTCGCTTCAAGAGCCCGATTCCGGTGGATGGCCTGTGCGTGCGCATCGGTGCCATGCGTTGCCACAGCCAGGCGCTGACCATCAAGCTGAACAAGGACGTGCCGATTTCCGACATCGAAGGGCTGATCAGCCAGCACAACCCCTGGGTCAAGCTGGTGCCAAACCAGCGCGAGGCCAGCATGCGCGAGCTGACCCCGACTGCCGTGACCGGCACTCTGAGCGTTCCGGTCGGTCGTCTGCGCAAGCTCAACATGGGCTCGCAGTACCTCGGTGCCTTCACCGTCGGCGACCAACTGTTGTGGGGCGCTGCCGAGCCGCTGCGGCGCATGCTGCGCATCCTTCTGGAGCGTTGATCGTCTAAGGCGTTTTGTCGGCGCCGGCCGTTCTGGTCGGCGCCAAATTGCCTGCGCAGTGGGGCGGCGCTACAGTGCCGCTCTTTCCGCTGACTGTGTAAGGCTCCCCCGATGTCCAAGTCCTTCGATATCGCCGTGATCGGCGCCACCGGCACCGTCGGCGCAACCCTCGTCCAGCTGCTTGAAGAACGCGATTTCCCTCTTGCCAACCTGCATCTGCTGGCCAGCAGCGAGTCGGCTGGCCAATCTCTGCCATTCCGCGGGAAGAACGTGCGGGTGCGGACAGTCGAGGAGTTCGATTTTTCCCAGGTGCGTTTGGCGTTTTTTGCCGCGAGCGAGCAGGTAACCCGTGTCCATGCGCCACGTGCCCAGGCGGCCGGTTGTTCGCTAATCGATTTGTCTGGAGCTTTGCCCGTATCGCAGGCGCCGCGGGTGGTCCCTGAAGCCAATGCGCAGATACTGAAAACTCTGCAAGCTCCTTATCAATTAACTAGCCCCAGTGCCTCGGCGGCGGCGCTGGCGGTGGTGCTGGCGCCATTGCAGGCGTTGCTGACCCTGCGGCGTGTAGGTGTTACTGCCTGTCTGGCGGTCTCCAGCCAGGGCCGGGAGGGGGTGGCCGACCTGGCGCGGCAGACTACCGAGCTGCTCAATATGCGTCCGCTGGAAACGCGTTTTTTCGATCGGCAGATCGCCTTCAATCTGCTCGCCCAAGTCGGTCAGGCAGATGAAAGTGGCTACACGGTCGTAGAAAGGCGCTTATCGACCGAGCTCAAACAGGTTCTGGCGTTGCCAGAACTTAAAGTGGCTGCGACCTGTGTGCAGGCCCCGGTGTTTTTTGGCGACAGCCTGAGTGTCTCGCTGGAATGTGCGGCCGAGGTCGATCTGGCAGCGGTTCGAGCAGCGCTAGAGGGCGCGCCTGGCGTCGAGTTGGTTGAGGCGGACGACTATCCGACGGCTGTGGGTGATGCAGTCGGGCAGGATGTTGTATATGTAGGCCGGGTGCGTGCAGGGCTCGACGATGCCGCCGAACTCAATTTGTGGATTGCGTCTGATAATGTGCGCAAAGGCGCTGCGCTGAATGCTGCACAATTGGGCGAGTTATTGATAAAACACTATCTGTAAAAGATACTTACCAAGAGATTTGAAGAAATATTCTAGCTTGGCAATACTGGCCGAGCGGATTGCTGGTGGGGAGCCGTCGCAAGGCGGAAGCAGGCAGCAACTAAGACCATCTCGCCCGTCGAGAAAAAAAGATAAAACAAGGGATAACGCTATGGTTCGGGTACGCAAACTGGTACTGGCAATCGCGGCTGCTTCGGCGCTGACCTCCGGGATGGCGCATGCGTTGGGGCTAGGGGAGGTGACTCTCAAGTCTGCGCTGAATCAACCATTGGTGGCAGAGATTGATTTGCTCGAGGTACGCGATCTAGCCTCCAACGAGGTGATCCCAACCCTGGCTTCTCCTGAAGAGTTCAATAAAGCTGGTGTCGATCGCCAGTACTTCCTCACCGATCTCAAGTTCACGCCTGTCCTGAAGCCCAACGGCAGAAGCGTTATTCGCGTGACCTCCAGTAAGCCGGTACGCGAACCCTATCTGAACTTCTTGGTGGAAGTGCTATGGCCCAACGGTCGCCTGCTGCGCGAATACACCTTGCTGCTGGATCCACCGCTTTATTCGCCGCAAACTGCCGCCGCAGCAGCGCCGCAACTGCCGGTGGCTGCTCCAACACCTCGTCCTTCGGCCGTCCCTGCCCCTAGTCCGATTACGCCGGTTGTTAGTGCGCCGGTAGTTCGTCCCGCAGCACCTGCTCCAGTACCGGCAAGTGCCAGCAAACTGGATGGTAACCAATACAAGACAACCGGCAGCGATACGCTCTGGGAGATTGCCGAGCGGTCCCGCGTCGCTGGCTCGGTACACCAGACTATGTTGGCGATTCAGGAGCTCAATCCGGACGCTTTCGTCGGCGGCAACATCAACCGTCTGAAGAGCGGTCAGGTTCTGCGCCTGCCAAATGAACAGCAGATCAAGAGTCGCTCGCAAAGTGAGGCCATCGCTCAAGTGGCCGAGCAAAATACGGCTTGGCGAGAGGGGCGCAGTCTGGCTGCGGGTGCCCGCCAGCTGGATGCCACCAAGCGCACCGCCGCGGGTGCAGCTCCGGCCAAGGCCGAGACCACGGATAGCCTGAAGTTGGTTTCTGCTGAGGCAGGTAAAGCCGCCGCCGGCAGCGACAAAGGCGCTGGCGCTGACAGCAAGGTGTTGAGCGACAAACTGGCTGTGACCAAGGAAAGCCTCGATTCCACTCGCCGTGAAAACGATGAGCTGAAAGGGCGCATGACTGATCTGCAGAGCCAGTTGGACAAGCTGCAGCGTTTGATTCAGCTGAAAGACGACCAGTTGGCCAAGTTGCAGGCTGATCTGGCTGAGAAGAACAAGGCTACGAAAGAAACTGCAGCCGCAGTTGCCGCTGCCCCGGTGACCGCTGCCGAGCAGACTGCTGCAGTCACCACTGCGCCTGCTGGAGCCGCTGATGCAGCCCCGGCGCCTGCTCCCGCTGCACCACAAGCGACCGCCCCGGCCGTCGATGCGGCCGCCGCCCCGGACTACAATTACAGCGAAGAGCCTGCTGCCAAGCCCGAGGCTGCACCTCAGGTAGACGCTCAGGTGCCGGCCGATCAGTCCGCCACTCCGGCCGAGCCGGCCGCGCCTGCCGAGAAGGTGGCTACACCGATCCCCGCCGAGAAGACCTCGGCAGATGCGCCGGTAGAGCAAGCGCAGGCGACCGGTTTGCTTGAAGATTTGCTGGCTAACCCCATGCTGCTTGGGCTGGTGGGTGGCGGTGCCTTGCTGGCGTTGCTTGTCGGTTTGATGGTGCTGTCGCGGCGGAACGCCCTGAAGGAGAGCGAGCTGCATAGCAGCCTGGCGGCTCAGGAGGGGGATGACCCCTTTGGTGCTGAAAACGACTTGCCAGACTCGAGTTTCGAGGGGCTCGAATCGGCCGAAGTGGCTGCAGCACACCCTGTGGAAGAGCGTGTGACAGCGCAGACCAGCGATGTGCTCGGCGAGGCGGATATCTATATTGCCTATGGCCGGTTCAACCAGGCTGCCGAGCTGCTGCAAAATGCCATCAATGATGAGCCGCAGCGCAGTGATCTGCGTTTGAAGCTGATGGAGGTTCAGGCCGAGTTGGGTGATCGTGAAGGGTTCGCCCGTCAGGAGAGCGAGCTGCGAGAAATCGGTGGCGTGAGCGCCGAGGTCGATCAGCTTAAATCCAGGTATCCGGCCATGGCCGCTATCGCTGCCGCGAGCATGCTGGGTGCGGTCAGCGCAGCGCCAGCCGATGAGGTAGATAGCTTCAGTCTGGACGATTTGGCCCTGGATGATGAACTCGAGGAACAACCGCAGGGGCAGGATGACGGCTTCGATCTCAGTCTGGATGATCTGGAAGCTGAGTTTGATCGCGAGGCGTCCCCTGCAGCGAATGAGGAATCGCTGGTCGATTTCGATCTGGAGAGCGAACTTAACCTGTCTTCACCTGAGCTGGCAGAGGGTATTGGCGAGCTAGAGTTCGATCTGAGCCTGGATGGTGATGCTCCTGTCGCTGGCGGGGAGTTGACCGGTGATCTGGTCGATTTCAACCTGGATCTCGATGAAGAGACTAAGTCCGCTGCGGCAGAAGACGATTTCCTGCTGGGATTGGAGGATGAATTGTCCTCTGGCACGACTGCTGAAGGGGTGGCCGAGCTGCGCCTAGATTTGCCAGAAGAAGTATCGGCTGTCGATCTTGAGTTGCTGGCAGACTTTGACCTGTCCCTGGATGCTGAAACTCTGCCGGCGCCTGCTGCCGACAGCAACAGCTTTGCCGCCCAACTTGAAGAAGTGAGTGCCGAGCTTGATCAGTTAAACTCTGAAGCGGAGGCGGTGCAGTCGTCAGTAGAGTTTGATGAACTTGCTGGGCCGCTTGTCGCTACTGCCCCCACCGCCGATTTGGGCGCCGAGGACGACTTTGATTTCCTCTCCGGCACAGATGAGACGGCTACCAAGCTGGATCTGGCGCGCGCCTATATCGACATGGGCGATGCCGAGGGGGCGCGAGATATCCTTGATGAGGTAATCAAGGAGGGTAACGATGGCCAGCAACAGGAAGCGCGCGAGTTGATCGCTCGTCTCGCATAGATCTATGTCTGATCCAGTAATACCAACAGCGGCAGCCGAAATGGCTGCCGTTGGCTTTTCCAGAATTGCCCTCGGCGTTGAATACAAAGGTTCGCGCTATCGCGGCTGGCAGCGTCAGGCGTTTGATGTGCGCTCGGTGCAGCAAACCTTGGAAGAGGCGCTTTCGACTGTGGCGGCTGCGCCGGTCGCAGTGGTATGTGCGGGACGGACCGATGCCGGTGTGCATGCCAGTGGTCAGGTGGTGCATTTCGACACTCAGGCGCAGCGCCCACTCAATGCCTGGGTGATGGGGGCGAATGCCAACTTGCCGCGAGATATTAGCGTCACCTGGGCGCAGGTCATGCCGGCGCACTTCCACGCCCGCTTCAAGGCTGTCGCGCGTCGTTATCGTTATGTGATTTATAACGATCAGATCCGCCCGGCGCATCTGAGTGAGGAGGTCACTTGGAATCATCGGTCGCTGGATGTCGAGCGCATGCGTGAGGCGAGCCAGTGGCTAGTGGGTACCCATGATTTCAGTGCTTTCCGTGCTACGCAGTGCCAGGCGAAATCGCCGATCAAGCATGTCCATCATTTGCAGGTGATTCAGTACGGGAAGATGATTGTGCTGGACATCCGTGCCACTGCCTTTCTTCACCACATGGTGCGCAATATCGCCGGAGTGCTGATGACGATTGGTGCAGGCGAGCAGCCTGCCACCTGGGCCAAGGAGGTGCTGGATGGGCGTGATCGGCGCGAGGGTGGGGTCACAGCACACCCGTATGGATTGTATCTGGTGCAGGTCGAGTATCCGGATGAGTTCATGCTGCCGCAGCGCTATATCGGCCCGCACTTCCTATCGGCCTTGCCGGAGTGCGTGGCTGACGGCTAAATAGGTGTTTGCTAACATCCACAGCTATTCCTTCAAAGGTGCCGCAACTTGTCCGTCGTTCGCTGCAAAATCTGTGGAATTACCCGCGTTGAGGATGCTTTGGCCGCCGCTGATGCGGGCGCTGATGCCATTGGTCTGGTGTTCTACGATAAAAGCCCGCGGGCAGTAACTGTTCAGCAGGCACGGGCAATCATTGCCGCGTTACCGCCCTTCGTGACCACGGTCGGCCTTTTCGTTAACGCCAGCCGCTGTGAGCTGAATGAGATTCTCGAAGCGGTGCCACTGGATCTGCTGCAGTTTCACGGCGACGAAACAGCTGCAGACTGCGACGGCTATCACCGCCCCTATATCAAGGCGCTGCGTGTCAAGGCTGGTGACGAGATTGCCGCCCAGGCGGCCTTATACCCCCAAGCCTCTGGCATCTTGCTCGATACCTACGTGCTGGGGGTGCCAGGCGGCACGGGCGAGGCTTTCGACTGGTCATTGGTGCCCCATGATCTGGGCCGGCCGATCATTCTTGCTGGTGGCTTGAATCCCGCGAATGTCCGTGCCGCAGTCGCGCAGGTGCGACCCTATGCGGTAGATGTCAGTGGTGGGGTCGAGGCGAGCAAGGGCATTAAGGATGCCGAAAAGATTCGCGCCTTCCTCCGTGAGTTGAGATAGCACTGAGGTTTAGCGCTGCTCTTTGTGACGGGCAGCGAGCCGTGGCCGTCCATTAGCGTGCAGCTATAGCGGTAGAAAGCCCGGGCGCTGTGGACTGTTGTAAGAGCACGTTCGTCAGGCGCCCGGTTGACTCAGAATTGAAAGATAGCGAGCGCGTCGGTGGCACCCGCTACGGTGCTCACGGATCTGGGCGGCGCTAGTTCGCTAGAGGGCGAGCGGCTGGTTTTAGCCCTGCGACAATCGTGAATTCGCTCGAGAATGTGTGCGGCAAGAGGCCGTCAGTACGTCCGGGCCAACAGCTTTGGAGAACTAAGAGCATGAGTAACTGGCTGGTAGACAAGCTGATCCCCTCGATCATGCGTTCTGAGGTAAAGAAAAGCTCGGTACCCGAAGGGCTCTGGCATAAATGCCCATCCTGCGATGCGGTGCTCTATAAGCCGGAACTCGAAAAGACGCTAGACGTTTGTCCGAAGTGCAATTACCACATGCGTATCGGCGCACGTGCGCGCTTGAATCTCTTCCTCGATGGCGAGGGGCGTGAAGAGCTTGGTGCTGAATTGGAGCCTGTCGATAGGCTGAAATTCCGTGATAGCAAGAAGTACAAGGACCGCCTGACTGCAGCTCAGAAGCAGACCGGCGAGAAGGATGCGCTGGTAGCCATGCGTGGAGCCTTGGAAGGCATGCCGGTGGTGGCTTGCGCCTTTGCGTTCGAGTTCATGGGCGGATCCATGGGGGCGATCGTCGGTGAACGTTTCGTTCGCGCCGCGAATGCGGCCTTGGAACGGCGTTGCCCGCTGGTTTGTTTTTCCGCTTCCGGCGGTGCGCGCATGCAGGAAGCATTGATCTCCCTGATGCAAATGGCGAAGACCTCGGCGGTCCTCGCACGCTTGCGCGAGGAGGGGGTGCCCTTTATTTCCGTGTTGACCGATCCGGTGTATGGCGGCGTTTCCGCCAGCTTGGCCATGCTCGGCGATGTGATCGTCGCTGAGCCTAAGGCGTTGGTGGGCTTTGCCGGTCCGCGGGTGATCGAGCAAACCGTGCGGGAGAAGCTGCCCGAGGGCTTCCAGCGCAGTGAATTCCTGCTGGAGCATGGCGCGATCGATCTGATCATTCACCGCAATGAGCTGCGCCCGCGTCTGGCTAAGCTGCTTGCGCAATTGATGAATCTGCCCGCCCCGGTCGCTGCGGCAACCGCCAGCGCATGACCGGGAAGACCCTCGCCGATTGGCTTGCTTACCTTGAGCGGCTCCATCCGTCTGCCATCGACATGGGGCTGGAGCGCTCGCGTGAAGTGGCGCAGCGTCTCGGCCTCGGCAAGCCTGCTGAACGGGTAGTCACGGTTACCGGCACCAACGGCAAGGGTTCCACTTGCGCCTTTCTCGCCAGCCTGCTGCGTCAGCAAGGACTCAAGGTTGGCGTGTATAGCTCTCCCCATCTGCTGCGTTACAACGAGCGCGTGTTGATTGAGGGGCAAGAGGCCAGCGATGGTGCACTCTGCGAAGCATTCGCCGCAGTCGAAGCCGTGCGTGGCGACATCACCTTGACCTATTTCGAGATGGGCACCCTGGCGGCGTTCTGGCTGTTCGAGCGCGCGGGTCTAGATGCTGTTGTGCTGGAGGTCGGCCTTGGTGGGCGCTTGGATGCAGTCAATCTGATCGATGCGGATTTGGCGCTAATTACCACTATCGGCCTGGATCATGCGGAGTGGCTGGGGGATACCCGCGAGTCCGTGGCTGCCGAAAAGGCTGGCATTTTGCGGGCCGGCCGCCCGGCGCTGTGCGGCGATCTCGATCCTCCGCAGCCCTTGCTTGAGCAGGTGAAGGCCTTGTCGGCTCCGTTCTTCCTGCGTGGGCGCGATTACGACCTGGCGATTACTGATCAGGCCTGGCACTGGTACGGTCATTCTCGGCATGGCGAGTTGTTGGAGCTGCATGGGTTGCCGTTGCTGGATCTGCCTATGGAAAACGCCGCGCTGGCCTTGCAGGCTTACGCCTTGCTAGAGCTTCCCTGGCAGGCCGAACAAATTACTGCCGCGCTAGCGAGCACGCGAGTGAGCGGGCGCTTGGAGCGCCGGGCATTGAATTGGCACGGCAAGCCCCTGACGTTATGGCTGGATGTTGGGCATAATCCCCATGCAGCTGCTTATCTGGCGGGTCGCTTGGCAAGCCGGCCAATGTCAGGCAAGCGTCTGGCAGTATTTGGTTTATTGGCGGATAAGGACTTGGACGGGGTGCTGGCACCCTTGCTGGGTCTGGTGCAGGATTGGGCGGTGGCGCCGCTGCCGACGCCGCGCACCCGTCCGGCAGCCGAGTTGGAGGCCGCATTACTCAACCTGGGTGCCAGTGTCACCGCGTATAGCGATGTGGCTGCGGCGCTCGAGGGGCAATGTGCGCGCGCCTCGGCAGGCGATGAGATTATGCTGTTCGGTTCTTTTTATTGCGTGGCCGAGGCCTTGGAGTGGCTGGCCCGCCATTCCATAGGAGAAGTGCAGGATGGCTTTGCTGGATAAAAGGCTCAAGCAACGCATAGTCGGCGCGCTGGTGCTGGTGGCCTTGGCGGTGATCTTCCTGCCGATGCTGCTGTCGCGCGAAGACGAATCGCGGCGCTTGGCGGTGGATGCCCCCAGCATGCCGCAAGCCCCCGCGATGCCGCAGGTCAAGGTGGAGCCGGTTGCCGTGCCGCAGCCGCTGCCGGATGAGCCGGTGCCCGCCGATCCCGCAGGCGACGCTACCGCCGAAGCCGGCGGTGCATTGCTCGAAGCGCCGCCCGCTCCGACCGTTAGCCAAGCGCCTGCGCCGGTCACCGCGCCTAGCCCTCCGGCAGTCGCAAAAAAACCGGCCGCACAGCCAGCGCAAGCCCCGGCGAGCCGCTTGGACGCCAATAGCCTGCCGGTCAGCTGGTCGATCCAACTGGCCAGCCTGTCCAGTCGCGCCAGTGCTGAAAGTTTGCAGAAAACCCTGCGCAGCCAGGGCTACAACGCCTACATCCGCAGCGTGGATGGCATGAACCGGGTGTTTGTCGGGCCGCTGATCGAGCGTGCCGAGGCCGATCGCCTGCGTGATCAGCTCAATCGGCAGCAGAAGCTCAACGGTTTCATCGTCCGCTTCCAGCCGGAAAACAGCTAAAACCCACGATAGGCGCAATTAATCAGGGGCTGGCTAATCCGCGGCTTACCCCGGGGGGAGGGGTCTGCTAAAATGCAGCGCCTTTTCCGTTTGTAGACTGCGCCGTGGCATTTACCTGGGTCGATTGGGCGATTATCGCCGTCATCGTGGTTTCCAGTTTGATCAGTTTGAAACGGGGCTTCGTTAAAGAAGCGCTGTCGCTGGTCACCTGGATCATCGCCGGGGTCGTCGCCTGGATGTTCGGCGGCGCGCTCGCGCAACATCTCACCGAATTCATCGATACCCCGTCAGCACGTGTGATCGCGGCCTGTGCGCTGCTATTCGTGGTGACCTTGCTGGTCGGCGCCTTGGTCAACTTTCTCATCGGCGAACTGATCCGCGTCACCGGCCTGGATGGTACCGATCGTGTGCTGGGCATGGTGTTTGGTGCCGCCCGTGGCGCGCTCTTGGTGGTGGTCGTGGTTGGGCTGCTCAGCCTGGCGCCGGTACAGCAAGATCCTTGGTGGCAGCAGTCGAGTCTGCTGCCGCATTTCTTAATGGTCGCTGATTGGTCGAAGAACCTGATTCTGGGGTTCGTCGGTCAGTGGCTCGCGGGTAGTTTCGGCTCACCCAGCTGAACTGTCGTTTTAGGGGCATGCTTCTCGCCTTGATCGTCGAGACGCGTGCTCGGAATTAGCCTGAACTCATAGCAGGGGTAGCGTCACATGTGTGGCATCGTCGGTATCGTCGGTAAGTCGAACGTCAATCAGGCGCTGTATGACGCGCTCACCGTCCTCCAGCATCGCGGCCAGGATGCTGCCGGTATCGTGACCAGCTATAACGGTCGGCTGTTCTTGCGCAAGGACAATGGTCTGGTGCGCGATGTGTTCCAGCAGCGGCACATGCAGCGCTTGGTCGGACACGTCGGCATCGGCCACGTGCGTTACCCGACCGCCGGCAGTTCCAGCTCGGCGGAGGCGCAACCGTTCTACGTGAACTCGCCCTACGGTATCACCCTGGCGCATAACGGCAATCTGACCAATGTCGAGCAACTGTCGCGGGAGATCTACGAATCCGACCTGCGCCATGTAAACACCAATTCTGACTCGGAAGTGCTGCTCAATGTGTTCGCCCACGAGTTGGCGGTGCGCGGCAAGTTGCAGCCGACCGAGGAAGATGTGTTTGCTGCGGTATCCGGCGTCCACGAGCGCTGCCGCGGCGGCTATGCCGTGGTGGCGATGGTTACCGGTTACGGAGTGGTCGGCTTCCGCGACCCCTACGGGATTCGGCCGATCGTCTATGGTCAGCGCCACACCGACGAGGGCGTGGAATACATGATCGCCTCGGAAAGCGTGGCGCTGGATGTGCTTGGCTTCACCCTGATCCGCGATCTAGCGCCAGGCGAGGCGGTCTACATCACCGAGGACGGCAAGCTGCATACCCGCCAATGCGCGAAGAATCCGCAGTACTCGCCGTGCATCTTCGAACACGTCTACCTGGCGCGTCCTGATTCGATCATGGACGGCGTGTCGGTGTACAAGGCGCGCCTGCGCATGGGCGAGAAGCTGGCCGACAAGATCCTCCGCGAGCGGCCGGATCACGACATTGACGTGATCATCCCGATTCCCGATACCAGCCGCACCTCAGCGCTGGAGTTGGCCAACCGTCTGGGCGTGAAGTTCCGCGAAGGCTTCGTCAAAAACCGCTACATCGGTCGCACCTTCATCATGCCGGGACAGGCGGCGCGGAAGAAATCCGTGCGGCAGAAACTCAACGCCATCGAACTGGAGTTCCGCGGCAAAAACGTGATGCTGGTGGACGACTCCATCGTGCGCGGCACCACCTGCAAGCAGATCATTCAGATGGCCCGCGAAGCCGGGGCGAAGAATGTCTACTTCTGCTCGGCGGCGCCGGCAGTGCGCTACCCCAACGTCTATGGCATCGACATGCCCAGCGCTCATGAGCTGATCGCCCATGGCCGCACGACCGATGAAGTGGCCGAGCTGATTGGTGCCGATTGGCTGGTTTACCAGGATCTGCCGGATCTGATCGATGCGGTTGGTGGCGGCAAGATCAAGATCGAGCATTTCGACTGTGCAGTGTTCGACGGCCAGTATGTCACTGGCGATGTCAACGAGGCTTACCTGGACAAGATCGAGCAGGCGCGTAACGACATGAGCAAGACGAAGAGCCATGCGGTCAGCGCGATCATTGATCTGTACAACGACTGAGGAGGGCGCGACATGAGTCAGGATTGGGATGCCGGACGGCTGGACAGCGACCTCGAAGGCGCGGCTTTCGACACCTTGGCGGTACGCGCCGGACAGCTGCGCACGCCGGAGGGCGAGCATGGTGAGCCGCTGTTCTTCACCTCCAGCTACGTGTTCCGCACCGCCGCCGATGCTGCGGCGCGGTTTGCCGGCGAAGTGCCGGGCAACGTCTATTCGCGCTACACCAACCCGACCGTGCGTGCCTTCGAGGAGCGCATCGCCGCCCTCGAAGGGGCCGAGCAGGCGGTAGCGACCGCTTCCGGCATGTCTGCCATTCTCGCCATGGTGATGGCGCTGTGCAGTGCCGGCGACCATGTGTTGGTGTCGCGCAGCGTGTTCGGCTCGACCATCAGCTTGTTCGAGAAGTACCTCAAGCGCTTCGGCATCCAGGTGGATTACCCCCCGCTGGCCGATGTCGCAGGTTGGCAGGCGGCCTGCAAGCCAAACACCAAGCTGTTTTTTGTCGAGTCACCGTCCAACCCGCTGGCCGAGCTGGTCGATATCGCCGCCCTGGCCGAAGTCGCCCATGCCAACGGTGCGCTGCTGGCCGTCGACAACTGCTTCTGCACCCCGGCATTGCAGCAGCCGCTCAAGCTGGGAGCGGACATCATCATTCACTCGGCGACCAAATACATCGACGGTCAAGGTCGTTGCTTGGGTGGCGTAGTGGCGGGGCGTAAAGCGCAGATGCAAGAAGTGGTCGGTTTTCTGCGTACCGCCGGGCCGACATTGAGCCCCTTCAATGCCTGGGTGTTCCTCAAAGGGTTGGAAACGCTGCGTATCCGTATGCAGGCTCACAGTGCCGGTGCACAGGCATTGGCCGAGTGGTTGGAGCAGCAGCCGGGCATCGAGAAGGTTTACTACGCAGGTCTGCCTAGCCATCCCCAGCATGAGTTGGCCAAACGGCAGCAGACTGGTTTCGGTGCGGTGGTCAGCTTCGAGGTCAAGGGCGGTAAGCAGGGCGCTTGGCGCTTCATTGATGCGACCCGGATGATTTCCATCACTACCAATCTCGGTGATACCAAGACCACCATTGCCCATCCGGCTACCACGTCCCATGGGCGCCTGACTCCGGCAGAGCGGGCGCAGGCCGGTATTGCCGATAATCTGGTGCGTGTCGCTGTGGGGTTGGAAGAAGTCGCTGATATCAAGGCCGACCTGGCACGAGGCTTGGCGGCGTTGTGATCGACTGGTCGACGGAAGACTCCGCCCCGAACAATGGCAAGGTGGCCTTGGTCACCGGAGCGGCGCGCGGGATCGGTCTGGGCATCGCCGCCTGGTTGATCGTCGAGGGCTGGCAAGTTGTCATTGCCGATAATGATCGGGAGCGCGGCTCCAAGGTGGCAAAGGTGCTGGGCGACAATGCCTGGTTTATCGCTATGGATGTCGCCCAGGAAAGCCAGGTGGTGGTCGGCATCGCCGAGGTGCTCGGCCAGTTCGGTCGTCTCGATGCGTTGATCAATAACGCAGCCATTGCTGATGCGCATAATCCGCCGCTGGAAAGCCTCGAGCTCAACCGCTGGCAACGTGTATTGGCGGTCAACCTGACCGGCCCCATGTTGCTGGCCAAATATTGCGCACCTTATCTGCGTGCGCATGCCGGGGCGATCATCAATCTCTGCTCGACTCGCGCGCATCAATCTGAGCCGAATAGCGAGGCCTATGCGGCGAGCAAGGGTGGCCTACTGGCGTTGACCCATGCGTTGGCGCTCAGCCTGGGGCCGGATATCCGGGTCAACGCCGTCAGCCCTGGCTGGATCGATACCCGCGACCCTGCCGAGCGTCGTGCTGATCCGCTCGGCGATCAGGATCATGCCCAGCATCCCGCCGGGCGGGTGGGTACGGTTGAGGATGTCGCCGCGCTGGTCGGCTGGCTACTGTCGGGCAATGCCGGCTTTGTCACGGGGCAGGAGTTCCTGGTGGATGGCGGGATGACCCGCAAGATGATCTACCAGTAGGCCACCCACTCCATGCCGCTCGCTGCCTGTTCCCGAACTTTCGGGTGGTTGAGCGCTACCTTTCGAGTTTCGACTGTAAAGCGTGACACGGGGCGTTAGAAGCCCTGGATACCCGGCATTACTATTCCGCTGTCAACCGTGAACAGGCCCGGAGCAGTCTACTTGTAGTGCCGATCGGCATTGAAACGGCCTGTTAGTACACAACAACAATAAAAAGCCTGGCAGGTGCTCATGCATGGACCGCCAGCCTCGGTGTGCGGTGCTTCCTACGGGCGTCATCCGCGATGACCTGCTCGAGTTACTGGACCGCAGCGAAGATTTTCCCCTGACCCTGCTCCTGGCCCCGGCCGGTTCCGGCAAGTCCACCTTGCTGGCCCACTGGCTGAGTCGCCCAAGGCGTCGCCGGACCCTGTACTACCCGCTGCAGGCCCGCGACAACGAGCCGCTGCGTTTCTTTCGCCGGCTGCTCGAGGCTATTCGCACACAGGTCGCAGATTTCGACCTCTCCTGGTTCAATCCCCTGGGGGCCGAGATCGCCCATTCCCCGGTCGTCATGGGCGAGTACCTGGCCGAAGCCCTGGGGCGGGTCGACGGTGGCTTGTGCCTGGTGTTCGATGACTTCCAGCACCTCGACGCGCCGCTCATCCTCGAGGTTCTCGCCGCGGCGCTGCGGGGCTTGCCGCCTTCGGTGCGGGTGGTGATCTCCAGTCGCAATCATCCGGGGTTTTCGCTGAGCCGTTTCAAGTTGGACAACGCCTTGCTGTGCATCGAGCAGCACGACCTGCGTCTGTCGGCGGCGCAGATCCAGGCGCTGAACGCCGATCTGGGCGGCCCCGCGCTGAGCGAGGGCTATGTCGCCGATCTGCTGGCGATGACCGAAGGTTGGGTGGCCGGGGGCAAGGTCGCACTGCTGGCCTATGCGCGCTTCGGCACGGGCGCCTTGGAGCGCTTCGATGGCACTCAGCCGGAGATCGTTGATTACTTCGGTCATGTGGTGCTCGAGCAGCTGACGCCGGTGCTACGTGATTTTTTCCTGGGCAGCGCGATCTTCGAGAAATTCAATGGCGAGCTTTGCGATCGGGTGTTCCAGCGCCAGGGCTCGGCCTTGCTGCTGGAGGATCTGGCGGCCCGGCAACTGTTCATGCTGCCGGTGGACGGCCAGCCCGGCTGGTTCCGCTATCACGCCTTGCTCCATGACTTCCTCGGCAGCCGTCTGGCGATCGAAGGTCGGCAACGCCTCGCCGAACTGCACTGCCGCGCAGCGGGCTACTACCAGGAGCAGGGTGATCACGAGCAGGCCTTGCAGCATGCGCGGCGCAGTGGCGAGCCGGCCTTGTGGCAGGACATGCTGGAATGTTGCTGCGAGCAGTGGGTGCGCAACGGGCAGTTCGGCGAAGTGCTCAAATGGGTGGCGCCGCTGCCTGAGACGCAATTGCTGGGTAGCGGGCGCATGTTGCAGGCGTTGATCGCGGCCCTGATCCTGTCGCGGCGCTTCCACCAGGCCCGCTATTACCTCGAACTCCTCGACGCCGGTCTCGCGTCGGCGGCCATCGAGCCGGCGAGCCTGCAGTACCTGGTGCTGAACCTGGAGTTGTTTCAGCACGACAAGGATTTCCGCCTCGCCCCGGACTGGGAGCAACTGCTCGAGCCCGGCGTAGCGCCGGGCACGCGGGCGCGGGTGTTGACCGTTATCGCCTATCACCACCTGCTGGGCGGTCGCCTCGACCAGTCGATCCGCTTCGCCGTGCGGGCCAAGGTGCTGTTGGTGCAGACCGGGCATGTGTTCTTGGAGAGCTACGCGGACCTGATCATCGCGCTGTGCAACAACAATGCCTGCCGGGCGACCGTGGCGCGCAAGGATGTGCGCAGCGATTACGAGCGCACCGAGAGTTCCAGTCCGGCCTGGGTCAACCGCGCCACCGGTATGGTGGTGGTGCTCTACGAGCAGAGCCAGTTCGCCGCGGCGCAGCAGCTGTGCGAAGACCTGATCGCCCGGGTCAACTCTTCCTCGGCAACCGAGGCCATCGCCACGGTCTATCTCACCCTGGCGCGCCTGCTGCACCGCCGGAAGCTGCAGATGCGCGCCGAGCGCCTGCTCGAGCAGCTGGCCGGCATCCTGCAGTTGGGCAATTACGAGCGTTTCGCCAGCCAACTGGTGCAGGAGCGGCTGCGCCAGGCGTATGTCAGCGGGAACCACCGCCAGCTGGAGAGCCTGGCCCGCCACTACCAACTCGACCGGCGTCTGGAGGAGGGGCACTGGGACCGGCTGCGCGAGCATGACGAGTGCTGGGAGCGCTACGGTCTGGCGGTGGTGTACTGGCTGCTGGCACGCGGCGCCCAGGTGCGCGCTGGGCGCATCCTCAAGGTGCTGGCGGCGTCCTTGCGGCAGAGCGAGATGCGCGCGCGGGCCATGATCGTCGATGCCAATCTGCTGGTGCTCGGTAGCCAGGGGCAGGACCGGCAGGCGCAACTGGCCGAGCTGGCGCAGTTGGTCGAGGAATACGGGCTGCTCAACATCACCTGTTCGGTGTTCGACGAGGCGCCAGGATTCGGTGTCCTGGTCGCCGCTCTGGTGCAGTCGGGACGGCTGGCGTTGCCGGAGCGCTACCGGCAGTTCTACGCCGAGTTCTGCGCGCCCGAGGCGGCCCCCCGGTCCGAGACGGCCGACCTCTCCGGCCTGCTGACGGGCAAGGAGGCGCAGATTCTCGACTACCTGCTGCAGGGCCTGTCGAATACCCAGATCAGCGCCAGAAGTGGCACGGCGCTGTCGACCACCAAGTGGCACCTGAAGAACATCTACGCGAAGCTGGAGGTGACCAACCGCACCGAGGCGATTCTTCGCGTGCGTCCGCAGAACTAGGCGATTGCCAGCTGCATCACGTTTGTTTACCGCTGATTGACCCCACCCCCTCCCTGGGAAGGGGGGAGGGGCCGGCCTATCTCCCTAAGCTCGACGGTGCCGGCTTCATCCGGCGCGCGATTCGTGCGCACAACAAGAACAAGTGGGAGATAAAGCCATGTCTGTTTGGGTAACCTGGCCAGCTTTGACCAAGCTGGGAACGCTGGGCGTCGTCTCAGGGCTGCTGGTACTGGCTGTCGAACGCCAGTCGTTGTTCGAGAACAACCTCTTCGATGTCGAGGACTACGCCCGCTACAACGCCAACATCACCTGCGACGCGCGCAGCCACACCGCACGCACCGAGGACGGCACCTGCAACATTCTCGAGAATCCGGCCGAAGGCTCGGCGCTACGACGCTTCGGGCGTAACGTCGATACGGCGGTGACCCACGGCGAGACCGCCACGCTGCTCACTCCCAACCCGCGGGATGTCAGTAACAGCGTGATGGCGCGGGGCGAGTTCAAGCCGGCGCCGAGTCTCAACTTCATCGCCGCGTCCTGGATCCAGTTCATGACCCATGACTGGTTCGATCACGGTCCGAATGCCGATGCCGACCCGATCCAGTTCCCGCTGCCGCCGGGCGATGCCCTGGGCTCGGGCACCATGTCGGTCAAGCGCACCCAGCCTGACCCTACCCGCACCGGCGCCGATACCGGCATGCCGCAGACCTACCGCAACCACAACACCCACTGGTGGGATGGCTCGCAGATCTACGGCAGCAGCAGGGAGGTCAGCGACAAGGTGCGTTCCTTCGTCGACGGCAAGCTCAAGGTGGGCAGCGACAACCGCCTGCCGACCGAACTGCTCAGCGGCAAGTCGATCACCGGCGTCAACGAGAACTGGTGGGTGGGCCTGAGCATGCTGCACCAGCTGTTCACCCTCGAGCACAACGCCATCGCCACCAAGCTCAAGGCGAAGTACCCGGAAAAGGACGATCAGTGGCTGTACGACCACGCCCGGCTGGTCAACTCGGCGCTGATGGCCAAGATTCACACCGTGGAGTGGACCCCGGCGGTGATCGCCAACCCGGTCACCGAGCGGGCGATGTATGCCAACTGGTGGGGCCTGCTGGGCCAAGGCGGCCCGCGTGACGACTACCAGGCCGAAGTGCGCATGCTGCAAGAGGATCTGGCCAAGTCTGACTCCTTCGTCAAGCGCATCCTCGGCTTCGACCCGAGCATGGCCGATGGGTTCGGCAACACCGCCCTCGACCATGCGCTGGGCGGCATCGTCGGCACCACCGCGCCGAACAACTATGGAGTGCCCTTCAGTCTCACCGAGGAGTTCGTCGCGGTGTACCGCATGCACTCGCTGCTGCGCGACAAGATCGACATCTACGACATCGGCTCGAACATCGTGTCGCGCTCGGTGCCGATGCAGGACACCCGTGACCGTGACGCCGAGAACCTGCTGGCCGACGAGCATCCGGAGCGCTTGTGGTACTCCTTCGGGATCACCAACCCGGGCTCGCTGACCCTCAACAACTACCCGAACTTCCTGCGCAACCTGTCCATGCCGCTGCTCGGCAACATCGACCTGGCAGCGATCGACGTGCTGCGCGATCGCGAGCGCGGCGTGCCGCGCTACAACGAGTTCCGCCGGCAGATCGGCCTCAACCCGATCACCAAGTTCGAGGATCTGACCACGGACGCCGCCACCCTGGCGCAGCTCAAGCGCCTGTATGGCAACGACATCGAGCAGATCGACACCCTGGTCGGGCAACTGGCCGAAACCGTGCGCCCGGAAGGCTTCGCCTTCGGCGAGACGGCGTTCCAGATCTTCATCATGAACGCCTCGCGGCGCCTGATGGCCGACCGCTTCTATACCAAGGACTACCGTCCGGAGGTGTACACCCAGGAAGGTATCGACTGGGTCGAGCACACCACCATGGTCGACGTGCTCCAACGGCATAACCCGGAGCTGAGTTCCAGCCTGGTCGGCGTGGAGAACGCCTTCAAGCCCTGGGGCCTGAACATTCCCGCCGACTACGAGAGCTGGCCGCGCGTCGGCAAGCTGGACAACCTCTGGATCAACGGCGCCATGCGCACCCAGTTCAGCCTGGAGCAACTGCCGCCGCTGGTGCCGGTGGACGTGGGCGGCCTGATCGGCTCGATCCTCTGGAAGAAGGTGGAGGAGCGCACCGACGTGGCGCCGGTGGGCTACGAGAAGCCGATCCATGCCCATGGCGTGATGGCCAAGGCCAAGTTCGTGCCGGTGGCCAACAACGGCTACACTGGGCTGTTTACCGGCGCCGACAGCGGCTTGCTGCGCCTGTCGGTCACCGGCGACCCGGCCGATCGCGGTTTCGCGCCGGGCCTGGCCTGGAAGGCCTTCGTCGATGGCAAGCCATCGCAGAACGTGTCCGCGTTGTACACCCTGTCGGGGCAGGGCACGAACTACGACTTCTTCACCAATGAGCTGTCCAGCTATGTGTCGCCGGAAGCCAACGAGACCCTGGGCACCACCGTGCTGTTCTCCGCGGTGAGCAGCAAGCCGACCCTGCTGCGCCTGGACGACATGGCCCAGGTCACGCAGAACGGCGCCGCGGTGGCCAGCGCGAAGGCGCCGACCCAGGTTTACTTCGTGCCGCGTGCCGAACTGCGTTCGCGTTTTGTCTCCACGCCGCACGACTTCCGTCAGGATCTGCTGACCCTGAAGACCGGCACCAAGGTCTACGATGTGTACGCCACCTCGATGGAGATCAAGACCTCGATCATCCCCTCGCTCAACACGAGTTATGCCAATCAGCGCCGCAGCAATGCGAAGAAGATCGGCGAGATCGAGCTGACCTCCAACTTCATCGCCTCGCAGTTTGGCGACTCCGGGGTGTTCTTCAAGCACCAGCGTCACGAAGACAAGTAACCAACCCGCAGTGACAAAAAGCCCCGGTATCTGCCGGGGCTTTTTGTTGGGCGTGGTGTCCGCGTCAGGGGCGGGGCCTGGTCGCTGTGCCTGACGTTGCGAAAGGCGGCGGGCGCCGGTCAGGGCGTGTTCGGCGCCGGGCGGCGCAGGTCGACCGCCGGCGTGCCCTGGCCATCGAACAGCTGTACCGGATTGGCCGGCAGGATGCTCGGACGCTTGTCGTCTTGCCCGCCGAGCACGCGGATATCGCTGTACTTCTTGCCCGACAGCGCGGCCAGGCCGGCGCCATCGCGGATCACGCTGGGGCGCAGGAACACCATCAGGTTGCGCTTGACGTGGGTGTCCTTGGTCGAGCGGAACAGGCGGCCGAGCAGGGGAATATCGCCGAGCAGGGGGATCTTCGAGTCGGTCTGCGTGACGTCGTCCTGGATCAGGCCGCCGAGCACCACCACCTGGCCGTCCTCGGCGAGGATGGTGCTCTTGATCGAGCGCTTGTTGGTGATCAGGTCCACCGCCTGGGCGGTGAGGGTGGCACTGGGCGCGATGGAGGAGATTTCCTGTTCGATCTCCAGGCGCAAGGTGGCGCCCTCGTTGATGTGTGGGGTGACCTTCAGGGTGACGCCGATGTCCTGGCGCTCGATGGTGGTGAAGGGGTTGTTTGCGCCATCGGCGGTGGTGGTGTAGGAGCCGGTCTGGAACGGCACGTTCTGGCCGACGAGGATTTCCGCTTTCTGGTTGTCCAGGGTCAGCAGGCTCGGGGTGGACAGCAGATTGCTCTTGCTGTTGGCCGACAGCGCGGTGATCAGCGCGGCGAAACTGTCGGTGCCGATGCCGATGATGGCGCCGTCGGGCAGGTTGTTCAGGATAGGGTTGTCGACGCCGTTGCGGTCGTCCTGGATGGCTTGCAGCACGGAGCCGATCGACAGTCCGGTATTGGCGAAATTCACCCCGCCGAGGCCGCCGGTATTGCCGCGGGCATCCACTGCCCACTGCACGCCGAGGGCATCGGAGATATCGCCGGAAACCTCGACGATGGCCGCCTCGACCATCACCTGGGCGCGCGGCACGTCGAGCTGGCGCACGATGTCCTCGAGGGTCGCCACAGTATCCGGCTCGGCCAGCAGCACCAGGGCATTGAGGCTTTCATCGGCGCGGATCAGCAGGTTCTGCGGCTTGCCGCCGCCGCCGCCGCCGCCCTCGGCGCCTTCCGGCGCCTTGAGCCCCTCGGAGATTTCGCCGAGGGTGGCGGCCAGGGTCTTCGCATCGTTATGCCGCAGGCGGATGACCCGGGTATTGGTCGAGCGGGTGGTCGGAGTGTCGAGCGACTGCGCCAGCGCCGCGAGCTTCTGCCGCGCCGCGGGTGGGCCGATCAGGATCAGGCGGTTGGTGCGGACATCGGCGATCACCTGGGTGCCACTGGTGCCTTTGGTCTGGCCCCTGGCGATGGAGCTGTTGAGGGTTTCGGCGGCGTCCATCACCCAGGCGTACTGCAGGTTGACCACGCTGTAGTCGTGATCGCTCTTCTGATCCAGTTGCCGGATCAGTGTTTCGATACGGGCGATATTGGCACTGCGGTCGCTGATGATCAGTGCGTTCGCGGTCGTTACCGCGGCGAGGTGACCGTATTGCGGTACCAACGGGCGGATCAGCGGGATGAGCTCAGTCACCGGGGTATGCTGTACCTGGATCAGGCGGGTTTCCATGGCGCCTGCGCCGGGCCGGCCCCCCCCGGCTTCGGCCTTGGCCTCGGCATTCGGCACGATGCGCGCCTGACCGCCCTGGGTCAGCACGCTGAACCCGTGAGTAGCCATGACCGAGAGGAAGAGCTGATAGACCTCGGTGAGGGACAGCGGTGCCTTGGATACCACGCTGACCTGGCCCTTGACGCGCGGGTCGACGATGAAGGTTTCACCGGTAATTTCGGCGACCTGATCGATGAATTCGCGGATATCGGCATTCTTGAGGTTGATGGTCCAGCGCTCTTCCTGCTGGCTGGCGTTGGCGTTGGCGTTGGCGGTCGGCGTGGCCGGTGTGATGGCGGCGCTGCTGGCCAGCGGCGTGGCCAGCAGGCCGGCGGCGAGCAAGGCGAAAGTCAGACGCGATAGAGGGGTGAGCATCGTTCACTCGCTTTCCGTAGGCTGTTCGGTGGGGGCAGATTCTTGGTCAGGCGGTAAGGTCCCGGCTGCTTCCATCTGTTGACGCAATGCGTTCATGCGTTCACGCAGTTGCTGGAGGTCTTCGTCCTGCAATTCGGAGAGTTGGTCGGCCGAATCTTCTGCCGGAGCCGGAGCCGGAGCCGGAGCCGGGACGACAGCGCTAGGGTTGCTGCCGCTGAGTGTGCGAGTGGGGAAGGGCAGGGTCTCCAGGCGGCCGTTGCGCTCCAGTTCAACCCGATCGCGGTAGACCGCGTGCAGGCGTACGCCTTGATCGACCTCGATACCTACGTTGTAACGCTGTGGCTTGCTGCCATCGCGTTGGATGATGGCGCTGGAGCGCTTGGGGTCGGCATTGACGAAGCTGCCGAGCAGGGTCAGGCGCAGATTAGTGGCCGGCGGCGTTGCGCTTGTGTCGCTGGTCGGGCTGGGGCCGAACAGCGGCGCCAGGCGTTCGAGCGCGGGGGGCGTAAGGGCTGTCTGCGGGGCGTTGCTGGAAACCTGCACGGGCGCGCGCAGTAGGCGTATCCAGTCGGCTGTTTGCCAGGCCAGACTGATGCTCATGGCGAGTATCAGCGCGGCACCGACCACAGTCGGGGCGTGCAATTGCAGCCAGCGCGGGATACTGGGGTTGGGCAAGGGCGTCACTCCATGAGCTTTCTTATTATTCGGGTGGTGCGGGGTGCGAGCCGATCATAGCAGTTGGCAGGCGACCCCTCGCAAGTCAATTTGCGCGTGTACGGCGCAGGTCGATGTGTTAAAGATAGCCCACCGCCCTGCCGCTGCAGCTGTGGAAATTAATAACAAGAAAAATGCGGAACCTTGGCACACACTTGTCCATATTGGCTGTGCAGCCTGCCCATGGTTACCGTCAAAAGGCCCGATCTAGATGAATCTCTCGCTCGCCGAGGCGCCCCTGCGGCGCTTGCCTTTCAGCTTCGCCAAACGTCACGGTGTGGTTTTGTTGACCGAGTCCGGTCAGCCCTGTCTGGGCCATCGTGCGGCGGTCGATTTGACTGCCCTGGCCGAAGCTCAGCGCTTTGCTGGCGTGCGCTTGCCGCTACGTCAATTGTCGGGTGAAGCCTTCGAGCAGGCGATGGCCAACGCCTACCAGCATGACTCCGCCTCCATGCAGCTGGCCGAGGATATCGGTGGCAGCCTCGATCTCGCCGCCCTGGCCGAGCAGGTGCCGGAAACCGAGGATCTGCTGGAGCAGGAAGATGATGCGCCGATCATCCGCTTGATCAACGCCATCCTCGGCGAGGCGATCAAGGAAAACGCTTCCGACATCCATTTGGAAACCTTCGAGAAACGCCTGGTGGTGCGCTTTCGCGTCGACGGCATCCTCCGTGAAGTGCTGGAGCCCAAGCGTGAACTGGCGGCGCTGCTGGTCTCGCGGATCAAGGTCATGGCACGGCTGGACATCGCCGAGAAGCGCATCCCCCAGGATGGCCGCATTTCCCTGCGGGTGGGCGGCCGTGAGGTGGATATCCGCGTCTCCACCTTGCCGTCGGCCAATGGCGAGCGGGTGGTACTGCGCCTGCTGGACAAGCAAGCCGGGCGCCTGACCTTGCAGCATCTGGGCATGAATCCGCGGGATCGCCAACTGATGGAGGAAACCGTGCGCAAGCCGCATGGCATCCTGCTGGTCACCGGCCCGACCGGTTCGGGCAAGACCACCACCCTGTACGCCAGCCTGGTCAGTCTCAATGACCGCACGCGCAATATCCTCACCGTAGAGGATCCGATCGAGTACCACTTGGAGGGCATCGGCCAAACCCAGGTCAATCCCAAGGTCGACATGACCTTCGCCCGTGGCCTGCGCGCCATCCTGCGTCAGGATCCGGACGTGGTGATGGTCGGCGAGATCCGTGACAAGGAGACTGCCGAGATCGCCGTGCAGGCCTCGCTGACCGGGCACCTGGTGCTGTCCACCCTGCACACCAACAGTGCCATCGGCGCGATCACCCGCCTGGTGGATATGGGGGTCGAGCCGTTTCTGCTGTCCTCGTCTCTGCTCGGCGTGCTGGCTCAGCGCCTGGTGCGCGTGCTCTGCCCGCATTGCAAGGAGGTTTATCAGGCCGACGAGGCGCAGTGTGCCCTGCTCGGCGTCGAGCTCAGCCGGGCGCCCCAGCTCTATCACGCCCGCGGCTGCGGGCAGTGCAACCAGCAAGGCTATCGCGGGCGTACCGGCATATACGAATTGGTGGTGTTCGATGACCACATGCGCACGCTGGTGCACAACGCCGTTTCCGAGCAGGACATGACCCGCCACGCCCGCACGCTCGGACCGAGCATTCGCGAGGACGGCCGGCGCAAGGTGCTGGATGGGGTGACGACGCTGGAAGAAGTGTTGCGCGTGACCCGCGAAGAGTGAGTGAGGAAACCCCATGGCTGCCTTCGAATACCTCGCCCTCGATCCCAAGGGGCGCCAGCAGAAAGGCGTCCTCGAGGCCGACAGTCCCCGCCAGGTGCGGCAGTTGCTGCGCGAACGGCAACTGGCACCGCTGGAGGTCAAGACCACTCGCACCCGCGACCAGGCGGCCAGTGGTGGCGGCTTTCATTTCGCCCGCGGCTTGTCGGCACGTGATCTGGCGCTCTTGACCCGGCAGTTGGCGACCCTGGTGCAGGCCGCCCTGCCGATCGAGGAGGCGCTCGGCGCCGCGGCAGCGCAAGCCAGTGCGCCGCGTATCCAGGCGATGCTCCTGGCCGTGCGCGCCCGGGTGCTGGAGGGCAACAGCCTGGCTGCCAGCTTGAAGGAATTCCCGACGGCCTTCCCCGAGCTGTATCGCGCCACCGTCGCCGCTGGCGAGCACGCCGGGCACCTGGGGCCGGTTTTGGAGCAGCTGGCCGATTACACCGAGCAGCGCCAGCAGTCGCGGCAGAAGATCCAATTGGCGCTGCTTTATCCGCTGATTCTGATGGTGACCTCGCTGATCATCGTCGGCTTCTTGCTCGGTTACGTGGTGCCAGATGTGGTGCGGGTGTTCGTCGATTCCGGGCAGACGCTGCCGCTGCTGACCCGCGGCCTGATCGCCGTCAGCGATCTGGTGAAGAGCTGGGGCTGGCTGCTGGTGCTGGCACTCATCGGCGGCGTGCTCGGTCTGCGCCAGGCGTTGCGAGAGGAGCATCTGCGCCAGCGCTGGCATGCCTTCCTGTTGCGCGTACCACTCCTCGGCCGCCTGATGCGCGCCACCGACTGCGCGCGTTTCGCCTCGACCCTGGCGATCCTCACCCAAAGCGGCGTGCCCCTGGTCGATGCGCTCGGCATTGCCGCCGAAGTGATCGGCAATCGGGTGATTCGCGCGGAAGTGGTGGAGGTGGCGCAGAAGGTGCGCGAGGGCGGCAGCCTGACCCGGGCCCTGGAGGCCAGCGGCCAGTTCCCGCCGATGATGCTGCACATGATCGCCAGCGGCGAGCGCTCCGGCGAGCTGGATCAGATGCTGGCGCGCACCGCACGCAATCAGGAAAACGATCTCGGTGCGCAGGTGGCCCTGCTGGTCGGCTTGTTCGAGCCCTTCATGCTGGTCTTCATGGGCGCAGTGGTGTTGGTCATCGTATTGGCCATCCTGCTGCCGATTCTGTCTCTCAATCAACTGGTGGGGTAAGCGTGTGAAACAACGTCAGAGCGGCTTTACGCTGATCGAGATCATGGTGGTGGTGGTGATTCTCGGCATCCTCGCCGCCTTGGTGGTGCCGCAGGTCATGAGCCGCCCGGATCAGGCCAAGGTGACCGTGGCCAAGGGTGATGTCAAAGCCATCGCGGCGGCCCTGGACATGTACAAACTGGACAATCACAACTATCCGTCCACCCAGCAGGGCCTCGAGGCGCTGGTGAGCAAGCCCTCCGGCAACCCGCCGGCGAAGAACTGGAGCCAGGACGGCTACCTCAAGCGCCTGCCCATCGACCCCTGGGGCAACCCCTATCAGTACCTGGCGCCGGGTACCAAGGGGGCGTTCGACCTGTATTCGCTCGGTGCCGACGGCAAAGAAGGTGGCGGCGATATGGATGCGGATATCAGCAACTGGGATCAGTGAACCATCATGCGGCGCGCGCGGGGTTTTACCCTCATCGAACTGCTGGTGGTCCTGGTGATCATCGGTGGCATGGTCGGACTGGCGGTGCTCAGCACCGGCATTGCCGGACCGGCGCGCGCCCTGAATAACGAGGCCGACCGACTGGTCGGCTTGATCGGGGTGCTGGCCGAGGAAGCGGTGCTGGACAACCGTGAATATGGTCTGCGCCTGAGCCCGGCGGCCTATCAGGTGCTGCGTTACGAGGAGAGCAGCGGCAAATGGCTGCCGCTGGCCGGCAAGGATCATCAATTGCCGGACTGGGCCGAACTGAGTTTCGAGCTGGAGGGCCAAGCCATCACGTTGCCAGGCCCGGCGAAGGAGGACAAAGAGCAGAAGGCCGCCGCCGACAGCGTGCCGCAACTGCTAATCCTGTCCAGCGGTGAGCTCAGTCCGTTCCGTCTGCGCCTGGGCGAGCGGCGCAAGGATGGCCTGCGCCTGCAGATGTCCAGCGATGGATTCCGTCTTCCCAAGGTCGAGGCCGTGACTGCCTCGGGGCGGGCCGGGTGAGGCGCGGGCGCGGCTTTACTCTGCTGGAGGTGCTGGTGGCCCTGGCGATTTTCGCCGCAGTCGCTGCCAGCGTGCTGGCCGCCAGCTCGCGCAGCCTGCAGACCGCCGCCCGGCTGGAAGACAAAACGCTAGCAATGTGGATCGCCGACAACCAGCTCAATGAAGCGCAACTGGCCGAAACCCCGCCGTCCGGTGGTCGCACCCAGGGGCAGGTGGACTATGCCGGCCGGCGATGGCAATGGCTGCGACTGATCGAGCCGAGCAGCGAGCCGACCATGCGCCGGGTGACGCTGTGGGTCGCGCCAGGCGACGACCGCAGTGATCTGGAAGCGCGCGCGGTGCTGCGGCTGACCGGTTTTCTCGGGAGCCAGCCATGAAGCGAGCGCGTGGTTTCACCTTGCTGGAACTGTTGATCGCCATCGCCATTTTTGCCCTGCTCGGCCTCGGCACTTATCGCATGCTCCACAGCGTGCTGCGCACCGACACGGCGACGCGCGAGCAGGAGCAGCAACTGCGCGAGCTGATCCGCGGCATGGCTGCCTTCGAGCGTGATCTGCTGCAAGTGGTGGCGCGCCCGGTGCGCGAGCCTTACGGCGATCCGCGCCCGGCGCTGATCGGCGAAGGCGGTGATAGCCCGGCCCTGGAGTTCACCCGCACCGGCTGGCGCAATCCCGTCGGCACGCCGCGTTCGCGTTTGCAGCGGGTGCGCTGGCAATTGAGCGGCGAACAGTGGTTGCGCCGCTATTGGCTGGTGCTCGATCAGGCGCAGGACAGTCAGCCGCAAGTGCAGCAAGCGCTCAACGGTGTTACCCGCTTTTCCCTGCGCTATCTCGACCACGAGGGGCAATGGTCGGATGCCTGGCCACCGGGCGAAACCAGCAGTGATGAGGGGCTGCAGCAACTGCCCAAAGCCGTCGAAATGGTGATCGAGCACCGCCGTTATGGCCAGTTGCGTCGCCTGCTGCGCTTACCGGATAGCGCCAAGAAAAACGAGGAGGTGCCCGCCGACGGCGAGCAGCCTGAGCCCGACGCAGAGGGGGAGGCCGGGTCATGAGGCGCCAGCAGGGCGTCGCCCTGATTACCGTACTGCTGGTGGTGGCGGTCGTCACCGTGGTCTGCGCCGGTCTGATCGCCCGCCAGCAGCTGGCCATCCGCAGCAGCGCCAATCTGCTCGGCGTGCGTCAGGCCTGGCACTACGCTCAGGGCGGCGAACTGCTGGCCAAGGCCATGCTGCTGCGCGATCTGCGTCAGGGCGATCCGCGCACCCCGGTGGATCATCTCGGCGAGCCCTGGGCGCGGCCGCTGGCGGCCTTCCCGCTGGACGAGGGCGGCGAATTGCGGGTGCGCATCGAGGATCCAAGCGGGCGTTTCAACCTCAACAGCCTGGTGCGGCAGCAGCAGGCCAACCTCCAGGCGGTCGCTCAATTTCGTCGCCTGCTGCTGCATCTGGGCATCGAGAAACCCTATGCCGAGCGTCTGCAGGATTGGCTGGACGCCGATCAGGAGATCAGTGGCGAGAATGGCGCCGAGGACAACCAATACCTGCTGGCACAGCCACCATATCGGGCGGCCAATCGCCAGCTTGCCGATGTTTCCGAGCTGCGCCTGATGCTGGAGATGAACGAGGTGGATTACCGCCGTCTGCTGCCCTACGTCAGCGTCTTGCCGGAGGACGCTAAATTGAACGTCAACACCGCCAGTGCGGTGGTGCTTGCCTGTATGGCCGACAACCTCTCGCCGGGGGTGGCGGAGAGCTTGGTGGCGGCCCGCGGTGCGCAGGGCTATCGCTCCGTCGAGGAGTTTCTCGGCCAGCCGGCGCTGGCCGGGCTCGGTTTGAACGGTCAGGGGCTCGCGGTGGGCAGTCAGTATTTTCAGGTGATCAGCGAGGTCAGCATGGATGAGCATCGCCAGGTGCTGGTGAGTACGCTGCAACGCAGCAACGATGGCCGGGTACGGGTATTGGCTCGTGATCTGGGTCAGTCAGGATTACCGCTCAAACCAATGGAGGAGAGTAAGCAATGACCCTGGCCTGTGTGTTTTTGCCACCGGCGGCCTGCGCCGGGTCGGATGCGGAGCTGATGGTGCAATACCTGCATGACGGCATTCGCAGCAGCCAAAGTTTCGCCGAGGTGCTGCCGCAACTGACGTTGCCTTGGCGCCTGATTCTGCCGGTCGAGGTCATCACCGCCTGCGCGGTGCAATTGCCGACCCAGAAGAGTCGCTGGCTGCGCCAGGCGCTGCCGTTCGCGGTCGAGGAACTGCTGGCCGAAGATGTCGAGCTGATGCATCTGGCGCTGGGCGAGCAGCTGGCTGATGGACGCCACCGGGTCTTCGCCGTGCGCCGCAGCTGGCTGGCCGCATGGCTCGAGCTGTGTGGTGACAAGCGGCCCAGCTTGATCCAGGTGGACGCCGACTTGCTGCCGGGTGAGGGTACGCAACTGTGCTGGCTGGATGGGCGCTGGTTGCTCGGCGGCATCGCCAGCGCGCGCATGGCCGTGACTGCAGAAGACTGGCCGGCGCTGGCAGCGATATGCCCGCCACCGGTGGTTGTCCATGCGCCGGCGGAGCAGCCGCTGCCGGAGGGTATCGAGGACGCACAGCTGGTGGACGATGCGCATGCCTGGCTGGCGAGCCAGACGGCGGGCTGCAATCTGGCCCAGGCCGAGTTCGCCGTGCGTGAGGCGCGCACCGAGTGGCGACGTTGGCGGCCACTGCTCGGGCTGGTCGGGCTGTGGCTGGTGCTGCAGTGGGGCTTCAACCTGGTCCAGAGCTGGCAATTGCGGCATCAGGGCGACACCTATGCGGCGGCCAGCGAGCGTCTCTATCGCGAGCTGTTTCCCGAGGACAGCAAGCTGATCAACCTGCGCCGCCAGTTCGATCAGCATGTGGCCGAAGCGAGCGGGGCGGGGCAGAGCCGGCTACTCGGCCTGCTTGGCCAGGCCATCGCCGCCATGTTGGCCGAGGGGGCGCAGGTCCGGGTGCAGCAGCTGGATTTCAGTGACAGTCGCGGCGATCTCGCCCTGCAGGTGCAGGCGCCGGGATTCGAGGCGCTGGAGCGGTTGCGCGAACGGCTGATCGCCGCCGGTTTGACGGTGCAGCTGGGCTCCGCCAGCCGCGAGGAGAGTGGCGTGAGCGCGCGTTTGGTGATTGGAGGCTAAATGAACACTTTGACAGGTTTGAGCCAGCCGCTTGCATTGCGCTTGGAAAAGTCCCCGTTGCTGCAGCGCTGGCGTGCTCTGGCGCCGCGTGAGCGCCTCGCTCTGAGTGTGCTGGCGCTGTTCCTGCTCGCGGCGTTGCTGTATCTGGGCCTGTGGCGGCCGGCCGAGCAGAGCCGTGCCGTTGCGCGCAGCTATTTCGAGCAGCAGCGTGAGCTGCATGCCTATCTGGAGGCGCAAGCCCCCCTGGCGCGTGGTCTGCAGGGCAAGCCCAAGGTCAGCGTCGATCCGGCTCGCCTGCAAGGGTTGGTGACCGCTGCAGCAGTGCAGCAGGGGCTGACGGTCGAGCGGCTGGACAGCGAGGGTGACGGTGGCCTCCAGGTCAGCCTGCAGCCGGCGCCCTTCGCTCAGCTGCTGCGCTGGTTTGGCGTGCTGGAAAGCCAGGGGGTGCGCATCGGCGAGGCTGGGCTTGATCGCAATGCCGATGGCCGGGTGGCGGCGCGGCTGACCTTGCACGCCGGGCCCTGAATCTGTGCGCCAAAACTATGCAATTCTGCGTGCCTGGGCACCTGCGCGGTGCCTTTTGGCCGGGCCTGGGTGCTGTCGTAGGCTGGGCAGTGGTATTGTGAGCGAAGAAAAACTCTAAGCAGGGTGTTGACTTAGCGCTGGTGCCTGCGTAAATTGCGCGCCTCGCAAGACGAGGGGTGATTAGCTCAGCCGGGAGAGCATCTGCCTTACAAGCAGAGGGTCGGCGGTTCGATCCCGTCATCACCCACCACTCTTGTGAGATTTCGGACGTAAGTCCGGCCGACGCGCAGCGGTAGTTCAGTCGGTTAGAATACCGGCCTGTCACGCCGGGGGTCGCGGGTTCGAGTCCCGTCCGCTGCGCCATATTTCCATGTTCGGTCCGCCGGGCATGAGGCAAGAAGCCCAGGGCTTTGCGCCAGACGAAGCAAGAGTTCCACCGGACGCAAGTCCAACCGACGCGCAGCGGTAGTTCAGTCGGTTAGAATACCGGCCTGTCACGCCGGGGGTCGCGGGTTCGAGTCCCGTCCGCTGCGCCATCTTAGAAAGCCCTCAGGTAGCGATACCTGGGGGCTTTTTCTTTGCCGTAATTTTTCGTTCATCTGGGATCTTTAGCCTGTCTGGCATGGTCTTTGTTTTTAATAAAGTCGTCAGGCCAGGAGGATTATCCAGTGGACGAATACCAAGAAGAACTGCTCGAATTTCACGCCAGCGAGCAGGACCCAGCCGAGCCTGCGGAAGACGCGACCGAAATGTGATCAGCCCGCCTGGCGCTGGGCGCGGCGGAATTCCCCCGGAGTGCCGCCGCTCCAGCGCTTGAAGGCGCGCTGAAAAGCTTCAGCCGAGGCGAAGCCGAGCAGGAAGGCAATCTCGCCGAAGCTCAATTCGGTGTCGCGGATATAGGCCATCGCCAGGTCGCGGCGGGTGTCGTTGAGAATCGCGCGGAACTGTGTGCCTTCTTCGGCCAGCTTGCGGCGCAAGGTCCAGGTCGGCATTTGCAGGCGGGCGGCGACTTCTTCCAGGTCGGGTTCGCGGCCGTGCAGCAGCGGGCCGAGCAGGTGAACGATGCGTTCGCGTAGGCTGCGGGTACGGGTCAGCTGCTCCAGTTCGCGCTCGCAGATTTCCAGCAGATGGCGCCAGGTGCTCGGGCAATGCGCGGGATTGCGCAGGGCCAAATTGGTCTGGTCGAGGCGCAACTGGTTGGTGGTCGCGCCGAACTCCACAGGGCAGCCGAACAGTTCGCCGTAGCGTTCGGCGTAGCTGGGCGCGGGAAACTCGATCATCACCCGCTCGAGACTCAAACGGTCACCGCACAGATGCCCGAGTTGGCAGGCCCAGGCCGCCAGCACGCTGTCCACCACGAAGCGGTTGTAAGCGTTGTACGGGCTGATCGAATAGAAGCGCAGCCAGGCGCCTCGGGCGTCCTCGTGCAGACTCGACTGACCGCGGTAGTTCTGTGCGTAGAGCGGCTCGAAGTGGATCAGCGCCCGTGCGGCTTCACGCACTGTGGGTGCCTGCGCCGCGGTAACGCCGGCCAGGCCGAGGCGGTTGAGACTGCCCAGCTGGCCCAGGCACAGGCCGAGGGCAGGGTCGCCGGTCAGGTGGATCGCCGCATGTCCCAGGCGCATGTAGCGCGGAATCGACAGGCGCGCCCGCGGTTCGGCCAGGCGCGCGGCATCCAGACCGTATTGCTCCAGCAGCGGGACAGGGTCCTGGGCATGGCTGCGCACTGCGTCGGCCAGGCTGTCGACGAAGCCGACGCTGAGGTCGCCGAGGCGCACGCGGACGGGTTTCATCGGTTTACAACCAGAGGTTGATCAGGCGGGCGCCGGGACCGTCGCCGGCCAGCTGGTGCTGTTGCGGGGTGGCGACCAGGCTTTGGCCATCGCTGCCCATGTCCCACAGCTGGCCGCGCAGGAACACGGTGATCCCGGCCTGGGCGCCGCTGCTTGGCAGGCGACCGGCCATGGCCAGGCGCTGCCAGGCTTCGCCCTCGCTCAGCTCGCCGGGGCGGAGGTTGACGTCCGCCGGGGGCGGCGCACCGTTGTAGCCGCCCCAGGGTTTGCTCCAGTTGCCGTTGCCGGTGAGGAAGGCCGGGACGGCGAGCAGCTCGACCCCGCCGCGCGCCAGCTCGGCATAACCGGCCGGGTACCAGCTGTCGGCGCAGATCAGCACGCCGAGGCGGCCGGCGGGGGTTTCCACCACGCTGAGAGCATCGGCGCGGGCGGCGGCGGTGAAGCCCTGCTCGTCGCGGATCGGGAAGACTTTGCCTTGCGGTTGGCCGAGCGGTGCGCCATCCGCGCCGAATACCAGGCTGATGTTGTACAGCGGGCCGCTGCCGATGCGCAGCTGGCCGCTTTCCACCCGCGGTTCAGGCAGCACGATGGAGCCGGCAACCAGGGTGACCGCGAAGCGTTTGGCCAGGCCGCCGAACAGCTGCTGGTAATCCTGCGCCATGCGTTTCGCCTTCATGCGGAACAGGGCGTCGGCCAGGCGATCATCGCCCTTCGCGGCGAGCAGCGCGCGCGTCAGGCGCAGGGGGTTGCTGACGGCCATCCAGGTCATCGCCTCGCTCACCGTGGCGGCCTGATAGACCTCAGGTTTCTCGCCGACTGCCACCAGCCAGGTGCCGATATGCTCGGGCAGCACCACCACGGTCTTGGCGTTGAGCAGGCCCTCGCTGCGGGCCTTGTCCAGATAGGCGTGCAGTTTCAGCCGCAGGCGCTCGGCGCTCTGGTAATCGCCAGCAAACAGTTCCGGCTGGATCCCCAGCAGATTGCCCCTATCGCCCGGCTGCCCCTGGTTGAGCACGACCTGACTGCGCAGGTCGGACAGGTAATGGCCGACCGGACGCATTTCCGTCCACAGCGCGTAACTGCCGAGCGTGGCGAGCAATAGGGTGATGACCAGAACTTTGAGTAATTTGCGCATGGGTGGTGGCCGTGGAGTCGAGGCTCTAGGTTAGGGGCCGGCTGTGCCATTGCCAAGTCATGCTGCTCATTTGGATCAATAACTTGTCATTTTGGATCATTGAGTGGGTTGGGGGCGCTCTTTATCGTTTGCCCCATAACCGACTGCGACCCGTCTCGAGGCCGCAGCGTCCCGTGATCCATGGCTTGTTGTGGAGTTCCTATGACTGCTCGTTACCCGCATCTGTTGGCCCCGCTCGACCTGGGCTTCACCACCCTGAAAAACCGCACTCTGATGGGCTCCATGCACACTGGCCTGGAAGAGAAGCCGAACGGCTTCGAGCGCATGGCCGCCTACTTCGCCGAGCGGGCCCGCGGCGGCGTTGGTCTGATGGTCACCGGCGGCATCGGCCCGAACGTCGAGGGCGGCGTGTATTCCGGTGCGGCCAAACTGAGCACCCCGGAAGAGGCGGAGAAGCACAAGATCGTCACTCAGGCGGTGCACGAGGCGGGTGGCAAGATCTGCATGCAGATCCTCCATGCCGGCCGTTATGCCTACAGCCCGAAACAAGTGGCGCCGAGCGCCATCCAGGCGCCGATCAACCCGTTCAAGCCCAAGGAGCTGGACGAGGAGGGCATCGAGAAGCAGATCCAGGACTTCGTCACCTGCTCCGTGCTGGCCCAGCAGGCCGAGTACGACGGCGTCGAGATCATGGGGTCCGAGGGCTACTTCATCAATCAGTTCCTCGCCGCCCACACCAACCAGCGCACCGACCGCTGGGGCGGCAGTTACGAGAACCGCATGCGCCTGCCGGTGGAGATCGTCCGTCGCGTGCGTGAGGCGGTCGGCCCGAACTTCATCATCATCTACCGCCTGTCGATGCTCGATCTGGTCGAG
Source organism: Pseudomonas cavernae (assembly GCF_003595175.1). Classification (NCBI taxonomy): domain Bacteria; kingdom Pseudomonadati; phylum Pseudomonadota; class Gammaproteobacteria; order Pseudomonadales; family Pseudomonadaceae; genus Pseudomonas; species Pseudomonas cavernae. The sequence goes on along the minus strand of NZ_CP032419.1, from coordinate 3,203,923 downwards.
GGCGGCAGTACCTGGGACGAAATCGTCCTGCTGGCCAAGGCCATCGAGAAAGCTGGCGCGACCATCATCAACACCGGCATCGGTTGGCACGAAGCGCGCATCCCGACCATTGCCACCAAGGTGCCGCGAGCGGCTTTCACCAAGGTCACCGCCAAGCTGCGCGGCGAGATCGGCATTCCGCTGATCACCACCAACCGCATCAACACCCCGGAGGTGGCCGAACAGGTGCTGGCCGAGGGCGACGCCGACATGGTGTCCATGGCCCGGCCGTTCCTCGCCGACCCTGACTTCGTGAATAAAGCCGCGGCAGGCCGCGCCGACGAGATCAACACCTGCATCGGCTGCAACCAGGCCTGCCTGGATCACACCTTCGGCGGCAAGCTGACCAGTTGTCTGGTCAATCCACGCGCCTGCCACGAGACCGAGCTGAATTACATCCCCACGACTCAGGTGAAGAAGATCGCCGTAGTCGGCGCCGGGCCGGCCGGCCTGTCCGCCGCGACTGTGGCAGCCGAGCGGGGCCACAGTGTGACCCTGTTCGACTTGGCCAGCGAGATCGGTGGCCAGTTCAACGTGGCCAAGCGCGTGCCGGGCAAGGAAGAGTTCTACGAGACCCTGCGCTACTTCAAGCGCAAGCTGGAGACCACCGGTGTCGACCTACGCCTGAATACCCGCGTCAGTGCCGACGAGCTGGCCAAGGGCGGTTACGATGACGTCATCCTCGCCACCGGCATTGCGCCGCGCACCCCAGAAATTCCGGGTGTGGAGCACGCGAAGGTGATCAGCTACCTGGATGCCATTCTCGAGCGCAAACCGGTCGGCCAGAAGGTCGCGGTGATCGGCGCCGGCGGCATCGGCTTCGACGTTTCCGAGTTCATCGCCCATCAGGGCGAGGCCAGCAGCCTCAACCGCGAGGCGTTCTGGAAGGAGTGGGGCATCGACACCGCCCTGGAGGCGCGCGGCGGTGTGGCCGGTATCCAGGCCGCACCGCATCCGCCGGCACGTCAGGTATCCCTGCTGCAACGCAAGAAGTCCAAGGTCGGCGACGGCCTGGGCAAGACCACCGGCTGGATCCACCGCACCGGGCTGAAGAACAAGAACGTGCAGATGCTCAACGCGGTCGAGTACCTGAAGATCGACGACACCGGCCTGCACATCCGTATCGCCGAGGGCGAGCCGCAGGTGCTGCCGGTGGACACCGTGATCATCTGCGCCGGTCAGGACCCGCTGCGTGAGCTGCATGACGGCCTGGTCGCCGCCGGCCAGAGCGTGCACCTGATCGGTGGCGCCGATGTGGCCGCCGAGCTGGACGCCAAACGGGCGATCAACCAGGGTTCGCGCCTGGCCGCCGAACTCTAATTCGAGAGGAGTCGAACATGTCAGCAGCACTCGCTGTGAAGCCGGCCGTGGTGCAAGCCCTGGCCCAATGGCACGCCATGATTGTCAGTAATGATCTGCGAGCGCTGCCTGAGTTGCTCGAGCCGCAGGCGGTATTCCGCTCACCGGCGGCGTTCAAACCCTATGTCGGTGCGCCTGTGGTGGCGCTGATCCTCAGCACGGTGAGCAAGGTCTTCGAGGACTTCGTCTATCACCGCGAGCTGGCGAGTGCCGATGGTCTCAATGTGGTGCTGGAGTTCAGCGCCAGGGTCGGCGACCGCGAGCTCAAAGGGATCGACATGATCCGCTTCAACGAGGACGGCAAGGTCGTCGAGTTCGAAGTGATGATTCGCTCCATGAGCGGCCTGCAGGCGCTCAGCGAGGAGATGGGCCGGCGCCTGGCGCCGTACCTTGCCAAAGCCTGAGTGGTTGCACCAAGCCGGTCACAATTTCGTCCCGCCGCCGGTCTGCCCGCTCGCAACGGCGGGCGACTGCCAACCCAGTCACATTGCCGGCGCCACATTTTCCCCTAGACTTGGCCCAACCACGGAATAGCCCCCAATCTGACGGGGGTTATTCGCTTGGCAGTAACGCCACCGTGCGAGCGAACCATCACCGTGCGGGCCCAGGGAGAATTCGATGAGCATGCAGAAAAAGCCGCAAATGGTTGAAGCCGTGATGTTCTTCAATGAGCGCGGCATCTGTAAGGAAATGCTCTTTCCCGAGTTCGAAGCCCTGCTCGACGGTATCGTCAACATGCCCGAATTCGCCGATCAGCAAATGCGCGCCGCTTTCGTGCTGATCAACCCGCGCCTGCTGGTGCGGGCGGCGGTGTTCTTCTATCTGGATTTCGACGAGAAAGGCTGCCCTGACAGCGGCTGGAACATTCCCTTGCGTCACCTGGCTGAGCGCTCCGGGCGCGGCCCGGACATGGGCGCCGGACCGATTCGTCTGGCCTGCCGCAGTCAGTGCCCGGTGTCCTGGCATCAGATGCACCTGTGGGACCCCAGCCTGGCGCCGGGCCAGAACGATTTGGTGCTGCTGCGCAACACGGTCAAGCGCAATCAGCTCGGCCTGCTGGTAGAGGACGAGAGTCGGCCGGCAGTGGCGCCCGAACGCCTGCAAGTGGTCTCCGAGGACAAGTGGTATGCGCCAAATCCTTCCAGCGAGGAGGCGGACAAGCTGGCGGCCAAGGTGGATCAGGAACACCGTCTGAAAACCGCACAACTGATCAGGCAGCAGCGCCTGCGCATCAGCAGCCTCGCCCAGCAGCATGAAGAAGCGCTGGCCAAGTTCAAACTGGCCGGCGAAGAGCAGGGCCAGGCACAGCAGGCCGAGATCCAGGCTTTGCAGCAGGCCTTGCGCCAGCAGGAGCAGCTGAACGCCAGCCTCAAGGCGCAGCTGAGCGCGCAAGCGCAAAGCTTCCAGACCAGTCGCGAGGAAATGACTCAGCAACTGCGTGCCCTGGAGCAGCACAGCCGCACCGAGGCGGATATCCTGCGCGCCCAGTTCGATGGCGAGTTGCAAGCCAAAGTGGTCGCCGCAGTCGCCGGGTACAAAGAGCAAATCGCCATCCGCGATGTCGAACTGGCCTATCGCAGCGAGCTGGATAGCCAGTTGCAGCAGGAAGTCGGCCGACTCAGGCGTGAACGCGACGAGTTTGCCAGTCAGGGCGGCGATCAGGTGCTCGAGCGCCTGGCCAAATTGGGCGTGGTGTTCGTGGTCTATCACCCGGGCGCCGGGCACCTGACCATCCCGCTGCAGGACGTCGCCCGCTATCAGGACAACCCCATGGCTTATGTCTCGGCCAAGTGCTTCGTTTCTGAGACGCAATACCGCCAGTGGCTCACCCATTACCAGCAACCGAGCTGCGAGGCGACATTGCCCAGCGGCGAGCGCTGCGCCCTGCCGATCGAACGGGTGGACGCGCCGAGCCGTTTCGTTGCCGGTGACTCCAACTGCTGCGCGCGGCACAAGACCGCCAGCCGTCTGCGCACCGTCAGCTAGTGTCCTGAATCAGAAGTTAGCTGTTTAATTCTGGCGGCGTTTTTTGCGGCCATGCGGCGTTGCCGCTCTTCGCCATAGCCCTGCTACGACTCATCGCGGCGCCTTGCCTGACAACAAAATCCACTCGCCAGCTCTTAAACCAACCTCTGACTCAGGACACTAGTGTCCTGAGTCAGAGGTTGGCGGCATAATTTTGGTGGCAGTCTTTTGCTGCCATACAGCGCTGCCATTGCTCTGCTGTAGTCGGCGATGGCTCGACACAGCGTGTGGCCTACCAGCAGCGCTTGTGGCCCCATACTTAAGCGAATCCCCACCTCAGGACACTGGACTTGCCTGTCGTCGTTCCCCACTGGGCGCCCCACGCGCCGCTCGAGCCGTTGCGCCTCGATTGGCTGGCGCGCGCCGGGGTCGAGGTCGCGGTGTTGCGTCTCGATCTGATCGATCCACTGATCGCCGGTAACAAATGGTTCAAGCTCGCGCCGTACCTACAGCAGGCCGCCTCGCTAGGCGCGCAGGGTTTGATCAGCCTGGGCGGCCCGCACTCCAACCATCTGCACGCGCTGGCCGCAGCGGGCAAGCGTTTCGGCTTCGCCACCGTTGGCCTGCTGCGCGGCGAACCCCAGGGCACGCCGACCGTGGCAGATCTGCACGAATTCGGCATGCAGTTGCATTGGCTCGGCTATGGCGGTTATCGCGCCCGTCACCACGCCGATTTCTGGAAGCCCTGGCGCGAGCGCTACCCAGAGCTGCAGCCGGTGCCGGAAGGTGGCGGTGGTTTGCCGGGCGCTCGGGGCTGTGGATTGCTGCTGGACATGGTGCGTGAGCAACTGCCGGCGCTGGGCTGGACTGACTATCACGGCTGGTGGCTGGCCGCGGGTACTGGCACCACCTTGGCTGGTTTGGTGCTGGCAGAGGCGGCTGTGCATCCGGTGTATGGCGCCATGGCAGTGCCAGACGATCATGGTGTGGCCGAGCTGGTAGGGGTGCTGTTGGCGCAGGCCGGTAACGCCGATGCAGGCTATCAACTGTTCGATGCCAGTCGCGGCGGGTTCGCCAAGGTCGACCGCGAGTTGGCTGACTTCATCCTCGACCTCGAGGCGGAGTGCGGGCTGCCGCTAGAGCCGGTGTATACCGCCAAGGCCTTGATGGCGCTGCGTCATTGTGTCGAGGCCGGGTATTTCCCCTCCGGCACGCGCCTGCTCTTCGTGCACACCGGCGGCCTGCAGGGACGAAGAGCGTTGCTGGCGCGCCTGCTGGAGCTAAGCGGCCGAGATTCGCTGTCCTGATCCGCGGCTATCTGACGCGTTCGGGCGGGCGGGTCGAGCGTAGCTACTAGTCTGCCAGCCGCTGCGGCCAGTCATCGCCGACCAGAAACAGCCGCTCGCCTTCCTGCCAATCGCCTTTGGCTGTCTCGACGAAACGCACCAACAGTTGCGCCGGGGCTTTCGGGGCCAGGTTCAGCAGCCATTCGTCGAGGCGCGGGTTGTCCCAGAGATCCTCCGGAGCTGCCTGGGCCGGGGCCAGCCAGGCATGGCGGGCGAGCGGCTGCCACTGGCCGCGGCCCTCGCTGGCGTGGAACGCCGGCCAGTCGCGGCGATGCAGCCAGCGGCCGTGCAAATGCCGCGGATTGATATTGCGCGGCGCTTGGCAAGTGCCGGGCCAGGGGAAGAACAGGTAGCCGGCCATCCATAGCTCGGCCTTGACCTCGCTCAGCTCGAACTCGGCCAGGGCCACCCGTGCCTGCGGATGCGAGGAGAGCGGCAGTTGATGGCGCTTGAGATGATCGATCTTGAGATCCAGGCGATCATGGCTGCCGGGGCCGAGCCAGTGGGCCGGATCGCGGCCATCGCCGTGCTGCGGGCCCAGGTAGAGCTTGATCGCCAGTTCCAGATGATGCACACCCTCGGCATCGCGCAGCAGCAAGTCCAGCTCGCCCAGGGTGTGACCATCAGCCTGGCGGATCGGCAGGTTGGTGGTCAGCAGCTGGATGTCCGGCGCGGCTAGCAGGGCGAATTGCCAGAGGCGTTCGTAGTACAGCCCCAGGCGACGAATCGGGTGCTGAGCCAGCCAGTCATCTAGGGCCTGGCTGTCGCTATCGAGCCGCAGCAGCCAGTCGCCCAGCAGGCCGGGGGCCTGCGCCCAGACGCTGGCGCTGAGCGGGTGGCGTTGTGGCCAGGGGCTGCTGTCGAGCAGCGGCGGGGCGAGCAGCACCCAGGCGAGGTCGCGCACGTGTGGCTGACGCAACTGGCGGGGTAAATCGGCAAGCGAGGCGAAGGCATTCATGCTGCGAGCATAGCGTCTGGACTCTGGTTTGCCGCTGTTGTCGGCTTTCGCCCATAATCCGCCCATTCTCTCCATCCTAGAGCTGTGCAGGAGCCATATGGAGCAATTTCGCAATATCGGCATCATTGGTCGCCTGGGCAGCTCCCAGGCCCTGGATACCATCCGCCGCCTGAAGAAGTTCCTGCTCGAGCGGCATCTGCATGTGATCCTCGAGGACACCATCGCCGAGGTTCTGCCGGGCCATGGCCTGCAGACATCCTCGCGGCGCAATCTCGGCGAGGTTTGCGATCTGGTGATAGTCGTCGGCGGTGATGGCAGCCTGCTCGGCGCCGCGCGTGCACTGGCCCGGCACAAGGTACCGGTATTGGGGATCAACCGCGGCAGCCTGGGTTTTCTCACCGATATTTTACCGGACGAGTTGGAAGTGAAGGTCGCCGAGGTGCTCGATGGCCAGTACCTGGTTGAGAGTCGCTTCCTCCTCGAAGCCGAAGTACGTCGCCATGGCGAGGCGATTGGCCAGGGCGATGCGCTCAACGATGTGGTGCTGCACCCGGGCAAGTCGACCAAGATGATCGAGTTCGAGCTGTTCATCGACGGCCAGTTCGTCTGCAGCCAGAAGGCCGACGGCCTGATCGTGGCGACGCCGACCGGTTCCACCGCTTATTCGCTGTCCGCCGGCGGGCCGATCATGCATCCCAAACTGGACGCCATCGTCGTCGTGCCGATGTACCCGCACACCCTGTCCAGCCGGCCGATTGTGGTGGATGGCAACAGCGAGCTGAAAATCGTGGTGGCCAAGGACATGCAAATCTACCCGCTGGTGTCCTGTGACGGCCAAAACCACTTCACCTGTGCGCCGGGCGACACCATCACGGTCAACAAGAAGGCGCAGAAACTCAGCCTGATCCATCCGTTGGATCACAACTACTACGAAGTCTGTCGGACCAAGCTGGGCTGGGGCAGCCGTCTGGGTAACGGAGGCGACTAATGCTCGTCGATCCGGCCCGGGGCTACGACCTCATCGGCGACGTGCATGGCTGCGCGCAGGCGCTGGTGCGTCTGCTCGAGGCCCTTGGCTATCGGCAGCAGAGTGGCGTCTGGCGTCATCCGCAACGTATGGCGCTGTTTCTTGGCGATATCGTCGACCGCGGCCCGCGTATCCGCGAGGCGTTGCACATCGTGCATGCCATGGTCGAGGCCGGACAGGCGCTGTGCATCATGGGTAACCATGAATTCAATGCCTTGGGCTGGAGCACGCCGGCACCACCGGGCAGCGGCCGGCAATTCGTCCGTGAGCACACGCCGCGGCATGCGCGCATGATCCGCCAGACCCTGGAGCAGTTCGAGGAGCATCCGGGCGACTGGCAGGCCTTCCTGACCTGGTTCTACCGCTTGCCGATGTTCCTCGATGCCGGGCGTTTCCGCCTCGTGCATGCCTGCTGGGATGCCGAGCTGATCGACTCGTTGCGCGGCGCCTATCCGGACGGCCGCATCGACGAGGCGTTCCTGCAGGGCTCGGCGCTGCCGGGCAGTTTCGCCTCGCGGGTGTTCAATCGCCTGTTGCGCGGTACCGACATGCGCTTGCCGGACGGCCAAACCCTGACCGGCGACGACGGTATCACCCGCGCCTTCTTCCGCACCAAGTTCTGGGAGGAGGACCCGCAGACCTATGGCGACATCGTCTTCCAACCCGACGCCTTGCCCGATGAGGTGGCGCGCATGCCGCTAAGTGAGTCGGAAAAGAGCATGCTGCTGCGCTATGGCGCCAAGGAGCCGATGCTGTTCGTCGGCCATTACTGGCGCAGCGGCCGGCCCGCGCCGATTCGCCCCAACCTGGCCTGTCTGGATTACAGCGCAGTGCTGTACGGCAAGTTGGTGGCTTATCGCCTGGATCAGGAAACCCGTATCGATCCGCGCAAATTCGCCTGGGTCGAAGTCGAGCGCCCGGAGGCGTTGCAATGAGTGTCGTGGAAGTGCTGCGCCTGCCGGCGCAGGTCAATCTAAGTGGTTTCATCAGCCTGCTGCATCGCCTCAATGTGCCGCATCGGGTCAGCGAGGAACGTGGCGAACAGGTGCTTTGGGTGCCGGACCAGCGTCTGGCCGAGGAGGTGCGCAGTCTGTATGCGCGCTTTCCCGAAGGCGATCCGCATTTCCAGTTGAGCGTGGAGCAGCCGCAGGCGCGTCCCGGGTTTGTCCAGCAGTTGCGCCATAGTCCATTGACCAGCGCCTTGCTGCTGCTGACCTTGCTGGTGGCGGCCGTGACTATGCTCGGCTCGAACTTCGAGGCGATCCGCTGGCTGAGCTTCCAGGACTTCCGCATCCAGGGCGAGTACGTGCACTTCACGCCGCTGGTCGACAGCTTGGCGGCGGGGCAGTGGTGGCGACTGGTGACGCCGATGCTGATCCACTTCGGCGTGCTGCATCTAGCCATGAACGCGCTGTGGTACTGGGAGCTGGGGCGGCGCATCGAAGCGCGTCAGGGTGGCCTGATGCTGCTCGGTCTGACCCTGCTGTTCAGCCTGATATCCAACGGCGTGCAGTACGCGGTCACCGGGCCCTCGTTGTTCGGCGGGCTGTCCGGGGTGCTCTACGGGTTGCTCGGCCATTGTTGGGTTTTCCAGTGGCTGGCGCCCAGTTCGGCCTATCGCCTGCCCAAAGGGGTGGTGGTGATGATGCTGATCTGGCTGCTGGTGTGCCTGTCGGGCCTCATCGGTGCCCTCGGCTTCGGTGCCATTGCCAACGGTGCGCATGTTGGCGGCTTGGTCATTGGTTGCTTGACCGGGCTGCTGGGCGGTGGGCTGGCCCGGCTGCGCCGGTAGTCCGGCTGTCTGCCGCTGCGCTCGCGAGCTTTCCCCCCAGCTTGTAAAATGCCGCTTTGTTTTTGGAGGCTCGAATGTCGTCCTTTGCTGAAATGATCAACAACATCACTCCCGAGATCTACGCGAGCCTCAAGCTGGCGGTGGAGATCGGCAAGTGGGCCGATGGCCGCAAGCTGAGCCGGGAGCAGAAGGAGCTGTCGCTGCAGGCGTTGATCGCCTGGGAGCTGCGGAACCTGCCGGAAGACCAGCGCATCGGCTACATGGGGCCGCAGGAGTGCAGCTCGAAGGCCGCGCCGATCGCCAATATCCTGTTCAAGTCGGATGCCGTGCACTGATGGCCGAGCTGGCACGCGGCGCGCTGAGCAAGATGGCGGCGCGCCTGGAAGCGCCCGTGCAGTACGCCTTCCGCTTGGGCGACGAGGAGCTGCCGGTCAATCCGCTGATCGGCCAAAGCATCCGCCTCGAATACCTCGGCGCCATCCATTGCACGCATTGCGGGCGCAAGACCAACAAGAGCTTCAGTCAGGGCTACTGCTACCCGTGCATGACCAAGTTGGCGCAGTGCGATATCTGCATCATGAGCCCGGAGAAGTGCCACTACGACCAGGGCACCTGCCGCGAGCCGGCCTGGGGCGAGCGGTTCTGCATGACCGATCATGTGGTCTATCTGGCCAACTCCTCGGGAATCAAAGTCGGCATCACCCGCGCCACCCAGATTCCCACCCGTTGGCTGGACCAGGGCGCCAGTCAGGCGCTGCCGATCCTGCGCGTGGCGACCCGTCAGCAGTCCGGTCTGGTCGAGGACCTGCTGCGCAGCCAGGTGCCCGACCGCACCAACTGGCGCGCGTTGCTCAAGGGCGATGCCGCGCCGGTCGACCTGGTGGCCATCCGCGAGCAGCTGTTCGACCACTGTGCCGACGGCCTGCGCGAACTGCAGCAGCGTTTCGGTTTGCAGGCGATCCAGCCGCTGTCCGACCAGCAGCCGGTGGAGATCCGCTACCCGGTCGAGGCCTATCCGGCCAAGCTCACCAGCTTCAATCTAGACAAGGACCCGCTTGTCGAGGGCACACTGCTCGGCATCAAGGGCCAGTATCTGCTGTTCGATACCGGCGTCATCAATATCCGCAAGTACACGGCCTACCAGCTCGCCATCCACCACTGACCAGCTCGCCGTGCCGCATCCGTAGAAGGGCCACAAGCCATGCGCAACGAACAACCGAAGATGATTTACCTGAAGGACTATCAGGCGCCCGAGTACCTGATCGACGAGACGCATCTGACCTTCGAGTTGTTCGAGGATCACACCCTGGTGCATGCGCAACTGGTGATGCGCCGCAACCCCGCGCGCGGCGCCGGCTTGCCGCCGCTGGTGCTCGACGGCCAGCAACTGGAGCTGCTGGCGCTGGCGCTGGATGGCGTCGAACTGACGGCTGCCGACTATCAGCTGAGCGACAGCCAGCTGACCCTGCAGCCCAAGGCAGTCAGCTTCGTGGTCGATAGCTCAGTGCGCATCCACCCGGAAAGCAACACCGCACTGGAAGGCCTGTACAAGTCCGGCAGCATGTTCTGCACCCAGTGCGAGGCCGAGGGCTTCCGCAAGATTACCTACTACCTCGACCGCCCGGACGTGATGAGCAAGTTCACCACTACCCTGAGCGGCGAGCAGCACAAGTACCCGGTGCTGCTGTCCAACGGCAACCTGATCGCCAGCGGTCCGGACGACAACGGCCGGCACTGGGCGACTTGGGAAGACCCGTTCATGAAGCCGGCCTACCTGTTCGCCTTGGTCGCCGGTGACCTCTGGTGCGTGGAGGACAGCTTCACCACCATGAGCCAGCGTGAGGTGACGCTGCGCATCTACGTCGAGCCGGAAAACATCGACAAGTGCCAGCACGCCATGGACAGCCTGAAGAAGTCCATGCGCTGGGACGAGGAGGTCTACGGCCGCGAGTACGACCTGGACATCTTCATGATCGTCGCGGTCAACGACTTCAACATGGGCGCCATGGAGAACAAGGGCCTCAACATCTTCAACTCCAGCTGCGTGCTGGCCCGTGCGGAAACCGCCACCGATGCCGCGCACCAGCGGGTCGAGGGCGTGGTCGCGCACGAATACTTCCATAACTGGTCGGGCAACCGCGTGACCTGTCGCGACTGGTTCCAGCTGTCGCTGAAGGAAGGCTTCACCGTGTTCCGCGACGCCGAATTCAGCGCCGACATGAACTCGCGCACGGTCAAGCGCATCGAGGACGTGGCCTTCCTGCGCACCAACCAGTTCGCCGAGGATGCGGGGCCCATGGCCCACCCGGTGCGCCCGGACTCGTTCATCGAAATCTCCAACTTCTACACCCTGACCGTCTACGAGAAGGGCTCGGAAGTGGTGCGGATGATCCACACCCTGCTCGGCGCCGAGGGCTTCCGCAAGGGCACCGACCTGTACTTCCAGCGCCATGACGGCCAGGCGGTGACCTGTGACGATTTCGTCAAGGCCATGGAAGACGCCAATGGCGTCGAGCTGACCCAGTTCAAGCGCTGGTACAGCCAGGGTGGCACGCCGCGGCTGGCGGTCAGCGAAAGCTACGATGCGGCGAACCAGAGCTATAGCCTGACTTTCCGCCAGAGCTGCCCGGCCACCCCGGGGCAGAGCGAGAAGCTGCCGTTCGTGATTCCGGTCGAACTGGGCTTGCTGAACGGGCAGGGCGCGGATCTGCCACTGCGTCTGGCCGGCGAGCCGGCGGCACAGGGCACCACTCGGGTGCTGTCGGTCACCGAGGCCGAGCAGGTCTTCACCTTCGTCGATGTGGCGGAAAAACCGCTGCCGTCGCTGCTGCGCGGGCTGTCGGCGCCGGTCAAGCTGAACTTCGCCTATGACCGCGACCAGCTGATGTTCCTCATGCAGCACGATTCCGACGGCTTCAACCGTTGGGAGGCGGGCCAGCAGCTGGCCGTGCAGGTGTTGCAGGAGTTGATCGGCCAGCATCAGCGCGGCGCAGCGCTGGTGCTCGATCAGCGTCTGGTCGTGGCCCTGCGTACGGTGCTGGAGAATCCGTCGCTCGATCAGGCGATGGTCGCCGAGATGCTGTCGCTGCCGAGTGAGGCCTATCTCACCGAGATCAGCGAGGTGGCCGATGTCGAGGCTATTCACACCGCCCGCGAATTCGCCCGCCAGCAATTGGCCGAGTCGTTGTTCCAGCCGCTGTGGCAGCGTTACCAGGCCAATCGCGAAGTGTCGCGGCAGAGTGCCTATGTCGCTGAAGCCGGCCATTTCGCGCGGCGCAGTCTGCAGAACATCGCCTTGTCCTACCTGCTGTTGACGGCTCGCCCGGAAGTATTGGCAGCCTGCCTGGAGCAGTACGACAGCTGCGACAACATGACCGAGCGTCTGGCGGCCCTGGCGGTGCTGGTCAACTCGGCGCATGAGCAGGAGAGGGCCAAGGCGCTGGCGGTGTTCGCCGAGCACTTCAAGGGCAACCCGTTGGTGATGGATCAGTGGTTCAGCGTGCAGGCCGCCAGCGCGTTGCCGGGTGGCCTGCAGCGCGTGCGGGAGCTGATGGAGCATCCGGCCTTCACCCTGAAGAACCCCAACAAGGTGCGCGCCTTGATCGGCGCCTTCGCCGGGCAGAACCTGGTCAACTTCCATAGCGCCGACGGCTCCGGCTACCGCTTCCTGGCGGATATGGTCATCACCCTCAACGCCCTCAACCCGCAGATCGCCGCGCGCCAGCTGGCGCCGCTGACCCGCTGGCGCAAATACGACAGCGCTCGTCAGGCGCTGATGAAGGCTGAGCTAGAGCGGATTCTCGCGTCTGGCGAGCTGTCCAGCGACGTCTATGAGGTGGTGAGCAAGAGCCTCGCCTAAGAACCTGTTTACGATCTGCTGCGCGTCGGCCATGCGGCGTTAAAAATGGCCTCGGAAAGCGGCTTGCCGCTAACGCGCTTCAGCGCGACCCGAAGGGCGAGTGAAACGAGTCATGCTCATTTACAGCTCGTAAACTCCGCTCCCTCGGCCATTTGACTCGCTCCGCTCGCCCTTCGGGCCAGCCTTCGGCTGTTACTTCCGTTGGTCGTTGCGCCTTGTCTGGCTCTAGCTCGCGAGATCGTAAATAGGTTCTAAGGCGGGTTAGCGCTCTCAAAAAAGTGTTACCGATCCATGTCGGTAACACTTTTTTGTTACCTGCAGAAATTAAAACTTCTCTGAAAATTCTTTCCCGTCATTAGGTTAGGGCTTTGGCGTTTGACTGCCTGCTCAATCTGTGAGTGCGGGTAACTCTCTGGTGTGTCGTGGGGTGACAATTCGCGCCAACCTGTAGGACAAAGCACGCAATCGATAGGGGGCTTGCTAAATATTTGGTCAGTGGATGATCAGTCACTAAATGGCCGCAATGGCCGATTTTGTGGCGCCTAATTTTTGTCGAAGAAGTGGCAATTTGGCATTTGGGTTGCAATGAAATGCGCCGATTTGGCCCCGTAATGGTGCAGTCATAGCGCCAAGGGGTACGCGTTTAGCGTGTCGGGGGAGTTTTCTTTCGATCAACGAGAGGCCGCCATCAAGTGCGGCTGCACTGCAAGTCCGTGATCGGGCTAGCAATAAGAAGAATGATCTGTCCGCGGAGTAAAGCCTCGATGGAATTCAAGTCCCGTAGTCCTATGCGTTTCGCACCGTCCAAGGCCGGCTTTGCCCTGGCTGGTCTCTTGCCGCTGCTGGTTGCCGCCCAGGCACAGGCCGTGGAATTCAGTTTCGCCGATAACGAAGTCAGTGGTTCGATCGACACTACTGTGTCCTACGGCCAGTTGTGGCGCGTTCAGGGGCAAGACAAGAACAACGACGACATCAACACCAACGACGGTAATCGCAACTTCGATACCGGCCTGGTTTCCGAGGTCTACAAGATCACTTCCGACCTGGAGGCGACCTATCAGAATTACGGCATGTTCGTCCGTGGTACTGCGTTCTATGACACCCAGATCATGGACAAGCGCAACGATTACCTGGACAACAACAACCCGGTGCAGCCGAGCCAGAACTCGCCGAACGACGACAGCTTCACTCACGAGACCCGTCACAAGGCCGGTCGCGACGCGCAAATCCTCGACGCCTACCTGTATGGCAACTGGGACGTCGCCGAAATGCCGGTGACCGCGCGGGTCGGCAATCAGGTGTTCAACTGGGGTGAAGGCCTGTTCTATCGCGGTGGCATCAACACCACCAACCCGATCGACGCCGCCAAGTTCCGCCTGCCGGGCTCCGAGCTGAAAGAAGTGCTGGTGCCGGTGGAGGCGTTCAGCACCAACATCGGTCTCACCGACAGCCTGTCGATGGAAGCCTTCTACCAGTGGAACTGGAAAGAAACTGCAGTCGACCCGGTGGGTACTTACTTCTCCGAAACCGACCTGTTCGCTGATGGAGGCAATACTGCCTACTCGACCCAGCGTGCCTTGATTCCGGTGGGCGCGCTCTACCCGGGTTTGAGTGCGTTCAATGTGGGGGGCTTGCAGGGCGGTCGTAATGTCGATGCCAACGGCAACATCAAGGTTGCCTCCGTCGGTCAGGATATCAACGCCAAGAACGACGGCCAGTTCGGCGTGAACTTCAAGTACATCGCAGAAGAGCTCAACTCGACCGAGTTCGGCGTCTACTTCGTGAACTATCACGCGAAGGAGCCGACCATCGCGGCGAACCTGGGTGATTATGCCGGGTTGAACCTGGCGCAAATCGCCGCCCAGGCAGCCACTGCAATTGCTCCGCAAGTTCAGCGGGCCGTTGCCACCCAGGCAGGTATCCCCTTGGCGCAGTTGCAGGCGGTCATTGCCAACCCGCAGCTGAACCCGCGGCTGGCTGCGGCCTATTCCAACGCATTGACCTCGGCGGCGACAACTGCGGCCGGTGGCTTAGCAACCATGGACGTGGCCAACCAGGTAGAGGCTCAGCGCGAATATGTCGAAGACATCCGCATGTACGGCTTCAGCTTCAACACCACCGTAGGCAATGCTTCGCTATTCGGCGAGCTGGCTTATCGTCCGAACATGCCGATCGGTATCGCCACCACCAACGACCTGCTGGGCGACCTGCTGCAGCAGGCCCCGGCCCTGGCCTCGCGTCGCGTGGTCAACATCGGTGGCCAGAATGTTCGGCTGGGCGATGAGATTCATAACTTCGAACGCGTCGAGATGTTCAACACCTCGCTGGGCACCATTTATAACTTTGGTCCGGGGCTGAGCTTCGATTCGCTGTTCGGTGTGGCGGAGCTAGCCTCGGAGCATCTGCGTGGCAGCAGCCTGCAGTACACCGCGTTCGATGGCACCAACCGCTACTACTCCGGGCGCGGTAACAACTCCTATGTGGGTAATGCCGATCGCAACAATCGCAACGATCAGGTCAACAAGAACGCCTATGGCTATACCCTGGTGCTGTCTGGTACCTGGAACGACGTGTTTGCCGGCGTGAACCTGTCTCCCTATGCCGTCTACAAGGACGACTTCTCGGGCAACTCCTACCAGCTCGGCAACTTCATCGAAGGCCGCAAGGCTTACACCCTGGGTGTGAAGGCCAGCTACCTGAACAGCCTCGAGGCCGAACTGCAATACACCGAGTTCTACGGCGCCGGCGAGAACAACGGTGCGCGTGACCGCGACAACGTCGGGGTCAACGTCAAGTACTCCTTCTAAGTCCATAACTATTAGAAAAATGCCGGGCGCCACGGGCGCCTGGTCGATGAATCCTCACGGAGAAATACAATGCTGAAAAAGCACACGCTGGTTGGTGCGGCGATTGCGCTGGCACTGACTGCAGGTAACGCGCTGGCGGCGGTTTCGTCGGCGGAAGCGGCCAAGCTGGGCGCTAGCCTGACCCCCTTCGGCGCGGAAAAGGCGGCTAACGCGGCCGGTACCATCCCCGAATGGACCGGTGGTATCACCAAGGCCCCAGCCGAATACAAGACCCCGGGTCAGCACCACCCGGATCCGTTCGCCGGCGACAAGCCGCTGTTCACTATCACCAAGGCCAACCTGAATCAGTACAAGGCCAACCTGACGGCGGGTCAGATCGCCCTGTTCGAGGCCTATCCGGACAGCTATCAGATGCCGGTGTACCAGAGCCGTCGTTCGGGTTCGGCGCCGCAGTGGGTGTATGACAACACCCTCAAGAATGCCACCAGCGCCAAGCTGCTAGATGGCGGCAACGGTTTCGCCGATGCCTATGGCGGCATTCCGTTCCCGATTCCGCAGAACGGCGTCGAAGTGGTGTGGAACCACATCGCCCGTTATCGCGGTACCTATATCGTTCGCCGTGCCTCCGAGGTGGCGGTGCAGCGCAACGGCGATTTCAGCCTGGTGACCTCGCAGCAGGAAGCGCTGTTCAAGTACTACCTGCCGAAGGGCAGCTTCGCTGACCTGAACAACATCATGTTCTACTACCTGTCCTTCACCAAGAGCCCGGCCCGTCTGGCCGGCGGTGCGACGCTGCTGCATGAGACCATGGATCAGGTCAAGGAGCCGCGTCAGGCCTGGGGTTACAACGCCGGCCAGCGCCGCGTGCGTCGTGCGCCGAACCTGGCCTATGACACGCCGATCGCCGCCGCCGACGGTCTGCGTACCGCCGACGACACCGACATGTACAACGGTGCGCCGGATCGCTACGACTGGAAACTGGTCGGCAAGAAGGAAATCTACATTCCTTACAATAACTACAAGGTTTCCAGTGCCGAGGTGAAGTACAAGGACCTGCTGAAGGTCGGGCACCTGAATCCGGCGTTCACCCGCAACGAACTGCACCGCGTCTGGGTGGTGGAGGGCACGCTGAAGTCGGACGCTCGCCACATTTACTCCAAGCGCACCATGTACCTGGACGAGGACAGCTGGCAAGTCGCGGCGATCGACCAGTACGACGGTCGTGGCGAGCTGTGGCGTGTGTCGCTTGCCTACCTGAAGAACTACTACGAGCTGCCGACCATCTGGTCCGCGCTGGATGTGTTCCACGATCTGCAATCGCGTCGCTACTACGTGCAGAACCTCGACAACGAAGAGCCGAACACCATCGACTTCAGTCAGGCGATTCCGGATGACGGCTACTTCAAGCCGGCCGCGCTGCGTCGTCGCGGCACTCGCTAGGCCTCGTTCGCCCCACAAGCAGGCCGCTATTCATAGCGGCCTTTTTGTGTTGCCATGCTTGCCGGTGCCTTGCGTAACAAAACATAACGTCAGCTACGTTGTCAGGCCTTTCGAAAGCTGGCTAGGATAGGCGGTCCTCTATGAGACAGATGCCCATAACAATAAGGGGGAAAGGTATATGAGTGAGCCCGTCATGTGGCGCACCCGGATCGGTCATGCTTCTGATGTACCGGCGCTCCGCTTCCACTCGCCGCTGGCTAAAGTGCTTACGCTGTGTAGTGTGTTGTCCGTTCTGACTTTTGCAGCCGCTCCAGTGCATGCCCAAAGCACGGATTCCACTGCTACCTTTGCCATCGAATCGCCCAGGGCGGTAAACAGCTTGCTGCTTGGGGTCACCCACGCGGGCAAACGCCTGGTGGCCGTAGGCGACCGTGGTCATATCCTGTACTCCGACGATGACGGCAAGACCTGGTCCCAAGCCAAGGTGCCGACTCGGCAGATGCTGACGGCGGTCAATTTTGTCGATGACAAGAAAGGCTGGGCTGTCGGTCATGATGCGCAGATCCTCGCCACCCAGGATGGCGGCGCCACCTGGACCCAGCAATTCGTCGATATCGAACGCGAAGAGGGTGCCCCCTTCCTCGACGTTATGTTCACCGATGAAAACAACGGTTTCGTCGTCGGTTCCTATGGTGCGTTGTACGCCACCACCGACGGCGGTCAGCATTGGGAAGACGTTTCCGACCGTCTGGACAACCCAGACGGCTATCATCTGAATGCCATCGCCAACATCAAGGGCAGTGGCCTGTTCATCGTCGGCGAAGCGGGCAGCATGTTCCGTTCCAGCGATGGCGGGCAGACCTGGGAAACCCTGAAGGGGCCTTACGAGGGTTCGCTGTTTGGGGTACTGGGCACCAGCCAGGCAAACACCGTGCTGGCCTTCGGCTTGCGTGGCAATCTGTACCGTTCCACCGACTTCGGCAGCACCTGGCAGCAGATCGCGTTGACCGCTGCAAGCGGTGCCCTGGAATTCGGTCTGTCCGGCGGCAGCCTGTTGAAAGACGGCAGCATCGTTCTGGTCGGGCATGGCGGCAGCGTGCTGAAAAGCACCGACGATGGCCGCAGCTTTGGCCTGGTCAATCGAGCCGACCGGTTGTCCCTGTCGGCCGTGACGGCCGGCGACAATGGGAATCTGATCCTGGTGGGGCAGGCGGGGGTGCAAGTTGCCTCGCCGACTGGCGCCGAGCTAGGCCAACAATAATAAAGCCGGGTCTTTTGAGATATGACAGCGATGACTAACCATCACCAGGACAAGGCGACCTTCCTAGAGCGCCTGATCTTCAACAACCGCCCGGCAGTGATCCTGATCTGCTTGCTGGTCAGTATTTTCCTGTTCTACCAGGCGATGCATGTTCGGCCCTCGACCAGCTTCGAGAAGATGATCCCGCTGCACCATCCCTTTATTGAAAAGATGATGGAGCACCGCAACGACCTGGCCAACCTCGGTAACACCGTACGCATCTCGGTCGAGGCGAAGAACGGCGACATTTTCAGCAAGGAATACATGGAGACCCTGCGTCAGGTGCATGACGAGGTCTTCTACATTCCCGGTGTCGACCGCTCCGGCTTGAAATCCCTGTGGAGTCCCAGCGTGCGCTGGACCGAAGTGACCGAGGAAGGTTTCTCCGGTGGCGAGGTGATTCCGCAGACCTATGACGGTTCCGAGGCCAGCCTCAACGACCTGCGCAACAACATCCTCAAGTCCGGCCAGATCGGCCGTCTGGTGGCGAACAACTTCAAGTCGAGCATCGTCGACGTGCCGCTGCAGGAGGCCTATCCGGATCCTGAGGACCAGAGCCGTCTGCTTAAGCTGGACTATCGCCAGTTCTCCCATGAACTGGAGCAGAAGATCCGCGACAAGTACGAACTGCAAAACCCCAATGTAGAGATCCACGTCGTCGGTTTCGCCAAGAAGGTCGGCGACTTGATCGACGGTCTGCTCATGGTGGTGGTGTTCTTCGGCGCCGCCTTCCTGATCACCTTGGTGCTGTTGTACTGGTTCACCCGTTGCATCCGCAGCACCATCGCCGTGCTCGTCACCACCCTGGTGGCGGTGATCTGGCAGTTGGGCATGATGCATAGCGTTGGTTTTGGTCTGGACCCGTACTCGATGCTGGTACCCTTCCTGATCTTCGCCATCGGTATTTCCCATGGCGTGCAGAAGATCAACGGTATCGCCCTGCAGTCGAGCGATGCGGACAGTGCCCTGACCGCTGCCCGCCGGACCTTCCGTCAGCTGTTCCTGCCGGGGATGATCGCGATCCTCGCGGACGCCGTAGGTTTCATCACCCTGCTGATCATCGACATCGGCGTGATCCGCGAACTGGCCATCGGTGCGTCCATCGGTGTGGCGGTCATCGTGTTCACCAACCTGATCCTGCTGCCGGTGGCCATTTCCTATGTCGGCATCAGCAAGAAGGCGATCGAGCGCAGCAAGAGGGACGCGGTGCGTGAGCATCCGTTCTGGCGTCTGCTGTCGAACTTCGCCCATCCGACGGTTGCGCCGATCTCCGTGGTGATCGCGCTGGCGGTTGCGGTGAGCGGTTTCTGGTATCAGAAGCAGCACCTGCAGGTCGGCGACCTCGATCAGGGCGCGCCTGAGCTGCGCCCGGACTCGCGCTACAACCTGGACAACAACTTCATCATCAAGAACTACTCGACCAGTTCGGACGTGTTGGTGGTGATGGTGAAAACCGGTCCGGAAGGCTGCTCGACCCACGAGGCGATGGCGCCGATCGATCAGCTGATGTGGAAACTGGACAATACCGCGGGTGTGCAATCGGCCATCTCCCTGGTCACTGTGTCGAAGCAGATGATCAAGGGCATGAACGAAGGCAACCTGAAGTGGGAAGCGCTGTCGCGTAACAAGGACGTGCTGAACAACTCCATCGCGCGTGCCGAAGGGCTGTTCAATACCGACTGTTCGCTGGCGCCGGTGCTGGTGTTCCTCAACGACCACAAGGCCGCCACCCTGAAGAGTGCGGTGAAGACGGTGCAAGAGTTCGCAGCGGAGAACAACAAGGAAGGGCTGCAATTCATGCTGGCAGCGGGTAACGCCGGTATCGAAGCGGCCACCAACGAGGTGATCGCCAAGACTGAGCTGACCATCCTGGTTCTGGTCTACCTGTGCGTGGCCGGCATGTGCATGATCACCTTCCGCTCCCTGGCTGCGACCATCTGCATCGTGCTGCCGCTAATCCTCACCTCGATCCTGGGTAATGCGCTGATGGCGTTCCTCGGTATCGGTGTGAAGGTGGCGACCCTGCCGGTGATCGCTCTGGGTGTGGGTATTGGCGTCGACTACGGCATCTATATCTACAGCCGTCTGGAAACCTTCTTGCGTGCCGGTCTGTCGCTGCAGGAGGCCTACTACGAGACGCTGAAGTCCACCGGTAAGGCGGTACTGTTCACCGGTCTGTGCTTGGCCATCGGTGTGGCGACCTGGATCTTCTCGGCGATCAAGTTCCAGGCCGACATGGGTCTGATGCTGACCTTCATGTTCCTGCTCAACATGTTCGGTGCGCTGTGGCTGCTGCCGGCACTGGCGCGCTTCCTGATCAAACCGGAGAAGCTGGCCGGTAAGAAGGGTGGTTCGCTGCTGGCCCACTAAGCCAGTCAGCACGTAAAAAACCGCGGCCAGGCCGCGGTTTTTTTATGCTTCAGAGAAAGTGGTGTGGAGCTGCTGCCGACTCGGGCGGATATACCCTGCATGATTGCGGGGGTGAGAAACCTCCATCGCGAACTTTCGCAACTCTATTGCGGGTCGAACTGGTGGCGGCTATGGCCTGCTGGTAGCCAGTGGCGCTCGTCAGCAAGTTGGTTTGATTAGTTCGGAGGGCGGCAAGTGATCCCGGTGTCTGCCGCTTGGGTCGCTCAGGCTTGCCCCCCGTTCTCGTGCGCTGCTGTCAGTAAAAGGTGGGCAGCACAGAAACGCACCGAATGAGCAGGGCAGGGCTTGTACCTGCCTTGCTCTAGCGTGGATACAGCGGCGGCAGACTGCCGCTGTCGCTGCTGAGCGGTTGCGAGTGTGGGGCGGCCGGCAGGCTGCGGATGGCTTGCCAGAGTTCCTCGCCCTGCCATTGCTGCTCGGTTTCGCTGTAGAGCACGCCGTTCAAACTATCCAGCGTATCGGACAGCGGCACGAACCGCGCGACCATATCGGCCAGGGTTTCCGGCTGCTGGCGGGCCCAGGCATCCAGGGCCTGGCGGGTTGCCTGCGGATCATTGGCCTGACAGGCGCGCTTGAGGTCATCCAGCAGGGTGCGCGGGCTGGGGCCGCTCTGCGCGCTGGGCAGAATCGCCGGCTGCCGACGCGCACGCCACCACAGGCCGAAGCCGAGCAGGGTGGTACAGCTCAGCAGGGCGCAGGCCAGCTGCCAGGGCCAGAGTCGTGGGCCGTCCGCGCTCAGCACCGATGCCGCTACGTTGGCCGTAGGTTCGGCTTCCAGGGCCGGATTGCTGGCGATTTCGAGGGTGCGCGCAGGCAGGCTGGTGCGCTCCAGGCGATCTTCACGAGTGTTCCACCACACCAACTCCACCGCCGGCAGTTCGATGCGTCCGCTGCGGTTGGGCACCAGCGCTTCGCGCTCTTCGCGGCTGCCGATCAGGCCGCGTTCGCTGATCTGATTGGCCAACTGCGGTTGATCGGGATAACGGCGCAGGTCGCTGGCTGTGGTGATCGGTAAAGGCGGCAACTGGGCGCTGGAGAGACCTTCGACTTTGAGCGTCAGGCTGCGGGTCAGCGAGTCGCCGACCCGGACCTCGTTCGGTTCCGGACTCCAGGCCTCGTTCAGACTCAGCGCGCGGGCCGGCAGCCAGGGAGCGGCTGCGGGATAACTGCTGGGTTTGGCCTTGACCGTGAGGGGGATGCTCGGCGACTTGACCTGCACCGATTTGCCCGGCCGTGGGCCGAATGGCTGGAAATCGTCGCCCTGGTTACGATCCACGGGGGTGGCGTTGAACATCAGCGCGGGAATCTGCAGTGCGCCGCTCTGCTGGGGAAAGATGGCGTAACGCAGTTCGATCACCCCATGACGCACGCCATTGATGTCCTTCTCGTAGGTGCGCACTTCGCCGAGCTGTTCGACCCGCGCATTGGGCATTTGCAGCGGGTCTAGGCTGCTGTCGTCGTACAACGAAACCGAGTGGTAGATGCGCAGGGTGAGTATCGCCTGGGCCTGCACATAAACGTCGTCCTGATCCAGGCTGGCGTCGATGAATACCGGCGCGACCTGCTTATCGTCGCTCTCGGTGCCGGCCTTGAGCACCAGCAGGGGGATCGGTTGACTCTGCAGGTCGGCCACCTGTAGCGCCGGAATCACCACGCGGCCGCTTTCCTTGGGTTGCAGGGTGATGAACCAGCGGGTGGTGGCGCGGGTCTGACCTTCGTAGGTATTGAGGTTGTTGATCTGGCGCGTACCGAGTACCTCGAACTGCTCGTCAAGCGGGGTCAGATCGGGTTTGCCGAACAGGGTGGGGTCATCCGACTCGAGGGTGAGTTCGACTGTCTCGCCGGCGCTGAGGCGTGCCCGGTCGACGCTGGCGGTCAGGCTTGCGGCGTTGGCCGACAGGGCCAGAAGGCTGAGAAATATGGCGCAAAGCAGGCGGATCATCGATGGCTTTCCTGGCGCTGTTGCTGTTCGTACAAAAATTTGCGGCGCAGCAGCTCGCCCGGCTCGTCCGGGATCTGCCGCAGCCATTGTTCCATGGCTTGGCGCTTCTCGCCGTCCAGGGCTTCCTCGGCGTTGGCCTGGGCGGGCAGGCTGTTGTCCTGCGCCTCGGCCTGGCCTGATTGCGCCTGGCCGGCCTCGGTCACTTGCCCGGCTGGTCCTGAAACTTGCTGCTCCGGGCTGTCGCCTGGCTGCTGCTGGGATGAGGCGGACTCGGGGGCAGGTTCCTGGTTCTCGCCGTCCTGACCTTGCTGCGCTTGCTCGCTGGCATCCTCGCCGGCTGGCGGCGTGGGCTGCTCTGACTGCCGCTCCTGCTGCTGGCGCAGCAACTGCTCGACCAGGGCCTTGTTCTTCAGCGCCGGTTGCAGCTCGGGTTGCCGCTGCAGAGCCTGCTCATAGGCATCCAATGCCGCCTCCAGTTCGCCGCTCTTGGCCAGGGCATTGCCGCGGTTGTAGTGGTCGTTGGCGCTATCGCCCTGGGCGAAACGGCTGGCGGCACCGGCATAGTCGCCGGCCTGGTAGAGCGCCAGGCCCTGCCACTGCGGGCTCTGGAACTGCTGCGCGGCTTCGGCCGGCCGCTGTGCGGCAAGCAGGCGCTGGCCCTGCTGATCGGCGCGCAGCCAGAGGTCGTCGAATTCTAAGGCATAGCTGGGCTGTGTGTGCACCAGCAGCAGTAACGGCAGGCCGAACAGCCAGCCACGGCGGCCGGCGCAGGCTGCCAGCAACAACAGCGGCAGCAGCAGCCAGTGGCCCTGGTCGGCCCAGGCGGCGAGCCGAGTCTCCTCGCCGTTGCGCAGGCTCTGGGCATCGGCGAGCAGGCCGAGGCTGCGCAAGTCGCTGTCATCCAGGCGGGCGCTGGCGTAATGGCCATCCAGCTTGGTGGCGAAACGCTTGAGGCTGGCGCTGTCCAAGCGCGGCAGCAGGATCGCGCCTTGGGCGTCCTTGAGAAAGCCGCCGTCATCCTCGGCAATCGGGGCGCCCTGGGCGGTTCCGATGCCGAGGATATGCAGAGGCAGAGAATGACGTTTCAGGGCCTGGCGGATGCCCTGGCGTTCCGCCTCGTCGAGTGACGAGCCGATCAGCAGCAACTGGCCCTCGCCCTGGGCGCCTTGTTCGAGCAGCTTGATGGCCTTGGCCACGGCCAGGTCGGCGCGGTGACCGGGTACCGGCATGATCGACGGCTTCAGCGCTTCCAGCAGGTTGCGGCTGGTGGCCAGGTCGTCCGATAGCGGCACCAGGGTGTGCGCGCTACCGGCGTAGACGACTATGGCGGTTTGCCCGTCGCGGCGCGCTTCGAGCAGGTCCAGCAGCTTGCGCCGGGCCTGCTCCAGGCGGGTTGGCGGCGCGTCGCCGGCGAGCATCTCCGGGGTCAGTTCGAGCAGCACAACCAGGGGATCGGCGCGTTTCTGGCTGGCGGTTTCGGCCCGTTGCCAGCTGGGGCCGAGCAGGGCCAGCAGGACTAGCAGCCAGGCCAGACCGAGGGCGATCCACGGCAACCGGCTGCCACGCTCATGGCCGCCGCTGAGCAGGGCGGCATGGAACGCCGGCGGCAGCAGCATCTGCCAGCGGCCGATGCGCCGCTGGCGATGCCAGAGCTGCCACAGCAGCCAGCCCAGCAGGGGCAGGAGCAGCAGCCAGAGCGGTCGTTGCCAGTGCGGCCAGAGTGCGCTCATGAACGCCTCTGCAGCCACTGCGGGCGCCAGCCGAGCAGCTGCTGTTGCCAGTGCGGCCAGAACTCCCGCGCCACCAAGATCAGGCTGAGCAGCAGGGCGGCGGCCAGCGGCCAGCAATACAGGGCCAGGGCAGGGCGGGCCTGGGTCGGCGTCTGCTCCACCGGTTCGAGGCGGTCGAGGGTCGCCTCGATGCTCTGCAGTTCGTCGCGGTCGCGGGCGCGGAAGTAGGCGCCGCCGGTCTGTTCGGCAATGGCCTGGAGGGTCGGCTCATCCAGATCGAGGCTGGGATTGAGGCCGAACATGCCGAGTACGACGCTCTGTTCCGGATCGGCGCCGATGCCAATCGGATAGATCGTCACCCCTTCCTCGGCGGCCAGGCGTGCGGCGGTCAGTGGCTCGATCTCGCCGCCGTTGTTGGCGCCGTCGGTGACCAGTACCAACACGCGGCTCTTTGCCGGACGCTGGCGCAGGCGCTTGACCGCCAGGCCGATGGCATCGCCGATGGCGGTGTTCTTGCCGGCGATACCGATCTGTGCCTCGTCCAGCCAGGTGCGCACGGTGCGGCGGTCGAAGGTCAGCGGCGCTTGCAGGTAGGCCTGGCTGCCGAACAGGATGAGGCCGACGCGGTCGCCCTGGCGGCCTTCGATGAAGTCGCCGAGCAGGTGCTTGACCAGGCTCAGGCGGCTGACGTCGGCGCCTTCCCAGTGCATGTCGACGTAATCCATGGAGCCGGAGACATCCACGGCTAGCAGCAGGTCGCGGCCCGTGGCCGGAATCGGCAAGGGTTCGCCGACCCATTCGGGGCGGGCGGTGGCGCCGAGCAGCAGCAACCAGAGCAGGATGAAGGGTGCTTGCTGGCGCCAGGCCGGCAGGTGGGCGCGGGCGCGGCGCCCGGCCAGGCCTTCCAGCTCGTTGAGGAAGCTGACCCTGAGCGCAGCCTCGCCGCTGGCGGCCTGCGGCAGCAGCAGACGCAGCAGCCAAGGCAGCGGCGCGAGCAGGAAGACCCAGGGCCAGGCGAACTCAAACATGCTTGCGAATCCAGGTGTCGATGGCGTGGTACAGGCCGTCCACGGCCTTGTCGTCGAGGCTGCAGTGCGGCTTATAGCCGCCCTCGACCAGGACCATCCAGCGGGTCAGGCCGGCAGCCGGGCAGCGGCTGTCGAGGAACGCCAGCCAGGCGCGACCGCTGAGGGTGTGGCAGTGGTTCTCCGGGTAATGGCTGCGGCACACACGCTTGAGCAGCACGTTGAGCTGCTGCAGCCAGGGCCCGGCGGGCTCGCCGTAATAGGGTTTGCGCAGCAGCGCCAGTTCGGCCAGCGCCGCCTGGCGTTGCGGGTCGAGCGGCTGTTCGACGGCTGGCTGGCGGCGCGGCTGCAGACGGCGCCGCCAGCGCCAGAGCCCCCACAGCAGCAGCGGCAGCAGGGCCGCCAGCAACCACCAGCCTGGGGCCGGCGGCCACCAGGGTGCGGGCGGCGGGGCGATCAGCGGTTCCAGTTGCTCGAGGGGATTCATTGTGGCTTCCTCGGGCGCTGGGCATTCAGGTAATCACGCAGCTGTTCGACCATCTCGACTTGCGTGCTCAGCGCCAGCAGCGGCACTCCGAGTTTTTGCGCCAATCGCTGCCAGCGTGCTTCGCGGGCTTCACCGAGGCTGCGATAGGCCTGGCGCAGCTCGCTGTTGTGGGTGTCCAGTTCCAGCTCGGCGCCGCGTTCGCTGAAGCTGAGCAGGCCGGCGGCCGGCAGGGCATGGTCGAGCGGATCGGACAGCGGCAGCAGCAGCAGGTCGGTACGCTGGGCCAGCAGGGTCAACTGCTGCTCGGTGCTGTCGGTCAGCGCGCGCTCGTCGCAGAGGACGATCACCAGGCTGCCGGGGCGCAACACTTCGCGGGCGCGGCGCAGCGCCAGACTGAAGGCCTCGCGGTTGGCCTGGAGCTCGCTATGCAGTGCCTGATTGGTGCGCGCCAGACGGTTGAGCAATTGCAGCAGGCTCTGCTTGCTGCGCCTCGGCTTGACTTCGTGCTGCTCGACATCGCCGAACACCAGGCCGCCGATGCGGTCGTTGTGGCCGAGCGCGGCCCAGCCGATCAGCGCCGCCGCCTGAGCGGCGAGCACCGACTTGAACACCTGGCCGCTGCCGAAGAACAGCCGCTGGCTCTGCTCGACCATGATGTAGATCGGCCGCTCGCGCTCCTCGTGGAACAGCTTGGTGTGGGGCTCCTGGGTGCGCGCGGTGACGCGCCAATCGATGGTGCGCACGTCATCGCCGGCCTGGTAGACGCGTACCTGATCGAAGTCGACGCCGCGCCCGCGCAGCTTGGAATGGTGCAGACCGATCAGCGGGCTGCGCCGGCTGGGGGTGGAGAACAGCTGCACCTCGCGCACGCGGTGACGCATCTCGATCAGCTCGGCGAGATTGACGCGGACTCCGGGTTGGCTGGGCAGGATCTGCATGGGTTGCTGCTGGTGCCTCAGAGAGCTGTGCGTAATGGCCCCCTCTCCCGTTTACGGGAGAGGGTTGGGGAGAGGGCAGTGTGGGCAATTTCCCTCTCCCCCGGCCCCTCTCCCATACATGGGAGAGGGGAGCGATCATGCCCTGCGCCTGGCCGCATCAGGCCACCGCGACCACATCGAGAATGCGCTGGATCACCCGGTCCTGGTCGATGCCGGCGGCTTCCGCCTCGAACGACAGGATGATGCGGTGGCGCAGCACGTCGAAGAGCACCGCCTGGATGTCCTCCGGGCTGACGAAGTCGCGCCCGGCCAGCCAGGCGTGCGCGCGCGCGCAGCGATCGAGGGCGATGGAGCCGCGCGGGCTGGCGCCGTAGGCGATCCACTCGCTCATCTCCGGGTCGAACTTGCCCGGCGTGCGGGTGGCCATCACCAACTGCACCAGGTACTCCTCCACCGCATCGGCCATGTACAGGCCGAGGATTTCCTTGCGCGCGGCGAAGATCGCCTGCTGGCTGACCAGGTGCTCCGGCTTGCTTTCGCCGTTGAGGGCCTCGCCGCGCGCCTGCAGGAGGATCTTGCGCTCCACCGAGGCGTCCGGAAAGCCGATCCGCACATGCATGAGGAAGCGGTCGAGCTGCGCTTCCGGCAGCGGGTAGGTGCCTTCCTGCTCGATCGGGTTCTGCGTGGCCATCACCAGGAACAGCGGCGACAGATTATAGGTGGAGCGGCCAATCGATACCTGGCGCTCGGCCATGGCTTCGAGCAGGGCCGACTGCACCTTGGCCGGGGCGCGGTTGATTTCGTCGGCCAGCACCAGATTGTGGAAGATCGGCCCCTGCTGGAACACGAAGCTGCCGGTTTCCGGGCGGTAGATTTCGGTGCCGGTGATGTCCGCCGGCAGCAGGTCGGGGGTGAACTGGATGCGATGGAATTCGGCTTCGATGCCTTCGGCCAGCTCCTTGATCGCCTTGGTCTTGGCCAGCCCGGGGGCGCCTTCGACCAGCAGGTGGCCATCGGCGAGCAGGGAGATCAGCAGCCGCTCGATGAGTCTCTCCTGGCCGAGGATCTGGGTGGCAAGGAAATTTCGCAGCGTCATGAGCGCTTCACGGTGTTCCATCGAAATGCTTCCTGAAAAGGGACTGACGGGTCGCCGAACACACCCCATCGGGGGCCATTACTCTAATCGATTGGCGCCGCGCCGCCTAACCGTGGCGTAGTGCCGCACCGAGCCTGGCAGTCAGTCGCAGCAGGTCGCTTGCACCCGCGTGCCGGCGTCCGTGTGTGCGCCGGGCAAGGGCGTCAGGCACTGCAACTGACTGTTGTCGTTGCGCTGGTTGCGCAGGCGGGGGGCGCCAAACAGGCTGACTGCCGCGTAGTAGAGCCATGTCAGCCAGACAGGCAGCCCGGCCTGACGAAGCATGCGCTGGAACAGGCGGTCGGCGCTGCGTTTGCTCACCGGCGCGACATGCAGATATTGATAGAGGGCGTCGTGCACCAGGCTGGCGTGGTGCGCCAGCGGCCAATAGACCTCGCAGCGTTGCAACTGGCCCTGGTGGATGCGGGTAATGGGCGTCTTGCGCTCCCACCAGTCCGGCGAGCCGACCAGGGCCAGCCAGTAGATCGCCACCTTCGGTGAGCAGCCATCCCAGGCGTAGGTGCGTGGGCGCAGGAAGTCGTAGTGCACGTCGCGCCCGCCACGAGGCGGAATGGCCTGGCCTGGGTTGATGATCAGGCGGCCGTCGTGAACGATCAGCCACTCGCTGTAGAAATACTGGCCACGGAACTCAGCGTCGTCGTACACCAGCGCATAGTCGATGTAGTTGAGCCAGGGGCCATCCCGATCGCGGTTGGCGAAGCCCCAGTCACGCATGCCCTGCGCACGTGCCGCCGCAGCGCGGCGCAAACGCTCCCTGCGGCCGACCCACAGGGGCAGGGCCACGCCGGCATAGACCAGCACACCGCCCAACAGCAGCGCGGGCAGCAACTCGGGCTGGCACAACCAGGCAGCCCCCAGCAGCAAGGCGCCCAGCAGGGTCACCAGCAGGTTCTTGTGATGGCAGAGCAGCGGGCGTTGCACTGAGGCTCGAGTCATGGGGTTCCTGTTGGTGGTCGGAGGTGACCGGCAGGTGGGCAGGCTGGCCCGCCGGGCGCTGGGCGCTGGGCAAGCAGCACCATAACAACAGCGATGGCCTGTCGCTATGCCTGTGCCAGCCTGCGCCGGGCATAGTGATGAACGAATATGTCGCAGCCTGACAAGCCCGCGCTGCACCGGCCTCGCTAAGCTGTGTGTGACCGTTTGGTCGGCCTGCGCACTGATGGGTTCGCCGTCACCTAGACTGCGTAGAGCCTGAATAGACTCTTAGAGCCCGGATGCCAGACACGCCATCGGCACCTCCCGTACAACAAGTCCAGCGGAGTACCAGCATGTCGTTTTTCACCGCGGCCAACCGAGTCGACTTCCAGCAACAGCTGCAAGCGGCCCTGGCGCAGCACGTCAGCGAACAGGCGTCGCCACAAGTGGCGCTGTTCGCCGAGCAATTCTTCGGCATCGTCGCCCTCGATGAACTCACCCAGCGCCGCCTCTCCGACCTGGTCGGCTGCACCCTGTCGGCCTGGCGTCTGCTGGAGCGCTTCGATCCGGCCCAACCGCAGGTGCAGGTGCTCAACCCGGATTACGAGAAGCACGGCTGGCAATCCACCCATACCGGCATTCAGGTGCTGCACCCGGATATCCCGTTCCTGGTCGACTCGGTGCGCATGGAGGTCAACCGCCGCGGCCACAGCATCCATACCCTGCAGAACAGTGTGCTCAGCGTGCGCCGCAACAAGAAGGGCGAGTTGCTCGAGATCCTGCCCAAGGGCACGACCGGCAAGGATGTGCTGCAGGAATCGCTGATGTTCCTGGAGATCGACCGCTGCGCCAATGTTGGCGAGATGCGTGCGCTGGAAAGCGGCCTGCTGGAAGTGCTCGGCGACGTGCGCATGACGGTCGCCGACTTCCAGCCGATGCGCGCCAAGGCCGAGGAGCTGCTGAGCTGGCTGGGCAAGGCCAAGCTCAAGGTCGACAAAGCCGAGCTGGCCGAGATCAAGGTGTTCCTCGAATGGCTGCTGGACAACCATTTCACCTTCCTCGGTTACGAGGAATTCACAGTCCATGAGGAAGCCGACGGCGGCCATATCGAGTACGACGAAGGCTCGCTACTGGGACTGTCCAAGCGCCTGCGCAGCGGCCTGAGTGCCGGCGAGCTGCACATCGAACCCTATGTCCTGAACTACCTGCGCGAGCCGCTGCTGCTGTCGTTCGCCAAGGCGGCGATGCCCAGCCGGGTGCATCGGCCGGCCTACCCGGACTTCGTCTCCATCCGCGCGCTGGATGCCAAGGGCAAGGTGATCAAGGAATGCCGCTTCATTGGCATCTACACCTCGATCGTCTACAGCGAGAGCGTGCGCGAGATTCCCTTCATCCGCCGCAAGGTGGCCGCCGTCGAGCAGCGCTCCGGCTTCGCCGCCGAGGGCCATCTGGGCAAGGAGCTGGTCAAGGTCCTCGAAGTGCTGCCGCGCGACGACCTGTTCCAGACCCCCATCGACGAGCTGTTCAACACCGCCCTGGCCATCGTGCAGATCCAGGAGCGCAACAAGATTCGCCTGTTCCTGCGCCTCGACCCCTATGGCCGCTTCGTCTACGCCCTGGCCTATGTGCCGCGCGACGTCTATTCCACCGAGACCCGCCTGCGCATCCAGCAGGTGCTGGTGGAGCGCCTGCACGCCAGCGACTGCGAGTTCTGGACCTACTTCTCCGAATCGGTGCTGGCGCGCGTGCAGTTCATCCTGCGTGTCGATCCGAAGACCAAGCTGGACATCGACCCGCAGCAGATCGAACGCGAGGTGATCCAGGCCTGCCGTTCGTGGAAGGACGATTTCACCGGACTGATCATCGAAAGCTTCGGCGAAGCCAAGGGCACCAAGGTGCTGGGCGACTTCCCGAAGAGCTTCCCGGCCGGCTACCGCGAGCGTTTCGCCCCGCACTCGGCGGTGGTCGACATGCAGCACGTGCTCAGCCTGTCGGACAGCCGCCCGCTGGTGATGAGCTTCTACCAGCCGCTGACGGTCGACGAGCAGCAGCTGCACTGCAAGCTGTACCACGCCGATGCGCCGCTGGCGCTGTCGGATGTGCTGCCGATCCTGGAGAACCTCGGCCTGCGCGTGCTCGGTGAGTTTCCCTATCGCCTGCAGCATCAGAACGGGCGCGAGTTCTGGATTCACGACTTCGCCTTCACCTATGCCGAGGGCCTGGATGTCGATCTGCAACAGCTCAACGACACCTTCCAGGAGGCCTTCGTGCAGATCGTCGGCGGTGCCGCCGAGAACGACGGCTTCAACCGCCTGGTGCTGACCGCGGCGATGCCCTGGCGCGATGTCGCGCTGCTGCGCGCCTATGCGCGCTACCTCAAGCAGATCCGCCTGGGCTTTGACCTCGGCTATATCGCCAGCACCCTGGTCAACCATGTCGACATCGCCAAGGAACTGGTGCGCCTGTTCAGGACCCGCTTCTATCTGGCACGCAAACTCAGCGCCGAGGATTTGGCCGACAAGCAGCATAAGCTCGAGCAGGCGATCCTCACGGCGCTGGACGATGTCGCGGTGCTCAACGAAGACCGCATCCTGCGGCGCTACCTGGACCTGATCAAGGCCA
This sequence comes from Pseudomonas cavernae, assembly GCF_003595175.1. Classification (NCBI taxonomy): domain Bacteria; kingdom Pseudomonadati; phylum Pseudomonadota; class Gammaproteobacteria; order Pseudomonadales; family Pseudomonadaceae; genus Pseudomonas; species Pseudomonas cavernae. The sequence goes on along the minus strand of NZ_CP032419.1, from coordinate 3,172,786 downwards.
CCCTGCGCACCAACTTCTACCAGGCCGACGTGGCCGGGCAGGCCAAGGGCTACTTCAGCTTCAAGCTCAATTCGCGGGCGATTCCGGAGCTGCCCAAGCCGGTGCCGATGTTCGAGATCTTCGTCTATTCGCCACGGGTCGAAGGCGTGCACCTGCGCGGCGGCAAGGTCGCCCGCGGCGGCCTGCGCTGGTCGGACCGCGAGGAGGACTACCGCACCGAGGTGCTCGGCCTGGTCAAGGCTCAACAGGTGAAGAACGCGGTGATCGTCCCGGTCGGCGCCAAGGGCGGCTTCATCCCTCGACGCCTGCCGGTCGGCGGCAACCGCGACGAGGTGCTGGCCGAAGGCATCGCCTGCTACCGCATCTTCATCTCCGGCCTGCTGGATATCACCGACAACCTGAAAGAGGGCGCCGTGGTGCCGCCGGCCAATGTGGTCCGGCATGACCCGGACGACCCCTACCTGGTGGTGGCTGCCGACAAGGGCACGGCGACCTTCTCCGACATCGCCAACGGCATCGCCGGCGAGTATGGCTTCTGGCTCGGCGACGCCTTCGCCTCCGGCGGCTCGGCCGGCTACGACCACAAGGGCATGGGCATCACCGCCAAGGGTGGCTGGGTCTCGGTGCAGCGGCATTTCCGCGAGCGCGGCATCGATGTGCAGAAGGACAACTTCACCGTGATCGGCATCGGCGACATGGCCGGCGACGTGTTCGGCAACGGCCTGCTGCTGTCGGACCGGCTGCAGATGGTGGCCGCCTTCAACCATCTGCACATCTTCATCGACCCCAATCCCGACCCGGCCGCGAGCTTCGTCGAACGCCAGCGTCTGTTCAACCTGCCGCGCTCGAGTTGGGCCGATTACGACGCCGGGCTGATTTCCCCCGGCGGCGGCATCTTCCCGCGCAGCGCCAAAAGCATCGCCATCAGCGCGGAAATGCAGGAGCGCTTCGATATCAGTGCCGACAAGCTGGCGCCCAACGAGCTGCTCAATGCACTGCTCAAGGCGCCGGTCGACCTGATCTGGAACGGCGGCATCGGCACCTATGTGAAATCCAGCCGGGAGAGCCACGCCGACGTCGGCGACAAGGCCAACGATGCGCTGCGGGTTGACGGCCGCGAGCTGCGCGCCAAGGTGATGGGCGAGGGCGGCAACCTCGGCATGACCCAGCTCGGTCGCGTCGAGTACGGCCTCAACGGCGGGGCGAGCAACACCGACTTCATCGACAACGCCGGTGGGGTGGACTGCTCCGACCACGAGGTCAACATCAAGATCCTGCTCAACGAGATAGTCGCCGCCGGCGACATGACCGGCAAACAGCGCAACAGCCTACTGGCGGAGATGACCGATGCGGTCGGCAGCCTGGTGCTGGGCAACAACTACAAGCAAACCCAGGCGCTGTCCCTGGCTCAGCGCCGCGCACGCGAGCGCATCGGCGAGTACAAGCGGCTGATCGCCGCGCTGGAGGCCGCCGGCAAGCTCGATCGCGCGCTGGAGTTCCTGCCCAGCGACGACGAGCTAACCGAACGCGCCGCCAACGGCCTGGGCCTGACCCGGCCAGAGCTGTCGGTGCTGATCTCCTACAGCAAGATCGACCTCAAGGAATCCCTGCTGAAATCCCTGGTGCCGGATGACGCCTACCTGATTCGCGACATGGAAACCGCCTTCCCGCCGCTGCTGGCGGAGAAGTTCGGCGAACCGATGCGCCGCCACCGGCTGAAGCGCGAAATCGTCAGCACCCAGATCGCCAACGATCTGGTCAACCACATGGGCATCACCTTCGTGCAGCGCCTCAAGGAGTCCACCGGCCAGAGCGCGGCCAACGTCGCCGGCGCCTATGTGATCGTCCGCGATGTGTTCCATCTGCCGCACTGGTTCCGCCAGATCGAGGCGCTGGACTACAAGGTCGCCGCCGATGTGCAGCTGCAGCTGATGGAAGAATTGATGCGCCTGGGCCGCCGCGCGACTCGCTGGTTCCTGCGCAGCCGCCGCGACAACCTCGATGCCGGGCGCGATGTGGCGCATTTCGGCCCGCAGGTGGCGGCGCTGGGGCTGAAGCTCAACGACCTGCTCGAAGGCCCGACCCTGGAGCAGTGGCAGGCGCGCTACCAGGCCTTCGTCGACGCCGGGGTGCCGGAATTGCTGGCGCGCATGGTGGCCGGGGTCAGCCATCTGTACACCCTGCTGCCGATCATCGAGGCGGCCGATGTCACCGGCCAGGACCCGGCCGCGGTGGCCAAGGCCTACTTCGCCGTCGGCAGCGCCCTCGACCTCAGCTGGTACCTGCAGCAGATCACCAGCCTGCCGGTGGAGAACAACTGGCAGGCGCTGGCGCGCGAGGCGTTCCGCGATGATCAGGACTGGCAGCAGCGCGCCATCACGGTGTCGGTGTTGCAGATGGTCGACGGTTCGGCGGACATCGAGGCGCGGGTGGTGCTCTGGCTGAAGCAGCATCGGCTGCTGGTGGAGCGCTGGCGGGTCATGCTCACCGAGCTGCGCGCCTCGACCAGCACCGACTACGCCATGTACGCGGTGGCCAACCGCGAGCTGATGGATCTGGCGCAGAGTGCCCAGCATGGGGTCCCATAGCGGGGCAGGGGCTCAACGCACCAGCAGAACGGCGCCTACGGGCGCCGTTCTGCTGTGTGGATCAGCTGTCAGTGGTTTGCATCAACCCGCGCAGGTAAGCCACCACATCGGCGGCGCCGGCTCGGCTCAGCCCTTCGCCGAGGGCCATGGCTTCCGCGTTCTGGCGCGGCAGCAGGAGGATTTCCGGAGCGCCGGGGGTGTGCAGCAGCGACAGGCGCGCATAGGGTAGGCCATTGTCGAGCAGCAGGCTCATGAAGTCCGGGGCGCTCCAAGCCTGCACCGGCATGGCCAGCACGTGATAGCGCGCCTGCAAGGCATCGAGCCCGCTGGCGCTGAGACGGTAGCGGGTGATGTCCGCCGGCAGGCTTATTTCCAGGCCGCGCCGACGGGCATAGACGATGGCGCCGGCGAGCGCCTCGATCTGCCGTTCGCCGGCCCAGAACCAGCGTTGCCCGAGCCAACTGGCCGCGCGCAGGTGGATGCGCTCGCCGGCCAGGTAGCGCGGCAGGGCCTGGCTGATGGTTTTGACGAAGTCCTTGTAGCTGATGATGCGCACGTTGCGGCACGCCGGGGTGGCGCAGAACTGCTCCAGGCTGATGTGGTGGTCTGTCGCGCCGGCGTGGTCGAGGCCATCGATCAAGCGCAGGTCGAAGTTGTCCAGCTGCTGCCGCTCCTGCGCCACCACGCCGACCAGCAGGGCATGGGCATCGGCCTTGTCGTCCTGGACCGGCCCGGAGAGGGCGCTACGGGGCAGCTTGACCAGGCGCTGCAGCGGCGGTCCGGCCTGCCACCAGATACTCGACTGAATTGCCGGCAGCGGCTGAAAGGGCAAACGCAAGGCGGCGGCTCGCTCGCGCAGTAAGCGCGTGCCGCGGCCGCTCAGGCCCAGACGCTGGGCAAGCGTGTTCAGGCGCGCGGACAGGTTCGGCGGCGGCTCGGGCGTGCTCATGATCGGCGGAAAACTCCAAGACTACGCGTGCCAGTGTGGCAGAGGAATGCCGCGGCTGCACGGTCGTGACCCGACTGGGCGGGGCTAAGGTAGTGCCTCTGTGGCAGTATGGCGGCAATCATTGCGAGGGTTCTTCCATGGCCAGCCTGGTGCTGGATATCGCCTTACCCGCGGCGCGTTTGCAGGCGGTTTATCGGGGCCAGGCTAATCGTGTGCTGTTACACAGTCGTGATGGTCGCCGGGTCAGCCTGCCGGCCCATCATCTGCGAGCGTTCCTCAGTCATGCCGGCGTCTATGGCTGTTTTGCCCTCGAGGTTTCGCCCGCCGGTGAGCTGCTGAGCCTGCGCCGCCTGGACTGATCGCCGCCGGCGCCTCGCTTGCGGCCGGCGCGCGCGGCTATAATCGCCGCCCTGACATCCCGCCCTTATCGAGCTAAGCCGCCCATGTATAACCTGGCCCGCCAGCTGCTGTTCACCCTGTCCCCGGAAACCTCCCACGAGCTGTCCATCGACCTGATCGGCGCCGGTGGCCGCCTCGGCCTCAATGGCCTGCTGAGCAAGGCGCCGCGCCCGCTGCCGGTGAACGTGATGGGCTTGGACTTCCCCAACCCGGTCGGTCTGGCCGCTGGCCTGGACAAGAACGGCGATGCCATCGACGGCTTCGCCCAGCTCGGTTTCGGCTTCGTCGAGATCGGCACCGTGACCCCGCGGCCGCAGCCGGGCAACCCCAAACCGCGGCTGTTCCGTCTGCCCGAGGCCGAGGCGATCATCAACCGCATGGGCTTCAACAACCAGGGTATCGACCATCTGCTGGCGCGGGTCAAGGCCGCCAAGTTCAAGGGTGTGCTCGGCATCAATATCGGCAAGAACTTCGACACCCCGGTCGAGCGCGCGGTGGATGACTACCTGCTCGGCCTGGACAAGGTCTATGCCCACGCCAGCTACGTCACCGTCAACGTCAGCTCGCCGAACACCCCGGGGCTGCGCAGCTTGCAGTTCGGCGACTCGCTCAAGCAGCTGCTCGAGGCCTTGCGCCAGCGCCAGGAAGACCTGGCCGTCCAGCATGGCAAGCGCGTACCGCTGGCGATCAAGATCGCCCCGGACATGAGCGACGAGGAAATCGCCGAGGTGGCGGCGGCGCTGGTGGAAGCGGGGATGGACGCGGTGATCGCCACCAACACCACCCTCGGCCGCGAAGGCGTCGCAGGCTTGCCCTATGGCGACGAGGCGGGTGGCCTGTCCGGCGCGCCGGTACGCGACAAGAGCACGCATACCGTCAAGGTGCTGGCGGGTGAGTTGGGTGGGCGTTTGCCGATCATCGCCGTCGGCGGCATCACCGAAGGCGCGCATGCGGCCGAGAAGATCGCCGCCGGAGCCAGTCTGGTGCAGATCTATTCCGGCTTCATCTACAAGGGCCCGGCGCTGATCCGTGAGGCGGTGGATGCCATCGGCGCGCTGCCGCGTTAAGGCGCGCGTAGGCCCAAACGCAGGCAATAAAAAGGGCTCCCGAAGGAGCCCTGGGCTCTCGCCCGCCGCCCGGATGGGGCGTGCTTGGTAAACCTGGAAGTCGGGACCCTTTATCAGCCGACAGCGTTGAGTTCGTTAAGTCGATGGATACCGGCGGTGCCGGTCATACCGTCCCATTGGTCGCCGCGACCTTCGCGCCAGCCGTTGATCCAGGCTTGGCGGACGGACGGAAGGGTGAAAGGACAAAGATCGCGGGATTTACCATGAACGCCGTATTGATAACCACGCAGAAAAGCTCGTTCTAAAGGATCACGCTTAAGTCTTCTCATAGGGTGTTGCCCTCACTTGTTGACTGTTATGTCCTGTTAGCCCCGAGTTGAGGCCTGGTAGATAGCCTCTACCAGAGCGGCCCGTTGCCGGCGTCACGGGCCTCCTGTTGCGGCCATTGCGGCTGCAACCTGAGTTGATTTCTAACCAATGCCACCTCCTGTGGGAACGATCAATTTGTCATAAGGGCGTAACCTTTTTGTGGGGTAGGCCATAAGGACAAGGGGCACGGTCAGAAGAATTTTGTCGAGAGCCCCGTATGGGGGCGTTGTAGGCGGCTTCTGGCTGGCTTTGGCAGTGCGAATGGATCTCGTCTGGGCCTGCCAATCATTCCGACGAAGGGTTGAGCTGCGACCTTTTGTCACCGGTTTCGGCGCAATTTCGTGCCGTGACGGTTCGCCCATTGCCGGCAACCCGCCCTAAGCTCAGCTCAGGCGCTAGTGATTTGAGTCGGTGATTTGAGAATGCTAGATCCGGTTGCCGCGGGTCTGGCCCACGTCCGGAGGGAGATTTTCCCTGACGGGCGAGCGACACCCTTGTGTCGCGCAGTCGCGGGTGGACCGCGATTGTTCAACCCAGGCGCTGCCGGAAAACAGGCGCGCCGTAGCTGGCCGCAAGGCACTGGATATCTGCATGTCGGACCGTTTCGAACTGTTTCTCACCTGCCCCAAAGGGCTGGAAAGCCTACTCGCCGAGGAAGCCGCCGGCCTGGGGCTGGAAGAGGTGCGCGAGCACACCGCGGCCATTCGCGGCTTCGCCAGCATGGAGACGGCCTACCGCCTGTGCCTGTGGTCGCGGCTGGCCAACCGCGTGCTGCTGGTGCTCAAGCGCTTTACCATGGCCAACGCCGAGGAGCTGTATCAAAACGTCCTGAGCGTGGACTGGCAGGAGCATCTGCAGAGCGACGGCAGCCTGGCTGTGGAGTTCAGCGGTAACGGTTCCGGCATCGACAACACCCACTTCGGGGCGCTGAAGGTCAAGGACGCCATCGTCGACAAACTGCGCCGCGACAGCGGCGAGCGGCCATCGATCGACAAGATCAACCCCGATCTGCGCGTGCATCTGCGTCTGGATCGCGGCGAGGCGATCCTCTCTCTCGATCTCTCTGGGCATAGCCTGCACCAGCGCGGCTATCGCCTGCAGCAGGGCGCCGCGCCGCTGAAGGAGAACCTCGCCGCGGCGATCCTGATCCGTGCCGGCTGGCCGCGTATCGCCGCCGCTGGCGGGGCGTTGGCCGACCCGATGTGTGGGGTCGGCACCTTCCTGGTCGAGGCGGCGATGATCGCCGCGGACATCGCCCCCAACCTCAAGCGCGAGCGCTGGGGCTTCTCCAGCTGGCTCGGACATGTGCCGGCGCTGTGGAAGAAACTGCATGCCGAGGCCGAGGCGCGCGCCGCGGCCGGTCTGGCCAAACCGCCACTGTGGATTCGTGGCTACGAGGCTGACCCGCGGCTGATCCAGCCGGGGCGCAACAACATCGAGCGCGCCGGTCTGACCGATTGGATCAAGATCTATCAGGGCGAGTTGGCGACGTTTTCGCCCCGCCCGGACCAGAACCAGACCGGCCTGGTGATCAGCAACCCGCCCTACGGCGAGCGCCTCGGCGATGAGGCCAGCCTGCTGTACCTCTACCAGAACCTCGGCGAGCGTCTGCGCCAGGCCTGCCTGAACTGGGAAGCGGCGGTGTTCACCGGCGCGCCGGAGCTGGGCAAGCGCATGGGCATCCGCAGTCACAAGCAGTACGCATTCTGGAACGGCGCGCTGCCGTGCAAGCTGCTGCTGATCAAGGTGCAGCCCGAACAGTTCGTCACCGGCGAACGGCGCACGCCGGAGCAGCGCGAACGTGAGCGCGAGCAAGTCGAACTGGGCCGCGAGCCGGTCGTCACGGAGCAGGCACGGCTGAGCGAAGGCGGGCAGATGTTCGCCAACCGTCTGCAGAAGAACCTGAAGAGCCTGGGCAAGTGGGCGCGCCGCGAGGGCGTGGAATGCTACCGCCTGTACGATGCCGACATGCCCGAGTACGCCCTGGCGATCGACCTCTACCGTGACTGGGTGCACGTGCAGGAATACGCGCCGCCGCGCTCGATCGACCCGGAAAAAGCTCAGGCGCGTCTGCTCGATGCGCTGGCGGCGATTCCCCAGGCGCTCGGGGTGGACACCAGCAAGGTGATCGTCAAGCGTCGCGAGCGGCAGACCGGCAGCAAGCAGTACGAACGCCAGAGCACCCAGGGCCACTTCATGGAGGTCAGCGAAGGCGGCGTGCAGCTGCTGGTCAACCTCACCGACTACCTCGACACCGGCCTGTTCCTCGATCACCGCCCGCTGCGCCTGCGCATCCAGCGTGAGGCGGCGGGCAAGCGCTTCCTCAACCTGTACTGCTACACCGCTACCGCCACTGTGCATGCGGCCAAGGGTGGGGCGCGCAGCACCACCAGTGTCGACCTATCGAAGACCTATCTGGACTGGGCGCGGCGCAACCTGGCGCTGAACGGCTTCTCCGACAAGCAGCGCCTGGAGCAGGGCGACGTGATGAACTGGCTGGCGGCCGACCGCGGGGAATACGACCTGATCTTCATCGACCCGCCGACCTTCTCCAACTCCAAGCGCATGGAAGGGGTGTTCGACGTGCAGCGCGACCACGTCCAGTTGCTCGACCTGGCGATGGCCCGGCTGGCCAAGGGTGGGGTGCTGTATTTCTCCAACAACTTCCGCAAGTTCCAGCTCGACGAGGGCCTGGCGGCGCGCTATGCGGTCGAGGAAATCAGTCCGACGACCCTCGATCCGGACTTCGCCCGTAACCCGAAGATCCACCGCGCTTGGAGGTTCAGCCTCTAGGGATAGGCATGCACCATGCTGTTGTAGGTTGGTGTTGAGCGCAGCGATACCCAACGGGCTGATTGATGGGTATCGCTGCGCTCAACCCATCCTACGGTCCGAAAATGAAAACGCCGCCCCATGGGGCGGCGTTTTCATTACACGGTTTCAGCGCTGCGCCGTATTGCCGGCGAGCTTCGGCTGGCGATACAGGTCGACCAGCACCTGATCGAGAATCGACGAGGCGCCCCAGGGCTTCTGGTCGTTGAGGATGGCCACCACCGCCCAGGTGTTGCCGTTGCTATCGCGGCTGAAGCCGGCGATGGCGCGCACGGTGTTGAGGGTACCGGTCTTGATATGTGCCTCGCCGGCCAGCGCGGTACGCTTCAGGCGCTTGCGCATGGTGCCGTCCATCGCCACCAGCGGCAGCGAACTGATGTACTCGGCGGCGTAGGGGCTATTCCAGGCGGCCTGCAGCATGGTCGCCAATTCCCGCGCGCTGACCCGCTCGGCCCGCGACAGGCCGGAGCCGTTCTCCATCACCAGGTGCGGCGCGGTGATGCCCTTCTTCGCCAGCCACTGGCGGATCACCCGCTGCGCGGCCTTGGCGTCGTCGCCGTCGGCCGAGGTGCGGAACTGCGCGCCGAGGCTGAGGAACAGTTGGCGGGCCATGGTGTTGTTACTGTACTTGTTGATGTCGCGGATGATCTCCACCAGATCCGGCGAATAGGCACGGGCCAGCAGGCGGGCGCTCTTCGGTACCTGGTCGATGCGGTCCTTGCCGGCGATGCTTCCGCCCAATTCCTGCCAGATCGCCCGCACGGCGCCGGCGGCATAGCCGGGGTGATCGAGCAGCGACAGGTAGGATTGCGCGCTGCAGCCCTCGGCCAGCTTGCCGGTGACCACCAGGGTGGTGCCGTCGTACTGGGTCACCGGGTTGAAGCGTACGTCCGGCCAGCCGGGGCATTTGGCCGCCGGCAGGGCCTTGACCTTGTTGTCGATGCGCACATTGGTCAGTGGCGGGTCCATGGCCACGCTGACCTTGCCGCCCTCGGTGCGGGTGATCATGCGCACGGCCTTGAGGTTGACCAGCAGCGAATCCGGGCCGACCAGGAACGGCTTGTTCTTGTCGCCGCCATCATCGTTGAAGGTCGGCAGCTGCGGCTGGATGAAGTGGCTGCGATCCAGCACCAGATCGCCGCTCACCTGCTGCACGCCATTGGCGCGCAGGTCGCGCATCATTAGCCAGAGCTTCTCCATGTTCAGCTTGGGGTCGCCGCCACCTTTGAGGTAGAGGTTGCCATTCAGCACGCCATTCTTCAGCTGGCCGTCGGTGTAGAACTCGGTCTTCCATTGGTAGGTCGGGCCGAGCAGTTCCAGGGCGGCGAAGGTGGTGATCAGCTTCATGGTCGAGGCCGGGTTCACCGACACATCGGCATTGACCGCGGTCGCAGTGCCAGGGCCGGTGAGCGGTAGGGTCACCAGGGACAGCGAGTTGTTGCTGATCTTGCTCTTCTTCAGGAGCTGCTGCACTTGCGGCGGCAGGCTGGAATTGGTGGCGGAGGCGGGCAGGGCAATAGGCAAGAGCAAACTGGCGATGGCCAGGTGACGAAGTATTTTGATCATTGGGCAAAACCCTTCAGGCAAGGGCAAAAAAGAAAATGACAAGGCAATGGCTTCCACGAGTGGCTTGGGAAGTGGCTGGCATTATGCCCGAAGGCTTTCGCGCTGTGCCGCCCAGGCGCTGACGATTGGATAAAATTTCGCTGCCTGGCCGGTTCGGTACAGGGATCGGACGGAACGCCTGGCCGCATCGGGCGCTTCTCCTACTGGGATGGGGTCGAAGCTGGTAAAGTGCCGGGCTTATTCACTCTTGAGGATTCTTCCATGGCGACTAACCGTTCCCGCCGTCTGCGCAAAAAACTGTGTGTCGACGAGTTCCAGGAGTTGGGGTTCGAGCTGAACGTGAACTTGAAAGACGGTCTGAGCGATGAAGCCGTCGACGCCTTCCTCGCCCAGTTCCTGCGTGAAGCCATGGCCGGCAATGGCCTGGACTATGTCGGCGGCGAAGATTTCGGCCTGGTGTGCCTGGCTACGCGCGGCTCGGTGAGCGAGGAGCAGCGCGTCCAGGTCGAAGCCTGGCTGAAGGGCCGCAACGAACTGGTGGACTTCTCCGTCAGCCCGCTGATCGACGTCTGGTATCCGGAAACCCCGATCAATCCGGCCTAAGAACCTGTCTCGGATCTGCTGCGCGTCGGCCAACCGGCGTTAAAAACGGCTTCGGAATGCTCATTTACAACTCGTAAACTCCGCTTCCTCAGCCGTTTTTGCCTTGTTTGACTCTAGCTCGCGAGATCCGAAACAGGTTCTGACGTGACACCGATGGGCGCGCGCACGGCGCGCCCATCGTTCCCTCTCTGCAATATTCCCCTCTTCCCCTCGCGTTCAATCCGTCGACACCGGCTTCAGATGCCTGCTCAGATACTGCTGCAGCCCATGCATCAGCACGGCGACCAGTATTGCCAGCGTGACCCCCAGCAAAGTGTTCACCAAGCGCACCTGCGCCAGGTGCCAGTCCTGCGACAGGCTTTCCGAGAGCAGCACGAAACACAGGGTGTTCTGCATCACGTAGAGGCCGTAATGGTTGGCCTGGAAGGTGCGGCTGAGAAAGATCAGCGGCAGCATGGTCGCCACCATCAAGGGTGGGCTCTGCAGGCTGTGGGCGAAGAGGATCAGCAGGGCGGCCGCACACAGGCTGGCTGCGCCCGACTGCAGGGCGCGCACCAGGCTGCCGCGGAATTCCAGTTGCAGGGTGCAGATCACCGTCAGGGTCAGCCAGTAGCCGCGTGGCAGTTCGGCCAGTTGTACGACCAGGCCGGCGAGGGCGAAAGCCAGGGTGCAGCCGAGGGCATGCAGACGCCACTGCTGCTCGGGCAAGCGTCGGGCGTGGCGGCGCAGCACCTTGAGCAGACTCAACAGGCGCGGCATCTGCGGCCACATGCGCAGGCCATGCACGCCGCGCAAGCCGAAGGCCAGCAGCATCACCCACAGGCCACCGAGAATGAACAGCATGGCCACCGCATAAGGGTTATGCAGGTTGCCGATGCCGTACTGACCCTGACCGAGGGACAGGCACACAGCCAGGCCGACCCCGAGCTTGCCGGCCTCCTTGCCGAAGCGCTGCAGCCAGGCCAGCAGCAGGCCGAAGACGGCGAACAACCCCAGGCTCAACAACGGATGGCTGCCGCTCCAGAAACCCAGGCCGGCGCTGCAGGCACCGAGACCGGTGAGCAGCAACATGCGCAGCATGCCGAAGCGGTGCAGGGCGGAAGCCTGGGCGGCCTGGAAGGCGCCGGTGGCGGCCCACAGGAAGCCGGAATGGCTGGAGAACAGGCCGAGCAGCAGCGGCAAGGCGCAACCGAGGGCCGCAACCGCTCCCGAGCCCCAGGCGGGCGGGCCGGCATGCCAACTGAGGGCTTCGCGTATGGCTTGTCTCATGGCGTCACATCGGGCTCGAGCGGCCGGTCATTTCACGGGCCATTTCGGTGGCATAGCTGTCGGTCATACCGGCGATGAAATCGATCACGCGCAGGAACGAGCGGTGCAGCGGCCACTCCGGTTGCGGCGCGTTATTGCCGAGCAGATCGAGAATCCGCTGGTGCTTGAACGACGGCGTGCGCCCGCCCTGTTGTTCCAGTGCAGCACCACAAAAGGCATTAAGCAAAATTTCCAGGGTGGTGTAGGCGCCGATCTCGTGCAATGTCTTGCGCTTGTCCTGGAAGATCTTCTCCCGAGCCATGGCCTTGGCGCTGAGCACGCAGCGCTTGGCCGGGCCGTGCATGTGCTCGACCAGATCGCCTTGCAGGGTGCCGGCCAGCAGCGCGGGCTGCTGTTCGACGAAGGCACGGGCGGCGGCGTTGGTCAGGTGTTCGATGGCCTTGCCGCGCAGGATCGCCAAGCGGCGCCGGCGCGAGTCCTGCGGGCCGAGCTGGCGGTAGGTTTCCGGCAGGTCGTCGCCGACCAGGCCGAGCAACAGGGCCTCGACTTCGGCGTAATCGAGCAGCTCCATCTCCAGGCCGTCTTCCAGGTCGATCAGGCCGTAGCAGATGTCGTCCGCCGCCTCCATCAGGTACACCAGCGGGTGGCGCGCCCAGCGCTGCTCCTCGATCTGCGGGAGGCCGAGCTTGGCGGCGATCTGCTCAAGCAGCGGCAGTTCGCTCTGGTAGCAGCCGAACTTGTGCTTCTTGTAGCCCAGTGCCTCGGCGTGGCGGGCGGTCCAGGGGTATTTCAGGTAGGTGCCAAGGGTGGCGTAGGTCAGCCGCGTGCCGCCGTCGAACTGGTGGTATTCCAGTTGGGTCAGCACGCGGAAGCCCTGGGCGTTGCCCTCGAAATTGAGGAAGTCGGCGCGTTCTTCCGCACTCATCGCATCCAGCCAGCCGCGCCCGGCGGCCTGCTGGAACCAGTGGCGGATGGCATCCTCGCCGGAGTGGCCGAACGGCGGGTTGCCGATGTCGTGGGCCAGACAGGCGGATTGCACGACCATGCCCAGATCGCTCGGCTCGCACCAGTCCGGCAGGCTGTCGCGGATCATCTCGCCGACGCGCATGCCCAGCGAACGACCGACGCAGCTGACTTCCAGCGAATGGGTCAGACGCGTGTGGATATGATCGTTGCTGGTCACCGGATGGACCTGGGTCTTGCGCCCCAGGCGGCGGAAGGCGCCGGAGAAGATGATGCGGTCGTGATCTTTGTGAAAGGGGCTGCGGCCGAGTTCCTCGGTGCTGTGCACCGGTTTGCCGAGCCGTTCGCGGGTGAGCAGGGTATGCCAGTCCAAGGCTGATCCTCGCCAGTCAGTGGCTAATCGTCTTAGCTTCGTAGTTCGGCTTCCCGCCTGCAAGCTATTGCTATGGTGCGTTCTCAGTTATGTCCCCCGATTGCGTTGCTGCCTGCAAGCGGGCCAGGCAAGGCGCAGCCCGCAGGCAATGGTCGTTCCCTTGCCAAGGGCTGCAACACCGCATGGCCCGCTTGCAGGCGCAACGAAGGAAATAATTGAGAACGCACCCTGGGGGAGACGGTGGCGAGTCGCGCTTGCGGCTGTTAAGTTCGCCGCCAGCTCCGGCGAATTCTCAGCACAAGGAACAGCTTCATGGCAGGAACCAGTCTTCTCGCGTTGCTCGATGACATCGCCAGCGTGCTCGACGATGTCTCGCTGATGACCAAGGTGGCGGCGAAAAAAACCAGCGGGGTGCTGGGCGACGACCTCGCGTTGAATGCCCAGCAGGTGGCGGGCGTCAAGGCCGAGCGCGAGTTGCCGGTGGTGTGGGCGGTGGCCAAGGGCTCGTTTCGCAACAAGCTGATCCTGGTGCCGGCGGCGCTGGCCATCAGTGCGTTCGCGCCTTGGGCGGTGACGCCCCTGTTGATGCTCGGTGGCGCCTTTCTCTGTTACGAGGGTTTCGAGAAGCTGGCGCATCGCTTTCTCCACAGCCGCGAAGAGGAGGCGGCCGAACGGGGCGAACTGCGCGATGCGTTGAGCGACCCACAGGTCGACCTGGTGGCCTTGGAGAAGGCCAAGATCAGCGGCGCGGTGCGTACCGACTTCATTCTCTCGGCGGAAATCATCGCCATCACCCTCGGCATCGTCGCCGATGCACCGTTCACCCAGCAGGTTCTGGTACTGGCGGGGATCGCCATCGCCATGACCATCGGCGTCTACGGCCTGGTGGCGGGTATCGTCAAGCTCGACGACGGCGGCCTCTACCTCAGTCAGAAGCAGGGCCTGCTGCGCGGGCTCGGCCTCGGTATCCTGCGGGCTGCGCCTTATCTGATGAAGAGCCTGTCGGTGATCGGCACGGCGGCGATGTTCATGGTCGGCGGCGGCATCCTCAGCCATGGCCTGCCAGTGCTGCACCACGGGATCGACGAACTGGCGCAGGGGCTGGGCGGCATCGCCGCGGTCGGCCCGCTGCTGCAGGCGATCACCCCGACCCTACTGGATGCCGGGCTCGGCATCGTCGCCGGCGGCCTGGTGCTGGCCGTGGTCAGCCTGGCCGGCCGCTTGTGGCGGGCGGTGAAGGCCTAGAGCTCGCCGCGTCGATATCCATCCGCGGCAGGCGTTTGCCGTTGTCGATGAATTGCCCGGCGTTCAGGCAGTACTGGTTGCAGGTGGTGTCACGGTAGGCGCTGGAGAGGATCGGCCGGCGTTCATTCCAGCCTTCGGCGAGCAGTTGGCCAAGCGCTTCGGTGCCGGCGATCAGGCTGGCGGCGGTATCGATGAGCGGCTGAGAGCAGACAAGCGGCTACCCATCGATCACGATGAAGTCCTTAATCTTTCTTCCGGCCTACCCACCATGGAGCAGGCCTGATTGCCGATGAAAACACCGGCAACTCAAACGTTTAGCAAGAGTGTGGCCAGCGGCGGGACAGTGTCAGGTTTTTCCTGCCGGCTCTTGCGCAGCAGTACCGGATGGTCGGCGCAAGGCCGTCATCAATGCTGGATAGAGGAGCGCGCCAATCCGCAGCCAGCGGCGCAGTCCGCGGCCTTTGCCGGCGAAAAAAGCCAGCGCGGTCACACCGGCGATGCCCCAGAGTGGTGCGTGGCTGAGGCCAAGGGTCTGCTGCCAGTTCGTCGCTATGCCGCGGACCTTGTGCAGGGGCTTCAGGATCAGCTGCGATTCATGGCGGATCTCTTGACGATGCATTTCCAGGCGCAGACGGATCAAGGCCTTGCGCAGCTCCTGGCGGCTGGCGTTGGGCGGCAGGGTGGGCAGATTCATGGCAACAGGCGCTCGCGGTCGCGCGCCAGCTCTTCGAGCGTGGCGCTGAAAGGGGAAGATTCATCGGCAACCGCCGCCCGCAGGCGCACGGCGCAATACGCCGTGGCGACGACGTAGAGCAGGCACAGGCCGATGATGGCCGCCAGCCGATAGCTATCCCAGAACAGGATCAGCAGCAGCGTCGACAAGCCCACGAGCAGCAGCAGGCCGAAGATCAGGGCGAAACCGGCGAACAGCAGCAAGCTCAGCGTGCGGGATTTCTGTTCCTGCAGTTCGATGCCGAACAGCTCGACATGGCCATGCAGCAAGCCGAGCAGGGCGGCGCCCAGGCGGCGCGGTGAGGCGTGGTGCGGGGTGGATTCCCTTCCGTCGGACATGCTTAACGACGCCCGGCCAGTAGCCCGAGGAGAAAGCCTAGCGCGGCGGCCAGGCCGAGGGACTGCCAAGGGTGATCGGCGACATAGGTTTCGGTGGCATCGACGGCGGCCTTGCTGTGTTCGCGAAGCGTTTCTTCGACACCCTGCAGGGTTTCACGCGCGCGTTTCAGGCTTTCATGCACCTGGGTGCGCAGTTGCTCGGCCTCCGCTCCGGCGAGGTTGGCGGTCTCGTTGAGCAGCTTCTCGGTGTCACCGACCAGGGCCTGAAACTCAGCCACTAGCGCATCCGATTTGTTCGTCGTGGTCATGCGGACTCTCCATGAAAAATGGCTTCAGGGCTATGAGTCTAGTGTCCTGAAGTCGAAGTGGGTTGTTTTTGACGGTTTCTGTTGGGGGCAGGCGGCATTGCCAACTGACCCGGCGCACCGCGCGGGGGCGTGAGCGAACGCCGATTCACGACATTGGCTGCTTGGCGAAGGTTTCTGCGCTATTGCTCAGCGAGGTAACTGGTATAGCTATTGCATTGCGGTGGTGCGAAGTTGGAGCGGTGTGCCCTGTGTTTGGGCGTAATGGTCGCTGGGATTGTCGCCATAAATCCGCTTCAA
The DNA here is from genome assembly GCF_003595175.1 of Pseudomonas cavernae. Classification (NCBI taxonomy): domain Bacteria; kingdom Pseudomonadati; phylum Pseudomonadota; class Gammaproteobacteria; order Pseudomonadales; family Pseudomonadaceae; genus Pseudomonas; species Pseudomonas cavernae. The sequence goes on along the minus strand of NZ_CP032419.1, from coordinate 3,156,887 downwards.
ATAAATGAAAAATAAAGAAAAAGTCCAAGTTCACGGTTTTCTGCCAAATGCTTATGTACCAAGTCGGGTCGTTAACGGCGTTCGTTCTGGTGCATGAAGGTCTCAGGATGGTGCGCTTCTGGCGGGGCGTGAGCTTATTTGGTGCTTTTTCCCTCAACGCCGGAGTCGTCAGCGCCGATGGAAAACCTCGATAACGCCGTGCAAGCCCTGCTTCACGGATCCAACACCTTGTTCATTCTGCTGGGCGCCGTGATGGTGCTGGCTATGCATGCCGGTTTCGCCTTTCTCGAAGTGGGCACGGTACGGTTGAAAAACCAGGTCAATGCCCTGTCGAAGATCATCTCCGACTTTGCCATTTCCACCCTGGCGTATTTCTTCATCGGTTACTGGGTGGCCTACGGGGTGACCTTCCTCGAACCGGCGGCGGCGCTGACCGCCGACCACGGCTATGCGCTTGTGAAGTTTTTCTTCCTGCTGACCTTCGCGGCAGCGATCCCGGCGATCATTTCCGGCGGCATCGCCGAGCGTGCCAAGTTCGGCCCGCAACTGTGTGCCACGTTGCTGATCGTCGCCTTCGTCTATCCCTTCTTCGAGGGGATGATCTGGAACGGCAACTTCGGGCTGCAAGCCTGGCTGAGCGCGCGTTTCGGCGCCAGCTTCCACGACTTCGCCGGCTCGGTGGTGGTGCATGCCATGGGCGGCTGGCTGGCCTTCGGCGCGGTGGTCCTGCTCGGCAAGCGCAACGGCCGCTATCGCGACGGCAAGTTGGTGGCGTTCGCGCCGTCGAACATCCCGTTCCTGGCCCTGGGCTCGTGGATCCTGATCGTCGGCTGGTTCGGCTTCAACGTGATGAGTGCGCAGACGCTGGTCGGTATCAGTGGCCTGGTGGCGGTCAACTCGCTGATGGCGATGGTTGGCGGCACGGTGGCGGCGCTGTTCGTCGGGCGCAACGACCCCGGTTTCCTGCACAACGGCCCGCTCGCCGGGCTGGTGGCGGTCTGCGCCGGTTCTGACCTGATGCATCCGGTCGGTGCGCTGGCGACTGGGCTGGTCGCCGGTGCCCTGTTCGTCTGGGCCTTCACTGCGACTCAGGTGAAGTGGAAGGTCGATGATGTGCTCGGCGTCTGGCCGCTGCATGGCTTGTGCGGGGTCTGGGGCGGCATCGCTTGCGGCATCTTCGGCCAGCAGGCGTTGGGCGGCCTGGGCGGCGTCAGCCTGAGCAGCCAGCTGATCGGCACCGGCCTCGGCGTGCTGGTGGCGCTGGTCGGCGGCTTCCTGGTGTATGGCTTGCTGAAGGCGGCGGTCGGGATCCGCTTGAGCCAGGAAGACGAGTATTACGGCGCCGACCTGACGGTGCATAAGATCGGCTCGATCAATCAGGAGTGATCGGCGGTTCGCCGCGCTGCATGAAAAAGCCCGCCAATCGGCGGGCTTTTTCATGGCTCTGTCCCTGTTAGGTGTTGGAGATGTCGTAGCCCGGATGCAATCCGGAGTGCAGCATCCCTTGCCCTGTGGGCCGTCAGCACATGCCGAACCGGTAGGAGCGATTTCATTCGCGAAAGGGTTGGCACCACCTTTATCCCTGGCTCGCGGATAAATCCACTCCTACAAAAAGCACTGCCTCATGCACCGCGTAACCGGGACATAGCCTTTTTCATGCTTGGGCTGTTACCACAGCGGCATGGTGTAGCTGACGATCAGGCGATTCTCGTCCAGGTCGTTGGCGAAGTTGCTGCGCACGGTCGCGTTACGCCATTTCAGCCCGAGGTTCTTCAGCGGGCCGTCCTGGAACACGTAAGCGATGTCCATGTTGCGTTCCCATTCCGTGCCTTCGCCACTGGTGGTCAGTTGATCGACGTTGTCGCCGGTGACATAGCGGGTCATGAAGGTCAGGCCGGGAATGCCCAAACCAGCGAAGTTGTAGTCGTAGCGTGCCTGCCAGGATTTCTCGTCCTTGTTGGCAAAGTCACTGATCTGGATGTAGTTCACCAGGTAGGGGTCGGTGCCGTTGATATAGGCGAAGCCGGTGTCGCCGCTCATCTTCTGATAGCCAAGACCGAAGGACTGGAAACCCAAGGTGTAGGTGAACATGGCGTTGAGCGCCTTGTTGTCGACGTTGCTGGTGCCGTCATCGGTGGAGCGTGCCCAGCGGATGTCGGACTTCAGCGATTGCTTGTCGGCAATCGGCCACACGTGGATAAGGTTCAGGTAGTGCTGCTGGTAGAACCCGTCGAGCTGGCCGTAGTGGTAGCTGGTGCTCAGGCTGTCGGTCCACTTGTAGCTGCCGCCGGCGAAGTCGAAATGATCCGCCGTGGTGCCCTTGGCTACAGTGATATTGCGCTTGCCGCCACCGTTTATGACCATGTCCTCGTAGTCCGAGGAGTCACGCTGGTTGTATTGCCGCAGGCGGCCGGCATCGAAGGTCAGGCCGTCGATTTCCATGGAGTTCAGCGCGCCACCGCTGAAGGTCTGTGGTAGCAGGCGGGTGTCGTTGTACTGCACGACCGGCAGTTTCGGCAGCAGGGTGCCGACCTTCAGGGTGCTCTTCGAGGCGCGCAGCTTGGCAGTCAGGCCCAGTTCACCGTATTCGTCCTGAGCCTCGCCGGTTTCGCGATCACGCTTGAGCAGGCCGGTGCCGCTGCGGTCGGCGCTGGAGTCCAGTTTGACGCCGAGCAGGCCGAGCGCATCGACGCCGACACCGACGCTACCTTCGGTATAGCCGGACTCCAGGCGCAGCAGGAAGCCTTGGGCCCATTCTTCCTGTTTGGCCTGAGTCGGAGCCGGAGAGCTGTCCTGACGAAGGTCACGGTTGAAGTAGAAGTTGCGCAGTTCGAGACTGCCTTTGCTGTCCTTGATGAACTCCGCCTGGGCCAGGCTGGGTAGAGTCAAGCTGGCGCCGAGCGTGGCGAGGGCCACGGCACGGGCGAGAGGGGTCGCGTGCATTATTGTTATCTCCTCGTGGATGCAGACAGGCGGATTTATGACCGTACTGTTACGAGTTGTAATAAAACACGAGACAGCCACGACGGCTTTTAGACCTTAGTCGGCTGGGTTTTGTGGGTCGCTCATTCCACCCAGCGCGGGTAGAACCCCAGGGATTCCTGGGCCTCGCCGTCGTGGGCCGGAATCACCGTCAGTTCCGGTTCTTTGGCCAGCAGGTTGTGCACGCGCTGCAGGATGTTGCGGGTCGCCTCGCGATCGTTGTCGACCTGGCGGCGACTGAACCAGAACTTCTCGTGCGGGCCGGTGAAGCCGGCGAGGCGCCAACTGGCATCGCCGGTGAAGAAGAACCGGCGGCCATCCGCGAGCGTCAGGAACAAGCCGACCGAGCCGGGGGTGTGGCCGCTCAGGGGAACCAGCACCACACTGCGATCGCCGAACAGATCCAGGCTGTCCTCGAAGCCGAGGAACGGCCAGGGCTGGAAGACCAGGGGGCGCCACTTGACCGCATGCTGGAACTGGCTGGGCAGGATCGCCGGCGGGGTGGAGATTTCGGCGAACTCGATCTCCTCGTACGGCGCCCAGACCGGTACCTCCGGATAGTCGGCCAGCCCCGAGGCGTGATCCCAGTGGGCGTGCGACAGGAGGATGCGGTCGATGCGGATGCCGTCCTTATCCAGTTGCTCGCGTACCGGCAGCACCGGGCCGTACTCCAGCAGCGGCCGCAGCCAGGCGGGCATCTCGGCGAACTGGCTGTCGACCTGGCGGCCCAGTCCGGTATCGAACAGCAGGGTCGCGGCATGGTGCTGGATCAGCACGGCGACGTGGTTGACCTTGACCTTGCGCGTCCATTCGCCGCCTTCGACGGTGAGGGCCTCACGGGCCTCGGTTTCCGCGGTCTTCACTAGGCTGAAACGCAGCTCGGCGGCTTGGCTGGCGAGGCTGAACAGGGTCAGTGCAACGAGGCTGTAGAGGCGCATGAATCAGGCTCCTGGGAGGTGGGGGGAGGGTTCGGCGTCGCCGAACTGCAGCGGCAGGCGGCTGCGGCGCAGAGTCCAGCGCCCCGGTTCCAGCGCCACCATGCGCAGTGCGCCGGGTGGCAGAGGATGGCCGGCGTTCGCGGGCCAGAGGATTTCCGCCCGGGCCTCGAGGTGCAGCAGGTCGCCGCTGGCGAAATCGATGAACAGCAGGGCGCAGCGCGGCTCCAGCAGCAGGTTGCCGAGGGTGTTGAAGAGGTTGTTGCCCGAATAGTCCGGCAGCCACAGGCGCCCGTCCTGTCCCAGCTCGACGAAACCGAGCGGCCCGCCACGGTGGGAAACGTCGACGCCGCCGTTGTGCTCGCCGCTGTGCTGGCTGGCGATGAACAGCGTGTCGCTGCGCCGCACCAGGCTCAGCCAGTCCTCGGCCAGTCCATGCCCCTGCAGGCTAGGGCCGGCCTGGCGCTGGTGCGGCGAGCAGGTGCGCGCCTGGATGTATCTCGGGCAGTTGCCGAAGGACTGTTCGGCCAGCACGGTGAAGCCTGTGCTGTCCCGGGCGACGATCCGGCCGTTCAGCCGATTGCGTCGGCGGGTCGGCAACTCCAGGCCGAGCAGGCCCAGGCGCCAGCCCTTGTGCAGGCAGCCGGCGAGCGGGTCGTCCGCCTGCGGCAGGGCATTCACCCGCAGCAGGGTGGCCTCGGGCGTGTGCGCGAAGCCCGGTTCACCCCACAGCACCGACGCCTGGGGCTGCCCGTTGACGTCCAGGCCGGCGGCCAGCAGCCAGGGCAGTTGGGCGAAGAACTCACGGTGCTGGTCCGGCATGTAGGTGCGGATCGCCCGCTGGCCGAAGGCGGCTACCTGTTCGAGCACGCCGGCGCGGGCCTGGATGTCCAACTCGCCGGGGTGGAAGGGAATGGTCATGGCTCATCTCCCTAGCGGCTGGGCAGCGGCTGGTAGCCGGGCAGGGCGCGCAGGCGTGCAAACCAGGCCTGCAGATTGCGGTAGCTGTCCAGTTCCAGACCACCTTCCACGGCCATGGCGACATAGGGATAGACGGCGATATCGGCGATGGTCGGCGTTTCTGTCTGGGCCAGCCAGGCGTGCCGGACCAGGTGTGCCTCGAGCAGCTCCAAGGCGGCCCGTCCCTTGGCCTGGACGGCTTCCAGGTCTCCCGGACGATTGAACAGGCGCAGAAGCCGCGCCTGAGCCACCCCGTGCTGCACCTCGTTGGCGGCGAAGCTCAACCAGTGGGCGATGCGGCCCTGGCTGATGGCGTCGAGTGGGTACCAGGCGGCCTCAGCATAGCGGCTGGCCAGATAGACCAGTATCGCCTGCGAGTCGCCCAGGCGGAAGTCGTCATCCTCCAGCACCGGGACCTGGCCGCGCGGGTTGATGGCCAGGAAGTCCGGGTGCTTGTGCGCGCCGTGGAGCAGGTCGACGCTGGCCAATTCGACTTCCTGGCCGATGAGGCCGAGGAACAGGCGGACTTTGTAGGCGTTTCCGGAGAGGGCGAAGTCATGCAGTTTCATGGGCTGGATTCCTTGAGTGGGCATTGAGTGGTGGTGGGTGGTGCCTGGATAATAGACAGACAGGTCTGTATAGTTCAAGCGTGAAATCGCTCTTCGCAGCCTTCCGGAAGATTCGCGCTGGCGGCTCGCGCATAATGGCGGGCCAGGAGGTACCCCATGGCATCCAGTAAACGCGAGCAACTGCTCGACACAGCCCTCGACCTGTTCGCCCGCGAGGGCTACCACGCCACCGGCATCGACCGCATCCTGGCCGAGTCAGGGGTGGCGAAGATGACGCTGTACAAGCACTTCAAGTCCAAGGACGAGCTGATCGTCGCCGCCCTGGAGTCCCGTCAGCGGCAGATAGCCGAAGACCTGAGCGAGGCGCAGCAGGGCCTGGGCGCGCGGGAGAGGGTGCTTGGCGTGTTCGACTTCGTGCAGACGCTCACCGAAGGCGAGCGGTTCTGCGGCTGTCTGTTCATCAATGCGGCGGCCGAGTTCCACGACCGTGGCCATCCCATCCACCGGCAGGCAGCGGCCTACAAGGCGGTGGTGCGCGAGTATTTCCAGCGCAACCTGGCGGCGCTGAAGGTGGCCGATGCGGAGCGGCTGGCACGGCAGCTGCAATTCCTGCTGGAGGGCGCGATGACCATGGCGCACATCCAGGGGCCGGCCAGTCAGGGGCGGGAGGCCCGCGAGGCGGCGGAGCAACTGCTCGCCGCGGCGGGCGTCTGACTCAGTCCAGCCCGCCGAGCAGGCGCGCCTCGCAGCTCTCGATGGCCTCTAGGGAACCGGACAGCACCACCGCATCGCCTTTGCGCAGCTGGGTTTGCTGGCCGAGCGCCAGTTCCTCGCCGTTCCGGCGCACGGCCTGCACTTCGGCGCCTAGCTGCTCCAGCGCCAGTTCACCCAGCGGCCGCCCGCAGGCATAGGCGTTCTCGTTGAGGTTCACCGCATGCAGCAGGACCCGCTGCTGGCCACGGTTATCCAGCAGTTCAGTCTGCGCGCCGTGGTAATAGCCATGCAGCAGGCGATAGCGGCTGCGGCGCACCTCGGCGATCTGGGCCTGTACCTGTTGGTGCGGCAGGCCCAGCAGCAGCAGGGCGGTTGAGGCGAGCATCAGGCTCGACTCCAGCACTTCCGGCACCACCTCGGTGGCGCCGGCCTCCTGCAGCTGGTGCAGATAAGTGTCATCCCGCGTGCGGACCAGGATCACCAGCTGCGGATTGAGCCGGTGGGCCAGCTGGACAATGCCCAGCGTCGCCTCGCTATCGTTGACCGCCACCACCAGCAGGCGCGCCCGTGTCAGGCCGACTGCTTCCAGCAAGTCGGGGCGGCGCGAGTCGCCATAGTGCACGCAGGCTTCGCCGGCGGCGGCTTCCTGCACGCGCACCGGGTCGTCGTCGAGGGCGATGTAGGCGATGTTCTCGCGGCGCAGGAAGCGGCCGATCGACTGGCCGACCCGACCGTAACCGCAGATCACCACGTGCTGGTCCAGGTCCTGGCTGGCCGCGTTGATGTCCGCCACCGAACTGTGCGGCTGCCGCTGCCGCGCCAGTCGCTCGGCCAGCCGCGGAGCGGCGCGCAGCAGCAGCGGCGTCAGCGCCATCGAGCAGAAGGTCGCGGCCAGCAGCAGGCCGTCGAACCCTGGCGGCAGCAGGTGGGCCTGGGTCGCCAGGGTGACCAGGGCAAAGCAGAACTCGCCGCCCTGGGCCAGCGCCAGGCCGGTGCGCCAGGCGCTGGTGCCGTCGCCGCCGCGCAGCCTGACTAGCAGGGCGATCACGGCGCCCTTGATCAGCATCAGCAGCAAGGTGAGGGTGGCGATCTGCAAGCCATGGCTGAGGAACAGGTGGAAGTCGATCAGCATGCCGACGCTGACGAAGAACAGGCCGAGCAAGATGTCGCGGAACGGGCGGAGGTCCGCCTCGATCTGATGACGGTAATGACTCTCGCCCAGCAGCATGCCGGCGAGGAAGGCGCCAAGGGCCGGCGACAGGCCGAGCAAGTGGGTCAGCCAGGCGGCCAGCAGCACAAGCACCAGCGCCAGCAGGACGAACAGTTCGGGCGAGCGCGCGGCGGCGACCTCGTGGAACAAGCGGGGCAATACCCAGCGGCTGACGAGGAACATGCCGGCGAACAGCAGCAAGGCTTTGCCCAGCGTCAGGCCCAGCGCCAGATGCCAGCTGGCGCCACCGTCGCCGGCCAGCGCCGGCAATAGCGTCAGCAACAGCACTGCGACCAGATCCTGCAGTAGCAGCACGCCGATCGCATTCTGACCGTGGCTGCTGAACACCTCGCCGAGGCTGCTCAGTTCCTTGGTGACGATGGCGGTCGACGACAACGCCAGGCCGGCGCCGAGCAGCAGCGCGGCATTCGCCGGCAAGTCGAAGCCATAGTGCAGCAGCGCCACCAGCGGCACGCCGCAGGCCAGCACCTGCAGGCTGCCGAGGCCGAACACCACGCTGCGCAGCGCCAGCATGCGTGGCAGGGAGAATTCCAGGCCGAGGGTAAACAGCAGGAACACCACGCCGAACTCGGCCAGCTTCGGCAGGTCTTCACCTTGGCCGACCCAGCCGAGGGCCGCCGGGTTGATCAGCACGCCGACGAACAGATAGCCCAGCAGCGGCGGCAAATTCAGGCGCCGGAACAGGGCGATGACCACCAGCGAGAAAGAAAAGATGATCAGCAGATTGGCGAACAAATAGCGTCTCCCATGACTTCAGCTTCCACCGCTACAGCGGCTAGCATCCCGCTCGGCGTCGCCCTATGGTTTGATCCGAATCAAGCGTGGCGAAAGTTTTGTGCGCCCGTATACCGCCTTGTTACTCAGCAAAGCACAGCAGGGGCGAGGCGGCAGGTTCGGCGCCAGCGGCCGCGGGAGCAAGTGTTAAACTGCGCATCTGAATTTCCCTCGAGGCCTGTCCATGCTTCCCGAATGCCAACTGTTCGGCACCCTTGGCTGTCATCTTTGCGAAGTGGCCGAAGCGCTGCTGATGCCTTTCGTCGAGAACGGCCTGTTGGTCGAACTGGTCGACATCGCCGAACGTGAGGAGTGGGTCGAGCAGTACGGCTTGTTGATTCCGGTGTTGCGTCGTTGCGATACCGGCGCCGAACTCAACTGGCCGTTCGATGCCGAGCAGGTGGTGACCTTTCTGCGTTGAAGCGTTCTGCACCGAAAAACGCCAGGCAATAAAAAACCCGCCATGAAGGCGGGTTTTTTCGGGTTTGGTCGGAGAGACAGGATTCGAACCTGCGACCTTCTCGTCCCGAACGAGACGCGCTACCAAGCTGCGCTACACTCCGAAGTGGCGACAATAATACTGAAAAACTTTTGCAGCACAAGAGGTTATGTAGATTTTTTGTTCGGTAAGGCGCGGTGGTTTTAAAAAAAATCATGCTAAGGCCGGACTTGGCGAGGCCTCGAGGCGGTCACGCACCTGCTGGTCGGCAGGTGCGCAAACCGTGACCGCTGGCCTGTTGCCTTAGAACTTGTTTACGATCGCGCGAGCTAGAGCCAGACAAGGCAAAAACAACCGAGGAAGCGGAGTTTACAAGCTGTAAATGAGCTTTCCGAGGCTGTTTTTAACGCCGGATGGCCGACGCGCAGCAGATCGTAAACAGGTTCTTACAGCTCTTTGACTGTGCGTACCTGGTCCTTGTTGACCCGGGTGCGTTTGCCGTCCAGCTGTTCAAACTCGTAGAAACCAGCCTCGTCGTCATACTCCGGCGTGTCGACCGCCTGGATCTCGCGACCATCGTTCAGGGTGATCACCGTAGGTGAGGCGCAGCCGGCCAGGGTGCCGAGGCCGAGCGTCAGCATGAGTGCGAGAAGAGTCCGTTGAGTCATCGTTTGTCTCCAGATTAAGCGGTGATTGCCGTTCATCTGACGTAAATCTGCGGCTCAGGTTCCCGAAAATCTTGCCGGTCAGCCCCTGCCGAGCGGGTCGCGCAACAGTTCCGGGCTATTCAGATTGGCCAGGCGCGGGTCATCCAGCGGGCAGTCCAGCGCAGTCACGCCAAGCCGCAATAGCGCCCGCTGCGGGCTGCGTTCGCCTTGCTGCCAGGCCTGCTCCAACGCGCCAGCCAGGCTTTTCGGCAGCAGGCAGACCAGCGGCTGCCAGTATTCGCCCTGACGCACCATCGCGGCCTGCTTCGGCTGGCGGCTGGCGGCCCGGCGCAACTGCTCCAGCAACGCACGGTCGAGCAAGGGCGCATCGCAGGGCAATATCAGCAGGTGGTCGTGGCGGGCGACGGCGAGCCCGGCGCGAATGCCGGCCAGCGGGCCGGGGAAGTCGGCACTGTCGTCCTGCACCAGGCGGTCGGCATAGGCCGCGTAGCGCTCGGCATTGCGGTTGCAGGAGATGATCAGATCGTCTGTCAGCGGTCGCACCAGGGCGTGCAGATGGGCGATCAGCGGCTGCCCGCGCCACTCCAGCAGGCCCTTGTCGGCGCCGCCCATACGCTGGCCGCGACCGCCGGCAAGCAGCAGTACGGAGCAGGTGGGCAGGGTGGGCGCGGCGGTCATGCGGGGCTCCTGAACTGAGCGTGCGGGGGCTGTGATATAACACCCGCCTGTCCCCTCTCACAACCGGAATAGAGCCATGAGCCACAAGGCTGATGCGGTGTTCGTGCCGCTCAATATCGCCGTGCTGACTGTCAGCGACACCCGTACTCTGGACACCGACACCTCCGGCCAGCTGTTCGTCGACCGACTCACCGCCGCCGGCCACAACCTCGCCGCACGTGTGCTGCTGAAAGACGACCTGTACAAGATCCGCGCCCAGGTCGCTGCCTGGATCGCCGATGACAGCGTGCAGGTGGTACTGATCACCGGCGGCACCGGCTTCACCGGCCGCGACAGCACCCCGGAAGCCGTGGCCTGTCTGCTGGACAAGCAGGTCGAGGGCTTCGGCGAGTTGTTCCGGCAGATCTCGGTGGCCGACATCGGCACGTCCACCGTGCAGTCGCGCGCCCTCGCCGGGCTGGCCAACGGCACCCTGGTGTGCTGCCTGCCGGGCTCGACCAACGCCTGCCGCACCGGCTGGGACGGCATCCTCGCCGAGCAACTGGACGCCCGTCACCGCCCATGCAACTTCGTCACCCACCTCAAACCGGTGGCGCCCTGCGAGTCGCGCGGATGAGTGGCGACGACCATCCCGGCTTGATGCCGGTCGAGACCGCGCTCGCGCGCCTGCTCGAACTGGCGGAAGCGACGCCGATTTGTGAGTGCGAACGCTTGCCGCTGGCCGAGGCGCGCGGCCGGGTATTGGCCGAGCCGTTGCTGGCGAGTCTCGATCTGCCGCCCTGGCCGAACAGTGCCATGGATGGTTACGCGCTGTGCCAGGCCGACTGGCAGGGCGAGCCGCTGGCGGTCAGCCAGCGCATCTTCGCCGGCCAGGCGCCGGGGCCGCTTGAGCCCGGCACCTGCGCACGGATCTTCACCGGCGCACCGCTGCCGGCCGGTGCCGACTGCGTGGAAATGCAGGAAAACGCCGAGGTGTTGGCCGACGGCCGAGTGCGCTTTCGCGAGCCGATCAAGCCCGGCCAGCATGTACGCCCGCAGGGTCAGGAGACGCGCCAGGGCGAAACCGTGCTGGCCGCCGGCACGCGCCTGGGGCCGGTACAGCTGGGCCTGTGCGCGACGCTCGGCGCCGCCGAGTTGGCGGTGCGTCGCCAGCCGCGAGTGGCGGTGCTGTCCACCGGTGACGAGTTGGTCGAGCCAGGCCAGCCGCTCGGCCCGGGACAGATTTACAACAGCAATCGTCGCCTGCTGTGCAGCTGGCTCGAACAACTGGGCTGCGCAGTGGTGGATGCCGGCATCCTGCCCGACGACTTGGCGCTGACCCGTGCCAAGCTCGGCCAGCTGAGCGCGGTCGATTTGATTCTTTCCACCGGCGGTGTGTCGGTGGGCGAGGCGGACTTCCTCGGTGAGGCGCTACGCGAGGGCGGCGAGTTGGCGCTGTGGAAGCTGGCGATCAAGCCCGGCAAGCCGCTGACTTTCGGCCACTACCAGGGCGTGCCGGTGCTCGGCCTGCCGGGTAATCCGGCCTCGACCCTGGTGACCTTCGCCTTGCTGGCGCGCCCCTACCTGCTGCGCCGGCTGGGCGTGGACAAGGTCGCGCCGCTGCACTTCCCGGTGCCGGCCGGTTTCGTCTGGCGCAAGCCGGGCAGCCGCCGCGAATACTTGCGCGCGCGCCTCGAAGACGGCCGTGCGGTGCTCTATGCCAACCAGAGTTCCGGGGTGCTGCGTAGCGTGGCCTGGGCCGATGGCCTGGTCGAAGTGCGTGAAGGCAGCACTCTGGCCGAGGGCGAGCCGGTCAACTTCATTCCGCTGAGCGAGTTGCTGGTGTAGGAGCGAATTCATTCGCGAGTCTGGGCGGCTCCGGGCTGCCTGCAGCGCGAATGAATTCGCTCCTACAGCGATGCCTTGCGGCTTTCGCGGAATTCCCCCGGGGTCATCCCGGTCCAGCCCTTGAAGCTGCGATGGAACGAGCGCGACTCGGTGAAGCCCAGGTACTGGGCGATGTCCTGCACCGCCAGGTCGCTGCGGATCAGGTAGTGCTCGGCCAGTTCCTGGCGCAGCTGGTCGAGAATTTCCTGATAGCTGGTGCCGGCCAGTTGCAGGTGGCGTTGCAGGGTGCGCACCGTCATGTTGAAGCGCTCGGCGACCCGTTCCTTGCGCGGCAGGCCTTCCTTGAGCAGCAGGCGCAGGGCGTTCTTCACCCGCTGCGGCAGCGGCTCGTCAGCGTCCAGTCCGGCCATCAGCGCCAGGGCATGATCCTCCAGGGTGCGCAGCAGGTTGGCGTCGGCCTGGCGCAGCGGCACGTTCAGGTATTCCAGCGGCACCAGCAGGGCATTGACACTTTGCCCGAAGCGTACCGGGCAGCCGAATACCGCCTCGTACTCGGCGAGCTCGGTGTCGGCCGGCTGCGCATGTTCGAACCAGACCGCCTGCGGCGAACGCTGCATGTCGGCAATCCAGCGGGCATACAGCAGCCAGGATGCCAGCACGTTCTCCACCATATGTCGGCGAATCTCCGCCAATTGATGGCGACAGCTCCAGATCAGCCGCACATGGCCGTCGCCCGCTTCGACGCGGCTGGTGCCCATGTCGCCGACCAGCTTCTCGTAGGGCACGATGCGGCTCATCGCTTCGCCGAGGGTCGCGCAGTTCATGGTGATGTAGCCGAGCACGCTCCACGAGCCGGGCTGGACGAAATGGGCGGCGTGCAGGCCGAACAGCGGGTCGCCGGAGGCTGCCAGGAGGTGCGCGAGCAGTTTCTCGTGGGCTTCGCTCGGCAGGCGTTTGCCGTTGTCGTCCAGATCGGCGCGGTGCAGGCCGGCGGCGCTCAGGGCGGCATCCTGATCGAGGCCCTGGCGCTCGGCCAGGCGCAGGTATTTCAGCAGGGCGGGAACGGCGGTGTAACCCAGTGCGTGCATGGCGTGCTTCTTATTGTTCGATGTCTTGATTGGCGACTCGGGTTGTCTTGATCCGACAGTGACCGCGCAAGGTGGCTGGCTAGTATAAGCAGCTAAAAATGCACAGGAGAATGCCATGCGGCGCTGGAACGGTTGGGGAGAGGAGGCCACGGTGATGGAACTGCCGGCGCAGGGTGCGGCGTTTCTGGCGGGGCGCATCGGCGCCGGCCGGGCGCTGGCCGACGCCAGCCTGGACAGCGTACTGGCGCAGGTGCCGGCTTCGCGCCTGCCGGCTCATCCGCTGCTCAGCACCGATGCCGAGACCCGCGTGCGCCACGCCCGTGGGCAAAGTCTGGCGGACTGGCTGGCGATGCGCGAAGGCAACTTCGGCGTGTTTCCCGATGGTGTCGCCTTTCCCGAGACCGTGGCGCAGATCCGCGAGCTGCTGGCCTGGGCCGCCGCCCAGGACGTCATCGTCATTGCCTACGGCGGCGGCACTTCGGTGGCCGGGCACATCAACCCGCAGGCCGGCGGAAAGCCGGTGCTGACCCTGTCGCTGGCGCGCATGAACCGCCTGTTGGATCTGGACGAGCAGAGCCGCCTGGCCACTTTCGGCCCCGGCGCCAACGGCCCGCAGGTGGAAAGCCAGCTGCGCGCGCATGGCTACACCCTCGGCCACTTCCCGCAGTCCTGGGAGCTGTCGACCCTCGGCGGCTGGGTCGCCAGCCGTTCCAGCGGCCAGCAGTCGCTGCGCTACGGGCGCATCGAACAGCTGTTCGCCGGCGGTACGCTGGAAACCTTCGCCGGCCCGCTGGAACTGCCGACCTTCCCGGCCTCCGCCGCCGGTCCCGACCTGCGCGAAGTGGTGCTCGGTTCGGAAGGGCGCTTCGGGGTGATTTCCGCGGTCAAGGTGCGGGTCAGTCAGTTGGCCGAGGACGAGCGCTTCTACGCGGTGTTCCTGCCGAGTTGGCCACGTGCTTTGGAGGCAATCCGCGAGCTGGCGCAGGCACGCGTGCCGCTGTCGATGCTGCGTCTTTCCAATGCCATCGAGACCGAAACCCAGCTGGCACTGGCCGGCCACCCCGGACAGATCGCCCTGTTGGAGAAATACCTGGCCCTGCGCGGCGCGTCGGCCGGCAAATGCATGCTGACCTTCGGCGTCACCGGCAACCGCGTGCAGAACGCCGCCTCGCTGAAGCAGGCCAAGCGCCTGCTCAAGGGGCACGGCGGGGTGTTCACCGGCACCTTGCTGGGCAAGAAGTGGGCGGCAGGGCGCTTCCGCTTCCCCTACCTGCGCGAGACGCTGTGGCAGGCCGGCTACGTGGTCGACACCCTGGAAACCGCCACCGACTGGTGCAACGTCGACCCGCTGCTCGACCGCATCGAAGCCAGCCTGCGCGACGGCCTGGTGGACGAGGGCGAGCGCGTGCACGTGTTCACTCACCTGTCCCACGTCTATGGCGAGGGTTCGAGCATCTATACCACCTACGTGTTCCGCCCGGCGGCCGGCTATGGCGCGACGCTGGAACGCTGGCGCCGGCTCAAGCACGCGGCCAGCCGGGTGATCGCCGACAACCGCGGCACCATCAGCCATCAGCACGGCGTCGGTCGCGATCACGCGCCCTATCTGCCGGCGGAGAAGGGCGAGCGGGGCATGGCGGTGCTCCAGACCCTGGCCGAGCACTTCGACACCGAGCGCCGGCTGAATCCCGGCGTGCTGCTGCAGGAATGAGCGCCTGGAACGCCGCCTGGCGTGAGCGCGCGCTGCCGGAACTGGCGGCGCGCGAGTGGGACCTGATCGTCGTCGGCGGCGGCATCAGCGGCGCCGGCATCCTCCGCGAAGCCGCACGGCGCGGCTGGAAGTGCCTGCTGATCGAGCAGCGCGACTTCGCCTGGGGCACCTCCAGCCGCTCGTCGAAGATGGTCCACGGCGGCCTGCGCTACATCGCCAAGGGCCAGTGGCGGCTGACCCGCGATTCGGTGCACGAGCGCCAGCGCCTGCTCGGCGAGGCGCCGGGGTTGGTCGATCCGCTGAGTTTCGTGATGGCCCATTACCGCGGCGGCTTCCCCGGCCCCAGGGTGTTCGGCGGTCTGCTGGCGCTGTATGACGCCATGGCCGGCAAGCGCAACCATTTGTATTACCCGCTGCAGGAGCTGCGCTACCTGGCGCCGGGATTGAAGGAAGAGCGGTTGCTCGGCGGCACGCGCTTCTTCGATGCGGTGACCGACGATGCGCGTCTGGTGCTACGCGTGCTCGACGAGGCGCGCGGCGACGGCGGCGAGGCGCTCAATGGCCTCAAGGTGCTGGAGTTGCGGCGCGAGAACGGGCGGGTGACCGGCCTGCTCGCCGAGGATGCCGACAGCGGTGCGCGCTTCACCTTCCGCAGCCGGATGGTCGCCCAGGCCACCGGCGCCTGGGCCAATCGCCTGCGCCAGGCCGGCGGCCACGAGCAGATCCGCCCGCTGCGCGGCAGCCACCTGCTGCTGCCGGGCTGGCGCCTGCCGCTGGCTCATGCCTTCAGTTTCATGCACGAGCAGGGCGGGCGGCCGGTGTTCGTCTTTCCCTGGGAGGGCGCGACGGTGATCGGCACCACCGACCTCGATCACAGCGACGACCTCGATCAGGACGCGCGCATCAGCGCCGCCGAAGTCGATTACCTGCTGGCCGCCTGTGCCCAGCAGTTTCCCACCGTGGGTATCGCTCGCGCGGATGTGCTATCGACCTGGGCCGGCGTGCGCCCGGTGGTCAGCGACGGTATCGCAGGCAAGAAGCCTTCGGACGAAAAGCGCGAGCATGCGCTGTGGCGCGAGCCTGGCTGCGTGACCCTGGCCGGCGGCAAGCTGACCACTTTCCGTTTGCTGGCCCTGGAAGTACTGCACGCCTGCGCGCCCGAGCTGGGGCGCGCGGTGGACGATTACGGTACTGAAGTGTTCCGTCCGCAGCCCACCGTGCCACTGCCGCAACTTGCGCCGGCCCAGCAGCGCCGTTTGGCTGGTCGGTATGGCCGTGCCTTGCCGCGTCTGGCCGAGTTGCTGGAGGAGCTGGGCGGCGAGCGCGTCGGCGCCAGCGACACGCTGTGGGCCGAATTGGGCCTGGCCGCCGAGCAGGAGCTGGTGCTGCATCTGGATGACCTGCTGCTGCGCCGCACTCGCCTCGGCCTGCTGTTGGCGCAGGGCGCTGCCGCCGAATTGCCGCGCATCCGTGCGCTGTGCCAGGCGCGGCTGGGCTGGAGCGATGCGCGCTGGGAAGAGGAAGTGCGGCGCTATCTGGCGCTGTGGCGTAGCTGTTACAGCCTGCCGATTGATGGGTAGGGGCAAGGCGTAGGGTGGATGCCGCTTTTCACATCCACCGCTGAGGTGGTGGAAAACGCTTCGCGGTTTTCCACCCTACGGACCGGACCGAAACCAATAACAACAAGGACCGCATCTTGAGCGAACCAAGCTACCTGCTGGCCATCGACAACGGCACCCAGAGCGTCCGCGCGCTGCTCTTCGACCTCGCCGGCAACCTGGTGGGCAAGGGCAAGGTCGAGTTGCAGGCCTATTACTCGCAGCAGCCGGGCTGGGCCGAGCAGGACCCGGAGTATTACTGGCAGAGCTTGGGCGAAGCCTGTCGGCGGCTCTGGCAGCAGGTCGACATCGACAAGCGTTTGATCAAGGGCGTGGCGCTGACCACCCAGCGCGGCACCCTCATCAACCTAGATGCCGCCGGCCAGCCGCTGCGCCCGGCCATGCTCTGGCTCGACCAGCGCCGTGCCGAGGTGCGCGGGCGGATCAAGGGACCCTGGGGCTGGCTGTTCAAGCTGATCGGCGAGGAAGCGACAGTCGACTATTTCCGTGCCCAGGCCGAGGTCAACTGGATTGCCCAGCAGCAACCGGAGATCTGGGCCAAGACCGACAAGCTGTTGCTGCTCTCGGGCTTTCTCACCCACCGCCTGACCGGGCGTTTCGTCGATTCGCTGACCAGTTGCGTGGCTTATCTGCCGTTCGACTACAAGCGCCTGAAGTGGGCGGCACCACGCGACTGGAAGTGGCAGGCCATGCCGGTGCGCCGCGAGCAATTACCGGAACTGGTCAAGCCGGGCGAGCGACTTGGCGTGATCAGTGCCGAGGCCAGCCGTCATACCGGCATTCCCGCGGGCCTGCCGCTGATCGCCGCCGGCGCCGACAAGGCCTGCGAGGTACTCGGCGCCGGCGGCGTGGAGCCGAGCACGGCGTGCCTGTCCTACGGCACCACGGCGACCATCAACACCACGCGCAAGACCTACCTGGAAACCATCCCGCTGATCCCGCCCTATCCGGCGGCGATCCCCAATCATTTCAACACTGAGGTGATGATCTACCGTGGCTTCTGGATGGTCAGCTGGTTCAAGCAGGAGTTCGGTCTGCGCGAGATGCAGCGCGCCCAGGAGTTGGGCGTCGAGCCCGAAGCACTGTTCGACGAACTGGTCAACGGCGTACCGCCCGGCTCGATGGGCCTGATGCTGCAGCCCTACTGGTCGCCGGGCATCCGCGAGCCGGGGCTGGAGGCCAAGGGCTCGATCATCGGCTTCGGCGACGTGCACACCCGCGCGCATCTTTATCGGGCGATCCTCGAGGGCCTGGCCTATGCCCTGCGCCAGGGCAAGGAACGCATCGAAAAGCGCTCGGGGAGCAAGATCAGCCGTTTGCGCGTGTCCGGCGGTGGCTCGCAAAGCGACGCGGCGATGCAGCTCACCGCCGACATCTTCGGCCTGCCGGCCGAGCGCCCGCACACTTATGAGACCTCTGGCCTCGGTGCAGCCATCGCCTGTGCGGTGGGGCTCGGCCTGCATGCCGATTTCCCCACCGCCATCGCCGCGATGACGCGTATCGGCAGGGTGTTCCAGCCCGATCCGCAGGCGCAGCGCACCTATGAGCGCCTGTATCGTGAGGTCTACCAGCGCATGTACAAACAGCTCAAGCCGATGTACGAGAGCATCCGCGCGATCACCGGTTATCCGCAGTGAACGGCCGGGATGCTTGCGTTTCGCTACGCTCAACCCAATCTGCAGGCGAGGGTAGGATGGGTTGAGCGCAGTAATACCCATGCCGTTGGCGGTAGCATTTTTCGCAGGGCTGCGCGGTCTATCGCTGAAGTGCAATGACTGGATGAGGCGAGGTGATGAACGAGCGCAAGGCGTTATTGATCCTGCATGGCAAACAGGCGCTCAACGAGGAAGTGCGGGCGGCGGTGCAGGCTAGGCGCGATGAAGGCTGGGAGCTGGCGGTGCGCCTGACCTGGGAAGCCGGCGACGCCCGCCGGCTGGTCGACGAGGCACTGGCGGCGGGCTTTCCGATCCTAATCGCCGGTGGCGGCGACGGCACCTTGCGCGAGGTCGCCGAGGCGCTGGTGCAGGCCGGCGGCGGAGCCAGTCTGGCGCTGCTGCCGCTGGGCACGGCCAACGATTTTGCCCGCGCCGCCGGGGTGCCGCTGCTGCCGGGCGAGGCCCTCGAGCTGCTGGAGGTGGCGCCGCGGCCGATCGACCTGGGCGAGGTCGGCGGTCATCTATTCCTCAATATGGCCACCGGCGGCTTCGGCTCCAAGGTCACCGCCAGCACCTCGGAAGAGTTGAAGAAGGTGCTCGGCGGCGCGGCCTATTTCCTCACCGGGCTGACGCGCTTCTCCGAAGTGCATTCGGCTTTCGGCCGCTTCAGCGGCCCGGGCTTCGCCTGGGAAGGCGAGTTTCTCGCCCTCGGCATCGGCAATGGCCGTCAGGCCGGCGGCGGCCATCTGATGTGCCCGCAGGCGTTGGTCGACGATGGCCTGCTCGACCTGTGCATAGTGCCGGCGGCGCAGGATCTGGTCGGCACGCTGGGGACGCTGTTGTCCGGCGGCATTCTCGGCCTCGAGTCGGTATCGATCAGCGCGCGCCTGCCGTGGCTGGAAATCGATGCCCCGGAAGGACTGGACGTCAATCTCGACGGCGAGCCAATGGAAAGTCCGCACCTGCGCTTCGCCGCGCGCCCGGCGGCGCTGCGCGTGCACTTGCCGGCGGGCTCGCCGCTGCTCGGCGCCATGCCTGCTACTCAGGCGTGATGCCTGTGTGCCATTGTCGCGGCGGCTTCAGCTTCGCCCGGGCCTGCCGATAACCCGGGCGTAGGCAATTTTCCGCACAGCTCAGGAGTAGACGATGGCCGGCATTCTCGACACGGTGGATCAACGCACCCAACTGGTGGGCGAGAACCGGCTGGAGATTCTCATGTTCCGCCTGGCCGGCCGCCAGCTGTTCGCGATCAACGTATTCAAGGTGCAGGAAGTCCTGCACATGCCGAAGCTGACCCTGATGCCGCACCGCCATCCGTTCGTCTGCGGGGTGGTCACCCTGCGCGGGCAGACCCTGCCGGTGATCGATCTGTCGCGCGCCATTGGCATGCGCCCGCAGCTGGCGGATGAGCGCAGCACCATCATCGTCACCGAATACAACCGCTCGGTGCAGGCCTTCCTGGTCAGCGGCGTCGACCGCATCCTCAACCTCAACTGGGAAGCCATCCTGCCGCCGCCGGGCGGAGCGGGACGTCAGCATTACCTGACGGCGATCACCAAGGTCGACGAGCAACTGGTGGAAATCATCGACGTGGAAAAGGTGCTGGCCGAGATCGTGCCCTACAACGCCAAGATTTCCGGCGAGCGCCTCGACGATCCGGTGCTGGCCAAGGCGCGCGGCCGCGAGGTGCTGCTGGTCGACGACTCCAGCGTGGCGCTGGCGCAGCTGCGCGAGACCTTGAGCCAGCTGGGCCTGAAGATGCACGTGGCGAGCGACGGCCTGAAAGGCCTGAACATGCTGAAAGCCTGGGCCGACAGCGGCGAGCGGATGACCGACAAGCTGCTGATGGTCTTCACCGATGCGGAAATGCCGGAGATGGATGGCTACCGCCTGACCACCGAGATTCGCAATGACCCGCGCCTGCGCGACCTCTACGTGGTGCTGCACACCTCGCTGTCCGGCAGTTTCAACCAGGCCATGGTGCAGAAGGTCGGCTGCGACAACTTCCTCTCCAAGTTCCAGCCGGACAAGCTGGTCGAGGTGATTCGCGAGCGCCTGCTGCGCGATCAGTGATGCCTTATCTGTCACAACGGACTTGAGCGGTCGCCCGGCTGCTCGTATAACCGGCATTTCTGCCCCAAGGATGCCGGCCATGTACCTCTCCGCCCTCTACCGTTACCCGCTGAAATCTGGCCGTGGCGAAAGCCTGGCCAGCGCCCGCCTGGATGCCCTCGGCCTGCAGGGAGATCGCCGCTGGATGCTGGTGGAGGCGGCCACCGGGCGCTTCCTCACCCAGCGCCTGCTGCCGCAGATGAGCCAGTTGTCGGCGCTGTGGAACGCGGCCGGCGGGCTGACCCTCAGCGCCCCCGGGCGCACCAGTCTTGAGGTGGCGCTGCCCGACCCGGATGCCGAGCTGCGCGGCGTGAGCGTGTGGCGCGACACCCTGCGGGTGCCGGATGCCGGCGATGCGGCGGCGGCTTGGCTGAGCGATTTCCTCGGCCGCGCCTGTCGCCTGGTGCAGGTGCCGGACAGCCGGGCACGCCAAGTCGACACCGGCTACGCCCAGCCCGGCGACAAGGTCGGCTTCGCCGATGGTTTCCCGTTGTTGCTGATCGGCCAGGCCTCGCTGGACGACCTTTCGGCGCGGGTCGGGCGGTCGCTGGAGATACTGCGCTTCCGCCCCAACCTGGTGGTGCAGGGCAGCGCGCCCTATGCCGAGGACGAGTGGCAGCGCATCCGCATCGGCACGCTGGAGTTCGACGTGGCCAAGGGCTGCAGCCGTTGTGTGCTGACCACAGTCGATCCGCAAAGTGGCGAGCGCAGCACCGACCGTGAACCGCTGACTACCCTGGAAACCTACCGCGAACGCGATGGCGAGGTGTATTTCGGCCAGAACCTGATCAATCGCGGTACCGGCAGTCTGGCGCTGGGCATGGAAGTCGAAGTGCTGGCGTAGGTTGGTGCTGAGGAGCGCAGCGACGAAGCCCAACGGGCGAGGGTGATTCCACGCCCAGGACTAAACCCTGCCCCCCGCCGTTGGGCTTCGCTGTGCTCAGCGCCAACCTACGCATCAGCCTCGTGCCAATTCGTATCACTGATCGTCGAAGAAACGTTCGTGCCACTCGACCAGCGGCTGCGGGGCGTTGAGCTTGTGGCCATAGATCACCGAATAAGACAGCACGTTCTGCACGTACTGCCGGGTTTCGTCGAACGGGATGCTTTCCACCCAGACGTCGTAGGCCAAGTGGTTGGTGCCCCTGAGCCACTGGCGCACGCGCCCGGGGCCGGCGTTGTAAGCAGCGGAGGCGAGCACACGGTTGCCGTTGAACTGGCCATGGATCTGGCTCAGATAGGCGGCACCGAGCTGGATGTTCTTCTCCGGGATCAGCACCTGTTGCGGCGAGCCCAGCGGAATGCCGAACTTGCGCGCGGTTTCCTTGGCGGTCGCTGGCATCAACTGCATCAGGCCGGTAGCGCCGACGCCGGAGCGGGCGTCGGCCATGAACGCGCTTTCCTGGCGGGTGACGGCGAACACCCAGCTGGAATGCAGGCCACGGTTGCGGGCCTCGCGGACCAGGGTCGGCCGGTAGGCCATCGGGAAACGCACATCTAGATCGTCCCAGTACTGTGCCTGGCTGATGGTGCGGATGGCCGGGAAATACCACTGCATGTCGTAGGCCAGGCGCGCCTGGGCGACCAGTTCATCGCGGCTGAACAGGCGACTGACGTGATACCACTCGCGGCGCCCGTCGACGATCTGGCCGCGCGCATGGAACTCCAGGGCGCGGCGGATGCCGGCGGTGTTACGCACCTTCTGGATGACTTTCGGGTCGAGCGCCAGCGGCTTGTTGTTCAGCTGATAAGGCGATTTGATCTGGTCGGCGGCCATGAAGCCGTAGAAGTCCCGCTCGCGCGCCACCGGCTGGTAGAGGGCGAGCGGCTCCTTGCTGTTCGGTTGCGCGAGTTGCAGGCTGCGGGCCTGCCAGTAGCGCCAGCGGTTGGTTTTCGCCAAGTCGGCGGGCAGTTGGCGGCTGAGCTGATAGGCAGCGTCCCAGCGCCCGAGGCGCAGCAGCAGGCGCATGCGCCATTCCGACACGGTGTTGTCGCGCAAGCCGGGGTCGTACTTGGTCATCACCGCCAGGGCACGGGAATCGAAGCGCTTGGCCAGGCTCAGGCCGATCTCGCGGGCGATGGCGACCTTCTCCTCGGTGGAGAAGGGCAGGCGCTTGCTGTAGCTGTCGAGCAGGTCGATGGCCTTGTCCGGGTATTCGCGGGCCAGGCGGCGCAAACCGAGACCGACCACATCGGCCATGGTCTGGCTGGTGGGGGTGAAGCGCGCGGTCTGGTTGAGCATCAGCGGCTTCTGCGCCACATCGAGCATTAATTGGCCCTGGCTGGAGAGCGTCGGCAGGGTTTTCACCAGGTGACTGGCCAGGCCATAGTTGCGCGCCTCGGCGGCCAGCTTGGCGCGCTTCCAGCGCTTCTCCTCGGTCAGTTGGCCGCGACTGCTCCACATGCTGAACAGCACATCACAGGCTTCCGGCTGCGACTTGCCCACCAGCCAGAGCTTCTCGGCGGTGGTGTTGCCTTCGGCCTTCAGGCCGTGGCTGAGCTGGTACTGGCCGTAGAGACAGTCCAGCTCGGTGAAGTTCATCTTCGGGTCGTAATAGTTGACGAACGTCTGCCACTCGCCACGTTCGGCCAGCCAGCGCAGCCAGCGCAGCTTCATCCAGTTGGCCTGCGGCAGGTCGCCGTGCTCGGTGAGAAATTTCTCGATTTCGGTGTTGCTCGCGCTTTTCAGACGGGCGGTCAGCTCGTCATAGGCCAGATAGGGTTCCAGCGGATAGTCGCGCAGGGCACTGGCATACATCCGGTAAGGACCGGCATCGCCCTTGGCCAGGGCGCGTTTGGCCGTGTCGTAATACTGGCGCTGCTGGGCCAGGCTGGCGGCCTCGGCGGCACTGAAGGTTACGGTTGAGAAAATGAAGCAGGACAACAGGCTGAGCAGACGACCGCGCATGACACTTCCGGGGATAACGGATACAGGGGGATGCGCGGTTGGCCGGCATCGAATGCATTTAGCTTAGCCTTTTGCCATAGGCGGGCGAAAGCACCGCGCCGGGGTGGACACATGCTGCAAAAATGCCCGGCTGGCGCCGATGTAAGTCGGGTAGAATGCGCCCCCAGTTTTCGGAGGTGCTCATGACCCTGCTCAAGTTCAGCGATGTGTCCCTGGCCTACGGCGCGATGCCGCTGTTGGACCGGGTGTCCTGGCAAATCGCCCGGGGCGAGCGGGTGTGCATCATCGGCCGCAATGGTACCGGCAAGTCTAGCCTGCTGCGCCTGGTCAAGGGTGACCAGCACGCCGACGACGGCGAGATCTGGCGCGCGCCGGGGCTGAAGATCGGCGAACTGCCGCAAGAACTGCCGCGCGCCGACGAGCGGACGGTGTTCGACGTGGTGGCCGAGGGCCTGTCCGGCGTCGGCGCCTTGCTCGCCGAATATCACCACCTCAGCCAGAACATCCATTCCGACGCCGATCTGGACAAGCTCATGCATGTCCAGCACGACCTCGAAGCGCGCGATGGCTGGCGCCTGCAACAGCTGGTGGACAGCACCCTCAGCCGCCTGCAGTTGCCGGCCGACAAGACCCTCGCCGAACTGTCCGGTGGCTGGCGTCGTCGCGTGCTGCTGGCCCAGGCGCTGGTCTCCGAGCCGGATCTGCTGCTGCTCGACGAGCCGACCAACCACCTCGACATCGGCGCCATCGCCTGGCTGGAAGAGGCGCTGCTGGGTTTCCAGGGTGCCGTGCTGTTCATCACCCACGACCGTTCCTTCCTGCAGAACCTGGCGACGCGCATCCTCGAGCTGGATCGCGGCGGCCTGATCGACTGGAACGGCGACTACGCCAGCTTCCTGGTGCACAAGGAGCAGCAGCTGGCGGCGGAAGAAACCGCCAATGCGCTGTTCGACAAGCGCCTGGCCCAGGAGGAAGTGTGGATTCGCCAGGGCATCAAGGCCCGCCGAACCCGCAACGAAGGCCGCGTGCGGGCGCTCAAGGCGATGCGCGCCGAGCGTGCCGAACGCCGCGAGCGCCAGGGCAAGGCCAATATCCAGCTGGATACCGCGGACAAGTCCGGCAAACAGGTGATGGTTGCCGAGCACATCAGCTTCGCTCATCCGGGCGGACCGAAGCTGATCGATGACTTCTCCCTGGTCTTGCAGCGCTCCGACCGCATCGGTCTGCTCGGCGCCAACGGCACCGGCAAGACCACGCTGCTCAAGCTGCTGCTCGGCGACCTGCAACCGACCGAAGGCGTCATCGAGGTCGGCACACGCCTGGAAGTGGCGTATTTCGACCAGTTGCGTCACCAGTTGGAGCTGGAGAAGACCGTCATCGACAACGTCGCCGAAGGTCGCGACTTCATCACCATCGATGGCCAGAACCGCCATGTGCTCAGCTATCTGGGTGATTTCCTGTTCAGCCCGCAACGTGCCCGCACACCGGTCAAGGCGCTGTCCGGCGGCGAACGGGCACGCCTATTGCTCGCCAAGCTGTTCAGCAAGCCGGCCAACCTGCTGGTGCTCGACGAGCCGACCAACGACCTCGACGTGGAAACCCTCGAACTGCTGGAGGAAGTGCTGCTGAGCTTCCCCGGCACCGTGCTGATGGTCAGCCACGACCGGGCCTTCCTCGACAACGTGGTGACCAGCACCCTGGTGTTCGAGGGCGAAGGGCTGGTGCGCGAGTACGTCGGCGGTTACCAGGACTGGCTGCGCCAGGGTGGTTCGCCACGTCTGCTGGGTGTCGGCGAGAGCAAGTCGGGTAAGGCCGAGATGGTCGCCCCGACCCCGGAAGCGGCCACGTCCGCCCCTGCGGTGGCCGAGGCTGCTCCGGTGGCGAAGAAGAAGCTCAGCTATAAGTTGCAGCGTGAGCTGGAAGCCTTGCCGGGATTGATCGAGGCGCAGGAAGAAAAGATCGCGGTGTTGAACGCCGAGGTCGCCGATCCGGCCTTTTACCAGCGCCCGGCGAGCGAGACCGGTGCCGCGCTGCAACGTCTGGAAACCTTGCAGTATGAGTTGGATGCCCTCTTGGAACGCTGGGCTGAATTGGACGAATGACAGGAGACAGGGATGGCGATTGAGTACCGCATCAATCTCGATACTGGGCATGAGCTGAATTACCGCATCGAGCTGGAGCGCGGCTATGACCGCGAGCGGGCTGAGCGGGCACCGGCGTGGACGCGTCTGGAGCATCAACAGTGCAGCAACTGCCCGCTCAAGCGTGAGGATTACAGCCATTGCCCGGCGGCGGTCGACCTGCATCGGGTGATCGA
This sequence comes from Pseudomonas cavernae, assembly GCF_003595175.1. Classification (NCBI taxonomy): domain Bacteria; kingdom Pseudomonadati; phylum Pseudomonadota; class Gammaproteobacteria; order Pseudomonadales; family Pseudomonadaceae; genus Pseudomonas; species Pseudomonas cavernae. Next base: position 3,131,700 of record NZ_CP032419.1, on the reverse strand, counting down.
GGATTTCCACGGCCTGCCGGCCTTCAAGAAGGCCGGCTTCTGGGTGCGCACCCCTGAGCGCGAATACAGCAAGCAGGTCGGCCTGGAGGAGGGTCTGCGTGCGCTGCTCGGGCTGATCATGGCCACCAGCGCCTGCCCGACGTTGGCCAAGCTCAAGCCGATGGCGCACAACCACCTGCCGTTCGCCAGCAATCAAGAGTTCATCCTGCGTGCGGTTTCGCTCTATCTGGCGCGGCAGTATTTCAATCAGCGTGAGGGTCGACGCGCGGATTGGGCGCTGAATGGGCTGGTGCGGGTGTTCCAGCAGCTGCAGTTGGTCAATCAGGCCTTCTGGCAGCGGATTCACGATACCTGCGAAGGCGATTCCAACCTCAAGGCGTTCCTGAGCTTCTTCTCCATGTCGTCGAGCATGACCTACTCGCTGGAGACGCAGTTACAAAAGATTCGCCCGCTGGTGATGAGCGCGGGCGATTCGCTGGAGTAAGGCGAACCGCGCTGGCGCGGTTCGCCGCGGATTGTTACTCCGGTTTTTTCAGGCGTACGGCCAGTACGTCGCAGGGGGCGCCGTGCAGGACGTCATTGGCGGTGGAACCGAGCAGCAGGGCCAAGCCGTGGCGGCCATGGCTGCCGACGACGATCAGGTCGCAGCCCTGTTCCTGGGCCAGGCGGTGGATTTCCTGGCGCGGCTGGCCGTATACCAGGTGGCGGTTGTCGACGCTGAGCTGCGGATAGCGACTGGCGAAGCCGTGCATACGCTCGCGGGCCTGGTCGAATTGCTGCTGCTGGAGCATCGACAGGTCCATCGGCACATCGCCACCAAAGGCCATGGCCATGGGCTCGACGATATGCACCAAGGACAGCTTGGCCTGGCTGCTGATCGCGAGTTCCTGCGCACGCAGCATGACCGGATGACATTCTTCGGATAGATCGATGGCGATCAGAATGTGCTGGTAGGGCATGGGACTCCTCCTGAGGGCGATAGAGCATAAGTATGGCTGTCTTGGCCGTTGAACACCGAATTTCCCCTGCGAGATATAGTTTATGACCTGGTGGATAGTGATTTTGCTCCTGCTGGCGGGGCTCAGCCCGCTGGTCTGGCTGCGCCCCTCGCAGCACCAAGGCCGGCAGATGGCTATGCGCCTGGCTGCCCGGCGGATGGGCCTGGCCATGCAGTTGGCTCGCCAGGACTGGCCGCACTGGTTGCCGCAGGAGCCGCCGAGCCCCTGTGCCCAGTACCATAGCCCACGGCGCTCTGGGCATGCTGATAGCTGGAGCTATTGGCAGCTGGCGCCGGGGCAGTGGGTCAATCAGTGGCGCGAGCCTTGTGCCGACGCGGCGCTGCTCGAGCGCTTGGCAGGCTTGCCGGCGGATGTCTACAAGGTCGAGGCGAGCAAGCAGATGATCGCCCTGTATTGGGGCGAGCGGGGCGAGCCGGAAGTGTTGCAGCGCATTGCCGCAGCGCTGCAGGCCCTGGCTTGAGGGCAAAGAAAAGCCCGGCGCAAGCACCGGGCTTCAAACATGGCCAGGCAGGCCGGAATCGATGAGGTCGCTGCTTACAGCTTGGCTCCCGCGTACTGCGCGGAGACCGTCTCCAATCCTTCGATGATGCGATCCGCGTACTTGTTGACAAGGAACGGCACACTGTTCTCGTTGTAGTTTTGCAGAGATTTCTCGATGTAGCGCCATTTGGTGCTGACGTTTTCCAGCTCCTGCTTGATCTGCGCCGTGTTCTGCGGCGCATTCTCCATGCTGCTTAGCTTGCCGGCGAACTCCTTGACCAGTTCTTCGATCGGCCGTGCTTCGTCGGCGCCGCCAAAGAACGAACCGCCAACCGAGGCGCTGCGTGAGGCGTAATCCACGGCGATGGTCTGCATCAGCAGGCTCTGGTCGCGGCTTTGCTGGGTCAGTGGCGGCACCTGAACTGCGCCTTCCTGCTGGATTTTGTTGTACAGCTCATTGCTCAGGGCCAGCAGCTGCTGGTTGCGGGTAGTCAGCTCGGCAATCGCTTGCAGGTCGGTGACGCCCTGGTCTTTCAGCGCACTGATCAGGGTCTTGAGTTCGCTTTCATAACTTTGCCATTGCGTGTCGAACTGGGTACGCAACGCCCGAGAGGACTCTCCCGGCATCGCGCCGAGCTCCTTGAGATGGGCGTCGGTTTGCTGCAGCGACTCGTCGATCATGCGCGCGTAACGCTGATCGCCTTCCATGCCGTTGTACATATAAAAGTCGCCCAGGGTCTTCTGCGCCGCCAGGCGCACCTGGTGCAGTTTCAATAGATCGTCGGCGGGAGCGGCAAAAGCGGTGGAAAGACCGGCACAAAGCAGGGCGGTCAGCGAGATGGCAAGCCAGCGTCTCGTCATGGGTACGACTCCGTGATGCCCTTGAGGCTTCTTGTTGTTATCGCGCCGGGTGGCCCAAGCGTTTGGAACGAATGTACCTGCGGTCACCCGGTTTAGCTAGGCATGCCCGCATACCGCATTTTTACTGAGCCTGGTTGAAGTGGTCGGTATCATTTATGCCCTTTATGTCGGGCTATTAGCCGCGATGCCTGCCCATGCGCCGGCACCAAACCCGGGCTTCTCATGCTAACGGGTGGCCCCAATTGACAATTACCTGCTTTTCCACGAATGTGTGCGCACCCAAGTCAAACGGGCGTATGAAATGAGCGTTTGTCAGAATACGACGCCTTTTCAGCGGTAACCCGATTATCGCGTCGGCGGGTGTGCCGGGCTCATCGGGGCTATCCTCGAAGGCTCTGCAATGGGGATGCCCCGTTGCTTCAGGCGTCTGACGTGTACTGTTCAGCTTCCATACCGTGGAGATCAGTTGATGATTTACGAAGGTAAAGCCATCACGGTTAAGGCTCTTGAGAGTGGCATCGTCGAATTGAATTTCGACCTCAAGGGTGAGTCCGTCAACAAATTCAACCGTCTGACCCTGGCCGATCTGCGCCAGTCGGTAGACGCCATCAAGGCCGACGGTTCGATCAAGGGCGTGATTGTCACCAGTGGCAAAGACGTGTTCATCGTCGGCGCCGATATCAGTGAATTCACTGAAAATTTCAAGCTGTCGGATGAAGAGCTGGTGGCGGGTAACCTCGAAGCCAACAAGATCTTCAGCGACTTCGAAGACCTCAATGTTCCGACCGTAGTCGCCATCAACGGCATCGCCCTCGGTGGCGGTTTCGAGATGTGTCTGGCTGCGGATTACCGCGTCATGGCCGAGCGCGCTGTGATCGGTCTGCCTGAAGTCAAACTGGGCATCTATCCCGGTTTCGGCGGCACCGTGCGCCTGCCGCGCGTGATCGGTACCGACAACGCCATCGAGTGGATCGCCTCCGGCAAGGAAAACAAGGCTGCCGACGCGTTGAAACTCGGCGCCGTGGATGCCGTGGTTACTGCCGACAAGCTCAAAGAAGCCGCGCTGGACCTGGTCAAGCGTGCCATCTCCGGCGAGCTGGACTACAGGGCCAAGCGTCAGCCGAAACTGGAGAAGATCAAGCTCAACGCCATCGAGCAGATGATGGCCTTCGAAACCGCCAAGGGTTTCGTCGCGGGCCAGGCCGGTCCGAACTATCCGGCCCCGGTCGAAGCTATCAAGACCATCCAGAAAGCCGCCAATTTCGGCCGCGACAAGGCCCTGGAAGTGGAGGCCACTGGCTTCGTCAAACTGGCCAAGACCTCGGTTGCCGAAAGCCTGATCGGTCTGTTCCTCAACGACCAGGAGCTGAAGAAGAAGGCCAAGCACCACGACGAAATCGCCCGTGACGTGACACTGGCCGCCGTACTGGGCGCCGGCATCATGGGTGGCGGTATCGCCTACCAGTCCGCCTCCAAAGGCACGCCGATCCTGATGAAGGATATCCGCGAAGAGGGTATCCAGATGGGCCTGAACGAAGCCTCCAAGCTGCTCGGCAAGCGCGTCGAGAAAGGCCGCATGACCCCGGCGAAGATGGCCGAAGCCCTCAACGCCATTCGCCCGACCATGTCCTACGGTGATTTCGGCAACGTCGACCTCGTCGTCGAAGCCGTGGTCGAGAATCCGAAGGTCAAGCAAGCAGTGCTGGCTGAAGTGGAAGGCGTGGTGGGTGAGAACACCATCCTCGCATCCAACACTTCGACCATTTCCATCAGCCTGCTGGCCAAAGCCCTCAAGCGTCCGGAAAACTTCGTCGGCATGCACTTCTTCAACCCGGTGCACATGATGCCGCTGGTTGAAGTTATTCGCGGCGAGAAGTCCAGCGATGTGGCCGTGGCCACCACCGTTGCCTACGCCAAGAAAATGGGCAAGAACCCGATCGTGGTCAACGACTGCCCGGGCTTCCTGGTCAACCGCGTACTGTTCCCGTACTTCGGCGGTTTCTCCAAGTTGCTGTCCTTCGGTGTCGACTTCATGCGCATCGACAAGGTGATGGAGAAGTTCGGCTGGCCCATGGGCCCGGCCTATCTGTCTGACGTGGTCGGCATCGACACCGGCCACCATGGTCGCGACGTAATGGCGGAAGGTTTCCCGGATCGTATGGCCGTGGAAGGCAAGACGGCCGTCGACGTGATGTACGAAGCCAATCGCCTGGGCCAGAAGAACGGCAAAGGCTTCTACTCCTATGAAGTAGACAAGCGCGGCAAGCCGAAGAAAGTCTCCGATCCGGTTGCCTACGATCTGCTGAAATCGATCGTTGTCGAGCAGCGCGAGCTGAGCGACGAAGACATCATCAACTACATGATGATCCCGCTGTGCCTGGAAACTGTTCGTTGCCTGGAAGACGGCATCGTCGAAACCGCTGCCGAGGCCGATATGGGTCTGATCTACGGTATCGGCTTCCCGCTCTTCCGCGGTGGTGCACTGCGTTACATCGACTCCATCGGTGTAGCCGAATTCGTAGCCCTGGCCGACCAATATGCCGAGCTGGGTGCGCTGTACTACCCGACCGCCAAGCTTCGCGAAATGGCCAAAAACGGCCAGAAGTTTTTCGGTTAATCGCGGAACGAACAGAGCGAGAGTGAATTTATGAGCCTGAATCCTAGAGATGCAGTCATTGTCGACTTCGGTCGTACCCCGATGGGTCGTTCCAAAGGTGGCATGCACCGCAACACCCGTGCCGAGACCATGTCGGCACACCTGATCAGCGGCGTCCTGGCACGCAACACCAAGCTGGACCCGGCTGAAGTCGAAGACGTGATCTGGGGCTGCGTCAACCAGACCCTGGAGCAGGGCTGGAACATCGCGCGCATGGCGTCGCTGATGACCCAGATCCCGCACACCAGCGCCGGCCAGACCGTCAGCCGTCTGTGCGGTTCGTCGATGAGCGCGCTGCACACTGCCGTGCAAGCGATCCAGACCGGCAATGGCGACGTGTTCGTCGTCGGCGGCGTGGAGCACATGGGCCACGTCGGCATGATGCATGGCGTCGATCCGAACCCGCACCTGTCCCTGTACGCCGCCAAGGCTTCGGGCATGATGGGTCTGACTGCAGAGATGCTCGGCAAGATGCATGGCATCAGCCGCGAGCAGCAGGACGCGTTCGGTGAGCGTTCGCACCGTCTGGCACACAAGGCCACCGTCGAAGGCAAGTTCAAGGATGAAATCATCCCGATGCAAGGCTACGACGAGAACGGCTTCCTCAAGGTGTTCGACTACGACGAAACCATTCGTCCGGAGACCACCCTGGAAAGCCTGGCGGCCCTGAAGCCGGCGTTCAACCCGAAAGGCGGCACCGTGACTGCGGGTACGTCCTCGCAGATCACCGACGGCGCTTCCTGCATGATCGTGATGTCCGCCCAGCGCGCCAAGGATCTCGGCATCCAGCCGCTGGCCGTGGTGCGGGCCATGGCGGTGGCCGGCGTCGATCCGGCGATCATGGGCTACGGTCCGGTACCGTCGACCCAGAAGGCGCTCAAGCGCGCCGGTCTGACCATGGACAACATCGACTTCGTCGAGCTCAACGAAGCCTTTGCGGCCCAGGCTCTGCCAGTTCTGAAGGACCTGAAGCTGCTCGACAAGATGGAGCAGAAGGTCAACCTGCATGGCGGCGCCATTGCCCTGGGTCACCCGTTCGGTTGTTCCGGTGCGCGTATCTCCGGTACCCTGCTGAACGTGATGAAGCAGAACGGTGGTACTTTTGGCGTGTCCACCATGTGTGTGGGCCTCGGCCAGGGAATCACCACCATCTTCGAGCGCATCTAACGCGCAACGAGGTGTGAAAGCCGGGGCCGAGTGCCCCGGTTTTCATTTCTGGTCGTTTTTAATAATCCGCTGTTGGAAGCCCAGCATGTCATTGCAGCCCGGTCTTTATCGTCATTACAAGGGCCCCGAATACCGCGTCATCGGTACCGCACGCCATTCCGAAACCGAGGAAGAGTTGGTGGTTTACCAGGCGTTATATGGCGAGTACGGCTTGTGGGTGCGGCCGCTGAGTATGTTCTGCGGGACCCTGGAAGTGGACGGTTGCACCATTCAGCGCTTTGCTCTGGTACAAGCCGAACCTGACTTGTTCGCGCGGCCCTGAGAGTCGACCGGGCAAGCCCTGCGCTTGACCTTGCCTCAGTCGCCACTATATATAGCGGTGCCGCTTCAGACACCCCGCCTTTAATTTCTTAAATTCAGGAACTTTCCGATCCATGGGCAAATCGCTGGTCATCGTGGAATCCCCGGCCAAGGCCAAGACCATCAACAAGTATCTGGGCAACCAGTACGTGGTGAAGTCGAGCATCGGCCATATCCGTGACCTGCCTACCAGCGGTTCGGCCAGTGCCAGCAAAGAGCCAGCCAAGCGCGGCAAGGCTGCTGCAGGCGAGGCACCGGTGCTGTCGCCCAAGGAAAAAGCCAAGCGCCAGTTGTTCACGCGCATGGGCGTCGATCCCGAGCATGGCTGGAAAGCCAAGTACGAGATCCTGCCTGGCAAGGAAAAGGTGATCGACGAATTGCGCCGCCTGGCCAAGGATGCCGACACCATCTATCTCGCAACCGACTTGGATCGCGAAGGGGAGGCCATCGCTTGGCACCTGCGCGAAGCCATTGGTGGCGATGACAGCCGCTACAAGCGCGTGGTGTTCAATGAAATCACCAAGAAGGCGATCCAGGAAGCGTTCTCGCAACCGGGCGAGCTGGATATCAACCGAGTCAACGCCCAGCAGGCGCGACGTTTCCTCGATCGCGTGGTGGGTTACATGGTTTCCCCTCTGCTGTGGCAGAAGATCGCCCGGGGCCTTTCCGCCGGCCGCGTGCAGTCGGTAGCCGTGAAGCTGGTCGTCGAGCGCGAGAAAGAAATTCGCGCGTTCGTGCCTGAAGAATACTGGGAGATCCATGCAGATCTGGGCACGGCCAAGGGCGCCAACGTGCGCTTCGAAGTCGCTCGGCAAAATGGCGAAGCATTCAAGCCGCTGAATGAATCCCAGGCCACCGCCGCGCTGGAGAAGCTCAAGGCGTCCAGCTATAGCGTGATCAAGCGCGAAGACAAGCCGACCAGCAGCAAGCCTTCCGCACCTTTTATTACCTCCACGTTGCAGCAAGCGGCGAGTAACCGCCTCGGCTTCGGCGTGAAGAAGACCATGATGATGGCCCAGCGTCTCTACGAGGCCGGCTATATCACCTATATGCGTACCGACTCGACCAACCTCTCGCAGGATGCCGTAGAGATGGCGCGTGGCTTTATCGAGGGTGAGTTTGGTAAGAAATATCTGCCGGCCAAGCCAATTGTCTATTCGAGCAAAGAGGGCGCCCAGGAGGCGCACGAGGCGATTCGCCCGTCCGACGTCAACCTCAAGCCGACTCAGCTGTCCGGCATGGAGCGCGATGCCGAGCGCCTGTATGACCTGATCTGGCGCCAATTCGTCGCCTGCCAGATGCCGCCGGCGGAATATCTGTCCACCAGCGTCAGCGTCAAGGCGAGCGAGTTTGAACTGCGCGCCAAGGGTCGCATCCTCAAGTTCGACGGTTACACCCGCGTGCTGCCGCAACAGAGCAAGCCCGGCGATGACGACGTGCTGCCGGAGATGAACGAAGGCGAAGTGCTCAAGCTGCTCAAGCTCGACCCCAGTCAGCACTTCACCAAGCCGCCGGCGCGCTATTCCGAAGCCAGCCTGGTCAAGGAATTGGAGAAGCGTGGCATCGGCCGGCCGTCGACCTATGCGGCGATCATCTCGACCATCCAAGAGCGCGGCTATGTGACCGTGCATAACCGCCGTTTCTACTCGGAGAAGATGGGCGACATCGTCACCGAGCGCCTGAGCGAGAGTTTTTCTCATCTGATGGATTACGGTTTCACCGCCGGTATGGAAGAGCATCTCGATGATGTCGCCCAGGGCGAGCGTGACTGGAAGCACCTGCTCGACGAGTTCTATGGCGACTTCAAGAAAAAGCTCGAGCTGGCCGAAACTAGCGACAGCGGCATGCGCGCCAACCAGCCGACCCTGACCGATATTCACTGCCGCGAATGCGGCCGGCCGATGATGATTCGTACCGCTTCCACCGGCGTGTTCCTCGGCTGCTCCGGTTACGCGCTGCCGCCGAAAGAACGCTGCAAGGCGACCGTCAACCTGATTCCGGGCGACGAGATCGCCGCCGATGACGAGGGCGAATCGGAGTCGCGCGTGTTGCTCGGCAAGCATCGTTGCCCGGTCTGCAGCACGGCAATGGATGCTTATCTGCTCGACGAGAAGCGCAAGCTGCATATCTGCGGCAACAACCCGGATTGTTCCGGCTATGAAATCGAGGAAGGGCAGTACCGCATCAAGGGCTACGAAGGCCCGAGCCTGGAGTGCGACAAGTGCGGCAGCGAGATGCAGTTGAAGACTGGTCGCTTCGGCAAGTTCTTCGGTTGCACCAATGCGTCCTGCAAGAACACTCGCAAGCTGCTGAAGAGCGGCGAGGCCGCGCCGCCGAAGATCGACCCGATCAAGATGCCAGAGCTCAAGTGCGAGAAGGTCAACGACACTTATGTGCTGCGTGACGGCGCTTCCGGCCTGTTCCTGGCCGCCAGCCAGTTCCCGAAGAACCGCGAGACCCGTGCGCCGCTGGTGCTCGAGCTGATTCCACACAAGGATGAGCTGGATGCGAAATATCACTTCCTGCTTGAGGCGCCGAAGAAGGATCCGGAAGGGCGTCCAGCGGTGATCCGTTTCAGCCGCAAGACCAAGGAGCAATACGTGCAGTCCGAGGTGGAGGGCAAGCCGACCGGCTGGCGCGCCTTCTACAGCGGTGGCGCCTGGAAGGTCGAAGACAAGCGCTAAACACCCAATCGGATAAGCGCGCGCCGGTCTCCAGCTGGCGCGCGTATAGTGAACGTACTTGCCGTGGAGGGCGCTGCAATGGCCCACGAACTCTATACCCGCACGAACCAGAAACTGTATTTCGCCGGCCTGGCCCTCACTGCCTGGCAGCAGGCGGAAGAAGGGCGGGCGATGAATGCCCAGGCGCTGATCCAGTCCGAACGCGAGGCGGTGCTGTTCCATCTCTATGGCGCCTTGCTCGGACTGTGTCATGAGATCGCGGGCTATTACCGCCTGCCGCAAAGCCATGTGCCGCGCGTCGAGCTGTTCCTGCTGCCTGAGGTGTTAAGTCAGGCACCCTGTCCGGAGCTGGCCGAGTTGGTCGAGCTGGCGCAGCAGTCGGAAACCTGGCTGGCGCAGCTATTGGCCGCGTATGCGGCGTTATTTCAGCCACCGCAGGCACCCAAGAAGGCCAAAGTCGATCCGGCCTTGCCGTTGATCGAGTCGGTCAGCCTGGATGAAGAAGTGCCACTGGCGCGCCAGGAGCTTGAGGACTGGCGGCAACAGCTGAAAGGGCTGGCGCTGCGTTTTCGTGAGTCGCTCAGTGAGTGCTGAGTCGCTTGGCGCCTGGGCTAGGGCAGAACCCCAGCCGACTGGTACACTCGCGGCCCTTTTCTGGAGGTTCTGATGTCTACATCCTTTCTTGAAATCGTGGAATTGCCCGACGGGCGTATTGCCTTGCGACGCGCCGAGGATCAAGAGGCATTGGTGACTCTGGACTTTTCCGCCGATGCCAAGACTTTTCTGCAGGGCCACCATATTGAGGTGGCCAAAGCCATGCTGAATGTCGGGGTGCAGATGGCAGGGCGCCTGGCGGAAGGCGATTTCGACCGCGATGAAGAGCCGCGAGTGCTGCACTGAGTCGAGTGCGGTGGGGTAAGGCGATAAATCGATTGAGCGCTGCTGTAGGCCGTGCTCGCATGGTGAGAGTGGCACATCCTTGTGCCGAGGGGAGTCGAGCTCTCGGCTTTTCTGTCAACCCAGGCTGATATTCAGGCTCTGAGCACCACCCTGGCGGGCGGCGGCGGCCAGTTCCTGGCGCGCTGGGCTATGTAGCGGGTGTAGCCAGCTGACAACTGTGTGACTGCGGCCGAGGCGCAGGGCCTCGCAAGCCAGTTGCAGAGCACTTTGGCCCTGACTTGGTTGCAGAATCAGGATGCGCTCGCGGTTCAGGCCGGTGTCGCGCAGCCAAGCTTGGGTCAGGCTGGCGGGTGGAGCGATTAAGGTCAGCCAACGGGCATCGAGGTTCTCGCTTAATTCCCGGAGGATCGGCGCCAGCAGATGCAGGCGGTTGCCTACGGCACCCCGCAGCGACAGTTCACTGAACGTTTCAGGTTCATCGAACCAGGCGGCGGTATCTGCAATTTCGGGTATCGACGGCGCCACGGGTTGAGCCAGAAAGGCCTCGAACAGTGGAAGCTGAGTACGACTGAGCGACTGCGGGAACTGCATAAAGCCTCCTCTAGCGGCGGATTACGCCGACACTCAAACCTTCAATGATCAGATCCTGGGTTTCCAGATCTACTTCGATGGGGGCGAATTCGGGGTTTTCGGCAATCAGCCAGACCTTGTTGCCTTCGCGTTTGAAGCGTTTCACTGTGACCTCATCATCCAGCCGGGCCACGACGATCTGGCCATTGCGTGCTTCGCGGGTGGTATGCACTGCCAGTAGGTCGCCATCAAGGATGCCGACGTCCTTCATGCTCATGCCGCGTACGCGTAACAGATAATCGGCGGCAGGCTGGAAAAAGGCTGGGTTGATCCGGCAGGCCTCTTCGACATTCTGTTGCGCCAAGATCGGCGCGCCGGCCGCGACTCGGCCGATGATGGGCAGACCTTCTTCCTCACTGCTCGGTTCGAAACCGGGGATGCGGATACCACGGGAGGCCCCGGGGGTCATCTCGATGGCGCCTTTGCGGGCCAGCGCCTTGAGATGTTCTTCGGCGGCATTGGGTGACTTGAAGCCGAGTTCCTGGGCGATTTCCGCGCGCGTCGGAGGGTAGCCGTTATCTTCCAGGCAACGCTTGATGAACTCCAGAATCTCGGTTTGGCGCGGCGTTAGCTTCAGCATGGCTGTACTCTGTTTTTTTATACAGTGACTGGAATTATATACAGTGATTCGGCCTTGGCAATCCCTGCTTGGATTGTCAGGCCGCTGTAACTTACGCGTCCCAATCAGCGTCTGGTTTAGGCTTATGATTAGCGGGCTCGCAAGCAAGCTGGCTGGAGCCTGCATGCGTTGCTTGACAAGCGAGCAGGGTGGTACGTATGTTTCAAACAAGTGTTTGTTAGGTATATTTGTAATGGCCCAGTCGGAAACCGTCGAACGTATTCTCGACGCAGCAGAACAGTTGTTCGCCGAAAAAGGTTTCGCTGAGACCTCGTTGCGTTCGATTACCAGCAAGGCCGGGGTCAACCTGGCGGCGGTGAACTATCACTTCGGTTCGAAGAAAGCGCTGATTCAGGCGGTGTTCTCGCGCTTTCTCGGACCTTTCTGCAACAGTCTCGAGCGCGAACTGGATCGTCGGCAGGCTAGGGCCGAGCATAAGGCCAGTCTCGAGGAGTTGCTGGAGATCCTGGTCGAGCAAGCGCTGGCGGTAAAGCCGCGCAGCGGCAACGATCTGTCGATTTTCATGCGCTTGCTCGGTCTGGCCTTCAGCCAGAGCCAGGGGCATCTGCGGCGCTATCTGGAAGACGCCTATGGCAAGGTGTTTCGCCGTTACATGATGTTGTTGCATGAGGGGGCTCCGCGCATTCCGCCGCTCGAACTGTTCTGGCGCATCCACTTCATGCTCGGCGCGGCGGCGTTCAGCATGTCCGGGATCAAGGCATTGCGGGCAATTGCCGAAAATGACTTCGGCGTCAACACCTCCATTGAGCAGGTGATGCGCCTGATGGTGCCGTTTCTGGCGGCGGCCATGCGGGCCGACAGCGGGGTGACCGATGAGGCTCTGGCTGCCGCGCAACTGAAACCGCGCAGCAAGACGGCGACCCCGGCTGCGGCCAAGGTCTGACCCGCCTGGCGGTGGGCGCGGCTGGCCTGATCGGCTAAGCTAGCCGCCCATGCGCACTCTCGATCTTCTGCACATTTCTCTCGCCGACCAGTGCCTTTATGGCTTCGCCGCCGGGCGGCTGGTGCTGCGCCTGCCGGTTTCTACGGCGTTGAAGGGGGCCGGCGAGCGCCATGGCTCGGGTTGTACTCCGCGTGGCCTGCATCAGGTGCGGGCAAAAATCGGCGAAAGCTTGCCAGCAGGGGCAGTGCTGCGTGGGCGACGTTGGACCGGCGAAGTCTGGTCCACTGAACTGAATGCGCAATTTCCCGGGCGCGACTGGATTCTCACCCGTATCCTCTGGCTGAGTGGCTGCGAGCCAGGCCGCAACCGTCTCGGCGGCGTCGATACCTTCCGCCGCTACATCTACCTGCACGGTACGCCCGATAGCGAGCCCATGGGTGTGCCGCTCTCCCACGGCTGCATTCGTTTGCGCAATGCCGATCTGCTGGAACTCTTCCCGCGTGTTCCCATCCACTGTGCGGTGCTAATCGATGAAGCGCCGTGCCCGGACTGGGCCGCGGCCGAACTCGTGTAAGGATTCGTTATGACTTCAAGCCTGCAAGGCTCTTTGATGCTGGATATCGGCGGCACCTGGCTGACCGCTGAAGACCGGCTGATTCTTCGGCAACCGCAAGTGGGTGGTTTGATCCTGTTTGCGCGCAATATCGAGCATCCCCGTCAGGTGCGCGAGTTGAGCGCGGCCATTCGCGCGGTGCGCCCGGATCTGCTGCTGGCGGTGGATCAGGAGGGCGGGCGGGTGCAGCGCCTGCGCCAGGGCTTCGTACGCCTGCCGGCGATGCGTGCCATAGCCGACAACGCCAATGCCGAGTGGTTGGCTGAACAATGCGGTTGGCTGATGGCCACCGAGGTGCTGGCGGTCGGTCTGGATCTCAGCTTCGCCCCGGTGCTCGACCTCGACTACCAGCGCAGCGCCGTGGTCGGCAGCCGTGCCTTCGAGGGCGACCCACAACGCGCGACGCTGCTGGCCGGGGCCTTTACCCGCGGCATGAATGCCGCGGGCATGGCGGCGACCGGCAAGCATTTCCCCGGTCACGGCTGGGCTGAGGCGGATTCCCATGTGGCCATCCCGATTGACGAACGCACTCTGGAGCAGATCCGCGCCAATGACCTGCGGCCTTTTGCCCAGCTCAGCAAAAAGCTGGCGGCGGTGATGCCGGCGCATGTCATTTACCCGCAGGTGGACGCACAGCCGGCCGGTTTCTCCCGCCGCTGGCTGCAGGACATCCTGCGCGGCGAGTTGGGCTTCGACGGAGTGATCTTTAGCGATGACCTGTCCATGGCCGGCGCCCATGTGGTCGGCGATGCCGCCAGCCGCATCGAGGCGGCACTCGCTGCCGGCTGTGACATGGGCCTGGTGTGCAATGACCGCGGCGCCGCCGAGCTGGCCCTGAGTGCCTTGCAGCGCCTCAGGGTGCAGGTGCCGGCACGTCTGGCGCGCATGCGCGGCCAGGGTTTCGCGACCACCGAATACCGCCAGCAGCCGCGCTGGCTGGCGGCCGTGGCCGATCTGCGCACCGCCCAGTTGATTGATTGAGGAAAGCGACATGACCGTTTACGCCATCATCGGCGGTACTGGCCTGACCCAGCTGGAGGGCTTGACCCTGAGCGCCGCGCTGAATATCGACACACCCTATGGCGCGCCCTCGGCCCCTGTGTTGCGTGGTAACTACGCCGGGCGCGAGGTGCTGTTCCTCGCCCGCCACGGTCATCCGCACCGGATTCCACCGCATCAGGTGAATTACCGCGCCAATCTGTGGGCGCTCAAGCAGGCCGGCGCCGAGGCAATCCTCGCGGTCAATGCGGTCGGAGGCATCCACCCGGCCATGGGCACCGGTCACTTCTGCGTGCCGCATCAGATCATCGATTACAGCTGGGGGCGCGAACACACCTTCTTCGCCGGTGAGCTGGATCATGTCACCCATGTCGACTTCAGCTACCCCTACGACGAGCGCCTGCGCCGGCAGCTGACCGCTGCGCTGATGGCAGAAAGCTGTGCTTATAGTGGCCACGGCGTGTACGCCTGCACCCAAGGCCCGCGGCTGGAGTCCGTAGCAGAGATCGCTCGACTGGAGCGCGACGGCTGCGACATTGTCGGCATGACCGGGATGCCGGAAGCCGTGCTGGCACGCGAGCTGGAGCTGCCCTATGCCTGTCTGGCGCTGGTGGTGAACCCGGCAGCGGGCAAGTCGTCTGGAGTGATCACCATGGCCGAGATCGAGCGGGCACTGGCCGATGGCATGAACCAGGTCAAGGCGGTGCTGGCGCGGGTGCTGGGCGCGTAAGAGCCTGTTTACGATCTGCTGCGCGTCGGCCATACGGCGTTGAAATCGGGCTCAGAATGCTCATTTACAACGCGTAAACTGCGCTTCTTCGCCCGATTTCGCCTTGTCTGGCTCTAGCACGCGAGATCGTAAACAGACTCTAAGAGCCTGCGAGCTGCTCAACGTCCTGTGCGCTTGCCGGACGCGCCCGGCAGCGGGGCGAATAGGGCATCGATGTCCTCCGGCTGAATCTGCCAATCGGCCTTCTCGTCGCCTTCCAGTACGCCAGCGGCGAGGGCGGCTTTGCGTTGCTGCAACTGCTGGATCTTTTCCTCGACGGTGCCGCGGGCGATCAACTTGTAGACGAATACCGGCTTGTCCTGGCCGATGCGATAGGCGCGGTCGGTGGCCTGGTTTTCCGCCGCCGGATTCCACCAGGGATCGAAGTGGATCACGGTATCGGCGGCGGTCAGATTGAGGCCGGTGCCACCGGCCTTAAGGCTGATCAGAAACAGCGGCACTTCACCGTTCTGAAAGCGCCGCACCGGCGTACGCCGATCGCGGGTGGCGCCGGTGATCTGCACATAGGGCAGTTCGCGGTGCTGCAGTTCTTCTTCGATCAGCGCGAGCATCGAGGTGAATTGCGAGAACAGCAGCACGCGGCGGCCCTCTTCGAGCAGTTCGGCGAGCATCTCCAGCAGGCTGTCGAGCTTGCTCGAATGGCTGCCGATCTTGCGCCCGGGCATTTCGCTCTTCACCAGGCGCAGGTCGCAACAGACCTGGCGCAGCTTCAGCAGCGCCTCAAGGATGACGATCTGGCTGCGGCCCAGGCCCTTACGCTCGATTTCCTCGCGCACCTTGCGGTCCATCGCTAGGCGTACCGTCTCGTAGAGGTCGCGTTGCGCCTCGTTGAGTTCGACCCAGTGAACGATTTCGCTCTTGGCCGGCAGTTCCTTGGCCACCTCTTCCTTCTTGCGCCGCAGCAGGAACGGCTTGAGTCGCGCATTGAGGTGAGCCAGGCGGGCGGGATCGCCATGCTTTTCGATCGGCGTGCGGTAGTCGCGGTTGAACTGTTTGTTGTCGCCGAGCCAGCCGGGCATGAGGAAGTGGAATAGCGACCAGAGTTCGCCCAGGTGATTTTCCAGCGGCGTGCCGGTCAAGCACAGGCGTTGTCGCGCCTCGAGCTGTCGGGCGGCCTGGGCCGCCTTGCTGGTCGGGTTCTTGATGTACTGCGCTTCGTCGAGGATCAGCACGTGCAAGGGTTGCTGGCGTAGCCGCTCGAGGTCGCGGGGCAGCAAGGCGTAAGTGGTCAGCAGCAGATCGTAGTCGGCCAGATGCGGGAAATTCTGCTGGCGCTGCGGGCCGTGCAGGGCCAGCACACGCAGCGCGGGAGTAAAGCGTGCGGCTTCGTCCTGCCAGTTGGGAATCAGGCTGGTGGGCATCACCGCCAGAGCCGGGCGGTCGAGGCGTCCGGCGCGCTTTTCCGTGAGCAGGTGGGCCAGGCTTTGCAAGGTCTTGCCCAGGCCCATGTCATCGCCCAGCACGCCGCCGGTTTCCAGTTCGCGCAGCGTCTGCATCCAGCTCAGGCCGTCGAGCTGGTAGGGGCGTAATTCGGCATTCAGGCCAAGGGGCGGCGCGACGACGGTATGCTGGCAGTCGCGTAGCTTGTGGGCGAATTCGCGCAGGCGCTCGCCGCCTTGCCAGTGCAGCTCCAGGCCGTCCAGGCCCTGCAGGCGCGCGGCGTCGGGGGCGGCCAGACGCAGGCTGGCGCTGGCTGGCTGATCGGGTAGATAGAGTTCGCCGAGGGTGCTCAACACTGGCTTGAGGCGGCCGAAGGGCAGCAGCACTTGCAGTGGCTGGCCGTCCGTCGAGCGCTGGGCGTCGAGCTGTAGGCGCAGCATTTCTGAATCCGCGCGCTTGGCCAGGCTCTGGGCACTGAGCAGTTCCGGGGTGCGCTGGATCAAACGCAGCAGCACCGGCAACAGGCTGATGCGCCGGCCGTCGACGACGATGCCCAGTTCCAGCTCGAACCAATCGTGCTCGGGCGCTTCGTCGAGCTCGGCGTACCAGCTGTCCACCGGGGTGAGGTCGAAAGCGAAGCCAGGCGTGATCTCGATTTGCCAGCCCTGTGCCTGTAGTGCGGGCAACTGCTGTTGGACGAAATTCAGCCAAGCCTCCTCGCTGGGCAGTTCGAACATTTCCGCCGAGTCCGGGGGCAGCGCCTGGCTTTGTCGCAGGGAGGGGCTGAAGCCGCACTGCTGCAGGATCTTGCGCAAGGCCTGCTCGGCCTGCGGTTGGCGGGCGATGGAGAGTATCTCGTGGTCGCGGACGGCGCGGAACCGTCCAGTTTTGCCCAGGCGGCCATGGGTTTTTTCGCCTTCATAAAGAAAGGCCAGCCCGGCACGGTGCTGGTAGCTGCTGAGGGTGCGTGCGTTGCGCGGATCGTAGTAGGCGTGAGTGAGGCTGCCGAGGCTGAGCAGGGGGGTGGGCTGCAGGTCGTCGATGCGACGTTCCAGCCGTGCCGTTGGTATCTCGGCTTGCGGCGGCTGCTCCAGCAGGTGCAGGAGCACCGCGACCACATGCTTGCAGTTGTAGCCGACCGGGCAGCTGCAGCGGCCGGCGACCGCCGCGAAGGCGGGGTCGAGACGGATCAGCTGGCGGTAGTTGTGCTTGCCCGAGCCGCGGCAATGGGCGGTGAGCTGCTGGCCGCTGAGCTCGACGGCGTGGACGCGCTGCTCGCGGGCATAACCCTCGCCGCGACGCAGGGTGGCGGCATCGAAGGCATTGGTCCAGGGCAGGCTGCGCAGCCGTGCGACGAATGCCGAGATGCTGTCCATGCCGGTTACAGCGGCACGATCTTGATCAGTACGCCGAGGTTGGAGTGATCCAGATAGGTCAGCTCGCCATTCTTCAGGCGCGCGTTCTGCTTCAGGCGCTCGCTGCCGGTGAGCAAGCCGTCGGCATCGAAGCGGTTGATCCAGAAGTCCAGGGCGACATCGGTGAAGCGCACCTGGGTAAGCGTGACGGTGCCTTCAACCGGGTGATGGCCGAACTGCTGGTTGCCTTCCGCGACCGCGACCTTGCTCGGCGTGGCAGACAGGTTCTGCGCCCAGGCCTTGTGCAGCAGCACCTGATAGCCGTTGTCCGGGCTCAGCTTGGCGGCGGCGTCATCCAGGGCGGTGCCGCGCTCGCTGCCGGCGATCGCCTGCGCGCCTGCGGCCCAGTCGTCCGGCGCCGGCTGGCTGGCCGGCAGCGGGTCGCCGGCCTGGCGGAAGACGATCAGTTCGACCTGATACTGCCCATCGGCCATGGCCAGCGGGGCGAACAAAGCGAGTAGCAGGGCCAGATGGCGGAAGATACGCATGAAGTCAGTCCTTTAAGCAGATTGCGGTGCGAGGCGCTCGAACAGCGCCTCCAGTGTATTGAAGCGTTCTTCCGGGCGCTCCATCGGCACCTGGAATTTGAACAGGGTGGCGCCTTCGAACTTGTAACGGTTCGGCTGACTCTGGATCAGCTTGATCAGGGTCAGCGGATCGACGCAGGTATTGCCGGCGAACTCGATGCGCCCGCCCTGCGGGCCGGCGTCGACCTTGTTGATGCCGAGCTTTTCCGCCTGCAGCTTGAGCAGGGTCAGGCGCACCAGGTGCTTGGTCGGCTCCGGCAGCAGGCCGAAGCGGTCGATCATCTCCACCTGCAGTTCTTTCAGGCCATCCTCGTCTGCGGCCGAGGCGATGCGCTTGTAGAGGATCAGTCGCGCATGCACATCCGGCAGGTAGTCCTCGGGGATCAGCGCCGGCAGGCGCAGGTTGATCTCCGGGCCGCCGCCGAGCGGCTGTTCGAGGTTCGGCTGCTCGCCCTTGCGAATGGCTTTCACCGCGCGTTCGAGCATTTCCATATAAAGCGTGAAGCCGACCGCCTGGATCTGCCCGCTCTGGCCATCGCCAAGCAGCTCGCCGGCGCCGCGGATCTCCAGATCGTGGGTGGCGAGGACGAAGCCGGCACCGAGGTCCTGAGCATTGGCGATGGCTTCCAGGCGCTTCTGTGCGTCGTCGGTGGTCTGCTGACGTGGCGGCGTCAGCAGGTAGGCATAGGCCTGGTGGTGGCTGCGGCCGACCCGGCCGCGCAATTGGTGCAGCTGGGCCAGGCCGAACTTGTCGGCGCGCTCGATGAGAATGGTGTTGGCGCTCGGCACGTCGATGCCGGTCTCGATGATGGTCGAGGCGATCAGCACGTTGAAACGCTTATGGTAGAAGTCGCTCATCACCTGTTCGAGGTCGCGCTCGCGCATCTGTCCGTGGCCGATGCCGATGCGCGCTTCCGGCACCAGTTCGGCGAGGTCGGCGGCGCACTTCTCGATGGTTTTCACATCGTTGTGTAGGTAGTAGACCTGGCCGCCGCGCAGCAGCTCGCGCAGCAAGGCCTCCTTGATGGTGGGCTTGTTGGACTCCATCACGAAGGTGCGCACCGACAGCCGGCGCGCCGGCGGGGTGGCGATGATCGACAGGTCGCGCATGCCCGACACCGCCATATTCAGCGTTCTCGGAATGGGAGTCGCGGTGAGGGTGAGGATGTCCACCTCGCTGCGCAGCGCCTTGAGCTGTTCCTTCTGACGCACGCCGAAGCGGTGCTCTTCGTCGATGATCACCAGGCCGAGGTTGTGGAACTTCACATCGCCCTGCAGCAGCTTGTGGGTGCCGATGACGATATCCAGCTTGCCTTCGGCCAGCTGCCGCACCGCGCCTTCGACTTCCTTGGCCGACTTGAAGCGGCTCATCACCTCGACCGTCACCGGCCAGTCGGCGAAGCGGTCGCGGAAGCTGTTGTAGTGCTGCTGGGCGAGCAGGGTGGTGGGCACCAGTACGGCCACCTGCTTGCCGCTGTGCACGGCGAGGAAGGCGGCGCGCATGGCCACTTCGGTCTTGCCGAAGCCGACGTCGCCGCAGACCAGGCGGTCCATCGGCTTGGCCGCGAGCATGTCCTCACGTACGGCGTCGATGGCGGTCTGCTGGTCCGGGGTTTCCTCGAAGGGGAAGCCGGCGCTGAAGGTGGCGTAGTCGGCGCCCGGGTCGCGGAAGGCGAAGCCCTCGCGGGCGGCGCGGCGGGCATAGATGTCGAGCAGCTCGGCGGCGACGTCGCGCACCTGCTCGGCGGCCTTGCGCTTGGCCTTCTGCCAGGTTTCCGAGCCGAGCCGGTGCAGCGGGGCGAGGGCGTCGTCGCTGCCGGTGTAGCGGGCGATCAGGTGCAGGCTGGCGACCGGCACGTAGAGCTTGGCTTCCTCGGCGTACATCAGGGCGAGGAATTCGGCGGCCTGGCCGTCGATTTCCAGGGTGATCAGCCCCAGATAGCGGCCGACGCCGTGGTCGATATGCACCACCGGCGCGCCTTCGCGCAGCTCGGCGAGGTTCTTGATCACGTTGTCGCCGGCGTCGCGGCCTTTCTCGCGGCGCCGGCGCTGCATGACGCGCTGGCCGAACAGCGGGCTCTCGGCGATCAGGGCCAGCTCGTCGAGCAGCAGACCCTCGTCCAGCGGCGCGATGCAGATTGCCAGACGCTCACCGCTGGCGGCAAACTCCGGCCAGCCGCGGACTTCCAGTGGCTTCAGCTTGAGGCGGGCGAGCAGCTCGAGCAGCACCTCGCGACGGCCGGCGGATTCGGCGCCGAACAGCACGCGGCCCGGATATTCCTCGATAAAGCGGCGCAGCGCGGCGAGTGGCTCGTGGGCCTTGGCCTGGATCGCCAGTTCGGGCAGCGGGCGGGCATGGAAGCGTTCGCGACCGACGCCAGGCTCGACATCCTCCTGGCTGGCGATCACCCGCGGCCAGTTCTTCAGGCGGGCGAAGCAGTCCTCGACCGGCAGGAACAATTCACCTGGCGGCAAAAGTGGTCGTTCCGGATCGACGCGGCGCTCCTCGTAGCGGTTACGCACGTCGTGCCAGAACTGCTCGGCGGCCTGCTCGATGCCCGGCAGGGAGAACACCTGGGTGTCCTGCGGCAGGTAGTCGAACAGGGTGGCGCTTTCTTCGAAGAACAGCGGCAGGTAGTACTCGATGCCGGCCGGGGTGATGCCGCTGGTCAGGTCTTGATAGATCGGGCAGCGGCGGAAATCGACGTCGAAGCGTTCGCGGAAGCGCCCGCGGAAGTCGGTGACGGCCTTCTTGTCCAGCGGGAACTCGCGGGCCGGCAGCAGGCGGATCGATGCGACCTTGTCGATTGAGCGCTGGGTCTCCGGGTCGAAGGTGCGCAGCGTCTCGATCTCGTCGTCGAACAGGTCGATGCGGAAGGGCTGCTCGCTGCCCATCGGAAATAGATCGATCAGCGCGCCGCGCACGGCGAACTCGCCATGCTCGTAGACGGTATCCACGCAGCGATAGCCGGCCGCTTCCAGGCGCAGGCGCATCTGCTCGACATCCAGCTTCTGGCCAACGTCCAGCACCAGGCTGGAGCCGAGCAGGAAGCGTGTCGGCGCCAGGCGGTGTAGGGCGGTGGTGATCGGCACTACCAGCACGCCGTGGCTCAGCTCCGGCAAACGGTAGAGGCTGGCGATGCGCTGGGAAATGATGTCCTGGTGCGGCGAGAACAGGTCGTAGGGCAGGGTTTCCCAGTCGGGGAAATGCAGCACCGGCAGCTCCGGAGCAAAGAAGCCGAGTTCCTGCTCCAGACGCTCGGCGGCCTGGCTATCGGCGGTCAGCAGCAGGGTGAAGCGCTTGGCGGCGCTCGCGGCCTCGGCGATGGCGAGAGACAGCGCGGCACCCGGCAGGTTGCCCCAGTGCTGTTTGCCCGCCGCAGCGGGCAGGGGGGGAAGGCGCAATACGGGCACGGGCGGTCGTCGCTCCGGTCGGGAAATGGACCGGCGGATTGTAACTATCCTGATGACCTGCTGTCAGTGTCAGCGCGGCTGCCGATTGCCGTCGCCATCTGGCGCCGTCATAATGTAGCCCCTTTTTTCAGCCCCTACATGTGGAAGGTACTGCCCGTGACTCAGAAGCCCGACCAGTGTCTCGGTGAGTGGATTGACCGTGAAGCCCTCGCGGAAGCGATGATTCCGCTGATTGGCCAGCTCTACCGCAATAACAGCGTAGTGACCTCGATCTACGGCCGTGGTCTGATCAACCGTTCGGTGATCGACATTCTGAAAGCCCACCGCTTCGCCCGCCATCGTCTGGCCAACGACAGCGAACTGTCGGTGCACGATACCTTCCCGATCCTCAAGGCCATGAGCGAGCTCAAGCTGGGCGCCGCCTCGGTCGACCTGGGCAAGATGGCTGCCAAGTTCAAGGCCGAAGGCCGCGCTCGCAGCCTCGAGCAGTTCGTCAAGGACGAGCTGGCTGATGTGGTCGGCAAGCAGAACGGCTCCGGCCGTGAAGGCACCGACGTGGTGCTCTACGGCTTCGGTCGCATCGGCCGCCTGCTGGCGCGTATCCTGATCGAGAAGACCGGTGGTGGCGACGGCCTGCGTCTGCGCGCCATCGTCGTGCGCAAAGGGGCGAGCAATGATCTGGTCAAACGTGCCAGCCTGCTGCGCCGCGACTCGGTACATGGCAAGTTCGACGGCACCATCACCATCGATGAGGCCAACAACACCCTGACCGCCAACGGCAACCTGATCCAAGTGATCTACGCCAAAGACCCGAAGGAAGTCGATTACACCCAGTACGGCATCAAGAACGCCCTGCTGGTCGATAACACCGGCGTATGGCGTGATGCCGACGGCCTCGGCCAGCACCTGGCCTGCCCGGGTGTTGCTCGCGTGGTGCTCACCGCTCCTGGCAAGGGCGCGCTGAAGAACATCGTGCACGGCATCAACCACAGCGAAATCACCGCAGACGACAAGATCATCTCCGCGGCGTCCTGCACCACCAATGCCATCGTACCGGTGCTGAAAGCGATCAATGACCAGTACGGCATCGTCAATGGTCATGTGGAAACCGTACACAGCTACACTAACGACCAGAATCTGATCGACAACTTCCACAAAGGCGATCGCCGTGGTCGTAGCGCACCGCTGAACATGGTCATCACCGAAACCGGTGCGGCCACCGCTGCGGCCAAGGCGCTGCCGATCCTGAAAGGCAAGCTGACCGGCAACGCCATTCGCGTACCGACGCCGAACGTGTCGATGGCCATTCTCAACCTGAACCTTGAGAAGTCCACCACGCGCGATGAGGTCAACGAGTACCTGCGCCAGATGGCCATGCATTCGGAACTGCAGAAGCAGATCGATTACGTCGCCTCGCAGGAAGTGGTGTCCACCGACTTCGTCGGCTCGCGCCACGCCGGTGTGGTCGATGCCGAAGCGACCATCTGCAACGACAACCGCGTGGTCCTCTACGTGTGGTACGACAACGAGTTCGGTTACAGCTGCCAGGTGGTGCGCGTGATGGAAGAGATGGCCGGGGTCAACCCGCCAGCCTTCCCGCGCTAAGCGTCGGTTATGTATGACAAAACGGGAGCTTCGGCTCCCGTTTTGCGTTTGACCGGCGGTGTATTGGGCTCACTTGAGCGAAGCCAAGGGCTCTGCGGGGGAGTGTTTGTGCGGCTTGATACGCGAGTGTTAGTGGTGCTGGCTAGCCTGCTGCTGGCTGGCTGCGGCGACAGGATCGAAGAGTTTTCCGGGCCGACCATGGGCAGCCATTATTCGCTCAAGTATGTGGCGCAGGCCCGGGCGCCCGGGCAGCAGCGCCTGCGCGCCGAGGTCGAGGCGATTCTCGCCGAGGTGGATGCGCAGATGTCCACCTACCGCAGCGACTCGCTGATTTCCCGTTTCAATGCCCTGCCGGCCGGCAGTTGCCAGGCGATGCCGGCGCCGGTGCTGGAACTGGTGCGTGTGGGCGAGACGTTGGCCCGCGACAGCGATGGGGCCTTCGACCTGACGATCGA
The DNA here is from genome assembly GCF_003595175.1 of Pseudomonas cavernae. NCBI lineage: Bacteria > Pseudomonadati > Pseudomonadota > Gammaproteobacteria > Pseudomonadales > Pseudomonadaceae > Pseudomonas > Pseudomonas cavernae. The sequence continues at coordinate 3,108,222 of NZ_CP032419.1, read as the reverse complement.
GCCATTGCTCGACCTCTGGGGCTTCGGTCCACAGTCGCGCAGTGAGCGGGTGCCGAGTGCAGAAGAAATCGCCCAGGTGCGCGCCAATGTTGGCCATCAGCACCTGCGCATCGACGGCCAGCAGCTGTGTAAAGATGCCGCCGTGCAGGTGGATTTCAACAGCATTGCCGCGGGTTACACGGTCGATCGTGTCGCTCGGCGGCTGGACGAGCTGGGGCTGCGCAGTTACCTGCTGGATATCACCGGTGAGCTCAAGGTACGCGGCCGCAAGCCGGATGGCTCGCCCTGGCGCATCGCCATCGAAGCGCCGCGCGATGATCGCCAGGTGGCCCAGCTGACCTTGGCGCTGGAGGGTTATGGTGTGTCCACCTCCGGTGATTACCGCAATTATTTCGAAGTCGGCGGGCAGCGCTATTCGCATACCATCGATCCCCACACTGGCGCGCCGGTGACTCACCCGCTGGCGGCCGTCACTGTGGTGGCGCGTTCGGCCCTGCGTGCCGATGGCTTGTCGACTCTACTGATGGTGCTGGGGACTGAGCGCGGTCTGGCTTTTGCGGAGGAAAAGGGTATTGCGGCGTTGTTCGTCAGTCGTGATGGCAGCGGTTTTCGCAGTCGCGCCAGCAGCGCGTTTCGCCGCTTGTTGCCTGCGGCGGAGGCGGGGGCTTTGTAGTGGCGACAAAATTCGCCTACCCCACGACCAAGCGCTAATGTGCAGCGCCAGTCGCCGGGTTTAAGCTGCAGGGCAGTTCCTGGCGGGACGGGCAATAATTGTGTTCGCCACAGCCATGAGCTGTGGTGCAGCCGCGGAGCACCAAAGCGCCGCGGCCTGTTGAAAAGGAGTAAGCATGGCGGTCTACAACTACGACGTAGTGGTGCTCGGTTCGGGTCCCGCGGGTGAAGGTGCGGCGATGAGCGCGGCGAAGAGCGGTCTTAAGGTGGCGGTTGTCGACAGCCGCCGCGAAGTGGGCGGCAACTGCACGCACCTCGGCACCATCCCGTCCAAGGCGCTGCGTCACTCGGTGCGGCAGATCATGCAGTACAACACCAACCCGCTGTTCCGCCAGATCGGCGAGCCGCGCTGGTTCTCCTTCCCGGACGTGCTGAAGAGCGCCGAGAAGGTGATTGCCAAGCAGGTCAGCTCGCGTACCGGCTACTACGCGCACAACCGCATCGACATGTTCTTCGGCACCGGCAGCTTCGCCGACGAGCAGACCATCGAGGTGGTCTGCCCGAACGGCGTGGTGGAGAAGCTGGTGGCCAAGCAGGTCATCATCGCCACCGGCTCGCGGCCCTATCGCCCGGCCGATGTCGACTTCAACCACCCGCGGGTCTACGACAGCGACACCATCCTCAGCCTGACCCACACGCCGCGCCGGTTGATCATCTACGGAGCCGGGGTGATCGGCAGTGAATACGCCTCGATCTTCAGCGGCCTCGGCGTGCTGGTCGACCTGATCGACAACCGCGACCAGCTCCTGAGCTTCCTCGACGACGAAATCTCCGATGCGCTCAGCTATCACCTGCGCAACCAGAACGTGCTGATCCGCCACAACGAGGAATACGAGCGCATCGAGGGCGTGGACGACGGCGTGATTCTGCACCTGAAGTCCGGCAAGAAGATCAAGGCCGACGCGCTGTTGTGGTGCAACGGGCGCACCGGCAACACCGACAAGCTGGGCCTGGAGAACATCGGGATCAAGGTCAACAGCCGCGGGCAGATCGAGGTGGACCACAGCTACCGCACCTCGATCTCCAACATCTTCGCGGTTGGCGATGTGATCGGCTGGCCGAGCCTGGCTAGTGCCGCCTATGACCAGGGCCGTTCGGCTGCCGGCAATATTGTCGAGAATGACAGCTGGCGCTTCGTCGATGACGTGCCGACCGGCATCTACACCATTCCGGAGATCAGCTCGATCGGCAAAAACGAGAAGGAGCTGACCCAGGCGAAGATCCCCTATGAAGTGGGCAAGGCATTCTTCAAGGGCATGGCACGGGCGCAGATTTCCAACGAGCCGGTGGGCATGCTGAAGATTCTGTTCCACCGCGAAACCCTGGAAGTGCTGGGTGTGCACTGCTTCGGCTACCAGGCCTCGGAGATCGTGCACATCGGTCAGGCGATCATGAACCAGAAGGGCGAGGCGAATACCATCAAGTACTTCGTCAATACCACCTTCAACTACCCGACCATGGCCGAAGCCTATCGGGTGGCGGCGTTCGATGGTCTCAACCGGCTTTTTTGAGCGGCTCCGACCGGTGGCCTGAGCCGGTCGGAGGGGATTTCTTCAGCGATTCCCGAGCGTGGCGCTGGCCAAACCGGGAAAGTCTGTAATCAGGCTATCCGCGCCGAAATCGGCGAGCCGGCGCATCAGCGCCGGCTCGTTGACCGTCCACACTGACACGTGCAAACCCTGCTTTTGTGCCCTGAGCAAGCGCTCGGGGGTGCACAGCGTCCAGTTCAGCGCCAGCAGGTGGCAGCCATAGCTCTGCGCCACCTTGATCGGGTCGAGCCAAGCGTATTCGGCCACCAGGCCGCGTGCCAGCTGCGGGGTCAGCTCGTTGAGGGCGCGCAACACCTCCCGCGAGCTGGAAGTGACGGTGACCCTATCGGTTATCCCGTATTCCCTGACCAATTCTTGGATCGCCAGCACGGTGCGCGCCGCGCGCTCGCGCGAAGCGCTTTTGACCTCCAGCTGCCAGTGCTCGAACGGACATTGCTCGAACAGTTCGGCCAGGCGTGGAATGGGGCAGGGTTGCGGCCAGCCTGGGCCGCCTAGGCGGGCATCGTATTGCGCCAGTTCGGCAGCATCGTGTTCGACGACTTTGCCGCGATGGCCGGTGGTGCGCTTCAGGCTCGAGTCGTGAATCACCATCAACTCGCCGTCACGCGACAGGTGCAGGTCCAGTTCGCAGCGGCGAACCCCGTGCTCGAGGCATTTCTGGAAGCTGCTCAGGGTGTTTTCCGGGGCTTCGCCTTTGGCGCCGCGGTGGCCGTAGATCTGTGTCACGGGGACTCCTTAGGTTGCTGCTGTGCATCCGGCAATTGCGCGGGGTAGCGCGGGTGGTGGTGGATGACTCTGTCGATTACCCGGCCGCTTTCGAAGTACAGACTGAATTCACGGTAGTCCCAGCGGGTGATCGGCGGCTGGCCGACCGGCGCATGTTCCTGATCGGCGAGGCCGAAGCGCAGCAGTACCGCTTGCTGCGATTCGCCGCGAGCAGGCAGGCGGATATTCGCTGCGCCTTGCTGGCCGAGGGGGATTTCGATGGTCTCCGCCCAGCCAGTGAGCGGGCAGAGGAGGGCGAAGATCAACAGCAGGCGCAACATGGCCGGTCTCCCTCAGCAGGCGGTCGGAAGGTCAGAGTTGCTCGCGCGCCTGCCGCCGCTCCAGCGCCTGTTTTTGCAGGATATGCCGGGCCAGCAACTGACGCTGCGCGTCGCTCATGGCCTCGAATTCGGTGCCGATGTCATACGAGCCGTTGTCCTGCGGCTGGCAATGGATCACCACGGCGCGTACCAATAGACCGAGGGCCTGCGGCATCAGCACCATCTTCATGGCCAGATGGCTACCCAGCGCAATGGGCTGCGGGTGGTCGAAGCCCAGCCCGCCTTCGGACATGCTGACCTGGCGCAACGGGCCGATCTCGCGCAGCAGGTTTTGCGCCAGTGCCTGGCCGAGCAGGTCGGTGCGCTTGTTGATGACTTTCAGGTAGTTGGCCAGGGTGCGGTCGCGCTCGCTGATATGCCGCAGCAGGTGCTGTGACTCGTAGTCCAGCAGGTGCAGTTCGCTGAGCAGGTTGAACAGTGGCGAGCTGTCGTGGAGCGCTTCGCTGGCGGTGGCTTCGGCACCGTCCAGGAGGGTGAATTCCAGTGCGATCGTGTCGTCGATACGATAGTATTCGCGGCGCTCATCTTCATCTTGTGTCGACATGGCGAACCCATGGAATTAGCAGTGGTCTGAGTGTAAAGCTGCTCGCCAGGCCCCGCCACAAGGACGTTTCCTCTTTCGCCAGCGAACCAACTCTTTCTATGTTCAGACCGCTGTCCGTGTTCATCGGCGCCCGCTACACGCGTGCCAAGCGTCGTAGCCATTTCGTTTCCTTCATCTCCCTGACTTCGATGATCGGCCTCGCCCTCGGCGTGCTGGTGATGATCGTGGTGTTGTCGGTGATGAACGGCTTCGATTACGAGATGCGCACCCGCGTGCTGGGCATGGTGCCGCACGCCACCATCGAATCGCCGGAGCCGATCAGCGACTGGCGCGGCATGGCGGCCAAGGTGCTGAAACGCCCGCAGGTCGTGGCCGCCGCGCCTTTTACCCAGATGCAGGGGCTGTTGACCAATAACGGCCAGGTCGAGAAGGTGCTGATCAACGCCGTCGACCCGCAGGAAGAGCGCAAGGTGTCGATCATCGGCGATTTCTTCCGCCAGGGCAGTCTGGATGACCTCAAGGCCGGCAGCTTCGGCATCGTCATCGGCGACAAGGCGGCGACCAAGCTCGGCGTCGGTGTCGGCGACAAGCTCACCTTCGTCGCCCCGGAAGTGACGGTGACCCCGGCCGGCATGTTCCCGCGGATCAAGCGTTTCACCGTGGTCGGTATCTTCCATGTCGGCGCTGGCGAGATCGACGGCCATGTGGCCATGGCCAACCTGGACGACATCGCCCGTCTGCATCGCTGGAAGCCCGGGCAGGTGCAGGGCGTGCGCCTCAAGTTCGCCGATCTGTTCCAGGCACCGCGGATTTCCTGGGACATCGCCCAGCGCCTCGGCGAGGACTACTATGCCCGTGACTGGACGCGCTCGCACGGCAATCTGTATCAGGCGATCCGCATGGAGAAGGCGATGATCGGCCTGTTGCTGTTGCTGATCGTGGCGGTGGCGGCGTTCAACATCATTTCCACCCTGGTCATGGTGGTCACCGACAAGAAGGGCGATATCGCCATCCTCCGCACCCTGGGCGCGACGCCGCAGCAGATCATGCGCATCTTCATGGTCCAGGGCACGGTGATCGGCGTGGTCGGTACCCTGATCGGCGCGGTGCTGGGGATGGTCTCGGCGCTCAACATCAGCAGCTGGATCGCCGCGCTGGAGCGCCTACTGGGGCTGAAATTCCTCAATGCCGATGTGTATTTCATCGATTACCTGCCGTCGCAGCTGATGCGCGAAGACGTCGTCCTGGTGTGCGGCGCGGCGCTGGTCCTGAGTTTCCTCGCCACTCTTTATCCGGCCTGGCGTGCCGCACGTACCGAGCCTGCGGAGGCGTTACGTTATGAGTAAGCAAGTTGTTCTGAGTTGCCGCAACCTGGGCAAGAGCTATGACGAGGGCCCGCAGTCGGTGGAAGTGCTGGCTGGCCTCGAACTGGAATTGCAGGCGGGCGAGCGAGTGGCGATCGTCGGCAGCTCCGGTTCGGGCAAGAGCACCTTGCTGAACATGCTCGGCGGCCTGGATACCCCCAGTCAGGGCAGCGTCTGGCTGGCCGGCGAAGAGCTGTCGGCGCTTAACGAGAAGGCCCGCGGTCTGTTGCGCAATCGTGAGCTGGGCTTCGTCTACCAGTTCCACCACCTGCTGCCGGAGTTCACCGCGCTGGAGAACGTGTGCATGCCGCTGTTGATCGGCAAGACTGCGATTCCCGCGGCGCGTGAGCGGGCCACGGCCTTGCTGCAGCGGGTCGGTCTCGGTCATCGCCTGACGCACAAGCCGGCCGAGCTGTCCGGTGGCGAGCGTCAGCGCGTGGCCATCGCCCGGGCGCTGGTCAACCAGCCCGGTCTGGTGCTGCTCGACGAGCCCACCGGCAACCTCGACCATCACACCGCCCAGGGCATCCAGGAGCTGATGCGTGAACTGAGCAGCTCGTCGAACACCGCCTTCCTGGTGGTGACCCACGACCCCGAGCTGGCCGGGCAGATGGATCGCATCCTGCGCCTGGAAGATGGCCGGCTGGTGGCTGCCTGATGTTCCGGCCTCTTTCGATCTTCATCGGCAGCCGCTATACCCGAGCCAAGCGGCGCAACCACTACATCTCGTTCATCTCGCTGACCTCGATGATCGGCCTGGCGCTCGGTGTGCTGGCGATGATCGTGGTGCTGTCGGTGATGAATGGTTTCCAGAAGGAAATGAGTGCGCGCATCCTCGGCATGGTGCCGCACGCCACTCTCGTTGGCGTGCAGCCGCTGGACGATTGGCGTGCAGTAGCGAGCAAGGCCGAAGCCAATCCGCAGGTGCTGGCGGCGGCACCGTTCAGCGAGCTGGAGGGCATGCTGTCGTACAAGGGCGCCATGCAGTCGGTGCAAATCAACGGCGTCGATCCGCAGGAAGAGCCCAAGGTGTCGATCATCGGCGAGCATATCGTCCAGGGCCGTCTCGATGACCTCAAGCCGGGTGGGTTCGGCGTGGTCATCGGTGAAATCACCGCGCGGCGCTTCCGTATCAACGTCGGCGACAAGCTGACCCTGATCATTCCCGAGGCCAGTTCGGCGCCCGGCGGCATCACCCCGCGCATGCAGCGTCTCAACGTGGTGGGCGTGTTCAAGGTCGGCGCCGAGTTGGACGGCAACCTGGCGCTGATCCATGTTGCCGATGCTGCGGCCATGCAGCGCATGCAGCCGGGGCAGGTACAGAGCGTGCGCCTGGCTCTGAAGGATCTGTATCAGGCGCCCCAGGTGGCGGCGGCGCTTGCCGGCCAGCTGGGGCAGGGCTACCGCGCCAGCGACTGGACCCAGACCCAGGGCAGCCTGTTCAGCGCGATGAAGATGGAGAAGACCATGATCGGCCTGCTGTTGCTGCTGATCGTCGCGGTGGCGGCCTTCAACATCATCGCCACGCTGATCATGGTGGTGGCCGACAAGGGCGGCGACATTGCCATCCTGCGTACCCTCGGTGCCACGCCGGGGCAGATCATGGCCACCTTCGTGGTCCAGGGTTCGATCATCGGCGTGATCGGCACCTCTATCGGCGTCGTGCTCGGGGTGATCGCCGCGCTGAATGTCAGCAGCCTGGTCGGCTGGCTGGAGCGGATCAGCGGCCAGCATATCTTCAGCTCGGATGTGTATTTCATCAGCAACTTGCCCTCCGAGTTGCAGGGAGCGGACGTGTTGCTGATCGCCGTTGCGGCGCTGTCCCTGAGTTTCCTCGCGACCCTCTATCCGTCCTGGCGCGCGGCGCAGATCCAGCCAGCGGAAGCCTTGCGTTACGAGTGATTCACGCCCATGAAAAACGCCGCTTACGAGCGGCGTTTTTCATGGGGTGCGTTCTCGTCGCGCTTCGCGGCGCTTGTTCCAGTTGCGCTGCACCCACCAGCGCCAGTACAGCCTGGTCAACACATAGCCGCCAAGAGCGGCGAGAATGCCACAGACCACCGAGCCGAGCAGAAAGGGTTGCAGGATGGGTTTCCACATCAACTGGATCAGCTCCCACGACGGCTCGTCGAAGAAGCGGCCGATTCGTGGCCACACCTGTTCGCCGACCTGACCGGCCGGTACCTGCATGATCCAGGCACCCAGCTTATAGGTGCAGTAGAACACCGGCGGCATGGTGATCGGGTTGGTCAGCCACACCAGGCCCACCGCAATCGGCAGATTGCTGCGCACCGGCACCGCCAGGCTGGCGGCCAGCAGCATCTGCATGGGAATGGGAATGAAGGCGGCGAACAGGCCCACGGCCATGGCCCGCGCCACCGAGTGGCGGTTGAGGTGCCAGAGGTTGGGGTCGTGCATCAGAGTGCCGAGAAAACGCAGCGATTTGTGCTCGCGGATGCTTTGCGGATTGGGCATGTAGCGCTTGAACAGGCGTCGCGGCATAAGCTTCTCGGGCAGGACGTGATGCCGGGGTATTATGCACGGAATTGCAGGGACGCCACTTTCGCAGATTGTGACAGCGATTTAGTGACCGTACCTATGTTCGCTGCAGACTCATGGACGAGGTTTTCTGGAGCTCGCTCGTATGCGCACAGGGATGCTGGCGCTCGCCGTGGGGCTATTGGCCCTGCGTTTTCTCCCGGCGTTGCCGCCGGTGTGGTTGCTGCTGGTTCTGCCGCTGGTCGGCCTGATGGCGCTGCCGTTTCGCAGCTATCCGCTGGCGTTCTTTCTCTTCGGCTTCAGCTGGGCCTGCGCTTCGGCGCACTGGGCGCTGAGCGATCGCCTGGTTCCCGAGTTGGATGGTCGCACCCTGATCTTGCAGGGTCTGGTGACCGGGCTGCCGGAGCACGATACCGGGGTAGTGCGCTTTCAGCTCGAACAGGTCGTTGCGCGGCGCGCCAAGCTGCCGCAGCGTCTACGCCTGGCCTGGTATGACGGCCCCCCAGTGCAGGCCGGCGAGCGCTGGCAACTGGCCGTCAAGCTCAAGCGGGGCCATGGGCTGGTCAATCCGCAGTCGTTCGACTACGAGGCCTGGTTGCTGGCGCAGCGCATTGGCGCCGTTGGCACAGTCAAGCGCGGCGAGCGCCTGAGCCCGGCGCAGGGCGCGTCGGCCTGGCGCGATGAGTTGCGCCAGCGCCTGCTCGCAGTCGATGCCTTCGGTCGCCAGGGCGCGCTGGCGGCCCTGGTACTGGGGGACGGCTCGGGACTTTCGGTCGCCGACTGGCGCGTGCTGCAGGACACCGGCACCGTGCATTTACTGGTGATCTCCGGCCAGCATGTGGCGTTGCTGGCGGCGCTGGTTTATGGCCTGGTGGCCGGGCTGGCACGTTTGGGCCTGTGGCCAAGTCGCTGGCCCTGGCTGCCTTGGGCCTGTGCGCTGGCATTCGCCGCGGCGCTCGGCTATGGCCTGCTCGCCGGCTTCGAGGTGCCGGTGCGGCGCGCTTGCCTGATGGTGGCGATGGTGTTGCTCTGGCGCCTGCGTTTTCGCCATCTGGGGGTATGGCTGCCCTGGCTGTTGGCGCTCAATGGCGTACTGCTGGCGGAGCCGCTGGCCAGCTTGCAGCCGGGTTTTTGGTTGTCGTTCGCCGCCGTGGCGGTGCTTGCCCTGGTGTTCAGCGGGCGTCTGGGTGCCTGGTCCTGGTGGCACAGTTGGGGTCGGGTGCAGTGGACCATGGCCATCGGGTTATTGCCGGCGCTGCTAGCCCTTGGGCTGCCGCTCAGCGCCAGCGGACCGCTGGCCAATCTGATCGCGGAGCCTTGGGTCAGTCTGGCCGTGGTGCCGCTGGCCTTGCTCGGCACAGTGCTGCTGCCATTGCCCGGGCTGGGTGAGGCCGTGCTGTGGCTGGCGGGTGGATTGCTGGAGCTGTTGTTCCGTGTACTCGGCATGATCGCCGCCGGGGCTCCGGCCTGGCAGGCCACGGCATTGCCATTTTGGGCTTGGCTGCTGAGTGCCTGCGGGGCGTTGTTGCTGCTCCTGCCGACCGGTATCCCCATGCGTGCGTTGGGGCTGGCCATGCTGCTGCCGTGCTTCTTTCCGCCACCGAACTCGCCGGCGCCGGGGCGTGCGGAGGTCTGGTTATTGGATGTCGGTCAGGGCCTGGCGGTGCTGCTGCGCACCCATGAACATGCGCTGCTGTATGACGCCGGGCCGCGCTATGGCGACTTCGACATCGGCGAGCGGGTGGTGTTGCCCTCGTTGCGCGGGCTGGATGTGCGGCGCTTGGATTTGCTGCTGCTCAGCCATGCCGATAGCGACCATGCCGGCGGCGCCCCAGCCGTGCAGCGCGGACTACCAATAGACCAAGTGCTCAGCGGCGAGGCCGCGGCGTTGCCACCCGTGTTAGGGGCCGAGCCATGTGTCGACGGTGCCAGTTGGAGCTGGGATGGGGTGCGATTCACCACCTGGCGCTCGGCCGTAGCGCAGGAGGGCAATCCGGCCAGTTGCGTGTTGCGGGTCGAAGCCAATGGCGAAGCTCTGCTATTGACCGGCGATATCGATGCGCGCGTCGAGCGGGCATTGCTCGATGCCGGTCGCGAGGTGCGGGCCGATTGGCTGCTGGCGCCACATCACGGCAGTCGCAGCTCTTCGACGGCGGCCTTTATCAAGGCGGTGCAGCCGCGCGCGGTGCTGTTCTCCCGGGGTGCGCACAACGCTTTCGGTCATCCGCATCCTCAGGTCGTGGCGCGCTATCGGGCGCTGCAGGTGCGGGCCTACGACACCGTGGAAAATGGCGCCCTGCGCATCGAATTAGGCGCCCATCGCGACGCTCACGGTTTGCGCGAACAGGGCCGGTTCTGGCGGGAAAAATGAGAACAGCGGCGGTCGGCGGCATCCGCTCCCTATGCTAGAGTGGCGCGACTTTTCCAAGGGGAATCAATGCCGTGTGGGAACTGGTAAAAGCGGGTGGCTGGATGATGCTGCCGATCATTCTCTGTTCTATCGCCGCCATGGGCATCATCGTCGAAAGACTATGGACCTTGCGCGCCAACCGGGTTTCGCCGCCGCAATTGCTCGGTCAGGTCTGGTTGTTGATCAAGAACAAGCAGCTGAATGCGCAGAAACTCAAGGAAATTCGTGCCTCCTCGCCGCTCGGTGAAGTGCTGGCGGCCGGCCTGGCCAATTCCAAGCATGGTCGCGAGATCATGAAAGAGTGCATCGAAGAGGCGGCCAGCCGTGTCATCCACGAGCTCGAGCGCTACCTCAACGCCCTCGGCACCATCGCTGCCATGGCGCCGCTGCTCGGTCTGCTCGGCACGGTGTTCGGCATGATCGATATTTTCACCGGCTTCATGGGTACCGGCACGGCTAATGCGCCAATGCTCGCCGGCGGGATCGGCAAGGCCCTGGTGACCACCGCGGCCGGCCTGATCGTGGCGATTCCGGCCGTGTTCTTCCACCGCTTCCTGCTGCGCCGAGTCGACGAACTGGTGGTGGCCATGGAACAGGAGGCGATCAAGCTGGTGGAAGTGGTGCAGGGTAATCGCGAAGTCGATTTCGCTGAGGTGCCCAAAGCGTGAAGTTCCGCCGCAGAGCGGGCAATGTCGCCCGGGAAGAGGTGTTTCTCAACCTAACCTCGCTGATCGACGTGATCTTCGTGTTGCTGCTGTTCTTCGTGGTCACCACCACCTTCAGCCGCCCCACCCAGCTGAAAGTCGATCTGCCCGAGGCCGCGAGCGGCACACCGCCCGAAGCCACCGAGCTGAAGCAACTGGAAGTGGCGATCAGCGCCGATGGCAGTTATTCGCTGAATGGCCAGGTGCTGGCGAAAAGCGATCTGACTACCCTGATGGCGGCGGTGCAGAAAGAATCGGCCGGCGATAGCAGCCTGCCGCTGACCATCAGCGCCGATGGCAAAACTCCGCATCAGGCGGTGGTCACCGCCATGGATGTGGCCGGCAAGCTCGGTTTCAGCCATCTGCGCATCACCACCATCGAGGCGCAGGCAGCGCCCTGATGGCCCTGGCCGATCGTCTGCTCACAGCCTGGTATGCCGGGCATCCGGCGTTGCATCTGCTGCGGCCGCTGGCGTGGCTCTACCGCGGCGTGGTGCAACGCAAGCGCCGGCGTTTCCTCGCCGGCGAGGGCGCTATCTACCGTGCCCCGGCGCCGGTGGTGGTGGTCGGCAATATCACCGTTGGCGGCACCGGCAAGACGCCACTGATCCTCTGGCTGATCGAGCATTGCCGCCAGCGCGGCCTCAGGGTCGGCGTGGTCAGCCGCGGCTACGGGGCCACGCCGCCGCAGTTGCCCTGGCGAGTTGGCGCTGACCAGAGTGCCGCCATCGCCGGCGACGAGCCATTGCTGATCGTCCAGCGCACCGGCGTGCCGCTGATGATCGATCCCGACCGTTCCCAAGCCGTGCGTGCCTTGCTCGCGGCCGAAACGCTTGACCTGATCCTCTGTGACGACGGCCTGCAGCATTACCGTCTGGCCCGTGACCTTGAGCTGGTGCTGATCGATGCCGCCCGCGGCCTGGGCAACGGCCGCTGCCTGCCGGCCGGACCGCTGCGCGAGCCGGTCGAGCGCCTGCGCAGCGTCGACGCACTGCTATACAACGGTGCCGACGACGATGTCACGCTGGGTTATGGTTTCCAGCTGCGGCCGACGGCGCTGGTCAATCTGGCCAGCGCTCAGCGCCAGCCGCTTAGCTATTTCGCTCCTGGTCAGCAACTGCATGCGGTGGCCGGCATCGGCAACCCGCAGCGTTTCTTCAATACGCTCGAAGCGCTAAACTGGCGGCCAATCCCGCATCCCTTCGCCGACCATGCGCAGTACAGCGCGCAGGCACTGGCTTTCAGTCCGTCGCTGCCATTGCTGATGACCGAGAAGGATGCCGTGAAATGCCGAACCTTCGCCGCGGCCGACTGGTGGTATCTGGCGGTTGATGCCGCACCCTCGGTCGCTTTCGTCACCTGGTTCGACGCCCAATTGGCCCGCCTGCTGCCAGGTCGCCTCTGACCTCAAAGGATTACCGATGGACCCGAAACTGCTCGATATTCTTGCCTGCCCGATTACCAAAGGCCCGCTCAAGCTCAGCGAGGACAAGACCGAGCTGATCAGCAAGGGCGCCGGTCTGGCGTTCCCGATCCGCGACGGCATTCCGGTGATGCTGGAAAGTGAGGCGCGCACCCTCAGCGCCGAAGAGCGTCTGGAGAAATGAGCCAGGCCTTCACCGTCGTCATTCCCGCCCGTTACGCCTCCACCCGCCTGCCCGGCAAGCCGCTGCAGGACATCGCCGGCAAGCCGATGGTCCAGCATGTCTGGGAGCAAGCGTGTAAGAGTCAGGCCCAGCGCGTGGTGGTCGCCACCGATGACGCGCGCATCGTCGCCGCCTGCCAGGGTTTCGGCGCCGAAGTGCTGTTGACCCGTGAAGATCATAATTCCGGTACCGATCGCCTGGCCGAAGTGGCTGGCCAACTGGGGTTGGCCGGCGATGCCATCGTGGTCAATGTGCAGGGTGACGAACCATTGATTCCGCCGGCGCTCATCGATCAGGTGGCGGCCAATCTGGCCGCCCACCCGGAAGCGGCGATCGCCACCCTGGCCGAGCCGATCGCAGAGGCGGCCGCGCTGTTCAATCCGAATGTGGTCAAGGTCGTCACCGATCGTAATGGTCTAGCTCTGACCTTCAGCCGCGCGCCGCTGCCTTGGGCGCGCGATGCCTTCGCCGTCAGCCGCGAGCAGTTGCCGGCCGGCGTGCCCTATCGCCGGCATATCGGCATCTATGCCTACCGTGCGCAGTTTCTCCATAACTTCGTCGCCTGGGGCCCGTGCTGGCTGGAAGATGGCGAATGTCTGGAGCAACTGCGGGCGCTCTGGCACGGCGTGCGCATTCACGTCGCCGATGCCCTGCAGGCGCCGCCGGCGGGGGTCGATACCGCGGAAGACCTCGAACGCGTCCGCCGCCTGCTGGGGGCTTGATGCGCATTCTCTTCGTCTGTCTCGGCAACATCTGCCGATCGCCCACCGCCGAAGGCGTGTTCCGTCACAAACTGAGCGAAGCCGGCTTGGTTGAACGGGTCGAGGTGGATTCGGCGGGGACCGGCGACTGGCATGTCGGTAAGCCGGCCGATGCGCGCACCCGTCTGGCCGCTCAGCAGCGTGGCTATGACCTCTCGACGCTGCGGGCGCGTCAAGTCGAACTGGCGGATTTTTCCCGTTTCGATCTGATCCTGGCCATGGATCACAATAACCTGCGTGATCTCGAACGCATGCGTCCGCCTGCTGCCAAGGCCGAACTGGACCTGTTCCTGCACCGTTACGAACTGGCGGTGAGCGAGGTGCCCGATCCGTATTACGGTGGCGCCGAAGGCTTCGATCAGGTGCTGGAGCTGATCGAGCAGGCCAGCGCGGCTTTGCTCGACGAAGTGCGGCAGCGCTTATGAGTCTGCAGGTGTATGAGCGCGTTTCGCTCAAAGCGCTCAACAGCTTCGGCGTCGAGGCGCAGGCGCGCCTTTTCACCGAGGCCCATGACGACCAACAGGTGCGCGAGGCGCTGGCCTATGCGACGCATCAGCAACTGTCGCTGCTGGTGATTGGCGGCGGCAGCAACCTGCTGCTGACCCGCGATGTCGAGGCTCTGGTGTTGCGCATGGCCAGCCGCGGGCTGCGCACTCTCAGCGATGATGGCCAGCGGGTGATCGTCGAAGCGGAGGCGGGCGAACCCTGGCACCCCTTCGTGCTCTGGACCCTGCAGCAAGGGTTGGCCGGTCTGGAGAATCTCAGCCTGATCCCAGGCACAGTGGGCGCGGCGCCGATGCAGAACATCGGTGCCTACGGCGTCGAGCTGAAGGATGTGTTCGTTGGTCTCACCGCCTTGGACCGGGAGACTGGCGCGCTACGCGAGTTTTCCCTGACGGAGTGCGAGTTCGCCTACCGTGACAGCCTGTTCAAGCGGCAGGCCGGGCGCTGGCTGATCCTCCGGGTGCGCCTGGCCCTGAGTCGCACGGCGGCGTTGCATCTGGACTACGGTCCGGTGCGCCAGCGCCTGGCAGAGCAGGGCATCAGTGCGCCGACGGCCAGCGATGTTAGCCGGGCGATCTGCGCCGTTCGCAGCGAAAAGCTGCCGGATCCCGCCGAACTTGGCAATGCCGGCAGTTTCTTCAAGAATCCGCTGGTTTCCGCCGCGCTGGCTGCGGGCTTGCGCCGGCAGCATGCCGATCTGGTGGCCTATCCGCAGTCTGACGGCCAGGTCAAGCTGGCAGCTGGCTGGTTGATCGAGCGGGCGGGCTGGAAGGGCTTTCGCGAAGGCGATGCCGGCGTGCATCGCTTGCAGGCCCTGGTGTTGGTCAACTATGGCCGCGCTACTGGCCGCCAGCTGTTGGCATTGGCCCAGCGCATTCAGGCGGATGTCGCGGAGCGCTTCGGCGTCGCTCTGGAGATCGAGCCGAACGTTCTTTAGTCGCTTGGCCGTAGCGGAGTTGAACCCGGCGGCAAAGTCGTTCCGATGAAATACCGGCCAACAAAAAAGGGATGCCTGAGCATCCCTTTTTTGTGCGGATTGGAGTCTTAAACTAGAGGTTTGGACTCGTCCGTGGCTTCATTGCGCTCGTCGGCCTCGGCTGGCGCGGCCCCTTCGCGGCTTTCCTCATCGCTAACGGCTACTTGCTCAGCCGGGCTGTCGCTTCCTGCTTCGGCAGGCTGGGCCACTGGCTCGGGCTCGCTGGCTGCGGCGGCCTGCTCCTCGGTCTCCTTGGCCAGGCGCTCGGCTTCCCGCTGACGGCGACGTACTTCACGCGGGTCGTTGGCGGCACGCCCGCTGGCAGTTACGGCGGGTGCTGGCGGCGCTTCGCTGACGACAGCTACAGCTACGGGCTCGCTGGCCGGCTCGGGGGCTTGCTCTACCGGGCTTGCCAGCGGTTCTACCGGCTCTGCTGCGATCACTGCTGGAGTGCTCTCAGACGGTGCGGCTTCGACCGGGCTTTCTACCGCAGATGTGTCCACCACGACTGGAGCACTGACCTCGATCGCCGGTGCTTCAGGGGCTGCCACCATCGAGGTTTCGCTTTCCACTGCTACAGCTTCGACTGCGGGGCTGCTGGTTTCTTCCGCCTGTGCCGGTTGCTCGCTGCTCGCTTCACTAGGCAGTTGGCTGGCCAGCACGGCACCGCTAGCCAGTGCGGCTGCAGCTACGGTTTCGCCTTCAGCTTCGACTTCGACTTCACCGGCTTCTTCGCTGCCTTCAATCAGGTTGCCGTTGGCATCGCGTTGGCGCTCGCGGCGATTGCTGCGACGGCGCTGACCACGGGAGCGGCGGCGCGGACGATCACCGCCTTCGCCGGCATCCTGCTCCTCGTCGTTTAGCAGCTCTTCGTTCGGCAGTTCCTCGGCCTCGGTGCCGGCCTGTTCGGCGGCACGTGGTTGACGCTCTTCGCGCGGCGGGCGGGGCTGGCGCTCCTCGCGAGGTTTGCGCTCGGCGCGCTCCTCGGCAAGTGCTTGGGCTTGGCCTTGGCCGTCCAGCGGCTCACGCAATTCGCGCACGCGCTCTTCGCGCGGCTTGCGCTCCTCACGCGGCTTACGCTCTTCGCGTGGCGGCCGCTCGCGGCGATTTTCCTGCGGCTCGCGAGCCTGGCTGTCATCACGCTCACGGGCTTCGCGCGGTTGGCGCTCTTCACGCGGCTGGCGTTCTTCGCGTGGCTTGCGTTCTTCGTCGCGACGACCACTGCGGCTGCGGGTCTGCTGGCGACCGCTGCGGCGCTCATCACTACGCGGCTGGCGCTCGGCGGCCGGCTGCTTCTCGGCGACTACTGGCGGCTGTTCTTCCTTGCCGGCGAACAGGCTGACCAGCGACTTGACCAGGCCTTTGAACAGGCTGGGCTGGGTAGCCGGTTGGGCGACTTCTTCAGCGACCGGAGCGGCTTGTACCGGGGTGGTGCGCGGCGCGGCCTTGATCGCCGCTTCCTGGCGGACCAGGGTGCGGGTGGCGCTAGCCGGTTGGGCTTCTTCGACTTCGGCGGCCGTCATTTCGTAGCTGGATTGGCCACTGATGGCTTCCGGGCTGTCGTCGCGCAGACGCTGGACTTCAAAGTGCGGGGTTTCCAGGTGATCGTTCGGTAGGATGACGATGCGCGCACGGCTGCGCAGTTCGATCTTGGTGATCGAGTTGCGCTTCTCGTTGAGCAGGAAGGCCGCCACCGGGATCGGTACCTGGGCGCGAACTTCGGCGGTACGATCTTTCAGCGCCTCTTCTTCGATCAGGCGCAGGATTGCCAGCGACAGCGATTCGACGTCACGGATGATGCCTTGGCCGTTGCAGCGCGGGCAGACGATGCCGCTGGTCTCGCCGAGGGACGGACGCAGGCGCTGGCGGGACATTTCCAGCAGGCCGAAGCGCGAGATGCGCCCGACTTGCACGCGGGCACGATCGGCTTCCAGGGCTTCGCGGACTTTCTCTTCCACGGCGCGCTGGTTTTTCGCCGGCGTCATGTCGATGAAGTCGATGACGATTAGACCGCCGATGTCGCGCAGGCGCAGCTGGCGGGCGATTTCTTCTGCCGCTTCCAGGTTGGTCTGCAGAGCGGTTTCTTCGATGTCGCTGCCTTTGGTCGCGCGCGCTGAGTTGATGTCGATGGACACCAGGGCTTCGGTCGGATCGATGACGATGGAGCCGCCGGACGGCAGTTTCACTTCGCGCTGGAAGGCGGTCTCGATCTGGCTTTCGATCTGGAAGCGATTGAACAGCGGCACGCTGTCTTCATACAGCTTGATCTTGCTGGCGTACTGCGGCATCACCTGGCGGATGAAGCTGAGGGCCTCTTCCTGGGCTTCGACGCTGTCGACCAGTACTTCGCCAATGTCCTGGCGCAGATAGTCGCGGATGGCGCGGATGATCACGTTGCTTTCCTGATAGATCAGGAAGGGCGCGGCGCGATCCTGCGAGGCTTCTTTGATGGCGCTCCACAGCTGCAGCAGGTAATCGAGGTCCCACTGCATTTCTTCGCTGGAGCGGCCAAGACCGGCGGTACGCACGATCAGGCCCATGTCGGCCGGGGCGACCAGGCCGTTCAGCGCTTCGCGCAGTTCGTTGCGTTCTTCGCCTTCGATGCGGCGGGAAATGCCGCCGGCGCGCGGGTTGTTCGGCATCAGCACGAGGTAACGGCCGGCCAGGCTGATAAAGGTGGTCAGCGCCGCACCCTTGTTGCCGCGCTCTTCTTTCTCAACCTGAACGATGACTTCCTGGCCTTCGCTCAACACGTCTTTGATATTGATGCGGCCTTCAGGGCTCTTCTTGAAGTATTCGCGAGAAATTTCTTTGAGGGGGAGGAAGCCGTGGCGTTCGGAACCAAAGTCGACGAAGGCGGCTTCGAGGCTGGGTTCGACGCGAGTGATGCGGCCTTTGTAGATGTTGGCCTTTTTCTGCTCGCGGGCGCCCGATTCGATGTCCAGATCGTAGAGGCGTTGGCCGTCTACCAGGGCAACACGCAACTCTTCGGGCTGAGTTGCGTTAATGAGCATTCTTTTCATGTAGTACCGTCGGTTTCCGGGCTGCCGGAAACGGCGTTCGGCACACACGACTTTCAGGGTCGGTGTCAGGTGTGCGTCAGAAACGGTTGTCAGTCGTTCCTCTGTCAAACGACGTCGGCCAGTGGGGCCGGGGTCGCGACGGACGTCTCCTGTTGATTGTGCTAGCTGAAGCACTCAGTCAGGAGGAGGAATCAGCCGTCGGTAGCGGACGCGTTGAGCGTCTTCATAAAGCCAGGTGCTACGCAGTCCGACGGTTGTGCATCTCCACCCTACACGCATCACTGAAAATCGGGTGCCGCTCGCAGAATCTGCAGCGGGTTGGCATTTATCGCGATCCCCGAGGGTGACCGCGCGTCATAACTAAAAGGCTATATTCCGGGTTGTTCGCGACCTGTGCGCCGAGTAACCCTTCGGACGGCCTTACGTCCTGAATGTCGTTGCAATTGGTCAGGAGTCGCAGTTTTGGCGATCATCCGTGAACCGGACCGTTTTTGGCGGCGTTCGCGACTATAGCAGCTATGATTAAGTGCTTCAATTCAATAAAAAATTGTTATCATTGCCGGATGACAGAACCTGCCCTCCCGACCTCCGGCGTTCAGCTGCTCGAGGTCGAGCCGGAACTTGCCGGCCAACGTATCGATAATTACCTCCTTGCCCGTCTCAAGGGCGTGCCCAGAACTTTGATCTATCGCATCTTGCGTAAGGGCGAGGTGCGGGTAAACAAAGGGCGCATCAAGCCTGAGTACAAGCTGCAGGCGGGGGATATCGTCCGCGTGCCGCCATTGCGGCTTGCTGAGCGCGATGAGCCGGCCCCACTGGCGCAAGGCTTGCTGGAGCGCTTGGAGGCGGCCGTGGTGTATGAGGACAAGGCATTGATCGTCCTCAACAAGCCCGCTGGCGTGGCCGTGCATGGTGGTAGCGGTCTGAGTTACGGCGTGATCGAGGCCTTTCGCCAGTTGCGCCCGGATGCCAAGGATCTTGAGTTGGTTCATCGCCTAGATCGCGATACGTCCGGACTGCTGATGATTGCCAAGAAACGCAGCATGCTTCGTCATCTGCACGAGGCTTTGCGCAAGGATGGTGTGGACAAGCGCTATATGGCGTTGGTGCGCGGCCACTGGGCGACGTCGAAGAAGCAGGTGGGTGCGCCGTTGCAGAAAAGCAATTTGCGCTCGGGCGAGCGCATGGTCGAGGTGAGTGCTGAAGGCAAGGAGGCGTTGACGCTATTCCGAGTCCTGCGGCGTTTCGGCGAGTTCGCCACCTTGGTCGAGGCAAAGCCGGTTACGGGGCGAACCCATCAGATCCGCGTGCATGCCAAGCATGCCGGGCACTGCATCGCCGGTGATAGCAAGTACGGCGATGATGAGTTCACCCGTGAAATCCGTGATTTGGGCGGCAAGCGCCTGTTCCTGCATGCCTATATGTTGAAGGTGCCCTTGCCGGATGGTGGCGAGCTGCAGCTCGAAGCGCCGGTGGATGAGGTCTGGGCCAGGACTCTGGAGCGGCTCGGTGCGTGATTACCAACTGCTGATTTTTGATTGGGACGGCACTTTAGTCGACTCGATTCAGCGCATCGTCGACTCCATGCGTCTTGCGGCCGATGGCTGTGGGTTGCCCTGGCGCGATGATGTGGCGATCAAGGGCATCATTGGGCTGGGCTTGCCTGAGGCGATTCGCAGTCTCTACCCGGAGTTGCGGGACTCAGCCTGTGCTGAGCGCTTCCGTCGCCTCTACAGTGAACATTATCTGGCGTTCGAGGCGGAGCCTTCGCGACTGTTTGCTGGAGTGGGTGAGGCGCTCGAAGCGTTCCGGTCCGAGGGTTACCGTCTGGCGGTGGCGACCGGTAAGAGTCGTCGTGGCTTGGACGCGGTGCTGGCGGGGCGGGGCTGGCTGGATTATTTCGATGTGACCCGCTGCGCTGACGAAACTGCCAGTAAGCCGGATCCGCGGATGCTTCGTGAGATTCTCGAGCATTGTCGAGTGGCGCCGGAGCAGGCGCTGATGGTGGGGGATTCTGCTTTCGATTTGCGCATGGCCAGAAATGCGGGCATGGATGCGGTGGCGGTCGGCTATGGTGCGCAGCCGCTGGCACTGCTACGCGAGGAGGGGCCGCGCTTGGCGATCGATGCGTTTGCTGAGTTGCAGGCTTGGCTCGGGCGTCGCCCGAGGGGTGAGTCATTGCTTAGGGTGAGTAATTATGTCGGATGAATGGAAGGCGCCAGAGGCTGTCGGCGACGATGGCAAAAGCTGGCAGTTGCTGGAGAAAACCTTGCTGGCGAGCGTGGAGGAGCAGCGGCGTTCGCGGCGCTGGGGGATTTTCTTCAAGCTACTGACTTTTA
The DNA here is from genome assembly GCF_003595175.1 of Pseudomonas cavernae. Lineage (NCBI taxonomy): Bacteria > Pseudomonadati > Pseudomonadota > Gammaproteobacteria > Pseudomonadales > Pseudomonadaceae > Pseudomonas > Pseudomonas cavernae. The sequence goes on along the minus strand of NZ_CP032419.1, from coordinate 3,088,064 downwards.
TTTATCTGTTCGGCGCTATGGCGCTGTTCTCCCCGATGTTTGATCTGGAGAGCGGTGCGGTGCGCAGCGGTAAGCATACGGCCTTGATCGAGGTTCGCGGCATGATTGCCGATAAGGAGGCGGCTAGTGCGGATAATGTCGTCGGCAGCTTGCGTAAGGCGTTCGAGGATCCGAGTACCAAGGGTGTGATTCTGCGTATCAACAGTCCGGGTGGCAGTCCGGTGCAGTCCGGTTATATCTACGACGAAATTCGTCGTCTACGGGGCGAGCATCCAGATATCAAGCTGTACGCAGTCATTGCCGATCTCGGTGCTTCCGGTGCCTATTACATTGCCAGTGCCGCCGATGCCATCTACGCGGACAAGGCGAGCTTGGTCGGATCTATCGGAGTGACGGCTGCGAGTTTCGGTTTTGTCGGGGTCATGGAAAAGCTTGGGGTGGATCGCCGTGTCTATACCTCGGGTGAGCACAAGGCCTTTCTGGATCCGTTCCAGCCGCAGAAGGAGGAAGAGACTCGTTTCTGGCAGGGGGTCTTGGATACGACGCATCGGCAGTTTATTGCCAGCGTCAAGAAGGGGCGCGGGGATCGTCTGAAGGATGCCACACACCCAGAACTGTTCTCCGGGTTGATTTGGTCTGGCGAGCAGGCCCTGCAGTTGGGCTTGATCGATGGCCTTGGTAGCGCCAGTTTGGTGGCGCGTGACGTGATCGGTGAGAAGGAGCTGGTCGACTTTACGGTGCAGGAATCACCGTTTGACCGATTCGCGAAAAAAATTGGCGCCAGTGTCGCCGAGCAGGTGGCGCTGCGGGCGGGCTTGCAGGGCCCGGTTCTGCGTTAGGGCTGCTGTGTCTCTGATGAGCCCAGCTTCGGCTGGGCTCTTTCATTTATAGGTGTGTCAGGGAATTTGCACGCCTTCTTGCCGGAGCATGTCGACCAGGCGGATCAGTGGCAGGCCTATGAGGCTGGTGGCGTCGGTGCCTTCTGTGCGGCGAAACAGGCTGACGCCCAGTCCTTCTGCCTTAAAGCTGCCGGCGCAGTCGAAGGGTTGCTCGGCCTCCAGATAGCGCTTGATGCTGTTCTCGTCTAGCTCACGAAAGTGTACGGTGAACGATACGCAGTCGACCTGGCAGCGTCCGCTTGTGCTGTTGAGTAGTGCCAGGCCGGTGAGGAAGTGGACGCTGGAGCCGCTGGCGGCTTGTAGTTGGGCGGTGGCGCGCATTATGTCGTGCGGTTTGCCAAGGATCTGTCCGGCTAGTACCGCCACTTGGTCGGAACCGATAATTAGGTGCTGGTTGTAAGTTGTGGCCAGGGTCTGGGCTTTCTCTCGTGCGAGGCGCTGCACCAGTTCGCTGGCGTCTTCCTCGGGTTTGCGCGATTCATCGATGGCTGGAGTGCTCCAGGTGAAAGGCAGGCGCAGGCGCGCGAGCAGTTCGCGGCGATAGGGTGAGCTGGATGCGAGCACCAAAGGCAGCATGGCGTTCTCCTTATGGTCAAAGACGCGATTCTAGCGGATGGAGCAAGTGGTCAGCGGGTCCGAATTTCCTTTGACAGGGGCAGGGTGCCTCCCTAAAATGCTGCGCCTATGTTGAATGGGCCGATTCCACCTCACGTTGATCCGCGTAAGTTAGCCGATCGTGGCGCCACCCTTGAGGGTGAAATGCCATTGGCTGATTTTGTGCGACTCTGCGATCCGCTTGCCGGGGATGCCGGTATCGTGCGTGCGAAGTTCGTCTTCGAGCGCGACGAGCGAAAAGCAGTGGTTATCCACAGCGCGATCGACGTCGAAGTCAAGATGGTTTGCCAGCGTTGTCTGGAACTGGTCGCTCTGCCGATCCACAGCGAATGCAGTTATGCCGTGGTGAAGGAAGGTGCGAATACCCAGTCTGTGCCGAAAGGCTATGACGTGCTGGAGTTGGGCGAAGGTCCCTTGGATTTGCTGGAGCTGGTTGAGGATGAGTTGTTACTCGCCTTGCCCATTGTGCCAGCGCATGATCCGGAAGATTGCCAGCAGCCGGCGGGCCTTGAAGAGCCGCAGTCGAGCGAGGACGAGGTATCGCGGTCCAACCCGTTCAGTGTATTGGCACAGTTAAAGCGTGACCCAAACGTTTAGGAGTTAATTGATTATGGCTGTTCAGCAGAACAAAAAATCCCGCTCTGCCCGTGACATGCGTCGTTCTCACGATGCGCTCGAGGCCAGCGCTCTGTCCGTTGAGAAGAGCACCGGTGAAGTACACCTGCGTCACCACGTTTCTCCGGAAGGTGTTTACCGTGGTCGCAAAGTGATCGACAAGGGCGCTGACGAGTAATCCTTGTCCGCTCCGATCATCGCGATTGATGCAATGGGTGGGGACTTCGGTCCCCGCTGCATTGTTCCGGCCAGCATCGCCTCGCTGGTGGAGTTCCCCTCGTTAAATCTGGTCCTGGTTGGTCAGGCCCCCCTCCTCGAAGGTCTTATTGCCCGTCATTCCGGCGTGGATCGCTCGCGCCTGCGTGTTGAGCATGCCGGCGAAGTGGTGGCCATGGATGAGCGTCCTGCTCAGGTGTTGCGCGGCAAGCCGGATTCCTCCATGCGTGTTGCTCTTGAAGTGCTGCGCAGTGGCAATGCCCAGGCTTGCGTCAGCGCTGGTAATACTGGAGCGTTGATGGCGCTGTCGCGCTATGTGCTGAAGACTCTCCCAGGGATTGATCGTCCGGCGATGGTGGCGGCCATCCCGACTTCTCGTGGCCACTGCCATTTGCTCGATCTGGGGGCTAACGTCGATTGCAGCGCCGAGCATCTCTATCAGTTTGCGGTGATGGGGGTGGTGGCTGCCGAAGCGCTGGGTATCAGCAGTCCGCGGCTAGCCTTGCTGAATGTCGGCACCGAAGACATCAAGGGCAATCAGCAGGTCAAGTTGGCGGCTAGCCTGTTGCAGCAAGCCAAAGGACTGAACTACATCGGTTATATCGAGGGTGACGGCCTTTATCGTGGTGAGGCCGATGTCGTTGTCTGCGATGGCTTTGTTGGCAATATCTTGCTGAAATCCAGCGAGGGGTTGGCGTCCATGATCTCTGCTCGCATGGAGGCTTTGTTCAAGCAGAGTCTGGGTTCACGCTTGGTCGGTTCGCTGGCATTGCCTTTGCTGCGTCGGTTGCAAGGTGATCTAGCTCCCGCTCGGCATAATGGGGCTAGTTTCCTTGGCTTGCAGGGCATTGTGGTGAAAAGCCACGGTTCCGCCGGGCCGGATGGGTTTCAAAGTGCTATCCGACGAGCGCTGAGCGAGGTGCGTGAGGATTTGCCGCAGCGCCTGCATGACCGGCTGGAGCATCTGTTGCTGTAAGATGTGACCGACTTCGGCGGCTTATCATCCAACTCTCAGTTTTGCCGCGCTTGGCATGGCTGGGCGCATTTCTCTCCCGATGATCAGGCCTTAAGGACTCCATTAAATGTCTGCATCTTTCGCATTTGTTTTCCCAGGCCAGGGTTCGCAATCCCTGGGCATGCTCGCCGAGCATGGTGCTCAGCGGAAGCTGATCCTGGATACCTTCGCCGAGGCTTCTGAAGCGCTCGGCTATGACCTTTGGGCGATGACCCAACAAGGTCCCGAAGAGCAGCTCAATCAAACCGACAAAACCCAGCCGGCGATTCTCGCGGCATCCATTGCCTTGTGGCGTGCGTGGTTGGCCGAGGGGGGCGCGCAGCCAGCTTTTGTAGTCGGGCATAGCCTCGGTGAGTACTCGGCTTTGGTCGCGGCTGGTAGCTTCAGTTTTGCCGATGCGGTGAAGCTGGTTGAGCGTCGTGGTCAGTTGATGCAGCAGGCGGTACCGGCTGGTCAGGGTGGTATGGCGGCTATCCTCGGTCTGGAAGATGATGATGTGCGGGCTGCTTGCGCCGAAGCGGCGCAAGGTGAAGTAGTCAGCGCGGTCAACTTCAATGCTCCGGGACAGGTGGTGATCGCCGGGGCGGCGGCGGCCGTCGAGCGCGCCATCGAGGCATGCAAGGCGCGTGGCGCCAAACGTGCCATGCCGTTGCCGGTCAGTGTGCCATCCCATTGTGACCTGATGCGTCCGGCCGCTGAGCGTTTCGCCGAGTCGGTAGCTGCCATCGCCTGGCAGGCTCCGCAGATTCCGTTGGTGCAAAATGTCAGCGCCACAGTGGTGGCCGATCTTGAGGTGCTTAAGCGCGATCTATTGGCGCAACTCTACAACCCTGTGCGCTGGGTCGAGTCGATGGTCCAGCTGTCGATGCAGGGTGTAACCGGTTTGGTCGAGTGTGGTCCGGGTAAAGTGCTGTCAGGGCTGAACAAGCGCTGCGTGAAGGGCATCGATACCTATAACCTGGATACCCCAGATGCTTTTGCCGCGGCTCGCGCGGCTCTGGCCTGAATCAAGGAGAAGCTGCATGAGCCTGCAAGGTAAGGTTGCACTGGTCACCGGTGCGAGTCGCGGTATTGGTCAAGCCATTGCTCTGGAGTTGGGGCGTCAAGGTGCTGTGGTGATCGGCACCGCTACCTCTGCCTCTGGTGCTGAGCGTATTGCCGAAACACTGAAAGCGAATGGCTTCGAGGGCGCTGGGCTGGTTCTGGATGTCAGCAGTGACGAGTCGGTGGCTAGTACTCTCGAGCACATCCAGCAGCATCTCGGCCAGCCGCTGATTCTGGTGAACAATGCTGGTATCACCCGCGACAATCTGATGCTGCGGATGAAGGATGACGAATGGCATGATGTCATCAACACCAATTTGAACAGTCTTTATCGTCTGTCTAAGGCCGTGCTGCGCGGCATGACCAAGGCGCGCTGGGGGCGAATCATCAATATCGGCTCGGTGGTCGGTGCCATGGGCAATGCCGGTCAGGTCAACTATGCTGCCGCCAAGGCCGGTCTGGAAGGCTTCGGCCGGGCCTTGGCCCGTGAGGTCGGCTCGCGTGCGATTACCGTGAACTCGGTGGCGCCAGGTTTTATTGATACCGACATGACCCGCGAATTGCCAGAAGCGCAGCGCGAAGCGTTGGCGGCGCAGATCCCCCTCGGACGCTTGGGGCAGGCCGAGGAGATCGCCAAGGTGGTTGCTTTCCTGGCCTCTGATGGCGCGGCTTATGTAACCGGAGCTACTATTCCGGTGAATGGCGGGATGTACATGAGTTAAATGTGACCACGGCCTTCAGAAAACTGTCATAGCTGCTGTCTAAAATCCGTTATAAAGCTGCAACAGGTTTATAGACAGATGGTTGGGCTGTTGGTGAAGGTCCGAGGCATTTGGCTTGAAATGCGGAAAACCCTTTCTATACACTTACCCACAGACCAGCTGCCTGGATTTGTCCATTAGGAGTGAAAACAAGGTATGAGCACCATCGAAGAACGCGTCAAGAAAATCGTTGCTGAGCAACTTGGCGTCAAAGAAGAGGAAGTAACCAACAGCGCTTCCTTCGTCGAAGACCTGGGTGCCGACTCTCTTGACACCGTTGAGCTGGTGATGGCTCTCGAAGAAGAGTTCGAGACCGAAATCCCGGACGAGCAAGCTGAGAAGATCACCACTGTTCAGGAAGCCATCGATTACGTTACTGCGCACGCGTAAGAACATGTAATCGTCGGTTCCCGACTCGGAAAAGCCGCACTGCCCCCACCGGGCGTGCGGCTTTTCTTTAAGCGCAATCAATTGGTAGTAGATAGAACAAAGGAGATTACTGTGTCGCGTAGACGCGTTGTGGTCACCGGCCTGGGCATGTTGTCGCCGCTGGGTACCGATGTGCCGAGTAGCTGGCAGGGCATTCTGGCAGGCCGAAGTGGCATTGGTCTGATCGAACATATGGACCTTTCTGCCTATTCCACCCGTTTTGGCGGCTCGGTAAAGGATTTCAACGTCGAGCAATACTTGTCGGTCAAAGAAGCACGCAAACTCGACCTGTTCATCCAGTATGGGATGGCGGCGAGTTTCCAGGCTGTACGTAACTCGGGCCTGGAAGTGACCGACGCTAACCGCGAGCGAATTGGTGTGGCGATGGGCTCCGGTATCGGCGGCCTGACCAATATCGAGAACAACTGCAAAGTGCTGCACGAGCAAGGGCCGCGGCGCCTTTCGCCATTTTTTGTGCCCGGCTCGATTATCAATATGATTTCCGGGTTTATGTCCATCCATCTGGGATTGCAGGGGCCCAACTACGCAATTGCCACGGCCTGCACGACGGGTACGCATTGCATCGGCATGGCGGCGCGCAATATCGCTTATGGCGAAGCCGATGTGATGATCGCAGGCGGTGCCGAGATGGCGGCTTGCGGGTTGGGTATTGGCGGTTTTGCGGCGGCGCGGGCGCTGTCGACGCGCAATGACGAACCGACCCGGGCGAGCCGGCCGTGGGACAAGGGCCGTGACGGCTTCGTTCTTTCCGATGGCGCCGGTGCTTTGGTGCTTGAGGAACTCGAGCACGCCAAAGCGCGCGGTGCGACCATCTACGCCGAACTGATTGGCTTCGGTATGAGTGGCGATGCCTATCACATGACTTCGCCACCGGAAGATGGTGCCGGTGCTGCCCGCTGCATGGCCAATGCCATCCGCGATGCCGGGCTGAATGTCGAACAGGTGCAGTACATCAATGCCCATGGCACCTCGACCCCGGCCGGCGATTTGGCTGAGGCGGCGGCGATCAAGTCGGTATTCGGTGATCATGCCTACAAGCTGGCGGTCAGTTCGACCAAGTCGATGACTGGCCATCTGCTGGGCGCGGCTGGCGCGGTGGAGGCGATCTTCAGTGTGTTGGCGATTCGCGACCAAGTCGCGCCGCCGACCATCAATCTGGATGAGCCAGACGAAGGCTGCGACCTGGACTTCGTGCCGCATCAGGCCAAAGAGCTGCCGATCGACGTCGTGCTTTCCAACTCCTTCGGTTTTGGCGGCACCAACGGCTCGCTGGTGTTCAGTCGGTTTGCCGGCTGATGCTCGTTTGGGTCGACGGTAGCCCGGCTGCGGCACTTTCCGTTAAGGACCGTGGCCTCGCTTACGGCGATGGGTTGTTCGAGACCATCGCCGTCAAGAATGGCCAGCCGCGGCTATTCGCGCGCCATCTGGAGCGACTGGCCGAAGGCTGCGCACGTCTGGGGCTTGCGTGCGACCCCGGGCTGGTTCGCTCCGAGCTCCTGCGTTTTTGCGTGGCGCTCGGTGATGGCGTTGCCAAGCTGATCCTGACCCGTGGTGATGGTTTGCGCGGCTATGCGCCGCCAGTAGCGGCGCAACCGCGGCGTATCCTGCAGGCGAGTCCGTGGCCAGACTATCCGGCGGCGTACGCTGAGCAGGGCGTGCGTCTGTTTCCATGTCAGACGCGCTTGGCCGAGCAGCCCTTGCTGGCCGGATTGAAACATTTGAACCGGCTGGAACAGGTGTTGGCGCGTGCCGAATGGCATGATGCCGAGCATGCCGAGGGCCTGATGCTGGATACCTCGGAACGTGTCATTGAAGGCGTCTACAGCAACCTGTTCGTGGTCAAGGACGGGGTTCTGCTGACGCCTGAGCTGGCGCGCTGTGGTGTCGCTGGCGTGATGCGTGCCGAGTTGCTGGCTCAAGCCCAGCTGCGAGGCATCGTCACGGTCGTGCGCGATATCGGTTATGCCGAGCTGCCCGGCGCCGATGAGCTGTTCCTCTGCAACAGCCTGTATGGCATCTGGCCGGTGCGCGCGCTGCAGGATCATGACTGGCCGGTCGGCCCGGTCACCCGTAAACTCCAGAGCATTGCCCGCGATCTACTGGACTGCTGATTTGTGATACGCAAACTACTGCTGTTACTGGAAGGCTGCGTCCTGCTGCTTGGACTGCTGGTGGTTTTCGTTGCCTGGCAGCAGCATTCCGCGCTCAATCAACCGTTGAACCTCGAGGCGGAACAGCTGCTCGACGTCCCGGCGGGAGCCACACCCGGAGGTGTGCTCAATCGCCTGGAGAGCGAGGGGGTGTTGCACGATGCTTTCTGGTTGCGCCTGTACTGGCGTTTCAATCTGAGCGGCCAGTCGCTACACAGCGGCGAATACCGCATGCTTCCAGGGCAACGGGCTATCGATTTGGTCCGCCTGTGGCGGCGCGGCGAGGTGGTGCAATACAGCCTGACTCTGGTCGAGGGCTGGAATTTCCGCCAGGTGCGCGCGGCGCTCGCCAAGCAGGGCAAGCTGAAGCAAACCCTCGAAGCGCTGAGCGATGCCGAGTTGATGGCGCGGCTAGGTCAGCCGGGTATCCATCCAGAAGGGCGTTTCTTTCCCGATACCTACCGCTATGTCCGGGGCACAAGTGATCTCGACTTGCTCAAGCAAGCTTACACCCGACTCGAGCAGGTGCTCGACGAGGAGTGGCGGACCCGCGCCGACGCTTTGCCATACCGTAATCCCTACCAAGCCTTGATCATGGCCTCGATGATCGAGAAGGAAACCGGCGTACCGGCGGAGCGCGGGCAGATTGCCGGAGTGTTCGTCCGTCGCCTCAAGCTTGGCATGCTACTGCAGACCGATCCGACTGTGATCTACGGCCTCGGCGAGCGTTACAACGGCAAACTGACGCGTGCACATTTGCATGAGCCGACGCCCTATAACACCTACATAATTGCAGGAATGCCGCCAACGCCCATCGCTCTGGTTGGCCGCGAGGCCATTCATGCGGCGCTCCATCCCGAGGCGGGAACGAGTCTGTATTTCGTTGCCCGCGGTGATGGCAGCCATGTCTTTTCGGGCGATCTCGAAGCGCACAATCGTGCCGTTCGGGAGTACCAGCTCAAGCGGCGCACTGATTACCGTTCCAGTCCGGCTCCGATTCCGGAGACCGCAACCAATAAGGACAGCCAGTGACCGGTCTGTTTATTACCCTCGAAGGCCCGGAAGGCGCCGGTAAAAGCACCAATCGCGAATATCTGGCCCAGCGTCTGCACGAGCAGGGCCTCGAAGTGGTGCTGAGCCGCGAGCCGGGTGGCACGCCCCTGGCCGAGCGGATTCGGGAACTCTTGCTGACGCCCAGCGAAGAAGCGATGGCGGCCGATACCGAACTGCTGCTGGTGTTCGCGGCGCGTGCCCAACATCTGGCTGCAGTGATCCGGCCAGCATTGGCACGAGGGGCGGTGGTGCTCTGCGATCGTTTTACCGATGCCACTTATGCTTACCAGGGCGGCGGTCGCGGGTTGGATGCGGCGCGGATTGCCGAGCTTGAATGTTTCGTCCAGGGCGCATTGCGCCCCGACCTGACCTTGGTCTTTGATCTGCCGGTAGAGGTGGGCCTGTCCCGGGCCGCAGCCCGTGGGCGGCTGGATCGTTTCGAGCAGGAAGGTCGCGGCTTCTTTGAGGCAGTGCGTCAGACTTATCTACGCCGTGCCGCCGCGGTGCCGCAGCGCTACCGCGTGGTCGATGCCGCGCAACCGCTGGCGCAAGTGCAGCAGGCCTTGGACGCTTTGTTGCCGCAGATCGTGGAGCGGGCCCGTGGCTGAAGCCTATCCTTGGCAAGATACGCTCTGGCAGCAGCTGGCGGGGCGCAGTCAGCATGCCCATGCCTATTTGCTGCACGGGCCGGCAGGGATTGGCAAGCGTGCACTGGCCGAGCGCCTCATGGCCCGCCTGTTGTGCCGCAGCCCGGCTGGTCTGGAGGCTTGCGGGCAATGCAAGGCGTGCCTGTTGCTGGCCGCCGGCACCCATCCGGACAACTTTATCCTCGAGCCGGAAGAGGCCGACAAGGCGATCAAGGTCGATCAGGTGCGCGAACTAGTCAGCTTCGTGGTACAGACCGCGCAACTCGGCGGGCGCAAGGTGGTGCTGGTCGAGCCAGTCGAAGCGATGAACCTGAATGCCGCCAATGCCTTGCTGAAGAGCCTCGAAGAGCCCTCGGGCGATACCGTGTTGCTGTTGATTAGTCATCAGCCGAGCCGGGTGTTGCCGACAGTGAAAAGCCGCTGTGTGCAGCAGACTTGCCCACTGCCCGGCGAGGCCATGAGTCTGGCCTGGCTGGCGCATGCGTTGCCGGAAAGCAGCCAAGATGAATGCCGCGAGCTGCTGACCCTGGCTGCTGGTTCTCCGCTCACCGCCGTGCGCTTGCGCGAGCAGGGTGTCCGTGAACAGCGTGCTCAGGTAGTGGACGGGGTGAAGAAGCTGCTCAAACAGCAGCAGGCACCCAGCCAACTGGCCGAGAGCTGGAGTGCTGTGCCATTGCCGCTGCTGTTCGACTGGTTCTGCGATTGGGCGCTGTTGATCCTGCGCTATCAGATGACGCGTGATGAGGCCGGGCTGGGGCTTGCCGATATGCGCAAGGTGGTGCAGTACTTGGCCGATAAGGCTGCGCCGGGCAGGGTACTGGCACTGCAGGAGTGGCTGCTGGCACAACGGCAGAAAGTGCTGGCCAAGGCCAACCTCAACCGTGTGTTGCTTCTCGAAGCCTTGCTGGTGCAGTGGGCAAGCCTGCCTGGACAAGGCTAGAATCGGCCCATCAGTCAGTTAGGAATGCCGCATGAGCCTGCCTCCGAATCTTGGTCCGCGTAACGGAATCTTGTCCCTGACCATCAAGGACAAGTCCGTGCTCTATGCCGCCTACATGCCGTTCATCAAGAATGGTGGTCTGTTCATTCCCACCAACAAGAGCTACAAGCTCGGCGACGAAGTGTTCATGCTGCTCAACCTGATGGATGAGCCGGAGAAGATCCCGGTTGCCGGCAAGGTGGTTTGGATCACCCCCAAAGGTGCGCAGGGCAACCGTGCAGCAGGGGTCGGGGTGCAGTTCAATGATGGCGACAATACGGCTCGCAACAAGATCGAAACCTACCTGGCTGGCGCTCTGACGTCCGATCGCCCGACCCACACGATGTAATAGTTGTTGCCCCCTATGCTTGTCGATTCCCACTGTCACCTCGATCGTCTCGATCTCGCCGCCCATGGCGGCTCGCTGGATGCTGCACTGGAGGCCGCGCGTGCACGCGGCGTCGGGCATTTCCTCTGCATCGGAGTGAGCGCCGGCAATGCCGCCGCGGTCAAGGCGCTGGCCGAGCAATACCCGGACGTGGATTGCTCGGTGGGTGTGCATCCGCTGGATCTTGAGCCGGGGGCTGCTCCGGCGCTGGACTGGCTGCTGCGCGAGCTGGAGCACCCGCGCGTGGTGGCGATCGGCGAGACGGGCCTGGACTATCACTACGAGCCGGAAGCGGCGGGCCTGCAGCGCGAGGCTTTCCGTTTGCACCTCGAGGCCGCCAGGATCACCGGCAAGCCGGTCGTTGTGCATACCCGTGAGGCGCGTGTCGATACCTTGGCGCTGCTGCGTGAAGCGGCGTTACCGCAGGCCGGCGTGCTGCACTGTTTCACCGAAGACTGGGCGATGGCCAAGGCGGCGCTGGATATAGGTTTCTATATCTCCCTGTCCGGTATCGTGACCTTCCGCAATGCCGATGCCTTGCGTGAAGTGGCCCGTCAGGTGCCAGCCGATCGCTTGCTGGTGGAAACCGACTCGCCTTATCTGGCGCCCATTCCTCACCGCGGTAAGCCCAATCTGCCGCAATACGTGCGTGAAGTGGCGGAGTTTCTGGCCGAGTTGCGTGGGGTGCGTTTCGAGGAATTGGCCGAGCAGACCACCGACAACTTCCAGCGGCTGTTTCCGCTCGCCCACCTAAATCGCGGATAAAAAAAACCCGGACTCTGGGGGATGAATCCGGGTCAAGACCATTAGGAGTAAATCAAGGTACGCAGTCCACGGTACCTTGCCTGGCGGGGCACTTGGGGGGAGATGCCACACGCCAGTACTTTGAGTATTGGCGAAGATTACCGATCGTCCAGCTACTTTCTGTGCGTTTTTTAAACAGATTTGGAATACCCGAACCGCTACTGAGTGCTCATCTGGATGCCATCTGGGTTAGTAGGGCCAGCGTTTCTTCGATTACTCGAACATCAGTGTAAAAGTGCGGAGAGAAACGGATACCGCCACCGCGCTGAGCACACACCACCTGCTCGCTTTTTAGCTTGCCAAACAGCGCAGAATTGTCCCACCCCGCCAGACTGAAAGTCAGAATACCTGCTCGCCTGGCCGGATTGCGTGGGCTGTGCAACGTGATGCCTTTCAGTTGTTCGAGTCCATCCTGCAGCCATTGCACTCGTTCATGCAGGGCCTGGCCGACAGCACTCATGCCGATTTCTTCCAGCAGCGACAGGCTGGCTTCCAGTGCCACGGCGCCCAGCATATTCGGGCTACCGCATTCGAAGCGCTTGGCACTGCGCGCCGGTTGCCAGTCGCTGCGGTCGTAGTCACCTGCGTGCTCGATCATGTGCCAGCCGTATTCGTGCAGTTGCAACCGTTCGCGGAGGTCGCTGCGGCAATAGAACACCCCCAATCCTTCGGGACCGAGCATCCATTTGTGGCCGTCGGCCATGACGAAGGCGCATTGGCAACTCTGCACGTCGAAGGGCAGGGCGCCGAGTTGTTGGATAGCATCGACGCAGAACAATACGCTGCGCTGGCGGCAGCCTTGACCCAGACGTTCCAGGTCGAGGCGCAGGCCGCTGGCGTATTGCACGGCGCTGATTGACATCAGCCGGGTGCGAGGGCCGCATGCGGCGAGCAGGGCGCCTTCTGGATCACTGCCGGTCAGATTGACCTGGATGACTTCGACACCCCGTGGCTTGAGGGCTTCCCAGACGATACGGTTGGAGGGGAATTCCTCATCGCTGATGACGACTTGGTCGCCGGCGTGCCAATCAAGGCCGAAGGCGACGAAGGATAAGGCTTCCGAGGTGTTCTTCACCAAGGCGATGTCATCGCGGCTCGGCGCGTTGAGCAGGCGTTTCAGGCGGTCGCGCAGATTGCGCTCGAGAATCAGCCAGTCAGGATAGTCGCGCGCACCGATCAACACGTTCTGCTCGGCGAATCGTGTGACGGCTGTCGCTGCGCGGCGTGGCCAGGGGGCGACGGCGGCGTGATTCAAATAACGCAGACCAGGGGCCTGAGTAAACTCGTCTTGAAAGGCATACATGGTCGGATGATCCGTGCAATTTGGCGCTGAATAGGCATAATACGCGCCTTCGTTTTTTTGACCCCGCAGTCTCTTTATGCAGAAAGAACCTCGTAAGATTCGTGAATTTCGCCGCCGCGAGCAGGAAATTCTCGATACGGCGCTGAAGCTTTTCCTCGAGCAGGGGGAAGACAGCGTGACGGTCGAGATGATCGCCGACGCCGTAGGTATTGGCAAAGGCACCATCTACAAGCATTTCAAGTCCAAGGCGGAGATCTATCTGCGCCTGATGCTGGATTATGAGCGCGACCTGAACGCCTTGTTTCATTCCGAGGATGTCGCTCGCGACAAGGAAGCGCTGTCACGTGCCTATTTCGAGTTCCGCATGCGCGACCCGCAGCGCTACCGCTTGTTCGACCGCCTGGAAGAGAAGGTGGTGAAGGGTAGCCAAGTGCCGGAGATGGTCGAGGAGCTGCACAAGATTCGCGCTTCCAACTTCGAGCGCCTGACGCTGCTGATCAAGGGGCGCATCGCCGAAGGCAAGCTGGAAGATGTGCCAGCCTACTTCCATTACTGCGCGGCCTGGGCTTTGGTGCATGGCGCTGTGGCGCTCTATCACTCGCCGTTCTGGAGCAATGTGCTGGAAGACCAGGAGGGCTTCTTCCAGTTCCTCATGGATATCGGCGTACGCATGGGCAACAAGCGTAAGCGCGATGGTGATCCTTCGGCTACTTGAGCGCCATTCAGACGCTCTATTGTCTGCGGTGCTGGCGGTGGCGGGGATATACTCTGGAGTAATAGCCGCCGGAGTTTTCCATGATCGTCGACCGCCAGGGCAGACGTTTTCGCAATCTGCGGATTAGCCTGACCGCCGCCTGTAATTACGCCTGCACCTACTGCGTGCCGGACGGCAAACGCTTGGTGGCGGCACAGGATGAGCTGTCTGCCGAGGCCATGGTGCGCGGCGTGACCTATCTGATCGAGGCTGCCGGGATCGAGCGGCTGCGCATCACCGGCGGCGAGCCATTGGTCAGTCCCAAACTGGAACCCTTGCTGCGTGGCGTCGGGCAATTGGGTTTGGCCGATATCAGTCTTACCAGCAATGGTCAGTTACTCAGCCGCAAGCTGCCCCTGCTGCTGGAAGCGGGTATTCGGCGCCTGAATATCTCGCTCGATACGCTCGATGCCGAGGATTTCCGCAAGATTGCTCGTGGCGGTGATCTGGCCAGCGTCCTCGATGGTCTGGAGCAGGCGCGGGCCGCCGGGCTGAAGATCAAGATCAACATGGTGCCGCTACGCGGGCAGAACCTCGTTCAGGCGGTGCCGCTGCTGGAATACTGCCTGGAGCGTGGCTTCGAGCTGCGTTTCATCGAGTTGATGCGTATGGGGCATCTAGCTCGCGATCCCAATGCCTTTTTGCAGCAGTTCGTCGGTATGCCGGAACTGCTGGCGCGGATTGGCGAGCGCTACAGCTACGTGCAGGCCGAGGCGCCGCTGGATGCCACGGCCCTGCGCTACGAGATTCCGGGTAAGGGTTTCTTCGGGGTGATTGCCAACGAGAGCGTGCCATTTTGCCGGACCTGCTCGCGGCTGCGCTTGTCCTCGACCGGTTGGCTGCATGGCTGTCTATCGTCGAGCAACCGGCATTACATCGGTGATTTGCTCGATAAACCCCGGCATCAGGCGCTGCCAGCATTGCAGCGGCTGTTGGTCAAGGCTCTGGCGGACAAGCAGGAAGTGGCGTTTTCCGGTGGCGTCACGGTGATGAAAATCATTGGTGGCTAAAACGCAGCGGAATACAGACTGGCTCGAGTATCCAGAGCTGGCGCGGAAGCTGCAGTGTCCTTCCATCTGCCGGATTTCCGTCGCCGGCGTGGGAGGATTGCAATGCGCTGCTTGATTCTATTGCTGACACTACTGGCCCTGGGCGGCTGCATGAAGGTCAGCGATTTGGCCAATGGTGCGCACTATCAACTGAGTGACGCAGGTGTTCTCGACCACGGCGATACCCGACGCGCCAGTCCCTGGCGGTTGCAGCCAGACTCCTTCATCTATATCGGCCAGGGTTATTTTGTCCCGCCCGGCAGTGCCTATCCACGCCCTAACGTGGTGGCTGAGGAGGCCTTCAATGGCTTCGTCGAGTACTTTCCCATGGTGCGGCGAGCCCGTAATCCATTAGGGTTGGAAGAGGCTATGAGCCACGCGCGGGCCGCCGGAGCGCACTACTTGTTGTACAGCCGCTTTGCCAGCGCCGATGACCGTATTGGTACGGGCGATGAGTGGGTGGATCAGGAGGCGTTGGATCGCCTCGGTGTCGATCGCGGGGTGATTCAGTTGATGCTGATCGAAACCAATACCCGCTATCTGGTGGATACGGCGCGCATTCGCAATCGCGGCGGCTTTCTGACGTTTTACGATACCAAGCCGGAGGATCTGCTCGGTCCGCCGTTGCAGGATTATGCTCGTCGCCTGTTGGGGCTGAGCGAATAGGAGAGTGTGATGAGTGACCCAGGCAAGGCCGGCGATCTGTTGGCGCAAATCCCCAAATCCGAGAAGAAAGGCCTGCCGCCCGTGCATCTGTGGAATCCGGATTTCTGCGGCGATATCGACATGCGTATCGCCCGGGATGGCACCTGGTATTACCTGGGTACACCAATTGGCCGCAAGCCGATGGTGCGCTTGTTCTCCACCATCATTCGTCGCGATGGCGATGACTACTTCTTGGTCACGCCGGTGGAAAAAGTCGGCATCAAGGTCGACGATGCGCCTTTTGTTGCTATCAGCGTGCAGGTGGAAGGCGAGGGTGAGGAGCAGTTGTTGCGCTTCGTGACTAACGTCGAGGATGAGGTGCTGGCGGGTTCGGCGTTTCCGATCCGGGTCGCATTGGATCCGCAAACCCAGGAACCGGCGCCTTATGTGCTTGTGCGCAGCAATCTTGAGGCGTTGATCCACCGCAACGTGTTCTACCAATTGGTCGAGCTGGCGGTAGCGCGTGAAATCGACGGCCAGAATTGGCTGGGAGTCTGGAGCGATGGGCAGTTCTTCCCCATCGGGCCGCAGCCCGACTGAAATAAAAAAGGCTCCCTCGGGAGCCTTTTTTATTCTTGCTTACATGTTGGGCCGACTTACATGTTGGGGTAGTTCGGCCCGCCGGTGCCTTCCGGGGCGACCCAGGTGATGTTCTGCGCCGGGTCCTTGATGTCGCAGGTCTTGCAGTGCACGCAATTCTGCGCGTTGATCTGGAAGCGCTTGCTGCCGTCGTCGTTGCTGACCACTTCATAGACGCCGGCCGGGCAGTAGCGCTGCGCCGGTTCGTCGTACAGCGGCAGGTTCAGGGCGATCGGGATGTTCGGGTCGGTCAGCTTCAGGTGGCAGGGTTGTTCCTCTTCATGGTTGGTGTTGGAGAGGAATACCGAGCTCAGCTTGTCGAAGCTGAGCTTGCCGTCCGGCTTCGGATAGTCGATGCGCTGGGATTCGGCAGCGGTCTTCAGGCAGGCGTAGTCCGGCTTGTTGTCGTGCAGGGTGAGCGGGATCTTGCCGCCGAACAGGTTCTGGTCGACGTAGTTGAACGCCGCACCGGCGAACACGCCGAATTTATGGATCGCCGCGCCGAAGTTGCGGCTGCGGAACAGCTCGTCGTACAGCCAGCTGGCCTTGAAGCCGTCGACATAGGCCGTCAGTTCGTCGCCGCCCTGACCCTCGGCGAGCAGCGCGTCGGCCACCGCTTCGGCGGCGAGCATGCCGGACTTCATCGCCGTGTGGCTGCCCTTGATCTTGGCGAAGTTGAGGGTGCCGAGGTCGCAGCCGATCAGCGCGCCGCCCTTGAACACCATCTTCGGCAGCGAGTTCAGGCCGCCCTTGCAGATCGCCCGCGCGCCGTAGGCCACGCGCTTGCCGCCTTCCAGGTGCTGGGCGATCACCGGGTGATGCTTGTAGCGCTGGAACTCGTCGAACGGCGAGAGGAACGGGTTGGAGTAGGACAGGTCGACGATCAGACCGACCACCACCTGGTTGTTTTCCAGGT
The DNA here is from genome assembly GCF_003595175.1 of Pseudomonas cavernae. Lineage (NCBI taxonomy): Bacteria > Pseudomonadati > Pseudomonadota > Gammaproteobacteria > Pseudomonadales > Pseudomonadaceae > Pseudomonas > Pseudomonas cavernae. The sequence goes on along the minus strand of NZ_CP032419.1, from coordinate 3,071,122 downwards.
GATAGAGGAACGAGCCGCCAGTATTTTCCTTGCCGACGAAATCCAGCGGCCAGCCGGCGGTGTGCACCACCAGGCCCGGCTGGTGCTTGCTCGGGTCGATGTCCCAGATTTCCTTGATGCCGATGCCATAGTGCTGGGCGTCGGCCTCGGAATCGAGGCTGAACTGCTTGATCAGCTGCTTGCCGATATGGCCGCGGCAGCCTTCGGCGAACAGCGTGTACTTGCCGCGCAGCTCCATGCCTGGGGTGTAGTAACCCTCTTTCGGGTTGCCTTCGCGGTCGACGCCGAGGTCGCCGGTGAGGATGCCGCGCACCACGCCGTGCTCGTCGATCAGCGCTTCCTGGGCGGCGAAGCCCGGGTAGATCTCGACGCCGAGGTTCTCGGCCTGCTGCGCCAGCCAGCGGCACAGGTTGCCGAGGGAGATGATGTAGTTGCCTTCGTTGTGCATGGTCTTGGGCACGAACAGATTCGGCACCTTGATCGCGCTGTCGGCGTTTTTCAGCATGTAGATGTCGTCGCGCACCACCGGGGTGTTCAGCGGCGCACCGAGCTCTTTCCAGTCGGGGAACAGCTCGTTGAGCGCGCGGGGCTCGAACACCGCGCCGGAGAGGATGTGGGCGCCGACTTCGGAACCTTTTTCGACCACGCAGACGCTGATCTCCTGACCGGCTTCAGCGGCCTTCTGCTTGAGTCGGCAGGCGGCGGACAGGCCAGCAGGGCCGGCGCCGACGATGACGACGTCGAATTCCATAAATTCGCGTTCCACAGACTATCTCCTACTCAGGGCTTGGATATTTTATGTTTGGAGGCTTGGCTCCTTCCTGGAGCGGTGCTGAGGGCATTATATCCACAGCCTTTGCAGGGTCCAATACAAACGTTTGTTTGAATTCTGTTAAGGCCTGTTAGAATCAGGCCCCGCGGCGTAATGAGCGGCTATTGGGTTGTATTGACCGGGCGGGGGGATGCGGTCAAGATACGGGCGGTTTTGCGCTCGCCATACTATGGGCTGACCGCCGATTCCGGCCGGCATGCAACACCTGCCAGGCTCGCCTTGGCGACATTCTAATTTCACCGGAGAGTAACGAGGAATCCATGAAGGTTCTTGTAGCTGTCAAACGAGTGGTTGACTACAACGTCAAGGTCCGCGTCAAGGCGGACAACTCCGGCGTTGACCTGGCCAACGTCAAAATGTCGATGAACCCCTTCTGCGAAATCGCCGTGGAAGAAGCGGTGCGCCTGAAAGAGAAGGGTGTCGCCAGCGAAATCGTCGTGGTTTCCGTCGGCCCCAACGCCGCCCAGGAACAACTGCGCACCGCCCTGGCGCTCGGCGCCGACCGTGCCATCCTGGTCGAGTCGAACGACGAGCTGAACTCCCTGGCCGTGGCCAAGCTGCTCAAAGCCGTCGTGGATAAAGAGCAGCCGCAGCTGGTGATCCTCGGCAAGCAGGCGATCGACAGCGACAACAACCAGACCGGGCAGATGCTCGCCGCGCTGAGCGGTTACGCCCAGGGCACCTTCGCCTCCAAGGTCGAAGTGGCCGGCGACAAGGTCAACGTCACCCGTGAGATCGACGGCGGCCTGCAAACCGTGAGCCTGGCTCTGCCGGCCATCGTCACCACTGACCTGCGCCTGAACGAGCCGCGCTACGCCTCGCTGCCGAACATCATGAAGGCCAAGAAGAAGCCGCTGGACGTGGTCACCCCGGACGCCCTCGGCGTGTCCACCGCCTCGACGGTCAAGACCCTCAAGGTCGAAGCCCCGGCTGCGCGCAGCGCCGGCGTCAAGGTCAAGTCGGTGGCCGAACTGGTCGACAAACTGAAGAACGAGGCGAAGGTAATCTAAATGGCTATCTTGGTTGTTGCAGAACACACGAATGCCGCCCTGGCGCCGGCCACGCTGAACACCGTGGCGGCGGCGCAGAAAATCGGCGGAGAGATCCACGTGCTGGTGGCCGGTCACAGCGTCGGTGCGGTCGCCGCAGCGGCGGCGAAAGTCGCGGGCGTCAGCAAGGTGCTGGTTGCCGACCAGGCCGCGTTCGCCCACCAGCTGCCGGAAAACGTCGCGCCGCTGGTGGCCGAGCTGGGCAAGGGTTACAGCCACGTGCTGGCCTGCGCCACGGCCAATGGCAAGAACATCCTGCCGCGCGTCGCCGCGCAGCTGGACGTCGACCAGATCTCCGAGATCACTGCGGTGCTCGGCGCCGACACCTTCCAGCGCCCGATCTATGCTGGTAACGCCATCGCCACCGTGCAGTCCTCGGCGGCGGTGAAAGTGATCACCGTGCGCGGCACCGGCTTCGATGCCGTGGCCGCCGAAGGCGGCAGCGCTGCCATCGAAAGCGTCAGCGTCGGCGGCGATGCCGGCAAGTCGAGCTTCGTCGGTGAAGAGCTGGCCAAGTCCGACCGTCCGGAACTGACCGCCGCCAAGATCGTCGTTTCCGGCGGCCGTGGCATGCAGAACGGTGACAACTTCAAGTACCTGTACGCCCTGGCCGACAAGCTCGGCGCCGCCGTCGGTGCCTCGCGCGCCGCGGTCGACGCCGGCTTCGTGCCGAACGACATGCAGGTCGGCCAGACTGGCAAGATCGTCGCGCCGCAGCTGTACATCGCCGTCGGTATTTCCGGCGCGATCCAGCACCTGGCGGGCATGAAGGACTCCAAGGTGATCGTCGCGATCAACAAGGACGAAGAGGCGCCGATCTTCCAGGTCGCCGATTACGGCCTGGTAGGCGATCTGTTCGAGATCGTGCCGGAGCTGGAAAAGCTGATCTGATCCAGCGGCAGGCGTAAGACAAGAAACCCGCTCATCGAGCGGGTTTTTTGTGGGCCGGTTATTGGCCGGCTGGCTGGTTCTGCACGCTATCGAGGAAGGCCTGATAGTGCTCGGCGGTTTCCTGCGGGCGCTCAAGCATGGGCGCGTGTCCGCAATCTTTCATGATCACCACCGTTGGCTTCTTCAGCAGCGGTTTCATTACGTCGATGCTGGAAACATCCAGCACGCGATCCTGATCGCCCCACAACAGCAGGGTCGGGGCCTGGATCTTGGGTAGTTCGGGTTCAAGAGGAATGTAGCGCTCTATCAGCTGCTGGAAAATCTTGCCGTTATGCCCACTGCTGCGCACGGCCAGGTTGGCCAGATACTGTTTTACACCTTCAGTCAGTCGCGGCGGGTCGACGAAGACGAAGTTCAGCAACTTGTCGAAGTCTTCCGGTTTGCTGACCACCAGTGGGTTCGGTTCGCCACGTTGCAGGCGCTCGAATAGTTCGCTCGGTTTTGGGGCGGTGACTCCGGCGTTGTCGAGCAAGGCGACAGACAGGATTTGCTCGGGATGGCGTGCGGCATAGAGCGCGCTGATCTGGCCGCCCATGGAGTTACCGATGATATGGAACTTGTCGATGCCCAGGGCTTTGGTAAAGGCCGCAAGGCGCTCAACCTGGGTGCCGACGTCGTAACTGGCATTGGGTTTGCTGCTATCCCCAAAGCCGGGCAAGTCGACGGCGATGACGTGGTAGCGCTCGGTGAAATACTTGGCAAAGCGAGGCCAGTTGTCTTTGTTGGCGCCAAAGCCATGGAGCATCAGGATGGTTTGCCCATCCGCCGGGCCACCTTCGTAGTAGTGAATGCTAAGATCCGCGACCTCTTTTTGCTGGGCCGTAAGACCGGCCATCTCGCGGTCGACCAAGCGGATGCCGGCGAGCAGGGCGGCAGGGGAGAAGTACAGTGCGGCGATAGCTGTGGCGAAGATCAAAACCAAACTGAGAAGCAGTTTTTTCATGGTCATGCCCTTAGCGCTAATAGTTATTATGGGTGCCGTAAAACTAGCACGAAGGCCCATGCTTGCGAACGGATATTCCGTTCAACCCTTCAACCCTTCAACTCTTCAACCACTCAGCAGCGAGCTAGGCGATGCGTGATCACACCTTCCTGAGGTTTTTGCTTGTCTGGCTCGGGTTGGCTTTGCTGCCAGGCTGGGCTGCGGCGGCTGGCAAGTGCGAGCGCTTGGTGGCGACGGGAAATCCAGAATATCCGCCGTATCTCTGGCGTGATCCACAAAATCCAAAGCAACTGATTGGTGCCAATGCCGACTTGCTGGAGCAAATTGGCCAAGACCTGGGGCTGAAGATCGAGGTGATCTACACCGGCCCATGGTCGCGTGCGCAGGACGAGGTGCGCACAGGTCGTGTTGATCTGCTGGCCGGCGCCTCTCTGACCTTGCCGCGCTTGGAAAGCATGGACTACGTGCATCCGGCCTTTTTTACCACCCAGAGTGTGGTCTGGGTGCGCAAGGGGCAGGGTTTTCCCTATGCCGGCCGGGATGATCTGCGTGGCCGCAGCGGCGGTACCCTAGTGAATAACAGCCTTGACCACCAGTTCGATGCCTTCGCTAAAGACAATCTGACCCTCGAGTCGGCGCCGAGCCTGACGCAGGCATTCCAGCAGCTATTGCTCGGGCGCACCGATTATGTCCTCTATGAGCGTTACCCAGGCCTGGCACTGGCCGACACCCTGGGCTTGCTGGCCGATATCGAGGCGCTCGAGCCGCCGCTTTCCAGCGAAGGTCTGCACCTGACCTTGTCGCATAATTCGGCCTGCAATGACGCCTGGCTGCGCGGACAGTTGGCGAAAAAGATGACAGAATTGACCGCCGCCGGCGTGCCGGAAACCTTGCTGCAGCGCAATCTTGAGCGCTGGAAGAGTCAGCAATTGCAACCGGCAGCAGCCCCGAATCAGTAGGAAGAGTTTCGTGAGCAATAGACGCATATCGGCGATCGGCCTGGCCTTCGCGGCGCTGGCGGGTTGTGCTAATGATCCTGCACCGAATGAGCAGATGCGCCTGACCGAGCAGGCAGTGGCGCAAGCCAAGGCGATTGGCGCAACCGAGCAGGTTGCAGAAATGCAACTGGCCGAGCAGAAGCTCGCGCGGGCGCAGAAGAACATGAATGAAGAGGATTACAAGCGCGCGCGGGTCTTTGCCGAGCAGGCCGAGCTGGATGCCCGCCTGGCCGAGGCGCGGGTGCTGACCCAGAAGAGTCAGGAACAGCTGACAGAGTTGAACTTGCGGATCACGCGTCTGCGCAAGCAGTTGAGGGATCTGCAGTGAGACTGAATAACAAGTGCAGTGGCGGTTTGCTCTTGGCTCTGGCCTTGCTGGGGGGCTGTGCCAGTCAGCAGAACAGTGATCAGGTTCTGGAAGCGGCGCAGGCCAGCTTCCAGAAGGTCAAGGAAGATCCCGATGTCTTGCGCAGTGCGCCCAAGGATGTGATCCGGGCCGGCGAATCGCTGGCGCGGGCCGATCGCTTGTCCAGTTATTGGGGCAGTGCCGATGATGTCATTCACTATGCTTATTTGAGCCAGCGTTACAGCGAGATCGCCGCGCAGCACAGTGAGCTGATGCTGAATCAGGAGCGTGTGGCCAAGCTCGAGCTGGAGCGTGAACGCCTGCAGCTGGCGCTGCGGGAGGCGAAGATGCTCAGCGTGCAGCAGCAGGGCAAATGGCTGGAGGAACAGATCGTCAGCCTGGCCACCACCGAGACCGATCGCGGACTGGTGATGACCCTGGGCGATGTGCTGTTCGATGCCGGGCATACCGAGTTGAATCCTTCGGCCAACCGTACCGTGCTCAAGCTGGTGCAGTTCCTTCAGCTCAATCCGCGGCGGATCGTGCGCATCGAGGGCTATACCGACAGCAGCGGCAGCAAGCAGGACAACCTCGATCTGTCGCGCGTCCGCGCACAGGCGGTGGCCGATGCCTTGATCGATCTGGGCGTGGAAGGCAAGCGTATCCAGGTCGAAGGTTTCGGTCAGGATTTCCCGGTGGCGGACAATGCCTCCAACCGCGGACGTGCGCAGAACCGCCGGGTAGAGATCGTCTTCTCCGACGAGCAAGGCAAGCTCGGCTCCAGCCGCTGAGTCAGGCGGCAAATACAAACCCTGGTCACCGCAAGGTGCCAGGGTTTTTTGTTTTCCAGCATTAACGGCGACATCACGGATGTGCCAGCGTGCCTGATGGTGGCGCGCTTCTCGATCCAATACGTGGGTATGGAAAGCGGCGCCATTGGGCGCCGTTTCCGTGTCCGGGGCCGACGAAAATTTGCCGGCGCGGAGGTTGGCAGGCGGGCAACACTTTGTTACCTTCCGTGCACTATCGTACCAATTTAGCTGGAAAAGCTCAGTGAGCCAGAGCGCGACAAACGCTCGGGGGAGCAGGGAGTTTCTGCATGAGTCCAGCCGGCATATTGCCCGGTTCGGACCAGCAGCCGAGAGACCAATAACAACAGGCCGGTGGCAAACGCCGGTCACTAAGTCTTGGCCGTAGAAGGAGCGTTGTCATGAAGATGCAAGCGTGCTTTTCCAAGCTGATGTATCGACCCTGGCAGGCTGGCGCGATGCTGGGTTTATTGCCCTTGCTGATCGCCAGCGCGGTGCAGGCGGCGGAGTTCAGTGTCGCCGACAACCAGATCAGCGGCTCGCTGGATACCACCCTGTCCTACGGTGCCATGTGGCGGGTGCAGGGGCGGGACGAGGACAACATCGACGACATCAACACCGATGACGGCAATCGCAACTTCGATACCGGCCTGGTCTCCGAGGTCTACAAGGCCACCTCCGACCTGTCGGCCAAGTACGAGAATTACGGCCTGTTCATGCGTGGCACGGCGTATTACGACACGCAGATCATGGACAAGCGCAATGACTACTACAACACCACCGACGGTGTGGTGCGGCCGAGCCAGTCCTTCCCGCAGGACGACCATTTCACCGAGGACACCCGCCACATCGCCGGACGCAAGGCCGAGCTGCTGGATGCTTACCTGTATGGCAATTGGGATGTCGGTGAGCAGCCGCTGAGCGCCAAGGTCGGCAAGCAGGTGATCAACTGGGGCGAAGGGGTGTTCTATCGCGGCGGGGTCAGTACCATCAACCCGCTGGATGCCGCCAAGTTCCACCTGCCGGGTTCGGAACTGAAGGAAGTGCTGGTGCCGGTGGAGGCGCTGAGCTTCAACTTCGGCCTGAGCGACAACCTGTCGATGGAAACCTTCTACCAGTGGAAGTGGCAGGAAACCCGCCTCGACCCGGTCGGCACCTATTTCTCCGAAACCGATCTGTTCGCCGACGGCGGCAATACGGCCTATACCACCGAACCCACTCTGGCGCCCATCCTGGCGGCCTATTCCCAGGTGGCTCAGTTCGGCCTGGTCGGCAATGGGCCGTTCGGTCCGAATGCCTTCCTCGATCCGGCCACCGGCACTTTCAAGGTGGCCAATATCGGCCCGGATATCGAGGCGGACGACAGCGGCCAGTTCGGCGTGGCCTTCCGCTATGTCGCCGAGTCGTTGAACTCCACCGAATTCGGCGCCTACTTCGTCAATTACCACGCCAAGGAACCGCAGGTGGCAGTCGACCTGCGAGGCTATGATGGCGTGGACCTGGCAACGCTGGGCGCCTTCTTGCCGCCGCAAGCCGTGCCCGGCGTCGCCATTCTCGACGTCGCCAGCAACGCCCAGGCGCGCCGCGATTACGTCGAAGATATCCGCATGTACGGCTTCAGCTTCAATACCACTCTGGGCGACGCCTCGGTGTCCGGTGAGATCGCCTACCGGCCGAATGCGCCGATCAGCATTTCCGCCACCGACGACCTGCTTGGCGACCTGCTGACCCAGGGCGTATTCGGCTTGACCAATCTCGCCGACGGCAGCGTGCCCGGCGATCAGGCCTGTGCCGCGGTTGCCGGCAAGCAGCTGTGCCGCGCCGGGCTGTTCGAGAACTATGAGCGGGCGGAGACCTTCAACGTCTCGCTGTCGACCATCTACAACTTCGGTCCGCTGCTGAGCTTCGACTCGTTGTTCGGGGTGGCGGAGATCGCTTCCCAGCACATCCGTGGCAGCAGCCTGGAATACACCGCCTTCGATGGTTCGGTGCGCAAGTTCGCCAGCGCCGCCGACAAGGCCTATGCCGATCCGCAGAACGGCGACAGCGACCAGATCAGCCGCGACAGCTATGGCTACACCTTGCTGTTGTCCGGCAGCTGGAACGATGTCTTTGCCGGGATCAAGTTGTCGCCCTACGTGGTGTTTCAGGACGATTTCCAAGGCAATTCGGACCGCACCGGCAACTTCATCGAAGGCCGCAAGGCGCACACCCTGGGCATCGACGCCAGCTACCTGAACAGCTTCGAGGTGGGGCTGCAGTACACCGAGTACTACGGCGCCGGTAAGAACAACAGCACACGCGACCGCGACAACGCCTCGCTGACCGCCAAGTATTCGTTCTGATGTCCGAGGGCCCGGCCATGCGCATCAGGCCGGGCTCCACCCGATCATGGAGAATCGCAGCATGTTGAAGAAAAGCTCACTGCTCGTCGCCGCCCTCCTGCTGGCGGCCGGGACGACTGACAGCCTGGCAGCCGTTTCGGCGCCGCAGGCCGTCACGCTGAAAACCACGCTGACCCCGTTCGGTGCCGAGAAGGCCGGCAATGCCGCCGGCACCATCCCGGCCTGGGACGGCGGCATCAGCCAGCCACCGGCGAACTACCAAGGCTCGGGACAGCATCACCCCGATCCGTTCGCCGCCGATCAGCCGCTGTTCACCATCACCAAGGCCAACCTGGAGCAGTACAAGGCCAACCTGACGGCGGGTCAGATCGCGTTGTTCAACGCCTATCCTGAAAGTTTCCAGATCCCGGTGTATCAGAGCCATCGTTCGGGCTCCGCGCCGCAATGGGTGTATGACAACACCTTCAAGAATGCCACCGCGGCCAAGCTGCTCAACGAAGGCAACGGCATCGCCGACGCCTACGGCGGCATTCCCTTCCCGATCCCGCAGAATGGGCTGGAAGCGGTGTGGAACCACATCACCCGCTACCGCGGCACCTACGTGGTGCGGCGTTCGGGCCAGGCCGGCGTGCAGCGCAACGGCGCCTACTCGCTGGTGACCTCGCAGGACGAGGCGCTGTTCCGCTTCTACGACCCCAAGGGCAGCTACGCCACGCTGAACAACACGCTGTTCTACTACCTGACCTTCACCACCGCGCCGGCGCGCCTGGCCGGCAATGGCGCGCTGGTGCAGGAGATGCTCGATCAGGTCCAGGAGCCGCGCCAGGCCTGGGCCTACAACCCCGGGCAGCGCCGCGTGCGGCGTGCGCCGACGCTGGCCTATGACACGCCGATCGAAGATTCCGACGGCCTGCGCACCTCCGACGATACCGACATGTACAACGGTGCGCCGGACCGCTACGACTGGACGTTGCAGGGCAAGAAGGAGCTCTACATCCCCTACAACAACTACCGGCTCACCAGCCCCGAGGTGAAATACGACGACCTGCTGACCCCCGGCCACATCAACCCCAAGTACACCCGTTACGAGCTGCACCGGGTCTGGGTGGTGGAGGGCAAGCTCAAGCCCGGCGCGCGGCACATCTATTCCAAGCGCACCCTGTTTCTCGACGAGGACAGTTGGGGCGCGGCGGTGGTCGACCAGTTCGATGGCCGTGGCGAGCTGTGGCGGGTGTCGATGGCCTACCTGAAGAATTTCTACGAGCTGCCGACCGTGTGGACCGCGCTGGACACCTTCCACGACCTGCAGGCGCGACGTTACAGCGTGCAGTGGCTGGATAACCAGGAGCCAACCACGGCGGACTTCAGCAAACCGGCGCCGGATGACTCGAACTTCAGCCCGGCGGCGTTGCGGCGCAAGGCCTCGCGCTGAACCTGCAAACGACAGAAACGGCGCCCTGGGGCGCCGTTTCTTTTTTCGCCACCGACCAACTGCAAACTAGCCGCAGGGTCTGCCAGCTATAGTCCCTGAACCGAGGAAATGAAGAGGGTGGCGGCATGTCTGCGCCGATCAGGGTCCTGGCCGTCGATGACGACGTCGAGGTGCGGCAGTTGCTGCAGGATTATCTGGGCGGCCATGGTTATCAGGTGTCCGTGGCGGCTGACAGCCAGGGGATGCGTGCCCATCTGGCGCAGCAACTGCCGGATGTGGTGCTGCTGGATGTCGGCCTGCCGGGCGAGGATGGTCTCAGCCTGGCGCGCTTTCTGCGCGAGCACCATGACTTGCCGGTGATCATGATTTCCGGTGCCGGCACGCCGTTGGACCGCATCGTCGGCCTGGAGGTGGGCGCGGACGATTATTTGGCCAAGCCCTTCGACCCCCGTGAACTGCTGGCCCGGCTGAAGACGGTGTTGCGCCGCTACTCGCGCAGCCCAGTGGCGGCCGACCCGGGCGTCGAGGCCGAACCTCGGCTGGCGGTGGGGGACTGTCGTCTCGATCTGCAGCGTCACCTGCTCTTCGATGCCGCCGGCGCGGAAATCCCGCTGACCGCCATGGAGTTCGAGCTGCTGTCGGTGTTCGTACAGCGGCCGAACCGGCCGTTGTCGCGCGATCAATTGCTCAATCTCACCCAGCAGCGCGACTGGAACCCCTTCGACCGTTCCATCGACATCCGCATCGCCCGCCTGCGCCGCAAGCTCGAGACGGACCCGGACAAGCCGCAGCTGATCCGCACCGTGCGCGGGGTGGGTTATATGTTTGTGCCCGATTCGCGGGGCTGAAGCGCACTTTTGTTTCAATTGTTTCAGCCCGGTTGCCGCGCCGTCGGGCGCGGGAGGCGCGCCTCTATACTCAGCTTTGGTTCCCCGTTCCCGCGGAGGCTTCAGCGTGAATCAGCCTATGCCCAAGGCCATTGCTGCCAGCTCGGTCGAGCACCAGCTGCGGCAGATCGTCGATAACAGCAGCGCGGTGATCTATGTAAAGGATCTCGACGGTCGCCTGCGGCTGGTCAACCAGGCCTTCGAGACGCTGTTTGGCATGCGCGCCGCCCAGGTGCTCGGGCATACCGATCACGAGCTGTTCCCGCCGGCGGTGGCCGATACGCTGCGGGCCAATGATCGGCGCGTCGCCGAGCTCGGCCAAGCGCTGGAATTCGAGGAACAGGTGGAGCTGGATGGCGAGATCCGCACCTATCTGTCGACCAAGTTCCCGTTGTTCGACAGCGCCGGTCGGGTCATCGCAGTATGCGGCATGTCCACCGACATCAGCTCGCGCAAGCGCCAGGAGGAGGCACTGCGGCATATCGCTTTGGGCATTTCCGCCGCCAGTGGGGCGGAGGTGTTCGCCGAGATCGTCCGCTATTTGGCCCACGCACTGAATGCCGATATCGCCGCGGTCGCCCGTCTGCGCGACACCAATATGCACCAGCTCGAGACCGTCGGCCTGTATTTCAACGGCCAGCCGCACGATAACGTCATCTACGAATTGGAAGGCACCCCCTGTGAGTGGGTGGTCAGCAAGGGCTTCCATTTTGTCGGCCAGGACGCGCAGAAGCGTTTCCCGGAGGATGGCTTCCTGCGTAAGTTCGGCTTGCAGAGCTATGCCGGTTATCCACTGTTTGCCACCGACGGCCATGTGATCGGTCTGATCTCGGTCTCCAGTCGCGGCACGCTGGCTTCGCCAGAACTGACCGAAGCTCTGCTGAAAGTGTTTTCCGTGCGTGCGGCGGCGGAAATCCAGAGCTGCGACGCGGAAGCCAGCTATCGGGCGATCTTCGACAGTTCCGAGGATGCCATCTTCGTCCACGATCTGGACAGTGGCGTGCTGGTGGACGCCAACCCCAAAGCTTGCCAGGCCTATGGCTACAGCTACGCGGAGATGCTCGGGCTGACCATCGACGATTTCAGCGCCGGCTATCGTCCCTACACCGGCGAGGATGCCGCCGGCTGGTTGGCGCGTGCGCGGGATGGCGAGTTGCAGCGTTTCGAATGGCACCGGCGCAACCGCGACGGCAGCCTGCATTGGGATGAGGTGATGCTCAAGCGCGCGACCATCGGCGGGGTCGAGCGGATTCTCGCCATCACCCGCGAGATCACCCAGCGCAAGCAGGCGGAGCAGGCGCTGCGGGCCAGCGAGCAGCAATACCGGGCGATCTTCAGTACGGCGCTGGACTGCATCATCAGCGTCGATGGCGAGGGCCGGGTGCTGGCGTTCAACCCGGCGGCCGAGCGCTGTTTCGGCTACGCGCGCGAGCAGGCAGTCGGGCGCCTGCTGGCCGAACTGATCGTTCCCGAGCGTTATCTGGCCGTCTACCAGCGTGGCTTGCAGCGCTATCTGGAGAGCCGGGACGGGCCGCTGTTCGGCCGGCGCGTGGAGATCGAGGTGCGCCGGGCCGATGGCCAGGAGTTTCCCGCCGAGCTGGCGATGACGGTGGTGGAGGGCGCGCAGGGGCCGCTCTTCATCGGCTATCTGCGCGACATTACCGAACTCAAGGAGGCCGAGGCGCAGCGTGCGGAGCTGGCCCAGCAGCTGCGTCAGGCGCAGCGGATGGAGGCGATCGGTCATCTCGCCGGCGGCATCGCCCACGACTTCAACAACCTGCTCACCGGCATGCTCGGTTATACGGTGATGGCCGAGGAGCTGGCCGAACAGTTGCCGGATGCACGCCTGAGCCGCTACCTGGTTCACGTGCAGCGCTCCGCCGAGAGAGCCCGCGACCTGATCCAGCAGATGCTCACCTTCAGTCGCGGCAGTCGCGGCCAGCCGCGGACCGTGAATCTGGCCGAGCGGATCGACGACTTCATCAAGCTGGTGGAGGCCAGTCTGCCCTCCAGTGTGGAGATCGAAACCCGGCTGGCGGCCGACCTGCCACCGGTGCTGGTCGACCCGGTTCAGTTGGAGCAGGTGCTGATGAACCTGTGCATCAATGCCCGCGATGCCATGTCCGGGGTCGGTCGCCTGCGGGTGGGGCTGAGTCTGCAAACGCTGCAGCGGAGTGTCTGCGCCTCGTGTCGGCAGCCATTTTCCGGGCTGCACCTGGCGCTCAGCGTGAGCGACAGCGGCCCCGGCATCGCGCCGCAGGTGTGCGAACACATGTTCGAGCCGTTCTTCTCGACCAAGGCCAGCGGCCAGGGCAGCGGCATGGGCCTGTCGATGGTGCATGGCATCGTCCACGAGTATGCCGGACACATTCTGGTCGACTCGCGGGCAGGCGAGGGCAGCACCTTCCAGATCTTCCTGCCGGCGCTGGCGCAGGACACGCCCTGTCCGGCCAATCCCATCGAGCCGAATCCAACGGTGCAGCAGGGGCAGTTGCAGGGACGGGTGGCGGTGGTCGACGACGAGCCGATGGTGGCCGAGTTCATGGCCGATCGCCTGAGCGACTGGGGTGTGCAGGTGCGGTGTTTCAGCGATGCCGAGCAGGCCTGCGCGGTGCTCTGCGCCGATCCGTACGCCTGGGACCTGGTGATTCTCGATCAGAGCATGCCGCGGCTGACCGGCCTGCAGTTGGCGCGGCGCCTGCTGGCGTTGCGGGCGGACCTGCCGATCGTGCTCTACAGCGGCTTCAGCGATCAGCTCAGCGAGAGCCAGGTCCAGGCGGAAGGGCTCAAGGCACTGCTGCGCAAGCCGCTGGATCAGGCGCAGTTGCACCTTCTGCTGCGCCAGTACCTGCCAATGGCGGCAGCTGATACCGAAGCGAAACAATCTGCGCGCCGCCAGACATAACTGCGATACAGACCCGCCATAACCTGCCCCTGACCGCAGAGCACTGCGCCGAATACCCAGAGCCAATGGCAGGTACCGAACATGAAACGCTATCTGATCGAACGCCGAACCCCGCAGGTGGGTCGCTTCATCCCCGAGCCGCTGAGCGCGATCCGCGGCCTGCCAGAGCCGAGCTCAGCCTCTTGCCCCCTTTACTCAGCCTGAATCGCATAGGTGCCGGCCGGGCCGGGATTTACGGTCGCCTGCTTGCCGAGGAGCCGAACATGTTCAAGCGCATTTCTATCTTCATCTATGGAGTGGTCAGTTACGCGATCTTTTTCGCGACCTTCCTCTATCTCATCGCCTTTGTCGGCAACCTGCCGTTCGTGCCGACCACCATCGATGGCCAGCCGCGGCTGCCGTCGGGGACGGCGTTGGCCATCGACCTCCTGCTGTTGGCGGTGTTCGCCGTGCAGCACAGCCTGATGGCGCGGCCGGCGTTCAAGCACTGGTGGACCCAGTGGGTGCCTGTTGAGGCCGAACGCAGCACCTACGTGCTGTTTTCCAGCCTGGCGCTGATACTGTTGTGCACCTACTGGCAGCCGATCGGTGGCGTGTTCTGGACGGTGGAAAACCCCATTGGTCGCGGACTGTTGTATGGGGTGTTCGCCTTCGGTTGGGGGCTGGTGCTGTACAGCACTTTCCTGATCAACCATTTCGATCTGTTCGGTCTGCGCCAGGTGTGGTTGCAACTGCGCGGGCGGCCTTATCAGTCGCTGGCGTTCAAGACTCCGGTGGTCTACCGGATCGTGCGTCATCCGCTGTACGTCGGCTGGTTCATCGCCTTCTGGGCGACGCCGGATATGACCATGACCCATGCGCTGTTCGCGCTGCTGCTCACGACCTACATCCTCTCCGCCATTCAGCTGGAGGAAGGCGATCTGCAAGCCGAGCATCCGGAATATGCCGACTACCGCCGCGAGGTGCCGATGCTGGTACCGCGCTTCAGCCGGCGCCGCAAGTCGCTGCTGAAAGATGAACCGGCGGCCTGAGGCCGGGAAACGAAAAAGGGCGCCTCGGGCGCCCTTTTTGTTTTCAGGATCGGCTTACTTGCCGGTCCAGCGCTTCATGACCAGGGTGGCGTTGGTGCCGCCGAAGCCGAAGCTGTTGCTCATCACGGTGTCGATCTTGGCGTTTTCGACCGTCGTGCGCTGAATCGGCAGGTCGGCGACTTCCGGGTCCAGCTCGTCGATGTTGGCCGAGCCGGCGATGAACTTGCCTTCCATCATCAACAGGCAGTAGATCGCTTCCTGCACGCCGGCGGCGCCCAGGGAGTGACCGGACAGGCTCTTGGTCGAGCTGATCGCCGGGGCCTTGTCGCCGAACACTTCACGTACGCCACGGATCTCGGCGACGTCGCCGACCGGGGTGGAGGTGCCGTGGGTATTCAGGTAGTCGATCGGCTCGCTGACGGTCGACAGCGCCTGCTGCATGCAGCGGATCGCGCCTTCGCCGCTCGGGGCGACCATGTCGTAGCCGTCGGAAGTCGCGCCGTAGCCGACGATTTCCGCGTAGATCTTGGCGCCGCGCTTGAGCGCATGCTCCAGTTCTTCCACCACCACCATGCCGCCACCGCCGGCGATGACGAAGCCGTCACGCTTGGCGTCGTAGGCGCGCGAGGCCTTTTCCGGGGTTTCGTTGTACTGGGTGGAGAGGGCGCCCATGGCGTCGAACAGGCAGCTTTGGCTCCAATGTTCTTCTTCGCCGCCGCCGGCGAACACCACGTCCTGCTTGCCCAGCTGGATCTGTTCCATGGCCTGGCCGATGCAATGCGCGCTGGTGGCGCAGGCGGAGGAGATGGAGAAGTTCACGCCCTTGATCTGGAACGGCGTGGCTAGGCAGGCCGACACCGTGCTGCCCATGGTGCGGGTCACGCGGTATGGGCCGATGCGCTTGACGCCTTTGTCGCGCAGGGTGTCGATGGCTTCCATCTGGTTGATGGTGGAGGCACCGCCAGAGCCGGCGATCAGGCCGGTACGCGGGTTGGAAACCTGCTCAGGGCTGAGGCCGGAGTCCTTGATCGCTTGTTCCATCGACAGGTAGGCGAAGGCCGCAGCGTCGCCCATGAAGCGGAAGACCTTGCGGTCGATCAGCTCTTCCAGATTCAGGTCGACCGAGCCGGACACTTGGCTGCGCAGGCCCATATCGGCATAAGACTGATTGAAACGGATACCAGCACGCCCGGCGCGCAGGTTGGCGGAGACGGTGTCTTTGTCATTGCCCAAGCAGGAAACGATGCCCAGACCGGTAATCACGACGCGACGCATGCGGGTAACCCTTAGAAATTGTCAGTGGAAGTGAACAGGCCGACGCGCAGGCCTTCGGCGCTGTAGATCTCGCGGCCATCGACGCTCACGCTGCCATCGGCGATTCCGAGGATCAGCGAGCGACTAATGGTGCGCTTGATATGGATGTTATAGGTAATTTTCTTCGCGGTTGGCAGCACCTGGCCGAAGAACTTCACTTCGCCGGAGCCCAGCGCGCGGCCGCGGCCGGGGTTGCCCTGCCAGCCCAGATAGAAACCGACCAGTTGCCACATGGCGTCGAGGCCGAGGCAGCCCGGCATCACCGGGTCACCCTCGAAGTGGCAGGCGAAGAACCACAGGTCGGGGTTGATATCCAGTTCGGCGACCAACTCACCTTTGCCATACTTGCCGCCGACTTCGCTGATATGGGTGATGCGATCCACCATCAGCATATTGGGGGCGGGCAGTTGCGCATTTCCTGGGCCGAATAGTTCGCCGCGGCTGCAGCGCAACAGATCTTCCCGGGTGAAGGCGTTTTGTTTGGTCATGCGAACTCCTCGATATTCCCTGCTAGACAGGGTTAGGCAAATCCTCCAGGCCGCCCGCGCACCATTGAGTGTCTGCTGGCAGCCTAGTCATAGACTGTTGCGTTGTGGTGAAAGTCACAGTGCGCCAACCACTGTTGTACAGCATGGCAGGGCCCGGCAGGGTAGCAGGCCAGCGCAGGGGCAAACTAGCAAGGCTGTCGACGAGCGGCCACTCATCTTAGGTCGGGGGCAGCCAGCGCTGCAGGATGCGCTGCAGCTCGGAGCGTTTGAAGGGTTTGGCCAGATAGTCGTTCATCCCCACCTGTAGGCAGGCCTCGCGGTCGCCCTGCAGGGCATTGGCGGTGAGGGCGATGATCGGCACGTCGGCGTGGCCGTTCAGTTCGCGGATCTGCCGGGTTGCCTCGTAGCCATCCATGACCGGCAGGCGGCAGTCCATCAGGATCGCGGCGAATTGCTGACGGCTGGCGCTGTGTACGGCTTCGGCGCCGTCGCTCACCAGGCTGACCCGATAGCCGAGGCTGCGCAGCATGGCCTCGATCACGGTTTGATTGACCGGGTTGTCTTCCACCAGCAGGACATCCTGGCCGGCGCTGGTGGGGTGAGTGACGGGCAGGCTGGATAGCTCCGCGCTGCTCTGGGTACGAAACGGCAGGGGGATTTCCAGGGTGAACACCGAGCCTTGACCTTCATGGCTTTCCGCACTCAGGCGCCCGCCCATGCGCTCGGCCAGGGTGCGGGCGATGGGCAGGCCGAGCCCGGTGCCGCCGTAGCGCCGCGAGATCGAGCTGTCGGCTTGCTGGAAGGCGTCGAACATGCGTTCCAGACGCTCGGGCGAGATGCCGATGCCACTGTCATGCACCGCGCAACTGAACCACAGCACTTCATGGTCCAGTGGCTGCCAGTGGGTTTCGATGCGGATGCCGCCGTCTTCGGTGAATTTCAGCGCGTTGCCGAGCAGGTTGACCAGGATCTGCCGGATCCGCGTGGGATCGCCCTGGACCTCGAGCTGTTCCAAGCCGGCCTGGGCCTCCAGTTGCAGCTGCAGACCACGCTGCTGGGCGCTGTGCTGGAACACCTGCACCGAGCTTTGCAGCAGCTCCAGCAGGTTGAAGGGAATCTGCTCCAACTCCAGGGCGCCGCGCTCGATCCGTGAAAAGTCGAGGATGTCATTGATCACCTTGAGCAGGTGTTCGCTGGACTCGGCCGCCAGTGCCGCGTATTCCGCCTGCTCCTGGGTCATTTCGGTGGTTTCCAACAGTTGCAGCATGCCCAGCACGCCATTCATCGGGGTGCGCAACTCATGGCTCATCATCGCCAGGAATTCGGACTTGGCGCTGTTGGCCTGCTCGGCTTCCTCGCGGGCGTTGATCAGCTGCTCCATGGCTTGCTGCTGCTCGCGGCTGGCGTGACCCAGGGCGCTGGCGAGGTTATTGATATGGCGGGCCAGATCACCCAGTTCGCCCTCGCCGCTGGCCGGCAGGCGATTGTCGTAGTGGCCGGCCTGGATCGCTTCCACGGTCTTGCCCATGGCGCTGAGCGGCCGCGACAGCCCGCGGGCCAGACGCCTGGCGATCAGAAAGGTCAGCAGCAGGGCGAGTACCGCCAGCACCGTGGCTTTCAGCAGGATTTCCTGCTGGCGGCTGCTGAAGGCGTCGTTGGACATGCCAACGACCACGCGGCCGAGGTAGTCGTCGCCGAAACGGTTGAGGCGCTCGTGGCTGCGCTGCAGCAGCTTGCTGGGCAGCGCGATGCGCTGCAGGCGGATGGGGGCGTGGAACACTTCCACCTGAGTCGAGGCCTGGCCGCCGCTGTTGGGCTGCTCGATGTACACCAGAATGCGGTCGTCGCGGTCGCGCACCTCGAGAAAACGCACGTGAGGCGTATCCAGGGTGGCTTTGAGCAGGTTGCGCAGCACCAGCAAGTTGCCGCTGATCACCCCGTACTCGGTGGCCGGAGCCAGCTGGTTGGCGATCAGTTGGCCGGTGTGGTTGAGCTCCTGACGCAGGTCTTGCAGGCGCGCGAAGGTGAAGAAGCCGGTCAGTAGCAGGGTCAGCAGCAGCGCCGGGCCCAGGCTGATCAGCTGCGTACGGGTATGGATGTCCCAGCCGCGGCGCAGGTTCATGGGGCGGGCGCTCGCATGGGCGCGCAGGGCCGGAGCGGGCGCAGCCATGGGCCTCGTGCGGGCTCGTCCTTGGGAAGTGAACGCATGCTAAAACTCTAGTTCCAGGCTGCAGGATATACAGCGAGCAGGTTGCGACGGTGTGTCGAGGGTATCGGCTAGGCTTGCCCCAGGTACAGCGCAGTTTTGCTCGAATTATGCCGAACAATCAGGCTCTTCTGTAACGCGGTGGCAAATACTGGTTGCCCGGCGGGCGCGCCGTATAATGCCGGCAACCGCCATTTGGATGGCCCACAACGGATTTCTTATGACAGAGCAGCAACCCATTGCCGTCCTTGGCGGCGGCAGCTTCGGCACCGCGATCGCGAACCTGCTGGCAGAAAACGGCCAGCAGGTGCTGCAGTGGATGCGTGATCCCGAACAGGCCGAAGCGATCCGGGTCAACCGCGAGAATCCCCGCTATCTGAAAGGCGTGAAGATTCACCCGAGGGTCACCGCGGTCGTCGACCTGGACGCGACCTTGGCGGCCTGCGAGCTGATTTTCGTGGTCATCCCCTCCAGTGCCTTGCGCGCGGCGCTGCAGCCCTACGCCGCGCAGTTGGCGGGCAAGCAGCTGATCAGCCTGACCAAGGGCATCGAAGCGCAGAGCTTCAAACTGATGAGCCAGATCCTCGAGGAAGTGGCGCCGCAGGCCCATGTCGGCGTGCTGTCCGGGCCTAACCTAGCCAAGGAGATTGCCGAACATGCGCTGACCGCGACCGTAGTCGCCAGCGAGGACGAGGCGCTGTGCCAGCGCGTGCAGGCGGTCCTGCATGGCCGCACCTTCCGCGTCTACGCCAGCGGCGACCGTTTCGGCGTGGAGTTGGGCGGCGCGCTGAAGAACGTCTACGCCATCATCGCCGGCATGGCCGCCGCCCTCGGCATGGGCGAGAACACCAAGAGCATGCTGATCACCCGCGCGCTGGCGGAGATGACCCGCTTTGCGGTCAAGCTTGGCGCCAATCCGATGACTTTCCTCGGCCTGGCCGGAGTCGGCGATCTGATCGTCACCTGTTCGTCGCCGAAAAGCCGCAACTACCAGGTCGGCTTCGCCCTCGGCGAGGGCCTGAGCCTGGACGAGGCGGTGACGCGCCTGGGCGAAGTGGCCGAGGGGGTGAACACCCTCAAGGTGCTCAAGGCCAAGGCCGAGGAGCTGCAGATCTACATGCCGCTGGTCGCGGGTCTGCATGCCATTTTGTTCGAGGGGCGTACGCTGACCCAGGTGGTCGAAGTGCTGATGCGCGGCGAGCCGAAGACCGATGTGGACTTCATTTCGCCGAGTGGATTTTGATTTCATTTTTATAGAAGGGAGAGGGACGACAGCATGAGCGAAGACAATGAACTGCAACGCGAATCCATCCTGTTGCGCATTCTGTGGATGCTGATTTTCGTCATCATCTGGCAGTTGGCCGAAGTGGTGCTCGGCGCGGTGGTGCTGCTGCAACTCGGTTATCGCCTGTTCTATGGCGCACCGAACGCCAGCCTGCTGAGCCTGGGCGACAGCCTCAGCCAGTACCTGGCGCAGATCGGTCGCTTCGGCACCTTCAACAGCGAAGAGAAGCCCTGGCCCTTCGCCGATTGGCCGGCCGCGCGCGCGCCGGAAGGCGAGGCACCGCACGCGGTACCGCCGGCCGCCCATCCGGTGCGTGACGAAGAACCCAAGCTATGAGGCTATGGTTGTTGCGCCACGGCGAGGCCGAGCCCCAGGCGCGCACCGATGCCGAGCGGCATCTGACCAAGCGCGGGCGCAAGGACGTGCTGCTCAGCGCGGCGCAGCTGGAGGGGCGGCCGCTGACGGCGATTCTGGCCAGCCCCTATGTGCGGGCGCAGCAGACCGCGGAACTGGTGCGCGAAGCGCTGGGCGTGCGCCTGCCGATCACCACGGCGCCCTGGCTGACCCCGGACAGCTCGCCCGCCGAGGCGTTGCGGCAGCTGGATAACTACGTCGACGGCGAATTGCTGCTGGTCAGCCACAACCCCTTCGTCGGCGATCTGGCCGGCTTATTGCTGCATGGCCATCGCCAGCAGCCGTTGCCGATGCAGACCGCCAGCCTGGCCGAACTGGATGGCGAAATGTACGCCGCGGGCAGCATGGAGTTGCTCGCCGTGGTGCATCCGCACTAGCGCGTCAGTCACGCAATTGCGACTACACATCGAAACATTTATCGGGTTGCGCCTTGGGTTTGTGCATGGAATATTCGACCGAGCAAGTGCTTGGTTGACTGTCTCCAAAACAAGAACAAGGAGGATGTCGTGGCTAATGCCGTTCGTTTGCCCCTGGAAGTGTTCTACGAGCGTGAGGCTCGACACCCGCATACGCGTTACATGGTTCAACCGCTGGGCGGTGGCCGGCTCGAGGAGCTGAGCTGGTCCGACGTCGGTGAGCAGGCACGCCGTGCGGCCAACTGGCTGCGCGCCCGCGAACTGCCGGCCGGCAGTCGCATCGCCATCATTTCCAAGAACTGCGCGCACTGGATCATCGCCGATCTGGCGATCTGGATGGCCGGGCATGTGTCGGTGCCGCTGTATCCCAACCTCAGCGCCGATTCCGCCCGCCAGGTGCTCGAGCATTCCGAGTCGGCAATAGCCTTTGTTGGCAAGCTGGACGACTGGCCGGCGATGGCCCCCGGTGTGCCGGCTGGCGTGCCGACCGTAGCGCTGCCACTGCATCCGCAAGGCCAATTCGATTTTCAGTGGAGCGACCTGCAAGCCTGCACGCCGATCCGCGACAACCCGACCGGTAATGCCGAGCAACTCGCCACCATCATCTACACCTCGGGCACCACCGGCACGCCGAAAGGGGTGATGCACAACTTCGGCAATTTCGGCTTCGCCGGCAGCAACGGTCTGGAGATGTTCCAGACCCAAGAGAACGATCGCCTGATTTCCTACCTGCCGCTGTGTCATGTGGCCGAGCGCATGTTCGTCGAACTGGGCTCGCTGTATGGCGGGCAGGCGGTGTTCTTCGCCGAGAGCCTGGACACCTTCCTCGAAGATCTGAAGCGTGCGCGGCCGACCATGATGTTCGGTGTGCCTCGCATCTGGACCAAGTTCCAGATGGGCGTGTACGCGAAAATGCCGGCGGCCAGGCTCGACTTTCTGCTCAAGCTGCCGCTGCTCGGCCGCCTGGTCGGCCGCAAGGTGCTCGCCGGCCTCGGCCTGGATGCCGTGCGCATGGCCCTGTGTGGCGCCGCGCCGGTGCCGGAGGCGCTGCTGCGCTGGTACCAGCGCATGGGCCTGGATGTGCTCGAGGTCTACGGCATGACCGAGAACTGCGGCTATTCCCATCTGTGCCGCCCAGGCAAGAACAAAACCGGCTGGATCGGCCAACCCAGCCTGGGGGTCGAGGTGCGCATCAGCGAGGAAGGCGAGGTGCTGGTGCATAGCGGTGCGACCATGCAGGGCTACTACAAGGACCCGGAAAAAACCGCCGAAACCCTCACCGCGGATGGTTACCTGCACACTGGCGACAAGGGCGAGCAGGACGCCGAGGGCTATCTGCGCCTGACCGGGCGGATCAAGGAGATCTTCAAGACCAGCAAGGGCAAGTACGTGGCCCCGGCACCGATCGAGAATCGTCTGGCGGTGTATCCGCACATCGAGCAGGTCTGCGTGGTTGGTGATGGCCTGCCGCAGCCTATGGCGCTCTGCGTGTTGTCCCAGGCGGGCCGGCAGGAGGCGGCCGGCAGTTCGCGAGGCGAGCTGGAGAACAGCCTCAGATCGCTGCTCGACGAGGTCAACAAGGCGCTCGACAAGCACGAGCGTCTGCTCACCTTGGTGCTGGTCAAGGAGACCTGGGCGGTGGAAAACGGCTTCCTCACCCCGACCCTGAAGATCAAACGTGCGGTGGTCGAGAGCGCCTATGGCGCGCATTTCCAACACTGGCTGGACCGTCGCGAGACGGTGCTCTGGCACGAATAAGGAGTGGCCATGAGTTTGTGGCGCAATACCCCGGATCTGCAAAAGCTCACGAGCACCCTGCGCAATACCATCGGCGAGCTGTTGGATATTCGCTTCGAGGCGTTCGATGACGAGTCGCTCACCGCCAGCATGGTGGTCGACCCGCGCACCCAGCAGCCCTACGGCCTGCTGCACGGTGGTGCCTCGGTGGTGCTGGCGGAAACCCTCGGTTCCACCGCCAGTTTCCTGTGCATCGATAGCAGCCAGTTCTACTGCGTCGGCCTGGAGGTGAACGCTAACCACCTGCGCGGTGTGCGTAGCGGGCGGGTCACAGCAGTGGCGCGGCCGGTGCATCTGGGGCGCACCACCCACGTCTGGGATATCCGCTTGAGCGGCGAGGATGGCAAGCCCAGCTGCATCTCGCGGCTGACCATGGCCATCGTGCCCTTGGGCGAACAGCCGCCCAAGGCCTGATCGCCCGACCGGCGCGGCGCAACGGGATCGCGCCGGTCATGATCTTTGGCCGCAGTGTCAGCATTCATTGACCGCTTTGTCATTGCCGTCCGCGCGCCGCCTGCCGGACAATCCTCGAAATGTTCCAGCCAGACCATGACTATGTCGCAACCTGTTTTCTTCGCTCACGCCAACGGTTTCCCCTCGGCCACCTATGGCAAATTGTTCGCCGCCCTGGAGCCGCGCTATCGGGTTCAGCACCTGGAACAGCACGGCCACGATCCGCGCTTCCCGGTGGGGGATAACTGGGAGGCGCTGGTCAGCGAGTTGCTTCACCACCTCGAAGCCATGGGCGAGCCGGTCTGGGGCGTCGGCCATTCGCTCGGCGGCGTGCTGCACTACCGCGCCGCCTTGCGCCGCCCGGAGCTGTACCGCGGCGTGGTGCTGCTGGATTCACCGATGCTGCCGCTGACTGTGCGACTGGCGATCCGCACCGCCAAGCGCTTCGGCTTCATCGACCGCATCACCCCGGCCGGCCGCACCCTGGGGCGGCGTGAGCTGTTCAGCGATCCGGCCGAGGCGCGCGAGTACTTCGCCCACAAGACCCTGTTCCGCCACTTCGATCCGGAGTGCCTGGATGCCTATGTGCAGCATGGCCTGCAGGCGACCGAGGCGGGCTTGCGCCTGCGCTTCGATCCGGCCACGGAAATCAGCATCTATCGCAACGTGCCGCATAGCAACCCGGGCCGCCCGCAACAGCTGCAGGTGCCGTTGGCCATGGTCCGTGGCGATCGCAGTCGGGTGGTGCGTCAGCAGGATGCGCGCCTGGTGCGCCAGGTTCCGCAAGGCGAGTACCTGAGCCTGCCGGGCGGCCACATGTTTCCCCTGGAGCGCCCGCAAGACACCGCCGAGCTGTTGCAACAGCTGTTCAGCCGTTGGGAGCAGCGCGGCGCCAAGCAGGCAACGCTATGAACATGCAGGTCGAAGAAGTCCGCCTGAGCCTGCCGCATATCGAACTGGCGGCGCACATTTACGGCCCGGCAGACGGTCTGCCGGTGATCGCCGTGCACGGCTGGATGGACAACCTCATGAGCTTCGCCCGGTTGGTCC
This sequence comes from Pseudomonas cavernae, assembly GCF_003595175.1. Lineage (NCBI taxonomy): Bacteria > Pseudomonadati > Pseudomonadota > Gammaproteobacteria > Pseudomonadales > Pseudomonadaceae > Pseudomonas > Pseudomonas cavernae. The sequence continues at coordinate 3,047,171 of NZ_CP032419.1, read as the reverse complement.
CGAAACTGCACGGGCTGCGCATCGTCGCCGTCGACCTGGCCGGCCACGGCCATTCCGAGCACCGTCCGCCGGGTGCGCACTATTCGGTGTGGGAGAACGTCTACGACATCCTCCAGGTCGCCGAACAGTTCGGCTGGGAGCGCTTCTCGCTGCTCGGCCATTCGATGGGCGCGATCGTCTCGACCCTGATCGCCGGCACCATGCCGCACCGGGTCGAGCGTCTGGCCCTGATCGACGCGATCATTCCGCACACCGCCAAGCCCGAGGCCACGCCGGAGGAGCTGGCGGCGGCGTTCGAGGCGCAGATGGCCCTGAAGAACAAGCGCAAACGCGTCCACGACAGCTTCGACAAGGCCATCGAGGCGCGCATGAAGGGCGCCGTATCGGTCAACCGCGAAGCCTCGGAGCTGCTCGCCCAGCGCGGCGTGATGCCGGTGCCCGGCGGCTATATCTGGCGTACCGACAGCCGCCTGATGCTGCCATCGCCGGTGCGTTTCACCTTGCCGCAGGCACTGGCCTTCGTCCATCGCATCGCCTGCCCGGTCAGCTTGGTGCTGGCCAGCCAAGGCGTGATGACGAAGATTCCCGGCTCCATCGATCTGCTCAAGGATTTGCCCGTCGAGCTCACCGAGCTGCCCGGCCGCCATCACCTGCACCTGGAAGACGAGGCGGGCGCCCAGGTCGTCGCAGACTGTTTCAATCGCTTCTTCCATCCGGCTTGACGCGCCCCGGCCGAACGGCAAGGCTGGACGGATTGATCCAGCCTGATCGTTTCCGGAGCGCCTCATGATCGACCTGTACACCGCCGCCACCCCGAACGGCCACAAGATCTCCATCGCCCTCGAAGAGCTCGGGCTGCCCTATAAGGTGCATGCCCTGAGTTTCGACAAGAAACAACAGAAAAGCCCCGCGTTTCTCAAGATCAACCCCAACGGCCGCATCCCGGCCATCGTCGATCGTGGCAACGATGACTTTACCGTGTTCGAATCTGGCGCCATCCTCATCTACCTGGCGGAAAAGACCGGGCAGTTGCTGCCGCAGGACGTCAAGGGGCGCTCTCGAGTGATCCAGTGGCTGATGTTCCAGATGGGCGGCGTCGGCCCCATGCAGGGCCAGGCCAACGTGTTCTTCCGCTATTTTCCGGAGAAGTTGCAGGGCGCCATCGACCGCTACCAGCACGAGACCCGCCGCCTCTACGAGGTATTGAACGGGCGCCTGGGCGAGGCGGAGTACCTGGCCGGCGACTACAGCATCGCCGACATCGCCACCTTCCCCTGGGTACGCTCGTATGATTGGGCTGGGGTGTCGGTCGACGGCCTCGAGCATCTGCAGCGCTGGCTGGCCGCCATCGAGGCGCGCCCGGCGGTGCAGCGTGGCCTGCTGGTGCCCAAGCGCCAGGAGGAGAGCGACAAGGTAGTGCAGTCCGCCCAGTCGATGCTGATGCGATGAGGCCAGCGAAGCGTTTGAGCCAGGTGCTGTGGTTGGTCCTTGGCAGTGCCGGCGCGTTCGCCGCCGATTTGCCCGGCAGCCATGACCTCCCGGGCGTGCCGCGGTTTCCGCGGGCGGAAATCGTCGACTACCGTGAGGTAGCCCAACAGGAGCGCATCTATCCGCAAGGCGCGATCGGGCGGATCAGCAATCGGCTGCGCTATGAGGGTCAAGTCGCCGCGCAAGGGCAGCTGACTGCGGTGACCTATCAGTTGCCCAGCGAGCACTTCGGCGACGAGGCATTCAATGCCACCCGCCAGGCCTTGCAGGCTCAGGGCGCCGAACTGCTGTATTGGTGCGAAGGGCGCGAATGCGGCTCCAGCAGCCTGTGGGCCAACGCGGTATTCGGCAATGCCAAGCTGTATGGCCCGGACGACCAGCAGGACTACCTGCTGCTGCGCCAGGCCGCGCCGCCAGCGGACAGTCTGCTGGCGCTGTACGGCATCACCCGTGGCAACCGCCGCGCCTACCTGCACGTCGAGCAACTGCAAGTCAGCAGTCCGCTAGGCGAGCTGCTGCCCACCGCAGGCACGCTGTTGCGCCAGTTGCGCAGCGTCGGTGAGCTGAGCCTGGCGAAACTCACCGGCGAACCGCCGCCGGCCTGGAGCGAGCTGCTGGCGCGTAGCCTGAACATGGACAGCACCCTGCGGGTCAGCCTGGCCGGCGCCCATGCCGAAGCCTGGCGCGAGGCCCTGGTGCAGCAGCGGGTACGTGCCGCGCGGCTGGAGCTGGAACCGAGCGAGGTGCCGGGCCTGCGCCTGACCGTGCTGCGCTAGTGCCGGCAGCAGGGATGATGAGCTTTCCGCTGGCTCGCGGGGCTAAGCTAGTGTCCTGAAGGGCGCGTTCGCTGCAGCCTGCGAGGCCGGCCGCCGGCAGAGTTGCACCGCCGGCCCTCGATTCACCACTGATGAATTCTCTTTGCATGGAGCCTTGGGCATGCCCAATAACGACCGGTTGCTGGTGCAGATTCTGCTGTTGGCGCTACTCGGCGCCAGTCTCTGGGTGCTGGCACCGTTCTGGTCGGCGCTGTTCTGGGCCGCGGTGCTAGCGTTCGCCAGTTGGCCGCTGATGCCGTTGCTGACCCGCCTGTTGCACGGCCGGGCAACGACTGCCGCGGCGCTGCTGACTTTCGGCTGGATGCTGCTGGTGGCCGTGCCGCTGGTGTTGCTGGGGGTCAACCTGGCCGACCATATCCGCGATGCGACCAATCTGGTCAAGGATCTGCAGGTCGAAGGCCTGCCGCCGCCGCCGCAATGGCTGGCAGGCATTCCGCTGCTGGGCGAGCGGCTGGTCAAGCTGTGGTACACCATCGACCAGCAGGGCGCGGCGATCTTCGCCAGTGTCAAACCGTACATGGGCCAGGTCGGCAACTGGCTGCTGGCACGCAGCGCACAGATCGGCGGCGGCTTGGTCGAGTTGGTGCTAAGCCTGGTGCTGGTGTTCTTCTTCTACCGCGATGGTCCGCGCATGGCGACCCTGGTGCGCAAAGGCTTGCACCGGCTGATCGGTGAGCGCGCCGACCACTATCTGGAGCTGGTGGCCGGTACCGTGCAACGCGTGGTCAATGGCGTGATCGGCACGGCGGCCGCCCAGGCCGTGCTGGCCCTGATCGGCTTCTGGATCGCCGGCGTGCCGGCGGCGCTGGTGCTGGGCATCCTCACCTTCGCCCTCAGCCTGATCCCCATGGGGCCGCCGCTGATCTGGGTACCGGCCACTGCCTGGCTGGTCTGGCACGGCGACTATGGCTACGCGGTGTTCCTCGGCATCTGGGGCATGTTCGTCATCAGCGGCGTGGATAACGTGCTCAAGCCTTACCTGATCAGCCGCGGCGGTAACCTGCCGCTGGTGGTGGTGCTGCTCGGCGTGTTCGGCGGCCTGTTGGCCTTCGGCTTCATGGGCCTGTTCCTCGGCCCGACCCTGCTGGCGGTCGCCTACAGCCTGGTGAGCGACTGGATCGCCTATGAGCCGGTATCGCCAGCGGCGCCGACCCAGGCTGCTGAGCCGAGCGATCACGACAAGTCGGCCTGAGAACCTGTTTACGATCTCGCGAGCTAGAGTCAAACAAGGCGAAAACGGCTGAGGAAGCGGAGTTTACGAGTTGTAAATGAGCATTCCGAAGCCGTTTTCAACGCAGTTTGACCGACGCGCAGCAGATCGTAGACAGGTTCTGAGACCTTTCCCTGCCTGACCGGTCATCCAAGGGGTGGCCGGTGGCGCTCTCAAGCAAATATCTGACCACCCAAACGCGCGGTGTGACCGCCCCTTGAGCTGTTTGAACAAGGCCGGCGTAGGTCGGCTGCTGGTCATTCTTTTGCGCCCGTATGCCTGCTGGCGTAGCCGCATCCTAAAGCGGTTTTTTACGCTTTCTTTATGCCTTGCCACCGGCCCTGGACTCGTTCCTTTACGCCCTTCCTTTCGAGAATGACTCCACAGCGGGAGAGTCCGCATCAAGGAGCATTACGCATGAGCATTCTCGATGGGGTGTCCCTGGCCTTGGCCTTGGGACTGTTCGTTTACTTGCTGGTCGCGCTGCTACGCGCCGAGCGTAGCTAGGAGGCGCCATGCAAGTTCAAGACTATTGGCTGATCCTGGCCTTCTTCGTCCTGGTGTTGGCCCCGGCGCCGTTCCTCGGGCGCTATTTGTTCCGCGTCATGGAAGGGCAGAAGACCCTGCTGAGCCCGCTGCTCGGGCCGGTCGAGCGCTTCTGCTATCGCCTGTCCGGGGTGGATGAGCAAAGCGAGCAGGACTGGAAAACCTACATGTTGGCCTTACTGGCCTTCACCGTTGCCAGCCTGCTGCTGCTGTTCGCCATCCTCTTGCTGCAAGGCCAGCTGCCGCTCAATCCGCAGCACCTGCCGGGGCTGGAGTGGACGCTGGCGTTCAACACCGCGGTGAGCTTCGTCACCAACACCAACTGGCAGGCCTATAGCGGCGAAGCGTCGCTCAGCTATTTCAGCCAGATGATCGGCCTCACCGTGCAGAACTTCGTCAGTCCGGCGGTCGGTCTGGCCGTGCTGGTGGTGCTGTGCCGCGGCATCGCGCGCAAGTCCACCCACAACCTCGGTAACTTCTGGGTCGATCTGACCCGCGCGACGCTCTACGGCTTGCTGCCGCTGTGCCTGTTGCTGGCGCTGCTGCTGGTGTGGCAGGGCGTGCCGCAGACCTTCCTCGACTACGCCCACGCCCTGACCGTGCAAGGCGCCGACCAGAGCATTCCGCTCGGCCCGGCGGCCAGCCAGATCGCCATCAAGCAGCTCGGCACCAACGGTGGCGGCTTCTTCGGCGTCAACTCGGCGCACCCGTTCGAGAACCCGACGGCCTGGAGCAACCTGTTCGAGCTGGCCTCGATCATCCTGATCCCGGCGGCGCTGGTGTTCACCTTCGGCCACTACGTCAAGGACCTGCGCCAGAGCCGCGCACTGCTGGCCAGCATGCTGATCATCTTCGTGATCGGCTTGGGCGTGACCCTGTATGCCGAGTACCAACCGAACCCGGCCCTGGCCGCGTTGCCGATCGAGCAGGTGGGCTCGCTGGAAGGCAAGGAGAGCCGTTTCGGCACGACCGGCTCGGCGCTCTGGGCGGTGACCACCACGGCCGCCTCGAACGGCTCGGTCAATGCCATGCACGACAGCTTCAGCGCCCTCGGCGGGCTGGTGCCGATGTTCAACATGATGCTCGGCGAGGTGATCTTCGGCGGCGTCGGCGCCGGGATGTACGGCATGCTGCTGTTCGTCCTCATCGCCGTGTTCCTCGCCGGCCTGATGATCGGCCGTACCCCGGAATACCTCGGTAAGAAACTGGAAGCCCGCGAGGTGCGCCTGCTGGTCGCGACTCTCCTGGTGATGCCGGTCGGCGTGCTGGTGCTCGGCGCTCTGGCGGCCAGCCTGCCTGGGCCGATGGCCTCGGTGAGCAACCCGGGAGCCCACGGCTTCAGCCAGATTCTCTACAACTACACCTCGGGTGCGGCGAACAACGGCTCGGCCTTCGGTGGCTTCGGCTCCAACACGCCGTACCACAACCTGATGATCGGCCTGGCCATGCTGATCGGCCGTTTCGGCTACATCCTGCCGATCCTCGCCATCGCCGGCAGCCTGGCGGCGAAGAAGCGCGCACCGGTCGGCGGCAACAGCTTCCCGACTCATGGCCCGCTGTTCGTCACCCTGCTGACCCTGACCATTCTGCTGGTCGGCGGCCTGACCTTCCTGCCGGCCCTGGCCCTCGGGCCGATTGCCGAACACCTAGCCATGCTGGCGCATTAAGGAGATGGCCATGAACGCGAATGTAGAAACCCAAGCCCGGAAACTGAAAAGCGCCAAACCGCAGGCCCGTACCAGCTTCGCCGCGCTATGGCAGCCGGCGTTGCTGCAGGCCTTCGTCAAGCTCGACCCGCGCCAACTGCAGCGTGCGCCGGTGATGCTGGTGGTCGAGCTGACGGCGATAGTCACCACCGTACTGTGCTTCATCCCCAACCCTGCCGTGAGCACCGGCCTGGCGGTGCAAATCGCCCTGTGGCTGTGGTTCACCGTGCTGTTCGCCAACTTCGCCGAGGCACTCGCCGAGGGCCGTGGCAAGGCCCGCGCCGACAGCCTCAAGGCCACTGGCCAGGGGCTGATGGCTCGGCGCCAACTCGGTGTCGATCAGTACCAGGCGGTGGCCGCCAGCCAGTTGCGCAAGGGCGATATCGTGCGCGTCGAGGCCGGCGAGCTGATCCCCGGCGACGGCGAGGTCATCGAAGGCATCGCCGCGGTCAACGAGGCGGCGATCACCGGCGAATCGGCGCCGGTGATCCGCGAGTCCGGCGGCGATCGTTCGGCAGTCACCGGCAACACCCGGGTGGTGTCCGACTGGCTGCGGGTACGGATCACCGCCAACCCCGGCGAATCGACCCTGGACCGGATGATCGCCCTGGTCGAAGGCGCCAAGCGGCAGAAGACGCCGAACGAGGTGGCGCTGGACATCCTCTTGATCGGCCTGAGCCTGATCTTCCTGCTGGTGGTCGCCACCCTGCAGCCGTTCGCCCGCTTCGCCGGCGGTGAACTGCCGCTGGTGTACCTGGTGGCGCTGCTGGTGACCCTGATCCCGACCACCATCGGCGGCCTGCTGTCGGCCATCGGCATCGCCGGCATGGATCGCCTGGTGCGCCTCAACGTGATCGCCAAGTCCGGCCGCGCGGTGGAGGCGGCGGGCGACGTGCATGTGCTGCTGCTGGACAAGACCGGCACCATCACCTTCGGCAACCGCCGTTGCAGCGCGCTGTTCAAGGCGCCGGGGGTTTCCAGCCAGGCCTTGGCGGAAGCCGCGCTGCTGGCCTCGTTGGCCGACGACACTGCAGAAGGCAAGTCGATCGTCGAATATCTGCGTGGCCTGCATCCCATGGCCGAGCCGGCGCGCAGCGAAATTGAGGTAGTGCCGTTCAGCGCCGAGACCCGCCTGTCCGGGGTGAACTGGAACGGCCATATCTACCGCAAAGGTGCGGTGGACTCTGTGCTGCTGTTCCTCGGCCTGCCGCGTGACGGCATGCCGGCAACCCTGGCCCGCGAGGTCGAGAAGATCGCCCAGAGTGGCGGCACGCCGCTGCTGGTGGCCGGCGATGGTCAGCTGCTCGGCGCCATCCACCTCAAGGACGTGGTCAAACCGGGCATCCGCGAGCGTTTCGCCGAGTTGCGGCAGATGGGCATCCGCACCGTGATGGTCACCGGCGACAACCCGCTGACCGCTGCCGCCATCGCCGCCGAAGCCGGTGTCGACGACTTCATCGCCGAAGCCACGCCGGAGAAGAAGCTGCAGCGCATCCGCAGTGAGCAGGCCGAAGGCAAGATGGTCGCCATGTGCGGCGACGGCGCCAACGACGCCCCGGCGCTGGCCCAGGCCGACGTTGGCATGGCGATGAACGACGGCACCCAGGCCGCCCGCGAAGCGGCCAACCTGGTCGACCTGGATAGCGACCCGACCAAGCTGCTCGATGTGGTGCAGGTCGGCAAGGAACTGCTGGTGACCCGCGGCGCGCTGACCACCTTCTCGGTGGCCAACGACGTGGCCAAATACTTCGCCATCCTCCCGGCGCTGTTCGCCAGCATTTACCCGCAGCTCGGCGCGCTCAACATCATGCAGCTGCACAGCCCGCAGAGCGCGATCCTCTCGGCCATCGTGTTCAACGCGCTGATCATCGTCGCGCTGATCCCCCTGGCGCTGCGCGGGGTGCGCATCCAGGCCCTGGATGCCGCCAGTCTGCTGCGGCGCAACCTGCTGATCTACGGCCTGGGCGGCATCCTCGCGCCCTTTGTCGGGATCAAGCTGATCGACCTGCTGCTGGTGGCGGTGGGCTTGGTGTAGCGCTTTTTTCTCCCCTCTCCCACGCTTTGTTATGAAGAGCAGGAGAGGGACCGGGGGAGAGGGCAATCGGCAACGCAAAAGCCCCTCTCCCTAACCCTCTCCCACAAGTGGGAGAGGGGACTGATTCGGTGCAAACCTGAAAATTTGGAGAACGAACATGCTCAAGCAACTTCGCCCAGCCATCAGCCTACTGGCGCTGATGACCCTGATTACCGGTGTGGCCTATCCGCTCGCCGTCACCGCTGTCGCCCAACTGGCGTTCCCCGCGCAGGCCAACGGCAGCCTGGTGCGTGACAGCCAGGGCACGGTGCGCGGCAGCGCGCTGCTGGCGCAGAACTTCGAGGGTGAGGAGTGGTTCCAGCCACGGCCGTCGGCGGCGAATTTCGCCACCGTGGCCAGCGGCGCCAGCAACCTGGCGCCGAGTAACCCGGCGCTGGCCGAGCGCATCGGCAAGGACGCCGAGCGCCTGGCCGAAGCAGGCCAGGGCAAGGTGCCGATGGAGCTGGTCACTACCTCCGGCAGCGGACTCGATCCGCACTTGTCGCCGGCCGCGGCCGACTACCAGGTTCCGCGCATCGCCGCCGCCCGCGGCATGACCACGGACAGCCTGCAGCGCCTGGTGCAGCAGAACACAGAGACGCCGCTGGTGGGCCCGGCGGTGGTCAATGTGCTGGCGCTCAACCTGGCCCTCGCCGACAATCCCGCTATTGCCTCCATCCATAAAGTGCATGAGTGAACTGCATGAGTGACGCCGTCCGCGCCGATGCCCTGCTGGCCGATATGCCCAAGGCCGGGCGTGGCCAGCTGAAAGTCTTCCTCGGCGCGGCGCCGGGGGTCGGCAAGACCTTCGCCATGCTGCAGGCGGCGCAGGCGCAGTTGCGCCAGGGCGTCGACCTGCGCGCCGGGGTGGTGGAAACCCACGGCCGCGCGGAAACCGAGGCGTTGCTCGCCGGCTTGCCGCAGCAGCCGTTGCGCCAGTTGGAATACCGCGGCGTGCAGATGACCGAGATGGATCTCGACGGCATCCTCGCCAAACCACCGAAACTGGTGCTGGTCGACGAATTGGCCCACACCAATGCGCCGGGCAGCCGCCACGCCAAACGCTGGCAGGATGTGGAGGAGTTGCTGGACGCGCGCATCGACGTTTACACCACGGTCAACGTCCAGCACCTCGAAGCACTCAATGACCAGGTGCGCGACATCACCGGCGTGCAGGTGCGCGAAACGCTACCCGACTGGGTGCTGCAGGAGGCCGACGAGATCCTCCTGATCGACCTGCCGCCGCGCGAGCTGCTCGAGCGCCTGCGCGACGGCAAGGTCTACGTGCCCGAGCAGGCGCGCGCGGCCATCGACGCGTTCTTTTCGCAGACCAACCTCACCGCGCTGCGCGAGCTGGCCATGCAGACCGCCGCCGCGCGGGTGGATGCCGATCTCAACCGCCGTTATCGCCAACTCGGTCAGGAGGCGCCGGCGGTGCGTGGGCGCCTGCTGGTGGGGGTGGACGGCGACGCCCAGGCCGAGCGTCTGGTGCGCCATGCCAGCCGGGTCGCCGAGCGCCGGCACTTGCCCTGGTCGCTGGTGCATGTGGACACCGGTGGGCCGCGCGACGACCAGGCCCGCGCGCGCCTGCAGGCGGCGCAGCAGCTGGCCGAGCGGCTCGGCGGCGAGGTGGTCACCCTGCGCGCCGAGGAAGTGGCGCGCACCCTGATTGAACATGCCGGCGAGCGCCGCGCCAGCGTCCTGCTGGTCGGCCGTAGCCGCCAGCGTCTGCGCCGCCGCTGGCTCGGTCGCGGCCTGGCGGAACGCCTGCTGCGTTTTGGCGAGGGCCTGGAAATCAGCGTGCTGGACACCGACCCCGACCGCACGCCGGCGGCGCGTGGAGTCCGCCAGCCGCTGGTGCTGCAGGACTATCTGCTCGCCGCGCTCGCCGCTCTCGGCGCGACCGCTCTGGCCTGGGGCGTGTCGCGCGTGCTGGAGCTGCCGAACATCTCCCTGGTGTTCCTCGCCGCCGTGCTCCTGGTGGCGGTGCGCAGCAGCCTGGGCCCGGCGCTGGTATGCGCGGTGCTGTCGTTCCTGGCCTACGACTTCCTGTTCATCCCACCGATTTTTTCCCTGATCATCCAGCGCCAGGAAGACGTGCTGACCCTGTTGTTCTTCCTGCTGATGGCCGGCCTCACCGGCAACCTGGCCGCGCGCCAGCACCGCCAGCTGGAGGCCTTGCGCCAGAGCCAGGCCGAGACCACCGCCTTGCTCGAATTGTCGCGCAAGCTCACCGCCGCCACCGACCGTCAGGCGGTGCTGGCTGCGGCGGCGCAGCAGTTCGCTCTGTGGGGCGATGTCGAGGTGTGCCTGCTGGCGCGCAGCGCGGACGGCCTGTGGAAGGTCGAGGCCGGGGTGCAGCGGCTGCTCGCCGAGCAGGAACGCGCCGCCGCCGACTGGTCCTGGCAGCATGACCAGCCGGCTGGGCTGGGCACCGGCACCTTGCCGGGTGGGCGCTGGTGGTGGTGGCCGCTGTCTGGTGAGGAAGGGTCGCTGGCGCTGCTTGGCGTCAGCCCGCGCGACGAACGTCCGTTGCCGGCCGAACGTCGGCGTCTGCTGGCCGCGCTGGCCCAGCCGCTGGCCCAGGCGCTGGCCCGCGCGCAACTGGCCGAGGACCTGGAGGCCGCGCGCCTGCACGGCGAGACTGAACAGCTGCGCAGCGCCTTGCTGGCCTCGGTGTCGCACGACCTGCGCACGCCGCTGACCGCCATGCGCGGCTCGATCGACAGCCTGCTGGCGCTCGGCGAGGCGATCCCGCTGGCCGACCGCCGCGAGTTGCTGGAGGGTACCCGCGACGAGGCCGAGCGCCTGGACCGCTACATCCAGAACCTGCTGGACATGACCCGTCTCGGCCATGGCGAGCTGAAGCTGGCGCGCGACTGGGTGGCGCCGGTCGACATAGTCGCCAGCGCCCTGCAACGCCTGCGCCCGGTGCTGGCGCCGCTGCAGGTGCAGACCCGGGTGCCGGACGAGTTGCCGCTGCTCTACGTGCATGCCGCGCTGATCGAGCAGGCGCTGATCAACGTGCTGGAGAATGCCGCACGCTTCTCACCGCCCCAGGCTACCCTGCGGGTGACGGTCGAGGCCGACGCTGCCGAGCTGCGCTTCGCCGTCAGCGACCAGGGCCCGGGGATTCCCGAAGCCGAGCGGACGAAGATCTTCGACATGTTCTACACCGCCGCGCGCGGTGACCGCGGCGGGCAGGGCACCGGCCTGGGCCTGGCGATCTGCCAGGGTATGGTCGGCGCCCACGGCGGCCGGGTCACGGTCGGCGACGGCCTGGACGGCAAGGGCACCACCCTGACCCTGCACCTGCCGCTGCACCCGCAGCCGCAACTGGAAGAGGAGTGATCGGTTGAAGGCATACATTCTTGTAGGAGCGAATTCATTCGCGATGAGGCTGCGCAGCAGCCCAGTGATAGCGGCAGGGCAGGCCGTCGGCCTGCTTTCGCGAATGAATTCGCTCCTACAGTTCATGCAGCTCGTAGTCTTTGATCGTTCAATGCAGCCCAGGACGCTTCGCGTCCATGTCACATGCAGTAGGGTTGCCAGACGCGTGGCAACCATCGGAATCGCTTAAGCGAACGAGAGAAATGACGAGCAACCAACCGACCATCCTGGTCATCGACGACGAGCCGCAGATCCGCAAGTTTCTGCGCATCAGCCTGAGCGCCCAGCAATACAGGGTGCTGGAGGCCGGCAATGGCACGGAAGGGCTGGCGCAGGCGGCGCTGGCCAAGCCGGATCTGGTGGTGCTCGACCTCGGCCTGCCGGACCTGGACGGCAAGGCCGTGCTCGCCGAGCTGCGCGAATGGTCGACGGTGCCGGTACTGGTGCTCTCGGTGCGCGCCAGCGAAGGCGAGAAGGTCCTGGCCCTGGACGGCGGCGCCAACGACTACGTGACCAAGCCGTTCAGCATCCAGGAGTTCCTCGCCCGCGTGCGCGTGTTGCTGCGCCAGGCCGGCAATGGCGAACAGGCGCCGGCGCAGGTCAGCAGCGGTCCGCTGAGCCTCGATTTCGCCTATCGGCGGGTGAGCCTGGATGGTGTCGAGGTCAGTCTGACCCGCAAGGAATACGCCGTGCTGGCGCAACTGGCGCGGCATCTGGGGCGGGTGGTGACCCAGCAGCAGTTGCTCAAGGACATCTGGGGCCCGACCCATGCCGAGGACAGCCACTACCTGCGAGTGGTGGTCGGCCATCTGCGGCAGAAGCTGGCTGACGACCCGGCCGCACCGCGCTTTATCGTCACCGAGGCGGGGGTCGGTTATCGACTGCGCGAATGCTGAAGAACGGTCTGGCGGTTGCGGGTGAGCTGCGTGTCGGCAGCCTGGGCATGGCTCAGCGCTCGTCCTGCTCGTACTTGTCCAGGGTATCGCTGGCGATCTGTCGACCCAGTTCGATCAGTTCCGGTGCCTTGTAGAACTCGAAGAAGCGGCAGGCGCGCTTCGGTACGTTGATCAGGATATCGGGCGGATAGCCGGCGATCTTGTACTGCGCCAACGAGGTTTGCATCACTTCGAAGCTCTGGTTGATCAGCTCCAGCAGCGAGGCCGGGCCGATGGTGTTGACCACCACCGAGCCCGCGGCGGACTTCGGCGCCCCTTCGCTTTCCGGCGCGGCGACCGGTTGTTGCGACTGGGGTGAGGCCGGTTCGTCAATCCAGGGATTGGGTTGCGCCGGGTTTATCTCGCGCTCACGCACCAGCAACGCCAACGCCTGTTCACTGCCGTTGCTTTTGCCGAGGAACGATGGCAGCCGCGTGGTCAACGAGTTCATCAGCTGATCGAAGCGTCCCTTGAGGGCCGGCGGTCGTTCGATCGTCGGCAATTGGTACTGCCGATGGTTGGTGGCGTTGAGGTTGACGGCGATGATCAGGTCGCAGTGGCTGGACACCACCGGCACGATCGGCAGCGGGTTGAGGATGCCGCCGTCGACCAGCATGCGGTTGCCTTGCACCACAGGGGTGAACAGGCTGGGAATCGCCGCCGAGGCGCGCATGGCCTGATGCAGGCAACCTTCCTGGAACCAGATTTCCTGCTGGTTGGTGAGGTCGGTGGCGACGGCGGTGTAGGGGATGTTGAGGTCTTCGATATTGATTTCGCCGACAATCTCGCGGATGCGGCCGAACACCTTCTCGCCACGGATGGCACCGAGGCGGAAGCTGACATCGACCAGGCGCAACACGTCGAGATAATCCAGGCTCTCGATCCAGGCGCGGTACTCGTTCAGCTTGCCGGCGGCATAGATGCCGCCGATCACCGAGCCCATCGAACAGCCGGCGATACAGGCGATGTCATAGCCGCGGGCTTCCAGTTCGGCGATCACGCCGATATGCGCATAGCCGCGCGCACCCCCCGATCCCAGAACCAGAGCCACTCGCTTGCTCATCGTCAATCCCCCCGAAATGCCTATAGTTCGAACATACGCGCGCTGTCTCAATGCGCCAAGGCGGGCTCGGGTAAAATTGCCTGCCAATCGTCGTGCGTGCTCCTGAGATGGGCGATGCGTTCGGCGCGGAGGGCACTTTCCGGCCGATCTGTCGTCCTACTGGCGGTGCCGGGCGTGCTCATGACGGGCGCTGATGTCCTCTAAACTCCCACTTCCATGATTTCCCCTTGCAAGGAGCAATATCGATGAAAGCCTTGATCTGCCTGTCCGTGATGGCTCTGCTGCTGGTTGGCTGCGCCGGCAAAACGGCGTACCGCGACAGTTGCGCCAATCAGCTGGATAGCGCCTGGAAGGAACTGGACCTGGCCAAGGCCGAAGGTTTCGCCGGCACCGTCAGCTATTCCAAGGCGTTGTCGTTGCTCACCGCGGCCAAGACCCAGCAGCAATTCGAGGGCTACCAAGGCTGCACGGAGAAATCCGAGAAGGCGCGCTTCTACATTCGTGAATCACGCGCCGGGCGCTGATGAGAAGCGCCCCTCGAAGAGAGGGGTGCATCGTTCACTGGCCCTGTATCCGGGCGCTGTCGCTGATGGCGTTGCAGTTGTCCGGATTGAGGCAGTAGGTGAGGTACACCGCCTGCTTGCCGCAGCCACGCACACCGATGGTGTATTCGGTACGTTCCCAGCCGAAGCGGGTTTCAACCACCTTGCTGGTGAGCACGCTCGGCGTCACGCTCTGGCAGTTGAGCTCGAAGGCAGCCCGCGCCGTGGTGGCCTTGATCGCTGCTTCCTGGTTCTGGGCGATGAACTGCTCGTTGGTCATACAGCCGCCGAGGGTGGCGAGGACGGCGACAAGTAGGGGGAAACGCTTCATGCAATCACTCCTGAGGGACAGTGGTGCTAGTGTAGCCCGGCGCGTTGATTACCCACCCGTCTGCACAGAGGTTCCGATGCAGCTCGATTTCACCACTCTTTCTCCGCTGGAGGCCTACCGCTGGCTGGCCGCCAGCGTGACTCCACGGCCCATCGCCTGGGTCTCCACCCGCTCGCAGACGGGCATCGCCAACCTGGCGCCGTTCAGCTTCTTCCAGGTCATCAGCGACGAGCCACCGACCCTGATGGTCAATGTCGGCGTGCGCGACGACGGCAGCCTCAAGGACACCCTGCGCAATGTGCAAGACACCGGCGAGCTGGTGATCCAGCTGGTGTCCGCCGCCCAGGCCGAGGCGATGAACGCCTCGGCGGCGCTGCTGGCGCATGGCGTCAGCGAGTTCGCGCACTGCGGTATCGCCAGCCTGCCGGCCGAGCGCGTGCAGGTGCCGCGGGTGGCCGGCGCGCCGCTGGCCTTCGAGTGCGTGGTGGCGGAGGTGCAACCCTATCCGCGCGAGACGCCCAACTGCCACCTGATCTTCGCCCGCGTGCTGCTGGCGCATGTCGATGAGCGAGTGCTGGATGGCAACGGCCGCATCGACCCGCAGCAGCTCGATCTGGTCGGCCGCCTGGGCGGCAGCAATTACTGCACCACGCGCGATCGCTTTTCGATGACGCGTCCGTAGGGTGGAAAACCGCGAAGCGTTTTCCACCGAACCGAGGGTGGCTGGATGAAGCGCCATCCACCTTAGAGCCTGTCTACGATCTGCTGCGCGTCGGTCAAACTGCGTTGAAAACGGCTTCGGAATGCTCATTTACAACTCGTAAACTCCGCTTCCTCAGCCGTTTTCGCCTTGTTTGACTCTAGCTCGCGAGATCGTAAACAGGCTCTTACAAGTCTTGCGCACCGTGTCCCGCTTTCGTCAGCAAAGGTTGCCGGCGCTTTGCCGCGTGCCGGCGGGCCAGTAGCATCGGGTTTCAGATCAACAAGGAGTGATGCATGCACACGAAACTGGATGCCTGTCTGCACGCGGTCAATCAGGTGCTGCTCGGCAAGGAGGCGCAGGTGCGTTTGGCCATGACCTGTCTGCTGGCGCGCGGCCATTTGCTGATCGAAGACCTGCCGGGGATGGGCAAGACTACCCTCAGCCACGCCCTGGCCCGGGTGCTGGGCCTGAGTTTCCAGCGCATCCAGTTCACCTCCGACCTGCTGCCCGGCGACATCCTCGGCACTTCGGTGTTCGACAAGGACAGCGGCCAGTTCGTCTTCCACCCCGGGCCGATCTTCGCCGAGCTGGTGCTGGCCGACGAGATCAACCGCGCCACGCCGAAGAGCCAGAGCGCGCTGCTTGAAGCCATGGAGGAGGGGCAGGTGACCATCGAAGGGGCGACCCGGCCGCTGCCGGAGTCGTTCTTCGTCATCGCCACGCAGAACCCGGTGAGCCAGGGCGGCACCTTCGCCCTGCCGGAGTCGCAGCTCGATCGCTTCCTCATGCGCCTGTCCCTCGGCTACCCGGCCAAGGCGGCGGAGAAGGCGCTGCTGCTCGGCGAGGCACGGCGCGAGTTGCTGCCAAGGCTGGAAGCAATCCTCAGCCACGAGGAACTGGCCACCCTGCAGGCGCAAGTGCCGAGCGTGCGCGCCAGCGATGCGCTGGTGGATTACGTACTGCGCCTGGTGGAAGCCACCCGCAGCCAGCCGCAGTTCGCCTGGGGCCTGTCGCCGCGCGCCAGCCTGGCGCTGCTGGCGGCGGCGCGGGCCTGGGCCTTTCTCGCCGAGCGCGATTATGTGATTCCCGAAGATGTGCAGGCGGTGCTGCCTTCGGTGGTCGGCCACCGTCTGCGCGAGCGCGCGGACCCGGCCGGGCATGGCGGCGGCGCGCTGGTGCAGTGGCTGCTGCGCGAGGTGCCGGCGCTTTGATCGCCGCCATTCAGGCGCGCTGGCAGCGCTGGGTGGCGCGGCGCATTCCGCGCTCGGCCAGCGTGCGTTTGACGCAGAAACGCATCTTCATCATCCCCACCCGGGTCGGCGCGGCCTTCGGTTTGGCACTGCTGCTGATGCTGCTGGCGGCGATCAACTACCAGAACAACCTGGCCTTCGGCCTGACCTTCCTGCTCGGCGCGGTATTCATCGTCGCCATCCTGCACACCTACCGCAACCTGGCCGGCCTGACCCTCAGCGCCGGTGGCGGCGCGGCGGTGTTCGTCGGCGAGCAGGCGCGCTTTCGCGTGCGCCTGGAAAGCTCGGGACGCGCCCACCAGGCCGTCGCCATCGGCTGGCCGCCGACGCCGTTGCAGGCCTTGGACGTGGCGCAGAGCAGCGTCAGCGAGTGCGAGCTGAGCCAGCCGGCGCTGCGGCGGGGCTGGCTGCGGCCCGGGCGCTTGCGGGTGGAGAGCCGCTTTCCGCTGGGCCTTCTGGTGAGCTGGAGCTGGGTCGATCTGGATCAGGCGCTGCTGGTCTATCCACGGCCGTTGGCGGGCGAGTTGCCGCTGGCTGCCGGTGCTGCTGACGATCCCGAGGACGAAGGCGTGCGCACACTGGGGCAGGGCGCCGATGACTTCCAGGGCCTGAAAAGCTACCAGCCCGGCGACTCCAAGCGGCGTCTGCACTGGAAGGCTTACTCGCGTGGCCAGGGCCTGCTGGTCAAGGATTTCGCCGCCTTGAGCGGGCGTGATCTGTGGCTGGACTTCGCCGCTCTCGAGGGTGATGTCGAGCAGCGCCTGTCGCTGTTGTGCCACTGGGTGCTGCAACTGTCCGAGCGCCAGCAGCCGTTCGCCCTCAGTTTGCCCGGCGTGAACCTGGCCCCGGCAGTCGGCGACAGCCATCGCGAAGCCTGCCTGCGCGCCCTGGCGCTGCACGGGACGCAAGCGTGAGCACGGC
Source organism: Pseudomonas cavernae (assembly GCF_003595175.1). NCBI lineage: Bacteria > Pseudomonadati > Pseudomonadota > Gammaproteobacteria > Pseudomonadales > Pseudomonadaceae > Pseudomonas > Pseudomonas cavernae. The sequence continues at coordinate 3,030,176 of NZ_CP032419.1, read as the reverse complement.
GCAGCCGATCCCACGGGTCAGCCTGACCTGGCTGCTGGTCGCCCAGGCGCTGGTGATCATTCCCCACCTCGGCCATCTGCCGATGTGGATCATCGCGCTGTGGCTGGGCTGCGCCGCCTGGCGCGTGCAGATCTTCCGCATGCGCGCGCGCTACCCGAATGCCTGGGCCAAGGTGGCGATGATGCTCGGCGCCGGCGTCGGCGTGTTCCTCTCGCGCGGCAGCCTGATCGGCCTCGATGCCGGCGTGGTGCTGCTGATCGCCGCCTTCATCCTCAAACTGGTGGAGATGCGCACGCGCCGCGACGCGCTGGTGCTGATCCTGCTCGGCTTCTTCGCCGTGGTGACCTCCTACCTGTTCGACGATGGCATAGTCGCCGCGCTGTTCAGCCTGCTGCCGGTGATCGCCTTGCTCGCCGCATTGATCGGCCTGCAGCAGAGCGCCTTCGCCAGCCGCCCCTGGCCGACCCTGCGCCTGGCCGCCGGTCTGCTGCTGCAGGCGTTGCCGCTGATGCTGCTGCTGTTCCTGTTCTTTCCGCGCCTGGGCCCGCTGTGGTCGCTGCCGCTGCCGAAGGACCAGGGCGTCACCGGCCTGGCCGAGAGCATGGCGCCGGCGGACATCGCCGAGCTCAGCCAGTCCGCCGAACTGGCCTTCCGCGTCAGTTTCGACGGCCCGCTGCCGCCGCGCGCGGCGCTGTATTGGCGGGCCTTGACCCTCGACCGTTTCGACGGTCGACGCTGGTCGCAATCAAGCGGCGCCGAGTTCGCTCCGGCCCCGGCCTGGGCCAGGCGCGGCCCGGCCTACGGCTACAGCGTGATCATGCAGCCGAGTGCCCAGCGCTGGCTGTTCGCCCTCGACGTGGGCGAGACCGATCTGCCGCACACTCGGCTGATGGGCGATTTCCGTCTGCAGCGCAACCAGCCGGTGCAGCGCGCCCTGCAATACCGGGTGAGCTCCTGGCCGCAGGCGCTGCGCGAGCCGCAGGCCAGCCCGGCCACCCTGCGCCGGGCCTTGCAGTTGCCGGCCGACGGCGACCCACGCAGCCGCGCCTGGGCCGAGCAGCTGCGCCAGCGCTATCCACAACCGCAGGCACTGGTGCAGGCACTGCTCGGCCAGTTCCACGACCAGCCGTTTCGCTACACCCTGCGCCCGCCGCCAGTGGGCGTCGACAGCATCGACGGTTTCCTGTTCGACACCCGCAGCGGCTTCTGCGCCCACTACGCCGGGGCCATGGTGTTCGTCCTGCGCGCCGCCGGCATTCCCGCGCGGGTGGTGGCCGGCTACCAGGGCGGCGAGCTGAGCGAGAGCGGCAACTATCTGCAGGTGCGCCAGTTCGATGCCCACGCCTGGGTCGAATACTGGCTGGCCGGGCAGGGCTGGGTCAGCGTCGATCCGACCTTCCAGGTGGCGCCGGAGCGTATCGAACAAGGCCTGGAGCAGGCGCTCGCCGGCGAGCAGAGCTTTCTCGAGGGCTCGCCGCTGTCGCCGCTGCGCTACCGCAATATCGGCTGGCTGAACCGCTTGCGTCTGGGCTGGGATAACCTCAATTACGACTGGCAACGCTGGGTGCTCGGCTATCAGGGCGAGCAACAGTTGCAGCTGCTGCAAGGCTGGTTCGGCCGGGTCGACAGCCGCGACCTGGTGCTGGTCATGGTCGGCGGCGGCGGTGCCATGCTCGGTTTGCTGGCGCTCTGGCTGTTCCAGCCGTGGCGCCGCGAGCGTGATGTACAGCAGCGCCTGTATCGCCAGTTCGAACTGCTACTCGCCCGCCACGGCCTGCAACGTGCGGCCGGTGAAGGCCCACGCGACTTCGCCGAGCGCGCCTGCCGGCTGTTGCCGGCGCAGGCTGTGGCGATCCGCGCCTTCGGCCAGGCGTTCGAGGCGCAGCGCTATGCCGGCCGCAGCCTGCCGAGCGCCGAACTGCGCCGCCACCTGCGCCACTTGCGCCGCGCCTTGCCGTGGCGCCTGACCCGCGCTTGAGCGGCAGTCACGCACTGTGACAAGCGAGCGCCCGCTTGGCTAAGCTGCATAGACCTTGAACCAGGATGGCCGCATGTCCGCATTCGTCGATGACCTGATCGCCCAGGTGCTGACCCTGGACATCACCCTGCATGCCTGCCGCGAGCGGCTGGCGGCGCGCACCGACAGCGAAGCTTTGCATGACCTGCGCATCGCCTTGCGCAGACTGCGCAGTCTGCTACGACCCTTGCGCAAGGTGCCGGCGGTCGAGCCCTTGGAGAACGCCGCCAAGGCGGTCGGGAAATTGAGCGGGCCGCTGCGCGATGACGAGGTGCTGCTCGGCGAGTTGCAGCGACAGGGGCGTCATGACCTGCTGACCAGTCGTCAGGCCGGGCTTGAGCATGGCTATGCCGCCTTGCTGGCCAGTGCCGAGCTGCGCCGTTTGTTTCAGGTGCTGGATGCCTGGCCGCAGTTGTTTCGGCAGGCCCAGCGTGAGCAGTTGCTGCAAGGCGCGCGCAAACGCGTGGGCAAAACCCTGGCTCGCCAGCAGCGGCAACTGGCTGAGGCGCTACGCGACCCGGCCCACGACCGTCACCGTCTGCGCCTGCTGATCAAACGCATGCGCTATGGCAGCGACGCTTATCCGCAACTGACCGGGGTTGCGGGCGCGGATTATGCGGCGCTGAAGGCCGCCCAGTCGGCCCTGGGCGACTGGCATGACCTGATGCAATGGCTGGCCCGTGTCGAGCGCGAGGCCGAGCTGGCTGCTCTGGCGCCACTCTGGCAACAGGCCTTGCAGGCGGCCGAGGGCAAGGCCGACCAAGCCTTGGAGCCCTTGCTGGAGCGCTTTACCAAGAGTTGAGGGAAGCCTGGCCCGGCAACCCATCCGGCAAAGGTGACCTCGAGGTCAAGTTTGCGCGACAATGGCCGCCTGTTTCCGGAGCCTGCCCATGTCCTCATCCGATAGCCTGACCGCCGACGCCGTGCTCGATGCCACCGGCCTCAACTGCCCCGAGCCGGTAATGCTGCTGCACAACAAGGTGCGCGACCTGGCGGCTGGCGGCCTGCTCAAGGTGATCGCCACCGACCCCTCGACCCGTCGCGACATCCCCAAGTTCTGCATGTTTCTCGGCCACGAGTTGATCGAGCAGCAGGAACAGGCGGGCACTTACCTGTACTGGATTCGCAAGAAAGCCGACGCCTGATCCCTAGGTTGGCGCTGAGAGCAGCGAAGCCCAACGGCGCGGTAGGGCCTGGCTTCGGCGTTGGGAGTGCCGCCGCCCGTTGGGCTTCGTCGCTGCGCTCCTCAACCCAACCTACGCGCTGTATCGGATTCGCAAGAAGTCCGGTTGAGTCCGCTGCGCCCGACGCTTTCAGGCGCTCTGCTGCAAGCGGATACGCCGCTTCGCGCTGCGCGCCAGACGGATGGCGAGCATCAGCGCCGCGCAGGTCAGGCCGACCACCAACCCCTGCCATAGCCCGCTCGGCCCGCTCGGGGCGCCGAACCAGTCGCTCAGGCCGAGCGCATAACCCACCGGCAGGCCGATGCCCCAGTAGGCGAACAGGGTCAGCAGCATGGTGATGCGGGTGTCCTGATAGCCGCGTAGCGCGCCGGCGGCGGTGACCTGGATGGCGTCGGAGAACTGGAACAGCGCCGCATACACGATCAGCGTCGCCGCCACCGCGATCACCTGCGGGTCCGCCGTGTAGATGCCGGCGATGCCGTGCCGCAGCCACAGCATCAGGCTGGCCGACAGACAGGCGTAGGCCAGCGCCGCGCCCATCCCCACGCCGGCGGCGAAGCGCGCCGTGCGCGGCTCGCCGGCGCCCAGGCTCTGGCCGATGCGCACGGTCACGGCCATGCCCAGCGAGTAGGGGATCATGAACACCAGCGAGCTGAAGTTCAGCGCGATCTGGTGGCCGGCGACCACATTGGCGCCGAGGCCGCCGACCAGCAGGGCGATCACCGCGAAGATGCTCGACTCGGCGAACACCGCGATGCCGATCGGCAGGCCGATGCTGAGCAGGCGCTGGATCGGCTGCCACTGCGGCCACTCGAAGTGGCTGAACAGCCGGCATGGCTGATACACCGGCGCCCAGCGCACCCAGCCAAGCATGCCGATGAACATGAACCACATCACCGTGCCGCTGGCCCAGCCGCAGCCGACTCCGCCTAGGGCCGGAAAGCCCAGGTGGCCGTAGATCAGCACATAGTTGAGGGGAATGTTCAGCAGCAGGCCGCCAATGCCGATCAGCATGCTCGGCCGGGTACGGCCCAGGCCGTCGCTGAAACAGCGCAGCACGTGATACAGCGCCACTGCCGGAAAGCCCATGGCGATACCGTACAGGTAACCCATGCTCGGGGTGACCAGCCCCGGATCGATGCCCATCAGCCGCAACACCGGCTCGGCGCCGAACACCAACAGCGCCGCCGCGCCGAGGCCGACCGCCAGCGCCAGCCACAGGGCCTGGCGCACCAGCGGGCCGATCTCCTCCACGTTGCCGGCGCCGACGCGTTGCGCGACTTTGGCGGTGGTGGCCAGCAGGATGCCGGTCATCAACAGAAACACCGGCACCCAGATCGAGTTGCCCAGGGCCACGGCGGCGAGGTCGCGCGGGCTGACGCGGCCGGCCATGACGGCATCGACGAAGCCCATGGCCGAGTGCGCCAGCTGGGCGATCATGATCGGGGTGGCGAGCGCCATCAGCGTGCGCAGCTCGCGCAAGGTACGGATAAAGCGATGTTCGGAGACAGGCACGGTTTGATCCAGGTTCGAGCGGCACTATGTCGGCAGTGCGTTCCGGGCACTCGTGCTGCCTTGAGATGCGCGCGGCAAGCGCGGCAGGCAGGACTTGCAGAAGAGCGGCTAGTCTACTTCTTGACGCAGGAGACAGGAAAGTCCGTGTGCCGGCAGTGGGCGACGTGGCCGGCGCGACTGCCCTAAAATGGCCGCCCGAGTTTAGGAGCCTGCGATGCAAATTCTTGCCGACGAAAATATCCCGCTGGTCGAGGCCTTCTTCGCTGGCTTCGGCGACATCCGCCGTCTGCCGGGGCGTGGCATCGACCGTACCGCCCTGGCCGACACCGAGGTGCTGCTGGTGCGCTCGGTGACCCAGGTCGACCGCGCCCTGCTGCAGGGCAGCGCGGTGCGCTTCGTCGGCACCTGCACCATCGGCACCGACCATCTCGACCTCGATTACTTCCAGCAGGCCGGCATCGCCTGGGCCAGCGCGCCCGGCTGCAACGCCCGCGGCGTGGTGGACTACGTGCTCGGCAGCCTGCTGACCCTGGCCGAGGTGCATGGCGCCGAGCTGTCCCGGCGCTGCTACGGCGTGGTCGGCGCCGGCCAGGTCGGCGGGCGGCTGGTCGAGGTGTTGCGTGGCCTCGGCTGGCGCGTGCTGGTCTGCGATCCGCCGCGCCAGGCCGCCGAGGGCGGCGACTTCGTCAGCCTCGAAACCATCCTCGCCGAGTGCGATGCGATCAGCCTGCACACGCCGCTGGATGCCGGCACCCGCCATCTGCTCGACGGCGAGCGCCTGGCCCGGCTCAAGCCCGGCACCTGGCTGATCAACGCCAGCCGCGGCGCGGTGGTGGACAACGCCGCGCTGCGCGAGCTGCTCGAGCGGCGTGCGGATCTCGATGCGGTGCTGGATGTCTGGGAAGGCGAGCCGCAGGTGGACGTCGAGCTGGCGCGGTTGTGCCGGTTGGCGACCCCGCATATCGCCGGCTACAGCCTGGACGGCAAGTTGCGCGGCACGGCGCAGATCTACCAGGCGTTCTGTGCGGTCAACGGCTTGCCGGCGAGCGTGCAGCTGGACGAGCTGATGCCGGCGCCCTGGCTTCCCGAGCTGAACCTGGCTGCCGGCACGCCGCCGGCCTGGGCGCTGGCTACGCTGTGCCGCGCGGTATACGACCCGCGCCGCGACGATGCCGACTTCCGCCGCAGCCTGACAGGCGACGTGGCGGCGCGCCGCACGGCTTTCGACGCCTTGCGCAAGCACTATCCGCTGCGCCGGGAAATCGATGGCCTGCGCGTGCGCCTGAACGGCGAGGCACCGGAACTGGCGCAACTGGTGCGGGCACTGGGGGCGGTACTGGTATGAGGGGTTTGCCCTCTCCCGGCAGGAGAGGGCTGAGCAACATCAGTCGTGCTTAGGTGCCGAAACCCAGGCCTTGTCCAGTTCGCGACAGGCCTTCTGGATCATCTTCTCGGTGATCGGGATTTCGCGCCCCTCGGCATCGATGACCGCACCGCCGATCGGCTTCTGCTGCTTGAGTGGGATCACGCGTTGCTGGGATGTGCTGCTGTTTCTGCTCATGGCCAGTCTCCTCTCTCCGGTAACGCGTGCAGTCTAGAAAGCATAGATGAACGCGCGGTGACAGTGGAATTTGCCCAGGATTGGTGCGGCTCGCATCGATCGAGGGCAGCGATGATGGCGCAGATCCGTCATCATCCCGGGTTGTGGTCAGCCGGAAGTAGAGCGAAGCAGGCTCTGTGCCAGCGACTGGTTGTTTGGTCTTATGGATTATGGGCTCCCAGGGCGGGGCGTGTTCAACGAGGTAGGCATGACGCGATTTCATCTGGGCCTGATCATTAACCCATTGGCCGGGCTCGGTGGCCCGGCGGCGCTCAAGGGCAGCGACGGGGTGGCTGCCGAGGCGCTGGCGCGCGGCGCCGAACCGCGCGCCGCGCAGCGCACGCGGATTGCCTTGGAGTGTCTGCGGCCATTGGCCGAGCGCATCGAGTTCCTCACCTTGCCCGGCGCGATGGGCGGCGACTTGCTCGGCGAGATGGGCTTTGCCCACCGCCTGCTCGGTGCTGCGCCGGGCGCGACGACCAGCGCCGCGGACACCCAGCGCGCCATCGGCCTGCTGCAGGACGCCGGCGTGGCGCTGATCCTGTTCGCCGGTGGCGACGGCACCGCGCGCGATGTCTGCGCGGCGGCGCGCGAAGGCCAGCCGGTGCTGGGGATTCCGGCTGGGGTGAAGATCCACTCCGGGGTCTACGCCATCAGCCCGCGCGCGGCCGGCGAGCTGACCCGCCGGCTGGTCGAAGGCGGCCTGGTGCGTCTGGCCAGTGGTGAGGTGCGCGATCTCGACGAGGCCGCGCTGCGCGAGGGTAAGGTGGCCGCGCGTTGGTACGGTGAGCTGACCGTGCCGGAGGAGGGCGGCTTCGTTCAGCAGGTCAAGCAGGCGGGCATGGAGTCCGAGGAGCTGGTGCTCGGCGAGCTGGCCGCCTGGCTGGAGGACAGCTGGGAGGCGGACGTGCGCTATGTGCTTGGCCCCGGCTCGACCCTGCATGGTCTGGCCCGTAGCCTGGGCCTGGAGACCACTCTGCTCGGTGTCGACGTGATCGAGAACGGCCGGCTGATCGCAGCGGACGTCACCGAGGCGCAGCTGTTCGCCCTGGTCGACGGTCATCCGAGCCGGCTGCTGGTCACCGCCATCGGCGGCCAGGGCCACATCCTCGGCCGTGGCAACCAGCAGATCAGCCCGCGGGTGCTGCGCGCCATCGGCCTCGAGCACTTACGGGTGATCGCCACTAAGCGCAAACTGCGCACCCTCGAAGGCCGCCCGCTGCTGGTGGACAGCGGCGACCCGGCGCTGGATGCGGCCTTCCCCGATGCGGTGCGGGTATGGGCGGGGTATAAGGAGGAGCTGCTGTATCCCGTTGGTTGGGATGTCGCGGGTAGGGATGTGTGAAGCGAGCCGAATGGGCTGACGGGGAATTTTGATGGCCAACCTGGAAAACCTGCCTGCCTGTCTGCGCCCTGGCGACCGGGTGGTGCTGTTCGACGGCGTCTGCCGTCTGTGCAGTGGCTGGGCGAAGTTCCTCATCCGCCATGACCGGGCGCAGCGTTTCAAATTGGCCTCGGTGCAGTCGGCCGAAGGTCAGGCAATCCTTGCGTGGGTTGGATTGCCCACCGACCGTTTCGACACCATGGCCTACGTCGAGGACGGCCGCCTGTTCGTGCGCTCCAATGCGGTGCTGAGCATTCTCACCCAGCTGCCTTGGCCCTGGCGTGCTCTGACGATCTTGCGTCTGTGCCCGCGTCCGCTCAGGGATTGGTGCTACGACCGTATTGCCCTGAACCGTTACCGTTTGTTCGGCCGCTACGCTACCTGCCTGATTCCCTCTGCCGATCATGCCGGGCGCTTCCTGCATGAGTGAACCGGAGGCTGGACGGATTGCCCTGCTGGTACGCCTGTCGCTCGCGCTACTGTTCCTCTGCCACGGCCTGGTGCCCAAGCTGCTCTGGCTCAGTGCGGACGAGGTGCGGATGATCACCGCCCATGGCTGGACCGAGGTGGAGCGGGTCGCGCAACTGGCCGGCGTGCTTGAGCTGGGCTGGGCCGGCGTGCTGTGCGTCGTGCGTTGGCAGCGTTGGCCATTGCTGCTGACTGCCGGCTTGCTCGTTGGCCTGTTGCTGGATGTGGCCTGGTTTGCTCCGGAGTTGCTGATACAGGCCTTCAATCCGCTCAGCACCAACCTGTTGGGTCTGAGTCTCTGTCTGATCGGCTGGCTGGTGGAGGCACCACGCGCCGGGCAGACTGTCCCTCACTAAGTCGTTGCGGAGCGTCCATGCCCTTCTTCCTTTCCAATCGCCAGCGCAACGCCCTGCACATGACCCGGCGCTTTATCGCGCCGTACCGCTGGCAGGTGACCGGCGCGCTGTTGGCGCTGCTGTTCACCGCCGCCATCACCCTGTCCATGGGCCAGGGCATCAGGTTGCTGGTGGACAAGGGCCTGGCCACCCAGTCGCCGGCCATGCTCAATCAGTCGATCGGCCTGTTCATGCTGCTGGTGCTGGCGTTGGCGCTGGGCACCTTCACGCGCTTCTACCTGGTGTCGTGGCTCGGTGAGCGCTTCGTCGCCGACATCCGCATGCGCGTGTTCAATCACCTGGTCGAGCTGCATCCGGGCTTCTACGAGAGCAACCGCAGCAGCGAGATCCAGTCGCGACTGACCGCCGACACCACGCTGCTGCAGTCGGTGATCGGCTCGTCGCTGTCGATGGCGCTGCGCAACGCGGTGATGCTGGTTGGCGGGGTGGTGCTGTTGTTCGTCACCAATCCCAAGCTGTCGGCGATCGTCATCGCCGCGCTGCCGCTGGTGATCGCGCCGATCCTGATTTTCGGCCGCCGTGTGCGCAGCCTGTCGCGGCAGAGCCAGGACCGGGTGGCGGACGTCGGCAGCTACGTCGGCGAAGTGCTCGGCCAGATCAAGACGGTGCAGGCCTACAACCACCAGGCACAGGACAAGACGCGCTTCGCCGCCACGGTCGAACTGGCGTTCGACACCGCGCGCCGGCGCATCGCCCAGCGCGCCTGGCTGATCACCGTGGTGATCGTGCTGGTGCTCGGCGCGGTGGCGGTGATGCTCTGGGTCGGCGGCATGGATGTGATCGGTGGGCGGATTTCCGGTGGCGAGCTGGCCGCCTTCGTGTTCTACAGCCTGATCGTCGGCATGGCCTTCGGCACCCTCAGCGAGGTGATCGGCGAATTGCAACGCGCGGCCGGCGCGGCCGAGCGGATCGCCGAACTGCTGCAGGCGCGCAATGAAATCACCGCGCCGCTTGGTGATGTGCTGCGCCTGCCGGCGCAGGTCAGTGGCCGCATCGTCCTGGAGCACCTGCGTTTCGCCTATCCGACCCGGCCCGAGCGCTATGCCATCGACGGCCTCAGCCTGAGCGTCGAGCCCGGCGAGACCCTGGCGCTGGTCGGCCCTTCCGGAGCGGGCAAGTCGACGCTGTTCGACCTGCTGCTGCGCTTCTTCGATCCGCAGGCGGGGCGCATCCTGGTCGACGGTCTGCCGCTGACCCGCCTCGATCCGCGCGACCTGCGCCGCTGCTTCGCTCTGGTGTCACAGAACCCGGCGCTGTTCTTCGGCAGCGTCGAGGACAATATCCGCTATGGCAAGGCCAGTGCTTCCCAGGCCGAAGTCGAGGCCGCGGCGCGGGCGGCGCATGCCCACGAGTTCATCATGCAGATGCCGCAGGGCTATCGCACCCACCTCGGTGACAGCGGGCAGGGGTTGTCCGGCGGACAACGCCAGCGTCTGGCGATTGCCCGGGCGCTCTTGGTCGACGCACCGATCCTGCTGCTGGACGAAGCCACCAGCGCCCTGGATGCGGAAAGCGAACACCTGATCCAGCAGGCGTTGCCGCTGCTGATGGCCGGGCGCACCACCTTGGTGATCGCCCACCGGCTGGCCACCGTGCAAAATGCCGACCGCATCGCCGTGATCGACCACGGCCGGTTAGTGGCGATCGGCACCCATGCGCAACTGGTGGCCGGCAATGCGCTGTATCGGCGCCTGGCCGAACTGCAATTCGGTGCCGTCGAGGCCTAGGGTGGAAAACCGCGTAGCGTTTTCCACCAGAGGTCTGTGATCCGCCCTATGGCGTTTTAAGAACCTGTTTACGATCTCGCGAGCTAGAGCCGTACAAGGCAAAAAGCGGGCGAAGAGCGGAGTTTACAGCTGTCAATGAGCATCTGAGCCCGGTTTTTAACGCAGTACGGCCGACGCGCAGCAGATCATAAACAGGTTCTAAGGCTCGGGCCGCGGCTGCGGCACCTTGCCCCGGGCCGTCGCCGCGGCGCCGGTGGAGGCGAGGATGATGGCGCCGATCGCCAGCCACTGCGGGAGGCTCAGCCGTTCGTGCAGGAACAGCAGCCCGGAGAGCGCGGCGATGGCCGGCTCGATGCTCATCAGGGTGCTGAAGGTGCGCGCCGGCAGGCGGGTCAGGGCACCCATTTCCAGGCTGTAGGGCAGAGCCGAAGAAAGCACCGCGACCCCCAGCGCGACCGGCAGTAGCGACCAGGAAAACAGTGCGCTGCCGGCATGCGCCAGGCCGATCGGGAACACCAGCAGGGCGGCGACTATGGTGCCCAGCGCCACGGTCTGGCCGCCATGCTCGGCGCCGGCCTTCTGGCCGAAGACGATGTATAGCGCCCAACACACCCCAGCACCGAGGGCATAGGCCATGCCCAGCGGATCGATCGGCGCATGCGCCTGTTCGTTCGGTAGCAGCAGCCACAGGCCGAGCACGGCCAGGGCGATCCAGATGAAGTCCAGCAGGCGTCGCGACGACAGCAGCGCCAGCGTCAGCGGGCCGGTGAACTCCAAAGCCACGGCGATGCCTAGCGGCACGCTGCGCAGCGACATATAGAACATCAGGTTCATGCCGCCGAGCGCGGCGCCGTAGCCGAGCAGCGAGCGGGCGGAACTCGCGCTCAGGCGCGCGCGCCAGGGGTGCATGATCAGGGTCAGGATGATCGCCGCCAGCCCCAGTCGCAGCGCCGTGGTGCCTTCGGCGCCGATCAGCGGGAACAGGCCCTTGGCCAGGGCAGCCCCACCCTGGATCGAGGCCATGGCCACCAGCAGCAGGCCGATCGGCAGCAGGACGGAGGAGGAGTTGGGTGAACGCGACATGAGGTAGTCCGGGGTGGGTGGCAAACGGCGGCAATAAAAAAACCGGCCATCAGGCCGGTTTTTTTAGGCCTGGTCGACTCAGCGGTATTCGCAAAGGTAAGCGGTATCGACCGCGACTTTCAGCTGGAATTTGCTGTTGGCCGGTACGGTGAAGTTGCTGCCCGCTTCGAAGGTCGCCCAGTTGTCGCTGCCTGGCAGTTTGACGGTCAGAGCGCCGGCGATCACGTGCATCACTTCCAGCTGGCTGGTGCCGAATTCGTATTCGCCAGCAGCCATGACGCCGACGGTGGCCGGGCCGGCGGCCATGTCGAAGGCGATGGATTTGACGGTGCCGTCGAAGTACTCGTTAACCTTGAACATGCGGAAATCCTCGGGAGGGGCTGAAAAAAGGCCGGTCAGTATGCCCAAGGCGTTTCAGCCCGTCATCCGCTTTATGCCGGCAGGATCAGCGGCAGCAGCCGGGCGGTATTGCGCGCGTCTTCGAGGGCGCGGTGCTGCTGGCCGTGGAAACTGAAACCGGCCAACTGCAGGGCGCTGTGCAGACCCACCGGGCGGGCGAGTTGGCGCACTTCGGCGAAGCGCTGCTTGAGGTTGAGATGCGGCAGCTGCGCCAGCACGCTGGACAGACCATGGCGCTGCCACTCCTGTTCCAGTTGTCGGCGGTCGTATTCGCCCCAACTGGCCCAGCCGGCCAAGCGCGGCAGGTGTGCGGCCAGCCAGCGCTCGAACAGCGGCCAGATGCTGGCGAGCGGCGCCGCGGCATCGACGTTGGCCTGGCTGATATGGGTGAGCTCGCGGCAGAAGCTGGTCAGGCAGGGGCGCCGCAGCGGCCGCACGAAACGCTGGAAATGATCCAGTTCGCGGCCCTCGGCACTGACCAGGCTGGCGCCGATCTCGATGATTTCCATCTCGGTCACCGGCCAGCCACCCTCTTCGGTGGTGGCTTCCAGGTCGATCACTAACCAATGTCCCATAGGCCCTCCCGGCGCTGAGAACCTGTCTCGGATCTGCTGCGCGTCGGCGATACGGCGTTAAAAACAGCCTCGGAATGCTCATTTACAACTCGTAAACTGCGCTTCCTCGGCTGTTTTTGCCTTGTCTCGCTCTAGCTCGCGAGATCCGAAACAGGTTCTGTGGCCAGTATGGAAGCGCTTGTTGGACTCGGCAAACCGCATGCTAGGCTGTCGGCAAAGCGAAGAGAAGGAGTACGGCGATGGCTAAGGTGGCATTTATCGGGCTCGGCACCATGGGCTTCCACATGGCCGGTCATCTGGCCTGCGAAGGGCATGAGGTGTGCGTGTACAACCGCTCGCCGGTCAAGGTGGAGCTGTGGGGCGATGAGTTTGGCGGCGAGGCGGCCGCCACTCCGCGCGAGGCGGCGCAGGGGGCCGAGTTCGTGATGACCTGCGTGGGCAACGATGACGACTTGCGCAGCGTGGTGTTCGGCGAGCAGGGCGTGTTGGCCGGCATGGCGCCCGGCAGTGTGCTGGTCGATCACACCACCGCCTCGGCCGACCTCGCCCGGCTGCTGGCGCTACTGGCGGCCGAGCGCGAGGTGGGTTTTCTCGACGCGCCGGTGTCCGGCGGTCAGGCCGGGGCCGAGAACGGCATGTTGACTGTGATGGTCGGCGGTGAGCAGGTGTTCTTCGACCGCGCCGTGCCGGTGATCGAGAGCTACGCCAAGCAGGTCACCCTGATGGGCCCGGCGGGCAGCGGCCAACTGACCAAGATGGTCAACCAGATTTGCGTCGGCGGCCTGCTCCAGGCCTTGGCCGAGGCCCTGCACTTCGCTCAGGCGGCGGGGTTGGATGCGCAGACGGCGATGGCGGTGATCAGTCAGGGGGCGGCGCAGTCCTGGCAGCTGGACCACCGCCATCAGAGCATGCTGGAAGGTAAGTTCGACTTCGGTTTCGCCGTCGACTGGATGCGCAAGGACTTCGCCATCATCCTCGAAGAAGCGCGGCGCAATGGCGCGCAATTGCCGGTGACGGCGCTGGTCGACCAGTTCTATGCCGACGTGCAGGCCATGGGCGGCGGCCGTTGGGATACCTCGAGCCTGATTGCCCGGCTTAATACGGCTAAATGATCACGCCGAGTCTGGCGCGCTCGGTCGCAACGACCGACGCGCCTGGTCCCTGGCCGGTTCAGGCGCGGAAGATAAAATACACCGCGCCGAGCAGGCACAGGCCCGCCCACAAGTAGTCGAGCCGCAGCGGCTGCTGCATGAACAGCACGCTGAAGGGCACGAACACGGCGAGGGTGATGACTTCCTGCATGATTTTCAGCTGGCCGACCGATAGCTCGGAATAGCCGATGCGGTTGGCCGGCACCATGATCAGGTACTCGAACAGGGCAATGCCCCAGCTGACCAGCGCGGCGATGACCCAGGGCTTGCTGTTCATGGTCTTCAGGTGGCCGTACCAGGCGAAGGTCATGAAGATGTTGGAAAGGCTGAGCAGAACGGCGGTTTGTATCCAGACCGGCATGGACGAACTCCAGAAAAGCAAGACGCGCAGCTTAAGCAGCTTGCCAATGGGCGCCAAGCATACGAGTGGGCGCGTTGTGAACAGATAAGAGCCTGTTTACGATCTGCTGCGCGTCGGCCATATGGCGTTAAAAATGGCTCTAGCTCGCGAGATTAAGGAGAAAGCATGGGGCGTTGGGGAAAGGGACTGGTCGCGCTGGCCGTGCTGGGGGCTGCCTGTGTGGCGGGCTGGCAGGTCTGGCAGAACTGGCGCGAGCGCCCGGTGTGGAGCTCGCTGGTGGTGCCGCCCGCCTTGGCGTTGCCGCGCGAGTTTGTCCTCGGCGACTACCGTTTCGCCTGGTCTGGCAAAGGTTTCGACCTGCGGGGCGTGGGTCAGCCAGGCAAAAGCCTATGGGCAGCCGAGGGCGGGTTTCTCGCCGCCGGGCTCGGCCATGATGAGGTCGAGGAATTTCGCGGGGCGCTGTTTGTCGAGGAGCAGCGCGGCCTGCTCTGCCGTGAGCAGAGCCTGGAAAGCTTCCAACTGGTTGGCCAGCAGCTCACCCTCAAGGGGCATTTGCGTTGCACCGATGGCCGTATCAGCGCCTACAGCCTGAGCCTGCAGGCCGATGGTGCACGCGGTCTACGGCTGGCGGTGAAGCTCGATGATCCGGCGCTGAACCGCCTCTATCTGAGCTGGGCGCGGGACGCCGATGAGCATTTCTTCGGCTTTGGCGAGCAGTTCACCCACTTCGACCTGGCCGGACGGCGCTTGCCGATCCTGGTGCAGGAGCAGGGCATCGGCCGTGGTCTGCAGCCCCTCACGCTCGGCGCCAACCTCAGCGCGCGGGCTGGTGGCGATTGGTGGACCAGTTACGCGCCGGTGCCACATTACCTGACCAGCAAGCTGCGCAGTTTCTTCAGCGAATCTGCGGCCTATCAGGTTTTCGACCTGCGCGACGAGCGCCGCGTGCAGCTGGAAGTGCACGAAGGGCAGTTGGCGGCGCGCATCTATGCCGGCGACAGTCCGAGTGCCTTGGTCGAGGCGCACACCTCGGTGGTCGGGCGCATGCCGCCGTTGCCGGACTGGACCCAGCGCGGCGCCATCGTCGGTTTGCAGGGCGGCACCCAGCGGGTGCGCGAGATCCTCGCCCGCCTGGAGCAAGCCAAGGTGCCGCTGGCCGGAGTCTGGCTGCAGGATTGGGTCGGCCAGCGCAGCACCAGTTTCGGCCAGCAGCTGTGGTGGAGCTGGACGCTCGATCAGCAGCATTACCCGCAGTGGCCGGAATTGAACGCCGAACTGCAGGCCAAGGGCGTGCGCAGCCTGGCGTACGTCAATCCATTTCTGGTCGATCTGGCGGAGAAGGGCGGTGACCGGCGTAATCTCTATCGCGAGGCGCTGGAGCGGGGCTATCTGGTCCGCGATGTCCAGGGCCAGCCGCTGGCACTGCCGAATACCAGCTTCAGCGCCGGCTTGGTCGATCTGACCAATCCGGCGGCGCGCACTTGGCTCAAGCAGGTGCTCAGGGAGGAAATGCTCGCCCGCGGCTTTTCCGGCTGGATGGCCGATTTCGGCGAGGCGCTGCCGTTCGAGGCGCGGCTGGCCAGCGGCGAGAGCGCGGCGCTGCTGCACAACCGCTTTCCTGAGGAATGGGCCCGGCTCAATCGCGAGTTGATCGATGAGGTCGGTGGTGCCGGCGAGCTGCTGTTCTTCACCCGCTCGGCTTACAGCCGCAGCCCGGGGCTGACCACCAGCATGTGGCTGGGCGATCAGCTGGTGGGCTGGGGTATCGAGGATGGTCTGCACAGCGCCCTGATCGGTCTGCTCAGCGGCGGCTTGTCGGGCTTTAGCCTGAACCACAGCGACACCGGCGGCTACACCACTATCAGCAGTCCGCTGAAGGACTACCACCGCAGTGAGGAATTGCTGCTGCGCTGGATCGAGTTTTCCGCCTTCACCAGCCTGCTGCGCAGTCACGAAGGCAACCGTCCAGAGGAAAACCAGCAGGTCTATAGTTCGCCGGCCAGCCTAGCGCAGTTCGCCCGTTTCGCCCGGATCTATGCGGCGCTGGCGCCATATCGAGCGCAGCTGATGGCGCAGGCGGCTAATCGCGGGTTGCCGCTGGTGCGGCCGTTGTGGTTGCAGTATCCCGATGACCCGGCGAGCGCGATGGCCACGCCCAGAAGTTTCCTTCTTGGCGATCAGCTGTTGGTGGCGCCAGTGCTGGAGCCAGGGGCGCGGACAGTGGAAGTGGCGTTGCCGGCCGGCCGTTGGGTGCATCTCTGGTCGCAGCGGGAATACCGCGCCAGTACTGGAGCCCGGATCAAGATCGCGGCACCGCTTGGCCAGCCGGCGGTGTTCTATCCGGCGGGTTCTGCGGTCGGCCAAACCTTGTATCGCGACTTGGCTGAGCAGGGGCTGCTGACGGCCCCTACGGCTCCCGAGTAAAATCGTATTCTTGTTTTGCGGTCTGTTTTGAGAGGTTATCTCGTCATGAAGTGCCGTGCAGGCTGTGGCGCCTGCTGCATTGCACCTTCCATCAGTTCAGCGATTCCCGGCATGCCCGGGGGCAAGCCGGCGGGCGAACGCTGCTTGCATCTATCGGCTGAAAATCTTTGCGCATTGTTCGGCAAACCCGAGCGGCCGGCGGTGTGTGCGGCGTTTCAGGCCGACCCGGTGGTTTGTGGCGACAGTCGTGAGGAGGCGATCCGCTTGCTCGGCTGGTTAGAGCAGGCGACAGCTGCGTGATCGGCGCATTTTCGGTTTCATCCCTGTGAATAAGGCTAGGAGGGCAAAATGAACGTGTTGCGTCAGGTGGCCGCGGTATGCGGTTTGAGTGTTTTGCTGGGCGCAGCGGCGCACGCCGAGGACTGGCAGTTGGCCAAGGACGAGGATGGCATAAAGGTGTATCTGAGCAGCGTGTCGGGCTCGAAGTACAAGGCTTATCGCGGTGTGGTCGAGATCAAGGCCGACGTGCAGACGCTCAACGCCCTGCAGGAGGATGTTCCGGGCTCGTGCCGTTGGATTCATGCCTGCGCCGAGATGAAGCTGCTCAAGCGGCAGGGTAATGAGGCCTGGACTTACTCCAAGATCGACATGCCCTGGCCGGTGACAGGCCGTGACCTGGTGCTGCATGTGAAGGGCGAGCAAACCGCCGATGGTACGATTGTCCGTCAGCTCCAGGCCGAGCCGACGTTCATCCCGGCAGTGAAGGACGAGATTCGCGTTCCCAAGCTGGTCGGCGAGTGGCGGATGGTGCCGAAAGGGCAGGGTGTCACCGAGGTGACCTATCAAGTGCGGACCGAGCCGGGTGGCAGCATTCCCTCTTGGTTGGCCAACAGCTTCGTGGTCGATGCGCCGTTCAATACCCTCGATGCACTGCGCAAGCGGGCCGAAAAGCGCTGAGTGGTTTTTGCCAGAAACGAAAAAAGGCTGCCAAATAGGCAGCCTTTTTTGTGTCCGACGCTGCTAAGCGAAGGGCTTAGTTGCGCTCTTCCAGCGGCGGCAGGTCGCGCTGCGGGTAGCCGGTGTACAGCTGGCGCGGACGGCCAATCTTGTACGGGCTGGAGAGCATTTCCTTCCAGTGCGAGATCCAGCCGACAGTGCGTGCCAGGGCGAAGATCACGGTGAACATGCTGGTCGGAATGCCGATCGCCTTGAGGATGATGCCCGAGTAGAAGTCGACGTTCGGGTACAGGTTGCGCTCTTTGAAGTACGGATCGGTCAGGGCGATCTCTTCCAGACGCATTGCCAGCTCAAGCTGCGGATCGTTCTTGATACCCAGCTCGCTCAGCACTTCGTCGCAGGTCTGCTTCATCACGGTGGCGCGCGGGTCGCGGTTCTTGTACACGCGGTGACCGAAACCCATCAGCTTGAACGGATCGTTCTTGTCCTTGGCCTTGGCGATGAACTTGTCGATGTTCGAGACGTCGCCGATTTCGTCCAGCATGGTCAGTACGGCTTCGTTGGCGCCGCCATGAGCCGGACCCCAGAGTGCAGCGATACCCGCGGCGATACAGGCGAACGGGTTGGCACCCGAAGAACCGGCCAGGCGCACGGTGGAAGTGGAGGCGTTCTGCTCATGGTCGGCATGCAGGATGAAGATGCGATCCATGGCCTTGGCCAGCACCGGGCTGATCGGTTTGATCTCGCACGGGGTGTTGAACATCATGTGCAGGAAGTTTTCCGCGTAGTTCAGGTCGTTACGCGGGTACATCATCGGCTGGCCCATGGAGTACTTGTAAACCATGGCGGCGATGGTCGGCATCTTGGCGACCAGGCGGATCGCGGAGATTTCGCGATGCTTGGGATTATTGATGTCCAGGGAGTCGTGATAGAAAGCCGACAGCGCGCCGACGACGCCACACATCACTGCCATCGGGTGGGCGTCACGACGGAAACCGTTGAAGAAGGACTTCAGCTGCTCGTGGACCATGGTGTGGTTTTTCACGGTGCTGACGAACTTGGCTTTCTGTTCGGTAGTCGGCAGCTCGCCATTCAGCAGCAGATAGCAGGTTTCCAGGTAGTCGGATTTCTCTGCCAGTTGTTCGATCGGGTAGCCACGGTGAAGCAGGACACCGTTGTCGCCGTCGATATAGGTGATCTTCGACTCGCAAGAGGCGGTCGACATAAAGCCAGGATCAAATGTGAAACGGCCCGTGGCCGTCAGGCCCCGCACGTCAATTACATCGGGACCAACGGTGCCGGTCAGAACAGGCAGGTCGACGGGGGCTGCGCCCTCGATGATCAACTGCGCTTTTTTGTCAGCCATGTTTGGCCTCCTATTTATGCTTGAAATCACCAGACTGCCCCCCACGCAGGGCCCGCAACACTATAGAGAGATAAATTCTAAAGTCAATTTGGCAAAACCCAGGCGGCAGAAGGGTTTTAGGCCGATTTTTCGAGAAAATGGACCGCTATTTACGCCTTTTATATAGGGCGCGCAATCAGCCCTTAGGCGGTGGCCATTGCATTGTCATTAGTAGCCTAACTGTCTATACTCTGCGCCCGACTGCTAGGGGCCTTAGCGCCTGTATTCTGGCGGTCGCCACTCCCTGGGTATGGGTACCTGACCAGTGCACTTCCCGACAACTTTGCCCTGATTGTTAGGGGCCCTTCAGTGTGAAAAAAGCCGTGAATAGCCAAAGACCTGTAAACCTAGACTTAAGGACGATCAAACTCCCAGTCACTGCTTACACGTCCATCCTGCACCGTATTTCCGGTGTCATCCTCTTCCTGGGCATCGCTGTGCTGCTGTTTGCACTCGATAAGTCCCTGGCATCCGAGGAAGGCTTCGAGCAGGTGAAAGCGTGTCTGGCCAGCCCCCTGGCTAAGTTGGTGATTTGGGGCCTGTTGTCTGCGCTGCTGTATCACCTGGTGGCCGGTATTCGCCATCTGATTATGGATATGGGCATCGGTGAAACGCTGGAAGGCGGCAAGCTGGGCTCGCAAATCGTTCTCGCCGTTTCCGCGGTGCTGATCGTGTTGGCGGGGGTGTGGGTATGGTAACTAATGTCACGAACCTTTCGCGTTCGGGTCTCTATGACTGGATGGCGCAACGCGTTTCGGCGGTTGTTCTCGCGGCTTATTTCATCTTCCTGATCGGATTCCTCGTGGTGAACCCCGGCCTCGGCTACGCCGAATGGCACGCGCTGTTCGCTCACGGCTGGATGCGCATCTTCAGTCTGCTGGCACTGGTGGCCCTGGGCGCACACGCCTGGGTCGGCATGTGGACCATCTCCACCGACTACCTGACGCCGATGGCGCTGGGCAAGTGGGCGACTGTTGTGCGTTTCCTGTTCCAGGCGGTCTGCGGCATTGCGATGTTCGCGTTCTTCGTCTGGGGCGTGCAGATTCTCTGGGGTATCTGATCCATGTCTAGCATTCGTACTCTTTCCTATGACGCCATCATCGTCGGTGGTGGTGGCGCCGGTATGCGCGCGGCCCTGCAGCTGGCTCAGGGCGGCCACAAGACTGCGGTAGTCACCAAGGTATTTCCGACCCGTTCGCATACCGTGTCCGCCCAGGGCGGCATCACCTGTGCTATCGCTTCGGCCGACCCGAACGACGACTGGCGCTGGCACATGTACGATACCGTTAAGGGTTCCGACTACATCGGTGACCAGGACGCTATCGAATACATGTGCTCTGTCGGCCCGGAAGCCGTATTCGAGCTCGAGCACATGGGCCTGCCGTTCTCTCGTACCGAGCAGGGTCGCATCTACCAGCGTCCGTTCGGCGGCCAGTCCAAAGGCCCGGATAATCCGACTATTCAGGCCGCCCGTACCTGCGCCGCCGCCGACCGTACCGGTCACGCCCTGCTGCACACCCTGTACCAGGCCAACCTGAAGGCTGGCACTTCGTTCCTCAACGAGTGGTACGCAGTCGATCTGGTGAAAAACCAGGATGGCGCCATCGTTGGCATCATCGCCATCTGCATCGAGACCGGTGAAACCGTCTATATCCGCTCTAAGGCCGTGGTACTGGCTACCGGCGGTGCCGGCCGTATCTACGCCTCCACCACTAACGCCCTGATCAATACCGGCGACGGCGTGGGTATGGCCCTGCGTGCCGGCGTGCCGGTGCAGGACATCGAAATGTGGCAGTTCCACCCGACCGGCATCGCCGGTGCCGGCGTGCTGGTGACCGAAGGTTGCCGTGGCGAGGGTGGCTATTTGATCAACAAGCACGGCGAACGCTTCATGGAGCGTTATGCGCCGAACGCCAAAGACCTGGCCGGCCGTGACGTGGTGGCCCGTTCCATGGTCAAGGAAGTCCTCGCCGGCAACGGTTGTGGTCCGGATGGCGACCATGTGCTGTTGAAACTCGATCACCTCGGTGAGGAAGTGCTGCACAGTCGCCTCCCTGGCATCTGCGAGCTGTCCAAGACCTTCGCGCATGTCGACCCGGTCGTTGCCCCGGTTCCGGTCATCCCGACTTGCCACTACATGATGGGCGGTGTGGCCACCAATATTCATGGCCAGGCCATGACCCAGGACGCCAACGGCAACGACACCATCATCGAAGGCCTGTTCGCCGTGGGCGAAGTGGCGTGCGTGTCGGTACACGGTGCCAACCGTCTGGGTGGCAACTCGCTGCTCGATCTAGTGGTATTCGGCCGTGCAGCCGGTCTGCACCTGGAGAAGGCGCTCAAGGAAGGCGTCGAGACCCGCGGTGCCAGCGAGAGCGACATCGAGGCTTCTCTCAAGCGCCTGTCCGGTGTGAACGAGCGCAGCACTGGCGAAGATGTTGCGCCGCTGCGTAAAGAACTGCAGAACTGCATGCAGAACTACTTCGGTGTATTCCGTACCGGCGAATACATGCAGAAGGGTATCGCTCAGTTGGCCGATCTGCGTGAGCGTATCGCCAACGTCAAAATCGCCGACAAGAGCCAAGCCTTCAACACTGCGCGTATCGAAGCGCTGGAACTGCAAAACCTTCTCGAAGTGGCTGAGGCTACTGCGGTCGCTGCGGAGGTTCGCAAGGAGTCCCGTGGCGCGCATGCCCGCGAAGACTTCGAAGAGCGCGATGACGAAAACTGGCTGTGCCACACCCTGTACTTCCCGGGTGAGAAGCGCGTCTCCAAGCGTGCCGTCAACTTCGCGCCGAAGACCGTTCCGGCGTTCGAACCCAAAATACGTACTTATTAAGGGTGGCCGATATGTCGCTAGCCAAAACTTTGCAAGTCAGCGTTTATCGCTATAACCCGGAGCAAGACGCCGCCCCGTTCATGCAGGACTTCCAAGTCGACATCGACGGCAAGGATCTGATGGTGTTGGACGTGTTGGCCTTGATCAAGGAACAGGACGAAGGCTTCTCCTACCGTCGTTCCTGCCGTGAAGGCGTGTGCGGTTCCGACGGCATGAACATCAGCGGCAAGAACGGCTTGGCCTGCATCACCCCGCTCTCGTCGGTGGTGAAGGGCAATAAGCTGGTGGTCCGCCCGCTGCCTGGTCTGCCGATCATCCGTGACCTGGTCGTCGACATGAGCATCTTCTACAAGCAGTACGAGAAGGTGCAGCCATATCTGCAGAACGATACGCCGGCTCCGGCCATCGAGCGCCTGCAGTCTCCGGAAGAACGCGAGAAGCTGGACGGTCTGTACGAGTGCATTCTGTGCGCCTGCTGTTCGACTTCCTGCCCGTCCTTCTGGTGGAACCCGGACAAGTTCCTCGGTCCAGCCGCACTGCTGCAGGCCTATCGCTTCCTGGCCGACAGTCGTGACACCAAGACCGAGGAGCGCCTGGCCGCTCTGGACGATCCGTTCAGCGTGTTCCGCTGCCGCGGCATCATGAATTGCGTGAACGTTTGTCCGAAAGGTCTCAACCCGACCAAGGCAATCGGTCACGTTCGCAACATGTTGCTGCAAAGCGGTACCTGATCAGCTGTTGTAATACCTGTAACACCTGCGGCGTCGGAATGGTTCGGGCGCCGCAGTTCTAGTCGGAGCATGGCTCACAAAGCGGTGCTCCTTACTTGAAAAATTGAAGACCAGCAGGGGCATCCGGGCTGGTACCCGGACTATCTGCGGGATCCGAAGTGGCTTTACCCAAGTCGCTATTCGAGGACTTATAAAGCCGATGCGGTTTCCACGCCGGTGGTGGCCCCTTACCGAGGGTGACCAAGCATGCAAGAAAGCGTGATGCAGCGCATGTGGAACAGCGCCCACCTATCCGGTGGCAATGCTGCATATGTGGAAGAGCTGTACGAGCTCTACCTGCACGATCCCAACGCTGTGCCAGAAGAGTGGCGCACTTACTTCCAAAAGCTGCCCGCCGACGGCAATGTCGCGAACGATGTTTCGCACTCCACGATCCGCGATCACTTCGTCTTGCTGGCCAAAAACCAGCGTCGCGCTCAGCCGGTTTCCGCCGGGACAGTCAGCTCTGAGCATGAGAAGAAGCAGGTAGAAGTCCTGCGCCTGATTCAGGCTTACCGCATGCGCGGTCATCAAGCATCCCAACTCGATCCTCTCGGTCTCTGGCAGCGTCCGGCGCCGGCCGACCTGTCGATCAATCACTACGGCCTGACCGACGCCGATCTCGATACCACCTTCCGTACCGGTGAACTCTACATCGGCAAGGAAGAGGCGACTCTGCGCGAGATTTACCAAGCCCTGCAGCAGACCTACTGCCGCACCATCGGCGCCGAGTTCACCCACATCGTCGATTCCGAACAGCGCAAGTGGTTCCAGCAGCGTCTGGAAAGCGTGCGTGGTCGTCCGGCCTTCTCCGCGGAAGTGCAGAGCCATCTGCTCGAACGTCTGACCGCTGCCGAAGGCCTGGAGAAGTACCTTGGTACCAAGTACCCGGGCACCAAGCGTTTCGGTCTGGAAGGTGGTGAGAGCCTGATTCCGTTGCTGGACGAGATCATTCAGCGCTCCGGCTCCTACGGCACCCAGGAGATCGTCATCGGCATGGCCCACCGCGGCCGTCTGAACGTACTGGTCAACACCTTCGGCAAGAACCCGCGCGACCTGTTCGACGAGTTCGAGGGCAAGAAGGTCGAAGGCCTCAGCTCCGGTGATGTGAAATATCACCAGGGCTTCTCTTCCAACGTCATGACTCCGGGCGGCGAAGTGCACCTGGCGCTGGCGTTCAACCCGTCGCACCTGGAGATCGTCTCTCCAGTGGTCGAAGGTTCCGTGCGTGCCCGTCAGGATCGTCGCCAGGACCAGAACGGCGACAAGGTTCTGCCGATTTCCCTCCATGGCGATGCGGCTTTCGCCGGCCAGGGCGTGGTGATGGAAACCTTCCAGATGTCGCAAACCCGCGGCTACAAGACTGGCGGCACCATCCACATCGTCATCAACAACCAGGTCGGTTTCACCACCAGTCGTCCGGAAGACTCGCGCTCCACCGAGTACGCTACCGACGTGGCGAAGATGATTCAGGCGCCGATTTTCCACGTGAACGGCGACGATCCGGAAGCCGTGCTGTTCGTTACCCAGTTGGCCGTCGACTACCGCATGCAGTACAAACGTGACGTGGTGATCGATTTGGTCTGCTACCGCCGTCGCGGCCACAACGAGGCCGACGAGCCAAGCGGTACCCAGCCGCTGATGTATCAGCAGATAGCCAAACAGCGCACCACTCGCGAGCTGTATGCCGATGCCCTGATGCACACCAGCGTCCTCGACAATGGCAAGGTGCAGGCGAAGATCGACGACTACCGCACGGCGTTGGACAACGGTCAGCACGTGGTCAAGAGCCTGGTCAAAGAGCCGAACAAGGAGCTGTTCGTCGACTGGCGTCCGTATCTGGGGCATGCCTGGACCGCCCGCCACGACACCCGTTTCGAACTGAAGACCCTGCAGGACCTGTCCGCCAAACTGCTGGAGATTCCGGAAGGCTTCGTTGTCCAGCGCCAGGTCTCGAAGATCCTCGAAGACCGCCAGAAGATGGGCGCCGGTGCGCTGCCGATCAACTGGGGCTACGCCGAGACCATGGCCTACGCCACCCTGCTGTTCGAAGGCCACCCGGTGCGTATTACCGGCCAGGATGTTGGTCGCGGCACCTTCTCGCACCGCCATGCGGCGCTGCACAATCAGAAGGACGCCGGCACCCACCTGCCGCTGCAGCATCTGTATGACGGCCAGCCGAGCTTCGACCTGTACGACTCTTTCCTTTCGGAAGAGGCCGTGCTGGCTTTCGAATACGGCTACTCGACCACCACGCCGAACGCGCTGGTGATCTGGGAAGCCCAGTTCGGTGACTTCGCCAACGGTGCCCAGGTGGTGGTCGACCAGTTCATCACCAGCGGTGAACACAAGTGGGGGCGTCTCTGCGGTCTGACCATGCTGCTGCCGCACGGCTATGAAGGGCAGGGGCCGGAGCATTCCTCCGCACGCCTGGAGCGCTACCTGCAGCTGTGCGCCGAGCACAACATCCAGGTCTGCGTACCGACCACGCCGGCACAGATCTACCATCTGTTGCGCCGTCAGGTGATCCGCCCGTTGCGTAAGCCGCTGGTGGTGTTGACGCCGAAGTCGCTGCTGCGCCACAAGCTGGCCATCTCGACTCTGGAAGATCTGGCTGAGGGCTCCTTCCAGACCGTCATCAACGAGATCGATCCGATCGATCCGAAGAAGGTCGAGCGCCTGGTCCTGTGCAGCGGCAAGGTCTACTACGACCTGCTGGAGAAACGCCGTGCCGAAGGCCGCGAAGATATCGCCATCGTGCGCCTCGAACAGCTCTATCCGTTCCCGGAAGACGACCTGGCCGAGGTTCTTGCTCAGTACAAGAACCTCAAGCACATCGTCTGGTGCCAGGAAGAGCCGATGAACCAGGGCGCTTGGTATTGCAGTCAGCACCATATGCGGCGTGTCGCCAGTGCGCACAAGAAGAGCCTGTTCCTCGAGTACGCCGGCCGCGAAGGCTCGGCCGCTCCGGCTTGCGGCTATGCCTCGATGCACGCCGAGCAGCAGGAAAAACTGCTGCAAGATGCCTTTACTGTTTAACGCCTTCGCGCCGAAGAAACCGAATACATAGGAACCTCATTAAATGGCTATCGAGATCAAAGCCCCAACTTTCCCAGAGTCGGTTGCCGACGGTACCGTTGCAACCTGGCACAAGAAACCGGGCGACGCCGTCAAGCGCGATGAACTGATTGTCGATATCGAAACCGACAAAGTGGTCATGGAAGTCCTGGCCGAAGCGGACGGCGTGCTTGCCGAGATCGTCAAGAACGAAGGCGACACCGTGCTCAGCGGCGAACTGCTGGGCAAGCTGAGTGAAGGCGGTGCGGCCATTGCAGCTCCGGCTGCCGCGCCTGTCGCCGCTGCCCCGGCAGCCCAGGTCGCGGCCTCGGCCGCTGCCGGTGAAGATGCGATCCTGTCTCCGGCCGCGCGTAAGCTGGCCGAAGAAAATGGCATCGACCCGAACAGCATCGCCGGGACCGGCAAAGGCGGCCGGGTGACCAAGGAAGACGTGGTCGCCGCCGTTGAAGCCAAGAAATCCGCACCGGCTGCCGCTGCTCCCGTGGCCAAACCGGCTGCGCCGGCTGCCGCTGCACCGGTATTTGCTGCCGGCGATCGCGTCGAGAAGCGCGTGCCAATGACCCGTCTGCGGGCCAAAGTGGCCGAGCGTCTGGTTGAGGCGCAGTCCTCCATGGCCATGTTGACCACCTTCAACGAGGTCAACATGAAGCCGATCATGGATCTGCGCAACAAGTACAAAGACTTGTTCGAGAAGGCCCACAACGGTGTGCGTCTGGGCTTCATGTCCTTCTTCGTCAAGGCTGCTGTGGAGGCGCTGAAGCGCCAGCCGGGCGTCAATGCCTCGATCGATGGTGGCGACATCGTCTACCACGGTTACCAGGATATCGGCGTCGCCGTATCCAGTGACCGCGGCCTGGTGGTGCCGGTCCTGCGCAACGCCGAGCACATGAGTCTGGCGGAGATCGAAGGGGGCATCGGCGCGTTCGGCAAGAAGGCCAAAGAAGGCAAGCTGACTATCGAGGACATGACCGGCGGTACCTTCACCATCTCCAACGGTGGTGTGTTCGGTTCGCTGCTGTCGACTCCGATCGTCAACCCGCCGCAGACCGCGATCCTCGGCATGCACAAGATCCAGGAACGCCCGATGGCGGTGAACGGCCAGGTGGTGATCCTGCCGATGATGTACTTGGCGCTGTCCTACGATCACCGTCTGATCGACGGCAAGGAGGCGGTCACTTTCCTGATCACCATGAAGGATCTGCTGGAAGATCCGGCCCGTCTGCTGCTGGACATCTGATCCGTCAGCTGCACAAAGGCGGTCCTCACGAGGGGCCGCCCGGTTTTATCCGAGAAGGAATGAGTTATGACCCAGAAATTTGACGTGGTAGTGATTGGCGCTGGCCCGGGGGGCTACGTGGCCGCCATCAAGGCCGCTCAGCTCGGTCTGAAGACCGCCTGTATCGAGAAGTATCAGGACAAGGACGGTAAAATCGCCCTTGGTGGTACCTGCCTGAATGTGGGCTGCATTCCGTCCAAGGCGCTGCTGGACAGCTCCTACAAGTACCATGAGGCCCACGAAGGCTTCAAAGTCCATGGCATCGAGGCCAAGGGCGTAACCATCGACGTGCCGGCCATGGTCGCGCGCAAGAACGGCATCATCAAGAATCTCACCGGTGGCGTCGCCGGCCTGTTCAAGGCCAATGGCGTCACCCTGCTGGAAGGCCACGGCAAACTGCTGGCCGGCAAGAAGGTGGAAGTGACCGGTCTGGACGGCAAAACCCAGATCGTCGAAGCCGAGAACGTGATTCTCGCCTCTGGCTCTAAGCCGGTTGACATCCCGCCGGCTCCGGTCGATCAAGACATCATCGTCGACTCCACCGGCGCTCTGGAATTCCAGACAGTACCGAAGAAACTCGGTGTGATTGGCGCGGGCGTGATCGGTCTGGAGCTGGGCTCGGTATGGTCGCGCCTGGGCGCGGAAGTCACCGTAATCGAAGCGCTGGAGAAGTTCCTCCCGGCCGCCGACGAGCAGATCGCCAAGGAAGCGATGAAGATCCTCACCAAGCAGGGTCTGAACATTCGCCTGGGCGCTCGCGTGACCGGCAGTGAAGTGAAGAAGAAGCAGGTCACCGTCAGCTTCACTGACGCCGAAGGCGAGCAGAAGATGGTCTTCGACAAACTGATCGTTTCGGTCGGTCGTCGTCCGGTGACCACCGATCTGCTGGCTGCCGACAGCGGCGTGACCCTCGACGAGCGTGGCTTCATCTTCGTCGACGACCAATGCAAGACCAGTGTGCCGGGCGTCTATGCCATCGGTGACGTGGTGCGTGGCGCGATGCTGGCACACAAGGCCTCGGAAGAGGGCGTGATGGTCGCCGAGCGTATCGCCGGCCACAAGGCGCAGATGAACTACGACCTGATCCCATCGGTCATCTACACCCACCCGGAAATCGCTTGGGTCGGCAAGACCGAGCAGCAGCTCAAGGCCGAAGGCGTTGAAGTCAACGTCGGCACCTTCCCGTTCGCCGCCAGCGGCCGCGCTATGGCTGCCAACGACACCGCCGGTCTGGTCAAGGTCATCGCCGATGCCAAGACCGACCGCGTCCTGGGCGTGCATGTCATCGGCCCGAGCGCCGCCGAGCTGGTTCAGCAGGGCGCGATCGGTATGGAGTTCGGCACCAGCGCCGAAGATCTCGGCATGATGGTGTTCTCGCACCCGACTCTGTCCGAAGCGCTGCACGAAGCGGCCCTGGCGGTGAATGGCCACGCCATCCACATCGCCAACCGCAAGAAGCGCTAAGGCAAACCCCAGAACCACGGTGGGTGGCCCGTCGTGAGCTTTCCTCGAAGGCTCACCGCGGAAAGCCCGCCGGACTGCTTTGCAGTCACAGGTGGCGCGGCAAAACAAATGCAGCGCCGAAATGCGCAATACCTAACGAAGACGGTAGACAAGCATGAATCTCCACGAGTATCAGGGTAAGCAGCTGTTCGCTGAATACGGCCTGCCCGTTTCCAAGGGCTTCGCCGTAGACACCCCGGAAGAAGCGGCAGCAGCCTGCGAAAAAATCGGTGGCAGCGAGTGGGTCGTAAAGGCTCAGGTCCACGCCGGTGGCCGCGGTAAAGCGGGCGGCGTGAAGCTGGTCAAGAGCAAAGAAGACGCCAA
This sequence comes from Pseudomonas cavernae, assembly GCF_003595175.1. NCBI lineage: Bacteria > Pseudomonadati > Pseudomonadota > Gammaproteobacteria > Pseudomonadales > Pseudomonadaceae > Pseudomonas > Pseudomonas cavernae. Next base: position 3,001,720 of record NZ_CP032419.1, on the reverse strand, counting down.
GGCCTTCGCTGCCAACTGGCTGGGCAAACGCCTGGTGACCTACCAGACTGACGCCAATGGTCAGCCGGTCAGCAAAATCCTGGTCGAGTCCTGCACCGACATCGCCAAGGAACTGTACTTGGGCGCCGTGGTAGACCGTTCCAGCCGCCGTATCGTGTTCATGGCTTCCACCGAAGGTGGCGTGGACATCGAGAAAGTCGCCCACGAGACTCCCGAGAAGATCCTCAAGGCCACCGTCGATCCGCTGGTCGGCGCGCAGCCGTACCAGGGCCGCGACCTGGCTTTCCAGCTGGGCCTGCAGGGCGACCAGATCAAGCAGTTCACCCACATCTTCGTCGGCCTGGCCAAGCTGTTCCAGGACTACGATCTGGCCCTGCTGGAAGTCAACCCGCTGGTAATCAAGGCCGACGGCAACCTGCATTGCCTGGACGCCAAGATCAACATCGACAGCAACGCCATGTACCGTCAGCCCAAGCTGCGCGCCATGCACGACCCGTCGCAGGACGATGCTCGTGAAGCCCATGCGCAGAAGTGGGAACTGAACTACGTCGCCCTGGAAGGCAACATCGGCTGCATGGTCAACGGCGCCGGTCTGGCCATGGGCACCATGGACATCGTTAACCTGCACGGTGGCAAGCCGGCCAACTTCCTTGATGTTGGCGGCGGCGCGACCAAAGAGCGCGTGACCGAAGCGTTCAAGATCATTCTCTCCGACAGCAACGTCGCGGCCGTTCTGGTGAACATCTTCGGCGGCATCGTCCGCTGCGACATGATCGCCGAAGGCATCATCGGTGCCGTCAAAGAAGTCGGCGTGAAGATTCCGGTTGTCGTCCGTCTGGAAGGCAACAACGCCGATCTCGGCGCTAAAGTCCTGGCCGACAGCGGTCTGAACATCATCGCGGCGACCAGCCTGACCGACGCTGCTCAGCAAGTCGTTAAAGCTGCGGAGGGCAAGTAATGAGCGTCCTGATCAATAAAGACACCAAAGTCATCTGCCAGGGCTTCACCGGCTCGCAGGGTACTTTCCACTCCGAACAAGCCATCGCCTACGGCACCAAGATGGTTGGCGGCGTGACTCCGGGCAAAGGCGGCACCACCCACCTGGGCCTGCCGGTGTTCAACACCGTCAAGGAAGCCGTTGAAGCCACTGGCGCCGACGCTTCGGTGATCTACGTTCCGGCTCCGTTCTGCAAGGATTCCATCCTCGAAGCGGCATTTGGCGGCATCAAGCTGATCGTCTGCATCACCGAAGGCATCCCGACCATCGACATGCTGGAAGCCAAGGTCAAGTGCGACGAACTGGGAGTACGCCTGATCGGCCCGAACTGCCCGGGCGTGATCACTCCTGGCGAGTGCAAGATCGGCATCATGCCGGGTCACATACACCTGCCGGGCAAGGTAGGCATCGTGTCGCGTTCCGGCACTCTGACCTATGAAGCCGTGAAGCAGACCACCGATGCCGGCTTCGGCCAGTCCACCTGCGTGGGCATCGGCGGTGACCCGATCCCGGGCTCCAACTTCATCGACATCCTCAAGCTGTTCCAGGAAGACCCGAAGACCGAAGCCATCGTGATGATCGGTGAGATCGGCGGTTCCGCCGAGGAAGAAGCCGCGGCCTACATCAAGGCCAACGTGACCAAGCCGGTGGTGTCCTACATCGCTGGTGTGACTGCCCCTCCAGGCAAGCGCATGGGCCACGCCGGCGCCATCATCTCCGGTGGCAAGGGCACTGCGGACGAAAAGTTCGCCGCCCTGCAGGACGCCGGCGTGAAAACCGTGCGTTCCCTGGCCGACATCGGCAAGGCCCTGGCCGAGCTGACCGGCTGGGAAGTCAAGCAAGCCTAAGCCTGCCTGATTGCCACAAAGGCCACCTACGGGTGGCCTTTGTGTTTTCTGGCCCGATGGAAAACTGTTGCCCAGGCGACAGTGGGTTACAACGAACCGACAGCCTGACCTGCGTCAATGCCGTCTTCGAGCCTAATTCGTTAGGCTTGCAACTATCTTGCGTCGCAGCCTCAAAAGGGTGGGCGTGCACATAGCTGGTTCGCCCCAAAACGGGCGAATGGCGTTTCCCCCGACCCTTAGGGAAACCCTCAACGAACTCTGTTTTAGTGATGTGGTATTTCCTCTGATGAACTCCTTGAAAGGCCGGGACATCCTGGCACTTGGCTTTATGACGTTCGCCCTGTTCGTCGGGGCCGGCAACATCATTTTCCCGCCCATAGTCGGTTTGCAGTCCGGTCCGCATGTGTGGCTCGCCGCGCTCGGATTTCTGATCACCGCCGTCGGCCTGCCGGTGATCACCGTGATCGCCCTGGCCAAGGTCGGTGGCGCCATGGATGCACTCAGCAGTCCCATCGGCAAGACCGCCGGCATGGTGCTGGCGGTGGTCTGTTACCTGTCGGTGGGCCCGTTGTTCGCCACGCCGCGGACGGCCACGGTGTCCTTTGAGGTGGGCCTGGCGCCACTGACCGGGAATACCCCGCTGGCACTATTCGCCTACAGCCTGGTGTATTTCCTCGTGGTGCTGGCGGTCTCGCTCTACCCGGGGCGCCTGCTGGATACCGTCGGCCGGGTGTTGGCGCCGATGAAGATAGCCGCCCTGGCGGTGCTCGGCATCGCGGCGTTCATGCTGCCACTGGGCACGATTGGCGACGCCACACCGGTCTATCAGGCCGCTCCGTTCTCCCAGGGTTTCATCAATGGCTACCTGACCATGGATACCTTGGGCGCGCTGGTGTTTGGCATCGTCATCGTCAATGCGATCCGCTCCCGTGGCGTCGAGTCGCCACGGCTGATTACGCGTTACGCGATCATCGCCGGGCTGATCGCCGGTGTCGGCCTGGCGCTGGTGTACATCAGCCTGTTCCGTCTCGGTGCCGGCAGCCATGCGATTGCCGCCGAGACGAGCAATGGTGCCGCTGTCCTGCATGCCTACGTGCAGCACACCTTCGGTGCGCTGGGCAGTGGCTTCCTCGCGGTGTTGATCTCGCTGGCCTGCTTGGTCACCGCCGTCGGTTTGACCTGCGCCTGCGCCGAGTTCTTCAGCCGCCTGTTGCCGCTGTCTTATCGTAGCCTGGTGGTGATCCTCGCCGGCTTCTCGCTGCTGGTTTCCAATCTGGGCCTGACTAAGCTGATCCATGTCTCGGTGCCGGTGCTGACGGCCATCTATCCGCCTTGCATCGTGCTGGTGGCGCTGAGTTTCTGCTGGAGCCTGTGGTATTCGCCGAGCCGCATCGTCGTGCCGGTGATGCTGGTGTCGCTGTTGTTCGGGGTGATTGATGCCGTCAAGGTGGCCGAGCTGGCACACTGGCTGCCGACTTGGCTGACCCACTTGCCGCTAGCCGAGCAGGGCCTGGCCTGGCTGCTGCCGGCGGTGGCGACTCTGGCCATGGCGAGCATCTACGACCGTCTGCTGGGCGAACCGCGCGAAGTCATGACGTGATCGCTTCTCCTGCCAAAGGCCGCCTTCGGGCGGCTTTTTGTTGCGCGGCTGGAAGTTGCGGCTGGCTATAATCGCCGGGCATATACAAGGAGTTTGTATGTTCAGCATCGATGACGACCTGGCGAATCTGCTTGCGGCGCTGTGGTTCTTGATCTGTTGGGTTGGCTATAACCGCTATGCGCTGTGGAAGGGCCGCGACACGGCTTGCCTGGCTAGCGTCCTGCATCTGTACCGCGAGGACTGGATGCGCCGCCTGCTGCTGCGCGACAACCGCATCGCCGATGCCAGCGTGATCGGCAATCTCGAGCGCAACGCCTCGTTCTTCGCCTCCAGTACCCTGATCATTCTCGCCGGCATTCTCACCGTGCTGGGCGCCTCGGATCGCGCGGTGTCGCTGCTGGCCGATCTGCCGCTGGTGCAGCCGGTCAGTCGTGGCATGTCGGAAATCAAGCTGCTGGGCCTGGCGGTGGTGTTCGTCTATGCCTTCTTCACCTTCAGCTGGTGCATGCGCCAGTACAACTTCGCCGCCGTATTGATCGGTTCGGCGCCGATGGTAGGTGAACGACACGTCAGCGAGCTGGAGCGCAAGGCCTTTTCCGAGCGCGCAGCACGGGTGATCTCGATGGCCGCCAACCAGTTCAACCTGGGCCTGCGCTCCTATTATTTCGGCATGGCGGTGCTCGCCTGGTTCATCAATCCCTGGCTGTTCATGTTGGTCACCACGGGCGTCCTGCTGGTGCTGTATCGGCGCGAATTCCATTCCGCGGTGCTGGACGTGATGGTGTATACCCAGACCCTGGCCGTGGAGCCGCTCAAGGATAAAAACGAATGAGCATCCCGTTCTGGTGTGTGTTGATTGCCGCACTGTTGATCTATGTGGCCAAGATCCCCGTGGCCAAGGCGATGAAGGCCGAGGGACGGGGTTACGACAACCATCACCCGCGGGCCCAGCAAGCCCGCCTGACCGGTTTCGGCGCTCGTGCCCACGCGGCGCATCTGAACAGTATCGAGATTTTCCCCTTGTTCGCCGCCGGGGTTCTGATGGCACATAGCGCTGACGTGTTCGGTTGGTGGGTGGACGTCTTGGCGGTGCTGTTCGTACTTTCGCGGGTGTTGTATCTGCTGTTGTATTGGGCGGACTGGCACTTGCAGCGCAGCCTGGTGTGGGGAGTCGGGCTGCTTTGCTGTCTGCTGCTAATGCTGAGCCCGGCTATCCGCTGGGCGTTGGTCAGTGTCTGATTAGCCCATCACCATAACGACAAGGCCCGCAAATGCGGGCCTTGTGCTTTCAGGAGGCAATCAAGCTTATTGGCCTTCCTCGGGTTGCTCTGCCGGTGCGGCCGGAGCGGCTTCGCTCGGCTGCGGAGCAGTGGTCTCCGGAGCAGCTGGGGCGCTCGGTTGGGTTTCAGTTGCCGGAGCAGCTGGGACCTGGGCTTTGTCTTCCTCCTTCTTGTCGCAGGCGGCAAGACCAAGGCTGGCGGCCAGGAGCAGGGCAAGGGACAGGGTGTTTTTCATCTTTGAGCCTCCAAGTGTGGCTTTCCTCGTTGATAGCACTTTGAACTTTATGTTTTACCTTAAGTTCCATGCGGCTCAGCCAGAATTTCTCTGATTGCGAGGTGGCGGCAGCCTCCAGCGCGGCTGGAAGCTGAAGGGCAGGCCGGGGCAGGGTATGATTCGGCTCTTTGCCATGTTCCTTTCCAAGGTTGCAGTCATGACGGGAAACCCCATTTTCGAGCGCGCACAGCGCTTCTTAAGCGTTTTGCGACACTGTCAGGTCCTCGGCATGACAGTGCACAGCGCCGATACCAAGGGCCTGATCCTGCGCCTGCCATACAGCACGCAGATCATCGGCAATCCGGAAACCGGGGTGATCCATGGTGGCGCCATCACCACCCTGATGGACACTACCTGCGGCATCTCCACCGTCTGCGTCCTGCCGGATTTCGAGGTCTGCCCGACCCTCGACCTGCGCATCGACTACATGCATCCGGCCGAGCCGAACAAGGATGTTTACGGCTTCGCCGAGTGCTATCGGGTCACCCCGAACATCATCTTCACCCGTGGCTATGCCTATCAGGACGACCCCAGCCAGCCGATCGCCCACGTGGTGGGCACTTTCATGCGCATGGGCAAGACGGTGGCCAGCGGTGTGGCCGGCAAGGAGGGCGCGCAATGACCCTGAACCTCAACAAGCTGGTGGCAGAAGCCCACGAGAAGAACGATTACGATGGCCTGCTGAGCCTGATTCCCTACGCCAAACTGCTGGGTATCGAGTGCCTGCGCCTCGGCGACGACATGGTGTTCCGCCTGCCGGCCAGCAAGGACAGCATCGGCAACCCGATGTTGCCGGCCATTCATGGTGGGGTGATCGCCGGTTTCATGGAGCACTCGGCCATGCTCCATCTGCTGATGTTCATGGGCATTCCACATTTGCCGAAAATCATCGACTTCTCGATAGATTACCTGCGCGCCGGTCATTATCGTGACACCTACGCCCAGTGCCAGGTGTGGCGACAAGGTCGTCGGGTCGCCAACGTGGCGATTACCGCCTGGCAGACCAACCAAACCGAGCCAATCGCCACCGCGCGCGCGCACTTCAAGGTCGATGAGCCTTGATCCGCGCAGGACGCTGAACAGGCCGGTTCACGCACAAGGAATACCGAATGGATGCGCTGCTGATCCTCGGCGGTTTGCTGTTGATCCTCACCGGCCTGGTCTGGCTGGTCATGCTGGCTTTCGGTACCAGCCTGCTGTGGGGCCTGGGCAGCCTGTTGCCGCCGCTGACCCTGGCCTATGTGCTGCGGCACTGGCGGACGGCGCGCAAGGCGGTGGTGCTCGCTGGCCTGGGCTGTATCCCACTGGTGGTCGGTTTGACCCTGCTGGCCAGCCACGACTCGCAGCGACTGGCGGCGATCCTCAGCCTCAACTGGCTGAAACCGGAAGTCCAGGCCCCGGCAGAGCTGGCGATCCAGTTGCGCGGTGAGCTCAACGGCCAGCCGTTCGCGCCGCAGCAGGGCGAACTGATCGACGGCACCCTGAGCCTGCGTGAGGGCCAGGATTTCTTCGCCCGCCGGGAAATCAGCATCCGTCTGCCGCAACCGGTCAAGGGCGCGGTGCAGGTCGATGTACTGCCGCAGGATCGCGGCCAACTGCCGGACGTGCAGGTCAGCTGGCTGCTGCCGGAGCAGGAACTGCCCGAGGCGCGCCGCCTGAGCCACGGCTACACCCTGCACCTGAACCTCAAGCCGCAGGCGCCGAACAAGCTGGTTGGCGATTTCCACCTGGTCCTGCCGCCGCAGTTCAAGACCACGCTGAGCGGTCGGGTCGAGCTGTTCAGCGATCGCCTGCGCTATGTCGACGGCAAGGTCGATACCCACTACGACTCGCGTGACACCCTGAGCTATGTGATCGAGGACTACCTGCAGCGTCGCTTCGCCACGCGGGCGGTGCAGCTAGTGAGCTTGCCGCCGGTCAATCTGCCGGCCGATAGCTTGGACCTGCAGGTCGAGGCACGCATCGATGGCCAGCCGCAGCGCCTGCCGTTGCTGCTGCAGAAAAGCACGGCGCGCGGCTGGCGGGTCAAGGGTGATCAATATCCGCTGCTAGCGCCGGTCACGAGCGAGCAGGCGACCAGTAAGTCGATGCCTGAGGCCATCAACCCGACCGCCAGTCGGCCGCTGGACCGCCGTCTGCGCTTCAGTCTGGAGCGCCTGCAAAGCAACCCCAGCCGCTATCAGAACCTCAGCATGCGCGTGCAGACCGCGCGCGGCGCCCAGGCCGAAGGGCGCTTCAAGGGCATCGATACCCAGGGCCAGATCGTCATCCAGCGCAATCTGAGCGGGGCGGGGGAGGCCAGCTTCACCCTGCGCCCGGACGAGATCAGCCAGATCGAGTTGCTCGAGCCCTGAGGCTATTCGTTGCCAAGCTGATTGCTAGGGTCTGTTGACGTTTCGTTGCGAACCGCGTTGCTGCGGCAAATGGCGCCAGGCTAGGCGCGGGACGCAGGGAATGGTCGTTCCCTTGCCAAGTCCCGCAACGACGCATGGCGCCATTTGCCGCGCAACCCGCAGGGATGGGCCTGTTTTTGCGCGGCGCGTCGTTGCTCGACGTTCATTTGGAACGACCAAACTTCGCGTCTCGCGCCTAGCTCCGCGCAAAAACAGGCTCCGTCGCGGCCGCAACGAAACGTCAACAGACCCTAAGCACTTGAAATCCAAGTCGTTGCCCCCATCTGCTTGTCATCCGCCGCAGTTGCGGCCTATGCCATCTGAGTGGAGTTAGACGACCATGAGTGTGGAGACTCAAAAAGAAACACTGGGCTTCCAAACCGAGGTGAAGCAACTGCTTCACCTGATGATCCATTCGCTGTATTCCAACAAGGAAATCTTCCTTCGCGAGCTGATCTCCAACGCCTCCGACGCCGCCGACAAGCTGCGTTTCGAGGCGCTGGCCAAGCCGGAGCTGCTGGAAGGCGGCGATCCGCTGAAGATCCGCGTTAGCTTCGACAAGGACGCCAAGACCGTCAGCCTCGAAGACAACGGCATCGGCATGAGCCGCGAGGACGTGATCGCCCACCTCGGCACCATCGCCAAGTCGGGCACCGCCGATTTCATGAAGCACCTGACCGGCGACCAGAAGAAGGATTCGCACCTGATCGGCCAGTTCGGCGTGGGCTTCTATTCGGCCTTCATCGTCGCCGACAAGGTCGACGTGTTCAGCCGTCGCGCCGGCACCCCGGTCAGCGAAGGCGTGCACTGGTCGTCGCAAGGCGAGGGTAGCTTCGAGGTTGCCACCGTCGACAAGGCCGAGCGCGGCACCCGCATCGTCCTGCACCTGAAGAGCGGCGAAGAAGAGTTCGCCGACGGCTGGCGTCTGCGCAACATCGTCAAGAAGTACTCCGACCACATCGCCCTGCCCATCGAGCTGCCGAAGGAGCATCACGGCGAAGAGGCCGACAAGCCGGCCGAACCCGAGTGGGAAACCGTCAACCGTGCCAGCGCGCTGTGGACGCGGCCGCGCACCGAGGTCAAGGACGAGGAATACCAGGAGTTCTACAAGCATGTCGCCCACGACTTCGACAACCCGCTGTCCTGGAGCCACAACAAGGTCGAGGGCAAGCTCGAATACAGCTCGCTGCTCTACGTGCCGGGCCGCGCGCCGTTCGACCTGTACCAGCGCGAAGCACCCAAGGGCCTCAAGCTCTACGTGCAGCGCGTGTTCATCATGGATCAGGCCGACGAGTTCCTGCCGCTGTACCTGCGCTTCATCAAGGGCGTGGTCGACTCCAACGACCTGTCGCTGAACGTTTCCCGCGAGATCCTGCAGAAGGATCCGGTGATCGACTCGATGAAGTCGGCGCTGACCAAGCGCGTGCTGGACATGCTCGAGAAGCTGGCGAAGAACGAACCGGAGCAATACAAGGGCTTCTGGAACAACTTCGGCCAGGTGCTCAAGGAAGGCCCGGCGGAAGACTTCGCCAACAAGGAGAAGATCGCCAGCCTGCTGCGCTTCGCCGCCACCAGCGACGAGTCCGGCGAGCAGAGCGTGGCCCTGGCCGACTATATCGGCCGCCTGAAAGAGGGCCAGGACAAGCTCTACTACTTGACCGGCGAGAGCTACGCGCAGGTGAAGAACAGCCCGCACCTGGAAGTGTTCCGCAAGAAAGGCATCGAAGTGCTGCTGCTCACCGATCGCATCGACGAATGGCTGATGAGTTACCTCAGCGAGTTCGACGGCAAGCAGTTCGTCGACGTCGCCCGCGGCGATCTCGACCTCGGCAAGCTGGACTCGGAAGAGGACAAGAAGGCCCAGGAAGAAGTCGCCAAGGCCAAAGAAGGCCTGGTCGAGCGCCTGAAAGCGGCCCTCGGTGAGGAAGTCGCGGAAGTGCGCGTGTCGCACCGTCTGACCGATTCGCCAGCGATCCTCGCCATCGGCGAGCAGGATCTCGGCCTGCAAATGCGCCAGATCCTCGAAGCCAGCGGGCAGAAGGTGCCGGACTCGAAGCCGATCTTCGAGTTCAACCCGGCGCACCCGCTGATCGAGAAGCTGGATGCCGAGCCGGATGAGGAGCGTTTCGGCGAGCTGTCGCACATCCTCTTCGACCAGGCCGCCCTGGCCGCCGGCGACAGCCTGAAAGATCCGGCCGCCTATGTGCGCCGGCTCAACAAGCTGCTGGTGGAACTCTCCGCCTGACCGTGCAGCTAGCCGAAGAAGGCCCGTTTCGACGGGCCTTTTTCGTTTCTGGGCCTAACCTGTCTAAGTCAGTTCCATGCAGGAGGTCATCCGCCCGCGCGTACCGGGCCATGCACGACTTCTACTATGAGGTATTCGCCAGGCCTAAGGCCTCGCCCAGCTTTTCCAGCAATGCAGAGGAGCTCCCATGAACCAGATCGTCAATCGCGCTATTCCCTATGAAATCGATGGCCAGGTCTTTGAAGGTCAACTGGTGTATGACGAGTCCGTGCAGAGGCTGCGGCCCGGCCTGCTGATGGCACCGAACTGGATGGGCGTCAGCGCCGGTGCCATCGAGATGGCCAAACAGCTGGCTGGCCCGGACTACGTGATCTTCATCGCCGATGTCTACGGGCAGAAGGTGCGTCCGCAGAACAACGACGAGGCCGGTGCGGCGATGATGGCGGTCAAGCCCGACGCGGCGCGGCTGCGCAAACGCCTGCAGGCGGCGTTGCGCACCCTGCAGGCGCAGGGCGCCAGCGTGGCGCTGGATGGCGCGAAGCTGGCCGCCTTCGGCTTCTGTTTCGGTGGTTACTGCGCGCTGGAGCTGGCGCGCGACGGGGCGCCGTTCAAGGCCACGGTGTCCTTCCACGGCACCCTGGACACGGCCAACCCGGCCGATGCGCGCAACATCAAGGGTTCGGTGCTGGTGCTGGATGGCGCCGGCGACCCGTTTGTGCCGCGCGAGCAGCTGAAGGATTTCATCGCGGAAATGACCGCCGCCGGGGTGGATTGGCAGCTGACCAGCTATGGCGGCGCGGTGCATTCGTTCACCGATCCGCAGGTCAATATCCCCGGCAAGATGCAGTACAACCCGAAGGTAGCCAAGCGCGCATTCGCGGCGATGCGGGCCTTGCTGGACGAGGTGTTCGCGTAGGTTGGGTTGAGGCGCTTGCGACGAAGCCCAACAGGCTGAGCCGGGTAGGGCGGGGGTAGCCCGCGTGCAGTCTTGGCGGGTTGCACCCGCTCTAGGTTTCTGTGACTGGGCTGCGGTCGTGGCCGCTCGGCTAGCGCGGCAGCTCGATGCGTTCGGTTTCCCCCGGCACCCGCGGCCAGTCGCCGGCGGCCCAGCGCTGGCGGGCTTGCTCGATCAGCTCTGGGTCGCTGGCGACGAAGTTCCAGTTCATCCGCCGTGGGCCGAGTGGTTCGCCGCCGATCATCATCACGCGGCTGCCGCTGCAGGCGCTGAGGGTGAAGGTTTCGCCCGGCGGTAGCACGGCCATGGCATGCAGCGGCAGCGGCTCGTCGTCCAGCAGGGCTTCGCCCTCCAGCAAGTACAGAGCGCGTTCTGGATGCTCATCGGGAATTGCCTGAGTGGCGCCGGTTTCCAGCCACAGCTCGGCGTAGAGCGTCGGCGAGCGCACCGGCACCGGCGACTGCAGGCAGAAGCCGTGGCCGGCGATCAGGCGGATCTGCACGCCCAGCGCGTCGCTGCTTGGCAGACTGGCGGCGGGGTGATGGCTGTAGTCCGGCTCGCCCAGTTCGTCGGCTTCCGGGAGCGCCAGCCAGATCTGCAGGCCATGCAGGCGTGAGCCGCTGCGCAGCAGTGCGGCTGGGGTGCGCTCGACATGGGCGACGCCGCGGCCGGCGGTCATCCAGCTGACGTCGCCTGGTTTCACCAGTTGATCGGAGCCCAGGCTGTCCTTGTGCAGCAATTCGCCTTCGAACAGGTAGGTGAGGGTGGACAGGCCGATATGCGGGTGCTGGCGGATATTCACGCCACTGCCGGGTGCGTAGTCGGTGGCCAGCATGTGGTCGAAGAACACGAAGGGGCCGACGCTGCGGCAGCGCGCCGACGGCAATGGGCGCAGGATGGGCTGGCCTTCGACATCCTCGGCACGCGGTTGGATCAGGATCAGGCTGGACATGGGCGGCTCCCGCAGCAGGTTCGAGGTTGAGCATAACCGCTTCCGGGCAGGCACTCAGAGCCTGTTTACGATCTGCTGCGCGTCGGCCATACGGCGTTGAAATCGGGCTCAGAATGCTCATTTACAACGCGTAAACTGCGCTTCTTCGCCCGATTTCGCCTTGTCTGGCTCTAGCTCGCGAGATCGTAAACAGGCTCTCAGGCCGAGGTGCGCGCCCATTTGTAGCTGCGAGGCTTGCAGCGGCTAGTCGCCGCCAAGGTCAGACGCAGCAACCGCACAACTTCGCGGATTCACGTCGTTATAGTGCAGCGGATATGTCAGCCGTTCGGCCGCTGCTGTGCAACGGCAGGCAAGGAGTGCCATGCCGAGGCGCAACAGGCGGCTGAAAATGGACATTGGGGGGCTCGAAACTAAAGTGCCAGGATAGCCCTCGGCTTCGTTGCTCAACCATCCATGCCGGCTGAACCCCATTCGGTGGGCGAGAGTCTACCTCTGGGCATCGAGCCACCCGCCCAAGGAGGATGCCGTTGTCCGCTTTTCGCCCCTGTCTCGCTTTCGCCATGCTGTTCCTGACATTCGCCGCCCTGGCGCGCGACTACCGCTACAGCGATGCGCATCTGCACTATGTCGACTTCTTCCAGGAAAGCGCCGGCATGCCGGCGTTGCTGGCGGCGATGGATGCCAATCTCATCGAGCATGTGATGATTTCCGGCATCCCGGTGGCGAAGAAATGGCACGAAGACGAGCCCAAACGCCCGCGCTATTACGCCGGTGACGACGCCGCGGCCTATTGGTACAGCGCCACCGATGTGCTCGTCGCGTCGGCGCTGAAGCGGTTGCCGGCCGAGCAGCGCCGGCGCTTTCATCCGTTCCTCTGCGGCTTCAACCCCAGCGACAAGAATGCCGATGCGCACATTCGCCGCATGCTCGAACTCGACCCCGGCCTATGGCAGGGCATCGGCGAGGTGTTCACCCGCCACGACGACCTGACCTCGCTGATCGAGGGCAGCACGCCACGGGCCAACAATGAGGCAATGGTCCGCGTCTACCATCTGGCCGCGGAGCACGACCTGCCGGTGATGCTGCATGCCAACATCACCTCCAAGCGCGAGAAGAACCCGCTGTATCTGCAGGAGGTCGAGGAGCCGCTGCGCAATCATCCGCATGTGCGCTTCATCTGGGCGCATGCCGGCACCAGCATGGAAATCCATCGGCATCAGACCAAGCTGGAGTTCCTCCTGCCGAGCCTCGAGCGCCTGCTCGACGCCTACCCGAACCTGTACATCGACCTGTCCTGGTCGCTGCTGCAGCCCTATCTGCTTGACGAGCAGGGTAAGCCGGACCCGGCTTGGGTGAAGCTGGTCAGCCGGCATCCCGAGCGCTTCATGCTCGGTTCCGATGTAGTCGGTCGCTTCGACAGCCTGGGCAAGCTGATGCACGGCTTCGACCCCTTCCTCGATGCCTTGCCGGATGCGGTGGCGCGCAAGGTCGCGCGTGACAACTTTCTCGCCGTACTGCCGCGTAAGGTGCGCGAGCAGGGCCTGCACTAGGGTTGTCATCAGTCTGTCACGCCGGTGTCATAGCCTCGCGCCATCCCAATCAAGGAGCGTGAGATGCAATACACCCGTTTGAGTGCGCTGGCCGCACTGCTGTTGCTGACTGGCCTGGCTCAGGCCGAGGTGCGAGTCGAGGGGCCGGTCGAACACGGGATCTTCCTCAGCCAGGCGCAGAACCTGCAGCCCGGCGAGCGCGTGCTGACCCGCAGCAACCAGCAGATCGAGCGCACCGAGGAAATTCCCGCCCAGCTCGGCACCAAGTTCGGCCTGCGCTTCAGCCTCGCCGGCAAGCGTGTCGACGACACGCCGCTGACCCAGCTGTACCTGACTCCAGGCGTGACCGGTGCAGATGGCGTACGGCATGACAAGTTCGTGGTGGAGCAGAAACTGGCACCCGGCGCGCCGCAGGACGTGATGGCCTTCGAGTTCAGCGAGCCCTATGAACTGGTGCCCGGCGAATGGCACTTCCTGGTGTTCCAGGGCGACCGCAAGCTGGCCGAGCAACGTTTTACCGTGCGTTGAACTGTAGGGTGGAAAACCGTGCAGCGTTTTCCACCCAGTGCCGGTGGATGTAAAAGGCGACATCCACCCTACGGCCGACCGATGGCACCAGACCCGAACTCTGCCGATGGGTTACGGCGCGCGATATTCAATGCTCGATCGCGACGTCTGGCGACGCGCCGAACCCACCCAGGTCTGAGCTCAGACCAAAGCAGTTTCCCTCGATGAATGATTAGACCGATACAGTCTTTGCCAACTACGCACTGTATCGCCGACAATCCTGGCAACTGTGCCGGTGCACTTTTCGGGTGTTCGGCTACTGTTGCGGTCCAATGATCAGGGAGAGACGAGCATGACTAATCTGTTGCTCTATCAGCGCATCGCTCAGCAATTGGCTGAAGACATCCGCCGCGGCGTTTACCAGCCGGGCGAGCGGGTGCCGTCGGTGCGCAAGATGAGTTCGCAGCTCAATGTCAGCCACGCCACGGTGTTGCAGGCCTATGCCAACCTGGAAGACCAGGGCCTGATCCGCGCCCGCCCGCAGTCCGGCTTCTATGTGCACCAGACCCCGGCCCTCACCGCGCCGACCCCGGATATCGCCCGGGTCGAACGTCCCGGTCTGGTCACCCGCAGCAGCATTATCAACCAGGTACTCACTGAGTCGCGTCGCGAGGGCGTGTTCCCCCTCGGCGCCGCCGTGCCGCACGTCGATTACCTGCCGGTGCGCGCGCTGCACCAGCAACTGGCCAAGGTCACCCGCTTCCACAGCCCGCGGGCGTTCAGCTACATGTTCAGCCCCGGTTTCGAGCCGCTGCGCCGTCAGGTGGCGATCCGCATGCGCGATGCCGGCGTGGTGGTCGACCCCAACGAAGTGGTGATCACCCACGGTTGCGTGGATGCCTTGCAGATGTCGCTGCGGGTGCTGACCAAGCCCGGCGACCTGATCGCCGCCGAGTCGCCGACCTACTACGGCCTGCTGCAGCTGGCTGACCTGCTGGGCCTCAAAGTCATCGAGATCCCCAGCGACCCGACCACCGGCATCAGCCTCGAAGCCCTGCAGCTGGCGGCCAACCAGTGGCCGATCAAGGCGCTGGTGCTCACCGCGCGACTGTCCAACCCGCTGGGCGGCACCATCCCCGAGGAGCGGCAGAAACAGCTGCTGCGCCTGGCCAAGGACTTCGATATCCAGATCGTCGAGGACGATATCTACGGCGAGCTGATGTTCGAGCAGGGGCCGACCAAGGCCCTGAAGTCGCAGGACCGCGAGGGCCGGGTGGTGTATTGCTCGAGTTTCTCCAAGACCCTGTCGCCCGGCGTGCGCATCGGCTGGATCATCGCCGGCAAGCACCAGGCCGAGATCCAGCGGCTACAGACCTTCAGCACCCACTCGGCGTGCAGCGTCACCCAGATGGGCGTCGCCGCCTACCTGGAAAACGGCGGCTACGACCGCCATCTGCGCTATATCCGCCAGGAGTACCGCAAGAACCTCAGCGCCTTCCAGCTGGCGGTGCAGCAGTACTTTCCCGAGGGCACGCAGATCACCCGGCCCAAGGGCGGCTTCATCCTCTGGGTCAGCCTGCCGGCGCGGGTGAACACCAAGGACCTGCACGTGCGTGCCCTGCAGCAGGGCATCAGCATCGCCCCGGGGCTGATCTTCAGTAATACCGAGCAGTTCAACCACTGCGTGCGGCTCAACTGCGGCATCCCATGGAACCGCGAGGCCGAGCGCGCGCTGATGACCCTCGGCATGCTGGCCGGGCAGCTGTGCCAGGAGGTCGCCTAGCTAGGGTCTGTTGACGTTTCGTCACGGCCGCGACGGACGATGGGTGGAAAACGCTTCGCGGTTTTCCACCCTACGTTAACCCGATCGCTTGCGCTGCCCCGTCTACCTGGGTGAATGGATCATTCGTCCCCAGGAGAGAGGCCATGTCCCAGCTTTTCGTGCTCGTCCGTCCGCCGCTGATCGGCGGCCTGTTGCTGACCCTGGCCGCCTGCAGCGGCCCGCACTCTGAGCAGTCGACCACCGCGCCTGCCGTCACCCCGTCGGCCCCGGCGTCCGAGGCCCCGCGTACGCAGCCGATGGCCAAAGCCGCAGTGCATGCCGAGTACGCCGCTCGCCAGGTGCAGTCCGTGCTGGCAGCGGCGCCGCTGGCCGACGCCCTGGCGCCGGGTTACCGCGACGTCTACCGCGAGCAGTACCAACGGCTGGCGGACAACCCGGTACAGGCGGTGGCCGAGGCGCCGGTGTCGACCTTCAGCCTCGACGTGGACACCGGCAGTTACGCCAACGTGCGGCGTTTCCTCAACGACGGTCGCCTGCCACCGGCGGAAGCGGTGCGCCTGGAAGAGCTGGTCAACTACTTCCCCTATGCCTATCCGTTGCCGCAGGGCGACACCCCGTTCGGGGTCGGCACCGAGCTGGCGCAGACCCCATGGAATCCCAACAGCCGCCTGCTGCGGGTGGCGATCAAGGCCTCGGACAGCTCGGTCGAGCGCCTGCCGCCGGCCAACCTGGTATTCCTCGTCGACGTGTCCGGCTCGATGGATCGCCGCGAAGGCCTGCCGCTGGTGCAGAGCACCCTGAAGCTGCTGGTCGAGCAGCTGCGCGCCGAGGACAAGGTGGCGCTGGTGGTCTATGCCGGCGAGTCGCGGGTGGTGCTGGAGCCGACTTCCGGCAAGGACAAGGCGAAGATCCGCGCGGCCATCGAGCAGCTGCGCGCCGGCGGCTCCACCGCCGGCGAGTCGGGCATCCAGCTGGCCTATCAGCAGGCGCAGCAGGGCTTCATCGCCGGTGGCATCAACCGCATCCTGCTGGCCACCGATGGCGACTTCAACGTCGGCATCAGCGACTTCGACAGCCTCAAGCAACTGGCGGCGGACAAGCGCAGCAGCGGCGTGTCGCTGACCACCCTGGGCTTCGGCACCGACAACTACAACGAGCGGCTGATGGAGCAACTGGCCGACGCCGGCGACGGCAACTACGCCTACATCGACAACCTGCGCGAGGCGCGCAAGGTGCTGGTCGACCAGCTCGCCTCGACCCTGGCGGTGGTGGCCAAGGATGTGAAAGTACAGGTCGAATTCAACCCCGCCCAGGTCAGCGAATACCGCCTGCTCGGCTACGAGAACCGGGCCTTGAGGCGCGAAGACTTCAGCAACGACAAGGTCGATGCCGGCGAGATCGGTGCCGGCCATACGGTGACCGCGCTGTACGAGATCGTCCCGGTCGGCGCCAAGGGCTGGCTGGAACCGCTGCGCTATCGAGCGCCGGCGCCGCAGGCCAAGCCGGGCGATGAGCTGGCGCTGCTGCGCATCCGCTACAAGGCGCCGCAGCAGAGCAGCAGCCGCCTGCTGGAAGTGCCGATCAAGGCCGGACAGGTGCAGCCGCTGGCCCAGGCCAGCGCCGATCTGCGCTTCGCCACGGCGGTGGCGGCCTTCGCCCAGCAGCTCAAGGGCGGGCAGTACACCGGCGCGTTCGGCCTCGCCAACACGGCCGCGCTGGCGCGTGGCGCCAAGGGCGAGGACCGCTTCGGCCTGCGTGGCGAGTTCGTCCAGCTGGTCGAATTGGCCGCCAGCCTGCAAACTCCGGCGCTAGCCCCTCCAGCCACGGCCAAGGTCGATTGAGCGTGACAGTCCCCTCCACAGTGCTCGATTCCGCCCCCGCTGACGTCGAGCTGTTGCGCCGCTACCGGCGTGGCGATGCCGAGGCCTTCGGCCTGCTCTATGCGCGCCATCGCCTCGGCCTGTTCCGTTTCCTCTGCGGCCTGTGCGGCGATCCGGCGCTGGCCGAGGAGGTGTTCCAGGACACCTGGCTGAGCCTGATCCGCAGCGAAACCGAGCTGCGCGAGGCGGTGCAGTTCAACACCTGGCTGTACCAGATCGCGCGCAACCGCCTGATCGACCACTGGCGCAAGCAGGGCCGCCATCAGGCGCGGCACGACGAGTACGACGAACAGCAACACGGCGAACCCGACGCGGCGCCGACGCCCGAGCAGCAGCTCAGCCTGACGCGCGACCAGCTGCGCTTGCAGGCGGCGCTGGACGACCTGCCGGCCGAGCAGCGCGAAGTGTTCCTGCTGCGCGCCCATGGCGAGATGGAACTGGGCGAGATCGCCGAACTGACCCACACCCCGGCGGAAACGGTGAAGAGCCGGCTGCGCTACGCCATCCAGAAACTGCGGCGCTTGCTCGCCGACCCGGCCGCTGCCGAGGAGGTATCCGCATGAGCCATGATCGAAATCAGCCGGGCGACGACCGGCAACTGGAGCAGCAGCTGCTCGCGCATTTCCGCCAGCACAGCCAGGACGAACCCTCGGCAGAGCTGGACGCGCGCATCCTGGCGGCGGCCCGCGCCGCACAACAGCAGTCCGCACCGGCAATGAGCTGGAGCGAGCGTCTGCATGCCTGGCTGTTCGGCGCCGGCGCGCGGCAGCACTGGTCACTGGCGGTGGCTGGGCTGGCCTGCCTGGGCATCGGCGTCAGCCTGACCTGGCGCACGCTGGAGCAGGCGCCGCCGAGCTTCGATGCCGCCGCCCCGGCGGTGCTGAGTGCGCCGACGCCCGCGAGCCCGGCCAGCGCGCCGCTGCAACGCGAAGCGCTGCCCGAGGCGCCGGCCCAGTCGAAGCTGCTCGCCGCACCGCCAGCCGCGGCGAAACGCGAGTTGCGCCAGCAGGATATGACTGCCGCCAGCCCGGCGGCGGAACTGGCGGACCAACTCCCGGCCGAGCCGCAGCGCAGTCTGCAGCGCCTGCTGGAACTGCGCCGCGCCGGCCAGCACGAGCAGGCCGAGCAGTTGCAACGTCAGTTGCTTCGCGACTACCCGCAGCTGGACATCGCCGCCGAGCTGAAACGCCTGGAGCAAGCGCCTTGAGAACCTGTTTCGGATCTGCTGCGCGTCGGCCATACGGCGTTAAAAACAGCCTCATAATGCTCATTTACAACACACAAACTGCGCTTCTTCGGCTGTTTTTGCCTTGTCTGGCTCTAGCTCGCGAGATCCGAAACAGGTTCTGAGGCGCTTGTCAGCGCGCGTGCGGGGGGCGAGCATATAAAGATCTGCCCGCTGCTGATGAGCGTCGATGAACGTGATGCGTACCCTTGGCCTGGTTTTGCTCTTGTCGCTGCTAGGCGCCTGTGGCGACAGCGAACCGCCTGTGCCGAAAGTCCCGCCCAGCGCGCCGCTGCCGAAGCCGCCGGTGACTGAGCCGGTTGTGCCGCCGATCAGCCTGCCGCCGACCCAACCGCCGGAAACCACCAAGCCCCAGTACAAGGCGCCGCTACCCAAGCCGGCGCCGGCTACACCGGCGCCCGAGACCAAGCCGGATCTGGTGGTCAAGCAAGCGCCGGTCAAGGTGGAAGAGGCGCCCGTACCCCAAGCCAAACTCGATCTCAGCCTGCCCGAGGACCTGGTGCAAAGCCTGGAGCCGGCGGAGCCACTGTCCACGGCAGAGCAGAAACCCTTGCTGCCGCAGATGTTCGCCCCGAAGCCGCCGGCCGAGAGCCCGTTCCAGCTCAACGGCAAGCTGATCACCAATGAGCGCGAGGACGATTATTTGCGCTCGGTGGAAGGCGCGGAGTTGCAGTTCGAGTTCAAGCAATAGCGGTTGGCCCGTTGTAGCGAGCTTGCGCTGCTGGCCTGCGATTTTTGTTACTGGCCGTGTGGCGCGCTCGACCAATCCCTTCCCACTGCGAGGAGAAACCATGGATCCCTTCATGCAAGCCGCGATTGAAGAGGCCGAGTTGGGGCTGGCCGAGGGCGGGATTCCGATCGGTTCGGTGATAGTGCATCAGGGCCAGATCATCGGCCGTGGGCATAACCGGCGGGTGCAGCAGGGCAGCGCGATCCGCCACGGCGAGATGGATGCCTTCGAGAATGCTGGCCGCCAGCCCGCCCGGGTCTATCGCGATGCGGTGCTGTACACCACGCTGTCGCCCTGTTCGATGTGCAGCGGCGCGATCCTGCTCTATGGCATCCCGCGGGTGGTGATTGGCGAGAATCAGACGTTCCTGGGCGAAGAGGACCTGCTGCGCTCGCGCGGTGTGCAGGTCGAAGTGTTGCAGGACGCGCGCTGTGTGCAGCTGATGCGCGATTTCATCGCTAGCAAGCCCGAGCTGTGGAATGAAGATATTGGCGAGTGAGCCGGGCCGGCTGACTTCCTCCTGTAGGAGCGGATTTATCCGCGAACAGGGCCTTCGCACTGTCCCCCATCGCGAATAAATTCGCTCCTACACAAGCTGCCAGCCGTTACTCGCGATGAGCCTTGGCCGCTGCGTGACAGAAGCCGGCGCCGGAGGAGGAACGCCTCAGAAGCGGTATGCGCCGCTCTGGATCGCCTGATACAGCGAACCGTCCAGCGGCCGGAAACATGGCTCGCCGGGCAGCCGGGCATAGAGCGGTTCATGCACCGCCTGCGGGTCGTAGGCGGCTTTCTTCAGGTCGGCCTTCTTGTATTTGAAGGTGCCGGTGGTCTCCACCTCTTGCAGCAGGCGCACGAACAGCGGCGCGGCGTAGGGCGGCAGTTCGCGGTCCAGGTGCGCGGCCAGGGCGTCTTGATCGAGTTCGGCGCCGCAGCTCAAGCGCAGCGCGGCCATGCCGCAGCGGCCGTTGGTGCCGGGAATCTCCACGCCGTAGACCACCGCGTCCTCGATGCCGGGGAAGGCGCCGAGGGCGTTTTCCACTTCGGTAGTGGAGACGTTCTCGCCTTTCCAGCGGAAGGTGTCGCCGAGGCGGTCGACGAACTGGGCGTGGCTGAAGCCGATGTCGCGCATCAGGTCGCCGGTGTTGAACCAGGCATCGCCCTGCTTGAACACGTCGCGGAAGGTCACCGCCGCGCTCTTGGCCGGGTCGGTGTAGCCGTCGAATGGCCACTTCTCGGTGATTTCGCTGAGCATCAGGCCCGGCTCGCCTTTCTCGACCTTCGCCATGAAGCCCTGCTTGTCGCGCACTGGCCGGTCGTTCTCCAGGTCGTAGCGGACGATGGCGTAGGGGGCGGGGGTGAAGCCGACCGTGTTGTCGAAGTTGAAGATGTTGGTGAAGCCGATATTGCCCTCGCTGGAGGCGTAGAACTCCATCACCCGCTCGATGCCGAAGCGCGTCTTGAACTCGTCCCAGATCGCCGGGCGCAGGCCATTGCCGATCATGCAGGTTAGGGTGTTGTTGCGTTCTTCCGGGCATGGCGGCTGGTTGAGCAGGTAGCGGCAGAGTTCGCCGATGTAACCGAAGCAGGTGGCGCGGTAATGGGCGACGTCTTGCCAGAAGTGGCTGGTGGAGAACTTGCGCCGCAGGGCGATGGCCGCGCCGCCGGCCAACGCCGAACTCCAGCACACGGTGACGGCGTTGTTGTGGTAGCAGGGCAGAGTCAGGTAGAGCACATCCTCGCTGGTCAGCCCGAGGCCGCAATGGCCGAAGCCGCCGTAAGCCTTGATCCACTTGCCATGGCTGAGGATCGAGGCTTTCGGCAGGCCGGTGGTGCCCGAGGTGTAGATCAGGAAACAGGGGTCTTTCAGGCGCACCTGGGCGCTGCTCGGCAGGTTGGTTTCGGCCTGGTCGCGCGCCAGTAGGGCGAGGTTCTGCCAGTTGGCCGGGGCCTGGCCGGGCTGGCTCAGGGTGTCCTGGTCGGCCAGCCAGTAGCAGTGCTGGTCGGCGTTGTGCACCTCGCTGCGAACTTCCTCGAAGGCGCCGTGCAGTTCTTCGCCGATGACGAAGTGCGAAGGCTTGACCAGGTTGAGGCTGTGACTCAGCACATGGCCGCGCTGGGCGGTGTTGAGCAGCGCGCCGACGGCGCCGAGCTTGGCCAGGGCGGCGAGCACGGCGAGCACTTCGAGGCGGTTTTCCAGCATCACCGCCACCACACTGCCGTGGCTCACGCCCTCGGCCTGCAGGGCGCGGGCCAGGCGGTTGGCCCAGGCGTTGAAGGCGGTATAGCTCAGGCGCCGCCGCTCATCCATCACCGCCGGCCGCTCCGGGTAGCGCTCGCAGGCGAGCTCCAGCGCCCAGGCCAGGGACAGGTTCTTCTCGCGGTTGCGCATGGCGGTGTAGTACAGCCCGCGCAGCAGCCGCGGCAGACGGCCGAGGGTGGCGGGCAGGCGGCGGATAAGGTCGGCAAAGGAGATCAGGTCGGTATTGCGCATGGCGCTCGCGTTTTGTTGTTGTCGGCGATGTTGCCAGTGATGACTTTAAAGCTAGCCCGTTTTCGCGCCTATGACCCCGGTGCATGCGGCGTCGGGCAGATCGGCAAATGCGTGGACGGGGGCGAAGCAGGGCGGTCGATAGTCACCCCTCTCCCGTTTACGGGAGAGGGGAAGGGGGGGGAGGGCTACTGCGCTCAATCGAGGAACAGATCGGTCGCCAGCGGGCCGCCGGCCGGGTCGTAGCGATAGTGTTCGAAGTCGGTGATGCCCTGTTCGCCGAGGATTTCATCGTCGATCAACAGGCGTCCGGTGATCGCGCGGCCCTGGCTGGAAAGGATCGCATGGGCGGCGTCGGCCATGATCTCCGGCTTGCGCGCGTACTTGAACACATCCCGGCCACCCAGCTCGAACTCGATGGCGGCGGTGGCGATCACCGTGCGCGGCCACAGCGCGTTGACGCTGATGCCGTACTTCTTGAATTCCTCGCTCATGCCCAGGGTGAGCATGCTCATGCCGTACTTGGTGACGGTGTACGGGCCGTGCTGGGCGAACCATTTGCTCGCCAGGTTGAGCGGCGGCGACAGGCTGAGGATGTGGCCGTTGCCGCTCTGTTTCAGGTAGGGCAGCGCCGCCTGGCTGCAGACCATCACCGCGCGGGTGTTGATCTGGAACATCAGGTCGAAGCGCTTGGGTTCGAGCTTCTCGACGCCGACCAGCTTGATCGCCCCGGCGTTGTTGACCAGGGCGTCGATGCCGCCGAAGTGCCCGGCGGCCTTGGCCATGGCCTCGCGCACGGCATTTTCGTCGCGCACGTCGACCTGCAGGGCCAGCGCCTTGCCGCCGGCGGCCTCGACTTCCTCGGCGACGCTGAAGATGGTGCCGGCCAGCTTGGGATGCGGCTCGGCGCTCTTCGCCGCGATGACGATGTTGGCGCCGTCGCGCGCGGCGCGCAGGGCGATTTCGCGGCCGATGCCACGGCTGGCGCCGGTGATGAACAGGGTTTTGCCTTGCAGGGACATGTGCGTTCTCCGTGGTCGTTGTTCGTAGGGTGGATGACGCTCTTTTCATCCACCGTGACGGTGTTTGGTGGATGGATAAAGCGCCATCCACCCTACGTGTTTGCTCCCTCTCCCAGTGGGCGAGGGAACTGATTGGAGCGGCTTAGGCGCGGTGTTTAGCCGTTCAAAATCAAGCCTCCGCGGCCTCCACCTCGACCAGCAACTGACGGTTCTTCACCTGGTCGCCCTTGCTCACCTGGATGCGGCGGATCACGCCGTCGACCCCGGCCTTGAGCGGGTGTTCCATCTTCATTGCTTCCAGCACCAGCAGCAGCTGGCCCTTGTCGACCTTATCGCCCTCGTTGACCAGCACCTCGACGATGGCGCCGTCCATCGGCGCCTTCACCGTACCGGAGCTGGCGCTGTCCTGGCCGGCGGCCGGCTCGTGGGTGATGTCGAGCAGTTCCAGGTTGCCGTTGTGGCCATACAACCATAGGCGCTCGCCGGCCAGGTGGTAGGCGAGGCGGCGGCGCACGCCGTCCAGTTCCAGTGTGGCCCAGCGACCATCGGCCGCCAGCAGGCGCAGGTCGAGCTGGACATCGCCAATCCGTGCGGCGAAGCGTGGCTGCTTGCCGCTGTCTGCGACGCTGAGCTCGACGGCATGCTTGTGCTCGCCGTGCTTGAGCACGAAGCGCCAGGGCGCGTTATCGACGTTGCGCCAGCCGGCCAGGCCATGCTGGTGGGCGCGCTGCAGCGCCGAGGCCTGGTAGAGCAGGGCGGCGGCGCTAGCCAGTTCGCTAGCGGCCGGCGCTTGTGGACTGAGGCTAGGGTCGGCGGCGAAGTGCTCGCCGATAAAGGCCGTGGTGGCCTGCCCGGCGGCGAACTGCGGGTGCTTGAGCAGGTTGGCGAGGAAGCGCTGGTTGCCGTTGACGCCGAGCAGCACGCAATCCTCCACGGCGCGCACCAGCTTGCGCCGCGCCTCGTCGCGGGTCGCGCCGTAGGCGATGACCTTGGCCAGCATCGGGTCGTAGAACGGCGTCACCGCCTGGCCCTCGACCAGGCCGTGGTCGATGCGGATGCCGTCCAGCAGCGCCGGCTCCCAGCGCAGGATTTCTCCGGTCTGCGGCAGGAAATTGCGGGTGCTGTCCTCGGCGTACAGGCGCACTTCGATGGCGTGGCCGTTCAGCTCGATCTGGTCCTGCGCCAGCGGCAGTGGCCGGCCTTCGGCGACGCGGATCTGCCAGGCCACAAGGTCCTGGCCGGTGATCAACTCGGTGACCGGGTGCTCGACCTGCAGGCGGGTGTTCATCTCCAGGAAGTAGAAGGCACCGCTGGTGTCGAGGAGGAATTCCACGGTGCCGGCGCCGACATAGTTGACCGCACCCGCCGCCTTCACCGCCGCCTCGCCCATGGCCTGGCGCAGCTCCGGCGTCATGACCGGGCAGGGCGCCTCCTCGATGACCTTCTGGTGGCGACGCTGCACCGAGCAGTCGCGCTCGCCGAGGTAGACGAGGTTGCCGTGGCGGTCGCCGAACACCTGGATTTCCACGTGGCGTGGCTGGATCACGGCTTTTTCCAGGATCAGTTCGCCGGAGCCGAAGGCGTTCTGCGCTTCGGAGCGGGCGGTGCGTAGCTGAGCTGCCAGTTCGCTGGCCTCATGGACCAGACGCATGCCGCGCCCGCCACCGCCGGCGCTGGCCTTGATCATCAGCGGATAGCCGATGCGCTGGGCCTCGCGGGTCAGGGTGTCGTCATCCTGGGCGGCGCCTTCGTAGCCGGGGATGCACGGCACGCCAGCCTCGAGCATGGCGATCTTCGACAGACGCTTGCTGCCCATCAGGTGGATGGCCTCGACGGTCGGACCGATGAACACGATGCCGGCCGCTTCGCAGGCGCGGGCGAACTCGGCGTTCTCGGAGAGGAAACCGTAGCCGGGGTGGATGGCGTCCGCGCCGGTCTTGCGCGCGGCGGCGATGATGGCGTCGATCTTCAGGTACGACTGGTTGACCTGCGCCGGGCCGATGCCCACCGCCTCGTCGGCCAGCTGCACATGGCGCGCGCCGGCATCGGCCTCGCTGTACACCGCCACGCTGCGGTAGCCCAGTTCGTGCGCGGTGCGGATCACCCGGCAGGCGATCTCGCCGCGGTTGGCGATCAGGATCTTGGTGAAGGCGGGCATGTCGTTATGAACTCCTGATTCTCAAGCCACTCGATTCGGTACCCTCTCCCATTCATGGGAGAGGGCTAGGGAGAGGGTTGCGTTGCCGGGCTCCCTCTCCCCCGGCCCCTCTCCCGTAAACGGGAGAGGGGAGTCATTCGGCCCACTTAGGCGCGCGTTTCTGTACAAACGCCAGGGTGCCCTCGGCACCTTCCTCGCCAGTCACTGCCACGGCGAACAGTTCGGCAGCATGGTCCAGCACGGCGCCCAGCGGCTCGCTATCGCTGGCCAGCAGCAGTGCCTTGGTCGCCGCGTTGGCCTGCGGCGCGCATTGGCGCACCTGCTCCAGCACCTGCGCCAGGCGTTGCTCGACGGCCGCGTCGTCGGCTGCGCAGAAGTGCACCAGCCCCAGGCGCTCGGCCTCGCTGCCGTCGAAGCGCGCGGCGGTCAGCGCCAGGCGACGGGCCTGGGTCAGGCCGATGCGCTTGGCCACGAAGGGCGCGATCTGCGCCGGGAGGATGCCGAGGGTGGTTTCCGGCATGCCGAACTTCGCATCGCGGCGGGCGATGGCGATGTCGGAGACGCAGGCCAGGCCGAAGCCGCCGCCGAGTACCGCGCCTTCCAGCACGGCGATCAGCACCAGTGGCGCGGCTTGGGCTTCCTCCAGCAGGCTACCGAAGGCACGGTTGAGCTCGCGGTAGGCGTCGACGCCCTTGCTGCGCGCCCCGGCCATGTCCTTGATGTCGCCACCGGCGCAGAAGTGCCCGCCGGCGCCACGCAGCACCAGGGCACGCACGCTCTGGTCGCCACCCACGGTGGCGAGCACGGCGCGCAGTTCCTGGACCATCGCCAGGCTCATGGCGTTGCGGCTGTCCGGGCGGTTGAGGGTGACGTGCAGCACGCCGCCTTCGAGCGCGAGCAGCAGGGTTTCGGTGGTGGGCAGTTCCATCATCGCAAGCCTCGGTTCGGTGATCGTTCCCACGCTCCAGCGTGGGAATGCCTCTGGCGGCGCTCCTGCGCCGTTGGGACGCGGAGCGTCCCGGTATGGGTTCCCACGCGGAGCATGGGAACCATCGGGTATCACTTCTTCTTGCCCGGTAGGGTGCCCATCAGCTTGCAGATGATGCCGAGCATGATCTCGTCGGCGCCGCCGCCGATGGAGGCCAGGCGAGTGTCGCGGTAGGCGCGCGAGATCGGGTTGTCCCACATGAAGCCCATGCCACCCCAGTACTGCAGGCAGGAGTCGGTGACCTCGCGGGCCAGGCGGCCGGCTTTGAGCTTGGCCATCGAGGCCAGTTTGGTGACGTCCTTGCCGTTGATGTACAGCTCGGTGGCCTGGTAGGTGAGGGCGCGCAGCGCCTCGATCTCGGTCTGCAGCTCGGCCAGGCGGAAGTGGATGACCTGATTGTCGAGCAGCGGCTGGCCGAAGGTGTGGCGTTCCTTGCAGTAGTCGATGGTGATGTCGACGCAGTGCTCCAGACCCTTGAGCGCGTTGGCCGCGCAGAACAGGCGTTCCTCCTGGAACTGCAGCATCTGCATCATGAAGCCGGTGCCTTCCGCGCCGATGCGGTTGCGCTGCGGCACGCGCACGTTGTCGAAGAACACCTGGGCGGTCTCCGAGCTGCGCATGCCGAGCTTGTCCAGGTGCGGGCTGAGGCTGATGCCCGGAGTGTTCATCGGCACCATGATCAGCGATTTGTTGATGTGCGGCTTGTCGTCCGAGGTGTTGGCCAGCAGGCAGATGAAATCGGCCGACGGCGAGTTGGTGATCCACATCTTGCTGCCGTTGATCACGTAGTCGTCGCCGTCCTTGCGCGCATTGGTTTTCAGCCCGGCGACGTCGGAGCCGGCGCCGACCTCGGAGACGCCGATGCAGCCGACCAACTCGCCGGCGATGGCGGGACGCAGGAACTCCTCGCGCAGTTCGTCGGAGCCGAAGCGCGCCAGGGCCGGGGTGCACATGTCGGTCTGCACGCCGAAGGCCATGGGGATGCCGCCGCAGGTGATGGTGCCGAACTCCTCGGTGGCGACCATCGAGTAGCTGTAGTCGAGGCCCATGCCGCCGAACTTCTCCGGCTTGGAGATGCCCAGCAGGCCGAGGTCGCCGGCTTTCTTGAAGATCTCGTGGATCGGGAAGCGGCCGTCCTTCTCCCACTGGTCGACGTGCGGGTTGATTTCCTTGGCGACGAAATCACGGACGGTCTTGCGCAGCGCTTCGTGTTCGGGGGTGAAGATCATTTTGTTGTTCTCCTCGAAAGGTGTTCGTTCGCGGGCGCTGTCGGCCCTCTCCCTAACCCTCTCCCACAAGTGGGAGAGGGGACTTGTTGGTGCGTGCCGGTGAGCTGGGTACTTTCCGGCGACTCTGATTCTTTCCCCTCTCCCTCTGGGAGAGGGGAAAGGGGTGAGGGGCGGTGTTTGGCTGAGTCGTCGTCCCCTCACTCCAGCCCTCTCCCGGAGGGAGAGGGAGTTAAAGCCGTGCCACCCCGAAGGTGTTCTGTTTCAGCGGCCGCACCGCGGCCTCGGCACAGATATCCAGCAGGTAACCGAGCAACTTGCGGGTGTCGCGCGGGTCGATCAGGCCGTCGTCCCACAGGCTGGCGGTGCCGTACAGCGCGGTGGCCGAGCTGTCGAGCTTCTGCGCGGTCATGGTTTCCAGCATGTCGAGCATCTTCGGGTCGGCTTCCTTGCCTTCCTTGGCATGCTTTTCTTCGGTGACGATGCGCAGCACCTTGCCGGCCTGGGCGCCGCCCATCACCGCGGTCTTGCTGTTCGGCCAGGCGAAGATGAAGCGCGGGTCCAGGCCACGTCCGCACATCGCATAGTTGCCGGCGCCGTAGGAGCCGCCGACCACCAGGGTCAGCTTCGGCACGCTGGCGTTGGCCACCGCCTGGATCAGCTTGGAGCCGTGCTTGATCACGCCGAGCTGCTCCGCTTCGGTGCCGACCATGAAGCCGGTGGTGTTGTGGAAGAACAGGATCGGCGTGTTGCTCTGCTCGCAGAGCTGGATGAACTGCGCCGCCTTGACCGCGCCTTGCGGGGTGATTGGCCCGTTGTTGCCGATGATGCCGCAGGGCTGGCCTTCGATCTGCAGGTGGCCGCAGACGGTCTGGCTGTCGAACTCGTTCTTGAAGTCGAGGAACTCCGAGCCGTCGGCGATACGGGCCAGTATTTCCCTGACGTCGTAGGGCTTCTTGGCATCGGCCGGGACCACGCCGAGCAGTTCCTCGGCCGGGTACAGCGGTTCCTTCCAGGTCCGTTGCGGGCGCGCCGGCAGCTGGGCGTTCCATGGCAGCATGGCGAGGATCGAGCGGGCGATGCGCACGCCGTCGGCGTCGTTCTCGGCCAGGTATTCTGCGGTGCCGGCGATCTGCGCATGCATCTCGGCACCGCCCAGTTGCTCGTCGGTGGCCACTTCGCCGGTGGCGGCCTTGAGCAGCGGCGGGCCGGCGAGGAACATCTTGGCCTTGCCGCGCACCACCACCACGTAGTCCGACAGGCCCGGCTGGTAAGCCCCGCCGGCTGTGCTGGAACCGTGCACCACGGTGATCTGCGGCAAGCCCATGGCCGACATGCGTGCCTGGTTGGCGAAGCCGCGCGCGCCTTCGACGAAGATGTCCGCCGCATAGTTGAGGTTGGCGCCGCCGCTCTCGGCCAGGGTGATGATCGGCAGTTTGTTCTCGCTGGCGATCTGCTGCAGGCGCAGGGATTTCTTCAGGCCGAACGGGGCGATGGTGCCGCCCTTGATCGCGCTGTTGTTGGCGACCACCAGCACACGAACCCCGGCGACGTAGCCGATGCCGGCGATCAGGCCGCCACCGGCTTGGGTGCCGTCCTTGTCGTCATGGAACTTGTAGCCGGCCAGCGAGCACAGCTCGAGGAACGGCGCGCCAGGGTCGAGCAGCAGGTTGAGGCGCTCGCGCGGCAGCAACTGGCCGCGCTTGACGAAGCGGGCCTTGGCCTCGGCGGCCTTGTCCAGCACCTTCTGCTCGACCTCGCGGAAGCTGGCGACGGCGGCGAGCATGGCGGCGCGGTTCTGCGCGAAGGTGTCGCCGTGGACGTCCAGTTCGGATTGCAGGATCGGCATCGGCTCACTCCTGATCTTTCAGCACGTCGGGCGCGTAGGCCCGGTGGAAGCCGTTGTAGGACTCGCTGTTGGTCGCCTTGCCCAGTTGCCAGGTGCGGGTGCCCTGGGTAGCGGCGCCGTCGATGCGGATGGTGTTGCCGCTGATGAAGCTGGCGCCGGGCGAGAGCAGGAAGACGATGGCCGAGCTGATCTCCGCCTCGGTGGCGATGCGTTGCAGCGGCACATGGTTCTTCAGCGAGCGGATCATCTGCTTCATGGCTTCCGGGTAGGTGTCCATGCCGCTGGAGGCGACCCAGCCGGGCGCCACCGCGTTGACCCGCACGCCGGAATGGCCCCATTCGAAGGCGGCGGTCTTGGTGAAGTTCTCCATGCCCGCGCGCGCCGCGCCGGAGTGGCCCATGCCGGGCATGCCGCCCCACATGTCGGCGAGCATGTTGACGATGCTGCCGCCGCGCTTGGCCATGCACTGGTTGTACACCTCGCGGGCGACCAGGAAACCGCCGACCAGGTTGGTGCGCACCACGGTCTCGAAACCCTTCTGATTGATCGAGGCGAGCGGGGCGGGGTACTGGCCGCCGGCGTTGTTGACCAAATGATGGATCTGCCCGCGTTCGGCCAGCACCGCGGCGACCATTGCCTTGACCGGCTCTTCCTCGCGGATGTCGCAGGCTTGCCAGCTGACGCTGCCGCCGTCCTCGACGATCTCGGCGGCGGTGGCTTCGAGCTTTTCCGGCTTGCGACCGACCAGTACCACGTGCGCGCCGAGCGCCGCCAGTTCATGGGCGGTGCAGCGGCCGATACCGCTGCCGCCACCGGTCACCAGGATGGTTTGGCCGGCGAACAGGCCGGGTTTGAATACGGAGTCGTAGCTCATCGTTGTGGTCCTTCGGCTCTCTTTCTGATGGCTCCCACGCTCTGCGTGGGAGCAGATCCGGGACGCTCTGCGTCCCTTGAGACGCGGAGCGTCTCTGGCTGCATGCCCACGCGGAGCGTGGGAACGATCACATTGGTTTCGTTCACAGGCTGTCCGCCAGCGCCTTGGGCACCGGCACCTGGAATTCCAGCAACTGCTGGGCGAACGCCTTGCCCTGCGGGTCGCTGCGCAGGCTGGCGATGCCGCCGCCGCCGAGGGCGTTTTCCAGCAGGAAGTTGAGGCTGTGGCTGCCCGGCAAATACCAGCGCGACACGCGGCCGATCTGTGGGTCGAGCACATGCTCCATCCACTCGGCGACGTTCTCGACGGAGAGCGCGGCGGCGATCCACGGCAGGTATTCGGGTTTCCTGGCCATTACGCCGATATTGCTGTGGTTGCCCTTGTCGCCGGAACGCGCCACGGCCAGCTTGACCAGCGGCACGCTGGCGTCGGCCGAACCCTGCGGCGCTTCAGGCTCGACGGCTTCGGCGAGGCTGGCCGGATCGAGGGTTTCCAGCTCGGGCAAGGCGACCGCCTGGCGTTGCTCGCCCTGGACGACCTCGAGCTGACAGGCGCTCTTGTCGCTGAGGAAGGAGAACAGGCGGATCACCGGGCTGACCCCCGCGCGGCCGCCGGCGCTGCCGGTCAGGCCCGGCGCCATACCGGTAGCGGCCTGGGCGATCTCGCGGGAGAACAGCACCAGGGCTTCTTTCTTGCTGTGCCGGGCGGACAGGCGCAACACCACCTCGCGGCTGTCCGCGCGGCGGCCGTGGGGGCCGTAGGTGGACTCGCTGCCGAGGATGTCGACGCTCACCTCGCGGTAATCGCCCCAGCCGCGTTCGGCGAGCATTTCCGTGGTTTTACCGATGATCGCCTGACCGACCCGACGGGCCTTCTTCGTCGCGTCGATGCCGGCCATGACGAAGCTGGCGGTGCAGCGGAAACCGTCTGGGTAGGTGGCGCTGACCTTGTATTGGTCGGTCGGCGGCAGGCCGCGGGCGCCCTTGAGCAGCACCCGGTCATGGCCGGCTTGTTCGAGCGTGACGCGGGTGAAGTCGCAGGTCACATCCGGCAGCAGATAGGCGCGCGGGTCGCCGATTTCGTAGAGCATCTGCTCGCCAACGGAGAAAGGCGTGACCAGGCCACCGGAACCATCCGGCTTGGTCACGATAAAGCGGCCATCTGCCTCGACCTCGACGATGGGGAAGCCGATGTGTTCGTAATCCGGCACCGACTCCCAGTCGGTGAAGTTGCCGCCGGTGCACTGCGCGCCGCATTCGATGATGTGGCCGGCCAGCGCCGCCTGGGCGAGCTTGTCGTAGTCGCTCCAGGCCCAGTCGAAGTCGTGGACCAGCGCGGCGCTGACCACTGCGCTGTCGACCACGCGACCGGTGATGACGATGTCGGCGCCCAGCTTGAGCGCCTCGACGATGCCCGGCGCGCCCAGGTAGGCGTTGACCGACAGGCACATCGGCGGTAGCGGAGCGCCGCTGAACATTTCCACGGTGCCGGCCTTGGCCAGTTCACCGAGCCTGGCTTGCAGGTTGTCGCCGTGCAGCACGGCGATCTTCAGGTTAACTCCGGCTTGTTCGCAGGCGGCGCTCAGCGCTCGAGCGCAGCTCTGCGGGTTGACCCCGCCGGCGTTGCTGATCACGCGAATCCTCTTCGCGGCGATGTCCTGGAGCAGCGGCGCCAACACTTCGACGAAGTCGGTGGCGTAGCCGGCCTCGGGGTTCTTCATCCGCGCGCCGGCCATGATCGACATGGTGATCTCAGCCAGGTAGTCGAACACCAGATAGTCCAGCTCGGCGCCTTGCACCAGCTGGGCGGCGGCGGTAGAGGTGTCGCCCCAAAAGGCGGAGGCGCAACCGATGCGTACGGTTTTAATCATTGGAATGGCCCGTCACACATTGAAGGTGGATCGACATTACCAAGCAAGCGCTTGGTTGAAAACCCCCTTGAGACGGTATTCCATACGTAAGCATGGCCAAGCGCTTGCTTGGTTGGTTGGCAAGGCATAAATTCGCCAACAACGACAAGCACTTGCCGGAATTTGCCAGGTGGCGGACCACTCTGGTCGCAGGATTCCCAAGTGACAGCCAGCAGTGGAGAGCAAGAGTGGACGAGCAGAAAGCCCAGGCAGTGATGCGCGAACTGGTGGCTGGCGGACAGATAACGGACCCGGACAGCCCGCGCGGCAAGCTGTTGCAGATGGCGGCGCACCTGTTCCGCAGCAAGGGCTTCGAGCGCACCACGGTGCGCGATTTGGCCGGCGCGGTAGGCATCCAGTCCGGCAGCATCTTCCACCACTTCAAGAGCAAGGACGAAATCCTCCGCTCGGTGATGGAGGAAACCATCCTCTACAACACGGCCATGATGCGGGCGGAGCTGGCCCTGGCCGAGAGTGTGCGTGATCGGGTACTGGCGCTGATCCGCTGCGAGCTGCAATCGATCATCGGCGGCACTGGCGAGGCGATGGTAGTGCTGGTCTACGAATGGCGCTCACTGTCGGACGAAGGCCAGGCCTACATCCTCAACCTGCGTGATACCTACGAACAGCTCTGGCTTGATGTGCTCGGTGAGGCCAGGAATGCCGGCTACTTCAACGGCGACCCGTTCATCCTGCGGCGTTTTCTCACCGGCGCGCTGTCCTGGACCAACACCTGGTTCCGTGCCGAGGGCCCCATGAGCCTGGATCAGTTGGCCGATGAGGCCTTGAACCTGGTGATCAAGGGCGAGTGAGGATCTGTGGACGTTAGGGTCTGCTACGTGCCGAGCACCGCTTTTGTAGTGGGTTAGCCGCGTAGCTGGGAAATTGCATTCACTTGCACGCCTGATTGCATTCGACCTGAACACTCAATTGCATTGGACCTGCACACCGAGTTGCATCAGTAGTGAACAGCAAATCCTGTTGGTGGGCTGAAGCCCACCCTACGGCACAATCCCGGTAGGGTGGGCTTCAGCCCACCGCAGCCCCCGTCACAGGTCGTACTCCACCGCCCCATCCGCGAGGTCAGACAGATCCAGCGGCCGCATCGCGCCCATCCACATGGGGTAGTCGCGGTGGTCGCGCAGGTCGCTGCCGGTGATGGGGTGCACCAGCACGGTCAGGCCATTCCGATTCAGCGCCAGCCAGGGGATGACCTCGCCGAACAGCTCAGGCTTGAAGGCCAGCTGGCAGCTCCAGTCGGGGTGGGGGCCGACGGGCTTCTCGTGGACGCGCCCCATCTTCAGCGGAAAGCGCTGCGCAGCTTCCTCGCAGAGTGCGCGGGCCTGATCGAGGGTGGAGGCGTCGAAATAGACGTGGGCATGAAAGCCCTTGATGCGAGGTGTGGAGCAGTCCTGCATGTTCGCGTCTCCCACCTGACGAAGACCTCAATGGTACTCCGGATGCAGGGTCTTTCCAGCCTTGATCAGTCCTTCGCCGGAGGCGGGGCGGTGCTGCCGGGCAAAAGTTGCGGTGCCTCGCGTTCGAGCCGGCCCTGCAGGGCTTCCAACTGTTCCAGGGCTGCGCCGTTCTCACCCCGGGCTCGGCAATCAGCAACTGACGGAGCGGCTGGTCTCACATTAGCTGCGAGCGAGCTTGCATTCGGCTGCATCGGCCTGCCAACGTTTAGTTGGCAGGCCGATTATGTGGCACGTTAGCCACCACGACAGTCCGCTATATAGGGTGGTTTCGAGCCGGGCGGATGGCTCGCGAAAGTGGTCATTCCGTTTTCAAATGCGTGGTCAGATTGCAACGGGTGTGCAAGTCCGGTGCAATTGGGTGTTCAGATCCGATGCAATTCGGTGTGCCGATCAGTGCAATTTCCCAGCGTAGCGGCGTAACCCACCAGCGGTGTCGCCTTGGACACTAGTGTCCGTAGGGGCGGTGGGTTACGCCTTCGGCTAACCCGCCCTACGATTCTGCATGCCCTGCGCCACGATGGCCGCTGGTAAGCGATCTTCGCGCTTTACGGCATCACCCTCCGCTCTGTCACAGCGGATTGAAGCAGGCAGAAACTCAACGATCCTCTGCGTCTTTGGCGTCCTGCTCGATGTTGCGCTCGTGAATGCGTTTGAGCTGTTCCTCGGTCAGCGGCAGTTTCTTGGCCGTATCGCGCAGCACCAGCAGGCCGCCGACGATGGAGCCGAGAGCGAGGATCAGGATCAACCAGGCGTACCAGGGCATAGTCATTCTCCATGAATCGCTGGCGGCTACGATCAGCCGCTGCCGGCGTTCCTTGTGTCGATGGAGTCTTCACCATACGCCCTGCGTCGCGTGCTGTCAGTCCGCCGCAGGCGCTGGTTGTGGGCTTGGCTATGTCCCAGTTAGGTGTTGGAGATGTCGTATATCCCGGATGCAATCCTGGGCGCAGCATCCTCTGCCCGGCGGGCTATCAGCCCATTCCGAACCTGTAGGAGCGAATTCATTCGCGAAAGGCTTGGCACCGCCTTTATCTCGGGTTCGCGGATAAATCCGCTCCTACAAAAAGCACTGCCCCATGCAACACGTAACTGGGGCATAGCCTTGGTGGGGGAGCGGGGAGTGGGGATTATTCCGAGACCGCCAGTTCCGGCCCCAGGTAGGCATTGGCCTGGTCGATATCGTCATCACCCAGGGCGCCGACGGCGGCGGCCAGGCGCAGACGCGAGGTCAGGTAGCGCAACTTGGCCTCGAACAAGTCGCGCCGGGCGGTGTACAGCAATTCCTCGGCATTGAGGATGTCGACGTTGGTGCTGGTGCCGGCGAGGAAACCCTTCTTCGTCGAATCGAGCGAGCGTTCGCCGGAGGTGACGGCTTTTTCCAGTGCGCGGATGCGTGTGGCACCGCTCTGCACCCCACGAAACTCGCGGGTGGTACCGGAAATCACTTCTTCGCGCGAAGCGTTCAGCTCTTCCTGGGCCTTGTCCCGGTTGGCGACCGCCTGACGGGACTGGGCGCTGACATAACCGCCGCTGTAGATCGGGACGTTCACTTCCAGACCTACGGAGCCGTAATTGTTGCGCTGATCCAGGGTGGAAAGGGTTTCGCTCTTTCCTGAGGTGTAGCCGGCGACAAAGTCCAGGGTCGGCCAATGGCCGGCTTTGGCCTTGTTCACATCTTCCTCGGCCACTGCGTGGCTGTAGCGGCGGGCATGGATGATAGGGTTGTCAGTCCGGGCCTTGACCAGCCAGTCCTGCAGGTTGCCGGGCTCCAGCGGCGGAGTGGGGAAGCTGGTGCGCAGGCTCGCCAACGTATCGGGGACTTCGCCGAGATATTCCTGCAGCAAGCGCCGCGCCACCAGCAGGCTGTCCTCGGCCTCGATCAGTTCGGCCTGGGCCAGGTCGCGCCGGGCGGTGGCTTCGTCGACGTCAGTCACCGTGCCTTCACCGAGCTCATAGCGGCGCTTGGCCGAGGCTAGCTGTTCCTCGAAAGCCTTCAACTTACTTTTGGCCAGCGCGATGGTCTCGCGCGCCAGCAGCACGTCGAAATAGCGCCCGGAAAGGCTGACGGCGGCGTCCTGGCTCTTGGCGTCGAACACCGCCACGCTGTAGTCGGCGCGCTGCTTGCCCTGGCGGTAATCAGCCATTTTTAGTTTGTTGAACAGCGGTTGACGCAGGCGGACGGCGGCGCCCTTGGCGTCGTAGTCGAGGTCCTCGTCGCCAGCACCTCTGTCTTGCGTGCCGTTGACCTTGTTTTGGTACGCAGTGGCGTTGATCTGCGGCAGCAGACCGGCTTTGCCGAGTGCACGGTTTTCCAACCCGGCTTCTTTTTCATGGATGGCCGCCTGGTAGATCGGGCCTTGGTATTGCAGCAAGTCCCAGGCTTCCTTGAGATCCATGGCTGACGCGGGAAAGGCTATTGCAGTCAGGCCGGCCAGCCAGCAACGTCGATCCATTTCATTGCTCCTTGAATGCACTATCGATGCGGTCCAGCAACGGCTTGAACAGGTAGCTCAGCAGGTTGCGTTCGCCGGTCTTGATCGTCACGGTGGCCGGCATCCCCGGGCGGATTCGGTTGGCGCCGAGCATGTCCATGCCCTGCGCTGTCACTTCAATTTGCGCCAAGTAGAAGGGCTGCTTGCTTTCCTCATCAACCAGGCGGTCGGCGGAGACCGTCAGCACCCGTCCCGGAATATTCGGGGTCTGGGCATGGTTGAAGGCGGGGAAGGCGATGTCCACCGGCAGGCTGGGCACCATCTTGTCGATGGCCTGCACCGGGATCATCGCATCGACTTGCAATGGCTCGTCGGCCGGCACTATGTCCATGATCTTGAAGCCGGGTTGGATCACCCCACCGATGGTGGCGATGCCGAGTCCCTGCACCATGCCGCCGATTGGCGAACGGATCGAGGTGTGGGTCACTTCATAGTCCAGCGCACGCAGGCGGTCGGCCAGGCTGGTGCTTTCCTTCTGCACCTCGGTCAGCTGCGATTCCACTTCCTTGAGGTAATCGTGTTGGCGCTGGAGGATGCGCAGCTTCAGCTCGGTGACCTGGCTGCGCACACGGGCGATGTTGTTGATGTTCTCGGCCTGGCCGGCGTTCAGTTCGGCGGCGTTGCGCTCCAGTTCGAGCATGCGGTTGCGCGGGATATAGCCTTCGGCGGCGAGGGTGCGGGTGCCGTCGAGTTCCTGGTGGAGGAATTTCAGTTGCGAGGCGCGGGCTCCGTAGACTTGTTGCAGGCCCTTGACCTGCACCTCCGCAGCGGACTGGGATTCCAGCAAGATACTGACTTCCCCGGCGAGGCCAGCGCGGCGGGTGGCGAACAAGCGTTCCTGCAGGTCGATGGCATCCCGCAGGCGCGGGTCGTCCTTGAAGCGGGCGAGCAGCTCGGGGTCGAACGTTACTTCGGCGCGCCCGTCGCGCTCGGCTTCCAGCCGGTTCTCCACGGTCTTGCTGACGATGTATTGAGCGCCGATCACGCCCCGCTCGGCCAGCGCCCGGGTCGAGTCCAGACGCACCAGTTCCTGGCCTTTCTTCACCACATCGCCTTCGCGCACCAGAATGGATTCAACGGTCCCGCCCGTCAGGTGCTGGATGGTCTTGCGATTGCTGGTCACCTTGACGGTACCGCTGGCCACTACGCCCGCATCCAAGGGGGCAAGCCAGGACCACAGGAGAAAGCCGCCGAAGCCGGCTATGACCAGCCAGATGCCCCAGCGCGCGGGTTTGCGGTCGTCGATGTCCACAACTGTTTGCGGGCTGACGAGGATCAAGTCGTTGCGTTCGATGTTTGGCATGACCGGTTACTCCCGCACTTTGACGGAGGCCAGCGGTGGCGGGCTTCCGGGAGAGATCACATTGGCTTGGCGGAGGGCCGAGAACACCTCCTCGCGGGCGCCGAACATCTGCGTGCAGCCATCGCGCAGCATCAGCACCTTGTCGACCATGCCCAGCACGGTGGGACGATGGGAAATAAGGATGGTGGTGGCGCCACGGTGCTTGAGTGCGGCTAGCGCATCGACCAGGGCTTTTTCGCCGACGTCGTCGAGGTTGGCATTCGGTTCGTCGAGTATCACCAGCGCCGGTTCGCCATACAGCGCACGGGCCAGCGCGATGCGTTGTTTCTGACCGCCGGACAGCGGGCTACCGTCGACGCCCAGCCGGGTGTCATAGCCTTGAGGGAAGTGCAGGATCATTTCGTGAACGCCAGCGGACCTGGCCGCCTGGATCACCGCCTCGCTGTCGATCTCACCGAAGCGGGCAATGTTCTCGGCGATGCTGCCTTCGAACAGCTCGACATCCTGCGGCAGATAGCCGAGCCAGGGGCCGAGTTCGGCCTTGTTCCAGGTGAACACGTCGGCGCCGTCGAGGCGCACCTTGCCGGCCTGGGTCGGCCAAACGCCGACCAGCAAGCGGGCGAGGGTGGACTTGCCCGAGGCCGAAGGGCCAATCACGCCGAGGCTCTCCCCGGGCGCGAGGTTGAGGGTTACCCCGCGGATGATCGTGGTGTTGGTCCCCGGAGCCCCGGCATAGGCATTCTCTACCGACAGCATGCCCAAAGGGCGCTCCAGCGACATGCTCGGTGGGCGAATGGGATAGTCGTGCAGCATTTCATTCAGTCGACCCCAGGCCGAACGGCAGCCAAGCAACTGTTTCCAGGCGCCGATCACCTGCTCGACCGGTCCCAGCGCGCGGCCGGTGAGGATCGAGCAGGCAATCATCATCCCGGGCGTGATTTCCCCCTTGATCGCCAGCAGGGCGCCGGCGCCGAGAATCAGCGATTGCAGGGTGATCCGCACGAAGCGCCCGACGCCACTGATATAGGCAGCCCGGTCGGAGGCCAGGGTTTGCATTTCCAGAATGCGCAGATGGCTTTTGAACCAGCGGCCGCTGATTGCCGGCAGCATGCCCATGGCCTCGATCACTTCGGCGTTGCGCAGATTGTTGTTGGCGTAGGTGCCAGACGCCTGAGAAGCCTGGTTGGCCTCGGCCAGCGGCTTTTTCGTGGCGGCCTCGGTCAGGTAAGCCAGGGCGACCAGAATCAGAGAACCGATCAGGGTTATCAGCCCGAGCAGGGGGTGAATCAGGTAGGCGACCAGCAGGTAGATGGGCGTCCAGGGCGCGTCGAAGAACGCGAATAGACCCGTGCCGGTAAGGAACTGACGCACTTGGGCCAGGTCCTGCAGCGCTTGTGCCGGGTTGCCGCCAGAGCGGCTGAGATTGCGTTCGAACGCGGCGGTGAAGATCCGCCGGTTGAGGTCCATGT
Organism: Pseudomonas cavernae; assembly: GCF_003595175.1. NCBI lineage: Bacteria > Pseudomonadati > Pseudomonadota > Gammaproteobacteria > Pseudomonadales > Pseudomonadaceae > Pseudomonas > Pseudomonas cavernae. The sequence continues at coordinate 2,963,164 of NZ_CP032419.1, read as the reverse complement.
CGAGCCGATTGCCTACCCGGATCAGCACCTTGGTGCGGACGATCTCCAGCAGCGCCATCAACATGAACAGCCCCATCACCAGGATGGTCAGCATCGTTAAGGTGGTGACATTACTGCTGACCAGCGCGCGGTCGTACACCTGCAACATGTACACCGCTGGCGTCAGCATCAACAGGTTGATTACACCGCTGAAGGCCCCCAGCGAATAGAAGGTACGACGCAGGCGGAACAGTACATCTGCCAGCTCGGACCGGGTGGTCGACTGCTTGTCCATTGTGGTCATCCATCTCTGTTGAGTTCAGGGAATCACGGACGGCATAACCGGAGACGAGAACTGTTCAGCAAGCTGCTGTCAGGCGCGGGTTCCAGTGTCCAGGCAAGCATTTCTTCCTGAATGCGTTTCCTGGCTGCCTAAGGCTGCAGCGTAGGTGAGGATTGTTACGTTAGCGAAACGCTTTGGTCGGTATTTTCGTGTTAGAGCATTTATGTCGATATAAAAACTACATTAAAAACAACTATATAAACTCGATTTTCCGTTTGTCGCCTTAATCGGCACTATCTTGACACTTCTTTCTGGCCGGACTTTAGTCTCACTAGGGCAACGGTTGTCACTGTGAGCCACCCCTTAGCTTGGGGCGGCAACTGAGGTCAACGTCCCACGAGGGAGAGCACCATGTTCAGCTCCTTGTCTTCTCAGCAGGTGGGGGGGGCTTCAAAGAAGTTCCTCTTCACGTCCCATTTTCACGGGCCACCTGAAGTCTGAGCCACCCCGCTGAGCTGTCCAGCGCAGCGAGGGGAGAAAACGATAAACGTGCGAAGTCGCGCGCCAACAATGGCGTGCGGAGTGGATGTTTTCGCCTTCGTTTTTAGCCCCTCATTCAGCCCCGGACACTCAACCCAGGAATTTTCACCAGGTCGCGCCTTCGCTGGCGCGGCAGGGGCCTTGTCATACCGTGTTTTAGCCAAATAGAGGGAAAACAAAATGGCCGATTTCATCAAATCCGACCTGGAATTCATTCTTCAGCAAATCTTCATCGCCGAAGCGAACGCCACCGGGACACCCCTTTCCGAACTGCTGCCGAACTCAGTGGTCCCCTTTGGTTTGCGCACGGTCGATGGATCGTTCAACAACCTGCTTCAGGGGCAGGACGGCTTCGGTTCCGCCGATATCCTCTTCCCGAGTCTGGTGACCCCGGATCCTTTCTACCCCGCAGGTACGGTCTTTGACCCGCAGCCGCGTACCATCAGCAACCTGATCGTCGACCAGACCATTACCAACCCAGCGGCGGTGCAGGCTTACGTCGATGCAGGCTTTGGCATCCTGGTCAACGGGGTTCTACATGAGCTGAACGCAGATGGGACCACCGGGGCTCCCGTACCAGCAGGCCAGACTCTGACGCTCCCCAACACCGCACCGGACGAGGGCTTGTCGGCGGGCTTCAACGCCTGGTTCACCTTCTTTGGCCAGTTCTTCGACCACGGTCTCGACCTGGTGCAGAAGGGCGGCAACGGCACCGTGTTCATTCCGCTGCAACCGGATGACCCGTTGTTCAACCCAGCGCCCGGCGCACCGAACTTCATGGTGCTGACCCGCGCCAGCGTCGTTACGCTGCCGGGAGCGGACGGTGTGCTGAACACGGCTGACGACGTAACGGGCAACGTCAACCTGACCACCCCCTTCGTCGATCAGAATCAGACCTACACCTCACATCCCTCGCACCAGGTGTTCCTGCGCGAGTATGTGCTGAACGCAGCGGGTGATCCGGTCGCCACCGGCAAACTGATCACCGGAGCCAATGGCGGGATGGCCACCTGGGGCGACGTGAAGGCCCAGGCCGCCAACATCCTCGGTATCCTGCTGGACGATTTCGACGCGCTCAACCTGCCGCTGCTGGCCACCGACGCCTACGGCAACTTCATCCCCGGCGCCAATGGTTATCCGCAACTGGTGATCAACAGCACCACCCTGCTTGAAGGCGGCGTGCCGCCGGTCGATGCCAGCCAGGCGATGCGCACCGGGCATGCCTTCCTCGACGACATCGCACATAGCGCCAATCCGCGCAACAGCGCCGGTGCGGACCTGGCCCCGGATGCTGATGGCGTCGCAGGTGTCGACGATGGAGCTGCCGGCACCTACGACAACGAACTGCTCGATGCTCACTTCGTCGCCGGCGACGGCCGGGTCAACGAGAACATCGCCCTGACCGCCGTGCACCATGTATTCCACTCCGAGCACAACCGGCTGGTCCAGCAGACGAAAGATGTCATCCTTGCCTCCAACGATCTCGCCTTCCTCAACCAGTGGCTCCTCACCGAGGTGGCGGCCGTACCCACCACGCAAGCGGGAATCGACGCCCTGCAGTGGAACGGCGAGCGGCTATTCCAGGCCGCCAAGTTCGGCACCGAGATGCAGTATCAGCATCTGGTATTCGAGGAGTTCGCCCGTAAGATCCAGCCGATGGTCGATGTCTTCCTGGCCCCGGAAGGCTTCGATACCACCATCGATCCGGCCATCGTCGCCGAGTTCGCCCATGCGGTGTACCGCTTGGGGCACTCGATGCTGCTGGAAACCGTCGATCGCCTGAGCCCGGAATTTGCTTCTAGTGAGATCGGCCTGATCGAGGCCTTCCTCAATCCGCTGGAGTTTAATCCCACGGGCGTCGACGCCGATATTGCCGCGGGTGCTCTGGTGCGTGGCCTGACCCGGCAACAGGGCAACGAGATCGACGAGTTCGTGACCGAAGCGCTGCGCAACAATTTGCTGGGCCTGCCGCTCGACCTGCCCGCGCTCAACATCGCCCGTGGTCGCGATACCGGCCTGCCCACCCTGAACGAGGCCCGCGCACAGTTCTATGCGATGACCAGCGACAGCCAGCTGAAGCCCTACACCAGTTGGGTCGACCTCGCGCAAAACCTGAAGAACGAACTGTCGATCGTCAATTTCATCGCCGCCTATGGCACGCACAGCAGCATCACCAGCGAGACGACGCTGGCGGGCAAGCGCGCGGCGGCTTTTGCCATCGTGTTCGGCACCGCCGGCGCGCCGGCGGATAGCGTGGCCTTCCTCAACGGCACCGGCACCTGGACTGGCGTGGAGACTGGCCTGAACCTGATTGACCTGTGGGTCGGTGGCTTGGCCGAGAAGATCATGCCCTTCGGCGGCATGCTCGGCTCGACCTTCAGCTTCGTCTTCGAGACGCAGATGGAGGCGCTGCAAAACGGCGACCGCTTCTACTACCTGTCCCGTCTCGCCGGGCTGAACTTCCTCACCGAGATGGAGAACAACTCGTTCGCCAAACTGGTGATGCTCAACTCCAACGCAACCCACCTGCCGGCCGACATCTTCTCGACGCCAGGCTTCATCCTCGAAGTTGACCCGACCAAACAGTTCACCGGTCTGAACGAAGCGGGCCTGGACGGCATTCAGGGCAACGGCGACGATGTTGCCGGCGCGGACGGCCTTGCCAACAACTCCGATCCTCTGGGCGGCAGCGCCCTCGTTCCGCTGGTGATTCGCGACAACCCCGCTACGGCGGGCCTCGACACCAACTACCTGCGCTACACCGGCGACCAGCATGTTGTTCTCGGCGGCACGAATCCAGGTAACCTCGCGAACCCCAGCGGCGATGACATCCTCATCGCCAGCGAGGGCGACGACACGCTCTGGGGCGATGGCGGCAATGACAGGCTCGAAGGTGGCGACGGCAACGACAACATCGAAGGCGGCGCCGGTGACGACATCATCACCGACATGGGCGGCGACGATACCCTGAAGGGCAATGCCGGCGACGATGTCATCCACGGCGGCAACGGCTTCAACCTGATCCTCGGCGGCGATGGCAGTGACTTCATCATCACCGGCGAGGACGTTTCCGAGACCTTCGGCGGCCAGGGCAACGACTTCATCCTCGGCGCGCAGATGAACCTGCCCACCTTCGGCAACGAAGGCGACGACTGGATCGAGATCGGCACCTCGGATGGCGCCGGCGGCGACAACTTCGACCCGCAAGAGGCCGGCACGATCCTCGGCCATGACGTCTTTATCACCGGCGGCGGCTTCGATGAGGCGGACGGCGAAGGCGGTGACGACATCATGGTCTTCTCCGACGGCGAGGACCATTTCGGCGGCGGCGGCGGCTTCGACTGGGCCAGCTACGAGGCTGATCAGCTTGGTGTCACTGCAGACCTGCTGGTCAACGACTTGATCGAACCGCCGGTGGCGGCGTCGAACCAGGGCATCCTCGACCGCTTCGCCCAGGTGGAAGGCCTGTCGGGCTCGGCGGAGAGCGACGTGCTGCGCGGCGATGATGCCGACGCGGCCGAGATCGGCACCGGCGATGCGCAGGACAGCACGCTCAACGCTGCCGGCATCGACCGCATCATAGGCCTGCGGGACTTCCTTGAGCAGGCCTTAGGGGTGGTGGCGCTGCCGCCCAATGCCTCGTTCGGCTCCGGTAACATCATCCTCGGCGGCGGCGGCAGCGACATCCTCGAGGGCCGAGGCGGCGACGACCTGATCGACGGCGACAAATGGCTCAACGTACGCATCGCAGTGACTGGCCACGCGCCTACGGATGGTCGACCTCCCATCACCAGCGTCGAAAGCCTGACTGAGTTGGTGCCCTACATGCTGTCGGGCGAGATCAAACCCAGCCAGCTCAGCATCGTCCGTGAAATCCTGACGGCGCCTGGTAACTCCTTCGACACGGCGATGTTCTCCGATGTCCGCGCCAACTACGACGTGGACACCGTGGGCGGCGTGACCACCGTCACGCACCGCCTGGTCGACGCAAATGGCGTCGTCACTCCTGGCGACGACGGCGTCGACCGTCTCGTCAACGTCGAGCGGCTGCAGTTCGCCGATCAGTCGGAAACTCTGCTCGGGTCCGTCGGGGCCAACAATGACCCAACAGGCGCGCTGAGCATCAGCCAAATCGCGGGCGTGTTGACCGCGTCGGCGGCGGGTGTCAGGGACGCAGACAATATTGATCTCCTGAGCAATCCAACAGGAACGATAACCGGAAGCCCCATCACCTTCGTCTGGCAGGTCGAGTTGGTCCCCGCGTCAGGCGTCTTCACGGACATCGTAGCGCTCGGCGGCGGCAACCCCGCGACCCAGCTCGGCAACACCTTCCGCGTCACACCCGACCTCGATGGGTTGGCGGTGCGCGCCAGAATCGTCTACCAGGACGACACTGGCGTGCTGGAGCAGGTGTTCTCTGACTCCACCGTGGCAAACTTTGTCGCCCCCCCAGCCGCACCAGCTATTCCAGCCGAGAGTCCAGTCGTCAGCCCCGGCGGTGGCCTCCACCTGATCCGCGCCGACCTGCAGTTCATTCTCGATCAGATTCTGATCTCGGAGAACCATCCGGACGGTAATGTCCTCGGCTCTATCGCGAACTCACGCCTGCCGTTCGGCCTGCGCACGGTGGATGGGACGTTCAACAACCTGGTTCAGGGGCAGACCGACTTCGGCGCGGCGGATCAGGACTTCCCGCAGTTGCTGGATCAGCAGTTCCGCAATGACCAGGACGGCGACACCATCGATCTGAACGGACCGGCTCCTGGCGGGGTGTTGACCAATACCAACTACGCCTCTACCACTGACGTCGTCGACGCGGACCCGCGCATCATCAGCAACCTGATCGTCGATCAGACCATCAGCAACCCAGTGGCTGTGGAGGCCTTCGTCGCCGCAGGGCTGGGTACCCTGGACGCTAACGGTGTTCTGCTGGACCTCAACGGTGTCGCCATCCCAGCCGGCCAGCCACTGTTTATCCCCAACACCGCGCCGGACGCGGGCCTGTCGGCAGGGTTCAACAGCTGGTTCACCCTCTTCGGCCAGTTCTTCGACCACGGCCTCGACCTCGTCAACAAAGGTGGCAACGGTGTGATTTTTGTCCCGCTGCAACCTGACGATCCGCTGTTCGTTCCGGGCGGCCAGACCAACTTCATGCTGCTGACGCGGGCCACCAATACGCTGGTTAGTGCCGGTGACGATGGGCAGTTGGGTACGGCGGACGACGTCCATTTCCAGAACAACCAGACCACGCCCTTCGTCGACCAGAACCAGACCTACACCTCGCACTCCTCGCACCAGGTGTTCCTGCGGGAGTATGCGCTCGACGCGAACGGGCGGCCCGTTGCGACTGGCCAGTTGCTCGACGGCACCGATGGCGGTCTACCGACCTGGGCGAATGTCAAGGCGCAGGCCTTGATGCTTGGCATCCAGCTCACCGACGCGGACGTTACCAACCTACCGATGCTGGTGACTGATGCCTATGGCAAGTTCATCCCTGGCGCGAATGGCTTCGCCCAGTTTGTGACGGGAGGAAATCCGGCCTTCGTCGAAGGTGTCGCCGGAGGCCTGGCGGTGCCCGGGAACGTCGTGCGCACCAACCACGCCTTCCTCGACGACATCGCGCATAGCGCCAACCCACGCAGCTCGACGACTGGGGCGCTCTTGACCGCCGATGCGGACGGCGTCATTGGCGATGACAATGACCCAACCACCTATGACAACGAGCTGCTCGATCGCCACTTCATCACCGGCGATGGCCGCGGTAACGAGAACATCGGCCTGACCTCGGTCCACCATGTGTTCCACTCCGAGCACAACCGGATGGTCCAGCACACCAAAGATGTGGTCATCGCCAGCAACGATGTCGCCTTCATCAATCAGTGGCTGCTGACCGACATCACTGTGCTCCCGACCACGCCTGCAGAGATCGCCGCCCTCAATTGGAACGGTGAACGTCTGTTCCAGGCCGCGCGTTTTAGCACCGAGATGCAGTACCAGCACTTGGTGTTCGAGGAGTTCGCCCGCAAGGTCCAGCCGCAAGTCGACGTATTCCTCGGCGAAGGCCAGGGCTACGACACGACGATCAACCCGGCGATCGTCGCCGAGTTTGCCCATGTCGTGTATCGCTTCGGCCACTCGATGCTGACCGAGACGGTGGATCGCCTCGATCCCAACTTCGTGTCGAGTGATATCGGCCTGATCCAGGCCTTCCTCAACCCGGTCGCGTTCAATAATGATGGCGCGTTGACCGCCGATCAGGCCGCCGGCGCCATCGTGCGCGGCATGACCCGGCAGACCGCCAACGAGATCGACGAGTTCGTCACCGAGGCGCTACGCAACAACCTCCTGGGGCTGCCGCTCGATCTGCCGACCATCAACCTGATGCGTGGTCGCGATACCGGCGTGCCGTCGCTCAACGAGGCGCGTAAGGAATTCTACGCCGCCACCGGCGACAGCCAGCTCAAGCCGTACGAGAGCTGGGTCGACCTCGCGATGAACCTGAAGCACGAATCCTCGGTGATCAATTTCATCGCGGCCTATGGCAGGCATGCTGAGCTCTTGGCCACCGACGTCGATACGCTCGCAGAGAAGCGCGCAATAGCCACCGCTTTGGTTCTGGGTGGCAGCGCCGTGATCAATGCCGGGGGCGTCGGCGGCGTAGAGAGGACGTTCGTAGCGGATAATGCGGATCGGATCGCCTTCCTCAATAGCACGGGCAGCTACGCCAATGTCACGTTGCCGGGCACGGACGGCGACCTTGGTACGGCCGATGACATCAGGAACGTATCCATCACCGGCCTCGACGACATCGACCTCTGGGTCGGCGGCCTCGCCGAGCGGCAGATGCCGTTCGGTGGCCTGCTCGGCTCGACCTTCAACTTCGTGTTCGAGAACCAGATGGAGAAGCTGCAGAACGGCGACCGCTTCTACTACCTGGAGCGCACCGCGGGGCTGAACTTCCTCACCGAGTTGGAGAACAACTCGTTCGCCAAGCTGATCATGGCCAACACCGATGTGACACGCCTCCCTGGTGACGTGTTCTCGACACCGGGCTTTATCCTCGAGGTCGACCAGAGCAAGCAGTTCAACGCGGATGTGGTTCTGCCTGGTGCGGACGGTATTCTGGGGGACGATCCCACTACACCGGTTAATGAGGGGCTCGACGACATTGTTGCTCCCAATGCCGATCCGCTCGGCGGCAGCCTCTTCACGCCGCTGGTGATTCGGGATAATCCGGCGACGGCGGGTGCCGATACCAACTACCTGCGCTACACCGGCGAAGACCACGTGGTCCTCGGCGGCACGAATCCAGGTAACCTCGCCAACCCTAGCGGCAATGACATCATCATCGCCAGCATCGGCGACGATACGCTGTATGGCGACGCCGGTAACGACCGGCTCGAGGGCGGCGACGGCAACGACATGATCCTCGGCGGCGCCGGCGACGACATCATCACCGACAAGGGTGGCGACGATAACCTGCAGGGCGGCGACGGCAACGACGCCATCCATGGCGGCAACGGCATCGACCTGATCCTCGGCGGTTTCGGCAACGACTTCATCCTCAACGGTGCGGATGAAGGGGAGGCCTTCGGCGGCACGGGCAACGACTTCATCTTCGGCGTTAAACCGGTCGAAATGTTGTTCGGCAACGAAGGCGACGACTGGATCGAGCACGGCATGGCCGATGGCAGTGCCGGCGAGAACTTCGACACCCGCGGGCTGGACTCGATCATCGGCCATGACGTCTTCATCGGCGATTCTGTAGCCGACAGGATGATGGGTGAAGGCGGCGACGACATCATGGTCGGCAACGGCGGCACGGTAGACCGCTATATTGGCGCCTCCGGCTTCGACTGGGCGGTATTCAAGGACGATCCAGACGGCGCGACCGTCGACCTGCGCCTGCGTGCCTTCGATGAAACGCCAGTGCCGCCGTCGAACGGGGCGGTTCTGGCCCGTTACGAATCGGTGGAAGGCCTGTCGGGATCGGCGTTCAGCGATATCCTGCAGGGCGATGATGCCGACGCGGCCGCGATCGCCGCCTCCGGCTTCACGGGCAGCGTGCTGACCAATATCGGCCTGATCAATGGTCTGCAGGCGTTCCTCGACCAGAGGATAGGGGCGCCCGTGACCTCGTTCAGCGCCGGCAATCTCATCCTCGGCGGTAACGGCAGCGACCTGATTCAAGGCAATGGCGGTGACGACCTGATCGACGGCGACCAGTGGCTGAACGTGCGCATCAGCGTGCGTGCGAATGCGGATGGAACCGGCGCCGAGATCCGCAGTGCCAACAGCATGACCGAGCTCCAAGCGGACATCTTCGCAGGCACCATAAACCCCGGCCAGCTCGTCATCGTCCGTGAGATCCTGGCTGGGAATGGCGGCTTCAACTTCGACACCGCTGTGTTCTCTGACGTCCGCGCCAACTACGTGATCTCCCTCCCTGACGCGAACGGCGTGATCACCGTCACGCACCAGTTCCTCGACGGCGATGGCAACCTGGTTCTCGGCGCCGACGGCACCGACCGCCTGACTAACATCGAGAGGCTGCAGTTCAACGATCTGTCGGAGGTGCTTGTCGGCGGTTTGAACGCCGAACCGCTGGGCACAGTGAGGATCGATGACCCCACGCCGGCCGTCGGCCAACTGCTGACGGTGTCGGCCGCGAACGTGGTTGATGCGGACAATACCGCTACCGGCGGTGTGATCACCGGCCCCATCGCCTTCTTCTGGCAGGCCGATGTTCGCGGCGATGGCGTCTTTGAAGACATCATCGTGGCGACTGGGTTAGGAGACGTACACGCGGAGGGTGCAACCTTCAGGGTAACGGAGGACCTCAATGGGTTGGTGCTGCGCGTCAAGGCCGTCTATCAGGACGCCAAGGGGGTCATCGAGACGGTCTTCTCGGCGCCGACCGCGGCGACCACGCCGCTCGGCACCGGCACCGTCAACGCCCTGCCAGTTGGAACTGTGCTGATCAGCGATACGAGCCCGACTGAAGGCCAGCTCCTGACCGCTTCGAATGCGTTCACCGACGCTGACGGGCTTCCAGCTGGGTTCAGCTATGAGTGGCAAATGGGTAGCGGCGCGATCTTTACCCCCATCGCTACAGGCCCGACCTTCACACCCACCCAGGCGCAGGTCGGCCAGCAGCTGCGCGTCGTCGCGACTTTCACCGACAACGCCGGCAACCTGGAACAGGTCTTCTCCGCACCAACGACGGTGGTCGGCGATCTAATCATCGGCACCGCTGGGAACGAAACTCTCATCGGTACGGCCTTCGATGACAACATCCAGGGGCTGGGCGGTGACGACATCATCATCGGTGGCGCAGGTGCCGATACTATGGCCGGCGGCGATGGCAACGATGCCTATGCAGTTACCGATCTCGGAGACGTAGTGATCGAGCTGCCCGGTGAAGGCACGGATTCGCTCTGGACCTCGCTCGCGAGCTACACGCTGGGTGCCAATGTCGAGCATCTGTATTTCGAGGGTAGCGGCAACTTCGCGGGGGTCGGCAACGCGCTCGCCAACAAGATCGTGGGTGGAGCGGGTAACGACATCATCATCGGTGGCGACGGAGCTGACACTATGACCGGCGGAGCCGGCAACGATGCCTATGCAGTCACCGATCTCGGAGACGTGGTGGCCGAAGGGGAAGGTTTGGGCACGGATTCGGTCTGGACCTCGCTCGCGAGCTACATGCTGGGTGCCAATGTCGAGCATCTGTATTTCGAGGGTAGCGGCAACTTCGAGGGTATCGGCAACGGGCTCTCCAACAGGATCGTAGGGTGGGCGGGTAACGACACACTTAACAGTGGCGCTGGTCATGACATCATCATCGGAGGCGGAGGTGCCGACACGATGTTCGGTGGCGATGGCAACGATGCCTATGCAGTCACCGATCTCGGAGACGTGGTGGCCGAGGGGGAAGGTTTGGGCACGGATTCGGTCTGGACCTCGCTCGCGAGCTACATGCTGGGTGCCAATGTCGAGCATCTGTATTTCGAGGGTAGCGGCAACTTCGAGGGTATCGGCAACGGGCTCTCCAACAGGATCGTAGGGTGGGCGGGTAACGACACACTTAACGGTGGTGCTGGTCATGACATCATCATCGGAGGCGGAGGTGCCGACACGATGTTCGGTGGCGATGGCAACGATGCCTATGCAGTCACCGATCTCGGGGACGTGGTGGCCGAGGGGGAAGGTTTGGGCACGGATTCGGTCTGGACCTCGCTCGCGAGCTACACACTGGGTGTCAATGTCGAGCATCTGTATTTCGAGGGTAGCGGCAACTTCGTGGGCACCGGCAACGAGCTCGGCAACACGATCGGAGGGGGGGCGGGTAACGACACCCTCACCGGTGGAGCAGGCGACGACGTGCTCAACGGCGGCCTCGGCAACGATACCTTCGTGTTTGCTGCCGCGGGCTTCGGCAACGATACGATCCAAAGCTTCTTCGACACCAATCCAAATGGAGGGCAGGATTTGCTAAATATCGCGGGGCTGGGGATCAACAGCGCGACGTTCGCTGCCAACGTGAGCATAACGGCTGACGGGGCGGACACGGTGGTTGGGATCGGGGTGGACTCTATTCGCCTTGTCGGTGTCAGCAGTGCGGCCGTTGATCAGACGGACTTCAACCTGGCGGTATGAGGAGGCTACCAAAGCGGAGCAAGGCATAAGCTATTGCGGTGTGGGGCGACTAGCCGCCCCACACCGCATTTTTATTCCGCCGATGGCTCTGAAGCTGAGGTGCCATGCAGCTGTCAAGGCTTGTAATGTCGTGGTGACTTGGCAAACTGCAGCAGTTTTTGCCCTATCATGCAGCGTTTTCAGACTGCTAGCTGTGCTGTGTTGCCAATACATATGAGTTTATAGAGATGGAACTACTGTGACTGATAATGCTTACCCTCGCGACGCGCACAGGAATGATGAAATTGATCTGGTCGAGCTTCTGCAAGACCTCTGGAGGCAAAGGTGGCTGATTGTGCTGGTGACCGTTCTGGCAACCGCATGCGCTGCCGGATATGCCTTTCTTAGCAAGCCTGTGTACGAGTCGCGAACCTATTTGTTGCCGCCATCGTTGAGCAATATTGCAGGGCTTAACCTGGGGCGCAGAGAGAGCGGGCTCGAGCTATTCACAGTGGATAGAGTCTATGCAGTATTCACCCGTAACCTGCAGGCAGAAGAAGCCACCCGTCGCTTCTTCAAGACGGTCTATTTGCCCTCGCTAAGTGAAGAGGATCGCCAAGGATCGCAGGATCGACTTTACGAACGCTTTGGTAAGGCTTTCAGCATCAAGGCTCCGGATAAGGTTCAGCCAGAACGTTATTCACTGGTGGTGCAAAGCCACGACCCCGCTCTGGCTGTCGAATGGGCTAAACGCTATATAGACGAGGTGAGCAAGCAATCGCGCGATGAGGTTTTGGAGAACGCCCGTCGCGAGATCGAAGTGATTGGCTCTGGCCTCCAGCAGCACATCAAATCCTTGCGGGTTGCTGCCAAGACTCGTCGAGAAGACCGAATCACCCAGCTCAAAGAGTCGCTGAAAGTGGCTGAGGCGATAGGGCTAGAGAATCCGCCTGTCATCGGTGGGCAAGACGCAGAACAAATTTCTGCATTCATGGCGGGTGGTCTGACCTATATGCGCGGTGCTAAGGCGCTGCGCGCAGAGCTGAAGGAGCTGGAAGGGCGTACTTCGGATGATCCCTTCATCCCCGAGCTGCGTAATCTCGAGGAGGCGTACGACCGATACACCAACATGCAGGCAGATCCCGCAAAGGTTGCTGTCTTCCGTCAGGATGGTGAGACCGAAATTCCTGATGACCCCATCAAGCCCAAGAAGGCATTGATTCTGGCGCTCGGTGCTGTTCTTGGCGGCATGCTTGGTCTCTTCATCGCTCTGATTCGTCTGATGCTCAAAAAACGTTCAGCCGCAGCCTAAACATCCCAGCAAGAGGGCTTTCCCTGAAAAATCAGGATGAAAAGTCCACAGTTGGAGTTGTGGATAGTGAAGCAGAAGTAAAGGGACTAGCTCAATGTCATACTCTGGCATCCTGCACCATAGCGCCAAGGGTGGCGTGATTGGCTCCTGCCGCCAACTCCTGATTGATGCCCAGCACAGCCTGTTGATCGATTACGGTCTGTTCCAGAGCACGGAAACCTCCGCTAACGGCAGATCCGGCGTCGATCGCCTGGCTATCGAATCTCCCCTGGATACGGTCAAGGCATTGATCGCCACCCATGCCCGCATTGACCACGCCGGGCCTATACCCTTTGGGATAAAAAGGCGTTAAAGCGGGTCAAACAAGGCCGCAGCCCGCTGGGCTTCGAGCAGTTGTTAACCGGCGACAGCCATCAAGCGTATGTGAAGATGGTTCGCCATCAGATGAAAATCGCTCGTTCGGTCATCGTCGTTGGAGGGAACGGAATGTGCAGCAGCGGCCGAATCGTCAATTATCTGAAAGCCATGCGGCACGACCTGCGACACAATGTGCTCTTACGCCAGGCTGGGTTCCAAGCCTACGGCCCGATCGGCGGTTACGTGGTACTGGACGAACAACGCTATGACATCCGGGCTCAAGTCCATACCATAGGTGGCTATTCGTTCCATGCGGACCAGAAAGGCCTAGTGAATTTTGTTACGCGAATGCGCGCATGGACGTCAGGCGTGCGGATTGTGGATGGCGAGCCTCAGGCCAAGCAACGGTTAGCCGAAATGCTGTCCAGCAAGTGCAAGGGCAGAAAAAGGTTCGTAGATGCTGTTATCCCAAGCTAGGTAAGGGGGCAGTTGATATGCCGAATAAACAAGCAACGATAAAGAAAAAATGTAGATGAAAATTTTAGTTACAGGTGGAGCTGGTTTTATTGGATCCGCCGTCATTCGTCACATCATTTGCAACACCAGCGATAGCGTGGTCAATCTCGACAAGCTGACCTATGCCGGCAACCTCGAATCACTAGCTGCAGTCAACGGCAGCGAGCGCTATGCCTTCGAGCAGGTGGATATCTGCGATCGTGCCGAAGTCGAACGGGTGTTCTGCGAGTACCGGCCGGATGCGGTGATGCACCTGGCTGCGGAAAGCCACGTGGACCGCTCCATCGACGGCCCGGCGGCGTTCATCGAGACCAATATTGTTGGCACCTATACCTTGCTGGAAGTCGTCCGCCAGTACTGGCAAAGCCTGGACGACCGCGGCAAGGCCGCCTTCCGTTTTCACCATATCTCCACCGACGAGGTGTATGGCGATCTGGAAAACCCTGAAGAACTGTTCACCGAAACCACGCCTTACGCGCCCAGCTCGCCGTACTCAGCCAGTAAGGCCAGCTCTGACCATCTAGTGCGCGCTTGGCGTCGTACCTACGGGCTGCCCACGCTGGTCACCAACTGCTCGAACAACTACGGCCCCTATCATTTCCCCGAAAAGCTTATTCCGCTGATGATCCTCAACGCCCTGGAAGGCAAGCCACTGCCGGTGTATGGCAAGGGCAACCAGGTACGAGACTGGTTGTACGTTGAGGACCACGCACGCGCCTTATACAAGGTGCTGACCGAAGGCCAGATCGGCGAGGCCTACAACATTGGCGGACACAACGAGAAGCAGAACATCGAAGTGGTACATACCCTCTGCGACCTGCTCGATGAATTGCGCCCTGACTCCGCTTTTGCGCCGCACGCCTCACTTATCACACACGTCCAGGACCGCCCCGGCCACGACCTACGCTACGCCATCGACGCCAGCAAAATCCATCACGAACTAGGTTGGGTGCCCGAGGAAACCTTCGAATCCGGTATCCGTAAGACCGTCGAGTGGTACCTGAACAATCTGGAATGGTGCCGCCGAGTACAGGACGGCAGCTATCAGCGCGAACGCCTAGGCACTACTGAATAAGGATCCGCAGCACATGAAAGGCATCATCCTCGCCGGTGGCTCCGGCACTCGTCTATACCCCATCACCAAGGGTGTGTCCAAGCAGCTGTTGCCGATCTACGACAAGCCGATGGTCTATTACCCGCTGTCGGTACTGATGCTCGCCGGGATTCGCGACATCCTGCTGATCAGCACCCCGGAAGACATCGGCGGCTTCCAGCGCCTGCTGGGCGATGGCAGTGAGTTCGGCATTAAGCTTAGCTATGCCGTGCAGCCCAGTCCGGACGGGCTAGCGCAAGCCTTTATCATTGGTGAAGAGTTCATCGGCCAGGACAGCGTGTGCCTCGTGCTGGGCGACAATATTTTCTATGGCCAAGGCTTCAGCCCCATGCTGCGTGCGGCAGCTGCCCGCGAGAAGGGCGCCACCGTGTTCGGCTACCAGGTCAAGGACCCGGAGCGCTTCGGCGTGGTGGAATTCGACGCTGACAAGCGCGCCATCTCCATCGAGGAAAAACCGCTCAAACCCAAATCCCATTACGCCGTCACCGGCCTGTACTTCTACGGCAACGATGTGGTGCAAATTGCCAAAGAGGTGAAACCATCCGCTCGTGGCGAGTTAGAAATTACCAGCATTAACCAGGTCTACCTGGAACGTGGCGACCTGAACGTCGAACTGCTTGGCCGTGGCTTCGCCTGGTTGGACACCGGCACCCACGAAAGCCTGTTGGAAGCCGCCCATTTCGTGGAAACCATTGAGAAGCGCCAAGGCTACAAGGTGGCTTGCTTGGAAGAAATTGCATTCAATAATGGTTGGTTGAACAAGGAAGACCTGCAGCGTATTGGTCACTCGCTGAGCAAGAACTGTTATGGTAAATATTTATTATCGTTGGTTAATCTAAAGTAAGATTAAATAACTTCTAAATATTAGGGTCGTTAAATGGAGTTAATAATTTATGGTGGCGGAAGTTTTGCAAAGCTCATGAGGCACTATTTTGAGAGCGATGCTGATTGTAAAGTGGTCGCTTACTGTCTGGATCGCGATTATATTCTAGAGCCTATGATAGATGGATTGCCAGTTGTTCCTTTTGAAGATGTTGAGATCGCTTTTCCGCCTAAGCAGTATAGTATGTTTGTTGCTATTGGTTACTCAAATATGCGGAATAGGGTTTCGATGTACCAGAAGGCTAAAAATAAAAAATATAGAATGCCAAATTATATTAGTAAAAGTGCAGTGATCGATCCGACAACTGTTATTGGTGATAATAACGCAATCTTGCAGGCGGTGCAGATTGAGCCGTTTGTGCAAGTTGGAGACAATAATATTGTCTGGTCGTCTTCAAATATTTGTCACGACGTAATTATTGGAAGTCATTCGTTCATTGCGGCAAAGTCAACTGTAGGTGGGTTTTCGCGCTTGGGTAATAATTGTTTTTTGGGATTTAATTCAACAATTGCCCAGTGTTTATTTATTTCTGATGAATGTCTTGTTGGCGCATGCTCTTTAGTCCTTTCGAGCACCAAAGCGTTCTCGAAAAATATCGGTATTCCGGCAAAAGAAGTGGCGTTTCATTTTGAAGAAGGAATAAAGATAAAATGAAGAAAATAGCAATTCTCCAGTCTAACTATATCCCATGGAAGGGTTATTTTGACATGATCGCAGCGGTGGACGAATTCATCATTTATGATGATATGCAGTTTACCAAAAATGATTGGCGAAATCGGAATAAAATTAAAACTCCAAAGGGTCTTGAGTGGATCAGTATTCCGGTAGGTCAAAACATTGAAAGACGAATTCGTGAAGTTACGATTCCTGATTGTCGTTGGCAACAAAAGCATTGGCGTACATTAGAGGCTAATTATCGTCGTGCTCCATTTTTCCAAGAGATTGCGACGTGGTTGGAGCCGCTTTATCTTCAGGCTTCTCATGAGAATCTATCTGCACTCAATCGTAGTTTTATTGAGGGTATTTGCTATTATCTCGGAATTACGACAAAAATAAGTAACTCATGGGACTATAACTTAATAGATGGTAAGACCGAAAGATTGGCCGATTTATGTACTCAGGCCGGTGGTAGTGAATATATTTCTGGCCCGGCTGCTAAAGACTATATCGACGGTAAATATTTTAGCGAGCGCAACATAAAGCTGACTTGGTTTGACTATGCCGGATACACTGAATATCCCCAGCTATGGGGTGATTTCAGTCAAGGCGTGAGCATATTAGATTTGCTGTTCAACTGTGGAACAGCGTCACCTCGATACATGAGATATATTACAAGATGATCGCATTCAACAAACCACCATACACCGGTAACGAAGATAAATATGTAATGGCGGCCATGCGAAGCAGTAAAATGTCTGGTGATGGTCAGTACACACACCTTTGCCAGGAATGGTTTGAAAAGCAAACCGGCTGTAAAAAAGCGCTACTGACACCATCATGCACTCAAGCGTTGGAGATGGCTGCAATACTGCTAGATATTCAGCCCGGCGATGAAGTCATTATGCCGAGTTACACCTTTGTCAGCACCGCCAATGCTTTTGCTCTGCGCGGTGCAAAGATAGTTTTTGTCGATATTCGCCCTGATACAATGAATATTGATGAAAATCTAATTGAAGCCGCTATTACCCCTAAGACTAAGGCGATCGTGCCCGTCCATTATGCCGGAGTTGCCTGCGAAATGGATACCATCATGGCCATCGCAGACCGGCACCAGTTGTTTGTCATCGAGGATGCGGCGCAAGGAATGTTGGCTACTTACAAGGGTCGCCCGCTCGGCAGCATCGGTCATATGGGGGCTTATAGCTTCCATGAAACCAAGAACTACACCAGCGGTGGCGAAGGTGGCCTGTTACTGATAAGTGACGAGCGCTTCGTCGTAAGAGCCGAAATTATTAGAGAGAAAGGCACGAACCGTAGTCAGTTCTTCAGAGGCATGATCGATAAATATACTTGGGTAGATATTGGTAGTAGCTATTTAGCCTCAGAATTGCAAGCAGCCTATCTCTATGGCCAGCTTGAGCGCGCGGAAGAGATAAATATCAATCGCCTGAAAACCTGGAGCGCGTATAAAAGCGCTTTTTCCACCCTCACTGATAAGATAGAAACTCCTCACATTCCTTCTGATTGTCAGCATAATTCGCATATGTTTTACCTGAAACTGTCAGGCCTTGAGAGTAGAACCAGGTTCCTTGAGGCGATGAGCAAAGAGTCGGTAATGGCAGTGTTCCATTATGTACCATTGCACTCGTCAAGCGCAGGCAAGAAACTTGGAGTGTTTTCAGGCACTGACAACTTTACCACTAAAGAAAGTGAGCGCCTTGTTCGACTTCCACTGTGGTTCGGGATGGAAATGGCTGATATTGATAAGATTGTCAGCTCAGTAACTCGATCGGTTTATCTTTAAGCTCGGAGTAGCTGTGGTTAACTTTCAATGAGGGCAATCTATAGCATAGCGCTAACATCGGTTGCGCACCTTTCAAAAATTGTGACTGGTTTCATTTTGATCAAGCTGGTTGCAATGTATCTCGGGGTCGAAGGCCTTGGAAAGCTCGGCAACTTCATGAATGCCGTGGCGCTTTTGTACCTGCTCGCCGGTGGTGGTGTTATCAATGGAGTAGTAAAGTACGTCGCCGAATATAATAACCGTCCCAGAGCTCTGTTATCATTTGTTTCAACTGCGGCAACTTATTCATTTATTGTTTCTGTGCTAATTTTTCTACTTGTAGCTACGTTTTCAGCGCGGATATCAAGTTATGTATTCGGCTCAAGTGAGTATTTCCCGGCAATAATTTTTCTAGCTTGCGCTCAACTTGGATTTGCTTTCTCAAATATGGTGATAGGAGTTGCTAATGGTCTGAGAGATACTAAAACCTTCGCAAAAATACAGATACTAGGTAACTCTATTGCTTTTCCTTTTTCTTGGTACTTGATTGCCGAGTACAAACTTTTGGGTGCTATTTTAGCAATAGTATTTTCTTATTTATTATATGTATTTCCAGCATTTTATTTGTTCGTAAAGTCAAAATTTTGGGGGCGGATATTTTTTACTGGTTTCAAAGATAAAGGGTTTCTCAAACTCTTCAGTTATAGCTTGATGGTCTGTGCGGGGGCCATCTCATTCCCTTTAGTAGAAATGCTAGTACGTGAGATGATCATTCGAAGCTATGGTTATCAAGCCGCAGGGCTCTGGCAGGCTTCGATTAGGTTGTCTAGTGCTTATTTGGGTTTTTTTACGATTTTTCTTGCCTATTATTTTGTCCCCCTGATATCGGCTGAGAATAATAAGAATGAAATAGGTCGAATGGTACTAAAGTTTTTGATTTTTGTTTCAGTCATTTTCTTGGCCGGAGCAACAGTTTTTTATATCAGAAGAGAATTTTTCATAGGTCTTCTTTTGTCGCACGAATTTGAGCCTCTGGGCGATTTGATTAAATATCAGTTGCTGGGTGACTTTTTCAAAATATCGGCGTATGTGATCGGCTTTGTTGGTGTTGCAAAGGCGGCGTTAAAGCTTTATCTGGCGGCTGAACTCTTTCAGGGTGGCGCATTCCTATTAACCACGTGGCTCTCTGTTCAGCAAGGATTTGGGCTTGAGGGCGTGCTTGTTTCCTATGTAATTACAAATTTTATCTATTTTATTCTCGCGTGTGCAGGAATTGTAATTTATGTCAAAAGATAATATGTCAACGGCTACGGTCGTTGTCTCTTGCTACAATCAAGAACAATATATACGGGACTGTTTGGAAAGTATTCTTTCGCAAAAAACAGATTTTAGCTTCGATATCCTGGTTTCAGATGATTGTTCTGTGGATAGGACCCAGTCCATCATTAAAGAGTATGCAGATAAGCAGCCTGAAAAATTCAAGCTGATACTTCGTGAAAAGAATGTTGGGGTATCAATAAACTACACTCGGGCTCACAATAGTGCAACTGGAGATGTGGTTTTTCACATAGATGGTGACGATGTCATGTTGCCGGGGAAGTTGCAAAAACAGTTTGACCTTTTTCGTGGAAATTCAGACGTCAATTTGGTTTTTCACAGGGCGCGCTACTTTTCAGATGACGGCAGTTATGAAATAGAGACGGGATCCCCTTCCCTGCAAGAGGGAGGACTTATGCATTTTGGTATGTCGGATTTGGCGCTGTGGGGGCCAATCACTGTGCATAGTGCTTATGCTTATCGACGCAACTCCAGAAGAACCAGAACTATTTCTAGCGATTTCACGGAGTGGTTTTTTGCATTGGACTCCCTGTCGCAGAATGGGCGAGCAATTTATATTGACGAAGTTCTGGTGAAATATAGGTGCAACCCAAGTGGGAGTACTTATTTATCTACTAAAATAGGTCGTGTAAAAGTGTACAGCATCTACTTTAGGGATGTCTTTCATTATTATCGAAGTTGTCCAGGTGTTCGGAAGCAGTTGTATGCTAATTGCCTTTTTACTTCGCTGGCTATGCTTCGAGCAAAATGTGGTTTCTCTACTGAAGCCATATTTTTCCTTATCAGGAATATTTATAATTTTAGACCATGGCTCTTGTTTGATGTATTCAAGATGAGAAAGTCGGTAGCGCCCGAGCAAAGGATCCGTTAGTGAGTATTTATTCCCGCAGAGACGATGCCGTCTATGTGCTTCTGATAGGGGGGCTTTTGCTTGTAGTCGCTTTAGCGACAGGGTTTCGTCCGGTTGAAGTGGGGGCGGATACGAGGCTGTATTCGCAGCTTTACCAAGAGTTATTAGATGGTGAGGAGTCATTGTATAAGTTGGATGTTATATATAACGCAACAGCAGAATTTTTTTCTGCTGTTGGGTTAAGTCATGGCTTGTTTTTTTCGTTTGTATCTAGTCTTTCATTGTTTTTTTTCTATAGTTCATTATTTAAGTTTAATGCGTACTTTCAGCAATCGGATGTTGATGCTGGACTGTTCATTTATGGGTTATTATTTTTGCTGTGTTCTCCAGTTTTTTTCTCTGCGCAGGTTAATGTCATTAGGCAGGGGGTGTCTTGCTTGGCGTTGATTTATTTTTATTCGTGTTTTTTGAGTGGCCGCTATGGCTTTCTTTTCTTTTTTAGCGCTGTTATCGCGTTGGGCTTTCATTCGTCTTCAATTTTATTTGTGGGTGTGGCGGTAGGTTTGATTTTTTCATACTCGTGTGTGCTTATATTTGTCTTGATTCTTGCGTTCGCTTACTCCCTTGGTGTTTCAGAGTCATTAGTTAGGGCTTTTTCAACGCTATCCAACTTTGATATATACAGCAAGGTAGTTGAGTATGGTGCCATGGAAGGGTATAGGGCCGGCATTAGATTAGACTTTGCTGCTTTTTCCTGCGTGCTTGGGCTGTTTCTTGATTTGTTGTCGCGTTTATTTCTTTCAGTGACACAGCGGACCCTATTTCAAGGTTGTCTCAAGATTTACTGGTTATTCCTTATCCCATTTTTCATCTTTGGTTTTGGCGCCTTTTCAGATCGTTTGCTATTAAATGCCTGGTTGTTTTTTTCAGTATTGATCGGGGTAATATTTTCGCAAGCCCATTTTTTTGAGTGTATTCCTCGGGTTCTGAGCTTTTTCGTGTTTTGTCTCGCTGTTATCGTATATGCCATGCTAGCTCAGGGTGGGGGTTTATTTTTGAGTGATTTATTAAGTTAATTTGGTAGTCGTTCTTAATCCTGTTGAACTGTACAGGTGTGAATAACCTGCGGGCTAAAGTCGAGGTGCTTGTGAAGGTATTTGTTTTTGGGGCGGCGGGATTTATAGGTAGAGCTTTAATAAGTAAGCTCATTGGCGACGGTCATGAAGTCTCTTTGTTGACAAGGAACCCGGCGCGTGCAAAAAGCCTTCTGGGGCCGGCAGTGAAAATCCATGTTGGCGACATGGTCGATAGAACGTACCCCGATCTATCCAATTATGACGTGGTAATTAATTGTGCTGGTGAGATAAGAAATGAATCATTGATGCGTCGACTTCATGTTGACTCAATACAATATGCATTGTCCTCCCTTTCGACCGAGAATAAAACGCATTGGATTCAGCTAAGTAGTGTTGGTGTTTATGGGCCTCAGGGCGCGGGGGTGATTCGGGAAAGCCATCCTTTCAATCCAGTGGGGGAGTATGAGATCACTAAAGCGGAAGGTGATCTTCTTGTGAGTGATATATGTCGTGCCAGGGGGATTCCTTATACTATCATTAGACCGTCAAATGTGTTTGGTGACGGTATGTCTAATCAGTCACTGGCTCAGTTGATTCAGGTGATCAGGCGTAAATTGTTCTTCTTCATAGGAAGGCCTAGCTTATGCATGATGAATTATGTTCATGTCGATGATGTGGTTGACGCTATTATTAGTTGTATGGGGAATCCGATAGCTTCTGGCAACGACTTCATCGTTTCCGACGTTATTGATCAGTACTCATTCGTGCAGTTAGTGAAAAGTGAAGTGGGGGGGGGGTGGACCCCGATAATGCCTATTCTTATCGTCAAGGCAATAATTTTTTTTGCGAAGTTAATCCCGGGTTTTCCGCTTTCGGAAGGGCGTATAAATGCTTTGATGACTAGAGCGGTTTACTCGACTGAAAAGATAGAGGGTTGTCTGGGTTTTTCTCCTGGAGTAGGTATTGAAATCGGTCTGCGCCAGTATTGCCGCCATCTAATGGATGCGACTGGTAAGAAGAGTGGCTAAGTAGATGAATGGCTTGCGTATTGCCCGAGTTTCAACGGTTAAATTTTTTATTTTTACGCAGTTGCGTACGCAGCTCGACGCTATCAAGGAGTCAGGTGCTGATCTTACGGTTGTTTCAAGTGCCGAAGACGATCTCAGTGCCGACGCTTATGATCTCGACGAGATGAGTTTTGTTGAGGTCAATATATCAAGAAGTATAAGCCCGCTAAGCGATCTCAAGGCCTTGTACGCATTGGTCAAACTATTTAATGAAAGAAGATTTGATATTGTACATTCAACTACGCCCAAGGCTGGCTTGCTGTGTGCGATCGCCGGTAAGATGTCGGGCGTAAGCGTACGCTTGCATACATTTACTGGGCAGCCTTGGGTGACTATGTCCGGGGTGAAAAAGCATATCCTCAAGTGGTGTGACAAGGTAATCGGACGACTTAATACTCGCTGCTATACAGACAGCTTTAGCCAAAAGCAATTTTTGGTAGACAATGGTATAGTGAAAGACTCTAGGATATTTGTGCTGGGAGAGGGATCTCTGGCTGGTATCGATTTGCAGCGTTTCAATCCCAAGCGCTATTCCGAAGAAGATAGATCGAGTCTAAAGAAAGATCTTGGTATACCGGAAACGAGTTTCTTAATATTGTTTGTCGGCAGGATTACTCGCGACAAGGGAGTAAGAGAGCTAGCTCAAGCATTCAATCAGGTCATCGCCCAAGGGGTCGATGCCCATTTAGTCTTCGTCGGCCCTTTCGAAGTCGATGGTCGACAATGTTTTGATTCCGTAATTGATGAAAATGCTCAGCAGCGCGTCCGTTTGGTTGGTTTTTCCCGCGAGCCAGAAAAGTATATGTCGATTGCTGATGTGTTATGTCTGCCCAGCTACCGAGAGGGATTCGGAACTGTTGTGATCGAGGCGGCTGCAATGGGAGTTCCAACCATAGGCACCGATATTTACGGCCTTTCCGACGCCGTTGTGAATGGTGAAACTGGAATTCTTGTTCCGGTAAGAGATTATCAAGCGTTAGCTCAAGCGTTGGTTAAGGTGGCCTCCGATGTAGGAATCCGAGCGGAAATGGCTACCAAAGCATATAAGCGTGTGTATGAAAATTTTGATAGTATCTATTTGAGTCGTTTATTGGTTCAGGAGTACGAAGGTCTCATGAAGTATACTCAAGGCTCATGAGGGAGCTTGCTAGTAGTGGGGTATGCACGGTGTAGAGTATTTTTCGGAGGTATTTTAAGTGGTTATTTGCAGCGTTCATTTTTTTATTTATGCAGTAAAGGAAAGTAAATGATCCTCGTCACTGGGGGGGGGGATTTGTTGGCCAAGCACTGATTCATCGCTTGTTAAATGATGGTCGCTACTCACCCGTTGCTGCTTTGCGTCGCCAGTCGGTTGATCTTCCTGGCGGTGTTCATTGTGTTCAGGTCGGTGACCTTTCTGCAAATACCAGTTGGTCGGAAGCACTTGTTGGTGTAAAGGTCGTTATTCATGCAGCCGCCCGGGCTCATGTACTGAATGAAACCGCTGATGACCCGCTTGTAGCGTTTCGTCGTGTGAACGTTAGTGGAACCCTGGCTCTTGCGCGGCAAGCAGCGCAAGCCGGAGTCGAGCGCTTTATTTTTATTAGTTCAATTGGTGTGAATGGCAATCAAAGCTCTCGTCCATTCACTGCCGATGACTTGCCCAGCCCAAATGAGCCTTATGCTGTTTCCAAGCATGAGGCTGAGTTGGGGCTACGTCAGTTAGCGGCGGAGACAAGCATGGAGATAGTGATTATCCGGCCGCCGTTGGTGTATGGACCAAAAGCTCCAGGTAACTTTGGGCGATTGATAAAAACTGTTAGTAAAGGTGTTCCCCTGCCCCTGGGAGCTATTCATAACCGGCGTAGCCTGGTTGCCTTGGACAATCTGGTTGATCTGATCGTGACCTGTATCGATCACCCTGCTGCAGCGAACCAGACTTTTCTGGTAAGTGATGGTGAGGATCTCTCAACTACCGAGTTATTACGCAGAATGGGCGTGGCCTTGGGAAAGCCGGCCCGTTTGTTGCCGGTGCCGAGTTGGCTGCTTGAAGCGGGGGCGGCGATGCTGGGGAAGAGGGCTCTATCTCGTCGATTGTGCAGCTCGCTACAGGTCGACATCAGCAAGACACGTGAGTTATTGGGTTGGGCGCCGCCAGTCAGCGTTGATGCGGCTCTACGCAAGACGGCAACGCATTTTTTGGAGCATCACACGTAATGATGTGGCGCCGCAGAACATGACCAGGCAACCCCGGAGGCCCCAGCCCTGATCGCCGGCGGCGAATTGTCAACGGTTGAGTTCAAGACTCCGGTCGATCGGGATGCGTTTGGAGTGGGGCGCGTATTGCCAATACGCTCGGCTGGCAGGTGCTGGTCGGGGTGGCTGAACTTGTCGTTTACAGTGTGGGTCTATGGCCCGCATCGCGGCGAGAGCGCGGCTTCTACAGAGTATGCGCGTGCAGAAGTTGCGGTGAGCAGGCTCTACTGTTGTAGGGGCGCCATCCTCGGCGCACGCTGTTGTTTTATCTGCTTCAGGAAGTTGACCTTTGATGACGATTTGGTGGCTGCTGCCGGCCATGGCCGGCGTTTCTCTTTTTCTGACGGGTGCCTTGCGCCGTTATGCCTTGGCGCGCAGCCTGATGGATATTCCCAATGGGCGCAGTTCGCATTCGATACCCACGCCGCGCGGGGGCGGGGTGGCCATTGTGCTCAGCTTTCTGGCGGCACTGCCGCTGTTGGCGTCAATCGGCGTGTTGGCATGGCCGGTGATGTGGGCCTTGCTAGGGGCGGGGGGCTGGATCGCCGTGGTGGGATTTCTCGATGACCATGGGCATATCGCTGCGCGCTGGCGGCTGTTAGCGCATTTCATCGGAGCCGGTTGGGCTCTGGGCTGGTTGGGGGGGTTGCCGTCGCTGGTGATCTTCGGCTTCGACCTGGAACTGGGCTGGTTGGGTTATGCGCTGGCGGCGTTTTACCTGGTCTGGCTGCTCAATCTGTATAACTTTATGGATGGCATTGATGGTATTGCCAGTGTCGAGGCGATCTGCGTGTGCTTGGGCGGCGCGTTGCTCTATCTGTTGCTAGGCGAGGGGGCTGCCGCACTAGCGCCCTTGTCGCTGGCAGTGGCGGTGGCGGGCTTCCTGTTCTGGAACTTCCCGCCAGCGCGCATCTTCATGGGGGATGCCGGCAGTGGCTTTCTCGGTATTGCGCTGGGTGTGCTCTCGCTGCAAGCCGCCTGGGTGGCGCCACAGTTGCTGTGGTGTTGGTTGATTCTACTGGGGGTGTTCATCGTTGATGCCACATGGACACTGTTTCGCAGGCTGCTGCGGGGCGATAAGGTGTACGAGGCACACCGCAGCCATGCTTACCAGTACGCATCGCGCCAGTTTGGCAAACACTTGCCGGTGACGCTGGCGGTGGCGGTGCTGAACCTTTTCTGGCTGCTGCCAGTTGCGCTTTGGGTCGGGCTAGGTGGAGTGGATGGTGCCGTGGGATTGCTACTGGCTTACCTGCCATTGGTGTGGTTGGCGATAAGGTTCAAGGCTGGGGAGCGGGAGTAGAGTCGCCTCTCACCCCAGGTCCCTCTCCAGGTGAGAGGGGGCGGTTGAGTGCGTTTCCGAGTATTACGTGCGGATGTTGACAGTGAGTCGGATGATATCCCTGCAGGGAACGCCGGTTACCCAGTGATTCCATGCGTGGTTGGGTGGGCGTTTGGCGCTGAAGATTAACTGCGTTGCGGCAGATCCGCTTATTGGGTTGTTAAAGATTTCGAGGACGCTCTTGTGTTAAGGACTGTTGATAAGTTGCGCGAAGGGTTGTTGCGGCTGCCGCGTGGTTCCAAGCGCTTGTTGCAGCTGACCACGGATGTGGCGCTTGTGTGGGCCGCTTTGTGGTTGGCGTTTGTCGTGCGCCTGGGCACCGACAACCTGATTCATCCATGGGGAGGGCACCTCTGGCTGTTTGTGGCCGCGCCACTGATCGCTATCCCGCTGTTCGTGAGGTTCGGTATGTACCGGGCGGTGATGCGCTACTTCGGTAACGATGCGCTACTCGCTATCGCCAAGGCCGTCACCCTGTCTGCATTGTTCCTCGCCCTGGCGGTGTATTGGTACCGCGATGCACCAGTAGCTGTGCCGCGCTCACTGGTGTTCAACTACTGGTGGTTGAGTTTGGTGATGCTCGGTGGGTTACGCCTGGGAATGCGCCAGTATTTTATGGGCGATTGGTTTTCAGTCAGCCAGCCGATGCCCTTTATGAACCGTGATGACGGTTTGCCTAAAGTGGCGATCTATGGTGCTGGGGCTGCTGGTAACCAGTTGGTGGGGGCCTTGCGCTTGGGGCGCGCGATGCGCCCGGTGGCGTTCATAGATGATGACAGCGGCATTGCCGATCGGGTAATTGCCGGACTGCGGGTGTTCAAGCCCAAGCATATCAAGCAGATGATCGAGGAAACGGGGGCGCAGGAGATATTGCTGGCAATTCCCTCGGCTTCTCGCGGGCGCCGGCGCGAGGTGTTAGAGCACCTTGAACAGTTCCCGCTGCATGTACGCAGTGTTCCGGGCTTTATGGATCTGGCCAGCGGGCGGGTGAAGGTCGATGACATCCAGGAAGTGGATATCACCGACTTGCTCGGGCGTGATGCGGTTCCGCCGCAACAGGAGTTGTTCGAGCGTTGCATTCGTGGTCAGACCATTATGGTGACTGGCGCTGGAGGCTCGATCGGTTCTGAGTTGTGCCGCCAGATCATGGCGAGTGAACCGACAACGCTGCTGCTGTTCGAGCACAGCGAGTTCAATCTGTACAGCATCCATACCGAGCTTGAGCAAAGGATCGAGCGTGAGTCCTTGCCGCTACGGCTGGTGCCAATCCTGGGCTCGATCCGCAATCCAGAGCGGCTGCTGGACATTATGCGGACCTGGCAGGTGGACACTGTCTACCATGCGGCCGCCTACAAGCATGTACCGATGGTGGAGCACAACATTGCCGAGGGGATGCTGAACAACGTCATGGGGTCGCTGTACACCGCTCAGGCTGCGGTGAGGGCAGGCGTTAAGCATTTCGTGCTGATTTCCACCGACAAAGCGGTGCGGCCGACCAACGTGATGGGCAGCACCAAGCGCCTGGCTGAAATGGTTTTGCAGGCATTGAGCCGGGAATCGGGTCCGGTTTTGTTTGCAGACAAGGATGCCGTCCATCAGGTCAACAAGACCCGTTTCACCATGGTGCGTTTCGGGAATGTGCTGGGCTCCTCGGGGTCAGTGATCCCACGGTTCTATGCACAAATTCGTCGCGGCGGGCCGGTGACGGTCACGCATCCGAATATCACCCGTTACTTCATGACCATTCCCGAGGCTGCTCAGTTGGTGATTCAAGCCGGCTCGATGGGGCAGGGCGGCGATGTGTTCGTGTTGGATATGGCCCAGCCAGTGAAGATTCTCGAGCTGGCGGAAAAGATGATCCATCTTTCCGGCCTCAGTGTGCGTTCGGAGAAGAATCCTCACGGGGATATCGCCATCGAGTTCAGCGGCTTGCGTCCTGGCGAGAAGCTGTATGAGGAATTGCTGATCGGCGATAACGTCAGCCCAACTGATCACCCGATGATCATGCGGGCCAATGAGGAGCATCTAGCCTGGGAGGCTCTCAAGGCAGTGTTGGCGGCATTGCTCGAGGCCGTTGAGCAGGACGACTACGCTAAAGTGCGTCAGTTGCTGCGCGAGACGGTCAACGGCTATACCCCGGAAGGGGAGATCGTCGACTGGATACATCAGCAGCGCCGGATCGAACCCTGATCCTTGGCAAGTTTGGCAAAGAGGAGGGGCGGCTAAGTTAGATTCTGCGGTTTTAGGAAGTGTTGCTCTAAGAGCATAAATGACAAGAAGTCTCCCCCTGCGTAGAACGCATTTTTCCTCCCCTCTGTTTGCCCTTCCGGTCAGTGTCTCTGTCGCAGTATCTGCGGCAGGGCTGCCGAAAGCTGAACCCACTAAGCCGCAGCGACTCCCACGGCCGAGGGTAACCGCTCCATAAGCCCCATCGTCATGCTCGCCTCGTAATTCGCAAAGCCGCTTTTCTGCTCATTTTCAGGGGGCGGTAACACCTCGCTGTTGGACGGTAGATTGCCGGCCTTCAAGGGTGTCCGGAATCATTAAGCCAGCTCAACTCGCACACTTTTTCCGTCTTGAAATATTTTGAAACAGGCGTGAGAAGTGCATTCTAGATATCGGACTTTGGTCTTAGATTTTTTGTAAAAATGATAGATATCAGTAAGTTGCGTTTGTAATTTGGTTTTTTTGATAAATCGTCGTTTGCTTGACAGTGTGATGGCGCGCGCCTTTAGTGGAGGCGTGTAACGGCTGACCAGGCCTGGACCGGAAGAACGGTTCTTTCCCAGCGTGGCCGCCAGGAGAAAGCTCATGGACAGCGTCACTACCGCTCCCGACCTCGGGGGCCCGTCATCGGTCCAACTGCATGGCCCCCCAGCAGCCTGACGGCAGTTCAGGTCGTGCGACCTGCTGCTGGTATCGAAGGGGCTGCATTCCCTGCCACTTCTATCTGAAGTGAAAACGCTCCAGCTAGCGCCTGGCGTGCGGTAGCCCCTTTATCCGAAAAAACATCATTCGATTAGCGGCAACGCATTAGCCACGTTGTTGCAGCGGGTTCGGCTGCATGTGGTTTTCTCACCGCGCTTTGCAACGAGGAAAACGACAATGGCTACCTTAACAGTCAACAAAGCGGATCTGCAGTACATCCTCAAACAAATCGAGATTGCCGAGGCCCATGCGGCCTTTCTGGCGGCCAATCCGAACGCCACATTGGCTGAGCAATCGGCGTTTCTGCGCACCATGGTGGAGAGCCCGCTACTACCGGAGGGTTTGCGTACGGTCGATGGGACGCTCAACAGTCTGGTGCCGGGGCAGGAGCTGTATGGCTCGGCCGATCAGCTGATGCGACGTCTGCTCGATCCTGCGTTCAACACCGCCGAAGGCTTCGACCCGGATGGTCCGGGGCCGGCGCCAGCGACTCCGCTCAGCAGCTATTTGCAGACTAACGGCTTCGTCTTCGACTCGCAGCCACGCACCATCAGCAACCTGATTGTCGACCAGTCGCTGAACAACCCGGCTGCGATCATTGCCGCGCTTGAAGCCGCCGGGGTCAGCAATTCGACCGAGATGGCCAGTCAGATCATCGCAGCCTATGAGGCCAACAAATCGGCCGATGCTGCCGCGGCCGCTGCGCAGCAGGCCGCCGAGGCTGTGACTAACAGCGGGACGAGCCTCGCAACGCTGCAGGCCGATTACGCTGCCAAGGCTCTGGCGGCGACCGATGCCGACACGCTCGCCGATCAGGCCGAGCTGAACTATGGTGTGGCGCTGGGCGAGGTTGCCACGGCCAATGGCGCGGTCGTGGCGGCCAGTTCGACACTGGTGGCGACCGATCCGGCCGATACCGCGGCGTGGGCCGCCGCGCTGGCCCAACTTACTGCGGCGGTTACCACCTTCAACAGCGCCAAGGCCGAGGCGGACGCGCTCAAACTACCGGCTGAAGAGGCCCGCGCAACCGCAACTGCCGCCGCCGATGTGGCCGATGCCGCCGCCGCCGTGCTTGCCACTGCTCAGACTGGGCACGCTGAACTGGTTGCCGCCAGCGAGGACGCTGCGGCTGCCGCCGATGCTGCGCAAACGCAACTCGATACCCTGCTGAGCAATGCCGGTCTCAGCGTGGAAAACGACAGCGTGGTGATCCCCAACGTCTCGGCCGATGAGGGCCTGACCGCGCCGTTCAACTCGTGGATGACCCTGTTCGGCCAGTTCTTCGACCACGGCCTGGACCTGGTCAACAAGGGCGGCAGCGGCACCGTGCTCATCCCGCTGCTGCCGGACGACCCGCTGTACGTCCCCGGCAGCCCGACCAACTTCATGGTGCTGACCCGCGCCACCAACCAGGCGGGGCCGGATGGCCAGCTGGGCACCCCCGACGACGTGCACGAGCATGTCAACCAGACCACGCCGTTCATCGACCAGAACCAGACCTACACCTCCAACGGCTCGCATCAGACCTTCCTGCGCGAATACGTGCTGGTCGACGGCAAGCCCATGGCCACCGGTCACATGCTCGACGGCCAGAATGGCGGCCTGGCCACCTGGGCTGACATCAAGGCGCAGGCCCGCGATGTGTTGGGCATCGACCTGGCCGACTACGACGTCACCAATGTGCCGATGCTGTTGGTCGACCCCTATGGCGAGTTCATCCGTGGCGACAACGGCTACCCACAGTTGTATGTACGGGTGCCGGTCGATGCCGATCACCCGAATGGCATCGCCGTGGTCGAAGGTAATCCGGACGCGCCGATCAGCACCCAGTTGGCGATCCGCACCGGCCACGCCTTCCTCGATGATATCGCCCACACCGCCAAACCGGTGTTCAATGCCGACGGTTCGTTGGCGGCCGATGGCGACACGCTGGCCGGCAATGCTGTGCTGGTGGACAACCGCGGCAATAACCTGGAGTACGACAATGAGCTGCTCGACTCCCACTACATCACCGGCGACGGGCGCGGCAACGAGAACATCGGCCTGACCGCCGTGCACCATGTGTTCCACTCCGAGCACAACCGCCTGGTCGACGCCAACAAGCAGACCATCCTCGACTCCGGCGACCTGGCCTTCCTCAACGAATGGCTGCTGGTGGATGTCGGCGCAGTGCCTACCGATCCGCTCGATATCGCCGCGCTGGTGTGGGATGGCGAACGGCTGTTCCAGGCCGCGCGCTTCGTCAACGAAATGCAGTACCAGCACATGGTGTTCGAGGAGTTCGCCCGCACCGTGCAGCCGAACATCGACCCCTTCGTGTTCTCCAACACCGCCGACATCGACCCGGCGATCTTTGCCGAGTTCGCCCACGTGGTGTACCGCTTCGGTCACTCGATGCTGCGCGAAACCGTGGACCGCATCGGCATGGACCTCGAGACGGGGACCATAGGCGCCAACAACCAGATCGGCCTGATCGAGGCCTTCCTCAACCCCCTGGAATTCGCCGCCAGCGGGGTGACTGCCGAGGAGGCGGCCGGGGCGATCATCCGTGGCATGACGCGGCAGGTCGGCAACGAGATCGACGAATTCGTCACCGAGGCGCTGCGCAATAACCTCGTCGGGCTGCCGCTCGACCTGGCGGCGATCAACATCGCGCGGGCCCGGGATACCGGGGTGCCGTCGCTGAATGCGGCGCGTGAGCAGTTCTTCGAGTTGACCGGCGACAGCCAGCTCAAGCCCTATGCGAGCTGGGTCGACTTCGCCATGAACATCAAGAACCCGGCCTCGGTGATCAACTTCATCGCCGCCTATGGCAAGCACCAGAGCATCCTTGACGCCGACACCCTGGAAGCGAAACGTGCCGCCGCCACCCTGCTGGTGATGGGCGGCGCCGGCGCGCCGGCCGACCGTGAGGCCTTCCTCAACAGCACTGGTACCTGGAGCGCGGCCAACAGTGGCTTGAACAGCATCGACTTCTGGATCGGCGGTCTGGCCGAGCAGAAGATGCCGTTCGGCGGCATGCTCGGCTCGACCTTCAACTTCGTCTTCGAGATGCAGATCGAGAACCTGCAGAACGGCGACCGCTTCTATTACCTGAGCCGCGTGCAGGGCACCAACCTGCTCAACGAACTGGAGGCCAACTCCTTCTCCAATCTGGTGATGCGCAACACCGACCTCGGCGACCCGAACTCCTCGCACCTGCCTGGGCTGTTGTTCGCCAACGTCGATCATATTCTCGAGATCGAAACCCAGCGGCAGATCGGCGCCGATCCGACCTGGGATGACCCGATCCGTCAGGCGCTGAGTTCCAAGGTGGTGCGCCAGGACCTCGACGGTGACGGCGACACCGACCTGCTGCAGTTCCGCGGTGGCGAGCACACCGTGCTCGGCGGTTCGGCGGAGAACGACACGCTGATCGGCGGCGACGGCGACGACACCCTGTGGGGCGATGGCGGCAACGACACGCTGGAAGGCGGCTTCGGCGTCGACATCATCCATGGCGGCGAGGGCGACGACCTGATCACCGACGCCGGCACCGATATCGGCGCCACGGCTCTGATCCATGGCGACGGCGGCAACGACGTGATCCATGCCGGCAATGGCCTGACCCTGATCTTCGCCGGCGACGGCAGCGACTTCGTGCTCGCCGGGCCGGATGGCAAGGAGGTGTTCGGCGGCCGCGGCGACGACTTCATTCGCGGCGGCGGCGGTGTCGACTTCCTGC
Organism: Pseudomonas cavernae; assembly: GCF_003595175.1. Taxonomy (NCBI): domain Bacteria; kingdom Pseudomonadati; phylum Pseudomonadota; class Gammaproteobacteria; order Pseudomonadales; family Pseudomonadaceae; genus Pseudomonas; species Pseudomonas cavernae. The sequence goes on along the minus strand of NZ_CP032419.1, from coordinate 2,930,539 downwards.
TCGGCAACGAGGGCGATGACTGGATGGAGGGCGGCGAGGGCTTCGATACCCTGGCCGGCGACAACTCCGAGCTGTTCTTCAACAGCCCGATCATCGGCCACGACGTGCTCGACGGCAACGGCAACGACACCGACTACGACGGCGAGTCCGGCGACGACATCATGGTCCAGGGCCTGGGCATCCAGCGCAACGAAGGCATGTTCGGCTTCGACTGGGCGATCCACAAGAACGACCCGCTGGCGGCCAATACCGACCTGAACATTCCGATCTTCACCACCGAGCAGGCGGACATCCTGCGCGACCGCTTCGATCAGGTCGAGGGCCTGTCCGGTTGGAAGTTCGATGACGTGCTGCTCGGCGACAACCGCAGCAACGATCCGGAACTGGAGGCCGAGCTGCTGACCCTGCTCAACCACGAGCTGACCCAGGCGGGGGTCGACCGCATCAGCGGGCTGCAGGCCATAGTCGGTGGCGAGGCCCAGGCCGACCCGAATGCCGTGGTCTACAACGCCGGCAACATCATTCTCGGCGGCGGCGGCAGCGACACCATCATGGGCCGTGGCGGCGACGACATCATCGACGGCGATTCCTGGCTCAACGTGCGCATCAGCTGGACCGATGCCCTGGGTGTCGAGCACGCGGCGGAGAACATGACCGAGTTGCAGGCGCAGATGATGAACCGGCAGATCAACCCCGGGCAGCTGAAGATCGTGCGCGAGGTGCTCAACGGCAACCAGGAAAGCGATATCGATACCGCGCTGTATTGGGATGCGCGCGCCAACTACAGCGTGTTCGAGAACGCCGACGGCAGCTGGACGGTGCAGCATGTGACGGTCGACCCGACCAATGCCGTGGGCGAGGGCGCGGTGTTCTCCGATGGTACGGATCGGCTGCTGAATATCGAGATGCTGCAGTTCGCCGATCAGTTCATGTGGCTGATCAACCGGGCGCCGGAAGGCACGGTGGACATCGATGACCTGAGGCCGACCGAAGGCCAGCCGCTGTTCGTTTCGCCGAACTTCCTCGATGCGAACGGCACTTTCTTCTCGACCTTCAACTACCAGTGGCAGGTGTTGGCCGCCGGGGTGTGGGTCGACATCGCCGGTGCCAACGACAACCTGTTCATCCCGACCCAGGCGCAGGTTGGCCAGCAGTTGCGGGTGGTGCTCAGCTACACCGACGATGGCGGCTACGAGGAAACCCTGGTTTCGACGCCAACGGCGGTGGTGGGTGATCTGTACAACGGCACCGCGGCGGCCAACGGCCCGGTGCTGACTGCCGGTGACGACATCGCCTTCGGCAATGGCGGCAATGACGTGCTCAACGGCCTGGCCGGCGACGACCTGCTCGACGGCGGCATCGGCAACGACACGCTGCTCGGCGGTGACGGTGCCGATACCCTGCTCGGCGGCGCGGGTAACGACACCCTCAATGGCGGCACCGGAGCCGACACCTTGACCGGTGGCGCCGGTAACGACAGCTATGTGGTGGACGATGCCGGCGATCTGGTCAGCGAAGCGGTGGGTGAGGGGACCGACACGGTGCAGACCACCTTGGGCCTCTACGCTTTGACGGCTGACGTCGAGAATCTGACCTATGTCGGCAGCGGCAATTTCACCGGCATCGGCAATGCCCTGGCCAACACCCTCACCGGCGGGGCCGGCAACGATGTGCTCGACGGTGGCTTGGGCAACGACCGCCTGGTCGGCGGCGCCGGCGATGACAGCTACTACATCGACGTCGCCACCGATGTGCTGGTCGAAGCGGCCGGTGCCGGCAGCGATACCGTGTATTCGACCAGCGCCAGCTACACCCTGGCCGCCAACCTGGAAAACTTCGTGCAGCTCGGCGGCGCCACCGTCGCCGTCGGCAACACGCTGGCCAACAACATGCTCGGAGGGGCAGGTGACGACAGCCTGAACGGCGGCACCGGCAACGACAGCCTGGACGGCGGCGCGGGCAATGACAGCCTGAATGGCGGTACGGGCGTGGATACTCTGCTCGGTGGAACCGGCGATGATGCCCTGGATGGCGGCACCGGCGATGACCTGTTGGTGGGCGGGGCCGGCAACGATGAACTCGCCGGCGGGGCCAACAATGATGCGCTCGATGGCGGCGACGGCGACGACATGCTCGATGGCGGCGCCGGCAACGATAGCGTCACCGGCGGTGCCGGCAACGACATCATGCTGGCCGACAGCGGCAACGACATCTTCGTGTTCGGTGCCGGCTTCGGCCAGGACATGATCATCGGCTTCGATGCCGTCGCCGGCGGTGGTCAGGACCTGCTCAATGTCGCCAGCTATGGCTTCACTGCCGTGACCTTCGCCAGCAACGTGAGCATCGCCGCCGATGTGGCCGATACGCTGATCACCATCGGCGGAGACAGCATTCGCCTGGTGGGGGTGAGCGCCGCCAATGTGACTGTCGCGGACTTCCAGTTGGTCTGAAGCGCGCGGTCACAGCGGAGGCTGTGAGCGTCCTGGAACGGTGTGCGACGAGTCGCGTCGCACACCGTTTTTTCTTTTCGGTCGTGCCGCGCGGTTGATCATCGGGTCAACAGCTGGAGGTGGGTTCCGCTACAATGCGCGCCGATTCCGCCTTGCCGAGAGCCCAGCCATGTCCGTCTGCCAGACTCCCATCATCGTCGCCCTGGATTTCCCCTCCCGCGAAGCCGCGTTGCAGCTGGCCGCCCGGCTCGACCCCAAGCTGTGCCGGGTCAAGGTCGGCAAGGAACTGTTCACCCGTTGCGGCCCGGGCATAGTCGAGGCCTTGCAGGGGCAGGGCTTCGAGGTGTTTCTCGACCTGAAATTCCACGACATCCCCAACACCACGGCGATGGCGGTCAAGGCCGCCGCCGAGCTGGGCGTGTGGATGGTCAATGTGCACTGCTCCGGCGGCCTGCGCATGATGGCGGCCTGCCGCGAAACCCTGGACAAGCTGAGTGGGCCGAAACCGCTGCTGATCGGCGTGACCGTGCTGACCAGCATGGAGCGCGAGGACCTGGCCGGCATCGGTCTGGATATGGAGCCGCAAGCACAGGTGCTGCGCCTCGCCGCGCTGGCCGAGAAAGCCGGCATGGACGGCCTGGTCTGCTCGGCCCAGGAAGCCGTGGCGCTCAAGGCCGCGCATCCGGCTCTGCAACTGGTGACCCCGGGCATCCGCCCGGCCGGTAGCGCCCAGGACGACCAGCGCCGCATCCTCACTCCGCGCGAGGCGCTGGAAGCCGGCTCGGATTACCTGGTGATCGGGCGGCCGATCGCCCAGGCCGCCGACCCGGCTCAGGCCTTGGCGGCGGTGGTCGCCGAGCTGGCGTAAAAATTCGGCCCCGTTCAGGGGCCGAAACTTTTTCTGTAGGGCGTGTGCAACCCGCAGTTCTGCTGGCTCTCTGGATTATTCCCCTTCGGGCCAGCGCAAGCGCTGTTCCGCGATAAAGCCGCGGTCCCACGTTCGCGGGAATGACGAGGTTAAGGGAAGCGTTCTGCCCCCACCGTCATCCCCGCGAAGGCGGGGACCGAGTCCGTAGGATGGGTTGAGCGCAGCGATACCCATCATGGCGGTTCGATGGGTATCGCAGGCTCAACCCATCCTACAAAGCAGTTCGTAGCCCGGATTTCATCCGGGCTACGAAGCGGGCATCCGTGTCGGTCTGGATGCTTAAACCTTCAGCACCAGCTTGCCGAAGTTCTCGCCACTGAACAGCTTGAGCAGGGTTTCCGGGAAGGTTTGCAGGCCTTCGACTATGTCTTCCTTGCTCTTCAGCTTGCCCTGGGCCATCCAGCCACCCATTTCCTTGGCCGCATCGGCGAACTGCGCGGCGTAGTCCATCACCACGAAGCCCTCCATGCGTGCGCGGTTGACCAGCAGCGACAGGTAGTTGGCCGGGCCTTTGACCGCTTCCTTGTTGTTGTACTGGCTGATCGCGCCGCAGATCACCACCCGCGCCTTGGGCGCCAGACGGGTCAGCACGGCGTCGAGGATGTCGCCGCCGACGTTGTCGAAATACACATCCACACCTTTCGGGCATTCGCGCTTGAGGCCGGCGTGTAGGTCCTCGCTCTTGTAGTCGATGGCGCCGTCGAAGCCGAGTTCGTCGATGAGGAACTGGCATTTCTCCTTGCCACCGGCGATGCCGATCACGCGGCAGCCTTTGATCTTGGCGATCTGCCCGGCGATGCTGCCGACCGCGCCGGCGGCGCCGGAAATCACCACGGTATCGCCGGCCTTAGGTGCGCCGACGTCCAGCAGGGCGAAGTAGGCGGTCATCCCGGTCATGCCCAGCGCCGACAGGTACAGCGGCAGCGGCGCGCGGCTGGGGTCGACCTTGTAGAAGCCCTTCGGTTCGCCGAGGAAGTAGTCCTGCACGCCGAGCGCGCCGTTGACGTAGTCGCCGACGGCGAAGTTCGGGTTCTGCGAGGCGATCACCTTGCCGACACCGAGCGCGCGCATCACCTCGCCGAGACCGACCGGCGGGATGTAGGACTTGGCGTCGTTCATCCAGCCGCGCATGGCCGGGTCGAGCGACAGGTATTCGTTCTTCACCAGGATCTGGCCAGGGCCAGCCTCAGCCATCGCGCTTTCCACATAGCTGAAGGTGTCACGGCCGGGCAGGCCGACCGGGCGTTGGGCGAGCAGGAACTGGCGGTTGAGTTGAGCAGGCATGGCGGGACACTCATTGGTCATTGAAGCCTTGTTGATAGTCCCCGGCGCTCGATCCGGCAAGTTTTCGCCAGGCAGCGGAATGGTGAACTATCCATTCTGCTGATTAAGCCCCGAGTGGCTTAATCAATTTGCTGGATAAGGCCTTAGCGCGACCCTTGATAGTGCTGCCAGACCGAGCGGCTCGCTGACTAGACTGAGCGTCGCTTTCCCACTCGCGCAGAGGATTTACCCATGAGCATGACCTTTTCCGGCCAGGTAGCCCTGGTCACCGGCGCAGCTGCCGGTATCGGCCGCGCCACCGCGCTGGCTTTCGCCGCCGAAGGGCTTAAGGTGGCGGTGGCCGACTTCGATGCCGCGGGCGGCGAAGCCACGGTTGAGCAGATTCGCGCCGGCGGCGGCGAGGCGACCTTCATCCGCTGCGACGTCACCAAGGAGGCCGAGGTCAAGGCGCTGATGGAGCGGGTGATCGCCGCCTACGGTCGTCTGGACTACGCCTTCAACAACGCCGGGATCGAGATTGAGAAGGGCAAGCTGACCGAGGGCAGCGAAGCCGAGTTCGACGCCATCATGGGCGTCAACGTCAAGGGCGTGTGGCTGTGCATGAAGCACCAGATCCCGCTGCTGCTGGCCCAGGGCGGTGGCGCGATCGTCAACACCGCGTCGGTGGCCGGCCTCGGCGCGGCGCCGAAGATGAGCATCTACGCGGCCTCCAAGCATGCGGTGATCGGCCTGACCAAGTCGGCGGCGATCGAATACGCGAAGAAGAAAATCCGCGTCAACGCCGTATGCCCGGCGGTGATCGACACCGACATGTTCCGCCGCGCCTACCAGGCCGATCCGAAGAAAGCCGAGTTCGCCGCCGCCATGCACCCGGTCGGGCGGGTCGGCAAGGTCGAGGAAATCGCCGCGGCGGTGCTCTATTTGTGCTGCGACGGTGCGAGTTTCACCACCGGCCAGGCCCTGGCAGTGGATGGAGGGTCGACGGCGATCTGAGGTGCAAGAAAAGGCGCCACCCGGCGCCTTTTTGCATTCTGTTACAAGCGTAGCCGGATTCTGGCGCGCCAGGCCACTACCGCAAGCTTGAGCGCTTGCGCAGAATCCAGGCAGGCCTATTCATAGAAGAAGAGAACAATAACAATGACCGCAAGCCTGCTGAATACCGTATTTCTCCCCCTCGCGCTGGGCATCATCATGCTCGGCCTGGGGTTGTCGCTGACCCTGGCGGACTTCGCCCGCGTGGTCAAATTCCCCAAACCGGTACTGATCGGCCTCGGCTGCCAGCTTCTACTGCTGCCGCTGGCCTGCTTCTTCATCGCCAAGGGCTTCCAGCTCGAGGCCGCGCTGGCGGTGGGGCTGATGCTACTGGCGGCCTCGCCGGGCGGCACCACGGCCAACCTCTATAGCCACCTGGCGCACGGCGATGTGGCGCTGAACATCACCCTGACGGCGGTGAATTCGGTGATCGCCATCCTCACCATGCCGCTGATCGTCAACCTGTCGCTGGCGCACTTCATGAGCGGCGACCAGGCCATTCCGCTGCAGTTCGCCAAGGTCGTGCAGGTGTTCGCCGTGGTGCTCGGGCCGGTGGCGATCGGCATGTGGATACGCAGCCGCTTCCCGGCCTTCGCCGAGCGCATGCAGAAACCGGTGAAGATCATTTCCGCGCTGTTCCTGGCGATCATCATCCTGATGGCGGTGGTCAAGGACTGGGCGACCTTCGTCGAGTACGCCCCGCTGGTCGGGGCGGCGGCGCTGTGCTTCAACCTAGTCAGCCTCGCGGTAGGCTACTGCGTGCCGCGCCTGCTCAACCTGTCGCAGCGTCAGGCGGTGGCGATCGGCATGGAGATCGGCATCCACAACGGCACCCTGGCCATCGCCCTGGCGCTGAGCCCGATGCTGCTGAACAACCCGACCATGGCGATTCCGGCGGCGATCTACAGCCTGATCATGTTCTTCACCGCCGCCGGCTTCGGCTGGTGGGTCAATCGCGCGCACGGCAGGGAGTTGGCCGCCGAGGCTTGAGCAGCAAAGGCGCCGAGAGGCGCCTTTATTGTTTTTGCTGGGCGTGAATGTTGGGCTTCGCAAGCCCAGCGCCAACCTACGTTGATCCATGGTGTAGGTTGGCGTTGAGCGCAGCGATACCCAACAAGCAGCCGAGTCAGTCCGTCCGCCAGTTGAGGATCAGCAGGGTCAGCACGCCGGCGACTATGCCCCAGAACGCCGAACCGATGGAGAACAGCGTCAGCCCCGAGGCGGTGACCATGAAGGTGATCAGCGCCGCCTCGCGTTCCTTAGGCTCACTCATGGCGTTGGTCAGACCGTTGATGATCGAACCGAACAGCGCCAGCGCGGCGATCGACAGCACCAGCTCCTTGGGCAGGGCGGCGAACAGCGCCGCCAGGGTGGCGCCGAAGATCCCGGCGATGCCGTAGGAAACCCCGCACCAGAGCGCGGCGGTGTAGCGCTTGCTCTTGTCCTCGTGGGCGTGCGGGCCGGTGCAGATCGCCGCACTGATCGCCGCCAGGTTGATGCCATGGGAGCCGAACGGCGCCAGCAGCAGCGAACCGATGCCGGTCACGCTGATCAGCGGCGAGGCCGGCACCCGATAGCCGTCGGCGCGCAGCACGGCGATGCCGGGCATGTTCTGCGAGGTCATCGCCACCACGAACAGCGGAATGCCGATGCTGATGGTGGCGGCCAGGGAGAAGCTCGGCGTGGTCCACACCGGCGTCGCCACCTGCAGGTGGAAGCCGCTGAAGTCCAGCAGACCCTGGGCGCCGGCCACCGCCGTGCCGATCAGCAGGGCGGCGAGCACCGCGTAGCGCGGCTGGCTGCGCTTGAACAGCAGATAGCCGAACAGCATGGCCAGCACCAGGCCGAGGCGATGCTGGGCGGCGACGAAGATCTCGCTGCCGATCTTGAACAGGATCCCGGCCAGCAAGGCGGCGGCCAGCGAAGCGGGCAGGCGGCGCACCAGGCGCTCGAAGCTGCCGGTCAGGCCGCAGACGATGACCAGCAGCGCGCAAGTGATATAGGCGCCGATCGCCTCGGGATAGCTGACGCCGCCGAGGCTGGTGATCAGCAGAGCCGCTCCGGGGGTCGACCAGGCCACGGTGACCGGGGTGCGATAGCGCAGCGACAGGCCGATGGTGCAGATCGCCATGCCGATCGACAGCGCCCAGATCCACGAGGAAATCTGCCCAGTGCTCAGCCCGGCGGCCTGGCCGGCCTGGAACATCAGCACCAGCGAACTGGTGTAGCCGGTGAGCATGGCGATGAAACCGGCGACCACCGCCGAAGGCGAAGTATCGGCAAGTGGGCGCAGCGGGGCTTGGGTGACCTCGGTCATCGGGCGTCCTTGTCAGTGCGATCAGTGGAAATCGGTGAGGATAGGGTAGAGCGAGGCCACCAGCAGCAGGGCCATGCCAACATTGAACAGACGCAGCACGCGCGGGTTGTCCAACCAGCGGCGCAGGAAGCTGCCGGCAACGGTCCACAGGCCGACGCTCGGGCAGTTGACCAGGGCGAACAGGGCGGCGATCAGCACCACGTTGACCAGGAAATTTTCCTGCGGGGTGTAGGTGGTGATGGCGCCAATGGCCATGATCCAGGCCTTGGGATTGACCCACTGGAAGGCGGCGGCCTGCAGGAGGGTGAAGGGCTTGGCGTTGCTGCCGTCGTTGCCCTGCGGTGCACCCGCATGGGAAATCTTCCAGGCCAGGTAGAGCAGATAAGCCGCGCCTATGTAGCGCAATGCGGCATACAGCGGCGGGTAGAGGCGGAACAGCTCGCCCAGGCCGAGGCCGACGGCGATGACCAGCACCATGAAGCCCAGGCTGATGCCAAGCATGTGCGGCAGGCTGCGGCGCACCCCGAAGTTCACCCCGGAGGCGAGCAGCATCATGTTGTTGGGCCCCGGCGTCACCGAAGTGACGAAGGCGAAGAGGACGAAGGCGAGCAGCAGTTCGGGGCTCATGGCGGGACTCTCGGGTGACGAGGACCCAGCCTATGCGCGGTGGCGCCCGGCGTCGCGGTACAGCGAGGGGCGCAAATGGCGATACAGTTGTGCGGATCTTGCTAAGGATGGCGAAGTGTTCCGCCTCAATCTTCCGCGTCGCTACCCGGCAGACGAGTCTTGCCCAGCGCCTGATTGACCGCCAGCCAGCCGTTGGCCGCGGCTTCGCCGGTCTCGGCGAACACCCGCTGGAGCAACTTGGCCTGCTCATGGCGCAGCGCGGTTTCCAGCTTGGCGCCCTCGGCGGTCAGGCCGAGCAGGCGTTTGCGCTTGTCGTCCGCGGCGGTCACGCTCTCGACCAGATGCATTTCCATCAACTGGCGCAGCGGCGTGTTCAGCGCCTGCTTGCTGACGCCGAGGGCGGCGAGTAGCTGTTTCATGTTCAGGCCCGGATAGCGGGCGATGAAAAACAGGATGCGATGGTGCACCCGGCTCAGCCCGCGGCGCGCCAGCATCTCGTCCGGCTTGGTGGTAAACGCCTGGTAGCCGAAGAAAAACGCTTCCAGGGCGAGCTGCTGAGTGGTCGAGTTTTTCAGGTCAAGCATATTGACGTATCTGCCGACGGCATCGTAGTTTCGGTCAACCAGTTTGACTTATTTTTCCCTGCCTTCGCTACCGGTGACCCATGGCCTTCTCTGAACGCATCGCCCGCCTGAAAAGCTCCCTGATCCGTGAAATCCTCGCTGCGGCGCAGCGCCCGGAAGTCATGTCGTTCGCCGGCGGACTGCCGGCCGAGCCGATGCTGCCGAAGGTGGAGTGGGCGGACATGCCGGCCAGCATGGGCCAGTACGGCATGAGCGAGGGAGAACCGGAGTTGCGCGAGGCCATCGCCGCCGAAGCGCGGGCGTTGGGCATTGCCTGCGAGGCCAGCCAGGTGCTGATCGTCAGCGGCTCGCAGCAGACCCTCGACCTGGCCTCCAAGCTGTTCATCGATCCGGGCACCGAGGTGCTGCTGGAAGCGCCGACCTACCTGGCCGCGCTGCAGGCCTTCCAGCTGTTCGGCGCCGACTGCATCACCGTGCCACAGGAGGCCGACGGCCCCGAGCTGGCGGCACTGCAGCAGCGCCTGGAAAACCACAAACCGGCCTTCGCCTACCTGATCCCGACTTTCCAGAACCCGTCCGGCGTGCGCTACAGCGAGGCCAAGCGCGAGGCGGTGGCGGCCTTGCTCGACGAGTTCGGCGTCACCCTGATCGAGGACGAGCCCTATCGCGAGCTGGTGTTCGACGAAGGCCGTGCCGCACCGATCGTCAGCCGCCTGCAGAAGGCCAGCTGGGTCTACACCGGCACGGTCTCCAAGACCCTGCTGCCGGGCCTGCGCGTGGGCTTCCTGATTGCCACGCCGGATCTGTTCCCGCATTTCCTGCGCCTCAAGCAGTCGGCCGACCTGCACACCAACCGCATCGGCCAGTGGCAGGCGTTGCAGTGGCTGGGCAGCCAGCAGTATCGCGACCACCTGGCCGAGCTGCGCGACTTCTACCGCCTGCGCCGCGACGCCATGCAGGTGGCGCTGGAAGAGCATTTCGGCGAGCTGGCGGACTGGAACATCCCGCAGGGCGGGCTGTTCTTCTGGCTGACCCTCAAGCAGCCGCTGGATACCCGTACACTGCTGCAGCCGGCCTTGGCGCAGAATGTCGCGTTCATGCCCGGCGAGCCGTTCTTCACCCATCCGGAGCAGAACCCCGGCTATCTGCGTTTGAACTTCAGTCACGTGGCACCGGAGCGTCTGAGCGAGGGTTTGCAACGCCTGGCCAGCGTGATCCGCCAGGCGCAAGCCAGCGCAGCGGCCTAACAGGAGGTTACGATGTACAAGGTCTACGGCGATTACCGTTCCGGCAACTGCTACAAGGTCAAGCTGATGCTGCACCTGCTCGGCAAAGAGTCGAAGTGGGTGCCGGTCGATATCCAGAAGGGCGAGACCCAGACCGCGAAATTTCTCGCGATGAACCCCAACGGCAAGATTCCGGTGCTGCAGCTGGAAGACGGCAGTTGCGTGTGGGAATCGAATGCCATCCTCAATTTCCTCGCCGACGGCAGCGAGTTTCTGCCCACCGAGCCACGCCTGCGCACCCAGGTGTTGCAGTGGCAGTTCTTCGAGCAGTACAGCCATGAACCCTATGTCGCGGTGGCGCGCTTCATCCAGCTCTACGAGGGCCTGCCGGAAGCGCGCCGTGCCGAGTACGAGGTCTGCCATGCGCGCGGCCACAAGGCCCTGCGGGTGATGGAGCAGCAGCTCAAGAGCACGCCCTATCTGGTCGGTGACAGCTACACCATCGCCGACATCGCCCTGTACGCCTATACCCACGTGGCGCATGAGGGCGGCTTCGACCTCGGCGCCTATCCGGCTATCCAGGCCTGGCTCACGCGGGTAGCCAGCCATCCGCGGCATGTGGCAATGCTCGGCTGAGCCATTGACCCAAAGCTCGCCGCTGGCGCAATGCTGTGTAGGAGCGAATTCATTCGCGATGAGGGTCGCGCGGAGCTCCAGGTTCGCGAATAAATTCGCTCCTGCAGGACAGAAAACCGGCCGCTGGCCGGTTTTTTCTGCCCGCGATTAGCTAGCCGCCCTGGCCTGGATTAGTGTTGTGGTTCGATCCCACAGGCACACTGCGAGGGCAAGACCATGCGCTATCAAGGCGGTTGCCACTGCGGCAAGATTTCCTTCAGCGTCACCGGCGACATCGACAAGCTGCTGGACTGCAACTGTTCGCTGTGCAGCAAGCGGGGCGGCCTGCTCTGGTTCGTCGGGCGCGACAAGTTCGAACTGAAGTCGCCAAAGGCTGACGAATTGCCGACCTATCGCTTCAATACCCGCAAGATCGCCCATCATTTCTGCGATGTTTGCGGCTGCTCGCCGTTCAGTGAGGCATCCGCACCGGACGGCACGCCGATGACGGCGATCAACGTGAGGTGCCTGGAGGGCGTCGATCTCGGTGCTTACGAGATAACGCGCTACGACGGGCGCAACCACTGAAACGAAAAAACCGGCTCAGAGGCCGGTTTTTTCGTTGCAGCGCCGCGTTAGCGAATCAGGCTGAGGAATTCGCTGCGGGTGGCGGCGTTTTCGCGGAACTCACCGAGCATCACCGAGGTGACCATCGATGAGTTCTGCTTCTCCACCCCGCGCATCATCATGCACATATGCTGGGCTTCGATGACCACGGCCACGCCGAGCGCGCCGGTGACCTGCTGTACGGCCTCGGCGATCTGGCGGCTGAGGTTTTCCTGGATCTGCAGGCGACGCGCGTACATGTCGACGATCCGCGCGACCTTGGACAGGCCGAGCACCTTGCCGTTGGGGATGTAGGCAACGTGGGCCTTGCCGATGAACGGCAGCAGATGGTGCTCGCACAGCGAGTACAGCTCGATGTGCTTCACCAGCACCATTTCGCTGTTGTCGGAGCTGAACAGCGCCCCGTTGGTGACTTCTTCCAGGGTCTGCTGATAGCCGCGGCAGAGGTACTGCATGGCTTTGGCGGCGCGCTTGGGCGTGTCGAGCAGGCCCTCGCGGGAAGCGTTCTCGCCGACCAGGCCGAGAATCGCGGTGTAGTTCTGTTCCAGGGACATGGATCTTCCTGTGGGGGTTCTTACACAAAGGCGCAGGGTAGGGCGCGACAGCTCGGCTGGCAAGGGTGGGCGCCGCCAGAATGGCCGGGTTTTTCGGCCGTTCTGAGCGATTTCAGTGCCTATAGAGCCTGTCTCGGATATCGCGAGCTAGAGCGAGACAAGGCAAAAACAGCCGAGGAAGCGGAGTTTACGAGCTGTAAATGAGCATGACTCGTTTCACTCGCCCTTCGGGTCGCGCTGAAGCGCGTTAGCGGCAAGCCGCTTTCCGAGGCTGTTTTTAGCGCAGCATCGCCGACGCGCAGCAGCTCCGAGGCAGGCTCTAAGTGCTAGTGATGGGTTACTCGTCACGGCCGTCGAGCATGGTGCGTTTGAGCATCACATAGAGCGAGCCGGTGCCGCCGTGCTTGGCCAGGCAGGAGGTGAAGCCGAGCACCTGGGGGTGCTGGCGTAGCCAGGTGTTGACGTGGCTTTTCAGCATTGGCCGCTTGCCGTCCTTGCGCACTGCCTTGCCGTGGGTGACCCGCACGCAGCGCACCTCCAGCTTGCAGGCCTCGGCGAGGAACTCCCAGAGGGTGTCGCGGGCCTTCTCCACCGTCATGCCATGCAGGTCGAGGCTGCCCTCGAAGCCGATCTGGCCCAGCTTGAGCTTGCGCATCTGGCCTTCCTGCACGCCATCGCGGGCCCAGTGCAGTTCGTCCTCGGGGCCGACGTCGATGACGAACTGATCGGACAGGCCGTCGACCTTCACTGCATCCACGCGGGTAGTTGCCGCCTGGCGCAGGGTGGTGATCCGGTTGCGGTCGGCCTTGGGTTTGCCGACATCGGCGCGGTCGTGCTTGATCGGCTTGACGCCACGCAGTTCGGCATGAAACAGGGAAAAGTCGTCGTCTTGCATGGGGCCTCCGCGAAGGCCCGCTAGTTTAACCCTTGATGGGGGGCGTGCGTCAGTCGCGCTTCTTCATCAGGTGCGGGGCGATGCTTAGGTCATTGCTGTTGCGCAGGCGCCGCCGGCATTTACGCCAGGCCAGCACGCCGATCCACAGCAGCAGTAAGCCGACGATGAGCAGGGTGATGGCGGCGCCGGGCGTGGCGTTGAGCGAGCCGAGGGCCGGCGGGCGGCCGAGCAGGGTGGCGGCCCCGGCCATGGCGAGCAGCACACCGAGGGTGGCGAACAGGGCGGCCAGTGCCGCGCCAAAGCGCCAACGCCAGATGCTCGGGCCACGTTGGCGCAAGCGACGGGCATTGAACCCACCGGATAATTTCATTCCGACTTCCTCAAAGGTTATCGGCGGTATGACCGGCCTCAGGCGGTGAGGTTCCGGCCAGCTGCGCTGGTTAGACCGGCTTCCCGGTGGAAAAGCGCTATGGCTCTGCAGCCAGCGCGGCTCAAATCAGTGCAGCGGCGTGCGGTACCAGCGCGGCGAAGTTGTCGGCCAGGGCTGCCATTTCCGCGCGATGCAGTTCGGTGGCGCTAATCACGCCGTCGCCGCAAGGCAGGTCGCGGGTGGCACAGGCAGTATCGACCAGGGTGCAGCGGTAACCATAGTCCTTACAGGCGCGTACGGTGGTGCTGATGCTGGAATGGGTCATGAAGCCGCAGATGATCAGGTCGAGACGACCGAGGGCTTGCAGGCGGTCATGCAGTTCGGTGCCGGCGAAGGCATTGGGCAGGCGCTTCTCGACGATCAGCTCGCCCGGATGCGGCACCAGTTCGGGCAGAAAGCGTCCGCGCGGGCCCTGGGGGTCGAGAAAGCCACCTGGCACGCCGAGGTGGCGGACGTGGATGACTGGCGTACCGGCGGCGCGGGCGGCGGCCAGCAGGCGGGTGATCTCGCCGACTGCCGCATCCAAACCCGGCAGTGGCAGCATGCCGCTGCGGTATTCCTCCTGGGCATCGATGATGATCAGGCAGGCATGCTGCAGGCTGGCCGGCGCGTAACTGCGGCCAGTAAGCTGAAGTAGGGTTTGGGGCTGAGACATGGCGGACTCCTGACATACGCGCAATGCCACCATTGTCACTCCCCGCGTCGACGCTGTGAACCTCTAAACCGTTTACCGGGCAATTCTCTCCGCCCTCGCGGAGTTTTCCCCCAGGCTCTAGAATGCGCGCCTGTTATCTGGAGATGCCGCCGTGACCGTTTCCTCGTCGCAATTGCGCACCCTGCGCGACCATATTCGCTGGGCCGTCAGCCGCTTTCATGCCGAAGGCCTGTTCTTCGGCCACGGCACCGACAATGCCTGGGACGAGGCGCGCCAGCTGGTGCTCGGTGCCCTGCATTTGCCCTGGGAAATGGCCGACAGCTACCTCGACTGCCGCCTCGAGGATGACGAGCGCGAGCATGTTCAGGCGCTGCTCAAGCAACGCATCGAGGAGCGTGTGCCGACCGCCTACCTGCTGGGCGAGGCGTGGTTCTGTGGGTTGTCGTTCGTGGTCGACCCGCGTGTGCTGATCCCGCGTTCGCCGATAGCCGAGCTGATTCAGCGTCACTTCGCGCCTTGGCTGCCGCACGAGCCGGCGCGCATTCTCGACCTCTGCACCGGCTCTGGCTGCATCGGCATCGCCTGCGCCTACCAATTCCCGCAGGCCGAGGTGGTGCTCGCCGACCTGTCTTTCGAGGCCCTGGAAGTCGCCTTCCAGAACATCGAGCGGCATGAACTGGAAGAGCGCGTCTACACCGTGCAGGGCGATGGCTTCGCCGGCCTGCCGGGACAGCGCTTCGATCTGATCGTCTCCAATCCGCCCTATGTCGATGCCGAAGACTTCGCCGACATGCCCGCCGAATATCAGCATGAGCCGGAGCTCGGTCTGGCTTGCGGTAACGACGGTCTGGACCTGGTGCGGCGCATGCTGGCCGAGGCCGCCGACCATCTGACCGAGCAGGGGCTGCTGATCGTCGAGGTGGGCAACAGTCAGGTGCATGTCGAGGCGCTGTATCCGGAAGTGGATTTCACCTGGCTGGAGTTCGAGCACGGCGGTCACGGCGTGTTCCTGCTCGCCGCCGCGCAGTGCCGCGAACACCAGGCGCTGTTCCAGTCGCGGGTGAAGGGCTGATGCGTAGCTTGGGTTGAGTGCCGCGATAGCCAAAACTCCGCCCTTGGGTATCGCCGCTGCGCGTCTCAACCCAACCTACGGTTTATGACTTAGCGGGTTGCGATCCAGATCAGCAGGCCGGCCTGGAACACGGCGAACGCCACCAGGCAGGTGATGGTGAAGCGCAGCGTGCCGTCCTCGCGCTTGAATACCGTGATGCGCTCTTCCAGCTTGCGGATCTTCGTCTCCTGCTCCTGCAGGTTGTGATCGGCCTGTTCGAGCATGGCGGCGGCGTCCAGCAGGCCGACGATCTGTACCTTGTCCTTGTGCCAGTCGCTGTGCAGCGCATTGACTCGGTCGGCGCTGTATTGCGCCTTGAGCTGCAGGGCATCCTGATAGCCGACCTCGAAGCCCTGGGTGCGCAGGAAGTGGTCGCGACGGGCGCGCGCATCGTCGCTGAGCGCATCCTTGATCCCTAGCGCGCCACCTTCCACCCGGTAGTGCGCCCAGCGCTGCTTGGCCCAGGCGATGCCTTGCGCCAGCAAGAAGCGCCCGAGGCCACGGTTGAGCGGCTCCAGATGCAGGCCGCTATCGGCGCCGAAGCGCACTTCCTTGCTGCGATGATCGGCCCACACCTCCAGCACATTCTGCTCGCGGCGCAGACGCTGGCCGGGCAGATGAATGCTCAGGCGCAACAGGCTCTGCATTGGGCTGTGGCGCTCCATTCGGCCCAGCTCAACGAAGCGCAGCGGCCGCATGCCGGTGTACCGGTCGGTCGCCAGCGGCGCCAGGCGCAGCAGATGGAATTGCTCCGGGCCGAGCTCGGCCCAGGGATGGGGTTGGTTGGCCTGGGCGGTGGCCTCGGCCCCGGTTTGTGGGGGTGTGGTGTCGGTCATGGGCAGCGTCCTGGTACGCTGATGCCAGGTAATGCCCGGATTATCGGCCGGCTTTGCCGGAACTGGATACTGCCACTGTGCCATTGCGGTGGATAAATTCGATGACCCCCTCGCTGAGCTGCCGCGCCAGGGGTAGCTGCGGGTCGTTATAGGAGGCCAACTGCCGCCGCACATCGTCCGGCACGATGCGCAGCACATGGTTCATGCCGTCGATCAGCAGCAGCTCGGCGTCCGGTTTGGCGGCTTTCAGCGCCTGCGCATCCTTCACCCCGATCTGGATATCGTGACTGCCCTGGACGATCAGTGCCGGGATACGCAGCTGGGCAAAGGCCGCGGCCGGATCGTAGCGAAACAGCGAGATCAGGTAGGGTTGCACGCTGGGGCGGAACAGCACCTGCAGCTCATCCGGCACCGCGTCGTCAACCTGGCCGGCCTTCAGGCTGGCCAGCAGTGCGTCGCTGCGGGCCAGCAGCGGCGGTGGCAGGCGGAACTGCAGCTGCTCGTGCAGCACTTGGTCGATCGGCCGCGAGCTGCCGGCAAGCGACACCAGCGCATCGGCCCCGGCTTTCTCGGCGGCCAGGCTGGCGATCAGCGCGCCTTCGCTATGGCCGATCAGGATCAACCGGGCGAAACGCGGGTCGGCCTTGAGCTGATGGCTCCAAGCCACGGCATCGGCGACATATTGCTCGACACTGAGGTCGCGCTCGTCGGGGGTGGCGGCCCGGCTGGCGGCGACCCCGCGTTTGTCATAGCGCACGCTGGCGATGCCGTGCTTGGCCAGTGCCTGGGCCAGGCGTTTGAGGCTGTCGTTGTGGCCGCCGTCGGGGTTGTTGCCGTTGCGGTCGGTGGGCCCGGAGCCGGCGATCAGCAGGGCAACGGGCACGGCCTCCGGGCTTTTCGGCAGCAGCAGGGTGCCGTGCAGCTCACCGCTGCCGGTGTCCAGGCTGATCGGTCGTTGCAGCACGGTGAACGGCATGGCCTGGGCCACGCCGGCGAACAGGGAAAGGGTCAAGGCGAGCACTCGCAGCATGGGGTTCGACTTCAATGGGCACATGGCAGCTTGGATGCGCCGGTTGGAATAAGGTTCGTGGATGAACTGCTCGGGCGTGGCGGGTATACTCCGAAGCCTTTGTTTTCGGCTGATTTTCGCGGAGCGCCCTGCATGTCCGGCAACACCTACGGCAAGCTGTTCACCGTCACCACCGCCGGCGAAAGCCATGGCCCGGCCCTGGTCGCCATCGTCGATGGTTGCCCGCCGGGGCTGGAGCTGTCGCTGGACGACCTGCAGCGCGACCTCGACCGCCGCAAGCCGGGCACCAGCCGCCACACCACCCAGCGCCAGGAAGATGACGAGGTGGAAATCCTCTCCGGGGTGTTCGAGGGCAAGACCACCGGTTGCCCGATCGGCCTGCTGATCCGCAATACCGACCAGAAGTCCAAGGACTACTCGGCGATCAAGGATCTGTTCCGCCCGGCCCACGCCGACTACACCTACCACCACAAGTATGGCATCCGCGACTACCGCGGCGGTGGCCGCAGTTCGGCGCGTGAGACCGCCATGCGCGTGGCCGCCGGCGCCATCGCCAAGAAATACCTGGCCACGCTCGGCATTCAGGTGCGCGGCTATATGAGCCAGCTCGGCCCGATCGAGATCCCCTTCCAGACCTGGGACAGCGTCGAGCAGAACGCCTTCTTCAGCCCCGACCCGGCCAAGGTGCCGGAGCTGGAGGCCTACATGGACCAGCTGCGTCGCGACCAGGATTCGGTCGGCGCGAAGATCACCGTGGTCGCCGAAGGTGTGCCGCCGGGCCTCGGCGAGCCGATCTTCGACCGCCTGGACGCCGAACTAGCCCACGCGCTGATGAGCATCAACGCGGTCAAAGGCGTGGAGATCGGCGCCGGTTTCGCCAGCGTCAGCCAGCGCGGCACCGAACATCGCGACGAGCTGACTCCAGAAGGGTTTCTCAGCAACAACGCCGGCGGCATCCTCGGCGGCATTTCCTCCGGTCAGCCGATAGTCGCCAACCTGGCGCTGAAGCCGACGTCCAGCATCACCACGCCGGGGCGCTCCATCGACGTCAACGGCAACCCGGTCGAAGTCGTGACCAAGGGCCGCCACGACCCCTGCGTCGGTATCCGCGCCACGCCGATCGCTGAGGCGATGATGGCTATCGTGCTGATGGACCACCTACTGCGCCATCGTGCGCAGAACGCCGGGGTCCGCGTCAGCACCCCCGTGCTGCCACAACTGTGAGCCATTCCGTAGGCTGGGTTGAGCGTAGCGATACCCAGCGCCGCCTTTGTTGGGTATCGCTGCGCTCAACCGAACCTACAAGCGTGTAGGCATGACCGCCGCGTTGCCCTACTGGCGCCTGTCCAGCTTCTACCTGTGCTATTTCTCCCTGCTCGGCGCCACGGCACCGTTTCTGGCGCTGTATTTCGATCACCTGGGCTTTTCCAGCGCGCGCATCGGCGAGCTGGTCGCGATTCCCATGCTGATGCGCTGCGTGGCGCCGAACCTGTGGGGCTGGCTCGGCGATCACACCGGCCGGCGGCTGGCCATCGTGCGTTTCGGCGCGTTCTGTACCTTGATCTGCTTCGCCGGCATCTTCATCAGCCACAGCTATGCCTGGCTGGCGCTGATCATGGCCTTGCATGCGTTCTTCTGGCACGCGGTGCTGCCGCAGTTCGAGGTCATCACCCTGGCGCACCTGCGTGAGCAGGCGGCGCGCTACAGCCAGATCCGCCTGTGGGGCAGCATCGGCTTCATCCTCACCGTGGTCGGGCTCGGCCAGCTGTTCGAGCTGTTCAGCCTGGATGCCTACCCCTGGGCGCTGGTGGGCATCATGGCCGGCATCGTCATCAGTAGTTACTGGGTGCCCAACGCCCAGCCCGAGGCGCGCGCCAGCCAAGCGGGCGAGGGCGGTTTTCTCAGCCAGCTGCGCCGCCCTGGGGTATTGGCCTTCTATGCCGGCGTGGCGCTGATGCAGCTCAGCCATGGGCCCTACTACACCTTCCTGACTCTGCATCTGGAACACCTCGGCTACAGCCGCGGCTTGATCGGCCAGCTGTGGGCGCTCGGGGTGGTCGCCGAAGTGATCCTGTTCCTGGTGATGAACCGCCTGCTGGCACGCTTCAGCGTGCGCCAGGTGCTGCTGGCCAGCCTCCTGCTCGCCGCACTGCGCTGGTTGCTGCTGGGCAGTCTGGCCGACCATCTGGCGGTGCTGCTGTTCGCCCAGTTGCTGCACGCGGCGACCTTCGGCAGCTTCCATGCCGCCGCCATCCATTTCGTCCAGGGCAGTTTCGGCCCGCAGCAGCAAGGCCAGGGCCAAGCGTTGTATGCGGCCATGGCCGGCACCGGCGGCGCGCTGGGCGCACTGTATTCCGGCTACAGCTGGAACAGCCTGGGGCCGGGCTGGACTTTCGCCATCGCCAGCCTGGTGGCCTTGGCCGCTGCCGTTATCATCGGCATTCGTTTATCTGACTCTGGAGAGGAACGCGCATGAGCCGCGAACAACTGGCCCAGGAAATCATCGAAGCCGGGCGCTTCCTGTACGGCCGCGGCTGGTCGCCGGCCACCAGCAGCAATTATTCGACCCGTCTGGCCGCCGGCCAGGCGCTGCTCACCGTGTCCGGCAAGCACAAGGGTCAACTCGGGCAGGACGACGTGCTGGCCACCGACTTGGACGGCAACAGCCTGGAGCCGGGCAAGAAACCCTCGGCCGAGACCCTGCTGCACACCCAGCTGTACCGTTGGAAGTCGGAGATCGGCGCGGTGCTGCACACCCATTCGGTGAACGCCACGGTGCTGTCGCGCCTGACGCCCGGCGATCATTTGGTGTTGGAGGATTACGAACTGCAGAAGGCGTTCTCCGGCGTCACCAGCCATGAAGGCCGGATCATCGTGCCGATCTTCGACAACGACCAGGACATCGCCCGCCTGGCCGCCAAGGTGCAGCCTTGGCTGGACGACCACCCGGAGTGCGTCGGTTATCTGATCCGCGGTCATGGTCTCTATACTTGGGGACCGCGCATGAGCGATGCGCTGCGCCAGATCGAAGCCTTCGAGTTCCTCTTCGAGTGCGAGCTGAAGGTTCGCGCCATTATCAACCGCTGATCGTCAGGAAGCCCGCATGAGCAGTTTGACCGTCTACCACGAATCCAGCCCCGAGCTGCCGAACAAGCTATTGACCCATGTCGAAGACATCGCCGCCACCCTCGCCGAGGTCGGCGTGCGCTTCGAGCGTTGGCAGGCACAGGCGCCGATCAGCCCCGGTGCCAGCCAGGATGAGGTGATCGCCGCCTACCGGCCGCAGATCGACCAGCTGATGAGCGAGCGCGGTTACATCACCGTCGATGTGGTCAGCATGAACCGTGACCACCCGCAGAAGGCCGAGATGCGCGCCAAGTTCCTCGACGAGCACCGGCATGGCGAGGACGAAGTGCGCTTCTTCGTCGCCGGCCGCGGCCTGTTCACCCTGCACATCGAGGATCACGTCTACGCCGTGCTGTGCGAGAAGAACGACCTGATCTCGGTGCCGGCCGGCACGCGGCACTGGTTCGACATGGGCGAGCAGCCGCATTTCGTCGCCATTCGCCTGTTCAACAACCCTGAGGGCTGGGTGGCGAACTTCACCGGCGCAGACATCGCCAGCCGTTTTCCGCGTTTGGATGACTAAAGCTTTGCCCTCTCCCTAACCCTCTCCCATGAATGGGCGAGGGGACTGGCAATGCGGTGATCGCAAGTCCGCATACCGGCCGCTTTGCTCCCCTCGCCCGTTTACGGGAGAGGGGCCGGGGGAGAGAGGCGTTTTGTAGGGTGGCCGACGCGCCTTTCGTCCACCGAAACCGGGTCATTGGTGGATGGATGAAGCGCCATCCACCCTATGTTTGGAGCTGTTCATGCCCATCAAAGCCATTCTCACCGACATCGAAGGCACCACCAGCGCGGTGAGCTTCGTCTTCGACGTGTTGTTCCCCTATGCCGCCGAGCATTTGCCGGAATTCGTCCTGAGCCATGCCGAACAGCCGGAAGTCGCCGCGCAGCTGGCCGCCGTGCGCGCCGAGGCCGGTGAGCCGCAGGCCGGCATCGAGCGGGTGATCGACATCCTCCTGCAGTGGATCGCCGAGGACCGCAAGTCCACGCCGCTGAAGGCCCTGCAGGGCATGGTCTGGCAGCAGGGCTATCAGGCCGGCCAGCTCAAGGGCCACGTCTACCCGGATGCGGTGGAGGCGCTGAAACGCTGGAAGGAGGAGGGCTACGCGCTGTACGTGTATTCCTCCGGCTCGATCCAGGCACAGCAGCTGATCTTCGGTTGCTCGGTGGCCGGCGACCTCAGTCCGCTGTTCTCCGGCTACTTCGACACCACCTCCGGGCCCAAGCGCGAGGCGGCGTCCTATGCGCGCATCGTCGAGAGCATCGGCGTGCTGGCCGGCGATGTGTTGTTCCTCTCCGACATAGTCGAGGAGCTGGATGCCGCCGAGCAGGCCGGTCTGCAGACCATCGGCCTGGCCCGCGAGGGTGGGATGCTGGCAGGCCATGAGACGGTGGCCAGCTTTGCGGTGATCGATCTCGACGCGCTCTGAGAGCCTGTTCACGATCTGCTGCGCGTCGGCCATACGGCGTTAAAAATGGCCTCGGAAAGCCGCTTGCGGCTAACGCACTTTAGTGCGGCCCCGAAGGGGCGAGCGAAGCGAGTCATGCTCATTTACCGCTCGTAAACTCCGCTCCCTCGGCCATTTGATTCGCTACGCTCACCCTGCGGGCCAGCCTGCGGCTGTTACTCCGCTTCGCTACGTTGGGCCTTGTCTGGCTCTAGCTCGCGAGATCGTGAGCAGGCTCTGAGCGCTCGCGGCACGGGGCTTGAGCGTGCCGCCGGCGAGAAACGCCATCTCCCGATAACCACGAAGCCGGCGCCATGGGCCGGCTTTGGCTCGCCTGATACTTCGATAGCCATCAATGCCAGGGTGGCAAGCTTCATATATTTCGGAAGGAAAAAACGGCGCAGTATCGGCCCATCCGTGAATGGGAGGCTGTGCCATGCGATTCGCCGTATTGCCGTTGCTGCTGGGGCTGGCCCTGCCGCTGCAGGCCCAAGAACAACAACTGAACATCTACAACTGGGCCGATTACGTGGCGCCCGAGGCGCTCAAGCGCTTCCAGAGCGAGACCGGCATCCAGGTCAAATACGACACCTTCGACACCACCGAGCTGCTCGACAGCAAGCTGCTCACCGGCGGCAGCGGTTACGACGTCGTGTTCCCGGCCAGCAGTGGCCTGGCGCGGGCGATCCAGGCCAAGGCCCTGCAGCCGCTGGGCAAGCTGAGTAATGCCGGCAACCTCGACCCGGAACTGCTGGCCAAGCTGGCCAGCGTCGACCCCGGCAACCAGTTCGGCGTGCCCTACACCTGGGGCACGGTTGGCCTCGGCCTCAACAAGCAGGCGGTGCAGCAGCGTCTGCCAGGCGTGGCACTGGACAGCCTCGACCTGCTGTTCAAGCCGGAATATGCCGGCAAGCTCAAGGACTGCGGCATCGCCGTGCTGGATTCGCCGCAGGAGGTGATCAGCATCGCCCTCAACTACCTCGGCAAAGATCCTTACAGCAGCAATGCCGAGGATCTCGCCGCGGTGCAGCAGCTGCTCGCTCAATTGCAGCCGAATTTGCGCTACGTCGGCACCGGCAAGCACATCAACGATCTGGCCAACGGCAGCATCTGCCTGGCCCTGACCTACACCGGCGACGCCGGCATGGCCGCCGCCCGCGCGGTGGAAGCCAAGCAGCCGTTCGAGGTGATCTACCGCATCCCCCAAGAGGGCACGCTGATCTGGTTCGACACCATGGTCATCCCGGCTGATGCGCCGCACCCGCAGGCCGCCCGTGCCTTCATCGACTACATGCTCAAGCCTGAGGCCATCGCCGAGCTGACCAACAGCCTGTACTTCGCCAACGCCAACCAGGCCTCGGCGCCGCTGCTCGATGCGGCGGTGGCCGGCGACCCCGACATCTACCCGCCCGCGGCCATGCGCGCCAAGTTGTTCCCCGAGCAGATCCAGTCGCTCAAGGAACAGCGCCAGCGCACCCGCCTGTGGACCAGTTTCCGTAGCCAGTATTGAGTAGCGACCATGGACATTGCCTTCAACAACGACCAAGCCATCACCCGCGACAGCCTGTACGGCACCGCGTCCGAACCGACTTACGGCGGCATCACCAGCTTCATGCGCCGCCGCTACAGCCGCGATCTGCGTGGCGTCGATCTGGTGGTCAGCGGCGTGCCGTTCGACACCGCCACCACCAACCGCCCTGGCAGCCGCTTCGGCCCGCGGGCGGTGCGCGCCGCCTCGGTGCAGATGGCCTGGGCGCGGCATTTCCCCTGGGAATTCGACCCCTTCGACCTGCTCGCCACCGTCGATTACGGCGACTGCTATTTCGACCACGGCCAACCGCAGGCCACCCCGGCGGCGATCGAGGCGCATGCCGACACCATTCTCGCGGCCGGTTGCGCCATGCTCACCCTCGGTGGCGACCACTTCATCAGCTACCCGCTGCTCAAGGCGCACGCGCGGAAGCATGGGCCGCTGGCGCTGATCCACTTCGATGCCCACAGCGACACCTGGCCGGACGAGGAGGGCCAGCGCATCGACCACGGCACCATGTTCTACCACGCCGCCCGTGAGGGCCTGGTCGACCCGGCGCGCTCGGTGCAGGTCGGCCTGCGCACCACCAACGACGACGTGATGGGCTTCCAGGTGCTGGACGCCCGTGAAGTGCACCGGCAGACCCCGGAGCAGATCGCCGAACGCATCCGCGCGCGGGTCGGCGACCAGCCGGTGTACCTGACCTTCGACATCGACTGCTTGGACCCGGCCTTCGCCCCCGGCACCGGCACCCCGGTGTGCGGCGGCCTGACCAGCCACCAGGCGCTGGAGATCCTCCGCGGCCTGCGCGGCATCAATCTGGTCGGCATGGACGTGGTCGAGGTGGCGCCGCCCTACGACAGCGCCGAGATCACCGCGCTGGCCGGCGCCACCATCGCCATGGAGATGGTCTGCCTGTACGCCGCGCGGCATAAGCTCAAATAGGCCGGGTTACAGGCTGTGCTCTGTGCGACCGACAACAGTCGCCCTACAGCAGCAATGCGCCCTCGAGTTGTAACAGCAGTCCGTAGGATGGGTTGAGCGTAGCGATACCCATGATGGCGATTCGATGGGTATCGCGGGCTCAACCCATCCTACAGAACTGCTCTGTGCGGCCGACAACAGTCGTCCTTACAGCAGCAAGGCGCCCTCGAGCTGCAACAACAGGCGCTTGCGTTCCAGGCCGCCAGCGTAGCCGGTGAGGGTGCCGTTGCTGCCGATCACCCGGTGGCAGGGGATGACCACCGCCAGCGGGTTGGCGCCGTTGGCGGTGCCCACCGCGCGCACCGCCTCGGGCTTGGCGATATGCCGAGCCAGCTCGGCATAGCTCCAGGTGCGGCCGTAGGGAATCTCCTGCAACGCCTGCCAGACCTGGCGCTGGAACGCGGTGCCAACCGGCGCCAGCTGCAGCTCGAAGGTTTGCCGTCGGCCGGCGAAATACTGGTCGAGCTGGCGGCAGGCTTCGTTCAGTTCACCCTGGTCAGGGTGCCAATCGGCCGCCAGCTCCCAGGGTTGGGCGGCGTCCATGTGCAGCAGGCGCAGGCCCTGCTCGTCGCCGGCGATCAGCAGCGGGCCGAGCGGGCTGTGGTGGTAGCGGTAGTGCATGGTCAGTCCTCCGCGTAGCTGTGCCAGAGATAGACCGCCGCGTAGGCGCGCCACGGCCGCCAGGCTTCGGCGCGGGCGGCCAGGTCGCGCGGGCGGATGCCCTCGGCGCCCCACAGCGGCGACTTGAGCAGGCCGAGGTCGGCGGTGGGGAAGGCATCCGCCTCGCCGAAGGCGCGCAGGGCGATGTATTCGGCGGTCCACGGGCCGATGCCGGGCAGCGCGCAGAGGCGTTCGACCAGCGCTTCGACGCCGTCGGAGACGCTCAGGATCAATTCACCGCCGGCCACCGCCTGGGCGAAGCCGCGCAGGGTCTGTACCCGCTTGCCGGGCATGCCGATGCCGTCCAGCGGGTCCTCGGCCAATGCCGCCGGGGTAGGGAACAGCCACATGGGCTCGCCGTCGGGCGTCTCGCTCAGCGGCTCGCCGAGGCGCTGCACCAGGCGTCCGCTGATGGTCACCGCGGCCTTCACCGTGACCTGCTGGCCGACGATGGCGCGTACCGCCTGTTCGAACGGGTCGAAGGCCATCGGCAGGCGCAGGCTCGGCACGCGGGCGATCAAGCTGGCCAGCAGCGGGTCGCGGCCCAGATGGCGGGCGATCACCGCCGGATCGGCATCCAGGTCGAACATCCGCCGCACCCGCGGGGTCAATATGGGGGCAAGGTCGGCGCAAGACGGACTGAGACCCAGTTCCAGCGCCGGTTGGTCCGCCAGCGGGCGGACGCTGAACCAGCCGCTGCGGGGGCCGAGACGAAAGCTGCGGGTATAACTGTGCGGCGTGAGCCGTTCGACGCCGGTCAAGGTGCGCAGGGCGAAGTGGTTGTGGAACTGTTGCCAGTTCCAGGGCTCGCGATAGGTCAGGCGCAGCCGGGCGCGGGCAGGAGTGTGATCGTTCATGGCCAGACGATAACGCCGACGCCGGTGCTTGTCGCTCCGAATCTGGCTTTCGATTTCGCCCGCGCTGTTCGACCTGTCACAGACGTCATCGTAGAATGCGCGCCCTTTCACCCGGTCTGATTTCCGGGGGCCGCGCACCATCATCCTTCTCGGGAGGAACACCCCATGAGCGACTACCAAGAAACTCTCTACGAGGGCTACGGCCAGCGTTTCCGCATGGACAAGCTGCTGCACGAAGTGCGCACCGAGCACCAGCATCTGGTGATCTTCGAGAACGCCCGCATGGGCCGGGTGATGGCTCTGGACGGGGTGATCCAGACCACCGAAGCCGACGAATTCATCTACCACGAGATGCTCACCCACGTGCCGATCCTCGCCCACGGCGCGGCCAAGCGCGTGCTGATCATCGGTGGCGGCGATGGCGGCATCCTGCGCGAAGTGCGCAAGCACCGCAGCGTCGAGCACATCACCATGGTCGAGATCGACGCCACAGTGGTGGAGATGTGCAAGGAGTTCCTGCCCAACCACTCCTGCGGCGCCTTCGAAGATCCGCGTCTGAACCTGGTGATCGACGACGGCATGAATTTTGTCGCCAACACCACGGAGAAGTTCGATGTGATCATCTCCGACTCCACCGACCCGATCGGCCCCGGCGAAGTGCTGTTCTCCGAGAACTTCTACCAGGCTTGCCGCCGCTGCCTGAACGACGGCGGTGTCCTGGTCACCCAGAACGGCACGCCGTTCATGCAATTGGACGAGGTGCAGACCACTGCCAGCCGCATGGACAGCCTGTTCGCCGACTGGCACTTCTACATGGCCGCGGTGCCGACCTACATCGGCGGCAGCATGACCTTCGCCTGGGGCAGCACCGACCCCGAGCACCGCAAACTGCCGCTGGAGACCCTGCGCCAACGCTTCGCCGGCAGCAGCATCGTCACCCGTTACTACAACCCGGAAATCCACCTGGGCGCCTTCGCCCTGCCGCAGTACGTGCTGCAGGCGGTGAACAAGCCGAGCAATGACTAAGCTTGTCGCCTGAAACAAGAAGCCCGCCGAGTGCGGGCTTTTTTGTGCCGACTCGGGTGCCCGACGCCAGCGCAGATAACCCGTTCATCTCTCGAAAAGCCCGTGTTAGGGCCTTTGTTCATCTGTGATAACCGACGGGCGGTCGGGCAGGGCTGCACTGGACGACTAAGTTTTTCAGATTGCTTATCACGGCACGTCAGTGTGGTTCGTTGACGTCGTACTGCTGTGGACAAGCACGCGACTCCCGTGCCCGCCGAGTCGCCAAGGAGGCTCAAGTGGCCGACCTCCAACTCGACCAGATCGGGATCCCCTTATGAGCCAAGATCCAGCCGACAGCAGTCGCCGCCAGTTCCTCGCCGCCAGTTCTGTGCTCGGCGCCGCTGGTGCGCTGTGGTCCGCGCTGCCATTCGCCAGCCCTGTGGGGAGCACCATGAGCGCCGATCTGATCCTGCACAACGGCCGCCTCCACACGGTCGACCGCGAAAAACCCAGCGCCAGCGCCGTGGCAATCAAGGACGGCCGCTTCATCACCGTGGGCAGCGATGCCGAAGCCATGGCCCTGCGCGGCAGCGCCACTCAGGTCATCGACCTCAAGGGCCGTACGGTGATTCCCGGCCTCAACGACTCGCACCTGCACTTGATCCGCGGCGGCCTCAACTACAATCTGGAGCTGCGCTGGGAGGGCGTGCCCTCGCTGGCCGACGCCCTGCGCATGCTCAAGGCCCAGGCCGCGCGCACGCCGGCGCCGCAATGGGTACGGGTGGTCGGCGGTTGGAACGAATTCCAGTTCGCCGAGAAGCGCCTGCCGACCCTCGACGAACTGAACAAGGCCGCGCCGGACACGCCGGTGTTCGTCCTCCACCTCTACGACCGCGCGCTGCTCAACCGCGCGGCGCTCAAGGTGGTCGGCTACAGCCGCGACACACCCAACCCGCCGGGCGGCGAGATCCAGCGCGACGCCAGTGGCGAGCCGACCGGCATGCTGATCGCCCGGCCCAACGCGATGATCCTCTACGCCACCCTGGCCAAGGGGCCGAAGCTGCCGCTGGAGTACCAGGTCAACTCGACCCGCCAGTTCATGCGCGAGCTCAACCGCCTCGGCCTGACCAGCGCCATCGATGCCGGCGGTGGCTATCAGAACTACCCGGACGATTATCAGGTGATCGAGCAGCTGGCCGCTCAGGGCCAACTGACCGTGCGCATCGCCTACAACCTGTTCACCCAGAAGCCCAAGGAAGAACTGGCCGACTTCAAGAGTTGGAGCACCATGGTCAAGCCGGGGCAGGGCAGCGACTTCCTGCGCCACAACGGCGCCGGCGAGATGCTGGTGTTCTCCGCCGCCGACTTCGAGGACTTCCTCGAACCGCGCCCGGACCTGGCGCAAAACATGGAGCAGGAGCTGGAACCGGTGGTCCGCCACCTAGTCGAGCAGCGCTGGCCGTTCCGCCTGCACGCGACCTACAACGAATCCATCTTGCGCATGCTCGACGTGTTCGAGAAGGTCAACCGCGACATCCCGTTCAACGGCCTGCCGTGGTTCTTCGACCACGCCGAGACCATCACCCCGCACAACATCGAGCGGGTCAGGGCGCTCGGCGGCGGCATCGCCATCCAGGACCGCATGGCCTTCCAGGGCGAGTACTTCGTCGACCGCTACGGCGCCAAGGCCGCCGAGCAGACGCCGCCGATTGAGCGCATGTTCGCCGAGGGCGTGCCGGTCGGCGCCGGCACCGATGCCACCCGGGTGTCCAGCTACAACCCCTGGACCTCGCTGTACTGGTTGGTCAGCGGCCGTACCGTCGGCGGCCTGCAGCTGTATCCGCAGGGGCTGAGCCGCGAGGTCGCGCTGCAACTGTTCACCCACGGCAGCGCCTGGTTTTCCAGCGAGCAGGGCGAGAAGGGGCAGATCAAGGTCGGTCAGCTCGCCGACCTGACGGCGCTGTCGGCTGACTACTTCAGCGTCGAGGACGAGGCGATCAAGTGGCTGGAGTCGGTGCTCACCGTGGTCGACGCCACGGTGGTGTACGGCGCAGCCGAGTTCGGCAAGCTCGGCCCGCCAGCCCTGCCGGTCACCCCCGATTGGTCGCCGGTGGCCAAGGTGCCGGGGCACTGGAAGCCGGCTGCGCCGCTTGTCGCCCAGGCCCACCAGTGCGCCGGAGCTTGCGCGGTGCATAGCCACAGCCATGAGCGGGCGCGCTTGTCGAACGTGCCGGTGAGCGACTTCCACGGCTTCTGGGGCGCCTTCGGCTGCTCCTGCTTTGCCTTCTAGCGCCATGGACAGAGTCGCCGAAGCCGCTGCGCCAGGCTCCGCCTGGAGTCCGCTGCGCTATGCCACCTTCCGCTGGCTGTGGCTGGCCAGTATCGCCTCGAACATCGGCACCTGGATGCACGAAGTGGGCGCCGGCTGGCTGATGACCAGCCTGTCGAGCAACCCGTTGCATGTGGCGTTGATCCAGGTGGCCGGTGCGCTGCCAATGTTCTTCCTGGCGCTGCCGGCCGGCGCGCTGGCCGATATAGTCGATAAGCGCCGCTACCTGCTAGTCGTGCAGCTGTGGATGGCGCTGGTGGCGCTGGCCTTGGCGCTGCTCAGCCTGAACGGCCTGATCGGCGTGGCGTCGCTGCTGCTGCTGACGCTCGCGCTGGGCATCGGCACGGCGCTGATGATGCCGGCCTGGAGCGCGCTGATCCCGGATCTGGTAGGCAAGACGGAACTGCCGGCGGCGGTGGCGCTGTCCAGTGTCGGGATCAACGTCTCGCGGGCGATCGGGCCGGCGCTGGCGGGGATTCTGGTGAGCATGGTCGGCCCCTGGCTGACTTTCGCCCTGAACGCCGTTTCGTTCTTCGGTGTGATCGTCGTGCTATTGCTGTGGAGGCGTCCGGTGGAGGAGGCGGTGCTGCCGGCCGAGCGTTTCTTCGGTGCGTTGCGCGCGGGCTGGCGCTATGCGCGCAGCTCGCAGCCACTGCAGGCGGTGCTGGTGCGCGCACTGGCCTTCTTTCTCTGCGCCAGTGCCGGCACGGCCTTGCTGCCGCTGATTGTGCGCAGCGAGCTGCAGGGCACGGCCGCGGACTTCGGCCTGCTGCTGGGCAGCGTCGGCATCGGTGCGGTGACCGGTGCCATGCTGCTGCCGCGGCTGCGCGAGAGGGTGTCCCGCGATCACCTGGTGGCCGGCGCCAGCTTGCTCTATGCCCTGACCCTGCTGGCGCTGGCGTTCCTGCGTAACCTCTATGCGCTGGTGCCGGCCATGCTGCTGAGCGGCGCGGCCTGGATCGCGGTGCTCTCCAGCCTGCAGGTGGCGGCCCAGACCGCGGTGCCGGCCTGGGTGCGGGCGCGGGCACTGGCGGTGTACATCCTGGTGTTCTTCGGCGGCATGGCCGCCGGCAGCCTGCTATGGGGCAGCATCGCCAGCCATGGCTCGATTTCGCTGGCGTTGATGCTGGCCGCCATCGGCCTGGCATTCGCTGTGCCGCTGACCTGGAAGTTTCAACTGCCGGTCACCGAGGCCGAGGACCTGGCGCCCTCGCTGCACTGGCCGACGCCGCTGGTTAGCGAGGAACTGGACCAGGAGCGCGGGCCGGTGATGGTCACCGTGGAATACGACATCGGTCCGGAGAATGCCGTGGCCTTTCAGCAGGCCATGCGCGAACTGGAGCGGGTGCGCCGGCGCAACGGGGCGATTTCCTGGGGGCTGGTGCAGGACAGCGCCAACCCGCGGCAGTGGCTGGAGTTTTTCTTCGACGAATCCTGGCTGGAACACCTGCGCCACCACCAGCGGGTGACGCGTGGTGAGCTGAAGGTCGAGGCGGCGGTGCGCAAGCAGCAGACCCCGGGGGTGGAAATCCGGGTTCGGCATTACTTGCAGGGCCAAGAGCAGCCTCAGGCGCCCGAGCCCGAGCCCGAGCCCGAGCCCGAGGCTTGAGGCAGAGCAGTTGGTTGCCTGGGCAGGGCGGGAGCAACCTGCCAGGGATCTGTGCCGACAGCGGCGGGTTGCCCCCGCCCACATGGCTCACCAGAACCAGCGCGGAACTCGACTGGCATAGTCGCGCCACTGCGCACCGTGTGTGCGGGCCAGCCACGGCTCCTCTCCCAGCACGACGCGCAGATGAAAGGCGCTGGCCACGGCGATGCTGTAGATGAACAAGCCCTGCAAGCCAAACGACAGGGCCCAACCAAGCAGAATGAGGATGACGGCGATGTACATGGGATTGCGCGTGTAGCGGTACAGCCCCACGACGACGAGATGGACCGGCGGCGCCCACGGGGCAAGGGTGCCCTTGCCAGCAACGTAGAAGTCGCGTGCACACCAGAGCAGTGCGAAGCAGCCGATGCTTAGAGGCACCAGGCCGAACGGCGAGACGAGCCGCGTGTGGGCGCTGACCGCCAGCCAGATGAGGGGAACCGCGAACGCAACGACGCCCGGTAACGCGAGAAACGCCAGCAATGCGCGTATGAACATGAGCCCCTGCCGTTCACGTTAACCGGCCGGCTTTGCAGCGCCCCATAGGGCTGGTTAAAAATCAACCACTACGCCCCCTTTAGCTCGGTCAGGCGTGATAGAGCCGCTGCTTGGTGACTGCAAGATCATCGCCGACGGGGGTTTCCTCGATGAGTCGCTCGGCTGGGGCCGTGTGGAACGAGACGCTCATGAAGTTTTCTGGCCCGATCTTTATTCGATGCCAGACCGAAGGTGGAATGGAAATCGCAGACCCCGACTCCGATTCGGCTACCCCGCCGCTGAGCGGCCATGGGCACCAGGCACCGTCAATGAACACTTCGAAGAGTGCGCTGCCGGACAGCGCTAAGGTGCGTTGATGGCTATTGGGGTGGCGCTCTGCACCGAAGGTGGCGCCGGCACGAAGAACGAAAATCCAGCACGACTGAATGCCGGTCGGGACCGTGAAGCCCAGCGCGTTGAGCGGTAGCGGCTCCCAGGCTTGAGGCTGATCCGGCCGCGCCAATAACGCGCGCTCCACCCGCACCAGCGCCGCTGCGAGCGCTTCACCAGCACGAGCCGACTTCAGCGAACGCGAGAGTTCAACGGCGATTGGATCAAGCTGCATCGTTCTCTCCTGTCATGCCTGAGGTTTGAGTGCAGCGGGGCTGGGGCGGACCGCCGCAGCGCAGGGTCAGGCATTTTTTGCAGTGCGCTCAAGCGTCTGCTTCATGGCGATTATGCCTTGCTGAATCATGGCCTCGATGGCACCTGCCATCTCATTGGGCAGCAAGTCGGCGATCCAGACGAGCCGGCTGTGACTCGCCCCCTCGGCGAATACTTGCACCGACGCGTTGTGGTGGGTGAGCTGCCCGCCAACCGCTGCCCACACGAGCCGGCGCGCGTCATCGTCGATGTCCACGATCAGCTCGCGCACGACCATTCCGTTGGCAAAGGTGACGATTCGGGCGTCGCCTTCCAGGCGACAGTCGACCACGAAGCCAGGCACCAGGCGCAGATGTATGGCGCCGACATCACGAACCGCCGCCCAGACATGCTCCGGGCTGTTCTCGATCAGGATCTCTTTGCGGATAGATGCCATGGCAGATGCTCCTCGAACGAATGAGTGGAAGGGCTAACGATTAACCGTCAGGTGAAAGCGTAGCTTTTGCCTGCCTGGCGAACGAAGTGAGCGAAGTTGAGCGCCAGGTTAGACAGTCGCTTGCCCCCAAACCGGCCCATGCCAGCATTTCTGGATGCATAAAAAGGCTATGTCCCGGTTACGTGTTGGGACGCACAGGCCTAGTAGGTGATACCTGAGGCGATGATTCGTAGGGTGGGTTAGCCGTAGGCGTAACCCACCGATGAGGCTGGACGCTGGTGTCCAGGGTGACGCCGCCTGGTGGGTTACGCCGCTACGCGGCTAACCCACCCAAAAGCGGTGTGCAACACTTAACCGGGACATAACCATAAAAATCCCGCATGGCGCGGGCTATTCCGTCGCTGCGCGGGCTCAGCGCGCTGATGCAACTGCTGCGACAACTGCTCCAGTCGCGCCCCCAGGGCAACCAGCTATCCCCGTGCGGCGAGCAGCTCGGCGCAGGCTGGCTTCGCGCCGGGCGCCATGGGTTCGCTCCTCGGCGCCGATCCGAAGGGCGGGGCTCGACAAAATTTTCACAGCCCATGCGGAAAAATCCGCCTTCGTCGCGCTATCGCGATGTCCGGGAGATTCCTGTGTCCCTGTCTCTCAAACAGTGGTTCAGCGGCTGGCTGCTGATTTTCCTTGGCGCCGCACTGGTGCCGGCGTTGGGCTACCCAGCGTGGCGCCATTTGTACCCGGTGACGGTGACGTCCGGCTGGGACTATCAGGTGTACCGCGACGATATCCAACGGGTCAGCGCCCTGGCGCTCGACGGGCAGGGCGGGTTGTTCGTCAGCCAGGAGTTTGCCGACGGCCAGGGCGGGATTCTGCGCCTGCAGCGCGATGGTGAGCGTGCCGAGGCCTTGACTGGTTTGTCCAAGCCGGATGGCCAGGTGATGTTTCGCGGTGGTCTGGTCACGGGCCAGGAGAGTGGCGTGCAGCCGGTGCTGTGGCTACACGCTGGTCGGCGCGAAGTGTTGTTCGAGGCCGACAGTGTCGAGGGGCTCGCCACCGATGGTCGCTATCTGTACGCCATCGAGGACAAGCAGCAAGGCCGCTTGCTGCGTTACGACCCCGACAGCCGGCGGCTCAGCGTTCTGCGTGAAGGGCTGGAGGAGGGCGAGGGCGTCAGCGTCTGCCCCGATGGCCGGCTGTTCTACGTCGAGAAGGCCAAGGGCTGGGTCAAGCAATGGCAGGCCGGCGGCACAGACCGGCTGGTCGCCGCGGGCCTGAACCGGCCGGGGTTCGTGCAGTGCACGGCCGACGGCCTGTGGATCACTGAGGATGCCACTCACATGGCGCGACTGTTATTAGTCGACCCGGCGGGCCGTCTACAGGTTATCCTCCGGCACCTGCGCTCGGCGCAAACCATCATTGCCCTCGATTCCGGCCGCTATTTGCTCGCCGAACAGGGGCGCAATCGCATTCTTGAACTCAATCGCCAACCGAACGGATCCTGATCTGCATGACTTCTAAGGACGCCCTGAGCCGCAAGCAATTCTCATCGCGCTTCGCTAATCCCACCGTCAAGAACCACCTCGCCTTCACGCTCCTCAGTGCCTTTGCATTGCTGGTGTTGTATACGTTGCTGCGGGTGGCGCTGCTGGTCTACAACCGCGAACTGATCGGCAGCACGCCGCCGGCGGTGTTCGTCGAGGCCTTTTACAACGGCCTGCGTTTCGACCTGCGCGTGGTGGTGTACGCCTGTATTCCGCTGCTGCTGTCGCTGCTCAGCGTTCGCGCCATGGCCGCCCGCGGCCTGCATCGCCTATGGTTGACTGGCTTCGCCAGCATCACCCTGTTCCTCGGCCTCACCGAACTGGACTTCTACCGCGAGTTCCACCAGCGCCTGAACAGCCTGGTGTTCCAGTATTTCCAGGAAGACACCAAAACGGTCCTGAGCATGCTCTGGAATGGCTTCCCGGTCGGCCGTTATCTGCTCGCCTGGGCCGTGGCCACTTGGTTGCTGTACCAGCTGTTCAAGGGGCTGGATCTGCTCAGCCAGCCGAAGCTGCAGAGCGGAATGCAGTCCGCCGCGTCCCGCGCGACGGCGCCCTGGCACTGGCGCATTACCGCGTTCGTCGTTTGCCTGCTGGTCGCCGTCATCGCCGCCCGTGGTCACTTGCGCCAAGGTCCGCCGCTGCGCTGGGGCGATGCCTACACCACCGACTCGATGTTCGCCAACCAGCTCGGCCTGAACGGCACCCTGACCCTGATTTCGGCCGCCCAGGCCAGCTTGTCGCCGCACCGCGACAATACCTGGAAGTCGACCATGCCCGATCAGCAGGCCCTGGAAACCGTACGCAAGCTGCTGCTGACCCCGCATGACCAGCTGGTCGATGCCGATACCGCCGCCATCCGCCGCGACTTCACCCCGCCGGCCGACGGTACCTTGCCGATCCGCAACGTGGTGGTGATTCTCATGGAGAGCTTCGCCGGCCACTTCGTCGGCGCGTTGGGCAGCCCACTGAATATCACGCCGAACTTCGACAAGCTGGCCAAAGAGGGCCTGCTGTTCGACCGCTTCTTCTCCAACGGCACCCATACCCACCAGGGCATGTTCGCCACCATGGCCTGTTTCCCCAACCTGCCGAGCTTCGAGTATCTGATGCGTACGCCCGAGGGCGCGCACAAGTTCTCCGGCCTGCCGCAACTGCTTGGCCCGCGTGGCTACGACAACCTGTACGTCTACAACGGCAATTTCCAGTGGGACAACCAGTCCGGCTTCTTCAGCAACCAGGGCATGACCAACTTCGTCGGCCGCGAGGACTTCGTTAACCCGGTGTTCATGGACCCGACCTGGGGTGTGTCCGACCAGGACATGTTCGACCGTGGCGCCGCCGAGCTGGCCAAGCTGCCCAGCGACAAACCCTTCTATGCGCTGCTGCAGACGCTCTCCAACCACACCCCCTACGCACTGCCAAAGAACCTGCCGGTCGAGCCGGTCCAGGGTGTCGGCACCGAGGACGAACACCTGACCGCCATGCGCTATTCCGACTGGGCGCTCGGCCAGTTCTTCGAGAAGGCTAAGAAGGAGCCGTACTACAAGGACACCCTGTTCGTCATCGTCGGCGACCACGGTTTCGGCGCCAGCGAGCAGCTGACCGAGATGGATCTGTTCCGTTTCAACGTGCCGCTGCTGCTGATCGCCCCAGGCATCCAGGACAAGTTCGGTGCCGTCAGCCACACCCTCGGTACCCAGATCGACATCGTGCCGACCGTCATGGGCCGCCTGGGTGGCGAAGTGCGCCACCAGTGCTGGGGCCGCGACCTGCTTAACCTGCCGGCAGGTGACCAGGGCATCGGGGTGATCAAACCCTCGGGTGGCGATCAGACCGTCGCCATCGTGACGCCCGAACGCATCCTGATTCAGCCCAAGGGCTTCGAGCCGCGCCTGTACGACTATCAGCTGGGCGCCAACGCCAAGGCCGAGCGCGTGCCTGGCGACATCGATCCCGAGCTGAAGAAGAATCTCGAAGCCTTCCTGCAAACCGCGACCAAGAGCCTGCTGGACAACACTACCGGGGTGGTGGATAGCAAGCCGGATCGGAAACTGGTGACGCGTGAGTAAAAGCAGGGGCCGCAAGGCCCCTTCTTTTTTGCCTGAGCACAGCGGTCGAGGCTACCGACGAGTTGCTTACTTCACCGACTCTCGCCACTTGATGGTGCCGAAGCCGATTTGCACTGCCTTCTCAATCTCAACGATGGGCACCACCTTGAACTCGAAGAAGGGTGTCCACGCACCATGGACTTCCAGGGCAGCGGCGGCCGACTCCGTTTCCACCAGGGCGAGCCCGCCACTGCCATCGGCATTGGTGTAATGGGCCTTGAGCACATAAGCCGCGGGCGGCTTCCAGTTGGCAAACAGAGTGAGCGCACGCTTCTGCGACTCCTCTGTGGCATTGGCGCGGGGCTGATAACTGACGGCGAATAACATAAATGCGTTCCTCCTGCGTGTGAGAGAAACAACGTCCCATTGCGGGACATCTAGGCAACAATGCCGCCAAATGCATCAGGTGGCCGGCAATGCCACTGAGCAACTATAGCCAGTCAGTGCGGCATGACTCCCTCCGATTGTTGATGCAGAGGGTTCTGCGTTGCCGGTTATCTGCTCGCGCAAAAGGTACTTTAAGACGGACGCCTGCCAGGACGGCATTGCCAGTCAGGAGGGTGTCATTGCAGCAGTTACTGGCGGCGGTACTGCCGCGGCGATACGCCTTTCCAACGCTTGAAGGCGTGAGTGAAATTGGACGCTTCGCCATAACCCAGGCGCTCGGCGATCTCTTCCAGATTCAGGCCGGTGGCCAGCAGCTCTTCGGCCAAGGCCTGGCGGACTTCTTCCAGCAGTTGTCGGAAGCTGGTGCCTTGTTCCTCCAGTCGGCGCCGCAGGGTGCGCGAGGTCATGTGCAATTCGCTGGCCAGGCTTTCCATGTCCGGCAAATGCCCCGGCCTTGCCAGCAGACGATCGCGGATGCGCCTGGCCAGGCCGGTGCGCACGCGGCGTTTGGTCAGCAGCCTCTGGCACTGTTGTTCACAGTGCTGGACGACTTGCGGATCGGCGCCAGGCAGGGGCAGGTCGAGTACTGGGCGGGGGAAGACCAGGCAGTTGTTTGACGCGTTGAAGCTGGGGGCGGCGCCGAACCACTCCAGATAGGGCGTCGGATCGCTTGGTGCCGCAATCCGGAAGTTCGCCTGGGTAAGCACGAGCCGGGTATTGGTAAGGTCGCGATGGATGTTCATGATCGCGGCGGAATCGCGCTCGAGGATGAAGCTGCGTAAGTCGGCGGGCAGGGCGCTGTCGTCGAGAAACAGGGCGGCCTCGTCGCCGCTCTCTTCGAGGTGAATGCGGGTGAAGGCATAGGTCAGGTCGAGATAGCGCAGGCCGATGGACGCAGCGCTGCGATAGTTCGGGCTGCTCAGCAGGGCGAAACCCCAGATGCCATAGGTGTTGAGGCGATAACGCATGCCCGCTTGCAGGCCGATGCCGGGGATATGGCCGAGCGCGACGACCAGGTTGCGGATCAGCTGCAGCTCCTGCTCGCTGCCCACTTCGGCGCCGGGATCGGCCAGCATCTGCCAGTTGAGCCCGGTGCCGGCCAGGCAGTGTTCCGCGCTGAGACCGTGGTCGAGGCCGAACTGGGTCAGCAGCTGCACGCTGGTGGCGCTACGGCGCGCGGGTTGTCGCGGCGGCTGCTTCATAGGCGGATGCGGGGGATGTACATGGTTGTCCGAAACTCACAGATTATGTCCGACTATGCCATAACGCGCGGGTCGGGGCTGCATTAGCATCCCCAGCATTCGACAGGAGATAACAATGCACAAGATTCCTCTGAATGCAGCGCCGTTGCGCGTCCTCATCATCGGTGCCGGGTTTGGTGGCCTGGGCCTGGCCATCCAGCTGCAGAAGGCCGGCATCCAGGACTTTCTGATTCTGGAGAAGGGCGCCAAGGTCGGCGGTACCTGGCGTGACAACACCTATCCGGGGGCCGCCTGCGATGTGCCCTCGCATCTGTATTCGTTCTCTTTCGAGCCGAAAGTCGACTGGTCGCGCAAGTTCGCCCCGCAGGCGGAAATCTTCGCCTACCAGCAGCACTGCGCCGACAAGTACGGCCTGAACCGGCAGATCCGTTTCAACACCGAAGTGGCCAGTGCCGAGTTCGACGAAGTGGCCGGGCTGTGGCGTGTTGTCAGTACCAGCGGTGAAACCTTCAGCGCCCAGGCGCTGGTGAGTGCCTGTGGCCAGCTCAATCGGCCGGCTTATCCGCGCCTCCAGGGCGTGGAGCATTTCCGCGGCGAGGTGTTCCATTCGGCGCGCTGGAACCATGCCTACGACTTGAGCGGCAAGCGCGTGGCGGTGGTCGGCACGGGGGCCAGCGCCATCCAGTTCGTTCCCGCGATCGCTCCTCAGGTCGCGCAGTTGCATCTGTTTCAGCGCTCGGGGGCCTATGTGATCGCCAAGCCGGATCGTGCCTACAAGCCCTGGGAGCTGGCGCTGATGCGCCGTTTCCCGGCGTTGCAGAAGGCCGACCGCCTGCTCAAGTACATTCAGCACGAATCGCGGGTACTGGCGTTCTCGGTGTTCCCGTCGCTGATGAAGCTGATGCGCCTGGAATTCAACCGGCATCTGGCACGCACTATCCGCGATCCCGAACTGCGTCAGAAGCTGGAGCCGGACTATCCGCTGGGTTGCAAGCGCGTCCTGATTTCCAACGACTATTACCCGGCGCTGGCGCGGGCTAATGTCGAGGTGGTCGACACCGCCATCCGCGAGGTGACGGCGCACGGCGTAGTGACCGCCGACGGCCGCGAGCACCAGGTCGACGCGATCATCTATGGCACCGGCTTCGCCGCCACCGATTTTCTCGCGCCGATGCGCATCACCGGGCGCGACGGCCTGGAGCTCAACCAGGCCTGGCGCGCCGGCGCCGAGGCTTACCTGGGCATCAGTGTCAGCGGCTTTCCCAACCTGTTCATCCTCTACGGGCCGAACACCAACCTCGGCCACAACTCAATCATCTACATGCTGGAGAGCCAGTTCGCCTATGTGCTCGGCTGTATCCGCGCCCTGGAAGAGCAGCGCCTGCGCTACATGGACCTGAAGCCGCAGGTGCAGCGCAGCTTCAATCAGCGGCTGCTCAAGCAGGTGCAGCACACCGTGTGGGAGCAGGGCTGCAGCAGCTGGTACAAGACTGCCGAGGGCAAGAACACCAACAACTGGCCCGGCTTCACCTTCACCTACCGCCAACAGACCCGCCGTCCGGAGCTTGCCGACTATGAATGCACCCGTTGAATTCACCGCCCCCGCGCCTGAGCAGCCGCTGCTGCGTGCCGTGCTGCGCGGCACTTTGCGCCTGCTGGTCCGCAGCCTGGTGCGACCGCCGATGCCGATCGCCGGCCAGCGCGCGCTGATCAAGGCGTTGACCGCGATGCCGCTGAAGGTCAGCGGCGTGACCCGCAGTGCCGGCGAGCTCGGCGGACGGCCCTGCGAGTGGCATCGGCCGCAGCAGGACAGTGGGGCGGTGCTGCTCTACCTGCACGGCGGCGCCTATTTGATCGGCGCGCCGTCGACGCACCGGGTGATCTGCACCATGTTGGCCAAGCGCGGCGGTCTGGCGGTGTGCGCCCTGGATTACCGCCTGGCGCCGGAGCATCGCTATCCGGCGGCGCGTGAGGATGCGGTGGCGGCCTACCGCGCCTTGCTGGACGCCGGCTATCGCGCCGAGCAGATCTTCATCGGCGGCGACTCGGCCGGCGGCAACCTCTGCCTGATCACCACCCAGCAGCTCAAGCGGCTGGAGCTGCCGCTGCCGGCCGGGCTGGTCTGCCTGTCGCCGTGGACCGACGCCAGCGGCGAGCACCTGCACCAACCGCCGGCCGGCGATCCGCTGCTGCACCCGGCCTGGCTGGATCAGGCCATCGCCCTGTACTGCCCGCCGGGTCTGGATCGCTGCGACCCGGGCCTGTCGCCGCTGCATGGCGACTTGGCGCTGCCGCCGCTGCTGATCCAGGTCGGCGAGGACGAGGTGCTACTCAACGACAGCCTGCGCCTGGCCGAACAGGCGCGCGCCGCCGGCACGCGGGTGCGCCTGGAGCGCTATCCGGGCCTCTGGCACGTGTTCCAGGCCCACGTCGGCATGCTCAGGGCTGCGGATCTGGCCGTGGCGCGGATCGCGGCCTTCCTCCACGAACAGCAGGCAGCCGGACGCTGACATGGACAACATCCTCATCACCGGTGCCGCTTCCGGCATCGGCGCCGCGACTGCGCGGCTGTTCCACGCCCGTGGCTGGCAGGTCGGTCTGCTGGATGTCAACCAAGCCGAACTCGCCAGTCTGGCCGAGGAACTCGGCGGCGCCTGGCATGCGCCGCTCGATGTGACCGACGCAGCTGCCGTGCAGCAAGCGCTGGCGGACTTCTGCGGTCAGCACGGCGGCCAGTTGCGCCTGCTGTTCAACTGCGCCGGGATCCTGCGCTTCGGCCACTTCGAGGACATCGAATCGGCCGAACATGCGCGCATCCTCAATATCAACGTGCTCGGCCTGCTGCAGATGACCCATGCGGCCTTTCGCTATCTCAAGGCCACGCCGGGTGCGCAGGTGATCAACATGGGCTCGGCCTCCGGGCTGTATGGCACGCCGCACATGGTCAGCTATTCGGCCT
The DNA here is from genome assembly GCF_003595175.1 of Pseudomonas cavernae. Classification (NCBI taxonomy): domain Bacteria; kingdom Pseudomonadati; phylum Pseudomonadota; class Gammaproteobacteria; order Pseudomonadales; family Pseudomonadaceae; genus Pseudomonas; species Pseudomonas cavernae. The sequence goes on along the minus strand of NZ_CP032419.1, from coordinate 2,889,977 downwards.
CCAAGTTCGCCGTGCGGGGTCTGACCGAGGCGCTGGAGCTGGAATGGCGCCGCCATGGCATCCGCGTCGGCGACCTGATGCCGCCGTTCGTGCGTACGCCGATGGTCGACGGCCAGCGCTTCGAGCCGCCGACCCTGCGCCGCCTGGGCGTGACGCTCAAGGCCGAGGACATCGCCGCGGCCGTCTGGCAGCAGGCGCAAGGTGCGGCGGTGCATCGTCCGGTGAGCTGGCCGTTCAAGTTGATGTACTGGTCCGGGCAGGTCTCGCCGGCGTGGCTGAACCGGCTGGTGATGGGCTGGCTGAGCCGCGAGTAGGGCGCTGCCGTCGATTGCCGGCGGCACCAGTTGTCAGCCCAGGCGGCAGAGCGCTCGGCTAGCCGCTACCCTGCAAAAGACGGCCCTGAATCCGGCTTCTAGGGGGCGGCCGCCGAGCGGGCCTGGGTTGCGGGTCCGGTTGTTCTGTGATCAGGCGTCGGCCTGATTCTTGGGTGGCACCGTTGCCGGGTGCCGCGCCGCCAGCGCGCTCAAGCTGGCGATACTGGAAAAGCGGAAAACTCATCCATCGCTTGAGAGGAGGTCTTTTATGAGCACTGCCTTCCACGATGATGTCAGCAGTCACGTTCTGCGCCGCATGAAGGAGAGTGGTTTCGACTTCAGCCGATTCCACCCAATCGAGTTCTACGCCATCTTCCCCGATGAGGAGCGGGCCCGTATGGCGGCAAAGCAGTTCCGGGGCGAGTCCTTGAACGCCCAGGTCAGCGCCCGTGATGGGGCCTGGCATCTGCTGGTCAGCAAGGTGATGTATGCCACCTACGAGGACATCGGTGACTTCGAGCACGATCTGGAGTCGCTGTTTTCTCCGCTTGGCGGTGTGCTGGATGGCTGGGGTGTCACTCAGGAAATCAAAGGCCAGTGTGCTTGAGCCACGGACGCACAGCAGGCGAACAGCGTCCGTAATCATCGCCAAACCGTCATTCCGGCGCGGGCCGGAATGACGTTCACGGCAACTCCGCTCGACCGACTCATTTCCTCTCTCGATCTCGGCACGTTGTTTGCCTTACCCTGGGCCCAGGGAGGTAGTTCAGATATGACCGATATCTTGATTCTCACGCACGTCGATTTTTGCCCGGCCGGCCATCTGGCCCGGGTGCTGGACCAGCGGCAACTTGATTTTACCGTCCTGCGCGTCGACCTCGGCGAGTTGGACAGCTACGACCTCGACCGCCCCAGGGCGGTGGCGATCATGGGCGGACCGATGAGCGTCAACGATCCCTTGCCGTGGATCGCGTCAGAAATTGCCGCATTGCGCCACTTCATCCGGCGCGACATTCCCATGATCGGCCACTGCCTGGGCGGCCAACTGCTGGCCAAGGCGCTGGGGGCCCGCGTGCACCGGATGCCGTACCGCGAAATTGGCTGGCAGCCGCTGCGCCGCGCGAGTCAGGCGGCGAACAATCCCTGGCTGGCGCATCTGCCGGACGAGTTCACGGTCTACCAATGGCATGGCGATACCTTCGACCTACCGGCTGGGGCCGAACGTTTGCTGTCCAGCCCCTGGTGCCCGAACCAGGCCTTTACCTGGGGCGACAAGATCCTGGCGCTGCAGGGCCACCCGGAAATGACCGAGGAGCTGCTGCGGTTGTGGCTTACCGATTGGGCCCACCTGCTGGATGAAACCCAGTCCAGCCAGCAGAGCAAGACACAGATGCTGAGCGATCTGCCCGCCAAGGTTGCGGCTCTGAACCAAGTGGCTGAAGGTTTCTACCGGCACTGGTTGCAGCTGGCGTTTGCGCGCTAGCCTGCGAGGCAGTTTCAGCTCATTGGGCGGTGGGGGGCAGCTTGCGCTTGCTCATATGCTGGAGATAGCCGATCAGCTGTTGCAATTCCCTATCGCTCAACACCTCCGGTGGGAACCCAGGCATCTTGCCTTGCGGCCAGCGGCGCAGGCTTTGCGGATCGCGGATGTAGCGTTGCAGGAAAGCGTCAGCGAAATATTCGGTGGGGTTGTGCGGCAGGTTCAGATCCGGGCCGAACTGCGCGTCGCCGGCGCCATTCAGACGGTGGCAGGCCAGGCAATTCTTCTGGAACTGGGCGAAGCCGGCCTGCACCTCGGCGTCGGCCTTGGCATCCGGCAGCAAGGCGGGGAAACGCTCGGCCACTGGCGCCAGCAGGCGGATGGTGCTGACCTGGAACGGCCACTGCTCGGGGCCGATAGCGCTCTGCTGCGGATCGATCCAGACCAGATAGAAGGGGCCAGCGCTCGGCTTGCCCTTGGCCAGCGGCGGCCATGGCTTGGCCGGGTCCTCCACCGCCAGCCAGGCCTGCGCGCCCGTGCGGCCGAGCAACGGTGCGGCCGGCAGTTCGGCGGCAAAACCGTCCAGGGCCACCACCTGCAGGTGATCGCCAGCCTGCACACCTTGCAGCAAGGCCGCCAAGGGCACCGCGCGGTAATGCATGGTGCGCTTGTAGGACACATCGGCACTGACCTCGATGTCCCGCGCCTGCGGATGGGCGAGCAGGGCGTGGCTGTCCCAGCTGCGCTTACCGGCGGGCAATGCCAAGCGCAGTTCGGCCGCTTGCAGGGCGCTCAGGGTCAGCAGACTGAGGCACAGCGCGACGACGGCAAGTAGGCGCGGCATCGGGGGGAGCTCCAGCGGTGAGGGTGACGGCACCCTAACAGGGCTCGATGCGAGCGGCTAGCCAGCCTGCCGTCGTAGGGGGCAGGGCGCGGCTGTGCTGCAGACGGCGATGCGACGCCATTGGTGGTGTTCAATTGTCTATTCGCGCTGCCCGCCGGGTGCTCGCGGGAGCAGGTCAGCAGCGCTGGATTCGACGCTGTTGGCCTTCGGCTTTCTGCCGCTGCCGCTGCCGCTGCCGCTGCCGAGATTGTTACCCGCGGCCGGATGACGCGAGAGGCGCCATCCAGTTCCGCGAGCGAGGTGGGCGGATCAGGTGAACAGACGGGACAGGTTGGGCAGGATAAGCAAAACGGTGGTGGCAAAAACGATCAAGCCCGCTTGGCGGAATTTCTGTTGTCTGGCCATGACTAGTTGCCTTTTGTTCTTGTTGGGTGGCGTCTTGTACCGCTCTAACGGCCTGGCGGGACCGGCGTCACGCATCAGCGTGGACAAAAAAACCGCCCCGGCAAAACCCGGCGGCGGCACCTTTGCCCTGATAACTCTAGGGGCTGCGTCACAGGTCCTTTAGAAGGGTTGGTGCCAAGCCATCATTTTTTAGTGCCAACAGGTTATGCCGTCCGCCGCTGGATTCTCATCCAACCCTTGAGCCAGACCTGTCCCTTCGCCATGGACCAAGGTCTGATCGCCCTCAACCGTTCGTCTGAGCGCTGCTGTCAATGGTCCTGAGCACTTCGGTCATTGAGCCTAAAGTGGTCAGGGGTAAGGTGTAGTGATCCAACAAGAACAGGTGCCTTTGTGTCCGGAGCGCAGGTTCCAGACGATTGATCGCACATTTCCACCACTCCTCCTGAAGGGAGGTCAGAGGACGACATGACCACTGAAGCTTTCATTTACGACGCGGTGCGCACTCCCCGCGGTAAAGGCAAGAAGGACGGCTCGCTGTACAGCGTCAAACCCGTCAGCCTGGTGTCCGGCTTGCTCAAGGAGTTGGCCAAGCGCAACAACTTGGATACCAGCCAGGTCGATGACGTCGTTCTCGGTTGCGTCAGTCCGGTAGGCGATCAGGGCGGCGACATTGCCAAGACCGCGGTGCTGGCCGCCGACTGGGACATCAGCGTCTCCGGCATGCAGCTCAACCGGTTCTGTGCCTCGGGCCTGGAAGCGGTGAACCTCGGCGCGATGAAAGTCCGTTCCGGCTTCGAGGACTTGGTGGTGGTCGGCGGCGTGGAGTCTATGTCGCGCGTGCCGATGGGTTCCGATGGCGGCCCCTGGGCGCTGGACCCGGAAACCAACCTGCACACCAGCTTCGTGCCGCAGGGCGTGGGTGCCGACCTGATCGCCACCCTCGAGGGCTTCAGCCGCGAAGACGTCGATGCTTATGCCTTGCGCTCGCAGCAGAAGGCCGCGCGCGCTAGCGCCGATGGCTCGTTCAAGAAATCCCTGGTGCCGGTCACCGATCAGAACGGCATCGTCCTGCTCGACCATGACGAGTTCATCCGTGGCGATTCGACCCCGGAAGGCCTCGGCAAGCTCAAGCCAAGCTTCGAGATGATGGGCCAGATGGGCTTCGACGCCACCGCGTTGCGCCAGTACAGCCACGTCGAGCGCATCAACCACGTACACACCCCGGGCAACAGCTCCGGCATCGTCGACGGTGCCGCGCTGATGCTGATCGGCTCCGCCGCCAAGGGCAAGGAATTGGGCCTCAAGCCGCGTGCGCGCATCGTCGCCACCGCAGTGACCAGCACCGACCCGACCATCATGCTCACCGGCCCGGCGCCGGCTACCCGCAAGGCCTTGGCCAAGGCCGGGCTGAATGTGGCCGACATCGACCTGTTCGAAGTGAACGAAGCCTTCGCCTCGGTGGTGATGAAGTTCATGAAGGACATGGGCGTTGCCGAAGACAAGGTCAACGTCAACGGCGGCTCCATCGCCATGGGCCACCCGCTCGGCGCTACCGGCTGCGCCATCGTTGGCACGCTGCTCGACGAACTGGAGAAGCGCAACCTGCGCTATGGCCTCGCCACGCTCTGCGTCGGCGGCGGCATGGGTATAGCCACCATCATCGAACGCATCTAAGGAGCTTTCAGAGGCTACTGCGCTCGGCCATGCTGCGTTGGAATTCGGCTCGGAATGCTCATTTGCTACAGCAAACTCCGCTTCCTCACTGAATTCCGCCTTGCCTGCCCTTCGCTCGCTACGCCTCTGAAGAGCTCCCCCACCTTCTGGGGATTAAAGAAATGACTGACGCCATCCGTTACGAAAAAGGCCAGGACAATATCGTCGTCCTGACCATCGATATGCCCGGCCAGAGCGCTAACACCATGAACGCGGCGTACACCGCGGCCATGGGCAAGACCGTCGACCGCCTGGAAGCCGAGAAGGACAGCATCGCCGGGGTGATCCTCACTTCCGGCAAGAAGACCTTCTTCGCCGGCGGCGACCTCAATGAGCTGATCAAGGTCACCAAGGCCGACGCCGAGCACTTCTATCGCCATGTCCTCAACGTCAAAAGCCAACTGCGCAGCCTGGAAAGCCTCGGCAAGCCGGTGGTGGCGGCCATCAACGGTGCGGCATTGGGCGGTGGCTGGGAAATCTGCCTGGCCTGCCATCACCGTATTGCCTTGAACGACAGGGGTGTGCAGCTTGGCCTGCCGGAAGTCACCCTCGGCCTGCTGCCGGGCGGCGGCGGTGTGGTGCGCATGGTGCGCCTGCTGGGCATCGAGAAGGCCCTGCCGTACCTGCTCGAAGGCAAGAAAGTCGACGCCCAGGGCGCGCTCAAGGCCGGCCTGATCCAGGAACTCGCCAGCGACCGCGACGACCTGCTGGCCAAGGCCCGCGCCTGGATCGCCGCCAATCCGGCCGCGCTGCAGCCCTGGGACGTCAAGGGCTACAAGATCCCCGGCGGCACGCCGTCCAGCCCCAACGTGGCGCAGATGCTGTCCATCGCTCCGTCGGTATTGCGCGACAAGACCAAGGGCTGCTTCCCGGCGCCGGAGAAGATTCTCTGTGCCGCCGTCGAGGGCGCCCAGGTCGACTTCGACACCGCGCAGATCATCGAGACGCGCTATTTCACCGAACTGACCACCGGCCAGGTGGCGAAGAACATGATCGGCACCTTCTGGTTCCAGCTGAACCAGATCAACGCCGGCGGTTCGCGTCCGCAAGGCTTCGCGCCGTACCAGACCAAGAAGGTCGGCGTGCTCGGTGCCGGCATGATGGGTGCGGGCATCGCCTATGTCTCGGCGGTTGCCAGCATCGAGGTGGTGCTCAAGGACGTCTCCCTGGAGGCGGCGGAAAGAGGCAAGAACTACTCCGTCGGCCTGCTGGACAAGCGTGTCTCGCGCGGCGGCCTGAGCGCCGAGAAGCGCGATGCCATCCTCGCCCGCATCAAGGCCACCGATAAGGACGCCGACTTCGAAGGCTGCGACCTGATCATCGAGGCGGTGTTCGAGGATCGTGGGCTGAAGGCCAAGGTCACCGCCGCCGCTGAAAGCGTCGCGTTGGCCGATGCGGTCATCGCGTCCAACACCTCGACTCTGCCGATCACCGGCCTGGCCACTGCGGTGCAGAAGCAGGACAAGTTCATCGGTCTGCATTTCTTCAGCCCGGTCGACAAGATGCCGCTGGTGGAAATCATCCGCGGCATCAAGACCAGCGACGAAACCCTGGCGCGTGCCTTCGACTACGTGCTGCAGATCAACAAGACGCCGATCGTGGTCAACGACAGCCGCGGCTTCTTCACCTCGCGGGTGTTCGGCACCTTCACCAACGAAGGCCTCGCCATGCTCGGCGAAGGCGTCAACGCCGCGATGATCGAGACCGAAGCGCGCAAGGCCGGCATGCCGGTCGGCCCGCTGGCGATCTCCGACGAGGTGTCGATGGGCCTGATGGCGCATATCCGTGCGCAGACCGAGAAGGACCTGCTAGCGGAAGGCAAACCGTTGCCCAAGCATCCGGCCTTCGCGGTGGTCGACCTGATGGTCAACGAGTACAAGCGCCCGGGCAAAGCCGCTGGCGGCGGTTTCTACGACTATCCGCAGGGCGGCAAGAAACAGCTGTGGCCTGAACTGAAGGGGCGTTTCGAGAAAGCCGACAAGCAGATCCCGGCCAGCGACGTGCGCGACCGCATCCTGTTCATCCAGGCCATCGAGACCGTGCGCTGCGTGGAGGAGGGCGTGCTGCTGTCGACCGCCGACGCCAACATCGGCTCGATCTTCGGCATCGGTTTCGCCGCCTGGACCGGCGGGGCGCTGCAGTTCATCAACCAGTACGGTCTGCAGGACTTCGCCGCCCGTGCCGAATACCTGGCCGAACAGTACGGCGAGCGTTTCGAGCCGCCGGCGCTGTTGCTGGAAAAGGCCGCCAAGGGCGAGAAGTTCTAACGCCTGCGGAGCCATGAAGAACCGGCCCTCATGGGCCGGTTTTTTTTGGCTATGTCCCAGTTACGTGTTGGCGATGTCGTAGCCCGGATGCAATCCGGGGAAATGGGACTGCCTGCTTCCCCGGGTTGCTTGCGCTACGGCTTGTTTACTGGGTCCCCGCATTCGCGGGGACGACGCTGGTGGCGGAGCGTTTCCCTTCACTTCGTCGTTCCCACGCAGGCAGGTGTTCTGTTCGAACCTTTAATTGGCCGCCTGCTGAAACTGTTGCCAGACGGCCTGCTGGATGGCCTGGCGCTCGCCGGGCGAGGTCGGCAGGTGCAGGGTCAGCAGGCTGCCATCGTCCATCTGAAAGGCGAGCTCCGATTCGAAGCGCAACTCGCAGTTCTCCAGGCTGGCATAGGTCACGCCGTAGGCTGGGGGGCTGGAAAGATTCTGGGCGACGGTCATGTGAGGCTCCTGTAAGTAGTCGGCGCCGCCTTGCGGCACGCCGGGCGGGGCTTACTGCGGCTTTTTCTCGCTGCTGTCCGCGGCGCGGCGGGTCTTGACCTGGTAGCGCTGCGGTTCACTGCTGCCAATGAAGGCGGAAGCGGCGATCAGGCTGGCGATGGCGGCGTATTTGCTCATGCGGGTGTCCTCTATGTCGGATGGGGCGAACCCCGATGGCTGCATGATTGCCGAGCCGCCGTGCGCGCAGAAGTGAATGGCCTTCATGGTAAATATCGAGGCGAATGATGGTTGCGCCGTGTCGCGCTGCCCGCGCCGATGTTGTGTTTTATTGACGCCGGCTGACGTCCATAGCTATGAGTCTATTGGTCTGATTCGGTGTTTAACGCCAGCCGGTGGTTTTCTTGCGGCTGTCGCTGTGTTAGATAAATCGCACAATCGGAACCGCTGTTCATTGCATCAGGACTACCCCATGGCGTTACGCATCTGCATTCTGGAAACCGACGTTCTGCGTCCCGAGTTGGTCGATCAATATCAAGGCTACGGGCGGATGTTCGAGCAACTCTTCGCCCGTCAGCCGATTGCCGCCGAGTTCAGCATCTACAACGTGGTTGCGGGTGACTATCCGCCGGACTCCGAGCGCTTCGACGCCTACCTGGTGACCGGCAGCAAGGCCGACTCCTTCGGCAGCGATCCGTGGATCCAGACCCTCAAGACCTACCTGCTCGAGCGTTACGAGCGCGGCGACAAGCTACTTGGCGTCTGTTTCGGTCACCAGCTACTGGCCTTGCTGCTGGGCGGCAAAGCCGAGCGCGCGGCACAGGGTTGGGGCGTCGGCACGCACAACTATCGGATTGCGGAACAGCCGCAATGGATGACGCCGACGCTGGAGGATCTGACCCTGCTGATCAGCCACCAGGACCAAGTCACGGCGCTGCCGGAGAACGCCACGCTGATCGCTTCCAGCGATTTCTGCCCGCATGCGGCCTACGCCATCAACGACCAGGTGCTGTGCTTCCAGGGCCACCCCGAGTTTATCCACGACTATTCGCGCGCGCTGCTGGACATCCGCCAGCAGCATCTGGGCGAGCAGATCTACCAGCAGGCTATTTCCAGCTTGGACCAAGACCACCAGGGCACCGTGGTGGCGGAATGGATGATGCGCTTCGTCGCGCTAGGCCGTGAGGCCGAGCCGGCCTGAGGCTTTAGACAGAAATGCAAAAGCCCGATTCGCTCGGGCTTTTTTCTGTGCGGCGATGACGCTACAGCCAGCCCATGCGCTTGAAGTTGAAGTGCAGCCCGGTGCAGCCGACGGCGATGATGCCGAGCACGCCGAAATAGCCGTAGTGCCAGGTCAGTTCCGGCATGTTCTGGAAGTTCATCCCATAGATACCGGCCACCGCGGTGGGAAAGGCGAGAATCGCCGCCCAGGCGGCGAACTTGCGCTGCACGATGCTCTGCCGCGACGACTCCAGCAGCAGACCGACCTCGATGGCGTGGTCGGCCATTTCCCGCAGGGCGGTGAGGTCTTCCAGCAGGCGCTGGACGTGAATCGCCACGTCGCGGAAGTACGGGCGCATGTGCTTGTTGATGAAGGGGAAGTCCAGGTGTTGCAGGTCTTCGCAGATCTCCCCCAGCGGCGCCAGATAGCGGCGCAGGCGCAACAGATCGCGGCGCATGCTCTGGATCTGCTCGACGTCGGCCTGGCTCAGCGGATTGTTGAGGACGTGCTGTTCGATGTCCTCCAGTTCGGCATTGAAACGATCCAGCAGCGGCCGGTAGTTCTCGATCACGAAACTGAGCAGGGCGTAGAGTACGAAGTCCTCGCCGTGCTGGAGCAGTTGCGGCTGGGCTTCGCTGCGCTGGCGCACCTGTGCATAAGACGGCGACTCACCGTAGCGGGCACTGATCACATAGCCTTTGCCGGCGAACAGCTGGGTTTCGATGAAGACCAGCTTGTCGTCTTCGACTATCGGCGAATAGAGCACCATGAACAGCGCATCGCCGAAGGTTTCCAGCTTGGGGCGGGTGTGCTGCAGCAGGGCGTCTTCGATGGCCAGGGCGTGCAGGTTGAATTGCTTCTGCAGGCTGAGCAGTTCTTCGCTGCCGGGGTCGTGCAGACCGATCCAGACGAAGTGACCGGCTTTGGCAGCCCAGCTGCTGCCTTCGTCGAGGGAAATGTCGGTGACTTTCTTGCCTTTGGTATAAACCGCTGCCGCAACAACTCGCGCCATGTTGTGATCCGTTCTCTGCTAGTGAAAGTGCCGGGCAGGCCCATAGGCAGGTTAACCCAGCTTGGGGGAATGTCTCATCTCGGCGGCTCTGGCGAATTTAGAGCAGTTGCTCTAAATTCGCAGCAGTCCATTCGCCACGCTTGGCCGACAAGAATAAGGAGCTGCTGGGATGTCCCATGCCGTGCAGTTTGCCAATGGTCGCTGCCATTGTCCGTTCAGTCTTTACCCGGCCGGGCCTGGCGCGCCGGTACTGATCGTGCTGCCGGCCCTGGGGGTGGCCGCGCGCAAATATGAGGGCTTGGCCCAGTGCCTGGTGCAGACCGGGCTGAATGTGCTGGTCGCCGATTGGCCAGGGCAGGGCGAGAGCCGGCCGCGGCCGTCGCGGCAGTTCGATTATGGTTATCGCCAGCTGGTCGAGGATTTCGTGCCGCAACTCCTGGCGGCAGCCCGGCAGCACTTTCCCAGCAGCCGTGCGGTATTGCTCGGCCATAGCCTCGGCGGTCAGGTCGCCACCCTGTATGCCGCCGCCAATCCGCACAGTGGCGTGGCGGTGATCGGCGTGGCCTGCGGGAATATCCACTATCGGCATTGGCGCGGTGTGCGCCGGCTGCTGACGCCGAGCGTGGCGGTGGTGTTCAACCTGCTGACCGCGGTGCTCGGCTACCTGCCGGGTAAGCAGGTCGGCTTCGGTGGCCACGAGGCGCGTAGCCTGATGCGTGACTGGGGGCGGGTGGCCTGGACCGGTCACTTCCGTCACACCGGCCTGCTACTAGTGGCAAGTGCGGAGAACCCAACTGCTTCGCTGTACATCACCATCGACGACGATCACTTCGCGCCTCTGGCCTCGACGCGTGGGTTGGCCGAGCTGATACAGGCGCGCCCGCAGGTCGAGCGCTTGCCGTCACCGCGGCCGCCGGCGGAAAACCCCCACAGCGCCTGGTTGAAGGCGCCGCAAACGGTGGTCGAGAGCATCGCCGGCTGGTTGCGCGCGGCGCGCTGAAGTAAGCCGCCGGAGGGCGCCGCTCATCGCGCGCGAAGGCGCCCAGGCGGGCCGCGTTCCAGCACCTCAGCGTGGCGCGGCTACCACGACATATTGCACCTGAGTCCCGATGTACTGTGGCTGATACCAAGTGCTACCACATTGCTGGTAGGTCACACCGTTGACCAGCACCGGCACGCAGTTGGCTGGAACGCTGTTGACCACAGAGCCAATGACCAGGGCTGTGGTGGCACCGACTACCACGCTGGCAAGCACCGGGTCGTACCAGCCATAGGGGTAATGTGGTGGTGGTGGTGGTGGTGGTGGTGGTGGTGGTGGTGGTGGTGGCCCTGGATGCGGCCCAGGTCCGGGCGGTGGCGGCACCGGATAGGGCGCCGGTCCTGGGCCCGGGGGTGGTCCCGGGTGGGGCGCCGGTCCTGGCAGCGGGGCGGGGGGAGGCGTGGGCCCCGGCCCCGGCTCGTAGTGATGCTAGATGCCGCCGCCCATCGAGCCGGGCATCGGCCGTTGCCCGGTGTGCAGGGCGAAGTTGGGATGCTGGAACACCTGGGTGCGGGCGCCGCCGCGCAGGTGCCAGGCTTGGGCCAGCGGACTCAGGAGTATGAGCGCAGCAAGGCCGGCGCTGACAATTTTGTGTAGTTTCGCCATTGCGGGCCTCCTATCACTCTTCAGCACGTGCCGGTTGAGCAGGTTCGAGTTGCCGCAGTTCGACCGACAGGGCCCCCTCCGGTGTTTTGAACTGGAAGGTGCTGGCGGTGAAGTCCGGGTTGAGCTTCCAGTTCAGGCGGATCCCATGCTGCGGCCGCGCCTCGTCGTTGCGGTTGGTTAGCTGCAGCTGGCATGGCAGCGGCTGCTTGCCGTTTTCCAGCCACAGTTGCCAGTCGACGCCCTCCTGCCGGTAGGCGTAGTGCTCACAGCTTTTGCTTCCGAGCTTTTCGGTCCCGAGGTAGAGCGCCGACTGCAGGCTGTCCGGCGAGCTCTTGCCGCTCCCCCAATAGAACAAGTCGGCCAGCGGCAACTGGATGCCATACCGACCTTCGAGTTGGTCGAGCAGTGCGTCGATATCCTTTGGCGCTTCGAGTCGGCTGTAGTAGTTGTGCCGGGTACCGTATAGGACGAAGTGACTGCCATCGTAGTACAGGCTCCTGAGGTACTGGCCGTCATCGACGGTGACCTGCAGCTTGTTCGGGCGCTGGACCTTAAGTTCGGTACGGTGGGCAAGCTGGACGGTCTGGCCGGTACCGAGCACTTGGTCGGTGGTGCTTGTCGCACTGATCTCGAAACGCTCGAGCGAGCGCAGGTAGCCACCCATCTTCTGCAAGGCGCTGAGCGCCTTGGCGTCGCGTTCGTAGGTGATGGCCGGTGCGGGCGGATCGGCGGCCAGCGCGGGACCGCTCAGGGCTGCCAGCAGGAGAGCGGCTGCCAGAGGTGGACACTTTTGCATATGAGGTTCCTTTCCCGTTGAGTATTGCGGATCGTCCAGGTGCCAGGTTGTTCCAGCATAGCCGCTGTGCTGTCGGGAGCTGCCGGCGGGAACTGCACGCAATAAAAAGCCCGGCAAAAGCCGGGCTCGGGAAGCTCTGCGGGCGGGCCTCAGACGATGTGCTGGCGATCCAGTTCGATGGCCTTGTCGAGGGCTTCCAGCAGGGCCTTGCGTACCTTCAGCTTGGTGTTGCGGTGCGCGGTCATGTTGATCTTCTTCAGCTGCTGGGCAGCGGCAACCGCCGTGGCCATCAACTGCTCGACCGGTACCACCTTGTCGAGGAAGCCAGCGTCCACGGCGCTCTGCGGATCGAACATCTCGCCGTTGATCACTGAGCGATGGAACGCCGACTTGCGCAGTCGATCGCGGGCCAGTTCGATGCCGACATGGTGCATGGTCATGCCGATCTGCACTTCGTTCAGGCCGATGCTGAACGGGCCTTCGACACCGATGCGGTAATCGGCGGAGAGCAGGATGAAGGCACCTTTGGCTACCGCATGGCCAGGGCAGGCGACGATGACCGGGAAGGGATGCGCGAGCATGCGGCGGGCCAAGGTGGAGCCGGCGGCGACCAGATCGATCGCATTCTGCGGGCCGGAGGTCATCACCTTGAGGTCGTAGCCGCCGGAGAGAATGCCCGGCTGGCCGGTGATGATCACCACCGCGCGGTCTTGCTCGGCGCGGTCCAGCGCGGCATTGAAGGCCGCGATCACGTCCGGGGAGATGGCGTTGACCTTGCCGTTGCTCAGGGTCAGGGTGGCGATGCCATCTTCGAGTTGGTAGCTGATCAGATCGCTCATGGCGAAGTTCCTTGCTGAGGCAGATGCGGAGGGTGGGCAGACGTTACCCATCCGCCTACCCCAGGTAAAGCGCCATGACTGACCGATGAGTCACCCGGGAAGAAACCCACGGCCTTGGGCTTTTGGCTTAAGCGCATGAATCTCCAGCAAAAAAACTTTGCCTTTAGTCATCTGTTCGGATAGATTAGCGCGCCTCGACGGACCATAAGGTCTGGCGAGATCCGGTGAAGTGTCCGAGCGGTTGAAGGAGCACGCCTGGAAAGTGTGTATACAGGAAACTGTATCAAGGGTTCGAATCCCTTCTTCACCGCCACTTTCGCGAAACCCCTGAGAGAGCAATCCTCAGGGGTTTTTTGCTTTCTGGGCCTTAGGGATTTTGCCAAGCTGAGCGTATGGGTGGTCTGGCTGCTCAGTCTGGACAGTGCCCTGGCAGCGTTCAGCCATGCCATTATGGAGTCGTCGATGAAAACCACCTGGGACATCTTCTGCAGCGTCGTCGACAACTATGGCGATATCGGCGTGACCTGGCGTCTCGCCCGCCAGTTGGTGGCCGAGTATGGTCAGACCGTGCGCTTGTGGGTGGATGATCTGCGTGCGTTCGTGCGCCTCTGTCCAGAGGCCGATGCGGCGGCCGACAGCCAGTGGCGGCAGGGAGTCGAAGTGCGGGTGTGGCATCCGGACTGGCAGGCGGTCGAGCCGGCGCAGGTAGTGATCGAGGCCTTCGCCTGTCATCTGCCGCCTGCCTATATCGCGGCCATGGCGGCGAAGCCCAAGGTGCTGTGGCTGAATCTGGAGTATCTCAGCGCCGAAGACTGGGTCGGCGGCTGCCATGGGCTGCCTTCGCCGCAGGGCAATGGTTTGCAGAAGTTCTTCTTCTTCCCCGGCTTTACCGGCGATACCGGTGGCCTGTTGCGCGAGAGCGATCTGCTCGCCCGGCGCCAGGCATTTCAGGCCGACCAGGCTGCGCAGGCCGCGTTTCTGTTCGGTCTGGGCGTGCAGCGGCAGCCCGGCGCGCAATTGATCTCCTTATTTGCCTATGAAAACCCTGGCCTGGCGAGTTGGTTGGATGCGCTGGCGGCGGGTGCCGCGTCAATCCAGTTGCTAGTGCCGCAGGGGCGCATCCTTGGTGACCTACAGGCCTGGCTCGGGATCGAGGATATGGCGGTGGGCGGCAGTTGGCGGCGTGGCAACCTGCAGGTCCACCTGCTGCCGTTCGTGCGCCAGGAGGACTACGACCTGCTGCTGTGGTGTTGCGATGCCAATATCGTGCGTGGCGAGGACTCCTTCGTGCGCGCGCAATGGGCCGGGCGCCCGCTGCTTTGGCACATCTATGAGCAGGACGAGCAGGTGCACTGGGATAAGCTCAACGCCTTTCTGAGCCTGTACCGGCAAGGGCTGTCGCCGGCGGCGGACGCGGCCTTGAGCGGCCTGTGGCGGGCGTGGAATGCAGGTGAGAGAATAGGTGAAAGCTGGTCGGCCTGTCTGGAGGCGTGGCCGGAGGTGGCCGAACATGCCGAGCGCTGGTGTCTGCAGCAGGCTTCCCGTCCTGATCTTGCCGCGGCGCTGGTACTGTTTTACCGAAATTGGCTATCATGCGCGCCTTAGAAATTCGTATCTCCATCTAAATCCGGATATTTGTATGAAAACCGCACAAGAAATGAAGCCCAACAGTGTGGCCCTGATCGACGGTCAGCCTTGGCTTATCCAGAAAGCCGAGTTCACCAAGTCCGGTCGTAACAGCGCCATCGTCAAAATGAAGCTGAAGAACCTTATCAACGGCTCCAAGACCGAGACCGTTTACAAGGCCGACGACAAGATGGAGCCGGTGATCCTCGAGCGTAAGGAAGTGTCCCTGTCCTACATCAGCGGCACCGACTACGTGTTCATGGATCCGGAGTACAACTCCTACGAACTGCGCGCCGAAGACCTGGAAAGCGTTCTGCCGTTCATCGAAGAAGGCATGACCGACGTGTGCGAAGCCGTGTTCTTCGAAGGCAAAGTGATCTCCGTTGACCTGCCGACCACCATCGTTCGTCAGATCACCTACACCGAGAACTCCGCCCGTGGCGACACTTCCGGCAAGGTGATGAAGCCGGCCAAGCTGAGCAACGGTACCGAAGTCAAAGTTGCTGATTTCTGCAACATCGACGACTGGATTGAAATCGATACCCGCGACGGCTCCTACAAAGGCCGTACCCAAGCGCCGCAGGCCTAAGCCTTCGATGCGACAAAAAAGCCCGGCATTGCCGGGCTTTTTCGTTTCTGCCGTTTTGCTCAGCAGGGGATTGCTTCAGACGCTGACGTTCAGGCGCACATCGATGTTGCCGCGGGTGGCGTTGGAGTAGGGGCAGACCTGGTGGGCGGCGGCGACCAACTCTTCGGCGACGGCGCGCTCGAGGCCGGGCAGGCTGATGTTCAGTTCCACTTCCAGGCCGAAGCCGCCGGGGATCTGGCCGATGCCAACCTTGCCGGTGATCGAGGCGTCGGTCGGGAAGGCTTGTTTCTTCTGACCGGCGACAAACTTCAGGGCACCGATGAAGCAGGCCGAGTAGCCGGCGGCGAACAGCTGTTCCGGGTTGGTGGCTTCACCGCCCTGGCCGCCCAGCTCGCGGGGGGTGGTGAGTTTCACGTCCAGATAGCCATTGGAGGAAACGGCACGGCCATCACGGCCGCCGGTGGCAGTTGCGGTTGCAGTATAGAGGGCTTTGACGGCTTGCATGGCGGTATCTCCAATTTGTTTGCTAGGTAAAATATTGCGCGCTAACTAAGTGCGTGGCGCGGAAGTTACGTGCGATTTATTTAGTGCGCAAGATATTCTTTGGAGAGATTTGCAATAAGCCTGCGGGCTTTGGGGAATATGGCTCTAGATCGCCTTGTGCAAGCTGTCGCGTAGACTGACCAGTTCTTGTTTCAGCGCGAGGAGCTGGTCGATCGACTGCTCGGTGGTCTTGAGGATGCAGGCGGGGACCGACTCGGCCTGCTGCTGCAAGGTGCGGCCCTTGGCGGTTAGGCGCAACTCCACCACACGCTCATCGGCGCTGCTGCGGGTGCGGCTGAGCAAGCCTTCGGCCTCCAGGCGCTTGAGCAGCGGGGTGACCGAACCCGGATCGGTCAACAGGCGCTGGCTGAGTTCGCCGACCGTGATGCCGTCGCCCTCCCAGAGCACCAGCATGGCCAGGTATTGCGGGTAGGTGAGGTTGAGCGCTTGCAGCAAGGGTTTGTAGACCTTGGTCATCGCCAGCGAAGTGGAATACAGGGCGAAGCACAGCTGGTTGTCGAGGCGCAGTTGTTCGCAGGTGTTGGAACGAGGCATGGCGGGAATCCGGAAGTAAACCTGGCATTAATTTAGCGCGCTTAACTTTCGCGCTCTAGATTTTTCTGGCGGATCGCCATGGCGCTTCTTTGCTTGTTCGCCCATTGCCGCCACACTGGTCGGCATCAATCCACGCAAGGAACGCACGATGAGCCAGGTCGAAAACCCTTACCAAACACCCCAGGCGACCCTGCAGGGCGAGCTCGAAGCACCGCTCCTCGCCAGTCGCGGCGCCCGTCTGGGGGCGGCGTTGATCGATGGTCTGATCATGTGCCTGTTGAGTGTGCCGCTGTTCTATAAACTGGGTTTCTATGACGGCTTGACGACGGGGCAGGAGCCCGCTTTCGGCTTGCAAGTACTGGGCGCGTTGATCGGCTTGGCGGCTTTCTTGCTGGTCAACGGTCTGTTGCTCAAGCGCTATGGGCAGACGGTCGGCAAGCGCCTACTCAAGCTCGCCATCGTCGATCTGGACGGCAACACGCCCGCCTTCCTGCCCATGTACCTGAAGCGCTACCTGCTCTGGGGCGCGATCGTCTATGTGCCGGTGATCGGCTGGCTGCTGGTGCTGATCGACTGCCTGTTCATCTTCCGCGGCGATCGCCGCTGCCTGCACGATCTGACCGCATCGACCCGAGTGGTTTCGCGGCTGGGCTGAGCCGAGATCAGATCCGAAAGCCTTCGGCGATATGCTCGGCGAGGGTTTCGGTGACCTGCGACTGGCTGTGCGGGTTGCGCAGCAGCACGATGCTGGCCATCGGCATGCGTGGCAGGCCTTCGGCTTCGCCGATGATGCGCATGTCCGGGGTGATCAGGCTCTGCAACTGGGCGGTGATGGCCAGGCCGGCGCTGACCACCGCCATGATCGCCGACAGACTGGGGCTGGTGTAGGCGATACGGTACTCGCGCTCCATGGCGTCCAGCGCGTTGCAGGCCCAGTTCCGGCAGAAGCAGTCGCCGTTGAACATCGCCAGCGGCAGCGGCTCCTGTTCATGGGGGCTGAAGCCTTGGGCTTCGGCCCAGACCAAGCGTTCCTGACGCAGCAACTGGCCGATTTCCTTGCCTGGCTCGCGGGTGACGATGGTCAGGTCGAGGTCCTGGCGCTGCAGAAGTTGGTAAGAGGGCTCGCAGTGCAATTCCACCTGAACCAGCGGAAAGCTCTGGGCGAAGCGCGACAGAATCCCCGGCAGAAAACGCATGACGTAGTCATCCGGCGTGCCGATGCGCACCGAACCGACCATGTGCGGTTCGCGCAGGGTGTTGAGCACTTCACCGTGCAGTTTGAGGATGCGCCGCGCGTAGCCGAGCAGCACCTGGCCTTCCGGCGTCAGCCGCACCTGGCGGCCGTCACGCTCGAACACCGGGCGCTGCAGCACATCTTCTTCCAGGCGTTTCATCTGCATGCTCACCGCCGACTGGGTGCGGTTGACGGCCTCAGCCGCGCGGGTGAAGCCGCCGTGATCGGCAATGGCGACGAAGGTGCGCAGCAGTTCGGTGTCGATGCTGGGGTAGGTGGCCATTCATCAATCTCCAAGATGCAGTGCATCAGAAACATTCGTTGGATTGATCTTATTCCCGGTCGGACACTAGCGCCATCCCCAAGGGAGGGCGATGCGATGAAAAGTCAATTTGGTAAAGCACAATTTGGTTTTGTCGGCACTCAGCCACTGTTCAAGACGCCAACGGAGCGGCGTAACTGGTGGCGAGCGCTGCGCTGGCAAGTACGCCGCTGGTACGAGCTGGCGCACCAGCGGCGGCAGCTGGCGATGCTCAGCGATGCGGCGCTGAAGGATCTCGGCCTGAGCCGGGCGGATATCCTGGAGGAAAGCGAACGGCCGTTCTGGGATGATCCGTTCAAGCGTTGAATTGTTCTATCTGGGCATCCGGCGCCGGATGCCCTTCTTTCAAGGAAGGCCTATGAAACAAACCTATCATCTCGCGCAGATCAATATCGCCAGAACCCTTGAGCCACTCGATCACCCGCTGCTGCGGGATTTCGTCGACCAACTCGATGCGGTCAATGCGTTGGCCGAGCAGAGCCCCGGGTTCGTCTGGCGGCTGCAAACGGAAGAGGGGGATGCCACTTCGATCCAGGCGTTCGACGATCCGCTGATCATCGTCAACATGTCGGTGTGGGAGTCGTTCGAGGCGCTCAAGGGCTTCGTCTATTCCGGCGAGCACCTGCGCGTATTGCGCAACCGTGGTAGCTGGATGGAGAAGCTGCAAACGCCGGTCCTGGCGCTATGGTGGATTCCGGCCGGGCAGACTCCCACTCTCGAGTCGGCGAAAACCGCGCTGCGGCTGTTGGAAGAGCAGGGGCCGTCGCCGGTGGCGTTCACCTTTGCCAAGCCTTATCCGGTACCGGAGCACAGTCTGGTGTTGGCATGAGTGGCCAGCGCAAGGGCGCCGACGCCTTTCTGTTCCAACTGATGCTGGGCCTGTGCGCCATCTGGGGCATCCAGCAGGTGGTGATCAAGCTGGCGGCCGCGGATGTTGCGCCACTGATGCAGGTAACGCTGCGTTCGGGTATCGCCGCGCTGCTGGTTGGCCTCTTGATGTGCTGGCGTGGCGGCTGGGAAGGCTTACGCCAGGGCACTTGGCGTGCCGGGCTGCTGGCCGGGTCGTTGTTTGCCCTGGAGTTCTTCTTCATCGCCCTCGGCCTGCAATACACCACGGCTTCGCACATGGCGGTGTTCCTCTATACCGCACCAATCTTTTCTGCCCTCGGCCTGCACCTGCTGCTGCCCAGCGAGCGGCTGCGCGCCTGGCAATGGCTGGGCATCGGCCTGTGCTTCGTTGGCGTTGTCCTGGCCTTCGGCGCCGGGGTGTCGTGGACCGGCATGGATACGCGGATGCTGCTCGGCGATGGCTTCGCATTGCTCGCCGGCATGGCCTGGGGCGCGACTACCGTGGTGGTGCGGGCCTCAAGACTGTCCGAAGCGCCGCCGGGCCTTACCTTGTTCTATCAGCTGTTCGTGGCTTTCCTGTTGCTGTTGGGATTGGCCATTTTCACCGGCCAGGTCGGTGCGGTCAGGTTGACCCCGGTCGGCGTGGCGAGCGTGCTGTTCCAGGGCGTGGTGGTGTCCTTCCTCAGCTATTTCGCCTGGTTCTGGCTGCTGCGCCGTTATCTGGCCTCGAACATGGCGGTGTTCTCCTTCATGACCCCGCTGTTCGGCGTCAGCTTCGGCGTGCTGATCCTCGACGAGCCCTTGAGCCTGAACTTCATCGCCGGCGCTCTGCTGGTGTTGCTGGGGATTACCCTGGTCAGCAGCGACGCCTGGCTGCGCAAACGCTTTGCCGGGCGAGGCCGAGTGGCTTAGGGTGGGGTCGTCTCCCGGTTAGAGGTCGGCGTATGCCCAAGGCTGAGTCCCTATCGCTGCAGCAAGCCCGGCGTCTGGCCTTGGCCGCTCAGGGCTTCGCTGCCCGCCCGCCGCGGACGGTGAAGAGCGCGCACGTCAGCCAGATGATCGAGCGCCTCGGTGTGCTGCAGATCGACTCGGTCAACGCGCTGGTGCGTTCGCATTACCTGCCGCTGTATTCGCGCCTCGGCGATTACTCGCAGAGCCTGCTGGAGCAGGCCGCCTGGGGCCCGCAGCGCAGCCGCAAGCTGTTCGAATACTGGGGTCACGAGGCCTCGTTGCTACCGCTGAGCCTGTATCCATTGCTGCGCTGGCGCATGCGTCGGGCGGCCAGCGGCGAAGGCATCTACGCGCAACTGGCGCGTTTCGGTCGCGAGCAGCAGGACGTGATCCAGCGCGTGCTCCAGGCCGTGCGCGAACAGGGTGCCCTCGGCGCCGGCAGCCTGAGCACGCGGGAAGAGCGCGCCGGGCCCTGGTGGGATTGGAGCGCGGAGAAACATGCGCTGGAATGGCTGTTCGCTGCCGGCGAAGTGACGGTGGCCGGGCGCCGTGGTTTCGAGCGCCTGTACGACCTGCCCGAGCGGGTGCTGCCCGCCGCGCTGCTGAGTCAGCCGGAACTGGATGAGGCCGAAGCCCAGCGGCAATTGCTGCTGCGGGCCGCCTGCGCGCTGGGCGTGGCCACCGAGAAGGACCTGCGCGACTACTTTCGCCTCGGCCCGGCCGACAGCCGCGCACGGCTGGCCGAACTGCTGGAGGCCGGCGCCTTGCTGCCGGTGCAGGTGCAGGGCTGGCGCCAGCCGGCCTACTGTCCGGGCACGCCGAAGACGCTGCGGCGCATCGCGACCAGCGCCTTGCTGTCGCCTTTCGATTCGCTGGTCTGGGAGCGTGAGCGCACCGAGCGGCTGTTCGACTTCCGTTACCGCCTGGAGATCTACACCCCGCAGCACAAACGGGTGTACGGCTACTACGTGCTGCCGTTCCTGCACCATGAACGCCTGGCCGCGCGGGTCGACTTGCGCGCCGAGCGAGCGCACAGCCGCCTGGCGGTGCATGCGGTACACGAGGAGGAAAAGGGCCTGGACGAGGAGGGTATGCACGCCCTAGCCGGGCAGTTGCGCAGCCTGGCGGATTGGCTCGGACTGGCGCAGATCCAGCTGAACTGCAAGCGCAGTAGCGGGGCGCGGTTGAAACCTTTGTTGGCGTAGGGTGGACAACGCTTCGCTTGTCCACCGTTTGGCCGCGGTGGAAAACGCTGCGCGGTTTTCCACCCTACACGTTGTTCTGCGCCTTCCCGAATTGCTCGTAGGACGTACTCGCAGCAGGACGCCCGCGGAGTCAATTGCGCACCGCTGGCGGACTGTTCGCTGGCGCTCCTGAGTCCCCCTACCAAGCACTGTCCGCCAGTGGGATTAGCGGCGTACCTGCTTCAGCGTCTCGGCGATCATGAAGGCCAGCTCCAGCGACTGGTCGGCGTTCATCCGCGGGTCGCAGTGGGTGTGGTAGCGATCCGACAGGGCATCCTCGGTGATCGGCCGGGCGCCGCCGATGCATTCGGTGACGTTCTGCCCGGTCATCTCGATATGGATGCCGCCGGCATAGCTGCCCTCGGCCTGGTGCACGTCGAAGAATTGCCGCACTTCGCTGAGTATCTGCGCGAAGTCGCGGGTCTTGTAGCCGCTGGAGGCCTTGATGGTGTTGCCGTGCATGGGGTCGGAGCTCCACAGCACCTGCTTGCCTTCCTTCTGCACCGCGCGCACCAGGCGCGGCATGTGCGCTTCGACCTTGTCGGCGCCCATGCGCACGATCAGGTTGAGGCGGCCGGGGTCGTTGTCCGGGTTGAGGATGTCGATCAGGCGGATCAGCTCGTCGGTGTCCATGCTCGGGCCGACCTTGACGCCGATGGGGTTGCCGACACCGCGCAGAAACTCGACATGCGCACCGTCCAGCTGGCGGGTGCGGTCGCCGATCCAGAGCATGTGCGCGGAACAGTCATAGTAGCCGCCGGTGAGGCTGTCGCGACGCACGAAGGCTTCTTCGTAGTTGAGCAGCAGCGCTTCGTGGGCGGTGAAGAAGCTGGTCTCGCGCAGTTGCGGCGAGCTGTCCATGCCGCAGGCGCGCATGAACGCCAGGGTTTCGTCGATACGGTCGGCGAGCTGGCTGTATTTCTCCGCCAGCGCCGAGTTGGCGATGAAGTCGAGGTTCCACTGATGCACCTGATGCAGGTCGGCGAAGCCGCCCTGGGCGAAGGCGCGCAGCAGGTTGAGGGTGGCGGTAGCCTGGTGGTAGGCCTGCAGCAGGCGGTCCGGATCGGGCACGCGGCTGGCCTCATCGAAGCCGATGCCGTTGACGATGTCGCCGCGGTAGGCCGGCAGGGTCAGCTCGCCGATGGTCTCGTCGTTGGCCGAGCGCGGTTTGGCGAACTGGCCGGCCATGCGCCCGACTTTCACCACCGGGCAGCCGGCGGCGAAGGTCATGACGATGGCCATCTGCAGCAGCACCTTGAAGGTGTCGCGGATCTTCGCCGCGCTGAACTCGGCGAAGCTCTCGGCGCAGTCGCCGCCCTGGAGAAGGAATGCCCGGCCCTGGGTGACCTCGGCGAACTGGCGGCGCAGTTCACGTGCCTCGCCGGCGAACACCAGCGGCGGATAGCCGGCCAGAGTCCGTTCGACCTCGGCGAGGTGGATGGCGTCGGGGTATTGGGGTTGCTGCTGGATAGGTTTCGCTCTCCAGCTTTCGGGGCTCCAGGTTTGGCTCATCACGGACTCGACACGGCAGCTTTTCTAGGTAACCACATGGTAACCGATTGCCGTCGTGCCTGGCTGCCGATGGCCGTGATAGGTGGGTCGTATCAGCGCGTCGGCGGTCCGTTTTCGTAGGATGGGTTGAGCAACGCGATACCCATCGCCCCTCACGCCGCGCTTGTTGGGTATCGCTGCGCTCAACGCCAACCTACGGAAGCAAACCGGTGCCGATAATGATCAGGCGCGCCAGGCCAGCAGGGCGCCGGTGACGCACAGCAGCACATAGATGCCGATGCGAAAATGCTGTTCGGCCACCCGGTGGTGCAGGTGTTCGCCGAGCAGCACGCCGATGGCCAGCAGCGGCAGGTAGCTGGCGACATGCGGCAGCGCCGGGGTCAGGCTGCCCTTGGCCAGGAAAGCCAGGGTCAGCACGCTGTTGAGGCTGAACCAGACGCACACCAGGGTGGCGCGCAAGCGCGCCTTGTCCAGCTCGGTGGCGGCCAGGGCGTAGACCAGCAGCGGTCCGCCGGAGGCGAACAGGCCGTGACTGATGCCGGCGGCGCCGATCTGCAAACGGGTCATCCACCGCGGTGTGCGCCCGGCCGGTTTGCTTTGGCCCATGCGCAACAACTCGCGCAGGGCGAACCAGACGATCAGCACGCCGAAACCCTGCTTCAGCGCACCGTCGCTGAGCCAGGGGCTGAGACCGAAGCCGAGCAGGGTGCCGATCAGCATGCCGGGCAGGATCAGGCCGAGCAGCAGGCGGCGGTCGATCAGGCCGCGCAGCTTCCAGCTCAGGTAGCCGCTCATGAAGATGTTCAGCGTCACCAGCACCGGCAGCAGGTCCTTGATCGGCAACACCAGGGCGCCGAGCGACAGGGCAATCACCACGCTGCCGAAGCCGGTCATGGCCTCCAGGGTGTAGGCGAGGAAGATGAAGACGCCGAGCAGCAGCCAGGGGTCAAGCATCGGAGGCTCCAGACTTAGGCAGCTCGCCGGCGAAGCGGCGGCTCATCTGCCGGTAGTAGAAAGCCGGCGCCAGGCGCCAGAGCAGGCTGGCGAGATAACTGCCGCGGTCCGGGAACAGCCGCTCGCGGCGCTGCTCCAGCGCACGCAGGATCTGTCCGGCCATCCAGTCGGCGCCGCGCACCTTGCCGATGGTCGAGCGCGCATGGCCGGCCGGTTGACCATCGGCGCCGAGGGCGTGGCGTTCGATGCTGGTGTCGAGGAAGCTCGGGTAGACCAGCAGCAGGTGGATGCCGTCCAGTGTCAGCTCCGCCCGCAGTACCTCGAAGAACTGGCCCAGCGCGCTCTTCGCCGCGCAGTAGCCGGCGCGGCCGAGCACTGGCATCCAGCCGGCCATCGAGCCGATGGCGGTGATCTGGCCGCGGCTTTCCCGCAGCAGCGGCAGGGCGGCGAGGGTCAGCTCCACCGGTGCTTGGTAATCCACGGCCATGACCTTGCGGAATACCGCCGGGTCGGTGCGGGTGGCGGGCGAGCGGTGGGTGATGCCGGCGTTGTTGATCAGCAGGTCGAGGCGGCCGAAGCGTGCACGGCACTGTTCGAGCAGCTGCCGCTGCAGTCGCGTGTCGGTGATATCGCCGGCGATCCCCATGACCCCGTGCCCGCCGAGTTGGGCAACGCGCTCGGCCAGGGCGGGCGCGTCGATATCAGTCAGCAGCAGATGATCGCCCCGCGCATGGCAGGCGCGCGCCAGCTCCCAGCCGAGGCCGTTGGCGGCCCCGGTGATCAGCGTGACGGTCATGCTTGTGCGGCTGCTTGTAGGGGCTTGCCGGCCTGGGCCGGCAACGTCTGGCGTAGTTCGTCGCTGTGCTGCTTGATGCTGGCGCGGTAGCTGTCCTTGTGCACGTAGTAGGCCATGCGTTCGAGGTCGAGGTAGGCGTAGCCGCCGTCCAGGCGAATGCTCGCCCGTTCGTGTTTCAGTGCCTTGAATTGCTGTGCCGCCTTGCTGCCGGCCTGTAGCTGGCGGATATACAGGGCGACCAGCTCGGCCTGTTCGTCGCGGCCCTGCCAGCCGAGGCCGGAGGCTTCGACCATGCCCATCATGAACAGGTCGTCGTATTGCGGGTGGAACACATTGAGATACAGCTGCGGCGCGCCGGTGCGCTCGGGCCAGTTCAGATGGGCGCGGTCGATGAAGGGGTAGTCGAGCTTGTAGCCGGTACCCATGAGGATCAGGTCGTACTCGGCCTGCTCGCCGTCGCTGAAGGTCACCTGCTGGTCGTCGATTCGGGCGATGTCGCGGCGCGCCTGGATGTCGCCGTGGCCGAGGTGGTGCAGCACCAGCGAGTTCATTACCGGGTGCGACTCGTAGAGCTTGTAGTCCGGGTCGGGCAGGCCGTACTGCGACGGCTTGCCGACCAGCGCGCGCACCAACAGGCCGTCGAGGCGCTGCTTGAGCGGGCGCGGCAGCTTGATCGCGCCGCCGAAGGTGTCAGTCGGCCGGCCGAGGATGAACTTGGGCAGGAAGTAGTAGCCGCGGCGCACCGACAGGTCGACCGAGGCGGCGCGGTGCACGGCGTCGACGGCGATGTCGCAGGCCGAGTTGCCGCAGCCGACCACCAGCACGCGCTTGCCGTCGAACACCGCCGGCGAGCGGTAGTCGCTGGAGTGCAGCAGCTCGCCGCTGAAGTCGCCGGGCAGGCTCGGCAGGTTGGGCTTGTGCAGGGTGCCGTTGGCGATCAGCACGCCGTCGAACTGCCACTCGCGGCGCTCGCCGGCGCGCTCGCTGGTCAGTTTCCAGCCCTGGTCCAGGCGCTCGACGTTGAGCACGCGGGTGTTGAACTGGTAATGCTCGTACAGGCCGAAGTGCTCGGCGTAGTCGCGGAAATAGCGGCGCATCTCGCTGTGGTGCGGGTAGGGCGCCACCTCGTCGCGCATCGGGAATTCAGTGAACTCGGTAGTGCCCTTGGAGGAGATCAGGTGCGCCGAGTCGTACATGGTGCTGTGCGGGTTGTCGATGTCCCACAGGCCGCCCACGTCGCTGTTCAGTTCGAAACCGACGAAGGCAATGCCGTGTTTGTGCAGTTGCCGGGCAGTGCACAGGCCCATGGGGCCGGCGCCGATGATGGCGTACATAAGTGGGACCTCAATCTAGTTATTGGTATGGCGGAATTATCGCGTGACCGGGACCGGGCTGTTCAATGACAATCGGCGCCGTTAACGCCGGACGACTGGTCGGCGATGTCATGCCGGATTGCCGCGAGAGGAACAGAGCTGTGCCGCTACACGAAGAGCCGAAAGAAGAGCACCTGCTCGCCGAGGTACGCGATGAGTTCGGCGTGATCCGGGTGATGGAAGTCGGCGACTACCGCTTCCTCGAGTTCGGCGAAGCGATCGAGCAGAGCTGCGTGTTCACTCCCGACCCCAGCTGGCTGGAGTACGACTACACCCGCGCCATGCTGCTCGGTGCGCTGGCTCATCCGGCGCCGGAGTGCGCGCTGTTCCTCGGCCTCGGCGCCGGCAACCTGACCCAGGCCTGCCTGAAGTTCCTGCCGCTGGAGGATGTCGAGGCCATCGAGCTGCGCCCGGACGTGCCGCGCCTGGCCATGCAGTACCTGGGCCTGGACGACGACCCGCGCCTGACCATCCGCATCGGCGATGCCATGGAGCTGCTGGCGACGGCGGAAAGCGCCGACCTGATCTTCGTCGACCTGTATACCGACACCGGCCCCGGAGTCGGCCACCTGGCCTGGAAATTCCTCGAGTCTTGCCAGCAGCGCCTCAATCCGGGCGGCTGGCTGGTGATCAACCAGTGGGCCTGTAACGACGGCAAGCCGCTGGGCGCCGCCTTGTTGCGTGGCCTGTTCCACCGCCATTACTGGGAGTGCCCGGTGAAGGAGGGCAACGTCGTGCTGCTGGTGCCAGCCGATCTCGATCAGCAGCTGGATCTCGCCGCCTTGTATTCCAAGGCGGCGGCCATGGCGCCGCAGTTGGGTTATTCCCTGAAGTCCCTGATCGATGTGCTGCGCCCGGCCAGCTGAGCCGATAGTGGTGCGGTTTCGCCGTCTTGCACCATTTTGGTGAGCCTGCGCTACGCTGCCACTTCCCGGGAAATGCCCGTTGTAGATGGCTGGCCTGCTAATTGCTGAGGTGATGGCTCCTTGATGTCAGGCAGTAAGGAGCCCGCATGTCGACCCTGCACAGCAACGCGATGCACCTGTCCACCGCCGAACGAGGCTGGCTGCCCTGGTGGGGCAAGACCGGCAAACTGGCGATGGCGCGTTCCTGCTGGTTGAACCGGCACATCTACCCGGTGGTCGAGCAGACCTTCGAAGGCATCGCCCAGACCCGGGTGAAGATCCTGCAGAACTGGGCCCGCGCCCAGTGGGAGCACCTGGCCGAGCTGGCCGATGTGCTGGCCCGTGATTTTCCGCCCGGCGACGTGGCGCAGTACGACAGCGCCTTGCTGCACGCTAAGCGCCGTCAGGCGGCGGATTTTTCCGAGCTGTTCATCGTCGAGCGCGGCGGTCGGGTGCTGGCCTCCACCCATGCCGCTCACCTCAATGCCAGCGACGTGGCGCCGCGCGCGCTGGCCGAGGGCCTGCAGCGGCCCTTCCTGCACGGCCCCTATGTCGATCCGTTGACCCGCAGCCTCGGCCCCTCCACCTCACGCTTCCACGATGCGGTGACGCTGATGTTCTACCAACCGATCGTGGTGGCCGGCGAAGTGCGCGGTTGCCTGTGCGGACGGGTGCCGAACGACGTGCTCGGCGACCTGATCCAGCGCGAGGCGGGGCATATCTTCCCGGAATCCGGCGACAACTACCTGTTTATGGTCGAGTCCCGCTTCGATCCGGCGGTCGCGCAGGGCACCGCGCTGTCACGCTCACGCTTCGAGGACAACACCTTCAGCCACGGCGAGAACCTCAAGAGCGGGGTGAACACCGACTGGGGCGTGGTCAGCGTGCGCGAGCACACCGAGCTGGAGCTGCGCTTCACCGACCCGGCCACCGGCCAGCTGCACCCCGGCGTGCGCGAGACCATCCGTAACGGCTCCAACCTGTTCGTCACCTATCCCGGCTATTCCGACTATCGGCATATCCCAGTGATCGGCAAGGGCGTGACCTTCCAGCTGCCGAGCTCGCCCGACCGCTGGGGGATGATGTGCGAAGCCGACCTGGAAGAGGTCTACCGCCGTCGTTCGCTGAGCTTCGGGCTGATGAAGACCTACCTGCTCACCGTGGTGGCGCTGTTCGGCATTCGCTGTGCCTTGCAGCACTTCAGCGGCCTGCCGTTGTGGGCGCTGGATCTGGTCGACGGTGGCCTGTTGCTGGGCGGCGCCTGGTTCTTCGCCGCCTTCGGCCCGCGCCGGCTGGCGGCGCGCATGGGCGCAATGACCGAGGTGATCCGCACTATCGCCGAGGGCGAGGGCAACCTGCGCCAGCGCCTCGACAGCAGTCGCCTGGCGGCCGATGAGACCGGCGACATGGGCCGTTGGATCAACAGCTTTATCGACAACCTCGACGGCATCGTCGGCCAGGTGATCCAGGCCTCGCTGAGCGTCAAACAGACCAACGAAACCATGCTCGAGCGCAGCAGCGAGGCCGGCAAGACCACCCGCGAAGTCACCGAGGCGGTGCACCGCATGCTGCTGTTGGTGGAGGAACAGCTCGGTGAGATCCAGCAGGCGTCGATGACCGCCGAGGACATGAAACAGGCGATGGACGAGGTGGTCGAGCGCGCCCGCGTGCAGTTCGAGGCGGTGCGCGCGGGGACCCAGTCGATCCGCGACGTAGTGGCGCGTTCGGCGCGCAGCGTGCAATCGCTGGACAGCCGCATGGCGGAGATCGGCAACATCGTCGGCCTGATCAGCGACATCACCAACCAGACCAACCTGCTGGCGCTCAATGCCGCCATCGAGGCAGCGCGGGCCGGCGAGCACGGCCGCGGCTTCGCCGTGGTGGCCGGCGAGGTGCGCACCCTGGCCTCGCGTACCGCCAGCGCCGCCGAGGACATCCGCCACATGGTCGCCGGCCTGCAGAGCGAGACGCAGGAGGCGGTGGCCTTCATGCAGGGCGGGGTGCAGGATGTCGACAACAACCTGCGGCGCACCGAGGAGGCGTCTTCGGAGAACCTGCACCTGCACCAGACGGTGGAGCGCATGTTCGCTATCATCCAGCAGCTCAACGAGCGCAGCCTGCACTACGGCCAGAGCATCCGCGGCGTCGACCAGGCGTCCGGGGAGATGGGGGAAACGGTCGGTGTCCTGCACAGCAGCGCGGAAACTGTGCGCCATACGGCGAGCAAACTGCAGCAACTGGTCGGCCAGTTCAAGGTCAGTTCGACTTCGTT
This sequence comes from Pseudomonas cavernae, assembly GCF_003595175.1. Lineage (NCBI taxonomy): Bacteria > Pseudomonadati > Pseudomonadota > Gammaproteobacteria > Pseudomonadales > Pseudomonadaceae > Pseudomonas > Pseudomonas cavernae. Next base: position 2,861,271 of record NZ_CP032419.1, on the reverse strand, counting down.
GTCGGCGTGATGGTGGCGAGGGGCAACCCGGTTGCAATCCGGGCATGCGTGGTAGGTTGGCGTTGAGCGCAGCGATACCCAACGAGCGGTCGAGATGGGTATCGCTGCGCTTAACCCATCCTACGGGAGCGTGTCAGCTTGGCTGCGCTCAACGCCCCTTGAATACCCCGGGACGGCGTTCCTGCATGGCACGCACGCCTTCCTCGGCGTCTTCGCTGGCCATCAGCTGCGGCACCGTGGTGGCGAAGCTGCGCACGGCGGCCGCCTCGCCCTCGCGCACCGCCTGGCGCGCCGAGGCCAGGGTCGCCTGCACGCCGAGCGGCGCCTGCGCGGCGATGCGTTCGGCCAGGTACAGGGCGCGCGGCAGCAGGTCCTCGCTGGCCAGCACTTCCTGCACCAGGCCGATGCGGTAGGCTTCATGCGCATCGAACTCGTCGCCGGTGAGCAGCCAGCGCATGGCGTTGCCCCAGCCGGCGGTCTGGTACAGGCGCAGGGTGGCGCCGGCAAAGGGGAAGATGCCGCGCTGCACTTCCATCTGGGCGAAGCGCGTGTTGCTGGCGCACAGGTTGATGTCCGAAGCCAGCATCAGTTCGATGCCTATGGTGTAGCAATAGCCCTGCACGGCGACTATCACCGGCTTGCTCACCCGCGGCCCGCCAAATACGCCCCAGGGGTCGCAGGCGCCTGCAGGAGGAGTCCAGCCGGCGGCGAAGCTGGGGCCGATCTGGGCCAGGTCGAGGCCGGCGGTGAAGTGCTCGCCATGGGCGAACACCACGGCGACGCGGGCCTCGCTGTCGCGCTCGAACTCGCCGTAGGCCAGGCAGAAGTCGTTCAGCAGGTCGAGGTCGAAGGCGTTGCGCTTGGCGCTGCGATCGACGCCGATGAGCATGATGTGCCCCCGTTTTTCCCGGCTGACACGGCCGCTGGAGCTTTGAGTCATGGCATGGGTCCTTGTGCTGGCAATGGGCGATAGGGGCTTGTATAGCGCGCCATGCGGGGGCTTGTCCAAGCCATTCGATCCGCGGGTTTGAGCGGCGCAAACAGGTTGACCGTTCAGCGGGGTGTCACCCTTTGGTGGGAAAAACTCGCACGAGGGTCAGGATTTTCCGGTATAGTGCGCGCCGGCCAGTTACCTGGCCGCGTTTGAGGTAATGCAATCTCCCCCGAAGCCAGCCTTCGGCAGCGTGTCCGCCCTGCGGACTACTTTTGACGATTCATCCATTCACGTTTTCGCAAATCCCCGCCGACCAAGGCTGTCAGGGTGACCTTCGGGTCTTTCATGGCATGTGCAGCTTCGGAACATGGGTCTTTGCGGATTTAGAGGCAGACCCATGACCCAAGTATCCGGCGGATTCGCCGCGCTCGAGCTCCATCCCAATATTGTTGCCGCCGTCGTTGCGACCGGCTACGAAGAGCCCTCTGCGATCCAGGCCCAGTCGATTCCGGTGATCCTCGCCGGCCACGACATGATCGGCCAGGCGCAGACCGGTACCGGCAAGACCGCCGCCTTCGCGCTGCCGATTCTGAGCCGCATCGACCCGGCCAAGCGCGAGCCGCAGGCGCTGATCCTGGCGCCGACCCGCGAGCTGGCCCTGCAGGTGGCCACCGCGTTCGAAACCTACGCCAAGCAAATGCCGGGGGTGAATGTCATCGCCGTGTATGGCGGCGCGCCCATGGGCCCGCAGCTGAAGGCCATCCGCAATGGTGCGCAGATTGTCGTCGCCACGCCGGGTCGCCTGGTCGACCACCTGCGCCGTGACGAGAAGGTGCTGTCCACCATTCAGCATCTGGTCCTCGACGAAGCCGACGAAATGCTCAAGCTCGGCTTCATGGATGACCTCGAGGTCATCTTCGCCGCCATGCCGGAGACCCGCCAGACCGTACTGTTCTCGGCCACCTTGCCGCATTCGATTCGCGCCATTGCCGAGAAGCATCTGCGCAATCCAAAGCACGTCAAGATCGAAACCAAGACCCAGACCGTGACCGCCATCGAGCAGGCCCACCTGCTGGTGCATGCCGATCAGAAGCATTCGGCCGTGCTGCGCCTGCTGGAAGTCGAAGAGTTCGACGCGCTGATCGCCTTCGTGCGTACCAAGCAAGCCACCCTGGATCTGGCCTCGGCGCTGGAAGCCAAGGGCTACAAGGCCGCTGCGTTGAACGGCGACATCGCCCAGAACCAGCGTGAGCGGGTGATCGACTCGCTGAAAGATGGCCGTCTGGACATCGTCGTCGCCACCGACGTCGCCGCCCGTGGCCTGGACGTACCGCGCATCACCCACGTGTTCAACGTCGACATGCCGTACGACCCGGAATCCTACGTGCACCGCATCGGTCGCACCGGCCGTGCCGGTCGTGAAGGCCGCGCCCTGTTGCTGGTGACGCCGCGCGAGCGGCGGATGCTGCAAGTGATCGAGCGCGTGACCGGGCAGAAAGTCGACGAAGTGCGCCTGCCCAACTCGCAACAAGTGCTGGATGCGCGGATCAAGAAGCTCACCAACAGCCTGCGCCCGTTGGTGGCCGATGCGGAAGCCAGCCATGGTGACCTGCTCGACCGTCTGACCAGCGAGATCGGTTGCAGCCCGCGTGCCCTGGCCGCGGCCCTGCTGCGCAAGGCCACCAACGGTCAGGCGCTGAGCCTGGCTGAGGTCGAGCGCGAGCAGCCGCTGGTGCCGAGCAGCGCCCCGCGCGCCGCCCGCCCCGAGCGCAGCGAACGCAGTGGCGAACTTCGCGAGCGCCGCGCGCCGGTACCGCTGGCCGAAGGTCGCGCCCGTTGCCGCACCGCGCTGGGCACCCGTGACGGCATCGCCGCGCGCAACCTGCTCGGCGCCATCCTCAACGAAGGCGGTCTGACCCGCGAAGAGATCGGCCGCATTCAGGTGCGCGAATCCTTCAGCCTGGTCGAGTTGCCGGAAGAGGGCCTGGAGCGCCTGCTCGGCAAGCTCAAGGACACCCGTGTCGGTGGCAAGCAGCTGAAGCTGCGCCGCTATCGCGAGGATTGATCCCGCCGCGCTAATGAAAAAGCCCCGCCTAGTGCGGGGCTTTTTGTTTGGCCATGTCCCAGTTATGTATCGTAACCGCCGGACCGCTGGCTCCCCTCTCCCATTCATGGGAGAGGGGTTGGGGGAGAGGGAAGCAGGCAGGCAAGGCGTTGACCCGATCGCTCCGCCCCCCGCCCCGGCCCTCTCCCGGAGGGGTGAGGGATAAAAGCCCCATGCCCAAGTGTCCGGCCAACCCCTAACTGAGAAACAGTTTGTCTGCCCGATGAGTCAGTCGAAACGGTAGATATCCATGCCCAACGCGCCGAGGGTGAAGCCCTCATGCACCAGGCTGAAGCGCTGGCCGGCGCCGCGGGCGAAATACAGTGGCAGCAGGTGTTCGTCGCTCGGATGGTTGCGCGCGGCGGCGGGCGCCAGGCGGCGGTAGTCGTGCAGGGCGGCTTCGTCGTCGCGGGCGAGCTGTTCCACTATCCAGTCGCGGAACGCCTTGGCCCAGGGCGTGATCACCTCCGGGCCGGCGTGCCAGTCGAGTTCGCCGAGGTTGTGGGTGATGCTGCCGGAGCCGATCAGCAGCACACCCTGCGCGCGCAGGGCGGCGAGGGCGCGGCCGACGCGGGTCTGGAAAGCCGGGCCGAGCTGGCTGGGCAGCGACAGCTGCACGACCGGGATGTCGGCGGCCGGGTACATCAGCGACAGCGGCACCCAGGTGCCGTGGTCGAACGGGCGTTGCTCATCGAGGCGGGCCGCCAGGCCGTGCTCACGCAGCAGGGCGGCGGCTTCCTCGGCCAGCTGCGGCGAGCCGGGGGCCGGGTAGTCGAGGCTGTAGAGCTCGGCCGGGAAGCCGCGAAAGTCGTGCCAGGTGGTCGGTTTAGCGGCGCTGCTGAGCAGCAGTTCACGGCTTTCCCAGTGGGCGGAAACCACCAGGATGGCGCGCGGTTTCGGTAACTCGGCGGCCAGGCGCGCCAACGCCGGGCCGCTGGCGCCTGGTTGCAGGGCCAGCATCGGTGAGCCGTGGGAGATGAACAGACTGGGCAGCATCAGGTTTTCCTCCGGTAGATGCTGTCATCATCCGGCCGGGATATATCGACTTCCAGTATAAATTTTCGAGCGATTTGATCGAATTCGTCGCTGTTTTCACGCAATAAAAAGGGCGGCCAGAGCCGCCCTTGTCGTTGCCGATCGATCAGCCGCGGCGACGCAGCGCTTCGATGCGCTCTTCCAGCGGCGGGTGGCTCATGAACAGGCGCTTCAGCCCGTGCTTGATGCCGCCGTTGATGCCGAAGGCGGTCAGGGTGTCGGGCATGTGCACCGGCACACCCTGTTCGGCGCGCAGGCGCTGCAGGGCATTGATCATCGAGCCGGTGCCGGCGAGGTGAGCGCCGGCTTCGTCGGCACGGAATTCGCGGCGCCGCGAGAACCACATGACGATGGCGCTGGCGAGAATGCCGAGGACCAGTTCGGCGACGATGGTGGCGATGTAGAAGGCCGGGCCGTGGCCCTCTTCGCTCTTGAACACCACCTTGTCGATGAAGTTGCCGAAGATCCGCGCGAAGAACATCACGAAGGTGTTCACCACGCCCTGGATCAGCGCCAAGGTGACCATGTCGCCGTTGGCCACGTGGCCGATTTCGTGGGCCAGCACGGCCTTCACTTCATCCGGCGAGAAACGCTCGAGCAGGCCCTGACTGACGGCGACCAGGGCGTCGTTCTTGTTCCAGCCGGTGGCGAAGGCGTTGGATTCGTAGGCAGGGAAGATGCCGACTTCCGGCATCTTGATCCCGGCTTCGCGGGCCAGCTCCTCGACGGTTTGCAGCAGCCATTGTTCGTGGCGGGTGCGCGGTTGGCTGATGATCTGGGTGCCGGTGCCCATCTTCGCCATCCACTTGGAGATGAACAGCGAGAACAGCGAGCCGGCGAAGCCGAACACGCCGCAGAACACCAGCAACTGCTGGAGATTCAGATCGACCCCGTTAGCCGCCATGAACCCGTCGAAGCCGAGCAGGCTGAGGGTGATGCTGGCGATCAGGATCACCGCCAGGTTGGTGGCCAGGAACAGCAGGATGCGCATCATGGTGTAAAGCTTCTCCTCACGGCGAAAGACATACGGATTATGCGGGCTATATAGGGGCGGGCCCTAGTGCTATTCAACCTGGGGACTATTTCAAACTATGTCGCTTGGGCTGGCCAGGGTGCCGTCGAACAGCAGTCGCGCCAGTCGGGCGATGCGCTCACTGTGGCGGCTGGCGAGCGCCTCGCGCAGCTGATGGGCGAGGGTGGCCTGCACGCGACGCACGCTCGGCGGCAGCGCTTCAGCGTCGCGCAGGGTATGGGGAATGGCGCGGGACAGGCGCAGGAAGCCCTTTTCGCTGAGCACCGACTGGTCCAGGGCGTCATAGTGGATGGTCGACTCGTAGCGCAGATAACCCTCGTCGGCCAGCCACAGCAGCGCGCCGAGGCAGCTCTGGTGGCGCTTGCTCGGCAGACCGAACTCATCCGGCTCTTCGCGGCCGATCAGGTCTTCGACATACAGCGCGGTCTTGCGCGGAAAGGCCTGATACAGCTGCAGCAGGCCGGCCGCGCAGTCCTTGTAGAAGTCATCGATCTGCAGATCCATGGTTACTGGCTGTAGGACTTGAGGAAGTGGCCGATGCGGCCGATCGCCTGCTCCAGATCGTCCACGCGCGGTAGGGTGACCACGCGGAAGTGGTCCGGCCACGGCCAGTTGAAGGCGGTGCCTTGGACGATCAACAGCTTCTCGGACAGCAGCAGGTCGAGGACGAATTTCTCGTCGTTGTGGATCGGGCAGACCTTCGGATCGATCTTCGGGAAGGCGTAGAGCGCGCCCATCGGCTTGACGCAGCTGACCCCGGGGATGTCGTTGAGCAGTTCCCAGGCGCGGTTGCGCTGTTCCAGCAGGCGGCCGTTGGGCAGCACCAGGTCGTTGATGCTCTGGTAGCCGCCCAACGCGGTCTGAATCGCATGCTGGCTCGGCACGTTGGCGCACAGGCGCATGTTGGCGAGGATGTCCAGGCCCTCGATGTAGCTCTGGGCCCGGTGCTTGGGCCCGGAAATCGCCACCCAGCCGGAGCGGAAACCGGCCACCCGGTAGGACTTGGACAGGCCGTTGAAGGTCAGGCACAGCACGTCCGGTGCCAGCGAAGCGGTGGAGATGTGCACGGCCTCGTCGTAGAGAATCTTGTCGTAGATCTCGTCGGAGAACAGCACCAGGTTGTGCTGGCGGGCCAGTTCGACCATGCCCTCCAGCACTTCCTTGGAATACACGGCGCCGGTCGGGTTGTTCGGGTTGATGATCACCATGGCCTTGGTGTTGGGGGTGATCTTGGCCTTGATGTCGTCGAGATCGGGCCACCAGTTGGCTTGCTCGTCGCACAGGTAGTGCACCGGATTGCCGCCGGCCAGCGCCACGGATGCCGTCCACAGTGGGTAGTCCGGGGCCGGGATCAGCACTTCGTCGCCGTTGTTGAGCAGCGCCTGCATGGCCATCACGATCAGCTCGGAAACGCCGTTGCCGAGGTAGATGTCCTCGATACCGACGCCTTCCACCTGCTTCTGCTGGTAGTACTGCATCACTGCCTTGCGCGCGCTGAACAGGCCCTTGGAGTCGCTGTAGCCCTGGGCGGTCGGCAGGTTGCGGATCACGTCCTGGAGGATCTCGTCCGGCGCTTCGAAACCGAACGGCGCCGGGTTGCCGATGTTCAGCTTGAGGATGCGGTGGCCTTCCTCTTCCAGGCGTTTGGCGTGCTTGAGCACCGGGCCGCGAATGTCGTAGCAGACATTGGCGAGCTTATTGGATTTGCTGACCTGCATGTAGGGGACCCTGAAATGAACGAACGCCGCAGAAAGGGCTGGTAAAGAGTCAGCTGGCGCGGCTTGGCAGCCTGTAACGCGGGTGACAGACTGGCGTCTAAAAAGAGCCGCAATCATACGTGCGGCCCGATTCCCGGAAAAGGTATCGATCGGCTTTTTTAGCTCACGAGGTAGCCCCATGGATAAGCTCGAGAAACCCCTGGAAACCTGGCGCGAGGAGCTCTCCGACACGCAGTTCCATATCTGCCGGCTGGGCGGTACGGAGCGGGCGTTCACCGGCGAGTATCACGCCACCAAGACACCGGGGCTCTATCGCTGCGCCTGCTGCGGCACGGCGCTGTTCGATTCGGACGCCAAGTACGATTCCGGTAGCGGTTGGCCGAGCTACTTCCAGCCGGTTTCCAGCGAGGCGATTGCCAGCAAGGACGACTTAAGCCACGGCATGCACCGCATCGAAGTCAAATGCGGCAAGTGCGATGCCCACCTCGGCCATGTGTTTCCCGACGGCCCGGCACCCACGGGCCTGCGCTACTGCATCAACTCGGCCTCGCTGAAGCTCGAGCCCCGCGGCTAGAACCTGTCTACGATCTGCTGCGCGTCGGTCAAACTGCGTTGAAAACGGCTTCGGAAAGCAGCTTGCTGCTAACGCGCTTTAGCGCGGCCCAAAGGGCGAGTGAAACGAGTCATGCTCATTTACAACGCGTAAACTCCGCTTCCTCAGCCGTTTTCGCCTTGTTTGACTCTAGCTCGCGAGATCGTAAGCAGGTTCTAGGCGCGGCGATAAGGCTCGTCCATGGGCGGGCCTTATTTTGGCTTATATAAATTGTGCGCAATTCAATTGCGCGCTATTTTGAATCTCCCTAACCTTCAAGCAGGACCGCAACCATGAGCGATGCACTCCTCAACATCCCGTGCACCACCATCAAGGGCGAGCAGAAGACCCTCGCCGAGTTCGGTGGCAAGGCGCTGCTGGTGGTCAATACCGCCAGCGAGTGTGGCTTCACTCCGCAGTACAAGGGGCTGGAAAGCCTCTGGCAGCGGTACAAGGACAAAGGCTTGGTGGTGCTCGGCTTTCCCTGCAACCAGTTCGGCAAGCAGGAGCCGGGCGACGAGGGCGCCATCAGCGAGTTCTGCGAGCTGAACTTCGGCGTCAGCTTCCCGCTGTTCAAGAAGATCGAGGTCAACGGTGCCAATGCCCACCCCCTGTATGTGCAGCTGAAGCAGCGCGCCCCGGGCCTGCTGGGCAGTAAGGGCATCAAGTGGAACTTCACCAAGTTCCTGCTCGATGCTAATGGCAAGCAGATCAAGCGTTTCGCCCCCGCCACCAAGCCGGAAGACCTGGCGGCCGAGATCGAAGCGCTGCTGCAATGAACCAGCAATCACAGCTGCCGACGGAGATGGCCTCGCTGCTGTTGAGCGATCAGCTGTGCTTCAAGCTGTATGCGGCCTCGCGGGCGGTGATCCGGGCTTACAAGCCGATGCTCGATGAGCTGGGGCTGACCTACCCGCAGTACCTGGTGATGCTGGTGCTTTGGGAGTGGCAGCAGGAGTCGCCGCCGCAACCGACGGTGAAGGCTCTGGGCCAGCGCTTGCTGTTGGATTCCGGGACGCTGACGCCGCTGCTCAAACGCCTGCAGCAGTTGGGCCTGGTGCAGCGCCAGCGCGCCGCCGCGGACGAGCGGGAAGTCCACCTGGGCCTGACCGAGGCGGGGCGCCAGCTACGCGAGCGAGTGTTGCCGCTGAAGACCCGGCTGCTCTGCGACAGCGGCGCCGATGCGCAGCAGCTGGGCGAGCTGCGCAACCTAGTGGGCGGCTTGCTCGATAGGCTTATTGCGGCTTCCTGACGTCCAGCCACAGTTTCAGCCGCGCCGCCAGCTCCTCGCGGCGAAAGGGCTTGGCCAGATAGTCGTTCATGCCGGCGGCGCGGCAACGCTCGCGCTCGTCCGGCAGGGCGTTGGCGGTCAGGGCGATGATCGGTAGGTCCGGCCAGCGTCCGCTCTGGCGAATGCGTCGGCTCGCTTCGTAACCATCCATCACCGGCATATTGCAGTCCATCAGCACCAGGTCGATGGCGTGCTGCTCCAGCAGTTCCAGCGCTTGCGCTCCATGGGCGGCGACCAGCACTTCACAGCCCATCTTGCGCAGCATGCCCTGGGCGACCAGTTGATTCACCGGGTTGTCCTCCACCAGCAGCACACGGCCGCCGCCGTTGGCCGGCGTGGCGGAGGGCAGGGCGCTGTCGAGCGTGCCTTGCTGCGGTTGCAGGGCGCGTTGCAATGCCTGGTAGAGCGTCGCGCGGGCCAGCGGTCGGGCCAGTTGCTCGAAGGGAGCCATCTGGCTGGCCCGCTCGGTGGGGATGAAGTTGCCATAGGCGGTGACCAGCAGGATCGGCAGGCGCAGCTGTGAGCGCAGCTCTTCCAGCGGTTCCGGGCGGTCGCTGATCAAGATGTCGGCGTCGAGGATCTCCAGCGTATTGTCGGGATCGCGGCGCTGGTAATCCAGGCCCCAGGCTGGCAATAGGGTGCCAAGCAGTTCGGCCAGGCCGCTGTTGGCCGGACACAGCGCCGCCACACGGCCCTGTAAGCGGGGCAGTGCCGTGGCGGTTTGCGCCGAGACCAGTGGCAGGCTGGCGTAGAACTCACTGCCCATGCCGAGTTGCGAACTGAGGCTGAGCTGGCCGTGCATGGCTTCGCACAGACGTTGCGTCAGCGCCAGGCCGAGGCCGGTGCCGCCGTATTCGCGGGTGATGTCGACACCGGCCTGGGCGAACGGCTGGAAAATACGCGCCTGGGCGTTCACCGGGATGCCGATGCCGCTGTCGCGCACGGCGATACGCACGCCCGTGGGGCTATGGCTGACACGCACATCGACACGCCCGGCATGCGTGAATTTCAGCGCGTTGGACAGCAGGTTGCTGACGATCTGCCGCACTCGGGTGGGGTCGCCGAGCAGCTGCGCCGGCAGTTGCGGGTCGATCAGGCAGGTCAGCTCGACGTTCGCGGCGGCGTTCTGCGACAGCAGGCTGGCGGTCTCTTCGATCAACGCGCCGAGGTCGAAGGCAATGTGCTCCAGCTCCAGTTGCCCGGCCTCGAACTTGGACAGGTCGAGGATGTCGTTGAGCAATTCCACCAGCACCTTGCCGGAGTCGTGAGCGATCGACAGCTGCTGGCGCTGCTCGGTATTCAGCGGGCCGTCGAGGGCCAGGGTGAGCATGCCGAGCAAGCCGTTGAGTGGCGTGCGAATCTCATGGCTCATCGCGGCGAGAAAAACCGAACGGGCTCGAGCGACCGTCACGGCGTCACTGCGCGCCAGTTCCAGCTCCTGATTGGAGTGCTGCAGCCGGGCGTTGGCGGCTTGCAGCTCGTCGGTGCGGATGGAGACGATGCTTTCCAGTTCGTTGAGGTATTGGCTCAGGCGCTGTTCGGCATCGTGGCGCTGGGCGATTTCGTGGCCGATGTCGGCCAGTTGCCGATTGGTGACGCTGACCAGTTCGCCGATTTCGTCGCGCTCGTGGCCGGCCGGGTAGGGCAGCGGGGCGTCGTTGGGGCGGCGCGGGTCGCGGTTGCTGAGGGCGCCGATCACCCCCACCAGCGGTTTGGTCAGCATGAAATAGAACAGCACCAGCAGGATCAGCGAAAGCAACAGGCTGAGGGCGAAGCCGGTGATGAAGGTCAGCAGGGCGCGGCGCAGGAAATGGCTGCCGAAGACATAGGTGTCGATGGTCAGGTGCAGGGTGCCGAGGGCCTCGTGCGGCTCCTGGGCGATGAACAGTAAGTCCTCGAAGTGGCGAGTGGCGCCGAAGAGAAAGTCATTGAGTATGCGCAGGTCGCTTTCAAGTCGCGGTCGGCTGGTGCTGGCCAGGATTGCCCCGTGGTTGTCGATGATCTCGGCGCCGATCACGGCCGGCGAGCGCAGCAGGCCGGCGACCAACTCCTGCGCCAGTTCGGCGTCGATGTTGTAGGCGATACGGGTGGCGGGGTTGTGGCTGACCTCCAGCAAGGCGCGAATCTCGCGATTGATGGAGGCATCTTCGCTGGCATAATCGACGCTCACCTGAATCAGGCTGAGCAGGGTGCCGAGGATAAACGCTACCAGAACCGTCAAGCCGGCCTGTTTGAACGACAGACGTTGGGTCAGCGCTATATCCATGGGTAATCAAGCTGGTCTCGAGTCCATTTGCCCGCCGAGCATAGCCCATCCGCAGCACTGGCTGGCAGGCCGAACTATCCGTAAACCGATCCATAAGGAGTGAATTGTGGACTCCCGCCTGAATGCTTTTCTCGAGCGTGCCGAGGCCGTTCTGGCCCGCCTGGAGCCGTTGCTGCCGAGCCCGCGCGTGACGATCGACTGGAGCCGCAGCCTGGCGGCGCGCTGGCACCGTGAGGGTCATGGGGGCTATCTGCAGCCGCTGGACGTGAGCCTGGATCTTAATCTCAGCGATCTGATCGGCGTGGATAAGCAGCGCGAGCAGCTAGCGCGCAATACCCGCCAGTTCGTCGATGGCTTGCCCGCTAACCATGCGCTGCTCTGGGGCGCGCGCGGGACCGGCAAGTCGTCGCTGGTGCGCGCGCTGCTGGCCGAGCATGGCGGCGCCGGGTTGCGCCTGATCGAGATCGAGCGCGACCATCTGGCCGACTTGCCGCGGGTGGTGGAGCAACTGGCGAAGCTGCCACAGCGTTTCGTGCTGTTCTGCGACGACCTGTCCTTCGAGGCCGGCGAGGGCGACTACCGGGTGCTGAAAAGCGTGCTCGACGGCTCGCTGGAGCGCGCGCCGGACAACGTGCTGCTGTATGCCACCTCCAATCGCCGCCATCTGGTGCCGGAAAAGCAGAGCGACAACGACAACTGGCAGATGGTCGACGGCGAACTGCATCCCAACGAGGCGGTGGAGGACAAGATCGCGCTCTCCGACCGTTTCGGCCTGTGGCTGTCCTTCTACCCCTTCAGCCAGGAGCACTTCCTTGAGGTGGTGCGCCACTGGATCGCGGTGCTGGCCGCCGCCGCCGGTTTGCGCTGGGCCTGGGACGAGGAGCTGAGCAAGGCCGCGATCCGCTGGGCGCTCGGGCGCGGCAACCGCAACGGGCGCTGCGCCTACCAGTTCGCCCGCTACTGGGTGGGGCTGCAACTGCTGGAGTCGCGGGCATGAGCGCGCGCTGGGGTCGCCAAGCCTGACGGCTGCGCTGGCTCGTCTTGCTAAGAACCTATCTCGGATCTGCTGCGCGTCGGCCCAACGGCTTTCAGCGCTTAGCCCGCTTCCTACCCATGCGTTAGCAGCGCGTCCGCGCTGCGCGCTTCATCGCCCTTGGCCGCGGCCGCGCTTCAGCACTTCCGCCGGCAGCCGCAGCCCGCTGCACCGCGCAACGCGTATCCGCTTCCTCCTGGCGAGCGGATGGGGCGCAGGCTTGGCGCCGCCGATCAACCCTCCTGCGTCCGGGCCATGGTCCGGGACGGCAAGCCTCATCGCGCCGTTGCTCTCCGGGTTTCGCTGCCATCTGGGTCAGTTTGGGCATTTTGACGTCGCAAACAGGCAAATGGCGGTCATGGGTATTTCGCACAATCGGTCGCAACAGGCCCAGACCGACCGCCAGAACCGGTGTCGCCATCCCCCGCGAGCCTGCTGCCACGCGACCCGCGGAGGCGCTCCGGGAAACCGGGACGAGGACGGCACGCCCCGATCCGTTGGGGCAAAGGGCGGCCCCAACACTAGACGCGACAGCAGGTTGTCGCAGGGAGATCAGCGATGTTCAGCAAGCACGACCAGATCCAGGGCTACGACGACGAACTGCTCAGCGCCATCAACGAAGAGGAACGTCGTCAGGAAGACCATATCGAGCTGATCGCCTCGGAGAACTACACCAGCCAGCGCGTCATGCAGGCGCAGGGCAGCGGCCTGACCAACAAGTACGCCGAGGGCTACCCGGGCAAGCGCTACTACGGTGGCTGCGAATTCGTCGACAAGGTCGAGCAGCTGGCCATCGATCGTGCCAAGCAGCTGTTCGGCGCCGACTATGCCAACGTCCAGCCGCACTCCGGCTCCCAGGCCAACAGCGCGGTCTACCTGGCCCTGCTGCAGGCCGGCGACTGCATTCTCGGCATGAGCCTGGCCCACGGCGGCCACCTGACCCACGGCGCCAAGGTCAGTTCATCCGGCAAGCTCTACCACGCCGTGCAGTACGGCCTGGACACCGCCACTGGGCTGATCGACTACGACGAAGTGGAGCGCCTGGCGCTCGAGCACAAGCCGAAGATGATCGTCGCTGGCTTCTCCGCCTACTCCAAGACCCTCGACTTCCCGCGTTTTCGCGCCATCGCCGACAAAGTGGGTGCCTACCTGTTCGTCGACATGGCCCACGTCGCCGGCCTGGTCGCCGCCGGCCGGTACCCGAACCCGCTGCCCTACGCGGACGTGGTCACCACCACCACCCACAAGACCCTGCGCGGCCCGCGCGGCGGCCTGATCCTGGCGCGCAAGAACGAGGAGATCGAGAAGAAGCTCAACTCCGCGGTGTTCCCGGGCGCTCAGGGCGGCCCGCTGATGCACGTGATCGCCGGCAAGGCGGTGTGTTTCAAGGAGGCACTGGAGCCGGGCTTCAAGACTTACCAGCAGCAGGTGATCGTGAATGCCCAGGCGATGGCCGAAACCTTCGTCGCCCGCGGCTTCGACGTGGTTTCCGGCGGCACCGACAACCACCTGTTCCTGCTCAGCCTGATCAAGCAGGGCCTGACCGGCAAGGAGGCCGATGCGGCGCTCGGCCGCGCCGGCATCACCGTCAACAAGAATGCCGTGCCCAACGATCCGCAGAGCCCGTTCGTGACGTCCGGCATCCGTATCGGCACCCCGGCCATCACCACCCGCGGGCTGAAGGAAGAGCAGAGCCGCGAACTGGCCGGCTGGATCTGCGACATCCTCGACCACCTCGGCGATGCCGATGTCGAGGCGCAGGTGGCCAAGCAGGTCGCCGGGCTGTGTGCGGACTTTCCGGTCTATCGTTGATCCAAATTCCCCTCTCCCCCTTCTCTTAACAGAGAGCCGGGAAAGGGTGCCCGAAGGGCGGGAGAGGGTGGTGGGCCAAACGGCGGCCCTCTCCCCCGGCCCCTCTCCCACAAGTGGGAGAGGGGAGCAGAACCAGGAGCATCCACATGCAGCGTTATTCCGGCTTCGGCCTGTTCAAGCACTCCCTCAGCCACCACGAGAACTGGCAGCGGATGTGGCGCACCCCCACGCCGAAGCCGGTGTACGACGTGGTCATCGTCGGCGGTGGCGGGCATGGTCTGGCCACCGCCTACTACCTGGCCAAGGAATTCGGCGTGAAAAACGTCGCGGTGGTGGAGAAGGGCTGGCTGGGCGGCGGCAACACTGCGCGCAACACCACCATCGTGCGCTCCAACTACCTGTGGGACGAATCGGCGCACATCTACGAGCACGCGATGAAGCTGTGGGAAGGCCTGTCCCAGGACCTCAACTACAACGTCATGTACTCGGCCCGCGGCGTGTTCAACCTCGGCCATACCCTGCAGGACATGCGCGACATCGAGCGGCGGGTGAGCGCCAACCGCCTCAACGGCATCGACGGCGAAGTGCTCGATGCCCAGCAGGTCGAGGAGCTGATTCCCTACCTGGACTGCAGCAAGAACACCCGCTACCCGGTAATGGGCGCCTCTCTGCAGCGGCGGGGCGGCGTCGCCCGTCACGATGCGGTGGCCTGGGGCTTCGCCCGCGCCGCCGACGCCCTGGGCGTGGACCTGTTGCAGAACACCGAGGTGACCGGCTTTCGCAAGCAGGACGGCGCGGTCATCGGCGTCGAGACCAACCGCGGCTTTATCGGCGCCAAGCGCGTCGGCGTGGTCACCGCCGGCAACTCCGGGCATATGGCCAAGCTCGCCGGCTTCCGCCTGCCGCTGGAGTCGCACCCGCTGCAGGCGCTGGTGTCCGAGCCGATCAAGCCGGTCATCGACAGCGTGATCATGTCCAACGCCGTGCATGGCTACATCAGCCAGTCGGACAAGGGCGACCTGGTCATCGGCGCCGGCATCGACGGCTACAACGGCTACGGCCAGCGCGGTTCCTACCCGACCATCGAGCACACCCTGCAGGCCATCGTCGAGATGTTCCCGGTGCTCTCGCGGGTACGCATGAACCGCCAGTGGGGCGGCATAGTCGATACCACCCCGGACGCCTGCCCAATCATCGCCAAGACGCCGGTGAAGAACCTGTTCTTCAACTGCGGTTGGGGCACCGGTGGCTTCAAGGCCACTCCGGGCTCGGGCCACGTGTTCGCCGCCAGCCTGGCCAAGGGCGAGATGCACCCGCTGGCCCAGCCGTTCGCCATCGAGCGCTTCCACACCGGCGCGCTGATCGACGAGCACGGCGCGGCCGGGGTCGCGCACTAAAAGGTCGCCCGGAGGGCGACGGCTGATGACCCTCTCCCCCTTCTCTTAACAGAGAGCCGGGAGAAGGTGCCCGAAGGGCGGGAGAGGGTGGCGTGGCTTACACGACTCGCGCTCCCAGTGATAACGATTCGGGACAGGGCGGCATGAACGAGCCAGCCCTCTCCCCCAGCCCCTCTCCCATAAATGGGAGAGGGGAGTAAACCGGAGGCTTCGACCATGCTGCACATCTTCTGCCCCCATTGCGGGGAACTGCGCTCCGAAGAGGAATTCCATGCCAAGGGCCAGGCGCACATCGCCCGCCCGCTGGACCCGAACGCCTGCACCGACGAGGAGTGGGGCGACTACCTGTTCTTCCGCGACAACCCGCGCGGCATCCACCATGAGCTGTGGGTGCACGCCGCCGGCTGCCGCAAATATTTCAACGTCACGCGCCACACCGTGAGCTACGAAATCCTCGAAACCTACAAGGTCGGCGAGCGTCCCGGGGTGACCGAGAAGAAGGCCGTCGACCAAGGAGTACCGGCATGAGCCAGGTCAATCGTCTTTCCAAGGGCGGTCGCATCGACCGCAGCCAGCCGATGAGCTTCAGCTTCAACGGCCAGAGCTACCAGGGCTACGCCGGCGACTCCCTGGCCGCCGCGCTGCTGGCCAACGGCGTCGACATAGTCGGGCGCAGCTTCAAGTACTCGCGGCCGCGCGGCATCGTCGCCGCCGGCGCCGAAGAGCCCAACGCCGTGCTGCAGATCGGCTCCAGCGAAGCCGCGCAGACCCCCAACGTGCGCGCCACCCAGCAGGCCCTGTACGCCGGGCTGGTGGCCAACAGCACCAACGGCTGGCCGAGCGTCAACACCGACCTGATGGGCATTCTCGGCAAGGTCGGCGGGCAGATGATGCCGCCCGGCTTCTACTACAAGACCTTCATGTATCCGCAGAACCTCTGGCTGACCTACGAGAAGTACATCCGCAAGGCCGCCGGTCTCGGCCGCGCGCCGACCGCCATGGACCCGGACAGCTACGACTACCTGAACCAGCACTGCGATGTGCTGGTGGTCGGCGCCGGCCCCGCCGGCCTGGCCGCTGCCCTGGCAGCCGGGCGCAGCGGTGCGCGGGTGATCCTCGCCGACGAACAGGAAGAGTTCGGCGGCAGCCTGCTGGATAGCCGCGAGACCCTCGACGGCAAGCCCGCCGCCGACTGGCTGGCCAAGGCCATCGCCGAGCTGCAGCAGATGCCGGAAGTGACCCTGCTGCCGCGCGCCACGGTGAACGGCTACCACGATCACAACTTCCTCACCATCCATCAGCGCCTCACCGACCACCTCGGCGAACTCGCGCCGCTGGGCCCGTTCGGCCAACGTGAGGTGCGCCAGCGCCTGCACCGCGTGCGCGCCAAGCGCGTGGTGCTGGCCGCCGGCGCCCACGAGCGGCCGCTGGTGTACGCCAACAACGACGTGCCGGGCAACATGCTCGCCGGTGCCGTCTCCACCTACGTGCGCCGCTACGGCGTGGCGCCGGGCCGGCAACTGGTGCTGTCGACCAACAACGATTACGCCTACCGCGTGGTGCTCGACTGGCTGGATGCCGGCTTGCCGGTGGTCGCCGTCGCCGATGCGCGCAGCAACCCGCGCGGCACCTGGGTGGAAGAAGCCCGCGCCCGTGGCGTGCGCATCCTCACCGGCAGCGCGGTGGTCGAGGCCGCGGGCAGCAAGCGCGTCAGCGGCGCGCGGATCTGCGCCATCGACGTGCACAACCTGAAAGTCACCAGCCCCGGCGAAGTGCTGGACTGCGACCTGATCGTCAGCTCCGGCGGCTACAGTCCGGTGGTGCACCTGGCTTCGCACCTTGGCGGCAAGCCGACCTGGCGTGACGACATCCTCGCCTTCGTCCCCGGTGAAGGCTTCCAGAAGCGCCTCTGCGCCGGCGCCGTGAATGGCGTGTTCGCGCTGGGCGAGGTGCTCGGCGATGGCTTCGCGGCCGGTGCCGCGGCGGCCGCCGACGCGGGCTTCAAGAAGGTCGAAGGCAGCCTGCCGAAGGCCGAGAAGCGCCAGGAGGAGGCGACCGTCGCGCTGTTCCAGGTGCCGCACGACAAACCGACCGCGCGGGCGCCGAAGCAGTTCGTCGACCTGCAGAACGACGTCACCGCCGCCGGCATCGAGCTGGCCACCCGCGAGGGCTTCGAGTCGGTCGAGCACGTCAAGCGCTACACCGCGCTGGGCTTCGGCACCGACCAGGGCAAGCTGGGCAACATCAACGGCCTGGCCATCGCCGCCCGGTCGCTGGGCATCAGCATCCCGCAGATGGGCACCACCATGTTCCGCCCGAACTACACCCCGGTGACCTTCGGCGCGGTCGCCGGTCGGCACTGCGGCCCGCTGTTCGAGCCCAAGCGCTACACCGCGATGCACCGCTGGCACCTGGAGCACGGCGCCGAGTTCGAGGACGTCGGCCAGTGGAAGCGGCCCTGGTACTTCCCGAGAGCCGGCGAAGACCTGCATGCCGCGGTAGCCCGCGAATGCAAGGCCGTGCGTGACAGCGTGGGCATCCTCGACGCCTCGACCCTGGGCAAGATCGACATCCAGGGCCCGGATGCCCGCGAGTTCCTCAACCGCGTGTACACCAACGCCTGGACCAAGCTTGACGTGGGCAAGGCCCGCTACGGCCTGATGTGCAAGGAAGACGGCATGGTCTTCGACGACGGCGTGACCGCCTGCCTGGCCGACAACCATTTCGTCATGACCACCACCACCGGCGGCGCCGCCCGCGTGATGGAATGGCTGGAGATCTACCACCAGACCGAATGGCCGGAGCTGAAGGTGTACTTCACCTCGGTGACCGACCACTGGGCGACCATGACCCTGTCCGGCCCCAACAGCCGCAAGCTGCTGGCGGAAGTCACCGACATCGACCTGGACAAGGACACCTTCCCGTTCATGAGCTGGAGGGAGGGCAAGGTCGCTGGCGTGCCGGCGCGGGTGTTCCGCATCTCCTTCACCGGCGAGCTGAGCTACGAGGTCAACGTCCAGGCCGACTACGCCATGGGCGTCTGGGAGAAACTGGTCGAGGCCGGCAAGAAGTACAACCTGACCCCCTACGGCACCGAGACCATGCACGTGCTGCGGGCGGAGAAGGGCTTCATCATCATCGGCCAGGACACCGACGGTTCGGTGACCCCGGACGACCTCGACATGGGCTGGTGCGTCGGCCGCAACAAGCCGTTCTCCTGGATCGGCTGGCGCGGCATGAACCGCGAGGATTGCCTGCGCGAGGAGCGCAAGCAACTGGTCGGCCTCAAGCCCGTGGACCCGCACCAGGTGCTGCCGGAAGGCGCCCAGCTGGTGTTCGATCCCAAGCAGGCCATCCCGATGCAGATGGTCGGCCACGTCACCTCCAGCTACATGAGCGCCTCGCTGGGCTACGCCTTCGCCCTCGCGGTGGTCAAGGGCGGCCTCAAGCGCATGGGTGAGCGCGTGTTCGCGCCGTTGGTGGATGGCCGCGTGATTGAAGCCGAAATCGTCAGCTCCGTGTTCTATGACCCGAAAGGGGATCGCCAGAATGTCTAACGTCAACGTCTACCAGCAACGCCCCGATGCCGCCCCTGCCGAGTCGCCCCTGCGCCACGCCGGCCTCGACGAGCTGGCGCGCAAGGGCAAGCGCAGCGCGGGGGTGAGCCTGCGCGAGAAGAAACTCCTCGGCCATCTGATGATCCGTGGCGATGCCAAGGATCCGGCCTTCGCCGGCGGCGTGCACAAGGCCCTCGGCCTGGAGCTGCCGGTGGCCCTGACCCTGGTGGCCAGCGGCGAGACCTCGCTGCAGTGGCTGGCCCCCGACGAGTGGCTGCTGATCGTGCCGAGCGGCGAGGAGTTCGCCGCCGAGCAGCGCCTGCGCGCCGCCCTGGATGGCCTGCACCACTCGGTGGTGAACGTCAGCGGCGGCCAGACTCTCCTCGAGCTCGCCGGGCCCAAGGTCCGCGAAGTGCTGATGAAGTCGACGCCCTATGACGTGCACCCGAGCAATTTCCCGGTGGGCAAGGCGGTGGGCACCGTCTTCGCCAAGTCCCAGCTGGTGATCCGCCACACCGGCGAAGACACCTGGGAACTGCTGATCCGCCGCAGCTTCGCCGACTACTTCTGGCTGTGGCTGCAGGATGCCAGCGCCGAGTTCGGGCTGGCGGTGAAGGCCTAGCTGGAACGGGGCTCCTGTAGGTTGGCGCTGAGCGCAGCGAAGCCCAACGACCGGTTCGCAGAACCGGCTTCCGGAGTCCCTGGTGAGCAGCAGGGAGCGCGTTGCGCTCCTTGTTGGGCTTCGCAAGCTCAGCGCCAACCTACGCACCAACCTACGCGCCAACCCGCACCGATGCGCCAGTGGAGATCGAGATGAGCCGCACCCCCGATACCTGGATTCTCACCGCCCACTGCCCGAGCGTGCTCGGCACCGTGGATGCGGTGACGCGCTTCCTCTACGAGCAGCGTTGCTACGTCACCGAGCACCACTCGTTCGACGACCGGCTGTCCGGACGCTTCTTCATTCGCGTCGAGTTCCGCCAGCCGGACAGCTTCGACGAGCAGACCTTCCGCGCCGGCCTCGGCGAGCGCCTCGCGCCCTTCGACATGCACACCGAGCTGACCCCGCCGGGCTACCGCGCCAAGGTGGTGCTGATGGTGTCCAAGGCCGATCACTGCCTCAACGATCTGCTCTATCGCCAGCGCATCGGTCAACTGCCGATGGATGTGGTGGCGGTGGTCTCCAACCATCCGGATCTGGAACCGCTGGCGCGCTGGCACGACATTCCCTATCACCACTTCCCGCTCGACCCCAACGACAAGCCGGCGCAGGAGCGTAAGGTGCTGCAGGTGATCGAGCAGACCGGCGCCGAACTGGTGGTGCTCGCCCGCTACATGCAGGTGCTCTCACCCGAGCTGTGCCGCCGCCTGGATGGCTGGGCGATCAACATTCACCACTCGCTGCTGCCCGGCTTCAAGGGCGCCAAGCCCTACCACCAGGCCTACCAGAAGGGCGTCAAGCTGGTTGGCGCCACCGCCCACTACATCAACAACGACCTCGACGAGGGACCGATCATCGCCCAGGGCGTGGAGTCGGTGGACCACGCCCACTATCCCGAGGACCTGATCGCCAAGGGCCGTGACATCGAGTGCCTGACCCTGGCCAAGGCGGTCGGCCTGCATATCGAGCGGCGCGTGTTCCTCAACGCCAACCGCACCGTGGTGCTGCACGCCTAGTTCGTAGGATGGGTTGAGCCTGCGATACCCAGATGGGTATCGCTTCGCTCAACCCATCCCACGCAGCTGAATCACCCATCCCGGATGCGCATCCGGGATAGGTAAAACCGGAGAGGCATTACCGCTCTGCCCTTGGCGGTCTCTCCCGCGCAACAGATGAAAGACGCAAAACACTCCGGTGCAAGGTCGTGCGGCCGTCGGCTGCGCCTTTGTCCAACTACAAGAAAGGAGAACACCTTATGTCTGGTAATCGTGGTGTCGTGTATCTCGGCGCGGGCAAGGTCGAAGTACAGAAAATCGACTATCCCAAAATGCAGGATCCGCGCGGCAAGAAGATCGAGCATGGGGTCATCCTGCGCGTGGTTTCCACCAACATCTGCGGCTCGGACCAGCACATGGTGCGCGGTCGCACCACCGCCCAGGTCGGCCTGGTGCTCGGCCACGAGATCACCGGAGAGGTGATCGAGAAGGGCAGCGACGTGGAAAACCTGAAGATCGGCGACCTGGTCTCGGTGCCGTTCAACGTCGCCTGCGGCCGCTGCCGCAGCTGCAAGGAGCAGCACACCGGGGTCTGCCTGACCGTCAACCCGGCCCGCGCCGGCGGCGCCTACGGTTACGTCGACATGGGCGACTGGACCGGCGGCCAGGCCGAATACGTGCTGGTGCCCTACGCCGACTTCAACCTGCTCAAGCTGCCGGACCGCGACAAGGCCATGGAGAAGATCCGCGACCTGACCTGCCTGTCCGACATCCTACCCACCGGCTACCACGGTGCGGTCACCGCCGGCGTCGGCCCGGGCAGCTCGGTGTATATCGCCGGCGCCGGCCCGGTCGGTCTGGCCGCCGCCGCCTCGGCCCGCCTGCTGGGTGCGGCGGTGGTCATCGTCGGCGACGTCAACCCGGTGCGCCTGGCCCATGCCAAGGCCCAGGGCTTCGAAATCGCCGACCTGTCCAAGGACACGCCGCTGCACGAGCAGATCGCCGCCCTGCTGGGCGAGCCGGAAGTGGATTGCGCGGTGGATGCGGTGGGCTTCGAGGCCCGTGGCCATGGGCATGCCGGCGTGCAGCAGGAGGCCCCGGCCACCGTGCTCAACTCGCTGATGGGGGTGGTGCGGGTCGCCGGCAAGATCGGCATTCCCGGCCTCTATGTCACCGAGGACCCGGGCGCGGTGGACGCCGCGGCGAAGATCGGCAGCCTGAGCATCCGCTTCGGCCTCGGCTGGGCCAAGTCGCACAGCTTCCACACCGGCCAGACCCCGGTGATGAAATACAACCGCGCGCTGATGCAGGCGATCATGTGGGACCGCATCAACATCGCCGAAGTGGTCGGTGTGCAGGTGATCAGCCTGGACGACGCGCCGCGCGGTTACGGCGAGTTCGACGCCGGGGTGCCGAAGAAATTCGTCATCGACCCGCACAAGATGTTCAGCGCGGCCTGAGCGCCGTTCCTACCCCCCCCCCCCCCGACGCCGTGGGTAGCACAGCCGCGGCGTCACCCCCTCGAGGAGCCCCCCGGGCTCCTCTTTTTTTTTGCCTCGGATAGTCCGCCTTGGCACTCTTCTCGGCTTGCCGCTGCCGCTTAGCTCCGTAGGTTGGGTTGAGCGCAGCGATACCCAACGAACCGTCGCCTATGGGTATCGCTGCGCTCAACCCATCCTACTGATGAACTCCAGGCGTAATCCGGGGCGCCGCATTAGCCGTGCGGGGTGTCAGCCCATACCGATCCTGTAGGAGCGAATTCATTCGCGAAAGGCTTGGCACCGCCTGTATCTCCGGTTCGCGGATAAATCCGCTCCTACAAAGAGCATTACCCCAGGCAACAGGTAACCGGGATAGCGCCAAAAAAACCAGATTCGTAGGGTGGGTTAGCCGTAGGCGTAACCCACCAACCCTGTCGAACACCGGAGCTCGGGGCGACACCGCTGGCGGGTTACGCCGCTACGTGGCTAACCCGCCCTACAAAAGCGGGGCTGGTATAGAACCAAAAAAAACCAGGGCGCGGAGCCCTGGTTGCGGTTGCTCTGTTGCCGGCTGCTTGTCAGGCCGGGCGCAGCGCCTGGCCGCGTATCGGCGCGCCATTGGCGACATGGTAGGTGGCCGAGCTGCGCGGCAGCGGCTTGCGGCCGCGGATTCGGTCCGCCAGCTTCTCGGCGATCATGATGGTGGTGGCGTTGAGGTTGCCGGTGATGATCTCCGGCATGATCGACGCGTCGATCACCCGCAGGCCCTGCATGCCGTGCACGCGGCCCTGGCCATCGACCACCGCCATGTCGTCGCTGCCCATCTTGCACGAGCAGGACGGGTGGAAGGCGGTTTCCGCATGCTGGCGCACGAACTCGTCCAGCTCGGCGTCGCTCTGCACGTCCTTGCCGGGGCTGATCTCGCGGCCACGGAAGGCATCCAGGGCCGGTTGCGCCATGATCTCGCGGGTGATGCGGATGGCGTCGCGGAACTCCTGCCAGTCCTGCTCGCTGGACATGTAGTTGAAGAGGATGCTCGGGTGCTGGCGCGGGTCCTTGGACTTGGCGTGGACGCGCCCGCGGCTCGGCGAGCGCATGGAGCCGACGTGGGCCTGGAAGCCATGCTCCTTCACCGCGTTGCTGCCGTTGTAGTTGATCGCCACCGGCAGGAAGTGGAACTGGATGTTCGGCCAGGCGAATTCCGGGCGGGTGCGGATGAAGCCACCGGCTTCGAACTGGTTGCTGCTGCCCAGGCCCTTGCCGCGCAGCAGCCAGTTGGCGCCGATGCCCGGCTGGTTCCACCACTGCAGGGCGGGGTAGAGCGAGACCGGCTCCTTGCAGGCGTACTGCAGGTACATCTCCAGGTGGTCCTGGAGGTTGGCGCCGACGCCTGGCAGGTCATGCACCACCGGGATGTCGAGGTCACGCAGCAGGGCGGCCGGGCCGACGCCGGAGCGCTGCAGGATCTGCGGCGAGGCGATGGCGCCGCTGCACAGCAGCACCTCGCGGCGGGCGCGCACGGTCACCGGGGTGTCGCCGTCGCCGTGCAGGTAGGCGACGCCGCTGGCGCGCTTGCCGCTGAACAGGATGCGGTCGGTGAGGGCGTGGGTGACGATGGTCAGGTTGGGGCGGCCGCGGGCCTGATCCAGGTAGCCGCGGGCGGTGCTGGAGCGGCGGCCCTGCTTGGTCACAGTCCGGTCCATCGGGCCGAAGCCTTCCTGCTGGTAGCCGTTGAGGTCGGAGGTAGCGGGGTAGCCGGCCTGCACGCCGGCTTCGACCATGGCGTGGAACAGCGGATTGTTGCCGGCCTTGGGCGTGGTCACGCTGACCGGACCGTCGCCACCGTGGTAGTCGTCGGCACCAATGTCGCGGGTTTCCGCCTTGCGGAAATAGGGCAGGCAGTCCAGGTAGCTCCAGTATTCCAGGCCGGGGGTCTTGGCCCAGTTGTCGAAGTCCAGGGCGTTGCCGCGGATGTAGCACATGCCGTTGATCAGCGAGGAGCCGCCGAGGCCCTTGCCGCGCCCGCATTCCATGCGGCGGTTGTTCATGTGCGGTTCTGGCTCGGTTTCATAGGCCCAGTTGTAGCGGCGACCCTGCAGCGGGAAGGCGAGGGCGGCGGGCATCTGGGTGCGGAAATCGAGACGATAGTCCGGGCCACCGGCTTCCAGCAGCAGCACGCTGACGTCGGCGTCTTCGCTCAAGCGGGTGGCCAGGACATTACCGGCGGAACCGGCGCCGATGATGATGTAGTCGAATTCTTGGGACATGGCTGTGGTTTTCCTGCATGGAGCGGCGCGGATCAGGATTCGCACGTAGGGTGGATTAGGCGAAGCCGTAATCCACCGTGGCGGGCGTGAAACTGAGCGGTGGATTACGCCGCTGCGCGGCTAATCCACCCTACGGGTTCGGTCTGGTCAGCGGCTCAGAACACCGAGTAGTAATCGCCCAACTCCACCTGCACGGACTTGATGCGAGTGTAATGAGCCAGGGTGGTCAGGCCGTTCTCGCGGCCGACGCCGGATTGCTTGTAACCGCCAACCGGCATTTCCGCCGGCGATTCGCCCCAGGTGTTGATCCAGCAGATGCCGGCTTCCAGGCGGTGGATCACCCGATGGGCGCGGGCCAGGTCGCGGGTCACCACGCCGGCGGCGAGGCCGTAGTCGCTGGCGTTGGCGCGGCGGACGGCTTCTTCCTCGCTGTCGTAGACCAGGATGCTCATCACCGGGCCGAAGATTTCCTCGCGGACGATGGTCATGTCGTCGCGGCAATCGGTGAATACGGTCGGGGCGACATAGGCGCCCTTGGCGAATTCGCCGTCGGTCACGCGTGAACCGCCGATCAGCAGGCGCGCACCTTCCTGGCGGCCGGCCGCGATGTAGCCGAGCACGCTGTCCATGTGCGCGAAGCTGGTCAGCGGGCCGAAGTTGGTGTTGTCGTCCTGCGGGTCGCCGAGGCGGATGCGCTTGACCCGTTCGACCACCTTGGCCTCGAAGCGCGCCTGCAGCGCGCGCGGGATGAACACGCGGGTGCCGTTGGTGCAGACCTGGCCGGAGCTGAAGAAGTTGGCCATCACCGCGATGTCGGCGGCGCGCTCGAGGTCGGCGTCTTCGAAGATGATCAGCGGCGACTTGCCGCCCAGTTCCATGGTCACTTCCTTGAGCGAGGAACTGGAGGCGCTGGCCATGACCTTCTTGCCGGTGGCGGTGCCGCCGGTGAAGGAGATCTTCTCGATCAGCGGGTGTTCGGTCAGCCATTGGCCGACTTCGCGGCCGCTGCCGGTGAGCACGTTGAACACGCCGTCCGGCACGCCGGCCTCGGTGTAGATCTCGGCGAGTTTCAGCGCGGTCAGCGGGGTGACTTCGCTGGGCTTGAAGATCATCGCGTTGCCGGCGGCCAGGGCCGGGGCGGATTTCCACAGGGCGATCTGCACCGGGTAGTTCCAGGCGCCGATGCCGGCGACCACGCCCAGCGGCTCGCGGCGGGTGTAGACGAAACTGGTTTCGCGCAGCGGGATCTGCTCGCCCTCGATGGCCGGGATCAGGCCGGCGTAATACTCGAGTACGTCGGCGCCGGTGACGATGTCCACCGCGCGGGTTTCCGCCAGCGGCTTGCCGGTGTCGAGGGTTTCCAGCGCGGCCAGTTCGTCGTTGCGTTCACGCAGGATGTCCACGGCGCGGCGCAGGATGCGCGAGCGCTGCATGGCGGTCATCGCGGCCCAGACCTTCTGCCCTGCGACGGCGCTGGCGACGGCGAGCTCGACGTCTGCCTGGCTGGCGCGCTGGACGTTGGCAAGCACTTCACCGTTGGCCGGGTTGACGGTCTCGAAGGTGGCGCCGCTGCTGGCGTCGACGTAGCGGCCGTCAATGTAGAGCTTCTGTTCTTCGAATCGGGCCATCGGTGAGTCCTCTCTTATGGGGTTATGGCGCGCAAGGCGGGCCGGAGATGCGGGCGTGCGGGCCTCGTCCTCCCGGCCGTAACAGGTCGAAATTCAGGCTACTTTATTTTTATTGAACGATCAATCAACAAAGAATAAGCTCGGCTCCACGAGTTGGCTGCGGCAGTTCGCCGCACCTCTCCTGGTCCATGGTGAGACGCCTGAGGGGCGTACCTGTGGGTGCGTGTAAGAACCTTTTCGGTCTACTGCGCGTCGTCCCCCGGCGTGCGGTGTCGAGCTTCGGCCCGCGTGATCGTCTAGAGGTCTTGAGTCCGGGGCCGCCCGTTTCTTCGGGAAATCGTGGCGGTGCCCTTTTTTCTGCCTTGGAGCCCAACTCCGCCATGAGCACTGCTTCCGCAATAACAACAAAGCCCGAGAAGGTGCGTCTGAATCCGGTCGTGTTCTTCGGTTCGACCGCCCTGATTCTGCTGCTCACCGCCGCGCTGATCCTTTTCCCCGATGCCGCCGGCAGCCTGCTGGGCCAGGCGCAGAGCTGGCTGTCGCGCAGCTTCGGCTGGTACTACATGCTGGCCATCGGCGCCTACCTGTTCTTCGTCCTCTATGTGGCCTTCTCGCGCTACGGCCACCTGCGCCTGGGCGAGGACCACGAACGGCCGGACTTCAGCTACGGCGCCTGGGCCGGGATGCTGTTCTCCTCGGGGATCGGCATCTCGCTGCTGTACTTCGCCGCGTCCGAGCCGATCGATCACCTCTACAACCCGCCGGAAGGCGAGCCGGGCAGCCAGTTCGCCGCGCGCCAGGCGTTGCAGCTGACCTTCCTGCACTGGGGCGTGCATGGCTGGGCGATCTACGCGCTGGTCGGCCTGGCCGTCGGCTATTTCGCCTACCGTCACAAGCAGCCGCTGGCGTTGCGCTCGGCCCTCTACCCGCTGTTCGGCGAGCGCCTGATGCGCGGCGGCGTGGGCAATGCGGTGGACTGCTTCGGCATCTTCGTCACCCTGCTGGGCCTGGTCACCAACCTCGGCATCGGCGCCCTGCAGGTGTCGTCCGGCCTGGAGTACCTGTTCGACCTGCCGCACAGCCAGGGCGCGCTGCTGGCAGTGATCCTGGTGATGAGCGCGGTGGCCACCCTGGCTGCGGTGTCGGGGATCGAGAAGGGCATCCGCCGCCTGTCCAACCTGAACATCCTCCTGTTCAGTGGCCTGCTGCTGTTCGTGCTGCTGGCCGGCGACACCCTGCACCTGCTCAACGGCCTGGTGCAGAACCTCGGCGACTACCTCAACGGCCTGGTGCTGAAGACCTTCGACCTCTACGTCTACACCGGCCAGTCCGGCAAGAGTGAGGAGTGGATGGGCCTGTGGACCCTGTTCTACTGGGCCTGGTGGATTTCCTGGGCACCGTTCGTGGGCATGTTCATCGCGCGGATTTCCCGCGGGCGCACGGTGCGTGAACTGGTCTGCGGCGTGCTGCTGATTCCGCTGGGCTTCACCCTGGCCTGGCTGTCGATCTTCGGCAACAGCGCGCTGGATCTGGTGCTGAACCAGAATGCCGCCGATCTCGGCAAGGCGGCGCTGGAGCAGCCGGCGATGTCGATCTACCTGCTGCTGGAGCATTACCCCTGGTCCAAGGTGGTTATCGGCGTGTCGATCTGCGTCGGCTTCGTGTTGTTCCTCACCCCGGCCGACTCCGGCTCGGTGATGCTGGCCAACCTGTCGCGCCAGGGTGGCGACCTCGACGAGGACGCGCCCAACTGGCTGCGCGTGTTCTGGTCGGCGGTGGTGACCGTGGCCACCATCGGCCTGCTGTTCGCCGGCAACTTCACCGCCATGCAGACCGTAGTGGTGCTGGCCGGCCTGCCGTTCTCGGTGGTGCTGTTGCTCTACATGTTCGCCCTGCTCAAGGTGATGAAGGCGGACCTGGCCGCCAGCCAGGCAGCGCCGGTTGCGCAGGCGGTACTACGCGGCGAAGCGGCCTGATCGGCCCCTGAGCTGGAATGAAGAAGCCCGGTCCAGTGGACCGGGCTTTTTTGTTTGCGCTCCCGCGATGGACTCGACGGAGGCAGTTCGTAGGATGGGTATCGCGTTGCTCAACCCATCCTACGGTCTTCATGCCATGCCATGCCGCAGGCCCGGCAAGGTCAATGCGCTGTGGCGCGGACCGCTGGCTGCGCCGGCACCTCGTCGGCTTTGGCCAACTGCTGGTCGAGGTAGTCGAAGGCGATCTGCAGCGCCTGCCCGGTATTGGACTCCCCGGAGAGCGCGCTGCGCAGCCACAGGCCGTCGATCAGGGCGGCCAGCCCGAGGGCGGCCGTGCGCGCCTCGGCGAGGCCGAGTACGCGGCGAAACTCGCAGCACAGATTGGAGTACAGACGGCGGTCGTTGACCCGCTGCAGGCGACGCAGGGCCGGGTGGTGCATGCTGCTGGCCCAGAACGCCAGCCAGGTCTTCATCGCCGGGCCGTTGACCTGGCTGTCGTCGAAGTTGCCCTCGATGATCGCCCGCAGATGCGCGCGCGGGCTGCCATCGCGCAGCACCGCCCGGCGTTCGCGCACGGCGTTGCTGAGGGCGAGCATCAGATGCCGCATGGTGGCATCGAGCAGGCCGTTCTTGTCCTGGAAGTAGTGGCTGATGATGCCATTGGAAACCCCCGCGAGCCGGGCGATGTAGGCGATGCTGGCATCGCCCATGCCGACCTGGTCGACGGCTTGGAGGGTGGCGTTGATCAACTGTGAACGGCGGATCGGTTGCATTCCGACCTTGGGCATCGGTAACTCCACCAGTCTGTGTGGGCTTGGGATGCGTGCAGTCTAGGGCGGTTTTATTTGATCGATCAATCAAGAAGTCGGTCTGGAGACGGCTTGTCGCTCAGGGACAGCCGCAGCCGGTCGCGCACGCCGCGCTGGCGGCAGGCACGACCGGGAGTGTCGAGCGGGTTACTGCAGCCAGCCGGCGACGCGCTCGGGGTTCTTGGCGATCCAGTCTTTGGCGGCCTGCTCCGGCTTGGCGCCGTCGCGGATGGCGAGCATCACGCTGCCGACTTCCTCGCCGTTCCAGGAGAAGTTCTTCAGGAAGGCGGTGGCATCGGCGGCCTTGGTTTGCAGCGTCGGGTTGATCACGGTGTCGACGTGCTCGTCATCGCCGTAGACCTTCTTCGGATCTTCGAGGAAGCGCAGTTTCCACTTGGCGAACATCCAGTGCGGAATCCAGCCGGTCACCACGATCGGTTTCTGCGCCTTCTCGGCGCGGGTCAGGGCGGTGGCCATGGCCGGGCCGGAGCTGGGCATCAGCTTGATGTCCAGGTTGTATTGCTTGATCGCGTCCTCGGTGCGGCGCATCACGCCGGCGCCAGCGTCGATGCCGGTGATCTTGCCGTCGAAGTCCTTGCCGTACTTGTTCAGGTCTTCGATGGACTTGGCTTGGACGTAGTCCGGCACGATCAGGCCGATCTTCGCGCCTTGGTAGTTGGGGCCGAGGACCACCACCTTGTCTTTCAGTTTGGCGAAGTATTCGCCGTGGGTGGCCGGCAGCCAGGCGGAGAGGGTGGCATCCAGGTCGCCGCGGGCCACGCCCTGCCACATGATGGCCGGCTCCACGGGTTTCAGCTCGACCTTGTAGCCCAGTCTGTCCTTGAGGATTTCCCCGGCCACATGGGTGGCGGCGACGCTGTCGTCCCAGCCATTGACGTAGCCGATCTTCAGCACCGGTTTGTCGGCCGCGTGCGCCAGACCCAGGCCGAGGGCCAGGGTGGCGATACCGAGGGTGTGCACACAGAGGGATTTCAACTTGCGCATACGTATTGCTCCATCAGGTGGGATTGGCAGCTGACTACGTGCCGCTCGTCCGCTCTTAGGCGGCTTTCGCGATTGTGCCCGTCGCGGCCTGGGATTCAGACCGCGACAAGCGACAAAGCAGAGAGGTGGGGTGGGGCTGGGATCACAGCTCGAGGTGTTTCTTCACCGCGGCGGCGCCGTCCTGGCCGTCGAAGGTGGTCACGCCGGCCAACCATTTGTCGAGCACGGCCGGGTTGGCCTTGAGCCAGTTCTTGGCGACCACGGTGGGGTTTTCCTTGTCCAGCACCTTTTCCATCAGCTGGCTTTCGATCTCGACGCTGAATTGCAGGTTGTTCAGCAGCTTGCCGACGTTGGCGCAGCGTGTTTCGTAGTCCGGCGGCACCACGGTATAGACCCGGGCGGCGCCGTAATCCGGGCCGAATACCTCATCGCCGCCGGCCAGGTAGGTGAGGTCGAACTGGGTATTCATCGGATGCGGCGCCCAGCCGAGGAACACCACCGGCTCCTTCTTCTTCACCGCGCGCTGCACCTGTACCAGCATGCCGGCCTCGCTGGACTCGACCATGCGGAAGCTGCCGAGGCCGTACTGGTTGCCCTTGATCATCTTGTCGATCAGCAGGTTGCCGTCGTTGCCCGGCTCGATGCCGTAGATCTTGCCGTCCAGTTGGTCCTTGAACTTGGCGATGTCCTGAAAGCTCTTCAGGCCTGCCTCGGCGACGTAGGTCGGTACCGCCAGGGTGTACTTGGCGCCTGCCAGGTTCGGCGTCGGCAGCACCTTGACGCCGTTGTCCTTGGTGAAGGGCTCGATCACCGCGTCCATCGACGGCGCCCAGTAGCCGAGGAATACGTCGATCTGCTTGTTCTTCACCCCAGTGAAGGCGATCGGCACCGAGGCCATGATCTTGCGCGGGGTGTAGCCCAGGCCTTCGGTCAGCACCATGGCCACGCCCGTGGTGGCGGCGATGTCGGCCCAGCCGATTTCGGCGAAACGCACCTGCTTGCAGCTCTGCGGCTCCTGGGCCCAGGCACTTTGCACCAGCGCACAGGCCAGCAGCCCGGTTCCCACGACTTGCTTCAAGTTCATCATCTGCGACTCCCAGGTTCAAAGGACAAGGTGTTGGCTTGCGGGTTATTGGCGCTGCAGCTTCGCGCTCAGCCAGCCGAAGCGACGGACGTTGGGCGCGGTTTGCGGGGTGCCGAAGCTTTCGGTGATGCGGTCGAGGATGATCGCCAGCAAGACCACGGCCATGCCGCTTTCGAAGCCCAGGCCGATGTCCAGGCGCTGGATGCTGGCCAGCACGTCGTTACCCAGGCCGCCGGCGCCGACCATCGAGGCGATGATCACCATGGACAACGCCATCATGATGGTCTGGTTGACCCCGGCCATGATCGAAGGCATGGCGTTCGGCAGTTGCACCTTGTAGAGCAACTGCCAGCCGGTGCAGCCGAACGATTGGCCGGCTTCAACGATTTCCTTGTTCACCTGGCGGATGCCGAGGCTGGTCAGGCGCACGGCCGGCGGCATGGCGAAGATCACCGTGGCGATGATGCCAGGGACCCGGCCGAGGCCGAAGAGCATGGCTGCCGGGATCAGGTAGACGAAGGCCGGCATGGTCTGCATGAAGTCGAGGATCGGACGGATCACATAGGCCACGCGCTGGCTCTTGGCCGCCCAGATACCGAGGGGGATGCCGAGGATCAGGCTGATCAGGGTGGAGGAGAAGGTCAGACCGAGGGTTACCACCGTCTGTTCCCAGAAGCCGGTGAGCACGATCAGCACCAGCGAGGCGGCGGTGAAGGCGGCGAACTTGACGCCGATGCGCCAGAGGCCGAGGCCGATGAACACGGCGATCAGCACCCAGGCCGGTGGCCACATGAGGAAGCGCTCGATCAGCTCGGAAAAGCCGCTGACCAGGCCGCCAATGCTCTCGAAGGCGCCGCTGTAATTGTCCAGCAGGTGCTGGACGACGTCGTTGACCCAGCTGCCCAGATCCAGTTTCTCGCTCATCTTCATTCTCCCCGCAGGTGGCTCAGCAGGCGGCCCTTGCTGATGGCGCCGCAATACTGACCATGCTGATCGACGACCGGGATCGGCCCTTCATTGATCACCAGGCGCTGGATCACGCAGTCCAGCGGCAGGTCTTCCGGCACCGGCTCGATCTGTTTGAGCAGGTTCTGCTCCAGTTCCAGGGGCCGCCCAGCCTCCACCAGCAGGGCGATCTTCTCCAGGCTGATGGAGCCGCGGAAGATGTTCTGCTCGTCGACGATGAAGGCGTAGTGCTTGTCCATGGCCTGCAGCTTCTGGCAGACCATCAGCGCATCCGGTGCTTTGCCGTTGTGCACGAACAGCGGCACGCTGTCGGCCTTCAGCTGGCCGGCGGTGAGGTAGCGGCTGGTATCGACGGTGTTGAAGAAGTTGCGCACGTACTCGTTGGCGGGCCGCTCGATGATTTCCTGCGGGGTGCCGACCTGGATCAGCTTGCCGCCTTCCATGATGCCGATGCGTGTGCCGATGCGCATGGCCTCTTCGATGTCGTGGGAGACGAAGATGATGGTGCGGCTCTGCTCCTTCTGCAGGTTCAGCAGCACGTCCTGCATCTCGCGGCGCTTGAGCGGGTCGAGGGCGGAGAACGCCTCGTCCATGATGATCATCGAGGGGTCGACCGCCAGGGCGCGGGCCAGGCCGACGCGCTGTTGCATGCCGCCGGAGAGTTCATGCGGATACTTGTGCGCGAAGCTGGCCAGGCCGACTTGCTCGAGCACTTGCATGGCGCGCTTCTCGCGCTCCTTGCGGCCCTTGCCGGCGACTTCGAGACCGAAGGCGGCGTTGTCCAGCACGCAGCGCGAAGGCATCAGGGCGAAGGACTGGAATACCATGCTCATGTCGCGGCGGCGCAACTCGATCAGTTGCGCCTTGGGCAGCTTGGCGACGTTCTGGCCGTCGATGAAGACATCGCCGGCCGTGGGTTCGATCAGGCGGTTGATCAAGCGGATCAGGGTCGACTTGCCGGAGCCGGACAGGCCCATGAGGACAAAGATCTCGCCTTCGTTGACGCTGAACGACACGTCGCTGACGCCGATCACCGCGCCACGCTCGGCGAGGATCTTCTCCTTGCTCCAGCCCTGCTTGAGTAAATCGATCGCTTCCTGTGGTTGTTGACCGAAAACCTTGTAGAGGTTCTGCACCACGATCTTTCCAGACTGCATGGGATATTTCCCCTTCAGTAGACATCCAGGTCAGCTACACGAAGCCACAGCCGGCGCCTCGACGACGCACGGCCTGCTGATGCCGACTGCCTTGCCTGTGTGGATAACATTGTCGAGAACGGAAATGCCCTCTGGCAGTGTTACGAAACCCATTCCCTGGGGCATTCAACACCTCGACCGGAGGTGTGCGTACTTCCGAAATTTCTTGTAGGCGTGCCTTCATGCGAGGAGAAGGCTGCCGCTTATGGGTTCTTCGGTCTGGAGCGGTGGGCTCTCAGTCTGCCGGCCCACGGGAACCGGCAGCGACGAATCGGGTGACCCAACGATAAAGCCTTGGGGACTTGGCAATTGTCGGTTTGCGACCTTCATATGTTGGGCGGCGACATGCCATTCATTTATCGCTGAATGCGCCGTATTACGGTGCTTTCGCCTGCATCAGACCCTGCGGAATCGGGCTGCCGTCGCGCAGGGTGACGCCCTGCAGCCAGCTGGCCAGGGTGTCGGGATTGGCTTTCAGCCAGGCCTTGGCCTCGCGGCGGCGGTTGGTGCTCTGATTAAGTATGGCCGCCATTAGATGATTCTCCATGGTCAGGCTGAAGCGCAGGTTTTTCAACAGTTGGCCAAGGTTCGGGCACTCCTCGGCCAAGCCTTTTCTGACATTGGTGTAGACGGTCGCGCCACCGTAATTGGGGCCGAAATAGGCATCGCCGCCTTCCAGGTAGCGCATCTTTATCTGGTTGTTCATCGGGTGCGGTTCCCAGCCGAGGAACACCACCCATTGCTTGAGGTGTTCGGCGCGCTTGACCTGGTAGAGCATGCCGCTCTCGCTGGACTCCACCAGCTTGAAACCATCGAGGCCGAAGGCCTTGTCGCGGATCATCCTCTGGATCAGCTTGTTGCCGTCGTTGCCCGGTTCGATGCCGTAGATCCGGCCGTCCAGTTGCTGTTTGAACCGGGCCAGGTCGGCGAAGCTCTTCAGGCCGCCGTCGTAGGCCGCCTGGTTCACCGCCAGGGTGTATTTGGCGCCTTCGAGGTTGGCGCCCAGGGTCTGCACCGAGCCGTTCTTCAGGTAGGGGCGGATGTCGTTTTCCATGCTGGGCATCCAGTTGCCGAGGAACACGTCGACATTATTTTCCTGCATGGCCTTGTAAGTGTCGGGCACCGACAGGCGCCTGACCTTGGTGACATAGCCGAGCTCGCTGAGCACATAGCGGGTGACGGCGGTGGTGACGGTGATGTCGGTCCAGCCGACATCGGCGAAACGCACGGCGGAGCAGGTTTCCGGGTCCGCGGCCTGGGCCAGCAGCGGGGCGTACAGGGCGGCCGCGATCAAGCAGGATTTAACTGGAGTCATGGGCGAATCCATCGCAGGGTCAGGAGGGTTTTTGCCGGTCCCGCTTGGCTAGACAGACTGCTGCAGGCCTGCGCGCCGGGCGCCCGGATGATGGCGGCAGCGGTGGGAAGCTGACTATGAAACAGGTCGTAACCAGGATGCTGCTGTCGTATTCGACATAAAAGCTTGCCGCGGCGGGCGACGTGTTTGGATACGAGCGGGTCGGTGTGGGGCGGCGCCGGCGCGGGGAAATGCCGATGATGGGGCGTGACTGACTCACCCGTTCTGGAGATCCACGTGGCTATCAGTGTGTTCGACCTGTTCAAGATCGGTATCGGCCCATCCAGCTCGCATACCGTCGGCCCGATGCGCGCCGCGGCGCTGTTTGTCACTGCCTTGGGCGAGCGGCGCTTGCTCGAGCGGGTGCGGCGCATCGAGGTACGCCTGTATGGCTCGCTGTCCGCCACCGGCGTCGGCCACGGCACCGATCGTGCGGTGATCATGGGCCTGATGGGCGAATGGCCGAATCGCATCGACCCTGGGCAGATCGCCCCGCGCATCGCCGCCCTGCTGGAAAGCGGTCAATTACAGCTGGACGGCCGCCTGCCGGTGGCCTTCGACTGGCAGCGTGACATGCGTCTGCTGGAGGAGAACCTGCCCTATCACCCCAACGCCATGACCCTGGTGGCGGAAGGCGCGGAAGGGGAGTTGCACCGCGACACCTATTACTCGGTGGGTGGCGGCTTTGTGGTGGATGCCGAGCAGGCCGCCACCGGCCAACTGGACCAGGATCACACGCCGCTGCCCTACGACTTCGCCAGCGCCGAAGAACTGCTGCAACTGTGCAAGCGCCACCGGTTGCGGGTGGCCGAGCTGATGCTGGCCAACGAAAAGGCCTGGCGCAGCGAGGCCCAGATCCGCAGCGGCCTGCTGCGGCTGTGGGAGGCCATGCGCGAATGCGTGGACAACGGCCTCAAGCACGAAGGCATCCTGCCCGGCGGGCTGAACGTGCGGCGGCGCGCCGCCAAGCTGCACCGTAGCCTGCAGGAGCTGGGCAAGCCCAACGTGATCGGCTCGACCATGAGCGCCATGGAGTGGGTCAACCTGTTCGCCCTGGCGGTGAACGAGGAGAACGCCGCCGGTGGGCGCATGGTCACCGCCCCCACCAACGGCGCGGCGGGGATCATCCCGGCGGTGTTGCACTACTACATGCGCTTCAACCCGGAGGCGAGCGAGGACGACGTGGTGAATTTCTTCCTCGGCGCCGCGGCGGTAGGCATCCTGTGCAAGAAGAACGCCTCGATCTCCGGCGCCGAAGTGGGCTGCCAGGGCGAAGTGGGCTCGGCCTGCGCGATGGCCGCGGCGGGGCTGGCGGAGGTGCTGGGGGCGACCCCGGAGCAGTTGGAGAACGCGGCGGAGATCGGCCTTGAGCACAACCTGGGACTGACCTGCGACCCGGTGGGCGGGCTGGTGCAGGTGCCGTGCATCGAGCGCAACGCGATCGCCGCGGTGAAGGCGATCAACGCGGCGCAGATGGCCCTGCGCGGTGACGGTGAGCACTTCATCTCGCTGGACCGGGTGATCCGCACCATGCGCGACACCGGCGCCGACATGCACGACAAGTACAAGGAAACCTCGCGCGGCGGCCTGGCCGTCAGCGCCATCGAGTGCTGAACCGCTTTTGCCCAACCCGGACGACGCTGCCAGCTTTGGGTGCGCGTTGCCGGGTGGGGTAGGTAACAGTCGGGAGCGGAGGTTTGGCGACCGCACCGTTCGTCCGTTACCGACAGCGCATTTCCTTCCGTAGCGGGGTGACGCGCACTGTGCCCTAGCGTGCTACCGGAATCCCCATGCACCAGCGCCGAGGCGCCTGGTGGTCGCAAATAGAACCTTCCTGTCGCTAGTGCCTAGACCCATGCAGCGGGCACTGGATGGCTATTATGAGTTTTATATTGAACGATCATTCAACTTAGGCATGACCTTTGCCTTAGCTATTGGCATCCGTCTGGGGAATGTCGTTCCAGACCATAATAATAAGCCTCGTATGAGGTTCCACCGTGCCTAGCGTGAGGGTGTGCAATGTCTGCGTTCAACCAAGGGGCTCAGGCCCAGAGCCGCGTTCCTCAATCCATCGGCTTCCTGCTGCTGGACAACTTCACCCTGATTTCCCTGGCTTCGGCGGTGGAACCGCTGCGCATGGCCAACCATCTTTCCGGCCGTGAGCTCTACCGCTGGTTCACCCTCAGCCAGGACGGCCGCGCGATCAGCGCCAGCGACGGCCTGCAGATCACCCCCGACGCCGGCCTGGCCGACACGCCGGCGCTGGATGCAGTGATCGTCTGCGGCGGTGTGGACATCCAGCACAGCGTCAGCCGCGAGCATGTGCAGTGGCTGCAGGCGCAGGGCCGCCAGGGCCGCCAGTTGGGCGGGGTGTGCACCGGCAGCTGGGCGCTGGCCAAGGCCGGCCTACTCGACGGCTACGAGTGCAGCGTGCATTGGGAGTGTCTGGCGGCCATGCAGGAGGCTTACCCGCGGGCGGCCGTCACCACCCGGCTGTTCTCCATCGATCGTACCCGCAGCACCGCCTCCGGCGGCACCGCGCCGATGGACATGATGCTGCACCTGATTGCCCGCGAGCACGGTCGCGAACTGGCGGCGGCGATCTCCGAGATGTTCATCTACGAACGCATCCGCAACGAGCAGGACCACCAGCGCGTACCGCTCAAGCACATGCTCGGCACCAACCAGCCGAAGCTGCAGGAAATCGTCGCCTTGATGGAGGCCAATCTCGAGGAGCCCATCGATCTCGACGAGTTGGCCTGCTACGTCGACGTCTCGCGCCGCCAGCTCGAGCGCCTGTTCCAGAAGTACCTGCACTGCTCGCCGTCGCGTTACTACCTGAAGCTGCGGCTGATCCGCGCCCGTCAACTGCTCAAGCAGACGGCGCTGTCGATCATCGAGGTGGCCTCGGTCTGCGGCTTCGTCTCCACCCCGCACTTCTCCAAGTGCTACCGCGAGTATTTCGGCATTCCACCGCGTGACGAGCGCGCCGGGCAGCATTCGGCGAACGTCGTAGCCCTGGTGCCGATGGCGGAAGAGCTGATGCGGCCGTCGTCGTCCTCGGCCATGGCGGCGCTCAGCCGGGCGCAGGGCGAATCGAGTTTTGCCAGCGTGCGTCTGTAGCGGCCGCTGCGCGCTCCTGGCGTCTACCCGGCTCAGGCGCCGGCGCTGGAGTGCATCGGTAGGATGGGTTGAGCGCAGCGATACCCATCGGCGCCGGTTCGTTGGGTATCGCTGCGCTCAACCCAACCTACGGTACGGCGTAGTCCGGCAGTGATCGCCTGCCAGTGAGTTCCTACAAAGCGCTACTACACGCAGCCGGGACATGGCCAAAAAAAGCCCCCGCCAGGGCCGTTGACCTGGAAGGGGCGAGGGGTGGTCCTTGCGGGACCTCAGTGTGTGACGTTGGAGCGCGGCGGGATGCGCCAGGCCGTCAGCCCGTAGAGGGTCAGCAGGATGACGACGCACAGGTTCAGGGACATGGCCGGCGCTCCCGATTCCGTTACTCGGCGCCGACCTGGCGCAGCCGGGTGGCCGGGGTATCGCCGAGGTTGTTGAGCAGGCGCTCGCTGTACCAGTCGAGGAAGTTGATCACGCCGAACTCGTAGGTCTTCGAGTAGGGCCCCGGCTGGTAGGCGCTGGAGTTGATGCCACGCTGGTTTTCCTCGGCGAGGCGACGGTCCTGGTCGTTGGTGGCGTCCCAGACTTCACGCAGGCGCGCGACGTCGTAGTCGACGCCTTCCACCGCGTCCTTGTGGACCAGCCATTTGGTGGTGACCATGGTTTCCTGCGCGCTGATCGGCCATACGGTGAAGACGATCAGGTGGTCGCCCATGCAGTGGTTCCAGGAGTGCGGCAGGTGCAGGATGCGCATCGAGCCGAGGTCCGGGTTCTGGATGCGGCCCATGAGCTTCTTGCTGCCCGGCTGGCCATCCATGGTCATGGACACGGTGCCCTTGAGCAGCGGCATGCGCACGATGCGGTTGCGCAGGCCGAAGCTGGCGTGGGCGTAGGGGATCTTCTCGGCTTCCCAGGCGCTGGTGCAGGCAGCCACCTGGTCCTTGAAGTCCTGGCTGGCGCGCGGGTCGGTGACGTCGTCCCATTCCAGCAGGGTCTTCAGCAGCTCGGGGTGCGAGCCGTTGCAGTGGTAGCACTCGCGGTTGTTCTCGAGCACCAGCTTCCAGTTGGCCTTTTCCATCAAGGTGGTCTGTACCGCCACCTTGGTGTTCTCCATGTCGTACGGCTCCATGTAGTGCGCCAGGGTGGCGAGGAAGTCGTCGATGGCCGGCGGATGCTCGGCGAGGCTGATGAAGATGTAGCCGCCGGCGGTCTTCACCTTGACCGGCTTCAGGCTGTAATCCTTGAGGTCGAAGTCGGCGCCCATTTCGGTGCCGGCGAACAGCAGGCGGCCATCCAGTTCGTAGGTCCACTGGTGGTAGGGGCAGACCAGCTTGGCGACCTTGCCCTTGTCGCTGACGCACAGGCGCGAACCGCGGTGGCGGCAGACGTTGTGGAAGGCGTGGATCTGCCCTTCGGCGCCGCGCAGGACGATGATCGGGTTGGCGCCGATCTGCAGGGTCAGGTAGTTGCCCTTGGCCGGGATCTCGCAGGTCATGCCGGCGATCAGCCATTCCTTGTGGAAGATCTCCTGCATGTCGATCTGGAACAGACGCTCGTCGCTGTAGAACGGCTGCGGCAAGGAGAAGCTGGGATCGCGCTCGCGGAGCATCGCTGCGGTGGCCTTGCGTGCCGGCTCCAGCGGGTCGCCCAGACTCAGGTTGGTAGTGACGTCCATCGGTAACTCCTCATTGGCTGGTCGCAGTGGCGACCGCCGCAAAATGGCTGATCGGTTTGCTACGCAAGGCGGCGCATATGGCCCCAGTTCCGCCTGCCGAGTGGCGACCGCGAGTACGGCTGAGGGCGGGTGCGCTCTTGAACCTTATGTTCGGCTGGAGTCGAGTTTGGCCGGGAGGGACGGGCCGACCTTATCCGGGGGCGACATGGGAACATCCGTTTCCGACGCGCCAGGGCCGATGGTTGCTGGCAGGTCGCGATAAGCATGTGGATGTCGCAGGCGGATAAATAGGCGGTTTTTGCGTTACGCACAATCCGTCGCAAGAGGCCGATATCCGGCTGTGCGCGGAGCTCCGTCCATGACCAACAACTTCCTCAATCCAG
The DNA here is from genome assembly GCF_003595175.1 of Pseudomonas cavernae. Lineage (NCBI taxonomy): Bacteria > Pseudomonadati > Pseudomonadota > Gammaproteobacteria > Pseudomonadales > Pseudomonadaceae > Pseudomonas > Pseudomonas cavernae. Next base: position 2,821,899 of record NZ_CP032419.1, on the reverse strand, counting down.
TGACCACCCAGACCTGGACCAACGGCCGTCACCTGGTGCGCTGCGTCAAGGCTATCCAGGAAACCTGGGACGTGCGCACCTTCTGCTTCATGGCCGATCAGCCAATGGTGTTCTTCTTCAAACCCGGGCAGTTCGTCACCCTGGAACTGGAGATCGACGGCCAGCCGCTCATGCGCTCCTACACCATCTCCAGCTCGCCCTCGGTGCCCTACAGCTTCTCGCTGACCATCAAGCGCGTACCGGGCGGCAAGGTCTCCAACTGGCTGCACGACAACCTCAGGGAAGGCGACGTGCTGCCGGTGCACGGCCCGGTCGGCCTGTTCAACGCCATCGACTTCCCGGCGGACAAGGTGCTGTTCCTCTCCGGCGGCGTCGGCATCACCCCGGTGATGTCCATGGCGCGCTGGTTCTTCGATACCAACGGCGCTGTCGACATGGTCTTCGTACACAGCGCCCGCGCGCCGAAGGACATCATCTATCACCGCGAACTGCGCCACATGGCCTCGCGCATCGACAACTTCAAGCTGCACCTGATCTGCGAGAAATACGATATTGGCGAGACCTGGTCCGGCTACCGCGGCTACCTGAACCAGGTGATGCTGCAGTTGATCGCGGCGGACTTCATGGAACGGGAAATCTTCTGTTGCGGCCCGACCCCCTACATGAGCGCGATCAGGCGCTTGCTGGAAGCCTATGGCTTCGACATGCGGCGCTACCACGAGGAAGCCTTCGGTCCGACCCCGCCGGCAATCCGCGAGGAGGTGCGCGAGCACGCCGCCGAGGCCGCCGAAGCGGCAGAGCTGCCGGCCGGCGAGCTGAGCCTGGTGGATTTCACCAGCACCGGCAAAAGCATCCGCGTCGCCCCCGGCGAAACCGTCCACGCCGCCGCCGCCAAGCTTGGCTTGCACATTCCCAAGGCCTGCGGCATGGGCATCTGCGGCACCTGCAAGGTGTTGAAGACCGCCGGCGAGGTGGCGATGGAGCACAACGGCGGCATCACCGACGAGGACCTCGCCGAAGGCTATATCCTCTCCTGCTGCAGCGTGCCGCGCGGCGACGTGGCCATCGACTACTGAGCGCCTGCTCACGCGCGCCGAGCCGGGCGTACTTGGCGGCGCTTAGGTTGCCGTTTTGGCCGGCGCAGTTGGGTGATCGATCGCATGACCGATGGGCGCGCGTGCGAGCGCTCAAGCTCAGCTACAAGAAAGACCAACCGCGAGGAGCCCGCGCATGAAAACAGTCGCCGAGATTCTCAGAGCCAAGCCGCACGTCAATATCTACCGCGCCAGCCCTACGACCACGGTGCTCGAAGCGGCCAGCCTGATGGCCGACAAAGACATCGGCGCGCTGCTGGTGATGGAAGGCGAGCAACTGCTGGGGATAGTCACCGAACGCGACTATGTGCGGCGGGTGACGGCGCTGGAGCGTTCCGCCTATGCCACCAGTGTCGAGGAGGTCATGACCTCCGAGTTGTTCGTCGTCGGCCCGCGTGACAGCAATCAATACTGCATGCAGCTGATGACCGAGAAAAAGCTGCGCCATTTGCCGGTAGTCGAAAACGGCAAGCTGATCGGCCTACTGTCCATCCGCGATCTGGTCCGGGACATCACCGCCGAGCAGGAAAGCCTGATCCAGCACCTGGAGCATTACATTCGCGGCGAATAGCGGCGCGCCGTGGATGCCCGCGGGCACGCCAGCGTCCCGGCCCTGACCGGGTGGAGCATGCAAAGGGGCGCGGCCCTTGCGGTTTCTAGCTTCCGTACGAAAACTACCTTCGCTCGGCGACTTGTCCTACAGAACCTGGCGCTAGTGGCTTGTTGGGTTAATTCGATTAGTCAATTTCGACGCCTGAAGCCCTGGTACTGCGTTGCCGCCTCGCCATAGCGGACTATGACTCGTCGCAGCGCCTTGTTTCAGAGCCTCAGTCATCCGAACTTGAGGTAACCAACTAACCGCACCGGCTACTAGGCCCGGCTCATTGGGGAACCAGGGCCGGCAGCAGGGTGCGGGAAATCGCTTCGCGCACGGTCGGCAGCAGGGTGGCGCTACCGCCGAGCAGTTCTTCGACCAGCCGGCGCAAGGCGACCGCCCGCTCCGGGCTGAGGCCGCGCACGGCGTGTTCGCAGGCCTGTTCGGCGCTGACGCCAGGCGGGATGCTGAGCCCCAGCGCCACCAGGCGCTCGCGGAAGTCTTCCTGGTCGATCAGATCGGCATGCATCATCGCCTGTTTCCTCCGGTATCGGTGCCGCGCGGTCAGCGCAGCACACCTTCATCCAGCAGCAGTTTGAAAATAGCCTCGGCACCCGCTTGCGGCGAGACATCCTTGAGGACCTGGCCACCGCCGCCAGAGGCTTTCGCGGTGGCCGCCTTCATCCGTTCGGCGCCGGTCTTGGCCTTGATCACCTTGAGTCGTTTCGGCCTGGGGCGGGCTGGCTGCAGTTGCGCTTCGCCAAGCAGGGCGTCCGCCACCAGGGCCACCTCCTGCGCCTTGAGCAGACCGCGCCGGGCGGGGCCGAAGGCGCTTTGCCGGGCGGCTGGCGCAGCGTTGTCGACACTGGCGAGGAACGGCAGGCGTACGCGCAGACGGCGGCGCTGGCCACGGGGCAGGGCCTGCAGCACCTGGGCCACGCCATTCTCCACGCTTTCCACCTCGGCCAGCCCGACCACCAGCGGCCAGCCCAGCTGTTCCGCCAGCAGGAAGGGCAGCATGCCGGAGCCTTCGCCGGTTTCCGCCTGGCTGCCGGTCAGCACCAGCTGCGCACCGGCGTCACGCAGGTACTCGGTGAGCACCGGCAGGGCATCGGCGTGCTTCGGCTGTTCGAGCACGGCGATTTCCGCCAGGCCCATGCCCAGGTAGGCACGCAGCGCTTCATCCGCAGGGTCGCCGGCATGCAGCACCTGCAGGCGTTCACCCGCCAGGCGCAGGCCCAGCTCGACGGCGCGGGCATCCTGCTCGGCCCGGCGGGCGCGGCCCGAGGTCGGGTGGGCGCCGATGGAAACCAGGGTGATGATGTTCAGCTCAGCCATGGAACGACTCCCGTAGGGTGGATGCCGCTTTTTGCATCCACCGGTGCCGAGGTGTGGTGGATCGATGAAGCGCGATCCACCCTAGGTATCTATGCCGCATTGCGGGCTGCTCCCTGGCGATGGGCGGCGACCCGTTCGATCAGCGCCTGAAGGATCGCGGCGGAGTCGCCAATCACCGACAGGTCGGCGCGTTTGATCATGTCGCAGCCGGGGTCGCTATTCACCGCCACCACCTTGTCGCAGGCGCCGATGCCCTGCAGGTGCTGGATGGCGCCGGAAATGCCGACCGCCAGGTAGACTCGTGCGGTGACCCAGGTGCCGGTGGCGCCGACCTGGCGGTTGCGCGGCATATGGCCATCGTCCACCGCCACGCGCGAGGCGCCTTCGGTGGCGCCGAGGGCTGCGGCGGCCTGGTGGAACTGAGCCCAGTCCTGCACGCCGTTGCCGCCGGAGAGGATGAACTCGGCCTCGGCCATGGGGATGGCCGCCGGGTCCACGGCCACCGGGCCGAGGTCGTCGATGCGCGGCAGGCTGTGGGCGATCTTGTCGTGGAGCTCCAACGGGCGTGCTTCATGGCGGGTCTCGCTGACCGGCTCGGCGCACTCGGGCGCGGCCAGGATCAGCCGTGGCACGGCGCGGGCCAGGTCTTCGCGACCGGCGCCGGCGCGACCTATGCAGCGGCCATCGGCCACTTGCCAGACGCGGGTCGCCGGGCGTTCGCCGAGCTTGGCGGCCAGTCGGCGGCCCAGCTCGCCGCCGCCGCTGCGGCTGTCCGGCAGCAGCCAGTGGCGCGGCGCCAGCTGGCTTTCCACCGCGCTCAGGGCGAGGACCCGTTGTTCCGGCGCGTAGCCGTCGAAGGCGGCGCCGTCGATGCGCAACAGGCGGTCGACGCCGGCGCTAGCGAAGGCGCTTTCCTTGTCCTCGCCGAAGATCACCGCGACCACCGCGCCGTCGCTGCCGGCCAGCTGGTTGGCCAGGCCGAGCAGGTCCTTGTCGTGGCTGCTCAGGCGGCCACCGACCATGTCCGGCACCACCACGATGTGGAAGGCCGGCTGCTCGATCACGTGCAGCGGCAACTGCACCACGTCGCTGGTGCTCGAACGCCTCTGGCTGCCGCCCTGCTGGGCGCCGCTGCGGTCGATGCGCTTCAGGCCGTTGGGGCCGATGAAGCCGATGCCGTGGGGGTTCTTGCGGATGATGCCGTGGGGGCCCATCCAGCTGGTTTCAGCCTTCTGCAAGGACGCGTGCAGCGGGTGCAGGCGGTTGCGGGCGATCCACTCGGCGCGCGGGTCGCGGCGGATGATGTCGCTCATCTCAGGGTCTCCAGGGCGGAACTGAGCATGCCCTCTCCCCCTTGGGGGAGAGGGCTAGGGAGAGGGGGTGACAGGCGACTGGCCCTCTCCCCCAGCCCCTCTCCCGCAAGCGGGAGAGGGGAGGCAAGCAAGCGCGGAGCGGTCTTCATATCACGCCACCTCCATGGCAGCTTTAGCCGCCGACGACTTTTTTGCCTCCACCGGCACCTCGATCAGCACGTCCGCCACCAGTTCGGCGATGTCCTTGATCTCCGGACGCGGCGCGACCACGCCTTCGAGCATGGCGGTGCACTGCGGGCAACCGACGGCCACCAGTTCGGCACCGGTTTCCTTGATGTCGACCATGCGCATGTCGGGAATCCGCTGCTTGCCGGGGATGTCGGTGATCGGCGCGCCGCCGCCACCGCCGCAGCAGCGCGAGCGGAAGCCGGAACGCTCCATCTCCCGCACCTCGATACCGATGGCCTTGAGCACATTGCGCGGCGCCTCGTACTCGCCGTTGTAGCGGCCCAGGTAGCAGGGGTCGTGATAGGTCACGCTGCCGCCCTTGTGTTGGCCCAGGTTGAGGGCATTGCCCTGCACCAGTTCGTTGATGAAGGTGCTGTGGTGCAGCACCTCGTAGTTGCCGCCTAGGGCGCCGTATTCGTTTTTTAGCACGTGGAAGCTGTGCGGGTCGCAGGACACGATCTTCTTGAAGCGGTACTGGTTCAGCGTGGCGATATTGCGTTTTGCAAGCTGCTGGAAGGTCGCCTCGTCACCGAGCCGGCGGGCCACGTCGCCGCTGTCGCGTTCTTCCAGGCCGAGTACGGCGAAGTCGACATTGGCGGCCTTCAGCACTTTGACGAAGGCGCGCAGGGTGCGCTGGTTGCGCATGTCGAAGGCACCGTCGCCGACCCAGAACAGCACGTCGGCCTGCTGCTTCTCGCTCATCAGCGGCAGGTTCAGGTCCGCCGCCCAGTTCAGCCGGCCGCCTGGGGCGAAGCCACCGGGGTTATCGGTGGCGATCAGGTTCTCCAGCACCTCGGCACCCTTGTTCGGCGTGGCGCCTTTTTCCAGGGTCAGGTGGCGGCGCATGTCGACGATGGCGTCGACGTGCTCGATCATCATTGGGCACTCCTCGACGCAGGCGCGGCAGGTGGTGCAGGACCAGAGGGTTTCGGCATCCACCAGGGCCTTGCCGTTGAGGGAGACGATCGGCTGGTGCGGGCCGCCGCTGTGTTCGCCGAGCGGGATGCCCATGCCGTCCAATGAAGGATACGGGCTGCCGGCGAACCTGGCGTCGTTGCCACCGGCCAGGCCGATGACCATGTCCTGGATCAGTTTCTTCGGGTTCAGCGGCTGGCCGGCGGCGAAGGCCGGGCAGGCCGCCTCGCACTTGCCGCATTGTACGCAGGCGTCGAAACCGAGCAGCTGGTTCCAGGTGAAGTCGCTGGGCTTCTCCACCCCAAGCGGGGTGTTCGGGTCTTCAAGATCCAGTGCCTTGAGGCCGGTGGAACGGCCGCCGCCCCCGTCTTTTCTGGAGAACCGCTCGGCGCGGCGGTGCCAGGCCAGGTGCAGGGCGCCGGCGAAGGCGTGCTTCATCGGCCCGCCCCAGGTCATGCCGAAGAACAGCTCGGACACGCCCCAGGCCACGCCGACCGCGAGGATGGCGGCAAGCAGCCAGCCGCCAAAGCCTTCCGGCAGGATGCCGGCCACCGGCAGGGTGGCGATGAAGAAGCTCGCGGCGAACATCAGCAGGCTCTTCGGCAGGCGCATCCACGGGCCCTTGGACAGCCGCGCCGGCGGGTTGCGCCGACGCTTGGCGACGAACAGGGCGCCGACGAACATCAGCACCGTGGCCGCCAGCAGGGCGAAGCCGAGGATCCGGCTGTGCAGGCCGAAACCGTGCACGACGACGGCCAGCAGGGCCGACAGCACGAAGCCGCCGGCGGTGGCGACGTGGGTCCTGGACATGTACTTGTCGCGCTCGACCACATGGTGCAGGTCCACCAGGTAGCGGCGCGGCATGGCTAGCAGGCCGCCGAGCCAGTCGACCTTGGCCGGCCGGCCGCGGCGCCACATGAAGAAGCGCTTCGCGGCGCCGAGCACGGCCAGTGCCAGGGCGGCGAAGAGCAGGATCGGCAGCAGGGTATTCAACATCTTGTGGTCTCCTCAGCGGGACCGCACAGGGTGATTGCGATCGTTCCCACGCTCTGCGTGGGAACGCCTCACTGGACGCTCCGCGTCCGCTTCTGTGACGCCGAGCGTCACGGGCTGCGTGCCCACGCGGAGCGTGGGAACGATCAGGCAGGCGTCAGAAGTCCTTGCACAGCCGCAGGGCGTCGTAGATCGCCGCATGGGTGTTGCGCTGGGCCACGCAGTCGCCGATGCGGAACAGCAGGTAGCCGTCGCCGGCCTCCGACAGGCACGGCTGCGGCTTGATCGCGAACAGCGCCTCTACATCGATCTGGCCCTTGTTGCGCGAACCCTGCTTGAGCGCGTAGTACAGGCCCTCGTCCGGGCGCACGCCGTTCTCGATCACCACCTGGTCGACCACGCGTTCTTCCTTGGCGCCGGTGTATTCGTTCTCCAGCACCGCCACCAGCTTGTCGCCTTCGCGATAGACCTTTTCCAGCATCAGGTCGCCGGTCATGATCACTTCTTTCGGGTACATGCTGCGGTAATAGGTGGGGAACGAGGTGCCGCCGATGGCCACGCCCGGCTTGATATCGTCGGTGACGATCTCCACCTGGCTGCCCTTGTCGGCGAGGAAGTCGGCCACCGACATGCCGGTGAACTCGCAGATGGTGTCGTAGACCAGCACGTTCTTGCCGGGGGCGACCTTGCCGTCGAGCACGTCCCAGCTGCTCACCACCAGCCCCTCGGCCGCGCCCCAGTGCTCGTTCTGCTCGAGGAAGGGATGGCCGCCGTTGGCCAGCACGATGATGTCCGGGCGCAAGTCGAGGAGGGTGTCCGGGTCCGCTGCGGTGCCCAGGCGCAGGTCGATGCCCAGGCGAGCGATCTCCAGCTGGTACCAGCGGGTGATGCCGGCGATCTGGTCGCGCTGCGGCGCCTTGGAGGCCGTGGTGATCTGGCCGCCGAGCTGGTCCTTCTTCTCGAACAGGGTCACGTCGTGGCCGCGTTCGGCCGCGACTCGTGCAGCCTCCATCCCGGCCGGGCCGCCACCGACGATCACCACCTTGCGCTTCTGGCCTGTGGTCTTCTCGATGATGTGCGGCACGCCCATGTATTCGCGGGAGGTGGCGGCGTTCTGGATGCACAACACGTCCAGGCCCTGGTACTGGCGGTCGATACAGTAGTTGGCGCCGACGCACTGCTTGATCTGGTCGACCTGGCCCATCTTGATCTTGGCGATCAGGTGCGGGTCGGCGATGTGCGCGCGGGTCATGCCGACCATGTCCACGTAGCCGCCTTCGAGGATGCGCGTGGCCTGGTTCGGGTCCTTGATGTTCTGTGCGTGCAGCACCGGGATGTTGACCACTTCCTTGATGCCGGCCGCCAAGTGCAGGAAGGGCTCCGGCGGGAAGCTCATGTTCGGGATGACGTTGGCCAAGGTGTTGTGGGTGTCGCAACCGGAGCCGACGACACCGAGGAAGTCGAGCATGCCGGTGTCGCTGTAGTACTTGGCGATCTGCTTCATGTCCTCGTGGGACAGGCCGTCCGGGTGGAACTCGTCACCGCAGATGCGCATGCCGACGCAGAAGTCGTCGCCGACTTCCTTGCGCACGGCCTTGAGCACTTCCAGGCCGAACTTCATGCGGCCCTCGAAGCTGCCGCCCCATTCGTCGGTGCGCTTGTTGACTCGCGGCGACCAGAACTGGTCGATCATGTGCTGGTGCACGGCGGACAGCTCGACGCCGTCCAGCCCGCCTTCCTTGGCGCGGCGCGCGGCCTGGGCGTAGTTGCCGATCACCCGCCAGATCTCCTCGATCTCGATGGTCTTGCAGGTGGCGCGGTGCACGGGCTCGCGCACGCCGGAGGGCGACATCAGGGTCGGCCAGTTGAAGCCGTCCCAGCGCGAGCGGCGGCCCATGTGGGTAATCTGGATCATGATCTTGGCGCCATGCTTGTGCATGGCGTCGGCCAGGTTCTGGAAGTGCGGGATGATGCGGTCGGTGGACAGGTTCACCGAGCTCCACCACTCTTGCGGGCTGTCGATGGCGACCACCGAGGAGCCGCCGCAGATGGCCAGGCCGATGCCGCCCTTGGCCTTCTCCTCGTAGTACTTCACATAGCGCTCGGTGGTCATGCCGCCGTCGGTGGCGTAGACCTCGGCGTGGGCGGTGCTGAGCACACGGTTGCGGATGGTCAGCTTGCCGATCTGGATCGGCTGGAACATTGCCTCGAAAGCCATGGTGGGTGCTCCGCCTTACAGAGGTTTAACGATGAACAGGCCGTCGTCGTGGCCTTCTTCCGAACCGCCGTGGACCTGCTCGGCGACGGTGCGGATCGCGCTGCCCTTGGCGGCGAGGATCTGGTCCATGGCGCCGGCGAACCAGCCGGTGAACATGTAGTCGACCTTGCGGCCGACCTTGCCGTAGACGTAGACGAAGGCCGAGTGCTTCAGGCGCACGCTGGCGGTGCCCTTGTCGAGGTCGATGGCCTCGATCTCGAACAGGCCCCAGCCGCGTTGCGACAGGCGCTTCATGTAGTGCTCGAACACTTCGACGCCGACCAGACCGTGGCATTCGGCTTCCTTCTCGCACCAGTGCCAGGCGGACTTGTAGCCGGCCTTGTAGAGGATCTCGGCATAGGCCTCGGCGCCCAGCACTTCCTCGATGCCGATGTGGTTGTTGACGAAGAAATGCCGCGGCACATAGAGCATCGGCAGGGCGTCGCTGGTCCAGACGCCGGTTTCGCTGTCGACTTCGATGGGCAGTTCGGGGGCGTGTTTGGCCATGTTGTTCAAGCTCCGGAATTCGATTCTGCTAGTGGCGCTGGCGCTGGCGCTGGCGCTGGCGTGGCGTCCGTCGGTTGGTGCTGAGCTTGCGAAGCCCAACAACCGGCTCGCAGAGCCGGCCAGCGGCGTTATCGGTGAAATCGTGGGGGCGCGTTGCGCTCCGTGTTGGGCTTCGCTTCGCTCAGCGCCAACCTACGTCGAGTGAGTGGGGCGGTTACTCGCCCCAGACGTCCTTGAGCACGCGCACCCAGTTCTCGCCCATCACCTTGCGCACGGTGCGCTCGGGCATGCCGCGCTTGAGCAGGGTTTCGGTGAGGTTGGGAAATTCGCCGACGGTGCGGATGCCCAGCGGATTGACGATCTTGCCGAAGTTGGTCAGGCGGCGGGCGTAACCCTTGTCGTGGGTCAGCCACTCGAAGAAGTCCTGGCCGTGGCCTTGGGTGAAGTCGGTGCCGATGCCGATGGCATCCTCGCCAACGATGTTCATCACGTACTCGATGGCTTCGGCGTAGTCGTCGATGGTCGAGTCGATGCCCTTGGCGAGGAAGGGCGCGAACATGGTCACGCCGACGAAGCCGCCGTGGTCGGCGATGAACTTCAGCTCTTCATCGGACTTGTTGCGCGGGTGCTCTTTCAGGCCGGACGGCAGGCAGTGCGAGTAGCACACCGGCCTCGATGATTCGAGGATGACCTCTTCCGAGGTCTTCGAGCCGACGTGGGACAGGTCGCACATGATGCCGACGCGGTTCATCTCGGCGACGATCTCGCGGCCGAAGCCGGACAGCCCGCCGTCGCGCTCGTAGCAGCCGGTGCCGACCAGGTTCTGGGTGTTGTAGCACATCTGCACGATGCCCACGCCGAGCTGCTTGAACACCTCGACGTAGCCGATCTGGTCCTCGAACGCATGGGCGTTCTGGAAGCCGAAGAGGATGCCGGTCTTGCCCTGTTCCTTGGCCTTGCGGATGTCGGCGGTGGTGCGCACCGGGATCACCAGGTCGCTGTTGTCGCGGATCAGCTTCTGGCTGGCGGCGATGTTGTTCACCGTGGCCTGGAAGCCTTCCCACACGGACACCGTGCAGTTGGCCGCGGTCAGGCCGCCCTTGCGCATGTCCTCGAAGAGTTCACGGTTCCACTTGGCGATGATCAGACCGTCGATGACGATGCTGTCGGCGTGCAGTTCGGCTGGGCTCATCAGGCTGTCCCCTGTTATCCATGCGCCGAATCGTCTGCCGGCGCTTTGGGGGGAGCATATCCCCGGGGGATTCGCCGCTATCGCGCAAAAACGACCGGGGTATTGCCGAAAGCGTCAAGCCTGAGTCGTGAATGGGCCGGCCGGGGGAAACCCGCCCAGTTAACCACTTGGTTGGCTGGCATGGGGCGGGGTTTCGGGATCAGTACAGCGCTCAGGCCTTGCCGGTCATCTTGGCCAGCATCTTCTGCTCGCCCGGAATTACCGCCTGTACCGAGGCGCGTGCCGTGATCCGGGCATAGTGCGCGGCCAGTGCCGGCCAACGCTGGGCGTCGAGCTGTTCGTCGCCGTGCTGCATGTTGATCAACTGACAGACGACAGCCAGATCGGCGATGCTCAGGGCGTCGCCGACAAAGTATTCGGCGTTGCCCAGGGTCTTTTCCAGGTAGTCGAAGTGCGGCGGCAGCTTGTCGTGGAGGGCGGCCTGTACCGCGGTCTCATCACATGGCTGGCCCATGCTCGGCTTCAGCGCGCGATTGCGGAACACGGTGAAGGTGGCCAAGGGCGCCAACTCGTAGTCGGCATACTTCTCTAGCCAGCGCACCTGGGCGCGCTGTTCGGCGCCTTGGCCATACAGCGGCATGCGCTCGCTGTGTTTGTCCTCCAGGTATTGGCAGATCACGCTGGAGTCGGCGAGGGTGAAGTCGCCGTCGCGCAAGGCCGGAATACGCCCCTGCGGGCTGATCGCGCGGAATCCTGCCGAGCGGTCGCCGGGCATGACCATCTCGAGCTGGTAGTCGAGGCCCTTTTCCGCGAGGCAGAGGCGCAGTTTGCGGACGAAAGGGGAAAGCGGGGCACCGTAGACGGTCAGGCTCATGTGCAGGTCCTTATTTTTATTGAGGGCTTCGGGATGTGACTGGCGCACGGCTCTCAGTCATAGATCTGCTTCTTCTTCCAGCCGTCATCGTCCAGGGACTTGAGACCGTCGGTGAGTTCGCTCGATTCATCCTCCAGCGGCTTGATGGTGTCCAGCACCATCGAGTTGGCCCGGGCCAGCTGCATTTCCAGCTGTTTCAGCGCGGCTTGATAAGGGCTTGGATCGTTCTGTTTGCGCAGGTACTGCACGCCACGCTCAAAGGCCAGCCGCGCCTGGCCCGGCTGGTTCTGCTGCAGGGCCTGCTGGCCGAGGTTAGTGAACAGTTCGATGTTGGTATGCACCAGCATTTGCTGGATTTCCTTGGCCCAGTGTTTGGCGTCCAGCGCTTGCAGGGTGCCTTCCTTGCTGGCACGGCCGATCTGGCCATGCAGGTTTTCCAACAGGTAGCGGATGTCTTTGGCCTTGGCCTCGGTGAGGACTTTCTGCGGAGGGTTGGCGACTGCAATGGATTCGCCTTGGCCGACCAGGTAGCGCAATTCTTCGATGCGGACCTTGAGAGCCGTGTTGTGCTTGTCCAGCGGTAGCAGGCGTTCATTGCTTTGCAGTTGCAGGTGGGCCAGCAGCAGTTTGAGGGCGGGGGACATGAACTGGCCGGGGAGCGTCTCGGCAATCTCTCGACAGCGCCGTACGCGGTCGCTGAGGTCGGCTTTCAGCCGGGCTTTCTCCAGCTTATTGTTCTCGACCATATGATTGATGTAACCAATGGCGATCAGGATGGCGATGCCGCCTACGATCAGTAGGGTAATTACGAGTGGAGACACCGTTACACCTCTCGAATGTTGTTTTTCGCCCGAGTGTAGTGCCTTAGCTTTCAAGCTCATAGCGGAAGGTCCATTTCGACCCAGAAGTCTTTGATTTTGAAAAAAAATTGTTTGAGGGTTGACGGGTTGTTAAAGCCTTCATAGAATGCGCGCCACTTTCAGCGCTAAGCCAAACGGCAAAACCTGAAAGCCGGAAATAGGCGTCATAGCTGTTGTAAGTTCCGGGCTACGTCCCCTTCGTCTAGTGGCCTAGGACACCGCCCTTTCACGGCGGTAACAGGGGTTCGAGTCCCCTAGGGGACGCCATTTTCAGTTGTACCCAGTTGTATTACCAAGTTGTATCGCGGGAATAGCTCAGTTGGTAGAGCACGACCTTGCCAAGGTCGGGGTCGCGAGTTCGAGTCTCGTTTCCCGCTCCAATTTACCAAGCAATGCCGGTTGCGTTGTTTGTCCCCTTCGTCTAGTGGCCTAGGACACCGCCCTTTCACGGCGGTAACAGGGGTTCGAGTCCCCTAGGGGACGCCATTTTCAGTTGTACCCAGTTGTATTACCAAGCTGTATTGCGGGAATAGCTCAGTTGGTAGAGCACGACCTTGCCAAGGTCGGGGTCGCGAGTTCGAGTCTCGTTTCCCGCTCCAAATACACAAAAACGCCGCTCACTGAGCGGCGTTTTTGTTTCTGCCTCCCGGCAGAAATGCCCAAGGCCCGCCGGTGATGCCGTGCGGGCCTTTTTGTCGTCAGTGCTTGCTGCTTTCCGGCGGCAGGGCCAGCAACTGCTTTTCCTGGTTCCAGTCGAACGGCTCGCCATTCTGCTCGGCTTCATAGCGACGTTCGTCGAGGCGCTGGAACAGTTCGATCTCTTCATCGGGCATGAAGTGCAGGCAGTCGCCGCCGAAGAACCACAGCAGGTCGCGCGGTACTAGATGGGCGATCTGCGGGTAACGGTGGAACACCTGGCTGATCAGGTCCTGGCCCAGGTACAGGCTGCCCTCGGGATCGTCCGGCAGGCTGCCGAGCAGTTCGTCGAAGCGTTCGAGGAACAGGGCGTGGGTGTCGTCCGATACTTGCTCGGCTTCACCGAGGGCGACCAGGATGCCGCGCAGGTGCTGGAGCAGGGCCAGGTGGTGGTCGAGGTAGGCTGAGGCCATGGCGGTGATCCTGATAGCAAAACGGGCGCGGGAGTATAAAACGCCCGGCGCCCGCTGTCCTCTTGACCCGCCTCAGCGGACCCGACCACGGCTGAGCTTCAGTTCTTCTGGAGCGAAATCGTCTACGTCGATCACCTTGCGCCTAGCCTGTTCCGCCACCCGCAGGCTTTGTGCTTCTTCGGCCTGCAGCACGCCGGCGGCCAGCGCTGCGTCCAGCACCTGTTGCCCGGGCGCCGGCCGCAATTGCCCGGATTTCAACGCGTGCTCCAGCTTTTTCTCCGCAGATTGGCTGGCGAGCGCCAGGTCCCGCGCGTGCTGGAGCGCGCCGACCGGGTCGTCTTCGCCTTGCGGGCGATAGCAGCCGGCGAGCAGCGCTTCCAATGCGGGATCACCGCTATGGCGGCCGAGGATGGCGGCGATTTCCGCGTCCAGTCGGTCCGATGGCCCCTTATGGCGCCGCCCGAAGGGGAGCACTAGCAGCCGCAGCAGACAGCCGAGCAGGTGGTTGGGGAAGTTGTGCAGCAACTCGTCCAGGGCTTGTTCGGCCTGGCCGAGGCTTTCTTCCAAGGCCCACTGCAGCGGGGCGCGCAGGTACTCGGGGCTGTCCAGATCGTGGTAGCGCTTGAGCGCGGCGGAGGCCAGATAGAGGTGGCTGAGTACGTCGCCGAGGCGCGCCGACAGCCGTTCGCGGCGCTTCAGTTCGCCGCCGAGCAGCAGCATGCTGAAGTCGGCGAGTAGGGCGAAGGCCGCCGCCAGGCGGTTGAGCGCGCGGAAATAGGGGCGGCTGATGCGGTCGCCGGGCACTTCGGCGAAACCGCCGAAAGTCAGGCCGAGGATCAGGCTGCTGGCGGCGTTGCCGACGGCGAAGCCGATGTGCTGCATCAGCAGTTCGTCGAATTCCAACAGCGCCTGCTTGCGGTCTTCACGGCTGGCCAGGGCCATTTCCTTGAGCACGTAGGGATGGCAGCGAATCGCCCCCTGGCCGAAGATCATCAGGTTGCGCGAGAGGATGTTGGCGCCTTCGACGGTGATGGAAATCGGTGCGGCTTGCCAGGTGCGGCCCAGGTAGTTGTTCGGGCCCATGATGATGCCCTTGCCGCCGTGCACGTCCATGGCGTGGCCGATGCACTCGCGGCCGCGCTCGGTCAGGTGGTACTTGAGGATGGCCGAGAGCACCGAGGGCTTCTCGCCGAGGTCGACGGCGCTGGCGGTGAGGATGCGTGCGCAATCCATCAGCCAGGTGTTGCCGCCGATGCGCGCCAGCGCCTCCTGAATGCCCTCGAAGGCCGCCAGCGGCACATTGAACTGCTCACGGATCTGCGTGTACTGGCCGGTGACCAGGCAGGCGAATTTGGCAGTGCCGGTGCCGCCGGCCGGCAGGGAGATGGAGCGGCCGACCGACAGGCAGTTCATCAGCATCATCCAGCCCTTGCCGAGCATGGGCTGGCCGCCGATCAGATAGTCCAGCGGGATGAACACGTCCTTGCCGGAATTCGGCCCGTTCATGAAGGCGGCGCCGAGCGGCAGATGACGGCGGCCGATTTCCACCCCGGGCGTGTCGGTGGGGATCAGCGCCAGGCTGATGCCGAGTTCTTCCTCCGCGCCGAGCAGGTGCTCGGGGTCGTAGGCCTTGAAGGCCAGGCCGAGCAGGGTGGCGACCGGGCCGAGGGTGATGTAGCGCTTCTCCCAGGTCAGGCGCAAGCCGACGACTTCCTCGCCCTGCCACTGGCCCTTGCAGACAATGCCGGTATCCGGCATGGCGCCGGCGTCGGAGCCGGCCAGCGGGCCGGTGAGGGCGAAGCAGGGGATATCCTCGCCACGGGCCAGGCGTGGCAGGTAGTGGTTGCGCTGTGCTGCGGTGCCGTAGTGCAGCAGCAATTCGCCCGGGCCGAGGGAGTTGGGCACCATCACGGTGGAGGCGAGGTCGCCGCAGCGGCTCGCCAGTTTCATCGCCACCTGCGAGTGGGCGTAGGCGGAAAAACCCTTGCCGCCGTATTCCTTGGGAATGATCAGGGCGAAGAAGCCGTGTTGCTTGATGTGCTGCCAGGCCTGGTCCGGTAGGTCGAGCTGTTGGCCGACTTGCCAGTCGCTGACCATGGCGCAGAGCGCTTCGGTGGGGCCGTCGAGGAAGGCCTGTTCCTCTTCGCTCAATTGCGCTTTTGGGTAGTTCAGCAGCTTGTCCCAGTCCGGGCGGCCGCTGAACAACTCACCGTCCCACCAGACGGTGCCGGCCTCGATGGCTTCGCGCTCGGTGTCCGACATGGGCGGCAGCACCCTGGCGAACCAGGCGAACAGCGGCGCGCTGAGCAGCTTGCGGCGCAGCTCCGGAAACAGCAGCGGCAGCGCCACGGCGAGCCACAGCAGGCCAAGCAAGGCCAGCAGCCAGCCTGGTATTTGGCGCAGCACCAGCATGGCGAGCAAATAGGCCGCGACCACGGCGAGGGCGGGCAGGGGGGCGATACGGCGGTGGGCCAGGAAGGCCACGCCCAGGAGCAGAACCAATAACCACAGGACAAGCATGCGCAATCCCCCTGAGGACGATAAGCCTTGCGGCGTTCGCCTTGAGCTTAGTCGCCAGAGGTGGGGCAGGTTGGCGCCAAGGGCGGTGAGCTTGGCCGAATCGTCGTGACCGCCGCCGGGACGGCCTGGTTAGACTGGCTGGCGACACACAGGAGAATCCCCATGCGCGAATACCTCGAGCCAGGCCGCTTCATCGATAGTGACCACCCACGGGTGGTGGAGTTCGCCGAGCAGCGGCGCGGAACCAGCGCCGATCCGCTGGCCCAGGCGGTGAGCCTGTATTACGCGGTGCGCGATGAGATCCGCTACAACCCCTACAGCTTCAGCGCCGAGCCGGACAGCTTGACGGCCAGTCATGCGCTGCAGGCGGGTGAGTCCTACTGCGTGCCCAAGGCGCTGTTGCTGGCAGCCTGCGCCCGCCATTGCGGGATACCTGCGCGCCTCGGCCTGGCCGACGTGCGCAACCATCTGGCCACCCCGCGCCTGCTGGAACTGCTGCGTAGCGAGGTGTTCGCCATGCACGGTTATACCGAATTGTATCTACACGGGCGCTGGGTGAAGGCCACGCCGGCGTTCAATCAGGAGCTGTGCCGCGCCTTCCAGGTGGCGCCCTTGGAGTTCGACGGGCTCGGCGATAGCGTGTTCCACCCGTTCAACGACAAGGGCGAACGCTACATGGAGTACCTGGCCGATCATGGCCAGTTTGCCGATCTGCCGGTTGAGCTGTTCTTCGCTCATCTGCAGCACTGCTACCCGCACCTGTTCGCGGCCGATTCATTGTTCATGAGCGGCGACCTGCAGGCCGAGGCCCTGAACATGAAGCGGATCGATAGTTGATATCGGCATTCGCGTCTTTTCTATCGCCTCCCAAGTGCTAGGGTGCAGGGCAGGTGTAGCCATGCACTGGCGATCCGTGCGTCCTGATACGCCGTGATCGCCAGCCAGCTGGCTCCTACAGTTTCTGCGGGCAAGC
Organism: Pseudomonas cavernae; assembly: GCF_003595175.1. Lineage (NCBI taxonomy): Bacteria > Pseudomonadati > Pseudomonadota > Gammaproteobacteria > Pseudomonadales > Pseudomonadaceae > Pseudomonas > Pseudomonas cavernae. Next base: position 2,805,131 of record NZ_CP032419.1, on the reverse strand, counting down.
ACGCCGCTAACCTGAGACAGACGGTTGCAATTGCCCGGGCCAACCTATATCTAAGCCCCTTCATTTCGCTGAGAACCCGCCTCCCATGAGTTCCGCCCTGTCCATCCGGCAGTTGACCAAGACCTACGGCAACGGCTTCCAGGCGTTGCACGGCATCGATCTGGACGTCGCCGAGGGTGACTTCTACGCCTTGCTCGGCCCCAACGGCGCCGGCAAATCCACCACCATCGGCATCCTTTCCACCCTGGTGAACAAAACCAGCGGCACGGTCAATGTGTTTGGCCATGACCTCGACAAGGAGCCCTATGCGCTCAAGCGCTGCCTCGGTGTGGTGCCGCAGGAGTTCAACTTCAACCAGTTCGAGAAGGTTTTCGACATCGTCGTGACCCAGGCCGGCTACTACGGCATTCCGGCCAAGCTGGCGAAGGCGCGTGCCGAGCAGTACCTGACCCAGCTCGGCCTGTGGGAGAAGCGCGATTCTGCCTCGCGCGAGCTGTCCGGCGGCATGAAGCGCCGCTTGATGATCGCCCGCGCGCTGGTCCACCAGCCGCGCCTGCTGATCCTCGATGAGCCCACCGCCGGCGTCGACATCGAGTTGCGCCGCTCGATGTGGAGTTTCCTCACCCAGCTCAACCAGCAGGGCATCACCATCATCCTCACCACCCACTATCTGGAAGAGGCCGAGCAGCTGTGCCGCAACATCGGCATCATCGACCACGGGCGGATCGTCGAGAACACCAGCATGAAGGCGCTGCTGAAGAAGCTGCACATGGAAACCTTCCTGCTCGACCTCAAGGACTCGCTGCTGGTGGCGCCGCAGCTCAACGGCTACCCGGCGCAACTGCTCGACCACCACACCCTCGAGGTGCAGGTGGAGAAAAGCCTGGGGCTGACTGAGCTGTTCCGCCAATTGGCGCTTCTGAACGTCGAAGTGCTTAGCTTGCGAAACAAGACCAACCGTCTGGAGGAGCTGTTCGTGTCCCTGGTCGAGAAGAATCTGGCGAAGGTGGCGGTATGAATACGCAGCTGCTCAATTCCGATCTGCGCGCCAACTGGATCGCCCTGAACACCATCGTCTACCGCGAGATCCGCCGCTTCACCCGCATCTGGCCGCAGACCCTGCTGCCGCCGGCGATCACCATGGTTCTGTACTTCGTCATCTTCGGCAACCTGATCGGCCGGCAGATCGGCGACATGGGCGGCTTCAGCTACATGGAGTACATAGTTCCCGGGCTGATCATGATGTCGGTGATCACCAACGCCTACGGCAACGTGGTGTCGAGCTTCTTCGGCAGCAAGTTTCAGCGCAATATCGAAGAGCTGCTGGTGTCGCCGGTGTCGCCGCACACCATCCTCCTCGGCTTCACCATCGGCGGCGTGCTGCGCGGCCTGGCGGTGGGGCTGATCGTCACCCTGTTGTCGCTGTTCTTCACCAAGTTGCAGGTGCACCACCTGGGCGTCACCGTGCTGGTGGTGCTGCTGACCGCGACGATTTTCTCCCTCGGCGGCTTCGTCAACGCCGTGTATGCGCGCAACTTCGACGATATCTCGATCATCCCGACCTTCGTGCTGACGCCGCTGACTTACCTCGGCGGGGTGTTCTACTCGATCAGCCTGCTGCCGCCGTTCTGGCAGACGGTGTCGCTGGCCAACCCCATCCTGCACATGGTCAACGCCTTCCGTTACGGCATTCTCGGGGTGTCCGACATCGGCATCGGCATCGCCATCAGCTTTATGCTGGTGGCCACCGCGCTGCTCTATGTCGTATGTATTCGCTTGCTGGTCAGCGGCCGCGGCATGCGCCAGTAGTCCTTCGGTTACCGACTTGACCGTAGGATGCGGTTGAGCACAGCGATACCCATCGACGGCCATGTTGGGTATCGCTGCGCTCAACGCCAACCTACATCTTCGCCAGCCACGCTCGGCTCAGTCCTCTTCCTGCACCGCCTTATAGGCCGCCGCCAAACGTTGCTGCACCTCTTGCGGCACCTTGTGGTGCGCCACTGGATCAAAGTGCTGGCTGCCGCCGTCGGTTTGCGCTGGGCCTGGGACGAGGGGCTGAGCAAGGCCGCGATCTGCTGGGCGCTCGGGCGCTGCAACCGCAACGGACGCTGTGCCTATCAGTTGGGTCGGGCTGAAGCTTCTGGAGGCGCAGGCCTGATGGCGCTGGCGCAGGGCGCCGCCGACGTTTGCGGCTAAGCCGGTTCAGCGCGCTTGGCGGGGAACGCGGCCTGGTTTTCAGACGGGCGTAGTCCAGGCTGCCAACCACCGCAGTTTGCATGCCGCCAAGGCCGGCGGCCTGGGCAAAGCGCTCTATGCTTTCAGGTAGCCGGTTACCCTCGGGTCGTTCTTGCCATCCGCGCGCCCCGCGCCCGTTGTCCCGATCCTGCCGTGGCCGGCACCGCCAGGCGCCAGGCCGCAGCTCCCTGAAGCATGCCTGTCCGCCGCCCATTGGTCATGATCGCGGAGCCCTCACCATGAAACTCTTTTATTCACCCGGAGCCTGTTCACTGGCCCCCCATATCGTTCTGAGGGAGGCCGAACTGCCCTTCAGCCTCGAGCGGGTCGACCTCGATACGCACAAGACCGAGCACGGCGCCGACTATTACCAGATCAACCCCAAGGGCTACGTGCCCACGTTGGAACTGGACAATGGTGAGCGGCTGACCGAGGGGCCGGTCATCACCCAGTACATCAGCGACAAAGCCGGCAATACCGAGCTGATGCCAGCCGCCGGCAGCCTGGCGCGCTATCGCGTGATGGAGTGGCAGAGCTACCTCAACTCGGAGGTACACCAATCCTTCGCGCCACTGTTCAATCCGACGTTCGACGCGGCGAGCAAGGCGCTCTTCGTCAACCGCCTGCAGAAGAAATTCAGCTGGGTCTCCGCGCAGTTGCGCGGGAAGCAGTACCTGACCGGCGACAGCTTCACCGCCGCGGATGCCTACCTGTTCGTCCTGTCGGGGTGGGCGCCGTATCTCAAGTTCGAGCTGCCGAACACCGAGGAACTGCAAGGCTATCTGCAACGGGTCGCCGCCCGACCGGCGGTGCAGAAGGCGCTGAAGACGGAAGGCTTGCTCTGAGAACCTGTTTCGGATCTCGCGAGCTAGAGTCAAACAAGGCGAAAACGGCTGAGGAAGCGGAGTTTACGAGTTGTAAATGAGCATTCCGAAGCCGTTTTTAACGCCGTTTGGCCGACGCGCAGCAGATCCGAGACAGGTTCTGAGGTCGGCGCAACAGTCTGGCCAGTGCTCCCCCCAGCTCATTGCCAGGGCTGGGGCTATGGCGCTGTTGCAAAGACCCTGGGCTGACTCGGATGGTGGCTCAATCCTCTTCCTGCACCGCCTTATAGGCGGACGCCAGCCGTTGCTGCACCTCTTGCGGCACGTTGTTGTAGTGGCTGAGTAGCATGCCGTAGGCCCCCTGGCCGGCGGTGATCGACTTCAGCCGTCCGGCATAGCCCTCCAGTTCGGCCAGCGGCACCTGACCGCGGATCAGCGCCACGCCCTGGGACAGCGACTCGGTGCCGAGGACCTGGCCGCGGCGGCCGATCAGGTCGGTGGTGATGTCGCCGAGCCGGGCCTCGGGCGCGGTGACCTCGATCGTCACGATCGGCTCCAGGGCGATGCAGCCGGCCGCTCGCAGACCATCGAGCATCGCCTTGCGCCCGGCGGCCTGGAAGGCCACGTCCTTGGAGTCGACCGGGTGGCTCTTGCCGTCATACACGGTGACCTTCACGTCGGCCACCGGGTAGCCGGCCAGCGGTCCGCTGTCCAGCACCGAACGCACGCCTTTCTCCACCGAGAGGATGAACTGGGAGGGGATCACGCCGCCCTTCACCTCGTCGACGAACTCGAAGCCGGCGCCGCGCGGCAGCGGTTCGACGCGCAGGAACACCTCGCCGAACTGGCCGGCGCCGCCGGTCTGCTTCTTGTGCCGGCTATGGCCTTCGGCCGGGCGGGTGATGGTTTCCCGGTAAGGCACGCGCGGCGGCCGGGTCTCCACTTCCAGCTTGTAGTTGCCGGCGAGGCGGTCGAGCAGGTAGCGCAGGTGCAGTTCGCCCATGCCGCGCAGCACGGTTTCCTGGGTGGCCGGGTGGTAGTCGAGCTTGACGCAGGGATCTTCGGCCTGCAGCCGGGCGAGCACCTCGGCGATCCGCTGCTCGTCGCCACGGCGCCTGGCTTCGATGGCCAGGCCCAGCATCGGCGCCGGGAAGTCCAGCGGCTTGAGGCGGATCTGGTCTTCGTCGTGGGAGTCGTGCAGCACCACGTCGAACTCGACCTCGTCGACCTTGGTCAGGGCGCCGAAGTCACCGGGAATCAGTTGCACCACCTCTTCGTGGCGCTTGCCCTGCAGACGCAGCAGGTGGCCGAGCTTGAACGGCTTGCGGCCGTCGCCGACGAACAACTGCATGTCGCGCTGCAGGGTGCCTTGGTGGACGCGGAAGATGCCGAGCTTGCCGACGAAAGGGTCCATCACCACCTTGAACACATGGGCCAGCACGTGGGCCTGCGGGTCGGGTTCGGAGCGAAAGGGCTGGGCGTCCTCGCCGTCACCCTTGAGAAACAGCGGCGGATTGCCTTCGCTCGGGTTGGGCGCGAGCCGCGCAAGGATGTCGAGCAACTCGCCCACGCCGGCGCCGCTGCGTGCCGAGACGAAGCACAAGGGAATCAGATGGCCCTCGCGCAGCGCCCGCTCGAAGGGCTCGTGCAGCTCTTCCGGGCTGATCTCGCCATGCTCGAGGTAACGCGCCATCAGTTCCTCATCGACTTCCACGACCTGGTCGACCAGAGCCTGGTGCGCGTCTTGCACCGAGGAAAAATCGGCGACGCCCGCTGGGTTGAAGAAGCAGTCGACCACGCGGCTGGCGCCTTCGGCCGGCAGGTTGAGCGGCAGCACCTCCCTGCCGAACGTTTCGCGCAGGTCGGCGAGTAGGCCGGGCAGGTCGACTCGCTCGGCATCGATCTTGTTCACCACCAGCAGCCGGCACAGCCCGCGTTCGCTGGCGAGGGTCATCATCCGCCGGGTGGTCAGCTCGATGCCGCTCTGGGCGTTGACCACCACCAGCGCGGTTTCCACCGCGGCCAGGGCGGCGATGGCCTGGCCGATGAAGTCGGGAAAGCCGGGGGTGTCGATCAGGTTGATCTCGGCGCCGGCGTAACTGCAGTGCGCCAGCGCCGAGGCTAGGGAGTGGCGGTATTCGCGCTCCATGGGGTCGAAGTCGCAGACCGTATCGCCGCGCTCCAGGCTGCCCATGCTGCCGATGGCGCCACTGCGATGCAGCAGCGCCTCGGCCAGGCTCGTCTTGCCGCTGTCACCCTGGCCGACCAGGGCGACCGTTCGGATGGCTTCTACCGGATAGTTCGCCATGACCACCTCCGTTTGCAGGATTTTTGCAGTATAGGCAGGCGGTCGCAGGGGCCCGGTCGGAGCCCGACGGCTGGAGCCAGTGGGCGAGTGCCGAGGTTCAGCTATAAGAAGTACAAGCCGCTAGGAGTCAGTGCATGAAAACAGTCGCCGAGATTCTCAGATTCAAATCGGATGTCATCTACAGCGTCAGCCCCACCACCTCTGTGTTGGAAGCCGCCATCCTGCTGGCCGATAAAGGCATCGGCGCATTATTGGTGATGGACGGCGAACAACTGGTGGGGATAGTCACCGAACGTGACTATGTACGCCGCGTGATGGCGCTGGAGCGTTCCGCCTACGCCACCAGCGTCGAGGAGGTCATGACCACCGATCTGTTCGTCGTCGGGCCACGCGACAGCAATCAGTACTGCATGCAGCTGATGACCGAGAAGAAACTGCGCCATTTGCCGGTTCTCGACGACGGCAAGCTGATCGGCTTGCTGTCTATCGGCGACTTGGTCCGCGACATCACCGCCGAGCAGGAAAGTCTGATCCAGCACCTGGAACATTACATTCGCGGCGAATAGTGGCCTGCGCCCAGGGCTTCCCATGCATGTTCTAGAAGGAATCGGGTTCCGCTGCGCCGGCTGCGGCTGAATAACGCCCGCGGGGCGGCCATACTCGATCTGTTCCCCCATTGCAGAGGTCGAGTATGACCGCCCGTCTGCACGCTTGGCTCTTGGCCGCCCTGCTGCTGGCCGCCGGCTTCGGTCAGGCGCAGGAGGAGGCTGCCGAACCGGCACCGCTGGTGGAGGTGGTGCAGCCGCAGCGCATGCTGGTGCGCGACGAGCTGGTGACCTTCGGCTCGTTGCGTTCGGACGAGTCGGTGATGCTGCGCTCGGAGATCGAAGGCCGGGTCGCCCGCCTGCATTTCCGTGAGGGCGAGGCGGTCAAGGCCGGCACGCTGTTGGTCGGTCTCGACGATGCCATCGTGCGTGCCGAATTGGCCCAGGCGCAGGCCAACCTGTTGCTCGCCGAGCGCAGCTACGTCCGCGCGCAGAACCTGTTCCAGCGCGGCGCCAGCAATGCCCAAGCGCTCGACGAGGCGCTGGGGCAGCAGCAGGCGATGCGCGCCAGCCTGGCCCTGGCGCAGGCGCGGCTGGACAAGACGCAGATCCGCGCGCCCTTCGACGGCGTGCTCGGCCTGCGCCAGGTCAGCGTCGGCGACTATTTGGACGCCGGCCAGGACATCGTCAACCTGGAGGTGCTCGACCCGCTCAAGGTCGAGTTCCGCGTGCCGCAGAAGGCGGTCAGCCAGATCCACCTCGGCCAGTCGATCGAAATCACCCTGGATACCTATGCCGGCGAGCGCTTTCGCGGCGAGATCTTCGCCCTCAATCCGCGGCTCGACGAGGTCGGCCGCAGCCAGGCGATCCGCGCGCATATCGCCAACCGGGATCAGCGCCTCAAGCCCGGGCAGTTCGTCAAGGTCTCGGTGATTCTCGCCGAGCGCCCGCAGGCCCTGGTGATTCCGGAGGAGGCGGTGATGCCGTTGGGCGACCGGCTGTGGGTCAACCTGGTGGTGGACGGCAAGGTCGCGCCGCGCGAGATCCGCACCGGCCGCCGGCAGCAGGGGCGAGTCGAGGTGGTCGAGGGCCTGGACGGCGGTGAAAGCCTGATCAGCGCCGGCTGGCAGAAGGTCACCGCGGGCATGGCGGTGCGCAGCAAGCCGGCGGGGGCGACGCCATGATCCTGTCCGACCTGTGCATCCGCCGGCCGGTGTTCGCCACCGTGCTGTCATTGGTCATCGTCCTGCTCGGTCTGCTGGCCTGGCAGCGGCTGACCGTGCGCGAGTACCCGAACATCGACGTGCCGATCGTCACGGTCACCGTCACCTATCCCGGCGCCAGCCCGGAGATCATGGAATCGCAGGTGGCGCAGCCGATCGAGGATGTGCTCTCGGGCATCGAGGGGCTGGACTTCGTCAGCTCCATCAGCCGCTCGGAAAACACCCAGATCACCACCCAGTTCCGCCTCGACAGCAATGCCGACGAGGCCGCCAACGACGTGCGCGACCGCCTCGGCCGGGTGCGCGGTCTGTTGCCGGACGAGATCGACGAACCGATCGTGCAGAAGGTCGAGGCCGACGCCTTTCCGGTGGTCTGGCTGGCCTTCTACAGCGAGCGCCACTCGGCCATGGCCATCACCGACATCCTCGAGCGGGTGATCAAGGACCGTGTGCAGACCATTCCCGGGGTGGCCGATGTACTGATCCGCGGCCAGCGCAGTTACGCCATGCGCATCTGGCTCGATCCGGAGAAGCTCGCCGCGCACAACCTCACCGTGCAGGACGTCGAGGATGCCCTGCGCCGGCAGAATGTGGAGATCCCGGCCGGGCGCATCGAGTCGCAGCAGCGCGAGTTCAGCGTGCTGTCGGAAACCGACCTGAAGACCGCGGAGCAGTTCAACAACCTGATCCTCGACGACTCGCGCGGCTACCTGCTGCGTCTGGCGGACGTCGGCCATGCCGAGATCGGCGCGGCCGACGAACGCAGCGTGGTGCGCTACAACGGCCGCGAAGGGGTGATCATGGGCCTGATCAAGCAGGCCACGGCCAACCCGCTGGAAATCTCCGACGACCTCGAGCGGGCACTGCCGGAAATCCGCCAGCTGCTGCCGGACGGCATGCAGATGGCCATCGCTCACGACAACTCGCTGTTCATCCGCGAGTCGATCGGCAACGTCTACGGCACCATCTGGGAGGCGGTGGCGCTGGTGGTGCTGATCATCTTCCTGTTCCTGCGTTCGCTGCGCGCCACCTTGATCCCGCTGGTGACCATCCCGGTGTCGCTGATCGGTGCCTTCGCCCTAATGGCGCTGATGGGCTTCACCATCAACACCCTGACCCTGCTGGCCATGGTGTTGGCCATCGGCCTGGTGGTGGACGATGCCATCGTCATGCTGGAGAACATCCACCGCCATATCGAGAGCGGCCTGCCGCCGCTGCAGGCGGCGTTCACCGGCAGCCGCGAGATCGCCTTCGCGGTGGTCGCCATGACCCTGACCCTGGCCGCGGTGTACACGCCGATCGGCTTCCTGCAGGGCAGCACCGGCAAGCTGTTCACCGAGTTCGCCTGGACCCTGGCCGGCGCGGTGCTGGTGTCGGGCTTCGTCGCCCTGAGCCTGTCGCCGATGATGTGCGGGCGCCTGCTCAAGCCGCACCAGGCCCAGCACGGGCGCTTCTACAACCTCGGCGAGGCCGTTCTGCATGGCCTGAGCAACCGTTACCGGCAGCTGTTGGAGCGGGTGCTGCAGCGCTGGCTGCTGGTGTTCGGCGTGCTGCTGGCGGTGCTGCTGGCCTGCCTGTGGCTGTTTGGCGGGTTGCGCAGCGAGCTGGCGCCGACCGAGGACACCGGCACCCTGATCGGCATCATCAATGCCCCGGACGGCGCCACCATCGACTACACCAGCCGCTACGCCCGCGAGGTGGAGGCGGCCTACGCGAGCATTCCGGAGACCCACCGCTATGCGCTGATCGCCGGCTTCCCCAGCGTGACCCAGGCAATATCCTTCATGAAACTCACGGATTGGGACGAGCGCGCGCGCAGCCAGTTCGAGATCCGCGAAGAGCTGCTGCCCAAGCTGCGCGATATCGCCGGCGTGCGCGCCTTCCCGGTCAACCGTCCGCCGCTCGGGCAGAGCGCGCGACAGCAGCCGGTCAGCCTGGTGATTCGCAGTTCGCTGGACTATGCCGAACTGGAGACCTACGTCGATGCGTTGCTGGCGCGGGTGCGCGCCTACCCGGGGCTGGAGAGCCTGGACAGCGACCTCAAGCTGAACACCCCGCAGCTGAAGATCGAGGTCAACCGCGAGCAGGCGGTGGCGGTGGGCAGCGACGTGGCGACCATCGGTCGCAGCCTGGAGAGCCTGTTCGGCAGCCGCCAGGTGACCCGCTTCAAGCAGCGTGGCGAGCAGTACGACGTGCTGGTGCAACTGGCGGAGGTGGACCGCAGCAACCCGGCCGACCTCGACCGCGTCTATGTGCGCGGCCGCGACAACAGCATGGTGCAGCTGTCCAACCTGATCGCGGTGCGCGAGACGGTGGCGCCGCGCGAGCTCAACCACTTCAACCAGCTGCGCGCGGTGACGGTCAGCGCCAACGTCGGCAGCGGTTACACCCTGGGCGAGGCGCTGGCCCACCTGGAACTGGCAGCGCAGGCGATCTTCCCGACCGACACCCAGTTCGACTACACCGGCGTGTCGCGCGACTTCAAGGAGTCCGGCCGCGGCGTGGCGCTGATCTTCGTGCTGGCGCTGGCCTTTATCTACCTGGTGCTGGCGGCGCAGTTCGAGAGCTTCTTCGACCCGCTGATCATCCTGATCAGCGTGCCGCTGTCGATGGCTGGCGCCTTGCTCGCCCTCCGGCTCGGCGGCGGCACCCTGAACATTTACTCGCAGGTCGGCCTGGTGACCTTGATCGGCCTGATCACCAAGCATGGCATCCTCATCGTTGCCTTCGCCAACCAGCTGCTGCAGCGTGGCCGGCCGCTGCAGGCGGCGGTGCTGGAGGCCTCGGTGCAGCGCCTGCGGCCGATCCTGATGACCACCGGGGCGATGGTCCTCGGCTCGCTGCCGCTGGTGCTGGCCAGCGGTGCCGGTGCCCAAAGTCGCCAGCAGATCGGCCTGGTGATAGTCGGCGGCCTGCTGGTCGGTACCTTCTTCACCCTGTTCGTGATCCCCACCTTGTATCTGCTGCTGCGCCGCTGGCGGCCGGTGTCGCGGCTGGTGGAGGAGGCCGCGTAGGCTGGGTTGAGGCGCGCAGCGACGAAGCCCAACGAGCGGCCGTTAGCCATGCCACTGTGGCCTGGCCCGGCATCGCTGTTGGGCTTCGCGGAACTCAGCCCAACCTACGGGGCAGGCCGGCGACGCGGATCGCCAGCAAGCGGGCTCCTAGGCGTGAGCGGTGGGGAATTCCAGGATAAAGCGCGTCCAGCCAGCCGCCGACTCGCAGCGGATCTCGCCGCCGTGGGCGCGGACGATGGAGCGGGTGATCGCCAGGCCGAGGCCGGCATGCTCGGCCTGACCCTCGCGGCGCGCCGGATCGGCGCGGAAGAAGCGGTCGAACAGGCGTGGCAGCTGGGCGGCGGGAATCTCCGCCCCCTGATTGGCCACCGTCAGGCAGACCCCCTGCGGCTTGGTTTCCACCGTCAACAGCACTTCACCACCGGCCGGGGTGAAGCGCAGGGCATTGTCCAGCAGATTGGACAGCGCGCGGCGCAGCAGACCGCGGTCGGCTCGCAGGTGGGCCGTGCCTGCCACGCTTAGGGTGACGGCGCGATCTTCGGCCAGCGGCGCGAAGTAGTCGGCCAGCGCCTGCAATTCCTCGCCCAGCGCCAGCGACTCGCGGCGGGTGGGCAACAGGCCGTGCTCGGCCTTGGCCAGCAGGAGCATGTCATTGACCATCTGCGCCAGATGCTGCAACTCCTCGAGGTTGGAGTGCAGCGCCTCGCGGTAGTCCTCCAGGCCGCGTGGCTGGCTGAGGATCACCTGGGTCTGGGTCAGCAGGTTGGACAGCGGCGTGCGCAACTCGTGGGCGATATCGGCGGAGAAGGCCGACAGCCGCGCGAAGGCATCCTCCAGGCGCGCCAGCATGGCATTGAGGGCTTCGCTCAGCTCGGCCAGTTCGGCCGGCACCTGCTGGTCCGTCAGACGCGCCGTCAGCGAGCTGGCCGACACCGCCCGGGTGACCTCGGCCATGCGGCGCAACGGCGCCAGCCCGCGGCGCGCGGCCCAGGCACCGAGCAGGGCGGTGGCCAGGGCGGAAAGGCCGACGGTGAGCCAGATCAGCCGCTGCATCCGGGCGAGGAAATGCTGGTGGTGGGTGATGTCGACCAGCAGGGTCAGGCGGTTGCCGTGGTCCAGCGGGGTGCTGAGGGCGCGGAAGTCGGTCGTGCCGCTGCGCCAGGTGCGCAACTGCTCGGGGCTGGCCGGCAGTCCGGCCAGCAGGGGCTGGCTGGTGAACCAGGCTTGGCCGTCGGCGCCCTCGATGCGCAGGGCCAGGTCCGGATGGCGATCGAGCTCCAGTTGCAGCTGCGGGCGCCGGGCGGCCAGTGCAGCCGGGCTGTCCACGCCCTGCAGCAGCTCGGCGAACACCTGCAGTTTGCCTTCCAGCAGCTGGCGGTCCAGTTCGACGAAATGCGCCTCGCTGGCCCGGCTGAACAGCACGCCGGCGAGCAGCGAGACTCCCGCGGTGCAGGCGGCGAACAGCAAACCGACGCGGCTGGCCAGCGACAGGCGGCGCATCAGCCGCGTGCCTCCAGCACATAGCCCATGCCGCGCACGGTATGGATCAGCGGGCTGGCGAAGCCCTCGTCGACCTTGGCGCGTAGGCGGCGGATGGCGACCTCGATGACGTTGGTGTCGCTGTCGAAGTTCATGTCCCACACCTGCGAGGCGATCAGCGACTTGGGCAGCACCTCGCCCTGGCGGCGCAGCAGCAGTTCCAGCAGGGCGAACTCTTTGGCGGTCAGGTCGATACGCCGGCCACTGCGTTCGGCGCGGCGGCGCAACAGGTCGAGGGACAGGTCGGCCAGCTGCAGCTGGGTCTCCTGCGGGCCGCTCTGGCTGCGGCGCAGCAGGCTGCGCACGCGGGCAAGCAGCTCGGTGAAGGCGAAGGGTTTGACCAGGTAATCGTCGGCGCCCAATTCCAGGCCGCGCACGCGGTCATCCACCGCATCGCGGGCGGTGAGAAACAGCACCGGCACAGCGAGGCCGGCGGCGCGCATGCTGGCGAGGATCTGCCAGCCGTCGCGGCCGGGCAGCATCACGTCGAGGATCAGCAGGTCGTAGTCGCCGGACAGCGCCAGCTGCTCGCCGCTGTTGCCGTCGGTGCTCAGTTCGGCGACGAAGCCTGCCTCGCTCAGGCCCTGGCGCAGGTACTGGCCGGTCTTGGGTTCGTCTTCGACGATCAGCAGTTTCATCAGGCTCTCGTTCGCTTCGGCTGGCCTAACAATGGCCGGCTGGATATCCGGTTAGTTTGCCGGATATTCGGCGATCACTTCATCCGTTCCGGCTTTGCTCAAGCCGATGACCTCGAAGGCCTGCCGTTTGTCGCCGACCTCCATGCCGGGAGAGCCTGCCGGCATGCCCGGAACGGCGATCCCGAGCAGATCGGATCGTTTGCTCAGCTCAATGACCTGTGCAGCAGGAACATGCCCCTCGACGAACTTGCCGTCGATCACCGCGGTGTGGCAGGACGCCAGCCGTGGGACAACGCCCAGGCGTTGCTTGACCGCACTCATGTTGGCTTCGACTTGATCGTTGACCTTGAAACCATTGGTTTCGAGGTGCGCGATCCACTTCTTGCAGCAGCCGCAATTGGCGTCACGATGGACGTCAATTGTCAGCGCCTCTGTCGCCTGAGCTGTAGAGGCCATGAGCAAGGCAGCGCCTGCTGCAACCTGTAGTGCCCTGCCTTTCAGAAGTGTTTTAGCCTTCATGGACGTGCTCTTTGCCATCGGCGTGGGTGTGCGTTTTGGGCGCGGGCGCAGCTTCGTTTCGAGCGCCATCCGAGTCATGATGGCTAGCCCCGCCCTCTGCCTCGGCGGGCTGACCAGCATGATGATCTTCGCCACTGGCGCCATGCTGCCCAGCGCTGGCTGGCTTGCCGCTGCCGTGCTGGCCTTCATGGTTATGCATTTTAGTTTCGCCGCCACCATGCTGGTGACCCCCACTGCTTGCCACCAGAGCCCGGTACTTCTCGGCATCGAGCGTCGGCAACTGCTGGAGGAAGGCCACGATGCCCCAGATGTAGGGATCGCTCATGCTCTTGCCCCAGGCCGGCATGCCGGTGGACTTGATGCCGTGCTTGATGATCCAGAAAGCGGCAGATGGGCTGCCATCCACACCCACTTTCGTCAGGTTCGGCGGGGCGGGATACAAACTCTGACTCAACTCGGTTTCGGCAACGCCAGGAGCCAGGTGACAGCCAATGCACATGGAGTTGTAGTTGCCAGCCCCTGCGCGAATCAGGGCTTCATCGTTAAGGTTCGGAACTTCGATATTGCGCGCCCTGACCTCGATCGAGCGGTCACGCGCGGTAGCCAGCAAGGCGTGCACAGCGGCGAAATGCGGGTCGTCAGCCCCCACGTTTACCAGGCCTGCGTAGACCACACCGGCGACAGCCACGGCCGTCACCGTACCCGTAATAGCCAAGGTTTTGATTGTTCTTTTCATCTCAGGGCCTCAGAACCACACACGAATACCCGCGACGAAGCGCGCTTCGTTATCGTCCTCACCGTCATCGCGAGCCAGGTCGGCGGTATTGCCGTAGGCGCGATTCCAGGTGACGCCGATGTAGGGCGCGAACTCGCGGACGATTTCATAGCGCAGCCTGAGGCCAACCTCGGTATTGGCCAGGCCGGAGCCAATACCGCGCTCAGGGTCGTTCTTGCCGTAGAAATTCACTTCGGCAGTCGGCTGCAGGATCAGGCGGTTGGTGAGCAGGATGTCGTAGTCGCCCTCCAGCCGAGCGGCGGTCTGACCGTTCTCGCCGATGAACGCGGTGGCCTCAGCCTCGAAGGCATAGAGCGCCATGCCCTGGATGCCGAAAGCGCCCCAGGTTTGTGGTGAGCCGGGTTTGAAGTCCTGTCGGACACCGGTGACCACGTCCCACCAAGGACCAATGGCGTGTCCCCAGAGGGCTTGGATCTCGGCCTCCTCGGTCACGCCATTGGTACGTTCGCCCTCGGAGCGCAACCACAGACGATCGACGTCGCCGCCGATCCAGCCGCTGGCATCCCAATTCAGTGCGCTGCCCTCATCGGCGTCCTGGTATTCCAGTTGGTCGAGCAAGAAGAAAGAGTTGAGCAGCTTGTCATGCACCGCGTGGCCAGGCAGCGGCGGGAACGCTGCTTCGCGATCGGCATCGGTCAGGACCGGAATCGGAGTGCGGCTCGTTGTCCCGGGTCCTTCGTCAGCGCTGCCCTGGTTCATCTTGTCGTGATCCATGGCGCCGTGGTCCATGGAGTCAGATGGGCGCTGGTCCGTCTGTCCATGATTCATCTGGCTGTGATCCATGGAGCCGTGGTCCATCGAACCCATCTGGCTATAGTCCATGGACTGCATGGAGCCATGTCCCATGGCCGAATGATCCATCTGCCCGCCGCTGGCAGGGGGCTGCTTGGCTGGCGTGGCTTTAGCAGCCGCTGCGGGTTTCGCTTCTACCGCGGCAGGCGCGGAAGGCGACGCGTGCATCGAATGGTCCATGGCCTCGGCTGCGTTCGCCACACCGGCCGTAATGGTGCTGAGCGAAACGGCTGCCGCAAGCAGGGTCGGACGGGTAAAGCTACTGGTCATGATCTCGATCCGCAGCGGCCTGGTTAGCTTTGGGTTCATGGTTCATCGAGCCATGAGCCATCTTGCTGTGATCCATGCCGTCGTGGCCCATCGACTGCATCATCTTGCTGTGATCCATCTGCCCATGGTTCATCTGGCTATGGTCCATTTTCTGCGACTCGGCAGCCTGGCCCTTCTGATGATCGGCGAGAGTTTTCTCGCCGGCCATGGCTGCGGGCACCAACAGGGCGGCCATCAGGCCAACTGACAAAGCACCGCCAATCAGGGTTTTGCGATTCAGGTAGTTGCTCATCGAAGGTCTCCTCTATTTATTCATCCACACGGACTTCGCGGAACATACCCATTTCCATGTGCAGCAACAGGTGGCAGTGGTAGGCCCAGCGGCCGAGGGCATCCGCGGTGACGCGGTAGCTGCGCTTCGAGCCGGGTGGCATGTCGATGGTGTGCTTGCGCACCATGAAGTTGCCGTTCTCATCCTCCAGGTCACTCCACATGCCGTGCAGGTGGACGGGGTGGGTCATCATGGTGTCGTTCACCAGGGTGATCCGTAGCCGCTCGCCGTACTTGAGGCGTAGGGGCTGCGCATCGGAGAACTTGATGCCGTCGAATGACCAGGAGAACTTCTCCATGTGGCCGGTCAGGTGCAATTCGACTGTGCGGCTCGGCTCTCGCCCATCGGGATCGGGGAAGGTGCTTCTGAGATCGGCATAGGTGAGAACCCTACGGCCGTTGTTCCGCAAGCCAATGCCCGGATCATCCAGTTTCGGTGTCGGTGACATGGTCTGCATGTCGACCAGCGGACTGCCGTTCTCAGAGGCTGGGTGCGACTGCATTCCGGCCATGCCAGCCATCTTGCTGTGGTCCATGCCGGCCATGTCGCCATTGCCCATGCCAGCCATCTTGCTGTGGTCCATGCCGGCCATGTCGCCATTGCCCATGCCAGCCATCTTGCTGTGATCCATGCCGGCCATGTCGCCATTGCCCATGCCAGCCATCTTGCTGTGGTCCATGCCAGCCATGTCGCTATTGCCCATGCCGCCCATGTTTCCATGGTCCATGCCCATGTCACCCATCCCGATCAGCGGGCGGGGATCAGTCTCGGGAACGGCTGCGCTCAAGCCTTCACGCACGGCCAGGGTGCCGCGGGCATAGCCAGTGCGATCCATGGATTGAGCGAAGATGGTGTAGGCATCTTCATTGGCTGGCTCGACGATCACGTCATAGGTTTCCGCGACTGCGATGCGGAACTCATCGACGCTGACCGGATTGACGCGCTGGCCATCGGCGGCCACCACGGTCATTTTCAAACCCGGGATGCGCACATCGAAATAGCTCATGGCCGAGCCGTTGATGAAGCGCAGGCGGAGCTTCTCGCCTGGTTTGAAGATGCCGGTCCAGTTGCCGTTGGGCGCCTGGCCGTTCATCAGGTAGGTGTAGGTGTAACCGCTGACGTCGGCGAGATCGGTGGGGCTCATCTTCATCTCGGCCCACATCTTCCGATCGGCCACGGCGGCGGACCAGCCGTTCTCGCTCACATCGTTGATGAAATCGCCGACGGTGCGTTTGTGGAAGTTGTAGTAGTCCGACTGCTTCTTGAGCTTGGCCATGACACGATCAGGGTCTTCGTCGGTCCAGTCGGACAGCATCACGACGTAGTCGCGGTCGTACTGGAACGGTTCGGGGTCTTTGGCATCGATCACGAGCGGGCCATAGACGCCGGCCTGCTCCTGCAGCCCCGAATGGCTGTGGTACCAGTAGGTGCCGTTCTGCTGGACCTTGAACCTGTACTCGTACATGCCATCCGGCGCGATGCCGTGGAAACTCAGGCCGGGGACGCCGTCCATGTTGGCGGGCAGGATGATGCCGTGCCAGTGGATGGAGGTGTCCTCATCCAGGCGATTCTTGACCCGCAGCGTGATCGTGTCGCCTTCCCGCCAACGTAGCAGAGGACCCGGCAAGGTGCCGTTGATGGTCATCGCCGTACGCGGTGAGCCGGTGATGTTCACTGGGGTTTCGCCGATGAACAGGTCAAATTCGCTGCCGGTGAGCACGCTCGGCAGGCCCGGGCTGGTCACTGCCCATACCGGTGTGCGCCACAGGCCGAGACCGGCGAGTATGCCGCCGGCGGCCAGGCCTTTGACGAAGGTTCGCCTAGAGGTTTTGGATTGCATGCCGTAAATGTCCAATCAATCGAAGGAAACCGGTGCTAAACAGCCAGCCTGTGTTGCTCGCCCCTGGTCAGGCGTTTCTTCTCAGGCTCCCAACCAGGCTGGCCCGCTGCCGCTATGAGTCAGGCGCACGCGCCAGCGAGCTTGGAAACTGCCACATCTGAACTATCCGGGTGATTACATTTCTGTCAGGTTGGACGGTGTGAAGTGGATCAGCAATTGGCGTGATCGGCCGACTTCGCCTTGCTTTCAGCTACCGGGGCTTCAGTCTCCTGCTTCTGTGCAAGCCGGTAGGCCGCCATCGAGACTTTCTGGGCCTGCTCCATACGCGCGAAGGTCCGGTCACCGCCACCGGCGGCCATGGCCAGGGAGGAGGCAGTCAGAGCGGCGATTACGAACAGAGCTTTCATGGCTTTCATCTGGGTATCCTCAAGAGCGAGTTGGTTACCCCACTGACTCCACCTTCCAGGTGGTTCTGGGGGTTGAGCTTCAGGCTCGAAGTAACCTTAACCACTGCGTCCTGTCAGGAACCTGAGGCGAACATTACAGTTCTGCCAGGTGGCTATAGTCTCGAGTTTGCCTGCAACGTTCCTGGCCATTACTCGCTAACCCCCGCGCCCATTAATGGGCGCGGGTCGGGTGAGAGGGTGCTATTACGGCTCGGTGCTTGAACCGCAACATGGGTTGGATGGAGTGCAACGCTGGCCTACAGGGGCGACAAGCTGACGCTGAAAACGCAGGGGAAACTGTATACACTTGCCGCGTTTTCCTTTCAGGTTTCCGTCATGCAGCACCCCGCCGAACATTCGCCTCTGGGCAAGTCCAGCGAATACATCGCCACCTACAGCCCGGATTTGCTGTTCCCCATCCCGCGTGCGCCGAAATGGGCCGAGCTGGGGCTGACTGCCGCAACCTTGCCTTATCAAGGCGTGGACTACTGGAACTGCTACGAGCTGTCCTGGCTGCTGCCCTCCGGCAAGCCGGTGGTGGCCATTGGCGAGTTCGCCATCCCCGCCGATTCACCGAACATCATCGAATCCAAGTCGTTCAAGCTCTATCTCAACTCGCTGAATCAGAGCACCTTTACCGATCATGCGGCGCTCGAGGCGGTGCTGGCCAAGGACCTTTCGGCCGCCGCGGGGGCGCCGGTCGCGGTGCGCGTGCGTAGCCTGGGCGAAGTGGAGGCGGAGGGGGTGGCGCCGTTGCCGGGCATTTGCATCGACGAGCTGGATATCCAGGTGTCCAACTATGCGCATCCGCAGCCCGAGTTGCTGCGTTGCGAGACCGTGGCGTCGGGCGGCGAAACGCTGCACAGCCATCTGCTGAAATCCAACTGCCCGGTCACCGGCCAGCCGGACTGGGGTAGCGTAGTGGTCGAGTATCGCGCTGCCGCACGGCTCGATCACGCCAGTTTTCTGGCCTACCTGGTGAGCTTTCGCCAGCATGCGGACTTCCATGAGCAGTGCGTGGAGCGCATCTTTCTCGACCTCAAACGCCTGTTAAATCCCGAGCGTCTGACGGTGTGCGCCCGTTATGTGCGCCGTGGCGGCCTGGACATCAACCCCTATCGCAGCACGGCATCGATCACGCCGGACAACCGCCGGCTGGTGCGGCAGTGAACGCTCCGTAATGACCGTCTTGATATAAACGACAACCCCGGCCTGAGCCGGGGTTGTCGTTTAGGGCGCGCTGCCGAATGCGCTCAGATGCCCATATTGGCCAGGGCCTGGACGATATTGCGCAGCGTGCTGGCCAGGGTCGGGTGTTCGATCTCGAAGCGTTCTACGGCGAGGTTGACGTTATCGACCAGGCCGGTATCAGGGATGGCGGTCTCCAGCTCGAGTTGCAACTCGATCTGCTGGATCAGCTCACGCAGGTGCTCCTGTTCTTCTGCCGAGAGCGTTGCGCCTTGGTCCAGTTGCTCACGCAGTTTGTTCAATTGCTGCTGCAGTTCGCGGGCAGGCATGGTGTTCTCCTTTCGTCATAGGCAAAGCATGGACCCTGGCGGGCGGCTAAAGATCCTTTTATCAAGGGTAATGCAAGCCGACCGGCCTTGCTTGATCCGGGGCAAGCCAGGTTCTTTATCGAGCGAAGAGGTTGAATGGCGACTGAGGAGCGGTGAAGTCGTGAGGCTGGGTCAGGGTTTTTCGCCTTTTTGCCGACGGTTGGCCAGATCGTTTAGGCTCGGACCCAGTTCCGCCAGGTGATCGACCACCGAGTGCACTCCGAGGCGATACAACTGCAACGTGGCTTGTGCGCGAAGTTGCTCGCGCCGCTCGCTCGAGAGCCCCTGCCAATCCTGCGGGGCGTGGCCGCAGAGCGGTCCGCTGGCAGCCAGGCCAACGGTCCACAGCCCGGCATTGAGCCCAGCGTGGAGCAGGCGCGGTTCGCCGCTGATCAGCACGCAACCCTCCAGGCGTGCCACCTGCAAGGTGCTCAAGGCTTGCCAGCAGCTGTCCGGTGCTGGCCAGGGTCGGCTGCTGTCCCCACAGGGCGCGCCCTGCAGCCAGGCCGGCAAGGCGCTGGCAAGTACGTCGCAGGCAGCGGCAGGCAATTCCTCCAGCCAGGCGCAGGGCACGGTCTGTTGCTGCAACTGCTCCAGCAGCGCCAAGCTGCCGGGACAGGGCTGGGCATGTCGGTCGGCGGCTTCGAGCAACATCGGCTGCAGGATGTTGCGCGTTGCCGCGGGCAGTACGGGGTAGGCCACGTGGTCCGCAAGGCCCAGGCGTTGCTGTGCGCTTGCCAAGGTGCGGGCGCCGAAATCCACCAGGCAGCCGGAAAGGCCGAACAGCACGGCGGTGAAGGCGGGTGGGGAGGGGGGCGGCATGAGGGTTATCCCTGGACGATTTTCGACCAAGTTAATGCGGACTCATGACGCTCAGATGAAGCGTGGATGACAGGCGCCGCTAGCA
Source organism: Pseudomonas cavernae (assembly GCF_003595175.1). Lineage (NCBI taxonomy): Bacteria > Pseudomonadati > Pseudomonadota > Gammaproteobacteria > Pseudomonadales > Pseudomonadaceae > Pseudomonas > Pseudomonas cavernae. The sequence goes on along the minus strand of NZ_CP032419.1, from coordinate 2,785,345 downwards.
GCGCCTGAGTGCCGGCTCAGGCCAGCAGGGCGCGCACCGAATCGGGGATCGCCACGCTGCCGCCGTTTTGATGGTCGACCCACACGAGCTTGCAGAAGCCCTCGCCGTAGAGGGTGTCGGGGTCTTCCAAAGTGGTCAGGCGATGCTCCACCACCAGGCTGCTACGGCCGATGGCACCGCCGTACAACTCGACGACCACGGTGGCGGGGTGGACCACCGCCTTCAGGTAAGTGTGCATGTTTTGCAGCACCAGCGGGCCGATCTCGCTGAAGTCGAGGCCGAGTTGGCGAAACCAGAGCACCCGGGCTTCTTCCATGTACTGGATATAGGTGGTGTTGTTGACGTGCTGGCGGCTGTCCATGTCGCCCCAGCGCACCGGAATCCGGGCGGTGAAGAGTAAGCGTTTTTCCTGCATGAATGGGCTTCGCTATGCTGCCTATTTAGGGTGTCGTGGCTTTATACTGCGCGGCCTGCTGGCGGCTCAGAGTCGTCACCCTACTTTTTCTCATGGAGAGACTGCAATGCGTTTGCTCGCTGCGAACTGGATCAATGGCCTGACGTTGCTTGCCTGCGCCAGCCTGGCCTCGCTGCCGTTGGCCGCCCAGGCCGCTGAAGAGGACCCCTGGGAAGGCTTCAATCGGGCAATCTTCCGCTTCAACGATACCCTCGATACCTATGCGCTGAAGCCCTTGGCGCAAGGCTATCAGGCGGTCACTCCGCAGTTCGTCGAAGACGGCGTGCATAACGTCTTCAACAACGTCGGCGATGTCGGCAACCTGGCCAACAACCTGCTGCAGGGCAAGGTGCACGACGCCGGGGTCGATACCAGCCGGCTGATCGTCAACACCACCTTCGGGGTGCTCGGCTTCTTCGATGTGGGTACCCGCATGGGCCTGGCGCGCAGCGACGAAGATTTCGGTCAGACCCTCGGCGCCTGGGGCCTGAACAGCGGTCCGTATCTGATGCTGCCGTTCTTCGGCCCGAGCACCCTGCGCGATGCGCCGGCGATGATTCCGGACAGCTATCTCGGCCCCTATCCCTATATCGATCATGTGCCGACCCGTAACGTGACCCGTGGCGTGGAGGTGATCGACACCCGGGCTAACCTGCTGTCCGCCGAGAAAATGGTCAGCGGCGACAAGTATGTGTTCATTCGCAACGTCTACCTGCAGAACCGTGAGTTCAAGGTGCAAGACGGTCAGGTCGAAGACGACTTTTAAACGCAAGTTGCTTCCAGATATGACAAAGGCGGCCTCGGCCGCCTTTGTCATATCCGCACTGTACGGAGCTATATCATCGACACAATCGCCAGCCCCAGGGCCTGACCGCCGCCCTCCAGCGGGCTAACGCGGATGACTTCGGCCTCGGCGTCCAGACCCTTGAGTTCGCTGTGAGAGGAGGGGATCAGCACCCTCACTCGGTCGCCCATGTTCAAGGCCGTGGCGGCTTCCACGTGCATGCCGGTGCTCGACAGATCCAGGCAGGCGGCGGCAAATTCCTGGCCTGCATGCTGCAACATGACGGCTGTTTCCACCCGCATGCGAATGAAGTCGCGCTTTTCGCTGTAGTCACGATCGTTCTGGCTCATGCTCCCGATCCTCTTGTTATATGGGCTTCCGCAGGCCTTATAGCCTTCGCCTATTTCGACTGTAAAGGCGCCCGACACGCCAATCGGGCGAAGCTTGAATCGGGGCCCGGATGGGAGTACCGTCTGCGCCTTAATGTGAACCGAGTACACGCGTTCAGGCTCACACCCTTGACGCTTATGCCAACTCCCCTGGCGCCGTTTGCCTGGTACCCCATGCACAATTCCAGTGCCTCGCTGCTGATAATTGACGACGACGATGTAGTGCGCGCGAGCCTCGCGGCCTACCTGGAAGACAGTGGCTTCAGTGTCCTGCAGGCCAGCAATGGTTCGCAGGGGCTGCAAGTCTTCGAGCAGGAAAAGCCCGACCTCGTCGTTTGTGATCTGCGTATGCCACAGGTGGACGGCTTGGAGCTGATCCGCCGGATCAATGCCCTGGAAGTCGAAGTACCGGTGATCGTAGTGTCCGGTGCCGGGGTGATGGGTGACGTGGTCGAGGCCTTGCGCCTGGGCGCCGCCGACTACCTGATCAAGCCGTTGGAAGACCTTGCAGTGCTTGAGCATTCGGTGCGCCGCGCGCTGGATCGTGCGCAGCTGCGCCTGGAAAACCGCCGTTACCGCGAGAAGCTGGAAGCGGCCAATCGCGAGCTGGAGGCCAGTCTGCACTTGTTGCAGGAGGACCAGAACGCCGGGCGCCAGGTGCAGATGAACATGCTGCCGGTGACGCCCTGGACGGTCGACGACCTGCAGTTCGCTCATCAAATCATTCCATCGCTGTATCTGTCGGGTGACTTCGTCGACTACTTCCGGGTCGATGAGCATCGGGTGGCCTTTTACCTGGCCGACGTGTCCGGGCATGGCGCCTCTTCGGCGTTCGTTACCGTGCTGCTCAAGTTCATGACCACCCGGCTGCTCTACGAGTCGCGCCGCGGCGGGCGGTTGCCGGCGTTCAAGCCGTCGGACGTGTTGAACCATATCAACCGCGGCTTGATCAATTGCAAGCTGGGGAAACACGTGACCATGCTCGGCGGGATAATCGACCAAGACAGCGGCAAGCTGACCTATAGCATCGGTGGGCACCTGCCGCTGCCGGTGATGTTCACCGAAGGCAAGGCTCACTACCTGGAAGGTCGTGGCTTGCCGGTGGGGTTGTTCGAGGAAGCCGGGTATAGCGATCAGGTCATGGACCTGCCGGCCTCGTTCAGCCTCACATTGTTGTCCGATGGCATTCTGGACCTTTTGCCCGGCGAGACACTCAAAGACAAAGAGACAGCGTTGCCTGAGCTGGTATGCAAGGCTGGCGGGAGTCTGGAAGGGCTGCGTCAGGTGCTTGGGCTGGGGAGTCTGGGCGATATGCCTGACGATATTGCCTTGCTGGTGTTGAGCAGAAACCTTGCATGAGCAGCAGCATGAGAGGCGTGGCATGAGTACCGGTAGAATTCAATTCGCCGAGCAGAACGGCACTTTCGTGCTCAAGTTTGTCGGCGAAGTGCGGCTGACCCTGTGTTCGGCCCTGGATGCCACGATCGAGAGGATTTTCACGGCGCTGAATTTTTCCGCGATCATCATCGACCTGACCGAAACCCGCAGCATCGACAGCACCACCCTGGGTCTGCTGGCCAAGCTGTCGATCCTTTCGCGGCAGAGGATCGGCTTGCTGCCGACCGTGGTCACCACCCACGAAGACATCACCCGGCTGTTGCAGTCGATGGGCTTCGATCAGGTGTTCAACATCGTCGATCGTCCGATTCCGTGCCCGGAATCCCTGACTGACTTGCCGTCGCAGGAACAGTCGGAAGAGGTGGTGCGGACCAAGGTGCTGGAAGCTCACAGGATCCTCATGGGCCTCAACGAGTCCAACCGCGAGGCGTTCCACGATCTGGTCAATGCCCTCGAACGGCACTGATTAGCTAATAGCCGCTAAATCACAGCGCGCGACACCCGGCAGGTGTCGCGCGCTTTGTTTTTCAGGGCCGCGTGTTTTCAGGCCTTGCTGGCCAGCACAGCTTCGAGTTTCTCTTGATCACGGGCGAACAGGCGGATGCCTTCGGCGAGCTTTTCGGTGGCCATGGCGTCGTCGTTCAGGGCCCAGCGGAACTGGTTCTCGCCGAGGTTTAGACGCGCCTCGCCGATTTGTCCGGGCGCCAGCTTGCGCTCCAGCGGGCCGTGATCGTCGGCCAGTTGCTGCAACAGCTCGGGGCTGATGGTCAGGCGGTCGCAGCCGGCCAGTTGCTCGATCTGGCCGAGGTTGCGGAAGCTCGCACCCATCACCACGGTGTCGTAGCCATTGGCCTTGTAGTAGTCGTAGATGCGCGCCACCGACTGCACGCCGGGGTCCTCGGCACCGGCGAAGTCGCGGCCTTCGGCCTTTTTATACCAGTCGTAGATGCGGCCGACGAAGGGCGAGATGAGGAACACGCCGGCGTCGGCGCAGGCGGCGGCCTGGGCGAAGGCGAACAGCAGGGTCAGATTGGTCTGGATGCCGGCTTTTTCCAGCTGTTCGGCGGCGCGGATGCCTTCCCAGGTGGCGGCGATCTTGATCAGTACCCGCTCGCGGCCGATGCCGGCCTGCTCGTACAGGCCGATCAGGCGTTCGGCGCGTTGCAGGGTGGCCTGGGTATTGAAGGACAAACGGGCATCCACCTCGGTGGAGATGCGCCCGGGAATCACCTTGAGGATTTCCCCGCCGACCGCGACGCCGAAGCGGTCGCAGGCCAGGCCGAGATCGCCGTCACAGCCGGCTACCGCATCGTCGAGCAGTTGCGCATAACGTGGCAGGGCGGCGGCCTTGAGCAGCAGCGAGGGATTGGTGGTGGCGTCGACCGGCTTGAGGCGGGCGATGGCGTCGATATCGCCGGTGTCGGCGACCACGGTGGTGAAAGCTTTGAGTCGATCCAGCTTGGAGGTCATGGCGAAGCCTTGTCGTGGCGGATGCCATGACCTTACCCGAGCTGAATCTGCCCCTCAACGGGAGCTTTCTGCCAGCAGTGGTAATAAGCCGTTATTCGCGCAGTTGGTCGGCTGCCGTCTGCCCGCACAGCGAACGGAGCTGGTCGCACAGGCTGCGGCCGGCGCTACCCAGCTCGGCGCGCGCATAGAGCACCAGTTCCAGCCCGTCGATCGACGGGAAACCTTCCTCGGCCGTAAGCACCTGATGCGAAGGCTGCTGGCAGCGTAGCGGCAACAGGCTCACACCCATGCCGGCGCCAGCCGCCGCGGCGAGGCTGGCCAGGCTGGCGCTGCAATAGCTGATTCGCCAGCGGCGACTGTTGCCCTCCAGCGCGTGGATCATCTCCTGGCGATACAGGGCGCCCAGCGGAAATACCACCAGTGGCAGGGGATCGCGCCTGGCGCTGGGCTGCGCCGCGCTGTCCAGCCAGCACAGGGGTTCGGGCCAGCGTGCCAGGCAGTCGCTGTCGGCGCCCCACTGCTTGACCAGCAACAGGTCCAGCTCGCCGTTGCGATACTGGCGCAGCAGTTCGTGGCTGAGGCCGCTGGAAATCTCCAGGCGCAGGCGCGGACGTTGGGCGCTGAACGCGGCGAGCAGCGGCATCATGCGTTCGCCAGCGAAATCCTCGGGCATGCCCAGGCGCAGCACGCCTTCGCTGTGTTCCATGTTCAGCGCTTCGCGGGCTTCCTCGCCCAGCAGCAGGATGCGCCGGGCATAACCGAGCAGACGTTCGCCTTCCTCGGTGGGCAGGACCTGGCGCTGGCTGCGGTCGAGCAGGCGGCAATCCAGGCTCTGTTCCAGACGGAGAATCTGCTGGCTGACGGTGGATTGGGTCAGGTGCAGGTGTTCGGCGGCGCGGGTGAAATTGCCGGCATCCACCACCATGACGAAACTGCGCAGCAAAGTCGGGTCGAGCATTCTGATTCCCACTGGAAAGCATTTCACCATTTAATTTCAACATACTAGGCCGCCTGGGCATAATTTTCTGACTTGCAGCAGAGTCGGTGACATTCATGCAACACGAAGATTTCATGCGCGAAGCCGTGGCCTTGGCCCGTGCCAATGTCGACGCGGGCGGGCGACCGTTCGGCGCCGTGCTGGTCCGCGATGGCCGGGTCATCGCGCGCGCCGCCAACGAAATCCACCTCGATCAGGACCCGACCGGCCACGCCGAGTTGTTGGCGATCCGCCGGGCCAGCCAGGTGCTCGGCAGTCCCCGGTTGGACGGCTGCGTGATCTACGCCAGCGGCCATCCGTGCCCGATGTGCCTGGCGGCCATGCACCTGTGCGGGGTGAGCGCGGCCTATTTCGCCTATTCGAACGAGGACGGCGCGGCCTTCGGGCTGTCGACCGCGGCGGTTTACGCACAGATGGAGCACCCGCCGCAGGAGCAGTCGCTACCCTTGCGGCCACTGTTGCCCCAGGGCGAGCAGGGGTTGTACGCCTTCTGGCAAGCGAGTCGGGGATGAGTGGCGGCGGTTGCGAGTCGGCGCTACGCGAGAGCGGAACGCGCGCCCAGGTGGGTTCGCTGGGCCTGCTGGTGATAGTCGCGCTGGGCATCAACCTGCGGCCGATGCTGACCTCGATCGGCCCCTTGCTCAGCGAGATTCGCCAGGCGACCGGTCTGGGTTTCCAGGGTGCGTCGATGCTGACCGTCTTGCCGGTGCTGTGCATGGGCCTGTTCGCCTTGGCGCTGCCCTGGCTCGGACCTCGGCTCGGCGAGGGGCGGGGCATGGTCTGCGGGCTGCTGGCGATTGCCGTCGCCTGCCTATGGCGCCTGCTGCTGGACAGCGGTCTGGCGCTGGTGGCCAGCGCGGTGCTGGCCGGTACCGGCGTGGCGATCATCCAGGCGCTGGTGCCGGGAGTGATAAAGCGCTGGTTTCCGCAACGCGTGCCGGCCGCGATGGGCCTGTATTCGGCGTCCTTGATGGCCGGTGGCGGCAGTGCCGCGGTGCTGGCGCCGGTCGTCGCCGAGCATTTTGGGCGCTGGCAGAGCGGCCTCGGCATCTGGCTGCTGCCGGCACTGTTCGGCCTGCTGCTGTGGGGGCTGGTGCGGCCACGAGAGCCGGCTGCGGGCATACAGGCGCAGGCCGGTGGGCATTTCTTCGCCAGTCGCCGGGCCTGGTTACTGGCGATCTATTTCGGCCTGATCAACGGTGGCTATACCAGCATGGTTGCCTGGCTGCCGGTCTATTACCGGCAGCTGGACTGGAGCGCCGAAGCGAGTGGCCAGCTGATCGGTTTGATGACCATCTTCCAGGTCCTCGCCGCCTTGAGCATGCCGATCCTCAGCCGTCGCTCGGCGGACCGCCGCCCCTGGCTCTGCCTGTCGCTGCTGGTGCAGCTCGGCGGCTTCGCCGGCCTGCTGCTGGCGCCGCTGCACCTGCCGGGCCTGTGGGTGGCCTTGATCGGCTACGGCCTGGGCGCCTGTTTCGCGCTCAGCCTGACGCTCACCCTCGACCACTTACCTGACCCCGGCGCCGCCGGCCGCCTGGCCGCATTCGTCCAAGGCATCGGCTTCATCATCACCGGCATCATTCCCTACGTGACCGGCTGGCTGCGCGATGTCACCGGCAGCTTCCAGACGTCCTGGCTGCTGCTCGCGGTGTCCATCGTATTGATGCTCGGCGTGACGCTGCGCTTCGCCCCGCACGGCTACGCGCGCGCCATGCAGCGGCCGGTCGCGGAGTAGCGCGAGCAAGGTAAAAAAAGCCCGCGGTCAGGAGTCTGAACCGCGGGCGAGGGGAGCATCAGGTTGTCAGGCCGCCGGTTGCCAGCCACCGCCCAGCGCCTTGTAGATGGCGACTATGCCGCGATACACCTCGACCTCGGCCAGCGCCTGGGCATCCTCGGCGGCCAGGCGTTCGCGCTCGGCGTCGAGCAGCACGAGGAAGTCCACCGTGCCTTCGCGATAGCGGATCGCCGCCTGCTCGGCGGCGGCGCGGCTGGCTTCGCTCTGGCGCAGCAGCGAGAGCAGACGCTGCTGGCGCTTGCCGTAGTCGCTGAAGGCGTTCTCCGACTCTTCCAGGGCCAGCAGCACCTGCTGCTCGTAGCTGGCCAGGGCGCCATCGGCGTCGGCCTCGGCACCGCGCAGGCGGGCGCGCACGCTGCCCAGATCGAACGCCGCCCAGCTGATGCTCGGGGCTATGGCCCAGGCGCGTGCGGCCGAGGAGCCCAGTTGCGAGCCGCGCCCGGCGGTGAAGCCGAGGAAACCACTGAGGCTGACCCGTGGAAACAGGTCCGCCGTGGCCACCCCGACATTCGCGGTGGCCGCCGCCAGCTGGCGTTCGGCGCTGCGGATATCCGGGCGGCGGCGCAGCAACTCACTCGGATCGCCAATCGGCAGGGCCTTGCTGAGGGCTGGCAGCTCGCGCGGGCCGAGATCGACCTGCAACTGTTCCGGACGCTGGCCGAGTAGGGTGGCGATGCGGTTGCGGGCGCGCACTTCCTGCGCCTGCAACTGCGGCAGGCTGGCTTCGGTGGCGGCCAGGCGGGCGTCGGCGCGCAGGACGTCGAGTTCGTTGCCGACTCCGGCCTCGCGCAGGCGCTCGGTGAGGTTGCGCGAGTCCTGCTGGTTCTGCAGGTTGCTGCGGGCGATGCGTTCGCGCAGTTGGGCGCCGCGCAGTTCGCCGTAGGCATCGACCAATTCGGCAATCAGGCTGACTTGCAGTTGCTGCAACTCGGCCTCGACGGTGCCGATGTCGGCGTCGCTGGCCTCTATCTGCCGTTGGATGCGGCCGAACAGGTCGAGCTCCCAGGCCATATCCAGACCGAGGTCGTAGCGCTCGAGGTTGACCCGCTCCTCGGTGACGCCCGGTTGCTGGGCTTTGCCAATCTCGGCGCTGGCAGCGCTGGTGACGGTGGGTAATTGATCGTTAGCCACATCATCGCGGATCGCCCGTGCCGCCTTCAGGCGGGCGAAGGCCACGCGCAGCTCGCGGTTGCCCTGCAGCGACTGGCTGACCAGCTGGTTCAGGGTCGGGTCGTCGAACTGTTGCCACCACAGCGTCTCGAAGCGTGCGCGGTCGTAGTTGCCGCTATCGGCGCTGACCACGCGGGCGGCTTCGGTCTGCGGTGCCTTATAGTCCGGGCCGACCGCGCAGGCACTCAGCGCCAGGGCGAACAGGGAAGGGGCGAATAGCTTGGCGATCATGCATGCAGCTCCTTGAGTGACTCGACTTTCGCGGCCTTGCGCGCTACGCGTTTCTCCACGAAGGCGCGGATCAGGACATAGAACACCGGGGTCAGCAGCAGGCCGAAGAAGGTCACGCCGATCATCCCGCTGAACACCGCGACACCCATGGCGTGGCGCATCTCCGCACCGGCGCCGGAGGAGAGCACCAGCGGCACCACGCCCATGATGAAGGCGAAGCTGGTCATCAGGATCGGCCGCAGCCGCAGGCGGCAGGCTTCCAGTACCGCGGCGACGCGGTCCATGCCTTCGGCCTGTTTGTCCTTGGCGAACTCGACGATGAGGATGGCGTTCTTGCACGCCAGGCCGACCAGTACGATCAGGCCGATCTGGGTGAAGATGTTGTTGTCGCCACCGGCCAGGATCACCCCGGTAATGGCCGACAGCAGGGTCATCGGCACGATCAGGATCACCGCCAGCGGCAGGCTCCAGCTTTCGTACTGCGCGGCCAGCACCAGGAAGGCGAGCAGCACGCAGAGCGGGAAGACGAAGATCGCGGAGTTGCCGGCGAGGATCTGCTGGTAGGTCAGTTCGGTCCACTCGTAGCTCATGCCGTTGGGCAGTTCTTCCTTGAGCAGCTTCTCCATTGCCGCCTCGGCCTGCCCGGAGCTGTAGCCCGGGGCGGCGGCGCCGTTGATCTCGGCGGTGAGGAAGCCGTTGTAGTGCATCACCCGATCCGGGCCGGCGCTGTCGCTGACTTTGACGAAGGTCGACAGCGGGACCATCTCGCCCCGGTTGTTGCGCACTTTCAGCTGGCCGATCTGCTCGGGCGCCAGGCGGAACTTCTGCTCGGCCTGGACGTTGACCTGATAGGTATGGCCGAAGCGGTTGAAGTCGTTGGCGTACAGCGAGCCGAGGTAGACCTGCATGGTGTCGAAGATGTCGCTGATTGCCACGCCGTGGGTCTTGGCCTTCTCGCGGTCGATATCGGCATCCACCTGCGGCACGTTGACCTGGTAGCTGGTGAACAGCCCGGCCAACTCCGGCACGTTCTGGCTCTTGGCGATGATGTTCTGCACCTGGGTGTAGAGCTCCTCATAGCCGAGGTTGCCGCGGTCCTGCACCTGCACGCGGAAGCCGCCGATGGTGCCGAGGCCCTGCACGGGTGGCGGCGGGAAGATGGCGATGAAGGCGTCCTGGATCTCGCCGAACTGGGCGTTGAGGTCGGCGGCGATGGCGCTGGCCGACAGCGCCGGGTCCTTGCGCTGGTCGAAGGGCTTCAGCGGGGTGAAGACGATGCCGCTGTTCGGGCTGTTGGTGAAGCCGTTAATCGACAGACCGGGGAAGGCCACGGTGTTTTCCACGCCCGGATGCTTGCCGGCGATTTCCGACATGCGCTTGATCACCGCCTCGGTACGGTCGAGGGTGGCGGCGTCCGGCAGCTGGGCGAAGGCCACCAGGTACTGCTTGTCCTGCGGCGGCACGAAGCCGGTCGGGGTGCTAGAGAAGCCCAGATAGGTAAGGCCCATCAACCCGGCATAGACCACCAGCGCCACCGAGCTGCCGCGCAGCACGCGGCGCACCGTGCCGACGTAGCCCTTGCCGGCACGCTCGAACACGCGGTTGAACGGGCGGAACAGCCAGCCGCCGAACAGCTTGTCGAGGACCCGCGAGAAGCGGTCCTTAGGTGCGTCATGTTCACGCAGCAGCACCGCGGCCAGGGCGGGCGACAGGGTCAGCGAGTTGAACGCGGAGATCACCGTGGAGATGGCGATGGTCAGCGCGAACTGCTGGTAGAACTGCCCGGTGAGGCCGGAGATGAACGCGGTTGGCACGAACACCGCGCAGAGCACCAGGGCGGTGGCGACGATCGGGCCAGTCACTTCCTTCATCGCCTGCTTGGTGGCTTCCACCGGCGACTTGCCGAGGCCGATGTTCCGTTCGACGTTCTCCACCACGACGATGGCGTCGTCCACCACGATGCCGATGGCCAGCACCAGGCCAAACAGCGACAGCGCGTTGAGCGAGAAACCGAACATGTGCATCACCGCGAAGGTGCCGATCAGCGACACCGGCACGGCGGCCAGCGGGATGATCGAGGCGCGCCAGGTCTGCAGGAACAGGATCACCACCAGCACCACCAAGACGATGGCTTCGAGCAGGGTGTGTGCCACTGCTTCGATGGAGCCGCGCACGAAGATGGTCGGGTCGTAGACGATCTCGTAGTCGACGCCCTGCGGGAAACTCTGCTTCAGCTCGCCCATGCGTTTGCGCACGGCATCGGAGATTTCGATGGCATTCGAGCCGGGGCGCTGGAATACCGGGATGGCCACCGCCGGCTGGTTGTTGAGCAGCGAGCGCAGGGCGTACTGGCTGGAGCCCAACTCGATGCGCGCGATGTCTTTCAGACGGGTGATTTCGCCATCTTCACCGGCGCGGATGATGATGTTCTCGAACTCTTCCTCGTTGATCAGCCGCCCCTGGGTGTTGATCGACAGCTGGAAGCTGGTGTCGCCCGGTGCGGGCGGCGCGCCGAGGGAACCGGCGGCGACCTGGCGGTTCTGTTCGCGAATGGCGTTGACCACGTCGCTGGCGGTGAGGTTGCGCGAAGCCACCTTGTTCGGATCGAGCCACACGCGCAGCGAATAGTTGCCGAGGCCGAACAGCTGCACGTCGCCCACGCCATCCAGGCGCGCCAGTTCGTCCTTGATGTTCAAGGCGGCGTAGTTGGACAGGTAGAGCATGTCGTAGCGGTTATCCGGCGAGGTCAGGTGCACGACCATGGTCAGGTCGGGCGAGGCCTTGTCGACGGTCACGCCGAGACGCTGCACTTCGGTGGGCAGGGTCGGCATGGTCCGCGTCACGCGGTTTTGCACCTGCACCTGGGCGTTGTCCAGGTCGGTGCCGAGGGCGAAGGTGATGGTCAGGGTCATCTTGCCGTCGGCGGTACCCTGCGACGACATGTAGAGCATGCCCTCGACCCCGGTGATCGCCTGTTCCAGCGGTGAGGCGACGGTTTCGCCGATCACCTTGGGGTTGGCGCCGGGGAAGTTGGCGCGCACCACCACGGTCGGCGGCACCACTTCCGGGTATTCGCTGATCGGCAGCTGGAACAGCGAGATCGCGCCGCCGATCAGGATCAGCAGCGACAGCACGGCGGCGAAGATCGGCCGCGAAATGAAGAATTGCGAGAAGTTCATCGTCTGGGTCCTTCAGGATTCTCAGGCAAAACCGTCCCGTCGCCCCGCCGAAACGGGGCTGGAAGACGGGCTGGTTAGGGGCCGGTTCAGGAGCTAAGCGAGCGACGGTGAGGCAAGGCAAAAACAGGCGAAGAAGCGGAATTTACAAGCTGTAAATGAGCATTCTGAGCGTGTTTTTAACGCCGCCTCACCGAGCGCAGCAGATCCTGAATGGGCCCTTAGCCGCGCGGCGTGGTTGGGTGGTTGACGGGCTGGCGTTCGGCAACCCGCGGCGGATTGCTGGCGGCCACGGCGTTGCGTTGTTCGGCGAGGGCGGCGAGGGTGGCCTCGTCGGCCATGGGCACGGCGGCAGGGCTGACCGGCATGCCCGGACGGGCGCGCTGCAGGCCGTTGACCACGATCTTCTCGCCCTTGGCCAGACCGCTGCGGACGATGCGTAGGCCTTCCAGCTTGGGTCCGAGTTCGATGGCGCGGTAGGCGACCTTGTCATCCTCGGCGAGGACCAGGACGAACTTCTTGCCGAGGTCGGTGCCGACGGCCGAATCCTTGATCAGCGCGGCGTCGTAGGTGGCGCTGCCGACCAGTTTCAGGCGGGCATAGAGGCCGGGGGTGAACTCGCCGTTGCGGTTGTCGAACACCGCGCGGCCGCGGATGGTGCCGGTCTTCGGGTCGACCTGGTTGTCGATGAAGTCCATCTGCCCGAGATGCGGGAAACCGTCCTCGTCGGACAGGCCGAGGTACACCGGGGTGGCGTCGCCGCGGCTGCCCTGGCGTGACAGCTCGGCGTACTTGAGAAACACGCGCTCGTCGGCGTCGAAGTAGGCGTACACCTTGTCGGTGGAGACCAGGCTGGTCAGGCGGGTTTCGCCGGCGTTGACCAGGTTGCCGGTGGTCACGTCGGCGCGGCTGACGCGGCCGTCGATCGGCGCGCTGACGCGGGTGAAGCTGAGGTTCAGGCGCGCCGCTTCCAGGCCGGCCTGGATCGCCGCCACTTCGGCTCGGGCTTGCAGCGCGGCGCTGGCACGGGCATCGGCCAGTTCGGCGGAGATCGCGTTGCTGGCGCGCAGACGCTCGCCGCGGCGAGCTTCGTTCTCGGTGCGGCTGAGGTTGGCGCGGACTTGCTGTAATTGGGCTTCCAGGCGGCGGATTTCGGCCTCGAACGGGCGCGGGTCGATCTGGAACAGCAAATCACCTTTCTTCACCAGGGCGCCTTCGGTGAAGGCGACCTGGTCGACGTAGCCGGACACGCGCGGGCGGACCACCACCGATTCCGGCGCTTCCAGGCGGCCGGTGAGTTCGTCCCACTCGTTGATCGGTTGCTCGATCACGGTAGCGACGCTGACCTTGGCGGGCGGCGCCGTGCTGGCCTGCTCCGGTGCACGTCCGCAGGCCTCGAGGACTAGCAGTGAGAGTGCGGCGAGGGGCAAGCGCAAGGCCTTGAATGACTGTTCCATGGGTGACTCCGCCAATCGTTTTTTAGGATTGGCGCAGTCTGCGACGCGGGTTTGTCGAGGACGAATCGAACCGGGCGAAGTTGAATATCAATCTGAATGATGGAAGGTGGTGGTGTATCGACGTGGACGTAGCGACGTAGGATGGGTTGAGCCGTAGGCGATACCCATGCGGGACCGGATTGATGGGTATCGCTGCGCTCAACCCATCCTACACGGCCCTACATCAGGCTGTCGGGATCGCCGAAGAACATCTGGATGCGCGAGCGCAACCAGCGTTCGGCCGGATCGTTGTCCTGGGCGCCGCGCCAGGCCATGTGCAGTTCAAAGCTGCCGGTCTCCAGCGGCAGGTCCTCGGCGCGCAGGCCGCCGGCGGCGGTGAGGGCGGCGGCGGTGTAGTCCGGCACTGTGGCGACTATGTCGGTACCGGCCAGCAGGGTGCCAAGGCCGTTGAACTGCGGCACGGCCAGCACCACATGGCGGCTGCGGCCGAGCTTGGCCAGCTCTTCATCGATGAAGCCGCTGAGATCGCCGGCGAAGGACACCAGCGCATGCGGCCGCGCGCAATAGTCGTCGAGGCTGAGCGCGCCTGGCGCGCTATCGGCGCGCAGCAGCTTGGGTTTATTGCGGCGCAGCACCTTGCGCTTGGCATTGGCCGGCAGTTCGACGGTATAGCCGACGCCCACGGAAATTTCCCCGGACGCCAGCAGGCTAGGCGTCAACAGATAGTTGGCCCGGCGCACGACCAGCACCACCCCTGGGGCTTCGGCGCGCAGACGCTTGAGCAGCGCCGGCAGCAGGGCGAACTCGACGTCGTCGGACAGGCCAATGCGGAATACCGCGGTGCTGGTGGCCGGATCGAAGTCGGCGGCGCGGCTGACCGCGGTGGAAATCGAGTCGAGCGCCGGCGACAGCAGCGCGAAGATCTCCACGGCGCGCGCCGAAGGCTCCATGCTGCGGCCGGTGCGGACGAACAACGGGTCGTCGAACAGGCTGCGCAGACGGGCGAGGGCGGCACTGATCGCCGGCTGACCGAGGAACAGTTTTTCCGCCGCGCGGGTGACGCTGCGTTCGTGCATCAGGGTTTCGAAGACGATCAGCAGGTTGAGATCGACGCGGCGCAGATCGTTACGGTTCATGGCGTGCTTCCCGGCTTGCCTGGCGGATTAAACTGCAGGCTCGCACCGCTGTCGTCAAGCCGCAGCATCATCCATATTCATGTGCACTATTGATGACAACGGGTGGTCTTACCTGCAAAGCCCGGATAAAGTCCGTGGCCATAAGAGATCACCGGCGAGGTTCGTGATGTCCCGCATGATTCGCTTTCACCAATTTGGTTCTGCCGAAGTTCTCAAGATCGAACAGGTAGACGTTGCCCATCCCGGCCCGGGCGAGGTTCTGCTGCGCGTCGAGGCCATCGGCGTGAGCTGGTACGACGTGCTTTGGCGGCAAAATCTGGCGCCCAGCCAGGCGCGGCTGCCAGCCGGCCTCGGCCATGAGCTGGCTGGTGAAGTGCTGGCCGTCGGCGAAGGCGTCGATGACCTGGCGGTGGGCGACAAGGTCGCCAGCTTCCCGGCCCACAGTCCCAACGACTACCCCGGTTATGGCGAGCAGGTGCTGCTGCCGCGTGGCTCGCTGACTCGCTATCCAGAGCAGTTGAGCGCGCAGCAGGCCAGCGCGCATTACACCTCGCTGCTGATGGGCTATTTCGCCTATGTCGACTTGGCGCGCCTGCAAGCTGGGCAGACGGTGCTGATCACCGATGCCGCCCATTGTGCCGGGCCGGCCCTGCTGCAACTCGGCAAGGCGCTCGGCGCACGACTGTTCGCCGCCACCAAGGACGCCGAAGATCGCGACTACCTGCTGGCGCTCGGCGCCGACAAGGTGATAGTCACCGAGGAAGAGGATCTGGTCGGGCGGATCAACAAGCTCACCGATGGGCGTGGCGTCGATATCGTCCTCGACGGCCTCGGTGGCCCGCAGATGTGCCTGCTCGGCGATGTACTCGCTCCGCGCGGACGCCTGGTGCTGTATGGCCTGCAGGGCGGTAACCAGACGCCATTCCCGGCCTGCGCGGCATTCCAGAAGAACATCCAGTTCTTTGTCCATTGCCTGGGTAACTTTACCGGCAAGCCGGAGCTTGGCATCCCTCAGGATCAGCCGGCGCTGGAGCGTGCAGTGGCGGCGATCAATCAGCTGACCCGCGACGGCCTGCTGCAGACGCAAATCGACAAGGTCTTCGCCTTCGAGGACGTGGTCGCCGCGCACCGTTATATGGAAGGCTGCCCGAAGCGCGGGCGGGTGGTCTTGCAGGTCGGCTGAAATACGGTATGCCCCCTCTCCCGTTTACGGGGGAGGGCTATTGGATTCCCGCTGTGTAGGATGGGAGGGGGCACCTAGCCGGAGCGCAGCAATACCCATCAAACCGGCAACGATGGGTATCGACGCTGCGCGTCTCAACCCATCCTACCGTCCCTGCAACAGGTCGATGGCCTGATCGAACAAGGCCAGTGGATCGGTGGTTTTGTGGATATCCACCGACAACAGCTGGCGGAAGCGCCGGGCACCATGGAAACCCTGGGCCAAACCGAGCACATGGCGGGTGATGTGGTGCATCGCACCGCCTTCGGCTAGATGACGTTCAATATAGGGGCGCAGTTGGGTTAGCGCCTCGGCCCGGCCGATCATCGGTCGGTCGTGGGCGAACAAGGCCTGATCCACTTCCGCCAGCAGATAAGGGTTGTGATAGGCCTCGCGGCCGAGCATCACGCCGTCGAAAGTCTGCAGATGGTTTTGGCACTCCTCCAGGGTCTTGATCCCGCCGTTGAGGATGATCTCCAGATCCGGAAAGTCGCGTTTCAATTGCGCCGCCACTTCGTAGCGCAGCGGTGGGATCTCGCGGTTCTCCTTCGGTGACAGACCGGCGAGGATGGCGATTCGCGCGTGCACGGTGAAACTGCGGCAACCGGCGTCGCGCACCTGGCCGACGAAGTCGCACAGCTCGGCGTAGCTGTCGCGGCCATCGATGCCGATGCGGTGCTTGACCGTGATTGGGATCGCCACCGCATCCAGCATGGCCTTGACGCAGTCACCCACCAGCGCCGGATGGCCCATCAGGCAGGCGCCGATCATGTTGTTCTGCACCCGGTCGCTGGGGCAGCCGACGTTGAGGTTGACCTCGTCGTAGCCGGCGTCCTCGGCCATCCGCGCACAAGCCGCCAACTCTTCCGGCACACTGCCGCCCAACTGCAAGGCCAGCGGGTGCTCGCTCTGGTCATGGCGGAGAAAGCGCGCATGGTCGCCACGCAACAAGGCGCCGGTGGTGACCATCTCGGTGTACAGCAGGGCGTGTTGCGACAGCAGACGCAGGAAGAACCGGCAGTGGCGGTCGGTCCAGTCCATCATCGGGGCGACGGAGAAGCGACGGGACGGCGTGCCGCCATAGGCATTGGGTGTGTTCAAGGTCGACTCTTCAGCAAGCAGCGACGGCGCGCTGTCCGATGCATAGGGGGAAATGAGCGCCATTATACAGGCTGTCATTGCCCGCGTCGGGCGGAGATAGAGGGCGCCTTGGGTAGGTGTAAAAACCCGGCCGGTGCAGGTTTGATGTCTTTTGAGACTGATTGGTCTGGGGCTATCGCTTGCCAAGTACTTGTGTGCGCCATGCGCGCCACACGCGGCGTGGGTGAGGAGAGCTAGCGGCTGCAGCCGCCATCGGAGGATACCGATTGACGGCTGACTGCCGTGCCCCGCCGGGGGCGTTGCGTCCGGCGGGCGGTGCGGTTTAATCCGCCCAGCCGTGGTCCATGAGGATGCGGTCCAGCGTCCTGCTGATCGCCGTGCAGTTGCGGATCATTTCCATGCGCTCCCAGGTGGCCTGTTCACCTTCGCGGATCAACTGTTCCATCTCCGCCAGCGGCAGCGGCGACAGCAGTTTCAACGGGCTGTGCCAACGCTTGCCGAGGAAGATGTTGATATCGGCGGTGTAGTCCTGCGCCAGCACGTTGTAGCCCAGATGTTGCCAGCGACTGAGCGTGGGATTACGCAGGCGCAGGTGGTCGCGGCTGAGTTTGAGCAGATGGGTGGCGACGTTCTTGGACAGTTTGACCTGGTAGTTGAGTGCGCTCTGCAGCAGGCCATGACGGGTGTCGGGGTCCGGGGTGAAGAACAGCGCGGCGGGGTTGGTCAGGCTCGAGATGAAATGGTTGACCCCATACAGCCGGCCGAGGCGTTTGGCCGGCAGATCGTCGATGAACGAGCCGTCGATCCATTGCAGCTCCGGCAGATAGGGCACCTGCTCGCCGGCGGCATTTTTCGCTTGCAGGGTGACCGGCGGATAGATGCCATAGAGCGCGCAGGAAGCCAGGATCGCCGAGCGGATCAGCACATTTGGCGCAGTGATGGCGTTGAGCAGGCGCGGCGCCTGACGCGGCAGCAGGCCGGTGACGGTGATGTTCAGCTTGCGCCCGGTCAGGCGGTAGGCCTCTTCGAAGGTCAGGTCCGGAATGACCCGTTCCAGGTACTGGCGCAGCACTTTGGCATCCGGCGGGTTGCGGCGCTGCAGCGCCTCGGGCTCGAGTGCCTCGACAATCTCCAGGTGCTCCGGGCGCATCTGTTCGAGCAGCTTGTCGTCGGTGTGGGTGGCGACGATCGCCGCCATGATCGAGCCGGCGCTGGAGCCGGAAATGATGCTCGGCAGCAGGTTTTCCTGAAACAGCGCCTTGAGTACGCCGATGTGGAAGAAGCCGAGCACCGCGCCACCGCTGAGCATCAGCGCCGAGCGGCCGAAGCAGTGGCTGGTGCGGAGGAAGAAGTCCTTGCGCTCGGCCAGCGGAATCACGCTGTCGTC
Source organism: Pseudomonas cavernae (assembly GCF_003595175.1). NCBI lineage: Bacteria > Pseudomonadati > Pseudomonadota > Gammaproteobacteria > Pseudomonadales > Pseudomonadaceae > Pseudomonas > Pseudomonas cavernae. The sequence goes on along the minus strand of NZ_CP032419.1, from coordinate 2,767,178 downwards.
GAGCTCGTCGATGGTCCGCAGCGCCTGGCAGACTTCCTCGGTGTACTGATGGATCAGGTGCTTGGTGCCCAGCTTGGCCTGGCTGTACAGCGCGGCCTTGCCCATGCCGGCAAGGTTGCCGTGGATGCCCTCGTTGAGGGCGAACATCAGGCCAGGGTAATCGTGGCGGTAGCGCAGCCCGCGCAGGAGTTCAAAACGCTTGCGAACCGAGCGGTAGTCGTACTGCGAGGACGGTTCGGTGCTGCGCCAGTCATCCAGCCCGGTTTCCCAATCGTAGACTGCGGCGTGTTCTGCCCACTGCTGGTAGCTTTCTGCGGCTTCCATCTTGCTCTGCAGGCCTTTTACTGGCGATTTGTGCCAGAACATTTGATGGTCTCCCTTCACTCGTACTATTGATTGATGCCATCGCGACGAGGCTCATGCCGGCCGCGATGGCGCTGCTGGCAGCCAGGTCAGGCGGGTCCCCCTTTGCCGGCTTCAGCGTCCTGACTGGCCGCATTGACACGCTTGCGCGGCGCCGCCGACTTTTCCTGCTCCAGGGGCACGACCGTGGCCGCCGCCGCTTCAGCTGCTGCCGCGGCGACCGCTGCCTGTTGCCTGCACAGCGCGAGGTACTCATCGGTGGATTGCTGAATGCAATCGATGTACAGGTCCATGTCCGGAAGAATTTCGCGATCAGCGACCACGCCCAGGAAGAGTTGGCCGTAAAGCCCGGTAATGCCGTGGCACAGACCCATGCCGTCGAGGATCGGCACGATCGGATAGGTCGCGAGCAGTTCCGCGCCGGCGATGTACTTCTTGGCGGTGCCGTTGGTCGGGCCTGGGACGTTGGTGATGAGGGTGTTGATCACCGGCAGCCGGCTGGCGAAACGGGCCTTGTTCTGCAGCCAGCCGGTGAGCATGCGCGCTGGGGCCGGGACCAGCTCTCCGAGCGAGGTGATCAGCTCATGCACCACGTCCTTGGCCAGCGGCCCGCCGCGCTGGGTGCGCTGGCGCACGGCGGCATCCAGGCGCTCGAGCGGGTCGGCGATATCGGTGCCCATGCCGATAAGCATGATGGAAATCAGGTTGCCCATGTCCCGGCGCGCGTGCTCCGGGCGGATCGAAACCGGGCACAGGGCGACCAGCGACTGATCGAAGGGCAAGGCATCCCGGCGCATCAGGTAGCGGCGCAAGCCGCCGCCGATGATGGCGATGATGGCGTCGTTCAGCGTGGCGCCTTCCGCGCAACGGCGGATCTGCTTGAGCTCGGCGATGTTCCAGCTCATGCCGCCATAGGCGCGGTGGGCCGAGATCGGGGCGTTGAAGAGGGTACTCGGGGCGTAACGCTGATCCGGCTGTGCCTTGTTTTTCAGTTGGCCGAACAGCTGGAAGCTCTTGCGCGCCACGCTGGCGCCGGCGCGGACGGTGCGCGCGGATTGGCCGAGCAGGCGCGGCAGGGTACGTGCCCACATCTGCGCGTGGCTGGGCAGGCGCTCGCTGTAGTGTGGCTGCGGTGTCTGCTCGTAATCGTGATCGGGGCTGTCAGACATCAGCGCGGTGGTCAGCTCGACGCCGGACTTGCCGTCGACATAGGCATGGTGCAGGCGCAGCAGCAGGGCGAAGCTGCCCGGCGGAATGCCCTCGACATTGTTCAGGCCTTCGATGATGGTGATTTCCCAGGGCGCGCGTTCCATGTCCATGGTCCGCGACATCGCCCGGGCCGCGAAGATGCACAGCTGGCGCCAGTCGCCGGGCTGCGGCAGGCCGACGTGGCGGATGTGGTATTCGAGGTCGAAGTTCTTGTCTTCCACCCAGTAGGGGTCGTCCAGGCGCAACGGTGCGTGCTGCAGCTTGCGGCGGAACAGTGACGACGAGCTCAGGCGGTTGCTGATGTACTTGAGGATGTCCTTGTGCCTGACCAGGCCGTTGGGGGCGCTGCTCTGATCGCACAACCACAAGCCGCCGATGACCATCGGTTGATGCGACGCTTCCGAGTAAAAGAACTGCGCATCCAAAGGGGAGAGCTGTTTCATCCGGGTTGTCCTGCATGTGAGGTGACTGTCTCTTCCTGAGTGCACGCAGAGAGGACGTCATCCGAGAGGCTGATGAGGTAAGTCGCCCCGAGAGGGGGCTTTTTCATCTTTAAGGATTGCCTCTTGCGCCTCGCCCCCCATGTCAGGGGGCGGGAAACAGACCGCCGAGACGTAGAAACAGCGCGGGATTGCCGCAGGTATGCGGCTGCGCTGTTCATATACTGATCGAGTGGTCAGTGAATTTTTTCGACGTTTGGAAGCGCTGGATCTGCGCTTGCGCGGGCCGTTTACCCGCGCAAGCGCGGAGGTTTAGCCCAGGGTGCCGAGAATATTCACCCCGACCCGCTCGGGAATCTCGTTCTGCGACAGCACGTGCAGGCCGGGGCTGAATACCCGCGCATAACGGGCTAGCAGCGGACGCAGTTGCGGCATCACCGTGAGGATCGGCGGGTGGCCTTCCTTGCGCAGGCGCTCCTTGACCACCGGCATGGCGGTCTGCAACTGGTTGAGCAGATTCGGCTCCACCGGAATGTTGTCCAGGCTCACCGGGCCGGCCTGCTGGGCGATCGACAGGGCGCTGAGCAGGGTGTTTTCCAGGGCGTTTTCGAGGATGAACACCGACAGCTCGCGATGCCGACGACGATGCTGCGGCGCAACGCGCAGCGCACGTCGGGGGCGAGCAGTACCGGGTCCTTGGTGGTCTCGCTGGCTTTCACCGGGGTGGTGGTGACATATCCGTGCTGCTGCGCCGCTAGAGCGCTTAGGCCTGCGCGCAGCAGAACGCCTGCTTCAGCCAGTTCTGCGTGCTGTGCAGGACCTGGTCGGACAGCTGTGAGTCTTCGACGCTGCGCGACAGCAGTAGCGCACCGACCAGTGCGGAGAGGATCACCACGCTCTGCTCGTCAGCCTGCGGCCCGGGCAGGGCACCTTCGATCATTCCGAGGCGGTTGCGCACCACTTCATCGGTGATCGGGCTGGGCTGGCCGCGCTGGCCCAGCTCCGCCGCCATGGTTGGCAATGGGCAGCCGGCGCCGGGATTGGCACGGTGGGCGCCGGACAAGTAATTGTCGATGAACTGCTGCAGCGGCTTGTCCTGAGCGAAAGTCTCCGCGCAGGCTTCATCGAGCTTGTCTGCAGCGGCGCGCAACGCCTGCTGGACCAGGTCATCCTTGGATTTGAAATGCGCGTAGAAGCCGCCGTGGGTCAGGCCCAAGGCTTTCATCAGCGGCTGCAGGCCGGTGGCGCCGATACCATCGCGGCGAAAGCGTTCGGCCGCTTCGCTGATGATGCGCTGGTTGGTTTCCGCTTTATGGGTATCCGGATATCTCAAGGTCGTGATCTCCGCAGAATTTGATCGATTGAAATGTTAGTCATAATTTTAACACAGGCGCTCGTCGGCAGTAGGGGCAGATCAGTGGTTGACAATATTATGAATGCAATACAAACATACGTATGTCGATCATAATCTAAATACGTGTGCCGCTGGAGACTGCCATGAGCAAGATCGCCATTCCTCGTTCTGAAGCGCTGGCAGATGTCGCCAGACCATCGAACCTCGCTGGCTCTGAGGCGTTCCGCTGTGGCCAGGACCATGTGCCGGAAGCTGACTGGCAGGACTTTGAGCTGCAACTGCTTGCCGCGTACGCCGCGCTCAAGCCGCAAGGAGCCGTGTCATGGGCCTGAGCACTGCGCCACTGCCATCACGCACCCTGCTGGTATTGCTGGTCGTCTTGACCGGACTGGGGGAGATCTCCACGCAGCTGCTGATTCCCAGCCTCGGCGTTATCGAGGCGGACTTCGCCGCCGCGCAGGGTTCCGCGCTGGTTGCCTTGGCGGCGTTCGTCGGTGCTTTCGGGGTCGGTCAGTTGATCCTCGGGCCCTTGTCCGACCGGGTAGGGCGCCGGCCGGTGCTGATCGGCGGTCTGACGCTCTATTTGCTGGCCACGCTGTGGATGCTGTTCGCCGGCGGCATGCACGAGTTCATCGTGGCCAGGGTGGTGCAAGGGCTGGGGGCCTGCGCGGCCCTGGTGTTGGCGCGGGCGGTGGTGCGCGATGTATGGAAGGAGCGTGCGGCGCCGACCCTGGCACTGACGGTGATCGGCATGCTCTGCGCCATCGTGCTGATGCCCGCGTTGGGCGGGCTGGTGGCCACCTATGCCGGCGGCTGGCGAGCGGCGGTGGGGTTGTCCTGGCTGATCGGTGGCCTGGCGTTGCTGGCACTGTTGGCGCTGTATCGCGAAAGCAACCTCAAGCTCGACCCGCAAGCCGGGCGGCTGCGCACGCTCGGCGGTCACTATGCCAGCCTGCTGAGCGCGCGCTCCTATCGCGCCTTCGCCCTGGCGTTGGCCTGTACCTACGGGGCGATGTTCTGCTTTATCGCCGGCTCCTCGCCGGTCTTCGTCGGCTTGCTGGGGCTGACGGCCACCCAGTACGGCCTGGTGTTCGGCGGCATCGTTTCCGGGTTGATAGTCGGTGCGTTGTGCACCAATCGGTTGATTGCACGCCACGGGGCCGAACGCATCGTCGCCATCGGCACCAGCCTGGTGGCACTCGGAGCGTTGGCCACGTTGCTGGTGCATGAATTGCTCGGTCTGTCGATCTTCGGCCTGTTCCTGCCGCAACTGCTGCTGACCTTCGGTGCCGGCATGGTGCTGCCGGCCGCAGTGGCCGGCGCGGTGATGCCCAATGCCCACCGTGCCGGGCTCGCCGCCGGCTTCATGGGCTTTGCCCAGATGGCCGGCGGCATGAGTGCCGGCTTGGTGCTGAGCCGTTTTCAGGACGGCACGGCGCTGCCGATGATCGCCGTGCACTGTGCTTTCGCGCTCGGCGCCTTTGCCGCTTTCCAGATACTGCGTCCGCGCGCGCCGGGGAATGTCCCGGTGGCTGTGGCGAAAGCCCCGTAACTGCGGCAGCGCCTGACCGATTGCCTATGCTCAATCCCTCTATTTATTACTGAGCGAGTAGGTATCGACCATGAGCAGTTATGACGTTGTGGTGATCGGCGGTGGCCCGGGCGGTTACAACGCGGCCATCCGCGCCGGCCAGCTGGGCCTCAAGGTGGCATGCGTGGAAGGTCGCGCGACGCTTGGCGGCACCTGCCTGAACGTCGGCTGCATGCCGTCCAAGGCGCTGCTGCATGCCTCGGAGCTGTACGAGGCGGCTAGCGGCGGCGAGTTCGCCACGCTCGGCATCGAGGTCAAGCCACAGCTCAACCTGGCGCAGATGATGAAGCAGAAGGGCGACAGCGTGACGGCCCTGACCAAGGGCATCGAGTTCCTGTTCCGCAAGCACAAGGCCGAGTGGATCAAGGGTTGGGGCCGCATCGACGGGCCCGGAAAGGTAGTGGTGACCGCGGCCGACGGCACCGAGCAAATCCTGCAGGCCAAGGACATCGTCATCGCCACTGGTTCCGAGCCGAGCCCTTTGCCTGGTGTGGAGATCGACAACCGGCGCATCCTCGACTCCACCAGCGCCTTGTCGCTACCCGAGGTGCCCAAGCACCTGGTGGTGATCGGCGCCGGGGTGATCGGCCTGGAGCTGGGCTCAGTCTGGCGCCGGCTGGGGAGCCAGGTGACGGTGGTGGAGTTCCTCGACCGTATCTGTCCCGGCCTCGACGCGGAAACCGCCAAGACCCTGCAGCGCTCGCTGAGCAAGCAGGGCATGCATTTCAAGCTGGGTTCCAAAGTGACCAGCGCCAAACCATCCACCAGCGGCGTGACGCTCAGCATCGAGCCGGCGGCCGGTGGTCAGGCCGAGACGCTGGAAGCCGATTACGTGCTGGTCGCCATCGGCCGCCGCCCTTATACCCAGGGCCTGGGGCTGGAAACGGTTGGCCTGGCGACGGACAAGCGCGGCATGCTGGCCAACGAGCGGCATCGCAGCGGCGCGCCGGGCGTGTGGGTGATCGGCGATGTCACCTCTGGGCTGATGCTCGCGCACAAGGCCGAGGACGAAGCCATCGTCTGTATCGAGCAGATTGCCGGCAAGGCCGGCGAGGTCAACTACAACCTGATTCCCAGCGTGATCTACACCAAGCCCGAGGTCGCCAGCGTCGGCAAGAGCGAAGAGCAGCTCAAGGTCGAAGGCCGCGCTTATAAGGTCGGCAAGTTCCCCTTCACCGCCAACAGTCGGGCGAAGATCAACCACGAGACCGAGGGCTTTGCCAAGGTGATCGCCGACGAGCGCACGGACGAGGTGCTGGGCGTGCACCTGATAGGCCCGAGCGTCAGCGAGATGATCGGCGAATACTGCGTGGCCATGGAATTCTCCGCCTCGGCCGAGGACATCGCCTTGACCTGCCACCCCCATCCAACCCGCTCCGAGGCGTTGCGCCAGGCGGCGATGGATGTGCATGGGGAGGCGATGCAGAGCTGAAGGGCGCTGACCTGCCCATAACCGGGAGGCGGTTTTTTGATCGTCTTCCGGTTTTTTATTGCCTGGACAATCTCTCCAGCTCGCGCCGCACCATGCTGGCGAAGGCGGGTGGGCGCAGGGCGTAAAGCTCGGCGGCTACCCAATCCAGCCAGCGGCCCTGCAACCTGGCTCTCTCGGCGAGCAGGCGCTCGGCCTCGGCGATGGCGCGTTGCTGATGCTGCTGGTGGAATTCGGCGCGACTCATGAGCGGTTCCCAGGTATGGCTTCTGGCAAATTAGACCCAGTCGGGTACTTATCTGGCAAACCCGAACCTTTTCTGGGGCTCAGTGCGCACGCGACATATCGAGCTCCACATTGCTGTGTTGGGTCGCCAAGGCTCGCCATAGTAGTACCACCACCAACCTGCTGGCCGATTCATTCGAGATGGCTCGTAAAGATTCGAGGATGTCGACCCGTTGAGCTGGCGATCAACTGCGGCGGTTCGTGCCAGTGCAGCCCAAGGGCAGCCACTGGCTGCCCCTTTTTTTGCTGGCGCCTAAAGCGGGTAATTGCTCAGCTCGCGAGCGATCAGCAGGCGCTGGATCTCGCTGGTGCCCTCGTAAATCTGGGTGATCCGCGCGTCGCGGTAATAACGCTCGACCGGGTAGTCCTCCAGATAGCCATAGCCGCCGTGGATCTGCACGGCCTTGGAGCAGACCGATTCGGCGAGTTCCGAGGCGAACAGCTTGGCTTGCGAGGCTTCCGACAGGCAAGGCAGGCCGGCGCTGCGCAGGCGTGCAGCATGCAGGATGAGCAGACGTGCGGCGTTGAGCTGGGTATGCATGTCCGCCAGCATGTTGGCCACGCTCTGATGTTCGATGATCGGCTTGCCGAACTGTACCCGCTCACGGGCATAGCCGAGCGCGGCCTCGAAAGCGGCGCGGGCGATCCCCAGAGCTTGGGCGGCGATGCCGATGCGCCCGCCTTCCAGGTTGGAGAGGGCGATGGCCAGGCCCTTGCCCCGTTCGCCCAGCAGGTTGGTCTGCGGGATGCGGCAGTCGCGCAAGGTGACTGCACAGGTATCGGCGGCGCGGATGCCCATCTTGTGCTCCTGGCGGTCGACGACAAACCCCGCTGTATCGGTCGGCACCAGGAAAGCGGAGAGACCCTTCTTGCCTTTGTCCGGATCGGTGATGGCAAAGACTATGGCGAGTTTGGCGCGCTTACCGTTGCTGACGAACTGCTTGGCACCGTTGAGCACCCAGTGGCCGTCACTTAGCTCGGCGCGGGTGCGCAGGTTGTGGGCTTCGGAACCGGCCTGCGGCTCGGTCAGGCAAAAACAGCCAATAGCTTTGCCGCTGGCCAAGTCGGGCAGCCAGGTGCGCTTCTGCTCTTCGCTGCCGTATTGCAGCAGCGGGCCGCAGCCCACCGAGTTGTGCACGCTCATCAAGGTGCCGGTCGCCGCGTCGCCCGCAGAGATTTCCTCTACCGCCAGTGCATAAGCGACATAGTCGACATAGGATCCCCCCCATTCCTCCGGCACCACCATGCCCAGCAGGCCAAGTTCGCCCATCTGTGAGACCAGTGCATCATCGATCCAGCCGGCCTTTTCCGCCGCGGCAGCGCGCGGAGCGATTTCGCGGCGGGCGAAATCGCGAGCCATGTCGCGGATCATGCGTTGCTCTTCGCTCAGCTCGAGATCATGCATAGCTTTACCTTGTCCTCCTTATTTGAGCGTGATGGTGGTGTTGACCCCACCCACGTCGTTCTCGTCGAACCAGCGCTCGGTGACGGTCTTGGTCTGGGTATAGAACTGCACCACCTGCTTGCCATAGGGGCCCAGGTCGCCGAGCTTGGAGCCCCGGGAGCCAGTGAAGGAGAACATCGGCGCCGGCACCGGGATCGGTATGTTGATACCGACCTGGCCCACATTCACCTCTTCCTGGAAATGCCGTGCCGCTGCACCGGAGCGGGTGAAGATAGCGGTGCCGTTGCCATTCGGGTTGGCGTTAATCAGGGCGATGGCTTCGTCCAGATTGTTTGCATGCATCACACAGAGCACCGGGCCGAAGATTTCCTCGCGGTAGATACGCATCTGCGGCGTGACGCCGGAGAACAAGGTCGGGCCGATGAAGTTGCCTTTCTGATAGCTCGCCACGTGTGGATTGCGCCCGTCCAGTTCCAGGCTGGCGCCTTCTTGGCTGCCGCTTTCTATCAAACTGAGGATGCGCTCTAAGGCAGAGGTGGAGACGACCGGCCCCAGATCGGTTTCCGGTTCGGCTCCGGCATTCACCTTCAGTGCCTTGGCTTTCTCGACCAGCTCGGGCAGCCATTGCTGTGCCTCGCCGACCAGAATCGCCACCGACACCGCCATACAGCGTTGACCGGCGGCGCCAAAGGCCGCACCCACGAGGTTGTTCAGGGTTTGCTGCTTATGGGCATCCGGCAGGACGATGGCATGGTTTTTCGCCCCCATCATGCACTGCACGCGCTTGCCCGATTGCGAGGCACGGTTATAGACGTGGGTGCCCACACGCGTCGAACCGACAAAAGAGACGGCCTTGATGTCCGGGTGAGCGCAAATCGCGTCGACCACCTCGGCGCCGCCATGGACCACATTCAGCACCCCGGCGGGGATTCCGGCATCAAGCGCCAGTTCGGCCAAGCGCATGGTGACCATCGGGTCCTGCTCGGAAGGTTTGAGCACAAAGGTGTTGCCGGTGACTATCGCCATCGGGAACATCCACAGCGGGATCATTGCCGGGAAATTGAATGGGGTGATCCCGGCGCAAACCCCTAAGGGTTGTCGCAAAGTAAAGGTATCAACCCCGCTGGCGACGTTGTTGGCCAGCTCGCCGAGCTGCAGGTTGCCGATGGCGGCAGCATGTTCGACCACTTCCAGGCCTCGGAACACATCGCCTTCGGCATCCGCCAGAGTCTTGCCCTGTTCGGCGGTGAGGATCGCCGCAAGCTCCTGCATGTTTTCGCGGATCAGCTGCTGATACTTGAGGAAGATCCGCGCTCGAGTCCCAATAGCGGTCTTGCGCCAGCTAATGAATGCATCCTTGGCGCTGGCGACTGCGGCATTTACCTCTGCGGGAGTTGCAAAAGGCACCCTGGCGAGCACCTCCTGGGTGGCAGGGTTGATCACCTCGCGCCAATCGCTGCTTTGTGAGTCGATTAGTTGCCCGTCAATCAGTAGCTTGACGTTAGGAGCCGCGATACCGGTATGCGCTTGCGTTGTCATGACTGCCTCCTGATCTTGTTGGTCTGCTGCAGGTAGGTCTCCATTCCGCTTGTACTGCCTCAGCCCGCGAAGGTGTTTTCTAATATTGGACCTTCCCGCAGAAGAAAGGTCGTAAATGAGGCGCAGCGATCCATAAGCCATTCCAGTGGGGTTTAACCTAAAAGTCAGTAAATTGCGCAATAAGCTGTTGACGTGTGTTTTAGCGGGCCTATAATGCGCACCACTTCCGGCGCAGTCCTGATGTAAAAGATCTTGATAATCAATAGGTTATAGAGATTTTCAGGGGGCTGGAGGTGGTTCGATCGGGTTGATCGAAAGCGGTGCAGGAGGAGGTTGACAGCGGTTTGAAACGCTGTAGAATTCGCCTCCCGCTGACGAGATGCTGAAGGCTGATCGGAAGCGCAAGCGGTTGAAGTAGAAAAGAAATTTTCGAAATCGCTTGACGGAATGAGGGGCTGCTGTAAAATTCGCGCCTCGGTTGAGACGAAAGACTTAACCAACTGTTCTTTAACAACTGAATCAAGCAATTCGTGTGGGTGCTTGTGAGGTAAGACTGATAGTCACCTGATTATCAGCATCACAAGTAACACTCGTGAATTCGAGAGTTTATTTGCGATTGCTGAGCCAAGTTTAGGGTTTTCACAAAACCCAAGCAGTATTGAACTGAAGAGTTTGATCATGGCTCAGATTGAACGCTGGCGGCAGGCCTAACACATGCAAGTCGAGCGGCAGCGGGTCCTTCGGGATGCCGGCGAGCGGCGGACGGGTGAGTAATGCCTAGGAATCTGCCTGTTAGTGGGGGATAACGTTCGGAAACGGACGCTAATACCGCATACGTCCTACGGGAGAAAGTGGGGGATCTTCGGACCTCACGCTAACAGATGAGCCTAGGTCGGATTAGCTAGTAGGTGAGGTAAAGGCTCACCTAGGCGACGATCCGTAACTGGTCTGAGAGGATGATCAGTCACACTGGAACTGAGACACGGTCCAGACTCCTACGGGAGGCAGCAGTGGGGAATATTGGACAATGGGCGAAAGCCTGATCCAGCCATGCCGCGTGTGTGAAGAAGGTCTTCGGATTGTAAAGCACTTTAAGTTGGGAGGAAGGGTACTTACCTAATACGTGAGTATTTTGACGTTACCGACAGAATAAGCACCGGCTAACTTCGTGCCAGCAGCCGCGGTAATACGAAGGGTGCAAGCGTTAATCGGAATTACTGGGCGTAAAGCGCGCGTAGGTGGTTTGGTAAGTTGGATGTGAAAGCCCCGGGCTCAACCTGGGAACTGCATCCAAAACTGCCTGACTAGAGTACGGTAGAGGGTGGTGGAATTTCCTGTGTAGCGGTGAAATGCGTAGATATAGGAAGGAACACCAGTGGCGAAGGCGACCACCTGGACTGATACTGACACTGAGGTGCGAAAGCGTGGGGAGCAAACAGGATTAGATACCCTGGTAGTCCACGCCGTAAACGATGTCGACTAGCCGTTGGGTTCCTTGAGAACTTAGTGGCGCAGCTAACGCATTAAGTCGACCGCCTGGGGAGTACGGCCGCAAGGTTAAAACTCAAATGAATTGACGGGGGCCCGCACAAGCGGTGGAGCATGTGGTTTAATTCGAAGCAACGCGAAGAACCTTACCTGGCCTTGACATCTACAGAACTTTCCAGAGATGGATTGGTGCCTTCGGGAACTGTAAGACAGGTGCTGCATGGCTGTCGTCAGCTCGTGTCGTGAGATGTTGGGTTAAGTCCCGTAACGAGCGCAACCCTTGTCCTTAGTTACCAGCACGTTATGGTGGGCACTCTAAGGAGACTGCCGGTGACAAACCGGAGGAAGGTGGGGATGACGTCAAGTCATCATGGCCCTTACGGCCAGGGCTACACACGTGCTACAATGGTCGGTACAGAGGGTTGCCAAGCCGCGAGGTGGAGCTAATCCCACAAAACCGATCGTAGTCCGGATCGCAGTCTGCAACTCGACTGCGTGAAGTCGGAATCGCTAGTAATCGTGAATCAGAATGTCACGGTGAATACGTTCCCGGGCCTTGTACACACCGCCCGTCACACCATGGGAGTGGGTTGCACCAGAAGTAGCTAGTCTAACCGCAAGGGGGACGGTTACCACGGTGTGATTCATGACTGGGGTGAAGTCGTAACAAGGTAGCCGTAGGGGAACCTGCGGCTGGATCACCTCCTTAATCGACGACATCAGCTTTCTCATAAGCTCCCACACGAATTGCTTGATTCACTTGCGAAAAAGCGATTGGGTTTAGACCCGAGAGTGAGACGATTGGGTCTGTAGCTCAGTTGGTTAGAGCGCACCCCTGATAAGGGTGAGGTCGGCAGTTCGAATCTGCCCAGACCCACCAATTGTCAAGGGATGTGGCCGGTCATTAGATGGGGCCATAGCTCAGCTGGGAGAGCGCCTGCTTTGCACGCAGGAGGTCAGGAGTTCGATCCTCCTTGGCTCCACCATTATCACGCAATCGCTGAAAGCTCAGAATTGAATGCTTAAAGAGTGAGCCTTGAATTCTGGTCTTTGCGCCAGTAACTGTTCTTTAAAAATTTGGGTATGTGATAGAAGTAGACTGAATAATCTCTTTCACTGGTGATTATTCAAGTCAAGGTAAAATTTGCGAGTTCAAGCGCGAATTTTCGGCGAATGTCGTCTTCACGTTCGAGACAGTAACCAGATTGCTTGGGGTTATATGGTCAAGTGAAGAAGCGCATACGGTGGATGCCTTGGCAGTCAGAGGCGATGAAAGACGTGGTAGCCTGCGATAAGCTTCGGGGAGTCGGCAAACAGACTTTGATCCGGAGATCTCTGAATGGGGGAACCCACCTAGGATAACCTAGGTATCTTGTACTGAATCCATAGGTGCAAGAGGCGAACCAGGGGAACTGAAACATCTAAGTACCCTGAGGAAAAGAAATCAACCGAGATTCCCTTAGTAGTGGCGAGCGAACGGGGATTAGCCCTTAAGCTTCATTGATTCTAATAGAACGCTCTGGAAAGTGCGGCCATAGTGGGCAGTCCTGATGTAAAAGATCTTGATAATCAATAGGTTATAGAGATTTTCAGGGGGCTGGAGGTGGTTCGATCGGGTTGATCGAAAGCGGTGCAGGAGGAGGTTGACAGCGGTTTGAAACGCTGTAGAATTCGCCTCCCGCTGACGAGATGCTGAAGGCTGATCGGAAGCGCAAGCGGTTGAAGTAGAAAAGAAATTTTCGAAATCGCTTGACGGAATGAGGGGCTGCTGTAAAATTCGCGCCTCGGTTGAGACGAAAGACTTAACCAACTGTTCTTTAACAACTGAATCAAGCAATTCGTGTGGGTGCTTGTGAGGTAAGACTGATAGTCACCTGATTATCAGCATCACAAGTAACACTCGTGAATTCGAGAGTTTATTTGCGATTGCTGAGCCAAGTTTAGGGTTTTCACAAAACCCAAGCAGTATTGAACTGAAGAGTTTGATCATGGCTCAGATTGAACGCTGGCGGCAGGCCTAACACATGCAAGTCGAGCGGCAGCGGGTCCTTCGGGATGCCGGCGAGCGGCGGACGGGTGAGTAATGCCTAGGAATCTGCCTGTTAGTGGGGGATAACGTTCGGGAAACGGACGCTAATACCGCATACGTCCTACGGGAGAAAGTGGGGGATCTTCGGACCTCACGCTAACAGATGAGCCTAGGTCGGATTAGCTAGTAGGTGAGGTAAAGGCTCACCTAGGCGACGATCCGTAACTGGTCTGAGAGGATGATCAGTCACACTGGAACTGAGACACGGTCCAGACTCCTACGGGAGGCAGCAGTGGGGAATATTGGACAATGGGCGAAAGCCTGATCCAGCCATGCCGCGTGTGTGAAGAAGGTCTTCGGATTGTAAAGCACTTTAAGTTGGGAGGAAGGGTACTTACCTAATACGTGAGTATTTTGACGTTACCGACAGAATAAGCACCGGCTAACTTCGTGCCAGCAGCCGCGGTAATACGAAGGGTGCAAGCGTTAATCGGAATTACTGGGCGTAAAGCGCGCGTAGGTGGTTTGGTAAGTTGGATGTGAAAGCCCCGGGCTCAACCTGGGAACTGCATCCAAAACTGCCTGACTAGAGTACGGTAGAGGGTGGTGGAATTTCCTGTGTAGCGGTGAAATGCGTAGATATAGGAAGGAACACCAGTGGCGAAGGCGACCACCTGGACTGATACTGACACTGAGGTGCGAAAGCGTGGGGAGCAAACAGGATTAGATACCCTGGTAGTCCACGCCGTAAACGATGTCGACTAGCCGTTGGGTTCCTTGAGAACTTAGTGGCGCAGCTAACGCATTAAGTCGACCGCCTGGGGAGTACGGCCGCAAGGTTAAAACTCAAATGAATTGACGGGGGCCCGCACAAGCGGTGGAGCATGTGGTTTAATTCGAAGCAACGCGAAGAACCTTACCTGGCCTTGACATCTACAGAACTTTCCAGAGATGGATTGGTGCCTTCGGGAACTGTAAGACAGGTGCTGCATGGCTGTCGTCAGCTCGTGTCGTGAGATGTTGGGTTAAGTCCCGTAACGAGCGCAACCCTTGTCCTTAGTTACCAGCACGTTATGGTGGGCACTCTAAGGAGACTGCCGGTGACAAACCGGAGGAAGGTGGGGATGACGTCAAGTCATCATGGCCCTTACGGCCAGGGCTACACACGTGCTACAATGGTCGGTACAGAGGGTTGCCAAGCCGCGAGGTGGAGCTAATCCCACAAAACCGATCGTAGTCCGGATCGCAGTCTGCAACTCGACTGCGTGAAGTCGGAATCGCTAGTAATCGTGAATCAGAATGTCACGGTGAATACGTTCCCGGGCCTTGTACACACCGCCCGTCACACCATGGGAGTGGGTTGCACCAGAAGTAGCTAGTCTAACCGCAAGGGGGACGGTTACCACGGTGTGATTCATGACTGGGGTGAAGTCGTAACAAGGTAGCCGTAGGGGAACCTGCGGCTGGATCACCTCCTTAATCGACGACATCAGCTTTCTCATAAGCTCCCACACGAATTGCTTGATTCACTTGCGAAAAGCGATTGGGTTTAGACCCGAGAGTGAGACGATTGGGTCTGTAGCTCAGTTGGTTAGAGCGCACCCCTGATAAGGGTGAGGTCGGCAGTTCGAATCTGCCCAGACCCACCAATTGTCAAGGGATGTGGCCGGTCATTAGATGGGGCCATAGCTCAGCTGGGAGAGCGCCTGCTTTGCACGCAGGAGGTCAGGAGTTCGATCCTCCTTGGCTCCACCATTATCACGCAATCGCTGAAAGCTCAGAATTGAATGCTTAAAGAGTGAGCCTTGAATTCTGGTCTTTGCGCCAGTAACTGTTCTTTAAAAATTTGGGTATGTGATAGAAGTAGACTGAATAATCTCTTTCACTGGTGATTATTCAAGTCAAGGTAAAATTTGCGAGTTCAAGCGCGAATTTTCGGCGAATGTCGTCTTCACGTTCGAGACAGTAACCAGATTGCTTGGGGTTATATGGTCAAGTGAAGAAGCGCATACGGTGGATGCCTTGGCAGTCAGAGGCGATGAAAGACGTGGTAGCCTGCGATAAGCTTCGGGGAGTCGGCAAACAGACTTTGATCCGGAGATCTCTGAATGGGGGAACCCACCTAGGATAACCTAGGTATCTTGTACTGAATCCATAGGTGCAAGAGGCGAACCAGGGGAACTGAAACATCTAAGTACCCTGAGGAAAAGAAATCAACCGAGATTCCCTTAGTAGTGGCGAGCGAACGGGGATTAGCCCTTAAGCTTCATTGATTCTAATAGAACGCTCTGGAAAGTGCGGCCATAGTGGGTGATAGCCCCGTATATGAAAGGATCTTTGAAGTGAAATCGAGTAGGACGGAGCACGAGAAACTTTGTCTGAATATGGGGGGACCATCCTCCAAGGCTAAATACTACTGACTGACCGATAGTGAACTAGTACCGTGAGGGAAAGGCGAAAAGAACCCCGGAGAGGGGAGTGAAATAGATCCTGAAACCGTATGCGTACAAGCAGTGGGAGCCTACTTTGTTAGGTGACTGCGTACCTTTTGTATAATGGGTCAGCGACTTATATTCAGTGGCGAGCTTAACCGAATAGGGGAGGCGTAGCGAAAGCGAGTCTTAATAGGGCGTTTAGTCGCTGGGTATAGACCCGAAACCGGGCGATCTATCCATGGGCAGGTTGAAGGTTAGGTAACACTGACTGGAGGACCGAACCGACTACCGTTGAAAAGTTAGCGGATGACCTGTGGATCGGAGTGAAAGGCTAATCAAGCTCGGAGATAGCTGGTTCTCCTCGAAAGCTATTTAGGTAGCGCCTCGTGTATCACTGCTGGGGGTAGAGCACTGTTTCGGCTAGGGGGTCATCCCGACTTACCAAACCGATGCAAACTCCGAATACCAGCAAGTGTCAGCACGGGAGACACACGGCGGGTGCTAACGTCCGTCGTGAAAAGGGAAACAACCCAGACCGTCAGCTAAGGTCCCAAAGTTATGGTTAAGTGGGAAACGATGTGGGAAGGCTTAGACAGCTAGGAGGTTGGCTTAGAAGCAGCCACCC
The DNA here is from genome assembly GCF_003595175.1 of Pseudomonas cavernae. Lineage (NCBI taxonomy): Bacteria > Pseudomonadati > Pseudomonadota > Gammaproteobacteria > Pseudomonadales > Pseudomonadaceae > Pseudomonas > Pseudomonas cavernae. The sequence goes on along the minus strand of NZ_CP032419.1, from coordinate 2,750,986 downwards.
TTTAAAGAAAGCGTAATAGCTCACTAGTCGAGTCGGCCTGCGCGGAAGATGTAACGGGGCTCAAACCATACACCGAAGCTACGGGTTCGTCGTAAGACGAGCGGTAGAGGAGCGTTCTGTAAGCCTGTGAAGGTGAGTTGAGAAGCTTGCTGGAGGTATCAGAAGTGCGAATGCTGACATGAGTAACGACAATGGGTGTGAAAAACACCCACGCCGAAAGACCAAGGGTTCCTGCGCAACGTTAATCGACGCAGGGTTAGTCGGTCCCTAAGGCGAGGCTGAAAAGCGTAGTCGATGGGAAACAGGTTAATATTCCTGTACTTCTAGTTACTGCGATGGAGGGACGGAGAAGGCTAGGCCATCTTGGCGTTGGTTGTCCAAGTTTAAGGTTGTAGGCTGAGATCTTAGGTAAATCCGGGGTCTTAAGGCTGAGAGCTGATGACGAGTGCTCTTTTAGAGCGCGAAGTGGTTGATGCCATGCTTCCAAGAAAAGCTTCTAAGCTTCAGGTAACTAGGAACCGTACCCCAAACCGACACAGGTGGTTGGGTAGAGAATACCAAGGCGCTTGAGAGAACTCGGGTGAAGGAACTAGGCAAAATGGCACCGTAACTTCGGGAGAAGGTGCGCCGGTGAGGGTGAACGATTTACTCGGTAAGCCCATGCCGGTCGAAGATACCAGGCCGCTGCGACTGTTTATTAAAAACACAGCACTCTGCAAACACGAAAGTGGACGTATAGGGTGTGACGCCTGCCCGGTGCCGGAAGGTTAATTGATGGGGTTAGCGCAAGCGAAGCTCTTGATCGAAGCCCCGGTAAACGGCGGCCGTAACTATAACGGTCCTAAGGTAGCGAAATTCCTTGTCGGGTAAGTTCCGACCTGCACGAATGGCGTAACGATGGCGGCGCTGTCTCCACCCGAGACTCAGTGAAATTGAAATCGCTGTGAAGATGCAGTGTATCCGCGGCTAGACGGAAAGACCCCGTGAACCTTTACTGTAGCTTTGCACTGGACTTTGAGCCTGCTTGTGTAGGATAGGTGGGAGGCTTTGAAGCGTGGACGCCAGTTCGCGTGGAGCCATCCTTGAAATACCACCCTGGCATGCTTGAGGTTCTAACTCTGGTCCGTCATCCGGATCGAGGACAGTGTATGGTGGGCAGTTTGACTGGGGCGGTCTCCTCCTAAAGAGTAACGGAGGAGTACGAAGGTGCGCTCAGACCGGTCGGAAATCGGTCGTAGAGTATAAAGGCAAAAGCGCGCTTGACTGCGAGACAGACACGTCGAGCAGGTACGAAAGTAGGTCTTAGTGATCCGGTGGTTCTGTATGGAAGGGCCATCGCTCAACGGATAAAAGGTACTCCGGGGATAACAGGCTGATACCGCCCAAGAGTTCATATCGACGGCGGTGTTTGGCACCTCGATGTCGGCTCATCACATCCTGGGGCTGAAGCCGGTCCCAAGGGTATGGCTGTTCGCCATTTAAAGTGGTACGCGAGCTGGGTTTAGAACGTCGTGAGACAGTTCGGTCCCTATCTGCCGTGGACGTTTGAGATTTGAGAGGGGCTGACCTTAGTACGAGAGGACCGGGTTGGACGAACCTCTGGTGTTCCGGTTGTCACGCCAGTGGCATTGCCGGGTAGCTATGTTCGGAAAAGATAACCGCTGAAAGCATCTAAGCGGGAAACTTGCCTCGAGATGAGATCTCACTGGAGCCTTGAGCTCCCTGAAGGGCCGTCGAAGACTACGACGTTGATAGGTTGGGTGTGTAAGCGCTGTGAGGCGTTGAGCTAACCAATACTAATTGCCCGTGAGGCTTGACCATATAACACCCAAACAATCTGACGATTGTGGTGTTGGACGGTGAAGTCGACAAATACCGAAAGTTCGACAGAACTCGCTTAATACCCGCCGCAAGGCACTGTCACATACCCATTCGGGATGGCGTCTCACCACGACATCCCAACCCAATTGCTTGACGACCATAGAGAGTTGGAACCACCTGATCCCATCCCGAACTCAGTAGTGAAACGACTCATCGCCGATGGTAGTGTGGGGTCTCCCCATGTGAGAGTAGGTCATCGTCAAGCTCCTATCCCAAACCCCCAGCCCGCGACAGCAGGCTGGGGGTTTGTCTTTGCGCGCGGGAAAAGTTTGCCCGCGACTCTTAAGCAACGCATGGGCCAAAGTCGACCCCACTCGTTCGCAAAGGCGCAGATACAAAAAAGCCACCGTGAGGTGGCTTTTTTGTATCTGGCCGGGATCAGTCGCCGCGATATTCGCAACCGCTGGTACAGGTTTCGTGGATGCGCACGCGCGAGAGTTCTGGCAGAAGTGGCTTGAGTTGCCGCCAAATCCACTTGGAAAGCACTTCGCTGGTTGGATTTTCCAAGCCTGGAATGTCGTTCAGGTAGTTGTGATCAAGCTGCTCGTAAAGCGGCTTGAAAATCTCTTTGATCTCGGAGAAGTCGCGAATCCAGCCGGTGTAAGGGTCGACCTCGCCTTCGATATAAATGGCTACGCGAAATGAGTGTCCATGCAGGCGGCCGCATTTATGGCCTGCAGGTACGTGGGGGAGGCGATGGGCGGCCTCGAAGATGAATTCTTTGAACAGTTCCACGGTGTTGCGCTCGGTTGGGGGCCGCGAACACGACCAGAAAATAGAGCTGTAGTTTAACAGCTCTGCCATGGCTTACCCATCGGGAGTTGTCCGGCGGGTCAGATGCTTAGAGGGGTTGCAGGTGCTGGCCCAGACGACCCGTATCGACCAACTCGAGGAATTCGTCGCCGAGTCGGCGGCTTTCGTCCATCGCCTTGCGCCAGTGGCGTTCCCGCCCCGCATCGTCCCCTTGATAACGCTTGAAGTCCTTGCGGTCTGGCAATTTGTCGTGAGGCAAGTGGGTCAGATATTCGCGGGATGGTGCAAGCAGCAGTACATCCTGCAAGCGCCCGCTGTCGCCGCGGCGCCAAGGCATACCCTTGTCGAACCAGCCAGGAATAACCTCGTCGGTGAAGTGCGGGTAGAGCACGACATCGCTGCCGCTGTAAGGCAGGTCGAGGTGATAGTCGAGCAAGCCGCCATCGCGATAGGTCCCCGGGCCGGCGCCGGGAATGTCGCGCACGCCTTCCATCACCATGGGGATGGAGGCGGAAGCGAGCAGGGCATGACGAAGATTAGCGACCTCCAGGTGCAGGTAGCGCGAAGGGAAGTCGTTGAGTGTCGTTAACGGCGGGGCTTGGCGGGAGTCATGGAGAACCACGCGTTCAAAATGTTTGGCCAGACGAGAGCGGCTGAGCAGGTTGTTGCAGATTACCGAGGACAGACCGAGGCCCAGTGAGCTGCGGCGGTCGTCGGCGAGCAGGCCATGGCTTTGGGCCACGACGATGTTCAAGCGATAGCTGGGGTTGCTGAGGATGCTGGCGTCCTGGCCATCGAGGAGGTCGTCCAGCATGCGGCTGCAACTGCGCGAAACGTCCGCCATGCTCGCATCCCTGGCAAAGCGTTGCTGGCTATAGAGTTCGCCGAGGCGGCGAATGCCAGCGCTAGCGTTGGGCAGGCAGGCGCTGGCAAAGCGCCAGGAGCCGATGGAGGCGCCGATCAGCGAACGTTCGCGAGGCGCACGTGCCAGCCAGTCACCAAACAGGGCCAGATCCAGCCCCTGGATTCCCAGGGCCTTGGGGCCGCCAGCAGCACCAGGCAGCGTCCCCACGTCGGCGGGGCTCAGGCCACGCTCGCGAATACGCTGCAGGGCACGTGGACCGGCTTTGAGGGTGAGGGCGGGAAACTTGATTTGAATGGCGCTCATGCAGGCCTCCAACACGCGAGGCGGCAATTATAAAGAGGCTGGCCGCCAGACCAAGTGACTTCATCGCGTGAATGGGGCCGGTTTGCCGGATTCACCTGATGGCCGATTCAGCTTGAGTTAAGTCGGGGCCGGTATCGTGAGAACCCTAGAAAGCACTCAGCCTCGTAAGGAGACTCGACATGAAAAAACTTACCAGCCTCTTCGCCTTTGCCGTTCTCGCCGCCAGCGCAGGTATGGTGCAAGCTCGTGATCTGGGCCCGGACGAAGCACTGCGCTTGCGCGACGCGGGCACCATCCAGTCCTTCGAAAAGCTCAATGCGGCGGCGATTGCCAGGCACCCAGGGGCGACTGTCAAAGAGAGTGAACTTGAGGAGGAATATGGGCGCTACATCTATCAGGTCGAGTTGCGTGACCCGCAAAGTGCACAGTGGGATCTGGAGCTGGATGCCACTAACGGCCAGATCCTCAAGGATCACCAGGACGACTGATGAAGCCTCTTGTCCGCTATAGCGGCATTGTGGCCCTGATCCTCGGACTCCTCCTGTTGGCGTTCGAGGTGCAGGCGCGCGACTTGGATCAGGATGAAGCGCTCAAGTTGCGTGAGGAGGGCGTGATACAACCCTTTGACACGTTGCTCAAGCGCGCCCTGGAACATTATCCCGGGGCGCGTCTGCTAGAAATCGAGCTGGAAGAGGAAGACGACATCTATGTTTATGAAGTGGAACTGCTTACGGCCGATGGCCTAGTGCGTGAGCTGGAGTTGGATGCCCGTAATGGGCGGATCCTGAAGGATGAGGAAGACTAGATGCGTTTGTTGTTGGTGGAGGATCATGTGCCACTGGCCGATGAATTGCTCGCAGACCTCGGGCGCCAGGGCTATGCAGTGGACTGGCTGGCCGATGGGCGCGACGCGGTCTACCAGGGGGCCAGCGAACCTTACGATCTGATCATTCTCGATCTCGGCCTGCCGGGTAAACCTGGCCTGGAAGTTCTGCGGGAATGGCGCGCTGGTGGGCTGGCGACGCCAGTCCTGATCCTTACCGCGCGCGGTTCCTGGGCTGAGCGAATCGACGGGCTGAAGGCCGGTGCCGACGATTATCTGACCAAACCGTTTCACCCCGAAGAGCTGCAGTTGCGCATCCAGGCGCTGCTGAGGCGCGCCCATGGCGTGGCCAACCAGCCGCACTTGGAGGCCGCCGGTCTGCAGTTGGATGAAAGCCGGCAATGCGTGAGCCGGGCGGGGGACGAGATCGATCTCACGGCTGCCGAGTTCCGCCTGTTGCGCTATTTCATGCTGCACCCCGGGCAGATTTTGTCGAAGAGCCATCTGGCCGAACACCTGTATGACGGCGAAAGCGAGCGCGACTCCAACGTGATCGAGGTGCATGTCAACCACTTGCGCCGCAAGCTCGGTCGTGACGTGATCGAAACCCGTCGTGGCCAGGGTTATCGCTTCAGCGGAGTAGCCGAGTGAGGTCGATTCAGCGCCGTTTGACTCTGGGGCTGCTCGGCGTCTTGGTGGTGGTGGGCCTGGTCCTGGCGCAGAGCAGCCTGTGGTTGTTCGATCTCGGCCTGCGTCGCTATCTGCAGGCCGCATTACGAGATGATGCCGAGAGCCTGCTGGTCGCACTGGTGCGCGGCCCGCAAGGCATCCAGCTGGACGAGCAGCGCCTCGCTCCAGGTTATCAACGCCCTTTTTCCGGGCACTATTTCCGGATCGACTTCATCGACGAGACGTGGCGTTCTCGTTCGCTGTGGGATCGGGGACTGGACAAGCCGGCTCTGGTCGGGATGCAAGGCGAATTGGCTGACGGCCCCCATGGCCAGTTGCTGCTGGTCTATCGGGGTGACTACCAGCGCTTTGGGCAACAGTTGTCCATCAGCGTGGCGGAAGATTACAGCCCGGTGCTGGCCAACTTTCGTCGTTTGCAGCTGATAGGCCTGAGCGTGGGCGGCGGTGCACTGTTGCTGATTCTGTTACTGCAGCGCCTGATCGTGCGGCAAGCCCTGCGCCCGTTGGAGCAGACCCGCCAGCAGATCGCCCAATTGCAGCAGGGCCAGCGCGGTCAGTTGGACAACCAGGTACCCCAGGAGCTTGAGCCACTGGTTCGCCAGATCAACCACCTGCTGACGCATACCGAGGACACCCTGAAACGCTCGCGCAATGCCCTGGGTAATCTCGGCCATGCGCTGAAAACGCCGCTGGCGGTGCTGCTGAGCCTGGCCAGCCGCAGGGAGCTGCAGGCTTATCCGGAGTTGCGCGAACAGCTCGAGTTGATCGAGCAGCGCTTGGCCCGTGAACTGGGCCGCGCACGATTGGCGGGGGAGGCGTTGCCTGGCGCGCATTTTGATTGCGGCGAGGAACTGCCGGGGCTGTTTTCCACGCTGGCGATGATCCATGACCGCGGGCTCGATCTGTCGTGGCAGGCACCACCGGGCTTGCGTCTACCCTGGGATCGCGAAGACTTTCTCGAGTTGCTGGGCAACCTGCTGGACAACGCCTGCAAGTGGGCCGGCAGTCAGGTGCGCTTGAGCATCGAGACGGTGACCGGTGGTTTTCGCGTGCTGGTCGATGATGACGGGCCCGGCATTGGCCCTGGGCGGCGCGAGGAAGTGCTCAGCCGCGGGGTGCGGCTGGATGAACAGGTCGCCGGGCATGGCCTGGGCCTGGGCATCGTGCGCGATATCGTGGAAGCCTGGCAGGGCCGCCTGCAATTGCAGGACAGCCCGCTGGGCGGCTTGCGGGTCAGCATCGAGCTGCCGGTGCGGGCCGGGTTGGGGCGTGCTGCCGAGTGATAGTCCGGCGCGCTGAGCGGTGACGCTTGGCCGGCTGGGCCTTACATGCCGTTGGCGAAGGCCGGGTTGCCCATGTCGATGGACTCGCGCACTGGCTTCAGCGCGCGGGCATATTTCACCAAGATATCCAGTGCGTAGTCGCTGCGTGCACGCAGCCGACGATCATCCTCGCTGCTGGCTTGTGCCTCGTTCAGCACGCTTTCGGCGTGGCGCACGATCAGGTGTTCGGGGAGGTAGCAGAGCCGGCAGTTCTTGTAGCCGGAGGCCCGCAGTTCGCTGATCGGATAGGCACCACCACCTCCAGAGGACACACCGACCAGCAGGCCCGGTTTGTGCGCCAGCTCGACCTTGCCGGCATAGAGGAAGAAGTTCTTGATCGCCGGGCCGGCCATGCCGTGCCATTCCGGGGCGATGATGATCACCGCATCGGCGGCCTGCAGTTGCTCGGCATACTGGCTCCACGGTCCGCTGTGTTCGGCGGGCCAGAGTGGTAGCGGGCCGGCGCCGAGATCGATGAGGCTGCTCTGGGCTGCGCTGGTGTGCTGCAGCTCGATCAGGCGTTGCCGCAGGTAGCGGGCGATCTTGGTCGACTGGCTGTTGATGCGGCTGGAGCCAGCGACGATGGCGAAATTCAGCATTCTTGAGGTTCCCTTCGAATGATGACGCGCAGGCTAATGCGGCGCAGCCGAGCGGGCAAATGGTGGGGCGTCAGGCTGGTGGTCGAATGACGCCAGCGGCTGTTCGGGAGCCTGGGGCAAGCGCCCCAGGGCAGCCAGGCAACTCGCGTTGCCGGCTGCTTTGCGGCGGGCTATACGCGGAACTGGTCCATCAGCCCCTGTTGATGGTTGGCCAGGCTGTTGAGCGACTGGCTGACGCGGGCCGACTCGTCGGCCTGGCCGGACAGCGACTCGGTGACGTCGCGGATGGTGGCGACGTTACGGTTGATCTCCTCGGCCACCGCGCTCTGTTCCTCGGCGGCGCTGGCAATCTGCAGGTTCATGTCGGTGATCACCGAAACCGCCTCGCCGATGCGGCGCAATGCGGCGACCGCCAGTTCGACCTGTTCGACACTGCCTTGCGCTTGCTGGTGGCTGTTGTGCATCGAGCTGACCACCTCGCGCGTGCCATTCTGTAGGCCTTCGATCACCTGACGGATTTCCTCCACCGAGTCTTGAGTGCGTTTGGCCAGGTTGCGCACCTCGTCGGCGACCACGGCGAAGCCACGTCCGGCTTCGCCGGCGCGAGCGGCTTCGATGGCGGCGTTGAGGGCGAGCAGGTTGGTCTGCTCGGCGATGCCGCGGATCACCTCGAGCACCGAGCCGATCTGCTCGCTGCTGACCGCCAGGCCTTCGACCTGGCTCATGGCACTGCTCATGTCGCGGGCCAGGGCGTCGATGGTGCTGGTGGTGCGATCGATCACGCCAAGGCCTTCGCGGGTGGCGTGGTCGGCGCCGCGAGCGGCCTCGGCGGCCTGCGCCGCACTGCGCGCGACATCCTGGGCGGTAGCGCTCATCTCGTGGGAGGCGGTGGCGACCTGATCCACTTCACGATATTGCTGCTGCATGCCGGAGCTGGTCTGGCTGGCGATGACGGCCGACTGGTCGGCGGTGCCGCGGGCATCCTGAACCGAGCGTTTGACGTCGGCGATGATCGGTTGCAGCTTGTCGAGGAAGCGGTTGAACCAGCCGGCCAGTTCGCCCAGTTCATCCTGCTTGTCGTAGTCGAGGCGGCGGGTCAGGTCGCCCTCGCCGCTGGCGATGTTGCGGAGCATGGCGGCCACATTGAGGATCGGCCGGGTCACGCCGCGCGCGGTCAGCCACATCAGCAGCAGGCCGAGCAGCACGGCCAGCAGGCCCATGCTCAGGGCGAACAGGCTGTCGGACAGGCGGCGGTCATCCAGTTCGGCTTCCAGCTTCTGCGCCGGACCGAGCAGCGCTTGCTGTGGTACCTCGAGCAGCACGCTCCAGGGCTTGGACTCGGGGATCGGCAACAGCGGCTGCAACACGCGCAGCATGCCGTCGTGGTGCAGGACCTGGGCCTGCCCCTGGCTGCTGAGGCTCATTAGCTCCGCGGCTTGTTCGCCATAGGCTTTACCGGCCGACTTACCCAGCTGTGCGGCATCGCGGCTATGACCGGCGAGCAGACCGGCCGGGCTGATGATGCTGACGTGCCCCTGGCCCTCGTAGAGCTCCTGGTTGGCCGCGAGGCTGAGCTGCTGCAGGCTGGCGAGACTGATGTCGACACCCAGCACGCCGATGATCTTGCCATTTTGCTCCAGCGGGAAGGCGATGCTGGTCATCAGGGTCGGCTGACCGTTGACGTCGTCGACATAAGGGTCGATCAGGCAGGTCTTGCCGGTGTCGCGCGGGCAGGTGTACCAGGCGTTGTAGGGCGAGCCGTTGTCGCCGACCGTGGTGTCGTTCAGCAGCTTTTCCGTCAGTGCTTCAGATTCCAGTTGGCCGGGCGTGCCTTGTGACCAATAGAGGGCGAAGCGGCCCTGGTCATTGCTGCCGAGCTCGGCCTGGTTGGCGAACAGCTCGTCTTTGCCGTCCAACGCGTTGGGCTCGAATACCACATAGAGGCCGAGCAGGGCCGGGTTGGCATCGAGGGCACCACGCACTTGACGGGTCAGGTCTTCACGCAGGTCAAAGGCGTCGAGAAAGCGTTTTTCCGCCTGCTCGCGGAGGAACAGAACCTGACGGGAAAACCCCTTGCCATATTGGTAGGCATCCATGAAGTAGCGCTGGATACGCAGCGATTGGGTCTCGCCGCGGGCCTGCATGCGCGAGAGGGCCGACTCTTCGAGCATCTGCGAACTGGAGGCCTTGACCATTTCGGCACTGCGTTTGGATTGGTAGAGCGACGCGCCCACCAGCAGGGTCACTATGGCGAGTAGACAGAGGCCGGCCAGCAGGGTGATTTTCCATTGGATGGAGAGACGACTGGGAAACATGCGGAGCACCTTCATTTGTCGGACTACAGACTCTCTATCGGCGCAGTCTGGGAATTCTTGACTTAAGCTTGTGCGCCGCAGGGCCACCAGGCGCTGCTCAGACGCAGCAGACTCAATACAGCAAGAACTGTGCTGAACAACCGCTTAGTTTCGTGTTGACGCTGGTCCACCTTTTAGCCGGTGCGAATGAGCAATTGCGTCATCTGCAACAGATTGTCGCGCCTATGCAACAGAAGATGTGTTGCTAACTACTGCTTAGGCAGTATTATCTTGGCTGTATTGCTGCCTAGACAGATATTAGCCTTGTCATGAATCACTACAGCCCCGCCGACTTTCCCTTTTCCGGCTCCATCGGCCACTACTTGGGCAGTGCCGCACTGCTCAAGGATCGGCTGCTGGATAGCCATTTGGCCTCGTTGGAAATCAGTGCCGCGCAGTTCAAGGTGCTGATCTACATCTACCTGGAAAAGGCCAACACCCCCGCAGACCTGTGCCGCCTGCTGTCGGTCGACAGCGGCTCGATGACGCGCATGCTCGACCGCCTGGAGAAGAAGGGGCTGTTGCATCGCAAGCCATGTCCAACGGATCGCCGCTGTGTGCGCCTGACGCTGAGCGCTGCGGGGCAGGCGGTTTGTCAGCAAACTCCGGAAGTGGTGGCCAGGGCCATGAACGAACTTGCCCGCGGGCTTAGCCATGACGAGCTGCAAAGCCTGCTCGGTCTACTGGAAAAAATGTTGCAACCGCACACCACGGCTGCGGCGGAGCGTTGACCATGTGTAGTTTCAACCGATTTACCCGCACTCTGCCTATGTCCGCGCTGTTGAGTTCGCTGCTCATGCTCAGCGCCTGTGTGAGTCCCAATGGCCTGGAGCCGCAGGGCAAGCCCCTGGATATTGCGGCCTTGCAAGCCGGGAAAAGTCTCTCCGGGGTGCCGCTCTCGCCTGCCAACTGGCCGCATCAAGACTGGTGGCAGGTGCTGGGCGACCCGCAGCTCAGCGGTTTGATCGAGCAGGCGCTGCAAGGCACGCCCGACCTGCAGATTGCCGATGCCCGGGCGCGTCAGGCCAGCGCCCAGGCCATGGCCGAAGATGCCGCGCGCTTACCGACCGTGACTGCGACTGCCAGCTATGCCGGCTCACGTTTGCCGGAAAGCCTGGTGCCGCAGCCCCTGGGGGGCAGCTTTTCGGCGGTGAAGTATCTGTCGTTGGGGTTCAATTACGATTTCGACCTCTGGGGCGGCCAGCGCGCCGCCTGGGAGGCCGCACTGGGGCAGGCGCGCGCCGCGCAGGTCGATCGGCAGGCCGCGCGGCTGAACTTGTCCGCCAATGTCGCGCGTGCCTACAGCCAGCTCGGTTACGCCTTTATCGCCCGCGATCTGGCGCGCGAGGAACTGCAGCGCGCCGAGCATCTGGTCAAGCTCAGCCAGCAGCGCATGGATGCCGGGCTGGACAGCAAGGTGCAACTGCAACAAAGCCAAACCCTGCAAGCCAGCGCCCAGCAGCAACTGGCGGCGACCGAGCAGCAGATCGACAGTGAGCGCGTCGCGCTCGCGGTCCTGCTCGGCCAGGGGCCGGACCGCGGTCAGCAGATCGACCGTCCACAGGTGTTGCAGCCGACGGCGCTAGCCTTGCCGTCCAACCTGCCGGCGGAATTGCTTGGCCGGCGTCCGGACGTGATCGCCGCGCGCTGGCGGGTAGAAGCGGCGAGCAAGGGCATCGAGGCGACCAAGACCGAGTTCTATCCCAACCTCAACCTCAGTGCCATGGCGGGCCTGCTGGCCAGCCACGGTGGCGACCTGTTCCAGGGCTCCAGCCGTTTCTATCAGGTGGCGCCGGCGATTTCCCTGCCGATCTTCGACGGCGGCCGCCGCCGTGCCGATCTGGCCGGCGCGGACGCCGATTACGATCTCGCCGTGGCCCAGTACAACAAGGCGCTGGTCAGCGCCCTCGGTGAGGTCAGCGAGGATCTCAGCCAGCTGCGTTCGTTGCAGCGGCAGATCAGTGCCCAGCAACAGGCCCGCGACATCGCCAAGTCCAACTTCGCCCTGGCCACGCGGCGCTATGGCGAGGGCATCGGCAACTACCTCGACGTTCTCAGCGTCGAGCAGCAGCTGCTGGTCAGCGAGCGCTTGCTGGCTGAGCTCAATGCCCAACAACTCGACACCTCCGTGCGCCTGGTACAGGCCCTAGGCGGTGGTTTTCAACCCGATCAAGGCCCGCTCGCCCAAGTGGCGCGCCCGGCTGCCGAATAACCGAGGCCCTTTCCATGAGCACGCAAGAAAATACGACCCCAAGCAACTCGCAGCGCAAACGTCTATTACTCCTGCTGTTGCTGGTGATCACCGCCGGCGGCCTCGCCAGTCTGGGCTGGGAGCTGTTGCTCGGGCGCTGGAGCGAAGAGACCGACAACGCCTACATCGGCGGCAATGTGGTGCAGATTACCCCGCAGGTGGTCGGCACCGTGGTCAGCATCGGCGCCGACGATGGCGATCTGGTCCAGGCCGGTCAGGAGCTGGTGAAGTTCGACCCCAGCGATGCCGAGATCGGCGTGCAGCAGGCCGAGGCCAATCTGGCCCGCAGCGTGCGTCAGGTGCGCGGGCTGTTCAGCAACGTCGATGGCCTCAAGGCTGAGGTGGCGGCCAAGAAGGTCGCGCTGGACAAGGCCAAAGCCGACTATGCGCGGCGCAAGAATCTGGCCAAGGACGGGGCGATCTCCCAGGAAGAGCTCGCCCACGCAGAAGATGCGCTGAACTCGGCGCGCAGTGCGCTCACCAGTGTCGACCAGCAACTGAATACCGGTCGCGCGCTGATCGACGACACCGTGATTGCCTCGCATCCGGATGTCAAAGCAGCGGCGGCGAAACTCCGCGAGGCTTATCTGGATGACTCGCGCACCACTATCGTCGCGCCGGTCAGCGGCTATGTGGCCAAGCGCACCGTGCAGCTCGGTCAGCGGGTGCAGCCGGGTACGCCGCTGATGGCGGTGATTCCCCTCGACGAGGTGTGGATCGACGCCAACTTCAAGGAAACCCAGCTGAAGAAGATGCGCATCGGCCAGAGCGTGCAGATCGAGTCCGACCTCTATGGCGACGAGGTGCAGTACAGCGGCACCGTCGATAGCCTCGGCGTCGGTACCGGCAGCGCCTTCTCGCTGCTGCCGGCGCAGAATGCCAGCGGCAACTGGATCAAGATTGTCCAGCGTTTGCCGGTGCGCATCCGCATCAATCCGGCCGAATTGAAGGAGCACCCGCTGCGCATCGGTTTGTCGATGAAGGTCAAGGTGGATCTGCACGACCAGAGCGGCCCGGCCCTGGCCCAACAGCCACCGAAGCAGGCGGTGTTCGCCACCGAGGTCTATCAGCAGCAATTGGCCGCCGCCGATCAGTTGATCGAGCAGGTGATTCATGCCAATGGCCCGCAAGGCGCCCGCAAGACAGCCCTGCGCTGAAGGTGCCCCTGCTACCATGAGCGATCAGAATACGGCCAGCTTCACGCCGCCGAGCTTGGCGCTGGCAACCCTCGGCTTGTCGCTGGCGTCCTTCATGCAGGTGCTGGACGGCACCATCGCCAACGTCGCCTTGCCGACCATCGCCGGCAACCTGGGGGCCAGTTCGGAGCAGGGCACCTGGGTGATCACCTCGTTCGCGGTGAGCACTGCCATTGCGCTGCCGTTGACCGGCTGGATGAGTCGGCGGTTCGGCGAGGTACGCCTGTTCATCGGCGCGATACTGCTGTTCATGCTGGCGTCGTTTCTCTGCGGTATCGCCCAATCGCTGGAAAGCCTGGTGGCGTACCGCGTGCTGCAAGGCTTCGTTGCCGGTCCCTTGTATCCAGTCACCCAGGCGTTGCTGTTGGCGATCTATCCGCCGGCCAAGCGTGGCATGGCCCTGGCGCTGCTGGCGATGGTCACGGTGGTGGCGCCCATCGCCGGGCCACTGCTGGGCGGCTGGATCACCGATGCCTACAGCTGGCCGTGGATTTTCTTCATCAACTTGCCGATTGGCTTGTTCTCCGCCCTGATCGTCTACCAGCAGCTACGCAAGCGGCCGGTGACGACCCAGCGGGTGCCGATCGACTACATCGGCCTGTTGGCGCTGATCATCGGCGTCGGCGCCTTGCAGTTGGTGCTGGACAAGGGCAATGATCTCGACTGGTTCGAATCCAACTTCATCGTTGTTGGCAGCATTGTCGCGGTGATCGGCCTGGCGTTTTTCCTCATCTGGGAGTTCACCGAGCGTCATCCGATCGTCAATCTGCGCCTGTTCCGCTACCGCAATTACAGCGCCGGCACCCTGGCGCTGGTTTTCGGCTATGCGACGTTCATGGGCATCAGTCTGTTGTTGCCGCAGTGGTTGCAGACGCAGATGGGCTATACCGCCAGCTGGGCGGGCCTGGCGGCGGCACCGATCGGGATAGTGCCGGTGTTGCTGGCGCCGTTCATGGGCCGCTACGCGCACAAGTTCGACCTGCGCGTACTGGCGACCCTGGCGTTTCTCGCCATGGCGGGCAGCTGCTTCATGCGCGCGCAGTTCACCCTGGAGGTGGATTATCTGCACATCGCCCTGGTGCAGTTGTTCATGGGCATTGGCGTGGCGCTGTTCTTCATGCCGGTTTTCAGCATCCTGCTGTCCGAGTTGCCGCAGGATCAGATCGCCGACGGTTCGGGGCTGGCCACCTTCCTGCGCACCCTCGGCGGTGGCTTCGCGATGTCGCTGACCACCTGGATCTGGGTCCGTCGCTCGGAGCAGCATCATGCCCAACTCACCGAGCACATCAGCCTGTATGAGCCGACCACGCGGGAGACGCTCGCGCAGATGGGGGGGCTGACACAGCAAAACGCGGCGAGCCTCGATCACATGATCAGCAGCCAGGCTTTCCTGATGTCGACTGTCGATTACTTCACCATGGCCGGCTGGGTCTGCCTGGGCTTGAGCCTGTTGATCTGGCTGGCCAAGCCGCCGTTCGTGGCGAAGGCGGCCGCCGCGGCCGACGCGCACTAGCCTCCGCACTTCAATCGGCCGTTGATTTAACGGTCGACTAGCGGGGGAGGCGAGGTGCGGCATGATCCACGTGCGGTTGCGCTTCCTGTCTAGTCGGGAGCCATCCCGGTAATGTGGCGAGTTTCTGATAGACACAAAAAACCCGGCCTAGGCCGGGTTTTTTGTTTTTCGCGAGGCTTAGCCAGCCAATGCCAGACCAGCATACTGGACCAGTTCCAGCAGCGGCTGCGGGTACACACCCAGCACGAAGGCCAGCAGCGCAACGAACAGCAGCATGATGCCGCCTGCGCGTTGCGCCCAGTGCAACTCGGCATCGTGACGCAGCAGGTTGGGCTCGACCAGGAACAGGGCGACCATCACCCGCAGGTAATAGAATACGCCGATGGCGCTGCCGATCACTAGGGCGGCGAGCAACCACCATTGCTGCGACTGCACGCCGACGGCGATCACGTAGAACTTACCGATGAAACCGGCCGTCAGCGGAATGCCGGCCAGCGACAGCATCATCACGGTGAGCACCGCGGTGAGGTACGGACGGCGCCAGAACAGGCCGCGGTACTCGTACAGCGCATCGCAATCGCGGCCGCTGTAGGGCGTGGACATCAGGGTGATCACGCCGAAGGCGCCGAGGCTGGTCAGTACATAGGTCGCCAGGTACACGCCGATGGCCTCGACCGCCATGCCCTTGCTGGCGATCAGCGCGATCAGCAGGTAACCGAAGTGGGCGATGGAGGAGTAGCCGAGCAGACGTTTGAGGTTGCTCTGGATCAGCGCCAGCAGGTTGCCGATCAGAATCGACGCTACCGCAATCAGCGACAGCACGACGTTCAGCAGCCCCTCGTTGGCCGCCGGGGAGATCTGGAACAGGCGCAGCAGCACGGCGAACACGGCGACCTTGCTGGCCGTGGCGAGGAAGGCGGCGACTGGTGCCGGCGCACCTTCATAGACATCCGGGGTCCACAGGTGGAAGGGCGCCAGCGACAGTTTGAACGCCAGGCCGACCAGCATCAGGCCGATGCCCAGTTGGGCCAGGGCACTCTGCATCCCTGTCGCCGCGAGTTTGGCGCCGATGCCGCTGAAGCTCAGGGTGCCGGCATCGGCGTACAGCAGGGCCATGCCGAACAGCAGGAAGGCCGAACCGGCGGCGGACAGCACCATGTATTTGATGCCGGCCTCCAGCGAGCGCTTGTTGAAGAAGGCGTAGGCGATCATGCCGTAGGTCGGTACGGACAGCAGCTCCAGACCGACGAACAGGCCCGCCAGGTTCTGGGCGCTGACCAGCACGATGCCGCCTGCCGCAGCCAGGAGGATCAGCAGATACAGCTCTTCACGGTTGCCCGGATAGCCTTTGCCGTCCTGCTGCCCGCCGAGGTAGGCATGCGCCAGGGTCACGCAGGCGAGGGTGGCGACCAGAATCAACGCGATGTAGAAGCAGGCGAAGTTGTCCACCTGGAGCAGGTCGGTGACCGCCAGTGGCGCGACCCTGATCGCCGGAATGATCGCCAGCAGCGCCAAGTTGAGGCCGATCACCGACAGCACGAAGGTCAGCGAGTGGTTGCGGCGCCAGGCAATGCCGAGCATGACCACCACCAAGGTGGCGCTGGTCACCAGCAGTGGCAGCAGGGCGATGAGGTGTTGAGTGGTGAATTCCATAGCGCTGCTTACCGAGCCGAAGCGAGTTGAGTGAAGGCGGTGGTGAACCACTGCTGGACGCCGTGCATGCTGGCGGCCGAGGTATCGAGCACCGGCTGCGGGTAGATGCCGAGGAGGATCAGCAAGACCGCCAGACCGACGATCATGCCCATTTCTCGCGACTTCAGGCCGGCGAACTGGCGCTCGTCCTTGGCCGGGCCGAAATAGGCACGGTGGATCATGATCAGCGCGTAGACCGAACCGAACACCAGGCCGCTGGCGGCCAGCACGGTGATCCAGGGCGCCACTGGGAAGTTGCCGACCAGGATCAGGAACTCGCCGACGAAGTTGCCGGTACCCGGCAGGCCGAGGGCAGCGGCGGCGAAGAACAGGGTCAGCGCCGGCAGGTACGGCAGACGCGCCCAGACACCGCCCATCTCGCGCATGTCACGGGTGTGCAGACGCTCATAGAGCTGGCCACAGAGGATGAACAGCGCGGCTGCCGACAGGCCGTGAGCGAGCATCTGCACCACGGCGCCCTGCAGGGCGATCTGGCTGCCGGAGTAGATGGCGATCAGCACGAAGCCCATGTGCGAGACGCTGGAGTAGGCCACCAGGCGTTTGATGTCGGTCTGCGCAAACGACAACAGGGCGCCATAGACGATGGCGAACACCCCGAGCCATTGGGCGATCGGCGCAAACTCGGCCGAGGCGTTGGGGAACAGCGGTAGGCCGAAGCGGATCATGCCGTAGGCGGCGGTTTTCAGCAGAATCCCGGCGAGGTCGACGGAACCGGCAGTCGGTGCCTGGGCATGGGCGTCCGGCAGCCAGGAGTGCACCGGCACCACCGGGAACTTCACCGCGAAGGCGGCGAAGAAGCCGAGCATCAGCAGGTATTCGGTGCGCGGTGCCATTTCGGTCTTCAGCAGTTCGGCGTAGCTGAAGGTCAGCACGCCGGTCTGGCTGTAATGGACAAACACCAGGGCGAGGATCGCCACCAGCATGGTCAGGCCGCTGGCTTGGGTGTAGATGAAGAACTTGGTGGCGGCGTTGATGCGCGACTTGCCCTTGCTGCCGCTATGACCCCAGAGCGCGATGAGGAAGTACATCGGCACCAGCATCATTTCCCAGAAGAAGAAGAACAGGAACAGGTCGACGGCGAGGAACACGCCAACCACGCCGCCGAGGATCCACAGCAGGTTGAGGTGGAAGAAGCCGACGCGGGTCTGGATCTCGTTCCACGAACACAGCACCGAGAGCACACCGAGCAGGCCGGTGAGGCTGATCATCAGCACCGATAGGCCGTCCAGCGCCAGGTGCACGCTGATGCCGAAGCGATCGATCCATGGCACTTGGAATTCGGCCGCCCACTGCGGCGCGGCGCCGGGGGCCGGGGCCAGGCTGAAGTCGCCGGTCGCCCACAGCCACAGGCCAAGGGCGAACAGCAGGGTCATGCTCAGCAGAGCGATCCAGCGCACCAGGGGGGCGCCGAAGCGCTCGCCTTGCCAGCACAGCAGGCCGCCAATAAAGGGAATCAGGATTAGCCAGGGCAGAATCATGACGGGCTGGGTTCCTTAATTCAGAATCAGAAGGGTGGCGAGCAGCAGCACGGCACCGCCGACGATGGAGGCCGCATACCAGCGCAGATTGCCGGTTTCGGTGCGGCTCATGGCGTAGTGCCCGCCCCGCGCCAGGCGCGGGAGCACGCCGATGCTGCGGTCGATCGGATCACGGCCGAGCAGGCGGCAGATCAGCAGGAAGGGCTTGACGAACAGCAGGTCGTAGAGCCAATCGAAACCCCAGGCGGCGAACCACCAGGCCGACAGGAAGCGCCCAGGCGCGCTATCGGCGATGGCGCGGACCAGGGTGCGCTTGCCGAGGAACAGCACTGCGGCGAGCAGGATGCCGGCGATGGCAATCGCCCCGGAGGCGATTTCCAGACTGTGCTTGGCCTCGCCGCCGGCATGACCGACGCTCTGCGGCAACACACCGGCCAGCGGCGGGGTGATCAGCGCGCCAACGAACGTCGACAGCACCAGCAGCACGGTTAGCGGCAGCCAGTGGGTGATGCCGTGGCCGGCGTGCGCCTCGGTCTTGGCCTCGCCGTGGAAGGCGATGAAGATCAGGCGGAAGGTGTACAGCGAAGTCATGAATGCCCCGAGCAGGCCGGCGTAGAGCAGGGTCTGATGGCCACTGGCGAAGGCTTCCCAGAGGATCTCATCCTTCGAGTAGAAACCTGCGGTGACCAGCGGCAGGGCCGCCAGCGCGGCGCCGCCGACGATGAAGCAGGCGTAGGCCAGCGGTAGTTTCTTCCACAGACCGCCCATCTTGAAGATGTTCTGCTCGTGGTGGCAGGCGACGATCACCGAGCCGGAGGCGAGGAACAGCAGGGCCTTGAAGAAGGCGTGGGTCATCAGATGGAAGATCGCGCCTTCCCAGGCGCCGACGCCGAGGGCGAGGAACATGTAGCCGATCTGGCTCATGGTCGAGTAAGCGAGGATGCGCTTGATGTCGGTCTGCACCAGGGCGGCGAAGCCGGCCAGTACCAGAGTCACGCCGCCGACGATACCGACCAGTTCGAGGACGTCCGGCGCCAGCAGGAACAGACCGTGAGTGCGGGCGATCAGGTAGACGCCGGCGGTGACCATGGTCGCCGCGTGGATCAGCGCCGAGACCGGGGTCGGACCGGCCATGGCGTCGGCCAGCCAGGTCTGCAGCGGCAACTGGGCGGACTTGCCGACCGCGCCGCCGAGCAGCATCAGGGCCGCCAGTTCGATCCAGAAGTCGCCGACCGCGAACTTCTGCGGTGCCAGCACCAGCAGTTCCTGAATGTTCAGGGTGCCGAGCTGGGCGAACAGGATGAACAGACCGATGGCCATGAACACGTCGCCGACGCGGGTGACGATGAATGCTTTGAGCGCCGCGTTGCCGTTGGGCACGTGCTGGTAGTAGTGACCGATCAGCAGGTAGCTGCACAGGCCCACGCCTTCCCAACCGAAGTAGAGGAACAGCAGGTTATCGCCGAGCACTAGGAACAGCATGCTGGCGATGAACAGGTTGGTGTAGGCGAAGAAGCGCGAGTAACCCTCTTCACCGCGCATGTACCAGGAGGCGAACAGGTGGATCAGGAAGCCGACGCCGGTGACCACGCCGAGCATGGTCAGCGACAGGCCGTCCAGGTGCAGGGTGAAGCTGGGTTTGAAGCCTTCAACCGCCATCCACTGCCAGAGCACCTGGGTGTACACGCCACCTTCCGGCGGGCTGGCGTTGAACTGCCACATGATCCAGGCGGCGATCAGGGCGGACAGACCGACCGAACCGACGCCGATCAGTGCCGAGAGGTTTTCAGACCAGCGGCCGCGGGAAAATGCCAGCAGCACGTAGCCCATCAGGGGGAACAAACAGGTCAGGAATAGAAGTTTCATCCGCGCATCTCGCTGGCAGCGTCGATATCGAGGGTGTGGAAGCGGCGATACAGCTGCAGCAGGATCGCCAGACCGATGCTGGCTTCCGCCGCGGCCAGGGTGATCACCAGGATGAACATCACTTGCCCATCCGGCTGCGCCCAGCGGCTACCGGCGACGACGAAGGCCAGGGCGGCGGCGTTCATCATGATTTCCAGGCTCATCAGCACGAACAGAATGTTGCGCCGCACCATCAGGCCGGCCAGGCCGAGGCAGAACAGCACACCGGCGACGGCCAGGCCGTGCTCCAGGGGAATCGAATTGATCATGATGGTTCCTTCGCCTCGTGACGGCCGAGGTGGAAAGCGGCGACCAGCGCCGCGAGCAGCAGCATGGAGGCCAGTTCGACGACCAGCAGGTAGGGACCGAACAGGCTGATGCCAACGGCTTTGGCGTCAACCGTGGCCAGGCCCAGAGAAGCACCGGTAGAGGCTTGGCCGAACAGCACATACAGCAACTCGACCAGCAACAGCAGCGCCAGCAGCGCCGGCCCAGCCCAGACACCAGGCTGCAGCCATTTACGTTCCTGCTCGGCAATGGCGGGGCCAAGGTTGAGCATCATCACCACGAAGACGAACAGCACCATGATGGCACCGGCGTAGACGATGATCTCCAGAGCGCCGGCGAAGGGTGCACCCAGGCTGAAGAAGCACATGGATACCGCCAACAGGGAGATGATCAGGTAGAGCAGGGCATGCACCGGGTTGCTGTTGGTGATCACCCGCAGCGTGGACACCACGGCGATGCCGGCAGCGAAATAGAAAGCGAATTCCATCTTTCGTCCTTAAGGCAGCAGGCTTTTCACGTTGATCGGTTCAGCCTCGTTCTGCGCGGCGCCTTTCGGCTTACCGGCGATGGCCATACCGGCAACGCGATAGAAGTTGTAATCCGGGTACTTGCCCGGGCCGGAAATCAGCAGGTCTTCCTTCTCATAGACCAGATCCTGACGCTTGAACTCGGCCATCTCGAAGTCCGGAGTCAACTGGATCGCGGTGGTCGGGCAGGCCTCTTCGCACAGGCCACAGAAGATGCAGCGCGAGAAGTTGATGCGGAAGAACTCGGGATACCAGCGGCCGTCCTCGGTTTCGGCTTTCTGCAGCGAGATGCAGCCGACCGGGCAAGCTACTGCGCAAAGGTTGCAAGCTACACAGCGCTCTTCGCCGTCGGGGTCGCGGGTCAGGACGATGCGGCCGCGGTAACGCGGCGCCAGGTACACCGGCTCTTCCGGGTATTGCAGGGTGTCGCGCTTGCGGAAGGCGTGGCCGAAGATCATCACCAGGCTGCGCAACTGGGTGAAGGTGCCATGCACGATATGCAGGATGTCTTTGATCATGGTGATTGTCCTTACTGGGCCGCGGCCAGCACGAGTGCGCCGGTCACCAGCAGGTTGAACAAGGTCAGCGGCAAGCAGAACTTCCAGCTGAAGTCCATCACCTGGTCATAGCGCGGGCGCGGAATCGAGGCGCGCAGCAGAATGAACAGCATGATGAAGAATGCGGTTTTCAGGGCGAACCAGATGAACGGAATCTGCGGCAGGATGCCGAACGGGCCATGCCAGCCGCCGAAGAACAGGGTCACCAGCAGTGCCGAGACGAATACGATGCCGATGTATTCGCCGACGAAGAACATGCCCCATTTCATCCCGGCGTATTCGATGTGGTAGCCGTCGGCCAGCTCCTGCTCCGCTTCCGGCTGGTCGAACGGGTGACGGTGAGTCACGGCGACGCCGGCGATGAAGAAGGTACAGAAACCGAGGAACTGCGGAATGATGAACCACAGGTGCTGGGCCTGATAGTCGACGATGTCGCGCATGTTGAACGAGCCAACTTGCGCCACCACGCCCATCAAGGCCAGACCCATGAACACTTCGTAGGATACCGTCTGCGCCGAGGCCCGCAGGGCGCCGAGCAGGGCGAACTTGTTGTTGCTCGACCAGCCGGCGAACATCACCGCATAGACCGACAGGCCAGCCATGGCGAGGAAGAACAGCAGGCCGATGTTCAGATCCGCCACGCCCCAGGTCGGGGTGATCGGGATGATCACGAAGGCGATCAGCAGGGCGCTCATGGCCACCACCGGCGCCAGGGTGAAGATCGGCTTGTCGGCGAACGGCGGCGTCCAGTCTTCCTTGAAGAACATCTTGATCATGTCCGCGGCGATCTGGAAGGCGCCGAACGGCCCCACCCGGTTTGGTCCATAACGATCCTGCCAGAGGCCCAGCAGGCGACGCTCCACCCAGCTGAGCAGCGCGCCGCAGATCACTACTGCGAGGAGGATCACGATCGACTTGAGGACGGCGACGATCACATCAACCACTTCGGGAGTCAGCCAGCTCATTGCGCGGCCTCCTGCAGACCAGTGACCGATTGACCGGCAACCAGCGGCGGGATGCCCGCCAGACCAACCGGCAGGGCGACCAGGCCAGCGGCCAGTTGCTCGTCGATACGCAGTGGCAGGCGCAAGGCCTGGTCGCCGACTTGCAAGCTGAGCAGCGTACCGGCGCTCACGCCCAGACGCTCGGCCTCGGATTTGGCCAGCGCGACATAGGATTGCGGGATGCGCTCTTGCACCGGGGCGGCGCGCGAAGAGTTTTCCTCGCTGCCGAACAGGTGATGCACAGGCACCGCTTGCCAGCTGCCGGCGGCCGGGTTGAACGGCGCCGGAATCGCGCTGAACCATTGCAGGCGATCGCCTTGCGCTTCGATCAGGCGCACGCCAGGGTCACCGGCGCGCAGATGGCCGCCGACTTCGTCCTGGAACTTGTTCCAGGCCTGCGGCGAGTTCCAACCTGGCGACCAGGCGAACGGGATCTGCTGACGGTCTTCCTTGCTGCCGGAGTAGCCTTCCATGGAGAAGGCGAACGCCGAATCCTGATCCTGCGGCTGACGCGGCTCGTGCACGCTGATGTTGGCGCGCATGGCGGTGCGGCCGCTGTAGCGCAGCGGTTCGCGCGCCATCTTCAGGCCCTTGATACGGAACGAGGCGGAAGGCGCGGCGTTGACGATGCCAGCGAGCTTGCCGTTGCCGGCAGCCACGGCTGCGGTGACCTGGTCCAGTTGCGTCCAGTCGACAGTCTTGCCTTGCAGGGTGCTGTGCAGCGCATGCAGCCAGCGCCAGCCTTCGCGCACCAGGATGTTGGCGTCGTAGTAGGACGGCTCGTAGACCTGGAAATAGCGCTGGGCACGGCCTTCCTGGCTGACCAGGGTACCGTCGCCTTCGGCAAAGCTGGCAGCCGGCAGCACCAGATGGGCACGCTCAACGGTCGCGGTCTGCTGGTGATCGGCAACGATCAGCACCTTGGCGGCATTCAACGCTGCGTCGACCACTGCGGCATCGGCGCGGCGGTACAGGTCATTCTCCAGCACCACCAAGGCGTCGGCCTGGCCATTGGTCAGGGCCAGCAGGCCGGCGTCCAGCGATTCGCCGCCGAACAGGGCGAGACCGAGGCTGTTGGCTTCCGGCACTACCAGGCTGATAGAGCCCTTTTTCTCTTGAGTCTTGAGGGCCTTGGCGATGTTCGCCGCGGCCTCGATCAGCGCCTTGCTGCCCAGCGAGGTGCCGGAGATGATCAGCGGGCGCTTGGCTGCGAGCAGCGCGGCGGCGATGCGCTGAGCCAGTTCGCTGGCTTCGGCATCCAGGCCGGTGACGGCCGGGGCGCTTGGGTCGATGGCATGGGCGACGGCGAAGCCGAGGCGGGCGAGGTCGTCCGGGGCGGCGTGCACGCACTCGGCGGCGACGTCGTCGAGCTTGGTGTCGGTCAGGCTGGCGATGAACAGCGGGTTCAGTTCGTGCTGGGCGATGGTCTTCACCGCCGCATCGAGCCAGGGCTGGATCTTCATGGCGGCGGCCATGTCCTCGCCCTTGCCCTTGACCGACTGGCGCAGCGCCAGGGCGATACGCGCGGCGGTCTGGGTCAGGTCTTCGCCGAGCACGAATACTGCGTCGTGATCCTCGATCTCGCGGATCGACGGGATCGGCAGCGGGCTGTCCTGCAGCACTTGCAGGACCAAGCGCAGATTATCCAACTCGGCGGCGCTGATGCCGTTGTAGTAGTTGCCCGCACCGACCAGTTCGCGCAGGGCGAAGTTGCCTTCCAGACTGGCGCGTGGCGAACCGATGCCGATCACGCGTTTGCCCTTGAGCAGTTCGGCGGCCTTGTCCAGCGCGGCGTCCAGGCCCAGTTGCTGCTGGCCGAAACGCGGCTGGCGGGGGCGATCCTCGCGATTCACATAGCCATAGCCGAAGCGGCCTCGGTCGCAGAGGAAGTAGTGGTTGACCGAGCCGTTGTAGCGGTTCTCGATGCGGCGGATCTCGCCATAGCGCTCGCCGGGGCTGATGTTGCAGCCGCTCGAGCAGCCTTGGCAGATGCTTGGGGCGAACTGCATGTCCCACTTGCGGTTGTAGCGCTCGGAGTGAGTCTTGTCGGTGAACACGCCGGTTGGGCAGACCTCGGTGAGGTTGCCGGAGAACTCGCTTTCCAGCACACCATCTTCGACACGGCCGAAGTAGACATTGTCGTGGGCACCGAAGACGCCGAGGTCGGTGCCGCCGGCGTAGTCCTTGTAGTAGCGCACGCAGCGGTAGCAGGCGATGCAGCGGTTCATCTCGTGGGAGATGAACGGGCCGAGTTCCTGGTTCTGATGGGTGCGTTTGCTGAAGCGATAGCGGCGCTCGTTGTGGCCGGTCATCACCGTCATGTCTTGCAGGTGGCAGTGCCCACCTTCCTCGCACACTGGGCAGTCGTGCGGGTGGTTGGTCATCAGCCATTCGACGACGCTGGCGCGGAACTGCTTCGCTTCCTCGTCGTCGATGGAGATCCAGGTGTTGTCGGTCGCGGGGGTCATGCAGGACATGACCAGGCGACCACGTTTGTCGTTCTCGTCGGTGTACTGCTTGACCGCGCACTGGCGACAGGCGCCGACGCTACCGAGCGCCGGGTGCCAGCAGAAGTAGGGGATGTCGAGGCCGAGCGAGAGACAAGCCTGGAGCAGGTTGTCCGCACCGTCGACTTCGAGCGCTTTGCCGTCTACGTGGATAGTGGCCATGGTTCAGGTTTCTTCGTTGGCCCGCTTGTGGCGGGCTTGGCTAATAGAATCACGGTGCAATCGGGGCCGGGTGTGGCCGCCGATCTGCAAACTGTTATGCGCTGACCACTTGGACCGGCGCCGCCGGTGCGTTCTGGCGGGCAACGCCTGCCTCGAACTCCGGACGGAAATATTTGATCGCGCTACCCAGCGGTTCCACGGCACCCGGTGCATGGGCACAGAAGGTCTTGCCGGGGCCGAGGAAGTTGACCAGCTGCAGCAGGGTGTCGATGTCTTCCTTGGTGCCCTGGCCGCGCTCGAGGGCGCGAAGCATCTTCACGCTCCACGGCAGGCCGTCACGGCACGGCGTGCAGAAACCGCAGGATTCGCGGGCAAAGAACTCTTCCATGTTGCGCAGCAGCGAGACCATGTTGACGCTCTCGTCGACCGCCATGGCCAGGCCGGTGCCCATACGGGTGCCGACCTTGGCGATACCGGCAGCGAACATCGGCGCGTCCAGGTGCTCAGGCAACAGGAAGCCGGTACCGGCGCCGCCGGGCTGCCAGCATTTCAGCTTGTAGCCATCGCGCATGCCGCCGGCGTAGTCCTCGAACAGCTCACGGGCCGGGATGCCGAACGGCAGCTCCCACACGCCGGGGTTCTTCACCTTGCCGGAGAAGCCCATCAGCTTGGTGCCCATGTCTTCGCTGCCCGGGCGGGCCAGGGTCTTATACCAGTCGACACCGTTGCCGACGATGGCCGGCACGTTGCACAGGGTCTCGACGTTGTTGACGCAGGTCGGCTTGCCCCAGACGCCGACGGCGGCGGGGAAGGGCGGCTTGGAGCGCGGGTTGGCGCGGCGGCCTTCCAGGGAGTTGATCAGCGCGGTTTCCTCGCCGCAGATGTAGCGGCCGGCGCCGGTGTGGACGAACAGCTCGAAGTCGAAGCCGCTGCCGAGGATGTTCTTGCCCAGTAGGCCGGCGGCCTTGGCTTCCTCGACGGCGCGGTTGAGGTTGCGCGCGGCATCCACATATTCGCCGCGCAGGAAGATGTAACCGCGGTAGGCCTTCAGCGCGCGGGCGCTGATCAGCATGCCTTCGATCAGCAGGTGTGGCAGCTGTTCCATCAGCAGGCGGTCTTTCCAGGTATTGGGCTCCATCTCGTCCGCGTTGCACAGCAGGTAGCGGATGTTGAGGGATTCGTCCTTGGGCATCAGGCCCCATTTCACCCCGGTGGGGAAGCCGGCGCCGCCACGGCCCTTGAGGCCGGAGTCTTTGACGACTTGGACGATATCGTCAGTGGCCATTTGCGCGAGGGCCTTGCGCGCAGCGCTGTAGCCATCTTTGGCCTGGTATTCGTCGAGCCAGACGGGCGCGCCATCGTCACGCAGACGCCAGGTCAGCGGATGGGTTTCCGGGTTGCGGGCGATCAGGTTGGCAGGGCCGAAGGAGGTCAGTTTCATGGGTAGGCCTCCAGCAGTTTGGCCACGCCGTCCGGCCCGATATTGCCGAAGGTGTCGTCGTCGATCATCAAGGCCGGGGCCTTGTCGCAATTGCCCAGGCAGCACACCGGCAGCAGGGTGAAACGGTCGTCGGCGGTGGTCTGGCCGAGGCCGATGCCCAGTTGTTGCTGGATCGCTCCGACCACCGATTCATGGCCGCCGATATAGCAGACCATGCTGTCGCAGACGCGGATGATGTGGCGGCCGACGGGCTGGCGGAAGATCTGGCTATAGAAGGTCGCCACGCCTTCGACGTCGCTGGCCGGAATGCCGAGGATCTCGCCGATCGCCGGGATGGCGCCATCCGGCACCCAGCCGCGGGCTTTCTGCACGATCTTCAAGGCTTCGATGGACGCGGCGCGCGAATCTTCGTAGTGATGCATCTCGTGCTCGATGGCCGAGCGCTCGCTGTCGCTGAGGGTAAAACGGTCGGTCTGGATTAACGTGCTCATGCTTAGCGGTCCACGTCGGCCATAACGAAATCGATACTGCCCAGATACGCAATCAGGTCAGCCACCATGCTGCCGCGGATCACCGCAGGGATCTGCTGCAGGTGCGGGAAGCTGGGGGTGCGGATCCGGGTACGGTAGCTCATGGTGCCGCCGTCGCTCGTCAGGTAGTAACTGTTGATGCCCTTGGTCGCCTCGATCATCTGGAAGGCTTCGTTGGCCGGCATGACCGGGCCCCAGGAAACTTGCAGGAAGTGGGTGATCAGGGTTTCGATGTGCTGCAACGTGCGCTCTTTTGGCGGCGGCGTGGTCAGCGGGTGGTCGGCCTTGTACGGGCCTTCCGGCATGTTCTTCAGGCACTGGTCGATGATGCGGATGCTCTGGCGCATCTCTTCAACACGGACGATGCAACGGTCATAAGCGTCGCCATTCACCGCCAGCGGGATTTCGAACTCGAAATTCTCGTAGCCGGAGTAAGGACGGGCCTTGCGCAGGTCGAAGTCAAGGCCGGTGGAGCGCAGGCCGGCACCGGTAACGCCCCATTCCAGCGCTTCCTTGGTGTTGTACTGCGCCACGCCGATGGTGCGGCCCTTGAGGATACTGTTCTTCAATGCGGCCTTTTCGTATTCGTCGAGGCGTTTGGGCAGCCATTCGACGAAGTCCTTGACCAGCTTCTCCCAGCCGCGCGGCAGATCATGGGCCACGCCGCCGATGCGGTACCAGGCCGGGTGCAGGCGGAAACCGGTGATGGCTTCGATCACCGTGTAGGCGCGCTGGCGGTCGGTGAAGGTGAAGAACACCGGCGTCATGGCGCCGACGTCCTGGATATAGGTGCCGAGGAACAGCAGGTGGCTGGTGATGCGGAAGAATTCGGCGAGCATCACGCGGATGACGTCGACCTTCTCCGGCACCTTGATTCCGGCGAGCTTCTCGACGGCCAGCACGTACGGCAGGTTGTTCATCACCCCGCCGAGATAGTCGATGCGGTCGGTATAAGGAATGAAGCTGTGCCAGGACTGTCGTTCGGCCATCTTCTCGGCGCCACGGTGGTGGTAGCCGACTTCCGGCACGCAGTCGACGATCTCTTCGCCGTCCAGCTGCAGGATGATGCGGAAGGCGCCGTGGGCGGACGGGTGGTTGGGACCGAGGTTGAGGAACATATAGTCCTCATTCTCGCCGTGGCGTTTCATGCCCCAATCTTCCGGCTTGAAGCGCGCGGCTTCTTCTTCCAGGTTCTGCTTGGCGACCGACAGGCTGAACGGGTCGAACTCCGTGGCGCGTGCCGGGTAGTCCTTGCGCAGCGGGTGACCTTCCCAAGTCGGCGGCATCATGATCCGCGACAGGTGCGGGTGGCCGGCGAAGGTGATGCCGAACATGTCCCAGACTTCGCGTTCGTACCAGTTGGCGTTCGGCCAGATGCCGGTCGAAGTCGGCAGGTTGAGGTCGCCTTCGGACAAGGCCACCTTGATCATCACATCGCTGTTTCGCTCGATCGACAGCAGGTGATAGAACACGCTGAAGTCAGCGCCCGGCAGACCGTGGCGCTTGGTGCGCAGACGCTCGTCGACTCCGTGCAGGTCGTAGAGCATCACGTAGGGCCTGGGCAGCTGACGTAGGAAGGTCAGCACTTCGATGAGTTTCTCGCGGGCAACCCAAAGTACCGGCATGCCGGTGCGGGTGGACTGGACGGTGAAGGTCTCAGCGCCAAAGCGGGAGTTCAGTTCAACGACGACGTCTTGGTCGTCAGCCTTGTAGGGCGGGATGTACAGAGCGCTGTCTGCAGTCATGGTCTCGGTCGCTTTCAGTCAACGTAAAGGGTGAGTAGGGCTTTCTTGTGGAAAGGCCGGGATCACACTTCGTCGGGGCTGCGCAGGTTGGTTACCTGGATACGCTGTTCACGGCGCTGTTCCCGTTGCGAGGGCATCTCGGCGCGATAGACGCCTTGATCACCGACAACCCAGGAAAGTGGGCGACGCTCCTGGCCGATCGATTCCTGCAGCAGCATCAGCGCTTGCAGGAATGCCTCGGGGCGCGGAGGGCAGCCGGGCACGTAAACGTCCACAGGGAGGAATTTGTCGACCCCCTGAACGACCGAGTAAATATCGTACATGCCGCCAGAATTGGCGCACGAACCCATGGAAATAACCCATTTGGGCTCGAGCATTTGCTCATAGAGGCGTTGGATGACCGGGGCCATCTTGATGAAGCAGGTGCCGGCAATCACCATGAAGTCGGCCTGGCGCGGCGATGCACGGATCACTTCGGCACCGAAGCGGGCGATGTCATGGGGTGCGGTGAAGGCGGTAGTCATCTCCACGTAGCAGCAGGACAGGCCGAAGTTGTACGGCCACAGGGAGTTCTTGCGTCCCCAGTTGACCGCGCCAGTCAGCACGTCCTGCAGTTTGCCCATGTAGATGTTGCGGTGGACTTGACCCTCGAGCGGATCGGCTACGGTCTCCCGTTCGCCGATCGGATACTGCTCGTTGGGAGCATCCGGGTCGATCCTGGTGAGTTTGTATTGCATCGCCAAAGCCTCATTGTTTTAGCTTCGCCTGCCGCTTGCGACGACCTTCGGGAGCCCAATCGAGCGCCCCGATGCGCCAAAGGTAGACAAGACCTGCCAACAGAATTGCTATGAAAACTGTAGCTTCGATGAAGCCGGCCCAGCCGCTTTCGCGAACCGACACCGACCAGGCGAAGAGAAAGAGGGCTTCAACGTCGAAGATCACGAACAGCATCGCGACCAGATAAAATTTGGCGGACAAGCGCAGGCGAGCACTACCGGTGGGCAGCATGCCGGACTCGAAGGGTTCGTTCTTACTCCGGCCCCAGGCTTTGCTGCCCAGCAGGCTGGAAACGCCGAGCATGAAGGCGCAGAGGCCGACGACACCCAGAAGGAAAATGGCAAAGCCCCAGTTGTGGGACACGGTGGCGATAGTTTCAGCAGTCATGCCGGGACTCCTTAGACAAGGGGCGGCGATACATAATAAAAGTGGAGTCGCTGGGGGCAGATGCTTAGCCAGCAATCGATTCCTCTAATTTTATGCGTGTCTGCCACGCTAAGTAAATTTTTCCTTATAAAAAATTAACTTAGCGTTCAGGTATGACAGTCCAGAATCGCGCAAAATCAGCGTCTTGCGGGCCTCCTCGAGGGTTTTGCGGCTTTAGTCGTATATCCATCGAACAGTTGCGATGAGTATGTCTGCATGCAGATAATAACTATTATCATTTAATTGCTTGTCGTCTTTCCTGATTTGATGCCCGCGCAACTATTGCGGTCAAGTCTGAGTCAATCCCGCTTGCTTTAATCGCGATTTGACCGATGTACTCCATCCAGTGCCCTTGTGCTGGCGAGGTCGCTATAGACCTGCGACTAGTGACGACTGTTTGGACAAGTTCGGGGGTTGGCAAGTGCCTTAGGCGGAGTTTGAAGCGCTTCTCTGTTGCTTCGCCGTGGCCCGAGAGTGAAGCCTGCGGGAAAATGACCGGCCATGGTTGGCCGGCCGAAGAGGGGCTGGTCGGTCTGGGCTCACAATATGTGGCGGCCATCCTCGCGAGTGATGATTACGGTAGATGAGCGTGGTCGCTTGCCTGGGCCGTCAGGCCAGGAGCTGAGCAGGTTGGTCGCGGTCGAGCCTTCGCCGGGGTGCTGGATGTTGACGAACAACGTGCGGAAATCTGGCGTGGCGGTGATGCCGGTGATCTCTGCGCCCAGCGGGCCAACGAGGAAGCGCTTGAGTTCACCACTGCGTGGATCGGCAACCAGCATATGGTTATTGCCGAATGGACCGTTGCTGAGTTGGCTCCCGCTCATGTCGGTCTGGATCCACAAGCGGCCATCTGGGTCGAACCACAAGCCGTCCGGGCTGGCGAGAGTGTTGTCGGCTGTCAGCGCTGTGCCATCCGGGCCGCGGCTGTCGGTTTGCGGTCCGGCAAGCAAGAACAGGTCCCAGTTGAAGCGGGTGCCAGTGTGGTCTCGACTCTGTTCGCGCCAGCGGATGATGTGCCCGTAGGCGTTGGCGATGCGTGGGTTGGCGGCATCCGCAAGGGTGCGGGCGGTGTTATTGGTGAGGGTGAAGTAGACCTCGCCGGTATCCGGATGCACTGCGCCCCATTCGGGGCGGTCCATCTTGGTGGCGCCGACCACATCGGCCGCCAGGCGGGTGTTAATCAGTACCTCGCCCTGGTCGGCAAAGGTGACTCTGGCCGTGAGGCAGGCTTTGAGGAAGCGTGGATTGGTGATGTCCAGTGCCAGCCACTCGCCGCTACCATCGGCGTTGAAGCGTGCGACATACAGGGTTCCCTCGTCGAGCAGGCGACCATGGCTGAAGCCTGGCCAATAGCGGTCGCGGCTGACGTATTTGTATAGGTACTCGTTCTGCGAATCGTCCCCGGAATAGCACACCAAGGGGCGTCCGGCTTTGGCCGGGGCGAAGATCAGTCCCTCATGGGCGAAGCGGCCAAGAGCTGTGCGCTTGATCGGTACCGACTCGGGGTTGAAGGGATCGATCTCGACGATCCAGCCAAAGTGATTGGGCTCGTTGCGGTAGTCGGCTGTGGCGCTGGCGCCTTTGCGGGTGGCGTCGAAGCGCTCGAACTCATCGCCAGGCAGCGTATTCCAGCCGAAGCGGCTGCTGCTGCGCAGGCCGTAGCGGCTCAGTTCGCGCGGCATATCGGCGTCGGCGCTGGCGAAGTAGCCGGCCCAGTTCTCCTCGCAGGTCAGATAGGTGCCCCAGGGGGTGTAGCCGTTCGAACAGTTGTTCTGCGTTCCGCGAGTAGCCTTGCCATCCGGGCTGTAGCGTGTCTGCAGCAGCTTGTGGCCACGGGCCGGACCACGGATCTGCATAGGCGTGGCGGCAGTAATGCGGCGGTTGCGCGGGCTCGGCACTACATCCCATTCGCCGCGCACGTTGCGGCGGATCTCGACCACGGATACGCCATGGGCGTTGATTTCCTTGCGCACCTCCTCGGCGTTGACGCGCTTGCCATTCACCACAGTCGGGCCGTTAGGGTGCAGCAGCGGCGCGTCAATGTACTCGTGGTTCAGCACTAGTAGGCCGTGATCGGATTGCCGGCCGAGGCCGCGCTGGGCATCGATAGGGAAGAAGTGCATGCCGTCGTGATGCATGCCGGTCTGCTCTGCCTGATCCTGGGCGCTGTTGCTGGCGTCATCGGCAAAGGCCGGGTAACGGCCGGTAATCGGTGTGCCCCAGGGAATGAAGGGTGTGGCCTTGTAGCCTGGCGGTACGCTAATGGTGTCCGCGCGGCTGGTCGGAATGGCGGTGAACGGCAGGCGATTGCGGCGCTTGAGTGGCTGACTGGCAACGGTTTGCTCGCCGGCCTCGGCAAGGCTCGGCAGGGTTGCGCCAAGAAAGGCCAGGCTGCCTAGTGCGGCGCTGCTCGCCAGGATCTGGCGGCGGGTGATACCCGCGACCAAGTCATTGAAGTGAGGATTGTTGGAATGATTGCTAGGGGCTTCGTCGCCGCTGCCAAACAGCCCGGCGTTGTCATTTTGCTCGTTCACAGCTGGTCTCCATGTGGGTGAATCACGGAGCCTTGACGCTAAAGCCTGAGCAAGACGAAAACATGACAACGCTTGGCCGGGGTGGCCAGGCGTGCTCAAACGCACATCTTTATGGATGTGCCCAAAAAACAAACCCCAGCATTTCTGCTGGGGTTTTTATCAACACACTCAACCTTGATCGTGGTCTCGGTTGAGTGAACCGGTTCTTAGCTGAACTGGTTCATGGTGTTGTCTTTGCCGCCGGCTTTCAGGGCCGCTTCACCAGCGAAGTACTCTTTGTGAGCGTCGCCGATGTCGGAACCGGACATGTTCTGGTGCTTAACGCAGGCGATACCTTGACGGATCTCCTGACGCTGAACGCCTTTCACGTAGGCCAGCATGCCCTGGTCTGCGAAGTACCCTTTGGCCAAGTTGTCGGTGGACAGCGCGGCGGTGTGGTAGGTCGGCAGAGTGATCAGGTGGTGGAAGATACCAGCCTGAGCGGAACCATCACGTTGGAAGGTACGGATCTTCTCGTCAGCAACCTGAGCCAGCTCGGTTTCGTCGTATTCGACGCTCATCAGCTTGGTGCGGTCGTAGGCGGAAACGTCTTTGCCTTCGGCAGCGAACGCATCGAACACTTGCTGGCGGAAGTTCAGGGTCCAGTTGAACGACGGGCTGTTGTTGTAAACCAGCTTGGCGTTCGGGATGGTTTTACGGATTTCGTTAACCATTTCTGCGATCTGGCCGACGTGTGGCTTCTCGGTTTCGATCCACAGCATGTCAGCGCCGTTCTGCAGCGAAGTGATGCTGTCCAGTACGCAGCGCGCTTCACCGGTGCCAGCACGGAACTGGAACAGGTTGGACGGCAGACGCTTAGGACGCAGCAGCTTGCCACCGCGGTTCAGTACCACGTCGCCGTTGTTCAGGTCGGCAGCGGAAACTTCTTCGCAATCCAGGAAGGAGTTGTACTGGTCGCCCAGGTCGCCCGGCTGGTTGGTAACAGCGATCTGCTTGGTCAGGCCAGCACCCAGGGAGTCGGTACGGGCAACGATCACGCCGTTGTCGATGCCCAGCTCGAGGAATGCGTAGCGAACAGCGTTGATCTTGGCCAGGAAGTCAGCGTGTGGCACGGTGACTTTGCCGTCTTGGTGGCCGCACTGCTTCTCGTCGGAAACCTGGTTTTCGATCTGGATGCAGCAAGCACCCGCTTCGATCATCTTCTTGGCCAGCAGGTAGGTGGCTTCCGGGTTACCGAAACCAGCGTCGATGTCGGCGATGATTGGCACTACGTGGGTTTCGTAGTTGTCGATCTGGTTCTGCAGGTTAGCAGCTTTGGCGTTGTCGCCAGCAGCGCGGGCAGCGTCCAGAGCGGTGAACAGCAGGTCCAGCTCACGGGCGTCAGCCTGGCGCAGGAAGGTGTACAGCTCTTCGATCAGGCCGGAAACCGAAGTTTTCTCGTGCATGGACTGATCCGGCAGCGGACCGAAATCCGAACGCAGAGCAGCAACCATCCAGCCCGACAGGTAGAGGTAGCGCTTGTTGGTGGTCTTCAGGTGCTTCTTGATCGAAATCAGCTTCTGCTGACCGATGAAACCATGCCAGCAGCCCAGCGACTGGGTGTAGACGGAGGAGTCAGCATCGTACTCGGCCATGTCTTTGCGCATGATGTCGGCAGTGTACTGAGCGATTTCCAGACCGGTTTTGAAGCGGTTCTGGGCGCGCATGCGGGCCACGGACTCAGGGTCAATAGCGCTCCAGCTGCTGCCGAACGTCTCTTTCAGCGCGGCAACGGCCTTGATGTCGTTTTGATAAGCTGACATGGTCAATCCTTCAAAGTGTGTGTTTGGTTGAGCACCGGCTTCCCACTCAAAACCCCACTGAAAACCTAAGGTTCCGAAGGCATTGTTGCGGGTGGCTCACCGCAGTGTGGCGAGGTATTGACCAAGACGAGGTTGAAACTGGGAGGAGGGGGGACGAAACGAACAGTTAGATGACCATATTCGTGAGCTTGGCTCGAATCGCGGGTTGGCTCGTGGGTGCCGTCGGGCGATTCGCTGGGCTGAACAGGTCAATCTGGCTGATACGCTAAAACGCTTCCCCGTCCCTCAGGACAACTTCGTTCCAGTCGCAATCTCGTCAAACCGCCTTGTGGGCTGTACAACACGGATCGGCTCAGGTTGCTAAGTTAGAGCGCGATCCGGAGGCCCTTTCCAGAGCCCCTGATTAGCGGGAGCGGGGCCATGATGCCTTTCAAACAAATGTCCGTCAAACGTTTTGTAGTGCTTTTTTATCACTACTACATATTTTTTTAGAGGCGACTGTTCGGTCAGGAGTCGGGGTGTCAGTCCAGGGCTTCGACCTTGAGGCGTAAGGTCATATCGTCACGCCCCTGAGTCGAACGGTGCTGAAGAAAGCCGCCTTGATCGGCTTGGCTGCTCTCATTGACTTCGCCAATGGTTATCCACTCGCCAAGACGGCCGCTGACCCGGGTGTCAGTGCTCTGCACGTTGATGGCGCCAGGTTGGGTCTGGCTGAGGCGGTCGTTGTTGCTGCTGATGCTGACGTGGACGATGTCGCCGGTGAGGCTGGCGGTCACGTAGAAGCCGCGGGTGACATCGCGGTATCGGGTGTCGTT
Organism: Pseudomonas cavernae; assembly: GCF_003595175.1. Lineage (NCBI taxonomy): Bacteria > Pseudomonadati > Pseudomonadota > Gammaproteobacteria > Pseudomonadales > Pseudomonadaceae > Pseudomonas > Pseudomonas cavernae. The sequence continues at coordinate 2,716,225 of NZ_CP032419.1, read as the reverse complement.
GTAGGCGCCGCCGTACGGGTCGACGCTAGTGGTGGTGAGCGGCACGCTCTGGCCGACCTGGATCAGCGCCGGGTAGCCCTCGGTCGCTTGTACTTGCTGGGTGCCACCGCCACGGCTGGCGGTGCTGTTGCGGATGATGCGTACCTGATCGCGGCCGCCGACCTCGCCGCGGCCGGCCTGGATTTCCACGTTGCCAGCGCTGGCCGAGCCATTCACCGCGTAACCACGGTCATTCATGTGGCTGGCGTCGGACGTGTCGACACTGATCAGCAGGCGTCTGGGTTGGGTGTCCAGCTGATTGAGCAGGTCACGGAGCTCCTGAATCTTCGCCGGTGAGGCATTGACGATCAGCTGGTTGCCATAGGGGCTCACGCGCCCCTCGTTGCCCAGTACCGACTGTACGACCGGTAGCACATCTTCGGCGGTGCGGTAGTTGAGCGGGATTACCTCGGTGGCGGCGAGTAGTGGCTGGCAACAGACCAGCAGAAGGGCAGCAAGCGAGGCGCGCAGGTTCATAGCAGAAAGCTCCGCAAATCGGGATCGGTGATGCTCAGGTCCCAGGCTTGGTTGAATTGCGCCTGGTGCTGGCGCACCCGGCCGGGGTCGTTATACAAGGCATAGCCGGCGGGTTGTTCGGGTTCGGGGCGCAGCAACAGGCCCCGGCCGTCCGCCAGCAGAAAAGCGACCTCTTCGCTGGGGTGATCGGGATGCAGTTTGCGGATCTGCAGGTTGCTCGGCAGGCGGCGCGCAAGGTTGAGCAAGCGGTGCCCCTCTCTGGTCGCGCGGGTGGTATCACGCAGGAGAATCCGCAGGCGATTCTTCGGGTTGGCCAGCAAGAAGTGGGTGCAGGCATCCTGCACGCTGCTGTGGTTGTACAGCCAGGCTTCGAGGTCCGGACTGTACAGGCACAGGCTGCGTTGCGCCTGCTGCAGGAGCGCCAGGGCATGGGCACGGGCGTCGGCGGGTTGGCTGAAGTGCTCCAGGGGCTGGTGCCTGCCAAGCATGAACGGGGCCGGCTCCCAGGGCTGCGGTTCAGTTTGCGGGCTGGGCGGGTTGTGCACGACGTAACGCCCCGGTGACTGAAACTCAATGGCCGGCAGTTCCACTGGCTCGGCGTTCGCTTCAGGTGACGGGGCGTTGTCGTCGTTCATCCTGACCTCAGCGGCTTTGGCGCACCATATCGACGTGGGGAATGCCGGCGTCGAGGAACTCGCCGCTGACCACGGCAAAGCCCAGGCGCTCGTAGAAGGGGGTCGCATGCACCTGGGCGCTGAGCATTTGCCGGGTCAGGCCACGCCGTTCGGCCTCCTTGATTGCAGCGGTTACCAGCGCCTCGCCGACCTTCAGTCCGCGCCAATCCTTGAGAACCGACACGCGGCCGATATGGCCGTCGGGCAGCAGGCGCGCGGCGCCTATCGCGTAGTCGCCGTCGAGGGCCAGGAAGTGTACGGCATGAGGGTCTTCGGCATCCCATTCAAGCTCTGGCGGCACTGCCTGCTCGGCAATAAAGACCGTCTCGCGAATTCGGCGCAGATCGGCGTTGTCTTTCTGCCAATCGGCGACGCGGACATGCAGGTTATTCATCAGTAAACTCCAGACTTCCTTGCTTGATAAGTTCCACCAGCAGCTTACGCCCCTCGTCGTCGGCTAGCCATCGGCCGAGATTGTCGAGATGTAAGGCGTCGGCGGCGCAGATCAGTTTCAGCAGTTCGCGCAGGTTGCCCGGCAGCAGGCGGCTCTGGCCGCTGGCGAACAGCAGCAGATCTTCGTTCACCTCGGACCAGGCCAGGCGCGCGCTTGGGTTGCGGATCAGCACGGCGCCGTCTTCCAGGCTGGCTAGGAAGTCTTCTTCGCCAAGTTCGGCGCCAGCCACCAACTCGGGATAGCGTGGCTCGGTCATGAACTGACCAAACCAGGTCAACAATAGACGTTCGTCACCCATGTGTTCGGCCAGCAGCGCCTTGAGGCGCTCGAGTGCATCGTGCTGGATCTGGTGCGGGTCGTTGGTCGGCGCGATGCCGGCATCGCTGTAACGCTCTTCGTCAGGCAGGAATTGGCTGAGGAAGTCGGTGAAATGGGTCAGTACTTCGGCTGCGCTGGGCGCGCGGAAGCCTACGGAATAGGTCAGGCAATCGTTCTCGGCGGTACCGAAATGCGCCACGCGCGGCGGCAGATAGAGCATGTCGCCAGGCTCCAGCACCCATTCATCGCTCTGCTCGAAGTTGGCCAGGATGCGCAGGTCGGCGTGCTCCAGTAGTTCGCTGTCAGAGTCGCACGTCTGGCCAATCTTCCAGCGCCGTTGGCCCTGGGCCTGGAGCAGGAAGACATCATAGTTGTCGAAGTGCGGCCCGACGCTGCCGCCAGGCGCAGCGAAGCTGATCATCACGTCATCGATGCGCCAGCTGGGTAGGAAGCGGAAGTGCTGCAGCAGTTCGGCGACTTCAGGCACGAACTGATCGACGGCCTGCACCAACAGGGTCCAGTCGCGTTCCGGCAGGTTCTTGAAGTCGTCTTCGCCGAAGGGGCCGCGGCGCAGCTCCCAGGGGCGCACGCCGTGCTCGATGACCAGGCGTGATTCGACCTCCTCTTCCAGCGACAACCCCGCCAGCTCATCGGCGGAGATCGGGCTTTCGAACCCTGGCAGTGCCTGGCGGATCAGCAGGGGTTTCTTCTGCCAGTAATCGCGGAGGAATTCACGTGCAGTCAGGCCGCCCAGAAGTTGAAGAGGAGTATCAGGATTCATAGTTAAGCCTTTGAAATAAAAACGCCCGGCACAGCCGGGCGTGCAAAAAAGAGGGGGCTGTCAGATGCGCTTGGCTTGAGCGGCGGCATTGCCGATATAGCTCGCGGGGGTCAGGGCACGCAGTTGCACTTTGGCTTCCGCCGGAATATCCAGGCCGTCGATGAAGTGCTGCAGGGCTTCGGCGCTGATGCCTTTGCCGCGGGTCAGCTCCTTCAGCTTCTCGTAGGCGTTCTCGATGCCATAGCGACGCATCACTGTCTGCACCGGTTCGGCGAGCACTTCCCAGCAAGCGTCCAGATCGTCAGCAATACGTTGAGCATTGAGCTCTAACTTACTGATTCCTTTAAGGCTGGCTTCGTAGGCGATCACGCTGTGGGCGAAACCGACGCCGAGGTTGCGCAGCACGGTGGAGTCGGTCAGGTCGCGTTGCCAGCGCGAGATCGGCAGCTTGCTGGCTAGGTGCTGGAGTAGCGCATTGGCGATGCCGAGGTTGCCTTCGGAGTTTTCGAAGTCGATCGGGTTGACCTTGTGCGGCATGGTCGATGAGCCAATTTCACCAGCCACGGTCTTCTGCTTGAAGTAGCCGAGGGAAATGTAGCCCCACACATCGCGGTCGAAATCGATGAGGATGGTGTTGAAACGGGCGATGGCGTCAAACAGCTCGGCGATGTAGTCGTGCGGCTCGATTTGGGTGGTGTAGGGGTTCCAGGCCAGACCGAGGTCGCCTTCGATGAATTGGCGGGCGTTGGCTTCCCAGTCGACCTGCGGATACGCCGACAGGTGGGCGTTGTAGTTGCCCACGGCACCGTTGATCTTACCCAGCAACGGCACGCCAGCCACTTGGGCGATCTGTCGCTCGAGGCGGTAGACCACGTTGGCCAGCTCCTTGCCGAGGCTGGTCGGCGAAGCCGGCTGGCCATGGGTGCGCGACAGCATCGGCACGTCGGCGAACTTCACCGCCAGCTCACGGATCGCGCCGGCGATCTGGCGCATCAGTGGCAGCAGCACGTGGTCGCGGCCTTCACGCAGCATCAGGGCGTGGGACAGGTTGTTGATGTCCTCGCTGGTGCAGGCGAAGTGGATGAACTCGTTGACCGTGGCCAGCTCCGGCAGCTTGGCGGCCTGCTCCTTGAGCAGGTACTCCACGGCTTTGACGTCGTGGTTGGTGGTACGCTCGATCTCTTTGACGCGCTCGGCGTGCTCCAGCTGGAAGTCATCGACCAGGCCGTTGAGCAGGGTATTGGCTGCGGCGGAGAAGGGCGCGACTTCCGGAACACCCGGGTGCGCGGCCAGACGCTGCAGCCAGCGCACTTCGACCATGACGCGGAAGCGGATCAGGCCGTATTCGCTGAAAATGGGGCGCAGGGCGCTGGTTTTGCCGGCGTAACGGCCGTCGACGGGGGAAACCGCGGTGAGCGAGGAGAGCTGCATGGAGGGCGTTCTCGGACAGTCGGCTAACGAAAATGGGGGCGTATCATACATGAAAAACGCGCCCGGCCCGCGGCTAGCCGATTAGCGTCGTGTCTTGCGCCGATGGCCGGGGTCAGCCGCGCATCAGCGGGTACAGCTCGGCGAGCATCTTGCGGCGACTGAAAACCAGCTGCCAGCGATGGCCTCCCAGCTGGCGCCACAGACGAGCCGAGCGGATGCCGGTTAGCAGCAGGGCGCGGATTTTTGCGGCGTTGTTTGGCTGCTGCAGGTTGCGCATGTCGCCTTGCACCTGAATGCGCTGACGAAAGGTACTCAAGGTGTCCTGATAAAGGCTGGCGCAACTCGCCACGACGTTTTCGTGGGTCAAGCTGAAATGCTGCACCTGCTGCTGAATCTGATCGAGGCGACTGCCGATGACGTGCAGCATGTCATCGCGCTTGGCCAACTGGCGCTCCAGGCCGAGCAGGGCGAGGGCATAGCGCAGTGGTTCGCGCTGCAGGCTGGCCGGCTCGCGCTCGAGGGCGCCGGCCAGAGCGCGGTAGCCATCACGCAGATTGAGATCGTCCCCACCGTAGATTTCCAACGTGTTCTCGGGGTTGCGTATCAGCAGGCTACCGAGCATGCAGCCCAGCGGGGCTTCACTGATCTGGCCGGTGCGGGCGATTTTGTCGACCAGGACTGCCGCCTCAAAGACCGCGCCGAGGGCCACCAGTTGTTCCTGCATTGGCGTCATGGGTGCGGATCCTTGCTGTTCCAGGGCTCGGCGGTTTCGATCACGCCGCCGCCCAGGCAAACCGCGCCGTCGTAGAACACCACCGATTGGCCGGGCGTCACCGCCCGTTGCGGCTGGGCGAATGTCGCGCGGTAGCCGCTGGCGGTTCTTTCCAGGGTGCAGGCCTGGTCGCTCTGGCGATAACGCACCTTGGCGTTCAACTGGCGCGGCTGGCTCAGGTCGATGGGATTGACCCAGTAGATCTCTGAACACAGCAGGGCGCGGGAGAACAGCCAGGGATGGTCGTTGCTCTGGCCGACAATCAGGACATTGCGCTCAAGGACTTTGCTCAATACGTACCAGGGCTCTTCGCCGGCATCCTTCAGACCGCCAATACCCAGGCCTTGGCGCTGGCCGATGGTGTGGTACATCAAGCCATGATGGCGGCCAATCACCTGGCCTTCGGTGGTTTCGATGTTGCCCGGTTGGGCTGGCAGGTATTGTTTGAGGAAGTCGCTGAAACGGCGCTCGCCGATAAAGCAGATGCCGGTAGAGTCTTTCTTCTTCGCCGTGGCCAGTTCGTATTGCTCGGCGATGACGCGGACCGCGGGCTTTTCCAGTTCGCCAACCGGAAACAGGGTCTTGGCAATCTGCTCGCCGCCCACGGCGTGGAGGAAGTAGCTCTGATCCTTGTTCGGGTCGAGGCCCTTGAGCAGTTCGGTGCGCCCGTCGCTATCGCGGCGGCGCACATAATGACCGGTAGCGATGAGGTCGGCGCCGAGGGTCAAGGCGTAGTCGAGGAAGGCTTTGAACTTGATTTCGCGGTTGCAGAGGATGTCTGGGTTCGGCGTGCGGCCGGCCTTGTATTCGGTGAGAAAGTGCTCGAACACGTTATCCCAATATTCCGCCGCGAAATTGGCGGTGTGCAGTTTGATCCCGAGCTTGTCGCAGACCGCCTGGGCGTCGGCCAGATCATCCATGGCGGTGCAGTATTCGGTGCCGTCGTCCTCTTCCCAGTTCTTCATGAACAGGCCTTCCACCTGGTAGCCCTGCTGCATCAACAGAAGGGCGGACACGGAGGAATCAACGCCACCGGACATGCCGACGATGACGCGCTGTGGAGTTGCATTGCGGACTGGATCAGACATGGCGATACGGAGGCTTGGCTCGGGTGAAGGATGGAATTCTATCAGCAGCCAGGCTGCCAAGGCGATTCAAGCAGGCATGCGGATCAGGCTCAGCGGAAAACGTTCGCCGCCGAGATAGTCGTCGATGCAGCGCAGAACCAACTCGCTACGCCAGCGTTCAGGTTGTGCGGCCAGCTCCGCTCGGCTCAGCCAGCGTGGGCCAAGGATGCCCTCGTCGAGCGAGTGATTGGGCCGTTGCTGCAGCGGTCTGCCGGAGAAGCAGACGCGCTGGTAGGTCACGCCATTGCTGACGGCGGTATACAGGTAGATGCCGGTGACTGCCGTCAGCTCGACGTCCCAGCCGGTTTCTTCCAGCGTCTCGCGTAAGGCGGCCTCAATCAGACTTTCGTCGGCTTCCAAGTGGCCGGCAGGCTGATTAAATACGGCACGGCCGCCCGCCATCTCCTCGACCAGCAGGAAGCGGCCTTCGCTCTCAATCACAGTGGCGACGGTAACATGAGGGGTGAAGCGCATTATGGAGTCCTCTCGTTCGGGAGGCGCATATTAGCCAGCGCGGCAACAGGCGGCGAGTCAGGGTGCGCGAGTGATGAGCTGCTAGGATAAATTGCGGCCTTGTTCGGCGGGTTTTGTAGCGCTCTTGTAGTCTTACTACAAGAGCGCATAAAAGGCTGGTTTTATATGGCTCTGAGCAGTAATTCGCCGCGCTGATAGATGGAAAAGTGCGTGACTTTCTGTAGAAAAACTACAAGAATGACCCGCCTTTCCGAGACCCAAGATCCAGCTGCCGCGCCATCCGCGCGGCGGGATGTCAGACCACACGAGCTACGGAGTCCAGCATGGGATACCAAAAGATCCAGGTGCCAGCAACCGGTGACAAAATCACCGTCAATGCCGACATGTCCCTGAATGTACCGAACAACCCGATCATCCCGTTCATCGAGGGCGATGGCATCGGTGCCGACATCAGTCCGGTGATGATCAAGGTCGTCGATGCGGCCGTACAGAAAGCCTATAACGGTGAGCGCAAAATCGCCTGGATGGAAGTTTACGCTGGTGAGAAAGCCACCAAAGTCTACGACCAGGACACCTGGCTGCCGAAAGAAACCCTGGAGGCCGTGCGCGATTACGTTGTTTCCATCAAGGGTCCGCTGACCACTCCGGTCGGTGGTGGTATCCGTTCGCTGAACGTAGCCCTGCGTCAGGAACTCGATCTGTATGTCTGCCTGCGCCCGGTGCGCTGGTTCGAAGGCGTGCCCAGCCCGGTCAAGAAGCCAGGCGACGTCGACATGACCATCTTCCGTGAAAACTCCGAAGATATTTATGCCGGAATCGAATGGAAGGCCGGTTCGCCTGAAGCGACTAAGGTTATCAAGTTCCTGAAAGAAGAGATGGGTGTCACTAAGATCCGTTTCGATCAGGATTGCGGTATCGGCATCAAGCCGGTTTCCAAGCAAGGTACCCAGCGCCTGGTACGCAAGGCTCTGCAGTACGTCGTCGATAACAACCGCGACTCGCTGACCATTGTGCACAAAGGCAACATCATGAAGTTCACCGAAGGTGCCTTCAAAGATTGGGGCTACGAAGTTGCCCGTGACGAGTTCGGTGCTGAGTTGCTGGACGGCGGCCCATGGATGCAATTCAAGAACCCGAACACCGGCAAAACCGTCGTGGTCAAAGATGCCATCGCCGACGCCATGCTGCAGCAGATTCTGCTGCGTCCGGCCGAATACGATGTAATCGCCACCCTGAACCTAAACGGTGACTACCTCTCCGATGCCTTGGCGGCGGAAGTGGGCGGTATCGGTATCGCTCCGGGCGCTAACCTGTCCGACAACGTGGCCATGTTCGAAGCTACCCACGGCACCGCGCCGAAGTATGCTGGCCAGGACAAGGTCAACCCGGGGTCGGTCATTCTCTCTGCTGAGATGATGCTGCGCCACATGGGCTGGACCGAAGCTGCCGACCTGATCATCAAGGGCACCAATGGCGCTATCGCCGCGAAGACAGTGACCTACGACTTCGAGCGCCTGATGGACGGCGCCAAGCTGCTGTCTTGCTCGGAGTTCGGGGATGCCATGATCGCTCATATGTGAGCTGATCCGCGGCAAGAAAAAGGCCGGTCAAATTGACCGGCCTTTTTTATGTCAAATGCTACTGAGCTTAAGCTTCGAGCGCAGAACTCTGGGTCTGTGGGGCAGTAGCGGGGGCTTCAGCCGATGCAGAAATCGTGCTGATGTTGACGGCGTGCAGTCCCTTGGGGCCTTGAACGATATCGAAGCTTACCGGTTGGCCAGCTTTAAGCGTCTTGTAGCCTTCCATTTGGATCGCCGAGTAGTGGGCGAACAGGTCCTCATCTCGGCCGTCTGCCAGGATAAATCCATAGCCCTTGGCGTTGTTGAACCACTTGACCTTACCGCTAAGCATGCTGATATCCCTCTGCAAAGGACTCCATAGCTGGAGTATCATCCACCCGATTCCGCGCGAAATGACCGGTTTGGATGGGGCGCGGAACTCCTGATACCCAAAATGGGTATTCACTGTTTGTAACACCCTTTTGCCGATAGTCAAGGCTATACGGCGACCACCTGCGAAATCGGTCAAAGTCCGTCTAGCATCGTCATTCTCCAGCCGCGAACCTTTCATTCCAATATGCGTGTAAGCAGCCAGATTCGACTAACATTCAATCAGGATCATCCTGCGCCACATGAGGGTGATTCTTTCGGCCTAGTCGTGCAGGAGGCCAAGCCGAAGTTGCAGGTGCCACCGATGTATAAAGTGGTCCTATTCAATGATGACTACACGCCCATGGATTTTGTGGTCGAAGTGCTCGAGGTGTTTTTCAACCTGAACAGGGAGCTGGCGACCAAGATCATGCTGGCCGTCCATACAGAGGGGCGGGCAGTGTGCGGAGTGTTTACCCGCGACATCGCTGAAACCAAGGCTATGCAGGTCAACCAGTACGCGAGAGAGTGCCAGCATCCGCTACTCTGTGAGATCGAGAAGGACGGTTAACTCCGGCCGCTTGGGTATGAGGTGAAGTTATGTTAAACCGTGAGCTCGAAGTCACCCTCAATCTGGCTTTCAAAGAGGCTCGCGCAAAGCGTCATGAGTTCATGACGGTTGAGCACCTTTTGTTAGCGCTTTTGGATAATGAGGCGGCAGCCAATGTGCTGCGCGCTTGTGGCGCCAACTTAGACAGGCTGCGGCATGACCTGCAGGAGTTCATCGACTCCACAACGCCGCTGATTCCCCAGCATGACGAAGATCGTGAAACCCAGCCGACGCTTGGGTTTCAGCGGGTTCTCCAGCGCGCCGTATTTCACGTGCAGAGCTCCGGCAAGCGGGAAGTGACGGGCGCCAATGTGTTGGTGGCAATCTTCAGCGAGCAGGAAAGTCAGGCAGTGTTCTTGCTCAAGCAGCAGAGCATTGCGCGCATTGACGTGGTCAACTTCATTGCGCATGGCATTTCCAAGGTTCCTGGGCATGGCGATCATTCCCTGAATGACCAGGAGATGCAGGACGAAGAGGGAGGCGAGTCTTCGCCCTCCGGCAATCCGCTCGATGCCTATGCCAGCAACCTTAACGACCTCGCGCGCCAGGGGCGGATCGATCCGCTGGTGGGGCGTGAGCATGAGGTCGAGCGCGTTGCGCAAATCCTGGCGCGGCGGCGTAAAAATAATCCGCTGTTAGTGGGCGAGGCGGGGGTTGGTAAAACCGCCATCGCAGAAGGTCTGGCCAAGCGCATTGTCGATAGCCAGGTTCCGGACTTGCTGGCCGACAGCGTGGTTTACTCCCTGGATCTTGGCGCCTTGCTGGCAGGTACTAAATACCGCGGGGACTTCGAGAAACGTTTCAAGGCGCTGCTCAATGAGCTGCGTAAGCGGCCTCACGCCATTCTGTTCATCGACGAGATTCACACCATCATCGGCGCAGGCGCTGCTTCTGGCGGGGTGATGGATGCTTCCAACCTGCTCAAGCCGATGCTGTCTTCGGGTGAGATCCGCTGCATCGGCTCCACCACGTTCCAGGAGTTCCGTGGCATTTTCGAGAAAGATCGTGCGCTCGCGCGACGTTTTCAGAAGGTGGATGTCACCGAGCCTTCGGTCGAGGACACCATCGGCATCCTGCGTGGACTGAAGGTGCGTTTCGAGCAGCATCATGGTATCGAATACAGCGATGAGGCGCTGCGCGCCGCCGCCGAACTGGCCGCTCGTTACATCAATGATCGGCACATGCCGGACAAGGCCATCGATGTGATCGACGAGGCCGGCGCTTACCAGCGCTTGCAGCCGCTGGAGAAGCGGGCTGCGCGCATCGACGTCGCCCAGGTGGAAGATATCGTGGCGAAAATCGCCCGAATTCCGCCGAGGAATGTCACCAGCTCAGACAAGCAATTGCTGCGCAACCTGGAGCGTGACCTCAAGCTCACGGTGTTTGGCCAAGATGCGGCGATCGACTCGCTATCCACGGCGATCAAGCTGTCGCGGGCCGGGCTCAAATCGCCGGATAAACCAGTCGGCTCCTTCCTCTTTGCTGGGCCAACCGGGGTGGGCAAGACGGAAGCCGCTCGGCAGCTTGCCAAGGCTATGGGGATCGAGCTGGTGCGTTTCGACATGTCCGAGTACATGGAGCGGCATACCGTTTCGCGCCTGATCGGCGCGCCTCCCGGCTATGTTGGGTTTGACCAGGGTGGGCTGTTGACCGAGGCGATCACCAAGATGCCGCATTGCGTGTTGCTGCTCGACGAGATCGAGAAGGCGCATCCGGAAGTCTTCAACCTGCTGCTGCAGGTAATGGACCACGGTACCCTGACCGATAACAACGGGCGCAAGGCGGACTTCCGTAATGTCATCCTGATTATGACTACCAATGCTGGGGCGGAAATCGCGGCGCGGGCTTCGATCGGCTTTACCCATCAGGATCACTCGACTGATGCGATGGAAGTCATCAAGAAGAGCTTCACTCCGGAGTTTCGTAACCGCCTGGACACCATCATTCAGTTCGGTCGTCTGAGCCATGAGGTGATCAAGAGTATCGTCGACAAGTTCCTCACCGAATTGCAGGCGCAACTCGAGGACAAGCATGTCACTCTCGAGGTCAGCGATACGGCGCGGGGCTGGCTGGCCGAGGCTGGTTATGACGTGCAGATGGGCGCGCGGCCAATGGCGCGCTTGATTCAGGACAAGATCAAGCGGCCGCTGGCGGAAGAAATTCTCTTTGGTGAGTTGGCCGAGCATGGGGGGGTGGTGCATATCGACCTGAAGGACGGCGAGCTGTCCTTTGAGTTTGAAACCACGGCAGAGCTGGTCTAGCGGTACAAGAGACAAACAAAAACGCCCGGCAGATGCCGGGCGTTTTTGTTTGGATTGGCTTAGCGCGCGCGGTAGGTGATGCGGCCTTTGCTCAAATCGTAGGGCGTCAATTCGACACGCACTTTATCGCCAGTCAGGATACGGATGTAGTTTTTGCGCATCTTGCCGGAGATGTGCGCTGTTACGACGTGCCCGTTTTCCAACTCCACGCGGAACATGGTGTTGGGCAGGGTGTCGACGACAGTGCCTTCCATTTCGAAGCTGTCTTCTTTCGACATGCAGTAAAGCCCTCGGTATTCAGTGAATGGCCGGGAGCAACAAGCTCCAGGCAAAATCGGCGTGCATTGTGCCCGAAAATGGGGTAGTCCGCCAAGGGCTTCAGGTGAGGGTGACCCAGCGCTGATTAACGAATAGTTCAATTGGCCGGTATTGAGTCTTGTAATTCATCTTGCGGCAATTTTTGATCCAGTAACCAAGGTAGACAGCCTGGAGCCCAAGGCGGGCTGCTTCACCGATTTGCCAGAGAATGGCATAACGGCCAAGGCTGCGGCGCTCTTCGTCAGGATCGTAGAAGGTGTAGACCGCGGAAAGCCCATTGGGCAGGACATCGGTGACTGCGATGGCCAGCAAGCGCTCGCGCTGGCGGAACTCGTAGAAACGTGCGAAGGGCAGGTCGCGCACTAGAAAGGTTGAAAACTGCTCGCGGCTGGGTGGGTACATGTCGCCATCGGCGTGGCGCTGCTCGATATAGCGCACGTACAGCGCGTAGTACTCTTCCGAGAAGGTCGGGCGTACCGCGTGCACTTGCAGTTCGGAATTGCGCTTGAGAATGCGTCGCTGCTGCCTGCTGGGGATAAAGACGCTCGCCGGGATGCGGGCTGGAACGCAGGCATTGCAGTGCTGGCAGTGTGGGCGGTAGAGGTGATCGCCGCTACGGCGAAAGCCTACTTCCGAAAGCTCGGCGTAGACCTCCATATCCATCGGCTGACTGGGGTCGAGAAACAGAGTGGTGGCCTGTTCTTCGGGCAGATAGCTGCATGGATGTGGCTGAGTGGCATAGAACTTCAAGCGAGCCAGCTCGGTCATGGTCGCGTCTCGGGGTAAGTCTTGAATAAGTGTATGCCAGCCTACGGGACTCGCCTAGGCGAGCCAGTCGGCTGCGCTGACCTGATCCAGATGCCGTGCCAGATAGCCGGAAAACTCCGCACGGGGAATGGCGCGAGCGCCGAAGCTGTGCAGATGCTGGGTCGGCATCTGGCAGTCGATCAGCGCGAATCCCCAGTCCCGTAATTGCTCGGCCAGGGTGACGAAGCCGACTTTGGAGGCATTGTCGACTCGGCTGAACATGGATTCGCCGAAGAACAGTTGCCCTATTGCCAGGCCATACAGGCCGCCAACCAGCTCGCCTTCCCGCCAGACTTCGATCGAGTGAGCGATACCATGCTGATGCAGCTTCAGATAGGCTGCCTGCATTGGCAGGGTGATCCAGGTGCCGTCGGCATAGCTGCGCGGCGCGGAGCAGGCACGAATCACAGCGGCAAAGTCGCGATCGAAAGTAACTTCGAAATGCCCTTGGCGCATGAGTTTGCGCAAACTGCGGGAAACATGCAGTTCGTCTGGAAATAGCACGGTGCGTGGATCTGGTGACCACCAGAGCAGCGGCTGACCTTCCTGATACCAGGGGAAGCAGCCGTGCCGGTAGGCCTGGATCAGGCGCTCGATACTCAAATCGCCGCCGGCCGCGAGCAGCCCGTTAGGCTCGCGGAGAGCCTTTTCGAGCGGGGGGAAGGCCAGTGAGTCGCGGTGCAGCCAGGTCAGCATGGCGGGCTCTGCAGAAGGGTAGGGCGGGTCCAACACCAGCCCTGCGGCCTCAGAGGTCGTCGAGGTATTTTTCGGCGTCGAGCGCGGCCATGCAGCCGGCACCCGCCGAGGTGACGGCCTGACGATACACGTGATCGGCCACGTCGCCGGCGGCGAACACGCCTTCGATAGCGGTAGCGGTGGCATTGCCTTCGCTGCCGCCCTTGATCAATAGATAACCGTCGCGCATTTCCAGCTGGCCCTGGAACAGGTCGGTATTGGGCTTGTGGCCGATGGCAATAAATACACCGGACAGTTGAAGCTCCTTGGTTTCGCCGGTTTGACTGTGTTTCAGGCGGGCGCCGGTAACGCCGCTGGCGTCGCCGAGCACTTCATCCAGGTTTTGGTTCCAATGTAGGCGGATATTGCCGTTGGCGGCTCTCTCGAACAGTTTGTCTTGAAGGATTTTTTCCGAGCGCAGCTTGTCGCGGCGGTGAATCAAGTGGACTTCCTTGGCGATATTGGCCAAGTAGAGAGCCTCTTCCACGGCGGTATTGCCGCCGCCAACTACGCAGACGACCTGATTGCGATAGAAGAAGCCGTCGCAGGTGGCGCAGGCCGAGACGCCTTTGCCGGCGAAGGCTTCTTCCGAGGATAGGCCAAGGTACTGAGCTGAGGCACCGGTGGCGATGATCAGTGCGTCGCAGCTGTAGGTGCCGCTGTCACCTTTGAGGATGAAGGGGCGCTGTTGCAACTCGGCGGTATGAATGTGGTCGTAGACAATCTCGGTATCGAAGCGCTCGGCGTGTTTCTGCATGCGTTCCATCAGGGCCGGGCCGGTCAAGCCTTCGACATCGCCTGGCCAGTTGTCTACTTCGGTGGTGATGGTGAGCTGCCCGCCAGGCTGGATGCCAGTGATGACCGTGGGCTTGAGGTTGGCGCGCGCGGCATAAACGGCGGCACTGTAGCCGGCCGGGCCGGAGCCCAGAATGATCAGGCGCGAATGCTTGACTTCACTCATAAAAACACCTCATAAGCCTTTGTCACAAAAGAGAATGCATGCTCAAATTGAGCCGCGCGAAAGCAACTGCCGACTATGCTACACCGAAGCAGAGTGGGAGCGAGAGCCCTACGGCCACGGCGTGGCATGATGCAGGCAAAGCCGTACAATAGGCCGCATTTCTGTTGTCAATCGATTGTTGGACGCGCCACGGGCGCAGGAAACGACGCGTTTTGAAGAATTCGAGCACAACTACTCAGGCCCCGGTATGGCGTCAGCAGTTGCCCTACCGGCTCAAGGAAGGGGCGCTGATTGCGCTAGGTGCGCTTTGCCTCTATCTGTGGATGGCGTTACTGACCTACGACCAGAACGACCCCGGTTGGACTCATACCAGCAACGTCGAGCAGGTGCAGAACGCCGCCGGGCGCGCCGGCGCTTGGTTCGCCGATATCCTGTTCATGGCCTTGGGCTATTTTGCTTACCTGTTCCCGTTGTTGCTGGGGGTGAAGACCTGGCAGGTGTTCCGCGCTCGCCATGAGCCCTGGCAGTGGAGTGGCTGGCTGTTCTCCTGGCGCCTGATCGGCTTGGTGTTCCTGGTACTTTCCGGCGCGACCCTGGCCTTTATCCATTTCCATTCCGGCTCAAGCATGCCGGCCTCGGCAGGCGGAGCGCTGGGAGAAAGCCTGGGCCAGCTGGCAGTGGCTGCTCTCAATGTGCAGGGCAGCACCTTGTTGTTCATTGCGCTGTTCCTCTTTGGCCTGACCGTCTTTACCGACCTCTCCTGGTTCAAGGTCATGGATCTGACTGGCAAGATCACCCTCGATCTGGCCGAACTGATCCAGAATGCCGTCAACCGCTGGTGGAGCGCCCGGCTCGAGCGCAAGCAGCTGGTGGCGCAGCTGCGCGAGGTGGACAACCGTGTCAGTGAGGTGGCCGCCCCCGTAGTACCGGACCGCCGCGAGCAGGCCCGGGTCAAGGAGCGCTTGATCGAGCGCGAAGAGGCCCTGAGCAAGCACATGAGCGAACGCGAGAAGCGCGCGCCAGTGACGATCACCCCGCCCGAACCGGTGAAAACCGCAGAGCCGAGCAAGCGTGTGCAAAAAGAGAAGCAGGCGCCGCTGTTCGTCGATAGCGCGGTAGAGGGCACCTTGCCACCGATTTCGATCCTTGATCGCGCTGAGAAAAAGCAAAAAAGCTTCTCGCCGGAATCGCTGGAGGCCATGTCGCGTCTCCTGGAAATCAAACTCAAGGAGTTCGGCGTCGAAGTCATCGTCGAGTCCGTGCATCCCGGCCCGGTGATCACCCGTTTCGAGATCCAGCCGGCGGCCGGGGTCAAGGTCAGCCGTATTTCCAACCTGGCGAAGGACTTGGCGCGTTCTCTGGCGGTGATCAGTGTGCGCGTGGTCGAGGTCATTCCCGGCAAGACCACGGTCGGCATCGAGATCCCCAACGAGGACCGGCAGATCGTGCGTTTCTCCGAGGTGTTGGAGTCCAGCGAGTACGATGAAGCCAAATCTCCGGTGACCATCGCCCTCGGCCACGATATCGGCGGTAGGCCGATCACTGCCGACCTAGCGAAGATGCCGCACCTGCTGGTCGCGGGCACTACCGGCTCCGGTAAGTCGGTGGGGGTCAACGCGATGATCCTGTCGATCCTGTTCAAGTCCACGCCGGAGCAGGCGCGGCTGATCATGATCGACCCGAAAATGCTCGAGCTGTCGATTTACGAAGGCATTCCGCACCTGCTCTGCCCGGTAGTCACCGACATGAAGGAGGCCGCCAACGCCCTGCGCTGGAGCGTTGCCGAGATGGAGCGGCGCTACAAATTGATGGCAGCCATGGGCGTGCGCAACCTGGCCGGTTTCAACCGCAAGGTCAAGGACGCGGAGGAGGCGGGTACGCCGCTGACCGATCCGTTGTACCGCCGCGAGAGCATGGACGACGAAGCGCCACTGCTGAAGGCCTTACCGACCATCGTGGTGATCGTCGACGAATTCGCCGACATGATGATGATCGTCGGCAAAAAGGTCGAAGAGCTGATCGCTCGCATCGCCCAGAAGGCGCGCGCGGCGGGCATTCATCTGATCCTCGCCACCCAGCGGCCGTCGGTGGACGTGATCACCGGTCTGATCAAGGCCAACATCCCGACGCGGATGGCCTTCCAGGTATCGAGCAAGATCGACTCGCGCACCATCCTCGATCAAGGCGGCGCCGAGCAGTTGCTGGGTCATGGCGACATGCTCTACCTGCCGCCCGGCACCGGTCTGCCGATCCGCGTGCATGGCGCCTTCGTTTCCGACGAAGAGGTCCATCGCGTGGTCGAGGCGTGGAAGCTGCGTGGGGCACCGGATTACATCGAGGATATCCTGGCGGGCGCCGAAGAGGGCCCCAGCGGCGGTTTCGACGGTGGTGAAGGTGGCGGTGAGGGCAGCGAGGAAGATCCGCTCTACGACGAGGCCGTACGCTTTGTCACCGAGAGCCGTCGTGCCTCGATTTCCGCGGTGCAGCGCAAACTGAAAATCGGCTATAACCGCGCCGCACGGATGATCGAGGCCATGGAGATGGCCGGGGTGGTGACTTCCATGAACACTAACGGCTCGCGCGAAGTGATTGCGCCAGGGCCGATGCGCGACTGAGCAAGGTCGGGCCAGGTCATCTGCGGCGGGAACGCCGGGGCTCGGTGGGGCGAGTTAAACGGGTATTGCGCGTTTACTGCTTGTAAACTCTGCATCCGCGCCTGTTTTCGCCTGCTCTGGTGTTCCTCGCGACGTTTTCAGCAGTTCTACATACCGATATACCGATAGAGGACTTTCATGCGCCTGATCCGCATGTTGTTGATTGCCGTATTAAGCATTGCTGCGGTGCACGCCCAGGCCGCTGACCAGGCGGCCATCCAGCGTCTGACCGAAATGCTCAACAAGGCCCAAACCATCAGCGGGCGCTTCTCGCAGTTGACTTTGGATGGCTCCGGCACGCAATTGCAGGAAACCGCCGGTGACATGACGCTCAAGCGCCCGGGCCTGTTCCGCTGGCACACCGATGCGCCGATGGAGCAACTGCTGGTCTCCAATGGTGAAAAGGTCTGGCTGTACGACCCGGACCTGCAGCAGGTGACCATCCAGACTCTCGACCAGCGTCTGACCCATACCCCGGCATTGCTGCTGTCCGGTGATGTTTCGAAGATCAGCGAGAACTTCGAAATCAGCTACAAGGAGGCGGGGGATGTGGTTGATTTCACCCTCAAGCCGAAAGCCACGGACACCCTGTTCGACACCCTGCGGCTGTCGTTTCGCAAGGGCGTCATCAATGACATGCAGTTGATCGACAGCGTCGGTCAGCGCACCAATATCCTGTTCTTCGGCGTGAAGTTGAATCCGACGGTCGACGCCGGCCAGTTCAACTTCCAGATTCCGGCCGGCGCCGACGTCATCCAGGAATAAGAGGTCGCCTGCGTAGCCCATGGACCTGTTCCGCTCCGAACCCATCGCCCAGCCGCTGGCAGCCCGCTTAAGGGCCGCCAGTCTGGACGAGTACGTCGGCCAGGAACATCTGCTGGCGCCGGGCAAGCCTTTGCGCGAGGCGCTGGAGCAGGGCGCGCTGCACTCGATGATTTTCTGGGGCCCCCCGGGAGTCGGCAAAACCACTCTGGCCAAGCTGCTGGCGCAGGTTTCCGACGCGCATTTCGAGACGATTTCCGCAGTGCTGTCGGGCGTCAAGGAAATCCGCCAGTCGGTGGAGATGGCCAAGCAGCAGGCCGCGCAATACGGACGGCGGACCATCCTGTTCGTCGACGAGGTGCACCGCTTCAATAAATCCCAGCAGGATGCCTTTCTGCCCTATGTGGAAGACGGCACGCTGATTTTCATTGGCGCCACCACCGAGAACCCGTCCTTCGAGCTGAACAATGCGCTGCTCTCGCGGGCGCGCGTCTATGTGCTGAAGAGCCTGGACGAGGCGGCGCTGCGCAAGTTGGTGCAGCGTGCTCTGACTGAAGACAAGGGGCTCGGCAAGCGTCAGTTGAGCCTGCCCGAAGAAAGCTTCCAGATCCTGCTGCGGGCGGCCGATGGCGATGGCCGGCGTCTGCTCAACCTGCTGGAGAATGCCGCCGATCTGGCCGAGGACGGCGAAGCCATCGGCACTGAGCTGTTGCAGAACCTGCTGGGCGACAGCCGGCGGCGCTTCGACAAGGGCGGCGAGGCGTTCTACGACCAGATTTCCGCATTGCACAAGTCGGTACGTGGCTCCAATCCAGACGCAGCGCTGTACTGGTTCGCACGCATGCTCGACGGTGGTTGCGACCCGCTGTATATCGCCCGCCGGGTAGTGCGCATGGCCAGCGAGGACATCGGCAATGCCGATCCACGCGCCTTGAGCCTGTGCCTGGCGGCCTGGGATGTTCAGGAACGGCTTGGCAGCCCGGAGGGCGAGTTGGCGGTGGCGCAGGCCATCGTCTATCTGGCCTGTGCACCGAAGAGCAATGCGGTCTACATGGCATTCAAGGCGGCGATGCGTGACGCGGCGGAAAATGGCTCGCTGGAAGTGCCGCTGCACCTGCGTAATGCGCCGACTCGGCTGATGAAGGAGCTCGGCTACGGCGACGAGTACCGCTACGCCCACGACGAGCCGGAAGCCTATGCCGCGGGTGAAGATTACTTCCCCGACGCGCTCGAGCCCCGGCAGTACTACCAGCCGGTACCGCGCGGCCTGGAATTGAAGATTCGCGACAAACTGCAGCACCTGGTTGCGCAAGATCGCGCCAGCCCACGGCAACGGAGAAAACCATAATGCCGTTGATTCTCGCGGTCGCCGCGGGTGGCATGATCGGCACTCTGCTGCGCTTCGCCACGGGCAACTGGGTATCGACCCATTGGCCGCAGCATTTTTATCTGGCTACAGTGGCGGTCAATATCGTCGGCTGCCTGCTGATCGGCTATCTGTACGGCCTGTTCCTGATGCGCCCGGATGTTCCCGTCGAAGTGCGGGCGGGGTTGATGGTCGGGTTCCTGGGCGGGCTGACGACCTTTTCCTCCTTTTCGCTCGACACCCTGCGCCTGCTGGAAGGTGGGCAGGCGCCGCTGGCCTTGGGCTATGCGGCGGCCAGCGTGTTGGGCAGTCTGCTCGCGACCTGGGCAGGCCTGACTTTTGCAAAACTCTGATAGACGAGAACCAACATGCTCGATCCCAAACTGATTCGCAGCGAACTGCAGGCCGTAGCCGAGCGTCTGGCGACCCGTGGTTTTCAACTGGATGTGGCCCGCATCGACGGCCTGGAAGCGCAGCGCAAGGCCGTGCAGACCCGCACCGAGCAATTGCAGGCCGAGCGCAATGCGCGCTCCAAATCCATCGGCCAGGCCAAGGCGCGTGACGAGGACATCGCACCGCTGATGGCCGATGTCGAGCGCATGGCCACCGAGTTGCACCAGGGCAAGCAGGAGCTGGATGCGATCCAGGCCGAACTCGATGGCATTCTCCTGGGCCTGCCGAACCTGCCGCACGAATCGGTGCCGGTCGGCGACGACGAGGACCACAACGTCGAAGTGCGCAGCTGGGGTACCCCGAGAACCTTCGATTTCGCCATCCAGGACCACGTTGCTCTCGGCGAGCAGCACGGCTGGCTGGACTTCGAGACCGCCGCCAAGCTCTCCGGCGCCCGTTTCGCCCTGCTGCGCGGACCGATTGCCCGTCTGCACCGGGCCCTGGCGCAATTCATGATCGACCTGCACACCCGCGAACACGGCTACGAAGAGGCGTACACGCCTTATCTGGTGCAGGCTCCGGCGTTGCAGGGCACCGGCCAGTTACCGAAGTTCGAGGAGGATTTGTTCAAGATCAGCCGCGAAGGCGAGGCCGACTTCTACCTGATCCCGACCGCCGAAGTGTCGCTGACCAACATCGTCGCCGGCGAGATTCTCGATGCCAAGCAGCTGCCGTTGAAGCTGGTCGCACACACGCCGTGCTTTCGCAGCGAGGCCGGTGCCTCCGGTCGCGATACCCGCGGCATGATCCGCCAACACCAGTTCGACAAGGTAGAGATGGTGCAGATCGTCGAGCCGGGCAAGTCCTTCGAGGCCTTGGAAAGCCTGGCCGGCAACGCCGAGAAGGTCCTGCAGTTGCTCGAACTGCCTTACCGCGTGCTGACCCTGTGCACCGGCGATATGGGCTTTAGCGCAGTCAAGACCTACGATCTGGAAGTCTGGGTGCCGAGCCAGGACAAATACCGCGAGATTTCTTCCTGCTCCAACTGCGGTGACTTCCAGGCCCGCCGTATGCAGGCGCGCTGGCGTAACCCGGAAACCGGCAAGCCGGAGCTGGTGCATACGCTGAATGGTTCGGGCCTGGCGGTCGGGCGCACCCTGGTCGCCGTGCTGGAAAACTATCAGCAGGCCGATGGTTCGATCCGTGTACCTGAGGTGCTCAAGCCCTACATGGGCGGCATCGAGATCATCGGCTGAGGCCATTGAGCTAGGGGCGAGCCAATTTGCCCCTTTGCTTGCCCTGGCGACGAGATCGCTACGACCAACGAGTTAGGCATCGCTATGGATTTCTTACCGCTGTTTCACAACCTGCAAGGGCGCACCGTGCTCGTCGTGGGCGGCGGCGAGGTCGCGCTGCGCAAGGCGCGGCTGCTGGCCGATGCTGGTGCGCAGCTGCGCGTGGTAGCGCCGGAAATCGAAGCGCAACTGACCGAGCTGGTCGGGCAGAAGGGCGGCGAGACCTGGGTTCGCGGTTACCGCGAAAGCGATCTCGCCGGCTGCGTGCTGGTCATCGCCGCCACCGATGACCAGCCGCTGAACGCGCAGGTGTCCGAGGATGCCAAGGCCCGCGGCCTGCCGGTCAATGTGGTCGATGCGCCGGCGTTGTGCACGGTGATCTTTCCGGCGATTGTCGATCGCTCGCCGCTGATAGTTGCAGTCTCCAGCGGTGGCGATGCGCCGGTGCTGGCGCGGCTGATCAGGGCGAAGATCGAGACGTGGATTCCCGCCGCCTACGGCCAGCTGGCCGGCCTGGCCAAACGCTTCCGTACCCAGGTGAAAGCCTTGCTGCCCAATGTGCAGCAGCGCCGGGTGTTCTGGGAGGAGGTGTTCCAGGGCCCGATCGCCGAGCAGGTGCTGGCTGGCCGGACGACCAAGGCGCAGCAGCTGCTGGAAAGCAAACTCAGCGGCGCTGCCCCGCAGGCCTTGGGCGAGGTGTATTTGGTCGGCGCCGGCCCGGGCGATCCTGACCTGCTGACCTTTCGCGCGCTGCGCCTGATGCAGCAGGCCGATGTGGTGCTCTACGACCGGCTGGTCTCGCCCGCAATTATTGAGTTGTGCCGGCGCGATGCCGAACGCATCTATGTCGGCAAGCAGCGCGCCGACCATGCGTTGCCGCAGGAGCAAATCAACCAGCAGCTGGTCGCCCTGGCCCAGCAGGGCAAGCGGGTGCTGCGCCTGAAGGGCGGCGATCCGTTCATCTTCGGCCGTGGCGGCGAAGAGATCGAGGAGTTGGCGGAACACGGCATTCCCTTCCAGGTGGTGCCGGGGATCACCGCGGCCAGTGGTTGCGCGGCCTACGCCGGGATTCCGCTGACCCATCGCGATCACGCCCAGTCGGTGCGTTTTGTCACCGGCCATCTGAAGGACGGCAGCTGCGATCTGCCTTGGACGGAGCTGGCGGCGCCCAGGCAGACCCTGGTGTTCTACATGGGCCTGGTCGGTTTGCCGGTGATCTGCGCGCAGCTGATCCGCCATGGGCGCGCCGGCAGCACGCCGGCGGCACTGATCCAACAGGGCACCACGGCCAAGCAGCGGGTGTTCACCGGTACCCTGGCCAATCTGCCCGAGCTGGTTGCCCGGCATGAAGTCCATGCACCGACCCTGGTGATCGTCGGTGAAGTAGTGCAGTTGCGCGACAAGCTGGCTTGGTTCGAGGGGCGGCAGTGAAAAAAGCACGGCGCACCCACGGCGCGAGGCCTTCGCGGCAGCCTAGCGGATGGCGATTCCCTTGCCGGCCAGCCGCTGCCGGTCGTGGGGCAGGTTGAAGTCCAGCTGCGGGCCGAGCGGCACGACGCCAGTCGGGTTGATGGTGCGGTGACTGGCGTAATAGTGGTGCTTGATGTGCTCGAAGTTCACCGTCTGCGCCACGCCCGGCCACTGATACAGCTCGCGCAGCCAATTCGATAGGTTCGGGTAGTCGGCGATGCGCTTCAGGTTGCATTTGAAGTGGCCGTGGTACACCGCATCGAAGCGGATGAGGGTAGTGAACAGCCGCCAGTCGGCTTCGGTCAGGCGCTCGCCGGCCAGATAGCGCTGCTGGCCCAGGCGCGCCTCCAGCCACTCCAACTCATCGAATAGCGCCTGGAAGGCTTCCTCGTACGCATCCTGTGTGGTGGCGAATCCGGCCCGGTATACGCCGTTGTTGACCGCCGGATAGATGCGCGCGTTGAGCGTGTCGATTTCCCCACGTAGCGCTTTGGGGTAGAGATCCAGGCGATTGTCGGTCAGATCGTCGAACGCACTGTTGAGCATGCGGATGATTTCCGCCGACTCGTTGTTGACGATGCGGTTCTGCTGCTTGTCCCACAGCACCGGCACGGTGACCCGCCCGCTATAGCGCGGGTCGTCGACGGTATAGCGTTGGTGCAGATAGGTCAGGCCGTCGAGGGTATCGCCGGTCGAGCCGTGGGCAGTGTCGAAGGTCCAGCCCTGTTCGTCCATCAGCCAGCTGACCACCGACACGTCGATCAAGTCCGCCAGCCCCTTGAGCTGGCGGAAGATCAGCGTGCGGTGTGCCCAAGGACAGGCGAAGGAGACATACAAGTGGTAGCGGCCGGCCTCGGCGCGAAAGCCGCCGACCCCGCTGGGGCTGGGGGCGCCATCGGCGGTGATCCAGTTGCGCCTTTGGGCGTCTTCACGGCGAAAGCGGCCGTCGCGTTTGGTGTCGTACCACTGGTCGCGCCAGTGCCCTTCGATCAGCAGGCCCATGATTCGGCTCCTGGTTTCGTTCGGAAGGAGTCCAGTCTATGTCAGCCCGCCCGAACGAATAGTGGAATATTCGTGGGGGTTTAATCGATCAAATCGATTTATCCCGCGCCTGCCAATATTGACCGGCAAGCACCAAGGCCTGTTCCCGCGGCGTTCCCAGCCCGCGCAGGGCCAGCGCCATGCTCGCCTGGACCGCCAGTAAGCCATAAGCATCTTCCACCTGGCCTCGCCAGAACGCGGCCAAATGGGCGGGATCGAGCTGTGCGGGTTTAACGTGGCGCAAGGCCGAGAGCGCGGGCCATTCCTCGTCCCAGCTTTCACCGCCCTGCGTGCCGTACAGATGGCTGTGGGCATCCGGATTGATCTCGATTTCGCCGCCTTCGCCCTTGATGACGATGGCGGTATCACCGAGCAGGCGGCTGGCTTCGCGGTGCTGCTCCTGATAGCCGGGGTGAAAGATGCTCTGCAGGCCGCAGCGCGCCTTGAGTGGGTTGAGGATACGTGCCAGCGAGTGGATCGGCGAGCGCAGCCCGAGGGTGTTGCGCAGGTCGATCATCCGCTGCAGGCGCGGCATCCAATCCATCAGCGGGGCGAAGGCTAGACGCTGCTCATCCAACGCCCGGGCCACGGTCGGCCAGTCGCGACATAGCGGTATCTGCAGGATCTCCAACAACTGCTCGCTGTACATGCGCCCGGCGGTATGCGCGCCGCCGCCGTGCAAGAGAATGCGCAGGCCCTGGCCGGCCAGGCATTTGGCCGCGAGCAGATACCAGGGCAAATGGCGTTTCTTGCCGGCGTAGCTCGGCCAGTCGAGGTCGACCGCGATCGGCGGTACGTTCAGGCGCTCGCGCACCGCTTCGGTGAAGCCGGCTAGCTCCTCGGCGTTTTCCTCTTTGTGGCGCAGCAGCATCAGAAAGGCGCCGAGCTGGGTGTCCTCGACTTGGCCATCGAGCAGCATGCCCATGGCCTCGCGGGCTTCTTCACGGGTCAGGTCACGCGCGCCGCGCTTGCCCTTGCCGAGAATGCGGACGAACTGGGCGAAGGGATGTTCGCTTGGCGTGACCAGAGTGAGCGGTGACGGATTCATAGGCAATTAGTCGGTTTCGGCAGGCCTGCCAGCTTGGCGGCGAGTTTGGCGGGAGTGCCCTTGAACAGGCGGTTGAGGTTGAGGCTGTTGCCTTTCTCCGGACCGAGCCTCATTGCGACGTATTTGATCAGCGGTCGCGTCGCCGGCGAGAGCTGGAATTCGGCATAAAACGCGCGCAGCAGCTGGAGGATTTCCCAATGCGCGTCGCTGAGCACCAATTCTTCCTGCGCCGCCAAGGCTTCGGCCACGCTGGGCGACCAGTCGTTGAGGTCGGCCAGGTAGCCATCTTTGTCCAGGGCGATCTTGCGGTCGCCGAGTTGGAGCGCAGTCATAGCCAGCTATTGACCTTATCGAAGCGGGTACAGAGCTCGACGAAGGCGGCATAGTCAACCGCCTGCAGGCGTGCTGGCGCTTGCAGGGCGCGAGCCTGCAGGTCTTCATCGAGGGCGAACAGAGCGATGCTGTCAGGCATCAGCTCCAGCGCTTGTCGTTGCGCGCTACCGGGCTGCAGGGCATAGACGGCATCGCCGCTCAAGAGCAGGCCGTCATGGGCGCCCAGCAGGCGCAGGCAGCTGCTCAGGCGGCTGTCGCTGAACGGCGAGTGGGAAAGGATGTGCAGGGTGGCCATCAGAGGGTGATCACTTGGTCGTATTGGTCGATAAGCGCGCTGAGCGCGGTGTCATCCAGGCTCTGCACCGGCAGACTCAGTGCTTCGGTGTGCAGACCGCGCTCATCCAGGCTGCGGCTGGAGGCGTACAGCGACTCGATGCCGAACAATGGCAGGGCCTGCAGGTTGGCGGTCAGGTCTTTCTGCTGCAGCGCGGCGGATTGCTGATGGCGGACCAGTTGGAACACGCCGTCATCGAGAAACAACAGGCCGATCGGCAGGTCGAAGGCGCCGCCGGCCAGGGCAATATCCAGTGCTTCGCGAGCGCTGGGCCCTGCCCAAGGCGCCTGGCGCGTGATGATCAGTAGCGACTTGGCCATCTTCACGCCCCTCCGAAACAAATCAGGCGGTCGGCGACCTGTGTCGCCTCATGCAACTGTCCCAGGCCGGACAGTTCCCACGGCTGGGCCAAATTCGCGGCGGCACGCTCATAACGTCGTGCTTCTTCTTCATTCAGAATGCCGCGGCGCAGGGCCGCGGCGATGCAGACCACGCCGTCGAGTTGCTGTTCGCGGACGAAGGCCGTCCACTCGGCCGCGCTATCCAGCTCATCCTGTGGCGCGACGACGTTGGCCGACGCGCTGTGCACCCCATCCTGATAGAAGAACAGCCGCACAATCTCGTGGCCACCGGCGAGCACAGACTGGGCGAAACGCAGGGCGCGCCGTGAAGAGGGGGCATGGGGCGGAGAGAAGAGGGCGATGGCGAACTTCATGGCTTACCTGCGCGGGTTGAATCTGCCGAAATGATACGGCCTGCACGGCCAAGATGCTCGCGGCAGGCATGAAAAAGCCCGCCGAAGCGGGCTTGATCGAGGCATTACAGATCAGTCGTCGCTACCCATGATGCCGAACAGCTGCAGCAGGCTGACGAACAGGTTGTAGATCGACACGTACAGGCTGATGGTCGCCATGATGTAGTTGCGCTCGCCGCCGTGAATGATCGCGCTGGTCTGGAACAGGATGCACGCCGAGGAGAACAGCACGAAACCGGCGCTGATCGCCAGTTGCAGGCCGCTGATCTGGAAGAACAGGCTGACCAGCACCGCGCCGAGCAGGACGAAGAAGCCGGCGGTGATAAAGCCGCTGAGAAAGCTCATGTCCTTGCGGGTAGTCAGCACATAGGCTGACAGGCCGCAGAAGACCAGGGCGGTCATGGCGAAGGCCGAACTGACGACTTCGGCACCGCCTTGCATACCCAAGTAGCGGTTGAGGATCGGTCCGAGAGTGAAGCCCATGAAGCCGGTCAGGGCGAAGGTGCTCAGCAGACCCCAGGCCGAGTTGCGCAGCTTGGTGGTCAGGAAGAACAGGCCATAGAAGCCCGCCAGCAATACGAAAATATTGATGTGGCGAACATTCATCTGCTGCGCGACGTAAGCCATCACACCGCTGAACGCCAGGGTCAGGGCCAGCAGGCCGTAGGTGTTGCGCAGCACGCGGCTGACTTCGAGCTGCGCAACCTGCGTATGGTTGAGGGCGTAATCTTGTTCGTGCATGGCAACACTCCTACTCGGGCTAAGGGTTCCGTGACCGCAGTCGTCTGAAAGCATAACAGAGGCTCTGGCGCTGCGAATGTTGAGAGTTTGACAGTGTATTTCGTTCCGGTAATATTGCGGCCCCGCGCTTATGCGGAAGTGTGGCCGAGTGGTTTAAGGCAACGGTCTTGAAAACCGTCGACTGTAACAGGTCCGTGAGTTCGAATCTCACCGCTTCCGCCATCCTCTTCCTGATCTCCGATCTCTCCCCGAAAGCCTGAACTTTGGCGCTTGCAGTTTGACTTTCATTCGTCAAGCTAGGTGCGGCCTTGAGTTTTTGATAAGGTGGCCGACAACCAATAAGACCGCTGCAGGGAGCGGCTTTGACCTGCGAAGAGGTGTCGTTTGATTAGGGTCCTAGTGGTCGATGACCACGATCTGGTTCGTACCGGCATCACGCGCATGCTTGCCGACATCGATGGCCTGCAAGTCATTGGCCAGGCTGATTGCGGCGAGGAAGCCCTGAAGAAAGCCCGTGAGCTCAAGCCAGATGTGGTGCTGATGGACATCAAGATGCCTGGCATCGGCGGCCTGGAAGCAACCCGCAAACTGCTGCGCAGCCATCCGGACCTCAAGGTCATCGCCGTCACCGCCTGTGAGGACGATCCATTTCCCACTCGCCTGCTGCAGGCCGGGGCCGCCGGTTATTTGACCAAGGGCGCGGCGCTGGAAGAGATGGTCCAGGCCATTCGCCTGGTGTTCGCCGGTCAGCGCTTCATCAGCCCCCAGATCGCTCAGCAACTGGCGTTGAAACCATTCCAGCCGCAGAGCAATGGCTCGCCTTTTGACTTGCTCTCCGAGCGGGAAATCCAGATCGCGCTGATGATCGCCGACTGCCAGAAGGTACAGAGCATTTCTGACAAGCTTTGCTTGTCGCCGAAAACGGTGAACACTTACCGCTATCGCATTTTCGAGAAGCTGGCGATCACCAGCGATGTGGAGCTTGCGCTGCTCGCAGTGCGCCACGGCATGGTCGACGCCACCAGCTGAGATGGTCGACTCCTTCGATTCCAGTGTCTTCATCGCCACATGCAGTAGCCGTCCCGGCGTTTACCGCATGTTCGATCTGGGCGGCAAACTGCTCTATGTCGGCAAAGCCAAGAACCTGAAGAAACGCCTGGCCAGCTATTTCCGCAAGACTGGTTTGGCGCCCAAGACCGCCGCACTGGTTGGCAAGATTTCCCAGGTCGAGACGACCATCACCGCCAACGAAACCGAAGCGTTGCTGCTCGAGCAGACGCTGATCAAGGAATGGCGGCCGCCCTACAACATCCTGTTGCGGGACGATAAGTCTTATCCCTACGTGTTTCTCTCCGATGGCGACTATCCCCGTCTGGGCATTCATCGCGGGGCGAAGAAGCAAAAGGGCCGGTATTTCGGGCCTTATCCCAGCGCGGGTGCAATTCGGGAAAGTCTCAGCCTGCTGCAGAAGGCGTTTCTGGTGCGCCAATGCGAGGACAGCTATTTCAAGAACCGCACCCGGCCCTGCCTGCAATACCAGATCAAACGCTGCAAAGGCCCATGTGTGGGCCTGGTCGAGCCGGCGGAATATGCCGAGGATGTGCGTCACTCGGTGATGTTCCTCGAGGGGCGCAGCAATGCCCTCAGTGAAGAGCTGTCGACAGCCATGGAGCGGGCCGCGCAGAGCCTCGATTTCGAGCGAGCCGCCGAGCTGCGCGATCAGATCGCCTTGCTGCGGCGAGTACAGGATCAGCAAAGCATGGAAGGCGGTACCGGCGACGTTGATGTGGTCGCCGCGACGGTCAGCCCCGGTGGCGCCTGTGTGCATCTGATTAGCGTGCGTGGCGGTCGGGTGCTGGGCAGCAAGAATTTCTTTCCCCAGGTGGCGATCGAAGAGGAGGTCGACGAGGTGCTGGCGGCCTTCCTGGCCCAGTATTACCTGAGCAGCCATGAGCGCGACCTGCCGGGCGAGCTGATCGTCAACGTCGCGCACGAAGACTTCCCGGCCCTGATCGACGCCATTCACGAGTTGCGCGGCGCCGAGTTGAGTATCAGACACCGTGTACGAGGTACGCGGGCGCGCTGGCAACAACTGGCCGTCACCAACGCCGAGCAGGCATTGGCTGCGCGTCTGGCCAATCGGCAGCATCTGGCTGCACGTTTCGATGCCTTGGCCGAAGCGCTGGATCTGGACGAGCCACCGCAGCGCCTGGAGTGTTTCGACATCAGCCATTCCAGTGGCGAGGCGACCGTGGCCTCCTGCGTGGTGTTCGGTCCCGAAGGCCCGCTCAAGTCCGACTACCGCCGCTACAACATCGAAGGTGTGACGGCTGGCGACGACTACGCGGCCATGCGCCAGGCGCTGGCTCGACGGTTCAGCAAGATCAAGGACGGCGAGGGCAAGTTACCGGACATCCTGCTGGTGGATGGCGGCAAAGGCCAATTGGCGATGGCGCAAGAAGTGCTGCAGGAGCTCGCGGTGCCGGAACTGATCCTGCTGGGGGTGGCCAAGGGAGTGACGCGCAAGCCGGGCCTGGAAACCCTTTATCTGAATGATGCCGCCCATGAGTTCACGTTGCCGGGCCACTCGCCGGCGCTGCATCTGATTCAGCAGATCCGCGATGAGTCCCACCGTTTTGCCATTACCGGCCACCGCGCGCGACGCGGCAAGGCACGCACGACCTCAAGTCTCGAGCAGGTCGCCGGAGTCGGGCCCAAGCGGCGCCGCGAACTGCTCAACCATTTCGGCGGGTTGCAGGAATTGATGCGCGCTAGCATGGAAGAAATCGCCAAAGCACCGGGCATCAGTAAAAAGCTGGCAGAGTCGATTTATGCCGCTCTGCACAGCGAGTAGAATGCCCGCACACCTCGCAGCCTAATCGTGCCGATGAATATCCCAAATCTAATAACCGTACTGCGCGTCCTGCTGATCCCCATCTTCATCCTACTGTTCTATTTACCGTTCCCTTGGAGCCATCTGGCGGCCAGTGCAGTGTTCGGCTTGGCTGCGTTCACCGACTGGCTCGATGGCTATTTGGCCCGCCGCCTGGAGCAGAGCACGCCGTTCGGTGCCTTCCTCGACCCGGTGGCGGACAAGCTGATGGTGGCGGTAGCGCTGGTTCTGTTGGTCGAGGAACATGCCAATTTCTGGCTGACCTTGCCGGCAGCCATCATCATCGGCCGCGAGATTGTCATTTCCGCTTTGCGTGAGTGGATGGCCGAGTTGGGGGCCCGTGCCCATGTCGCCGTCTCCAATCTGGGTAAATGGAAAACCGCTGCGCAGATGCTGGCCCTGGTGATCCTGCTGGCTAATCCGGCGGTAATGAACGCCTGGGTGCTGTCGGGTTATGTGCTGCTGATCATCGCCGCCGGGCTGACCTTATGGTCCATGCTGCAATACCTGTTAGCCGCCTGGCCGCACCTCAGCACATCGGTTGAAAAGAAATAAGCTTTTTTGAATCAAAGGGTTGACGAGGCGTTTGGATTCTATAGAATGGCGCCCGTCACCAAGACATGCGGGAATAGCTCAGTTGGTAGAGCACGACCTTGCCAAGGTCGGGGTCGCGAGTTCGAGTCTCGTTTCCCGCTCCAATTTGTTGACGTTGGCGCCGCAGATTGCGGCGTCTTCGTTTTGAGGCCGGTTGGCAGAGTGGTCATGCAGCGGATTGCAAATCCGTGTACGCCGGTTCGATTCCGACATCGGCCTCCATTATAGAGAGCCCCGTAGATCATTGATTTACGGGGCTTTTTGTTTGTCTGGACGGCGCTAGAAACTTGCACCTAGAGGCTCTGGCTGTATATATTCCTGCGCTCATCGAGCGAAGGCTGTTTCACTTCAGCGATGTATCGCGCTACTGCCCGAATGGCGAAATCGGTAGACGCAGGAGACTTAAAATCTCTCGATCGAAAGGTCATGCCGGTTCGAGTCCGGCTTCGGGCACCACTATTTATGCGAGTTTCAACAATTCAACGCCTTCCGGCGATGGTCCGCAATTCTGGCTTTGGTCCGCAACTCAGCGGGTCAGAGTGATTTTCTTACCCTTCCTCTCGCGGATTTACTGCTCGGTCATCACCACTGTGGTGTGACCTAGCTGATCCCGAGCCTGCAGGATATCGCCGCTCGATTCGGCCTTGTCGGTACTGGCTTTCGCGCGCAGGGCGCGGAACTGGAAGTCTGCCTTGGGTATCTGGCGACCTGTCTGGCCTTGTCGAAACGGCCACGCAGCATTGCGATCGACATCGGCGATCCATCTTCGGCTATCGCCAGGCGCGTTGAGCGACCCTTGTGGCCTGCCTTCCTCGAAACTCCCCATGATCTCAATCTGCCGTTTCATCCCTGCCTTGGCCTGCTTGACGAGCAGGTGTTCGTCCCGGATATCACGCTCGTCCATGGCAGCCCCGAGAACCTCGCCACGCTGAACTGCGGCACCCTTGGGCACCTGCGCCGGCGGTCTGCACGCCGGTTTAGGCGAGGTCCAACCCAGACACCAGCAGCACCGGCGCCAGTTTGCTCAGAGTGCCGGCGGCCGTTTAGGAGAGGCGTTATTGCCGGGGCATTGGGAAACGGCAAATATCTGAGTCGAAACGTTTTATTCACGAATCAGAAACGTTATCATTTGTCTCTTTACTCATAATAAGGGGCTTATGGTGGCTTTATTGCGCATTAACCCGGCATCGCTGTCGATGCTGGGTGTTTTGGTCATACCAGCGGTGCAGGCGGAAACTAACAAGGAAGCTTTGGCTATACCGGCAACTGCGGTTACCAGCGCATATGAAGAACAAAGCTACATGCCCACCGAAAGCAAGAGCGCGCTGAAGATCGACGCGCCGCTGCGCGACATCCCGCAGACGGTCAACGTGGTGCCGCAGAGCGTGATCAAGGACCAGGGCGCACAGTCGCTGGAAGACGTGCTGAAGAACGTGCCCGGCGTCGGCCTGTCCAACGGCGACGGCCAGCGCGACCAGGTCACCATCCGCGGCTTCAGCGCCATCGGCGACATCTTCGTCGACGGCATGCGCGACGACGCCCTGTACTTCCGCGACCTGTCCAACATCGAGCGGGTCGAGGTGATCAAGGGCCCGGCCGCCGTGCTCTACGGCCGCGGCTCGTCCGGCGGACTGATCAACAACGTCAGCAAGAAGCCCACCTTCGCCCCGCGCCAAGAGGTCGGCGTCAGCTTCGACAGCGAAGGCCAGCGCCGCACCCAGTTCGATGCCGGCTGGGCTGACGACCAGCAGCGCGACAAGGCGTTCCGCGTCACCGGCGCCTTCGAGGACAGCGACACCTTCCGCGACGACGGCTACATCGACCGCAAGGCCCTGGCGCCCTCGGCCTACTTCCGCCTGTCCGACGACCTCGAGCTGAACCTCGGCGCCACTTACCTGTACGACAAGCGGCTGATCGACTTCGGCATCCCCGGCCAGCTCGCCGCCTACCAGCCGGCAGCGGCCCGCCTGCCCGCATCGGCGGTCGGCAACCGCCCGGTGGACGTCGACCGCGAGACGCGCTTCGGCTCCGGCGACCCGGACCAGGACTACGCGCGCAGCGAGGTGTTCACCTTCACCGCCGGCGTCGACTACCGGATCAGTGACGATCTGACCCTGACCAACGCCACCCGCTACTACCACTACGATCTGGACCGCAACAACACCCTGGCCGACTCCAGCGCGACCCGCTTCGTCACCGCGCCGAACGGTGAGCTGCTGGTCAAGCTCAACCGCGGCAACGTGGCCCGCGACGAATATGGCGTGTTTAACCAGACCGAGCTCAAGCAGCAGGCGCAGCTCGCCGGCATGGCGCACAACCTGCTCTACGGCGTGGAGCTGGGCCACCAGGACAAGCACCAGCGGTCCGTCAACCAGAACAACGTGGCCCAAGTGCCGGTGTTCCGCGACGGCCTGGTGCCGGTGCCGGAGCACGCCGTCGGACCACGCACCGTAGGCACCAACCTGCAGGACACCGCCGGCTTCTACGTACAGGACCTGGTCGAGCTGGCCCCGCAGTGGAAGGCCCTGCTCGGCGTGCGCTACGACATCTTCGGCCAGGAGTACGACGACGAGCGCGTGCAGAATGTCGACCTCGACCGCACCGACAAGACCTGGAGCCCGCGCGCCGGCCTGGTCTACCAGCCGGACCAGGTGCAGTCCTACTACGTGTCGGTGAGCCGCGGCTACCAGCCGTCCGGCGAAGTGTTCGCCCTGGCGCCGAGCAACCAGCACCTGGAGCCGGAAGAGACCACCAACTACGAGCTGGGCGCCAAGTGGGACTTCCTGGACAGCCGCCTGTCGGTGACCGCCGCGGTGTTCCGCCTGGAGCGCACCAACATGAAGACCGCTGACCCGGCCAACCCCAACCTCACGGTGCTCGCCGGCGAGCAGCGCACCGACGGCTTCGAGGCCACGGTTAGCGGCCAGCTCAGCGACAAGTGGCAGGTCTACGGCGGCTACGCCTACCTAGACGCCGAGATCACCAAGTCCAACAGCAAGACCAACGGCGTGCCCAACGAAGGCCAGACACCGACCCTCACCCCGCGCAACAGCGCCAACCTCTGGCTGGTTCGCAGCCTGGCCCCGCGCTGGCGGCTGGGCATGGGCGCCAACTACGTCGACGAGCGCTTCACCGCGCTGGACAACAACGTGGTGATGCCCGGCTATACCACCTTCGACGCCGCCCTGCTGTACAACGAACCGACCTGGGACGCCGCCCTGCGGCTGACCAACCTGACCGACAAGGAGTACTACGCCTCCGCCCACGGCTCGGTCGACCTGATCACCCCGGGTGCACCACGGACCCTGGAAGTGAGTGCCAACTACCGGTTCTGATGTGCAGCACAGCGCTTCGAAAAAACGCCCGGTCATGCCGGGCGTTTTGCTTTAAGGCCGAGCCCGCGAGCATGTGGCGAGTCGGTCACGCACACAGCCACGGCCGTTCATGCTTGCCACCGGCAGCACCGGAGCGAGGTAGAAGTCAGTGGACTGGTGATCGGGTGATATTGGAGAGGCAAGCTGAAAAGCGCCCCGGTGCTGAAAAATACATCCATCCTCTTTCGGGTGCTGTCGATCTGCGGTCGGCGCAGACGACTATCTGACAGTCACGACCACTCTCAACCGTGACTGGTCCCGCAGAGGAGAAACGCCATGCAACCGACGCAAAAGATCAATCCATGCCTGTGGTTCGATGATCAAGCTGAAGAGGCGGCCGAGTTCTATACCGCCATCTTCAAGAATTCGAGGATCGTGCGCATCAGCCGCTATGGCGAAGCGGGGCGGGAGATCCACGGCAAACCGCCAGGATCGGTCATGGCCGTGGCCTTTGAGCTGGATGGGCAGGCGTTTAGCGCACTGAACGGTGGCCCGCTATTCACCTTCAACGAGGCCGTCTCGCTGCAGATCAACTGCGCGACCCAGGACGAAGTGGATTACTACTGGGAAAAGCTCTCGGCAGGCGGGGATGAGAACGCCCAGCAGTGCGGCTGGCTTAAGGACAAGTACGGCGTCTCCTGGCAGGTTGTTCCCAACGTGCTGCTCGAGATGCTCAGCGATGCCGATTCCGCCCGCTCGCAAAGAGCCATGAATGCCATGCTGAAAATGAAGAAGCTCGACATTGGCAAGCTACAGCAGGCTTACGCCGGGTAGGGTGCAGGCTTGCCCTTGGCGGTTTTTTCCGGGCTATGTGCCAATTAGGTGTTGAGCCGTGCGGGCCAGCTAAGTGATGCCTGGGGCGCGATGCGAGCCGTGCTCGACCCTTAGGGCGAAATTGCCCTTCACTTGACCGGTCATTTGCATTCGACATGACCACGGATGTGCAGAGAGGATGACCACTATCGCAGCCTCAAGCATTTCAAAACGACTCAAGGCGGACTCTCACATTGGCAAGTAGAATCGCGCTGTGAAATAGGTTCTTGAGGTTGCAGCGGTGGATTTACAGCAGGGCTTCGTTCTGACCCGGCACTGGCGCGATACGCCCGCTGGCACCGAAGTCGAGTTCTGGCTGGCGACCGACCACGGTCCCCGGCATATCCGCCTGCCTTACCAGCCCTCGGTGGCCTTCATCCCCGCCGAACAGCGCGAGCAGGCCGAGTCGCTGCTGCGCGGCGAGCGTGACGTCGAACTTCGCCCGTTGGGCCTGTGCGATTTCCATCGCCGGCCCGTGCTCGGCCTGTATTGCCGGCAGCACCGCCAGTTGATGCGCATCGACAAGCTGCTCCGGAAAGCGGGTGTTGATGTCTTCGAGGCCGATATCCGCCCGCCGGAACGCTATCTGATGGAACGCTTCATTACCGCACCGGTGTGGTTCGGTGGCACACCGGACGGCAGCGGCATGCTGCTCGATGCGCAGATGAAGCCCGCGCCGGACTATCGCCCGCGCCTGAAGCTGGTTTCCCTCGACATCGAAACCACCGCCCATGGTGAGCTGTATTCCATCGCGCTCGAAGGCTGTGGCGAGCGCCAGGTCTACATGCTTGGGCCGGCGAACAAGGACGCTGCGGTCGATTTTCGGCTCGATTACTGCGAAACCCGGGCGCAACTGCTCGAGCGACTGAACGAGTGGCTCGCCCGACATGACCCCGACGCGATCATCGGTTGGAACCTGGTGCAGTTCGACCTGCGCGTGTTGCACGAGCACGCGCAGCGCCTGCAGGTACCGCTGCGGCTCGGGCGTGACGGTGACGTGATGGGTTGGCGCGCGCACGGCACCCACACCAACCACCACTTCGCGGCAGCCGCCGGACGACTGATCATCGACGGTATCGAGGCGCTGCGCTCGGCGACCTGGAGCTTTCCGTCGTTCAGCCTGGAAAACGTCGCGCAGACGCTGCTCGGCGAAGGCAAGTCCATCGACACCCCCTATCAGCGCATGGACGAAATCGACCGCATGTTCGCCGAGGACAAGCCCGCGCTGGCGCGCTACAACCTCAAGGACTGCGAACTGGTGACGCGGATCTTCGCCAAGACCGAACTGCTGACCTTCCTGCTGGAACGCGCCACCGTCACGGGTCTACCCGCCGACCGCAGCGGCGGCTCGGTCGCGGCCTTCACCCACCTCTACATGCCGCTGATGCATCGCCAGGGCTTCGTCGCGCCCAACCTCGGCGAGCGGCTGCCGGAGGCCAGCCCGGGCGGCTTCGTCATGGATTCGCGGCCCGGCCTGTACGATTCCGTGCTGGTGCTCGACTACAAGAGCCTGTATCCGTCGATCATTCGCACCTTCCTGATCGATCCGCTGGGGCTGGTGGAGGGCATGCGGTATCCCGACGACAGCGAGTCGGTGCCGGGCTTTCGCGGTGCGCGCTTCTCGCGTACGCGGCATTGCCTTCCGGCCATCGTGGCACGGGTTTCGGAAGGCCGTGAAACGGCCAAGCGCGAGCACAACAAGCCGCTCTCGCAGGCACTGAAAATCATCATGAACGCCTTCTACGGCGTGCTCGGCTCCAGCGGCTGTCGCTTCTTCGATCCCCGCCTGGCGTCATCCATCACCCTGCGCGGCCACGAGATCATGCACAGGACGCGCGAGCTGATCGAGGCTGAAGGCCATGTGGTGATCTATGGCGACACTGACTCCACCTTCGTTTGGCTCGGGCGTGCGCATGCCGAGGACGATGCGGCGCGCATCGGGCGGGCGCTGGTGCAGCATGTCAACCAGTGGTGGCGTGACCACCTGCGGCATGAGTACGGCCTGGAAAGCGCGCTGGAGCTGCAGTTCGAGACGCACTTTCTGCGCTTCCTGATGCCCACCATTCGCGGCGCCGAGGAGGGCAGCAAGAAGCGCTACGCCGGCCTTGTCGCACGCGCGGACGGCAGCGACGAGATGGTCTTCAAGGGGCTGGAAACGGTACGCACCGACTGGTCACCGCTGGCCCAACAGTTCCAGCAGGAGCTCTACCAGCGCATCTTCAACCGGAGACCTTACCAGGACTATGTGCGCGACTATGTACGCCGGACGCTGGCGGGGGAGCTCGATGAATTGCTGATCTATCGCAAGCGGCTGCGCCGCCAACTGGACGACTACCAGCGCAATGTGCCGCCGCATGTGCGCGCGGCGCGCATCGCTGATGCATACAACGACCGGCAGGGCCGGCCGCTCCAGTACCAGAATGGCGGCTGGATCAGCTACGTGATGACAGTCGCGGGGCCTGAGCCTCTGGAGACGCGACGCACGGCGATCGACTACGACCACTACGTCACGCGCCAACTGCAGCCGGTGGCGGACGCCATCCTGCCGTTCGTGCACGACGACTTCACCACGCTGGTCGACAGGCAGCTCGGCTTATTCTGAGCCTGCCCCTATTGCGCATCCTGCCGCAAAGCGCGGCTGCCTGAAGCGCCCCTGGTTTGGTAGACATATGGTCTGTCCGCTCCTGGCCGGCTTGAGAGCGTCGAGTAAATGCTACAGGGACACGGCTTGATCGAGGGGGAGGCTGCGGGGTGCGGATGCGAGGTCATGGAATGAAAAAGTTGAAAACCCACACTTGACGGTTGGTGAGCGAGTGAGCGCCAGTCCTTCTAACTTGCCGTTCTTTTCTATGAAGAAAACGATCTAAAAAAGCCCGGCCGCCACGTCGGGCTTTTGCTAAATTGAACATGGTAGGTGAAGACGCAGACTGATGCGCAAACAGGATAGCAAGGAGACGAGGGGCGCGTTCCGAAGGGTACACGGCCAAGAGATTCAGGCCCCAATTGCCGTGTGAAGCAGAAGAACATGTGTTCTTCTGTCAGATGCCTGATAAACCTTGTAAGCCGGAGACCAGCACCGGCCACCTACTCTTAAACTCCACCCCAAAGCCCGCCCTGCGCGGGCTTTTTTATGGCTATGTCCCAGTTACGTGTTGTATAGGCCGAGCAGACAACTTCCTGTCAGCCGCTGGGCGGGACAGGCTAGCCGTGCAATCCTGGCGCCTACCCAGCTCAGGCGCCGGCGCTGGAATGCATCGGTAGGATGGGTTGAGCGTAGCGATACCCAACCTACGGTACGGCGTAGTCCGGCTGTGATCGTCTGCCCGCGAGTTCCTACAAAGCGCTACAACACCTAACTGGGGCAGAGCCTTTTTTATGGTCCTCGCGCTGTTCCCCAAGCAGCGCTTTGCCCGTGTCACGCTGCGGGCGTTTTATTTCTGCAATGCCAGCCCCAGGCCTCAATCTCTGTAATGTCGAAAGCATTTCGTCGGGCATAAAGTGGACCGGCGGCAGGGCACCTCCTGAACGTCAAGGATCGAAAACAACTCAAATATTCTGAGGACCAAGTCGACCTTGCAGAGGTGCAATATGAGAGGAGATAGAAAAGTCGGCATTCCTAGAAATGATGCCAACAATCAACCGGAGCTTCCTCGTTGGCGAATCGATCCTGACTGCGTCGACATCGAGGTGATGCGCGATCCGGACGACATAGGCGTTGACCCATTGCTGGACGATGCTGAGGTGTATCGGCATTCGCGTACCGGCTGATCCCCATGAGTGAGAATCCGCATCGAGGCCCGGCAAGCGCTGGGCTTCTTCGTTCATAAGGGCAGTGGTTCTTGCTCAGCACTATCCCATCCAGCGCTTTGTCTGCGTCACCTGCAGGCCTTTCATGCAAAGCCCCCGGCTCCCGTCCTGCCTCTTTGCTCTAAGAGCCTGTTTACGATCTGCTGCGCGTCGGCCATACGGCGTTGGAATCAGGCTCAGTAAGCCGCTTGC
The DNA here is from genome assembly GCF_003595175.1 of Pseudomonas cavernae. NCBI lineage: Bacteria > Pseudomonadati > Pseudomonadota > Gammaproteobacteria > Pseudomonadales > Pseudomonadaceae > Pseudomonas > Pseudomonas cavernae. The sequence goes on along the minus strand of NZ_CP032419.1, from coordinate 2,678,194 downwards.
GGCTAACGCGCTTTAGCGCGGCCCTGAAGGGGCGAGCGCAGCGAGTCATGCTCATTTACAACGCGTAAACTGCGCTTCTTCGCCCGATTTACTCGCTGCGCTCGCCCTGCGGGCCAGCCTGCGGCTGTTACTCCGCTTCGCTGTGGCTCTAGCTCGCGAGATCGTAAACAGGCTCTAAGGCAGGGTGCGGCCCCTCTCGAGGGCGGCTGGCTGCGCACCGGCGACCTGGGACACCTGGACGAGCAGGGCAATCGTGCAACTGCGCCAGGGCAGCCAGGTCGGCGTTGACGAACTGCAGCAGTACGCCTTCGAGCACATCGCCGAACGCCCCGCCTGCCCGAAGCGGATCTTTCAGGTCGAAGCCCTGCCGGTCACGGCGGTGGGCAAGATCTTCAAGCAGCGCCTGCGGGAGCTGGCGGCGGCCAGTGTCTTTGGCGAACGCGCGGCGCCGCGTTGCGGCCAGCTCGCCGCCGAAGTGAGCCAGCAGGCCGATGGCAGCCTGTTGCTCAACCCCGATGGAGTGCCACCCGCGCATCTACACTGGTGTACCGAGCAGGCCGAGCGCCTGGGCCTATGCGTTCAGACGCCGGAGGAGGTGACCCTGTGATCGACTTCTACTTCGATTTCTTCTCGCCCTATGGCTACTTCGCCGCCATGCAGATCGAGCGGCTCGCCGAGCGCTACCAGCGGCCGCTGGAGTGGCACGCCATGCTGCTCGGCATCTCGGTTGTGAAGGTGATGGGCCTCAAGCCGCTGCTGGAAACACCGCTCAAGGGTGAGTACATCCTCCACGACGTGCCGCGCCTGGCGGCGCTTTACGGCATCCCGTTCCGCATGCCCTCGCGGCGGATCGATTCCTTGCCGCCGGCGCGGGCCTTCTGCTGGGTCAAGCAGCACTGGCCGGGGCAGGCCGCTGCCTTCGCCAAGCACCTGTACTGCGCCTACTTCCAGGAGGACCGCGATATCGGTAATCCCGCGGTGCTGGCCGAGTTGGCCGGGGAACAGGGTCTGGAAGGCCGGGAGCTGCGCGCCGCCATCGACAGCCAGACGATCAAGCAGGCGCTCAGGGACTCGGTCAGCGCTGCGCTCGAGCGCGGGGTGTTCGGTGCGCCGAGCTTCGTGGTCGACGGGCAATTGATCTGGGGCAGCGACCGCCTGTGGATGCTTGAGCATTGGCTGGCCCACGGCGCCTGGCCCGAACCGGGTGTGCGGCAGGACTGATTCAGTCGCTCAGCTTGCGCTTGATCCGCGAGAAGGACACCGCGTCCATGCTCGGATAGCTCGCCAGTTGGTACTGCGGCACCTGCGCCAGCAGCCAGGCTTCGTGCTCCAGCAGCCAGCGATAGCGCGCCTCGCTATTGCAGGTGAGGAGCAGCGCCTCGCGGGTTTCGTTGCGTAGCATGATTTCCCGGGTGACCTTGTCGAGCATCCCTTGCAGCTGCGGGAAGCGCTCGCGCTGGCGGGTCAGGGTATGCCGCGGCACAGCCACCAGCCGGCTCTGCTCCAGCGCCTCGATGCTGTAGGTGCAGGGCTGCTGTTTCAGGTAGGCGCTGAGTGAGCCGATCGCTTCGCCTTCGTGGAAGAAGGCCTTGTTCCACTGTTTGCCTTAGTCTCTGTAGCGGTTCTGAACGGCGAGATGGCCGCTACTGCAGTGCTTTGATGGACATGATCGAGGCGTTCATGCCCGCAGCGCGGAACTCGAACGCCACGCGGTCGCCGACTCTCAGCCCCGCCAGTTGCACAGGTGTCGCGCTGAACGCCATGGTCATGGCTGGCCACTGCAAGACCGGCACGGCGTCATGGGCGAGGGTGACGGTGTTCTGCTGGATGTCGATGGCCTTGACCGTGCCTTCGGCCTTGGCGATGGGCGCCTGCTGCGCTTCCTGCTTCATCTGCATGCCCTCCATGGGTATGTTCCCCATCTTCATGCCCGGCATGTCCTCGGCGAGGACGGGAAGGGATAGCGAGACGATTGCGCTTGCAACGGCGATCAGGACCTTCTTCATACAGCTTCTCCTTGACGGTTGGTGGATACAGCGGGGAGATGCCGACGGCGCATCAAGCGGTAGGCCGCCGGAATGACGAACAGGGAAAGCAAGGGCGCGGTGACCATGCCACCGACCATGGGCGCGGCGATGCGGCTCATCACCTCGCTGCCGGTGCCGCTGTCCAAGAGGATAGGTAGCAGGCCGGCGATGATCACCGCCACCGTCATGGCCTTAGGTCGCACACGCTGTACGGCACCTTCGCGAATCGCTGCGACCAGCCCACGCTCAGTGTTGTCACCGGTGTCTTCACGTTCGGCCCAGGCGTTCTTCAGGTAGAGCAGCATGATCACGCCGAACTCGGCCGCCACCCCGGCCAGGGCGATAAAGCCGACGCCGGTGGCCACCGACAGGTTGAAGTCCAGGAGGTAGAGGAACCATGCCCCGCCGGTCAGGGCGAACGGCAGCGTGGCCATGATCAAGCAGGCCTCGTCGAAGCGGGCGAAGGTCAGGTAGAGCAGCACGAAGATGATCAGCAGGGTGGCCGGCACCACCAGCTTGAGCCGCGCGTTGGCCCGTTCGAGAAACTCGAACTGCCCCGAGTAGCTCAGGCTCATCCCCGGCTGCAGCTTGACCTGCTCGCCGACGACTCGACGCAGGTCGGCGACCACCGAGGCGATATCCCGGCCACGCACGTCGATATACACCCAGCCGGAAGGCCGCGCGTTCTCGCTCTTGAGCATGGGTGGCCCATCGTTGACCTTGATCCTGGCCACCGTGCCCAGGGTGATCTGGCCCCCCTGCGGGGTGTAGATCGGCAGTTGCTCCAGGGCGCCGAGCGAGTCGCGCCACTCACGGGGATAGCGCACGTTGATCGGGAAGCGCGCCAGCCCTTCGATGGTCTCCCCGACGTTTTCGCCACCGATGGCGCCGGCCACGATCGATTGCACATCGGCGATATTCAGCCCGTAACGGGCGGCAGCCTGGCGGTCGATGTCCACATCGATGTAGCGCCCGCCAGTCAGGCGCTCGGCCAGGGCCGAACTCACGCCCGGAACGCTCTTGGCCGCGCGCTCGACTGCCTGGGTGACCTGGTCGATCTCCGTCAGGTTGCTGCCGGCGACCTTCACCCCGATCGGGCTCTTGATCCCGGTGGCGAGCATGTCGATGCGGTTGCGGATCGGCGGAATCCAGATATTGGTCAGCCCCGGCACCTGGACCACCTGATCCAGTTCCTCCACCAGCTTCTCCTGGGTCAAGCCGGGTCGCCATTGCTCGCGCGGTTTGAACTGGATGGTGGTCTCGAACATCTCCAGCGGCGCCGGGTCGGTGGCGGTTTCGGCGCGTCCGGCCTTACCGAACACGTGCTCGACTTCCGGTACCGTCTTGATCAGGCGGTCGGTCTGCTGCAGCAACTGCGCCGCCTTCTGCGCCGACAAACCCGGCAGGGCCGAAGGCATGTAGAGCAGGTCGCCCTCATCCAGCGGCGGCAGGAACTCGCCGCCCAGCCGGGAGATTGGCCACAGCGCGCTGAGAAAAACCAGCAGCGCGACCAGCAGGGTGACCTTGGGCCGACGCAGCACCGCATCGAGGGCCGGTTGGTAGATCCTGATCAACCAACGGTTCAGCGGGTTCTGCTCTTCATTGGGAATCCGTCCGCGAATCCAGTAGCCCATCAATACCGGCACCAGGGTCACCGAGAGGCCGGCCGCCGCGGCCATGGCATAGGTCTTGGTGAAGGCCAGCGGGCCGAACAGGCGGCCCTCCTGGGCTTCCAGGGTGAACACCGGGATAAACGACAGGGTGATGATCAGCAGGCAGAAGAACAGCGCCGGACCGACCTCGGCCGCGGCTTCGGTCATCACATGCCAGTGATGCTCGCCCGCCAATTCTTCCCCAGGATGGGCTGCGTGCCAGGCCTCGACCTTCTTGTGGGCGTTCTCGATCATCACCACCGCGGCATCGATCATGGCGCCGATGGCGATGGCGATTCCGCCGAGGGACATGATGTTGGCGTTGATCCCTTGATAGCGCATGACGATGAACGCGATGAGTATGCCAACCGGCAGCGAGATGATCGCCACCAGGGACGAACGCAAATGCCAGAGGAAGACCGCGCAGACCAGGGCGACGACGATGAACTCCTCGAGCAGCTTGTGGCTGAGGTTTTCCACGGCGCGGTCGATCAGCTTGCTGCGGTCGTAGGTGGTGACGATTTCCACCCCGGCCGGCAGGCTGCTCTGCAGTTCGTCGAGCTTGGCCTTGACCGCGGCAATGGTTTCGCGGGCATTCTTGCCGCTGCGCAGAATCACCACGCCGCCGACCGTCTCGCCTTCGCCGTCGAGTTCGCTGATGCCGCGGCGCATCTCCGGTCCCTGCTGGATAGTCGCCACGTCGCCGAGGGTCACCGGCACGCCACCGGCACCGAGCTTGAGGGGAATCGCGCGGAAGTCATTCAACGTCTTCAGGTAGCCGGAAGCGCGCACCATGAACTCGGCCTCCGCCATCTCCAGCACGGCACCACCGGTTTCCTGGTTGGCCCGGCCTATGGCCTCGATCACTTCGGCCTGGGTGATGCCCAGACTGGCCAGCCTGAGCGGATCGAGCAGCACCTGGTACTGCTTGACCATGCCGCCGACGGTCGCCACTTCCGCGACGTTCGCCAGGGTCTTCAACTCGAACTTGAGGAACCAGTCCTGCAGCGCGCGCAGTTGCGCCAGGTCGTGCCCGCCGCTGCGATCCACCAGAGCGTACTGGTAGATCCAGCCCACCCCGGTGGCATCCGGCCCCAGAGCCGGCTTGGCGCTGGCCGGCAGGCGACTCTGGATCTGGCTGAGGTACTCCAGCACCCGCGAGCGAGCCCAGTACAGGTCGGTGCCGTCCTCGAACAGCACATAGACGAAGCTGTCGCCGAAGAACGAGAAGCCGCGCACCGTCTTCGCCCCCGGCACCGAGAGCATGGTGGTGGCCAGCGGATAGGTGACCTGATTCTCGACGATCTGCGGTGCCTGGCCGGGGTAGGGGGTGCGGATGATCACCTGCACATCGGAGAGGTCTGGCAGCGCATCGATGGGCGTGCTTTGCACCGACCAGACGCCCCAGGCGCTGGCGAACAGCGTGGCCAGCAACACCAGGAAACGGTTGGCCACCGACCAGCGGATCAGTGCGGCGATCATGGCTGGCCTCCCAGCTTCTGCAGGCGCTCAATCACCAAACCATCGTCGGTTTGGCGCACCGCCACACGTACCTTGTCGCCTGCCTTCACCCCGAGCATCAGGGCCGGGTCCGCCAGCGGGAAGGTCATGGTCATGCCGGGCATACCCAGGGTCTTGAACGGACCATGGGCGAGGGTCACGCCTTGGTTAGTGATCTCGACGATTTGCCCCTCGGCCTCATGCAAGGCGGGGCCTGCAATGGCAGGCTCCGGCATTGGCGCGGGATTCGCGACTATGCCCTTGAGGCTGGCTTCGGAATCGAGCAGGAATTGTCCGGAGGCGACCACCTGCTGGCCTTCCTCGAGACCTTGCAGCACCACCGTCTTGCCTTCGTTTTCCCGCCCGAGCTGTACTTCGACCGGGCGGTAGCGCCCGCCGTCTTCGGCGAGCATCACCAGGGCACGGCGGCCGGTGCGGATGACCGCCTCGCTCGGCACCCACAACAGGCTTTGTTCAGTCGACCGGTTCAGGCGCACCTGCGCGGTCAAGCCTGGCCGCAGGCGGCCGTCGGGATTGGGCAGTTCGACACGCACGCGAACCGTGCGGCTGTCCGGATTCGTCTCAGGCAGAACGGCGCTGACCGTGCCGCCGAGCACTTCCCCTGGGAAGGCCGGCAGGCGTGCCTCGACCGCCTGGCCAACGGCAATCGCCCCAACCTCGGCCTCCGGAACGGCTACCGCGAGCCAGACGCTACTCAAACCGTTGACGCGGGCCAGGGTGTCGCCGGCCGCGACGCTCATGCCCGCACGCACATCCAGCTCCTGCAGTACACCGGCAATCGGGCTGGTAAGGGTCAGAACCGGCAGGGGCTTGCCGCTGCGTTCCACCTGGGCGATCAGCGCCGTCGGCATGCCGGTGAGGCGCAGGCGTTGGCGTGCTGCTGCCAGCAAGCCGGCGTCGCCACTGCGCTTGAGCGCGAGGAACTCCTCCTGGGCCGCGGCCCATTCCGGCACCAACAGGTCGGCCAGCGGCGCATTGGCCGTCAGCAGATCGCCGGGCGCACGGGCATAGACGCGCTCGACAAAGCCAGCGGTACGCGCCTGCACCACCGCGATATCCCGTTCGTTGAACGCCAATACGCCGACCACCTCCAGGTTGCTGGCGAGGGCCCCGCGGGTGACTGGAGCCAGGCGCAGGCCGAGATTCTGGGTCAGGCTGGGGTCGATGCTGATGGCCGCGCTGTCCGCCGCTGCATCGGCGTACTGGGGCACCAGTTCCATGTCCATGAAGGGCGATTTTCCCGGCTTGTCGAACTTCTGCTGCGGGTACATCGGGTCGTACCAATACAGCACCTGGCGTTGGTCTTGCGCGGCGGCACCCGGCTCGGTGGCGGCGCTGGGCATTCCATCCATGCGCTGTTGAGCGAACCAGTAGCCGCCGGCAACGCCGAGGACGACCGACAGACCTGTCAACAAAGCCCCTTGCCAGATTCGCGCAGTCATTGGTGATTCTCCCCGTAAGTGAAATACAGGCGGGCGCTGGTCAGGGCCCGCTGTTCTTCAAAGTCGATATGTTTGAGGCGCGCCTCGATCAGTTCGCGACGGGCGGCGATGACGGCCGCCAGGTCACCTTTGCCGGCGCGGTAGCTGGCCATGGTCAGCGCCACCTTTTCCTTGGCCAGGGGCAACAGGCTGTTCTGGCTGCGGCGCACGGCGCGGTTCAGGCGCTGGTATTCGGCAAGATCATCTTCCAGCTGCTGGGCATGCTCGCGGGTGAGGGCTTCGCGCTCGGCCTCCAGTTGGTTCAGCTCGGCATGTTTGGCGGCGATCTTGGGGTTCTGCCGGGAGCCGGGAAATAGCGGCAGATCGAAGCTGAGCTGCACGCTCATCATGTCGCCGAACTCACGGCCGCGGCGCTGGTAGTCGAGTTCCCAGCTCCAGTCGGACTTCTTTTCCGCCACCGCCTCGTGCACCTTGGCTTGCGCCTCGCGGGTCATCGGGACAAAGGCTGTCAGCGCGGGATGGTGGGGCAATTTATGGCTGTAGCCGGCGACGTTGATGGGCCACTCCGGCAAGTTGCCGGCCAACGGCTCATCGGCGGCCGGGCCGATCCAGCGCCTGAGTGCCGCACGGGCCTGCGCGCGCAAGCGGATCAGCTCGTCCTCTTGCTCATCCAGCAGGGCCGCCTCCTGCCTCGGCGTCACGGCATCGGCGGCCTGTGCTCGGCCGCCGGCGATCTGCGCGCGGACGGCATCTGCTAGCAGGCGATTCTCGCGAAAGAAGTCTTGGAACAGTGCCTGTTTGCGCTCCACCGAGTAGCTGCTGATCCAGGCCAGAGCGGTAGCCTGGCGGACGTTCAGGCGCTCGACCCGGCGTTCAGCCGTGGCCCGGTCGACGGCCGCCTCTGCCACCTCGATGCGTGCCCGGCGTTTGTCACGGTTGGGCACCTCTTGCATGACCCCAACCATCTGCATGGTCATGAAGTCCTGGTCGATGCTCCAGCGATCGGGACCGCCAATGGGATAGTTCTGCACGCCCAGCAGTAACTTCGGATCGGGTAATTCACCGGCCGGGATGGCGGCACTATTGGCCGCCTCCAACTTGGCCGCCTGGGCGGTCAGCGAAGGGGCATTGTCTTCGCTCAAGCGCAAGGCTTCATCGAGTGTCAGGGGGGCGGCTTGACTCGGCAATGCCAGCACGGTCGCCACCAGGGCAGCCGCGACGGGCCACGCGGCGCAATAGCGTTTGGAGTGCATGTTCATGATTCCTGTGGTGGTCCTGCTCGCCGCTCGAGCGTGCGCACAGGTCGGCCATCCCGCTGGTGGCGGGATGGAACTCAGCTAGGTACAGGAATCAAACGCGGGGAGGGCGCCACACCCCGGAAGGGGCCTGGGCTGGCAGGAAGTCGCTGGAGAAGGAAAGCACAACGGGGCTGGACAAGGTGACGGGAGGCTTCACGATCGACACTTGCAGCAGGCTGGCGGTCTTGCATTCCTGGCCGGGCTTGCAGGGTTTGCCATGATCGGAGGGACTGCCCATATCCTGGCAACAGTCCTGGCCCACATCCCCACTGGTTTCAGGCGTCATCATCGCCACGCCCGCCGCTTCCATCGGGCAAGGTTCTGTCGCTGCTGCGAGGCCCGCCATCCCGCTCAGGGGAAGCGCCAGGCTAATCAGGAAGATGAGGCAAAACCGCAGGCAGCGTTTCATGCTCGCCAGTCTAGCCGGGGATGTAGCGCCCAACAATGAGACGGGGCGGATGATTTCGAAATGCTTCCGAGCGCGACTGCGCCGCCAACTCTTTGTGGTAGCAACCTAGGGAAGGTCTGATTGACCGATGCGCAGCAGATCCGAGACAGGTTCTAAGGCTATCAATATAGCCAGAGTTGTTAACTCTCCCCACCGCGGACGTTACGCCGGTCAACGGGCCCAATATTCCTCATGCCGTGGAACTCTTCGAGTGGGAGTCTCTCTATCAAGGGGCCACTGGCAGGCCATTGTAAGGCGACTGCGGCCTGATTAGACTGCGCGGCACTCCGTGTCCCCCTTATTGCAAGGACTCCCATGATCAAGAAATGCTTGTTCCCGGCCGCCGGTTACGGCACCCGTTTTCTGCCTGCCACCAAGGCGATGCCGAAGGAAATGCTGCCGGTGGTGAACAAGCCACTGATTCAGTACGGCGTCGAAGAAGCGTTGGATGCCGGTCTGAGCGAAATTTCCATCGTCACCGGCCGCGGCAAGCGTGCCCTGGAAGACCACTTCGACATCAGCTATGAGCTGGAGCATCAGATCAAGGGCACCGACAAGGAGAAATACCTGGTCGGCATCCGCCGCCTGATCGACGAGTGCAGCTTCTCCTACACCCGCCAGGTGGAAATGAAAGGCCTGGGCCATGCGATTCTCAGTGGCCGCCCGCTGATCGGCGACGAGCCGTTCGCCGTGGTGCTGGCCGACGACCTGTGCCTTAACCTCGATGGCGACGGCGTGTTGACCCAGATGGTCAAGCTGTACAAGCAGTTCCGCTGCTCGATCGTGGCCATCCAGGAAGTGCCGCCGGAGGAAACCTCGAAGTACGGCGTGATCGCCGGCGAGATGATCCGCGATGACATCTACCGGGTGAACACCATGGTCGAGAAGCCGAAGCCGGAAGATGCGCCGTCCAACCTGGCGATCATCGGGCGCTACATCCTTACCCCGGACATCTTCGACCTGATCGAAAAGACCGAGCCGGGCAAGGGCGGTGAAATCCAGATCACCGACGCGCTGATGAAACAGGCCCAGGACGGCTGCGTGCTGGCCTACAAGTTCAAGGGCAAGCGCTTCGACTGCGGTGGCGCCGAAGGCTACATCGACGCGACCAATTTCTGCTTCGAGAACTACTACAAGACCGGCAAGGCGTTCTGAGACGTTTGCGGTTCAGCGACAAGGCCACCTGCGGGTGGCCTTGTCGTTTCCGATGGGTATCGCTGTGCTCAACCCATCCTACGGAATCGGCATGGCCTCTGAGCCGGGACCGAGCGGCTGGCCGTAGCTGAACTCGACATAATTACCGGCCGGGTCGCGCAGACCGCAGTAGTAGCCGACCGGATAGGGCTCGTCGCGCGGCGCCCAGATCAGGCAGCCGGCCTCTGCGGCCTGGGCGGCGATGGCATCGACCTGCTCGCGGCTTGCCAGGGCGAAGCCGAAGTGGCTGTAGTCGTCAGCAGCGAGCTGACGGTCTTGGCCGCCGGGCATGATGACGAAAATGAACGCGTGCTCCTTGCCGGGCTCGGCCATCCAGACGATCCGCGAGCCCTTGCCGGCGCGTTCGTGGATCACCCGCATGGCGCAGAAGCGGCTGTAGAACTGCACGCAGGCATCCAGATCGGGAACATGCAGGGCGATATGGGTGAGGGTGGGGCGCATGGGTTTTCTCCTTATCGCGTGCCTTGCAGTTTAGGCCCTGGCACTGGCGCTTGGCGGGATTGGGGTATGCTTGCCACCTATTTAGGAGACGCTCAAATGGCCTACGACTTCGACCTTTTCGTGATCGGCGCCGGTTCCGGTGGTGTGCGGGCGGCGCGCTTCGCCGCGGGTTTCGGCGCGCGCGTGGCGGTGGCGGAAAGCCGCTACCTGGGCGGCACCTGCGTGAATGTCGGCTGCGTGCCGAAGAAGCTGTTGGTCTATGGCGCGCACTTCGCCGATGACTTCGAGCAGGCGCAGGGCTACGGCTGGTCGCCGGGCGAAACAGGGTTCAACTGGCCGACGCTGATCAGCAACAAGAATCGCGAGATCCAGCGTCTGAATGGCATCTACCGCAACCTGCTGGTCAACTCCGGGGTGACCCTGCTGGAAAGCCATGCACGCCTGCTCGATGCCCATCATGTGGAAGTCGACGGCCAGCGCTTCAGCGCCGAACATATCCTCCTCGCCACTGGCGGTTGGCCGCAGATTCCCGAGATCCCCGGACATGAGCATGCAATCGGCTCGAACGAGGCGTTCTTCCTTCAGCAACTGCCCAAGCGTGTGCTGGTGGTCGGCGGCGGCTACATTGCCGTGGAGTTCGCCTCGATCTTCCACGGCATGGGCGCGCAGACCACTCTGCTGTATCGCCGTGAGCTGTTCCTGCGCGGTTTCGATGGCGCGGTGCGGCAGCATCTGAAAGAAGAGCTGGGCAGGAAGGGCCTGGAGCTGCAGTTCAACGCCGAGATCGCGCGGATCGACAAGCAAGCCGACGGCAGCCTGCTCGCCACCCTCAAGGATGGCCGCGTGTTGGAGGCCGATTGCGTGTTCTACGCCACCGGCCGGCGACCGATGCTCGACAACCTCGGCCTGGAAAACACCGGCGTCGAGTTGGATGAGCGCGGTTTTATCCGTGTCGACGAGCAGTTCCAGACCACCGAGCCGTCGATCCTCGCCATCGGCGATGTGATCGGCCGCGTGCAGCTGACTCCCGTGGCGCTGGCCGAGGGCATGGCGGTGGCGCGCCGGCTGTTCAAACCGGAGGAATACCGGCCAGTGGATTACGCGCACATTCCCACCGCCGTATTCAGCCTGCCGAACATCGGCACCGTCGGGCTCACCGAAGAAGAGGCGCGGCAGGCCGGGCATAAGGTGAAGATCTTCGAGAGCCGATTCCGCGCGCTGAAGCTGACCCTTACCGAATGCCAGGAACGCACCCTGATGAAGCTGGTGGTGGATGCCGAGACCGACCGGGTGTTGGGTTGCCATATGGTCGGCCCGGAGGCCGGCGAGATTATCCAGGGATTGGCCGTGGCGCTGAAGGCCGGGGCGACCAAACAGCTGTTCGACGAAACTCTCGGCGTGCATCCAACCGCCGCCGAGGAGTTTGTTACCATGCGCGCCCCCGTAACCAGCTGAAAGCACCATGGAACAACTTTTCTACCTGTCGGACCTGTTTGGCGTAGCCGTTTTCGCGATCACCGGAGCCTTGATGGCCGGGCGCAAGTCCATGGACCTGTTCGGCGTGCTGGTGATCGCCATCGTCACCGCGCTGGGTGGCGGCACCTTGCGCGATGTGATCCTCAATAACCATCCGGTCAGCTGGATTCGCAACGACACCTACATCCTGGTCGCCACCCTGGCGGCGATCGGCACCGTGCTGTGGGTGCGCCTGACCCGGCCGATCCACGAAACTGGCCTGCTGATCGCGGATGCCTTCGGCCTGGCGGTGTTCACCGTGATCGGCACCGAGGTGGCGCTGCAGCACGGCACGCCGATCAGCACGGCGGTGATCATGGGCGTGATGACCGGCGTCGCCGGCGGGGTGATGCGCGATGTGCTGTGCAACGAGATTCCGATGATCTTCCAGAAGGAAATCTACGCCACCTCGTGTATCGCCGGTTCGCTGGTGTTCATTGCCCTGCTGCAGATCGGTGTGACCCACTGGTTGGCGACCGGCATGGCGATGCTCACGGTGTTGTTCACCCGCCTGGCGGCGATCCGCTGGCATCTGTCACTACCGCGCTTCCATCTGCTCGACCGCATCTAAGAACCTGTCTACGATCTGCTGCGCGTCAGTCAAACTGCGTTGAAAACGGCTTCGGAATGCTCATTTACAACGCGTAAACTCCGCTTCCTCAGCCGTTTTCGCCTTGTTTGACTCTAGCTCGCGAGATCGTAAACAGGTTCTAAGAGCTTGCTCTGAAACGACAACGGCCACCCCAGGGTGGCCGTTGTCGTTATGGCGGGCGCGAACTACAGGCGCTCGACCTTGGGCATCTGCCATTGCCCGGCTTTCACCGCCGCGCTTGGCCCGTAGAGGCGCAGGGCGAGGAAGAACGGCCCCTTGGCCGGCGCCGGCAGCCAGTTGCTCTGCTCGGCTGGGGCCTCGGTCTGCAGCAGCAGGGTGAGACCGCCGTCCGCATCGCGTTGCAGCGCATCACGGCTGCTCAGGCAGTAGCGGTCGAGCGGGTTTACCACCAGTTGCCGGTCCGGCAGGTCATACAGGGTCAGCGACCAGAACTGGCTGGCCGGCGGCAGCTGATCGGGCGCGAAACGCAGGCGATATTTCTGCCCGGCCACCAGCGGCTGGCCGCTGCCGTCCAGCTTGGTGCCGGTGTAGAAGGCTTCCTCGATACTGTTGCCATAGATGCCCAGGGCGGCGCCCGAGGCGCGTTTCAGGTAATCGTTGGCCAGGGTCTTGCGGTCGCCGAACAGGCTGAGCGGCCGCGGGGTTTTCTCGGTGGCGGCCTTCAATTCCGCCTGCGCTTGCTGGATGCCGGCGATCAGCGCCTGGCGCTGTACCGCGCTGAGGGCCGCGGCATCGAAGGGTTGGCCGGGCACGATGCCGATGCGGGCGAAGCGCTCGCGCAGGCCACGTTCCGACTCGACCACCGGGCACAGGGTCAGCAGCTGGTTGAGATGGGGGATGAAGCCCGCACCCAAGCCGGTCTTGATCTCCCAGGGCAGCCAGGCGATCGCCGCTGCGGCTGCCGGGGCGGCGGTGCCGGCGTAGTCATGCAGGGCACGCAACTGGTACTGCTGCTGGATGGCGCGCACCGCCGGCAGGTCGTCGTGGCTGTTGAGGCCGGTGCGGCCGAGGATCATGACGATCTCGGCCTCGCTGCGTAGCACCTGCTTGATCCCGGCCGGCGTCTCGCCCTGCCACTCGGGGCCGGCGATCAGATAGTCACCCGCTTCGCGGCCGGTGCTGAGCACCCCGACATAGGCGAAGTTCTGTGTGTACTGGTCGACCAGCTGATGCACGTAGTAGCGCTTGGCATCCACCGCCGGCACGCTCAGCACCCAGGGCTCGGCGCGCAGGTCGAGCCAGGCCCAGGAGTAGGGCGTGTCGTTGTTCGGCGTGACGATGTCGCGGTTCTGCGGCGTGAACAGTTCGCTGTAGTGGCGGAACTGGCCGAAGCCGCCGACGTACTCGTTGGCCTTGGGATTGAGCGCCTGCTTCTGCATGGTTTGGTAATGCATGAGCATCGGGTAGGCATAGATCCAGGCGTCACGAGCGATGGCCTGGAACTCGGTGGGGTCGTCGCTCAGCGGCTGGGCGGCGGCCAGCAACCAGCTCGGGCAGGCCAGCCCGGCGCCGAGGGCGGTTAGGCCGCCGAGCAACTGGCGTCGAGACAAGGTGTGACGACGGCTGAAGGGGATATCCCGCATGCCTTACTCCTGGCCGCCGACGGGCGTGATGGCGGGCAATTGGTAAGTGCCCTTGAGGGCGCTTTCCTTGGGCAGATAGAGGCGCAGCAGCATGTTGAACTGGCCTTTTGGCGCCGGCAGCCAGTTGGCTTGCTGGGTGGCTGCCGGTGCGTCGTGCTGGAGATACAGGGTCAGGCCACCATCGGCGTCGTAGACCAGGCCGGGGGTGCGATCACCGATGGAATAGCGCTGGATCGGGTTGGCCACCAACAGCTGGGTCTGGCTGTCATACATGGTCAGCGACCAGAACGAGTTCACCGGCGGCAACTGCCCGGCGGCGAAGTGCAGGCGGTAGCGCTTGCTGCCGTTCAACGGCTGGCCCTGGCTGTCCTGCAGGGCGATGGGGTAGAGCGCCTCGGCGGCGTCGTTGACGTAGATGTAGCGCCAGGCGGCGGCTGCACGGGTCAGGTCGTCGCTGCCGAAATGCCCGACATTGGCCGGCGAGCTGTACCAGCCGTTGCGATTCGGCGAGATGCTCACGGACGCCGCCTTGACCTTGTCGCGGCCAGCTTCGGCGCCGGCGTCTACCGCCGCGGCGATTTCTGCCGACGGCTTGAAGTCCAGCCCCGGACCGACGCCGATCTCGGCGAAGCGTTGGAGCTGCGCCTGCTCCTCGGCCGACCAGGCATGCAGCGGCGCCAGGGCATTGAAGGTGCTGAACAGTGCGCTGGCCTTGCCTGCCTTGGTGTTGCTGTAGGGCGGCAGCGTCAGTTTCGGCAACGCTGCCGGGGCGTCTTGCTTGAGCGCGGCGGACAGGCTCTGCAGGCGATATTCCTTGAGCACCGCGGCGGCGGCGGGCTGGTCGGCCGCGCCCTTGACTTCGGTACGACCGAGCAGGAATACCACTCGACTCGGCGAGCGGATCAGACCGTCGAAGCCGGCCGGCAGCTGGCCTTGCCAGTCGGGGCCGGCGATCAGGTAGCGGCCGGCGGCGGTGCCGGTGGCGCGGGTGCCGATGTAGTCGAGGTTGTTGGTGCGCAGGTCGACCAGCTGGAAGCTGTAGTAGCGCTTGCCTTCAGCCGGCACGCTGAGCACCTGCGGCTCGCTGCGCAAGTCGAGCAGGGCGCGCGAGTAGAAGGTGTCGTTGTTCGGCGAGACGACATTCTTGTCATCCGGCCCCAGCAACCGTGCTTCTCCAAACAGCACGTTGTACGGCAGTTTGGCGGCGATGGCGTTGAGCACCTTGTCGTGCTCGGCCGTGGCATAGGCGAACACGTAGGCCTCTGCGGCCAGCTTGCGGGCTTGCTCCGGGCTGGGGGCGGCGTGGGCGATCGGCAGGCCAAGGCTGAGCGTCAGGGCGAGTAGGCTCAGGCGACGATGGAGGACGGTGCGCGGACTCGTTGTTGTCATTTTGGACTCCGATTGAGGGGAAGTGGGCAGCGCCGATCAGGGCTGCCGGCGACCCGGGGCGGCAGACTCAGCCCTCGGCCTGGCGGAACTGCTTGGGCGTGATGCCGTATTGCTTGCGAAAGGCGCGGATGAAATTGCTCGCCTGGCTGTAGCCGATGCGCGTAGCGATGCTCTCGATCGGTTGATCCGAGCTTCTCAGCCACTGCCGCGCCAGGTGTAGCTGTTGGTTCGGCGCACGCTTGGCTTCGGGCGGGCGCGATGGCTTGTGGGTGGCGCGCAGCGCCTGATACAGGAACTCGTTGGCACCCTGCAACGGCAGCGCCAGCACAGCGCTGGGCAGTAGCAGGCTCAGGGTGCTGGCGTGGCGGTAGGGAATGCCCCAGCTGTGCAGCAACTGACCGCAGTGCTGTTGTTCGGTGATCTGCGCTTCGACAAACACTTCGGCCGGGCTCAGGCCGACCCGGCGGGACATGTTGCGCACCAGCGCCAGCACACAGGAGTCGAGCCCGAAGGCATGCGGCGCCAGCGAGGCATTGAAGGTCACACGGCTGAAGCCATCCTGCTGAGTGATCTCCGGCTGGATATGGCCCATCAGGCTCGGCAGGCATTCGACCAGGCACTGCAGGCTGTCACCCAGGGTGGCGGCGGAATCGAGAAGAATGTTCAGGCCTTGCAGGTAGGTGCTGCTCAAGCCCACCCGCAGCCCGCAGCCGAACTGATCGCTGGCGCCGATTGCCGCGCACTCGTCGAACAGTTGCAGGACCTGCTGCGCGGGAATCAGCTGACTGTGGTCATGCAACACCTCGGCCGACAGGCCAACCCGGGCGCAGAGCTCGTCGATCGGCAGCTGGCACTGCGCGGCGTAATTGAGGATGGTGCTGGCCCAAGCGCTGGCCACCAAGGGTTCCTGGTGCATACCGATACCTCATGCACGTGTGATGTATGTGCGGGGCGTTTACTACAACAGCTTGGGCTGATATTTATCAAATGCATTTACTACATACAAAGAATGCGTGAGGTGCATATTGGATCTGCGTCAGTTTCGTCATTTCGCCGCCCTGGCGGAAAACGGCAGTTTCGTGCGGGCGGCCGATGTGGTCGGGCTCAGCCAACCGGCGTTCAGCCGCAGCATTCAGGCGCTGGAGCAGTCGCTCGACTGTCAACTGGTGGATCGCAGCAGCCGCGAGCTGCGTCTGACCGCCCAAGGTCAACTGGTGCTGCAGCATGCCCGACGGCTCCTGGCCGGGGCGCGCACCCTGCAGAACGAGCTGATTCAGTACAACGGCTTGACGGCTGGTGAACTGCGTTTCGGCAGCGGTCCATCACCCGCACAGTTGCTGGTGCCGGAGGCGTTAGCGGACTTCATCCAGGCCCATCCCGGCATCCAGATCGGCTACGAGATCAACCACTGGGATGTCCTCGCCGGACGGCTGAAGGAGGAGCAACTGGAGTTCTTCGTCGCCGACGTGCGCTATTTTGTCGGCGATCCGCAGTACCAGGTACAGCTCTTGCGCCGCCGGCGCGGGCGCTTCTTCTGCCGCCCAGGCCATCCCTTGCTTGCCCATGACTCGCTGAAGCTGGCCGAGTTGCTGAAGTTTCCGATTGTCGGTACCCGCTTGCCGCCGGCGTTGCGCAAGATTTTTGGGCAGGCAGTCGGCCAGGCGGACTTCGTGCCCAGCATCGAGTGCGGCCACTTCGATGCGATCTTGCGCATCGTCGGGCGCTCCCAGGCCGTTGGCCTGGCCACCATGGAGGCGTTGATCGAGCCGCGGCGGCGCGGCGAGGTGGCGTTGCTGCGTATCACCGATCTGCCCGACCAGCCGGCGGACATGCAGATCTGTTACGGCATCGTCAGCCGCGCCGGGCAACAGCTCTCGCCGGCGGCACAGGCCATGGTGGCGGTCATCGCCGAAACCGACCTACGTCTGGCCGGCGACGAAGAGCCCTGAGGCGCCGGCTTAGGCCAGGTTGCCGGCGCCGCCTTGCTCCTGGAGCGGGCTGACGAGCCGCTGGATCTGCTGCTCGCGGGTGCGGTTGCGCCGGTATTGGGCGTCCATACACGCGCTCAGATGGCAACGGCCTGGATCGGATAGCGGCGCCCTAGGCCCGGAATGAACCGCGGGGCTCATTCCGGGCCGGAGCTCACTGGGTTTGCCGCAGGGCCGGGTCGTCCGGGTTCAGCTGCTCCAGTTCGGCCTGCAGCACCTGGACCTTCTGGATTTGCCCGGCTTCACGCCAGAAACCGATCAGGGTCATGCGCGCCTGGCGGTTGCTCGGCTGGCGTTCGAGCAACTGCTCCAGCTGGTGGATGGCGGCCTGCTGGTCGCCGCTGTCGTGCAGGGCGATGGCCAACACGTAGGTGAACTGGGCGTTGCCCGGCTCCAGGCGGGCGGCTTCTGCCAGCTCCTTGAGCGCGGCGTCCCGTTCGCCGCGGCGAATCAGCGCCAGGCCGTTGGCATGGTGCAGCAGGCCCGACTGCGGGTGCTGCTTGAGGCCATCGCGCAGCAGTTGCTGGGCTTCGTTCATGCGGTAGTTGCCGTCCAGCCACTGCATCAGCGTGACCAGCGCCGGGAGAAAGTCCGGATCGCGTTGCAGGGCCGCGCGCAACGCCGGCTCGACCAGCGCCGAGCGGCCTTGGGCCTGATAGAGCATGGCCAGGTTGAGGTTGGCCTCGGCGCGCTCGACGAGGCCCAGTTGCACCTGCTCATATTCGCCGATGGCCTTGTCCCAGTTGGCCAGGTACTGCAGCGCCTCGGCCGGCAGGCCGAGCAGGGCGTGAGCGGCTTCGATGCGCACCGCGCGCACGGGGTCGTTGAGCAAGGGCGCGATGGGACCGGAGCGGTGCTCCAGCGGCAGCATGGCGCTGACAGCCTCGACGGCGGCCTGGCGCACTTGCGGCGCGTCGTTCTTCAAGTCACGGCGGGCCAGGTCCAAGGCGCGCTGGCTGGGATAGCCCGGCAATTCGGCAAGCAGGGTGGCGCGGCGGATGGCCGGCAGATCGCTGGAGTCGAGTTGCTGGAACAGTGCGCGGGACGCCCCGGGCTGGCCGTTGCGGATCAGCCACAGGCCTTCGTCGTAGCGCGGCGCGCCGGGTTGGTCGGCGCCGTACCAGGTGCGGAACTGCTCGGCGACCTTGTCGCCGGCGGTTTCCTTGTGACAGCCGAGGCAGGCGTCTGGCGTTCCCAGCTTGAGCGCCCGGGCCGGGTTGGGGATGCTGAAGCCGTGGTCATGACGGTAGTCGTTGACCATGTAGAACTTGCCCGGCATGTGGCAATCCACGCACTGCGAGCCGGGTTGGCCGGGCTGGTGCTTATGGTGCTCGGGCGAGTCGTAGTTCTTCGCCTGCAATCCCTTGCCGTCGATACCTGGCAGTGAAGTCTTGCCGGCCGGGTTATGGCATTGCAGGCAGACGGCATTGCCCGGCGCCTTCAACGCGGTGCTGTGCGGGTTGTGGCAGTTGCTGCAGCGCACGCCCTTGGCGAACATCTTGCTCTGGGTGAACGAGCCGTACTCGAACACCTCCTCCTTGATCTTGCCGTCCAGTTCGTACAGCGCCTGAGTCAGTGGGCTGGGCAGATAGTCGTCCATCAGCCGCTTGTGCGCGGCGAAACCATCGCCCAGCGGCGCGCGCCGGGCATGACAGCGGCCACAGGTTTCCGCCTGGGAAGTCGCGCTGGCCTTGCTCAAGTCGATATCGAAACCTCGGTTGGGGCTGCCGTCCGGCTTGGCTGCCCATTGCAGATGCTGCGAGGCTGGGCCGTGGCAGGCCTGGCAACCGACGCCGAGGGCCTGCCATTGGCTGGCGTAGCTGTTGCTCTTGGCGTCGAAGTTGCGCTTGAAGCCGGTGGTGTGGCACTCGACGCACATGAAGTTGGCGTTCTGCTGCGGCTTGCTCCAGTGCAGCTCGTCCTTGAAGTCGACGCCCTGGCCGGGGTAGAGGTGGAACCAGTGCTGCTTCTCCACATCCCAGGCCACACCGAGGGCTTGCAGGCGGCCGCCAGGGGCTTCCAGCAGGTATTGCTGCAAGGGCGCGACGCCGAAGGTGTAGGCCACCCGGAAGTCCGCAGCCTTGCCGTCCGGTCCCGGGGTATTGACCCAGAAGTCGCCGTCTTTCTGGAATAAGCGCGTGGTCTCGCTGCCTTCCTTGAAGGACTGGTTGTTGAAGTCACCGAGCACGCTATCGGCGCGCGCTTCCTCCATCGCCATCTGGTGATGGGAGCCTTGCCAGTCCTTGAATTGCTGAGTGTGGCAACCCTGGCACTGTTGTTCGTCGACCAGCTTGGCGGTGCTTTCCGGGGCCGGCTTGGCGGGAGCTGGTTGTGCCTTCACCGTGCCGCTGGGGGCAACCTGAGGAACCGGGGTGCTGCGTTGCAAAACGAACCAGATCGCCAGGGTGGCCAGCAACAGCAGGCCGGCGAGGACCGGGTAGAACAGGCTGAAAGAAGTTTTGCCAGGCTGGCGGGGGGCGCCGGTGGCAGATTTATTCTTGTACTTCGACATGCAGACATCCAATGTGCTGACGAGCGTGTTTCACGGTTAGCAGGCTGTTGAAAAACTACTGCGCTCGGCTATCCAGCGTTGAAATCAGCCTCAGAATGCTCATTTACACCTCGTAAACTCCGCTTCTTCGGCTGATTTCGCCTTGTCTAGCCTTCGCTCGCTACGTTTTTCAACAGCCTGTTCGGCGCAGCTTCAGTGACTGCGTAGGGGCTGTCAAACGCAACAGCGCGGTTCTTCTGGCGCCAGTGCGGTGTCCCGCACTGGCGCTGCGCTCATTGCCCGCCCCCGATAAACCAGCGGTAGTAGGGGTTGCCGCCATCTTCGGCGATGACCCGTTGCACCGCCTGCTCCCAAGCCTGGCGTTCACCGTTGTAGGCATACAGGCCAACGGCATAGAAGCGCATCAGGCGCTCACGTTGGTTGGCCAGCGCGGCCAGGAAGCTGGCGTCGGCATTGATTAGCGGCGGCTCGCTGCGTAACGCCAGCAGTTCCGGCAGGACCCGGGCGAATTCATCGTGGCGGACCCAGGTGGCGTATTCGATGCGCGGCTGGTCGTCGGTCACCGCCAGGGCATCGCCGGCATAACGCTCCAGCCCGGCGCGGTCGGTCACCCAGGTGGCCAGCAGCGCGGCGGGGGAGACCACCCCGACTTCGCGCAGGGCGCTGGCCACGTCCGGCTGCTCGAAGCGCGCGCGGATGCGGGCGGCGTCGAGTTCGAGCGGTTCGGAGGAGCCAATCAGCAGCATCTCGTGGAACTCGGTGGTCCATAGCGAGGCGTGGGGGAACACGTCGAGGAAGCTGCGCACCAGCGCGCGGCTATCTTCGTTGTTCTGGGTCGGCAGCGGCAGCCATTGGGCGACCTGACCACCGGCACGCAGGCGCTGGGCGGCGAGCTGGTAGAAGTCACGGGAGTACAGGTTGACCACCCCAGCGGCCGACGGCGGCGGCGGTTCGAGGGTGATCAGGTCGTACTGCTGCGGATTGCGCAGCAGCTCGCGGCGGCCATCGCGCAGGCGGATATCCATGCGCGGATCGGTCGCCACATTGAAGTTGCCCTGGAACAGCGGCGCGGCGCGTACCACCGCCGGCAACAGTTCGGCCACTACCCGTTGTTCCAGCCCTGGATAGCGCAGCAGGGCGCCGGCGGTGATGCCGGTGCCGAAACCGATGACCAGCGCCGACTTGGGCTCATCGCGCTGAATCAGCAGCGGCAACAGCGCCTGCAGGCGCATGTAGCGCAGCGACGGCATCGCGTCGCCGGAGTTGGACACGCCCTGGATGTACAGGCGCTTGAAGCTGGAACGACCGCGCTGCTGATCAACCACCGCGACAGTGCCGCCACGGCTTTCCTCGTAGAAGGCCAGACTGCCGCCGCGGGCACCGGGCAGCAATTGGGCCAAGCGGTCGCTGGGGATAAGGACCGCCGCTAACACTGCGACCAAAGCCAGAGCGAAGGCGCCTTGGCGACGACCTTTGCTGACTCGCTGGCCGTAGGTCACCGCACAGAGGGCAATCGCTGCGGCGCCAAGCGCCAGGGCTGCCAGGCTATGCACGAGGCCGAGCAGCGGCACCAGGACAAAGCCGGTGAGCATTGCACCGACAATCCCGCCGAATGTGTTGAGGGCGACCACGGTGCCGACATCGCGACCAACCTGCCCGGCATCCACCGCCAGGCGCAGCACCACTGGGAAGGCGGCGCCGAGCAACAGGGTCGGGAGGAACACCACGCTGAGCGCGGCGACGGCGAAACGCGCGCACATGCCGGCCAGGTCGCTGCCGGTCAGGCTCAGCGCCAGTGCCTCGGCCTGGGTCTGGACAATCACCAGCCAGCGCCCCAATCCGGCGATTTCCAGCAAGGCGATCAGGCCGGCGGCGGCGATCAGCAGGGCGAACACGCCCCAAGGGTCGCGAATCCGGTCGGCCCAGCGGGCATACAGCGCGCTGCCGATCACCAGCCCGGCCAAATAGGTGGCGAGCACCACGGAAAAGGCGAAGCTGCGGGTACTCATGAATTGCACGATGGATTGCGACCAGACCACTTCGTAGCCCAGGGCGATGCCGCCGGCCAGCGCATACAGAGTGATCGCCAGGCGCGCCTGGGCGCTTCTCTGGCCAGATTGTGCGGCCGCCGGACGCGGCTCGACCCGCCGATCGAGGGCGAAGGCGCCCAGTGCGGCGAGCAGATTAAGAGCGGCGGCGGCATAAGCGGTGCCCTGCACGCCCAGCGCGGGAATCAGCAGGAAACTGGTCAGCAAGGCGCCAGCGATGGCACCGGCGGTATTGGCGGCATACAGGCGCCCCCCGGCGGTGCCGAGTTGGCCGGCCGGCGGGGTCAGGGCGCGGACAAGTACCGGCAGGGTGCCGCCCATCAGGAATGCGGGAATGCCCACCAGGGCAAAAGGCAACAGCCAGGCGAACAGACCGGCATGGGCTTCCAGATTGGCAAAGGGGCCGGCGGCATGCGCCAGACCGAGGGTCGAGCCGACGCCCAGCACGGCGACAGCCAGTTCGAGGAAGGAATAGAGCCGTACAGGGCGGCTCAGGCGATCGGCCCAGCGGCCGAACAGGAACCCGCCGAGGGCGAGTCCGGCGAAAAAGGCGCTGATCCCGGTAGTGATGGCGTAGACCTCGACGCCGACGACCAGGGACAGCTGTTTGATCCACAAAACCTGATAAATCAGCGCGGCAATACCCGAGATGAATAGCAGCAGCGCGGGGATGGCGACGCTGGATAGCGCCAGCGCCGATTGCGCAGAAGCACACGAATCGCTGGCAGCGCGACGGGATGATGTGGTGGCAAGAGGCATGCAATGGGGCCTTGTATGAACGCTGGGTATCCTCCCGAGCAGCGCGGCCGGCGCCACCCGGGAGGTACATCAGGCCGTTACACCGGAGGGTGCGGCGGCTGTAACGCTAGAGCTTACTGTTTCTGAGCAGCCTTCATTTTTTCCGCGATCTTCGCATCCACGGCCTGGCGCACCTGATCGATGCTGAAGCTGGCCGGGCGTTGGCTCGGCGGATATTCGACGAAGGTTTCCAGGAAGACGGCGGACTTCATGGTGGCCATAGCGAACAGGTAGGCGTTCTTGGTCAGCCAGTCGTAGTACTGGTCGGAAACCACGTCGGCGCGCTCGTAGGGGTCCATGCGCAGGTTGAACAGCTTCGGCGCGCGCAGGCAAGTGAAGGGCTCGCTCCAGACTGCGAAGCCCCCCGGGGCCCGCTGCTCGCAGAACACCGTCTTCCAATCACCAGAGCGCATGGCGACCAGGACGCCGTCGTCGTTGAAGTAGTAGAACTCGCTACGCGCACTCTTGTCGGTCTTGCCAGTCAGGTAGTCGAGCTGGTTGTAGCCGTCGAGGTGGACCTTGAAGCTCTTGCCGGCGGATGTCGGCGCCCAGCCCTTGAGCAGCTTGTCCTTGACCTCGGTATCGCCTGCGGCGGCCAGCAGGGTGGGGAACCAGTCGAGGCCGGAGAACATCTGGTTGGAGACTTCACCCGGCTTGATCTTGCCCGGCCAGCGCACCATCGCTGGGACGCGGAAGGCACCTTCCCAGTTGGAGTTCTTCTCGTTGCGGAACGGCGTGGTCGCCGCATCCGGCCAGGACCACTGGTTCGGGCCGTTATCGGTGGTGTAGACCACGATGGTGTTGTCGGTGATCTTCAGGTCGTCCAGGGTTTTCAGCAGCTTGCCGACGTCGCCGTCGTGCTCGAGCATGCCGTCGGCATATTCGTTGCCCGGCATTCCGCTCTGGCCTTGCATCGACTCGCGCACGTGAGTGAAGGCGTGCATGCGCGTGGTGTTCATCCACACGAAAAAGGGCTTGTCGGCCTCGGCCTGCTTCTTGATGAAGTTGATGGCGCCTTCGGTGGTTTCGTCGTCGATGGTTTCCATGCGCTTCTTGGTCAGCGCACCGGTATCCTCGATCTTGCCGTCGGCATAGGAGTGCAGCACGCCGCGCGGCGAGAAGTTCTTCACGTAGGGGTCGTTGGGATCCTTCGGCCAGTAGGGGCGCTCAGGTTCCTCTTCGGCGTTGAGGTGGTAGAGGTTGCCGAAGAACTCGTCGAAACCGTGCTTGGTCGGCAGGTATTCGTCGCGGTCGCCGAGGTGGTTCTTGCCGAACTGTCCGGTGGCATAGCCCTGCGACTTGAGCGCCTGGGCGATGGTGATGTCGCGGTCTTGCAGGCCGACCGTCGCGCCTGGCGTACCGACCTTGGACAGGCCGGTGCGCAGCGCCGACTGGCCGGTGATGAAGGTCGAGCGGCCGGCGGTGCAGCTGTTTTCCGCATAGTAATCGGTGAACATCATGCCTTCTTTGGCGATGCGGTCGATGTTCGGGGTTTTGTAGCCGAGCACGCCCATCGAGTAGGCACTGATGTTGGTCTGGCCGATGTCGTCACCGAATATCACCAAGATATTCGGCTTGTCCGCGGCGCTGGCGGCGGATGCCCCCATGACTGCGGCGGCCGCGAGGGCAAGCCTCGGTAGCCATCTTCTTGTGCGGTTCATTGAACTCTCTCCATTTCACGTTTCAGAGTCGCGTTCCACGACTACGTTGCACCAGAGCCGCCGACTGCAATACGGCATCTCCAGGATTCTTGCGCGGGTTTATTGCCCGCTTGTGGCAGTGGCGAAAGGGAACACCTGCCGCCATTCCGCTGCCATGTCCACTACAGTCCAGCCCTCGGCCTTGGCCTGGTCCAGGGCCTTGTCCAGCTTGCCGACCTTGGATTCGCGGTCATAAGCCCATTCGCGCTTTGCGTCGGTGTGATGCACCAGGCCGGTGAAGCGCTTGCCGCTGCCGGCGGCGGTCCACTGCAGCATCTGCAGGTCACCGTCAGAGTTGCCGAAGGCGAAGATTGGCCGGCGGCCGATGATCGAGTCGATGCTTTCCGGTTTGCCTGGGCCATCGTCGTTATGCGCCAGCTTGGGCGTGCGCAGGATCGACAGCTTGCCGTCCTGGTTCTGGAACTGGGTGACGAAGGTGGTGCCGATCACCTGCTCCGGCGGGATGCCATAGACCTCCTCGGCGAAGGCGCGCATGAAGGTCACATCGCCACCGGAGACTATGTAGGTCTTGAAGCCATTGGCGCGCAGATAGGCGAGCAGCTCCAGCATCGGCTGGTAGACCATCTCGGTGAACGGCTTCTGGCTTTTTGGATGCACGGCCTTGGCCAGCCAGGCTTCGGCATTGTCGATGAAGGCTTCGTTGCTCAGGCCGGTATGAGTGGCGCCGACGATCTTGATGATGCCGTCCATGCCGCTTGCGGCCAGGGTCTTCTGGTCACCTTCCAGCACGGCCTTGAAGGGTTGTTGCTCCTTCCATTCAGGATGCTGCGGGGCCAGGCGTTTGACCTCGGCGAAGGCGAACAGCACCTGGAAGTACATCGGCTGTTCGCTCCACAGGGTGCCGTCGTTGTCGAACACCGCAATCCGCTCGGCAGGCTGGACGAAATCCTTGGAGCCTTCGCTGGTGACGGCGCTGACGAAACTTTCGATGGCCTTTTTCGAGGGGCCGTCATTCCACGATGGTAGCGGGTCGGCCGCCTGCACAAGTAGAGGCAAGGCCAGCAGCAGCGGCATCAGCCAGCGCAGGTTGAGAGGGGGAAAGGCGGATCGGTTCATAGGGCTTCCTTGGTGCTATGTACCGCCGACGGAGGCGGGGCTTGACGAGGGTTCAACGGCACCAGGCCATGCCTGGCAAGGGCCTGAGGTTGTTGCTTGCGGGCTTCCTTACGCAGCGCCGGTAGGCTCTGCTGCAATTCTTGCAGTGCCTCGGTGGCGCGTTCCGGCCGGCCATAACAGGATCTCAGCAAGACTAGCAGCCGTTGCGCCAAGGGGATGGGGAGCTGACCCGCGAAATTCTTCAGGGTTTCCGCGCCCTGACTGCGTCTGGCCCAGAGGTACAAAGCGGTCAGCTGCGCCGGTTTGCCGTTGAGTTGCCCGGGCAGTTGTTTCCAGGCGTAGTCCGCCGACTGCAGGTAGGCCTGCTGCCGCCTGGCTTGCCAGCCGCGTAGGGCGGCCCGCCCACGCCGCCACCAGGGCTTGCCCCAGTAGAAGGCCAGCGCACCAACCACCAGGGCTATGGCGAGCAGCAACCAATGCCGGGCGATTCGCACTCGAGCTTTCTGCCCGAGCTTCTGCAAATCTTCAGCGATGGAGAAAGGCGCCTGGTAAGCGCTGTTGCCCGTGGCTTCGAACTCCAGCGCCGCTACCCGGGCAGTGCGCGCCTGATTGGCTGCAGCATCCCACCAGCGCAATTCGATGGCCGGTAGCGTGTAGTGGCCGGGTTTGTCGATCACATAGCTGGCGACATCGACCCGCCGCCCGCCGCTGATGGCACCACGGCCATTGTCCAGCGGTACCACTTGCGGGGTTTTCACATAGCGCTTGAGTCCGTCGATTTCGACAAAGGTGGGAGGCGGGATCAACATGGCCTGGGCGCCGTCAGCCTCGATGGTCAGCTGCCGGGTCAGGCTGTCACCGACCCGTAGCGGCTCGTGGGAGCGGACGATTCGCTGGCCGAACCTCAGTCCCTGGGCCACCAGCACGTGCTGGCCAGCGGACACACCCTCCGGCATACGGGCGATGAAGCCGAGCGGCTGGCTCTGTACCGTGACCGGGCCGCTACCCTGGCCGGGGCTGACTTGGATCGCCAGGGCCGGGATGCTGTAGCTCTGCGCCTGGTTGGGGGTGATCAGATAGCTGAAACGCAGGCCGAAGAATGTCTTGCCCTGGCGTTGTTCGGTAAGGTGGGTCGCTTCGCTGCTCGGCGGCATGACCATGGCGCCGGGGAGGTCCAGGTTTGGTAGCCGCGGGGCGGCGGTGAACCAGGTGTCCACCAGCACGTCGACTTCCAGGCGCACGGTGCTGCCAACTGTCACCGTTCCGGCCGGCGCTATCCGGCTTTCCACCAGCACTTTGGGGGCGGCCAGGCCCAGCAACGGGCAGAGGCAGCAGAGCAGAAGGACCAGGCGCTTCATGGCTGGCCTCCGTTTGAGGCTTTGCGGGCGGCATCCTGCAGGCTGAACTTCTGCTTGAGGAACTTGGCCGGCGAGGTGCTCAGGTTACGCAGCCACAACTCGTCCGAAGGTGTTTTCGGTGCCTGCATCTGCTCGGTCTTGCCCTTACCGGTCTTATTGTCGAATTTCTCTTCGTCGGGCTTCAGCTCCGGCGCTTTTTCTCCTTCTTCTTGCTGGTCTTGGTACAGCTCGGTGACCAGGGCCAGGTTGGCGCTGGCCTCGGGGAACTGCGGCTGCAGCTTTAGGGCCTGACCGAAGGCGGCGATGGCCTCCGGCAGCTTGTACAAGCGGGCATAGCTGTTGCCCAGGTAGAAGTAGGCCTGTGCGCTGTCGAGACGGGCGAAGCTGGCTAGCGCGGCGTTGTAATCGGCGGCGTTGTAGGCCGCCAGGCCCTGCCAGTAGGGATCGTGAAAGTGCGCCTGGGCCTGCGGGTAGTGACCATGCTCGAAGGCCCAACGGCCCTGCTGGTCGGGGGTGAAGAAGGCATCGGCCAGCACCCCGGCCTGGGCCGGCGGTGCGGGCAGGGCCAGGCCCAGCGCAAGCAGCAGGCCGCCCAGCCAATTGACGCTCCAGCCACGGCGCACGCAGAAGAAGGCGATCAGCAGCAGCGGCCAGCACAGCCAGTAGCCGGCATCCTTCCAGTGCACTTCCTGTCCGTCGCCGCTGGCAGCCTGGAAGTGCTGCTGAGCGTGCAGCTCGATCCAGTCGAGGTCGTCGTCGTTGAGGGTCAGGCTGCCCAGCGGTGCATCGGCGGCATCGGCCAGCTGCTTGAGGCCTTGTGCGTCGAAGTTGGCGAGCAGCGGCCGACCGGTGCTGTCCACCCGCGGCTGGCCCTGGGCATCACGGAGCATGCCGCCGTCCTGACTGCCGACGGCGAGGACCAGCAGCTGCAGCCCGGCGTTGTCCAGGCTCTTGCCGATTGCTTCGAGCTGGCTTACGTCGGCGCCATCGGTGACCAGCACCAAGGTGCCGGGGGACTGCTCGGCGGCCAGTAGGCGCTTGGCTTCCTCGATCACGGCCAGGGCGTTCTTGCCAGGCGCCTCGATCAGCTCGGTGGACAGCGCCTGCAGGAAGCTGTCCAGCAGCGCCGGGTCCTCGGTGGCCGGCAGCACCAGATGGGCGCTGCCGGCGTAGGCGATCAGCCCGGTGCGTGCGCCGGCGCGGCGCTGGATCAGGTCGTGCAGTTTGTGCTTGGCGGCCTCCAGCCGGGTCGGCGGCACGTCGTTGGCATCCATGGACGGCGACAGATCGACCGCCAGGATCAGCGGCGCGCGGTTTTCCAGAAAGGCAGGACGATCCTGCTCCCAGGTCGGCCCGGCCGCTGCCAGGCCACCGAGGATCAGCAGGGCGCCGAACAGATGCACCGGGCGCAGGCGCTGCCGGTCGCTGGGGGTGATCACCAGATGCTTGAGCAGGTTCGGCGCGATGGCTCCGCGCAGCCGCCGGCTCAGATCGCGGCTGCGTCCCCAGGCCAGCGGCAGAAGAAGGCCGGGCAGGAGCAGCAACAGCCAGAGCGGGCGCAGGAAGTGGAAAGCGCTGAGGTCGATGTCCATCTCAGCCCTCCTGCGTCTGACGTGGGCCGCCAGCGCTGGCCAGGTAGCCGCGCAGCGCAGCGAGCGCTTGATACAGCGCCAATAGGCCGAGAGCCGCGCCGAGCGGCAGCCAGAACAGGTCGCGCTTGGGCTGGTGGCTGAACTTCTTCACCTCGTGCGGGGTGAGGCGGTCGAGAGTGGCATACACCTGCTTGAGGGCATCGCGGTCATCGGCGCGGAAGAAGCGCCCGCCGGTGGTCTGGGCGATTTTCTCCAGTGCGCCGAGATCGACCTTGGCATCACCGGTGGCCTCGGGATCGCCGATGCCGATGGTGTGCACCACGATGCCCTTGGCGGCCGCCATCTTCGCCGCATGGTCGGGGGGGATGGCGCTGCCGGTGTCGTTGCCATCGCTGAGCAGGATCAGCACCTTGTCTTTTTCCTTGGCGCTGTCGAGCATCTTGATGGTCAGGCCGATGGCGTCGCCGATGGCGGTGTTCGGCCCGGCCATGCCGATACCCACTTCGTCGAGCAGCAGGCTCAGGCTGGCGTGGTCGAGGGTCAGCGGCGCCTGCGGATAGGCGCCGGTGCCGAACACGATCAGGCCGAGGCGGTCATCCTTGCGCTGCTCGATGAAGCTCTGCACCACCTGCTTGACGGCGCTCAGCCGGTCCACCTGCTGGCCGCCGGCGTTGGTGTAGTCGGTGGCCTCCATCGACTGCGAGATGTCGATGGCGAGCATCAGGTCGCGTACCGGCTGAGTGCGCTCGATGGGTTTCTCCACCAGCACCGGGCGCGCGCAGGCGAGCACCAGCAGAACCCAGACCAGCAGGTTGAGCAGCAACTGCCAGATACTGCCATGGACCCCGGAGCGGTTCGGCGTCTGGCCGATGGCGCGGCTCATGGCACTGAAGAACGGCACGCGCACGGCGCTGCGCGCCTCGCGGTACTCGGCCAGGTAGCGGTAACCGAGCAGCGGCAGCGGCAGCAACAGCAGCAGCCAGGGGTAATCAAATTGCCACATGGTGGTTCTCTATCCAGTGCCGGCTGCTCGTCAGTAGCGCCTGCTGTGCGGCGGCGGGGAGGGCGCGCAACTGCGCCTCCGGGGCGTAAGCGAGGGTGGCCAGCTGCTGGCCGAAGGTCGGCGGCAGTGGCTGTGCGCAGGTCTTGTCCAGAAAGGCTTGCCAGCCTGTGCCACTCAGGGTGGCCACGTCCGGTCGTCCGGGCATCGATAGCGCCACCCGCTTGAGCAGCTCCGGCAGTTCACGCAGGGCCGGCAAGCGCTGGGCCTCATCGGTCAGCGCCTGTTCCAGCTCGGCCAGACGGGCGAGGGCGGCGCGGCGATAGCGATCACGCCGCCAGCGCCGCCAGCGCAACGCCGCCCAGATCGCCAGCCCGGCCAGCAGCAGGAGCAACAGCAGCAGCCAGCCCCAGGTCTGCGGGAAGTAGCTGACTACCGGCGCCGGCAGCGGCAGTTCCTTGAGTTGGTCGAGACTTGGCGGGTTCGCACTCATCGTGGCGCCCCCGTCAGCCGGCCCATTTCCCGGCGCAGCTGTTCCAGCGCGTCTTCGCCGGTGCTGAACATCATCAGCGGCACCTGGCTGCGGCGCAGCAGGGTGGCGACGTCCTTCAAACGGCCGGTGAGGAACTCGCCCAGCGGTTGGTGCACCTGACGCCGCTCGACCTCCAGTTCGACCTGCAGCTCGCCCTGGGTGACCAGCACCCGCCCGCTGGCCGGCAGCTTGAGGGCCAGGGGATCATAGACCTGCATGGCAATCACGTTGTTATGCGCGGACAACTCGCGCAGCAGCTGCAGGGTGCGCGGGCCGGCGCCGGCGAAGTCGCTGACGATGCAGATCAGGTGGTCGTGGCCGGCCATGCTCAGGCAGTGCTGCAGGACCTTGTCGAGTTGGTCGTCGTCTTCGGCGTCCGGCTGGCTGGCCGACAGCGCCTGATTTTGCCGGACAATGGCGGCGCACAGGGCTTCCACCCGGCTGCGGCTGCGGATCGGGCTGATCCGCTCGATGCGGTTGTCGTTGAACACCAGGCCGCCGACCCGGTCGCCGGCGTGGAAGGTCATCCAGGCGGCGAGGGCGCCCAGCTCGGCGGCGGCGGCGGATTTGAAGCTGCGCTGCGAGCCGAAGAACATGCTCATGCGCTGGTCCACCAGAATCAGCGCCGGCCGGTCGCGCTCCTCGGTGAAGGTCCGCACGAAAGGTTTGCCATAGCGCAGCGAGGCACGCCAGTCGAGGTGGCGCAGGTCGTCGCCGGGCTGATAGCGGCGCAGCTCGTCGAAGTTCAGCCCGCGCCCGCGCAGGCGCGACGCGTGATTGCCGGAAAGGATGCTCGACAGTGGCTGGCGTCCCTGGAAGCTCAGCCCACGCACGCGATGCTCCAGCTTCATCAGCTGAGGGAGCGAGACGTAGACGAAACCGTCGGCGTCCTGTCGTTGCTGCTGCATGGCGGGCCTCTGCTTCAATGCATTCAGGCCGGAATGGCCACCTTGTCCAGCAGGCGATCGAGTACCTGATCGGCGCTGACGCCGTCGGCCACGGCGTCATAGGACAGCAGCAGGCGATGGCGCAGCACCGGATGGACCACGGCGCGCACATCGTCAGGCGACACGAAGTCATTGCCAGCCAACCAGGCATGCGCACGGGCGCTGCGGTCCAGGCCGATGCCGCCACGCGGGCTGGCGCCGATGTGGATCCAGCGAGCGAGATCGGCGTCATAGTCGGCCGGCTTGCGGGTGGCGTTGATCAGATCGATCAGGTAGCGGTCGATCGCTTCCGATACATGCACGGCGCTGACTTCCTTGCGTGCGGCGAAGATCGCGTCCTGCGCAAGCTTGGCCTCTACAGCTGGCGCGCCTTGCTGGGCGGCCTGCTCCTCTTCGCGCAACAGGCGCAGCACCTGGGTCTCGTCGTCCGGCTTGGGGTAGTCCAGCAGCACCTTCATCAGGAAGCGGTCCATCTGCGCCTCGGGCAACGGATAGGTGCCTTCCTGCTCGATGGGGTTCTGCGTCGCCAGGACCATGAACAGACCCGGCATCGGGTGGCTGGTGCCGGCGACGGTGATCTGCCGCTCTTCCATGGCTTCCAGCAAGGCGGCCTGCACCTTGGCCGGGGCCCGATTGATCTCGTCGGCGAGGATCACGTTGCCAAACAACGGGCCGGGCTGGAACTTGATCTCGTTGTGGCCCTCGCTCTGCTGGAGGATTTCCGCGCCGGTGATGTCCGAAGGCAGCAGGTCGGGGGTGAACTGGATGCGGCTCATCTTCGCGTCCAGATGCTTGGCCAGTGCTTTGACCGTGCGGGTCTTGGCCAGGCCGGGCAGGCTTTCCAACAGCAGGTGGCCGTTGGCGAGCAGGCCCAGCAGCACTTGGCGAATGACCTCATCCTGACCAAGCACGGCCTGGGCAATGCTGGAGTGCAGGCTGAGGATGTCGTTACGTACGCTCATGGTTTTTCCTTGTGACACGAACATTGGCGCCGCGGAATGCACTGGCCGCGGCGTCTGCAAAAGGGGCGAGGTGCTTCCCTATTCGTACTTGCCGAGGGGAATGATGAGGCTCACCCAGGTGTTCCAGCCCTCCGCGCGATTGCGCGCATCAAACTCGTAGTAGCCTTTGAGACTGACGTACCAGAGTTCCTGCCCGACCGCGAAGAAATGCCCGGCCTGCGGCCCCACCCCCCTGACCCGCGATTTGAAGTCGCCGAGCACGGCGCCACTGCCTTCATCACCGGTCACCTGCTCGTAGAAGTAGCCAACCAATCCAAAGTGTGTTTGCGGCGAGATAAAGCGCGAGGCGCTCCAGTCGAGGTGGGCGTCGATACCATTTTGGTAGTCGGTATCAGAGTTTTCCCAGTTGTAGGTCATGCCCGTCACTACAGAGAACTCGTTCACCTTGTCGAAGTAGGTGTAGCCGCCGCCGACATCCATTGACGCATGGCCCAGCCCGAGGTTGACCAGCCGGTCAGGGTCGTAGGCACCAACCGGCAGATTGCCCATGGTGTAAACCATGAAGTTGTGTACGTCCTTGTGCTCCCACTTCAACGTGGCCATTGCGTAGAGATCGCTGCTGCCTTTCAGGCTGTCGCTGACCCCTGTGGAAATTGTATTGCCGCGTGGGCCAGTGAGCGTGGCATCGACATCAACTGCCATGCGCCCCACGGCGGCTAGGGCCGTAACTGCCGCCTGGCCGCCCAGCAGCGGTTCGCCGAAGGTATAGGTTGGGCCCGCAAACAATAAGTCAGCTTCCGCGTCCACACCTGCTGCGACGCGGCCACGTCCACCGCGCGGTATTTGCTTGCTTCCACCTAAGTCTGCGCTGGTGTGGTAATAGAACAGCGGCAGGCTCCAGCCAGGTTGGACTTGCACGGCCGCCAATGCGCTGAACTGGCCCGGTAGCCAAAAGCTAACACCACCTTCGTCCGCCAAAGCGCTAGGCACTGCCACTGCTAGCGCCACGCCGGCGTACAGGGCCGCTACGGCATGGCGGCCGGCGTGAGGCCAGATGACTAACTTGTGCTTTAACGACTGTTCCATCTTGATGTGCTCCGGTTCCAGATACGGTTGTCCGTACTCATTATGGTCTTGTTGTCAGGTTCATATCCGAGACGGCCAGTACCATGGCAACTACAGCAAGGTCTTAATGCTCATATTCAAGCGTCTTAGAGTGCCTATAAATCGCTTCCGTGGCGATCATGGGCAAACTCTCTTTTAGCCAGGTCTTGCAGCAGTTCGTGTCGCTCGGAGCCAATGCCTTGGCTGGCGGCAACTCGATCAACATTATTTACCAAGGGTGATATTAATGCCGGCAAACACTGTGAACTGCGGCAGACCGGCGCCCTGGTGATCGACCGTCCATTGCGGTTCGATGAAGGCGTTGTAGATGTTGTGGCCGATCTTGGTGGCCTTGCCGACACCCAGGCCGAGCGGGATGTAATGGGTGTCGTTCTTCAAATCGAAGGTCCAGGTGCCGGTGGAACGCAGATACCAGCCCTTAGGCAGGTTGTGGATGATGAACGGCTGGAAGGTTGCGGACTCCACGTGCGCCCGGTCGTTGTCGCCGGCGAACGAACTTTGGTATTGAACCAGCGCGCCGAGCAGCCCGCGCGGCGACGAGTCGATCGCCACCGCGGCCAGTCCGGCCTGCCATTTGCCGGTGCCCAATTCGTCATGTTCGGCGGTGGGCGCGGTGATCTGCGGGCCGATGCCGAGCTGCACGCCTTCGGTTTTCAGCAGGAAGATATCGAAGAGATTGAGGTCGCCGATGCCGGTGCTATAGCCGCTATGCGGATCGGGGCGGGTACTGATCGGCAGGGTGGCGCGGAACAACTGCGGTACGCCGATGAACTCGCCCGGGGCGACCGGCAAGGTGCCGCGCAGCAGGAAGTCGTTGGTGTGGGCGTTGCTGTCGTACAGCTCGGGGCTGTAGTAGTCCTGAAAGTTCAGGCCGGGCGCCAGGCTCAGCGGGTTGTTGCTCTTGTTGGCGATTTCGGCGTTGTCGGCCTGGGCAAGGCCGCCGCTCAATAGGGCGAGCAAGGCGACGCTTTGCGTCATTCTGCGAGGGCTGAACATGGCGATCCTTCTCATCGGTCGATGCATGTGTGGACAGGCTCGAACAACTCTCCTGATCCCTGGATTGACTACTTTGCTTGAACGCTCAGCGAGCGGTTGCCGGCTTTGAGACTTTCGTGCTCAAACATAAAGCTTCCCGATCGTAGCAAATATTTACGATTTTTCATCATAAAAATTAGAAAGTTAGCGGGGTTCTGACGCTGCTTTATCAAGCAGGCACGACTCAGAAATTCTCGCGAGAATAGAGCGCGGGGGAGGAGGCTGGCGTAGAGCCGAGAAAATGGCGTCAACGATCGGCTGCGATTTGGGCAATCCAAAATTTATCCACTGGGGCATCGCTGGCATGGCCTGGATCAAGCTTGGCCCATCGGGATCGCAATGGATTGGGGCAGTGCGTCGTAGCGGATGGGGCAGGCCGCGTTAGCGAGCGGCCGATCGGTTCCTGGCGGGCCTTTCGCAGCGATGAGCTGTGCCATACCCAGATGAGGCAATCAGTGCATTTACTCAAGCCAAAAGAGTGCGCAACACCTCGGCAAAATCTTGAGCGCTACGTTCTTCTTCGGCATGGCGTCCGCCCCTGATCACCCAGCGCCCGCTAACCATGACGTCACAGACCTGGGAGTTGCTTCCAGCAAACAACCAGCGGTTGAGAATGTCATCGCCCTTGGCAGTTGCCAGGTACGGGTTCTCACCGTTGAGAACCAGCAGGTCGGCCCGTTTGCCTACCGCAAGCGCTCCGACATTCTGCCCAAGTGCCTGAGCTCCGCCACTCAAGGCGGCATCGTAAAGGTTACGACCAATCATCGGCTGGCCGTCTCGGTAGAGCCGGTTGCGCCTTTGGTCACGCAAGCGCTGACCGTATTCCAGCCAGCGTAACTCCTCGACCACGCTCAGCGATACGTGACTGTCAGAGCCGATACCGAAGCGGCCACCCTGGCCGAGATAATCGACCGCGGGGAATATGCCGTCGCCCAAATTGGCCTCTGTGGTTAAGCACAGGCCTGCCACCGCAGCGCTGTGTGCCATTGCCGCAACCTCATCGGGTTCAGCATGCGTGGCATGGACCAAACACCAGCGTTCGTCGACCGGAACATTGTCATAGAGCCATTGCAATGGACGGCGCCCTGACCAGGCCAGGCAATCGCTGACTTCTTTCATCTGTTCGGCAATATGGATATGGATCGGCTGATCAGCCTTGGCGTTGCTCAGCACGAGGTTGATCTGCTCCGGTGATACCGCCCGAAGAGAGTGAAAGCAAAGCCCGAGCCTCTGCGTCTCTTTCGCCGCCAGCCGTGATTGCAATCGAGCCAGTAGGTCGAGGTAGCTATCGGTGCCGTGGATAAAACGGCGTTGAGCTTGAGTAGGCGGCTGACTGCCAAATCCTGAGTAGCTGTAGAGCACAGGCAGCAGGGTGAGGCCTATGCCGGCGTCGCTAGCGGCTGCACTGATACGCCAGGCCAGCTCGGCCGGATCGGCGTAGGGCGTGCCGTCGACGTCATGATGCACATAGTGAAACTCCGCCACGCTGGTGTAGCCGGCCTTGAGCATTTCGATGTAGAGCTGCCGAGCGATGATCTGCACCTGCTCAGGAGAAAGACGGCCGACCATGCGGTACATCAGTTCCCGCCAGGTCCAGAAACTGTCATTCGGGTTGCCCGCGACCTCCGCCAGCCCCGCCATCGCGCGCTGGAACGCGTGCGAGTGGAGGTTGGGCATGCCCGGCAGCACCGGGCCACGCAAGCGCTCCGCGCCTTCAATCGCGCCGCCGATGGTGATTTTTTCCAAGATGCCGGAAGTGGAAATCTCCAGGCGCACATCGTGCGCCCAGCCTTCGGGCAACAGTGCGCAGGGCGCTATGAATGCAGGCATAATGGCTAACCTGTGGACTCGCATTTATTTGTATATACATATACATGCGTTTGCGGCGAGAGTAAACTACTGTCCAGGCTGACAAGGAGAATCACATGTCGAAACAGCTCTTGAGGTCTTCTTCGCTGGCCGATCAGCTCAGTGATGTACCAGCGCCCCTCTATGCCCAGGTCAAACAGATGATCATCCAGCAGATCCAGAGTGGCGCCTGGCCGGCCCACCACCGAGTTCCTTCGGAAAGCGAGCTGGTGGAGGAGCTGGGGTTCAGCCGCATGACCATCAACCGCGCCCTGCGTGAACTCACCGCCGATGGTTTGTTGCTGCGCATGCAGGGGGTTGGAACCTTCGTCGCCGAGCCGAAAGGGCGTTCGGCCCTATTTGCGGTGAATAACATCGCCGACGAGATCAGCGCGCGCGGTCACCGCCATCATTGCAAGGTGATTCGTCTGGCCGAAGAGTTGGCCAGCCCGGAGCGGGCCTTGGCGCTGGATATGCGTGAAGGGCAGCGGGTGTTTCATTCGCTGATCGTGCACTACGAGAATGACGTCGCGGTGCAGCTCGAAGATCGCTACGTGAATGCCGCAGTGGCCCCGGATTACCTCAAACAGGATTTCACCCAGCTCACGCCTTATGCCTACCTGTCCCGGATCGCACCGCTGACCGAGGGCGAGCATGTGGTCGAGGCGATCCTTGCCGAGGCCGAGGAGTGCAGGCTGTTGCAGATCGAGCGCAACGAGCCCTGCCTGTTGATTCGCCGGCGCACCTGGTCCGGCAACCAGGCCGTCACTTCGGCGCGTCTGCTGCATCCGGGCTCGCGGCACCGCCTGGAGGGGCGTTTCAGCTCATGACCCGGACTCAGACCCATAGAGCCGCCGACTATCCGCGCATGCCCTGGAAGAATGGCGCGGGCAGCACCCTGGAGATTGCCCGGGATGGCGGCGCAAGCCTGGACAGCTTTGGCTGGCGGCTGTCAATCGCCGATGTCGGCGAGGCGGGGGGCTTCTCTGCCTTCAATGGCTACCAGCGCATCATCACCGTCCTGGAAGGCGGCGGCATGCAGTTGCAGGTGGATGGCCGGCTATCGCGGCCACTGCTGGCCCTCGAGCCCTTTGCCTTTGCCGGTGACAGCCAGGTGGATTGCCGTTTGCTGGCGGGCGCTATCCGTGACTTCAACCTGATCTATTCGCCCGATCGTTACCTGGCGCGTCTGCAATGGCTGGCGCTGGAGCAGCCGCAACGACTGTTCAGCTCGGCGCCTACGCTGCTGTTGTTCAGTGCCGCTGACGGGCTTGAGGTGCGCCTGGACGCCGCCGCTTGCCCCATCTTGGGGCGTTACGATTGCCTGCACTTCGAGCGCGAGCCTGGGCTGGCGGAGTTGCAGATTCAGGCGGCAAGCGCGGGCAGCTGCTGCCTGATCGAATTAACCCCCCGATAACTATCCTAGGGTCTGTTGACGTTTCGTCGCGAACCGCGTTGCCGCGGCAAATGGCGCCAGGCTAGGCGCGGGACGCAGGGAATGGTCGTTCCCTTGCCAAGTCCCGCAACGACGCATGGCGCCATTTGCCGCGCAACCCGCAGGGACGGGCCTGTTTTTGCGCGGCGCGTCGTTGCTCGACGCTCATTTGGAACGACCAAACTTCGCGTCTCGCGCCTAGCCCCGCGCAAAAACAGGCTCCGTCGCGGCCGTGACGAAACGTCAACAGACCCTAGCCACGTAGGCTGGATTAGCCGCGCAGCGGCGTAATCCGTCATCAACCCACCCCACAAAAACAAACGCCCACACAGGGCGGGAGTTTGCCGACAAGTCGGAGTTGTGGCCGAACGGTTCGCGCGGTTAACGG
Source organism: Pseudomonas cavernae (assembly GCF_003595175.1). NCBI lineage: Bacteria > Pseudomonadati > Pseudomonadota > Gammaproteobacteria > Pseudomonadales > Pseudomonadaceae > Pseudomonas > Pseudomonas cavernae. Next base: position 2,640,705 of record NZ_CP032419.1, on the reverse strand, counting down.
TGGAAGCGCCTTCGGCGATTCCACCCTACGAATCAATCCGGCATACCGCGATAAACGCCACGGGGGCATGGCGGGTTACGCCGCAGCGCGGCTGACCCAGAACGTAGGTTGGGTTGAGGAGCGCAGCGACGAAGCCCAGCGGTGATCGCGCATCACGACAGATGCGCCGCCTTCGCCACCGCCGTTGGGCTTCGCTGCGCTCAGCCCAACCTACAGCACCTGACGCAAGAAGGCTTGCGCGCGCGGGTCCTGCGGCTGGGCGAAGAACTGCGCGGGCGCGGCATCTTCCAGCAGCTTGCCGTGATCGAAGAACAGCACGCGGTCGGCCACCTCACGGGCGAAGCCCATCTCGTGGGTGACGCAGACCATGGTCATGCCTTCCACGGCCAGCTGCTTCATCACGTCGAGCACCTCGCCGACCATTTCCGGGTCGAGCGCCGAGGTCGGTTCGTCGAACAGCATCACCTTCGGCTCCATGCACAGCGCGCGGGCGATCGCCACCCGCTGCTGCTGGCCGCCGGACAGGCGCGAGGGAAATTCGTCGGCCTTCTGGGCGATGCCGACCTTGGCCAGCAGCGCGCGCGCCTTGTCCTCGCGTTCGGCCTTGCCGCGCTTGCGCACCACCTTCTGCGCCAGGCACAGGTTCTCCAGCACGGTCATGTGCGGGAACAGGTTGAAGTGCTGGAACACCATGCCGACTTCGCGGCGGTAGGCGTTGACGTCGGTCTTCGGATTGGACAGGTCGAGGCCGTCGATGGCTACCGAGCCGGAATCCAGCGCCTCGAGACCGTTGAGGCAGCGCAGGAAGGTCGACTTGCCGGAGCCGGACGGGCCGAGCACCACCAGCACCTCGCCCTTGGCCACCCGGGTGCTGACGTTATCCACCGCGCGCACCTGCTGGCCGCGGGCGTCGAAGACTTTTACCAGGTCACGGACTTCAATCACTTTGGGCGAGCCTCCGCTCCAGTCGGTTGGCAATTTGCGACAGAGGCAAATTGATCAGTAGGTACAGCGCGGCGACGCAGAACCAGATTTCGAAAGTGGAAAATGAGGTGGTGATCGCCTCGCGACCGCTCTTGGTCAGTTCGGTGATGGCGATCACCGAGACCAGCGAGGTGTCCTTGACCAGGCTGATGAACTGCCCGGCCAGCGGCGGCAGCACGCGCTTGAACGCCTGCGGCAGGATCACGTGGCGCATCGCCTGCGGCGCGGTCAGACCGAGCGAACGGGCCGCCTCGTTCTGTCCCTTGACGATCGACTGCACCCCGGCGCGGACGATCTCGGCCACGTAGGCGCCGGTGAACAGCGCCAGCGCCGCCACCCCGGCGAACTCGCGCGACAGGTTGAGCACCGTGCCGATGAAGAAGTAGAAGATGAAGATCTGCACCAGCAGCGGCGTGCCGCGCACCAGTTCGACGTAGACGGTCGACAGGTCACGCAGGGTCGGGTTCTTCGACAGCCGACAGAGGCCGGTGGCCAGGCCGAGCAGCAGTCCCAGAGCGCCTGATAGCACGGAAATCCACAGCGTGGTCCACAGCCCCCAGAAGAGTGGCCCGGCGGCCCAGTGGTGGGTCACACCGACTGCGTCGCCCTCGGCAACATCATCGCCCTGAGCGACTCGCAGGCTGTCTTGATCGACCTCCAGCACCTGCCTGGCGCCCGAGTCCCCGGCCAGGGTCACGCGAGCAGTAGCGCCTTGCACCTCGATCGCTTCGACCCGGGCATAGTCGGCGGCGCGCTGCGCCTCTTCGGCCTGGTAGGCGAAATACTGCGGTACCCGGTTCCAGCGCCACTCGTAGGAGATCAGCGAAGTGGAGTACCAGAGGCCGTAGGCCACGACGATCAGGATCAAGCCAGTCAGCGCATGCCATGGCCACAGGCGGGTTCTTCGGGAACCTGCTCCCGTGGGGAGTTTGACCAGCGCCTGCCAGGGTAATTGGAGTTTTTTCTGCGTATTCATAGAGAGTTCTCGACCACAGGCTTCAAGGCCGCAATCAGCGGGGCCGGACCCCGCTGATTGCGCTGCTTCTTATTCCATTTCCTTGAGCCAGTCCGTGCTCTTGAACCATTTGTCGTGAATGCGCGCGTAAGCCCCGTCTTCCTTGGCCTGGCGCAGGTAGTTGTTGATCCAGTTGAGGCTGTCGTAGTCGTTCTTCTTCAGGCCGAAGGCCAGCGGCTCGTAGGTGAACGGCTCGTCGAGGTAGACCAGCTTGCCGGCGCCGGCCTTGTTCACCGCCACCACGTTGTACGGCGCGTCGTAGATGAAGGCGTCGGCCTTGCCGTTGACCACATCCATCACCGCTTCCTGCTCGTTGTCGAAGCCGTGGTACTGGGCCTTGGCGATCAGCTTCTTGGCGACCATCTCGCCGGTGGTGCCGATCTTCGAGGTGATGCGGTATTGCGGGTCGTTGAGGTCCTTGTAGGAGTTGATCTTGCCTTGCAGCTCCTTGCGCACCAGCAAGGTCTGGCCGACCACGATGAAGGGGTCGGAGAAGTTGATGCGCAGGTTGCGCTCCTGGGTCAGGGTCATGCCTGAGCCGATCATGTCGAACTTGTCGGTCAAGAGCGCCGGGATGATGCCGTCGTAGCTGGTCGATACCAGCTCCAGCTTGACACCCATGGATTTGGCCATGGCCTTCAGCAGGTCGACTTCGAAGCCGATGATTTCGCCGCGCTTGTTGGTCATCTCGAACGGCATGTAGGTCGGGTCCATGCCGACCCGCAAGGTGCCGCGCTTGACCGCGTCATCAATGGCGCCGGCGTGGGCGGTGATCCCGGTGAGCGTGCAGGCTGACAGCAAAAACATCGCGAGGAGTTTTCTCATGGAGTCTCTTCTTGTTGGGTGGGTTGCCTTTATATAGGCACGTAATATCTTGATCGCGCCTGTATATACATATAAGCAAGACGTGGACCAACACTCGCGCCTGAGCTGAAAGCCACGGCTCATTGGGAAATGGGGGAGAGTGAAAGGATATTCATGACCCAGGGAAACCAGGCGCCGTTACCCATTGTTACGCCGGCTGGGAAGTTTATTCTCGCCAGGACAGGGCCGGTGGCCGTGGCTGGCAGCTTCACGGGGTTGGCGCCGGTGACGCTGCCAGAGGTTCGTTGCGCTCTTGCCTGGCGCGCCATCAGAGCAGTTGGCAGGCCTCGGCAAAATCCAGCCGTGGGCTGCGGGGGTGCAGCTTGCTCGAGTCGCCATAGCCCAGATTGCACAAGAAATTGGACTTCACGTGACTGTCGGCAAAGTGCTCCATCTGGAACTCGTTCTGCGCCTTGTCGGCCGGGAAGAACTCATGATCGACCTTGGCGTTGTCGAAGCCGGACATCGGCCCGCAGTCCAGCCCCAGTGCGCGTGCCGCGATCATGAAATACGCGCCTTGCAAAGAACTGTTGCGCCGGGCAGTGATCTCGGCGAGTTCGGGCGTAGCGGCGAACCAGGCGCGGGCATCGGCATGGGGAAAGAGTTTCGGCAGCAAGTCGTAGAATTTTGTGTCGTAGGCAATGATGGCGGTTACGGGCGCGGCCATGGTCTTTTCCCCATTGCCCGGCGCGAGGGCAGGTAGCAAGCGCTGCTTCGCTTCAGCTGTGCGCAGGAAGAGGATGCGCACGGGGCAGCAGTTGGCACTGGTCGGCCCCCACTTCATCAAGTCGTAGAGTTGCCGCAGGGTTTCGTCGCTCACGGGTTTCTTGAGCCAGGCGCTGTGGGTGCGGGCGCTGCGAAAAAGCAGGTCCTTTCCGTCTTCACTCAATAGCTTGCTCATCGCAGTCTCCTCAAGCAGGGCTTGCCGCACGGCAGGGCTGTCGCAGCGGTCACGTGCCCTTTACAAACATAGCCTGTGGCGCTCGGCCTTCAGGCAAATAATGCGCGCTCGGCCGCATCATCCAGCGCCATCAGCCGGCGCTGGACCAGGCCGGATGCCGCCTGCGGCAGGTGGCCGGCCGGCAGAAAGAGGGGGTGAAATTCTGCTTGATTGAGTTGTATATACATGCTTACATATTTGCATGCCTTGCTGTGGCGACCACACAAGAACAAGCAGATAACCATCTTCACCAGAGGCCCGTCATGAACAAGCCAAACCGTTTCCGAGACGTCGAAATCCGCGCCCCGCGCGGCAACCAGCTGAATGCCAAGAGTTGGCTGACCGAGGCGCCGCTGCGCATGCTGATGAACAACCTCGACCCGGAAGTGGCGGAGAACCCCAAGGAGCTGGTGGTGTATGGCGGCATCGGCCGTGCCGCGCGCAACTGGGAGTGCTACGACAAGATCGTCGAGACCCTCAAGCAGTTGAATGACGACGAGACCCTGCTGGTGCAGTCGGGCAAGCCGGTCGGCGTGTTCAAGACCCACAGCAACGCGCCGCGCGTGCTGATCGCCAACTCCAACCTGGTGCCGCACTGGGCCAGCTGGGAGCACTTCAACGAACTGGACGCCAAGGGCCTGGCCATGTACGGGCAGATGACCGCCGGCAGCTGGATCTACATCGGTAGCCAGGGCATCGTCCAGGGTACCTATGAAACCTTCGTCGAAGCTGGCCGCCAGCATTACGGCGGCAGCCTCAAGGGCCGCTGGGTACTCACCGCCGGCCTCGGTGGCATGGGCGGCGCGCAGCCGCTGGCGGCCACCCTCGCCGGTGCCTGCTCACTGAACATCGAGTGCCAGCAGAGCAGCATCGATTTTCGCCTGAAGACCCGTTACGTCGATGAGCAAGCCAGCGACCTCGACGACGCCCTGGCGCGCATCGCCAAGTACACTGCAGAAGGCCGCGCCATCTCCATCGCCCTCTGTGGCAACGCCGCGGAAATCCTCCCGGAACTGGTGCGCCGTGGCGTGCGCCCGGACCTGGTCACCGACCAGACCAGCGCCCATGACCCGCTGAACGGCTACCTGCCGATCGGCTGGACCTGGGCGCAGTACCGCGAACGCGCCAAGAGCGAGCCGACCGCGGTGGTCAAGGCCGCCAAGCAGTCCATGGCGGTGCATGTGCAGGCCATGCTGGACTTCCAGAAGATGGGCGTGCCGACCTTCGACTATGGCAACAACATCCGCCAGATGGCCAAGGAGGAGGGCGTCGCCAATGCCTTCGACTTCCCCGGTTTCGTCCCGGCCTATATCCGCCCGCTGTTCTGCCGTGGCATAGGCCCGTTCCGCTGGGCCGCCTTGTCCGGCGACCCGCAGGACATCTACAAGACCGACGCCAAGGTCAAGGAACTGATCCCGGACGACGAGCATCTGCACCGCTGGCTGGACATGGCCCGCGAACGCATCAGCTTCCAGGGCCTGCCGGCACGCATCTGCTGGGTCGGCCTGGGTCTGCGCGCCAAGCTCGGGCTGGCCTTCAACGAAATGGTCCGCAGCGGCGAATTGTCCGCGCCGATCGTGATCGGCCGCGACCACCTCGACTCCGGCTCGGTGGCCAGCCCCAACCGCGAAACCGAAGCCATGCAGGACGGCTCCGATGCGGTCTCCGACTGGCCGCTGCTGAACGCCCTGCTGAATACCGCCAGCGGCGCCACCTGGGTTTCGCTGCACCATGGCGGCGGCGTCGGCATGGGCTTCTCCCAGCACTCGGGGATGGTCATCGTCTGCGACGGCAGCGACGACGCCGCGGCGCGCATCGCCCGCGTGCTGCACAACGACCCGGCCACCGGGGTGATGCGCCATGCCGATGCCGGTTACCAGATCGCCATCGACTGCGCCCGCGAGCAGGACCTCAACCTGCCGATGATCAACTCGGTTAAAGGAGCCTAAACATGAACACGCTGAACCTATTGCCCGGCCAACTGACCCTGGCTCAACTGCGCCTTATCCATCAGGGCCCGGTGCACATCACCTTGGATCACGGCGCCGCGGATGCCATCGAGCGCAGTGTGGCCTGTGTCGAACAGATTCTGGCCGAAGGCCGCACGGCTTACGGCATCAACACCGGCTTCGGCCTGCTGGCGCAGACCCGCATCGCCACCGAGGACCTGGAAAACCTGCAGCGCTCGCTGGTGCTGTCGCATGCCGCCGGTGTCGGTCAGCCGCTCGACGATGCGTTGGTGCGCTTGGTCATGGTGCTCAAGGTCAACAGCCTGGCGCGGGGCTTCTCCGGCATCCGCCGGACGGTGATCAATGCGCTGATCGCGATGATCAATGCCGAGGTCTACCCGCATATCCCACTCAAGGGCTCGGTGGGTGCCTCAGGCGACTTGGCGCCGCTGGCGCATATGTCCCTGGTGTTGCTCGGCGAGGGCCAGGCGCGCCATCGTGGCGAGTGGCTGCCGGCCACCGAGGCGTTGGCCAAGGCCGGGCTCGAGCCGCTGACCCTGGCGGCCAAGGAAGGCCTGGCGCTGCTCAACGGCACCCAGGTCTCCACCGCCTACGCGCTGCGCGGCCTGTTCGCCGCCGAGGATCTGTTCGCCGCCGCGACCGTCTGCGGCAGCCTGAGCGTCGAGGCCATGCTCGGTTCGCGGGCGCCCTTCGATCCGCGCATCCACGCGGCGCGCGGCCAGCGCGGGCAGATCGATGCCGCCGCGGCCTATCGCGATCTGCTCACGGCCAGCAGCGAGATCTCCCAGTCCCACGCGGACTGCGACAAGGTGCAGGATCCCTATTCCCTGCGCTGCCAGCCGCAGGTGATGGGCGCCTGCCTGACCCAGATCCGTCAGGTCGCCGAAGTCTTGAGCGTCGAGGCCAACGCGGTGTCCGACAACCCACTGGTGTTCGCCGCCGAGGGCGATGTGATCTCAGGCGGTAACTTCCACGCCGAGCCGGTGGCCATGGCCGCCGACAACCTGGCGCTGGCCATCGCCGAGATCGGCTCGCTGAGCGAGCGGCGCATCTCGTTGATGATGGACAAGCACATGTCGCAGCTGCCGCCGTTCCTGGTGGCCAATGGCGGGGTCAACTCCGGCTTCATGATCGCCCAGGTCACCGCCGCCGCACTGGCCAGCGAGAACAAGGCGCTGGCGCATCCGCACAGCGTCGACAGCCTGCCGACCTCGGCCAACCAGGAAGACCATGTGTCGATGGCGCCGGCTGCCGGCAAACGCCTGTGGGAGATGGCCGACAACGTGCGCGGCATTCTCGCCGTGGAGTGGCTGGGCGCCTGCCAGGGCCTGGACTTCCGTGAAGGCCGCAAGACCTCGCCGAAGCTGGAGCAGGCGCGGCAGGCGCTGCGTGAGCGGGTGTCCCACTTCGAGCAGGATCGCTTCTTCGCCCCAGATATCGAGGCGGCCGGCCAACTGTTGGCGTCGCGCTGCCTGAACGTACTGGTGCCGGCCCAGCTGTTACCGAGCCTCTAAGCAGGCTCTAAGCCGGGAAGCCTGATTCCCGGCCCGACCCAATTGCCGTGCGCGGCCTGTCTCGCGGGCTGCGCACGGCTTTTCGCCCGACAAAAATAATCAGGAAAGCGAAATGCAACAGCATTCCAACGGCTTGCAGCGCGGCCTCACTGCGCGTCATATCCGCTTCATGGCGCTTGGCTCGGCCATCGGTACGGGCCTGTTCTATGGCTCTGCGGCGGCTATCCAGATGGCAGGGCCGGCTGTCCTGCTGGCCTACCTGATCGGTGGCGCCGCCGTGTTTATGGTGATGCGCGCCCTCGGCGAGATGGCGGTGCACAACCCGGTGGCCGGCTCGTTCGGCCAGTACGCCAGCAGCTACCTGGGGCCGCTCGCCGGCTTCATCACCGGCTGGACCTATGCCTTCGAGATGATCATCGTCTGCCTGGCGGACGTGACCGCCTTCGGCGTCTACATGGGCTTCTGGTTCCCGGAAGTGCCGCGCTGGATCTGGGTACTGGCGATCGTGTTGTTCATCGGCGCGCTCAACCTGTGCAACGTCAAGGTCTTCGGCGAGCTGGAGTTCTGGCTGTCGCTGCTCAAGGTCGGCGCCATCGTGGCGATGATCGCGGCAGGCTTCGGCATCATGCTCTATGGCCTGGGCAGCGCCGAGGGGAGCGGGGCGGCCACCGGTATCCACAACCTGTGGGCGCATGGCGGCTTCATGCCCAACGGCATCGGCGGCCTCATCGCTTCCTTTGCCGTGGTCATGTTCGCCTTCGGCGGCATCGAGATCATCGGCATCACCGCCGGTGAGGCGAAGGACCCGCAGCGGGTCATCCCACAGGCGATCAACGCGGTGCCGGCGCGCATCCTGCTGTTCTACGTGCTGACCCTGTTCGTGCTGATGGCGATCTACCCCTGGCCGCAGATCGGCAGCCAGGGCAGCCCCTTCGTGCAGATATTCGACAGCCTGGGCATCGCCTCGGCGGCGGCCATCCTCAATGTCGTGGTGATTTCGGCCGCCGTCTCCGCCATCAACAGCGACATCTTCGGCGCTGGGCGGATGATGTATGGCATGGCTCGTCAGGGGCAGGCTCCAGCAGGCTTCGCGCGCCTGTCGCGCCAGGGTGTACCCTGGATGACGGTGCTGGTGATGGGCGGCGCTCTGCTGATCGGCGTGCTGCTCAACTACCTGATTCCGGAGAACGTGTTCCTGCTGATCGCCTCGATCGCCACCTTCGCCACAGTCTGGGTCTGGCTGATGATTCTGCTGTCACAGGTCGCCATGCGCCGTTCGCTGAGCAAGGAAGAAGCCGCCGCGCTGAAGTTTCCGGTGCCGTTCTGGCCTTTCGCGCCGGCCGCGGCCATCGTCTTCATGCTGTTCATCTTCGCCGTGCTCGGCTATTTCCCCGATTCGCGCATGGCCCTGTATGTCGGTGCCGTATGGATTGCCCTGCTGTCTATCGCTTACTGGCTGTGGGTCAGGCCGGCGGTAGCCAAACCGGGGTTGGCGGCCTCGAACCTGTTCTCCACGCATAGATAGGTAAGCGGAGTGTTCTGATGAAATCTCTCTGGCACCACTGTCACGCCGCGACCATGGTCGGCGGGCGTTACTCGATCATCGAGGATGCGGCGCTGGTCACCCGCGGCGAGCGCATCGAATGGATCGGCCCACGCGCCGAGCTGCCGGCCGCGGACTATGCCGAGACCATCGACCTCGGCGGCGCCTGGGTTACCCCTGGGTTGATCGACTGCCACACCCACACGGTGTTTGGCGGTAACCGCAGCGGCGAGTTCGAACAGCGCCTCGAAGGCGTCAGCTATGCCGAGATCGCCGCGGCCGGTGGCGGCATCGCCAGCACCGTGCGCGCCACTCGTGCGGCCAGCGAGGACGAGCTGCTGGCCAGTGCCAGCAAATGCCTGCGCAGCCTGCTGCGTGACGGCGTGACCACGGTCGAGATCAAGTCCGGCTACGGCCTCGACCTGGCCAGCGAACGCAAGATGCTGCGGGTGATCCGCCGCCTCGGCGAGACGCTGCCGGTCACCGTGCGCAGCACCTGCCTGGCGGCCCATGCGCTGCCGCCGGAATACGCCGAACGCGCCGACGACTATATCGCGCATGTCTGCAGCGAGATGCTCCCGGCCCTGGCGGCGGAGGGGCTGGTCGATGCGGTCGATGCGTTCTGCGAGTACCTGGCGTTCTCGCCGGCGCAGGTCGAGCGGGTGTTTATCGCCGCCCGCGCGCTGGGCCTGCCGGTCAAGCTGCATGCCGAGCAATTGTCGTCCCTCGGCGGCTCCAGTTTGGCGGCGCGCTATCAGGCGCTGTCGGCCGATCACCTGGAATTCATGACCGAGGGTGACGCCCAGGCCATGGCGGCTGCCGGTACCGTGGCGGTGCTACTGCCCGGCGCGTTCTACTTCCTGCGCGAGACCCAGCTGCCGCCGATGGCGGCGCTGCGCAAACATGGCGTGGCGCTGGCGGTTGCCAGCGACCTCAACCCCGGCACCTCGCCGGCGCTGTCCCTGCGGCTGATGTTGAACATGGCTTGCACGTTGTTCCACATGACCCCGGAAGAAGCGCTGGCCGGCGTCACCCTGCATGCCGCCCGCGCCTTGGGGCTAGAGGCGAGTCACGGTTCGTTGGAGGTCGGCAAGGTCGCCGACTTTGTCGCCTGGGACATCGCGCGGCCGGCGGAACTGTCCTATTGGCTCGGCGGCGAGCTGCCCAAACGCGTGGTCCGCCATGGCAAGGAGCTTATAAATGTTTGAGATCAACAATGCTTTCGAATTCAGCCGTGGCCGCGTGCCGCTGCTGATCAGCATGCCGCACGCCGGCACCCGCCTGACCCCGGCCGTCGAGGCGGGGCTGGTGGAGCAGGCGCGCAGCCTGCCGGACACCGACTGGAACATCCCCAGGCTCTACGACTTCGCCGCCGAACTGGGCGCCAGCACCCTGGCGGCCGGGTATTCGCGCTATGTGATAGACCTCAATCGACCGGCCGACGACAAGCCCTTGTATGCCGGGGCTACCACAGGCCTATACCCCTCGACCCTGTTCGATGGACAGCCGTTGTTTCGTGAAGGCGGTGAGCCCTCGGCCGAAGAACGGGAGCGTTATCTGGCCGAGATATGGGCGCCTTATCACCGCACAGTCGCGGAAGAGCTCGCGCGCATGAAGGCCGAGTTCGGCTATGCACTGTTGTTCGATGCGCATTCGATTCGCTCGCATATCCCCCGTCTTTTCGACGGCAAACTGCCAGACCTTAACTTTGGAACATTCAATGGCGCTAGTTGCGATCAGCGCCTGGCTGAAATACTGAGGGCAGTGTGCGACTCCGCGCCGACTTACAGTCATGTGCTCAACGGAAGGTTTAAAGGCGGGTACATCACGCGTAACTACGGCAATCCCTCGAACGACATTCATGCCATTCAACTTGAGCTTGGGCAGTGCAGCTACATGGATGAGCGTGCGCCCTTCACCTATCGAGAGGACTTGGCAAAGTCACTCCAGAAAGTTCTCAGAACGCTGCTGGAAAATATGCTTGCTTGGGGAGATGAGCAGTATCGGAAGTAAGCTGCCTCGTGCACTGCAGCAGCTTGCTGTCGAGCGCAACATCGGTAACCGGCCGCTGCTCGGCATATGGCATGGTCAAACCGGAAGGCTATGCCATGGATGGCGCCAGTTGGTAGGTGCGGGGCGCCTGAATTCATCGCGGACGGCTTGCGGGTATTCAGCCAACTGGTGCCCTTCGCTTCGGCACTCTAGGGCGAGATGCCCATGTCAGATGCGAGTGCACCGCCGCAAAGCTGGATGCACGGGCGAATCAATCTGAGCGAGTCGTTCGCCGCCGGATGGAACAATGAACGGCGGACAACCCAAGAACATTGAGAGGCAGGGCCGCAAGGGTAGGGGAGTAGGGCCCCCGCGGGACTACCCCAGCCCAACAGCCGCCAAGGCTTGCAAGGAAGTCCACCGATGGCGCGACAGCTGGGGCTGAGAGACGCCGTTTTATGGTGATTTATTGCCAGGAGCATAAATCACGGCTCCTGGCGCCTTTTGCGTCCCAAGTCTTGATCAGCTGATTACCCTCTGACCACTGAGTTCGTCGGCCCCGGCCAACTTGCCGACAGGCTCGAGTTCCTTCGACCTTCAAGAGTCGCCGCTGGTTGCTTGATACAGAACCGTCTCCACGCATTGCCTCGGCATCGAGCTTCGCGACCAGTTCAAGTTTTGGATTCTGCTTTTTAGCCCTCATTAGCAATCTCCGCTCAGTACCTGCCTGAATAGCCCCGGCTTTTCTAGAGACCGCTCTTGCCCGGCAGCCCAAGCTTGATACACCCGAGGTGCTAAAGGGCTGCGTCAAGAAGCAGAGGGTCGAGCCGGGCTGGCAGTTCCTGACTGGATTCCGGGAAGCTGTGCGCGTACGACCTGGAGTTCAAGTAGCCCGCATTCATGGCGAGTCCTGATATTCGGTCGTTGACACTCGGGCTGATAGTACTAATTTAAAGATGTGGGAAAATTTCCCACGAAACCACACTAACTGGTTCAGAGGGATCGTGCGGAAACCGCTGTTGCACATTCATGCTGCAGATAGATGGCCGCGCCGGTTGACTGGCCGCTCCAATGGGCGGCGGGGAATTTACTGGTCATTGCGTTCGATACGGAAATGACTACGCAACTCCAAGCGGAGGTGCATCATGCTGCTCAAGAAATGTTTGTTGGCTCTGGCAATTGGCGGAGTCCTGTCGGCATCGACCGTGCTGGTTCCGGACTACGTTTCGATTGGTTCAAGCGCGTATGCCGGTGAGGGCGGCAGTGGCGGCAGCGGCGGTGGAGGCGGCCACGGTGGTGGCTCCGGTGGCGGCGGCTCCGGTGGCGGTGGCTCCGGTGGCGGCGGCTCCGGTGGCGGTGGCTCCGGTGGCGGCGGCTCCGGTGGCGGCGGCTCCGGTGGCGGTGGCTCCGGTGGTGGTGGCTCCGGTGGCGGTGGCTCCGGTGGCGGCGGCTCCGGTGGCGGCGGCTCCGGTGGCGGCGGCTCCGGTGGCGGTGGCTCCGGCAGTGGAGGCTCCGGAGGCGGTGGTCACGGCGGTGACGGCGGAGGCGGTCACGGTGGTACCGGTGGCGGCGGCCATGGTGCAGCGGGCCATGCCGGTGACGGTCATGGAGGCCCGGGACGCGGCGACGCTGACCATGGTGGTATCGCTGGGAACAGAGGCCCAGGCAATGCCCATGACAACGACGCTGACAATGACGCTGACAACGATGCTGCAGATGCAGCCAGGGACGCTGCCAGAGCTGATGCAGATGCAGCCAGAGATGCAGCCAGAGATGCAGCAGACGCAGCCAGAGACGCTGCCAGAGCTGCTGCAGATGCAGCCAGAGATGCGGCCAAAGCGGCTGGCGTAGTGGGCGCAGATGCAGCCAGAGATGCTGCCAGAGCTGCTGCAGACGCAACCAGGGACGCTGCCAAAGCTGAGGCAGATGCAGCCAGAGACGCTGCCAGAGCTGCTGCAGATGCAGCCAGAGACGCGGCCAAAGCGGCTGCAGATGCAGCCAGAGTGGCTGACGACGACGCTGCAGATGCTGCTCGCGAGGCTGCCGAAGACGCTGCAGATGCAGCCAGAGAGGCTGCCGAAGACGCCGCAGATGTTGCCAGAGAGGCTGCGGAGGACGCCAATGAAGCCCCTGACGCACCGGACGCCCCTGACGCACCGGATGTCGACGTGGCTGAGGTAGAGCGCTAGGCCAGCGAGTTCCGAAATGAACACGCAGGCATACCCGTAGAAAACGTCCCGGGAGCTTGAGGGACGCATCAACTGGGAGTCGCAAACGGGGTTTGCGACTCCTTCGTGGTGCGCACGCGGGCGATGAACCGGGCGACGAACGCTCCGGGTTTTGTGGCCCGGGGCCGGGAAGTTGGACGGATGTTCTGCTCTAGGCGATGGGCGCGGGATTGCCGAGAGTCTCGGGCGAAAAGCTGGGCTGACCGCTCAGGGGAGTTTTTAGCTATCAACAGTTCTTAAGGAATGCATTGATGCAATTGCCCACTTTGCCTCCCTCTCTACTGCCGGCGCTGAAGCACGTCATGCGCCCATTGGTGAGGCTGATGCTCAAAAAGGGGGTCACCTATACCAGATTTGCCGACCTGCTCAAGGAGATATTCGTTGATGTAGCCGAGCGCGAATTTCGCCTCGACGACAAGCCTCCGACCGACAGCAGGATCAGCCTGCTGACGGGGGTGCATCGCAAGGATGTCAGGCGCCTGCGGGCCAAGGCGGTCGGACGAGCGGCCGGCCCGTCCGAGGATTTTTCGTTTGGGGCTCACTTGGTCAGCGTCTGGCTGAATAACTCGCCGTTCTGCGAGCGGCCCGGCCGGCCGCTGCCGCTGGACCGCCTGGCCAGCATTGGTGGCCAGTGTTCGTTCGATGGGCTGGTGGCTCAAGTCAGCAAGGATATCCGTGCCCGCGTTGTACTGGACGAGTGGCTTCGTCTGGGCATTGTGCGAATGGACGACCAGGATCGGGTCCTCCTGGAGACGATGGCATTCATTCCCACAAGGGGATTTGACGAGAAGGCAGCCTATTTCCAGCACAACCTCCACGATCATGCCAGCGCCGCCGTGCACAACCTTACCGAAGACGGGGCGCCTTTCTTCGAGCGCAGCGTCCACTACGACAGCTTGTCGTCAACCGGTGTCGACCAACTGCGCGAAGCCGTCAGTGCGGAAGGCATGCAGGTGCTGATCGGTTTTAACCAACTAGCCGCCGAACTGGAGGCCCGGGACGCCCCGAACCCGAACGCCAGGCAGCGAATCACCATCGGCCTTTATTTCTACACTGAACCCAATCCGTCAGCAGTACCCAACCCGACAACGGCCAGTTCGTCATGAACACTGCCACGCGCTTGCTGTGTGCCTTCGCTTTCATTTGCGGACCATTACTGCTGGCTTCTCCCGCGCTGAGCGCCGCACCGGTTTGCCTTGAGCCGGGCGGCATGGGAGCAACGGGCGCCGTTGCTACTGGCGGTATCGGCGGTACTGGCGCTCCAGCCAACGGTGGCATCGGAGGTACCGGCGCGTCCGATAACGGTGGAATAGGTGGTACCGGCGCACCAGCCGACAACGGTGGAATCGGTGGTACGGGCATTGTGGGAACCATCACCGGATTCGGCTCTATCTGCGTGAATGGCGTGGAAGTGCACTTTGATAGTAAGGCTTCGCTGAGTGAGAACGGCGTATCTGCCAGCAGCAACCAATTGGCCATTGGCCAAGTCGTGGCAGTGGAGGCCCGCAAATCGCCACGAGGGCTCGAGGCGCGGAGCATCGCGATCCTCCATGCCTATGAAGGTCCGATCACGGATGTGCCAACGGGCGCCGCTCCAATTCGGGTGATGGGGCAGCCCGTTCGCGTTGCCGCCGGGGCCCGTGTGGCAGAAGGGCTGCGTGTTGGCGAGCCGGTACGGGTCAGTGGCTTGCGCGATGCCCGGGGCATCGTTGTCGCCAGCCGGATCGATCGGGCACCGAAGCTGGCACAGGTCAGCGCCATCGGTGCGATCGAGCGAGCCGGTAACCTGCAAGGTTTGGCCCTTAGCGAGCCGCTGGCACCCAGCGGCGAGGTCCTGGTGCGCGGGACCTGGAATGGCAGGCAACTGAATGTCGTCCAGACGCGTAGCGATCCTGGCATGCCCTTCGCCGGACGGGTGCGTAACGCACTCGTGGAAGGCCTGGTGCGCGGACAGAAGGGAAATCGCATCGAGTTCGGCGGATTCACTGCCTATGTGGACAGCAGTACGTCCTATTTCGGCGGGCAGGCCGCCGACCTTGCAGTCGACCAGCGCATCCGGGTGTCCGGCGAGTTCGGCAAGGGACGGGATATTCGGGCCGCGCGCATCGAATTCTCCCGGGAGCAGCCTGCAACTCCCATCCGGGAGGGGGCCGGCCACCAGGACTCGTCTACGGACGAAAACGAGCAGCATGAGCACAGCGGCTCCGGTCGTGATGGCATTGAGTCACGCGCGCGTAGCAGCGATGGCGAGACGCGGGAGAGAATCGAACGGAGCGACGATGGCGACACCCGGGTGAGAATCGAGCGGAGAGAGGAATCCGCGTCCGGCGACTTGGAACGTCGCGAGCGGATAGAGACACGCGATTCCGGTGACCGCCTGGAAACCCGGGAGCGGATAGAGATTTTCGAGAACGGTGTGCGGGTCGAGCGGATCGAGAGAATCGAGAGAATCGAACGCTCGGACCGTGTTGATAAACCGGAACGGGTTGAACGCGTAGAGCGTGTGGACAAGCCTGAACGCGTCGAACGACCAGACCAGGTTGAACGGGTGGAGCGGGGCGAGAGGGTGGATCGGTCCGGGCCCCATTAGAGGCCCAATCTATCTCTGCTGGAGGCAGGCATATGCCCAAGCGGGTAGCAGATGGCCGGCTAAGCTAAGCAGGGCCAGCGTCCTGGAAGGAATTGGGCAACCGGGCTCTATGAAGTTTCCGCCAGGGTAATGGCATTGATCGTGATGTGAACTTCGGTGTCTGGATTGCAACGAGGTAAACATGAGAGCTGCTCGCCTGATCATGCCGGGCCTTTTGGTGTCCCTGGTCTTGCCGGTCCTTGCCGATGAATTCACGGTTTCTTCAGGGTTTGATTACTCGCGGGGGAAATACGGGACCCCAACAACCAGCGAGACCTGGTATGTCCCGGTGGTCGCTAAGTATGAAACCGGTCCCATGATCTATAAGTTGACCATCCCGTACCTGCGCATCACCAATCCCTCGGTGGGGCCGGATGGCGAACCATTGCCAGGGGACTGCGGCAGCGTTGAAAAAGGCCTGGGGGACACTGTGGCGAGTGCGAACTTCGCGCTGTTGGACGGCAGTCGAGGTGATGGGCTGATCGTGGAGCTGATCGGCAAGGTAAAGCTGCCGACAGCCAATGAAGAAAACTGTCTCGGAACCGGCAAGACTGACTTCTCCGCCCAGTTCGACCTCACGCAAGCCTTCGGCGCTATCAGCGGCTTTGCTACTTTGGGCTGGAAGAACTTCGGCGACCCCTCGGAAACTAACCTCCGCGATCCGATTTTTGCTTCGCTCGGCTTTGTTACCCGACTAGCGCCTGCAACCTCCGTGGGCGCGGCCTATGACTGGCGACAGAAAGTGACTGCCGATGGCGATGAGATCCAGGAATTCACCCTGTTCTTGACCCAAAGGCTCAGCCCATCCTGGAAAGTCCAGCTGTATGCGCTCAAAGGGTTTTCCGATGCCAGTCCTGACTCCGGCAGTGGGTTGCAGCTCAGTCACTCGTTTTGAAGTGCTTGTGTGTGGTTTACCCAGACCATGTCCGCGTACAGAAAAGTCACCTTTCGAGATATAGCGCAGCACGTCAGCGTTAGCTGTTTGGTCTCGCTTGGCTTGATTCCGGAGTCTCGTGAAGAACCCAGACAGGACTGACTCAAGCTCATCGAGCCGATGATCGAACAGCAAGGCGTCAAGGCAATCGGCCTGGAGCTGTTCTTCGCAATGCTGCGTAGAGAGCTCGGGAACGAGTGCTGTCAGCAAGGCCGGCTCGTAAGACATCAGCCCAAACCGTGGACCAGAAGCGTGGCAGTCCAAAACTGTCCAACAGCTGCCAACCGCGGAGAGAGGGAGGGATTACATCAAAACGGAGATTTACGCAGGTCATGCGTAATCGTACTGAGGTAGAGGCAGCATCGGAAGCCGAGCTAGACACCTCGCAGAGCTAGAAGCGCGGTCTGGTGGGCATGGGGCGAGAAAAGAGCAGCCTGAAGTAAAAGACCACAATAACCCAGGCTAATGTATTAAGTATAAATCAATATGTTACACCGCTTTTGTGAGCGCGAAAGCGAGTTCGTTTTGAATTTTACTTCTGAAGAGTATGTAGGAGATTATTAGAGATTGAAGTAAATCTCCATAATGGAGAATAAGCGGCCCGCCCACTGCGTTAGATTAGAATTGAATTAGCACAGCACTATAATTCTGAAAAAATATATCTCATTGCGCTCTCGTTACTACAATGGCAACTGGAATACTCCGCTGAATGGAATCTAAATAAGGATCAGTATATCCGCCTAGCATCTAAGCTTGGGGGATATTATGCAGAAAAAAAGCAAAACGGCAGCGTTTACTGAAAGAGGTTTCGCATTCGGAAACATCTGGAAATTTTACAGTTTTAAAGCTGGGAAAATTGTCGAGCTCCGAAATGATCGTCAATTGGCTCACTGGCTGCTAAATATCGAATTTGACTCAAGTATCAGAGAGTTTGAAATCGGTAAAGTCGAGCGCGCACTAGACGAATCAAAGCGAGAAAAAATTTACTCTTTCTCCGCCATCGTGACTCCCTTACTGTCGCCAGTCGAATGGCATGATATCTTCTTGCAGCAACCTCAGACGGGCTCAGTGCAGTGGAATGAGTGCGAGGAGAAAAGACTTTTAGCCCTAAAGCACAAAGCTATATATCGTCTATACGACGATTATTCATACTTTCCCCGCAAACAAAAAATATTCCCGCTTCTTAAAGTTGCCACGCTTCTCTCAAGCGGGAAAAACATAGCCATACCGCAGCAGCTAATTGAAAAAGCTCATGCCCATATAAATGATCAGCAGTCTGGCTATATTCGTGACTATTTGTCCGTACTGAATTCATTTAGTACAACCACCTCGCTTCTCTATTTTAGTAGATTATTTGCCTCGGGAGAAATCCAAGTTGAATTCGATGAGGCGTTTTTCCACATGAAAACCAAGTGGAGAAAAAATGATCAATAAAATAACTATGAATGACATACATTCCGTTGGAGCGCTAACGGTCGAAAGCTCTCTCTTAGATGGCGATAAGAGAGCAGCATTTTTGTTGAGGAGAGAAGCCGTAGAGCAAGCGCTAGATGGTGTAGAAAGGAGTGAAATCTCGGAGCGGACGGGAATCTCTAGCTCCGAGCTCTCCAGATATATTGCTAGGTATACCACCTTGGCGCCCACAGGAAAGTATTGGGGTGAGGCAGCATTAATTCCAAATTTTAGAATCAAACAATATACGCGTACTTTACCAGTCAAAGGTAAGCGAACAGAGCAAAGAGGTGGGTATAGTGGCGCTCTAGTAGCGACGCTTAAAAGATACCCTCAGGTACACGAGGAGTTCATTGTTCATGTACTAAAGAAAAAGCAAGGACTTGAAGATGGAATACACTTCAGCAAAAGGTCGCTTGCTTCTAGCTTCTACAAGTTATTGGAAGATGCTGGTGTTACGAAGGATGAATGGCCTTTCAATATTTTGAGTATGGGAATAAGAACAGTCTATTCATACGTCCAATCCATACTAGACAGTGATTTTGCCCAGGCCGCATTTGCTTTGGGAGGGGGGAATGCGAAAATTCACTCGAAAGTTGGGAGCGGTCATGAGCGCCTTCTCGTACCATCAGAAATCTTTGATGTAATGCAAGTTGATGCATGGAAGATAGATGGATACTTTGTTCTAAACATAAAGCCAGACAGAAAAGTAACTACCGAGGATGTTGTCGACAGATTTTGGTTTAACGCGGCTGTCGACGTTTATAGTGGAGCGATTTTTTCTTATAAGTTGTGTTTTTCCAGTGAGACTCGAGCTCAAGATGTTATAGATGTATTAAGTGGAGCATATACGGGTAGTTGGAGGCCTCTTGAAGAGCCTGAGATCCCCGGCGTACATTACCTGAGTGGCGCTGGCCTCCCTGGTTTTTTATTCCCCGAAATTAAAAACAATCTTTGGGGGGCAATTTATCTCGATAACGCAATGCAGCATCATTCAAATAATGTTAAAGACCTTATAACCAAGAAACTCAGTTTCGCCGTAAATTATGGCCAGCTGCAGAGTCCGGAAAGACGTTCTATTATAGAGAACTTGTTTAAGCAAACAGCCTCAATGTTCATGCACAAAATTCAGTCAACTACAGGAAGCAGTCCTGGGCGCGGGCGATCAGGTGACCCAGAAAGTAACGCGGTCGCCTACGAAGTTGACGTAGAGGAGGCGATTAAATTGACCGATATTTTTGTCGCCAACTACAATTCTATGCCAAAGGGAGGCGGGTCTTTTTCGCTGAGCCCACTAGAAATACTCCGGTGCCGCCTTAGTGACACTAACATATTAAGGGTAAATATTAACTCTGAAGATCTGGTTATTGGAGGTCTCAATTCTCATTCGGTGAATTTAACCGTTCGGGGAAGTATCGAGAAGGGCACAAGGCCATACGTCCAGCTTGACAAGGTTAGATATACTAGTCCAAAGCTTTCATCGCGGCCGAGCATGATAGTTACAAAACTGACCGTTATTGTTGACCCAGAGGACTATCGGAAAGTTACCGCTTATTTACCATCGGGGGTCTTTTTTGATGAGCTGAAAGCTTTGGGGCCTTGGGGCAGGGAAAAGCACAGCGTGATGACTCGTAGACTCATTAATCGGGCCCTGTCAAAAAAGACATTTATCCTTAACGGAGGAGAAAGTGTGATCACTGCTTGGCGCGATCATCTAGAGAGTAATAAGAGCAAGAAAAATAATCTCGAGCTATTAAGGCAACAGAAAGAGTCGGACGGCGGTTCTGATCAATCTACTGCACTGCCAGAACAGTTAATTGATCACGACGCAGAGCAAGAAAATATTGAGATATTTTACGATCTCCCTCAAGTGTTGATGCCTGGGGAGTCAGTTTAATCTTAGCTCAGGAGCTACGCCATGGACTTAGATCATCCAATTCTCAGCACCTACTTCTGGGTTTCAACCGCTCAAGTTTCTAAGATTTGCAGCTTGGCCGAGTTCAAAGTATTAATGCGCAAGACTGGAGTTATTTTTTGCGGGCAATCTAGGCTTGGCAAAACAAAATGTTGCGAAATTATCGAAAAGACTTTGAGGAAAACAAATTCCCGATCCTATATCACGCTTTTGCCAGCAGTAAACAGAGAGGGGAATAGCCATGCAACCGTTATCCAGCAGTTGGCTAACGTATTAGGCGTATCTCTGAGTCGAAGCAAAACTCGGCTATCTGTGTTTCTCGAAGTGGTAGATACAATCGTATTCAACACTTTGGAGTCTAGAGGCAATCAGTTTGTTCTGCTTATTGATGAGCTTCAGCGTTTCGGAAGGGATGACTTTTACCAATTAGCGGATTTGTATAATGCTCTAGATCTGAAGCAAATCAAAATGACAGTAATCTCTTTTGCAATGCCGGAGATTATTGACAAGCGCGACGACTTTTTGCGCACAGAGCAGCGGCAAATTATTTCCAGATTTATGAGTGAGGTGATTAGCTTTAAGGGTCTTCAGTCAGAAGAGGAGATGCGTGTAATCCTTAAGTCCTACGATGATATCTCTACCTATCCCGAGGGTTCTGGAATTACGTATACCCGTCATTTTATGCCAATTGCATACGATAACGGCTTCCGTTTGGAGGAGCTTTCAAAACTGTTTTGGAGAGAATTGAACAAGCTGTCCTCAGGGTTTTATGTCAAGAACCTCCCAATGGAACATTTCATGATGTCCATTAAGTATTTCTTAATTACTGCCGAAAGGCATGATCCTATTCCCAAGAGTGCAATTGAAGGGCTTATTCGTAAATCAGCTGAAGAATCTAATCTGGCTGAATTCTGCAGGTTTGGATCTAAATCCGTATGAACTCGTGCAGATTTTACAGCGGCGGAGTTTTCCCTTATGAGTCCTCCGTCAGTATAATTTGTAATTTAAGAATTTTAAATTTCTTAACACTCAAAAATTATTGCTCAAAACTTAATCACCGGTGGGACGACTGTCGAAGCGAGTTCAAATCTTTGTGGGAATTGCCGCCCAAAAATACACAACTCTTTTTACCCAGCTCAAAGCACGCTTACGAGTTGCATTTTCCCGGAGTCTACTGTCATCCGAAGTCTGTGATTCGCGGTGATGAGAACTTTAGATACTGCGAGAAGTGTATTAGATTTGGCTATCACTCCGTTTTCTGGTTAATCAGAAGCGTAAATAGATGCGTAATACATGATATTTCTTTACGCGAGATGTGCCATTCCTGTAGCCGTCTTATGGGTGTGGGAACCAAGGCCTGGACTTGCTATAACTGTGGTTACGAGCTTTTATCAATGGAAAG
Organism: Pseudomonas cavernae; assembly: GCF_003595175.1. Classification (NCBI taxonomy): domain Bacteria; kingdom Pseudomonadati; phylum Pseudomonadota; class Gammaproteobacteria; order Pseudomonadales; family Pseudomonadaceae; genus Pseudomonas; species Pseudomonas cavernae. Next base: position 2,619,323 of record NZ_CP032419.1, on the reverse strand, counting down.
GCAAATCGCGCACCGAAGGAATAAATTACTGCACTATGAATTCTTACAAGCCGGAAAAATTTTGCATCGTTGGTTTGACAAAATTGTAAATGAAGTGCGAAACGGGAACTATTATGCCGAGCTTTTCTTTTCTGGCACTCCACAGAGTGAAGCATATTCCACTAGCGTGCTGGAGCCACTTTTTGGATTTAGCTTTGATGGCCTGGTTAGTCAAGTCGATTACGACCATTCGAAATTAATATGGGTTTGCACTAAAGGTTTGGAGTCCGGCAGGCATCCAAAAGATAGGAGAACGTTTGAAAAATATATCAAGGAAGAGTGCGATGCGGTAAAGGCACAGTATTTAGGTGGCCACACCGATTGTCTTCAAGCTACTGATCAGGTGTTGGGGTATCCAGACGGACGGAGTAGGTATTGTAATTTTTGCCCTGTTTCAGTTGCTTACAGTTTTCTCCGGTTCTCCTTGGCGCGCCCTTCTTGGCCTCTCCCATTTACGTTGTGCCCATCTTTAGCTGATTACGGCAGGTTTATCGCTAAATCCAATTTTTATAATTGGCTATTTGAAAGTCGACGAAAATTTATAAGGTATATATTTTTATATTACTTGGGGCATCTGGAAGAGTCGCTGAGTAGACGAAAAAGCATCTATCTATTTGGACGCGGAGGCGGTAATTTTGATAGGACGCTGTGGTGCAATGGATTAGGATTCATGTTCAGATCTAACTATGGATTGAGGCATCGATGCCAAAGCTGTCAAGAGATGGATAGAATTCCAGCTTTGGCGAGAGAAGGAGGTAGTAGCCGCATCGCACTAATCTTTCCAGATGATGCTGATTGTCCGATTCCTTATATAAATTTTACGGAGGGTGGCGGGCTGATTTTTTAGTTATCTGAGGCATGTAAAGCCACTGCAACATTATTGCTGTTCATTCTTCGTGTCTTTGAGTAACTTCACAGCCCGACTTTCAAGCAAAACACCGGCTTGGCTTAGGCCGGGTATTTCTAGTGCCTTGCGCATCCATTTTGGCATCTTGCATGCCATTAATGTGGTTAGGTCTTCGGGCCTGAGCGCTTTCTTGACCGCGGCAATGCACTCCGGTGTCGAGCCGTTTTTACCGAGATAAAATAGTGCACTGATGGCCGTCCCCACCTCTGACCCAGCATGTTGCATGACCATTGGGGCTGCATGTACCAGCCGGACTTCACCTTTCCCTATAAATACTGATCGGCTGGGCCCGCTGGTGCAATAGATCGGAATAAGCGGCATCTGGGTGCTCAGTCCAAACCTCCTGACCGCATTGGCACCATGGATCTGCAGAGCCTGACGGTTCTGCCTGGCAATCACGCTCACCACTTCCCATGCGTTTGGGCGAACCCGTGCAACGTATCGACTGGATTTCGGGCGCATGTAGATTCCTCGATACACCCGCTCAAGCTCACCTCGGTTGACCAGCAGTGCTATTGCCTTGGATACGGCGCCTCTCGCTCCAAGTTCCGCGAAACGCCTGATGCTGAAGGGTTGCCCTTTGGGTAGGTGCTTGACCCGTTGCGCAATGCGGGTGGATACCGACAGGGCACGATCAGTGCGGGACATTGCAGCCCCCACGTCTATAGCGTGAACTCCAATGACGAGCTGAACAGTGGCCAATGTAGGGCGATCATTCGCCGTCGATACGCATCATCTAGCGCATCACTCACCAGGCACTCTTCGAGGCGGCCCAGTGAGTAAATCTGGGCCGCCGACGGGTAGTGCCTGAGCAGGCTTTTCGCATAGCTGCGGATATCCTCGGGAAGCTCAGCGTTGCGAGAGAGCTCTCGCAAGAATTCTTCGGTCTTGATGACGCTGCGGGTTCTTTCGTGGGGAAGGGTCAATGCGTTATCTCCTGATTCAGTCAACCACGTCTGCCGATGCCTGAGTTCTGACCTCCATACAAGCATCAAAAGCAAGCCAGCAACTGTTGCCGGTAGTGCCTGGAAAAGCTGACCTGATGGTTCGGCTCAGCTGCAGAGTCCCCCGAGGTGAAGATGCTTGTAGCTCCCGTCTCAATTGCCAGCGCGGTGCGATTGCCAATACTGTCATCCACGCCATCGATATTGCCGATAGCCCCAATCCAGCCAGATATTGAGCCTGAAGTGGAGGCTGGCATCTGTACCTCGTTCAGCACCGCTAGGTCATCCGGCAGATCATCTGCAATTCTCTCCGCCAAACACTGCAACGTCGGCTCCGCCAACATGAATAGCCACGCCTGTTCATCGGGCTCGCCTGTGCGTCGAAGCACTCGCCCCAGCACTTGCCGGTAATGCAGCTCGGTGCGGATGCGGCTGAGATAGCAGCACACCTGGAGGCGGGGGATGTCCGTGCCTTCGCTGATCATGCCAACCGCGATAATCCACCGGCAGGCGCTGTGTCTGAACGCATTGATCACCTGCTGCGCATTCGGGGTTTTGTTGGTCACAATGTGGCAACCTTCGCCTCTGGCTTCCAGGGCTAGGGCAACTTGCTGGGCGTGCTCGATGTCGGTGGCAACCACCAAGCCTGCCGCATCGGGCTTGATCAGGCGAAGCTCATCCAGCTTGCTGCACCCAAGACCGAGCAACTGATCGATCACTTCGTCATGGCGTAGTAGCTCTTCGTAGGTGACAGGGGATTCCCCCAATAGTTTGGCGATGCTGGGAAACATCCTGACAGTGCTCTCTGTGTCCAGCTCCTCGGTAAGTTTCACCTTCTGGTTGTCGAGCAGAACAATACGAGGGGAGCGGCACACCCCATCAGCAATGGCCTCTTTCAGTCCGTAGCGGTAATCGCAGATCAGGTGTCCCTCGGGCGAGGAGTAGCGAGCGAGGGCAATGGCCCGGTCGTCCGAACGCCATGGCGTGCCGGAGAGAGCCAAGGTGAAAGCTGCCCTGTCCTGTATCCGCTGAAGAATTTGCTGGCCCCAGGCGTTGCTCAAAAGTACATCGTGGCCGGCGCAGTGGTGGATCTCGTCAAAAACCGCGAACACACGGTAGTCATCGAGGAGTCGCCAGAACGCCTCATCCCGGTATTCCATGGCTTGATAGGTGAACGCCGCCCCCACTGCGCCGAGTTGGCCGTCCAAGCGTTTGCCGAGCACCGCAGCAAAGGACGAGCGAAAGCCCTCGACAACCTGGCAGGATGGCGCGAAGCAGAGCACCAGATCGATCCTGTCCTGCCCAAGCAGCCTGCTGGCCAGCTCTGCCGCCATGCGCGTCTTGCCGGCGCCCGGCGTTGCCTGGCAGAAGAAGTGCGGCGTGGCAGTAAAGTGCTCCAGTGCTGTGTCGATGCAGCGGCGTTGCCAGTTTCGCAGCAGTGTGGTCATCGTGCGGAGGCAAGCGTCTTGAGCGTTTTCTCGATGGCGCGGAGATGGCCCAGCAGACGCGAGCTCCGGTCTCTAGCTTCCAAGTACTCACCTTCGACCTTGTCCCGGAGATGCGGCATCTCATCGAGGAGCAGCTTGTATCGCTCCGCCTCACCCATCGATGCCAGGAAGTCCAGCCTGATTTCCTTGTGGAGCGCTTCCAGGTGCTGATCCGCATCGGCTGATGGTTGCGGAACCGCCGCATTATCGAACGCTGACGGCTCCTGCTCTGGCTCACAAGAAGTCTTGTGGCCGTTTTCGAATCCGTTATCGATCAGCTCCAGTTGCAGATGTGCCGGGATGGGCAGCAGGTGGTAGACCTGTCCCCGTGTGCGGCGCTCTTCGTCATGCACGAGCCAGCCTAGCCGCAGCATTCGGCGGATCTGCTCATACACGTAGCGGCGGACATCGCCGATGCGAAAAGTCATGCCTTCCAGACGCTTGGCGTAGGCATCGCGCAGTTCACGGATCGTGAACCGTGTACGCCCTTCCTCCTGAAGCAGCTCATACAGCCGCCTGTCGAAGATGAACGAGGCTGATTTCATTGAGGCACCAGAGGAGATAACGCTGAAATACGGATTATAGTCCGTGGTCTGTGCGTCCGTAAACGCATGATATTGCCGTCTCAGCGGGATTGAGACGGTTATGGATAAGTTGGCGAAAGCGTTGGGCGGGCGCATCCGAGCGCAGAGAAAGGCCTGCCGGATTTCTCAGGATGCCTTGGCGCTGGCCTGCAGTATCGACCGCAGCTATATGGGGCGGATCGAGCGTGGTGAAGTAAGCATCACCGTCGAGAAGCTGTATCGGATCGCGGGCCAACTCGCCTGTGACCCGTCCTGTCTGCTACCTCAGATGTCCGAACTGAAGCTAACCTGAACGATCTCTGGGTTTAAGAAAGTCGCAGTTGGCCGTCGCGCGGCGTGATCCACACGCTTGAGTATGGCTTGCCGGCCTAGTCGCTTCGGCCAACTTTGCTTTTCGCTGGCGGAGTCGGTTTATCTACGGCCTTAGTTGCGCGCTCGCCCTTGCGTGGCTGCCGACGGCCACCTTGCCTGGCCTTGCTCAAGCTATTCAGTTCGCTCTGTAGGTCCTGACTGCGCTGCTCCAGTACCAGTTTGGCGGTTACTTCCGCGCTGAGCTGACTCTGTAGAGCTCCCAGGGTCTGAACGTTTTGATCCAGCAGGCGTTGCTGGGCCTGCTGATCCCTATGCAACAGTCTTGCCTCGGTGAGAAGGCGTTCGTTGTCGCGATTCAGTTGGGTCAGTTCGCCCTGCTTGATGATCAGTGTCTGCTGCAGCTGACGCACTTCCAACTGAAGTTGCTGCGCCTGCGACTCGTGTCGGCGTTGTTCCTGCTCACGCTGTTCCCGGCTGGCCTGGCGGTAGTGTTCCAGGGTGTCGCGTGCATGTTGGTGTTTTTCCTCCAGCGAGTGGATCTGTGCGTCGCGATCCTTTAGTCGCTCTTCCAGATCGCGATTAGCCTGCTGCAGGCGAGCGATCTCGATCTCGGCCTGCTGCCGTTGCTCGCTTGCATGCTGCAGCTCGCGATGAGTCACCTGAAGTCGTTCGGCATCGAGGGTGGCCTGGTCTTCCAGTTGCTGGATGCGGCTTTCGGCCTGTCGAATCCGGTGCTGGTAGTCGATCCGCTCACGCCCCAACTGCTCTCGCTCGCTAGCGACGGTAGCTTGCGCCTCTTCCTGCAACTGGTCGGCCAGTTGGCTCACCAAGTTGGTCAGTTGCTCGCTCAGAGAAAGCGGCACCGCCCCACGGCCGCGGTCGGCGGCTTCCAGCTCTTTCAGGTAGCGGTGGATAGTGGTCTTCGAGCCGGTATTACCCAGTTCAACCCGTACCGCGTCGATGCTCGGGTGCTCGCCGCGGGCGAGGAGGGCGGTGCGAGCCTTCTGTACCACCGCCTTGTTGATGCCGCCACGCGCCATGTCGATCTCCTACTATTTCATACTGTATTACATAGCCTGTATTTACATTCTATTTTTCAGCGATCCTTTTCACTAGATGGAAGCTCAATTAAAATTGGATAATCACGAATTATCCAAGGTTAGGCCGCATTTCGACCGGATTTGCGTCGAAACGCAGTACGCCAGGGCGGGAGGGGCGATGCATCAGGACGTCGAGCGCTACCTGCAGGCGGGCAGCCGGGCCAACACCCGGCGCAGCTACCAGCAGGCGATCGAGCACTTCGAGGTGAGTTGGGGCGGCTTCCTACCGGCGACCAGCGACGCCATCGTGCGCTACCTGGTGGATCACGCCGGCACCCTGGCCAGCAGCACGCTCAAGCTGCGCCTGGCTGCTTTGGCCCAGTGGCATACCAGTCAGGGCTTTCCCGACCCGACCAAGACGCCGCTGGTACGCCAGGTGCTGAAGGGCATCCGCACCCTGCACCCGAAACCGGAGAAGCAGGCGGAGCCGCTGCAACTACGCGAACTGGAACAGTGCGTCGCCTGGCTGGAGCGGGCAGGGGAAAAGGCACGTGCGGAGGGCGACCTGCCACGGCTGCTGCGCTGTTGGCGCGACCGTGCACTGCTGCTGATCGGCTTCTGGCGCGCCTTCCGCAGTGACGAACTGTGCCGCCTGCAGGTCGAGCACATCCAGGTCAGGCCGGGGGAGGGCATGCAGCTGTTCCTGCCCTGGAGCAAGGGCGACCGCGACAACCAAGGCCAGACCTACCGCGCGCCGGCGCTGGCTCGACTCTGTCCGGTACAGGCGTACACGGACTGGATCAGCGTGGCGGGCATCGCGCGCGGAGCGGTGTTTCGTGGCATCAACCGCTGGGGCCAACTGCAGGACACGGCGCTGCACCCTAACAGCGTGATCCCGTTGCTGCGGCAGACGCTGCAACGCGCGGGGCTGGACGGCGAGCTGTACAGCAGCCATTCCTTGCGCCGCGGCTTTGCCACCTGGGCGACGCGCAACGGCTGGGACCAGAAATCCTTGATGAGCTATGTCGGCTGGAAGGACGCCAAGTCAGCGCTGCGTTATGTCGAGGCCGCGGGGTTCTTCGCCGGAAACCTGCAAGCGTCCGCCGTGCGAGCGATTTCGGCTGAGCCTTTTCCGGGCGAGGCTCGCTGACAAGAAAATTCAGTCGAGATTCTTGGCGAGGAAGTCGACCAGCAGGAGCGGATTCGAGCTGTCGATGACCGAGAACATCAAGTCGCGCTTACTCCGCGGCAGTTGCTTGGCGCAGCGCTTGGCGGTGGCTTTGATCGCCTCGTTGGTGCCGTGAATCTTTGCGGCCAACAGCAAGGCGATGGTCGCATCAACTATCGTCATGGGCTTATCGTTCCTTCCTGGCGAGCCCCGATCTGGCCCGATGCTGTCAGACCGCTTTCAACCGAGGCTGTATAAAAACGCAAATCCTGGATATTTTAGGGGGCACTTGACCCCATACCCAAGTGGAAAAAATCGCTTGTAGCGCCTTACAGCAAGTCGCATTTCTACCGAGTAGATCTCTCTGGGCGTTTTTACACAGTCTGGACCCGAGCAATGGGATGGACTCCTCCTCACCTCGGCATCTTGAAGTGCCAGACTGAAGGTGCGAACTACGGTCAACAGTGAGAAGGAGTCCACACATGAAGCTTATGCGCATGAGGGTCGACTCGGCCAAGAACGTGTTTCAGATCCACGGTGTGGATTGTCATGAGAAGCCGGTCTGGCGGCAGCGGCTGCCCCGCGATCGCTGGCTCCAAACGGTACTGGAGAAGATCGAGCCCGGTTGTGAGATCGGTATGGAAAGTTGCGGCGGTGCGCACCATTGGGCGCGACAGCTACAGGCATGCGGATTTCGGGTGAAGCTGATCGCGCCTCAGTTCGTCAAACCCTACGTCAAGAGCAACAAGAACGACGCCAACGATGCCGAGGCAATCTGTGAAGCGATGAGCCGCCCCAGCATGCGCTTCGTCGCCATCAAGACGATCGAGCAACAGGATATCCAGGCGACGCATCGCATCCGCAGCGGGTTGATCCATCAGCGCACGGCCAAGGCCGATCAGATTCGCGGTTTGGTCGCCGAGTACGGGTTTAGTTCGCTACAACTTCCAGCGCAACTCGCTGGTCTTTAGCAAAAAGCTCTAAGCTCCCGGGCCGTTCAAAGGCGGCTGCCAACGGTTTTGATGTGAGAAAAAGTCATGAGCGACAACGACAATCTGCGTAAATATTCCTCTCAAGTGGTTGACGGTGTAGAAGCCGCTCCCGCCCGTGCCATGCTGCGCGCAGTGGGCTTCACGGATGAGGATTTCAAAAAGCCGCAGATCGGTATTGCCTCCACCTGGGCCATGGTCACGCCCTGCAATATGCACATCAACAAGCTGGCCGAAGAAGCCGGCAAGGGTGCCGATGCCGCCGGCGGAAAATCCGTGATCTTCAATACCATCACTATTTCCGACGGTATCGCCAACGGCACCGAAGGCATGAAGTATTCGCTGGTGTCGCGTGAAGTCATCGCCGACTCCATTGAAGTCGTGGCCGGCTGCGAAGGCTTTGACGGCCTCGTGGCCGTGGGCGGCTGCGACAAGAATATGCCGGGCTGCATCATCGGCATGGCGCGCCTGAATCGTCCATCCATTTTTGTCTATGGCGGTACCATCAGGCCGGGCGCCGGCCACACCGACATCATTTCCGTGTTCGAGGCCGTGGGTCAGCACGCGCGTGGTGACATCAGCGAGATCCAGGTCAAGCAGATCGAGGAAGTGGCCATTCCTGGCCCCGGCTCCTGCGGCGGCATGTATACGGCCAATACCATGGCCTCGGCCATTGAGGCCATGGGCATGAGCCTGCCCGGCTCCAGCGCCCAGGACGCCATCAGCAGCAACAAGGCCTCGGACTGCTTCCGCGCCGGTGAGCAGATCATGGAGCTGCTCAAGCGTGACATCAAGCCGCGCGACATCATGACCAAGAAGGCCTTTGAAAACGCCATTCGGGTCGTGATCGCCCTGGCCGGCTCCACCAATGCCGTGCTGCATCTCTTGGCCATGGCCAATGCCGTGGACGTGGACCTGACCCTGGACGACTTCGTGCGTCTGGGCAAGGACGCCCCGGTGGTGGCCGACCTGCGCCCCAGCGGCAAATACATGATGAGCGAGTTGGTCGCCATCGGCGGCATCCAACCCCTGATGAAGCGCATGCTGGCCGCCGGCATGCTGCACGGCGATGTGCTCACGGTCACCGGCATGACCCTGGCCGAAAATCTGGAAAGCGTGGCCGACTACCCGGCAGGTCAGGACGTGATCCTACCCTTCGATGCGCCCATCAAGAAGGACTCCCACCTAGTGGTGCTGAGCGGTAACCTCTCGCCCACGGGCGCGGTGGCCAAGATCACCGGTAAGGAAGGCCTGCGCTTTGAAGGCCGGGCCCGTGTCTACCACGGCGAGGAAGGCGCGCTGGCCGGCATCCTCAATGGCGAAGTCAAAGCCGGCGACGTCATCGTGATCCGCTACGAAGGCCCCAAGGGCGGCCCCGGCATGCGCGAAATGCTCTCGCCGACTTCTGCCGTCATGGGCAAGGGGCTGGGCAAGGAGGTCGCACTCATCACCGACGGCCGCTTCTCCGGCGGCTCCCACGGTTTTGTGGTGGGTCATATCACGCCCGAGGCCTTTGACGGCGGCCCCATCGCGCTGATCGAGAACGGCGACAAGATCACCATCGACGCCGAAACCCGGCAGATCACGGTCGCTGTCTCCGACGCCGAGCTGGCCGAGCGCAAGACCCGCTGGGTACGCCCGGAACCCCTGTACAAGCGCGGGGTGCTGGCCAAATACGCCAATACCGTGTCCAGTGCCTCGGAAGGCGCCGTCACGGATAAATATCTCTAAGCGCGCGATAGCCCGTTAAATTTTGGCTTTCCACGGTCAGCTCACGGTCATCTACAGAACTCTTTCGAGCGCTATTGATCCGGCCCTCAAATAGTTTCAAGCGGCTTATTCTTCAGCGGAGTTGTCGGTCAGGTTCTCAATTGTCTCCCGTCGAATTTTGTTCAGGAGGTCGTCCAGAGAAGAGGGTGTGCAGAATTTCGTGTAAACGGGGTTTCGTTTACACGAAATTCTGCACACCCTCGGTGTAGGAACCTCAATTCTGCGGGTTTGCTTCTCCTCTTCAACGCTTCTGGCTCGAAACGTCAACAGCCCCTAGAAACTCTCCCTGCATGTGAAATAGCGGACGCCACCCAGGCAAGCAACTCGATTCATGTAGCTAGTTGGTGATATCCAGAGCGCCCCCGCGATCACAGTTTTCTCGAGGGCGGCGCGGTGCAGACTGATCATTGGGCCCTTGTACCGATCCTTGCCGCCTCACGCGCGAAGCGCAGATGACTGGACTCGGGACCATGGCAGGTCCTCAGCAGACGTTGATCTCCGCTCAGCGCGACGCGAAGGAGTCCTCATCGAGCTGGAATAACCCCCACGACTCACGGAATACTGGGCCAGCCTTTGAAGTTGAACGGCATGGCGCAGCCATGGATGGAGTAGGGGCAAGCAAACACGGTTGGCTTGTCAGGCTTGGTTATGGCGATCCTGTAAGACACTGCCGAGAGCGTTAATGCCAATAAAACCGAAAGGAAAATGAACGTTTTTCTTGTTTTCATCATTTTATGTTCCTTCTGTGCGAGTGCTACGTACAAAGGCGTCCCTCCCTCCTGATTCTAAGTGCGTAGTTGACCGAGACCTTGCGAGATTTCCGAAAGGCGTGTTCGGGATTCTTGCCTGTGGAGTGTTCCGTCATTCAGAAAATAATCGCGACCCGGCATCCGGTCGGAGTAGCAGTTCAGTCAATGTGCTGACTGCCGCTTGTACTCGCTGCGTTGCTTGAGGTCCGGTTGCGGCTGCCGTTTCTCTGCAGTGCTGCACGGGTGTTTTTCACGCAGGAGTCAGCAGATGAAACATCCGACGCTATTCAGACCATCGATGTTTTTGTACGGGTTGTCGGTTGCCGCGGTTTGCTTGGGGCAGGGGGACGCGGTACAGGCTCGGGAGAGCGCAGTGCTGCTCGATGCTCTGGTCGTCAGCGGCACCTACAGGCCGGATGACAGCTTCGACCTGCCATTCTCGGTGGATAGCCTCGATCAGCAGCAAATCAGTGACGGCCAGCTCGGTATCAATGCTTCCGAAGTCCTCAATCGGGTGCCGGGACTGGTGGTGCAGAACCGCCAGAACTACGCCCAGGATCTGCAAATATCCTCGCGCGGCTTCGGTGCGCGCGCGGCCTTCGGCGTGCGCGGCCTCAAGCTGATTGCTGACGGCATTCCAGCCAGTACCCCGGACGGCCAAGGCCAGGCGGCGACTTTCAATCTCGATACCGCCGAGCGCATCGAAGTGCTGCGTGGCCCGGTCGCTACTCTGTATGGCAGCAATGCCGGTGGCGTGATCCAGCTGTTCTCCCGAGATGGTGAGGGCGCTCCGCGCATTGGCGCTGAGACTCTGATCGGCAGCGACGGTCTGAGCAAGAACCACCTCAGCGCCGAAGGCGCAGTGGCCGGCGCCGGGTTTGTGCTCGACGCCTCGCGCCTGGACACCGACGGCTACCGCGACCACAGCGCCGCGCGACGCGACCAGACCTTTGCCAAGCTCAACCTTGACCCCGACGCCGACAGCAAACTGGCGCTGATCTACAGCAGCCTTGAGCAGAACGGCACGCAGGACCCGCTGGGGCAAACCTGGGAAGCCTATAAAGCCGACCCGCGTTCGGTCACGGCCAACGCGCAGCTCTACAACACCCGCAAAAGCATCGACCACCAGCAGTTGGGGATGAACTACGAGCGCTACATGGGTGAGGCGACCTTGCAGCTCAATGCCTACACCGGCGAGCGCAGCGTGATTCAGTACTTGTCGATTCCCAAAGGCACTCCGGCGAGTGAGCGGGGCGGCGGCGTGGTCGACTTTGACCGGACGTTCTACGGCGCCGGGGTGCGCTGGTTGCAACCGGTCAGCAGCGCGCCGGGCGAGCTGACCCTGATCGCCGGGCTGGACTTCGACCGGAGCGAAGACGACCGTCGCGGCTTCCAGAATTTCATTGGCAGCCAAACAGGCATCAAGGGCGAACTGCGCCGCGATGAAGTCGATACCGCCACCAGCCTCGATCCCTATGGGCAAGCCAACTGGGCCATCGACAACTGGACGATCCAGGCCGGGCTGCGCCACAGCACCATGCAGTTGGAAGTCGCTGACCACTTCCTCAGCAACGGTGACGCCAGTGGTGACAAACGCTACCAGCAGAACAACCCGGCGCTCAGCGTGATGTACGCCTTCGCCCCGAACTTGCATGGCTATGTCAGCGTCGGCAAAGGCTTCGAAACCCCGACCCAGGCCGAATTGGCCTATGCCCCCGGCGGCCGTGAAGGCTTCAACTTCGGCTTGAAGCCTGCCACCAGCAAGCAATACGAAGTGGGTCTGAAGGTTCTGCTCGGTGACCGCACGCGGATCAATGCCGCGCTGTTCCAGATCAGCACCGAAGATGAGCTGGTGGTCGCGCAATCGGTGGGTGGGCGCACCAGCTATCAAAACGCCGGACGCACCCTGCGCCGCGGCTTCGAGCTGGCACTGGCAAGCCAGATCAGCGAGCAGTGGAGCACCCACATCGCTTATACCCATCTGCAAGCAACCTACGACAGCGACTTTATCAGCGGCAGCGGTGCCAGCCAGAAGCGCGTCGACGAGGGCAACTACCTGCCCGGCATCCCGCAGAACACCCTGTTCGCCGAACTCAACTGGCAGCCCCGCGACTGGCTCAGTACCGCTATCGAGGGCCTGTACCGCAGCAAGGTCTATGTCGAAGACAGCAACAATGCGCGCCCCGCCCCGGCCTACAGCGTGTTCAACTGGCGCGCCCGCTTCGAGCAGAAACACGCGCCCTGGACCTTCCAGCAGACCTTGCGCCTGGACAACCTGCTGGATCGCCAGTACGTCGGTTCGGTGATCGTCGGTGATGGCAACGGCCGCTTCTACGAAGCGGCGCCGGGGCTGTCATGGTACGCAGGCGCCAATTTGTCCTATCAATTCTGAGCAGCGTCATGCGGCTCGCCGTAGCGCACCTGGTCGAGGGTTGTTTGCGCTGCGCCTGGTCGACACCTTGCAGGTTTAGTGAAAAGCCCCTTCGGCCGGGCCGCCTGTAATCGCGTTGGGTCCCTGCAGATAATTCGGCAAAAGCTGCCAGCCCTAGGGGCAGCACCGAGTTTTCTGCCGAGGGGCGATGGAAATGAATCATTACGATGTGATTGTGCTCGGCGGCGGCAATGCCGGCCTGTGCGCGGCGTTGTCGGCGCGCGAGCAGGGGGCTCGCGTGGCGCTGCTGGAGCGGGCGCCCGTGGAACAGCGCGGGGGCAACTCGGCACATACCGGCGGTGCCTTTCGCGTCGCTTATCGGGGGGTCGAGGATCTACGCGAGCTGATGCCCGACCTACTCGACAGCGAGATCGAGAACAGTGATTTCGGCAGTTATACCCAGGAGGAGTTCTTCGCCGAGCTGGCCGCGCAGAGCCAATACCGTGCCGACCCCGAGGTGCTCGACACCGTCGTCACCGAGGGCTTCGCCACCTTGCAGTGGATGACCCGCCAGGGCGTGCGCTTCATGCCGATCTTCGGCCGCCAGGCGTTCAAGGTCGAGGGTAAGTACAAGTTCTGGGGCGGTCTCACCGTGGAGGTGTCCGGCGGCGGCCTGGGCCTGGTCGAGGCGCTGATGCGGCGGGCCGAGCGCAATGGCGTCGAGCTGCATTACGGTTGCCGAGCCCAGCGCCTGAGCCGCGATGAACAAGGGCGTTGGCAGGTCGAGTGTGCCAACGGCCAGCGCTTCAGTGCCGCCGGGTTGATCCTGGCCACCGGCGGTTTCCACGCCAATCTGGAGTGGCGCGCCAAGTACCTGGGGCCGGGCTGGGACCTGGCCAAGGTGCGCGGCTCGCGTTACAACACCGGCGACGGCATCCGCATGGCTATGGACATCGGCGCGGCCGCGCATGGCAACTGGTCGGGTTGCCACGCGGTGTTCTACGATGTCAATGCGCCCGAGCAGGGCGACCTCAACCTGCTCAACCAGCAGAAGAACTATTTCCACCTCGGCGTGGTGGTCAACGCCGAGGGCAAGCGCTTCGTCGACGAGGGCTTGGACTTTCGCAACTACACCTACTCGGGCATGGGCGCCAAGGTGCTGCAGCAACCGGGTGGCATCGCCTGGCAGCTGTTCGACCAGCACAGCGAGCCGCTGCTGCCGGACGAATACCGGGTACGCCAGGCGACGCGCATCCAGGCCAACACCTTGGAAGAACTGGCGGCGAAGCTGGAGGGTGTCAACGTCAACGCCCTGCTCGATACGCTGCGTGCTTACAACGCTGCAGTAAGCCGTGAAGTGCCGTTCAATCCGGCCGTGCGCGACGGCCGTTCGACCGTTGGCCTGGCCATTCCCAAATCCAACTGGGCGAATCCCCTGGAGCGCCCGCCCTTCGTAGCCTACGCGGTGACCTGTGGCATCACCTTCACCTTCGGCGGGCTGAAGGTGAACAGCCAAGCCGAAGTGATCGACGAGGAGGGTCAGGTCATTCCCGGCCTCTACGCCGCCGGCGAGCTGGTCGGCAATCTCTATTACGTGAAATACGCCGGTGGCGCCGGGCTGACGTCCGGCTCGGTGCTCGGGCGTATCGCCGGCGCGGGCGCTGCCGCCCGCCGGCTGGGTTGAGGAGACTACTCATGGAGAACAACAAGAAGATGAAGCCGTATCGGATTTTCCGTTCGCTGGGCGTCACGGTGTGTCTGGCGGCCTGCAGCCTGGCGCTGTTATGGGGCGGACAGGTGCTGGCCGCTGACGTCGATGCCCAGGCAATCGCCGCCGACGAGCCGGGCCATAACTGGCTGGCCTACGGCCGTAACTACTCGGAGCAGCGTTTCAGTCCGCTGGCCAAGATCGACCGTGACTCGGTCAAGCGTCTGGGCCTAGCGTGGGCCATGGATGTGCCGGAGGCGACCTCGCTGGTTGCGACGCCGCTGGTCAAGGACGGCGTGATCTATTTCAGCGCCAGTTTCAGCGTGGTGTATGCGGTCGAGGCGAAAACCGGCAAGACCCTGTGGCGTTTTGATCCGAAGGTGACCGAGGCTTTTCGCGAGCACAATCCCGCACGCCAGCGCATGTACTGGGGGATGAACCGTGGCTTGGCCATGTGGAGCGACAAGGTGTTTGTCGGCACCGGCGATGGCCGTCTGATTGCCATCGCGATGCAGACCGGCCAGCAGGTCTGGTCGACCCAGACCACCGACCCAGACACCCATGCACAGATCACCGGTGCGCCGCTGGCCTTCAACGGCAAGGTGCTGATCGGCTTCGGTGGCGCCGACAACGGTCCGCTGCGCGGCTATGTCACCGCTTACGATGCGCAGACCGGCAAACAGGCCTGGCGTTTCCACACCGTACCGGGCAATCCGGCCGATGGTTTTGAAAACAAGGCCATGGAAATGGCCGCCAAGACCTGGACCGGCGAGTGGTGGAAACATGGTGGCGGCGGCACCGCCTGGAACTCCTTGACCTACGACCCGCAATTCAACCGGGTCTATATCGGCACCGGCAACGGCGCGCCGTGGAACCGCAAGATCCGCAGCCCTGGTGGCGGCGACAACCTGTACTTGTCCTCGATCGTCGCCTTGGATGCCGACAGCGGCGAATATGCCTGGCACTACCAGACCACGCCGGGCGAGATGTGGGACTACAACTCGGCGATGGACATGGTGCTGGCGGACTTGCAGGTGGAGGGCAAGCCACGCCGGGTGCTGATGCACGCGCCGAAGAACGGCTTCTTCTATGTCATCGATCGCGAGACCGGCAAGCTGATCTCGGCGGAGAAAATCGGCAAGGTCACCTGGGCGGAGAAGGTCGACCTGGCCAGCGGTCGCCCGGTCGAGGTGCCCGGCGCCCGCTACGAGAGTGGCGAGGCGTTGATCTGGCCGGGGCCACCGGGACGTCACAGCTGGCATCCGATGTCCTTCAATCCGGGTACCGGCCTGGTCTATATCCCGACCCTGGATATCCCCGGTTACTACAACGACAAGGGTATCGATCCGCTCAAGTGGGAGCATAAGCGCAACACCTATGCCTTCGGCGTGAATGTGGATGCCGGCGATATTCCCAAGGAGGCCGGCAGTTCGGCATTGGTTGCCTGGGACCCGCTGGCCCAGCGTGAAGTCTGGCGCCGGCCCACGGCGGGCGCCTGGCCGGGCGGCACCCTGACCACCGCAGGTGGGCTGGTGTTCCAAGGCCAGGCAGACGGGCATCTGGTGGCCTTCGATGCGGCCGACGGCAAGACCCTCTGGCAGTTCTACGCCCAGCGCGGCATCTCCGCGCCACCGATCAGCTACAGCGTGGATGGGCGGCAATACATCTCGGTGCTGGTCGGCTGGGGCGGCGGCGGGCCGCTGGTGGGCGGCTCGCTGTTCGCCCAGCACGGCTGGAATTTCCGCGATGGCGGGCGGCGCCTGTTGACCTTCGCGGTGGACGCCAAAGGCGTACTGCCGGATACGCCGATCACCAAGGTGACTCCGCTGGACCGCCCGGAGCTGCAACTGGACGCGGGTCGAGTTAGTCAGGGCGAGGCGCTCTACGCGATGACCTGCCAGACCTGCCACGGCCACGATGCCATCAGCGGCGGCGGTGCGCCGGACCTGCGCGCGTCACCGCTGGCTCTTACTCGCGAGGGGTTGGAGGCGGTGGTGCGCGACGGTGCCTTGCAGCCACGGGGGATGCCGCGCTTCGACGAACTGAGCGACGGCGAACTGGACGCCATCTACCAATTCATTCGCGACCGCGCTCGGGCCAAGGTGCCGTCGCCGCCGAAACTGATCATCCCGGCACAGGCCGAGTCAACGCCAAGCCAGCCATAAGGAACCGTCATGAGCATTCGTATCTGGCATCAAAGCTTTACCGTGTTGAGTGACCTGGGCGCCTACGACCAGGCACTGCGCGCGCATTTTCGCAAGGTGGCGCGGCCGGGCACCGAGATCCACATGCACGGCATGCAGCCGGGCACTTATCGCAGCAACTACCCGGGCGACGACATCAAGCATTCCGCCCTGCAATACCTGCACGGCCTGCAGTTCATGGCGGCCGGGCTGAATGCCGAGGAGCAGGGTTTCGATGCCTACGCCATCAGCACCCTGCCGGAACCGGCTCTGCGCGATATCCGCAGCCTGCTGGACATCCCGGTGGTGGGTTACGGCGAGTCGGCGATGCTTACCGCGTGCATGCTCGGGCGCAAGTTCGGCGTGCTGGTGTTTATCGACGAGCTGGCCGAGTTGGTGCAGGAGAACGCCGCGCGTCATGGCCTGGCCGAGCGCCTGGCCAGTGTGCGCCATGTCGGTTTCCGCTTCGCCGACGTGCTAACCGCCTTCAGCGATCCGACCGCACTGATCGAGCGCTTTCGCGTGGCGGCCCGCGCACTGATCGCTGACGGTGCCGAAGTGATCATCCCCGGCGAGGCGCCGCTGAACGTGCTGCTGGCCAGTCACGGCATCAACGAGGTCGACGGCGTACCGGTTTTGGATTCGCTCGGCGCATGGATCAAGCAGGCCGAGGCCATGGTCGACCTGCGTCGCGCCAACGGCGTGCGGCCATGCAACCGAGGCTATTTCTCGGCGCGGCCCGAACGCCAACGGGTCAAGGAAATTTTCACCTTCTACGGCCTCAGTGAGCGCTTCCTGACGCCGGAACAACAGCTTGGAGTGACAGCATGAAAACCCGTGAATGCGATCTGGTGGTGATCGGCGGCGGCCTGGCCGGTTTCGCCGCGGCCCTGGAGGCGGCCGAGGCCGGCCTTGAGGTCATCCTGTTGGAGAAGACCGCACAGACCGGCGGCTCCTCGGCGATGAGCGGCGGTTGCCTGGCCTTCGCCGGCACCGACCTGCAGCGCGAGAACGGCATCGAGGATTCCGCCGAGCGGTTGTTCGCCGACCTGGTCGAGGTCGGCAAGGGCGAATGCGACGAGGCGCTGGTGCGCGCCTACGCGGACAACCAACTGGCCACCTACCAATGGCTGCGCGACAAGGGCGTGGTGTTCGCCCCGGTGATCGAGGCGGCTTCCGGGCAGTCGGTGCCGCGAGTGCACAACGTCGACCCGGCGGACATGATCCGCCAACTGGAGTTGGCGGCCAAGGCCAGCGGCCGGGTCGAGGTGCTCAAGCAGACCCGCGCCCGCCGCCTGTTGCGCGAGAGCAATGGGCGGGTGCGCCGGGTGCTGGCCGAGCAGGGCGGCGAGTCACTCGAGCTGTACGCGCGCAAGGCCGTGGTGCTGGCCGCCGGCGGTTTCGTCCATGACCGCGCGCTGGTGCACCGCTTCGTGCCGCAGTACGACAACGCGGTGTTCATCGGCGGCGAGGGCAATGAGGGCGATGGCCTGCGCATGGCCTGGGCGCTGGGTGCCGACGTGCGCGACACGCCCTACATCAAGGGCACCTTCGGCAAGCATCCGATGGACGAGAACAATCACCATGCCTGCCTGGCGGTGTACAAGGGCGCCATTGCGGTGAACCAGGAAGGCCGCCGCTTCGTCGACGAGTCGCTGTCCTACAAGCTGCTCGGCGATGCCTGCATGCAGCAGTCTTATGGCGTGACTTACCAGATTCTCGACCGCGACATCATGGAAAGCGGCGACAACCGGGTGCGCATCCTCGACTTCGAGCGGCGCCTGGAGGAAGGTCTGTTCGTCGAGGCCGAGAGCCTGGAGCAGCTGGCGCGCCTGATCGAGGTGCCGGAGGAAGTGCTGCTGGCCGAGGTGGCGGCCTACAACCAGGCGGTGCGCGACGGCCAGGAGCCGGAGTTCGGCCGCCGCCATCTGGTGCATCAGCATGGCGAACTGCGGCCCATCGAACGCGGGCCGTTCTACGCCTACCCCTCCACGGCGGCGGTATTCGGCACTTACTGCGGCCTGTGCATCGATGCGCAGATGCGCGTGCACGACGTGTTTGGCGCACCGATCGAGGGCCTGCTGGCTGCCGGCGAGGTGGTCGGTGGTCTGCATGGCGCGGCCTATATGACGGGTTCGGCGCTGGGCAAGGCGGCCATTTTCGGGCGTCTCGCCGCGGCTACCGCGCAAGGCTTATGACCGACGGCTAGGAGTTGGCTATGAAGATTCTGGTGTTACTGGCTGGGGTGGCGGACATCCGCTTCCCGCTGCATACCCTGAGCATCGGCGCTGAGGGGCTGATCGAGGAAAATGGCAATGCCCGGCGCCTGCTCAGTCCCTTCGACGAGGCGGCGCTGGAGTTGGCGCTGAAACTGCGCGATGCCCGCAGCGACTGCCAGATCGACGTGCTGTTGCTGGCCGGTGCGAACAACGAGGCCATGCTGCGCACGGTGGCGGCGTTTCGCCCCAACTCACTGCGCCGCCTCGACCTGCAGCCTGCCTGCCCCTGGGATGCGCGGCTGACGGCCGGGCAAATAGCCGGTCTGCTCAAGAGCGAGGGGGGGGCTGATCTGCTGCTGATCGGCCGCGAGTTCGGCGACCTCGACGAAGGCAGCATTCCCGTATTGCTGGCGCAGCGTCTCGGCTATCCGCTGTTCGCCCTGGCCCAGCATGCCGAGTGGGCCGGCGGCCAGGTTCGCCTGCTGCGCGAGCGCGGTGCGGGCGAGGAGTCCCTGGAGGTCTCTCAACCGCTGCTGGCCAGCGTCACCAACGATAAACGCAACAAGCTGCGCCACCCACTGATGAAGAACGTCATGGAGGCCAAACGCATGAGTTTTGCCGGCGTGACGGCCGGCGTGGAGGAGCCGACGGCATTGCCGCTGGCGAGTCTGGGGGTGGCACGGGTGAGCGTGCGCGGTGGCCAGTGCCGCATGCTGGAAGGCAGCGCCGCACAGCAGGCCAGCGCACTGCTGGCCTATTTGAATGAGCAGGGGGTTGGCGCATGAGCACGCAGGGTTCAGCGGTAAGGTCGCCAGTGCTGGTACTGGTGCCATTGGCGTGGGGCGAGGAAGCGTTGGATGCCGTACTGGCGGCGGCGCAGAGTGTCGCCGCCAGCGGCGGCACCTTCGAGGTGGTACTGCTGGGCGCGCAGGCGGACCCACAGGCCTGTCGGCGGGCGGCAGAGGCCGGCGCGGCGCGGATCTGGCAGGCGCTGAATCCCGCTCTGGCCGGCCGCGACGACGCGGCGGCACTGGCGGCTGCGGCCGGCACGGCCCTGGTTCAGCCGTTGGCCGCGGCCGGCGCGCTGACGCTGGTGCTGCTGCCGCCGGGGGCGGCGGGCGAGGAGTTGGCCGCGCGGCTGGCTGACAGCCAGGACGGCCAGGCCTTGGGCCGCTGTGCCGAACTGCGCTGGCAGGACAACGCCTTGCTGGCAGAGCGTGCCGCCTGGGGCGGACGCATGCGCCTGGGCTTGCGAGTCGAAAACGGTGTGGCCTTCGCCTGTCTGCGCTGTGGTCGTGCGCAACTCGCAGGCACGGGCGCGGCGCCGATCACCGAACTGTTGTTGTACGATGCCTTGCCCGTGCCGCTGGCGCTGGAACGGCGGCCTACCGGGCAGCGGTTGCCGCCGCTGGATGGAGCCAGGTTGGTGGTGTCCGGTGGGCGCGGTGTCAACGAACAGGGTTTCCTCCTGCTCGAAGAACTGGCCGTGGCCCTTGGCGGTACGCTGGGTGGCAGTTTGCCGGCGGTGGATGCGGGGCTGGTGCCGGTGATGCGTCAGGTCGGGGTGTCCGGCAAGTTTGTCAGCCCGGACATCTACCTGGCGGTCGGCATTTCCGGGACGCCGCAACACCTGGCGGGAGTCAGCCCGGATACCCGAATCGTGGCGATCAACCAGGACCCAGAGGCAGACATCTTCAAGGTTGCCGCTGTCGGTGCTGTCGGTGACTGGCAGACGCTGCTGCCGGCGCTGCTGGCATCTGTGCGCGAGTCAGCCGTTTCCTGACGGTTGCCGAGCCACTCAGCCGCGACCGTGCCGCCCCGGGTGCAAGGCGATACTGGCCTCCGGTGGCGGGCGGCGCTGGGCATCCAGGGTCTCCAGCATGAACTGGATGAAGGCCCGGGTGCGTGGCGCGACAAAGCGGGTCTTGGGGGTGACGGTGTAAAACGTACGCCCACCGGTATGCCAGCCGGGAAACAGCTCCACCAGCTGGCCGGATGAAATCAGCGCGTTGACGAACACGTCGAGCACGTAGATGTAGCCCTGATCGGCGAGTGCGGCCTGGATCAGGGCGTCCGTGCTGTTGAAGTGCAGTTTGCCCTGGGGCGTCAGTTCGATGCTGTCGCCGTCGCGGCTGAACGACCAGGGGGCCGGCGCATAACGGCCCTGGCCGAGCAGGCCGAGGCAGCGCTGCGCGTCTAAGTCTCGAGGCTGCTGCGGCGTGCCGCTGGCGGCCAGCAGGGCGGGCGACACGCAGGCGACGTAGTGCGCCTGGTACAGCGGTCGGGCTACCAGGTCGGCGTCGTTCACCGAGTCGATGCGGATGGCAACATCGGTGCCACTGGCAATCAGATCCTCAGGATGGTCGGTGAGGCGCAAGGCCACCGACAACTCCGGGTGCTGCCCGGCAAACGCAGGCAAGGCCGGGCAGAGCAGTGCGCGGGCGAAGGCGGCCGGCGATTCGACGCTCAGCTGGCCAGCGATCTCGCCCTGCTTTTCGCGTACGGAGGATTCGGCTTCTTCCACTTGGCGCAACAGCTCGGTGCAGCGTTGGAAATAGCTTTCCCCGGCATCGGTCAGTCGCAAGGTTCGGGTGTTGCGCGACAGCAGGGTGGTGCCCAGGTAGTTCTCCAGGTTGCGCACGCTAGAGGTGACGGTGGCGTTGGCGATATCCAGGGACTCCGCCGCGCGGCTGAAGCTGCTGCATTCCACCACCCGCACGAACACCTGCATGGCCCAGAGTCTGTCCATTTGGTTCTTCACCTTTTTCTAATAACCCATTAGCTCTGCCTGGCTCGAACGCCGGCGAGAGCATTCTTATAGTACCAGCCACTTTGAGGAGACACAGACATGACTGAATTGAAGTTCGATCTTGTTGTGCTTGGATGTGGCGTCGCCGGGCTGTCGGCAGCGGTGGCGGGGGGAGAACGCGGCCTGCGCGTGGCGGTGCTCGAGCGGGCAACGCAAGAGGAGCGCGGTGGGCAGAGCCGGTTCACCGAGGCGTACCTGCGGATGAAGAGTCACGAAGAGGTCACCGATGACTTCGATACGTTTCTCGCCGAGCATTCGGGGTACTATCAGGATCCGGATTTCGTCGCCGAGAGCCTCCGCGAGCGCGATACCTGGTCGGCGCAGACCAAGGCGCTAGCCTCCATCGATGCCGGGGTGATCGGCACGTTCTCGGCACTGGTGCCGGAAACCATCGATTGGCTCAAGGACAACGGCGTGAAGTTCGACTTCCTGCCGACCCAGTTTCTTACCAGCACCCAGCCGCGCCTGCTGCCGGTGGGCGGCGGCGAGGCCATAGTCGAGGCTCTGGCGGCGCGGGCCGAGGCCCTGGGCGTTGAGTTCTTCTACGAGACCAGTGGCCGGTCGCTGATCACCGCCGACTGCAATACCGTCATTGGCCTGCGCGCCTGGTCGCGCGAGCGCGGCGAACTGGCCTTGCATGGCGCCGTGGTGCTGGCCAGCGGCGGCTTCGAGGGCAATGCCGAGATGCTCGCCCGCTACCTGGGCCCGCGTTCGGTGTTCCTGCGTCCGGTGTGCAAGGGCGGCTACTACAACCGTGGCGAAGGTATCGCCATGGCCTTGGACATCGGCGCGGCGCCGGCTGGCGAGTTTGGCAGCTACCACGCCGAGCCGGTGGACCCGCGCTCGGGCATTTCCGAGCCGTCGATCTTCATCTTTCCCTACGGTGTGTTGATCAATCAGCAGGGTGAGCGCTTCACCGACGAGGCACCGGGCACCGTGGATGCCTGGTACGAGCGGGTGACCCGGCAGATCTACGCGCAGAGCGAGGGCATTGCCTGGGTGGTGCTGGATCAGAAGGTCAAGGAGATTCCCAACTACCGCCTGGGCATCCGCACCGACCAGCCGGCCATCGAGGCGCCGACCCTGGCCGAGCTGGCGGGCAAGATCGGCGTGCCGGCCGCGGCGCTGGAGGCCAGCCTGGCGCGCTACAACGCCGCTTGCCGCGCGGGCGACTATCACCCGCTGCGGCTCGACGGCCTGGCCACCGAGGGGCTGCTGCCGCCGAAGAGCAACTGGGCGCGGCCGCTCGATGCGGGGCCGTTCATGGCTTATCCGATCATCTCGGCCAATGTCTTCACCTTCGGTGGCCTGAAGATCGACGAGCAGGCTCGGGTACTCAACGCCGACGGGCAGGCGATCGCCAACCTATACGCCGCGGGCGAGACCGTGGGCCTGTACTTCGGTAACTACGCCGGCGGCACCTCGGTGCTCAAGGGCCTGGTATTTGGCCGCCAGGCGGGCTACTGCGCTGCCGGCCGCTGAGGTGAGGGAGAAGAAGATGAGTGTGGCAATGGTTACCGGCGCCAGTGGCGCCATCGGCGCCGCGGTCTGCCGTCAACTGGCGGCCGAGGGCTACCAGGTGGCGGCCCTGGACCTGAGCGAGCCCCAGACGTTGCCGGCCCGGGCCCAGTTCTTCGTCTGCGATGTGGCGGCGAAGAGCGAGGTGCGCGAGGTCATCGACGAGGTCGAAGGGCGGATGGGGCCGATCACTGCGCTGGTCAACGTGGCCGGCATCGTCTCCAAGGGCAGCGCCCTGGGGCTGTCCATCGCCGAGTTCGAGCGGGTGATGCGCATCAACGTGCAGGGCACCCTGGTGCCCTGCCAACTGGTCGGCCAGCTGATGGCCGAACGTCGGCGCGGCGCCATCGTCAACATCGGCTCGGTGGTCGGCAAGAATGGTGGCAATGCTCGACCCTGGCTGGACCGCGGTGAGCAGGAGGTGGCCGGCAACGTGGCCTACGGCATGTCGAAGGCGGCGGTGCATACCCTGACCCTGTTCCTCGCCAAGGAACTGGCCAGTCAGGGCGTGCGGGTCAATGCGGTGGCGCCGGGGCCGATTGCCACAGCTATGACCACGGTGTTCCCGGACAACCTGCGGGCCCTGGTGCCCGTCGGGCGTATGGGCAGCCCCGAGGACGTGGCAGAGGCGGTGTACTTCCTGCTCTCGGCCAAGGCCGGCTTCATCTCCGGGGAAATTCTCGACGTCAACGGCGCCCTCTGGTGCGACTGATTCAACCCAAGCATTCCTCCATTCAACTCAGCAGAGACCAACAACCATGAAAAGTATTTACCTAGTCCTGGACATGCAGAACGACCTGGTGCACGCGGACGGCGCCAGCGGCAAAGGCCCGCTGGGCGAGCAGGTGCGGGCGCGCGAGATCATCGCTCGAACCGCTACGGCCATCGCTCGGGCCCGCGCCGAGGGCATCCCGATCGCCTTCGTCCGTGTGGCCTTCTCCGACGATCACCGTGAGGCCAACCCGAACTCCCAGGTGTTCGGCCCCATCGCTAAGAACGGCATCCTCAAGATGAATGCCTGGGGCGGTCAGGTTCACGAAGCGCTGGCTCCGCAGGACGGCGAGTGGGACATCGTCAAGCACCGTGTTTCCCCGTTCTACCAGACGCGCCTGGAGCTGCTGCTAAAACGTGAAGGCATCGAGCGCATCTACTGCAGCGGCGTGAGCACCCAGGCCGTGGTGCAGGCCACCGTGCGTGACGCCCATGACCGTGATTTCGATGTGGTGTTGCTGGAGGATTGCTGTGCTTCGCCGTCCGCCCAGGAACACGAAAACTCCGTGGCTAGCATCAGCCGCTTCTGCTCCGTGGCCAACTCCGAGTTGGCCTTTACCTGAATCTGCTTCCCGGTCACGGGAGCATGATTTGCAGCCCGACCATGAATCACTATGTCGGGCTTTTTTTATTAGGCTCGAGGGGGCAGGGTGGGTCGCGCAACCAGTCGTATGGAAACCGCAGCACTGGTCATTGGCTCCTTTGCTGTGGTCATGTCCGCTACCACTATCAATGTGGCGATTGCCCCGATGATGCGCGACTTAGCCATCAGTCATCACCTCGCCCAGCAGTTCTCTTCGGTATTTCTTGGTATGACCGTGGTCTGTGCGCCGCTGGCAGCCTGGATTGCCGATCGTTTCGGCGCTTGGTGGGTGTTTCGCGCTCTGCTGCTGCTTTATGTGCTGGTTTCTTTGTTGGCGGGCGTTTCCGACAGCTTTTCCGCCATGCTCATTGCTCGCGGTTTGCAAGGCTTGTGTGCAGGCATTATCCAGCCGTTGTCACTGTTTTTGATTTTAGAGTCGGCTCTGCCTGAGAAACAGGGGCGCACCATGTCCATGTTCGGCTTAGGAGTGGTGATGGCTCCGGCCCTTGGGCCGACCTTGGCTGGCTTTGTGGTTGAACTGTTTGGCTGGCGCTATACCTTCTGGCTTGGTGTTCCGCCGGCCCTTATCGCGCTTGGACTGGTGGCTTGGGCGCGGCCAGTTGACCTGCACCAGCGTGTTGGGCAAGGGCGGCTGGATTTACCTGGACTGGTTCTGCTCGCCTGCCTGGTAGCCGTAGTCTTTGCCTGGCCGCCACTGCTGGCTTATTCGACCTGGTTGGCCGCGGTGCTGGTCGTTGCCTGGTTGCTGTTACTGGTCGTGTTCTGGCACCAGCAAGAGCGCAGCGAGGAACCCCTGATTGCGCCCAAGCTGTTCCGCTATCCGCGTTTTCTCAGTGGCATCCTCGTCACCGTAGCTTACGGTGCCGGCATGTATGGCTCGATTTTTTTGGTTCCGTTGCTGTTGCAAGATGGCCTCGGTGAGTCGGCGGTTACCACCGGCAACCTGATGCTGCTTGGCGGCCTGGCGCTGGCCCTGAGTATCCAGATGGCCGGTCAGCTGGTAGACCGCTTCTCGCCGCGACTGGTGGTGATGATCGGCCTGGCCTGCTTCGCTTTTTCCTGTCTATTGCTGGCGTTACCGGCCAGTTTGGGTCTAATTGCCCTCGGCATTGTGCTTGGTCGTATTGGCCTGGGCATGATCATTCCCAGCTTGTACACGGCGATGGTTCGTGCCGTACCGGACGAGTTGCTGAGGCGCGGCACCGTTGTCACCACGTTATTGCGGCAGGCCGGCGGAGCGCTAGGCATCACCATGATCGGAGTACTGCTGGCCAGCCTTAGCGCGGCCAACCTGAAGGGCTGGAGCGCGCTACCGGCCGGTAGCGCACCTTACTCGGTTATCTTCGCGATGCTCGGCCTATTATTTTTGTGGGCGCTCCGGACCTCGCGCCGCCTGAATTGAGGCGCGCCTCAGTCCAGGCGCTCGCCGGCCATCTTCTTCAAGCGGTAATCGAGTTGGGCGCGGCTCAGGCCGAGTAGCGCTGCGGCCTTGGAGACCTTGCCCTCGCTCATTTTCATGGCTTCCTCGATATATACGTCTTCGATCTCAGGTAGTTTGATCGGACCGCGTTGCAGGGTTCGTCTGGCTAACTGGAGGAGCTGTTGGTGGCTGGCATTCTCTTGCTGGCCAGCCCCGACGGCGGCTGGCTCGCCTTTTGGCAGACGGATACCGATAACTGGCGCCTGATCCCAGCTGACGGTGCCCAGTTGCGGCGTGCCCTCGGCTTCTTCGATGCCCGAGAGGTGGCGGATATCGATGGGATCGCCGTCGTCGGCGAGTATCACCGCCCGT
This sequence comes from Pseudomonas cavernae, assembly GCF_003595175.1. NCBI lineage: Bacteria > Pseudomonadati > Pseudomonadota > Gammaproteobacteria > Pseudomonadales > Pseudomonadaceae > Pseudomonas > Pseudomonas cavernae. The sequence continues at coordinate 2,593,359 of NZ_CP032419.1, read as the reverse complement.
TCGATGACATTTTCGAACTCGCGGATATTGCCGGGCCACTGATAGTCCAGGACACGTTGCAGGGCGCGCGGGGTGATACCAGGGATATGCCGTCCGTGCAGGCGAGACAGTTTGTTGACGCAGCTTTCGAGCAGCAGTGGTAGGTCGTCCTTGCGTTCGCGCAGTGGAGCAATTGTCACCGGAAAAACGTTCAGGCGATAGAACAGGTCGCCGCGAAAGCGGCCGTGCTTGACGGCATCGCCGAGGTCTTCGTTGGTTGCCGCGATTACTCTGACGTCTACCTTGACGGTCTTGTTACTGCCCAGGCGTTCGAGCTCGCCAGTTTGCAATACGCGCAGCAGCTTGCCTTGCGCCGTCATACTCAGGGTGCCGATCTCATCCAGGAGAATGGTCCCGCCGTCGGCGATTTCAAAGCGGCCCGGACGGGGCTCGGTTGCCCCCGAGTATGCGCCGCGCTGAACTCCAAAGAGCTCCGACTCGATAAGTTGCTCCGGAATAGCGGCGCAGTTGATCTCGATGAAGGGCTTCTGCGCTCGACGGCTGTTGGCGTGTACTTCATGGGCGAACATGGTCTTGCCGACTCCGCTTTCACCCAGTAGCAGCACACTCGCATTAGTGCTGGCGACCCGCAAAATCTTGTGCAGGACCGAAATGTAGGCTGCCGAGTTGCCCACCGGCCGGTTTAGCGAAGCCGGGTCCTGGGTTTCGAACTCGAGACCGAACGGCGCTTTGGCCTGTTTGGCTTCGGCAGTATCCATCTGCTCGGGCGGCGGATTACGAGTGAGGCGGTCCGTCGAGCGTGGCTGGAAGAACTTGAGGTCTTCTTCAGGATCGTCCCAATCCTCGATGGGTCGTGCCACGGCGCGGCATACCTCATCGCCAGCCCCACGGCATTGGGTTTCGCGGACCAGAATGCGCTTGCCCATCAGGCGGGTCAGGAAGCCGGAGCTGTAACCGACCTCCATCCAGCAGATAGGGTCGTGGCTGTGGCCCCTGAGTGCCACATGCTGGTCGCCTTCCAGTGAATGCGTCCAGGTGAACTCGCCGTACAGGTAACCCTTGGTCTGGTCGGCCTCAATGCGTACCGGTTCGACTCGAACCATGCCGCTCAAGGAGTGCAACTGAGCGCCCGCAGCCAGAATGTCCAGCTCCGAGCCATTAATACGGGTCTTGATTGCTAGATCGGCATCGCGGCTGCCGGACAGGTAGCCAATACGCGTCATCAGCCCTCGGGTGTACTCGGTGCCCATGGTTTCCAGCAGCTCTTCGCGCAGCGTGCCGAAGGCCTCGGCATGCAGCAGTAACATGCGTTTTTCGGCGAGCCAAATGGCACCCTCATCGGGGCGGAAATGAAGGTGTTCGACCAGGTCTTTCATGTCCGGAAAGCGCAGGTCGGTAATGATGTCCTTGAGCACTGCCTGGCCGAGCGTCTGCGCGGAGCCATTACCTGTCTGTGCGCTCATCGTGGTCTCCAGGTTTTAGATTTTTCAGTGGAGTTGCGGCGCTGCCTTACCCGTTTCGGCGGGAGCGTGGCGGGTTGAAATTGACCGCCATGATAGCAGGGCTCGACCGTTGAGTCGGCGCTATGCCGACCAGAATGACCGGTAGGTCATAAATGTTATGACTTTTAATTCATCAAATTCGCAGCTATTCGAATTTGATGAACTTGCCGTTCTGCTCAGCCCAAGCATCGGCTTGGTTAATGGTCCTCGGTTAATTCATAACTCATTGTTTATATTGAATTAAAAACTTAATTAAGCGATCCGGCATTGCTGGCACAGTCGTTGCCTACTCCTTGTCAGACAAAACACCCCCTTATCGGGTCGGTGTTTTCACCCTGCCCGAGCCTGCCGCTCGGCTGGGGAAACAACAACAATCAGGAGGTAAGGCAGTGGCCGAGATTTCATCTCTGGGTTACGTCGGTTTTGGCGTCAGCGACCTGGACAAGTGGCAAGTCTTTGCAACGGACGTCATGGGCATGCAGATCGCCCAGCGCGACGAAACCAGCATGTCCTTGCGTATGGACGAATATTGCCAGCGTTTCTTCCTTGAACTGAATCCGTGCGACGACCTGATTGTGGCGGGCTGGGAGTTCACCAGCGAACCAGAGCTGGAGTCTTACGTCGCCGAGCTCAAGGCCAAGGGGGTCGAACTGACCCAACTGAGCCCCGAGCTGGCGCGTCGCCGTCACGTGGAAAAGGCCTATACCTGCCAGGACCCGAATGGCTATGCCCATGAATTCTTCTTCGGGCATGGCGTCGCCAATCTCAAGGATCAGTTCCGCTCCAAGGTGCTCAAGGGTCGCTTCGTCACCGGTGATCTGGGCGTCGGTCATATCCTGCCGTTCGCCAACCGCGACAACGGCCCGGAAACCGTCGCCTTCTACAAGGACGTGCTGAAGCTGCGCGTCAGCGACTACATCCGCCAGGAAGTGCAGCCGGGCATGCTGGTCGAGGCGACCTTCTTTCACACCAAGACCGGCCGTCACCATTCCATCGCCACCGCCCAGGCGCCGACCCCCAAGGTGCTCAACCACTTCATGGTGCAGGTCGAGGACATGGACGACGTCGGCCTGGCCTATGACCGGGCCAAGGCCGCCGGCCTGAACATCGTGCTGGAGCTGGGCCATCACCCGAACGACAAGACGTTCTCCTTCTATGCGCAGACCCCCTCGGGCTTCAACTACGAGTTTGGCTGGGGCGGTGTGGTGATCGATGAGAACAGCTGGGAAGTGAAGACCTACCAGCAGATGAGTGATTGGGGCCACAAGCGCAACCCGATCGTGATCCAGGAAACCGAGGAGCATCCGCTCTCCTGAGCGTTTGCCCGACTTGGAGACATAACGTCATGAGTATCTGGTTGGATTTTCTCGGGGCCGAGATCCGTTACGTCGATCTGCCCACCTATGGTCGCACTCGTATTGCCGAGGCTGGCCACGGCAAGCCTGAGGCACTGATCCTGATGCACGGCATTGGTGGTCATCTGGAAGCCTATGCCAAGAACGTGGTGGCGCTCGGCGAGCACTACCATGTGATTGCCTTCGATTACGTCGGTCACGGCCTGTCGGCCAAGAAGCTGGATATCGAGTATTCGATCAGCGATTACGTCGAGCAGTTGCGTGAACTGCTCGACGTGATGGGCATCGACAAGGCGCACATCTCGGGCGAATCGCTCGGTGGCGTGGTGACCGGTGGTTTTGCCGTGCGCTATCCGCAGCGGGTGATGCGTGCCGTGTTCAACACCACCGGCGGCATTCCGATCGTCAGCGAACAGGGCCGTCAGGACCTGAAAAACCTGGCCGAACTGTCGGCCAAGAGTTCCGGGCAGAAGCCCAGCTTCGACAGCGTGCTGGCGCGCATGCAGTGGCTGCTCTACGAGGGCAACTGGGATCTGCTAAGCGAGGAGTTGGTCAACTCGCGCCTAGCGATTTACAGCCGCGAGGACTTCCAGGCCAGCGCGCCTCTGGTCTACTCGCGCCTGCGCAAGGTCAACGAGGGCGGCACGCCCGACATGATCGAACTGGAAAAGGTGCAGTGCGAATCGCTGCTGCTGTGGACCAGCCATAACCCCATTCACGACGTGGCCGCTGCCGAGTTGGCGCTGCCGCGCCTGCCCAAGGGCCAGCTGTATGTGATGAAGAAACTGGCGGGGCATTGGCCGCAGTACGAGTCGCCCGAAGAGTTCAACCAGGTCGTGCTGAATTTCCTGTCCAGCGGGAGGGTGGCGTAATGAGTGCTCAAGTCATGGCCATGCGCCAGGCGGAATCTATCGGGCCGGTGCCTACGCCGGACTTTTGCCAGGCGATGCGCAACCTGGCCGGTGCCTGTGTGGTGATTGCCAGCGCCGACGGCAGCAAGCGCGCGGGCCTGACCGCGACGGCGGTCTGTTCGATCACCGCCGATCCGCCACAGCTGCTGGTGTGCGTCAACCGCAATGTCTATGCACACAGGGTTATCAGTGGCAGCCGCAACCTGAGTGTCAATGTGCTCGGGCAGCAACAGGAAACCATCGCCAAACGGTTTGCCGGCATGGTCGAGGGCGTGGTCGGCGAGGAGCGTTTCGCCGACGGGCTGTGGGCGGACGGGTTGAGCGGTGTGCCGGTGCTGCAGGATGCACTGGTCAGCTTCGAGTGCAAGGTGGTCGAGGTCATTCCGGCCAGCACCCACGACATGTTTCTCTGCGAGGTCATCGGTTTGGCCGGGCGGATGAATCAGGAATCCCCCCTGATGTACTTCAACGGAAATTTCGCGGCTCTCGGCTGAGTGCTGGCTGCCCGCTGAAAACAATAAAGAGAGAGATGAAGATGACGAATGTACTTAAGAAAAGCACCTCGACGGCTAGCCCTGTTCCCAGTGAGGCCGAGCTGATTCAGCGGGCACGCGATCTGATTCCGATGCTGATGGACAAGGCGGAGTCGGTGGAAAAGAACCGTATGGTCTCCAAGGAAACCATCCAGGCATTCGTCGATGCCGGCTTCTTCAAGATTTTGCAACCGGCCGCCTACGGTGGCTGGGAAATGAACCCGGCGGTGTTCTACAAGGTGCTGATGGAGCTCGGCCGCGGTTGCTGCAGCAGCGCCTGGAACATGATGATCCTGGGCGTCCATCAGTGGGAGTTCGGCACGCTCAGCGCTCAGGCCTGCGAGGATGTCTGGGGTGAAGATGATGCGGTCATTATCGCCTCGTCCTATCCGCCGTTCGGCAAGGTGGTCGAGGTTGAAGGCGGTTACATGATCAGCGGTACCTGGAAGACGTCCAGCGGCTGCGATCATGGCAAGTGGGGGTTCCTCGGCGGTCTGCGCCGCGATGCCAACGGCAATGTCATCGACCGCTTGTCGATGCTGGTGCCCAGCTCGGCCTGGGAAATCGAAGACGACTGGCACACCTTCGGTTTGGCCGGTACCGGCAGCAAGAGCTTGGTGGTCAAGGAAACCTTTGTTCCCTACCACCGGGTACATAGCCTGATCCGCTACGAAAACAGCGATCGCGGCACCCACTACCTTTTCCCGTTCAACCAGATCTTCTTTGGTGCGGTGTCCGCGCTGATCGTCGGCATGGCCCAAGGGGGTATCGACGAGTACATCCGCCAGATGAGTGTGCGCACCAACACCACTGATGGTGGTGGGGCGGCGCTCAGTCCCTACGTCAAGGATCGGCTGGGCAATGCCGTGGTTCGTGTGCGTTCGGCCCGCGCTCGGCTGCTGCAGATGATGGCTGACACCAGCGACACCGTGGCCCGCCGCGAGCTGGTACCGACCTACGACCGCGTCCACCACATGCTCGATATCGCCCGGGTCGGCCGCGATTGCGAAGAGGCCGTGATGCTTTTGTTCAAGGCCACCTCGGCGCGTGGTATCTACCTGAACAACCCGCTGCAACGAATCATGCGCGACGTGATTGCCGCCTCCAACCACATCACCCAGAACGCTGACGACACCGCCGGCATGCTCGGCGCCTACCTGCTGGGCCAGACCCTGCCGCCGATGATCTTTGGCCTCAGTGCGGTGAGCATCAACGACTGACTTGCGCTAACAGAACCCCGATTCTCGCTGTAACACCCGCTGCCGGTGCCAGGCTCCGGCAGCGCTTTAAATAAAAACAAAAGACGGGATACCGTCCCTATGAGGTGCTAGATGGCCACACTTAACCAGCAGGCATTGCGCCCGGTTCGTGCGTTTGAAAAGACCTTTCGCCTTTCCACCCTCAGCGCCGCGCTGTTGGCTTGCTCGGTACTGCCCGTGCAGGCCTTTCAGTTCGATACTGGTAGCGACGATCTGAAGATTCGTCTCGATACCAACGTCAAGTACACCGGTGCCTGGCGGGTGAAGGATCAGCATGATAAGCAGATTGCAGACCCTACGCTGGATGACGGGGACCGCAACTTCGACAAGGGTTCGATGATCAACAACCGTGTCGATCTGTTCTCCGAGTTCGACGTCGACTACAAGGGTACTGGTGCGCGCGTCAGTGCGGCCGCCTGGTATGACGATATCTACAACAAGAAGAACGATAACGACTCGCCATTCACGGCGAACTCGGTGTCGGTCGACCATGACGAGTTCACCGACGAGACCCGCGACCTGCATGGCCGCGACGCGGAAATCCGTGACGCCTTTGTCTACAGCGATTTCAGCCTGGGCGGCGATCGCTGGGGCGTGGCGCGGCTGGGCCAACACTCGTTGCTGTACGGCGAAAGTCTGTTCTTCGGCAACAACGGCATTGCCGGCGGCATGCAGCCGATCAACGCCATCCAGGCTCTGTCGGTACCCAACTCGCAGTTCAAGGAGCTGGCCCTGCCAGTCGAGCAGTTCTCCACCGAGTTGCAGCTGACCCCGGCCCTGTCGGTCGGTGGCTACTATCAGTTCGAGTGGGAACGCACCCGCATTCCGGCGGCTGGCAGCTATTTCAGCCCGGCGGATCTGCTCGATGGCGGTGGCGAGCGCATCATAGTTGCCGCTGTACCGAATGTTGGTCCTGTCGCTTCCTTCTACCGTGCCGACGATATCGAGGCGCGTGACTCCGGCCAGTTCGGCGCACAGCTGCGCTACCGCGCCGAAGACATCGGTACCGAATTCGGCCTGTACGCCATCCGCTACCACGACAAGAACTTCCAGGTGCAAGTACGCCCCGGTGCGGGAGTTGGTCCTGGCACACCGGCTGACAAAATCGGCGAATACATGCTGGTGTTCCCGGAGGACATAGAGGCCTACGGCTTCAGTGTCAACAAGGGCGTCGGTGATGCCAACGTGGCCTTCGAGGCCTCGATCCGGCGCAATGCACCGCTGGTCAGCCTGACAGTCGCTGACCTCAGTGCGGTTGCCCCGGTGCCTGTGGCCGACAACAACGACGAAGCGCTGTATGCCATCGGCAAGACCGCTCACGCGCAAATCAACATGATTCGGGTCATGCCGGGCAATGCCTTGTGGGACAGCGCTGCACTGCTCGGCGAGGTGGCCTGGAACCGCACCCTGTCGGTGGACAAGAACCCGCAGAACCTCGATCCGAACAGCACCCGTGATGCAACCGCCATGCGCGTGGTGTTCACCCCGACCTACTTCCAAGTGTTCGACGGCGTGGACCTCAACGTACCCATGGGCTTCGGCTACGGCATCGATGGGCGTTCCTCGGCGGTCGGCGGTTTCAGCCAAGACAAGGGCGGCAACTACAACATTGGTCTGTCCTTCGACTTCGTGAAAGTAGTCACCGTGGCCCTGAGTTACAACGGCTTCTATGGTCCGTCCGCGCCTACCAGCATCGGCGGCATCAAGACCTTCGAGCAGACCAACTCCGACCGCGACTTCCTTTCGCTCAATGCGTCCTACACGTTCTGAGGAGCAGCTCATGCATAACATTAAGATTCGACATCTCGCTCTCTGCGCCTCGCTTCTGGCGCTGAGCATCGCCTCCGCCCAGGCTGCGGTTTCCCCTGCCGAAGCTGCCAAACTGAAGAGCGAGCTGACGCCCATGGGGGCCGAGCGTGCCGGCAATGCCGACGGCAGCATCCCGGCCTGGGATGGCGGCTTCACCACGGTTCCCGCCGGCTACAAGCAGGGCCAGCGCAACGTCGATCCTTTTGCCGCCGACAAGCCGCTGTACACCATCACCGCGGCCAACCTGGATCAGTACCGGGATAAGCTGGCCGATGGCGTGCAGCAGCTGTTCAAGGACAACCCGAGCACCTTCCGCATCGATGTCTACCCGACCCGGCGTACCGCAGCGGCACCGCAGGCCGTATATGACAACACCTTCGAGAATGCCACCCGCGCGACCCTGGAAAACGACGGTCTGACCGTCAAGGGCGCCTTTGGCGGGGCACCCTTCCCGGTTCCCAAGAGCGGTCTTGAAGTGCATTGGAACCACCTGACCCTGTGGCGCGGCGAGTCCACCGACACCAAGTACAAGGTCTGGACCACCACCGCCGATGGCAAGCACCTCCTCGCCACCGCCGCAGTCGACTACGGTCAGTACCCGTACTACTACAAGGGCGAGTCGTTCGCGAGCATGCCGGATGCCCGCTACATGCTGGCCATCCAGCTGGCGTACGAGCCAGCCTTCCGTGCCGGTGAGGCGCTGATGGTGCATAACGTGCTGGACCACGTGAAGGGGCGCACCCTGTGGCAGTACCTGGCCGGCCAGCGGCGCGTGCGCCAAGCCCCGAGCATCAACTTCGACACGCCGAACTCGGTGGCCTCCGGCACCAACTTCGTCGACGAAACCTTCGGCGGCACCGGTTCACCCGAGCGCTACGACTGGAAGTTGATCGGCAAGAAGGAAATGATCATTCCCTACAACAACAACGCCTTGCTGGCCAACAAGGACGAGGCGGTTATGGCCACGCGTCACGTCAAACCGGAGTTTATGCGCTGGGAACTACACCGTGTGTGGGAGGTCGAGTCCACCCTCAAGGCTGGCAGTCGCCATGCCGTGCCCAAGCGCAAGTACTACTACGACGAAGACAACTGGGGCACCGCCATCCTCGATGGCTGGGACGCCGAGGGCACCCTGTGGCGCACCTCGCTGACCACCCCGTTTGCGGCACCGGACATCCCGGCCACGGTGAACTTCTGCACCGGCTTCTTCCACGACCATCGTACCAAGGCCTGGATCTACAACTGTGCCTTGGGTGATGCCGGCGATAAGCAGTACGCGATGGCCGAGCGCCGTCCGGACACCTACTTCTCGCCGCAGTCCCTGCTCAGGATGAGCGGCCGTTAAGTTGATGTTCTGTTGTCCGCCACTCGGTTTCGGGTGGCGGACAACATAAATGCGCAAACGGAGTGGTACTGGTGAAAAACATAACAATATCCGTGCTGCTGGCCTTGTCAGCAGTCACTAGCGTGCAAGCCGTGTCTGAGCATACCGGGGTTCTCCCCGACAGCCTGTCGCAGCCGGCCGTTACTTCCCGCCTTGCCGAGCACTCGATGCTCAGCGATATCGCCCGTGCTGGCCAGCGTTTGGTCACTGTGGGTGCGCGCGGACACATTCTTTACTCCGATGACGAAGGCAACAGCTGGCAGCAGGCCCAGGTGCCCGTCAGTGTGACCCTCACCGGGGTATGTTTTGCCGATGATCGCCGCGGCTGGGCTGTGGGCCATCGCGGCGTGATTCTGGCGACTGGCGATGCTGGCCAGACCTGGTCGCTGCAGTTGCAGGGCCATCAGGTGGCGTCGGCACTCGTCGACGAGGCGCGTCGCCAGCAGAGCGATCTGCTCGACAGCGCAGAAATGCTCGTAGCAGACGGTGCCGACAAGCCGTTCCTGGATATCCACTGTGCCGGCACGCAGCAAGCCACTGCGGTCGGTGCCTACGGTCTGGTCTTGCGCACCGAAGACGGTGGTCAGCACTGGCAGCCGTCACTGGCTGCGCTGCGCGGTACCGATCAGCGCCATATAAATGCCATTACCGCAGCGCCCGAAGGTCTCTACCTGGCGGGCGAGCAGGGCGGCCTGTACCGGGCTGGCAGTGATCTGGCCACTGTGCAAGTGCTAGCCGAACCTTATGACGGCAGCTTCTTCGGCCTGCTCACCAGCGCCGATGGCGCCCTGATTGCCTATGGGTTGCGCGGGCATGTGTTCCGCTGGCAGGGCGCTAATTCCGAGTGGCAACAGATTGCCCTCCGGACCACGCAGAGCCTGACAGCCGGAGCCCTGTTGGGCAGCGGCGCGATTCTGCTCGCCGATGCGTCCGGCGCCGGTTGGTACAGCCAGGACGCGGGACGCACTTTCCGGCTGGTGAAGCCCGAGAACCAGTTTTCCTTCACCGCACTGACGCCTCTGCAAGACGGCAGCGTATTGGCGGTCGGCCTGCGCGGGATTACCCGCTTCCAGGCCACTGACCTCGAATAACCTGTTTTCAGCCTCCAAGGGGGGCCATCACTATGGGTAGCAAAATATCCGACGGCTTCAAGACAATCGCCTCGCTGGCCGACTTTGATCGGCAGTCGGGCAATGTGCTTGAACGCATCCTGTTCAACAACCGTGCTGTGTTTATTACACTGTGCCTGCTGCTGACCGTGCTGTTCAGTGCCTCAGCCGGCCAGCTGCGCCTGAATGCCAGTTTTCTCAAGACCATTCCGACCAGCCATCCGTTCATCCTCAACTATTTTGCCCATGAGGACGAACTCAAGGGTGTGGCCAACACCCTGCGCATCGCCGTGGCGGTCAAGGGTGAGGGGACGATTTTCGACGACGGTTACATGGAAACCCTGCGCAAGATCAACGACGAGGTCTACCTGGCCCCGGGCGTTGATCGCGCTTTCATGAAGTCATTGTGGACGCCGACGACCCGCTGGCAGGGCGTGACCGAGTCGGGCTTCGATGGTGGTCCGGTGATTCCGGACGGTTTCCGCGGTAGCGCGCAGGATATGGAAGTGCTGCGCGGCAATATCGAGCTGTCTGGCGAGATTGGCCAGCTGGTCGCCCTGGATTTCCGCTCCAGCATCATTCACGTGCCGTTGCTCGACACTGATCCGGCCACTGGCAAGACCCTCGACTACAAGCAGCTCTCCGACATCCTCGAGAGTATTCGTACGCGCTATCAGCAGGAGGGCGTCGACATCCACATCATCGGCTTTGCCAAGGTGATGGGTGATCTGATCTCCGGCCTCTACGCGGTGCTGGCCTTCTTTGCCGCAGCGGTGTGCATCACCACGCTGATCCTGCTGTATTTCACCCGTTGCTGGCGCAGTACCCTGGTCGTGCAGGGCTGCACTTTGGTTGGCGTAATCTGGTTGCTGGGCATGCTGCCGATGCTCGGTTACGAACTCAATCCCTACTCGATTCTGGTGCCCTTCCTGGTCTACGCCATTGGCGTTAGTCATGGTGCGCAGAAGATGAACGGCATCATGCAGGACATCGGCCGTGGTACCCACAAGCTGATCGCTGCACGCTACACCTTCCGCCGGCTATTCGCAGCCGGCATCACTGCCTTGCTGGCCGATGCGGTGGGTTTTGCCGTGCTGACCATCGTCGACATTCCGGTGATCAAGGAACTGGCGATCATTGCCAGTATCGGTGTCGCCCTGCTGGTCTTGACCAACCTGGCGCTGCTGCCGATCACGCTGTCCTATACCGGTGTTTCCCGCCGCGCGGCCAGCCGCCGTCTGGCTGCTGAACAGGCTCGGCACCAGGCTGGCTATCGTCCGGGCAAGGTGATCCGCGTGCTCGATCGCTTCACCCAGGTTCGCTATGCCTCCCTCGCCCTCGTGGTCGCGCTCGTGGTCGGTGTCTGGGCCGTGCTCGAGGCACGCCACCTGCAGGTCGGCGACCTCGATCCAGGCGCGCCGGAGCTGCGTGCCGACTCGCGCTACAACCAGGACAATGCTTTTATTATCGGCAACTACCAGGCCAGCAGTGACGTTTTCGTGATCATGGTGGAAACCCCGGCGGGGCAGTGTGTCAACTACGCAACCCTGCGCCTGGTCGAAGAGCTGGAATGGCGCCTGCGCCAGTTGCCTGGTGTCGATAGCACCAACTCCATTGCCGGGGTTGCGCGCCGGGTGAACGTCGGCATGAACGAAGGGCTGCTGAAGTGGAACGAGCTTCCGCCCAACCAGCCGATGATCAACGCCGCCGCCAACCGTTCGCCTCGCGAGCTGTTCAACGAGACCTGCGAACTGCTCTCGGTTTACGTCTACCTCAAGGATCACAAGGCGCAGACCCTCAACGGCGTGGTCGAGGTCACCGAGGCCTTCAGTGAAGAGTTCAGTAGCGACCAGGCTCGCTTCCTGATGGCCGCCGGTAACGCCGGCATCGAGAGCGCGACCAATATCGTGGTCAAGACTGCCAACACGCAAATGGTGATTGGCGTCTACCTGGCCGTCAGCCTGCTCTGCCTACTTGCCTTCCGTTCCTGGCGGGCGACCGTCTGCGCGATCCTGCCGCTGATGCTCACCACCTTTTTGGCCGAGGCGCTGATGGTCAAGCTGGGCATGGGTCTGAAGGTCGCGACCCTGCCGGTGGTGGCACTTGGCGTCGGTATCGGGGTGGACTACGCGCTCTACATCATCAGCGTGATGCTGTTTTGGCTGAAGCGTGGCTCCAGTCTGGCGGAAGCCTATTCCTACGCACTGTCCTTCACCGGGCGAGTGGTGGTGTTCACCGGCATCACCCTATCACTGGGCGTGGTGACCTGGATCGTCTCGCCGATCAAGTTCCAGGCCGATATGGGCCTCCTGCTGACCTTCATGTTCCTCTGCAACATGCTGGTGGCGCTGGTGCTGGTGCCTGCACTGGCCTGCTTCCTTTTGCAGCCGCGGCATTTCTCCAAGGCTGAGCCTGAGGAGCCCGGCGAGCGCGAGGAGCAGCCAGTCGCCCGTGCGGCCGGGGTAGCCATCAAGCAGGAGGCGCACGCATGAGCCGCAGTGGTATCAGTCTTCCGCATATCCGCGGCGGCGATCTTCCGCTGCCCGCCGCCTGGGCGGCCGTGGAGGCGGCGCTTGCCCACGCATGCCGTGAGGAGTTGCAGATCAGCATCGCCGTGCTGGATGCCGGCGGCCACCTGCTGGCCTTTGCAAGGGTTTCCGGCACGCCCTTGCACAGCATCGACCTGGCCATTGACAAGGCCCGTACGTCGGTGTCCTTCGCGCTGCCCAGCAGCACCCTTGGCGACATGATCGACAACGCCAGTGAACGCGTGCGCATGAACCTGCTGCTGCGCCCGGACATCGTCGCCATGGGCGGCGCCTTCCCTCTGCTGATCGACGGTCGGCTGGTCGGCGCCATCGGTGTATCCGGTGCCAGCGAGGAAGAAGACATGGACTGCGCGCAGGCTGGCTGCGCAGCCATTTGCAGCCTGACAGAGCTGCAAGCGGATTTTTCAGGAGAACAACAATGAGTCAATCGATCCTCAATCTCGATCAACTGGGTGACGAGCTGTTCGACGCCCTTACGGCGGCGCGCATGGTGGCTCCACTGACCGAGCGCTTCCCGCAACTGACCATCGAGGATGCCTACGCCATCCAGCAGCGCCTGCTCAGCCGTCGTCTGCAGCAGGGCGAGCGGATCATCGGCAAGAAGATTGGCGTGACTAGCCAGGCAGTGATGGACATGCTCAAGGTCAACCAGCCGGACTTCGGCCAGCTCACCGACCGCATGGTGGTCAATCAGGGTGCTTCGGTGCCCATGAGTTCGCTGATCCAGCCCAAGGCCGAGGGCGAGATCGCCTTCGTGCTCAAGCATGACCTGGCCGGCCCCGGCATCACTGTGGCGGATGTACTGCGTGCCACCGAAGGGGTGATGGCCTGCTTCGAGATCGTCGATTCACGCGTCCGTGACTGGCAGATCAAGATCCAGGACACGGTGGCGGACAACGCGTCCTGCGGTGTGTTCGTGCTCGGCGATCGCCTGGTCGATCCGCGCAACCTGGACCTCTATACCACCGGCATGGTGCTGGAGAAGAACGGCCGCATCGTCGGTACCGGCGCCGGCGCCGCCACCATGGGTTCCCCGGTGATCGCCGTGGCCTGGCTGGCCAACACACTGGGCCGCCTGGGCATGAGCCTCAAGGCCGGCGAAGTGATTCTGTCCGGTGCGCTGTCGGCCATGGTGCCGGTGGTGGCCGGTGACCAATTGCGCATGAGTCTGGCGGGCATCGGCAGCTGCTCGGTCCGCTTCGACTGAAATAATCCAGAGGAAATCGCAATGACGAAAAAACTCAAGGCCGCGATCATCGGCTCCGGCAACATCGGCACGGACCTTATGATCAAGATCCTGCGCCACGGCAAGCACATCGAAATGGGCGCCATGGTCGGTATCGACCCGGCATCCGATGGTCTGGGCCGGGCCGCGCGCATGGGCGTGGCAATTACCCACGAAGGCGTGAATGGTCTAGTGCAGATGCCGGAATTCGCTGACATCGACGTGATCTTCGATGCCACTTCCGCTTCGGCACATATGAAGAACGAAGTCTTCCTGCGCGGCCTCAAGCCGAGCCTGCGGATCATCGATCTGACCCCGGCGGCGATCGGCCCATACTGCGTTCCGGTGGTCAATCTGGAGGCCAACCTGCACGAGACCAACGTCAACATGGTCAGTTGCGGTGGCCAGGCGACCGTCCCCATGGTGGCGGCGGTTTCACGGGTGGCCAAGGTGCATTACGCCGAGATCGTTGCCTCGATCAGCAGCAAGTCCGCTGGCCCGGGCACTCGCGCCAACATCGACGAGTTCACCGAGACCACCGCCAAGGCCATCGAGGTGATTGGCGGGGCGCAGAAGGGTAAGGTGATCATCGTCCTCAACCCGGCCGAGCCGCCGCTGATCATGCGCGACACCGTGTACGTGTTGTCGGATCTGGCCGACCAGGCCAAGGTCGAGGCCTCCATCGAAGAGATGGCTGCGGCCGTGCAGGCCTACGTGCCAGGCTACCGCCTCAAGCAGAAGGTGCAGTTCGACGTCATTCCCGCCTCCGCACCGCTGAACATTCCCGGCCTCGGCCACCTGAGCGGCCTGAAAACCTCGATCTTCCTCGAAGTCGAGGGTGCCGCCCATTATCTGCCGGCCTACGCCGGCAATCTCGACATCATGACCTCCGCTGCTTTGGCCACTGCCGAACGCATGGCGCAGTCGCTGATCCAGGCCTGAGGATACGACCATGACTTTCAATCCCGGCAAGAAACTCTATATTTCCGACGTCACCCTTCGTGACGGCAGCCATGCCATCCGTCATCAGTATTCGATCAAGAATGTGCAGGATATCGCCCGCGCCCTGGACAAGGCCAAGGTGGACTCCATCGAGGTAGCCCACGGCGATGGCCTGCAGGGCTCCAGCTTCAACTATGGCTTCGGTGCTCACACCGACCTGGAATGGATCGAGGCGGTGGCCGAGGTGGTTAGCCACGCACAGATCGCCACCTTGCTGCTGCCTGGCATCGGCACCATCCATGACCTGGACAATGCCTACAAGGCGGGCGCTCGCATCGTCCGTGTGGCCACCCACTGCACCGAGGCGGATGTCTCCAAACAGCACATCGAGCATGCCCGCAAGCTGGGAATGGACACCGTCGGCTTCCTGATGATGAGCCATATGCAGACCCCACAGGGTCTCGCGCAGCAGGCCAAGCTGATGGAAGACTACGGTGCCACCTGTCTGTATGTGGTGGACTCCGGCGGTGCCATGAGCATGCAGGACATCCGCGAGCGCTTCCGCGCTCTCAAGGACGTGCTCAAGCCCGAGACCCAGACCGGTATGCATGCTCATCACAACCTGAGCCTGGGCGTGGCCAACTCCATCGTCGCGGTGGAGGAGGGCTGCGACCGCATCGACGCTAGCCTCGCCGGCATGGGTGCCGGTGCCGGCAACGCGCCGTTGGAAGTGTTTATCGCCGCCGCCGAACGTCTCGGCTGGGAGCATGGCACTGACCTCTACACCCTGATGGATGCCGCCGACGACATCGTCCGGCCGTTGCAGGACAGGCCGGTACGGGTCGACCGCGAAACCCTGGCGCTGGGCTATGCCGGCGTCTACTCCAGCTTTTTACGCCACTCCGAAGTGGCGGCGCAGAAATACGGCCTGAAGGCCGTGGACATCCTCGTCGAACTGGGCAAACGGCGCATGGTCGGCGGCCAGGAAGACATGATCGTCGACGTCGCCCTCGACCTGCTCAAGCAGCGCGCCTGAAACCAACCCATTTGCCTTGCACACAACACAGGACAACAACATGAGCCGTTTTACCCAGGACAACACCAGCCACTTCGTTCAGACCGAAGAGTGGAAGCTGCACTACAACGACGCCGGCGCGGGAGAGGTGGTGATCATGCTGCACGGCTCCGGCGCCGGTGCCACCGGCTGGGCCAACTTCCACCGCAACGTCGATGCCTTCGTCGATGCCGGCTACCGAGTGATCCTGCTCGATTGCCCGGGCTTCGGTCAGTCTGATGAACTGGTCACCGCCGAGCCGCGCTTCGTGGTCAACGCCCGCGCTACTCGTCAACTGATGGACGTGCTGAAGATCGACAAGGCGCACCTGGTCGGTAACTCCATGGGCGGCGGCAGCTCGCTGGCCTTCGCCCGCGACTACCCGGAGCGACTGGACAAGATGATCCTGATGGGCGCCGGTGGCGTTGGCAAGACCAGCATCTTCACCCCGCTGCCGATGGAAGGCATCAAGCTGCTGTTTCAGGTCTACCGCGAGCCGACCTTCGCAAACCTGAAGAACATGCTCAATGTCTTCGTCTACGACTCCAGTGCGCTGACCGACGAACTGATCGAACTGCGCCACAAGGCGATCCTGGCCAACCCGGAGCACCTGGCCAACTTCCTCAAGTCGGTTGAGCTGAGCAACTTCAACCTGGGCGATTTCACTAACGACCTGCCCAACATGCCGCACAAGACCCTGGTTACCTGGGGCCGTGACGACCGCTTCGTGCCGATCGATTGGAGCCTGAAGCTGCTCAACATGATCCCCAACTCCACCCTGCACGTGTTCAGCCAATGTGGCCATTGGGCGCAGTGGGAACACGCCGATGCCTTCAACCGCCTGGTCATCGACTTCCTCAAGCACTGAGGAAGGTAGCAGGCGTCACGCGTAGGGGGAGGTAGATTGCCTCCCCCTTTTTTATCTGTATCGATCGGGAATCGTCAACATCATGTCCAGTTCAACGGAATCCAGCCCATCGAGTCCAGGTGTACCGCTTCTGCTGCTGTTGCTACTGGGGGCACTGACGGCCATCGCGCCCATGTCCACCGACATGTATCTGCCGGGATTTCCGGCCATCCAGGCCGGTCTTGGCTTGGCGCCGGGGCAGGTTGAGCTGAGCTTTTCCGCCTATTTCATCGGCATGTTGCTGGGCATGCTCTGCTACGGCCCAATCAGTGATCGCTTTGGTCGCCGGCCGCCGCTGCTGTTTGGCCTGGCCCTGTACAGCCTGGCTTCGCTGTTGCTGGCCGGCAGCGAGAGCCTGGTGGAGCTGATTGGCTGGCGTTTTCTCCAGGGGCTGGGCGGCTGTGCCGGCGCGGTGCTGACGGTGGCCATTGTGCGTGACCGCTGCACGCCGCAGCAGGCGGCGCGGGTCATGTCAATGATCACTTTGGTGATGGGTGTGGCGCCGATTCTGGCACCGCTGGCTGGCGGCTTGGTGCTGGGGCTGTGGGGCTGGCAGGCCATCTTCGTGGTGCTGGCTGGCTTCGGCCTGCTGTGCCTGTGCGGGTTGCTAAGTGTGCTGGATGAAACCCTGGCTCAGCGCGGTGCGCGTCTAGCCCTGTGGCCGGTGCTCAAGGGCTACGCCGATCTGCTGCGCGATCGCAGCTTTATCGGCTATGCCCTGAGCCAGGCCTTCACCACTGGGGCGATGTTCGCCTACATCGTCGGCTCGCCCTTCGCCCTGATCGAACTGCATGGCGTGGCGCCCCAGTATTTTGGTTTCTTCTTCGGCATCAATGCCATTGGCCTGGTACTGGCCAGCCAGTTTGTACGCCAGCTGCTGCGACGCTACACGTCGCAGCAGCTGCTCTCCGTGATGCTGTGGCTGCCGCTGCTGGCCGGTACGCTGTTGCTGCTCAATCAGCTGCTCGGCGTGCCTGGCCTGTGGTTGATCCTGCCGGCTTTTTTCCTGCTGGTATCGAGTGTTGGCCTGGTCGGGCCGAATACCACGGCTCTGGCCATGGCTCGACAGGGGCAGCGTGCAGGGCTGGCGTCGGCGTTGCATGTCAGTCTGACATTCGGCATGGGCATGCTGGCCGGATTGCTGGTCAGTCTGCTGCATGATGGCAGCCTGCTGCCGCTCACGCTGGTGGTGTTCTGCTTCAATGTCGGCGGCCTACTGGCGCACCGCCTGCTCAGCCTAGGCGCGCGGGCCATCTACGGTGAGGCCGGCGCATGAGCAGTTTGAGTAGACAACTAGCCGACTACGCCTGCGCGCTGCGTTACGAGCAACTGCCGGCCGAAGTCCTCGAGAAGGCGCGCGCCTGTGTGCTGTATCAATTGGGCATCGGCATGGCCGGTCATCGGCTGCAGACGCCCTGGCAAGTAATGCGGCTGATGCGGGCCGAGGGCGCGGTAGAAGAATCCACCCTGTTGCTCGGTGGCGGGAAGACCTCGGCGATGAATGCCGCCTTTGCCAATGCGGCGCTGTTCCATGCGCGGGTACAGGACGACACTCATCACACCTCGCACCTGGGTACCGTGCTGATTTCTGCAGGCCTGACCCTGGCCGAGGCGCACGGGCGCACGGGGCGCGAGTTGGTCGAGGCACTGGTGGCCGGCTATGAAGTGGCCGCCGCACTGGGCCGCGAGTACACCGCCCGTACCACTCCCCGAGGCTTTCGTGCCAGCGGCATCTTCGGGGTGTTGGGGGCTGCGGTGGTTGCCTCGCGGCTGCTGCAACTGAACAGCGTACAGACCGCCAGTGCCATCGGCATTGCTGCGACCCTTGCCGGTGGCAGCATCCAGCCGTTCGCCAGTGGCAGCGAGGAGTTCCTTCTGCACAATGCCCAGGCCGCGCGCAACGGTATTCTTGCCGCGCGCATGGCCGCTGCCGGGCTGTGCGCGGCAGGCGCGGCGCTGGACGGGCCGGCCGGTTTCCTTAAGGCTTTTGCCGGAGAGGTCGGTGATACCCAGGCGGTACTGGACGGACTGGGTACGCGCCACGAAATTCTTAATGTCAACTTCAAGGCTTTGCCGGTGTGTGCCGGTAATCAGGCACCGCTGGCCAATGCCCAGGCCCTGGGACGCGAGATCGGCGATGCGTGGCTGATCGCCGCGATCCGCATCGAGATGCACCCCTATGAGGCCGGGCACCCCGGCATCGCTTGCTACGGGCCGTTCCGTAGCCGGGTCGAGACGCTGATGAGCACACCGTTCTGCGTCGCCCTCGGTCTGCTTGGCTGGCCTGTGGACATGGCCGCCTTGCAACGCTTCGATGATCCGCAGGTGCTGGCGCTGGTGCAGCGTTCGCAGGTGGTGGCCTGCGAGGAGCTGCCGATGCTGCATTCGCGCATTACGGTCGAGCTGACGGACGGCCGCCTGCACACCCGGCGCATGCATCTGGCGCCGGAGGATCTGCGCTGGTCGTTTGCACGGGTTGCGGAAAGTCTGGCAGGGATGCAGGCAGAGTTGCCGTTTGATCCGCAGACATTGGCGGAACTTGCCGCGCGGGTAGCTCAACTGGAGTCGGAAACCGAATGGCGGGATCTGCTCGAATTAATCTGCCAGCGAGGGGATGGATAGCTTTTCCAAACAGACTGGGAGGGATCTTCTTAGTTGATCGTCAAGTAGCTAAGAACAGCCTTTGAGTCACAAATCGGCATCGTTCACTTGTGGCTGATGTTGCTCGGAAAGGGGGAGAGCAGTTTTGGCTAGCCTCTCCGCTCGTGAGTGGACGTATATTGGCGAAGGGGGCTACACAACATCAAGTGTTCATGAATGCCCCGCCATCCATGGCCGGTTGTTCGTCAGAGTAAGCATGCTTAGCCAATTTCCAGCTTAACCATTTTAACCCCCGACAAGATCGATTCGATCTCAGACGTTTCGCGGGGCTGAACGGGCGCCTTGGCTTGACTTCAGCGAGAGGTCATGGCCAAGCGCAGAGCTTTCTTGAACACTTCCATCTCGCCTTCGCTGAGCTCGCTGAAGATCTCTTTCTGGCCCTTGCGCATGGAGTCCCAGAGTTCTTCCAGTTTGTTGTGGCCGGTGGCGGTGACCTGGCGCTGGTCGCCGTTGATATTCAGGTAGCCCTTGTCCTGCAAGGTGGCCATCGCTTCCTCTACCTCGCGTGCCGGCATTGCCACAGCTTGCTGCAACTCACCCAGGCAAGCGCTCGGGGCGCTCTCGAGAACCATCAGCAGACGTGATTCACTGTTGCGCAGGCCCAATGATAGATGCTGCTGGACAAAGCGCGAGTGAATGGCGTTGACCGCCTGGACCATCAGGTAGAAGAGGTTGTCGCCCAGCTTGGTATTGAGCATGTTGCTGGACTCGGACGTGTCTGTGCTTTCCGGTTTTCGCCCGCGCGGATGCGGCAGCACCATGGCATAGCCGCCCTGGTGGTAGACCAGCGGCGAGCGGCCGTAATCTTCAAACTTCTCCACCTTGCCGATCATGATCCAGTGGTCACCAGCATCCACATGCTGGTAGTTGGCGCACTGGAAGTTGCCCGAGCAATCGCTGAACTGCGGTGCGCCGCCGAGACCACTGTCGTGCTCGATGCCGTCGAATTTGTCTTCTTGGGGGCGGGCGAAATGATTGGACAGGGCAATCTGGTCCGAAGCCAGGATGTTGACTGTGAAGTGGCTGGCCGCCTGGAATACTTCCCAGGCGCTGGAGCGTTTGTCCAGGCTCCAGAGAATCAGTGGCGGCTCCAGTGACACCGAGTTGAAGCTGTTGGCGGTGACGCCCACCTTGCGACCATCGGGCCCGCGGGCGGTGACGATGGTCACGCCTGAAGCGAAGTTGCCCAGGGCGCGGCGGAATTGGCGAGGGTCCAGAGCAGTGTCTGCGCTAGTCATAGGGTTCTCCGCAGATCCATGAGCGCAAAGCGGGCCGGATCCATGTTGTGTGTAGGTCGAGTCATCCTATCAACTTGGGTCGGGGCTTCATCGGCGTTAAACCGAAAGCACCTTTCAATTATTTTGTCTGGTGCCATCCGGAAGGGTTGGTAGCGTGGGCAGCCTAGGCTCATTACAACCAGGACAAGGGAGTTGTGTATGTACAAGCTTGCAAGCGCTTTTGTTGGGCTGACCTGTCTGATGGCCAGCGCCATTACCCATGCCGCTACACCGTCTTGCGATGCCGGTAGCGGATACCAGCCGGTGTGCGGCATTGCTCCGCCGGAAGACTTGGAGCTGTCGCCGGATGGTCGCTACCTGTTCATGAGTATCACCCCGGGGCTGGCCGGGCAGCACAAATCGCGTTTGCGGATCATGGATCTGGCTACGCAGCAGGCCCGTGACTTGCCGCTCTCTGTCGCTCCTCAGGCAGGCTGGGGGGAGGAGGGTTGTGCGGCGCCGGACAAGCCGTTGGGTGCACATGGTATTCACCTGTCCGCACGCGTCGATGGTCGCCAGCAGCTGCTGGTGGTCAACCATAACGGGCGTGAAGCCATCGAGTTTCTCGAGCTCAAGCCGGTCGATGACGGCTGGGCGGCGGTCTGGCGTGGTTGTGTCGAGCAGCAGGGCTTAGGGCGGTTCAACGATGTGGCCGCCACACCGGCTGGCGGTCTGGTTGCTACCGTGATGTTCGAGTCAACCAGCATGGCGCCACCGCTGCCGCTCGAGCAGTTGCTCGATGGTCGTGACACCGGCTATTTGATGACCTGGGCGCCCGGCCTGCCGCTTGCCAAGGTCGAGGGCAGCGACGCGCCGTTCCCTAATGGCGTGCAGCTAAGTGCCGACGGCCGCCAAGCCTGGTTCGCCGCCTGGACGGCAAAGGAAGTGCGGCAGTTTGATCTGCGGCAAGGGCGTACCCTGCAGCGCATCGCTCTGGACTTCATGCCCGATAACCTCGGCTGGACGGCGAATGGACAGTTGCTCGCCGCCGGTATCGAAGACCCGGAAGTCTTCCGCACCTGCTTCAAGGCCAGGGATGAACACTGCGCAAGTGCCTTCCAAGTGGCGGCGATAGATCCTGAGCGGGCCACGGCCCATGTCTTGTTCAAGGCGCCACCGGGGCTGTTGGCGGGTGCTTCGGTGGCGCTCGAGGTCGGGACGAAGCTGTACGTTGGGGCCTATACCGGCGATCGACTGCTCAAGTTGGACGGGGCGTTGGAGTCCGCACGCTAGAGGCGTGCGTCGAGCCTGAATCAATAACCAGGAGTCAATCATGATGCGCTTGCCTGACATGCTCGCGGCCATGCTGGTCGGGGCGCTGCTGCCACTGTGCGGCTCGGTCGCCGAGACTCGGCCGAATATCTTGCTGATCGTTGCCGATGACCTGGGCTATTCGGATATCGGCAGCTTCGGGGGCGAGATCGAGACCCCTACGCTCGACCAACTGGCCGCCGATGGCCTGCAGCTCACCAGCTTTTACGCCGCGCCCGCCTGCTCGCCGACGCGCTCGATGCTGATGTCGGGGACGGACAACCATCTGGTCGGGTTGGGTAGCATGGCCGAGATACTGCCTTTCTCCCCGCGCCTGCAGGGCCAGCCGGGCTACGAAGGCTATCTCACCGAGCGCTCGCACTCGATGGCTCAGTTGTTCAAAGACGGTGGTTACGGGACCTTCATGGTGGGCAAGTGGCATTTGGGCCTGCGCGATGAGCAGGGACCGCAAGCCCGCGGCTTCGACAAGTCCTTCGTCCTATTGGATGGCGGGGCGACACACTTCGCGCCGCAGCCGGGCTCCGAACTGCGCGTCGAGAAAGTCTCCTACCGGGAGGATGGGCAGCCGGTGCGAGTGCCCGATGACTTCTACTCAAGCGATTTCTACACCGACAAGCTGATTGACTACATCGAGTCCGAGCGCGACAGCCGCAAGCCGTTCTTCGCCTATGCCGCCTATACCGCCCCCCACTGGCCGGTGCAGGCGCCAGACGCTTTTATCGCCAAGTACAAGGGCCGTTATGACCGAGGGTATGCGGCCACCCGCGAAGCGCGGCTGGAGAACCTGAAGAAGCTCGGGCTGATCGCTCATGACTTCAATCCCGCAGCCTTGCTGCCGGATGCCGCCGGGGCCCAGTGGCAAGGGCTCAGCGCCGAGCAGCGTAAGCTCGAAGCCCGCAAGATGGAGGTCTATGCCGCCATGGTCGACAACCTCGATCACAACATCGGGCGTCTGCTCGACTATCTGAAGCGCACGGGGCAGTACGACAACACGCTGGTGTTCTTCATGTCGGACAACGGAGCGGCGGGCGAGGATCACAGCAAAGGCTATTCGCCGAATACCGCCGACACCGACAACAGCTACGGGAACATCGGCCGTCGCCAATCCAATCTCAGTTACGGCATGCGCTGGGCGGAGGTCAGTGCCACTCCATTTCGCTTGTTCAAGGGCACTACCGCCGAAGGGGGCATCAGCGTGCCCGCCATCGTGCGCCTGCCCAACGGCCGCGGGCGTCATGGCCTGCTGAATGAACCTGCCAGGGTGGATGATCTGCTGCCAACTTTCCTCGAACTGGTTGGTATACCGGATCCGGGGAGTAGTTATGACGGCAAGCCCAAGTTACCAATTAGCGGCCGCTCCATGCTGCCTCTGCTCGAGGGGGGCGAGCAGCCGCAGGATGTTCAGGCGTTGATGGCAGGCGAGTTGTTCGGTCAAGCCTATGTGCGTAAGGGCCAGTGGAAGTTGCTGACGGCCGAGGCACCGCGAGGTTTACCGTTACTGGATAAACCGTATGCCTGGCAGCTGTTCAATCTGGCGCAGGATCGGGGTGAAACCACGGATGTGGCAGCCGAGCATCCCGAACTGGTGGCTCAGCTACAGAGAGAATGGGCCGCGTATGTGAAGCGGGTAGGTGTTATCGAGCCCTTGGCTAATTTCCATGCGCAAAGTATCTCGCATGATTCACTCCGATACCATTAGCGTTAACAGGCCCTAATCAGCAACAAATGTACCTGCAGTATTGCCACCGTCGATCACATAGAGCATGCCATTGGTGTAGCTAGCTTGGCTCGATGATAAATGAAGGATTGCTTGGGCAACCTCGTCGGCCCTAGCGAACCGCCCCAAAGGTACCTGGCTTTCGTAGAAACGCTTCTCTGCAGCACCTTCGGCTGCCAGCAGTTCATCGGCCATAGGTGTTTCGACGAATCCTGGACAAACCACATTGCTGCGTATTCCACGTGGGCCGTAGTCGAGGGCTAAGCAACGTACCAAGCCGACCACCCCGTGCTTGGAGGCGCAATACGCGGCGAATCCGGCCGAGCCGCGCACGCCGGCGTCCGAGCTGACCGCGACAAAGGAGCCGGCACCGTTTTGCAACAATGCGGGGATGGTGTGGCGTGCCAACAGGAAGGTTCCGGTGAGGTTGACAGCCAGCATGCGCTCCCATCCATCCTCGGACATCTCTGTTACCAGCCCTTGGCGTGCGATTCCGGCGGCTGATACCACAGCATCCAGGCGTCCCCACGCATCTAGGGTCTGTGCGACAGCATATTGCAGGTCGGCTGAACAGGTTGTGTCCGTCTTCAGCGCCAGTGCCTGACCGCCGGAGCTGATTATTTCGCTTGCCAGCGCCTCGAGCGGGGCGAGTTGTATATCGAGGAGACAGACGTGATAGCCCTGCGTACTAAAAAGCTCGGCTGTAGCACGACCGATACCGGAAGCGGCACCGGTAATCAGCGCCACTTTGCAGTCCTTGCTCATAAGTACCTCCAGAAATGTGGAAGTCGAGTTGGCATTTTGTAACAGTCGTGATCACGCCTCAGAACTCACCGATGGTGCGCCCCCAACCGTTGGTTTCTGTAGCGTAGAAGTCGCCGACAATATAGGTCCCGCCCAGCACTTCCATAGGTCCTAATTCGGCCAGCGGATCGCTTGGCAGACTGCTCAAGGTGGCACTGGCGTGACCGCTTACGCTATGAGTCAGTTGAAAGTCCGGGGACGTATCACGTTCGATGATACGTCGCGAGAGGATCTTGCCATCAGGCCCCGGCTGAACATGGATGTTCAGATGCGGGGTCGTCGCCAGCTGGACCGGTGTAGCACTTTCCTGCAGATCGCATGAGATTTCCATGATGCGCACTCCTTTGCGCAGCACGCACCCGTGTATCCGCCCGTCTTCTTCGATCAGCTCCACCTCGCCGAACTTCTTGGGATAGCCCCAGAGATCGCGTCCTGCCGCGATGGCTGCATCCTCGTCTTCGTACTCGAAGAGGAAATAGCCTCCGGCGCGGCCTTCATAGGCTACCGGTATGACGATGCCCGCATCCATGAACGGCAGTTTCGCGCAGTTCGTGAAGTCCGAGATGTAGACGAGAATGGTGTCGCCCACCGAATGGAACGGAGTTGGCTGCAGGAAGCGGTCGATGACCGCGCGGTCTGTCCGGCAATAGACGTTCAGTGTGCGGTTGCCAGGGCAGTTGTAGGGAACGAAGGGATCAGGGATCAAAGGGGCCTGCAGCGGCATGTTGTTGCCATTGCGCACGATGTAGGTCATGGGATTTTTCTCTTCAGCTAAATGAGTAGGAAACGACCCAGACCACGATGGTTGGTGAGTCGGAAGAAGGATTGCGCGATCTGTATTGCTGGTCGCGTTTGAACCAGTAGCTATCGCCTTCCTCGAGCAGAAAGTAGCGATCGTTGACCCAGAGTTCGAGCTGCCCCTTGAGGATCAGTCCGCATTCTGTACCTGGGTTCTGGATGCTCTTCAGCTCGGTCTCGACCAGGGGGGCGAAGGTGGTCTGCATGAACTCGAAGCGGTGGTTCAGCTGAGGGGTGAGGACTTCCGAAAGCAGACCGTTCTGGTCCATTGAGCGCCGGCGGTTACGCCGAACGATCAAGTCCTGTTCATCATCGGTCGCATCGGGCTGGTCGTGTAGGAACCAGCTGAGCGTCACGTTAAGCGCAGTGCTAACGGCATACAGATCTTTCAACGTTGGTTGCGAAAGGCCTCGTTCGATTTGACTCACATGGCCCGCCGAGCGATCCAACGCCTTCGCGAGCTGGCTGATCGTGAGATTGCGCGACTTGCGTAATTCACGGATGGCTTCACCTACCCGACGGGTTGTCGAGGTCAGCGTGATTTCATCTAAGGCAGTCGCTTTTTTCGCACTCATGATATATCCATCGATTTTCTTCAAATATGTGATGTTTTTTCATTTTTGTGATGATATTTTCAGGTCGCGATCACGTCAATGCGATACAACTCAGTAGGAGAGCAATATGTCCAAAACTGACGGCTATTCGTTGCCAGAGTGCGCTCCGTTGTTCGAACGCCCCCCGTATTCCTACCGCAGCTACCGCAAGCTCAGTGCTTTTTGCCGGACGGATGCGCAGGAGTTGCAACGCATGCTCCCGGCGGGCTTCGAGCTCACTTCCGACCTGATCGAAGTCTTCATTATGGATGTGCCCGACGGCGGCAGCCTGGGCAGCTACCGTGAAGGTGGCATCGTCGCCCAGGTGCGCTTCGGTGAATACGAAGGCGGTCATGTCCTCTATGAGTACGTCACCACCGACGATTCCATGGCGGCTGGTCGTGAAATCTGGGGCTACCCCAAAAAGATAGGTGAGGTCGAATGGCTCGAGCAGGGGGGGAAGGTAAGTGCTTCCCTGACCCGTCGCGGACGGCCGTTGATCGCTATTGAGTTCATACAGGACGAGAGCGCCATCTATGACAAGCCGGTGCTGCAGCCACGCCTGCAGGTGAAAAAATTTCCCTCCGCCGATGGCCGCAGTCTGGATATCGACAAGGTGATTCTCAATGAACTGCGTGCCGGTACCGTGCACAGTTCGATCAAGGGCAGGGCGCAGGTCAGTCTGAACGGCTGGGAACAGGACCCGCTACACAAATTGTCAATCCTCGAGGTGATTGGAGCGGAGTTCCTCGTAGCGGACTTCATTCTGGAGTTTGCCCGTGAACTCCAGTGAGCCGAGGAGCTAATCTTTCCAATTGCCGTCCCGTGCGGGGACAGAACAATCCAGTAAGAGTGAGGGCAAGAAAGATGAAAAGTATAAAAAACTGCGTCCTTGCAATGGGCATCGGTGCCCTGGCGAGCTTCAGCGTTCCGAGCATCGCCGCAGAGGATATCGTGATCGGTGCCGCTGGACCTCTTTCAGGAGCGCAGGCTTTCTTTGGCACCACCTGGCATAACGGCGCCAAGCTTTACTTCGATACGGTGGTGAATCCCAAGGGTGGTATCAAGGGCCGCCAGGTGAAGATTCAGCAGATGGATGACAAGGCCGACCCGCGGGAAGGTACCACCATCGCCCAGCATTTCTGCGATGAGGGCGATATTCTTGCCATCATAGGTCACCTGAACAGCGGGGTGACCATTCCCACCATGGACATCTACAGTGGCTGCGATCTGCCACAGATTACCGTGTCATCCAGCCCGCAAGTGACCGAGCTGGGCTATAAGAATATCTTTCAGCCGACCCCCAACGACTTCGCCCAGGGTCGCATCGGCGCCCGCTACGCATATGAGCAGCTGGCTGCTCGCAAGGCGGCGGTGGTCAACGACAAGCAGGCCTTCGGCCAGGGGGTTTCGGAGAAGTTTGCCGAAACCTTCCAGCAGATGGGCGGCAGTATCACCTCGCTCTCTGGACTGAATGCCACCGACATGGATTTCAGCTCCACCATAACCGCCCTCAAACAGCAACAGCCCGATGTCATCTACCTTGGCTTTGTGATGCCGCAGCTCGCGCTGTTCGCCAAGCAGGCCCAGGAGCTCGGTCTGACGGCCAAGCTGATCATGCCAGATGGCGGTTACACCGATGAGTTGATGAAGCTCGGCGGTAATGGGGCCGAGGGAGCGCTGGTCTCATTCCAGGCTCCACCCTATGACTCCTCGCCGGAGCTGCGTGAGCTGCGGGCTCTGTATAGCAAGACCTTCAACAGCGACCCGGGCCCGCAGACCGTGTATGGCTGGGTTCAAGCCCAGATTCTGGCCAACGCCATGCAGAACGCTGACGAGTTGAGTCGTACCGCGATCCTTGAGGAGCTCAGGAAGACCGACCTCGATACCGCCCTCGGGCATATCAAGTTCGATGACAAGGGGGGGATCAGCAGCGGTGGTCTCTACCTGTACCAAGTCGAGGGCGGCAAGTTCAAGCTGGTCAGCAACGACTGACCGCACAACGCCCCTGTGTCATCGACCAATGGCGCAGGGCGACCCCTTTGCGTGCCGGCGCAGCCTGCTGCCATCGGCCGCCCGTCAGGGAGAGTTAGCTGATGACTTCGTACATTCTGCAACAGGCCTTCAACGCCCTGACCATCGGCTCGCTCTATGCCTTGATCGCTCTGGGTTACACCATGGTTTACGGTGTTTTGCGCCTGATCAACTTCGTGCATGGCGAGCTGTTCATGCTGGGTGGCTATATCTGCCTGGGCCTTCTCGCACTGCTTGGGGTCAGCGGCATCGTCCCCGGCCCATTGCTCCTGGCTGTGCTGCTGATGGGTGTGTTCTTCGCGGTCGGCTTCATCGGTATTGCCATCGAGCGTGTCGCCTATCGCCCACTGCGCCATTCCTCGCGTTTGGCACCGTTGCTCAGTGCGCTGGGACTATCTCTGGCCTTGCAGGCAGCAATGCAGATCCTCATCGGTCCGCAACCCCTGCATTTCCCGGCGATTATTCCATCGCAACGCCTGGATGTCGCGGGTGCCTCTATCACTACCTTGCAGATCGGCATCACCCTGTTGGCTCTGCTACTGCTCGCCGGACTTTATCTGTTTGTCGAGAAGTCGCGCATGGGCGTCTACGTTCGTGCGGTGTCCGAGAGCCCGCGTACGGCTGGGCTAATCGGCATCAACGTGAACCGCACCATCAGCCTGATCTTCCTCATCGGCCCAGGACTGGGGGCAGTCGCCGGCATCCTCTATTCCAGTTACTACGGTGTGGTGACCCCGACCATGGGCGTGCTCATCGGCATGAAGGCGTTTACTGCGGCAATCCTGGGGGGCATCGGCAGCATTCCGGGTGCGGTGCTCGGCGGCATATTGCTGGGGTTGCTGGAGGTCTTCGGCACGGCCCTGCTGCCGGTTATTAGCAACGGCGCGCTTGGCCCTGAATATCGCGACATCTTTGCCTTCGCAGCTCTGATCCTGGTGCTGCTGTTCCGCCCGGCAGGCCTCCTGGGGCAGCCAATCACAGAAGAAAGCATGGTCTACAAGAGGGACTTCTAATGAATACCATGCATGCAAGTCCCCGCACTCATCCGGGAACCCGTTGGGGCGGCCTACTATTCCTGCTGGCCCTGATCACCCTGGCGTCAGCCGTGCCCTTCATGCCCTATGGTTCGATCCGAGTCGCGGACAGCATCCTCATCTACATCCTGCTCGGCCTGGGCTTGAACATCGTGGTCGGCTATTGCGGCCTGTTGGACCTCGGTTTCGTCGCATTCTATGCGGTCGGCGCCTATACCTATGGATTGCTGGCCAGCCCTCACCTAGGGCTGCACCTTCCCTTCCTGGCGATCCTGCCAATTGGCATTATGCTCAGTGGCTTTGTCGGGGTGCTGCTCGGTTTTCCGGTACTTCGCCTACGTGGGGATTACCTAGCAATAGTCACGCTGGGCTTCGGCGAGATCATCCGTATCTTGATCAACAACCTCGACAGGCTGACCAATGGGCCTCGCGGCCTGAGTCGGCTAGATCGGCCAAGCATTGGTGGGGAGGTCCTGAGCACGCCGCTCGACTTCTACTGGCTGCTGCTGGTTGCGGTAGCGGTCTGCATGGTGATTGTCTACCGGCTCGAGGGGTCGCTGCAAGGCAAGGCCTGGTTCGCCTTGCGCGAGGATCAAGACGCTGCATCTGGCGTGGGTATCAATACAACCCGTATCAAGCTCACCGCGTTTGCCGTCAGCGCGGCCATAGCTGGCGGGGCGGGAGTCATCTTCGCCACCTTCCAGCGCTTTGTCAGCCCGGAAAGCTTCACTCTCCACGAGTCGATCCTGATCGTCCTGATGATTGTCATCGGTGGGGCGGGCAACATCCTCGGAATCATAGTCGGCACGCTGGTGATGATCCTGATTCCAGAGATCCTGCGCGAGTACTCCGAGTACAGGATGCTGATCATGGGGTTGATGATGGTGGTGATCATTTTGGTACGTCCGGAGGGGCTGGTGCCACGCAGTTTCGGTCCAAGACAACTGTTCAGGGTGGTATTGAACAAATGAGCTTGCAGATTTCCAACCTGACCAAATCCTACGGCGCGCTGATGGCGATGAACGACCTGTCGATGACGCTAGAACCGGGCAACATCTATGGCCTCATCGGCCCTAACGGGGCAGGCAAGTCGACTTTCGTCAACCTGATTGCCGGCTCTTATACCATCAGTTCCGGGAGCATCCGGCTTGATGGCGAGCGCCTAGATGGCAAGGCCAAATACAAGATCAGCTTGGCAGGTGTCGCACGGACCTACCAAAACATTCGGCTGTTCGATCGTATGACCGCGCTGGAGAACCTTGAGGTCTGCCTATATCCGGTTGAGAAGGGCAGTACTCTTCGTGATCTGTTCTTCTGGCGTTCGGCCGCTCGCCACCGTGAGCGTCGGCGTGAGCACTGCCTGCAGCTGCTGCGCCAATTCGACCTGGAGAAATACGCGGATGAACAGGCTGGGACTCTGCCCTATGGGCGGCAGCGGATGCTGGAGATCTGCCGGGCCTTGGTACGCCAGCCGCGCGTGCTATTGCTCGATGAACCCGCTGCCGGGCTCAACGAGTCCGAAAGCCGGGAGCTCAAGCAGCGCATCGCACAGCTGCGACGGCCAGACCTGATTATCATCGTGATAGAGCACGACATGGAGCTGATTATGTCGCTCTCCGACCATGTCATAGTCCTGCACAATGGTGCGTTGCTCTACCAAGGTACACCACAGCAAGTACAAGCCAATTCTGAGGTGCAGGAAGCTTATCTGGGAACTGAAAATGAACTCGACGACATCCGCGAATCTGCTCGAAATCGAAAATCTCAGCGCCGCGTACGGGCCTAAGCACGTACTCTTCAATATCGACCTGAAGGTACCTGCAGGCGATATCGTCGTTGTAGTGGGGCCCAATGGTGCCGGTAAGTCGACTCTCCTCAACGCAGTGACCGGGCTAGGCCAGATTACCTCGGGTCGGGTCGTGTTCAACGGACAGGACGTCAACCGCCTGCGCCCTGACCAAGTGGTGCGCCATGGTTTGGCTCTGTGTCCGGAAGGTCGGCAGATCCTCCAGCGCCTGACGGTCGAGGAGAACCTGATTGCCGGACACGTCGGTCGTACCGACAAATCCTTCGAGACTTTGCGTGCGGAGGTTTTTGAGCTATTTCCGGTCCTCAAGGAGCGTCGCAACAGCCCAGCTAACCGCATGTCCGGAGGCCAGCATCAGATGCTCGCCATCGGTCGAGCGCTGATGGCCGAGCCTTCTCTACTGATGCTCGACGAGCCGTCATTAGGGTTGGCGCCCAAGATCATCACGCAGATTTTTCATATTATCCTTGATCTGGCCAATTCAGGCATCGCTATTCTGCTCGTCGAGCAGAACGCGCGACTGGCGATAGAGATTGCCGACTACGTTCATGTCCTAGAGGGCGGACGCTGCGCCCTGCATGGTGAGCCGGAAGAGATCAGTGGCCGGCCGGAATTGATGCACCTGTATTTCGCAGGAGCAGGGGAGCACTGAACCATTCAGTCGGGGCAGGTACGCGCGCTGAAACATTTGCGCTGATACCAGTTTCCAGTGGTCGCGGTAGGAATGGCAGTTACCTGCCACCCCCTCGCACAGATCCGTACGTGCGGAACTACCGCATATGGCTCCTGCCTCTATTAGGATGTCTCGCTCTTCGGTAACCCGCTTGAGTTCCGCGCGTAGACGGCGCAGCTCGGCCTCCTGCTCGTCTTATTGCTGCCGCTGTTCCTGGGGCTTGCCGTAGCGCTTGATTCAAGCATACAGGCTGTGTGCCGACATGCCCAGCCGTGCCGCCACCTCGGCAACAGGCGGCCGCGCTCGGTCACTTGCTTGACCGCTTCGATCTTGAATTCTTCGGGGTAACGCTGGTTGCTCATGGCACCTCCTGGTGGGCCTCAAAAGCAGGCCAGGCCTCTCCGCAATCAGCGAGGCCCACCGGTCAGATTTGGGGGTGTGAAGCGCACCAAGGTGCCGTGATGCTGGAAATCCGCCGGCTGCTCTACACCGCCGCGATGGCGGCCAGCCGCACAGCTGCCTGGAAGGCCCACTACCAGGGTTACCTGCAGCGAGGCCTGGAGAAAACCGAGGCACTGATAATCCTGGCGCGCAAGCTGGCCAGAATTGCTTTTGCCCTGATGACCAGCCAACAGCCGTATCGACCAAGAGTCGCCACGGCTGATTGACATGGAATCTCCCACAAAACGAGGCGCTCCATAGGATGGGTCGGGCGAAGCGGGGTGGACCATGCTGTATCGGTCCACCATTGGTGCCCCGACTGGGCGGTGAATGGTGGAAATGAAAGTCGATTTCCCCCCTGCGGAGCTGACTTCAGGGCCGGGGTTGGTTCGACAGGAGCACATTGAGCAGGTTGTCCTGAAAATTGATGTTGCTGGTTAGGTCGGTGTGGTTCTCGCACAGGAAAAACGCATAAGCGACCGGCAGAAAGCTGTCCTCATTCTGTGGCACGCCTGGGTCCAGCGTCTCGCGTGCCAGCAGCGACGGCTTGGTGACGCGTCCATCACCTGGCTCGATCATCAGCTCGTCGTAGGGCACACCGGGCCGGGGTGCAGCAATGTCCGCTGGCGTGAGGCGTACCGTGTCGCGCCCATCGCGCTGTTCCACCAGGAGCCGTGCAGGCGTCATGTGGCAGCCGCCACCAAACAGCACGTAGCGGATCGGCGATACCGGCTCGGCCACGGAGAGCATCCAAGCCAAACGACGTGCGCGCTCCAGGTTATAGGCGAAATAGCGTTGCATCACCGGTGCGTCGACAGCGGAGGACAGGCTGGGTGAATAGATTGACCAGGCCATGCTCTGCCAGGTCTTGGGGTCGAACAAGTCGTCGTGGCGCGGCTTACCTTCGATGTCCACCAGCCAGGTGTTGAGCGGGTGGGGAAACAGCTGGTAGCCGCTGGGAAAGGTGGCCAGCGTGCGTGGTGAAATACGCCCCAGACCGACCTTTTCGCCACCGATGAAGGCGTGCAACGAGCTGACCGATCCCCCATTGGGTGTGCCCAGCAACACCAGATTGCGCACCTGCGGCGCACCGTCCATGGTCACCTGGTGAGGCTCGCCGTCCAGCACGTCGCGGGTGCCAAAGCGCAGGTAGTAACGTGCGATAAGACCACCCATGCTGTGCGCTACGAGGTTGACCCGTAGCGCAGGATCGGCGTAGTCACGACGCACCGCCTCGATCAGCCGATCGAGCTCTTGCACACTGTTCAAGGTGTCCTGGCGCCAGTCGTAGGACAGGACGTAGTAGCGGCGCTCGCCCTTGCGCGCCGGCGTCCCGGGCTGGGCGCGCACATAGCCACCGAATTGCGTCAACGTTCGCAGGATCGGGCGGTAAAAGTCGCGCCGTAGCGCCTGCTCGGCAATGCCCGAGGGCTCCAGTCTCGAGGGGAGCGGCCTATTCGTATGCGGATCGATGTCGAGGGCCAGTTCCGGATAGGACGAGAACAGAATGCGCCACCAGGACCCCGGCCAGATTTCTTCGCCGCTGACCCGGTCGCGCAGGCTCGTGCCGAAGGCCCCTGGAATCAAGATGACCGGCGCGGTTTCGGCCTGGGGGCTGCTGAGTTGGTAGAGCCGTTTCAGGTCGGGACGTGGTGACTCGTTGCAGCCCAACAGGCCTGCGGCAAGTACGAGCGTGGCGACCAGTTGCGCGGCAGAGTGCATGAACGAAGCCTTGAGGTGCGTGCGGCTGATCTGAGGTCAAGACGGTGTCACAGGCATGCAGCCAGTCTAGCAGCTGCTGCTCGGGCACCGGCCTGGCGAACCAATAGGCTGCA
This sequence comes from Pseudomonas cavernae, assembly GCF_003595175.1. Taxonomy (NCBI): domain Bacteria; kingdom Pseudomonadati; phylum Pseudomonadota; class Gammaproteobacteria; order Pseudomonadales; family Pseudomonadaceae; genus Pseudomonas; species Pseudomonas cavernae. The sequence continues at coordinate 2,559,874 of NZ_CP032419.1, read as the reverse complement.
TCAGGCAGTAGCCAATGCCATTTTCGCGGCCACGGGGAAACGGCTACGTACACTTCCGATCGACACAGCACAGCTCAAGCAAACCTGAACTGTGTGTTGACCTTGCCATTTCATCGGGCTTCCTGGACCGGGAGGCGTCGGGTTCGACTTCATGGGATGAGCTCTATTTGTGCCCGATTGTTGGGCAAATGTAGGATCTGATACTTCAGTTGATACCCGGTGTAATTAATCGTGAAGCGCCACTTTGATGACATCCAGCTGGGCAGCATCGAGCTCTTTTGTCTTGCCGCGGAGGAGGGGAGCTTCACTGCCGCGGCGCTCTCAGCCGGGGTCACGCCGGCGGCAGTGAGCCGGTCGATTTCGAGACTGGAGGAACGTCTGCGTACGAGGTTGTTCGTGAGAACGACCCGCAGCATTCGCCTCACGGAAAGCGGTCGTGCCTACTTCGAACAGTGCCGTCAGGCGCTGACCCAACTGGTGGAAGCCGAGCGTGAAGTGATGGGGAAGCAGCTCGAACCCACAGGCGAGCTGCGCATCAGTATTTCCACGACCTATGGCCACCATCGCATCCTCCCGCTCTTGTCGCGCTTCAGGGAGCGCCATCCGGGCGTGAAGATTCATATCCACCTGAGCAACAGGAAAATCGACTTCGTAGGGGAGGGCTACGATCTGGCGATCCGGGTGCGCGCTCAACCCGACTCGACGCTCATCGCCCGGCATCTCGAAGATGCACGGCTGGTTGTCGTGGCCACCCCGGATTACCTGGCCAGGGTCGGCACCCCCATGTCCCTGGGCGATCTTGACGACCACGACTGCATCCAGTTCTAACTGCCCAGCAGCGGGCGTCGTATCCCCTGGCTCTTCACTGAACACGGGAAGGACCGGGAGATCCTGGGCGAAGGTAACTAGGGGTTATGCCGAGATAAAGCAAAAATTCCACCATGGATCGTATAAGTGATTGATTTTTTGGTTGGGTGGGAGTTCGGAGATGACGGGAGGCCTCGCAGATCGAGGGTGCCCTGGCACTTTGTCGGTCGAGTTTCCTGCTCGCTATTGATCCCAGCCCCGAGGCCGACGCTTTGGCGCACCGGGACCGCGCTCATTGTCCTCCTGGTCGGAGTAGCTGTTCGCCGGCACGGCTGGGGCCGAAGTCATAGACCACCGCCGGTACCGCGGCGAAGGCCGTGATCGAGTAAGTCGCTACAGAATCAGCTCGGTAGGTTGAAGCTACCCATTTGCCATCAGCCTGTCCACTGGCCGCTCCTGGCCGCTCCTGGCCGATTTTGTTGAAAAAGTCGGGGCCGTCTCGGTTCTCGAGCAAAAAGCCGAAAAACGACCGATTGAGGCGTTGCTGCGCGAAATTTAAAGCAGTTCGGCGTTGGTTACCGGCTCAGATTTCAACGTCAGCCACCTACTTTCGCAGGCAGAAATTGCAGTGGGACTTTTTCAACAGAATCGACCGACTGCTGCCGGTCATGACAAGCCGGAATCCACAGCCGAAAGCTGACTCTCCCTACTGACTGCTGCCAACCCATTTCAGGCCTTACCTCCGGCCGCTTCTGCGTTCATCGCGGCATGAAATATCCCCGCCCCAAAAACGAGAACAACCCTGCAAGCGGAAAGCTGCAGAGCCTCTCGATTAGGCTGACCAACTCATTAAGCCCGGCCCGGTCAGCAGCCGGGCGGGTGGGCGTTGATGAGGCTTGAATTGTCAGGCGATGTTCATGGTCGTGTGAGTATCAATCAGGTGCTGCACCACGCCGGGATCCGCCAGGGTGGAGATGTCGCCGAGGGCGTCGTATTCGGCAACGGCGATCTTGCGCAGGATGCGGCGCATGATCTTGCCCGAACGGGTCTTCGGCAAACCCGGAGCCCACTGGATCACATCCGGGGTGGCGATCGGCCCGATCTCCTTGCGTACCCAGGCCCTCAGCTCCTGACGCAGCTGCTCGGAAGCCTCCTCGCCCGCATTCAGGGTCACGTAGACATAGATGCCCTGGCCCTTGATGTCGTGCGGCACGCCGACCACCGCCGCTTCGGCGACTTTCGGGTGGGCGACCATAGCGCTTTCGATCTCGGCGGTGCCCATGCGGTGGCCGGAGACGTTGAGCACGTCGTCGACCCGACCGGTGATCCACCAGTAGCCGTCCTCGTCGCGGCGCGCACCGTCGCCGGTGAAGTACATGCCCTTGAAGGTCTTGAAGTAGGTGTCGACGAAGCGGTCGTGATCGCCGTACAGGGTGCGCGCCTGGCCCGGCCAGGAGTCGACGATCACCAGATTGCCCTCGGTGGCGCCCTCGAGGATATTGCCGAGGTTGTCCACCAGCGCCGGCTGCACGCCGAAGAAGGGACGCGCGGCGGAGCCCGGCTTCAGCGCATGGGCGCCCGGCAGCGGGGTCATCAGGCAGGCGCCGGTTTCGGTTTGCCACCAGGTGTCGACGATCGGGCAGCGGTTCTGGCCGACGTTCTCGTAGTACCAGTGCCAGGCTTCCGGGTTGATCGGCTCACCGACCGACCCCAGCAGGCGCAAGCTGGAACCGTCGGCGCCGTCAAACGCCGCCTTACCCTCGGCCATCATGGCGCGGATGGCAGTCGGCGCGGTGTAGAGGATATTGACCTTGTGCTTGTCGACGATCTTCGCCACGCGGGTCACATCCGGGTAGTTCGGGACGCCTTCGAACATCAGGGTGGCGGCGCCGTTGGCCAGCGGACCATAGACCAGGTAGGTGTGGCCGGTGACCCAGCCGATGTCGGCGGTGCACCAGAAAACCTCGCCCGGACGGTAGTCGAAGACTCGCTCATGAGTCAGCGAGGCATAGGTCAGGTAGCCGCCGGTGGTGTGCAGCACGCCCTTCGGCTTACCGGTGGAGCCGGAGGTGTAGAGGATGAACAGCGGGTCCTCGACGCCCATTTCCTTCGGCGCGCAGTGGCTGGAGGCGACCTTCAGCAGGTCCTCGTACCAGACGTCGCGGTGCTGGTTCCACTTGATGTCGGAGCCGGTGCGCTTGACCACCACGATTTTCTGCACGCTGCTGGTTTCGGGGTTGGTCAGGGCGTCGTCGACGTTGGCCTTCAGCGGCACCTTCTTACCACCGCGCAGGCCTTCGTCGGCGGTGATCACCACCTTGGATTTGCAGTCGATGATGCGGCCGGCCAGGGCCTCGGGGGAGAAGCCGCCGAAAACCACCGAGTGGATGGCGCCGATGCGGGTACAGGCCAGCATGGCGACCACGGCTTCCGGAATCATCGGCATGTAGATGGTCACCACGTCGCCGCGGTGTACGTCCTGGCCGCGCAGGGCGTTGGCGAACTTGCAGACGCGCTCGTGAAGATCGCGGTAGGTGATGACCTGGTGTTCGGCGGGGTTGTCGCCTTCCCAGATGATCGCTGGCTGGTCTCCGCGCTCGGCAAGGTGGCGGTCGAGGCAGTTGGCGGAAACGTTGAGGGTGCCGTCGGCGAACCACTTGATGTCGACGTGGTGGTCGTCGAACGAGGTCTGCTTCACCTTGGTGAAAGGCTTGATCCAGTCGAGGCGCCTGTCCGTCGCTACGTAGAGCGCCCAAAGAGCACGAACCAGGGACTCATACTGCACTCGAAGTAGAGCGGCGGCAGATGTATACAGACCAGCCGCCACCAGATGCTTCATGCTTTGAGCATGCTAAAATCCAAGGCTAGCAAGTGCCCTGGTTGCCTGTAGGCGGCTGGAACCATTTACCAACGGTAGCGAGAAGAAGCCGGCGAGCCGATCCTCCAGTATCGCCGAGCGTGCGAGCAACTGATCAAAGAGCATGCGGAGCCCGTCTAAAGAGATGCCTTTCAGCAGGACATTCTACTGATCGGAGGCGAGTTCCGCTCTCGGCCCAGGCTGTGTAAAAACGCATGCACCGTTTTGAAGTCTGCGTTGCTACGTAAAATCCGCCAGCGCTTGGTTAATCAGCAGACCAGAAATTTGCGTAGGAGCGCGATTTTCGTCCCGATCCTGACAGTCAAACCTGCTCTAAAACGTTTTTACACAGCCTCGGCCAGAAGCGGACTGTTTGCAAGCGGGAATCGGGGCGGATGCTGGTCACTGGGCACTTAGCCAATATTGAGTGTTACGCTGTAGCCGCAGGTCGATGCCACGATCTCCTGTCGAAGGGTAAGGGGGCGAGGATTCGATCAGTTTTTTTCACGTCGAGAGGCGGGCTCAGGCATTAGCGAGGGACAGCAGTGAGTGCCATTAATACGATCAGCTGGATCGACAAAATCGCAACCGAATCAAGTCGGCGAGTTCGTTCTCGGTGGGGGCTCGCATGACGCCTGAGACAATCACTCGACTGCTAGCCTCCATGAACGCCGGCCGGCTTCTAGTGGTCTGTGGCGCCGGGCTGTCGATGGCGCCGCCTAGCAGCCTGCCAGCGGCCCGGACGGTCGCCGAGCGGTGCTTCGACAAATACCGTCTTGAATCTGATCCGAACTGTGACCTCGCACTTCGGGACAATCTGGAGGCGCTCGCCGAACACTTCGCGGGACTCAACACCCTTCAATCGGTCTTCATCGAGCATCTCGTGCCCTGGCCCGCTTTTGTGCGGCCTTCGAACACGGGGCATGCCGCGATAGCGGATTTTCTCATCACCCGCGCTGCCGTTGCTGGCATATCGAGCAACTACGACACCCTCATCGAACGACGCGCCTGGGACTACGGCGCGGACTTCCGCGGCTCGCTCGACGGAGATGAAGCCACCGCCGATTCCGTTCGTCAGGCGCCCCTGCTGAAATTCCATGGCTGTTCTCACCGCGATCGGCCAGCCACGGTCTGGGCGCCTTCGCAGCTCAATGATCCGACCATCTCGGCCCGCATTGCGCGAAGCAAAGTTTGGATGGCTGCCAACCTTCGGCAGAAGGACCTGCTCGTCGTCGGCTTCTGGTCAGACTGGGAATATCTCAATGCCGTGATCGGCGAAGCGCTGATCGACGTCCAACCGCTGTCCGTGACAGTTATCGACCTGTCGCCAACAAACACGCTCGAGCAGAAGGCCCCGCAGCTCTGGGAGATGGCGCACGCGCAAAACGTAACGTTCGAGCATGTCCAAGAGTCTGGGGCTGTGGCGCTCGACGAGCTTCGTCGCGCGTTCTCATCTAACTACCTTCGACAAGTGCTGGATGCCGGACGGGCCACCTTCGAGCACGCCACCGGAATCCAGTGCGACCCAGCTTGGCTAAACATCGGGAATTTCGATAGCGAGGCTCTGTACGGCCTGAGGCGGGATGCCGAAGGCGTCTCGGCGGCGGAGCCGGCCAAGCTCCTGCGCCCAGCAAGTCCGGAAGCCCTCGGCTTCTTCCACTTGCTGCTACGTCAGGCTGGGGCCATTCAACGCGCCGAAGGTTATGAACTGAACGGCCGGAGCATCCGTGTCCTCAACGGAGCGCAATCCGTCCTCGGAACGCTGCGCGGAAAATTCGTTGAGCCGCCTGCTGTGATGCGGTCAGACATCGTTGTGGCAGTGGGCGCGACCGACCTGGGCGTGCCGGATAACGTCGTCCGTAGCGGACGCGCTGGCGACGTCATTCGTCCTGACCCAGCGGGCGAATGGTACGACTTCTCTGGGGCAAGAGCGGCGTTGGGCATCTAATGGACATCTTCACGCAAGCCGAAATACTCCTTCGCGACGCCCAGTATGAAACTTGGACGTGGTCTGGCTCGACCGGCCCCGTGACCTGTTTCGAAAGCGCGGCACTAATGGGATTCGTCCACGTCTTCGGCACCGCAGATACTCTTCTCAGCACCTGGCGTGCAAATCAGCAAGTCGCGCTCACCCGCCACGCCGCTTCGTTGCGCGGCGCAGGAGCGAAAGCGTGGAACGTCTATTCGGTCTTTCTGACCCCGGATCAGGATGCGCGCAGAGGGCGCGAGATCGAGCGCATCGAAGAGGATTTCTCTCTGACCCGAAAGATCGCCAGGGCCTCGATCGCCACAGCGGATGACGTTGAGAAGGCGCTGCTACCACTGCTGTCCTTACGCTCCAAGCCACTGCTCGCCGCGTCTAACTTCGAAACGAGACTGCGCACCAGGCTGAAGGACATTCCTCCTGAGGCCGTTACCGCGTTCCTGAAAGAGACCACGCCGGCGGAGGTCGCTCGCATCCTGGGAGCGACATCATGAGACTCGATTTCATCGAAGCATGCGGTTTTCGTGGATTCAGGGATCTCGTCCGGATCAACTTCGGACGGGGCTTCACCGTCATCACTGGCCGGAACGGCGTGGGCAAGAGCACGCTATGCGATGCGGTCGAGTTCGCGATCACCGGCTCCATCGACAAATATGCCGTCGAGAAGGCGGCGAAGGAAAGCCTCAGCGATTATTTATGGTGGCGTGGCAAAGGCGTTCCAAAGGCCCACTATGTAACGGTCTCGTTCGTCGACGACGACGGCAAGCCGTTCACCATCACTCGCACGCGCGAGTCGGGCGCTGATCGATCAGCGGACGAAATCCAGGCCGCGCTTTGCGGCGGGCCTGCGCCAGACAACGCACTCCGGCAGCTCACCCGAACATCAATCATTCGCGACGAATGGATCGCCGCGCTCAGCCTAGACCTCACCGAAACGGAGCGATTCGATCTCGTCCGCTCGGCGCTCGGTGCTTTAGAAGGCTCGGAAGCAGGTAGTAGAGCCAAGGAAGTTGTGGCGGCCGCCGAAGCCGCGCACGCTAAAGATGAGGCCGCCTATGAGGCTGCCCGTTCGCGGTTGGCGGACAGATTGACGCAACAGTCTGAGACGCACGCCGCCCTTAGCCGGTCAGGCGATGTGTCCACCGCCCTCCAGGTGATCGGAGCCGCCGCGCCGGATGCGCCGCCCGAACTGACGGCACGACTGACGGCGGGTAGAAACGCACTCGCGAACGGACGAGCCCGATTGGGTCGAATGAGCGAAGCGCTTCAACTCGGTCGCGAGGTCGCGTCAGTACAGGCGGCCTACAACACTTCGGAGGCTGTTGCGGATCGAGAGACCGCATCAAAGGCGCACGAAAAGGCGCAGCGCGAGCATCAGGCTGCGCAGCAAGCGGTCTCGGAAGCCGAACAACGCCTCGCGCGCGAAGAAGAGGTGGACGCGATCGCAGCGTCGCTGAGCCTTCTGGTCGAGCACGGTGAGCGCCTAGGGCTGCACGAAGATCATTGCCCGTTATGCGCAGCCTATCGGACCCCGGACGAGTTTGCTGCCGGTCTGGCCGCAGCGCGGCGACGGATCACATCACTGGCGTCGGGCGTTCAGGCCGCTCGCGATGCTCTCGCCACCGCGAAAGAGAACGCGCGGCTACCCAGCCTCACGCTCCAGGCAGCCGCCGCCACGGTTCAAACTCATGCAGACGAGCTGCGCCGGCTTCGCGAGCAGGAAGCGGCACATGTCGATTTCTACGATCAGTGGGGGCTCGAGCACCGCTTCATCCAGGATCCTGACGGGCTGGAGCAGGCCATTTCTCCCGAACGCGACCGGTTGATCGACCTCGAGCGTGCGCTGCTTGTGCTGGAGGCCTCGCAAGCGGTATCGCGAATGTCGTCGATCGAAAGCAACATATCGGCGCTGCGAGCTGAAATAGAGAAGCTGGCGCAGGCGGTCAGCCAGTCGCAAAATGCCGCCACAGCGGCCCGCGAAATCGAACGCTCGGTTAGGCGTGTGAGCGCCGAAATAATCGATGAGCGTCTCGCTCAGATCAGTCCGCTTCTCAACGAACTGTACCAGCGCCTGCGACCGCACGCCGACTGGCGGACAATCGATTACAGCATTCGCGGCGACGTCCGTCGTTTCTTGAGCCTGAAGGTCGGAGACGGCCTGAACCCGCAATTTGTCTTCAGCAGCGGTCAACGTCGTGCCGCCGGTCTCGCTTTCCTTCTCTCAGTCCATCTCGCGCGGGCGTGGACACCACTCAGGTCCCTGCTGCTCGACGACCCCGTTCAGCACATCGACGATTTTAGGGCCCTTCACCTAGTGGAAGTGCTCGCCGCTCTGCGCTTGGATGGGCGTCAGATCATCTGCGCCGTTGAGGACCCCGCGCTCGCCGATCTCCTGTGCCGACGCTTGATGAGCACCGCGACTGAGGAAGGCCGGCGTCTTGACATCGACCTTGGGCCGCTCGGCGCAACGAGCGTGGTCACAGACCAGGTAATCCATCCGATGCCGGTCGGTGTTCTACGCGGTGTGGCCACCGCATGAAGGCCGAGAGCATCGAGCCTCCGGCGCCGCGCGAGCGTCGAGCGCACGGCCCTTGGAGCGATTTGGCACTCCATACCATCGGCTGGCGCGCGTTTCAGGATCTATGTTCGCAGGTATGTGAGGTCGTACTCGGCCGACCCGTGGAGATCTTCCGCGAAGCCCAAGACGGCGGTCAGGACGCAGTCTTCCTCATTCCTGCGGGAAACGACGCTCCGCCGATTGGTACGGTCCAGTGCAAGCATACGTCCGATGCAGTAAAAACGTTGAAGCTTAGCGATCTCAACGCCGAGATCGATCATGTCGAAGAACTGGTCAAAGCCGGCCAGGCGGACACTTACGCCTTCATGACGAACATGAGCGTGGATGCGCCCGTCGCAGCCGCAATGCGTGCCAGACTCCGGGCCCTCGGTGTGCGTAAACCGCACATACTTGGTCGCCAGTATATGGTCCGTGTTATCAGGAGCAGCGCGCGCCTGCGGGCCCTTGTCCCGCAGGTCTACGGTCTGGGGGACCTCACTTCGATCTTGGATGAGCGGCTCAGCGAGCAGAGCCGAGCGCTGCTTGACAGCTGGATCCCAAAACTTCGCACTTATGTGCCTACCCAGGCTCATCGCGCTGCGGTCAATGCGATCTCCAAGCACGGCGTAGTGCTGCTGCTCGGCAACCCCTCAAGCGGCAAATCGGCGATTGGAGCCATCGTCTCGACCATAGCATCGGAAAATCCGGACAACACCGTACTTGCTCTGACCAGCCCACGCGACTTCGAGGCCGGTTGGAATCCCAATGACCCAGGACGCTTTTTCTGGATTGACGATGCTTTCGGCTCGAATGTGCTACGCGACGACTATGTGCAGGATTGGACGTCGGCCTTCTCCAAGCTGCGGGCTGCGATTAAGCATGGCAATCGCTTTCTCCTAACTTCCCGCAAGCATATCTATGAAGCGGCGCGGCGTCGGCTCGGACAGCGCAACCTTGCCCTGTTCGCAGATGGCAGCGCCGTGGTGGATGTCGGCGAGCTGACGTCCGAAGAGAAGGCGCAGATTCTCTATAACCATTTGAATTTCGGCGAGCAGAGCCAGAGCTGGCGATCGAGCGTCAAGCCGCATCTGGATGCAGTCGCCGCAGTTCGCGATTTCCTCCCTGGAATCGCCGAACGTCTCGGCGACCCAAACTTCACCAAGGGACTAGCGCCTCGCGAAAGCTCTCTCGTCCGCTTCATGGAGGAGCCGACAGAGCATCTGATCGATACCGTCAACGCCTTGGATGATCAGCTGCAGGCCGCGCTCATCCTCGTTTATGTCCATCAGGCCGGCTTCGATCCCAGCGATCATGACGCTTCGGCTGCACAGACGGTCGCGGAGCTGACGGGGTACACTCTCACTAAAATTCAGGATTGTTTCGCTGAGCTGAAGGGCTCGTTCCTGAAGCTTTCCGGATCAAAATGGACCTTCGCCCATCCGACGATCTCCGACGCCCTAACGGAGATTATGCGCCAGAAGCCCCATATGATGGCGGCGCTTATACGAGGCGCGCCTATCGACACCATTCTCAGCTTCACGTGTGAAGGCTCGCCGCTCATTCGAGATGGGCTTGTTATCCCGACGACGCTCGACGACGCGTTGGTCGCACGACTTGGCCGCACGCCCGACGAATGGCACCGCAATTGGATGCTGTTCCACTTCCTGTCCTATCGTTCGAGTGAGGCCGTATTCAAGAAAGCCGTCGAACAATTTCCAGATCTACTTCGAAGGCCTTGCTGGCAATCCGATCTCGCCAGCAACGATCCCCAGATCGCCACCTGCGCACGTGCTCATCACCTGAGCGTCTTGCCTGACGATCTGCGATCGGATGTAGCCGACAAGCTAGAGTCTGCCGTGCTCAACGGCCTCGACGTCTCCTTCTTTGAGGAAGCACAAATGTTAGCGGTCATACCGCCGCTAAAGCTTATCGGTGTGGGCTTAGCGCTGCGGACAACTGTGCTGCCGTCGCTCGAGGAGCGGATCGACGAGATGACCGCCGACGCCGACTTGAACGAAGAGCCTGACAGCCACTTTAAGAAGCTTCTCAGCGTGATTGATCGCATTGAGGCGATTGGTGTCGATACTGACGCTACGGCCTTGATCGGCGACGCGCGCGATCACGTGAAGCGCTCAATCTTGGCGCTTGAAGAGCGCAAGCGCGAGCATGATGAAGGCTCCGAAGATGAAGCGGATTGGACGCACATCGTGACGCAAAATAAGGAAGAAGCTCCGCCTCCCACTCCAGTCGTCACAAAGCGCTCGTTGTTCGAAGATGTCGACAAATAATCGCGCTCCGACGCGTTGAACCCATCCTTGACCGATAGCGCAGAAGCAAAGCGTCTCCCGCGGGCGCGGCCGCCGTTCAAGCTGGCTTCGACTATCAGCTCGACGTCTCGCTCCTCGCAGCCCTACAACATCCTGTAGGAATGAATGCGGTCTTGAGCGAAAAGCAGACTGAATCGCCCCAGTTTTTGTAGACACCTTAGCGCATAATTCTCGGCTTCCGCTTTCGAAAGCACCTCATGGACGCGTGAATTGTGTGGGAGTCCAATTGCCGAAGGGCTGGTCACCTGAACAGCGGCCCAAGCTCCCGCTTGCGAGGTCCTGACATGCCGGTCCAGAAGGAAGATTCCACTCTTCGATCCAAAGCTCTCCGGCGGAAAGGTACTGCCGCTATCACATGCTCCAGCAGGTATGGATAGTCTTCGACCTCACGCTCACGACATGATCCGCTCTTGCCGCAGCCCCTCATTTCAAAAGCCGGTCCCGAATAATGGGTTGATCCTCAGATGACTCGGAAGCGACTCTTCGAAGCGGGCAAGCCTCCAAACGATATCGAGCCCGCCTCAATAAGTTAGCTACGGTAACGCCCGGCCTACGACGAGCAATTCCCAGAAGTGTGTATCCCGCCTGCGCTGTGCGATCAGCATTTGAAATCACAGACTTTGTTTGAACACAGGAAGACCCGCTACTTTTCCCTGCCCCTAGTCACTTCCCGAGGAACACACTCGGAGCATTCCAGTGCTGTAAAGCATTTCCTGATCAGGATGGTCATCCCTTACGAGACTCTGCTCGCCCATGACATAGGTGCGACCATCCGTGATGGAATAGACAAGCGATGACCCGCCGCCCTTTTCCCGATAAGCCACTAATTTCTCTAGCGGCTCAAGCTGCCAGCGTGCGGTCCCGTTGACGTGTCCTGGAGTGGCAACCATCACGCCTTCTACGTAGCAATCCGCCTGCTGTGACTGAAGGATCTCCTGCAACGAATCCTCATTTCCGGCCATGACCATGCTGCGCATGTCGAGATCCCCATAGAGATTTACGACCGTCACATAAAACCAAGGTCGGTGGATGTCGTGCTCCACCATTGACCAAAGAAGATGCTTCTCTCCGAACAAGGGTAAGAACTGAATCTGGGCAGATGGAAAAGTCTGAAACATCAGAACCCCCTCAATTATCAATATACAGCATAGCCCTATTTGTCGGCGCACGGCTTCATCGTAGCTTTTGCAGGGCGACAAATGGGACAGGTGCTCAAACCCGCAATTGGTGAGGCGATCAGAATCTTTCGCTCCGCTCGAAAGCACAGCCAAGAGGGCTTAGGCCCGAGCCAGAGTTACATCAGCACGCTGGAAAAAGGCAGGACCCGGAATGCCACGCTCATTAAGATCGACCAGATCGGGGAGACCCTGGACGTTCATCCACTGAGCATCCTTGCTGCGGCATATCGCTTAGCCAATCCAGAGGTCAGCCTCCGCGAATTGTTTGAAAGAATTGAGCGGGAGTTGAGTGAGGTCGATATCTGATGCACTTATCGTGCAGCTAGCCGCCTTCATTCGAATCTGTCTCAAGGTGCTGCTTCAGTGGCTCGCGGCAGATGTGGTAAGCATAGGTGGCCGCCTTGCGCAGAACCCGGTAGTTCTGCACGCAGACATGGCGGATGGATGCCCTCACGCAACGCAGCAAACGCCGGCAGTTGTCGAGGTAGAAATGGAGATGGATCGGGCGCTGCTCCCACGAGCGGCAATTGCTTGCCGTCGAGGCCTCACGGGACTATCCAGCGAGGCGAGCTCCATCTTTCATGGTTTTCCCAAGAGAGCTTGTGTGCCGGCTACTGAAGCTCGGCTACGATGGCATCCATGTTTGTGGGAAAGATCATCCTCTGCTGAGGCAAGAGCAGTCACATGCCTCGCACGTATAAATCCCGAAAAAAATTAAATTAGGTAAGTGATTGATTTATGGAAGATAAATCACAGTTAACAGTTAGTAAGGCTCCAGAACCTATGAGGAAACTCATTGCGTCCACATTTACATCACTGGACGGTGTCATGCAGGCACCAGGAGGGCCGACCGAAGATCCAACCGGAAATTTCACGTTAGGTGGTTGGTCGTTCACTTTCTGGGATGAAGTGATGGATCTCTCTGCGTCAGGTTTCGATGGTAAAGATCGAGAGCTTGTACTCGGCCGCAAAACCTACGAAATATTCGAGGCACATTGGCCTTACCAACCAGAGGATGATCCGATTGCGAAGACGCTCAATGCGGCAAAAAAGCATGTGGCGTCCCGCACTTTGAAGTCATTGCAATGGAACAATTCGACGGTACTTGGCGGTGACATCCTGACATATCCGCGCTCAAGGGTCAGCCCGGACACGACCTTCAAATCATTGGCAGCGGCAATCTGATTCAGACGCTACAAGCTGCATCGCTCATTGACGAATACAACATATGGACGTTCCCGGTAGTTCTTGGCCGTGGAAAGCGATTGTTTGAAAAAGGCGCAAGGCCAAGTGCACTGCGCCTCGTGGCTTCGAAGGTTTCAACAACTGGCGTTGTGATGAGCACCTATGTTCCAGTTGGAGATATTCCGCTTGGCGCATTTGGCGCGGCTGAGCCAAGCGCGAAAGAATTGAGCCGGCGCGCCAAGATGGCTACAGATGCGACGTGAATATGCTGTCTACAAACTGTGCCCGCTAACAACACTCCAAGGGACGCCGCTGTCGCGGCACCCCTGAGCGCGGGCGTTAGGCGGCTGGAATCCAATCACCGGAGGCATTGAAACCTATGAACGAGATCCAAGGAATCGCAAGACTGAAGATTCATGACGGCAAACTTGAGGAGTTCAAGCAAGTTGCCTCTCAATGTATGGAAGTCGTTAGAACGAAAGATACGGGTACATTGCAGTACGAGTTGTACTTCAATGCAGACCAAACCGAATGCCTAGTTCTTGAGAGGTATCGTGATTCGCAAGCTCTAATGGAACATCTCAAAAACATCGGGGGACTCATGGACGCGATGCTGAAGACTTGCACGGCAGCTGGTGAGGTGTGCGGGAACGCAGCACCTGAGTTGGTCAGGGTGCTAGAGGGGTCACCCGTGCGACTGTTCACTCCTTATCAATCGCTTTAGCTTGCGTCGGCTGGGGGCGATCCGCCGCCTAACAACTCAAGGGTCGACGTTTTTGGCATGCGCCAAAAACGCGCCCTTAACTCCAACGTTATACGGTATGAATTATGGCCAATACCGATATGTTCCCCCCGTTAACACCAGAGCTAAATGTTCGAAACATCGGAAAGGCCCTAGAGTTCTATACGGGGCTGCTTGGTTTCGCGATTTGTTTCGAACGCTCAGAGGATGGTTTTGCAACAATAGAGCTCGACGGCGCTTTTTTAATGCTTGAGCAAATAGAAGAGCTTGATCCAAAAAATGATCCATGGGTTACAGCAAAGCTCGAATATCCCTTTGGCAGAGGTATAAATTTCCAGATAAACGTTATAGATCTTGATGGAATTCACAATCGTTTACTGAAGCATGGCTATCCAGTTAAGCTACCCTTAGAACAGAAACAATATCGAGTCGGTAATAAATTTTTAAGCGTCAGGCAATTTATGATCATGGATCCAGACGGATATCTAATCAGGTTAAGTACTCTTATCGGCGAACACGCCGTTGACGCCTAGGTATAATAAGCGGTTCAAATCGTTCGCTTCGCTCTCTGAGACCGCGTGCCGCGGCCCCTAAACTAAACGTTAGGTGGCACAAACTCACTCTCCATAGGAAGCGCAAATGAAACCTCGCATAAGCATGATTACACTTGCTGTTAGTGATCTCGCCGCATCTGTGAAGCTCTATCAGCAAGGCCTTGAATTTCCCCGCATGGACTCCCCACCTGAAATTGCTTTTTTCACCCTAAACGGAAGCTGGTTGAGTTTGTATCCCCGTCAATCGCTGGCTGAAGATGCAACGGTTTCCTCAGCTGGTAGCGGCTTTGAGGGCTTCACACTTTCGCATAATGTTTCATCGGAGGCAGAAGTCGATCAGATTCTTGCGCAAGCAGTTACAGCAGGTGCAATACTTGTAAAATCAGCCCAAAAAGTTTTCTGGGGCGGCTACTCAGGGTATTTCAAAGATCCAGATGGTCATCTTTGGGAGGTTGCGCACAACCCCCATTTCTGGGTCGGCCCAGCCGATAGTGCCACCTAACAACTCGTATATGGACTCTCCCCACAAGTAGTGAGTAAAGCTGTTCCAGCCCTGTCGTCAGCGCGGTTGCATGCGTATATCCGGCCTGTTGTGGGCGTTGCCGCCCTGGCCACTCTGTAGAACCCCATAGCGGGGGCCAAGCGCTCAATCGATCAGGCAGATCAGCATTGCAGTTCGGCCCACTGAAAAGCCTGACCTGGGGCAACGGTATAAGCCTGAGCCACAGCTATGACCAGGACTACCGCCTGACCGAACAAACCGTCGATGGCTGGAACAGCCAATACGGCTACGACGCCAACAGCAACATCACCAGCCTGCAAAGCAGCCTGCTGGGCAATCTCAATTACAGCTACGACGCCCTTGACCGTCTGACTGAGGAGCAGAACGCTGACCTTCAGCAGACTTACACTTACGACGCGGTCGGTAACCGCACCGGAAAAAGCGTCACGCCCATTGCCAATGGCGAGCCCCAGGCCCGGTGAGTTTTGCGGGCCTTGGTCGGGTCATCTGGGTTACGCCGCTACGGCTTTCCCGCGCCAGGTTGCAGCCGGCCACCCACGATCCTCTTGTGCAACTCCTCGACGATATCCCCGATCTCCCGCCGCCCCTCGGCATAGTCGCGCAGCTGCTCGATGACCTCGGCGTCCGGCTCCAGGCCTTCGAGGCGTTGGCTGGCAATGGCGTTGTCCACGGTGAGGCGGTGGGTGGCGCGCTCGGCGTCGGTCATGGGTAAAACCATCCCATGGCCGTCCTGTTTTTGTCCCATCTGTTTTCTGCGGGCGCCCCAAGGACGGGGTTCGCCGCCAGACCACCAAAGGCGCTTTCCCCACCCGCGCCATCAACTGCCATCACGAAAACGCGCCCACACATGGTCGCGGACCACTCGCTGCTTATCCGGCAGGGTTTCCAGGGCGAACAGGCGGCGCTTGGTGGCGCGGTCCGGATAGAGACCGGGCTGCTCACGCAGGGCCGGGTCGAGAAACGCCTTGGCGTCGGCATTGCCGCTGGGGTAGAGGGTTTCCTTGGTGATCAGCGCCGCCACTTTGGGTTGCATCAGGTAATCGATAAAGCGGTGCGCCAGATCGGCCCGGCGCGCGCTGCTGGGAATCACCAGGTTGTCGATAAACACCGCCGAACCTTCCTGCGGTATCACGAAGCGCACAGGCTGGCCGGCCGCGGCGGCGGCCAGGGCGTCGCCGACCCAGGTGAGGGACAGACACAGCTCGCCCTTGCTGAGGTCGGTTAACTGGCGCTGGCCGTCGACGTACCTGAGCTGCGGGCGCAGCTCATCGAGCACGCCGCCAGCCCGTTTGATCTGCCGCGGCGAGCTGTGGGCCAGGCTGCGGCCCTGGTAGTTCATGAGCACGGAGAGGACTTCGTCCCGGGCATCCAGCACGCTGATCCCGCAACTGGCCAGGCGCTTGCTCTGCTCGGGGTCGAACAACAGGCTCCAGCTATCGGGGAGCGGGCCACCGAAGGCTTGTTCCGCCAGTTGGGTATTCACCGCCAGGCCGACGGCGCCCCACAGGTAGGGAATCGCATAGCGGTGCTGCGGATCGACCGCCGCGAGCTTGTTCAGCAGTTGCTTGTCCAGATGCGCGCGGTTGGGCAGTTTGGCCATCTCCAGCGGCTGCAGGCGCCCGGCTTTGATCAGGGCCGGCAGATCGCTGTGCGTGGGCACCGCGACGTCGATCGCCTCGCCGCTGGCCAGGATTTTCTCCAATTCTTCGGCGGAGCTGAAGGTGTGGTACTCGACGCGGATGCCGGTCTGCTTCTCGAAGTCGGCTAGCACCTGCGGGGCGATGTAGTCGGTCCAGTTGTAGACGCGGATCAGCTCTTCGGCGCAGGCCGGCAGCGGAGTCGCCAGTAGCGGAATTAGCGTGAGCAACAGCGGAGCAAGTAAACGGGGCATGACGATCTTCCTTAAGTGTCGGTTCAAGCAGGGGCGGCACCATCAGGTACCAGGGTTCAGTTCCATCTCAAGCCTCACTAGACACCTCCATCCGGTAGAGGGATTTCATGGCCCGCACCACAGGCTGTTCACCTATGCGATTCCCGTCGGGCGGTTCCGGATTGTCAGGCCGGCTGGTTCTCAGCCAGCCGCTCGTCCAAGTCCAGCGCACTGTGCTGGCTACTCAGCAGCAAAGCGGACAATTCAGCTGACGCCACCGGTTTGGAAAAGTAATAGCCCTGCCCAAAGGCGCAGCCCAAGGCGCGCAGGTAGTGAACTTGCGTGGCCGTTTCGGCACCTTCGGCGATCACCTCGATGCCCAGGTTGCGCGCCAGACTCAGGATGGTCTGCACGATCTGCTGGCCCTCCGGGCCCTGGTCGAGCCGGGCGACAAAGGAGCGGTCAATCTTCAGCACGTCCAGCGGGAACCGGTGCAGGTAGCTGAGCGAGGAATACCCCGTGCCGAAATCATCGATGCTGATGCGCACCCCCAAGGCGTGCAACTGGTCGAGGAGGGTGGCAGTGTGCTCGGAATCGGCCATGGACACGCTTTCGGTAAGTTCCAGGCGCACACAGTCCGGGCGGATGCCCGTTTCGGCGATGATTCGCCCGACCTGCTGCACCAGGTCGGGCTGGGCGAACTGGCGGGCCGAGAGATTGACGCTGACGGTCAGCGGCAGCGGCCGGGGAAATTCCCGGTGCCAACGGGCCATGGTCATGCAGGCTTCGCGCAGGACCCACAGGCCAAGGAACAGGATCAGGCCAGTCTCCTCGGCCACCTGGATGAAGTCGCCCGGGTAGACCAGCTCGGTGGGGGATTTCTGCCAGCGCACCAGGGCTTCGACCCCAACCATCTCTCCGCTGGCCAGGCTGACCACCGGCTGGTAGTGCAAGACGAACTCCTGGTTGAGCAGGGCACGGCGCAGCTGGGTTTCCAAGGCAAGGCGACTCACTGCCGCGGCGTGCAGGCTGGGATCGAAGACCTCGTAGCGCCGCTTGCCCAGCGTCTTGGCCCGGTACATCGCCAAGTCCGCATGGCGGAGGATCTCATGGGCCGACTCATAACCCAGGTCACTCGGGACGATGCCGATGCTGGCGCTGATGTGGAGCTGTTCACCGTCGATCAGAAAGGGCGGTTCCAAGGCCGCCATCAACCGCTCGGCGACCCGCACTGGGTTGTTCCGCTCGTCGAGGTCGTCGAGCAGGATCGTGAATTCGTCGCCACCCATCCGCGCCAGGGTATCGGCGTCCCGCAGACAGGCGCGCAAGCGCGCGGCGACCTGAACAATCAGGGTGTCGCCGGCCTGATGGCCCAGGCTGTCGTTGACCAGTTTGAAACGGTCCAGGTCGATGAACAGCACGGCAAACACCGCCTCGTAATGGCGGCTGCTCCGGGCGATGGCGCGCGCGAGGCGGTCGGCAAACAAGGCGCGGTTGGGCAGGCCGGTGAGCGGATCGTGGAAGGCATCGTGCACCAACTGATCTTCCGCACGCTTGCGCTCGACCACACGGCCCATTTGCTTGCCGATTTGTGCCATCAGGTGCAGCAACTGCTCATCGGGTGCCAGCACACGGTCGCCGAAGAACTCCAGCACGGCGACGACTTCGTGGCCCAGCAGCACCGGAAACGCCGCCGCGGCTTTCAACCCGGCCCGCGCCGCCGGACCGGCTCGGCAGAAATTCGGGTCTTCAGCAAGGTCGGTGATCCAGGCCGGGGCCGCACTGGCCAGGACGCGGCCGGGCAGGCCGATCCCCGGGCGAAACTGCATGGCCTCGGTCAACCGGTAGAACTCGTGGAAACGCGCGTCGTCGACGCCGTGCCAGATGGAGGTCGAATGCAGACAGGGGGCACCGTCCACACTGTCCGCCCGGTAGACATGGCCGAGCTGCCAGCCGGTGAACTGGCAAACCGTACGCACGGTGAATTGGAGGCCCTCGGCGACTGAGAACGCGCCGTTGGCGGCGTCCGCAATGGCTTCCAGCAGTTGGAGTCGCCGCTGCTGGTCATACAGCGCGCGCATGCCTTGTTCGGCGATGCGTTCCGCGTCGAGGCGCGCCTGGCGTTCGCGCTGCAGGCGCCGACGTAGTTGCTCGACTTCGGCTTCGAGGCGTTGAATGGGATCCATGCTGACTCAGTGGGGTTGCGGGCCATGGAAAGTGATGCGGCATAGGCAGTGGGGATCGCCCTGGTGCATGCACTGCAGATGGTCAAAACTGACGCGCTCGCCGAAGTGCTCGGCGGCGCCTTCAACGAAGCCCTGGGCCAGCGCGCACAAGCGGCGGGGGGAGCGGTAGGTCATCAGCAGCGAACCGTCCGGCTCGTCACGAAAGCCGAAGGTCGGCACGTCGGCGCCGGGATAGATTTTGCGCACTTCGGGATGAATGATGCTGTTGACGCTGAGGACGAAGGGGCGGGTGGTGGCATGGGCGTCGAAGTAGCCGGGATAGCGGCTGGCCAATGACGGCATGGCTTCGCGTCCGAACCAGCGTAGGATCTCGGCCGCCGGCAGGTTCAGCACCCGCGCCGCGACGTCGACCAGCTTATGGATGTCCGCGTCGGGGTAGCTGCCCAGGGAGGTGTAGGCACCCTCCAGTTCGGCGCCCTCCAGCAGAGCATCCCAAGCATCTTCACCGTGGTGGCGGCAAACCACTTCTTCCAGCAGATTGAAGACAATGCCCTTCATACAGGCCACCTCTCCCCGTTTGTTTTTTTATTCATGATCTGACCACTGCGTGCGCGGGGTTGATGTCAATGTAGTGGCTACCTCCATGTGGCGCAAGGTAGGTCTGCTAGCGTTTGGGTCGATCTGCGTCGGGCGCCATGCCGTAGGCGCTGGCCTTGCCCACTTGCTGTCGCGGCAGGCAGTTGCTGTGCTGGGTCGGCTCCAGGCTCCTCCTGATCGTAATCCCGTGACAGGTGGAGTCATGCCGCAGGCGTCCGCTGGTGGGCTCGCGGGATAACTCCGTTTAGATCAGGCCGGCCAAACGCTTCAGACGTTCGAGTCGTGCTGAGTCTTCGCCATAGAGTTCGGCGGCCGCCAGGCGCATCACGACTTGCTCCTGATGCACCGGCGTCGGTGGCAGGCCATACACGGCACCGATCAACTCGCGCAGGGGCAGGGGTAGGCGCCAGTGGGCCTTCAAGCGGACGGCGAACGGGCGGCTGAACTGGCCGATGGCCTGCGGCACTAGGTGGTCGTCCAGCGTTCCGCGACTGTTCTCCCACACCTGGGCGAGGTACAGCACGTACAGCTCGCCCATTCGGTGCAGCAACGCTGCGGTCTGCAAGGGGGCGGGATCAAGCCGACAGTGGCGGGCGAGGGAAGTGGCGTGATCACTCAGCCGCTCGATCGCCTCGAGCTGCTCCTGAATAATCGACTGCAGCAACGGGCTCGCCTGTTCGGTGAAGCGGCGCAAGGCCATACCGAAGGCGAGGTTGAGGCTGGTCTGGGCCCCCAGGCGCTGCATAGCCTCCAGCAGGCTAAGGCAGGGGCGGCCCCCAGTGCGATAAGCGCTGCTGTTGGCGACGGTGATCAGCCGCGCGCAGAGCGCCGGATCCTGCTGCCAGCCCTCGGCCAATGCGCGCAAGTCCGGTTGCTCGCCCTGCAGGTAGCGCAGCAGTTGATCACGGACGTGATTGACAAGCGGCAAGTCGAGTTCGGCGGCGCTCAAGCCCGCGAGGTAAGTCAGGAAGCTGGCGTCGTCCGGCCGGATCTGGGCCTCGTCTTCGGTTGGCGGTATCAAGTCCGCCAGGTACGCCATGACCCGCTGTACCTGAAAGGGCTTGCTGATGAAACCCCTGATCCCCAAGGCGCGCGCCGACAGCACGCTGGCCCGATCGCAGCGGCTGCTCAGGACGACCACGGCGGTGGTGTGGTTCTCCCGGCGGATGCTTTCCAGCCAGCGGACGCCGTCGGCGTGCGCCAGGTGCCAGTCCGCCAGCACCAACTGGTAGGGCGCTCGCTGCCAGGCTTCAACGGCTTCGCGCAACGCCGTGAAACCATCCACCCGGACCCGCGAACGCAGGCTCAGCAGGAGCTGCTTGAGCAGATCGGCGACGCCGGGGTCGTTGTCCAGAATCAGCACGCGCATTTGAACTCCTGATCCACCCTGCTCGCTTCGCCAGCACTCAGGGCGACCGCCTGGCGGCTTTGCGTAGCCGGCCGAGCATCACGCCTGTTGTTCTCACACTGAGCCAGCCGTGGAGGAAGGGGCCGGTAGCCAGTCGAGCAATTGTTGTTCGGGCATTGGTTTGGCGAACAGATAACCCTGCATCAGCCGGCAGCCGAGGATTTGCAAACGCTCCCGCTGCTGCTCGGTTTCGACGCCCTCGGCGATCACCCTCAGCTGCAGCAGTTCACCTAGCGACAGGATCACCTTGACGATGCGCTCATCGCCCTCGTCCAGCAGGCGGGTGAAGGATTTGTCCAGCTTAAGCGCCGACATCGGCAAATGTTGCAAGCGTTGCAGGGAGGAATAGCCGGTGCCGAAGTCATCGAGATGGAGCTGGAACCCGGCCGCGACCAGCGCATTGACCTGTTCCTCGAGCACCTCCAGGCTTTCCGAGAAGGCACTCTCGGTCAGCTCGAAGTGCACGCTGTGCCGGGATAGCCGTTCGGCGTCCACCAGTTCACAGAGTTGACCGACGAGGTTCACCTGCAGCAGTTGCTTGACCGACAGGTTGATGTTCAGGACCAGTCCTGGGCGGGCCTGCTGCAGGCGGGGCAGGGCCTGGATGGCGCGCTGGGCGATATACAGGCCCAGCTCGCCGATCAGACCGGCCTCCTCGGCCACCGGGATGAACTTGTCGGGTGGGCAGTAGCCGCCGTCGACAGGCCAGCGCGCCAGTGCTTCAACCATCCGGGTGGCTCCAGATTCACCGTCGACGATCGGCTGGAACCAGACTTCCAACTGGCCCAGGGCCAGGGCTTGGCGCAGGCGTTGTTCGATGCGCATGCGTTCCTGCACATTGGTGTGCATGGTCGCGGAAAAGATCGCAAAGCCACTCTTGCCGGCCCGTTTGGCCTGGTACAAGGCGATGTCGGCGTTGCGCAGCAACTCGTCCTCGCTAGTACCCGGTCCGGCCAGGGCGATGCCGATGGAGGCGCTGATCGCCAGCTGCGTGTCCTGGAACATCAGCGGTTGACAGACCGCCTCCAGCAGGCGCTGGGCGAGGGCGTGACTGCCCGGCCCGGTGTCGTCCGTCAGACTGAGCACGACGAATTCATCTCCGCCCATACGCACCGCCGTATCGCTAGCGCGCAGCAATCCCCCCAGTCGTTGCGCGAGGCTGTTCAGCAGGGCATCGCCGGCTTCGTGACCGAGGCAGTCGTTGATCAGCTTGAAGTCGTCCAGGTCGATCAGGTAGAGGGTCAGCGTCAGGCCGGGCTGGCGCCGCTGCATCGCCTGGTAGAGGTGCAGGCGCTCGCTGAGGAATTTTCGGTTGCCCAGTCCGGTGAGGGGATCCCGGCGCGCTTCCTGGTAAAGGCTCTCGTGGGCCGTGTGCACTTCCGCCATCAGCTCGTTGAGCGACAGCGCGAGCTGGTCCAGTTCATCGTCGCCTTGCACCGGCCAGACTGCCGGCTGTTCCGCATTGCGCCGGCGCTGCTCGGCCAGGTGCGAGAAGCGGCTCAGGCGCTTGAGGATCAGGCGGTCGAGCAGGAGGGTGGCGGCCAGGGCAGCCAGCAGCAGAATGAGCAGGGAGTTGCCGAGGAGCAGGAGGTCGCCGTCGCGTTTCTGCGGGTCCAGGATGGGCGGGCGCTGGATGATGAGGTGCACGGCGCTGGGGCCCAGGGAGTCCGCGAGCAGGCGACTGACGCGCAGGCTGCCCGGTGCCGTTGGGAGCGCCGGCGCACTGGTCGTGGTAGGTGCCAGCTGGAAGGGGGTGCCGACCAGCTGCTCCAGTCTGGCCAAGGCATTCGTGTCGAGCCTTCGGCCCATCACCAGCCAACCCCGCTGTGGTTGGCTACGGTCAGTGTCCCGGATGGGGCTGTAGGCCAGGACTACTGGCATGCCATCGATCCAGCGCAGCAGGTAGGCGCCCTGCTGCTGTAACGTGGCGGGGAGCGTGGCCAGGCCGTCGTACACCGCGCGCAGCGTGCTGCTGTCGGTCGCGAGGTGTTCGCGTTGCTCGCCACTGAATTCGAAGGCGGAGTGCAGCGCACCGGCGGTCGTGAGAAACACCGTGAAGTCCACGCGCAGGTTGCGCATGGAGTCGGCGGTGAAATTGGAGTCCAGGTAGGCCAGGCTCGGCTGCTGCAGGTACTCGTAGCTATCGTCCCAGAAGCCATAGTCCAAGGTACTGCCCAGCAGCGCCTGGGCGTCAGTGACCAGCGCCACATTGACCCGTTCCAGCTCTTCCTGGGCATGGCGCTCTTCATACTGCCCCAGGCTCTGGTGCAGCAGGTTGGAGGTACTCCAGTAACTGGCCAGCGCCACTGCGGACAGCAGCAATAGCAGATAGAAGAGGGTACGTGTGCGCAGGCTGTGGATTGTGCGAGACACTCAACGCTCCTTGGTGACGCTCCTGGGGGGCTTGCCCGGCACCTTTAACGTCGGCGGGAGGACGTGGCCGAAGCACCCGTTCGCGGCAGTCCTGCCAAGCGGTACGCCCGCAAGACTCGATCATCGAGCGCTTACGCGGCGTGGCGCAACGGAAACATGCACCTCACGGTCAGGCTGCCCAAAGCATTCGCAGTCGTCGCCTTCAGGACGCCGACCCTGAGGAAGGTAGCAACCCGCATGACCCCATGTTCGCCATCGTCGACAGTGCTGAGCCGCTCAAGCTGGACAACTATCTGGCCGAGCATGTGGACTAGCCAGCCCTGGCAGTGTTTCGACCTCACACTTGGGCGACAATGGCCGATTAAATCCTGAAGCTCGCCACCAGGCGTTTCAGGGAATCCGCCATGATTTCCAGTTCCCGCGCGGCTTCCGCCACCTGACGGACCGACTGGGTGTTGGTCTCGGTCATGGCGGCGATGCGCTCGACGTTCTCGGCGACATCGTTGCTGGCCTGGGCCTGTTCCTTCAGCATCAGCGAGATGCCGCTGAATACCTCCATCACCCGCTGCGAGCCGTCGCGAATGCTTTGGATGGATTCGCCGGCGTGCGTCGACAGCGCCGCCCCCTGTTCGACCCGCTGCACCCCAGCCTGCATGCTGCCGACCGCCCGCTGAGTGCTTTGCTGGATATCGGCGATGGTGACGCTGATCTCCCGCGCCGAGGTGGTGGTTCTGCCGGCCAGGCTGCGCACCTCGTCGGCCACCACGGCGAACCCCCGACCCTGTTCGCCGGCGCGAGCCGCTTCGATGGCGGCGTTCAGCGCCAGCAAGTTGGTCTGTTTGGCAATGTCTTCGATCACCGCCAGGACGGTGCTGATCTGCCCGGACATTTCGCCCAGCTGGTCGAGATCGCTGGCAGCTCCGCTCACGCTGCTGGAAATGCCCTGCATCTCCATGCCGGCTTGCGCTATGACCTGTGCCCCCTCCTCGGAGGTGCGGTAAGAGGACTCTGACAGGCTCTTCGCCTCTTCGGCGTTCTCCGCCAGACGATCGACGCTCACCGTCAACTCCTCGATGGTTGAGGCGATCTGAGCGGCCGCATGACTCTGCTCCGCCGAGCCTTGGGCCACACGCGCGCTGGCCGCCGACGTCTGCCCGGCGGCGCCGGCCAACTCGCCGGCAGTCCGCGTCAATTCGACCAGCACTTCGCGTACCTGCTGCTGCATGCGCTGCAGTGCCCGCTGCAGCTGGCCGGCCTCGTCATCGCGGGTGACCTTGATCGCCCGCGAATAGTCGCCGGCGGCGATGTGCTCCAGCTCCACCACCGCCTGGGCCAACGGTGCACCGACCAGACGCCGAACCGCGAGCACCAGCACCAGCGCGGCACAGGCGATGATCAACACCGTCATCGCCAACATCAACCGCACCAGCCAGCGATTGACCTCGCTCAACTCCTCCGCCGGCACGGTGGCAGCAACAATCCAGTTGAGTTCGGGAATGGTCTCGAAATAGGTGACCCACTCCCCCGAGACTGGGCCGCTCCTGCCCTGCTGCGGGCCCTGATGGACAAGCTCGCCGCCCCCCTGCTGCAGCAGGTGCGCGACGAACTGGCCACCACTCTCCTGATCGAGGTTGCGCCCGGCCAGTGCCGGGTGCAGGACGAAAGCGCCACGCCGGTCCCCTGCGGCGGCGTCGAGGGCGAAGATGTAGCCGTTCTGTCCTATTGCCAGCGCGCCCAGTCCATCCTTGAGGCTTTGCAGTGACTCGTCGAACCCGATGCCGATGTAGCGAATGCCGATGATCTGCCCGGCGCTGTCCTTGATCGGCGTGTAGTTGGTGACGAACTGCCGGCCGAACAGGTTGACCTTGCCGGTGAAGGCCTCGCCACGAATGACCCGTGCGTATGCCGGCGAGGCGCGATCGAGCAGAGTGCCCACCGCGCGGCTGCCGTCCTGTTTCTTGACCGAGGTGACGACGCGCACGAAGTCCTCGCCCCGCTTGACGAAGATGGTCGCGTTGCCGCCGGTGAGCGCGGCGAAGCGGTCCACCGCATGATGATCGCCGGCCAGCGGCTTGCCGCCCTGGGTGAGCAGCGGCAGCCGCTGCCCCTCCACCAGCATCTCTTGCGTGGCGTCCAGTTCAAAGGGCCCGGCGAAGGTCTCGCCGAAGAGCGCGGATAGATTCTTGGCCCTGTCCTCGAGCTCCCGGTTATAGGCCTTGACCATGATCAGCGCCGAATGCACCAAATGCTGCATGTTGGCCTGCTTGAGTGCACCGACCCGCGCACCGATGCTCTGGGTCAGCATCCCGCCACTAGTCGCCAGGATGCAGGTGATTGCGGCTCCGACCACCAAAACCAGGCGCCAGGCGATAGAACGCTTGAACATCCACAACTCCTTCTGCAGAAAGCACGACTGCCCGACCGGGTCACCCGAAGTTGGCACACTAGTGCAATACCCTCCGCGATACAAGCTGGCGGGCGGTGGGTACGCGAATTGCCTATTTCTTCGCGTCCGCTCAGTGGCGAATCCGAAGAGGTCGACGTGATCGCCACAGCCCGCGAGGTGCTGCATGCCTACGAGCAGCAGATTGCGAACAACAAGGTGCAGGTGCAATTCGACACCGACGCGGCGCCCGTTGTGGTCAGCCAGTGGATGCTGCTGACCCAGCTGCTCAATAGCCAGCGCATTCCGTCGGAGCCTGTGCCGGCCCGGCACGCCGCGCCGGTACGTCGATTTCCTGCAGCACCCGCAGTTCGCCCGCGCCGGGCGGAGGCCGTGGCGCACTGCAAGCGCTACCAGCGTAATCAGGCACGAGCCAGGCGGGATGCGGCAATGGCGGATCAGGCGATGAAACGCCTGGCGGGTGCCGCCAAGTGGCTCAGGAGCACCGAAGCCGAGCTAAGGGATATCGATGCCCTGTTGCAGCGGGAGGGGCGGGGCCTCTGATTCCCCCGCCGCTCGGGTCGCCGGATCCATGCTGAGGAGGTCGTCGGGGAGGCTGCCGAGCATCAGCCGGACCCGCTTGAGGGGCGATGGACTGTTAGCGACGTTAAACAGGAGCTGGCGGTCCTTGCGCGGCACTGCTTTGGCACAGCGCAGTGCTGCAGCTCTCACCGCCTTGTCGGTGCCGTGAATCGCCGCGGCCAGACCCAGTACCACGGTGGCATCTAGAAATCGCAAATTGGTTTCTCGCTTGCTCTGACTGATGGGTGGATTTCATCGCCGGCGGCGCCAGCAACTGCCGCCACCGGACCCTGGTAAGGTCTCGGCCGGACGTCTCAACCTGGATTGTTTCACAGCGCTCGTGGTTTCGGCTCCTCGCGGTGCCAGCAGGGGTCCACGTGCCATTGAGCTACCGAGTAAACGTCCACCTGTAGGGGGCCATGGATCCACCGCTGCGTGACGTCCAGCGCTGAACCGATTGGCGGACCTCGGCCTTCGGTTGGCCTGGACTGCCTGCTGAAGGTTCCAACCGTGGCTCTTGAACAAGCCTGGATCCAGAGCGTGGTTCTCAAGCACGACGTAGCCGGCCGGCTCAACAGCTTCCTGGCCGCCTATCCAACCCTGGGCAGCTCGTGGTCACTGTACGACGTGAGGCCGGGCAGACTCCGTAGGAATGGCGGGAGAAAGCCGAAACCGAACGGGAGGACTGGCGCAATCGGTGAACCCCGCTTGAGAAGCGGGCCATCCCACAGTGGATACGGGCGAAGGACACCGCGGCTGCTGAGTAGGGCGACCCTCAGCAGGCACGGTAGGGGAGGCCAAACATCAGTTAGTGGACTCACCAGACCGTCCACTGTCCTCAGCGTTTGTTGATGAGTCCGGCCGGGCGAATTGTTCGCTAGGGTTGTAGCTGGGTAGATTCATTACCGGCTATAGTGAGATTTCATCCGTGTAATCCCCATCTTCATGCCGCCTCCGGGCGGCACTTTTTTGTTCGCCTGAGGTTGACTGGTGAGCCAGCGGGCTCATTGCTCACGGTCTGGCACAAGTTCGACCAGCGGGGCAATGCCAATCGGGATCGTGTCCCGGGCAGTGGTGGAACTGCCGTGTTTCTTAGCCTTCGACTCTGCGCGGCCTTTTCCTCTGCGCGCTCGCGCCGGCTCTTGACCGGCGGCGGCGGCGCGGTGGCCCGCTCGCAGGCTGCGCGCCAGTCCTTGATCTGCTCGACATAACGGCCTTACCCCTTTCTGCGCCTTGAGGAACAGTGAGAAAAGTTCCGGCGGCGACTTGATCTTCAGCTTGGCGTAGATATGCCGGCGGTGGACCTTGACTGTCTCGGCGGCGATGGTCAGCTTGCTGGCCACCTCCTTATGGAATAGTCGCCGAGGGGCAGGCGGCCGACATCCAGTTCCCGCGTGGTCAGCGGTGTGCCGATGCTCCATCGCCTCTTCCAGGTTGCCCTGCCAGCGCGGCGTCTGGCGCGGTGAGATTTCCTTCCGCGCGCCTTCGACGACCATGCAGTCCGGAAACCCACAGTGCGATCAGGTCGTGCAAGGCGATCTGCTCCGGCGTGAAGCGCTTTCTGCTGCCCATCGACAGGCAAGCGAGAAGGATAGTCCTTCGGTCACCAATGGAAGTCGGAAGATAAAATCATTTAAAAACAAATACCTACAGACAAAATGAATGAATTTTCCCCTTATCTCGGCATGACCCCAAATGGCCGTCGTGTCGAATCGCTGCTTCGGTGGTGCACCGCAAGCCTGACCTGCAGAGTCGTTGCACGGTGCTCGCCGAGGAGCGCAAGGCGGCCCTGCACGATGTCAGTACGCTGCGGCAGGAGCTGCAGGCCGCGCAGCGCCAGTTAGCGCAGGAGCGTGAGGCCTCGGCTGCCTATGTGCGGGGGGTGGAGGATCGCGCCCACCGTGAAGTCGACCAGGCCCGGGAGGAGAGCCGGGCGGCGGCCGCTCAGCTGAAGGCGGTCACCAAGCAGCAGGACCAGTTGCGCCAGCGGCTGGATACCGCGCTGACGCAGCTCAGTGCGGCCCAGCAAGTCGCTGCCGCCGAGAAGGCCCGGGCAAGCATCCTTGAGCAACAGCTCGCCCAGCCGGTGCGCACCAAGCGCGCCCGTGCCACGCCGGCGAAGCGGCAGCGAAAACCGGCAGTTACGGCCTAGCGAACAGGGCTGGAGGGCTGTCAGGGATCGGTGCAGGTCCCGCTCCAGCAGGGTGCGATGAAGCCAGCTATGCCGATGTCAGCCGATGACACCGATGGGCTCAATGCCATGCTGGTCTCATAAATAAAAACAATAGCTTGCAGACAAAATGAAAGAATTTTCCCCTTATCACGGCATGATCCCAACAGGCCTCACGCGGAGCATCGCTGCGGTAGGAACGGGTATCTTGTGGTCGATAAAATTCCGAACACAGGAGCCCTAAATTTTTGTAGCCTTGGGTTATCGGACCTGCTGTAGCGTCAACTTGAACGCAGAGAGGAAGTCCCAATGGACAAACCCCAAGGCACTGCAGCGGTACTTCATGAAACCCGGATCTACGAAGAGCTTGTTGAAGAATATGGTGCGCCGGCGGCTGATGGCCTGATGACGAAAGCCATCAACGATACGCTACCCAACGCAAACATTACCCCAGCCGATGTGGGTGGGTTCAGCAAGGTCACCAAGGCGCTGAGGACCGGTAAGGTTGACCTGCAAAGCACGGTTGACGCCGGTCAACAGAAAGCTCGCCAGGCCACTGAGGATCTTCTGGATGGTTTGAAATGCCGTGAGGCAGACGATGGCATTTCCGAGGAAGAGGAAGAGACAGACGCCTCCTCATAATTGCCCCCCTCCCCGCTACTGCAGGTTCGATACCTCCACACTTTTTCCCTTCCGATGGACTCGCTCCTGTGCCAAGTGCGTCGGAGCTAAGAGCCATCCGGCTGCGTTGCTGATCTTCTCCCTTCCTGACACGACACCGCGGGCCTCTGATTGAGATCCGGCTAGCTCAGGCCGACAACGGTCCTCCATTTTGACCTTCACTGAGGCGCCTATGCAGGTCAGGGAAAATCTCCTGGGTGATTCCAAGCTCCTATCGCCTGGCGTTAACCAGTTCGAGAATTTGATCGAAGCGTTTGAGGCTCAGCTGCGATTCATTGCTCCCGCCACTCCCAGGCAGGAGATATCTCACAGTTTGCCTGGCGAGATCGCCTTGAGGTTGAAGTCCCAAGGTACACCTGACTTGGCACCCCACAGGGAAATTACTGGGCGAGCCCTATCTGCTGCATGAACGCGCCGTTGTCCCAGAACAGGTACTCTTCGAACATGATGCCGTCCTTGTTCCAGTGGCCGATTGTCGCCATGGGGATGCGATAGGCCTTGTCAGTCGGCTGAATCACCTTTGCCATCGGGAAGAACCATCGGTTTCGTGAAGGTGCCTTCAAGCCAGCCGGTCACGGCTGTCCAGGTGCCGTCAGCGGTGCCGAACCGGACGGGGTGCTCCTTGATTCGGTTGTCGGGTGCGAACGTCCACATGTACTTCAGGTCTTCGATGTGTTTCTCGATGCCTTTGGTTTGGTGGCCGTCGGGCCAATGCACCACGACGTCTTTCGTGTGGCTCTTGTGAAGGTCTTGCCACTGCTGCTCGGTGTAAACGCGGAAGTCAAGATCATCGAAATTCGCTAGGTTCTTCGCCAGTTCGGGCGGGACTCCTTCGACCTGCGGGACAGCCTCGCCCACCTGGGTTCCGGGCCACATATCCTTGTCGGCTGCGGTTACCGAGTTGGCGCCGATTAGCAGCGCCCCGACAAGGCTCACTCTAAGCGCAAGAACGGTGTTAGGGGTTAGTTTTACCAGCATCTTTATGCCCTCCCAATTGCCGTTTACGAGCCAAGTGACGCCGCAGCAACTACGTTCAGTGAGACATTCACTGCATAACCCACCAGCAGCCAGCGGTGACAGCATGATTGAGGTAACCGAGGTTTCCATTGCCGAACTGCGTGCGGCACTCGAATCTGGCCGAACGACGGCGGTTGAGCTGGTCCAGGCCTATCTCGCCAGGATCGATGCCTATGATGGACCCGACACGCCCACCGCCCTCAACGCGGTAGTGGTTCGGAACCCCGATGCGCTCAAGGAGGCGGAGGCTTCTGACGCCCGTCGAGCCCGGGGCGAGACACTCGGCCCGCTGGATGGCATCCCCTATACGACCAAGGACAGTTATCTGGTGAAGGGGCTCACGGCGGCGTCCGGCAGTCCCGCATTCGCGAACCTCATCGCCTATCGCGATGCGTTCACCATCGAACGGCTTCGCGCCGCTGGAGCGATCTGCCTGGGCAAGACCAATATGCCGCCCATGGCGAACGGCGGCATGCAGCGCGGGGTATATGGCCGTGCGGAGAGCCCGTACAACGCTGACTATCTCACCGCACCATTCGCATCGGGATCATCGAACGGCGCAGGTACGGCAACCGCAGCCAGTTTCGCGGCCTTCGGCCTCGCGGAAGAAACCTGGTCGAGCGGAAGAGGGCCTGCATCGAACAATGGCCTGTGCGCCTACACCCCGTCGCGTGGGGTGATCTCGGTGCGCGGCAACTGGCCGCTGACGCCGACCATGGACGTCGTCGTGCCCTATGCCAGGACCATGGCCGACCTGCTCGAAGTGCTGGATGTGGTGGTGGCGGATGATCCCGACACTCGCGGAGATCTGTGGCGGCTGCAACCCTGGGTGCCCATTCCGAGTGTCGCCTCCGTTCGTCCCGCCTCCTATGGGTCGCTTGCCGCGAATACCGATGCGCTCGCAGGCAAGCGGTTCGGCGTTCCCCGTATGTACATCAA
Source organism: Pseudomonas cavernae (assembly GCF_003595175.1). NCBI lineage: Bacteria > Pseudomonadati > Pseudomonadota > Gammaproteobacteria > Pseudomonadales > Pseudomonadaceae > Pseudomonas > Pseudomonas cavernae. The sequence goes on along the minus strand of NZ_CP032419.1, from coordinate 2,528,954 downwards.
CGCGGATCCCGAGGCGGGCACGGCCGATGCGCCTGGCATCGGTGGTCCGACGGGGCAGCGAATCATCACCCGTCCCTCCGTGATCGGGCTCTGGGAAAAGGCTCGCCAGGCATTCGAAGCCTTTGGTGCCGAAGTGGTCGAGGTCGATTTCCCGATGGTCTCGAATTGCGAGGGTGATCGCCCTGGTGCGCCGACGGTGTTTACTCGGGGCCTGGTTTCCAAAGAGTTCCTTCACCATGAGTTGTGGGATCTGACGGCCTGGGCGTTCGATGATTTCCTTCGGGCGAACGGCGATCCCAAATTGAACCGTCTGGTGGACGTGGACGGACCGCTGATTTTCCCGCACGACCCCGGGACTCTGCCAAATCGGGAAGGTGACCTTGTCGCCGGCATGGATGAGTATGTGAGGATGGCCGAGCGCGGTATCACCCCGTGGGACGAGATCACCACGCTTCCTGATGGGCTGCGGGGGCTCGAGGAGACGCGTCGAATCGATCTCGAAGACTGGATGGATCGGTTGGGGCTCGACGCGGTGATATTCCCGACGGTAGCCGACGTTGGTCCGGCGAATGCCGATGTGGATCCGAAGTCTGCAGATATCGCGTGGAGTAACGGTATCTGGGTCGCTAACGGCAATCTCGCTATCCGCCACTTGGGTGTCCCCACGGTAACTGTGCCGATGGGCGTGATGCCGGACATCGGTATGCCCGTAGGCCTGACATTTGCCGGCCGCGCCTACGACGATTCGGCGCTGCTTCGTTTGGCTTCGGCGTATGAGTCGACCGGGACGAAGCGATTGATCCCTTCGCGAACCCCACCATTGCAGCGCGGCTAAAAATAGAAGCGGCGGGATTGGGGCGGTACAAGCCCCAACCCCGCTCAGTCTCGGCAAGCCCGAGCAAACTGGACGCACTCAAAAACCATCGTTCACCAAGATACTTTGTCGATCTGGCCAAGGTCCGCTTTCGGCCCAGCCTGTGTGGAAACGCCGATCTCGCCTGGAGTTGCTGAGTCGACGTCAGCGGGGGCGACGTATGAAACGGTTCATCGAAGAGGCGAGCCGGACGCAGGTCAGTTTGCTGCCAGAGTACCTGGAGGATTTCGTCGCCGAAGACAACCCGATCCGCGTGGTCGAGGCCTTCGTCGAACAACTCGACCTGGCAACCCTGGAGTTCGACGGGGTGGACCCCGCGGCAACCGGACGGCCCTCCTACCACCCCGCCGTGTTGCTGAAGATCTACATCTACGGCTACCTCAATCGCATCCAGTCCAGTCGCCGTCTGGAGCGTGAGTGCCAGTGCAACCTCGAACTGATGTGGTTGACCGGGCGACTCGCGCCGGACTTCAAAACCATTGCCGACTTCCGCCGTGACAACGGCAAAGCCATCCGCAATGTCTGCCGGCAGTTCGTCGTGCTCTGCCGCCAACTCGACCTGTTCTCCCAGTCGCTGGTGGCTGCTGGCTCGCTACGCAGCGGCAAACGCGCGGCGGCGATCATGAGCCTGATCCAATCGGCGCGTATGAATGGGCATGATCCGTATGCCTATCTCAAGGATGTGCTGACGCGGCTGCCAACACAGCGTGTAAGTGAGATCGGGCAACTCTCCAGAGGCAATCAAGACATTACTGAGTAATCGCAAGGTATTCGTCGCAGTTCATATGGAGAGCCTGGTAGCTACGGCGAGCCTGCCGCATGATCCAGATGCGCTTTGCCGATGTTGAGTAGCCGGATCTTTTTTCGTTCAGGCAGTCTTGGTCGTAAAGATTTTCTTGAGTTACCAAACAAAATTTTTAGTTCTGGCGGTTTTCCAAATTTTTTCTTCACTTTCCAGGCGCGGCTCGCCATCAGTCTATCCCGACTTTCGCAGTTTGCAGACCGTGATGCAGCTGTTGAATGGCTTCACAGGGGGCCAAAGATGAGCGATCAACAAGCATCCCAGAGCACCCGCCAACAGGCCTGTCTTCCACTATTGCTACAGAATAGTGATCAGGGCAGTTGACGCGCGGTACGACATTCGCGGTTACCTGTTGGCGGAGATGGTGATACATGGAGATGTTGTTAGAACCGTTTTCGTTTGCCCCTACACATCAGGGTTTAGGTATCGGTAGGCAACTGATGGAAGTCATCCACTCCACGACGGCTGTTAGTACTGGTATTGAAAGACTGCGCGTGCCGTCATCAATTACTGCGGAGGGCTTCTACGTTACGTTGGGCTACCAGAAGATCCGTGATGAGTTTCACGGCTCTGAACGCACCATTGTTATGGAGAAGTGGTTGGAGATCGTTCGGTGATCGAGGCATGCATCCAGCGATGGGGCATAACAAGTTCAAGTGTCCAAGCGCCCACGGGCGGATCTGGTTCTCGACCTGGTTGTTGTCGATGGGCACGGCCCCATCTTCCAGGTAGCGCGTCATCGCTACCCAGCGTTTAAGGCTGTAATCGAGGGCTTTGGCCGTTGCTGATCCATTGGGCACGTAACCGTCCGGCAAAGGCATCTTGTCAATGAGGCTGCTTTCGGCTCGGCTGTAGCGGAGTCTCAGTCTCCTGAGACGCGCCTATTACGAACGCTACGTCCAGCAGGAGGCCCTAACGTACCGGGAGCATTTCACAGCCCGTCTGCTATTCGGCCCGGATGGACGATTCTCTCCCCACGAATACCATTACATAGCCAGCGTCGACTCTCTTTAGACTTCCGTGACAGTCTGACCTGCGGCTGCAGGTTCCGTTATCTGATCGTGGAAATACCCTGGCCAACTCGGAGGCCAAGAGGGGAGGACGGTATCAGTCATGACTTTAGTAAAAATTATTGGAACTGAATAATTATTGGCAGGGAATAATTTCCTTTAAAGCGTCGCATCGCCTGGCAGGGAAGATGGCCATGCGATTTCTATAGAATGGGGCTCTGGCGGCAATGGAATGCAGGTCGGCGCGGATAAATGCAGGTTCATTCGCAACCAATGCTGGTTTGCCGGGCCGGACAGTCGCAGTTAATCCCGGTCGAGAATCGCGTTGATTGCAGGTCGGGACGATTTCAAATGCAGGTCGCTACACGTAACCATCCTCGTTGCTGCTTATCTTCGCAAAGACAGTTCAGGCAGCAGCCAAGAATTGATGCAGCGGATAATTGCGGAACTAATGGCCATGGAGGAGCCTTAGGCCGCGCAATCCTGAGCGCCAACTGGCCTAAGCATGGCGGCCGCGAGCACAGGGGAGGGCGGGGCAACGTCTTAGGTGCGGTGGCTTAGTATCTAGGCCATATGGGCGATCAAGGTTAGATTGTTAGGGAGTTCACCCCTGCACCGGGAGCATGTATCTTGACCAGGCCACATGAGCGTACGCGCAGCGTGATACAGGCTGAAGAGTTCTTGCGCGACCTGTCAAAGAATCCTGAGCTTCCTGAGAACATCAGACGAGAAGCGAAGCGTTTGTTACGCCACTATCCTGATGCTTAAACGGTTCTCCTCCTCGGGAAATTCGAAGAGTTTCTGGTTACGGTTTCGCCCGACGATCCCAGGCGGGAAGTTGCTATCCAGCTTCACACACCACTGTTGAGCTCTCGTGTCGACGGTTGACCATCGCGCCAGACGTTGTGCCTGGGCTAGGATCCGCGACGCCAGAAATCGTAACAAGCCGAAAGGGGCTGCACTTGACCGCAACGCTATCCGAGATCTTGCCGAGGGCTCAAAAGAGCAGGGCGATTAGGGTTTGAGGCGAGATTAACCGAGTAGCGTGGATTACAAGGCGCACTGACTTAGCGGTAGCCGCAGACAGTCCTCCTCAACGCTTACTGTCGTGAAGCTGCCACGTCGCCCCAATCTACTACGGCACTACCCGACAGCGGAGACGATCTGGTTGGCAGGTCGGGTGGAGGTGCGATAGCCCAATGACGACGCTGGCGCTGTCGCCTCGCCAAGCCTCCATCACCATGCCCTCTAAATCAGATTCATGCTGGGGCGAAATCCAATGGGGGCGAGCGGCGACCAGAGCTCCACTTTGCCTTCCAAAACTGCGACAGATCACCGACCAAAGTCTCACTTCGCCTTCCAGACACAAAGTGTAGTTTCACTTTGCCTTCCAGGAGACCGAAAAGTGGCGGTCCTATCCGGCCAAAAGTCCAAAATTGCCTTCCCCACATGGCCTTGTCGTGGCGGATGCCATGACATTACCCGAGCTGAATCTGCCCCTCAACGGGAGCTTTCTGCCAGCAGAGGTAATAAGCCGTTATTCGCGCAGTTGGTCGGCTGCCATCTGCCCGCACAGCGAGCGGAGCTGGTCGCACAGACTGAGGCCGGTGCTACCCAGCTCAGTGCATGTTCGGGGATGAACTAAAGATCCATATTGGAGAATAAATTCGCCATTCGGATCTTTACTTACCGTTTTTTTGGAGAATTAGTTCAGAACGCTAAAAGCCTGGAGAAAAATGCAACACTTATGAAACGGCCTGTATTTAACATAATATACATTATGCGAAGCCTAAGATTCCCCAGGGAACAGGAAGCGAAACGTTTCGACGACTAACACAACGCCCGATAGCACACAGAAAAAAACTAAAAAAATGTTATCGATCATCGCCAAGGCCTCAAATGGTCGGTGCTGTTGCCACGACGGCAACGGGAACTGATACGGCAGACGCTGCCGCTGGTGTGTCGGCCTCGCGGAGCGAGTCCGTCACGCCATCGGCGCGCTGCTGGCGATCAGGCTTGGTATTGTCGAAGGCACCATTCTCGACCATATCCATACAGGCGTTGAACTCAACGTCCATGCGCGTGGCCTGCTGGCTGAAACAGGCGCAGCCGTACAGGCGTCCATGTCGGTTGCCGAGCTTGAGCGTTTTGCGCTTCCTGGCAATCACATCCTCTGATTTCGTCGCGTAACAACTGGGCTTCGGGAACGTCACTGGCTTAGTCAGCTCGTCATAGATCGGCGCCGACGACGGCACACCAGCAAGGCGCGGCGTACGCTCGGCAATGTACTGCTCAGTCGTGACGTGAGCGACGGCGCTGGACGGCGCGGCAGCCGCGGCTGGTACGGCGACAGGCGCAGCGGCAACGGGCTGTTCGGCAGCTTTCTCGAACCCGGACAACCGGCCGTAGAGGTAGTAGCCGATGCCGCCGACCACCAGGGCGACGAAGCCCAGGACAAGCGCGGCGCGAGGGATGCGGAACTTAAAATGGTGCTTCGTGCCCTCCTTCACCGACTTGTAACAACCGAAGTACGCCGAATCCATCGGAACTCGGGTGTCCTCACCCGAGGGGAACACATACTTATTTTCGTTTACTGACAGCTCCGGCTTTTCAAACTGATAACGCTTGCTGTAGGCGGCGCCACGGGGCCGGTAAAAGTGAACATGCCCGTTGCACAGCTCGCGCATGTGCGCATCGATCAGCTTCGGGCTTTGGGTGATGACGTGCAGCTCGTGGCCATCCTTGCGCATGATCTCCAGCCGACTGGCGTAGTCCGGCACCTTCGAGCCGTGATGGCGAACCCGAAACCATGTCTGCCCCTCATCCACGCGAAGATCGCCTTGCGCGGAATCCTGATGAGCTACGAACAAGAAGCTCTGCGCTGATCAAAACAGCCAGAAAATGACACCATGTCACAAGAGTCCACCATTAGAGATGGTGGACCCTGCTGCCGCAGGGAAAGCGAAAAGCCGTCTCCGCCTTCGCTTCGACCAGGGGTGAACCCCTGCGGCCGTTCGGCCTACCCCCGATCCCGTGTGCCTGCCTTACAAGCTCTCCGCGACGCTGACATTCGTCAGCTGCTACGAACAGGGCTGCCGCCCTGCGCCTGCCGGCTACCCGTTCCCCTGCCGGGGAATGTTCCGCCATTCGCTACACATGGTCGCTGCGCTCCTGAGTAATCAGGATGAGGGGTGGTCAAAGATCGAGGATTTGCCGGCAAACGTGTTGCAGCTGCTCTAGCCGCGCGTCGAGGTCAGCGGACTCAGCATCGATCTGAGCGAGCCGGGAACGCATCTGGCGCGTTTCAGCGACAAGGCGGGGGTAATCAGCCAGAACATGGCAAACAGCGTCTAGAGCGTCCCTAGAGGGCGCGTAGAGCTGGGCATCGCGGATGAGGTAAGACGGTATATCGAGGGGCGTACGCATAATCGCCCCTATGTTAACCGACGCCCGGAGCTGCGCCGATTATCCGGACGCCGCTCAACATAAGGGCGTCCATTATGCGAAGCCTTTGGTCGCGACACTCGGAACAACCCGCACGTTTTCTCGATTTGAAAAGCTCCTTCACAGGCTCCGCATAATGGACGTTATGTCAACAGGCCTCGTCAGCGTCGAGCCGCGACGAACACTTCGCCTCATCCAATCTAAGCCACACTGATGAGCAACGAGCGTTATGCGTGACGCTCGTTGCCGTTTCATCGACATGATCATCCGTCACTGCTAACTCACCGCCAAACCCAGGATCAGCGCCTGGGACAACGCAAGGAGACTTCGATGGCTGAGTCAAGCAAGAAAATGAGCCTCATGGGGCTCACCACGCTGGTGGCGGTCAATATGATGGGCTCGGGCATCATCATGTTGCCCACAAGCATGGCCCAGCTCGGGGCCGTTTCACTGCTGTCGTGGGTCGTCACCGCGGTCGGCTCCATGGCCATTGCCTACAGCTTCGCCCAGTGCGGCATCTACTGTACGCGGCCCGGCGGGCTGTCGGCCTATACCGAAGAGGCGCACGCAAAGTCAGGGTTCTTTCTCTGCTCGTATCTCTACTTTCTGTCACTCGCCATCGCCAACGTGGCCGTCGCCATCTCTGCGGTGGGCTACATCACGTCGTTCGTGCCCTGGTTTGGCAGCGGCGCTATTCCGCTGTTCATCGGCACGGTTGGCCTGATCTGGCTGACCATCGTGGCTAACTTCGGCGGCCCGAACATCACCGGCAAGATCGGCGCCATCAGCGTCTGGGGGGTGATCATTCCGGTGGCTGGCCTGAGCATAATCGGCTGGTTCTGGTTCAAGGCGGAGGTGTTCACTGCGGCCTGGAACCCGAACAACCTGCCAATCAACGAGGCCATCGGCAAGACGATCCCCCTGACCCTGTGGGCCTTTCTCGGCATGGAGTCGGCGGCGCAGGCCTCCGATGCAGTGGAAGATCCCAAGCGCACTGTGCCGCTGGCCTGCCTGTTCGGCACCCTCGGTGCGGCGGTGGTGTACGTGCTGTCGACCACGGTCATCCAGGGCATCATCCCCAATCCCGAGCTGGCCAACTCCTCGGCGCCGTTCGCTCTGGTTTATGCGCGGATGTTCAACCCTACGATCGGCACCATCATCATGGTGCTGGCGGTCATGGCCTGCATCGGCTCGCTGCTGGGCTGGCAATTTACGCTGGCGCAAACGGCCAAGATGACCGCCGATGAAGGCATGTTCCCGAAACTGTTCGGCAAGCTCAGCGCGATGAGCGCGCCAGTGCTCGGCATGATCGTCTGTGGCGTATTGCAGACCTTGATGGCCCTGTCGACCATCTCGCCCAATGCCAGCGCCCAGTTCGGCAAGCTCATTAGCCTGGCCGCGGTGACCAACCTGATTCCCTACGTGACCGCCCTCACCGGCCTGCTGGTGATCATGTACAAGGTCGGCGTCGCCCCGGCGATCTACATGCGCAACAGCGCGGTGCTGATGGTGGCACTGGCCTACTCCTTCTACGCGCTGTATTCCTGCGGCGAAGACGCCGTGTTCGGCGGCACCCTGGTCCTTGCGATCGGTTACCTGTTCTATGGCTCGATCGCCAAGTTCTTTGTCGAACCTGCACCGCCCAAGCTGACCGGCGCCGGCAAGCCGTAAGCCTTGCCGCCAGGACCGCATCGACATCCGAACAAGGGGAACAGGATATGAACCTAGAGCTGTCAAAATCCCCAAGCGCGTTGCTCACCTGTGTGCTCGTGCTGCTACCGCTGCTGGCTGGCGCCAACACGCTTGAGCGCGTGCGCACCAGCAACAGCTTCACTCTGGGCTATCTGCCGGGCTTTGCACCGTTCAGCAGCCAGGAGGGCGACAAGGTCAGCGGCTACGCCATCGACCTGTGCCTGAAGATCGCCGAGCGGCTCAAGTCCGAACGGGGCTTGCCCAACCTGCAGGTGCGCTACCAAGCGCTCACGACTGCCGATGAGATCAGTGCCGTCAGTTCGGGCAAGGTCGACATCCTCTGCATGCCGACCCCGGAAACGCTGGAGCGACGCAAGTCGGTGAGTTTCTCTGTGCCGGTATACACCGCCGGCCTCTCGGCGGTGGTGCGCAAGGATGCCCCCGAGACGTTGCGCAGAGCGCTCAATGGTGAGGTGGCGCATACCGGTCCGACCTGGCGCGCGACCATCAACCGCGGCCTGGCCAACCAGACCTACGCTGCCACCGCTGGCAGCGTCACCGAGGACTGGATTCGCCAGCAAATGCGCCGGCTCGGCGTGGTGGCCACCTTGGTGACGGTTGAGAACAACCAGGAAGGCGTGCAACTGGTTGCCGACGGCAAAGCTGATGCCTTCTTCGCCGAACGCATGTTGCTGAAGAACTACCTGCAGAAGCACAACGAAACCGGCCAGTTGATGGTGGTGGACCGTACCTTCGAATACGCGCCGGCGTCGTTGGCGGTCGAACGTGGCGATGAGGACTTCCGCTTGCTGGTGGATACCACGCTGAGCGAAATGTACCGTTCGGGCGAGATCGAACAGGCGTACGGCAAATACCTGGGTGGGGCTAGCGATACGACCAAGATGCTATTCAAGGCCTATGCGCTGCCCTAGCGTCGCAGCCCAGGCAGGCGCTAGCGAACAGCCACCGCCTGATTGAGCTAGTCGTCGGGACGCTGTTGTGACCGCGGCGTGTGGCGCTTGATGACATCCATTACCGCGGCGGTCATCACGGCGGTGGAGACGCCGAACATCAGGATGCCATTAGCCGCCTCCAATGGACTGAGCAGGCGCCAGCGCTCGGACATGACGATGTCGCCATAGCCCAAGGTGGCGAAGGTCACGCCGGAGAAATAAAGCGCGGTGGCGAAGGTGTCGAACTCATCGAGCATCATGAACAGCGCTGCCCAGATCCCCATCTGTACGAAGTTGCCCAGCAGCATGAGCAACAACACCAGCGACAGCAGCGCAGTGTTCCACAGCAATGAGTCGGGCTTGCGGTGGGCATTCCTGACGCGCACGTACTGCCGCAGGCTCAAAGCCACGAACGCCGCCTGGAGCAACAAACAGAGCATTATCACGGGAAGACCCATCAACAGGTTGAGCAGCATTCGGCCCTCTCCTCAGGTGCTCACGCGCCGCTGCCGGCGATGGCGGCGAGTGTCGATCAGGTAAACCGCCCCGCAGGCGTACAGGGTGACGGCGATGAACAGCCCCATGCGCACGGCGAAGGCGCTGTAGACATCCTTGCCGGCCACGCTGTCCTGCACCGACTGGCCGAGCAAGATAATCAGGGTGACCATGCTGTTCAACCAAAATCCCGGGCTTTGCCGGGTCGGGCTCAGGGCATACAGCTTGCGTGCCAGCAGCAGGCAGAACAGCAGCATCCACATAAAGAACAGCCACAGGTGCGGCAGAATGCTCAGGGCGCCCCAGAACAGGATGGCCAGCAGGCCACCGAGCAGGGTCGAACCGAGCAACTCGCGGCCGGCATCGCGCGCCTTGGTGCTGCACACCTGTTGGCCGAGGCTCACCGCCTTCATGATCACGGGCATGTAGCTGGCCGGATCGATCAGCGCCAGGAGGAAGGCCGGCAGCACCACCAGGGCCGCGCGCAGGGCGATCCAGCTGGCCTCGGCAGGCGCCAGCGCAGGTTGACGGGGACCTGCGGGAGCATTGGCCGGCTCGGGAAACAGCCAGTGGCTGAGTGCGACGGTCAGCACGGCGAGCAGCACCGCTTTGCCCAGCCCTTCGATGACCAGCAGGGCCAGGGAGAAGGCACTGGTGCCGGTGGCGGAGATGAGGGTCAAGCCGATGACCAGGAAGGTCGCCACCAGCGGGTTGCCCCCGTGCAGGCCATAGCGGAAGCAGTAAAACAAGCACAGCCCGACCAGCAGCACTCCGCTCAGGGGGACATATTGCAGCAGCGGGATCAGCAGCAGGCCGCTGCCGGTGGTCAACATCACCATCAGCGCCAACCCCAGCCCGGCCTTGAGCGACAGCGGCCGATTCATCGACGCCAACATGAACAGCGCCAGCAACGGCGCCAGGAAGGGAATCGGCAGGCTCAAGCCGTAGCTCGCGGCCAGGCACAGCGCGGTGCCGCTGGCCAGGCGCAGTGCCCGCTGGCTGCGAGGATCGCGCTCAGTAGGCATAGGACAGCCAGCTCATCAGGCGCAGGAACAGGCGACCGAGCAGGTTGAGCGGGTTGCCCTCGCTGGGGAATGCCATGACTTCGGCCTGGCCGCCGACGCGGATGCCGCGCAGCGTGCTCAATTCGCCCGGGGCGAACTCGACAATCACCGGGAAGCGCTGGGCCGGGCGCAGCCAGTCGCGGCTGTTCTCCACGGTCGGCAGAGTGCCAGGCGCGGTGCTCTGGCCGACACTGACGCCATAGCCGACGCTGCGTACACGACCTTTGAATATCTTGCCAGGCAGCGCGTCCAGCACGATGGCAACCGGGGTATTCGGCTCGACCCGGCCCAGGTTGTTCTCGGTCATTTCCGCGCTGATCCAGACGTCGTGAATGGCGATCAGGGTCATCACCGGGTTGCCGACAGCGGCAAACTGGCCGACATCGGTGCGCAGGTCGGTGATCAGCCCGGCCGAGCGGGCGCGTATCTGGGTATTAGCCAGGTCCAGTTCGGCCTTGGCCAGGGCGGTGGCGGCGCTGCGCAACTGGGCGTTCTCTTCCTCGCTGCCGCCCTGCTGTTCGCGCGCGCGTTGCACTTCGGCGCGGGCCGCCGCGACCTGGCTGATGGCCTCTTCGCGCGTGGCGCGCGACACCTCGAGGCGGCGCAGGGAAATGGTGCCCGGATCTTCGCGGTACAGGCGCTCGAGGCGCTGGCTATCCTGGCGCGCCTTGAGTTCGTTGGCCTGGGCGGCGCGCAAGGAGGCCTGCGCCGAGTCGATGCCGGCGGTGCTGGCGGCGATCTGCCGGCGTGTCGACTCGAGGTCGGCGCGGGCCCGATCGACGGCGATCCGGTACTGCTGCGGATCGATCTCGAACAGCACAGCGCCGACCTTCACGTCCTGATTGTTGCGCACGTGCACCTGGGTCACCCGCCCCGCCACTTCCGCCGCCACCGGGACGACGAAGGCCTGCACCCGCGCCTGCTGGGTGTAGGGCGTGAAACGGTCGGCCAGCAGGTACCAGACCAGGCTCACGCCGATCAGCACGGCGACCCAGTTGGCGCCCTTCTTCACCGGGTCGGCGGCGGGTTCCGGTGTGCGGGCGGGCGCCTCTTCTGCGGGGTTCGGCTGGTTGTCACTCATCGGAACTTCCCTTGTCTTCAGGTGGGCTGGCGCCGGCAGGCGGGCGGCTCGGTTCGTCCAGCACGTCGCCCCAGTCGGTGCGTTGTTGCATCTGTTGGCGAGTGGTCGGATCGACCAGCGGCTGTTCGCTGTACCAACCACCACCCAGAGCTTTGTACAAGGCGATCAGGTTGCTCACTGCCGTGCTGCGGTTGACCAGATAGGCGTCCTGCTGGGCGAACAGCGCGCGCTGGGCGTCCAGGACGCGCTGGAAATCCGAATAGCCTTCGCGGTACTGGGCGTTGGCCAGGGTCAACGAACGCTCGGCAGACAGTGCCGCCTCGCCCAGGATGCGCTCGCGCTCCAGGGATTTGATCAAGCTGCTGGCGGCATCGTCGGCCTCGCGTGCCGCCTGCCGCACGCCGTCCTGATAGGCGACGATCAGCTGCTGCAGGCGGGCGTCCTGCACGCGTACGTTGTTCTTGATGCGGCCGTGGTCGAACAGGTCCCAGCGCAGGCTGGGGCCGCCGATCAGGTCCAGGCTGTCGGGAGCGCCGTCCAGCGAGCTGGCTGTCCAGACGATACTGCCCAGCAGGCTCAGCGACGGGTACAGGTCCGCCTCGGCCACGCCGATCTGCGCCGACTGGGCGGCCACCTGCAGTTCGGCGGCGCGTACGTCCGGGCGACGCAACAGCAGGTTGGCAGGTACGTCCTGCAGCACTACGCGGTCGATCAGCGGGATCAGTCCTTCATTCTCCGCCAGTTCCGGGAGCTGGCCCGGGGGGCGGCCAATCAGCACGGACAGGGCATTGCGGGTGCGCAACACCTGGCTTTCCAGCTCGGGAATGCTGCTCAGGGTCCCCAGGTACTGGGTCTTGGCCTGTTGCAGGTCGAGCTCGGCGCTCTCGCCGCTGGTGAACAGCCGCTCGGTGATCTCATAGCTGCGTTTCTGCAGCCGCGCGTTGTCACGCGCAATGCGCAGGCGCGCCTCGGCAGTGCGCAGGGCGAAGTAGCTGTCCGCCATCTGTGCGCGCAGCAGCACCAGGACATCCGCATGGTTGGCCTGGGCGGCGAAGTAGGCGGTATCGGCCGACTCGATGGCGCGGCTGAAACGCCCCCAGAAATCCAGCTCCCAGCCGATGTCGAAGCCGGCGCTGTGCTGCCAGAAATGGCGATCCTGCGGGTTGCGGCCACCGGATTCGTTGTGGTCGAAGTACAGGCTGTCGGCACTGGCCTGCTGCAGTTGCGGGTAACGGCCGCTCTGGGCGATGCCCAGTTGAGCGCGGGCTTCCATCACCCGCAGGCCGGCGATTTTCAAGTCCGGGTTGTTGGCATCGGCTTCGGCGATCAGCCGGTCAAGGATCGGATCGGCGAACACCTGCCACCACTGGCGGGGATCGGGTGGCGGCCGCGGTTGGCTGACCTGCTCGAGTGCCGGGCTGTGCCAGCCGTCGACCCACGCCTCGCCCGGCGCCTGGAAATCCGGCCCGACGCGCACGCAGCCGCTGACGCCAAGCGCTATCAGCAGGACTAGCCGGCTCGGACCGGGAATCTGCACCATGGCGAGGGCGGCGGCCGCGTCACGCCGGTTGCTGGTCGCTTGTCTCGCTGCTCTGCGCCGGGTCATCCACCCACTGCCAGAACAGCCGGTAACCGACCGCGAGCACCACCGGGCCGATGAACAGGCCGATGAACCCGCTGGTGACCATACCACCCAGTGCACCGATCAATATCACCGGCATCGGTACATCGACACCGCGTCCCAGTAACAAAGGCTTGAGCACGTTGTCGGCCATGCCGGCGACGAAGGCGTAGATGGCGAAGATGATGCTCGCCACGGTGGCGCCCTCGGTGGCGAAGACATAACCGATCACCGGCACAGTGATCAGCAAGACCGGTAGCTGCATGATGCCGAGCAGCAACACCGCCAGGGCGAGCAGGCCGGCGCCGGGAATGCCCATGAGCACGAAGGCGACACCAACCAGCAGCATCTGGATAAAGGCGATACCAACCACGCCCTGGGCCACCGCACGGATGGTGGAGGTGCACAGCTCGGCGATCTTCGGTCCCCGTTCCGGGCCGGAGATGCGCGAGGCGATCCGCACTGCGCTGTGGTGGCCATTGTCGCCATAGGCCATGACGACGCCGGCGATGATCAGTGCCGCGATAAACATCAGGAAGCCCATTCCGACACCGGCCAGCTTGCCCAGTACCGTCAGACCAACGCCTTTCAGGTGCGGGGTCAGCTCTTTCACCACGCTCGTCAGATCCGTCGACGCCTGCAGCCAGAAGGCGTGCAGGGTCGGCCCCACCAGCGGCCAACTGGCCACCGCCTCACTCGGTGGCGGAATATGCAGGCTCTCGGACTTGACCACCTCCAGGGCGCTCTGTGCCGACTCCGCCATCGAGCTGGCCAGCAGATACAACGGCACCATGAGGATGGCGAGCGCGACCAGCACGATCAGGCTCGCCACATGCCCATCGCGAGCTCCGAGCCGGGCCTTCAGCATTCGATGCAGTGGGTACAGCGTGATGGCCAGGATCACCGACCAGAGCATCAGGTCGAGGAAGGGATTGAAGATCTGGAAGCAGAAAACGACCAGGACGGTAATCAGACCTGCGCGGATCAGGACATCCAGCAATCCACGCGACAGCATCCGTTCAGTGAGAGGACTAGGCGCCATCATGTTTCTCCTTGAGTGCAGCTAATCGAACCGGAATCGATACGTTCTTCACCTCTTTCCTGCACCGTTACGCCATTCAGTGGAACGGGAAGAGGTAGTTCATCCACGCCGCCATGCGCAGGAGGATCTTGCGCATCACCGCAACAAGCTGGAAATGCTTGCTGTATAGCGCTGCCTGCCCATAAGCGCCACCCGGCATCCGCTTGCTGTAGGGTTCGTATGCGGGGTCGGTGATCTCGATGATCACCGGCACCCGCCCCGGTGGGGGCGATCCGGTGAAGCTGATCAGCGTGCCCGATGGCTGCACTTGCCCTTCGCCGATCACGGCGATCACCTCTCTCACCTTGCCACTGAAGACCTTGCCGGGGATGCCGTCGAACGCCACTTCGGCTTCGTCGCCGACCTCCAGACGCAACAAGCTGTTCTGCCGCATCCAAGCCGCGAAGTAGTGTCCTTCATCGGGGATGAAGACCATGGACGGGCGCAGTGGCAGCTTCGTCGCCATCATCCCCGGGCGCAGGAGGGTGTACGAATTTTTGTGTAACCGGCTCATGAGCGACACTGTCGCTCCAGACCGGAGACACCATGACCCAATCGAAACACCCCATCACCGACGAGTTGCTGGATCAGCTCCTGGGCAACTACCAGAAACCTGAAGACCTGATTGGTGCCGACGGCATCCTCAAGCAGCTGACCAAGAAGCTGGGCGAGCGCGCGCTGGATGCAGAACTGACCCATCACCTCGGGCACGAAAAGCACCAGCCGGTGGGCAACCCCAGCGGCAATACCCGCAACGGTTTCAGTCGCAAGAAGCTCAAGGGCGAGTTCGGTGAACTGCCCATCGAGGTGCCGCGTGATCGCCACGGCTGCCCTTTATCTGGCCGTTTGAAACGCCTCGAATTTGCTGCACATTCCAAGCGCTGTAACGCCCAGTAACTCGCACCCTGCTTACCAGAGACCTGCTTGATCGTATCGGGATAGGATGCGGATTCCGCGGCAGCCAGACGGTGCCGGTGATCGACCGCGACAGAGGCGAGATTAGCCAGGCGCAGGTGTTCGTCGCAGTGCTCGGTGCCTCCAGCTACACCTTCGCCGAGGCGACCTGGTCGCAGCAGTTGCCGGATTGGCTGGGCTCGCACGCGCGCACCTTCGCTTTCCTCGGCGGGGTACCGGAGATCGTGGTGCCGGACAACCTGCACAGTGCGGTGAGCAAGGCGCATCGCTACGAGCCGGCCTTGACGCAGGTGGCTTTTCTGCTCGTGACACTAGTTGATCGGAATGATGCGGCGCTCGCTTGCCTGGACCAGCCAGCAAGACAGCGGGATGCTTCGACTCGGCGTCGTCTCTATTCCACACATCGATAACATCCGGCGACTCCGACAGCTGCGGCTATCTTCTGAACTTCTCAGGATGCCTGTGTGGACTCACGCTGCCAGGCACGCTGCAAGAGGTCTAAAACCTCCTGGTCCGACGTCTGGGAAAAATCCACATACCAACGGCCGATTGCCATGAACATCTCCGGCATAAGCGGGCACACGACTTCATCGACCTCTGCGCGCAGCATCGTCACCGTTTCCGGTGGCGCCACCGGTACGGCGATTATGAGGCGCGCAGGCACCTGCTGGCGTGCTGCCCGTACCGCCGCCTGCATAGTGGCGCCCGTGGCCAGGCCATCGTCGACCAGAATCACCTGCTGGCCGCGCAATTCCGGCACAGGCCGCTCACCCCGATAGGCGCGCTCGCGCCGCTTCAACTCAATGGCCTCCCGTGCCGCCACCGCTTCTATGGTGCGCTCATCGATTGCATGCATGTGCAGGACATCCTGGTTCAACACCCGCACTCCGCCGCTGGCAATGGCGCCCATGGCCAGCTCGGCATGCCAGGGCACGCCGAGCTTGCGCACCAGCATCAGATCCAGGCGAACCCCCAGAACCGTGGCGATTTCATAGGCCACCGGCACCCCGCCTCGGGGCAAGGCCAGGACTATCACGTCAGGCTGGCGGCAATAGGATAACAACCGCTTGGCCAGGGCCTGGCCGGCTGCGGTTCGGTCGCGGATGGGGACTTGAAGGTCATGGTCTCGAGTCATCCAGCAGCCCTCGAATGAGTGGTGCGCTTAAGATGAGCCCGACGTTCCGATCTCGCTTTGATTTCGATTAGTCGCCGGGCAAAAACATCCCGCAGCCAACCTTAAGCCTATACCTCCATTTTCTTCGCGACGCCTCCCGGTGTGTATTTCGACCGACGGCTGAGCACCTCGCCATCCTCGATAATTAGCACTTTGGGCGGGCACGGTGGTTGCTCCTCAGCGGCCAGCGCCGGCTTTGGTTCGGGCGCATTAAGTCAACACGGGCATGTTTGGCGGCAAAGCAAAGCCGGCCGAAACCACATCGTCTCTATCGGATTCACAAAGGAGATGGCGACGCTCCCTGGCGCTAGACGAAACCGCGCAAAAACCACACGTAGAGCGACGTTCGCGCATCAATGCTGGCCCGGCCGGGCCAACCCAAGCTTGTCGATCCGGTAGCGCAGCATGTCGCGGGTGAGGCCGAGCAAGCGCGCCGACTTGGTGACGTTCCAGTCGGTCTTGCCCAGGGTCTTGATCAGCAGATCGCGCTCGGCATCCTCGGAATTCGAGCCCAACGTGGGCGGCGCCCCGCTGTAGAGCTCGGCAACCGGGCGCGGCGTCTGCACCACGCCGGTCCCGGCCAGCAACCCCGGGCAGATGGCCAGCTGATCCGGGGTGATCAGGGTTCCCGGCGCCAGGAGGATGGTCTGCTCGAGCATATTGCGCAGCTCGCGCACGTTGCCCGGCCAGCTATACCCCCTCATCACCGCCTCGGCTTCCGGGCTGAGGAACAGCCCTGGCTTGCCATAACGCTTGCCGTGCTGGGCGATGAAGTTCGTCGCCAGGGTGAGAATGTCATCGCCACGCGCCCGCAGCGGCGGCACCTTGATGGCGATGATGCGCAGGCGGAAGAACAGATCACGGCGGAACTTGCCCTCCTGCACCATCTGTTCGAGGTTGCAGTTGGTGGCGCTGATGATCCGCAGGTTGACCTTGCGCTCCTTCACCGAGCCCAGGCGGCGGATGCTGCGATCTTCGAGCAGTTTGAGCAACTTGGCTTGCAGCGACAGGTCCAGCTCACCGACTTCGTCGAGGAACAGGGTGCCGCCATCGGCCGCCTCGACCAGCCCCAGGCGCCGATCCTTGGCATCGGTGAACGCGCCCTTTTCATGGCCGAAGAGTTCCGCTTCGAGCAAATGCGAGGGAATCGAGGCGCAGTTGAACTCGACGAACGGCCCGTCACGGCGCACGCCGTCGAAATGGATGGCCCGCGCGACCAGTTCCTTGCCGGTCCCGGTCTCCCCCTCTATCAGCACCACCGGCAGCTCCTCGACAGCCATCCGCGCCTCGGCGGCGAGCAACTGCTGGACCATCGACTTCATTGCCTGCATGGGCGCCGAATCGCCGATCAAGGCGTCCAGCCCGGCGTCCTGGGCGGCGCGCTGCTGATAGAACGACAACGTTTGTTCCAGGCGTTGAGCCTCGAGCACCTTCTCGATGAGCAGTTTCAGCTCGGCCAGCACCACCGGCTTGGTCAGGTAGTCGCAGGCCCCCGCCTTCATCGCCGCCACGGCGCCCTGCACATTGCCATGCCCGGTGAGCATGATCAGTTTGAGCTGCGGGTCGCTAGCGTGCGCGCGGCTGATCAGCTCGAATCCGCTCATGCCAGGCAGGGAGTAGTCGGTCAGGACCAGATCGGGGTGCTGCGACTCGATCACCGCCAGCGCATCTTCGGCCGAGGTGCAGACCATGGCCTCGTAGTGCTGGCGTTCAAGATAGGTGCGGAGGTTGTCCGCGAGTATGTCGTCATCCTCGACGATCAAAATGCTGTGGCCCATCCGGTTACCCTCCCCCTGCCACCCTGAAGGTCAAATGCACATCGGTGCCCAGGTTTTCGCGGCTCTCGATATGCACCTCTCCGCCGAAGCGCTCGACGATTCTGCGCACCAGCACCAGCCCGACGCCGATGCCGCCCCGCTTGGTCGTGTGGAAAGGCTTGAAGGCCTTTTCCAGCAGCGCTGGCGACATGCCGCTGCCGCTGTCGCTGACCGTCAGGATCAGGTGCTGCTTGCGCTTGTCCGCATCGAGCGTGAGGTTGAGTCGCCCGCCTTTGGGCATCGCCTCGATGGCATTGGATAACACGCTGCTGAGCAACTGGGAAAGCAGTACCGGATGGCTGACCACCGCCGGCGCCGGCTCTGGCGTCCAGTCGACCTGAATGCCGGCGCGTCTGATCTGCTGCTCATAGGTGGTCAACGCCTCATGCACCGCTTCGACCAGATTCACCTTCTCGTACTCGTCGCTGAGTGGCCGTGACGACAAAAGCAGTTCGCGCACCCATTTGGACAAGCGGTCGACCTGGGTAATGATGTCGTCCAGGTTCTTGTGCACCGAGGGGCTGTCCGCATCCAGGGCCAGCTCCGCACTGGAACGGATGGAGGCCAGCGGATTGCGCAAACCATGCGCGACAGCGGATGACATTTCCCCCAGCACCACCAGGGTTTCGTTATCGATCAGCTTGCGTTGCTGAGACGCTAACAGGCCGGAAGCGTGCCGCACGATCCAGAACAGGCTGACATAGATCACCGTTCCGCCGATCGCGGTAGCCAGCCACAGCAGCATGTAGCCGCGGTTCATTCGGGTGATCAGATCCTGCGGTTCCTTGTAGATCTCGATCACGCACGCGACCTTGCCCGTGCTGTCGACCAGCGGGATGTAGTTCTCGATGTATTGCCCTCTGGGGCTACGCTGAAACTGCCCCTCGATGGGGCCGCCGTGCGCCTTGCGCCGAAAGGTGGTGACTGTCTTGTTCGAGCGGAACGCCTCGCTCAGGTCGTCATTTTCCAGTACGCGCTGGCCAATCATGTTGGCATTGGTCGACCAGATGATGACCCCGTCGGCGGCATACACGCTGGCCAACAGCACATCAGGCATGCGGGTTATGTGGTCGAAGAACTCGCGGCGCACCCGCGCCAGTTGATCGTTGGGAATGCCGAACTGAGCACCATCCACGCGGGCATCGAGGAACTCCCCCATTTTCAAGCTGGGCGGGAAATGGGCATGCAGAATTTCGACGTCGGCAATCGACTGGATGAACTGGGCGCTCAGCATGGCATCGCGATCGACGCTTTCGGTCATTACGAAGCGAGTTGCGGCAACCGCCAGGGCAATCGCCACGGCGACGATGATGAATAGGCTCGCCAAGGAGAACCAACGAAACAGGTTGAATGGCTTCGGGCCCGCGGCCATTTGCATCAGCGAACTCTCCCTTTCTGACCGATGAAATGCCCATGATGCAAACAGGCAATAGCCATCGGCGTGTCGGGTCATAAGTCCCGATCTGCTTGTAGTTATAGCTTACTCACCGGCCCTGGCGCGGCTTGTGGCCAACCTCCCCCACTACACCCAACTCTGGGGGTATCCCCCACAACTGGAGGCGCCCTGGTGTGCTTCAAGCATGGCAAAACGCCCGTTCTAGAGCATCCGGGCCAATGTCGAAAAATTGGTACAGATGTTGCGATGCCCTTGCCAGCAGTGAGACCGGGGCCATCCCGGCCCCACCCCAAGCTGAAGTTCATTGGCACGGAAGGGCGAAACCATGCGCATCACCCTCACAAAAATCTCAGCTTCGCTTCTGTTGGCTCTCACGGTCGACTCGGCCCAGGCGGCCCTTTATGCCGTCGACCCCTCCCCGCCCACCGCAAGTAACGGTTTCTTTGCGGCTTGGTATCAGGACACCCACGGCCGTGCCCTCGACCTCTGCCTGTCGAAGGCCGAAAGCCGGCGCGCGCCTGGGACGTTCATGTGCAACCTGCTGCCCAATCCGGGGGTATTCGACCCCACCCAACCGGTCAGCTGGGGCACCAACTTCCCGGACGAGGCCTTCTGGTTCGCCGCGGATACCAGCATCACCGACGCCGCCGCGGGGATCGACCTGGGCTACGTGTCGGCCGTCGAGGCCGCCTTCGGTTCCGGCCTGCCGGCCGAGAATGACCAGGTCAGCTTCGCCCGCATTCGCATCCGGGTGGATGTGCCGGCGGCCGGCACCTATACGGTGACCCACCCCTACGGCGTGGAAGTCTTCACGGTGGACACCCCGGGGATCAAGGCCATCAACCTGACCCGCGACATCGGCATCGGCTCGGCGGGTGATTTCACCGGGGCCCTCAAGGGCGACGTCGGCCCCTTCCTGCGTAGCAAAAACGGCCCCTACCAGGAACCCGATCCGCAAGCCGGTACCCTGGACACCTTCATCGGTGACCCCAACATTCTGGAAGAGGTCACCGGCAGCCCGTTCGGGACCAACTTCGTGCGCATCGAAGGGCCGAACGGTATCCGTGCGGAAACCAAGCTGTTCGCCGTCACCGGCAAGCTTTCATCGGTCCCGCTGCCGACACCGCTGCTGGTCGAGCGCACCACCTACTCGCGTGGTGGCGACCAGGGCACAACCCAGCAGGATATTTTCGTCCTCGCGCCGCCTCCCTTGGGCACCGCGAGCTTCGATGCGACCCCGATGCGGGGCACCGAGCTCGGTGCCTGGTACGGACAGTCGAGTCAGGTTGGCACAGGCAGTGTGAGCATCACCGCGGACAACTCGCAGGTGATTGCCGGCAGCACACCGACCACCAAGACCAGCCCGCTGGTGGACCTGGTGACCATCAGTCGCGCCGAATACAGCCTGGCGACCAGCACCCTGACCGTCGAGGCCGCTTCCAGCGACACCTCCGCGCAACAGGGCCTGAGTATCGACGGCATCATCGGCCCGTTCATCGACGGTCGCCTGCAGCAGCAGGTACTACCCATACCCCCCGCGCATGTCACGGTGATCTCCGCCAATGGCGGCAGTGATACCGAAGAAGTGCACATCCTTCCCTAAGGCGCAACTGCGACTACATGCTCACCGCGAATGGAGGCATTCATGTATAAGTGGCCAGGAATACTTGCAATCGCCCTAGGGCTGGGTGTTGGCTCCGCCGGCACGGCTCAGGCGCAACTCGCTGCCGTCGACCCGGGGCCCTACACCGTGGCAACCGGCGGCTACCCGCTCTGGTACCAAGACCTACCCGATGGTGCGACAAGTCCGGACTCGCTGAAGCTTGAGCTGTGCCTGTCGAAGACACTCAGTTCACGGGCACCGGGTAGTTACATGTGCACCCTGCTGCCCAATCCCGGGGTGTTCGACGACACCCTGCCGATCGCCTTCCCGGCCAACTTCCCCGACGAAAGCTTCTGGATGCTGGCCGAAACCACGATTGCAGACCCGGGCAACGGCATTTCCCTGGATGTCTACGTGGCAGGCGTCGAAGCGGCTTTCGCCGGCGGTAATCCGCTGCCGGGCGACCAGCAGAGCTTCGCCCGCATCCGCATCCGCGCCAGCGTGCCGGTGGCCGGCCACTACAAGGTGATCCATCCCTATGGGGTCGATGAGTTCGACGTCACCACACCGGGTGGCCGGGCGATCAACATGACCCGCGATATCGGCATCGGCGCACCGGGTATTTTCACCGGCGCCCTGGCCGGCAACATCGGGCCTTTCCTGCGCCATGCCGACATTGCCGGTAATCCGCTGCCGTTCTACCAGGAGCCCAACCCGGAAACCGGGGTGCTGGAAAGCTTCGTCGGCGACCCCAACCTCAGCGAACCGGTGACCGGCAGCCCATTCGGCACCAACTTCGTGCGCATCGAAGGGCCGAACGGGCGCGTCGCGCAGACCAACGTGTTCAGCTTGTCCGGCAAGCTCTTGAGCAGCCAGGTCGGGACCAAGCTGGAAGTGGACCGCGCCAGTTACAGCCGTGATGCCGAACGCACCTGGATCTCGGTGTTTGGCACCTCGGACGTCGGCGCCAGCCTGTGCTTTCGCGAGACCCTCGACCTGGCGGGTGACCCACCCTCGCCCTGCCAGTTCGAGATGACCGCCGACGGCGTCGGCAAGTTCTTCGGCCAGGACATCGCCCCCACCAGCCTGCCGCCCTTTGTGATCGTCAGCGCAACCAATGACAGCGCCTCGACTGCGCCGAGCTCGCAGACCAAAACCCTGACCGATATCGTCAACATCAGCACCGCGCGTTATTCCTGGGACAGCAAGACCCTGACCATCGAAGCCAAATCCAGCGACGAGGTGGAGATTCCGGTGCTGGCCGCGGAAGGCTTCGGGCAACTGAGTCAGGTCGGTGGCACCACTCAGCGGCTGATCGCGGGCGATGTGGCTCAACCGCCGGCCAAGGTCACGGTGAAATCCGCCAAGGGCGGTACGGATAGCGAAATGGTCACGGTCGTCGGCAGCCCGCCGCCGGTTCCGGCCAACCTGCCGCCGGTAGCCCAGGGTGACTTGGCCAGCACCACCGCCGGTGTGCCAGTGACGCTCAACGTCCTGGCCAACGACAGTGATCCGGACGGCAACCTGCCGCTGACCCTGGACCTGGCCAACCTGACGCAACCGGCGGCGGGGACCGGCAGTGTCGCGGCCAACGGAACCACTTCGCTGATCTACACCCCGCCGCTGGCGAGCGAGGTCACCGCGCCGTTGACCGCGACCTTCACCTACCAGACCAAGGACGCCCTCGGCGGCCTGTCGGCTCCGGCCACCGTGACGGTAGCGGTGGCTCCCAACCAGGCGCCGATTGCGGTCAACGACACGGGCAACACCACCGCCGGCGTGCCGCTGACCCTCGACGTGCTGGTCAACGACAGCGATCCGGACGGCAATGTGCCCCTGGCCGTGGATGCCGCCAGCCTGAGCGCGATCCCGGCCGCGCAAGGCAGCCTCAGCACCGATGGCAGCACGGTGACCTATACCCCGCCGGCCACGGTCGCCACCACGTTCAGCGTGAGCTTCACCTATCGCGCCCTGGATACTGTGGGTGGCTTGTCGACTCCGCCGGCGACGGTGACCGTGACGGTCGCCCCGTCCCCGGTGATCGCCGACACCGTGACGATCACCACGGCCACGCTTAGGGCGAAAACCAACAGCCGCTTCGAGTGGCAGGTGAGCGGTACCACTTCGCGGCCAGCGGGCAACACCATGCGCATCGAAGTGACCACTACCAATGGCCTGGCGCTGCTCGGCAACGCCGTGCCGGCCGCCAACGGCCGCTGGAGTCTGAAGGTGAACAACAACGGGGCCATCGTGCCGAGCGCCACCCCCAGCGCCCGGGTGACCTCAACCTTCGGCACAGTGCGCACCGCGCCGGTCACCAACCGCTAGGGAGGGAGCCAAGCGCCGCCCGCAGGCCAACCGGCTTGCGGGCGGCGTTTGCTTTTGGCGTGGCCGGATTTGTAGGAGCCAGCTGGCTGGCGATCCGCCAACAGACGCTGCAGCTTTGTGGGTTAGCCGCGCAGCGGCGTAACCCACCGGCGCTGCCGCCAGAGACATAGGCGTCCAGCAGGCTTGGCGGGTTACGCCTCCGGCTAACCCACCCTACGAATCGGGATATCTTGAGCCCGCTGGCACGTCGGCCAAGATCGTGAACAGGCGCTAAGCGGCACAGCGCCTTGCCTGTTAGCGGGTTGAGGCGTTCTGCATGGGCGGTATGTCCTGCAACTGTTGCGCGTCCCAGCCGCCACCGAGGGCGGCGATCAGCTGCACGCTGGCGGTCAATCGGCTGCCTTGTAGGGTGAGCAGGTTGCGCTCGTTGGACAGCGCGCTGGTCTGCACATTGACCACGCTGTTGTAGTCGACCGTGCCGGCCTTGTACTGGTTTTCGATCAACCGCAGCGACTCGCGGGCGGCGTCCAGCGCCTCGCCCTGGACCGTGCTTTCGCGCTCGAACACCTCAAGCTGGACGAGGAAGTCCTCGACCTCGCGGAAGCCGTCGAGCACGGTCTGGCGGTAGTCGGCGACGGTCTGGTCGTAGCTGGCCTCGGCCTGCTCGACCCGCGAGCGGATGATGCCGCCGTCGAACAGGGTCATGGCGAACGCCGGGCCGATCGACCAGAAGCGGTTGGGGGCGCTGATCCAGTCGTTGAGGCTGCCGCTGCGGTAGCCGCCGCTGGCCGACAGGGTCAGATCCGGATAGTAGGCGGCCTGCTCCACGCCGATGTCGGCATTGGCGGCCTTGACCCGGCGTTCGGCGCCGGCGATGTCCGGGCGCCGCTCGAGCAGCGCCGAAGGCACGCCGACCGGCACCGCCGGCAGGGCCGGCACCTGGTCGACCTCGGCCAGCGCGAAGTCGGCCGGCGGCACACCGATCAGCACGGCGATGGCATGCTCCAGCTGGGCGCGCTGGTATTCCAGATCGATGGCCTGCGCCTCGGTGCTTTTCAGCTGGGTGCGCGCCTGGGTGACGTCGGACTTCGGCACGATGCCGGCGTTGTACTGGTTTTCGGTGAGTTTCAGCGAGCGCCGATAGGCGTTGGCCGTGTCGTCGAGCAGGCGCTTCTGCTCATCCAGCACCCGCAATTGCAGGTAGCTCTGCACCAGTTCGGACTGCAGGCTCAGGCGTACCCCGGCGAGATCGGTGGCGCTGGCATCCATGCTCGCGGTTTCGGCCTCCAGCTGGCGGCGCAGCTTGCCCCACAGGTCCAACTCCCAGCTCACCGACAGGCTGGTGTCATAGCTCTTCGACACCCGCGCGGCATTCGAGCCGCTGACACTGACGCCATCGCCGGTGCTGATGGTGTTGCTGCCGCCACCCTGCCCCGCGCGGCTGACGCCGGCCTGGGCACCGACGGTGGGGAAGAACGCCGCGCGCGCCCCGCGCGTCAAGGCGCGGGCCTGGCGGTACTGGGCCTCGGCACTGGCCAGGCTCTGGTTGTTGGCGTTCAGGCGCTCGACCAACTGGTTCAGCTGGGCATCGCCATACAGCTGCCACCAGTTGCCGCGCTGCAAGACATCGGCCGGCGCCGCCGCCTTCCAGCCGGCGGCTTGCTTGAAGGCCGCCGGGCTGTCGGTTTGCGGGCGCTGGTAGTCGGGGCCGACGGCGCAGGCAGTGAGGGTTGCGATGGCAACGGCCAAAGACAAAGGTTTCAACAACCGCTGTGAAACCGTCGTGAGCGCAGGAGAGACAAGGCGAAAACCGGCGAAGAAGCGCAGTTTACCGAGTGTAAATGAGCATTCTGAGCCGGCTTTCAACGCAGTATCTCCAAGCGCAACAGGTTTCATAGTGGTTGTCATAAAGGAGTTTCCAAGGCGGCATCCGTACGCACGCCGCGCCAGTGATTGAAGCGGTGGCGCAGGCGGTCGAGGTAGAGGTAGACCACCGGGGTGGTGTAGAGGGTGAGGATCTGGCTGAGGATCAAGCCGCCGACGATGGTGATGCCCAATGGCTGGCGCATTTCCGCGCCCTCGGCGCCGCCGATCAGCAGCGGTACGGCGCCGAGAATGGCCGCCAGGGTGGTCATCAGGATCGGCCGCAGGCGCTGCAGGCAGGCCTGGCGGATCGAGTCGCTGGGCGACAGGCCGTTCTCGCGCTCGAGTTGCAGGGCCAGGTCGATCATCAGGATGGCGTTCTTCTTGACGATGCCGATCAGCAGGAACAGGCCGAGCAGCGAGATCAGGCTGAACTGCCCACGCACCAGGAGGATCGCCAGCAGCGCCCCGACCCCGGCGGACGGCAGCGTGGAGAGAATGGTCAGCGGGTGGATGTAGCTCTCGTAGAGGATGCCCAGCACCAGATAGACCAGCACCAGGGCGCCGAGGATCATCCACGGCTGGTTCTTCTGGGTGCTCTGGAAGGCATCGCCGGCACCGCCGAGGCGGCCGATCACCTCGGTCGGCAGGCCGACGGCAGCGACCGCGCGGTTGATGGCGACGGTCGCCTGCTCGAGGCTGACACCCGGCGCCAGGTCGAAGGAGATGCTTTCCGAAGCGAACTGGCCGTCATGGTTCACCCGGTCGTCGGCCAGGCTGTATTCGTAGCGGGCGAAGGTCGACAGCGGCACGCGCTGGCCGGCGGCGGTGATCAGCTGGACCTGCTCGAGGGTGCTCGGGTCCTGGGCGTATTTCGGATTGACCTCCATCACCACCTGGTACTGGTTGAGGCTGTCATAGATGGTGGAAATCTGCCGCTGGCTGTAGGCGTTGTTGAGCACCGTGCTGACCATCGCCATGTCGACCCCCAGGCGCTTGGCCTGCTCACGGTCGATCTGCAGCGTCACCTGCTGCGCGCCGCTGCCCTCGCGGGCATCGATGGCGGTCAGTTCCGGCAACGTCTTGAGCGCGGTGGCGACTTTCGGCACCCACTCGCGCAGGGCGCTCAGCTCATCGGTCTGCAGCACGTACTGGTACTGCGAACTGTCTTGCTCGCGCGAGCCGCCGAACATCAGGTCCTGGTCGGCCATCAGCATCAGCCGGCCGCCGGGCACCTTGGGCAGGTTCTTGCGCAGCCGCTCGACCACCTTCTGGGCATCGAGGTCGCGCTCGTCGCGCGGCTTCAGGCGCACGATCATGAAGGCGTTGTTGATCCCGCCGCTGCCGCCGATGAAGCCGGCCACGCTCTCCACCGCCGGGTCCTTGAGCACCGCGCGGCGGAAGGTTTCCATCTTCGGCTGCATGACGCTGAACGACAGGCCGTCGTCGCCGCGGATGAAGCCGATCAACTGGCCGGTGTCCTGCTGCGGCAGGAAGGTCTTCGGTACCAGCACATACAGGGCGACGTTGAGGCCGATGGTCGCCAGCAGGCTCAGCAGGGTCAGGCGCGGGTGGCGCAGCACCCAGCCGAGGCTGCGGTCGTAGAACTGCACCAGGTCCTCGTGGACGCGCTCGCTCCAGCGTTGCAGGCGAGTTTCCTGGCCGGCGCGATGGGGTTTCAACCAGCGCGCGCAGAGCATCGGCGTGAGCGTCAGCGACACCAGCAGCGACACCAGGATCGCCGCCGCCAGGGTGATGGCGAACTCCTTGAACAGCTGGCCGACTATGCCGCCCATGAACAGGATGGAGACGAACACCGCCACCAGCGACAGGTTCATCGCCAGCAGGGTGAAGCCGACTTCCTGGGTGCCGCGCAAGGCCGCCTGGAACGGTTTCTCGCCGCTGTCGATGTGCCGGGCGATGTTCTCCAACACCACGATGGCGTCGTCCACCACCAGCCCGGCGGCGAGGATCAACGCCATCAGCGACAACACATTGAGGGAGAAGCCGCACAGGTACATCACCGCGAAGGTGCCGATCAGTGACACCGGCACCGCCAGCGCGGGAATCAGCGAGGCGCGCAGGTTGCCCAGCGACAGGAACACCACCACTATCACCAGCGCCACGGCGATCAGCAGCGTGCGCTCGGCCTCGTGCAGGGTGGCGCGGATCACCGGCGAGCGGTCCATGGCCAGGTCCAGCTTGACGCTGGCCGGCAACACCGCCTGCAGGGCCGGCAGCTGCGCCTTGATCGCCTCGATGGTTTCGATGATGTTGGCGCCGGACTGGCGGTTGATGACCAGCAGCACGGCGGAATCGTCGTTGAAGAAGCCGCTGTTGTAGCGATCCTCCACCGCGTCGCGGACCTTGGCCACATCGCTCAGGCGCAAGGAAGCGCCGTCCTGATAGCGGATGATCAGCGGCTGATAATCCTTGGCCCGCTCCAGTTGGTCGTTGGCCTGCACCTGCCATTGCCGCTCGGCATCTTCGACCACGCCCTTGGGCCGGCGCACGTTGGCGTTGCTGATGGCCGTGCGCACCTCATCGAGGCTGATGCCGTACTGATTGAGCAGCTGCGGTTCGAGCTCGACGCGCACCGCCGGCAGCGAACTGCCGCCGACCTGCACCTCACCGACGCCGCTGACCTGCGACAGGCTCTGCGCCAGGATGGTCGAAGCGAGATCGTAGAGCTGGCCCTTCTCCAGCACGTCGGAGGTCAGCGACAACACCATGATCGGTGCCTGCGACGGATTGACCTTTTTGTACGTCGGCATGCTGCGCATACCGCTGGGCAGCAGGTTGCGCGAGGCATTGATGGCCGCCTGCACGTCGCGGGCGGCGCCGTTGATCTCGCGGTCGGTCTCGAACTGCAGGATGATCCGCGTCGAGCCCTGACCGGTGCGGCTGGTCATCTGGGTGATGCCGGAGATGGTGCCGAGCGAGCGTTCCAGCGGCGTGGTGACGCTGGACGCCATGATCTCCGGGCTGGCCCCGGCGAGGTTGGCCTGCACGGTGATCACCGGGAAATCCATCTGTGGCAGCGGCGACACCGACAACAGGCCGAAGCTCAGGCCGCCGAGCAGCAGGATCGCCAGGCTCAGCAACATGGTCGCCACCGGTCGGCGGATGAAGGGCGCAGAGAGGTTCATCTAGAAGTCCCATCCGTGCACGGACAGCCCCCTCTCCCATTCATGGGAGAGGGTTGGGGAGAGGGAAAGCACTCTCGCGAGGGAACCACCCGCCCTCTCCCCCGGCCCCTCTCCCGTAAACGGGCGAGGGGAGGAAAAGCAGCTCGGCGCGCTCATACCACCACCTCTTCACCCTCTTCTTCCTTCCGCCCGAAACGCCGCGCCAGACGGTCGAAGTACAGGTAGATCACCGGCGTGGTGAACAGCGTCAGCACCTGGCTGACCAGCAACCCGCCGACCATCACCAGGCCCAGCGGCTGGCGCAGCTCGGCGCCGGAGCCGGTGGCGAGCATTAGCGGAATGGCGCCGAACAGCGCCGCCAGGGTGGTCATCAGGATCGGCCGGAAGCGCAGCAACGCGGCCTGGTAGATCGCATCGTGCGGGCTCATGCCCTGGTTGCGTTCGGCCTCGAGGGCGAAGTCGATCATCATGATCGCGTTCTTCTTGACGATGCCGATCAGCAGGATGATGCCGATGATGGCGATCAGGCCCAGGTCGTTGCCGGTCAGCAACAAGGCCAGCAAGGCGCCGACCCCGGCCGAGGGCAGCGTGGAGAGGATGGTCACCGGATGGATGTAGCTCTCGTAGAGCACGCCGAGGACGATGTACATGGTCACCACCGCGGCGAGAATCAGCAGCAGGGTGCTCGACAGCGAGGCGCGGAACGCCTCGGCGGCGCCCTGGAAGCGGCTCTGCACGCCCTCCGGCATGCCGATGTCGCGCTGGGTCTGCTCGATGATCGCCACCGCCTCGCCGAGCGACACGCCGTCCGCCAGGTTGAACGACAGGTTGACCGCCGGGAACTGGCCGATGTGGTTGATCACCAGCTCGGCATTGCGCTCCTCGACCCGCGCCAGGCTGGACAGCGGCACCTGAGTGCCGGCGCTGGTGGCGACGTGGATCTGCCCCAGCGCCTGCGGGCCGATCTGCTCGCCATCGCGAGATTGCAGGACCACGCGGTACTGACTGGCCTGGGTGAAGATGGTCGAGATCTGCCGCTGGCCGAAGGCGTCGTACAGCGCGTCGGTGATGCTCGAGACGTTGACGCCGAGGCGCCCGGCGAGGTCGCGGTCGATGTTCAGGTACACCTGCAGGCCCTTGTCCTGCAGGTCGCTGGCGACATCGCGCAGCTCCGGCTTCTGACGCAGCGCCTCGACCAGCTTGTGCGTCCACTCGCCCAGCAAGTCGGCGTCCGGCGACTCCAGGCTGAACTGGAACTGGGTGCGGCTGACCCGATCCTCGATGGTCAGGTCCTGCACCGGCTGGAGGAACAGGCGGATATCGCTGAGCTGGTCCAGTCGTGGCTGCAGGCGCGCGATCACCTCGCTGGCGCTTTCGTCGCGTTCACCGTGTGGCTTGAGATTGATCAGCAGACGACCGCTGTTGAGCGTGACGTTGTCGCCATCGACGCCTATGTAGGAACTCAGGCTATCCACCGCCGGGTCCTTGAGGATGATCGCCGCCAGTTCCTGCTGGCGCGCGCTCATGGCGCGGAACGACACCGCCTGCGGTGCCTCGGAGATGCCCTGGATCAGGCCGGTGTCCTGCACCGGGAAGAAGCCCTTGGGCACCGCCAGGTAGAGCACCACGGTGAGGCCGAGGGTGGCGATGGCGACCAGCAGGGTCAGCGGCTGATGGCGCAGCACCCACTGCAGAGCGCGACCGTAGGCGGCGATCATGCCGTCGATGAAGGCGCCGCTGGCGCGGTAGAACCGCCCCTGCTCGGCCTCTTGCGGCTCGCGCTTGAGCAGGCGTGCGCACATCATCGGCGTCAGGGTCAGCGACACTACCAGGGAAATCAGGATCGCCACCGCCAGGGTGATGGCGAACTCGCGGAACAGCCGGCCGACCACATCGGCC
This sequence comes from Pseudomonas cavernae, assembly GCF_003595175.1. Taxonomy (NCBI): domain Bacteria; kingdom Pseudomonadati; phylum Pseudomonadota; class Gammaproteobacteria; order Pseudomonadales; family Pseudomonadaceae; genus Pseudomonas; species Pseudomonas cavernae. The sequence goes on along the minus strand of NZ_CP032419.1, from coordinate 2,498,693 downwards.
ATGAACAGCAGCGGAATCAGCACGGCGATCAGCGAGAAGGTCAGCGAGATCAGGGTGAAGCCGATCTGCCTGGCCCCCTTGAGCGCCGCCTGCAGCGGCGTGTCCCCCGCCTCCAGGTGCCGGGCGATGTTCTCCAGCATGACGATGGCGTCGTCGACCACGAAGCCGGTGGCGATGGTCAGCGCCATCAGCGTCAGGTTGTTGACCGAGAAGCCGGCCAGGTACATCACGGCGAAGGTGCCGACCAACGACAACGGCACGGCGATCGACGGAATGATGGTGGCCGACAGCTTGCGCAGGAACAGGAAGGTCACCATTACCACCAGGGCGACGGACAGCAGCAGCTCGTACTGCACGTCGCGCACCGAGGCGCGAATGGTCTGGGTGCGATCGCTGAGCACGGTGACGTCGAGGCCGGCGGGCATGGTCGAGGTGATCTTCGGCAGCAGCGCCTGGATGCGGTCGACCACTTCGATGACGTTGGCACCCGGCTGGCGCTGGATGTTGATCAGCACGGCCTGGTTCTGGTTGGCCCAGGCGGCCAGGCGTTCGTCCTCGGCGCCATCGATGATGGTGGCGACGTCCTTCAGGCGCAGCGCGGCGCCGTTGTTGTAGGCGAGGATCAGTTCTTCGTATTCCGCCGGGGATTTCAGCTGGTCGTTAGCATCCAGCATCGACACCCGCGTCGGGCCGTCGAAGTTGCCCTTCGGCTGATTGACGTTGGCGCTGCCGATCAGCGTGCGCACGTCGGACAGGTTGAGGCCGTTGGCCGCCAGGGCTTCCGGATTGACGCGGATGCGCACCGCCTGGCGCTGACCGCCGGCCAGGCTGACCATGCCGACGCCGCTGATCTGCGCCAGTTTCTGCGCCATGCGCGTATCGACCAGGTCGTGCAGCTTGGGCAGCGGCATGGTCTTGGAGCTGATCGCCACGGTCAGCACCGGCGTGTCGGCCGGGTTGACCTTGTTGTACACCGGCGGCGCCGGTAGATCCTTGGGCAACAGATTGCTGGCCGCGTTGATCGCCGCCTGCACCTCCTGCTCGGCGACATCCAGGCCCATCTCCAGGGCGAACCGCAGGGTGATCACCGAGGCGCCACCCGAGCTGGTCGAGGACATCTGCGCCAGCCCCGGCATCTGCCCGAACTGGCGTTCCAGCGGCGCGGTCACCGCACTGGTCATCACCTCCGGGCTGGCGCCGGGATACAGGGTGAGCACGCGGATGGTCGGGTAATCCACTTGTGGCAGCGCCGCCACCGGCAACAGCCGGTAGGCGATCAGGCCGGCGAGGAGGATCGCCAGCATGCTCAGGGTGGTGGCGACCGGGCGGAGGATGAACAGCCGGGACAGGTTCATACGCCGGCTTTTGCCGCTTTGGCCGTGTTCGGCTGCTCGACGGCGCTACCGTCGCCGTGCAGCTGCTCGCTCGGCGTGGCCGGCACGGCATCGCTGTCGTGCACCACCTCCACGTCGCTGCCGTCGCGCAGGCGATCGGTGCCTTCCAGCACCACCCGCTCGCCGGGCTTCAACCCGGCGGTGATCACCGTGCGCGCGCCATCGTTGGGGCCGACCTGCAACGGGCGCATCTTCACCTTCTTGTCGCCATCGAGCACATAGACGAACGAGCCGCTATTACCGAACTGCACCGCCGCCGTGGGCACCAGTACGACATCCTTGAGGGTGTTGGCGCGCAGGCGCACGTTGACGAACTGGTTGGGGAACAGGCTTTCCTTGTCGTTGGCGAAACGCGCCTTGAGCTTGAGGGTGCCGGTGGTGGTGTCGATCTGGTTGTCCAGGCTGTGCAGCACACCCTCGGCCTGCAGGCGGCTGTCGCCGCGATCCCAGGCCTCGACCACCATCGGCAGGCCGCTGCGGTAGTGCTCGATCACGTCCGGCAGGTCGCGCTCGGGCAGGGTGAAACTGACACTGATCGGTTGGGTCTGGGTGATCACCACCAGCGGCGTGGTGTCGCCGGAGCTGACCAGGTTGCCGACATCCACCTGGCGTAGGCCCAGACGCCCGGAAATCGGCGCCTTGACCTGGGTGAATTCGAGGTTCAGACGCGCCTGGGCCACCTCGGCCTGGTTGCCCTTGATGGTGCCGCGATACTGGTTGACCAGCGCCTGCTGGGTATCGAGGGTCTGCTTGGCGATGCTGTCCTCGGCATACAGGCCCTGGTAGCGCTTGAGGTCCAGCTCGGCGTTGGTCAGCTGCGCCTGGTTCTCCTGCAGCGTACCTTCGGCCTGTTGCAGGGCGACCTGGAAGGGGCGCGGGTCGATCTGCGCGAGAACGCTACCGGCCTTGACCATTTGCCCTTCCTCGACCAGCAGCTTGACCAGCTGGCCGTCTACGCGGCCGCGGACATTGACGGTATTCAGCGCCGTCACCGTGCCCAGCGCCTTGTAGTAGACCGGGAAATCCCCCGCGCTGGCGGCGGCCACGCGCACCGGCGTCGGACCAGCGCTGAAACCGCCGAATCCGGGCGGGCCACCACGCCGACCACCACCGGCCGGCTGGGTCAGGGAGCCCTGCTCCGGCTTGGCACGGCTACCCTCCTCGCTCTTCGAGGCCGGCCATTGCCACCAGACCAGCGCGGCGACAGCAATCACGCCTAAGCCGAGGATCTTCCAGCGACGGGAGGAACGGGAAGCAGGGGTATTCAGGGAGCGATCGGCCATGATGCACAGTCAATGTCTTGGGGAGACTGCACGATAAGCACTGGCGGCCTCCAAGCAAAGCCTCTTTACCGGCCTTTTACCTTGCACTTACGCTTCTAAACCCATGACCCGCAAATAAAAAGTTGAGTGTTGAGCACCGCTTCCCAAGGGCGGGTTAGCCGCGTAGCGGCGTAACCCAGCGGCGCGGTCGCCCTGGACACCGGTGTCCGACAGGGTTGGTGGGTTACGCCTACGGCTAACCGACCCTACGAATCATCACGCACTTACGCTTCTAAGCCCATGACGCACAAATAAAAACGGCCTGACTAAGCAGGCCGTTTTTAATATTGCCGGGTATTACTTGGTGAGCGCCGCAGTGGCTGCTTCGTAATTCGGCTCGTTGGCGATCTCGCCGACCAGCTCGCTGTGCAGCACCTTGTCGTGCTCGTCCAGCACCACCACGGCACGGGCGGCGACCCCGGCCAGCGGGCCATTGGCGATGGCCACGCCATAGTTCTTGAGGAACTCGGCGCCGCGCATGGTCGACAGGTTCACCACGTTATCCAGGCCTTCGGCGCCACAGAAGCGCGCCTGAGCGAACGGCAGATCGGCGGAGATGCACAGCACCACGGTGTTGGCCAGCTTGCTGGTTTCGGCGTTGAACTTGCGCACCGAGGTGGCGCAGGTCGGGGTATCAATGCTGGGGAAAATGTTCAGCACCTTGCGCTTGCCGGCCAGGCTGGCCAGGGTCACGTCGCCCAGGTCTTTGCCGACCAGGCTGAATGCCGGGGCTTGTTGGCCAACTTTCGGCAGCTCGCCGTCGACTTGGATCGGGTTGCCTTTGAGGGTCACTTGAGACATGGAAGGAGTCCTTCTTGTTGGGTGGGAGGAGTAGGCGGGAAAGTTAAGCACGCATGGGCAGAAATGTCCTGACCTTATGGTCAATTGTATACATTTTCTCGGGCCGACTGGCGCAACTCAGCCTATCCAGCTGCCCTCGCGGCCAATCCCCCGCGCAACGATTAGCCCTCACCATGACCGCATGGGTATCGCTGCGCTCGACCCATCCTACGGCCGCTGCAGGAACCGGCACGCGATCAGAAATCGCGTTTGTAGAACAGATCCAGCGAGCTGGCCAAGCCGCTGGCGGCTTCCAGATAGAGCCGGCGGGTCAGCTCGTAGCGCAGGGCGACGGTGCTGGCCGGCTCGAACACGCCGACCCCGTAGCGCAGGCTCAGGCGCTCGGACAGCTTGCCGCTGGCGACCACGCTGGTGCTCTGGCCGGCACCGCTGGTGTCGAGCTGGAAGTCGCTGATACCGAGGCGCTGGGCCAGGCTGCCGGTGACCGACGAACTGCCGGCCAGGCCCAGGCCCAGCGCCGCCTGCGCCAGCAGGTTGCTGTCCTCGCCGGTACCACCCAGCGGGCGGCCGAGCACCAGGTAGGACAACGCCTGCTCCTCACTCATCGCCGGCTCGGCGAACACCTGGGTGCGCGGCTGCGCGGCGCTGCCGCTGATGCGCAGGCCGGCGACCACCTCGTCGACGCGGCGGATCGCCTCGACATCCAGGTACGGCTGGTCGATCGGCCCGGTGAACAGCAGGCGCGCGCGGCGGATCTGCAGGCGCTGGCCATAGGCACGGTAGAGGCCATTGTTGAGATCCAGCTCGCCGCGGGTGTCGAGGTTGTCGCCGATCTTCAAGCGCCCGGCCAATTCGGCATTCAGGCCAAAGCCGCTGAAGCTCAGCTTGTCGCTACCGACCTCGACGTCGAGGTCCATCGCCATGCCCAGCGCTTGTCGTTCCTCCTGCTGACGGCCGACCACCACCGCATCGTCGGATACTTTTACCGTCGAGGGCGGCAACTGGCGAATCTCGATCGTGCCGCGCGGTACCTGCACCTGGCCGGCAATCGCCAACCGCCCTTCGGCCAGCCGCGCCACCAGATTCGGTTCGACTTCGAGGTTGGCATAGGGCTCGACGCTGACCGGCAGCCGCTCGCCGCGCACCTGCAAGTCGCCTTCCATGGCCTGCGCCCAGTTCAGTTGCCCGCTCAGGCTGCCCTTACCCTGCTCACCACTGCGCCAGTTGCCCCGCAATTGCAGGCTTTCGCCGGCGATCTGCGCCTGCACCTCGAGCTGCTCGAAACGGGTCGGCAGCTGCGGCCCACTGATCTCGCCGCCGCTCAGGCTCAGGTTGCCGTCGATACGCGGGGCCAGCAGGCCGCCGCTGATCCGGCCGCTGCCGCTCAGGCGCCCGGCCAAATGCTCGACCATCGGCAGGAAGGGTCGCGCCACCGCCAGGTCGACGCCGCTCAGACGGAATTCGCCGGCCAGCGGCTTGCTCGCCGGGCGCGGATCGAGCCGGGCTTGCAGTGAGAGCTCGCCGAGCGGTCCCCCTTGGAACTGCAGCAGACTGTCGATGCGCTGCGGCCGCAGGCTGCTTTCCAATGCCAGACGGCTGTACGGGAAGCTCAGCCATTGGCCCTGCTCGCGCACGCGCAGGTTGCCGCTGCCGGCATCCACCCGCACCTGGCCGTTGGGGCCGCTGGCCGGCAGATCGAGCTGCAGGTCGGCGGAGAGCTGGCCGTCCCAGGCGAAGTCGTCCGGCAGCCAGGGGCCCAGACTGGCCAGCGGAAAGTCGCGCAGGCGGTAACGCAGACGCGGTTCGGGCAGTAGTTTTGCGTCCTCGCCGCACAGGCTGGCGGCGCCGGACACCCAGCAATTGGCGCCGAGGTTGAGACGGCCATCGGCCAGCCGCTCCAGCCGCGCCGCCTGCTGCAGGCGCCAGTCCTGCCCGCCGGCCTGCAGTTCGCCGCGCGCCAGGCGCCCGCGCCAGTTCCAGCCGCTCGGCAGCTGCTCGAGGGCGCCGTCGAAGCCGAGTTCGGCTTGCAGCTGCGGCCCCTGCAGATCGAGGTCCAGACGCTGGCGGCGGCTATCCCCCTCGCCTTTGGCGACCAGGCTGCCGAGCTCGCTGTCACCCAGGCGGATGCCGGCGCCGGTCAGGCTCAAGCGGCCACGCTGGGCGCCATCGAGGCGGGCATTGAGCTCGAGGCGTTGCAGGCGCCGGTCGTCGAGTGCCAAGCCTTGCCCTTGCAGCGTCAGCTGGCCCTGCGGCGCCTGCAGCGTGCCGGCCAGGTCGAGACGACCGTCGAGCCGGCCCTGCAGGCCGGGCCAGAGCTGGCCCAGGCGCGGCATGGCCAGTTGCAGTTGCCCCTGCAGGCGCTGATCGAGCGCGCCGTTGCCGTGGATGCGGTTGTCGCCCAGGCGCAGGTCCAGCTGCTCGAACTTCCAGGCGCTGTCGGCGCCGGCCCCCTGCAACTGCAGCAGCGCCGGTTGGCCACGCAGGCGCCCCTTGAGGTTGAGGTCGGCATTCAGGCGCAGTTGCTCGTCGCGCCATTCGCCCTGGCTGCGTAGCGTGCCGGCCAGTTCGCCGGGCAGCTCTTTCAGCCAGTAGGAAGGGTCGAGGGCGCTGAGATCGAGCGCGGCGCCCCAGGCCAGCCCCTCGGCGAAGCGCAGGCTGAGCTGGCCTTCGGCCTTGCCCTGGCCGGCCTGCAGCTGCAGCGAAGGCAGGTGCACCTGCTGCAGATCGCCGCTGACCGGGCTTTGCACGCTGAAGGCGCCAGCCGGGCCGTCGAGCGCGGCATCGAAATTGCCCAGGTAGTTGCCATCGCGGTACTGCAACTCCGCTTTCAGGCGACGCAGCGCCACAGGCGGTTCCTGCTCCACGGGGTACAGGCGCTGCCAGGGAAAGTCCTGCCAGCGTAGGCGGCTGTCTGCGGCGAAGCCATCCTGCCAGTCCAACCGACCTTCCAGCGTCGCCTGCCGATCCTGGCCGGCGTCCAGGCGCAGCGCGGCGATATCGGCGCCCTGCGCATCCACCCGCCCCTGCAACTGCAGCGCCACGGCACCGCCCTCGCCCGGCAGGCTGGCGCTGCCGCGGACCTGATAGCCGTCCTTGAGATCGCCGCTGGCGTTCAATTGCACCTGGTCGAGACGCAGGGTATCCGGCAATTCGCGGGTGGCCTTGAAGCCCTCGGTGCTGAGCTGGGCGCTGGCCGGCAGGTGCTCGGCCAGCGGCTGCACCTCGCCGATCAGGCGACCGGCCAGATAACCGCTGCTGTCTGCCGTCAGCTGCAGGCTGCGCTGCAGCTCGCCGCGTGCCTGCAAAGCCAGGCGCCAGGGTTGCTGCTCCGGCGCCGGCAGGTCGAGCGTACCCTGCGCCTCGAGCGGCCAGTCGCCCTCGGGCTTGAGCTTGCCGGTCAGGGCGAGGGCCAGATCGCCCTGGCGCAGGCTCAGGCGCTCGATCGCCAGGCCGTCGCCAGCCCAGTGCGCGCGCAGTTGCAGTTCGCGCAGTTGCTCCGCGCCATCCAGCGTCAGGCTGCCGACCCGCACCTCGCCCAGCTCGATGGCCAACGGCAGGCGCAGCGCGGGCAGGCTGAGCGGCGTGTCATCGCGCTCTGCGCCGGGCGGAAAAACCAGGCGCACCTGCTCCGCCTCGACTCGCTCCAGGCACAGGGTCAGACGCAGCAGGCAAGCCGGCGACCACTCGAAGCGCGGCGCCAGCAGCTCAAGCTGTTGGCCGTCCTGCTGCCAGAGCAAGCGTTCGGCCTGCCAGCGCCCGCCCAGGCGGCCATCGAAGCCGTCCACCTGCACGCCTGGCATCCAGCCCAGCAACCAGCGGCTGCCCGTGCTGGTGCCGAGCAGCAACGCAACGGCCAGCGGCAGCGCCAGAAGTAGCGCCAACAAAGTGAAGGCGATGCGTTTGCGCCTCATAATTCCGGCCCCATGGAAAAGTGCAGGCGCAAGCCACCGTCGCCGTCCAGCGCGCGGGCCAGGTCGAGGCGCAGTGGCCCCACCGGCGAGACCCAGCGCAGGCCCATGCCGACGCCGGTCTTGAGGGTGGGAATTTCCAGCGAGTCGAAGGCGTTGCCCTGGTCGACGAAGGTCGCCACCCGCCACTTCTCGGCGATGGCGTACTGGTACTCGACGCTGCCAGCGACCATATAGCGGCCGCCGACCCGGTCACCCTCGTTATCCTGCGGCGACAGCGACTGGTAGTCGTAGCCGCGCACGCTCTGGTCGCCACCGGCGTAGTAGCGCAGCGACGGCGGGATCGAATCGTAGTCGGTGGTTTCGGTGCCGCCCAGTTGCAGGCGGCCGAGCAGGCGGTGGCGCTGCCACAGGGTAGTCAGGCCCTTGAGCATGACGTTGCCGTGCACCACGTCGGCATCCGACAGCAGCCCCTTCTTCGCCACCGCCACATCGAACTGCAGGCGATAGCCGTTGTGCGGGTCGAGGCGGTTGTCGCTCTGCAGGTAGGCGTAGCTGACGCCCGGCAGCAACAGGTTGCTCAGACCGGAGTCGTCGCCCAGGCGGAATTCCTCGCGCTGCCACTTCAGCGACAGCACCTGCTGCCAGCCGCCGTCCGTGCGGTGGTGCCACTCCGGGCCGAGCTTGAGCAGCTTGCTCAGGCTGTCGGTATCGGCGATCTCTTCGTACTGGTAGCCGCCGGCGAAGCGCAACTTGTCGGTCAGCGGCGGATCGAGCGGGATGTCGTACCACAGGCCGACGTTCTGCCGCGGCGCCGACAGTTCGCTCTCGAAGCCGTAGCTGTGGCCCTGCGGATTGGCCCAGTGACGCGTCCAGTTGAAGCGCCCGCGCGGGCCGACGTCGGTGGAGAAACCACCGCCGAGGCCAAAGGTGCGCGGCTTGCGGGTGGTCAGCTGGACATCCACCGGGATTGCTTCGGCGCTGGCCTGGGCCGGCACCGCGTCGACCCGCACGCTGTCGAAATAGCCGCTGCCCTGCAGCGACTGGTAGAGGTCGGCGATCAGTTCCGAGTCGTAGGGCGTGCCGGGCTGGAACGGCACCATGCGTTGCAGCAGTTCTTCGTCGAACGGCGCGTCGCCAGCGAACTTCACCGCGCCGAGCCGGTAGCGCGGGCCGCTGTCATAGACCAGTTCGATATCGGCGACGCCGGCTGGCGGGTCGACGCTCAGGCGCTGGCGGGTGAACTGGCCGCGGAAGAAGCCGTAGCGCGACGCCTGGTTCTGGATTAGCCGTTTGGCGTCCTCGTAGCTGCCGTGGTTGAGCTGCGCACCGGGCTTGAGCTGGGCGCTGTGCGGCAGGCTGAAGCCCTTGAGCCGGGTCGCCGGGCCTTCGATACGCACCGTCACCTCGCGCAAGCGCACCGGCTCGCCGGGTTCGACATGCAGAATCAGCCGCGCTGGCTTGCCGGCTTCGACCGTCTTCACTTCGCTGTCGATCCGCGCCTGGTAATAGCCCAGCGCTTCGGCGGCCTGCCGTGCCTGCACCTCGGCGCTGCGGCGCAGGCGTTGCAGCGCCGCCTCGTCAGGTGCGGCGAGGTTGCCGACGTAGCCTTCCACATTGCTTTTCAGCGCGGCGTTGCGCGGCTCGATGCGCACGTCCAATTGGCCTTGCGCCAGTGCGGTGGAGGCGACGACCAGCAGCATCAGGACCGTCGCAATCTTTCCTTGGAAACTCATGGGCGCGGATGCTAGCACGGCGGCGGCCGCTGGCTAGAGCGGTCCGCCGCAGAGCGCGGAGTCGTCAATCGGGTTGAGCGCAGGCCCCAACCCAAGCTATGCGCTGGCCAGCGCCGCCGGGCGCGGGTTGGGATGGAAGAACACGTGCTCACGGATCGGCCCGACCGCCACCTCGCCGATTTCCTCGTAGCCCTGGCGGGCATAGAAGTCCAGATAGCGCGGGTTGCCGGTATCCAGCACCACGCCTTGCGAGCCGGTGTCCTCGGCGCACCAGTCGTGCAGGGCGGTGAGCAGCTGCTCGCCGAGGTGATGGCCCTGGAACTCCGGATGCACGCCGAGCAGCGGCAGCACGTGGTACGGCCCAGGCGGCAGGCAGGCGAGCACGGCGTCGTGGTATTCCAGATAGCGTTTGGTGCAGCGGAAACCGGTGGTCAGCAACATGCGCAAACGCCAACCCCAGCTCTCGGTGATGTCCAGACGACGTTGCGGCGGCGCTACCAGGGCGATACCGACCAGGCGGTCCTCGATCAGCAGGCCGATGGCCGGCAGCTCCTCGGCGAAATGCTGCAGCACCAGTTCACGCACGGTGGCGCGCACGCGCTGGTCATAGCCCGGACGCTCGGCCTCGAACAGGTAAGCGAAGGTCGGCTCATGGCGATAGGCGTGGTACAGCAGCGAACGCGCCTCGCGGACGAAGCTGCTATCGAGCATGCGGATTTCAACGGGAGCGCTGGGAAGATGGGAGTTCGGCATTCACGGTGACCTCTAGTTATTGTTATCGGTATTTTTTCGGCCCGCAGAGCCTGTTTCGGGTCTCGCGAGCTAGAGTCAGCCATTTTTAACGCCGTATAGCCGACGTGCAGCAGATCCGAGTCAGGTTCTCAGCCACGTTAGCACCGGGCCATGGCAGCTGCCAGGCGACTGGCCGCGTCGGAGGTGATGGGCTAGCATCGGGCTTTTCCCAGGATGGCCCGCCATGAAGATCGTTTCTTTCAATATCAATGGCCTGCGCGCCCGCCCCCATCAACTGGCGGCGCTGATCGACAAACACCAGCCGGATGTCATCGGTCTGCAGGAGACCAAGGTCAGCGATGAGCAGTTCCCCGAAGCGGAAATCCGTCAGCTCGGCTACCACGTGCACTACCACGGCCAGAAGGGTCACTACGGCGTGGCCCTGCTCTCGCGCCAGGAACCGCTGGTGCTGAACAAAGGCTTTCCCGGCGATGACGAGGAAGCGCAGCGGCGTTTCATCTGGGGCACCTTCGCCGATGCCCAGGGCAACCCGATCACCATCATGAACGGCTACTTCCCCCAGGGCGAAAGCCGCGACCATCCGACCAAGTTTCCGGCCAAGCAGCGCTTCTATACCGATCTGCAGCAGCTGCTGATCAACCAGTTCCTGCCCAGCCAGCCGCTGGTGGTGATGGGCGATATCAACATCTCGCCGGAAGACAGTGACATCGGCATCGGCGAGGTCAACCGCCTGCGCTGGCTGAAGACCGGCAAGTGCAGCTTCCTGCCGGAAGAGCGCGAATGGCTGGCGACCCTGAAGAGCTGGGGCCTGGTGGACAGCTTCCGCCACCTCAACCCGACGGTCAGCGACCGCTTCAGCTGGTTCGACTACCGCAGCCGCGGCTTCGAGGACGAACCCAAGCGCGGCCTGCGCATCGACGTGATCCTGGCCTCCGACCCGCTGCTGGCGCGGTTCAAGGACGCCGGGGTCGACTACGAGTTGCGCGCCATGGAGAAGCCCTCCGATCACGCGCCGATCTGGCTGGAGCTGAGCTAGTCACCTTCCGCACCCTAGGTTCTGTACGAAAAGTCGCCGAGCGAAGGTCAGGCAAGGCAAAAAGTGGCGAGGACGCGGAGTTTACGAGTTGTAAATGAGCAGTCCGAACCACTTTTTAACGCAGCATCACCGAGCGCAGGCAGTTTTCGTACAGAACCTAAAAAAGCCCGGCGGTATCCGAGATACCGCCGGGCTTTTTTGTTGCAGCTCATCTCCGACCGGGGAACAGTCGCTCCAGGCACACGGCATACCGCCCGCTTATGCCTTCGACGCCATCAGAGTGTTCACCGCCGTCGGGGAATATGCCAACCGCAGGGGGCGCTGCCTCGACAGCTTGCTCTCGTCGCACCGGAGAAAGCCGTTCTGCCAGAGCCGACCGCGCAGGCGTGACATCATTTCGTCACGCTCCTGTCATCTTTGCTGCTTAGCCTGCCGGCCATCGGATCACTCCAAGGACGCGCTCATGCTGCCCCCCCTCTCCCGCCGACCGGCGGATTCCTGGCCCGCCACCATCAGCTGGCTGCTGCTCGGCTTCATCTGCTACGCCCTGCCCTGGTCGGTGTTCGCCGCTCAGCCCGACGCCTCGACCACGGTGCTGCGCATTCAGGGCTCCAACACCATCGGCGCCAAACTGGGGCCGGCGCTGGTCAAGGGCCTGTTCGAGGAACGGGGACTTCGCGATATCCACATCCAGCAAGGCTCCGCAGAAAACGAACAGCGGGTCGTCGGTCGCTCGGCGGATGGCCGGGAAGTACGCATCGAAGTCGCCGCTCACGGCTCGGGCACCGGCTTCGTCGCCCTCAAGGACGGCAGCGCCGACTTGGCTGCTTCCTCGCGCCCGATCAAGGCAAGTGAAGTGCAGCAACTGGCCGCGCTCGGCGACCTGAAAAGTCGGGCCGCCGAACAGATCATCGCCCTCGACGGCCTGGCGATCATCCTGCATCCGAGCAACCCGCTGAGCACCCTGAACACCGAGCAACTGGCACGGATCTTCGCCGGTGAAGTGCGCACCTGGGAGGAAATTGGCGGCCGTGGCGGCGAGATCCACGTTTACGCGCGCGATGACAACTCCGGCACCTATGACACCTTCAAGGAACTGGTCCTGGCCGCCCACGGCAAGGTGCTGGCAGCGAATGCCAAGCGCTTTGAGTCCAGCGAGCAGCTGTCCGACTTGGTCAGCCAGGATGTCCATGGCATCGGTTTCATCGGCCTGCCCTATATCCGCCAGGCCAAGGCCGTGGCCATCGCCGATGGCGAGTCGCAGCCGCTGCCGCCCTCCACCTCGCAGATCGCCACCGAGGACTATCCGCTGTCGCGCCGGCTGTTCTTCTACGTCCTGCCCGGCCAGGCGAACCCCTGGGCCCAGGCTCTGGTGCAGTTCGCCCACAGCCCGCGTGGCCAGGCGATCGTCGAGCAGAACGGCTTCATCGCCCAGACCGTGCAGGCCATCCAGGTCACGCCGAACCCGGCAATGCCCGATGATTACCGCACACTCGCCAGCCAAGCGCGGCGGCTGTCGGTGAACTTCCGCTTTCAGGAAGGCAGCGCGACGCTGGACAACAAGGCGCAGCGCGACCTCGAGCGGGTGCTGGACTATCTGCAGAGCCACGACAAGCTGAATCAGCAGGTGGTGCTGGTCGGTTTCGGCGACCCCAAGCTCGATCCGGCCCGCGCCGCGCTGCTGTCGAAGCTGCGCGCCATGGCCGTGCGCCGCGAATTGGCCCGCCACGGGGTGGCCTTCCGCGAGATCACCGGGCTCGGCGACCGGCTGCCGGTGGCCGCCAACGACGTCGAGGATGGCCGTTTGAAGAATCGCCGGGTAGAGGTCTGGGTTTACTAGGCGAAGCAAGGGGGGAGTCAGGACATTCATCCTGATGGGTCTTGCTGCGCTCAGCGACTGGAGCATTGCCGTGCAAGAGACGCTGAGCGCTCTAGCGGGACCTGCGCCTGGCCATGACGGTCAGGCTTCAGCGCAATCGCCGCCTGATCAAAAGCAGCAGCAGCGACGCTGCAGAAAACCCTGCCCCGGCGTAGAAGGCCACCGCAGCGCCGTAAACCTGCCAGAGCCAGCCGGCAAATACGCTGGCCAGCAGCAACGCGATCCCGCTCACAAGGTTGAATAGGCCGAAGGCGGTGCCCTTGAGATCGGCAGGTGCCGTGTCCGCTACCAGGGTCGCCAAAGTGCCTTGGCTGAACCCCATGTGCAGCCCCCACAGGGCGACGCCGAGCAGAACCATGGCGACTGATTCGGCGCAGGCCAACACCAGGTCGGCCAGGATCAGCAGCAGCAAACCGGCACTCAGCAAGGCTGGGCGGCTGATGCGATCTGACCATTTCCCCACCGGGTAGGCCGAGAGCATGTAGAACCCCGCCATCACGACCATGACCAGGGGTACCCAGGTGACGGAAAACCCCAGTTGCTGCGCACGCAACACCAGAAACGCTTCGCTGAAGCGCGCCAGGGCGAAGATCGCGCCTATCCCTACGACCCACCAGTAGGCCTGCGAGAACTGGCCCAATACGTTGAGACGGATGGGCGAACGGAAATGGTGTGGCGTCGTTTCGTGGTGCGGCTCACTCACCGCGAAGAAGAGCAGTCCGACCGCCAGCAGTGCGGGAATCACTGCAAACCACAACACCAGCGCAATATCGGCGGCCAACCAAAGCATCAGCAGGATCGCCAGGATTGGCCCTAAAAAGGCACCCACGGTATCCATTGACTGACGCAACCCGAAACAGGCGCCGCGGATGGCCGGCGGGGCCACATCAGCGACTAGCGCGTCACGTGGCGCGCCGCGAATGCCCTTGCCTATCCGGTCCAGGAATCGGGCGCTAAAGACCATCTCTGCCGAGGCTGCCAGGGGAAACAACGGCTTGGTCAGCGCCGCCAGGCCGTAGCCGAGCAGCAATAATCCTTTCCGACGACCGATGAAGTCACTGATCGCCCCGGAAAAGACTTTAACGATCAGCGCAGTCGCCTCCGCCACCCCCTCGATCAGTCCGACGGTCAGCATGCTCACGCCCAGCGTGCCCACCAGAAACACGGGCAACAGGCTATGCACCAGCTCCGACGATAAATCCATGAACAGGCTGACGAATCCCAGCGCCCAGACCGTCCGTGGGATGACTTGAGTCGATGTGCCTGCCAGCACTGCCATATCTTTTACCTGGGTGTGGTTAAGCCGGAGGCTTTACGACTACGCCTTTCCGAAGGCTATGTCCCAGTGGCGTGTTGCCTGGGTCAGTGTTTTTGTAGGCGCGGATTGATCCGCGAGCAAGGGCCAAGCCCGTTCGCGAATGAATTCGCGCCTACCGCTTCGGGATGTGCTGACAGCCTGGCTGACGGGTAATGCGGCGCCCCGGCTTACGCCTGGAGCTCATCGGTAGGATGGGTTGAGCGTAGCGATACCCGTGGACTACGGTTCGTTGGGTATCGCTGCGCTCCACCCAACCCACGGTACTGCGCAGCCCGGTGGCGCAATCGCCAGCTCGCCGGTTCCGCCTGAGGACGCAATTTCTTACACCCCTGCGCTTGCCAGGGCGGCGCCGGCGCTCCTAGCCTTGGTGGAGTGGCACCGGGCCCCTCTGGCGGTGATCATTCACCGTGATGTCGGAGTCACTGTTGATTCGTCAACGTCCGACATCCAAGGAGGGGCTCAATGGAAGCTCTACACGCGTTCTTCACCGGCGAATTCCTCGGCACCGCCACTTGGCTGTGGCTGGTGTTCATCAGCATCGTCCTTGCCCTGCTGGTGCTCGACCTCGGCGTCCTGCACCGCGATCAGCACGAAATCGAAATGCGCGAAAGCCTGCTGCTGTACAGCGGCTATTTCGCCGTCGGTGTGTTGTTTGGCGTGTGGGTCTGGCATGAGCTGGGGACGCAGAGCGCGTTGGAGTTCTATACCGGCTTCCTGGTCGAGCAGTCGCTGTCGATGGACAACGTCTTCGTCATGGCGACTATCCTCGGCTTCTTCGCCATCCCCCGCCGCTATCAGCACCGCGTGCTGTTCTGGGGCATCCTCGGGGTGATCATCCTGCGCGCCATCATGATCGGCCTGGGTACGGCGCTGATTAAGGAGTTCGACTGGATCCTCTATGTGTTCGGCGCCTTCCTGCTGATCACCGGGGTGAAAATGCTGTTCAGCCAGCAAGAGGCCCATCCGGACCTGACGCAGAACCCGATGCTGCGTTTTCTGCGCCGGCATATCCGCGTCACCGACGAACTGCACGCCGGCCATTTCTTCGTGCGCCTGCGCAAGACCGGCGAGAGCCAGACGCTGCTGTACGCCACCCCGCTGTTTCTCGCCCTGGTGCTGATCGAGCTGGCCGACCTGGTGTTCGCCGTCGACAGCGTGCCGGCGGTGTTCGCCATCACCCAGGACCCGTTCATCGTCTACACCTCGAACATCTTCGCCATCCTCGGTCTACGCGCGCTGTATTTCACCCTGGCGGCGCTGATGTACCGCTTCGTCTACCTGAAATACGCCCTGGCGCTGGTGCTGATCTTCATCGGCGGGAAGATTTTCCTGCACGGCATCATCGGCAAGATTCCCGCCTGGCTCTCGCTTGGCGTAACCTTCGGCCTGCTGGCTGGCGGCGTTCTGCTATCACTGTTGAGGACGCGCGACAAAGCCGAGCAGAGCTAGCTGGAGAGTAAGAAGGCCGTGGACATGCAGGATGTGCAGATCGAATCCGTCGACAGGCGCGGCAAGCAGCTGTGGCAAGTGCGCCTCGGGCGCCGCTGCGTGACCTTCGCGCAGGAACAGGCTGCCCGCGCCTTCGCCGCCCAGTTGCACCTGCGCGTGCACTGGTTGCACCAGCAGAGCGATGACCTGGACAGCAGTGATCCCACGCCGCCCTGAGGTTCCAGACACCCGCTGCGCGTCCCGGCCTGCATCCTGGGTGCAGCATCCCTTACCCGGTGGGCGGTCAGCTCATTCCAAACCTGTAGGCGCAAACCCATTCGCGAAAGGTTTGGCACTACCTTTATCCCTGATTCGCGGATAAATCCGCTCCTACACAAAAACCTCCCCCATGCAGCACTAAGCGCCCCCATCAACTACGCCCCGCGGTCAGCGAACTGACCACGGGGCAACCCTTGTCAAGGCGTCGACTTCAGTGCTGGAACTGACGCGAGTCGAAGAACAGGAAGAAGTTGCTCGGCACATCCGCCGAGGCTTTGCCGGCCGCCTGCACGGCGCGAAGCGCCTCGACGGAGTTCAACATCTGCCCGGTGGGCGTCATGCCATTCGCATCCGGCCAGAAATTCGCATCGTTAATCAGCACGACGATAATCTGCCACCACACGGCACCGAAATTGGCACCTCGAATGATGTGGCTGTGATTCGGCAGCGGCACGTTGAGCGGGGTGGCGTCCGGATTCTTGCCCAGGGCCGTCAGCACGGGGCCGAGGTCCAACTGCTTGGGATGCATGGTGCAGGTACCGAAGGCACCTTGGTGCTGGGTGAGGGGCAAGCCGGGCTCAGGACATTGCACGGCTACCTGGGGTGTCGGGTTGAACGCCTCCGGGACGAACCCGAACAGCTGTCTCAGCGCGCCCGTCAGCTCCGGCGTGGCTGCCTCGCCGCCCTTGTCGAAGAAGGGCACTATGACAAAGAGCTTTTCCGTTTGCTCGACCGGTTTGCCGGCAGGGTCCAGCCCGGGTTGCACCCCCACCACGCATCCCGATGTCTGGCGCGCCTGCGGGTCGCCGGTCTGGAACTGGTCCGGGTCCACGGCTGCGACCTTCGGATTACCGAGTTCGTCCTTGTTGTTATCGAAGTTGTCGAAGGGCCCATGGACGCAGTCGAAGTTCATGAAGTAAGTGAAGGCGACCAGGCGTTCGTTGCCGAAACCGTCGGTCTGGTTCACTTCGATCGGTCGCTGGGGGTCAGGCTGATCCCCGGCCAGGGCCATCCCAGCCCCACCCAGCAGGCTCGCCGTGAGCAATGCAGAAAGGACGGCGCGACGTGGGGTGAAGGTAAAACGGCTGAAAGCTGATGTGCGCATGATGTGTCTCCTCTCGGATGGACGCTCTCGGCACTAAAGGTCAGGGTGCGTGACCTGCTGAGGGCCGGAAAATGTGCCCAGTGCGTCGCGATTCCAAGCGACGTGTTGCGGACGGTTTCGCCCGCCGCTTCTCCCGCAACAGCGCGGCCTGAGCCCGGGGCTAAAACATCCTCGATGCCTGTGGCCAGAGTTGGCTTACAGCGCCGTCCCTGGCGCTTCAGGCTGGACCTGCCTATTTGGGCATCAGCACCTTATCCACGACATGAATGACGCCATTGGACTGCTTCACATCGGCGATGGTGACTGCGGAAGAGACGCCCTTCGCATCAGTCACGGTGAGCATTTCCCCATGCTCCTTGATGATCAATGGCTCGCCTTCGACAGACGTCAACTTGGTCCAGCCGCCCCCTTTCTTCGCGGCGGCCATCAGCTCATGCCCCGTGTGATTACCGGCAACCACGTGGTAGGTCAGGATCTTGCTCAGGGTCGCCTTGTTCTCCGGCTTCAACAGGCTATCGACCGTACCAGCCGGCAGGGCGGCAAAGGCTGCGTTGGTCGGGGCGAAGACGGTGAACGGTCCCTTGCTGTTGAGGGTGTCGACCAGACCGGCGGCTTTGACGGCTGCCACCAGGGTGGTGTGATCCTGTGAGTTCATCGCGTTTTCAACGATGGTCTTGCTGGGATACATGGCCGCGCCGCCGACCATCACGCTATCGGCTGCCAATGCGGGCAATACCGATCCGGCGGCGAGTGAAAGGCAGACAGCAGCCAGGCTATGGCGAATCAGTTTCATGGTGGTTCTCCGTAGTTCAGGGATGCGCTCCAATCGAGGCGCATAAGAGTTACGGAGTAGCTGGGCCTGCGGATGCACTCAGAGACTGAAAATTTCGCCCTTGGCGATAACCGGCCCGGTCGGCTGCCCGGTCGGTGACCCGCCAGGCGGTTCCAGGGAGATTGCGAACACGGCTTGGGGCTGGGTCACGCTTCGGATGTCGGGCGGTATCGGCAAGGTTATCGCCCGGTCCGCGGCGAGCAGACCGAGGGAATAAGGCTTCTGCCCGGGAGCGATCAACCACAGTTCAGCGACCCTGCCGGCGAGCTCAACCGGTGCGCTCGGGATAACGATGATGCGCTGACGCAGGGTGTCGATGCTGGTTGTAAACACGGCCTGTCCACTCTCCAGTTGCAAGGTGGCGGTCAGGGCGGGAAGCGAAGTCGTATCGGTCGCCGGGCGAATATTCAGCAACAGCAGACTCCCCAGGAGCAAGGTCAACGCAAAGCCACCGGCAGTGAGCCAACGCCATAGCACCAGGCTGTCCCAGAATCTCAATTTTGTTGGCGCCGGCTCGACCCGCTGCGGAGTAGGAGCAGCAGGAAAGTGCAACTGCGCCGCGATGCTCGACCAGAGATAGTCGGGAGTCGCGACCGGTTCGATTTCGCTGGCCAAGGGGGCCAGGCGTTCCTGCCAGGCGGCATATCGGTCAGCGAATTCGACATCGCTGGCGATCAGCGTCTCTATGGCTTTACGCTCTGGGGCGTCAAGTACACCCAGCACATATTCGGCGATCCGAAGTTCGTCATCGTCTTCGCCTGGTTCGTCGAGTGTATTCATTTTTCCAGGCACTCCTTGAGGCGCAACAGGCCTCGACGAATCCAGCTTTTCATGGTTCCCAGCGGCACGCCGCTGCGACTGGCCAGTTCTTCATAGGTACAGCCATCGAAGAACGCCGTGCGGATGACGCAGCGTTGACGATCCTCCAAAGCGGCCAGGCACTGATCGAGACGCCGCCGCTCAGCGTCGATTTCGACTGGGTCGCTGGCCGGCTCGGGCTCATGCATGCGCTCGAGCAGTTCTATGGGCTCATTGTGCCGTTCAACGCCACTGACGCGCAGGCGATCGATGGACTTGTTGCGCGCGATCATGGCCAGCCAAGTGATCGGGCTCGCCCGCTGACCGTCGTACAGCGTGGCCTTATGCCATACGGTGACATACACCTCCTGGAGTACATCTTCGGCATCGCTACGTTGCGGCAGCATGCGCAGGCAGATACCAAACAACTTGGCCGATGTCAGCCGGTACAGCGCGGCAAAGGCGCTGCGGTCGTGATTTGCCACGGCCCGCAACATGCCGCTCAGTAGTTGCCTGCTTTCGTCGGCATCCATCATTCCTATCACCCCTGGTGTTCTGGAGGTTTTTTCCTCCGAACCTGTAGGTACCCACTCTGGGTAGCGTAGATTTTTTTTCGAGCGGCGGATTCCCCTACAACCTCTCCTCGGCGAATGGTGGATACAGCGGGAAGGCGTCTGGCGTTGCCCCTATCGAACCGGACACCGGCACGCCGTTAAGTCGAGGACCCAGCCAAGCGCCTAAACTCCCGTGGCGAGCGGTATTTCAAGGCGCTAGGCGGCTGCTGTTTGTTGTAGTGCGCGAAGGCGGGACCGCAGCTTTATCGCGGAATAGCGCTTGTGCAGGCCCGCAGCGGAGCAATCCAAAAGACCGACGTGCACCAAGCCGTAGCCCTGCAGCCCACAAACGCCAAGGCCCGCAATTGCGGGCCTTGGCGTTAAAGCGGCACTCAGTGGCTGCTGCGGAGCATTTCCTTAGGCACGTATTTGCCGATCTCGAACTTGCCGATCGCCGCGCGGTGCACTTCGTCCGGACCATCGGCCAGGCGCAGGGTGCGCTGCATGGCGTAGAAGTACGCCAGCGGCGTGTCATTGGAGACACCGGCACCACCGTGGATCTGGATGGCGCGGTCGATCACGCTCAACGCAACGTTCGGTGCCACCACCTTGATCTGGGCGATCTCGCTCTGGGCGATCTTGTTGCCCACGGTATCCATCATGTACGCCGCGTTGAGGGTCAGCAGGCGGGCCTGGTTGATCTCGATGCGCGAATTGGCGATGTGGTCGATGTTGCCACCCAGGCGGGCCAGCGGCCGGCCGAACGCGGTACGGCTGGCGGCGCGCTTGCACATCAGTTCCAGCGCGCGCTCGGCCATGCCGATCGAACGCATGCAGTGGTGGATGCGGCCTGGGCCGAGGCGACCCTGGGCGATCTCGAAACCGCGGCCCTCGCCGAGCAGCACATTCTCGTAGGGCACACGCACGTTCTCGAACAGCACTTCGGCGTGGCCGTGCGGGGCGTCGTCGTAGCCGAACACCGGCAGCGGACGCAGGATCTTCACCCCCGGGGTGTCGGTCGGCACCAGGATCATCGAGTGCTGCTGATGACGCGGACCGTCCGGATTGGTCAGGCCCATGAAGATCATGATCTTGCAGCGTGGGTCGCAGGCGCCGGAGGTCCACCACTTGCGGCCGTTGATCACCCACTCGTCACCCTCGCGCACCGCGCGGGCTTCCATGTTGGTGGCGTCGGACGAGGCCACGCCCGGCTCGGTCATGGCGAAGGCCGAACGGATCTCACCGGAGAGCAGCGGCTCCAGCCACTGTTTCTTCTGTGCTTCGGTGGCGTAACGCACCAAGGTTTCCATGTTGCCGGTGTCCGGCGCCGAGCAGTTGAACGGCTCTGAACCCATCAGCGAGCGGCCCATGATCTCGGCCAGCGGCGCGTATTCCATGTTGGTCAGGCCGGCGCCGTAATCGGACTCCGGCAGGAACAGGTTCCACAGCCCTTCGGCTTTGGCCTTGGCCTTCAGCTCTTCCATGATCGCCGTCGGCTGCCAGCGGTCGCCTTCGGCAACCTGCTTCTCGAACACCGGCTCGGCCGGGTAGACGTAGGCGTCCATGAATGCGGTGACGCGCTCACGCAGTTCTTGAACCTTGGGGGAATAGGCGAAATCCATCGAGGGCTACCTTCTGACGGGCTATTGAGAGGTGAGAGTGATCCTAGAACAGCAATTACGATTTATCTAACCTATTCTCATCGTGTATAAACATTCATAAACGATATGCGATCACCCGATCGGGCTAACACAGGAGTCGCACGCGGCATGAATCTAAACAAGGTCGACCTCAACCTCTTCATCGTCTTCGACGCCATCTATACCGAGGCCAACCTGACTCGCGCCGGACAGATCGTCGGCATCACCCAGCCGGCGGTGTCCAACGCCCTCGCCCGCCTGCGCGAGACTTTCAACGACCCGCTGTTCGTGCGCACCGCCCAGGGCATGGTGCCGACGCCGATGGCGCAGAACATCATCGGCCCGGTGCGCAACGCCCTGCAGCTGCTGCGCGTATCGGTGCAGGAAAGCCGCATCTTCAACCCGGCGCAGGCGAACAAGACTTACCGCATCAGCATGACCGACCTCACCGAGACGGTGATCCTGCCGCCGCTGTTCCAGCGCCTGCGCCGGCTGGCCTCGCATGTGCAGATCGAGAGCTTCCTGGCCAAGCGCCGCGAGACCACCAAGGAACTGGCCGCCGGGCGTCTGGACTTCGCCATCGACGCGCCGCTGAATACCGACCCGCAGGTGCGCCACGTCAAGCTGATGGAAGACCGCTACGTTTGCGCCATGCGCAAGGGTCACCCGCTGGCCAAGGACAAGTTCAACCTCGACGATTACCTGTCGCTGTCGCATATCCAGATTTCCAGCCGCCGCAGCGGCCTCGGCTACATCGACCTGGCGCTGGGCAAGATGGGCCTGCAGCGCAAGATCGCCCTGCGCTCGCAGCATTACCTGATGGCCTCTACTGTGGTCGACAGCACCGACATGGTGGTGACCGTGCCGGAGCGCTTCGCCCGCCGCCACCAGCTGCACTACGTCGACCTGCCGGTGAGCGACGTGCCGGCGCTGGAAACCCACCTGTACTGGCACGAAAGCACCGACCAGGACCCGGCCAACCGCTGGATGCGCGAGCAGATCATCGAGATCTGCCAGCAGGTCACTGCTCAGGAACTTAAGGCCGAGAAAGCCTGAAATCTAGCCTCGCGACAAAGCTCAACGGGGCCGGCGTGCGCCTGATCTGCCGGCTGACGAGGTTCCGTACGACAACTCGCCGAGCAAAGGTCAGCGCGCATGCCTTCCTGCCGATCCGCGGCGGCGAACACCGCCTGGAACAGCCGACGCTCGACGCGGCAGCCCTGCGTTGAAGGAACCCGCGCCTACATGCCTTGGCGCCCGCCTTGAGCCGCAGCACCGCCGTGCGCGCCGGCGCACGGCGTATTCGGGGCCTCCTGCGCCCGTGCCGCAGCCCGCGAAGTGCACAATAAAAGCCGCCCTCACCGTGCCGACGGGGAGCCAGGACATAGCTGGGCAGGCCGGCGCCTGCACGACGGAAGGGGAAGACTAAAGGTTGCGGGCGATGACCAGCCGCTGCACGTCGCTGGTGCCCTCGTAGATCTGGCACACCCGCACATCGCGGTAGATGCGCTCGAGCGGGAAATCCTTGAGGTAGCCGTAGCCGCCGAGGGTCTGGATCGCCGCCGAGCAGACCCGCTCGGCCATCTCCGAGGCGAACAGCTTGGCCATCGACGCCTCGGTCAGGCACGGCAGCCCGGCCTCGCGCAGCGCCGCCGCGTGATGCACCATCTGTCGCGCCACGGCGATCTGGGTCGCCATGTCGGCCAGGCGGAAGGCCACCGCCTGGTGCTCGATGATCGGCTTGCCGAAGGTCTGCCGTTCGTGGGCGTAGTCACGCGCCGCCTCGAAGGCCGCGCGGGCCATGCCCACCGATTGCGCGGCGATGCCGATGCGCCCGCCCTCCAGGTTGCTCAAGGCGATGCGGTAGCCCTCGCCTTCCGCGCCCAGGCGCAAGGAGGCCGGGATACGCACCTCGTCGAGCTGGATCTGGCAGGTGTCCGAGGCGTGCTGGCCGAGCTTGTCCTCGACGCGCACCACCTGGTAGCCGGGGCTATCGGTGGGCACGATGAAGGCGCTGATGCCGCGCTTGCCGGCTTGCGGGTCGGTAACGGCGAAGACGATCACCACCCCGGCATGGCTGCCGGAAGTGATGAACTGCTTGCTGCCGCTCAGCACGTAGTGCTCGCCGTCGCGCCGCGCACGGGTGCGCAGGTCGCTGGCGTCGGAGCCGGCCTGCGGTTCGGTGAGAGCGAAGGCGCCGAGCATCGCGCCCTGGGCCAGCGGCACGAGAAAGCGACGCTTCTGTTCGTCGTCGCCGAACTTGAGGATCGGCATGCAGCCGACCGAGTTGTGCACGCTCATGATGGTCGAGCAGGCGCCATCGCCGGCGGCGATTTCCTCCAGGGCCAGGGCATAGGCCAGGTGCCCGGTCTGCGCCCCGCCCCACTGTTCCGGCACCAGCATGCCGAGAAAACCGAGTTCGGCCATCTCGCGCAGGGCCTCGGCGGGGAAGCGATGTTCGCGATCCCAGTCCGCGGCGAAGGGTTTCAGCCGCTCCTGGGCGAACTGACGGGCGACGTCGCGGATCTGCAGGTCTTGTTCCGAAGGAATCATGGTGTTCTCCCGTTTCAGCGCAGGCGTTCGATGGCCACGGCCGTGGCTTCGCCGCCGCCGATGCACAGCGAAGCCACACCGCGCTGGAGGTCGTATTGCTGCAGGGCATTGAGCAGGGTCACCAGCACCCGCGCGCCGGAGGCGCCGATCGGGTGGCCGAGGGCGCAGGCGCCGCCGTGCACGTTGAGCTTGGCATGGGGAATGTCGAGGTCGCGCATGGCCGCCATCGGCACCACGGCGAAGGCCTCGTTGATCTCGAACAGGTCGACGTCATTCAGCGACCAGCCGGTGCGCGCCATCAGCCGCTGCAGCGCGCCGACCGGCGCGGTGGCGAACCGGCTCGGCGCCTGGGCGAAGGAGGCGTGCCCGCTGATCCGCGCCAGCGGCGTCAGGCCGAGCTTCTCGGCCGCGGACAGGCGCATCAGCAGCAATGCGGCGGCGCCGTCGGAAATCGAACTGGCATTGGCCGCGGTGACCGTGCCGCCGTCGCGGAACGCCGGTTTCAGCGTCGGGATCTTATCCAGCCGGGCCTTGGGCGGTTGCTCGTCGCTGGCGATGCTGCGCACCTCGCGGCCCGTCTTGGCCTGCACCGCGACGATTTCGTTGGCGAAACGGCCTTCGGCCATGGCTTGCTGGGCGCGGGTCAGCGAGGCGATGGCGAAGGCGTCCTGCTGTTCACGGGAAAAACCGTAGTCCTGGGCGCAGTCCTCGGCGAAGCTGCCCATCAGCCGGCCCTTGTCGTAGGCGTCTTCCAGGCCATCGAGGAACATGTGGTCGAGTACCTTGCCATGACCCATGCGGTAACCGGCGCGGGCGCGCTCCAGCAGGTAGGGCGCGTTGGACATGCTCTCCATGCCGCCGGCGATCACCACCTCGGCGCTGCCGGCCTGCAGCAGGTCATGGCCGAGCATCACCGCCTTCATCCCCGAGCCGCACATCTTGTTCACCGTCGAGCAAACCACGCCCTGCGGCAGCCCGGCGCCCAAGGCCGCCTGGCGCGCCGGCGCCTGGCCCTGGCCGGCCTGCAGCACGCAGCCCATGATCGCCTCGTCCACCGCCTCGGCCGGCAGGCCGGCACGTTCGACGGCGGCACGGATCGACGCGGCGCCCAGTGCGGCGGCGCTGACGTCCTTGAAATCACCGAGGAAGCCACCCATCGGCGTGCGCACGGCACTGACGATGACCACCGGATCGGATTGTCTGTTCATCTCGCTACTCCTCATTGCCAAATCCTCTAGCCCGGATGCCATCCGGGGAAGCCGGCTGCCTTGGTCTTTCGGATTGCATCCGGCTATGCGCTCGTCGTTCCCGTGCGGTCCGCTGGATTCCCGCGCAGGCGGGAATCCAATAAACCAGCCGTAGCCCGCCCGAACCCCTACTTAGCAGCCATGCGCAGCGCGCCGTCCAGGCGGATGACCTCGCCGTTGAGCATGGGGTTCTCGATGATGTGGCGCACCAGCGCGGCGTATTCGTCCGGGCGCCCGAGGCGCGGCGGGAACGGTACGCCGGCGGCCAGCGAAGCGCGGACTTCCGCGGGCATGCCGGCCATCATCGGCGTCTCGAAAATGCCCGGGGCGATGCACATCACGCGGATGCCGGTGCGCGCCAGTTCGCGGGCCGCCGGCAGGGTCAGGCCGACCACCGCGCTCTTCGAGGCGGCATAGGCGGCCTGGCCGATCTGCCCGTCGAAGGCCGCCACCGAGGCGGTGTTGATGATCACCCCGCGCTCGCCCTCCTCGTTGGCCTGGCTTCCGACCATGGCTTCGGCGGCCAGGCGCAGCATGTTAAAGCTGCCGATCAGGTTGACCTCGATCACCCGCCGAAAGCTCTCCAGCCCATGCGGACCATTACGACCGAGGACCTTCTCCGCCGGCGCGATGCCGGCGCAGTTGACCAAGCCATGCAGGCCGCCGAAGGCCTCCAGGGCCACCTCGACCGCGCGGAGGCCATCCGCCTCGCGGGTGATATCGGTCTGTACGAAGCGGGCCAGGCTGCCCAGCTCTTCGGCCCGCGCCGCGCCGGCCTCGGCATTGATATCGGCCAGCACCACCTTGCCACCCTGGGCGATCAACTCGCGGGCAGTGGCCAAGCCCAGCCCGGAACTGCCGCCGGTGAGCAGAAATACTCGATCTTCGATACGCACGCTGGACTCCTGAATCAGTGGGCGGCGGACGCAGTGGCTTGCGCCTGGGCCTTGGCGATCTCCTGATTGCGCAGGAGGAAACGCTGGATCTTGCCGCTGGGGGTTTTCGGCAGTTCCGCGACGAATTCGATCTCGCGCGGATAGGCATGGGCGGACAGGCGCTTGCGCACGTACTGCTGCAGCTCATTGGCCAGTTCGGCGTCCGGGCGGAACTGCGCGTGCAGCACGACGAAGGCCTTGACCAGCTCGGTGCGCTCCGGGTCGGGCTTGCCGATCACCGCCGCCTCGATCACCGCCGGGTGCTCGATCAGCGCGCTTTCCACATCGAAGGGGCCGACGCGGTAGCCGGAGGTGGTGATCACGTCGTCGCTGCGGCCGACGAAGCTGATGCTGCCGTCCTCGTTCAGCTCCACGGTGTCACCGCTCAGGTAGTAGTCGCCGGCGAAGGCCTTGGTCGGCATGCCCAGGTAGCCGGGGAACCAGAACAGCGGCGATTGGCGCCGGTCCACCGCGAGAATGCCCGGCTGGCCGGGCGGCAGTTCGCGATTGGCCTCGTCCAGCACCACCACGCGGTGGCCGGGCACGGCGAAACCGGCGGCGCCGATACGCACCGGGTGCTGCAGGGCGTGGTGGTTGCACAGCACCATGCCGGTTTCGGTCTGCCCGTAATGGTCGTGGATGGTCACCCCGAGCCCGCCTTCGAACCAGCGGATCACTTCCGGGGTCAGCGGCTCGCCGGCACTGCTAACGGCGCGCAGGCGGCCCTTGAGCTGCGGCTCCACCTCGGCCTTGCCGGCCAGCAGCAGGCGATAGGCGGTGGGCGAGCCGGCCAGGTTGGTGATGCCGTACTTGCGGATGACCCGGCAGGTGCTTTCGACCGTGAACGCACCCTCGTAGAAGGTGGTCGGATGGCCCATGGCCAAGGGGCCGGTGACCGCGTAGTAGAGGCCATAGGCCCAGCCCGGGTCGGCCAGGTTCCAGAACGCGTCCTCGGGGCGCAGATCCACCGCATCGCGCATGTAGCCGACGAAGGCGAGAATCGCCTTGAGCGGCACCGGCACAGGCTTGGCCAAGCCGGTGGTGCCGGAGGTGAACATCATCAGGAACGGATCTTCGGCACTGCGCATAACCGGCTCGAACTGCGGCGAATGGCGCTCCAGCTCGGCCCAGAAACTAAAGTCGCCGCGGGCGATGCCCTGCCCTTTCGGCCCACCAACCGTGACGGTCAGCGGAGCGCCCTCGACCTCATCGAGCTTGGCGCGGTTGGCCGCATCGATGACCACCAGCTTGGAGCCGGCACATTGCACCCGGTGCTCGATGGCCTTGGGGCCGAAGGCGGTGAACAGCGGCTGGTACACCGCACCGAGGCGCCAGGTGCCGAGAATGGTGATGAGCAGTTCCGGAGTGCGCGGCAGCATGCCCGACACGCAGTCGCCAGCCCGCACGCCCTGACTGTGGAGGAAGTTGGCGAAACGGGCGGACTCTTCCTTCAGCTGGCTGAAGGTGTAGTTGGCGCTGCTGCCGTCGCGGCCTTCCCAGAACAGGGCGATGCGCCCCGGCAAGGCATGCCGGTCGCAGCATTCGACACAGGCGTTAAGGGCGTCGAGGGAACCCGCCAGGGTGCTGGTGGCAGCACTGGCGTAGTCGAACTCGTGGGCAACGGTGAAGTAATCGCGCATGACGGTAACTCCCGGTTTGTTTTTGTCTGGAGTAATCGGAATGTTCGCGCCGCTGGCAGGTCTCGGCAATGTCGAAAGACGTCAATCTGGCCGAGCGTTTTTGACAACCCTGGGCAGTCACTGGGACCCAGGGGACGCCGTCGGATGGATCAGCGCGCGATACTGCCCCGGCGTCGAGCCGGTCCATTTCTTGAAGGCTTTGTAGAAGGCACTGGCGTCGGCGAAACCGAGCTCCAAGGCGAGTTCACCGAAGTTGATCTCGCCGCGATCCAGGCGCGCGAGACACAGGTCGCGGCGGACCTGGTCCTTGAGCCCCTGGTAGGACTGGCCCTCGAGCGCGAGTTTGCGCCGCAGCGTCGAGGGTGCCATGTAGAAGTGACTGGAGAGCGCCTCGACATCCGGCCAGCGCTCGGGCTTGAGGCTGCGCAGGTAGGCCTTGATCCGCGCGGCCAGGCTCTGCGGGTCGCGGTAGCGCACCAGGATGTTGGCCGGGGCGCCGACGAGAAAGCCCTGGAGTTCGCGCCGGCTGCGCCGAACCGGCAGGTCGAGGCAGTCGGCATTGAACAACAGGCGGTTGCGCGGCCGGGAGAAATGCAGGTTGTCGGTGAACATCACCCGGTAGTCCTCGATGTAGTCGGGCATCTCGCCGCGCAGGTCGACGGCCAGGACCGGGATGCGCCGGCCGACCAGCCAGCAGGCCAGGCCGTGGACGATCATCCACAGGGTGAAGCAGCCGAACGCCCGACATTGCCCTGCCGGCGGCTCGTCGAGGGCGATTTCGGCCAGCCCGCCCTTGCGCTCCAGACACGGGGTCAGGTCATCGAAGATCAGCCGCAGGAAGCGCAGCGCCCCCTCCAGCGCCGTACCGAGGGTGGGTTCCTTGACCGCGGCCCGGGCCATGAAGGCGAAGCTGCCGGATCTCAGGCGCCTGGCGTTCATGCCAAAGAACTCGTCATCCATGGCGGCGGCGATCAGCAACCAGAGCCGCGCGTAGCGCTGCGAAGAAACCCGCGCATAGGGCTTGTCGAGCAACTCCACGGGAATGCCGGCCTGATCCAGCAGACGCAGATGGTCGAGGCCCTGCTGGCGCAGTTCCAGCAGGGCTTCGTTGACCAGGCGTACGGAGATGGTGCCTTTCTCGGCGGACGTGCCTGTCATGTTTTCCCTTGCAGGCTGGCTAGCGAATCGCCGTGACATTGCCCTTGGGCGGCGCCAGTTCCTCAATGCTGATTTCGCGCATGCGGAACTTCTGGATCTTGCCGGTCACCGTCATCGGGAAGGCGTCGACGAAGCGGAAGTAGCGCGGCACCTTGAAGTGGGCGATGCGCTCCTTGGCCCAGGTGCGCAGCTCCTCCTCGGTGGCGCTGTGGCCGGGGTGGAACTTGATCCAGGCGACGATTTCCTCGCCGTACTTGCTGCAGGGAATGCCGATCACCTGCACGTCGGCCACCGCCGGGTGGGTGAAGAAGAACTCCTCGAGCTCGCGCGGATAGATGTTCTCGCCGCCGCGGATGATCATGTCCTTGCTGCGCCCGACTATGCACACGTAGCCGTTGTCGTCCATCGAGGCGAGGTCGCCGGTGTGCATCCAGCGGCCCGCGTCGATGGCGTCGGCGGTGGCCTGCGGGTTGTTCCAGTAGCCGAGCATGACGCTGTAGCCGCGGGTGCACAGTTCGCCGATCTGCCCGTACGGCACCACCTTGCCGGCCTCGTCGACGATCTTGCTCTCCAGGTGCGGCTGGGTGCGGCCGACCGTGGTCACGCGCAGTTCCAGCTCGTCCTCCGGGCCGGTCTGCAGCGACACCGGGCTGGTTTCGGTCATGCCATAGGCGATTTGCACCTCGCTCATGTGCATCTCGCCGATCACTCGGCGCATCACCTCGATCGGGCAAGTGGCGCCGGCCATGATCCCGGTGCGCAGGCTGGAGAGGTCGAATTCGGCGCGCTGCGGGTGATCCAGTTCGGCGATGAACATGGTCGGCACGCCGTAGAGTGCGGTGGCCTTCTCCTCGGCAACGGCGCTCAGCGTGGCCAGCGGATCGAAGGCATCGCCCGGGTAGATCATGGTGCTGCCGTGGGTCAGACAGCCGAGGTTGCCCATCACCATGCCGAAGCAGTGGTACAGCGGCACCGGGATCACCAGGCGGTCCTGCTCGGTGAGCCCCAGGCTCTCGCCGACCATGTAGCCGTTGTTGAGGATGTTGTAGTGGCTGAGGGTGGCGCCCTTGGGGAAACCGGTGGTGCCGGAGGTGTACTGGATATTGATCGGGTCGTCGAACTGCAGGCTGACCTGACGCTCGGCCAGGGCCTCGCGACTGACCGCGTCGGCGCGTTGCTGCAGGGCCGGCCAGGCCAGGAACCCGGCGGGCGGAGTGCTCGACAGGCTGACCACGCCGCGCAGCTCCGGCAGGCGCTCGCAGTTCAATTCACCCGGCGCGGCCTGGGCCAGCTCGGGCAGCAGGCCAAGGAACATGGCGTGGTAGTCGGACGCCTTGAAGGCGTCGGCGCAGATCACCCAGCGGCAGCCGGATTGCTTCAGCGCGTATTCCAGCTCGCTACTGCGATAGGCCGGATTGATGTTGACCAGGATGGCGCCGATCTTGGCGCTGGCAAACTGGGTGATGCACCACTCGGCGCAGTTCGGCGCCCAGATGCCCAGGCGCTCGCCGCTCTGCAGGCCGAGGGCGAGCAAGGCACGGGCATGGCGCTCGACCGCCTCGGCCAGCTCGGCCCAGCTAAAACGCAGGCCCTGGTGGCGCACCACCAGCGCCTCGCGCTCGGCAAAGCGCGCAACGGTGGCGTCGAACGCATCGCCTATGGTCATGGCCAGCAGGTCTTTGTCCTGCCGGCCGCGGGTGTAGCTGCGGTGTTTCATGGCTGCCCCTTTGTGATTGTTGTGGGCGGTGATCGGCGACTTGTCGTTTACGTTAACGTCAACACGCAGCGCGTCCAAGTACCGTCCGATCAGCTTTAAGTCTAATGGCACGCTGCCGGCCACATGCCGGCTGGCGGGAGGCGTCCTCTCCCGCCCGGGGAGAGGGCCTTGGCTCAGCGGGTGAACACCTGAGTGGTGGTGATCGCCATGTCGCCGCCCGGCAGCTTGATGTTCTTCACCTTCTCCAGACTGTCCGGATCGAACACCGCGATGTCGTTGAAGGTGCCGGCCAGGTACAGCTTGCTGCCCTCGGCGTTGAAGGCGATGCAGTAGTAGGAGTGATCCAGGTTGGCCGCCTTGATCAGCTTCTGCTCCTTGATGTCGTACTTGGCCAGGCGATTGAGTACGCCGAACATCTGGTTCGGGTCCTTCGGCGAGCGCAGGCCGCTGAAATACAGCTCGGTCAGTGGCGCGAAATCCTGCACCGTGCTCTTGCCGGTCTTCAGGTCGATGCTGACGTAGCCATAGACGAAGTCGGCGGTAGCCAGGTCCTGCTTCTCGTCCTTGAACTTGGCCGTGGTGTAGAGCATCGAGAACTCGTGGTAAGTCGTCTGGTGCGGCCAGAAATACAGCACGTCCGGTGCGCTGTAGAGCGGCCGCTGCCAGTTGCGGCCGGGCACCGCCACCTCGTACTTGCCGGTCTTCACATCCATCTTGTAGATGTCCGGTCCGGCCACATAGAGGGTGCCGTCATCCGCCGCGCGCATCAGGTAGATCTGACGGGGCATCGGGAAACTGCGCACCGGCTTGGCGTCCAGTCCGGCGGCGGTGTCGTACACCTGCAGGCGCGGCTGCTGCACCACGTAGTGGTCGTTGAGCATCTGCGTGGGATTGACCGTGGTGTAGAGCTCCTTGCCGTCCGGGCTGAGGGCGAAGGAGAACATCGCGCGTGCCTTCTCCCCTGGATTGACCGACAGCTTGGCGTGGAACACCGTCTTGCAATTGTCCAGGTCGACGCCGTACAGGTCGCCGTAGTGGTTGTTGAGGATGAAGGCGGTCTTGCGGTCCGGCGCCATCATGGCGGTGCCGGGGCCGAAGGCATCGGGCAGCTGGCAGGTCTTGTACAGCGTGTCGCTGGCCAGGTCGATGACGTGCAGGTTGTTCGGGTAGTTGGTGGCGATCATGTATTCGTGACCAGCCTTGAGCGTCGGGCCGGCCTCCGCGGCGACCGCGCTCGGCGCGCCAAGCGCCAGGCCGACAACGGCGGCGGCGCCGAGGATAGCCAGACCAATACTGGTGGCAGCGAGACTGCCGGTGAACTGAAGCTTCATAGCGGTACCCCTTTTATTCTTTTCGCCGGGTCATTTGTCTTTCGGGAACACGGTGCCGAGGTTGCGCCAGTTTTCGCCGGAGCTCTGCGCATCCTTGTTCCAGTCGGGGTAGGTGCTCATCATGTCCGGCACCTGCGCCGGCCACCAGCACGGGTCGGAGCAGCCGTAAAGGTCGGACTCCATCGGCTGGCACAGCGACGTCACGCCACCGAAGGCGTCCACTTCCCAGCCCGGATCGGTGGTCGAGGTGCAACCGACCACCGCACTCATGGCCAGGACCTCTTCGATGCGATCTTCGGCTGCGGCCTGGTCGAGCATTTGCGCTTTGTTGTTGAGCGGCTTCAGATGTTTCATGTCAGTGCGCCTTCCGCGGAGTGATGTAGCTGCTGATGAAGGCCGGGTTGGCCGCCATGATCCGGCTGTAGACCTCGATGCCGAAGTCCACCCAGTCGCGCATCAGCTCGCAGTAGTGATAGGTCGGGTGAGTGGGATCGCCGTAGCGCGCATAGCTCTCGTGGTAGCAGCCGCCCGAGCAGAGGTTGCGAATCCGACAGTCCTCGCAGCCGGTGTTGCTGCGATCCAGGCGCTGCGAGAGGAAGTCGTTGAGCTCGACCTGCTTCACCCCGCTGTGCACGTTGCCGAAGGTCGGCAAGGACGAGCCAGTGAAACGATGGCAGAGATTCAGCTCGCCCTTGTGGTCGACCGCCAGCATCTTCAGCCCGGCGCCGCACGGCAGGGCTTTCTTGTGCCCTTCGTGGATGTCGGTGATCAGCTGGTGCAGGTTGGAGAAACCGATGTTGCGATGCTCCAGCGCCGCTTCGAGGTAACGCCGGCCGAGCGCCTTCATGTTGGCGAACACCTCGACCAGCTCCTCGCCGGTCAGGTTGAAGCTGCTGATGTCGCCGGAGGTGACCGGGGCGAAGCCGACTTCGGCGAACCCCAGCTCGTTGAACAGGTGGTCCCAGATCGTCTCGACGTCGGTGATACCCGTGGTCAGCGTGACCCGCGCGCCGACCGGGCGGCTGTTGTAGCGCGACAGCAGCATCTCGGCCTTGCGCCGCACCACGTCGTAGGTGCCCTGCCCGCCCACCGTGATGCGGTTGCGGTCGTGCACGGTCTTCGGCCCGTCGATGCTCACCGACAGGCCGAAACGATGGGCGTTGAGGTAGTCGACGACCTCTTCGGTGAGCAGCGTGGCGTTGGTGGTCATGACGAACTCCACCTGCTTGCCCGCCTCGGAGAAACGCCGCTCGCAGTAATCGACCATGTGCTCGATCAGCTTGCGGTTCGACAACGGCTCGCCACCGAAGAACACCACGGTGTAGCGCTCTTCGTCCGGCGACTCCTTGAGGAGCATCTCCACCGAAGCCTCGGCGGTTTCCGCGCCCATCTTCTTGCCGGCCGACGGCTTGGCCAGGTCTTCCTTGTAGCAATAGGTGCAGCTCAGGTTGCAGCCGGTGTTGACGTTCAACACCACGGTGTTCAGCGCCGTGCGCTCGACCCGCTTGACGGCGATTTCCGGGGTCAGCGGCGAACCGTCGCTGACCACTTCCAGCGCCATCAGCTCGCGCAGGGTTTCGTCGATGTCCGCGCCGGCGAAGCGCCCGCCGAGGCGCTGCACCAACTCTTCCGAGGAACAGCCCTGCTCACGCAGCGCATCGATGATGCCGCCGGTCAGTGCATCGCTGGCGAACAGCGAACTGCTCGGGATGTGGAACAGCAGGCGGTCGGCGTCGACCTGCACTTCATGCAGGTTGCGCTCGACCAAATTCAAGATGGCACCCATGACAACCTCCAGAAACTCGTTTGATACGCCCACCGTGGCGGGCACTCTGGTTCTGTCCGCACCCGTGCGTCACGGGATCGGCGGGTTGTTCCAGCGCTGCACGGTGACGATCAAGTGGCCTTCGCCTTTCATGCCGCCCTCTTCGAGCTGGGCGATGACCTTGAGGTTGCCGGCGTTGTTGGTGGACATCTTGCGCGCCGGGTTCGGGCCGGCGTCGCCGGGCAGGAACACGCCGTCCTTCTGCATGGTGCCGGCGAACTTGACGTCCTCGTCCTCGGCGGCGCGCTCGTCGAAGGGCTCGACCGACCACTTCGCCGGCAGGTAACCGATGCGGTAGGGCTTACCGCTGGCGTCCTTGCCCCAGGCCTCGGCCTCGAAGCGGCCCTGCACCTTGGGCGTCGAGCCGCCGTTGTCGCCGACCCGTGCCACGGAGAATTCCGGCACCACCTTGACTTCGTTGATGGTCTGGTAGACCGCCAGCTCGACGCCTTTCAGGTCGCCAAGGCTCACCGCGCGCGGACCGCCCGAGGCGTCGGCGGCGGCCTTGACCTTGACCCGCACGCGTTCCGGGGTCTGCTCCAGCACCTGCAGGACCTCGACACCGGCGCCGAACGCCGGCTTGCCGGTCAACCCGCTGCCCACCAGGGTCAGCTCGGCCTCGCTGCCGGCCTTCAGGTAGCTTGGCTGCACGGCCAGCAGCTTGGCGGTGCCGGCCTTGGCGGCGCTGAAGTCCAGGCCGCGCTCGTCGTGCTCGGCCTCGAACATGCGCCCGTGCATTTCGCCGTTGAGCACGCTGAACACCTGACGCAGGTTCAGCTCACCGACCTTGACGTTGCCGCGCCATTCGTAGCCGTTGTAGAGGATCGCCGAGCCGCTGCCATCGAACGGCGTGCCGTCGGCGTACTGGCCCTTGACGCTGACCTTGAAGGTATCGCCCGGCTCGGCGCTGACGGTCATCACCCCGCGCACATCACCCTTGGTGAGCATGTGGCCGCTGAAGCTCCACTGCCCCGGCAGGGCGGCCGCGCTCGGTTTGGCCTTCTGCCAGTCGGCCCAGGCCGCGTTGTCCAGCGGGAAGCGCTTGGCGAGGTCGGGGACCATTTCCTTGAGGGCGATGTCCAGCCAGTCGCGATCGCGCGACTGCGCCTGGTATTCGAGGGACGGCCATTGGCCGAGGTGGAAGTTGACCAGGTGTTCCCACTCCTTGGCCGGCCGGCGCTGCAACGCCACCCGCGCGCCGGAGTGGCAACGCCCGCACATCTGGCTGAGCTTGTCGTCGAACTTCTCCACCGTGTTCAGGCGGCGCTCCATGGCGTAGCGCACGCCTTCGGTCTCGCTCGGCGCCAGGCCCTGCTTGTCGGCCAGGTACTTGACCAACGTGCGGCGATCGTCGTCGCTGATCTGCAGGCCGTGCATCACCTGCATGCGCGCGATGCTCATCAGCCAGCCTTCTGGCGTCTTGCGCTGGTGGCTGATGCGGCTGAAAGCGTTGTTGCCTTCGGGGATGTGGCAACCCATGCATTTGGAGTTGAGGATGGCTGGCCCATCCTGGGCGGCGTGCGCCTGGGGCTGCAACAGCATGCCCATGGCCAGGGCCACGGTGCTGGTGCCCAGGAAATGCCGGAGTCGTGTCGTCTTCAAGGTCAGGCCTCCACGGTATTGTTGTTAAAATTCGCGCCCGGCGAGGGGCTAGAAGCACATCTGCACGAGGTAAGGCATGTTGTGTGCCAAAGACCTAGAAAGCCTTGTGTAACAAGTATTTAGGTCTAATTCGACGCCGTTAGCAGGGGGCGGAGACGGGGTGTCGGCGTCTAATTTCGCGATAGCTGTCTAACTCTGAGACAGGCCTGTCCGCTGCCTCTGGAGGCATGGCCGGGAGCGGGCAGCAGCAGGATGCCGAGCACCATCGCCAGCAGGCCGACCCACACGAACGAGACGAAGGATAGCGCCGCACGACCACCACGCTCTGGATCTCGTCGGCGCCCGCCCTGACCTTGCCTTCGGTCAACATCAGCTTAGACGATGCTGGCACCCAGACTTGCAGGTCCTCCGACCAGCTGCGCACGATGAACGGGGGCAGCACGTAGCCCGGATCGCCCACGTGGCGCGCATAGCGGTAGTCGAGTATTTCGCACAGCTGCCGCAAGCAGCACATTGCCCAGCTACGGCAGGGACCATAGCAAGGCACAGGACAGGACAAGCCCGAGCATTCCTTGCTGGAACCTGCCGAATCGTAGGTCGTGCACGGTCAGATCTCCTTGTTATTGTCCGCCCAGCTGGCACATTGCATGCCACAGGCGCGAAGGCCTTGCGCAACAACCCCTTAGCCCGCATCGAGCGCTGCGCGAGCCCATCTGCGCTGTCCCGTTTCGCGACAGCCTGTACCGGCCTGAGACACTGTCCCATGGCCGTCTCAGCGCGTCTCAAACTGCTACAGCTGGGCGGCCCGGAAAATCCCGAACCTGCAGAAAAAGACTTTCCATATCATCGAGTTAGAAGAACAGACAGGGCTTGGCATGGCGGTTGCGACATTGCCCGCAACGCCAATCACCGAGGCCCGAGACCATGCCTGTCGATCTGCCCATCCTCCCGCAAACCCGCGCCTTCGCCACCCGCCAGCTGAAAATGCTGATCGGCGGGCAATGGCTGGATGCCGCCAGCGGCGCCACCATGAGCTTCCGCAACCCAGCCACCGGCGACGTCCTCGGCGAGGTACCCTCGGCCGACGCGACAGATGTCGACCTCGCCGTGCGGGCCGCCCGCCAGGCCTTCGACGACTCGCCGTGGAGCCGCATGCGGCCGCGCGAGCGGCAGAACCTGCTGTGGAAGCTCGCCGACCTGATGGAACGCGACGCCCAGCAGCTGGCCGAACTGGAGTGCCTGAACAACGGCAAGAGCGCCAGCGTGGCGCGGGTGATGGACGTCCAGCTGGCCATCGACTTCTTCCGCTACATGGCCGGCTGGGCCACCAAGGTGGAAGGCACGACCGTCGACGTCTCCCTGCCGCTGATGCCGGACGACCAGTTCCACGGCTTCATTCGCCGCGAAGCGGTGGGCGTGGTGGGTGCCATCGTCGCCTGGAACTTCCCCCTGCTGCTGGCCTGCTGGAAGCTCGGCCCGGCGCTGGCCACCGGCTGCACCGTGGTGCTCAAGCCCGCCGATGAAACCCCACTGACCGCCTTCAAGCTGGCCGAGTTGGTGCTGGAGGCCGGCTACCCGGCCGGTGTATTCAACGTGATCACCGGCACCGGCCTGCAGGCCGGCGTCGCCCTGACCCAGCACCCGGACGTCGACAAGCTGACCTTCACCGGTTCCACCGCGGTCGGCATCCAGATCGGCAAGGCGGCGATGGACAACATGACCCGCGTGACCCTGGAACTGGGCGGCAAGTCGCCCACCATCGTCATGGCCGACGCCGACCTGCAGCAGGCCGCCGCCGGCGCCGCCAACGCGATCTTCTTCAACCAGGGCCAGGTGTGCTGCGCCGGTTCGCGCCTCTATGTGCAGCGCAAGCACTTCGACAACGTGGTGGCCGACATCGCCGGCATTGCCAACGGCATGAAACTGGGCAACGGCCTCGATCCCAGCGTGCAGATGGGCCCGCTGATTTCCGCCAGGCAACAGGAGCGCGTCACCGACTACATCAACCTGGGCCGCAAACTTGGCGCCACCATCGCCTGCGGTGGTGACAGCTTCGGCCCCGGCTACTTCGTCAAGCCCACGGTGATAGTCGATGTCGACCAGCAGCACCGCCTGGTGCAGGAGGAAATCTTCGGCCCGGTGCTGGTGGCCATGCCGTTCGACGACCTCGACGAAGTCGTGCGCCTGGCCAACGACAACCCCTACGGCCTCGGTGCGAGCATCTGGTCCAACAACCTCGCGGCGGTGCACCGGATGATCCCGCGGATCAAATCCGGCTCGGTGTGGGTCAACTGCCACAGCGCCCTCGATCCGGCCCTGCCCTTCGGCGGTTACAAACTCTCGGGCGTCGGCCGCGAGATGGGCGCGGCGGCCATCGAGCACTACACCGAGTTGAAGTCGGTGCTGATCAAGCTCTGAGCTGAGACCTGGGCTCCCTCTCCCCAACCCTCTCCCGTAAACGGGAGAGGGGACTGGCCCGCGAAGGACTGGAAATATCAGACCGCAGGACGTTCCGGCAAAGACCGCCAGCCGCCACTGAGTCCCCCTTTACCCCCTCTCCCGCAGGGCTAGGGCTTGTAACCCTGCGCCAGCAACCAGCCCTGCACCATGCGCTTGTGCTCCACGGGCAGCGCCGCCAACGCCTGATCCAGCTGGCCTTGTTGCAGGCTGCGGACGATGGGCGCCAGCTCGAGGCCCTGCAGGTGCCAGATGCCCAGCGGCTGGTCGGCGGTCACCACCACCTCGGCCTCGTCGATCAGCGCGCCGCGCAATACCGGCGCACGCTCGACCCGCAGCTGACTGAAATCGGCGCCGGCATGCAGCGGCTCGCTATCCGGCCAGCCACTTCGGCTGCGCCAGAACGGCTGCTGCGGCCAGCGCTGCTCGAGGGCATAGAAGTCGCGTCCGGTGCGGGCGAAACGCCGGAATAGATGCTCGACGCGCGCCTGGTGAAAGCGCAATGCCAGTTCGCCGAACTGCGGCTGGCTGAGCAGCGTGTTGATCACCGCCGGCGCCTGCAGGGCGGACGACAGCGACTGGAAGATGCCGTTGCCGGACAACGGGTCGACCGCCATGGCCGCATCGCCGACGCGCAGCCAGTTCGCCCCGCCGGCCTCGTGAAACAGCGTGGCGGTGCTGCTGCGCGCGTACAGGCTGACCGGTTGCAGGGCTTGCGCGCCGAACAGTTCACGCGCCAGCGCCGACTGACCACGACGCTCGGCGCAGTAAGCGGCGAGTTGCTCCTTGCCGGGCAGTTCGGCGCTGGCGGCATCCAGGGTGAGCTGCCAGTAGCAACGACCATCGGCCAGACGCGCCATCCACGCCCAGCCATCGGCGCGGCTCTCCACTGCCGAGGCCGGTTGCCCCGCCGCCTCCTGCCAGTGGTTGAGCAGACTGAGGGTTTCCGGCCCGCGCCACCGGCGGCCGGCCAGCGGCGCCTGACGGCCGCGCGCCTCGACGAGGAAATCCGCCAGCAGCGTCGCCCCCGGCTCGATCGATAGCCGATGGCCGTGTGCAGTCGAGTCCACCTGGCGCACTCGCGCCTCGATCAGCTCGACGCCGGCCGCGCGCAGATCCTCGCGCAGCGCCGCATCGAAGCGCCGGCGGTCGAGGAGGAATTCCTGGTTGAGCAGCTGGCGCGCGCCATTCCATGCCACCCGGCGCGGCGAAGGCGCCGCCGCGCAGGCCAGGGCACGCAGCAGCCCGGCCTGACGCAGACCGTCCAGCACCCGCTGGGACACCCCTTCCACCGCGGCGAAGCGGCGCCATTCGCTGACCACGCAAACCTGGTAGCCGAGGCGCTGCAGGCCCAACGCCACGGTCGCCCCGGCCGGACCGGCGCCGAGCACGACGACCCGTGCCCGGCTCATGGCTGTGCGCTCCGCCGCTCGGGGCCGAGAAAGGCTGCGCCATGGCGCAAATAGTCGAGCACCTGGCCCGGCCCGGCTGCCGGATGCTCGTGCAGGTAGGCCAGGATCTGCCCGCTGAGCGCCGCGCAGGCAACGCTGGCGCCGGCCAAGCCGCTGCCGGCCGCCACCGCGGCACCGAAATCGGCCTGCGCGCTGTCCAGCCAGGACCATTGCCCGCTCGCGCAGCGCGCATCGCCGGTGATGCGCAGCACGCCCGGGTAGCTGGCCGGGTACACCGGCGCGCCCTGTGCCGGGCTGGCGGCGCAAAGCAGGATGCCGGCCTCGTGCGCCGCCGCGCAGGCGGCGCGCAGCACCGGGCGATCCTGGCGCAGGCCGAGGCTGAGGTTGATCAGCGCCACCTGCTGTTCGATCAGCCAATGAATCGCCGCGGCGATCTGCAGCGGGCTGGTCGTCCAGCGCTCGGCGAAGACCTGGGCGACGCATAGCCGTGGCGACCCGGCCTGGGCGATCAGGCTGTCGATCACCGCCGCGCCATGGCCGAGGCGGTCGGCCTGCGCTTCGCCCTCGTGCAATTGCTCCTGCTCCAGCCAGAAGCGCCGCGAGGCGCAGACCAGCGGGGACTGTGCCGGCGCGTGGCCGCTGTCGACCACGCCGACGCGCAGTTCAGTGGCCATGGCTCACCTGTGGCTCGACGACTGGCTGCAGCAGCCCGGCCTCCAAGTGCAAGCGCAGGTCGGCCTGGGCCAGCGTCGACGGCCGATGGCTGATGAGGATGCGTGTGCGCCCGGCGAACAGCTGGTCGATGGCGGCGATCACCTCACGCTCGGTGGCCTCGTCGACCGCCGAAGTGGCTTCGTCGAGCACCAGGATCAGCGGCTCCTGCAGCAACGCGCGGGCGATGGCGATGCGCTGTTTCTGCCCACCGGACAGCTGCTGGCCCCGCTCGCCGAGTTGGCTGTCGAGGCCCTGCGGCAGGGTCGCGATCAGGCCATCCAGCCGGGCCAGGCGCGCCACCCGCTCGATGGCGTCGCGACCGGCCTCGGGCGCGCTGTAGGCGAGGTTGTCGGCGAGGCTGCCGCGAAACAGCACTATGTCCTGGCTGACCACGGCGATGCGCCGGCGCAGGGCGAACAGGTCCAGCTCGCGCAGGTCGGCACCATCGAGGCGGATGCAGCCCTGGTCCGGGTCGTAGAAACGCTGCAGGAGGTCGATCAGGGTCGACTTGCCAACCCCGGAAGCGCCGCTGATCGCCACCTTGAGGCCGCCGGCAATACAAGCATCGACCCCGCGCAGCACCGCCTCGGCACGCTGCTGGTGGGCGAACCAGACGCCCTCGAAGCGCAGTTCGCCATTGCCCGCCGGCAGCGTTTGCGGCGCCTGCGGCTGGCGCACCGCGACCGGCTCCTGCTGCAACTCCATGACCCGGCCAAGGCTGACGGTCATGCGCTGCAGCGCCACATACAGGCCGAGCAGGCTCTGCACCGGCCCCACGGCCATGCCCAGGTAGGTGGAAAAGGCGATTAGCGAACCCAGCTGCCAGCTGCCCTGCACCACCCAGTAGCCGCCAATGATGAAGGCACAGGCACGCGACAGCGAGGTCAGGGTGCCCGGCAGCGCATGGGTGAAGAACTCGGTGATCTGCAGTTTCAGCAACTGGCCCATATAGCCCTGACCGAGCCCTTCCAGGCGCTGGGACTCGCGCTGCTGCTGGCCGGCGGCCTGGATGAACTTCATCGCCGGCAAGGTTTCCACCAGAAACGACGACAGATCCGCCGAGCGCTCGCGCAACTGGCGCACGTCGCGCTCGACCTTGCGCCGCATCCAGCGCAGCCACAGCACCTCGATGGGAATCAGCACGGCCAGCAGCAACGACAGCTGCCAGGACAGCATCAGCATCAGGGCGATGGCACCGAGCAGGCCGATGACGCTGGACACCGCGGAGAACAGCGAGTCGACGGCGAAGCGCTGGATCTCGGCGACGTCGCCATCCAGGCGCGACAGCAGGTCGCCAATCCGTCGGCGGCCGAAGAAGGTCGGCGAGAGTTGCTGCAGGTGGCGGTACAGGGCGTCGCGCAGGGCGAACAGGATGCGCCCGGACAGCCGGGTATGCAGGTAGCGGTTGATCCCGGCCAGCAGCGTGCCGATGATGCCGACCGCAATCATTGCCACGGCGACCTGCACCAGGCGGCCGAAATCCTTGGCCAGCAGGCCGTCGTCGATCAGCATCTTGGTCAGCCAGGGCTGCGCCAACACCAGCAGCGAGGCGCACAGCGACAGCCCGAGCAGCAGCAGGATGCCCCGCCGCTGCGGGCGGACGAAGCTGTACAGCCAGGCCATGGCCCGGCGCAACAACTCAGGGTCGCTGGTTTCCACCAGCCCGAGCAGAAATCTGATCATCGTGTCTCGCGGAAGGTGGGTTTACCGATAACGCCCAGCGGGCCGGGTCCGCCGCTTCGGGCTTGCGCTCAGGGCGGGCGGCCGGGGCATCAGGCCCGCAACTGCTTGAGCTTGCGATACAGGGTGGCGCGGCTGATACCGAGCGAATCGGCGGCGGCCGAAACATTACCGTCATGCCGCTCCAGCGCGCTGCGGATCAGTTCCAGCTCGCTCTCACGGATGCTGCACGGCTGTCGGCTGCTGCTGGTCAGCTCCTCCAGCAGGGAGTCGGTGAGATGCTGCAGGCCGAGCAGTGTCTCGCCCGCCTCGCGCATGGCCAGCGTCGCGCGCAACACCATCTCCAACTGGCGGATGTTGCCCGGCCAGTCGTACTGGCAGAGCAACTCGCTCAGGGTTTTGTCAAGGCTCACCGGCTCGTTGCTCAGCTTGCCCAGCACAGCGAGGATCATGCCGTGCACATCGTCGCGCTCGCGCAGCGCCGGCAGGCGCAGGTTGATGCCATTGATGCGGTAGTACAGGTCTTCGCGGAAGCTCTTTTCTTGCACCAGGCGCTTGAGCTCGCGGTGGGTGGCGCAGATCACCGCGACATCGATGTCCTGCTCCTCGGCCGCCCCCAGCGGGGCCACCTTGCGTTCCTGCAGCACGCGCAACAGACGCGCCTGCATGCTCAGCGGCATATCGCCGATCTCGTCGAGGAACAAGGTGCCGCCATGGGCCTGCATCAGCCGGCCGACCACCCCGCCCTTGCGCGAGCCGGTGAAGGCGCCTTCGCGGTAGCCGAACAGTTCGGACTCGATCAGGCCCTCGGGAATCGCCGCGCAGTTGACCGCGACGAAGGGTTTGTCGGCCCGTGCGCTGGCCTGGTGCAGCGCACGCGCCACCACGTCCTTGCCGGTGCCGGTCTCGCCCAGCAGCAGTACCGGCAGGTCACCCGCCAAGCCTTGTTGGGCCATGCGTAGGGAACGGGCGAAACGCTCATCGCGCCCGGCCAGCTCGTCCAGGCTCCGGCGTTTCGCCGCCTGCGGCCGAGGCGCGGATACGGCGGTGCCCAGGCTGGCGCAGCGCGGCATCTGCAAGGCCTTGAAGAAGAATTCGCCCTTGGCGGTCTGCAGGCTGCCGACCCCGCCCTGCAGCAGACGCGCCATGAACTGCGCACTTTGGCTGCCCAGCAGCTCGCTGCTACGGCGCCCGACCAGATGCTGGCGCGACAGGCGCAGCAGACCGCAGGCCTGCTCATTGGCTGCCAGCACCTCACCATCGAGGCTGAGCGCCAGCAGGCCGTGCCAGGCCGACCCGAGATACTGCGGGCGCGTATGGAAGGCCAGGACGCTATGCTCGGGGTAGCAGGCGCCGAACAAACGGCTTTCGATATTGCTCGCGGCCAGCACCAGGGTCGCCAGACTGTCCTGCGGCTGGGTCAGGACACCCTCGCGAGTCAGGTCGAGTACGCCGATCACCTGGCCTTGCGGGTCCTTGATCGGCACCGAGATGCAGGAGAACCGGCTCAGGCGGTCGAGATAATGTTCGCCACAGTTGATCAGCGTCGGTTGCGCCTCCACCAACGCGGTGCCCAGGCCGTTAGTGCCGCGCGCCGATTCGCTCCAGCAAGCGCCCGGGCGCAGGTCGCGCAGACCGAAATTGTCGAGGAATTCGGTCTGGCCCTCGACAAGCAGCACCGTGGCCTCGGCATTGCCGAGGATCACCAGGCTCGCCTTGCCCTGCTGGCTGACCAGATATTCCAGTTCGGGGGTGGCGGCATCGATCAGCAGGCGGTTGTTGGCCAGCAGCAGTTCCAGGTCGCTGCGGTGCTGCAGCGCCACAGATTCTTCGCCCATGCAGCTGAGGCCATGGTCGATGCTGCGCCGCCATGAGGCGTCGATCTCCGCGCGCAGCACCCCCAGGGGCAGCTGACCGTCGCTGAGCAGTCGCTGGCGGACCTGGCGAACCTCCTGCAGGAGGTCCAACTCTGTTGTTATCGGTATGGATTGGGCCATCTGTCGCTCCAACACGCTCTCCCGGCGGGCCCGAACACGATGTTCGGGCATCACGGGCCGGATACGCAACCACACGCCCGGAATGTCTACACCTGCATGAGCAGTCCGTAAAGAGTAGCCCTGGCTGGCGATATCGACGGGCTGTGGATCACGGTTGACAGTCAGACTGGCATATGTTTACGTTAACGTAAAGGTAAACAAGCAGCCGAGCACTTCCCTATGTCCCTGACCTACTCCATCTCCGACCTGGCCCGCGAACTGGACATCACCACCCGCGCCATCCGCTTCTACGAGGAGCAGGAGATGCTCAGCCCCGAGCGGCGTGGCCAGGAGCGCGTCTACAGCGCCAAGGACCTGGTTACGCTCAAGCTGATCCTGCGCGGCAAGCGCATCGGTTTCTCGCTGGCCGAATGCAAGGAGCTGATCGAGCTGTACGACCCGGTGCACGGCAATCGCAAACAGCTGGAAACCTTCATGCGCAAGATCGCCGAGCGTCGCCTACAACTGGAGCAACAACTGCTGGACATCCAGCAGATGCAGCTGGAACTGGATACCGCCGAGGAGCGCTGCCTGACCGCCCTGGCCGAAACCGATAGAAAACAAGGTATTGCGTCCTAAACCTTACAAACACAATTACAGGTGGAACCATGACTTATCTGAACCTCAACTTCGCCCTCGGTGAAACCATCGACATGCTGCGCGAGCAGGTACAGGGCTTCGTCGCCGCCGAACTGGCGCCGCGCGCCGCCGAGATCGACAGCAGCAACCAGTTCCCCATGGACATGTGGAAGAAGTTCGGCGACATGGGCCTGCTCGGCATCACCGTCGAAGAAGAGTACGGCGGCTCGGGTCTGGGCTACCTGGCCCACGTCGTCGCCATGGAAGAGATCAGCCGCGCCTCGGCCTCGGTCGCCCTCTCCTACGGCGCGCACTCCAACCTGTGCGTCAACCAGATCAAGCGCAACGGCACCGCCGAGCAGAAGGCCAAGTACCTGCCCAAGCTGGTCTCCGGCGAGCATGTCGGCGCCCTCGCCATGAGCGAGCCGAACGCCGGCTCCGACGTGGTGTCGATGAAGCTGCGCGCCGACAAGCAGGGCGACCGCTATGTGCTCAACGGCAGCAAGATGTGGATCACCAACGGCCCGGACGCCCACACCTACGTGATCTACGCGCGCACCGACGCGAGCAAGGCCTCGGGC
The DNA here is from genome assembly GCF_003595175.1 of Pseudomonas cavernae. Classification (NCBI taxonomy): domain Bacteria; kingdom Pseudomonadati; phylum Pseudomonadota; class Gammaproteobacteria; order Pseudomonadales; family Pseudomonadaceae; genus Pseudomonas; species Pseudomonas cavernae. The sequence continues at coordinate 2,454,443 of NZ_CP032419.1, read as the reverse complement.
GGCATCACCGCCTTTATCGTCGAGCGCGACTGGAAGGGTTTCTCCCGCAGTCCGAAGCTGGACAAGCTCGGCATGCGCGGCTCGAACACCTGCGAACTGGTGTTCCAGGATGTGGAAGTGCCGGAAGAGAACGTCCTCGGCGCGCTCAACGGCGGCGTGAAGGTGCTGATGAGCGGCCTCGACTACGAGCGCGTGGTGCTTTCCGGCGGCCCGACCGGGATCATGCAGGCGTGCATGGACGTGGTGCTGCCCTACATCCACGACCGCAAGCAGTTCGGCCAGAGCATCGGCGAGTTCCAGCTGATCCAGGGCAAGGTCGCCGACATGTACACCCAGCTCAACGCCAGCCGCGCCTACCTGTACGCGGTGGCCAACGCCTGCGACCGTGGCGAGACCACACGCAAGGACGCCGCCGGGGTGATCCTCTACACCGCCGAACGCGCCACGCAGATGGCCCTGGATGCCATCCAGATCCTCGGCGGCAACGGCTACATCAACGACTTCCCCACCGGCCGCCTGCTGCGCGACGCCAAGCTCTACGAAATCGGCGCCGGCACCAGCGAAATCCGCCGCATGCTGATCGGCCGCGAGCTGTTCAACGAAACCAAGTAATCGAGGCCTTTGTAGGATGGGTTGAGCCCAGCGATACCCATCACTTGAGCCGCGTGGGTATCGCTACGCTCAACCCACCCTACGTAATTGATTCGTCCTCGTAGGGTGGAAAACCGCGAAGCGTTTTCCACCAGAGCCGGTGGATGAACAAAGCGTTATCCACCCTACGGATTACGGTATCGGAGTCCACCTGATGACCATCCTGCACACCCAGATTAACCCGCGTTCGGCGGATTTCGCCGCCAACTCTGCGGCCATGCTCGAACAGGTCAACGACCTGCGCGCCCTACTCGCCCGCGTCCACGAAGGCGGCGGCGCCAAGGCCCAGGAGCGCCACACCTCGCGCGGCAAGCTGCTGCCGCGTGAGCGCATCAATCGCCTGCTCGACCCCGGCTCGCCGTTTCTCGAGATCGGCCAACTCGCCGCCCATAAGGTGTACGGCGAAGACGTGCCGGCCGCCGGGGTGATCGCCGGCATCGGCCGGGTCGAGGGCGTCGAGTGCATGATCATCGCCAACGACGCCACGGTGAAAGGCGGTACCTACTACCCGCTGACCGTGAAGAAGCACCTGCGCGCCCAGACCATCGCCCGCGAAAACCGCCTGCCGTGCATCTACCTGGTGGACTCCGGCGGCGCCAACCTGCCGCGCCAGGACGAGGTGTTCCCCGACCGCGAGCATTTCGGCCGCATCTTCTTCAACCAGGCCAACATGAGCGCCCTGGGCATCCCGCAGATCGCCGTGGTCATGGGCTCCTGCACCGCCGGCGGCGCCTATGTGCCGGCGATGAGCGACGAGACCATCATGGTGCGCAACCAGGCCACCATCTTCCTCGCCGGCCCGCCGCTGGTGAAGGCCGCCACCGGCGAGGTGGTCAGCGCCGAGGACCTCGGCGGTGCCGATGTGCACTGCAAGACCTCCGGGGTCGCCGACCACTACGCCGAGGACGACGAGCATGCGCTGGCCCTGGCCCGCCGCTGCGTGAGCAACCTCAACTGGCGCAAGCTCGGCGAGCTGCAACGCCACCAGCCGCTGGCGCCGCGCTACGCCAGCGAGGAGCTGTACGGGGTGATCCCGGCCGATGCCAAGCAGCCATTCGACGTGCGTGAAGTGATCGCCCGGATCGTCGACGATTCGTCCTTCGACGAATTCAAGGCGCTGTTCGGCGCCACCCTGGTCTGCGGCTTCGCCCACTTGCACGGTTACCCGGTGGCGATCCTCGCCAACAACGGGATTTTGTTCGCCGAATCGGCGCAGAAAGGCGCGCACTTCATCGAGTTGGCCTGCCAGCGCGGCATTCCACTGCTGTTCCTGCAGAACATCACCGGTTTCATGGTCGGGCAGAAATACGAGGCCGGCGGCATCGCCAAGCACGGCGCCAAGCTGGTTACCGCGGTGGCCTGCGCCAAGGTGCCGAAGTTCACCGTGATCATCGGCGGCAGCTTCGGCGCCGGTAACTACGGCATGTGCGGCCGCGCCTACGACCCGCGCTTCCTGTGGATGTGGCCGAATGCGCGGATCGGCGTGATGGGCGGCGAACAGGCCGCCGGCGTGCTCGCCCAGGTCAAGCGCGAACAGGCCGAACGCGCCGGCCAGGCCTTCTCCGCCGAGGAAGAACGGCAGATCAAGCAGCCGATCCTCGACCAGTACGAACACCAGGGCCACCCCTACTACTCCAGCGCCCGGCTGTGGGACGACGGCGTGATCGACCCGGCGCAGACCCGCGAGGTGCTGGCGCTGGCGCTCTCGGCGACGCTCAACGCGCCGATCGAGCCGACCACCTTTGGCGTGTTCAGGATGTGATGCCATGACCGACTTCAACACCATCGAACTACAGATCGACCCGCGCGGCGTGGCCACCCTCTGGCTCAACCGCCCGGACAAGAACAATGCCTTCAACGCCGAGATGATCCGCGAGCTGATCCTCGCCCTCGATGCGATCGGCGCCGACAAGAGCGTGCGTCTGCTGGTCCTGCGCGGCCGCGGCAAGCACTTCTGCGCCGGCGGCGACCTGAGCTGGATGCAGCAGGCCGCCGAACTGGACTACAACGGCAACCTGGCCGATGCCCAGCAACTCGCCGAGCTGATGCACAACCTCTACCACCTGAAGAAGCCGACCCTGGCCGTGGTGCAAGGCGCGGCCTTCGCCGGCGGCCTCGGCCTGGTCAGCTGCTGCGACCTGGCGATCGGCGCCGACAACGCACAGTTCAGCCTCTCCGAGGTGCGCATCGGCCTGATCCCGGCAACCATCGCGCCGTTCGTGGTCAAGGCCATCGGCCAGCGCGCCGCCAACCGCTACTCGCTGACCGCCGAGCGCTTCGATGGCCAGCGCGCCGTAGCCCTCGGCCTGCTCGCCGAAAGCTATCCGGCCGAGGAGCTGGAGGCCCAGGCCGAGGCCTGGATCGCCAACCTGCGCCTCAACAGTCCCGCGGCGATGAGCGCCTGCAAGGCGCTGTTCCATGAGGTCGCCGCCGCCGAGCTGACCCCGGCGCTGCGCCGCTATACCGAAAGCGCCATCGCCCGCGTGCGCATGAGCGCCGAAGGTCAGGAAGGCCTGCGCGCCTTCCTCGACAAACGCAAACCGACCTGGCAGGAAACGCCATGAGGTCTGCATGCTTTTGTAGGTTGGTGTTGAGCGAAGCGATACCCAACAAAGACCCCTTCGTCGCGCTCAAACCCGCCCGTTGGGTATCGCAGGCTCAACCCAACCTACGTTCCGTTTCCCTCTGCCCTTCGGAGTCGCAGCCATGATCACCACCCTGCTGGTCGCCAACCGCGGCGAGATCGCCTGCCGGGTGATGCGCACCGCCAAAGCCCTCGGCCTGAAGACCGTGGCCGTGCACAGCGCCATCGACCGCGACGCCCGCCACGTGCGCGAGGCCGACATGGCCGTCGACCTCGGCGGCGCCAAACCGGCCGACAGCTACCTGCTGGTCGACAAGCTGATCGCCGCGGCCCAGGCCAGCGGCGCCCAGGCCATTCATCCTGGCTACGGCTTCCTCTCCGAGAACGCCGGCTTCGCCCGCGCCATCGAGGCCGCCGGGCTGATCTTCCTCGGCCCGCCCGCCAGAGCCATCGACGCGATGGGCAGCAAGTCCGCCGCCAAGGCGCTGATGGAAGATGCCGGCGTGCCCCTGGTGCCCGGCTACCACGGCGAGGCGCAGGATGTGGAAACCTTCCGCGCTGCGTCCGCGGGCATCGGCTACCCGGTGCTGCTCAAGGCTGCCGCCGGTGGTGGCGGCAAGGGCATGAAGGTGGTCGAACGCGAGAGCGAACTGGGCGAAGCCCTGGCCTCGGCCCAGCGCGAGGCGCAATCGGCGTTCGGCGACTCGCGCATGCTGGTGGAAAAGTACGTGCTCAAGCCGCGCCACGTGGAGATCCAGGTGTTCGCCGACCAGCACGGCAACTGCCTGTACCTCAACGAGCGCGACTGCTCGATCCAGCGTCGCCACCAAAAAGTGGTCGAGGAAGCCCCGGCTCCGGGCCTCACCCCCGAGCTGCGCCAGGCCATGGGCGAGGCGGCGGTGAAGGCCGCGCAGGCCATCGGCTATGTCGGCGCCGGCACCGTGGAATTCCTGCTGGATGCGCGTGGCGACTTCTTCTTCATGGAGATGAATACCCGCCTGCAGGTCGAGCATCCGGTCACCGAAGCCATCACCGGCCTCGACCTGGTCGCCTGGCAGATCCGCGTCGCCCGCGGTGAAGCGTTGCCGATCAGCCAGGCGCAGGTGCCGCTCAATGGCCACGCCATCGAAGTGCGCCTGTACGCCGAAGACCCGGACAACGACTTCCTCCCGGCCGCCGGCACCCTCGCTCTGTATCGCGAAGCGGCCGCCGGCCCGGGCCGCCGAGTGGACAGCGGCGTGGCCGAAGGCGATGTGGTCTCGCCGTTCTACGACCCGATGCTCGGCAAGCTGATCGCCTGGGGCGACAACCGCGAGGAAGCCCGCCAGCGCCTCTTGGCCATGCTCGACGAGACCTTGATCGGCGGGGTCAGAACCAACCTGACCTTCCTCCGCCGCGTGCTGGCCCATCCGGCCTTCGCCGCCGCCGAGCTGGACACCGGCTTCATCCCGCGCCACCAGGATGTGCTGCTACCGGCTCCGGGCGCACTGCCGGAGGCGTTCTGGCAGGCTGCCGCCGATGCCTTTATCCAGAGCGAAGCCAGCCAGGTGCGCGGCGACGATCCACACTCGCCGTGGAACGCCCGCAGCGGCTGGCGTGCCGGGGTGACAGCGGAGACCGAGCTGCATCTGGTCTGCAACGGCGTGGAACGCAAGGTGCGCCCCACTGGCAGTGCCCAGCTCCAAGGTGCTTCGCTGTTCTGTAGGCGCGAATTTATTCGCGAAGAGACATCGCAGACGCAGCCAGAATCCCCGATCGCGAACAAGTTCGCTCCTACAGGGGTACAACGCCGCCTGCACGCCATCCGCCAGGGCGATACCCTGTATCTCGAGTGGAACGGCGAGCTGCACGCCATCACCCGCTTCGACCCGATCGCCGCAGTGGAAGCCAGCCACAGTCATCACGGCGGCCTCACCGCCCCCATGAACGGCAGCATCGTCCGCGTGCTGGTCGAAGCCGGCCAAGCGGTCGAGGCCGGCACCGCCCTGGTGGTGCTGGAGGCGATGAAGATGGAGCACAGCATCCGCGCGCCGCATGCCGGCGTGGTCAAGGCGCTGTACTGCACAGAGGGCGACATGGTCAGCGAAGGCGCGGCATTGGTGGAGCTGGAGCAACTGGCCACCGGCGGCGGCGAGTTCGGTGGATAGCAGGGCGGACTCAGCACCCCGTAGGATGGGTTGAGCAACGCGATACCCATCGCCCGGCGTTGACAGAGCTGTTGGGCTTCGCAGGCTCAGCACCAACCTACCGGAGCACCCCGCGCCCGTAGGTTGGTGCTGAGGAACGAAGCCCAACGAACGGTTCGCAGAACCGTCGATGAAAACGGAGAACCAGAACATGAACCTACCCCAACACGTCCGCCTGGTCGAAGTCGGCCCGCGTGACGGTCTGCAGAACGAGAAGCAGCCGATCAGCGTCGCCGACAAGGTGCGTCTGGTCGACGACCTGAGCGCCGCCGGCCTCGGCTATATCGAGGTCGGCAGCTTCGTCTCGCCCAAGTGGGTGCCGCAGATGGCCGGCAGCGCCGAGGTGTTCGCCCAGATCGCGCGCAAGCCGGGCGTCACCTACGCCGCGCTGGCGCCGAACCTGAGAGGCTTCGAGGCCGCGCTGGAGTCGAAGGTCGAGGAAGTCGCGGTGTTCGCCGCCGCCTCCGAGGCCTTCTCGCAGAAGAACATCAACTGCTCGATTGCCGAGAGCCTGGAGCGCTTCGTGCCGGTGCTAGACGCCGCCAAGCAGCGCGGCGTGCGCGTGCGCGGCTATGTGTCCTGCGTACTCGGCTGCCCCTACGAGGGCGCGGTTGCGCCCGAACAGGTGGCCAGTGTGGCGCGCGAGTTGTTCGCCATGGGCTGCTACGAAGTCTCCCTCGGCGACACCATCGGTGTCGGCACCGCCGGCGCTACCCGCAAGATGTTCGAGGTGGTCGGCCGCGACGTGCCACGCGACAAGCTGGCCGGGCACTTCCATGACACCTATGGCCAGGCTGTAGCCAACGTCTACGCCAGCCTGCTCGAAGGCATCAGCGTGTTCGACAGCTCGGTCGCCGGCCTCGGCGGCTGCCCCTACGCCAAGGGCGCCACCGGCAACGTGGCCAGCGAAGACATGCTCTACCTGCTCAACGGCCTGGGCATCGACACCGGCATCGATCTCGACAAGCTGATCGCCGCCGGCCGGCGCATCTGCCAGGTGCTCGGTCGTGACAACGGCTCGCGGGTTGCCAAGGCCCGTCAGGCGTAGTTCCCGTAGGATGGGTTGAGCGCAGCGATACCCATCGATCTGCCGGCGGTCCCCCGCCTGGCTCAATCCAGCCTGCCTTACGGCCCTGCAATCCAGCCGACTACGCTTGCCGCCTTCCCTCCGCCGAGACTGCCCATGAAAGACGCCGAGAGCCTCAAGGACTACCAGCACGTGCGCCTGCTGGCGATTCGCTCGCTGTTCGAGATCGTCGAACAATCCAGCGAAGGCACCATCATCGTCGACCACGATGCCAAGATCGTCTGGATGAACGAGCGCTATGCCCGTCGTTTTGGCCTGGACAGCGCCGCACAGGCCATCGGCAAACCCTGCGAAAGCGTGATTCCCGGTAGCCTGCTGCGCGAAGTAGTGAGCACGGGCCGACCGATCCTGCTGGACATGCTCGACACGCCCAAGGACCCGCTGGTGGTGATGCGCCTGCCGATCCAAGACGACCAAGGCGAAATCATCGGCGCCATCGGTTTCGCCCTGTTCGACCAGCTGCGCTCGCTGTCGCCGCTGCTGATCCGCTACCAGAACATGCAGGCCGAACTGGCCTCGACCCGCTCACTGCTGCAGGCGCGCCAGGCCAAGTACAGCTTCTCCAACTTCATCGGCACCAGCGCCGCCAGCCTGGAAGTGAAACGCCGCGCGCGGCGCAGCGCGGCCACCGATTCGCCGGTGCTGCTGCTCGGCGAGACCGGCACCGGCAAGGAACTGCTTGCCCACGCCATCCACGCCGCTTCGCCGCGGGCCAACAAGCCGTTCGTCAGCGTCAACAGCGCGGCGATTCCCGAGGCCCTGCTGGAGGCGGAGTTCTTCGGCACCGCGCCGGGCGCGTTCACCGGCGCCGAGCGCAAGGCGCGGCCTGGCAAGCTGCAAATCGCCCAGGGCGGCACGCTGTTCCTCGATGAGATCGGTGACATGCCGCTGGCGCTGCAGAGCAAGCTGCTGCGCGTGTTGCAGGAGAAGGAGTTCGAGCCGGTCGGCTCCAACCAGGTGATCCGCAGCGACATCCGCCTGATCGCCGCCACCTCGATCGACCTCGAGGCAGCCGTGCGCAAGGGCAGCTTCCGTGCCGACCTCTACTACCGCCTCAACGTCCTGCCGCTCCGGGTGCCGCCGCTGCGCGAACGACTGGACGACCTGCCGGCCCTGTGCGAGGCGATACTCGACGAACTGCGCCTCGGCGCCGGCCATCAGCACCACGAACTGGATGACGGCGCCCTCGCCCTGCTCGCCAGCCACGCCTGGCCGGGCAATATCCGCGAACTGCGCAACGTGCTGGAGCGCGCCGCCCTGCTCAGCGACGAACCGTTGCTCGGTGCCGAGGCCCTGCGTGCGGCGATCGGCACGCTGACGCCGCTGCCGAACCCGACCAAAACCAGCGTTTCCCGGCGCGGCCCGGAGCAAGCGCTGGACTTCCACAGCGCCCGCGAAGCCTTCGAGCGCGAGCTGATCGGCCAGGCCCTCGCCGAATATGCCGGCAACGTCAACGAAGCCGCGCGGCGCCTGGGGCTCGGCCGTTCGACGCTGTACAAGAAGATGGCCGCGCTGGGGTTTTCGTCCTGACTTGGAGACTCGTCTCAAATCGGAGACATGCTCCTGAAGCCCGAGAACTCAACGTTTCCGCCGTAGAGCTGCCGCCTGTTTGTCTCCGCCTGGAGACTTTCACTCGCGTAAACCCCGGAAAATCAGGTAAATATCTTTATTATCAATCACTTATAAATCTGGCACGAAAGCCGCTATCGGACTCCTGCGGCCTGTCCGCAGCCGAATAACAACAAGATCGCTGCACGTTGTGCGAATGCTCCAGCGGGACGCTCCGGCACCGTCCCCGTTCGCCACGTCGCCGTGCCAGGAGTCATAGATGAGCCACACCCAGCTCACCCGGGGCCTCGCCCTCGCCACCCTCGCCACCCTCGGCGCCACCGCCGGCCTCGCTTCCTCCGTCCACGCCGCCTTTCTCGACGACAGCAAGGGCAGCCTGGAACTGCGCAACTTCTACTTCAACCGCGATTTCCGCCAGGACAACGCCTCCCAGGCCAAGGCCGAGGAATGGGCACAGGGCTTCCTGCTGCGCTACGAATCCGGCTACACCGAGGGGCCGATTGGCGTCGGCGTCGATGCTCTCGGCCTGCTCGGCGTCAAACTCGATTCCAGCCCCGATCGCGCCGGCTCGGGGTTGTTGCCGCGCGACCGCGAAGCGCCCAAACGCGCCCAGGACGACTACAGCGAGCTGGGCCTGACCGCCAAGCTGCGCGCCTCGCAGAGCGTGCTGAAGCTCGGCACCCTGCTGCCCAAGCTGCCGAGCGTGCTGGCCAATGATTCGCGCCTGCTGCCGCAGACCTTCCAGGGCGCACACCTGAGCTCCAGCGAGTTCGCCGGCCTGACCCTCGATGCCGGGCAACTGCGCCAGGTCAGCCAGCGCGACTCGTCCGACAGCGAGGACATGACCATCACCGGCAACGGCGCCAAACAGATCAGTTTCCGCCCCGGCACCACCAGCGACCAGTTCAACTTCGCCGGCGCCAGCTACAAGTGGAACGACCGGCTCACCACCGCCTACAACTATGGCGGTCTGGACGGCTTCTATCGCCAGCACACCCTCAACCTACTGCATGTGCTGCCGGTCGCCGAAGGCCAGACCCTGAAGACCGACCTGCGCTACAGCCGCTCCGGCGACGACGACAGCAGCAACGTCGACAACAACGCCTTCGGTGCCATGTTCACCTACAGCCTTGGCGGCCACGCGCTGGGCGCCGGCTACCAGGCGATGAGCGGCGACACCGGCTTCGCCTATATCAACGGCACCGATGCCTTCCTGGTCAACTTCGTGCAGATCGGCGACTTCGCCAACAAGGATGAGAAATCCTGGCAGCTGCGCTATGACTACAACTTTGCCGCCATCGGCATTCCCGGGCTGACCTTCATGACCCGCTACCTGTCCGGTGACGACATCGATCGCGGCGCCGCCCAGGGCGAAGGCAAGGAGTGGGAGCGCAATATGGACATCGCCTATGTGGTACAGAGCGGCCCGCTGAAGAATTTCGGCGTGAAATGGCGCAACGCGACCACACGGGCCAACTTCGGCAACGACCTCGACGAGAACCGGCTGATCCTCAGCTACACGCTGCCACTCTGGTAGGCAGTGCATGCACGATCCCGGGGGACTCCCCTCTCCCGTAAACGGGAGAGGGGGCAAAGCGGCAAGTCCGCTGCCCGGAGAAGGGATCGTGAGCAAGTGATAGGCCCGAGTCCATGAAACCTGGCGGCCCAGGCCGCAGACAAACAACAGATCGCTGCGCGTGCGCGAACCGTTCGCCGCGACGCAGCCCCAGGAGACCAGTCAATGAGTGTGGTCATCGCCCTTGCGGCACTCGCCCTGCTGATGCTCGCCGCCTACCGCGGCTACAGCGTCATTCTCTTCGCCCCGATCGCCGCCCTCGGCGCCGTGCTGCTCACCGACCCGTCCGCCGTGGCGCCGGCCTTCACCGGCGTGTTCATGGAGAAGATGGTCGGTTTCATCAAGTTGTATTTCCCGGTGTTCCTGCTCGGCGCGGTGTTCGGCAAGCTGATCGAGCTGTCCGGCTTCTCGCGCGCCATCGTCGCCGCGGCCATCCGCCTGCTCGGCACCAGCCAGGCCATGCTGGTGATCGTGCTGGTCTGCGCCCTGCTCACCTACGGTGGCGTGTCGCTGTTCGTGGTGGTGTTCGCGGTCTACCCGTTCGCCGCCGAGATGTTCCGCCAGAGCGATATCCCCAAGCGGCTGATCCCGGCCACCATTGCCCTAGGTGCATTCAGCTTCACCATGGACGCCCTGCCCGGCACCCCGCAGATCCAGAACATCATCCCCTCGGCGTTCTTCAACACCAACGCCTGGGCCGCCCCTTGGCTCGGGCTGATCGGCACCCTGTTCGTGTTCAGCGTCGGCATGCTTTACCTACAGCGCCAGCTGGGCAAAGCCCGGCGCAGCGGTGAAGGCTATGGCAGCAACCTGCGCAACGAGCCGGAAACCCCGGACGACATCAGCCTGCCCAACCCCTGGCTGGCCATCGCGCCGTTGGTGCTGGTCGGCGTATCCAACCTGATGTTCACCCGCTGGATTCCCGAGCTGTACGGCAAGGCCCACAGCCTGCAGCTGGCCGGCATGGCCGCGCCGGTGCAGAGCGACGTAGCCAAGCTGACCGCCATCTGGTCGGTGCAGGCGGCACTGCTGCTGGGCATCCTGCTGGTGCTGGTGTGCGGATTCCGCGCCATCCGCGGCAAGCTGGCCGAAGGCACCCGCACCGCGGTCGGCGGCTCGCTGCTGGCGTCGATGAACACCGCCTCGGAATACGGCTTCGGCGCGGTGATCGCCTCGCTGCCCGGCTTCCTGGTGCTGGCCGACGCGCTGAAAAGCATCCCCAATCCGCTGGTCAACGAGGCGATCACCGTCACCCTGCTGGCCGGCATCACCGGCTCGGCGTCGGGCGGCATGAGCATCGCCCTGGCGGCCATGGCCAACGACTTCATCGCCGCCGCCAACAACGCCGGCATTCCGCTGGAGGTGCTGCACCGCGTGGCCTCGATGGCCAGCGGCGGCATGGACACCCTGCCGCACAACGGCGCGGTGATCACCCTGCTGGCGGTCACCGGGCTGACCCACCGCGAAGCCTACAAAGACATCTTCGGCATTACCCTGATCAAGACCCTGGCGGTGTTCGTGGTGATCGGCACCTTCTACGCTACCGGTATCGTCTGATCACGCCGGCTCAACAGGGCCTGGCTCGCCGGGCCCGACGCAATCGCAGGAGAACCCCATGTATCTGAAAGGCAAGACCGCACTGGTCACCGGCTCCACCAGCGGCATCGGCCTCGGCATCGCCGAGCGCCTGGCCGCTTCCGGCGCCGATGTGCTGCTCAACGGCTTCGGCGAGGTCGAGGCCGCGCTCGCCGCCGTCGCCAAGCACGGCGGCAAGGTCGGCCATCATCCGGCGGACATGGCCAGCCCCGAACAGATCGGCGAGATGCTCGCCTACGCCCAACGCGAATTCGGCGGCGTCGACATCCTGGTCAACAACGCCGGCATCCAGCACGTCGCGCCGGTCGAGGAATTCCCGCTCGAGCGCTGGGACGCGATCATCGCCATCAACCTGTCCTCGGTGTTCCACACCACCCGCCTGGCGCTGCCGGGCATGCGCCGGCGCGGCTGGGGGCGGATCGTCAATATCGCCTCGGTGCACGGCCTGGCCGCCTCGGCGCAGAAGGCCGCCTACGTGGCCGCCAAACACGGCGTCGTCGGCCTGACCAAGGTGGTGGCGCTGGAAACCGCGCAGAGCGCCATCACCTGCAACGCCATCTGCCCCGGCTGGGTGCTGACCCCGTTGGTCCAGCAGCAGATCGACAGCCGCGCCGAGGCCGCCGGCAGCGTCGAGCAGGCGCGTCACGACCTGCTGGCGGAGAAGCAGCCGTCGCGCGAGTTCGTCACCCCCGAGCAACTCGGCGAACTGGTGCTGTTCCTCTGCAGCGAGGCCTCCAGCCAGGTGCGTGGCGCCGCCTGGAACGTGGACGGCGGCTGGTTGGCGCAGTGAGCCTTGTTGGAACGAGCCTGTAGGGTGGCCTTCCACCCCGTAGAAAGCCGCGAAGCGTTTTCCACCACAAACCGGTGGATGTGAAAAGCGACATCCACCCTACGATAAGAACCTGTTTCGGATCTCGCGAGCTAGAGCGAGACAAGGCAAAAACAGCCGAAGAAGCGCAGTTTACGAGTTGTAAATGAGCACTCTGAGGCGGTTTTTAACGCTGTATCGCCGACGCGCAGCAGATCCGAAACAGGTTCTAAGAACCACGAAGCACGGAATTCCGATATGTCGCAACCACTCTGGACACCCTCCGCCGAACGCATCGCCGCCACCCGCATGGATGCCTTCCGCCATTTCGTCAATCAGCGCCACGGCCTGAGCCTGGCCGACTACCCGGCCCTGCACGCCTGGAGCGTGGAACGGCGCGAAGCCTTCTGGCAGGCCATCGTCGACCTCTTCGAGGTTCGCTTCAGTAGCGCGCCCAGCGCCGTACTCGCGGAAGATCCGGCGATGCCCAGCGCCCACTGGTTCCCCGGCGCCACTCTGAACTTCGCCGAGCACCTGCTGCGCCGCCGCGACGCGCGTCCGGCGCTGGTCGCCATCGGCGAGGACGGCAGCCGCGAACAGCTGACCTATGCCGAACTGGCCGCGCAGGTCGCAGGCCTGCAGCAGAGCCTGCGCAATGCCGGTGTGGGCATCGGCGACCGCGTCGCGGCCTTCATGCCGAACACCTGGCAGACCGTGGTAGGCATGCTCGCCACCGCCAGCCTCGGCGCCACCTGGTCGAGCTGCTCGCCGGACTTCGGTACCCAGGGGGTGATCGACCGCTTCGGCCAGATCGAGCCCAAGGTGCTGATCGCCGCCGCCGGCTACCGCTACGCCGGCAAGAACCTCGACCTGACCGCCAAGCTCAACGAAATCCTCGAACGCCTGCCCAGCCTGCAACAGCTGGTGGTGGTGCCCTACTCGCGTAGCGAGGCGCAGGCCGACGACTTCCGCACGCCGGCGCAAGTGGCGCTGTGGAACGACTTCTACCAGCCCGGCGGCGAGCCGCAGTTCACTCCGGTGACCTTCGAGCAGCCGCTGTACATCCTCTACTCCAGCGGCACCACCGGCGTGCCCAAGTGCATCGTCCATGGCGTCGGCGGCACCCTGCTGCAGCACGTCAAGGAACACGGCCTGCACACTGACCTCGGCGCAGACGACACCCTGTTCTACTACACCACCTGCGGCTGGATGATGTGGAACTGGCTGGTCTCCGGATTAGCCCTGGGCGCCACTTTGGTGCTGTTCGACGGCTCGCCGTTCCACCCTTCTGCCTCCCGCTTGATCGACCTGATCGACGCCGAGAACATCAGCATTTTCGGCACCAGCGCCAAGTACCTCGCCGCGCTGGAGAAGGCCGGCGTGCTGCCGAATCAGAGCCACAAGTTGCAGCGTTTGAAGGCCATCCTCTCCACCGGTTCGCCGCTGGCGCACGAGAGCTTCGATTACGTCTACCGTGCGTTCAAGGCGGACCTGTGCCTGTCCTCCATCTCCGGCGGCACCGACATCGTCTCCTGCTTCGCCCTCGGCAACCCGGTGCTGCCGGTGCGGCGCGGCGAGCTGCAGTGCAAGGGTCTGGGCATGGACGTGCAGGTCTGGAACGACGCCGGCCAGCCGGTCATCGGCGAGAAAGGCGAACTGGTCTGCGCCCGGCATTTCCCGTCGATGCCGGTGGGTTTCTGGAACGATCCGCAGGGCGAGAAATTCCACGCCGCCTACTTCGACACCTTCCCCGGCGTCTGGGCCCACGGCGACTACGCCGAGGAAACTGAACACGGCGGCCTGGTCATCCATGGCCGCTCCGACGCCGTGCTCAACCCCGGCGGCGTGCGCATCGGCACCGCCGAGATCTACCGCCAGGTGGAGAAAGTCGAGGAGGTGATGGAATCCATCGCCATCGGCCAGGACTGGCACGGCGACGTGCGCGTGGTGCTGTTCGTGCGCCTGCGCGAGGGCGTCGCGCTGACCGACGAACTGCAAAAGCAGATCCGCCAGATCATCCGCGCCAACACCACGCCACGGCATGTGCCGGAGAAGATCATCGCGGTCGCCGACATCCCGCGCACCATCAGCGGCAAGATCGTCGAACTGGCGGTGCGTAACGTGGTGCACGGCCAACCGGTGAAGAACACCGATGCTCTGGCCAACCCGCAGGCGCTGGAGCTGTTCCGCGATCTACCGCAGCTCAAGGACTGAGCTGCTCCAATCGCGAATAAATTCGCTCCTACAGGCGTGCCCACTTGTAGGAGCGAATTCATTCGCGACCAGGGCCACGCCGGAGTCTGGATCCGGGCGCGCTCCGCATAACTGGCCAAAATTGGCCAGCTTGTTTACTGTCGTCCCATGCCGCTGAGCCTGTCTGCACGGACGCTTACGGGCGCCACGGTGGTGTGCCTTGATCGCGAATGAATTCGCTCCTACAGCGCTCGCCTCAGATACCGTGCTGGCCCTGACCTTTCGGTGCTAGCCGGCGGCGTGCGCACCATCCACCCCACTGCTCCAGCCTCATCGCCCCATCACCAAGGAGATTCGGAAATGGACTTCACCCCCATCATCGCGCAGCTCTGGAGCACGGCCAGCTGGCTGATCCCGCTGATGCTGCTGATCGGCCTGCTCAAGTCGCCCTGGGCCAAGGGCCAGCTCGGCGAGCTGCTGGTGCGCCTGTTCGCCCACTGGATGCTGGACCAGAAGACCTATCGCCGCCTGCACAACGTCACCCTGACCACACCGGACGGCAGCACGCAGATCGACCACGTGTTTATTTCGCCCTTCGGCCTGTTCGTGCTGGAGACCAAGAACATGAGCGGCTGGATCTTCGGCAACGAGCAGCAGGCGCAGTGGACGCAGAAGCTCTACAAGCGCAGCTTCAAGTTCCAGAACCCGTTGCGGCAGAACTTCAAGCACCTCAAGGCACTGGAGGCTGCGCTGAGCATCGCCCCCGAGCACTTGCACTCGGTGATCACCTTTGTCGGCGGCAGCAGCTTCAAGACGCCGATGCCGGCGAACGTCACCGAAGGCATCGGCTTTGTCCGCTACATCAAGTCCTTCCAGCAGCCAGTCTTCAGCGCCTCCGAGGTCGAGGCGATGCTGCACACCCTGCAAACCGGCCGCCTCGCCCCGACACTCGCCACCCACCGCGCGCACGTGCAAAACCTCAAACGGCGCAGCGACCCCAACGCCGAACGCAACTGCCCGAAATGCGGCAGCGCCCTGGTCATCCGTAGCATCAAATCCGGCCCCAAAGCCGGCCAGCAATTCTGGGGTTGCTCGACTTTCCCCAAATGCCGGGTGATGCAAAGCCTTTGAGGCGGCGCCTGTGTACCGACCGGGTAAGCACCATTGAGAAGGAATTCTGCGTGAACGCTTGCCACCCTTTCATCGAGCCAATGATGGCCATTAGGTCGTTGCAGGTGCGAGTGCTTTAACCGGCGCGGCGTGGCTTGCTGGCGATCGCTAGCGGACCACGCAGAACCGTAGGATGGGTATCGCTGCGCTCAACCCATCCTACCAATGCCTATATGGCTGGCGGGTTATCGCGATCTGCTGAAGCTGTGGAGCACGCGGTGCATTGTTTCTCGAGCATTCCTTACGGGCTGAGTCGCGACCTTCGAGCGGACTCAGAAGCGCAGCGAACAGTCCGCCTGCGGCTGGCGTACGGCTACGGGAGTACGCCAGCCACAAGCCGGTCGCGGATAACTCGTCAAGCCGCTACCGGCTCACCACTATTGGCCCAGCCTTGATGCCGGGGCAAGCCATCCTCGGGCAGGGTCAGCAGGGGGTGCTTGGAGCGCACGAATACCCAGCGGTCGGGCTTGCCGCCCACATCCTGGTCGCGGTCCAGGGTCGGCACGTGCACCAGCTCGAAATCAGCGAAGGAATCCACGTGCACGTACAGATGGCAGCCGCATGCGCTGCAGAAGTGCCGATGGCAGGTGGATTTGGAGTGAAAGGTGCGCAACTTGTCCGCATTCTCCGTGATGCGGAAGGACTGCTTGTCGACCACGGCGATGATCGCCATGGCCCCGCCGCAGATGTCGGTGCAATCGGTGCACAGGCAGTAATGCACTTCGGCGGGTCGGGCGGTGTACTCGTAGCGAACGGGGTTGGTATCACAGCGGCACCCTCCTACCGCTTTGAATGAATCACTCATGATCAGCCTCCTCTATGCGAGTGATGCCTAGCGCTAACCGCCGGGCCTGCGCCCCGGCGTTCAGCAAGTGACTATTCGAACGACCGCAGAAGTCGGGCTCCTGCGGGCTCCTCTTACAGTGTGGTCGTTCCGCGAGAAACCGTGGCCTGCCCTCCTCGCAAGCGCGGGCATAAGAAATTCGGGCCTGGCAGGCAATGCCCTTTCCTGTAGGAGCGAATTTATTCGCGACAAGGGGCTATGCGGAGTCGCTCCAGAATCGCGAATAAATTCGCTCCTACAAAAGCCTGTGCTCCGCCTCGGCCCCCGGTCGCCCCGGGTCTTCCGGCGGCTCTCCTCGAGCTTCAGCCCGTGGGGCGGACTCAGGAGCGCTGCGAGCAGTACGCCAGCAACTGGTCGCCACTACTACAGATACGGCCTCACCACGCCCAGCGCCCTGGCCACGAAGTCCTCCTTCTCGCCCACCGGCGCCACGTAGTGCAGCGCCTCGGCGCAGGCGCCCTCGCCGGCCAGTTTGGCGATCACCCAAGCGGCCAGGTAGGGCGCCGACAGGCAGCCGCCGGCGGTGGCCAGATTGCCTTGAGCGTAGAACGGTTGGTCGAGCACGCGCACGCCCGCTTCGATGACCCAGGGCTTGGTGGTCAGGTCGGTGCAGGCCGGCAGGTCGCCGAGCAAGCCCAGCTTGGCCATCAGCAGCGCGCCGGAACACTGCGAGCCGATCAGTTGCCGCTGCGGGTCGAGGCTGAGGCGGTCAAGGATGGCGGTATCGGTGGCGATCGCGCGGGTCTGCACGCCGCTGCCGAACAGCACGACATCCGCCGCATTGGCGAACTCCAGCGGCTGCTGGGCGTGCACGGTCACGCCGTTCATCGAGGTGACTTGCTCGGTCGGGCAGGTGATTTCCGCCCGCCAGCCCTGGCCGCGCAGGCGATTGAGCAGCCCGGCGGCGACGAAGGAATCCAGTTCGTTGAAGCCATCGAAGGTCAGTACGGCGATGCGCATGTTCCGCTCCTGTCGGTTGAGCCCTGCAGCGACTGTAGAGAGAACGACGGCGGATCGCCCGGTACAGTGAGCGTCTGACTCAGCGGTACAGCCGATTCAGATGCCGTGCCGCCCCGGAGCTTCGGGCTGCGCCTCCTCTTCGATGTCCTCGAGCTTGAGTTCCATGCTCCAGTCGCCGGATTCGCTGGCCTTGGCCGTGGCAGCCACCGGCGCAGTCGGCGCGGGGCTCGCTGCCGGTGGGGTTTCGCGGTATAGCTTGAGCTTGAGGCGCACGTTGTTCGCCGAGTCGGCGTTCTTTACCGCTTCTTCTTCGCTGATCACCCCCTCGTTGGCCAGGTCGATCAGCGCCTGGTCGAAGGTCTGCATGCCGAGGTTCTTCGACTTCTCCATGATCTCCTTGATCTCGGAGAACTCGTTGCGCTTGATCAGGTCGCGGATGGTCGGCGTACCGAGCAGCACCTCCACCGCGGCGCGGCGCTTGCCGTCGGCGGTCTTGACCAGGCGTTGGGAGACGAAGGCCTTGAGGTTGTTGCCCAGGTCGTTGAGCAGCTGCGGCCGGCGCTCCTCGGGGAAGAAGTTGATGATGCGATCCAGCGCCTGGTTGGCGTTGTTGGCGTGCAGGGTGGAGATCGCCAGGTGGCCGGTGTCGGCGAAGGCCAGGGCGTGCTCCATGGTCTCGCGGTCGCGGATCTCGCCGATCAGGATCACGTCCGGGGCCTGGCGCAGGGTGTTCTTCAACGCGGCATGGAAGCTGCGGGTGTCCACCCCGACTTCGCGCTGGTTGATGATCGACTTCTTGTGCCGATGCACGTATTCCACCGGGTCTTCGATGGTGATGATGTGGCCGCCGCTGTTGCGGTTGCGGTAGTCGATCAGCGCCGCCAGCGAGGTCGACTTGCCCGAGCCGGTGCCACCGACGAACAGCACCAGACCGCGCTTCTCCATCACCGTCTTGAGCAGCACTTCCGGCAGCTTGAGGTCCTCGAACTTGGGGATTTCCATCTTGATGTTGCGCGCGACGATCGACACCTCGTTGCGCTGCTTGAAGATGTTGATGCGGAAGCGGCCGATGTTCGCCAGGGAGATTGCCAGGTTCATCTCCAGTTCGCGCTCGAAATCGGCCCTCTGTTCGCTGTCCATGACGCTGGCGGCGATGCTGGCGACCTCGCCGGACTTGAGCGCTTCGCTGCTCAGCGGTTTGAGCACGCCGTTGAACTTGGCGCAGGGCGGCGCGCCGGTGGACAGGTAAAGATCGGAACCATCCTGGCTGGCCAGGATTTTCAGCATTGCGGAGAGATCCATGTGCGGCATTTCCGTAAATTGGGCGATGAGTCGCGGCGGCTTGCCGCCAGATAAGCCTGAAAACCGGCGTCATTCTGGTGGCGCGGCAAATACTGGCACAATACCGGCCCCGCAAAAATGAGGACAGCGTCATGGCAAAGGCAATGGCCCGCCACATCCTGGTCAAGACCGAGGCCGAAGCGGCCGCGCTGAAGAAACGCATCGCCGCCGGCGAGGCCTTCGACGTGCTGGCCCGCAAGTATTCGCTCTGCCCATCCGGCAAGCGCGGCGGCGACCTCGGCGAGGTGCGCCCCGGGCAGATGGTGCGGGCGATCGATCAGGTGATCTTCAAGAAGCCGGTGCGCGAAGTGCATGGGCCGGTGAAGAGCCAGTTCGGCTATCACCTGGTGCAGGTGTTCTATCGCGAGTGATGCGGGACGCCCCGGAGGTCAGGTCTGCCCCGTGTGACCGGGGGCAATTCCCTGCTCCGCTCTCACCCGCCGCCGCGTCAGCCAGCGCGCCAGCAGCCAGAACACCAGGGCGAGGATGGCCAGATTGACCAGCGGCCACTCGATCTGCCGGTAGTCGGCGCCCATCTGGTGCAGGCGCAGGAAGCCCTCTACGCCAGCGGTATTGGGGATCATCCTCGACAACCAGAACAACGGCTCAGGCAACATCTCCTTTGGCCAGCTGAAGCCGGCGAGGAACACGCCCGGCAACGAGGTGAACAGCAGCACCTGGCCGACGGTGATCGAGCTGCGGAAGAGGCTGCCAACCACCAGGCCGAACAGCGTGGTGGCGAGCAGGAACAGCGTCAGAAAGGGCATCAGCACCCAGCCGTTGCCCTGGCTCGGCAGTCCGTAGAGGCGGAAGATCACGCCGAAGAAGAACAGCGAGTTGAACGCCGAGATCAGTAGGTACGGCACGCAGCGGCCGAGCACCCACATCCCCGGCGAGCGTCCGGCCACGGGCGACAGTGGCAGGTGGCGATTGTCTGCCGAAAGCATGCCAATGCCGATCAGCAGGGTCTGGTGCAGCATGATGATCAGCACCGCCGGCACCACGTAGCTGGCATAACCGCCGGCCGGGTCGTAGAGCGTCTTGATGGTGACCGGCAGCACCGCCCGCGCAACCTTGGCCTGCTCCAGCGGCACCCCCTTGGCCTGCAGCTGCTCGATCTGCACTCCGGCGCCGATGGTCATCGCCACTTCGGTGAGGGTTTCGGCGATCATGCTGTAGGCCAGCACATAACCGGCGTTGCCGTACACGCCGATCACCGCCTGTTCGCCGCGCAGCACGCGCCGCTCGAACTCGCGAGGAATCTGCACCACGCCAAGGACTTTCGAGCGATACAGCTGGTCGCGGGCGGCGCTCATGTCGCCTGCCTGACCGATCACATCGACCATCTCGGAAGCATCCGCCATGCGGATCAGCTGACGGCTGAGGACGCTGTTGTCGTGGTCGACCACCACCACCGGCACGTCGCGAAACACCTGGTTGCTGTAGGGCGAGGGATACAGCAGGCCATACAGCAGAATGGCGCCAATCAGCACGCCCAGCGCGCCCTCGTTGCGACGCACCGCGGCGAACTCCTCGCGCATCGCCTGCAGGAAGGCCCCGATCATTCGCGCCCCCAGTAGCTCGGTGTCTGCAATACCAGCCGCGCCCGCCACAGGCCGATCCCCCAGAAGAATATGGTCATCAGGGCCAGGGTCAGCAAACGCTGAGCGGACGCCGCTTCGGGTATCGAGCCCAGGGTCTGCTCGATCTGCAGATGGACGAAATGGGTCAGCGGCAGCATCTCGCCCCAGATGCGCGGACCAAGCGGCAATGCCTCGAGAGGAAAGGTGACCCCACAGAACGCCACCGCCGGCGAGGCGATCAGGCTGGCGAGCGAGACGGCCACCCGGTAGTTGGCGGTGGTCATCACCAGCAGCAGGGCCAGGCCCTGGTAAACCAGCACCAACAGCAGCAAGCCGAACAGCATCACGCCCAGATGCTCGGGCATGCCCATGCCCAGCCAGCGGTAGGTGCCGAACAGCAGCAAGCCGCCGAACAGCATCCACCAGCCGGTATAGAGCCCGAACTTGCGTATCAGCGCGCGAAACCAGCCGCCCTGCGCCGCCGCCAGCCAGGCCGGTACGCTCTTCTCCAGCAGTTCGGTGCCGATGAACTGAGTAGCGCTGATGAAGATGAACACGTGCAGCGTCGCCGAGATCAGTAGCAAGGCGAGAAAGGGCCCATAGTCGATGCCGGGGTTGAACAGCGGGTGCAGTTCGGCGCGCACCGGGAGGATGCTGACCACCTTGCCGCCCATCTGTGCCTGCTGGATCAACGAGTAGCGGGCCGACAGCTCACCCAGCACCGACTGGACATCGACGCTGATCCTGCCCGCCGCCGTCATCAGTTGCTGGTTGACGAACACCTGAATCGGGACCGGATCGCCGCGCTTCATCCGCTTGAACAGGTCGTGGGGCAGCACCATCGCCGCATAGACCTCGCCACGCAGCAGCAGGTCTTGCGCGGCACCGACGCTGTCTGGAAAGGCCGCGACCCGGGTGGAGCTGGCGGCATCCAGCAGACGGGTGACCTCGCGACTCAAGGCGCTGTTGTCGAGGTCCACCACGGCGATCGGCAGGTCATGCGGTGTGCGTGCGGAGAAGATCCATAGCAGCAGCATGGTGCCGATGAGCGGCAGCCCGAACAGCAGCCAGGCCGCCGACTGGTGATCGCGGATACGCTGCCACTCGCGGCACAGGAAACGACCCATGCCGGTCTCAGCCCGCGGTCAGGTCGGTTTCAGGCAGCACCACGCGCATGCCCGGACGCAGCCCCTCCACCGCCTCGACCGGCCGTGCCCGGACCTCGAAGGTGCGCAGGTCGAAACTGCCCAGGTCGCGGGTCGAGCGCCAGGTGGCGAAGTCGCCCAGCGGCGCGATCAGGCTGACCTTGAAGCGCACCTCGCGGCCGCCCAGCGCCGGCACCCGGGCGGTGAATTCCTGGCCGACCTTGAGCCCTTGCAGGAAATCCTCGCGCAGGTTGAGGGTGACCCACGGCAGGTCGGTACGGGTGATCACCAGCAGCGGGAAGCCGGCGCCCAACACCTCGCCCTCTTCGATGACGCGCGTGCTGATTTCGCCGGCCACCGGAGCACTCAACCGGGTTTCGGCGACCACCGCCTCGACCTCGGCGCGCGCACCTTCGGCTTCGCCGAGTTGGGCGCTGGCCGCGGCCTTGTCCTCCTTGCGGGCACCTTCCAGAGCCTCGTCGTACTGGGCCTTGGCGGCGGCGGTCTTCTGCGCGGCGGCGGCGGCCATGGTCCGCGCTTCATCGCGGCGCTGTTGCGGGATCACCCCGTCGCGGAACAGACGCTCCATGCGCCCGGCGGTGGTCTGCGCCAGCCGGGCCTCCTCCAGGGCCGCCTGCCAGCCGGCCTTGGCGCGGGCGATGTCCTGGCTGCGCGCCCCGGCCTCGGCCTTGTCGCGCAGCGCGGTGGCACCGCTGACCATGGCCCGGACCTGAGCCAGCTTGGCGTCGGCCTCCGGACTATCGATCTCCACCAGTAGTTGCCCGGGCTTGACCGCATCACCCTCGCGGACATGGATGGCCCTGATCCGCCCCGGATACTTGGAGGCGATGCTCACCCGATCGGCCTCGATCTGCCCTTCCAGGTAGCGCGGTTGCGGCCAGAATACCCACACCGCCAGGCCGACCAGCACGACGACCACCAGCAGGACCAGCAACACCGTGCTGGCTGACCTGGATTTTCCGGTTTCTTCGCTCATGGCTGATTCTCCTGTGTACTGCGCAACCACTCCTCCAATGCCGGCCCCTGGCCGGACACCAGCATCAGCGCGGCGTAATTGGTCAATGCCGAGTAGCGGGCGCTGAGATCGGCGAGCAACACCTTGGAGCGGGTGGTCTGCGCATCGATCACGTCCAGTGAACGGGCGACGCCTTCGCTGAAGGCCTTCCGCTGGGCGTGCAAACTTTCCTCGCTGAGCTCGCGCGTGCGCTTGAGCGTGCGAATCTGCTCCTGAGCGTTCTGCAGTTCGTGGTAGCGCTGTTCGACCAGCAACTCAAAGTCCCGCCGCGCCTGCTCGTAGGTCTGACCGACCTGCTCCAGACGGGCATTGGCCTCGTGCAGCTTGCCGCGCCGCTCGCCGCCGTCGAACAACGGCAGGCTGATGGTCGCGCCGGCCGTCCAGTCCGGCCAGACATCCGGCAGGTTGTAGTTGCTCAGGCTGCGAATGGCCAGCAGATTGACCGTCGGCAGATAGGCGCCCTTGACCGCGCTGGTAGCCGACTCGGCCTGCTTGCGGGTAGCAGCCAGTTGCTTGAGCTGAGCGTTGTTGTCGCGGGTGCCACTGACGAAGCGCTGCAGCGGCGGCAGGCTCTCGACCGAGGGGATCCCCAGTTGCCCGGGCGGCATCGCCTCGGCGTCCAGCAGCGAGGTCAGTGCCTGACGTGCCATCGTCAGGTTGCGCTCGGCCACCACCCGCTCGCGCTCTGCCTCGGCGGCGGCGACATTGGCGCTGAGCCGCTCGACCCTGGCGATCTGACCTTCTTTCTCGAGGTGCTCGGCGTGCCTCTGGTGCTCGCGCAGACCACGGGCCGCCGCCGTCTGCACCGCCAATGCCTCGTCGGCGACACGCACGCCGTAATAGCGCCGGACCAGCTCCAGCAGCAGTTCTTCGTGGGTATGTTCGCGCGCCTCGCGGGACGCCGCGATGCCCGACTCGGCCACCGCGACGCCGGCCGTGATGCGTCCGCCGGTATACACCGGGTACTTGACGATGGCGTCGAGGCTGCCGAAGTTGCGCTCCTGGATGGTGACATCGTTGATGCGTGCCGCCAGGGCGCCATCGCCCCGGTCGATGAACGCCTGACGCACGTCACCGAGATCGACCTCGATGTCCTTGTCCAGCAGGTAGTGGTTGCTGGACAGTGCCAGCTGCGGCAAGTGCTTAGCCGCCGCCGCCTCGCGCTTGCCCTCAGCCGCACTGATGGCGGCATCGCCGGCCTTCAGCCTGGGGCTGTCGCGCAGGCGATCCATCGCATCGCCTATGCCGATGGCCTGCTCCGCGGCTGCCGGCAGCGCCAGCCAGACCAGCATGCCCAGCCCGAATCCTCGGATCTTCCGCATCGGTTTCCTTACTTTGCCGTATTTTCCTGATTGGTGCGTGCTCGGTCGCCTACTGCCGAGGCGCCCTGGGCAGCATAGTAGCCGGATACCGAGGCTCTGCCCATTCACCCGCCTCCGATCTGTTTAGCTGCCGTTTTTGGCGACAAACCGCTACAATCGCGCCCTTTTCGCTTACGCACCGGTCAAGATTCGTGATTTCTACAGCCAACATCACCATGCAATTCGGGGCCAAGCCCCTGTTCGAGAACGTCTCCGTCAAATTCGGCAACGGCAACCGTTACGGCCTGATCGGCGCCAACGGCTGCGGCAAGTCGACGTTCATGAAGATCCTCGGCAGCGACCTCGAGCCGAGCGCCGGCCAGGTGATGCTGGAGCCCAACGTGCGCCTCGGCAAGCTGCGCCAGGACCAGTTCGCCTACGAAGACTTCAGCGTGATCGACACGGTGATCATGGGTCACGAAGAACTGTGGAAGGTCAAAGCCGAGCGCGAGCGCATCTACTCGCTGGCGGAGATGACCGAAGAAGACGGCATGGCCGTGGCCGAGCTGGAAACCGAGTTCGCCGAGATGGACGGCTACACCGCCGAATCGCGCGCCGGCGAGTTGCTGCTCGGCCTGGGCATTCCGCTGGCCCAGCATTTCGGCCCGATGAGTGAAGTCGCGCCGGGCTGGAAGCTGCGCGTGTTGCTGGCCCAGGCGCTGTTCTCCAACCCGGAAGTGCTGCTGCTCGACGAGCCGACCAACCACCTGGATATCAACACCATCCGCTGGCTGGAAAACATCCTCACGGCGCGTAACAGCACCATGATCATCATTTCCCACGACCGCCACTTCCTGAACAGCGTGTGCACGCACATGGCCGACCTGGACTACGGTGAGCTGCGCCTGTTCCCCGGCAACTACGACGAATACATGACCGCGGCGACCCAGGTCCGCGAGCAGCTGCTGTCGGACAACGCCAAGAAGAAGGCACAGATCGCCGAGCTGCAGACCTTCGTCAGCCGCTTCTCGGCCAACGCCTCGAAGGCCAAGCAAGCCACCTCGCGCGCCAAGCAGATCGACAAGATCCAGCTGGCCGAGGTCAAGCCGTCCAGCCGCGTCAGCCCGTTCATCCGCTTCGAGCAGACCAAGAAACTGCACCGCCAGGCCATCACCGTGGACAAGCTGGCCAAAGGCTTCGACGGCAAGCAACTGTTCAAGGGTTTCAGTTTCCAGATCGAAGCCGGCGAGCGCGTGGCCATCATCGGCCCCAACGGCATCGGCAAGACCACCCTGCTGCGCACCCTGGTCGGCGAGCTGAGCCCGGATGCCGGCGACGTGAAGTGGACCGAAAGCGCCGAGGTCGGCTACTACGCCCAGGACCACGCCGACGACTTCGCCGACGATGCCACCCTGTTCGACTGGATGAGCCAGTGGACCCAGGGCGGCGAGCAGATGGTGCGCGGCACCCTCGGACGCATGCTGTTCTCCGGCGACGAGATCGGCAAATCGGTCAAGGTGATCTCCGGTGGCGAGCAGGGCCGCATGCTGTTCGGCAAGCTGATCCTGCAAAAGCCCAACGTGCTGGTGATGGACGAGCCGACCAACCACCTGGACATGGAATCCATCGAGGCGCTCAACCTGGCGCTGGAGAACTATCCGGGCACCCTGCTGTTCGTCAGCCATGACCGCGAGTTCGTGTCCTCGCTGGCGACGCGCATCATCGAGCTATCGGACAGCGGCGTGGTCGACTTCAGCGGCACCTACGACGACTATCTGCGCAGCCAGGGCGTGCTGGTCTGATTCGACCGCCCTGAACGAGTCACATGACGCCCCGCTCTGCCGGGGCGTCGTGCTTTATGGAAGATACAAAACCTGTACGCGGCTTATTGTTAGCTAGCTTCCTTTTATTCCTCGCTGCGGCGATCATTGCATTCGTGTTCAAGCGCCTGCGAAGTTCCTGATGTCCAGCCAAGGCTCTGCCCAGCCCAGTTCGAAGATCACTCTGCAGATCCTCGGTGTGGTGTTCTTCTCCTTCCTCGGCTATCTCTGCACCGGCATTCCGCTCGCCGTGCTGCCCGGCTATGTCCACCAAGACCTAGGGTACGGCAGTGTGTGGGCGGGGTTGACCATCGGCCTGCAATATTTCGCCACCCTGCTCGGTCGCCCCATCGCCGGGCGGATTGCCGACAGCAGAGGCTGCAAGCGCGGGCTGACCTATGGGCTGATCGGCATCGGCTTGAGCGGCTTGCTGACGCTGCTCGCCACCTCGCTACAGGGCCAACCGCTGTCGAGCCTGCTGATACTGCTCGGCGGCCGGGTGGTGCTCGGCGCGGCACTCAGCATCATCGGCATCAGTGCGCTTAGCTGGGGGATCGCCCGGGTCGGCAGCGAGCACACGGCGCGGGTGATTTCCTGGAACGGTATCGCCGCCTATGCCGCCATCGGTATCGGCGCGCCACTGGGGGTGGTCCTCGCCGACAACCTCGGGCTGTGGACCATCGGCGCCTCGCTGGCACTGCTGGCTGTGCTGGGCCTTCTGCTGCTCTGGCCGAAGCCCTCCTCACCGGTGATAGCCGGCGAACGCCTGCCCTTCCTCTCCGCCCTCGGCCGCGTGCTGCCCTACGGCAGCGGCCTGGCGCTCGGCTCGATCGGCTATGGCACCTTGACCACCTTCGTCACCCTGTACTACGCCAGTCGCGGCTGGACGGGGGCGGCCTATTGCCTGACGGCCTTCGGCCTGGCCTTCATTGCCGCGCGGCTGTTTTTCATCAACAGCATCAACCGCCTGGGCGGCTTCAACGTGGCCATCATCTGCCTGGGCATCGAAACCCTCGGCCTGCTGCTGCTCTGGCTCGCCCCTTCAACTTCGCTGGCCCTGCTGGGCGCGGCAATGGCAGGCTTCGGCCTGTCCCTGGTGTATCCGGCGCTGGGCATGGAAGTGATCAGCAGCATCCCGGCCAGCAGCCGCAGCGCCGGTCTGGGCGCCTATGCGATGTTCTTCGACCTGGCCTTGGGGATTGCCGGGCCGCTGATGGGCGCGATCGCGCGCGGCTATGGCTATGCCTCGATCTTTCTGGTCTCGGCCCTGCTCTCGCTGGCCGGCCTGTTGTTGAGTGTGGTGTTGGCGCGCGCCAGTCGCTAGGACTGGCGCGCCCGCTTCGATCAACTCAGCTCGGCTACCGCGAACAGTTCGTCTATCTGCTCCTGCGCCTGCTGCAAGGCAATGGCGCGCGGTTGCTCGCCCATCGCCAGGCCATGGGCGCGCACCACCCTCACATCGGTGATGCCGAGGAAACCGAGCACGAACTTGAGATAATCCTCGTGGGCCGCCGCGCTGGGCTGGCCTGCGTGCTGGCCGCCGGCGGTGGAGACGATCACCACCTGCTTGCCGGCCGCCAGCCCTTCGGGGCCCGCCTCGGTGTAGCGGAAGGTCTTGCCGGCTACGGTGATGCGGTCGATCCAGGCCTTCAGCTGGCTGGGCAGGGCGAAGTTGTACATCGGCGCGGCGATGACGATGGCGTCCGCCGCGAGAAACTCATTGAGCGCGGCCTCGGCCCGCGCCGCTTCATGCTGCTGCGCGGCATCGCGAAGATCCGCCGGGGTGCTGCCGGCGACCAGGCTGCCGGCCGACAGGTGCCCCAGCTCGTCGCCGGCCAGATCACGGTAGCTGACTTGCAGCTCGGACTCGCTGGCCTGCCAGGCCTGGACCACGGTGCGGCTCAATTGACGGGATACCGATGCGTCACCAAGGATGCTGGAGTCGATGTGCAGAAGTTTCATGGGCAAGGCTCCTGAATTCTGATCGCCGGTTGGCGATCTGCTGGGGATAAATCCTACCCATGGATTCAATTGCTGATTAGCCCTACAGAATGCGATAGTTCGTCCCACAGATAGGACGATAGCCATGCAAGATCTCAACGAGCTCTATTACTTCGCCAAAGTCGTCGAGGCCGGCGGGTTCGCCGCCGCCGGGCGCCAACTAGGCGTGCCGAAGTCGCGCCTGTCGCGGCGGATCGCCGAGCTGGAGGAGCGCCTCGGCGTGCGTCTGCTGCAACGCACGACGCGCAAACTGGCGCTGACCGACGTCGGCGAGCGCTACCTGCGCCACTGCCAGGCCATGCTGCTGGAGGCCGAGCAGGCCGAGGAAACCGTCGCCACCTTACGCAGCGAGCCGCGCGGCCGGCTGCGGGTGTCCTGTCCGGTGGGCTTCAGCCAGCTAACGCCAATCGTCACCGACTTTCTCAGCGCCTACCCGCAAGTGCAGCTCGAGGTGCTGATCAGCAACCGCCGCATCGACCTGCTCAATGAGGGTGTCGATGTCGCCCTGCGGGTGCGCACCGCCGATGACGAAGACCCGGCCCTGATCACCCGTCGCCTGCTCCCGGCCCAGAGCCTGTTGGTGGCGGCGCCAGCCTTGCTCGAAGGGCGCCACATCACCACGCCGGAAGATCTCGTCAGCCTGCCGGCGCTGGGTGCGCTGGAGGCCGATCGCAAGATTCACTATCGTCTGCAGGACCGCAGCGGCAATCGCCGCGATATCGCCCTGGAGGCACGCCTGAGTGTCGAGGACTTCGCGATCCGCAAGGCCGCAGCACTGGCCGGCTTGGGTATGACCCTGTTGCCGCAGGTTTTCTGTCAGGAGGAATTGGCCGATGGCCGTCTACAAGTCTTGCTGCCCGAGTGGAGCATCCCTGGCGGCTACCTGCAGGCGGTCTACCCGCACCGGCGCGGGATGCTGCCGGCGGTGCGCGCGTGGATCGAACACTTGCGTGCAGCCTTCAAGGATTACCCCGACCAGCCCGTCTGAAGCGAGGCCCGGATGACCGCCGACCAAGTCGCCGCCTATTGCCTGCAACTGCCAGGCGCCCGTGAGGACCTCAAATGGGGTAGCAACCGGGTGTTCTCGGTGGCGGGCAACAAGATGTTCGCCATCCTCGACTTCCTCGGCGACGGCCTGGCCTTCAAGGTCGAGAGCGAGCTGTTCCTCGGCTATGTCGACCGCCCCGGCATCCAGCCGGCGCCGTACCTAGCGCGCGCCTACTGGATCAGCATGACGGCGCCCTACCCGCTGAGCGATGCCGAGCTGCAAGACTTGCTGACCCGCTCCCATCAAATGGTGGTGCGCCGGCTGTCAAAGATCCGCCAGGTGGGGTTGTTACTCGATGTGGACTGAGCGATGAACGCTGCAGATCGCTTGCTCGGTTTCGGCGGCTAGCCGAGCCGCAACAAGATGTGAAGCAGAGACCCGAGATAGGCACCTTTCAGCAACAGCCAATCGACCCAGATGGCCTGATGCGCCAGCACAATCATCCAGAACACCGCCTGATAAGAGACCTTGCGGGTTTTATGCCGATAGACCTGCTGCGCCAGTAAGGCGCCGGGCCAACCGCCGAGCAGCTCGGCACTGTGCAGGGTGCTTTCCGGCGTACGCCAACGACCTTTTTCGGCGCTCTGCTTGTCATGGGCATACAGGCAAAAAGTGACCAGGCTGACCAGCAGGTAGGCGCACAGCGGCCAGATCAAGGCCTGCGTCAACAGCAGTTGTATCGAGCCGATCAGGGGCAACAGGCACAGGCCGGTAAACAGCAGGGTTTTGAACCCGAGGTTTTGCGGCAAGCCGAGAGAAGGCTTAGGTACGGAGCGTTTGGCTTGCGATCGAGGCTTGGCTGGTTGAGGTTTAAGCGCTTTGGGCTTGTTGCGAATAGTCGGTATATCGAGGCTCAGACCCTCCAGGCGCATATGCTCGGCGCGCAGGCGCCCCTGGTCATCCTTGCTGGCAATGTAAAGCACCGGGTCACCCGGCATGGGCCGGCGATCACCGCGCATGGCCGAGATGTGTACGAAGATCTGGCTGCCGCCCTGCTCTGGCGTGATGAAACCGAAACCCTTGTCATCGTTCCAGCTTTTTATCGAACCGCGTACTTCCATCTTCGTCGAACTGACCTGGCCGTGGTGGCCGGCCAGGTTACAAGAGGGCTGCGGCCTGCGCCAAGTGACGAAGAGCGCCCGGCGCCAGCGGGAACAGCCGGCGCCGGGCGATCAACTCAGCTGCCCGACTTGATCTTGCTCCACATGCGGGTGCGCACGCGGTCGATCTTCATCGGCATCGCCTCGAGCGCGAATAGCTTCTTCTGCACTTCGGCGGTGGGATAGATCTTGGTGTCGGCCTTGATCGCCGGGTTCACCAAGCTGTCTGCCTGTTCATTGCCGTTGGCGTATTGCACATGGTTGCTGATGTTGGCCATCACCTCGGGGCGCAGCAGATAGTTCATGAACGCATAGCCGGCTTTTTCATTCGGCGCATCGACCGGCATCGCCATCATGTCGAACCACATGGGAGCGCCCTCCTTGGGCACGGAATAGCCGATCTGGATACCGTTGTTAGCCTCCTTGGCACGCTCGGCGGCCTGGAAAACATCGCCGGAAAAACCGACCACCAGGCAGACATCACCGTTCGCCAGATCCGAGGTGTATTTCGAGGAGTGGAAGTAGCTCACATAGGGTCTGATTTTCATCAGCGCCGCCTCGGCCTTCTTGTAGTCATCCGGGTTCTGGCTGTGGTGCGGTAGCCCCAGGTAATTCAGGGTGATGGGAAAGACCTCGGGGCCATTGTCCAAAATGGCCACGCCGCACTTGCTGAGCTTCTCCATGTACTCGGGTTTGAACAGGATGTCCCAGGAGTCGATGACCGCATCCGCGCCCAGGACTTCCTTGATCTTGGCCACGTTGTAGCCGATGCCTGTGCTGCCCCACAGATAGGGGAAGCCATATTGGTTGCCAGGGTCGTTCGCTTCGAGCGCCTTGAGCAACACGGGATTGAGGTTGTTCCAGTTAGGCAACTGGCTCTTGTCCAACTTCTTCAAGGCGCCGCCCTGAATCTGCCGGGCCATGAAATGGTTGGAGGGCCCAACCACGTCATACCCGGAGTTGCCGGTCATCAACTTGCCGTCGAGGGTTTCGTTGCTGTCATACACGTCGTAAGTCGGCTGGATGCCCGTTTCGGCCTGAAAGTTCTTCAGGGTGTCCGGGGCGATATAGCTGGACCAGTTATAGATTCTCACCGTTTCGGCGGCCTGGCTCATCGAGGCCATCAGCATCAGCGGGACAAATATCTTGCGCATGTTGATTCCTTACTTTGATTTTGTTGTGGCTAAGGATTCTTGGGATAGCGATCGCTCAGGGAGCTACCGGCAGCGGCTTCAGAAAATCAGCACGTAGGTCTTGCGCACCGTTTCCTGAATATCCCAGATGCCGGTGCTGTTGGCCGGCAGCATCAACGCATCGCCGGCCTCGAGCTCCAGAGGCTCGCCGCCGTCCGGGGTGAAGGTGCAGCGGCCCTGAATGAAGTGGCAAAACTCCTGCTGCACGATTTGCCGGCGCCAGCGTCCCGGCGTGCATTCCCAGATGCCGGTCTCGACGCCATCGGGTCTTGTCACGCTGGTTGTCGAGGCGATGGCGACCGGCTCGCTCAAGGGCACGGCGACCGGCGCCGAGGCGGCAAGGGCCACGCTGGCGGTGTTTTTAAAGTGGGTGATGCTCATGGTTCGAGTACCTTTTTGTTAATCGTCCGCGAGTCGGTAACCAGCGGGGTTCTAGCGCATCAAAGCTTCCATGAAGTCCGCCAGGCGGCTGGCGAGCTTGCGTCTCCAAACGGGGCTGTGAGGGTTGGCGAGGACCTGATCCTCATACACGAAACTACGGATGATGGCGTTATAGCCGAGCCAGCGGCAGGGCTCCGGCTCCCAGGCTTTCAGCGCCTGAATGGAGTCGTCCTTAAGCACCCAGGGCTGACGGGTGAGCAGGCTGTCCTGGGCCAGAATCAAGTCCGCCAGGGTCCGCCCACCGAGGTTGCTGGCGCCCACGCCTTCACCGCCATAACCACCGGACAGCGCGATGCCGTTCTTGCGGTCGCAGAGCATGTGCGGGTGAAAATGCCGCGACATGCCCAGGTTGCCGCCCCAGGAATGGGTGATTTCGACTGCTTTTAGCTGCGGGAAGAGTTCGCCGAACAGATAGCGGCGCAGGCCAACTTCATCCTCGGTGAGATTGAAGTCATGGCGCAGTTTGCCGCCGAACTGATAGCCACCACGGGCGCCGAACACCAAGCGATCGTCAGCGGTACGCTGGCCGTAGGTGACCTGCCGGCTGCTTTCGCTGAAGGCTTGCCCGCGATCCAGGCCGATCTCGGCCCACGTGTTGGCTGACAACGGAGCCGTCGCGATCAGCAGGCTTTGCACCGGCAGTTGGTATTGGCCCAAGGGCGGCAAGGTGACCGAGTAGCCCTCCACCGCCGGCACCACCCAGCGGGCACGGACTTCGCCGTGGGTTGTACGAATCAGCCCCGGTTGCCAGTCGGTTACGCGGCTTTTTTCGAACAGCTGGACGCCCATGCGCTCGACTGTACGTGCCAGGCCACGAACCAGTTTGGCGGGTTGGATGGTCGCGCAGTGCGGGGTGTAGATCGCGCCGAAAGGCTTGGCGATACGCAGTTGCTGGCTCAGTTCGGCAGGGCTCAGCCAACGATAATCCGCTTCGCTCAGGCCCTGGCTGTAGAGATGCTCCAACTGCTGACGCAGGCTGGTTTCTTGCTCGGGATAGCGCGCGGCGCAGTACAGCACCCCTGCTTTGCGGTAGTCACACTCGATGCCTTCGCGCTGGAGTACCACCGCCACTTCGTCGGGAATGCCGTGCAGCAGGTCGAAGGCTGCGCGCCGCTGCTCTGCTGGCAGGCCGGCCAGCAGGCGATCCTCGCCGAGGAGATTACCCATCAGCCAACCCCCATTGCGCCCGGAGGCGCCAAAGCCGGCGGTCTCGGCCTCGACAATCGCGATGCGCAAGTGCGGCGCCTGACGCTTGAGGTAGTACGCGGTCCACAGCCCGGTATAGCCCGCCCCGATGATCGCGACGTCAGCCTCCAGCGCACCGTCCAGTGCCAGGCGCGCACTCAGTTCGTCGTCAAGCTGATCCATCCACAGGCTGATGCTGCGCCAGGCGGTCATGCGGAAACTCCAGGGGTGGACTGTATTTCCGCAAGAGCCTAGTGGCTCGGCTCAGCGCTTGTCTTGCGCGCGTGCCCGCAAAGAAATTTGCTCGCCAGGACTCAGCTTTAAATAGGCCTTGGGCGACAGCCCGGTGTGCTGGCGAAAGCACTTATAGAAGGCGGACAGGGAATTGAAACCTGCGGCGAAGGCCAACTCGTCGATCCGCACCGGCTGCGGGGCGGTTGCCAGCGTGGCCAACAGATGCTGTAGGCGCGCCTGGTTCACATAGCGGTAGAAGCTCTGCCCGAGCACCTGATTGAGCAGGTAGGAAATCTGGTTGCGACTGTAACCACTGTGAGCCGCCACCTGTTGCAGATTCAGCTCCGGATCGAGATAGGGTTGATCGCGCTCGAAATACTGCTGCAGGTCTTGCGCCAGGAAACCCAGTTGCCGCGCCGACAGGCCCAGGCGACTGATCGCCGGGCGACTGTCGGCTGCGGAGTTGGCGACACGGCTTTCGTGCACCAGCGAGGCGTACTCATTGACCCGCCAGATCAGGCCATCGCGCACGGTCAGCGCCTCACTGGCGCGGAAGGACACCAGCCCTTCGCCGCCACGCAAGGTGATCCGGTATTGGATAAAGGCCGTGTCGCCATCCAGGCGAATCCGGTCGCTGTGTTCCAGCGCCTCTTCCGGGCCACGCGGCATGGTGGCGCGCACGTAGTCGCGCAACTCGGTCAGATGCATCACGCGGTTCTGGAAGAAGTCGTTGTATTCGATATCCGGGTGATAGAGCGCCATCACTCCGTCGAGGTCCCGGCGCTTCCAGCAATAGTGGTAGCGCAGCACGGTTTCGCCGGTAATAGCAGTTTGCTCAGGGCCGTCGAAACGCTCGGTGGGCGACATGCAGGTCTCGCTAGGCAGATCAGGCGTAGACGGCGACGCCGCTTCGCAAATGTCAGCCCGCATAGCGAGCCACGCGGGCCATCAACTAAGCATAACCGTATCGACACTGAGGTGCGGGCTTGGAAACGCCGCAAAAACCCAGCTCCACTCAGCTAAAGGCGCACTCGCAAGCGCGCCTTTAGCTAGCCGCCGGATGCCTCTAGCCCATCAATGCTGGGCCGTGCTCCAGTCGATCCAGCCCAGCTGCCAGGTCGCCAGGATCAGCAGGCCGAAGCCGATGCGGTACCAGGCGAACGCCGCATAGCTGTGGCTGCCGATGAATTTCAGCAGGCTGCGCACGGCGATCATGGCGAATATGAAGGAGGTCACGAAACCGACGGCGAACACCGGCAGGTCGCCGGGCTGGAACAGGTCGCGGTACTTGTAGGCGGAATACACCGCGGCCCCGACCATGGTCGGCATGGCGAGAAAGAAGGAAAACTCGGTCGCCGCCTTGCGCGACAGACCGAACAGCAGGCCGCCGATGATGGTCGCCCCCGAGCGCGAAGTGCCGGGAATCATCGCCAGACACTGGGCGCAGCCGATCTTCAGCGCCTCTCTCCAGCCCATATCATCGACCGTCTCGGTGCGGATGACGTGCTCGCGCCGCTCGGCCCAGAGCATGACCACCCCGCCCACCACCAGCGCGCTCGCCACGGTGATCGGGTTGAACAGGTACGCGTGGATCAGGTCGGCGTAGAGCACGCCGAGAATCACCGCAGGCAGGAAGGCGATCAGCAGATTGGCGGTGAAGCGCTGGGCCGGGGCCTGGGTCGGCAGGCCGACGACCACGTCGGTGATTTTGCGCCGGAACTCCCAGACCACCGCCAGAATCGCCGCCAACTGAATGATGATATTGAACGCCATCGCCCGCTCGCCGCCGAAGCCAAGCAGGTCGGCGACAATAATCTGGTGGCCGGTGCTGGAAATCGGCAAAAACTCCGTCAGCCCTTCCACGATGCCCAAAATCAGCGCCTGAACGGCAACCCAAAGATCCATGCAGTCCCCTGTGTGGCAATGCCGCGCATTGCCGCATAATGAATTCAACAGCCAGATGCTGCCGGGCGAGCTTGTGACTCACCGGCGAAAAGTCAATTCCAACAAGCGGATGCCCAAACGGAACGACAACCCGGCAGGCGCTCGGGTTTGCCGCGTGGGCGCGGAGATGCTATCAGAGGTGTGGTACAAACGTCGCATGACGAATGGATGAAGCGCATGGAACATCAGGAAATCGACCTGCACCAACCGCAAAATCAGGATCTGATCTGGGATATGGGGAGCCTGGCCCGCCGCGAGCTGGCCGAGCGCTTCATGCGCCTGTTCGAGAATCGTCTGTGCGTTTACTCCGAGTCGGTGCGCCAACTGTATACCAACTACACCCTGCACTTCCCCTCCGATCTCGGCCGCAAGATGGTGGTGCTGCCCAACACCTACGCCTTTCACGACACCCTGCATGGCATCGACGCCGAGGCCATCCGCAAGACCGGTCTGTGCGTGCTGCCCGGCGCGTTACTGGGCAAGCCCGGGTTGCTGCTCGCCAATCACCTTGACGAAGGCGGCCAAACACCCAAGACCATGCCGTTCAGGGCCGCGCTGGCGCAGATCATCAGCAAGCAAAAGCAAGCCGGCGGCCTGTTTCTGCCGATCCTGCAGAAAGGCGACCTGCGCGAATTCGACCAGCAAATGCCCTACATCCATCTGCATCGCTTGCAGGTGAACAAACTCACTCACCTCTCCGCCTTCGATCGCGACGATATCCAGCAGACCATTACCCGCAAGTTGCTGATGCTCTATCGGGAGGCGGATAGCCTGGTCTGCTGAACCCCAACTTGAATCGCTCCGGCCTTCCCAGACACGCTCCGGGCTCGTGAAATAACGTTTTTCGAGCTTTACCAGCGACAGCTGATTGTTGAACGCATGCGCTCGCTTGCGTTTGCTGTGGCGCTTGATCCCGCTATACGGACTGTGCCCTGCCCCTGTCGGCCACCTCGGCCACTTGCACCTTGAAACCGCCCATTCTTGAGCGTCAACAGCTGTCGAAATAGTGCGCACCTGTTCCGCTGTCAAAACACCTCGCCTCAAGCAAAGCCCGAGAAATGGCGGCGTTGCCCTGTGTTCTGGGATGTCGTTTCAAGAATGGAACAGGTTTGGCCAAGAGCCCAACAACCCCGGATTTACAGGACTTCCGGCGGTTGCTTCAGCAGGTACGTGTCATTAGCAGAACAACCAAGCCCTGTCCATCAGCGCAATTGATGCTTGTGCAACAGGCGATAGAAAGTCGGCCTGGAGATACCCAGCATGCGGGCGGCCACGCTCATGTTGCTGCTATGCCGCGCCAAGGCATCACGGAGCGCCTGGCACTCGGCCTCGGTCTTGTAGTGCTCCAGGGTACCCAGAGGCAGATAGGCTTCGTCGAGATTATCCAACCCCAGATCGGCGGCCTCGATCTGCCTACCTTCCGCCAATACCAGACCACGCCGCACCCGGTTGGCCAACTCGCGGACATTGCCCGGCCAACTATGCTGAGTCATCGCTACCTGGGCCCCCTCGCTGAAACGCCGGGGCCGCTTGCCCATCTCGTGGCTGTAGAGGCGGGCGAAATGGTTGGCCAGCAGCACCAGATCACTCGACCGCTCGCGCAAAGGCGCGGTCATGACCTGCAGCACATTGAGTCGGTAATACAGATCCTCACGGAAACTCCCGTGACGCACGGCCTCTTCAAGATCCACATGGGTGGCCGCCAGGATGCGCACATCCACCTTGATCGGCAGGGAACTGCCAACACGCTCGATCAGTTGCTCCTGCAGAAAGCGCAGCAGGTTCACCTGCAACTCCTGCGGCAAATCGCCAATTTCGTCGAGGAACAAAGTCCCGCCGTCCGCCGCCTCGATGCGCCCGACCTTGCGCTGGTGGGCGCCGGTGAAGGCCCCTTTCTCGTGGCCAAACAGTTCGGACTGGATCAGATTTTCCGCAATGGTGCCGCAATTGATGGCAACGAATGGCTTTTCGGCACGCCGCGACTGGACGTGCAACGCTCGCGCAACCATCTCTTTACCGGTACCGCTTTCGCCGCGGATCAGCACTGGCGCATCGGTGGGCGCCAACTTGGCCAGCAGTTTTCGCAGTTCACGGGCCGGACGGCTTTCACCCAGAATTTCGTTCCCATGTGCATCCGCCAGGAGACTCTTCCTGCCCCGCAGACGCGCCATCCCCACTGCTCGGCCCAGCATGACCTGCACACGTTCGACATCGAACGGCAAGGTATGGAAATCGAAGAACCATTCGCCGATCAGATCGCTGGTTCCCTTGCGCGACAGCAGATCAGGACTGAGTATGGCGATCCATTCGGTGCCACTGCGCTGAATCAAATTCTTGATGTGCTCCGGTCGGTCAAGATGCGTGGAGTGCAGACGCAGCAGGCCCACATCGCAAACGCGTGAGACTGCGGCGTCCAGCGTACAGCTCTCTACATCCCAGCCGATATTGCTCAAGTTGGGCAAAAGTTGGTGGCAGTGGTCGCAAGGATCGACCATCAGTAATCGACGAGTACCGACAGTAGTGTTCAACATATCCATCCCTTGGCGTCAAATTTACGACAGTCAATAAAAACAATATGTTGGCCAGGACAAAGTAAAATTTAGCGGAATTTTGACACTTGATAGGATCGTTTATTCATAACCTAAGCTGGAAAAAAGCCTGGCTTAACCTATGCGCCACTTCTTTACGCTGAGCCGCGCTAGCCCAGCCTTCATCGCCGTACTGCCCGGCACGCGTCCAAAAGCGTTGTTTTCGCCTTGCTTGCCAAGCCGCGAAGGCTTGGCATAACGTCCGACAAAATTAAAACTCCACAAGGAAGTGTTCGATGCGTGCCCTTCGTCGCGCCCTGCTGCTGTGCCTTTGCATTGTTCTGGTTGGGCTGGCCGTACCGCTCTACTACATCGCCCGCCCCAACCTGCCGGCCTACGAGCAGCCCAGTACGCTGCACTACCTCGATCAGTGGAGCCCGCAGGCGCGGCAAACCTACTACTACACCCCGCAGGGCACGCAGGTGAAAGGCCTGCACTACGACTGGTTCGTCGCCCTCGAACTGCCGTTTTCCCGCGACAAGCTGGCCAGCCCTGACTACCTCGCCCGCTTCGGCTTTCTGATCGATCCGCAGCAACAACCGACGGCGCTCAACCCCGGCAACCTGCCGGTCGGCTTTGCCCGCCATGCCGATAGCGAAACCGCTGCGCAATACCTGGATATCACCTGTGCGGCCTGCCACACCGGCGAGTTGCGCTACCAGGGACAAGCCATCCGCATCGATGGCGGCGGCGCCCTGCATTCGCTAGCCTCGACGGTACCCACCCTGCGTGGTGGCGGCTTCGGCCAGGCGCTGGGCATGAGCATGGCCTTCACCTACTACAACCCGCTGAAGTTCAACCGCTTCGCCAAGCGCGTGCTGGGCGAACGCTATGCGCAAGAGCGCACGCAACTGCGGCACGACTTCAAAGTCGTGCTCGACCGCCTGCTCGCCACGGCCTACAACGACTGGCACCGCGGCCTCTACCCGACCGAGGAAGGCTTCGGCCGCACCGATGCCTTCGGCCGCATCGCCAACAGCGTGTTCGGCGATGCCATCGATACCCGCAACTACCGGGTGGCCAACGCGCCGGTCAGCTATCCGCAGGTCTGGGATATCTGGAAGTTCGACTGGGTGCAGTGGAACGGCTCGGCCATGCAACCGATGGCGCGCAATATCGGCGAAGCACTGGGGGTCGGCGCCACCTTGCAGATCTTCGACAGCCACGGCCAGGCCATACCGGAGGCCGAACGCTATGCCTCCAGCGTGCGCCTGCGCGACCTCTACACCCTGGAAGAAACCCTCAAGCAACTGCAACCACCAACCTGGCCGGAACAAGTGTTCGGCAAAGTCGACCTGGAACTGGCCAGCCAGGGCCGCGCGCTGTTCGCGGAAAACTGCGCCTATTGCCATGCCCCGGTGCCCAAACCCGAAGATCAGCGCTACGCCCCCACACGCGATCCCGAATGGCGCATGCGTGTGGTGCCGACCAGCATCGTCGGCACCGATCCGACGGCGGCGAACAACATCGCCGATCACCGCTTCGATATCCGCAAACTGGCCTGGAGCAAGGAGCAGCTCGGCAAGTTGGACGTGCGGCTGTTCGGCAGCCAGCTCGCGGACGTGGACTTCGCCAGCATCTCCAGCGCCAAAGGGCTGGCCTACATCACCGCGTATGTGGAGAACCGGGCCTATCAGGATGCCGGCATCCCGGATAGCGAGCGCGCCCGCATGAACGGTTACGGCCTGCCCATCGGCGTGCAGGAGAAGCGCGGCTACAAGGCCCGCCCGCTGGATGGCATCTGGGCGACTCCACCGTTCCTGCACAACGGCTCGGTGCCCAACCTATTCCAGTTGCTCTCGCCGCAGTCCGAGCGTTCCAACCAGTTCTGGGTCGGTAACCATGAGTACAACCCGAAACATATTGGCTATCACACCGAAAAATTCGCCGGTGGCTTTCTGTTCCAGACCGCGGTTACCGGCAATAGCAACCGCGGCCATGAATTCCGCAACGGTTGTCGCAGCCAGGGCATCATCGGCCGCGGCCTGCAGCCGGAGGAGCGCTGGGCGCTGGTCGAGTACCTGAAAACCCTGGGCAACGCTCAGCTGGAAGCACAGCTCAAACCCGTGCAAGCCAAACCCTGGACGCCAGGCCCCAATTGCCAAGGCTGAACAATCGGCGCTCAACTCCAGGCGCCGACCAACAGGAACAACAAGATCAACAAGGATGCTTACATGCTGAAAAAATTCTGGCTCTGGCTGGGCCGCCTGCTCGGCAAGTTCATCGCTCTGCTGCTGGTCCTCGGCTTGACCGGCTGGGCAACCGGCACGCTGTACTATGGCTGGAAATTTTCCGGCCCGGTCGCCAGCGAAGAGCAGATCCCAGCCGGTGAAGCGGCCCTGACCCAAGGCATCATCGAGGACGCCATCCGCATCGTCGAACAGCATCGCGACAACACCCGCGTTCTGCGTGACGCCCATGCCAAGGCCCATGGCTGCGTGCGGGCGGAAGTCCAGGTGCTGCCCGACTTGCCCACCGAGTTGCGTCAGGGCGTGTTCCGCGAGCCGGGGAAGACCTGGCAAGCCTGGATGCGCCTGTCCAACGGCAATGCCTACCCGCAATTCGATCGCGCGCGCGACGCCCGCGGCATGGCCATCAAGCTGCTCGACGTGCCCGGCGCCACGCTGATGAGCAGTCCCACCGGCAGCGGCGAGCAAGACTTCGTGATGTTCAACAACACGGCGTTCTTCGTCCGCGACGTGGCGGAATACCAAAGCAACTTCGCCGCCCAGGCCAGCGGCAAGAAAGTCCTGGCCTTCTTCCCCAGCTGGGACCCACGCAGCTGGGAGGTTCGCCACCTGTTCATTGCCCTGCAAACCCTCAGCGCCGCGCCAGAAAGCCCGGTGGCGACTACCTACAACTCGATCGCCCCGTTCAAGCTCGGCTCGCACAACATCAAGTACCGAGTGATTCCAGCCCGCGGCAGCTGCCCCGGCTATGACCTGCCGGCGCAGAACCGTGATCTACCGAACTTCCTGCGCAATGCGCTGTACCAGCAACTGTCACTGGATCGCGTGCCGGCCTGCTTCGCGCTGCAGGTGCAACGGCAGAATCCCGCGTATTACATGCCGATCGAAGATCCCAGCGTGGAATGGGATGAGTCGATTGCGCCCTTCGAAACCGTCGCCACCGTTAAGCTCCCGGCGCAGGACTTCGATACGCCGGAGCAGAATCGGTTCTGCGACAACCTGTCGTTCAACCCCTGGCATTCATTGCCTGAGCACCAGCCGATTGGCGGCATCAACCGCCTGCGCAAGGCCGTTTATGAAGCTGTCAGCGTCTATCGCCATGAGCGCAATGCCCATCCTTGAGCGCGGCCAAGTCAGGCCAAGGGCTATGCGCCATCCTGGCAAGTGCAGGATGGCGTATAGCCCGGGTAGTCGAAGGAATTTTCGACAAAGCGACAATTTCAGTTCTTTTTGCGTCCCGATGTGACTCGCGAGTCAACTCCGCTCATCCACTTGCATAACAGGCCATGACGGCGCTTAGCGTTAAAGGCCGACTATTGCAATGGGTACCATTCGGAGAACAACCTCATGAACGCCACGCTCCGTTTCAACGAAGCACTTCTGATCGCAGGCCGCGCGTTCCAACCTTTCCAGTGCGTGGCCTGGTCCGCACTGGATGGCACCGGCGAACTCAGCCTGACCGTCATCGACCGCACCAGCACGCGCCTGCTGGGCCGCACTCAACTCTCCAGCAGCATCTATAGCGACCCCGAGCGACTGGCTCGCGAACTGAAAAAATCGCGCGATGAACTGAGCCAGCAGGGCTACGCCCTCGAGCCCTGGCAGATGCCGGAATAAGCGCCGCCCACTTCCCGCTGAACTGCGGCCGAGGTGCTAGCACCTCGGCCAACCCGCTCTCTCTTGATTCCCCGCCACGGCGCTTGACGCCTTTCCGCGCGCACCAACCAGCCTCTCGCCCCTCTTGCCTAAGCAGCCCTGACACAGTTGCCTGCGCATGAGCAGCCGGGCCGATATTGGCAATATCTGTGCGAACAATGACATTGTCGCCACCGCGAGGGCGGCCCACACTGAGCGCAATTGAACAGCGAGGTGTGCGATGGAGGCATTGCGGCGGGTCGCCTGCCTGATTTTTCCGGAGGTCATGAGCCTGGATGTCACCGGGCCCATGCAGGTGTTCGCCTCGGCCAATGTCGAACGCCAGCGCCAGGGGCTACCGCCCGCCTATGAATTGAGCCTGCTCGGCAAGCAGTCTGGGCCGGTGGCCACCTCCGCCGGGCTGCGCCTGTACACCGACCGTCCCTGGCGGGAGATCGATCCGGCGCAGCTGGATACCCTGCTGGTGCCGGGCGGCCAGGGCGTGGATGCGCAGCGCGCCGATGCGTCACTGCTCGCCTGGCTGCACGGCGCCGAACCCCAAGTGCGGCGGCTCGGCTCGGTCTGCTCCGGCGCCCTGATCCTGGCCGCCGCCGGGGTGCTGGACGGCCGCCTCGCCACCACCCATTGGGCCGACACCGACGAGTTGCGCGCGCGCTATCCCGCCGTGCAGGTCCAGGCCGACCGTCTGCATACCTACGACCCGCACAACCGTGTTGGCGATGCCCATGTCTTCACGTCCGCCGGTGTCACCGCCGGCATCGACCTGGCCTTGGCGCTGGTCGAGGCCGATCTCGGCCGGGCGCTGGCTCTGGCGGTAGCCCGGCGGCTGGTGATGTTCCTGCGCCGCCCCGGCGGCCAGGCCCAGTTCAGCGCTCTGCTCACCCCTGAGCCCTGCCGTGTACCGCGGCTGGCGGCCCTGCTCGACTGGATCCCCGCCCACCTCGGCGATGACCTGTCGCTGGCTGCGCTGGCCGAACAGGCATGTCTAGCACCGCGCACCTTGTCTCGCCTGTTCGTCCAGGAACTGGGCATGGGCCCCGGGCGCTATGTCGAACGCATCCGTCTCGAAGCTGCGCGCGCACTGCTGCAGGACACCCAGGTGTCGATCAGCACAGTGGCGCGACTGGCCGGCTTCGGCCACCCGGAGAACCTGCGCCGTACCTTTCACAAGCATCTGGCCATCAGCCCCCAGGAATACGCCCAGCGCTTCGGCTGAAACCATCCCAAGGAGAGCCCCATGCTGCAACTACGCCCGAATTGCGAATGCTGTGACTGTGACTTGCCCGGCGACTCCGGCGACGCCTTCATCTGCTCGTTCGAGTGCACCTTCTGTCGCGGCTGCGCCAGCCACCTGCAGCATCGCTGCCCGAACTGTGGCGGCCTACTGCTCGCCCGTCCGCCGAGGTCGCCAGCCAAGCTGGCACGTTTCCCTGCCTCCAGCGAACGCGTCTACAAACCCGCTGGCTGTGCCGGGCAGATCACCTCAGGCAACGAGGACCGCCCTGCGTAGTCCGGCGATCCTCGGCATGCGGCCTTGCTCTGCCCGGCTAGTGCTGGCGTGGTGAAATAAAAAAGGCGGCTATCGGGCCGCCTTTTTACCGGAGTGCGCCTCAGTAGTAGGCATTCTCGCGGTTGCTGTGGTCGGTGACGTCACGCACGCCCTTCAGCTCCGGAATGCGCTCCAGCAAAGTCCGCTCGACGCCATCCTTGAGGGTCAGGTCGACCTGACCGCAACCCTGGCAACCGCCGCCGAAACGCAACACGGCAATGCCGTCCTCGACGACTTCGATCAGCGAGACTTGGCCGCCGTGGCTGGCCAGGCCGGGGTTGATCTCGGTCTGCAGGAAGTAGTTGATGCGCTCGTTGAGCGGGCTGTCTTCGTTGACCATCGGTACTTTGGCATTCGGTGCCTTGATGGTCAGCTGGCCGCCCATGCGGTCGGTGGAGTAGTCGACCACAGCGTCGGCCAGGAAGGGCTCGCTGACCGCGTCGATCCAGGCGGTGAAGCTTTTCAGCGCCAGGGCGCTGTCTTCGACCTTTTCTTCACCGGGCTTGCAGTAGGCGATGCAGGTCTCGGCGTATTGGGTGCCGGGCTGGGTGATAAAAATGCGAATGCCGATCCCCGTGGTGTTCTGCTTGCTCAGCAGATCAGCCAGATAGTCGTGGGCAGCTTCGGTAATAGTGATGGCGCTCATGGCAACTCCTCGCAAACGTGCCGGCAGTTTACGCCAATCGACCCCATGCTTGAAGTCCTAGTGTTTTGGTCGGAATAAGCCCGAAGGAACAAACAGTCGCGACCACCGCTCATCGTCAAGGAATTAGTCCTCACAGGTTTTGGTAGCGGTTCATGTCCAGCACCCCGGCTTCGACCGGCTCGGTGTCATGGATATAGGCCGCGAGATCATGGAAGTAATGCCAGAACTGCGGGTTGGAACGGCGGATGCCCCAACGCTCGACGACCTTGTCGAACGCCGCAGCATCGCGTGCCTGCTCCAAAGCCGCGACAAAACCCGGTACCTCAGCAGCTTTGAGGTTG
Organism: Pseudomonas cavernae; assembly: GCF_003595175.1. Taxonomy (NCBI): domain Bacteria; kingdom Pseudomonadati; phylum Pseudomonadota; class Gammaproteobacteria; order Pseudomonadales; family Pseudomonadaceae; genus Pseudomonas; species Pseudomonas cavernae. The sequence continues at coordinate 2,410,878 of NZ_CP032419.1, read as the reverse complement.
AACATGAAGTTCGGGTAGCTGCTCAGCACGCCCGGGTAAACGGTCAGGGTGTCCAGCCCGGGCTGATAGCGCCTCTCCTCACCGATCATGAACGCGACATTGCTGTGCGCGCGGTTGCGCAGCAGGCTGTAGACCTCACGCTTGCCCTCCGGCAATTCGACCCGCAGCAGTGTCGCCTCCGGCAGTTGCTCAATCACCTTGAGCCCGGCGGCCGGGCGGCTGGCCAGGCGGCTGAGGGCCTGCTCGGCATCCTGCTGGGCCGGCACCAGGTTCGGCCGATAACACTGACCGGCGCGGCAGCGGTTGATCGGGTCGGGCCGCGCGTTGAGATCGCCATAGCGCTGCAGCAGGGCTTCGGCAAAAGCCTGCTTGGGTTGCTCAACCGGCAGTTGCAGGGCAGTCGGGGAATCGTCGTCGATGCTCTGGTAATCCAGCCACATCTTCAGTTTGCCGCTGTTCTGGTACCAGTCGCCGAGCAGCGCCACGCGCGAATCCGCCGGCATCAGGCGGAGGAAATTGACCTCGGCGCCGTTGCGGATCAGGTCGAAGTACAGCCGCGTCTGCGCCTGATGGGAAACATTGCCGAACACGTCGAAGTTGACCACCAGCTGATAATAGGTGCGCTCGAGCAGCGGGAAGTCCAGCCACCAGATGGTCTGCGGAATCTCGCCGACCAGGCCCTTGCGCACCGAGGCGCTGTCGAACTGGCGGAAGATCGACAGCAAGGCATTGTCGTTGTCGCTCCAGATGTGCGACCAACTGGGCGCCGGGGCCTCGGCATAGGCATCCATGCGCAAGGCCTCGTAGTCATTGCGCTTGTCGCGATACGCGTGCCAGAGGCCGAACAGGTCGCCGATCTCATCGAACTGCCCGGGCATCGCCAGCAACGGTGTGGCCTGCTCGCGATAGGCCGCATCGGTGATGTACAGGTCGTGCTGCGGGTCCTGGAACAGCGTCCAGAAGTTGTCACGGATCACGTCGGTGGCGATCTGCCCACGGCAAACCGGCCCGCGGATAAAGGTGCGGACGAAGTACTCGGCGTTATCCAGCATGAACTGGTAGCGCGCCTGGGCGGGAATGGCGGCAAAGGTCTCAAAGGGGTTGGCGCGGCGCTGGGCGCCATAGCCCGGCACCTTATCCGCATGCCAGTCGCCGGCGAAGAACAGCTGCTTGACCCGCGCCAGCTTCCCAGCACTCAAGGGATAGGTGATATGGGTCTTGTGCACGATCACGCCCTGGATCGGCCACAGGCGGTAGTAGAACTGGCTGCCCGGGTCCTCATTCGGCCGGCGGGTGGCGATCGGGTCGATCGGCTGCCCGCTCGGCGTGCGCGAACGCACCAACTGGAAGAAATGTCCGGCCTCGCCACCCTCGAAGTACAGATGGGCGAGGAACAGATGCTCAAACAGCCAACGCCCCACCAACGTCTCGCGCGCGCCCGGGGCATTCAGCAGGGCCTCCCAGTCAGCAATTTGCTCGGCTTCCGCCAGCGAGGGCGTCAACACCTGCTCGTCGACCGGCGCGCCCTGGGCAAGCCAGCGCTGCAAGGTCTGGTACTCCTGGTCACTGAGCCCGGCGACGGCGAACGGCATACCGGCATGAGCGAACTTCTTCGCGTAGGCATCGAACTCGCCGGGCAGCGGGCACTGGTTCTGCCGGTTGATAGAGATATCCAGATCGGCCGGCAGCTTGGCATTGGGCACCGGCGGATTGGCGCGCCCCAGCTCCAGCATGCGCGCCATCAGCGCGGCCTGGCCGCCCTGGGCATCCAACACCGAATTGAAGCCCTTGCGCCGCCAGGCTGCCTCGCCCTGGGCATCGAAATACAGGCGGGTGGTGGCCTGCGCCTGGGTGCGCCCGCCGTCGTACACCGGCAGCTTGCTGGCGCCGCGCGATGCCCCTTCACCGCTGCCGAGGTTGAGCTGACACGGCGCGTCGTAGCACGCGTGGCAGGCCACGCACTTCTGCGTGAGAATCGGCTGGATGTCGCGGCTGTAGGAGACTTCGACCGCTTGCACGGGCGTCATCAGCAGCATGAAAGGCAACGACAAGACAACAAACACTCGCGACAGCATGGGCAGCTCCAGATCATCCAATGAGGTGGATTCTACTGGCGCACCACTCATGCGGACGAGCCCGGCTTTAGTCGTGAACATGAATACGGCTCATGTAAAACGCCATAAAGCTCGGAACGACTAAGGTTTTGTTATCATCTCGCCCCTTTGTCATAGCTTCTCTCAGGTAGTTCTGTCCATGTCCCTGTCCGATCGCAGCGCCCGCTTACACGCTCTCCAGCAAGCCCTGAAGGAACGCATCCTGATCCTCGACGGCGGCATGGGCACCATGATCCAGAGCTATAAGCTGGAGGAAGAGGACTACCGCGGCGTGCGCTTCGCCGACTGGCCGAGCGACGTCAAGGGCAACAACGACCTGCTGATCCTCAGCCGCCCGGACGTGATCGGCGCCATCGAGAAGGCCTACCTGGACGCCGGTGCGGACATCCTCGAAACCAACACCTTCAACGCCACCCGCGTGTCCCAGGCCGACTACGGCATGGAAGCGCTGGTCTACGAACTGAACGTCGAAGGCGCACGCCTGGCCCGCCAGGTGGCCGATGCCAAGACCGCCGAGACGCCGAATAAGCCGCGCTTCGTCGCCGGCGTGCTCGGTCCAACCAGCCGCACCTGCTCGATCTCCCCAGACGTGAACAACCCCGGCTACCGCAACGTCACCTTCGACGAGCTGGTGGAAAACTACGTGGAAGCCACCCGCGGCCTGATCGAAGGCGGCGCGGACCTGATCCTGATCGAGACCATCTTCGACACCCTCAACGCCAAGGCGGCGATCTTCGCCGTGCAACAGGTGTTCGAGGAAGACGCCGTCGAGCTGCCGATCATGATCTCCGGCACCATCACCGACGCCTCCGGCCGCACCCTGTCCGGACAAACCACCGAGGCGTTTTGGAACTCGGTGCGCCACGCCAAGCCGATCTCTGTGGGGCTCAACTGCGCCCTCGGCGCCAAGGACCTGCGTCCGTATTTGGAAGAGCTGGCGACCAAGGCCGAGACCCATGTCTCCGCCCACCCCAACGCCGGTCTGCCCAACGCCTTCGGCGAATACGACGAGACCCCGGCCGAGATGGCGACGGTGGTCGAAGAGTTCGCCGCCTCCGGCTTTCTCAATATCGTCGGCGGCTGCTGCGGCACCACGCCAGGTCATATCCAGGCGATTGCCGAGGCGGTGGCCAAGTACCAACCACGTGCTATTCCGGACATTCCCAAGGCCTGCCGGCTGTCCGGCCTGGAGCCGTTCACCATCGATCGCAACTCGCTGTTCGTGAACGTCGGCGAGCGCACCAACATCACCGGCTCGGCCAAGTTCGCCCGCCTGATCCGCGAGGACAACTACACCGAGGCCTTGGAAGTCGCCCTGCAGCAGGTGGAAGCCGGCGCGCAGGTGATCGACATCAACATGGACGAGGGCATGCTCGATTCGCAGAAGGCCATGGTGACCTTCCTGAACCTGATCGCCGGCGAGCCGGACATCTCGCGCGTGCCGATCATGATCGACTCCTCCAAGTGGGAGGTGATCGAAGCCGGTCTGAAATGCATCCAGGGCAAAGGCATCGTCAACTCGATCTCGATGAAGGAAGGCGTCGAGGCCTTCAAGCACCACGCCAAGCTGTGCAAGCGCTACGGCGCCGCCGTGGTGGTGATGGCCTTCGACGAAGCCGGCCAGGCCGACACCGCCGCGCGCAAGCGCGAGATCTGCCAGCGCTCCTACGACATCCTGGTCAACGAAGTCGGCTTCCCGCCGGAAGACATCATCTTCGACCCGAATATCTTCGCGGTTGCGACGGGGATTGAAGAGCACAACAACTACGCGGTTGACTTCATCGAGGCCTGCGCCTATATCCGCGACCACCTGCCCCATGCCCTCAGCTCCGGCGGCGTGTCCAACGTGTCGTTCTCCTTCCGCGGCAACAACCCGGTGCGCGAGGCGATCCACTCGGTTTTCCTCTACCACGCGATCCAGAACGGCCTGACCATGGGCATCGTCAACGCCGGCCAGCTGGAAATCTACGACGAGATTCCCAAGGAGCTGCGCGACAAGGTCGAAGACGTGGTGCTCAACCGCACCCCGCACGGCACCGAGGCGCTGCTGGCGATCGCCGACCACTACAAGGGCGACGGCAGCGTCAAGGAAGTGGAAGACGAAGCCTGGCGCGCCCTTCCGGTGGACAAGCGCCTGGAACACGCGCTGGTCAAGGGCATCACCGCCTTCATCGTCGAGGACACCGAGGAGTGCCGCCAGCAGTGCGCGCGCCCCATCGAGGTCATCGAGGGCCCGCTGATGAGCGGCATGAACGTGGTCGGCGACCTGTTCGGGGCCGGCAAGATGTTCCTCCCGCAGGTGGTCAAATCCGCCCGCGTGATGAAGCAGGCCGTGGCCCACCTGATCCCCTTTATCGAGGCGGAAAAAGGCGACAAGCCGGAAGCCAAGGGCAAGATCCTCATGGCCACGGTCAAGGGCGACGTGCACGACATCGGCAAGAACATCGTCGGCGTGGTACTCGGCTGCAACGGCTACGACATCGTCGACCTCGGCGTGATGGTGCCGGCGGAGAAGATCCTGCAGACCGCCATCGCCGAGAAGTGCGACATCATCGGCCTGTCCGGCCTGATCACGCCGTCGCTGGACGAGATGGTCCACGTCGCCCGCGAGATGCAACGGCAGGGCTTCAGCCTGCCGCTGATGATCGGTGGCGCCACCACCTCGAAGGCGCACACCGCGGTGAAGATCGAGCCCAAGTACCAGAACGACGCGGTGGTCTACGTCACCGACGCCTCGCGCGCCGTTGGCGTGGCCACCCAACTGCTGTCCAAGGAGCTGAAAGCCGGCTTCGTCGAGCGTACCCGCGCGGATTATGTGGAGGTCCGTGAACGCACCGCGGCGCGCGCCTCGCGCACCGAGCGCCTGGCCTACGCCGACGCCCTGGCCAACAAGCCACAGTTCGATTGGAGCGACTATCGCGCGCCCAAGCCGAGCTTCACCGGCGTGCAGGTGCTGGAAGATATCGATCTGGCGACTCTGGCCGAATTTATCGACTGGACGCCGTTCTTCATCTCTTGGGACCTGGCCGGCAAGTACCCGCGCATCCTCACCGATGAAGTGGTCGGCGAAGCCGCCACCTCACTGTTCAACGATGCCCAGGAAATGCTGAAGAAGCTGATCGACGAGAAACTCATTCGCGCCAAGGCAGTCTTCGGTTTCTGGCCGGCCAATCAGATCAACCACGACGACATCGAGGTCTATGACGCGCGCGGCAAGTCGCTCGCGATCCTGCACCACCTGCGTCAGCAGACCATCAAGCCGGACAGCAAACCGAACCTGTGCCTGGCCGACTTCGTCGCGCCGAAGGAAAGCGGCATCACCGATTACGTTGGCGGCTTCATCACCACCGCCGGCATCGGCGCCGAGGAAGTCGCCAAGGCTTACCAGGCCAAGGGCGACGACTACAACTCGATCATGGTCAAGGCGCTCGCCGACCGTCTCGCCGAGGCCTGCGCCGAGTGGCTGCACCAGCAGGTGCGCACGCACTACTGGGGCTACGCGCAAGACGAGCATCTGAGCAACGAAGAGCTGATCAAGGAACAGTACAAGGGCATCCGCCCTGCCCCGGGTTATCCGGCCTGCCCGGACCACACCGAGAAAGGCACGCTGTTCCAACTGCTCGACAAAGACGGCGCCAGCGGCGTGACCCTCACCGAGCACTACGCCATGTTCCCGGCCGCCGCCGTCAGCGGCTGGTACTTCGCCCATCCCGAGGCGCAGTATTTCGCCGTCGGCAAGGTCGACAAGGACCAGGTCGAGAGCTACAGCAAGCGCAAGGCCCAGGATCTGGCCGTCAGCGAACGCTGGCTGGCGCCGAACCTCGGCTACGACAACTGAGTCAATCGCCGCAAAAACAAAGCCCGCAAAATGCGGGCTTTGTTCTGATGCGTGCCTCAGCGGCGCCTTTGGTGCCGCGCTCAATGCAATTTCGACGGCGACTTGCGGACGATCTTGATCGAGTGGGTCAGAGCCGGTTTGCGCGTCACGCTGATCGCCCGGCGGGTGACGGTGTCGATGGTGATGTTCCAGAACCCCGAGCTTGGCACGGTGATTTTCGCTGGAAATTTATCGAATGCGCCGCCGTGATAGGTATGGCGCCCGCCATTCTTGAAGCTGCGGAAATTCGCATCGTTCATCAGGCGGATGTTGCAGGGCTGCGAGCACTGGATGACGACGATATCGTCCTCATTCAGATGTTCGCGCTGGTGTATGAATTTCATCGACAGCTCCACGCCGCTTTTGCCAAATCAGGCCGACAGTATGGGCCGTAGGATGGATTGCGCGAAGCGATACCCATCGATTCGCCACTGGCTTTCGCTCCGCTCAACGCCAACCGCCCCGCGACAAGGCGCTCTACGCGCCAGCGGCGCGCGGTGGTAGCATGCGCGCCCCATGAAAATCCACGATATCCACCAACGCCTCGCCGACCTCGGCGCCAAGCCCATGCATATCGGCCGGATCAGCCGTGCCTGGCTGAAAGGCCTGCCGCTGGATACCGGCACCCGCCATCAGCAGACCGAGAACTTTCTGCCGCTGAGCGTGCGCGAGGGTTTGCCAGAGCTGGCGCAGACACTGGATGGCCTGGCGCGCCTGCGTTCGGAGCACCCGGGCGCCGACGGCTCCGCGCGCCTGTTGGTCGAACTGGCCGACGGGCAAATGGTGGAAAGCGTGCTGTTGCCGCGCGACGGGCTGTGCGTATCGACCCAAGTCGGTTGCGCAGTGGGCTGCGTGTTCTGCATGACCGGCAAGAGCGGCCTGCTGCGCCAGCTCGGCAGCGCCGAAATCGTCGCCCAGGTCGCCCTCGCCCGGCGCTTCCGCCCGGTGAAGAAGGTGGTGTTCATGGGCATGGGCGAGCCGGCGCACAACCTCGACAACGTGCTGGAGACCATCGATCTGCTTGGCACCGAGGGCGGCATCGGCCACAAGAACCTGGTGTTCTCCACGGTCGGCGACATGCGCGTGTTCGAGCGCCTGCCGCAGCAACGGATCAAGCCAGCCCTGGCCCTGTCGCTGCACACCACCGATGCCGAACTGCGCCAGCAACTGCTGCCGCGCGCACCGCGCATCGACCCCGAGGAGCTGGTCGCGCTGGGCGAAGACTATGCCCGCCGCTTCGCCTACCCGATCCAATACCAGTGGACGCTACTCGCCGGGATCAACGACAGCCAGGAAGAAATGGACGGCATCCTGCGCCTGCTCAAGGGCAAGTTCGCGGTGCTCAACCTGATTCCCTACAACAGCCTGGAAGCCGATGAATTCCAGCGCCCTGCCGGCGAGCGGATCGTGCAGATGGTGCGCTACCTGCACAGCCGTGGCGTGCTGACCAAGGTACGCAACTCCGCGGGCCAGGATATCGACGGCGGCTGCGGCCAGCTGCGGGCGCGAGCGGTGGATGTGGTGAACACCCGGCAGCTGCACAAGCCCGCACGCTGAGAACCTGTCTACGATCTGCTGCGCGTCGGTCAAACTGCGTTGAAAACGGCTTCGGAATGCTCATTTACAACGCGTAAACTCCGCTTCCTCAGCCGTTTGACTCGCTACGCTCGCCCTGCGGGCCAGCCTTCGGCTGTTACTCCCGTTGGTCGTTGCGCCTTGTTTGACTCTAGCTCGCGAGATCGTAAACAGGTTCTGAGAGCCTCGCCGGTACTGAACGGAGTCAGGCCACCGCCCCATGCGGCCTAGCCGGCGAACAGGCGGATGCGCTGCGGCTGCGTCAGCACGGTCGAGGGCTTCATGCCGATGATGCTGCGGAAGGTGTGGCAGAAATGCGCCGAGTCGCTGAAGCCAGCCGCCACGGCCGCTTCGGTCAGGCTCAGGCCGCGGGCCACACTAGTGGTGCTGACAAACAAGCGGTGCCACTGACGGTAGCGGCGGATAGGGATGCCGATCTTCTGGCGGAACAGCTGGGTCAGACGCGGCACCGAGAGCGCGATTTGTTCCGCCAGGTAGTCGATGGAGTGGTTGCAGGCCACATCGCCCTTGATCAGGCTCACCACCCGGACGATGCGCGGGTCGGGGGCGAAGCCGGCGGGCACTTGCTGGCGTGGGTTGATCAGCCGTTCCAGCCAGGCATAGACCTGCTCCGGCGCGGCGCTGCCGCGATGCAAGGTGTCGAACTGCTGGGCGCAGGCCGCCTCCTCGTCCAGCCCGAACCGCATCCCGATCGCCTCCCCGCTCATACGCGGCGCCAGCAGGGCGAAGTCCTCGCCGAAGACATCCAGGTAGCAGACCGCGACCCGCGACAGCCCGGTATCCACGGACAGCGCCAAGCCGGCCGGCAGCAGCGCGCTGCGGCACGTCACTTCATCCCCCTGGCGGCGGATACGCAGCGGCCCATCCAGGCTCAGCACCAGCATGGACGCGGCCTGGGACAGTTGCAGCGGCTCCTCCAGGGGGCCGAGGTAGAAGGTCCGTTTGTCCCACAGATACAGCAAGATCGGGGCATCGTTCGGGAGCATGGGCATTTCCCCCTGGCGGCCTGCGCATACGGCCGCTCTGGTTGTTGTTGGCGGCGAGGGTTAACACAAGCCCGGAATCGCGGCCTAATCTGCCCGACACTTTTTGTGACTTATGTCACAGATTATCCCCTGTCATTCGCCCGTCGCTCATCAGTTCTTACAAGCCGAGACCGCCACGCCGCTGTTTAGATAGCGGCACCTCCGCTGCTGTGTGCGGAGTTCCAAAACAAGAACTCAACACAGGTCCCCCACCATGAAAAAGCTCCTCGCCTCGACCCTGGCCGCCCTCGGCCTTTGCGCCGCCCTGCAGAGCCAGGCCGGGCTGTTCAGCAACAACACCCAGTCGCAAACCAAGAACCCCATTGTCCTGGTGCCCGGCATCTTCGCCTTCGACACCATCGCCGGCATCGACTACTGGTACAAGATTCCCAGCGCCCTGGAGAGCCAGGGCGCCAAGGTCTATGTGCCCAAGATCAATGCCTTCGACAGCTCGGCCAAACGCGGCGAAGCCCTGATCGAACAACTGGAAGAAATCCGCGCGGCCTCGGGCGGCGGCATCAAGAAGTTCAACCTGATCGGCCACAGCCAGGGCGGCGTGACCGCGCGCTACGTGATGAACGTGCGCCCGGACCTGGTCGCCTCGGTCACCACCCTGCATTCTCCGCACAAGGGCTCGCCGCTGGCCGACCTGGTCACCGGCGTCGTCCCGCCCAGCACCCTGCAGGGCGTGGCCTTCGACGTGTTCGCCAACACCGTAGGCGACCTGGTCAATCTGCTGTCGAACAATCGCAAGAGCGACTCCGACGTCCGCGCCATGCTCGCCGAGTTCAACAAGAACGGCGCCGCAGCGAACAACCAGGCCTTCCCAACCGGCGTGCCGACCACGGCCTGCGGCGAAGGCCCGGAAACCGTGAACATCGCCGGCAACAGCATCCGCCTGTACTCCTGGAGCGGCACCGCCCCGCTGACCACTGCGGTGGACATCTCGGACCCGCTGTTCGCCATCACCGCCCTGGCCTTCAACGAGCCCAATGACGGCGTTACCGGCCGCTGCTCCAGCCACTTCGGCAAGGTGCTCAAGGACAACTACACGATGAACCACCTGGATGCGAACAATCAGGTTCTCGGGCTGGTGTCGCTGTTCGAGACCAATCCGAAAACCCTGATGCAGAACCAGGCCAACCGCCTGAAGAACCTCGGCCTGTAACAGCGCGAACCGGTCTGGGCCGCCGACCCGGCATCCCAGACCGGCCGCACAGGAGAACTGCATGCCTGACCAGCTCTTGCTTCGCGCCCTGGCCATTGCCGGGCTGGGCGGGCTGAGCATCTGGGCCACCCTGGCGCTGTATCCGGATACCCCGGCCCGGCCCAGCGCGACGCCGGCGGCCCGCACCACCCCGACTCCAGATCCGCGCACCCGCCACGCCATCGTGCTCAACAGTCGCCTGCGCCAGACACCAGTCGCCGAGCTGCCCGACTCCGGCCCGCTGCCGGCCTCTTTACGGGGCGCACGACACGATGTGCATCTACAGGTGGATGAGCGCGGCAACCTGCTGGTCGAGGAGGCCATCCTGCACTTGTTCGACTTCTATCTGAGCGGGCTGGAAGAGGAAGGCATCGACAAGGTCCTAGTACGCCTCCATCGCGACCTGGCTGCCCAGTTGCACGGCGTGGCCCTGACGCAGGCCCGCGACCTGCTGCGGCGCTATGTGGACTACCGCATCGCCCTGCAGGACTTGCCGAAAAGCGCCGGCACGCTGGCAGCCGGCGCCCTGCGCCAGCGCCTGGATGCCCTCAACGCTTTGCGCGACCAGTACTTCGTCCCCGCTGAATACGAGGCCCTCTTCGCGCGCGAAAACGTCGAAGACGACTACATGCTGCAACGCCTGGCAATCGCCCAGCAGCCAGAGCTAAGCCTCGACCAGCAACGCCAGGCGCAGGCCGAGCTGGAGGCGCAACTGCCGGTCGAGTTGCGCGAAACCCGCGCTCGCGTCACCCGCCAGGCCGAGCTATACAGCAGCGCACGCGCCCTGCAGGAAAGCGGCGCCAGCGCCGAGGCGATCCACCAGCTCCGAGAGCAGGCTCTGGGCAGTGCCGCCGCTGATCGCCTGGCCGAACTGGACCAGCAGCACGCCGCCTGGAAGCAGCGTCTGAGCGACTACGCCGTCGAACGTAACCGTTTGCACACGTCCGGCCTCGCTCCGAGCGATCTGCAACGGGCGATCGGCGAGCTGCAGGCCAGTCGCTTCGACGAACTGGAACGCAAGCGCGTGCGAGCGCTGGACGCGGAGCTGTAAGTCGGTGAACACTCGGGGGCAGGTTCAGTGCTCTCACGCGCGGCCTGGCCCTGGGCCTTCCCGCCTCGAGCCAGTTGGCGGCTATGCTGAAGGCAGGAGGTGCCCATGAGCGACGAACAAGACGACAAACCCCTCGGTCTCGGCCAAACGCTACAAAGCGTGCTGGCCGCCGCGTTTGGTGTGCAAAGCGGGAAGAACCGGGCACGGGACTTCACCCACGGCAAACCCAGCCACTTCATTTTTTTGGGCATAGTGTTCACCGCCGTCTTCGCGCTACTGCTGTTTGGCCTGGTGAAACTGGTTCTGCACCTGGCCGGGATCTAGTCCAACAGCGGACGCAGCGAAAACTGGTAGTCGCGCATGTCGGGATGGCCGACGGCGCTGAAGCGGCGAAAATCCAGGTTAAATCCCTTCTGCTGCACATGCTGCAGCAATTTTTTCGACTGACCAGGGTCGAGCAGCATGAACAGCGGGTCCTGACGGTCCTTGCCCCCGCGCAGGGCGAAGTCGAGACCGGCATCGTAGTCATGCAATAGCACCATGGCCCAGCCGCCCAGGGTGAAGTGGCCGCTGACCAACACCGAAACACGGCCGTCGATGCGCGCCTGCAGAACTTCCGGCGAATTATTCAGCGTCGCAAACAACACTTCATGGCCAGGCCGGCCCCCTCTCTCCTGCAGGGCCTGCATGGCACCGAAGGCCATCTCATCATTCGCTGCCCAGATCAGGCGCACACCCGGATACCGAGAAAGCAACACCTTCGCCTGCTCATAGGCGCGTTGCCGCTTCCATTCGCCCTGCACCATCTGGCGCAGGCGAACCTCAGGATGCTCCGCCAAGGCCTTGCGCAAGCCCAGCTCACGCCGCTGAGCCGCCGGCGTGCTCTTCACTCCGGAAAAAGCCAGCAGCTCGACGGGGGTTTTCCCCGACCTGGCCTGCTCGACGCGGATCAGCTCCTTGGCCATCAGGTAGCCGGCCTCCTCATCGTTGGGAACCAGGCTGCCGATCCAGTTAGGGTATTTTTCCCGAGAGGCGCCGAGCGACTTCTGCTGATCGGCGCTCAAGCGGCTGTTGACCATGAACAGCTTTACCCCGCTATGCGCCGCGAGGCGCAGAATCTCGGGGCCGACATATTCCTCATTGACGAGCAGCAGATAGTCCGGGCGCTGCTCGCCGCGCAACACCTGGTGGGCCTGGCGCACCATCAGATGCGGATCGCGCTCGGCATAGAGGATCCGCAACTCCATGCCCAAACTGTCGGCAGCGGCCTGCATGAATCGCGAATAGCTGGTCCAGAAGACTTCATTGGAGCGGCCAGGATTGAGGAAAACCACGCTGGCAGCATGGACCCCGCCCACACCGAGCAGGCACCCAATCATCAGAACAGCGCGCAGCAACCCCTTCAATTTCACTAGCCTGCGTTATAAACAGTCACTCAAGTATAACTGCACGCGTAATGGCACTATGAAACCACTCGTCTGCAAGCCATAGAAACAAAGCCGCCGCGGATGTCCGCGGCGGCTTGTTTGGCAAACATGTAACTTACTGGTGACTAACCCAGTACACCGCCGTGACAACGACCAGCAGGATCAAGACGAAAATCGCCCGCGCATCGACGACGCTGTCACGGTTATCAGGTTCGGAATGGTCGGACATGGCTTCCCCCTTCTTGTGGTTATTGGTGGTTCGCCCTTGCAGTTAAGCCCAGCCTGACAAGTCGCTCAAGCCGAGCATCCGTCACGCCGACCGCCTTAGCACCATGAGTTTGATTCATATACTAAAACATCACTTTTGCGCATAACCCCTGAGCTGGTATCGTGCCCGACTCCGCCAGGAGTGCGCGGCCGTGCGCGCGAATAGCTGTAGCAGCCTGAGAACTGAACATTTATGTACGTATATGATGAGTACGATCAACGGATCGTCGAAGATCGCGTCAAACAGTATCGCGATCAGACCCGCCGCTATCTGACAGGCGAACTGAGCGGCGAAGAATTCCGCCCGCTGCGCCTGCAAAACGGTCTCTACATCCAGCGCTATGCACCCATGCTGCGGGTAGCCGTGCCTTATGGCCTGCTGTCTTCCACCCAAGTGCGCAAGCTGGCGCAAATCGCCCGCGATTACGACAAGGGCTACGCCCATATCAGCACGCGCCAGAACGTCCAGTTCAACTGGCCTGAACTGGAAGACGTGCCGGAAATTCTCGCCGAGCTGGCCACCGTGCAGATGCACGCCATCCAGACCAGCGGCAACTGCATCCGCAATACCACCACCGACCAGTTCGCCGGTGTGGCTCGCGATGAACTGGTCGACCCGCGCCCCTGGTGCGAGATCATTCGCCAATGGTCGACCTTCCACCCGGAATTCACCCACCTGCCGCGCAAGTTCAAGATCGCCGTCAACGGTGCCGTGAGCGACCGTGCCGCCATCGAGGTGCACGACATCGGCGTGGAAGCGGTGAAGAACGCGGCCGGTGAACTGGGTTTCCGTGTCTCCGTCGGTGGCGGCCTCGGCCGCACCCCGATCGTTGGCAGCTTCATCAACGAATTCCTGCCCTGGCAGCACCTGCTCAGCTATCTCGATGCCATTCTGCGGGTGTACAACCGCTACGGTCGTCGCGACAACAAGTACAAGGCGCGCATCAAGATTCTGGTCAAGGCGCTGACTCCGGAAATCTTCGCCGAGCGCGTCGATGCCGAGTGGGCGCACCTGAAAGACGGCCCGACCACTTTGACCGAGGCTGAAGTCCAGCGTGTTGCCCAGCACTTCGTCGACCCAGCCTACAAGAGCCTGGAAGACCAGGATGCCGCCCTCGCCCAACTCGACGCCGAACACCCCGGTTTCGCCCGCTGGCGCGCCCGCAACGTCGTCGCCCACAAGAAGCCCGGCTACGCCGCCGTGACTCTGTCGCTGAAACCCACCGGTACCGCGCCGGGTGACGTCACCGACAAACAGTTGGACGCCATCGCCGATCTCGCCGACCGCTACAGCTTCGGCGAAGTGCGCAACTCCCACGAGCAGAACATCATCCTCGCCGACGTCGAGCAGGCTCAGCTGTTCACCCTCTGGGGCACGCTGCGCGAGCTGGGTTTCGCCACGCCGAATATCGGCCTGTTGACCGACATCATCTGCTGCCCGGGCGGCGACTTCTGCTCGCTGGCCAACGCCAAGTCGATTCCGGTCGCCGAAGCCATTCAGCGGCGCTTCGACGATCTCGACTATCTGTTCGATATCGGCGAGATCGACCTGAACATCTCCGGTTGCATGAATGCCTGCGGCCACCACCACGTCGGCCATATCGGCATCCTCGGCGTGGACAAGAAGGGCCAGGAGTTCTACCAGATCTCCCTCGGCGGCAGCGCCAGCCGTGACGCGAGCCTGGCGCAGATCCTCGGCCCATCCTTCGCGCAGGACGCCGTGCCGGATGTGATCGAGAAGATCATCAACGTCTACGTCGAAAGCCGTAGCGAAGAAGAAGCGTTCCTCGACACCTTCCGCCGTATCGGCATCGACCCGTTCAAGGAGCGCGTATATGCAGCGAATCATTAAGAACGACCAGGTCGTCGACGAAACCTGGCATCTGCTGCCCAAGGACACGACGCTGGATGGTCTGACCAACTGCGACGACTACCTCGTGCCTCTGGCCCTGTGGCGCGAACACAGCCATGCCCTGCTGGCCCGCGACGGTGGCCTCGGCGTGTGGCTGGATGCCGGCGAGGAAATCGAGGAAATCGCCGATGCACTGGACAACTTTCAGGTCATTGCCCTGAACTTCCCGAGCTTCACCGACGGCCGCCACTACTCCACCGCCAGCCTGCTGCGCCAGCGCTATGGCTACCAGGGTGAAGTCCGCGCCATTGGTGACGTGCTGCGTGACCAGCTGTTCGCCATGAAGCGCTGTGGTTTCGACGCCTTCGCCGTGCGCGAAGACCGCGATCCCTACGACGCCCTGAAAGCCTTCGAGGAGTTCTCCGAGGTCTATCAGGCCGCCATTGACCAGCCGCTACCGCTGTTCCGCCGCCGCTCGGCCTGAAGCTTCAAGCCTTGAAAAGCCCCGCAATTGCGGGGCTTTTTCATGCACGAATAAGTGCAACGGGAATGGAATAGGCACCATCGCCCGCCGCGCCTATGACGCTGCCGCCGGCTGAGAACCTTCGAGCAGGCCAAACTCCGCCGCCACCTTCACATAGAACAACGAGAGCCCCTCAGCCTCCAGGCGTTGAAACAGCCGAGCGCATTCGCCCTCGGTGAGAGCCAGCACGATCAACATCGGCTGATCCGCCATCTCGAAGAAATGATGTGAATGAAAACGCCCGTCATGTCCGAATCCTTCGATGCCTGAAACCAAGGTCGCGCCGCCAAGTCCCAGCTCCTTGGCCAGACCGACCACCCAATCGGCCAGCATCTTCCCGGCATGCCGCCGATTCTGCTGGGTATAAAACGTCACCTGATAGCCCTTCATGGCATGCCTCCGGCTGCATCTTCACCAGCAAGCATGGCACTTGCCGCAGAGCGCCTTAGCAGCAGCTGATAACCGGCTCGCAGGCATCCGGGAAAAATGAAAAGCCGCCCGAAGGCGGTTAGAAAGGGATCATGGCGGCACCATGAATTACGCGTCTTTCCGTGACGATACTGCCTACTTCTTCAGTGTGCTCAGGTAGTCCTTCAGCGTCTTCTCATCGCCCGATTTGACGGTCATACCTTCCGGGCCCGTACCGATGTCAGTGAACTGCTTGGCCAGCTCGCCATGCGCTTTGAAGTCCTTCAGCTCCTGGAAGCTCTGACGGAATACCCACAGACGGCCATCTTCAACCTCGGTCACGAATCCGGGTTTCTCGTACTGGCTGGCGAAGGTTGCGCCGACGAACAGGCTACTCAGCAGCATTGCAGTCAAGGTCAGCTTTTTCATCACAAGGTTCCTGTTGGGGTTGGGATGCGAAGGAACCTAAAGCCGCCTTGATGACAGATTGATTACGCACGCAAAAACATGCGTATATCCAGATATTTCTTGATCAAAGAGTTGAGCGGCCTACTAAAAGACCACCAAACAACTGGACAGAAATAGGTCTTACGGCCAGAAAGCAAGGCATTTCGCCCGTTCGTTGTTCGGGACCTTTACTTAATATTTGATAAACCATATATTTTAAAAACCATATCACTCTCGAGATCTGGCAATGACCTACAAGACCCGCGTGTTGTTCATTTGTGTGGCCAACGCTGCCCGCTCGCAACTGGCTGAGGCGCTGCTGCGGCACACCGACTCCGAGCGTTTCGAGGCATTCAGTGCCGGCACCGCGCCCAGCGAGATCGACCCGCGCACTTTTGAGGCACTCCAGCATCTGGGCGTCAGCACCGAAGGGTTGCGCAGCAAGTCCCTTGATGAGTTTGTGGGCGAGCGTTTCGATTACGTCATCACGCTGTGCGATAAATCGGCGTTGGAATGCCATGCCCTTCCCGGAGCCGGTGAGGCGTTGGCCTGGAACTTTGAAGACCCGACGACCAATACCAAGCCCGAGGCATTCCGCCACACCCTCCACGAGATCCATGAACGCATCAAGATGTTCGTTCTGGTGAAAACCAAACCTTGAGACTGCAATGGCTGACCATCTGACACCCACCACCGTATTCAAGTGCCTAGCTGACGAGACCCGTGTCCGCGTCATGCTGCTGGTCGCTCGCGAGGGCGAACTGTGCGTCTGCGAGTTGACCTGCGCGCTAGATGAAAGCCAGCCGAAGATCTCCCGGCATTTGGCCCAACTGCGTACTTGCGGCCTGCTGGAGGATCGCCGCCAGGGGCAGTGGGTGTATTACCGGCTGCATCCGAATCTGCCGGATTGGGTCGTCAAAGTGCTGGAGACCACGCTCGAAGCCAACCGTCACTGGTTAAGCCCCGATGCCAAGCGCCTCGATCAGATGGGCGACCGTCCTGAGCGTGTCGCCGCCTGCCGCTGATCCGAGCCTCCACGCTTGCCCGAGTTTAAAGGGATGCCCGCAAATGAAAGTTCTGTTCCTCTGCACCGCCAATAGTTGCCGCAGCATCCTATCCGAAGCCATGTTCAACCACCTGGCGCCAGCCGGTATGAAGGCCTACAGCGCGGGTAGCCAGCCGAAAGGCACAGTGCATCCGCTCAGCCTGAAAACCCTGGATAAGGCCGGCATTTCGACCGAGGGGCTGTACAGCAAGTTGAGCGATGTCCATGAGGCGTTGGTGCCCAATTTCGTCATCACCGTCTGCGACAAGGCTGCCAGCGAAGCCTGCCCGGTGTTCTTCGGTCCGGCGACCAAGGCGCACTGGGGGCTAGCCGATCCCTCGGAGTACCAGGGCAGTCCCGAGGAGGTGGAGGCCGCCTTCGAAAGCACGCTGGAAACCATCCGTACTCGTATCCAGGGCTTTCTCGCACTGCCGTTCAAGCAAATGGGCCCAGAGCAGCTCAAGGCCGAGCTGGCCCTGATCGGCAAGCTCTGAGCAGGAGATAGAAAATGAGCAAAAGCCGTCTTTCTTTCCTGGATCGCTACCTGACCGTCTGGATCTTCCTGGCCATGGCTGTGGGTGTCGCCCTGGGCAGCTTGTTCGAGGGGCTGCCGGGCTGGCTGAACAGCTTGTCCGTCGGCTCGACCAACATCCCCATCGCCATCGGTCTGATCGTGATGATGTATCCGCCGCTGGCGAAGGTGCGTTACGAGGAGTTGCCTGAGGTATTCAAGGACAAGCGCATCCTGGCGCTGTCGCTTGTCCAGAACTGGGTGATCGGCCCGGCGCTGATGTTCGTCCTGGCCATCGTGTTCCTGGCCGACAAGCCTGAATACATGACCGGGTTGATCCTCATCGGCTTAGCGCGCTGCATCGCCATGGTGCTGGTATGGAACCAGATCGCGGGCGGCAACAACCAGTACGTGGCCGGGCTGGTAGCGTTCAACAGCCTCTTCCAGATCCTGTTCTTCAGCCTGTACGCCTGGATCTTCCTCGGCCTGCTGCCGCCGCTGTTCGGCCTACAGGGCAGCGTGATCGATGTCAGTCTTGTCAGCATCGCCGAGTCCGTACTGATCTACCTGGGCATCCCGTTCTTGGCCGGACTTCTCACTCGCAAGACTCTCATCAGCCTCAAAGGTGAGGCCTGGTTCAGCCAACGATTCATCCCGCGCATCAGCCCCCTGACGCTGGTCGCGCTACTGCTGGCTATCGTGGCGATGTTCAGCCTCAAGGGCGACATGGTGCTGCAACTGCCGCTGGACGTGCTGCGTATCGCCATCCCGCTGACCATCTACTTCGTGGTGATGTTCTTCATCAGTTTCTGGATGGGCAAGCTGCTGGAAGCTGATTACCCGCGCACCACGGCACTGGCCTTCACCGCCGCCAGCAACAACTTCGAACTCGCGATTGCCGTTGCGATTGCCACCTTCGGCCTCGCGTCCCCCGTGGCTTTCGCCACGGTAATTGGCCCACTGGTAGAGGTGCCGGTGCTGATCTCGCTGGTCGGCGTGGCCTTCTGGCTCAAGCGCCGCTGGTTCGATCAGCCCAAGGGCGCCCTCGCTCAGGAGTAAATGTATGACTAAATATCTTATTCCCAACCTTGATGCTGAATTGGTTGACCTGCCGACCCCGGACAAGCTTGGCACCACGCTTACTGCCACTCACAAACCACGCATCCTGCTGCTCTATGGCTCGACCCGTGAACGTTCCTTCAGCCGCTTGCTGACGGAGGAAGCCGCGCGCCTGCTGGAGCACTTCGGCGGCGAGACGCGGATCTTCGATCCATCTGGCCTACCGCTGCCGGACGATGCTCCGGATAGCCATCCCAAGGTGCAGGAACTGCGCGAGCTGATGCAGTGGTCGGAAGGCCAGGTCTGGTGTTCGCCGGAGCGCCACGGTTCTATGACTGCAGTGTTCAAGGCGCAGATCGACTGGATACCGCTGGCCATGGGCGCGGTGCGTCCGACCCAGGGCAAGACCCTGGCAGTGATGCAGGTCTGTGGCGGTTCGCAGTCGTTCAACGTGGTCAATCAGCTGCGTGTGCTGGGCCGCTGGATGCGCATGTTCACCATCCCCAACCAGTCCTCGGTGCCGAAGGCTTATCTGGAGTTCGACGAGGCTGGTCGGATGAAGCCGTCGTCCTTCTACGACCGCGTAGTGGACGTGATGGAAGAGCTGGTGAAGTTCACCCTGCTGTTGCGCGAGCGCTCGGACTATCTGGTTGACCGCTATTCCGAACGCAAGGAATCGGCGGAAGAACTCTCCAAACGCGTCAATCAACGTTCCATCTGAAGGATTCTAACGTGTCGATACATCCTTACTCCGTGCTTCAAGCCGAGCAGGTCAAAGGCCAACTGATCTTCACTCCGTGTCCGGGCACCAAGGAGACTTCGGTCGCCAAGGCGCTGGACACCCTCAAAGAGGCCGGCGCTTCGGCCCTGCTGACACTGATGCCCACTGAAGAGTTGAGCCAGAACGAAGTCGAGAACCTGCCGGAGCAGTGCCAACAGCGCGGCATCGAGTGGTTCCATCTACCGGTGGCAGACGAGCAGGCTCCCGGTGAGGCCTTCCAGGCGGCCTGGGAAGCCAATCGCGAGCGGATCAAGCAACTGCTCAGCGACGGGAAGAACATCGCCATCCACTGCAAGGGCGGTTCGGGTCGCACCGGCCTGATTGCCGCGCAACTCCTGATTGAGAATGGCGTGCTGTTCCGCGAGGCGGTCAGCGCAGTCCAAGCGCTACGCCCCCGTGCTATCCAGCACCCAGTGCATATCGACTACATCAGCCAGTTCGACATCACCAAGTCGTAATTTCCCGCAGCGCGAGAACAACAACATGAGCATCAAAGTCGGCATCAACGGATTCGGCCGCATCGGTCGCCTCGCCCTGCGCGCAGCCTGGGGCTGGCCGGAATTCGAATTCGTGCAGCTCAACGACCCAGCCGGCGACGCTGCGACCCATGCGCACCTGCTCAACTTCGACTCGGTGCATGGCCGCTGGCAGTACGAAGCCAGCGCCGAAGGCGATCGCGTGGTGATCGACGGCAAGCGCATCCAGGTCACCGCCAACAAGACGATTGCCGACACCGACTGGTCCGGCTGCGATCTGGTGATCGAGGCCAGCGGCAAGATGAAGACCGTCGCCGCGCTCCAAGACTATCTGGATCAGGGCGTGAAGCGCGTTGTGGTCTGTGCTCCGGTCAAGGAGAAGGGGGCGTTGAACGTCGTCATGGGCGTCAACCAGCAGCTATTCGATCCGGCGCAGCACCGCATCGTTACCGCGGCATCCTGCACCACCAATTGCCTGGCGCCAGTGGTCAAGGTGATTCACGAAAACCTGGGCATCCGCCACGGCTCGATCACCACCATTCACGATCTGACCAACACCCAGAGCATCCTCGACCAGCCGCACAAGGATCTGCGCCGCGCCCGCGCCTCGGGTATGAGCCTGATCCCCACCAGCACCGGCTCGGCCACCGCCATTGCGGAAATCTTCCCCGAGCTGCGCGGGCGCCTGAACGGCCATGCCGTGCGCGTGCCGCTGGCCAATGCTTCGCTGACTGACTGCGTGTTTGAAGTGGAGCGTGCAACCACGGTAGACGAGGTGAATGCCTTGCTTAAGACCGCCGCCGCAGGCCCGCTCAAGGGCATCCTCGGCTATGAGGAGCGGCCGCTGGTGTCCATCGACTACCGCACCGACCCGCGCTCCTCGATCATCGATGCGCTGTCGACCATGGTGATCAACGGCACCCAGGTGAAGCTCTACGCCTGGTACGACAACGAGTGGGGCTACGCCAACCGCACTGTCGAGCTAGCTCGACTGGTCGGCTTGGCCGGCTAACCGGGGCGATTATGCAGGCGTTGTCAGCCCTTTCCCTGGAAGTGCGCCAGTACCTGCTGGTAACCGGCAACTACTGGGCCTTCACCCTCACCGACGGCGCCTTGCGCATGCTGGTGGTGTTGCATTTTCATACGCTGGGCTACAGCCCACTGCAGATTGCGTTGCTGTTCCTGTTCTACGAAATCTTCGGCGTCGTTACCAACCTGGTGGGCGGCTACCTCGGCGCCCGCCTGGGCCTCAATCGCACCATGAACATCGGTCTGGGCATGCAGGTCGCCGCCCTGCTGATGCTGACGGTGCCGGCCGTCTGGCTAACCATCCCCTGGGTGATGGGCGCCCAGGCGCTGTCGGGCATCGCCAAAGACCTCAACAAGATGAGTGCCAAGAGCTCGATCAAGCTGCTGGTGCCGGCCGGCCAGCAAGGCAGGCTGTACCAGTGGGTGGCGATCCTCACCGGCTCGAAGAACGCGCTCAAGGGCGTGGGTTTCTTCCTCGGCGGCGCCCTGCTCGCCCTGCTCGGCTTCAAGGGCGCTCTGCTGCTGATGGCGACGTCATTGGCGCTGATCTGGATCGGTAGCCTGTTGCTGCTGAAAAAGGATCTGGGCAAGGCCAAAGCCAAGCCGAAGTTCCGCGAGATCCTCTCCAAGAGCCGGGCAATCAACATCCTCTCGGTTGCGCGACTGTTCCTCTTCGGCGCCCGCGATGTGTGGTTCGTGGTGGCGCTGCCGGTGTACCTGAGCACAGTGTTCGACTGGGACTTCTGGAAGGTCGGCGGCTTCCTCGCGACCTGGATCATCGGCTACGGCATCGTCCAGTCCTTCGCCCCGGCTATCACCGGCAAGCAGCGCGGGCATGTTCCCGATGGTCGCGCCGCTTTCGCTTGGGCGGCGTTACTAGCTGGTCTGCCTGCGGCCATCGCCCTCGGGCTCTCGGTGGGTTGGTCGCCTCAAGTTGTGCTGCTGGGCGGTTTGATGCTGTTCGGCGCGCTGTTCGCGGTGAACTCCTCGCTGCACAGCTACCTGATCGTCGCCTATGCCCAGGAGGACGGGGTGTCGCTGGATGTGGGTTTCTACTACATGTCCAACGCCTTGGGCCGCCTGCTTGGCACTCTGCTGTCCGGCTGGATTTTTCAGCGCTATGGGCTGGAGGCCTGCCTGTGGATTTCCTCGGCCTTCGTGCTGTTGGCCGCGCTGATATCCCTTGGCCTGCCCAGGCATGCAGCGGAATAGCAGCGTCGCCGGCCACTAACGAAAAGGCCCGGCAGCTTGCCGGGCCTTTCAGTGTCGCGTTGTACTCAGTCCAGGCGTACCAGCACCCGGCCAACCAGCTTGCCGGCGAGGATCTGCTCGATCGCGGCCGGCAGCTGCTCCAGCGTCACCTCGTGCACCAGCCGCTCGAGGTTGTTGAGCTTCCACTGCACGGACAATCGATCCCACATCGAAGCCTTGTCCACCAGCGGCAGCTCGACCGAGTCGACGCCGAGCAGATTCACCCCGCGCAGGATGAAGGGCATTACGCTGGCCTTGAAACTCGTACCGGCAGTCAATCCGCAGCAGGCCACGCTGGCCCCGTATTGCAAGGATTTGACCACATTGAAGAGGATATCGCCGCCGACGGTATCGACTGCGCCCGCCCATTGTTCCTTGAGCAACGGCCGCTCCACACCCTCTTGCAGGGCACTGCGTTCGACGATCTGGCTGGCGCCCAGCTGCTTGAGGAAGTCGGCCTGATCGGCCTTACCGGTGGACGCTGCCACTTGATAGCCGAGACTGGCCAGCAAAGTGACGGCGATACTGCCGACCCCACCCGTTGCGCCGGTGACCAGGACCGGCCCGGCGGCGGCATCCAGCCCCGCCCGCTCCAGGTTGTCGATGCACAGTGCAGCGGTCAGGCCGGCAGTACCGAGCACCATGGCCTCGCGTAGCGACAAGCCTTGCGGCCGCTTGATCGCCCAGGCCGCCGGAATGCGGATGTACTGGCCGAAACCGCCGGCGGTATTCATACCCAGGTCGTAACCGGTGACGATCACCTCGTCGCCGGGGCTGAACTCCGCCACGCTGGATTCGGCCACCACACCGGCGGCGTCGATACCCGGAGTATGGGGAAAATTCTTCGTCACACCGCGGTTGCCGCTGGCAGACAGGGCATCCTTGTAGTTCAACGAGGAATACTGCACCCGGATCAACAACTCGCCGGCCGGCAGCTCGCTGACATCGCGTTCAACCACCTGGCGGGTGAACTCGCCGGCCGCCCCTTCGCTGACCAGCAGCGCCTTGAACTTGCTCATCACCAACCTCCTTAAATGTCGGAGCTCTTGATTACCAGAGCTCTCGATTACCAGAACCGCTGATTGAGTCGGCTCACCCAGGTCAGCACCAGCCGGTCCACTGCCAGGCTGGCAGCCAAACCAATACGTTCCTGCAAGCTCTTCTTCTGCGCATAGTGCAGTTGGAACACATCGGCCTGTTTGGCACGCTCGGCGAGGTACTCGTCACTGGTTTTGAGCTCGTCGACCAGTTGCTTACCCAGCGCCGCCTGGCCCAGCCAGATTTCGCCGGTGGCGATCTCATCGATCGCCAGTTGCGGGCGGTAACGAGCCACAAAGCCCTTGAACAGCTCATGGGTGGTTTCCAGGTCTTCCTGGAATTTCTCCCGACCTTTCTCGGTGTTTTCGCCGAAAACCGTCAGAGTGCGTTTGTACTCGCCGGCGGTCAGCACCTCGAAATCGATCTCGTGCTTCTTCAGCAGCCGATGCACGTTGGGTAGCTGCGCCACCACGCCAATCGAACCGAGAATGGCAAAAGGTGCGGAAAAGATCTTGTCGCCGACGCAGGCCATCATGTAGCCGCCACTGGCGGCGATCTTGTCGATGCAGACGGTCAAGGGCACACCGGCCTGACGAATCCGCGCCAGTTGCGAGGAAGCCAAGCCATAACTATGGACCATGCCACCGCCGCTCTCGAGTCGCAGCACCACCTCATCCTTCGCCGAGGCCATGCTCAACAGTGCGGTCACCTCATGGCGCAAGTGGTCGGTCGCTGACGCCCTGATGTCACCGTGGAAGTCCAATACGAACACCCGGGGCTTCTGCACCCTGGCCTTCTTCGCCACCTTCTCAGCCTTGGCCTCCTCCTTGCGCACCGCCTTCAGCCGGCTCTTGCCGAGAACGGCCTGTTCCAAGCCCTGATGCAGACTCTTGTAGAAGTCGTTGAGCTTGTGCACTTCCAGATGCCCGGTGCCTTTGCCGCGACCCTTGCTGCGCAACACGGCAATCGCCGCCAGGATCAGCAAAATGGCCACCACCAGCGTTACCGTCTTGGCCAGAAAGCCTGCATAGTCGGCTAGAAACTCCACGCGTTTTCCCCTCGCTTGCTGCTCCGCGACCCGGTGTTGAGCGCGATTGATAACGATCAAGCATACTCAGGCGGCCTGCCGGCGGCCAGCAACGAAAGTCGACCGAATCGACGTCCCCCATTGAAAGATGGGCCTGCCTTGCTCATTCAAACAAGCGTATGTTTTTCCGTTGACAGGCCCTACCTATCCTCATAACCTCGCGAAATCTTCACCTTTTAGGATGAGCCGAGCGTGGGCAGTATCTACCTGATTCGACATGGCCAGGCCTCGTTCGGCGCCGACAATTACGATGTACTGTCTGAAACTGGAATTCGTCAGGCCGAATTATTGGGCAAACATCTGGCCCACCTCGGCGTGAGCTTCGACCGCTGCTTGAGCGGCGACCTGCGCCGCCAACAACACACCGCCCAAGCCGCCCTCGCCCAGCTCCAGGCCGTGGGCCTGCCGGCTCCGGAAGTCGAGATCGACCCCGCGTTCAATGAGTTCGACGCCGACGCGGTGATCCGCACCCTGCTCCCCGGCCTGCTGACCGAGGAGCCGGAGGCCTTGTACATCCTGCGCAATGGCGCGCAGAACCGAGCGGAATTCCAGCGCTTGTTCGCAATCCTGATCGGCCGCTGGCTCAGCGGCGAACACGCCGCTGAATTGGAAAGCTGGCAGAGCTTCGTCGACAAGGTCCAGGCCGGACTCGAGCGCATCCTCGCGCAAGCAGACAGTAAGCAGAACATCGCCGTGTTCACCTCCGGCGGCACCATCACCGCCCTGCTGCACCTGATCACCGGTGTACCGGCCAACAAGGCGTTCGAATTGAACTGGCAAATCGTCAACACCTCGCTCAACCGCCTGAAGTTTCGCGGCCGCGAGGTGGCTTTGGCTTCCTTCAACAGTCACGTGCATTTGGAGCTGTTGAAGGCCCCGGAACTCATCACCTACCGTTGAGCTCTCGGATACCCTGGCCGTCAAGGCCACTGGAAAACCCCAAAACTAGAAAGGATCACACCATGACCACAGTTGCTGACATCGTCAAAACCATGCAGTCCAAGTTCAACGCCAGCGCCGCTGCTGGCCTGGACCTGGTATTCCAGTTCAACATCGAAGATGGCGAGAACCACTACCTGGTGGTGAAAGACGGCACCTGCGATCTGCAGCAAGGCGATGCCGCTACCCCGAACGTCACCCTGATCATGAACACCGAAACCCTGAAAGGCATCACCAGCGGCGAGACCGACGGCATGCAGGCATTCATGGCCGGCAAGCTGCGCGCCGAAGGCGATATGATGCTGGCGATGAAGCTGGGCGAACTGTTCCCGGTCTAAGCTTCAAGGCTGCCACGGCAACCGCAAAAACCGGAGTCGTCTGACTCCGGTTTTTTTTCGCTTGCAAACAGCAATCAGGCAGGCTGATTGAGCTGCAACACGCTCGCCTATAAAGCCGCGTGCAGCTTGTGAGGCTTCGGCAGCAGCATTAGATTAACCAATAGTCTAAGGCCCCCATCATAAATAGAAGGGATACGCATGGCGCTTACCGACCAATCCACTCGCATCCGCGATGGCGAAGAACTCGACGCCGCGGTGATCGATCCGTACCTCAAGGCCCACATTCCCGGCCTCAGTGGCTCGCCCCGTATCAGCCAGTTCCCCGGAGGTGCGTCGAACCTGACCTACCTGCTGGAATACCCGGAACAGGAACTGGTGCTGCGTCGCCCGCCCTTCGGCCACAAGGCCAAGTCCGCCCACGACATGGGCCGCGAGTACCGCATTCTCAATCAGCTCAATGCCGGCTTCCCCTACTGCCCCAAAGCCTTCGTGCACTGCACCGACGAATCGGTGATCGGCGCCGAGTTCTATGTCATGGAACGGGTCAAGGGCATCATCCTGCGCGCCGACCTGCCGCCGGAACTGAGCATCGACGAAGGCCAGACTCGCCAGCTGTGCAAGAGCTTCGTCGACAAGCTGGTCGACCTGCACAACGTCGACTACAACGCCTGCGGGCTTGGCGATCTGGGCAAGCCGGAAGGCTACGTTCAGCGTCAGATCAGCGGCTGGAGCGATCGTTACGAGAAGGCCCTGACCCCCGACGCCCCGTCCTGGGAAGCGGTCAAGGCCTGGCTACGCGACAAGATGCCGGCCGATCACCCCAAACCGGGCATCGTGCATAACGACTACCGCTTCGACAACGTCATCCTCGACCCGGCCAACCCGATGAAAATCATCGGCGTGCTCGACTGGGAGCTGACCACCATCGGCGATCCACTGATGGACCTGGGCAACACCCTCGCCTACTGGATCGAGGCCAACGACCCGGCCCCGGTGCAGATGATGCGCCGCCAGCCGAGCCATCTGCCGGGCATGCTGACCCGCCAGGAGTTCGTCGACTACTACGCCGAACGATCGGGCATCCAGATCGACAATTTCGACTTCTATTACACCTACGGCCTGTTCCGCCTGGCCGGCATCGTGCAGCAGATCTACTACCGCTTCTATCACGGCCAGACCCAGGACAAACGCTTCGCCCAGTTCATTCACATGAACAAGCTGCTGGAGCAGATGAGCCTGCAGGTCATCGGCAAATCTCGGCTGTAACCGGCTTTAAGCCGTAATTGCCCATAACTAGGGGAACCCCATGTCCAAGACTCATCTGTTCGACCTCGACGGCAAGATCGCCTTCGTCTCTGGCGCCAGCCGCGGCATCGGTGAAGCCATCGCCAAGCTGCTGGCCCAGCAAGGCGCCCATGTGATCGTCTCCAGCCGCAAGATCGACGGTTGCCAGGCCGTCGCCGACGCCATCATCGCCGACGGCGGCAAAGCCACCGCCATCGCCTGCCACATTGGCGAGATGGAGCAAATCCAGAGCGTGTTCGCCCAGATCCGCGAGCAGTTCGGCCGCCTCGATATTCTGGTCAACAACGCCGCCACCAACCCGCAGTTCTGCAGCGTGCTGGACACCGACCTCAGCGCCTTCCAGAAGACAGTCGACGTCAACATCCGTGGCTACTATTTCATGTCCATCGAAGGCGGCAAGCTGATGAAAGCCAACGGCGGCGGCAGCATCATCAACGTCGCCTCCATCAATGGCGTATCGCCAGGCGAGTTCCAGGGCATCTACTCGGTGACCAAGGCCGCAGTGATCAGCATGACCAAGGTCTTTGCCAAGGAGTGCGCGCAGTTCGGCATTCGCTGCAACGCCCTGCTGCCGGGCCTGACCGACACCAAGTTCGCCTCCGCGCTGGTGAAGAACGACGCCATCCTCAATACCGCCCTGCAGCGCATCCCGCTCAAGCGCGTAGCCAACCCAAGCGAGATGGCCGGCGCCGTGCTCTACCTGGCCAGCGATGCCTCCAGCTACACCACTGGCGTGGCGCTGAATGTCGATGGCGGTTACCTCTCCTGAGGATTCGCCCGGCATGAAAAAAGGGACCCACGGGTCCCTTTTTTCATGCGGCTAACTTTAGCGCCAGTCCTTCAGCGCCTGGTTGGCGGCCTGGTTCACCGGCTGCGCCAGCAGTCCGGTCGGCGTCAGCCCCACCGCATAGACGGCGCCATCGGCCACCGGCAGATAGGTCACCCGCAGCGCCTGCGGATCGAAGAGAAACAGATCGTGCTGCCCGAGTCGCAGCCAGCGCCACAAATCTATGCCGTAGAAGCTCTGCGCCAGCGCTACCTGCGCATGCTGAGCCAGCTCCTGTTGCTCGATGGCGAGGAAACGCCCGGAGAGCTTTTCCAGCCGATAACCCGGCTGTAGACCGATCAACGCCGCCAGGCCCTTCCACTGCAGCATACGCATATCCAGCTGCCACAGATCGCCTTCCAGCGTGACAGTGCGCTCTTCGGCTCCTTCCAGCAGGCTGACCCGGTAGCGTTGCGGGCCATCGGCCTGGAAGCTCAGCGTCACCACGGGCTTGCCTTGCGGCAGCGCGGTATAGCTCATCAGGTCATAGCCGGCGAGCCCCACCAGCCCGGCCAGGGCAAGAAAGGCCACACCGCAGGTGCCGCGCAGCCAGCCGAGCAACCACTGACGACTGAACAGAATGCGTGCGGCGATCAGCGCGGCAAGCAGAGCCAGCAGCGCGATGCACCAAGCCAAACCGTCATACTGCATAAGCCCAATTCCTTGTGTGGAAAATAGCCGGCATTATGCTCAGCAAGCCGCCAACCGGCCAGTCAACACTCCGCGCAGTCGGACACACTTTGGATTTTTATGCCCCTTGACCTGATCGTCGATCCGCTGACCTTGCTGATCCTGGCCCTGGTGGCTTTTCTCGCCGGTTTCATCGACGCCATTGCCGGCGGGGGTGGCTTGCTGACCATCCCGGCCCTGCTCACCGCCGGCCTGCCGCCACATCTGGTACTGGGCACCAACAAACTGTGCGCGACCTTCGGCTCGGCCACCGCCAGCTTCACTTTCTATCGGCGCAAGTTGTTCGATCCTGGCCAATGGCGGAATGCCTTGGTCGCCACCGGCATCGGTGCGTTGCTCGGTGCCACGCTCGCGCACTGGCTGCCAGCCGCCTGGCTGAATCAATTCCTGCCGGTGGTGGTGTTCGCTTGCGGCCTGTATCTGCTGTTCAGCCGCACCCCGACGGCGCCGGTGAATGTCGAGGCACCGATCGCCCGTGGCCGGCAGTGGCCGCAAGGTCTCGGCCTGGGCTTTTACGATGGGGTCGCCGGGCCTGGCACCGGCGCGTTCTGGACGGTCAGCAGCCTGCTGCTCTACCCGCTCGACCTGCTACGCGCCAGTGGCGTGGCGCGCAGCATGAACTTCATCAGCAACGCCGCGGCGCTGGCAGTGTTCATCGTCTCGGGTCAGGTGGCCTGGGCGCTCGGCATCAGCATGGGCCTGGCCCTGATGGCCGGGGCCTTTCTTGGCGCCCACACGGCCATTCATGGCGGCGCCAAGTTCATTCGCCCGGTGTTCATTCTGGTGGTGCTGGCGTTGACCGCGCGTTTAGCGTGGCAGCACTGGTTCGGGATGGCCTAGGCGGCGCGCCAGGTAGAGGTCGATCAGATAGCGGGCAATGGAGCGTTGCATTGGCAGCGGCGGCAGTTGTTCGATAGGGAACCAGCGGGCATCTTCGATCTCATCCGCCTGCGGGGTGATGTCGCCTGCGGCGTACTCGGCATGGAAGCCGAGCATCAGCGAATGCGGGAAAGGCCAGCCCTGACTACCCAGGTACTGCAGGTTGCCTACCTCCAGGCCGACTTCCTCGCGCACCTCGCGGGCCACGCACTCCTCCACCGATTCGCCGGGTTCGACGAAACCGGCCAGGGTGCTGTACATGCCGGGCACGAAACGCGGCGAACGGGCCAGGAGGATTTCATCGCCCCGGGTGACCAGCACGATCATGCTCGGTGAAATCCGCGCATAACTGTCGAGCCCGCAGCCCGGGCAGCGCATGCAGCGCTCACCTGGCACCTGCCGGGTCGGACTGCCGCAGCGCCCGCAGAAGCGGTGCTGGCTGCTCCAACTGCCGATCTGCTCGGCGAAGGACAGCATGCGGAACGTCGGGTAATCGGCCTGCAGCATGAACTGGCGCAGCCCCTGCCAGTGACAGCCCATCACCTCGGCCGGTTGCTGCAGCTCCAATAGCCAGACCGGCTCGCCGTTGAAGTAACCCAAACCATGCTCGGCCGAGAGCGACAATTCCTGGCGCTTGAGCCACTCACGGGGAAACAGCACGCCATTGCTGTCAGCGAGAAAGCCCTGCTGACAGCGAGCCAAGGCCCAGCCACCGGGCAGGCTGTTGTCCAGCGCCGGAGTGGTCTGCCAGCCCTGTTCCATCAGGCCGCCACCGGCAAGCCGAGGGCACGCACGCTGTCAGCGGCGAGGTCGAGCACGCTGGGCGTGGTCTCAGGACGCAACACGGCGCCGCCTTCCAGATAGTACTCAAGACTGGTCAGCGCATCGGCCAGGGTCTCAAGCATCTGCTCCGACGGTATCTGCGCGGTTTCGAGCATCTGCTTCTGGATATAGTCGCTGCAGGCACCGACCAGCCAGGCCGCCCGCTCCTGCCCGAGGAACCACAAGCCGCCACGCACCGCCTGCAGACTGAATGGCACGTTGGCCAGGTGCAGCTTGTCGCCGCTGGACTCCAGATATGATGTGATCGCCCGCTTGGCCAAGGCCAGACCCGCCTGAGCTTCGTCGACCACCACGATCCGCGCCTCGGCCAGCTGATGCAGGGCGAAGGACTCGGCCTCATCCACGACCGTGGCCAGGCGCTGATCGCGGCGCTCGCCGCGATCGAGACCGGCGACCATGCTTTCCACATGCAATACCGCATCGGCCAGCTTGTTCAGCGCCGCGGTGTCGGCTGCCTGCACTTCGCTCCAACCCGCCACCGTCGGCAACTGGGCGCTGAGAATAGTACTCGCCGAACTCAAGCCGACCATGTTCAGGGTCTTGGTCAGCTTCGCCAGCAAGGCCTGCAGGGCGTTGAAGCCCTCACTCTCGGCAGTGCCGCGCTCGATCAGATCGAGCAGATCCTTGACGCCGGCCAGTTCCTCGCGGATCGCCGAAGACAGCGAGCGCATGACCGCCTGCCCCGGCCCTGCCAGGCGCTGATATTCCTCTTCCAGCAACTGATCGGTAAACGGCAGCGCGGCCAGGCCGAAAGTCTCGCGCACCTGACTGGCCAAGGGACCCCGGCTGTCGGCAAGCGCCACCAGATAGAGCAATTCCTTGAGTAGATTGCGCGGAGCTTCATGCTGCGGATTGCCAAGCAATTGCTTGAGCTCGCGATCGAGTCGGGCAAACAGCTGCTTGCGCGATTTACGCGCCAGCAACTGGCCGTCGAGCTGGGCCTCCAGCGCGGCAGCGGCGATCCAGCACAAGCGTCCGCGTGGCTCGTTGGCGAACAAGTTGTCGAGCCGGCTGAAGGCACGCGCCATGAGCTTGATCCCGGCCTGGGAGTTCTGCTCGCGGATAAAACCCAGCAGCCCGACCTGATACATGTGCCGCAGGTGGCGCACCTGGCTGGCCAGGGTCGCAGCATCCAGCACGCTTGCGCTGCTTGGGGAGCGCAGTTGATCGAGACGCGCGCTGAAAAAGAAACTTTCCGGCAGCGGCGTCTGGCCGCCGGCTTGGCGCAGCTCGTTGATCGCCGGCAGCAGCAGCTCCGGCAACTCCTGACGATGACTGTCGACGTTCTCCAGATAGCGACGCAGCACATGCAAGGCATTGCTCAGCGCCGTCAACTGGCCGTCGCGCTCCTCGCCGGCGCCGGCGGGAATGTCCGTGGCCTGCTGAAGGATTTCCTGGGCCAGCAACTCGGCACCCGCCAGTTCGATCAAATTCAAGGTGCCGCGCACTTGCTGCAGGCTTTCGACGGCCTGCTGCAACGGGCTGCCGTTATGCCGCTCGGCAATGAAATGCTCGAGGCTCTGTTCGGCCTCTTCCATGGTGGCGAACAGCTCGTCGCGCACCAAACTCAGGGACGTAGCTCCTGAAACCATGCCTAGTGCGCCTCCCGCGCCGGGTAAATGGACTGCATCGGATGCTTTGCGTCAGCCTTAGTCGGCAAATTCCGGCTTCTGTTTGCTCATGAACGCGGCCATCGCCACGCGCAAATCGGCGGACTGCAGCATCGCTGCGTTCCAGGTCGCGACATATTCCAGGCCATCGTCGATGCGATGATCGCGCATGTAATCAAGCATCCGCTTGGTACCGCGCACGGCAATCGGCGACTTGCTGGCAATCTCGCCAGCGATTGCGAATACCCCCGCGAGCAGTGCAGCCTGATCGGCAAAGGTGCGATTGACCAGACCGATGCTGCGCGCTTCTTCACCACTGATGTCACGCCCGGTATAGGCCAGTTCGCGCGCCAGCCCATCGCCGATGATGCGTGGCAAGCGCTGTAGGGTACCGACATCTGCGGCCAAGCCCATGTCGATTTCACGAATGGACAGCTTTGCGTCGACTGTGGCGTAACGCATGTCGCAGGCGGTGATCAGATCGATACCGCCGCCCAGGCAGTATCCTTGAATCGCCGCCAACACGGGTTTGCGGCAATTGTCGACGGCATTGAAAGAGCCTTGCAGCTTGAGAATCTGACGCCGTTGCATTTCCGCATTGCGACCTACATCCGTGCCGTACTGGCCTGCATTGGCGAGCATGGTGAGATCAATGCCTGAAGAGAAATGCTTGCCGGCACCGGAGAGCACCACCACCCGCACCTCGTCGGTGTCATCGACCCAGCGGAAGATATCGACGATCTCCGTCCAGAAGTCGGCATTCATGGCATTGAGTTTTTCCGGACGATTGATCACCACATGAGCGATCTTGTCCTTCAGCTCGACACGAAAGGCTTTGTAGTCGGACATGACGCATCCTCAAACAGCGCGGGCGCGCATAATAGATATTGTTATGGTTAAAACCGCCCAACTATAACAAGCGAGGCTCAAATGTCGATGCCGGCGACTGTGATGCGGGACACGCCGCAAAGCTTGCAAGGAGCTTTGTGATATGGCGTTAACTGCTTGATCTCTTGAGGATTAAATCGCCTTACCGAGCGTCTCGGCATCCAGCCGATTGCGCCATTGGCGCCAGGTGTAGAGCGGGATGCCGGCCATCAGCACCAGGAAGCCCCAGAAGATTGCCTGCTCGCCGGTGCCATACAGCGCCCAGAGCGAATAGCAGAAACCGAGCGTGCCAAGGGCAAACAGCGGGCCGCGCTCGCGCGGCTTGAAGTCTTGCGGCGTCACGGCGAGAAACTGCAACAGTGCCGCCGTGCAGAAGGCATAAGGCACCACGCCGGTCATAGTGCCGAGCAGGATGATGACGTTGAACACCTCGACCAGGTCGCCCTGGCCGTCGATGAGCACCAGTGCGGTGACCAGCAGCGCGGAAACCAGCAGACCATTGGCCGGCACATCATATTTGTTGGTCTTCGCCAGAGAACTCGGCAACAGGCCATCGCGCGCGGTAGCCATGGGGATCTGCCCTTGCAGCAGCACCCAGCCATTGAGCGCGCCCAAGCAGGCCACCACCGCCCCACCGGCGACCAGATAGTAGCCCCAGGTGCCAAGCAGCACCTGCGCGGCATCGGCGAATGGGGCGCTGGAACGCATCAACACCTCCGGCGGCAGCACGCCCTGCACCGCGGTGATTGACAGGATGTAGACCCCCGCCGCGACCAAGGTGCCGAAGACCGTGGCGCGCGGAATGGTGCGTTTCGGGTCTCGCACATGCTCGGCCGGCACGGTTGCCGACTCCAAGCCAATGAACGACCACAAGGTCAGCGCCGCCGTGGTGGCGATGGCCTGGGCATAACCGCCACCACCGGGAATGTCCTGCACCTCGGGAATCCGCAGGTATTCCGGGTGAAAGGAAAACCAGCCGAGGATGCCAATCAGCAACAGGGGCACCAGTTTGAGTGCAGTGAGGATGTTCTGCGCCAGGCCAAAGGCACCTATGCCGCGCAGGTTGATGAAGGTGCACAGCCAAATGGCGCCGATGGCGGTACTGACCGCCAGCACCGGATCTTTCAAGGCCGGAATGAATACTTGCAGGTAGCCGACCAGAGTCACCGCAATCGCCGCGTTACCGATCCAGGCCGCCTTCCAGTAGGTCCAGGCGCAGAGATAGCCGGCGAAGTTGCCGAAGCCGTCGCGGGTATAGGCATAAGGCCCGCCGGCAGCGGGCTTGAGGCGGCTCAGACGCGCGAAGGTCAGCGCCAGAATCACGGCGCCAATCGAGGAGATCAGCCAGCCGAACAGGCTCAGGCCACCGAAAGCGGCCAGACTGGCGGGCAGCAGGAACACCCCCGAACCGACCATGTTGCCGACCACCAAGGCGGTACAGGTCCAGAAACCCATGGTGCCCGCCTTGTCTGCCGCTCCTTGACTCATGTGCTCCCCCGGCTGAACTACTGCTTTATGCAATCAACTGTATAGCAGCGCACGCCATTAATATCCTCATCCTGCAGGCCATGCACATCCGCATCGAAGCCGGGGAAGCGGCTGTCGAAGGCACGGGCGAACTCCAGATAGTCGATGATCGAGCGCGTCGCCTGGGTGAAGCGCTCGCCCGGCATGATCAGCGGGATGCCCGGTGGATAAGGCACCAGCATCACCGCGGCGATGCGCCCTTCGAGCTGATCGATCGGCACCGCCTCGACCTCACCGCGTACCAACAGGTCGTAGGCATCGGCCGGTTTCATCGCCACTTCCGGCAGCACCGTGTACATGCGTTTCAAGGCCTTCGCCGTGGCGTTCTCGCGGTAGCAGCCGTGCAGCTCTTCGCACAGGTCGCGCAAACCCATGCCGCTGTAGCGCGCGCCGCCGGCCTTGGCAATGCTTGGCAGGGCGCTGGGCAAAGGCACGTTGGCGTCGTACAGGCGCTTGAACTCCAGTAGTTCAGTGAGCAGCGTGCTCCACTTGCCTTTGGTAATCCCCATGGAGAACAGCACCAGGAAGGAATACAGGCCGGTCTTCTCGACCACCACACCACGCTCCCAAAGGAACTTGCTGACCACCGCGGCGGGGATACCGTGCTCGTCCAGCTTGCCGCCGGCGGTTAGGCCCGGAGTGACCAGGGTGACCTTAATCGGATCAAGCAGCACATAGTCATCCACCACCTCGCCGAACCCATGCCAATCGGCGTTCGGCGCCAACAGCCAGTCGCCGGTGGTGACACCCTCCCCGCCTTCGGCCTGCGGCGGCTGCCAGATGCTGAACCACCAGTCATCCGCCGGCAGGTTCTGCCGCAGGTTGGCCAGAGCCCGACGAAAGCTCAGCGCCTCGTCGAAGGTTTCCTGGATCAGCGAGCGGCCGGCCGGCCCCTCCATCATCGCCGAGGCCACGTCCAGCGAGGCGATGATGCTGTACTGCGGCGAGGTGGAGATGTGCATCATGAAGGCTTCATTGAAGCGATCACGATCGAGCTGACGCACGCCGCCATCCTGCACATGGATCATCGAAGCCTGGCTGAAGGCCGCCAGCAACTTGTGGGTCGAATGGGTGGTGAACACCAGCGGCGCGTGCGGATCACGGCTGGTGCCCATGCCATAACGACCACGGTAGAACTCGTGGAAGGCCGCATAGGCGTACCAGGCCTCGTCGAAATGCAGCACCTCAACGCTATCACCGAGAGCCTGCTTGACCATCTCGGCGTTGTAACAGAGGCCGTCGTAGGTGGAGTTGGTCACCACCGCCAGCTTGACCTTGGCTGGGCGCCCCTTGGCCAAGGGACTGGCGGCGATCTTGGCCTGGATCGACTCGGGGGAGAACTCGCTGAGCGGGATGGGGCCGATGATGCCCAGTTCATTACGCTCCGGACACAGGTAGAGCGGGATCGCCCCAGTCATGATGATCGAGTGGAGGATCGATTTGTGGCAGTTGCGATCCACCAGCACCAAGTCGTCACGCCCGACCATCGAATGCCAGACGATCTTGTTGGCCGTCGAGGTGCCATTGATGACGAAGTAGGTGTGATCGGCGCCGAAATTGCGCGCGGCACGCATTTCGGCCTCGGCCAGCGGGCCGGTGTGATCGAGCAGCGAGCCCAGCTCGGGTACCGATACCGATAAGTCGGAACGCAGGGTGTTCTCGCCGAAGAACTGGTGAAAGGCCTGTCCCACCGGGCTCTTGCGATAGGCCACGCCACCGCCGTGGCCTGGCGTATGCCAGGAGTAGTTGGACTGCGCGGTGTGCTCCACCAGCGCGCGGAAGAACGGCGGCAGCAGACCTTCCAGATAACTACGCGCCGCGCGCGCCACCTGGCGGGCGAGGAAGGACACAGTATCCTCGAACAGGTACAGCAGGCCACGCAGCTGGTTGAGGTCATTCATCGCCTCGGCCGGCGCGTTTTCGATGGTCACCTGCTCGCCGAGAGCGAAGATCGGCAATTGTGGCGCCCGTACCCGCGCCACACGGATCAGCTCGACCACGTCTTGCAACAAGCGCTGATTCTCGCCCGCGCCCTCGGCCGCCATCAGGATACAAGCCAGGCCATGGTGGGTGGAGGCGACAATGCGGCCTTCCGCCGCACTGGCGGTCGAAAGGATGGTGAAACCGTCCTGTTCCAGTTCGCGGGCGATCTCCCGTACGCGATCACCGGCCACGGTATCGGCCTTGATGTCGCGGTGCACGATGAGGATGGGGAATTTAAGGTCTTTGTACATTCTGCGCCCCTGGGGTGGGCGGCTGGTGCCGCCAATCACCTCAGGGTAGAGGCACGCCCGCACGGACGGAACCCCTGCTGCTTCAGCCTGTACGAAAAGGTCGCGCGCCGATAAGTCGGCACGCTGAGGCATATATCAGATCTCGGTGGACGAGGTCTCCATCTGCACCCACAAGGCCGGCGCTCCGGCCGACTTCTCGATGATCGCCAGACGCGCGGCATGCGCAGACAAATCCTCGGCGCTGGCGGCAATCACCCGCGTGCGTGGGCGTTCCGCCGGCAAACGGCGAATCTCGCTGGCCTGCCCGCCGCCATGACCATTGCCATCGGAGGCATTGCCGGCCAGCGACAGGCTGGTCTGGCCGCCGGTCATCGCCAGGTAGACGTCGGCGAGAATCTCGGCGTCAAGCAAGGCGCCGTGCAGTTCGCGCCCGGAATTGTCGACGAAGTAGCGTTTGCACAGCGCATCGAGGTTGTTGCGCTGCCCCGGATGGCGCTCGCGGGCCATCAACAGGGTATCGAGTATCGAGCAATGATCGCTGACATCGGCGCGCTCGCTCTGGCCGAGCAAGGCGAACTCGTTGTTGATGAAGCCCACGTCGAACGCCGCGTTGTGGATGATCAGCTGGGCACCCTTGATGAACTCGAAGAATTCATCGGCGACTTCGCGAAAGCGCGGCTTGCCGTTGAGGAATTCATTGGTGATGCCGTGCACCGCGATGGCGCCTTCGTCGATTTCACGATCGGGCTGCAGATAGACATGGAAGTGGCGGCCGGTCAGGCGCCGGCCCATCAGCTCGACGCAGCCGATCTCGATGATGCGATGGCCATCGGTAACCGGCATGCCGGTCGTTTCGGTATCCAGGACCACACTACGCATGTTTTCTGCCTCTTACTTCTTCCACACCGCGGTTGGCCAGCTGATCGGCACGCTCGTTGCCGGGATGACCGGTATGCCCGCGCACCCATTGCCAGGTGACCTGGTGGCGATTGACCTGTTCGTCCAGCTGCTGCCACAGATCGGCATTCTTCACTGGCTGGCGAGCGGCAGTTTTCCAGCCGCGTTTCTTCCAGTTCGGTAGCCATTCCTGAATACCGCGCATGACGTATTCGGAATCGGTGACCAGGCGCACCTCACAGGTGCGCTTGAGCTCGGCCAGGCCGCGAATCGCCGCGGTCAGTTCCATGCGGTTATTGGTGGTTTCCACCTCGCCGCCCCACAACTCCTTTTCCACGCCCTTATAAATAAGCAGCGCGCCCCAGCCGCCGGGGCCTGGATTTCCCTTGCAGGCACCGTCGGTGAAGATCTCAATCAGTTCAGACATTCTCAAGGCTCAGGTCTTGCTATTCGGAATCCCGCCGGCTGATCTTGGCTACGGGCATAGGCACCAACTTGCCCAAGGGCACACGTTGCGCCTGCCGCAGGGGCCGCAAACCCATCACAATCTTGCGCGCAACCAGCAGATAGAAGCCCGCGCCTGACGGCTGCCAGCGGTCACCCCAGCGTTCCAGACGCTCCAGACGCGATTGCCAGACGGCGGAAGAAAGCGGCGGACGATAGCACCCGAAGCGGCGTTTCTCCAGCGCGAATCCGAGCAGGTTGAGCCAGTCGCCGACCCGCGTCGGGGCGATGCAGCGGGCCTCACGGAAGGCATCGGCGGCGAACCAGTGACGCAGCCCCCAGGTGCTCCACGGGTTGATGCCGATGATCAGCAAGTGCCCGCCTGGCCTGACGCTGTGCGCCGCTTCACGCAATAAACCGTGCGGAGACAGGCTGAAATCCAGACCATGCTGCAGCACCACCACATCGGCGGCGTGCTCGCTCAGTGGCCAGGCCTGCTCCTCGCAGACGATCTCCACCCCCGGCAAGGGAGCCCCCAGACGCACACTGCGCTGGATCTGCCCACAGCCCGCCAGCTCGACCGCAGGGCCGTAATGCACCAGATAACCGCCGAACAGGCGCGCCAGCTCCTCTTCCAGCAGCCGCCGCTCCTGCACCAGCAACAACTGGCCGAGCGGCCCTTCGAGCCAGGCACGCGCCGCGCGGGTCAGGGCCAGCCATTCGGCATCGGCCTGGGCGAAAGCTTGATCGGTCATAGGAGTACCTGCTCGCATCCTTTACGCCTAAGATGGGCCATTGCTTACAGCTTAGCGACTCTCACGATGATACAGATCGACGCCCTGCCCGCCTTCAACGACAACTACCTGTGGTTGTTACAAGACACTGCCAAAAGGCAGTGCGCCGTGGTCGATCCGGGCGATGCCGCCCCGGTACTCGATTGGCTGGCCGCGCATCCGGGCTGGCAGCTCAGCGACATCCTGGTCACCCATCATCATTTCGATCATGTCGGCGGCGTCGAACGGCTCAAACAGACCACCGGCGCCCGCGTGCTCGGCCCGGCCAACGAAAAGATCCCGGCGCGCGACGTGGCCCTGGCCGAAGGCGACATGGTCGAGGTGCTCGGCCAACGCTTCCAGATCATGGAAGTACCGGGGCATACCCTCGGCCATATCGCCTATTACCACGCCGATGCCGAACGGCCCTGGCTGTTCTGTGGCGACACCCTGTTCGCTGCCGGCTGCGGCCGCCTGTTCGAGGGCACCCCCGAGCAGATGTACGACTCGCTCAGCCGCCTGGCGTCCCTGCCGGACGCCACCCAGGTTTACTGCACCCACGAATACACCCTGAGCAATCTGCGCTTCGCCCAGGCAGTCGAGCCGGAGAATCCAGCCATTGCCGCCCGCTTGGCCGAAGTCACGAGCTGGCGGGCGCAAGGCCAGATCAGCCTGCCGTCCACTCTGGCCCTGGAACGGGCGACCAATCCCTTCCTGCGCAGCCGCGAACCCTCCGTCATTCGGAAAACCGACGAGCGGGATGGGCTTGGTCAACGCACGCCCAGCGCGGTGTTCGCCAGCCTGAGGGCCTGGAAGGACCGGTTTTGACGGTCCGCCCCACTCAGTCGAAGCGGTTAAAACTTGACCAAGCCATGGACGATTTCTAGAATCGCCCGACATTTACGACTGGAATAAGACCCCAGCCAATGTCGTCATCTTCTTCTAAAAAACTTGATCTAGATGTGTTGGCAAGGGTCTCCCGAGCGCTGCTGACCGCGCTCGCCCTCGGTTTGGCCGGCTGTCAGAGCATGACCGCCCCGCCCGACAACAGTGGCCAGGACACCGATCGCGCCGTCGACTTTGCACGGCAAACAGAATGGTTGGAGCAGACGACTGAGCCCGAGCCGCCGCAGGATATCTGGGCGCGCATACGCACCGGCTTCAAGCTCCAGGGCGAGATCGGCACCAATCCGCGCATCGAGCGCCAGCGCCTGTGGTTCGCCAGCAAGCCCTCCTACCTGGAAAGCGTCAGCGGCCGCGGCAGCCTGTATATCCATTACGTCGTCGAGCGTCTGGAAGAGCGCAACATGCCCCTGGAGCTGGCGCTGCTGCCGGTCATCGAAAGCTCCTACAATCCCCTCGCCTATTCGCGCAGCAATGCCGCTGGCCTCTGGCAGTTCATCCCGGCCACCGGACGCCACTACAACCTGCAGCAGACCAGTTGGTACGACGGCCGCCGCGATATCACCGCCTCGACCAATGCGGCGATGAACTACCTGTCGCGCCTGCACGAGATGTTCAACGGCGACTGGCTGCTTGCCCTGGCCGCCTACAACGCCGGCGAAGGCACGGTCAGCCGCGCCATCGAGCGCAACCAGAAACTCGGCCTGCCGACCGATTACTGGAACCTGCCACTGCCGCAGGAAACCCAGGAATACGTACCGAAACTCCTGGCCCTGTCGCAACTGGTAGTGGCGCCCGAGGCCTACGGCATCAACCTGGAGCCGATCGCCAACGAGCCCTATTTCGAGGCGATCGCCATCAACCAGCGCATGGACCTGTCGCGCGTCGCCACCCTCGCCAATATCGACGAGGAAGAGCTTTACCTGCTCAACCCGGCATTCAAGAAACGCATCACCTACGGCGGTCCCAAGCAGTTGCTGGTGCCGGCGGAAAAGGCCGAGCTGTTGGCCGCCAACCTGTCGATGATGAAACCGCAGGAACTGGTGGACTGGCAGGAATACAAGGTGCGCAATGGCGATAGCCTGCACGGCATCGCCAACCGCTTTCACCTGACGGTCAGCACCCTGAAAGACATCAATCGCCTTTCCGGCAACCATCTGCGTGTCGGCCAGGTGCTGAGCATTCCTGCCCGCCCTGGAACACAACCGCAGCAGCCGCTGTTCCAGAATGCGGCCGTGCGGGAAACTCAGCCGTCACGCAGCTACCGGGTCAAGCCAGGCGACAACCTGTGGCAGATCGCCAAGGCCAACAAGGTCACGGTCAACGACCTCAAGCGCTGGAACAAGCTCTCCAAGCAGGGTCTGACAGCCGGCCAGGTGCTCAAACTGCAAGGCGGCAAGGCGGTTGCCGCCAGCAAAGGCAAGTCGCGGGAGGCCGTCACCTACTACAAGGTGAAGAAGGGCGATTCCATGTACCTGATCGCCAAGCGCTTCAATGTCGAGACCCGGCATCTCGAAAACTGGAACCCCAATACCGGGCGGGCGCTGCGCCCGGGGCAAACCCTCACCCTCTACCTGACCAACTGATCAGCCCCGCCGACCCATCGCCTCCAAACAGCGCGCGGTCAGCTGACTGAAGCGCTGGAAGGCCACGAACTGCTCATGCTTGAGCGCTCGCCCGGACAGTCGCCGGTCGGCATAGAGCACCCCGATCTCGCGGCTGCCCACCAGCAGCGGGGCGATGAAGAACATGCCCTGCCCCAGCATTTGCCGCAGCGGCTGAGTGACCAGCTCATTGAGACTGCAACTGGCCGGCACCCCCATCCACAAGGTCTCGCGATGGCGCAGGACGTAACTGAACAGGTGTGGCTGCTCGGGGCGTTCGACCGGCAGCACAAAGTCACTCGGCCAGGCCTCGGTCCCCTCACCCACGGCTCGCTTGACGCGAAAGCACGTCTGCCCGTCGGCCAGCACCGCCAGCATCACGCGCTCCAGACCGGCCCCTTGATGTAAGCCCAGACACAGCGCATCCAGCACCCGATTCAGATCGGCCCGCTGCGCCACCATCGCGCCGATATCCTGCAGCGCCTGTTGCAGGATCTGCAGGTTGGGTTGCAGTAGGCGCGCGCGCCGCTGCTCCTGTTGCAGGCGAATCTGCTCCGGGTCGGTATGCGGAATCAGGTGGCACAACCGGCTGGCGCCGAAGGTGGCTGCCACCTTGACCGCCTCGTCGGCGCTGGCCAGCACCTGTTGCAGGGCCTCCTCGGGCGTCACGCCGATGAAGGCCGCCAGTTGCCCGACCAGGCTGTCGATAGCCGGCGAGTCCCAGCCGTCCAGCGCCGCCTCGCTGATCTGCACGCCGAGCCGGACCGCCTGGACCGCAGGATCGTGCTGGCTGGCGCGAGTGTGCGCCAAGCTGGCGAGCTCACCCAGGTTCCAGCTTTTCACCAGCCCCAGGGTCAGCTGGCGGAAACTGATGCCCAGCACCTCGCGCACCGTCTTTTCCACCTCGATGCCCGGTTGCGCCAGGACACTGGCCAATTCGTCGGCCTGCTCACCCGCAGAGCCCCAGAACGCCAACTCGCCCAACTGATTGAGCAAGGCGGCGATGAACACCTCCTCCTGGTGTTTGGAGAGCACATAGCCGGCGATGCTGCGCGCCTGTACCGCGGCGTGGAAGGCGCGCGCCAGCAACTCCTGCAATTGCTCGCGCGGCTGGCGGGCCAGAAGATGGTCGATCAGGCTCACCGACAGACCGATCAAACGCACCTGCTCGAAGCCGATCAGCACGATGGCCCGGCTGATGGTACGGATGGGCTCTTGGGATGGGTTGTAATAGACGCTGTTGGCGACACGCAGCACCTTGGAGGTGAGGGCCGCATCGCGCAGCAGGACTTCGGCCAGCTGCTGCACCGAGGTGTTATCTGGCTGGGCCAGGCGTTGCAGATCCTGCACCACCGCGGCCAATGCCGGCAGTTCGGCCTGACTCAACCGCTCGATCCACGCCTGCAAACCATGACTGCGTTCGGCCAAGTGAAAACCCCACTCCAATATTCGCTAAATAGTGCTCAGGATGATGGCACAAGCCGCGGACAGGTCACTCTTTTTCCTGCTGATACAAGCTGTTACTGTACCGAGCAAGAAGCCCAAAGCCGCCACGGATCGGATCTCTCGCCTGATGCGTCCCCTGCTCCTGCTGTTCCTCAGCCTGGCCCCAAGCTTTGCCGCTTTTGCAACTATCAGCGAAAGCCACGGTTACGCCCAGTTCGGCACCCTCAAATACCCCGCCACCTTCACCCATTTCGGCTGGGTCAACCCCGAGGCCCCCAAGGGCGGCGGCGTGCGGCTGATGGCGTCCGGCACCTTCGACACCCTCAACCCCTATACTTTCAAGGGCAGCAGCCCGGTGGCGACGGCTGACTTCCAGCAATACGGCGTCAACGAACTGAACGAAACCCTGATGGCCGGCAGCGGCCAGTACGACCCCTCCGGCGACGAACCGGCATCCAGCTACGGCTTGATCGCGCAATCGCTGGAATACAGCGATGATCGCAGCTGGGTAGTATTCAATCTGCGCCCCGAGGCGCGCTTCCATGATGGCAAGCCGATCACCGCTTACGACGTGGCGTTTTCCTACCGTTTGCTGGTCAAGCAGGGCCACCCGCAGTACCGCACCAACCTGCAGGAAGTGAAACGCGTCGATATCCTCAACCGTCACCGCATCCGCTTCGTCTTCAAGCGTGCCGGCAATCCTCTGCTGATCCTGCGTCTCGGCGAACTGCCAGTGCTGCCGCAGCACTACTGGAAAGACCGCGACTTCAAAGCCACCACCTTCGAGCCACCGCTGGGCAGCGGCCCCTACCGGATCGCCAAGGTGGTGCCCGGCCGCGAACTGGTGTTCGCGCGGGTCAAGGATTGGTGGGGCGAAAAACTGCCGGTCAATCGCGGCAAGTACAACTTCGATCGCGTCGCCGTGGAGTTCTACCGCGACAGAGACGTCGCCTTCGAAGCCTTCAAGGCCGGTGAGTTTGATTTCTACATCGAACACCAGGCGAAGAACTGGGCCAGTGGCTACCGCTTTCCCGCGGTCGCCCGCGGCGACGTGATCCGCGCCGAGATCCCCCATCAGATCCCCACCCAGACCCAGG
This sequence comes from Pseudomonas cavernae, assembly GCF_003595175.1. Taxonomy (NCBI): domain Bacteria; kingdom Pseudomonadati; phylum Pseudomonadota; class Gammaproteobacteria; order Pseudomonadales; family Pseudomonadaceae; genus Pseudomonas; species Pseudomonas cavernae. The sequence goes on along the minus strand of NZ_CP032419.1, from coordinate 2,367,564 downwards.
CGCTGTTCATCAACAGTCGCCGCGCGACCTTTGCCCAGCGCCAGGTGCGCGAAGCGCTGGGGCTGATGTTCGACTTCGAGTGGACCAATAGCGCGCTGTTCAACAATGCCTATGTGCGTAGCCAGAGTTACTACCCGAACAGCGAATTTGCCGCCACCGGCAAGCCCGAAGGTCATGAGTGGTTACTGCTGTCGCCCTTTCGCAGGCAACTACCGGCGCCGCTGTTCACCCAGGCATTCAGCTTGCCGCGCACCGACGGCCACGGCATCCCGCGGGAAACCCTGCGCCGCGCCCTGGGTCTATTGGGCGAGGCTGGCTGGAAGTTGTCCGGCCAACGCCTGGTCAACAGCAATGGCGAGCCGCTGCAGTTCGAGATTCTGCTGGTCAACCCGAGCCTCGAGCGCATCCTCCGCCCGTACAGCACCAACCTTGCCAGCATCGGCATTCAGGCCAACCTGCGCACGGTGGACCGCGCCCAGTACAAACAACGCCTGGACCAGTTCGATTACGACATGATCCTCATGACCCTGCCGCAAACCCTCAGCCCGGGCCTGGAGCAATGGCAGTACTTCCATTCCAGCCAGGCCAAGGTCAAGGGCAGCAAAAACTACGCCGGCGTGGCCAGTCCGATAGTCGACAATCTGTTGGAAAAGCTACTGTCCGCCCAAACCCGTGACGACCAGGTCGCGGCCGCCCGTGCCCTGGACCGCGTCTTGCTTTGGCAGCACTACAGCATCCCGAACTGGTATATCAACTATCACCGAGTGGCGTACCGCAACCGGTTCGCCTTCGACACCACGCCGCCCTATACCCTCGGCCTGCGCGCCTGGTGGCTGAAGCCCACGGAGAATGCCCTATGACCCCTGCCCTGCGTGCCCTGCTCCACGGCAGCAGCCTGTTGTTGCTCGGCCTAGCGGGTCTTGCCCAGGCCGCGCCGCAGCATGCCATCACGCTCTACGACGAAGCGCCCAAATACCCGGCCAACTATCAACACTTCGACTATGTGAACCCAGATGCGCCCAAGGGCGGCACTCTGCGCCTGTCCGGCAACGGCGGCTTCGACAGCCTCAACCCGTTCATCCCCAAGGGCAACGCCGAAAGCCGCATCGGCATGGTCTATGAGAGCCTGACCTACCATTCGCCGGAAGAGCCCTTCACCGAATACGGGCTACTCGCCGAGAAGATCGAAAAGGCCGCGGACAACAGTTACGTACGCTTCTACCTCCATCCCAAAGCCCGCTTTCACGACGGCGCGCCGGTCACCGCCGAGGATGTGCAATTCACCTTCGAGACGTTGATGAAGAACGGCGACCCGATGTACCGCAGCTATTACGCCGACGTCGACAAGGTGGTGGTGGAAAGCCCGCTGAAAGTCCGTTTCGACTTCAAACACATGGGCAACCGCGAGCTGCCGCTGATTCTCGGTCAGCTGCAAATCCTCCCCAAGCACTGGTGGGCGACCCGTGATTTCGCCAAGACCAGCCTGGAGCCGCCCCTGGGCAGCGGCGCCTATCGCGTCGCCAGCCTGGAGTCCGGCCGCAGCATCCGCTACGAGCGGGTCAAGGACTGGTGGGGTGAGGACCTGCCGGTCAATCGCGGCCAATACAACTTCGACGCCATAGTGGTCGACTACTACCGCGACATGGCGGTCGCCCTGGAAGCCTTCAAGGGTGGTCAGTTCGACCTCAACCTCGAGTACTCCGCCAAGGACTGGGCCACCGGTTACCAGTCCGCCGCCCTCAGCGACGGGCGGATGCTCAAGGAGGCGATCACCAACCATAATCCGGTGGGCATGCAGGCCTTCGCCTACAACATCCGCCGCCCGGTGTTCCAGGACCGCCGTGTGCGCGAAGCCATTGGCCTGCTGTTCGACTTCGAGTGGTCGAACAAGCAGCTGTTCTTCGGCTCCTACAAACGCACCACCAGCTACTTCGAGAACTCGGAAATGGCCGCCAGCGTCCTGCCGGATGCCGCCGAGCTGAAAATTCTCGAACCGCTGCGCGACAAGTTGCCGCCGGAGGTCTTTACCCAGGTCTACCTGCCCCCCGTCAGCAAGGGCGACGGCATCATCCGCGAGCAGAAGCGCAGGGCCTATCAGCTGCTGCAAGAAGCCGGCTACCACATCGACAACGACCGCATGGTCGGCCCCGATGGCAAGCCGCTGAGTTTCGAGTTCATGCTGTTCCAGACCAACATGGAACGCATCCTCCTGCCCTACAAGCGCAACCTCAGCGAACTCGGCATCGACATGCAGATCCGCCGGGTCGATGCCTCGCAGTTCATCAATCGCCTGCGCTCGCGGGACTTCGACATGACCAGCGCCACCTGGGGCCAATCCAACTCGCCAGGCAACGAGCAGCGCGAGTACTGGCACTCCAGTAGCGCCGACAACCCCGGTAGCCGCAACTTCATCGGTCTGCGCGACCCGGCCATCGATCAGCTGGTCGACGGCCTGATCCGCGCCGATTCGCGGCAGAGCCTGATCGAACACGCCCGTGCCCTCGACCGCGCCCTGCAGTGGGGCTATTACGTGGTACCCAACTACTACGTCGACACCTGGCGCATCGCCTACTGGAACAAGTTCGGCCGCCCGGAAAAGACACCGCTGTATGACTACGGCCTGATGACCTGGTGGCAGAAGAGCGACAAGGCCGAAGCCGGCGCGACGCAGGCGGCCGCCAAGGAAGCGCCGTAAATGCTCGCCTATATCCTGCGGCGCCTGCTGCTGATCATTCCCACCATGCTCGGCATCCTGCTGATCAACTTCATCATCATCCAGGCCGCCCCCGGCGGCCCGGTGGAGCAGATGATCGCCAAGCTGGAGGGCTTCGACGCCGCCTCAGGCGGCGCCACCGGACGGATTTCCGGTGGCGGCGGCGAAGTCTCGGTGGCCGGTTCCAACTACCGCGGCGCGCAGGGGCTGGACCCCGAGCTGATCGAAGAGATCGAGCGCATGTACGGTTTCGACAAGCCGGCGCCAGAACGCTTCTGGATCATGCTGAAGAACTACCTGCATCTGGACTTCGGCGTGAGTTTCTTCCGCGACGCCAAGGTCACCGACCTGATCGTCGAAAAGATGCCGGTGTCCATCTCGCTCGGGCTGTGGAGCACCCTGATCATGTATCTGGTGTCCATTCCGCTGGGCATCGCCAAGGCCACCCGCCACGGCAGCACGTTCGACGTCTGGACCAGTTCGGCAATCATCGTCGGCTATGCCATCCCCGCCTTCCTGTTCGCCATCCTGCTGATCGTGCTGTTCGCCGGCGGCAGCTACCTGGACTGGTTCCCGCTCAAGGGCCTGACTTCCAACAACTTCGACGAGCTCAGCCTCGGCGGCAAGATCCTCGACTACTTCTGGCACCTGGTCCTGCCGGTCACCGCCCTGGTGATCGGCAACTTCGCCACCCTGACCCTGCTGACCAAGAACAGCTTTCTCGACGAGATCAACAAGCAGTACGTCATCACCGCCCGCGCCAAGGGCCTGACGGAGCGTCGCGTGCTGTACGGCCATGTGTTCCGCAACGCCATGCTGCTGATCATCGCCGGCTTTCCGGCCGCCTTCATCGGCATCTTCTTCACCGGCTCGCTGCTGATCGAAGTGATCTTCTCCCTCGACGGCCTCGGCCTGATGAGCTTCGAGGCGGCGATCAACCGCGACTATCCGGTGGTGTTCGGCACCCTGTTCATCTTCACCCTGGTGGGCCTGCTGGTGAAACTGATCGGCGACATCACCTACACCCTGGTCGATCCGCGCATCGACTTCGAAAACCGGGAGGGTTGAGATGGCCTTCGCACTCAAGCTGTCGCCCCTCAACCGCCGCCGCTTCGAGCGGCTCAAGGCGCACAAGCGCGGCTGGTGGTCGCTGTGGCTGTTCCTCGCGCTGTTCATCCTCAGCCTGGGCGCCGAGCTGATCGCCAACGACAAGCCGCTGGTGGTGCACTACGACGAGCAGTGGTACTTCCCGGTGCTCAAGCGCTACCCGGAAACCGCGTTCGGCGGCGAATTCCCCCTCGAAGCCAACTACAAGAGCGCCTATATCCGCGAACTGATCGCGGCGAAGGACGGCTGGATAGTCTGGCCGCCAATCCCCTACAGCTACTCGACCATCAACTACGACCTCAAGGTACCAGCGCCGTCGCCACCGTCGACGGAGAACTGGCTGGGCACCGACGACCAGGGCCGCGACGTGCTGGCGCGGGTGATCTACGGCTTCCGTATCTCGGTGCTGTTCGCCCTGATCCTGACCCTGCTGAGCTCGCTGATCGGCGTGGTCGCTGGCGCCTTGCAGGGCTTTTATGGCGGCTGGGTCGATCTGTTCGGCCAGCGCTTTCTCGAGGTCTGGTCCGGCTTGCCGGTGCTCTATCTGTTGATCATCCTGGCCAGCTTCGTGCAGCCAAACTTCTGGTGGCTGCTGGGCATCATGCTGCTGTTCTCCTGGATGAGCCTGGTCGATGTCGTGCGTGCCGAGTTCCTGCGCGGCCGCAACCTCGAGTATGTGCGCGCCGCCCGCGCGCTGGGCATGCAGAACGGCGCCATCATGTTCCGCCATATCCTGCCCAACGCCATGATCTCGACCATGACCTTCATGCCGTTCATCCTCACCGGTGCGATCGGCACCCTGACCGCCCTCGACTTCCTCGGCTTCGGCCTGCCGCCCGGTGCACCGTCGCTCGGCGAACTGGTGGCCCAGGCCAAGTCCAACCGCCAGGCGCCCTGGCTGGGGATCAGTGCCTTCGTGGTCCTCGGTCTGATGCTGAGCCTGCTGGTATTCATCGGCGAGGCCGCGCGCGATGCCTTCGACCCGAGGAAATGACATGTCAGAGAATCTGATTGAAGTGCGCGATCTCGCCGTCGAATTCGTCATGGGCGACCGGGTGCAGCGGGTCGTCGAGGGCGCCAGCTTCGATATCCGCCGCGGCGAGACCCTCGCTTTGGTCGGCGAGAGCGGCTCGGGTAAGTCGGTGACCGCCAACTCGATCCTGCGCCTACTGCCCTACCCCCATGCGCGCCACCCGTCCGGCAGCATCCACTATGCCGGCCAGGACTTGCTGACCACATCCGTGGCCAAATTGCGCAGCATCCGCGGCAACCGCATCGCCATGGTCTTCCAGGAGCCGATGACCTCGCTGAACCCGCTGCACAGCATCGAAAGGCAGATCACCGAGGTGCTCGCCTTGCACAAGGGCCTGAGCGGCAAGGCGGCAACCCGGCGCACGCTGGAATTGCTCGAACTGGTCGGCATCCCCGAACCGCACAAGCGCCTCAAGGCCTTCCCCCACGAGCTGTCCGGCGGCCAACGGCAGCGGGTGATGATTGCCATGGCCCTGGCCAACGAGCCGGAATTGCTGATCGCCGACGAGCCAACCACCGCCCTCGACGTCACCGTACAGCTGAAAATCCTCGACCTGCTCAGGGACTTGCAGCAGCGCCTGGGCATGTCGCTGCTGCTCATCAGCCACGACCTCAACCTGGTGCGAAGAATTGCCCATCGTGTCTGCGTCATGTGGCGCGGGCGGGTCGTCGAGCAGGCCTCGTGTGAACAGCTGTTCCATGCGCCGCAGCATCCCTACACCCAGGAACTGCTCGGCGCCGAGCCCAGCGGCGAACCGGCGAGCAACCCTGCCGGCGCACCGTTGCTAGAGGTCGACGACCTGCGCGTGTGGTTCCCGATCAAGAAAGGCTTGCTGCGCCGCACCGTCGATTATGTGAAAGCCGTGGATGGCATCAATTTCAGCCTGCCCCGGGGGCAGACCTTGGGCATCGTCGGCGAAAGTGGTTCCGGCAAGTCCACACTGGGTCTGGCCATCCTGCGGCTGCTCGACAGCCAGGGAACCATCCGCTTTCACGGCCAGGCGCTGAATGGCCTGGCGCAGCGCGAAGTGCGCCCTCTGCGCCGGCAGATGCAGGTGGTGTTTCAGGATCCGTTCGGCAGCCTCAGCCCACGCATGTCGGTCGGGCAGATCGTTGGCGAAGGCCTGAATATCCACAAGATCGGGAACGAAGTGGAGCAGGAACAGGCGATCATCGACGCGCTCCTGGAGGTGGGGCTGGACCCGGAAACCCGGCACCGCTACCCCCATGAGTTTTCCGGTGGGCAACGGCAGCGTATCGCCATCGCCCGGGCCTTGGTGCTGAAACCGGAGCTGATCCTGCTGGACGAGCCGACTTCCGCGCTCGACCGCACGGTACAGCGCCAAGTCGTGGAATTGCTGCGCTCGTTGCAGGCCAAGTACAACTTGACCTACCTGTTCATCAGCCACGACCTGGCAGTGATCAGGGCGCTCAGCCACCAACTGATGGTGGTCAAGCAGGGCCAGGTCGTCGAACAGGGCTCGGCGGAGGACATCTTCGCCGCGCCGCAACACCCTTACACCCAGCAACTGCTGGAGGCTGCCTTCATGGCACCCATAGCTGCCGATTGACCAGAAGAGGAGCGGACATGGGTTTTCTCGCCGGCAAGCGCCGTCCTGATCATAGGTGTCGCCAGCAAACTGTCCATCGCATCTGGCATTGCTGCTGCCATGCACCGCGAGGGCGCCGAACTTGCCTTCACCTATCAGAACGACAAGTTCAAGGGGCGCGTCGAGGAGTTCGCCGCAGGCTGGGGTTCGAGTGCAGACCTGTGCCTCCCCTGCCATGGGCTCCATCGCCGACTGATGGATGCCTCAATAAAAAGGCCGCTTTTCAGCGGCCTTTTTATTGAGCGGTTATCCGAGGTTTAGAAACGCTCGATTTTCGCCTTGCCTTCCAGCTCATTACGGAACGCCGCAAAGTCCTGCTGCCCCACGCGAGACGCTAGGAAACGGCGGTACATTTCCGTCTCCTCTGCAGCCAGCGCGCCTTCCGGCTCGCTCACGCCCTTCAGTTGCAGCAGCACATAGTCACCATTGCCCAGCGTCACGCCGGCAAAGCTCGGCTTGTCGGCCGCCGCTGGTTTCGGCATGCGAAACAGAGTCTGCAGCACCACGGGATCCACGCCCTCCTGGCTACGCGTCGCGGCTTCAACCATCTTCCAGGTCTGACCTTCCTGCGCTTGAACCACCGGGGTCTTGCCTTCACGCAGGCTGGCTAGCAGCGCCTGCCCCTTGGCCTGCACCGCCGCACTGGCATGCTCTCCGACCAAACGCTCGCGAATGCTGGTCGTAACCTGCTCGAGCGGCAACTGCTCGGGCTTCTTGTGCTCTTTAACACGTAGAACCACCACGGTATCGGGGTCCAGCTCGATGGCACCGCTGTTGGCGCCGTCTTCAAGCACCTCCGGACTGAAAGCAGCCTGGATCACCTGACGGTTGGCAGCCAGCCCCTCACCGCCCTCACGCCCGAATGGTGCACTCAGCTTGATCTGCAGACCCTGATCCTGAGCCGGCTGCTCCAAATCAGAGGCTTCGAAGGCCGCATCCTCCAGCTCTTTGCTGACCTCAACAAAGCGCTGCTCCACTTGCTGAGCCTTGAGCTCACGGCTCAGCTTATCTTTCAGAGCGGCGAAGCTCGGCACCTCGGGAGCCTGAACACCCAACAACTTGATCAGGTGCCAACCATAAGCAGAGCGGACCGGGGCCGATACTTCATCCTTCTTCAAGGCGTACAGGGCTTTTTCGAACTCGGGATCATAAACCCCCGGGCCGGCATAACCGAGGTCGCCGCTATTAGTGGCCGAACCCGGATCCTCGGAGAACTCTTTGGCCAGCGCGGCAAAGTTGCCTCCCTGACTCAGACGCTTCTGCACCTCTTCGATCTTGGCCTTGGCTTGCGCCTCGGTCACCTTGTCATTCACTTCGATCAGGATATGCGCCGCATCACGCTGCTCGGCCAGATTGGAGATTTCCTTCTGGTAGAGCGCTTGCAGGTCCTCATCCTTGACGCTGACCTTGTCGAAAAAGGCATCCTTCTTCAGCTCGACATATTCCAGCACCACTTGCTCGGGGCTCATGAACTGGTTGGCGTGCTCATCGTAATAGGCCTTGATCTCCTCGTCGGAGAGCTTCACTGCCTTGCTATCCGCCTTAAGGGACAATGTGGCGAAATCACGGGTCTGTTTTTCCAGGCGAGCAAACGCCAGGACTTCCTCTTCAGTGACAAAGCCACTACCCGACAACCCGGCACGCAACTGTCCGATCAGCATCTCTTGCTCGAGCATCTGACGGAACTGCATACGCGTGTAACCCATCTGGCGGATGACCTGATCGAAGCGATCGGAATTGAACTTGCCATCCACCTGGAACTCTGGGGTCTGCAGAATCAGTTGATCCAACGCCGCTTGCGAGAAAGCGAAGCCTGCATCCGTGGCTCCCTGCAACAGTAGCTTGCGCTCGATCAGGCCTTTCAGAGCGGCCTCACGCAACAGCTTCTCATCCAGCCGCGAAGCGTCGAAGTCCTTACCCAAACGCTCCATCAGTTGCCGACGCTGCATATCCACAGCTTGGCTCAGCTCGTTCGGGCCGATCTCTTCACCATTAACCTTGGCAACTTCCTGATTATTTCGAGTGGCATTGAAAATGGCATCGAAGCCAGTCAACGCCATCAGCGCGACGATAACACCGATGATGGTCTTGGCAATCCAGCCTTGTGAATTGTCCCTGATGTTCTGCAGCATGCGTCCCCCAAAAACGACCGACTGAAGTAAACGGCCGTGGAGCGTGGGTAGAATCCGGATATAAGAAAGGCGCATCCGAGGATGCGCCTTCTCGTAACTGGCGGAGCGGACGGGACTCGAACCCGCGACCCCCGGCGTGACAGGCCGGTATTCTAACCGACTGAACTACCGCTCCGCGACCAAACCGAGCCAATCGCCCGATGTGGTTGGGTAAGGCTCGAAGGACGCTTAGTTAACGGCGTCTTTCAGCGCTTTACCAGCTTTGAAACCTGGAATCTTGGCAGCGGCGATGCTGATCGGCTTGCCAGTTTGTGGGTTGCGGCCAGTGCGGGCAGCGCGCTCTTTAACAGCGAAAGTACCAAAGCCGACCAATACTACAGAATCACCAGCCTTAAGAGCGCCAGTGACGGATTCGATCACTGCGTCCAGCGCGCGGCCAGCGACAGCTTTCGGGATATCAGCAGATGCGGCGATTGCATCGATCAGTTCCGACTTGTTCACTCTAAGTCCCCTTATTCCTGTTGAGTTTGTTTCTTAATTTTTGGTGTAAGCAAAGCGGGTGCTGAGTGGCCTGCCGACACAAGAAGAGCCGTTTATAACAAGGGCTTTAAAAATGTGTCAAGGAAGCCCCCCGGCTAATGCGTGCTGATTCGCTCCTTGGAATCAGTCTCGCGCTTGTCATCCTTTGCAACCATCTCCGGAGCCGCATCGGGCAAGGGCTCCGGGGCGTATTGCAGCGCAATTTGCAGGACCTCGTCAATCCATTTGACCGGTTTAATCTGTAGGTCTTGCTTAATATTTTCCGGAATTTCCTTCAGGTCACGCACGTTCTCTTCAGGGATGATCACCGTCTTGATTCCGCCACGATGAGCAGCCAGCAACTTCTCCTTCAGACCGCCAATAGCTAGAACCTGACCACGTAATGTGATCTCTCCGGTCATGGCAACATCGGCACGCACAGGGATTTGCGTGAGCGCTGAGACCAAGGCGGTACACATGCCAACACCTGCACTCGGCCCGTCTTTAGGGGTAGCACCTTCCGGCATGTGGATATGAATGTCGCGTTTCTCATAGAAGTCCGAAGCAACCCCCAGACTCTTGGCGCGGCTGCGCACCACGGTCAAGGCCGCAGTAATGGACTCGACCATCACATCCCCCAGCGAACCGGTCTTGATCAGCTGCCCCTTGCCTAGAACCACGGCTGCTTCGATTGTCAGCAACTCACCCCCGACCTGGGTCCAGGCCAACCCGGTGACTTGGCCAATCTGATCCTGCTGTTCGGCCAAACCATAACGATACTTTCTGACACCCAGGAAGTGCTCAAGCGACTCAGGAGTGACTAATACCTTCAAACGCTTTTCACGCACATATTCCTTCACGACCTTACGGCAAACTTTGGCAATCTGCCGCTCAAGACCGCGGACCCCAGCCTCGCGAGTGTAGTAACGAATGATGTCGCGAATTGTCTCTGGCTGAAATTCCAGCTCGCCTTTCTTCAAGCCGTTGGCTTGGGTTTGTTTGGGGGCCAGGTATTTCACCGCAATGTTGATCTTCTCATCCTCGGTGTAGCCTGGAAGGCGGATCACCTCCATGCGGTCCAGCAATGGCGCAGGAATGTTCATGGAGTTGGCAGTACAGAGGAACATCACGTCTGAAAGATCGTAATCAACCTCCAGATAGTGATCATTGAAGTTGTGGTTCTGCTCCGGATCGAGCACCTCGAGCAGCGCTGAAGCTGGATCACCGCGCATGTCCTGCCCCATCTTGTCGATCTCATCAAGCAAGAACAGCGGATTGCGCACACCGACTTTGGTCATTTTCTGAATCAAACGCCCAGGCATCGAACCGATGTAGGTACGCCGGTGACCGCGGATTTCCGCCTCATCACGCACCCCACCCAACGCCATGCGCACAAACTTTCGATTAGTCGCATGGGCAATCGACTCGGCCAACGAGGTTTTGCCCACCCCTGGCGGGCCAACCAGGCAGAGTACCGGGCCTTTGACTTTCTTGACCCGCTTCTGCACGGCGAGATACTCGAGAATGCGCTCCTTCACCTCCTCGAGGCCGTAGTGATCGGCATCCAGAATTTCCTCGGCCTTGGCCAGATCGAGTCGAACCTTGCTCTCGGTTTTCCACGGAACATTGACTAGCCAATCGATATAGGAACGCACCACAGTGGCTTCAGCCGACATAGGTGACATCTGCTTGAGTTTGTTCAACTCTGCCTGGGCCTTGCTATACGCCTCTTTAGTCAAGCCGGCACTTTCGATGCGCTTTTTCAGATCCTCGAGCTCGTTATGCCCTTCATCGCCATCACCAAGCTCCTTCTGAATCGCCTTCATCTGCTCATTCAGGTAGTACTCACGCTGGCTGCGCTCCATCTGCTTTTTGACGCGACCACGAATGCGTTTTTCAACCTGCAGTAGATCGATCTCAGCATCCAGTAACGCCAAAACGTGCTCGACACGTGCCGAAAGGTCGGTAATCTCCAGAATTTCCTGCTTCTGTTCGATCTTCAGTGCCATATGCGCAGCCATGGTGTCGACCAAACGACCAGGCTCATCGATGCTGTTCAGAGAGGAAAGAACTTCGGCGGGGACCTTCTTGCCCAACTGCACGTATTGTTCAAACTGGCTGAGCAAGCTACGGGTAAACACCTCGGACTCGCGTTCAGCCGCATCCTGTTCATCAATCAGCACCACGTCGACACGGCAGTGGTCATCCATGGCAACAAAACGCTCAATAGCGCCACGCTGCTCACCCTCGACCAAGACCTTGACAGTTCCGTCTGGCAGCTTGAGCAATTGCAGTACAGTTGCCACAGTTCCCACACGATAGAGCGCTTCTTCTGCCGGATCGTCATCGGCCGGGTTTTTCTGCGCTACCAGTAGTATCTGCTTGTCGCCCGTCATAGCGGCTTCCAGCGCCTCTATAGACTTCTCTCGCCCAACAAAGAGCGGGATGACCATGTGCGGATAGACCACGACATCGCGCAGCGGCAAAAGAGGCAATTCGACTGTTGTCTTCATGATTTTGGCTCTACGGCGGCCATTCGGCCGTGAACGGATGGGAGTACCCCTTGGCCCTAAGATGGGGGTAGGCCCGAGAAAAAACAAGCGCTGCGGCAGGAAATACAAAGGGGCCCGCAGGCCCCTTGTTTGCTGAGTGTTGCTTACGCCTCGGGCGCAGCTTTTGCCGGTGGCTCGCTGTTTTCGTAGATCAGCAGCGGTTTGGAGGTACCGGCGATCACGCTCTCATCGATAACCACTTTGCTCACCTCAGCCTGCGAGGGGATGTCATACATGGTATCGAGTAGTACGCCTTCCAGAATCGAACGCAAACCACGAGCACCAGTTTTACGCTCCAGAGCACGATGGGCAACTGAACGAAGTGCATCAGGGCGGAACTCCAGATCAACCCCTTCCATTTCGAACAGCTTGGCATACTGCTTGGTCAACGCATTTTTCGGCTCAGTGAGAATCTGCATCAAAGCAGCCTCATCCAGCTCATCCAGAGTAGCGATCACCGGCAGACGTCCAACGAACTCAGGAATCAACCCGAACTTCACCAGGTCATCCGGCTCCACCTGACGCAAAGATTCACCGACCTTCTTACCCAGATCAATGCTACGAACCTCAGCATTAAAGCCAATACCACCCTTGGTGGAACGCCCCTGGATGACTTTTTCCAGGCCGGAGAACGCGCCACCGCAGATGAACAGGATGTTGCGGGTATCGACCTGCAAGAACTCCTGTTGCGGATGCTTGCGCCCACCTTGCGGTGGTACCGATGCGACAGTACCTTCGATCAGCTTCAACAGGGCCTGCTGCACGCCCTCACCGGAAACATCCCGAGTGATCGAAGGATTGTCAGACTTGCGGGAAATCTTATCGATCTCGTCGATATAAACGATGCCCATCTGGGCCTTTTCTACATCGTAATCGCACTTCTGCAGCAATTTCTGAATGATATTTTCAACGTCTTCACCGACATAACCTGCCTCGGTCAAGGTGGTCGCATCGGCGATAGTGAAAGGCACATTGAGCAAACGAGCCAATGTTTCGGCCAGCAGAGTTTTCCCTGAACCAGTCGGGCCAATCAGCAGGATATTGCTCTTACCCAGCTCGACGTCATCTTTCTTATCGCGATGATTGAGGCGCTTGTAGTGGTTATATACCGCCACCGCCAGAATCTTTTTCGCACGCTCCTGACCGATGACATATTGATCGAGGATGTTGCTGATTTCTTTCGGCGCGGGAAGTTTGTGCGCGCTGCTCTCGGCCTGGGCCTCCTGCACCTCCTCACGGATGATGTCATTGCACAGGTCGACGCACTCGTCGCAGATAAAGACCGAGGGGCCGGCAATCAATTTACGCACTTCATGCTGGCTTTTGCCGCAGAAGGAGCAATAAAGCAATTTGCCGTTGTCCTCGCCGTTGCGGGTGTCAGTCATTCGATCAATCCAGTCCGGTAGGCTTGAAACACAAGATGAAGGCAAATGCGGGCATTTTCAAGCCCGCGGAGCGGTCGGCCAGCTGCCGACCGCGCAAGAGGAACGGCTAGCCAACGAGCTGGCGCTTGCTGAGAACCTGATCGATAAGTCTGTATTTAACGGCATCATCGCCGCTCATGAAGTTGTCACGGTCGGTGTCGCGAGCAATCACTTCGATCGGCTGACCGGTGTGATCGGCGAGGATCTTGTTCAGACGCTCACGGATAGTGAGGATTTCCCGAGCATGGATCTCAATATCCGAAGCCTGCCCCTGGAAGCCACCGAGCGGCTGGTGAATCATCATCCGCGAGTGCGGCAGGCAGTAACGTTTGCCAGCCGCACCGCCAGCCAGCAGCAAAGCCCCCATGCTGCAGGCCTGGCCAATGCAGATAGTGGAGACGTCGGGCTTAATGAACTGCATGGTGTCGTAGATCGACATACCAGCAGTTACCGAACCACCCGGCGAGTTGATGTAAAGGTGAATATCCTTGTCAGGGTTCTCGGCTTCGAGGAACAGCAGCTGAGCCACCACCAGGTTGGCCATGTAGTCCTCGACCTGGCCAACCAGGAAGATCACCCGCTCCTTCAGCAAGCGGGAATAGATGTCGTAGGCACGCTCACCGCGAGCGGACTGTTCGATCACCATCGGCACTAGGCCACCGGCAGCCTGGATATCAGGCATTTGTTGCATAAATGGATTACGCGACATGTCCAGCGATCACTCCCTAATAGTCATGTCTCAAGGACGCATAAGCCAGCACGAAGGCTGGCTTATGGTGTGCTCGAACGAGGCGAGGAATCAGGCAGCCTGCGGGGCTTCCGCCGGCTTGACCGCCTCTTCGTAGGAGACCTGCTTATCGGTCACTTTGGCCTTCTGCAGGACAGTATCTACAACTTGCTCTTCCAGCACAACAGAACGCACTTCGTTCAGCTGCTGGTCATTTTTGTAGTACCAGGCCACAACCTGCTCGGGCTCTTGATAGGCCGAAGCCATCTCCTGGATCAGTTCACGCACACGGTCTTCATTCGGCTTCAGCTCGAAATGCTTGACCACTTCGGCAACGATCAAACCAAGCACCACACGGCGCTTAGCCTGTTCTTCAAACAGCTCGGCCGGGAGTTGATCCGGCTTGATATTGCCGCCGAACTGTTGAACGGCCTGTACGCGGAGACGATTTACTTCATTGCCGATCAGAGCCTTTGGCACTTCGATCGGATTGACAGCCAGCAAGCCATCCATCACCTGGTTTTTCACCTTGGATTTGATGGCTTGACGCAGCTCGCGCTCCATATTTTTACCCACTTCGGCGCGGAAACCTTCGAGGCCACCCTCCTTGATCCCGAACAACGCGAAGAAATCATCGTTCAGCTCCGGCAGCTTGGGCTCGGAGATACTGTTGACGGTAACAGTAAACTCGGCGGCCTTGCCGGCCAGCTCCAGATTTTGATACTCGGCCGGGAAAGTCAGATTGAGGACGCGCTCCTCGCCAGCTTTGGCGCCGACCAGGCCGTCTTCAAAGCCCGGAATCATGCGGCCGGAGCCCAGCACGAGTTGAGTACCCTTGGCCGAACCACCGGCAAAGACTTCGCCGTCGACCTTGCCGACGAAATCAATATTCAGCTGATCGCCATTCAACGCATCGCGCTCGACGTTCTCGAAGCGGGTGTTTTGCTTGCGCAAGATTTCCAGCATGTTATCGACATCGGCAGCGGTCACTTCCGCCTGCTGACGCTCGACGGCAATGCCATCGAAGCCGGAAACCTGGAACTCGGGGAATACTTCAAAAGTAGCAACGTACTCCAGGTCCTTACCTTTCTCGAAGACCTTCGGCTCAACAGCCGGAGCGCCGGCCGGGTTCAGCTTTTGCTCAACCACGGCTTCGTAGAAAGTCGCCTGAATCAGATCGCTCAGAGCTTCTTGGCGCGCAGCATCTTCATAACGCTGACGAATAACGCTCATCGGCACCTTGCCCGGACGGAAGCCTGGGATTTTGGCACGACGTGCAGTCTGTTGCAGACGCTTGTTGACTTCGGTCTCGATACGCTCGGCCGGAACGCCGATAGTCATGCGACGCTCAAGAGCGGAAGTGTTTTCAACAGAAACTTGCATGGATATTCCTCGTTGCACAGACGTTAGCCGGCCGTTTCCAGCCCCAGAATCAAGGGCATGCATTCTAGTGGGTCAAATCGAAGAAGTCACCCCACAGAACGCGGGCTAAAAACGGGAGGGAAGCACTAAAAGATGGTGCGGACGGAGAGACTCGAACTCTCACGCCTTGCGGCGCTGGAACCTAAATCCAGTGTGTCTACCAATTCCACCACGTCCGCATACAAGCTTTAAAGCAAGACGCCAGGCTGAGAACCTGGCGTCTTTTCGAATATGGGGTGGACGATGGGAATCGAACCCACGACAACAGGAATCACAATCCTGCGCTCTACCAACTGAGCTACGCCCACCATATTGCATCGCTTGTGCCAAAGCAGCCAAATGGCGCACCCGGCAGGACTCGAACCTGCGACCATCCGCTTAGAAGGCGGATGCTCTATCCAGCTGAGCTACGGGCGCTTACTCATCAGCACTTCATTTGAAGCGCAGATCAAAAGCCCTGGCTTTAACGAATCAACCTCGATTCGCCTTCGCCTTCTAACCCAGCGCTAGCTGTGCTCGACAAGCGGGGCGAATGTTAATGGGGAGGCGCAATGACGTCAACTATAAAACTTAAAAAATTCAGCGAGATAAAGGAGTTACGGGAAATTGCCGAGTCGCTGCCTTTGCCCACTCCTCAGGTCATGCGAGAATGCGCGTCCTTTTTCAATCCTTTTCGATGGTTAAGCACGCGTCATGACCGCACAATTAATCGACGGCAAAGCGATCGCCGCCAGCCTCCGCCAGCAGATCGCCCAACGTGTCGCCGAGCGTCGCCAACAAGGCTTGCGCGCCCCCGGCCTGGCGGTAATCTTGGTTGGTACTGATGCCGCCTCGCAGGTTTATGTCTCGCACAAGCGTAAAGACTGCGAAGAGGTTGGCTTCCTTTCCCAGGCTTATGATCTGCCCGCGAGCACTAGTCAGAATGAATTGAGTGGCCTGATCGATCGCTTGAATGACGACCCCGCTATCGATGGCATCCTCGTTCAGCTGCCGCTGCCAGAACATCTGGACGCTTCGCTTCTGCTCGAGCGCATCCGCCCCGACAAAGATGTCGACGGCTTCCACCCTTACAATATTGGCCGCCTCGCCCAGCGCATTCCGCTCCTACGCCCCTGCACGCCGAAAGGCATCATGACGCTGCTCACCAGCACCGGCGCCAATCTGTATGGCATGAATGCGGTGATTGTCGGCGCTTCGAATATTGTCGGCCGCCCGATGGCCATGGAATTGCTGCTAGCCGGCTGCACCGTCACTGTGACCCACCGGTTTACCCGCGATCTAGCCGCCCACGTGGCGAATGCCGATCTGGTGGTAGTGGCCGCCGGCAAGCCCGGCCTAGTCAAAGGCGAGTGGATCAAAGAAGGGGCGATCGTCATCGACGTCGGCATCAATCGCCAAGAAAACGGCAAACTGGTGGGCGATGTGGTCTATGAAACCGCCCTCCCCCGCGCCAGCTGGATCACACCGGTTCCCGGCGGTGTCGGTCCGATGACTCGAGCCTGCCTGCTGGAGAACACCCTGCACGCCGCCGAGCATCTGCACGCTTGAAAGTATGCAAACATAAAAAAGGCCGCATGAAGCGGCCTTTTTTATGCGCGAAGCAAACTATTCTGCCAAACGCCAGGTCGTGCCACCCTTGCCATCCTCCAGCACCACCCCCATTGCGGTGAGCTGGTCACGGATACGGTCGGACTCCGCCCAATCCTTGGCCGCTCGCGCAGCCAAGCGCGCCTGAATCAAGGCCTCAACCTCCGCCGCATCGAGCCGATCTTCCGCGCCTGCGCGCAGGAAGGCATCCGGCTCCAGCTGTAGCACGCCAAGCAGGCTTGCCAGCTCCCGCAGGCGCACAGCCAAGGCCGCAGCCGCCTGTGGGTCGCTTTCGCGCAAACGGTTCACCTCGCGTGCCAGTTCGAACAGCACGGCACAAGCTTCCGGCGTGTTGAAATCATCGTCCATCGCCTTGGCGAAGCGCTCGACATAAGCCTCGCCACCGGCCGCCTGGGCCGCCGGCAAGCCTTTCAGGGCGTGGTAAAAACGCTCAAGCGCGCCCTTGGCTTCCTTCAGGCTGTCTTCGGAGTAGTTGATCGGGCTGCGGTAATGGCTGGAGACCAGCAGGTAGCGCACCACCTCTGGATGATATTTTTCCAACACTTCGCGAATGGTGAAGAAGTTGCCCAGCGACTTGGACATCTTCTCGCCATCCACCCGCACCGCCCCGGCGTGCATCCAGGCATTGGCGTAAGTCTTGCCGGTCGCCGCCTCGCTTTGCGCGATCTCGTTCTCGTGGTGCGGGAACACCAGATCGGGGCCGCCACCATGAATGTCGAAGGTCTCGCCTAAGCAGCAAGTGGACATCACCGAGCATTCGATATGCCAGCCCGGACGCCCAGCGCCCCAGGGCGACTCCCAACTCGGCTCGCCGGGCTTGACACCCTTCCACAGGACGAAATCGAGCGGGTCGTCCTTGGCCTCGTCGACCTCGATACGCGCACCGATGCGCAGGTCTTCGATCTTCATCCGCGACAGCTTGCCGTAGCCGGCAAACTTGCCGACCCGGTAATAAACGTCACCGTTGCCCGGCGCGTAGGCGAAGCCTTTGTCGATCAGGGTCTGGATCATCGCGTGCATGCCGGCGATATGCCCAGTGGCGCGCGGCTCCTGATCTGGACGCAGGACGCTCAAGCGCGCCTCATCTTCGAGCATGGCGGCGATCATGCGCTGAGTCAGTCGCTCGAAGCTTTCGCCGTTTTCCTGGGCACGTTTGATGATCTTGTCATCGATATCGGTGATGTTACGCACATAGGTCAGCTCGTAGCCGCTATGCCGCAGCCAGCGTGCCACCACGTCGAAGGCCACCATTACCCGCGCATGGCCGATATGACAGAAGTCATAGACGGTCATGCCGCACACGTACATGCGCACCTGGTTGCCCAGCAGCGGCTTGAGCGGCGCCTTGGTCTTGCTCAGGGTGTTATAGATCGACAGCGTCATCATTGGCCCCAGGAGTCACGCAGGGTCACGGTACGGTTGAATACCGGCTTGCCAGGTTGCGAATCCTTCAGATCGGCGCAGAAGTAGCCTTCGCGCTCAAACTGGAAGCGATCTTCCGGTCGCGCCTGGGCCAAAGAAGGCTCCGCGCGGCAACCCGTGAGCACTTGCAGGG
The DNA here is from genome assembly GCF_003595175.1 of Pseudomonas cavernae. Taxonomy (NCBI): domain Bacteria; kingdom Pseudomonadati; phylum Pseudomonadota; class Gammaproteobacteria; order Pseudomonadales; family Pseudomonadaceae; genus Pseudomonas; species Pseudomonas cavernae. Next base: position 2,349,163 of record NZ_CP032419.1, on the reverse strand, counting down.
ACTCGGGGTTGATGTTGTCGAGGAAGCTGGCGCCCTCTTCCACCTTCTCCGGGTTCGCCGAGCGGAACAAACGGTCGTACAGGCGCACTTCGCATTCGACGCTTTCCGCCGCCGGCACCCAATGGATCACGCCTTTGACCTTGCGGCCCTCCGGGTTCTTGCCGAGCGTATCCGGGTCGTAGGAGCAACGCAGCTCGACGATATTGCCACCGGCATCCTTGATCGCCTCGTCGGCGCGGATCACATAGCTGCCACGCAGGCGCACTTCACCGCCGGGGATCAGGCGCTTGTAGCCAGCCGGAGGGGTCTCCTCGAAGTCGCCTGCGTCGATGTAGAGCTCGCGGGAGAACGGCAGCACGCGCACACCCATGTCTTCTTTCGGATGGCGCGGCAGCTCGAGGCTTTCTACCTGACCTTCCGGATAATTGCTGATCACCACTTTCAAGGGGCGCAACACGCACATGGCGCGCGGCGCGCGGACATCCAGATCCTCACGGATGCTGAACTCCAGCATGCCGACATCGACCACGCCGCTGGCGCGGTTGACGCCGATCATTTCGCAGAAATTGCGGATCGACTCGGGCGTGTAGCCGCGACGGCGATAGCCGGACAGGGTCGACATACGCGGATCGTCCCAGCCGCTCACGTGCTTCTCATCCACCAGCTGCTTGAGCTTGCGCTTGCTGGTGATGGTGTAGTTCAGGTTGAGTCGCGAGAACTCATACTGGCGCGGCTGCGCCGGTACCGACAGATTTGCCAAGAACCATTCGTAGAGCGGGCGATGATCCTCGAACTCGAGGGTACAGATCGAATGGGTGATGCCTTCGATAGCGTCCGACTGCCCATGGGTGAAGTCGTAGCTGGGGTAGATGCACCACTGGTCGCCGGTCTGGTGGTGATGCTCGTGGCGGATCCGATAGAGGATCGGGTCGCGCAGGTTCATGTTCGGCGAGGCCATGTCGATCTTGGCGCGCAGCACCCTGTCGCCGTCCTTGAACTCGCCGGCCTTCATCCGTGCGATCAGATCGAGGTTTTCCTCCACCGAACGCTCGCGGAACGGGCTGTTCTTGCCCGGCTCGGTCAGGCTGCCACGGTATTCGCGCGCCTGCTCGGGAGTCAGGTCGCAGACATAGGCCTTGCCGGCCTTGATCAGCTCGAGCGCCCAGGCATACAGCTGGTCGAAATAGTTCGAGGCATAGCGCACCTCGCCGGCCCAGTCGAAGCCTAGCCACTTCACATCGCTTTCAATGGCGTCGATGTATTCCTGGTCTTCCTTGGCCGGGTTGGTGTCGTCGAAGCGCAGATGGCAATCGCCGCCGAACTCCTTGGCCAGCCCAAAGTTCAGGCAGATCGACTTGGCATGGCCGATATGCAGGTAGCCGTTCGGCTCCGGCGGGAAGCGCGTGATGATCTTCGCGTGCTTGCCGGCATCAAGGTCGGCCTGGACGATCTGGCGAAGAAAGTTTGCTGCGGCGGGAGTCTCTGGCTTGCTCATGGGGTCCTTGATCATGCTGGTGCGCGGCGCAGGGTAGGCCGGTCAAATCAAAGCGCTTATCATAGCCGAAGCGGTCAACCCCCTGACAGACCTTCGATTTTCTCGATAGAGCGATTCCACCATGATCAAACTGCATACCAATTACGGCGTCATCACCCTCAACCTCTTCGCCGACAAGGCCCCAGAAACCGTGGCCAACTTCGAGGAGTACGTGAAGGCCGGTCATTATGACAACACCATTTTCCACCGGGTGATCAGCAACTTCATGATCCAGGGCGGCGGTTTCGAGCCAGGCATGAAGCAGAAGGCCACCCGCGCCACGATCAAGAACGAGGCCAACAACGGCGTCTCGAACAAGATCGGCACCATCGCCATGGCCCGCACCATGGAGCCGCATTCGGCTTCCGCGCAGTTCTTCATCAACGTTTCCGACAACACCTTCCTCGACCATAGCGCACCGACCGTCCAAGGCTGGGGCTACACCGTGTTCGGTGAAGTGGTCGAGGGCATGGACGTGGTGAACAAGATCAAGGGCGTCGCTACCACCATGCGTTCCGGCCACCAGGACGTACCGGTTGACGACGCGATCATCGAGAAGGCCGAGATCGTCGCTTGATCCTGCTGATCTCCGACCTGCATCTTGAAGAGGAGCGCCCGGACATCAGCCGGGCGTTTCTACATTTTCTCCAGACCCGCGCCACTCAGGCCGAGGCGCTGTACATCCTCGGCGACTTCTTCGAGGCCTGGATTGGCGACGACGCCATGAGCCCGTTTCAGCGCTCGATCGCTCAGGCCCTGCGCCGAGTGAGCGACGGCGGCACGAAGATCTATCTGATGCACGGCAACCGCGACTTCATGATAGGTGCGGACTTCTGCCGCCAGGCCGGCTGCACCCTGCTTGCCGACCCGACTCTGGCGCAGCTGAACGGCGAGCCCGTACTGCTGATGCACGGCGACAGCCTGTGCACCCGGGACGAGGCCTACATGCGCCTGCGCCGCTGGTTGCGCAACCCGCTGACGCTGTGGATTCTGCGCCATCTGCCGCTGGCTACCCGGCATAAACTGGCGCGCAAGCTGCGCAAGGAAAGTCGCACTCAGACGCGCATGAAAGCCAGCGAGATCATTGATGTCACTGCCGAGGAAGTGCCACGCATCATGGCCGCCTACGGGGTGAAGACCCTGATCCATGGCCATACCCATCGCCCGGCCACGCACCCCCTGCTGGTCGACGGCGCGGCCGCACAGCGCATCGTGCTGGGCGACTGGGACAAGCAGGGCTGGGCCTTACTGGTCGATGCCAATGGCTTTCAGCAACATGCGTTTGCGCTGAGCTGAGCCCACCCACGGTCAAACTGAAGCCCCATAAGGCAGGAACACTGCATTCCGGCTCAAGGTCCGAGACAGGCGTCGGCATACCCATGCCGGCTCCATCGCCGATCGTTCGCAGCTGTACAAGGATATCGCTGGCAGGCCGCTCTTTGGGTTCAACCGGCCTGGCGCCAAGACTTCACAAGGGTTGATCGATTCTTTCTGGATGCAAGGGATGATGACCGACCATAAGAATATCTACGATTGCATCAAGACCTTTTTAATATGCCGCGGACAGAATCCCCATATCACACCACTTGCGGGACACCGCAATGAACGCGGAACTCGCGTTCATTGCTCTCGATCAACTCCCGCTCTACGGCCCAGCTAAAACATGGGGCCGAAATTTGGGGGAAATTGGGGAACTCCGTGAGGATACGACTGAGAACATTAGTAGGCGTCCAGAACGCCGCGCGCATCAGCAGCCTTGAGGATCGCCTCAAGCGCCTGTCGAGCCGCCCACTCCACGGTCATCCCGCCAATCGGCACTGACCTCTCGCCATAGATTGACGTGACTTTGACCATACCCTTAGAAACAGCGTATTCGGCGCTGTACTCTCGTCCCTTGAACTCAACTTTGACTTGATCCAGGGATTGATTACTCATGCTGCCACCGCTCAATGCCAGTCCCTAGTATGGAAGCGTAGCCTGCTGCCATTCCCCACTGGCATTGACCTGCCTGGGCGTCTACACGCCACAGAGAAAGGGATTCAAACCTAGATCATGCCAGTTGCGGGACACCGCTATGAAAACGGAACTCGCTATCCGGGCTTTCGATCAATTCCCGCTCCACGGCCCGGACCTTTTCGATCACCCGATCCACGTCCGCCGCATCACCGTATTGATAGGCAAAGCGCAGGTAGTTCTGGAAATGTCGGACCTCCGACTTCAGCAGGCCGAAGTAGAACTTGCTCAGCTCCTCATCCAGATGCGGCACCACCGACTCGAAACGCTCACAGCTACGCGCCTCGATGAACGCCCCTACCACGAGCGTATCCACCAACTTGTGCGGTTCATGAGTGCGGACAGCGGCTCTCAGCCCCGAGGCATAGCGGCTTGCCGAGACTGGACGCAGGTTGATTCTGCGCTTCTTCAAAATCCGTAGGACCTGCTCGTGGTGCACCAACTCTTCGCGAGCCAAGCGCGACATGTAGTTGATCAGGTCGACATGGGTATTGTACTTCGCGATCAAGCTGAGGGCTGTCGAAGCCGCCTTGAATTCGCAGTTTTTATGGTCCAGCAGCATGATGTCCTGCTGAGCCAAGGCCGCTTCGACCCAGCCGGCAGGCGTCCTGCAGCCCAGGAAATCATGAACTTCAGGCAGCATGACCGCCTCCTGCAGTTCGTGGACAGGTATGGCAGATCATTAGCAGGCACTGGTGTAACAAGGCCTGAGTAGCCCAGGCGCCTGACGTCGGGCAAAGTAAATAAGGGGTGATTTCTGGAAGCAGTTGCATGGGCTCACGAAGGCGCCCTAGCGGCGCTGGCAGATGGGTTCGGGGCGGGCCATTATACGAATGCGGGTCAGGACGGCCAGCCGGGCAGTTGATTTAGATCAACAAGGCGAGAACCTGACGGCTATTACAGTAGTAAAAGGCATAAGCAGATTTCAGGGAGACGACCATGCAAGCCATTCGCAGCATCCTGGTAGTGATGGAAGCCGATCAGCCAGAGGGCCTGGCACTCAAACGCGCCAAGCTCATCTCCAGCGTCACACAATCGCACCTGCACCTGCTGATCTGTGACAAGAAGAACGATCATTCCGTCTTCCTCGATAGCTTGAGCGCTTCGCTGCAGCAGGAGGGCCACAGCGTCTCCAGCCAGCAGGCCTGGCATGAAAGCCTGCATCAAACCATCATCGCCATTCAGCAGGCCGAAGGCTGCGGGCTGGTGGTCAAGCGTCACCTGCCGGACAGCCCGGTGAAAAAGGCCCTGCTCACCCCGGACGATTGGAAGATCCTGCGCTTTTGCCCCTGCCCGGTGCTGATGGTAAAAACCGACAAGCCCTGGGCGGGCGGCACCATTCTCGCCGCCGTCGACGTCGGCAATGCCGACAGCGAGCACCGCACCCTGCATGCCAGCATCATCAGCCACGCCTATGAAATCGCCGCCCTGGCCAAGGCCGATCTGCACGTCATCGCCGCCCATCCGTCACCAATGCTGTCGGCGGCCGACCCGGTATTCCAGCTCAAGGAAACCATCGAGGAGCGCTACCGCGAGCAGTGCAAGAGCTTCCAGGCCGAATACGAACTCAGCGATGAACAGCTGCATATCGAGGAAGGTCCGGCCGACGTGCTCATTCCCCAAACAGCTCACAAGCTCGGCGCGGCCGTCACGGTAATCGGCACGGTGGGCCGCACCGGCCTGTCCGGCGCGCTGATCGGCAATACCGCCGAAGTGGTACTGGATACCTTGGAAAGCGATGTGCTGGTGTTGAAGCCGGACGACATCATCGCCCACCTAGAGGAACTGGTCGCCCAGCGCTAAGCGCCTCCCCCACAGACAACAAAGCCGCCTATTGGCGGCTTTGTTGTCTGCAAGCCGGACTCAAACGCGGCTTTCCACGCCCTCGAGCAGAAAACGCGGCGCGATATAGCGCTCGTAGTGCGCTTCCGACAACAGGAAGAACTCGCGATCGATGGCGTCACGCAATTCCGGCAGCGCCCAATGACGGAACTCGGGCAACAAGGCCACACCATAGGCTTCCAGCTGGCTGATCAGGCGGGCGCCGCGGGCGATCAGCTGGTAGGCCCAGCAATACGGCGATTGCTCCGGCACGAAGCGGATCTTGTGCTGCTCGAGCTGGCTACGCAGGCGTGTGGCGTCGAAAACATCCAGCTTCGCCCCCATCACCTGAACCAGCAGAATCTCCAAACGCCGCCAAACCGCGCGCTTTTCCTCCTCCTTGTAGAGGTTCCAGTTCACCACTTCATGATGAAAGCGCTTGCAGCCGCGGCAGACCAGATCGCCGTACACCGTGGAACAGAGGCCGACGCAAGGAGTCTTGATACGCTGGTTGGACATAGCGGTGGTGGATATAGGCAGGCGGAACAGGCTGGCATCTTAGCCCTTTGTCTAGGCAGGGTCACCCCAGTTTCCATGCGGGTTTTAGCTTAACTTTGCCGAGCCTTTCCAGTAGAATCCCTCCGCCTTTTAGGCGCCGATGTCCGTTGGAAGCTGTTTTCAAAGCGTCACGAGCACAGTTGTTTCCAGCAGGAAGATGTTGGCACTGGCTTTCGAGTTCCGAGCCAGCGCCACCCCTCATCCCTCCCTTCCTGCAAGCGTAAAACTTTGAAAACAGCTTCTGGATGGGGCCACTGAAACCATCGCTCTCAGCTCATAAAGCTGCTGCGCGGATGTGTTTAGCGGTTCCCTGAATGCGTCCCGGACACCCTTTGGGACCACTGATGAGGGTAATAACTGTGCTTGAAGCCTATCGCAAACATGTAGAAGAGCGTGCCGCTCAGGGTATCGTCCCCCAGCCGCTGAACGCCGAACAAACTGCAGGCCTGGTCGAGCTGCTGAAGAATCCTCCGGCTGGTGAAGAAGCCGTCCTCCTCGACCTGATCACCAACCGCATTCCGCCGGGTGTGGACGAAGCTGCCTACGTCAAGGCCGGCTTCCTCTCCGCGATCGCCAAAGGCGAAGCCAACTCCCCGCTGATCAACAAGCAACGCGCCGTGGAGCTGCTGGGCACCATGCAGGGCGGCTACAACATCGCCACCCTGGTCGAGCTGCTGGACAGCGCCGAGCTGTCTGCCGCCGCCGCCAAACAGCTGAAGCACACCCTGCTGATGTTCGATGCCTTCCACGACGTCGCCGAGCGCGCCAAGAACGGCAACGCCAACGCCCAAGCCGTGCTGAAGTCCTGGGCCGATGGCGAGTGGTTCACCAACAAGCCGGCCATCGCCGAGAAGTACAGCCTGACCGTGTTCAAGGTCCCGGGCGAAACCAACACCGATGACCTGTCGCCGGCTCCCGATGCCTGGTCGCGCCCGGACATCCCGCTGCACGCCCTGGCCATGCTGAAAATGGCCCGCGACGGCATCGTCCCCGAGCAGCAAGGCGCCATCGGCCCGCTGAAGCAGATCGAAGAAGTCAAAGCCAAGGGCTTCCCGGTCGCCTACGTCGGTGACGTGGTCGGCACCGGTTCTTCGCGCAAATCCGCCACCAACTCGGTGCTGTGGTTCTTCGGCGATGACGTACCCTACGTGCCGAACAAGCGCGCCGGCGGCTTCTGCTTCGGCAACAAGATTGCTCCGATCTTCTACAACACCATGGAAGACGCCGGCGCCCTGCCGATCGAATTCGACGTTGCCAACCTGAACATGGGCGACGTGATCGACGTCTATCCGTACGCTGGCAAGGTGTGCAAGCACGGCAGCGAAGAGGTCATCACCACCTTCGAGCTGAAGACTCCGGTGCTGCTCGACGAAGTCCGCGCTGGCGGCCGTATCCCGCTGATCGTCGGCCGCGGCCTGACCGAGAAGGCCCGTGCCGAACTGGGCCTGCCCTCCTCCGATCTGTTCAAGAAGCCGGAACAGCCGGCTGACAGCGGCAAGGGCTTCACCCTGGCACAGAAGATGGTCGGCAAGGCGTGCGGCGTAGCCGGCGTGCGTCCGGGCACCTACTGCGAGCCGAAGATGACCACCGTCGGCTCCCAGGACACCACTGGCCCGATGACCCGCGACGAGCTGAAAGACCTGGCTTGCCTGGGCTTCTCCGCCGACCTGGTGATGCAGTCCTTCTGCCACACTGCGGCCTATCCGAAGCCGATCGACGTCAACACCCACCACACCCTGCCGGACTTCATCCGCACCCGTGGCGGCGTGTCCCTGCGTCCGGGCGACGGCATCATCCACAGCTGGCTGAACCGCATGCTGCTGCCGGATACCGTCGGCACCGGTGGCGACTCGCACACCCGTTTCCCGATCGGCATCTCCTTCCCGGCCGGCTCCGGCCTGGTCGCCTTCGCCGCCGCGACTGGCGTGATGCCGCTGGACATGCCGGAATCCGTGCTGGTGCGCTTCAAGGGCAAAATGCAGCCGGGGATCACCCTGCGCGACCTGGTGCATGCCATCCCTTACTACGCCATCCAGAAGGGCCTGCTGACCGTCGAGAAGAAAGGCAAGAAGAACGCCTTCTCCGGCCGCATCCTCGAGATCGAAGGGCTGGACGAGCTGACCGTCGAACAAGCGTTCGAGCTGTCCGACGCCTCGGCCGAGCGTTCCGCCGCTGGTTGCACCATCAAGCTGCCGGAAAAGGCCATCGCCGAGTACCTGCAGTCCAACATCACCCTGCTGCGCTGGATGATCAGCGAAGGCTACGGCGATGCGCGCACCATGGAACGTCGCGCCCAAGCGATGGAAGCCTGGCTGGCCAATCCGCAACTGTTGGAAGCCGACAAGGACGCCGAGTACGCCGAGATCATCGAGATCGATCTGAACGAAGTGAAAGAGCCTGTGCTCTGCGCTCCGAACGATCCGGACGATGCGCGCCTGCTGTCCAGCGTCCAAGGTCAGAAGATCGACGAAGTGTTCATCGGTTCCTGCATGACCAACATCGGTCACTTCCGCGCTGCCGGTAAGCTGCTCGACAAGGTCAAAGGTGGCATCCCGACTCGTCTGTGGCTGTCGCCGCCGACCAAGATGGACGCCCACCAGCTGACCGAGGAAGGCTACTACGGCATCTACGGCAAAGCCGGCGCGCGCATGGAAATGCCGGGCTGCTCGCTGTGCATGGGTAACCAGGCGCGCGTGGCTGCCAACTCCACCGTGGTGTCGACTTCGACTCGTAACTTCCCGAACCGCCTGGGCGATGGCGCCAACGTGTTCCTCGCCTCGGCTGAGCTGGCGGCTGTTGCCTCCATCCTCGGTAAGCTGCCGACCGTCGAGGAGTACATGGTCTACGCGAAGGACATCGACAGCATGGCTGCCGACGTTTACCGCTACCTGAGCTTCGACCAGATCGCCGAGTTCCGTGAAGCCGCTGCGAACGCCAATATCCCGGTCGTTCAAGCCTAACGAGCAAAGCGTCAAGAAGAGCCCCGCCTAGTGCGGGGCTTTTTCTTTCTAGCCGGCTCTTGCAGACGGGCCAACAGTGACTACCTTCCAATTAAGGCCTACCGACGGATCATAGGAGGTGCACATGAAGGCTTGGATTCTCGCTGCAATTTGCCTGCTCAGCCTCGGCGGTTGTGCCAGCGAATACCTGATTTCCACTACCGACGGCCAGCTGCTGACCACCGACAATAAACCCGAACTCGACGAAGACACCGGCATGCTCCGCTTCGAAGACAGTGAGGGACGCGAGCAACAGATCCCCCAGGCCCAGGTGAAACAGATCATCGAACGTTGAGGTAGCTCCTTCCTCAATCTTTGCCCCGCCTCGGCGGGGCTTTCTTTATCCCCACGCCACAGACGCTGGCATATCGCTTGCTTCGCAATCGGCAAACTGCTCCAACGGCGGAGCAGCCTCATAGACAATGGCGTCGTTTCCGGTGGCTGATCGCAGCGACCGGGCGGCGCCTTTTTGCCCTGCGATGGAACGAAGCATGACAGCAAATAAAACCGACACCCGCGCGGACCACCTGGCCTGGGTAGCCGGCAGCGATGCACCGGAAAAAAGCGTCCTCGATCTCGGCTTCATGCCGCTGACCGACTCGGCCTCGCTGATCGTGGCGGCGACCCAGGGCTTTGCCCAGCCCTACGGACTAACGCTCAATCTGCATCGCCAGGGCTCCTGGGCCACCCTGCGCGACAAACTGCTGAGTGGCGAGCTGGATGCCGCGCAGATGCTGTATGGCCAGGTCTATGGCATCCACCTGGGCATTGGCGGCAATGCCACCGAGATGGCCATTCTGATGGGACTGTGCCAGAACGGCCAGGCGATCAACCTCTCCGAACCGCTCAAGCGCTCGGGCGTGACCAGCGCCGAAGCACTGCTCACGCGAGCGCTCCAAAACAGTGCAAAACTGACCTTCGCCCAGACATTCCCCACCGGCACCCACGCCATGTGGCTCAACTATTGGCTGGCCAGCCAGGGCATTCACCCGCTTGAAGACGTGCACAGCGTGGTCGTGCCGCCTGCGCAAATGGTTGCTCACCTCAAGGCCGGGCGCATCGACGGTTTCTGTGCCGGTGGCCCCTGGGGGGCGCTGGCGGTCGAGGAAGGCCAGGGCTTCACCCTCGCCACCAGCCAGATGATCTGGGCCGACCATCCGGAGAAGGTGCTCGGCGTCACCCGCGAATTCGTCGACAGCCACCCGAATACCGCCCGCGCGCTGACCATGGCACTGCTGGAAGCGAGCCGCTTCATCGAAGCCAGCCTGGACAACAAGCGCAGCACCGCCCAGCTAATCAGCGGTGACGACTACATCGGCGCCCCGCTGTCGGCCATCGAGCCACGCTTTCTCGGTCATTACCAGGATGGCCTGGGCAACAGTTGGGAGGACCAGCACCCCTTGCGCTTCTTCGCCGAGGGCGCGGTGAACATGCCCTACCTGTCCGATGCCATGTGGTTCATGACCCAGTTCCGCCGCTGGGGCCTGCTGCGCAGCGATCCCGATTACCTCGCCGTGGTCCGGCAGGTTCAGCAGATCGAGCTATACCAGCAAGCTGCCAGTGCCCTCGGCATCGACGTGCCGGCCGAGCCGATGCGCCGCTCAACGCTGATCGACGGTAAAATCTGGGATGGCAGCGACCCGGCCGGCTATGCGCGCAGCTTCGCCCTGCACGCCCTGAGTGACCACACCCGGACAGCCGCGCTGTGATGTCGAGGAGGAACCCACCCATGCTGCGAATTCTCCTGATCAACGACACCCAAAAGAAGGTTGGCCGCCTGAAAGCCGCGCTGATTGAGGCCGGCTTCGAGGTGATCGACGAATCGGGGCTGACCATCGATTTGCCGGCACGAGTCGAGGCGATACGTCCCGACGTCGTGCTGATCGACAGCGAATCTCCCGGCCGCGACGTGATGGAACAGGTGGTGCTGGTCAGCCGCGACCAGCCACGGCCCATCGTGCTATTCACCGACGAGCAGGACCCCAGCGTGATGCGCCAGGCCATCCAGGCCGGGGTCAGCGCCTACATCGTCGAAGGCATCCAGGCGCAGCGCCTGAAGCCGATCCTCGATGTTGCCATGCTGCGCTTCGAGAGCGATCAGGCGCTGCGCGCACAACTGCAGGCACGCGAAGCGCAGCTGGCCGAACGCAAGCGCATCGAGCAGGCCAAAGGCATCCTGATGAAGATGAAAAACTGCAACGAGGAAGAGGCCTACACCCTGATGCGCCGCCAGGCCATGAGCCGTCAGCAGAAGCTGATCCAGGTCGCCGAACAGATTATCGCCATGAGCGAATTGCTCGGCCCCTGACGCGGGCCGACAAACTCCTCGACAGTCGCCCTCGCGCCCGCTTATCTTCGCCGCAGGCCACCGCAGTGGCCGACGTCGCTCGGACGGTTCCGGGCGCTTACGTTTCCGAGGAAAGCATGGCTGAACAAGCTTCGCGTCGCTTTGCGCGCATCGATCGTCTCCCCCCCTACGTTTTCAACATCACCGCCGAACTGAAGATGGCCGCCCGCCGCCGCGGCGAGGACATCATCGACCTCAGCATGGGCAACCCCGACGGTGCCACCCCGCCTCACATCGTCGAGAAGCTGGTGCAGGTCGCTCAACGCGAAGACACCCACGGCTACTCCACCTCCCGCGGCATCCCACGCCTGCGTCGCGCCATTTCGCGCTGGTACGCCGAGCGCTACGAGGTGGAGATCGACCCGGAAAGCGAAGCGATCGTCACCATCGGCTCCAAGGAAGGCCTGGCGCACCTGATGCTGGCCACTCTCGATCACGGTGACACCGTGCTGGTGCCCAACCCCAGTTACCCGATCCACATCTATGGCGCGGTAATCGCCGGCGCCCAGGTGCGCTCGGTACCGCTGGTGCCCGGCGTGGACTTCTTCAATGAGCTGGAACGAGCGATCCGCGAGAGCATCCCAAAGCCGAAGATGATGATCCTCGGCTTTCCCTCCAACCCCACCGCCCAGTGCGTCGAGCTGGATTTCTTCGAGCGCGTGGTGGCTCTGGCCAAGCAGTACGACGTGCTGGTGATCCACGATTTGGCTTACGCCGATATCGTCTACGACGGCTGGAAAGCCCCGTCGATCATGCAGGTGCCGGGCGCCAAGGACATCGCCGTGGAGTTCTTCACCCTGTCGAAGAGCTACAACATGGCCGGCTGGCGGATCGGCTTCATGGTTGGCAATCCGGAACTGGTCAGCGCCCTGGCACGGATCAAGAGCTACCACGACTACGGCACCTTCACCCCACTGCAGGTGGCCGCTATTGCCGCACTGGAAGGCGACCAGCAATGCGTACGGGATATCGCCGAGCAGTACCGCCAGCGCCGCAACGTGCTGGTCAAGGGTCTGCATGAGCTGGGCTGGATGGTCGAAAACCCGAAGGCCTCGATGTACGTCTGGGCCAAGATCCCCGAGCCTTATGTCCAACTCGGCTCGCTGGAGTTCGCCAAGAAGCTGCTGGCCGAGGCCAAAGTCTGCGTCTCGCCAGGGATCGGTTTCGGCGACTATGGCGATGACCATGTGCGCTTCGCCCTGATCGAAAACCAGGAACGCATTCGCCAGGCCGTGCGCGGAATTAAGAATATGTTCCGTGCCAATGGCTTGCTGGATGCTCCGATCGCAATGCGAACTGAGAGCAAAAACACCGAAAACTGACAGTCATATTATTGACGCAAGGTCTTGACTGCCTGATCAGAATTTTCACTCGCAACCCATCTGCCTCGCGGCATACCGCTATTTCGGCGGCTTGCCGCGGCTGGCACGGAATTTGCCGCTCGTCGGCTTTCACTCCGCCATTACGACCAAAGTCGGAACAAAATCGCGTATCCTTGTTCTCACACCATGTCTGAACACAGAGCGTCGGCCTCGTGCTTTTGGGCATCCGGTACACCCAAGGAGAAATATTGCTTCTAGCACGAGTCATGTGCGTAGGCATCTTTTGCCTGGGAAAAGGACAAGCCCAACCACACATAATTACAAGACTCCGCAAATTGGGCGGAAAAATGAAAATTACTGAGGCGCTGGAGTAGCACCCCGACAACGACGCATAAGCGTCGACTCAATAATCAACCGTTACAACAAGAGGTATAACCCCATGGAAATTTATTTGTTCTTTACTTCCCTGCTCAAGCAGGAAGGAACCATGGAGCTATTGCGCTTGGCAATCGTATACGCACATCTTATCGCCTGCTGTGTAGCCATCGGAATGGTTATCGTCAGCGACTCCGCGATGATAAAAAGATTAATCACCGGTGACACTTCCCAGCAGGATCCTCACCACCTTGTCCAACTCAAAAACACCGTATTGATCGCACTTGCCGCCCTGTGGATCACCGGCCTGATGATTATTGGCCTGGATGCATCGATCAAGGGCGAGGAATACTTCCTCAACCCCAAACTGCAAGCCAAGATCCTTATCGTGGCGCTGCTGACCATCAATGGTTTCCTCCTGCACCACGTCGTCATGCCCGCCATGACCAAGGCCGGCTGCATTCTCAAGCTGGAAGCCAACGCGCGTACCCTGGCCGTTTTCGCCGGCACCGTTTCCGGCGTGTCCTGGTTGTACGCCGCCATGCTGGGCGTTGGCCGACCGCTGGCGTGGAAATACAGCCTGCAAGAACTCTTGATTGCCTATCCGCTGCTGATTGCCGCGGGCTTCGCCATGATGCTTCTGCTGATTGATTGGAAAACTTCCAGAAGCAAAACCAAACCTGCACCCCGTATGGCTTACGCCGGGATCCTGGCAGTCAATCATCGGTAATACAAAACACCAATATAAATTGAACAGGGACGTTCAAATATTTAATAGCTCACTGCCCTATATTTCATATCCAGCCTGCCCCCTCCGCGACATCCCCCCAAGCAAAACTCAATCCTGCAATCATATTTAGCGTTATCAACCGCTATTTGACGAAAATACAGTTCTCACCATTCCATCGCTACCACTCCGCTCGTCAGCGCTTTTGAACTTGTCACGCCGCCAGGCCACGAATAGGAGCTATTTCCGTCTCCATCATTCATAAGGACTGCCAGTGATCGATCTCAGCACCTGGGCCCTCAGCATCCCCACCCTCACCTCCGCGACCCAAATCGACACCGCCCGCCTCAACAACGGTTACGAGAGCCAGTATTTCCGCCGCAACTCGGACGGCAGCGTGACTTTCTGGGTGCCAGTCACCGGCAGCCATAGCGAGGACGCCCGCTACCCGCGCAGCGAATTGCGCGAAACCCAAGCCGACGGCACGCTCAACAACTGGCCCTACGCCCAGGCCGACAACTACCTGAGCGCGGTGCTGACCGTCACCCAGGTGCCGAGCAAGAACAAAATCGTCATCGGCCAGATCCACAGCAAGGACCAGCCCGGCAGCGAGAACGATCCGCTGCTCAAGTTGCAGTACCACTACTACAACGGCGTCGGCCGCATCGAGGCGCTGCTGCGCAAGCGGCCCGGCGACACGACGGTGCAGAACATCCTGATCGCCGAGAACATCCGGCTCGGCGAGCGCTTCGGCTACGACCTGCGCCTGACGCCCAGCGGCAATCTCGGCATCAGAGTGACCAGCAGCGACGGCGACCAGGGCTCGCACTACCAGCCGATCAGTGCCTACTGGGGCAAGCAACTGCTCTACTTCAAGGCCGGTGCCTATGTACAGGACAACTATGGGCCGGACACCGAAGGCGGCCGGGTGACCTTCTACTGGCTGAATGCGGCGCACAAGTGAGCCCCCGCCCGCGCGGCATCTAGTTCGATCGAGCGAGTCACGGGAGGGGCGGCGCAGGTAGAATCGCCCCCCTTGTCCTACCGAACGCCCGAGATCGACCATGGCTCGCCTGAAACTCGAATTCCCCGAAGAACTGTTCTGCTACAGCACCCACCTCACCGTGCGGGTCACCGACATCAATGGTGCCAACCACCTGGGTAACGACTCGATGATCTCGATGATCTCCGAGGCTCGTGCACGCTTCCTGTTCGATTTCGGCATCAAGGAAGTCACGTCCGGCGACACCGGCATCATCGTCACCGACCTGGCCACCACCTACAAAGCCGAAGCCCACGCCCGCGACCAACTGCTGTTCGAGGTCGGCGTGATGGACTTCAACAAGTACGGCGGCGACATCATCTTTCGCATCAGCCGCCCGGCCGACGGCGCGTTGGTGGCCATGGCCAAGTCTGGCTTCGTGTTCTTCGATTATCAGCAGTCCAAGGTGGTGCCGATGCCCGAGGGCTTTCGTGCCACCTTCCCCATGGTCAACTGGGTCGACTGACCGTAACGACGCCCCAACACGACGCACGAGGGTGCGCATAACGCGCCCTTTTGCATCGTTAAGCCGCCCCGCCTAGCGTCGCCCCCTCTGAAAATTGGCGCTTCACAGACTTGGCTCAGCTTTTGCTAAACAGCTGATACAGGTAACCAATGGCGGTTGCCTCCACACACGACAAAGACGTCGCCCGCCCTTCGCCCTCACGGCGTCAGGTGTTGCGACGTTTTTTCGTTTTGGCCCCAGAGATCGGGGCCGGTGGAGCGACCGCGATCCGGCGCTCCGCTTGTAACTCTTTCAACCCGCTGTGGCTTCGGCCACAGGCGGCGTGCCACAAGCACGACGCCTTCCCGGCCGGTTGCGACTGCCGTGCCCACGATCACGGTGAATCGCAACCGCCGGGCCCTACATCAGGATGAGGTGTTAGATGAATACAAGTTTCTGGAAGGCCGGGCATACGCCAACCCTGTTCGCCGCATTTCTGTATTTCGACCTGAGCTTCATGGTCTGGTATGTGCTCGGCCCGCTCGGCGTGCAGATCGCCGCTGACCTCGGCCTGACCACCCAGCAGCGGGCGATGATGGTCGCCACGCCGATTCTCGCCGGTGCCGTGCTGCGTTTTCTGATGGGCCTGCTGGCCGATCGGACCTCACCGAAGAGTGCCGGCATTGTTGGCCAGGTGATCGTCATTGGCGCGCTGTTAGGCACCTGGCAGCTCGGCGTCCACAGCTATGAGCAGGCGCTGCTGCTTGGCCTGTTCCTCGGCTTTGCCGGTGCTTCCTTCGCCGTCGCCCTGCCGCTGGCTTCGCAGTGGTATCCGCCGCAGCACCAGGGCAAGGCCATGGGCATCGCCGGCGCCGGCAATTCCGGCACCGTGCTGGCAGCGCTGTTCGCTCCGGGGCTGGCGACACTGTTCGGCTGGAACAGCGTGTTCGGCCTGGCGCTGATTCCGCTGGTGCTGACCCTGATCATCTTCGCCACCGTCGCCAAGAATGCCCCCGAACGCCCGGCGCCCAAGGCCCTGGCCGATTACCTCAAGGCCCTCGGCGACCGCGACAGCTGGTGGTTCATGTTCTTCTACAGCGTCACCTTCGGCGGCTTCCTCGGCCTGGCCAGCACCCTGCCCGGCTACTTCCACGACCAATACGGCCTGGCGCCGGTGACCGCCGGCTACTACACCGCCGCCTGCGTGTTCGCCGGCAGCCTGATGCGCCCGCTGGGCGGCGCCTTTGCCGACCGCATTGGCGGCATTCGCAGCCTGCTGGTGGTCTACACCGTGGCGGCCATCTGCATCGCCGCGGTGGGCTTCCACATCTCCAGCTCGACCGTGGCCCTGGCCTTGTTCGTGATGGCCATGCTCAGCCTCGGTGCCGGCAACGGCGCGGTGTTCCAACTGGTACCGCAGCGCTTTCGCAAGGAGATCGGCGTGATGACCGGCCTGATCGGCATGGCCGGGGGCATCGGCGGTTTCTGCCTGACCGCCGGGCTCGGCGCAATCAAGCAGCACACCGGCGACTACCAGCTCGGCCTGTGGCTGTTCGCCAGCCTCGGCGTGGTCGCCTGGTTCGGCCTGCACGGCGTCAAGCAACGCTGGCGCACCACTTGGGGCTCGGCTGCGGTCACGGCCGCGCGCGTCTGACTTATTTGTAGGATGGGTTGAGCGCAGCGATACCCATGCGGTCTCCATGATGGGTATCGCAAGCTCAACCCATCCTACGAAAGCCATAGAGTTCGGATACATCCATGACCTTGCAATTACGCTTCGGCGAAGCCAGCGCCACCGGCCCGCGGGAGGAAAACCAGGACGCCCTGCGCGTGGTCACCCCGGCGCCGACGCTGGCGGCGAGCAAGGGCTACCTGTTCGCCCTCGCCGACGGCGTCAGCCAGTGTGCCGATGGCGGCCTGGCCGCGCGGGCAACCCTGCAGGCGCTGGCGCTGGACTACTACGCCACCCCGGAAACCTGGGCGGTGGCGCAATCCCTGGAACGCCTGTTGCTGGCCCACAACCGCTGGCTGCGCGCCAATGGCGGTGGTCAACCACTGCTCACCACCCTTACCGCCTTGGTGCTGCGCGGGCGGCGCTTCACCCTCGCGCATGTCGGCGACTGTCGCGCCTACCGCTGGCATGCCGGCGAGCTGCAGCGCCTCAGCGAGGACCACGTGTGGGACCAGCCAGGCATGCAGCATGTGCTCAAGCGCGCGCTGGGTCTGGATCAGCATCTGGTGGTGGATTATCTCGACGGCGAACTGCGCGCCGGCGAGTGCTTCCTGCTGGTCAGCGACGGCGTCTGGGCCGTTCTCGGCGATAACCGCATCCAGCAGATCCTGCAGGATGCCGACGAGCCCAACGCCATCTGCCAGGCGCTGGTTAGCGCCGCCCACCTGGCCGGCAGCCAGGACAACGCCAGCGCTCTGCTGGTGGAGGTTGGCGACCTGCCGGAAAGTGCGCTGAGCGACACCCTGGCCCAACTCGACCACTGGCCGCTGCCGCCGAAACTGCGCGAAGGTCAGGAGTTCGAAGGCTGGCAGATCGAACGCCTGCTCAGTGAAAGCCGCCAGTCGCTGGTCTACCGCGTGCGCGATGGCCAAACGCGACGCTGGCTGCTGAAAACCCTGCCGGCCAGCCGCGCCGACGAACCGCAGGCCGGCCCGGCGCTGCTGCTCGAGGAGTGGTTCCTGCGCCGGGTCGCCGGCCGGCACTTCCCGGAAGTCCACCCGCTGCCGCAGCGTCAGCACCTCTACTACGTCCAGCGCGAATACTCCGGTCAGACCCTGGCCGAGCACCTGCGCCTGAACGGCCCGGTGGGCCTGCCGGAATGGCTGGACATCGCCGCGCGCCTGCTCAAGGCCCTGGGCATGCTGCACCGGCGCAACATCCTGCACCGCGACATCAAGCCGGACAACCTGCTGTGGGGCGACGACGGCGAGCTGCGCGTGCTGGACTTCGGCCTCGCCTACTGCCCTGGACTGTCCCGCGACGAGGCCCACAGCCTGCCCGGCACTCCCAGCTACATCGCTCCGGAAGCCTTCACCGGCACCCCACCCAGCCCGCAGCAGGACCTCTACGCCGCCGGCGTGACGCTCTACCACCTGCTCACCGGGCACTACCCGCACGGCGAGATCGAAGCCTTCCAGCACCCGCGCTTCGGCCAACCGACCCCGGCCAGCCGCTACCGCCCCGACCTGCCGACCTGGCTCGACGACTGCCTCAAGCGGGCCGTCGCCGCCGACCCGGCGCAGCGCTACGAAACCGCCGAGGAATGGCTGCTGATCCTCGAACAGGGCGAACGCCAGGCCCTCAGCGTGCGCCCGCGCCCACTGCTGGAGCGCGAACCGCTGAAGGTCTGGCGCGGCGTGGCGCTGGTTTCGCTGCTGCTCAACCTGCTGCTGGTGCTGCTGCTCTCCGCCTGAAAGCCAACCTAGGCGCTCCACGCACCATCAGCGCGTCTAGGCGCTTAGTGCAGAGCGCTGGAATGCGCGAAAAGATTGCACCACGCCTCATCCCGGCTTGATTCAGCAGCTATACATAGCGTTCAACACCTATGCAGAAGCCAGGATGAGCATGCCGCAGGCAGGCAATATAGAACTGGAAACCGCGTCCAGCCCTCCGCGTCTGCGCGTGCGCGGCGACTGGACATTGGCGCACTACGCCCATTTGCAGACACAGTTGCAGAGCGTCCCCAGCGCCGTGGCCGAAAGCGCTGGGCAGATCGATCTCACCGAGTTGGGTCAGCTGGATACCGCCGGTGCGGCCTTGCTCGGCCGCTGGCTCGGCGAGGGCCGCCTGCTCGAGCTGGCGCAGAACAGCCCCGACCTGCCAGTCGAGCGCGTGGCGCTGCTGCGCACCGTTGGCCAGGCGCTGACCAGCTGCCCGCACAAACCCGGAGAGTCCGGCCACTCGGCCCTCAGCGAGGTGCTGGAACATATCGGTTGCGCGGTCGCCGATTTCTGGCAGCAGGTGCTTGCCCTGCTCGGCTTCATCGGCCTGACCCTGGAGAGCCTGCTGCGCAGCCTGTGGCGGCCGCGGCGCTGGCGCATCACCTCGCTGGCGGCGCATATCGAGCAGACCGGGCTGGACGCCATCCCGATCATCGCCCTGCTGACCTTCATGGTCGGCGCGGTGGTGGCCTTCCTCGGCGCCACGGTGCTGGCCAACTTCGGCGCCACCATCTACACCGTGCACCTGGTGGCGTTCTCCTTCCTGCGCGAATTCGGCGTGCTGCTCACCGCCATCCTCATGGCCGGGCGCACGGCCAGCGCCTTCACCGCGCAGATCGGCTCGATGAAGGCCAACGAGGAGATCGACGCGATCCGCACCCTCGGCCTCGACCCCATGGAGCTGCTGGTGCTGCCGCGCATGCTAGCGATGCTGATCAGTCTGCCGATCCTCACCTTCATCGCCATGCTCTGCGGCATAGTCGGCGGCGGCATGGTCAGCACCCTGCAGCTGGATGTGTCGCCGGCGAGGTTCCTGTCGATCCTGCAGTCGGAAATCCCGGTAAAAAACCTCTATATCGGCCTGGTCAAGGCGCCGTTCTTCGCCTTCATCATCGCCATCATCGGCTGCCTGGAAGGCTTCAAATCCGGCGGCAGCGCCAAGTCGGTGGGCGACCACACCACCTCGGCGGTGGTGCAGTCAATTTTCGTGGTGATCCTGCTGGATGCCGTGGCGGCGCTGTTCTTCATGGAGATGGGCTGGTGACGGACGAAGTGCTGGTAGAGGTGCGCGGGCTGGTCAACCGCTTCGGCCCGCAGGTGGTGCACGACAATCTCGACCTGGATATCCGTCGCCGCGAGATCCTCGGCGTGGTCGGCGGCTCGGGCACCGGCAAGTCGGTGCTGCTGCGCAGCATCGTCGGCCTGCTGCGGCCGGCGGCCGGCAGCGTGCGGGTGTTCGGCGAAGACCTGCTGGCCCTGGGCGCCGAGCAGCGTTCGCAGGTGGAACGACGCTTCGGCGTGCTGTTCCAGCGCGGCGCCCTGTTCTCCTCGCTGACGGTGATCGAGAACATTGCCCTGCCGCTGATCGAGCACGCCGGGCTGGACCGCCCGACGGCCGAGCGTCTGGCGCGGGTCAAGGTGGCGCTGGCCGGGTTGCCGGCCGATGCCGGCGACAAGTACCCGGATTCGCTGTCCGGCGGCATGATCAAGCGCGCCGCGCTGGCCCGCGCGCTGGCCCTGGACCCGGAAATCCTCTTCCTCGACGAGCCGACCGCGGGCCTCGACCCGATCGGCGCGGCGGCCTTCGACCAACTGATCCTGACCCTGCGCGATGCGCTGGGCCTCAGCGTGTTCCTGGTCACCCACGACCTCGACACGCTGTACAGCATCTGCGACCGGGTCGCGGTGCTGTCGCAGAAGCGCGTGCTGGTCGCCGACAAACTGGAGGTGGTCGAAGCCACCGATGACGACTGGATCCGCGAGTATTTTCACGGCCCGCGTGGCCGCGCGGCGCAGCAAGCCGCCAGCTCGGAGAAGCACTGATGGAAACCCGTGCGCATCACATCCTGATCGGCCTGTTCACCGTCCTGGCGGTGGGCGGCGCCCTGCTGTTCGCCCTGTGGCTGGGCAAGTCCAGCGTGGACAAGGAATTCAGCCTCTACGACGTGGTGTTCAACGAGGCGGTGACCGGCCTGTCCATCGGCAGCGCGGTGCAGTACAGCGGCATCAAGGTCGGCGACGTGGTCCAGCTCAAGCTCGACCCCAAGGACCCGCGCAAGGTGCTGGCGCGCATCCGCGTCGGCGGCGACACGCCGATCAAGGAGAACACCCGCGCCCGCCTGACTCTGACCGGGGTCACCGGCAGTTCGATCATCCAGCTCCACGGCGGCTCGCCAATGAGCCCGCCACTGGCGACCAACAACGAGCAGCCGGCGGTGATCGTCGCCACCCCGTCGCCGCTATCGCGCCTGCTGACCAACGGCGAGGACCTGGTGAGCAACATCAGCCGCCTGATCGCCAACGCCAACCTGATGTTCTCCGGCGAGAACATCGACCGCGTCAGCCGCACCCTGGAGCACCTCGACCAGGCCACCGGCGTGCTCGCCTCGCAGCGCGGCGACATTCAGGAAACCCTCAAGCAGCTCGCCGAAGTCAGCCGGCAGGCCGGCACCATGGTGCAGCAGACCAGCGAGCTGATGCACAACACCAACGCCCTGGTCGACAAGCAGGGACGCGGCATCCTCGACAATGCCGCACAGACCATGGCGGCACTGGAGCGCGCCAGCGGCGAGATCGAACAGATCCTCAGCACCAACAAGGACGCCCTCAACGGCGGCATTCAGGGTATCGGCGAACTCGGCCCGGCGGTCTCCGAACTGCGCAGCACGCTGGCCGCGCTGCGGCAGATGAGCCAGCGGCTGTCCGACAACCCCAGCGGCCTGTTGCTGGATCGCCAACAGACTCAGGAGTTTCAACCATGAACCACCTTTCCCGCTGGGGCCGTGGCCTGTGCCTGGCCGGCGCCGTCGCGCTGCTCGGCGCCTGCTCGGTGCTGCCGCAGGCCGAGACGGTGCAGACCTACCTGCTGCCGCAGGGCGCCACGCCGGCCCGCGCAAGCAACAACCAGCTCGACCGCTCGCTGCGCATCGCCCGCCCGCAGGCCAGCCAGGTGCTGGATAGCACGCGCATTGCGGTGATTCCGCAGGGCAGCCAGATCAGCAACTACAAGGGCGCGCGCTGGAGCAACCCGGCCCCGGCCTTGCTGCGCGACCGCCTGCAGGAGGCCTTCCAGGCCGATGGCCGCTTCGCCGCGCTGAGCAACGACGACCAGCATGTGCAGGCCGACCTGGAGCTGATCGGCAACCTGCTGGCATTCCAGAGCGAATACCGCAACGGCCGCCCCGAAGCGGTGATCCGCCTGGATGCGCGTCTGGTGCGCAGCGGCACCCAGCGCATCGTCGCCAGCCGCAGCTTCAGCGTGCGCCAGCCCAGCCAGGATGTGCAGGTGCCAGCCGTGGTCAATGCCTTCGGCCAGGCCAGCGATCAACTCGCCCGGCAACTGATCGACTGGACGGCGAGCCAGGCGTCGCGCCCGTAGGATGGGTTGAGCGAAGCGATACCCATCAATCGCGGCGATGGGTATCGCCTATGGCTAACCCATCCGATTGGCCAAACGCCCTACCCCGGCGCAGCCGCGCACCACAACGGCGCCAACCCGCTTTAAAGCGGTGCGACTTTTCCCTCCAGCGCCCCGAGAAACCCGTCCAGCTCATGGAAAACCGGCGTTCGCTCGACTTGGCACGCGCCCTGCAATAACGACTTCGACAATCACATAAAGCGTCCCTCTCAACGGCGAGGGGGCACTTCCCGACAGAACGGGATTGGACAAAGGCGTCCTCGCTGGGTAACCGGCGGGACGCCTTTTTTGTTTTCCGTGATTTTTATGCCGGAGATCGCGCATGAAAAAACTCAAGTTGGTCATGGTCGGCAATGGCATGGCCGGGGTTCGCACCCTGGAAGAACTGCTCAAGCTCAGCCCCGATCTGTACGACATCACCGTGTTCGGCGCCGAACCGCACCCGAACTACAACCGCATCCTGCTGTCGCCGGTATTGGCCGGCGAGCAGACCTTCGAGGAGATCGTGCTCAACGACCTCAACTGGTATGCGGACAATGGCATCAAGCTGCTGCTCGGCCGCAAGGTGGTGAAGATCGACCGCAAGGCGCGCAAGGTCATCGCCGAGGACGGCAGCGAGGCCGAGTACGACCGCCTGCTGATCGCCACCGGCTCCAACCCGTTCATCCTGCCGGTGCCGGGCAACAGGCTGGAAGGCGTGATCGGCTACCGCGACATCGCCGACACCCAGATGATGATGGAAACCGCCAAGACCCATAGCCACGCAGTGGTGATCGGCGGCGGCCTGCTCGGCCTGGAAGCCGCCAACGGCCTCAAGCAGCGCGGCATGCAAGTGACCGTGGTGCACCTGTCCGACTGGCTGCTCGAGCGTCAACTCGACAAGACCGCCGGCAAGCTGCTGCAAAGTGCGCTGGAGTCGCGCGGCATCCACTTCCGTCTCAACGAGCAGACCGAAGAGCTGATGGACAACGGCGACGGCCGCGTCTGCGCCGTGCAGTTCAAGGGCGGCGACGTGATCCCCGCCGATCTGGTGGTAATGGCCGCCGGCATCCGCCCGAACACCGAACTGGCGGAGCAATCCGGGATTCCGTGCAACCGCGGCATCCTGGTCAACGACACGATGCAGACCTACGACCCGCGCATCTATGCCATCGGCGAGTGCGCCAACCACCGCGGCATCGCCTATGGCCTGGTGGCGCCGCTGTTCGACCAGGCCAAGGTGTGCGCCAACCACCTGGCCCAGTTCGGCTTCGCCAGCTACAAGGGCTCGGTGACCTCGACCAAGCTCAAGGTCACCGGCATCGACCTGTTCTCCGCCGGCGACTTCATGGGCGGTGACGGCACCGAGACCATCACCCTCTCCGACCCGATCGGCGGCGTGTACAAGAAGCTGGTGATCAAGGACGACGTGCTGGTCGGTGCCTGCCTGTACGGCGACACCGCCGACGGCGGCTGGTACTTCCGCCAGGTGCGCGAGAACGCCAACATCAGCCAGATCCGCGACCACCTGATGTTCGGCGAAAGCGCCCTCGGCGACGTCGGCCATCAGGGCCAGAGCAGCGCCGCGAGCATGCCGGACACCGCCGAAGTCTGCGGCTGCAACGGCGTGTGCAAGGGCACCATCGTCAAGGCGATCCGCGACAACGGCCTGTTTTCCGTCGACGAGGTGAAGAAGCACACCAAGGCCGCCAGCTCCTGCGGTTCCTGCGCCGGGCTGGTCGAGCAGATCCTGATCAGCACGGTCGGCGGCGCCGCGGATGTGAAGCCGAAGAGCGAAAAAGCCATCTGCGGTTGCAGCGAGCTGAACCACGGCCAGGTGCGCAAGGCCATCCGCGACCACCATCTGATCACGATGGCCGAGGCCATGCGCTTCATGGACTGGAGCACGCCGAACGGCTGCGCCACCTGCCGGCCGGCGCTGAACTACTACCTGATCTCCACCTGGCCGGGCGAAGCCAAGGACGACCCGCAGTCGCGCCTGATCAACGAACGCGCCCACGCCAACATCCAGAAAGATGGCACCTACTCGGTAGTGCCGCGCATGTGGGGCGGCGTGACCAACCCGTCCGAATTGCGGCGCATCGCCGACGTCGCCGATAAGTACAACGTGCCAATGGTCAAGGTCACCGGCGGTCAGCGCATCGACCTCTTGGGAATCAAGAAGGAAGACCTGCCGGGCGTCTGGAAGGACCTCGACATGCCCTCCGGCCACGCCTACGGCAAGTCCATCCGCACGGTTAAGACCTGCGTCGGCAGCGAGTTCTGCCGCTTCGGCACGCAGAACTCGACCCAGCTGGGCATCGACCTGGAGCACGACCTGTTCAACATGTGGTCGCCGCACAAGGTCAAGCTCGCAGTCTCCGGCTGCCCGCGCAACTGCGCCGAGGCCGGCATCAAGGACGTCGGCATCATTGGTGTGGATTCCGGTTGGGAGATGTACATCGGCGGCAACGGCGGCATCAAAACCGAAGTCGCCGAGTTCTTCGTCAAGGTCAAGACCGCCGAGGAAGTGCGCGAATACAACGGCGCCTTCCTCCAACTGTACCGCGAGGAAGCTTTCTACCTGGAACGTACCGTGCACTACATGCAGCGCGTCGGCATGGAGCACATCAAGAAGGCCGTGCTGGAAGACGCCGACAACCGCAAGGCACTCAACGATCGCCTGCAGTACGCGCTGTCGTTCGAGCAGGACCCATGGAAGGAGCGCATCGAGACGCCGGTGCTGAAGAAGGAATTCGACCGGATTGCGGTCAAGCAACTGGAAACCGCCTAAGAAGCGCCCTCTCCCATAAGCATCTCCCCTCGCCCATTCATGGGAGAGGGGCCAGGGGAGAGGGAAAACCGGCCCCTCGGATTTGGAGACACACACATGACCTGGCTGGATATCTGCGCCCTCGACGAAATCAACCCGCTCGGCTCGCGCATCGTCGATGGCCCCAAGGGCGATATCGCCATCTTCCGCACCTCGGACGACGAAGTGTTCGCCCTCGACGACCGCTGCCCGCACAAGGGCGGGCCGCTGTCCCAGGGGCTGATCTACGGCAAGCGCGTGGCCTGCCCGCTGCACAACTGGCAGATCGAACTGGCCTCCGGCGACGCCGTGGCCCCGGACGTCGGCTGCGCCCATCGCCATCAGGTGAAGGTAGCCAATGGCCGCGTGCTGCTGGCGGTGAAAGCCGCCGCGCAGTGCGCCTAGCACCCTAGGGTGGAAAACGCCGCAGGCTTTTCCACCGCTATCACCGTCGTCCCGGTGGACAAGCGCAGCGTTGTCCACCCTACGAACCGCAGGAACCCCGTGCCATGCCTACTCCCAGTCAAATCACCGCCTCGACCTGCTGCTACTGCGGCGTCGGCTGCGGCGTGCTGATCGAGCACGACGGCGAGAAGATCCTCGGCGTCCAGGGCGATCCCAGCCACCCGGCGAATTTCGGCAAGCTGTGCAGCAAAGGCTCGACCCTGCACCTGACCGGCGACCTCGACGCCCGCGGCCTGTACCCCGAACTGCGCCTCGGCAAGGGTCTGGCCCGCAGCCGCACCGACTGGAACAGCGCCCTGGAGCACGCTGCCAATCAGTTCGCCGAAACCATCCGCGCCCACGGTCCGGACAGCGTGGCGTTCTACATTTCCGGGCAGCTGCTGACCGAGGACTACTACGCCTTCAACAAGCTGGCCCGCGCGCTGGTCGGCACCAACAATATCGACAGCAACTCGCGGCTGTGCATGTCCTCGGCAGTGGTCGGCTACAAGCGCAGCCTCGGCGCCGACGCCCCGCCCTGCTCCTACGAAGACATCGAGCAGAGTGACTGCCTGCTGATCGCCGGCAGCAACATGGCCTACGCCCACCCGGTGCTGTTCCGTCGCCTGGAGGAAGCCAAGGACAAGCGCCCGGACATGAAGATCATCGTCGTCGATCCTCGGCGTACCGACACCTGCGAACTGGCCGACCTGCACCTGGCGATCCTGCCAGGCACCGACGTGGCGCTGTTCCACGGCATCCTGCACATCCTGCTGTGGGAAGGCTGGATCGACCGCCGCTATATCGATAACCACACCGAAGGCTTCGACGAACTGAAGAAGCTGGTGCGCGACTACAGCCCGGCCGCGGTGGCGGATATCTGCGGGATTTCCGTGGACAACCTGCAGGCCTGCGCCGAGATGATCGGCAAGGCGCCGAGTTTCCTCTCGCTGTGGTGCATGGGTTTGAACCAGTCCAGCGCCGGCAGCGCCAAGAACAGCGCGCTGATCAACCTGCACCTGGCCACCGGACAGATCGGCCGCCCCGGCGCCGGCCCCTTCTCGCTCACCGGCCAGCCCAACGCCATGGGCGGCCGCGAGACCGGCAGCCTGAGCAACCTGCTGCCGGGCCATCGCGAGGCGGCGAATGCCGAGCACCGTGCTGAAGTTGCCGGCTACTGGGGCGTCGACGCGCTGCCACACAACACCGGCCTGACCGCCATCGAACTGTTCGACGCAGTGCGCGACGGCAAGATCAAGGCGCTGTGGATCGCCTGCACCAACCCCGCGCAGTCGCTGCCGGATCAGAACAAGGTGCACGAAGCGTTGGCCGCCTGCCCGTTCGTGGTGGTCCAGGAAGCCTTCTTCACCACCGAGACCTGCCACTACGCCGACCTGCTGCTGCCCGCCGCCAGTTGGGGCGAGAAGGAAGGCACGGTGACCAACTCCGAGCGGCGCATCAGCCATGTACGCCGCGCCGTGCCGGCGCCCGCCGAGGCGCGGCCGGACTGGGCGATCACCAGCGACTTCGCCCGCCGCCTGGAACAACGCCTGCGTCCGGGCCTGCCCAGCCTGTTCGCCTTCGAAAATCCCGAAGCCTTGTTCGAGGAATACAAGCAGCTCACCAATGAGCGCGATCTCGACCTATCCGGCCTGAGCTACGCCATTCTCGATAATCAAGGGCCGCAGCAATGGCCGTTCCCAGCCGGTGCCGCGACTGGCACGCCGCGTCTCTATGCCGATGGCCGCTTCCCCACCGACAATGGCCGCGCGCGCTTCCACGCCGATCCCTACCGTGCACCGAAGGAAAAGCGTGAGGCGCGCTTCCCGCTGACCCTCAACACCGGCCGCCTGCGCGACCAGTGGCACGGCATGAGCCGCACCGGCACCGCCGCGCGGCTGTTCGGCCATGTCGAGGAAGCCGCACTCAGCCTGCACCCGGACGAACTGCGCCGCCGTCGCTTGCAGGCCGGCGAGCTGGTCAAGGTCCGCAGTCGGCGCGGCAGTCTGATCGTCCCGGTGCAGGCCGACGAGGCCGTACGTTCCGGTCAGGCTTACCTGCCGATGCACTGGGGCAACCGCTTCCTCAAGGGCCTGGGCACCAACGTGCTGACCCTGCCGGCGTTCGATCCGCTGTCCAAACAGCCGGAACTCAAGCACGCCGGCGTCGAAGTGGAGAAGGTCGAACTGCCCTGGCAGCTGTTCGCCCTGGTCGAGGGTGACGTGCAGCAGCGTTTCAGCGCCCTGCGCCCGTTGTTCGACGACTTCGCCTACGCCAGTCTGACCCTCACCGGCCGCGAACGCCCCGCCCTGCTGATCAAGGCGGCCAGCGCGGTGGCACCGGAAGCCGAGCTGCTGGCCAGAATCGATGTGCTGCTCGGCGTCGATGAAGGTCCGGTGCTGGCCTATGACGACCCGCGGCGTACCGTCGGCAAGCGCGTGCGCATCGAGGACGGACGCATCACCGCGATCCGCCTGGCCGGCGAAACCGCCGCCCGCGACTGGCTGAAAGGCCTGTGGAGCGAAGGCAAGACCGATGCCGAACTGCGCCGCTGGCTGCTCGCGCCGCTGTCCACCCCGCCCGGTTCGGCGAGCGGACAGAAGGCCGGCAAGACCCTGTGCAACTGCCTGAACGTCAGCGAGAGCGCAGTGTGCGCCGGCATCGCCCGCGGCCTCGACCTCAACGGTCTGAAACAGGAGCTCAAATGCGGCACCAGCTGCGGCTCCTGCGTCCCGGAAATCAAACGACTGCTGGCGCAACAGCCGGTGGCAATAACCGCCTGAACAACAAACGTAGGGTGGAAAACCGCGCAGCGTTTTCCACCAGAACCAGTCGGTGGGCAACGCTTCGCGGTTGCCCACCCTACGAGGAGATGTCGCTATGAATGCAAAAGTCTGGCTGGTCGGTGCCGGCCCCGGTGACCCGGAACTGCTGACCCTCAAGGCGGTAAAGGCGCTGAACCAAGCCGAGGTGGTGATGATCGACGACCTGGTCAATCCGGCCGTGCTGGAACACTGCCCATCCGCGCGCATCGTGCCGGTCGGCAAGCGCGGCGGCTGCCGTTCCACCCCGCAGGCGTTCATCCATCGCCTGATGCTGCGCTACGCCCGCCAGGGCAAGTGCGTGGTGCGCCTGAAGGGTGGCGATCCGTGCATCTTCGGCCGCGGCAGCGAGGAAGCCGACTGGCTGGCCGAGCACGGCATCGAGGTGGAGATGGTCAACGGCATCACCGCCGGCCTGGCCGGCGCCACCAACTGCGGCATTCCCCTGACCCTGCGCGGCGTGGCCCGTGGCGTGACCTTGGTCACCGCCCATACCCAGGACGACAGCAGCCTGAACTGGCAGGCCCTGGCCCAGGGCGGCACCACCCTGGTGGTGTACATGGGCGTGGCCAAGCTCGGTGAGGTGCGCGACAGTCTGCTGACCGGCGGGATGCGCGCCGACATGCCGGTGGCAATGATAGAGAACGCCTCGTTGCCCGAGCAGCGCGAATGTCGCAGCAGCCTGCAGCGAATGCTCGGCGATGCCGCCGCCTTCCAACTGAAAAGCCCGGCGATCCTGGTGATCGGCGAGGTGGCAGAGGCCGCGCAGCACCTGGCACTGGCGCAAAGCGCCTGAACCCTTTCTCCTGTGGAGCACCTCAACCGGCCGCACCAGGCCGGTTTTTTTTGCCTGCAAGAGTGAGCGCTGCTCGTGAAGCTTTTGAGCTACCAATGTTCGCGAGCAGAGCTCGCCCCTACAACAGCCGCATCCTGTCAGCGACAGGGCAGAATTTTCAGGCAAAGAAAAACCCGGCCGAAGCCGGGTTTCTCCTGCCGTGAAACTCAGTCCAATTACTTGGGCTGGGCTTCCACTTCGGCTTCCACCCGGCGGTTGACGGCGCGGCCTTCCGAGGTGGCGTTATCCGCCACCGGGCGGGACTCGCCGTAGCCGACCGATTCGATGCGCTCGCCGCCGACACCGTACTGGTTGACCAGCACGTCTTTAACCGCGCTGGCACGGCGCTCGGACAGCTTCTGGTTGTACGCGTCGGTACCGACGGAGTCGGTATGACCTTCCACGGTGGTGGTGGTCGACGGGTACTGGGTCATGAAGTCAGCCAGGTTCTTGATGTCGCCGTAGCTTTCCTCTTTCACCTTGGACTTGTCGAAGTCGAACTTCACGTCCAGCTCGACCCGCACGGCCTCGGCCGCAGCCGGGCAACCATCGGCGTCAACGGTGACGTTGGCCGGGGTATCCGGGCACTTGTCGACGTTGTCGCACACGCCATCGTTGTCGCTGTCGGCGCACACTTCGGCCACCGGAGCAGCTGGCGGCATCGGCTTGGTGCCGCCGAAGTTAACGCCGACGCCAACGCCGGCCATCCACTCGGAATCACCACGGTCGAAGTTGTAGAGGTAGTCCACACCCGTGCGGGCGAAGAAGTTCTCGGTGAAGTAGTACTTCAAGCCCGCGCCGAGATCGGCCTGCGTGGTGTGGTCGCGGCCGCTGGTGAAGGTATTGCTGATCGACTGGTGCGCTGCACCAACAGACACATACGGACGCAGACCCGGACCAGGTTCGCCGAAGTGGTAGATCGCATCCAGGCCAGCAGCGCTGCCCTTGATATCCTTGTTACCGGGGGAATCCCCATTCAGGTCGTGGTATTCGCCATATGACAGCGCCAGCTCGAGGTCCTCGGTCAGGAAGTAGCCAAGAGAACCACCGAACAGATTGCCGTCGTCCATATTGCGGGTGCTGTCAGTGAAATAACGCTTCCCGAAAACCTCAGCTTCTACAGCACCTTGGCCTTGGGCCAGCGCGCTGAGCGAAAGACTTCCGATCAGTGAACCAATGACAACGCCTAAGGTGTTTTTCAATTTCATCCGTAAAGTCCCCAGTTAGATGCGATGCGAGTCGTAGTGCGTACACATGGACCTTTTTGAAAGTAGTAGAAGGATTTAGTTATCGCGAGTCGCGCTAAACAAGATTTCTAACTTTTTCTCGGCACCTGCAAAGTGCCACCATGCAATTTGCGAACTGTCAAGTTGGCCAGAAATGCCAAACAATAAGATCAAACCGCAACATCGACGGATATCTGCTCTGATTTGGCTTTGATCAGGTGTTGCTCGCTGTACCCAGCGAAACGTCTGGGGTGCAGCAACTAACTAGTTCCCCCGGCAACGTAACTGTGCACTCCTTCGCATTACCCGCAGCTGGATACAGCCCCCCTTCGGCAGCATTCCCCTACTCTGTCTTGCCAAATTTACAATGAATAAAAAAGGCCATTCCTCCCCTGCCTGAAGAAGAACGGCCAGAAAATTTGCATGCTCGGCTTTGCTCGCAGCCACGCAGTAAAAACTCAGCGAGCCGTGATCACCGCAAGTTTGGTGATGCCGGCGCGTTCGATGGACGCCATGGCTTTGGCCACTTGGCCATAGTCCACGCTCTCGTCGGCCTGCAACTGCACGCGCAGTTCGCTATCCGCAGCCTTGGCGGCTTCTAAGTTGCTCTGCAGCAGTTCTGGCTGGATTTCATCCTTGTTGATGAAGAACT
Source organism: Pseudomonas cavernae (assembly GCF_003595175.1). Lineage (NCBI taxonomy): Bacteria > Pseudomonadati > Pseudomonadota > Gammaproteobacteria > Pseudomonadales > Pseudomonadaceae > Pseudomonas > Pseudomonas cavernae. Next base: position 2,318,120 of record NZ_CP032419.1, on the reverse strand, counting down.
TGCCCGCCCCGTCGATGCTTACCACCAGTGGGTCCTTCTGCTCGGGCGGCGCGACGGCTTCGGTCTTCGGCAGGTTGATCGGGATGGCGTTGGTCAGCAGCGGCGCGGTGACGATGAACACCACCAGCAGCACCAGCATCACATCCACCAGCGGGGTGACGTTGATCTCGCTCAGCACTTCATCGCTGTCTTGGGTAGAGAAAGCCATTTCAGGACGCCTCCTTCACTTTCTGTGCAGTGCCGGCCGACTTGGCTGTGGGGAGCTGGATCAGCTTGAACGCACTCTTCTGCGCCAGGCTGTAGAAGTCGTGGGCAAAGTCGTCGAGGTCGGCGGCGTTGAGCTTCAGGCGGCGCAGGAAGTAGTTGTAAACCAGCACCGCCGGCACGGCGACGGCGATTCCCACGCCGGTGGCGACCAACGCCGCGCCGATGGGTCCGGCCACGGTTTCCAGGCTCGCCGAGCCGGCCGCGCTGATGCCCTTGAGCGCTTCCATGATGCCCCACACGGTGCCGAACAGGCCGATGAAGGGCGAAGTGGAACCGATCGAAGCGAGTACCGCCAAGCCGCTTTCCAGGGAACGGCGCTCGCGCTGGATCTGCTGACGCAAGGCACGCTCGAGGCGGTCCTGGTGGTTGATGGCCTGGCTCAGGTCGCCGTGCCCGGCATCCTGCACACGGATCGCGCCGAAGCCGGCCTGGGCTACACGGGATACCGCCCCGGGCTGGGTGTTGACCAGTTCGGCCGCGCCGTCGAGGCTGGAGGCGCCCCAGAACAGGCGCTGGAACTTGCGGTCCTGGCCCTTCAGGCGGCCGAACTGCACGCCTTTGAGCAAGGCCAGGCCCCAGGTGATGACGGAAAAGCCAATCAGCAGCCAGATGACGGCATGTTCGATGGATTCGAGTGGGGATGCCAGTAGGTTCATGTGCGTCTCTCTCTTTCAGCGATAAAGGAAGTGTCTGTTGTTCAGTGCAGCTTGAAGTCGATAGGCACGCTGACCCAGCCGTCCTGCGCCACCTCGCCGCGCTTGGCCGGCACGAAGGTCCAGCGCTTGACCGCCTGCACCGCCGCCTTGTCGAGTTGCTCGCGACCGCTGCTGATCTGCACCTGGATCTCGCTCGGCCGACCGTTGGCCAGCACATGCACCCGCAGCAATACCGTGCCTTCCCAACCGCGGCGCTGCGCCAGCGACGGGTACTCCGGTGCCGGATTGCGCAGGTAGCCAGCGCTGGCCGAGGGCGGCGTCACTGGCGCGGGCGCTGCCGGGGGTGGCGTGGGCGCGACCGGCTTGGGCACTGGCGGTTGCTCGACCGGCTTGGGCGCGGGTTTCGGCGGCGGCACCGGTTTGGGCTTGGGGATCGGCTTGGGCGGCGGTGGTTTCACCGCCAGCTCATCCACCACCGGCGGTGGAGGCTCGACCACCGGCTCGGGGATCGGCTGCGGCGGTGGCTGCTCGACTACTGGCGGCGCCGGGCGCGTCAGCTCGATCTCCATCGGCGGAATCTGCACCGGCACTTCCGGCAGCTTCGGGGTCGGTTGCTGACTCAGCCAATAGATCAATGCGCCATGCAGGACCAGCGCGAAAGTGCCGAGCAGAACGCTTTCGCGGCGGCTCAACGGGCCCGTCGGTCGCACATGATGCTGGCGGCCCAACGGCTCACGATACTGGCGACCAAGATCGAACAGGTCGGCACTTGGCAGCTCCCGCCAAAGCACCTCGGCTGCGCTGGCGGCGGTCTGTGCATTGCCCATCAAAAAACTCCTTGAAATGACCTGTTGCACACCCTGTCCGGTTCCGTAGACGGCGTTTTCAGCAGAGCCAGAAGGCCCACACGCAACCCACTGAAAAGGCCATTGCAGAGCGGCTACCGGGTGTTGGAGCAATGATTGGCGAGCGCCTTTATCTCACAAAGTAATTTTTATTGATCTTGTAATAACAAAAAAACATAAAAGATTTTATCTGATTGTTTTTATTGGCTTTTTTAAACTTTATGCCCGAAAGGCATGGGAAAAATGCCTTCAAAGCTTGGAGATCACTCAAGCCCACCATCAGCACCCGGACTGCCTCGGCTGCAGACGCAAAAAAGCCCCGTGAAATAGAGTTCACGGGGCTCCGAGTCGAACCGCGGTTAGAACGGTCGGCTGCCGGCGAGGCTGATGCGCTTCAGATTGCGCCGCTCGCTCGCATCGAAGGCGGTACGGGCATGCAAGGTGGCCTGGTTGTCCCAGTAGACGATGTCCCCTACCGCCCATTTATGCGTGTAGTAGAAACGCGGGCTGGCGATGTGCTCGCGCAGGCGGGCGATCAGTTCCTGGCCGCGCTGCGGGTCATAGTCGGGAATTTCCACTTCGGTGAGCACGCTCAGATACAGCAGGCGCTTGCCGCTCTCCGGGTGCACCCGCACCAAGGGGTGCTCGCTGCCCTGGATCGCCTCGATATCCGGGGTGCGATAGCTGACGTGCGCGCCGCCATAGCCGCCGGCCCTGATGCGGATGAACGGGTTGTAGTTGATCAGGCGCAGGCCTTCGATTTCGCGCTTGGTCGCCTCATCGAGGCTTTCGTAGGCCAGCACCAGGTTGTACCAGCTGGTCTCGCCGCCCTGCTTCGGCACTTCTAGGGCATACAGCAGGGAGCCGGCCGAAGGCGTTGGCGTCCAGTGGTGGTCGGTGTGCGGCGGCAAGGCGAAGTTGCCCAGCTCGCCATCGCCGGTATTGGCTACTTTGACGATCTGCGGCGCCTTGCCATCTTCGCCCGACGACAGCACAGGAATATCCGCCGGCGGCTGGAACACCGAGCCGAAATAGGTGGAGAAGTCGAGGAACTGGCGGTCATCCAACTGCTGGTTCTTGAAGATCAGAATGTGGTGATCGCGCAGTGCCTGCTTGAGGGCGAGGATCTGCTCGGCCGCCAACGGCTGGCGGGCGTCCAGGCCACTGACCTGGGCACCCAATGGCGCGGCCAGCGGGGTGATGGCGATATCTTCTGGCTCTCTGCGGAGAGCGGTGGCGGTTTGGCTCATGTGCGTGGTTCTCTTAGGAAAATGAGTGACAGCTTGTAGGGTGGAAAACCGCGAAGCGTTTTCCACCAAGAGCCGGTGGATGTGAAAGGCGACATCCACCCTACGAAGCTCCAAGGCTGCTTTCCCGCTCGGGGAAGGCCAAAAAGTTGTAAGTGGGCTTGCCCGCCCCTCACCCCAGCCCTCTCCCAAAGGGAGAGGGCGTTGTCCGTGCCATGCCGGGATGAGGGGACGGGCTCAGCCCTTGCGCAGGGTCTGGCTGCGCTGGCCGTCGATACTCACCGGCACGTCGCCGGCCAGGGTCACGCGGCGGACGATGCGGCCCTGGCTGCCGTAGTCGTCGACGGCGTAGTGCTGGGTCGCGCGGTTGTCCCAGATCGCCACGTCGCCTTGCGTCCAACGCCAGCGCACGGTGTTCTCCAGGCGCGTGACATGGCTCTGCAGCACGCTGAACAGCTGCGCCGAATCGCTCTGCGACAGGCCCTTCAGACGTTTGACGAAATGCCCGAGCAGCAAAGTGCGCTCGCCGCTGACCGGGTGCACGCGCACCACCGGGTGCTCGGTTTCGTACACGGTGGAGGCGAACACCTTGCGGTACTCCTCGAGCCTGGCCGGATCGACGCTGGGCCTGACCCCGGCATAGTCGTACTCGTTGCTGTGCACCGCCCAGAGCTTGTCGGCCAGCTCGCGCAGGGCCTCCGGCAGATCGTTGTAGGCCGCCGCGGTATTGGCCCAGACGGTGTCGCCGCCGGCCTGGGCGGCGACCACCGAACGCAGGATCGAGGCCTTAGGATAGGCGTCGACGAAGGTCACGTCGGTGTGCCAGGAGTTGGCCCGGCGCCCCTCGGCGCCGTCCAGTTCGAGCAGATAAGCGGTGCCCTCGCGCACCGGCACGGTGGGATGCGCGATCGGCTCGCCGAGCAGCTTGGCGAACGCCTCCTGACCCTGGTCGTCGAGATGCTGCTGAGCGCGGAAGAAGATCACCTTGTATTGCACCAGCGCCTGCTGGATGGCGTCGACGCTGGCGGCATCCAGTTCGCCGGAGAGTTTCACTCCGCGAATTTCCGCGCCGATACGACCGGCGACCGGGTGAATGTCGAGTACGGCGGTGGTCGGTTCTACGGCTAATGCACTATTGCTCATGATGTAACCCTCGGTTGGTGGGGAAGTTCGTTGTTCAGAAGTCGTAGCGCACGGATACCCCGGCGGTGCGCGGCTGGCCGACGGAGGCGGTGTAGGCGCCGTTGCTCATGGCGAAAGCGGTCAGGTAGTAGTCCTTGTCGGTGGCGTTCTTCAGCCACACCGAGGCGTCCAACAGGCCACCGCCCAGTTCGCTGCGCACCCCCGCGGAGAGGTTGACCAGGCCGTAGCCGTCGATCTTCGATAGGTCGGAGTTGTCCAGCGTGCCTTCGGCCTCGGAGCGGTAGGCGTAGCTGGCGGTGACGTAGGGATCGAAGCCATTGCCCAGCTGCCACTGGTACTGGCCGTTGAGGTTGGCGATCCATTTCGAAGCGCCGACCACGCGCTCGCCGGTCAGGTCGCAGGTGGCCGGGGCGCCAGGCTGCGTGCTGATCTCGCCGGGGCACGGCGCATCCTTGAACGACAGGTAGGTGACATCGTTGTAGGAACCGTTGAAGTTCACCGTCAGACCGCGGAACGGCAGCGCCGAGGCCTCGAACTCCAGGCCGCGCGAGCGCACGCTGCCGGCGTTGGCGAGTATCGAAGTGGCGGTCAGCGCGCCCGGTGCGGTGGTCAGCGTGGTGGCCTGATAACCGTGGATGCCGGTCCAGAAGATGTTGGCGTTGAGCTGCAGGCGACGGTCCAGCAAGGTGCTCTTGAAGCCCAGTTCGGCGTCGTTGGCGCGTTCAGGACCGACCACCAGCGAATCGCTGTCGAATCCCGCCGTCGGCGCGACCAGATTGACCCCGCCGGACTTCTCGCCATGCGCCAGGCTGGCATAGCCGAGCAGATCCTCGCTGAACTTGTAGCTCAGGCTGAGCAGCCCGGACGGCGCGGCGTTGTGCAGGCCGAAGTCGCCCGTGTCCAATGCCCCCAGCTGCCGCTGACGCGCCGCGTTCAGGGCCGGTGGCAGAACCGCGCCACCGTCCGGCGCAAAGCGATTCACTCGTGCCTCTTTCTCCTCATAGGTGCCGCGCACGCCGGCAGTGACATCCAGGCGCTCGTTGAGGTGCCAGGTGCCTTGGGCGAACAGCGCGTAGCTGTCGGTTTCGATCTTGCCGTTGGCCTGGCTGGTGACGTTGTTGAAGATGCCGGCATTGGCCCCGGTGAGGAACAGGTCAGCCAGCGGGCCGTACTCCTGCACCGTCTTGTTGCCCAGGTTCTGGTTGAACAGGTAGGTGCCCACGACATAGTCGAAGGCGCCGCCGGTTGGCGATGCCAGACGGATTTCCTGGGAGAACTGGCGATCGTGCACCTCGACCCCGGCGTGCTCGATGGCCGGCACGTCGAGGAAGTCGGTGTCGTTGCGGGGGATGAAATGCCAGTAGCGGTAGCCGCTCACCGACGTCAGGGTATAGCCGCCGCCCAGCTGCCAATTGGCCTCCAGCGAAGTGCCGCCTTGGTACACATTCACCGACTGCGCGCTATCGATGTTGACCTCGCGCTTCTTCGGATCGAGTTGCGGCGTGGCGCCGATCAGTGCCGCACGCTGGCGGAAGCGATCGGAAACGCCATACAGCGCCCAGACGCCGTTGGTGGAATCCTCCTCGTTGTAATCGGTGATCCACCGCAGGTTGAAATCCTCATTCGGCTCGAACAGCAACTGACCGCGCGCACCCTCGCGCGCGCCGCCGTTGAACGTGCGGTCGTCATGCAGGTTGTCGATATAGCCGTCATCGCGGGTGCGGTAGGCCGACAGGCGCCCGGCCAGCGTCTCGGTGAGCGGCCCCGACACGCTGCCCTTGCCCTGGAAGTAGCCGCGCTCGCCGCCGGATACCTCGACGCTGCGCTCGGGGGTGAACGTCGGCTTGCGGGTGCTGATATTGATCACGCCGGCGGTGGTGTTCTTGCCGAACAGCGTGCCCTGCGGGCCGCGCAACAGCTCCAACTGCTCGATGTCGAGTAGGTCGAACACCGCCATGCCCGGACGGCCCAGATAGATGTTGTCCAGGTAGATCCCGGCGCTGCCTTCCAGGCCGTCACCCGCCGGGTTGTTGCCGATGCCGCGCACCGCGATGCTCGATTGGCGGGCGTGGATGTAGGCGACGTTGACGCTCGGCAACACCTGTTGCAGGTCCTGCACCCGGTACACCCGCTGCTCCTCCAGGGTGTTGCCGCTCAGGGTGGTGATCGGCGTCGGCACCTCCTGCGCATCCTCCTCGCGCCGGCGCGCGGTGACCGTGACCTTGGCCAGGGCGGTATCACTCTTGGCGCTGCTGCCCTGCTCCTGCGCGGTAGCGTCCTGCTTGGGCTTGACCGGCTCCTGGGCCCAGACCTCGCTCCCCGATACGGCGCTCCCCAGCGCCAACAGCAGGGTCAGGGCATATTCCGGCGTAGCCAGCTGGCGCAGGGCCAAAGGCCGGGCAACCCGTGGGCGGAAGCCCTGATCGATGTTCTTGCGTGGCGAACTCATGCATATCTCCTTGATCTCGACCCGCGGCAAAACCGCGGGACGAGCAAACCCGCGCCACTCAGATGTGGCGGTGAACAGGTGCGGCGTGGTGGGCGCTACGACCGGCTAAGCAGCCGACACCCAGTTAGCCTGGGTGGGTGCGCCTGGATGGCTTAGCGACAGCCGCACATTCGGGCGGCCGCATGCCGGTATGGCCTGGCTGATCTGCGTCTGGACATGGCTGGCTCCCCTTCGGCTCAAGGCCATAACATTATTCCTTTTGAATCTATTAAATACATTAGTACTTGATTGACGGAATAAGAGCCTGCATTTAAAAACAGTGCCAGGGACTGGGCAAATGCCTTTGCCTTATTTTTTCAATGCCGGGAAAGCATCATGGATCTGCGTCAACTGCGTTACTTCATCGCCCTGCTCGAACACCGCAGCTTCGTCCGCGCGGCGGACGCCATCGGCATCACCCAGCCGGCATTCAGCCGCAGTATTCAAGGGCTGGAACAGGAGTTCGGCTGCCCGCTGGTGGACCGCGGTAACAAGGATCTGCGCCCCACCCCCGAAGGCCAGCTGGTGCTCCAGCACGCGCTGCGCCTGGTGCAGGGCGCGGCCAACCTGAGCAAGGAAATCGACCAGATGACCAAACTGGACGCCGGCGACCTGCGTTTCGGCTGCGGCCCGGCGCCGGCGGTCAAACTGGTGCCCGATGCGGTCGCGCGGTTCATCAACCGCCACCCGCGGATTCGCACCGCGTTCAGCGTCGACAACTGGGAAAAGCTCGGCCGCAGCCTCAGCCGTGATGAGATCGAGTTCTGCGTCGCCGACATTCGCCATTTCGAAGCCGACCCGAACTTCCAGACCCAGGCGCTGACGCCCCGGCGCGGCCTGTTCTTCTGCCGCCCCGGCCACCCGCTGCTGGCCAAGGAAAGCCTGTCGACCAACGACATGTTCGACTACCCGCTGGCCACCCCGGCGCTTGCGCCCGGCGCGCGCAAGGTGCTGGCGAACCTCAGTGGCCGCATCGACTGCATCCCGAGCATCGAGACCGAGCACTATCAGGCCCTGGAGCAGATCGTGCGGCAGTCCGATGCCATCGGTATCGGCATCGACGACGCCTCGCGCGCGGCGATCGCGCGGGGCGAACTGGTGCAACTGCACTGGCGCAACCTGCCACCCAACCTCGACGCCCTCAGCGCCCGCTGCGGCATCATCAGCCGTAGCGGCTACCGCCTGTCGCCGGCGGCGCGGGCAATGATCGCCACGCTGGTCGAGCTGGACCAGGCCGGCGTCCCCGTGCAGGCAAAAGCCGCAGGCTAGACGGCGCGCAGCAGTTGTCGACAGGTTTCAGCGGCGTACACTGAACACAGCGGCGGCCTCGGCAGAGCCGCCCTAGGAGGTGTGTCATGCGCCGCGCCATTACCTGTGCCGCAATCGCCCTGGTGGCGCTGAGCGGCATGCCACGGCCGCTCGCCGCGGCGTCCGCGGTCGACGTCAGCTTCATGAATCCCGAATCCTTCCGCGACGCCAGTCTGAAGGGTTCCGGCTACGGCGCCGGCGCCGACGAGTTCGTCCTCAAGGAGCTGCGCAGCCGTTTCGAGCAACTCGGCGCACGCTATCTGCAACCCGGGCAGACGCTGCAAATCGAAGTGCGTGACATCGACCTGGCCGGTCGTTACGAGCCCTGGCGCGTCAATGCCAGCCATGTGCGCTTCATGCTCGATATCACCTGGCCGAGCATCGACCTGCACTATGTGCTCAAGCAGAACGACCAACAGATCGCCAGCGAAGACGCCCGGGTCAGCGACATGTTCTATCTGCAACGTCCCGGCCGGGCTAACAGCAGTGACCGCCTCTACGCCGAGAAGGCCATGCTCGGTGAGTGGTTCCGCGCCCAGTTCGATAAGCAGCATCTGAGCGCCACGCCCTGATGCGGCGTCTTTCTGTAAGGTGGGTTAGCCGCGCAGTGGCGTACCCACAGATACGCCGCAGTGAGGGGTATTGCTGCGTGCGAAATTCCGCCTCACTTGACCACCGGTTTGCCTTACTGACCAGTCATTTGCATTCAATATGACCACGCATTTGCAAAAGGCTGACCGCTTACGCGGGCCTCCCAACCGGCTCAAATCGACCCAGGCTGTGTGAAAATGCCGGTATCGCCTAAATTTGATGAATCGATGTCAGCGGGGGCTGCACATGAAGCGATTCATCGAGGGGGAAAGTCGGGCACAGGTGAGTTTGCTTCCAGAGTGCTTGGATGACTACATCACCGACGAGAACCCAATCCGTGTGGTTGAAGCGTTCGTCGAGCAGCTCGATCTGGCTGGGCTGGAGTTTTCCGGTGCAACTCCTGCCACAACGGGGCGTCCGTCCTACCATCCCGCGGTGTTGCTGAAGATCTACCTCTACGGTTACCTCAACCGCATTCAATCCAGCCGTCGCCTCGAGCGCGAATGCCAGCGCAACCTCGAACTGATGTGGCTAACTGAACGGTTGGCGCCAGACTTCAAAACCATCGCTGATTTCCGTCGCGATAACGGCAAAGCCATCCGCAGTGTTTGTCGGCAGTTCGTCGTGTTGTGCCGCAACCTTGACCTGTTTTCCCAGTCGATCGTGGCCATCGACGGCAGCAAGTTCAAGGCCGTCAACAATCGCGACCGCAACTTCACCCAGGGCAAGCTGCGCGCCCGCATGGAGCAGATCGAGAAGAGTATCGATAGGTATCTGGCGGCGATGGACACCGCCGACCGAACCCAGTCCGATGTCGCCGAAGCCAAGGCAAGCCGACTCCAGGACAAGATCGAAAAGCTCAAGCAGCAAATGCAGGCACTCAAAGAGATGGAGCAACGGCTACGCGAGGCACCGGATGGGCAGGTGTCTTTGACTGACCCCGATGCTCGCTCCATGGCCACCAGTGGTCGAGGCACCGGAATCGTCGGCTACAACGTACAGACCGCCGTGGACACCAAACACCACCTGATTGTCGCGCACGAAGTGACCAACGTTGGCCACGACCGAACGGCGCTGGCCATGATGGCCGAGCACGCGCGCAACGCCACCGGAGTCGAAGCTCTCACGGTCGTAGCCGACCGCGGCTATTTCAGTGGCGAAGAAATTCTCGCCTGCGAGCAGTCCGGCATAACCACCTATGTACCCAAGCCACTGACGTCGAACAGCAAGGCTGACGGCCGCTTCGGCAAGCAGGACTTCGTGTATGTGGCCGAGAAGAACGAATACTGCTGCCCTGCTGGGGAAAGCTTGATCTACCGCTACACGAATCTCGAGGCTGGGCTGACGACGCATGCCTACTGGAGTTCTAACTGCAAGCAGTGTTCGATCAAGTCGCAGTGCACCAACTTGTCATTCCGAAGAGTTCGACGCTGGGAGCACGAGGGCGTCATCGATGCCATGCAACAGCGACTGGATCACCAGCCCGAGATGATGGGCGTGCGTCGTCAGACCGTTGAGCACCCATTTGGAACGCTTAAATACTGGATGGGTTCGACGCATTTTCTGACAAGAACACTGGCGCGCGTGAGCACCGAGATGAGCCTTCACGTGCTTGCCTACAACCTCAAACGACTGGTGAGCATCCTCGGCATCGCTGGAGCACTGGAAGCAAATGCGGGCCTAAAGAGTGATGGCCTTTTTCCGCCCTCTATTAGCCTTCTGAGAGGGGTTTCAACCGACGTCAGGGCTTACCTCGGCCTATTACGGCACTCTGTGGTGATCGGCTGCTTTGACTGCCAAGGCGTGCCCCGCTCTGGAGGTTGGTCGAGATGCGGGCTGTTTTCACACAGCCTGGACCCATAGCTGCCGGTAGTGACAGGCAACAGCCGGCCAAAAGCGGATCAAGGCCGAGCTGCGAGCCGAGCGCTCAGCATAACGGTCACGTCCTATCGGCCCCTACAGACAGGAGCGATCGGACAGCCAACGCTCTGATCGCCTATGGGTGCAGCTGCTGATCAGTGCGGTAGCCCACCACTTTCAGGATGGAGCCGTTCTTGGTGTACGACTTCCGGCAGACCGCGGGCCTGGCGGGCGTCCCATCACGCTGGTTGCCGCCGAGCACCAACACCCGGTCACCTTGGTCAGCCAGGTAAAACGCAACGTGGCCTTTCCCGCCCTCGCCGTCCGTGACGTTATCGAACACGACAATGTCGCCTGGCTTGGGCGAAGCCGTTGGCTGGCTCCAGTTCTTGAATGACAGTGCTCTGGCACTCTTGGTTGGCGCGGCGGAGCCAGTAGGCAACGTGTGGCCCTTGGCGGCCTGCAAGAGGCAGTAATTGACGAAGGCCGCGCACCACGCCGTCGTGTCGCCGTCGGGCCTGGTTTGTGTTGCCTTGAAGAACTCGACAATCACTGGGTTCCAACGGGACGGCCAAGCTGACGCATACGCCTTCCGATCCTCGCCAAAATGACCTTGGCCAACCGCCCAGATGTAACTGGCCACTTCGAACGGTGTGCAGGCCGAGGGGGCACCATCCAGCACCAGCTTGCCCAGGGCACTTTCTTCAGCCGTAGGCGATCGAGTGCCCAGCGCTCCAGCATCGGAACCTGCCTCAACATCATCCGGCAACGGGTCGTTGTTCAGCGATGGCTGGTCTGACCCGGCGAGGTCAGCTGGGAGGGGGGCAGGCCCTGTGTCTTCCTGCAGGTCTTTCATCACCAGGCCGAGAATTTCGATGAAGCTTGGGCTGTGGGTTTCAGCGAGAGCCATGTTCTGTGTCTCCGGTGTAGTTCAGTTCTGGTGATATCCCTCTACGACTTAGGTCGGGCGTCCGGATCATCGGTATAGCAGACTCACAGCGCATTGCTGCAGATGAGCGTCCGCCATGTCAGCTATACGGCGGGCGCATGCGTGACAGCGGGCCTGGCTTACCGGACGCCCAGGTTTTGGCGCGGCTGTATAACCGAAAAGCCCCAGGGGATGGATTGTTTCGGCTGAGACAGCTCGGCAGCATAGGAGGTGCGTACGGCAATTCAGCCGGCGCCAATAAGAAGAAGATCGACCATGAGAAGTGTCTTTGAATTCCTATCCATCATCGCGGTGAGCGGGTCTCCCGTGCTCTTACTCGTTTGGCTGAGGAAACGTCGCAGAAAGAAGCAGGACAAAGCGGCAGAGTGGCCTGATCAGGAGTACCGGTAATCACCCGACCCTGAGTTCGACAGGACCAGGGTCAGGAAAGGGTGCTGAGAAGTGAGCCACTCTACGGACGGAGTAGAGTGGCGGAATGCGGATGGGCATTGACACCATGGCCGGCTGGTCTACCTTCGAGCCATAACCCTTTCGCATTGTCATGGAGGACTCTTATGGGCAACCGAGGGGCCTTTCCGATTCTTCTGGTCGTGGCGTCGCTACTTCTGGGTGGGTGTACGAGGTCGCTGATGGAAGATAGCTGGCCCGTCCCGCCAGACGACATCGTCAAGTATCCGCCCCCGCAGCTGGCGCCAGATCCAGCTAAATTCGAACAGTTGTCGCTCGCCGCGGACCATGCGGAAGGCCTGCGAGCGCTCATCAACACGCACAGCACCGACAGCGGCAAGAGAGACTGGGCGAGCCACGCTCGGGACTATTGCGGCCGTAGGTGGGGCGATGGCTGATCAGACCAGCCTGATGAATACCGGCGCGGGCATGTCGATCTTCGGACTGACCGTCCGTGAGCGCTACAAGTGCAACATCCAGAATGCCTCCTATGCCGGCGCACGAAAGGCCTTGGAGTGCATGCAGAGCCATGTGTCCACCACCAACGACGATGAGGTGCTGTGGGGCACAATTCAGCAGGGCAGTACCGAGACTCAGGAGGCAGCGAGCGGGCTGCCGGCAGCAATTGTGCAGGCGACCCTGAAGGTGAAGGAAAGCATCATCACCCGGCTGCAGACGATCCAGAGCGAGCCGGTAAAGGCGGCAGACTTCAAGGCTGTCCTGGACCAGCAGCGCCAGTCTTTCACCGACATGGGCGAGGCTGAGAATAAGCTGAAGAAGAAGGTCGAGAAGGACGGGGAAGCGGTGGCGCAAATGCATGCGGCAGGTTTCGTGGCCACCGCTGCAGATAGCGCGAACGCGAGACGGATCTCCACCGAGGAGAGCCTCGTGCCACTAGAGCGTCAGGTGAGCACAGGTAAGAAGCTCGTGGCATTGCCGGCCGCGATCAATGCCTGTGTGGCTGGGTACTGATAGGGACTATTTCGGAGGCCTAATGACTTCTTCCCCTGGTCTGGTGCGCGACATTTCTCTCGTCATCGCCATTGCGATGCCCATCAATGCCTTCGCTGGCGCGTGTGGGTTTCAACCCACGTTCAAGCAGGCGGACGAAGGCGGAAACCAGACTGTCCAAGTCTTCCAGGGTGACCCAGTCCCGGCGCTGGGGAATATCCGGCCGCTGCTGTTTATCACGTCCCTGAAGGTGAACACGGACGGCACACGGATTTCCTACCATCAGGACGACGTGACCGGCCGGCGCTGCGCCACCGACCCTGGCGCCAAGCCCTGTGCGATCAACAACATTCGCAATGCCTACAGGGACCACACCCAGCCTGTATCCGACTTTGAAGCGGTGCGTGACGCCGGCTATCCCAGCCCGCGCACCTGGGAGGTTCTCAGCCCGAGCATCATCGAGAAGGATGCGAAAACGGGTAAGCCCTGTGTTTCGCCTGATGGGTATCTGGTCTCGATGACAGCGGATGTGGCGGTGGCCGGCGGATTCAATCGCCAGGGCGACTGCGACCAGTCCAAGTGGATTGATGCCCTGACGGTGCCGGCATTCGTCGTACCCGGCCAAAGCCGGTTCCTCTCCCTCGGCGTTGCCAAGCGAAGCATCGTCATCGCGCTCTCGAAGAGCTCGACGAAGCGCGTGGTGCCCGGCATTGTCGGCGATGTCGGGCCCAGCAAAGAGCTGGGCGAGGCGAGCGTTGCCATGAATCGCAAGCTCAGCGGGTTGCCTGAAACTGATCTGCCCAAGCACCGGCGTGATGCCGTCGATCGCTTCCAGGCCGGGCCCACCGCGATGCTGATCTTCCCCGGCGCTGGCGCCGTGCTGGCGCGGCCTATCACGGGTCAGCGTGTGGAGGAGGGCGGAAACGGTGCGCTGGCCAAGTTTGGGGGCGCAGACAAGCTGTACGGCTGCATCAAGGACGAGGTCGACCCGAGCTTTTGATGGTAACGCCCCTCGCCGAACGCCGTCGCCAGCCAGTATCGGTTGCCCGCTGTTAAGCAGCGGGCCGTTGATTACGTAGTGCCAGGTCAGCACTGTTGAACTGAATCTGGTGCAGGCCCTGAATCGCCCCCACCTTCTAGATAAATCGAACGGCTGCTCCTGGCCGAAAGCGGCCCTTTACGAGTGGCTGCGATCGGCCAAGCGGACGTTGCAATCATCCCTTCATCCTCGAAAACGTAGTGCGTCCACCAGCAACGTGAATGCCGCGGTAGGTTGTCGGCGGCTCGGGTAGTACAAGTGGTAGCCGGTCACTGGCGGGCACCAGTCTTTCAACACGCTTACCAGATGACCTTCAGCAACATGACGCTGCACTTGGCCTGGGATTGGCCGGGCTTTCCAAACGAGAGAACGGCTCCCTGATCCGCTATCTGTTTAATTCGTACGCGCACATATTGACCGTCGCGGCCAGGTTCAGCGATTCGATGGTGCCGCAACCGGGAATCGTGAAAGGTTGGGCGTTGAGGGCGAGCAACTGCTCGCGGGGCACGCCGCGTGCTTCGTTGCCGAACAGATAACAATCGAAAGTCTTGAAACTGGCGGATTGCACGCGCTCGCCATTCATATCCAGACAGGCAATGCGCTCAAAGCGCGTGCGCAAGGAATCCAATTCCACATCCAGCTCCATGGGCGCATGAAAAATGGCGCCCATGCTGGAGCGCACGACTTTAGGATTATACGGATCAACGCTGCCGGGACTGAGCAGGCAGCGAAAATTACCGAACCACGCCAAGGTGCGCAGGATGGTGCCGAGATTGCCCGGGTCCTGGATTTCATGCAGGTAAATGGCGCGCTCGTTATTAGTGGGTGCAGAAACCGGCGCGGCTGTCGCTGGCATTGGCACCAGCGCAATAATGCCCTGCGGTGTTTGGGTGTCGGCGATCTGCGCCATTTGCCGGTCGCTGATCACATGGGTCTTGAACGGGCTTTGCCAGTGTTCGTAGGCGCCGGTGACATACAGCTGACTGCGCTGTAGCAGCGGGTTCTGCAAGGCGGCTTTCTGCAGTTCCAGCAACAGATGCTCGCCCTCCACCAGAAAATGACCGAACTCCGCCCGGTACTTTTTCTGGTGAAGTTTTTTAATGTCATCGAGTTTCATCAATACGGCGCTCAGTTGCTCTGCACTTCAGTCTGCGACAACAGCGACGTGGCCACCGCTTCGGCGACTTTAATGCCATCCACGCCCGCCGACAAAATGCCACCCGCATAACCGGCGCCTTCACCGGCCGGATACAGGCCGCGCAGGTTGAGGCTTTGCAATGTCTCGTGGTCGCGGGTGATACGCACCGGCGAGGAGGTGCGGGTTTCGATACCGGTGAGCACCGCGTCATCGCGATCAAAACCGCGCATCTGCTTGCCAAATGCCGGCAGCGCCTCGCGGATGGCCTCGATCGCATAATCCGGTAGCGAGGGCGCCAGGTCGCCCAGGCGCACGCCGGGTTTGTAGGAGGGTTCCACCTCGCCAAATTCGCTCGACGGCACTCCGCGAATAAAGTCGCCCACCAATTGCGCGGGCGCACAGTAATCGCTGCCGCCCAGTTCATAGGCGCGGGACTCCAGACGCTCCTGGAACTCCACGCCGGCCAGCGGGCCGCCCGGGAAGTCTTGCTCCGGGTTGATGCCCACGACGATGCCGGCATTCGCATTGCGTTCGTTGCGCGAGTACTGGCTCATGCCGTTGGTAACGACACGCCCCGGCTCGGACGTGGCGGCCACCACGGTGCCGCCGGGGCACATGCAGAAGCTGTAGACGGCGCGGCCATTCTTGGCGTGATGCACCAGCTTGTAGTCGGCGGCGCCGAGCTCCGGATGGCCGGCGTATTTGCCCAGGCGGGCCTGGTCGATCAGGCCTTGCGGGTGTTCGATGCGGAAGCCCACGGCAAAGGGTTTGGCCTCGATGAACACACCCTGCCGGTGCAGCATACGGAAGGTATCGCGGGAGCTGTGGCCCAGCGCCAGCACCACATGGCGACTGCGGATGGTTTCGCCGCTGGCCAGCGCCACCCCCTCAAGCTGGCCATCGTCGATCAGCAGATCGGTCACCTTGCTTTCAAAGCGCACCTGGCCGCCGAGGGCGATGATCTCCTCGCGCATGGCGGCTACCACGCCGGTGAGACGGAAGGTGCCGATATGCGGCTTGCTCACGTACATGATCTCGTCCGGCGCGCCGGCGCGGACAAACTCCAGCATCACCTTGCGGGCGTAGAACTTGGGGTCTTTGATCTGGCTGTAGAGTTTGCCGTCCGAGAACAGGCCGGCACCACCCTCGCCGAATTGTACGTTGGATTCCGGGGTCAGGATCTTTTTGCGCCACAGTGCCCAGGTATCCTTGGTGCGGCTGCGCACATCCTTGCCGCGCTCCAGCACAATGGGTTTAAACCCCATCTGCGCGAGCAACAGCGCCGCGAATAATCCACAGGGGCCAAAACCCACGACCAGCGGCCGCTCGCTCAAATTGGCTGGCGCTTGTCCTACTGGATAGTAGTGGGTGTCCGGGGCTGGACGTACATTGTGGTCATCGGCAAAGCGCGCCAGAATTGCCGCCTCGTCGCGGGCCTCCAGATCGATGATATAGATGAACAGAATGACGCTGTTTTTCTTGCGGGCATCGTAGCTGCGCTTGAACACGGTGAAGTTCAGCAGATCGGCGTCGCTGATACTCAGGCGTTTGACGATGGCCTTGCGCAACTCATCGGCGGAGTGATCGAGGGGCAGAGACAGTTCGTTGATGCGAATCATGGCGGTAATCCTGGCCGGTGACTCCGGCAAAGGAAGCAGAAGAGGGGGTAAGGCGCGAATTGTACCCGCCGCCGTTCACCCCTGTCAGGCGTGGCCGGATGGGCGCCGTGTGGGGCGGTGCCGTGTGCTCCTGCCCGGCGGACTAAACCTGCGCAGCATTATCGGCTTATAATTGCCGCCATTTTGCGTCCAACAGCGTCCTTCTGTTCGCTCCGTTGACCCGCACCTCACCCTGATTTTCCGTGGCTCTCTCATGAAACGATCCAAAAGCAGCAGCCGCTGGCTGAATGAACACGTCAACGATCCCTACGTCAAACGGGCGCAGAAGGATGGCCTGCGCTCCCGCTCCAGCTACAAGCTGATCGAGCTGAACGAGAAGGACCGGCTGATCCGCCCCGGCATGCTGGTCATGGACCTGGGCTCGGCGCCGGGCGGCTGGTCGCAGGTGGCCGGAAAGCTCGTGGGCGAGAAGGGACGGGTTATAGCCACCGACATTCTGCCGATGGACCCGCTGGATAACGTCGACTTCATTCAGGGCGACTTCACCGATGACGCGGTGTTCCAGCAGCTTCTCGACAAGCTGGGCGGCAACCAGGCCGATCTGATCGTCTCCGACATCGCCCCCAACATCAGCGGCGTCGCTGCCGCCGATCAAGCCGCCTCGATGTACCTGGTCGAACTCACCCTCGATATGGTCCGCAAAGTGCTCAAGCCCAATGGCAACTATGTGGTCAAAGTCTTTCAGGGCGAAGGCTCTGACGAATTCCTGAAGGACGTTCGCACCTCCTTCGAGAAGGTGGTGATCCGCAAACCAGAGGCCTCGCGGCCGCGGTCGAGGGAGGTTTATCTGGTGGGGAAGGGGTTTAAGGGATAAGGCGCCCGCAGCGCTGAAGGGCGATCGAGCTCACTTCGATGGTGACGCAGGCTCGACCGGGGCGATTTCAGTGAAGAACGTTGGAAGCGGTATCGGCCGGACGTGAAATCGCGTGCACGATTTCGCCGGCGCAATCCCTGCGCCTCGTTAGCGAAATCGGCCTGGCTGACGATGCCGCAGCAACACCCGCTTGCGTCCGTCACCAGTACGCGCCGGATTTGATTGTCTTCCATCAGTTCGCGGCACTTATCGGCGCTCGCATCCTGCGCAATGGTCACGTGTGGTAAGCATCCGCTACGTGCCGAGGACATCGAGAGCATCGATATCGAACTGTCCCATGCGGTCTACCACCATGGTTGGTGGGAGCTGGAGCGTCCCATTACTCCAATCGCAGCGCAGATGAACATCGCCTACGCCATCGCTGTTGCAATCATCGATGGCGAAGCGATGGTGCGTCAGTTCGCGCCTCAGCGCATTGATTCGGACGATGTCTGGGACTTAATTCCTCGCATTCGTGCCCATCATCAACCGGAGTTCGACAAAGCTGGTTCCAAGGGGCGCGGCATGACTCGGTTGCGTGTGCGCCTATCCGTGCTGTCTATAACGAGCTGCGTGGTTTGGGGCAGATTGACTATGTCTGCTTCTGGCCCAGGCTGTGTAAAAACGCATCCCCCGTTTTGAAGTCTGCGTTGCTACGTAAAATCTGCCGGTGTTTGGTTAATCAGCAGACCTGAAATTTACCCAGGAGCGCGATTTTTGTTCCGATTCAGACCACCAAACCTGCTCGAAAACGTTTTTACACAGCCTCGGCCGATCTCTGTCTCTCGCGAACGTCCGTTGTGGGTCGTTCGTGCCACCTACTCTTCAAAGCGACCCGTGGCGTCACGATCGCGCTCGTATCGTCTCGTGAGCGGAAACGGCGGCAACCAGGACTCGCGACGGACGATCCAGCTTTCGTAGGTTGGCATCAGTTGGTCAGGGGCATCCAGGGATCCTAGGTTCACTTCGATTTCGTCTGCGGTGCGTGCGAAAATGGACGAGCCGCAGCGGGGACAGAAAAACCGCCCGGCGTAGTCGCGTGTTTCGCCATCGATCGTCACCGCATCCTGAGGGAACACCGCGGAAGCGTGAAAAAGGGCCCCATGATGCTTACGGCAGTCGAGACAGTGACAAAGGCCGACCCGGTAGGGGAGTCCCGAGGCCACAATTCGGACGTTGCCGCAAAGGCAACCGCCCGTGAATCGGTCCATGCTGCGTCTCCTCTAAAATCAAGCGGTCGGAATGTTTACAGCGAACCCCGTCGGGCGTCCATGAAAGATGCGCCAGCCCTTTCGGCTGTAGGCTTTACAGCGTCGAGAAAACAAACCTTCGACTGCTCGTGCCGAATTCTGGTGGGCAGCAGGTCGATATCTATAAAGCCGGGCGGCCACGATGCTCTACCCACTGGGCCACGACGGAGCCATTGCGCGACGCTGCGACGCTTGAGCATTTCGTTGATGGCTACCGCAAGGCCGGTCTTTCCGAGTGAGGCGTCGGCGTGACCTCGCAAACGGCCATTATCGGTGGTTGTGAAAATAGCAGCTAAACGACTGCAAAGGGTCCAGGCTGTGTGAAAACAGCCCGCATCTCGACCAACCTCCAGAGCGGGGCACGCCTTGGCAGTCAAAGCAGCCGATCACCACAGATCGCCGTAATAGGCGGAGGTAAGCCCTGACGTCGGTTGAAACCCCTCTCAGAAGGCTAATAGAGGGCGGAAAAAGGCCATCACTCTTTAGGCCCGCATTTGCTTCCAGTGCTCCAGCGATGCCGAGGATGCTCACCAGTCGTTTGAGGTTGTAGGCAAGCACGTGAAGGCTCATCTCGGTGCTCACGCGCGCCAGTGTTCTTGTCAGAAAATGCGTCGAACCCATCCAGTATTTAAGCGTTCCAAATGGGTGCTCAACGGTCTGACGACGCACGCCCATCATCTCGGGCTGGTGATCCAGTCGCTGTTGCATGGCATCGATGACGCCCTCGTGCTCCCAGCGTCGAACTCTTCGGAATGACAAGTTGGTGCACTGCGACTTGATCGAACACTGCTTGCAGTTAGAACTCCAGTAGGCATGCGTCGTCAGCCCAGCCTCGAGATTCGTGTAGCGGTAGATCAAGCTTTCCCCAGCAGGGCAGCAGTATTCGTTCTTCTCGGCCACATACACGAAGTCCTGCTTGCCGAAGCGGCCGTCAGCCTTGCTGTTCGACGTCAGTGGCTTGGGTACATAGGTGGTTATGCCGGACTGCTCGCAGGCGAGAATTTCTTCGCCACTGAAATAGCCGCGGTCGGCTACGACCGTGAGAGCTTCGACTCCGGTGGCGTTGCGCGCGTGCTCGGCCATCATGGCCAGCGCCGTTCGGTCGTGGCCAACGTTGGTCACTTCGTGCGCGACAATCAGGTGGTGTTTGGTGTCCACGGCGGTCTGTACGTTGTAGCCGACGATTCCGGTGCCTCGACCACTGGTGGCCATGGAGCGAGCATCGGGGTCAGTCAAAGACACCTGCCCATCCGGTGCCTCGCGTAGCCGTTGCTCCATCTCTTTGAGTGCCTGCATTTGCTGCTTGAGCTTTTCGATCTTGTCCTGGAGTCGGCTTGCCTTGGCTTCGGCGACATCGGACTGGGTTCGGTCGGCGGTGTCCATCGCCGCCAGATACCTATCGATACTCTTCTCGATCTGCTCCATGCGGGCGCGCAGCTTGCCCTGGGTGAAGTTGCGGTCGCGATTGTTGACGGCCTTGAACTTGCTGCCGTCGATGGCCACGATCGACTGGGAAAACAGGTCAAGGTTGCGGCACAACACGACGAACTGCCGACAAACACTGCGGATGGCTTTGCCGTTATCGCGACGGAAATCAGCGATGGTTTTGAAGTCTGGCGCCAACCGTTCAGTTAGCCACATCAGTTCGAGGTTGCGCTGGCATTCGCGCTCGAGGCGACGGCTGGATTGAATGCGGTTGAGGTAACCGTAGAGGTAGATCTTCAGCAACACCGCGGGATGGTAGGACGGACGCCCCGTTGTGGCAGGAGTTGCACCGGAAAACTCCAGCCCAGCCAGATCGAGCTGCTCGACGAACGCTTCAACCACACGGATTGGGTTCTCGTCGGTGATGTAGTCATCCAAGCACTCTGGAAGCAAACTCACCTGTGCCCGACTTTCCCCCTCGATGAATCGCTTCATGTGCAGCCCCCGCTGACATCGATTCATCAAATTTAGGCGATACCGGCATTTTCACACAGCCTGGGTCGGTTGCTGCCCTTCGGTGCCTGGCTGACGCACTCCCCCTGAGTGGCACCTGCTGACACTGATCAACTGCAAACAGCTGGTCAGCGTGAATGCAAATGACTGGTCAACTGGTGTGCAAACGGGTGGTCAAGTTAGTGCAATTACGTACTCCCAGGCAGAGCTGCTGTGACAGCCTTGGAATGGGCTGAATAGGCCCCTTGCAGTTCTGAAACAGCGCGTAACGTCGGACGTCCTTATCACCGAAAGGACTCCACATGAGCATCATGCGATTCCAGCAGTCCCGGCTGTTGCGCGGGACTGCGGCGATCACCCTCCTCGTCACACTCGCCGGCTGTATTCCCGGCAAAACCTCAAGAGCGGCGCCAGCAGCGGAGCTTCTACCCTCACCCAGGGCGCCGGCGGCGTGCTCGCCTCGCTAGGCGCCGCCACCGGCAGTCTGAACAGCATTACCGAGGCCGCCGGCATTTCCGTCCCCGACGCGCGCCCTGGCGGCGACCACCGGCAATGGCCCCCCGAGGATCAAGCGAACGCTGAGCGAGCGTATGCAGCGTTCCAGGGCAAGGAACTCGACGGCCTCGAGACCTATGACCCGCTGAAACCCGGCGAGGCTGCTCGCTATGAGGCTCGGATCAAAGCGCTGACTGCCAAGTACGCAGGCCGGACGACCCTGACGCCCGATGAAATGCTCGAGGTCAGCAAGACCGTCGTACCCGTCCTTCGCTACCTGACTCGCAGCGAGCAGTACCGCGAGGCGAAGAAGAAGCAGACCAAGGTCACGCGCAGCGTCAATGGGCCCGTGCACCCGTTCCCCATCCGCAAACAGCGAGAGAGCCGCCATGGGCGCCCAGTGGAAAGCCAAACCCAAAGAAGCCGCCGCCGGCTTCGATGGCGGCCAGTTCGGCGTCGGCATCGGCGCTGGCCGGTCTAGGCAGCGGCCCAAACTACAGCCAGCGACCTGCCGGATTCCCAACCGGCCGGCCTATCGGCCACGGACCACGCGGCGGTTTTCCTGAGGCTTCGGGGTCGAACCACTATGCTTTTCAGGGAGTCCCCGATTACGGCCAGCCTGCAATGCCGGCCGTCGCTGTTGCGGTCTGCTGCTGAATCCACCTGGCAACCAAGGAGATATGGCCATGACCTTCAGACTAAGCTCTGCGGCATTCGCGCCCAACGAATCGATCCCCGCGATACACAGTTGCGATGGTCGGGATCTTTCTCCCCCCCTGAGCTGGACGGAGCCGCCGGCCGGCACCAGGAGCCTGGCACTGATTGTCGACGACCCGGACGCACCCGCCCCCGCCGCGCCGAAGATGACCTGGGTCCATTGGCTGCTGTACAACCTGCCGCCCACTGCAGGCATCCTGCCCGAGGGGGTGACGGACAAGAACCTGCCGCCGGGTACCCTGCAGGGACTCAATGACTGGCAACGAACCGGTTACGGCGGGCCCTGTCCGCCGATTGGCAATCACCATTATTTCCACAAACTCTATGCCCTGGATACGGTGCTTGCCGACCTGCGACACCCGACCAAGAAGATGCTGGAGCAGACGATGTCGGGGCACATCCTGGCCCAGACGGAGCTGATAGGCCGCTATCAGCGGCATCGCTAGGAGCCTATTCAGCGTGGCGGGCGAGTCTGGAGCCGAATAGCTGCCGAGCAAGGGGCGGTCTTGCCGGTCACTCCTCATCCAGCCCCGGATGGATCAGGCAGTACGGCCGCAGACCCTCGGCCCGTACATGGCGGAGCACGGCCTGGGGCGCGGTGAAGAGCTGCTCGGACTGTACGGCGAAGCCCATCGCCGTCAGTTGGCGGTGGATCGCCACGGCGGGCAGGGCGAGAGCGGCGGCGACTACCTGGCGGGCATTGCCCTGGCCCTGGGCGCGGCGCTGCTCTATGCAGTGGCGGCGCTCATCATCAAATGGCTGGGTGGCATGCCGCCGCACCTGATCGCGCTGATCCAGGTCTGCACCGGCGATACGCCGCGAGATACCCGACCCAGACGCAGGGAATCGGTGCCAACTGCGCCGCATACCGAGCCTGGCGGCCATCTCATGCAGTTCGTCATCCGTTGTTGCGATCATGTGGCACTTCTTCATGCCTCTGTACGGCCACTGCATATCATCGACATAGACCGGCATCGGTTGCCCCTACGCCATCGCGCCAGTCGCCTGGCGCTGCCGCCGGCTCCAGGCACGCTTGAGGAACTCGGCCATCCAATGCTCGGCGTTCGGTTGCTCCAGCACTGTGGGCTCTACCTTCTCGGCGTAATAGAACGGGCCGGTCCTTGCCGACACTGGGAAATTGCATTCACTTGCACGCCTGATTGCATTCGACCTGAACACTCAATTGCATTGGACCTGCACACAGCCGCCCTGCCGGTGAAGGATGGACAGCACACACTCCCATTCGAGAAGCAACCTCCAGGAGGCCACCATGCACAGACGAGACTTCCCAGGGCACGCCGCCTGGAGCGAAGCGCGCTTGAACGGTCGGAGGACCTGGCCACGCACTTCATGATGTACCAGGTCATCAACGAAGGGACTCCAATGAGCCCGGCGTTCACCACGCCGGAGGCTTTGGCCACCTGGCTGGCGGAGACCAACGCGCCGGCGTTCGGCCGGACGCCGGCAACATACGAGGCCTGGCTCGAGGTCATCTACAGCGAGGAGTAGCACCCAGCGCCGCTGGGCTTGCATTTCCGGATTCCGAGAGATGATGGGTTCATCAAGTCATTACCCCGGAGACCCCATGAGCCTCAACTCCAGCACCTTCTACGCCGACGGATACCGCAGTGGCTTCTCCCGCGAATCCGCGCCAGGCTCCCCCGCCAGTGTTCACGATCAGGAGTTCGCCGATGGTTTCGCCCAAGGGGCTGCCGATCGCGAGCTGGCAGACGGCCTCAAGGCATCGATCGTCAATCTGCTCGACGGTGAGCCGATCACCTCGTTCGCTAACTTCGAGGCGTTCACCGACTGGCTGGATGCGGAACAAAGAAGGGCCGCTCATCGAGCGGCCCTTCTTTGTTCGAGCCGTCCGAGAAAATTCGACCAGCACAGGGTTGTCTTCCCGCACGTCGCCTGCAGCCCGCCGAGCTGAGCTAACGTTATACAGACCAGCCTATCCCCCTGGGGGGCCACTATGGAGCCGAAACCCGGCGGGCAGCGTTTCTGTCTCTATACGCCAGAGCAGCTCGACAACATCATGGAGGCGATGGCCAGGCAGACAGTCGCCCTACTCTCCCCTCAGCGGCAAACGGTACTGATCGGCATCCTAAGGCGCGGCGAGCCACTGGCGCGCATGCTGCAACAGCGCCTGGTGCAACAAGTTCGGGTTGCCCGAGTTGCCGCTCTACCCGCTCAAATTGAAGCGCTACGCCGATGATCTGACGCTGTTGTATGCCCAAACCGCGCTGACCGAAAACCCGGTATTGGCGACACTGGATCTGCCCCGAACCCGCCTGCTGCTGGTCGACGACGTCCTGTATGAGGGCCATTCTCTGTTGCGCGCGAGCAGCTACTTGGCGCAACTGGGCGCCAACGAGATCCGCACTGCGGTCTTAGTCGATCGTTGCGTGTGCAAACAGCCGATACAGGCCGACATCACCGGGCTGCGCCTGCAGGTGGCACCTAGCGATATCATCGAATGCAACGTGCCCCCCTACGAGACGGAGCTTCGTATCGATGTGCTGCGGCTCGCCCCTCATTCGGGCTGAGGTTGCAGGTGGTTCAGCAACCAACTGCCGGCCAGTTCGGCCACCACCTCGAGCTTGCCCGGTTCTTCGAACAGATGGCTCGCGCCCGGCACTACCTCCAAGCGCTGCGGGCCTTGCAGTTGCCGGGCGGACTCGCGGTTCAGCGCCAGCACGGTGTCATCCCACTCGCCAACGATCAGCAGGGTGGGTGCCTTGACCTGTTGCAGTGCCGGCCCGGCCAGATCGGTGCGGCCACCGCGTGAAACCACCGCCACGACAGCGCTCGGCCGCTCCGCAGCCGCCTTCAGGGCCGCGGCGGCGCCGGTACTGGCGCCGAACAGTCCGATTGGCAACTGGCGTAACTCCTCGTCGTGGCGCAGGTGGTCGATCGCGGCTAGCAGCCGCCGCGTCAACAGCGCGATATCGAACCGAAACTCACGGCTGAGCATATCGATGCGATGCTCGTCCTCGGTCAACAAATCGAGGAGCAGCGTGGCAAGCCCAAGGTGATTGAGGTAATCCGCCACCATTCGATTGCGCGGACTGAACCTGCTGCTCCCGCTGCCATGGGCGAATAGCACGATTCCGCTGGCGTCGGCAGGCAGAGCCAGATCGGCGTCCAACTCGGCATCCGCCAGGGGCAAGCTCAGACTCCGGTGTTGCAGCCACTGTTCTTGGTTCATGTCGATAGGCTCCAATTAAGCGGGCTCCTCGCAAGTCATCCTGACTTGTTCGGAACGCAGCGAGTCCACTACAGACCCTGACTCGGCTCACGACTAGCCAAGACTCAGGTCTTTGCTTTGCAGACAGAACAGTCCTCCACGATCACGCACTACGGCCTGTCACCCGGCATTCCAGTGACTGCACGCAGGGCTATTGCGCAGCGTCACGCAATTCCCTCCGCCAAGCCTGGCTCAGCAAGGTCTTCACCTCCTCATCCGTGGTCTGGGCGAAATCGAGGTACCACTGGCCAATGGAAAAGAAGGGCTCTGGGGCGAGCGGACAGATCAGTTGATCGACCAGAGGGCGCAGCATCGCCAGCGTCTCCACGGGCGCGACCGGTACGGCGACTACGATGCGCGCCGGCGCCTGCTGGCGTACCGCCGCAATCGCCGCACGCATGGTGGCACCGGTCGCCAGTCCGTCATCGACCAGTATCACCCGTTGCCCGGCCACGGCTGGCGCGGGACGTTCGCCCCGATAGGCCAGGTCACGGCGCTGCAGCTCCAGAACTTCCTCTTGCACGGCCGCGTCGATGGCCGCAGGGGGTATGTGCAGGTGACGGATGACATCATCGTTCAACACCTGCACGCCGCCGCTGGCAATGGCGCCCATCGCCAGCTCCTTATGACCGGGCGTGCCTAGTTTGCGCACCAGCATCAAATCCAGCCGCAGGGCCAGTGCGCTGGCAATTTCATAGGCGACCGGCACGCCGCCCCGTGGCAAGGCCAGCACGAGCACATCGGCTTGCTCGCGCCACGCCGCCAACGCCGCGGCCAGGGTCTGGCCCGCCTCCACCCGGTCACGAAACGGAATATCCCACTTCATGTCTTCGGCTCCTCAGTGTCCAACTATGCGCCTGATTTTCGCTGTTTGCCTTGCTCCCTATCGGTTTCTCGGCGGCAATAAGACCCTGCACTGTCACGAAAGCGCCATGGATTCGTCTTATTCTGCGCGGCACCGTCCTCTTATCCATATAAGGTGCTTGGCCGATCGGAACCGAAGACCGCTTGGCACATCTGAACAGCGACATTCTCCTCGCCGCCGGCGAGACGCTTGGGATCAAACCCACGACGGCGCTGAAATTGATGAGGCAGTTCGCACTCGACGTGAGGCAGGAAGCCCACAAGCTGATGGATGAAGTTCAGCAACAGAACGAGCTGATCGCCCTGGATCGGCCGGAGCTTATGGCCACATTCGCAGGAGAGATGAAGGCTATACGCACCATCGTCCACATCGTAAGCCATCTCAACCAACCGGAGCCCATCACAGCTGTAAGCGGGTCAAGGATACGGAGGGCGAGTACGAATACCGGGGAGTGCTCATCCGTCGCGATGACAGCTGTCGCGGTTTCTGGGGGCACTGGTCGACGGCGTTCTCGATGCTGCAGCCCAACGGCAAGCACGTTCGCCAGACCACCTCAACCCGCAAGGATCTGTTGGCGCAGATTGACTGCCTGTTGGACAACCGCGAATCCGCGTCTGCCCCGGCCCCCAACTGAGGAAGGACCGGACGCAGGTTCAGCCTCAAACCGCCCGCGCTCCCCTGCCTGGGATCAAGCGCTCACCTGGTCCTCCACTGCCTGACCTAGAATTGGCGGAAGAACGGCTCCCCGTCGTTGTCTCTGCCTTAGGAGGACGCCCATGGCTGCCAAACGCCCCGCTGAACCACTGCTCCCTAACGGCGTCGGCCCAAAGGCGCTGGCCACGTGGTCCGACTACGTGGCCAAGCTGAAGAACGCCCCGACCGCTGAGGATGCCAAGCACGCGCTGAGCCGAGCCCGTGGCTACGCCCGAGCTCTGCTGGATCAGGGCCTTCTCTCCACGACCGTCTATACCCGTCTGATTCTGACGTTGATGCGCTGTTGGGCCCTTCGTCGTGACGCGCTCGACCAGACCGTCTCCCCTCCTGTCGACCCTAAGTCCTGAGCATCATCCCGCTCGCTACTTTGCTGCCGATGAGACGTGGCTGTCGGTTCGCCTTGATGCGCGAGCCGAAGGTTGCTTCCGTTGTTGATATGGGAGAATGGCGGCACAAACTGGGCTGCGGCGGTGTGCCGTTGCCCCAGCCACTAAGCTACCGAGGATAAGCCCCACCACCCCTACTCGAGCTGCCGAGCCTCCCTGCCCACCGAGACGCCGGGAGTCTGAGCCTGCATCCGTGCACTCTCTTCCGTGAGGTACTGGATCAGCGCCGCGACATCGCCATCCGTCAGGCGCAGGTTGGGCATGGCCATCTGGTTGTATTGCGCATATAGGGCCATGGCCAGGGGGTCCTGCTCGCCCAGCATGCGGTCGGGCTCCTTGAGCCAGCGGGCCAGCCAGGCCGGATCGCGCTGCCGGGTCACTCCGGTGAGATCCATTGCTGGACATGGGGCTTTCCGGTTGCTCCATAGTTGCGCATGGAGTGACCAATTCTGCCTTGACCAGTCACTCACTAGCTGGGAATTACCCTTCAGTGGCGGACCGTCTGTTCGTTCAACCGATGACGAGAAAGAACCTGCTTGGCCTCGTCGACCGTAGCCCGGATGAAATCCGGGAGTCGCCGAGCTTCCCCCGGATTGCATCCGGGCTACCGAATCCTGCAACCGCTGTGCAAAACACCGGCACAGGGCTCCTGGACGCTCCGTGCAACTCCTGGCTTGCCCTCGCGCGCAGCGTCGTCGCACAACCTTGACTACCACAGTCGTAACAGGTAGAGCCGGTTACTCAAAACCACGCCCTAAGGACGTGGATTCCCAAGTTCAAATCAAAGATCGTGGTGTCGCCGGGGATCCTCTCCAGGCTCACACCGACGAGGATGTGGGGCTGTAATGTCACCCTGGCCGCGGCTGGCCATTCGGTCACCTTGCTACTGGGCGTACTGACCGCTGTCTCCGTCAGCACTTATGTGATCGACGCGATCAGTCGCTTTTCGGCGGTGTACCAGGCGCTCGACATCCTGGCCGCTTTCCATCGCTGGTTCGGCTACGCGCTTTCACCCAGGCAACGCTCAACCAGCGCCGCAGCGCTGGTCACGGGGGCAGCGCAGGTGCGGTTGCGGCACACATAGGCGGTGGCTTGTCCGGCGAGTGGCGTGCGGCCCGCGCCCAGGGGAACGTCCTCGGCGAAGGCCAGCACCCGTGCCGGCAGGTAGCGCCGATGCAGGCTCGCCAGCAAGGCGCTGGCGGCCTCGCGCTCGCCTGCAATGACGACGCTCAGCGGGCCGCATTGGGCGAAGTCCTGCGCGGCCAGGAGATGGGCGAAGCCGAAGGGGTTCTGCGCGGCCGCGGCGCGGTACATGGCGAATACCTGCTCGGCATGCTCGCGGTAGAGCTCGCGACCGGTCAGCTCGAAGAGTCGCAGGAAGGCGAACACGCTGGTCGAGGTACCCGAAGGCCAGGCATTGTCGTGCGGCGCGCGCGGTCGGTGCACCAGCTGTTCACCATCGCTGGGGGTGAAGTAGAGGCCATCATCCCAGAACTTCTCGAGGATCAGTTCGACCAGCCGCGTGGCCCGGGCGAGATGGTGCGGGTCGAAGTCGCACTCGTAGAGATCGAGCAGCGCGTTGGCGAGGAAGGCGTAGTCCTCGAGGAAGCCCGGGACCTTGGCCGTGCCCTCGCGCCAGGCCCGGTACAAGCCACCCTCGGGGGTCGAAAGGTGGTCCTGGAGGAACTCGGCGGCGCGCCGCGCGGTGTCCAGGTGGCCCGCGCTTCCCGTGGCCTGGTAGGCGGCGCAGAGGCCCTGGATCATCAGCGCGTTCCAACTGGTGAGAATGTTTTCGTCGCGCCCCGGACGAATGCGCTGGGCCCGCGCCGCCAACAGCTTCTCGCGCAGGCCCGCCAGTTGCGCCTCCTCGCCCGCGTCCAGCGCGGTGGCGCGGTGCAGCACCGTGCTGCCATGCTCGAAGTTGCCCGCCGCGCTCACGCCGTAGGCCCGGCAGGCCAAGGCAGCGTCCGCAGCGCCGAGGACGGCCTGCACCTGCACCGGAGTCCACACGTAGAACTTGCCTTCCTCACCCTCGCTGTCGGCGTCCTCGCTGGCGTAGAAGCCGCCCTCGGGATGGGTCATATCGCGCCGGATGTAGTCGATCGTCTCCTCGAACACGCGCCGCCAGGAGGGATTGCCGGTCGCGCGATAGGCGTCGGCATAGAGCTTCACCAACTGGCCGTTGTCATAGAGCATCTTCTCGAAGTGCGGCACGGCCCAGCGCTCGTCCACGCAATAGCGGGCGAAGCCGCCGCCGAGGTGGTCGTAGAGGCCACCGGCCGCCATGCGCTCGAGGGTCAGCTCGAGGGAGCTCAGCAGGTCCGGCTCGCCCAGGCGCTGATGGAGCCGCAGGACCAGGTCATGGCAGGAGGGATTGGGGAACTTCGGCGCCTGCCCCAGGCCACCGTGGATGCGGTCGGTGCTCTTGGCGATCAACCGGGCCGCCGCGGCCGGCTGGTCTTGCTCCAGCGGCGTATCACCCTGCAACTGGAGCTCCGCCATGAGGCGGTAGCCCTGGTGGATCTGTTCGACGTTCTGCCGCAGCGCCGTGCGGTTGTTCCGCCAGGCCTCGCTCAGCCCAAGCAGAACCTGGGCGAAGCCGGGCCGGCCGTGGCCCGGCTGCGGCGGGAAGTAGGTGCCGCCGAAGAACGGCTCGCGCTGCGGGGTGAGGAACACCGTCAGCGGCCAGCCACCGCCCTGCCCCAGCATCTGCACGACTTTCTGGTAGATGTCGTCGAGGTCGGGCCGCTCCTGGCGGTCGACCTTGATGTTGATGAAGTGCTCGTTCAGCAGGCGCGCGAGATCCGGGTCCTCGAACGACTCGTGGGCCATCACATGACACCAGTGGCAGGCGGCATAGCCCACCGACAGGTGGATCGGCCTGTCCTCGTCGCGGGCGCGACGGAACGCTTCGTCACCCCAGGGATACCAGTCCACCGGGTTCTCTGCGTGTTGCCTCAGATAGGGCGAGGTTTCATTGGCGAGTCGGTTGCTCATGACTGGCTCCTCACAATGGGTTCTCTGGAACTGCTTCCTTCGGGCCCCTCACAACAGACCAAGCTGCAGGCGGGCCGCCTCGGACATGCGGCTCTGGTCCCAGGGCGGCTCCCAGACCAGCTCGATTTCGACCTGACTGACGCCGGGGAGCGCCTGGACCTTGGCCCGCGCCTCCTCCTTCAGCACCTCGCCCATGCCACAGCCGGGCGCGGTCATCGACATCCTGATCGCGACTCGCTGGCCGCCGCCTTCCAGCGGCTGGACCTGGCATTGGTAGATCAGCCCGAGATCGACCACGTTGACCGGGATCTCCGGATCGTAGACGGTCCGCAGCACGTCGAGGACCTGCTGGACGTTCAAAGTACCGGACGCCGGCTGGGCGCTCGCCTGGGGCATGCTCAGCCCCAGGGCGTCGGCCTCGCCAGCTGCGATCCGCGCGAGCTGGCCGCTGGCGGTCCTGATCGTGAAGCTGCCGCCGAGCGACTGGGTCACGACGACCCACTCGCCCCGTGCCAGCCGTAGCGGCTCCCCGCGCGGAATCAGCGTGGCCGTGCAATCTCGCTTGAGCGCTATCCGCTGGGCGTGGCCCGGCTGGTTGGGGTTGTCGAAGGTGAAACCGGCGCCGCGCAGTTCCTGCACGTAGTCGATGGCCAGCCCATCGGCCCGGCGCGCGCTCGCGGGGTCGAGCCACAGACTGATGCCGTCCGTTTCGACGGCGATATCCTCCTCCGTGCCGGACCCGAAGAGCAGCTCATGCTCGAAGCGCTCGTCGATCCTCAGCCGCAGCAAGCCGCTGCGGCCGTCCGCCAGGGCGTCGCGCAGGACCTGCCGCGCCGCGTCGCTGAAGCGGATGCCGGGAATATGCCGCTCGGCTGCCATGGCTTACTCCGTAGTGACCGGCGCGCTGCCCCCTTCGAGGGCGCTGCGCAGCGTGTGCCAGGCCAGCGTCGCGCACTTGACCCGCACCGGAAATTCCCAGACCCCGGCGAGCACCGCCAGCTTGCCGAGCTCCGCAGGTGCCGCCTGGGCATCCGGACCCTCGGTGAGCAACGCATGCACCCGGTCGAACAGCGCCAGCGCCTCCTCCTGCCGTTTTCCCTTGACCGCCATGGTCATCAAGGACGCCGAGGCCTGGGAAATGGCACAGCCGGCCCCCTGGAAGGCAATGTCCTCGATCACCCCGTCCGCGAGCTGGATATAAACCCTGAGCTGATCGCCGCACAGCGGATTGAAGCCCTCCGCCGTATGGGTAGCGCCCTCCAGCGGGCGGAAATTACGCGGCCGCTTGCCGTGGTCGATGATCACGTCCTGGTAGAGATCGCGCAGCTCGCCGTTCATTGGAACAGCTCCCGGACCTTGGCCAGGCCAGTCACCAGCGCATCGATGTCCTGCTCCGTGCTGTAGCAGCCGAGCGAGGCGCGGGCCGTGGCGGCCAGGCCGAATCGCTGCATCAGCGGCTGGGCGCAGTGGTGCCCGGTGCGGATCGCGATACCCTCGCGGTCGAGGACGGTACCGATATCGTGCGGATGGATGCCGTCGAGGACGAAAGACAGTACGCCGACCTTTTCCGGCGCGGTGCCGATCAGCCGGAGGCCGGGCACCGCCGCGAGCGCCTGCTGCGCGTAGGACAGCACAGTCTGCTCGTGGGCAGCGATGGCCTCCGCCCCCAGCTCGCCGAGGAAGTCGATCGCCGCGCCGAGCCCGATCGCGCCGGCCATGTTCGGCGTGCCCGCCTCGAAGCGGTAGGGCGGCTTATTGTAGAGGGTCTTTTCGAAGCTGACCGAAAGGATCATGTCGCCGCCGCCCTGGTAGGGCGGCATCGCCTCAAGCAGTTCGCGGCGGCCATAAAGGACGCCTACGCCGGTGGGGCCGTACATCTTGTGCCCCGACAGGGCATAGAAGTCGCAGCCCAGGGCGCGCACGTCGAGCCTCAGGTGCGGGGCCGCCTGGGCGCCATCGACCAGCACGCGCGCGCCCCGGGCATGGGCGAGCTCGACGATGCGCTGGATCGGGTTGATGGTCCCCAGCACGTTCGAGACATGGGCGACCGCCACCAGCCTGGTCCTGGGCCCGATCAGCCGTTCCAGCTCATCCAGCAGGAGTTCGCCGGCATCGTCGATGGGCGCCACCCGCAGATGGGCGCCGGTCTGCTCGCAGAGCATCTGCCAGGGAACTATGTTCGAGTGGTGCTCCATGGCGCTGATGAGCACCTCGTCGCCGGCGTGGACCTGGGTCTTGCCAAGGGTTTGCGCGACCAGATTGATCGCCTCGGTGGTGCCGCGGACGAAGACGATTTCCTCGACGTGCTCGGCGTTGAGAAACCGCTGGACCTTCGCCCGCGCCTTCTCATACTCCTCGGTGGCACGCACCGAGAGAAAGTGCACGCCACGGTGCACGTTGGCGTTTTCCTTCAGGAAGAAGCGCGACATCGCGTCTATGACCGCCTGTGGCTTCTGGCTGGTCGCAGCGCTGTCGAGGTAGATCAGGGGTTTTCCGTAGATCGTCTCCGCGAGTATCGGGAAGGCCTGGCGCACCCGCTCGACGTCGTAGCCGGCCGTGAGGTCGAGCCGTTTCGGCGGTGTCTGCAGGCTGGTTTCCAGGTTGCTCATGCCGCCACCTCCAGGCCCCGCAGCTGCGCGGCCACCAGGCGCTCCACCCGGGCCCGCAGCGGCTCCAGGCGAATCAGTTCGAGCATCTCGCTGGCGAACGCATAGGTCAGCAGGGACCGCGCCGCCGCCTCGGATATCCCGCGCGAACGCAGATAGAAAACGGCCTGTTCATCCAGCTGGCCGACGGCGGCGCCGTGGGCGCACTTGACTTGATCGGCGAAGATCTCCAGCCGCGGCTGGGTGTTGGCCTGGGCCGACGCCGACAACAGCAGCGTCTTGATGGTCTGGCTGGCATCCGTCTTCAGCGCGCCCGGGCGCACTATGATGCGCCCGTCGAAGACCCCGTGGCCACACCCGTCGATCACGCCCTTATAGAGTTCGCGGCTGGTGCAGCGCGGTGCCAGGTGCTCGATGCACGTCTGGTTGTCCAGGTGCTGCTCGCCGCGGGGCAGGTAAAGACCATCAAGAACGACCTGGGCGCCGGGGCCTTCGAGCAGCACCCGCACCTCCTGCCGCGCCAGCGCCGCACCGAGTGCCGAGGAGTGCGCGACGAAGCGGCTGTCTTCGGCCTGGCGCACGCCAAGGAGCGCAACATGGAACGCCGAGGTGCTCTCGTCCTGCAGCTTGTAATGCTCGAGCGTCGCGCCAGCCTCGAGCACCAGTTCGGTGACGGCATTGCTGAGGTAGACCCCTGCCCCGCTACCCAGGTGGCTTTCCACCACGGTCGCGCGGCTCCCGGCACCCACCTGCACCAGGGCGCGCGGATGCGCCGCCAGCGGCGTAGTGCCGGGGGCCGAAAGAAACACCAGGTGAATCGGCGCCTCGACCCGGGTGCCGGCGGGGATCCGCACCAGGGCCCCGTCCTCGGCGAGGGCCGCATTGAGCGCGGTGAAGGCCTGCGGTTGCGAGCGGAACGCACGGGCGAACAGGTCCTCGAGCGCCCCGCTGTCGGCCGGGAGCAGTGCGGCCAGGCTGCCGAGCTGGACGCCTGGGGGCAGGCCCTTCAACGCAGAGAGTTCAGCGGCGAAATAGCCGTTGACGAAGACCATCCGCGGGCCGCCGAGGTCGCCGCAGAGCTGCTCGACGTTCGCGGCGGACAGCTGCCGGCTCGCGCCGGGCCCGGCCGGCTGGAACGGGATGGCCAGGATGGGCGCGACTCGCGTGTACTTCCAGGCCTCGTCCTTGGCCGTGGGAAAACCCTGTTCGGCCACCCAGTGGAACGCCGCGAGACGCAGATCCCCCAACCAGACCGGCTGGCGACCGTCGACCCTGGGTTCGAGGCGGGCGAGGAACGCCGTGCTCGCTTCGCCGTTCATGGCGTGGCTCCGGTTGTCGGCCCCTGCTCGAAGCCGGCATAGCCGTGCTTCTCGAGCTCGACGGCCAGCGTCTTGTCGCCGGACTGCACGATCTGGCCGTTGGCCATGACATGCACATGGTCCGGCACTATGTAGTCGAGCAGGCGCTGGTAGTGGGTGATCACCAGCAGCGCGCGGTCTTCACGCCGCAGCGCGTTGACGCCAGCGGCGACAGTGCGCAGCGCATCTATGTCCAGGCCCGAGTCGGTTTCATCGAGGATGGCCAGCTTGGGTTCCAGGATCATCATCTGGAAGATCTCGTTGCGCTTCTTCTCGCCACCGGAGAAGCCTTCGTTGACCGCGCGGCTCATGAAGCTCTGGTCCATCTCGACCAGCGCCATGCGCTCCTTGGCCAGCGTGAGGAAGTCCAGCGCGTCGAGCTCCTCGAGCCCGCGCTGCCTGCGCACCGCGTTGAGGGCCGTGCGCAGGAAGTAGAGGTTGCCGACGCCGGGAATCTCCACCGGGTACTGGAACGCCAGGAAGATGCCGGCGACCGCGCGCTCTTCCGCCGCCATGGCGAGCAGATCCCGGCCCTCATAAAGCACCTCGCCGCTGACCTCGTAGGCCTCATGGCCCGCCAGCACCTGGGCCAGGGTGCTCTTGCCCGAGCCGTTCGGCCCCATGATCGCGTGCACCTCGCCGGCGCCAATCCGCAACGTGATGCCCCGAAGGATCTCGCGGCCCTCGACATTGGCGTGCAGATTCCTGATCTCGAGCATGCTCCACCTCAGCCTTCAAACCTCGGCCCTCAGCCGACGCAACCCTCCAGGCTCACGCCCAGCAGTTTCTGGGCTTCTACCGCGAACTCCATCGGCAGTTCCTTGAACACCTCGCGGCAGAAGCCATTGACGATCATCGGCACCGCATCTTCCTCGCGGATGCCACGCTGCCGGCAGTAGAACAGCTGTTCCTCGCTGATCTTCGAGGTGGAGGCCTCGTGCTCGACCCGAGCGCTGGGGTTCTTCACCTCGAGATAGGGGAAGGTGTGCGCGCCACACTGGCTGCCCAGCAGTAGGGAGTCGCACTGGGTATGGTTGCGGGCGCCGGCCGCCCCCTTCTGGATCTTCACCAGGCCGCGGTAAGTGTTCTGCCCATGGCCGGCGGAGATCCCCTTGGAGAGGATGGTGCTGCGCGTGTTGCGCCCGATGTGAATCATCTTGGTGCCGGTGTCCGCCTGCTGGTGGTTGGTGGTCAGGGCGACCGAGTAGAACTCGCCGACCGAGTCGTCGCCCTGGAGGATGACGCCCGGATACTTCCAGGTGATGGCCGAGCCGGTCTCGACCTGGGTCCAGGAGATCTTCGAGTTTCTGCCGGCGCACTTGCCGCGCTTGGTGACGAAGTTGTAGATGCCGCCGCGCCCTTCGGCGTCGCCCGGGTACCAGTTCTGCACCGTGGCGTACTTGATCTGCGCATCATCCAGCGCGATCAGTTCGACCACCGCCGCGTGCAGCTGGTTCTTGTCGCGCATCGGCGCGGTGCAGCCCTCGAGGTAGCTCACGTAGGCGTCGTCCTCGGCGACTATCAGCGTGCGCTCGAACTGGCCGGTGTCCGCGGCGTTGATGCGGAAGTAGGTCGACAGCTCCATCGGGCAGCGCACCCCCTTGGGCACGTAGCAGAAGGAGCCGTCGGAAAACACCGCCGAGTTCAGCGTGGCGAAGAAGTTGTCGCTGTAGGGGACGACCGAACCCAGGTATTTACGCACCAGATCCGGGTGATTCTGCACGGCCTCGGAGAAGGAGCAGAAGATCACGCCGACCTCGGCCAGCTTTTGCTTGAAGGTCGTCGCCACCGAGACCGAGTCGACCACGGCGTCCACCGCCACGCCGGTCAGGCGCTCCTGCTCGGCGAGCGAGATGCCGAGCTTGCCGAACATCGTGCGCAGTTCGGGGTCGACCTCGTCGAGGCTCTTGGGCCCCGGGGTTTTCGGCTTGGGCGCCGAGTAATAGATGATGTCCTGGTAGTCGATGGGGGCGTAGTGGACGTTCTGCCAGCTCGGCTCGCGCATGGTCAGCCAGTGACGGTAGGCCTTCAGGCGCCAGTCGAGCAGCCACTGCGGCTCGTTCTTCTTGGCCGAGATCAGGCGGATGATGTCCTCGTTGAGCCCGCGCGGGGCGGCGTCGCTCTCCAGGTCGGAGACGAAGCCGTACTTGTACGCCCGACTGCTGAGTTCGCGGATCTTCGCATTATCAGTGCTCATCACTGCCCTCCTCGTCCCCCCACAACGGAGGATTCGATCGCCCATCCCTGAATCGCAGTCCTATATTTAGCAACTATATTCTTTTTAAAGTAGAGATACTCGGCAAATTCTCTGGCTGGGGGCGCTCGCGCACTTGCCGGTGACGGCGGGGGAGTTGCGGGTCGCGGAGCGCGGCGCCGGGCAGCGAAACCAGCCCCGCGTCAGCCCTCCGCCGAGGGCCGCAGCAAGATGTCGTCGCCCTCCACCCGCACCTCGAACTGCTCGACCCGATAGGCCGATTCCGTCAGGCATTCGCCGTTGGTCACGTCGAACTCGTAGGCGTGCACGGGGCAGGTCACCACGCAGCCGCAGAGCGTGCCTTCGCCCAGCGGGCCGTCTTCGTGCGGGCAGCTATTGTGAATGGCGAAGTACTGGCCGGCGACGTTGAACAGCGCGACGGGCGTAGCCCCCAGGTACACGGTCTTGCCGCTACCCGGCTTGATGTCGCCCACGCGGGCGACCCTGACGAATTCACTCATGGCGCCACTCCAGGCTGCGGCCTAGGCCCTCGGCAGGGCTGCCGAGCCGCCAAACTTCACTGCTAGACGGTCGCCCCTCGAATGTCAATAATGAACTTTCCTAAGTATGGAAATGGAAGCAGCGATGCGTGTGGCCAGCAAGAATGCCGAGGCGCCCGGCTCCGGTCGGGATCGGGTCCTTTTCCTGCTCAAGCGGGACGGCCCCCAGGCCACGGCGCAGGTCGCGCAGCAACTAGGCGTGACGGCCATGGCCGTGCGCCAGCACCTTTCCGTCCTCTACGGCGAGGGTTTGGTCGAGTTCAGCGATGAGCAGCGCAAGATTGGCCGGCCCGCGCGCATCTGGCGGCTGACGCCGAAGGCCAATGCGCGTTTCCCTGATCACCACGCGGGGCTGGCGGTCGAGATGCTGCAGGTGGTGCAGAGCACCTTCGGTGAAGAAGGCCTGGAGCGCCTGACCGACGGCTGGACACGCAAGCAAGTGGCCGCCTATCGCGCGCAGATGCCCCGCCAGGACCTGCCGCTCGACCAGCGGGTGGCCGCCCTGGTCAGGATCCGCTGCGAGGAAGGTTTCATGGCCGAGTGCCGGCCGGCTCAGGACGGGACCATCGAACTGGTGGAAAACCATTGTGCGATCGCCAAGGCCGCGCACTTTTGCACCCGGCTCTGCGGCGGCGAGCTGACGCTGTTTCGCGAGGTGCTCGGCGACGGCGTCACCGTCGAACGCGTCGAGCACTTCCTCGCCGGCGACCGCCGCTGCACGTACCGCATCCTCGCGAACCCGAGCGCCAGCTAGCGCCACCACCGAAAAGGATCACGACTACGTGTTCAGCCGCGCGCGCGACTGAGCCGGCGCAGCGGGGTAGGCATGGCACCGCCGGGCAGGAAGGATGCGTCCAGTGCCGGGATTGATTGCCGCGGATATATGCGGGGTCACCACTGGAATTGATCACTCAGCGATGCCCAACCGGACGGGAGCGATGAGCTAACCGGCGTCGTTCCAGATGCGCTGCAGCACGAGGCTATCCGTGCGCAAGTTTGGAATGAGGGTGCCAGCCTGTGCCCCCTCGAAGGCTCCACGCACCTCCGGCATCAACCCTCTGAACGACCTAGACTATTCGCTCATGAACTCGCGCATCCTGCGTCGACCACGCACGATCTTGTCGTGGAGGCGTTCGGCTTTGACCTGAGCAACGGTAGGTTCCTGACGATCTGCGGTATCGAGCGCCGCCAGCTAACGATTGATGCTGGACTCGATCTCCGCCATGCGCCGTTGAAGCTTGGCGCTGGTGAAGTTGCGGTCGCGATTGTTGACCGCCTTGAACTTGCTGCCATCGATGGCCACCAGCGCTTCCGCGAACAGGCCAAGCTGCTGGCACAGCACCACGAACTGCCGACAGACGCCGCGGATTGCCTTGCCGTTATCCTTGCGGAAATTGGCGATGGTCTTGAAGTCCGGCATCAGACGTCCGGTCAGCCACATCAATTCGACATTGCGCTGGGCCTCTCGCTCAAGACGGCGACTGGATTGGATGCGATTGAGATAGCCGTAGATGTAGATCTTCAGGAGATCGGCAGGATGGTAGGCCGGTCTGCCGGTTTCCGCCGGGACGACACCGTCGAAACCCAGCGTGCCGAGGTCGAGCTCATCGACGAAAACATCGACCACCCGCACCGGGTTGGTGTCCGCCACATAGTCATCCAGGCTCTCGGGAAGTAGCGTGCTTTGCCCTCGATGCTCTCCCTGGATAAAGCGCTTTATTGGCGTCCTCCACTGATTTTGAATCCATCAAATCACAGCAAGGTCGATGCCAACGTTTTTACACAGTCTGGGCCGCTTTCTGCCGGTCGTCACTTTGGCGCGTACTGGTCAATTCCGTTCAATTTCGCACCAAGGCCCCCGTCGTCAACTGTAGTACGTCCGGTGCACGCACCGTTTAGTGTTCACCTCCTCCTATGCGACGACCAAGCCAAGTAGCCATTCGAGAGGCAACGGGAAGGCTCTTGCTGTAGGAGGTATCGGTTAACCTCCACCCTGGTGATGAAGCGCGTGATTCAAGATAGGTCTCTGCCGCTGTAGCCCGAGTACCAGTGAGCCGCTGCGCTAGTCAGGTTGGCTTGGTCAGGTGCTGCCGTTTAAGGTCCGTATATGGACTCCCCCTCATTGCAAGCCCCCTTCGCTTTGGCGCCCGTGGCAGTGGGGTCGCCCACACGCAAGAGATCCGCGACTACAACTCAGGGCGCGCCGAACAGCATCGTCCAATATATTCCCGCGTCGCTACGCGATTGCGCTGCATAGGCCGCGCCAACCTGGGTAAACAGCGGGGTCATCAGGTTGGCGCAATGCCCGGGGCTGGCCAGCCAGCCTTCCAGCGCCTTGCTCGATGAGCCTTGTCCGGCGGCGATGTTCTCGCCGATCTGCCGGCCACGGTAGCCGGCGGCCCGCGCCCGATCCGCCGGCGAATCACCGTCGGGGTCCTGGTGTGCGAAGTAGTTGCCGTTGGCCATCGCCCGACTGTGTTCCTGGGCCGCCGCCCCCAGGGCGGAATTCCAGGTCAATGGCCGTGCGGCGGCGAAGCGCCGACGACCACACAGGCGCGGCTTCGCCCGTGCCGCGTTGACCTGGACCAGCAAGGCCTTGCCCGCCGCCCTCCAATCGCCCAGATGGTTATCGAACAAGGGCCGCGCCAGTACCACCCGCCACTTGCTTCTTGTGCGACTGACGCCGATATCGGCGAATTGCGTATCGAGCAGGGCCCCGCAGTAACCGCGCCGGAGCATGGCAAAGGCTGCCTCGGCATCCTCCGCCCCGACCAGGCGGATGGTCCGCACCGTCACCGTCTGATAGCCGGAAGCCTTCAACGCTTCCCGCAAACCGCCGTTAAAGCCGACCGGCAAGG
Source organism: Pseudomonas cavernae (assembly GCF_003595175.1). Taxonomy (NCBI): domain Bacteria; kingdom Pseudomonadati; phylum Pseudomonadota; class Gammaproteobacteria; order Pseudomonadales; family Pseudomonadaceae; genus Pseudomonas; species Pseudomonas cavernae. The sequence goes on along the minus strand of NZ_CP032419.1, from coordinate 2,278,471 downwards.
CCAGGCTCGACTTCAGCGCCAGCGGTGCCAACGCCTGGACCGTGCGTCTCTCGCAGCGCTGGGGTTGGGCGCGGTAGTCGTTGATGGCCGCCAGCAATTGCCTTTCCCCGCTGGCATGGGCGGGACTGGCGAACAGAGGGAACAACGAAATGAGGCAAAACGAGACAATGCGGGAGGTGCGGGCGGATTGGCGCATGAACGGCGAACAGCTCTGATGGGATGACGACGGTATTGGCGTTAAAGGCGCGGCGGAAGACCGGTGAAGCGCCTTGCTGGAGTTGCTGGCAACTGGACTTCGAGACCGGGCTAAGACTGCGGGCCGCAACGCAAGGTTCACGGGCAAAGGGGACAAATTTGCGATTGGAGCGGTGTGTCCGTTTCTGGCCGACAGCTGTCGTCGACGAGCGGCACCTCCCGGCCAATGGCGGACGTTCCAACAGCCGTCTTCCCTGAAGTTACAGCGGTAATGCTCTGTCCTGAATCACACACTTCATGACGAGGGTGGAAGTCAGTCGTTGCACATTGGGCAGCCCTGACAGGCTGTCGTCGTAGAGCTTCTGAAACGCCGGCAGATCGCGAGCAACGACGTGCAGCAGATAGTCCGGCTCCCCGAAAAGGCGCTGGGCTTCGACTATCTGTGGAATATCGATAAGTGCGGCTTCGAACGCAGCGACGGCGTTTCGATCCCCCTCACGCAACGTGGCAAAGACCACCGCCGAGAAGTTTAGGCCCAGGGTGACGGGATCAAGCTGGGCTCGGTAACCCTGGATCGCCCCCGACTCTTCCAAGGTACGTACCCGACGATGGCAGGGAGACAAGCTGAGCCCGACGCGCTCGGCCAGCTCTGTGACGGTGAGCCTTCCATCCTTTTGCAGCTCAGCAAGAATCCTCCTATCAATCCTGTCCAATCGAAATATTCTCCCTGATCGACTGATTTATGCAGTTCAGTTTAAAAGAATATTCTATCGCTTAATCTATATTCTTCCTTTCCGAATTCGGCCAGATGGCCCGCTTCGTCACCAGAGAGCCATCCCCTATTCGGAAGATGAGATGAGTTTCAGCACCTTTGCCGCCTTCTGGGTGGTGTCGTTCCTTTTCGTGATCACCCCCGGCGCCGACTGGGCCTACGCTATCTCGGCCGGCTTGCGAGGGCGTGTTGTCGTCCCTGCCGTGGGTGGTTTGTTGAGTGGTCATCTGTTAGCGACTGTGATCGTAGCGGCAGGTGTTGGAGGGATCGTAGCGGGCTCGCCTATGGCCATGATTGTGATGACCGTCGCAGGCTCCGGTTACTTGATATGGCTCGGCATCAACTTGCTGCGCCACCCCTCAGCACCAGAGGCGGGAGAGGTTCAAGAAACCGACTCCTGGCAACGATGGGCAATCAAAGGGGCCTGCATCAGCGGCCTCAATCCGAAAGTGTTTCTTCTTTTCCTGGCGCTGTTACCACAGTTCACCGAGCCCGGCTCAGCTTGGCCAATCCCCGTACAGATTGTCGCACTGGGGCTTGTGCATACCTTGAGCTGCGGGGTGGTTTACCTGCTAGTTGGCTTCGGCTCGGAGTCTGTGCTCAGGGCTCGCCCGCGCGCCGCGCTATTTGTCAGCAACTTCTCCGGGGCGGCCATGATCATGGTCGGCCTGATTCTGCTCACAGAGCAGGCATTTGGTTGAATCAGAAAGGTAAGAACATGAGCGAACAGGCCTCACCTTATGGCGGCGTGATAGACACGGCCAAACCAGCCCGAGTCAGGATTCCCCACCTCAGGCAGATGAAGGCGAACGGCAAGAAGTGGGCGATGCTCACTGCATACGACATGTATACCGCCGAGATCTTCGAGGTCGCCGGCATCCCCGTGCTTCTGGTCGGTGACTCCGCATCCAACAACGTCTTCGGCTACGACTCGACCTTGCCTGTAACGGTCGATGAGCTGATCCCGCTCGTTCGCGCGGTTACTAGGTCGACGCACCGCGCGCTGGTCATCGCCGACCTGCCCTTCGGCTCCTACTAGGCATCAGCGGAGCAGTGCTTCCACACCGCCGTTCGCTTCATGAAGGAAGGTGGCGCCCATGCGGTGAAGATCGAGGGCGGCGTCGAGATGCTGCCCCAGGTAGAGAAGCTGGTCTCATCCGGGACACCGGTCATGGCCCATATCGGTTTCACGCCCCAGGCGGAGCACCAGTTGGGGGGCTACCGTGTGCAGGGGCGCGGCGATGATGCCCGGCGCCTAATTGAGGTTGCACAGGCCTTCGAGCGAGCTGGCGCCTTCGCGCTGCTCATCGAAATGGTACCCAGCGAGGTTGCCGCCGAGATAACCCGTTCGGTGGCCATTCCGACCGTAGGGATTGGCGCCGGCAACGAGTGCGATGCCCAGGTGCTGGTCTGGCAGGACATGGCCGGACTGCGCAGCGGGCGCCTGCCACGCTTCGTCAAGCAATATGCCGATATGCGTGGAGTGCTGCATAGGGCGGCTCAGGATTTTGCCGCCGACGTGGAGGCAGGCGCTTTCCCTGGGCCAGACCACTCTTTTCCGGATCAAAAACCCGAGGTTCAGGCATGAAGAGTTATCGAGAGCGAGCAGCGGATGGCCTTCGTACCGGCGACAGCTTCACCCTTACGCGGCGTTTCACGAACAGCGACATCGAGGAGTTTGCCCGCATCTCTCGTGACTACAACCCGGTGCATTTTGATAGCCACTACGCCACGCTTCGCAACTTCAGGGCGCCCGTCTCCCAAGGGCTGCTGACCGCCAGCCTGATGACCGAAATAGGCGGGCAGATAGGCTGGCATCGGGAATGACGTTCCGCTTCAAGCGCCCTGTGTATGCAGGGGACTCCCTCACATGCGACTGGGTGATCACCGAGATCGATGATCGAGGGCGAGCCAAGGCCGTGGTGACAATGCGCAACGCTGAGGGAGTAGTGGTGCTGGAGGCGGAAACCACAGGGGTTCTTCCTGGCCCCGATGAGCGGCTGCGTCTACACGCCATGCTCAGGGAAGGCGACCCTACCAATCTTGCAGTACAGTCCTAGAAAATCTAGAGAGTCTAGTTTATCCGGCTTTGGTCTAATCCCACGGCTCTCGAATGGCTGCTGCTGGCCGGTTTATGCCTGTCGCGCGACTCACGGACATGATGGCCAAGTCGGGTGCAAATAGGTGATCAGAGCGAATGCACGGTCAGTCCATCCGTGGGTTAGCCGCGCAGCGGCGTAACCCACCGATACGCCGCAGGTTTCCAGCTAGCGCGAGGCCTGTGCCGCCGCCGACGCTGGTTGGCGGGCGGCCTCGAGGAAGCGTGGCTCGGCCCAGTCGCTGACGTTGAACGGCTTGCGGATCAGGCGCAGTTCGTCGGCCAGCTTGACCGAGTGGGCCAGCTTGGCGAGGAACGCCGGATCCAGTTCGGAACGGAAGATCTCGCCGAGTTTTTCCGTCTTCAGATCCTCCTGCAGGATCACCGGCGGGTAACTGGCCAGGCCGGATACCAGCTGGATGTAGGCCTCCTTGTTCTGCTCCTCGCCCAGCCACTGCATGGCCTGCTCCTGCGCCTTGAGCAGGCGGGTGACAGCCTCCGGATGGGCCTCGACGAAGCTGCGGGCACCGACCAGCACGCTCTGGATGCTGCCGGCACCGTTGAGGTCGTTGGTAGTCAGCGGGATCTCGATCAAGCCGCGGGCGCGCAGGGCGTTGAGATTGGACAGGCCCCAGGAGGCATCAACCTGATGCGCGGCCAGCGCCGCGGTGCCGGCGGTGAAATCCAGGTTGATGATCTTGAAGTCCTTCTCGCTCAGGCCCTGGCTGGCGATCGCGGCGTCGAACGACAGCTGGTTGGCGGTGCCGCGGAACAGCGCCACGCGTTTGCCTTTCAGGTCTTGCAGCGACTCGATCCCCGAACCGGGCACCACGCCCAGGTAGCTCTTGATGTTGCGAGCCGTGGCGCTGAGCACGCGGGTGTCCAGGCCGCTGGCCTGGCCAATGATCGCCGCCAGATCGCCGAGGTAGGCCAAATCCACCTGGCCATTGGCGAAGGCTTCGTTGATCACCGGGCCGGCGCCCTTGAAGAAGTTCCACTGGATGGCGATGCCCTGATCGGCGAAGGCCTTCTCCAGTAGCTGCTGCTGGCGCAGCACGTCCACCACCCCGCCACCGCTGTGTTCGCTGCCGGCGCTGAGGTCCGGCACGGCGATGCGGATTTCCTTCAGCGCTTCGCTGGCGGCCGAGACCGGCAAGGCAAAGCTGCCCAATAAGCCGATCAGCACCGGCGAGGCGAAAAGACCGAGAAAGCTATTAAGGAAGGTTTTCATCTTGGCTGCTGCTCCTGCGCAAATCCGCTCACGGGTGAAGCCGGCATCTACCGGGCTTGGGCGGAGTTAGGCACAGCCGATCGATAACAAATAAATACTGTTAATTTATTTTTTAGTAACCAAAAGAGATAAACAAGCATTGGCGCGACCTGCGCCCAGGGCTGCCTGCAGGGCATAAAAAATATGCGTCGAAGGCATTTGTGGTGAGCCGGGTACCGCCCTTAAATGCGCCCTTATCCATCTAATGCATTGAATATTACTTTTTATATTCCATTAAAGAATATTAACCCATTAGCTAACACCAACCTCCCTGCGCCCGGAATCCGTTTATGGCCATAACCTGGACTCTCAGCCCCACTGCCGCCTGGCGCGGCGCCCGCGCTTTCTGGCCCCCGCAGGTTGCGGCCAGGCTGCTGCCCTGGTTGCTGCCGAGCGCGCTCGCCCTGCTCTGGTGGCTGGCCAGTCACTATCGGTGGATGTCCGCACAGATCCTTCCGGCCCACGAACTGGTCTGGCAAACCGCGCTGGAGCTGGCCCATGGCGATTTAGCCAGCCATCTAGGGATCAGCCTGCAACGGCTGCTCTGCGGCTTGCTGCTTGGCGTGTTCGGGGGCGCCGTGCTGGGCGCCTGGCTGGGCTTCAGTGCGCGTGCCGAACGGCTGGTTTTCCCCACCTTCACGGCTCTGGCGCAGATCCCCACGCTGGCCTGGATTCCGCTGTTCATGCTGCTGTTCGGCATCGGCGAAGCCCTCAAGCTGGTGGTGCTGGTCAAGGCCGTGGTGGTGCCGGTGACCGTTCACACCCTGGTCGGCGTGCGCGACGCCCAGCCCAAGCTGCGCGAGGCCGCCGCCGTGCTGCGCCTGCCGCCGCGCCTGCTGATCTGGCGCCTGGTGCTGCCGGCCGCCCTGCCCTCGTTCATGGCCGGCCTGCGCCTGGCCCTGGCCACCGGCTGGTCGTCGCTGCTGGCGGTGGAGCTGCTGGCATCCAGCGAAGGCCTCGGCTACCTGATGGTCTGGGGTCGTCAGCTGTTCATGCTGGATATCGTCTTCGTCTGCATCCTGGTCATCGGCCTGGTCGGCGTGGCGCTGGATCGCGGCATTCAGGCGCTCGACCGGCGACTGGTGCACTGGCCGCATCCGCCCACCGCCGAATTCCGCCGCCGCCCGGCCGGACGCGGCTGGCAGCGCCTGCAAGCCTGGCTGCTGCCGCTGAGCCTGCTGGCGCTCTGGCAACTGGTCAGCCGGTCGCAGTGGATCGACAGCAACATCCTCGCCGCGCCCAGCACCGTGGTGCTGACCGCCTGGCAGGGCCTGCTCGACGGCAGCCTGCTGAACGCCATGGGCCACAGCCTGGCCCGCACCCTCGGCGGCCTCGCCCTCGGTGGCGTTAGCGGGGTGCTGCTCGGCCTGCTGCTCGGCTTGTCGCGCAGCGGCGAACGCCTGCTCGGGCCGAGCCTCGGTGCACTGCGGCAAGTGGCGATCTTCGCCTGGGTGCCGCTGCTCACCGCCTGGTTCGGTCTCGGCGAACTGGCCAAGCTGGTGTTCGTCGCCCTCGCGGCCTTCTTCCCGCTATTCATCGCCACCCAGCGCGGCATCGCCAACCTGTCGCCGCAACTCGGCGAGGCCGCGCAGGTGCTGCGCCTGAATCTGTGGCAGCGCCTGCGCCTGTTGATCCTCCCGGGCGCGGCCCCGGCGATCTTCGCCGGCCTGCGCCTGGGCCTGATCTACGCCTGGCTCGGCACCATCGGCGCCGAATATTTCATGCCCTCGGCGAGCGGCATCGGCAGCCTGCTGATCGGTGCGCAGCAGCTGTTTCGCCAGGATCTGGTGATGGCCGGAATGCTCGTGATCGGCCTCACCGGCGCCAGCCTGAATGCCCTCGGACAAGCCCTTGAAGCGCGCACCACGCGCTGGAGAAATGCATGAATTCGCTGACCCGGCCGCACCTGCCCGCGCACCTCGACCCGCCTCCCCTCCCCATCGTCAGCTTCCGCCAGGTCGGCAAGCTGTTCGAGGTCGATGGCGGCGAGCTGGAAGCCATCCGCGCCTTCGACCTGGACGTCCGTGAGGGCGAGTCGATCGCCATCGTCGGCTCTAGCGGCTGCGGCAAATCGACCCTGCTGCGCCTCTTGGTCGGCCTGGATAGTGCCTTTCGCGGCGAGATCCAGGTGGACGGCCGGCCGGTCACCGGCATCGGCAGCGAACGCGGCATCGTGTTCCAGGAGCACCGCCTGTTTCCCTGGCTGAGCGTGGCCGACAACATCGGCCTCGGCCTGGTCAACGAGCCGCTGACCCAGGCCGAACGCTTCCGCCGCATCGAGCAGCTGATCCAGCTGGTTGGTCTCGACGGCTTCCAGCGCGCCTATCCGCACCAGCTGTCCGGCGGCATGGCCCAGCGCGTGGCCATCGCCCGCGGCCTGGTCGCCAGTCCGCGCCTGCTGCTGCTCGACGAGCCGTTCGGCGCCCTCGACGCGCTGACCCGCCAGCAGATGCAGGACGAACTGCTGGCGATCCGCGCGCGCACCCGGCTCACCAGCATCCTGGTCACCCACGATGTCGAGGAGGCGATCTTCCTCGCCGACCGCGTGGTGGTGATGGCGCCGCGCCCCGGACGGATCAAGCGGGTGGTAGACATCGACTTGCCGCACCCGCGCACACGCAGCAGCTTCGAGTTCCATCAGCTGCGCGAAGAACTGCTCCACGAGCTGACCCGCGACGGCGACTACCACGCGCCGCCGGCGGCCCGCGTGGAGAACCTGTCGCCGGCCTTTATCGCCTGCTGAACCCCATCCCCCGCGCACGTCTTCACCGCACTGGTGCCACCATGAGCAAACGCCCCAACTTCCTGGTCATAGTCGCCGACGACCTCGGCTTCTCCGATCTCGGCGCCTTCGGCGGCGAGATCAGCACCCCGCATCTCGACGGCCTGGCCACAGCCGGCCTGCGCCTGACCGACTTCCACACCGCGCCGACCTGCTCGCCGACCCGCTCGATGCTGCTGACCGGCACCGATCACCATATCGCCGGCCTCGGCACCATGGCCGAAGCACTGACCCCCGAACTGATCGGCAAGCCCGGCTACGAGGGCCACCTCAACGACCGCGTGGTCGCCTTGCCCGAGTTGCTGCGCGAGGCCGGCTACCAGACGCTGATGAGCGGCAAGTGGCACCTCGGCCTGACCCGCGAACTGGCCCCGCATGCGCGCGGCTTCGAGCGTTCCTTCGCGCTGTTGCCCGGGGCCGCCAACCACTATGGCTATGAGCCGCCCTACGACGACAGCACGCCGGGCATCCTCAAGTCGACGCCGGCGCTGTATATCGAGGACGACCAGTTCGTCGACGAGTTGCCGGCGGATTTCTATTCCTCCGACGCCTTCGGCGCCAAGCTGCTGCAGTACCTCAAGGAGCGCGACCAGAGCCGGCCGTTCTTCGCCTATCTGCCGTTCTCCGCACCGCACTGGCCGCTGCAGGCACCCCAGGAGATCGTCGACAAGTACCGCGGCCGTTATGACGCCGGCCCGGAGGAATTGCGGCAGGAACGCCTGGCCAAGCTCAAGGAACTCGGTCTGGTGGCGGCGGACATCGACGCCCATCCGGTCGTCGCCAGCAGCCAGGAATGGGCCGCGCTCAGCGCCGAACAACGGCAAAAATCCGCCCGCGCCATGGAGGTGTATGCGGCGATGGTCGAGCGCATGGACTGGAACATCGGCCGGGTGCTCGACTACCTGCGCCAGCAGGGCCAGCTGGACAACACCTTCATCCTGTTCATGTCCGACAACGGCGCCGAAGGCGCGCTGCTGGAGGCCTTCCCGAAATTCGGCCCGGAACTGCTGACCTTCCTCGACCAGCACTACGACAACAGCCTGGACAACCTCGGCCGCGCCAACTCCTACGTCTGGTACGGCCCGCGCTGGGCGCAGGCGGCCACCGCGCCGTCGCGGCTGTACAAGGCCTTCACCACCCAGGGCGGCATTCGCGTGCCGGCGCTTATCCGCTACCCCGAGCTCCAGCGCCAGCGGCAGATCAGCGCTAGTTTCGGCACGGTGATGGACATCACCCCGACCATTCTCGACCTCGCCGGCGTGCGCCACCCCGGCAAGCTCTGGCGCGGCCGCGAAGTGGCCGAGGTACGCGGCAAGTCCTGGCTGGGTTATCTGACCGGCGAGACCGCGCAGGTGCACGGCGAGCAGACCGTGACCGGCTGGGAGCTGTTCGGCCGCCGCGCGATCCGCCAGGGCGGCTGGAAGGCCGTGTATATCCCCGCCCCGGTCGGCCCGGAAACCTGGCAGCTGTATGACCTGGCCATGGACCCGGGAGAAATCCACGATCTGGCCCAGCAGCAGCCGGAAAAGCTCGCCGCCTTGCTCGAGCATTGGCAACAGTATGTTGCGCAAACCGGAGTAATCCTCAGCCAGTCGCCCTTCCAGCCGTAAACCACGGCCCGCCCAGCATCGCTGATTTTCCCCGCGACCAGCCTTGCGCCTGCTCGCCACGGGGGAAATCAGCGGCCCATTCAACAGCCCGCTAACCCGCAGACTGGCTCGCGCGCGGCCTTTTCAACCCGGCCTCCAGCAGGCCTGCCCGCGGCCTCCGCCCCGCCCTCCGACCGCCGCACCGCAACCCAGCCACCATGCCGGTTTTGCATATGGCGTAACATGCCCACCAGGCGCCCGCTTGCGGCTGGGAAATATTTACAAACAGCCTTGAATGTAAGTATATTTGTTAGCCTGCTAACTTCTTTAGTTTCCGCCACAACACTTTCGTTTCCGCGCACCCCGCGCGCAGCAAATCCGAGACAACTTCATGTCCTTCAAGTCAGCCCCTACCGCCTTGCTAACCGCCATCGCCCTGGCCACTGTGCTGCTCAGTGGCTGCGAGAAACAGGTCGAGCAACCGCAGCAGGCCAATCCGCAAGTGGGCGTGGTAACCCTGCAGCCGCAGGCGTTCGCGCAGACCAGCGAACTGCCCGGCCGCACCAGCGCCTTTCGCATCGCCGAAGTGCGCCCGCAGGTGAATGGCATCATCCTCAAGCGCCTGTTCACCGAGGGCAGCGAGGTCAAGGCCGGTCAGCAGCTCTATCAAATCGACCCGGCCACTTATCAGGCCACCTTCAAGAGCGCCCAGGCCGCCTTCATGTCGGCCCAGTCGCTGGCCGGGCGCTACAAGGTGCTGGTCGCCGACCGGGCGGTGAGCAAGCAGGAATATGACGAAGCCGAAGCCGCCCGCCTGCGCGATCAGGCGGCGCTGGACAGCGCGCAGATCAACCTGCGCTACACCAAGGTGCTGGCGCCGATCTCCGGACGCATCGGCCGCTCCGCGGTGAGCGAGGGAGCGCTGGTCAACAATGGCCAGGCCGACGCCATGGCGGTGATCCAGCAGCTCGACCCGATCTATGTCGATGTCACCCAGTCGACCAAGGACATCCTGCGTCTGCGCAAGGAGCTGGCCAGCGGTCAGCTGCAGAAGGCCGGCAGCCACGGCGCCAAGGTCAAGCTGAAGCTGGAGGACGGCAGCAGCTATGCGCATGAAGGCACCCTGGAGTTCGCCGAAGTGTCGGTCGACAGCGGCACCGGCTCGGTGATCCTCCGCGCGGTGTTCCCCAACCCTGGGCATGAGCTGCTGCCAGGCATGTTCGTCCACGCCCAGTTGCTCGAGGGGCTGAACAAGCAGGCCATCCTCGCCCCGCAGCAAGGCGTGACGCGTGACCTCAAGGGCCAACCCACGGCGCTGGTGGTCAACGATCAGAACGTCGTCGAACTGCGCCAGTTACAAGCCGAGCGCACGGTCGGCGACCAATGGCTGGTCACGAGCGGCCTGCAGGCTGGAGACCGGCTGATCACCGAGGGCTTGCAGTTCGTGCATCCCGGCAGCGAGGTCAAGGTGGTCGCCGCCAGCAACGTCTCGGTCGCAGTCCAGGCCAATGCCACCAACGCCGCTCAAGATCGCTAAGGGAAAACTCCAATGTCGAAGTTCTTCATCGACCGCCCGATTTTCGCCTGGGTGATCGCCTTGGTGATCATGCTGGTCGGTACCCTGTCGATCCTCAAGCTGCCGATCAACCAGTACCCGAGCATCGCCGCGCCCGCCATCGGCATCCAGGTCAGCTACCCCGGCGCCTCGGCGCAGACGGTGCAGGACACTGTGGTGCAGGTCATCGAGCAGCAGCTCAATGGTATCGACAAGCTGCGCTACATCTCCTCGGAAAGTAACGCCGATGGCAGCATGACCATTACCGCCACCTTCGATCAGGGCACCAATCCGGACATCGCCCAGGTGCAGGTGCAAAATAAATTGCAACTGGCGACCCCGCTGCTGCCGCAGGAAGTCCAGCAGCAAGGCATTCGCGTGACCAAGGCAGTGAAGAACTTCCTGATGGTCATAGGCCTGGTGTCCGAAGACGGCAGCATGGACAAGAACGACCTGTCCAACTACATCGTCGCCAACATTCAAGACCCGCTTTCGCGGACTCCGGGCGTCGGCGACTTCCAGGTGTTTGGCGCGCAGTACGCCATGCGTATCTGGCTGGACCCAGCCAAGCTGAACAACTTCAAGCTGACCCCGATCGACGTGAAAACTGCCATTCAGGCGCAGAACGTCCAGGTTTCCTCCGGCCAACTCGGTGGCTTGCCGGCACTGCCAGGTCAGCAGCTGAATGCCACCATCATCGGCAAGACCCGTCTGCAGAGTGCCGAGCAGTTCTCCGACATCCTGATCAAGGTCAACCGGGACGGCTCGCAAGTCCGCCTGCGTGATGTCGCCAAGGTCGAGTTGGGTGGCGAAAACTACAACATCGGCGCGCAATTCAACGGTAACGCCGCCTCCGGCATCGCCATCAAACTGGCCACCGGCGCCAACGCGCTGGATACCGCAAAAGCCATCCGCGCCACCCTGTCGCAGCTGGAACCGTTCTTCCCGGCGGGCATGAAGGTGGTCTACCCCTACGACACTACACCGGTGGTCTCGGCCTCGATCGACGAGGTGGTGAAGACCCTCGCCGAGGCGATTGTCCTGGTGTTCCTGGTGATGTACCTGTTCCTGCAGAACTTCCGCGCCACGCTGATCCCAACCCTGGCGGTGCCGGTGGTACTGCTCGGCACCTTCGGCGTGCTGGCGGCGTTCGGCTTCAGCATCAACACCCTGACGATGTTCGGCATGGTGCTGGCCATCGGCTTGCTGGTGGACGACGCCATCGTGGTGGTCGAGAACGTCGAGCGGGTGATGGCCGAGGAAGGGCTTTCACCGCTGGAGGCGACGCGCAAATCGATGGGTCAGATTCAGGGCGCCTTGGTCGGTATCGCCCTGGTACTCTCCGCCGTACTGTTGCCAATGGCCTTCTTCAGCGGCTCCACGGGGGTGATCTACCGGCAGTTCTCGATCACCATCGTGTCAGCCATGGCGCTGTCGGTGCTGGTAGCGCTGATCTTCACCCCCGCACTGTGCGCCACCCTGCTAAAACCGATCAAAAAGGGCGAACACCACGCACCGAAGCAGGGTTTCTTTGGCTGGTTTAACCGCAACTTCGATCGCAGCGTGCAAAGCTATGAGCGCGGCGTCACCGGCATGCTCAAACATAAAGCGCCGTACCTGCTCGCCTATCTGGTGATCCTGGTCGGCATGGTCTGGCTGTTCACCCGCATCCCAACCGCCTTCCTCCCCGATGAAGACCAGGGCGTGCTGTTCGCTCAGGTGCAGACCCCAAGCGGTTCCAGCGCCGAGCGTACCCAGGCGGTGGTCGACCAGATGCGCGAATACCTGCTAACCGAGGAAAAGGACACGGTCAGCTCGGTGTTCACCGTAACCGGCTTCAACTTCGCCGGTCGCGGCCAGAGCTCGGGCATGGGATTCATCATGCTCAAGCCCTGGGACGAACGCCCAGGCGAAGAACACAGCGTGTTCAGCCTGGCCGAACGTGCCCAGGAGCACTTCAGCAAGTTCATCGACGCCAAGGTGTCCGCCTTCGCCCCGCCCGCGGTAATGGAACTGGGTAACGCCAGCGGCTTCGACCTGTACTTGCAGGATCGTGCCGGCGTCGGTCATGAGGCGCTGGTCGCAGCACGTAACCAGTTCCTCGAACTCGCCGGCAAGAGTCCCGTACTCACTCGCGTTCGGCCTAATGGGCTGAACGACGAACCGCAATACCAGCTGATCATCGACGATGAGCGTGCGCGCGCGCTTGGCCTGTCACTGGCAGACATCAACGACACCCTGTCGATTGCCTGGGGCGCCAGCTACGTCAACGACTTCATCGACCACGGGCGGGTGAAGAAGGTCTACCTGCAAGGCGAAGCCCAGGCACGCATGAGCCCCGAGGACTTGAAGAAGTGGTTCGTGCGTAACGACCAGAACGAGATGGTGCCGTTCTCCGCCTTCGCCGGCGGCCAGTGGAGCTACGGCTCGCCGAAGCTGTCGCGCTATAACGGCGTATCGGCCATGGAAGTGCTGGGCCAAGCGGCTCCGGGCTACAGCTCCGGCGAAGCCATGGCCGCGGTGGAAGAGATCGCCAAGCAGCTGCCCGTCGGGATCGGCTATTCCTGGACCGGTCTGTCCTACGAGGAACGCCTCGCCGGCAGTCAGGCGCTGGCGCTCTATGCGCTGTCGCTGCTGGTGGTGTTCCTCTGCCTGGCGGCGCTCTATGAGAGCTGGTCGATCCCCTTCTCGGTGATGCTGGTGGTGCCGCTGGGGGTGATCGGCGCGCTGCTCGCCACCTACATGCGCGACCTCTCCAACGACGTGTTCTTCCAGGTCGGCCTGCTGACCACCATCGGCCTGTCGGCGAAGAACGCCATTTTGATCGTCGAGTTCGCCAAGGACCTGCACGCCCAAGGCAAGAGCATCACCGATGCCGCCATCGAGGCCTGCCGCATGCGCTTGCGGCCTATCATCATGACCTCGCTGGCGTTCGTCCTCGGCGTACTACCGCTGGCCATCTCCACCGGCGCCGGTTCGGGCAGCCAGCATGCCATCGGCACCGGGGTGATCGGCGGCATGCTCACCGCCACGGTGCTGGCGATCTTCGGCGTGCCGCTGTTCTTCGTCATGGTGACGTCGCTGTTCCAACGCAAACCCAAGCCTGCCGAGACCTGGCAGGAGGTGGCCAAATGAGAAAGTCCCTGCTGTCCCTGGCCGTCGCCTCCATCGTTCTCAGCGGCTGCTCGCTGATTCCCGACTATCAGCGCCCGCAAGCGCCGATCGCCAGCGACTGGCCGCAGGGTGAGGCCTACCCGCCGGCCGCCGAAATGCGCGGCGAGTCCGAAGCCGTGCAGGGTTGGCGCGAGTTCTTCCACGATCCGGCGCTGCAGCAGCTGATCGCGATCGCCCTGGACAACAACCGCGACCTGCGCACGGCCGCGCTGAACATCCAGGCCTTCCAGGCCCAATACCGGATCCAGCGCGCCGACCTGTATCCGAGCATATCGGCGGATGCCAACGCCAGCCGCCAGCGCATCCCCGCCGGGGTCACGCAAAGCCCCGACGCGGCGATCACCAGCCAGTATTCGGCGACCATCGGCGTCGCCTGGGAATTGGACCTCTTCGGTCGCCTGCGCAGTCTGCGCGATGCCGCGCTGGAGCAGTACTTCGCCAGCGAGGAGGCGCGCCGCGGCACGCAGATCAGCCTGATCGCCAACGTCGCCAGCGCCTACCTGACCTGGCAGGCCGACCAGGACCTGCTGCAGCTGACCCAGGAAACCCTCAAGGCCTACGAGGACAGCTACTCCCTGACCCGACGCAGCTACGAGGTTGGCATCGCCTCGGCGCTGATGCTCAGCCAGGCACGCACCGAGGTGGAAAGCGCGCGGGTGCGCCTGAACCAGTACCAACGCCTGGTCGCCGAAGACCGCAATGGCCTGACCTTGTTGCTCGGCCATGCGCTGCCGAACGACCTGCAGCAACCGCTCGACCTCAACGCCGACCTGTTCAACGAACTGCCGGCGGGATTGCCATCCGAGCTGCTGCAACGTCGTCCGGATATCCTCGCCGCCGAGCACCAGCTGAAAGCGGCCAACGCCAATATCGGCGCGGCGCGTGCGGCATTTTTCCCGAGCATCAGCCTGACCGCCAACGCCGGCACCCTCAGCCCCGACCTGGCCGGGATGTTCGACGGCGGCTCCGGCACCTGGCTGTTCAGCCCGCAGATCAGCGTGCCAATCTTCACTGCCGGCGCCCTGCAGGCCAACCTCGACTTCGCCGAGGTGCAGAAGAACATCCAGGTGGCGCAATACGAAAAGGCCATCCAGACCGCCTTCCAGGAAGTCGCCGACGGCCTCACCGCCCGCGCCACCTACCGCGAGCAGCTGCAAGCCCAGCGCGATCTGGTCGGCGCCAGCACGGACTACTATCGCCTGGCGGAAAAACGCTACCGCACTGGCATCGACAGCAACCTGACCTTCCTCGACGCCCAGCGCCTGCTGTACAACGCCCAGCAGGCCCTGATCATCGACCGCCTGGCGCAGCTGACCCGCGAGGTCAACCTGTACAAGGCCCTGGGTGGCGGCTGGGTCGAACAGCGGGTCGGGCAAGCGCCGGCGGCTGCGCCGCAATCCTGAGCCCAGCGCTTGATCCTGCTGAACTGAAAAGCCCGCCAAGTTGGCGGGCTTTTCATTGTTGTGGCTGATGCAAAACCCGTTCAAGCCAACAGCGCCACCGACTTGATCTGCGCCCACAGCCGCTGGCCAGGGTGCAAGCCCAGCTGATCGCCCGAGTAGCGGGTGATCCGCGCCAATAGCGGCGTGCCCTCGACCTCCAGACGCACCAGCACATGGGCGCTGTTGTCGGCCGGCATTTGCGCCGTGACGGTGGCCGGCAGTAGGTTGAGGATGCTGCTGTGTTCCTGCCGCTGCAGGCTCAGGCTGACGTCGCGCGCCTGAATCTTGCAGCGCAACCGCCGCCCTACAGCCAGCGGCGCATGGGCGACCCGCACGCAGAGGGAACTGTTCGGCAACCCCAGGCTGAGCAATTGGTACTCTGCGTCGTAGCCGCTGACCCTACCCTCGATCACCACCCCGGCATCGTCGCCCAGCGCAGTGGGCAGATCCAGACGCGCCAGGGTCGCGCCAATCGGCCCGCTGGCCAGCACCCGCCCCTCATCGAGCAGCACCAGATGGTCGGCCAGGCGCGCCACCTCGTCAGGCGAGTGGCTGACATAGAGGATCGGAATGTCCAGCTCATCGTGCAGGCGCTCGAGGTAGGGCAGGATTTCGCCCTTGCGCTTGTGATCGAGCGCCGCCAGCGGTTCGTCCATCAGCAACAGCCGCGGGCTGGTGATCAGCGCCCGCGCCATGCCCACGCGCTGGCGTTCGCCACCGGACAACCGCTCGGGCATGCGCTCGAGCAGATGGCCGATGCCCAGCAACTCGACCGCCTGCTCCAACTGCACGTGCCGCTGCCCGGCGGCGATGCGCTGGTAACCGAACTCCAGATTGCGCCGCACCGACAGGTGCGCAAACAGGCTCGCCTCCTGGAACACATAGCCCAGCGCACGCCGATGGGTCGGGGTGAACAGGCGCTGGCTGCTGTCCTGCCAGACCTCGCCATCGACCCACAGATAGCCCTGCCCGGCCCGCTCCAGCCCGGCGATGCAGCGCAGGCAACTGGTCTTGCCCGAGCCGGAGGGCCCGAACAAGGCGGTAATGCCACGCCCCGGCAGATCGAGATCGACATCCAAGGCGAAGCCCGGATGGTCGAAACGAAACCGTGCCCGGATCCGTTCGTCCGCCACCCCGTCTCCGCCGCTACTGCGCTTAGACCAAAACGGCATCGCTCAACTCCAACCCGGTCGGAAGCGCTTGCTGGAGTACAACACCAGCAGAATCAGGAAAGAGAACACCAGCATGCCGGCCGCCAGCCAGTGTGCCTGGGCATACTCCATGGCTTCGACATGATCGTAGATCTGCACCGAGACCACGCGGGTCTTCTCCGGGATGTTGCCGCCGATCATCAGCACCACGCCGAACTCGCCGACGGTATGGGCGAAGCCCAGGACGCTTGCGGTGATCACCCCCGGCTTGGCCAATGGCAGCACCACGCTGAAGAATGTGTCCCAGGGCCCGGCCCGCAGGGTCGCCGCAACTTCCAGCGGCCGCGCGCCGATGGCGGCGAACGCGTGCTGCAACGGCTGCACCACGAAGGGCAACGAATAGAACATCGAGCCCACCACCAGGCCGGCGAAGGTGAACGGCAAGGTGCCCAGCCCCAGGCTTTGCGTCAGCTGGCCGATGGGCCCGTGTGGCCCCATGCTGACCAGCAGGTAGAAACCGATCACCGTCGGTGGCAGCACCAGCGGCAAGGCGACCAGCGCGCCCACCGCCCCCCTCAAGGGCGACGCAGTACGCGCCAGCCACCAGGCGATGGGCGTGGCAATCAGCAACAACAACAGCGTGGTCAGCGTAGCCAGTTGGATGGTCAGCCAAATCGCACTGAAATCGGCGCTGGTCAGCGGCATGGCGAGCGTTTCTCAGAGTTCATAGCCATAGGACATGATCACCTCGGCCGCTTTCGGACCCTTGAGGTAATCCAGCAGCGCCCGTGCCGCCGGATTGTCCTTGCCCTTGTTGAGGATCACCGCGTCCTGCCTGATCGGCTCATGCAAGCTGGCTGGCACTATCCAGGCGGAACCACTGCTGATTTGACCGCCCTTGTAAATTTGCGACAAGGCGACGAAGCCCAGTTCGGCATTGCCGCTGGAAACGAACTGATGAGTCTGGGTGATGTTCTGCCCTTCCACCAGCTTGCCCCCCAGCGCCTGGGTCAGCCCCAGCTTGGCCAGCACCTGGGTCGCGGCCAGACCATAGGGCGCGGTTTTCGGGTTGGCGATGGCCAGGTGCTTGAACGCGTTGCGCTTCAACACCTCACCCTTGGCATCCACATAACCGTCCTTTGCCGACCATAGCGCCAGAGTGCCGACCGCATAGGTGAAGCGCGAGCCGGCGACCGCCTCGCCCTCCTGCTCCAACTTCGCCGGCGTGCTGTCATCGGCGGCGAGGAGCACCTCGAACGGCGCACCGTTCTTGATCTGCGCATAGAACTGTCCGGTGGCGCCGAACGCCGTCACCAGCTTGTGGCCGGTCGTCTTCTCGAAGTCACTGGCAATGGCCTGCATCGGCGCCGTGAAATTCGCAGCCACCGCGACTTGCACCTCTTCGGCCATGGCCGCCTGACCGACACAAACAGCAAATCCGGCCACCAACGCAACGAAATTACGACAACGCATGCAAGACTCCTCAGTTGTTCTTATACGCAGAACTCGAAGCTGAATGAGCGCAAGCCGCCTCAATCGCTATATCAAAAACTATATAGCGAAAGATACGGTCACGCCAAGACAAAAGATCGACTGCTCGCATTCCTGGGATGAGCAGTCGATCCGATCTACCGAGTGCCCTGCCTACCTGTTCTGCCAGGTGAATACCGGCTGCCGGGAGCAGGAAATCTGCAAACTGCGATGGGAATGGGAGATTGCTCGCGCATAAAGAAACCCGCTCGATGAGCGGGTTTCTTGTCTTACGCCTGTCGCTGGATCAGATCAGCTTTTCCAGCTCCGGAACGATTTCGAACAGATCGCCTACCAGGCCGTAATCGGCGACCTGGAAGATCGGCGCCTCTTCGTCCTTGTTGATCGCGACGATCACCTTGGAGTCCTTCATGCCCGCCAGGTGCTGGATCGCGCCGGAGATGCCGACGGCGATGTACAGCTGCGGCGCGACGATCTTGCCAGTCTGGCCGACCTGCATGTCGTTCGGCACGAAGCCGGCGTCGACCGCGGCGCGCGAGGCACCCACCGCCGCGCCGAGCTTGTCGGCGAGGGCGTACAGGTACTTGAAGTTGTCACCGTTCTGCATGCCACGGCCGCCGGAAACGACGATCTTGGCGGCGGTCAGTTCCGGACGGTCGGACTTGGCCAGTTCTTCGCCGACGAAGCTCGACTTGCCGGCATCGCCACCGACGCTGACGCTTTCGATGGCGGCCGAACCGCCTTCGGCGGCCACGGCATCGAAGCCGGTGCCGCGCACGGTGATCACTTTCACCGCCGCCGAGGACTGCACGGTGGCGATGGCGTTACCGGCATAGATCGGGCGCTGGAAGGTGTCGGCGCCGAGCACCGCAGTGATCTCGGAGATCTGGTCGACGTCCAGCTGCGCAGCGACGCGCGGCAGGATGTTCTTGCCGTTGGCGGTGGCGCACGCCAGCACGTGGCTGTAGCCCTTGCCCCCCTGCTCTTGAACAAGCAGCGCGACCAGCGGTGCAACGTTTTCCGGCAGCTGGTGGGCGAACGCGGCCTGGTCGGCAACCAGCACCTTGCTGACGCCGGCGACTTTCGCCGCCGCTGCGGCGACGGCGCCGACGCTGTGACCGGCAACCAGCACGTGGATCTCGCCGCCGATTTTCTGCGCGGCCGCCACGGTGTTCAGCGTGGCCGGCGCCAGGGCGGCATTCGTGTGTTCTGCAACAACCAAGATAGCCATTTAGATTACCTTCGCCTCGTTCTTCAGTTTGTCGACCAGTTCGGCCACCGACTTGACCTTGACGCCGGCGCTGCGCGCAGCCGGGGCTTCGACCTTGAGGGTCTTGACCGTCGAGGCGGTGGACACGCCCAGGGCGTCCGGGGTGACCACGTCCAGTGGCTTCTTCTTGGCCTTCATGATGTTCGGCAGCGAGGCGTAACGCGGCTCGTTCAGGCGCAGGTCGGTGGTGACGATGGCCGGCAGGGCCAGGCTCACGGTTTGCAGGCCGCCGTCGATCTCACGGGTGACGTTGACCTTGTCGCCGGCGACTTCGACCTTGGAGGCGAAGGTGCCCTGGGCGTAACCGCTCAGCGCGGCGAGCATCTGCCCGGTCTGGTTGTTGTCGCTGTCGATCGCCTGCTTGCCGAGGATCACCAGCTGCGGCTGCTCCTTATCCACGACGGCTTTGAGCAGCTTGGCCACGGCCAGGGAGTTCAGCTCGTCGTTGGATTCGACCAGGATGGCACGGTCGGCGCCGAGGGCCAGGGCGGTGCGCAGTTGTTCCTGGGCGGCGTTGGGGCCGACGGAAACCACGACGATTTCGCTGGCGACACCCTTCTCTTTCAGACGCACCGCTTCTTCCACGGCGATTTCGCAGAAGGGGTTCATCGACATTTTGACGTTGGCCAGATCCACGCCGGAGTGGTCCGCCTTGACGCGGACCTTGACGTTGTAATCGACCACGCGCTTGACCGCGACTAGGACTTTCATGGGGTTACTCCGAGAAAAAACCGGGCCGAGGCCCGGCTGCAAGAAAACTGGAAGAGCACTCAGTTGGCGGCCGGCGGCGACAACTTCTGCAGCTTCATCATCGCCTGCTTCATCGCCAGGCTCTGGTAGTTGATGTTCGCCGGGTTGAGGTTGACCCCTTCCTGGAACGGGTACGGCGCAATGGTCGCCATGAACTTCTGGATCTGTGCCTGGATCGGCACGAACAGCCACAGCTGGTCCGAACTCCAGCGCCGCGACATCGGCGATTCCTTCATCGCCGTCTCGAAGGGGTCGGCCTTGAGGTTGGTGGTGCGGGGGAAGTTGGTGACCTTGCGGCTACCCGAGCCGATATCGCCATCGATGGTGGCGAAGCTGACCTTCCAGTCCTTCCAGCGCACCGCGTTCAACTCGCCGGCCATGCCGAAGTAGAAGTAGTCCTCGCGCGGGCTGTCCTTCGCTTCGCCCTGGAAGAACGGCAGGAAGTTGTAGCCGTCCAGGTGCACCTTGTACTGCTTGCCGTCCAGGCTGGTGCCCTTGGCCAGGTCTTCGCGCAGCGTCGGCAGGCCGACCGCCGCGGCCAGGGTCGGCATCCAGTCGTTGTGGGCGATCATGTTATTGAACTGGCTACCCGGCTTGATCACCTTCGGCCATTTCACCAGCAGCGGTACGCGGTGCCCGCCTTCGTTTGAGGTGCCCTTCTCGCCATTGAACGGCGAAGTACCGCCGTCCGGCCAACTGACCTTCTGCGCACCGTTGTCGGTGGTGTAGATGACGATGGTGTTGTCGGCAATACCGAGGTCGTCGAGCTTCTTCAGCAACTGGCCGATCTGGCCGTCGTGCTCGACCATGCCGTCCGGGTACAGGCCGATACCGGTCTTGCCTTGCGACTCCTTCTTCAGGTGGGTCCAGACGTGCATGCGCGTGCTGTTGAACCAGACGAAGAAGGGTTTGTCGGTCTTGTGCGCCTTGTCGATGAAGCTCTCGGTGGCCTGCAGGAACTCCTCGTCGATGGTTTCCATGCGCTTGCGGGTCAGCGGGCCGGTGTCCTCGATCTTGCCGTCGGCATAGGAGTGAACCACGCCGCGCGGGCCGTACTTTTTACGGAATTCAGGGTCTTTCGGGTAGTAGTAGGTCTCCGGCTCTTCCTCGGCATTCATGTGGTAGAGGTTGCCGAAGAACTCGTCGAAACCGTGATTGGTTGGCAGGTGCTTGTCGCGATCGCCGAGGTGGTTCTTGCCGAACTGGCCAGTGGTGTAACCCTGCTGCTTCATCACGTCGCCGATGGTCGGCGCCCAGTCGGGGATGCCGTGCTCGGAGCCGGGCATGCCGACCGTCAGCAGACCGGTACGAAATGGGTGTTCGCCGAGAATAAAAGCGGAGCGACCGGCGGTGCAGGATTGCTCGCCGTAGGCATGGGTGAACAGCGCACCTTCCTTGGCGATACGGTCGATGTTGGGTGTTTCGTAACCCATCATTCCCTGGTTGTAGGCGCTGATGTTGAACATGCCGATGTCGTCGCCGAAGATCACCAGGATGTTCGGCTTGTCGGCCGCACTGGCGAACAGCGAGGTTCCCAGCAGCAAGGTCGCGAGGCCGAAGCCGGGCAGCAGTTTGCGCAACGGAGTCATAACTTACTCTCTGTTTTGGTCTTGTTATGGATCGAGCAGGACGTTAGAAAGCCGGGCCTGACGGTCCGGCGAGTTCAAAGTGCTGCTCAGGCGACCTGCATCAGCTTGCTGAACGCCTGCAGGTGATGGTCGTCGTCGCCGAACTGGCGGGCGACCATCAGCAGGTGCTTGGCGTGATGCGACAGCACGTATTCCCAGGTCAGGCCGATGCCGCCGTGCAGTTGGATGCCCTGGTCGGCGACGAAGCGCGCCGCGCGGCTGACGATGTACTTGGCAGCGGCCAAGGTACGGCTGCGCTCGGCACTGTCCGGCTCGTCGGCCACGCAGGCGGCGAGGATGGCCATGGAAGTGGCCTGGTCCAGCTCGATGCGCATGTCGACCATGCGGTGCTGCAGGGCCTGGAACTTGCCGATCACCTGGCCGAACTGTTTGCGCGTCTTCAGGTAATCGAGAGTCAGCTGGCAAGCCGCTTCCATACTGCCGACCGCCTCGGCGCACTGCGCGGCGATCGCCCGGCCCTGCTGGTAGCGCAGCGCGGCCAGCGCTTGACCCGGCTCGCCGAGTAAGGTGCCGCTGGCGTTGTCGAGATACAGCTCGCAGGCTTTGCGCCCGTCTACGGTTGGCAACTCGCGGCGACTCACTCCGGCGCTGGCCGGATCGATCAGGAACAGGCTAACGCCCGCCTCGTCGCGCGCTTCACCACTGGTACGCGCCGAAACCAGGATCAACCCGGCCGTTTGGCCGGCCATGACCACAGACTTGCGGCCGCTCAGCTGCCAACTGCCTTGCCCTGCTTCGGCACGGGTCTGCACGTCGTGCAACTGGTAGTGACTCTGCGGCTCGTCGAGGGCCACCGCCAGCTGCAGTTGGGCGCTGGCCACTTGCGGCAACAGTTCGCTCTTCTGCACGGCGCTGCCGAGTTGGTTGATCAGCCCGCCGGCGAAGATCACCGAATACAAGTAGGGCTCCAGGCACAGGCCACGGCCCAGCTCGGTGGCGATCAGCATGCTGTCCACGCCGTTGCCGCCGAAGCCGCCGAACTCTTCGGCGAATGGCACCGAGGTCAGGCCCAGCTCGCCGAGCTGCACCCAGAACTCGGGGCTGAAGCCCGGCGCGCTCTTGAGGAACGCCTCGCGCTGCTCGAAGCCATAGGCGTCGCGCACCAGGCGCGCCGCGGTGTCCTGCAGCATCTGCTGCTCTTCTGTCAGTTTGAAGTCCATGATCTGCCCCTTACAGCTCGAGAATCATCTTGGCGATGATGTTCTTCTGGATTTCGTTGGAGCCGCCGTAGATCGACGCCTTGCGCATGTCCAGGTATTGGTTGCTGGCGGCGCTGCTGTAGTCGGTATGCAGCAGTTCGGCGCCGCAGCCGTAACCCAGCTCCTCCTCGAGGACCGGCAGCGAATAGGTGCCCACAGCCTTGTTGATCAGGTAGGTAATCTGCTGACGCAGCTCGGTGCCCTTGATCTTCAGGATCGAGCTTTCCGCGCCGGGCACGCCGCCGTCGCGGGTCGCCGCCAGGGTGCGCAGGTTGCTCATCTCGGCGGCCATCAGCTGCATCTCGACGTCGGCGATCTGCGCGCGGAACAGCGGGTCGTCGAGCAGCGGCTGGCCGTTGCGCAGTTCGCGGCTGGCGACCAGCTTCAGCTTGGCGAGCAGCGCCTTGGTCTGGCCGATGCCGGCGATGCTGGTGCGCTCGTGGGTGAGCAGGTACTTGGCACAGGTCCAGCCTTTGTTCTCCTCGCCGACCAGGTTTTCCACCGGCACGCGCACGTTGTCGAAGAACACCTCGTTGACTTCGTGCTCGCCGTCCAGAGTGATGATCGGTCGCACGGTAATGCCTGGGGTGTTCATGTCGATCAGCAGGAAGCTGATGCCACGCTGCTGCTGCGCCTCGGGATCGGTGCGCACCAGGCAGAACATCCAGTCGGCGTAGTGCGCCAGGGTGGTCCAGATCTTCTGGCCGTTGACCACGTAATGGTCACCGTCACGCACTGCGCGAGTCTTCAGGCTGGCCAAGTCGGAACCGGCGCCCGGCTCGGAATAGCCCTGGCACCACCAGTCTTCGCTACTGAGAATGCGTGGCAGGAAGTGGGCTTTCTGCGCCTCAGTGCCGAACTTGATGATCACCGGGGCGACCATCTTCACGCCGAAGGCCACCACACGCGGCGCGCCGGCGGCGAAGCATTCTTCCTCGAAGATGTGTTTCTGCACGGCAGTCCAGTCAGTGCCGCCGTGCTCAACCGGCCAGCTCGGTGCCAGCCAGCCGCGCTCGTTGAGGATGCGCATCCAGGCGACCTGGTGCTCCTTGCTCAGGCGCTTGCCCTGCTGGACGCGGGTGGAAATTTCTGCCGGCAGTTGGCTGCGTAGAAAAGCGCGCGCTTCCTCGCGGAACGCGCACTCTTCGGGAGTGAACTGGATGTCCATCGGGTGGAGCCTCGATCTATGGTCAGCGACGGGGCCGACCGGGTTGAGCGGGTTCAGGCGGGGCCGCCGCGCAGTGCACGCGGCGGCGGTCGAGCGTTTTACTGGTCGAACATGATTACCGAGCGGGCCAGCTCGCCGCGGCGCAGTTCTTCGAAGGCCTCGTTGATCTGCTCCAGCTTGATGCGTTGGGAGATCATCTCGTCGAGCTTCAGACGGCCTTGCATGTAGAAGTCGACCAGACGCGGCATATCTACCGGGAAGCGGTTGGAACCCATCAGCGAGCCCTGGATCTTGCGCTCGTGGAGCAGTTGTAGCGGATCGATTTCCAGTTTCAGACCCGGCTTGACCATGCCGATCACGGTGGCGATGCCGCCGCGGGCGAGCATGGCGAAAGCCTGCTCGACGGTTTGCTTGAGACCGATGCACTCGAACGAGTGATGCACGCCGCCCTTAGTCAGCTCCAGTACTTGCTTGACCGCGTCGCCGTCTTTGGCGTTGACCACGTCGGTAGCGCCGAACTGCTTGGCCAACTCCAGCTTGGAGTCGAGCATGTCGATGGCGATGACGCGCCCTGCCCCAGCCAGCACGGCGCCGTTGATAGCAGCCAGACCGATGCCGCCGCAACCGATCACGGCCACGGTTTCACCTGGACGTACCTTGGCGGTGTTGAATACCGCGCCAGTGCCTGTGGTCACCGCGCAACCGAGCAGTGCCGCGCGGTCCATCGGCATGTCGCGACGAATCGAAACGCAGGCGTTCTCATGCACCAGCATTTGCTCGGCGAAGGCCGACAGGTTGACGAACTGCGGGATCGGCTTCTGTACGTAGGTCAGGCGCGACTCTTCGTCCGCACCGCGCTTGGTGTCGGGCGACACGCAACGGGCCAGATGGCCGGTGACGCAATGTTCGCAGCAACCGCAGAACACGGTCAGGCAGGTGACTACGTGATCGCCCGGCTTGACCGTGCGCACTTCCGAACCCACCGCCTCGACGACGCCGGCCGCCTCGTGACCGAGCACCAGCGGGCCTGGATAGGGGAAGGAGCCTTCGATCACATGCAGGTCGGAGTGGCAGACGCCGACGGCGACGGTGCGTATCAGCACTTCGCGCGGACCCGGTTTGCTGATGCCGACTTCTTCGATGGCCAGCGGTTCGCCGACTTTGTGGAATACAGCAGCTTTCATGGTGTACCTCTCGATAAGGAGCGAAATGGCCCGAGCAGGCTCGAGCCAGGTCCAATTACTAGCCGGCGCGGAACACCGCTTTGGCGTGGCTGAAGGTGCGGAAACCGTCGATGCCGTGATAGTTGCCCATGCCGCTGGCGCCGACGCCGCCGAACGGCAGGCTCTCGATGCCGGCATGGCTCATCACACCGTTGAGGGTCACGCCGCCGGAGGTGGTGCGCTTGAGCACCAGTGCCTCTTCGGCGGCATCGCTGCCGAACCAGTAGAGGCCAAGCGGGCGCGGGCGGGCGTTGATGAAGGCCAGCACCTCGTCGATGGTCTTGTACGGTTTGATCGGTAGCAGCGGGCCGAAGATCTCGTCCTGCATCACCTTCAGGTGATCGCCCGGATTGCGCAGAAGGGTCGGCACGATCTTGTTGTGCGCCTGGCTAAGGTCTTCGCCCGCCGGGTTCAGCTCGGTCAGTTCGACGCCAGCCTCGTGCGCTTCGTCGAGATAGCCGAGCAGGCGCTCATAGTGGCGCGTGTTGATCACCGAGGTGTACTCGGGATTGTCCTTGAGGGTCGGGAACATCTTCGCCACCACCGCCTTGGCGATGGCGATGAACGCCTCGACCGACTCTTCGGGGACGAACACGTAGTCCGGCGCCACGCACAGCTGGCCGGCGTTCAGCAGCTTGCCAACCACGATCTTGCTCGCCGCGGCCTGGAAATCGGCCGAACGCGAAATGATGGTCGGCGACTTGCCACCCAGCTCCAGGGTCACCGGCACCAGATTCTCGGCAGCGGCACGCAGCACGTGCTTGCCGATGCTGGTAGCGCCGGTGAACAGCAGGTGGTCGAACGGCATGGAGCAGAACGCCTGGCCGATTTCCGGCCCGCCGGTGATCACCGCCACTTCGTCCTCGGCATAAACCGAGGCGATCAGCTTGGCGATCAACGCGGAAGTGTGCGGATTGAACTCCGACGGTTTGATCATCACCCGGTTGCCCGCCGCCAGGGCGCCGGCCAGGCCTTTGAAGACCATGTTGCCCGGGACGTTCCAGGCGGTGACGATGCCGACCACGCCGAGTGGTTGATATTGCACCCAGGCTTCGCCGGCCTCGGTCTTGCGCGCCTCGGGCTGCATCCACTTGGCCAGCTCGGCCTGGGTCTGCTTGAGGCTGGCCAGCGGCGACAGCACTTCGCTGCCGCGCGAGAACATCGCGTTGCGATGGCCGAAGTCGGCCGTCAGCGCATCGACGATCGCCTGCTCGTTCTCAGCCAACAGCGCGATGGCGCGGCCAATCAGTTCGATGCGCTGTTCGGCGCTCCACGGTTCGCTAGCAAGGAAGGCAGCACGCTGTTTGTCCAGGATCGTGCGGATGTCCGCGGCACTCACGTGTTCATTGGCGCTCATAACAACGTCTCTTTTTATGGGTAAGCAATGGGGTACACGCAGCCGGGCTGACTCGGGCACTCGGCTGCTGTCTTATGATTGAGTAATGCCTGTGCATCCTCGCCACCCAGATCAGGTGGCGGAAGCCCGACAAGAACACCGGCACAGAGCTAGCGTTGCTGGATCAGCCGGGCGGCGATGGCAACCCGGCTCCCGGCTTCGCGCTACGGCTCAGGCCAATATCCCCTTGGCCCTGGCGAAAATGATGGCCTGGGTGCGACGGCTGGCGCCGAGCTTGGTATTGATGTTCTTGGCATGGGACTTCACCGTGTTCACCGAAATGAACAGGATGTCGCTGACCTCTTGATTGGACATGCCCTCAGCCAGCAGCCGCAGCACCGAAACCTCACGAGGCGTCAATTCGTCCCGGTGATAGCCCTCCCTCAGCGTCTTTGCGCAGAGGTCGCCCTGCTCCCCGTCATCATCCGTACCCGCCTCACCCTCGAGGCTGTCGGCGCCAGATTGCAGGAGCCCCTGCTGAAGAGCATCCAACTCGTCCTGGCCGTCACCGAAGCCCAGATTGACCAGCGCCTGCTGGACCTCATTCGCCAGCAGGGCGAACTGGTAGCGCTTGCATTGTTTGAGCAATGTCACCAGTCGCTGCTTGGCCTGCATACGGTTGCCCATTTCGTACTCAGCCCGCGCCAACAGTAGCTGGTTGCGTTGCGCCAGTGATGGCATGCCCGCAGGCGGGAGTCGGGAGATCGGCCCTTGCAAAGACGCCTCCATCGCCCGCGCCATGGTCAGCACCTGCTCCCAGCGACCCTGGCCGGCCAGGATGCGCATGGCCTGCAGGGTAATGGCACTTTCATAGCAGGCACTGTCGATATTGCCGCAATGCATGTGCCGCTCCGCCTGATGCAAATGCAGCTGAGCAGCCTCGTACTCACCGCGAGCGACGGCGACCTCGGCGAGCAGCAGATATCCATGCAGGATGAACGGCGCGGAGAAGTCTTTTACCTGCGCCAGGCCGGCCAGCAGCGCCGCCTCGCTTTCGGCCAGACGCCCGCCCAACAGGTGCAGTTCACCCTGGAGGAACAGCAGGCGACCCAGCAGCGGGTTACGCCAGTTATTGCCGGCTTCGACCCGTTGCATGTCTTCCTGCAGCAAGGCCTGGGCGCGAGGAAGCTCACCCTGCAGAATCATCAGCCGCAGCCGCTCCACGTTGAGCACCACCTCGCCATCCTGGAAGCGCTTGCGCCGGGCGAGCTCAACCGCTTCTTGCAGCAGTTGCTGGGCCTGGCTGGTCTCGCCGCTGGCCATGGCAAGGCGCGCCAGCGTGATATGGCACAGCAGTATCGTCAGCCAGTCGTCTGCGCCGAGTTGGCTAAGGGCCGCCCGGCAACTCTGGCGTGCCGTGGCGGCGTTGCCGCGCACCGCCTCGATGCTGCCCTGCATCGCCTGCCAGAGAGCCAGCAAGCGCGCGCTTCGTTCGGCCGAGGACTGTGGCAGGAAATTCCCCAAGCGCTGCAGGCAAGCCTCCGATTCGTCCAGGCGTCCGCTGAACAACAACCCCCTGGCGCAGAGGTAAAGCAAGCGCGGAGTGCTGCCCAGCAACTGCGGCGGAATCTGCTCACGCCAACTCATGAGCCGGCTCAAGTGCTGATCGCTGTATAGCCAGGTAAGCCGCAGGCGCTCCATGTAATTGGCCGCCACTTCATGCTGCTCGGCACCAAGCGCCTGGTCTATCGCCTCACTGAGGTGGCCGACGACGCTGAGCACCCGACAGGCGCGCAGGCGCAGCCGGTTCAGTTCGGCGGCAGTTAGGCGGTCGTGTAGCGCCTGCGCCACGACCGGCCGCATCCGGTACCAGCCATCCGGCTGATCGAGCGGAAGGAAAAACACGTCGCGTTGCAATAGGCGCCTGAACAGCAATCCGCCGCCCTGCTCTTCCCACAACTGGGCACAGAACTCTGCGGAAAACCTGGACAGGTGGGCCAAGCCGGAGAGGACTTCGCGCTCGTCGTCGCTCAGCCTCGACAACAGTTCGTGCTCCAGATACTGGCGCAGCCAGGATAAGCCGTTCGGCCCTGCCCTCCCCCCATGCACCGGATCCGACAGCAACAAGCAGATAGCGGCGCACCAGCCGACAGTCTGTTGCCATAGCTCGGTGCGCCAGCTGGCCTCTGCCTCGGGCGCCAACTGCTCGATCAGGGCCTCGCACTCGTCGCGGGAAAATGCGAGCTGCTTGTGGTTCAGCTCCAGCAACTCCCCCAAGAGCTTCAGGCGCGGCAGGTTCCAATGTGGGCGTTGCCGACAGCTGACCAGCAACTGCAGCTTGCTCGACTGCAGTGCCAGAAGCCGGTCGAACCAATCGTTCAGCTCCTTCGCCATTTCGCCGGGCAGATCATCCAGAGCCAGCCAGATAGGCTGCTCGCAGGACTCGAAGAATTTCAGCAGCGCTTCAGGCGAGGCGCTATGTCCAGGCGTGAGTCCAAGCCCGGCTGCCACTCGGGCAGCCAGCTCAGGCAGCGACTGCTGCCGTCCATCGAGACTCAGCCAAACCACGCGCCCGGAGCCGACCCGTTGCAGAAACTCGCTCAACAGCACGGTCTTGCCAAAGCCGGCTGGCGCGCACAGCAGGCGCAGGCGTTCCCTGCCTCCCTGCAAGGCGTCGAGCAGGCGTTGGCGCAACAGGTGCGCAACAGGCAGGGACGGAACAGACATGAGGTTGTCTCGTACCTGGAAAAGATTAGAACCAAGACCCATGGTGGACCTCGATCAAAGAGCATGAGGAAACGGATGCCCCAGCCGTAGCCCATGCGACATGACGATGCGCGCAGGTTAGCCTCGCTGGAGGTGACCCATGGTTGCGCAGGCAGAGCCCAGCGACACCACCCGCATCAGGTGGCGGGCATCGCACGGCAATGGCACAGCACGCCAGGGAAATCGCTATGCAGATGGGAAAAGAACCACGGGGAAAGACCAAGCAGAAAGGCCAGCGCGACCCAGTGCAAGGTCCGGAAAGCACAACGCCCTGCATGCAGGGCGTTGTGTCGTTTACTTCAGATGGACTCAGCGAATGCCTGCGTTGCGCAGTGCTGCCGGGGTGAAGTCGCTCATCCGGGTCCGGTCGCCGAACTGCGTGGCCTTCTTCGATTCGTTGGTCATACCCAGCACGTTGTAGCGGCCGGCGATCAGGTCATAGATGCCCACCATGGTGTAGCCGGAAGCCTGGCGCTCGTAGTCGGTGAGCGCATAGCCTTCACCGACCCGCCAGAGCTGACCGCGACCGTCGTAGTGATCGACCTCGGCCAGTTGCCAGCTGTCCTCGTCGAAGTACATGTCGCGCTTGGCGTAGATGTGTCGCTCGCCCTGCTTCAGGGTGGCAACCACATGCCAGACGCGGTGCAGCTCGTAACGGGTCAGGTCCTGATTGATGTGGCCGGGCTTGATGATGTCGGCGTACTTCAGCTTCGGCGAGCTCAGGCGGTAGTTGTTGTAGGGGATGTACAGCTCCTTCTTGCCGACCAGCTTCCAGTCGTAGCGATCCGGCGCGCCGTTCATCATGTCAGTGTTGTCGGCGGTGCGCATGCCGTCGGAGCCCGAGCCCGGGCCGTCATAGGCGATCTGAGGGGCGCGGCGCACGCGGCGTTGACCGGCGTTGTAGACCCAGGCCAGGCGCGGCTCCTTGACCTGGTCGATTGTCTCGTGGACCAGGATCACGTTGCCGGCCAGGCGCGAGGGGGCGGTGATGCGCTGCTTGTAGAGATACAGGAGGTTTTGAGCCTGGGATGGGCTGATGCCGTCCATGAGTTGGGGATAGCTCAGCTCGTCGTTGTACTCGACGATGTTGTAGGAGCCGTTGGTCTGTGGCGCGGCCTGGGCTGCCTGGCGAAGGTTGTTGCCGCCGCGGAAACGGGTGGTGTGGTTCCAGTACACCTCGACGCCGTTCTTCGGCAGTGGGAAGGGGTAGTAGCGGGTCTCGGCGAAGTTGGCCAGGCCGTTGCCGCCATCCTTCAGCTCGGTGGTCACCGCGCTCTTCTTCGCCGCGTCGTAGACCGCCGGCGGTGCGCCGGCGGTGCGGTGGCTCTGGTACACCGGGATCTTGTAGCTGTCCGCGTAGCGCTTGAACATCGCCAACTGGCCGGGGGTCAGCTTGTCCTTGTACTGCTCGGCGTTGGCCGCGGTGATGGTGAACAGCGGCTTCTCGCCGGCGAACGGGTCGCCGAGGAAACCGTTGGCATCCACCGGCGCGGCGCCGGGCTTGAGGCTGCCGCCCCAGGCCGGGATGCTGCCATCGGCATTGCCTTCCTTCTGCGCGCCCAACGGGGTCAGGCTGGTGCCCAGCTTATTGGCCTCCTCCTGGGAGACGGCCGCCATCACGCTGCTAGCCAGCAGGGTCAGCGCCAGGGCGCCCATTTGCATCATTGTTTTTGTTTTCATGCTCTGTTTCCTCTTACTGACGGCTATCAGAAGTTCACGCCGAAGCTGAGCGCGACGAAATCGCGATCGTTGTTGGTGTTGAAGTCTCCACCGAAGAAGTCGGTGTAGCTGAGGCTGGCGGTGTAGGTGTTGGCGTAGTCGGCATCAAGACCGACGCTGACTGCCTTGCTGCCTTCATCGAAGTTCGGCCCGAAGCCCTCAACGTCATGCTGCCAGGCCAGGCTCGGCGCCAGGTTGACGCCGGCGAACACGTTGGGATAATCCAGACGAGCGCGGGCGCGGTAGCCCCAGGAGTCGGTGGTATAGAAACCGTGGCTGTTGCACTCCTGCTGCGGGTTGCTGGCAGCTGGAGTCCCGGCAGCAGTGCCTCTGCAAGTCGCCGGGCCCGTTGGCCCTTGCAGCGTGCCGGCGCCCCAGTTCGAGCTGCGACCGAAGCGCAGGTCGCTGCCGTCGCTAGCCCCCAGATCGCTGATGTGGTTGTAACCGACCTCGCCGACCAGGGTCAGGCGGCTGGCGCCCATGACCTGATCGAAGAACTGGGTGGCGGTCATCTGCGCCTGGTATACCGGCAAACGATCATAGCCGTTCACCGTTTTTCCGAGACCCGCCGCCGGATTTCCACTGGCAAAGCCGGATTTGATCAGCGGCGAAGTAGCACCAAAGGTCGCCGCGGACAGCAGGTCGGCGGTGTTGAGTTGCAGCGGCATGTTCGGCCGGTAGCTGACCTCACCGCCCAGCGAGGTGCCGCCGACGTTGGTCTGGAAGCTCAGGCCGTAGAGGCGGATGTCCTCGGGGTAGTCGATGAAGTAACGCGCGCTGCGGGCGACGGCGAGTGAACCGCCGGCCAGAGTGCTCGCTTGCTTGACGCTGAGATAGGGGTTGCGGCTGTGGTAGTTCAGCGCGTAGGCGCCGAGCTCGGTGTCGTCCAGCTCCGGCACGAACCAGCGCAGGGCCACGCCATACTGGCCGCCGTCGCGCGCATCGTTGTCCTTCAGGCGCGGGATGAAGACGTCGTCAGTACCAGCGCCGACGGCAGCCAAACCGCCCGTGTTCTGCGCTACACCCGGCGCCAGGTCCAGGCCGGCCACCACCAGGCGATCGTTACAGCCCTTGGGCAGGCCATCGTTGCCGAAGAAGGTGCCGCAGTTATCGACGATGGTCTTGTCCCACTCGAGCTGATAGAAGGCCTCGGCGTTGAGGTTTTCGGTCAGGCCCTGGGACAGGTAGAACATGTTGACCGGAATCAGGCCTTCCTTGACCTCAGCACCCGGACGGCGCAGGGCGGCGACGTCGATCGGGTTGATGCTGTTGATCGAGTTGCCGATGAAGGTGCTCTCACCCCAGCTCACCACCTGCTTACCGAGACGCACGTTGCCGGGCAGATCGCCGATGCTGTAGTTGTGGTAGACGAAAGCGTCGAGGAACTCGGCGCCGGAGGCCTTGGCCAGATCATCGCGACCGCTGTCGTCGATGTCGTAGAACAGGCGGTGCTCATCCTTCAGCTCGAAGTCGTACCAGTACTTGCCGCGCACGAAGGCGCCGCTATCGCCGTACTTGAGTTCGAGGTCGTGCACGCCCTTGAAGATCTTCGAGAAGGTCTCGCCCTTCTTGAAGTTCAGGCGGTTGTCGTCGTTTGTGCGGGTGGAAGACGCGCCTCGCTTACCCTGCGAGTTGAAGTTGGAAATAAAGTCAGGGTCGCCCCCGCGCACGGCCCAGCTGGCGCCGACCGACAGCGATGAGTCGAATTGCCCCTCGATCTCCCCGATGTTGAAGTTAATGGCGTGAGCTTGTGCACTCACGCCCAAGGCGACGGCTGCAGCCAGCAGATGCGGCTGGAAGACTCCGCGCTTTGTTGTTCTTGTCATGCGGCGCTCCAAAAAATACAGATCAAGTGGAGCACTCATGCTAGCCAGCATCCTTGAGCGTCTTAACACCCGAAGTAGTGATTCCTGCGCACGACCAGTGTCACCGCTCCGTTACCTTGGGTGACAGTCGTTGTGTACCCGGCAACAGCCCTACGAAATTGCCAGGCGCGACTAGTCGGCAGCGGTCTGCGCCGGGGGGTTGGCGCCGCTGAAGTGGTGGATTAAATGGGAAGCTTGGAAGGGATTGGAAGGCCGCTTGCCGGCCTTCCGAAACATCGGGTGCTGGCGCATCCGGTGTGAGCATCGGCCAGGCCGATGCTCTAGCGAGGAACTTAGTTCTTGCCGTACAGGGTGACCACGCAAGCGCCGCCCAGACCCAGGTTGTGCGCCAGCGCCAGTTTGGCGCCGTCGACCTGGCGCTGCTCGGCACTGCCGCGCAGCTGATGGGTCAGCTCATAACACTGCGCCAAACCGGTCGCGCCCAGCGGGTGACCCTTGGACAGCAGGCCACCGGACGGACCGATGACGATCTTGCCGCCATAGGTGTTGTCGCCATCCCGAACGAACTTCTCGGCGCCGCCTTCCGGGCAGAAGCCCAGCGATTCGTAGCTGATCACCTCGTTCTGCGCGAAGCAGTCGTGCAGCTCGCAGACGTCGATGTCTTGCGGACCGACGCCAGCCTTCTCATAAACCTGCCCTACCGCCGCCTGGGTCATGTGGGTGCCAACCCAGTCGAGCATCGACGGGTTCTCGAAGTTGAACGACTCCGGGGTATCGGTGGTCAGCGACTGGGCGAGGATCTGCACGTCGCTGCGCAGGCCATGTTTCTTGGCGAAGCGCTCGGAAACCAGGATCGCCGCCGCGCCGCCGCAGGTCGGCGGGCAGGCCATCAGACGGGTCAGCACACCCGGCAGGATCACCGCGTCGTTCATCACCTCCTCGGTGGTCAGCACCTTGCGGAACAGCGCCAGCGGGTTGTTGGCGGCATGACGGCTGGCCTTGGCGCGCACGGCGGCGAAGGTTTCCATGCTGCAGCCGTACTTGGCCATGTACTCGCGGCCGGCACCGCCGAAGGTCCGGATGGCCTGCGGCATGTCGCCCATATCGGCGGTCAGGCCACGGAGGATCGGCAGGAAGCGCTCGCGGGTCGGCGGGCGATCGTCCCAATGCGACTTCAGCGCACCGGCCTGCATCTGCTCGAAGCCGACGGCCAGCACGCAATCCGCCGCGCCGGTCTCGATGGCCCGGCGCGCCAGGTACAGCGCGGTGGAACCGGTCGAGCAGTTGTTGTTGACGTTGACCACCGGAATGCCGGTCATGCCGACTTCGTAGAGCACGGTCTGGCCACAGGTGGAGTCACCGTAGACGTAACCGGCGTAGGCCTCCTGCACCAGCTCGTAGCCGATGCCTGCGTCGGCGAGGGCGCGGCGGATCGCCTCGGAGCCCATCTCGACGTAGGTGCCGCTGGCACTCGGCTTGTTGAACGGGATCATGCCGACCCCGGCTACCAATACTTTTTCGCTCATCTTGTCACCTGCAAATGTAGGAAGGGGATCACAGCTGGCGCGCGATTAGTTCGCGCAGCACTTCGCTGGTGCCGCCGAAGATGCGGGTCACGCGCATGTCGACGAAGGCGCGAGCGATCGGGTACTCGAGCATGTAGCCATAGCCACCGTGCAGCTGGACCATGTCGTCGATGCACTTCCACAGCGTTTCGGTGGCGAACAGCTTGGCGATCGCGGCTTCCTGCACGGTCAGGCGGCGGCGCATGTGTTCGCCGAGGTAGTAGTCAACCGTCAGGCGCACCGCGGTGGCCTGGGCCTTGATGTCGGCCAGTTTGAATTTGGTGTTCTGGAAGTCCCAGACGGTCTGGTTGAACGCCTTGCGGTCCTTGACGTATTCGACTGTCTGCTCGAGCAGGCGCTCCAGCTTCGCCGCGCAGTAAGTGGCGATCACCAGGCGCTCCTGCGCCAGCTCCTCCATCAGGTGCATGAAGCCCCTGTTCTCCTCGCCGAGCAGGTTGCCGACCGGCACGCGCACGTTGTCGAAGAACAGCTCGGCGGTATCGGCAGCCGCCTGGCCGACTTTCTCCAGCTTGCGGCCGCGGCGGAAGCCCTCGCGGTTGGTCTCGACCACGATCAGGCTACAGCCCTTGGCGCCGGCGCTCGGATCGGTCTTGCAGACCACCACCACCATGTCACAGGTCAGGCCGTTGCTGATGAAGGTCTTGCTGCCGTTGAGCACCCACTCGTCGCCGTCGCGCACCGCGGTGGTACGGATGGCTTTCAGGTCAGAACCCGTGCCCGGCTCGGTCATGGCCACCGCCAGCACGGTTTCGCCGGTGCAAATCTTCGGCAGCCACTTCTGCTTCTGCTCCTCGGTACCGAGACGCACGATGTAGGGCGCGACGATGTCGGAATGCACGCCCAGGCTCCAGCCGGAAACGCCGGAGCGATACAGCTCCTCGATCAACACCGCGGAGTGGCCGAAGTCACCGCCGCCGCCACCGTATTCGGTCGGCACGGTCAGACACAGCAGACCATTACGGCCAGCCTTGAGCCAGGTTTCACGGTCGACCTGGCCTGCGGCGTCCCACTGCGCCTGGAGCGGCAAACACTCGCGTTCGAAGAAGCGCCGCGCCGTGTCGCGCAGCATTTCATGGTCGTCACGGTAGACGGTGCGGTGAATATGCATAGGTTCTCCAAATCTGGTCGTGGACATTGCGGGCGCTGCCAAGCAGGCAGACGCAGGGTTCTGGGTACTAATCTTGTGGCCCGCAGAGGGTTGCAACTTCCCCCCACGTCGGGTGGAGTGCTGTTGGCTGCACCGACACGTAGGCGTACACGCGCAGCAGTACGCCGCAGTAATCGATCACGACGGATCGTTCGCTAACGCTCCGGAATCCGCCTACCAAGGCTGGCGTCAGGACGCGCGCCGGGCCCGCTCTTCTTCCTGCAGCTCGCGCCAAGCGATCTTGCCGGTCGCCGACTTGGGCAGGCTGTCAACGATCTGCACGATGCGCGGCGCCTTGTAGATCGCCATGTGGTCGCGGCACCAGGCGAGGATGTCCTCGACGCTGTCGCTCGCCCCGGCGCGCAGGGTCACCACCGCCATTACGGTTTCGCCGCGATGCGGATCGGGCACGGCGATCACGCAGGATTCGAGAATGGACGGATGGCCACCCAGCGCCGCTTCTACCTCGGCCGGCCAGACCTTGAAGCCGGAGGCGTTGATCATGCGTTTCAGCCGGTCGCGCATGAACAAGAAGCCTTCTTCATCGACGCTGGCCAGATCGCCGGTACGGAAGAAACGCTTGCCGTCGATGACCACGAAGCTCTCGGCGTTGGCCTTGGCGTTGTTCCAGTAGCCGAGCATGATTTGCGCGGCGTGGACGACGATTTCTCCCACCTCGCCCTGCTCTACCGGCTCCAGGGTTTGCGGATCGACTACCCGCGCATCGACGCCAAAGGTGGGGGTGCCGAGGCAGCCACGCTTGGGTTTGTGTAGTGGGTTGGTGCACAGGAACGACGCGGTTTCGGTCATGCCGTAGCCCTCGATGTAGTCGAGGCCGTAACGCTCCTTAAGCAGGTTGTTGATGTGCTGCGGGGTCGCCGCACCGCCACCGGTGATGAGCGCTAGGCTGCTCAGGTCGCGCTGCTCGATGCCCGGCTGACTGAAAAAGTCGACCAACATGGTCGGCAGTGCCGCCCAGAAGGTCACCCCATGTCGTTCGATCAGCTCGGCGGCCGTCTCGCGGTCCCAGCGCGGCATCAGCACCAGGGTGCCGCCGTTGAACACCGCCGCGTTGACGTTGTTCTGCAGGCCGAGCAGGTGGAACAGCGGTGCCACGGCGAGGAACACCGACGCGGCATTGGTCGGCCGCCACAGGCTGGAGCCGACGAACGAGGTCATCACCGTGCGATGGGTGTGCACACAGGCCTTCGGTTTGCCGGTGGTGCCTGAGGTGTACGGCAGCATGCACAGGTCATCCGGACCGGCGAGAGCTGGTGCGGGCTGAAGCTGCTGCGCCAGGGCGGCGTTCCACAGCGCACCGCCGACGAAGTCCAGCGCCGCCGGTGAACGGGGGCGCAGCCAGTCGGGAACGCTTAGACCGGCATCGTCGTCGCCCAAGGCATCGCCATAGGCGTGGACGATCATCTGGCGCAGGCAGGTCTTGCCAACCAGCGGAGCGACCTGCGCGGCCAGTTCTTGAGCGACGAAGGCCACCACCGCACCGCTGTCGCTGATGATGTGCTCCATCTCGTCGAGCCGCAGCATGGCGTTGGCCGGCACCATCACCGCATCGGCACGCAGGATTGCGAAGTAGGCGGCAATGAACTGCGGGCAGTTCTGGCTGAACACCACCACCCGGTCGCCACGCTGGACCGCGCAGACCTGCTGCAGGTAACCGGCCATGTGCTCGACGTCGCGCAGCAGCTCGGCATAGGTGTAGGCGGCGCCGTAGAACTGGATCGCGGTCTTGCTGGGGTAGCGCCGGGCGGCGACTTCGAGGTTGTAGAACACGCTGGTCTCGGGGACATGCACGGTGCGCGTTGGCACATAGCTGGCGTGCGCGGGAT
Organism: Pseudomonas cavernae; assembly: GCF_003595175.1. Classification (NCBI taxonomy): domain Bacteria; kingdom Pseudomonadati; phylum Pseudomonadota; class Gammaproteobacteria; order Pseudomonadales; family Pseudomonadaceae; genus Pseudomonas; species Pseudomonas cavernae. The sequence goes on along the minus strand of NZ_CP032419.1, from coordinate 2,241,466 downwards.
TGACGCTCAGCGCCCCGGTAGGACGCTCGATCACGCCCGTGGCGGTCGGATGCGGATGGACATAAACCATGGATGCCTCCTGTTCGCGATCTGCGGATCGCTTGTTGTTTTGGTGTGCAACTCGGTATCGCCGCCGCGCACGCATTTGGCGTGCACCGCTGAATCTCCGGCGCGTCAGCTATCGCTGAACATGGCGTTCAGCGCATCCGGCCGGTTCAGGGTCAGTACCGCTCAGGTGCCGATGTTCTGGCGAGTCACGTTGGCCATGTGAGACGTTCTCCTGGTTTCACCGTTGATAATTGGTACCTGACGTTATCAGCCAGGCGCGAGCCCACCGGGCAAGACCTCAGCTCACCGCGCGACTCTTGCCGGCCCAGAACGGCTCGCGCAGGTCGCGTTTGAGGATCTTCCCGGCGCCCGACAGCGGCAACTCGGCGCGAAACTCGACGGTCTTCGGGCACTTGTAGCCGGCGATCGATTCGCGGCAATGAGCGCGCACCTCATCCTCGGCGAGTTCGATACCGGGCTTGCACACCACCACCGCATGCACCGCCTCACCCCATTGCTCGCTGGGGATGCCGATCACCGCGCACATCAGCACCGCCGGATGGCGGGCGATCGCGCTCTCCACCTCGCCCGAGTACACGTTCTCGCCACCGCTAACGATCATGTCCTTGATGCGGTCGACTATGTAGATGTAGCCGTCCTCGTCCATGTAGGCGCCGTCGCCGGTGTACAGCCAGCCGACGCGTAGCGCCTTGGCGGTTTCCTCCGGCTTGTTCCAGTAGCCCTGCATCACGTTGGGACCGCGCACGATGACTTCGCCCACCGTGCCGCGCGGCACTTCCTGGCCCTGCTCGTCGACGATTTTGACCAGCACGCCGAAGCCGCCACGTCCCACCGAGCGCGAGCGGCCGCAGCGCCGCGCTTCCTCGGTATGCCCGTCCGGCAGGTTGCTGGAGACCGTCGGGCAGGCTTCGGTCAGGCCGTAGGAATGGCTGAGTTCGATCCCCGGCAGCGCGGCGATGACCTGCTCGACCATCGCCCCGGCGCTCGGCGAGGCGCCATAGGTCAGGCGCTTGAGGCTGCTGAGGTCGTGCTTGGCGAAGTCCGGGTGGGCCAGCAAGGTGAGGATCATGGTCGGCACCAGCAGGGTCTCGGTGACCCGCTCGCGCTCGATGATGCGCAGCACTTCGCCGGCGTCGAAGGTCGGCACCAGCGCATGGCATTCACCGGCGATGAACTGGATCAGCGCGCGCGCCAGGCCGGCGACGTGGAACAGCGGCGCCACGTGCAGCACAACGCCACCCTGGATCGGCGGCATATCTATGGTGCGCGGCATGCAGGCCGACCACAGGTTCTGGTGCGACTGCATCACGCCCTTGGGAAAACCGGTGGTGCCACCGGTGTACATGATGCAGGCGAGGTCGTCGTAGCCGCGGCCGACGTCCGCCACCGGCGCCGGCGCCGAATCGACGATCAACTGCTCATAGGAGAGCAGGCCGGCGGGCGTCTGGCCCTCGCCGGCGTAGATGAACACCGGCGGGCGCTTGGCCCTGGCGCGAATGCCGTCGACCAGCGGCAGGAACTGGTCGTCGACGATCAGGATGCCGGTGTCGCAGTCATCCAGCGAATAGACGATCTCCGCCACGCTCCAGCGGATGTTGACCGGGTTGAGCACGCCACCGCCCCACCACACGCTCATCATGTATTCGAGGTAGCGGTCGGAGTTGAGCGCGAGCATGCCGACGCGATCGCCCGGCGCCATACCCAGGCCGCGCAACGCCCCGGCCAGGCGCGCGACGCGCTCGCCGAACTGGCGGTAGGTGTGCCGGCGGTCGCCGAAGACGGTGACCAGTTTGTCCGGGGTCTGCTGCAGCGAGCGCTGCAGCCACTGGGTCAGGTACATAGGAGCTCCGTTTTTCTTATTGTTGGAGACCCGCCTGGAGCCTCACGCCGTTGGCTGAGGCGCGCCCTTCCAGCGGGTGAAGATGCCATTGGCGCGCAACACCAGGCGCTCGCCGACCTTGAGCCGGCAGCTGGCGTTGATGAAGCTGGCGCCGTTTTTTTCGACCTCCACATGCGCCTCCAGCCAGTCGCCTTCGCGCACCGCGCCGAGGTAGTCGACGTTCAGGTTGACCGTGATCGGCGGCGTCGGCGTATCCAGTTGACGCCAGAGGATCGCGCCAAAGGCGCAGTCGGCCAGGGTCGCCAACAGACCGCCGTGGGCGATCTGCACCGAGTTGAGATGCTCGGCGCCGACGCGCATGGCCAGAATCGGCTGTTCCCTGTGCAGGAAAAAACCGCCGCAACCGATAACGAAGCCGGCGCGGGTTTGAAACGGTTCGAAGCCTGCGGGTATGCGCATCACCGCGCCCATCAGTTGACGCTCCGCGCTTTGCCGGCCCAGTACGGCTCACGCAGGTCCTTCTTGAGGATCTTGCCGGCGCCCGACAGCGGCAGCTCGCTGCGGAACTCGACACTCTTCGGGCACTTGTAGCCAGCGATCGATTCGCGGCAATGCGCGCGCACCTCATCCTCGGCGAGTTCGATACCGGGCTTGCACACCACCACCGCATGCACCGCCTCGCCCCACTGCTCGCTGGGGATGCCGATCACCGCGCACATCAGCACCGCCGGATGGCGGGCGATTGCGCTCTCCACCTCGCCCGAGTACACGTTCTCGCCACCGCTGACGATCATGTCCTTGATGCGGTCGACTATGTAGATGTAGCCGTCCTCGTCCATGTAGGCGCCGTCGCCGGTGTGCATCCAGCCGCCACGCAGGGCCTGGGCGGTTTCCTCGGGTTTGTTCCAGTAGCCGAGCATGATGTTCGGCCCGCGGACGACGACTTCGCCAACGGTACCCCGCGGGACTTCATTGTCGTTCTCATCGACGATGCGCACGGTCACCCCGAGGCCGGGACGGCCGGCCGAGCGCAGACGGCCATTGGCGATGGCCTCGGCGCTATGGTTCTCCGGGCCGTTGGCGGTGATCGGCGGCGCCGCTTCGGTCATGCCATAGCCCTGGGTGAACTCGACATTCGGCAAGGCCTTGAGGGCCAGCTCCAGCAATGGCACGGCGATGGGCGAGGCGCCGTAGGTCAGTCTTCTGAGGCTACCGAGGTCATGCTTGGCGAAATCCGGATGCATGATCAACGCCTGCAGCATGGTCGGCACGATCAGGGTATCGGTCACTCGCTCGCGCTCGATGGCCTGCATCACGTCAAGCGCATCGAACGCCGGTATGAAGATGCTCGGCAAGCCGATCAGCGATATCAGGATCACCCGCGACAGGGCCGCGAGATGGAACATCGGCGCGATATGCAGGGTCAGGGCATCTGCCGGAACCGGGACATCGGCAATGCGCGCCACTGCCGCGGACCACAGGTTCATGTGCGACTGCATCACGCCCTTGGGCCAGCCAGTGGTACCGCCGGTGTACATGATGCTGGCCAGGTCGTCGCCTCCACGGAATGCATCGTCGACCGGCGCGGCGTCGCGGATCAGCTGTTCATAGGACAGCATCCCTTGTGGGGTTGGACCGTCGCCGATATGGACCAGCAGCGGCTTCGCCTTGCACGAGCTGGCGATGCCTTCGGCCATGTGCAGGAAGGTGTCGTCGATCAACAGGATGCGCGTGTCGCAGTCGTCCAGCGAATAGACGATCTCCGGCACGCTCCAGCGGATATTGACCGGGTTGACCACTCCGCCGCCCCACCAGGTCGCCAGGAAGTACTCGAGGAAGCGGTCGGAATTCAGGCCGAGCAGGCCAACCCGGTCGCCGGTTTGCATGCCCAAGCTCTGCAGGGCGCCGGCCAGGCGGGCCACCCGGTCGGCCAGTTCTGCATAGGTGCGGCGACGGTCGCGAAATACCGTGGCCAGTGCGTTGGGTTGCTGCTGCAGCATGCGGTGCAGCCCTTGGGTCAGGTACATAGTGAATTCCTCTAACTTGTTTTTATTCAAAAGTGACGTGGCAGCTTGTTTCCGATCCTGGAGCTATGAGCGGAAGCCCAGTCCCTGTGCGCACAGGCGCTCGATACCTTGCTCATCGAAGCCCCAGTCGCGTAGCGCCGCAGCGCCCTGCTCGCCGCGCGCCGGTGCAGGGCGCGGCTGAGCCGACGGGGTGCCGAGGAAACGCGGCGCCGGCACCGGCTGCACCACGCCATTGACCTCGATGAAACTGCCGCGCGCCTGGTTGTGCGGATGGTTGGCGGCCTCGGCGAAACCGAGCACCGGAGCGACGCAAGCGTCGCTCCCCTCGAACACCGCGCACCACTCGTCGCGGGTGCGGCCGAGGAAGGCCTGGATGAACGCCTCGCGCAGTCGCGGCCAGCCACTGCGGTCGTGCTGCTTGGGCAGATTGGCTTCAGCCAGGCCGAGCTTCTCCAGCAGCTCGGCGTAGAAGCGCCCCTCCACCGGGCCGATGGCCATGTACTGGCCGTCCAGGGTGCGGTAAGTGTCGTACCAGGGCGCGCCGCCATCCAACAGGTTGCTACCCCGCTCTTCGCGCCAGTTGCCGCTGGCCACCAGGCCCCAGAACACCGAGCCGAGCTGCGCCGCGCCTTCAGTCATGGCCGCATCGACCACCTGGCCCTGGCCGCCGCGCTGCACGTTGAGCAGCGCCGCCAACACACCCATGGCCAGCAACATGCCGCCACCGCCGTAGTCGCCGACCAGGTTCAACGGCGGCACTGGGCGCCCGCCCGCCGGACCGATGCCGGAGAGCACGCCGGACAGCGCAATGTAGTTGAGGTCGTGGCCGGCGCGCTCGGCCAGCGGGCCGGTCTGGCCCCAGCCGGTCATCCGGCCGTACACCAGCTGCGGGTTGCGTGCCAAGGCGACGTCCGGGCCCAGGCCGAGACGCTCCATGGTGCCGGGACGGAAACCTTCGATCACTACGTCGGCGCGCTCGATCAGCTCGAGGGCGGTCGCCACCGCCTCCGGACGCTTGAGGTCGAGGGTCACCGAGCGACGGTTGCGCCCGGTGATGTCGATCCGTGGCCCGTCGAACTTGGGTCCAAGATCGCCAGGCGCCGTCGGACGGTCGATGCGCACCACATCGGCGCCCATGTCGGCCAGCAGCATGGTGCCGAACGGCCCCGGACCAATCGCTTCGAACTCCAATACGCGGATTCCGCTCAGTACGCCCATCTATCGCCTCTCGCTCGCGCCGCCTCGGGCACGTTGAAACATGAAGTTCTTCCGGCACCGCCCTGTTGGCGCGGCCAAATGCTGCTGTCGGCAAAGTAGAGCAATGCAGCTCAGGCGGGCGTCCCCCCATGTCGGGTGGAAATCAGCTCAGCAGCAGGAGACGCAGACCGAGAAGCGGCAACGAACTAGTCTTGCTGGATATCCGGCAGCGATATGCTTCATGCTGAAAAAAGCATGCCCGCACCGTTCGTTTCCAGCCGCTACCAGAAGTCCTTGGATCACCATGGATAAACCCAGCAAAGCCCCAACAGCCGCCCATACCACTGCCGCTCAAGACACCGGTCTAGAGGGCTCGGCCGCACTCAGCCCGATCGACAGCACGAAACTGTCGCCGCCGCGGATCGGCACCCGAATCCTCGCCCGCGAGCGCCTGCATACGCAGTTGTTCGAGGCGCGGCGGCGGCGCTGCATCGTGTTGAAAGGGCCGGCGGGCTGCGGCAAGACGACGGCAATGGCCTCCTGGCGGCAGATGCAGCTCTCGCTGGGCTTCGACGTCGCCTGGCTGACCCTGACCAGTGGCGACAACCAATTGTCCCGCTTCCTCGACTACCTGCTCGCCAGCCTGGCCCAGGTCGACCCGACGATGGTCCGCGACACCTTGCTGCTCGAGGGTTACAGCAGCGACAGAGAGGCGGTCGAGCGCACCGTCATCACCCTGGTGCGTGGCATCGCCGCGCATCCGCGCGAACTGGTGCTGGTCCTCGACGACCTGCACACCCTGACCGACACCAGCATCCACCAGACCCTGCAGTGGCTGCTCGACTACGCGCCGGACAACCTGCACCTGGCGCTGGTCTCGCGCAGTAGCGTGCCGCTGTCGCTGGCCCGCCTGCGCAGCCAGAACCTCACCCTCGAACTGGATCTGCGCGACCTGCGCTTCACCGCCGAGGAAGCCGAGCAGTTTCTCAAGACGCAGCTGGGCGAGATCGACCCGAGCGACATCCAGCGGATCTACCGCATGACCGATGGCTGGATCGCCGGGCTGCAACTGGTCGCGGCCAGTCGCAAAAAGGGTCGACAGCGCAAGCTGGACGGCGCCGCATCAGGCCAACCGCAGGCGCAGTTGCTCGACAACCAGGCGTTCTCCAATTTCTTCGAGACTGAAGTCCTCTCGCAGCTCACCCCTGCCGAACTCGAACTGCTGCGACCGCTGGCTCTGTGCGAGCGCTTTTGTCCGGCGTTGTGCGCGACCCTGGTCAACCGTACTTCCGCCGTTGTCGATGCCGCTGCACTGTTCGAGCGCCTGGAAAGCGACAACCTGTTCCTGATCGCCGTCGACAGCGCCGACCGCGAAGCCTGGTACCGCTTCCACCCACTGCTACGCGAGACGCTGCTGAAACTCTTCGAGGCCGGCGGCGAAGCCGAGCAACGGGCGGTGCACGCCCGTGCCTGGACCTGGTTTCGTGATCGCGACCTGCTCAGCGAAGCGGTGGGGCATGCCGTGCATGGTGGCGAGGCAGGCGCGGCGGCCAAGTTTGTCGAACAGCGGCTCGAAACGCTGTACGCCCAGGGCGATCTGCGCATGCTGGTCGAACTGGTCCGCCAGTTGCCCATGGAACAGTTGCAGGCCAGCGTGTCGCTGCGCATGTTGCTGGTGCGCATGCAGATCTATGCGCGCGACTTCGCCGCCTGCGTCGAGGGCATCGAACGGCTGGAGCGCGATATTCCCGAGAGCGCCGCGGAGGTGCGTTTTCGCCTGACCATGCTGCGCGCCATCCTGGCGGTGCAACGCGACGACACCGACGCCGCCGTGGCCATCCTGCCGCAACTCCTGCATCCGCCGAAAAACGCCGACGCGGTGATGATCGGCGGCAGCACCAACGTTCTTTCCTGGCTGTACATGCACTGCGGCGAGTTCGAATTGGCCAGGCGCATCCAGCTGGATCGCCCGCCCCTGCTGATCAACGGCACACCACTGCTGGGCACCACCGGAGGCAGCCTGCAGGGCCGCTGCCTGATCGGCCTGAGCCTGGCGATGGAGGGGCAGATGAACCAGGCCGAACGCATCTACCGCGAGGTGTTGTTCGAAGCCGAACGGGGTGGCAAGACCTGCTTCGATGCCCGCTGTCTGGCCACTGCACTGCTGGGCGAGGTGCTGTACGAGAACGGCGAGGTCGAGGCCGCCTACCAGTTGCTGGTCAACTGGGTGGATATTTTCGAGCGAGTGTCGATCCCCGACTCGGTGTTGCGGGTGCTGGAAGTGCTGGCCAAGACGCGCTGGTTCGTCGGCGATCACAAGGGCGCCTTCGCCTACCTGCGGCGACTGCAGGCCTACGCCAGCAAGCTGGGCCTGGACCGGCTGGAAGCCCACAGCCTGGTGACCCAGGTCCACTGGCACCTGCAAATGGGCGAGCGCTCGGCCGCGGAAACCGCGCGGGCACGCCTGGATGCCATCGATGCCTGCCACCCCAATGCCGAGCGCAGCTCACTGCGCGCTATTCATATCCTTGCCGAACATGCGCATGTCCGCTGGCTGGCGGCCAGTGGCGACCTGGACGGCGCCTCGCTACGCCTCAATCAGGTCATCGCCCTGTGCGAATCGGGCGGCCGCCAGCTGGGCGTGACCCGCCTGAATATGCTCGGCGCGGTGTTCGATGCGCAACGCAGGCTCATGGACGCAGCGCGGGAGAAAGTGCTCGCCGCCTTGCGCGCCGGCCACCGCTACGGCCAGGTGCGCAGCCTGCTGGACGCGCATCCGGAAGCGCTGGCGCTGATCAGCCAGATCGCCGAAGGCGAAACCCTCGACCCGGTGCTGACATTCTATGTCGAGCGCCTGCAAGCCGCGGCTCTGCCGGCTGCTGCCGAGGCTGTCAGTCGCAAGCCGGATGCGTCGCGCAAACAGCTCTCCAGTGGTCTGGAAACACTCAGTGCGCGCGAGCTGGAGATTCTGCGGCTGCTGGCCCAAGCCCTGCCCAACAAGAAGATCGCCCGCGCCCTTGCGCTATCGCCGGAAACCGTCAAATGGTACCTGCGGCATATCTTCACCAAACTGGGCGTCACCACGCGTGACGAAGCCGTCGCTCGCCTGCGCGAAGTGGAGCTAAGCGCCGGCGAAGGACGGGACCGTTAGGAACCTGTTTAGGTTCTTGCCCGAAGTGTCAGATGGCTAAAGCTATCCAGCCATCGCACGGACCAGTCCCCTCTCCCTTTGGGAGAGGGTTAGGGTGAGGGAGCGCGGCGTCCACCATCACCACAGTCACAAGCCGTAGCCCGGATTGCATCCGGGCTACGTGCCCCACGCCAACCGTCCTCCCGTCGCAATTTGCCGGGGCCGAACACTTCCGCCTCTCGTCCTGTCTGCCTTTGCGGGCAATTCCACGCCATTCCGCCACCCGACCTGGGGGGAGTCTGCTCCCTGCATTCGCCACTAGATTCACTCTCCGACCCAAGCGCCTGCCTGCTTGGCCATGCCCGCGAGGTTCGCGGCCCATTTGGAGAGCCCCATGCATATTCACCGCACCGTCTTCCGCGACGACCACGAGATGTTCCGCAGCACCGCGCGGCGTTTCTTCGAGCGCGAGTGCCTGCCGCGCCAGGCCGCCTGGGATGAAGCCGGTCAGGTGGACCGCGAGACCTGGCTCAAGGCCGGCCGCGAAGGCCTGCTCGGCATCACCCTGCCGCCCGAGTACGGCGGTGGTGGCGGCGACTTCGGCCACTGCGCGGTGTTCAGCGAGGAGTTCGCTCGCGCCGGCGTGAGTGGCGCCTACTTCGGCATGCACTCGGACATCATCGCGCCGTACATCAACCGCTGCGGCAGCGAGGAGCAAAAGCAGAAGTGGCTGCCGGGCGCCTGCTCCGGCGAGATCATCCTCGCCATCGCGATGACCGAGCCGGGCACCGGCAGCGACCTCAAGGCCGTACGCACCACCGCCATCCGCGACGGTGACGAGTACGTGATCAACGGTGCCAAGACCTTCATCAGCAACGGCCTGACCGCCGACCTGGTGATCGTGGTGTGCAAGACCGATCCGGAAGCCGGCGCCAAGGGCATCAGCCTGATCGCCGTGGAAGCCAGCCGTGCCGGCTTCCAGCGCGGCCGCAAGCTGCACAAGGTGGGCCAGCCGGCCGCCGACACCGCCGAGCTGTTCTTCGACAACGTGCGCGTGCCGGTGAGCAACCGCCTCGGCGAGGAAGGCAAGGGCTTCGCCTACCTGATGGCCGAGCTGCCGCAGGAGCGCTTTTCCATCGCAGTCAGCGCCGCCGCCAAGCTCGAGTGCCTGCTCGAACAGACCACCGAGTACGTGAAGGAGCGCAAGGCGTTCAACCAGACCGTCTGGGACTTCCAGAACACCAAGTTCAAGCTGGCCGACATCAAGGCCCAAGCCACCGCCACGCGCCTGATGGTCGACCACTACCTGGGCGAACACATGAGCCGCCGCCTGAGCCTCGAGGAAGCGGCGATCGCCAAGCTCTACACCACCGAGTCGCTGTGGAAGTGCCTCGACGACATGGTCCAGCTGCACGGCGGCTACGGCTACATGCTCGAGTACCCGATTGCCCGCGCCTTCGTCGACATGCGCGTCAACCGCATCTATGGCGGCACCAGCGAAGTCATGCGCGAACTCATCGCCCGCAAGCTGTGACCCCCGAATTCCACCCGCAGGAGAAATGACATGAGCAACAAGGTATTCGTCGCCGGCGTCGGCATGATCCCGTTCAAGAAACCCGGCACCAGCGAGACCTACGATGTGATGGGCGAGCAGGCTATCCGCCTGGCCCTGGCCGATGCCGGCCTGGACTTCAGCGCCATCCAGCAGGCCTACGCCGGTTACGTCTACGGCGACTCCACCTGCGGCCAGAAGGCCCTGTACCGCGTCGGCATGACCGGCATCCCGCTGATCAACGTCAACAACAACTGCGCCACCGGCTCCTCCGCGCTGTACCTGGCGCGCCAGGCGGTGGCGAGCGGCGCGGCCGACTGCGTGCTGGCCTTCGGCTTCGAGCAGATGAACCCGGGTGCACTGAAGTCCGCCTGGAGCGATCGCGCACCGGCCACCGAACGCGCCCAACATCTGACCACCGACCTGATCGGCATGCCCGACCTGCCCATGGCCATTCGTCAGTTCGGCGGGGCCGGCTACGCGCACATGCAGAAGTACGGCACCAAGCTGGAAACCTTCGCCGCAATTCGCGCCAAGGCCAGCCGCCACGCCGCCAACAACCCGCTGGCGGTATTCCGCAACGTGGTCAGCACCGAGGAAGTCATGGCCGCGCCGATGCTCTGGGAAGGCGTGATGACCCGCCTGATGGCCTGCCCTCCGACCTGCGGCGGCGCCGCGGCCATCGTGGTTTCGGAAGCCTTCGCCAAGAAGCACGGCCTGCGCACCGACGTGCTGATCGCCGGCCAGTCGCTGACCACCGATCTGCCGAGCACCTACGACGCCCGCGACATGATCCGCGTGGTCGGTTTCGACATGACTCGCCTGGCCGCCCAGCAAGCCTACGAGCAGGCCGGCATCGGCCCGCAGGACATCCAGGTCGTTGAACTGCACGACTGCTTCGCGCAGAACGAGCTGCTGACCTACGAGGCCCTGGGCCTGTGCGCCGAAGGTGGTGCCGAGCAGTTCGTGCTGGATGGCGACAACACCTATGGCGGCAAGTGGGTGACCAACCCGTCCGGTGGCCTGCTGTCCAAGGGCCACCCGCTGGGTGCCACAGGCCTGGCCCAGTGCTACGAGTTGAGCCACCAGCTGCGCGGCACCGCCGAAGCCCGTCAGGTCGAAGGCGCACGCATCGCCGTGCAACACAACCTAGGCCTCGGCGGCGCCTGCGTGGTGACCGTTTACCAGAAGAACTGACCGACCCTGGAAACAACTTTTGTAGGAGCGAATTCATTCGCGAAAGGGTTGGCGTCATCTCTACCCGTCGTTCGCGGATAAATCCGCTCCTACATAAAGCACTTACCCATGCAGCACGCAATTAGGACAGCGCCCTGGAAAATCCCGGCAGCGCTGACCGGAACCGGTGCTGCTCATGGTCTGCAACCTACGGAGCTGTACGACATGATCGACCAGAAACACATCGGCAAGGAGATCGGCTCCTTCTCCGTCACCGCGGAGGCCGGCCAGCTGCGCCTGTTCGCCAAGACCGTCGGTGAAACCAACCCGATCTACTTCGACGAGAACGCTGCGCGCGACGCCGGTCATCCGGGCCTGCCGCTGCCGCCGACCTTCCTCTTCTCGCTGGAATTCCTCATTCCGTCGCAAGCCTGGCGCGACGAGCTGGGCATCGTGCCGGCCCGCGTGCTGCACGGCGAGGAGACCTTCAAGTACCACCGCATGGCCTACGCCGGCGACAACCTGCACTTCCAGACCCGCATCGCCGACATCTACGCCAAGAAGGGCGGCGCCCTGGAGTTCGTGGTGCGCGAGTCGCGCGTGACCAACCAACGCGGCGAGCACGTGGCGGACCTGCGCTCCGTCCTCGTCCATCGCAACGGCTGACCCGGAGAATCCCGATGAGCACAGTTACTTTCGACTCCGTCCAGGTCGGCGACCTGCTGCCGCCGCTGGCACTGGCGCCGATCAACCGCACCACCCTGGGCCTGTTCGCCGGCGCATCGAACGACCACAACCCGCTCCACATCGACATCGACTACGCCCGCAAGGCCGGCATGAACGACGTGTTCGCCCACGGCATGCTGTCGATGGCCTACCTCGGCCGCCTGCTCACCCAGTGGGTCGACCAGCGCCAGCTGCGCGAATTCGGTGTGCGCTTTATCGGCATCACCCACCTCGGCCACCAGATCACCTGCACCGGCAAGGTGGTGGAGAAGTTCGAAGCCGACGGCGAGCAGCGCATCAAAGTGGAGATCCAGACCGCCAACCAGTACGGCGACGTGAAGATTCTCGGCGACGCGGTGATCGCCCTGTAAACGGCATTCCGCTCCCCTCTCCCACTTGTGGGAGAGGGGCTGGGGGAGAGGGGGAATTTCAACAGCCCCTCTCCCCAACCCTCTCCCGTAAACGGGAGAGGGGGCAAAAGCAGGCTCCGAAAGATCGGGGCCTGATTCTGAAAACCCCATTCGTTCAGGAGTACACAACATGGCAAAACTCGACGGCAAAGTAGCACTGGTCACCGGTTCCGGCCGCGGCATCGGTCAGCAAATCGCCCTGAAACTGGCCAGCGAAGGCGCGCGCATCGTCATCAACGACCTCGATCTCGATCCGGCCCAGGAAACTGCCGAACTGATCCGCAAGCTGGGTGGCGAAGCTGCCGTCTGCCACGGCAACGTCAGCGCCCCGGATTTCGGTGATCGCTACATCAAGACCGCGATGGACAGCTTTGGCGGCATCGACATCATCGTCAACAACGCCGGCTACACCTGGGACGACGTGGTGCAGAAGATGACCGACGAGCAGTGGTACGCGATCCTCGACTGCCACATGACCGCGCCGTTCCGCATCCTCCGCGCGGCCTACCCGATCATCAAAGCCCAGGCCCAGGCCGAAGCTGCCGTGGGCCAAGAAGTGTTCCGCAAAGTGGTCAATATTTCCTCGGTCTCGGCGCTGAAAGGCAACGCCGGACAGATGAACTACAGCGGCGCCAAAGCCGGTGTGCTCGGCATGACCCGCGCCCTGGCGCGTGAGTGGGGCCGTTTCAAGGTCAACGTCAACGCCGTGGCCTTTGGCTTCATCGAAACTCGCATGACTCGCGCCGACGCCCACGCTGGCGCCACCGTGCAGATCGAAGGCCGTGACATCCGTGTCGGCATCAACCCCGATACAGCCAAGATGCATGCCCAGCGCAACCCGCTGGGCCGCGCCGGCACCCCGGAAGAAGCCGCCAACGCCGTGTACCTGTTCTGCTCGCCGGAGTCGAACTACATCACCGCGCAAACCATCGCGGTGGCCGGCGACCTGATGTAAGCCGCACCTCGGAGTCGGCCTGCCGCGTGGCGGGCCGGCTCCACAGCCTTCCGCCAGCCCACCGGGCTGGCCGGGCCCGTGCGCCCGCCGCATCATTTTCACCTTTCCAGTTCCTAAAAATAATTCCTGGAGTTTGTATGGCCCTGCCCTCCTTTGCTCGCCAGCGTTCCCTGTTGACCTGCCTGCTCGCCGCCAGCCTGAGCCAGCCGCTGCTAGCTGCCGCCCCCCAAGCCAGCAAGCCCGCCAGCCCGATCACCGCGACGAAGAACGCCGAAGTGCTGAAGGTCCTGCCGTTCACCGACCGTGCCGATTACGAGTCGGCCAGCCGCGGGCTGATCGCGCCGTTCAGCGGGCAGATCAAGAATGCCGATGGCCAGGTGGTATGGGACATCGACGCCTACAAATTCCTCGACGCCAACAAGTCCCCTGAAAGTGTCAACCCTAGCCTGTGGCGCCTGGCCCAGCTGAACAAGCACGCCGGTTTGTTCCAGGTCGCCGAGAACATCTACCAGCTGCGCGGCATGGACGTGTCGAACATGACCGTCATCGAAGGCGATGACGGCCTGTTCATCATCGACCCGCTGACCTACGGCGAAACCGCCAAGGCCGCGCTCGAGCTGTACTACCAGCACCGGCCGAAAAAGCCGGTGGTCGCGGTCGCCTACAGCCATAGCCATGGCGACCACTTCGGCGGCGTGCGCGGCGTGGTCGACGAGGCGGACGTCAAGGCCGGCAAGGTGAAGATCTTCGCCCCATCGGGCTTTATGGAGCACGTGGTCGCCGAGAACGTGTTCGCCGGCACCGCCATGAGCCGCCGTGCGCAGTTCCAGTTCGGTTCGCTGCTGCCGCGTGGCGAAAAAGGCCAGGTCGACACCGGCATGGGCAAAACCATCGCCGTCAACGGCGCCATCAGCGTGATTGCGCCGACCGATCTGATCAAAGAACCCTACGAAACCCACCGCATTGCCGGCATCGAAGTCGAGTTCCAGCTAACCCCCGGCACCGAAGCGCCGTCGGAGATGAACTTCTTCCTGCCTAAGCAGCACGCGCTGTGCATGTCGGAAAACACCACGCAGATGATGCACAACGTGCTCACCCCGCGTGGTGCCCTGGTGCGCGACGCCAAGGCCTGGTTTGAATTCATCGACGAAAGCCTCGAGCGCTATGGCGCCAAGACCGACGTAATGTTCATTTCGCACAACTGGCCGGTCTGGGGCGGTGAACGCATCCGCACCTTCCTCGCCGACCAGCGCGACATGTACGCCTTCCTCAACAATCGCACCCTGAACCTGCTCAACAAGGGACTGACGTCGGCCGAGATCGCCGAGAAGATGGACAAGTTGCCCGGCGACCTGGAGAAGAAGTGGTACACCCGCAGTTACTACGGCTCCCTCAGCCACAACTCGCGCGCCGTGTACCAGCGCTACCTCGGTTATTACGACGGCAACCCAGCCAACCTCAACCCACTGCCCCCCGTGGATGCCGGCACCCATTACGTTGCAGCCATGGGTGGCGCCGCCGCGGTACTCAAGCAGATGCAAGCGGCCATCGCCAAAGGTGACTACCGCTGGGCTGCGACCCTCGGCAACCACCTGGTATTCGCCGAGCCGGGCAACCAGGCTGCCAAGGACCTGCAGGCAGATGCTCTGGAGCAGCTTGGCTATCAGAGCGAGAACGCCCTGTGGCGCAACATCTACCTGACCGGGACGATGGAGCTGCGCAACGGCGTGCCGGCCTATACCGGTGGCTCGACGCGATCCGACCTGGGACGCTCGATGACCGCCAGCCAGTTCTTCGACTACCTCGCCGTGCGCCTGGACAGCGACAAGGCCCAGGGCCACGACATGGTCCTCAACTGGGTGTTCGAGGACGTCAAGCAGCCCTTCGTGCTGACCCTGCGCAACGGCGTGCTGACTCATCGCGAAGGCAAGCAGAACCCGCAGGCCAACGTCACCGTGAAGATGGACAAGAGCACCCTGGACCAGATCAGCATGCGTCAGCTGGACTTCCCCACCGCGATCAAGCAGGGCGCCATCAAGCTGGACGGCAACGGCAAAAAGCTCGGCGAGTTCCTGTCCACGCTCGACACCTTCAACCAGCAATTCAATATCGTCACGCCCTGAGGCAAAGCCTTGGACAGCAGCCCAGCGCCTTGCGCTGGGCTGCTGCGTTACTGATTGCATAGAGAGCCTTTTATGAGTGAATACAACGCCCCCCTGCGCGACATGCAGTTCGTCCTGAACGAGCTGGGTCATCTGGACCAGGTCAGCGGTTTGCCCGACTGCGAGGAGATGGGACCGGATCTGGTCGAGGCGATTCTCGGCGAAGCCGGCAAGTTCGCCAGCGGCGTGCTATCGCCGCTCAACGTGAGTGGCGACCATGAAGGCGCGCGCTGGAACGATGGCGAAGTCAGCACCCCGGTTGGCTGGAAGAAAGCCTACGAGCAGTTTGTCGAAGGCGGCTGGAACGCCTTGTCCTGCGAACCGGAATTCGGCGGCCAGGGCCTGCCGCGTCTGGTCTCGGCGTTGGTCGAGGAAATGTGGAACGGCGCCAACGTGTCCTTCGGTCTGTGCCCGATGCTGACCCGTGGTGCCATCGAAGCCATCGAGCTGCGTGGCTCCGAGCATCTCAAGGCAACCTACCTGCCGAAGATGGTCAGCGGCGAGTGGACCGGTTCCATGAACCTCACCGAGCCGCAAGCCGGTTCCGACCTGGCCGCCGTGCGCAGCCGCGCCGAACCGCAGGGCGACGGCAGCTACCGCGTCTACGGCCAGAAGATCTTCATCACCTACGGCGAGCACAACCTCACCGACAATATCGTCCACCTGGTGCTGGCCCGCGTGCCGGGCGCGCCGGACGGCGTCAAAGGCATCTCGCTGTTCGTCGTGCCGAAGTTCCTGGTCAACGCCGACGGCAGCCTCGGCGCGCGCAACGATGTGCGTTGCGTGTCGATCGAACACAAGCTCGGCATCCACGCCAGCCCGACCGCGGTATTGGCCTTCGGCGACCAAGGCGGCGCCACTGGCTGGCTGGTCGGCGAAGAAAACCGCGGCCTGGAATACATGTTCATCATGATGAACGCGGCGCGCTTCTCGGTCGGCATCGAAGGCATCGGCCTGTCCGAGCGCGCCTATCAACGCGCCCTCGCCTATGCCCGCGACCGCGTGCAGGGCAGCGAACTCGGCGCCAAGAGCCGCGACAAGGTGGCGATCATCCGTCACCCGGACGTGCGGCGCATGCTGCTGTCGATGAAGTCGCGCACCGAAGCCATGCGTGCGCTGGCCTGCGAAGTGGCCACCGCGATGGACATCGCTCAGCGCCATGCCGACACCGCGCAGCGCCAGCACAGCCAGGCCTTCGTCGACCTGATGATCCCGGTGGTCAAGGGCTGGAGCACCGAGAACGCCATCGACATCGCCTCGTTGGGCGTGCAGATCCACGGCGGCATGGGCTTCATCGAGGAAACCGGTGCCGCCCAGCACCTGCGCGATGCCCGCATCACCAGCATCTACGAAGGCACCACCGGCATCCAGGCCGCCGACCTGATCGGCCGCAAGATCGCCCGCGACCAGGGCCAGGCCGTGGCTCGGGTGATCGCCCAAATGCGCGGCGTCGAGCAGCAGTTGGACGACGCCGACGACGTGGTCCTGAGCCACATCGCTCAGACGCTGCACCAGGGCATCCTGGCGCTGGAAAAGGCGGTGCGTTTCATCGTCGCCAACTACGACGCTCAGGTGCGCCAGGTATCGGTAGGTTCGGTGCCCTTCCTCGAGCTGTTCGGTATCGTCGCTGGCGGCTGGCAGCTCGCCCGCGCGGCACTGGTCGCCCAGCAACAACTAAGCGACGGCAGCGATGAGGCCCCGTTCTATCAGGCCAAGCTGCACACTGCACGCTTCTACGCCGACCACCTGCTGGTGCGCACCGGAGGTCTGGCGCAGACGCTAATCCAGGGCGGCGACGCGGCACTGGCCATGGACGACGAGTGCTTCTAGCTGGGGGATGATCAGGCGATGCAGCCCGTCCTGTGATCAAGACAGCTCCTCGACCAGCACGGCGGCATGGCTGAAGTCACCGCCACCGTGCTCGGCGGGTACGGGGCCTTGGTCGACGTAGCCCGCCTCGCCCCCTGCGCCTGGCGCTGCAGGCGCTGGGTCAGGTACATGGTTTCTCCCCTGTTCTTATTGTGGGGGAGAAACTGCTCGGAAGCTGCAGCGTGACGTTGCTGCGAGGCCTGCGACTGGGTGTTCGGCACTGCGAAGTGCAGGCTGTTCATCCACAGCGCTGGCACTCCGCGTCTTCGTCAGCCTGATTCCGCACAGACCCAGTCGCCTGTTGCGGATGGGTTCATACGGGAGGCTAAACCTTGCCCTTCCAAATCGTGAAAATGCCGTTGGCACGCAGCACCAGTCGTTCGCCGACCTTGAGCAGGCAGCTTGCATTCGCGAAGCTGCTACCCACTTTGAGCACATCGACATGCGCCTCGAGCCACTCGCCTTCGCGCACGGCTCCGAGGTAGTCGATGTTCAAATTGATCGTGATAGACGGCACTGGCGTGCCGAGCTGGCGTTTGAACACCACGCCGAAAGCCGAATCCGCCACCGTCGCCAGAAAGCCACCATGCACGATGCGCACGGAATTGAGATGCTCCGGTCCGATGCGCACGGCCACGATCGGCAGCTCGTTATGGAAATAAAAACCACCGCAAAAGCGTACGAAACCAGGCGAGACCTCCAGCGGCGCGAAGCCCTCAGGCACGTCTGTCATTGAGTTGTTTTCGGCAGCGCTCATCAGTTCACCCCTCGCGTCTTACCCGCCCAGAACGGATCACGCAGTTCGCGTTTGAGAATCTTGCCGGCCCCGGTCAGCGGTAGAGACTCGCGGAACTCGACGCTCTTCGGGCACTTGTAGCCAGCGATCGACTCGCGGCAATGCGCGCGCACTTCGTTCTCGCTGAGCGAGGTTCCCGACTTGCACACCACCACCGCATGCACCGCCTCACCCCACTGGTCATGCGGAATGCCGATCACCGCGCACATGGCCACCGCCGAGTGACGGGTGATGACGCTCTCCACTTCGGCCGAATAGACGTTCTCGCCACCGCTGACGATCATGTCCTTCAGCCGGTCGATGATGAACAGGTAGCCCTGCTCGTCCATGTAGGCGCCGTCGCCGGTGTACAGCCAGCCGTCGCGCAGCGCCTTGGCGGTTTCCTCCAGCTTGTTCCAGTAGCCCTGCATGATGTTCGGCCCGCGCACGATGATTTCCCCGACGGTGCCGCGCGGCACTTCGCGGCCGTGCTCGTCGACGACCTTGACGTTAACTCCAAAGCCGCCACGGCCGACGGAGCGAGTCAGGCCGCGCTGGCGCGCTGCCAGCGTGTGGTTCTCCGGCGGGTTGGTCGACACGATCGGGCAAGCCTCGGTGAGCCCATAGGAGTGCGACAGCTGCAGCTCGGGCAGCACGGCAAGGATCTGCTCGACTATCTCACCGGCGATGGGCGAGGCGCCGTAGGTCAGGCGCTTGAGGCTGCTCAGGTCACGCTTGACGAATTCGGGATGGGCCAGCAACGTCTGGATCATGGTCGGCACCAGGATCGTGTCGGTGACCGCCTCGCGCTCGATAATGGCCAGCACCTCGCTCGGCTCGAACATCGGCACCAGCACGAGCGAGCCACCGGAGATGAAGCCGGAGACGACGCGTGCCAGGCCGGCGATATGGAACAGCGGCATGACGAACAGGTCGCGCTTGTCCGTGGTTTGCGGAATTTCCGCCATGCGCTGGATGCACGCGGCCCACAGGTTCAGGTGCGACTGCATCACGCCTTTGGGGAAGCCAGTGGTGCCGCCGGTGTACATCACGCAGGCCAGGTCGTTGCCACCGCGACCGGCATCTTCGATCGGCGCCGCCTCGGCGATCAGCTGTGTTGCTGCTGACCGAAAACTGACCCAGTAGAGGCTGTTCTGCCGATCGAAAACTGACCCAGGTGTTCAACTGCTCCTGCTCAATTTTTGAGCAGGAGAACACAGGGTGATAAGTATGGAAATGATGGGCAAAATTCGCCGGATGTATTTTCGCGACAAGCTGTCGCTGCATGAGATAACCAAGCGCACCGGGTTGGCGCGTAACACGATCCGCAAGTGGGTCAGGGCACCGGAGACCAAGCAGCCGGCGTACCAGCGCCGCGCGGTTTTCAACAAGCTGAGTGCTTTTCACGCAACGCTGGAGCAGGCGCTGAAAGCCGACTCGCTGCGTCCCAAGCAACAGCGGCGCAGTGCCAAGGCGCTGTTGGCGCAAATCAAAGCCGAGGGTTACGACGGTGGCTACAGCCAGCTCACCGCGTTTATCCGTGCCTGGCGCGGGGATCAGGGTAAGGCTCTGCACGCCTTTGTGCCGTTGACCTTTGCGCTTGGCGAGGCGTTTCAGTTTGACTG
Source organism: Pseudomonas cavernae (assembly GCF_003595175.1). Taxonomy (NCBI): domain Bacteria; kingdom Pseudomonadati; phylum Pseudomonadota; class Gammaproteobacteria; order Pseudomonadales; family Pseudomonadaceae; genus Pseudomonas; species Pseudomonas cavernae. The sequence goes on along the minus strand of NZ_CP032419.1, from coordinate 2,221,953 downwards.
GAGCGAGGAGGGTTTGCTGATCGGCGGCATGTACCGGCGCATGCAGGTGGCGCACCTGAAGCTATGTGCCAGCCGTGCATTCTGGCTGGTGGCTTATCCGAGCCAAGGTCACGAGATGTTGTTCGACGCGCATACGCGCTCGTTCAGCGCCTTGGGCGGCGTGCCGCGCCGAGGCATTTACGACAACATGAAGACGGCCGTCGACAAGGTCAATAAAGGCAAAGGCCGGACGGTGAATGCGCGCTTCGCGGTGATGTGCGCGCACTACCTGTTCGATCCGGACTTCTGCAACGTCGCCGCTGGCTGGGAAAAGGGCATCGTCGAAAAGAACGTGCAAGACAGCCGGCGACGCATCTGGCTGGATGCTCAAGACGGCCAATTCCATACCTTCGAGGCACTCAATGCCTGGCTGGGGCAGCGCTGCCGTGCGCTCTGGCGTGAGCTGCCGCACCCGCAATACAGCGGGCTCAGTGTGGCCGAGGTATTGGAGCTGGAACGGGCCGAAATGATGCCCATGTCCACGGCCTTCGACGGTTATGTCGAGCGTGCTGCGCGGGTTTTCAGCACCGGCCTGATCAGCGTGGGGCGCAACCGCTACTCGGTGCCGTGCGTGTTCGCTGGTCGGTGGGTCAGCAGTCGCTTGTATCCGACACGGATAGAGGTGGTGGCTGATGAGGTGTTGATTGCCAGCCACGAGCGTTTGCTGGATCGCGACCAGGTCGGCTATGACTGGCAGCACTACATCCCGCTGATTGAACGCAAGCCGGGCGCGCTGCGCAACGGCGCACCCTTTGCGGATTTGCCAGCGCCGCTGCGTCAGCTCAAGCATGGTCTGGCACGTCATGCCGGCGGAGATAGGATCATGGCGCAAGTCCTGGCCGCCGTTCCCGTTGCCGGACTCAATGCCGTGCTGGTGGCCGTAGAGCTGGTACTCGAAGCCGGCACGCTGAGCGCTGAACACATCCTGAATGTCGTAGCGCGGCTGACATCGACCGAGCCACCGCCAACAGTCGAAACCCACTTGCAGCTCAAGGAAGCGCCAGTCGCGAACACGGCACGCTACGACCGTCTGCGCGGCAGCGCCAAGGAGATCCGTCATGCGTGATCTCATGACAGAACTCAAGGAACTGCGCCTGCACGGCATGGCCAATGCCTGGGCGGACTTAGTCGCGCAAGGTGAGTCGGCCACAGCCTCCTCGAAATGGCTGCTCGAACACCTGCTCCAGCAGGAGTACGCGGATCGCGCCATCCGCTCGGTGAACCATCAAATGAGCATGGCCAAGTTGCCCATGCACCGTGATCTGGCTGGCTTCGACTTCAGCGCCTCCAGCGCCGACGAACGCCTGATCAGGGAGCTGGCCAGCCTGGCCTTTACCGACACGGCGCAGAACGTGGTGCTCATCGGCGGGCCGGGCACCGGCAAGACGCACCTGGCCACCGCGCTGGCCATGTCCGGCATCACCCTGCACGGCAAGCGCGTGCGCTTCTACTCCACGGTTGACCTGGTCAATCTGCTGGAGCGTGAGAAGCACGACGGCAAAGCCGGGCGGATCGCCCAAGCACTGCTGCGCATGGACTTGGTCATCCTCGATGAGCTGGGTTATTTGCCGTTCAGTCAGGCCGGCGGTGCCCTGCTGTTTCACCTACTGTCCAAGCTTTACGAGCACACCAGCGTCATGATCACGACCAACCTGAGCTTCGCAGAATGGTCGAGCGTGTTCGGCAACGCCAAGATGACCACAGCCCCGCTGGATCGGCTTACGCACCACTGCCACATCGTCGAAACGGGCAACGAGTCCTACCGCCTGCAACACAGCAGCTTGGTAGCCCAGGCAAGAGGGTGTGCAGAATTTTGTGTAACCGGGGTTGGGGTTACTGCTGTGGCAGCCTGTCTTCGTAGCTGATCGTAAAGCGCGTCAGCGCCGCCTTCCAGTCGCGGATCGGCATCGTCCATTTCTTGCTGATGTTGCGCAGTGCCAGGTAGAACAGTTTCAGCAGCGCTTCGTCGCTGGGGAACGAGCCGCGGTTTTTGGTGATCTTGCGCAGACTCATGTTCACCGACTCGATGGCATTGGTGGTGTAGATCACCTTGCGAATCTCCGGCGGGAAGTCGAAGAACGGCGTGATCCGCGGCCAGTTTCGCCGCCAGGATTGGCCAATCGGCAGATAGTCGTCATCCCATTTGGCCTCGAATTCGCCTAGGCGCAGTTCGGCCTCGTCGGCGGTGGCCGACTGGTAGATGCGCTTGAGATCAGCCGCCACCTCGGCCCGGCGCTTCCAGGACACGTAGTTCAGGCTGTGCCTGACCATGTGCACGATGCACAGCTGCACGCTGGTGTGCGGGAACACCGCCTCGATGGCTTCGGGGAAGCCCTTCAGGCCATCCACGCAGGCGACGAAGATGTCCTGCACGCCGCGGTTGCGCAGTTCGGTCACCACCTGCAACCAGAACTTGGCGCCCTCGTTCTGAGCGATCCACAGTCCGAGGATTTCCTTCTCGCCGGCCAGGTTGATGCCCAGTGCCAGGTACACCGCCTTCACCCGCACGGCGCCCTCGCGCACCTTGGTGTGAATGCAGTCGAGATAGACGATGGGGTAAACCGCGTCGAGCGGTCGCGACTGCCAGGCCTTCACCTCATCGGCTATGGCATCGGTCACCGAGGAAATCAGGCTAGGCGACACCTCGGCCCCATACATTTCCTGCAAGTGGGCCTGGATCTCACGCACGGTCATGCCGCGGGCATACAGCGAGAGGATCTTGTCGTCGAAGCCCGCCCAGCGGGTCTGCTGCTTCTCGACGATCTGCGGGTCGAAGGTGCCGTGGCGGTCACGCGGTACCTCGATAGGCAGCTCGCCGAACTCGCCCTTGAGCTTCTTGCGGCTGAAGCCGTTGCGGATATTGCCAGCCGGGTTGCTAGCCGGCTGATGCTTATCGTGCCCGAGGTGGTGGGTCAGCTCGGCATTCAGCGCACGCTCGACCAGCTTCTTGGTCAGTTGCTTGAGGATGCCTTCGGCACCGATCAGGTCTTCAGGTTTCTGGTAATTGGCCAGGAGCTGATCCAGCAGCTCGTCGGTGATGGGGTGTTTCGTTTTGCTCATGGTGTCTCCGGTCTGGAGCGACAGTGTCGCTCATGAGCCGGTTACACAAAAATTCGGACACCCTCCTGACTTGATCGCTTTTCGATCAGTGCGCCTGTTTTTTAAATCGTGGATGGCGAAGCAACCTGAAAACATCGGGCTACTTCAGACCATCCTTAGTCCTCAATTGCATCCTTTATTTCTTCTAAAACTCTACGTTCATAATTTCATTTATTTTCACACTGAATTACGTCGTCCTGAACAGAAATTCCATGACTAGAACACTTTACAAATTTATCTGTGGATTAATACTGGGAGCTCATTGACTTAGTCGACCGATCTCTTTTGATGAGTTGACAGCTGAAAGAAACGTGGGGCCATCCTTAAAGAGAAGACCCCACGCCATACCACAATTAATGACTACTGTCCGTTGGCAGCAATTACCACATCCAGTTGTGCCCTGAGATTGCTCGTCAGATTCAATCCGCCGCCAGCCGGCGGCACGAAAGAAGCCATAGTATTTATCAGTAACTGCACCTGGCTATCGAGCAGGGTATTGAAGTTGCCGCCGTTTGCACCCGGATTCCCCGGCGATGTCCCCGGCCCGTCATTCCAGTTAGTGTCATGCCCTGGAGGCGGCGCGTCCTGACCGTTTCCGAGCCCCTGATTCCCATGGCTAAACGAAACACGGAAGATATCCGAGACCGAGAGGCTCCCTTCGGTGCTTCCCGTCGCTGCCACTCGGTCAGTAGCAGTCACACGGATATCCAAGAAGGGCTCTACTCGCTTCGGCGATACACCAGAGAAAGTACTGGTAGCCGCGTCGAAGCTCAGCCAAGTCGGAAGAGGCGAGCCATCGGCCAGGGTGGCAGTGAAAGCAAGGCTATCGCCCTTGTCGATATCGACGAAGCTTCCTTCCGGAACCTGCCAGGAAAAGCTCCGATTGATCGGCGCGTACTGATCATTCAGCGCACAGACTAGAATCGGAGCATCATTGCTGCCCTTTACTGTGATATCCAGCGTGGAGGGGATGTCGACCCAACCGTCGGTGACGTTGAAACCGAACCGCTCGGTGATCTCGCTGTTGCGTCCAAGAGACTGGGCGGCATAGCTATCATTATCCAGGACATAGGCGTAACTGCCATTCTCTGCCAGTGCCAGCAGGTCGTAATTACCAACGTAATAGCCGGGTGCTGCGACTTTAAGAACGGTGCCGGCATCGACATCGACATCATTGCTCAGCACGTTTCCGCTGGTGAACGTCTGAACATCCTCGATCACGTGCGCAGAATCGAAGGTGACGACAGGAGCATCGTTGGTGCCAACAATGCTGATATTAACCACGCTGGTGGCGGTTGCACCCTTACTGTCGTTGATCTCATACGCGAAGCTGTCACTCAGTGTCTGACCAACTCCAAGACTCTGGAAGCGATCTCCAATGTCATAGGTAATCTCGCCATTGATCAGGACTACCGTTGCACCAATTTGCGACTCGCCGACCGACACGACAGTGAGCACGTCATTGGGATTCGGGTCGGTATCGTTGGCGAGCAGATCGGCCGCCGAGAAAACCAACGCCCCCCCATCTTCATAGGCGGTGATGCTGTCAGGATTGGCGACTGGCGGCCGATTCATCAGCATGACCATTCCTTGCCTGTCGAGCCTGGTACCATCACCGAACTCGATGCTGTTGGTCCCTTCGGTCTGAACGAACCAGTCCGCCAGCACAATGGATTCTGCGCTGCCGGTGATCTGCACGAGCATATCGTTGCCGACGCGCTCAGCTTGCAGATCGGCTTCGGTCAAATTGCTGCCGATATAAAGCGTATCGTTACCCAGTGCATCGACGATTCGATCGTTTCCATCACCCAGGCCGAAAAGGTAGCGATCATCTCCTGCGCCACCCAGCAGTGTGTCGTTGCCCTGTCCACCAGCGAGGATGTCATTGCCCGCACCGCCATCCAGCGTGTTATTGCCAGTGTTCCCAGTAAGCTCGTTGTCGAGCGTGTTGCCTGTGCCGTTGACGTCGGCCATCCCGGTGAGAACAAGGTTCTCCACGTTATCGGTCAGGGCGTAGCCGATGCTCGACTGGACGCTATCGCTACCCTCTCCGGCACTCTCATTGACGACATCGCCAGCGTGCTCGACAAGGTAGGTGTCATCACCGCTCCCACCCCACAGGGTGTCAGCCCCCACGCCACCATCCAGCCAGTCATTGCCTGCACCGCCATACAGCGTATTGGCCCCGCTATTGCCGATGAGGGTGTTGTTCAGCCCGTTACCCGTGCCGTTGATGTTGGCTCCGCCCGTCAAGGTCAGGCTTTCGATATTGGCACTCAGGGCGTAGCTGACGCTGGATAGGACAGTGTCCGCTCCCTCATTGGTATTTTCGATCACAGCATCAGCGGCATTGTCGACAGCGTAAACGTCATCGCCGGCACCACCGTTAAGGGTGTCGGCGCCTGCACCACCATCCAGCAGGTTATTGCCGCTGTTGCCGGTGATCACGTTCAGCAGCGCATTGCCCGTGCCGTTGAGGTCAGCGCTGCCAGTCAACACCAGATTTTCCACGTTAGCGGTCAGGGTGTAGGTGATAGCGGACTGGACGAGGTCAGTACCCTCGTTGATGTTCTCAATCACCTGGTCCCCGGCATTATCGATGACATAGGTGTCGTTGCCGGTGCCACCACGCAGCACGTCTGCACCTGTCCCACCATCCAGCGTGTCGTTACCGGCGTTGCCATTGAGGGTGTCATTTCCTGCCAGGCCCAGCAGTACGTTATTACTGCCATTGCCAACAATGACGTTGTCCAGCGCATTACCGCTGCCATTGAGAGCAAGCGTGCCGCTAAGGGTGAGGTTCTCGACATTATCGACAAGGGTGTAGCTGATCGAGGACTGCACGCTATCTGTGCCCTCATCAACATTCTCGGTCATCAAATCGCCAGCGTTATCCACTACGTAGCTGTCATTGCCGCTGCCTCCGAGCATTACGTCTGCGCCAATACCGCCATCGAGCGAGTCATTGCCCTCACCGGCGAACAGGGTATCGCTGCCTGCGCCACCGTTCAGCGAGTCGTTCCCCACGCCGCTGTCCAACACGTTATTGCCGCTGTTACCGATGATCGTGTTGTCGAGCAGATTGCCGGTACCGTCGATGTTGGACGAGCCCGTCAGGTTAAGGATCTCGACATTATCCGTCAGGCTGTAGGTGATGGCCGATTGAACGGTATCGGAGCCCTCGCCAACTCCCTCCGTCACCAGGTCACCAACATCGTCCACCACATAGGTGTCGTTACCGCTGCCCGCGCGCATCAGGTCTGCGCCCGTGCCGCCATCCAGCAGATCATTGCCGTCACCACCCAGCAGGGTATCGTCACCGCTGTTGCCGTAGAGAGAGTCGTTCCCGGTGCCCCCATCCAACAGGTTGGAACCACTGTTACCGGTGATCACGTTAGCCAGCGTATTACCGGTGCCGTCGAGGTCGGCGCTGCCAGTCAACGTCAGGTTTTCCACGTTGGCCGTCAGGCTGTAGGTGATAGCGGACTGCACGAGGTCAGTGCCCTCGTTGGCGCTCTCGATCACCTGATCCCCGGCTTCATCGACGACATAGGTGTCGTTGCCGGCATTGCCACGCATCAGGTCTGCGCCCGTGCCGCCATCCAGCGTGTCGTTGCCGGCGTTGCCGATCAGACTGTCGTTGCCGTCCAGACCTTTCAGTACGTTGGCGCCGCTGTTACCGGCAAGCACGTTATCCAGCGCATTGCCGGTGCCATTGATGTTGGCCGAACCGGTCAGGGTAAGATTCTCGACGTTATCGGTCAGGGTGTAGCTGATCGAGGACTGAACGGTATCGGAGCCTTCATCGGCAAGCTCAGTCACTTGGTCGACGGCATTGTCCACCACATAGGTGTCATTACCGCTGCTGCCCGCCATGGCGTCTGCCCCCGTACCGCCATCGAGCAGGTCATTACCCTCGCCGGCGAGCAGGGTATCGTTGCCTGCACCGCCGAACAGCGAGTCATTGCCTATACCGCTGTCCAATACGTTATTACCGTTATTACCGGTGATGACGTTGTCGAGCAGATTGCCGGTGCCGTTGAGATTGGCGGCTCCGGTGAGAGTGAGGTTTTCGACGTTATCCGTCAGGGTGTAGGTGATGGAGGACTGAACCAAATCAGTTCCTTCCGCGGCGTTCTCGATTACTTGATCGTCGATATTGTCCACCACGTAGGTGTCATTGCCGGTGCCGGCAGTCATCACGTCTGCGCCCGTACCGCCGTCAAGCAAGTCATTGCCATCTCCGCCCAGTAGCACGTCGCCCCCAGCGTTACCGTAGAGGGTGTCGTTGCCAGCACCACCGTCCAACTGGTTGGTCCCGCTATTGCCGGTAATGACGTTACCCAAGCTGTTGCCAGTACCATCGAGATCGGCGCTGCCGGTCAAGGTTAGATTTTCGACGTTGGCCGTGAGGATATAGGCAATCGACGCCTGAACGAGATCCGTCCCTTCGTTGAGGTTCTCAACCACCTGGTCCCCGAGGTCATCAACAACATAGGTATCGTTGCCTTGGTTACCGCGCATCAGGTCCGCGCCCGTGCCGCCATTCAACGTATCGTTACCCGCATTGCCGATCAGCGAGTCGTTACCGCCAAGCCCGCTCAGCACGTTGGAGCCGCTGTTGCCTGTCAGCACATTATCCAGGGCATTGCCGGTGCCATTGATATTGGCAGAACCAGTCAGGGTAAGGTTTTCGAGGTTATCCCCGAAGGTGTAAGTGATGGAGGACTGAACGGTGTCCGTCCCCTCATCCAGGTCCTCGGCAACCTGGTCGCCAGTGTTGTCCACTACATAGGTGTCATTGCCCACACCACCGGCCATGTTGTCGGCACCGCTACCACCATCGAGTAGGTCGTCACCGGCATCGTCAATCAGTGTGTCATTGCCGGCGAGGCCATAAAGTCGGTTGTTGCCGGTATTACCCAATACGATGTTATTGAGCTCATTGCCGGTGCCAGTGGTATCGCCCGTGCCGGTCAGGGTGAGATTTTCCACATTGGCCGACAGCGTATAGCTAACCGAGGCATAGGCAATATCGATGCCCTCGTTGCTCAGTTCGACCAGTTTGTCCGCAGTGTTGTCGACGATATAGGCATCGTTGCCGGCACCGCCAAGCATCGTATCCGCTCCTGCCGCGCCATCCAGGATGTTGTCGCCGCTGTTGCCAGTGATGGTGTTATCCAGGGCGTTGCCTGTGCCGAGGAGATGGTCCGTTCCGGTCAGGGTCAGGTTTTCGACATGCTCGGAGAGCACATAGTCTGCCGACGATTGCACGGTATCGATGCCTTCGTCAGCGCTCTCGATTGCCACGTCAGCACTGTCGCTGACAATGTAGGTGTCGTCACCGCCGAGGCCAGTGAGAACGTTGATACCGCTGTTGCTGGTCAGGATATTGTTCAGCTCGTTGCCAATACCCTTCAGGTCCTCGGCTCCGCTCAGAACCAGATTCTCGACATGCTCGGTCAGGGTGTAGTCGACGGTGGCATGCACGGTATCGATGCCACCAGCAACCCCGACAGAGGTTGCTGCAAGAGTGGCGAAACGCATGAGGCCAGCACTGTCGCCCTGCTCGACGACCAAGTCTCCAGCATCGTCTACCACGTAGGTATCGTCGCCGTCCCCGCCCACCATAGTGTCGGCACCGGCTCCACCGTCCAGCAGGTTGTTGCCACTGTTGCCGATCAGCTGATTGTCCAGCGCGTTGCCGTTACCCGAGAGATTGCCATCACCCGTAAGCAGCAGATTCTCGACATGAGCGGTCAGGCTGTAATCGATAGACGCACGAACGGTGTCGATACCCTCTCCAGTGTTTTCAACAACGATGTCCGCAAGGCTTTCTACCACGAAGGTGTCGTCACCGACCGCACCGGCCATGGTGTCGGTGCCAGTTCCACCATCCAGCAGATTGTTGCCGCTGTTGCCGGTCAGCTGATTGTCCAGCGCGTTACCGGTACCGCTGAGGTTCTCCGTCCCGGTCAGAATCAGGTTTTCCAGATGGTCGCCCAGAACATAGGAAAGGCTCGCACTGACCGTATCCATCCCTTCGCCAGACAGCTCGCTAACCAAATCGCCCACGTTATCGACGACGTAGTGGTCATTACCTACCCCGCCGACCATCAGATCGCGCCCGGTCCCGCCATCAAGCAAATCGTTGCCGGCACCACCATAAAGCCTGTCGACACCAGCCATACCCAGCAGCACGTTGTTGCCACTGTTGCCGTTGATCAGATTGTCTAGGCCGTTGCCGGCGCCATCAATATCGGCATCACCGACAAGCTTCAGGTTTTCCACCTGCTCGGCAAGCGTGTAGCTGACGGAGGCAGACACCGTATCGAGCCCTTCGCCAGCCAGCTCGACTACCGTATCGCCGGCATGATCGACTATGTAACTGTCGTCGCCAGCACCGCCCTGCATCGCGTCGGCGCCAACACCCCCGTCCAGTCGGTTCTTACCGCTATTGCCGAGCAGCAGGTTATCCAGCTCGTTACCAGTGCCATCAATGGAAGCGGTACCAACCAGGACCAGATTTTCGGTATTAGCCTGCAGGGCGTAACTGACCGAACTGCGGACGCTGTCCACACCCTCGCCGGACTGCTCGATTACCACATCCGCCGTGGAGTCGACGACATAGGAGTCATCTCCTGTGCCGCCCACCAGCGTATCGGCCCCTTTGCCTCCATTCAGGCTATCGTTGCCTTCCAGTCCGTACAGGGCGTTGTTGCCATCATTACCGAGAAGAACGTTGTCCCACTGGTTACCGGTACCCGTGAGGTGGCTGCCACCGGTGAGTTCGAGATTCTCGAGGTCGTCAATCAGTTGGTAGTCGATGGCGGCCTTGACGCTATCGACGCCTTCGCCCGCCAACTCGACAACCTCGTCGGCGGCGTCATCGACCACATAGCTGTCGTTGCCAGTGCCACCGACCAGGACGTCGGCTCCGGCACCTCCATCGAGGGTATCGTCAGCCTCCAGCCCCATCAGGACGTTGGCGGCCGCATTCCCCTGGAGAATGTTGTCCAGCTCGTTACCCATACCATCGATAGCGGCAGTGCCAGTCAGGCTGAGGTTTTCCAGGTTTTCGGCCAAGGTCCAGGTCAAGCTGCTTTGCACGGTATCGATACCGGCATCTGCCTGTTCGATAACATGATCACCGGCATTGTTGACCACATAGGTATCGTCACCGCCGAGGCCAGCCAGGACGTTGTCCAGCTCGTTGCCAACGATGACGTTGTCCAGCTCGTTACCCGTACCCGTCACGGCTACTCCGGTGAGGGTCAGGTTCTCGAGATTCGCGCCAAGGACGTAATCGAAGGGGCTGATGACGGTATCCGAGCCTTCCATGGTCTGCTCGGCAATGGTGTCCGCCAGGTTGTCCAGAATGTAGGTGTCGTTACCACGGCCACCGGCCATGCTGTCCGCCCCCAGGCCACCATCCAGCACGTTGTTACCACTGTTGCCGGTCAGCTGGTTGTCCAGCGCATTGCCGGTACCATCGATGGCAGCACCGCCGGTCAGAACGAGACTTTCGAGGCTGGCTCCAAGGTTGTAGGAGATGGAGGAGCTGACGGTGTCGTTGCCTTCGCCCTCGCTCTCCACAACCTGATCGCCGCTGTTGTCGACCACATAGGTATCGTTGCCCACACCGCCGATTAGGGTGTCTGCGCCTGTGCCACCATCGAGCACATCGTTGCCAGCCAGGCCAAGCAGGGTGTTGGCCGCGCCGTTGCCGGCAATGACGTTATCCAGCTCGTTGCCGGTGCCGTCGATGCTGGCGGTGCCGGTCAGGGTGAGGTGTTCTACATCGTTGCCCAGGGTGTAGGCGATGCTCGACTGAACACTGTCGATGCCTTCGCTGGGGTTCTCCACCACCGCATCGGCGAAGTCATCCACCACATAAGCATCGTTACCTTGCCCACCGACCAGCAGATCGGCACCGGTTCCGCCATCCAGCCGGTCATTGCCATCGCCGCCCAGCAGCGTGTCGTTGCCCGCGCCGCCCGACAGGTTGTCGTTACCGGTCAGGCCCGCCAGTGTGTTGTCGCCGCCGTTGCCGGTGATGACGTTGGCCAGCTCGTTGCCCGTACCACTCAGGTGGGCCTCGCCAGTGAGCACGAGGTTTTCCAGATGGCTGCCCAGGGTGTAATCGATGGAGCTCTGGACGGTATCTGTACCCTGGTTGGTCAGCTCGCTCACGCTGTCGCCGACGCTGTCCACCACATAGGTATCGTTACCGACACCGCCAAGCAGGGTGTCGTCTCCGGCGCCGCCATCGAGAAGGTCGTTACCATAATTGCCCACAAGGACATCGTTGCCCGCCAGACCCAGCAGGCGGTTGTCGCCATCATTGCCGATCACTCGGTTGTCGAGCGCGTTGCCGGTGCCATTGATGTTGGCAGCGCCAAGCAGGCTCAGACTCTCCAGGTTGTCACCAAGGCTGTAGCTGACCTTGCTTTCGATCGTATCGAGGCCGGCATCTAGCTCCTCGCTTACCTGGTCGAGAGTGTTGTCGACGATGTAGGTATCGTTGCCCACGCCACCGACCATGGTGTCGGCTCCGCTCCCACCATCGAGCCAGTCGCCGCCGGCGCCACCTTCCAGGTTATCGTTGCCGGCGCCTGCCGCCAGCAAGTCGTTAGCATCTGTACCCGCCAGGTTGTCGGCGCTCACCGTGCCGAATTGCATGGCAGCCAGGTCGAAGCTGCGGCCATCGGCGAAGCGGACGGTGTCGATGCGTCGAGGCGAATCGCTCAAGCCGCCCAGCCAATTGGCGACGGTGAGGCTATCGCGGCCATTGATATGGCTGAACAGCAGATTGCTGCCGTCGAGGCTAATCGTGATATCGCCGGCCGCTATTCCCGAGCCGAACTCGATCGTGTTGCTGTCCTGCTCGCCGAGGCTTTCGATGATGACGTCGTGACCATCACGCAGGTTGAAGCGGTACAGATCGCTGCCCTGGCCGCCGAACAGCGTGTCGCTTCCGCTGCCGCCGCTCAGGCTATCGTTGCCCGCACCACCCAGGACCAGATCGTCGCCGCCCTGCCCTTGCAGAACGCCACCATTCGCGTCACTGATGACGACGTCGTTACCACTGGACTCCTCACCTGGCAGGCGAACGCCGGAGTAACCGAAATCGGCCAGGGCGGCCAAGGCCGCCGCTTCGCCAGACCCGCCCAGTGCCTCATTCAGCCATTGATTCAACTGGCCAAGGCCTTCCCAGCCTTGCGCGGCCAAATTCACGCCAACTACGCGCTGCAGATCCAGCAGGTCGCGGATCGCCTCGCCAGGCGCGCTGTCGTAGCGCGCCTGGAACAGGCTGTCGACCTGCGAGAAATCAAGACGAAGGCCAGATTCGTCGATAGCCAGGGAAACCGCATCCATATAGGGCTTGAGGCGGGTTTGCAGCAGCAGAGCGTCGTAGACCGATTGCCGCAAGGTTTCATAGGCGCTTTCAAGGAACCCCGCCTGGCCCGCGTTAACTGCCAAGTCCTCTTCGGTGATGTAGACCGTGTGGGTTCCGAACAGCATTCCACCTAGCGCACCCCCGGTGTTTCGGGAGGTCGCTCCGGAAGCAAGCCGGAACGAAACGTCGCGGTCCCCGTTCTCGGCTTGAGTCTCTTGCTTAGCGAAATTGAAGAAGTTTTGAGCGTTGAAGACCTCAAGGATTTTTATTTTTTCCAGCAGGCCTTTTTTCGCCAGCTGCTCAGCCGTAGGCCCGGTATCTTCCTCAAGAGGAAATCCGAGACTGCCACCACTGCCTGACCCCGAGCCACCGGACAATGAAAAACCACTCTCCGGCTTGTTCCAGGAGTAGGCAAACTCAAATTCAATGTCCAAAAAACCGGACTCGGTGTTCAGGTTGCTGACCCGTTGATCGAACGTCCTGAAATCGCTACTGCTGGCCCACTCAACCAGCAGCTTGTCCACCAAGGCGAGCTGTTGGTCCCGCGTAGTGGCCTGGGCGTATTGGCTCAGAACAGTGCGCAGTCCGGCATCCAGCATGGCGGCCTCCTGCAGATCGCGAACCGCGCCGGAGCCTTGCATGTCCGGCAGCGCCGCTACTTCCTCGCTGAGCTCAATATGGTCGGTGTATTCCCGATAGAACGGATTGCTGGCCAGATCCAGGTTGGCCGCCAGGCTCTGGTTACCACTCACTTCACCCGCGGAGCCATCCAGGCGCACGAAGCTGCCAACGGCGCTGATCAGGTTGCCGTTGCTCGCTTGGTTACTGCTCTTGGCCGTGAGATTGATGGAGGCGATATTGCTTTCCACCAGGGTTTTCAGTTCGCCAGCCTGGGATACCCCGTCCTGGTTAAGATCCTGCCAGACCCGCACACTGGCGAAGTGCTCATCCTGGGCATCGAATATGCCATCGCCATTGCTATCCAACTCGCGCAACGCATCGAAGCCATCGGTGGCCGTGCTGCCATCGCGCTTGACGGTATCGACGCCGAACAGTTCGGCGCCGGTGTCGATAGTGCCGTTATCATTGAGGTCCAAGGCCAGGAAACCATCGTCCCCTTTGACCCAGCCCGTGCCGGTTTTCAGGCCATCACTATCGAAGTCGAAAGTAATACCGGAGTTGGCGGAAACGGTTTCGATTCCGTCATCGTCGAGGTCTAAGGTTAGTGGATCACGGCGCGGGATAAAGTTGAGGGCGGAGGTGTAGTCATCATTCACCCCCGCTGAAACAAAGTTATCCCACCACAATTCACCCGCTTGTCCGCCAACGAATGCTGCAGCAATCCCTATGAGAAGGGTCGCAAACCCGCTTATTGGCAAAGTTGCAATAAAGGCAGCGGTGATTACTCCAGCAACAATCCCCCCCAACATTGCTGATGAGATGCGCCCAAGTTCATCATAATTACCTTGCTCTATTGCAGAAATCCCTTTAGCAATATCAATTCCATAGCCAATTGGACCAACATGCTCAAGAGCACTAGACGCCCGGTTCAATACACTACTTTTTAACCAAGCCTCGCTGCTTTTTCCTTGCTGCTCGCTGAGAATTTGACGCATCTGAGATGCGTACTCTTTATAGTATTTGGCTCGTTCTGTAGCCCCTTCAGTCTCTGCAATAGCTTGATACTTATCAGCCAGCCGTGCTGCAACCTCCATATCATTTGACAGCTTGCCAGCCAACTGAGAATAGGCTTCCGCTTTATTTGTAGCTTTTTCGGCAAAATAATCAGCACCCTCTGATGCAGTTTCCTTTGCCAAATCTTGAGAAAAATCTTCGATGCTTTTCTGCATCTCTTGACTTTGATTATCGCTCTCACTCATGGAAATCTCCCTTTTCCTTTACCGTAAAATTGGTGAAACCTCTAACGAGAATATACAATCCCAAACCGCCAACCGCTGAAAACACAGAGAAGATCAGCGAAAGAAGCAAGTCACTATTAAGTCCCGCCGAATATATCAGCCGCATCATGCCATCTTTATGCACAAGTTCCCCAGACCAAAATATGTGGGGAAAACCATAGCAGAAGACCGCCAGAGCCGAACCGGCGATTAAACAGCCGGTGAAAGTAAATATTCTTATCACCTCAAAATCCTGCCTCCGGATCAATCCAAAAACAACAGCAACAATCGCTGAGGTAGTTGCCGAAATCTGGATCGCAGAGGAAGATACACCACCCAAATGGCTTTCAATATTCAAAAGAGCCGGACTTAAAAATACTCTTAGCTTAAGGCTTAATGCCAAAGTCAGCCAATAAAAAACAAACGAAAAAGTGAAGCATGACTCGACAACCATCTTACCTAGCATAGAGCACCTTTTATGCGCACCGATCAGCCTTGATTTATATCCTACCGACACACTCTAACTCATCATTTTGGCGAGGATTTTATTCACCCCATCATCACTGATAAAATTTAAGAGCTTTAATGGCGCCTTGAGCGCTTGCCTGTGGACCGTTTTTTATTTTTCCTTCCGCCAAAAGCAGATATCTACTACATGATTCTTTCAAGGGTCACCGCTCAACCATTCCCTCGCTTGCATATTCCTTAAGTGGGCTTAGGAAGTAATCGATCACCTTGCGTTTATCCGTCTTCACCTCTGCGCGCACCGCCATGCCCGGCGATAGGGCGATTTTCTCGCCGCCCACACGGATACTGTTTTCCTTCAGCTGGATGCGGGTGCTGTACAGCAAACCGCGCTTTTCATCTTCGATGGCGTCATTGGAGATGCTGATGACCGTGCCGTGCACCACACCGTACTTGGTGAAGGTGAAGGTCTCGACCTTGATCTCCACTTCCTGGCCGGGACGCACGAAGCCGATGTCCTTGTTCTCCAGCATGGCCTCCACTTCCACCGGCTGATCGCTGGGCACTATCACCATCAGCGGCTGCGCTTCGGTGACCACGCCGCCGTCGGTGTGGATGGCCAGCTGCTGCACCGTGCCATCCACCGGGGCGGTGAGGCGGGTCAGGCGGTTGCGTTGTTCGGCCTTCTTCAGTTCCTGCGCCAGGGCGGCGGCTTTTTGGTCGGACTCATGCTGCAGGTCGAGCATCGCGCGGCGGGCCTGGGCGAGGATGCTGTTTTGCCGGCGCTCGGCGGCTTTCTTCGTGGCCATCAGCTCCAGTACATGGGCTTGCTGCACCAGGAGTTCGCGCTCCTGGTCCATGCGTGCCTGTTCCTTTTCCAGCCAGGCGTGCTTACCGACTATGGCCTTGTCCAGTAGCCGTTTGTAGTCGGCGGAGAGCTGTCGGGCTATGGGTAAGCTGTCCTTCAGCGAGGCGACGGTGGCTCTGGCGGCCTGGATCTCCGCCGCCTGCTGTTCAATTTCGGCATCAACCTGGTCCAAGCTGCTACGCAGCTCCAGGTATTGGCCCTGCACCCAGCGCTGAGCGGCGTGCTGCTGCTCGGGGCTGGCCTGTGGGATCAAACTGGCCAACGAGGCGGGTTCGCCTTTGTTCTGGATTGCATCCAGCAGTGCATTAGCCCGGGCGCTGTCTACCCGAGCCGCCAGCAGGTCGCTGTTCAGGCGCTCGACATCGGCGCCGGTGATCTGCGCATCCAACTCCACCAGCAGCTCACCGGCTTTGACTTGTTGCCCGTCATAGACATGGATGGCCTTGACCACCGCCACTTCGCTGGGTTGGATGATCTTGCTCTTGCCGTTGGGGACTATCTTGCCACTGGCGGTGGCAACCACATCGATCTCCCCGACACAGGCCCAAAGCAGCGCCAGCGCCGAGAAGGCCATGATCGTCCCGAGGATGTAGCGCGGCGCCGGATGCACCGGCTGCTCTTGCAGCGCTAAGGCCGCCGGGAGGAACTGCACTTCATGGCTCAAGCGTGGTGGGGCGTCCATGGCCTTGCGGTTAGCCCAGGACTGGCGCCAGGCACTGCGATAACGCCGTAGTAGTTCACGACTGGCTGAAGGCTGGCTCATGCGGCACCGCCTTGCTGCAAGCGATGCAGCCGCGAGTAATGCCCAGCTTGGTGGGTTAGCAACTCGGCATGCGTGCCTTGCTCGACGATCTGGCCACGGTCCATCACCACGATGCGATTGGCATCGCGCACGGCGGACAGGCGGTGGGCGATGATGATCACCGTGCGGCCTTGGCAGATGGTCTGCATGTTCTGCTGGATGATCCGTTCCGACTCATAATCCAGCGCACTGGTGGCTTCGTCGAAGATCAGGATGCGTGGGTTGCCGATCAGCGCACGGGCGATGGCCACCCGCTGACGTTGCCCGCCCGACAACGAGGCGCCGTGCTCGCCGACCAGGGTGTCGTAGCCTTCTGGCAGCTCGAGAATGAACTCATGGGCGCCGGCCATCTTGGCCGCCTGGATTACCGTCTCGATTGGCGCACCCGGATCGGTCAGGGCGATGTTCTCGCGGATGCTGCGGTGGAACAGCATGTTGTCCTGCAACACCACGCCGATCTGCCGGCGCAGCGAAGACACATCGGCCAAGGCCAGGTCCATGCCGTCCACCAGTACCCGCCCCCGTTCGGGGGTGTACAGGCGTTGCAGCAATCGGGTCAGGGTGCTTTTGCCGGAGCCGGAGCGGCCGACGATGCCGATCACCTCCCCGGCCTGGATGGTCAGGCTGATACTGCGCAGCACCTCGGAGCCATCCGGGCGGTAGCGAAACTGCACCTGATCGAACTCGATCTGACCTTTGAGCGGTGGCAGAGCGCTGCGGGTGGCTTGCGACAGCTCGGTACGGGTGTTGAGGATGTCGCCCAGACGCTGCACGGAAACGCCGGTTTGCTGGAAGTTGCTCCATAGCTGAGCCAACCGCATGATCGGCTGTGACACCCGCCCGGCGAGCATATTGAACGCGATCAACTGGCCGACGGACAGCTGCCCCTCCATCACCAGCCGCGCCCCCAGCCAGAGGGTGGCGACCGTAACCAGCTTGCCGACCAGCGAGACCGCTTCGTTGGCGATTGACGACAAGTTCTGCGTCTTGAAACCGGCGGCCACGTAGCCGGCCAGTTGGTTGTCCCACTTGCGGGTGATCTGCGGTTCCACCGCCATGGCTTTGAGGGTATCGATACCGTTGACCGTTTCCACCAGGAAGGCCTGGTTTTCCGCGCCGCGGCTGAAGCTTTCATTCAGGCGCGCGCGCAGCGCCGGGGTGACCAGCAGTGAGATCAGGAAGTACAGCGGCAGCGACAGCACCACTACCAGGGTCAGCCAGCCGCTGTAATAGAACATCACGGCAATAAACACCACCGAGAACAGTACATCCAGCAACAGGGTGATGGCGTTACCGGTAAGGAAGCTGCGGATGTTTTCCAGTTCGCGCACTCGCGCCACCGAGTCGCCGACCCGCCGCGCCTGGAAGTACGCCAGCGGCAAGGTCACCAGATGGCGGAACAAGCGTGAACCCAACTCGACATCGATGCGGCTGGCGGTGTGGGCAAACACATAGGTACGCAGGCCGCTGAGGGCGCTCTCGAACAGCATGATGCCGAGCAGGCCGACGGCGATCACGTCCAGGGTGGTGAGGCCGCGATGGACCAGCACCTTGTCCATCACCACCTGGAAAAATAGCGGCGTCAGCAGCGCAAAGATCTGCAGCACGAAGGACACCAGCAGCACTTCGCCGAGCAACTTACGGTATTTGACGATAGCGGGGATGAACCAGGTGAAGTCGAACTTGCTCAGCTCGCCGGCGAGGCTGGCTTCGGAGCGGATCAAGATCAGCTCACCGGTCCAGCGCGCGTGCAGTTCCTCGAGACTCAAGACTTCTGGACGCTGAGCCAGTGGGTCGTGGATCAGGGCTTTGCCGTCATCCAGGCGGGCAATGATGAAAAAGCGCCCGTCTTGGCTGGCGGCGATGGCGGGCAGTGGAGTGTAGGCCAGCCGCTCAACCTTGCTGCGCACGAACTTGGCTTTTAAACCGAGCTGCTTCGCGGCCAGGAGCAATTCCGGCTTGGCAAACTGCCGACCGTCTTCGACATACTCGTGGGCGAGTTGCTCAGGAGAGGCGGCCACATTGTGAAACCGCGCGAGCATGACCAAACAGGCAAGGCCGGTATCGGCCTCAGCTTGAACAGCCGGTCCTTGGTGTTCGTCTGACATCTGCATTCCTTGGCACAGACTTAACCCACGCTGAGGCAGGCGTTTTAATTGCCGGATAAACAAGAACGACAGGTATCTACAATCTTTGCTGATCGCTCTTCCTCATCCGGCGCGCAAAACTAGAGGCTTTCATTTGCGTAGGCAATATGCCATCACAAAGGATCTCTTCCCTTCTGCTGGGAATGATAAGAGCATCACGGATGCAAGCCTGGATGGCGGTCAGATGACCGTGCAAATGAGCAAAAGGGCCGCGATCCCCAGGGGGCGCACGAACGTCGCCTTAACGGAAACCGGACTGTAACAATTGCTGGCAGCCAGCCTCTGCCGAAATCTTGACGCCTGAAAAGCAGCTTATGAGCAATGCCCATGACGCAACCAACTAGGCGCCAAGAAGCGAGCCTCAGATCCGAGGGTGTGCAGAATTTTGTGTAACCGGGGCTGGGGTTACTGCTGTGGCAACCTATCTTCGTAGCTGATCGTAAAGCGGGTCAGGGCCGCTTTCCAGTCACGGATTGACATCCGTCCATTTCTTGCTGATGTTACGTAGGGCCAAGTAGAAGAGTTTCAGCAGCGCTTCGTCGCCGGGGAACGAGCCGCGGTTCGTGGTGATCTTGCGCAGGCTTATGTTCACCGATTCGATGGCACTGGTGGTGTAGATCACCTTGCGGATTTCCGACGGGAAGTCGAAGAACGGCGTGATCCGTACCCAGTTGCGCCGCCAGGACTGGCCAATCGGCAGGTAGTCGTCCCACTTGGCCTCGAACTCGCCGTGGCGCAGTTCCGCCTCGTCCGCCGTGCTGGACTGGTAAATCCGCTTGAGGTCGGCGGCGACTTCGGCGCGGCGCTTCCAGGACACGTAGCTCAGGCTGTGCCGCACCATGTGCACGATTTACAGCTGCACGCTGGTGCGCGGGGACACCACCTCGATTGCAAGACATTGTGACCACTGCCAGAGCGGCAAGCCTGGACGGGGTAAGTCGTGAGTCACCACCCGTCACAAAGACCGCGACAGCTTGCAGGCAAACCCTCCTAGATCGGCCCACTGGCTTCCCACCGTGGCGAGCAACCCGCCCGCGCTTAGGCACCCTGCCCCACCTCAATGCCTAGCGCTTGGTGGGGCAATTTTTTCGGTGGAGCAAAAAGTGGGGCAAAATTGCAGCCCAGCATAAAACACCTGTGAGGAGGTGGCAGCTTTGGCACAGGGCCGGGAGTGAGTCGGAAGAAGCCGGGTATAGCCGGGCAATAGCGCCCGGCCAGGCGTGGCGCGGGGTTCAGCGAGGCACCTACCGCCAGGGCAGTGCCAAACCCAAAAATCAGTGCCAAAACTCGAAAACACCAAAAAGTCAGGATTTCGCAAATCCTTTGGCACTGCGTCCTGAGCTGCTGAAAAGCCTGAAAGCACCATGCGGATTGCCCTGCCTGCGTCCCGCTCCTTTCAAGGTCAGTCACAGAACTTGAAAGGAAGATTGACCGAACTTTCATGCTTTCAAGTTCGGTCAAAGATCCCTCAACCTACTGTATTTAAAGGTTTATCTTCCTGCAGGCATTGAAAACATTGACCGCCAACCTTGACCGAACTTGAAACCGGCGAGCCTTCAAATCACAGCCTCCTAGCTTCTCAATCGCCCTGACTCAGGCTCCCCCTCAATTGCCAGTGAGCATCCATTTCCAAGCCTCGGAATTGGACGTTCTTACGAATGTGCGTCCGAATCATCTGATTGCTCATAACGTACTGATTTAAACCATATTTATATGGATTAACACGGGTTCGCGTAGGGCTATAAGCGTAGAAGAATCGGACGCTGCCAGCCCCCGCATTACATCCCTTTAATCAACTATAGGCCCAGCACTACTTGTTTCTATTCCCCACGCTGCAATAGCAACTGCGCAGCAGTCTGGTTTCCTTGCTTTCCATTCTCTAAAACCACCACCCTCAGCGGGCTTCCTGCGCTCACCAGCCCCAAAGCGCTAGCTGTGAAAAGAAAGCCTAGCCAGTTGATCAACTTCCGATTGATACCCGCGCAATCGGCCCTGCCCAAACTTTCAGTTCCGACAGGGCCGATCCCCCAAACAACGGGCGCTCTGGAGGTTTTGGCTTCGGCCCACCAGCCAAATCAAGCGGAACTCACCTGCACGCCAAGACATCAGTTTCTAAGAACTGCGACAGCCCATAGATCAAGGCAAAAAGCGGCCCTTCAGCATTCAATGCTGAGCCCCTGAATTGAATGCACCCACACCGCGACATTCAACTCGTTCAAATCCTTCCAACCAACTGATTCACATGCGGTTTTCATGGGATACAGCAGGATTTTCAGTGGAGGGAATTGAATGTCTGGAAGACCCGTCAAGCATCCCTTTTCTACACGTGCTTTCTATCCGGTTGAGGCCGTTAGCTCTTGCCTTGTGCCAAACAACCCACTAAGGTTTGGCCGTCGCTGCAAATTCAGCGACCGGGTTTGACGGCCCGAACATCTCTAGGCGCACAGGCGCCGACCATCTCATTGCAGGCGCTTTTTTGTGTCTGCCGTTTCGAGTTATGGCGGCTGTGCGTGGGGCACCTTCGGGTGCGCCGGGTGCCTAGAGTCCCGGTCCGTCAACCCGCGCACAGCTGCCACCATTATCGTTTGACGGCGATTCGTGGCAGCTCCTCAACTCTAGGAGCACCACTTACATGCACCACCCGTACGCCAGCAACCCATCCGCAACAAGCACCCACGCTGCTGCCTTTCGGGCCATCGCAGTTGCCGCCCTACGTGCGGACTCGTCCCTTTCCGTTCGCTTGGCTCGCTACAACGCGGCCATGGCCAAAGCCCGCGCGTTGGACGTTCAGGAGGTGGCCCATGGCTAATTTCACACCTCTTGAATCCGGCTCCCAGGGCGGAACCAAGCCTGTGCTTTTCATCGACGGTAGCGCTGCACAGCGTGAGCTGATGGACGCAGCCGAATGGCGGCTTGGCGCTGTACAGGAGCTGCTGAGCGTTCTCAGCATCTGTTCGACCGAGGACGGTGGCCGCCGAGACGTTGCGCAGGTGTCCCGCGCACTACTCCTCCTGGTTGACGACGCCGAAGCTCTGTTCAGCGCCGCCCGCCAAGCCGCTTGATCGCCCATGCCGGCCTGGCCATTCGGTCGGTCCGGCAGACACGTACAAGAGGTGCCTATGAACAGTTGGTACACCGCCCAGGAACTCGCCGGCCTGCCAGGCCTGCCCACTACTCCCCGTGCTATCCGCAGCCTCGCACAGCGCACCGGTTGGAGCAGCCAACGGCGGATCGGCAGCAAGGCCAGCGAATACGCCTTTGCCTCACTGCCTGCCGAAACGCAGCAGTCCCTGCTATCCAAAACCGTGGGCGCCGCCAACTCGCCGGAAGTTATCGAGCGTGATGCTAATTTCTCGTCACGCCTAAACGATACGCAACGTTCCATCATGATCGCTCGCCTTGCGTTCATCCGTGAGGTCGAGCATCTGAGCAAGGTCACGTCACAACGACGCGCCATCGCTACCTTGCTTGAGCAGATACATACCGGAGAACTCTCCCTCTACCTGGCCGAACGCCTGGAACGTGCTAACGACCGCAAAACCAGCGACCGCAACCTATCCGAACGCACACTCAAACGCTGGCTTGCCGACTACAAACAGCATGGCGAGGCAGGCTTGGCGCCGGCCCGGCGTAAAGCAGAGGTAAATGTGCCGGAATGGGCTGCGGACTTTCTGCGCTGTTATCAGCGCCCGACAAAGCCCAGCGTCGAGGCCAGCTATGCAGAGTTCGCAGGCAAGCACTCTGGCGAGCGCCCAAGCATTCACCAGGTGCGCCGCTTCCTTAATAAGCTGAGCGTCGATGCCCGCGAGCTTGGCCGCTGCAGTACCCAGGAAGCCAAAGCGCATAAACCATTTAACCGGCGCAACACGCTGAATATGCTGCCTGGCGAGGTATATACCGCCGACGGCCATACCTTTGATGCCGAGGTGCTGAACCCTCGCACCGGTAAACCTTACCGTCCGGAAATCACCACGGTTATCGACGTCGCCACGCGCCGCGCCCTCGGTTTTTCGGTCGGTGAAGCCGAGTCGCATATTGTCGTGCTCGACGCTCTGCGTGATGCCGTGCAGCGCGGCGGCATGTTCGTGATGTTCTACGTCGACAACGGCCCTGGCTACAAAAGCGGCACCGTCCGGGAAGTCGTGGAGCGCCTGGGCGGCAGCATGGTCCACGCTCTGCCCTACAACAGCCAAGCACGCGGGCTGATTGAGCGTGCTCACCAAACCATATGGGTGAACGCGGCCAAGAAACTCCCCAGTTACCTGGGCGCCGATATGGATCGGCATGCAGGCCACAAGGTGCACAAGATCACCCGCCGGCAACTGCGAGACTTCGGCAGCACAAGCCTGATGCCCACCTTCGACGAGTTCAGGGCCGGCGCCGAAGCGGAGATAGAAGCCTACAACCGTAAGCCACACCGGGGCTTGCCCAAGATACGCGACCCACAGACTTTCCAGCGCCGGCACATGACCCCGCTGGAAGCCTGGGACGTCGCCATTGCCAAGGGCTGGGAACCACTCAAGGCGCCACCCGAAGTGGTGCATGACCTGTTTCGCCCTCAAATCGTCCGCAAGACCATGCGTGGTGAAATCGCCTGGGCTGGCGAGCGCTATGCACTGGACGCCCTTGCTGACCTACACGGTAAGCAGGTGTGGGTTGCATATGACGTCCGTGACGCCTCTCGGGTATGGGTACGTACCATGAGTGGTGAGCTGATAGGCGAAGCCAGGTTGAACGGTAACGCCAGCGACTACATAGCCCCCTCAATAGTCGAGCAGGGCTATGCCAAACAGGCCAAGGGCCAGTTCAAGAAGACCGTGGCCAAGCTGGAGAACCTGACCGGCCAACGCGTGGAACTGGTTTCCGAGCCTGTCATTGACTACAGCCAGGAGGAGTTGGCTGCCGCACGTCAACATGCCGCACGCCTTGCAGCACCTACGCCTGATCCCTTCAAGGTGCCGGGTGACGCTATGTCTCGCTATCGACTCTGGCAACGCCTCGATGCTCGCCTACAGGCCGGCGAAGTCATTACGGATGAAGAAGCGCTATGGCATCAGCGATACCCCAAACACCCCGACTTTCAAGCTATCCGGCGTGTCTTCGAGCACACCATGCCAGCCCGTTGAGCAGGCCGAAACGGAGAAAACAATGAACGGATCGAAGATCGTACCTTTGACCAATGTGGGGCTGCTGGCCAGTGCCATAGAGCGTGCGCAAAACCGTCCTGACAATCTACCTGGGCTGGTGGTGATGTACGGTGCAAGCGGTCTTGGCAAGACCGTGGGCGCGACCTTTGCCGCCAACATCTATCGCGGCTACTACGTCGAATGCCGAGACACTTGGACGAAAAAGGCTTTCCTCGCCGCGATTCTTAAAGAAATGGCCATCTTCCCTCATCGTACGATGTCGGAGATGGTTGACCAGATAGCAGATCAGCTATCACACAGCGCCCGCCCACTGATCGTGGATGACGCTCAGTACCTGCTGGACAAAGCCGCAGCCAACGTACTGACCGACATCTATAACGCAAGCCACGGCACCCTTGTACTTATTGGAGAAGAGCGGGTCCCCAACTCACTGGCGAAACTGGAGCGCTTACACAATCGCGTGCTTGAGTGGGTACCCGCCTTGCCAGCAACCGTCGAGGACATACGCATACTCGCCGACAGCAGTTACCCGAAACTGTATATAGATGACGACTTACTTGAGGACTTACTGCGGGCTGTCCGTGGCTGCTTGCGGCGGATTGTCGTCAACCTGTAC
The DNA here is from genome assembly GCF_003595175.1 of Pseudomonas cavernae. Lineage (NCBI taxonomy): Bacteria > Pseudomonadati > Pseudomonadota > Gammaproteobacteria > Pseudomonadales > Pseudomonadaceae > Pseudomonas > Pseudomonas cavernae. The sequence continues at coordinate 2,197,472 of NZ_CP032419.1, read as the reverse complement.
CACGTCTACTCCGAGGCATCTGCAATGTGCCTGGACAGCATCAACCTAGAGCAATGGGGTGAGCGCAGGTGGTTCACTGGCGAGCCACCACGGCGATGAGTCACATGCGGAACAACGGCCGAAAACCCGCCCACCTGTGCATGCTAGATGGCAAAGACAACCGTCAAAGAATCTGGGATGTGTTGCGACAATACCCGGCCGGAATCAGCGGCTACGCCATTAGCCGGCGCACGAACATCGCCGATGAGACGGTAAAAACCTACATCAGTTGCCTGCGCAAAGGAGGCTTTCTGGAGCGCTGTGGCGGCGTTGGTGAACTGGCGGCGTTCCGACTTGTAAGGGACACCGGAGCCGAAGCCCCTCGCCTTCGCCTAGACGGAACACCCAGCTTGCAAGGCCGTGGCACAGAAGCCATGTGGCGAACGCTGCGCATACTGGACAGCGTCAATGCTTCAGAGTTGGCCACCAATGCCAGCGCTGCCTCAGCCACCAGCCTGGCCACCGCCAAGAACTATCTCAAGTGGCTGAATTGGGGTGGATACCTCGACCTGGTAACACCGTCACAACCCGGTAGACAGGCTAGATACCGACTTAAACGCAGTATGTACACCGGGCCACAAGCACCGATGATTCAGCGCAGCGCTCAACTGTATGACCCGAACGTGGGTAAGGTTGTTTTCGTCCTCAGGCCTCCTCATGACAAATAGTCGCCTTGCAGATACATGAGGTACTTGGCAGGCTGGCTGACAACCCTAAGCACCAAGCCAAGGACGACCTCATGTCTGAAAAGCTGCCTGTCGATGTTCTGGAGAGGCTGATTGAGCTCCTGAAGGAAGAGCCCACGCCACCAGCTGAGAGAAATTTCTTAACACCCCAAGAACAGCAGTTTATCAAGTCCAGCGCCATATACTTGAGCGACCTTGAGGACTACATATCCTCATCTGAGCGTCGAGGCTCATACCGCTTAAGTTTCTTGATTAAAGAACTCGCCGCATATAACAGCATTCCTTTGCGTTACCTCTACCACAAGCCCCGTTTTGCCTATAGCTCTTCTGTCGGCCATCCTGGCATCGAAGCCTTTGACGCAGCAGCCCTATTAATCCACCTAGAAGACCTTGGAATTGATCTAAACCCGGCACCCATCATTCAGCGACTTGCAAAAAAGCTAAAGAACAAGACCACACTAACCGAAAGCGAGCTTAGCGTTTGGAATCATGAAAAACTAAGACACCGCTCCCGGATAACTATTAAATCAGACCTAGATATCATGCATGGATTCTGGGAGGAAGAGCGCTTCAAAAGCGCCACCGGATACCGATATAAAGTAATCATGGTGAAAGAAAAGGCATATCGACTGGAGGTAACCGGCCCCAAACATCGCAACCTAAAACCGCGCCAGAATATAACCTGCGACTATTGCGGAATTTGCTATCAAAAAGGAGACCTCGAATCCAGCCTGACCCATCGCTCAGAGCACAGCAGGTTAAAACGAATTCTTGAACCAAAACCGAAGCGCCAGTTCGCGGAGCGCCTTCTACGCCACAAGGAGCCAGAGCTAGTTAACGGGAATTCACCTCTATGGATGCATCAGGCGGTTCGCGAAAGAGCTGCACAGTTCAGGAGAATGTTCCACTACGACTTCCTCCAGTGGAATGGCAGCAGCGCACAAAAGGCCACATCAAACGCCCACGGTTACCTGTTCGCTGATCACAATGGCATCTTTCCCCCCGGAACCATTGTAGGGGCCTGCGCATTTATGCAGCGCAAGGGAAAATGGTCTCTAGCCTGGATATGGGTAATACCAAGCATGCGGCGACATGGCGTCCTGCTAAGTCGGTGGCCGACCTTCCTAGAGCGTTATGGCGACTTCGATATAGAGCACCCACTATCCGACGCCATGGAGATTTTTGTTCGCCAGCATGGTACGGATCAACAACGCTCCCACCTCTCTCAACCCGCCTGAACTCACCCTGAGCAACTATCTAAGCTCAAACGCACAGAACGCCCTGTAACGGGCGTTCGATCTAAAGCGCTCCCCTTGCCCTACCTTTATGCAATCTGCTGTTTCTTCGCAAATCTAACGCGGGTCTAACGCGCCTGACGGGCAATTCCGGCAGTCCATCGGACTACTGCAAAGCTATTTCCCCTTCAGCACCACCATTTCCTTCATGCACACCATCCAAATTCGGCCCCTGTTCCTACTGACGTCCATCCTCTAATGATGGGCGTCAGTAAATGGCTCCAATGGCATCACTCATTGGACAGCCGGAAAACACCACGTGACCAATATATGCACTCAAGTACAGCCACCTAAGCCGCTATGTTTGCCGAGCAACCTTGAATTGGTAGCCCATCTACTGCCTGAAATGGTGCAGAACTTGGCTAGCCGGATGGGGATATACGGAGCGTTCACCATCGCAAAAGCCATGGGCGGCACGAGCACATATATTCCTAAAGGTGAAATTTGCGAGGCTGGGAAAAATTTAATCGAAAAAATTGGAAGTAAGCAGTTAGTTCAAGGATTGATTAAATATTACGGCGGGGAAGTTCTCTATATACCGAGCTGCTCCGCAGTTGAGCGCGCCTTACGCAACATTGAAATTCATCATGCGGCTGAGGCTGGCATATCTGCAGGTCGGAGCATGAACAAAATTGTTAATGACCTTGCAACTTTATATCAACTCAGCGACCGCCATATCTGGATCATCCTAAAGAGACCACCCGCGACATCTCGACACTCGCCAGCAGGCAACGCCAACTCATTGCATGCCCACCTTAAAACCACCCCGGAGATTCACTAATGGCAGTTGTAACCCCAGGCCTATTGCAGGCGCTTTTCGTCGGACTCCACTCTGACTACAAGCGCGGGCTCGAAAACGCACCAAGCCAATGGCAAGAAGTAGCAACCCTGATCCCCAGCGCAGCAGCCAGTAACGTCTATAGCTGGCTCGGTCAATTCCCACGACTTCGCGAATGGCTTGGCCCTCGTGTATTGAAAGACATGCAGCTTCATAGCTATTCAATCGACAACAAACTGTTCGAAGCGACAGTAGGTATACCTCGCACCACTGTTGAAGACGACAGTGCTGGGGTTTACCGCCCGATGTTTGAAGAGATGGGCCGAGCTACGGGTACTCATCCTGATGAGCTGATTTTTGACCTGCTGGCCGCTGGCTTTTCGACTGCCTGTTATGACGGGAAAAACTTCTTCGATGTGGAGCACCCGGTATACCCGAACGTCGACGGCACTGGCGTTGCTGAAGCGGTTAGCAATATGGATGTACCGGCCACTAATGCCGGCCCGACGTGGTATCTGCTGGATACGTCTCGGTCGATCAAACCGCTTATCTTTCAGGAGCGCACAAAGGCTGAGCTGGTCAGCAAAACAGACCCTACCAACAGCGACCACGTGTTTAACCATGATGAATACGTGCACGGCGTGCGCTATCGCTGCAATGCCGGCTTTGGTTTCTGGCAGATGGCCTATGCCTCGAAACAGCCCCTGGACGCGATCCATTACGGAGCTGCTCGTGCAGCGATGCGGGGCATGAAAGCCGATGGTGGCCGGCCGCTGGCCATCACCCCAAATATTCTGGTCGTACCCCCTGGCCTCGAAGGGCAAGCGCTCAAGCTACTGGCCAAAGATGAGAGCGGCGGCAACCCCTGGGCGAATAGCGCCAAGGTTCTTGTTTGCCCTTGGCTTACCTAACCACTTCGCAAATGGCACGGCGGCTCACGCTAAATGAGCCGCTCCAACCAGGCATCCTCTGAAAGGTACACACAATGACAAACAACGCTCACAAGGCTGATGGATACGAGGCAACGATTGCGGCCGTAAAAGAACAGCGCGACATCCTCAGCAAGCTGAAAGTCGAACTGGATTCGAAAATCTCGGCAGCAATGAGTCGTGTCAACGGGACGCTGTACGGCCCGATTTCCTTGACGGATTACGCCGCCTATCTGCGCCGAGCAATTGACCAGCGCGGGGAAGGTTTTGCCAGCCGCTGGAGCTTACGTGAAACCCCGGCCACCCATGGACAGGCCAGACCTCACAGTCAGATCGAGTGGCAGAAAATAGACTCGGGATCGGTTGACGTATTGGCAGGCGCGTTAGGTGCTGCCGTAAGCGGTGCCGAGCTGTGCTTCTACTTTCCAGAGGCTATCCATGCTCGCTTGCTTGAGGCGTTGCATGCCCGCTACGGCGAAGACTGGGGCAATAGCGACAACCCGCCAGCCGAAGCGCGTCGGCAGTTGGCCAATGAAGCCGACCGCGACCTTAAGGCGCTACAGGCGCAGCTGGCAGATGTCGAAGCCAAGATTCTCTCCCTCAATCGCGCCATCAGCGACTAGCACTCAGGCCTTTTGCTACCCACGCGCTGCGTCAACTCACTCATCGCAGCGCACCAGGAGAAAAAACAGTGACTCAACATACAACCAACAGCCGCGAGCTGGTCTTTGGCGATATCCGCATCACCGTCCGCGAAATGACCGTGATGCAGGTGCGCACCTGGCTCTCCGGCGAGTTCAGCGAAGAGGGCTTGATTGATGTGGCTTTCTTCAATGACTGCGCGTTCAGCGACCTGAAGCGCATGAGCAGCCTGGCCGACGAGCAGATCGACGCCCTACGGCCCACCCAACTGCGCGAAGTGATCCAGGTATGCAAGGAGCTGAATCCGGATTTTTTCGACTTCCTCCGTCGCGTCAAGGTCATGAGCGGCCACGACGGAAACGCCAAGGTCTGAGCGAGTTTGATAAGTGTGTACATGCCCTGGTGCGCCTTGGGCATGTACACACTCCGTACTATCCCTGGTCTTTTTTCCTGGCCGCATTAAAGGCTGCTGAGGCAACGCAATGACAGACGTCCGGCTTTCCATTTCCCTTGATGCCGAGCAGGCCAAACGGGCAGCTCAGGGCTTTCGTGGCGACTTCAAGGCGCTGGTCGAACAGTTGAGGAAGCCCCTCGGCCAAGCGTCCACCCTGCAACAGGTGCAAGGCGAAACGCTGGCCGCAGCACAGGCAACCCGGAATCTAGACGGTGCCGCAGCTCGACAGCAGATCGCCCTGGCCGCCTTGGCAGCACAGCAGCTCAGGACCAGCACCGCATCGCGCCAGTTGGCCGCAGAGCAACGCCAGTTGCGCACTGAGGCCGTCCAGACGACTCAGGCGGTCGGTCGCCAGGCGCAGATCGCTGGGGCGCAAGCTGCCTTGGCGAATCGCATCGGTTCAGGAGTTGGCAGCGCCATCGGTGCATATGCCGGCGTGCAATCCATTGCGGCCATCGCCCGCGCTGCCGATGCTTACACCCTGATGAATGCCCGGCTGAAGCTGGCCACCAGTTCGCAGGAAGAATTCAACACCGCTCAAGCCGAACTGGCCCGCATTGCCACGGCCACCCAGTCGCCACTGGCATCGCTTTACACCCTCTATGGCCGGATCAGCCGCCCACTCAAGGAGGCTGGCCGCTCTCAGGCGGACATCATCAAGCTGACCGAGTCGGTGGCAACAGCTTTTCGGGTATCGGGCGCAAGCGCTCAGGAGGCCGAGAACGGCGTTATCCAGTTCGCCCAGGCACTCGGGGCCGGCGCACTGCGAGGCGATGAGTTCAACTCCGTGGCAGAACAGGCGCCGCGGCTCATGCAAGCCTTGGCAGCAGGCATCGGTGTCCCGGTTGCAGCCCTGAAAGAAATGGCCGCGCAAGGCCTGCTGACAGCGGGCGTTGTCACCGACGCACTGACCAGCCAGCTCGAAACCTTGCGCACTGAGGCGGCCAGCTTGCCGGAGACGGTAGGCGGCGCCATGACAGCCTTGTCGGACTCGATAAACGGGGCCGTTGGAAAGACCAACCTTCAGCCACTGATCGACTCGCTGAACGCCCTACGCCAGCAGGTCGAAGACCCAGCCACAGCTGAAGGAATCGGCCAGGTGACTTCCGCCATCGTGCGTCTTGGGTCGGTCGCCCTTGGCGCCATATCCGACCTCGGCTCACTGGGAAATCAGATTGCGGTTTGGGCCGCTCAGGCGGCCGGCAGCATCACGCGTATCGACGAGATCGACAACGAGATCAAGGCCATCGAAAAGACCCTCAATGGCTGGAGCGTCGGCGATATTCTCGTCGACATGCTCTACTCGGACGACGAGCTGAAAAACAAGCTGGATGCGCTCAAGAAGGAGCGAGTGCAGTTGGTCGAACAGCAGAGCGGCATGAATGCCGAGATGAAGGCGCTTGCCGATGCTGCTCACGCTGCCGCCGAGGAAGCTCGGCAAAAAGAAGTGAATGCCCAGACCCAATACATTGGTGAACTGAAGTCGCTGCAAGATCGGCAATTGAAAGATGCCGAAACGGCGATCAAAGCCCTTCAGGCCGCCGAGAAAAAGGCGCTCGCCGACAGCAAGAAGGTCAAGGATGAGCGCCTTGCTATCGAGCAGAAATACGCACAAACGATTGCCCAGCTGAACCTGCCAAGTACCAGCCAAGAACCCAGCTATGCGAGCGCCAACGCGCTCAAGGTCGGCGCTAAGGAGGCCTTACGCAAGGGAGATTTCGAGACGGCTCAGCGCCAGGCCGAAGCAGCGCGGCAGATGCTGCTCGACCTTCAGGCCGCCGGTGAAAACACCTATGGCCTCAGCGGCTTCGCCAAGGAGCTGCAGGACATCGAGCTGGCGGCCAACGACCTAGAGCAGACCGAGGCCGACAACAAGCTGGCTGTCATCGCCATGAACATCGCCTTACTCAAAGCCCAGGCCGACGAACTGAAGGAGGTGAAGATTACCCCGACCATGGACGAGGAAGCGGTAGGCGCGCTTGTCTCTCAGATGCAGGCCCTGGCAGCCAATCTCGGCCAGACGCTGACCATCCCGGTGCGTATGGTGCCCTACAACGTCGAAGGCACCGATGCGATGAACGCCATGGCCCTGCAAACCCCGCAGGTCAACTATCCGGGCTATGCCATCGGTGGCCTCATCCAAGGCCCTGGCTCAGGCACCAGCGACTCCATCCTGGCGCGGCTTTCCAACGGCGAGTTCGTGATGCGCGCAGCGGCTGTGCAGCACTACGGGCCGGAGCTGCTGCAACAGTTCAACAGCCTGCGTCTGCCAAAGTTCGCGGCGGGTGGGTTCGTGGGTAATCGACTCACCCCCAGCATTCCCGCAGCAGACGGCGTGCTCAATGCCGCAATGCACGACACCCCTAAATCACTCGGCACGGTGAACCTGACCATCGACGGGAACCGCCTACCGCCACTCAAGGCCGAACAGGAGTCCTTCGCAGATGTACTGCGCATGGCTCGTCTCAAGCACGGCAAAACTCGCCTCTAGGAGGAAGCATGACCAGCATCGCCAAAGATCGTCCCTTTGAAAGATGGGCACCAGACATCATCCCAATCCCCCTGGCCGCAGGTGCTCACGTGTTCTACGGAACCATAGTGGCAGTCGACAGCGAAGGTTTCGGCGTCTCCGGCATGGAATCCCCCGACCTGACCTATGCAGGCGCTGCGAGGGCTACCGTGGACAACAGCGGCGGCGAAGACGGCGAGTTGGTGGTCCAAGTCCAGCGGCCGACCAGCTACGCGCTCAAATGGGTCAATGACGGCACCATCACCCAAGCACATCTGCTCGCGACGGCCTACATCTTGGACAACCAGACCGTCACGTCGACAGACGGCGGCGGCACCCGCTCCCCCATGGGACAGATCGTCCGGATCGAGCATGATGGGGTATGGGTTCAATGATCACTAGCGGCTGCGCCTGAACCAGGCGCGCTGCACAACGGGTTGCGGGCGGTGGGGAATGAGTTTCTCCGGGGTGGAGTTGGCCCCATCGCCCGCGCTTTTCAATCGGCAATGAAGAAACCTGATATCGCTGCTACAGTGCCCGAATCGGCACGACCCTCTCAGCAGACAGGCCGAGTGCCAAACACCCTGCAAAATTCGCTGCTACGAGCCTCGCAAGGAAGTGCCAAACATCTCGCAAGGTAGTGCCAAATCCGTCGCCTCCTTACAGCACAAACGGGCACCAAACGGGCACCATGTCAGCCGAGTACAGAAGCAATAAAAAAAAGTGCCCATAAAAAAAATCCAGTCACCGCTAAGTGACTGGATTTTCTAGGGTTATTTGGTCGGGACGGAGTGATTCGAACACTCGACCCCTTGCACCCCATGCAAGTGCGCTACCAGGCTGCGCTACGCCCCGACTAAGTCAAACCGCTCTCGACTACTACTGAAAGCGGATCGAACTATACATTAAGCTTATGAAATATGGAAGTTTTTTGAAAAGCCGAGCTATTTCCGCAGCACCAACAAGACATCTTCCAGCTCAACGATCATCTGCCGGATGAGTTGTTTGTATTGAGTCGTGTCGTCTTTGGCTTCATCGCCGGAAAGGCGCTGACGGGCACCGCCAATGGTGAAGCCCTGATCATAAAGCAAGGCCCGAATCTGCCGAATCATCAGCACATCCTGACGCTGATAGTAGCGGCGATTCCCGCGTCGCTTGACTGGATTGAGCTGAGTAAACTCCTGCTCCCAGTAACGCAGGACATGCGGCTTCACCGCACAAAGATCGCTTACTTCACCGATGGTGAAGTAGCGCTTGCCCGGTATCGGCGGAAGCTCGTCGTTATGACTTGGTTCCAGCATAAGCTTCAACTCTGGCTTTCAGTTTCTGGCCGGGGCGAAAAGTGACGACACGGCGAGCCGTAATCGGAATCTCTTCTCCTGTCTTTGGATTACGTCCCGGGCGCTGTCGCTTATCTCGCAGGTCAAAATTGCCGAAACCCGACAATTTGACCTGCTCATTAAGCTCCAGCGCCTGCCGGATTTCTTCAAAGAACAGCTCCACCAACTCCTTGGCTTCCCGCTTATTCAGGCCTAGCTCTTCATACAGACGTTCCGCCATTTCAGCTTTCGTCAGAGCCCCCATACGTTACTTCCTTAACGTGGCATTGAACCTTTGTTCCAGCGAGGTAAGGATGTTTTGCGTTGTACTACTCACCTCATCGTCATTAAGAGTGCGCGATGGATGTTGCCAGGTCAAGCCGACGGCCAGGCTTTTTCTATGTGGATCAATGCCTTTACCGTGATACACGTCAAACAGCCTGAGGTCCGTTAGCCACTCACCGGCCGCCTCACGGATAGTCGCCAGCACCGCCTCGGCAGCGACATCACGCCCCACCAACAGTGCCAAATCACGGCGAACTTCAGGGAAACGCGACAGTTCGCTGAACTTCGGCAAGCGTCCCTGAGCAACTTCGGACAATACCAATTCGAAGAGATAGAGCGGCTGCTCGAGGCCAAGCGACCGAGCCAGCTCCGGATGGATCGCCCCGATAAAGCCAACCAGACGCCCATCGCGCTCGACCTGTGCCGTCTGCCCTGGATGCAGCGCGGGATGTTCGCCCGGCACGAAGCGGAAAGATTCGACGGCTCCAGCATGGCTTAACAACGCCTCGACATCCGCTTTCAGATCGTAGAAGTCCACACCTTCACGTCCATTGGCCCATGCCTCAGGCAAACGGCTACCGGTGATTACGCCAGCCAGCATCGCCTCCTGCTTGAGTCCCGGCAACTGACCGACAAAGCGCAGTCCGCTTTCAAACAGACGCACACGCGACTGTTGGCGATTCAGGTTGTGCTGCAGCGCTTTGACCAAACCCGGCCACAGCGAGGAGCGCATGGCAGACATATCGGCAGAAATCGGGTTGGCCAATTGCAGTGGCTCAACGCCCGGATTGAACAGCTCGAACAGCTTCGGATCGATGAAGCTATAGGTGATAGCCTCTTGATAGCCACGCGCCACCAGCAAACGGCGTAGTGCCGGCAACTCAGAACGAGCTTCCGCCTTGGCCTGGGGCGCCAGACGCGCTTGCGGATAACGAACCGGCAAGCGGTTGTAGCCATAGAGACGCCCGAGCTCTTCGATCAAGTCGACTTCCAGAGTGATATCGAAGCGATGGCTTGGCACCCCGACCTGCCATAACCCAACACCCTGGCTGCTCACGGTCAGGCCCAGAGCTCTCAGCAGGCGCTCGACTTCAGCCGAGTCCATCTCAAGACCAAGCATCTGAGCAATGCGCTCGGCACGCAGGGTAATCGGTGCGACACGCGGCAAGCTCGCCTCGCTGACCACCTCAATGATCGGCCCCGCCTCACCACCCATAATTTCGATCAACAGAGCAGTGGCACGCTCCATGGCCTTCCGCGCCAACTGGGAGTCCACGCCACGCTCGAACCGGTGCGAAGAGTCCGTATGCAGGCCATAGGAGCGCGCCTTACCGGCCAAAGCAATGGTGTCGAAGAACGCGCTCTCCAGGAACACATCGCGAGTTGCGTTGCTCACCCCGCTATGCTCGCCCCCCATCACACCGGCAATTGCCAGCGCGCGCTGGTGGTCGGCGATTACCAGGGTATCGGCCCGCAGGCTGACTTCCTGACCATCGAGCAGCACCAGCTTCTCGCCCTCTTCTGCCATGCGCACTCGAATCCCGCCATTGATTTCGGCAAGATCAAACGCATGCATCGGCTGGCCTTGCTCTAGCATCACGTAGTTGGTGACATCGACGGCAGCATTGATGCTACGGATATCCGAACGGCGCAGGCGCTCGACCATCCACAGCGGCGTCGGCCGAGACAGGTCGACATTTTGAATCACTCGTCCCAAATAGCGCGGGCAAGCCTGTGGCGCCGAGACTTCGACTGGCCGTACTTCATCATGGCCCGCCGCAACAGGCTCGACCAACATCGGACTAACCTCGGCGGCGTAGATGGCTCCTACTTCACGGGCCAAACCTGCAATCGACAAACAGTCACCGCGGTTGGGCGTCAAGCCAAGCTCGATGCTCACATCATCCAGCCCGAGATAGGTGCGAATGCTCTCGCCGACCGGAGCATCGGCGGCCAACTCCATTAGGCCATTATTGTCTTCGCTGATCTGCAATTCAGACGCCGAGCAGAGCATGCCGTTGGACTCGATCCCGCGTAGCTTGGCCTTTTTGATCGTGAAGTCGCCAGACAGCTCCGCGCCAATCATGGCGAACGGAATCTTCAACCCGGGGCGAACATTGGGGGCACCGCAGACCACCTGGAAAGATTCGGCGCCGTTGCTCACCTGGCAAACGCGCAACTTGTCAGCATCCGGGTGCGGCTCCGTGCTGAGCACCTCACCCACCACCACTCCGGAGAAATTGCCGGCAGCCGGAGTCACGCTGTCGACCTCGAGGCCGACCATGGACAGACGAGCTACCAATTCATCACGGGAAACCTGCGGATTTACCCAGCCCCGCAGCCACTGTTCACTGAATTTCATCCTGCTCTCCCAATCAATTCGGTTACGGTCGTGCGAGTTCTAGCGAAATTGCGCCAGGAATCGCAGGTCGTTATCGAAGAACAGGCGCAAATCATTGACGCCATAACGCAGCATCGCCAAACGCTCGACCCCCATACCAAAGGCGAAGCCTTGATATTTTTCGGAATCGATGCCCGACATGCGCAAAACATTCGGGTGCACCATGCCGCAGCCCATCACTTCCAGCCAGCCGGTCTGCTTGCATACACGACAGCCTTTGCCACTGCACATCACACACTGCATATCGACTTCTGCCGACGGCTCGGTGAAGGGGAAGAAGGATGGGCGGAAACGCACACCCAAGTCCTTCTCGAAGAACACCCGCAGAAACTCCTCGATGGTGCCCTTCAGATCGGCAAAGCTGATGCCTTCGTCGATCAGCAAACCTTCGACTTGATGGAACATCGGCGAGTGGGTGATATCTGAATCGCAGCGATAGACCCGACCCGGGCAAACGATGCGGATCGGTGGTTGCTGCGACTCCATCGTGCGCACCTGCACCGGCGAGGTATGGGTGCGCAGCAACATGTTCGCATTGAAATAAAAAGTGTCGTGCATCGCCCGCGCCGGATGGTGGCCAGGGATGTTGAGGGCCTCGAAGTTGTGATAGTCGTCTTCGACTTCAGGCCCCTCGGCGACGTTGTAGCCGATATGCGTGAAGAACTGCTCGACCCGTTCCAGGGTGCGGGTAACCGGGTGCAGACCACCAGAAACCTGACCACGCCCCGGCAAAGTCACGTCAATACACTCGGCAGCCAACTTGGCGCTCAGGGCGGCCTGCTCCAGCGTTGCTTTACGCGTATTCAGGGCCTCCTGCACGCGCTCTTTCGCCACGTTGATCAGGGCACCGACTTTCGGCCGCTCTTCAACCGGCAAATCGCCCAGGGTCTTCATCACCTGAGTCAGCTCGCCTTTCTTGCCGAGATAATGAACCCGGATCTGCTCCAGGGCATTGACGTCTTCGGTATGTTGCACGGCCTCAAGCGCTTGCGAGACCAGCGCATCCAGGTTTTCCATGTACGGACTCCAGATACGAAATAGGGGAAGAGCACGAAGGCTCTTCCCCTATTGGTGACGTTTAGCACCGGGCGAACCCGGTGATTGTCGGGGACTTAAGCCAGGACGGCTTTCGCTTTCTCGACAATCGCAGCAAACGCCGCTTTTTCGTTCACTGCCAGATCGGCCAGAACCTTACGATCGATCTCGACGGACGCCTTCTTCAGACCGGCGATCAGACGGCTGTAGGACAGACCGTTGACACGAGCACCAGCGTTGATACGGGCGATCCACAGAGCACGGAACTGACGCTTGCGCTGACGGCGGTCACGGTAGGCATATTGGCCAGCCTTGATTACCGCTTGCTTGGCAACACGGAATACACGCGAACGCGCACCGTAGTAGCCTTTGGCGAGTTTCAGAATTTTTTTGTGACGGGCACGGGCAATAACGCCACGCTTAACACGAGCCATGAATTAATCCTCTTGACCTAGACCGGAAATCAACGCAGACGCAGCGAACGCTCTACACGAGCGACATCAGATTTGTGCAGCATGGAGGTGCCACGCAATTGACGCTTACGTTTGGTAGTCATTTTGGTGAGGATGTGGCTCTTGAAAGCGTGCTTGTGCTTGAGGCCACCAGCAGTTTTCTTGAAGCGCTTCGCAGCGCCACTCTTGGTTTTCATCTTTGGCATGTTCGGATACTCCGCATTCAGTCAATTACACATAACCACAAGGCCTGCCAGTGCCCTGGAGATTATTTTCGCTTTTTGGGGGCGATGACCATCATCAGCTGGCGTCCTTCCAGCTTAGGATGCTGTTCGACGGTACCGTATTCGGCGAGATCGACTTCGACCCGCTTCAACAGTTCCATCCCCAACTCCTGGTGAGCCATCTCACGACCACGGAATCGCAGGGATACCTTGGCCTTGTCCCCATCACTTAGGAAACGTACCAGGTTGCGTAGTTTTACCTGGTAATCCCCTTCTTCCGTCCCTGGACGAAACTTAATTTCTTTAATCTGAACCTGCTTCTGGTTCTTCTTCGCGGCAGCGACCTGTTTCTTTTTCTCAAACAGATGCTTGCCGTAATCCATGATGCGGCAGACAGGCGGCACTGCATCAGCGGAGATTTCTACCAGATCCAGCTTGGCTTCTTCAGCCACTCGAAGCGCTTCATCAATCGAGACGATGCCAATCTGCTCGCCGTCAGCGCCAATTAACCGAACCTCGCGTGCCGAGATATTCTCGTTGATCGGGGCTTTCGGTGCAGTTCGTTTATCCTGTCTCATTTCACGCTTAATAATGATTACTCCAAATCTTGGCGACCACGCCGGGAAACCGCCTGCGCAAGGAATTCTGCGAATTGAGCGACGGGCATCGAGCCCAGATCAGCACCTTCACGGGTACGCACGGCGACCGTTTGCATTTCGACTTCTCTATCACCAATAACCAGGAGATAGGGAACCTTGAGCAAAGTATGCTCGCGGATTTTAAAGCCGATTTTTTCGTTTCTCAAGTCGGACTTGGCACGGAACCCGCTTTGATTGAGGGTTTTCTCCACCTCAAGGGCGAATTCTGACTGCTTGTCGGTGATATTCATGATCACCGCCTGGGTTGGCGCCAGCCAAGCAGGGAACGCCCCCTCGTAGTGCTCAATCAGCATGCCGATGAAGCGCTCGAAAGAACCGAGGATCGCGCGATGTAGCATCACTGGGTGCTTGCGACTGTTATCCTCGCCGACAAACTCAGCACCAAGGCGAACCGGCAGATTGAAGTCGAGCTGCAGGGTACCACACTGCCACACCCGACCCAGACAATCCTTCAGGGAGAACTCGATCTTCGGCCCATAGAAAGCCCCCTCCCCCGGCTGCAAGTCGTAAGGCAGACCGGCGCTTTCCAGCGCCGAAGCCAAAGCCGCCTCAGCACGATCCCACAACTCATCGGAACCGACCCGTTTTTCCGGACGAGTCGACAGCTTCAGCTGAATGTCGGCGAAACCGAAATCGGCATAGACATCCAGGGTTAGCTTGATGAAGTCCGCAGACTCGGCCTGCATTTGATCTTCAGTACAGAAAATGTGTGCATCGTCCTGCGTGAAACCACGCACCCGCATGATGCCATGCAGCGCACCTGACGGCTCATTGCGGTGGCAAGCACCGAACTCAGCCAAGCGCATCGGCAATTCGCGATAGCTCTTCAGCCCCTGGTTGAAAATCTGCACATGGCAGGGGCAGTTCATCGGCTTGATCGCATAGTCGCGACTTTCCGACTCAGTGGTAAACATGTTCTCGGCGTAGTTCGCCCAGTGCCCGGATTTCTCCCACAGACTGCGATCGACAACCTGGGGAGTCTTCACTTCCAGATAGCCATTTTCCCGCTGCACACAGCGCATGTACTGCTCAAGCACCTGATACAAAGTCCAACCATTCGGATGCCAGAACACCATGCCGGGCGCTTCTTCCTGGGTATGGAACAAATCCAGGCGCTTGCCAAGCTTGCGGTGATCGCGCTTCTCCGCTTCTTCGATGCGAGTGATGTAGGCAGCCAGTTGCTTCTTGTCCGCCCAGGCAGTGCCATAAATGCGCTGCAGCTGCTCGTTCTTGGCATCACCACGCCAATAGGCGCCGGACAACTTGGTCAGCTTGAATGCTTTAAGGAAGCGCGTATTAGGCACGTGCGGACCACGGCACATGTCCACATACTCTTCATGGAAGTACAGGCCCATAGCCTTCTCATCAGGCATGTCATCGACCAGCCTCAGCTTGTACTCCTCGCCCCGCGCCCTGAACAATTCGATCACCTCGGCACGCGGCGTCACTCTCTTAATGACGTCGTAATCCTTGTCGATCAACTGCTGCATGCGCTGCTCGATGGCGGCGAGATCTTCCTGAGTGAAGGGCCGCTCGTAAGCGATGTCGTAATAGAAGCCCTCATCGATGACAGGACCGATCACCATTTTCGCCGCCGGATAGAGCTGCTTGACCGCATGACCGACTAGATGGGCGCAGGAATGGCGAATGATCTCCAACCCCTCCTCGTCTTTCGGCGTGATGATTTGCAGGCTGGCATCGCTATCAATCAGATCACCGGCATCTACCAAACGACCATCGACCTTACCAGCCAAAGTAGCTTTGGCCAGGCCAGCACCAATGGACTGAGCCACCCCAGCCACGGTAACCGGGTGATCAAACGAGCGCTGACTGCCGTCGGGAAGAGTAATGATGGGCATGGCGCCTCCTCTCCTAGTGGTGACCCCTACCAAAGGTCACGTGGGTTGGGATGAGCCAGTAAGCGATCCGGCGGTGTACCTGCCTCACAGTGGCAGGAGCCCAAAGGCCTACCTGAAACCGAACCAGAGTCACTGGATGCGAAGAAACGGGATGCTTTCAGAAAGCCGCAGCCCTGACAAGCTGCGCAATAAAAAAGGGCCGCTTACGCGACCCTTTAAATTTGGTAGGCACAATTGGACTCGAACCAACGACCCCCACCATGTCAAGGTGGTGCTCTAACCAACTGAGCTATGTGCCTCCATTGGCCGCGCATTCTACGGAATTACTCATTGCTGTCAACAGCTTTTATTCTAACTGCCTGAAAAAGTGGATTTTTTAGCGCTCACTGCTGCGTTAAATATTTTGCACACAGACTAGCCGAGGATTTTCAGCTGAGTTAGCATCGCAACAGTCGTAAAAAATAAAGAACATAGGTTGCAAAATGACGCACACCCCCTACCCACAGTCCTACTACGCCGCCTCAGCTAATCCCACGCCTGCGCGCCCAGAACTACTTGGTGAAGTCCAAACTGATGTCTGCATCATCGGCGCGGGCTATACCGGCCTGTCGACTGCATTATTCCTACTCGAACATGGCTTCAAGGTAGTAATCTTGGAGGCAGCCAAGGTAGGTTTTGGTGCATCGGGGCGCAACGGCGGGCAGATCGTCAATAGCTACAGCCGTGACATCGACAGCATTGAACGCAGCGTCAGCCCTAAAAATGCCCAGCTCCTCGGAGACATGGCATTTGAAGGCGGAAGCATCATCCGCGAACGCGTTAAGAAGTACGGCATCCAATGCGACCTGAAGGACGGCGGCGTCTTCGCTGCCCTCACTGCCAAGCAGATGACCCACCTTGAGTCGCAGAAACGTCTGTGGGAACGCTATGGTCATACCCAACTAGAGCTGTTAGACGCCAAACGCATCCGCGAAGTTGCCGCCACTGACAACTACATAGGCGGCATGCTCGACATGAGCGGCGGCCATATCCACCCACTCAATCTGGCGCTCGGCGAGGCCACAGCGGTCGAATCCCTTGGCGGCATGATCTACGAGCAATCACCCGCCATTCGAATTGAGCGTACAGCGGCGCCAGTCGTTCACACGCCCCAAGGGCACGTGAAAGCCAAGTTCGTTGTGGTCGCTGGCAATGCTTACCTGGGCAACTTGCTGCCAGAGCTAGCCGCCAAATCCATGCCGTGCGGCACCCAGGTGATCACCACCGAGCGGCTTTCCGACGAGCTAGCGAAGAGCCTGCTTCCTCAGGACTACTGCGTAGAAGACTGCAACTATCTCCTCGACTACTACCGGCTCTCAGGCGACAAACGCCTGATTTTCGGCGGTGGCGTGGTCTATGGCGCGCGCGACCCAGCCAACATCGAGGCGATTATTCGCCCGAAGATGCTGAAGACCTTCCCGCAACTGAAAAATGTGAAAATCGACTACGCCTGGACCGGCAACTTCCTGCTCACCCTTTCGCGCCTACCGCAGGTTGGCCGTCTGGGCCATAACATCTACTACTCACAGGGCTGCAGCGGCCATGGCGTGACCTACACCCATGTTGCCGGCAAGGTTCTGGCCGAGGCCCTGCGTGGACAAGCGGAGCGCTTCGATGCCTTCGCTGAGTTACCACACTACCCCTTCCCTGGCGGACAGGTCTTCCGCGTACCTTTCACCGCCCTTGGCGCCTGGTACTACAGCCTGCGCGACAAGCTGGGCGTCTAAGAAAAAACGGCGCCTCAGGGCGCCGTTTTACTCTTCACAGGCTGCGAAGGCGCCTCTAAAGCCTGATATGCCGAAGCCGCCGCCTGCACCTGGCCGACTCGTTCCAGCTCTGCCGCCGCCTGCCGCCAGCGCAGCGGGTCCACACTTGCGGGTAGGCGCGCCGGCGCCTGCACCAGAACCGACCAACGCCCCGCCTTCTCCCAGTCATCCTTGAATGCTGTGAAATCGGCCAGCCAGCGCTTGCTTTGCCCTGATCGCAGCAAAAGCGTTTGCTGGGCGCGGTCGTAACCGACCAACACCGCATAGCGAGACGAAGCCATCCAGCCGAGCCCTTCACTGAAGCGCACCAGTACTGGAAATCCCGCTGCAACTTGATCCAGCAACTCGGCAAGACCGGCCCCAAGGGGATAGACCACGAACCCTTGCTCGCGAGCTACGCGCGGGATGTTTTGCGCCAGTTGCAACTCCGCCTCAGGCAACTTCAATTGCTTGGCGACCAATCCCGGCGTAGTCACCACCCCTTGCTGCGACAACACGGTCGCCAAAGCTCCAGGAGCACCATCAAAAGCCGACTCCGCAAAGAACGGTACGCCGCTCAATTCCACCCGCTCTGGCAGACGTTGAATATCCACCGGTAAATTTCCCGGGCCTTGGCAACCGCCAAGCAATAGACCCGTCACCAGGAAAAATTTCAACAATGACAATGAGTTGCGATTAAAACAGAACAAGCTCGTCACTCTCCGCCTGATAAGGCCACCGATCATACGGTTATGACTACACGGGAAATACCTGAACCACGGAACCCGGAGTGCAGATAAAGAAAAACCCGGCCGAGGCCGGGTTTTTCTCACCACTCAACGCCATTACTTGGCTTGAGCTTCCACTTCAGCTTCTACGCGACGGTTGACGGCGCGACCGGCATCCGTGGCGTTGTCCGCTACCGGGCGGGACTCGCCGTAGCCGACCGATTCGATGCGCTCACCACCGACACCGTACTGGTTGACCAGCACGTCTTTAACCGCGTTGGCGCGACGCTCGGACAGCTTCTGGTTGTACGCATCGGTACCGACGGAGTCGGTGTGACCTTCCACGGTGGTGGTGGTCGATGGGTACTGGGTCATGAAGTCAGCCAGGTTCTTGATGTCGCCGTAGCTTTCTTCTTTCACCTTGGACTTGTCGAAGTCGAACTTCACGTCCAGCTCGACCCGCACGGCCTCGGCCGCAGCCGGGCAGCCGTCGGCGTCAACGGTGACGTTGGCCGGGGTATCCGGGCACTTGT
Source organism: Pseudomonas cavernae (assembly GCF_003595175.1). Classification (NCBI taxonomy): domain Bacteria; kingdom Pseudomonadati; phylum Pseudomonadota; class Gammaproteobacteria; order Pseudomonadales; family Pseudomonadaceae; genus Pseudomonas; species Pseudomonas cavernae. The sequence goes on along the minus strand of NZ_CP032419.1, from coordinate 2,178,861 downwards.
CGACGTTGTCGCACACGCCATCGTTGTCGCTGTCGGCGCACACTTCAGCCGGAGCAGGAACTGGAGCAGCAGGCTTGGAGCCGCCACCAAAGTTCATGCCGATACCAACGCTTGGAGCCCACTCGGTGTCGCCCTGGTCGATGTTGTACTGAGCTTCAACGCCAGCACGAGCATAGAAGTTTTCGGTGAAGTAGAGCTTGGCACCACCGCCAACGTTGGCGAAAGTGGAACCGTTACGACCGCTGCGGCCGGTTTGACCGATGCTCTGGTCTGAGAAACCTGCGGAGACGTACGGACGCAGCGTGTCGCCAGGGGCGTTGAAGTGGTACAGAGCATCCAGGGCAGTGTTCGAGCCCTTGATGTTACGACCGTCTTCGCCAACAGCGTTGTGCACTTCGTCGTAGCCCAGACGCAATTCAACGTCGTCGGTCAGGAAGTAGCCAATCGAGCCGCCGAACAGGTTGCCGTTGTTTTTGAAGTCACGAGCGCTGTCGAACATCTCCTTCTTGGCGAAGCCTTCCACTTCTACCGCACCTTGGCCTTGAGCCAGCGCCTGAAGAGAGGCAGAAGCGATCAGAGAGCCAATTACAACGCCTAAGGCGTTTTTCAATTTCATCCGTAAATCCCCATCTTGGTAGTCAGTAAGTTGTCTAACAATTCCAGGACAACTCAGCGGGCGATTGTAACAGAGTTCGCCCGAACGATTGGAGCTATCTTCCCCAACTAAGTTTCGGTCGCGCCAGCAAATTTTTCTCGCAAGCGGTCCAGGGCTCGCTTGTAACGCATCTTCGTCGCGCTAAGCCCCATGTGCATGATGTCGGCTATTTCCTGGAACTCCAGTTCCGCAACAAAACGCAATACCAAAATTTCCCGATCAATCGGATTTACATGGACCAACCAACGATCCAGACCACCTTGCTCGGCAACTGCGGGAGTCTTCTCCTCGGAAGCCTCTTCCAACGGATCCAGACTCAGCGCATCCATCAGCCGGCGCTTCCTACGCTCTTTCCGGTACTGGGTAATACACTCGTTGTAAGTAATGCTGTATAGCCAAGTTTTGAACTTCGACTTGCCCTCAAAATTTTTCAGGCCATACAGCACTTTCAACATAACTTCCTGACACACATCATCCGCATCACGTTCATTTCCCAAATAGCGGGCACAAACGTTAAACAGCGTGCGCTGGTAGCGCCGCATCAGCTCTTCATAGGCTCGGGTTACGTGAAACAGCTCGCCATGAGCACGCGCCACCAGCTCTTCGTCCGAGAGCTCGCGAGGGTCATAGCGAGAAGGTAGCGATTGGACTTTATTCAAAACGAGTCGGGCCGACAGTCAGGTGAATAGCCGCCACGGCCCGGAGCCCGGGCCATCAGATGGCGACATACATTAGCAGGGATTGACGCCTCAGCGACTGCTCACCTGTTGCTCGAGAAGAATGCGATTGGCCACGGAAACCAATACCCCCTCCTCCGTCAGCAGGGTGGTCTTGACCGTGCCGATCTCCTCGATCTGGCCTTCGACATCACCCACCTTGACTTGTTGCCCGACCTGATACAACTCACGCACATATATGCCGGCAAGAATTTGCCCAGCCAGCTCACGACTGCCGAGCCCCAGCGCCAAGGCCACCGCCAGACCGACCGAAATCAGCACGATGGCGATCACGTTGTTAAGCAGCTCGGTTTTGACCTCCAGCTGACCAATGGCCACCGAAATGCTGATGATGATGACCAGTCCCTGGGCAAAACGCCCCAGGCCACCGGCATAATCGAGCCCGACGCCTTCGGCGGCGCCGCGCACCAGACTGTTGACCAGTTGCGCCAGCAATACGCCGACAATCACCACCAGCGCAGCACCCAGGACTTTCGGCAGGTACAGCGCCAGCACATCGAGCGTGGCGGAAACACGCCCAAGGCCAAGCGAATCAGCCGCAGAAACCAAGAAGATCAGCAATACGAACCAGTAGACGATCTTGCCGATCAGGGTCGAGACCGGCACCTGGATGCCGACACGCCCAAGTATCTTGGTCAGACCGGTTCCAGCCATCAGGCGATCCAGGCCCAGTTTGGCCAGAAGCTTGGAAAGCAAGGCGTCGAGCAGCTTGGCCACGACGAAACCAAGCAAGACCACCGCCAACGCACCAAACAAGCGTGGAATAAAGCCGGCGACGGGCGTCCATACATTGGTCATGGCGTTGACCAGACCTTGAGTCCAGGGGTCGAATTCCATCTTCACTCAGCCTTATCAGCAGTACGGTCGGGAGAAGTGCGGCGAGAAACAGGGGCCACATGGGCGGCGCCCTTGTTCAAGGCCATCATCAGCGCCTCGAACCAATGCCCCATCAGACTGAACAGATCACCGGCGCCGACCTGGCGGTTGGCTGTTTTCAGCACGCGCCCTAGCGTCGCATCATCGTCATGGGTCGACGGCGACGCTCTCAGCAGGTCGCGGAGAGATTCTTCAAACGGATCGCGCATGCGCACCTCTTGGGATGTGTCGGCTAGACGAGATGAAAAGTCGACAAGTCACATCAAACCCAACGCAAGCGGCGGAACAACCACCACTGACCAAGCGCTACCCCAGCGATGAGTAGGCAGGCAATCAAGAAGCCATAGGGGCTTTCCGCCCCTGGGATACCGCCGACATTGATCCCCAACAGCCCAGTCAGAAAACTCATCGGCAGAAAAACCCCAGTGATGATGCCGAAACGGTACATGGTACGGCTCATTCGCTCGCTCATCCGCCGGTGCTCGGACTCCAGAACCAAGCCTATCCGCTCGCGAATCAGCTCGAGCTCTTCAAGGTTGCGGGTCAGATGGTTGTTGAGCTCATTCCAGTAATCGGCATTACCGTCGACGAACCAGGGCAGCCGGTTACGCGATAGCTGCGCATAAATGTCCCGCTGCGGCGCAAGGAATCGCCGTAAACTGGCGGCGCGCCGACGGATATGCAGCATCAGGCTATGGTCCGGCGCGTAGCGCTCGTCGGCGTCAATCTTCTCTTCCTCACCATCAACCTGCTCCGCCAGCCCTGCGACCAAGTCATCGACCTTATCGCTCAGATGGTGCGCGAGATAGAGCAGCAGCTCGGAGGGGTTTTTCGGGCCTTCGCCCCTTTCCAGCTCATCGATCAGTTGATCGGTCGCCCGCAATGGCCGCAGGCGCAGGGAAATAATCCGCTGAGGCGCAGCGAAAATCCGCACCGAGACCATGTCTTCGGGCTCCGCCCCTGGATTGAGATTTACCCCGCGCAGAAACAGCAGCAGCTCATTGTTCGGCAACGGCAGCAGACGGGGACGGGTGTTCTCCTCCAGCAGCAAGTCGCAGCTGAACTCATTCAGGCCGCTGGCGCTGCGTAGCCAGGCGTGCGTCTGCGGATGACCACGATCCCAATGCAGCCACAGGCTTTGCTCCTCAGTGAGCTGCAACTCATCCAGTTGCTGGCGCGAAATAGGCTTCGCCCCTCCCTTGCCGTCCAGGACAAATGCGTGGACCAGCCCCCATTGCGAGTTGTCTTCCTCGAGCATCCCACTCCCCACTACTGACAGCCCTCAGAAAAACCCCGGTTGGCACCAGGCTTTCTGCTCGTTACTCCGGCATTGCCAACGGCTTGGGCGAAACGATGATGCCGTTGTTATCGGCATACACGAATTCGCCCGGGCGGAATGTCACGCCACCGAAAGTCACCGGCACGTTCAAGTCGCCAATCCCACGCTTATCCGTCTTCATCGGGTGGCTAGCCAGGGCCTGAACACCCAGCTCGGTCTGGGCAATGACGTCGACATCACGAATGCAGCCATAGACGACCAGCCCTTCCCAGCCATTCTTCGCCGCCTTCTCGGCCAGCATGTCACCAAGCAGAGCACGGCGCAGAGAGCCGCCACCATCGACGACCAACACTTTGCCCTTACCATCTACCTCTACCTGATCCTTGACCAGGGAGTTGTCCTCGAAACACTTGATGGTGACGATTTCGCCGCCGAAGGAGTCGCGACCGCCAAAGTTACTGAACATCGGCTCAACCACCTGCACCAGCTCCGGGTAGGCATCGCACAGATCGGGAGTGACATATTGCATGGGGAAAACTCCTGTAAAGAGAAAACAGTGTCAGAGGTCGACGCCGATACGATCGTCGTCATAGACCAGCTCAAAACGAGTCAGTGCAGGACAATGTGCATTTAATGCCTGGCCGCTGAAAAAATCGAACTCCACCCCATGTCGCGCACAGCGCAACACCCAACCGGCCAGGGTAGCGTTGTGCAAAGGCACGCCCTGATGCGGGCAACGGTTCTCCAGCAACAGAGGCTGACGGTCAACCACCATGAGTAAGAGGTTACGCCCGGCGAGCTGAAAGGTCCGCCGATAACCTTCTTCCAGATTCAGTAACCGTTCGAGCGCAACGAACATGGCACCTCCAGTGGCAGCAGAAATGACTGCAAGCCAACTCCGCGTCACATCTTAGCCGGATGCCACGCGAGGCGAAATGCCCGCCCGCTCTGCTACGCGGCATACCGGGGAGCGCCCACCCAGAAAGCTGAGCAATTGGCTTTACGTCTGGCTTAGCCTCTGACTGGTAACTCGGGCAAGCACAACTGCTGCAACCAGTGCACGACAAGCGGCCAGACCTCACTTTGCGCCGACTTGCTCAGCAGCATTTCGATATGCCCGTAGTCCTCGGCAAAGCCGTTTTTCCTGCCAAGGTGGAGAAACTCACGGCGCGCCGAGCCGAACTGCTCCAGTAACTTCCGGCAAGCCCAGGGCGGGTCCTGATGATCACCCGCAGAACCGACCGCCAATAGCGGCACCTGCACCTCGGAAAGCCCGGCCCACCAGTCGCCTCCGGCATCACCGAAGCGGCCGAACAGACCGTGCCAGCGCAAGCTTTCCAGCGCGACACCGATAGGCTCGTCTTCCGGACCGCGCTTGAGCCCAGCGCCGGACAATACCGCGAGACGCTTGAGCAGCAGGCGCCCACCCCACTCCAGCGGAGGCAGCTTCAAGGGCCAGTAGACCCGACTGACCTGACTGCCGAACAAAGCCGCAGAGGCGGCTTCAGCCTCGCCCAGATAGTGCCCACCCAGAGCCGCCGCCAGGGTGATGCCACCCAGCGAATGACCAAGCCAGTGGGGAACCTGGTCGCTCTGCTCGCGCACGAAGGCGGCAATCGCTGGCAGGTCATAGCGGGCGTAATCGGCTACCCGGTTATGGCGATAGGCCTGATTGCGCGGCGACAGGCCGTGACCACGCATCTCGGCGATCCATACATCGAAGCCGGCCCGCGCCAGATAAGGGCCTAGCCCGAGGCCCTTGGGCGAGTACCAGAAACGTCGATTGGAAAAGCTGCCATGCAGCAGAATCACCGGCGTACCACGCCGTCCCTCACTGCGATGGAGGCCCAGACGAGTCAACGCCAGCTCGACACTGCGGTCCGGACTGTTACCGGGCTTCAAGCGGTAGACATCTTCGCTCAGGTCGCCACGCAGCTCCGCACTTACCAGGGCGACAGGGAACAGCTCACTACTACTTTGCATACCACTACTGACAATGAATTGTTACTGGCACAAAAAAGGGCGGGATCAATCCCGCCCCTTTTATGGTGAGGAACGCGTATCAGGCCTGCTGACCTTCCGCCAGGAAGAACCAGGTTTCCAAGACCGAGTCCGGGTTCAAGGACACGCTTTCGATGCCCTGCTCCATCAGCCACTTGGCCAGATCCGGGTGATCCGAAGGGCCCTGGCCGCAGATGCCGATGTACTTGCCGGCCTTGCGGCAGGCCTGGATGGCATTGGACAGCAGCTTCTTGACCGCCGGATTACGCTCATCGAACAGATGGGCAATGATCCCGGAGTCACGGTCCAGGCCCAGGGTCAGCTGGGTCAGGTCGTTGGAGCCGATGGAGAAACCGTCGAAGAACTCGAGGAACTCTTCGGCCAAGATGGCGTTGGACGGCAGCTCGCACATCATGATGACTTTCAGGCCATTCTCGCCGCGCTTCAGGCCATTGCTGGCGAGCAAATCGACGACCTGACTGGCTTCGCCCAAAGTACGCACGAAGGGCACCATGATCTCGACGTTGGTCAGGCCCATCTCGTTGCGGACTTTCTTCAGCGCGCGGCATTCGAGCTCGAAGCAATCGCGGAACGACTCGCTGATGTAGCGCGAAGCGCCACGGAAGCCGAGCATCGGGTTCTCTTCTTCCGGCTCGTAGAGCTTGCCGCCGATCAGATTGGCATACTCGTTGGACTTGAAGTCCGACAGGCGCACGATGACCTTCTTCGGCCAGAACGCCGCGGCCAGAGTGCTGATGCCCTCGACCAGCTTCTCGACATAGAAGCCGACCGGATCGTCGTAACCGGCGATGCGCTTCTCGACGCTGTCCCTGATCTCCGCCGGCAGGCTGGCGAAGTTCAGCAGCGCCTTCGGATGCACGCCGATCATGCGGTTGATGATGAACTCCAGGCGGGCCAGGCCCACGCCTTCATTCGGCAGCTGGGCGAAGTCGAAGGCGCGATCCGGGTTGCCGACGTTCATCATGATCTTGAACGGCAGCTCGGGCATGGCATCGACCGAATTCTGGCGGATATCGAAGCCCAGCTCACCCTCGAAGATGAAGCCGGTGTCGCCCTCAGCACAGGACACGGTGACGCCCTGGCCATCCTTCAGCACCTGAGTGGCGTTACCGCAACCGACGACTGCCGGAATACCCAATTCACGGGCGATGATCGCCGCGTGACAGGTACGGCCGCCACGGTTAGTGACGATGGCACTGGCGCGCTTCATGATCGGTTCCCAGTCTGGGTCGGTCATGTCGGAAACCAGGACGTCGCCCGGTTGGACCTTGTCCATTTCGGCGATATCGTTGATCACCCGCACCTTACCGGCGCCGATTTTCTGGCCGATGGCACGGCCCTCGACCAGCACCTTGCCGGTTTCCTTCAGCAAGTAGCGCTCCATCACGTTGGCGCTGCTGCGGCTCTTCACGGTTTCCGGGCGCGCCTGGACGATATACAGCTTGCCGTCGTCGCCGTCTTTGGCCCACTCGATGTCCATCGGCCGCTGGTAGTGCTTCTCGATGATCATCGCCTGTTTGGCCAACTCGGCCACTTCGGCGTCGCTCAGACAGAAACGTGCGCGATCGGCGTGCTCGACATCCACAACTTTGACCGACTTACCGGCCTTGGCTTCATCGCCATAGACCATTTTGATCGCTTTGCTGCCCAGATTGCGGCGCAGGATGGCCGGACGGCCGGCCTCCAGCGTCTGTTTGTGGACATAGAACTCGTCCGGGTTGACCGCGCCCTGCACCACGGTCTCACCGAGGCCGTAAGCGCCGGTAATGAACACCACATCGCGGAAGCCCGACTCGGTATCCAGGGTGAACATCACGCCGGCGGTCCCGGTTTCCGAACGCACCATGCGCTGCACGCCGGCGGACAGGGCGACCAGCTTGTGGTCGAAGCCCTGGTGCACGCGGTAGGCGATGGCACGGTCGTTGAACAACGAGGCGAACACCTCTTTGGCCGCGCGGATCACGTTATCCACGCCGCGAATGTTCAGGAAGGTTTCTTGCTGACCGGCAAAGGAGGCGTCCGGCAAGTCTTCGGCGGTGGCGGAAGAGCGCACGGCGACTGCCATGTTGTCATTGCCGTTGGACATGGAGGCGAAGGCGGTGCGGATTTCGGCGTTCAGACGCTCGGGAAACTCAGCTTCCATCACCCACTGGCGAATCTGCGCGCCGGTTTTCACCAGGGCATTCACGTCGTCCACGTCCAACGCATCGAGGGCGGCATGGATACGGCCATTCAGACCGCTTTGGTCGAGGAAGTCACGATAGGCCTGAGCGGTAGTGGCGAAACCGCCGGGAACCGAGACACCGGCACCAGCGAGGTTACTGATCATCTCGCCCAGGGAGGCGTTCTTGCCCCCTACATGCTCAACATCGTGGACGCCGAGCTTATCGAGGGAAACTACGTACTCAACCAAGGTGATCTCTCCACTTGAATTTGGGAAAGCCAGCGTGCGGTGGCTTTGGCCCTGGCAAATAAGTCACAATGCCGGCCAGTACAGGCCCGGCAAAAGGGGGGCCTATGATAGCCAAGAATCGATCCCAGCTTAAGGCCTACGGCGCAAATGAAACGAACCGCTTTTTTCATCTCCGATGGCACCGGCATCACCGCCGAAACCTTGGGCCAGAGCTTGTTGGCGCAGTTCGAGACCATCACGTTCAGCAAGCTCACGCGACCGTACATCGACAGCATTGAAAAAGCGCGCGCAATGGTACAACAAATCAACGCCGCTGCGGAGAATGATGGTGCCCGGCCGATCATTTTCGACACCGTGGTGAACCAGGAAATTCGTGACGTTCTGGCCAAATCCGATGGCTTCATGATCGACATTTTCTCCACCTTCCTGGCCCCACTGGAGCAAGAGCTGACCTCCCGCTCGTCCTACAGCGTCGGCAAGTCGCACTCGATCGCCAGCAGCGGCAACTACATGGAGCGTATCGAGGCGGTGAACTTTGCCCTCGATAACGACGATGGTGCGCGCACCCATTACTACGACAAGGCCGACCTGATCCTGATCGGTGTCTCGCGCTGCGGCAAAACGCCGACCTGTCTGTACATGGCCATGCAATATGGCATCCGGGCGGCCAACTACCCGCTGACCGAAGACGACATGGAGCGCCTGCAGCTGCCGGCCGCGCTCAAACTCTACAAGCACAAGCTGTTCGGCCTGACCATCGACCCTGACCGACTGGCGGCGATTCGTAACGAGCGCAAACCCAACAGCCGCTACGCCAGCTTCGCCCAATGCGAATTCGAGGTGCGCGAGGTGGAAAGTCTGTTACGCCGGGAAAACATCAACTACATCAACTCCACGCACTTCTCGGTGGAGGAGATCTCCGCCAAGATTCTGGTGGAAAAAGGCGTTGAACGGCGCCTGAAATAATCGCCAACCCGAGCAACAAAAAAGCCCGCAAAATGCGGGCTTTTTCTTTTCCTGCCTAAGGTATCCGCCCCGCGCAGCGCAGGACGGGGAACCGGAGCGCATCAGATCACGAACAGATCCATGAAACGGTGGACCGGCGTAGCTTCCAGCTTCGCCTGATCTTTGCACAGGGCGAAGATTTCCGCGCTGCGCTGGCCGGTAAAACGGGTAGCGAGATTGGCCTTGAACTTCTCTTCCAGCAGCGGAATGCCTTCGGCGCGGCGGCGACGGTGGCCGACCGGGTACTCGACCGCAACCTGCTCGGTGGAAGTACCGTCCTTGAAGAACACCTGCACGGCGTTGGCGATGGAGCGCTTGTCGGCTTCCAGGTACTCGCGGGTGTAGCGCTCGTCTTCGACGATTTCCATTTTCTCGCGCAGCTCGTCGATGACCGGATTGGCGGCGTGGAAGTCATCTTCGTACTGCTCGGCCACCAGCTTGCCGAAGGCCAGCGACACGGCGGTCATGTACTGGATGCAGTGATCGCGGTCGGCGGCGTTGGCCAACGGGCCGACCTTGGAGATGATGCGGATCGCCGATTCCTGGGTGGTGATGACGATCCTCCCGACCTGGTCCAGCTTGTCCTTGACCTGCGGGTGTAACTTGACCGCGGCTTCGCAGGCAGTCTGCGCGTGGAACTCGGCCGGGAAGCTGATCTTGAACAGCACGTTCTCCATCACGTAGGTGCCGAAGCCCTGCGGGAAGCTGAACTGGCGCTGGTCGGCCGGCTTGGTCGCCAGGTCCTTGTTGGTGTGGCTGAACAGCACGTCGTAGAAGCCCCACTGCGCCGCGGTGAGCACGCCGGGGATACCCATTTCCCCACGCATGGCGATATCAGCCAGGCGCACGCCGCGGCTGGAGGCATCGCCGGCGGCCCAGGACTTACGCGAGCCGGCGTTCGGTGCGTGACGGTAGGTACGCAGGGCCTGGCCGTCGACGCAGGCATGGGACAGCGCGGACAGCAGCTGCTCGCGGTTGGCGCCCATCAGCTTGGCGGTGACGGCGGTGGAGGCCAGCTTGACCAGGAACACGTGATCGAGGCCGACGCGATTGAAGGAGTTCTCCAGAGCGAACACACCCTGGATTTCGTGGGCCATGATCATGGCCTCCAGCACGACACGCATGGTCAGCGGTGCATCGCCTTTGGCGATGCGCTTCTGCGACAGGTGGTCGGCCACGGCGAGGATGCCGCCAAGGTTGTCGGATGGGTGGCCCCACTCGGCCGCCAGCCAGGTGTCGTTGAAGTCCAGCCAACGCACCATCGCGCCGATGTCCCAGGCGGCCTTGACTGGATCAAGGCGGAAAGTAGTACCCGGTACGCGAGCACCATGCGGCACGATAGTGCCTTCGACGAGCGGGCCGAGGTGCTTGGTGCACTCGGGAAAGCGCAGGGCCAGCAGGCCACAACCGAGGGTATCCATCAGGCAGTTGCGGGCGGTGTTCAGGGCTTCGGCGGACTCGACCTTATAATTCAGGACGTAGTCGGCAATGTCCTGGAGGACCTGGTCGTAATCGGGGCGGATGTTGAGGTCGACGTTGGCGCTCATCTTTCGAACCACTCGCTAGCAGGTAGGGTGGGTGCAGCGCAGCGATACCCGCGCAGGGTTTAGTGATGGGTATAGCGTTGCTCAACCCATCCTACGGCTATACAGCGTTTCCGCCATCCATCCCTTGCGTCTTGCTGAAACGAAAAAGCCGGGGCTTTCGCTCCGGCTTTTTCGTTTTCCCGGGGCGTTGTTAGAACGCATCGCCCGGCACACGGACCCAGCCTTCCATCAGCACCCGGGCGCTGCGGCTCATGATCGCCTTGGTCACGGTCCATTCGCCGTTGACCTGGGTGGCTTCGGCGCCGACACGCAGCGTGCCCGACGGGTGGCCGAAGCGCACGGCGCTGCGTTCACCGCCGCCGGCGGCGAGGTTCACCAGGGTACCGGGGACCGCGGCGGCAGTACCGATGGCGACGGCGGCGGTGCCCATCATGGCGTGGTGCAGCTTGCCCATCGACAGGGCGCGGGCCAGCAGATCCACGTCGCCGGCGCTTACGGTCTTGCCGCTGGAGGAAAGGTAATCGACCGGCTTGGCGACGAAGGCGATCTTCGGCGTGTGCTGCCGGGTGGCCGCCTCTTCGGCCGTCTTGATCAAGCCCATGCGCAGGGCACCGGCGACGCGGATCGCCTCGAAGCGGGCCAATGCCTCGGGGTTTGTGTTGATGTCTTCACGCAGCTCTGTGCCCTTGTAGCCGATGGCCTCGGCCTCGACGAACACGGTCGGAATCCCAGCGCTGATCATGGTCGCCTTGAGCGTGCCGATGCCTGGCACTTCCAGGTCGTCCACCAGGTTGCCGGTGGGGAACATCGAGCCGCCTTCCTCGCCATCGTCGGACGGATCGAGGAACTCCAGCACGATTTCCGCGGCCGGGAAGGTCACGCCGTCGAGCTCGAAGTCGCCGGTTTCCTGGACCTGGCCATTGGTGACCGGTACATGGGCGATGATGGTTTTCTGGATGTTGGCTTGCCAGATGCGCACCACGCAGGTGCCGTTCTGCGGGATGCGCGCCGGATCGACCAGCCCGGCGTGCAGGGCGAAGGCGCCGGCGGCGGTCGACAGATTGCCGCAGTTGCCGCTCCAGTCGACGAAGGCCTTGTCGATGGAGACCTGGCCGTAGAGGTAGTCCACATCGTGATCGGGCTGGCTGCTCTTCGACAGGATCACGCATTTGCTGGTGCTGGAGGTGGCACCACCCATGCCGTCGATGTGCGCCGAATAAGGGTCGGGGCTGCCGATCACGCGCATGAACAGCTTGTCACGGGCCTCGCCCGGCACCTGGCAGCGCTCGGGCAAATCTTGTAGACGGAAGAACACGCCTTTGCTGGTGCCGCCACGGATATAGGTGGCGGGAACTTTGATCTGGGGTACGTGGGCCATGGCAATGTTGTCCTGATAGATTCCGCGGCACATGAAGCACCACGAATGGGTCGGATTCATTGGGTTTGCGCCGCCCTGCTCCGTTTAACAATCGACCCGGGGCCTTGCGGCACCGGGTCGATTGTCAGAGCAAGCAACGCTGAACCGTTCAGCGTTTCTTAAGCGGTAGCAGTCGATTCCAGGAAGTCCTGGGCGAAGCGCTGCAGCACACCGCCGGCCTCGTAGACCGATACTTCTTCCGCGGTGTCGAGACGGCAGGTCATCGGCACTTCGACACGCTCGCCGTTGCGACGATTGATCACCAGCGTCAGATCGGTACGCGGGGTGAGATCGCCGACTACGTCGTAGGTCTCGGTGCCGTCCAGACCCAGAGTTTTGCGGGTGGTACCCGGTTTGAACTCCAGCGGCAGCACGCCCATGCCGATCAGGTTGGTGCGGTGAATACGCTCGAAGCCTTCAGCTGCGATCGCTTCCACACCCGCCAGACGCACGCCCTTGGCCGCCCAGTCACGGGACGAGCCCTGACCGTAGTCGGCGCCGGCGACAATGATCAGCGGCTGCTTGCGATCCATGTAGGTCTCGATCGCTTCCCACATACGGGTGACCTTGCCTTCCGGCTCGATACGGGTCAGCGAGCCCTTCTTGACCTCACCATTGACCACGGCCATTTCGTTCACCAACTGCGGGTTGGCGAAGGTTGCGCGCTGAGCAGTCAGGTGGTCGCCACGGTGGGTCGCGTAGGAGTTGAAGTCCTCTTCCGGCAGGCCCATCTTGTGCAGGTACTCGCCAGCGGCCGAATCCATCATGATCGCGTTGGACGGCGACAGGTGGTCGGTGGTGATGTTGTCCGGCAGTACGGCCAGAGGACGCATGCCTTTAAGGGTACGCTCACCCGCCAACGCGCCTTCCCAGTACGGCGGACGACGGATGTAGGTGCTCATCTCGCGCCAGTCGTACAACGGCTCGACTTTTGGGCCAGTGTCTTCCTGGATGGCGAACATCGGGATGTAGACCTTGCGGAACTGCTCCGGCTTGACCGCCGCCTTAACCACGGCGTCGATTTCTTCGTCGCTCGGCCAGATGTCCTTCAGGCGGATTTCCTTGCCATCGACCACGGCCAGCACATCCTTCTCGATATCGAAGCGGATGGTACCGGCGATGGCATAGGCAACCACCAGTGGCGGCGAAGCCAGGAAGGCCTGCTTGGCGTACGGGTGGATACGGCCGTCGAAGTTACGGTTGCCCGACAGTACGGCAGTGGCGTACAGGTCGCGGTCGATAATTTCCTGCTGGATCACCGGGTCCAGCGCGCCGGACATGCCGTTGCAGGTGGTGCACGCGAAGGCGACGATGCCGAAGCCCAATTGCTCCAGATCTGCGGTCAGGCCGGCCTCGTCCAGGTACAGGGCAACGGTCTTGGAGCCCGGAGCCAGCGAGGACTTCACCCACGGCTTGCGGGTCAGACCGAGCTTGTTGGCGTTACGTGCCAGCAGGCCGGCAGCGATCACGTTGCGCGGGTTGCTGGTGTTGGTGCAGCTGGTGATGGCAGCGATGATCACTGCGCCATCTGGCATCTGACCGTCAGCTTCCTGAGCACGAGCCTTGTCCAGATCCACGGCGATGCCGCGCTCGGCCAGTGCCGAGACCGGCAGACGGCGATGCGGGTTGGACGGGCCAGCCAGAGTACGCACGACGGTGGACAGGTCGAAGCTCAGAACGCGCTTGTACTGCGCGGTCTTCAGGCTGTCCGCCCACAGACCGGCTTCCTTCGCGTAGGTCTCAACCAGCTTGACTTGCTCGTCGTCACGGCCGGTGAGTTTGAGGTAGTCGATGGTCTGCTGGTCGATGAAGAACATCGCCGCGGTGGCGCCGTATTCCGGAGCCATGTTGGAGATGGTCGCGCGGTCGCCGAGGGTCAGGGCCGAAGCACCCTCGCCACGGAATTCCAGGTAGGCGCCGACGACTTTCGACTGACGCAGGAATTCGGTCAGGGACAGCACCACATCGGTGGCGGTGATGCCTTCGGCCGGCTTGCCGGTCAGCTCGACGCCGACGATTTCCGGCAGGCGCATCCAGGAGGCGCGGCCGAGCATGACGTTCTCGGCTTCCAGGCCGCCCACGCCAACGGCGATCACGCCCAGCGCGTCAACGTGCGGGGTGTGACTGTCGGTGCCGACGCAGGTGTCCGGGTAGGCCAAGCCATTGTCCGAGTGGATTACCGGCGACATCTTCTCCAGATTGATCTGGTGCATGATGCCGTTGCCCGGCTGGATCACTTCGATGTTCTTGAACGCTTTCTTCGTCCAGTTGATGAAGTGGAAGCGGTCTTCGTTACGGCGGTCTTCGATGGCGCGGTTCTTCTCGAACGCTTGCGGGTCGAAGCCGCCGCACTCGACGGCCAGCGAGTGGTCGACGATCAGCTGGACCGGCACCACCGGGTTGACCTGGGCCGGGTCGCCGCCCTGGTCGGCGATCGCGTCGCGCAGGCCGGCGAGGTCGACCAGCGCAGTCTGGCCGAGGATGTCGTGGCAGACGACGCGGGCCGGGAACCACGGGAAGTCACGCTCTTGCTTGCCTTCGACGATCTGGGTCAGGCACTCGGTGAGGATCGCCGGATCGCATTTGCGCACCAGGTTCTCGGCGTGCACGCGCGAGGTATAGGGCAGCTTCGCCCAGGAACCAGGCTGGATGGCTTCGGCCGCCGCGCGGGCATCGAAGTAGTCCAGCTGGGTTCCGGGCAGATTCTTGCGGTATTGGCTGTTCATCTTATTTACGGTCCTTGAGCGGCACGAACTTCAGATCTTCCGGGCCGACGTAGTTGGCGCTCGGGCGAATGATCTTGCCGTCGATGCGCTGCTCGATGACGTGCGACGACCAGCCGGAGGTGCGGGCGATCACGAACAGCGGGGTGAACATGGCGGTGGGCACGCCCATCATGTGGTAGCTGACGGCGCTGAACCAGTCGAGGTTGGGGAACATCTTCTTGATGTCCCACATGATAGTTTCCAGACGTTCGGCGATGTCGAACATCTTGGTGTTGCTCTGCTCGGCGGACAGCTCGCGAGCCACTTCCTTGATCACCTTGTTGCGCGGGTCGGCAACGGTGTAGACCGGGTGACCGAAGCCGATCACGACTTCCTTCTTCTCGACGCGCGCACGAATGTCAGCTTCTGCTTCATTCGGGTTGTCGTAGCGCTTCTGGATCTCGAAGGCCACTTCGTTGGCGCCGCCGTGCTTCGGGCCGCGCAGTGCGCCGATGGCACCAGCAACGCAGGAGAACATGTCGGAACCGGTACCGGCGATTACGCGGGAAGTGAAGGTGGACGCGTTGAATTCATGCTCGGCGTACAGGTTCAGCGAAGTGTGCATCGCGCGCACCCAGGACTCACGCGGCTTCTCGCCGTGCAGCAAGTGCAGGAAATGGCCACCGATGGAATCGTCATCGGTTTCCACGTCGATGCGCTTGCCGTTGTGGCTGAAGTGGTACCAGTACAGCAGCGCGGAACCCAGCGAAGCCATCAGCTTGTCGGCGATGTCGCGGGCGCCCGGGTGGTTGTGGTCTTCCTTCTCCGGCGACACACAGCCCAACACGGATACGGCGGTGCGCATCACGTCCATCGGGTGGGCGGACGGCGGCAGTTGCTCGAGGGAGGTCTTGAGGGCCGCCGGGATGCCGCGCAGGGCCTTGAGCTTGGCTTTGTAGCCAGCCAGCTCGGCAACGTTCGGCAGTTTGCCATGGACCAGCAGGTGGGCGATTTCTTCGAATTCGCAGCGGTTGGCGAAGTCGAGAACGTCATAGCCACGGTAGTGCAGGTCGTTACCAGTGCGGCCGACAGTGCACAGTGCGGTGTTGCCGGCGGCGGTGCCACTCAGGGCTACGGACTTCTTCGGCTTGAAGCCTGGAGTGGTCGTTTCTGGGGTAGCGCTCATCGCGTGTCTCTCCTCATGTAATCCGGTTCGGTGTCGCTTCTTGTCGTGGGCAGACCGGCTCGCGCTGCGCAAGCCGGCCTGCTTGCCGGTTATTTCTTGGCGGCGAACAGCGCGTCGAGCTTCTGCTCGAAGGCGTGGTAGCCGATGCGGTCATACAGTTCCGCACGGGTCTGCATCAGGTCGATGACCTCTTTCTGATGGCCATCGCGGCGCACCGCCGTGTAAACAGCTTCGGCAGCCTTGTTGGCCGCACGGAAGGCGGACAGCGGGTACAGCTGGATCGCCACGCCGACCGAAGCCAGCTCGTCACGGGTGAACAGCGGGGTTGCGCCGAACTCGGTGATGTTGGCCAGCACCGGCACCTTCACCTCGTCGACGAAGCGCTTGTAGGTCGGCAGGTCATAGGCCGCTTCGGCGAAGATCGCATCGGCGCCGGCTTCGACGTACTTCAGCGAACGCTCGATGGCAGCCTCGACACCCTCGGCCTGGATCGCGTCGGTACGGGCGATCAGGAAGAAGTTGGGATCGGTCTTGGCATCGGCGGCCGCCTTGACGCGGTCGACCATCTCCTCGACCGAGACGATTTCCTTGCCCGGACGGTGACCGCAGCGCTTGGCGCCGACCTGGTCCTCGATGTGCGCGGCGGCGGCGCCGGCCTTGATCAGGTTCTTGACGGTGCGCTCGATGTTGAACGCACTCGGGCCGAAACCGGTGTCGATATCCACCAGCAGCGGCAGCTCGCAGACGTCGGTGATGCGACGCACGTCGGTGAGCACGTCATCCAGGGTATTGATACCCAGGTCCGGCAGACCCAGCGAACCGGCCGCGACACCGCCACCGGACAGGTAGATGGCCTTGAAGCCAGCACGCTTGGCCAGCAGCGCATGGTTGGCGTTGATCGCGCCGATGACCTGCAGAGGATGCTCTTCCGCAATGGCGTCACGGAAACGCTGGCCGGGGGTTTTCAAACTCATGACTCACCTCGTGGAGTGGTTGTCGGGGTGGAAGCGCCGAGGTAATGGCGCTCGACGTTACGCTTGGAGGCGCCGATGTGGCGGCGCATCAACAACTCGGCCAGTTCGCCGTCACGGTCGGCGATGGCATCGAGAATTCGGTGGTGCTCGGCGAAGGCCTGGCGCGGCCGGTTCGGCGTGGCAGAGAACTGCAGGCGGTACATGCGCACCAACTGGTACAGCTCGCCGCAGAGCATCTGGGTCAGGGTGCGGTTGCCGCTGCCCTGGATGATTCGATAGTGGAAGTCGAAGTCGCCTTCCTGCTGGTAGTAGCCGACGCCCGCCTTGAACGCCTCGTCCTGCTCGTGCAGGTCAAGCAGGCGGCGCAGTTCGTCGATCTCGTCCTGGCTCATGCGTTCGGCGGCCAGGCGGCAGGCCATGCCTTCGAGCGACTCGCGGATTTCGTACAGCTCGATCAGCTCGGCCTGACTCAGCGACACCACCCGGGCGCCGACGTGGGGCACTCGCACCAGCAGCCGCTGCCCTTCCAGGCGATGGATGGCCTCGCGCAGCGGGCCGCGACTGATACCGTAAGTACGCGCCAACTCCGGCTCGGAGATCTTGCTGCCGGGGGCGATTTCGCCCTTGACGATGGCTGCCTGAATACGCCGAAAGACATGCTCCGCTAGCGTTTCGCTTTCGTCTTGAGCGACCAGCAGCTCTTCAGTGGCATCCAGCATATTGTCGACACACCGGTAAATATTTCGGTGAAAACTACGCCAGCAAGGCATTCATGTCAAACGGTTAGACCCTATTGTCGACAATCCACTAATAAGCAAAAACTCCAACAAACGCCTGGTCACTTACACAAACACCTATAAGCGCCTGTCACGGCTGAAACCACGCATGTTAGAATGCCGCCCGCCTGCACCGGCCGGGCGGCCTCGCCGCGCCAGCTAGACTCCATGCGATCGCCCTACGCCATTAGGACTTATGAGATCCAAGCCCTTCGCCCTGTTGTTTTGTCTGTTTCTTTTGCCCGGCCTCAGTCTCGCTGCCGACAAAACCGTCTATGGCTTGAACGAATACGCCCAACTCGCCGATTTTGATCAGCAGGTTGCCGCCAAGCTGGATACCGGAGCCAAGACCGCCTCCCTGAGCGCGCGCGACATCAAGCGCTTCAAGCGTGACGGGGAAACCTGGGTGCGCTTCTACCTGGCCATCGATGATGCCCAGAGTCACCCGTTCGAGCGCCCACTGGCACGGATCAGTAAGATCAAACGCCGCGCGGGCGACTACAACGCCGAGGAAGAAAAAACCTACACCGCCCGCCCGGTCATCGAGCTGGCTGTGTGCATGGGCTCGACCTTGCGCACCATCGAAGTGAACTTGACCGACCGTAGCGCCTTCCAATACCCGCTGTTGATCGGCTCCGAGGCGCTCAAACGCTTCAATGCCCTGGTCGACCCAAGCCTTAAATACGCAGCCGGAAAACCGGGCTGTGCCACCGACGCAAACTCTGCAGAGTAAAACCCATGCGCTCTCTCAACCTCCATCTGAAAGTCCTGATCGCCGTACTGGTGACCCTGGGCATTCTGATCACGGCGTACCAGATCTTCATCGTCGGCATCCCGGTCACCGAGGATGAAACCGATGATCTGTGGAACATCGACGCCAAGGTCGAATTCCAGGCCAACCCGAAGAGCCCGGTGAAGTTGCAGATGTTCGTGCCACCGCTGAGCCAGGATTACGTCAGCCTGAACGAGAGCTTCGTCTCGAAAAACTACGGGGTCAGCATCAATCGCGTCGATGGCAACCGTAAGGTCACCTGGTCGGCCCGTCGCGCCAGTGGCAACCAGGTTCTCTATTACCGCCTGGTACTGACCAAACGCTACAGCGGTGAGCAGCCTAAGCCTAAGGGACCGATCTTCCGCGACACCATCCCGGTCGAGGGGCCGGAGAAGATTGCCGCCGAGGCCCTGCTGGCGCCGATCCGTCAGCACTCCGCGGACGTGGAGACCTTCATCAGCGAAACCATCAAGCGGGTCAACAACCTCGGCGACGACAACGTCAAACTGTTGCTGGCCGGCGATGCCTCGACCGTCAACAAGGCCAAGACTATCGAGCTGCTGCTGTCCATCGCCCATGTGCCGATGGAGCGCGTGCACAGCCTGCGCCTGATCGCCGACCAGCCGCAGAACCCGGAACTCTGGCTGCGCAGTTTCGACGGTGAAAACTGGCTGTATTTCAACCCGGAGACCGGCGAGCAGGGCCTACCGAGCGATCGCCTGGTCTGGTGGATTGGCGACCAGCCGTTGGTCAGCGTGGATGGCGGCAAGAAGGCCCAAGTCAGCTTCAACCTCAACAACAGCGAGATCAATGCCATCCACTTGGCCAAGCTGACCGATGAGAGCACCGACGCCGACTTCCTCGAATATTCGCTGTACGGCCTGCCGCTGCAGACCCAGCAGACCTTCCAGATCATGATCATGATCCCCATCGGCGTGCTGGTGATCCTGATCCTGCGCAACCTGATCGGCCTGCAGACCCTCGGCACCTTCACCCCGGTGCTGATCGCCCTCGCCTTCCGCGAAACCGGCCTGCAATGGGGCATCATCCTGTTCACGGTGATCACCGCACTGGGCCTGTCGCTGCGTTCCTACCTCGAACACCTGAAGCTGCAGATGCTGCCGCGCCTATCGGTGGTGCTGACCTTCGTGGTGGTGGCCATTGCGGCTATCAGCCTGCTCAGCCACAAGC
The DNA here is from genome assembly GCF_003595175.1 of Pseudomonas cavernae. Taxonomy (NCBI): domain Bacteria; kingdom Pseudomonadati; phylum Pseudomonadota; class Gammaproteobacteria; order Pseudomonadales; family Pseudomonadaceae; genus Pseudomonas; species Pseudomonas cavernae. Next base: position 2,159,306 of record NZ_CP032419.1, on the reverse strand, counting down.
TCGGCTTCGAGAGCGGTCTGTCGATTGCCCTGTTCCCGATGGTGATCCTGACCATGAGCATCGAACGCCTGTCGATCACCTGGGAAGAACGCGGCGCCGCCCATGCCATGAAGGCCGCCATCGGCACCCTGTTCGCCGCCTCGCTGGCGCATCTGCTGATGAAGGTGCCGGAGCTGGTGTACTTCATATTCACCTTCCCGGCGGTGCTGATGGTGCTGGTCGGTTTCATGCTGGCGATGGGTCGCTACCGCGGCTACCGCCTCACCGAACTATTCCGTTTCAAAGCCTTCCTGAAGGACTGAGCCATGTTCGGCCTGATCAAGCGATGGAAAGCCCTGGATGCCAAAGGCATCATGGGCATCAACCGGCGCAATGCGGACTACGTGCTGAAGTACAACCAACGGCACCTGTACCCGATTGTCGACGACAAGATCATCACCAAGCTGCGGGCTATCGAGGCGGGCATCCATGTTCCCGAGATGTACGGGATCATCGAGACCGAGAAGGAGATCGACAAGCTCAACGAGATCATCGGCGAGCGCAACGATTTCGTCATCAAGCCGGCGCAGGGCGCCGGCGGCGATGGCATCCTGGTGATCGCCGACCGCTTCGAGGAGCGCTACAAGACGGTTTCCGGCAAGATCATCAGCCATGATGAAATCGAGCACCAGATTTCCAACATCCTCACCGGCCTCTACTCGCTCGGCGGCCACCGCGACCGTGCGCTGATCGAGTATCGGGTGACTCCGGACCAGATCTTCAAGAGCATCAGCTATGAAGGCGTACCGGACATCCGCATCATCGTCCTCAAGGGCTACCCGGTGATGGCCATGCTGCGCCTGCCGACCCGGCAGTCGAACGGCAAGGCCAACCTGCACCAGGGCGCGATCGGTGTCGGCGTCGACTTGGCCACTGGCGTGACCCTGAGAGGCACCTGGCTGAACAACAAGATCAGCAAGCACCCCGATACCGCCAACGCGGTGGATGGCGTGCAACTGCCTGACTGGGACGGTTTCATGAAGCTCGCCTCCGGCTGCTACGAGCTGTGCGGCCTCGGCTACATCGGCGTGGACATGGTGCTGGACCAGGACAAGGGACCGCTGATTCTCGAGCTCAACGCCCGCCCCGGCCTGAACATCCAGATCGCCAACGACTGCGGCCTGACCAAGCGTACCCATGCGGTCGAGGCACGCCTGGCGGAGATGGAAGCCAAAGGCGTGGTCGAGACGCCGGAAGAGCGCGTGCGCTTCGCCCAACAGCTGTTCGGTCACGTGCAGCAAGCCGAACTCTGAGCGGTCATGCGCTCAGCAAAAAGCCCGGCAGCTAGCCGGGCTTTTTGCTTTTCACGGCGGCCATTCAGCGCACGATGGCCAGCTCGAAGCCACCTTCATCGCTGTGCGCATGGGCCTGCATGCCGGCCGTATCGACTGCCAGCTCCTGCAGCGGCCGTTTGAACGGCTTGTTGTCGAGGGTCTGCAGATGGCGATCCTCGTCGGTGGTCAGCAGCAGCACATAGCGCTCGCCCTCGGCGGCCTTGACAGGCACCGTGCCTTCGATGAAGGCATAGCGGTACCAGGTCTCGCCATGCAGCTGGTAGACCGCGTCGCTGACCAGGCGCGTCGGACGCTTGGCCTCGTCGAGGAACAGCAGCGAGGGATAGACCACCTGCTTGTTGGCGAAGCTGCGCACGCGCAGACCATAGGTCCGCTGCGAACGCGGCAGTTTCACCGCGGCGTAATAGCTGCGGCCCATGGGGAAATCGAAGCTCGGCGAGAAGCGGTTCAGCTCCTCATAGCGCGGTTCATCGGCCGACAGTTCACTGAAGGCGTCTTCCGCCAATTGTCCGCAGCATTGCGCCAGCAGGCTCTGGTAGAGCCCGTCGCCAGTGCTTTTGCTACCCGCCAGCAATGCCTGCATGGCGGCAGTCGGCTGGCCGTCCAGGGCCGGCAAAACGGCCGCCTTGCTGGAAAACTCGATCTGCCGGCCCTCGCTGAACTGGATCGGCTGGCCAGAGCTGGCAACGGCTTGGCGCCCCGCCGGCGGCAACGTCGAATTGCGCATCCGCCCCTGCTCGTCGACCCAGGTGTAGTACTGCTTGCTGTGTTCCGGACGAGCGAAACCGCGGCCTTCCAGCACATCGGCGTCGATGTACTCGCCGGAACGCTCGCCATTGGGCAACAACTGATCGGCCTGCCTGGCCAGCTGCTGGTCGCCGGCATAGAAGCTGTTCTGCAGATTGCCGCTGGCGTCCACCCAGGTGTAGTAGCGGCGCTTGCTCTCGCCACTGCTGGCGCTGCCCGGCCAGCGTGCCGCCTCGTCGTCGTTGAGCCGAGCCTGGTCACTCAGGCTGATACGCCGCGCCGCCTGGCGCTGCTGTTCGCCGTAGTGGCCATCAACGAAGGTGTTATGCACCCGCCCCTGCTCGTCCACCCAGGTCAGGTAACGGCCCTGGCTGGCACCCGCCCCGCTCGCCGCCAGCGTACAGAGCAGCAGAGCCAGGAGTTGCGGAATACGCACAAGTGTCGACATGGCGAAGGCTCAGAAGGTGGTCTGGTAGGTCAGCGCCAGGATATAGGCCTTGACGCTCGTGTCGACATCCAGATCGGCGTAGGGGTTGTAGACCATGCTGTCGATATCCGAACAGTTGATGTTGCAGCTGGAGCGGGCCGGGATGCTCTGCTTGCTGACCAGGTAGTTGAAGCCGATATCGATCAGCGTGTCCTTGTCCCAGCGATAGCCGAGGCCGAGCCCATACAGCTGGGCGTCGCCCAGCGGCGCGAGCACATCCGCCTGGTCATCCGGAATCGCCGAGGGCCTCGGCTCGTAGCCCGCGCGCAGGCTCAGACGGTCGTTGACCTCGTACTGGACGCCAAGCGCCCAACTCCACACCGACTCGTAATTGCGATCGAGGGTGATGGTGGTCGCCGTGGCGTTGTTGGGCGAGAACAGGCTGGCGATTTTCAGCACGTCCAGCGGCCGGTCGAACTCCAGTTTGAATTCGTTCCAGGCCGCATAGTCGGTCCATTTGACGTCGAAGTTGACCTGCCACTGCGGATGCGGCTTGAGCTTGATCCCGGTGGAAAAGTGCTGGGGATAGGTCAGGTCCATGGAGACGTTGCCCTGCTCCTCGTCGAACACGCCATCCGGGGTGATGCTGTTGAAGATGGCGCCGATCAGCGAGCTGTCCAGACCCTGCCAGAAGCCCTGCCAGTCCTGCGAATAGTCGACGCGATAACTGCCCTGCAGATGCATCTTCGCCTCGCTCTGATACACCGCGCCGAGGGCGAACCAGTCGTATGGCTCCCACAGGAAGCTAACGTTCCAGGTCGGCGACAGCGATTGCTGCATGTCGATGTCGAGGTTGGCGATATCGGTGAACGGGCCAAGGTCGCCGCCGCAGATATTCAGGAGGACCTCGAACGGGTTGCCGTCGACTGTACACAACGCGTCCTGCGCCACCCCGGTGAAGCCGGTGAGCACGCCCGGCGCGCGGAAGTCCTGGTTGAGCGCCACCGCCTGGTGGGAAAAACCGATCGACAGCCCCACCGCCAGCTCGTCATTCACCTGATAGCCCAGCGATGGGGAAAAGTAGGTGATCCGCTGCAACACCACTTCCTTGCCCTGATAACGCGCCGGGTCGTCGTCATCGCGCGAGTAGCCCAGCGCCTGCGGAGCATAAACGTCGGTGGCGAAGGTGAACTTCGAGCCCGGCGGATTGATCGACAGCCCAGCCAGCGGCGCGAACAATACTGGGACTTCGGTAGCGCCGCCGAGTCCGGGCAAATACATCGCCGCCGCGGTGGTGCGGCTGGAGCGATTGGCCACCGGGTCGTCGTCCAGGCCGAGGAAGTTGCTGCCGTAATCCGCTGGCGCGTCGAAGTCGGCGCGAATATCCATGACCCCGGTGAGGAACTTCACCATGGTCTGCCGGCCTTTCAGCTTGGTCAGCGCCGCCGGGTTGTAATGCACCGCATCGATGCCGCTGTAGTCGGCGGTAATGGCATTGCCCAGGGCCATCGCCTTGGGGTTGCCGATGGTCAGGTTTTGCGCCAGCTGCGCCTGCGCCAGCCCGGCCCAGAGCAGCGTGATCCCGGCAACCGCCCGCGCCAGCGGCGAAATACGCATAGTCATGACCTGTCCGCTCGCCGCTTATTGAGCCTTCAGGCCCTTGATATCCAGGGGCATCGACAGCCCCAGCAACACATCGGGCGAGTCTTCGGTCATTCCGAAACCGGCGTTGATGTTGACGATGTAGTCCGGCGAGGTCCGCAGCCCCAGGGAGAAGTTCATGATCGCACTGGTCTGCTCGGTGCCCTCGAAGCTGTCATCGGCGAAGGTGTAGGTCGGCTTGAAGCTGTGCGCCATCTGGTAGGAGGTGGACAGCGACACGTCATAGGACAGGGCATAGGCGAAGCCCATGCTCAAGTTGAGAGTCGAGCCCGGGTCGACCTTCTGCAGCTCGCGCCCGCCCCGCACCTGATGGATACCCGAGACCGGCACGTTGTAGGTGTACCCCGCCGAGCCGAACAGCACCACCGGGTCGATCACGTAGGACATGTTCACCCCACCACCGAGGCTGTAGAAGCCGCTGCCGGTGGCCAGGTCCTTGTCGCTGTTGATGTCGTAGGGGCTAGTGCCGGTCGGCAGGCCAATGGTGGCGAACAGGGTGGTGACCGGCTTGCCGCGCAGCGACGGCCAGGGCTGCCAGCGCAGGCTGGCGGAGATATCACCGAGGCTGTAGACGTCGATCTCGCGCTCGGTGTCGTACTTGGCCACCAGCGGCAAGCGCATGCTGAAGGTCAGGTTGTCCCATACGCCGTAATCGAAGGTGAAGGAGTTGGTGAAGGTGTGCTGCGCCTCGGCCTGCGACACCACGCTGAACACGTTGGTGCCGCTGCGCACGGTCTGGATCTGGGTATCGCGCAGCAGCGAATAGTCGAAGCCGTAGGTCAGCGTGCGCTCGCCCTTCTTCAGCAGGGTGTAGCTCTGTTCAGCGGCCTGGAACACCTGCTCCAGGGCCTTGGCGCTGTCGGCGTCGTCGTCTTTCTTGCTCAAGGCATCGCGCGCCTGGTCGACCCCGGATGCATTGACCGCAGACTCATCTGCCCATAGCGGTTGCGCCACCAGCAGCGCCAGCATGGCCAGCCATGCACACCCCTTCACATCCATCACGCTATCCCCAGTAATTTCTTGTTATGCCGGGCAGTGGATTGCCTCAAGATCATTTGCGACGGATGTATTGAATGTCGCCCCCAGAGCCCAATTCGTCGGCCTGGTTCTCGGTGAATTTGCTGATTTGCGGGAACTCGCGAAACGCCAGCAGGCTTATCGTGCGGTCATCGATGATGCGCAGATCGCGCTCGGCCAACGCCATGGCGTTGTGCGGTTCCTGACCGCTGGGAAAAATCACGAAGAGGACGTTCTGGTCCCAGATTTCCTCGAAACGGCTACGGGTAAAACTGATATTGCCGAGGGCCGGATCGGCGACGAACACGTGGTCGTTGTAGACGTCACGGACCACCACGAAATGCTTAAAGCCGGCATAGTGGATCGGCACGATGGCCGGATGTTCGAGCGCATCGAGGTCGGCGAATTCGGCGCGAAAGCCGCCACTCTTGTAGCCGAGGGCGCCGACGAAGCGCTTCATGTCGAGCAGGGAAAAACCGCGGCGCTCGACGATCTTGTCGGCCTCGCCGTAACGCAGCAGGCCTTCCATCACCTGGCGCTCTTCCAGATTGCGACCGAGGTAGTAGTCCAACAGGCTGGTCAGCGCGGCCGAGCCGCAGCTGTAGTCGTAGGCCTGACGGATCACATTGCGAAACTGCAGTTGGCTCATCGGCTCGAGAACCACCGACTCGCGCAGCGGGCCGTTGGGCACCAGCGCCTGGGTGATATTGACCGTTCCCGGCGCCGGCGGCTTGGTGTCCACCGCCTCGGTAAAGCCGAACAGGCCGATCAGGCTACCCAAGAGAATTTCGATCATCAGCAGTCCTGGTAAAGCGACTTTTCTTATCAGAAGAAAACCTTATCAGCCGAGGCTGATAAGGTTTTCCGAGGCTGGTGCGGTGAGCGAACTCAGTGGCCCCAGACCTTGATGGTGCTGCCACTCATGTTGATATCGGAAATCGCCAGGCCGCCGATATTGCTACCGCCAGTCAGGGCACCGGCGCTATAGGCACCGCCTACGTTGATTTTCCCTACCGACACGGTGCCAGTCATGGCCGGCAAGCCAATGGCCAACTGCTTGGTCGCTACGGCCGCACCACCACCGACCGGAGTGATGCTGGTGGTCACCACGTCAACCGTCAGCGGGGCGTTATCGTCAATGGTGAAACCGGTGATATCGATATCATTCAGGTTCAGCGCACCACCATCGTCGGTGTAGGCCACGTTGCCGATGGAACCGGAGAAGTCACCGGCAATGCTGATCCCGTCCTGACCGGTCACGCTCGCCAGAGTGCTGTCGTCCATGGCTTTCAGATCGGCCTGGGCCATGAACGGAGCAGCTAGAGCAGCAGCAAGAACCAGTTGTTTGAAGTTTTTCATTGTTGTTGTCTCCACAGTTCACAGATGAGGTTTTGCTGCCGCGGACTCCTGTCACCGACAGCTGGACCGGCTCACGCCGATCTCCAGGCTCGTGGTTGCTTCCCTAGTTACCGCAAGCCTGGATTCGTGAAGCACCGTGCTTCCCGCCCTGAACCTCAAGTTACTGATGCCACCCTCGGCTGCCAGCCTATCCAACGGATGGAGCACGGTCAGGCGGCACCCCAGGTGAACCTACAGCTCGCTCAGCAAGCCCATGCTCTTGCCCTTGAGTACCGCCTGGGTGCGGCTGCGCACCCCCAACTTGGAGAACAGATTGTGCAGATGCCACTTGATGGTGGCCTCCGACAAATGCACCGACTGAGCGATATCGCGGTTCGACAGACCCGCCGCCACGAAGCGCAGAATTTCCCGCTCCCTGTGGCTAACATCCTGATTTTCATCCAGGTTTTCATAGTCAACGGCCAGCCGGCGGCATTGTTCGCGAAGCATTTCGGCCAACCCGTGCCAGGCCGCGGCACGCTTCGGCTCGGCCGCTTGCCAGGCCTCCCAGAGCGGCAGCAGCCACAGGGCATCATCCTGAAACAGGCGGCGATAGCCGCTGCTCCAGGCTTCCTCCAGGGTCGACTGGAACAGGGCAAAGGCTTTTTCGCTGTTACCTTTGCGCCAATACGCCACAGAAAGTAACAAGGCCAAACGCAAGCGCCGGTCGCGCTGGTGCTCGGCCGTCTGTTTGGCCAGGCAGGCCTCCAGGCCGCTCTGGGCCCTGTCGGCCCGCCGCTCGCTGAGCGCCAGGCGTGCCTCGGCCAAGGCCAGGGCGGTGTTTGCATCGGGATAGCGCCCGACCGCCAGGCTGGCCAGATGCTGCTGCAATTGCAGGCAAACCCGCTCGGCCTCATTGGGACGGCGCAGCCACAGGAGAAACTGCACCTTGCAGCTCATGCCCAAGGCAAAGACCCGCTCGGAGCCGGCACCTTGCAATTCGGCCAGCCATTCGTCGAGCTGGGCCAGTCCCTGCTCCGCCTCGCCGGCAAAGAAGCGCCCCCGCGCCATCACCAGCTTGCCGCGACTGATCAACTCCACCGGCGTCGCCACGTCGCGCCAGGTGGTGGCCAGCGGCAGCTCGGCGAGGACCGCCGCGTGCCGATCCTGCTCGTAGAGCAGATCGGCATAGGCCAGCGCCAGCGGCCCACCGACCCGACTGCGTCGACCGAACACCCGCTCCACCCGCGCCCGCGCGGCTTCGGCCAGGGCTCTGCCGCGTTCCAGTTCGCCATGTTCCTTGCAGATCAGCGACTCGATCAGGCTGGTCATCACGTGCAGGTAGTCGCTGTCGGTCTGGCGCAGGTTGTCGCGCGCCACGGCGATCGCCTTGCCGGCTTCGCCGTACTCGCCCAGCAGTGCATAGGCCGCCGCCTGCACGCAGGACAGGCTGGCGCGGAACACCGGCTGGTTGCCGGGGACCAGGCTCAGCCAGTGGCGCGCGACTTTCAGGCAGTTCTCCAGCTTGTCCTGATACAGCAGCACCAGCGCCTTGAGCACCTGGACGATGGCGAACAGCTCCATCAGGCCGAAATGCATAGGCTTGCCGCGCCCCTGCAACAAGCGTGCGCTGATTTCCTCGATCAGCGCCTCGGCTTCGGCAAAGCGCTGATCGAACGCCAATTGCCAGGCATAGAAGATCTGGAACACCGGATGCTCGCGAATCACCTCGGCCGGCACGCTCTTGAGCATGGCGAGGATGCCGTACACGCGGTTGCCGGCAATCAGGTTGGCGCCCTGGCGTTCCAGTAAGTCGGCGGCGAACTGGAAGTCCCGCGCGCGCAAGGCGTATCTGATCGAACGATCCGGCAGTTCATGGCTCTCGCACCAGCGGGCCGCGGCATGCAGCAGCACCGAGGGATCGCCGCGCTTGGTCAGCCGCCCCTGCAGGAACTCGGCGAACAGCGGGTGATAGCGGAACCATTCGCCCTGCTCGTCCAGCGGGATCACGAACAGTTGCTCGTTCTGCAGACGCATCAGCATCTCCAGGCCGTCGCGCCGCCCGGTCAAAGCGTTGCACAGCTCGGCACTGAGTTCGTCGAGCACCGAAGTCTGGTCGAGAAACTGCTGCACAGTCTCCGGCAGGCTGGCGAGCACATCCTCGGCCAGATAGTCGGCAATATTGCGCTCGGTGCCGGACAGCCCGGCGAGAAACGCGGCCTGATTCGGATGCCGAGCCAGCGCCAGAGCCGCCAGATGCAAGGCCGTGATCCAGCCCTCGGTGCGCGCATGCAGCACGCTCAGCTCCGCGCTGGTCAAGCTCAGCTGCTTCACCTCGCGCAGGTAGCTGGCCGTTTCCTCGCTGCTCAAACGCAGATCGTCGGCTTTGAGCCAGCACACCCAGGACAGGTCCGTCTGCTGATCGAGCACCAATGGCTTGAAGCGCATGCTGGTGATCAGGTGCAGATTGCTCGGCAAATGCTCGACCAGGTAGCGCGCCGCCTTGCGCATGGACGGATGGCGGATGCGATGGAAGTCATCCAGCATCAGGTAGATGTCATCCTGCAGACGCCGGATATCGGAAAAGAAGGCATCGATCAGCGCCTCCAGCGGCCAGCTCGCATCCCCCTGCAGCAACCCCGTGATGTGGCTGCCGAAGCGCGGCACCACCGCCTCGATCGCCGCGACTAGATACTGCATCAGCCGTTGTGGTTCGCTGTCCGACTCATCACAGGACAGCCAGGCCACCTGCGCGCCGCTGGCGAGCAGACGTTGGCGGTACTGGCCGAGCAACGTGCTTTTGCCAAAGCCGGCAGGCGCACTGAGCAGCAGCAAGCGCTGCTCGCGGGCGGCGAACAGGCGCTCGAGCAAGGCCGTGCGCGGTAATTGCGCACGGCCTGTGACCGACGCCGGAAACAGCTTGGTGCGCAACAGCGGCAACGCATTCAGATTCGACACGGGCATGCTCCTCAGGCGAGCAGATTCAGTTCACGGGCGCGGCGGATGGCTTGCGTCCGGTTCCGCACCTTGAGCTTCTCGTAGATGTTGTGCAGGTGCCATTTGACCGTGCCCAGCGCCAGCGCCAGCTGCTGGCCGATCTCCTCGTTGGACATGCCGCGGGCCGCCAGGCACACCACCTCGCGCTCACGCTCGGTCAGCCCTTCGTCCAGCGCATCGAGGGATTTACGCGCCGCCTGCCCAGGCCAGATGCCGAGCAGGCCGCGAATGAAGCTCTGCAAGGCCGGCTGCCGCTCGGCCGCTTCCAACTGCTGCAGCAACTGGCGAATCGCCTCGCCCTCCTCGATGAACAGGTTGCGCACCCCTTCACGCTCGGCCGTGATCAGGCACTGCACCAGCAACGACTGCGCCCGTTCCTGGTAACCCAGGCGCTGGTAGCTGAGCGCTGCCAGCAGGTCCAGGCGCAGGCGCTGCAAACCGTGCCAGCCGTTTTGCAGCAAGCCACGCAGCTGCGTGATCTCGTGCAGCGCCTCGCTGTAGTGACCGCGCGCCTGCTGCAAACGAACCCGCGTCACCCCCTGCACCCAGAGCACCGGGTTGAAACTCATGCGCTGATAGCCGGCGGCCAGCTTGCTCCACTCCACGCTACTGAAGCGCTGCTCGGCGCGCTTGAGCCGGTCGGTGGCCGGCTCCTGCAGGATCAGGGCGATCTCCTCACCCACCGCCTGCGCATAGAAGCGCCAGGACTGATTGCGCGCCGCCAGGTTTTGCATCAGCACCAGGCTGGCCAAAGCTTCCTTGGGCTTGTCCAGCAGGCGCTGGCTACGCGCTAGACTGAGCATGCCCTGGGCATAGAGGTCGATCGGGTTGATCACATCGACCGTCGCCAGTGCCCAGCGCAAACGCGCCTCGATGTCCTCCAGGCGCGCCTGCTGATAAGCGATCAGCGACTCGGTGATGGTCGGCAGAACCAGGGCCCGCGAACGCTCGCCGAACCACGGCAGTACACGGGCATGCAACTGTTCGGACAGGAGTTGCGCCTGCTTGACCTGCCCCTGCTCGAGGTGCAGGAGGATCTCGACGTTGGCCAACTGCATGTCCAGATAGCGGCCTTCGAGGAAATGTTTGCGCTGCTGCGCCAGGGCCAGCAGCCTGCGCGCCTGTTCCGGTTGTGCCAGCATCACATGCGCCAGCGCACCGAGCAGCAGCATCGCCACTTCCAGGAACGCCGCGTGTTGCCCCAGTTGCCCCTCGGCTCTGCGCGCCAGGCTGACACAGCTTTCCAGATCGTCCTTCTGCATCGCCAACACCGACTTGATCGCCAGGGCGGCCAGAGCCTTATCGCTCAAGCCCCCCTCGGGCTTCTTGCTGCTCCAGCGCTCCAACTGCTCGTCGAGCATGCGATTGGCCTCGGGCAGCGACAGCGTGGCCGCCTGTGTCCAGACATCGGCCAGCACCAGCACCGGGTAGCGCTGGGCGATCTCATCCGGCACCTGCTGGCGCCAGCGGTAGATGAGGCTGAGCTGACCGCGGTTGATCAACTCCAGGCCACAGCCATCGATGAGCGCGGCGAGCATCTCCGGGTCATCGGCCAGACACGCGTGCTCGATGGCGAGGTTCTGCATATGGTGGTTGGTGAACCACAGGCTGGCATTAAAATGCAGCTGACTGAAACGCTCCGGGTCACGCTCCTTGAGCCGCGCGTGGAGAAAATCGGCAAACAGGTTATGGAAGCGATACCACTGCCGCTCGCGATCCAGCGGCAAAAGAAACAACTGCATGGACTCCAACTGCTCCAGCAGGGCCTGGCCATCCTGCCGACCGGTTAGGGCGTTGGCCAGATCACCACTCAGCTGCCGGGCCACCCCCAGCGCCAGCAGCACGCCCTGCATCTCCGCCGGCAGCTGCTCGAACACCGTGCGCAGCAGGTTGTTGCCGACCGCCACCTGATCGCTGCCGAACCTGGCTATCTGCTCCGGCGTCTGCGGCTGGTGGCGCAGCAGCAGCGCCGCCAGGTGCACGCCGATCATCCAGCCTTCGGTCTGGCCATACAGGGTATCGAGGGCCCGCTCGTCCAGTTGCAAGCCGCTGCGCTCCAGGTAATCGCGCGTCTCCGCCTTGCTCAGGCGCAGCTCTTGCGGACCGATTTCCAGCAATAGTTCCTTGGCCCGCCAGGTCGCCAGGCTCAAGGCCGGTTGCGCGCGGCTGCCGATGGCCAGAGTGAAGCCGGCCGGAGCGAGCCCCACCAGACGATTGAGCGCTGCCAGTAGCTCGCTGTCCTGTAGCAGGTGCAGGTCATCGAGCACCAGCAGCAAGGGCTGCTCGTGCTGGCACAGATTGGCCAGCAGGCTTTCCATGACCGCCGCTACTGGCACGCGCATGGTGTTGAGCAGAAAGGCCTGAGCATTGGCGCCCAGGCCCGGAATCTCCGCACCTAGCACTTTGATCAGCTGCTGGAAGAAACGCGACGGATCGTCGTCCTCCGAACCCAGGGACAACCAGGCGACCGCGTGCCCGGCCTGGCGCTGTCTTTCGGCGATGACCGCCAGTTCGGTGGTCTTGCCAAACCCCGCCGGCGCCGAGAACAGCAGCACTCGGGCATACGGATGCGCCGCCAGCGCGGCCTGAACCTGCGGACGCGCCAGATGCTCGATTGGAGCTTGAGGAAGGGTAAGTTTTGAGCGCAGTAAGCTGCCAACGGCTGGATCTAACACAACATCCATGGCCAGGTTCCTTGATCATTATTGTTGTAGTACGACCGAGCTTTACTACCCATACTTATCAGCCGCCGAAGCCAGAGTAAACCCGCCTTAGATGCTCTAGGACGAATGCTGGCGACGAATTACAATCGTCTCCCGAGCTGCCTGAGCCGCGCATGCCTACCTGTTCACTACACGCCTTGCCTTATCGGGCAGACCCCGCCGATTACTTTGCCGCCGTCCGCCATGCCCCCGGCGCGGTGCTGCTGGACGCCGGGCGACCCGCCGCCCAACGTGGACGCTATGACCTAATCAGCGCGTGGCCATTGGCGCAGCTGTCACTGGCAGCCGACGAATCGGCCAACGATTTTCTCCACCGTGTGCGCACCGCTCTAGCCCGGCTGGGACCGACCAGCCCCCCGGAAAACTGCGAGCTGCCTTTCGTCGGCGGCGTGATCGGCTATCTCTCCTATGACTTCGGCCGCCACCTCGAATCACTACCCATTCACGCCGTGGATGACCTGCATCTGCCCGATGCCTGCCTGGGCATTTATCCCTGGGCGCTGATCAGCGATCACCTGTTAGGCACCAGTCAGCTGGTCTTTCACCCCAGCCTCGCCACCAGCGAGCGGCAACGGCTGATCGCGCTGCTCAGTCAACCCGAGACGGCGCCAGGCCAACCGTTCCAGCTCAAAGAGGCATTCCGTGCCGACCTCAGCGAAGAGCGCTATCGCCAGTCCATCGAGCGCATTCAGGACTACATCCAGGCCGGCGACTGCTATCAGGTGAACTTCGCTCAGCGCTTCCGCGCACCGTGCCAGGGCGAACCCTGGAGCGCTTATCGCGCCCTGCGCGCCAGCTGCCCGACGCCGTTCGCCGGCTTTCTCGGGCTGGCCGATGGCGGCGCGATTCTCAGCCTGTCGCCCGAACGCTTTATCCATGTCAGCCAGGGTCGGGTAGAGACCCGGCCGATCAAGGGCACCCGCCCGCGCGGCCAGACTGCCGCGGAAGACGCAGCCCTGGCCGCCGAACTGCTCGCCAGCAGCAAGGACCGCGCGGAAAACCTGATGATCGTCGACCTGCTGCGCAACGACCTCGGCCGCAGCTGCACCACCGGCTCGGTACGGGTGCCGGAGCTGTTCGCCCTGGAGAGCTACCCCAACGTGCACCATCTGGTCAGCAGCGTCAGCGGCGAACTGGCGCCGGGCAAGGACGCCCTCGACCTGCTTGCCGGCAGCTTTCCCGGCGGCTCGATCACCGGCGCGCCGAAGATCCGCGCGATGCAGATCATCGACGAACTGGAGCCGACCCGCCGGGCCATCTACTGCGGTTCGCTGCTGTATCTCGACGTGCGCGGCGAAATGGACAGCTCCATCGCCATCCGCAGCCTGCTGGTGAAAGACGGCCAGGTCAGCTGCTGGGGTGGCGGCGGCATAGTCGCGGACTCCGATTGGCAGGCCGAATACCGCGAGTCGATCACCAAGGTGAAGGTGCTGCTGGATACCCTGGAACAGCTGCACCCCTGAGCCGGAAACGAAAAAGCCCGCCGAAGCGGGCTTTTTCTTGAGCTGGAACCTTACAGGCTCAGCGGCCGGCTGGACGCCTTGATGAACTCGCGCTTGAGGTCTTCGTAGGTGTGCACCGCCGGGAATTGCGGGAACTCACGGATCACGTTGTCCGGGGCATGGAACAGGATGCCGGCGTGGGCTTCGCTGAGCATGGTGGTGTCGTTGTACGAGTCGCCGGCGGCGATCACGCGGTAGTAGAGGCTCTTGAAGGCGAGCACCGACTGGCGCTTGGGGTCCTTCTGGCGCAGCTGGTAATCCACCACACGATCGGTCTCGTCGGTGATCAGCTTGTGGCACAGCAGGGTCGGGAAGCCCAGTTGACGCATCAGCGGCTGGGAAAACTCGTAGAAGGTGTCGGAGAGGATCACCACCTGGAAGCGCTCGCGCAGCCAGTCGACGAACTCCACCGCGCCGTCCAGCGGCTTGAGGGTGGCGATCACTTCCTGGATGTCGGCCAGCTTCAGGCCGTGCTCGTCGAGGATGCGCAGACGCTGCTTCATCAGCACGTCGTAGTCAGGAATATCCCGGGTGGTCGCCTTGAGCGCATCGATACCGGTTTTTTCAGCGAAGGCGATCCAGATTTCCGGAACCAGGACCCCTTCCAGGTCGAGACAGGCGATTTCCACAGGACACTCCCAGAGAGCTAGCAAGAAGAAGGCGGCACTCTATCCGCTCGTCCCGGACCGCGCAACGCAGGCCTTATATCCAAAAGCCTTAGCTATGCTTTCACATGGTTATTTAGGGGCATATCTCCGATTTGTTACCATCGCCGCCATAGAGCGTGTCAACGCCGCCATAACTAGGAAGCCTGCCTGATGAGCCACCCTTTCGACGTCGCCGAACTGGCCGCAACTTACGCCAACAAATCCCCCCAGGACATCCTCAAACTCGCCTTCGAACATTTCGGCGACGACCTGTGGATCTCCTTCAGCGGCGCCGAAGACGTGGTGCTGGTGGACATGGCCTGGAAACTCAACAAGAACGTCAAGGTGTTCAGCCTGGATACCGGCCGCCTGCATCCGGAGACCTATCGTTTCATCGATCAGGTCCGCGAGCATTACCAGATCGCCATCGAAGTGCTCTCCCCCGACCCGCGCCTGCTCGAACCCCTGGTCAAGGAAAAGGGCCTGTTCAGCTTCTACAAGGATGGCCACGGCGAATGCTGCGGCATCCGCAAGATCGAGCCGCTGAGGCGCAAGCTGAGCACTGTCAGCGCCTGGGCCACCGGCCAGCGCCGCGACCAGAGCCCCGGCACCCGCAGTGCGGTGGCGGTCCTTGAAGTGGACTCGGCGTTCTCCACTGCCGACAAGCCACTGTACAAGTTCAACCCGCTGGCGCAGATGAGCAGCGAGGAGGTCTGGGCCTATATCCGCATGCTCGAACTGCCCTACAACAGCCTGCACGAGCGCGGCTTCATCAGCATCGGCTGCGAGCCCTGCACCCGTCCGGTGCTGCCCAACCAGCATGAACGCGAAGGCCGCTGGTGGTGGGAGGAAGCCACCCAGAAGGAATGCGGCCTGCACGTCGGCAACCTGATCGCGAAGAGTTGAACCGATGCGTATCACCCTGGTGAAGAAAATCCTGGCCGACGGCCAGGACTGCCGCAAATGTCGCGACGTGCTGGAACAACTCGAACGACGCGGCCACCTGGGGCGCATCGACCGCATTCTAGTCGCCGACGAGCGCGACCCCGGCAGCGCCGGCTGGATGGTGGCGCAGCACTACGGCGTGGATGCCGCGCCGTTCTTCGTGGTCCGCCACGACGATGGCCGCGAGCAGGTTTACAGCGTATTTCTCGCCTTCCTGCATGAGGTGCTCGAGCCTCGGCAGAGCGACGCGCCCAGCGATACGCGCGCGAGCCTGGCCGAGCTGGCTAAACGCGACGGCCTCGACATGCTCTGAAGCGTTTACACACAAAAAAGCCCGGCCAAGTGCCGGGCTTTTTTTGTGTTGCTGGCCGCCTCAGTAGGTCGGCAGCTCGACATCGTGGAACAACTCTTCCAGCTCGGACTTGTTGTGGCATTGCACCGCCTGGGCCAGCACGTCGCGGGTCAGGTGCGGGGCGAACTTCTCGATGAAATCGCACATGAAACCGCGCAGGAAGGTGCCACGGCGGAAACCGATCTTGGTCACACTGGACTCGAACAGCTCACTGGCATCCAGCACCACCAGGTCAGTATCGAGTTTGGTGTCCACCGCCATCTTGGCCACGATGCCAACACCCAGACCGAGGCGCACGTAGGTCTTGATCACGTCGGCGTCGGCGGCGGTGAACACCACTTTCGGTGATAGACCGCGGTGATTGAAGGCCTCGTCGAGCTTGGAGCGCCCGGTGAAACCGAACACATAGGTGACGATCGGGTGTTCGGCCAAGGCCTCCAGGGTCAGCTTCGGCAGCTTGATCAGCGGATGACCTTGCGGCACCACGACACAGCGGTTCCAGCGGTAGCACGGCATCATCACCAGATCGCCGAACAGCTCCAGCGCCTCGGTGGCGATGGCGAAATCCACGGTGCCGTCGGCCGCCATCTCGGCGATCTGCATCGGCGTGCCCTGGTGCATATGCAGGGAGACATCCGGATATTGCTTGATGAAGCTGCTGATGATCGGCGGCAGGGCATAGCGCGCCTGGGTGTGGGTGGTGGCGATCGACAGCGTGCCTTTCTTCTCGTTGGAGAACTCCTGGGCGATCTGCTTGATGCTCTCGACCTTGCGCAGAATCTCCCCGGCCGTAGTGATAATGCGCTCGCCGGCCGGGGTCACCCGGGTCAGGTGCTTGCCACTGCGGGCGAACACCTCGACTCCCAGCTCGTCCTCCAACAAACGGATCTGCTTGCTGATGCCGGGCTGCGAGGTGTACAGACTTTGGGCCGTGGCGGACACATTGAGGTCGTGGTGCGCTACTTCCCAGATGTAACGCAATTGCTGAAGCTTCATAGATTTCCCTCAAAGCAAGAATACGGCGCTGTGGACTCGAGCGGCGTCATATAACCATATTAATGGTTAGAAGAATAAAGCTAGACGTTTTTCTCAGACTTGCATGCCATTCGTCTAACAGGCTCACATCTCCCCACGGCCCCGATGCTGCAGCATCGGCACCAGATACACCGGTACTTCGGACAATTGCAGCAGCCGAGCGGCTGTCCGCCCCATCGGCGCCTCCGCCTCCGCCCCATGGCTATGGCTGCCGATGACCAGTAGATCCACCGCCAGTCTTTTGCTTTCTTCGAGAATCACCTGCGGTGGATCGCCCTGCACCACCCGCACGGCACGGATCATCGTCATGTCCTGCTGGGCTTCGTTCAGCTCGTCGCGAAAGGCCTCCAGCACCCGCTGTTCGATACTCGACATGACCGTCGGCAGCCCCTTGCTCTGCATCTCCTCGAGGGTGTCCTGGTCCAGATAGGTTTTCAGCATCGACTCGGCGAACAGACTCATGGGTTCGACCGCATGAATCACATAGAGCTCGGCACGAAAGGCCTGGATCAGAGCCAGAGCGTGCTGCAATACGAAGGGGGCGTACAGACCAAGATCTGTGGCGTAGAGAATCGAACGGATCATGCATTCTCCTCGACTGCCGGCCTGGGGGTCTTGTTTGAGCTTAGCAGCGCCAAGCACAACGCAACGGCGCCAGGCCGCGCCGGGATGAGCGGCAGGTTAGAGCTGCGGCTCGTTGCTGATCCCGTGCGGAACATGGCCGGTGGCGACCAGCTCGCGGGCTTTTTCGCAATGCCCCAACTGGTCGTCGAAAAACACATCGGCAGCGAAGGTTTCGAGAATCGCCGCCTTTTCCAGGCCACCGAGAAAGAAGGACTCGTCCAGGCGGATATTCCACTCACGCAGCGTGCGAATGACCCGTTCATGGGCCGGCGCCGAGCGTGCCGTCACCAGGGCCGTACGGATCGGGCAGGCCTCGCTGGGGAACTCCTGCTGCAATCGGTGTAACGCCGCGAGAAACGGTTTGAACGGCCCGCCTCCTAGCAGCTCACGCGCCGATTCGCGCTCATGATTCTGGAAGGCCGCCAGACCATCTTGCTGGTAGACCCGCTCGGATTCATCGGAAAACAGCACCGCATCGCCGTCGAAGGCGATGCGCAACTCGGTGCTGGCCGCCCGCCGCGCGCCCCCGGAAAGAATGGTGGCCGCACCGAAACCGGACTTCAGTGCGCTGCGCACATCCTCGGCATGAGTGGAGAGAAACAGCTGGCAGCCGAACGCCGCCAGGTAGGGATCGGGGCTGCGCCCGCCGACGAAGGCCGCGCGGGAAATCCCGAGACCATAGTGCTGAATCGAGTTGAACGCCCGCAGCCCGGTATCCGCACTGTTGCGCGAGACCAGGATCACCTCGACCCGCGATTGTCCCAGCGTGGAGTTGAGGCCAAGCAGCTTTTCCACCAAGGGAAAGGCATCCCCCGGCGCAAGAATCTCGTCCTCATGATCGATCTGATACTGGCGATAGGCCTCGACCCCCTCGGTCTCGTAGATCCGATGGCTATCGCGTAAATCGAACAAGGCACGTGAAGAAATCGCCAATACCAGCTTATCGCCCAATCCCTTGCTCATATCGACCTCAGCTCAGATTGCGTTCATCGAGAAAACGTAAAGCCAGATACAGCGCCTGTATGCGTGGCAACTCGCAGCCTGCCTGCGCCGCGGCCTGCAGTGGCGCGGCATAGATGGCCTGCAACTCCAGCGGCCGGCGCTGGACATAGTCGTGGTACATGCTCGGCAGATAGTCCGGAGTGCGGTCGGTCGCCGCCAGCAGTTGGCCGACATAGCCTTCCGGTACCTGATGCCCGCAGGCCGCCGCCCCCTGCACCACTTCCTGCATGATCGCCCGAATCAGCGCCCGACTGTCGGCTTGGGCCATCAAGGCCGTGGTCCCGGCATTCAGCAGCACCGACAAGCCGTTGTAGGGCACATTCCATACCAGCTTCTGCCAGCGTGCCTGCTGCAGATTAGCCACCGCGGTGGAATCGATACCGGCCGCCCGAAACAGTGCCGCGCCCTCTTCCACTATGGTTTGCCGCGCCGCTTGGTCGATGGCAGGACCGGAGTGATAGCCGAGGTTCACCGCTCCCAGCGACTGGTGCTCGATCACCCCGGGCGCGGCGCGATGCACGCAGATAAAGCAGAGACCGCCCAGCAGATGCAGCGAGTCCGGCAGCAAAGGTCGCAGACGTTCCTCCACCATCAGCCCATTCTGTAGCAGCACTACCTTGGCGCCACTGGCCGCGGCCTGGCTGATCGCCGGCGCCAACGCCTCATTGCTGGTGGTCTTGGCCCCGACCAGCAGCCAGTCGCAAGGTGGCATCTGCGTCGCCGACGGATAGGCCTGGACTGGGGCCAGGCTGAGCGCTCCGTGAACCACACTGTTCAGCTGCAAGCCGCGCTCGGCCACTGCAGCGTATTCACTGCGCAGCAGAAAGTGCACATCGAAACCGGCGCGTGCCAGCAACAAGCCATAGAAACCACCGATGGCGCCGGTACCGATGATGCCAATGCGCGGACGTTTCAAATCAGACATCAGGGAAGCTCCTCGACGGGCCGACGCAATGCCCGTCCCATAGCAGCAGTCAAATCAGCAGCACTCAAGCGCGCTTGCAAGGTGCCGTAGAACTGACCATCACGGACCACGAACAGCGCCGGCAAATGAAAGACCTCGTAGCGTTCGACCAAGCCGCCATTGTCGCCCGCGTCTACCCAGCACAGGCGGGCGATCGGCAAAGCCATCCTCGGCAGCTCGCGGCGCGCCCAGCGGCAGCTGGCACAACCTATGCTGGTAAATATCAGCAGCGAAGTACCGGGCAAATCGAGCAATTGACGATCGGCATCCAAATCCGTCAGCTCCAGTTCGGTCACTACACTGTTTAAAGCGATATCCATTTGCCCCACCCGGAGTTCGTCTTCATGCGCCAATTCCTACGTCATCCCAGCGAGCTGCCTGTGGAGCTGATTCAGCGCAAGCACGCCTTCCTGCCCAAGCAGCGCCTGCACAATATCAGCTTGGGCGGTGTGGCCTGTAACTCGAGCAAGAGCTTTCGCCGCGGTACCGCCGTGGAACTGTGCATCCCCCTGCTGGGCGATCAGGCGCGCTGTGCCGGCGTGGTCGCCTGGTGCCGCAAGCAGCTTGACGACTACCTGATCGGCATCGCTTTCATCGACGAGGATTCGCTGTTCCGCGCTCGGATGGTCGAGCAGATCTGCCAGATCGAACAGTATCGACAGCAGCGCGAGCAACAAGCTGGGCAGCCCTTACCGGTAGAAGCTGTTGCCCAGGAATGGATCGCGCAACATGCCGCCGACTTTCCCAGCGCCCGCCTGAACTAGCCGTTTCGCCACTTCCCGGCTGATTAAACCGCCCCCGCCCATTGTCGAGCCGGCGTGTAACGCGCTAAGGTTCCTTACCCCGTTGCGCCCATAATGCTGTGCTCCGCCGCGCGGGGATGGCTGGCGGCCGGCACCCGTGACCTGACTCTGAGCTGATGAATAGCACGATGGCTGATTTACCGATCGACGATCTCAACGTCGCTTCCAACGAAACCCTGATCACACCTGATCAGCTGAAGCGCGAAATTCCCCTCACCGACGCCGCTTTGCACACTGTTGCCAAGGGTCGCGAAGTGATCCGCGACATTCTCGATGGCCAGGATCATCGTCTGTTCGTGGTCGTGGGTCCCTGCTCGATTCACGACATCAAGGCCGCCCACGAATATGCTGCGCGCTTGAAGGTGTTGGCGGAAGAAGTGGCCGATACCCTGTATCTGGTGATGCGGGTGTATTTCGAGAAGCCGCGTACCACTGTCGGTTGGAAAGGCCTGATCAACGATCCATATCTGGATGACTCGTTCAAGATCCAGGACGGCTTGCACATCGGTCGCCAGCTCTTGCGTGACCTGGCGGAGATGGGCTTGCCAACCGCTACCGAGGCGCTCGACCCAATTTCCCCGCAATACCTGCAGGACCTGATCAGCTGGTCGGCCATCGGCGCGCGCACCACCGAATCCCAGACCCACCGCGAGATGGCTTCCGGCCTGTCCTCCGCCGTGGGCTTCAAGAACGGCACCGACGGCGGCCTGACCGTAGCAATCAACGCCCTGCAGTCGGTCTCCAGCCCGCACCGCTTCCTCGGCATCAACCAGCAAGGCGGCGTCTCCATCGTCACCACCAAAGGCAATGCCTACGGCCATGTGGTTCTGCGCGGCGGTAACGGTAAGCCGAACTACGACTCGGTCAGCGTGGCCATCTGCGAGCAGGAACTGACCAAGGCAGACATCCGCCCGAACATCATGGTCGACTGCAGTCACGCCAACTCCAACAAGGATCCGGCTCTGCAGCCACTGGTCATGGACAACGTTGCCAACCAGATCCTCGAAGGCAACCAGTCCATCGTCGGTCTGATGGTGGAAAGCCATCTAGGTTGGGGCAACCAGGCGATCCCGAAAGATCTCTGTGAACTCAAGTACGGTGTTTCCATCACCGATGCCTGCATCGACTGGGAAACCACTGAGAAGAGCATCCGCAGCATGCACGCCAAGCTCAAGGACGTACTGCCCAAGCGTCAGCGCGGCTGAGCAAGCAGAAATGAAAACGCCGGGCAATTGCCCGGCGTTTTTTTATCTCAAAGAGCTCAGTTCCTTACAGCGTGACGCTGCCTGCGCTCCATATAACGTTCAACATAAGAACACGACGGAATCACCGTGTAGCCCATCCGTTCGGCATACTCCAGCGCGCGCTCGGTGAGCGCGGCGGCAATGCCACGGCCACGCAGGGAGTTCGGCACGTAAGTCCGATAGATGTCCAGGGTCTGCTTACCCAGGTCCATGTAAGCCAGGTAGGCGCGATCACCATTCACGATGGTTTCAAACTGATGACCTGCCTGGTCATGGTTAATGGATAGCACCTCGCTCATCGCTACTCCTCAGCGGGCCTTAAAGCATGACCCTTACCTTATCGATCTTTTCCAGCCGAAGAAACATCTCCGCGCTTCCCGAGCCGAATTGGACACTGAGAAACGCCTTTCCGTTCTCCACCTTATGCAAAACACCTTGATAGTAAGCGCCGTCATGGGTGATGAACTGCAAGCGCTTGCCGGCATACTCGGACAAACTGGAAACGTTGACGAACTCATATTGCGGCGCTGCACGGGTAGCCTCAACTTTTTCTGCAACCACCACCTCATGCGCCCCTGACTGCTTGCCGGCGGTCGGTTCGGCCCAGGCAAAACCCAGCGGGCTCACCAGCTGCTGATTGACCAGCAGCACCGGGCGCATCATCGCCAACACGTCTTTTGCCGCAAAGAACTGCAAGCCATCCCAACTCATGCCCTCGCTAGGATTGAGCTCCAGGCGCAGGGACTGTGGATCCTGCAGGTACTTCCGATATGCCTCCAGAACCGGGGCATCAAGGGCAATACGCTGGCTACGCAACACCCGATCGAATTGATCGGCTGCAGTCTGTACGTAGGCTTCGCTCGACTGACCAAGCTTAGCAGCACAATAGGCCTGCACCTTGCGCTGATACTGGTTGTCGTTCAACTCCAGCGTCCACATCGCTAGACGCGGCGGATTCACGCGCAGATCGCCTGGATTCTCCGACATGTTGGCCAGTGACATGCTCAGCCGCATATCCAGCATGTCACGGGCATCGGCAGTCATATTAAATGTCAGTGTTTGCGCACCGGGCTTAAACAGATAAGAGATCTCAGCATCAGTTTCAAAAGTGCGATAGCCCATCTCCAGCAATTCAGTAGTACCAATGTGACGAATCTTGCCGCAGGCGACTTCACTCATCGCCGTAAATACGCTGCGCTCGGCGGGCATGTCATACAGCTGCTGCATGAAGGGACCGTGGACATCCAGGGCCATCCCTTTGAGAGTCAAGGCCATCTGCTCGGGAAACTTGCCCTCGGCCAAGCGCTCTTTAAAGCGCAATAGCTCGCCCAGGCCGTTGAATTTCAGTTCTGCATGCGCCACTCGCACGCTATCGCCCAACGCCGGAACCCGCACATTCACCTTCTCCAGCCCTACGCGGCCATCGAAGGACGAAGTGATACCGCCGTAGCTGATATCCATAACAGGTGACAAGCGCGCAATGGCATCTTCCATAATCGAGCGCACAGACAGCCAGAGTGACAACTTGATCAGCAGTGCAATCGCCAATACAGAAAGCAGACTCCATTTAAGAATCTTCGACATTCAGACGTCCTTGATGCGAGCTGTGAATTGGGGAGAGGCGCAAGCCAACTCTGACCGCGAGCTTATCAGCGCGGCAGGTTGCCAGTCACCACGCTGCCCTATCGGCCACCCTCTTAGAAACGTGACCGGGCGCACACCTGAATTTCTGCTACAAAGATAAGGATGCTTGAGCGCCTCATAGGCCATGCTGGATGTTTTTTATACAATCGCATTACCAGTTGCTTACGAAACACTCAATCAGCTGAAAAAAACTGCCGTCCTAGCGCTCCGTCAGTTTACTTACTAAAAGTAATGGGTAGTATGTAGGCCGGCTAATTCCTCGAGCTCGGGGAGTTGCTTTTATGGAATATCCACCTTAAGGGGATCATGATGAACAACGCTCTGAAATTCTCTGCTCTGGCATTGGCCGCAGTACTGGCTACCGGTTGCAGCAGCACTTCCAAAGAAACTGAAGCCCGTCTGACTGCGACTGAAGACGCAGCTGCTCGCGCTCAAGCCCGCGCTGACGAAGCCTATCGCAAGGCTGATGAAGCTCTGGCTGCCGCTCAGAAGGCTCAGCAAACTGCTGACGAAGCCAACGAGCGCGCCATGCGTATGCTGGAAAAAGCCAGCCGCAAGTAATAGCCCCACAGGCTATAAAAGCCGACCCAGTATCTGGGTCGGCTTTTTTATTGCCTATAATTTGACCAGCGCAAATATGCAGCAATAAAAAACCCGCTGATGCTTCGCACACAACGGGTTTTAAGTTAGCGCCGCAGCTCAAAAAACAGCGGGGGCACTGCTTGCGACGGCTGCTGCCGGTTCAGCAATTTCCACAGGCAGACCATCCTCGGCAGCGACAACCTCGCGTACCACATCCCAATTCAGACGCAAATTGCCAGCCAGATCTTCACGCTTGATCAAGGCATTGATTACCGCTGTATGTTTGTCGACCACTGAAGGCTCGCCATGATCATCGAGCGGGGTATGGGCTTCCAGGTAAATCTTCCCGTTACTGACCCCAAACTTGTAAGGATCGTTAAGAATTCGCACCTTGGTGCCTACCGGTGCCATCTTGGCGAGCTCAAGAACATTCGGGTTGAGCATGCGGAAACAACCATGGCTCACACGCATGCCAATACCGAACTTCTTGTTCGATCCATGAATCAGGTAGCCCGTCACGCCAAGGCTGAACTTGAACGGCCCCAGGGGGTTGTCGGGTCCTGGCGGCACAACAGTTGGCAGTGGATCACCATCGGCGGCGTGCTCTTCACGGATCGACTTGGGTGGATACCAGGCCGGATTCGAGGTTTTCGCGATAACGGTGGTCTGGGCCACCGGCGAGCCCCAACCTTCGCGACCAATCCCCAAAGGAAAGGTGTGCACGACATTCTGCCCTTTCGGATAGTAGTACATGCGATATTCCGCCAGGTTGATGACAATGCCCTCGCGTGGGCCGGGCGGCAGGATGTAGCGGGTCGGCAGCACTATCTCGGTGCCTTCGCCCGGCAGCCAAGGGTCGACCCCCGGGTTGGCCGCCACCATTTCCAGATAGCCCAGATCGTTGGCCACGCCGATGTCGGCAAAGGTGTCCTCATACTTGGCTTTGATCACCTGCACCTGGCCAACGATATCTTCGCCAGGCGGCGGCAAGGGCAACTCTAGGGCTGCAACTGGGCCGACTGCAAACAATGCGGCGAGTGACAGCGAGCGGGTGACGGTAGGAACACGCAACAACATCCGGAAATCCTTGACATAATAAACGACGGAAAAGGTAGCAATTGTACACCGCCAGTCCATGCGCTGGGAGGGTTCAGAAGCCCGACCAGTCCGGACGCTCGCCGCTTCGCTGCGCCTGCAGAGTCGCATGGCAGGCCGGACACAGGCGTTTGTCACGCAGCGCTGGCCTGTTCAGACCTGACCAGCGCGGTTGCGCCGGCAGCAGGCCGCCACAGAGAGTGCGGTCGGCGTACCACCCTAGTTCGAGCTGGCGCGCGACCAGATGCAGGCGTACCTCGCGACAAGCGAAAAGATCCAGCTGCTCGTCTGGCTCAATCACTTGATAGGCATGCAAAGACCAGGCGGGACGGGGCATCGAAGGCTCCTGAGCAGGGGGCGCCACATTAGCCGAAAGGCTGTGTGCGGAAAAGTCTCAGAGCAAGGGTTTCAATGTCGGCCAGAGGTTATCCAGCAGTCGCGGCTGCGCCGTGGCGGTCGGGTGAATGCCGTCGGCTTGGATCATCCCGGGTACGCCGCCAACCCCCTCGAGGAAGAACGGCACTAACGACACCTGCTTTTGCTCGGCCAGCGCCTGGAACACCTCGGCGAAGGCATGGGTGTAGCGCTCACCATAATTGGGCGGCAAACGCATACCCAACAACAACACCTTGGCGCCGTTGCTGCGAGCACTGTCGATCATCGCGGCAAGATTCTGTTGCAATTGCGCCGGGGGCTGACCGCGCAGACCATCGTTGCCGCCCAGTTCGAAAATCACTAGGTCTGGACGATGCTCCGCCAGCAACGCCGGCAGCCGTGCGAGGCCGCCCGCACTGGTGTCGCCGCTGATCGAAGCGTTGACCACCCGGTAGTCGAACCCCTCTTGTGCCAGGCGCTTTTCCAGCAAGGCGACCCAACCCTGGCTGGTATCCAGGCCCAAAGCGGCGCTGATACTATCGCCGACGACCAGCACTGTGCCTGCAACGGCGCCTTGAGCCCACAGTAGCAACATCAGGGCACTGCCCAACCACCAGCTACGCATTGGATTCTCCATGAGCACAAGCATTCTGACTGCGCAGAACCTTAGCAAAGTGGTCCCCTGCGCGGAAGGCGAGCTGACCATCCTCGACGACCTCTCCCTCGTGCTGAACCGCGGCGACAGTCTGGCGATCGTCGGCACTTCCGGCTCGGGCAAATCCACCCTCCTCGGTCTGCTCGCCGGCCTCGACCTACCCAGCGCGGGCGAAGTCACCCTGGCCGGACGCAACCTCGGCGCGCTCGATGAAGATCAGCGCGCGCGGGTACGAGCGGAACACACCGGTTTCGTCTTCCAGTCCTTCCAATTGCTCGACAACCTCAATGCACTGGAAAACGTCATGCTGCCGCTCGAGCTGGAAGGCCGCCGCGATGCCCGTGCCCGCGCGACCGAGCTGCTCGGACGGGTCGGCCTGGGCGAACGGCTCAGCCATTCGCCGCGCCACCTGTCCGGCGGCGAGCAGCAGCGAGTGGCCATCGCTCGCGCCTTTGCCGCCGAGCCGGATGTGCTGTTTGCCGACGAGCCGACCGGCAACCTCGACAGCCAGACCGGCGAGCGCATCAGCAACCTGTTGTTCGAGCTGAACCAGGAACGTGGCACCACGCTGGTATTGGTGACCCATGACGAACGTCTGGCCCATCGCTGCCGGCGTCTGATCCGTCTGGAAGGCGGTCGCCTGGTCGACCACGTGGAGCCCTGATGGCCGGCATGTCCCTGTCCCGCTTGGGCGCCCTCGCCTACCGGCAACTGCTCCGTGACGCCCGCTCCGGCGAGTTGCGCGTGCTGTTCTTCGCCCTGCTGGTGGCCGTCGCCGCCAGTACCGCCATCGGTTACTTCGGCGCACGTCTGAACGGCGCCATGCTGCTGCGCGCCACCGAATTCCTCGGCGCCGATCTGGTGCTCAACGGCAGTTCACCAGCAACGCCTGAGCAGATCGACAGCGGTAAGCGTCTGGGCCTGGAGCATGCACAGGTGGTCGAGTTTTCCAGCGTGATCGCCACCGACAATGGCATCCAGCTGGCCAGCGTCAAGGCGGCGGGCAGCGCCTATCCCCTGCGTGGCCAGTTGAAAAGCGCCGCAGCGCCTTATCAGCCGGAAAGCGTCGGCAAGGGGCCGCAACCCGGCGAGGCCTGGGCCGAGGCGCGCCTGTTCGCGGCCCTGAACCTGCGAGTCGGCGACCCGATCGAGGTCGGCAACAAGACGCTGAAACTCAGCCGCGTACTGACCTACGAACCGGATCGCGCCGGCGACTTCTATAGCCTGACGCCACGAGTGCTGATGCATCTCGCCGACCTCGCCGCCACCGGCATCGTCCAGCCCGGCAGCCGTGTGCGCTACCGCGAGCTGTGGCGCGGCAGCCCACAGGCGCTGGCGGACTACCGCCGCGCGGTCAAACCCGACCTGACGCCCAGCCAGCGCCTCGAAGACGCCCGCGACGGCAACCGCCAGATCGGTGGAGCGCTGGCCCGCGCCGAGCGCTATCTGAACCTCGCCAGCCTGGCGGCGGTGCTGCTCGCCGGGGTCGCGGTCGCCTTGTCGGCCGCACGTTTCGCCGCCCGGCGCTTCGATGCCAGCGCCCTGCTGCGCTGCCTGGGGCTCTCGCGCCGGGAAACCTTAGGGCTATATAGCCTGCAGTTGGCGCAGCTCGGTTTATTGGCCAGCCTGTGCGGCGCCCTGCTCGGCTGGCTGGCGCAACTGGGGCTGTTCCATCTCCTGCAAGGCTTGCTACCCGCTACGGTACCGCCGGGCGGTCTGCTGCCGGCGCTGGCCGGCATCGCCACCGGCCTGGTCGCATTGGCCGGCTTTGCTCTACCGCCACTGGCCGCCCTCGGCCGCGTTCCGCCGCTGCGGGTACTGCGCCGCGACCTGCTGCCGTTGCCGCCGAGCGCCTGGCTGGTCTATGGCGCTGCCGTGCTGGCCCTCGGCCTGATCATGTGGCGCCTCAGCCTGGATCTACGCCTGACCTTAGGCTTGCTCGGTGGTGGTCTGGTCGCCGCTGCGCTGCTCGGCGGGCTATTGCTGTTCTGCCTGCGCGGTTTGCGCCGTTTGCTGGCGCGCGCAGCCCTGCCCTGGCGTCTAGGGCTGGGTCAGCTATTGCGTCATCCCCTGGCTGCAGCCGGCCAGTCGCTGGCCTTCGGCCTGATCCTCCTGGCCATGGCGCTGATCACCCTGCTGCGCAGCGAACTGCTGGACACCTGGCAGGATCAGTTGCCGGCCGATGCCCCCAATCACTTTGCCCTCAATGTGCTGCCCGCCGAGAAAGACGCGTTCGCTGCCCGTCTGGCCCAACTCTCGTCACATCCGACGCCGCTCTATCCGGTGGTGCCGGGACGGCTGGTGGCCATCAACGGCGAGCCGGTACGGCAGGTCGTCAGCAAGGACAGCACCGGTGACCGCGCCGTTCGCCGCGACCTCAGCCTCACCTGGGCCACCGAGCTACCGGAAAGCAACCAGCTGACCGCCGGCAGCTGGTGGAATAGCGCCCATGCCAGCGAGTTGCCCGGCGTCTCGGTGGAAGCCAAGCTGGCGGAAAGCCTGCGTCTCAAGCTGGGCGATCGCCTCAGCTTCAACGTCGGCGGGCTCGAGCGCGAGGCCCGGGTGAGCAGCTTCCGTCTGGTCGATTGGGACAGCTTCCAGCCCAACTTCTATATGGTCTTCGAGCCCGGCACGCTGCAGGATTTGCCGGTCACCTACCTGACCAGCTTCTATCTGCCGCCGCACCATGAGCAGCAGCTGGTCGAACTGGCCCGTGCCTTTCCGGCCGTCACCCTGCTGCAGGTCGATGCCCTGCTGGCGCAACTGCGCAGCATCCTCGCCCAGGTCACCCTGGCGGTGGAATATGTCCTGCTGTTCGTGCTGGCCGCCGGCCTCACCGTGCTGTTCGCCGGCCTGCAGGCGACCCTTGACGAACGCATCCGCCAGGGCGCCATGCTGCGCGCCCTCGGGGCCCGGCGCCAGTTGCTGGCCAGCGCGCGCCGCGCCGAGTTCGCCGTGCTCGGCGCCGGCAGCGGCATACTGGCGGCGCTGGGCTGTGAACTGGTGAGCTTTCTGCTGTATCGCTTCGCCTTCGATATGAACTGGCATCCGCATCCCTGGCTCCTGCTGTTGCCGCTGATAGGTGCCCTGCTGATCGGTGGTGCCGGCATGCTGGGCACTCGCCGGGCCCTGAATGCCAGTCCGCTCAGCGTGTTGCGCGAAGGTTGAGCTTGGTAAACTGTGCTCTTCCCCCCAGTAGCCGAACCGCATGAGTCGTTATCGTCCACCGCGCAGCGCGGGCACACCGCTGATCACTCCCGAAGGCGAAGCACGGATGCGCGCCGAACTGCATGAGCTCTGGCACGTGCGCCGCCCGCAAGTCACTCAGGCGGTCAGCGAGGCGGCAGCCCAGGGCGACCGCTCGGAGAATGCCGAATACACCTACGGCAAGAAGATGCTGCGCGAGATCGATAGCCGTGTGCGTTTTCTCAGCAAGCGCCTGGAAAACCTCAAGGTCGTCAGCGAACGCCCTTCCGATCCGAGCAAGGTGTATTTCGGCGCCTGGGTGACCATCGAGGACGAAGACGGCGCGGAGTCGCGCTATCGCATCGTCGGCCCGGACGAGCTGGATCTGAAGCAGAACCTGATCAGCATCGACTCGCCACTGGCGCGCGCCATGATCGGCAAGGCCCTGGACGCCGAAGTGCGGGTGCAGACTCCGACCGGCGAGAAGACCTGCTATATCGTCGACATCCACTATCCCTGAGCACTTGCGCGACCATCGCGAGCCGGTCTGAGCTAGGCCCGGCGGCGGGTAATCAGCCCCTGGCGGGCGACCCGGATCAGCTCGCGCACCAGCTCCGGCAATTGCTCGCGGCTTGGGGCCTGGACCACGGCCAGGTCGAAGCTATTCGTCGCAAAGCGCGCCAGCGATTCGCCTTCGTGGGCGAACTGAATCAGCAGGGTGCGCGGCTGGCTCCAGCGCTTGGGCCAGCCCTCGAGATAACGCAGCAGGGTCGGCTGGTGTTCGCCGCTGAGCAGTATCTTGGGGTTGCGCAGAATCGGCCCGCTGGTGATCGGGGCCAGGCGAATGAGTGGTTGGGGACAGGTCATGGTGCGCGTCTCCGCCTCGGGAATCCCGCTGGGCAGCGGTGAGAGGCGACACCGAACCAGCGTTTTAGCGGTATTTCGATGCCTTCAGAGAAGACCTCCGCGCCCCGCAAGTAGCTGTTTAAATCGGCGCTTGAGCGGCATCCTAGGAAATCTCGCGCGATACTGTCAAGGCAACCAATCCGGGAGCCTGCCCATGACTACGCCGCCCCTGCGTCTGTTCTTCGCCCTGCCCTGCCCGCCCGAACAGGCGCAGGCCATGGTCGACTGGCGCGATAGCCTGTCCACGCACAGCCGCCCGGTAACCGCGAACAACCTGCACCTGACGCTGATATTCCTCGGCGCGCAACCACGCGGCCGCCTGCCCGAGCTGAAAGCCTTGGCCGCGTCCATCGATGGGCACAGCTTCCGGCTCCAACTCGACCGACTGGAGCGCTGGAATAACGGTTTGTTGCACCTTGCTCTCAGCCAACCGCCCGAAGCGTTGCTGCAATTGGTGCATGAGCTGCGCGAACGGCTGCAACTGGTAGGCTTCAACCTGGAAAGCCGGGCGTTCCATCCCCACCTGACCCTGGCCCGGCATTGTTCCCGGCTGCCGGCCGGCCCAGCTCCCGCATTTGCCTGGCAGGTCGAGCACTTCGCCCTGTTCGTTTCGGAGAGCAACGCCAAAGGCACGCGTTATCGGGTACTGAGCCAGTGGCCGCTACTGCCGCCCTCACGGAACAACGATGCCGCCGTCGGCCACAAACCAGGCGGTAACACAGCCCGCGACTCGCAGGGTGATGGCGAGTCCAACAGCCAAAGGATGACCGACTAGTCACACAACTGGGTTAACCCACCGATCCCCAAGCCGCAAAAAACCTCCACCCGTGGCGGCTTTTCTGCTTCTAGCAGGCCCAAACACCGTCGCAGACGCCGATTTTCTGCTGCAACAACGCTACGGTTGGAGGCAAATCGCAGCAGCGGGCGCTTCCCCATGTAACAAGATCTATGCCCCCGCCAGCCCGGTGAAAAATCGCGTTTCGACAAAGAAGTGCAGTCCAGAGCCGCGCGTGCCAATCGCCAGGAAATGGCATGTTTCCTGCCATCCCTCCTGCACTCACCCATGGAAGGGTGAAATGGGCAGGCAAGGCCTTGCATCTCGCCCGAACTCCAACCCTGAAGAGCACACAATGAATAAGAAAAATACCCTCCTCGCCCTGTGCTTCGGCGCCAGCATGGCACTGTCAGCTCAAACCCAGGCCGGCCTGCTCGATTACACCAAGACCAAATACCCGATCCTGCTGACCCACGGCGTCCTCGGCTTCGACCGAATCCTCGGCGTCAGCTACTGGTACGGCATTCCCCTGGCGCTCGGCTCGGGCGGCGCCGACGTGCACCTGACCGAAGTCAGCCAGCTCAACAGCACCGAACTGCGCGGCGAGGAACTGCTCCAGCAGGTCGAGGAGATCATCGCCATCACCGGCAAGCCCAAGGTCAACCTGATCGGCCACAGCCACGGCGGGCCGACCGTGCGATATGTCGCCTCGGTGCGTCCGGACCTCGTGGCATCGGTTACCAGCGTCGCCGGCCCCAGCCAAGGCGTACCACTGGCCGACATGATCGCCAACCAGCCTGCAGGCTCCACGGACTTCCTCAATAGCGTGAACAATGCGCTGGCGGCTTACATCGACTTCCTCTCGCCGGGGGATCCGTGGACTGCCCAGGATGCCGCCACAGCGCTGGCCTCTCTCGATACTCCCGGGATCACCGCCTTCAACGCCCGCCATCCGCAGGGCGTGCCGACCACAGCCTGCGGCGAAGGCGCCTATGTGGTGAACGGCGTGCGCTACTACTCGTTCAGCGGCACCAGCCCGCTGACCAACGCGGCCGATGCCGGCGATGCCCTTTTGGGCCTGACCTCCGTCGTCTTCGATGGTGCCCCCAACGACGGCCTGGTCGGCGCCTGCGGCTCACACCTGGGCATGACCATCCGCGACGACTATCGGATGAACCACCTCGACGAGGTGAACCAGACGTTCGGCCTCACCAGCCTGTTCGAGACCGATCCCAAGGTCGTCTACCGCCAGCAGGCCAACCGTCTGAAGAACGCCGGACTGTGACCGCGTCTGCCGGGACGCCACGGCGTCCCGGCCCCCATGGGCGTTACGCGACGTAACCGCCCCAGCCCTCAGCGAATCGGCCAGAATGCCGCAAGCCCCGCCCCACAAGGCTTTTCGCGAAGCGGCGGCACGCTGGCATGGCTTGTGCTAACTCTTCGTCACTCCGACCTTTGCCAAGGAATTGTCCGTGAAGAAACTGCTGTTGCTGCTGCCCGTGCTATTCATCGCCGCCGTGGCCATGTTTCTCCTCCAGCAGCCCATACCGGCTCCGGAGGCCCCCTCTCGCACCAGCGAAACCACTGATGCATCCAGCGCCACCCCGGCTGCCGAGCCCCAGGCGCCCACCAAGACATCCGCGCTGCCGCCCAGTGTCGTGCCACTGCCCCCCTCCTTTCGCGGCACCGAGGTGGACGGCGGCTTCAGCATCGACGAAAGTGGCAACCTGCTGATCACCCAGGACATCCGCCGCCTGTTCGACTACTTCCTCAGCGCCATCGGCGAGGAACCACTGAAGACCAGCATCAAGCGGCTGCGCGACTACATCGCCGCCGTTCTGGACGAGCCGGCCGAAGGCCAGGCCCAGGCACTGCTCGACCAGTACCTCAGCTACAAGCGCGAGCTGGTGTTGCTGGAGCGCGACCTGCCGGTGCTCAACGATCTGGACGCCATCCGCCGCCGCGAGACAGCGGTCCACGACCTGCGCGCGCGCATCTTCAGCCCCGAGGCGCACCAGGCGCTCTTCGCCCTGGAAGAGGCCTACAACCGCTTCAACCTCGAACGCCTGGCGATCAGCCGCGACAGCAGCCTCGACGCCGCAGCCAAGGGCACCGCCATGGATCGCCTGCGCGAAAGCCTGCCGACGGAACTGCAGGACAGCGTGTTGCCGCAGCTGCAGAGCGAACTGCTGGCGCGCACCGCCGAGTTGCAGGCTCAGGGCGCCAGCGCCGAACAGATTCGAGCCATGCGTCAACAGCTGGTCGGCAGCGAAGCGACCACTCGCCTGGAGACGCTGGATCAGCAACGCGCCGCCTGGAAGCAGCGGGTCGAGGCCTACAGCGCCGAGAAAGCCAGGATCGCGGCCCAGGATGGGCTGAGCGAGGCCGACAAGCAGGCCGCCATCCGGCGTCTGGCCGAGGAAGGTTTTGACGAGCGCGAACGGCTGCGTCTAGAGGCCGCCGAGCAGATGAACAAGGCCCGGCAACAACCGAGCAAAAGCTGAAGAGTGCTCCTGTGCCACCTAGGGTCTGTTGACGTTTCGTCACGGCCGCGACGGAGCCTGTTTTTGCGCGGGGCTAGGCGCGAGACGCGAAGTTTGGTCGTTTCAAATGAGCGTCGAGCAACGATGCGCCGCGCAAAAACAGACCTGTCTCTGCGGGTTGCGCGGCAACGCGGTTCGTGACGAAACGTCAACAGACCCTAACCTTCGGCTAGGTGGAAGGCATCTTCTGACAACCGGCTGGGAACCTCGCGCCTAACCAACACCCGCGCGTTTCAGCCTGTAACAGACATCCAGGCTGGACTCCTTGCGACTTCTCGCCCCGGCATCGCCCCAGGGCTTGCACCAGAGCCTTCTCCATTCCGCGCCCGAGAACATGGCACGCTTCCTGCCTTTTCGTCGTCAGCCTCTGGACGAGGCCATCCCCAGGGAGCATGGAAGCCTGCCCGCGCCCCATTTATCTCGAGAGCGCCCATGAACAAAAACAAGACTCTGCTCGCCCTCTGCCTGGGCACCGCCTGTGCCTTCAGCGGGCCGGCCCAAGCGGGACTGTTCGGCTCGTCCGGCTATACCCAGACCCAGTACCCCATCGTCCTGGCCCACGGCATGCTCGGCTTCGACAGCATCCTCGGCATCAACTACTGGTACGGCATTCCTGGCGCGCTGCGCAGCGACGGCGCTAAGGTATACGTCACCGAAGTCAGCCAGCTGGACACTTCCGAAGCCCGTGGCGAACAGTTGCTGGCCCAGGTCGAGGAGATTGTCGCCATCAGCGGCAAGCCCAAGGTCAACCTGATCGGCCACAGCCATGGCGGCCCCACCGCCCGCTACGTGGCCGGGGTGCGCCCGGACCTGGTCGCCTCGATGACCAGCGTCGGCAGCCCGCACAAGGGCTCGGCCACCGCCGACTTCCTGCGCCAGATCCCGCCGGACTCGGCCGGGGAAGCGATCCTCGCCGGCATCGTCAATGGCCTCGGTGCACTGATCAACTTCCTCTCCACCAGTCCGAGCACCACGCCGCAGAACGCCCTCGGCTCGCTGGAGTCGCTGAATAGCGCCGGCGCGGCGGTGTTCAACGCCAAATTCCCTGCGGGCATTCCGAGCAGCGCCTGCGGCGAGGGCGCCTATTCGGTGAATGGCGTGCGCTACTACTCGTGGAGCGGCACCAGCCCGCTGACCAACGTCCTGGACGTCAGCGACCTGATGCTCGGCGCCAGTTCGCTGACCTTCAGCGAGCCCAACGACGGCCTGGTCGGCCGCTGCAGTTCGCACCTCGGTCAAGTCATCCGCGACAACTACCGGATGAACCACCTCGACGAGGTCAACCAGACCTTCGGCCTCACCAGCCTGTTCGAGACCAATCCGACCACCGTGTATCGCCAGCAGGCCAACCGCCTGAAGAACGCTGGGCTGTAACGCGACAGACGTCACCTAAACGACAAAAGCCCGCATCATGCGGGCTTTTGTTTGACT
Source organism: Pseudomonas cavernae (assembly GCF_003595175.1). Classification (NCBI taxonomy): domain Bacteria; kingdom Pseudomonadati; phylum Pseudomonadota; class Gammaproteobacteria; order Pseudomonadales; family Pseudomonadaceae; genus Pseudomonas; species Pseudomonas cavernae. The sequence continues at coordinate 2,124,751 of NZ_CP032419.1, read as the reverse complement.
CGCTCAGGCTCAGCTGGCGATGCGGCGATCCAACGACAGCTTGCCGGCGCCCTCGATCAGCAGCACGGCGCTGATCAGGCCGAGGATCATGGCGTACTCGTAGCCATTCTCGGTGATGAAGAAGCCATTGACCCAGTGCACCGCGAAAATCGCCACCACCATGTTCACGATCAAGGCGAGGGCTGCCGGACGAACCAACAGGCCCAGCACCAGCGCCATGCCACCGAAGAACTCGGCACTACCGGCCAGCAACGCCATCAGGTAGCCGGGGGTAAGACCGATGCTTTCCATCCACTGGCCGACACCGGCCAGACCGTGACCGCCGAACCAGCTAAACAGTTTCTGTGAGCCGTGGGCGGCGAAGGTGAGGCCGGTGACCACGCGCAGCAGCGTGATGCCGTAACCGGCCTGAGTAGCGAAAACAGCTTTGAGCGCGTTGTTCATGGAGCGAGGGTCCTTTGGCTGAGAGGGTTAAGTTGAGGCTAGCCTAAATTATTAATCCGTTTAAAAAGGCGCAAAAAATCCGCCATACCTATCGAAAAATAGGCGGTTAGCGTGAGCTAACCCGTCGCCCCTGCCGTTCCAGCGAATCGCGCTCGCGGTCATACGCCAGGTAGTACTTGTTCACCGCACTGACGTAGCTGGCCACCCCCATACCCAGCTGCTCCATGGCAATACGCTCGACCTGGAAGAACCACTGATTGCTGTTCAGGCCGCGCCGGCGCGCCTCCGCACGCAGACCTTGCACCCGTTCCGGCCCCAGGTTGTAGGCCGCCAAGACAAACGCCAGGCGTTCACGCTCGGTGATCTGCCGGCTACTGAAATAGTTGCGGCGGATCATCGCCAGGTACTTGGCACTGGCCTTCACATTGCCATCAAGCGCCTGCACGTTGCCAACGCCCACACGGCGCGCTGCCGCCGGCGTGATCTGCATCAGCCCGGTGGCCCCGCCAGCCCCGCGTGCGGCAGGATTCAGGGTCGACTCCTTGAAGGCCAGCGCCGCCAACGCCAGCCAATCGAAGTCATTCTGCTCGGCATAGCGCTGCAGGACCGGGCGGACCTTCTCCAGGCGCTGCCGATCGGCCAGCGCCAACGGCGAATGCACCCGATACAGACGCCGATAGACCCGCTGAAAATCGGCATCCTGATCGGTGGGCACATGGTAGGTCTTGATGAAGCGGTCGACACTGGCGCGCAGCATGGGTGCATCGCGGCGTACGAACCAGCTCATGTCGCCTTCATTGGCCAAGACCAATTGCTTGTCGATGCGCAACTTGGGCATGACCTTGGCCCAGCGCTCGGCGATGGGCAGCTCTACCGCGCTACGCGGGAGAATGCCGGCCTGGACCAGTTCCAGCACATCCTCGACCGCCAGACTGGGGTCGACCCACTCGATCATCATCGGCGCCAGCCTGCGCTGCGCCAGTTTCTGGTTGACCGCCCGCAGCGCTTCATCCGCCGCACTGCCCACCGGCAATGCCAGGCTGCGCCCAGCCAGTTGTTCCAGGCGCTGATAGCGCCGGTCACCCTGGCGACTGACCAGCACGATCGGCACGTTGTTGCGGAACGCCGCGGTGGCACTGACCTGCTGGCCGCTACGGGCGCTGAGCAGCTCCCCCGGCGCGACCAGGTCGCCCTCGCCGCGCTGCAGGGCCGCCAGCAACTGGTCCTTGGCCTTGGGGATGATCTTCAGGGTCAGCGGGCGGCCATCGCGGGATTTGCTGTTGAGGTACTGCTCGAACGCCCGCAGGCGGTGATATTCGATGCCGATGCTCTGGCCCTTGACCGCGCCAGAACTGTTGCGACTCTGATTGACCAGCACGCGCAATACGCCGCTGCTGCGGATCTGCGCCAGATCGCGGGCATTGCCCGACTGCTGCCAGGTTTCCGGCGGCCCGGCCAGGCGCGCAGCCGCCGGCAATGGCAACAGCGCCAGCAGACAGAGCAGAAACAGCAGCGGTCGCGTCATCGTGTCTCCGGGGCAGATCGGTTTAAACCACTGAAAGCCGATCGTCTGAGAGCGTTGCGCAATCGGGGAGTTCCCCAACACGCGGGGCGCGGAGGTTGGCACAGCAGGTCGCGTGACGCCAGCCCCACCCACTATCCAACATTAATAGTTAACGTTAACTATATGTATTTGTTAGTTTTATTTATGAGAAACGCGCTCTGTTATGCTGCACGGCTCAGTTTCGAGGTAGCACCATGCAACTCATCGACATCGGCATCAATCTGACCCACGCCAGCTTCACCCAGCAGCTTGAAGCCGTACTGGCCCGCGCTTACGAGGCCGGTGTCTGCCAGCTGGTTCTCACCGGCACCAGCCTGGCCGGCAGCGAACAATCCCTGGCCCTCTGCCGGCAACTGGATGAAAGCAGCGAACGGCTGTTCTGCACCGCCGGCGTCCATCCGCACGATGCCAGCCACTGGAACAGTGCCAGCGCCAACCAGTTGCGCGCGCTACTGCGGGAGCCTGAGGTACGCGCGGTCGGCGAATGCGGGCTGGACTTCAACCGTGACTTCTCGCCGCGCCCTGCACAGGAAAAGGCGCTGGAGGAACAGTTGGCACTGGCCGTGGAACTGCAGTTGCCGGTGTTCCTGCATGAGCGCGAGGCCGATCAACGCCTGCGCGAAATCCTGCGCGACTACCGTGACCGCCTACCGGCGGCGGTGGTGCATTGCTTCACCGCCGATAAGCGCGCGCTGTTCAACTACCTGGATATGGACCTGCACATCGGCATCACCGGCTGGATTTGCGACGAGCGCCGCGGCACCCATCTGCATCCGCTGATGCGGGAAATCCCCCAGGGTCGCCTGATGCTAGAGAGCGATGCGCCCTATCTGTTGCCGCGCAGCCTGCGGCCAAAACCCAAACACGGCCGCAACGAGCCCGCCTTTCTCACCGAGGTCCTGCAGGAGGTCGCCCGTCATCGTGGCGAAAGCCCGGAGCAAGTGGCCGAGCACACCACGGCCTGCGCGCGGGCGTTTTTTCGTTTGCCGGCGATCTGAACGGGTGAAGGTCAACTCCGTCCTTCTCCGCCCGTCCTAGCCGAACACCGCCACCGTCTGCCGGCTAATCGCCACCAACTCGCCGCTCGGGGTCCGCAGCTTGGCGGCGACATGGCCATAACCGTCTTGGGCATGGTCGATCTCCGCCAGGTACTGGCACCAGTCCAGGGTGCTCAGGGTCGGCGCCGGCTGGACGAACTCTATGGTCCAGGTCAGCGAACTGCCCGGCGCCTTCTGGCGCAGGTGCGGCAACACGGCCGGCGGCCAGGCATCGACCAGGGCCAGCAGGTCGGCTTCGTCCACCGGCCGGGCCTCGGTTTCGGTGCGAAAGCGCACCCAGCCGCCCATCTGCCGCTTCGGTGTATTGGTGAATGGCATGCCGCCAACCGCCCAGCGCATCGCCAGGTGCTGGGTGAATTCCGGCGTCACGCCTTTCACATAGGGCAGCTCCATGGCTTCCTCGGCGGGCTTCATCGCCGGAGCCAGTTCGGCCTCGACCTTGATCGCCGACTCGCGCGCGCCGCCGAAGCTGCCTTGCACCAAGGTCACCACCTGACCGTCCTGCACGGCGCGGCCAAGCACCTGGCTGACGGCCTTGCCTTCGCGCAGCACCTCGACCTCGAAACTCACCGGCGTATCGACCGCCAGCGGGCCGACGAAGGTGATTGCCAGCGAACGCACCGGACGCCCGGCGGGGACTTTGGCACGCATCGCCTCGTACACCAGCGCCGCCGCCAGCCCACCGAAACCGGCCCGGCCTTGCCCCCAATGACTCGGCACCACCACGTCGTTCGGGTTGCCACGCACCGCCCGCATCAATTCGGAAAAATTCATTACCACCTCGCCACTGAAATGCCCTGCGATCTTAGGGGATCGCACAGGACTAGCGATACCCAACCTAAAGCGGCTATCCCGCCAATCAAGAGGGGGAATGATGCAAGGCGGCGTTTATTGATAAGCAGGTGTTAGCCGCCCTCCCGGCGTTTCCGAGCCCCGATCAGACCGCTCCCTTTGCGGGAGGGTCAGGGTGAGAGAAAGTCCGAACGGCATCGGGCTACGGGCGCTTCACTCCGCCACCCGACGTCCGCTTATAACCGGCGCAGATGGCAGGTCACTTCCTCGCGGTCGTGGTAGAGCTGCTTGCAGGCGATCGACACCTTGATCCGGCGCGCGGCGAAACCGTCCTCAAGCCGCTGCAACAAGCGCCGCACCTCGGCGTAGCGCTGCTTCATCGGCAGTTTGAGGTTGACCACCGCCTCGCGGCACAGGCCCTCGCCGATCCAGGTTTCCAGCAAGGCGGCGTTGCGCGCCGGCTTCTCGACGATGTCGCAGACCATCCAGTCCACCGGCTGCTTCGGCTTCCAGGTGAAACCGTCGACCATCAGATGCTGGACCAGCCCAGTATCCATCAGGCTCTCGGCCATCGGCCCGTTGTCGATGGCGGTCACCAGCATGCCGCGTCGGACCAGTTGATAGGTCCAGCCACCGGGCGCGGCGCCGAGGTCGACCCCCGTCATCTCGCCCGACAGGCGCTCATCCCATTGCTCGCGCGGGATAAAGAAATGCCAGGCCTCCTCAAGCTTGAGGGTCGAGCGGCTCGGCGCCTCGCGAGGGAACTTCAGGCGCGGGATGCCCATCGGCCACAGCGCCGAATTGTTCGCCTCGGCCAGACCGAGGAACACCTCGCGGCCACTCTTGAAGGTCAGCAGCAGGCGCGGCTTGTGACCGTCCTCGACCAGTTTGCTGGCCTTGTTCAAGGCCTTGCGCAGGGGCGCCTCGAACTTCTTGCAGAAGTTGGAAAGCTCCTTGCCGTCGTTGGTGTCGAGCACCTCAAGCCACAGGCTGCCGCAGACCGGGAATGCCGCCAGGGCCTCGAGCAGCACGCTGATGCGGTCGCTTTCCGGCAACTCGACGAAGGTTCCACGCGCCCACTGGCGCGGGAAGATCAGCCGGTTGAAGCGCTGGCCGCGCATCAGGCGCTCGGCGCCGTCCGCCTCGCTGCAGATGAACTCGGCGTAAGCCGTACCGGGCTTACCCTTGGCGTAGCCGGCGACGTTCAGGCGGGCGGCGTGTTCACTGATTTCCGCGCACACCTCGCCCTCGAAACCGGGACGGCAGTGCAATAACAAAGAATTCATCGGGGGTCTCCTCAAGCCGCGCATGATAACGGAGTTAACAACCCGAACGTCGGCGGACAGCCCAGTTAAACAGGCAGGACCACCCGAAGCGGTCTAGGTTGAAGATTCCTGAGCCGATAGCCAGGCCCGTGCCGTGCCGTGCGGGCCAAGAGGAGATAAAAATGCCCTCCCTGGATAGCCTGAACAGCCGCCGTACGCTCGATGTCGACGGCAAGACCTACCACTATTACAACCTCGCCGAGGCCGCCAAGAGCCTCGGCGACATCAGCCGCCTGCCGATGTCGTTGAAGGTATTGCTGGAAAACCTGCTGCGCTGGGAAGACAACGCCACCGTCAGTGCCCATGACATCAAGGCACTGGTGGACTGGCAGACAACCCGCAGCTCCGACCACGAGATCCAGTACCGCCCGGCCCGCGTGCTGATGCAGGACTTCACTGGCGTGCCGGCGGTGGTCGACCTGGCGGCCATGCGCGCCGCCATGGCCAAGGCCGGTGGCGACCCGCAGAGGATCAACCCGCTGTCGCCGGTCGACCTGGTCATCGACCACTCGGTGATGGTCGACAAATTCGCCTCCAAGCAGGCCTTCGCAGAAAACGTCGAGATCGAGATGCAGCGCAACGGCGAGCGCTACAGCTTCCTGCGCTGGGGCCAGCATGCCTTTGACAACTTCAGCGTGGTGCCGCCGGGCACCGGCATCTGCCACCAGGTCAACCTGGAATACCTCGGCCGCACCGTCTGGACCAAGGACGAGGACGGCCAGACCTTCGCCTTCCCCGACACCCTGGTGGGCACCGACTCGCACACCACCATGATCAACGGCCTCGGCATACTCGGCTGGGGCGTGGGCGGGATCGAGGCGGAAGCGGCCATGCTCGGCCAGCCGGTGTCGATGCTGATTCCCGAGGTGATCGGCTTCAAGCTCACCGGCAAACTACACGAAGGCATTACCGCCACCGACCTGGTGCTGACCGTCACCCAGATGCTGCGCAAGAAGGGGGTGGTGGGGAAATTCGTCGAATTCTACGGCGACGGCCTCGCCGACCTGCCGCTGGCCGACCGCGCCACCATCGCCAACATGGCCCCGGAATACGGCGCCACCTGCGGCTTCTTCCCGGTCGACGAGATTACCCTCAGCTACCTGCGCCTGTCCGGCCGTCCGGAGAATACCGTCAAGCTGGTCGAGGCCTACTCCAAGGTCCAGGGCATGTGGCGCGAGCCCGGTCACGAACCGCTGTTCAGCGACAGCCTGGAGCTCGACCTGGGTAGTGTCGAGGCCAGCCTGGCCGGTCCCAAACGTCCGCAGGACCGCGTCGCCCTGCCGCAGGTGCCCAAGGCCTTCGACGACCTATTCGGCCTGCAACTGAAGTCGAGCCCCAACGAAGAAGGTCGCCTGCTCGACGAGGGCGGCGGCGGAACCGCGGTCGGCGGCACCTCCCATGTCGGCGAAATCGACTACCAATACGAAGGCGCCACCCATCGCCTGAAGAACGGTGCGGTGGTGATCGCCGCCATCACCTCCTGCACCAACACCTCCAATCCCAGCGTGATGATGGCGGCCGGCCTGCTGGCGAAGAAAGCGGTGGAGAAAGGCCTGCAACGCAAGCCCTGGGTGAAGAGCTCGCTGGCGCCCGGTTCCAAGGTGGTGACCGACTACCTGAACGCCGCCGGCCTGACGAGCTATCTGAACGAGCTGGGCTTCGATCTGGTCGGTTACGGCTGCACCACCTGCATCGGTAACTCCGGACCGCTGCAAGAGCCGATCGAGAAGGCCATCCAGCAGGCCGATCTGGCCGTCGCCTCGGTGTTGTCCGGCAACCGCAATTTCGAGGGCCGCGTGCATCCACTGGTGAAGACCAACTGGTTGGCCTCGCCGCCGCTGGTGGTGGCCTATGCCCTGGCCGGCAGCGTGCGCCTCGACATCAGCAGCCAGTCGCTCGGCACCGACAAGCACGGCCAGCCGGTGTATCTCAAGGACATCTGGCCCAGCCAGGCGGAAATCGCCGCAGCGGTGCAGAAGGTCGATACCGCGATGTTCCACAAGGAATATGGCGAGGTGTTCGCCGGCGACGCCAAGTGGCAGGCGATCCAGGTGCCACAGACCGATACCTATGTCTGGCAGGACGACTCCACCTACATCCAGCACCCGCCGTTCTTCGAGGATATCGGCGACGCCCCGCCACACATCGGCGACATCCACCACGCCCGCATCCTCGCCCTGCTCGGCGATTCGGTGACCACCGACCACATCTCCCCGGCCGGCAACATCAAGGCCGACAGCCCGGCCGGCCGCTACCTGCGAGGGCATGGCGTGGAGCCCAAGGATTTCAATTCCTACGGTTCGCGGCGCGGCAACCATGAAGTGATGATGCGCGGCACCTTCGCCAATATCCGCATCAGGAACGAGATGCTCGGCGGCGAGGAAGGCGGCAATACTCTGCACATCCCCAGCGGCGACAAGCTGGCGATCTACGACGCCTCCATGCGCTACCAGGAGGAAGGCACGCCGCTGCTGATAGTCGCCGGCAAAGAATACGGCACCGGTTCGTCGCGCGACTGGGCGGCCAAGGGCACCAACCTGCTGGGCATCAAGGCGGTGATCGCCGAAAGCTTCGAGCGCATCCACCGTTCCAACCTGGTGGGCATGGGCGTGCTGCCGCTGCAGTTCAAGGACGGCCAGGACCGCAATAGCCTGAAGCTGAGCGGCCGCGAAAACCTGGACATCTGCGGCCTGGACGGCGTCGAACTGCACCCGAAGATGCACCTGACCGTGGAGGTGCATCGTGAGGACGGCAGCCGCGACAGCTTCGAGGTGCTGTGCCGCATCGATACCCTCAACGAGGTGGAGTACTTCAAGGCCGGCGGCATTCTGCATTACGTGTTGCGGCAGCTGATCGCCGGGTGATTCCGGCAACAGAACTGTGAACGCGGTCCAATCGGATTACACTGCCGCCCCTAAAACGACCGGACTAATCGTCCGGTCTTTTTTTGCCTTCCGGCTCAAATTTTCCCAGTGGCGGCCGATCACTGGTTATCCACCTTATGGACAAGCCCCATGCGTAACAATCAACCCATCACCCAACGCGAACGTACCTTCCCTGCCCAGCAGCGGCTGATCTCCACCACCGACCTCAAGGGGCAGATCACCTACTGCAACGACGACTTCGTCGCCATCAGTGGTTTCAGCCGCGACGAACTGCTGCACGCCCCGCACAACACCGTGCGCCACCCCGACGTGCCGCCAGCCGTGTTCGCCCATATGTGGACGACGTTGAAGAAAGGCCGGCCGTGGATGGGCATCGTCAAGAATCGCTGCAAGAGCGGCGACCACTACTGGGTCAACGCTTATGTCACCCCGGTGCTGGAAAACGGCCAGGTGGTTGGCTTCGAGTCGGTGCGGGTCAAACCGACGGCAGAACAGGTACGCCGCGCCGAGGCCTTGTATCAACGGATCAATGCCGGCAAGTCGGCGGTCCCGGCCAGTGACAGCTGGTTGCCGCTGCTGCAGTACTGGCTGCCTTTTATATTGACCGCCGCGCTGGGCAGCTTGATCGGCAATTGGCTGGGTTCCGGCTGGGGCCTGTTGCTGGCCGCGGCGCTGGCGATCCCGCTCGGTCTGTTCAGCTTGAACTGGCAGCAGAGCGGCCTGCGCCGGCTGCTGCACCTGGCCGAACAAAGCACCTCGGACCCGCTGATCGCGCAGATGTACACCGACAGCCGCGGCTCGCAAGGACGACTGGAGATGTCGATCCTCAGTCAGGAAGCGCACTTGCGCACCTGCCTGACCCGCCTGCAGGACACCGCCGAGCACCTGACCCAGCAGGCACGCCAGGCCGACAGCCTGGCGCAAAGCAGCTCCGGCAGCCTCGAGCGCCAACGTGTCGAAACCGAGCAAGTCGCCACGGCCGTCAACGAAATGGCCGCAACCACTCTGGAGGTGGCCAGCAATGTCGCGCGTACCGCCATCGCCACCCAGGCGGCCAACAATCTGACCAACCAGGGACGCACCATCGCCGCGGAAACCCGTGAGGCGATCCAGCGTCTGTCGCTGTCGGTCGGCGAAACCGGCGAAACCGTCACCCGCCTGGCCCAAGACAGCAACGAGATCGGCGGCGTGGTCGATGTGATCAAAGGCATCGCCGACCAGACCAACCTGCTGGCTCTCAACGCCGCCATCGAAGCCGCCCGCGCCGGCGAGATGGGTCGCGGCTTCGCCGTGGTCGCCGACGAGGTGCGCTCGCTAGCGCAACGCACCGCCGAGTCCACCGAGCAGATCCACCAGTTGATCGCCAAGCTGCAACGCACGGCCGAAGAGGCGGTGATGACCATGGAGATCGGCCGCCGCCAGGCCGACGAAGGCGTCGAGCGCGTGCAGCAGGCCGATCAGGCGCTGGCCGGGATCGGCGATGCGGTCGCCAACATCACCGACATGGCCAACCAGATCGCCGCCGCCGCGGAAGAACAAAGCGCGGTGGCCGACGAGATCAACCGCAACATCACCACCATCGCCCAACTGGCCGACCAGACCGCCGGCGAAGCGCAGAACACCGCGCAACTGAGCCGGGAACTGACCGCCACTGCGCACAATCAGTCGGCACTGGTGGAGCGCTTCAACCGTTAAAGCCAGGCCGTAGGGTGGAAAACCGCGAAGCGTTTTCCACCGGAAAAGCGGTGGATGTGAAAAGCGACATCCACCCTACGGCTCCTACAGAAAAGCGCCCTCAGCTCGGGATCAAGAAGCTCGCCACCGCATCCGCCGCGCGGTCCAGATGCTGGTCATGGGTGATGCCTGAGGCCTTCAACGGCTTCAGGTCATGATCGGCCGCCGCCAGCCAGCACAACTCGATTGCCGCCGACAGTGCGTATTGCGCCACGGTCGGGCGATCGCCCATGGCATCGCGCTCGCCTTGGACGATCAGCGTCGGCGTTTGCAAGGCCGCCAGGTGCGCCACTCGCGGTTTGTCGGTCTTGCCGACGGCATGAAAGGGATAGCCGAGACAAATCAGCGCATCAGCCCCCAACTCATCGGCCAACAGACTGGCCATCCGCCCGCCCATCGACTTGCCGCCGATGGCCAATCGCCCTGCGGCTTGTTGGCGCACCTGGGCATAGACCTCCCGCCATTGCGCCAGTAACTGCGCCTGCGGATTCGGCGGGCGTTTGCGCCCATCCACACGTCGCGCGGCCATGTAAGCGAACTCGAAGCGCAGCACCGCAATGCCGCGCTCAGCCAAGCGGGCGGCCATGCCGCTCATGAAGCTGCTGTCCATCGGCGCGCCGGCGCCGTGGGCAAGAATCAAGCTGGCCCGGGGTTCGCCAGTTGGTCGATTCCACAGCCATTGGGGCGGTTCCAGCGGAACTTCATCGTCAGTATCAGGTTGTGGCGTATTCGCCATGTTTTCCTCTCTTTGTATGAACTCGGCCTCGCCCACTGGTCGACGCCAAACGGCCGGTCGCAACCAAGGGTTCTATCCCGCCGTCAGCACCGATTTGCACCAGGCGACCCCAGACGCATGCGGCATCGCCATGTTCCATTCTTGGGGCTCTTTCACGCTGCGACTGAGTGTCGCACCTCTCCGACCAACAGCCTTTCCTGCCAGTTGTCTTGGACTAATCTTCGCCCAGCAGCCTGCGGTCGACAGACCAAGGCCACGCCCTTCTTCGCGTGACATCCGCAGTCACGCGTGCATCTGAGAAGCGCACGCTTCAGGACGCCGAAACATTTTGTATAAGCAGCCTGGAAGCCCGATAGCTACGGCTTTTGGCGTTGCAATGAGTACCTTGTTTCTACATACTTGCCGCCGATTTTTGACCCTAAAAAATACCCAAAACCGTGGAACCTTAGAATGAGCACAGCAATCAGTCCGACTGCTTATAACTATAAGGTGGTCCGCCAGTTCGCCATCATGACGGTGGTCTGGGGGATCCTTGGCATGGGCATGGGCGTTTTCATTGCCTCGCAACTGGTATGGCCGGAGCTGAACTTCGGCCTGCCGTGGACGAGCTTTGGACGCCTGCGCCCCCTACACACCAACCTGGTGATCTTTGCCTTTGGTGGCTGTGCTCTGTTCGCTACCTCGTACTACGTGGTGCAACGTACCTGTCAGACGCGCCTGATCTCTGACAGCCTGGCTGCCTTCACCTTCTGGGGCTGGCAAGCGGTGATCGTGGCCGCCGGCATCACCCTGCCGCTGGGCTACACCAGCACCAAGGAATACGCCGAACTGGAATGGCCGATCGACATTCTGCTGGGCATCGTCTGGGTGACCTACGCGGCGGTGTTCTTCGGCACTGTCATCAAGCGCAAGACCAAGCACATCTATGTCGGTAACTGGTTCTACGGTGCCTTCATCGTGGTCACCGCCATGCTGCACATCGTCAACAGCATGGAAATGCCGGTTTCGCTCTTCAAGTCCTATTCGCTGTACTCCGGCGCGACCGACGCAATGATCCAGTGGTGGTACGGCCACAACGCCGTGGGCTTCTTCCTCACCACCGGCTTCCTCGGCATGATGTACTACTTCGTGCCGAAGCAGGCCGAGCGCCCGATCTACTCCTATCGCCTGTCGATCGTCCACTTCTGGGCGCTGATCACCCTGTATATCTGGGCCGGCCCGCACCACCTGCACTACACCGCCCTGCCGGACTGGGCGCAGTCCCTGGGCATGGCCATGTCGATCATCCTCCTGGCGCCGAGCTGGGGCGGCATGATCAACGGCATGATGACCCTGTCCGGCGCCTGGCATAAGCTGCGCACCGACCCGATCCTGCGCTTCCTGGTCGTGTCCCTGGCGTTCTACGGCATGTCGACCTTCGAAGGCCCGATGATGGCGATCAAGACCGTCAACGCCCTGTCCCACTACACCGACTGGACCATCGGCCACGTGCACGCCGGCGCCCTCGGCTGGGTGGCGATGATCTCCATCGGCGCGCTGTACCACATGATTCCGAAGCTCTACGGCCGTGCGCAGATGCACAGCGTGGGCCTGATCAACGCGCATTTCTGGCTCGCCACCATCGGCACCGTGCTGTACATCGCCTCCATGTGGGTCAACGGCATCACCCAGGGCCTGATGTGGCGTGCAATCAACGAGGACGGCACCCTGACCTACTCCTTCGTCGAAGCGCTGCAGGCCAGCCAGCCAGGCTTCGTCGTTCGCGCCATCGGTGGTGCGTTCTTCGCCTCCGGCATGCTGCTGATGGCCTACAACACTTTCCGCACCGTGCGCGCCTCGAAGCCGGCCGAAGTTGAAGCCGCAGCCGTGATCACTGCAGGAGCCCATTGATGAACCACGAAGTAGTCGAGAAGAACATCGGCCTGCTGGCCTTCTTCATGGTCATCGCCGTCAGCATCGGCGGCCTGACCCAGATCGTTCCGCTGTTCTTCCAGGACGTCACCAACAAGCCGGTGGAAGGTATGAAGCCACGCACCGCCCTGGAGCTGGAAGGCCGTGACGTTTATATCGCCAACGGCTGCGTCGGCTGCCACTCGCAGATGATCCGCCCGTTCCGCGCCGAAACCGAGCGTTACGGCCACTACTCGGTAGCCGGTGAAAGCGTCTGGGACCACCCGTTCCTCTGGGGCTCCAAGCGTACCGGCCCGGATCTGGCCCGTGTCGGCGGCCGCTACTCCGATGAGTGGCAGCGTGCGCACCTGTACAACCCGCGCAACGTGGTGCCTGAGTCGATCATGCCGGCCTACCCCTTCCTGGTCGAGAACAAGCTGGACGGCAAAGACACTGCCAAGAAGATGGAAGTGCTGCGCTCCATGGGCGTGCCTTACACCGACGCAGACATTGCCGGCGCACGTGAGGCCGTCAAGGGCAAAACCGAAATGGATGCCCTGGTTGCCTACCTGCAAGGTCTTGGCACCATTATCAAAAGCAAACGGTGATTGCGATGGACATCGGGACTATTCGTGGCCTGGGCACCGTCGTCGTGATGGTTGCCTTCATCGGTCTGGCTCTCTGGGCGTTTAGCGCCAGACGCAACAAGGACTTTGACGAAGCCACTCTGCTGCCTTTTGCAGATGACCCCGATGCCATCAAGCACGTCGCGCAAGAGCAAGCTTCTAGGAGTAACAAAGAATGACCCTCTTCTGGAGTCTGTACGTCACAGTACTCACCCTGGGCACCATCGCCACCCTGACCTGGATCCTGTTATCCACGCGCAAGGGCCAGCGCGTCGAAGCCACCGACGAGACCGTCGGCCATGCCTTCGACGGCATTGAGGAGTACGACAACCCGCTGCCGAAATGGTGGTTCTGGCTGTTCGTCGCCACCATCGTCTTCGCCCTCGGCTACCTAGTGCTCTATCCGGGCCTGGGTAACTGGAAAGGCCTGCTGCCGGGCTACGCCTACGTGAACAGCGAAACCAAGCAGGAGTTCTCCAACGGCCAGCCTGGCTGGACCGGCGTGCACGAATGGGAAAAGGAAATGGCCAAGGCCGACGCCAAGTTCGGGCCGATCTTCGCCAAGTTCGCCAGCATGCCGATCGAAGAAGTCGCCAAGGATCCACAAGCCCTGAAAATGGGTGGCCGCCTGTTCGCGTCCAACTGCTCGGTCTGCCACGGCTCCGACGCCAAGGGTGCCTACGGCTTCCCCAACCTGACCGACAGCGAATGGCGCTGGGGCGGTGAGGCGGAAACCATCAAGACCACCATCATGAATGGCCGCCACGGCATGATGCCGCCCCAGGGCCCGATGATCGGCGATCAGGGCGTTCGCGACGTCGCCGCCTTCGTCACGACCCAACTGCACGGCCGCAAGCTGCCCGAAGATGCCAAGGCCGATCCGGTTGCCGGCCAGAAGATCTTCGCCACCACCTGCTTCGCCTGCCACGGCGCGGAAGGCAAAGGCACCCCGAGCATGGGCGCACCTAACCTGACCAACCCGGGCGCCTTCATCTATGGCTCGAGCTTCGCCCAGCTGCAACAGACCATCCGCTATGGTCGCCAGGGCGCAATGCCGGCTCAGGAACAAATGCAAGGCAACGACAAGGTCCACCTGCTGGCCGCCTATGTCTACAGCCTGTCCCACGGTGAAAAGGCTGCTGAATAAGCACCTGTAAGCCCAGCTCTCCCCCGGATTCGCGCCAGCAGCGCTGGCCGAATCCGGTGTGGAAACCCTCCCCGCAACACCACGCGACCTCCGGTCGCACCGTCTAGCCAGCACTCCAAGGGTATACTTGGAAGGACGCAAGTCACCTTGACCTCTGTCGGCATGCACTGACCGGGGCACTCTTCTACCGCCGTGGTACGCACTGATGAGCAAGCTGATTCCGGTCCAAGACGTGACCCCGCAGGCCAAACCCGCGGACAACAGCGTCGATCTCTATGCCTCGCGCGAGAAAATCTATACCCGCGCCTTTACCGGCTTTTTCCGCAACCTGCGCCGGTTCGGTGGCGCCGCGCTGTTTCTGATCTACTTCGGTACTGTTTGGCTCAGCTGGAGCGGTCGCCAGGCCGTGTGGTGGAACCTGCCCGAGCGCAAGTTCTTCGTCTTCGGCGCCACCTTCTGGCCGCAAGACTTCATCCTGCTGTCCGGCATTCTCATCGTCAGTGCGTTCGGCCTGTTCTTCATCACCGTATTCGCCGGCCGGGTATGGTGCGGCTACACCTGCCCGCAGAGCGTCTGGACATGGATCTTCATGTGGTGCGAGAAGATCACCGAAGGTGACCGCAACCAGCGCATGAAACTCGACAAGGCGCCGATGAGCGCCAACAAGTTCACCCGCAAGCTGGCCAAGCACAGCCTGTGGATTCTCATCGGTTTCCTCACCGGCCTGACCTTCGTCGGCTACTTCTCGCCGATCCGCGAGCTGCTCAGCGAACTGTTCACCGGCCAGGCCGATGGCTGGGCGTATTTCTGGGTCGGTTTCTTCACCCTCGCCACCTACGGCAACGCCGGCTGGCTGCGTGAGCAGGTGTGCATCTATATGTGCCCGTACGCGCGCTTCCAAAGCGTGATGTTCGACAAGGACACCCTGATCGTCTCCTACGACCCACGCAAAGGCGAACACCGCGGCCCACGCAAGAAAGGCATCGACTACAAGGCCGCAGGGCTCGGCGACTGCATCGACTGCACCATGTGCGTGCAAGTCTGCCCGACTGGCATCGACATCCGCGACGGTCTGCAGATCGAATGCATTGGCTGCGCCGCCTGCATTGATGCCTGCGACAGCATCATGGACAAGATGAACTACCCGCGCGGCCTGATCAGCTACACCACCGAGCACAACCTGTCCGGGCAGAAGACCCACCTGCTGCGCCCGCGCCTGATCGGCTACGCCCTCGCCCTGCTGGCGATGATCAGCGTGCTGGTCGGCGCCATTGTCATGCGCCCGCTGGTCGGCTTCGATGTCAGCAAGGACCGCGTGCTGTTCCGCGAGAATGCCGAAGGCCGGATCGAGAACGTCTACAGCCTGAAGATCATGAACAAGGACCAGCGCGATCACACCTATCTGATCGACGCCAAGGGCCTGGACGACATCCAGCTGGAAGGCAAACGCGAGCTGAAAGTCGCCGCCGGTGAAATTCTCAGCTTGCCGGTAGAATTGTCCATCGCGCCGGAAAAACTGCCGTCGAGCACCAACGAGGTGACCTTCACCCTGCACGACGCCGACAACCCGGGCAGCCAGGTCGAGGCGAAGAGTCGTTTCATTGGTCCACGCGTCCGGTAAAATCCCGCGGGCACGCGCCAAACGCGTGTCCGCCTGCCCAGCAAGAGAACCGCAGCATGCCTTCCGCTCCGCAACACAGCACCCGCTGGTACAAGAACTTCTGGCCCTGGGCCATCATCGGCATGCTTGGCACCTCGGTGATCCTCAGCGTCAACCTGATCCGCATTGCGGTCAGCAACCAGGACACCCTGGTCAACGACAACTATTACGAGGCTGGCAAAGGCATCAGCCGCTCGCTCGACCGCGAACGCCTGGCCCGTGACCTGCAGTTGCATGCCGACATCCACTTGGACGAATTGACCGGCGAGATCAGCCTGAGCCTGAACGGCAACAGCCAGCCCGCCAGCCTCGAGCTGAGCCTGATCTCGCCGACCCAACCGGAAAAGGACCGGCATATCCAGCTCAACCGCAGCGCCAGCGAGCAGGGCCGTTACGTCGGCCAGCTCAGCGAGGCCATCAGTGGCCACCGCTTCGTCGAACTGTTGGGCGAGCACGAAGGCCAGACCTGGCGCCTGTTCGAGGAAGAAAGCGTGGCTCCGGGCGCTGAGCTGAAACTCGGTGACGAAGCCATCCCGGGGGCCGAAGTCCAAGGAAAGTGATGACGCCGCGCGCTGTCACCCTTTCCCGAGTAGCCCCATGACCGCTCCCCTGCCCTGCTACCACTGCGGACTGCCGATACCTACCGGCAGCCGCTTTCGCACGTCGGTGCTCGGCGACCCGCGTGAATTCTGCTGCCCCGGCTGCCAGGCGGTGGCCGAGGCGATCGTTGCCGGTGGTCTGGACAGCTACTACAAGCACCGCAGCGAAAATTCCGCCAACCCCCAGGCGTTGCCGCAGCAGCTCAGCGACGAGTTGGCCCTGTACGACCGCCCGGAGGTGCAGCAACCCTTCGTCCGCCATCAGGACGATCTGGCCGAAGCCACCCTGCTGGTGGAAGGCATCAGCTGCGCCGCCTGCGGCTGGCTGATCGAGCATCACCTCAAGCATCTGCCCGGCGTCGGCGAGGCGCGCCTGAACCTGTCCAACCACCGTCTGCATGTGCGCTGGGCCGACAGCCAACTGCCGCTCAGCCAGCTGCTCGCCGAGCTGCGCAAGATCGGCTACGCCGCCCATCCCTATCAGGCCGACCGGGCCGCCGAGCAACTGGCCACGGAAAACCGTCGCGCCTTGCGCCAGCTTGGGGTCGCCGGCCTGCTGTGGTTCCAGGCGATGATGGCGACCATGGCCACCTGGCCGGAATTCAACATCGACCTCAGCCCGGAGATGCACCAGATCATGCGCTGGGTGGCGATGTTCCTCACCACCCCGATCGTCTTTTACAGCTGCGCGCCGTTCTTCCGAGGCGCCCTGCGCGACCTGCGCACCCGCCACTTGACCATGGACGTGTCGGTCTCGCTGGCCATCGGCGGCGCCTACCTGGCGGGAATCTGGACGGCCATCAGCGGCCAGGGCGAGCTGTATTTCGATGCCGTCGGCATGTTCGCCCTGTTCCTCCTCAGCGGCCGCTACCTGGAGCGCCGCGCCCGCGAGCGCACCGCCGCAGCCACCGCACAGCTGGTCAACCTGTTGCCGGCCTCCTGCTTGCGTCTGAATGCTGAGGAGCAGAGCGAGCGCATCCTGCTCAGCGAACTGCGCCTGGGTGAGCGCGTGCAGGTGCTGCCCGGCGCTGTAATACCGGCCGACGGGCGCATCCTCGCCGGCCAGTCGAGCGTCGACGAATCGCTGTTGACCGGCGAATACCTGCCGCAGGCGCGTCGCCCGGGTGATGCGGTCACCGCCGGCACGCTCAACGTCGAAGGGCCGCTGACCGTCGAGGTGCAGGCGCTCGGCCAAAACACCCGGCTCTCAGCCATCGTCCGCCTGCTGGAGCGCGCGCAAGCGGAAAAGCCGCGCCTGGCCGAACTCGCCGACCGCGCCGCACAGTGGTTCCTGTTGCTGTCGTTGCTGGCGGCGGCCGCTATCGGCCTGCTCTGGTGGCAGTTGGATGCCGAGCGGGCGTTCTGGATCGTCCTCGCCATGCTGGTCGCCACCTGCCCCTGCGCGCTGTCGCTGGCCACCCCGACGGCGCTGACCGCCGCCACCGGCACCCTGCACAAGCTCGGCCTGCTGCTGACCCGCGGCCATGTGCTGGAAGGCCTGAACCAGATCGACACGGTGATCTTCGACAAGACCGGCACGCTCACCGAAGGCCGGTTGACCCTGCGCGAAATCCGCCCGCTGGCCGCGGTCGATGCCGACACCTGCCTGGCGCTCGCCGCCGCCCTGGAAAGCCGCTCGGAACACCCCATCGCCCGCGCCTTCGGCCAGGCACCGCAGGCCGCCGATGAGGTCAGCAATACGCCGGGCCTGGGCCTGGAAGGCGTGGTCGACGGCCGCCGCCTGCGCATAGGCCAACCGGCCTTCGTCGCCGCCCTGAGTGGCCGCCCAGCGCCGAGCATGCCCGACGAACCCGGTCAATGGCTGCTACTCGGCGACAGTCATGGGCCACTGGCCTGGCTGGTGCTCGACGACCGCCTGCGCGCCGACGCCCCGGCCCTGCTGGCCGCCTGCCGAACGCGCGGCTGGAACACCCTGCTGCTGTCCGGCGACAGCTCGCCGATGGTCGCCAGCGTCGCCGCCGAGCTGGGCATCGCCGATGCCCGCGGCGGCCTGCGCCCGGACGACAAGCTGGCGATCCTCCAACAGCTGCACCAACAGGGACGCAAGGTGCTGATGCTCGGCGACGGCGTCAACGACGTTCCGGTGCTGGCCGCCGCCGACATCAGCGTGGCCATGGGCTCGGCCACCGACCTGGCGAAGACCAGCGCCGATGCGGTGCTGCTGTCCAATCGCCTGGAGGCGCTCACGGCGGCCTTCGGTCTGGCCCGGCGCACGCGGCGCATCATCATCGAAAACCTGCTCTGGGCCGGGCTGTACAATGGCCTGATGCTGCCCTTCGCCGCCCTCGGCTGGATCACCCCGGCCTGGGCGGCGATCGGCATGTCCGTCAGCTCCCTGACCGTGGTGCTCAACGCGCTGCGGCTGACCCGCTAGGAGGCCCGCATGCCCGCTCTCTATGTGCTGATTCCGGTCGCCCTGCTGATCGTCGCCGTGGCCATCTACATCTTCTTCTGGGCGGTGGACAGCGGCCAGTACGACGACCTCGACGGCCCGGCGCACAGCATCCTGTTCGACGACGAGGACCCCCAGCATCAGGCCGGCGTCGACGAAGCCTCGGCCGACAAGCGCGATCAGCGCCAGGAGCCGCCGCGTGCTTGAACTCGCTCCGCTGCTGGTCTCCGCACTGATCCTCGGCCTGCTCGGCGGCGGCCACTGCCTGGGCATGTGCGGCGGTCTGATGGGCGCCCTGACCCTGGCCATCCCCGTCGAACAACGCAGTCGCCGCCTGCACTTGCTGCTGGCCTACAACCTCGGACGCATCCTCAGCTATGCCGCCGCCGGTCTGCTCATCGGCCTGGCCGGCTGGGCCGTGGCGAGCAGCCCGGCGGCGATGTTGCTGCGGGTAGTCGCCGCCCTGCTGCTGATTGCCATGGGCCTGTATCTGGCCGGCTGGTGGAGCGGTCTGACCCGCATCGAAGCCCTCGGCCGCGGCCTGTGGCGGCATATCCAGCCATTCGCCAGCCGGTTGATGCCGGTCGCCAGCCTGCCGCGCGCCCTGCTGCTCGGCGCCCTGTGGGGCTGGCTGCCCTGCGGCCTGGTCTACAGCACCCTGCTGTGGGCCGCCAGTCAGGGCGATGCGCTGGACAGCGCGCTGCTGATGCTGGCCTTCGGCCTCGGCACCTGGCCGGTGCTGCTCGCCACCGGCCTCGCCGCCGAGCGCCTCACCGCTTTGCTGCGCAAGCGCGGGGTACGCATGGCCGGCGGCCTGCTGGTGATCCTCTTTGGCCTGTGGACAATGCCCGGCCCGCACCAGGCTTGGCTGATGGGCCATGACAGCGGCCATGCTGCCGACCACAGCGGTATGCAGCACAACCACTGAGGCGCTTGATACAGATCAAAACCGCCGGCCCGGCCGCTCCCTAGACTCTCCGCATAGCCTGAAAAAACGGAGAGCGCTGACATGCGCGACACCATTCACTGGGACCTCGAGCTGATCCGTCGCTACGATCATCCGGGCCCGCGCTACACCTCCTATCCCACCGCCGTGCAGTTCCACCCCGGCGTCGGCCCGTTCGAGCTGTTCCATGCCCTGCGCGGCAGCCGCCGGGCCAAGCGCCCGCTGTCGCTCTATGTGCACATCCCGTTCTGCGCGCACATCTGCTACTACTGCGCCTGCACCAAGGTGATTACCAAGGACCGCAGCCGCAGCGAGCCCTATCTGCAACGGCTGATCCACGAGATCGAAATCCTCGGCCGCCACCTCGATCACGATCAGGTGGTCGAGCAGCTGCACTTCGGCGGCGGCACGCCAACCTTTCTCGACCATGCCCAACTGCGCCGGCTGATGGTCGAGCTGCGGCGCAACTTCAACCTGCTGGATGACGACAGTGCCGACTACAGCATCGAGATCGACCCGCGCGAGGCCGACTGGGCGACCATGGGCCTGCTCCGCGAGCTAGGTTTCAACCGCATCAGCCTCGGCGTGCAGGACTTCGACCCGGAGGTGCAGCGCGCGGTGAACCGCCTGCAGACCCCCGAGGAAACCCGCGCCATCCTCGAGGCGGCGCGTACCCTGCAATACCGTTCGGTGAACATCGACCTGATCTACGGCCTGCCCAAACAGACCCCGGAGAGCTTCGCCCGCACCGTCGACGAAGTGATCGGCCTGCAGCCCGATCACCTGTCGGTGTTCAACTACGCGCACCTGCCGGAGCGTTTCATGCCGCAGCGGCGCATCAACAGCGCCGACCTGCCGGCGCCGGCGGCCAAGCTGAGCATGCTGCAGAACACCATCACGCAGCTGAACGGCGCCGGCTACCGCTACATCGGCATGGACCACTTCGCCCTGCCCGACGACGACCTGGCCATGGCCCAGGAAGAGGGTCGCCTGCAGCGCAGCTTCCAGGGCTACACCACCCATGGCCATTGCGACCTGATCGGCCTCGGCGTCTCCGCCATCGGCAAGATCGGCGAGCTCTATATCCAGAACCACAGTGATCTGCAGCAGTACCAGAACAGCCTGGACGGCGGTCAGCTGGCCACCCACCGCGGTCTGCTCACCTGTGAGGACGACCGCATCCGTCGCGCGGTGATCCAACGCCTGATGTGCGACTTCCGCCTGGACTTCAGTGAAATCGAGGAAGCTTTCGAGCTGTACTTCCGCGGCTATTTCGCCGAAATCTGGCCACAACTGCTGCAGATGGCCAGCGACGGCCTGATCGAACTGAGCGAACGCAGCCTGGTCATCCGCCCGGCCGGCCGCCTGCTGGTGCGCGCCGTGTGCATGCTGTTCGATGCCTATCTAGGCGAGCAGAACAGCCAACGCTTCTCCCGGGTGATCTAAACAGGGCACAAGGCCGGCGCGCTGGGGCTAACTGGCAGAAACGTCCCCCCGTGGAGTACCCTTGCTGACAATGTGTGTTTTGCAGCAAGGAATCCTCGCAATGTCGGAAATCATCAAGGTTCGCCCGCTGCCGCAAGTCAACTGCAAGGATTGCAGCCTGGCCAGCCTGTGTCTGCCGCTGTCGCTCAACTTCGAAGACATGGATTCGCTCGACGAGATAGTCAAACGCGGCCGGCCGCTGAAGAAAGGCGAATTCCTGTTCCGCCAGGGCGACGCGTTCGGCTCGGTATTCGCCGTGCGCGCCGGCAGCCTGAAGACCTTCAGCCTCAGCGATGATGGCGAAGAGCAGCTGACCGGCTTCCACCTGCCCAGCGAACTGGTCGGCCTGTCCGGCATGGACAGCGAGCACTACCCGGTCTCCGCCCAGGCGCTGGAAACCACTTCGGTCTGCGAGATTCCCTTCGAGCGGCTGGACGAGCTGGCCGCCGAGCTGCCGCAGCTGCGCCGTCAGTTGATGCGGGTGATGAGCCGGGAAATCCGCGACGACCAGCAGATGATGATGCTGCTGTCGAAGAAGACCGCCGACGAACGCATCGCCACCTTCCTGGTCAACCTGTCGGCGCGCTTTCGCGCCCGCGGCTTCTCGGCCAGCCAGTTCCGTCTGGCCATGTCGCGCAACGAGATCGGCAACTACCTGGGTCTGGCGGTGGAAACCGTCTCGCGGGTGTTCACCCGCTTCCAGCAAAACGGCCTGATCAGCGCCACCGGCAAGGAAGTGCAGATTCTCGACCCGATCGAACTCTGCGCCCTGGCCGGCGGCAATCTCGACGCCTGATTCCGCCCCGCCCGC
Source organism: Pseudomonas cavernae (assembly GCF_003595175.1). NCBI lineage: Bacteria > Pseudomonadati > Pseudomonadota > Gammaproteobacteria > Pseudomonadales > Pseudomonadaceae > Pseudomonas > Pseudomonas cavernae. The sequence continues at coordinate 2,102,636 of NZ_CP032419.1, read as the reverse complement.
CGGCCCAGTGCCGGCGCCATGGCCTGTTTCCTCGCCCGTCTGCCGCAGGACCCCGCAACCATGATCTTCGACGAATTCAGCATCAAAACCCTGATCCGCCCAGTGCCGGACTTCCCCAAACCCGGCGTGGTGTTTCGCGACATCACCCCGCTGTTCCAGTCGCCACGCGCCCTGCGCATGGTTGCCGACAGCTTCATCCAGCGTTATGTCGAGGCCGACTTCAGCCATATCGGCGCCATGGACGCCCGTGGTTTCCTGATCGGTTCGATCATCGCCTATGAGCTGAACAAGCCGCTGGTGCTGTTCCGCAAGCAGGGCAAGCTGCCCGCCAAAGTGCTCAGCGAGGGTTACCAGACCGAGTATGGCGAGGCCTTCCTCGAAGTGCATGCCGACAGCTTTTGCGAAGGCGACTCGGTGCTGATATTCGATGACCTGATCGCCACCGGCGGCACCCTGCTGGCGGCCGCCAAGCTGGTGCGACGCATGGGCGCCAGCCTGTTCGAGGCCGCGGCGATCATCGACCTGCCGGAACTCGGCGGCTCAGAGAAGCTGCAGGACATCGGCATCCCCACCTTCACCCTCACCGCCTTCGCCCTCGACGAACGTTGAACACCCGGGCCGCCGCCCGGCGGCCCCACCCCCTCCGCGTTACCCTGCTGTTCTGCTGTCGCGCCTGCCTGCATCTCCCCGAGCCGTTACCCACAGCTGGCCGTCTGCTACCCGGACGCCCACGCACGAGGCACAACCCGCCAAAAGTTGGCCGCGGGAATTGACGACTTACTCGATAGTGACATCACGCAATGACATGGTTAGCACCGTCATGGCCACGCCCACAACAAGAACAGCGGCACCCGATTTGCCGCCACGAATCGAGGACTTCGTCATGTCGACTACTGCCGCGGCCAAACCGCAGCCCAGCGCCAGCTTCCCCGTACGCCGGATGGATTTCAGCTTCAGCGACACCAAGAAGTACTGGTGGGGCGACGAGCCGTTCATGACCCACTTCATGAACAACCTGTCGTCACTGTTTCCCTATGGCGAGAAGTTCTTCGTCGACAGCGTGCGCGCCGTACGCGAGCGGATCACCGATCCACAACTGAAGAAGGACATCAGCGCCTTCATCGGTCAGGAAGCCATGCACTCCAAGGAGCATGCGACCTACAACGATTACGCGGCGGAACACGGCATCGACCTGGAAAAGCTCGAGCTGCGCATCAAGGTCCTGCTGGAATGGGTGACCAAGGTGTTCACCAAGAAGCAATGCCTGGCCGCCACCTGCGCCCTGGAGCACTTCACCGCGACCATGGCCGAGCAGCTGCTCAAGCGCGAGGACCTGACCACCCAGATCGACGACCCGAAGATGTATCAGTTGTGGATGTGGCACGCGATCGAGGAAAACGAGCACAAGGCGGTCTGCTACGACGCCTATCAGGCCATCGGCGGCGGCTATTTCATCCGCACCATCACGATGCTGTTGACCACGGTGATCTTCCTCGGCGTGATCGGCTGGTTCCAGCTGCATCTGCTGCGCAAGGACGGCCAACTATTCAACTGGCGCGCCTGGAAACGCGGGCTGACCACCCTGTTCAGCCCGCGCAACGGCTTCTTCACCAAACTGATCGGGCCGTACCTCGATTACTACCGCCCGGGCTTCCACCCGTACGATCACGAAACCAAGACCCTGGAGAAAACCTGGCGGCAGCGCCTGGGCTTCAGCAACTGATCATCGTCACAACCCAAGTTGGCGGCGTCGCCTTCCCCAAGGCGGCGCCGTCTTTTTTGTTTCCGCGGGTTGGGCAGAACGCAGAGCGCCAAGGCCTGCACCTGTAGGTTGGTGTTGAGCGCAGCGATACCCAAGGATTGGCCGATCGGGCTGTACAAGGCTTGGCGCTGCAACGATGGGTATCGCTACGCTCCACCCATCCTACGAACTTTCAGCAACCGACTCCGTCAAGACAAGCGCAGCTGCCCCAGTCCCTGTAGCACGCTGGCGCCGGTGAACAGCATGACGATCTCCTCCTCGGCCAGCGCGCAAATCGCCGCGCGCCGTTCAGGCTGGCCGATGTAGTCGAGCGACACCTGGAACAGGTTGCGGCTGACCAGGCTGGAAATCTGCAGCACTACCGGCTTGCTGACCAAGGCCGGCAGCAGCTTGAACTCGAAGATGTCCTCGGCCATGTCGGCAGCGAACTCGTCCATCACCTCCTGCAACGCCGCGCGTAGCACTAGCGAGGCGCCATGCAGTTCGCGTACGCCGATGATGAAGGCTTCCGGATGCGCCTCGACGAAGGCGAAGAACAGCCGCACGGTTTCATGGCAGACCCGCCGCCCTCGATTGAGGTCGATGCCGAACAGCTGCGGCGATGTGTCCTTGGACTCGCTCACCGCCCGCTGCGCCGCCTCGCGGCGCAGGTCGCGCAGCGGCTGGCGCAGTTGCACGGAAATATCGCGGATCACCGCCATGCCGAGATCGTCCACATCCTTGAAATGGCGATAGAAGGTGTTCGGGTTAAGCCCCGCCTCGCGCGCCAGTTCGCGCAGGCCGAGGCTGCTCAGGCTGCGGCTGGTCGAGGTCAAACGTAACGCCGCCTCCATCAGCAGGCGCTTGCCGGGAGCATCGCTGCTTCTTTCCCGCGCAGAGGGGGTGTCGTTGACCTCAGTACCCATGACTAACCCTACCTAAGGTTGGCTTGTGGCGGTGTGCCTTGCCGGCGAGTATACAGATGTCTACTTTGGTATACAGATGTATACGCCGGCAATAAGCATAACAGGAGCTTGGCCATATGAATGCGCCCGTGTCACCCCGCAGCACTGCTCGCCACTGCAAGATCGCCATCATCGGCAGTGGCTTTTCCGGCCTTGGCATGGCCATCCGCCTGAAACAGCAAGGCGAGGACGACTTCCTCCTGTTCGAGAAGGAAGGCGGCGTCGGCGGCACCTGGCGGGTCAACAACTACCCGGGCTGCGGCTGCGACGTGCAATCGCACCTGTACTCCTTCTCCTTCGAGCCGAACCCGAAGTGGACGCGGATGTTCGCCAAGCAGCCGGAGATCCAGAGCTACCTGGAAGGCTGCTGGGAGAAATACCGCCTGCAGGACAAGACCCTGCTGGGCAGCGAAATCACCCACCTCAAGTGGGATGAACTGCGGGAGCTGTGGCACATCACCGATGCCCAGGGTAACCAGTACAGCGCGCAGTTCGTGGTCTCCGGCATGGGCGCCCTGTCCACCCCGTCGATTCCCAAGCTCAAGGGCCTGGAGAAGTTCAAAGGCACCGTCTTCCACTCGCAGCAGTGGAACCATGACTTCGACCTCACCGGCAAGCGCGTCGCCGTGGTCGGCACCGGCGCCTCGGCGATCCAGTTCGTCCCGCAGATTCAGCAGCAGGTCGCCCAGCTCGACCTCTACCAACGCACCGCGCCGTGGATCATGCCCAAGCCGGACCGCGCCATCAGCGAGCGCGAGCGCGCCCGCTTCAAGCACTTCCCGCTGGCGCAGAAGCTCTGGCGCGGGCTGCTCTACACCATGCTGGAAAGCCGGGTGATCGCCTTCGCCCCACGCCTGCTCAAGGTGGCCCAGACCGTTGGCAAGCTGTACATCAACAAGCAGATCAAGGACCCGGTCCTGCGCGCCAAGGTCACCCCGGACTACACCATGGGCTGCAAGCGCGTGCTGATCTCCAACGACTATTACCCCTCGCTGGTCCAGCCGAACGTCAGCGTGATCACCGACGGCGTGCAGGAAATCCGCGCGGGCAGCATCGTCACCGCCAATGGCCAGGAGCGCGAGGTCGACGCCATCATCTTCGGCACCGGCTTCATGCCCAGCGATCCGTTGCCGCGTGGCGTGGTGTTCGGTCGTGACGGCGTCGACCTGCTCGACACCTGGCCGCAAGGCCCGGAAGCCTACAAGGGCACCTTGACCGCCGGCTTCCCCAACCTGTTCTTCCTCATGGGCCCGAACACCGGCCTCGGCCACAACTCGATGGTCTACATGATCGAGTCGCAGATCCACTACGTGCTCGGTGCCCTCGACCTGCTCGACCAGCGCCAACTGCGCAGCCTGGAGGTCAAGCGCGAGGCGCAGGACAAGTTCAACGCCAAGCTGCAGGGCACCCTCGGCAGTACGGTATGGAACGCCGGTGGCTGCATGAGCTGGTACCTGCACCCGGTGAGTGGACGCAATTGCACCGTGTGGCCCGGCTTCACCTGGCGCTTCCGCATGCTGACGCGCAACTTCGACCCAGCCGCCTATCATTTCAGCCGCGAGCACGCCGCACATTCCGCCCAGAGCTATGCCATCAGCGCCGAGGAGGCCACCGCATGAAGTCGTTCGAAAATAAAGTCGCCGCCATCACCGGCGCCGGTTCCGGCATCGGCCGCGCCCTCGCCTACCGCCTGGCCCGCCAGGGCTGCCACCTGGCGCTGGCCGACGTCAACGCCGAAGGCCTCGCGGAAACCGCCGAGCAGGCGCGCAAGCTGGGCGTCAGCGTCACCGATGCGCGGGTCGACGTGTCCGACCGCGAAGCCGTACACGCCTGGGCCGAGCAGGTGGTGCAGGAGCACGGCCGGGTCAACCTGATCTTCAACAACGCCGGCGTGGCCCAGGGCGGCACGGTGGAAGCCAACGACTACACCGACTACGAATGGATCATGAACATCAACTTCTGGGGCGTGGTGTATGGCACCAAGGCCTTCCTGCCGCACCTGAAAGCGTCCGGCGAAGGCCATATCGTCAACGTCTCCAGCGTGTTCGGGCTGTTCGCCCAGCCGGGGATGAGCGCCTACAACGCCACCAAGTTCGCCGTGCGCGGCTTCACCGAGGCACTGCGCCAGGAGCTGGACATGGCCGGCAACGGCGTGTCGGTCAGCTGCGTGCACCCGGGCGGAATCAAGACCAACATCGCCAAGACCGCGCGGATGAATGACAGCATGGCGCGCGTCACCGGCCAGGGCGTCGAGCAGGCGCGTCAGCAGTTCAATGATCAATTGCTGCGCACCACGCCGGACAAAGCGGCCCAAGTGATCCTGGGCGGCGTGCTGCGCGACAAGCGGCGCATCCTGATCGGCGCCGATGCCTGGGCACTGGACGGCATGCAGCGCGTGCTGCCGACCCTGTACCAGCGCCTGGTGGTCGGCTCGATGCGCCTGGCATCACGCTTCGCGCCGAAGAAGTCAGGCAAGGCGCAGGCCGCCGCCGAGTAATAGTCCGGCACCGAAAAGCCCCGGCTGCGTGAGCACCGGGGCTTTTTCATGGTCATCCATGTTCGTCCGATTGGCACTCCAGGCTGCCAAGCAGTCCATCGCGCAGCAAGCCACTGAACATCTCCTGCAGCAGCGGCGCGGTGAAGAACCTCTGGCGCGCCGCAAGCGACTCCCAACTACCCTGCAACCGCCACACCCCGCCCGGCAGCGGCTCGACGTTGAACGCCAGGCAGCCCGGCAGCCGCGCGACGGGCTCCTGCAAATCGCGCAGGTAGGCACCGAGTTGCGTCGAGCGCCCGCGGCAGGCGCGGACGTAAGCCAGATGATGGGTCGTCATGACGATCTCCTGGTCGGACAAGGGCTGCTTAGTAAGGGCTGGCAGTCGGCCGCACGATCAGCTCGCTGACATCGACATCCGCCGGTTGCTCGACGGCGTAGGCGATGGCGCGGGCAATCGCATCGGGGGTCAGGGCGATCTTGCGGAACTCCTGCATCGCCCCGCGGGCCAGCGGATCGGAGATGCTGTCGGCCAGCTCCGACTCGACCACGCCCGGCGACACCAGGGTCACGCGGATATCGCCGCCGACTTCCTGACGCAGACCCTCGGTGATCGCCCGCACCGCGTACTTGGTCGCGCAGTACACCGCACCGGTCTGCACCACGCTGTAAGCGCCAATCGAGGCGATGTTGACGAACTGGCCGCTGTGCTGCTTCTGCATGACCGGCAGCGCGGCGGCGATGCCGTGCAACACGCCGCGGATGTTGACGTCGATCATCCGGTCCCACTCGTCCACCTTCAGCGCCTCGAGTTTGGATAGCGGCATGACCCCGGCGTTGTTGAGCAGCACGTCGATGCGGCCGTAACGCTCCAGAGCGAAATCGATGAAGGCCTGGGTGTCCTCGCGGCTGGTCACGTCGAGGCGGCGGAACTCGGCGGTGCCGCCGGCGGCGCGGATTTCCGCGACCAAGGCTTCCAGGCGTTCGGTACGCCGCGCGCCGAGCAACAGCCGGGCGCCTTTTTCGGCCAGCAAACGTGCGCTGGCTTCGCCGATACCGCTGCTGGCGCCGGTGATCAGAATGACTTTGTTCATGCTTGCATCCTCGGGGTCTGGGGTCGGCTGCGTGGTGCGCCGCTACAGGTCCAGAGGCTACGGGGATGGCCGCCCGGGCGTTAGCCGGTTACTGCCGCATTCTTGCCTGATACTGCTTTTGTGCAATCGAGCCGTCGAACCACACGGCGGCTCACGCATACATCGCTTAGATCAAGCCAAGCCACTGAACATGGGCGTTTTTCCCAAAGCTGGCGAATTCTTGCCTGATCCTGCGGATGTTGATTGGGCAACGCAGACTTGCCTGAAAAGCCGGACTAAGCTGCAGCATCCTTTAGAGGTATCCGCCATGACCACGCTCGTTGCCCAGCCCGCTACTGCCGATCCCGCCCTCGACCAGCGCCAGGCCGAACTGGTCGCGCTGCTGCGCCGCCTGACCCCGGAAGAAGGCATCCACGAGTCGGCCATTCCCGGTCTGGCGCTGGTCCGTGGCGACCAGCCGACCCTGCCGATGCCGGTGCTGTACAAGCCGAGCCTGTGCGTGATCGCCCAGGGCCGTAAGGAGATACAGCTGGGCGAGGAGCGCTTCTTCTACGACCCGCTCAATTATCTGGTGGCCTCGGTGACCCTGCCGGTGTGTGGCCATGTGGTCGAAGCCTCGCCGGAGCAGCCCTACCTGAGCCTGCGCCTGGATTTCGACGCCACCCAGATTGCCCGCCTGATCGCCGATGCCGGGCCGATCGGCGTGCCCAATGCCGGCCCGGCACGCGCGCTGTACCTCGACCGCCTCGACGTGACGCTGCTCGATGCACTGATCCGCCTGGTGCGCCTGCTGGAAACGCCGCGCGACATTGCCATGCTCGCCCCGCTGATCCAGCGCGAGATCTTCTACCGCCTGCTGCACAGCCCGCAGGGGCAGATCCTGCACGAGATCGCCCTGGCCGACAGCCAGGGCCATCGCATCGCCCGCGCCATCGACTGGCTGAACCAGAACTACAACCAGCAACTGCGCATCGACGAGCTGGCGCGCACGGTCAACCTGAGCGCCTCCACCCTGCACCACCGCTTCAAGGCGGTGACCGCGCTCAGCCCGCTGCAATACCAGAAGCAGCTGCGCCTGCAGGAGGCGCGACGGCTGATGATCACCGAAGGCCTGGAGGCCTCGGCGGCCAGCTACCGGGTCGGTTACGAAAGCCCCTCGCAGTTCAGCCGCGAATACAGCCGCCTGTTCGGCGCCCCGCCGCTGCGCGACCTGGCACGGCTGCGCAAGCAGGCCTGAGCGCGGCGACGCCGCGCGCATCGTCTCGCCCACCGGCGCCAAGGGTCTGAACCTGGCGGCCAGCGACGTCAACACGCTGTAGCGCATCCTGGTCAAGGTCTACGCCGAAGGCCGCAGCAAGCTGCTGGAGAAATATTCGGAAATCTGCCTGCGGCGGATCTGGAAGGCCGAGCGCTTTTCCTGGTGGATGACCTCGCTGCTGCACCGCTTCCCCGATACCGATGCGTTCAGCCAGCGCATGCAGCGCACCGAGCTGGACTACTACGTCGGCTCGCTGGCCGGGCGCAAGACGATTGCCGAGAACTATGTCGGTCTGCCCTACGAGGCGATCGACTGACCGAGCGGGTATTGGCGGGGGAGCGATCCCCCGTTTTTTCGTCGGGCCCGCGTGAGCGTTCGGGAAACCGAACGAATGATCCCGGAAAAATTCGGCAGACCGGACAGACGCCCGCCAAGGCTCCTCGAGAAATTTAATAAACTCTTTTAATTTCAACAAGATGAAATAAAAGCACGCAAGCCAAAAAGGCTGGCATGCAATCTGCTCTTAGGCAGGGGACGAATGCGAACAGGCACCTGAAGCATTTCAGCGCAGCTGGCGTATTCCCTAAAAACAACAAGCCGAGGACTAGATTCATGCGCATCCTTCCCCAACTCCTGGGCGCAGCCGTCGCTGCCGCCCTGTTCTCCACCACCAGCGTCGCCGCCGAACTCACCGGCACCCTGAAGAAGATCAAGGACAGCGGCACCATCACCCTCGGCCACCGCGACGCCTCGATCCCCTTCTCCTACCTCGGCGCCGAGCCGGGCAAGCCGGTCGGCTACGCCCATGACCTGCAACTGCAGGTGGTCGAGGCGCTCAAGCAGGAGCTCGGCCTGCCGGAACTCAAGGTGCGCTACAACCTGGTCACCTCGCAGACCCGCATTCCGCTGGTGCAGAACGGCACCGTCGACCTCGAATGCGGCTCGACCACCAACAACCTCGAGCGGCAGAAGCAGGTGGACTTCTCGGTCGGCATCTTCGAGGTCGGCACCCGTCTGCTGACCAAGAAGACCTCCGGCGTCAACGAGTTCACCGACCTCAAGGGCAAGAACGTGGTGACCACCGCCGGCACCACCTCCGAGCGCCTGCTCAAGAGCATGAATGCCGAGAAGCAGATGGGCATGAACATCATCTCGGCCAAGGACCACGGCGAGTCGTTCCTGATGCTGGAATCCGGCCGCGCGGTGGCGTTCATGATGGACGACGCCCTGCTCTACGGTGAAATGGCCAAGGCCAAGCAGCCCGACGCCTGGGTGGTGGTTGGCGAGCCGCAGTCCTTCGAGATCTACGGCTGCATGCTGCGCAAGGGCGACCCGGCGTTCAAGCAGGTGGTCGACAAGGCCATCAACGCGACCTACGCCTCCGGCCAGATCAACGCCATCTATGCCAAGTGGTTCACCCAGCCGATCCCGCCGAAGAGCCTCAACCTCAACTTCCAGATGAGCGACGAGCTGAAGAAGCTGATCGCCAACCCGACCGACAAGTCGGCCGAAGAAATCTGACAGGCACTCGGCGCGGGCAAGGCTTTTGCCCCCTCTCCCGTTTACGGGAGACGACTGCATGGCTGCAGGAGGTAGGGCGACTCAGGATGTCAAAGCCGAGGGCTGGGGAGAGGGTAAGTCCGCCCTCTCCCCCGGCCCCTTACCCCCTGCCTTCACCCGTGAACCGACCGATTGAGGGAAACCCCCAATGAACTACAACTGGGACTGGAGCGTGTTCTTCAAGTCCACCGGGATCGGCGATGAAATCTACCTGGACTGGTTCTTCACCGGTCTCGGCTGGACCCTCGCCGTCGCCCTGGCGGGCTGGATCATCGCTCTGTTGCTGGGCTCATTGCTCGGCGTGATGCGCACGGTGCCGAACCGCTGGATTGCCGGCATCGCCACCGCCTATGTGGAAGTGTTCCGCAACGTGCCGCTGCTGGTGCAGCTGTTTCTCTGGTACTTCCTGGTCCCCGACCTGCTGCCCGAGCCGCTGGAACTCTGGTTCAAGCAGGACTTGAGCCCGGCCACTTCGGCCTATCTCTCGGTGGTGTTGTGCCTCGGCCTGTTCACCGCCGCGCGGGTCTGCGAGCAGGTGCGCACCGGCATCCAGGCGCTGCCCAAGGGCCAGCTGGCCGCCGGCTACGCCCTCGGCTTCCGCCTGCCGCAGGTCTACGCCAACGTCCTGCTGCCACAGGCCTTTCGCATCGTCATCCCGCCGCTGACCTCGGAGTTCCTCAACATCTTCAAGAACTCCTCGGTGGCCTCGCTGATCGGCCTCATGGAACTGCTGGCGCAGACCAAGCAGACCGCCGAGTTCAGCGCCAACCTGTTCGAGGCCTTCACCCTGGCGACGCTGATCTACTTCACCCTGAACATGGGTCTGATGCTGCTCATGCGCCTGGTGGAGAAGAAGGTCGCGGTGCCCGGCCTGATCGCCGTGGGAGGTAAATGATGGACTTCAGCGCTATCGTCCCGGCGCTGCCGGGGCTCTGGGAAGGCATGCTGACCACCCTGCAGCTGATGGCGCTGGGCGTGCTCGGCGGCGTGGTGCTCGGCACCCTGCTGGCCTTGATGCGCCTGTCGCACAACAAGCTGCTGGCCAATATCGGCGCCACCTACGTCAACTACTTCCGCTCCATCCCGCTGCTGCTGGTGATCACCTGGTTCTACTTCATGGTGCCCTTCCTGCTGCGCTGGATCACCGGCGAGGACACCCCGGTGGGGGCGTTCACCTCGTGCCTGGTGGCCTTCATGATGTTCGAGGCGGCGTACTTCTGCGAGATCGTCCGCGCCGGCATCCAGGCCATTCCCAAGGGCCAGATGGGCGCCGCCCAGGCGCTGGGCATGACCTACGGGCAGAGCATGCGCCTGATCATCCTGCCGCAGGCGTTCCGCAAGATGACTCCGCTGCTGCTGCAGCAGAGCATCATCCTGTTCCAGGACACCTCGCTGGTCTATGCCGTCGGCCTGATGGACTTCCTCAACGCCGCCCGCTCGCGCGGCGACATCATCGGCCAGGCCCATGAGTTCCTGATCTTCGCCGGCCTGGTCTACTTCACCGTCAGCTTCGCCGCCTCGCAGCTGGTCAAGCATCTGCAAAAAAGGTTAGCCGTATGATCTCGATCCAGAACGTCAACAAGTGGTACGCGGACTTCCAGGTGCTGACCGGTTGCAGCACGCAAGTGGCGAAAGGCGAAGTGGTGGTGGTGTGCGGGCCGTCCGGCTCGGGCAAGTCGACCCTGATCAAGTGCGTCAACGCCTTGGAACCGTTCCAGCAGGGCGACATCGTGGTCGACGGCACCTCCATCGCCAACCCGAAGACCGACCTGCCCAAGCTGCGCTCGCGGGTCGGCATGGTGTTCCAGCACTTCGAGCTGTTCCCGCACCTGTCGATCACCGAGAACCTAACCATCGCCCAGACCAAGGTGCTCGGCCGCGGCAAGGACGAGGCCACCGAGAAGGGCCTGGCCCTGCTCGACCGCGTCGGCCTCAAGGCCCATGCGCACAAGCACCCGGGCCAGCTGTCCGGCGGTCAGCAGCAGCGCGTGGCGATCGCCCGCGCACTGGCCATGGACCCGGTGGTGATGCTGTTCGACGAACCAACCTCGGCGCTCGACCCGGAGATGGTCAACGAGGTGCTCGACGTGATGGTCCAGCTCGCCCAGGAAGGCATGACCATGATGTGCGTGACCCACGAGATGGGCTTCGCCCGCAAGGTGGCGAACCGGGTGATCTTCATGGACAAGGGCCAGATCGTCGAAGACTGCGACAAGGAAGAATTCTTCGGCGATGTCACGGCGCGCTCCGAGCGTGCCCAGCAGTTCCTCGCCAAGATCCTCCAGCACTGATGCCACCCCGGCCTGACCTGCCCAGGCAGGCCGGCCCAACCGTCCCCCCCACAGAAGAGAAACAAGAGATGAAGGACGTTCTGCATTCATTCGCCCCCGGCGTACTGGCTCTGCTGTTCCTGCTGCCGCAAGGCGTGCAGGCCAAGGAAGTCGCCGCGCCACAGCAGCTCGCCAACGTGGTGATCCTCGCCACCGGTGGCACCATCGCCGGCGCCGGCGCCAGCGCCGCCAACAGCGCCACCTACCAGGCGGCCAAGGTGCCGGTCGAGCAGCTGATCGCCGGCGTGCCGGAGCTCAAGCAGCTGGCCAACGTGCGCGGCGAGCAGGTGTTCCAGATCGCCTCGGAAAGCATTTCCAACGACAACCTGCTGCAACTCGGCAAGCACGTCGCCCAGCTCGCCGCCAGCGCCGAGGTCGACGGCATCGTCATCACCCACGGCACCGACACCCTGGAAGAGACCGCCTACTTCCTCAACCTGGTGGAGCGCACCGACAAGCCCATCGTGGTGGTCGGTTCGATGCGTCCGGGCACCGCGATGTCCGCCGACGGCATGCTCAACCTGTACAACGCGGTGGCCGTGGCCAGCGACCAGAGCGCCCGCGGCAAGGGCGTGCTGGTGACCCTGAACGATGAGATCCACGCCGGTCGCGACGTCAGCAAGTCGGTGAACATCAAGACCGAGGCGTTCAAGAGCCCATGGGGCCCGCTGGGCATGGTGGTGGAAGGCAAGAGCTACTGGTTCCGCCTGCCGGCCAAGCGGCATACCGCCCAGTCCGAGTTCGACATCGCGAAGATCTCCAGCCTCCCGCGCGTGGACATCGCCTATGGCTACGGCAACGTCGACGACACCTCCTACAAGGCGTTCGCCCAGGCCGGCGCCAAGGCCATCATCCACGCCGGCACCGGCAACGGCTCGGTCGCCTCACGGGTGGTGCCGACCCTGCAGGCCCTGCGCAAGGACGGCCTGCAGGTCATCCGCTCCTCCCACGTCAACCAGGGCGGCTTCGTCCTGCGCAACGCCGAGCAGCCGGACGACAAGAACGACTGGGTGGTGGCCCACGACCTCAACCCGCAGAAGGCGCGCATCCTCGCCTCGGTCGCCCTGACCAGCACCCAGGACAGCCGGGAGCTGCAACGGATCTTCTGGGAATATTGACCGCCGCTGTTCTCGTAGGATGGGTCGAGCGAAGCGATACCCATCACCGCCCTCGATGGGTATCGCGGGGCTCGACCCATCCTACGGAACCTCCCCTCTCCCATTCATGGGAGAGGGGCCGGGGGGAGAGGGAAAACGGCAACACCGCACCAACTGGCCAGCCCCGGACAACTGTGATGCAATCCCCCTCCACCCCTCTTCGCGCGCTGCCCGCCCTGCCGACCGTGAAGCCACGCCTGCTCCGCCGCCTGCTGCTGCCCATGCCGATCATCCTGCTGATGCTCGCCTGCGGTTACGCCGCCTACTACCTCAGCGAACAGGCCGGTATCCGCGCCCTGGCCGACAACGGCGAACGCCAGCTGGAGCTGCACGCCCGCGCGGTGGAAAGCGAGATCAGCACCCACACCTACCTGCCCAGTCTGCTGGAACTGGAAGCCAGCGTCAGCCGCCTGCTGGTGACCCCCACCGACTACCGCCGCGAACGGGTCAACGCCTACCTCGAAGGCCTCAACCAGCGCAGCGGCAGCCGCGCCATCTATGTGCTCGACACCAGCGGCCGGGTGATGGCCACCAGCAACTGGCGCGATGCCGACAGTTTCCAGGGCGAGGATCTGTCGTTCCGCGCCTATTTCCGCGACGCCATGCGCGGCCAACCCGGGCGCTTCTACGGCGTCGGCAGCACCACCGGCGAGGCTGGCTACTACCTGGCCCACGGCCTGCGCCATCATGGCCGGATCATCGGCGTGGCGGTGGTCAAGATCCGTCTCGACCCGCTCGAGCAACGCTGGGAACGGGCGCGCCTGGAAGCCTTCGTCAGCGACGAGAACGGCATCATCATCCTCTCCAGCGACCCGACCCGCCGGCTCAAGGCCGTTCAGCCGCTCAGCACAGAAACCCGCGCACGCCTGGCCAGCAGCCTGCAATACCACTGGACCCGCCTGGATGAGTTGCAGCCGCAGGCCCGCCAACCCTTCGGCAGCGCGGAATTGCTGACCCTGCCCGGCAGCGACCCGAGCGATGGCGCGGCCCGGCCGATCCGCTACCTGGCGCAGAGCCGCCGGCTCAACGACACGGCGTGGACCTTCAACCTGCTCACCCCGGTGCAGGACGTGCGCCGCGAGGCCATCAGCCACGGCATGCTGGCGGCGGTCGCCTTCGCCCTGCTGGCGTTCCTGCTGATCGCCTGGAACGAACGGCGCAAGGTGCTCGCCACTCGCCTGGCCGCACGCGAAGCCCTGGAGCAGGCCAACAACCAACTGGAACGCAAGATCGCCGAACGCACCGCCGACCTGCGCGCCAGCAACGAACGCCTGAAGGCGCAGATCCGCGAGCGCCGGCAGGCCGAGGAAAACCTGCGCAAAACCCAGGACGACCTGGTCCAGGCCGGCAAGCTGGCGGTGATCGGGCAGATGTCCACCAGCCTCGCCCACGAGCTCAACCAGCCGCTGGCGGCGCTGCGCACCCTCTCCGGCAACAGCGTGCGCTTCCTGGCGCGCGGTAACCTGGCAACCGCCAGCAGCAACCTGCAAACCATCAACGAGCTGGTCGACCACATGGGCCGCATCACCGCCAGCCTGCGCGCCTTCGCCCGCCGTTCCGACGACACCGGCGCCGCCCAGCTGGGCAAGGCGGTGGACGCCGCGCTGTTCCTCCTCCGCCCGCGTCTGGAGCGCACGCCGCTGACCATCCACCGGGCCTTCACCGACGCCCGCCTGGCCATCGACCAGACCCGTCTGGAGCAGATCCTGGTCAACCTGGTCGTCAACGCCATCGACGCCATGAGCGCGCAGAGCGACCGCCAGCTGTGGCTCGAAGGCCAGGCCCACGACGACTGCTACCAACTCAGCGTGCGCGACAACGGCCCCGGCATTCCGCCCTCACTGCGCGTGCACCTGTTCGAGCCGTTTTTCACCACCAAGCCCGGCGAACAGGGCCTGGGCCTCGGCCTGACCCTGTCCGCCAGCCTGGCCGCCGCGGCCAGCGGCAACCTCAGCGTGCAGCACCCGGCCGCAGGTGGCACCGCCTTCGTCCTGAGCCTGCCGCTGCTCGCCCCATCCCCAGTCGAGAACCCTCACGATGAATGAGCCGCTGACCGTCCTGATCGTCGAGGACGACCCTCATGTGCTGCTCGGCTGCCAGCAGGCGCTGGGTCTGGAGGACATTCCCAGCATCGGCGTGGGCAGCGCCGAGGAAGCCCTGCAACGGGTCGGCGAGGACTTCGCCGGCATCGTCATCAGCGACATCCGCCTGCCCGGCATCGACGGCCTGCAGCTGCTCGCCCGCCTCAAGGCGCGCGACCGCAGCCTGCCGGTGGTGCTGATCACCGGCCACGGCGACATCTCCATGGCGGTCGGCGCGATGCGCGACGGCGCCTATGACTTCATGGAAAAACCCTTCTCGCCGGAACGTCTGGTCGACGTGGTGCGCCGCGCCCTGGAACAACGCGGCCTGGCCCGCGAGGTGTCGGCCCTGCGCCGCCAGCTAGCCGGGCGCCAGGCCCTGGAGGAGCGCCTGATCGGCCGCTCGCCGGCCATGCAGCAGTTGCGCGAGCTGATCGCCAACGTCGCCGACACCTCGGCCAACGTGCTGATCGAAGGCGAGACCGGCACCGGCAAGGAACTGGTCGCGCGCTGCCTGCACGATTTCAGCCGGCGCCAGGCCAAGCAGTTCGTCGCCCTCAACTGCGGCGGCCTGCCGGAGAACCTGTTCGAGAGCGAGATCTTCGGCCACGAGGCGCACGCCTTCACCGGCGCCGGCAAGCGCCGCATCGGCAAGATCGAGCACGCCAACGGCGGCAGCCTGTTCCTCGACGAGATCGAGAGCATGCCGCTCAACCTGCAGATCAAGCTGTTGCGGGTGCTGCAGGAGCACAGCCTGGAGCGCCTCGGCTCCAACCAGTCGGTCGCGGTGGACTGCCGGGTGATCGCCGCGACCAAGGCCGACCTCGGCCAGCTGGGCAAGGCCGGGCAGTTCCGCAGCGACCTCTACTACCGGCTCAATGTGGTCACCCTGGAGCTGCCGCCGCTGCGCGAGCGGCGCGAGGACATCCCGCTGCTGTTCGCGCACTTCCTCCAGCAGTCCTCGCTGCGCTTCGACCGCACCGCGCCGGAACTCGACCGCCCGACCCTGTCGAGCCTGATGGCCCACGACTGGCCGGGCAACGTGCGCGAACTGCGCAACGTCGCCGAGCGCTTCGCCCTCGGTCTGCCGGTGTTCAAGAAAGGCGGCGCGGCCGCGGAAGCCAGCGGTCCGTCCTTTGCCGAGGCGGTGGAAGCCTTCGAAAAGAGCCTGCTCAGCGAGGCCCTGGAATGCCACGCCGGCAACCTCAGCCAGGCCAGCCAAGCGCTGGGCATGGCCAAGACCACGCTGTTCGACAAGGTGAAGAAGTACGGGCTGTGACCCCCGCGGTTAGCGGCAACGACTGCCGGGGGGCCGGAGGTCGCTCGAGGCCGGACGTGCCGGCCCCGGAAGGCGGGTTGCGCGAGGTCAGGCCTCGGCCGTGCTGGCCCGGTACCAGGCCACGCCGTCCTCGTCCTCGCGCACCGTCACCTGGCCGCGCTGCACCAGATAGTTGAGGTTGGCCAGCGCCTCACCGGTGGCCAGGGGCAGCAGATCGGCATCGATCGGCCGTGCAAACAGCGCGCCGAACACATCCACCACCCGTTTCGGCCCCTCGCTCAGCAACTGGATCAGCCGCTCGAATGAGCGTTGATGCCCCGCGACAAGCCGATCCAGACGCGCATGCAGCCCCTCGAACGGCTCGTTGTGCGCCGGCAGCACCAGCACATCCGCGGGCAGCTGGCGCTTGAGCTTGGCCAACGACTCCAGCCACTCGCCCATCGGGTCGGCTTCCGGCTCGGTGGGAAACACCGATACGTTGGGCGAAATGCGTGGCAGCACCTGATCGCCGGAGATCAGCACCTTCAGTTCGGCGCAGTAGAAGCAGGCATGCTCCGGCGAATGTCCGGAACCGACCACCACCTGCCAGTCGTGGGCGCCAATGCGGATCTGCTGGCCGTCCTGCAGGCGCCGGTAGCGCTGCGGCAAGGGCGAGATGTGCTTGCCATAGCCACCGAAGCGCGCGCAGTAGGTCTCGAGCGCTTCGGCGTCCCAGCCGGTACGCCGGTAGAAGCCGATGCCTTCGGCCGGCGCCTCGCGGCCGGTGTCGCCGACCAGTACCCGGCAAGTCATGTACTCGCCGCGGGTCATCCACAGCTCGCAGCCGAACTTGCGGGTGAGCCAGCCGGCCATGCCGATGTGGTCGGGATGCATGTGGGTGGCGAGGATGCGGCTGGGACCGCATTCGCCGAGCGGCGCGCCGGGGCCGATCAGCGTGCGCCAGGCGTCGAGGGTGGCCGGCGTGTGCATGCCGGTGTCGAAGATCGCCCAGCCTTCGCCGTCCTGCACCGCCCACAGGTTGATGTGGTCCAGCGACAGCGGCAGCGGCATGCGCAGCCACAACACACCGGGCGCGACCTCGCGCACGGCGCCCGGCGCGGGCGCTTCACCGCAGGGATAAACCAGCGGTATCCGTTCAGGTTTGCTCACGTTGGTGCCTTCTCGATTCGGGTAGCCGCGACGCAAGCGACGCCGGCGAAAATTCGTAGGAGCCTATCATCCCGGGGGGAAGCCGCAGGCGAAAGTGCCGCGGCGCAAGGCTGGCCGACGACGCGCAGTTCGTCTATTCAGACCCTTTCGTATCGATTAGAGGCGATTGGCGCGCTTCAAGTCAGCGTCATAACTGCCGTTCAGCCGGGGGCTTTGGCCATTTTCCAGGTAAAGGCAGCCGCTGCCATGACAGAAGCCCTCGCAGACAGCGCGTTCCGATGCGCATCGCACGCCCTAGATTACAGCCCCATCTGCTTGGCGATGATCTCGTTCATCACCTCGCGGGTGCCGCCGCCGATGGAGAGGATGCGGTTGTCGCGGTACAGGCGCTCGACCAGGCTTTCGCGCATATAACCCATGCCACCCAGCATCTGCACCGCGTCGTAGACGATGCGGTCGGCGATATCGGTGGCGAAGTTCTTGGCCATGGAGATTTCCTTGATAACACTCTTGCCGGCATCCATCTTCGCCGCCTGGCGGTAGGTGAACTCGCGCGAGACCTCCAACTGGGTGGCCATCTCCGCCAGGCGGTGCTTGAGCACCTGGAACTTGCCGATCGGTTTGCCGAAGGCTTCGCGTTCTTTCGCCCATTTCAGCGACTCTTCCAGCGCCAGCTGCGCGGTCATGTTGGCCATGATCGCCAGCGCCAGGCGCTCGCTCTGGAAGTTGGCCATGATGCAGGCGAAGCCCATGTTCTCGACGCCGATCAGGTTCTCCACCGGCACCTGGCAGTCGTCGAAGAACAGCTCGGCAGTGTCCGACGCCCACCAGCCCATCTTCTTCAACTTGCGACCGACGCTGAAACCGGGTGTGCCCTTCTCGATCAGCAGCAGGCTGACGCCGCCGAAGCCGTCGCCGCCGGTGCGCACCGCCACGCTGTAGTAGTCGGCGCGCACGCCGCTGGTGATGAAGGTCTTGCTGCCGGTGACGCGATAGTGGTCGCCGTCACGCACCGCGCGGGTCTTCAGGCTGGCCACATCGGAGCCGCCGGACGGCTCGGTGACCGCCAGGGCCATGATCTTCTCGCCGCGAAGCACCTGCGGCACGATGCGCTCGCGCAATTCCGGCTTGGCCCACTTGAGCACCGGCGGCAGGCCGATATCCAGCGAGCAGAGCCCGGCCACCAGGCCGCCGGAGCCGCAGCGCATCAGCTCCTCGCTGGCCGCCAGCTTGGCGAACAGATCACCCTCATGGCTGCCACCTAGCTGCTCCGGATAACCGATGCCGAGAATGCCAGCGGCGCCGGCCTTCAGATACAGCTCGCGGGGAAATTCCTCGGCCTCCTCCCACTCGGCGACATGCGGCAGGATTTCCCGCTCGACGAAACGCCGCACGGAATCGCGCACCAGTTGATGGGACTCGTCGAAGTATTCCTGAAAGGCGGACATGCGCAGCTCCCGGTGAGGTTTATTCGACCTTACCGAGCGCTTGCTTGGTTTTCAAGGTGAGACTTTGGCCAACTCCGCCAGCGTTATGGCCGAGCGCGGCAAATGAATCAGAGGCTGATCGGTCGCCGCCCCGCCAAGGCATGGGCCAGGGTGCCGCCATCGACCAGCTCCAGCTCGCCGCCCAGCGGCATGCCATGGGCGATGCGCGAGGTGATCAAGCCCTTGTTGGCCAGCATCTGGGCGATGTAGTGGGCTGTCGCCTCGCCCTCCACCGTGGGGTTGGTGGCGAGGATCACCTCGCTGAAGCTGCCCGCCTCGACCCGTGTCAGCAGCTCGGGAATGCCAATGGCTTCCGGGCCCAGGCCGTCCAGCGGCGAGAGGTGGCCCTTGAGCACGAAGTAGCGGCCACGATAGCCGGTCTGCTCCACCGCATGCACATCCATCGGCCCTTCGACGATGCACAACAGGCTGTCGTCGCGACGCGGGTCGCTGCACTGCGGGCACAGCTCATCCTCGCTCAGGGTCCGGCAGGTCTTGCAATGACCGACGCCCTCCATCGCCTGAGTCAGCGCCTGGGCCAGGCGCAGGGCGCCACTGCGATCACGCTCGAGCAAGTGCAGGGCCATGCGCTGGGCGGTCTTCTGCCCTACCCCCGGCAGGATGCGCAGGGAGTCGATCAGGTGGCGAATCAGCGGACTGAAGCTCATGGCGGACACTCAAAGAATACGGGGGCTGCGGACGGGCCGTTCAGGCCATTCCGTAGGCTGGGTTGAGCGTAGCGATACCCAGCGAGCAGTGGCTCAGGGCGCGAAAGACGGGTATCGCGTTGCTCAACCCATCCTACGGCTGCGGTCTGGGCTGTTCTTAGAAGGGCAGCTTGAAGCCAGGCGGCAGCTGCATCCCCGCAGTCATGCCGGACATCTTGTCCTGACTGTTCGCCTCGATCTTGCGCACCGCGTCGTTCACCGCCGCGGCGATCAGGTCTTCGAGGATTTCCTTGTCTTCCTGCATCAGGCTGTCGTCCAGGCTGACGCGCTTGACGTCGTGCCGGCCGTTCATCACCACGCTGACCAGACCGGCGCCCGACTGGCCGGTGACTTCGGCGTTGGCCAGCTCTTCCTGCATCTTCTGCATCTTTTCCTGCATCTGCTGGGCCTGCTTCATCAGGCCTGCCATGCCACCTTTCATCATGGGGAGTTACCTCGGATTTCTAGGTTAGGGGGTCTCAACAGGTTCGATGCTGTCTTCGCGGATCACCGCAGCGAACTGTTGGATCATTTGCTGCACCAGCGGATCGTTATGGATCGAAGCCACCGCATTGCGCTGGCGCTCGGCACGCTTGCGGGCGGCGGCTTGGGCCGGGGTTTCCTGCTCGGGCTTGCGCAGCTCGATCGCCAGCTTGAGCTCGCGGCCGTGATATTGGTTCAGCGCCTCGTTCAGGCGACGTTCTTGAGTGGCATTGAACAACGCACTTTGCGCCGGGTCCAGGTGCAGATGCCAGGTATCGCCGTCGACGGCGACCAGCGAGCAGTTGGCGGCGATGCTGCCGGTCAGGCCGCTGATACCCAGGCGCGGGAACAGGTCCAGCCATTCGGCGGCCAGGCCAGTGGCCGGCTGCGCGGCGGGCAGCGGCTCGGACTCGGCGGCGGCCTCAGGCTCGCCCAGACCGGGCATGACATCCAGGTAGGCCGTCTCGCTGTCCACTTCGTAATAGTCGTCATCGGCTAGCGGCGGCTCATCATCGTCGTCACTGTCGGCAATCGCCACCGGGGTCGGTGCCGCGATCGGGGTTGGCGCCTGGACCACGACTGCGGGCTCGGACTCGGCTACTACTGCGACTGCCTCGGCGACCGGCGGCTCAGCGGCTTTTGGCTCTTCCCACGGCAGGTCGACCACGGCAGGCGCTGCTGCCGGCGCTACCGGCGGCTCTACGACCAGGGCGACGGCAACAGGCTCTAGCTCAGGCGCCACTTCGCGTGGCACCACTGTGGGCACGGCAACGGCTACGGGCTCAGGCGTGGCAGCGACCACCATCGTGGCGGCTTCGCCAACCGGTACTGGCGCGTGGGTCGAGGCCACTGCAATGGCGGCAATAGCCGGCGCCGCCATAGCGGCGCCGGCCACTGGGTTGGGACGGGGATCAGCAGTGGCCTGGCTAATCCCTAGCGGCTTTAGCGCCACCCTCGGCGCGTCGTCCGTGTCCGCCGGACGGAAGGCCAGCATGCGCAGCAGGACCATCTCGAAGCCGCCGCGCGGGTCGGGGGCCAGCGGCAGGTCGCGGCGACCGATCAGGCCCATCTGATAGTAGAACTGCACATCCTCGGCCGGCAGCGCCTGGGCCAGGGCCAGCACGCGATCGCGGTCGCCCTGGCCGTTATCGATCGCCTCCGGCAACGCCTGGGCAACAGCCACGCGGTGCAGCACGTTGAGCATTTCCGCCAGCACGCCGCTCCAGTCCGGGCCTTGCTCGGCCAACTGGCGTACCGCCTCGAGCAAGGCACGGGCGTCACCTTCCAGCAGCGCGTGCAGCACGCCATACACCTGGCCGTGATCGAGGCTGCCGAGCATGGCGCGCACGTCGGCGGCCAGCACCTTGCCTTCGCCGAAGGCGATGGCCTGGTCGGTCAGGCTCATGGCATCGCGCATCGAACCGTCGGCCGCGCGGCCGAGCAGCCAGAGGGCATCCTCCTCGAACGGCACATGCTCGGCAGTCAGCACATGGGTCAGGTGCTCGACCACCCGCTCCGGCGGCATGTTCTTCAGCGAGAACTGCAGGCAGCGCGAGAGGATGGTGACCGGCAGCTTCTGCGGATCGGTGGTGGCAAGGAGGAATTTGACGTGCGGCGGCGGCTCTTCGAGGGTCTTGAGCAGCGCGTTGAACGAGTGCGTGGAGAGCATGTGCACTTCGTCGATCAGGTAGACCTTGTAACGCCCGCGGCTCGGGGCGTACTGCACGTTGTCGAGCAGTTCGCGGGTGTCCTCGACCTTGGTACGGCTGGCGGCGTCGACTTCGATCAGGTCGACGAAGCGCCCCTCATCGATCTCCCGGCACACCGAACAGACGCCGCAAGGCGTCGAGCTGATGCCAGTTTCGCAGTTCAGGCACTTGGCGATGATCCGCGCAATGGTGGTCTTGCCCACCCCGCGGGTGCCGGTGAACAGATAGGCGTGGTGCAGGCGCTGGCTGTCGAGGGCGTTGATCAGGGCCTTGAGCACATGGGTCTGGCCGACCATTTCGCGAAACGAGCGCGGGCGCCACTTACGTGCAAGAACCTGATAACTCATTGAAAACCGTCACGACTGGGAAGCGGAAGTGGGCTAATCCTAGCGGAGCAAGGGGTAAATTGCACCCGCCATGCACGCACCCACACTGCGTACACGAAGAGGACCTGCAGCTTGCCGAGGATACCGGTCATCCAGTGATCCCCGACCAACGAAATGGTAAAGAGCATCAGATGTGTACGGTGAATTGGCCATCACTCCTCCTGGCTGATAGCACGCTTATTGCGTCCTAAATGCGGGAGTAGAGCCACCATGAGCCCACAGAGAGAAGGCACGTAGCGATGACCTTGGAGAGAGAGAGAGAGTAACAGTGGCTAGAATGCCCAGCGTGATGCACCACTTCGGTGTACCTAAACGCTGTTCCACTCTTCGATTTTTGGCGAGAAAAGTCTTTTAGAATTAAAGACTTAGATATTGGAGGCAACCCCTTCAGCCACACCCCGGCACACAATGTCACCGCTGCGGCTGCTCCCTTCCAGGCCTGACCGGGTTCACGGCTGATCGTTGCGGGGGGACCGAAGGGGCCACCATAACGCTGCCCGCCTGGCGGCGAGCCGCGCCATTGTACCGGCTTATCGGCAACTTACAACCGCCTAGCGGCGATTAAAAATCGCATCCACGACAAGCACTTGCCGTCATATCGGGAGGCCGCTGACATAGCAATATGCCGCTGTGTAGCCAAGTCAGACAGTGCTGCAATAGTGCCGGCTCGCGGAGGGACAGGCGCTTCACCTTCGCCTGGCAGAATCAGGGCGTCAGCCAGGCCCGCGAATTGCTGGACAGCAAGGCGCTGAAGAACGGCAAGGTGGAAGTGAAAGTGCCGCTCGACAGCGGAACCAAGCCGGGCGTCAAAGGTCAGCTACGCTTCGTGGTTTCGGCGTGGAATGCCGAAACCTGAACCTGTGACACAAACCGGTTAAAACGCCCGGCGCAGAGCGGGTCGGGCAGCTAGCGCCATCTTTTTATGCTAGCGTGCCGGCCTTTACAGGCGCCGCACAAGCGCC
Organism: Pseudomonas cavernae; assembly: GCF_003595175.1. Taxonomy (NCBI): domain Bacteria; kingdom Pseudomonadati; phylum Pseudomonadota; class Gammaproteobacteria; order Pseudomonadales; family Pseudomonadaceae; genus Pseudomonas; species Pseudomonas cavernae. The sequence continues at coordinate 2,079,794 of NZ_CP032419.1, read as the reverse complement.
AGACAAACGAACACTCATCCAATGGAGCACCATCATGGCAATGACCAAAGACCAGCTGATCACCGATATCGCCGAGGCGACCGAAGCGACCAAAGCCTCCGTACGCGCAGTGCTGGATCAGTTGAGCGAAATCGTCAGCGATGCCCTGGAAAATCATGAAGAAATCACCCTGCCGGGTATCGGCAAGCTGAAGGTCGCCGAGCGCCCGGCCCGTACCGGCCGCAATCCGCAGACTGGCAAGAGCATCGAGATCGCTGCCAAGCGGGTGGTGAAATACGTGCCGGCCAAGGCGCTGACCGACGCAGTCAACTAAGAATCTGTTTCGGATCTCGCGAGCTAGAATCAAACAAGGCGCAACGTAGCGTAGCGGAGTAACAGCCGAAGGCTGGCCCGCAGGGCGAGCGTAGCGAGTCAAACGGCTGAGGAAGCGGAGTTTACGAGTTGTAAATGAGCATTCCGAAGCCGTTTTTAACGCCGTTTGGCCGACGCGCAGCAGATCCGAGACAGGTTCTAAGAGCCTGCTCACGATCTCGGTAACTCCCCTCTTCCACTTGTGGAGAGGGTTTCGCCAACCAGCCCTCTCCCCAGCCCTCTCCCGCCTTTCTTTTATGAAGCAGGGGGATAGGGGCAAAAGCGGCCTCTCTGCCTTGCGCCTCAGGGCGTCGCTGCCGCTGTTACCTCCACACCCAGAATGGCCGAGGCGGGCTTGTCCGGCGCCTGATTGGCGCCCAGTTGGCGAATCCGCCTGACCTGCTCGACCCGCTTCAGGTTGTCCCACGCCGTGGCGTAATGCGCCGGCGACTGCTCGATAGCGCTGCGAAAGAACTGCTCGGCCTCATCCAGCTTGCCTTCCACCAGACAGACATAACCCACATCATTGCTGGCCTCGGCCCGCTTCTCGATCTGCTCGAACGCGGAGACGGCCTCCTCATAGCGGCCCATGCGCGCCAGCAACAATCCATAGTTGCGCCACAGCGGATGGTAGGAAGGGTCGTAGCCGATCCCCCGCTGATACATACGCTCAGCCTCCGGCCATGAGCCGGCCAGGTAATAGGAATAGCCCTGACTGTTCTGCACCAGCGCCGAGCGCGGCTCGATTTGCATGGCCAAGCGGTAGTAGGCCTCGGCCTGGGTGAAGTCGTTGCGCAGGTCGGCCAATACGCCGAGGCCGTTGTACACCTTCAGTGGCGACTGGCCGTCCACCTGTAGCGCCGCGAGATCGGGCGGGCTGTCGCCCTCGCCATGGCCAAGCCGTCGCTGGTCAATGGCGACGGCCTTGCCAAGCAGCTCTTGGGCCTTTTCATGATTGCGCGCAGCGAGATACAGCAGGCCCAGCTCGGTCAGGGCATCGAGATTGTCCGGATCGCTCGTCAGCACATCGTTGAACGCCATCTCGGCGAGCTGGGTATTGCCCCGCTCACGGTGGATGCGCCCGACCCAAACCAGGGCCCCGTAGCGCTTCGGGTCCAGTTCGATGGCCCGCAGGTACTGGAACAGCGCCAGATCGAGATTGCCGCTCTGGTAGGCCCTGGCCGCCAGCTGCATGGCCTGGGTCGGCGAGTCGATCTGTTTCTGCACCTGATAGAGCACCGAGTTGTCGCCGGTGTAGACCGAGCGAAACGCACTGGCCTGCTCCGAACCAGTGGTCTGACATCCCGACAGCACGGCCATCACAGCCAACAGCAGCATTTTCCTGTTCATGTCATAGCTTCCCGAATGCTTTGAAGACACCAATGATCGCCGGCCCGATGGCCACCAGAAAAAAGCTTGGCCACAGGCAGAAGATCAGCGGAAACACCAGTTTGGTACCAACTTTCGCGGCCTGCTCCTCGGCGGCCTGGGTGCGTCGATCGCGAAACTCCTCGGCGTAGATGCGCAAGGTATCGGCGATGCTGGTGCCGAAGCGGATGCTCTGCGCCAGCAGGCTGACCAGGCCCTGCACATCATCCAGCCCGGTGCGCAGGGCCAACCCCTTAAGCGCTTGGGCGCTGGGGATGCCGGCGCGGATTTCTACATTCACCAGCGCCAGTTCCTCGGCCAGTTCCACCTGGCTGACCGCCATCTCGTCAGCGACCCGTTCGATGGCCTGGGGCAAGGCCAGCCCCGACTCCACGCACACCACCATCAGGTCCAAAGCATCGGGAAAGGCCGCGCGCAGCCGGTTGATCCGCGCGGCCTTGCGCTTCTCCACATAGATCGCCGGCGCCAGCCAGCCGACGCCGGCAGCCCCGGCCGCCAGCAACAGAGCCAAGGTTAGCGAGAGCTTCGGCAGCAAGGGCAGCACCAGCAGCGCCAAGCCCAGCAGCGTCAGCGGCAGTACCAGACGGATGGCCCAGTACAGCTGCACGGCCGAGGCCGAACGGTAGCCGGCGTGCATCAACAGGGTACGGGTGGCGGAAACCTGGCTGCGGTCTTCCTTGGCAAAGCGCTGGCCCACCTGTTCCAGCAGCAGTTGCAGATTGCCGGGAGCCCGCTGATCCCCGGACAAGTCGCCATGACCGCGCTTGATCAGCGCCAGCCGGCGCTGCACCGGGTCCTGCAAGCCCATCACCAACAGTGCCACGGTGACCACGGCGAGCGCCGCGCTCAGGCCGATGGCGCCGAGAAACAGCAGGCGCGCCAGTTGTTCGTTGCCCACTGCGCCTTTGATCAGAGCCAACAGGTAGTCCATGTCCAACTCCTTCCCTCTAGGGGTAACGCCTACACCTGAATACGGATGACTTTGCGAATCCACACGATGCCCACCAGCATGGCGCCGAACGCCGCCATGACCAGCTTCTGCCCGAGTGGCTCCTTGATCAGCACCGGCATGTACTCCGGAGTCGTCAGCATGATTGCCGCGGCCAGCACGAAGGGCACCGAGATCAGCACCCAGGCCGACATCCGCCCCTCCGCGGACAGCGTCTTGACCTTGCGCTGGAAGCGGAAGCGTCCGCGGATCAGGCTGCTCAGACGCTCCAGCACCTCGGTCAGATTGCCGCCGGTCTCGCGGTGAATGAGGATCGAGGTCACCAGCATCATCACCGTCATGCTCGGCATGCGCTCCAGCAGGCCGAGCATGGCCCGGCGCACATCGTTGCCGTAGTTGATGTCGGCGAAGGTCAGGCCGAACTCATGGGCCACCGGCCCCTTGTGCTCGTCGGCCACCAGGCGCAGGGTCTCGTTGAACGGGTGGCCGGCGCGCAAGGCGCGGCACATGGCGTCCAGGGCATCCGGCAAGCCTTCTTCGAAGGCGGCGAAACGCTTGCTGCGATCGCTGGCGATTTTCAGGATCGGCACCCAGAACACCAGCGCTGCCAGCCCCAAAGCCGCCCACCAGAGCGGCACCAGCAGCCACAGTCCGACACCGGCCCATAGCGCCAGCGCCAGACTGAGCATCAGCACGCGATAGGCCCGGTACTCGTGGCCGGCCTGCTCGATCATCGTGGCCAGGGCCTCCATCAAGGGCCACTGCTCCAGACTGGCCTCCAGCGGCGACAGGCGCGTGAGGTACTTCTGTCGCAGCACCGTCTGCATGTTCGGCAACTGGGCGGCATGCTCCAGCACACTCAGGCGCGCGCGGATACGCTTGCGCGTCTTGCCCGCCTCGCCGAACACCGGCACCACCACGCCCTGGCTGAGCAGGAATACGGCGACGAAGACCATGCCGAGGAACGCCAGGATGTACTCGGAGGGGAGCTGGTTCATGACTGCAGGGCCTCCATCCATTCGGGGCGGAACAGATTCAGCGGCAGCTCGATGCCGCGCTTGGCCAGCACGTCGCGAAAGCCCGGAATCATCCCGGTCGGACGAAAATCGCCGAGCACCTCGCCCTGCTCGCCGATGCCGCGCCGTTCGAAGGTGAAGATTTCGGTCATGGTGATGATGTCGCCCTCCATGCCGTTGATTTCCTGCACGCTGACCAAACGCCGGCGGCCATCCTCCTGACGCTCCAGCTGGACCACCACGTCGATGGCCGAGGCGATCTGCTGGCGCATGGCCTTGATCGGGAAGGTCGCGCCGGTCATCGACACCATGTTCTCGATCCTTCCTAAGGCATCGCGCGGAGTGTTGGCATGGATGGTGGTCAGCGAGCCGTCGTGGCCGGTGTTCATCGCCGTCAGCATGTCCAGCGCCTCGGCACCGCGCACCTCGCCGATGACGATGCGGTCCGGGCGCATACGCAGGCTGTTGCGCACTAGCTCGCGCTGGCTCACCTCGCCGCGCCCCTCGATGTTCGACGGCCGGGTCTCCAGGCGCACCACGTGCGGCTGCTGCAGTTGCAGCTCGGCGGAGTCCTCGATGGTGACGATCCGCTCGTTATGCGGAATGAAACTGGACAGCACATTGAGCATGGTGGTCTTGCCGGTGCCGGTGCCGCCGGACACCAGCACATTCATGCGCCCGCGCACGATGGCCTTGAGCAGCAGGGCGATGGCCGGCGTCAGGGTGCCCATCTGCACCAGGCTCTCGGTGCTCAGCAGGTCCACGGCGAAACGGCGAATCGACATGCTCGGTCCGTCGATGGCCAGCGGCGGGATGATGGCGTTGACCCGCGAACCGTCCTTCAAGCGGGCGTCCACCAGCGGCGAGGATTCGTCGATGCGCCGCCCCAGGCTGGAAACGATGCGGTCGATGATGTTCAGCAGATGCTGGTCGTCACGAAAACGCACGTCAGTGCGTTGCAGCTTGCCGTGGCGCTCGACGTACACCGAGGCGTGGCCGTTGACCAGGATGTCCGACACGCTGTGATCGGCCAGCAAGGGCTCCAGCGGCCCCAGCCCGAGCACCTCGTCGGTGATCTGCTTGATGATCAGCTGGCGGCTGCTGGCGCTTACCGGTGCCGAATTCTCGTCCAACAGACGCTGGCAGATCTCGCGAATCTGCCGCCCCGCCTCGACCGGCTCCAGGGAGTCCAGTAATGACAGGTCCATGACCTTGAGCAACAGCTGATAGATCTTCTCGCGCCACTCGGTTTCCACCGGGTTGAGCTGGGTGCGGGTTTCGTAGACGACGTCCGGTGCATTGACCTCCCAGGTCATAGGGGTGGCGACGGCGGCCGGCTCTTCCGCCAATGCCGCCGGGGCGCTTTTACCGGGCTGCTGACGCAGACGATTGCGAAGTTCGCTGAGCATGGTCTATCCCCTGAACAGTCGGCCAAAAGTACGTTTCAGCAAGCCCTGCGCGGCGGCCTCGGTGCCGAGCAACTCCTGGCACAGCTCGCGCATGGCCAGGGTGACCGGCGCGCGCGGCGCATGAATCCCCAGCGGCACGCCGGTGTTCTGGCTTTCGCTGACTACCGCATAATCGTTGGGCAGTTTCTGCAGATCGGCGCAGCGCAGCGCCTCGGCAATATCCTTGAGACTGACCGGGGCCACCTTGTTGTAGCGGTTGACCACCACCTGCAGATGGCTGCCCTGCACCCCCAGGTCGTCACGCAGGATGCGCATCAGACGGGTGGCGTCCTTCAGGTGGCTGAGGCTCTGCTGCACCAGGATGTAGACCCGGTCGGCCTGTTCCAGAGTGATGCTGGTGAGGTGATCGATCTGCCTCGGCAAGTCGACCACCACCCAGTCGTAGGTACTGCGCGCCAGGCGCAACAAGGACTCCAATTGTTCCTGGTGCACATCCTGCGGCAGGCACAGCTCGCTAGAGCGCCCGCCCAGCACATGCAAGTCAGGGCTGAAATGGCTGCAGAAGCCACGCAGGGCCACGCTATCCAGTTCGTCGATCTGCTGCAGCACTTCCAAATGGCTGTGCGAGGGCCGTACATCCAGGTAATGGGTCACGCTGCCGAACTGCAGATCCATATCCAGCAGCAAGGTGCTGGCGCCGCTGGCACTGAGCTGCTGAGCCAGGTTGCAGGCCAGCGAGGTGGCGCCGGAGCCGCCCTTGGCATTCATCACCGCGATCAACTTGCCGCCGCAGCCGGTGCCGCTGCGGGCCTCGCTGAGCACGCGGCCGATCGCCGCCTGCAACTCTTCAGCGGCCACCGGCTCGGGGAAAAAATCGCGGGCGCCGGCCTGCATCGCCAGGCGCATGCCCTCGAGCTCGTCCAGCGGACCGCAGACCAGCAAGGGCGGACGCTCCTGGGCCGGGCGCTGCAGCAACGCGGCCAGTTCCTCGCGCCACAGATGGCTGAGGCGCAGCAACAGCAGGTCGGGCATCTGCTCCAGGCCGTAAAGCGGGTCGGTATGGCCGTTGCTCACCAGCCGCGTGGTCACCTGCAGGCCGGGAATGCGCTGGCTGAGGCTTTGCAGGTGGCGCAAGGCCGCGGCGTCGCGGCTGCTGATCAGCAGGCGCATGCTCTGCCGGGCGACGGTTCTCGACGGGGTGACATCCCTGCTCATCAACATGGCGTGATCTCCGGCACTACGCCCGCTTCGGCATGCCGGCCAAGACTCTCGCGGGGCAGGATCGACTGAAACAGCGGCAGCGTGATCCCCGTGCCCAGCACGGGGATCAGCAGGTTGAAGGTGAAGCCCTGGAGCTGCAGGCGGACGTAGCGGATAGCGCGGAAGCCGGCAGCGCCGCTGAGATCGCTGGGGCTCGCCACGGCCGCGCCGTTCTCGTTCAGATAGGTCAGGCTCAGGTCGGCCGTGTCCAGGCCGCCGATCAGGCTGCTGGCGCCGGCGTCGTTGGCCGCGTTGTAGATAGCGCGACGCAGGATGCGCGGCTCGCTGATGTCGCACACCGCGGCCAGCCGCGCGCCGCGGCGCACGGTTTCGTTCAGGGCGTTGACGGTGAAGAACAGACGGCCCATCTCCAGCACAGCGAACAGCAGGATGAACAGCAGCAGGCCAATGACGGCGAATTCGACCACATACACCCCGCGCATCCGCCTGGCGTTCATCACAAGGCCCTCATCACGGTGGTGGCGACCAACGGGACGCTCAGCGCCGTGCCATTGCCGATGAACGCCGGCAGGCCGTTGCCGATGAGTGGTCGGAAGGTGTAGCTGATGGTGACCTGGACGTGATCGCTGCCCACTGCGGTGACGGCAACGTCGCCCGGGCACGGCTTGGGTACCAACCGCACGCTGTTGTCGGGGCTACAGCTCGCCGTCTGCGCGGAGGCCACCCCGCTGGCCGCCAGGTTCTGGGTCCGGGTGCGCAGGCTAGCGCTCAGCTCGACCCGTCCCAGGGTGGCGTTCCAGGCTTCGTTGGCGACGAAGCGCCCGGCGTCGCGGCTGGCCTGCAGCAGGCTGTTGTACTGGAACAGCAGGCGGCCGAACTCGCCGATGGCGAACAACAGCAACAGCAGCAGCGGCAGCGTGATGGCGAACTCAACCATGGCCACCCCCTCCTGGGCCTGGCGCCGCGCGAATGCTTGTCGGTCCATGGCCCCTCCTAGGAGTCGCCGCTCGGCGTGCGGTTGTTGTCGATATAGGTCTTGTACAGCTGGATAATCTGCGGGCCGGCATCGTCTATCGGGGTCGGCCCGGCCACATTGTCGCCTTCGCACTCCTTGACGAACTGGCCGAAGATCTGCGCCTCGTTGCCCTGGTGCTCCGCCGGTTGCAGCACGAAGAAGCAACCGAAACCCAGCACCGGCACCGATGACGTACCCCCATCGGTTCCGCTGCACTGGCCGACCACGATCTTCAGCATGCGCCGCTCGAACACGCCGCCGCTCTGACAGCCGCTGCCGGTGCCAGCGGCGCAGGCCGAGGAAGCCGGTTCCCAGTCGTGGTAATCGAACAGCGCACGGGTGGCGGTGGACAGGTGGCCGTTGCTGGAGGTGACCGGCAGATTCTGGTGCTCGATGCGCGGCGGCGACTCCGAGTCGTCGTACTTCAGCTCCGGCGAGTTGGCGGTAATCACCAGATCCGGCGGATAGTCCTGACGGCTGAGGTTGCCGCCCTGATAGTCACCGAACCGGGTGTTCAAGCCCTGGACGGAGGGGCCGACCGTATTGCCCGGTTTGGTCTGGACCTGCTCACCGACGCTATTGCACTGCTTGATTCCGCCGGCCAGCCCTTCACGGACGCCATTACCGCCATTGCCCCCCAGATCGAGCAACTGGAAGTTGCCGGGGCCGATTGGCGAGCTGTCGTTCGCCGCGGTTTTCAGCAGCTGCAGATCGCCGAAGCGGTAGCCCCAGAACATCCCATTGTCCGGGTCGTACTGAGCCGGGTTGCCGCACACCATGAGCGGAACCACGTCGCAGGGGCTGGTCGGACTCGGCCCGGCGGTGGCGATGGCCGCCACCGCCTTGCTCGGGTCGGGCCCCGCAATCGCCTGCAGGATGCCCCAGAAAAATTCGCTCAAACGATAGTTCGGCACCGACACCCGCACATAGCTGGCATCCGCCGGCCCCGGGAAGGAGAACGGCCCGTAGACGCTGCTGGCCAACTCCACCACCGCAAAACTGCCAATGCCCCCCGCCCGGGTGATGGCCGTCGCCAGCTCGCCATTGCCGTTCTGCGCACTGGCGTTGAGCAGCAGGGTATCGCGCGCGGCAGTCTGCACCACGGTCGCCGCACCAGCCGCGCCGGACACTTGCAAGAGCCGCTTGGCCCCACTTAGCGCGGCGGCATCCACGGCATTCTGCAGGCGCGTCTTGTTCACCAGCATGTGCCCGCCGTCCAGCGCCAGCGCGGCCATGGCCAGCATGGCCAGCAGCGCGATTACGATCAGCACGATCACCGCCCCCCGCTGGCGGCGCGGCGGCGCGGTGAATGGCCTATGGATGCGGGAGCTCATGGTCGGTTCCTCAGTCGCCGATATTGATCTGGATCGGCTGGCCGACCTGCGCGGCATCGCCGGTCTGGCCCCGGTAGGCGTCCATTACCTTCTCGGTCAGCGGGCCATCGGTGCCGGCCGCCGAAACTTCCGTACCCGGGTTGGCCGCCACCTCCTTGTCGGCGATCTGCTGGTAGCTGGTCTGGTAGATGCTGTAGCCCAGGGTACCGACCCGCCCTTCCTCGTAACTCATCACACAGCCGGCTAGCCCGAACAGCAGCAGGGCAAGGGAAATCATGGCTTTCATAGTCGTTGCCTCTACTTAATTGAGATCATGGCCAAAGCTACCCTCGCTGACCCCGAGGCTGACGGGGACCGGGCGCCCGGGCTCACGGCCCTTGGTCTTGCCGAGCAGGTAGAAGTCCAGGTCGCTGGGCTCGACGAACTTCTCGGTCGGCAGGCGCACGGTCCGCGCATCCACCGGCTTGGCCAGGTGCGGCGTCACCAGGATCACCAGTTCGGTTTCGCCATTGATGAACTGCTGGCTGCGGAACAAGTGGCCGAGTATCGGCAGGTCGCCCAGGCCTGGGAAACGGCTGACGAAATCGCGGGTGTTCTCGCTGATCAGCCCGGCGATGGCGATGGTCTGGCCGTTGCCGAGTTCGACGGTGGACTGGGCGCTGCGCTTTGTCAGCGAGGGAATCACCTGGGTCACCCCCTCGCCGAGGATGCTCTGCAGGCCGGTGTCCAGCACCAGCGAGTTGGCGTTGGAAAGCTCGCTGACCGAGACATTCAGGTTGAGGTTGATGCGCCCGGAATCGAGCACCACCGGGAGGAATTTCACCCCGACGCCGAACTCCTTGAACTCGATGGTGATGCCATCGTCCTCGGTGATCGGCACCGGGAACTCGCCGCCGGAGATGAACTCGGCCTGCTGCCCGGTGAGGGTGGTCAGGGTCGGCTCGGCCAGCACCTTGGCCGAGCCATTGTCCTTGGCCGCCTCCAGCACCACGTTGAAGAGGAACTCGTCGGAGAGGAACTGGCCGAAGAAGCCCTTGCCATTGCCGATCAGGGAGACCGGGTTGACGTTGCCATTGCCGTCGAAGCCCAGCCCCTCGCCGTTGTTGAAACCGCCCGTGGACCAGCGGCTGGATGAGCCGAAGTCCAGGGCGTTGAAGCGCACGCTGAGACTCTTGAACAGGTTGCGCTGCATCTCCGCGACCTTGACCTCCAGCATCACCTGCTGGCTGCTGCCGACGCTGAGCAGGTTGATCACGTCCAGTGACTGGGTCGGCGCCGCCACGGCGGCCTCACCTTCCCCCTGGACCACACTCGAGGTTTGCGCGGTATAGGTCTTGGCCAGCTTGACTGCGGTATCCATGGCCACCGCGCTGCTGACGTGACCGCGCAACACCAGAGCGCCCTGGGCGCTGTAAACCTCGATCTTCTCGTTGGGCAGCAACTCGTGCAGCTTGGTCTTCAAGCCGTTGAGGTCGTGCTCCACCTCGAGTTCGAAGTTGTCGATCAGGCGGTTGCCGCCGTCCCACAACAGCACGTTGGTGCTGCCCAGGGAACGGCCCAACAGGTACAACTGGGTCGGGCTGGTGATCAGGATGTCGGCGATTTCCGGGTTGCCGACCGAGACCTTCTTCACCGGTGCACGAGTGGTGAGCACGCGCGACTTGTAGATCGGCACCTGAATACGACTGGTGTTGGCCGCCGGCATTGCGCGTACCGCCGTCGGCGGCTCGGCCGCCTGCACTGCGGCAGTCAGCAGCAAGCATGCGCCCAGGGTGTGCAGCGCGTATGTCCTGAATTTGTGGAGGGTATCCATGTACTACTCCTTGCGTGATATGCCGCTTGCCATCAGTTAGTACGCCTGCCTCTCAGGGCGTGCACCGCTTAGCTTGTCTCCCTCACCCGTTTACGGGAGAGGCACCGCTTACAGTTGGGCTTTCGCCACCTTGACCTCGATACCGCGAATCACCGTGATGCCGCCGCCACTACCACCGCTGCGGCGCAGCACCGGTTTGGGCGCCGGCGGCGGCGCTGTCGGTTGGTTCACCGCCAGTGGTTGCGCCGGCTTCTTCTGCTCGTCCAGCGGATTGCGCAGTGCCAGTTGCAGACGGCCTTCGCTCATCGCCTTGACCAGCACCTCCGCCTCGGCGGGGCTCATTTCCAGGGTTACCGCGCGCACCACGACCGGCTGGGTCTTGTCGGTGCTGGCGGTCTGGTCCACCGCCAGCACGCGCAGGTCTTCCAGAATGGTTTCCGCCTCGGCATTGCTGTTGCCGCCGGCCTGCTTGGTCGCCAGCACATCCACCCGGTTGCCCGGCAAGAGGAAGCCGCCGACCCCGACCACGTCGTCCACCCGCACCGACACCGCCCGCTTGCTGGGCTCGATCAGCGAGGCCAGGGTGCTGCCGCCCAGGTGCTCGGCGAGCCGGGCGCCGCGCAGGATGTCGCCGCGCAGCATGGAGAAGGTGGCGATCTTGCCCACCACCTGCTCGGTGGCAGCGAAGGAGTCGTCCGGCACGGTGCCCTTGGGCATGCGCACCACGGTGACCTGCTGGGCCTCGACCATCTGCCCGAACGGAATCTCCACCGTGGCGACCACCACGTTCTGTAGGTTGTCGTCCGGACTGGCGTTGAGCCGCGCGCTCAGCCAGTTGTTGGCCATCCAGGCAGCACCCAGGCCGAGGACCAGGGACAGGGCAATCAGAGTCAAGGTACGCGCGCTCATGTCGGTATCTCCCTAATCCAAAAAGTCGAGCTGGACGAAATAATTGCGCCAGGCCCACTCGAGATCGATGAATGACAGCGGGCCAGAGGCATTCAGATAGCGTTGGCGGTCCAGCGCCATGCCCAGCAGGTCACGCGGGTGGCAGGGCACCAACGGCATGCCCTCGGCCTCGTACAAGCCCTGCAGCACATAGCGCAGCAGCAGTGGATCGAAAGGAATGCCCAGGCGCTCGCACTCCTGGCGCCAGATGCGCTCGTAATGGCCGGGGTCGAGGTAGTTGAAATGCAGCTTGTAGCCAATCCGCCGGAGGAAGGCCTCGTCCGCCAGTTCCAACGGATTGAGGTTGGTGGAAAACACCAGGACCAGGTCGAACGGTATTTCGCAGTGGCGACCACCGCCAAGGTTGAGGAAATCGCGCCGCTCTTCCATCGGCACGATCCAGCGGTTGAGCAACTCGCCCGCGGCCACGCGCTGACGGCCCAGATCGTCGATGACGAACAGGCCGTTGCTGGCCTTGAGCTGCAGCGGCGCCTGGTACAGACGGGTGGAAGGGTCGAAGCGGACCTCCAACTGCTCCAGGCCCAGTTCGCCGCCGGTGATCAGCAGCGGCCGCTTGCAGCACAGCAGCCGCCGGTCGATGCCTTCGTTGAGCAGCAGGCTGCCCTGCTGGTCGGCATCCAGGCGCTGATGGATCTGCGGGTCGTAAATTTCCAGCACGGCATCGTTGATGACGATGGCATGCGGCAGCCAGATGGCCTCGGCGAACAGACGAATCAGGCGGCTGCTGACATAGGTCTTGCCGGTGCCGGCCGGGCCGTAAATCATGATGGCGCGTCCGGAATTCAGGGCCACACCCAACTGATCGAGCATGCCATCGGCCAGCACCACCCCGTCGAAGGCGCAGCGCATATCGCTTATGCCGATGCGGCCGTGATGGATGGTCTGCACCTTGAGCAGCGAACGATAGGCGCTCACCGGAAACGGCGCGGCGCCGATGTAGCCGCTGCGCGCCAGCGCATCGCGGGCGGCACGCCGGCCACGCTCGGTGAGGCCGTAGCGCAGCCCCTGGCCACCGGCCTGGCCGAGTACCTCGACGCGCCCGTCCTTGCGCAGGAAGGCCAGCACCTCCTCCAGCACCGAGCCGGTCAGCGCCAGGCGCTCGACCAGGCGCGGCAGATCCAGCACTCCGGCGTCATGCAGGTGCTTGCACAGCAGGTCGCCGAGGAAGTTGTCCGTCAGGCCGGTATCACGGATGCTGCGCGGCTGCGGCGCCAGGCGCTGCACGGCCTCGCGTTCGCTGGGGTAGGCATCGCTGTCGCTGACGGCGTACATAATGGGCCTCCTGCGCTAGTGGCCGAACAGCTGCCAGTGTTCGAAGGGTTGCCAGAACAGACTGAGCAAGGTGCCCAGGAGGATGGCTACCGTGTAGGGAAAGGGTTGGCCCGCCACTTCATCCGGCGCCGGAGCCAAATAGGCTCGGGCCATCAGGCTCAGCCGGTAGCGAGACAGGGTCAGTGGCAACTGGCCGCGCACTAGTACCAGCAACAAGGCGCAGAGCCCACCGGCCATCAAACTGCACGCTGCCGCCCAGAGGGCTGCTGTAGGGGCCAGAAAACTGCCGACCATAGCCATCAGCTTCACATCGCCCGCCGCCATTCCGCCCAAGACATAAAACGGAAGGAAAACAACGAAACCGACCAGCAGGCCCAGCAGGCCGCTGCCTAAGCCGGCTATACCTAAAGCATGAACCTGCCCAGTCAGCCCGAGAGCCAGCCCTAACAGCACCAGCCAGTTGGGGATGCGGTGGCGGCATAGATCGCTCACCACCGCAGCACCCAGCAGTCCTAGCAGTAAAATGTTGCCAAGCAGCAGCTCCATTGACATCGCCAGCGCTCTCTCAGAGTTACCACTTAGTTAAGGAGCAGGAGCAGCACCACCACATGCGGTGCCTGGAGTTGCACCTGTTCCAACGGCATCACGCATACACCCGATCTTAGAGTTCACGTTTTGGCCCAACGTGACAAAGGCTCCAACAGCCGCAACTGTGATCAGTCCCCCGGCCACCGCATACTCCACGATGGTCAACCCGTCCTCGTCTTTGACGAACTTCATCACCGCACCTTTGATCGTTTGCAGATTCATTTCGCCCACCTCACTCGCTGATTGGTTTGCCGAAAACCGGCTGCACGCTGTGCGCCGTGTCTGCAAGTTAGTCAGCGGCGAGTGAACGGGGTTAGGAGTTTTTTGCGCATCGCTAGGAGTTTTTTGCCCGCCGGCCTTCCCACTACAAAGCGTCAGACGAACGGCGAAATCCCTGCCAAACCAAGCAAAATGGCGATTCCTTGACGCAAGCAGGCGCCCACGGCTGGTTTTTAGACCGTTATTCATATGCGACCTTAGTCCTATATCAGAAATAGGTCTTTAGCCTGATAGCACATTGGCGATACTGCAGAACAGGGAAACGCAAGGCTCTGCGTAGAGTTTCTGGAAGGGCCATATAAGAAAACAGGGCGGGCTCGGGAAAATGGCGTGCAATTCCGGCAGTAAACCAGTGCTGTTATGGCTCGATCTCACGCACGACCGCTCGGCGGAGGAGTTGATCGGCCAGTTTCGCTCGTCCTGCGATTGCCGGCTGGCACGAGACTCCAGTGTGACGGATGCGGAGCATGACCAGCAGCCCGACATGATCTGCATGCACTTCGACCGTCCGGACGCCCTCGGCCTCAACCTGCTGCTGGAGGTCAAGCGCACAGCGCCGTCGATCCCCATCACCATGTTCACCGTGCAACACTCCGAGGAACTGGCTGTATGGGCCATGCGCGCCGGCGTTTGGGAATACCTGGTGTTGCCACTCCCCTGCGCCGAAAAGACCCGTTATCTGGAATCTCTGCAGCAACTGCGGACCTTGCGCCAAGGCGGCGCCGTCCACGCCAGCAAACCCTGCATCGAGCGCGGCTGTCCACTACCCGACAGCATTCGGCTGACCAAATCACACCAGATACAGCGCGCGCTGCAGAAGGCCCTGCTGCACATCGACCAGCACTTCCACGAGGGCATCGACCAGAAGGAATTGGCCCAGCGCTGCGGCATGACGCCCTTTCGCTTCTGTCGGCTGTTCAAGGAGCAGCTCGGCGTGGGCTTCATGGAATACATCCTGCGCAAGCGCATGGATTTCGCCAAAGAATTGCTCAACAACAGCCAGATGCCCATCACCAGCATCGGCTACGAATCCGGCTTCAAGGACCCCTCCTACTTCGCCCGCAGCTTCAAGCAGTACATGGGCTGCACGCCCAGCGAATACCGCAGCGCAGGGCCGGACAAGGAGTCCACCAGGACAGACCTGGGCCTGGGCAGCACCCGCGAGGAAATGCTGCAGACCGGCATACGGGAACAGGCCTGAGCGTCTAGATCCGTAGGGTGGATTACGCTTTTTTCATCCACCAGGGGATTACCAAGGGGACAGGTGAAGCGTCATCCAACCTACAAACTGCAAAAATAAAATAATCAACAAAATCATCGATCAAAGAGCAGACCTATATGAGCCAAACATCAAAATTACTGCAATCAAGTCGACTCAATTTCTACAGCGGAATGTTCCTTGCGGTCGTTTGGGGGATGTTCGCTTACGCTCATATCTTGCAATTCCAGAAGACGCACGAACTTTCACCTCTAATATTTTGTTTATCTGAAACACTGACAGCCATATTTTTTATATTTCGAAGCGATCCAGAAACTGTCTCAACCATTCCCTTCGATTGGCTGGTAGCAATTGGCGGGACATTCGCCCCACTGTTTTTTCGCCCAGCCTCATGGGGAATACTGCCTTTGGCAAGCACGGCGATTATTGCAGGGGCATGCATTCAGATATTGGCTCTAATCTCACTTAACCGCAGTTTTGCGCTTGTTGCGGCAAAGCGAAAAATCAAAACAGCCTGGATGTATCGCATCGTCCGCCACCCGATCTATGCGAGTTACTGCCTGATATTCACCGGATATGTACTGACAAATACGACTCTTGCGAACGTAGCTATCTATGCGGTGACCATAGGGCTTCTTTGCATACGAATATTCCGGGAAGAAAGGCACCTGGCTCTTGACCCCCAGTACCGTGAATACATGATTGACGTGCGCTACCGGCTTATTCCGCTCATATTTTAAATCCATAAGGTGGATGAGCTTTTCATCCAACAAACCTTGCCAAGAAGCTGGATGGGTGAAGCGTCACCCCCCCTTGACAGACAGGCGCAATCGTAGGGTGGGTTAGCGGCGCAAGTGCAAAGTGCTTGGCCCCAAGACAAGGCATCCGCGCCGCGTAACCCACCAGCGGCGCCGAGCCGGGCTCCGTGCGATGGGTATCGCTGCGCTCAACCCATCCTACAAAGGTGAACGCCGGGCACCCTTCACGCCCCAGGCTTTGCCGCCTGCGTGTCAGATTCTGTACGAAGCAGGCACTTAGGCGAACTGCTGCAACAAGCCGAGAAACTCCGCCTCATCCAGTACCCGCACTCCCAGCTCACTAGCCTTGGCCAGCTTCGAGCCGGCGCCCGGCCCGGCCACCACGCAGCTGGTCTTGGCCGACACCGAGCCGGCAACCTTGGCGCCCAGTGCTTCCAGCTTGTCCTTCGCCATATCGCGGCTCATGGCCTCCAGGGTGCCGGTCAGCACCCAGGTCTGGCCGGCCAGCGGCAGGCCTGCGACTGCTTTCTTCTCGGATTCCCAGTGCATGCCAAAGTCACGCAGCTGCGTCTCGATGGCACGGGCGCGGGCGACGTTGTCCGGGTTGGCGAAGAATTCGCGCAGCGACTGCTTGGCCTTGTCGTTCAGGCCCTTCATCACGCTCAGCTCCAGCCAGTCCTGGCTGAGGGCGATCACCCCGTCGAAGCTGCCGGCCTTGTCCGCCAGGTTCCTCGCCCCGGTGGCGGCGATGAAGGGAATGTTCAGTTTGTCGATGAAATCGGCCAGGGTGGTGGCGGCGGCGAATTCGGCATGCAACTCGCCCTCCTCCTGCAACTGCAGACCGCGCTCGAGCAACTGGGCGATCACCGTGCGGTTGTGGTCATCGCCGAAGAAGTTGTGGATCTCGTAGGCCACCTCGGCACCGACATCCGGCAGCCAGGTCAGCACTTCCGGCAAGGCCTGCTGGATGCGTGTGAGCGAGCCGAGGGCACGGGCCAGGGTCTTGGCGGTTTCCTCGCCGACATCGGGGATGCCGAGGGCGTAGATGAAGCGCGCCAGGCCCGGCCGCTTGCTCGCGGCGATGGCCGCCAGCAGGTTGTTGCTCGACAGCTCGGCGAAGCCCTCGAGGCCGACGATCTGCTCGAAGCGCAGGGTGAACAGGTCCGCCGGCGAGCGCACCAGGCCCTCGTCCACCAGTTGTTCGACGCTCTTCTCTCCCAGGCCCTCGATGTCCAGGGCGCGCCGCGAGACGAAATGGATGATCGCCTGTTTGAGCTGCGCGCCGCAGGCCAGACGGCCGACGCAGCGGTACACCGCGCCTTCGCTGAGGGTCTCCTTGCCCTTGCTGCGCTTGACCAGCTGGGTGCGCTCGACCTGCGAGCCGCACACCGGGCAGCACGCGGGGATCTGCACCGACCGCGCATCGGCCGGGCGACGTTCGGCCACAACGGCCATGACCTGCGGAATCACGTCGCCGGCGCGGCGGATGATCACCGTGTCGCCGATCATCAGGCCCAGGCGCGCCACTTCGTCCATGTTGTGCAGGGTCGCATTGGACACGGTGACGCCGGCCACCTTGACCGGCTTCAGGCGCGCCACCGGGGTGACGGCGCCAGTGCGGCCGACCTGGAACTCGACGTCCAGCAGCTCGGTCAGCTCCTCGCTGGCCGGAAACTTGTGGGCGATGGCCCAGCGCGGCTCGCGGGCGCGAAAGCCCAGCTCACGCTGCCAGGCCAGGTTGTTGACCTTGAACACCACCCCGTCGATTTCATAGGCCAGCGCCTGACGCCGCTCGCCAATGTTGCGGTAGTAGTCCAGGCACGCTTCCACGCCCTCGGCCAACTTCAGCTCGTGGCTGATAGGCAGGCCCCAGCCCTTGAGTGCCTGGAGGATGCCGACCTGGCTATCCGGCAACTCGCCCTGCACCTGGCCGATGCCGTAGCAGCAGAACTCCAGCGGCCGGCTGGCGGTGATTTTCGGATCCAGCTGGCGCAAGCTGCCGGCGGCGGCGTTGCGCGGGTTGGCGAAGGTCTTGCCGCCGCTCTCCAGCTGCCGGACATTAAGCGCCTCGAAGCCGGCCTTGGACATGAACACCTCGCCGCGCACCTCCAGCAGCGCCGGCCAACCGCTGCCCTGCAGTTTGAGCGGGATGTTGCGCACGGTGCGCACGTTGCTGCTGATGTCCTCGCCGGTGCTGCCGTCGCCGCGGGTGGCGCCGCGCACCAGTTGGCCGTCGCGGTACAGCAAGCTGACGGCCAGGCCGTCGAGCTTCGGTTCGCAGCAGTAGGCCACCGTGGCGCCGCCGCCGAACAGATCGCCGGCCGGCAGGTCCAGGCCCTCGCGCACGCGGCGGTCGAAGTCGAGCAGGTCGCTGTCCTCGAAGGCGTTACCGAGGCTGAGCATCGGCACCTCGTGGCGCACCTCGCCGAACGCGCTGAGCGCTGCGCCGCCAACTCGCTGGGTCGGCGAATCGGCGGTCACCAGCTCGGGGTGCTCGCCCTCCAGCGTTTTCAACTCGTTGAACAGGCGGTCGTACTCGGCGTCCGGAATGCTCGGTTCGTCCAGCACGTAGTAGCGGTGGTTGTGCGCATCGAGCTCGGCGCGCAACTCGGCAATGCGTTCGGCGGCATTCTTTGTGGATGTAGCGGTGTCAGTCATGGTGATTCTCTCGCAAACGAAAAGAGCAGCCTCGGCTGCTCTTTCGCTCTGACACGGGCTGGCCGGATCAGCGTTTCTGGGTGAGCAACTTGCTGCGCTCGAATTCGACGATGCGCTGGCGGTAATGCTCGATGGTCTGGGCGGTCAGCACGCTGCGATGGTCATCCTTCAGCTCACCGTTCAGCTCATGGGCCAACTTGCGCGCGGCGGCGACCATCACATCGAAGGCTTGCTTCGGATGGCGCGGCCCCGGTAGGCCGAGGAAGAAGCTTACCGCCCGGGTGCGGAAGTGGTCGATGTCGTCGAGGTCGAAGGTTCCCGGCTTGACGCCGTTGGCCATGGAGAACAGCACTTCGCCATTGCCGGCCATGCTTTCGTGACGATGGAAGATGTCCATCTCGCCGAAGCGCAGGCCGCTTTCGAGAATATTCTGCAGCAACGCCGGACCGTTGAAGCCGTCATCGTCGCGGGCTACCACGTTGATCACCAGCACCTCTTCGACCGGGGCCGCCTCTTGGCTTTCTTTGCTCTCTTCTTTCTTGGCGGCGCCCTTGCGTTTCTTCGGCTCGCCCTCTTCGACCGGGTTGAGCAGGGTCGGCGGCTCGTCAGCGCCGAGGTTGAGGTCACCCTGCTGCGGCTCGACCGGCGTGCCGCGGCGGCGGTTCAGCTCGCGGGCGCTCATCACCGGTAGTTCTTCTTCGTTCAGCTCGGGATCGCGCGAACGCGGGGTCACCCGCGCCGGGCCAAGCAATTCCGGGTCGCCGTCGTCATCCGGCATATTGGAAAAATTGCGGTCCAGCTTGAATTTCAACTTGCCCTTGCCGCCCCGCATACGACGCCAGCCATCGAAGAGAATGCCGGCGATAACAATGATGCCGATGACGATCAGCCACTCGCGCAGACCGATTTCCATGTGACCCCTTAACCCCTGAAAATGATAATGAAGAAAGGGCGTCCTCGCCCCCTGAAACGCGGACAACTGTATGTTCTTACAGGTATTTTCCGCGCATATTAAAAGTTTGCCCTAAGCTAGCACGACGAACGGCTACTTTACACCGTCGTTCACATAATCCACTGCACCGGCTCAGGCCTCGACCATCGCCAACGCCTCCTCCACATCCACCGCCACCAGCCGCGAGCAACCGGGCTCGTGCATGGTCACCCCCATCAGTTGATCGGCCATTTCCATGGCGATCTTGTTGTGGGTGATGTAGATGAACTGCACCTTCTCCGACATCTCCTTGACCAGCCGCGCGTAGCGGCCGACGTTAGCGTCGTCCAGCGGCGCGTCCACTTCGTCGAGCATGCAGAATGGCGCCGGATTGAGCTGAAAGATGGCAAATACCAGCGCCAGCGCGGTCAACGCCTTCTCCCCGCCCGAGAGCAGATGGATGGTGCTGTTCTTCTTGCCCGGCGGCCGAGCCATGATGCTCACCCCGGTATCGAGTAGATCCTCGCCGGTAAGTTCCAGGTAGGCGTTGCCGCCGCCGAAGACTTTCGGGAACAGCGCCTGCAGGCCGCCGTTGATCTGGTCGAAGGTTTCCTTGAAGCGGTTGCGGGTTTCCTTGTCGATCTTGCGGATGACGTTTTCCAGGGTGTCCAACGCCTCCACCAGGTCGGCGTTCTGTGCATCCAGGTAGCGCTTGCGCTCGCCCTGCTGCTGGTATTCGTCGATGGCCGCCAGGTTGATCGGGCCGAGGCGCTGGATACGCGCAGCCAGACGCTCCAATTCTTCTTCCCAGGCACTTTCGCTGGCCTCGCCGGGCAAGGTGGCAAGCACGCCGTGCAGGTCGTAGCCGTCTTCCAGCAACTGATCCTGCAGGGTCTTGCGCCGCACGCTGAGGGCCTGCCATTCCAGGCGCTGCTGCTCGAGCTGGCCGCGTAACAGTTGCGCCTGCTGCTCGGCCTGGGTGCGGCGCTTCTCGGCGTCGCGCAGTTCGCGGTCGGCGTCCTCCAGGGCCAGACGGGCCTGCTTGAGCTCGTCCTCCACGCCCATGCGCTTTTCCAGCAGCTCTTCCAGCTTCATGCGCAGCTCTTCGAGCGGCGCGGCGCCCTCCTCCAGGTTCAGCGTGAGTTGCTCGCGGCGCTCGAGGCTGCGGGCGAACTGCAGCTCGAGACGCTCCAGGGCCTGGCGGGTGGACTCGTGCTGGGCGCGGATCGAGCCCAGACGCACGGCCAGCTGATGTGCCTGGTCCTTGTGCTGGCGCGATTCCTGGCGCACACGATCGAGGCGCTCGCGCAGTTGGTCGCGCTGCGCCAGCAGCGCCTCGCGCTGCTCGGTGTCGATGGCCATGGCGTCCAGCGCGTCCTGCAGTTGCAGGCGCGATTCGCCGAGTTGCTCCTGTTCGCTGCCGCGCTGCTCGCCCAGCTCATGCAATTCCTCGTCGAGACGGCGGCGGCGCAAGGTCAGTTGCTCGACCTTGGCCTGGCCGGCGGACAGCTGCGCCTTCAGTTCGCCCTGATGGCGTGCCTCGTCCTGCAGGCGGCGGCGTTGCTGCTCGCGGGTCTCTTCCTGCTGGCGCTGGCGCTCGCGCAGCTGCTGCAAACGTTCATCGAGAGCCGCCAGCGTCGCTTCGCGCTCGTCACGCTCGCCGCTCAGGCGCTCCAGCTCCTGGCCGCGCGCCAGCACGCCACTTTCCGCTGCGCTGGCGCGCCGCACGCGGAGGAAATGGCGGCCGACCCAGTAGCCGTCGCGGCTGATCAGGCTGTCGCCATCAGCTAGCTGGACGCGCATAGCCAAGGCCTGGTCGAGCGACTCCACCGGCTTGACCCGGGCCAGCCAGGGCGCCAGGTCGACACCGGCCTCGACCTTGTCGAGCAGGCTGCCGACCACCCGCACGCCACCCCTGGCCGGGCTGACCAGGCGCAGATCGCCCTGAGTGAAGCTAGCCAGATCGAGACTTTCGTAATCATCCAGCAGCACCGCCTGCAGGTCGGCGCCGAGCACGGTTTCCACCGCCAGCTCCCAGCCCGGCTCGACGCGCAAGCCCTCGGCCAGGCGCGGCCGCTCACTCAGCTGCTGCTCGCGCAGCCACTCGGTCGCGCCCTTGCCGGGATTCAGCGCCGCCTGTTGTAGCGCCTCGAGCGAGGCGATGCGGCCGTTCAAGCGCTGCAGTTCGCCCTGCGCCTGTTGTTGGGCCTGGCCGGCCTGCTGCAGTTCGCCGCGCAGCTGCTCCAAACCCTCGACCAGTTCCAGTTCGGCAGCATGCAGCTCTTCCAGATTCAGCTCGCTGGCGGCGACCTGCTCGGCGAGTTCGAGGATCGCCGCGTCCTCGGGGTCGGCGGCCAGTTGCCGGTGTTCGTCGCCCAGGCGGCGCTGGCGCTCGGCCAGGCGCTCCAGACTCTGCTCCAGCTGCTGGATGCGCGCCTGCTGCAGCTCGGCCTGCCGGCGCGGCTCGGCGGAACGCTGGTTGAAGGCGTCCCACTGCTCCTGCCAGGCGTGCATGGCGCCTTCGGCCTCTTCCAATTGAGCGGAAGCTTCCTCGGCGGCGGCGGCGCTCATCTCCTGTTCGGGGACCAGCATGTCCAGCTCCTCGCCGAGAGTGGCGAGCAGGGTGCGGTCGTGGCCGAGGTGCGATTCGGTTTCCAGGCGCGCCCGTTCGGCCTCGTTGAGGTCATCCTGCAGCTGGCGCAGACGTTGCTGGCCATGCTGGATGCTCTGCTCGACTCGGGCGATATCGCCACCCACCGAATAGAAGCGCCCCTGCACCTGATTGAAGCGCTCGGACAGGTCGTGATGGCCGTCGCGCAGGCGCTCGATGCTGGCGTCGGCATTGCGCTGCTCGGCCACCAGCGCTTCGAAGCTGACCTCCTGGTTGCCGATCACCGCCTCGCGCTGGCCGACCTGCTGGTTCAGCGCCTGCCAGCGCAGGGCCGCCAGCTGGGCCTTGAGCTGGCGCTCCTCGGCCTTGTATTCCTGATACTTCTCCGCCGCCTGGGCCTGCCGGTGCAGGCGCTCCAGCTGGCGCTCCAGTTCCTCGCGCAGGTCGGTCAGACGCGCCAGGTTCTCGTGGGTGCGGCGGATGCGGTTCTCGGTCTCGCGGCGGCGCTCCTTGTACTTGGAGATGCCGGCGGCTTCCTCGATGAAATTGCGCAGATCCTCGGGCTTGGCCTCGATCAGCTTGGAAATCATTCCCTGCTCGATGATCGAGTAGCTGCGCGGGCCGAGGCCGGTGCCAAGGAAGATATCGGTGATGTCGCGGCGCCGGCACTTGGTGCCGTTGAGGAAGTAGACGTTCTGCCCGTCGCGGGTCACGCGGCGACGGATGGAGATTTCCGCGTACTGGGCGTATTCGCCGCCGAGACTGCCATCGGCGTTGTCGAAGATCAGCTCGATGCTGGCCTGGGTCACCGGCTTGCGGGTGTTGGAGCCGTTGAAGATGACGTCGGTCATCGACTCGCCGCGGAGATTCTTCGCCGAACTCTCGCCCATCACCCAGCGTACGGCGTCGATGATGTTGGACTTGCCGCAACCATTGGGCCCGACCACGGCGGCCATGTTGCTCGGAAAGCTGACGGTGGTGGGGTCGACGAACGACTTGAAGCCCGCCAGCTTGATGCACTTGAGCCGCATGTTCCGTTCCCTTACCGGTCAGCCAGGGCGGCCAGCACCGTCTGGCAGTTGTGCTTGCCATAGGCACTGAGCAGTTCGCGAATCTGTACCTGATCGCGGGCAATCACCGCCTGCAGCAGGCCGTCGAACACCTCGAGGAACTGACTCATCTTGGCTTTGCGCCGCTCCAGCGCCAGGTGGTAGGAACGGCTGACCGCCGGCAGGAGGTTGTCCAGGGTTTCCTGCAGGTAGGGGTTGTCGGCGAAGGGCAGCCCGGCGCGCATGACATTGAAGCTGTCGGCGACGAAGGCGTGGATGTCACCACGCTCGGCGCTGTCGATCAAGCGCTGCTGGATGGCGCGGAACGGCGCCAGGTCGGCCTCGATCTGCCAGCGCTCGGCCACCGCATTGGCGAGCAGGATGTACAGTTCGCTCACCAGGGCATACAGGCTCTTGACGTTATGCGGGGTCAACTCGCTGACCTGCGCCCCACGCCGAGGCGGAATCACCACCAGATGGCGGCGCTCGAGCAGCAACAGCGCCTCGCGCACCGAGCCGCGGCTGACATTCAATTCCTGGGTGACTTTCAGCTCCTGGATACGCTCACGCTCCTGCAACTCGCCGCGAATGATGCGCTCGGCCAGGTGGTTGGCGATCTGTTCGACGAGGCTGTCCGATGCCTTGAAGGTCATGGTTTTCCTTGGGTTGAAGGGGCGCGCAAAGCGCGGAGTCTACCACAGGGGATTAGCCGACAAAGATGGCGGCAGGCGCGTGCCTGCCACGCCCCGATACGCGCTGATCGGCGCGCGATAAGTTTAGCGAGCGCAGAACTGAACATATGAAAAATATGATTTAACAGCCGATAGCCGCCGTGCAAACCTGCCGCTAGTTGAGCCCCGTGTGGCTCGTCACGACGCCACTTCATGCAGCTTGCCGCGATTTTCACGTCTCTTGCGACACCCAGCACCCGCACACCGGATGCCGGGCGCCTGCGCAAGAACAATCGCCAAGCCACCACCGCCCTGCCCGCCGAACTGGCCTTCTGGGCCCTCTGGCATTGCCGCCACGCCCGCCCGCCGGATGCCGCTCGCCTCGCCTGAGCGCGAGCCCCTGCCGCCTCATCCCTACGGATGCCGACACCCCACGCCCTGAGCGCGCGGCGGTCGGCCGAGATACGTCTATTCGCGCCCCGGCGGCGCTAACGAGTTCTGCATGACCTTTGCCCACGTGCAAGAAGCCCAGGATTTCCTGGCACAAAACCCGGATATCGAAGCCTTCGAACTGTTCATCCTCGACGCCAACGGCGTGCCGCGCGGCAAGCTGCTGCATCGCGATGAGCTGCTGGCGGTCTACCAGAGTGGCCGGCCGCTGCCCAGCACCATCCTCGGCCTGACCATCCACGGCGAGGACGTCGAAGACTCCGGCCTGGTCTGGGACGTCGGCGATATCGACTGCCGCGCCTACCCGCTAGCCGGCAGCCTGGTGCGCCTGCCCTGGCGGCAGATGCCGACCGCCGCCGTGCAGGTCAGCATGCACCCGAGCGAAGGGATGCCGGCGACCATCGCCGACCCGCGCCATGTGCTGATCCAGGTCATCGATGCACTGAAGGCCGACGGCTACCACCCGGTGATGGCCTGCGAGCTGGAGTTCTACCTGCTCGACCAGCAGCGCGACGCCCACGGCCGGCCGCAGCCGGCGCTCGACCGCGACGGCGGCCGACCACGCAGTACCCAGGTCTATGGCTTGCGCGAGCTGGAGCAGATCGAGCCGTTCCTCGCCGACCTGTATGCCGCCTGCAAGGCCCAGGGCATCCCGGCGCGCACGGCGATCTCGGAATACGCCCCGGGTCAGGTGGAAATCACCCTCGAGCACGGCGACGCGCTGCAAGCCATGGATCAGGCGGTGCGCTACAAGCGCCTGGTCAAGGGTGTGGCCCACAGGCACGGCATGCAGGCCTGCTTCATGGCCAAACCCTTCGATCACCTGGCCGGCACCGGCATGCACATGCATGTCAGCCTGGCCGACGCCGAGGGTCGCAACCTGTTCGCCAGCGACGACCCGGCCGGCACGCCGCTGCTGCGTCTGGCGGTGGGCGGCATGCTCGAATCGCTGCTGGATTCGCTGCTGCTGTTCTGCCCCAACGCCAACTCCTACCGGCGCTTCCAGGCCAACAGCTACGCGCCGCTGGCGCCGACCTGGGGCATCGACAACCGCACCGTGAGCCTGCGCGTGCCAGGCGGCCCGGCGAATACCCGGCATATCGAGCATCGCATCTGCGGCGCCGATGCCAACCCCTATCTGGCCGCGGCGGCGATTCTCGCCGGCATCCATCGCGGCATCCGCGAGGAAATCGACCCGGGCGCGCCGGTCACCGGCAACGGCTATGCCCAGGCCACAGAGTTCCTGCCGACCGACTGGCTGACCTCGCTGCGAGCGCTGGAGCGTTCGAGCTGGGCACACGAGGCGCTGGGCCAGGAATTCCTCGGCGTTTACCTGGCGGTGAAGCGCGCCGAATACCGCCAGTTCATGGCCGAGGTGGGTGAGCAGGACTGGCGCTGGTATCTGACCCAAGCCTGAGCGCTACTGCGCTCAATCGATTCGTCGGGTGGACAACGCTCTGCTTGTCCACAGATTCGCCTGATTTTGCGGTGGAAAACGCTTCGCGGTTTTCCACCCTACGTATAAAGGAACAGCCGTTATGAACGCTGCACTCAAACCCGTCACCCCCGCCGCCGAGCGCTGCCCGTCCTACTACAGCGCCACGCTCAACGAGGAAACCCACTACCCCAGCCTGCAAGGCCAGGTCAGCGTCGACGTGGCGATCATCGGCGGCGGCTTCACCGGCGTGGCCACCGCCGTGGAACTGGCCGAGCGCGGCTACAAGGTGGCCATAGTCGAAGCCAACAAGATCGGCTGGGGCGCCACCGGGCGCAACGGCGGCCAGGTCACCGGCAGCCTGTCCGGCGACGAGGCGATGCGCAAACAGATGCGCCACACCCTGGGCGACGAGGTCGACGATTTCATCTGGCACATGCGCTGGCGCGGCCACGACATCATCAAGAGCCGCGTAGAGAAATACGGCATCCGCTGCGATCTCAAGCACGGCCACCTGCACGCGGCGATGAAGTCCAGCCATATGGATGAACTGCAAGCGTCCTATGCAGAAGCCCAGTGCCGCGGCATGGGCGACAGCGTGAGCCTGCTGGATCGCGACGGCGTGCGCCAACACCTGAGCAGCGATCTCTACTGCGGCGCGATCAAGAACACCCGCAACCTGCACCTGCACCCGCTGAACCTGTGCATCGGCGAGGCCAAGGCGGCGGAAAGCCTCGGCGCGCTGATCTTCGAGCACTCCGAGGTGCTGAACATCGTCCATGGCGAACGACCGGCGGTGATCACCGCTCAAGGGCGGATCGACGCCCGGCAGGTGCTGCTGGCTGGCGATGTCTACCACAAGCTCGAACCTAAGCAGCTCAAGGGCAAGATCTTCCCAGCCATGGGCGGCATCGTCACCACCAAGCCGCTGGGCGAGGAACTGGCCGCGCAACTCAACCCGCAGGACCTGGCCGTCTACGACTGCCGCTTCGTCCTCGACTACTACCGCCTCACCGCCGACAAGCGCCTGCTATTCGGTGGTGGCGCCAACTACTCGGGCCGCGACTCACGGGACATCGCCGCCGAACTGCGCCCGTGCATCGAACGCACCTTCCCCCAGCTCAAGGGCGTGGAGATCGACTTCCAGTGGAGCTGCGCCATGGGCATAGTCATGAACCGCATCCCCCAGCTCGGCAAGCTGTCGGATCATGTCTGGTATTGCCAGGGCTACTCCGGTCACGGCATCGCCACCACCCACATCATGGGCGAGATCATGGCCAACGCCATGCACGGCGACCTGACCCAATTCGACACCTTCGCCGCCTGCAAGCACATCAAGGTGCCGCTGGGCGACATCTTCGGCAACCCGATGCTGGCCGCCGGCATGTGGTACTACCAGCTGCTTGAGAAGCTGCGCTGAGCGAGCACCTTCGCTCTGGTGGATGTAAAGAGCGACATCCACCCTACGACGATTTTGTAGGTTGGCGTTGAGCGCAGCGATACCCAACAGGCGGATTGCATGGGTATCGCTACGCTCAACCCATCCTACGGAACTGCGCTGAGCAAGCACCAACGCCTGTGGATGTGAAACGCGACATCCCCCTGCGGCACTGCATTCCTCGGTGGGTTACGCCTTCGGCTAACCCACCCTTGAAACTGCACGACATTGGCCCACCCGCCCGCCTCCTGCCCCGTTCCGCCCACTGACATCCCTCGTCACACCCCCAACCATCCAGCGCGCCAACTCCCTGTTTAGCGGGCTTTACACCCCGCCAGGCACTACCCTTAAGGCATGGCCCTGTTGCTTACCGGACTCATAACCCGAAGGCATGAGAGTTGCTTGACCAGAGAGTCAAATATTAGTTGACCCAAAAGTCAGAAAACTCTAAATTTGTCCTCATACGAGCCCTCGTAAAAAACAATAAAGTGCCTGGAGGTCGTCCTTGATCCAGTTTTTACTCAACCGAGAGCTGCGCACTGAGCACGCGCTCGACCCCAACGTCACCGTGCTGAATTACCTGCGTGAGCACGTCGGCAAACCAGGAACCAAAGAAGGCTGCGCCTCTGGCGACTGCGGTGCCTGCACCGTGGTAGTCGGCGAGTTGGAGGGGGATCGCATCCGCTACCGCACCCTCAACTCCTGCCTGACCTTCGTTTCCTCCCTGCACGGCAAGCAGCTGATCACCGTCGAAGACCTCAAACACAAGGGCCAACTGCACAGCGTGCAGCAGGCCATGGTCGACTGCCACGGCTCGCAGTGCGGCTTCTGCACCCCCGGTTTCGTCATGTCGCTGTTCGCCCTGCAGAAGAACAGCGAAGGCTTCGACAAGGCCGACACCCTGGAAGCCCTGGCCGGCAACCTGTGCCGCTGCACCGGCTACCGGCCGATCATCGACGCCGCCGAGCAGGCCTGCTGCCAGAAGCAGCCGGACCAGTTCGACGCCAGCGAGGCGCAGACCGTCGCCCAGTTGCAAGCCATAGCCCCGCGCGAAACCGCCGAGCTGAACAGCGGCGACAAGCGCTGCCTGCTGCCGCTGACCGTCGCCGACCTGGCCGACCTCTATGCCGCTAACCCGCAGGCGCGCCTGCTCGCCGGCGGCACCGACCTGGCTCTGGAAGTCACCCAGTTCCATCGCGAGCTGCCGGTGATGATCTATGTCGGCCATGTCGCCGAGATGAAGCGCGTGGAGGTGACCGCCGACAACATCGAGATCGGCGCCGCCACCTCGCTGTCCGACTGCTACGCCGCGCTGGCCGCGGAATACCCGGACTTCGGCGAGCTGCTGCACCGCTTCGCCTCGTTGCAGATCCGCAACCAGGGCACCCTCGGCGGCAATATCGGCAACGCCTCGCCGATCGGTGACGCCCCGCCGCTGCTGATCGCCCTCGGCGCGCAGATCGTCCTGCGCCAGGGCCACGACAGCCGCACGCTGGCGCTGCAAGACTACTTCCTCGACTACAAGGTCACCGCCCGCCAGGAAGGCGAGTTCATCGAGAAGATCCTGGTGCCGCGCGCCCAGACCAATCAGGTGTTCCGCGCCTACAAGGTGTCCAAGCGCCTGGACGACGACATTTCCGCCGTGTGTGCGGCCTTCAATCTGAGCATCGAAAACAACGGTGTGGTCAGCGCCGCGCGCATCGCCTTCGGCGGCATGGCGGCGATCCCGAAACGCGCTGCCGCCTGTGAAGCCGCGCTGGTCGGCTCAGCCTGGTATCCCGGGGTGGTCGAACGCGCCTGCGAAGCCCTGGCTCAGGACTTCACCCCGCTCAGCGACTTCCGCGCCAGCAAGGAATACCGCCTGCTGGCCGCACAGAACCTGCTGCGCAAATTCTTCCTCGAGCAACAAGCTCCCGAAGTCGAAACCCGGGTGACCGCCTATGTCTAATCACGTTCAACACAAGACCCAAGAAGAGCTGGCCGCCCTGTTCCGCGCCGACATCACCACCGGCGTCGGCCGCAGCGTCAAGCACGAGAGCGCGGACAAGCATGTGTCCGGCGAGGCGGTGTATGTCGACGACCGCCTGGAATTCCCCAACCAGTTGCACGTCTACGCCCGCATGAGCGACCGCGCCCATGCGCGCATCGTCAGGATCGATACCGCGCCCTGCTACCAGTTCCCCGGCGTGGCCATCGCCATCACCGCCGAGGACGTACCCGGCCAGTTGGACATCGGCCCGGTGGTCGCCGGTGACCCGCTGCTGGCGGACGGCAAGGTCGAATACGTCGGCCAGGTCGTGCTCGCCGTCGGCGCCGACAGCCTGGAAACCGCGCGCAAGGCGGCCATGGCGGCGATCGTCGAGTACGAAGACCTGGAGCCGGTGCTCGATGTGGTCGAGGCCTACCGCAAGAAGCATTTCGTCCTCGACAGCCACCAGCACAAGATCGGCGACTCCGCCGCCGAACTGGCCACGGCGCCACACCGTCTGCAGGGCAGCCTGCACATTGGCGGCCAGGAGCACTTCTACCTGGAAACCCAGATTTCCTCGGTGATGCCCAGCGAAGACGGCGGCATGCTGGTCTACACCTCGACGCAGAACCCCACCGAAGTGCAGAAGCTGGTGGCCGAAGTGCTCGGCGTGCCGATGCACAAGATCGTCATCGACATGCGTCGCATGGGCGGCGGTTTCGGCGGCAAGGAAACCCAGGCGGCTGGCCCGGCCTGCCTGTGCGCGGTGATCGCCCACCTCACCGGGCGGCCGACCAAGATGCGCCTGCCGCGTATGGAAGACATGACCATCACCGGCAAGCGCCACCCCTTCTACGTCGAATACGACGTCGGCTTCGACGACAATGGCCTGCTGCACGGCATCCAGATCGACCTGGCCGGCAACTGCGGCTATTCGCCGGACCTGTCCGGCTCGATCGTCGACCGGGCGATGTTCCACTCGGACAACGCCTACTTCCTCGGCAACGCCACCATCAACGGTCACCGCTGCAAGACCAACATTGCCTCGAACACCGCCTACCGCGGTTTCGGCGGCCCGCAGGGGATGGTCGCCATCGAGGAGATCATGGACGTGATCGCCCGCCATCTCGGCAAGGATCCGCTGGAGGTGCGCAAGCTGAATTACTACGGCAAGGACGAGCGCAACGTCACCCACTACCACCAGACCGTCGAGCACAACGTCATCCATGAGATGACCGCCGAACTGGAAGCCAGCGCCGAGTACAGCAAGCGCCGCGCGGAGATCCGCGCCTTCAACGCCAACAGCCCGGTGCTGAAGAAAGGCCTGGCGCTGACCCCGGTGAAATTCGGCATCAGCTTCACCGCCACCTTCCTCAACCAGGCCGGCGCGCTGATCCACATCTACACCGACGGCAGCATCCACCTCAACCATGGTGGTACCGAGATGGGCCAGGGCCTGAATACCAAGGTCGCCCAGGTGGTGGCCCAGGTGTTCAACGTCGACATCGAGCGCATCCAGATCACCGCCACCAACACCGACAAGGTGCCCAACACCTCGCCGACCGCCGCCTCCAGCGGTGCCGACTTGAACGGCATGGCCGCCAAGAACGCCGCCGAGATCATCAAGCAGCGCCTGGTCGACTTCCTCGTGCGCGAATACAAGGTGACCGCGGAAGACGTCGAGTTCCGCAACAGCCAGGTGCGCGTGCGCGGCCAGTTCCTGTCCTTCGAGGAAGTGATCCAGAAGGCCTACTTCGGCCAGGTGTCGCTGTCCACCACCGGTTTCTATCGCACGCCGAAGATCTACTACGACCGTGAGAAGGCCGCCGGCCGGCCGTTCTACTACTACGCCTACGGCGTCGCCTGCGTCGAGGTGATAGTCGATACCCTGACCGGAGAGTACAAGATGCTGCGTGGCGACATCCTGCATGACGTCGGCGACTCGCTGAACCCGGCCATCGACATCGGCCAGGTGGAAGGCGCGTTCGTCCAGGGCATGGGCTGGCTGACCACCGAGGAGCTGGTGTGGAGCGCCAAGGGCAAGCTGCTGACCAACGGCCCGGCCAGTTACAAGATCCCGGCCATCGCCGACATGCCCATCGACCTGCGGGTCAAGCTGGTGGAAAACCGCAAGAACCCGGAAGACACGGTGTTCCACTCCAAGGCCGTGGGCGAGCCGCCGTTCATGCTCGGCATCGCCCCCTGGTGCGCGATCAAGGACGCCGTCGCCAGCCTGGCCGACTACCGCGCGCAGCCGCAGATCGACGCCCCCGCCACCCCTGAGCGCGTGCTCTGGGGCGTGGAGCAGATGCGCAAGCTGCAGCAATCGACCAAGGCCGTCGCCGTCACCGAGGTGGAGCCGGCCTGAACCTGTAGGAGCGAATTTATTCGCGACCGTGCCACGGCCCATCGCGAATGAATTCGCTCCTACACGAAACATCAGGGTGCACAACAATGACAAAGCACACCGAAGCGAAATCCAAACCCGCAGCCGCGCCGCTCCTGCCGCCGCTGCTGCTGGATCTGCCAGCCGATGACTGGCGCCTGTCGCGCCCGGCCAAGCCGCTGCGCACCTGGAGGCTGAGCAAATGAGCTGGATCAGCGCCCTCGCCGACCTGCAACAACGGGGTGAACCCTGCGTGCTGGTGACCATCATCGAAGAGCGCGGCTCCACGCCGCGTAACGCCGGCTCGAAGATGGTGGTCACCGCCGAGCGCCTGTTCGAGACCATCGGCGGCGGTCATCTGGAATACAAGGCGCTGGAGATCGCCCGCGAGATACTTGCCAGCCGCAGCCAGGACACCCGTCTGGAGCGCTTCAGCCTCGGCGCCAGCCTCGGCCAGTGCTGTGGCGGCGCCACCGTGCTGCTGTTCGAGCCGATGGGCCAGCCGCAGGCGCAGATCGCCGTATTCGGTGCCGGCCACGTCGGCCGCGCCCTGGTGCCGCTGCTCGCCAGCCTGCCGTGCAAGGTGCGTTGGATCGACTCGCGGGAAAACGAATTCCCCGAGCAGCTCCCCGCCGGGGTCGAGAAAGTGGTCAACGACGAGGTGGTCGACGAGGTCGACAACATGCCGGCCGGCAGCTACTTCATCGTCATGACCCACAACCACCAGCTCGACCTGGAGCTGACCGCGGCCATCCTCAAGCGCAACGACTTCGCCTACTACGGCCTGATCGGCTCGCGCACCAAGCGCGTCAAGTTCGAGCACCGCCTGCACGAGCGCGGCTTCGCCCCCGAGACGGTGCAGCGCATGCGCTGCCCGATGGGCCTGGCGGAAGTGAAGGGCAAGCTGCCGGTGGAGATCGCCGTGTCCATCGCCGGCGAAGTGATCGCCACCTACAACGCCCACTTCGGCCAAGAAGTGAAGAAGGGCGAATCGACCGTCGCCAAATTGCTGCCGGACAGCCGCCGCAGCCAAGCCTGAGCACCTGACTTGTAGGTTGGTGTTGAGCGCAGCGATACCCAACATCCGGTTCGCAGAAGCGGCCGGCAAAGTTTCCGAGAGCGCTGCGCGCTCTTTGTTGGGTATCGCAGGCTCAACCCAACCTACGGTGAAGTTCGCCTTCAAGGCCGTAGCCGCCTGAACCACAAGATTGAGATAAGACCGATATGCCTAGCCACGTAAAAGCCTACCGCGCCGCCATCCTGCACAGCCTCGCCGACCCGGCCGAGGTCGGCATCGAACAGTCTTACCAGTACTTCGCCGACGGCGTGCTGGTGGTCGACAACGGCCGGATCGTCGAGGTCGGCCCCGCCGACGAGTTGCTGCCGCGCCTGAAAGGCGTCGAAGTCAGCGAATACCGCGACGCGCTGATCACCCCCGGCTTCATCGACACCCACATCCATTACCCGCAGACCGGGATGATCGCCTCCTACGGCGAGCAGCTGCTGGACTGGCTAAACACCTACACCTTCCCCACCGAGCAGCAGTTCGCCGACAAGGCCCACGCCGCCGACGTCGCCGGCATCTTCCTCAAGGAACTGCTGCGCAACGGCACCACCACCGCGCTGGTGTTTGGCAGCGTGCACAAGCAGTCGGTGGATGCCTTCTTCGAGGCGGCCGAGAAGCTCGACCTGCGCATGATTGCCGGCAAGGTGCTGATGGACCGCAACGCCCCAGACTACCTGACCGACACGCCCGAGTCCGGCTATGCCGACAGCAAGGAGCTGATCGAGCGCTGGCACGGCAAGGGCCGCCTGCACTACGCAGTGACCCCGCGCTTCGCACCGACCAGCACGCCCGAACAACTGACCCTGGCCGGCCAGCTGTTCGCCGAATACCCGGACCTGTACATGCACACCCACCTGTCCGAGAACCGTGCAGAGATCGAGTGGGTCAAGGCGCTGTTCCCCGAGCGCAAGGGCTATCTGGACGTCTACGACCACCACGGGCTGATCGGCCCGCGTGCGGTGTTCGCCCACGGCGTGCACCTGTGCGATGACGAATGCCAGCGCCTGGCGGAAACCGGCTCGGCCATCGCCTTCTGCCCGACCTCCAACCTGTTCCTCGGCAGCGGCCTGTTCGACCTGGAGAAACTCGAGCGGCACGGCGTGCGCGTCGGCCTCGGCACCGATGTCGGCGCCGGCACCAGCTTCTCCCAGCTGCAATCGCTGAACGAGGCGTACAAGGTCATGCAGTTGCAGGGCAAGAAGCTCGACCCGTTCAAGTCGCTGTACCTGGCCACCCTCGGCGGTGCCCGCGCGCTGTACCTGGACCACCAGATTGGTAACTTCGCGACCGGCAAGGACGCCGACTTCGTGGTGCTCGATTACCACGCCACGCCGCTGATCGCCTACCGCATGCAGCAGGCCAAGAGCCTGACGGAGAAACTGTTCGCCCTGACCATCCTCGGCGACGACCGCGTCGTGAAGGAAACTTTCGCCGCTGGCCGCAGCGTGCATCGGCGCAATTGAGCGGCCCGTCCGTGGGTTAGTGGCGCAAGCGCACGCGGCCGAAACCCAGCAAGGTGCCTGGGCGCCCGGCGGAGTCAAGGTAAACGCCGCTGGTGGGTTAGCTCACGCATAACCCAACCCAGGTGCATGCACACCTAACCCACCCTTTCAAACTGCACGACCTGCCCCCTCTCCCGTGAACGGGAGAGGGGTGACTGGCGGTCAAACTTCGGCGCAGTCCTGCAATGGGGTTCTGCTGGTTCCTGCGCGCCAACGTGGGCACCAGCAGAAGTGCCAGAGTTGGAAACGAAAAAGCCCCGCATCTGCGGGGCTTCTTGTTTGCCGGCTTACTCAGACGCTGCGCGAGGTGCTGCGCCCGGGCTTCTTCTTGGTCTGCAGCAGGTGCGAGAACACCGCGTGCAGGTCGTCCGAGGCGCTTTCCTCGTCGAGGTTGAGCTTGCTGTCGATGTGATCCATGTGATGCATCATCAGGTGCACCGCCTTGGCCACGTCGCGCGCCTCGATGGCGTCGAGCAGTTCGTTGTGCTCGTCGTAGGAACAGTGCGAGCGGCTGCCGCTTTCGTATTGGGCGATGATCAGCGAGGTTTGCGACACCAGGCTGCGCTGGAAGCTGATCAGCGGGGCGTTCTTCGCCGCCTCGGCCAACTTCAGGTGGAACTCGCCGGACAGGCGGATACCGGCACCACGGTCGCCACGGGAGAAACTGGTCTGCTCGTCGATGACCATCTGCCGCAGTTCGGCCAGTTGCTCGGCTGTGGCGTGCTCCACCGCCAGTTCGGTGATGGCGCGCTCGACCATGCGCCGCGCGTAGAAAATCTGCCGGGCTTCATCGACGCTGGGGCTGGCAACCACCGCACCGCGGTTCGGCCGCAGCAGCACCACGCCTTCGTGGGCCAGGCGCGACAGGGCGCGGCGGATGATGGTGCGGCTGACGCCGAAGATCTCGCCCAGGGCCTCTTCGCTCAGGCGGGTACCCGGTGCCAGGCGCTGCTCGAGGATGGCATCGAAAATATGGGCGTAAACGACATCGTCCTGAGTCCCGCTGCGGCTGTTCTTGCCCGCGCGCGGCTGCTTCTTGAGGGGCTGCAATTCTTCGTTCATCGTGGCTCGCGTCAATGAGGGTCGGCGGTCTAGCGAGACTCTACTGCTTTCCCCCTGGCTGCTGGCAAGCAGAAATAGCAGGGGAGCGGGTAAAAGGGCTGGCACATTGTACACAATTTAACCTACACCCACACCTTACAAGCCATCACTGCTTTTATGGTCGACCGTCCGGGGCGCGACAGCGCCATAGATTGACGACAAAACCGACCTGGCTTTCAGTACATTTTCTTCCTAACAGACTCATTAATAGCAAATTCCGCCCTACTCGACTCGCTTTATCCACCCGTCGACGCCACTTCTGATGTCGCTTACAAGCCGCGCCAAACACCAATCCACGTCTATAGCCTATTGTTTTTAAAGACTTTCTTGAAATTTGAGCGCAGCACGATTGTCGCATGCAATCGGCCCTTCCACCCGGCGACAATCGATAGGATCAATTTTCGCAACAATATAAACAATATTTGCTTTTTTTGTACACAAACGCATAATCGCGCTCGTACGATTTCTGACTCTCAGGTCAACTAAACCCGACCAGAAAGCGCACCGCTCACACCACCTGCCTCAGAGAACCCCAGGCACACGCCTACGGTTCTGGGTGAACAAAACAAAAGAGATGAGGAGTACCCCGCTGTGGAAAGCACCAAACAAGAACAACAAAGTATCCCGCTTGTACGCCCTGCCGGCACGGGCCTGCTGGAACGCCTGTTCAAGCTGAGCCTGCACGGCACCACCGTCAAAACCGAGCTGGCCGCCGGTCTGACCACCTTCATCACCATGGCCTACATCATCTTCGTCAACCCCAACATCATGGCCGATGCCGGTGTCGATCACGGCGCCGCCTTCGTCGCCACCTGCCTGGCCGCGGCGCTCGGCTGCTTCCTGATGGGCCTGTACGCCAACTGGCCGGTCGGCCTGGCGCCGGGCATGGGCCTCAACGCCTTCTTCACCTACACCGTGGTGCAAACCATGGGCTACAGCTGGCAGATCGCCCTCGGTGCGGTGTTCATCTCCGGCGTGCTGTTCATGGTGCTGACCTTCTCTCGCATTCGCGAATGGCTGCTCAACAGCATCCCCAGCAGCTTGCGCTTCGCCATGGGCGCCGGGGTCGGGCTATTCCTCGGTCTGATCGGCCTGAAAACCGCAGGCATAGTGGTCGCCCATCCGGCCACCCTGCTGCATATCGGCGATCTCACCGCCCCCGGCCCGCTGCTCGCCGCGATCTGCTTCCTGATGATCGCGGTGCTGGAATACCGCCGCGTGTTCGGCGCCATCCTGATCAGCATCCTCACCGTCACCCTGGCCGGCGTCGCCCTCGGCCTGGTCAAGTTCGGCGGCGTGTTCTCCATGCCGCCGAGCCTGGCACCGACCTTCATGGCGATGGACATCACCGGCGCCTTCGACGTGACCATGATCAGCGTGATCCTGGCCTTCCTCTTCGTGCACATGTTCGACACCGCCGGCACGCTGATGGGCGTAGCCCAGCGCGCGCACCTGGTGAAAGAAGACGGGCGCATCGAGAATCTGTCCAAGGCGATGAAGGCCGATAGCGCCTCCAGCGTACTCGGCGGCGTGCTCGGCGTACCGCCGGTGACCAGCTACGTGGAAAGCGCCGCAGGCGTTGCCGCCGGCGGCCGCACCGGGCTGACCGCAGTGGTGGTTGGCGCGCTGTTCGTCGCGGCGATGTTCTTCGCCCCGCTGGCCGGCATGATCCCCGCCTACGCCACCGCCGGCGCGCTGATTTACGTCGCCATGCTGATGATGGGCGGCATGGCCCACATCGACTGGAACGAGCACACCGAAACCATCCCGGCGATCGTCACCGTGATCATGATGCCGCTGACCTTCTCGGTCGCCGACGGCATCGCCATGGGCTTCATCACCTACGTGGTGATGAAACTGTTCACCGGCAAGCACAAGGACATCTCCAGCAGCCTGTATGCACTTTGCGCAATTTTTGTAGCCAAGTTTATCTTCCTGTAAGCTTGCAGCCACGCGCCACCGGGCCCAGCCGCACCGCGACTGGGCCTTTTTCATTCCGGTGCACGTAACTTTGTAGGAGCGGCCCATCGCCGCGATTCGCAACATTTCGCGGTCCTGGGCCGCTCCTGCGACCGTTTTTATTCGTGAGGGAATGCAATGAGTCTGGAAACCTGGCTGCTGTTCTGTAGTGCGGCGTTGATCGTGATCCTCATCCCCGGGCCGCTGTCGCTGCTGATGATCAGCAACACCCTCAACTACGGCCTGCGCCGCTCGCTGCCGAGCTTTCTCGGCGGGGTGTCTGCCTCGTTGTGCCTGCTCAGTGCTTCAGCCCTCGGCCTCGGCGCCCTGCTGCTGGCCTCGGAAAAACTCTTCAGCGCGCTGAAGATCGTCGGCGCGCTGTACCTGTTCTATCTCGGCTGGCAGAGCTGGCGCGAGTCGCGCCGCGCGGCCCAACCGCGCAATGCCGAGGAGCAACCGGTCAACCCGAGCTTTCGCAGCATGTTCTGGAAAGCCTTCGGCCTGGGCGCCAGCAACCCCAAGGACATCCTGTTCTTCGCCGCCTTCCTGCCGCAGTTCCTCAGCGCCGAGCGCCCATTGCTCACGCAGTTGCTGATACTGATCGCCAGTTGGGTGGTGCTCGATCTCGCCTGCAAGCTGTTCTACGGCCTCAGCGCCCACGGCGCCGCGCGCTTCCTGCGCTCGGGCAAGGGCCAGGTGTGGTTCAACCGTATCAGCGCCGGGCTGTTTGCCGGTGCCGGCACGGCGTCGCTGTTGAGCCGCTAAGAGTCGTCCCTACTGAGCGCTGGCCACCAGCGCCTGCGGCACACGCAGACTCAAGGTCGCACAGGTTCCTGCGCGGGCAGGCGCTGCAGCTGACGCCCATGCACTCCGTGCCAGGCCAAGTCCGGCGCCGCGCGGCCGATGCTATCTCCGGCAACGCCTTCTTCAAGCCACGAAGCCCGACCCAAAGCCGGGCCTTTTACTGTCGGCCGCTCAATCACCGAGCCAAAGAAGGCTATGTCCCAGTTGCGTGTCACAGCCTTTTGCGGGAACCGGCTAACTGGCGATCACCGTCGAACTGTGCAGCACCTTAGGTCGGCTTGAGCGCAGCGATAGCCAACGAACCGCCGCCGATGGGTATCGCTGCACTCCACCCATCCTACCGATGGACTCCAGCCGTAGATCCCGGATGCAATCTGGGGCGCCGCATAACCTGCACTGCGGGCTGTCAGCACACTCCGAACCTGTAGGCGAATTTATTCGCGAAAGGGCCTGGCCCTTGCCCGCGGATAACTCCGCTCCTACAAAAGCCCTGCCCCATGCAACCCGTCGCTGGGACAGCGTCAAAAAAAAGCCCGCAGTGTGGGCGGGCAAGGACTCTTCTAAGGAGTCA
The DNA here is from genome assembly GCF_003595175.1 of Pseudomonas cavernae. NCBI lineage: Bacteria > Pseudomonadati > Pseudomonadota > Gammaproteobacteria > Pseudomonadales > Pseudomonadaceae > Pseudomonas > Pseudomonas cavernae. The sequence goes on along the minus strand of NZ_CP032419.1, from coordinate 2,041,611 downwards.
GAGGGTAACGAGTTGGGGTACCTGGGCGACTAGCTGCCGCGATAGGTGGAATAGCTGTAGGGCGAAATCAGCAGCGGTACGTGATAGTGGTCTTGGCCGGCGTCGATGCCGAAGCGCAGCACTACCACGTCGAGGAAGGCCGGGTTGGGCAGCGCGACGCCACGGGCACGGTAGTAGTCGCCGGCGTGGAACTGCAGCTGATAGACCCCGGAACGGTAGTCGTCACCCTGCAGCAGCGGCGCGTCGCAACGGCCGTCATGGTTGGTCTGCACGGTATTGATCAGTTCCAGCTGTTCGCCTTCGACCCGGTACAGCTTGACCGTGATCGCGCTGCCAGGGCAGCCGTGTGCGGCATCCAGTACATGCGTGGTTAAACGTCCCATGGCTTCAGGGCCTCTGCGTTCGCCGGGCGAATGGCGCAGACGCCACGCCTCCTATTAGTCAGTTGAATTCGGTACGCCGCACAGGCTTGGAGCCCCGGCGCGAGGCCAGCATAACATGCTGCCGGAGAAATATAAGACATTTTTCTTATAGATTGTACACAATATTCCAGTTGAATTTTCCGCTGCCACGGCTCACCCAGAATCTCAGCGATTTTCATCCAGACCACTGATACAGGCCCTCTTGCCCTCTGCATCTGACCAAGCGGGCAAGATTTTTGCAGCACACTCCGACAGCAAAACAGTGAAATTTTCGATTTACAAAGTGTCATTCACTTTGTATACAATCACCCCATCATGATCGCCACAGCCTGAACCCTCAGCCGCCCCTGGCGATTGCAACGTCTAAAGAAGGAAGACTGCAGTGAGTGCTGACTACCCACGCGACCTGATCGGCTATGGCAACAACCCTCCTCACCCGCACTGGCCGGGCAACGCGCGCATCGCGCTGTCCTTCGTGCTCAATTACGAGGAAGGCGGCGAGCGCTGCGTGCTGCACGGCGACAAGGAGTCCGAGGCGTTCCTCTCCGAGATGGTCGCCGCCCAGCCGTTGCAGGGCGCGCGCAACATGAGCATGGAGTCGCTGTACGAGTACGGCAGCCGCACCGGCGTATGGCGCCTGCTCAAACTGTTCAAGCAGCACGACATTCCGCTGACCGTGTTCGCCGTGGCCATGGCCGCCCAGCGCCACCCCGAGGTGATCAAGGCCATGGTCGCCGACGGCCATGAGATCTGCAGCCACGGCTACCGCTGGATTGACTACCAGTACATGGACGAGGCGCAGGAGCGCGAGCACATGCTCGAGGCCATCCGCATCCTCACCGAGCTGACCGGCGAGCGCCCGCTCGGCTGGTACACCGGCCGCACCGGGCCGCACACCCGCCGGCTGGTGATGGAGGAAGGCGGCTTCCTCTACGACTCCGACACCTACGACGACGACCTGCCCTACTGGGAAGCCAACAACCCGACCGGCAAGCCACATCTGGTGATTCCCTACACCCTGGACACCAATGACATGCGCTTCACCCAGGTGCAGGGTTTCAACAGCGGCGACGACTTCTATAACTATTTGAAGGACGCCTTCGACGTGCTCTACGCCGAGGGTGCCGCAGGTGCGCCGAAGATGCTGTCGATCGGCATGCACTGCCGCCTGCTCGGCCGCCCGGCGCGCCTGGCCGCACTCGCGCGCTTCATCGATTACGTCAAAGGCCATGAGCAGGTGTGGTTCGCCCGCCGCGTCGACATCGCCCGCCACTGGCACACCACTCACCCATTCTCTGAGAACAACAAGCAGGAGAGCGCGAAATGAGCCGCTTCCAGACTCTGACTCCGTCCCAGCTGAGCCGTGACGAATTCGTCGCCGCCTTCGCCGACATCTACGAACATTCGCCCTGGGTGGCCGAGAAGGCCTACGACCTGGGGCTGGACGCCAGCGTCGACGAGATTGAAGCCTTGCATCAGCGCATGGCCGACATCCTCCTGAGCGCCGAGCATGCCGCCCAGCTGGCGCTGATCAACGCGCACCCGGACTTGGCCGGCAAGGCCGCCATCCGCGGCGAACTGACCGAAGCCAGCACCAGCGAACAGGCCGGTGCCGGCATCCACGAATGCACGGCTGAAGAGTTCCAGCGCTTCACCGAGCTGAACGACGCCTACAAAGCGAAGTTCGCGTTTCCCTTCATCATGGCGGTTAAAGGCAGCAACCGGCACCAGATCCTGGCGGCCTTCGAAGAGCGCATTCACAACTCGCGCGAAGCCGAATTCCTCCGGGCCCTGGCCGAGATCAACAAGATCGCGCTGTTCCGGCTGCAGACCCTGTAAGCCGGCGACTGGCCGCCCCTCTCCCGCCCTCCATTCAAGGCAGACTCGTACATGAAAGCTTACGCCGTACCCTTCGAGAAATACGTCAACCTCGCCGACGCCCGCCTCGGCACCAAGGCCATTTCCGTCACCGACGACTGGTTCGCCGACGTCAACCGGCTATTCCAGCCGACCCCGGCGGTCTGGAAGGAGGGCGTGTTCGACGATAACGGCAAGTGGATGGACGGCTGGGAATCGCGCCGCAAGCGCTTCGAAGGCTACGACAGCGCGGTGATCCGCCTCGGCGTGCCGGGCTCGATCAAGGGCGTGGACATCGACACCAGCCACTTCACCGGCAACTTCCCGCCATCGGCTTCGCTGGAAGCCTGCTTCGTCGCCGAGGGCGACCCGAGCGACGCCACCGTCTGGACCGAAGTGCTACCGGCGGTGACCTTGCAGGGCAACAGCCACCACTACCACGAGATCGCCAACGAGCAGGCCTTCACCCACCTGCGCTTCAACATCTACCCGGATGGCGGCGTGGCGCGCCTGCGCGTGTACGGCATCCCGTTCCGCGACTGGAGCTCGGTCGGCGACAACGAACAGATCGACCTGGCTGCCGCGCTGAACGGTGGCCGTGCCCTGGCCTGTTCTGACGAGCACTTCGGCCGCATGAGCAACATCCTCAACCCGGGCCGCGGCATCAACATGGGCGACGGCTGGGAAACCGCGCGCCGCCGCACCCCGGGCAACGACTGGGTGATCGTCGCCCTCGGCCATCCGGGCGAGATCGAGCGCATCGTCGTCGATACCCTGCACTTCAAGGGCAACTACCCGGACAGCTGCTCGATCCAGGGCGCTTACGTGAAAGGCGGTACCGACGCGCAGATCGAGACCCAGAGCCTGTTCTGGCGCGAACTGCTACCGAGCCAGAAGCTGTCGATGCACGCCGAGCACGAGTTCGCCGAGCAGATCGCCAAGCTCGGCCCGATCACCCACATCCGCCTGAACGTGTTCCCGGACGGTGGCGTCAGCCGTCTGCGCCTGTTTGGCAAGGCGGCGAAGTAACTGTGCTTTCCCCTCTCCCATTTATGGGAGAGGGTGCCCGAAGGGCGGGAGAGGGAAATTGGCGCGTAACAGCTCAACCCTCTCCCCCGGCCCCTCTCCCATGAATGGAAGAGGGGGAAACAGAAACGAACAAGCAGAACCAGCATGCGCAAACTGATAATCGAGCCGCTGACTAAAGAAGCCTTCGCCCCCTTCGGTGACGTGATCGAAACCGACAACAGCGACTACTTCATGATCAACAACGGCTCCACCCGCCGCTATCACAAACTGGCCACGGTCGAGACCGCGCAGCCGGAGGATAAGGCGATCATCAGCATCTTCAGTGCCGAGGCGCTGCAGATGCCGCTGCGCATCCGCATGCTGGAGCGCCATCCGCTGGGCAGCCAGGCCTTCATTCCGCTGCTCGGCAACTCCTTTCTGGTCGTGGTCGCGCCACTTGGCGATGCACCTGTACCGGGCCTGGTCCGTGCCTTCCTCTCTAATGGCAGGCAGGGCGTTAATTACCATCGCGGCGTCTGGCACCACCCGGTGCTGACGATCGAAAAGCGGGATGACTTCCTGGTGGTTGATCGCAGTGGTTCTGGCAACAACTGCGATGAGCACTTCTTCACCGAGGACGAGCAGCTCCTCCTCGACCCCCACCAATAAGAGAAGACCCAAAGCCGGCGTGCCGGTGACGGGAGAAAGAGGAAACAACTGTGGAAGCACATCTGATTGAATGGCTGAACCTGGGCATTCGTTGGGTACACATGATCACCGGCATTGCCTGGATCGGTGCATCGTTCTACTTCGTCTGGCTGGAGAACAATCTCAACCGCGCCAACCCGCGCGACGGGCTGTCCGGTGACCTGTGGGCTATCCATGGTGGCGGTATCTACCACCTGGAGAAGTACAAGCTGGCCCCGCCGAAAATGCCGGACAACCTGCACTGGTTCAAATGGGAGGCCTACTTCACCTGGATGTCGGGCGTTGCCCTGCTGATGGTGGTCTATTACCTCAACCCGAGCCTGTACCTGATCAAACCGGGCGTCGAGCTCGCCCCGGCGGCGGCCATCGCCATCGGCTTCGGCTCGCTTATCGTCGGCTGGTTCGTCTATGCCTTCCTCTGCGACTCGCCGCTGGGCAAGAAGCCGGCGCTGCTCGGCCTGGTGCTGTTCATCCTGGTCATCGCCGCAGCCTGGGGCTATGCTCAAGTGTTCAGCGGCCGGGGCGCGTACATCCACGTCGGCGCGCTGATCGGCACCATCATGGTCGGCAACGTGTTCCGCGTCATCATGCCGGCCCAGCGTGCACTGGTTAAGGCGATCGAGGAGAACCGCACGCCGGACCCGGTGCTGCCGGCCAAGGGCCTGCTGCGCTCGCGCCACAACAACTACTTCACCCTGCCGGTGCTGTTCATCATGATCAGCAACCACTTCCCGAGCACTTACGGCAGTGAGTACAACTGGCTGATCCTGGCCGGGATCGCGGTGATCGCGGTACTGGTGCGTCACTACTTCAACACCCGCCACGACAGCAACAAGTTCGCCTGGACCCTGCCGGCTGGCGCAGTGGGCATGCTCTGCCTGGCCTTCGTCACCGGCCCCAGCCTGCAACCGACCACGGTCGAGAGCGTGAGCAAGGTCCAGGAGCTCGAGTACCAGCCGCTGCCGGCAACCGCCATCGGTGGCAAGACTGCCGAGCAGCTGGAACAGGAGCAGGCCGCCAAGCCCGCCGCCCCGGCCAGCGCCGCAGCTCCCGCCCAGGCCCAGGCCGCCGGCCCGGCCTTCGCGAAAGTGCATAGCGTGATCCAGGAACGTTGCACGGTCTGCCACTCGGCCAAGCCGACCAGCCCGATGTTCAGCGCTGCCCCGGCCGGGGTGATGTTCGATACGCCGCAGCAGATTCAGCAGCTGGCGCCGAAGATCCAGGCGCAGGCGGTGGCCTCGCAGATCATGCCGCTGGGCAACATCACCCAGATGACCCCGGAAGAGCGTGAACTGATCGGCCAATGGATCGCCCAGGGCGCCCATACCGACTGAACCCACGAACTGGCTGTTACTACCGTCGCAGCCAGGAGTTTCAGGCCCGCCAACCGGCGGGCCTCTTTTTAAGTGCTGCCGCGCAGAGGAGATATTCCAGGAGCTCAGGACCAGATTGAAGTCGATCCGGGTGACCGTCAGGTCAGCGGATGCTTACAAAAATGTATACAGAAAGCGTTTGCAGACAACACACGCCGTATCGCTAAACTCCCGCCCCACCCTTCGGGCCGGAGGGTACGTCGGATGCTCGATACCCGCTGCCTGATCATTCCTGTGATCGCCAGTAACCCGACAACAATAAAAAGCCGAGGTAATTTATGTCCGAGACAACCGCCTGTCCCGCCCCCGCCGGAACTGTCTCGCCGGTCGATCAACGCCTGCCCTTGCTGCAACTGCTGCTGGTGGGTTTCCAACATGTCCTGCTGATGTATGGCGGCGCCGTCGCCGTGCCGCTGATCGTCGGTCAGGCCGCCGGCCTGTCGCGTGATGAAATCGCTTTCCTGATCAACGCCGACCTGCTGGTCGCCGGCATCGCCACCCTCATCCAGTCCCTTGGCATCGGCCCGGTGGGCATCCGCATGCCGGTGATGATGGGCGCCAGCTTCGCCGCGGTCGGCAGCATGGTGGCGATGACCGGGATGCCCGGCGTCGGCATGCCCGGTATCTTTGGCGCCACCATCGCCGCCGGCTTCTTCGGCATCCTGATCGCCCCGTTCATGAGCCGCATCGTGCGCTTCTTCCCACCGCTGGTAACCGGCACGGTGATCACCTCGATCGGCATGTGCCTGTTCCCGGTGGCGATCAACTGGGCCGGTGGTGGCAAGGACGCGGCCAACTTCGGCGCCCCGGAGTTCCTCGCCCTGTCGTCATTGGTACTGATCAGCATTTTGCTGATCAACCGCTTCATGAAGGGTTTCTGGGTCAACATCTCGGTGCTGCTCGGCATGGGTCTGGGCTACGCGATCGCCGCCTGCATGGGCATGGTCGATCTCGGCGGTATGAGCGAACGGCCCGTGTTCGACGTAGTCACGCCGCTGCACTTCGGCATGCCGGAATTTCATCTGGCGCCGGTGCTTGCCATGTGCCTGGTGGTGGTGATCATTTTCGTCGAGTCCACCGGCATGTTCCTCGCCTTGGGCCAACTCACCGATACCGAGATCACCCCACAGCGCCTGCGCCGCGGCTTGCTGTGCGACGCCAGCGCCTCGTTCATCGCCGGCTTCTTCAACACTTTCACCCACTCATCGTTCGCCCAGAACATCGGCCTGGTGCAGATGACCGGCGTACGTAGCCGCTACGTCACCGCCGCCGCCGCACTGTTCCTGATCGCCCTCAGCCTGCTGCCGAAGGCCGCCTTCCTGGTCGCCTCGATCCCGCCGGCGGTACTCGGCGGCGCCGGCATCGCCATGTTCGGCATGGTCGCCACCAGTGGCATCCGCATCCTCCAGGAGGCCGACATCAGCGACCGCCGCAACCAGTTGCTGGTTGCCGTGAGCATCGGCATGGGCATGGTGCCGGTGGTGCGTCCGGACTTCTTCGCCCATCTGCCGCACTGGCTGGAGCCGATCACCCACAGCGGCATCGCCATGACCGCGCTCTGGGCCATCACGCTCAACCTGCTGTTCAACATGCTCGGCGAAAATCGCGCGCACCTCTGCGGCAATCACTGCAACTAAGCCGCAAGGCGGACCGCCGGCCTGCGGCGGTCCGCTCCTTCCCCCTTCCCCTTTCCGAAGGCTCTGTTCCAGTCAGGTGTTGGCGATGTCGTAGCCCGGATGCAATCCGGGGTGCAGCCTCCCCTGCCCTGTGGGCTGTCAGCCCATGACGAACCTGTAGCGAATTCATTCGCGAAAGGCTTGGCACCGCCTTTAGCCCCGGTTCGCGGATAAATCCGCTCCTACCAAAAGCACTGACCCACGCAACACGCAACTGGGACATAGTCTTTCCGCCCCCCCGCAGGCTGCGTCGTGCGCGCCCGCACGTTCCGCCTCGCGCCGTCAGCACCACAAAATTTGTGCACAATTCAGTAAACAAATTGTTATCACACTGCCTACAAATTGATATAGTCGGCACATCCTGACCCGGCGGACAACTTTTATCCGCCTGGCACCGGCCTCCAAGGCTGGCGACAAGCCCAAGACCGAATAACAACAAACGGCAGGCTGACTGATGAGCACACACACAGCGCGCGGCGCCTCTTTCCGCGCATCCGGACAGCGCTCCGGCTACCGACGCCCGCGCGGCACGCCCGCTGCCGACGCCACGCCCCCATTCCGTTCCCCCTGACCGACCACGCCTTTGCGCATGCCAGATCCATCTGCGCGTGCGCCGGGGCGCGGCCGGTCGCGGGCGACGTTGCGTTCGCACCATCCATAACAACATCGATCTGGAGATCCACCACTGATGAACCGTTCTCTTCCCACCCTGATGCTGGCCGGCGGCCTGGCCTTCGGCGCCCAAGCGATGGCCGGCGACCTACTGCAATGGCAGGACAACAGCCTGACCTACCTGTACGGCGAAAACTTCCAGCGGATGAACTTCAACGAAGAAGAGCAGCGCACCCAGACCACCTTCACCTTCGAGCACGCCAGCGGCTGGGCCTGGGGCGATGTGTTCTACTTCGCCGACTACATCCGCGCCGACAACCTGCAGTCGCGCGGCAGCTTCGCCAACAACAGCTTCCGCCAGCATGAGAAGAACAGCTTCTACTACATGGAATTCCAGCCGCGCGTCAGCCTCAGCTGGCTGACCGGCCAGGACCTCTCGGTCGGCCCGATCAAGGACGTGAAAGCGGCCTTCACCCTGGAAAAAGGCGACGGCGGTCCCGGCACCGAGAACTACCTGTACGGCATCGGCCTGGACTGGGACGTACCCGGCTTCGCCTTCCTGCAGACCAACCTGTACCAGGTGAAGATCAACAACCAGGTGTTCTTCGCCGACCAAAACAGCAACGGCTACGCCACCCAACTGACCATCGCCGGCGCCTACCCCTTCGCCATCGGCAACCAGAGCTTCCTGGTCGACGGTTTCATCGACTGGCGCTCCCCCTCCGACGAGGCCAACACCCAGACCTCGCTGGGCTCGTCCATCCAGATCAAGTGGGATGCCGGCAAGCAGCTGTTCGGCGAGGAGCGCAAGCTCTACGTCGGCACCGAGCTGAACATGTGGCACAACAAGTACGGGGTGAAGCCGGTCGACGGCTCCACCGACGGCTTCGACCAGACCGCCGTGCAGGCGCTGGTCAAGTACCACTTCTAAGAGCCTGTCTCGGATCTCGCGAGCTAGAGCCAGACAAGGCGCAACGCAGTAACAGCCGAAGGCTGGTCAAAATGGCCGAGGAAGCGGAGTTTACGAGCTGTAAATGAGCATGACTCGCTGCGCTCACCCCGTCGGGGCCGCGCTAAAGCGCGTTAGCCACAAGTGGCTTGCCGAGGCCATTTTTAACGCCATATGGCCGACGCGCAGCAGATCGTAAACAGGCTCTAAGACTCCGCTGCACAAACAAGGCGCCTACGGGCGCCTTGTTTTTCACTGCCTCCAACTCAGACGCGATTGCCGCCTCCGCGCTTGCGCGCCTGCGCCAGCAAGGCCGGGGCAATCGCCGCAAGCGGCAACACTTCCTCCGCCGCCCCGATCGCCGCCGCTTCACGCGGCATGCCGTAGACCACGCAACTGGCTTCGTCCTGGGCCAGGGTGTAACCACCGGACTGGCGGATATCCAGCAAGCCCTGAGCCCCATCGCGGCCCATCCCGGTGAGCAGCGCGGCAATCAGGTTGCGCCCGGCACAGCGGGCCGCCGAGTGGAACATCATGTCCACCGCCGGCCGATGGCCGTTGACCGGCGGCGCGTCGGAAAGCCGCGCCACGTAGTTGGCGCCCGAACGGCTCACCAGCAGATGCCGGCCGCCCGGGGCGATCAGCGCATGGCCGGGCAGAATGCGGTCGCCGTCCTTGGCTTCGCTGACAGTGAGGCGAGTGAGGCGATTCAAACGCTCGGCGAACGAGCGGGTGAAACCGGCCGGCATGTGCTGGGTGATCACCACGCCCGGGCAGTCCGCCGGCAACCCCAGCAGCACCTCCTTGATCGCCTCGGTACCGCCGGTGGATGCGCCGATGGCGAGCAGCTTTTCCGTGCCGACGATCGGAGCCGCCGGCGCCAGCGCCTCTACCACCGCAGGTCGCGCAACAGCCGCCCGCTTGAGCAGCCGCGCGCCGGCGGCCACCTTGAGCTTGGCACGAATCTCATTGGCATACGCCTGCATGCCTTCACTGATGCCCAGCTTGGGTTTGCTGACGAAGTCGATGGCGCCCAACTCCAGCGCCCGCAGCGTTGCTTCGGAACCCTGTTCAGTGAGCGAGGAGATCATCACCACCGGCGTCGGCCGCGCCCGCATCAGTTTTTCGAGGAAGGTCAGGCCATCCATGCGCGGCATTTCCACATCCAGAGTGATCACGTCCGGTGCATGCTTGTTGACCAGATCGCGCGCCACATAGGCATCAGCCGCCACGCCCACCAGCTGCAATTGCGAATCGGCCTGGATGATCTCGCTGAGCAGACTGCGGATCAGCGCCGAGTCGTCAACCACCAACACCTTGATCGGCATCTCCAGCCTCCTAGAACAGATCGATCGGCCCGGTCAGAGCGGCGCGCTGGATGCTCAGATCCAACTCCTGCTCACGCTCCAACAGGGTGCTGTTGTGCAGACGCCTGAGCGTCTTCACCAACACCCGGCCATTGGCCGGAAAGTAGTAGACCTTGCGCGGATGGTTCCCCAGCACGTCCTCGGCGAGCACAGGAATACCCTGAGCATGCAGGTAGTCATGGACGAACGCGACGTTGTGCTGGCCGACATCGTTCTCAGTCATGTCTGGCAGCACACAACCGCCGCCGAACACCTTGGCCTCGAACTGTTCGCGCTGCGCGCCGAGCCTGAGTACTAGATTGATCAGCAGCTCCATGGCGAACACACCGTAACGTGCCGAGTCAGCTGCCTGCAGGTACCCATCGACCTGGCCCGGCAGCATGAAATGGTTCATGCCACCGATGCCACTGCAGCGATCGCGCAGACAAACCGAGACACAGGAACCGAGCACGGTGACGATCAGCTGGTCATCGCCCGTGGCGTAGTACTCGCCGGGCAGAATCTTCACCGCCTCGCTGGCGAAGTACGGGTCGTAATAGCGGGTTTGCGCCAGGGCGCTGGGTTGCTCGATGATCATGCGTGCACCGCCAATACGGGCTGATAGGCCGAGCGGCTGACCAGCTTCACCACGTGACTGGCATGCATGAAGCTTTCCGAATGCCCGGCGAAGAACAGGCCGTCCGGCCGCAGCAGCCGCACCATGCGTTCCAGCAGGCGGGCCTGGGTCGGCTTGTCGAAATAGATCATCACGTTGCGGCAGAAAATCGCGTCCAGCCCGCCCGGAATACCCCAGTTAGCCTCCAGCAGGTTGATCTGGCGGAACTCCACCAATTGCCGCAACTCAGGCACCACGCGCACCTTGCCGGCGTTGCTCGCCGTGCCACGTTGCAAGAAGCGCTGCTTCAGCGCCGGCGCCAGCTGCGCCACCCGCTCCTCCGGATAGATGCCCTGGCGCGCATAGTCGAGCACGCCGGTATCGATATCCGAGGCAATGATCTGTACCGGCGCGGCAAAGCTGCCAAACACCTCGACCAGGGTCATGGCCATGGAATAAGGCTCCTCCCCGGTACTCGAGGCCGCCGACCAGAAACGCAGTGGCCGCCCCTCCTTGGCCCGCAGGCGTGCCAGCGTGGCGAGCTGATCGAAATGGTGAGATTCGCGGAAGAAGGCGGTGAGGTTGGTGGTCAGGGCGTTGACGAATTGCTGCCACTCTTCCGAGTGCCGTTCGAGGAAGGCCAGATACTCGCTGAAGCTGCACAGCTGCAGGCAACGCAGACGCCGGGCCAGCCGGCTGTAGACCATCTGCGCCTTGCTCGGCGCCAGGCTGATGCCCGCCTTCTGGTAAAGCAGACGCCGCACCCGCTCGAAATCTTCGAGGGTATAGCCGAACTCATGTGCACCGATTATCGCGCTGCTGCTCATGCCATTGTCGCCCGAACCCTACTGCGGTCCCTTGAGATGCAGTGCATTTCACACTTCACAGACACAACAACCAGGCTCGGCCTGCAGCGCCAATCAGGCGGCAGGCCGAGTGACCCTCCTGGCTAGGGTCTGTTGGCGGTTCGCGACGAAACGTCAACAGACCCTAGAACTCCTGCCATTCCTCTTCCTTGGCCTTAGCGCTACGCGGCACCGCCTTGGTCTTGCGCAGTGCCCCAGCAACCTTACCCGCAGGAGTGCTGTTCGCCGTGCTGGTCGTGCCGCGCGCACCGGCCTGCCCGGCATCGAGCTTGAACACCGCCACCGCCTGCGACAGCACTGTGGCCTGTTCCTGCAAGGCGCCGGCGGAAGTAGCCGCCTCCTCCACCAGACCGGCGTTCTGCTGGGTCATCTCGTCCATCTGGCTGACCGCGCCGTTGATTTCCTCGATGCCCCGGCTCTGCTCGGACGACGCCGCGGCAATCTCGGCCATGATGTCGGTGACCCGTTTGATCGCCACGACGATGTCGCTCATGGTCTGCCCGGCTTGCGCCACCAGGGTGTTGCCGTTCTCCACCTTGCTCACCGAGTCGGAAATCAGCGTCTTGATTTCCTTGGCCGCGGCCGCCGAGCGCTGCGCCAAGGTCCGCACTTCCCCGGCCACCACGGCAAAGCCGCGGCCTTGCTCGCCGGCCCGCGCCGCTTCGACGGCGGCGTTCAGGGCGAGGATGTTGGTCTGGAAGGCGATCCCGTCGATCACGCCGATGATGTCGGAGATCTTGCGTGCCGACTCGTTGATCGACGACATGGTGGTGACCACCTTCTGCACCACGTTGCCGCCCTCGGTGGCGACCTCGGAGGCGTTGACCGCCAAGGAGTTGGCCTGCCGGGCGTTCTCCGCATTGAGCTTAACGGTGCTGGTCAGCTCCTCCATGCTCGAGGCGGTTTCCTCCAGTGAGGCGGCCTGCTGCTCGGTGCGCGTCGACAGCTCGGCGTTACCCGAAGCGATTTCATTGGCTGCCGTGCTGATGGTGTCCGCCGACTCGCGGATCTGCCCGAGCATGCTCGACAGGCTGTCCGTCGTTTCGTTGGAGAAGTCCTTGAGCTCACCAAAGGTGCCCTGATACTCCGCCACGATGCGCTGGGTCAGATTGCCCTGGGCCAGGGCGCCCAAGACGCGCGACACGTCCTTGAGGCCGCGGTCGGCGGTATCCACCAGCACGTTCAGGCCCTTGGCCATCTGCAGGAAGAAGCCATCCTTGTTTTCTTCGCTGATGCGCTTGCTGAAGTCACCGGCAGCCGCGGCCTCGACCAGCCCGGAAACCTCCTGCTCGGCACGCACTTCCTCGGTACGGTCGACCCACTGCACCGCCGCCCCCAGACGCTCGCCGCCATCGCTGAACACCGGCACCACATCCAGGGAGAAGCGCCGCCCGCCCAGGCTCAGTTCGGCCTTATGCACGCCGGTGAGGTTGGCCAGGATGTGGCGTTGGTGCGACGGATTCTTGTGGAACACGTCGATGTTCGCGCCCATCAGGTTGGCGGTGCTGAAATTCGGCAATTGCTTGCGAATATCCGCCTCGGCCTTGCCGAGCATCTCTTTCAGCGTGCGGTTCATGTAGATGATGCGCAGGTCGGTATCGGCGATCATCACGTTGGCCGAAACGTTATCCAGCGCACTCTTGATCCGCGCATTCGCGGCGGCGATGGTCCTGGCCTCGTCGGCCGCATCGGCAGCCGCCTTCAAGCCGTTGCGCACGCCATCGATCGCCTCGGTGATTTGCGCCTTCTTGCCCGGCAGGCGATCCATGGGCGTGGAAAAAACGCCCTGACCGTAGGCCGTGACCACCTGCACCACCTTCATCTTGACCGCGATGTGCGCCGCCACCAGGGCGTTGATGCCCGCCGCGACACGCGCGTGACTGCCGCTGAACTAGGCGGGTGCGATGATTTCGTCGATCCAGCCCTCGTCATGCTTGGCGGTCATCTGCACCAGCGCCTGCTCCAGCTGCTCGCTCTGGGCGACGTCCGCGCGTTGCCGACGCAGCGACTGCTGCAGGTTGGCCAAGGCGTCGTAGACGCTGCTGTAAGTCGGATTGCTGTTGACGATGGGCTGGTCGAGATGGCCTTCGGCCAGGGATTGAATGATGCCGGCGACCTGCTTGGCGAGAAGCTGCGCTTGCGCATTGCTGTTGAACAAACCCATGTGAATCCCCTGCATGTTTATTGGTTTAACTGGGATAAATCTATGGTTGAGCTTGCTGCGATCTAAAAACCGTCCACGAGTGGCTGCGTGTCTATGTCAGGACGCAGCCTCCTCGACCAGCGCCATCTCACGGCTGGTCATCAGTTTTTCGATGTCCACCAGAATCAGCATGTTGTCGTCGGCACTGGCCAGGCCGAGCAGATACTCGGTATCGAAGTTCGAGCCGAACTCCGGCGGCGGCTTGATCTCCTCGCTGGCCAGGGCAATCACGTCCGACACCGAATCCACCACCGCACCGACGATGCGCCGGCCGATGTTGAGGATGATCACCACGGTGAATTCGTCGTAGGTCACGCTGGCGAGGTTGAACTTGATGCGCAGGTCGACGATCGGCACGATCGCCCCGCGCAGGTTGATCACGCCTTTGATGAAGGCCGGGCTGTTGGCTATCGCGGTGACCTGGTCGTAGCCTCGGATCTCCTGGACGCGGAGGATGTCGATGGCGTACTCCTCGCGGCCAAGCGTGAAGGTGAGGTACTCCTGGGCCTGCTGAATGGCCAGCTCCGCATTACTCGCATTCATGCATCGGTTCTCCTTTCGCCGCCAGACGCGGCAGTGCGTCGACATCGAGGATCAGGGCCACGCTGCCGTCGCCCATGATGGTGGCGCCGGCGATTCCCTCAATCCGGCGGAAGTTCTGTTCCAGACTCTTGATCACCACTTGCTGTTGGCCGACCAGTTCATCCACCTGCAGGGCGAAGGGCCGCCCCTCGGCTTCGAGGATCACCACGATCGCCCGCTCCGCCCGCTGTGCCGGGCTGCTCACGCCGAGCAGGTCCTGCAGGCTGAGCAAGGGCAGGTATTCGCCGCGCACGCAGATCAGCGCGCCCTCCTCGCCACCCAAGCCCTTGATGTCCTCGGTCCGTGGCTGCAGCGATTCGACGATGTAGGTCAGCGGGATGACATAGTTGACCCCGGTGACCGAGACGATCATGCCGTCGAGGATCGCCAGGGTCAGCGGCAGGCGAATGGCGATGCGCGTGCCCATGCCGGCGACCGATTCGATATCGATGCGCCCGCCCATGGATTGAATGTTGCGCTTCACCACGTCCATGCCGACGCCTCGGCCGGAAAGGTCGGTTACCACTTCCGCGGTGGAGAACCCGGGCATGAACACCAGTTGCCAGACCTCCGCATCGGCCATGCCGTCATGCACCGGCAGGCCCTTCTCCTGGGCCTTGGCGAGGATGCGCTCGCGAGACAACCCGCGACCGTCATCGGAAATCTCGACCACGATGTTGCCGCCCCGGTGGAAGGCCGCGAGACGCACCGAACCTGTCGCCGGCTTGCCGGCGGCCAGGCGCTGTTCGGCGGTTTCGATACCGTGGTCGATGCTGTTGCGCACGATATGGGTCAGCGGGTCGCTGAGACGCTCGATCACGCTCTTGTCCAGCTCGGTATGCTCGCCCTGCAGATGCAGCTCCACCTGCTTGCCGAGCTTGGTCGCCATATCGCGCACCAGCCGCGGGAAGCGGCTGAAGATGCAGCTGATCGGCAGCATGCGGATCGACATCACCGACTCTTGCAGGTCGCGGGTGTTGTGTTCGAGTTGCGCCAGGGTCTGGTGGATGCGCTCGTACAGCGCCGGATCGAGCTGATCGCCGAGCTGGTTGAGCATGGCCTGGGTGATCACCAGCTCGCCGACCAGGTTGATCAGGCTGTCGATCTTCTCGACGCTGACGCGGATCGAGCTGGACTCGCCCTCGGCGGCGGCAGGCTTGCTGCTCGCGACCACGACCGGCGCCGCCACCGGCACCACAGCCGGCGTTCCGGGGGCGTCGTCGAAGAAGCCGAAGGCCTCGTCCTCGGCTGCCGCTTCCGCAGGCGCACCGGGCGCATCATCGAAGCAGCCGAAATCGTCCTCACCGGTCGCCGCAACGGCAGGCGCTTCCAGCAACTCGCGCAGGCGGCCGATGATGTCGGCCATCGGAATCTGCGGATCCGGTTGCTGGTAGCGGTGGGCATCGAGCAGGCGCTGGAGCACGTCGCGGGCCAGCAGACAGGTGTCGACCATCTGCGCGTGCAGGGCGAGCTGTCCGGAACGCACGCGATCCAGCAGGGTTTCCAGCTCGTGGGTGACGGCGGTCAGGTCGTCGAAGCCGAACATGCCGCTGGAGCCCTTGATCGAGTGCGCCGCGCGAAAGATGCTGTTGAGCTCCTCGCGGTCGGGCTGCTCGAGGTCAAGCCCCAGCAACAGCAGTTCGAGTCGGCTCAAGTGCTCTTCGGCCTCCTCGAAGAACACCTGGAGAAACTGGCTCATTCCTTCAGTCATGAGATCCGTCTCGCTGGTTGGTCAGGGCAGGACTTTCTTGGTCACTTCCAACAGCTTGGGCGCATCGAAAGGCTTGACCAGCCAACCGGTCGCACCGGCGGCGCGCCCTTGCTGCTTCATGGCATCGCTGGACTCGGTGCTGAGCATCAGGATTGGCGTGGCGCGATAAGCCGGCAGCCCGCGCAGGCTGCGAATCAGGCTGAGGCCATCCATGTTCGGCATGTTCTGGTCGGTGAAGACCAGGTTGTAGGACTTGCTCTGCGCCTTACCCAGGCCGTCCTTGCCATCTACCGCTTCGTCCACCAGATAGCCGGCGGACTTCAGGGTGAAGCTCAGCATCTGCCGGATGGATGCCGAGTCGTCGACGATCAATATCTGCTTACTCATGCGTGGAGCCCTCCGTGGCACGGTATGCCCCGGCCTTGGGCCGGGAAAGGAAGCAGTGATGTGAACAGCAATTCGAGTCAGTAGTGGCCGGATATCAAACTAATGGCCAATTGACATAACTTGTAATAGATCGCAGTTCGTGAATCGTCCAGCTATTGGCGCCAATATTTCGCTATTTTTCACTTCCCCGCTGGCCTGAGCCTGGCAGGTGTATCGCCAGGCTCAAAAAAGCTCGACTTCACCGGCACTGAGTTTGTTCTGACTGACCGGATCACTGCGGTCACGGGCGAGCTCACGGCTATCCGCCTCCATGCGCTGGGCCCAGGACTCGACCGGCTGGCCAGCCAAAGCACCGAGTCCAGTGGCGAACTCGGCGAGCTTGCCGGAGTGCTTGCGGATCTGCCCCAGCAGCTGGCTGCTCATGTCCTGAAATTGCAGGGCGGTGACGGCAACATTGACCCCCTGGCCAATTTCCTGGGAAAGGCGGTCACATTCATGCACCACCTGCAGAGTGTGGCGGTTCATCGCCTCCAGATCCGCCAACATGCCATGCACTTGCTGCTTGGCATCCAGGGCGAAACTGGTGTCCTTGTCCGCCAGTTGGCTGATGGCCTGCTCGGCATCGCGGATTTCCCGGTACACCACATCCACATGCTGGCGGATCTGCTGGGAAAAATTGCTCGAACGGTTCGACAGCGCGCGCACTTCATCGGCCACCACCGCGAAACCGCGACCGCTCTCCCCCGCACGCGCCGCCTCGATGGCCGCGTTCAGCGCAAGTAGATTGGTCTGCTTGGCGATGGCATCCATATCGTCGGTGTACTGCAGGATTTCGCCGATCTTCTGCGTCACCCGCTCCATACGCTGGACCAGCTCAAGCGAGGTCTTGCTGGTTTCCAGGGTGGCCTCGACGAACAGTCCGAGGGTGTGCCGGGTGGTGGCGATGAACTCCTGGAAATTGATCGAGTCGCTCTCTTGGCCCTCGCCATAACGTTCGATCAAGGAGTGCGAGTGATTGCGCTGCTGCTCCACACAGGACACCAGCAGGTAGAAGCTGTCGGTCAGCTTGACGATGGCATCCTGTAGCAGGCTGTCGACCTGCTCGCTATGGCGCTGCAGTTGCCCGCTGCGTTCGCCAATGGCCTGCTGCGCCGCAGACCAGGGCAAGACCAGCTCCAACTCCTCGACTGGAGCGGGTATCCGCCTTACCAGGCCGACACCAGATAGGACCAACAACAGCGTGCCGATCCCGCCGAGCAGCAGACTCAGCCAAGGCGCCGCCCCCAGCCACAGCATCCCGCCACACAGCAGCCAGGGCAATGAGGACAGCCCGAGCCGCACGGGCAACGATTGCAGGGTCAATAAGCTCGGAGAACTCTCGCGCATCGCATACTCCCTTACCTGGATGACAACCACATAGCCTTTTAGGTTTGCATCGGCACCGGAGTGTAAAACTAGAGGGGCAACTCAGTGATAGCAAATTGACACTCTAGTTTCTGTCACTGCCGCCCCATTTTCGCCTGCATTCAACCGTTCTTGGCGGCCTGTTCCTTGGCACGCTGGCGCTTGATGAAATCGACTTTCCACTGTTCCATGCCGAGGAACTCGGAGCTGATGTTCTCCTCCACTCGATATTTGCTCTTGAGCGCCTCGACCTCCTGACGGTGCTCGCCGAGAAAGCGGTTGAAACGCTCGACCAGCTGCGGGTGCTTGAGCGTCGACAGCTGATAGGTACCGCGGCTGTAGGGCAGACTCGGGTCGAACACCAGCGCGTTGGGCGAACTGCTGCGGTAGTTGAGGTAGTGAATCGCCACCTCGACGTTGTAGTAGGCGCCGTCGGCCTGTTGCTTGAGCGTGCCGCGGATCAGCTCGCGCAGGCTGCCGTTGTCCACCCGAGTGATGTGGCCCGAGCCGATGGCCTCGCGGTATTGCTCGGGCGTCCAGCCCTTCACCACCGCCAGGCGCTTGAGCAGCTGGATGTTCTTGCCCAGGCGGCTGGGCGCCACCATCACCCCGTCGATGAACGCCACGATGTCGCCGCTGTAGCTCAGGTTTCTGCCGGCCTTGAGGTCTTTGGCCCAGTAGGGGCTGTCCGGGTATTTCAGATCGACGCGCCCAGTGAGCAGCTCGTCCAGCAGGTTGGCCGGCTCGACTGGCTTATAGGTCAGCTCGATCCCGGCGTCACGGGCGAACAGGTCGAGCAGGTCGCGGGAAAAGCCGCGGTAGCTGCCCTGCTGATCGACAGTGAAATAGGGCTCGAACTCGGCCTTCTCGACGCCCACCACATAGGACTCGGCGCTGGCCGCGCAAGGAATCAGGCTGGCGAGCAGCCAATAGCGGAATAAGGACTTCACAACACTCTCCATGATCGGTGAATGCCTTGGAACTCCGGGCGGTAACACCCGCCAAGGCGACGGCCAACACAATCAAGTTTCGGGCCAATTCCTGACCCAATGGACAACTTATTGAGGCACGCATGGCTCCGTAGGTTGGCGCTGAGCGCAGCGAAGCCCAACGGCGTGGCCGAGTTTGACTAAGGCACTGCGACGATCACCGCTCGTTGGGCTTCGTCGCTGCGCTCCTCAACCCAACCTACACATCACTCCCCGGCCACCAGTTGCCGCGCCAGGCGGTTGTGGCGTTCCAACACACGTGGCAGGTCGACGGTGGTGAGCTGCCCCGCCTTCACCACCACCTGACCGTTGATCACGCTGTGGGAGACCTGGGTCGGCGCGCAGAACACCAACGCCGCCAGCGGATCGTGCAAGGCGCCGGCGAAGGCGATCTGCTTGAGGTCGAAGGCGACGAAGTCGGCCGCCATGCCCGGCGCCAACGCCCCGATGTCGTCGCGGTTGAGCACCTTGGCGCCGCCGAGGGTGGCGATCTCCAGCGCTTCGCGGGCGGTCATCGCGTCCGGACCGAAACCGACGCGCTGCAGCAGCAGGGCCTGGCGCACCTCGCCGATCATGGTCGCGCCGTCGTTGGAGGCCGAGCCGTCGACGCCGAGGCCAACCGGCACGCCGGCGTCGCGCATCTTGCGGATCGGCGCGATGCCCGAAGCCAGGCGCATGTTCGAGCAGGGGCAATGGGCGACGCCGGTGCCGGTGCGCGCGAACAAGTCGATGCCATGCTGGTCGAGCTGTACGCAGTGGGCATGCCAGACGTCATGGCCGACCCAGCCGAGGTCTTCGGCGTATTCGGCCGGGGTCATGCCGAACTTCTCGCGGCTGTAGGCGATGTCGTTGACGTTCTCGGCCAGGTGGGTGTGCAGCGACACACCGTACTGGCGCGCCAGCACCGCCGCCTCGCGCATCAGGTCGCGGCTCACCGAGAACGGCGAACAGGGCGCGACCACCACGCGCAGCATCGAACCGTGGTTGGCGTCGTGGTAGTCCTCGATCAGGCGCTGCGATTCCTTGAGGATGTCGGCCTCCTTCTCCACCACCGAGTCTGGCGGCAGGCCGCCCTGGCTACGGCCGACACTCATGCTGCCGCGCGCGGCATGGAAGCGCATGCCGATCTCCTTGGCGGCGTGGATGCTGTCGTCCAGCTTGCAGCCGTTGGGGTAGATGTACAGGTGATCACTGGAAGTGGTGCAGCCGGAGAGGATCAGCTCGGCCATGGCCGTCTGGGTCGACACCGCGATCATCTCCGGGGTCAGCCGCGCCCAGATCGGGTAGAGGTTGGTCAGCCAGTTGAACAGCTCGCCATCCTGTGCCGCCGGCACCACCCGAGTGAGGCTCTGGTACATGTGGTGGTGGGTGTTGACCAGGCCGGGGATGACGATATGGCCCTTGAGGTCGAGCACCTCGTCGGCCACTTGCGGCAACTCGGCGCTGGGGCCCACCTGTTTGATCAGGTTGTCCTCGATATACAGGCCGCCTTGTTTGATCTCGCGGCGCTGGCCGTCCATGGTCACCAGTAGATCGGCGTTTTTCACCAGAAGCGTCTTAGCCATGCAAATAGTCCTCGGCCCTTGGGCGGGCGATGTTGTTGTCGAAGATTAGAAAGTGGGACCGGAATTCTTGGGATCGAGCGCAGCGGTTCTGACAAGGCGCTTCAGCGAAGACAGTACGAGTAGTACGGCGAGATGAAGCAACGCAGTCAGAACGATTCCGAGGGTTCCGGTCAGCCGCCGGTCATGCTCATGAAGCGAACGACCTGCACCTGCTCGTCGGCATCGAACCAATGCCGCTCGGGCTTCAAGCGCAGCGCGTCGATCAGCGCCGCGCGCAGGCGCTCGCTGTCGCCGGGATGACGACGGATCAAGGCCTTGAGGTCCAGCGCGCCGTCGTGGCCGAGACAGAGCACCAGCTTGCCCTCGGCGGTGACGCGCACGCGGTTGCAGTCGCCGCAGAAGTTGCGGCTGTGCGGGGAGATGAAACCGACCTGGGTGTCGCTGCCGAGCACCTGCCAGTAGCGCGACGGCCCGCCGGTGCGGTGGCTGCTGGGCAGCAGCTCGAAGCGCTGCGCCACCCGCTCGCGCACCTCGTCGCTGCTGCACAGGGTGTGCTTGCGTTCGTGGCTGGAAATGCTGCCCAGCGGCATCTCCTCGATGAAGCTGATGTCGATGCCCTGCTCCACCGCGAAGGCCACCAGATCCTGCACTTCGTCGTCGTTGCGGCCCTTCTGCACCACGGTATTCAGCTTGATGCGGCGGAAACCGGCGTGGCGCGCCACGGCGATGCCGTCGAACACCTGGTCGAGCTTGTCGCGGCGGGTGAAGGCGGCAAAGCGCTCGCGTTGCAGCGAATCGAGACTGATGTTCAGGCGGGTGACGCCGGCGTCGCGCAGGTCCGACGCCAGGTGCGCCAGCTGCGAGCCGTTGGTGGTGATCGCCAGGTCGTCCAGCTCGCGGCGCGCGCCGAGGCGGCCGAGCAGACTGAGCAGGTTCTTGCGCACCAGCGGCTCGCCGCCGGTGATGCGGATACGCTTCACGCCGAGGCCGATGAAGGCGTCGGCCACGGTATAGAGCTCTTCGAGGGAAAGGATCTGCGCCCGCGGGGCGAAGACCATGTCCTCGCTCATGCAGTAAGTGCAGCGAAAATCGCAACGATCGGTGACCGACAAGCGCAGGTAGGTGATACGCCGGCCAAAGGGGTCGAGCAAAGCGTTGTCTTGCATCTTGGAGTTCTGCCGCAACACACGCCGGAACGGGACTTCGGCGACATGGACGGATGCCGAATAAAAACAGAAAAAAACAATCCTGTATACAAATTCCCCTTGGCAATTTCGCCACCGCGGCTGCCCAGTGCAGCGGTTGAGGCTCCGGAATAGCCGGTGCTACCATGCCCGACCGCCTATCTCAGCCAATGTGAAAACGTCACGAGCGAAGGTTAGGCAAGGCACAAACAGGCGAGGACGCGCAGTTTACGCGTTGTAAATGAGCAGTACTCGCTTCGCTCGCCCCTTCGGGGCCGCGCTAAAGCGCGTTAGCAGCAAGCTGCTTTCCGAGCCTGTTTGTAACGCTGCATAACCGAGTGCAGTAGTTTTCACACTGGCTGAGTTGCCGCAGGTTGCGGCGAGAGATATGGAGCCTGAGGGGGCTTATGAGCAGTATTCGCGAGCGCAATAAAGAACAAATCCTGCGCGCGGCCAGTGAAGAGTTTGCCGACAAGGGCTTCGCCGCCACCAAGACCAGCGACATCGCGGCCAAGGCTGGCTTGCCCAAGCCCAATGTCTACTACTACTTCAAGTCGAAAGAGAACCTCTACCGCGAGGTGCTCGAGAGCATCATCGAGCCGCTGCTGGCGGCCTCCGCGCCATTCAACGAAGACGGCCATCCGGCGCAGGTGCTCAAGGCCTACATCCGCTCGAAGATCCGCATTTCCCGCGAGCTGCCCTACGCCTCCAAGGTGTTCGCCAGCGAAATCATGCACGGCGCGCCGCACCTGTCGGCGGAACAGATCGAGCAACTCAATGCCCAGGCCAAGCACAACATCGGCTGCCTGCAGCGCTGGATCGATCAGGGTCTGATGGCCAAGGTCGACCCCCATCACCTGGTGTTCAGCATCTGGGCCGCAACCCAGACCTACGCCGACTTTGATTGGCAGATCTCCACGGTCACCGGCAAGGCCAAGCTCGACGATGCCGACTACGAGGCCGCCGCCGAAACCATCATCCGCCTGGTGCTCAAGGGCTGCGAGGTGGCCGAGCCGGTCGCCAGCGAGCAGGTGAAAAGCGCCTGATCATTCCGGCCCGGACACGAAAAAGGCGCGATTCGATCGCGCCTTTTTCGTTATCGCTGTTTGTAGGATGGGTTGAGCGCAGCGATACCCATGCGGCCAGATTGATGGGTAGCGCGTTGCTCAACCCATCCTACGATTCCAGCATCACACCGCTACGCCGGCATCGGCCTTCAGCCCCGCGGCCTCGACACCACTGATCGCACACTGCTCGTCGATGTCCGAAGTGTCGCCGCTGATGCCAATGGCACCGATCACCTCACCGCGCTCATCACGGATCAGCACGCCGCCCGGAGCCGGCACCAGGTTGCCATCGGCCAGGTTGTTCACCGCGCCGATGAAGGCCGGGCGCTGCTGGGCGTCGGCGGCAATCAGCCGCGAGCCCTTGCCCAGGGCCACCGCGCCCCAGGCTTTGCCGATGGCGATTTGCGGCCTGAGCATGCTGGCGCCGTCCTCGCGCAGCAGACTGATCAGATGACCACCGGCATCCAGCACCGCAATGGTCAGGGGCGCCGCCCGCAGCTCGCGGCCGGTGGCCTGGGCGCGCTGGGCGATGTGGGTGGCGGTTTCCAGGTTCAACGTGCTCATCGTTTATGCCTCTTGTAGTGGATAAGACCTGTTGCTGCGTCCGTGGCCGGCGTGACCTTGTGGCCAAAAACGACCGTACGGGCGCCGAAATGGATTTTTTCCACTATCCCACCTAAAACAAAAAACTCAATAGATAGATACAATTTTAATTGTTATTGTATACATCTAAGTAGACGGCCACCTAAGCCCCCCTTCAGCCCTGCTCAAACGGCCGTTTTAAAAGAACTTTCCCTGCCCGGACTTGCCGCCGAAAAATTCTTGACCGCCAAGTCGAGGGCTGCATAGAATCCGACCACAGCTGTTTTGTATACAATCTGATAACAAAAGAGGCACAAGATTATGGCCAGAATGAGAGCAATCGAGGCAGCCGTCCTGGTGATGCGCCGCGAAGGCGTCGACACCGCGTTCGGCATCCCCGGCGCCGCCATCAACCCGTTGTACGCAGCGCTGAAGAAACTCGGCGGTGTCGACCACGTCCTGGCCCGCCACGTTGAGGGCGCCTCGCACATGGCCGAGGGCTACACCCGCACCAACCCGGGCAACATCGGCGTGTGCATCGGCACCTCCGGCCCGGCCGGCACCGACATGGTCACCGGTCTGTACTCGGCCTCCGCCGACTCCATCCCGATCCTCTGCATCACTGGCCAGGCGCCGCGTGCGCGCATGCACAAGGAAGACTTCCAGGCCGTCGACATCACCAGCATCGTCAAGCCGGTGACCAAGTGGGCGACCACCGTGCTGGAGCCGGGCCAGGTGCCCTACGCCTTCCAGAAGGCCTTCTATGAAATGCGCAGCGGCCGCCCCGGCCCGGTGCTGATCGACCTGCCGTTCGACGTGCAGATGGCCGAGATCGAATTCGATATCGACGCCTACGAGCCGCTGCCGCTGGCCAAGCCGGCTGCCACCCGCGCCCAGGCCGAGAAGGCCCTGGCGATGCTCAACGCTGCCGAGCGCCCGCTGATCGTTTCCGGTGGCGGCGTGATCAATGCCAACGCCTCGGACAAGCTGGTGGAGTTCGCCGAGCTGACCGGCGTTCCGGTGATCCCGACCCTAATGGGCTGGGGCACCATCCCCGACGACCACCGGCTGATGGCCGGCATGTGCGGCCTGCAGACCTCACACCGCTACGGCAACGCCACCCTGCTGGAATCGGACATGGTGTTCGGCATTGGCAACCGCTGGGCCAACCGCCACACCGGCTCGGTGGACGTCTACACCGCCGGCCGCAAGTTCGTCCACGTCGACATCGAACCGACCCAGATCGGCCGCGTGTTCAACCCGGACCTGGGCATCGTCTCCGACGCCGGCGCCGCGCTGGACGCCTTCCTCATCGTTGCCCGCGAGTGGAAAGCCGCCGGCAAGCTGAAGGACCGCAGCGCCTGGGTCGAAGCCTGCCGCGAGCGCAAGCGCACCCTGCAGCGCAAGACCCACTTCGACAACGTGCCGGTCAAGCCGCAGCGCGTGTATGAGGAGATGAACGAGGCGTTCGGCAAGGACACCTGCTACGTCAGCACCATCGGTCTGTCGCAGATCGCCGGCGCGCAGTTCCTGCACGTCTACAAGCCGCGCCACTGGATCAACTGCGGCCAGGCCGGCCCGCTGGGCTGGACCGTGCCGGCGGCGCTGGGCGTGGTCAAGGCCGATCCGAGCCGTCAGGTCGTGGCGCTGTCCGGCGACTATGACTTCCAGTTCATGATCGAAGAGCTGGCCGTCGGCGCGCAGTTCAACCTGCCATACATCCACGTGCTGGTGAACAACTCCTACCTGGGCCTGATCCGCCAGGCGCAGCGCGGCTTCGAGATCGACTACTGCGTGCAGTTGGCGTTCGACAACATCAACGCGCCGGAGCTGAACGGCTATGGCGTCGACCACGTCGCGGTGGTCGAGGGTCTGGGTTGCAAGGCGATCCGCGTGTTCGACCCGAACGAGCTGCAGGCCGCCTTCGCCCAGGCCAAGGAATTGATGCAGAAGCACCGCGTGCCGGTGGTGGTGGAAGTGATCCTCGAGCGGGTCACCAACATCTCCATGGGTACCGAGATCAACGCCGTCAACGAGTTCGAGGAACTGGCCGAGCGCGGCGCCGACGCGCCGACCGCCATCTCGCTGCTGGACTAACGCAGAACCAGTCCCCTCTCCCATTCATGGGAGAGGGTTAGGGAGAGGGCCGCGCTGTCAGCCCCCCTCTCCCCCGGCCCCTCTCCCGCACGCGGGAGAGGGGAGACAAACAGAGGAGCCAACCATGCCCCGTTTTGCCGCCAACCTGTCCATGCTGTTCACCGAAGTGGACTTCCTGGACCGCTTCGCCGCCGCCGCCGATGCTGGCTTCGCTGGCGTCGAATACCTGTTCCCCTATGACTTCCCGGCCGCGGAAATCAAGGCGCGCCTGACCGCCAACCGGCTCGAGCAGGTGCTGTTCAACCTGCCCGCCGGTGACTGGGCCAAGGGCGAGCGTGGCATCGCCTGCCACCCGGACCGCGTCGAGGAGTTCCGCGAAGGCGTGGACAAGGCCATCGCCTACGCCCAGGTGCTGGGCAACAGCCAGATCAACTGCCTGGCCGGCATCCGTCCGCAGGGCTACGACTGCGCGACCATCAAGCAGACCTTCGTCGACAACCTCAAGTACGCCGCAGGCAAGCTCGAGGCCGCCGGGATCAAGCTGGTCATGGAAATGATCAACACCCGCGACATCCCCGGCTTCTACCTGAGCACCACCAAGCAGGCCCTGGAGATCCGCGAAGCGGTCGGCAGCGCCAACCTGTTCCTGCAGTACGACATCTACCACATGCAGATCATGGAAGGTGACCTGGCCCGCAGCCTGGAAGGCAACCTGGCGGTGATCAACCACGTGCAACTGGCCGACAACCCGGGCCGCAACGAGCCGGGCACCGGCGAGATCAACTACCGCTTCCTGTTCGCCCACCTGGACCGCATCGGCTACCAGGGCTGGGTCGGCTGCGAGTACAAGCCGCTGACCACCACCGCCGCCGGCCTCGGCTGGCTGAAAACCCATAACGCCGTTTGACCGCGCACCGTTCGTAGGATGGGTGGAGCGAAGCGATACCCATCGAGCCAGGCCCAGCGCCCAGTGATGGGTATCGCAGGCTCAACCCATCCTACGAGACTCGGCCCACAACAGACATCACGACACCAGGAGAACTTCCTCATGGCAAAAATCGGATTTATCGGCACCGGCATCATGGGCAAGCCCATGGCTCAGAACCTGCAGAAAGCCGGCCACACCCTGTTCCTCTCCGAGCACCACGACCCGGCCCCGGCCGACCTGATCGAAGCCGGCGCCATCGCCCTGGCCAACCCGAAGGAAGTGGCCCAGGAAGCCGAGTTCATCATCGTCATGGTCCCGGACACCCCGCAGGTCGACGACGTGCTGTTCCGCAAGGACGGCGTGGCTGAAGGCGTCGGCGCCGGCAAGGTGGTGATCGACATGAGCTCGATCTCCCCCACCGCCACCAAAGTCTTCGCCGAGAAGGTCAAGGCCACCGGCGCCGCCTACCTGGACGCCCCGGTGTCCGGCGGTGAAGTCGGCGCCAAGGCCGCGACCCTGAGTATCATGGTCGGCGGTTGCCCGAACGCCTTCGAGCGCGCCCTGCCGCTGTTCCAGGCGATGGGCAAGAACATCACCCGCGTCGGCGGCAACGGTGACGGCCAGACCGCCAAGGTCGCCAACCAGATCATCGTCGCCCTGAACATCCAGGCGGTCGCCGAAGCCCTGCTGTTCGCCGCCAAGAACGGCGCCGATCCGGCCAAGGTGCGTGAGGCGCTGATGGGCGGCTTCGCCGGCTCGAAGATCCTCGAAGTGCACGGCGAGCGCATGATCAAGGGCACCTTCGATCCGGGCTTCCGCATCAGCCTGCACCAGAAGGACCTCAACCTGGCGCTGGCCGGCGCCCGCGAGTTGGGCCTCAACCTGCCCAACACCGCCAACGCCCAGCAAGTGTTCAGCACCTGCGCGGCCATCGGCGGCAGCAACTGGGACCACTCGGCGCTGATCAAGGGCCTGGAGCACATGGCCAACTTCTCGATTCGCGAGAAGTAACCACAAGAGCCTTTCCACGACCGAGCGAGCTAAGGCGAGACAAGGAAAAAGCAGCCGAGGAAGCGCAGTTTACAGCTGTAAATGAGCATTCCGAGGCTGTTTTTGACGCCGTATCGCCGACGCGCAGCCGGTCGTGGGAAGGCTCGCAGACTGGCAGGCAACGCGAGGGGACCGTCTACCCCCAACGCGCTGTCGACCGGCCCCGGCCACAAGCCGGGCGTTTGAAAAACCGCAGGATGGGATAGGGAAGCAAGGTCTGCCAGGCACTCCGGCGCTTGGTAACGAGTCTCGGAAAGCTCGGATTGCGCCCCTGTGCTCATCTCGCGGTTCCCCTCCCATCGGGAAGGGGAAGCAAAGCTTTCGACCTCCTGGCTGGCGGTGTCACGGCCTGCCAGCCAGGTTGGTCGATTCCAGTCCTTAGTGCTTGCCAAGCCGAGCCCTGAGGACTGCAATCGGCCCATAGACGCAATAACAACACTGGAGCCTCCCATGTCTCTCGATCCACAAGCCCTGCTCCGCGACCTGTTCGCCACCGCCATCGCCGCCGCCCATCCGCGCCAAGTGCTGGCCGACCACCTGCCGACCGACCGTAGCGGCCGGGTCATCGTCATCGGCGCAGGCAAGGCCGCCGCGGCCATGGCCGAGGTGATCGAGCGCGAGTGGCACGGCGAGATTTCCGGGCTGGTGGTGACCCGCTACGAGCACGGCGCCAACTGTCAGAAGATCGAAGTGGTGGAAGCCGCCCACCCGGTGCCGGACGACGCCGGTGAGCGCGTGGCGCGCCGCGTGCTGGAGCTGGTCAGCAACCTCGCGGAAAGCGACCGGGTGATCTTCCTGCTGTCCGGCGGCGGCTCCTCGCTGCTGGCCCTGCCCGCCGCAGGCATCAGCCTCAAGGACAAGCAGGCGATCAACAAGGCACTGCTCAAATCCGGGGCGACCATCGGCGAGATGAACTGCGTGCGCAAGCACCTCTCGGCGATTAAGGGCGGGCGCCTGGCCAAGGCCAGCTGGCCGGCCACCGTGTACACCTACGCGATTTCCGACGTGCCCGGCGACGAGGCCACGGTGATCGCCTCCGGCCCCACCGTGGCCGACCCGACCACCTCGGCCGAGGCGCTGGCGATCCTCGCCCGCTACGACATCGAAGTACCGGCCCACGTGCGTGCCTGGCTGCTCGACCCGCGCTCGGAGACGGTCAAGCCCGGCGACCCGTGCCTGGCGCGCAGCCATTTCCAGCTGATCGCCACGCCGCAGCAGTCACTCGACGCCGCCGCCGAGAAGGTCCGCGCCGCCGGCCTGACGCCGCTGATCCTCGGCGACCTGGAAGGCGAGTCGAGCGAAGTGGCCAAGGTGCATGCCGGCATCGCTAAGCAGATCATCCTGCACGGCCAGCCGCTGCAGGCGCCCTGCGTGATCCTCTCCGGCGGCGAGACCACCGTCACCGTGCGCGGCAACGGCCGCGGCGGGCGCAACGTCGAGTTCCTGCTCAGCCTCACCGACAGCCTCAAGGGCCTGCCCGGTGTCTACGCCCTGGCCGGTGACACCGACGGCATCGACGGTTCCGAGGACAACGCCGGGGCGATCATGACCCCGGACAGCTATGCCCGCGCCGGGCGCCAGGGCCTGTCCGCCCGCGACGAGCTGGACAACAACAACGGCTATGGCTATTTCGCCGCCCTCGATCAGCTGATCGTCACCGGCCCGACCCGCACCAACGTCAATGACTTCCGCGCCATCCTGATCCTCGAGGCACCTGCCAAATGACTCCTGATAAGAAAGTAAAAATCCTCGCCACCCTCGGCCCGGCGATCAAAGGCATCGACGATATCCGCCAGCTGGTGGAGGCCGGGGTCAACATCTTCCGCCTCAACTTCAGCCACGGCGAACACGCCGACCATGCCCTGCGCTACCAGTGGGTGCGCGAAGTGGAGCGCCAGCTGAACTACCCGATCGGCATCCTCATGGACCTGCAGGGACCGAAGCTGCGCGTCGGCCGCTTCGCCGAGGGCAAGGTGCAACTCGCCAAGGGCCAGGCCTTGCGTCTGGATCTGGACGCCACGCCGGGCAACGCCCAGCGCGTAAACCTGCCGCACCCGGAAATCATCGAAGCGCTACAGCCGGGGATGAACCTGCTGCTCGACGACGGCCGCCTGCGCCTGCAGGTGACCGCCAAGCACGCCGACGCCATCGACACCCAGGTGATCGCCGGCGGCGAACTGTCCGACCGCAAGGGCGTCAACGTGCCGGAGGCGGTGCTGCAACTGTCGCCGCTGACTGCCAAGGACCGCCGCGACCTGGCCTTCGGCCTGGAGCTTGGTGTCGACTGGGTCGCCCTGTCCTTCGTCCAGCGCCCGGAAGACATCATCGAGGCCCGTGAGCTGATCCAGGGCAAGGCCTTCCTGATGGCCAAGATCGAGAAGCCCTCGGCGGTGCAGTACCTGGAAGAGATCGCCCAGCTGTGCGACGCGATCATGGTGGCGCGCGGCGACCTCGGTGTGGAAGTGCCGGCCGAGAACGTGCCGCGCATCCAGAAAGACATCATCCGCACCTGCCGCCAGCTCGGCCGGCCGGTGGTGGTGGCCACGCAGATGCTCGAATCGATGCGCTTCTCCCCTGCCCCGACCCGTGCTGAAGTGACCGACGTCGCCACCGCCGTGGCCGAAGGCACCGACGCGGTGATGCTCTCGGCCGAGACCGCCTCCGGTGACTACCCGCTGGAAGCCGTGCAGATGATGAGCAAGATCATCCGCCAGGTGGAGAACGGCCCGGACTACCAGGCCCAGCTCGA
The DNA here is from genome assembly GCF_003595175.1 of Pseudomonas cavernae. NCBI lineage: Bacteria > Pseudomonadati > Pseudomonadota > Gammaproteobacteria > Pseudomonadales > Pseudomonadaceae > Pseudomonas > Pseudomonas cavernae. The sequence goes on along the minus strand of NZ_CP032419.1, from coordinate 2,011,680 downwards.
CGTCGGCCGCCCGCAGGCCGAGGCCACCGCCTCCGACGCAATCAGCTGCGCGATCCGTCGCATCAGCAGCATTCTGCCAGTGGCGGCGCTGGTCAATTACAGCGAATCCGGCGCCTCCAGCCTGCGCGCCTCGCGTGAGCGGCCGAAGGCGACCATCCTCAGCCTGACCCCGAGCCTGCACACCGCGCGTCGCCTGAGCGTGGCCTGGGGCATCTACTCGGTGGTCAACGAGCGCCTGCACCAGGTCGAGGAAGTCAGCAGCACCGCCCTGGAAATCGCCCAGGCCCAAGGCCTAGCGAACAAAGGCGACACCGTGGTGATCACCGCCGGCGTGCCGTTCGGACAGCCGGGCAGCACCAATACGCTGCGGATCGAAACGTTGCAATGACTCCCTCTCCCACCTGTGGGAGAGGGACCGGGGGAGAGGGCCGACGGCAACGCCACCCTCTCCCCAGCCCTCTCCCGTAAACGGGAGAGGGGCAAAAACTGCCCGGTGATCGGCCCCGAGTGAGGGCAAAGAAACCGACCCCGAACCAATCGAATCCCATCTGGCTTGCGCCAGCTTTGCAGGCGGCCGCCCCTCAACGGTCGCCTCTTTTTTTATTGCCGGACCATGAACCGCCTACTGTCACCCCGAACCCTGAGCCTGGCGAAAGCCCTGCTCAACGGCTGCAGCCAGATCTTCCTGCAACGACACCCCCTCTGCGGCGCGCTGGTGCTGCTGGCCATCGCCCTCGGCGCTCCGCCACTGCTCGGTGGCGCCCTGCTCGGCGCCCTCGCCGGCCTGCTGGTCGCCCATCGTCTGAACTACGCCCGGGCGGATGTGGACGCCGGGCTGTACGGCTACAACGCCACCCTGGTCGGCTTAGTGCTGGCCATGCGTTTCAACTGGTCGCTGTCGCTGGCCCTGCTGATCCTCGCCGCGGCGGCGCTGGCCACCGTCCTGCTGCACCTGTTCCTGCACCGCGGCCGCCTGCTCGGCGGACTCCCCGTCTACACCCTGCCCTTCGTGCTGTTCGGCTGGCTGACCTTGCCGCTGGACGATCTGCCGGGACTGGATGATCGCAGTATCGTCGCCTCGGCATTGCCGCTCGATGCCCCCGGCTTGGCCGACGCGGCGTTGCGCGGCATCGGCCAGGTGATTTTCCTCGACAGCCCGCTGGCCGGCGCCTGCCTGCTGCTCGGCCTATTGCTGGCCGATTGGCGGGCGGCGGCCTGGGCGCTCGGCGCATCCGCCGCCGGGCTGAGTCTGGCGCTGCTCCAGGGCTGGCCGCAGCCCACCGCCCTGCTCGGCCTGTACGGCTACAACGCGGTGCTCGCCGCCATCGCCCTGAGCCAAAGCCACCGCCGGCCCTGGGCGCCGCTGGCTGGCATCCTGCTGACCCTACTGCTGCAACCCTGTTTCACCGCCCTCGCGGTGCCGCCACTCACCGCGCCGTTCATCCTCGCCTGCTGGCTGGTGCTGACTGCACGGCGCGGCTTGCAGAAGCGCACGGCAGGCGCGAACGCCGCCGGAAGCTGACAGGCTGCAGTCGCCTGCTAAGGTGCATGGAGCACACCCTACTTGCGTGGCCAGGAGGCAACATGAGTCCTCGGAAAAACATTGTCTGGCTCCTGCTGGCGACACCACTCCCCTTGCTGGCCCAGGGGGATGCCCCGTCCTTCGATTGCGGCAAGGTTGACGCCGGCAGTATCGAGGCGCTGGTCTGCGAGAGCCCTGCCCTGGCCAAGCTGGACCGGCAGTTGGCAGCGGTCTACAAGCAGGCCTCGGCCAAGGCCGTCAATGAGCACCCGCCGATGCTGAAAGCCGAGCAACGCGGCTGGATCAAGGGACGTGACGACTGCTGGAAGGCGGACGACAAGACCCAGTGCGTCACCGACAGCTACCGCCAGCGCATCGCCGAATTGCAGGCGCGCTACCAACTGATCGAAGGCACCGGTCCGGTGCGCTACGAATGCGATGGTCAGCCGGCGAAGGAAGTGGTGGCCACCTTCTACCCCACTGACCCGGCGAGCGCCGTCGTCGAGTTCGGCGACAGCACTTCGCTGATGTACCAGCAGCCGGCCGCCAGCGGTGCTCGGTACCAGGGGAACAATGAGTCGCTCTGGGAACATCACGGCGAGGCCACGGTGGTCTGGGGCTACGAGGCGCCGGAAATGAAGTGCAAGATCCGCCAACCTTCTTCGCCCTGAACCGCCGAGTACCACGGTGATGGATACCCAAAGACCTCCCGAGACGCCCGTCCACCCCGTCATGCCCCCCCCGTGGACGAAGGCACCTCAGGGTAGGACAAGCGCCGTCGGTCCCGCGCCCATGCGAATCGCCCTGCTGCTGGTTCTCGCCCTGTTTGGCTGCGCCGCCGCTCCACCTGGCCCGCCACCGGGTCCGCTGGACTGCAACGCGGCGGCGACCTTTCATGTGGTGAATCACGGCTGGCATACCGGAGTGGTCGTCGCCGCCGCCGACCTGCTCCTGGTGCTTCCGGCCCTCGGCGAGGACTTCGCCGACGCGGGGTTCATCGAACTCGGCTGGGGCGACGAGGGCTTCTACCGGGCCCCGCAACCCGGCATCGGCCAGGCGCTGCGGGCGCTGTTCGGGTCCGGCGACAGCGCCCTGCACCTGGTCCGGCTACCCGGCGAGCCCGCGCGTTACTTCCCGGCGGGTGAGGTGGTTGCGCTGACGGTCGACGCCAATGGCTATCAACGCCTGCTGGCCTTCCTCGTCGCGAGCTTCGCCCGTTCCCCGGCCGGCACCCTGCAACCGCTCGGTCCCGGCCTGAATGGCGACAGCCGCTTCTACCGGGCGACCGGCCGCTATTCGCTGGCCAATACCTGCAATACCTGGGTCGCCGAGGCGGTGGCCGCCAGTGGCTTTCCCATCGCGTCGACCTCGGTACAGACGGCCGACGCCGTCATGTCGCAACTGCGGCGGGAACCGGCGGTCGCCAGCTGCCAGTTCGAAACTGTCGATAATGACTGACGACGTCCGGCGCTTCTCGCCGCACAGTTGTCGCGATGATGCTGTTGGACAAAACCTACTCGCGGCCCTGACCAGGGCGCTTGCAGTCGGATCGGCGGGAGCCGCCGCCCCTACTGCGCGTAGCGCTTGGTCAAGCCCGGCGGCACACCGCTGCTGTCGGTTTCCTGCCACGGCCCTTGCGGGCTGTTGGACCAGAACCAGCCGTTGTCCCAGCGGTAGTAGGTACGCTCGCGGTAGTAGAGGTCGCGGGCGTTCTCCAGCACGTAGACGCCCAGGTTGTTGTCCCAGTGGCAGTTGCCGCCGGGCGGCGGCGCATAGCGCGGGTGGGCCTTCATGATGCTCGGCGGTTTCGGCACCGGCTGCACCGGCGGCATGGGCGGGCGCGGCAGCGGCGCCTGCTGCTGCGGTGGCGGCAGCGGCCGGGGCGCCGGCTGCGTCGGGTAGTCCGAGTCCGACACCGGCGGCTGCACGCTACAGCCGCCCAGGCCGACCATCAGGCCAAGAGCGAGAACGCGTAAGGTCGGTTTCATGGGCATGGTCCTGTCACTTGTCCGGGCTGTCGATGCTCAGCTGCTGAGCCTCGGTGGTGCTGCTGGCCAGCGGCTGGCTGCGGCCGATCCACTCGCCGTCGGTGGCGGTGCCGGCGCGGGAGATGCGTGCCACCAGTTGAACCTCGGGAAATGCGGAAAGTTTCAGCTGCGGCATCATCGCGTCGGCGTCGCTCAGTTCGACCTCGGCCGGCAGATCGGCGACGGTCAGACGTTTGACCGCCAGCGGCATCGGCGGGCCGCTGGTGGCGCGGGCGAAGACGAACACGCTGTCGCCCGGCTGGACCTTGTCCTTCAGCTTAGCCGCCAAATCGACCCGCACCTTGAGGGTCGCGCCGCTGCTGGCCGCGGCCAGCGCCGGCTGGTCGACTCCGGCAGCGTCACCGACCTTGGCCCTGGCCCGCTCGACCCCGCCCTGGATCGCTGCCCGCGACGGGTCTTCGGCCGGCAGCACGGCGATCAAGCGCTCCCAGAAGCCGATGGCGTCCTTGTAGCGTTGACTCTCGAAGGCGGCGATGCCCAGCAGGCCCAGGCTGGTGACTTCCTCGGGGTCGCCTTTCAGCGCCTCGTCGGTCAGCGCCTGCATCTGCGCCGACCACTTGCGCTCGCTGGCGAAGTACAGCGCCTGCGCCCATTGTCCGAGCGCCTCGGGCTGGCGGCCGGACAGCGTGGCGGCACGCTCGAAGGCCGTAGCCGCCTCCGCCGCGCGCTGCTGGGCCATATAGGTGCGCCCGAGGAAGTACCAGGCTTCCGCCGAGTCCGGCTGGGCCTTGACGGTCTGCTCCAGGCGCGCGGTCATGTCCTCGATGCTGCGCGGCATCTGGCTGAACTCGCGGGTCAACTCGACCTTGTCGCTGGCCCCCCAGTACAGGTACAGGCCCAGGCCGAATAGCGGCACCAGCAGCGCGGCCAGCAGTGGCACCGCGCGACCCAGCCGCGAGCTGCGCGCCACGTCGGCGCCCTCGGTGTCGGTCAGCAGTTCGCGCGCGGCTTCGGCGCGGCCGCCTTCCAGTTGCTCGGCAGTCAGCACGCCGGCCTGCTGCTGGCTTTGCAGCTCGGCCAGGCGTTCCTGATAGAGGGCGACATTGAGGGCGGTGCGGTCTTCCTCGGGCTGCGCGCGGCGACCGCGCAGCACAGGGATCAACAGAAACGCCAGAGCCAGCAGCAGCAACAGGCCGGCGGCGAGCCAGAAATCAATCATCGGTAGATTTATCCGCAGAGGTGGAATTCAGCAGGGTATCGAGGCGCGCACGCTCCTCGGCGGAGAGGCTGGCAGGCGGGGCGTTTTCCACCCGACGGCGGCGCAGCACGATCACCCCGAGCACCAGCAACCCACCGACCAGCAGGCCGGCCGGACCGTACCAGAGCAGCCAGGTGCGGGAGTTGACGGCTGGCTTGTAGCGGACGAACTCGCCGTAGCGCTCGACCATGAACTCGACGATCTCCTCATTGCTCTTGCCCTCGCCGAGCATGCGATGGATCTCGCGGCGCAGGTCGGCGGCGATCGGCGCGTTGGAGTCGGCGATGTCCTGGTTCTGGCACTTCGGGCAGCGCAGTTCCTTGGTCAGCTCGGCGAAGCGGGTCCGCTGTGCCTCGTCGGCGAACTGGTAGGTGTCGATGGCGGCCTGGGCGCCGCCGAGCAGGCTGAGGCCGAGTACCAGAGCGACAAAAGAACGCTTCATTGGCCGGCCTCATCGACCAACTGCTGGTACAGCGGCGCCAACTGTTCGCGCCAGACAGTCTGGTCGATCACGCCGACGAACTTGTGGCGGATCACGCCCTTGGCGTCGATCAGGAAGGTTTCCGGCGCGCCGTAGACACCGAGGTCCAGGCCCAGGCTGCCCTGTGCGTCGTTGATGTTGAGCTGGTAGGGGTTGTGGAACTCCTGCAGCCACTTCTGCGCGGCGGCGTTGTCGTCCTTGTAGTTGATGCCATGGATGCGCACGCCCTGCTCGGCCAGCTTGTTCAGCATCGGATGCTCGACCCGGCAGGCGATGCACCAGGTGGCCCAGACGTTGAGCAGCGCCGGCTTGCCGAGCAGGTCGGCCTGGGTCAGGGTCTGCTCGCCCTGCACCGCCGGCAGCGAGAAGGCCGGCACCGGCTTGCCGATCAACGCCGAGGGCAGCTCCGCCGGATCGAGGAACAGGCCGCGATAGAGGAACAGCGCGACGCCGAGGAAGATCAGCAGCGGAATCAACAACACCAGACGCTTCATGCTTGCGCTCCGACCAGACCGAGGGCTTCGCGCACCCGGGTTTTCACCTTGACCCGGTAGCGCCGGTCCAGCGCCGCCAACAGGCCGCCGAGACCGGTCAGCAGGCCGCCGAACCAGATCCAGCGCACATAGGGTTTGACTTGCACGCGCACCGCCCAGGCGCCGTTGTCCAGCGGCTCGCCGAGGGCGACGTAGAGATCGCGGGTGAAGCCGGCGTCGATGCCGGCCTCGGTCATCACCGACTGCTGCACGCGGTACAGGCGTTTTTCCGGATGCAGCACGCTGACTTCTTTGCCGTCCTCGATCACCCGGATGGTGCCCTTGTCGGAGGTGAAATTCGGCCCCTCGAAGTGCTTGGCACCCTCGAAGACGAACTGATAACCGCCCAGCTCCACCGCCTCGCCCGGCGCCAGGCGCAGGTCACGCTCGGCGCTGCCCTGGCTGGACAGCACCACACCGAGGGCGCAGACCGCGATGCCGAGGTGCGCCAGCTGCATGCCCCAGTAAGTGCGACCGAGCTTGCCCAGGCCCGCGAGCAGGCCGGTGTGGCGGGTCTTGTCGAGCAGGTCGCGCAGGCCGGCGAGCACCACCCAGGCCGCCAACAGGCAGGCGGCCAGCACCGCCCAGTGAAAATCCGCCAGGACGAAAGAGGCCAGTCCGCCCAGCACCACGCTGCCAAGCAGCACCGGGGTGAGCATGCGCGCCAGCCACTGCAGCGGCGTGTCCTTCCAGCGCACCAGCACACCGACCGCCAGCACCAGCATGAGGATGCTCATCAACGGCAGGAACAGCGCGTTGAAATACGGCGGGCCGACCGACAGCTTGGCCCCAGTCAGCGCATCCAGCACCAGCGGATAGAGGGTGCCGAGCAGGATCATCGCGGCCACCACAACCAGCACCAGGTTGTTGACCAGTAGCAGGGTCTCGCGCGACCACAGGGCGAAGCCGACCTGGCTCTTGACCACCGGGGCGCGCACGGCGAACAGGGTCAGCGAGCCGCCGACCACCAGCAACAGGAAGGCGAGGATGAACACCCCGCGCGCCGGATCGGAGGCAAAGGCGTGCACCGAGGTCAGCACCCCGGAACGCACCAGGAAGGTACCGAGCAGACTCAACGAAAACGCGGCGATCGCCAGCAGCACGGTCCAGCTCTTGAACACCCCGCGCTTCTCGGTCACCGCCAGCGAATGGATCAGCGCGGTGCCGACCAGCCAAGGCATGAACGAGGCGTTTTCCACCGGATCCCAGAACCACCAGCCGCCCCAGCCCAGTTCGTAATAGGCCCACCAGGAGCCGAGGGTGATGCCGATACCGAGAAAGGCCCAGGCGACTATGGTCCACGGCCGCGACCAGCGCGCCCAGGCGGCGTCCAGGCGGCCGCCGAGCAGCGCGGCGATGGCGAAGGCGAAGGCCACCGAGAAGCCGACGTAGCCCATGTACAGCATCGGCGGGTGGACGATCAGGCCGATGTCTTGCAGGAGCGGGTTGAGGTCGTTGCCGTCCGCCGGCGCGTTCGGCAGCAGGCGCTCGAAGGGGTTGGAGGTGACGATCAAGAACAGCAAGAAACCGATGCTGATCATCCCCATCACCGCCAGCACGCGGGCCAACATGGCCTCCGGCAGTTGGCGGGAGAAAATCGACACGGCAAAGGTCCAGCCGCCGAGGATCAGCGCCCAGAGCAGCAGCGAACCCTCATGGGCGCCCCACACGGCGCTGAACTTGTAATACCAGGGCAGCGCGCTGTTGGAGTTGCTGGCCACATAGCGCACGGAGAAATCGTCGACCAGGAAGGCCCAGGTCAGGCAGGCGAAGGCGAACACCAGGAAGGCGAACTGGCCCCAGGCGGCCGGCTGCGCCAGGCTCATCCACTGGCGATCGCCGCGCCAGGCACCGATCAGCGGCAGCGTCGCCTGAACGATGGCGAAGCACAGGGCGAGGATCATGGCCAAGTGGCCGAGTTCGGGAATCAGCAGGGCTGCGCTCATGTTCAACCCTCCTTCTTCGTCGGCAACTGGCCGCTGTCTGGCAGCTGACCGCTGTCTTTGAGGGCCTTGGTGACTTCCGGCGGCATGTATTTCTCGTCGTGCTTGGCCAGCACCTCATCGGCGATCAGCACGCCGTCGGCGTCCAGCTTGCCGAGCGCGACTATGCCCTGCCCTTCGCGGAACAGGTCGGGGAGGATGCCCTGGTACTGGATGATCACGTCCTTGGCGAAATCGGTGACCACGAAGCGCACCACCAGCGAATCCGGTGAGCGCTGCAGCGAACCCTCCCGGACCATGCCGCCGGCGCGGATGCGCGTGTCGTGCGGCACCTCGCCGTTGGCGATCTGGGTTGGCGTGTAGAACAGGTTGATGTTCTGCTGCAGGGCACTCAAGGCCAGGGCCACGGCGATGCCGACCCCGGCGAGGATGCCGAGGATGATGATCAGACGCTTTTTGCGCAGCGGATTCACGACTTGCTCTCCCGGCGCAGACGGCGCGCCTCTTCTTGCAGATAACGACGCCGCGCCAGCAACGGCAGCGCAACGTTGAGGACCAGCACGCTCAGGCTGATGCCGTAGGCGGTCCAGACATACAGGCCGTGCTGGCCCATGGCGAGAAACTCGCCGAAGGAGCTGAAGCTCATCTTACTCCTCCCAGACTCTTGACCACCTCGGCCTTGACCCAACTGCTGCGGCCTTCGCGCTTGAGCAGCTCGAGGCGCATGCGCAGCAGCAGCACGGCAGCGAAGAAGCAGTAGAAACCGAGCACCATCACCAGCAGCGGCAGCCACATTTCCGCCGGCATCGCCGGTTTCTCGGTGAGCTTGAAGGTGGCCGGCTGGTGCAGGGTGTTCCACCACTCCACCGAGTACTTGATGATCGGGATGTTGATCACCCCGACGATGGCCAGCACCGCGCAGGCCTTGGCCGCGCTGTCGCGGTTGCTGATCGCCTGGCCGAGGGCGATCACGCCGAAATACAGGAACAGCAGGATCAGCATCGAAGTCAGACGTGCATCCCAGACCCACCACGAGCCCCAGGTCGGCTTGCCCCAGATCGCCCCGGTGAGCAGCGCGATCACCGTCATCCAGGCGCCGAGCGGCGCGGCCTGCTGCAGGGCGACGTCGGCCAGTTTCATCTTCCACACCAGACCGACCACCCCGGCCACCGCCAGCATGATGTAGCAGGACTGGGCGAGGATCGCCGCCGGCACGTGAATGTAGATGATGCGGAAACTGTTGCCCTGCTGATAGTCCGGCGGCGCGATGGCCAGGCCCCAGACCAAGCCGACGCCGAGCAGCAGTGCGGCGGCGAGCGCCAGCCAGGGCAGCCAACGGCCGCTCTTCTCGTAGAACCACTTGGGCGAGCCCAGTTTGTGAAACCAAGTCCAGTTCATCACGCTAACTCGTCATTCTGGGGCGGCGGCCGCAAGGGTCCGACCGCCCTGTTATTCACCGACGCTGATGGTCAGGCCGGCGGCAATGGCAAAAGGTGTCAGGGTCACCGCCAACGCGGTGAGGCTGGCGAGCCACAATAGGTGGCCGACCGCCGGCAGTCCTTGCAGGGAAGCTTGCAGCGCCCCGCTGCCGAGAATCAGCACTGGGATATACAGCGGCAGAATCAGCAGGGCCAACAACAGGCCACCACGTTTCAGACCGACGGTCAGCGCCGCGCCGACCGCACCGAGCAGGCTCAGCACCGGAGTGCCGAGCAACAGCGACAACAACAGCACCGGCAGACAGCGCGCCGGCAGGCCGAGCATCAGCGCCAGCAGCGGCGCCAGCACGACCAATGCCAGCCCGGAGAACAGCCAGTGTGCCAGCACCTTGGCCAAAACCAGAAGAGGCAGAGGGTGCGACGAAAGGACCCACTGTTCCAGGGAGCCATCCTCGAAATCACTGCGGAACAGACCATCCAGCGACAGCAGCACCGCCAGCAGGGCCGCGACCCACACCAGCCCCGGCGACAAAGTCTGCAACAGCTGGGTTTCCGGACCGACGGCGAGCGGGAACAGGGCGACCACTATGGCGAAGAACACCAGCGGATTGGCCAGCTCGGCCGGACGACGGAACAGCAGGCGGGCTTCGCGGGCGACCAGCAGGGTGAACACGTTACTCATGCAGCATGCTCACTCACCATCAGGGCGCCCAGATCGAGGTCGCGATAGGCGGCCGGCTTCACCGCCAGCGTGTGATGGGTGGTCAGCACCACCAGCCCGCCCTGTTCGCAGTGCCGGGCCAGATGCTGCTCCAGCTGCGCCACGCCCTGCTTGTCCAGCGCGGTGAAGGGCTCGTCGAGAATCCACAGCGGCGGCGCCTCCAGATACAGACGGGCCAGGGCGACGCGACGCTGCTGACCGGCGGACAGGGTGTGGCACGGCACATCCTCGAAACCACGCAGACCGACCGCCTCCAGCGCCCGCCAGATCGTCGCGCGCGCGGCCGGTTGATGCAGGGCGCAGAGCCAGGCGAGGTTCTCCTCGGCCGTCAGCAGGCCCTTGATTCCGGCGGCATGGCCGATCCACAGCAGGTTGCGCGCCAGTTCGCCGCGTTGCTTGCTCAACGCCTTGCCGTTCAGGCGCACTTCACCGGTGGTCGGCTGCATCAGCCCGGCGAGCAGACGCAACAAACTGGTCTTGCCGCTGCCATTGGGGCCGCTGACCTGCAGCATCTCGCCGCCGTTCAAACGCAGGTCGAGACGCTCGAACAGCAGACGCCAGTCCCGCTCACAGGCGAGCGCCACGGTTTCAAGGACAGGACTGGTCACGGCATGCTTACCCAAGGGCGCTCAAGTCAGGAAGGTCTCGGCCGCTATACTGGCATACGCGAAATGCACGGCCGGCGCGAACGGGGCGGCATTATACATGCCCGGCCCACCCACCCGCAGCGGCCATTTTCAACAGGTTGTAACCCCCGCCATGAGCGAAATCAGCAGCACTCGCCCGCTTCCCGCCAGCCCGCCACCGACGCGCCCCAGCCAGGTCGCCGAGCAGGCGCTCAAGCTCCTGCAACCGCTGGACGGCCTGCTGGCCAGCGGCGAAAGCGCCAAGGCCGAGGTGATCGCGGTCAAGGAAGCGGTGGCGCAGAGCTTCCAGGTGCTGCTCAAGCTGACCCTCGCCAACGGCAGCCAGGCCACCCTGCAGGCCAGCAGCAGCCAGCCGCTGAGTCAGGGCAGCGTGCTGAACGTCACCGCGCTGTCGGACACCCGGCTGGCGATGATTCTGCAGAGCGCCGGCGAGCGTGCGCTGACCCAGCTGGACCTGAACCTGCTGCCGATCGGCACGCTGATCCAGGGCAAGGTCGAAGCCAGCGAGCAGATCGCCCAGCTCAAGGCCCAGCAGGTGTTGTACCGGGTGGTGGTCAACCTGCTCAATACGCCGCTGGCCGGCAACAAGCTGAGCATAGAGACGCCCCTCGCCCTACCCCTCGGCAGCTTGCTGACTGCCCAGGTGCGGGGCAGCCAGGCATTGAGTTTCCTGCCGCTCAGCGGCCGCCTGGATCAGCTGGAACTGGGCCAGCAGTTGCTGGCCCAACAGAATCGCCAAGGCTCGCTCGACGGCCTGTTCAAGGCTCTGCAGGGGCTGAGCGGCGCCGCCTTGCCGGCAGGTCTGCGCGCCAGCATCGACCAGCTGCTCGCGGCCAGCCCCGACATCCGTCAGCTCAGCGATGCCAAGGGGCTGGCGCAGGCCCTGGAAAACAGCGGCCTGCAGCTCGAAGCCAAACTGCTCGGCGGAAACACCGCCAGCCTGCCGCAGGATCTCAAGGCCAACCTGCTGCGCCTGATTGCCCAATTGTTGCCGCAACTGCCCAATGCCGCCCCGCTCAATCCTGGCACTGCCGCCGGCACCTTGGCCCAGGCTCTGCCGGCCTTCGTGCGCAGCGCCCTCGGCGCCCTCGATCAGGCCGGCAATCGCCAGCAGGCGCTGAGCTTTCCCCTGCCGTCCAAACTGCTGCAGGCGATGGATGGCGAGGCCGACCTGGAAGCCCTGCTGAAACTCGCCGCCGCCGCCGTCTCGCGCCTGCAGACCCACCAGCTGTCGAGCCTGGCGCAAACCCAGCTGAGTCCGGAAGGCAACTTGCTGACCACTTGGCAGCTGGAACTGCCCATGCGCAACCAGCAGGAACTGGTGCCGCTGCAGCTCAAGCTGCAACGCGAAGATCAGAGCAAGCAGGGCAGGAAGGACCAACAGGACACGCTCTGGCGCGTCGAGCTGGCCTTCGACCTGGCACCACTCGGGCCGCTGCAGGTGCAGGCGCAGCTGGCTCACGGCAGCCTGTCCAGCCAGATGTGGGCCGAACGCCCCGGCACCGCCCGGCTGATCGACAGCGAACTCGACAACCTGCGCGAACGCCTGCTCGCGGCTGGCCTCACGGTCGGTGAGCTGGCCTGCCGTCAAGGCACGCCGCCGCAAGGGCCGCGCACCACCCTGGAACAGCGCTGGATCGACGAAACCGCATGAAACAGCACGCACCCCGCCAAGCCATCGCCCTCACCTACGATGGCCAGAACGCCCCCAGCCTCAGCGCCAAGGGCGACGACGAGCTGGCCGAGGCGATTCTCGCCATCGCCCGCGAATATGAAGTGCCGATCTACGAGAACGCCGAGCTGGTGCGCCTGCTCGCCCGCCTGGAGCTTGGCGACGCGATTCCCGAGGCGCTGTATCGCAGCATCGCCGAGATTATCGCGTTCGCCTGGTATCTGCAGGGCAAGTGCCCGCCGGGTTTCGGCGCGGAAAGCGAGCACGGCATCGCCCCCGCGCTGCTCGGCGGGCCAGGCACGGAAGAACCTTAAGTTACGGCTTGGACTGGTGCAGCTTGCTGACCAGTTCGGCCTCGGCGCGGCTGAGGCCGCAGGACTGGGTCAGGTCGTCGACGCTGGCGCCCAGACCGACCAGGCGCGCGGCCTGGGTGAAGGACAGGCTGGTGGGATCGCGCTGCTCGATCTGGCTGAGCTTGTCCGGCAGCGGCGCCACCACATGGCGCAGCTCGTGCAGCTCCTCGCCCATGCGGATGCTGCCGGTCAGGTAGGTGTCCAGGCGCTTGCCCAGCTCCTTGAGGCGTTGATCGCGCGCGGCGTCGCGCTTGGCCTGCTCCGCGGCCTGCTCGCGCAACTGCCGCGCCAGCCACCAGCAGCTAGCCGCCAGGGCGACGCAGATTAGCGTGAGAAGCAGCAGCGCGATCTCGATCAACTCAGATGTTCTCCAACTCCGACCACTCTTCCTCGCTCATCATCTTGTCCAGTTCGACGAGGATCAGCAGCTCACCGTTCTTGTTGCACACGCCCTGGATGAACTTGGCCGACTCGTCGTTGCCGACGTTCGGCGCGGTTTCCACCTCGGACTGCTTCAGGTACACCACTTCCGCCACGCTGTCGACGAGAATGCCGACCACTTGCTTGTCGGCCTCGATGATGACGATACGGGTGTTGTCGGTCACCGGCGCCGGATTGAGGCCGAAACGCTGACGGGTGTCGATCACCGTCACCACGTTGCCGCGCAGGTTGATGATCCCCAACACATAGCTCGGCGCCCCGGGCACCGGCGCGATTTCGGTGTAGCGCAGCACTTCCTGAACCTGCATCACGTTGATGCCGTAGGTCTCGTTGTCCAGACGGAAGGTCACCCACTGCAGAATGGGGTCTTCGGCGCCCTGCATCGACGATTTGTTCATTTCCCTAGCCTCATCCAAACCCGCTTACGGCGGTACGCGCGGGTGTGCCCGCTGTTATTAACACAAAGCTATTAACACAGAGCCCCGCCGAGGGCGAGACAGTCAATTCTTCAGTTCTTCAATTACTCAACGCTTCAGTGCAACCGGCCATCGACCAGGCGCTTGGCCGCGCCGCTGGCGATCAGCTCGGCCAACGCCGCGACATCCAGCAAGGCGCACATGTGTTCGATCACCGTGCCCGCCAACCAGGGGCGCTGGGTCCGCTGAGCCCGCCACTTGACCTCGTTGGGGTCGAGGCGCACCGAGCGGCTGACCTGATGCACCGCCAGCCCCCACTCGTAGCCCTGCACCGAGATCACGTATTGCAGGCCCTGGCGGAAATCGTCGCGGTAACGATCCGGCATCACCCAGCGCGCGGTATCCAGCACCTTGAGGTTGCCGGCCTGGCACGGCAGCAGCCCGAGGAACCAGTCCGGCTGGCCGAACAATGGGGTCAACTCTTGATCGGCCAGCGGGTAGATCGAGCCCAGGCACACCAGCGGCACCGCCAGGGTCAGCCCGGCGACGTCGAACAGCAGGCACTCGAACGGCTCCTGCGCCCAGCTCGGTCGCCCTTCCAACTGCAGCCCCGGCAGGATGACCGGCGGCGCGGCCGCCACATTCAACTCGGCCACCGGCGCCACCAGGGCCACCGGCGGCTCGACCACCGCTTCCTCGACCACGATGTCCGGCGCTGCCACCAGAGGCGCTGCGCCCGGCTCCGGGATAGCCAGCGCAACCGGCGCCAAACGGGAATCACGTACCTGCTCTTCCAGCACCGCCGCCTCGAACTCTTCGCGGCTCACCGACTCGGCCAGCTCGAGCGCAGCCTCCTGCAACAGGCTATCCAGATAGGACTGCAAGGCCAACTGCGGGCGGGTAGCGACAGCGACGGCTCGACTCATGACGGCAACCTGAAAAAATGGACTTGCCTAGCTATCGGCAGGACCGGCAAGGGACTTGAGCGAGCGCGCATCTCATGCCACCTGGCTGGCCGGCAGGCGCGCCAGCAGGTGTTTGAGCAGCGCCTGGTAGGCAATCACGCCGCGACTCTTGGCATCGAACTGCGAAGGCGTCTGCCCGGCTCGGCTGGCGTCGCGCAGGCGCGTGTCGACCGGGATATAGGCCGGCCACAGTTGCTCCGGATAGGCATTGCGCAGCGCCCGCAGGGTGCTCAGGGACGCCTGAGTACGGCGGTCGAACAAAGTCGGCACGATGCTGTAGGGCAGCGCCTGTTTGCGCGAGCGGTTGATCATCGCCAGGGTGCTGACCATCCGCTCCAAGCCCTTCACTGCGAGAAACTCGGTCTGTACCGGAATCGCCAGTTGCTGGCTGGCCGCCAGCGCATTGACCATCAGCACGCCGAGCAAGGGCGGGCTGTCGATCAGGGCGAAATCGAAATCCTGCCACAGCTGGGTCAGGCTCTTGGCGATCACCAGGCCGAGGCCGTTCTGCCCCGGCGACTGGCGTTCGAGGGTGGCCAGCGCGGTGCTCGACGGCAGCAAGGCGATGCGTTCGTGACTGGTGGGCAGCAGCAGTTCCTGCGGCAAGCCCTGCGGCACGTTGCCCTGATGCAGGAACAGGTCGAAGCAGCTGTGCTCGAGGGCGTCCGGATCGTGGCCGAAATAGCTGGTCATCGACCCATGCGGGTCGAGATCGACGACCACCACGCGCTTGCCGGCATCGGCCAGCAGGCCGGCCAGGGCGATGGTGGTGGTGGTTTTGCCGACACCACCTTTTTGATTGGCTACTGCCCAGACTCTCATGCGTTCCTTCCTCCCGACGGGCCAAGCGCCTGACCGAGAACTGAGGCCGGCTTCAGTGCACCGGCGACGGAGAATTGACGGCACCCGCTGGCGGGGCCTGTGCTGCCGACAGCGGTGCAGATTGCATGCCAGCGCGTTGCAGCGCACTGTCGGGCTTGGCCTTGCCACTGCCCATGCCACTGACGCTGCGACGTACATCGAGGTTGCGCGATACCACCAGTACCACCCGCCGGTTGCGCGCCCGGCCCTCCGCCGTGGCGTTATCGGCCACCGGCTGGAACTCGCCATAACCGACCGCCGCCAACCGCCCGGCACTCACGCCGTCGAGTGCCAGCATGCGCACCACGCTGGCCGCCCGCGCCGCGGACAACTCCCAGTTGGTCGGGTATTGCGTGGTCTTGATCGGCAGGTTGTCGGTGAAGCCCTCGACATGCACCGGGTTGTCGTAGGGCGACAGAATCTTGGCAACCTTCTCGATGATGGCGAACGCCTGGTTGCGCGGCAGCGCGTCGCCGCTGGGGAACAGCAGACTCGAATTCAGCTCGATCTCCACCCACAGCTCATTGCCGCGCACGGTGACCTGGCCGGTCTTGATCAATTCGCCCAGCGCCTGGCGCATGCTCGCGGCGATATCCTCCAAGGCTTCGGCGGATTCATCGCGGCCATGGGCCACGTCCTGATCCGCGGGGCGCTCGGGAGCGGTGGTCAGCGGTCGCTCCTCGCCGACCGGGATCGGCTTGATCGCGCGATCCGGCTGATTGAACACGCCGACCAGGGTGTCGGAAAGGATCTTGTACTTACCCTCGTTGAGCGAGGAAATCGAGTACATGACCACGAAGAAGGCGAACAGCAGGGTGATGAAGTCGGCGTAGGACACCAGCCAGCGCTCGTGATTTTCATGTTCTTCGTGCTGGCGTCTACGTGCCACGGGCCTACTCCATCAGTCCATGAAGCCTTGCAGCTTCAGTTCGATGGCGCGCGGATTCTCGCCCTCGGCGATGGAGAGGATGCCCTCCAAGAGCATCTCCCGATAACGCGCCTGACGCAGGACCACGGCCTTCAGCTTGTTGCCGATCGGCAACAGCAGCAGGTTGGCGAAACCCACGCCGTAGATGGTGGCGACGAAGGCCACGGCGATACCACTGCCGAGCATGCTCGGGTCGGCCAGGTTGCCCATCACGTGAATCAGGCCCATCACCGCGCCGATGATACCGATGGTCGGCGCATAGCCACCCATGCTCTCGAACACCTTGGCGGCCTGCAGGTCGCGGCTTTCCTGGGTGTAGAGATCGACTTCGAGGATGCTGCGGATGGCCTCCGGCTCAGAGCCGTCGACCAGCAGCTGCAGGCCCTTGCGCGCATAGGCATCGGGTTCGACATCGGCCAGCGCTTCGAGGCCGAGCAGGCCTTCCTTGCGTGCGGTCATGCTCCAGCCCACCACCCGGTTGATGCCGCCGACCAGGTCGATGCGCGGCGGAAAGAATATCCAGCGCAGCACCGTCAGCGCGCGCTTGAATACACTGACCGGAGCCTGCAGAAATGCGGCACCGAGGGTGCCGCCGATGACGATCAGCGCCGCCGGGCCATTGAGCAGCGCGCTGGCATGCCCGCCTTCCAGGTAATTGCCGCCGAGAATGGCGACGAAGGCGAGAATGACGCCGATTAGGCTCAGCACGTCCATCAGACGCAGGCCTCGACCAGATGCCGGCCGATGTCATCGAGGCTGTACACGGCATCGGCCAGAGCGGCCTTCACCACCGCCATCGGCATGCCGTAGATCACGCAGCTGGCCTCGTCCTGCGCCCATATCTGGCTACCGCCCTGCTTGAGCATGCGTGCGCCCTCGCGGCCATCGGCGCCCATGCCGGTGAGCACCACCGCCAGCACCTTGTCGTTGAACGACTTGGCCGCCGAGCCGAAGGTGATGTCGACGCTCGGCTTGTAGTTCAGCCGCTCGTCACCGGGAAGGATGCGCACCGCGCCGCGGCCATCGATCATCATCTGCTTGCCGCCGGGCGCCAGCAGAGCCAGGCCGGGGCGTAGCAGGTCACCATCTTCGGCTTCCTTGACGCGGATCTTGCAGAGCTTGTCGAGACGCTCGGCGAAGGCCTTGGTGAAGGCCGCCGGCATGTGCTGGATCAGCACCAGCGGCGCCGGAAAATGCGCCGGCAACTGGCTCAGCACCTGCTGCAGGGCCACCGGTCCGCCGGTCGAGGTGCCAATGGCGACCAGTTTGTAGCTCTTGCGCCGTGGCGCCGGGCCGGCCGGAGCGGGACTGGCGGCTGCCGCAGCCGGCGCCGCCGGAGCAGAGCGGACCGGCGCCGGGCTGCTAGGCCGATTGCCCAGCGACGGACTGACCGCGGGGCTGGCAGCGGGCGGCGCCACAGGCGCGCTGAAATGGTTGTAGCGGCGGTTGCTGCGGGCGATGCTGTGAACCTTCTCGCACAGCAGCTGCTTGACCTTCTCCGGGTTGCGCGAGATGTCCTCGAAATTCTTCGGCAGGAAGTCCACCGCGCCGGCATCCAAGGCATCGAGGGTGACCCGCGCGCCCTCGTGAGTCAGCGAGGAGAACATCAGGACCGGCGTCGGACAGCGCTGCATGATGTGCCGCACCGCGGTGATGCCGTCCATCATCGGCATCTCGTAATCCATGGTGATCACGTCGGGCTTGAGCGCCAGCGCCTGATCGATGGCCTCGCGGCCATTGGTGGCAGTGCCGATCACCTGGATGCTGGCATCGGCAGAGAGAATCTCCGAGACCCGTCGGCGAAAGAAGCCGGAATCGTCGACCACCAGGACCTTGACTGCCATACACACTCCTGCATGCCGCCGCCCCGCAGGGCCGACGGCCAATCAATCAAATGCGCCGCGCGTAGCGCTTGAGCAAACTGGGCACGTCGAGGATCAACGCGATGCGGCCGTCGCCGGTGATGGTCGCTCCGGACATGCCGGGGGTGCCCTGGAGCATCTTGCCCAAGGGCTTGATCACCACCTCTTCCTGGCCGACCAGCTGATCGACGACGAAGCCGATGCGCTGGGTGCCGACCGAGAGGATCACCACATGGCCCTCGCGCTGCTGCTCGGCGTAGCCGGCGTCCTTGACCAGCCAGCGCTTGAGGTAGAACAGCGGCAGCGCCTTGTCGCGGACGATCACCACTTCCTGGCCATCTACCACGTTGGTGCGCGACAGGTCGAGGTGGAAGATTTCGTTGACGTTGACCAGCGGGAAGGCGAAGGCCTGGTCGGCGAGCATCACCATCAGGGTCGGCATGATCGCCAGGGTCAGCGGCACCTTGATGGCGATCTTGGTGCCCTGGCCCTTGCTCGAATGGATATTGATGGTGCCGTTGAGCTGGGAAATCTTGGTCTTCACCACATCCATGCCAACGCCGCGGCCGGACACGTCGGAAATCTCGGTCTTGGTCGAGAAGCCCGGAGCGAAGATCAGGTTGTAGCATTCCGATTCGTTCAGGCGCTCGGCGGCGTCCTTGTCCAGCAGGCCCTTCTCCACCGCCTTGACGCGCAGCACGTCGGGATCCATGCCGTTGCCGTCGTCGGTGATCGACAGGAGGATATGGTCGCCCTCTTGCTGCGCCGCCAGGACGATGCGCCCGCCACGGTTCTTGCCCTTGGCCTCGCGCGCCTCCGGCAGCTCGATGCCGTGGTCCACCGAGTTGCGCACCAGGTGCACCAGCGGGTCGGCCAGGGCCTCGACCAGGTTCTTGTCGAGGTCGGTTTCCTCGCCCACCAGTTCCAGGTTGATTTCTTTCTTCAGATTGCGCGCCAGATCGCGGACCAGGCGCGGGAAGCGGCCGAAGACCTTCTTGATCGGCTGCATGCGGGTCTTCATCACCGCGGTCTGCAGGTCGGCGGTGACCACGTCGAGGTTGGACACGGCCTTGGCCATGCTCTCGTCGCTGCTGTTGGCACCCAGGCGCACCAGGCGATTACGCACCAACACCAGTTCGCCGACCATGTTCATGATCTCGTCCAGGCGCGCGGTGTCGACCCGCACCGTGGTTTCCGCCTCGCTGCTTGCCGCCGGCTTGTCGCTCGCCGGCGCAGCACTGCGCAGCGGCTCGGCCTTGGCCGGCGCCGGGGTGGCCGGTTTGCTCGGCGCCGCCGGCTTGGCCGCGCCGTTGATGGCCGGCACCGGAGTGGCGACCGCAACGGCAGACTCGTCGGCGCCAGTGCTGGCGGCCTCGCTGAACTTGCCCTTGCCATGCAGCTGATCGAGCAAGGCTTCGAATTCGTCGTCGCTGATCAGCTCACTCGCCGCACTTGCGACGGCAACCGGCCCGGCCACCACCGCGGCACTTGCAACACTTTCGCCAGCCGCAACAGTGGCGGCGCTGGCGTCGAACTTGCCCTTGCCGTGCAGCTGATCGAGCAAGGCCTCGAATTCGTCGTCACTGATGTCATCGCTGGCAACCACGTCCGCCACCGGCGCTTCGGCCACAGCCACTGTCGCAGCCGCCACGCCGCCGCCGAACTGGCCCTTGCCATGCAACTGGTCGAGCAACGCCTCGAATTCGTCGTCGCTGATCTCATCGCCGCCCGCGGCGACTGTTTCCGCCTGAGCGCCCGGCTCATCGCCGAGGGCTTCGAGCAGTTGCTCGAACTCGCTATCGGTGATGTCGCCGCTAGCCACCGTTGGCTCTGGCTCGGCGACGGCTGCAGGCGCAGCCAGTTCGTCGTCGCGCTGCGGCTCGGCCAGGCGCGCCAGGGCGGCCAGCAACTGCGGAGAAGCCGGGGTCAAGGCGACGCGCTCGCGCACCTCGGTGAACATGCCGTTGACCGCATCCAACGCAGCCAGAACCACGTCCATCAATTCCGAATCGACCCGCCGTTCGCCCTTGCGCAGGATGTCGAAGACGTTCTCGGCGATGTGGCAGCAATCCACCAACTCGTTCAGCTGGAGGAAGCCGGCACCGCCCTTGACGGTATGGAACCCGCGAAAGATGGCATTGAGCAGGTCCGCGTCATCCGGCCGGCTTTCCAGCTCGACCAGTTGCTCGGAAAGTTGCTCGAGAATCTCGCCGGCCTCTACCAGGAAGTCCTGGAGGATTTCTTCATCGGCGCCAAAGCTCATTGTGCGTGCTCCAAAAGGTTCAGCCAGAACCTAGAAACCCAGGCTGGACAGCAGATCGTCGACATCGTCCTGACCGGATACGACGTCATCACGCTTATCGGCATGAATCTGCGGACCTTCACCCTGGGATGGATTTTTTTGTTGTTTTTGTTCGCTACGCAGCTGATCGAGATCGTGCTCGATGCCGGCGAAGCGATCGACACTGCTGGCCATCAGCATCAACTTGAGCAGATCGCTCTCCACCTCGGTGACCAGCTGGGTGACCCGTTTGATCACTTGCCCGGTGAGGTCCTGGAAGTCCTGCGCCAACAGAATGTCGTTGAGATTGGCCGACAGCTTGTGCGTGTCGCGCTCGCTGCGGGCGAGGAACAGCTCGATGCGCTTGGCCAGATCGCGGAAGGCGTCGGCACCCAACTCGCGGCGCATGAAACGCCCCCAGTCGGCACTCAGGCGCTGGGCCTCGTCGCTGAGATCGTTGACCAACGGCGCGCTCTGCTCGACCAAGTCCATGGTGCGGTTGGCCGCCTTCTCGGTCATGGTCACCACGTAGTTCAGCCGCTCGGTGGCGTCGGTGATCTGCGAGACTTCCTGAGCATGGGGCATGCGCGGATCGAGCTGGAAGTTGACGATCGAGTTGTGCAATTCGCGGGTCAGCTTGCCGACCTCGTGATAGAGGCCACGGTCGCGCGCCTTGTTGAGCTCGTGAATGAGCTGCACGGCCTCGCCGAAGTTGCCTTTTTCCAGGCTTTCGACCAGTTCGCGGGCGTGACTTTTCAGGGTCGACTCGAGGTCACCCAGCAGGGAATCGTTGTGATCCATAGTGCCCTCGCGGCGGAGATCAGCCGTTGACGCGCTCGAAGATCTTCTCGATCTTTTCTTTCAGTACTTGCGCCGTGAACGGTTTGACGACATAGCCGTTTACCCCGGCCTGTGCCGCCTCGATGATCTGATCACGCTTGGCTTCGGCGGTCACCATCAGCACCGGCAGGTGCTTGAGGCGCTCGTCGGCGCGCACCGCGCGCAGCAGGTCGATACCGGTCATGCCCGGCATGTTCCAGTCGGTCACCAGGAAGTCGAAGTTGCCGCTATGCAGCATCGGCAGCGCGGTGGTGCCATCGTCCGCCTCGGACGTGTTGGTGAAACCCAAATCACGCAAGAGGTTCTTGATGATCCGTCGCATCGTCGAGAAATCGTCAACGATGAGGATTTTCATATTCTTGTCCAAGTCGACCTCCGGTCAGTCTTAAACGCCCCCGCCCCGGGGAGGCGCCGATCAATCGTGCAACTACAGCCCCAAATAGCGCCTCAGCGTGCGCGCCATTCGCCCAAACGTGCACGCAAACGCGCGGCACACTGGCTATGCAACTGGCTGACTCGCGACTCGCTGACCCCCAGCACTTCGCCGATTTCCTTGAGATTCAGCTCTTCGTCGTAATACAGCGACAACACCAACTTTTCCCGCTCCGGCAGCTTGCCGATGGCGTCCGCCAAAGCGCCCTGGAAGCGTTCCTCTTCCAGATCGCGTGAAGGTTCTGAGTGGGTACTCTCGGCGTCTTCGGCCAGCTCGCCATGTTCGCCGTCCTGCAACAGGTCGTCGAAACTGAACAGGCGGCTGCCCAAAGTGTCACCAAGGATGCCGTAGTAATCTTCGAGACTCAATTGGAGTTCGGCAGCAACCTCGTGATCTTTAGCGTCACGACCGGTTCGCGCTTCAATTTTCCGGATCGCATCGCTGACCATGCGGCTGTTGCGGTGCACCGAACGCGGCGCCCAGTCGCCCTTGCGCACCTCGTCGAGCATCGAACCGCGGATGCGGATGCCGACGAAAGTCTCGAAACTCGCGCCCTTGCTGGAGTCGTATTTCTTCGCGGCCTCGAGCAGGCCGATCATCCCGGCCTGGATCAGATCCTCGACCTGCACGCTGGCCGGCAGGCGGCCCAACAGGTGGTAGGCGATGCGCTTGACCAGCGGCGCATAGCGCTCGATCAACTGGTGCTGGGAATCCCGTGCCTGTGCCTTGTAGTACATACGCTGTCCAGTGGCTGCGATCATACGGCCGGTTCGGTAGACGGGTGCCGCACCAGACGCTCGACGAAAAACTCCAGATGGCCGCGCGGGTTGGCTGGAAGCGGCCAACCGTCGACTTTCTGGGCGATCGCCTTGAACGCCAGGGCACATTTCGAACGCGGAAACGCGTCATACACGGCGCGCTGTTTTTGTACCGCCTTGCGCACCGACTCGTCGTATGGCACGGCGCCGACATACTGCAGGGCCACGTCGAGGAAGCGGTCGGTAACCTTGGTCAGCTTGGCGAACAGGTTGCGCCCCTCCTGCGGACTGTGGGCCATGTTGGCCAGCACGCGGAAGCGGCTCATGCCGTGATCGCGGTTGAGCAGTTTGATCAGCGCATAGGCGTCGGTGATCGAGGTCGGTTCGTCGCACACCACCACCAGCACTTCCTGGGCGGCGCGGACGAAGCTGACCACCGCGTCGCTGATACCGGCGGCGGTATCGATGATCAGCACATCGAGGTTGTCGCTGATATCGCTGAAGGCCTGGATCAGCCCGGCGTGTTGCATATGCGACAGCTGCACCATGCTCTGGGTGCCGGAAGCCGCCGGCACCACGCGAATGCCGCCGGGGCCCGGGATGATCACGTCACGCAGATCGCATTCACCGCTGACCACATCGGCCAGCGTGCGCTTGGGCGTCAAGCCCAGCAGCACATCGACGTTGGCCAGGCCGAGGTCGGCGTCCATCAGCATCACCCGGCGACCGAGGTCGGCCAGGGCCAGGGACAGATTCACCGAGACGTTGGTCTTGCCCACGCCACCTTTGCCGCCGGTCACGGCGATCACCTGTACGGGGTGCATTCCCATGTTAGTTCCACACCTTGTCATGCTTCATTTGGCTGCTTCCGTTCTGTCCGTCGCGAGATCTAGCCGACCCGGCGCTGCGAGCTTTGATAGAGACCGGCGAACATTTCCGCCATGACATCTTCGCTCGGCTCTTCCGCGGTCTGCAGGCTGACGGCGCGACTGACCAGTTGATGGCTGCGGGGGACCTGCAGATCGTCCGGAATCCGCGGCCCATCGGCGAGATAGGCTACCGGCAGATGCTGACCGATAGCCAGCCCTAGCACCTCGCCGAGGCTCGCGGCCTCATCCGCCTTGGTGATGATGCAGCCGGACAGTCCGCAACGTTTGTAGCTATGGTACGCCGCCTTGAGCACCTGGCTCTGGCTGGTGGCAGCCATGACCAGGTAATTCCTGGCCTTGATGCCACGTCCCGCCAGGGCTTCCAGCTGCAGGCACAGGGCCGGATCGTTGGCCGGCAGACCGGCGGTATCGATCAGCACCAGGCGCTTGCGCGCCAGCGGCGCCAGGGCCTGGAGCAGCGACTGGCCGGGGTCGACCTGGGTCACCGAGACATTGAGGATGCGCCCGAGCGTCTTCAGTTGCTCCTGGGCGCCAATACGGAAGCTGTCCATGCTGACCAGGGCGACATTCTGCGCGCCGTACTTAAGCACATAACGCGCCGCCAGCTTGGCCAAGGTGGTGGTCTTGCCCATGCCGGCGGGGCCGACCAGGGCTATCACCCCGCCCTCTTCCAGCGGCTCTTCCTTCGGCGTGCGGATGGCCTGGGCCAGATGCGCGAGCAGCATGCGCCAGGCCTGACGCGGCTCGGCAATGCCGGCCACGCGCTCCAGCAGGCTGCGCGACAGCTCGGCGGGCAGGCCCATGCGCTGCAGGCGGCGCCATAGGCTGGCCTGCTGCGGACGGCGATTCTGCATCTGCCCCCAGGCCATGGAGCCGAGCTGCACTTCGATCAGCTCGCGCAGGCCATGCAGTTCGGAACGCATGGCCTCGAGGGCATGCTGGTCGGTGGCGGCAGCCAGCACCGGGGCGGCGGCGGCCGGCGCCGGACGCTCGGGGCGCAGCGGCGAAGCCAGCAGTTCGGGGGCGACAATGGATTCGTTGGCGAACAGCTGGCCATCCTTGAGCGCCTCACCCTGCTCACGGTAGGCCAGTTCCGCTTGCGCCGAGGCGATCTTCGCCTGGGTCTTGCGCAGCTCGGCCTCCAGCGCCGGGTTCGGCTGCAGCGGCGCGGCGGGCACCTGGTAGTCCAGCGCGGCGGTCAGCTCGACACCACCGGCGACCCGGCGGGTGCCGATGATCGAGGCGTCGGCGCCCAGCTCATCGCGAACCAGCTTCATGGCTTGACGCATATCGGCGGCGAAGAAGCGTTTGACTTGCATGGCCTATAAACCTCAGTTCTGTCCCACGGTGGCGACGATGGTGACCTGCTTGTTGTCCGGTATTTCCTGGTACGCCAGCACGTGCATGTTCGGCACTGCCAGGCGAGCAAAACGCGAGAGCATCGCCCGAACCGGACCGGCTACCAGCAGAATCGCCGGCTTGCCGAGCATTTCCTGGCGCTGCGCGGCGTCCACCAGCGAACGTTGCAGCTTCTCGGCCATGCCAGGCTCGAGGAGGATGCCGTCCTCGGCGCCTTGACCGGCCTTCTGCAAGCTATTGAGCAATATCTGTTCCAACCTTGGTTCGAGGGTGATCACAGGCAGCTCCGGCTCTAGTCCCACAAGGCTTTGCACGATTGCCCGGGATAGTGCGACGCGAACCGCGGCGATCATCGCGGCGGGATCTTGACTCTTCGAGGCGACGTTGGAGATGGCCTCGGCGATCGAACGGATGTCGCGCACCGGCACCTGCTCCTGCAGCAGCGCCTGCAGCACCTTCAGCAGGGTCGACAGCGAGACCATGCCCGGCACCAGCTCTTCCGCCAGCTTCGGTGAGTTCTTCGCCAGCACCTGCAGCAGCTGTTGGACCTCCTCGTGACCGAGCAGTTCATGGGCGTGCTTGTGCAGCACCTGGTTGAGGTGGGTGGCGACCACAGTGCTGGCGTCGACCACGGTGTAGCCGAGCGACTGCGCCTGATCGCGCTGGGCGGCATCGATCCACACCGCCTCGAGACCGAACGCCGGATCTTTGGCGGCCACGCCGTTGAGGCTGCCGAACACCTGGCCCGGGTTGATCGCCAGCTCGCGGTCCGGATAGACCTCGGCCTCGGCGACGCTGACGCCCATCAACGTCAACCGATAGGCGTTGGGCAGCAGATCGAGGTTGTCGCGGATATGCACCGAGGGCATGAGAAAGCCCATCTCCTGCGAGAGCTTCTTACGCACGCCCTTGATCCGCGCCAGCAATTGCCCACCCTGGTTGCGGTCGACCAGCGGGATCAGCCGATAGCCGACCTCCAGGCCGACCATGTCCACCGGAGTGACGTCGTCCCAACCCAGCTCCTTGATCTCCTGGGCCTTCTGCGCCGGCAGCAACTCCTGCTGGCGCTGCACTTCCTGTTCGGCCTGGACCTTGGTCTGCCGCTGCTTGTTGGCGATCCAGTAAGCGCCGCCAGCGGCAATCAGGCCGAGGCCGAGGAACGACACGTGGGGCATTCCCGGCACCAGGCCCATGGCGATCAGGATCGCCGCCGACACCGCGAGCGCCTTGGGCGAGGCGAACATCTGCCGGTTGACCTGCTGGCCCATGTCCTCGGAGCTGGACACCCGCGTGACCATGATCGCCGCCGCAGTCGACAGCAGCAGCGACGGCATCTGCGCCACCAGACCGTCGCCGATGGTCAGCAGGGCGTAAACCTTGCCGGCATCGGCGAAGCTCATCGAGTGCTGCAGCACGCCGATGGCCACGCCGCCGATCAGGTTGATGAACAGGATCAGCAGGCCGGCGACCGCGTCACCGCGGACGAACTTGCTGGCACCGTCCATCGAGCCATAGAAGTCGGCCTCCTGAGCCACCTCGGTGCGGCGCTTCTTGGCTTCCGCCTGATCGATCAGGCCGGCGTTGAGGTCGGCGTCGATGGCCATCTGCTTGCCCGGCATGGCATCCAGGGTGAAACGCGCGCTGACCTCGGAGATCCGCCCGGCGCCCTTGGTGACCACCACGAAGTTGATGATCATGAGGATGGCGAACACCACCACACCGACCACGTAGTTGCCGCCGATGACCACCTCACCGAAGGCCTGAATCACCTTACCGGCCGCTTCGTGGCCATTGTGGCCATGCAGCAGCACCACGCGGGTGGAGGCGACGTTGAGCGCCAGACGCAACAGAGTGGCGACCAGCAGGATGGTCGGGAACACGGCGAAATCCAGCGGCCGCAAGGCATACACGCAGACCAGCAGGACCACGATCGACAGGGCGATGTTGAAGGTGAACAGCACGTCGAGCAGGAACGGCGGCACCGGCAGCATCATCATGGCGAGCATCACCAGCAGCAGCAGCGGCACCCCGAGGTTGCCATGGCGCAACCCGGCGAGGTTGCTGCGCATATTGCCGATCACCTGCGAACGATCTACTGCCACGTCCCTACCCCGACTGATCCAATCTTTTGACGCGAAAGCGCCTTATGCCGGGGTTAGGGCAAGAAGCATTCCAACTTTGCGCCGGGGAGTCCGTAGGATGGGTTGAGCGCAGCGATACCCATCAACTCCACCCGCATGGGTATCGCCTACGGCTCAACCCATCCTACGGCGCTGGCCGAGACGCCGATCTATACCGGCGGGATTAGGGTGAGGGGCGATTGAGACGTGAGCAGCGAACGCCCACCTAGGCCCCGTTTGACGCATCACTCGTCGCGGCGCAAATCCGCCGGGATCGGCAGATCCGGCAAAGGCGCCGGGCGCTTGCCCTTGCCGGTCTTGAACTGCTTGAGCTGATAGACATAGGCCAGCACCTGGGCCACCGCCAGGTACAGGCCGGCGGGGATTTCCTGATCCAGTTCGGTGGAGTAATACACCGAGCGCGCCAGGGCCGGCGACTCCAGCAGCATGACCTGATGCTCCTGGGCGATCTCGCGGATCTTCAGCGCCAGGAAGTCTCCGCCCTTGGCCAGCAGCACCGGCGCGCTGCCCTTGGCGGGGTCGTACTTGAGCGCCACGGCGAAGTGCGTCGGGTTGGTGATCACCACGTCGGCCTGCGGCACGGCGGCCATCATCCGTCGCTCGGCCATCTCCCGCTGCATCTGGCGCACGCGCTGCTTGACCTCGGGTTTACCCTCGCTGTCCTTGTATTCGTCGCGCACTTCCTGCTTGGTCATCATCAGCTTCTGCTTGTTGTCCCAGAGCTGAAACGGCACATCCACGGCGGCGATCAGGATGATCCCGCAGGACATCCACAGCGCGCTCCAGCCGACCACCTGGACGCTGTGCAGGATGGCCATTTCCAGCGGCTCCTGGGCCATCGCCAGCAAATCGTCGCGGTCGCTGGAGAGCACCAGCAGCGCCACCAACAGCACCACCGAGAATTTGGCCAAGGCCTTGAGCAACTCCGCCAGCGCCTTGGCCGAGAACATGCGTTTGAGCCCGGCCAGCGGGTTCATCCGGCTGAACTTGGGCTGCAGCGCCTCGACGGAAAACAGCCAGCCGCCCAGAGCGATCGGGCCGACGATGGAGGCGATCAGCAGGGTGAAGAACAGCGGCAGCAGCGCCTCGAAGGCCATCTTCGCCGACGCCGCCAGCCACAGGATCATGGCCTGATCGTTGAGCAGAACCTCGCGCGGCAGGCTGAAGTTGGCGCGCATGATCTGCAGCAGCACATCGGCCAGGCTGCCGCCAGTGGCCAGCAGCCCACCGGTGCCGGCGAGCAGGATGGCCAGGGTGTTGAGCTCGCGGGAACGGGCGATCTGGCCCTTTTCCCGCGATTCGCGCAGGCGTTTCTCTGTGGGCTGTTCGCTCTTGTCGGCGCCGCTCTCGCTTTCGGCCATCAGCGCGGGCTCCTCATCAGCGCAACTGGGCCATGTCACGCAGCAGTTGCAGGGCCTCGCTGGCCAGCAACTGGTACTGGGCGAGGATATCGGCGAGACCGATCCAGACGATCACCAGGCCGACCACCAGGGTCAGCGGGAAGCCGATGGAGAAGATGTTCAGCTGCGGCGCCGCGCGGGTCATCACGCCGAAGGCGAGGTTGACCACCAGCAAGGCGGTGATCGCCGGCAACACCAGCAGCAGGCCGGCACCGAGCACCCAGCCGAGCTTGTTGGCCAGCTCCCAGTAATGCGTGGTCAGAAAACCGCCGCCCACCGGCAGGGTGACGAAGCTCTCGGTGAGCACCTCGAGCACCACCAGATGGCCGTTCATGGCGAGGAACAGCAGCGTCACCAGCATGGTGAAGAACTGTCCGATCACCGCCACCGACACGCCGTTGGTGGGATCGACCATGGAGGCGAAGCCGAGGCCCATCTGGGTGGCGACAATCTGCCCGGCGATCACGAACGCATGGAAGAACAGCTGCAGGGCGAAACCCAGCATGGCGCCGATCAGCACCTCCTGGGCGATCAGCAGGAACGCCTGCAGGCTGATCGCATCGACGCTCGGCATCGGTGGCAGGGTCGGCATGATCACCACGCCGATCGCCAGCGCC
Source organism: Pseudomonas cavernae (assembly GCF_003595175.1). Lineage (NCBI taxonomy): Bacteria > Pseudomonadati > Pseudomonadota > Gammaproteobacteria > Pseudomonadales > Pseudomonadaceae > Pseudomonas > Pseudomonas cavernae. Next base: position 1,982,931 of record NZ_CP032419.1, on the reverse strand, counting down.
AGGTACAGGCGCACGCGCACCGGCACCAGTTGCGTGCCGATGATCGGCATGGTCATCAGCAACGCGGCGATGCGGAACAGTGGCAGCAAAAAACTGCCGACCCAACCGCCGATCTGCGCGTCGGTCAGCTCCATCTAGCCGATCATCTGCGGAATGTTCTGGATCAGCGTCTGGGTGTACTCCATCAGCTGCTGGATCAACCAGGGCCCGCCGACGATCAGGGTGAGCAGGATCACCAGCAGGCGCGGGAGGAAGCTCAGGGTCTGTTCGTTGATCTGGGTGGCGGCCTGGAACATCGCCACCAGTAGGCCGACCAGCAGGCTCGGCACCACTAGGATGGCGACGATCATGGCGGTCAGCCAGAGCGCTTCGCGGAACAGGTCTACGGCTACTTCGGGAGTCATCGCAGAGCCTCCTACACGCCGCCGAAACTGCTGGCCAGGGTGCCGATGATCAGCGCCCAGCCGTCGATCAGGACGAACAGCATGATCTTGAACGGCAGGGAAATGATCAGCGGCGAGAGCATCATCATGCCCATCGCCATGAGGATGCTGGACACCACCAGATCGATGATCAGGAACGGAATGAAGATCATGAAGCCGATCTGGAACGCGGTTTTCAGCTCTGAAGTGACGAACGCCGGCACCAGGATGGTCAGCGGCGCCTGATCGGGGCTGGCGATGTCGGTGCGCTTGGACAGGCGCATGAACAGCTCCAGATCGGAGCTGCGGGTCTGCGCCAACATGAAGTTCTTCAGCGGCACCTCGGCCTTGGCGATCGCGTCCTGGGCCGGCAGCTGCTCGCTGAGATAAGGCTGCAAGGCCTCGCGGTTAATCTGCTCGAACACCGGCGCCATGATGAACATGGTCAAGAACAAGGCCATGCCGGTGAGGATCTGGTTCGACGGCGTCTGCTGCAGGCCCAGGGCCTGACGCAGGATCGAGAAGACGATGATGATCCGCGTGAAGCTGGTCATCAGCATGACGAACGCCGGGATGAAGCTCAGCGCCGTCATGATCAGCAGGATCTGCAGGCTGACCGAGTACTCCTGCTGCCCGGCGGCATTGGTCGACAGGGTGATCGCCGGGATCGACAGCGGGTTGTCGGCACCCAGCGCCAACGGCGCGGCCAGGCTCAGCAGCAGCGCCAGAGCGAGATGCAGTGGGGTCATCAGGACTTGCCCTTCTGCTCGCGCCCCAGCAGCTTCGCCAAGTGCTGGGCAAACTCAGCGGAGGCCGGCTCTCCGGCGGGCATGGCCACCGGCTCGGCCAGCACATGCAGGGGCGTGATGCGCCCGGCATTGAGGCCGAGGAGGATCTGCTCGCCGCCCACTTCCACCAGCACTAGCCGGTCACGCGGGCCGAGGGCCTGGCTGGCGACGATCTTGATCACCTGGCCGCCGCGCGGCGCGATCTGCTGCACCCGACGCAGCAACCAGGCAAGCAGGAAGATCAGCCCGACCACCAGCAACAGGCCGAGCAGCAGCTGCGCCAGTTGGCCGGTGATCCCGCTGTTGGCCATAGGGGTCGCCGGCGCCGCGGCTTCGGCGGCTAGGGCGCCAAGCGGCAAAGCCGCGAGCAGAGCGAGAAACGCGCGCCGCATGCTCAACGCAGCTTCTTGATGCGTTCGCTCTGACTGATCACGTCAGTCAGGCGGATACCGAATTTCTCGTTGACCACCACCACCTCGCCGTGGGCGATCAGGGTGCCGTTGACCAGCACGTCGAGCGGCTCGCCGGCCAGGCGGTCGAGTTCAATCACCGAGCCCTGGTTGAGCTGCAGCAGATTGCGGATGGAGATCTCGGTGTTGCCGACTTCCATGGAGATCGACACCGGAATATCGAGGATCACGTCGAGGTTCGGGCCGTCCAGGCTGACCGGCTGGTTGCCCTTCGGCCCGCTGCCGAACTCTTCCATCGGCGCCCGCGGGGCGGCCGGCCTGGCCGGCGCGTTGCTCTGGGCGAGCATGGCGTCGATATCGTCCTGGTTGGCGTCATCGCCGGACTCGGCCAGGGCCGCGGCCCACTCGTCGGCCAGAGCCTGTTCCTCGGGTGTGGTGTTTTCGTCTGCCATGGGATGTCCTCGGCTGGAGCTGAATAGGAATTAACGTTGACGCTGATCGAGCGGTTCGACGACTTGCAGGGCCAGGTTGCCCTTGTGCGCGCCCAGCTTGACCTTGAAGGTCGGCACGCCGCTGGCGCGCAGCACCACGTCATCGGCGATTTCCACCGGGATCACGTCGCCCGGCTGCATGTGCAGGATGTCGCGCAGCTTGAGCTGACGGCGCGCCACGGTGGCGGCCAGCGGCACGCGCACGTCGAGGATGTCCTCGCGCAGGGCCTTGACCCAGCGCTCGTCCTGATCGTCGACATCCGACTGCACGCCGGCATCGAGCATGTCGCGGATCGGCTCGATCATCGAATAGGGCAAGGTGATGTGCAGGTCGCCGCCACCGCCATCCAGTTCGATGTGGAAGGTCGAGACCACCACCACCTCGCTGGGGCTGACGATGTTGGCCAGCGCCGGGTTCACTTCCGAGTTGATGTACTCGAAGTTGACGTCCATCACCGCGTGCCAGGCCTCCTTGAGGTCGACGAAGGCCTGATCCAGCACCATGCGCACCACGCGCAACTCGGTCGGGGTGAACTCGCGGCCTTCGATCTTGGCGTGACGGCCGTCGCCACCGAAGAAGTTGTCGACCAGCTTGAACACCAGCTTGGCGTCGAGGATGAACAGACCGGTGCCGCGCAGCGGCTTCATCTTCACCAGGTTGAGGCTGGTCGGTACGTACAGCGAATGCACGTACTCACCGAACTTCATCACCTGCACGCCGCCGACCGCCACGTCCGCCGAGCGGCGCAACAGGTTGAACATGCTGATGCGGGTGTAACGGGCGAAACGCTCGTTAATCATCTCCAGGGTCGGCATGCGTCCGCGGACGATGCGGTCCTGGCTGGACAGATCGTAGTTCTTGATGCTGCCCGGCTCGGCGGCGTCCTCGGCCTCGACCAGGCCGTCGTCGACGCCATGCAACAGGGCGTCGATCTCGTCCTGGGAGAGCAGATCTTGTACGGCCATGCGGGGCCCCTTGTGCTTATTGCAAAACGAAATTGGTGAACAGCACTTGCTCGACGACCGTCTGCCCGATCTCCTTCTGCGCCAGTTCCTGCACGCTGGCGGTGGCCTGCTGACGCAGCATTTCCTTGCCCACCGGGGTGGTCAGGGCGTTGAAGTCCTGACCGGAAAACAACATCACCAGACGGTTGCGCAACATCGGCAAGTGGACTTTCAGGGCTTTCAACTGGGCCTCGTCACGCGCCATCAGGGCAATGCTGACCTGCATGTATCGTTGCCGGCCATCCTGTTTGAAGTTGACCACGAAGGCCGGGGCCAGTTGTTCGTAAATGGCCGGTTGCTTGCCGGGAGCGGCACCCTCGGCCGCCTCCTCGCTCTTGGCCTCGTCGGCCGCCGAGTTCTTGTGCAGCACCAGCCAAGTACCGCCGATGGACAGGCCAACCGCCAGCAGCAAGGCCACGGCGATCACGATGATGAGCTTGAGTTTGCCTGCCGGTTTCGCGTCGCTGCCGGGCAGCGGCGGTGCCGGTTCTTTCTTAGCCATGCCAATAATCCGTCACTGTTGGGTGTTGCAAGCGCGTTGCGGGGGATTCAGCAAGTGTTATGCCAGCTTCCCTGCCTCGCCGTCGGAGGCCAGCGGATATATCAGGATGGCCGGAGGCTGTCACCCTGAATGAAAGGTTCTTCACGGAACTCCGGGGGAGGCCTGGAACAAGAACGCAGATTCAAGGGTGGGTTAGCCGAAGGCGTAACCCACCAACCCTGCCGAACAGCGGAGCCTGGGGCGGCACCGCTGGTGGGTTACGCCGCTACGCGGCTAACCCACTCTACAAAAGCTGAGCGCGGCGAAGCCCCACGCCCAGGGTGCAGAAAGCTCGCTGTTGGGCTTCGTCGCTGCGCGCCTCACAACCTACGGCCATCCGCGTCAGGCGTAATAGTCCACCAGGCTGCGCCCGCCACCGCCGGCGGAGGAGCGGATCTCGCTGACACTCAGGCTCACCTCCTCGTCAGCGCCGAAGTGCTCGCCGCCGCCACGGAACTGAGAGGCACCGCGACCGCTTTCACCCTGCCCCTGTCCCTGCCAGCCGCGATTGAGCGACTGGTCGGAGACATTCACATCGGGCAGGTTCATGCCCTGCTGGGCGAACATGTCGCGCAGGCGGTGCATCTGCCCCTCCAGGGCATCGCGCACACCGGCGTTGGGACTGGCGAAAGTCACCTGGGTCTGGTCCTGGGCCATGTGGATGCGCACTTCCAGGCGCCCGAGCTCAGTCGGGTCGAGCTGGATCTCGGCGGACTTGAGGTTCTGGCTGGACAGCCACATGACCCGGTCGACCACCGCCTCGCTCCAGCCGCCCTGCTGCATCGGAATCGGCTGCCCTGGCACCAGCGCGGTCCGCTGGCTCGGCGCACTCTGCTGGGCGATAGCCTGGCTGAGGGCACTCAGACGGTTGGCGAAACTCTCCGTGCGCAGGTCGCTTGGACTGTCCTTGAGGCCTTCCAGGCCCTCGCCGCTCAGCTCGTCCAGTGGCAATTCCGCCTCCAACTTGGCTTCACCCTGCAGCTTGGCCGGGTCGCTCAAGGCCGCCATGGCGGCGGCGAAGCCCTGCACGCTGTTGAGCGCCGGTGGCGCGCCGGCGGATGCCGCAGACTGCTGAGCGACAGCTGGGTTCTTGGCGCCAAGACCGAGCGCCAGGTTGACGCCGGCCACCTCGTTCAGCGCATCCAACTGCGGGTCGTGACTGGCCTCGGTCAGGCTCGCCGGCCCGGAACCCATGAGGTTGGTGCCGGCCGACAGCGGTAGCGCGGCAGCCTCCTCGCCTTCGGCCTCGACATCGAGCAGCACACCGTCCTCGCCCGGCATCTGTCCGGCCATGGCCAGCAGCATGGCTGGATCGGGCTGCGCCGGCTCGGTCGGCAAGGGTTTGCCGCTATCGGCAAGCGGTGGCTCGCCGGCGGCAACCACGGCCGTCGTATCGTCGGCGCGCTCGGGCTCCTTGGACTTGTCGTACTTCGCTTTGGCCGCCTCATCATTACCTTCGGCGGCCTTTGCCTGACGCTCCTTGGCGTACACCTGGGCGAAGCTGGAAGCCTCGTCTTTACGCGGTTCGGCCGTATGCGCCGGGGCTTTCGCCACAGGCGCCTTGGGCTTCACCTCGGGTTTCGACGTGAGGAGCAGGTCGGGGGCAACGGACATGGGCACTCTCCGTGCTGGATGGGTCGTGCCAGGGATATAGCAAGGCTTGGGCCAGCTTTTGTGCGGAGTGTTTACGATCTGCTGCGCGTCGGCCACGCGGCGTTAAAAATGGCTATGTACCGGTTAGATATTGAGCACGGCTTCTGTAGGCTGGGTTAGCCGCGCAGCGGCGTAACCCACCAGCGGTGTTGCCATGGACACCGACGTCCAGCAGGGTTGGCGGGTTACGCCTGCGGCTAACCCACCCTACGAATGTGGATGGGTCGTGCCAGGGCTTGTAGCAAGGCTTGGGCCAGCTTTTGTGCGAAGGGTGCTTAACAGGCTGTTTGGACCGGGACAGTCCGGCGCTCAGGTGCGCGATTGGTAGCGCTGGCGCTCGGATTTGAACAGGATGCGGACGATGGCGAACTCACGCTCAATCTGCTCGAGCACGGCTGGCGCTTCCGCCAGTTGCTCGCGGCGGCCGATCTCTTCCAGCTGTTTGCACAGGGCGGCCAACAGCGGCGCACCCATATTGCTGCAGCTGCCCTTGAAGCTGTGTACCGCCAGCCGCAGCGCCTGCGCGTCGCGGCCCTGCAGGGCCGCGTTGAGCGAGCGCACACGCTCTTCGGAGTCGGCCAGGAAGGTATCCAACAACAGCGGATATTCGTCTTCCATCACGTCCTGCAGAGCCAGCAGCACGGCATTGTCGAGATGCAAATCGGCCACCCGGTCACTCCTTGATCGTAGGTGACGGAATTATGCCTGAGCCGACCAGTGAAACTCCACGCAGACCACCCGCCCATCGTTCTCCCAGGAACAGTTCTGCGTCAGCTCGCGCACCAGGCGCAAGCCACGACCGCTGAAGCAGTCCAGAGCCTGCTGCTGGGCCAGCACCCGCTCGACATCGAAGCCGGCGCCGCTGTCCTCGACCCGGATGACCAAGCGCCCGCCGTCCGCCTCGGGCAGCAGTTGCAGGTGGAAGCGCACGTAGCCCTGGTCGAGGCTGGCGAGCCGCTCGCCACGCTCGCGGTAGTACTCGGTGAAACCGACGGCATCGCGCTTGCGCGTCGAATCCAGGCCCATGACGCCGTGTTCGAGGGCATTCGAGTACAGCTCGGCGAGCACGCTGTACAGCGCCCCGCCCTGGGCGCGCAGGCCCCGCACTTCGAGGAGCAGTTGCAGCAGGAACGGTAGCGGGTTGAAGCGGCGCAAGGTCTGGGCGCGGAACTCGAAGCTGGCCGCCCAATCCAGCGGACTGCTCTGGCCGCTGTCGACGAAGGCCAGCGGTGGCCGCGGCAAGGCGCCCTCCTCGACCAGCTGCACCTCGACCATGCTGATGTCGTCCTGCGCCTTGCCGCGAAAATGGCTCAGCGCCTGCTGGATCTCCTCGAACAGCCGCTCGAGCTGACGATTGGCCTCGAATAGCGCCTGCAAGCGCTCTTCGCCAAACAAGCGCTCCTCACTGTCCTGCGCCTCCAGCACGCCATCGGAGAACAGGAACACGCGGTCGCCGGGCTCTAGCGGGTAGATCTCGCAGTCGTCGTTGAAGGCCTCCGGCTCCAGCACCCCCAGCGGCAAATGGCGCGACACCAGCGGCAGCCGTTCGCCATTGCCGGCGCGCAACAGGTGGCCATCCGGCAGGCCGCCGTTCCAGACCTTCAGGGTACGACGCTGGAGGCTGATGTTGACCAGGGTCGCGCAGCAGAATACCCCCAGCGGCAGGATGCGCTTGAGCTTGGCATTCATCTCGCGAAGGATTTCGGTCATGGAATGGCCCTTGGCGGTCATCCCATAGAACACCTCGGCCAGCGGCATGGCACCGATCGCCGCCGGCAAGCCATGGCCGGTGAAATCGCCGAGCAACACGTGCATGCCGCCGGAGGGCTTGTAGGCGGCCAACAGCAGATCGCCATTGAACAGCGCATAGGGCGATTGCAGGTAGCGGATGTTCGGCGCGTCGAGACAACCGGAGTGCGCCACCTTGTCGAACACCGCCTTGGCCACCCGCTGCTCAGACAACAGGTGCTCGTTGTGCCGGGCGATCAGGTCGCGCTGTTCCAACACAGTGGCCTGCAGGCGGCGCAGGCGATCCATGGCCTTGATCTTGGCCTCGAGGATCACCCGGTTGTAGGGCTTGGCGAGGAAGTCGTCGCCGCCGGCCTCCAGGCAGCGCACCAGCGCTTCGCCCTCGGTCAACGAGGTGAGGAAGATGATCGGCACCAGCGCCTCGCCGGCCGATTGCTTGATCCGCCGCGCCGCCTCGAAACCGTCCATCACCGGCATCAGGGCGTCCATCAACACCAGCTGCGGGCGTTCCTGCTCGAACAGCGCCACCGCCTCCAGGCCGTTGCTGGCGGTCAGCACCCGGTGACCCTGGCGATTGACGATGGTCGACAGCAGCATGCGATCGGCTGCGTTGTCCTCGGCGATCAGAATGGACAGACGCGTAGGCATGGTGTCAGGCGATCTTGAACAGCTGCTCGAAGTTGGAAATGGCGAGGATCTTGCGCACGTTCGGGTTGCAGTTGACCAGACTGATCTGCGCATGGTCGCCGCCGGCATGATCGCGCAGCAACAGCAGCATGCCGAGCGCCGAACTGTCGAGGTAAGTGGTGCCCTCGAGATCGACGACGTAGCGTTTCGGAGAGAGGTTCACGCGCTCGTAGGCATCGCGAAATTCCTGATGCGCACCGAAATCAAAACGCCCCTGGATCGAGATGGTCAGTTCCTGTCCATCGGCCGAGGGGTGCGAGGTGATCGCCATGCAGAACTCCTTATGCAACGAAAAGATCGGACAACTACGAAGGTGGAAGATTTAGCACCCGCAACGGTCGGCGGCAACCACCATTCACCAGGCTATGCAAAAACCGCCGTTGCCGGTGATGCAGCCCTGGGAAAGCGGCTTGCTCCTGACACTCGGGCGGCACCCGTCTGCGCGCCATTCACTCCTGCCCAGCCTTATGCAGGCGCTGCGACAGCTCGTCGAGCAGGCGTTGCTCGCGTTTGTCGGCGGCCAGCCGCGCTTCGTCCTGATAGCGTTGCACCAGCTTGCGCAGGCCTTCCAGCCGCGCATAGCGCTGCTGCCAGAGCTCACGCGCCTTATTCAGGTTGTCGCGATGCCAGTTGGTGCTCTGGCGCTGCTGGCCGATGGCGGTCTCCAGCTGCGACAGGAAGCGCTGGTAGTTCATCAGCCATTGCCCGGAAACCCCACGCTGGCCTTCGCTCAGCCATTGCTGCTGATAATCGCCACGGTAACGCTCGAGCTCGCCGAGCTTGGCCTCCGCCTGCTTGACCAACCCCTGCTGATGGCCAAGTTGACGCGCGGCCTCGCGCTCGTCGCGCTCGGCCATTTCGATGACTGGCTGCAGACGCTTGGCGCGACTGAGGGTCATGGCGCCAGGCCAACAGCTGGAAATGTAGATCCCGTGTTCATGCACAAGCCCTTATGCCGACCAACTCGTAGGATGGGTTGAGCAACGCGATACCCATCATTCCGATGCCATCCGGCGTTTAATTCCTAATACAAGATTCTTCGCTGCCCGATCTGCCGCTCGTTGGGTATCGCTGCGCTCAACGCCAACCTACGACGGCCACTCGATGCGCCTTAAGTCGGCCGCCCGAATACCCCGGTCAGCTGGGCGCCGCTCTGCGCCAGCCCCTCGCTCTCGCGCAGGCCCTGACGCAGATACTGCTGCATGGCCGGCAGGCGGGCGATGGCCAGGTCGGTGTCCGGATCGCCGCCGGCCACATAGGCGCCGACGCTGATCAGGTCGCGGCTCTGCTGGTAGCGCGACCACAGCTGTTTGAAGCGCTGCGCCTGGCGCATGTGCTCCTCGCTGACCACCTGCGGCATGACCCGGCTGATCGAGGCCTCGATGTCGATGGCCGGGTAATGCCCCTCCTCGGCCAGCCGCCGCGACAGCACGAAGTGGCCGTCGAGGACGCCGCGCGCCGAGTCGGCGATCGGGTCCTGCTGGTCGTCGCCCTCGGACAGCACGGTGTAGAACGCGGTGATCGAGCCGCCGCCCTTCTCCGCGTTGCCGGCACGCTCGACCAGCTTCGGCAGCTTGGCGAACACCGACGGCGGATAGCCCTTGGTCGCCGGCGGCTCGCCGATGGCCAGGGCGATCTCGCGCTGGGCCTGGGCGTAGCGGGTCAACGAATCCATCAGCAGCAGGACATTTTTGCCCTTGTCGCGGAAGTATTCGGCGATGCGCGTGCAGTACATCGCCGCGCGCAGGCGCATCAGCGGCGCATCGTCGGCCGGCGAGGCGACCACCACCGAGCGCTTGAGGCCTTCTTCGCCGAGGATGTGCTCGATGAACTCCTTGACCTCACGGCCCCGCTCGCCGATCAGCCCGACGACGATGATCTCCGCCTCGGTGAAGCGGGTCATCATGCCGAGCAACACCGATTTACCCACGCCGGTACCGGCGAACAGGCCAAGACGCTGGCCGCGGCCGACCGTCAACAGGCCGTTGATGCAGCGGATGCCGACATCCAGCGGCTCGCTGATCGGATGCCGGTTGAGCGGGTTGATGGTCGGCCCGTCCATCGGCACCCAGTCCTCGGCACGCATCCGGCCCTTGCCGTCGAGGGCGTTGCCGACCCCGTCGAGCACCCGGCCGAGCATGCTCATGCCCATCGGCAGGCGGCCGGTATCCGGCAGCGGCACCACGCGGGCGCCGGGGGCGATGCCGGCGAGGCTGCCGACCGGCATGAGGAAGATCTTGCTGCCGGAAAAACCCATCACCTCGGCCTCGACCTGCACCGGGTGGTAGTCGCCGTCGTTGATCACCAGGCAGCGGCTGCCGACCGCCGCGCGCAGCCCTTCGGCCTCCAGGGTCAGGCCGACCATGCGCAGCAGACGGCCCTCGACCACCGGCTGTTCCGGCAGCTGCACGGCGCCGGCATAGCCGGCCATGCGCTTGGCGAAACTGGTGCGCTCAAGACGCATGGGCAGGCTCGGCCGCATCGAGGCCCAGGGTGATGTCGGCCGCCAGTGGATGCACCGCCTGCTCGCGCTGCTGCTCGAACAATTGCTTGATGGCCTGGCTCAGGCGCGTTTCGACACTGGCATCGATGCGGCTGTGCTCGGTTTCGACCCGGCAGCCGCCGGGCAGCAGCGCCTCGTCCTCGAGCAGGCGCCAGCTCTCTTCGTGGCGCTCGCGCAGGGCTTTGACCACGGCGAAATCCTGCGGGTTGATGTGGATACGCACATTCTCGACGCCCATCGGCAACAGCTTGAGCGCCTCGCGCAGGACATGGCGGATCTGGCTGGAGTCGAGGGCCAGCTCACGCTGGATCACTTGGCGGGTGACATGGTTGACCAAGGTGACCAGCGAATGCTCGAGCTGCTGATCCTGCTCGGCAATCGGCTCGAACAAATGCTGCATCAGGGCTTCCAGGCTGGCCAGCTTGGCGTTGAGCGCCAGTTCGGCTTCCTGCTTGGCTTTCAGCTGACCGGCGCGGAAGCCGTCTTTCTCGCCGGTGGCGAAGCCTTCGTTGTAGGCGTCCTGACGAATCGCCTCCAGCTCGTCGAGCGTCAGCGGCTTGACGGTCTCGACCGGCACCTCTTCGCCCTGGGCGGAGGGTTCGCTGGCTTCGACCGGCAGGCTGACAGCCTCGGCCTCGAGCGCCTCGACTACGGGCGCCTCACCGGCCGGATCGAAGCTCGGCAGGGCCCAGCGATCGAAGACGCTGACGTCCTTGGCGCGGATCAGCTCGCTGGGGTTTTCCTTGGTCGACATGGTTTGGGATTATCCGGTAAAGGGCTTAGTCCGTAGGATGGGTGGAGCGAAGCGATACCCATCTTGCCGGCGTTTTGCTGATCTACTTTCCACACGAAACGCTGCGTGGCCCGACCTGACGCTTGTTGGGTATCGCTGCGCTCAACGCCAACCTACGATCGGTGCCCCATCGCACCTACAACATCTCCTCGCCGCCCTTGCCGCCGAGGACGATTTCCCCGGCCTCGGCCATGCGCCGGGCGATGGTGAGGATTTCCTTCTGCGCCGCTTCGACGTCGCTGACTCGCACCGGGCCGCGGGCTTCCAGATCGTCGCGCAGCAGTTCGGCGGCGCGCTTGGACATGTTCTTGAAGACCTTTTCCCTGACCCCCTCGTCGGCGCCCTTGAGCGCCAGCACCAGCACATCCGAGGAAACCTCGCGCAGCAACGCCTGGATGCCGCGGTCGTCGACATCGGCGAGGTTGTCGAAGACGAACATCAGGTCCTCGATCTGGGTCGACAGATCCGAGTCGACTTCGCGGATCGAGTCCATCAGCTGGCCTTCGATCGAGCTGTCGAGGAAGTTCATGATGTCTGCCGCGCGCTTGACGCCGCCCATGGTCGCCCGCGAGCTGTTGGCGCTGCCGGAGAACTGCTTCTCGAGGATCAGGTTGAGCTCCTTGAGCGCCGCCGGTTGCACGGTGTTCAGCGACGACACGCGCAGGACGATGTCCAGGCGCACCTTGTGATCGAAATGGCCGAGCACTTCGCCGGCCTGATCGGGGTCGAGGTAGGCGACCACGATGGCCTGGATCTGCGGGTGCTCGTAGCGGATCACGTCGGCGACCGCGCGCGGCTCCATCCACTTCAGGCTGTCCAGACCGCTGGTGCTGCCGCCGAGGAGGATGCGGTCGATCAGGTTGCCGGCCTTGTCCTCGCCGAGGGCCTGGGTGAGCATGCGACGGATGTAGCTGTCGGCGCCGACGCCGAGGCTGGTCTGATCGCCGACGGTCTCGACGAACTCGCCCATCACCTGCACGACCTGCTCGCGCTGGACGTTGCGCATGTGAGCCATGGCCACCCCGACCTTCTGCACTTCCTTCGGCCCGAGGTGGCGCAGCACCTGCGCGGCATCAGTTTCGCCGAGCGAGAGCAGGAGAATCGCGGCCTTGTCGACCTTGCTCAGTTTGGTGGCGACGCGGGTATCACTCATCGGCGTTGATCCACTCTTTGACGACTTGAGCCACACGACCCGGGTCTTCGGCTACCAGGCCCTTGATCGCATTCAGTTGCGCATCATAACCCTCGCTCGGGCTCGGCAGCAGGATCTGCCCAGGCCCGCCGAGGCTCACGCGATCGGCCGACAGCGCGCCATCCAGACCGCCCATGTCGCCCAGATCAATATCGCCACCGGGGCCGCTGGCCATCAGCTCCTTGCCCTTGCCGCCGGTGATGTTGTTGAGCACCGGGCGCAACACGCCGAACACCAGGACGAGGATGAACAGCACGCCGAGCACTTGCTTGACGATGTCCCAGAACCAGGGCTGGGTGTAGAACGGGATGTCGATGATCTCTTCACCCTGGCTGGCGGTGAACGGCGTGTTGATCACGCTGACGCTGTCGCCACGGCTGGCGTCGAAGCCGACCGCGTCCTGCACCAGACGGGTGAAGCGGGCGATATCGGCGGCGCTCCAGGGCGTGCGGGTGACTTCACCGCTCTTGGCATCGACCTTGAACTGGTCGTCCACCACCACCGCGACGGAAAGCCGGCGCAGACGGCCCTGCTGCTGCTTGGTGTGACTGATCGAACGGTCCAGCTCGTAGTTGCGGGTCGCCTGCTCGCGCTTGTCGGCCGGGTACGGCGCCAGCTTCGGCAGGCCGCTGGCCGGGTCGATGACCTGCTGACCATTGGCGTCCAGCAGCGGCCGACCGGCCGCCACCGGCCCCGCCGGCGCCTGCGCGGCCGGGGCGTTGGCTTGCTGCGGCGCCGTGCCCGGCGCCGGCGGCTGGTTGGACAGCGCGCCCGGCACGCCTTGCGGCGGCAGGCTGCTGTGGCGCTCCTCGTTGACCTTCTGCTCGCTGCGCAACGCCGGCTGGTCGGGGTTGAACATCTCGGCGGTGGATTCCACCGCGCTGAAGTCGACGTCGGCGGAGACTTCCGCTTTGAAGCGGTCGCCGCCCAGCACCGGACGCAGGATGTTGTCGACCCGCTGGGTCAGGCTGCCTTCCATGCGCCGGGTGAAATCGAACTGCTTGCCGGCCATGCTCAGCTCGGACTGCTCCTGCTGATCGGACAACAGGTTGCCCTTCTGGTCGACCACTGTGACTTGCGACTTGTCCAGTTCCGGCACGCTGGTGGAGATCAGGTTGATGATCGCCATCACCTGGCTCGGCTCCAGCGAGCGCCCCGGATACAGCTCGACCAGCACCGAGGCGCTGGGCTTGCGCTCGTCGCGGACGAACACCGAGCTTTTCGGAATCGCCAGGTGCACGCGCGCGCCCTTGACGTTGTTGAGGCTCGACACCGTGCGCGCCAGCTCGCCTTCCAGGCCGCGCCGGTAGCGGGTGGCTTCCATGAACTGGCTGGTGCCGAGGCCCTGGTCCTTGTCGAGAATCTCGAAGCCGACGCTGCTGTCCTGCGGAGCGATGCCGGCGCCGGCCAGCTTCATCCGCGCGCGGGCCAGATCGTCGGCCTTGACCAGCAAGGCACCGGTGCTGGGCTCAATGCTGTACTTGATGTCGGCGGCGGCCAGGGTCTCGGTGACCTGGTTGGCATCCATCCCCGCCAGGCTGCCGTACAGCGGCCGGTAATCCGGCTGTTGCGACCACAGCACCACGGCAAAGCCGATCGCCACGCTGGCGGCCAGGCCGACCAGCAGGCCGACCTGGCGCAGCATGCTCATCTCGGAAAGGTTTTCCAGGAACGCCAGGCCGAACAACGGCTTCTTCGGCTCCTGCGCATCCGCCTTGGCGGGAACGTTACTGATCACTGCTTCAGCCATGAATTAGTTCCGCCTTACACCGGCATTTGCATGATGTCTTGATAGGCCTGGACCAGCTTGTTGCGCACCTGGGTCATGGCCTGGAACGACACGCTGGCTTTCTGCGAAGCGATCATCACATCGGTGAGGTCGATGCCGCTCTTGCCGATCTCGAAGGCTTCGGCCATCTGGGTGGACGTCTGCTGGGTCTCGTTGACCTTGTTCACCGCCTGCCCAAGCATGTCGGAAAAGCTCGGCGCCCCTGGCTCAGGCACGCTGACCGCCGGCTTGCTGCGCGCCATCGCCTCCATTTGCATGGAGCGCATTTCCAACATCAGACGATTGAATTCGACACCCTGGCTCATAACTTCCTCCGCTGGCCGCGGTTTTTTGACACCGCTTGGCGCTTTGCAGGGGTAAGTGCAACAAGGGTGCCAAATGCAAGCAACGGCAGGAAAAGCAAAGCCCGATACAGGACCGGGCTTTGCTTTTCGTAGGATGGGTTGAGCAGCGCGATACCCATCGACAGAGTTTCATGGGTATCGCTGCGCTCAACCCATCCTACGGTGCAGGCTTCAGCTGGCGAACAGATAAGCCTCGACATCCATTCCCGCATCACGCATCTGCGCCAGCTTGTAACGCAGGGTGCGTGGGCTGATGCCCAGGCGCTCGGCGGCCTCCTTGCGGCGGCCGCGCTCGGAACGCAAGGTGTCGATGATCATCTGATACTCGTGGCGACGCATGTCTTCGCCCAAGGCGCTCGCGGGCTCGGCCAGCGGCGCTTCGACCAGGCTGACCGGGCTCGCCACCGACAGCACCGGCGGCGGCATGAGCGGCGCCGGTGCCAGGCCGATCGGCGCGGTCAGGCACAGGTCGTGCGGCTGGATCAGCCCGCCCTGCTGGAGAATCAACGCGCGCTGGATGGCGTTGTCCAGCTCGCGCACATTGCCCGGCCAGGCATGGACAACCAGGCAACGCTGCGCCTCCGGCGACAGGCGCACATTGGCCTGATTCATTTTTTTGGCGTGCTTGCCGAGCAGGCGCTCGGCCAGCGGCAGAATATCGGCGGTGCGTTCACGCAGCGGGCGCCACGCCAGCGGGAATACCGAAAGCCGGTAGTACAGATCCTCACGGAAACGCCCGGCCGCCACTTCCCCGGCCAGATCGCGGTTGCTGGTGGCCAGCACGCGGATGTCCAGAACAATCGGCTTGCGCGCACCGACCCGCTCCACCTCACGCTCCTGCAACACGCGCAACAGCTTGGCCTGCAGGCCTAGCGGCATCTCGGAAATCTCGTCGAGCAGAATGGTGCCGCCGTCGGCCAACTCGAACTTGCCCGGCTGCGCGGCAATGGCGCCGGTGAAGGCGCCCTTTTCGTGACCGAACAAGGTGGCCTCGAGCATGTTGTCGGGAATCGCCGCACAGTTGATGGCGATGAAGGGCTTGGTCGCACGCGGCGACTGCTGGTGAATGTAGCGCGCCAGAACCTCCTTGCCGGTACCGGACTCGCCGGTGATCAGCACGGTCGAGTCGCTGCGCGCCACCCGGGCGGCCAATTCCAGCAGCTGTCGGCTGGCCGGTTCCATCGCCACGGGACCGTCGCTGTCGCCACGACCGAGACGGCCAAGGGCATGGCGCGCCACCAACTCCAGCAGCACCTGCGGTTCGAAGGGCTTGACCAGATAGTCGGCCGCGCCCTGGCGCATGGCATCCACCGCCCGCTCGACCGCGCCGAAGGCCGTCATCAGCAACACCGGTAACTGTGGGTATTGCGCGCGGATACGCCCGAGCAACTGATGGCCATCCATGCCCGGCATGTTGACGTCACTGATCACCAGGCTGAACACCTCGCGGCCGAGCGCCTCGAGCGCGGTTTCGGCGCAATCCACCGCCAGGTACTCATGCCCGCCGATCAGCAGGGTATCGGCCAGGGCCTCGCGCAGCGCGCGGTCATCTTCGACCAATAGGATTTTGGCAGTCATCGACATCTACTCCTGAATCGATTGCGCCGTGGGAATCAGCGGCAACAGCAAGATGGCGCAGGTGCCGCGCCCCGGTCGCGAGCGCAATTGCAGCTCGCCCTGGTGCGCACGCGCGACGGCCTTGACCACCGCCAGGCCGAGGCCGGTACCGGTGGTCTTGGTGGTGAAGAAGGGCTCGCCGAGACGCGCCAGCGTCGCGGCGTCGATGCCCGGACCGTTGTCGCTGACGCACAGGCGCAAGCGGTTGCCGCGCGTGGACAGATGAATCTTCAGGCGTGCCTCGCGGCCGGCGGCCTGAATGGCGTTATCGATCAGATTGAGCACGGTTCCGACCAAGGTGTCGCGGTTGCACAGCAACTCGCCCGTATGGCTATCGCACTGCCAGCGCACTTCCATGCCGGCAACATGCGCCTCGGCCGCCCCGCGCAAGGCCTCGAACAGCGCCTTGGGCGCCAGGCGATCCGGCAGCGGCAGGTCGCCACGGGCGAACACCAGCATGTCGCGCACCTGATGCTCCAGCTCATGCAGGCGCTCCTTCAGGCGCCCGGCGAAACGCTGCTGCTGCTCGACCTCCAGCACCTGCTCGGTCAAATGGCTGGCATACAGCAAGGCGGCCGACAGCGGCGTGCGGATCTGATGCGCCAGCGAGGCGACCATGCGCCCCAACGAGGACAGACGCTCGTGGCGCGCCAGCTGCTCCTGCAGACGGCGGGTATCGGTCAGATCGGTCAGCAGCACTAACTGCCCGGGCTCGCCCGACAGCGAACGGGTAGCGATCGACAAGCGCCGACCATCCTTCAGGGAAATTTCGTGGCCATCGTCCTCGCGCGGGGCGAAACAGCGGGCGATCACCTGGCGCCAGAGCATGCCGGCCAGCGGCTGGCCGAGCAGATTGCGAGCCACCGGGTTGGCCTCGCGCACCACGCCCTGGCCATCGATGACGATCACTCCGCCGGGCAGCAGATCGAGCAGGCTCTGCAGGCGATGCGCCAGACGCTCCTTCTCTGCCAACTCCTGCATACGCTGGGCGCTAACCAGGGCCAGTTGCCCTTTCAGCTCGACGACACGCGCCTCCAGCAGGTTGTAGGAATCGCTGAGCTGGTTGGACATCTGATTGAACAGCGCGAACGCCTGCTCAAGGCCGGCACGGCTGGCCAGCTCCGCGGCAGCGGGGCTGTCGGCGTCGGGGCGGAATACTGCAGCGGGTTGGCTCATGCACGTCTCTCTGTCTCGAACCGTCGGTAAACGGTCAGTCGACAGAGGTATAGCAATCGCCGTGCCTAAAATTATTTAGTTATTTATCAGTTACTTAGCAAATAAGCGTCAAATATTCGGCTTATCTTGGCGGGGTTCTGCGGGGGACTGGCCGACAACCGTCAGCCGCCTGGCTCCCGCGAACGGGAGCCAGGTAGAGGATCAATCCTGCTCGACTTCCTCGTCGCGGCGATTCATGCCGTACTTGCGCATCTTCTCCACCAGGGTGGTGCGGCGGATCCGCAAACGCTCGGCGGCGCGCGCCACCACGCCACTGGCGTCATCCAGCGCCTGCTGGATCAAGCCTTGCTCGAGGTTGCCGAGGTAGTCCTTGAGGTCGAGCCCTTCCACCGGCAACAACGTCGACACACTCATCCCAGGCAGACCGGAGACGATCGCCGCGCGCTCCTCCAACTCATCGCGCAGGGTGTTGGCGAGTTGCTCATCTTCTTCGTCGACATGGCGGAACTTCTTCGGCAGCTCGCTCACGCCGATCACCCCGTAGGGGTGCATGATCGCCATGCGCTCCACCAGGTTGGCCAGCTCGCGGACGTTGCCCGCCCAATCATGCCGGCAGAGCGACATGATTGCCGCGGAGTTGAAGCGGATCGAGCCACGCTTCTCCACTTCCATGCGCGAGATCAGCTCATTGAGCAACAGCGGAATGTCCTCCACCCGCTCGCGCAGCGGCGCCATCTCGATGGGGAACACATTGAGGCGGTAATACAGGTCCTCGCGGAAGGTGGCCGCCTCGATCATCTGCTCGAGGTTCTTGTGGGTGGCGGCGATGATGCGTACATCGGCAGATTGCGTCTTGTTGCTGCCGACGCGCTCGAAGGTGCGCTCCTGCAGGACTCGCAGCAGCTTGACCTGCATCGGTAGCGGCATGTCGCCGATCTCGTCGAGGAACAGCGTACCGCCGTTGGCCAGCTCGAAACGCCCCGCGCGGCTGGTGATGGCCCCGGTGAAGGCACCCTTCTCATGGCCGAACAGCTCGCTCTCCAGCAACTCGGCCGGAATGGCGCCACAGTTGACCGGCACGAACGGCGCCTCGCGGCGCCTGGAGTGATAGTGCAGGTTGCGCGCCACCACTTCCTTGCCAGTGCCCGACTCCCCGAGAATCAGCACGCTGGCTTCGGTATCGGCGACCTGCTGCATCATCTGCCGCACTTGCTGGATGGCACGACTGGTGCCCACCAGGCTGCGGAACAGATTGGGCTCGCGCTGGCGGCCGCGATCACGGGCCTGATCGTAGATTTCCCGATAGACCTGGGCGCGATGCAGCGAATCGAGCAGTTTGTTGTAGCTGGGCGGCATTTCCAGACTGGCCAGCACGCGGCGGCGCAGATCTTCCGACCAATCGGCGGGCACCGGCTCACCGATCAACAACAAGGGCACCAGCTCATCCCAGCCGGTCAACTGCTTGAGCAGCTCCAGCGCCCCACCCTTGCTCTCGACATCGCCCAGCAACACACAGAGGACATCGCGGGTGCTGGACAGCGGCTCGACAGCCCCCCGCCAAGTTCCGCTAGCACAAGCAATGTGTTCTTCCCCAAGGAAATTCAGGATGACCGCCAAATCCCGGCGGCGCTCACTGTTGTCATCGATCAGCAGAATTTTGGTTTCACGCCACATCTTTTTTTGATCTGTCTGGTGGGCTGGAAGGAAGAGCAGGCGCCATAAAAATATCGCGAACTCGCCGGCATTTAGCCACTATTAAAGTCAAAAAAACGGCAATAGTCAATTTTATGGCGTGATTTTTTTGATTTCCCCGATGCGCAATTTCAGAACTGTGAATTAGTTCGCGGGGTTAGGCATAGCCGAAGGGAATGGCTAGCCTGAGAGGATCGGTGAAGGCATTGCCGAAGTGCGGCAGGGGCCTCAACCAAACAACTGATAGACCTTGGCGCCCTGCTGCGACTGGTTAAGCTGGATCAATTCACCCGCCAGACGCTGCTGCTCGTGCTGGCAGACTGTCACTAACTGACGATAAAGATCGAGCAACTCCTGCATCCGCGCGCGCAGCAGCGTTTCGTCACGCGCAGGCTCGACCATGGCCTCCTCCACTGCCTGGCGGCATTGCAGGTCCAGCGCGCCGATCGCGGTCCAATCCTGGCTGGCCAGGGCACTGCGCAAAGCGCTCCCCGTCTCTTCAAGAAATTGCACAGATGAACTCATGAATCCTCTCCTCGGGATTACACCTGCGGCGCAATCTCGTCCCAGCCTGATTTGATGTTACGCAGCAAACCCGCAACCTCGTCGAGTTTGGCCGGGTCATTTTCCCTATTGGCCTCAAGCAGCCGGGTGGTCATATAGTCGTACAGACGATCGAGGTTCAGCGCCAATTCGCCACCCGCTTCCAGGTTTAGCCCTTCGCGCAGCCCACCGACAATGGCGATCGCCTTGCCGATCAGCTCGCCTTTCAGCGCCACCTGACCACGCTCGAGAGCGCCACGCGCCTGGGCCATGCGGGTCAAACCACCCTCCATCAGCATCTGGATCAACCGATGCGGGCTGGCATCCACGGCCTGGGCCTGGGTATTGACGGTCTGGTACTGACGCAGAGCTGCCATCGCGTTCATGTCGTTTGCCTTGTTCGCTGACTTGATACTCAAAGTATCGGCTCAGCGAATCAAAGCTTTAGCGGGATTTCGCCTCTATCTTGGCGGTTTCCGGGCCGATGCCATCCCAGGCTTGCTTGATCTGCAGCAGCAAGGCCTCGACCTCATCCAGGCGGCGCGGCGTATCGTCCAGCGCCACACCGGCCAGACGGCGGGTCATGTAGTCGTAGAGCGCGTCGAGGTTTTCGGCGATCTCGCCGCCCAGCTCCGGATCCAGGCTCTCCTGCAGCGCGCCGAGGATGCTGAGGGTGGAGCCGACCGCCACACCACGCACTTCTGGTTTGCCGTCCTGCATGGCCAGGCGGGCCAGGGACAACCGCTCCAATGCGCCCAGCAACAGCAGTTGCACGGCATGGTAAGGGCTTACCTCCTGGCTGGAGGTGACCTGCTTGTAGGTATCGATGGGGTTGGCCACGGCTACTTAATCCTGCGGCACGACGCCGGGCAAGCTGCTGAGTGCCTGAGTCAGGCGGTCAGCAGTTTGATTGAGACTACCCACCAGTGAATCCATTGCATTGAATTGCTTGAACAAACGCTGCTGCACCTGCGCCACGCGCAATTCCAGGGCCTCTTTCTGCTTGTCCACCGATTTAAGGGTGCTCTGTAGCCCGTCCATGCGCTGCTGCAGGATGCCGCCGGTCTGGATATAGCCATCGACCCTGTTATTCAGGCGATTCATCAACCCTTGGTCGCCGGTGAAGAAGCCGGCAACTGCGTCGAAATTCTCCTTCAACGCCTTGTCCAGCTTGGTGTCATCGATCTTCAGGGTGCCGTCCTTCTGGGTAGAGATTCCCAGGTCGGCAAGGACGCGCACACCGGCTTGGTCGGCCGGTGCGACCAGCTCGTTGCGAATCCCGCCGAGCAGGGTACGCACCGTCGCGTCGCCAACCAAGCCACCCACCACCGGCGCCTTGCCGTCGCCCACGGCGACCACGGTAGTCAGCTGGTTGGTGGTACTGACCAGCTTGTTGTAGGCATCGACGAACTTCTTGATGTTGGCCTTGACCCCACTCTTGTCTTGATCGACGGTGAGGGTCAGGGCCTTGTCGGCATTGGCGGCCTTGAGTTCGAGGGTGACCTCGGGAATGGCACCCGTCACGCTGTTGCTCGCGCTTTCCAGAGCCAGGCCGTCGATGCTGAATTTGGCGTTGCGCGCAGCCTCGATCACCCCGCTGCTGGCGGCATTGGCGCTGTCCAGGGTACCGCTGCCGATAGTCAGCGCCGCCAGATCGGGATCGGCGCTAGTGAGCTGCACGTCGTTGCCGGCACCGCTCTTGCTGGAGCTCAGCACCAGACGCGTCTTGCCGTCGCTCGGGTTGGTCACCAAGTTGGCGGTCACCCCCTGATCCTTGAGCTTGGTGTTGAGCGCATCGCGCACCTGGGCCAGGGTGGCGCCTTCGGCGATCTCGACCTGGGTGCCGGGATCGGCGGCGCCGACCTTGACCGTCAGGGTTCCAGCAATGCCATCGGCATCGGCGTTAGGGGGTACGGTGAAGTCGCTGGCCAGGGCGGCGCTGGCCACCTTGCTGCCGCCTGCCAGCTGGCTGACCTTGAGGCTGTAGCTGCCGGCCAACGCAGCCGTGCTCGCCGTAGCCGTGAGCAGACTGGTGTCGGAAGACGTGGCCGAGCGATTCTCGAACAATGAAGTCTTGTTGAGATCCTTCAGCGCGGTCTGGAAATCACTGAGACTGCCCTTGAGCTGCCCCAAGGCGGAGAACTTGGTCGTGGTGGCCTTTTCCAGACGGGCCAGCTGGGCGTCCTTGGGAGCCCGGTCGGCATTCACCAGGGCCGAGACGATACTGTTGATATCGATACCCGAGCCCAGTCCTGAAATTCCTGCCATCTCACCACCTCGTCAAGGGTTTGGCGCTTGCGCACTGAATCCCTCTAAACAAACAAATCCCATGCCAGCTTTCAGGCTTGCGCCTGAAACAATAGGCTGCGCGCCTCGGAAAGGCTCTCGGCCAGCTTCAGCACCTCTTCGGAAGGAATCTGCCGAATGACCTCACCGGAGGCGGTGTCCGTCACCTTGACCACCACCCGACCGGTGGAATCGTCCAGGGTGAAATTCAGGTTGCGCTGAATGTTCTGCACGAAGTCCTGGATGCTCGACAAGGCCGACTCGACCGGCTGCGCATCCTGTTTCGGTTCCGCCCTACCCGTTTGATATGCCTCGACCTGAGTCGCGGTGACGGGTTGGCTCGAGGCCGACCGATCAGCATCCACGCCCCTCGGCTGACGGACTACCGCCCCTGTCTGGGACAGGGCATTCAAAGCATTAACGTCCATCACCTCACCTCACATGGCAAGACGGGGGGAAGCGCCAAGCACTTCCCCCCGCAGTGGTTACGCAGAGCCGCCTTGGCTTAACGCAGGAGGCTGAGCACCGCCTGCGGCAGCTGGTTGGCCTGGGCCAGGATCGCGGTACCGGCCTGCTGCAGCACCTGGTTCTTGGTCATGTTGGCGGTTTCGGCGGCGAAGTCGGTGTCCTGGATACGGCCACGGGCAGCAGAGACGTTCTCCGAGATGTTCTGCAGGTTGGAGATGGTGTTCTCGAAGCGGTTCTGGATCGCACCCAGGTCGGCACGCTGGCTGTCGACCTGGCCGATGGCCGCATCGATCACCGAGATGGCGCTTTGGGCGCCGCCCTGGGTGGCGATGTTGACGTTGGATATCGAGCTGAAGGAGCTGTTGTTGGTGCCTGCAGCAGCAAACACATCGGCATTAGCAGTTGCGGTGGAGATCTGCCCCTTGGAGCTGCTCAGTTCGACGGTGCCGGTTTTTACGGCGTTGGCAGTGGCTGCGGCGCCATCAGTCAGCATACTGCCACCAAACAAAACCGTATCGCCAGCGGCACCAGCAGTGTTGTCGAAGGTACCCAGTCGGATATTGCGACCATCAGTGGTCGATAGGGTCAGGGAGTCTTTAGCGCCGGTAGTGGTAAAGCTGGCGGTAATCCCGGTACTACCGGATACACCGTTGATGGCCGATTGCAGCGCAGTGAGGTCCGAAGCGTTAGTAACACTGGCACTGATGGCCGAACCATTCAAATTGAAAGACACGGTACCGGCCGCCGACAGACCGCTCAGTGTCGTGCTGTTAGTGGCGGTAGCGGTAACGCCAATGCCACCGGCAGCGGTGTTAATGGCGGAAGCAATAGTGTCAGCTCCAGCGTTCGCAGCATAGTTAATGTTCGATGCAGTCCCCGCACTTGTAGTGATCGCAAGATCGGCTTCAACGGCAACTCCGTTACCTGTGCTGTAAGCAGTGGCGCTGACGAGCACATTACCGGTCACTGTGCCATCCGCTGTCAGCACGTTGCTGCCCAACGCCGAGCTACGAGCATCGGCCACAGCGACATTGATGGTTTCGTTGGCCTGGGCGCCGACCTGGAAGGACTTGGTGCCGAAGCTGCCATCCAGCAGTTTTTGGCTGCCGAAGCGGGTGGTATCGCCGATACGGGTCAGTTCGGACTGCAGCTGAGTCACTTCGGATTGCAGCGCGTTACGCTCGGATGAACCGTTGGAACCGTTGGCGGATTGCAGCGCCAGATCGCGCATGCGCTGCAGGATGTTGGTGGACTGCTGCAGGGCGCCTTCCGCGGTCTGCGCCATGGAGATGCCGTCGTTGGCGTTACGCACCGCCACGCCCAGGCCGTTGACCTGGCTGGTCATACGGTTGGAGATCTGCAGGCCGGCGGCGTCGTCCTTGGCGCTGTTGATGCGCGAACCGGTGGACAGGCGCTGCAGGGAAGTATCCAGCGCCTTGGACGAGCCGTTGAGGTTGCGCTGGGCGTTGAGGGAAGCGACGTTGGTATTGACGGTCAAGGCCATGATGGTGTCCTCCGAGGACTAGCGTATTTGCCTGAGCTTGCGACCTTGGGCGGGCAGTGCCCAGGCACCCTTAAAGTTCGCATTCGTGATTTATATCGGCGCTTGCGGGGGGAGCTTTAGGTTTTTTTCAGATTCTCCTGTTATTTTTTTTATTGTTATAAAACAGAAAGTTGTGAATAAAAGGCAGCATAAAGCCATGATTGGTCGAGTTTTCGGCGCGGCTTTGCTTCTGTAGGAGCGGATTTATCCGCGAACCTGGGCAATACCGTGTCATTGCCATCGCGAATAAATTCGCTCCTACATCGGCGTAACCCACCAAGCCCCGCATGGGGCTCTTGCCGCCCCTACGGACGACTCACAGGCTTAGCGCAACTGATTGAAAAGATTCAGGCCGCTGATCTTCACGTAACTTTGTTGCGCCGCCTGCAGGATGATCTGCTGGAAGGACAGTCGCGACAGCGCCTCGGCGTAGTCCAGTTCGCGCAGGTCGGCCTGCACCGACTTGTTCACCAGGGTCACGTCTTCGTTATCGGCCAAGGTCGAGTCCACCACGTTCAGGCGCGAGCCGATCTGGCCGCGGGCCTGGTCGACCGCGCCCATGCCGTTATCGAGATTGGTCAGCCCCAGCGCCACGGCATCGCGCACATCACGGTTACCCTGCGGGGAGTCCTCGCCATCCTCGAGCGCCTTGCGCAAGGTGGCAATGGTATTGAGGATGCCGACCTTGTTGTCCGGCGCCGTCAATGGCGGCACGGGCGTAGCCGGGTCACCGTCCGGCCCAAGAATGGTAAAGCTCGAACCGGCAGGCGGAACGCCGTTCACATAGAAGGCCGTGCCGTTGTAGTGCAGCAGAGTGTCCTTGTCCTGGCTCAACTGACCAGTGACCGCGCTGCCTGCATCCAACACCGCTGGCGTCGGTGGTGTGGCGGTAGGATCGGCTGGCGTGATGATCTTGCTAATCGTGTAGCCTCTCGGATCGGCCGCGTCGATATCGATTTGCACACCGTACTGCGGAAAATTGGCAAACGACACCTCGTCGTCGACCAGCGCCCCGCTGATGGTCCCCGCCGGGGTACCGCCTACGCTCAAGCGCCCAGAATTCTGGGCATTCTCGAACACCGCACGGCCGTTATCGCTGATCGGTAGTTGCAGCGAGCTGGCGACCTGCAATTTGCGTTGGCCATCATCACCCATGTACTGGTAGCTACCGTCGGGGTTGCGGACGAACGGCTGGGTCTTGCCCTGGAAGCCAGAGAACAGGTATTCGCCGCGCGCATTGCGGGTATTCATCAGGCCCAGCAGCTCATCCTCGCGCTCGCCCAGTTCGGCGGCGATGGATTGCCGGTCTGCCTGGCTCAAGGCGCCGTTGCCGGCCTGCACGGTCAACTCGCGCACGCGCTGCAGCACGGTGTTGACCGAATTGAGCGTGACTTCTTCCTGGCTCAGGCTGTTCTTCGCCGCCGTCAGGTTGGCGTTGTATTGGCCGAGCACGCTCTGCTGCTGCTCCAGTTGCAAGAGGCGCACGGAGGCAACCGGGTCGTCCGCCGGCGTGAGGATGCGGTTGCCGGTGCTGATTTGCTCCTGGGTGCGGGTCGCGTTGGCATAGTTGCGCTGCAGGCCCGATACGCCGTTGTTGAACGCTTGAAGGGTAGAGATGCGCATGACGGGGCCTATTAGCGGAACGTGTTGATCAGGGTATCGAACAAGGAGCGGGCAACTTGAACGATCTGGGCCGAGGCGTTGTAGTACTGCTCGAACTTGATCAGGTTGGCCGCTTCTTCATCCAGATTGACGCCCGACAGCGAATCGCGGTTGTCGGTGGCCTGCTTGAGGATCGCCGTAGTGGCGTCGCTGTCCTGGCGGGCCTGGGCGGTCAGGGTGCCGACGCGCTCGACCAGATCGCCATAGCCGTCGGAGAAGGTCACCCCGGTGGTGCCTGGCGCGTTCGGGTCGACGCCGATGGTGGCCTTGGATTGCAGATCCGCCAGTTTCAGCGCGTTGCGGTTGTCCGACACACCCTTGTCGTTGAAGGCCACGCTGAAGGTGTCGCCGTTTTGCGGACGGCCACTGAGCGTCATGCGCAGCACGCTGCCATCCGCCAGTTGCAGCTCATAGGTGTTCTCTTGACCGGCCTGGAACGCCGTCGGCGTGGCCGGCAAGCCATCGGCCGGATTGATGCGCGTCAGCGTGGTCCCGGCCGGGGCCGTGAAATCGCCAGCGGCGGCGTCATAGGTCAGCACCACGGGCGGATTCAGAGCACCCTTGAGCGCGGTGAGACTCAGCGCGCTGCCGTTGGCCTGTAGGTCCGGCTGCCCGATGCTACCGGTGCCGCGATTCTGCAGATTGGCCTCCGAGCGCACCGGCGCGGCGAAGGCCAATTGGTCCGGCTGGTCCAGCACCGCCGAGATAGTGCTGGCGCCGCGTCGGGTCGGTTGCAGGAGGAATTTGTCGCCGCTCGCCGGCGCGCCGTTCAGCACCAGCTCGAAGCCTTGGTCGAGGCCGGAGCCGTCGCTCAGGCGCAGCGGGTCCGCCGCGGTGCCGGTCCCGCTCACTTGCATGGTCGCGTTGTCGCTCAGCCGGCGGGCGATGTACTGGCTACCGTCGTACTCCAGGCGGTAATCGCTGGCGGTCAGCTTGCTGGTGTCGCTGATGTTCAACTGCGGCACCGCCGTGCCGGTGTTGCCGGCAAAGCTTTGCACGCGCAGCTGCGCCAACCCCGCATCGTTGTAATCACCGAACAGTGCGGTGCCGACCTGACCCTTGAGGTCGAGCCCCTGGCCCAGTTGACTATTGACCTGATCGCTGACCGCCAGCGCCAGGCGTCCAAGCGAGTTCATGGTGCTGTCGAGCACTTCGCCGCGATAGCGGATGATGCCGCCCAGCTCCCCGCCGCTGATCTGGCTGGTGATGGTCTGCCGCGAGCCGCCGCTGACGAACTGCACCTCGAAGCGGTTCGGATCGCCCTCCCCCGGCACCACTTCCAGGCGGTTGGCGCTGCCGCCGACCACCAGCGGCTGGCCGGAGCCGATGAAGACGTTCTGCGAACCGTCGTCCTGAGGCGTTACTGTCACGCCGATATAGGTCGACAGCTGGCGGATCGCCTCGTCGCGGGCATCCAGCAGGTCGTTGGGTTCCTTGCCGTTGGAGCCGGCGATGGCGATGGCGTTGTTCAGGCTGGCGATCGAGCCGGCCAGGCGGTTGACCTGCTCGCCGACCACGCTCATCTGCTTGTTGCTGAAGCTGTTCTGCTCGTTGAGACGGTCGTAGACGGTATTGAAGCGGCGCGCCAAGCCTTCCGCCTCGGACAGCACCAGCTGCCGCGCGGGAATGTTCGCCGGGTCCTCGGCGGCGGTCTGCAGCGCCGAGAAGAACTTCTGCATCGCCGGCGTGATGCCCGTGGTGGCGCCGGCCAGCAGCGAGTCGAGCTGATCGATCTGGCTCTTGTAGGCGGCCACGTCGCTGCTCAGCGCGGTGCTGCTGCGCAACTGGGTGGTGAGGAACTCGCTGTAGCTGCGGCGGATTTCCGTCAGCGTGGTGCCCGAGCCGATGTAGCCGGCGCCGCTGAACTGCGGCACGCGGGTGGCCTGGGCGGCATCCTGGCGGGTGTAGCCGGGGGTGTTGACGTTGGTGATGTTGTGGCCGGTGACGCTCAGCTGGGTCTTGCTGACCGACAGGCCCGACAATCCGATGTTCAGTAGATCAGCCATGGGCGACTCTCATCAGCTATTCGGCACGGCGCCGGCGGCGGCGATGGTCTGGTAGGTCTGCATCTGCCGGGCGATCTGCGCGACCTTGCGGGCGTATTGCGGATCGCTGGCGTAGCCGGCTTGCTGCAGCTCCTTGACGAACTGCAGCGGGTTGGCGGTGGCGTCCAGCGCCTCGTCGTAGCGGCCGTTGTTCTGCAGAAAGTTCACGTAGTCGTGGAAGCTCTGCTGGAAGGAACCGTAGGCGCGGAACTCGGCCGACTCTTTCACCGCCTTGCCGCCCTTGTATTCGGTGGTCAGCACCCGCGCCGACTCGCCATCCCAGCCATGCGCCTTGATGCCGAACAGGTTGTGACTGCTGGAGCCGTCTTGCTGGCGGATGATCGACTTGCCCCAGCCGGTTTCCAGCGCGGCCTGGGCTACTAAATAGCGCGGATCGAGGCCGATCTTGTCGGCCGCTGCCTGGGCCATCGGCAACATGGTGGCAACGAACTCTGCCGGCGAACTGAACGCCGCCTTGCCCGGCGCCAGCGGCGGCTGGGCCAGACGGCGGCCTTTGAAGGTGTCGACCGCCTGGGTCTCGCCGACCTTGGATTCCGGCGCCGGGTAGACCTGTGCCGGAATCCAGTCGTGTTGCGCCAGCGGCTGGCCATCGGCCGGCGTGGCGGACGGCACGATGCCGGCCAACAGGCGGTCGGTGAGCTTGCCCGGCAAGGCCAGGCGCCGCTGGTTGATCAGCTTGGAGTCGTCGCGCGCGCTGTCGACCGCCGGCAAGCTCTTGCCGCTCTTAGCGGTCGCGGCCACCGCATCGGCGGCACCAGTCTGCGCGAACGGGTTTGGCCGCGAGCTGCCCTTCTTGATCTGCGACAGCTGGCGCACCAGCACGTCGGCCAGACCTACGCCCTTGTCCTTGGACATGCTGACGGCCAGCTGTTGGTCGTACATGTCCTGGTACATCTTGCTTTCGTTGCTGTTCATGAAGTTGCCTTCGGCGAACACCTCGTTCGCCGAACGCATGGCCTTCAACATCTGGTTGAGGAACAGCGATTCGAATTCCTGCGCCACCTTGCGGATGTTGCCTTCGCTGTCGCCACCGACCTTGAATTGGTTGAGGCGATTGAGGTCGGTGTAGGCGCCGCTGTCGGGCTGCGCGCCGATGCCACCGAGTCGAGTGGTGTCCATTATGGGGCGTGCCTTCTGTTATTTCCCCGTTGCGCCGGAGCCTGCTTTTGCGCAGGGCAAGGCATGAGGAGAGAAGTTTGGTCATTCCAAACGAACGACGAATAACGCAGCACTGCGCAAAAGCAGGCCCGGCCCTTCGGGTTGCGCTTGAAAGCGGGCCATGCGGCGTTGCCGCCCTTGGCAATGGAACAACCATTGCCTGCGACCGGCGCCTTGCCTGGCCCGCTTTCAGGCAGCAACGCAATCGGGGAAATAACAGAAGGCACGCCCCTACCTCCTTAAATCACGATCAGCTCGGCCTGCAACGCGCCGGCCTGCTTGAGCGCCTCGAGGATGGCCATCAGGTCGGAAGGCGAAGCGCCGACCTGATTCACCGCGCGCACGATCTCGTCGAGCGTGGTGCCCGGCCCGAACTTGAACATCGGCTTGGTTTCCTGCGCGGCATCGACCTTGGAGCGCGGCACCACGGCGGTCTGGCCGCCGGAGAAGGCATTCGGCTGGCTGACGATCGGGTCTTCGGTGATGCTCACGGTGAGGCTGCCGTGGGTCACGGCGGCCGGCTGCACACGGACGTTCTGGCCGATGACGATGGTGCCGGTGCGCGAATTGATGATGACCTTGGCCACCGCCTGGCCGGCTTCGATTTCCAGGTTCTCCAGCACCGACAGGTAGTCGACGCGCTGGTTCGGGTCGAGCGGCGCACTAATCCGCACCGAGCCGCCGTCGATGGCCTGGGCCACGCCAGGGCCGAGCAGCTGGTTGATGTGGTCGACGATGTTCTTCGCGGTGGTGAAGTCCGGGCGGTTGAGGTTGAGGGTCAGGCTGTTGCCCTGATCGAAACCGCTCGGCACCGGGCGCTCGACCGTGGCGCCGGCGGGAATGCGCCCGCTCGACGGCACGTTGACGGTGATCTTCGAACCGTCGCTGCCCTCGGCGTCGAAACCGCCGACCACCAGATTGCCCTGGGCCACGGCGTAGACGTTGCCGTCGATGCCCTTCAGCGGCGCCATCAGCAGGCTGCCGCCGCGCAGGCTCTTGGCGTTGCCGATCGACGACACGGTGATGTCGATGGTCTGCCCCGGTTTGGCGAACGGCGGCAGGTCGGCATGGATGGATACCGCCGCGACGTTCTTCAGCTGCACGTTGCCGACGCTGGCCGGCACCTTGATGCCGAACTGCGCCAGCATGTTGTTGAAGGTCTGCAGGGTGAACGGCGTCTGCGTGGTCTGGTCGCCGCTGCCGTTGAGGCCGACCACCAGGCCGTAGCCGATCAGCTGGTTGCTGCGCACGCCCTGGATGCTGGCCAGGTCTTTGAGGCGCTCGGCCTGGACGGTGCCGGCGACGAGCAGCAGGCAGAGGGCGGAAATCAGTCGCTTCATGGTCGGTCTCATCAGAACGGGAACAGCGGGCTCATGAAGAAGCGGTCGAACCAGCCCGGCTGGCTGGCGTCGGCGAAGGCACCGGTGCCGGAATAGGTGATGCGCGCGTCGGCCACGCGGGTCGAGGGCACGCTGTTGTCGGTGGCGATGTCGTCGGCGCGCACCAGGCCGGCGATGCGCACCAGCTCGTCGCCGGTGTTCAGGGTCATCCACTTCTCGCCGCGCACGGCGAGGATGCCGTTGGGCAGCACTTCCGAGACGGTGACGGTGATCGAGCCGGACAGGCTGTTGCTCTGCCCGGCCTTGGCGTCGCCCTTGGTGTCGCGCTCGGCGCTGTACTCGGCGCTGAGATCCAGCGAGCCGCCGCCGAGCGGGTTGTTGGTCGATGGCGTGACGCCGAACAGCGAGGTCAGGCCGATGTTGGCGTTGCTGTCCTTCTGCAGTTGCGAGTTGGCGTTCTTGCTGGCCTGGGTCCTCTCGTTGAGGGTGATGGTGATGATGTCACCGACCCGGTAGGCCTTGCGGTCGCCGTACAGGTTGTTGTCGAACCCGGCCTGATAGATGGCGCCGTTGTTCTGCGCGGCGGGCAACGGGGTGCGCGGCAACACCGGCGCGTAGTAGGGATCGTTGGCCTTCGGCGGCGGCGCCACGCAGCCGGCGAGGAGCACGACGCCAAGCAGCGGGAGAAGGGCAACACGATTCATCACTACTACCTCTCGGTGTTTCTCGTTACGTAGGGTGGATTAGCGAAGCGTAATCCACCGTCACAGGCGGATTACGCCGCTACGCGGCTAACCCACCCTACGGGTTGCGATCAAAGATTCTGCGCAACGAAGCCGAGCATCTGGTCGGCGGTGGAGATCACCTTGGAGTTCATCTCGTAGGCGCGCTGGGTGGTGATCATGTTCACCAGTTCCTCGACCACGCTGACGTTGGAATTCTCCAGGGTGTTCTGCTGCACGGTGCCCAGCCCGGTCAGGCCCGGCGTGCCGACCTGCGGCGCGCCGCTGGCGGCGGTTTCCATGAACAGGTTGCCGCCGATGGCTTCCAGGCCGGCCGGGTTGATGAAGTCGGCGGTCTGGATATTGCCGAGGATCTGCGGCTGCGGATCGCCGTTGGTGGTCACCGAGACGGTGCCGTCTTCGCCGACGGTGAAGGATTTCACCTCGTTGGGCAGGGTGATGGCCGGCTCCAGCGGATAGCCGTTGGCGGTCACCAACTGGCCGTCGGAGTTCAGGTGGAAGCTGCCGTCGCGGGTGTAGGCGACGCTGCCGTCGGGCTGCAGGATCTGGAAGAAACCGCGGCCGTTGATGGCCATGTCCAGAGGCTGCTCGGTGGTCTGCAGGCTGCCGGCGGTGAACACCTTCTGGGTGCCGACGATGCGCACCCCGGTGCCCAGTTGCAGACCGGACGGCAGCTGGCTGTCCTGGCTGGTCTGGCCGCCGGGCTGGCGACGGATCTGGTACAGCAGGTCTTCGAACTCGGCGCGATCGCGCTTGAACCCGGTGGTCGAAACGTTCGCCAGGTTGTTGGAAATGGTGGTCAGGTTCATGTCCTGGGCGGACAGACCGGTTTTACTGACCCACAGAGCCGGAAGCATGTTGGTTCTCCTCGGGCGCCGGTTTCATGGCGCCACCTGCTGGTGATTAGCTAAGCTGCAAGACCCGCGCCATGGCCGAGGCATCGTCCTCGGCGGTACGCATCATCTTCACTTGCAGCTCGAATTGGCGGGACAGGGAGAGGATCGCGGTCATCTCCTCGACGGCATTGACGTTGCTGGTCTCCAGAAAACCGGAGGTCACCTGCACGGTGTTGTCGGCGGCTACGGTGCCCTGGCCCTTGAAGCGGATCAGGCCGTCGGCGCCCTTCTCCATCTGCTTGAGGTCCGGATTGACCAGCTTGAGGCGGTCGACTTCGGCGATCACGTTGGGGGCTTCGCCGAGGGCGCGGATGGTGATGGTGCCGTCCTTACCGATCTCGACCTTCTGCTCCGGCGGCACGGCGATCGGCCCGCCATTGCCCATGACCTGCATGCCATTGCCGGTGCGCAGCTGGCCTAGGGCGTCAATCTTCAGGCTGGCGGTGCGCACATAGGCTTCACCGCCATCCGGCGCCTGCACCGCCAGCCAGCCGTCACCATCGATGGCGACATCCATGCCGTTGCCGGTTTCCTGCAGGGTGCCTTGGGTGAAGTCGGTGCCGGGACGCTCGCTCATGGCGTAGACCCGCGCCGGAAAGCTGTCGCCAAACACCTGCATCGAACGCGCCTGCTCGAAGTCGCGGCGAAAGCCATTGGTGGAGATGTTCGCCAGGTTGTTGGCATGCGCGCGCTGGGCCAGGGTGTTCTGGCTGGCTCCGCTCATGGCGACGTAAAGCATCTTGTCCATGGTTGTCTCCGAGGTGGGCTTGCCGCCCGCTGCTCTGTTGGCAGGGATACAGCAAGGCCTGTGCCAGCCTCGGAGATTATTTTCAAGCAATTGATATAAAAGGATTTTTAAAAAACAAAAGGCCCCTTACGGGGCCTTGCTGAGAAACCGGCGGCGGGAGTTTGCCGCTTGCGGCAATGGCAGATCGAGCAGCGACGCGAGCGCTCAGCCTGGCGCGGACCGCCCCCTCGCCCATTTATGGGAGAGGGTTGGGGAGAGGGAAAACCCGATCAGCGAAACACCCTCTCCCCCGGCCCCTCTCCCGTAAACGGTAGAGGGGTGACTATCGGCCTAGCCTCGGCTGTCCCTGTCCGTTACCTCAGATTGATGATGGTCTGGGTAATCGCGCTCTCGGTCTCGATGGTCTTGGCGTTGGCCTGGTAGTTGCGCTGGGCGACGATCAGGTTGACCAACTGGTCCGACAGCTCGACGTTGGAGTCTTCCAAGGCGCCGGCCTGCAGCGCGCCCATGGTGCCGGTGCGCGGCGTGCCGATCACCGGCTCGCCGGACTGGAACGACTGCACCCAGCCGGTCTTGCCCACCGGCGTCAGTCCCTGCACGTTGGCGAAGTTGGCCAGCACGATCTGCCCTTGCATTTTGGACTGGCCGTTGGTGTAGCGCGCGAAGATCACCCCGGTGTCATCGATTTCCAGACCCGACAGCTGGCCGGTGGTGTAGCCGTCCTGGCTCACGCTGTTGACCGCGAAGGCGCTGGCGAACTGACTGGAGCTGCGCAGGTCGATGTCGATGCCGGTCGCGTTGGCGGTGGCGCCATTGGCCGACCACAGCGGTGGCGTGCCGCCGTCCGACATGGCCGGCACCCAGCCGTTCAGATTGAGGATGCCATCCGGGCTGACGCTGAAACCGCTCGGCGTCGAGGCCGCCAGCGCGGTGGTATCCAGCTGCCCCGCAGCATTGAAGCTGAGGGTCGCCGTCGCCGGGGTGGTCAGGCTCGGGTTGTTCGGATTACGCCCGTCGACCAAGGTATTCATCTGCCAGGAGTTCGCCCCGGTCTTGACGAAGTACTGGGTGAACACATGGGCGTTGCCCTGGGAATCGTAGATATTCACCGAGGTCGAGGAGTTGTAAGTCGTCGGGTCGGTGGGGTTGAAGGTCGCGCTGCCGGCAACCTGACCAGCAGTAGTGGCGGCAGCAGGAGTGGCGCCACCGGCGATGGCAGTGTTGTAGGCGGCATCATAGGCCGCCTGCCAGGTGGTCGGCGTAGTCAGCGCCGAGTTCAGGTTGAAATTCTGCTCCAGCTTGGAGCTGGCCTTGGGCGCCTGACTGGCGGTTTCGATCTGCAGATCGCCGACCACCCCGCTCTGGATATTGCCATTGGCGTCCACGGTGTTGCCCTGCAGGCGATAGCCGAAATTGTTGACCACATAACCGTCGCGGTCGGTGCCGAAGTAACCGGCCCGGGTGTAGCCGACATCGCCGTTGTTGCTGGTGACGAAGAAGCCATTGCCGTTGATCGCCAGATCCAGGGCGTTCTGGGTGTAGTTGATGTTGCCCTGATTGAACAGCTGCGACACGTTGGCCAGCAGCACCCCACTGCCCTGCGGATTGGAGCCGGTGCCGAGCACCGAGGCGGCATAGACGTCGGCGAATTCCGCGCGCGACTGTTTGAAGCCCGCCGTGCCGGCGTTGGCGATGTTGTTGCCGGTGACGTTGAGGTCACTGGTGGCTGCCCGCAAACCGCTAAGACCGATATTGAACGCCATTCAAGACTCCTTGGCCGGTTGCTCCGGCGACTGCAGCTGCAAAACGCTGATCTGTGAGTTACTGACCGATGACCTGAACCTGGGACAGGCCGACGCTGCCGATACCGGCCAGGTTGAGCATCAGCTCGCCGCCGTTCTGGCCGAGGGTGACGCTGTCGACGTTGGCCGGCAGCATGGTGTACAGACCCTTGGTTTCCGCGCCGTAGACCGCCTGCGCCTCGAATTTGTAAGTGCCGGGCGGCAACAGATTGCCGCTCGAATCCTTGCCGTCCCACATGAAGCTGACATTGCCGGCCGCCTGCTCACCGAGGTTGACGCGGTTCACCACGCTGCCGGCGCTGTCATAGATGTTGACGTAGACGTTGCTGCTGCTGGTCGGCAGAACCGCGCTGGCCTTGAAGGTTTCGCTGGTATCCACCACCGCCGTCTCGCTCGGCACTATCACCTTGCGCCCCACCAGCGAAGAGGCCTGCAGCGCCTGCGACGACTGATAGCCGGAGAGCAGCGAACTCATGCTGTCGTTGAGCTTCTCGACCCCTTCGACCTGGCTGAACTGCGCCAGCTGGGCGATGAACTCGCCATTGCCCTGCGGCTCCAGCGGGTTCTGGTTGTTCAGTTGGGCCACCAGCAGGTTGAGGAACTCGTTCTTGCCGAGTTCCTTGCTCTTGGTTTCCGACTTGATCTGGTACTGGTCCAGCGCCGAAGTGCCGACACCGCCTACGCTATTCGTGCTCATGCTTATCCCTCGTGCGCCTTACTGACCCAGGGTCAGAACCTTCTGCATCATCTGCTTGGCGGTGTTCATCATTTCGGTGTTGGTCTGGAAGGCGCGGCTGGCGGAGATCATGTCGGCCATTTCCTCCATGACGTTGACGTTCGGGTAGTAGACATAGCCGTTCTCGTCGGCGGCCGGATGGTTCGGCTCGTAGCGCGGCGTCAAGCTGCTCTGATCCTCGACCACGCCAAGCACCTGCACGCCGGCGCCGGACTGATCCTCGTCGGCGAACAGCGAACCACGGTCGCCGCTGGCGCTCAGAGAGCTCTGCAGCATGGTGGCGAACACCGGATGGCGGGCGCGGTAGGTCTGATCGACGCTGGAAGACACGCTCTCGGCGTTGGCGATGTTGCTGGAGATGGTGTTCAGGCGGGTGGTCTGAGCACTCATGCCGGTTCCGGCGATGTTGAACACACTGGCTAGTGACATGGCAGAAGTCTCCGTTATTCGCCGCGCAGGGCGCCGATCAGCCCTTTGAACTTGCTGTTGAGCAGGGTGAAGCTGGCCTGGAACTGCACCGAGTTCTCCGCGTAGTTGGATTGCTCCAGCTGCGGGTCGACGGTGTTCTGGTCGATCGACGCCTGCATCGGGGTGCGGTACTGCAGCGCGGCGTCAGCCATGCCGAGGCCTTGCGCGACGATGTGGCGGCTGTCGGTGCGATTCATTTGAAAGGTGCCGCGCTGAGCCTTTTCGCTCTGCTCGGCGAGGACCGAGGCGAAATCCAGATCACGCGCCTTGTAGTTCGGCGTGTCGGCATTGGCGATGTTGTTGGCCAGCACCTCGGCGCGCTGGGCGCGGAAGCCGAGTGCCTTTTCATGGATGCCGAGGGCTTTGTCGAAACTGATGCTCATGGTCGCGGAACCTTTGCCAGTGGCGTTACTGGTTTGCTTACCAGATCTTCAGCAAAGGCCGTGCCATATTATTTTTTACTTTATATTCAATAGCTTGTAATCGTGAATGGCGACAGGACCAGCGCAAGCGGCAAGGTTTTTCCGCCCCCTGGCAAGGCGGGCGGCAAAGCCTAGGAAGGTTGCCGCCGCCCTCACGAGCGGATCAGGCGTTGCGGTTCAGCGGATAGAGCCTGTCGTCGAACTGCTCCAGGCGCGGGAACTGCAGCGGCTGGTCCTGGCCGAGAGTTTCCAGCCGCGCTTGATAGGCACGCAGGAAGTCCTCGCGCGCCTCGGCGCTGATATAGGGCACATGCCAGGCGACGAAGGGTGGCAGCACCTCCATGCCGACATAGGCCAGGGTGCCGCGCAGGATGGGCCGCAGCATGTCTTCCAGCGGCCCGTGAATGGCCCCCTCGCCGAACATGTGCTCGCGCCCGCCGAGGGTCAGCGAGACCAGCGCCTGCTTGCCGCGCAAACCACCCTGGTCATAGAAACGCTTGCCGCCGTAGCAGATGCCGGAGACCAGCACCCGATCGATCCAGCCCTTGAGGATGGCCGGCGCGGAGAACCAGTAGATCGGGAAATTCAGGATCAGCAGATCGGCCCAGAGCAGCTTGTCCAGCTCCTGCTGGATATCCGCGGCGATGCTCTGGTTCTTCGCCCCTTCGCGCTGCTCCAGGGCGTAGACCAGGTAGTCCGGGTTCTCGCGGGCGGCGAAGTCGTCGGCGCTGGCCACCGGATTCCAGTTCATCGCGTACAGGTCGGAGACCTGCACCTGATGCCCCTGGCCCCGCAGCGTCTCGACGGCCAGGTCGCGCAGGGCCGCGGTGAACGACTGGGGTTCCGGGTGGGCATGCACTATCAATACGTTCATGGATGTTCCTTGGAATGTTCAGGGTGTTCTGCTGGCTAAAGCTGGATGGCCTTGTACTCGACGAACTCGCCGAGCCCCTCCTCGCCCCACTCGCGGCCGTTGCCCGACTGCTTGTAGCCGCCGAACGGCGCGCGGTAGTTGAAGGCGCCACCGTTGACGAAGCACTGCCCGGCGCGCAGTTGCCGCGCCAGCGTCAGGGCGCGCTCGGGAGTGCCGGCCCAGACCGCGCTGGACAGGCCGAACGGCGAGTCGTTGGCCAGGCGCACGGCCTCCTCCTCGTCGGCGTAGGGGATCAGGCAGAGCACCGGGCCGAAGATTTCCTCCTGGGCGATGCGCATGCGGTTGTCGACGTCGGCGAACAGCGTCGGCTTCACGTAGTAACCGCGCTCGAATTCGCTTGGCGCCTCGGCACCGCCGCAGAGCAGGCGTGCGCCCTCCTCCTGGCCGAGCCGGATGTAGTCGCGCACCGTGCGGCGCTGGGCGGCCGAGCACATGGGGCCGAGGAAGCTCTGCGGGTCGAGCGGATCGCCGATGCGCAGGCTTTCAGTTTCCGCGCGGGCCAGCTCCAGCGCCTCGGCGTAGCGGCTGGCCGGCAGCAGCATGCGGGTCAGCGCCGTGCAGGTCTGCCCGGAGTTGATCATCACGTCCTGCACGCCGTGGCGCACCGCGGCCGCCAGGTCGGCGTCTTCACCAATCAGCAGCGGCGACTTGCCGCCCAGCTCCAGGCACACGCGCTTCACCGATGGCGCCGCCGCCTGCGCCACGCGCACGCCGGCGCCGGTGGAGCCGGTGAACGAAACCATGTCCACGTCCGGGTGCTTGGCCAGCGCCTCGCCGACCTTCGAACCCGGCCCGCTGACCAGATTGAACACCCCCGCCGGCAGGCCGCTGGCCGCGATCATCTCGGCCAGCAGGAAGGCATGCAGCGGGGTCTCCTGGCTCGGCTTGACCACCACAGTGCAACCGGCGGCCAGGGCCGGCGCCAGCTTGCCGAGCAACTGATGCAGCGGGTAATTCCACGGATTGATGAAGGCACAGACGCCGACCGGCTCGCGGATGACCAGCGAGTTGCCGACCTCGCGCACCTGGTCCATCAGCGCGGCGATCTCGACGTAGCTCTCCAGCCCCTCGAGCGGCCCCTCGACCTGGACCGCCCGGCACCATTGCACCGGCATGCCCAGCTCGGCGGTGATCACGCCGGCCATCTCCTCCGCCCGCGCCTTCAGCTGTTCGGCCAAGGCGCGGATATAGCCGGCGCGCACGCTCGCCGGGGTACGCGCCCAGGCGGGGAAGGCCCGCCGCGCGGCGGCGACCGCGCGCTCGACATCGCGCTCGTCGCCCAGCGGCACCTGGCCGATGACCTGTTCCGTGGCCGGGTTGAGCACCTCGGCCAAGCCCTGGCCGGAGGGAGCGACCCAGGCACCGTCGATGAAGAGTGTCCGGTGTTTACGCATAGCGCTTCTCCTGCACCAGCTCCGCGGCACAGCGGGCGATGCGCCGGCAGGCTTCCTGCAGCGGCGCGCTGCCAAGCACCAGGCCCAGGCGGATATGCCCGGCGGCACTGGGGCCGAAGGCCTCGCCGGCGAGCACGGAAACCCCGTAAAGATCCAGCAGGCGGTCGGCGAAGTCCTGGGCGGAAAGCCCGGTGGGGCGGATATCGACCATCACGAACATCCCGCCATCGGGCTTCAGCGCACGCAGGCCGGGGCAGTCGGCGAGGCTGGCGCAGACCAGGTCGCGACGCTGGCGATAGGCCTCGCGCATCGCCTCCAGTTCCGGCAATTGCGCCTCCAGCGCCACGCAGGCGGCATCCTGGATGAAGTCCGGCGAACCATAGAGCATGCACAGCGCGAGGTTGCCCAGATGCTCGGCCAGCGCCGGCGGCGCCACCACCCAGCCGACCCGCCAGCCGGTCATGGCGTGGGACTTCGACAGGCTGTTGAGGGTCGCGGTGCGCTCGGCCATGCCCGGCAGGCTGGCCGGGCTGATGTGCTCGCCGTCGAACAGCAGTTCGCTGTAGACCTCGTCGGAAATCAGCCAGAGGTCGTGGCGAATGCACAGTTCGGCCAGCGCCTCCCAGGTTTCACGCGGCAGGCTGGCGCCGGATGGGTTGTGCGGGCTGTTCAAAGCCAGGGCGCGGGTGCGCGGGGTGATGCGCGCGACGACATCCTCGGGCTGCACGCGGAAGCCGTTTTCCGAGCGCACCGGCACCGGAATCACAGTGGCGCCGCAGGCGCCGAACACCGCCTCGTAGGTGACGTACATCGGCTCGGCGACTATCACTTCATCGCCGGGGCTGAGCACGCATTGCGCGACGCTGAACAGCGCGCACTGGGCGCCGGCCAGCACCACCACCTGCTCGGCGTCGACCCGCTGGCCGCTGCGTTGCCGATGCCGTTTGGCGATGCTCTCGCGCAAGGAGCGCTTGCCGCGTACCTCGGCGTAATGGGTGTTGCCGGACAGCAGGCTGTCGATGGCGGCCTGGACGATCGGCACCGGGGTGTCGAAATCCGGGTCGCCGACCGACAGCAGCAGGATGTCTTCGCCCCGCTCCCGGCGAGCCAGGGCGCGGTAGTGGATGTTCCAGGCCGCCGCGCCGTCGCCGGCGATGCGTTGGGTCAGGTCGGAAAAGCGCATGGGAAGCTCCTTGGCCCGCCGTCAGCGGGCACAGGCGTGTTTCAGTTCGATTAGGGTCACGCCGGGATGGCCGAAGCCGGCACGCAGATCGCCCTCCAGTTCATCGAGGCTCTGCGGCTGTTTCACCGTGCAGCCGAAGGCACGGCCGAGGCCGGCGAAATCCGGGTTGCGCGGCAGCACGCCGACCGGCTCGATATCCAGGCCGAGCATGTCGTCGCGGATCTGCCCCAGGGCATCGTTGTTCCACAGCAGCACCACCAGCGGGCTGTCCAGCTCCTCCACCGCGGTGGCCAGCTCCTGTGCGGTGTAGAGGAAGCCGCCGTCGCCCACCAGCACCAAGCCGGGCCGCGCGGGCGCGCCGAACTTGGCGCCGATGCCGGCCGGCAGGCCGTAGCCGAGGGTGCCGTAGCCGGTCGGGTGCAACCAGCTGCGCGGGGCCCGGCTGGCGAAGGCGTAATTGCCGGTGTAGGCCAGTTGAGTCATGTCGGTGCTGATGAAAGCGTCCGCCGGCAGCACGGCGGCGATGCGCTCGAGGATCGCCTGATGGATGGCTTGCAGCGGCGCATGGCCTTGCCTGATCGCCGCGCGCAGGGCGGCGACCGCCTGCACGGCGGCCGTCGCATCACGCTGCTGCGCCGGCAGGCGCGCCAGCAAGGCGTCGAGGGTCTCGCAGGCATCGCCGTGCAGCGCCACCGCGCAGGGATAGAAGTCATTGAACTTGCGCGGGTCGATATCGATGCGGATCAGCTCGCCGGAGAGCGGCAGACGCTCGCGCCAGTAATCGGTATCGGCCATTTCGGTGCCGACCGCGAGTACCACATCGGCCTGCGCGATCAGCTGCCAGCCCGGCTCGACGCAGAGCGTCGAACCCGCATTCAGCGGCGCCTCCGGCGGCAGCAGGCCCTTGCCGGCGACGCTGGTGAAAAGCGGCGCGGCCAGCCGCTCGCTGAGCGCCTGCAGGGCTGCACCGGCCTGCAGGGCACCGCCGCCGGCGATCAGCATCGGCCGGCGCGCGCCTTGCAGTTTCGCTACCGCCTGCTGCAGCGCTGCGGCGTTCGCTAGGCCGCGTCCCGGGCGGCGCACTACTTCATTGCTCCAGTCACGCGCCACCGGCGCGGCCAGCACGTCCAGCGGCACCGAGATGTGCACCGGCCGCGGCCGCTCGCTGTCGAACACGGCGAAGGCGCGGGCCACCAGTTCGGGCAGGTCTTCCGCAGTCAGGGCCACGGCGGAGAAGGCGGTGATGGGCGCCGTCATGGCGCGCTGGTCCTGGGTCTCGTGCAGGCAACCCCAGCCCTTGCCGAGGCTCGCCGTGTGGTTGACGCTGGAAATCACCAGCATGGGAATCGAGTCGGCGTAGGCCTGGCCGATTGCCGTCGCGGCGTTGGTCACGCCGGGGCCGGTGATCAGGAAACACACCCCCGGCTTGCCGCTCACCCTGGCGTAGCCGTCGGCCATGAAGCCGGCGCCCTGTTCATGGCGGGTCAGCACATGGCGGATGCCGCTGCCCGGCAGGCCGCGATAGAGCTCCAGGGTATGCACGCCGGGAATGCCGAACACGGTATCGACGCCGTAGTTGGCGAGCAGGCGCACCAGCGCCTGGCCACCGGTCAAAGTTTTCATTTCTTGCATTGCCCTGTCCTCTTCAATGTCTGCCGGGCTGGCCCAGGCGGATCAGCGCATCCACCGCGACGGCGCCGTCGGCGCTCACCAGCAGCGGGTTCACATCCAGTTCCAGCAGGCGCTCGGCGTTCTCGCAGGCGTAGTCGGCCACCGCACGGATGGCCGTCACCAGCGCCTCCAGGTCGGCCGCCGGGCGGCCGCGGAAGCCGTTGAGCAGGGGCGCGCTGCGCAGGCTCAGCAAGGCGTCGCGAATCGCCGCGTCGTTGGTCGGCAGCAGCAGGCTGCGGCTGTCCTTGAGCAGCTCGACGAGAATGCCGCCGGCGCCCAGCACCAGGGCCAGGCCGAAGCCGGCCTCGCGCTTGACGCCGACGATCAGCTCGGCCAGCGGCGGGCTGGCCATGCGCTCCAGCAGCACCTGGTCGAAGGCCACCCTCGGCGCGTATTCGGCGATACGCTGGCGCATCTGCTCCAGCGCGTTCTGCAAGGCCGGCGCATCGCGCAGGTTGAGCGCCACCGCGCCGGCCTCGGTCTTATGCGGCAGCTGCGCGCTGACCGCCTTCAGCACCAGCGGATAGCCCAGGGTCTCGGCGTCCTGCAGCGCCCGTTGCGGGGTGCTCAGCACGCCCTGCGGCACCGGCAGGCCGAAGGCGCGCAGGGCCTGTTTCGACTGCCACTCATCGAGCCACTCGCCGGCACCGCCCAGCTCTTGCGGACCGAGCGGCACCCGCTTCGACTCGCCGCGGGCCAGCAGGGCCTGGCGACGCTGCCGGTACAGGGCGATGCGGCCCCAGGCGGCGAGACCGTCCTCGACCCCTTGCAGGGCGGCGACGCCCTGGGCGTGCAGGCGCTCGCGGGCGCTGGCCGGCAGCAGTTCGGGGAAGGCCGAGGCGACGAAGCCGGTCTTGCCGTGGCGTGCCAGGGCCGCGCAGTACAGCTCCAGCAGCAGGTCGCACTGCGGGCGCTCGCCGGTAGCTTCGCCGGGGTAATCGAGCACCAGCAAGGCCGCATCCGCCGCGCTGCGCAGGGCGCTGTCGAGCATCCGGTCGAGCGCTTCGCGGTCGCCCCAGATGGCCGTGGTGAAGTCCAGCGGGTTGGCGATGTTGGCATAGCCCGGGAGAACTTCGGCCAGTTCGCCGCGCTGGCGGTCGCCCAGCTTCGGCAGCTGCAAGCCATTGCGTTCGGCGTAGTCGGCGATCAGTCCGGCATCGCCGCCGGAGCAGGCCAGGGCGATCAGGTCGCCGCCAGCGGGAAGATTGCCGCAAGCGGCGGCCTTGAGGGTTTCGACGAAGCTCACCGGGCCGCTGACGCGGATCACCCCGAGGCGCTCGAACAGGCTGTCATACAGCGCATCGGAGCCGGCCAGCGAGCTGGTGTGGCTGAGCGCCAGTTCGGCGCCGATCTGCGACACGCCGGTCTTCAGGGCGATGATCGGGATGCCTTTCTCCAGCGCCTTGTGCGCCGCACGGGCGAAGCCCGGGACATTTTTCAGGCCTTCCAGGTGCAGGCCGATGGCGGTGACGCGCGGCTCGTCGAGCAGCACGTCCATCAGTTCGGCCACGCCGAGTTGCGCCTGGTTGCCCACCGAGGCCATGTAGGCCACTGGCAGCGAGCGGTCGCTCATCGACAGGTTGTAGGCGAAGTTGCCGCTCTGGGTCAGCACCGCCACGCCCTTGTCCACCGGCTTGCCGCCGTGGGCCACCGGCCACAGGGCGGCGCCGTGCAGATAGTCGAGCAGGCCGTAGCAGTTGGGCCCGAGCAGCGCCATGTCGCCGGCCGCGTCGAGCAATTGGTTTTGCAGGGCCTGGCCTTCGGCGCCGGTCTCGGCGAAGCCGGAGGCGTAGCAGATCGCCCCGCCCGCGCCCTTGGCGGCGAGCTCGGCAACGGTGCTCAGGGTCAGCTCGCGGTTGGTGGCGATGAACACCGCATCCGGCCCACAGGGCAAATCCGCCACGCTGGCCACGCAAGGCACGCCTTCGAGCTGGGCGTGCTGCGGGTTGACCAGCCATAGCTGACCTTGATAGCCACCTTCGGCGCAGCGCTTGAGGGCACGCGCCATGCTGCGCCCGCCGATGAAGGCCAGATGGCGGGGCGCCAGCAGGCGCTTGAGGTTTTCGCGTTTGCTCATGGTCATCCCCCCGATCAACGCAGCAACGGCCGCAGCAGCTCGCGGGAAATGATGTGGCGCTGGATTTCCGAGGTGCCTTCCCAGATCCGCTCTATCCGCGCGTTGCGCCAGATGCGTTCCACCGGACCTTCGTCCATCAGGCCCATGCCGCCGTAGATCTGCACCGTCTCGTCGACCACCCGGCCGAGCACTTCGCTGGCGAACAGCTTGGCCATGCCGGCCTCGCCATCGGTCATAGTGCCCTGGTCCATCTTCCAGGCGGTGTGCAGGGTCAGCAGCTCGGCGGCACGGATTTCCGTGGCCATGTCGGCCAGCTTGAACGACACCCCCTGGTAGCTGCCGATGGGCTGGCCGAATTGCTTGCGATCCGCCGCCCATTGCAGCGACAGGTCGAGTGCGCGCTGGGCCTGGCCGACGCAGTTGGCGGCAACCATCACCCGCCCGGCGGTGAGCCAGGCGTTGGCGACTTCCCAGCCCCTGTCCACTTCGCCGAGCACTTTCGAGGCCGGCACGCGGCAGTCGTCGAAGAAGATCTCGTAGGTGTGGTAGCCCTTGTTGCTGACGCACTTGGGCCCACGACGCACGGTCATGCCCAGGGTGCCCTTGTCCACCAGGAAGGAGGTCACCGCGTTGCGCTTCTTGCCATTCTTCTCAAAGGTGTCGGTGACGGCGAAGACGATGGCGAAATCGGCGTGCCCGGCGTGGCTGATGAAGTGCTTGCTGCCGTTCAGCACGAAATCGTCGCCGTCGCGCACGGCGCGGGTCTTGATCGCGTTGGCGTCGGAGCCGGCGCCCGGTTCGGTGAGCGCGAAGCAGTCGATCTTCTCGCCCTGGACGCACGGCAGCAGGTAGTCGCGAATCTGGTCGCCCTTGCAGGCCATGAGGATCTTCGACGGCCGCGCGACGAACACGTGCAGCGCCCAGGAACACTTGGCCAGCTCACGCTCGATCAGGGCCTGCGACAGGTAGTCGAGGCCACCGCCGCCGACTTCCTCCGGCATGTTGAACGCATAGAAACCGGCGGCTATGGCCTTGCCGCGAATCTGCGCGGCCAGCTCCGGCGACACCGCGTCGGCGCGGTCGACGGCCTCTTCATGGGGCAGCAGTTCCTTGTCGACGAAGCTCTTCACCGCGTCGACCAGCATTTCTTGTTCTTGGCTCAGTTGGAAGTTCATATCCGGGTCCTCTGGCTGGGGGCTGACGAATCAGCGGCCAATGAAATGGGGGGTGCGTTTTTCCACCGCGGCGCGCAGCGCCTCGGCGCCGTCCTCGCTGCGGCCGCAGAGCAGGCCGGCGGCGAGTTCCGCACTCAGCTGCTCGGGCAAGCTGCGCTGCGCACCTTCACGCATCAGTTGCTTGGTCTGGGCGAAGGCGAAAGTCGGGCCGCTGGCCAGGCGCGCGGCCAGCTCGCCGGTCACCTCCAACAGTTGCTGGTCGGCGCAGACTTCGCCGACCAGGCCGATGGCCAGGGCGCGCTCGGCACTCCAGAG
The DNA here is from genome assembly GCF_003595175.1 of Pseudomonas cavernae. NCBI lineage: Bacteria > Pseudomonadati > Pseudomonadota > Gammaproteobacteria > Pseudomonadales > Pseudomonadaceae > Pseudomonas > Pseudomonas cavernae. The sequence continues at coordinate 1,938,449 of NZ_CP032419.1, read as the reverse complement.
TTCGTCGAGGAACAGCAGACGCTTGGCCTGTTCGCTACCGATCAGGCGTGGCAGGTGCCAGCTGGCGCCGGCGTCCGGCGAGTAGGCCATGCCGGTGTAGCCGGCCTTGAAGCGCGCCGACTGGGTAGCCAGGCGGAAGTCGCAGCACAGGGCCAGATCCATCCCGGCGCCGACGGCGGTGCCGTTGATGGCGGCGATGGTCGGCTTGTCGAAGCTGTGCAGGCGGCTCATCAGGGCGTGGGCGGCTTCCGTCCAGCCGTAGCTTTCCAGGGCGCCGCGCGCTTCGGCCTCGGCCCATTCGGCGAGGTCGGCGCCGGCGCAGAAGCTCTTGCCGTTGCCGGTGAGCACCAGCACGCGCACGGCCGGGTCGGCATTCAGCTTATCCAGCAAGGCGTGCAGGGCTTTCAACGTCGGGATGTCCAGCGCGTTGCGCTGCTGCGGACGATTCAGGGTGATCCAGGCGATGCCGGCTTCCACCTGGCTGAGCAGGGTCGCTTGAGTGGTCATGGGTGTCCTCGTCTTGTTGTGTTGGCCATGAGCTAGGGAATTGCACGGGGAGATACTAAACAAGTGTTCAGTAAGGCCGCAATCCAGCCCGAAAGCCTGTGTAACGCTCAAACAAATCAACTAACCATTTGTTTTTACTGAATAAAAATGCGAGCCACGGGCTAGCCGGGCGAAGCGCTGTTACATCTTTGAACAACTCGAAATCTGCCCATTACGGAAATGAAAAAGCGCGGCAGATCGCTCTGCCGCGCCTTTTCAGTCAGACAGATCAGGCCGACGGGTCGAGCACCGGCGTCTGCGCCAGACCTTGGCGCTTGCGGTTGATCAGGAAGTAAGCCGCATAGCAGATCGCGATGAAGCCGAAGCCCCAGTACAGCGAAGGCCGCTGCGTCGGGTCGATGGCCAGGAACACGAACAGCGAGCTGCACAGGGCGATGCACGCCAGCGGTATGAAGGGATACAGCGGTGCGGAGTACTTCAGCTCGGCAAGCGTGCCGCCGGCCTTCAGGTGCGCACGGCGGAAGCGGTATTGCGCCAGCGCGATGACTATCCAGGTCACGGTGCCGGACATGCCGCTGACCGCCATCAACACCATGAACAGCGTGTCGGCGGCGATGAAGCTGGTCAGCAGCGAGATCAGCGCGAAGCACAGGGTGATGCTCAGAGCACGCAAGGGCACACCGCGCGAACTCAAGGTCGACAGGCTTTTCGGCGCCATGCCGGTCTTCGACATCGCCCAGAGAATCCGCGTGGACGCGTAGAGCCCCGAGTTACCCACCGAGAGAATCGCCGTGAGGATGACGAAGTTCATCAGGTCGGCGGCGTAGGGAATCCCGACCATGTCGAACACCTGGACGAACGGGCTCTCCATCAGCCCGGCCTGCTGCCAGGGCACGATGGCGGACAACACCAGGATCGCCAGCACGTAGAAGATCAGTACGCGGAACACCACGTTGCGCACGGCCTGGGGAATGCTCTTCTCCGGCTGATCGGTCTCGCCGGCGGCAACGCCCATGATCTCGCAGCCCTGGAAGGCGTAGACCACCGTCATCATCACCGCGAACACCGCCGAGATGCCGTTGGGGAATAACGAATCGCCGATCAGGTTGGACAGCAGCGGTGCCGGGTCACCGTTCTGCAGGGGCAGGCCACCGAAAATCACCAGGGCGCCGACCACGATGAAGATCAGGATCGCCGCGACCTTGATCCCCGAGAACCAGTACTCGGCCTCGCCGAAGGCGCGGGTGGCCAGGGCGTTCAGGCCGAACAGCACGGCGACGAAGAAGGCCGACCAGTACCAGATCGGGATGTCGGGGAACCAGCGGGTCATCAGCATGCCCGCCGCGGTGAACTCCAGACCCACGGTGGTGGCCCAGCTCATCCAGTACACCCAGCCGATCATGAAGCCGGTGGCCGGCCCGATATAGCGCGTGGCGTGGGCCTGGAAGGAGCCGGACACCGGCATCTGCACCGACAGTTCGCCGAGGCAGACCATCACCAGGTACATCAACAGACCGGCCACCAGATAGGCCAGCACCGCGCCCAGCGGCCCACCCTGGTTGATGGTGACGCCGGAGCCCATGAACAGCCCGGTACCTATCACCCCGCCGAGGGACAGCATGAAGATGTGCCGGCTCTTCAGCGCGCGGGTCAGTTGAATGCCTTGTCGTTCTTGGGCTTCAGCCATGGCGCACCTCCTGGGTGCGGCAGGCGCGAAGGCGGGACGAGCGCTGCTCGTTGCGGACGGCGGGGTAAGCTTTACGGCAGTTCATTGTTGTTGTCTCCAATAAGCTTCGAGAGCCGCGTCTTGCGCGCGGGGTCAGGCCGATTATTGGAAGACGATGTAAGGTCGCGTTGAACGCCAGGATCGAAGATGTAAAAAGTCGTAAGGAATTTGTTCGCGCTCAGGCGGATGCCTGCAACAACCCGAGCAGAGCGTCCTGCGAGCGCTGCAGCACACCCTGCAGCTCGGGCTGGAGCTCGTGCAGGGCCTGTGCGTTGCCGGCCAGGGCCGTCTCCTCCAGCTGCCGCAGGCTGGCGGCCAGGGCACGGAAGCCCAGCGAATCGCTGCTGCCGGCCAGGCGATGGGCCAGCTGTGCCACTTCCGCACAGTCGCCCGCCCCCAAGGCCTCCAGCAACGCCGCTCGATGCTGTGCGAGCATGTCGCGCAACAATTCCAGCAAGCCCATGAGCTTCTGCTCGCCGAGCAAGGTGCGGTGGGTCTGCAGCAGTTGCCAGTCGACCAGCTCGACGGCGGCCGCCGGGGGTTGCGCGCTGTCCAACCCGGCCAGGGCACGGCGCAGGTTTTCCAGTTTCAGCGGCTTGGCCAGCACGCCCTGCATGCCGGCATCCAGATAGCCGCGCACCAGCGCCGGCTGCACGCTGGCGGTGAGGGCGAGAATGCGGGTGTCAGTATTGACCCCGGCGGCGCCGCCACGGATCAGCCGGCACAGCTCGACCCCGCTCAGCCCGGGCAGATGCACATCGAGCAGGATCAGGTCGAAGCGCTGCGCCCGACACAGCGCCAGGGCCGGCTCGGCATCCTCGGCCAGGCTAACCCTATGGCCCTCGCGCTCCAGCAGGCCGGACACCACCTCGCGGTTGAGCGCGACATCCTCCACCACCAGGATGTCCAGTGCCCGCCCCGGCGGCGCCGCGGCGACCACGGCTGCGCTGCGCTGGGCCCGCGCCAGGCTGAGCTCGAACCAGAAACAACTGCCCTCGCCTTCCCGGCTCTCCACCCCGATCCGCCCGCCCAGCAGTTCCACCAACCGCTTGCTGATCGCCAGCCCCAGCCCGGTGCCGCCGTAACGCCGCGCCACCTCGTCGCTGGCCTGGGTGAAACGCTCGAAGATCTTGCCCTGCAGGGCCAGGGGAATGCCGATGCCGTTGTCCGTCACGCTGATGCGCAGACGCTGACCACCGGGCTCTTGCGCCAGCAAGCGGACCGCGACACTGACCTCCCCGGCCTCGGTGAACTTGATTGCGTTGGCCAGCAGGTTGCTCAGCACCTGGCGCAGGAACTGCTCGGCGCCCCGGCAGCGCTCCTGCACTTGCGGGTCGAAGCGGCACTGCAATTCGGTGCGGTTGGCCTGGGCCCGCGGCTCCAGCAGGGTGAGCACCTGATCGACCAGCTGGGGGAGGGAAAAGTCGACCAGCTCCGGGCGGCTTTCGCCTTCCTCGAGCCGGGCGAAATAGAGCACCTCATCGAGGATCGCCAGCAACCCCTCGCCCGCCTTGTACAGGGCCTCCAGGCGTGCCCGCTCGCGCTCGTCGAGGGCGGCGCCGCGCAACAACTCGGCCATGCCGAGGATGCCATTGAGCGGGGTGCGGAGCTCGTGGCTCATGGTGGCGAGGAAACGCGACTTGGCCAGGTTGGCAGCCTCGGCTTCCTCCTTGGCGCGCCGCAGGCTGGCGGTGCGGCGCTCGACCCTCTTCTGCAATTCGTCGCGTTTGTCCTGCAGGGCCAGGCGATCCGCCTCGCGGCGCTGGATATCGCTGAGGATGGCCCGGCGCATGTCATCCAGCGCGTGCGCCACCGTGTCGATTTCGTCCGCTCGGGTTCCGGCCTGCTTGTCCAGGCGCAGGGCCTCGTGCCAGTCGCCCACGGCGATGCGCCGGGCGAAATCGGCCATGACCCGCAGATGACGGGTGACCAGGCGGTGGAACAGCCAGGACAGGGCGACCGCCAGACCGCAGAGGAATACGCCCATCCACAACAGACTGGTCAGCCCGGTGGAGTACAGACGCCGATAGACCGCGCCGAGGTCGATGCCGATTTCCAGCTCGCCGAGATGCCGCGCCTCCCCCTGCGGCGGCTGATAACTCAGCGGGAAACGCTCCAGCCGCAAGGGCCCCGGTGGCTGCTCGGCGCCCTGGACCAGGTCGAAATCGGCGCTGCGCAGGCGCGCGCGGGCGATGTCGGGAAAATCCACCAGACCGCGCAGTTGCACGTTCAACTGTTCCTGGTTGAGATCCCACAGGCTGCGCTCGAAGCTGGCCAGGTAGCCGGTCCTTATCAGTTCCAGGCGCGTCTCGATGTCGCGCATCTCCCGCCGGTATTCGAAATACAGCTGCACCGCGCCGGCCAGCAGGGTGAAGCACAGGCTGAACAGCAGGATGAACAGCAACAGGCGCCGCAGCAGCCCGCTCGAAACCGCTACGCCGCTCATCGTGCGGACTCCGGGCGGCCGAGGGCGCGGTAGGCGGCCTCGCTCTCGCTCAGCCAGCGCTCGATCGCGCCGGACTCCACCAGCCGTTGCAGCTCCATGTCGATCTCCGGCAGGCGCGCCGCCAGGGCCGAACGGCGCGATACCGCCAGGCGCAGGTAGTCCACGGTCAGGGACATCGGCAAGGCCTGGATGTCCGCGGCCCCCGGCAGGTGCTCGACGAACAGCTGTCCGGTGCGCCGCTCGTGGGCGATGAAGTCGATGCGCCCGCGAATCAGCTTGCCGAAGTTCTGTCGATTATCGGACACCCACTCGATGTTGCCGTGCCGGCTGACGAAGCGGTCGAAGTCCGCGCCATAGCTCTCGCCGAACAGCAGGCCGCCGCGGTAGTTCGCCAGGTCTTCGAGGCGCTCGACCCGCAGCGGATGCCGGCGATTGATGAAGATCGCCACCTCTTCGCGCAGCACCGGCACGTGGGAGAACAGCAGGTCCTGTTCGCGCTGCGGGGTGCTGTAGGCCAGCACCACATCCACACGCCCCTCGGCGGCGTCCAGCAGGCAGCGCTTCCAGTTGCCGAGCACCACCACCTCGACCTCGTAGCCCAGCTTGCCGAGCAGCGTCTTGACCACCTGCGGCGCCAGGCCGCGCACCTGCTGGCCATCGCTCCAGGAGATCGGCGGATAGACCGGGTAATCGCAATAGCGGATGCGTTCAGCCGCCGGCACAGCCGTGGTCATGAGCAGGAGCAACAGGGTGCAGGCGCGCAGCATGGCAATCAGCCGTCGCCGGCACTGGCGGTGAACAGGTAGCCGGCCCCATGGATGGTGATGATCAACTGCGGCTCGGCCGGATCGTCATGCAGCTTGCGCCGCAGCCGGCCGACCAGCACATCGATGGAACGGTCGTTGGGCAGCCATTCGCGGTTGCGGATCTGGTCCATCAACTGGTCGCGACTGAGGGTGTGCCCGGCGTTACGCAGGAACACACAGAGCAGCTGGTATTCACCGTGGGTCAGCAGGGTTTCGCCGCCAGCGCGGTCGATCAGGCGGCGGCGATCTGTGTCCAGGGTCCAGCCGGCGAACTGCCTCAGCTGCTGTTTCGCCGCGGGGGCGCTCTGGGCTTGGGCATGGCGCACCCGGCGCACCAAATTCTTAGCCCGCGACACCAGCTCGCGGGGATTCAGCGGCTTGATCACGTAGTCGTCCGCCCCGCACTCGAGGCCGACGATACGGTCGACCTCATCGTTGCGGCCGGTGATCAGGATGATGCCGACTTCCGAGCGGACCCGCAGTTCGCGGGTGAGGGTCAGGCCATCCTTGCCCGGCAGGCGGATGTCCAACATGACCAGATCGACCGGGCTGGCCGCCAGGCAGGCTTCGGCCTGCTCGGCGGTGGCGGCGCACTGCACCTCGTAGCCTTCCCGCGCGAGGTAGGCCTGAAGGAGTTCGCGAATCAGCGGATCGTCGTCGACGATCAATACACGTGGAGCCATCGCCTTCGCCCTGGGTTTGCCACCGAACCTGGTTCGGGGCGTGTTTCTTATTAGTCGTGGTGCGCTAGGCAGTGTCTAGCCGCAGCAGAGTATCCGCTGCTGAACAAGCGATCAACAGCTGCCGGTCGCCCGTCGAAAGCGCTGCCTGCCGCCTGCCTGCAGACCATCGACCCAGGCCTCGCAGATCTGCACCCCCTGCTCCGGGGTGAAGGTGCTGGGATTCAACCCTGACTCCAGCCACAGCCCATCGAGCAGCGCGCTCAGGCTGATCGCCGCGAGGTCGGCATCGAAGTCGCTCCAGCCCTCCTCGCCGGCCAGTCCGCCGAGCGCCTGAGCGAGCACGGCGCGGTATTCACCATAGGAATGCTCGTGCGCCTGGTTGATCGCCTCCGCGGTTTTCACCGCGCCCCAGAACGCCAGCCAGGCATCCAGCAGTTGTGGATCGAGCAGTTCGGCGGAAAAGGATGCGCGAAAAAACGCCGACAGCCGCGCCCGCGCGCTGGGAGCCGCCTGGGCAATGGCTTCGCGCAACAGGTTCATCACCCGCCCGGTGATCGCCAGGTAAGCCTCGGCGACCAGCTCGTCCTTGCCCGAGTAATGGTGGCTGATCAGCCCAACCGAAACGCCCGCCTCCGCGCAGATCTTGCGGATCGAGGCGCCCTGAAAACCATGGCGCTTCAGGCAGGCGAGGGTGGCGTCGATCAGGTGCGCCTTGCGCAGCCCTGGCTCCAGACGGGAAAAACGGGCTTCCTGAGTCATCCTGGCGCATCTCCTCTGGCCTGTCGTGTGGCGCGCCCGGGCACCGAGCCTGGGCGAGTCCCTGAACGACTGTACAGGAGGATTGAGGTCCGCGTCTGTTCCTCAAACCAGACCCGCGGCCACCTGCATGCGTTGCTTGCGTTGTTTGCCGACGCGAATCACCCCTTCGCCGACCAGCAGGGCCAGGGCCACGCCGATCAGGATCTTGCCGGCATAGCCCCAGTCCATCGGCTCGCCCGGGGTGACCACGAACAGCACTATGCCCGCCAGCACATGCAGGCCGACTATCGCCGCCCACAGGCAGGCCGCGCGATTGCCCAGCGGTAGGCGGAACGGCCGCGGCCGGTCATCGGTCAGGCGCAGCTTGATGAAGGCCAGGCACATCAGCACGTAAGGCATCATGAAAATCATCGCGAAGATCGACAGCAGGGTCCAGAACAGCTCATCGGCGCTGTCCGCCACCAGACCGTAGACCACCAGCAGCGCCACGCTCACCAGCGAGGCCAGCAGCGCCGAGCCGATCGGCGTCTGGTATTTCGGGTGGACCACGCCGAACAGTGCCGGAAACTCGCCGCCCTTGGCCGCTTCGACAGCGGCGCGGTTGGTGCCCATGCTCCAGGTGACCATGTTGGTGAACAGGGTGAACAGCACGAAGCAGCCGATCAGGTTGGCGAACAACCCGCCCAGGCCATCATGGCCGTACATGTTGAACAGCGAGCCGGCGAAGATCTGGGTGACGTCGGTCTTGTCCTGCGGCACTGCGGCCAGCACGCCGAGGGTTCCGAAGACGTTGAAGACGGCGATGATCACCCCCGAGACCAGCACGGCGCGGGGAATGTCGCGCTTCGGGTTGAGCATTTCCCCCGCGCTGCAGCAGGCCAGTTCGGTGCCCATGATGCCGTAGACCATGATCCCCAGGGCGGCGATCTCGTGCCCGGACGACGGCAGGATGGCCTCCAGGGTGAAGGGGTTGGCGAAGCCCTCGCGCAGGCCGTAGCCGATCCCGCCTATGCCCAGGGCGAGCACGGCGATCAGCTTGAGGATCGCGCCTATGTTCGGCAGCCATTTGCCGATGCGCAGCGCCACCGCGTTGAAGGCCGCCGTGAGCAGGGCCAGGCTGATGCCGATGGAAATCTTCGCCCACAGGCCGAGCTCGGGAAAATAGAACGCACTGAGCATGCCGGCGAAGAGGATATAAACAGAGGGCATCCACAGCGCGTTGTTGACCCAGTACATCCAGGACACCCGCGCGCCCCACTTGAAGCCGAAGGCGGTGCGTACCCAATGGTAGACGCCGCCGTTGTTGGGGAAGGTGGTGCCCAGTTCCGACGTCATCATGGCCATGGGCACGAACAGCAGGATCAGCACATAGGCCCACCAGAACAGGCTGGTGGAGCCGAGCGAAGCGGCCAGCGCAATCTGGTCCATGAACAGCATTGCGGAGACCGTGTACAGGGTTACATCGCGGAACCGCAGGACCTTGTTTTTATTCTCGTCCACAGTGGAAATTCCTCATGTCAGGGCGCGCGAACCTGGGGTTCGCGCCGGATCGGCAGCCAGCACCGGCGCCGGTTGCCAGTGGTCTGCGAAGGGCTTACCAGTGCCCGGCCAGCTTCAGGTCCTCCAGGGTTTCCAGGATGCTCTCGCGCAGCACCTCGACCATGAAATCGACCTGCTCGCGGGTCAGGATCAGCGGCGGCGACATCACGTTCAGGTGCACCATCGGCCGCACCAGCAAGCCGCGCTTCTGCGCCCGCAGATGCACCCACTCGCCGATGTTGAGCGCCTCGGGGAACAGCGCCTTGCTGGTCTGGTCGGCGACGAACTCGACGCAGGCCATGAAACGGCGCCCCCGCACGTCGCCGACTATGGGCAGATCGCGCAAGCTCTGCAGGCGCTCCTCTAAATAGCGACCGACCTCGTCGGCATGCGCCAGGAGGCCCTCGCGCTCGATGATCTCGATGTTCTTCAGCGCCGCGGCGCAGGCCACCGGGTGCCCCGAATAGGTGAAGCCGTGGGTGAAGCAACGGCCCTGCTCGGGTTCGGCGATCACCGCCCAGATCCGCTCGGAGAAGATGCAGGCGCCCAGCGGCTGGTAGCCCGAGGTCAGCCCCTTGGCGGTGGTGATGATGTCCGGTTGCACGCCGAACACCGCCTCGGAGGCGAAGAAATGGCCGAGCCGGCCGAACGAGGTGACCACCTCGTCGGCGATGTAGAGCACGTCATGACGCTGGCAGATTTCCCACATGCGGCGGTGGTAGCCCTCCGGCGGCACTATCACCCCGCCGGAGCCGAATACCGGCTCGGAGATGAAGGCCCCCACCTTGTCGGCGCCCAACTCGAGAATCTTCTGCTCGAACTCGCGGACCAGGGCGTCGAGGAAGTCGGCCTCGCTGAGCCCCGCCGGCGCCCGGTAGTAGTAGGGGCAGCTGAGGTGATGGATGCCGTCCTGGAGGAAATCGAACTCCGCCGGCCGGTCGGCCTGCTTGCCGCCCAGGGACATGCCCAGGTAGGTCGAGCCGTGATAGGCATTGAAACGGGTCAGGATCTGCTTCTTGTCCCGTTTGCCGCGACAGTTCTGGTAGTAGTGCACCAGACGGATCGCGGTATCCACCGCGGTCGAGCCGCCGGTGGTGAGGAACACGTGATCGAGGTCGCCCGGAGCCAGTTCGGCGAGCTTCTTGCTCAGCTCGATGGCGCGCGGGTTGGCCATGTCGCAGAACGGATTGGAATAGGCCAGTTGGCGCGTCTGCTCGGCGATGGCCTGGACCATCTCCTCGCGGCCCAGGCCGACGTTGGTGCACCACATGCCACCCACGGCATCCAGGTAGCGATTGCCGGCGGTGTCGTAGATATAGGCGCCCTCGCCCGCGGCGATGTTCAACGAGCCATTGGCCCGGTGCTCATCGAACACATGGTAGCCGTGCATGTAGTGGGCCTTGTCGGCGGCCACCAGCGCGGCGTCGTCGAAGCTGGCGAAAAGGGTGGGGTCGAATGCTTGCATGGCGTTGCTTTCCTCTCTGGAACCTGCCTTGCAGCCTAAGGAGTGCGCGCGCTCCCCAGCCATACCTCATTTGGGGGTAAGCAATCGCCAGCCGCGCTTGCTGTTATCCTGCAGTCGCAGACCAGACAAGAACAACGAGGTCACCGCCCATGCAAAGCATCTCCCTGGACTCCCTGGGGCGCTGGCACAGTGTACTGGCCAGAGCCCTGGCAGCCAGCCATGGTCCCGAATTGCCGGCCGCGCTGATCGATGCGATCGACAGCCTGGTAAAGGTCGAGTCGGTGATGATCAGCCTGGAGCGCAAGGGGCGCGCCCCTACCTTGCTCTACGAGCGCGGCATTCCCGCCGAGAACCGCCAACAGGTGATCCGCCGCTACTTCTCCCGCGGCTACCTGCTCGACCCCTTCTGCCTAGCGGTGGAAGAGGGGCTGGCCGAAGGTTTCTATTCCCTGGCGGACATCGCCCCCGACGACTTCTTCAGCAGTGAGTACTACAAGGCCTATTACCTGGGGGCCGGTTCGGTGGAGGACTGCTACTTCATCCTCGATGTGGGTGAGCAGGCGAAGATCTCCATCTGCCTCTACAACGGTCTCAGCACCACCCGCTTCAGCGCGGAACAACTGGCCGTCCTGCGTGCCCTCGACCCAATCGTCCGCGAACTGGCCCACCAGTACTGGGGCAACAGCTTCGGCCCCAGCATGGCCGTGGAAGCCGCCGCGCCCGGCACATTCAACCAACAACTCCCCAGCGCCTTCCTGAGCTTCGGCCAGCAGGTGCTGACCGAGCGCGAACAGGAGGTCTGCCGCCTGCTGCTGCGCGGCCACTCGGCCAAGTCCAGCGCCCGGGTGCTGGAGATCTCGCCGGAAACCGTGCGCATGCACCGCAAGAACCTCTACACCAAGCTGGAAATAAGCTCGCAGGCCGAACTGTTCGCCCAATTCATCGACTGGCTGACCCTCTGCCAAACCGCAGCAACTGCACGCGTCCCCGAAAGCCCCCGCTTCTGAAGCGCACATGCACCGTCAGTCTGTGTCAGCCAGTCAGCTAGGATTACTCCTCGGCCGATCCGGCGCAGCCTCATAGCCAGCGCCATGCGGGGCAATATCGATGTGAAGCTGACGCTGGTTTAGCCCGCCACACCCGGCAAGACATGAAAAAGGGAGGCCCATGGCCTCCCCTTCCTGTCAGCAAGATCGTGCTTACTTCACCTTGTAGATGATTCCCGGGCTGCATTGCACCATCTGATAGTGATCGGGCAGGCCATTGAGCGCCTCGGAGGCGCCGAGGAACAGATAGCCGCCGGGTTTCAGGGTGGCGTGAATGCGCTGCAGGATGTCCTTCTTCATTTCCGCGGAGAAGTAGATCAGCACGTTGCGGCAGAACACGATGTCGAACTTGCCCAGCGCCGCGTAGCTGTCCAGCAGGTTGAGCGCGCGGAATTCCACGCGGCTGCGGATGGCCGGTTTGACCGCCCAGCGCCCCGGCGCAGTGCTGTCGAAATAGCGCTGCAAGCGCTCCTGCGACAGCCCCCGACCGATCGCCAGGCTGTCGTATTCGCCGGCCTTGCAGGCCTGCAGCATGGAGCTGGACAGATCGGTGCCGAGAATCTGCGCGCCACCGCGCAACTGCCCGAGGTTGCTGCGCTCGAATTCGTCGATCGCCATCGACAGCGAATAGGGCTCCTGCCCCGACGAGGCGGCCGCCGACCAGATGCGCAGGCGCTGGCTGGGGTTGGCCTTGACCAGCTCCGGCAGCACCCGGCCCTTCAACACCTCGAACGGATAGGTGTCGCGAAACCACAGGGTTTCGTTGGTGGTCATGGCATCCACCACCTGCTCGCGCAAGCCACTGCGTGGCAGCCCCTGCATGCGCTGCACCAGCTCGCCAAGGGTCTTGATGCCGTTTTGCTCCATCAACTTGTTCAGCCGACTGGAAACCAGATACTGCTTATTGCTGCCCAGCAGGATGCCGCAGGCTTTTTCCAGGAAAATCCGGAACTGCTCGAAATCCACATCACCTGAAGACACTAAGGCCGCCTCACCCAACATTTAGATTGCCAAGAGCCAGGCGATCAGCCTGCATCCACTGTCTTGATGCGTTCGACCACTCGCGAAGCCAGGTCATCCGGACGGAACTTGGCGAGGAAGTCATCCGCCCCCACCTTCTTCACCATCGCCTGGTTGAACACACCGGAAAGCGAAGTATGCAGGAGGATATGCAACTTCTGCATGCGCGGATCGTGACGAATTTCCGCGGTCAGGGTATAGCCATCCATCTCCGGCATCTCGATGTCGGAAATCAGCATCAGCAGCTCCTCCTCCGGCCGCTTGCCTGCGTCGACCAGTTGGCGCAGGTAGTCGAGGGCTTCGCGGCCGTCGTTCAGCGCCACCACCTCGACCCCGACCGTCTGCAGGCAGCGCATCACCTGCTTACGCGCCACGGAGGAGTCGTCGACGATCAACACACGCTTGCTGGTGGCCTTGCTCTGGGTTTCCTGATCGATGACGCCAGCGGAGATCACCTCGGAAGTCGGTGCCACTTCGGCGAGGACCTTCTCCACGTCGATGATCTCCACCAACTGCTGATCCAGGCGAGTGACCGCGGTCAGGTAATGCTCGCGGCCGGTGCCCTTGGGCGGCGGCAGGATCTCTTCCCAGTTCATGTTGACGATGCGCTCTACCGAGCGCACCAGGAAGCCCTGCACCTTGGTGTTGTATTCGGTGATGATGACGAAGCTGTTGGCCAGGTCATCCAGCCCGGTCCGGCCGGTGGCCAGCGCCAGATCGAGAATCGGAATGGTGCCGCCACGGATATTCGCCACGCCGCGCACCACCGGGTTGGATTTCGGCATGACGGTGAGTCTCGGACACTGCAGCACCTCCTTCACCTTGAACACGTTGATGCCATACAGCTGTCTGCCATCCAGACGGAACAGCAGCAACTCCAGCCGGTTCTGCCCGACCAGTTGCGTGCGCTGGTTAACCGAGTCCATTACGCCGGCCATGCCCTGCTTCCTCTTTTTAGTGCGCCCTCAACCTGCCAGACGGCACGGGCCTTGCTTTGAAGCCGTTATGAACGTGACAACGACATTTTTTCGACAGCTGATGGCAAAAAGCCACAGATTCTGCCTGACTGTTTTACCTGCACTGCTAGGGTTCGGCTACAGCGCCGCGAGCCACGCCGACACCACCCTGCCTGAGCAACTTATCGGCGTCACCCAGGGTTTTCTTGAGGTGGCCGTCGAAGACTATTTGCAGCGCAGCGCAATCTCGGGCCGCCATGAGATCCAGGTCAACCGTCTCGATCCGCGCCTGCGCCTACCGTTGTGCGACAAGGATTTGACAGCCTCGCTGGAAAGCCCAGCCCAGCCCATCGGCCGAGTCACAGTCCGCGTGCGCTGCGACGGCAGTTCGCCCTGGACCCTATTCGTGCCGGCGCAGGTGCGGTTGTACCGGGATGTACTGATCGTCACCCGCCCGCTCAAGCGCAACGGCATCGTCAGCGAGGCCGACCTGGCGCTGGTCGAGCGCGATGTCGGCCTGCTCAACCAGGGTTATCTGACCGATCAGGGGCAGGCGCTCGGCAAGAAACTGACGCGGCCGCTGCTGCCGGACCAGGTGCTGGCACCGGTGCATCTGCAAATGGCCGAAGCCGTACGCAAGGGCGACCAGGTAGTGATCAGCGCCCGCAGCGGCAGTATCAAGGTGCGCATGGCCGGCGAGGCATTGTCCGATGGGGCGCCTGGCGCACAGATCCGGGTGCGTAACCAGACCTCGCAGCGGGTGATCAAGGCCCTGGTGATCGGCCCGGGGCAGGTCGAAGTGGCGATGTAGTCAGGGTTTTGCTGGCGCAACGCGCTGGCGATTTCCTAAACTGCAGCAATAGCCCGATTTTCGCGACGTAATGCTCATTTTTTTGCCCTAAAGTTTTTTCAAGGACGGCCGACAAGCTAGGCAAGCGTCCAAACACCGTCCGAGGTTTAGCATCATGGTCATCGACTTCAACCGGCCCAACACCGCCGCCCCCAGTAGCACTGGGCGCACCAGCGGCACCCAGGCTGGCGCCCGCAACGAGGCCGTCGGCACCAGCCAAACCGCTCCGGCCCAGGTGTCTGCCGAACAGGCTCAGACCCCGAAAGTCGGCGAGTCTGTGCAACTCAGCCAGGAGGCACAGCAGTTGCAGCAAGTCACCGAAAAACTGAGCGCGCAGCCAGTCGTCGACAAGGAGCGCGTAGAACGCCTGAAGCAGGCGATTGCCGACGGCAGCTACCAAGTCGACAGCCAGCGTGTCGCCAGCAAACTGCTCGATTTTGAATCCCAGCGCTAGTCTCCGGGCTGCGCTGGGGACTCTCGCCGCCTGACGCCCAGAGCCCGCGATGCACGACACTACCCTGCTGCAACTGTTCACCCAGGATATCGACGCGGCCCAGCGCTTACTTGAGCTGATCGATGCCGAATTCGCGGCGCTCGGCGAACGCGACTTGCCGCGCCTGGAAAGCTTGCTAGGCGAGAAACAACCGCTGCTCGCCCAGCTCGCCCAACATGGCAGCGAGCGCAGCCAACTGCTCGCCAGCCTGCAGCTGAGCGCCGATCGCGCCGGCCTTGAGGCCCTGGCCAGCCGCTCCAGTCAAGGCGCCGAACTGCTGGCGCGCAGTGACGAACTCGGTGAGCTGCTGGAAAGCTGCCAGACCGCCAACCTGCGCAACGGCCGGATCATCCGCGCCAATCAGACCTCGGTCAGCAGCGTGCTGGGCATTCTGCGCGGCGGTAGCGACACGCCGGGGCTCTATGACAGCCGTGGCAGCACCGCTAGAATCGCCACGCAGCGCCCGCTCAGCCAGGCCTGAATCCACTCATAAGCAAGGCACAGGGGACATACCGGCACAACGCCAGTATGCTGATGCCGGAGTCAGTTCGGAGATTTGTGGACCGTGTCCAACCCCTTCAACGCGGATAATGGCCCGCAGCCGCCGAAGATTCTCAAGGCGCCCCTGGAAATCTTCGCCAACCTGCGTCAGTTGCAACAGCATCACGATCCGCTGGTGATCACCTTCCATGAGCGCAGTCAGCGCTTTCAGAGCTACCTGATCGAGGTCGACCGCGAGCGCGGCTACCTGGCCTTCGACGAACTGATGCCGAACGATGGAGAGCGTTTTCTCACTAACGGCGAGAGCTTCAAAGTCGAAGGCTTCCATGATGGCGTGCGGATCGCCTGGGAATGCCTGCAGCCGGTGCAGGCCGGCGAGTTCGACGGCCATCGCTGCTACTGGAGCGCCCTGCCCGTCGAGGTCCACTACCATCAGCGCCGCAATGCTTTCCGCGCCCCGCTGAAGCAGACGCAGCTGATCAATATCGAACTGGCCGGGGAAAAACTGAAACCGGCGATCAAGGGGCAACTGCTGGACATCTCCGCCACCGGTTGCAAATTGCGCTTCCCCGGTGACGTCAGCAAGCAACTGCAAGCGGGCCAGGTCTACGAGCAATTCACCGCCCACCTGCCCTTCGGCGCGATGACCACCTCGGTGGAGCTGCGCCATGTGCAATACGAGGAAAAACTCGACCTGAGCTTTGCCGGCATGCGCTTCCACCGCATGAGCGGCCTGGAGCAGCGACAGATCGAGCGTTTCGTCTATCAACTGCAGCGCGAAGCACGCCGCGACGAGCTCTGAACACCGGCGCTGCAGTGAACCAAGTTTGTAGGTTGGGCTGAGCTCCGCGAAGCCCAACAGCGATGCCTGGCCAGGATCGCAGTGGCACGACAAACGCCATGAGCTGGGCTTCGTCGCCGCGCGCCTAAATCCAACAAGAGCAGAAAGAGCCTGAACAGACGCTCAGGTCTTTGCCTCGGCCGACTGCGGCTCCCCCTTCATCTGCTCCTGCACCGTTTGCTCGTCGACCCGCGGATCGAGCGCTGCCACCAGCGGTGAGCTGGTCAGGTTGTCCGGCATGGCCACATGGTGCAGAGGCGCATCCTCGACCTGGTGCAGATGGGTCACCGCATCCGGCCGCACCCGCAAGGCCAGCAGCAAGGC
Source organism: Pseudomonas cavernae (assembly GCF_003595175.1). Classification (NCBI taxonomy): domain Bacteria; kingdom Pseudomonadati; phylum Pseudomonadota; class Gammaproteobacteria; order Pseudomonadales; family Pseudomonadaceae; genus Pseudomonas; species Pseudomonas cavernae. The sequence continues at coordinate 1,922,487 of NZ_CP032419.1, read as the reverse complement.
GCACAGGCAGATGAACGCATACAGCATGTTGGCCCCCAGCAGACGCATCAGCCCCCCGCCCAGCAGTGGCCCGATGCAGGCGCCGACGCCGAAGGTGACCAGCAGCATGGCCGTCAGGGAAACCCGCCGCTCGGCCTCGACATGGTCGTTGGAGAAGGCCACGGCCAGCGGATAGAGACAGAACTGCAGCAGGCAGACCAGGAAGCCGACCGCAAACAGCAACGGCAGCGGAACCTGCGGCATTAGCGCCAGCGGCAGCGCGGCCAGGGCTAGCAGGATCGCGCAGCCACGGATCAGGCCGGCACGCTCGCGGCGGTCGGACAACCAGCCCAGCGGCCACTGCACCAGCAGCCCGGCGAGGATGCAGCTACCCATGAACAGGCCGACCTGCTCGGTGCCCAGCCCCTGTTGCGTGGCATAGAGCGGCGCCAAGCCGTAGAAGGCGCCGATGACCAGCCCTGACACCAGCACAGTGGTCAGCGACTGCGGCACCCGCTCGAGGAAGAAACGCGGCTCTAGCGGGGCCGGATGCAGCGGCGCCGGGTGCAGCTTGCGGGTCAGCGCCACCGGTACCAGGCACAGGGCGAAGCACAGCGCCACCAGCATCAACAGCTCCGGGCCGAGCCCCGGATGCAGCACCAGCGCCAGTTGCCCCAGCACCAGCCCGAGGTAGGAAGCGATCATGTAGCCGGAGAACACCTGGCCACGCTGGCTCGCCTCGGCCTGCTCGTTGAGCCAGCTCTCGATCACCATGTACTGGCACATCATGCCCAGACCGACCAGCGCGCGCAGCACCAGCCAGGCCGGCAGCCAGTCGAGCAGACCATGGCCGAGCACCGCGGCGGTAACCACGCCGGCGCAGGCGACATAGGCGCGGATATGCCCGACCCGGGCGATCAGCCGGTGGCCAAGCTTGCCGCCGAGCACCAGGCCGAAGTAGTTGGCCGCCATCAGCGCGCCGACCCACAGGCCATCGACCCGCCCGGCCAGGCGCAGCGCCAGGTAAGTGCTGAGCAGACCGGAACCGATCAGCATCAGCAGGGTAGCGAAATACAGCGCTCTGAAGGATTTCCAGATGACTCGCATGGACTGCTGGGCGCCTCCGTGCCGAATGTTAGTGGCCTGTGTGGCTAGTTCAAATTAGCCAATTTTGGCGTCTGCAGTCGCGAGATCGTAAACAGGCTCTCAGAACCCCAGTCATCAGAACTTGAGTTCAGCAACTAGCCGTACAGACCACTAGCACGACAGCCTGTTAGAGCCTGTTTACGATCTCGCGAGCTAGAGTCAAACAAGGCGAAAACGGCTGAGGAAGCGGAGTTTACGCGTTGTAAATGAGCATTCCGAGGCCGTTTTCAACGCAGTTTGACCGACGCGCAGCAGATCGTAGACAGGTTCTTAGGCCTGGGCGGCGAGGACACGCCGTTCCCAGGGGGTGATTTCATCGAAGAAGCTGGTCAGCTCCAGCGTCTTGGTCGCGATGTAGCCTTCGATGAACTCGCTGCCGAACAGTTCCCGCGCCAACTGGCTGCGCTTCAACCGCTCGATCGCCGCGTGCATGGTGCACGGCAGGCTCAGCTCATCCGGCACCTCGAACACGCCCTGGATCGGCTTACTCGGCTGCAACTCCTGCTCGATCCCGTACAGACCGGCGGCCAGGCTGGCGGCCAAGGCCAGATAGGGATTGGCGTCGGCGCCCGGCAGGCGGTTCTCCACCCGCCGCGCCACCGGCGAGCTGGCCGGAATGCGCAGGCCGGCGGCGCGGTTGTCGTGCGACCAGCAGGCATTGTTCGGCGAAGCGTAGGGGTGGCAGAGGCGCTGGTAGGAATTCACGTTCGGCGCGAACAGCAGCGTGAAGTCGGCCAGCGCCGCCTGCTGACCGCCGATGAAGTGATAGAACGCCGGCGTCGCCTCGCCTGCCGCGTCGCTGAAGATATTCCGCCCGCTGTCCTGTTCCACCACGCTCTGATGGATGTGCATGGAGCTTCCCGGCGTCTTGGCCAGCGGCTTGGCCATGCACACCACGATCAGGCCGTGTTTGAGCGCCACTTCCTTGAGCAGGTGCTTGAACAGGAAGGTCTGGTCTGCCAGCAGCAGCGGGTCGCCGTGCAGCAGGTTGATCTCGAACTGGCTGACGCCCATCTCGTGCATGAAGGTGTCGCGCGGCAGACCGAGCGCCGCCATGCAGCGGTAGACCTCCTCGAAGAACGGTCGCAGTCCGCTGTTGGAAGCGACGCTGAACGCCGAATAACCGGCCTCGCGGCGCCCGTCGAGGCCCAGCGGCGGCTGGAAGGGTTGCTGCGGGTCGCTGTTGGGGGCGAAGACGAAGAACTCCAGCTCGGTCGCCACCACCGGCGCCAAGCCGCGTGCGGCATAGTTGGCGATCACCCGCTTGAGCAGGGCACGGGTCGACAGCCCGGAACTGCGGCCATCCAGTTCATCGGCATCGCAGATGGCCAGGGCGCGCGGGCTGTCGCTCCAGGGCAGGCGGTGGATCTGCGCGGGGTCGGCATTCAGCGCCAGATCGCCGTCATCGCTGCCGTAGAAGCTGGCCGGCGGATAACCGCCCATGATGCATTGCAGTAGCACGCCACGGGCCAATTGCAGGCGCCGCCCCTCGAGGAAGCCTTCGGCGGTCATCACCTTGCCGCGCGGCACACCATTCAGGTCAGGGGTTACACACTCGATTTCATCGATGCCGGACAAGCGTTCGGCGAGCGAACTGCGGCCGTCGGTAGTCATGACTTCTTATCCTTGTAGATACAGATACCGCTCCACATGAGCGACGCGTACAAAATACGCATCGCCCGTTCAAAATATCAAGCAGCGCCCGCAAAGATATCGCGCAGCGCAGCCTGAAGCTGCTGGCGGTCAGGTGTCGCGCGGTGCGGCAGCATCCCGGTCTACGCTGACAGATAAGAGTCACTCGCTCAGCAGAAGCTCCAAGGTTATGGCACTCAGCGTCTTCGACCTGTTCAAAATCGGCATCGGCCCATCCAGCTCGCACACCGTGGGACCGATGCGCGCGGCCGCCCGTTTCGCCCAAGGCTTGCAGGACGACGGCCTGCTCGCCGCCACCACCTGCATCAAGGTCGAGCTGTACGGCTCGCTCGGCGCCACCGGCAAGGGCCATGGCAGCGACAAGGCGGTGCTGCTCGGCCTGCAAGGCGAACAGCCGGATCTGGTCGACACCCAGAGCATCCCCACGCGCCTGGAAGAGTTGCGCAGCAGCGGCCAGCTCAAGCTGCTGGGCATCAAGCCGATCCCGTTCAACGAGAAGGAGCACTTGGCGTTCATCCGCAAGGCGCTGCCCTTCCATCCCAACGGCCTGATCTTCCGCGCCTTCGACCGCGCCGGCCTACAGTTGCGCGGCCGCGAGTACTACTCGGTGGGCGGCGGTTTCGTCGTCGACGAGAATGCCGCCGGCCTCAATCGCATCGTCGAGGACCGCACCGAACTGCCCTACCCCTTCACCTCCGGCAAGCAGTTGCTGGAGCTGTGCGCCAGCCACGACCTGTCGATCAGTCAGCTGATGCGCGAGAACGAGAAGGTCTGGCGCCCGGATGCCGAGACCTCGGCCGGCCTGCAGCGGATCTGGCAAGTGATGCAGGAGTGCGTGGCCAGCGGCTGCCGCAACGAGGGCATCCTGCCCGGCGGGTTGAAGGTCAAACGGCGCGCCGCCGCGCTGTACCGCCAGCTCAGCGAGCACCCGGAGGCCAACCTGCGCGACAACCTGGTGGTGCTCGACTGGGTCAACCTCTACGCCCTGGCGGTCAACGAGGAAAACGCCAACGGCGGCCGGGTGGTCACCGCACCGACCAACGGCGCCGCCGGCATAGTCCCGGCCCTGCTGCACTACTACACGCGCTTCATCCCCGGGGCGAATCTCGACGGCGTCGAGCGCTTCCTGCTCACCGCCGCCGCCATCGGCATCCTCTACAAGGAAAACGCCTCGATCTCCGGCGCCGAGGTCGGCTGTCAGGGCGAGGTCGGTGTGGCCTGCTCGATGGCCGCCGGCGCGCTGTGCGAAGTGCTCGGCGGCACCCCACCGCAGGTGGAGAACGCCGCCGAGATCGGCATGGAGCACAACCTCGGCCTGACCTGCGATCCCATCGGCGGACTGGTCCAGGTGCCGTGCATCGAGCGCAACGCCATGGGCTCGGTGAAGGCGATCAACGCCGCGCGCATGGCCCTGCGCGGCGACGGCAAGCATTACGTGTCGCTCGACAAAGTGATCCGCACCATGCGCCAGACCGGTGCCGACATGAAAAGCAAATACAAGGAAACCGCCCGCGGTGGCTTGGCGGTGAACATCATCGAATGTTGAACAGCACCCTCTCCCCCGCCCCCTCTCCCATGAATGGGCGAGGGGAGTGGCGGCCCGCGGACAGCCCCCTCTCCCGTTTACGGGAGAGGGTTGGGGAGAGGGAAAACGGCCACTCGTTAGAGCCTGTTTACGATCTTGCGAGCTAGAGTCAAACAAGGCGAAAACGGCTGAGGAAGCGGAGTTTACTCGTTGTAAATGAGCATTCCGAAGCCGTTTTCAACGCAGTTTGGCCGACGCACAGCAGATCGTAGACAGGCTCTTACACCTTTACTGGAGCATTAGATGACCACCGAAACCCTCGCCCGCACCCCGCTGCATGCCCTGCACCTCGAACTCGGCGCGCGCATGGTGCCCTTCGCCGGTTACGACATGCCGGTGCAATACCCGCTGGGCGTGCTCAAGGAGCATCAGCACACCCGCGCCCAAGCCGGGCTGTTCGATGTCTCGCACATGGGCCAGATCATCCTGCGCGGGCAGGGGGCGGCCCAGGCCCTGGAAAGCCTGGTGCCAGTGGACATCCTCGAGCTGCCGGCCGGGCTGCAGCGCTATGCCCTGTTCACCGACGGGCACGGCGGCATCCTCGACGACCTGATGGTGGCCAATGCCGGCGACCAGCTGGTCCTGGTGGTCAACGCCGCCTGCAAGGAGCAGGACCTGGCCCACCTGCGCCAGCACATCGGCGAACATTGCGAGGTCGAAAGCCTGTTCAAGACCCGCGCCCTGCTCGCCCTGCAAGGCCCACAGGCGGTCGAGGTGCTGGCCCGCCTGGCGCCGCAGGTGCGCAGCATGACCTTCATGCAGTTCGCCCAGCTTCAGCTGTTGGGTGTCGACTGCTATGTCAGCCGCTCCGGCTACACCGGCGAGGACGGTTTCGAGATTTCCGTGCCGACGGCTCAGGCCGAAGCCCTGGCGCGCCGGCTGCTGGCCGAACCGGAGGTCGAAGCGATCGGCCTCGGCGCCCGTGACTCGCTGCGTCTGGAGGCCGGTCTGTGCCTCTACGGCCATGACATGAGCACGGCGACCACGCCCATCGAAGCCAGCCTCGGCTGGGCCCTGTCCAAGGCGCGCCGCAGCGATGGCACACGCGCCGGCGGCTTCCCCGGCGCCGAGCGGATCTTCGCCCAGCAACGCGATGGCGTGGCGCGCAAACGCGTCGGCCTGCTGCCGCAGGAGCGCACGCCGGTGCGCGAGGGTGCACAAATCATCAATGCCGACGGCCATGCGATCGGCCAGGTGTGCAGTGGCGGCTTCGGCCCGAGCCTCGGCGCGCCGCTGGCCATGGGTTATCTCTCGAGCGACCAGGCAACCCTGGGCAACGAGGTCTGGGCCCTGGTGCGTGGCAAGCGGGTGGCCATGCACGTCGCCAAAACGCCGTTCGTGCCGCAACGCTATTACCGCGGCTGAAGCGGCGCACCCGGCGGGCCACGCCCAGCAGCGTTCCGCCCGTGGAACGCTGCGAGCGAATCGCCGCGACTACCCGCCGGCAGACCGTTTCTCTATCGTATCGCCCAGCTTCCCGCCCACCGGCGAGCGAACAAGCGGCTAGAACCGAACCCGCACAGGAGCAACAGGATGAGCACAGAAATCGTCTCCGCCACGATTGGCAGCACCCCGTACCGGGTCACCCTGTCGGAGGGCGCCCACCAGTGGTTCGGCGATGCGCCGCAGAATCTCGGCGGCGGCGCCAGCGGGCCGTCACCGCATCAACTGCTGCTGTCGGCGCTCGGTGCCTGCACGGCCATCACCGTCAGCATGTATGCCCAGCGCAAGGGCCTGGCCCTGGAGGGGATCGATGTCGAGCTGTTCATCAGCGCCGAACAGCTGACGCCGCCGGCGCTGACGCAGATCGAGCGTCGCATCGATTTGCATGGCGCGCTGGATGAAGCGCAGCGCGCGCGCCTGCTGGACATCGCCAATGCCTGCCCACTGCACAAGCTGCTCAGCGGCGAGATCCGCATCGACACCCAGCTGCAAGGCTGAGCCCTGCCACCCGGCCCGCCCGGCAAGACTGGGCGGGCAGAAGGACAACCCTGTATGAAAGCCCTGCAATTCTCCCGCACCGGCGACCTCGCCGCCCTCGATCTGCTCGAGCTGCCGACCCCGACCCCGGCGGCCGACGAGGTGCTTATCGAGATCAAGGCCGCCGGCCTCAACCCCAGCGACGTGAAGAACGTCCTCGGCCGCTTCCCCTACACCACCCTGCCGCGCACTCCGGGGCGCGACTATGCCGGCGTGATCGTCGCCGGCCCCGCGCACCTGCAGGGCGTGGAAGTCTGGGGCAGTGGCAAGGAACTCGGCTTCACCCGCGAGGGCAGCCACGCGCAGTACCTCAGCCTGCCGGCCGATGCCGTGGCGCGCAAACCGGCGGCGCTCAGCTTCGCCCAGGCCGCGACCTGCGGGGTGCCCTACATCACTGCGCTGGATGCCCTCGAACGCAGCCAGGTCGGCGCCGGCACGCGCTTGCTGGTGATCGGCTCGGGCGCGGTCGGCAACGCCGCCCTGGCCCTGGCCCGCGCCCGTGGCGCCCAGGTAGTGGCCGGGGTGCGCCGCGCCGAAGTGCGCGAGCAACTGCGCGCCGCGGGCATCGAGGCGATCCTGCTGAGCAGCGCGGAAAACCTGCCGACCCAGGTCGAACAGGCCTTCGGCCAGGCCGCCGAAGTGATCTTCGACACCACCGGCTTCTGGCTGCCGGCCTCGGTCAACGCCCTCGCCCGCTTCGGCCGCATCGCCGTGATCGCCGCGCCGGTGGACGGCCACGTCGACCTGCCGGTGCTCAGCCTCTACCGCCGCGGCGGGGTGATAGTCGGGGTCAACTCGCTGCTCTACACGGTGCAGGAAAGCGTGGCGCTGCTCGACCGCATCGGCCGCTACTTCGATCGGGGTGAACTGCCGCTACCGCAGGGCTTCCGCGAAGTAGCGCTGGATCAGGCGCTGGTGGCCTATCAGCGCTGCTATGAAGGCAGCTCGGAGAAGGTGGTGCTGCTGCCCGGTGCCGACTGAGGTTGTATATCAAGGCGGGGTGACCAACTGGCCGCCCCACCTTCGCTCCGCTGGCTAGCCCTCGCCCGCCGGCGAAGTATCCGCCTCGACCGGCGACTCCGCCGGCGCGCCCTGGTGCACCCAGGACATGAACAGCTGGTAGCCCACCGCCAGCACCACCGGGCCGAGAAACAGGCCGATGATGCCGTTGGCGACCATGCCGCCGAGGGCGCCGATCAGCACCACCGGCATCGGCACCGAAACGCCGCGGCCGAGCAGCAGCGGCTTGAGCACGTTGTCCGCCAAGCCGGCGATGAAGGTCCAGATGGCGAAAATGATGGTCGCCACCGACACGCCATAAACGGCGAAGGCATAGGCGATCACCGGTAGGGTGATCAATGCCACCGGCAGCTGCATGATGCCCAGCAGCAGCACCGCCAGGGCCAGCAAGCCGGCGCCGGGAATGCCCATCAGCACCAGGCCGACGCCGACCAGCAGCATCTGGATAAAGGCGATGCCGACCACGCCCTGCGCCACCGCGCGAATGGTCGCCGTGCACAGTTCGGCCAGTTGCGGCCCGCGCTCCGGTCCGGATACACGGTTGGCGATGGCGTGCACGGTGGTGGTGCCGGCCTCGCCATGGGCCATGATCACCCCGGCGATGATCAGCGCGAAGATGAATATCATCAGCCCCATGCCCGCCCCGGCCAGCTTGCCCAGCACAGCTTTGGCCACCCCCTGGACATGCGGCAGCACCTGATGCAGCAACCAGCTCATGTCACTCGAGGCATGCTGCCAGAAGTTGAACAGCGGCTCGCCGATCAGCGGCCAACTGGCCACCGCGGGCGCTGGCGGCGGAATCTTCAGCCCGCCGCTTTCCAGCAGCTGTTTGCCCTGTTGCACCGAGTCGACGATCGAGCCACCGAGCAGGGCCAGCGGCAGCATCAGCAGGATCAGCCCGACCAACACGATGATCAATGCCGCGCGGCCCTGGCGCTGATTCAGGCGGGCGGCCAGCAGGCTGTTCAGCGGGTAGAGGGTGACCGCCAGAATCAGCGCCCACAGCATCAAACTCATGAAGGGGTGGAAGATCGCGTAGCAGGAGATCACCAGCACAGTGATCAGGCCGGCACGAATCAGTACATCCAACAGCTCACGCGACGTCAGTTTTTCCATTGAGCGCTTATCCAGCATCGATAGTTCCTTAACTCGATAGTCCTTGATGCGATGAGGCCACTTGCCTTGCCGCTGCTGACCAGGCCATTGACCTGCCTAGGTTCTGCACGAAAAGTCACCGAGCGAAGGTCAGGCAAGGCGCAACGACCAACGGGAGTAACAGCCAAAGGCTGGCCCGAAGGGTGAGCGCCAGCGAATAAAACAGGTGAGGACGCGGAGTTTACGAGTTGTAAATGAGCAGTACTCGCTTCACTCGCCCTAACGGGCCGCCCTGTGGGCGTTCAGTGGCAAGCCACTGTCCGAGCCTGTTTTTAACGCAGCATCACCGAGCGCAGGTAGTTTTCGTGCAGAACCTGATAGCAGCCTACCTGGCCGATCACGCCAAGCCCAGCGCCTGAACAAGAATGCGTTCCGCCGCACCCTGGCAGACGACGGCGCGACCGCCTCCTGCCGTCCGATTATCGAACGCTTTATCGCCTGCCTCTGAGCCCCGCCCAAGCGCTGCGGGAGCTCCCGCCCATCTCTCGGCAACCGCCTGAATCCAAGGCTTTCAGCCTCTTTTGCAGATGCCTTCGAGCGGCCAACCCGGCCCACGAACGTCATCTTGCGGCCATGGCCGAGCTTCAAGCAAATTGACCTAATTAACCAGTTAGTACATTTTACTCACACATGATCCCTGCCCCTCTCGGGCGACAAGAACAACAGCGGAGAAACTGCGCATGACCCGTACGCTCCTGGTGCTCAACGGCCCAAATCTGAATCTGCTGGGCACCCGCGAACCGGCTACCTACGGCCACGAAACCCTCGCCGACATCGAAGCGCTGTGCCAGCGCAGCGCCGCCGAACACGGTCTGGCTCTGGAGTTTCGCCAGACCAACCACGAAGGCGAACTGCTCGACTGGATTCACCAGGCGCGCGGCCGGCATGCCGGCATCGTCATCAACCCGGCGGCCTGGACCCACACCTCGGTGGCGATCCGCGACGCCCTGGCCGCGGTGGAACTGCCGGTGATCGAGGTGCACCTGTCCAACGTGCACAAGCGTGAGGAGTTCCGTCACCACTCGTTTGTCTCCGCCATCGCCGTCGGCGTGCTGGCCGGTTTCGGCGCCCATGGCTATCGCCTGGCCATCGAACATTTCGCCCACCTGCTGAAAGCCTGACTGCCATGACCCAGAACACATCCGTACTCGCCGGCCTGATCGGCGCCGGCATCCAGGCCTCGCGCACCCCGGCGCTGCACGAACACGAGGGCGATGCCCAGGGCATCCGCTACCTGTACCGGCTGCTCGATCCCGACCAGCTCAAGCTAGACAGCAGCGCCCTCCCCGAGCTGCTGAGCGCCGCCGAGCGCATGGGCTTCACCGGCCTGAACATCACCTTCCCCTGCAAGCAGGCGGTGATCCCACTGCTCGACGAGCTGTCCGCCGAGGCGCGCGGGATCGGTGCCGTCAACACCGTGGTGTTCCAGAACGGCAAGCGCGTCGGCCACAACACCGACTGCCTGGGCTTCGCCGAAGGCTTGCGCCGTGGCCTGCCGGATGTCTCCCGGCGGCGCGTGGTGCAGATGGGCGCCGGTGGCGCCGGCGCGGCGGTGGCCCACGCACTGCTCAGCGAAGGCGTCGAAGAACTGACCCTGTTCGAGGTCGACCCGAGCCGCGCCCAGGGTCTGGTGGACAGCCTCAATGCCCACTTCGGCGCCGGTCGCGCGGTGGTCGGCCTGGACCTGGCCGCCGCCGTGGCCGCCGCCGACGGCCTGGTCAACACCACCCCGGTGGGCATGGCCAAGCTGCCCGGCACGCCGCTGCCGGTGGAGTTGCTGCGCGCCGAACTGTGGGTCGCCGAGATCATCTACTTCCCGCTGCAGACCGAGCTGCTCAGGCACGCCCGCGCCCTCGGCTGCCGCACCTTGGACGGCGGCACCATGGCGGTGTTCCAGGCGGTCAAGGCGTTCGAGTTGTTCACCGGCACGCCGGCCAATGCCGAGCGCATGCAGGCGCATTTCCAGAGCATGAACAGCTAAGAACCTGTTTACGATCTCGCGAGCTAGAGCCAGACAAGGCGAAATCGGGCGAAGGCGCGCAGTTTACGAGTTGTAAATGAGCAGCCTGAGTCCGATTTCAACGCCGTATGGCCGACGCGCAGCAGATCGTAAACAGGTTCTAAGCGATTCAGTCGCCCTCTCCCCCGCCCCCTCTCCCGCAAATGGGAGAGGGGTGCACAGCGCTCACCAGTTCTGCACCAGCAGTTGGATACCGGTGACCAGCAGGCCAATGAAACGCTCGCTGAGCAGACCGAAGCTCAGGCCAAGCAGCGCACCGAGCAGCATGATCTTCAGGTTGCGTGTGTCCCACTGGCCGTAGAAGCGCCTCAGCCCAGTCACGTCGGCCATGCACAGGATTGGCAGTACGATGGCGGCCGCCTGGGTCGGCGGCATTGCCAAGGCCATCAGCGGCACGGCGATACCACCCAGGGCGCCGCCGAAACCGCCCTTGGAAACACCGGTGAAGAGCACCGCAGGCAAGCGCCAGGCGGAGAAATTCAACGGACATGACGGAACTCGTGTTGGACAGCACCAGGCATTATCGGGTGATTAGCTGCGCGCCCCACCAGCACAAGAGCAAACGGGGCGGTAAGCGCACGTATTTCGTAAGGGGAACCCGCCAATTGCAGCCGCCACCTGGTCGCCACCCGCCCCATCGATGAACACCCATCAATCCAGCACCGGCTTGAGCAGCGCCTGCGCCTCGTACAACGGCGCCAGGTAGCGAAAACGCATTTCCTCCACGGTCAGCCGCGAGGCATGGGTGGTGATCGCCAGGGTCGCCTTGAGCCGGCCGCGGCGGTCGGTCAGCGGCACGCCGAGCACACGCATGCCGATCTCAAATTCCTGATCGACCACCGAGAAGCCCTGGCTGGCAACCTGACGCAACTCGGCCTTCAATGCCGCCACATCGGTCAGGGTGTAGGGCGTCAGCTGGCGCGGCGGATTGCGTTGGAAATAGCCGTCCAGCTCCGTCTCGTCCAGCGCCGCCAGCCAGATCCGCCCGCTGGCCGTGCAATACATCGGCACCCGCGAGCCGGGGCGAATCGACAGCGAGGCGATGTGGCTGTAGCGACTGCGCACCACATGAACGATCTCGTCGCCGTCGCGGGTACCGACCGACACGTGCTCCTGGGTGGTGCGCGCCACCTGTTCGACGATGGGCCGCAGCATGCGCGGCAGCTGCGCCGAATCGACATAGGCCTGGCCGATACGCAGCGCCTTGGGGGTCAGCCAGTAGAGGCGGCCGTCGGTCTCGGCGAACTCCTCGTGTACCAGCGTCAGCAGGAAACGTCGCGCCGCGCTCGGCGTCAGCCCGGACAGCTTGGCCGCCTGCGGCACGCTCAGGCGCGGCAGGTCGGCGCTGAACAGCTGCATCAGTGCCAGGCCCTTCTGCAGGCCGGCGATCAGATCGCGGGGATGGATGATGGCTTTGTCCACGTGCAGGGCTCCAAGCAATTCGACGTAATAGTGCGATTATCGCAGTGGCAATGCGATAAACAAGCTGAACAACCGCCAAGCACGTTGGCGTCTCCCGCTCGCGGGCGCAACCTCCCCGCCACAACAACGCCAACAGGCCGTGGAGGTTCAGCATGATTCGTGGTTCGACCGAACTGGTCGCGATCGTCGGTTCGCCCATTGCGCAAGTGAAATCGCCGGAAAACTTCAACACCTGGTTCGCCAACCATGGCCAGAACCTGGCGATGATCGCCATCGACCTGCAGGAAGCGGCGCTCGACGCCTTCCTCGCCAGCCTGCGCGGCTGGCAGAACCTGCGCGGTTGCGTGGTCACCGTGCCGTACAAACAGACCCTGGTCGACCGCCTCGACGGCCTCAGCGAACGTGCCGCCGCGCTGCGCTCGGTCAACGTCATTCGCCGCGAGAGCGACGGCCGCCTGCTCGGCGATAACGTCGACGGCGAAGGCTTCCTCAACGCCGCGCGCCAGCACGACTTCCAGGCCAAGGGCAAAAGCGCGCTGGTGATCGGTTCCGGCGGGGTCGGCAGCGCCATCGCCTATTCGCTGTGCCAGGCCGGGGTGCGCCGCCTGGTGATCGCCGACGTCAGCAGCGAACGCGCCGGCACCCTCGCCGAGCTGCTGCGCAGCGCCTTCCCGGCGCTGGAGATCGGCACCGAATATCGCTCGCTGGACGGTTTCGATCTGCTGGTCAACGCCTCGCCGGTGGGCATGGGCGGCACCGGCGAGCTGCCGCTGCCGGCCGAGCTGCTGGACAGCCTGCAAGCGGCAACTCTGGTCGCCGACGTGGTCACCTCGCCGGAGATAACTCCGCTGCTGGCCTTCGCCCGTTCACGCGGCTGCCGCATCCAGACCGGCGCGCAAATGGCCTTCGCCCAGCTCGGCAACCTCGGCGCCTTCATGGGCGTGACCCCATTGGAGATCTGAGCCATGACCAGCATCAGTCAACCCGCCTTCACCCGCGACTACGACGTGGTCGTGCTCGGCAGCGGCGCCGCCGGTTTCGCCGCCGCGGCCAGCGCCGCCTGTCGCGGCCTCAAGGTGCTGATCGTCGAAAAGGCCGAGCGTTTCGGCGGCACCTCGGCGATTTCCGGCGGCGCCGCCTGGGTCTACGGCACCGACCAAGCCAAGACCGCCGGCGCCGAGGATTCGCCCGAGGCGATGCGCACTTATCTCAAGAAGATCATCGGCGCCGGCTACAACGCCGAACTGGTCGACACCTTTATCGCCCGCGGCCACGAGGCGCTACGCTGGCTAGAGGCCAACACCGAACTGCACTACAGCCTGCGTCCGCTGTCGCCGGACTACTACCCGGACGAGGACGGCGGCAGCGAATTCGGCCGCGCGCTGGAGATGGTCGAGTACGACGGCCGCCGTCTGGGCGAGCGCTTCAAGGACCTGAAAATGCCGCCGCCGGGCATGCTGCTGTTCGGCGGGATGATGGTCAACCGCGTCGACATCCAGCATTTCCTCAGTTTCAAGCGCTCGCCGAAATCGCTCTGGCACTGCCTCAAGCTGATGGCGCGCTACGGCGTCGACCGCCTCAGTCACCACCGCGGCACCCGCCTGACCACCGGCAACGCGCTGATCGCGCGACTGGCCACCAGCGCCTTCGCCAACGGCGCCGAGCTGTGGCTGAACAGTGCGGCAGAGTCGCTGATCGTCGAGCATGGCGTGGTGGTGGGCGTACAGGTCAAGCGCGCAGGGCGTCTGGAGCGGGTACGGGCGCACGGCGGCGTGGTCTGCGCCATGGGTGGCTTCGCCGCCGGCACGATCGCCGCCAGCAACCGCCCGGACAGCTGCGCGCCGCACCTGAGCATGTCGCCGCCGACCAACAGCGGCGATGCCCTGCGCCTCGGCGAGGCGGTGGATGCCGCCAGCGGCCAGGGCCTGACGGCCAACTTCTTCTGGGCGCCGGTTTCCGAGCTGGTGCACAGGAATGGCGAGCGCGAACGCTTCCCGCACTTGGTCACCGACCGCGCCAAGCCGGGGGTGATCGCGGTGAACCGGGCCGGCCAGCGCTTCGTCAACGAATCCGACTCCTACCACCATTTCGTCCAGACCATGTTCGCCACCGGCAATGCGCCGTGCTGGTTGATCTGCGATGCCGAGGCCATGAACAAGTACGGCCTGGGCCTGGCACGGCCGAAGCCGGTGGACAACTCGGCGCTGATCGAAGCCGGCTACCTGCAGCGCGCCGACAGCCCGGAACAACTGGCCCAGGCCATCGGCATCGACCCACTGGGCCTGCGCGCGACCCTGGAGCGCTACAACGCCGACGCCCGCGTGCGCGTTCGCCAAGGGCGGCAACGCCTACAACCGCTACATGGGCGACCCCGAGCACCGGCCCAACCCGTGCAACGCGCCACTGAGCAAAGCGCCCTACTACGCCGTGCAACTGTTCACCGGCGACCTCGGTTCGGCCCGCGGCCTGGTCACCGACGCTCACGCCAACGTGCTCGACAAGTCCGGCGCGCCGATCCCCGGCCTGTACGCCGCCGGCAACGACATGAACTCGCTGATGGACGGCACCTACCCCGGCCCCGGCATCACCATCGGCCCCGGCCTGACCTTCGGCTACATCGCCGCCAGCCATATCGCCGAGCGCCTCGCGACGCCGGCCACCTCGAAAACCACAGTGGAGAACTGAGCATGTATTACGAACTGCGCACTTACACCATCGCCCCGACCAAGCTGGCCGACTGGCTGGCGCTGTACCAGAGCGACGCCCTGGCGGTGCAGACCGAGCACCTGGGCAAGCTGGTCGGCTTCTTCACCACCGAGTTTGGCGAGGCCAACCAGGTGGTGCATATCTGGGCCTACGAGAGCCTCGACGAGCGCATCGCCCGCCGCGGCAGCATGGCCGCCGACCCGCGCTGGGCGGAGTTCTCGCGCAAGAACAAGGAGCTCGGCGCGGTGCTGCGCCTGGAGTCGCGGCTGATGCGCCCGACCGGGTTTTCGCCGTTGAAGTGAGCCAGAAGACCGGCTGCAGGTTGGCGTTGAGCGCAGCGATAGCCAACGAGCGGCAGGTCGGGCAACAGATAGGTATCGCTGCGCTCAACCCATCCTCCGGGCTGAGTTGCCTGTTTACCCTCTCCCCGGGCCCCTCTCCCATGAATGAGAGAGGGGCACAGATCCCAGAATCACAACGGAATCCCTGCCATGCAATGCCCCGACACTCTCCACTGTGACGTTCTGGTCATCGGCTCCGGCGCCTCCGGCTTGGCGGCGGCGGTGACTGCCGCCCACCACGGGCTGAAGGTGATAGTCGTGGAAAAGACCAGTCAGCTCGGCGGCACCAGCGCCTGGTCCGGCGGCTGGCTGTGGATTCCGCGCAACCCGCTGGCAGTCGCCGAGGGCAATATCGAGCACGACGACGCGCCGGAGCGTTACCTGCGCGCCCAAGTGCACGCCGACGCCCTCGACGAGCGCCAGCGCAGCTATCTCGAGCGCGGTCCGGAGATGGTCGAGTTCTTCCAGCGGCATACCGCCGTGCAGTTCTATTCGGGTAGCAAGATGCCGGATATGCACGACGGCGAGGGTGCCGGGCGCGGTGGCCGCTCGCTCTGTGCACAGCCGTTCGACGGCCATGAGCTGGGCGCCTGGATCGCCAAACTGCGCCCACCGCTGGACATCGTCAGCCTGGCCGGCATGGGCATCGCCGGCGGTCTGGACATGGCCAACTTCTTCAACGCCAGCCGCTCGCCGCGCGCCGCGCTGTACGTCGCCAAGCGCCTGCTGCGGCACTGCCGCGATCTCGTGCTGCACCGCCGCGGCATGCAACTGGTCAACGGCAACGCACTGGTCGCCCGGCTGTTGCGCAGCGCCCTGGACCTCGACGTCAAGCTGCTCACCGAGGCGCCGGCCAAGCGCCTGCTCAGCCAGGATGGCCGGGGCAGCGGCGCACAGATCGAGCACTTCGGCAGCCTCACCGAAATACGCGCCAGCCGTGGCGTGGTGCTGGCCTGCGGCGGCTTTCCCCACGACCGCCAGCGCCTCGCCGAGCTGATGCCGCATGCACCGAACGGCAGCGAACACCGCTCCGCCGCACCGCCGAGCAACACAGGCGACGGCCTGCGCCTCGGCGAACAGCTCGGCGCGCGGGTAGCCGACGATCTAGCCCAGGCCGGCGCCTGGGCGCCGGTCTCCCTGGTGCCACGCCGCGACGGCAGTCTCGGCCACTTTCCGCATCTGCTCGACCGCGCCAAGCCCGGCTTTATCGCCGTGCGCAGAAATGGGCGACGCTTCTGCAACGAGGCCGACTGCTACCACGACTTCATGAACGCGTTGTTCAAGGCCACGCCGAAGGGCGAGGCGCACGAGGCCTGGCTGCTCTGCGACCACCAAGCGCAGCGCCGCTACGGCATCGGCTGGGCCAAGCCGTTCCCCTTCCCCACCGCCTATTACCAGCGCCGCGGCTATCTGTTCAAGGGCCGCAACCTGAGTGAACTGGCGGCACGCTGCGGCATCGATGTCGCGCAGTTGCAGGCTACGGTCGAGCGCTTCAACCAGCATGCCGCGCAGGGCGAGGACCCGGACTTCCAGCGCGGCGCCTCGGCCTACAACAGGGCCCAGGGCGAGGTCCTGCACGGCCCCAACCCCTCGCTGCGGCCGCTCGAGCGCGGGCCGTTCTATGCAGTGAAATTGCTGCCGGGCAGCCTCGGCACCTTCGCCGGCCTGCGCACCGACGCCGCGGCACGGGTGTTGGACGGTCAGGACGAGCCGATCGGGGGACTGTTCGCAGTGGGCAACGACATGGCCAGCGTGATGGCCGGCCACTACCCCAGCGGCGGCATTACCCTCGGCCCGGGGATGACCTTCGGCTATCTCGCCGGCCTGGCGCTGGCCGGGCAGGCCAGCTCAGCTGTCGACGCCGAGCAGCCGCTGGTAGCGCGCCAGGTCTGAGGCGGAAAAGCAGCAGAACAGCACCGACTCGATAGTCGTGGCCTGCGCGGCACTGCGCACCGTGCTCACCGCGATCTGCGCCGCCTGTTCCAGCGGATAACCGTAGACACCGGTACTGATGCAGGGAAAGGCCAGCGAGGCGATGCCGCGCTCGCTGGCGATTTCCACACAGCGGCGGTAGCAGGAGGCCAACAGCTGCGCCTCGCCATGCCCACCGCCGCGCCAGACCGGGCCGACGGTGTGAATCACATACCGAGCCGGCAGTCGATAGCCGGCAGTGATGCGCGCCTCGCCGGTCGGGCAGCCACCGAGCTTGCGGCACTCTTCGAGCAATTGCGGGCCGGCGGCACGATGGATTGCGCCATCCACGCCGCCTCCGCCGAGCAGGGAAGAGTTCGCCGCGTTGACGATCGCCTGCACCTCGAGGCGGGTGATATCCCCCTGAACCGCTTGCATGAGCGTGGCCATGGCAGGTCTCCCGGGCGAATCGATAGGAACACCTATTCTAATCCGCCCCTGCATAGCCGACGCCCCCAGATGGATAACGGCGAGCATCCCGCAGCCGGAACAGCAAGAAGGCACAGCCAGAAGCGCACCGCCACACCACGGCGGCCGAGACAGCGGGCGCACTCCATTGGCTGGCGATTTACTCAGGCGTTTCGGGGCTGCTCATTACCTTCAGGTACTGATGCGCTCCGCAGCGACAACATCGCTGGCAGAGCATCACCTCAGAGCCCACCTCGGTGAGTATCCCTTCGTCCCATTGGCATCCCAGAAAGAAGCATCGCAGGTACATATTTCCTCCCGTCGGGGTCGTGCCCCAACACCCGTGAAGGCAGTGATTACGGAAGTCGCTGTGCTTGTACTTGTCTGGTAACGACGGTGGAGGGTTGTCCCGCCGCTCTAGAATGCACAACCTAATCTGCCGGCTGGCTCCGCGCGTCGCGCGCGGGCCTGGCGCCCCTTCAGGGCTGGATATAACGCAGCACCGACTCGCAGATCATCTGCTTGTGGCGCTGCTTGACCTGCTCGCCCGACAGGTCGACCTGGAATATCTCGCCGAAGGTGTGGCGGTTGGAGACACGGTACAAGCAGAAGGAACTGATCAGCAGATGCACGTCGAGCGGGTCGAGGCCGCTGCGGAACAGGCCCTCGGCTTCGCCGCGCCGGAGGATGTCGTCGAGGGAGTGGAGCATGGTGTTGCTCAGCGAGCGGATCGCCTTGGACTGCTTCACGTACTCGCCGTGGTGGATGTTCTCGATGCTGACGATGCGGACGAAATCGACGTTGCGGTCGTGGTGGTCGAAGGTGAACTCCACCAGCCGGCGGATCGCTTCCTGCGGCGCCAGTTCGGCCAGATGCAGCTGGCTCTCGGTGCGCCGGATATCGCCGTAGAGCTTCTCCAACACCTCGACGTAGAGCTGCTCCTTGCTGCCGAAGTAGTAGTAGATCATGCGTTTGGAGGTGTGGGTGCGCTCGGCGATGGCATCCACCCGCGCGCCGGACAAACCCTGCTGGACGAACTCGGCCACGGCAGCCTGGAGGATGTCCTCGCGGGTCTTCTCCGGATTGTTCTTGCGGCTCTTGCGCGGCACTTCTACGGGCTCGGCAGGGGTGTCGGCGGAATTCATCATGCTGGACTCATGGCCATCGGTGGAATCGGCCAATTATGGGCCGCTCGGCGGGGCGAAGGAAGGCGACGGGGCCGCCGTCCCTCCCCTCTCCCACTTGTGGGAGAGGGGTTGGGGGAGAGGGAGGCCGCCGAGCCAATTCCGTAGGGTGGAAAACCGCGCAGCGTTTTCCACCACAGCCGGTGGATGTAACAAGCGACATCCACCCTACCCAAGCGGTTACAACCGTGCCTGCTTGGCTACGCTGCTACGCGCCTTGGCCATCGCCGCCAGACGTACCGCGACATTGGCCGCGCCGTAACCGACGTAGCCGTTCTTGCGCTGGATGATCTCGAAGAAGAAGCGCTCCTCGAACGGCTCGGTGTAGACGTGGAACAGCTCGCCGCCCTGGGCGTCGCGGTCGTACAGCACGTTGTAGTAGGCCAGTTCGCTGAGGAACTCGTCGTCGAAATCGAAGCGCGCGGCGAGGTCGTCGTAGTAGTTGAGCGGGATGTCCAACAGCGGCACGCCGGCCTCCTTGGCGCGGCTGACCTCGGCGAAGATGTCCGCGCAGGAGAAGGCGATGTGGTGCACGCCGGAGCCGCGATAGCTGGACAGGGCGTGGGAGATCGCCGTGTTGCGGTTCTCCGAGATGTTCAACGGCAGGCGGATGGAGCTGCAGCGGCTGCGCAGGGCGCGGCTCTTGACCAGGCCGTAGGGGTCGGGCAGCACCACTTCGTCGTCGGCCTCGAAGTCGAACAGGCTCTTGTAGAACAGCACCCAGTTGTCCAGGCCATCGGCCGGCAGGGCCATGGCCATGTGGTCGATGCGCTGCAGGCTGCCGCTCGGGCTGGCCGCGGGGCTGAGGTTGAAGTCGCTGTCGTAGATGGTCTGCCCGCTGGCGCCCTGCTCCACCAGGTAGATCAGGCTGCCGTCCGGCGCGCGCACGGCGGGAATCTCGCGTTCGTTGGGGCCGACCAGGCCGCGATAGGGCTGACCCTTGAACTCGCGCGCGCGTTCCAGGGCGCTAGCGCCGTTCTTGACCCGCAGCGCGGTGGCGCACAGCGACGGGCCGTGGGCCTCGAAGAAACTGTGGGCGAAGGAGTACGGCTCGGCATTGAGGACGATGTTGATGTCGCCCTGGCGCAGCAAGCTGACCTCCTTGGAGCGGTGCTGGCCGGCCTTGGCGAAGCCCAGGCGCTCCAGCCAGCCACTCAGCTTGGCGCCGCGCGCCTCGTCGACGGCGAACTCGAGGAACTCCACGCCGTCGTAGCGCCCAGCCGCTGGCGGGGCGAAGAGAATGTCGAGATTGGCCGGCGGGGTAACGTCCTGCTCCAGCCGCTTGCGGGTCTTCTCCTCCAGATACAGCAACGAGCGCAGGCCGTCGGCGGCGTTGCCGCGCGGCGGTGCGGCGCGGAAGCCGTCGTTGAAGATCTCCAGCGACAGTGGCCCGCTGTAGCCGCTGCGGATGATCGGCGCGAGGAAGCCCGGCAGGTCGAACTCGCCCTGGCCGGGGAAGCAGCGGAAGTGCCGGCTCCACTCCAGCACATCCATGGCCAGCAGCGGCGCGTCGGCCATCTGCACGAAGAAGATCTTGTCGCCGGGAATCTCGGCGATGGCGGCCGGGTCGCCCTTGATCGACAGGGTGTGGAAGCTGTCGAGCAGCACGCCGAGCGCCGAATGGTCGGCGCGCTTGACGATGTTCCACACCTGCTGCCAGGTGTTGACGTGGCGGCCCCAGGCCAGCGCCTCGTAGCCGATGCGCAGGCCACGCGCGCCGGCGCGTTCGGCCAGCAGGCGCAGGTCGTCGATGAGAATGTCCTCGTCACCGAGGGAATCGGCGGCGACGTTGCTGCACACCAGCACCAGGTCGGTGCCCAGTTCCTGCATCAAATCGAATTTGCGCTCGGCACGGTCGAGATTGCGCGGCAGGCGGTCGCGGCGACAGCCTTCGAAGTCGCGGAACGGCTGGAACAGGGTGATGGCGATGCCCAGGTCCTGGCACATGCGCCGCACGTCACGCGGGCTACCGTCGTAATAGAGCAGGTCGTTTTCGAAGATTTCCACGCCATCGAAACCGGCAGCGGCGATGGCTTCGAGTTTTTCCGGCAGGGTACCGCTGAGGGAGACGGTGGCAATCGAGCGCTGCATGCTGAGCTCCTGGGTGATGGAGCGGCCTCTGCGGGCCGCGACCGTGGATTGCATGAGCCAGGTCAGTCGTCGGTTTGAACACCGCTCGGGGCCTGCAAGCGGACGCAACTCTGGCGAATCGATTATTCGCGCGGTATTTTCCCACAGCAATTAAGAATGTACGAACCGGTTAGTTTTGTGTTCGTTTATCGAACAAAAGGCCGGTTATCGAATTGACGATTTTTCGATCAGTGCGCACCATCTTCAACACATTGCAGCCATAGACCCCAACGCCTGGAAACCCAACCTGCCCTTTCCAGCCGGATGTTCTGCAATCGCACCACCGCACCACACACATAACAATTTCAAGAATCGGGTAAATGCCATGTACGCAATTACTGCTCGACCGGCCCACAAGCCACACCCCTTCGTGTGTTCCCTCGCCCCATCCGCAGCGACACCCACGCTGCCCAGCCAGACCCGGATGTCGGCGCCAGCAGCCCCCAGGGCCGCAGCCGCTTAACCGGCTCCGGCGCGCCCTCAGTCAAGCGCCCCAGCAGCAGTCCAGAACCTCGGCCCAACTGAAACGCCAGCGCGATTCGGTTCAGCCCTAGGGCCTGGCGGATGACAGCACCCCCGTGGTCGCTGAAGTTCTTGCCAAGCGGAGCTGAGCGAACAAAAAGTCCCGACTGCGGGTGAGCCCCACCTCCAGTCCCTGAACGGATGGCCACACGAAATGTTCCAATCCCAAAGCACTCCCATGGCTGCGCCCGTCATGCACAGCAGCATCGGCAGCAAGATCCGCGGCGCCTTCGCCGTCGGCAAGACCCGCTGGGGCATGCTGGCGCTGGTGTTCTTCGCCACCACCCTGAACTACATCGACCGCGCCGCGCTCGGGGTGATGCAGCCGATCCTGGCCAAGGAAATGAGCTGGACGGCGATGGATTACGCCAACATCAACTTCTGGTTCCAGGTCGGTTACGCGATTGGCTTCGTCCTGCAGGGCCGCTTCATCGACCGGGTCGGGGTGAAACGTGCGTTCTTCCTCGCGGTGCTGTTGTGGAGCGTCGCCACCGGCGCTCACGGCCTGGCGACCTCGGCGGTCGGCTTCATGGTCTGCCGTTTCATCCTCGGCCTGACCGAGGCGGCCAACTATCCGGCCTGCGTGAAGACCACCCGCGTGTGGTTCCCGGCCGGCGAGCGCGCCATGGCCACCGGCATCTTCAACGCCGGCACCAACGTCGGCGCCATGATCACCCCGGCGCTGCTGCCGCTGATCCTCTCCGTCTGGGGCTGGCAGGCCGCCTTCCTCGCCATGTCCATGCTGGGCCTGGTGTGGGTCGTGCTGTGGGCGCTGAAGTACTACAACCCGGAAGAGCATCCGCGCGTCCAGCAGAGCGAGCTGGACTACATCAACCAGGACGTCGAGCCGCAGCCGGTCAAGGTGCCCTTCAGCCAGATCCTGCGCATGCGCGGCACCTGGGCCTTCGCCCTGGCCTACTCGATCACCGCGCCGGTGTTCTGGTTCTATCTGTACTGGCTGCCACCGTTCCTCAACCAGCAGTACAACCTCGGCATCAGCGTGACGCAGATGGGCATCCCGCTGATCCTGATCTGGCTGACCGCCGACTTCGGCAGCATCGGCGGCGGCGTCTTGTCATCCTGGCTGATAGGCCGCGGCATGCGCGCCACCACCGCGCGCCTGCTGTCCATGCTGGTGTTCGCCTGCACCATCGTCAGCGTGGTGTTCGCCGCCAACGCCAGCGGCCTATGGGTCGCGGTGCTGGCCATCGCCCTGGCCGTCGGCGCGCACCAGGCCTGGACCGCCAACATCTGGAGCCTGGTGATGGACTACACGCCCAAATACATGATGAGCACGGTGTTCGGCTTCGGCGGCATGTGCGCGGCCGTCGGCGGCATGTTCATGACCCAGATCGTCGGCACCGTGCTGACCGTCACCCACAACAACTACGCGGTGCTGTTCACCATGATCCCGGCCATGTACTTCATCGCCCTGGTCTGGCTGTACTTCATGGCCCCGCGCAAGCTGCCGGGCAGCGCCGACTGATATCCCCCAGTGGAGGCCTGGCTCCAGGCCTCCACTGCCCTTGCCCAGGGGGCGTCTCGGAAAACGGAAAAAGTCCTACGCTAAGCCTATCCGCAGCACCCACGCTGCTGCTGGATCGGCGGGCACTTCACCGAACCAAACGAGCAGAACACGCAACAGTCGCCCGGCTTCGGGCGCAGCAGCGCCTTGCAGTGCTGGCACTCGTAGTAGAACTGGCAGGCGTCCGTCGGCATGCTTTCCTGCTTGGCAAAGCCGCAGTGTGGGCAGGTCAGCACGGACTCCAGAACGATGGCGATCATCGCGGCATCACTTCTGCACGGTGGACGGATAGCCCGCGTTCGTCGTCGCCTCGGTCAGCGCCTCCGGCCGGGCCTTGTCGGGGTCATAGGTGACGGTGGCCGTCTTCGTGTCGAAATCGACCTTGACCGCGCTCACGCCGGCCACCTTTTCCAACGACTTCTTGACCGTGATCGGGCATAGCCCGCACGTCATGTTCTGCACATCCAGCGTGACGGTTTTCGGGGGAGCGGCCAACGCCGCCAGAGGAAGGGCGACGAGGGCGGCAATCAGCATTTTGCGCATGGAATGCTCCTTTCAGTAGAACAACGGGGCGAGCCACGGCACGGCCAGCAAGCCGAGCAGCAGAACGGCGACGATCCAGAACGTGAGCCGTTGCCGCCGGATCGTGCGTGGATCGGCGCACGGCGTGCCCGACACGCAGACTTGCGGCACCAGATACAGCTTGCGGAAGGCCAGCCCGAGAAACAGCCACGTCAGGCCGATGAAGAAGGGCCGGTATGGCGCCATCGCTGCCAGACTGCCGACCCACGTACCGCCGATGCCGATGGCCAGCAGAACGAGCGGCCCGACACAGCACACCGACGCGCCGATGGCCGCCAGTGCGCCCGCGATCAGCGAGCCTTTTCCGGTGAGTTGTGCCATGCCTGTCTCCTTGAACCTGTTTGCCCTAGTGTTACTCTAATTCCCGTACCTAGATACGGAATCAAGGAGAGTTTCATGGCGGCAGATCTGAGCATCGGCAAGCTGGCGAAAGCGGCCGGGGTGAACATCGAGACGATCCGCTACTACCAGCGGCGTGGTCTGCTGGATGAGCCAGTCAAGCCGCTGGGCGGCCATCGGCGCTATTCAGCGGATGAGGCCAAGCGCGTGCGCTTTATCAGACGAGCGCAGGCGCTGGGCTTCACGCTGGACGAAGTGGGGGCGCTGTTGACGCTGGATGCGGCGTGCGCCTGCACGGAAACGCGGGCGCTGGCGGCCCGCAAGCTGGCACTGATCGAACAGAAGATGGCCGACCTTGCCGCCATGCGTCAGGTGTTGAGCGGACTGGTGCAGCAGTGCGATGCGGGTGATGGCGGAGCTGACTGCCCGATCATCGACGTGCTGGCTCGGGATTGATGTCAGCTTGAGCTACATCAGCGGGTGTCAGACCAGAGCCGCCAACCGGCGTCCGCTTGCTGCAACAGCCCGACATTTTGCCGTTCAGGCTTGCCGCGCGGCAGACGGGCTGAGCATCTCGATCAAGCGGATCTCGAAGTCGCGTGTCAGATAGTCCATGCGCCGCTCGTGGAAATCCCGCATGTGCGGCAGCGCGGAATGGACATCCAGATGCGCCCTGGACTGCCAGACCTCGTAGAAGATGAACAGCGTCGGGTCCTGCTGGTCGCGCAGCATGTGGTACTCGATGCAGCCGGCCTCGGCCCGGCTCGGCGCCACATAGGCACTGAACAGCGCCGCGAACTCCTCGGCTTTTTCCGGCTGGGTATGGGCATGCAAGATGAATCCGTACAAGTCGCTCATCGCTCTTGCTCCACAGGGGGTTGCTGGAAAGTTTCATCACCTTACAGCAAGGCTTGAGCGCTCATTCATGCCTTTTCAGCAAATATCATTTGCCCCGGACTGGGTGTTTAGGCGCAGTCAGGCTCGCTAGTCTGCCGGCCATCCGAACCTTGCTGAGGCACTCGCCATGAAAAAAGTCCTGCTGCTCAACGGCGGTAAAAAATTCGCCCACTCCGATGGCCGCTACAACGCGACGCTGCATGACGCCGCGGCAAGTTTCTTCGATCGTGCGGGCTTCGACCTGCAAGTCACGCATATCGACGAGGGTTACGACATCGCCGCAGAGGTCGCCAAGTACCGATGGGCCGACGTGATCATCTACCAGATGCCGGGCTGGTGGATGGGCGCGCCCTGGATCGTCAAGAAGTACATGGACGAAGTCTTCACCGCCGGCCACGGCAGCCTCTACGCCAATGACGGCCGCACCCGCGCGGATGCCTCGCAGAAATATGGCAGCGGCGGCCTGCTGCAGGGCAAGCAGTACATGCTTTCCGCGACCTGGAATGCCCCGCAGCAAGCCTTCGACGACCCGGCGGATTTCTTTGCCGGCCAGGGCGTGGACGCCGTCTACTTGCCGTTCCACAAGGCCAACGAGTTCCTCGGCATGCGCGGCTTGCCGACCTTCCTCTGTGTCGATGTGATGAAGGTGCCGGCCATCGAGGCGGACATCGCCCGTTATGAGCAGCATCTGGCGCGGGTGTTCAACGTCGCGGCCTGATGATCACCTCAGCCTGGGTAGAAGCGGCCGGGCCGAGCTTCCGCACGCAGCTTCATCGCGGAACAGCACCTGTGCCGGCTCGAAGAGGACTCATGCACATGACCGGCTTGCGCCAGAGCATAGGGTCCGCTTGCGCAATTGCGCCTCACCTGACCGCCGCTTGCATTGCCACTGAACAGGCATTTGCATTCGATGCAACCACGCATTGGCGAAGTGGATGAGCACTTCCGCAGGCCGCCCGACCGGCTCAAAACGCCCCCATACAGGTAGTCCGTTCCGTCTTCCGTGATGCTCGTTACGGCTGATCTAGTTTCGCGTCCGTGGGGGGCTTGCTTCACTCGGTTGAGATTCTGGCATATGGCTTGCTGAGCATTCGCAGCAGAGCGCTCTCCAACGGCGGAGGCAGTTCATAGACGAAGGCGTCGTTTCCGGCTACCCAACCCGTGGTGGCTGGGGCGGCGCCTTTTTTGTTCACCGGCGGAACAACACCACATGAGCGAAAACAGCAGCATCCGTAGCGACAACTTGGCCTGGGTCGCAGGCAGCGACGCCCCGGAAAAGAGCACCCTGGAGCTGGGCTTCATGGCCCTCAGCGACTCGGCCTCGTTGATAGTCGCGGCCACCCAGGGTTTCGCCCAGCCCTACGGGCTGACGCTCAACCTGAGGCGCCAGGCCTCCTGGGCCACCCTGCGCGACAAGCTGTTATCCGGCGAGCTGGACGCCGCCCAGGCGCTCTACGGCCAGGTCTACGGTATCCACCTGGGTCTCGGCGGCACGGCCGCCGACATGGCCATCCTCATGGGGCTGTGCCAGAACGGCCAGGCGATCAACCTGTCCGAGCCGCTCAAGCAGGCCGGGGTGACCACAGCCGAAGCGCTGGCCGCGCGCGTACGCCAGGCCGGTGCAAAACTCACCTTCGCCCAGACCTTCCCCACTGGCACCCACGCCATGTGGCTGTATTACTGGCTGGCGAGTCAGGGCATCCACCCGCTGGAAGATGTGCACACCGTGGTCGTGCCACCCGCGCAGATGGTCGCCCACCTCCAGGCTGCGCGTATCGACGGTTTCTGCGCCGGCGGCCCCTGGGGTGCGCTGGCGGTGGAAGAACAGCAGGGTTTCACCCTGGCCACCAGCCAGATAATCTGGGCCGACCACCCGGAAAAGGTGCTGGGCTGTACCCGGGCGTTCGCCCTGCAGTACCCCAACACCGCACGCGCCCTGACCATGGCCGTACTGGAAGCCAGCCGCTTCATCGATGCCAACGAGGAGAACAAACGCAGTACCGCGCAGCTGATCTGCGCGAGCGAGTACGTCGACGCACCGCTCTCGGCCATCCAGCCGCGCTTTCTCGGTCACTACGAAGATGGCCTCGGCTACGCCTGGCGGGACGCCCATCCGCTGCGCTTCTTCGCCGGCGGCGAAGTGACCATGCCCTGGCTGTCCGACGGCATCTGGTTCATGACCCAGTTCCGGCGCTGGGGCCTGCTCAAGGATGACCCGGACTTCCTCGGCATCGCCCGCCAGGTTCACCAGCTGGACCTCTATCGGCAAGCGGCCGAAGCGCTGGGCATCGCCGTGCCGGAACAGCCCATGCGCAGTTCCACCCTGCACGATGGCAGCACCTGGGACGGCAGCGATCCGGCCGCCTATGCCCGCAGCTTCGCCATTCACGCGCGCAGCCGCAGCGCCGCCTCCTTCGCCCTGTAACGGTTGGAGAAGAACGCCAGATGCTCCGCATTCTCCTGATCAACGACACCCCGAAGAAGGTTGTGCGCCTGGAATCCGCGTGGGCCGACAGCGCCGCCCAGCTCGACATCTTCAACGACTCCAAGGAATCAGCAGCCTAACCCACCCTGCCCGACCCCCATCCTTGCCCGATGCACGGCCGGCGGGTGTTAGGCGAAGAGTAACAAGCTGGCATCAGGCACCACGTAAAGACTTCATAAACCCGGCCAGCATCCTTGCACGATGTCCGGAACGGAGATCATCGACGGGGTGGCCTATGCGCAGTCGTGGCATTGCAGGGTGGTGTAGTCAGCAGCTATGGCCAAAGACTCTTGTCCTTGTTTCTGACTATCTGAAAGGACTTGAATGCAGTCCTAACTTTAAAACACTCAACACCGCTGGATCGAGGGCCTAGTTTTTCGGAAAGTTGGGGTTGAGTGATCTTTGAGTTGCACCCAACAATAACCTGCTTCAACTCACCTATATCTGAGAAATCCCTAAAATACAGATCACCTTCTTTCTCAGATTCGCTCAGTAGCAATATTCGACGAACCTCTTTCTCGTATCGCCACTGGGAGTGCTTGATAAGAAGCAGTTTATGCATAGTGTCAAAGCGTTGCTGCTTGGCCATATCGATGTATCGAGGAATGTCAAAATCTATTCTACCGAATCTATATTCGACATCCGTGACTTTGCTAGCTGGAACATCAAATCCCAGACACACTCCTCTGTGCTTGTTAGCATAGTGCCCCCACTGCACAGGGCTGCGGAAGGACTTGCTGAAGCAAATGAAACCGAACTGTTTGGCGGCACTCTCTTTGAATTTCTTGATATGCCCCCTGATATCACGATCAGGCGATGAGTACGCTAAAAGTTCAAATGGATCATTCAAGTCCAATATCGTCGCAACTTTTAGCCTCGACTTCTCAATATTCTGAAGCCCAAATTCTTCATTGCAGAAGTGATAAACACGCCGCGTACTCATCCTTCCCATTTCCTAGTTTCCGGCCCATGCCGGGCTCCAAAACCTACCCCACTCCATGCCATAGCGCCACTACGGCGAAGGATTAGCCATGCCTGAAAATCGCACCGCTCCCCGCGAGCGCCCCATCCTGTTCAGCGGCCCCATGGTCCGCGCCATCCTGGAAGGCCGGAAAGCGGTAATCCCACCTCCGAGGGTGGATCGATAAAGCGCGATCCACCCTACGGCACTCCGGGGGGCGCGCGAACCAAAACCGTTCAAGCGGCTCCCCTTCGCACGCATATGGCCAATCCCCGCCGGCCGGCCATTCTTCTGAATCTAACAAGCAAGCTGCTGATTTCCAAGGCATTCCCAACCTGCCGAAGCATGCACGCACTACCGGCCGCGGCCTGCCGAGCAAGCTGGCAAGGCCTTTGCAGATACTCGCTCAGACTCCTGCGTAGCACGCCAACGGCGGCGGGCCGCGGATCACGGACAACGGCGTCCGTCAGTGTTCCCTTTCCTTAGGGGAACCCTGGCGCACGCCGTTTTTGTTTTGCCCCTGAAAAAAGGACAACTCCATGAGTGAGCGTGATTCCAAAGACCCGCTGAACAACAGCCGTCGCAACTTCCTCAAGCAATCCATCGCCATCGCCGGCACTGTCGGTGGTGTGGCCGCCCTGGGGCTCTCCGCCCCCGGCTTCCTGCGCAGCGCAGCCTGGGCCGCGGGCTCGGATGCGCCGGAAAAGGCGGCGTTGAAGATTGGCTTCATTCCGTTGACCGACTGCGCCCCGGTGGTGGTCGCCGCCACCCAGGGCTTTGCCAGCAAGTACGGGCTGACCATCACCCCGAGCAAGGAGGCCTCCTGGGCCGGCGTGCGCGACAAGCTGAACACCGGCGAGCTGGATGCCTCGCATGTGCTCTACGGCATGATGTACGGCTCCCAGCTCGGCGTCGCCGGCCCGCAGAAGGACATGGCCGTGCTCATGGGCCTGAACCAGAACGGCCAGGCCATCACCCTCTCCAAGCAGCTCAGGGAAGCCGGCGTGACCACCGGTGAGCAGCTCGCCGCGCACATCAAGAAGGGTGGCACCCCGCTGACCTTCGCCCAGACCTTCCCCACCGGCACCCATGCCATGTGGTTGTATTACTGGCTGGCCAGCCTAGGCATCAACCCCATGAGCGACGTCAAGACCATCACCGTGCCGCCACCGCAGATGGTCGCCAACATGCGCGTCGGCAACATGGATGGCTTCTGTGTCGGCGAGCCCTGGGGCGCACGGGCGATTCTCGACAAGATCGGCTTCACCGCCGTCACCACCCAGCAGATCTGGGCCGACCACCCGGAGAAAGTGCTCGGCTGCTCGCGCAAATTCGTCGAGCAGAACCCCAACACCGCGCGCGCCCTGGTCATGGCCATCCTCGATGCCAGCCGCTTCATCGAAGCCAGTGAGGAAAACAAGAAGGCCACCGCCAAGCTCATCTCCGGCAAGGCCTACGTCAACGCCCCCACCGAAGTCATCGAGCAGCGCTTCCTCGGCCACTACGAGGACGGCCTCGGCAACAGCTGGCAGGACCCGCATGCCATGGCCTTCTGCAAGGGCTGCAACGTGAACTTCCCCTACCACTCCGACGGCATGTGGTTCATGACCCAATTCAAGCGTTGGGGGCTGATCAAGGCCGACCCGGACTACGCCGCCGTGGCCGCCCAGGTCAACCAGACCCGGCTGTTCGCTGAGGCCGCCGGCGCCCTCGGCATGACCGTGCCGGGCAGCGCGATGCGCACCAGCACCTTGATTGACGGCAAGGTCTGGGACGGCTCCAACCCGGCCGCTTACGCCCAGTCCTTTGCGGTCAAAGCCTAAGTCAGGAGACTCCAGATGAACGCTCCCGTGAAAATGCCACCGCCGGTGGCCAACAAGGCCGCGCGCAGCGTGGCTCCGCGCCTGGCCTTGCCAGGCGCGGAGGCCTTCACCGCGCTGGCCAAGGCAGTGATTCCGCCGCTGCTCGGCATCCTGTTGTTCATCGGCGTATGGGCGCTGGTGGCGGCTCGCAGCGAAGGCCTGCCGGGACCGCTGTCGACCTGGTACTCGGCGCTGGAACTGTTCGCCGATCCGTTCTACGACAACGGCCCGAACGACATGGGCATCGGCTGGAACATCCTCCATTCCCTCGGCCGTGTCGGCCTGGGCTTCGGCCTGGCGGCGCTGATCGGCATTCCGCTGGGCTTCGCCATCGGCCGCTTCGCCTTCCTCGCCAACATGCTCTCGCCGATCATCAGCCTGCTACGCCCGGTCTCACCGCTGGCCTGGCTACCGATCGGCCTGCTGGTGTTCGAGGCCGCCGGCCCCGCGTCGATCTGGGTGATCTTCATCAGCTCGATCTGGCCGATCATCCTCAACACCGCGGCCGGCGTGGCCAGCGTGCCGCAGGATTACCTGAACGTGGCCCGCGTGCTCAAGCTGTCGGAGCTCAAGGTCCTCACCCGCATCCTCTTCCCCGCCGTGCTGCCGCATCTGATGACCGGCATCCGCCTGGCCATAGGCGTCGCCTGGCTGGTGATAGTCGCCGCGGAAATGCTCACCGGCGGCACCGGCCTGGGCTTCTGGGTGTGGGATGAGTGGAACAACCTCAACGTCGAGCACATCCTCATCGCCATCATCATCGTCGGCCTGGTCGGCCTGGCGCTGGAACAGAGCCTGCTTCTGTTGGCCAAGCGCTTCGACTACGCCCAAGGAGCCTGACATGGACAAATTCGTGGAGCTGACCGGCGTCAGCAAGCATTTCGACACCAAGAAAGGCCGCTTCCAGGCCCTTAGCGACGTCAACCTGAGCATCGCCCGTGGCGAGTTCGTTTCGTTGATCGGCCATTCCGGTTGCGGCAAGTCCACGGTGCTCAACCTCATCGCCGGGCTGCTGGAAGCCAATGCGGGCGGGCTGATCTGCAACGGCCGCGAGATCGACGGCCCCGGCCCGGAGCGCGCGGTGGTGTTCCAGAACCACAGCCTGCTGCCCTGGATGACCTGCTTCGGCAACGTCTACCTGGCGGTGGAGCGGGTGTTCGCCGGCCAGGAGGGCAAGGCCCAGCTTAGGGAGCGTACCGCGGCGGCGCTGCAGATGGTCGGCCTGGACCATGCCATGCACAAGCACCCCAACGAGATCTCCGGCGGCATGAAGCAGCGCGTCGGCATCGCCCGCGCCTTGGCCATGGAACCGAAGGTGCTGCTGATGGACGAGCCCTTCGGCGCCCTCGATGCCCTCACCCGTGCGCACCTGCAGGACGAGCTGCTGCGCATCGTCGGCGCAACGCAGAGCACCGTGGTGATGGTCACTCATGATGTGGACGAGGCGGTGCTGCTCTCCGACCGCATCGTGATGATGACCAACGGCCCGGCCGCCACGGTCGGCGATATTGTCCAGGTCGACCTGGCTCGCCCACGCGACCGCCTGGTCCTGGCCAACGATGCGCGCTACCACGCCTATCGCAGCGCCGTGCTGGAGTTCCTGTACCAGCGCCAGCAACGCCCAGCGGCTTGAGTTTCCGCCCCGCCCCTCCAAGCCCGGCCTCGCGCCGGGCTTTTCTTTGGGCGGCTAGAAAGCTGCTCAGCGGCGAAGGCATCGCTCCGAGGTAGGTTGGTGCTGAGCCTGCGAAGCCCAACATGTGGCCCGACGGGCCACCCTGCGTGATTCTGGGCGACGCAAGCGCCGCCTTGTTGGGCATCGCTTCGCTCAGCACCAACCTACTCGGCGCATCCCGATCGGAGCGTAAAACTTCGTACCTCCCAATGACCTAGCCAAGGCGAAACACCGAGGGTGATTCGCGGCACCTGTCCTTGTTCCGCCACCGGGATGCGAACGAACAGATAGCCCGGCTGGAGACATCTCGCAGCACCCCGCAGACGGCCTTGCAACCGCACTGAATCAATGCGCAACGGCCGAGGTCAGTGCAGGTATCAATCGCCAAATGTTCTTAAAAATTTAATAAATCTCAACAAATCAGCCACTTGGAAAAGCTGGCATGCCGCCTGCTAAGACCCTCCCCGGTCAGCACAACGGCGTGTCTGCCACTCAACCGACAACGACGTCACGGTAGCCCCCCTTCTCCACCTCTGGAGCGCGGGCAGCGTGACGTTTTTTTTTTGCGTTATCTGGCTTACAGGAAGACCACCATGCGCATGATGAAACTGTCCCTGCTGTCGCTGGCCGTTGCCGGCGCGACCCTCAGTCACGCCGCCCTCGCCGAGGAAGACCCGAGCAACCTGATCACCCAGGGCAAACCTATCCTCGATGCCCGCTACCGCTTCGAGAACGTCGACCAGAACAACGCCCTACGCGACGCCAACGCCCAGACCCTGCGCACCCGCGTCGGCTTCCAGAGCGGCAAGTGGTACGGCCTGTCGAGCCTGGTCGAGGTCGACAACGTCAGCCGTCTGGGCGATGCCGCCTACAACGACACCCGCAACGGCCAGAAGGAATACGCCATGGTCGTCGACCCGGACGGCACCGAGATCAACCAGCTCCTGCTGCGCTACGACCACCGCTACGGCAACGCCGTACTCGGCCGTCAGCGCATCAACCTGGACAACCAGCGCTTCATCGGCGGGGTGGCCTGGCGGCAGAACGAGCAGACCTACGACGGCGCGCTCGCCCAGTTCAAGCCGCTCGAAGGCCTGACCCTGACCTACGCCTACCTCGACAACATCAACACCATCTTCGGCCCCGACAACGGCCGTTTCGACAACCGCACCAACCCGGCCAACATCGAAGGCCACAGCCACCTGATCAATGCCCAGTACCTGCTCATGCCGGAACTCACGGTGACCGCCTACAGCTACCTGCTCGGCCTGGACAACATCGCCGTGGCAGCCACCGCGCCGCTAGGCACGCTGTCCAGCAAGACCAGCGGCCTGCGCCTCACCGGTGCCGTCGCGGGCATCAGCTACGCCCTGGAATACGCGCAGCAGAACGACTACGCCGACAACCCCGTGGACCTGGACAGCGAGTACCGCCTCGCTGAGCTTGGTTATACCTTCAAAGGCGTGCAACTGAAGGCCGGCTACGAGGTGCTAGGCGGCGACAACAGCTCCGGCAACCGTGCCTTCCAGACGCCGCTGGCGACCAAGCACGTCTTCCAGGGCTGGGCCGACCAGTTCCTCACCACCCCCGCCGACGGCATCGAGGACGCCTACCTAGGTTTCACCGCACCGCTCGCCGGTGGCACCCTGCAGGCCTGGTATCACGACTTCGAGACCGAGCGGACCAGCGACAGCTACGGTGACGAGATCGACCTCTCCTATGCCCACCCGATCCCCGGAGTGAAGGGGCTGGTCGGCCTGGTCAAGTACGCCAGCTACAACTCGGATGACGTGGCCCGTACCGTCGATACCGACAAGGTCTGGCTGCAACTGCAATACACCTACTGACCCTTCCTGGCCCGCCAGGGGTTTGCCAGCGGTGTGCGGCGACTCTGCTCCGCACACCGCTGCTGGCAGCCCAATATTCAGAACAAGAGAATATGCATGAACGAAGACCTGCCCTTCCTTCAGCCAAGAATCTGTCCCTGAACAATCGCGCCCACACGGGGGCATGAGCATCTTTCCCCGGCTAAACCGCCCCCAGCTCAGATTCACAGCCAGCCCCATGGGGCAGTGGTGCCGTCAACATCACTCAGAGCCTGTTTACGATCTCGCGAGCTAGGGCCAGACAAGGCGCAACGCAGCGAAGCGGAGTAACAGCCGCAGGCTGGCCCGCAGGGCGAGCCAGCGAGTAAATCGGGCGAAGACGCGCAGTTTACGAGTTGTAAATGAGCAGTACTCGTTTCACTCGCCCTCCGGGCCGCGCTGAAGCGCGTTAGCCGCAAGCGGCTTGCTGAGCCCGATTTCAACGCCGTATGGCCGACGCGCAGCAGATCGTAAACAAGCTCTTAGGCAACTGACGACGCCGCTGCTTGTGCCGAATGGCTGCAGGAGCTCAGGCGATGAATCGCCCTGGGCACGCCTTCCTGGCAGTTCAGCCGGTGGATAGGCGCTGGAGGATCGAGCTCCCTTCACATTGCTTCCTCTGCCTCTGGTACCTTTTCGCGCAAAGGCTCGATTCTGACCGTAAAGTTTCTCTGCTGAGCCTGCTCCTCAATCTGATGGACGCCAATGCCCGTCACTGTGCCGGACGTACCGGCGGCAAACGTGCCTTGCTCGGCCCTGACCTTGAAATCGTGTCTGGATTCGCAGTCACAGTCCGCGGCTCCCGCGAACGGCCCCGGGTTGAAAGTTCCATCCTGGTGAAAATGCGCGAATCCAGGGTGCTCGTCTGCCACAAACTCGTTCTGGTCTTCATCGAGCTCCTCACTGGGGTCGAGTGCCCTGCCCCTGATTCCTCTCAGCAATTGAAATTGGTTGTCCAGTGTCAGGTCCCAGGTGATGCGCAGACCAAAACTGTCCACGGCTGCCGCAACCTCCTCCACAAACTGAACGGAGATGGGAGTTCGGTCGACGATCTTCAGCGTCAGACTGAGCGTGCCTTTGTTGCGCCCCTCGCCGGGATTGCCGGTAAAGACACAATTGCTCACTTGGGCGTCATCGAACGTTATCGACCAGCCGGTATCCCGATTGGCGTCTGCCAACTCACATACGCCAGCGCTTGCCGGGCCTGTATAGAGCCCCGCGACGGCCATGCTGATGGCAAATGGAAGTGTGTAGATCTTTAGCCATTGAGGAGACATGGTTTTTCTCCTTCGCAAGAATGAGAAATAACGTCTTCATCCCTTTCTGCCCGCCGTGCAATGGCCTCTGCCCTCGCCCTGTGCGAGCCAAACACCCCTTGGAATGCTTGAACGCTCACATGCACAGATCGGGCGATGGTCAACACCAAGCCTTCTCACACGCCCTAACCGCCGCTGGTGGGAGTTAGTGCCCGCGACTGTCGGACTGATGGACCTCTGAGTAAGTCTATGGGCTACAACAGCTGCCTGCTGTGCATATCTTGCAGAACGCTATGCGTTTTCTCGGAGTGGTGCCAACTGGAGGGATTCAGTCGATATTGGGATGGTGTGACACCGATACGTTGGTGAAACATCCGGGCGAAATGAGAGGCGTTAGGGAAGCCAACGGCGCAGGCTACCTCGGAGATCATGGCATGCGGGTTGCTCAACAGCTCCATGGAACGCTGAAGCCTGTATCGGCAGAGATATTCGCCGAAGGTTAGGCCATAGGCGTGCTTGAAGGCCCGGCTGAACTCATAGATGCCCATGTTGCAGAAGCCGGCAACATCTTGCAGCCGAAGCGGCTCTCCATAGTGAAGCTCCACATAGGTCACCGCGCATTGAGCCTCCCGCTGGGCAAGATCAGGGATGCCGAAGCGACTCTCCAATGGGATGAGCGGCGCGGGCATCGCGATTTCCCGCCCAGCGTCGCGACCTAATGGCAAAACCGACAGAAGG
The DNA here is from genome assembly GCF_003595175.1 of Pseudomonas cavernae. Lineage (NCBI taxonomy): Bacteria > Pseudomonadati > Pseudomonadota > Gammaproteobacteria > Pseudomonadales > Pseudomonadaceae > Pseudomonas > Pseudomonas cavernae. The sequence continues at coordinate 1,887,083 of NZ_CP032419.1, read as the reverse complement.
GGCTCAATCCGACTCCAGAGCTCTTCAGCTGATAGCGGATTTACCAGATAGTCCCAGACTCGGGTGCGAAACGCCCAGACAGCCAGCGCCTCCGAGTGATAGACCGTGAGCATCAGGATAGGCAAGGAAGGGTAGGCCTGTTTGGTCGAGCGTAACGCCTTCAGGGCCGCTAGGCTGGGGTAGTCATACTCAAAGCATGACAACAGCGGCGATGTCTGGTCGATACTCTGAGGTATGGCAGCCATCTCAACGACGTGCTGGATGCGAAAATACGCGTCTAAGTCCCCCACCGGGCTGGGTTCTACCCGGCTGGTGCGGAGGTCTGTCCAGACGAGACAGGGCAAATTCATCACTTCGCCTCCCGTCGTTCTTGTTGTTGCTAGGGCAACCAGTGTAGTTGAACAGCGCGACGACACCGCCCATCAGCAGGAATGCCTGCCGAAGAATTGCTCGCAGGAGCGCCGAGCAACACACCCCGGAGCCGCTGAAGTTGAAGCCGCGCAGGCGGGACCGCAACTTTATCGCGCAGCAGCGCTTGCGCTGGCCCTAGGGGCAATAATCCAGCTGTAAGGCGGGTGCAGCCCGCACGGTAATTGCAGAGATACCCACAGCCCGGGCTTCACCCGTCCTCCAAGGTTGCAGCGGATTCGTCCGCCAGCAGTCAGCGACTCAAGCCAAGCCGCTCGTGCCACTGGGCGATGGATTCTTCGGGGTAGCCGGCGAATTGCTTATCGCCAGGCCGCGCATCGACTTCGACCCAGGAGGCCTTCGAGTCGAGCAGCAGATGGGTGTGCTCCGGCGGCACCGGCAGCGGCGTGTCGATGGCCGAGGCGAAGGGATGAACGAGCTCCGGCCATTCCGGACTGAACAGCCACAGGGCACTGCCGCAGAGCCGGCAGAAATGCCGCTCGGCCGTACTGGTATGGGCGCGGCGGGCGCCCTCCGCCTTGATCTTGGCGTGGTAGATGGCGATCTGCTTGCGCCCGGTGACTTTCAGACTCTGCGCGTCGCCCGCCAGGTTGATCGCGTAACCGCCGCCGCCCTGGGTCTTGCGGCAGATCGAGCAGTAGCAGCGCTGGTAGGGATAGGGATGGGCGCTGATCAGACTGAAAGCCACCGCACCGCAGTGGCAGGAACCCTTGAGCTGCATGGTGGACCCTCCTGGCGATCGGGCAGGATTCTCAAGCGCGACGGTTAGCTTCAAGCACGGACTGCACCCACCCCGGGGCGGCGTTCGCCCGCGCTCAAGGCGCCGGCTGCTCCTCCTTGACCTCGCTCCAACTGCTGTCCGGATCGAAGCGCGGCATGGCCTTGGCCAGCTTCGCGCTGTCCGGGCCCAGGTCCTTCTCGAACACTTGGCCGTCGTGGCTGATCATGAAGCTCATCACCCCGCTATCGCCGTACTTGGCCGGCCAGGCGATCACCGCGAAGCCGCGGCTCATGCTGTCGCCGATCTTGTAGTCGTAGGCGCCGCCCGGTGCCGAGGGGCCTTGGGCGGTGAGGATGCGGTAGTGATAGCCGTGCCAGTCGTCGCCCGGCTGGGCATCGCCGAACAGCGGGCCGAGCGGGCTTTCCTCGATGCCTTCTTCCTCGGCCCAGTACAGGCCGTCGTACTGGCCGTCGCTGCTGATGAACTTCTGCGCGTACTCGAGCACGCCGTCGCCATCGCGGTCGACCTCGGCGTAGTCCATCTGCGCGTCGTCGTAGGCACGCACCGCCTGGATGGCGGCCAACTCGTCGCGGCCGATCCGGCGCACGCGGATCTCTTCGCCACCGGCCTTGGGATCGAAGGCCCAACCCTGCTTGCCCTGCACGATCGGCAGCGGCAGGGTCCAGGGCGTGCTGCCGACCACCAGGTGCGCGCGCCCCGGTTTCTCGGTCTGGATCAGGTGCTTCTCCCGGTAGTGGGCGAGGAAAGCGTCGACGTCCTCGCGGTCGACGCCCTCGGTCGGGATATAGCTGTGCCAGTCGGCGCCGAGCAGGGTCGCCAGGGCGACGGCATCGGACTTCTCGGTGCCGAGCGCGGCGACCAGCGCCTCGGCCGCGGCGTCCGGGCTGGGATAGGCCTGCTGCGCCTGCGCGCCCTGGGCCAGCCCCATCATCAGTAGCGCTACGGCGATCGTACGGAATGCAAGATGCATGGGCGAGTCTCCTGTCAGCGCCGATGGAAGCCACCGCCGCCGCCCTGGGACGGCGCGTGCGCGGGTCGTTGGACTGGGCGGCTGGCGGCACGCGATGCCTGCGGCCGACTGGCGGCGGCATGACTGACCTGGCCGCGGCTGGCGTAGGCGTGCGTCTGCGAAGGGTTGCGCGCACCGACGAAGGCATTGTTGCGCGGTGCCTGCGTGCGGGCGTGCTGCTGACGCACTTGCTGGCGGACCTGCGGATTGCTCTGCGCGCGCTGGCGCAGCTGCTGACCACCGCCCTGAGTCTGGGCGTGTTGGCGCGACTGCACGGTAGCCTGGGCGCGCTGCCGCGCCTGCGAGTCACGACCCGCGGTCTGGGCCCGTTCGCGCAACTGCGGCTCGTTGCGCAGATCGCGGCCCGCCGCCTGGGCGCGCTCGCGGGCCTGTTGGTTGCTGGTCGCCGGGGCCGCTATGCCGTGCTGGCTCAGGCTCTGGCGCGCACGCTCGCGTTCACTGGCGCGCGCCGGATCGTGGCCGCGAAAGGCGTCGCGTTGCTCGGTGCCGGCCAGGCGCCGACCGTATTGTTCGCGGCTGGCGCTGTCGCGATAAGGCACGCCATTGCGGTTGATCGGGTTGTGCTGCCAGGTGTTCTGGTTGACGTTGAGCTGGCGGTTGACGTTGAGGTTGTTGTAGCGGTTGACGTCGATGTCGACGTCATGATGATCCCAGTCGCAGTCGCCCCACAGCGAATTGACGATCGCCACGCCGGTGCCGAAGGCCAGGCCGGCGGCCAGCGCGGTGCCGATGGTGTAGCCCGGCGACGGTGGGTAATAGGCCGGCGGCGAGGACGGATAGGGCCAGGTGCCGTAGACCACGCTGGGGTTGTAGCTGGGCACGTAGACCACCTGCGGATTGGTCGGCTGGATGACGATGGTCTGCGCCGGGGCGGCCTGCTGCACCGCCACCGTCGAGTCGGCCGGCGCGGGGGCTGGCTCTGGCGCCGCGGCGGCGGGCTGCACGGTGACGAGCTGCTGCTCGTTGGACTCCAGGTGGCCGGCGGCTTGCGCCTTGCGGCGCAGACGTTGCACCGAGTCCATCACGGCGTCGGGCTGGGCGAGGAAGGCGTCGCCGACCTTCTGTACCCAGGCCGGGTCCTGGCCGAGGGTGTCCAGCACCTGCGGGAAGGCGACCAGTGACTGCACACTGGGATCCCAGGGCTGGTTGGCGACCTGCTTGACGGCGGCGTCGCCGCTGGCATCCGGATGCGCCTTGGACCAGGCCACCGCATCGGCGACATTGCCCGGATAGGTCGCCGCCATCAGCACCTGGGCCAGCAGCGAGTCCGGATACAGGGCCAGCGGCGCCAGCATCTGGTCAAGCTGCTCCGGCGTGAACACGACCTCGGCTGGCGCCGCCGGGGCGGGAGCGGGCGCTGGCGCGGCCGGGGCGGGAGTAGCGGCCGGGACAGCCGGGGCGGAAGTAGCCGCGGTGGCGGTCGGCGCCTGCGCGGCGGGCGTCTTGTCCTCGTCTGAACAGGCGGACAGGGCCAGCAAGGCGAGCAGTATTGCGCTGAAGCAAGAACTAACACGCATGACGCTCCTCCTCGGGAAGAAAAAGCGGTTCGGAACACAGGGACCGTGGCGACTGCAGTCGACAGGGCGCGGCCCTGGGAAGCATAGGCCGAGCGCTAAGGGGTGGTAGTGATTTATTCAGATGAATCACTACCACCCTTTTAGCTGCGTTAGCGTCGAGGGTATTGCTGGCCCAAGTTGCGTGGTCCAGGAGGAGTTTCAGTGAATAATCCCCTGCTGATACGCGCGGGGCACTCGAATACGTTTAAAACCTTAGGCGCCAGAGTTATCCAGGCAGGGCCGGCACTACGCGCAATGGTTCGCGGCGATACGGCCGGCTTGGGTAAATACCAAGGCCTTCAACCCGCTATCGGGATTGATGTCGGCAAACTCTGGCGGGTTTTCCAACCGCTGTTCGAAACTCAGACTTGGCGCCTCATTGGTCATGCCTGCAATTAAAAAGTCCGGGCCTACGGCCGGGTCATTGATACAGGCCAGTACCGTACCCTGCGCGGTAAGCAAATCAGGCAGGCGACGCAGTATTCTTTGATAATCCTTGGTCAATGCAAAGCTGCCCTTCTGGAAAGAGGGCGGGTCGATGATGATCAGGTCATAGGGGCCATATTTCGTTACTTTGCCCCATGATTTAAACAACTCATGACCTAAAAAACTTACCCTGTTTAAATCATGCTGATTCAGTCGATGATTATCTCGCCCACGGCTCAAGGCCGCTTTGGCCATGTCCAGATTCACCACATGCTCCGCGCCGCCGGCAATGGCGGCAACCGAGAAGCCGCAGGTGTAGGCAAACAGATTCAGCACCCGCTTGCCTTGGGCCTGAGCTTGAACCCAGCGGCGGCCATAGCGCATATCCAAGAACAAACCGTTATTTTGTTTTTTGCCTAAATCCAATTTATAGCGCAGGCCGTTCTCGGTGATTAGCCATTCATCCACTGCATCACCCAGCAGAAATTCAGTTGGGCTGTCCTGCAAGTAACGGTGTTGCAAGAGAAGTTTTTGCGCTTGGCTTTGCCGCCAAGCCGGTGATTCGGTTAAGGCCATGAGCATGTGTTTTAAAGCGACTAGTTCTGGCTCACTCGGCTCCCTGAAGAGGGAAACCAGCAGCACGCCTTGTAACCAGTCTGCGGTGACATGCTCAAGCCCCGACCAGCACTGCCCTCTGCCGTGAAACAGGCGGCGCGCTTCATCAGGTGCGGAACTTAAGGCGGAGATTAAATGCTGATGCAGGGTGCCGATGGCTTCTGAGTTCATGGCTCATATCACTTAGGGGTTGTGCCGGATTTTAAACGCAATAGCGGGGTGAATCCGCTTTGGCTTCTTTAGTGAGACCGCCCTCACCTGCCGTCGGACGTATGGAATGGGCGACAGGTGTGGAGGGCCTATACTCGGGTGTGGAGTACTTCCAGAGTTCCAGCACCACGCCGATGAGTCGTTTGCGCCCGTGCCAGCTCTGGCGGACGGAGGGGCTGAAATCGGAGCGCACAACAGTTTTGTTGCTCGCCGGCCGGTGATACGACGTCAGGCCCCAACTCCAGCGAAGGGAGAGGAGGATTTGTCCGAGCTGAAGCAACAGCGGCCATTGACGAGACAGCGTTTGATTTTCCCCTATGTCTGACGCATCCAAAGGCTTTTGGCGAGCGTTCCCCTTGCAATAAGGGATCACGGACCACCCTCCTCTCACTGCGAAGCGACTGCCCCCGAAGCGCCAAGTTCTTGGGGATGCGATCGCGACCTGAAAAGGAGGAACAGTCATGAAGAAACTGCTAGCTGCATCCGCACTCCTCATTGCAGGAGTCCTCGCCTCATCCGTCGTAGCCGATGACAGCCTCGCTAGATTCAAGGGTGGCATCGGCGTCCTGCCCGTCTCCAGCGGCGTAGGGACGGGGGCAACCGCCGAGGTCGTCAACCGCAACATCGTCCGCGGCGTCCAACCCGCTGGTCAGATCTGGGTGATCAGGAGACTGGAAGCCGAGGTGAGCATCAGCGGACAGATCCTGGTCGAGGGCAAGGGGTTGCTGTTAGGGGGCGGCAACAACATCGGCTTCACGGGCGGACAGTCGGTGTTTGCCACGCTGATTTGTGCAGCCGAAGAGCCTAACTCATTCACCCAGAGCAGCTCGAACCTTGCCGGCGTCCCGCTCGAGGCCGACGGCGACTTCACGATCGACGATTTGCTTGCGCCGGCGCCCGCCTTTCCCTGTAACAACCCTGTGCTCCTGATCCGCAGTGCGGCCAGCACGAGCTGGTTCGCCGCGGGTATTCCCAAGAGCGAGGACGATGTCGACGCCGATGACGAGCAGTGACAGCGTTGCGTGATCCCAGCGCCTGAAAATTGCCGTATGCCCCTTCCGCAAAGCCACCTTCCCCCCGAGGCGGGAAGGTGGGGAGAAGGAAGGCTCGGCTGCTGCCGTTTGGGCATGACCGAAGTCGAGCTAAAACGGGGGGATTCAGACGGCCATCAATCGTCCCGCGTCAGCACTTCCAGCAGCTCGATCTCGAAGATCAGGTTGGAATTCGGCTTGATGTGGGCGCCGATCTGTCTTTCGCCATAGGCGAGGTGGGCCGGCACGAAGAGTTTGCGCTTACCGCCGACTTTCATGCCCATGAGTCCCTGATCCCAGCCCTTGATCACGCGTCCGCTGCCGATCACGCACTGAAAAGGCTTGCCGCGATCATAGGAGGAGTCGAACTTGCTGCCGTCCTCCAGAAAACCGTTGTACTGGGTAGTGATCAAGGCGCCTTTGACCACTGCTTTGCCGTCGCCCAGCTGAATGTCTACCACCTGCAATTCGTTGCTCATCACTCACTCTCGTTCATGTGCTGGCCCACGGATGGCTGCCCGGGCAGCTTTTTCTCAGGAATTTCATTGCCAGACAAGCGACGCTGACACCCGCGGATTGGGACTCGCATTACGAGTAGCGACCATCCGCCGCTTGAGTTTCGGCGTTTTCGGATAAATCCGCCCCTCTCCAGGCGCGTCACTCGCGCCCAAGTAGAAGAAACCGTCTCAGAACCTGTCTACGATCTGCTGCGCGTCGGTCAAACTGCGTTGAAAACGGCTTCGGCAAGCCGCTTGCGGCTAACGCGCTTCAGCGCGACCCGTTGGTCGTTGCGCCTTGTTTGACTCTAGCTCGCGAGATCGTAAACAGGCTCTCAGCGGCCGCGCTGCTGCCAGGCAGCGGCGAGGCCGCTCAGGCAGATCACCGCGATGCCGACCAGGGCGGTGGCATCCGGGGTGTGGGCGAAGAGCAGGAAGCCGAGCAGGCCGGCAAACACGATCTGGCAATATCCGAACGGCGCCAGCAAGGCCGGGGCGGCATGCCGGAAGGCCTGGGTCAGGAGCAGGTGCGCGGTCATCCCGCAGCCGCCCAGGGCCAGCATCAGCAAGGCGTGGCCGAAGCTCGGCAGCTGCCAGAAGAACACCACCAGCCCACTCATCAGCAGGGTGTTGAACAGGCCGGCAAAGAAGTTGCTGGTGGTCGGGCTGTCGATCTCGCTGAGCTTGCGCGTGAGCAGCTGGTAGAAGCAGAAGCACAGCGCCGAGCCGAGTGGCAGGAGGATCGCCGGGGTGAACAGCGCGCCACCCGGGTGGACGATGATCAGCACGCCGACGAAGCCCGCCGACACCGCCAGCCACTGGCCGAGGCTGACCCGCTCGCCGAGCAGCGGCACCGACAGCGCGGTGACCAGCACCGGGGCGAGGAAGTTGACCGCAGTGGCCTCCGCCAGCGGGATGAACAGCAGCCCGGAGGTGAACAGCAGGCTGGTGCCGAGCAGGCACAAGGCACGTAGCGCCTGCAGCAGCGGTCGCTTGGTGCGCAGCACGCGCAGACCGGACTGCGGCAGGAAGATCCCGGCCATCAGCAGGGTGTGCACCAGATAGCGCGCCCACACCACCATGATGATCGGGTAGAAACCGGACAGGTATTTCGACAGGGCGTCGTGGCTGGAGAACAGCAAGGTCGCCAGGACGATCAGCAGGATGCCCTTGAAAGGCTGGTTGGTGCCGGACAGCGGCACGCGGGGGGTACTCATCGGGCTTCCCTGGTCGGGCCGGCTAAGGCCGCGACCGTGTATGGTGAACAGGCGCGAAAGAATATAGAACCCGGTTCCATCGCTCAATTCGACCTACGGCTAGCGAGTAGCAAAAGGCTATGTCCCAGTTGCGTGTTGTTGGCGCTGATGACTGCCGAAGCCCGGAATTTCCGTAGGGTGGGTTAGCCGCGTAGCGGCGTAACCCACCACCGATGCCACAAAGCATCGTCATTGCCGGTCTGACGGCCGGTCGGTGGGTTACGCCTTCGGCAAACCCACCCTACGCGAGACCATGCAACACCCAACTGAGACAGAACCAAGAAAAAGCCCTCGCCATGAATGAGGGGCTGATTTTTACAACTGGCGCAGCAGGGCGCCGGTCTTATCCATCGCCATCTGCGCCCGTTGCAGGGCGCTGACGCCCTGCTCCAGCAAGTGGCGGGTCGGGATCTCCAGGCTCAGCGGGATATTCGCCGGCAGACAACGCAGCAGGCCGCGCAGATCGCAGTCGCCATCGCCGGGGAAACGCCGCTCGTTACGCGCCTGGCGGAGAATTTCATTCATGTCGTCCGGGCGCGGACCGGCGACGTCGCACAGCTGCGCATAGCGCAGGCGCGCCGGCGCCAGCTTGGCCAGGTCGTCCAGCGACGAGCCGGAACGGTTGAAGTGGAAGGCATCGACCAGCACGCCGCCGTTGGTGCGTCCGGCCGTCTCGACGATGCGCACGGCCTGAGTCAGGTCGCGGGCGTCGGTCCAGGGCATGAACTCCAGGTGCGGGTAGATGCCATAGCCACTGGCCAGGTCGCACAACGCGGCGAAGTTGGCGGTCAGCCGCGCCTCGTCGGGGTCGTTGCCGGCGATCAGCAGTTCGCTGGCGCCGAACTCGGCACCGACGGCGAGGATCGCCTCGAAGTCGGCCACGCGGGTTTCCGGCTTGAGACGCAGGATTTCGATATCCAGCACTTGGATGCCGGTGTCGCGCAGGCGCACCTGGGTCTGCCGGCGCAGGCCGGCATCGGCCAGCAGCGGAAAGTGTCGCTCCTCGGCGGTGGCCGGCACCAGACGCAGGCCGACATGGCTGTAGCCGGTACGCGCGGCCACTTCCACCATCTCCGGCGGCGACAGTTCGAGGACGGTCAGGGCGGCAAGGGAAAGGATACGTTCGCTCATGGTCATCACTTTAGGGATTGATGGATTTGCTTCTGGTTCGGCCCCAATTACGCGTTGCAGGGCCTCACGTAGGGTGGGTTAGCCGAAGGCGTAACCCACCGACCGGCCGTCAGGCCGGCAATGGCAATTCCGGAAGGCACCGATGGTGGGTTACGCCGCTACGCGGCTAACCCACCCTACGGAAACACCAAATTTCGGCACTCATTGGCGCCACCGATACGCGACGGAGGTACAGCTGTTCAGATCGTCTCCGGCGCGCAGGCACGGCCGCTTTCCGCCGCCTGGCGGATGGCCTCGATCAGCGCCAGGGTGCGCCCGGCATCGGCGACACTGACCAGCGGCTCGGCCTCGCCGCGGGCGACGCGGACGAAATGCTGCAGTTGCAGGCGTAGCGCCTCGTCGGCGCTGAACGGCTCATCCACCGCCAGCAGCGGCTGATGCCAGCCGGCGCCGGCCTCGGCGTACTGCCAGCGCTTGAGTTGCGGCACGCTCAGCGCCCCGCGGGTGCCGGCCAGCAGGTAGCAGGACTGGTCGGACTGACGCGGGTAGATCGGGTTCTCCCCGGAATTCAGCTCCCAGCTCCAGGGCGCGGCCACCGCGTCGGAACCGGTCAGGCTGCCCAGCGCGCCGTTGTCGAACTGCAGCAGCACGGCGGCGCTGTCCTCGTTGGCGAAACCGCGCGCGCCGTTATCGGTGAAGGCCTGTACCTGGCGCACCTCGCCGCACAGGTGGCGCAGCAGGTCGAGGTCGTGGATCAGGTTGGTCAGCAGCATTCCTGCGCCCGGCTCGCGGCGCCAGGGGATGTCGAAGTAGCTGTCCGGCTTCTGCAACTGCCACAGCGCGGTGACGTTGGTCAGCCGCCCGAGTACGCCGCTGACCACCAGTTCGCGGGCCTTGACGATCAGCGGATTGTGCCGGCGGTGATGGCCGACCAGCACCGGCACCCGATGAGTCTCAGCGGCGGCGACCAGCTCGCGCACTTCGTCGAGGTGTACGCCCACCGGCTTTTCCACCAGTACCGGCACCCCGGCGGCGATGCAGTCCAGGATGGTGCTGACGTGCTGGTTGTTGGGCGTGGCGATGATCGCCGCCTGCGGCCGGGCCTGCTCCAGCATCTGCCGGTAATCGGCGAAATGTGGCACCCCGCACTCGGCGGCGAAGGCACCGGTCTGTGGGCCCGGATCGGCCACGGCGCAGAGTTGCGCCTCGCTCAGCTGCTGCAAGTGCTGGTAGTGCTGGCGGCCCATGGCGCCGGCACCGATGAGGGCGATACGGAGAGGCTGATTCAACGCGGTGGTCCTCTTGTGGTTGTTCTGCCAACGGGAACCCAGACAACAGAACCGAGTTCCAAAATTAACAATTCGGTTAATTTAGAACTTGGTTCTATTTTTTATCAAGCGAGAAAGAGCCGACTCCGTGCGATTACCGCTCGGAAACGGCAGCGCCTGGTGACAGAAGGAGGTGGCCTGATGAGGGAGGAAACACATGCCCGCAGGATGGGTTGAGCGCAGCGATACCCCTCAGTATCGGCTCGATGGGTATCGTCGCTGCGCTCCTCAACCCATCCTACGGCGCGGCGTGGCCCATGGCCCGCGCCTACAAGGTCAGACGAACAGTTCGGAGGCCTGACTGGCCGCCGACAGCTCCGCGGTGGCGCTCAGCAGCAGTGGCGCCAGTTCGTGCATGCGTGCTTCCGGCAGGCGGGCGCTGGGTCCGGCCACGCTGAGTACGCCGATGGTGCGGCCATCCAGCGGATGCCGGACCACCGCCGCCAATGCCGAAGTGCCGACCGCCGAGCTTTCCACCACCCAGGCATAGCCGTGCTCGCGGGCCAGGCGCAGGCGCTCGAGCAGCTCGGCGTTGGAGCGTGGCGCATTGGGGCCGAACTGCGCCGGGTCGGCGATGCCCTGGCGCTCCACCAGCGCCAGCGCCTCGGCATCGCTGAGGCTGGCCAGCCAGGCATGCCCGGAGGCGGTGTAGAACAGCGGCGCATCGCGGCCCATGTCGGGGTCGTAGCGCAGCCCGGAACGCGCGCCCTGGGCCTTGGCGATCCAGGTCTGGCGCTCGCCGTCGATCACCCCCAGGCGCACCAGCTCGCCGGTGTCCTGGGCCAGGCGATCGAGAATCGGCTGGACGATATCCGCGCCGCTGCTGGCCAGGTGGCGAAAACCCATGGCCACCAGCTTGGTCGACAGTTGGTAGCGGCTGTTCTCCGGGTTCTGGCGCACGTAACCGAGGCGGATCAGCTCGGCGAGCATGCGGTGGGTCGCGCTTTTGGGAATCTCCAGTTGATCGGCCAGGGTCTGCATCGGCAGGCCAGCGGGGTGGCCGGTGAGGCTTTCGAGGAGACTGAGGGCGCGTTCGATCTGACTACCGGCCATGGCGTGGGGTCCAAGTTGAATGTGCACGGATTCTAAAAGACATCCAGGCAGGCGGGATATATGGAACGCAGCAGGCGACGCGATCCTCTCTCCCGGCTTTCGCCTCGAACACTGCACGACAAATGTTCTAACTGGTTAATTAACGTTCGATTAACGAACATTACATCGATTATCGGATTGAACGTCCCACACCTTGCTCGCAGTATCGACTGCACGTTCGACGCGCTGCCCTCAGCCGCAAGCGGCAGACGCGAGCCGCTACGCCGATAACTATAAGAAGGTTCATTGCCATGTCTGACCCCATGCCCATGCCTGCTCATGCAGGCCCAGCGACTGCCACGGCTGCCCATGACGGTCCGGCGGCCCTCGCCTTCGCCCCCGAATGCCTGCGCCTGCTCGCCCGGCGAACAGCCAGCGGCCAGCCGTTCCCTGCCGCCGGCTAGCCCCGGCGCCCCACCCACTTGCAAGCCCTTGCCCGCATCCGCAGTCGCTGCGCGGAGGGGCGCTGTTTACCTCTACAACAACAAATACCGAAGGTAGATCGACATGAAACGCCCGAACACCGTCTGCCACGCCACCCGCCTCCTGCCCAGCGCCCTGGCCCTCGCCGCGGCCAGCAGCGCCCTGCCCGCCCTAGCCCAGGCAAGCGGCTTTGTCGAAGACGCCAAGGCCAGTGTGCTGGCGCGCAACTTCTATCTGAACCGCAACTTCGTCGACACCAGCAAACAGGGCAAAGCCGAGGAATGGACCCAGAGCTTCATCCTCGACGCCCGTTCCGGCTTCACCCAGGGCCCGGTCGGCTTTGGCGTCGATGTGCTCGGCTTGTGGTCGGCCAAGCTCGACGGCGGGCGCGGCACCGCCGGCACCCAGCTGCTGCCGGTGCATGACGATGGCCGTCCGGCCGATGACTTCGGCCGCCTCGGCGTGGCGGCCAAGGCCAAGCTTTCCACCACCGAGCTGAAAGTCGGCGAATGGATGCCGGTGCTGCCGATCCTGCGCTCCGACGACGGCCGCTCGCTGCCGCAAACCTTCCGCGGCGGCCAGCTCACCGCCAACGAGATCGCCGGCCTGACCCTCTACGGCGGCCAGTTCCGTGGCAATAGCCCGCGCAACGACGCGAGCATGGACGACATGTCGCTGTTCGGCGTGCCGACGGCCACCTCCGACCGCTTCAACTTCGCCGGCGGCGAATACAGCTTCAACGACAAGCGCACCCTGGTCGGGGTCTGGACCGCGCAGCTCGAAGACGTCTACCAGCAGCAATTCCTCAACCTGGTCCACAGCCAGCCGCTCGGTGCCTGGACCCTCGGTGCCAACCTCGGCTTCTTCACCGGCAAGGATGACGGCGGCGCACGCGCCGGCGAGCTGGACAACCAGACCTGGTCCGCCCTGCTCTCGGCCAAGACCGGCAATCAGGTGTTCTATCTCGGCCTGCAGAAGGTCGGCGGCGACGATGCCTGGATGCGCGTCAACGGCACCAGCGGCGGCACCCTGGCCAATGACAGTTACAACTCCAGCTACGACAACGCCAAGGAGCGCTCCTGGCAATTGCGCCACGACTACAACTTCGTCGGCCTCGGCATTCCCGGCCTGACCCTGATGAACCGCTACATCAGCGGCGACCATGCGCAGTTCAAGAACGGCACCCAGGACGGCGAGGAATGGGGCCGCGAGAGCGAACTGGCCTACACCGTCCAGAATGGCGCGCTGAAGAACCTCAACCTCAAGTGGCGCAACTCCAGCATGCGCCGCGACTGGGGTGGCACCAACAGCTTCGACGAAAACCGCCTGATCATCAGCTACCCGTTCTCGCTGCTCTGAAGCGTCCTGCCTTATTTCTCCAAGGCACTCGTTGCCCCTTCTGCCCGCCTCCCCCGGCGGGCTTTTTTTGTCTGCGCATTAGGCAGGAGGCTGACGATTGGATGGCCGTTTATCGACCACTTATTACCCCATTTGAGCCGCTTGGATCACCCAGAGCTTGGCCTGCTGCGCCCGCCAACCTAGAATATGGAACCATATTCCAAATCACCACTTAACCCTCATAGGCGCGACAACCCACACCCTTTAGGGAGATGCCCAATGCCTGCGGAAGCACCAACACAAACGGTCGATTGCGATGTTCTGGTGATCGGCTCGGGCGCGGCCGGCCTCTCTGCAGCCGTAACCGCCGCCTGGCATGGCCTGAAGGTCATAGTGGTGGAAAAGGAGCCGGTGATCGGCGGCGCCACCGCCTGGTCCGGCGGCTGGGCCTGGGTACCACGCAACCCGCTGGCGCAGCGCGCCGGCATCCAGGAGGACATCGAGCAACCGCGCACTTACCTGCGCAACGAGCTGGGCGAGCACTACGATGCCGCACGCGTCGACGCCTTCCTCGAAGCCTGCCCGCACATGGTAGCGTTCTTCGAGAGGCACACCGCGCTGCAGTTCGCCGACGGCAACGGCATTTCCGATATGCACGGCGACACCCCCGGCGCAGCCACCGGCGGCCATCAGGTGATCGCCGCCCCCTACGACGCCCGCCAGGTTGGCGCCCTGCTGCCGCGCCTGCGCAAGACCATGCGCGAAACCTCGTTCATGGGCATGCCGATCATGGCCGGCGCCGACCTCGCCGCGTTCCTCGCCATGACCCGCTCGCCGCGCGCGCTGAAGCATGTCAGCAAGCGCTTCCTCAGCCACCTCTACCATCTGGCCCGCTACGGTCGGGCCATGCACCTGGTCAACGGCGTGGCGCTGGTCGCCCGCCTGGCCAAGTCGGCCGACGACCTCGGCGTGCAATTGCTCGAATCGGCGCCGGCCAAGCGCCTGCTCATCGAGGACGGCCAGGTGCGCGGCGCGCTGGTCGGCACGCCCAACGGCGAGCTGAGCATCCGCGCCAAGGCCGTGGTGCTCGCCGCCGGCGGCTTCCCCAACGACCCCGTGCGGCGCCAGCAACTGTTCCCGCGTGATGCCTCCGGCCGCGACAACCTGGCGTTGCCGCCGCAGGCCTGCTCCGGCGACGGCCTGCGCCTGGGCGAATCCGCCGGCGGCCAGGTGGCCACCGGGCTGAAATCGCCGGTGGCCTGGGCGCCGGTGTCCAAGGTGCCCCATCGCGATGGCAGCTTCGGCCACTTCCCGCACATCATCGAGCGCGGCAAGCCGGGGATCATCGGCGTGCTGGCCAACGGCAAGCGCTTCGTCAACGAGGCGCACGGCTACTACGACTACGTGTCGGCCATGGTCGAAGCGGTGCCGGAAGACCAGGAAGCCTGCTCCTGGCTGATCTGCGACCACCGTTTCCAGCGCCGCTACGGCCTCGGCTTCGCCCGCCCGGCGCCGCTGCCGGTGGGGCCGCACGTGCGCAACGGCTACCTCAAGCGCGGCGCCAGCATCGAGCAGCTGGCGCTGGCCTGCGGCATAGACCCGGTGGCGCTGGCCAATACCGTGGCCGAGTTCAACCGACATGCGCGCAAGGGCGAAGACCCGGCGTTCGGCCGCGGTTCGACGCCGTTCAACCGCAAGCAGGGCGACCCGCTGTACCCGGGGCCGAATCCCTGCGTCGCGCCTATCGAGCACGGCCCGTTCTACGCCGTCAAAGTCCAGCCGGGCTGCTTCGGCACCTTCGCCGGCCTGAAGACCGATGGCCACGCCCGCGTGCTCGACGCCGCCGAGCAGCCGATCACCGGCCTCTACGCGGCCGGCACCGACATGGCCAGCGTGCTCGGCGGCCATTACCCGTCCGGCGGCATCAACCTCGGCCCGGCACTGACCTTCGGCTACGTCGCCGCCCGCCATATCGCCGGGGCCACGGACTACGAATGAGCAATTCTCGGCCTTTCCCGCTACACCGGCCGGCCCCTCTCCCGTTTACGGGAGAGGGTTGGGGAGAGGGAGAGCTGCCAATGCCCTCTCCCACAAGTCCGTAGGATGGGTTGAGCCGGCGATACCCATCACCGTCCTGCATGGGTATCGCTGCGCTCCACCCATCCTACAAAGAGCCCCCATCCCAACCGCTCCAGGATGGGTCGCGCAACGCGATACCCATCATCCCAAAACAAAACGCCGCCCGGAGGCATGCTCCGGACGGCGTTTCTTTTTACGCGGTGCCTGCTCAGGCTTCCCGCTGCAGCGACTCCACGCCCAGCTCGTTCCACACCTCTTCGGCCAGGTGGAAGCTGGCGTTGGCCGCCGGGATGCCGCAGTAGATCGCGCTCTGCATCAGCACTTCCTTGATCTCGTCGCGGCTCACGCCGTTGTTCTTCGCCGCGCGCAGGTGCAGCTTCAGCTCGCCCTCGCGGTTCATCCCGATCAGCATGGCGATGGTGATCAGGCTGCGGGTGTGGCGCGGCAGGCCCGGACGGGTCCAGATGTCACCCCAGGCGTGGCGGGTGATCATTTCCTGGAATTCCTGGTTGAACGGCGTGAGGTTCTGCAGGCTGCGGTCGACATGGGCGTCGCCGAGCACCGCGCGGCGTACCTGCATGCCGGCTTCGTAGCGGTCTTTCTCGTCCATCGTTCGGGTTTCCTCTGCCGGCCCTTCGGGCGCGGGAATAGACATGTGGAAGCAGGATCGTAGGTTGGCGCTGAACGCAGTGATGCCCAACGTCCGGAAATGTTGGGCTTCGCAGGCTCAGCGCCAACCTACCTCGCGATCAGGCGCGCAGGAAGTCCAGCACGCGGCGGCTGAACGCTTCGCCGGCCTCGACGTTGGACAGGTGCGCGGCGGGGAACTCGA
The DNA here is from genome assembly GCF_003595175.1 of Pseudomonas cavernae. Lineage (NCBI taxonomy): Bacteria > Pseudomonadati > Pseudomonadota > Gammaproteobacteria > Pseudomonadales > Pseudomonadaceae > Pseudomonas > Pseudomonas cavernae. The sequence continues at coordinate 1,871,068 of NZ_CP032419.1, read as the reverse complement.
CCCATTCGGCGCCGCGAATGTGCTCGGCCAGGAAGCGCCCATCGGTCGGGGTGGTCACCGGGTCCTGGCTGCCGCAGACCACCAGGGTCGGCGCCTCGATCAGTCCCAGCTGCGCGCGGAAGTCCGCATCGCGCACCGCCGCGCAATTGGCCGCATAGCCTTCGGGTGCGGTCTGCGCGAGCATCTCGACGATGGGCTCGACCTGGGTTGGCTCGGCCGCGGCGAATTCCGGAGTGAACCAGCGCAGGATCGACGCGTTGCGCAGGTCGTGCATGGCCTGCACGCCGCCGGCCAGCACGGTGTCGATGCGCGGGTTCCACACCTCGGGGCCGGCGATCTTCGCCGCGGTGTTGCACAGCACCAGCTTGCCCAGGCGCGCGCCGGCATGGATGCCCAGCCACTGGCCGATCAGGCCGCCCATGGACAGGCCGCAGAAATGCGCCCGCTCGATGTCCAGCGCGTCGAGCAGGGCCAGCACGTCGCGACCAAGTTGGTCGATGCTGTACGGGCCGGGGCTGACCAGCGAGCGGCCGTGGCCACGGGTGTCGTAGCGCAGCACGCAGAAGTGCTCGGTGAAGGCGGCAATCTGTGCGTCCCACATGTGCAGGTCGGTGCCCAGGGAGTTGGACAGCACCAGTACCGGCGCGGCCTCCGAGCCATCCAGTTGATAGTTCAGTTCGCCATCGGCGAGTTTTACGGCAGGCATCTCAGTCTCCTAACGCATGGTGTTCGGCCACGGCGCGCGCGACCCAGCGGCGCGCCTGGCCCAGGTATTGGGCCGGATCGAACAGACGATCCAGTTCGACGGCGGACAGTTCGGCGCTGACTTCGGCATTCGCGCCGAGCACCTGGCGCAGGTGCGCGCCCTCCTGCACCGCCTGTTTGCAGCAGTGTTCGACCAGGTGGTGCGCGGCGTCGCGGCCGATGCGCTGGGCCAGGGCGATGCTCACCGCCTCGGCCAGCACCAGGCCCTGGGTCAGGTCGAGGTTGGCGCGCATGCGCGCGGCATCCACTTCCAGGCCCGGCACCAGCAGCAGCGTCTGTTGCAGTGCACCGGAGACCAGGCAGCAGAGCTCCGGCAGGGTTTCCCACTCGGCGTGCCAGAGGCCGAGGCTGCGCTCGTGTTCCTGCGGCATGGCGCTGAGCATGGTCGCCACCAGCCCCGGCGCGCGGGTGGCGGCGCCGATCAACACGGCGGCGCCGACCGGGTTGCGCTTGTGCGGCATGGTCGAGGAGCCGCCCTTGCCCGGCGCGGCCGGCTCGAACAGCTCGCCGGCCTCGGTCTGCATCAGCAGGCTGAGGTCACGGCCGAGCTTGCCGAGGCTGCCGGCGAGCATTCCCAGCAGCGCGGCAAACTCCACCAGGCGGTCGCGCTGGGTATGCCAGGGCTGCTCGGGCAGATTGAGTTGCAGTTCGGCGGCCAGTGCCTCGGCCACCGGCCAGGCCTGTTCGCCGAGCGCGGCGAGGCTGCCGGAAGCGCCGCCGAATTGCAGGCACAGCAGACGCGGCTTGAGTTCGGCCAGGCGCTGGCGGTGACGGGTGACGGCGCCGAGCCAGCCGGCGATCTTCATGCCCAGGGTCACCGGCGTGGCGTGTTGCAGCCAGGTGCGTCCGGCCAGCGGGGTGTCGGCGTGGCGCTCGGCCTGGACGGCCAGGGCATCGGCGAGTTGCGCGAGGTCGTGTTCCAGCAAGGCGATGGCGGCGCGCAGTTGCAGGACCAGGCCGCTGTCCATGGCGTCCTGGCTGGTGGCGCCGAGGTGCACGTAGCGCTCGGCTTCGACGCTCTGTGCGGCCACCTGCCGGCCCAGCGCCTTGACCAGCGGAATCGCCGAGTTGCCGGCCGTGGCGATGGCCTGGGCCAGGGCGACGAAGTCGTAGCGCTCGGCCTGGCAGGCGACCGCGATGGGCGCCACGGCGGCTTGCGGAATCAACCCGACCCGCGCCTCGGCACGCGCCAGCGCGGCTTCGAAGTCGAGCATGCCCTGCACCCGGCCCCGGTCGCAGAAGATCGCGCGCATGGCCGGCTGGGTGAAGTAGGCATCGAAGAGTTGGTTGCTCGGGCTGTTCAAGCAGGGCTCCAAAAGCGGATGGCTGTTGTTGGGACAGTATGGCGCGTTGGCCCGGCGAGCAAGGAACCGTAGCCCGGAACGTCCCGTAGGGTGGGTTAGCCGCGAAGCGGCGTAACCCACCAAGGATTGATGGGTATCGCTGCGCTCAACCCATCCTACGATCCGGTGGAAAACGCTTCGCGGTTTTCCACCCTACGAGGGAGCGTCGTAGGCGTCGGTTAGACCCGCTCGATGGCCAATGCCAAACCTTGGCCGACGCCCACGCACATGGTCGCCAGGCCGTAGCGGCCACCGCTCTTCTCCAGCTGGTGCACGGCGGTCAGCACCAGGCGATTGCCGCTCATGCCCAGCGGATGGCCGAGGGCGATGGCGCCGCCGTTCGGGTTGACCTTGGCGCTGTCGTCCGCCAGGCCCAGCTCGCGGGTCACCGCCAGGCCCTGGGCGGCGAAGGCTTCGTTCAACTCGATCACATCGAAGGCGTCGATGGCCAGGTTCAGCCGCGCCAGCAGCTTGCGCACCGCCGGCACCGGGCCGATGCCCATCACCCGCGGCAGCACGCCGCCGCTGGCCATGCCGAGCACCTTGGCGCGCGGCTTGAGGCCGTATTTGCGCACCGCTTCGGCGGACGCCAGGATCATCGCCGAGGCACCGTCGTTGAGGCCCGAGGCGTTGCCGGCGGTGACCGTCTTGCCTTCGCCGTTGACCGGCTTGAGCCTGGCCAGGCCCTCGGCCGTGGTGTCGGCGCGCGGGTGCTCGTCGGTGTCGACCAGCGTCTCGCCCTTCTTGGTCTTGATCAGCACCGGCACGATTTCCTCGGCGAAGTAACCGGACTCCTGGGCGGCGGCGGCACGCTGCTGGCTGCGCAGGGCGAAGGCGTCCTGGTCGGCGCGGCTGACGCCGTAGTCCTCGGCGACGTTGTCGCCGGTCACCGGCATGCTGTCGACGCCGTACTGCTCCTTCATCGCCGGGTTGATGAAGCGCCAGCCCAGGGTGGTGTCTTCGAGTTTCTGCGCGCGGCCGAAGGCGCTGTCGGCCTTGCCCATCACGTAGGGCGCGCGGGTCATCGACTCCACTCCGGCGGCGATGGCCAGTTCCATCTCGCCGCTGGTGATGGCGCGGAAGGCGGCGCCGACCGCCTCCATGCCGGAAGCGCAGAGCCGATTCAGCGTCACGCCCGGCACGCTGGCCGGCAGCCCGGCGAGCAGCAGCGCCATGCGCGCGACGTTGCGGTTGTCCTCACCGGACTGGTTGGCGCAACCCATGAACACTTCGTCGACCGCGTTCCAGTCGACCTGCGGGTTGCGCTCGAGCAACGCGCGCAGCGGAATCGCCGCCAGGTCGTCGGCACGCACCGGGGCCAGGCCGCCGTTGAGGCGACCGATCGGCGTGCGCACCGCATCGCAGATAAAGACCTCGCGGCTCATTCCTCACCCCCTTGCTGGCCGTGGGCGGCCGCAGTACGTGCTTCCAGGGCGCGCAGCGCAGTCAGCTCAGTCTCGTTCGGCGCTTCGGTGACCGCCACTTGCTCGGCGAAACGTATCGCCCAGCCGGTGTTCTCGATCACCTGCTCGCGGGTCACGCCCGGGTGCAGCGCGGTGACGATGAATTCGTGGGTGCCGGCTTCCGGCTCCATGATGCACAGGTCGGTGATGATGCCGACCGGACCGGCGCCCGGCAGGCCGAGCTGCTGGCGGTGGTCGCCGCCCTCCCCAAAGCCGACCGAGGTGATGAAGGCCAGCTTGTCGACGAAGGTGCGGTGCGACTGCTTGAGGATGATCAGCACCTGCTTGGCGCTACCGGCGATCTCCGGGGCGCCGCCGGCGCCGGGCAGGCGCACTTTCGGCTTGTTGTAGTCGCCGATCACGGTGGTGTTGATGTTGCCATACTTGTCGACCTGCGCGGCGCCGAGGAAACCAACGTCGATGCGCCCGCCCTGCAGCCAGTAGCGGAAGATTTCGCCGGTCGGCACCACGGTGTCGGCGGTTTCGGCCAGTTCGCCATCGCCGATGGACAGCGGCAGCACGCTCGGCTTGGCGCCGATCGGGCCCGATTCGTAGATCAGCACCACGTCCGGCGACGAGGTCAGGCGTGCCAGGTTGGCGGCCTTGGACGGCAGACCGATGCCGACGAAGCAGACCGCGCCATTCTTCAGGCGGCGGGCGGCGGCCACGGTCATCATTTCATTGGTGGTGTAAGCGCTCATTGGTTGGCCTCCGCGATCTTGGCTTGCCCGATCTTTTCTTGAAAGGCGGCGAAATCCTCGGTGCCGCGGATGTACTCGTCGATCCACGCGGTGAAGGTGTCGCGGTCGCGGGCGATCGGGTCCCAGGCCTGGTAGAAGCGGTTGTCGCGCTCGTAGTAGCCGTGGGCGTAGGACGGGTGCGCGCCGCCGGGGACGTGGCAGACGGCGGTCAGCGCCCAGGTCGGCAGCACGCAGGCGTTCATCGGCGCATTCAGGTCATCGACTATCTCCTCCACGGTGACGATGCAGCGCTTGGCCGCCAGGGCCGCCTCCTTCTGCACGCCGAGGATGCCCCAGAGCAACACGTTGCCCTTGCGGTCGGCCTTCTGCGCGTGGATCACGGTGACGTCCGGGCGCACCGAGGGCACCGCGGCCAGCACTTCGCCGGTGAACGGGCAGGTCACGGTCTTCAGCAGCGGGTTGACCTTCGGCAGGTCGGAGCCGGCGTAGGCGCGCAGCACCGCGAACGGCAGGCCGGAGGCGCCGGCGACGTAGGAGTTGGCCAGGTCGGCGTGGCTGTGCTCTTCGATCTCAAGGGCGTGCGGCCAGTCCTTCTCGACCGCGTCGCGCAGGCGATGCAGCGAACCGACGCCGGGGTTGCCGCCCCAGGAGAAGATCAGCTTCTTGGCACAGCCGGCGCCGATCAGCAGGTCATAGACCAGGTCGGGGGTCATGCGCACCAGGCACAGGTCTTTCTTGCCCTGGCGGATCAATTCGTGGGACGCGGCAGTGGGAATCAGGTGGGTGAAGCCTTCGAGGGCGACTGTGTCGCCGTCATTCACGAAGCGCTCGACGGCTTCGCGCAGGGTCAGGAGTTCAGCCATGGGAGTTCTCGTCTTGTTGTCCGAGGCGCAATGGCAGCGCCGTTGGACAAACCTTAATCAGCACGCCCCGCGCAAACAATCCGATAATCGACTATCTGTGCGTTTATCGAACAAAATCACCAACCCCTCGCGCGAGCTCCGCTGCCGGGCGATGGCCCCATGCCCATGCCGAAAGCGCTTATGATTCATCTACATAGCTTTCCGTTGGAACCACTGCATGCTGTCTGCCGTCCGGCGCTACAAGGCCCTCCTGTCCGGAGCGCTGGCGCGTTACTTCCCGCGTACCACCGCCTACCTGCGGGCCGAACGCAGCGCCGCCGGACCGCCGAGCAAAGCCAAGGCACGGGCGAAGAAGGCCGGCGCTGGCAAGGCCGGTGCGAAGAAAGCCGCGAACGGCCCGCCCCGGCCGCGCCAGACCGGCGCAGACGGCATCTACGGCGCCGCGCTGCAGATCGACGCCGCGCAGGTCGCGGCCATGCGCGCACGGGTCGGCAAGGCGGTGGCCGCCGGCCTGATCGGTGCGCCGTCCGACGAGCAGTGGGCGATGATCCTCGGTGGCCAGCCGCTCACCCGCATCTTCGCCGGGGCCGGCTCGGGCAAGTCGACCACCCTGGTGCTGCGCGTGGTGTTCATGCTCTGCCACCTGGGCATCGCCCCGCAGCAGCTGACGGTGATCTCCTTCACCAACGCCTCCTGCGCCCAGTTGCGCGAGCAATTGCTCAAGGTCCTGGCGTTCTGGGACTACCCCTTCGATGCCGACCTGGCGCGCCAGTGCGTGCGCACCTTCCACTCGGCCATGGCCACCCTGGCCCGCGCGGTGCTGGACAACCCGCGCTGGTTCGAGCAGCTGGACGGCGGCGAGGAGCCGGACAATCCCCTGCTCGCCAGCCGCCTGCGCCCGGCCCAGCAGCGCCTGCTGCAACAGGCCTACCAGCGCTGCTACGCCGCCGAGGCGGAGTTCCGCGAGCGGGTCCACAGCCTGCTGGGCCTGCCGCCGCTGGCCGCCGAGGCCAAGCGCATCCCCAAGGCGCCGCTGGATGCCTTCAAGCTGGCGGGCGAGTTCAGCGCACTGCCACTGTTCGAGGCCTTCCACGTCCAGGCCGGCTTCATGGAAAGCATCGGCATCCGCATCGACCAGCTGCAGCCCCAGGCGCTGGCCTGCTCGCCCCGTGAGCGCCTGTTCGCCGAGGCCCTGGTGCAGTTCTGGAGGCACTTCGAGGCGCTGTTGCGCGAGCAGGGCCTGATGACCTTCAACGCGGCCTTCCGCCAACTCGGCGAGCGGCTTGGCGACGCTACGGCCGCGATTGCGCCCGAGGCCCTGGCGCCGTTCGCGCACCTGCTGATCGACGAGTTCCAGGACATCTCGCCGCAAATCGTCCAGTGGCTGCAGGCCGTGCATCGGCGCCTGGCGCGCCAGGGCGAGGCGGTTAGCCTGATGGCCATCGGCGACGACTGGCAGTCCATCTACGGCTGGCGCGGCAGCTCGCCGGAGCTGTTCATGGACTTCGACCGGCACTTCCCGAGCAAAGGCAAGAACAAGAGCGCGGTGCTGATGCTGGCGACCAATTACCGCTCCATCGAGCCGGTGATTCGCGACGGCGAAAGGGTGCTGGCCGGCGTGGCGTTCAAGCAGGCCAAGGCCAGCCAGGCGCACAAGGCCACGCAACCGGGCGACCACGGCGTGAAGCTGGTACCGCGCTTCGATCTCAAGGCGCGCCTGCCGGAACTGCTCAAGGAAATCGAGGTGCAATGCGCGCAGGTCGCGGCACGCGGCAGCAGCGAGCGCACCGCCGTGCTGGTCTTGAGCCGGCGCAACGCCGCGCTGCAGGCGATCCAGGCCGGGCTCGAGCGCAAGCTGCCGGTCAAGACCTACACCATCCACCGCGCCAAGGGCCTGCAGGCCGAGGTGGCGATCATCCTCGACGACTGCGCGCCGCCCGAACCACACCCGCTGCGCAATGCGCTCTATGCCCATTCGGGATTCTTCCGCAACAGCTACGACCAGGCGATGCAAGACGAGAGCCTGCGCCTGGCCTACGTGGCGATCACCCGCGGCGTCAGCCGGGTGCTGTGGTACACCCAGAAGGTCCAGGGCGCGACCCAGGTGCTGGCCGGGCGCTGAGCGCGGCCGGCGGCTCAGAGCCTGTTTACGATCTCGCGAGCTAGAGCCAGACAAGGCGCTACGTTAGTAACAGCCTCCGGCTGGTCAAAATGGCCGAGGGCGCGGAGTTTACGGGCTGTAAATGAGCACCCGAGGGCATTTTTAACGCCGTATGGCCGACGCGCAGCAGATCGTAAACAGGCTCTCAGGCCCAGTGGCGGGGATCGCTCAGCACCCGCTCGTGCTTGGCGAATACCCTGGGCAACTCACGCTTGAGGAAATCCACCCAGGTGCGCACCTTGGCATCGAGAAAGCGCCGCGACGGATACAGCGCATAGATGTGCCGCTCGCGCAGCCGATAGTCCGCTAGCAGGCGCAACAGCTTGCCGTCCCGCAACGGCTCGGTCGCGGTGTAGAACGGCAACAGACTGACGCCCATGCCCGCCTGCGAGGCCTTGGCCATCGACTCGGCGACGTTGGTGTGGAACGCCTTGCTCGGCAGCACCAGATGCTCGTCCTGATCGTCGCGGAACAGCCACTCCTCCTTGTCCAGGGGTTCGACCAGGTGCAGGCAGCGGTGCGCCTGTAGCTCCGCCGGCCGCGCCGGCACGCCATGCCGCTGGAGGTAGTCGGGCGAGGCGCAGACCACGCTGTACAACGCGCCGATCGACTGGGCGACCAGCTGCGAATCGGGCAGCGCCTCGCCGATGGAGATCACCACGTCATGGCCCTCCTCCAGCGGGTCGGGGTTGTGCTGCGACAGGGTCAGCTCGAAGGCCACGTCCGGATACAGCGCGTTGTAGCGGGCGATCAAAGGCGTGATGAGGATGCCCAGGCCGTTCATGCTGTGCACCCGCAGCCGGCCGCTGGGCTGCAGATGCGCGCCGCGGGCTTCCACTCTGGCCTCTTCCACTTCGCCGAGGATCTGCCGGCAGCGCAGCAGAAAACGCTCGCCGGACTCGGTGAGCATCAGCCGCCGGGTGGTGCGCTGCAGCAGACGCGCCTGCAGGTGCGCTTCCAGATCAGAGACCAGCCGTGACACCTGAGCGGTGGACAGCTCGAGCAGTTGCGCGGCGGCGGTGAAGCTGCCGGCCTCGATGACCCGGACGAAGACACGCATGCCATGCAGCAGATCCATAGGTGGCCTTTACTGGAGGGAGGAGGTTTTCCGGCCAGGGTAAGAGCCTGATCGCGAGAACGTGAATAGGCTCTATGGACGCGACAGGCGCCTGAACGTCCGGCCAGCACTGTTACGCCGCATGTAACGGTGAATCACCCGAGCGCCTCTTTATTGCCGATTACCGAGGAATAGACTTTCACCTCAGGAATTAGCCGAGAGGATCGAAAAAATGATCAGCAAACTGGCCTGCCTGTCCATGGCCTTGCTCGCCGCCACGGCCATGGCCGCAAGCGACGAGCCAAGCACCCCGAACACTGAGCCCCCAGCCACCCAGTACGAATACGGAATGGCGCTGGATATCCAGAAGGTCATCTCCATCACGCCACAACCCGACAGCTGCGAAGTGGTGCCCGCCACCATGATCTACCTCGACAGCAAGGGCGAGACCCGACGCCTCGATTATCAGGTGATGGGTAATTGTTGGGGCGCCCTGTAAGAGCCTGTCCACGATCTGCTGCGCGTCGGCCATACGGCGTTAAAAACAGCCTAGGAAAGCAGCTTGCTGCTAACGCGCTTTAGCGCGGCCCGTAGGGCGAGTGAAGCGAGTCATGCTCATTTACAGCTCGTAAACTCCGCTTCCTCGGCTGTTACTCCCGTTGGTCGTTGCGCCTTGTCTGGCTCTAGCTCGCAAGATCGTAAACAGGCTCTGCCTGCGCGCGGAGTCATTCGGCCAGTCGCCCGGCGCTCAGCGCCAACTCCCGCTGACTACCCAGACGCAGCATGATGCGCTCGACGATTTCCAAGCGGGCCGCCGCCGCACCGCGCATGTCGTCCATGGCCTGCAGGGCGACCGCGGATTTCTCCAGGCCCAGGCGGGTCGACGCGCCGAGCTGGTCGATGCCTAAGCGCGCCTCTTCCGCGGACTTTTCCAGGCCCTCGGCGATCTGCCGGATCTGCGCGCTGGAATCGGCGGCGCGCTTGGACAGGTTGCGCACTTCGTCGGCGACCACCGCGAAGCCGCGCCCATGCTCACCCGCCCGCGCCGCCTCGATGGCGGCGTTGAGGGCCAGCAGGTTGGTCTGCCGGGCGATGTCCTGGATGCTGCCGACCAGCGCGCCGATGCGCACCGACTGGCCGCCCAGCTCGTCGAACGCCTGGGCGATGTGCGCCATCGAGCTATCCAGGTCGCCGAGGATGCCGGCCGAGGCCTGGATGCTCTCTGCGCTGGCGGCGACCTTGCCTCCCGCAGTGCGCGCCAGCTGATCGGCGAAGCGCATGTCTTGCTCGGTTTGCCCGATCGCCTCGGCCAGCTCGCCCAGCGTCGCCTGCAACTGGCGGTCCGGCTCCGCACGCGGTGGCTCTGGCAGCACCGGTGGTGGCGCCGGCGGCGCCACCTCGAGCGGTTCGCCCCTCACCTCGACGGGCACCTCCAGCACTCTGACCGGCTGGAGGTGATAGAGCAGGCCGGCCAGCAGCAGGCCCAGCAGCACCCCGGCGAGCAGCACGCCCTGCCCCGCCTGCTGCCAGGCCAGGCTCAGCACCCCCAGCCCGGCCAGGCCCTGCAGCAGGGCGGCCCAATGCCTTCGCGTCATGGTCGTTCTCCTTGTTCAGAACAGCGCCCAGGTGTAGGTGAAGATCAGGCGGTTCTCGTCGATGTCACTGCGGTAGTTGGAACGCGCGGTGACGTTGCGCACGCGCACCCCCAGCCCTTTCAAGGCGCCGCTCTGCACCGCGTAGCCGATGTCGAGGTCACGCTCGCGGTCCTTGCCCTCGAAGCCCTTGCCGGTGTCGACGTTGTCACCGGTGATGTAGCGCAGGGTGGTGGTCAGGCCAGGCAGGCCGATGGCGCTGAAGTCGTAGTCGTAGCGCGCCTGCCAGGAACGTTCGTCGGCGAAGGCGAACTCGTAGGTCGGCACCTCGTTGCCCAACGGGCTGATGTTGGCGAACACGCGCGGGAAGGAGCTGTCGCCGTAGATCGCCTGGTAGCCGACGTAGAAGGTATGACCGCCACGCTTGGCCGACAGCAGCGAGTAGAACGCCTGGTTGTCGATCTTGCCCAGCAACTGGTCGCCATCTTCCTTGGCGTCGAAGTAGCCGAGGTTGGCGCCGAGCACCCAGTCGCCGAGCGGCTGGCTGTGCTTGAGGCCGAGGAAGCCCTGGTGGTAGATGTCCTCCAGCTGGCCGTACCAGAGGCTGGCGCTGGTGCGCTTTTCATTGAAGGCGTAGTCGCCGCCGGCGTAGTTGAAGGCGTCGCTGTCGGCCCGGCGCTGCGGCAGGTGGCCGAGCATGGCGATCATCTTCTCGTCGCCGGCCTCGTTGCGCAGGCTGGTGGAGTTCAGGTGGCCGCCCTGCAGGGTCAGCCCGGCGATCTCGCTGGAGCTGACGGCGACGCCCTGGTAGCTCGGCGGCAGCAGGCGGATGTCGCTGAAGGTCAGCACCGGCAGGTTCGGCTGCAGTTCGCCGACCTTGAGTTCGGTGTTCGACAGCTTGGCCTTGAAGGTCGCGCCGAGGCGGCTGTATTCGTCGGCGGCGCGGCCATCGTCCTTGACCGGCAGCAGGCCGGTGTTGACGCGGTCGGGGCTGCTGTCGAGCTTGATGCCGAGCAGGCCGATGGCATCGACGCCGAAGCCGACCACCCCCGGCGTGTAGCCGGACTTGAAGTTGAGGATGAAGCCCTGGGCCCACTCCTCCGCCCTCGACTGCTGGTTGGCGCCGACCATGTCCGAATAGTCGCGACTGAAGTAGTAGTTGCGCGCCTGCAAGGTCGCGCTGGAACCCTCGATGAAGCCTTCGCCCGCCACTGCCGGAAGGTGGAACATACCGACCGCCAGACCGCTGGAAGCCATGACACGGGTGATGCACGCATTGCTTTTTTTCATGTCGTCGCTCTTGTTTTTATAGGGACAAAACTTCCCCGACGGCGGAATCTGGCGTCGCCGCAGTGCACGCGTCGGGGTGTGTAACTCCCCTCTCCCGCTTGTGGGAGAGGGGTTGGGGGAGAGGGTGGCCGGCAGCCCGAAGTTGCCTGCCTTTCCCTCTCCCCAGCCCTCTCCCATGAATGGGAGAGGGGGTGGTTCTGCGAACTCCCAAGCCTCGGCGTTCGCCTACCTACTCACGCCCTCCTTTGCCGCCGTCGGCCACTGCTGTTTCGCCGCTCTGGACAGCCGCGCCCGCAGCAGCACATGCGCGAGCAACCCGAACACCAAGCCCCAGAACGCCGCCGACAGCCCGAGAAAGGACACGCCTGAGGCGGTGACCAGGAAGGTGAACAGCCCGGCGTCACGCTCGGCCGGTTGCGCCGCGCTGCGCGCCAACGCCTCGCTGATCGCACCGAACAGCGCCAGGCCGGCCAGCGCGGCGATCAGCTCGGCGGGAAAGGCGGCGAACAGCGACACCAGGGTCGCGCCGCCGATGCCGAACGCCAGGTACAGCACGCTGCCGGACAGCGCGGCGACGTAGCGCTTGCTCGGGTCTTCATGGGCTTCGCGGCCGGTGCACAGGCTGGCGGTGACCGCCGCCAGGTTCAGCCCGTGGCAGCCGAACGGCGCCAGCAGCGCACTGCCCAGCGCGCTGGCGCTGACGATGGGGCTGGCCGGCGTCTGGTAACCGGCGTTGCGCAGCACCGCCATGCCCGGCATGAACTGCCCGGTGAGCGCCACCAGCACCAGCGGCAGGGCCAGGTTGAGGGTGGCGTGCAGGCTGAACTCGGGCATCACCCACTGCGGCGTGGCCAGACCGAACACCAGCGCCTCGCCACGGAACTCGCCGCCGAGCACGGTAACCAGCACGCCGACCAGCAGCACCGCCATCACCGCGTAACGCGGGTTGAAGCGGCGCATCGCCACATAAGCGACGAACATCGCCAGCACCAGCAGCGGCTTGGCCGGCAGCGCGCGGAACAGCGCGGCGCCGAAGCTGAACAGGATGCCGGCCTGCATGCCGGCGGCGATGGAGCCCGGCAGACGCGCGATGATGCGGTCGAAGGCACCGCTGACGCCGATCAGCAGGAGGATCAGGCTGGCCACCAGGTAGGCGCCGATCGCCTGGTTCAGGCCGATCTCCGGCAGCAGCGAGACCAGCAGCGCCGAGCCGGGAATCGACCAGGCGATCACCACCGGCACGCGGTAGCGCAGGCTGAGGACCAGGCCGAGCACGCCGCTGCCGATGGAGATCGCCCAGATCCAGGACGACAGCATCTCCTGCGGCAGATGGGCGCTGTCCGCCGCCTGGAAGATGATCACCAGCGGCCCGGCGTAGGAGATCAGCGTGGCGATCAGCCCGGCGACCAGGGCGGACAGGGAGAAATCGCTGAACAAGGTTTTCATGTCACCTCGCGCAAGACGCATCAGGCCAGCCGTGACGCGCGGTCCGGTTCGCTCTTGTTATGGGGAAGGCGGATGCTCTCAACTGGCCTCGGCCTTAAGCTCCCCTCTCCCATTCATGGGAGAGGGGCCGGGGGAGAGGGCAGCCGACAGCACGGAGCTGCCTGCCCTACCCTCTCCCTAGCCCTCTCCCGTAAACGGGAGAGGGGACGGACGTGCGGGAGCCGGCAGCTCCGTGCTCACCTTCCTCCTCACGCCTCCTGCAACGCCCGCGGACGCTGGCTGCGCTGTTCGGCGGCGGCCACCGGCGCGCTTTGCAGTTGGAAGCTGAACTCCAGCTCGGCGAAGCGCCCGCTCACTCCGCGCGCCTGGGCCGCCGCGGCGTCCTCGACGAATTTCACCTCGCCGACCAGGCCATCGCGGGTGGCATAGGCGAAGTCGTCCCACAGGTACTGGTCGCCCGACAGGTTGATCTGCGTGGTCAGGTGACGGTGACCCGGCGCGGAGATGAAGAAGTGGATGTGCGCCGGACGCTGGCCATGACGGCCGAGCAGGTCCAGGCACTCCTGGGTCGGGCCGTCCGGCGAGCAGCCGTAACCGCTCGGCACGATGCTGCGCGCGCGATAGCGGCCTTCGGCGTCGGTGACGATGCGCCGGCGCAGGTTGTACTCGGACTGGCTCTGGTCGAAGAACGAGTAGTTGCCCTGGGTGTTGGCGTGCCACAGATCGACGGTGGCGCCGGCCAGCGGCTGGCCCTGCGGGTCGAACACCTGGCCCTGGAGGAACATCAGCGTGGCGACGCCCTCCTCGCTGCCGTCATCCAGGCGCGCTTCGCCCTGACAGATCGGCGCGCCGGCCACGTACAGCGGGCCCTCGATGGTGCGCGGGGTGCCGCCGGTGAGGCCGGACTGGGCGTCCTTGGCGTCCTGCAGCAAGTCGATAAAGTGCTCGATACCCAGACCGGCGACCAGCAGGCCGGCTTCGTTGCGACCACCGAGGCGGTTCAGGTAGTCGACCGCCTTCCAGAATTCGTCGTCAGTGATCTGCAGGTCTTCGATGATCTTCGCGCTGTCGCCCAGGATGCGCAGGATGATCTGCTTCAGGCGCGGGCTGCCCTGGTCGTTGCCGAAGCCGGCGGCTTCTTCGAAGAACTTCTGGAGTTCGGCAGTCTGGGAAATCTTCACGGTCATGATCGGTACCTCTTGTTCTTGGGATGGTTTCAGCGGTCGTCGCTGTGGATCGACGAGGGATGGCGGCACAGGCCGTCGACCTCGATGTCCATGTAGGGGAACAGCGGCAGCTGCAGCAGGGTGTCGTGCAGCGCCTCCACGCTGGGCAGGTCGAACACGCTGTAGTTGGCGTAGTGCCCGGCGATGCGCCACAGGTGGCGCCAGCTGCCCTCGCGTTGCAGGCGCTGGGCCAGTTCCTTCTCGTCGGCCTTGAGCTGCGCGGCCTTGGCCGGGTCCATGTCGAGCGGCAACTTCACGGTCATCTTCACGTGGAACAGCATGGGGTTCTCTCCTCCGTTCTGTTTTGTTCTGTTATCGGCGGGCGAAGCGCGCCAGGCGCTCTTCGTCGAGGCTCAGGCCGAGGCCCGGGGTGCGCGGCACGTGCAGCGCGAAGTCGCGGTAGACCGGCGGCTCGCTGACGATTTCCTCGGTGAGCAACAGCGGGCCGAACAGCTCGGTGGCCCAGGTCAACTGCTTGAGGGTGATGAAGGCATGGGCCGAGGCCAGGGTGCCGATCGCGCCTTCGAGCATGGTCCCGCCGTACAGGGCGATGCCGGCCGCCTCGGCGATCTGTGCGGTGCGCAGCACGGCGCGCGGGCCGCCGTTCTTGGCGATCTTCAGGGCGAAGATCGAGGCCGCGCCGTCGGCGGCCAGGCTGAAGGCGTCCTCCACCGACTCGATGGATTCGTCGGCCATGATCGGCGCCGGGCTGCGCTGGTTGAGGCGCACCTGGCCGGCGCGGTTGATCCGCGAAATCGGCTGCTCGATCAGGTCGATGCCGTTGTCGCCGAGCACCTGGCAGGCGCGCAGCGCCTGGGATTCGTCCCAGTACTGGTTGACGTCGACGCGCACGCTGGCGCGCTCGCCGAGGGCCTTCTTGATCGCGATGACGTGGGCCAGGTCGTGGCTGACCGGGTTGGCGCCGATCTTCAGCTTGAAGATGCGGTGGCGGCGGCAGTCGAGCATCTGCTCGGCCTCGGCGATGTCCCGCGCGGTGTCGCCGGAGGCCAGGGTCCAGGCCACTTCCAGGCTGTCGCGCACGCGCCCGCCGAGCAGTTCGCTGACCGGCAGGCCGAGGCGCTTGCCCTGGGCGTCGAGCAACGCGCTCTCGACCCCGGACTTGGCGAAGGTGTTGCCCTTGATCACCTTGTCCAGGCGCAGCATGGCGGCGTTGATGTTGGCCGCGTCCTGGCCGACCAGCAGCGGCGCGAAGTGCGCATCGAGGTTGGTCTTGATGCTCTCCGGGCTCTCGTTGCCGTAGGCCAGACCGCCGATGGTGGTCGATTCGCCGATGCCCTCGACGCCGTCCGAGCAGCGCAGGCGGATGATCACCAGGGTCTGGTTCTGCATGGTGTGCATCGCCAGCTTGTGCGGGCGGATGGTCGGCAGGTCGACGATGGTCGCCGACAGGCTTTCGATCAGGACTTGGCTCATTGTGTTCTTCCAGTTGTTCAGTAACTCCCCTCTCCCGCTTGCGGGAGAGGGGCCGGGGGAGAGGGTGGCAGGCAGCTACGAGTCGCCGGCCCTACCCTCTCCCTAGCCCTCTCCCGCACGCGGGAGAGGGAACAAAGCGCTCCTGCGCCGCATCAGCTCAGGCCTTGGCCGCCATCAGCGGCGCAGTCACCGCCTGGCTGCGGCGCTCGTTGAGGCTGTACACCAGCATGGCGAGGGCGGCGGCGACGCCGGGGACGGCGAAGGCCATGAAGTTGAGTTGCAGCGGCAGGTTGATGCCCATCAGCGCGCCGCCCAGCAGCGGGCCGACGATGGCGCCGTTGCGGCCGATGCCCGAAGCCCAGCCGAGGCCGGTGGAGCGGATCGACAGGCCGTAGAGCTGCGCGGCACCGGCGTAGAGGAGGATCTGCGTGCCGATGGTGGTAGCGCCGGCGACGAAGATCAGCAGGTAGAGCACCGGCATCGGGCTGTTCACGCCGAGCAGGCTGATCGACGCGGCGGCGGCGACGAAGAAGCCGACCATCACCTTGATCAGGTTGAAGCGGTCGCCCAGCCAGCCGCCGAAGATGGCGCCGAACATGCCGCCGAAGTTCAGCGCGAGCAGGAACGACAGGCTCGAACCCAGGCTGTAGCCGGCGTTGGCCATCAGTTTCGGCAGCCAGGAGCTGAGCGCGTAGACCATCAGCAGGCAGCAGAAGAAGGCCACCCAGATCGACAGGGTGCGCACCGCGCGACCATCGCGGAACAGCTCCAGCACGGCGACACCCTTGCCCTTGGTTTCGCTCATCTCCAGCACGTCGTCGGCCTGCAGCGCACGGCTGTCATCGACGCGATTGAGGATGGCGCGGGCCTGCGCGGACCGCCCCTGGCGCACCAGGAAGCCGACCGACTCGGGCAGGAAGTAGAGGATCAGCGGCAACAGCAGCAGCGGCACGGCGGCGGCGAAGAACATCGCCTCCCAGCCGAAGCGCGGCAGCATGTAGATGCCCACGCCGGCGGACAGCATGCCGCCCAGCGAGTAGCCGCTGAACATGATGGCGACCAGGGTGCTGCGCAGTTTCTTCGGCGCGTATTCGTTCATCAACGCCACCGCATTGGGCATCAGGCCGCCGCAGCCGAGGCCGGCGAGGAAGCGGCAAATGCCGAACTCGGTGGGGTTGCTGGCGAAGCCGTTGATGATGGTGGCGCCGGAAAACAGCGCGAAGCAGATGGCGATGCCCTTCTTGCGGCCGATCTTGTCGGCCAGGCTGCCGAACGCCAGGGCGCCGAACATCATGCCGAACAGCGCGTAGCTACCGAGGGCGCCGGCCTGCAGCGGGGTCATGCCCCACTCCTTCATCAGCACCGGCAGGACCACGCCGTAGATGAACAGGTCATAGCCGTCGAAGATCAGCAGCAGTGCGCACCAGCACATCACCATCCAGTGGAAACGGCTGAAGCGCGCGTTGTCGATGACCTCGTGTACGTCGATTTTTCGCATGGCATCTGTCTCTCTTTTGTTTTTGTTGTGAAACCGCATAAACCGGAATTCCGTAGGATGGGTTGAGCCATAGGCGATACCCATCGCCGCGGTGTTGATGGGTATCGCTGCGCTCAACCCATCCTACGAATCGCCACTCATCCCAGATCGCCACCACCTACGGGAAGGGTCACGCCGGTGATGTAGGAGGCTTCGTCGGAAGCCAGGAACAGGATCGCGCCGACCTGCTCGTCGATGCTGCCGTAGCGCTTCATCAGGCTGCTGGACAGGGTTTGGTCAACGATCTGCTGGTACCAGACCTGCTCCTCGGCGCTCTGCTCGGCAACGTTGCGCGGGATGCGCCGGGGTGGCGCTTCGGTACCGCCCGGCGCGGTGGCGTTGACGCGGATGCCGCGCTCGGCGTTCTCGAACGCCAGGCAGGCGGTCAGCGCGTTGACGCCGCCCTTGGCCGCGCCGTAGGGCACGCGATTGAGGCTGCGGGTGGCGATCGAGGAGACGTTGACGATGGCGCCGCCGCCCTGCGCCAGCATGTGCGGCAGCGCGGCGTGGCAGCACCACAGGGTGGGGAACAGCGAACGACGCACTTCGGCCTCGATCTCCTGTTCGCGGTAGTGCTCGAACGGCTTGGCCCAGATGGTCCCGCCGACATTGTTGATCAGGATGTCCAGACGGCCGAAGCCCTTCACCGCCGCGGCCATGACGCGCTCGCAGTCGGCGTATTGCTCGAGATCGGCGGTCAGGGTCAGGACCTTGCCGTCGTGTGCTCGCGCGTCCAGCAGTTCGTGGACCAGTTCGGAGCGGTCCACCGCCACCACCTGCGCGCCTTCGGCGAGCAGCCGCTCGGCGACGCGGCGACCGATGCCTTGGGCGGCGCCGGTGACCAGGGCGACCTTGCTTTCGAATCTCATGTTCATCGCAGCCTCGAAAAAAATGGGCCGGCCAATACACGGCCCAGAGGGACTCACGCTTAAACCGCTTTTGGCTCCCTCTCCCGCTTGCAGGAGAGGGTTGGGGAGAGGGCAAGGCTTGTGCCGCTACCCTTCCCTCTCCCCCGGCCCCTCTCCCATAAATGGGCGAGGGGAGAAAATCAGGCCGCGCTGGCCGCGAACTTCTCGTAGTAGAAATTCGCAGGCGCGATGCCCTGCTCGCGGATGTACTGGCTGACCGCCTCGACCATCGGCGGCGGGCCGCACAGGTAGACGTCGACGTCGCCGTCATTCAGGTGCTTGGGCGCGATGTGCTGGGTGACGTAGCCCTTCTGCGGATAGCTGCTGTCCGGGTTGGCCACGCAGGCGCTGAAGGTGAAGTTGGGGATGCGCGCGGCGAAGGCCTCGAGCCTGTCCACCTCCACCAGGTCGAAGTCGTTGGTCACGCCGTAGATCAGGTGCAGCGGGTGTTCGCTGCCCTGCTCGGCGATCTTCTCGAGCATCGCGGTGAACGGCGCCAGACCGGTGCCGCCGGCGAGCAGCAGCAGCGGGCGCTTGATCTCGCGCAGGTAGAAGCTGCCCAGCGGGCCGGCCAGGGTCATGGCGTCGCCGGCCTTGGCCAGGCCGCTGAGGAAGCTGCTCATCAGCCCGCCCGGCACGTTGCGGATCAGGAAGCTGACTTCGCCGTCCTTCTGCAGCGAGCTGAACGAATAGGCGCGGCTCTGCTCGCTGCCCGGCACCTTGAGGTTGACGTACTGACCCGGCAGGAACGCCAGCTGGGAAAGCGACTCATCCTGGATCGACAGCGCGATGGTGCTGTCGGACAGCTGCCGCACCGCGCTGATGCTGGCCTCGAAGCTGGCCTGCTGGGTCTTGCACACATCCGACGACGCCGGCACGCGCACCACGCAGTCGCTCTGCGCACGCATCTGGCAGGTCAGCACATAGCCCTGCTCCGCCTCTTCCTCGCTCAGCGCATCCTCGATGTAGTCCTGGCCGAGGTCGTAACGGCCGGCTTCGGCGAAGCACTTGCAGGTGCCGCAGGCGCCGTCACGGCAGTCCAGCGGGATGTTGATGCCCTGGCGGTAGGCGGCGTCGGCGACGGTTTCGCCAGCGGCGGCGTCGATGAAACGGGTAACGCCGTCTTCGAAATTCAGTGCGATCTTGTGACTCATGGTGCACCTCGGTAAAAACGCGACATGAAGCTACTGCGCTGGGTCATGCCGTGTTTTTCAGATGTGGTAGATGTCGATGACTTGGCGGACATAGTCGTTCTTGAGAACCACCTTCTTGGCCTTGATCAGCGGGCTGTCGCCGCGCACATCGAGGGTGTAGAAGCTGGTGCCGAAGTAACTGTCGACGGTCTTGTAGCGGAAGCTCAGCGTGTGCCAGTTGAAGCGCACCTGGCACAGGCCGTCGGCGGCTTCGAGCAGCTCGATGTTGCTGATGTTGTGCGAGGTGCGGGTGTCCGGCATGGTCGCGCTGGAGCGCTCGGTCTTGATGCGGAACACGCGGTCTTCCAGGCCGCCACGGTTGCCGTACCAGATCAGCGAGATTTCCGTCTGCGGGTCTTCGGTGAGGGTGTCGTTGTCATCCCAGGACGGCATCCAGAAGGTGGCATCGGCGGCGTACAGCTCCAGCCAGCTGTCCCACTCGCTGTCATCCAGGTAGCGCGCTTCGCGGTAGAGGAAGTCGCGCACGGCGTCGTAAGAGATGCTCATTGCACGGCCTCCACGGGGATCAGTTGCGCTTCGCTGGCGGCGGCCTTGAGCATGGTCTGCTGCCAGTACTGGTGCTGCAGCACGAACAGACCCTCGTCCTCGGTACGCACGCCGGAGAGGTGCGGGTGCAGGTCGATTTCCTGCGCCGCCTCGTCGGCACCTTCCACCCAGTGGGCGGCGCCGCGCGACATGTCGTTCCAGCCGCGGCTGCCCTGGTAGCCGAGCTGGCAGGAACGGAATTCCTCCAGGTCGTCCGGGGTGGCCATGCCGCTGACGTTGAAGAAGTCCTCGTACTGGCGGATGCGCTTGGCCCGGGCCTCGGCGCTCTCGCCCTTGGGTGCGATGCAGTAGATGGTGATCTCGGTCTTGTCGACGGCGATCGGCCGGGCGATGCGGATCTGCGAGCTGAACTGGTCCATCAGGTAGACGTTCGGGTACAGGCACAGGTTGCGCGAGTTCTCGATCATCCAGTCGGCGCGGGCCTGGCCGAAGTCGCGGGCCAGTTCGTCGCGGCGCTCATAGGCCGGACGGTCCTCGGGGTTGGCCCAGCGGGTCCAAAGCAACAGGTGGCCGTGGTCGAAGGAGTAGAAACCACCGCCGTTCTTGGCCCAGCTGCCGGCGCTCATGGTCTTGATCTCTTCGCCGGCCTCGCGCTGCTTGCGCTGGTTCTGGGTGGCGGCGTAGTTCCAGTGCACCGAGCTGACGTGGTAGCCGTCGGCGCCGTTCTCGGCGGTCAGCTTCCAGTTGCCCTCGTAGATGTAGGAGGACGAGCCGCGCAGCACTTCCAGGCCTTCCGGCGACTGGTCGACGATCATGTCGATGATCTTCGCCGACTCGCCGAGGTGCTCGACCAGCGGCTTCACGTCGGCATTCAGACTGCCGAACAGGAAGCCGCGGTAGGACTCGAAACGGGCGACGCGGGTCAGGTCATGCGAGCCTTCGCAGTTGAAGCTCGACGGGTAGCCGGCTTCGGCCGGGTCCTTGACCTTGAGCAGCTTGCCGCTGTTGTTGAAGGTCCAGCCGTGGAACGGGCAGGTGTAGGACGACTTGTTGCCGGACTTGTGCCGGCACAGCTGCGCGCCGCGGTGGCTGCAGGCGTTGAGGAAGGCATTCAGCTCGCCGTCCTTGTTGCGCGCGATGAAGATCGACTGCCGGCCCATCATGGTGGTCAGGTAGTCGTTCTTGTTGGGAATTTGGCTTTCGTGAGCGAGGTAGACCCAGTTGCCCTCAAAGATGTGCTTCATCTCGAGTTCGAACAGACGCGGGTCGGTGAACATCTCCCGCTTGCAGCGGTAGACGCCCTTCTCCTTATCTTCCTCAAGCAGGGAATGCAGGAAATCAGATCCCAGGGACATGGCCAGGGCCTCCGTTGTTATTGTTCAGTCGAGGCTCAGGTTATGGCTGGGAATGCGGTGGCAATATCCGCTTTGTGCAGATCGCTATCCGTTTTGTGCAGTGCGGTGGCAATCGTCAGGGAAGACCTGTAGGAGCGAATTCATTCGCGAAGGACGCCGACGGCGCTGCCGGACCGGATCGCGAATGAATTCGCTCCTACAAGGGAACCCGTGGGCGCGCACGGATGTGCGGGGTGGATCAACCGCGGCGCTTGAGGGTATCGGACGGCAGCTCGCCGAACTGCAGGCGGTAGCTTTCGGAGAAGCGCCCGAGGTGCAGGAAGCCGTAGTCCAGCGCCAGCTCGGTGATATTGCGCACGCTGCAGCTCGGGTCGCCGAGACAGGCGCGCACGCGCTCGAGTTTTTTCTGACGGATGTAGTGCTTGGGTGTAGTGCCGACGTGGCGCTCGAACAGCGCGTAGAGCGAGCGCAGGCTCATGCTCGCCTGCTGAGCGAGGAATTCGCTGCAGATGTCCTGCTTCAGGTTGTGCTCGATGTAGTCGAGGATGCGCTCGAAGCTCGCGGCCTGCCCGCTCAGACTTTCGCGGCTGACATTGGTCTTCATCAGGGTCAGCAGCTTGCTGCCGACGATTTGCGCGTAGTGCTCCTGCACGCGCGGCAGCGGCACGCCACTTTCTGCTTCCTGGCAGACCATGGCGAGCAGGCCGGTGAAGCCCTCGAGCTCCTGCAGCTGGTAGCGATTCTCCAGGAAGCGCACGCCCTGCCCCGGCCGCTGCCAGCGCTGCTCGTCGCAGATGGACTCGAGCAGCGCGGTGGGCAGCTTGAGGATGAACTTCTCGCAGTCGTCCGAGTAGGTCAGGTCGACCGGATCGTCCGGGTTGATCAGCAGCAGCTCGCCTGGCGCGAAATAGTGCTCCTGCTTGTAGCCGCGCCACAGGCAATGACCGCGCAGCAAAATCTGCAGGTGGTAGATGGTTTCCAGCGCCGGCGAGGTGACGCGCACCGCGCCGCCGTAGCTGATGCGGCAGAGGTCGAGGCTGGCGAACTGGCGATGGCTGAGACTGGCCTGTGGGTGACCGACCGCGGGCAAGCGGATGCCATGCGCTCCAACGTGTTGGTTCACGTAGTCGGACACCGCATAGGGATCGGCGCGCTCGAACACGCTACTGCGTTCGCTCAGCAGGCGACTATCCATCGGCAAGGCACTCTTGTAGTTATGGTCGGCAACGACGTCACGCCCAGGGCACGCGTCGCGGCTCATCACGCTTCGATCTTATGTGACTAATAGCTCGGCTGAAGATGAACGAGATAAACGGTCACCCAGCAGCCGGCTTCGGGTAGGCGGCCCGAGCCGCTCGCACACTACGGAGCAAGCCTTGGCAGAAGCAATTCGACCTTGGCATCAGCGTTCGATCAGCGCACACATTTGCGTCCGGTTCAGGTGAACAGCCGCGTGCTCAGCTCCCGGCTGGCCTCCAGCAGCACCGGCAGGAAGCGGCTTTCCAGCTCCTGACGGCCGACTCGCCCGGCATGGGTGCCGACGTTCAGCGCCGCCAGCACTTGGCCGGCGGAATCGCGCACCGGCACCGCCACCGAACGCAGGCCGACCTCCAGCTCCTGATCGATGATCACCCAGCCCTGGCGACGGATCTCGGCAATGCTTGCACGCAGGCCCTCCGGGGTATGCACGGTGCGGCTGGTCTTCACCTGCAGGTCGGCATGGGCGAGGTAATCCTCCAGCGCGGCATCGTCCAGCGCGGCCAGGAGGATGCGGCCCATCGAGGTGCAGTAGGCCGGCAGGCGGCTGCCGACGCTGAGGTCCACCGAGATCAGCCGCTGCGGCGTCGCCGAACGGGCGATGTAGAGGATCTCGTCGCCCTCCAGGGTGGCCATCGAGCAGGCCTCGTGCAGCTGCTCGCTGAGACGGTCGAGGATCGGCTGGGCGGTGACCGCCAGCGGCGTCGACGACAGGTAGGCGTGACCGAGGGTCAGCACCTTGGGCAGCAGCGAGTAGGTGCGCCCGTCGGTGGTGACGTAGCCGAGCTTCATCAGCGTGTGCAGGCAGCGGCGCACGGCGGCGCGGGGAATCTCGGTGCGGTGGCTGATCTGGGCGATGGTCAGGTGGCGCTTGCGCTCCTGGAACGCATGGATCACCGCCAGGCCGCGCGCCAGCGAGGTCATGAAGTTGGGGTCGCCGGTGAAGGCCTCAATGCGCTTGGCCGGCGAGGCGATGATCGGCGGGGCCAGGGGCACGGGGTTAAGGCGCTGCTCTTCGCTCATTGTTGTGGTGTTCCTGTGGCGTGGAAACGGCAAATCTCGACCGATTATCGAACCGAAGTTCGATAATCGCAATTGACCTCACCGCGGCAGGGTTCTACCGTGGCGCGGCCTGCGGCATCCCGCACAACGGGCATTGCACTCATGGTGCAACGCCTGACAAGTCACTGGTCAGGTACTCGCGGCATGCCCGGCGCGGCTTCGCCCACAAGGCGAAACCGCACTCCCCCTCTCAGGTGCCAGACACTCCGGCGCGCTATCCGCGCGTGCGGGGCCTGGTTTTATTGCCCACCCCTACGCCATACGTGCGGGGCTGGTTATCTTCGTAGCCCGGATGCAATCCGGGAATGACCATGCCGCGATCACCCCGGACTGCATCCGGACTACAGGTCGTAGGTTGGCGTTGAGCGAAGCGATACCCAACGAGCGGCAGTTCGGGTCGCGATGGGGTTTCGGCATGGGCCGTGGGCGGACAGATGGGTATCGCTGCGCTCAACCCATCCTACGGCCGCGGGTGACACGCCGAACCGTCAGTGCAGCCCCCAATAAACACACTGATGCTCAGAAACGACAGCACCGTGCTCGCCACCAGCGCGGCGGCGCAGCGGCCTTCCAGGCCGTAGCGCTGGCCGATGATCGGGTAGATGCTCATCATCGGCGCGCTGGCGAACAGCACCGCGGCGACGCGCAGGGCCGGGTCCTGCACCGGTAGCACCAGCAGACACAACAGTACCGCCAGCGGGTGCAGCAACAGCTTGCCGATACTCAGCTGCGCGACATCGGCGAACAGACCGCCGACCTTGAGGCCATCGAGATTGCCACCGATGACGAACAGCGCCACCGGCGCCGAGGCCATCGCCAGCATCTCGATGGCCTTGCGCGGCACCGCCGGCAGGCGGATTTCCAGCAGCGACAGGAGCAGGCCGAGGCTGATGGCGATGATGATCGGGTTGCGCGCCAGGCGCTTGAAGGTGCCCAGCAGCGCCCGGCCGACACCCGCGCCACGCTGGTCGCCGGCTTCCGCCAGGGCCAGGGCCATCGGCAGCATCAGCAGATTCTCCACCATCATGCCCAGCGCCAGGCCCACCGCCGCGGTCGGGCCGAGCACCATGGCGACTATCGGGTAGCCGATGAAGCCGCTGTTCGACATCGACATGCCCAGGCCGCTGAGCGCGCTGCCGCTCAGGCTGTCCTTGCGCACCCAGCGCGAGAAGGCGAAGCCCAGCCAGAACACCGCCAGCGAGGCGAGGCCGTAGGCCAGCAGATAGTTGCGGTCGAACACCTGATGCAGCGGGCGTTCGGTCAGCGCCTTGATCACCAGCGCCGGCAGCGCCAGGCTGATGACGAACTTGCCCATCCCGGCGATCTGCTCGCGGCTGACCATGCCGGCGCGCGACGAGATGAAGCCAATGGCGATGAGGACGAAGATCGGCGCGGTGATGCTGAGAATCTGCAGCATGGCAGTCGGGCTACCGAGACTTAGAAGTCAAAGAACACCGTCTCCCCTTCGCCTTGGATATGAATGTCAAAGCGGTAGGCGCTCTTGCCGTCGACCTCGCAGCGCGTGGCCACCAGGGTCTGCCGTCGTTGCGGCTGTTCGATCAGGTTGAGCACCGGGTCCTTAGCGTTGGCTTCGGCTTCGTCGTCGAAGTACAGGCGCGTCTGCAGGTGGATGTTGATCCCCCGGGCGAACAGGCTGACGTTGATGTGCGGCGCCATCGGCACGCCGGCCGCGTTGTTCACCACCCCCGGTTTGATGGTGTGCAGCGTCCACTCGCCGGCGTCGAAGGTGGTGGCGGTGCGGCCGAAGCTGTTGAACGCTTTCTCCAGGTCGAAGGCCTCGTCATAGACGCCCTCGTGGTCGGCCTGCCAGAACTCCAGGAAGGAGTCGCGGACCAGGTGGCCGTTGCCGTCGTAGACGTTGCCGGTCAGCAGGATGTGCTCGCCGGGCGCGCCGGGCTGGGCCATCTGGTTGCAGATTTCCTGCGGGCGGCTCGGGTTGCCGGCGGCGGCCAGGGCCAGGCCGATGTGCACGTAGGGGCCGGCGGTTTGCGAAGGGGTTTCCGGCAGTAGTTCGATAGGCATGTCGGCGCTCCTCACTGGTTCTCGAAATGGGTCTGGCGCTGGCCACGCAGGACGATGTCGAAGCGATAGGCCAGGCAATCCATCGGATTGGCCATGCCCATGTCGAGCTTGGCGATCAGGCTCTGCACCGCATCCGGGTTGGCGATCGACTTGACGATCGGGCACATTGGAATCAGCGGATCGCCCTCGAAATACAGCTGGGTGATCAAGCGGGTGGCGATCGACGGACCGCTGATGGAGAAGTGGATATGCGCCGGCCGCCAGTCGTTCGGGCCGTTGCGCCAGGGGTACGGGCCAGGCTTGATGGTGCGGAAGCTGTAGTTGCCATCGCGGTCGGTCAAGGCGCGGCCGACGCCGCCGAAGTTGGGGTCGAGCGGCGCCAGGTAGCGGTCGTTCTTGTGCCGGTAGCGGCCGCCGGCGTTGGCCTGCCACATCTCCACCAGGGTGTGCGGGATCGGCTTGCCGTACTGGTCCATGACCCGGCCGCTGACGATGATCCGCTCGCCGACCGGCAGGCCGCCGTTGTCGAAGTTGAGCAGCAGGTCGTTGTCGTGCTCGCCCATTTTCAGGTGGGAGAAATCCGGGCCGCTGGTTTCCGACACCGACTGCGGAATGCTCACCAGCGCCTGGCGCGGCGAGCGGGCGATGGAGGTCTTGTAGTCGGGGGTGAAGGCCTTGGGGTGCCAGTTGCGGTCGCGGATGACGAAGCGACGGGATTCAGCGTCGTGCATGTCAGGCTCCTGTTGTTGAACTTGTGGAGTCGTCCCGGTGCACATCGGCGTCGGGCTTGGTTCCGTGCAGTCTCAGACAACAGGCCATCCACGGCCAATGAAAAGGCACCCGCCTTACATAACCATAGGGTTATGTATCGCCGTTGGCGTACTCCTCCGCCACCTCGCGCAGCACCGTGCAGAACCACTGCCCGGCCAACGGCAGCGGCAAGGCCACGTTGGTGCAGATGCCCACCGAACCGCCGGGTTCCTGAATGCCCAGGGCCAACTCGACCAGCTCGCCGGCGCGGATATCCAGGCGCACCGCGTCGCGCGGCGCCACCCAGATCGCCTCGCTGCTCGCCACATAGCGGCGGCTCAGCGCCGGCGACAGGGTCTCCAGGCGCTGCGCGGTAAGCGGAATGCCCCACTGGACGAAGAAGCTATCGGCGTACTTGCGGATGGTGGTGCCGGCGAGCGGCAGCACCAGCGGGTAGTCGGCCAGCCGGCGCAGGTCGCCCAGGTCGCCCTGCAGCAGCGGATGGTCGGGACGCACCACCAGGGTCATCGCCTCGCTGTACAGGTGCTCGAAGGCCAGGCCGTGGATTTCCGGGCTGTCGGTCATGCGCCCGACCACCAGGTCCAGCTCGCCGACCTTGAGCTGCGCCAGCAGGTGCGCGCTGGAGCCGGTGACCACGCTGACCGTCACCGCGTGTTCGCGCTGCAGGCGCAACACCGCCTCGGGCAGCAGCAGGCTCTCCACCGTCGACAGCGCGCCGACCCGCAGCAGACCGCCCTGCGGGTCGTGGTCGCGCAGCGTGTTGACCCCGTCGCGCAGCGCCTGCACGCAGGGCCCGGCGTAGCGCAGGAAGGTGTCGCCGGCCGGCGTCAGGCTGACCCCGGCCTTACTGCGCTCGAACAACCGCGCGCCGAGCAGCTCCTCCAGCTCGCCGATGGTCTTGGAAATCGCCGGCTGGCTGACCGCCACCAGGTCGGCGGCCTTGGCGAAGCTGCGCTGGCGCGCCACTTCGAGAAAGCACAGCAGATGGCGGAATTTAATGCGGTGGTCGATGTTCATGGGCAGGCGTCGCGGTGGTCGATGGGCCACTGTGGCACAGGTTCAGCCATAACCAAAAGTGTCAGTATCGATGATCGCGGGCTACAGACGGTAGGATGGGTTGAGCCTGCGATACCCATGCGGTAGCGGCGTCAAAGCCGATGGGCATCGCTTCGCTCAACCCATCCTAGAGATGTTCGAGCACAAACTGGCCAGGATTGAATAACTGCTGAGCCTTGCCAGCTGCAAAATCCGCCCGACGCATTGCCACTGACCAGTCATTTGCATTCGTCCTGACCAACCGTTTGCATTCGACTTGACCAGCACTCGCCGTAGTGACGACCAGCAGAGAACGGCCAAGAGCGGACCTAGGGCGGTCGTCAGCTGCTCACGTCGTTGCGTCGTGGCGCCCTTAGCCAACGGCGGCACCAGCTCGCCTTGGCGCACCAGGGTCATAAACTCCCGAGGCCCTGGGTCAATGGGCGGTAGCGAGCTATGCCCGGCAGGCCAGTGCCTACTTGGGGCAATTATGTCCGAGAACCTAGTAGTCGCTGGGGTGGCGGGCATAGGCCGGTATGGTTGGGCTGTGGACTCGGCTGCCTTTTTGCCCACTCCAGTTGAGACGATTCAGCCCGCGCGATGGCGGTGCGGTGCCAATGCCCAACGGGGATCCTTGCCCGGCATGCCGTCCTTCAGCCAGTGGCCGGTAGCTGTCTCCGCACGACGGATGAGCTCACCGGTTTGCGAGAAGTCGTAGGAGTGGACGGCCAGCGGGCACAACGGCGGCACGACGATCAGTTCACACCGACCGGCGAAGCGATCAACGTCCGCCAGCAGCTGGCGCATGGCGAGCAGGTTGATTGCATGCAGCGCGGTGGCCAGCGCACCCCGTGGCAGTGCTCGCAGGACGCACGGCGTTCCGGTCGGCAGGATCACCACCCGAGTTGCCCCCAGCGCAACTGCCGCGGAAATCGGGGTATTGCTGGCGATACCGCCGTCCATCAACGGCCGGCCCGCGATGGACACCGCTGGAAACACTGCCGGGATGGCCGTGCTGGCGAGCAGCGCTGGCGTGGCGTCTCCCGTGGACAGGATGACCTCCGTACCATCGAGAGCGTCCGTGGCGACGACGTGACAGGGTAATGCGGCGTCTTCCAACTGCCGGAAGGGGAGCTGCGCCTCGATGAGCGCGCGCAAGTGGCGGGGTAGCGCTAGGTGGTCGCGCTGGCCGAGCAGGCCCAGGACGGTGCTGAGCGCCGAGAACGGGAAGATATCCGGGCGGCGCAACCCTAGCCAGATGTGCTCTAGGCGTGCGATGCCGATTTCGTCGGGGTCTGCGGCATAATAGGCGCCGTTGATCGCGCCCACCGACGCGCCGACGACCAGGTCGGGGGTGATGTGCGCTCGGTTCAGCGCCTTGAGCATGCCAACCTGCACGGCACCGAGGCTGCCGCCGCCTGCCAGCACGAACGCGGTCTTCCGGGTTTTATGCTGATTCATGCCAACCATCCCACGACTCGTCCGCCCCCGCAGGGACGCCGTCAGCGCTGCAACGTCGCCTCGATGGACAGGTTCTCCAGATCACGCCCGACCGATGCGGCTGCGACCAGTGTCCCCGCGCGAAAATACCTCGCCGTGAAATCCTGTTTCGACAAGGTGCCATCGATCCGAACTTCGTCCCAACCATTCGCGGATCCGGTGTAGCGAAGATCCAAGCCGTAGTGGTGGGTCCAGAAGTACGGCACATCCGTGAACGCCTGTCCGGCGCCCAGCATATTGGCCGCGGCAGCCTGGCCCTGCCGCTGCGCATGTACCCAGTGCTCGACACGAATCAGGTCCGCACCGTACGGATAGCGCGCGACATCTCCGGCGGCGAAGTGACCGGCGACCGAGGTCTGCAGGTAGGGATCGACCAAGATGCCGTCCTGTACCGCCAGTCCGGCCGTGGCTGCGAATTCCGTTCGCGGCGCGACACCTACGCCCACGATCAGCAGGTCCGCGGCAACCCGGGTGCCATCACCCAGTGTGAGCAGCTTGCCATCGAAGTCTTTGGCCACCGACCGAAGGTGGAACACCACCCCCTTCTCCTGGTGCAGACCGGTTATGAAGCTGCCCACTTCGCGACCGAGCACTCGCTCCATCGGTACGTCCTCGGGTGCCACCACCTGCACCTGGAGTCCGCGCGTACGCAGGGCCGCCGCTGCCTCCATGCCGATGAAGCCGGCGCCGACTAGAGCCACCGAAGCCGCGCCCTTGCTTGCCTCGACAATGGCCCGGGCATCGGCCAGCGAGCGAAGCATGAACACGTTGGGCCGGTCGAAACCCCGCACGGGCAACTGCCGCGGTTCCGCACCGGTGGCGATGAGTAAGACGTCATAGGCCAGCCGCTCGCCTGATCCGGTCAGCACCTGCCGTGCACCGATATCGATCGCGGTGACGTCGCAGCCTAGGCGCAGGTCGATCTGGCGATCGGCGTAGAACTTCGGCCCCCTCAGTGGAATCCAGTCTTCCGGTGCGGTCCCGGCCAGGTAGTCCTTGGAGAGATTGGGCCGGTCGTAGGGGGCCGAAGCATCGGCGCTGAGCATCGACAAGGTGCCGGAATAGCCCAGCTCGCGCAGGCGTTCGGCCGCTGCGAATCCCGCGGCGCCGCCACCGATGATCACGATGCGTCCGGGCTGGTTGTGCGGTGCACGCGGTGGCGAAGGTCGCGTGGCGGTTTCCCTGGTGCGCACGAACACGGTCTCGCCGATGATCTCCACACGCCACGTCGCCAGCGCTGCGAAGGCGGGCGCTCGCAGCGCGGCGCCCGTGCGCAGACTGAAGCATGCGTGGTGCCAGGGGCAGCGGATCTCGTCATCGACCACCAGGCCATCGGCCAGCGGCGCACCGTAGTGGGTACAGAGCCCGCTGACTGCATGGAGACCATCACCCATTCGCACCAGCAGGACGGGGCTTCCATCGACGTGGCCAGCGAGCACGCCAGAGGCCGGCACACTGGCCAAGGGCACACCTTTGGCCAGATCAGGAGCGGAGGAGGGGGTGTCGATTTGAGCCATTACGCGACTCCTTCAGTGTGGGAAATCCGCTTGCCCTGCAGCCGCTTTGCACGAACCGCACGACCTGCATGCATCCGGCACGGACAGGGTGCCGCAAGATGCCCCGGGCACTCCACGCCGCCACGCGACCACCTCGACGAACGCAGGATCCTGTCAAGCTTATGCAGTACCTACTTCGCGGAAGCCCAGGGCTTCAGCTTAGCTGAAGCGACCATCCGGCCCGATCCCGGCGTCCATCGTCAACGCCCGTTTGTACCCATAGAGGTCACGGACAATGATTTCGGCAACTCGCTTGCTGTCAGCCGGCAGTGACCGCGACAACGAGCAACAGGCCAACGACCAGCAGGGAGCCCATCAGCACAAACGCGATGCTGCGCAGCGATTGTCGATCCTCTGAACCCAGCAGATGCATTTTGACCACCACGGCAGGAGCCAATTCCGGATATCACCCCCGACGCTACGCCTTCCGTATGCATTTGAATAACGATAAATTGTGGTCGATGATATCGACAACATCGAATTAATTTGACGACTGGCGACATCGCTGCTTGAACGGGCGACTGGGACCCGCCCAGGCGGATGGCTGTCGCCCCCAGCACTTACTTCACTCCGGGTCTTGTCGCGAGCTATCCGGTGTACCGAGCTGCAGCGCCGGCACCGCAAGGCGCTCGACAATAGACCAGAAAGCCGCGACTCTCCTGCAGTTGGCTGGTCGAACAGCGGGGTTGTTATCGACGTCGCAAGCAACGCCGCCGGGGCAGATGGTGCTCCGACCTGGCCACCGACTGAAGGGGACAGCAGCTTATGGATACTGAACTTGCCCGAACCTTTCTGACGGTCATCGCCGCAGGAAATTTCCGCAATGCCGCCTCGCGGCTGTTCGTCACGCAATCGACCGTTAGTGCCAGAATCGCCGCGCTGGAGGAGCAACTCGGCTGCAGCCTGTTTGTGCGCAACAAGGCCGGCACCGCTCTTACCCCCGCAGGTCGTTCCTTTCAACCCTACGCAACGACGCTCGTGCGCACCGTAGAGCGAGCCCGTCACGATATCGGCGTGGCCATGGGCTTTCGGGCTTCGGTGACCATCGGCGGACGTTTCGGGCTGTGGGACGACCTGCTGTTTGTCTGCCTGCCGCGAATCCGCAGTGCGGTACCAGACATTGCCATACGCGCCGAAATGGCCTTCGAAGATGAACTCATCCAGGGACTGGTCGAGGGGCGCACCAACATTGGGGTGATGTACACGCCGCAAAGCCGGCCGGGGCTGGTGGTTGAACCGCTGCTCGACGAGCAGCTAGTCTACGTGACTACCAGTGACGACTCCCCCGACCCACCTGGTGAGAACTATGTGTATATCGACTGGGGCCCGGAATTCGCCAGCAAGCACAGTGCCGCCTTCCCCGACTTCCTCGGCCCAGGGTTGAGCGCCAATATCGGCTGGCTGGGCCTCACCCACATCCTGGCCTACGGCGGCTCCGGGTATTTCCCGCTGCGCCTGGTCAAAAATGAGCTGACTGCAAGGCGACTGCACCGGCACCCTGGTGCTCCGGACTTCCTGTTGCCGGCTTATCTGGTGTATCCGGCCGATCCGCCGCCGGAGACGCTGGGACTTGTCCTGAAGATCGTGCGTGAGGTCACGGCAGAGATTCTGCATCAGCGTGCGTAAACCGCTGTTGCCAGAACCCGGGCGGACAGTCTGGAGTCCCCTGTGTACCGGGTGGGAAATTTGCTGTTCATCAGCAAGATGTCCTGTTTCTCGACGCCCTCCCCTCCACCGCCGTATCACCCAAGCAGCGACAGCAAGCGCTGCTCGATACCTTTTACGCCACCAGTCAGAGTCGGCAAACCGATAGCATCACCGTCGGGATAAATCGGTTACCACGCCAGAGGAAGCGGCGCATTGCGCTTCTATAGCTTCTGCGTCCACTACACTTGGCACTCACCGCTGAAGTTCCAGCCACCATGCCTGTTCCCAAAAGGCATAGGCCGGTACTGCATCTCAATTGGCCAATTAAACATGGCGTATTGCCTGACGAGTCAGGCGGAAACGACAACGCACAGGACCAGTAACGCCTCGTTTCAATGCTCTAACCGGAAACTCCCGCCCCCACCTTAGAGCGCCCCAGATGAGAGTGGGCGCCGGCCCCGCCTCACAGGAGGGGGGTTGACGTGCACAAGGGTAAGTATCGTGAAAGCAGTAATAACTACTGCTCACACGGACGCCCACTTGAAAGCACACGCCAGTCAACCCGAACCGTCGGCCAGCCCGCTCGACATGCCCCTCTCCAGCGAGGGCATGCCGCGCCTCCGTCGCGCCACCGCTCTGGATCGGGACGCAAGGAACCTGCTGCGACTGGTCAATCTGGCGACGCGCCTGCGGCCTGTCGAAAACTATTCGCTGTCGCAGTCCCGTCGACTGTGGCGGCTGTGCGCGCTCGCACTGGGCCGCCAGGTCCCGGTAGCCGCAGTCAGCGAAGTGGAGATCGAAGGCCCGGCCGGTCCGATCACGCTGAGGGTCTTCAAACCACGCCAGTCCGAGCAGCTGCTGCCGGCCTTCGTCTGGTGCCACGGTGGTGGTTTCATCGTGGGCGACCTCGACACGGGGGAGTCCATCTGCCGCAACATCACCGCTGCCGCCGACTGCATCAGCGTTGCCGTGCGCTATCGCCTGGCTCCGGAGCACGACCTGAACGCCGGCCGCGAAGACTTTCTCGCCGCCTTGAAATGGATTGCGCAGAACGGTGCCGAACTGGGCATCGACAGCAGCCGACTGGCCATTGGTGGTGACTCCGCAGGTGGCAACATCTGCGCGGCGGTGGCCCAGGAGTGGGTGCGCAGCAAGGGCCCCAAACTCGCCCTGCAGGTACTCGCCTACCCGGCAACCGATCTGGTGCAGGAATTCCCCTCGCTGGCGGAAAACGCGGAAGGCTATTTCATCAGCGATCAT
Organism: Pseudomonas cavernae; assembly: GCF_003595175.1. NCBI lineage: Bacteria > Pseudomonadati > Pseudomonadota > Gammaproteobacteria > Pseudomonadales > Pseudomonadaceae > Pseudomonas > Pseudomonas cavernae. Next base: position 1,838,096 of record NZ_CP032419.1, on the reverse strand, counting down.
CTGCTCGGCCTGATCCGCGAGGTGACCGCCAGTGCCACCGAGTCGCTGGACCCCACGGATCCCTGGCTGTCTCCACGGCGCAACCCGGTTCTCGACGACCTGCCGCCGGCGCTGGTCATCAGCGCCGGCTTCGACCCGATTCGCGACGACGGCCTCGACTACGCCAACCGCCTGCGCGCCGCCAAGGTGCAGGTGGAGTTGCTGCACTATCCGGGCGAGTTCCATGGCTTCCTCAACTTCGACGCTGTGATCGGCGCGGGCCGTGACGCCCTGCACCGGACCGGCACAGCCTTGGCGCGTGCATTCGCCGGTGAGCCCGCCGCCGATCGCACGCTGGAAATCAGTGACCAGTCGTCCAGGACATCCTTCGGCGAGATCGGCACGACCCTGCTGGCCACTCTGACCGCGAGCCACGGTTGGCGGGATGCCCTGTTGCGCCAGTTGTCCCCCCGGCTGGTCTCCGCCTCGCACTGGATGCTGAGACCTTGGCTAGCCCCGTCGAGCGCGATGCGCCAAGGCCTCACCAATCGCTTCGAAAAACTGGTCGCGGAACAGACCTACCCCACGAACCCTTGAATCCGGAGTCCGTCATGGCCACTGCAAAATTCCCCGACCCACTGCAATTCTGTCGCGACACCCTGACCAAACTCGAGAGTGGCATCAACCAGTTCGCCGCCCGAAAAATGGAGTCGGAGGAATTCGCCGAAGCGCTCAACCGCTTCAACCAGGTTGCGCTAAGCGTTCAGTACACCCTGGATAAATCGCTGGCCTGCTTCTTCGAGCGCCTGGATCTGCCCAGCCGCACGGAAGTCACCGAGCTGGCGGCTGCCGTGCAGCGTGTGGAAGAAAAACTCGAACGGCTGTTGCCGGACATGACCCATGAGGCGTTGCTGCCCCGGCCGCCGCGCACCCGCATCCCCATCGAAATTGCCCCGGCACAAGCCCTGAACGAGGCCCGAACACGGGCGAAGAAGCCCAAAGCCGCTACCCCTGGTCGCCGTGGCCGGAAGGAGACGTGAGCATGCCCTTCGACTGCGCTCTGGCGAAGCAGATAGGTACAGAAGTCCGGCGGATGGTGCAGCGGCGCCTGAAAGGGCTCGAGTACATTTCCTCCCCACGTCCCGAAACGGGGACCAGCCCGAAAACGCTGCTGCATCGTCGCGGCACGCTCAGCCTGTATCACTATCATGCCGTCGCGGATGAGGTGTACCGGGTACCCCTGCTGCTGATCATGGCGACCACCAACAAGGCCTACCTGTTCGACCTGGCCAAGGGACAAAGCCTGATCGAATTCCTGCTGCACCGTGGTCACGACGTCTATGTAGTGGACTGGAACCCGCCTACGCAGGCGGAACGGCACCTGACGATCGAGAACTACGTGCTCGACTTCATCCCGGATTGCATTCGCCGCGTCCAGGCAGACTCCGGCACGGATGAAGTGACCCTGATCGGCTACTGCATGGCCGGCATTCTCTCGAGCATCTACGCCGCGCTGAACCCGGACGGGCCCTTAAAGAATCTGGTGTGCTTCACGCCCCCCGTCGACTGGTCGCAGATTCCCTGGCACCGCAACATGACCCACCCCGAGCACTTCGATGTCGACGAGCTGGTGGAACGCCTTGGCATCATTCCGGGACAGATGATCATCAATGGCTTCGACATGCTCAGGCCGGCCGGGCGCGTCGCCGGCCGGCTCCGACTCTGGGACAACATGTGGGACGAGAACTACGTCAGGGGCTACCGCATGATGACCGGCTGGGGCAACGACACCCTGCCCCTGGCTGGCGACTACTACCGCCAGACCGTCAAGGAGCTCCTGTGGAAGAACAGCCTCAGCAACGGAACCCTGCGCATCGGCGGGCAGCCGGTCGATCTCGGACGGATCAAGGTCCCCCTGCTGAGCGTCGTTGCCCAGCATGACACCCTGGTGCCCCCCGCTGCCGCCCGCCCGCTCCTGGAAAAAACCGCCTCGCTCGACAAGGAAGAACTGGTTCTGCCAGGAGGCCATGTGAGCCTGGTGGCGGGACCGGCAGCCATGAAACGGATGTGGCCGGCACTTGATCAATGGTTAGGGAAACGCTCCGTATGAAACAGAATGCCCAACGCAAATACCCACGCACGTTGTCGATCGACGACAGAAGCATCGAGATTCGCCTGCTGCACCCGGATGACGGGCTGGCACTCAATGCCTTCATCCAGGCAGTGCCGGCTCACGACCGGCTCTTCGTCCCCCGCGACCTCGGCCACCCCAAGGTCATCGTCGCCTGGCTGTCTGCGCTGGGTAACGGGGTCACCAGCCTGGCCGCCTTCGTGGACGGCGAGATGATCGGCTGTTCCGCGGTGGTCAGCGACGCCCTGTCCTGGTCAGCCCATGTCGGCGATCTGCGGGTTCTGGTACGACCATCCTGGCAAGGCCGCGGCCTGGGACGCGCGCTGATTCAGGAAAGCTTCAAACTGGCCCTCGGCATGGGCCTGGAAAAACTGACGGTGCAGATGACCGTGGACCAGAGCTCGGCCATCGCCGCGTTCGAGCGGCTGGGCTTCCAGCCCGAATCCGTGCTGCGCAATCACGTCAAGGACCTCGACGGCCACACCCACGACCTGGCCCTGCTGAGCCTGGAGGTCGCCGAGATGCGCCAGCATGCCCACGAACGCGGCATGTCCGACGCCCTGCACGGCTGAACCTGTGCCGAGGCTCGCCCACTCCACCCGAGTGGACGAGCCTCGATGCATATCCTGTCCAATCCACAAACCTTCCAGGCGGCCGAGAGCGGTGACGCTCGGATAGGCGCACTCCTCCTTCCGCCAGCCTCGCAACCTCCTAGCGGATCGTTGCACTGTCCGGGCAAGCACTTGGCAATCCCAAGCACCTGAGCCGTATGACGCAGCGGAGGACTCGCGCCTGAAAAATTCGGAAGAACACGACCTGGCCGGGGTCATGAACACGCCTTGTGGTGAAGGCAGTGTCCAGCCCCGGCACAGATAGGATTACTGGCGGGCAACTGCTGGCGGCGTCCAGACGCCGTCGATGATGTCCTCGCGCGGCGAGTAGAGGCGCAGCAGGAGGGTGAACGGCGCCTTGCCGACCGGCAGCCAGTTGGCTTCCTTGTCCTGCCCTGGCGAGTCCGCCTGGATATACAGATCAAGCGAACCGTCGGCGTTGGTGACGAGCTTGTCGCGGTCGCCGAGCGCCAGGCGCTGCAGCGGGTTCGGAATGAAGTAGCCCTCGATGTCATAGGCCGTCACCGACCAGAAGGCATCCACCGGCGGCAGCTTGCCCTTCTCGAAGTGCAGCACGTATTGGTTGTTGCCGTCGAGTGGCCGGCCTTCGCTGTCGCTCGCCAGCGAGGGATAGATTGCGTCCTGCGGCAGGTTTTCGCCAACGCAGCATTGGGCGATGGCGGCGCGGTACAGATAGTCCGCGCCGTAGGTGCCGCTGCGCGTGGTGTAGACCCAGCCCTTGCCGCCGATGCCGGCTTCCTTCTTGCCCTCGGCCAGCACCAGCGCCCGGCCGTCGGCATAACCGCGCTCAAGCGCCTGGCGGATGTTCGCCGGCGCCGCCGCGAGGTCGAAGCTCTGGCCGACGGTGAACCCCACCCGTTCGAGACGGTGCACCATCGGGTAGTCGACTGGGTTCGGCGGGTTGTCCTTCAACAGCTCGGCGAAGCGGCCGAAGAAGGCCGCCGCGTCCATCTTGTCCAATTGCGCCGGCGGCGGCGTCTTCATGTCGATGGTCGGGTCGACCTGGCCTTTGGGCGGCACGTACGCGCCCTTGCCCCAGGCGGAGAGCGGCATCAGCTTGAAGGAATCCTGGAGCTTGTGCACGTTGGCGTAGTCGGCGACGCCGTTGGTCTGGGTGCGGCCGATGATCCACGCATAGCGGGTGGGGCTCTTGATCGTCGCCAGGCCGGCCGGCACGCTGCCGTTCCATTGCGGCCCGACCACGAGGAAGTCGCGCGCGGTGTTCTTGCCGGTGGTACGGGTGCCGGGCACGGCGAACACATCGGTCCACAGGCTGAGCATCGGCAGATGGAAGTAGTGGTCGGTGGCCGGAACCGAAAGGACGATCGGTTCGTCCTTCAGGTCGAGCACGGCAGCCGAGTAGAGGGTGTCGACGTTCGAGCGGATAACGGTCTTGTTGCTGGGAACCGGGAACGCGCGGGCGTGATGAAACTGGTTGGCCGGGCCACGGACCGACCCGGTCGGTTCGGCGAAGTTGCTCAACTTCTGCAGCGTGATGTGCGTCAACAGCAGCGGGTAGGCGTAGACGTAGGCATCCTTGGCGATGGCATAGGCCTCCTCCTCGGAAAGCGCCTGAGCCGGTGCCGGCTGGTTCATCACCGCAGGCGTGCCCTGGTCTTGAGCAACGGCCACGGGGAGAATGCCGATCGCAAGGATCGCCACGGCATTAAAGGTTGCGAGCCATTTCTTCAGCATGGGTGCTTATCCTCTTTCGGTGGGAAGCAAGACTCTGTGCCCGAGCGTCCTGGCATGAGCCCTAATGGTCAAATTAAGGGCCAGGTGAAAGCGTAGCTTTTACCTGGCCGGTGAGCGAAGCGAGCGACGATTCACCCTGTCTCCAAATGGTGTATCCAGCCTTTCCCTACCCGCCAAAGCCTGCACGAGCCAGGCGAGACCAGGCCCTGATGATTCAGTGAAGGCTCAACGAAGATCCACCGTCAGCCGGTTCAGTCGGCCTGCGAAGGCGAACGGCGGCGTGTAGTCGGTCGATACCGCGGAGCCGGAATCGAGGCCGATGTCCTGGCCTTCATAGAGCGAGTAGATAAACGGCACGGTGCGTTCCACCCGTCCTTCGGCGATGACCTTGCCATTGGCTGACAGACGCAAGCTGCCGCCCTTGCCGCGATCCTTGGCGTTACCGTCGTAGTTGAAGTCCATCTTCAACGTGGCCTTGCCGGCCGGCAGCGCAGACTCGCTGTCCACCCGATAGCTATCCATGCCCAGGAAGTTGTGCACGGCGCTCAGTCGTCCGTCCTTGAGGAAGAAGCCCCAGCCACCCGTGGAACCGCCTTGGGTGAAGAGCATGCCATTGGCCTTCTCCGGCAACTCCACCTCCGCGATCACTGAGAACGAGCGGTTGTGCAGTCCCGGCGCGTTGCCTTCGGGCAATGCCGCCAGCGGGCCGTTGTAGACGAACTGCTTGCGGCCGGCGGCCAGACTCGGACGGCCCATCAACTCGGCGTTGAAGCGTTTTATGCCGTCCCAGTTCAGCGGCAGGATATTGGCCTTCTGCGCCTCGGCCCACCACAACTGCTCCATCTGCTTGACCTTCTCCGGATGCTGCGCGGCGAGGTCATGGGCCTGACTGAAGTCCTCGTCGATGTTGTACAGCTCCCAGGTGGTCTTATCCACGTCGAACTCGTCTCGGTCCGGGTTCCATGGCTTGGAACCCACCGAGGAGGCGAACCAGCCGTCCTGGTAGATGCCACGGTTGCGGAACAGCTCGAACACCTGGCCTCGACGACGCTCCTTGGCCTTCGCGTCGTTGAAGGCATACAGCATGCTGATGCCGTCCATGGGCTTCTGCGGCACGCCATTGAGTACGCTTGGCGCCTCGATGCCGGCGGCCTCGAGGATGGTCGGCGTGATGTCGGTGACGTAGGCGAACTGGCTGCGCAGCCCGCCCTTGTCCTTGATCTGCGCCGGCCAGGAGATGACCAGCGGGTTGCGCGTACCGCCGAAGTGCGAGGCAACCTGCTTGGTCCACTGGAACGGCGTGTTCATGGCATGCGCCCAGGCTGAAGGGAAGTGGTTGAAGTGCTTCGGCCCGCCCAGTTCGTCGATGACCTTGAGATTGCTCTGCCAGGTTTCCTGCACACCGTTGAAGATCGAGAACTCGTTGGTGCGGCCGTCCAGCCCGCCTTCGGCGGAGGCGCCGTTGTCACCGACCACATAGATGATCAGGGTGTTGTCGCCATCGGGCAGCTGGCGCACGGCGTCGATGATCCGGCCCATCTCGTAGTCGGCATGCGCACTGAAAGCAGCGAACAGTTCCATCATCCGCGAGTACAGGCGCTGCTGTTCGGGCTGCAACGTATCCCAGGCCGGCAGATCGGCCGGGCGCGGCGTCAGCTGGGTATTGGCCGGTACCACGCCGAGTTTCTTCTGGCGCTCCAGGGTCAGCTCACGGTACTTGTCCCAGCCCATGTCGAACTGGCCCTTGTACTTGTCGCGCCAGTCGGCCGGCGGCTGATGCGGCGAGTGGGCGGCGCCGGGGGCGACATAGAGGAAGAACGGCCGCTGCGGATCGATGGCCTTGGCCTTGTTGACCCAATTGATGGCGTGGTCGGAAAGGTCGGTGGTCAGGTGATAGTTCGGGTCCTGCGAGCGCGGTACTAGGCTGTGGCCTTCGTAGAGGATCGGTTCGAACTGGCTGGTATCGCCGCCGTTGAAGCCATAGAAATAGTCAAATCCCAAGCCCGTTGGCCAGCGGTCGAAGGGACCGACTTCGCTGGTTTCCCACGGCGGCGTATTGTGGTTCTTGCCGATCTGCGCGGTGGCGTAGCCGTTCTGGCGGAGGATCTCGGCGATGGTGCCGGTACTTTTCGGCAGGATGCCGGTATAGCCGTCGTAGCCGATGCCGAGTTCGGAGATCACCCCGGTGTTGGCCTGATGGGGCGTGCGTCCGGTGAGCAGCGCGGCGCGGGTCGGCGAGCACAGCGCGCTGGTGTGGAAGCGGTTGAAGCGCACGCCGTCGGCGGCCAGCCTGTCGAGGCTCGGCGAAGGCACCCCGCCACCGAAGACGTCGAACTGGCCGAAGCCGACGTCGTCGAGCAGGATCACCAGGACGTTGGGCGCGCCTTGCGGTGGCCGCTCGAGCGGCGGGTACTTCGGTGGATCGCTGTCCAGCTTGGTGCGCCCGACATACCCCGGGAAGTGGTAGTCCGGCTTCGGCAGTATCGTCTCGGCATGCGCCTGGATCGCCAGGGCGCACAGCCCCAGCAGCCAGCCAAGGGCGCGCGCCTTCTTCGGAATGAACATATTTGCTCCTGTTTCCGTGTGCCTGGCCTTGAGCCGGGAATCACGAGTTGCGGGTCTTGTTGTTCTTGGTGTCCTGACAGTGATCTCCCCTCCTCCATGCCGAGAGCACGAGCGTCGCGACGAACACGGCGCTTGGAGGTCCGGGGATCACTGCCCGGTGGACGGTTTCTGCAGGCCCGTCAGCGCCTTCCTGAGCGCCAGGCTCTGGTAATTGATGTTGGCCGGATTGAGGTTCTGGCCCTCCTGGAAGGGGTACGGCGCCAGCGTCGCCATGAACTTCCCGATTTCGGCCTGCACCGGCACGAACAGCCACATCTGGTCGGCGGCCCAGCGCGCGGACAACCCCGAATCCTTACGCGCGGTTTCGAAGGGATCGGCCTTCAGGTTAGTGATGCTCGGCCAGTTGGTGACCGTGCGCGATGAGCGGGAGATGGAGCCTTCAAAGCTGGCGAAGGCGATTTTCCAGTCGTTCCAGCGTAGGGCATTCAGCTCGCCTCCTTGACCGAAATAGAAGTACTCCTCGCGTGGGCTGCCCTTGGTTTCGCCCTTGAAGAACGGCAGGAAGTCGTAGCCGTCCAGGTGCACGCGCCACTGCTTGCCGTTGGCCGTGGTGCCCTTGGCCATCTCGGCGACCAGGTTCGGGTTGCCGGCGGCCGCCGCCAGAGTCGGCATCCAGTCGTTGTGGGCGATCAGGTTGTTGAAACGGCTGCCCGGCTTGAGCACGGCCGGCCACTTCACCAGCAGCGGCACACGATGGCCGCCCTCGTTGGAAGTGCCCTTCTCGCCATTGAACGGCGAGCTGCCGCCGTCCGGCCAGCTGACCTTCTGCGCACCGTTGTCGGTGGTGTAGACGATGATGGTGTTGTCGGCGATGCCGAGGTCATCCAGCTTCTTCAGCAACTGGCCGACCTGGCCGTCGTGCTCGACCATGCCGTCCGGATACAGGCCGATGCCGGTCTTGCCTTCGGACTCTTTCTTCAAGTGGGTCCAGACGTGCATGCGCGTGCTGTTGAACCAGGCGAAGAACGGCTTGTCGGCCTTGTGCGCCTTGTCGATGAAGTTCGCGGTGGCATCGACGAACTCCTGGTCGATGGTTTCCATGCGCTTGCGGGTCAGCGGGCCAGTGTCCTCGATCTTGCCGTCGGCGTAGGAGTGGATCACCCCGCGCGGGCCGTACTTCTTGCGAAATTCCGGGTCCTTCGGGTAGTAGTAGGTCTCCGGCTCTTCCTCGGCGTTCACGTGGTAGAGGTTGCCGAAAAACTCGTCGAAACCGTGGTTGGTCGGTAGGTGCTTGTCGCGGTCGCCGAGGTGGTTCTTGCCGAACTGGCCGGTGGTGTAGCCCTGCTGCTTCATCACGTCGCCGAGGGTCGGCGCCCAATCCGGAATACCGTGCTGGGAACCGGGCATGCCGATGGTCAAGAGGCCGGTGCGGAACGGGTGCTCGCCGAGGATGAAGGCGGCGCGGCCGGCGGTGCAGGATTGCTCGCCGTAGGCGTGGGTGAACAGCGCACCCTCTTGGGCGATGCGGTCGATGTTCGGCGTCTCGTAGCCCATCATGCCCTGGTTGTAGGCGCTGACGTTGAAGTAGCCGATGTCGTCGCCGAAGATCACCAGGATGTTCGGCTTGTCGGCGGCCAGGGCCAGCATTGGCATACAGATCGCAGCGATCAGACTACCCAACCATGTGTTCAGCATCTTCATCTCGTCAGCTCTCCACTCTGCATTGACGGCGGGCGAAGTTGCCCTCCGCCCGGATGCTACTCGCCACTTCCTATTTCGCCCCCACTCCTTCCGGCCAGCCCACCCCCACTCCTCGATCGGCTGCGGCCATGCCCACACCCCCATCCGGGAAAGGGCCAGCCCCACTCCCCAGGAGGGGATTCACGGGCTGAGGTTTACGGTTCACTGCGCCTGCCTGCCGCTCGCTGCAATTGCACAGAGGCCTCCTTTTTCGTTGTTCCAGAACGACATGGCTGACCTGCTGATCGCCGAGTCGCACGTGGCAGCAGTGGATCGCCAGCGAGGGCAACCCGACAACCGTACCTGTTCGTCAGCAGGAAACCTGGCTCCCCCTTCTTGCCTGGAGAGGGAGCGAGGTCTCTTCGATAACTTCACACGCGCCACAAGGAATCCCCATGAGCGATCTGATCCACTACCGCCTCGAAGATGGACTGGCCCTGATCGGCCTCGCCAGCCCGCCGGTCAACGCCCTCGGTCAGCCCCTTCGAGCCGCGCTGCTGGAAGCCTGTGAACGTGCAGCGGCCGATCCCGCGGTGAGTGCGCTAATCCTCTACGGAGCCACCGGCCTGTTCAGCGCCGGCGCCGACATCAGCGAGTTCGGCAAAGACATCGCCTACGCCGCGCCCTTTCTGCCCGACCTGCTGCTGCGTCTCAGCCAGTTGGAGAAACCGGTGGTTGCGGCCATCGGCGGCGTGGCGTTGGGCGGCGGCATGGAACTGGCGCTGGCCTGTGGCTACCGGGTCGGCGAACCGGGCACGCGCCTCGGCCTGCCGGAAATCCATCTCGGCCTGCTGCCTGGGGCCGGCGGTACCCAGCGCCTGCCACGCCTGATCGGCGCCGAGTCGGCGCTCAACATGATGATTTCCGGCCAACAGGTCAGTGCTGAGCACGCACTGATGCTCGGTCTGCTCGACCGCGTCACCGACAGCGCCGAAGGTCTGCTCGATGACGCCCGCGCCTACGCCCGGGAGCTGCTCGCCACAGGCTCCCCCGCGCGGCCGGCCGAACGCTACCCGAACCCGGCCGTCGACCTGTCGGACGACTTCTTCCAAAGCTACCGTGCCGAGCATGAACCGCGCTGGAAGAACCGCCTGGCGCCACGACTGGTTCTAGCCGCCGTCGAGTCAGCCTGCCTGCTGCCGCTCGCCGAGGGCCTGCTCAGGGAGCAGGCACTTTTCAAGCAGGCCGAGGGCTCCGCGCAATCAGCAGCACAGCGTCATGTGTTCTTCGCCGAACGCGAAGCCGGCAAGATTCCCGGCGTCGATGCCAGCACCGTGCTGCGGCCGATCAACAAGGTCGCGGTGATCGGTGCCGGCACCATGGGTGGCGGCATCGCCATGAACTTCGCCAATGCCGGCATCCCGGTGACCCTCCTCGAACTCAAGGCGGAAGCGCTGGACCGCGGCCTGACGCAGATTCGCCAGAACTACGCAATCAGCGTCAAACGCGGCAAGCTCAGTGAAGCCCAGCTAGAGCAGCGCATGACGCTGCTGCAGGGCACCGTCGACTACGCCGACCTGGCCGACGCCGACCTAGTGATCGAGGCAGTGTTCGAGAACCTGGAGATCAAGCAGAACGTGTTCCGCATCCTCGACCGGGTGTGCAAGCCGGGTGCGATCCTCGCCAGCAACACCTCGACCCTGGATGTCGACGCCATCGCCGCCGTCACCGCCCGCCCGCAGGACGTCATCGGCCTGCACTTCTTCAGCCCGGCCAACGTCATGCGCCTGCTGGAAGTGGTGCGCGCCGCCAAGACCGCGCCGGATGTGCTGGCCACCACGCTCAAGCTGGCGCGCCGCATCGGCAAGATCCCGGTGGTCTCCGGCGTGTGCTTCGGCTTCATCGGCAACCGCATGTTCGAGCCCTACTCGCGCGAGGCCCACCGCCTGCTGCTCGAAGGCGCCAGCCCAGCGCAGATCGACCGGGTGCTCACCGAGCATGGCTTGGCGATGGGCATGCTCGCCGTGCAGGACCTTGCCGGCATCGACATCGGCTACCTGATCCACGAATCGCGCCGTGAGGTGATCGGCCACGACCCGAGCTACTGCAAACTTGGCGACGAGCTGTACGCCCTCGGCCGCTACGGGCAGAAGACCGGCGCCGGCTTCTACCGCTACGAAGGCCGCGAGCGCCTCGACGACCCGACGGTGACCGCGCTCGCCGAGCGCGTGGCCGGCGAACTGGGCATCACCCGCCGTGACATCTCCGATCAGGAAATCCTCGAGCGCTGCCTGTTCAGCCTGATCAACGAAGGCATCCAGCTGCTCGACGAGGGCATCGCCCTGCGCAGCAGCGACATCGATCTGGTGTACATCAACGGCTACGGCTTCCCGGCGCACCACGGCGGGCCGATGCACTACGCGGAGACCCTCGGCCTGGACAACGTACTTGCCGGCATCCGCCGCTACCACGACGAGCTCGGCGCCTACGGCGAGCTGTGGTTACAGCCGGCCCCGTTGTTGGAGCGCCTGGTCGCCGCCGGCAAGATCAGGATCGAGAAGATCTGAGCCAATAGAGCCCTCTCCCGTAACGACTCCCCTCTCCCATTCATGGGAGAGGGGCCGGGGGAGAGGGCAAAGGGCGCGAACAGGTGCCGACCTGAACGCCCGCCCCTCTCCCTAACCCTATCCCCAAAGGGGAGAGGGGATGAAAAGCACACCGAGGACTCCGCCGCACAGCTACGCGGAGCACACCCCAACCAGGAACCACCCCAGATGAAAGAAGCCGTCATCCTCGCCACTGCCCGCACACCGATCGCCAAGGCGTTCCGCGGCGCCTTCAACAACCTCAAGTCGCCGAGCATGGCCAGCCATGCGATCCGCGCCGCCGTCGAGCGCGCCGGAATCGAAGCGGCGGAAATCGACGACCTGGTGATGGGCACCGCCATGCCCGCTGGCACCGCCGGCTGCAACCTCGGCCGCCTGAGCGGGCTGGCCGCAGGGCTGCCGCTGTCGGTGAGTGGCCAGACCCTCGACCGCCAGTGCGCCTCGGGGCTGATGGCGATCGCCACCGCCGCCAAACAGATCATGGTCGACGGCATGCAGGTCACCATCGGCGCCGGCCAGGAGCAGATCAGCCTGGTACAGAGCCACCATATGGAATGGGTCAACAGCCAGCCCGACGAGTTGGTGCTGCGCCACGCCGAACACGCCTACATGCCGATGCTGCAGACCGCCGAGTTGGTCGCCAGCCGCTACGGCATCAGCCGCGAGGCGCAGGACGCCTATGCGCTGCAGTCCCAGCAGCGCACCGCCGCGGCCCAGGCTGCCGGCTTGTTCGAGGGCGAAATCGTGCCGGTCACCGCAACCAAACGGGTTGTCGACAAGGCCAGCGGCGCGGTCAGCTACGAGGAAGTCACCCTGCACCTGGACGAAGGCAACCGCCCGCAGACCACCCTCGACGACCTGACCCGGCTCAAGCCGGTGCTCGACGGCGGCTGCATCACCGCCGGCAACGCCAGCCGGCTGTCCGACGGCGCCAGCGCCTGCGTGCTGATGGATGGCCGCCTGGCCGAGCAACGCAACCTGCAACCGCTGGGCGCCTATCGCGGCATCGCCGTGGCCGGCCTGGCGCCGGAAGAGATGGGCATCGGCCCGGTACTGGCGGTGCCCAAGCTGCTCAAGCAGCACGGCCTGAAGGTCGACGACATCGGCCTGTGGGAACTCAACGAAGCCTTCGCCTGCCAGGTGCTCTATTGCGCCGAGAAGCTGGGCATCGACCCGGCCAAGCTCAACGTCAACGGAGGCGCCATCGCCATCGGCCACCCCTACGGCATGAGCGGCGCGCGCATGGTCGGCCACGCGCTGCTGGAAGGCAAACGCCGCGGCGTGAAGTACGTGGTGATCACCATGTGTGTCGGCGGCGGCATGGGCGCGGCCGGCCTGTTCGAGGTGTTCTGATATGGACCAGCTCACCAAACGCTTCTCCCTCGCCGGCAAGACTGCGCTGATCACGGGTGCCTCCAGCGGTTTCGGCGCGCATTTCGCGCGCCTTCTCAGCGACGCCGGCGCGCAAGTGGTGATTGGCGCACGCCGGATCGAACGCCTGGAGCAGTTGGCCGCAGACATTCGTCAGCAAGGCGGTAATGTGCTGGCCGTGCCGATGGACGTGACCTGTCGGGACAGTGTCGAGGCCGCCTTCGACGCCGCCGAGGCGGCCTTCGGCGTCGTCGATGTGGTCATCAACAACGCCGGCATCGGTCACAATGAGCCCGCCCTGACGCTCAGCGAAGAGCACTGGCGCGCCATGCTCGCCACCAACCTGGACGGCGTCTGGCGCGTCGCCCAGTGCGCCGCCCAGCGGCTGAGCAAGGCCGAGCGCGGTGGCAGCATCGTCAACATCGCTTCGATCCTCGGCCTGCGCGTCGGCCCCACTCTCAGCCACTACTGCACCGCCAAGGCCGGCGTGGTGCAACTGACCAAGTCCCTGGCCCTGGAATGGGCGCGTCTGGGCATCCGCGTCAACGCCATCGCCCCGGGCTACTTCAAGACCGAGATCAATGACGCGTTCTTCGACACCGAAAAAGGCCAGGCCTACATCCGCAGCAACGTACCGATGCGTCGCCTGGGCCAGAACGACGAGCTGGATGGCCCGCTGCTGCTGCTCGCCAGCGAGGCCGGTGCGTTCATGAGCGGCGCCGTGCTGGCGGTCGACGGCGGGCATCTGGTCAACCCGCTCTAAGGCACCCGCGCTCCGGGTTGTCCCGGGGCGCGGGCCTTCAGGAGCGCTTCATGCGCTTGCGGGCGATGATGATCGCGTCGTAGCGACTGGAAACGCCCAGCTTGGCGAAGATGTTGCGCAGGTTCCACTTGACCGTCTGCAGGCTGAGGTTGAGCGCCAGGGCGATGCGCTTGTTGGACATCGACTGTTCCAGCAATGCCAGAATTTCCAGCTCGCGCTTGGTCAGCGACAGGTCGCCATCGATGGCGACGTGCGTGGCGACATCGCTGTCCACCGTCGCCATGCCCGCACTCTGCTTCAACTGATCGAGGTAGGCATCCAGCTCCGGGTTATCCGCGCACTCGAGGCCCTGAAGCAGCCCCGACAAGACCTTGCCCTCGTCGAAAAAGGTCCTCAACAGGCCCAGGCGATAGCCGCTGAATACGGCGTTGCGCAGCGACTCAGTGGCCTCGATATCCCTACCCAACTGATCGAGCGCCAGGCAGCGCAGCAGCTCCAGGCGTACCCGCCAGATGCCCCGCTGATACTCCCCGATCAATGCGTCCAGCCCCGCCAGCACCTGCAGGGCCAGTTCTGGTTGGCGTCTGGACATGGCTACGCGAGCCAGCGAAAACGTCGCCAGCACCGTGATTTCCGCGCTGCGCGGGCCTGGTTCCTGATGCCGCTTGTGCAGGTCGTCGAGCGCCACTTGCAGGCTTTCGGCGTGGCGCCAGTCGCCGTCGGCGAGCACCAGGCGCACCTGCTCGGCCAGCATGTTCGCCACCCCCCGATCGAAGCCGAGGAGACGGAAATGCTCCTCGCGCTGCCTGAGGAATTCCAGCGCGCTGCGCGGCGACTCCTGCAGGTACTGCAGTCGCGCGAAGCACAAGGCGGCGTTGATCATCAGCTCGGGAACGGAGAAACGCAGGATATCCAGGCGATTGGCGAGCACTTCGCGGGCATCGTCGATCCGGTCGAGCTCGTAGTAGGCCGCCGCCAACACCGCCGCACAGTTGCAGGCACTCACCGAGCGGCGCCCATGGGCGCTCTCCGCTTCAGTCAAGAGATCGGTCCCGAGGCGCACGACCTCCAGCACGTTGCCCTCGAACAGCGCCACCTGGGCCACCGAATTGACGGCGATCAGGGCCATCTCATGCACGCTGCCCCGCAGCGGTCGCGCCTGCGGGGAATTGAAGTAGCGGCGCACATCGTTATATAGGCCCATGGTCCCAAGACAGCCGATGTACAGGCTGGCAAACACCTGCTCGAGAAACGGATTGCCCAGGGGCTGCTCCGCCAGCGGTTCGAGCCATTGCCGGCATTCGCTCGCATCATCGCGCTGGTTGGCGATCGCCGCCTTGAGCAAGGACAGCTCAGTGCCCCTGGGAGGAGTCGTCCGGGCCTTCTCCAGTACCTCGAGCCAGCGCTCGGCCTTGTCGGTACGCAGGGTCAGCACGTTGCTCCAGATGCCGATCAGGAACAGTTCGGGATGCCGGATTAGCTTCTCCAGTGGCACCCGATCGAGCCAGCGCATGAACTCGCTCAGGTGACTGATGCTCTTGAGCGGTGGCCTGATTCGTTCCAGCAGGTCGACCAGATAGTCGACATCCTCCGTCAGCAGGGCGTGGCGCGCCGCCTCCCCCACCAGGCCGGCCTCCTCGAACCAGCGGGTCGCCCGCAGGTGCAAGGCGCGGGTGTCGTACCCCGAGGCCACTAGCTGCTCGGCGAGGAACTCCGAAAACATCGGGTGCAGACGGAACCACTGCAGTTCACCCGGCCCCTCCACCGGCTGCAGGAACAGGTTACGCGCTTCGATCGCCTGAATCTGTGCCTCGGCGTCGACCACCCCGGTGACTTGCGTGGCCACCGTTGCGTTGAAACGCAGCAGGATGGAAATCTTCTGCAGGAAGTTCAATAGCGCCGGCGGTAACTCGGCCAGGACATCCTCCGCGAGATAGGCTCCCAGTTCCTGGCGGTTCGGCTGCAAGGCAGAAACGCTGAGCTTGCGGCGCGGATTCGCCTTCAGGGAAATCGCCAAAAGCTGCAGGCCGATGGGCCAGCCGTCGGTCTTGTCGTGCAACGCGCGCGCGACATCCACATCGATGCCTGGATCGAGGTGGCTGCGAAGATAGGCATAGGCTTCGCGGAAGCTAAATGACAGCTCCGCGCCATCGATCTCGCAGAGCTCGCCCATCGCCCGCCAGCGCCCGAGCAGCAGCGCGGGCGCCGCCCGGCTGGCCAAGGTGATGTGCAGGTTCTGCGGAGCCCGTTCGATGAGCCCCTGCATCAACTGGCCGATGCGCGGATTGGTCGCGTGCTGGAAGTCGTCGACGATCAGGTAAAGATCGCCAGTGACCCTGGCCAGGCTGTTGACCAGCAGCGACAGGAAGATCCTCCGCTCGTCTTCCGACACCTCTTCGCCGAGCAACATCGCGCCTTCCAGCGTCACTCCCGCCTGCTGTAATGCGCCCACCAGGTTTGCGCAGAACGGCTCCAACTGGTTTTCGTCCGCAGACAGCGACAACCAGGCCACCGTCGCACCGCTCTGGATCAGCGACTGCCGCCATTGCGCCACCAGCGTCGTCTTGCCGAAACCCGCGCCGCCCGTCACCAGGAACAGGCGGCTATTGCGCGCATCGTTCAGGCGCTCCAGCAACTGCTCACGCAGGATGCTGTGGCTACCTATCCTTGGCGGCGTGAACTTGGTGCTAATCAACAGGGGGGATCGGTTCATCTGCATTCCTGACTCCACAACATCCGTCTCCGTATATGCGCTGCCTCGACGGGAACTGTCTGTTCTTCGATTAAAGCGCATTGCCGCAAATGCCACTCCCTCCCTGCGGAGCGATACGCAGATGACCCAACCCGGGGGTGGGGCTGCGGGCGCACCCCCGGCGGGGGATCATCCCCTCCACAGGAGGGGTGGGCTTGCCAGGAGGATGCATTAGCCTGACTACACCTCCACTCTCGGATTGCACCAGAATGCGCACGCCACTCCATCTCACCTCGCAGCAGACGCTGCTTGTTCAGAGCATGCGGGCCTTCGTCAGCTCGGAAATCCAGCCCCTGGGCGCGCTGGCTAACTCCCAGCTCCTCGAGCTGCTGGAGAGCGTCGCCGAGTTCGGCCTGCCCAGCGGGGCGGTGGCAACGGAGCTGGGGGGCCTGGGGTTGGGCTGGAGCAGCCTGGCTCATCTGTTCGAGGAACTGGTCAGAGGCAGTGACGAACTGGCCGGGACCGTACTGGCGAACCTGCTGGCGGCGCCACTGCTGGCGGCCCGGGACACCCCGGCTGACGACTATCTGCAAGATGTCCTCGAAGGCCGCCGCATCGTCGGCTTCGCCCTTGGCCCAGGTCTGAGCACCACCCGCCAGTTGGACGGCTTCATCCTTGATGGCACCGTCGAACGGCTGCGTAATGTCTCCCGCGCAGACCTGGTGATCTGCAGCGCGGACGACGGCAAAGGGGGGCTGGACTGCTTTCTGCTGGACCGCCAAGCGGACCGAGTCGATATCTGCCATGCGCACTCTTCCGGAAATACCTCGCCTCTCCTTTCCCACATGCAGATCACGCAGACCGTTCTGCCCGTGGATCGGAGGCTTGGCGACGCGACTACGATCGCCCGCCTGCAGGACCTTCGTAAACTGTTCGAAGGACTGATTTGCGTGGCAAAAGCGCAACAGGTGCTCGACCTTGTCGTCGAGCAGGCACGCGAGCTCACGCCCGGCGCCATCCATTCCCTCCTGGCGCTGCACCTGGCCGAAATGGCCACCGCCGTCATGGCCGCCCGGCAGATGATCCTCGCCGGACTGCAGCGCCTGGAAGAAGGCCAGGCTGCTCAGGCCAACGTCCGCATGGCCAGTCTGCTCAGCAGCAAGACCCTGGCGAAGGTCGATCAGCTGGCGGCACGCATAGACCCGTCGCATCGCTCGCTCGCCATGACGCCCTATCAGGCGGAGCATGACGCCGACGTACAGGCGATCGCCAATGCGTTGCTTCAGGTCTGAGAACCTGTTTACGATCTGCTGCGCGTCGGTTATACGGCGTTGAAATCGGGCTCAGAATGCTCATTTACAACACGTAAACTGCGCTTCTTCGCCCGATTTCGCCTTGTCTGACCCTAGCTCGCGAGATCGTAAACAGGTTCTGAGCACCACGTCCCTTCTCTGCCGTATCGGCCATAGGCCATAGGCCAGCCAGGCTGGCCCTTCACTGCCCCATCGAGCGGCAATCGGAAAGCCCCAGGAAAATCGACGCAGGAAAGCGGATTGCCATGGTCCCTGGAAGGCCCATGGCGATCCGCTCCCCGGCAGTCACGCGATATTGCGCGAGTGGTTTTCCCAGAAGGGCTTGCGCAGTTCGTTCTTGAGGATCTTGCCCACGCCCGAGAGCGGCAGGGCGCCACGGAACTCGACGCTGCGCGGACACTTGTAGCCGGCGATGCGCTCGCGGCAGTGGGCGACGATTTCCTCGTCGCTGCTGCTGCAATCCGGCTTCAGCACGACGACTGCATGCACGGTCTCGCCCCACTTGTCCGACGGAATGCCGATGACCGCGCACTGGGCCACGGCCGGATGGCTGGAAATGGCGTTCTCCACCTCGGCGGAGTAGATGTTCTCGCCGCCACTGACAATCATGTCCTTCAGGCGGTCGACGATGTAGACGAAGCCCTCCGCGTCCATGTAGCCGCCGTCGCCGGTGTGCATCCAGCCGTCGCGCAGCACCTCGGCGGTGGCCTCCGGCTTGTTCAGATAGCCGAGCATGACGTTCGGCCCGCGCACGACGATCTCGCCCACGCTGCCGCGCGGCACTTCGCGATCCTCGGCATCAACGATCCGCAGCTCGACGCAGTTCATCGCACGGCCGGCGGAATACATCTTGCCGCTGTGGTGGTGCGCCTCGCAGTGGTACTCGGGGTCGAGCATGGTGCCACCGGTGGTCAACTCGGTCATGCCATAGCCCTGAAAGAAACGGGCCGAAGTGAAGGCCTCACAGGCGCGGTCGAGCAGCACCGGCGAGATCGGCGAAGCACCGTAGATGATGTTGCGGATCGAGGCCAGTTCGACCCCGGCCAACACCGGATTGGCGGCGCGGGCGTCGAGTATCATCTGGATCATGGTCGGTGCCAGCATGACGTCCGTGACCTGCTCGTCGATGACGGCCTGCAAGGCGGCTTCGCCGCTGAACGCCGGCAGTACGACGTGTACGCCGCCGGTGACCAGCTGACCGTACATCGCCGAGAAATCGGCCAGGTGGAACATCGGCATGGCATGCAGGAATACCGAGTCGCTGCCGTAAAAGCCCCGGGTCAGCCCCGCCAGGCCGGCGAAGGCCAGGTTGTTGTGACTGATCATCACGCCCTTGGGGAAGCCGGTGGTACCGCCGGTATAGAAGACACCGAGGAGCGCATCGCCGCTGCGGCGTACGTCCTCCACCGGCTCGGCCGCGGCCAGCAGCGCCTCGTAGTTGAGCATGCCATCCGGAGTCTCGCCGTCGCCGGCATAGATCATGTGGCGGAGTGTCTTGGCCTGTTCGAAGATCGCCTCACCCATCGCCTTGAAGGTGTCGTCGACGATCAGCATGGTCGATTGCGAGTCGTCCAGCGAGTAGACAATCTCGGCAACACTCCAGCGTGTATTGACCGGATTCAGCACGCCATCGCCCCAGGGCACGCCCAGGCTGTACTCGATGTAGCGCTGCGAGTTGCGCGAGAGCATGGCGACGCAATCGCCGCTGGCCATGCCCAAGCCTTTCAGCGCACCGGCCAGTCGGGCAACGCGCTGCCCCAGTTCGGCAAACGTCACGCTGCGGCCCAGCTCGCGAATGGCTGTCGCATGAGGGCGCTGCTGCATGTGGCGGTGTAAACCTTGGGTGATGTACATCTGAACCTCCACTCTTGTTGTCATTGGCGGCTGCGCGCTGTGCAGGCTGCATGCAACGCCAGGTCACTCATGCCCCGTACGGGGCCTTCAATCAACGGCCACAGCCAGCGGCAACGCTTCGGCCGTTCGGCTGCGGGCCAGTAGTCTTTTCACGGCTTCGCCATCGCTGCGGTAGCCATGGCAGGTGCCGATCACCCATTGGTTGCCTGCGAACTCGCCGGCCCGGTCGACTGCCGCCTGCTCCCGCCGGCTGCCATAGGCGAGCATGGAAACTGTCTGGTAAACGGTAGTCGCCATCGGGCCGAGCAGTTCGGTCAGGTGGGTACAGCCCTGCTCGCCACCCACGCGTTCGAGCAGCCGTTTCTTGAAGCCTGAACCTATGCGCAGCCCCTTCAAGGCCGCATAGGCGCCGTTTATCTGGCTGCAGAATGGCGTCGGGCCGGCCTCGGTGACAGCCTTCAGGTCGTGGATCAGCAGGTCCTGGTCGACGGTCATGACGATCAGCATCTGGTGCACCGGCTCGTTGGCAGGAATGCTGCTGAACAACAGCGTGGTGTCATACGACTTGGTATCGCGCAGCCGCCCTTCGAACTCGAACAGGCCATCCTCGCGCAGGTAACCCGTGCAGGTGACCTGGCGGGTGTGCAGCAGGCGCCGCTGCTGGTTTTCCGATGCGTATTCCGCCATCGCAGTCTTCTCTTGAAGCAATCAGGCAGGCCGGTGACGGTCTGCGGGTTGAAAGGCCTTCCCTGGCGGGTTGGGCGGCGCTCTCGTGGCTGAGCGCCGCCCTGATCCATCGTTACAGCGAACGGCCGACCAGCTCGCGCTGGATCTCGTTGGCACCGCCGTAGATGCGCGCGACGCGGGCGTCGGCGAACATGCGGGCGATGGGGTACTCGTTCATGTAGCCGAAGCCGCCGAAGAACTGCAGGCAACGGTCCATGACTTCACCCTGCCGGTCGGTCAGCCAGAACTTGCCCATGGACGCCAGGGTGGTGTCCAGAGTGCCGTCGACCCAGCGCTGGATGATCAGGTCGACGAAGGTGCGCGAGGCGACCACCGTGGCCTTCACATCGGCGAGCTGGAAACGGGTGTTCTGGAAGTCCAGGATCGCCTTGCCGAAGGCCTTGCGCTCCTTGGTGTACTCCACGGTCAGGGCCAGGGCGCGCTCCATGTGCGCCACGGCCTGGATGCCAATTTCCGCGCGCTCGTAGGGCAGTTGCTGCATCAGCTGGTAGAAGCCCCGCCCTTCGGCGCCGCCGAGCAGACAGTCGGCCGGTACCTCGCACTCGTCGAAGAACATCTCCGAAGTGTCCTGCCCCGGCATGCCGATCTTGTCCAGGCACTTGCCGCGGATGAAGCCCGGCGTTTTGGTATCGACGATGAACAACGAAATTCCCTTCGAGCCCTTGGCCTCCAGGTCGGTCTTGGCGACCACCACCACCATGTCGCTCAACTGACCGTTGCTGATGAAGGTCTTCGAGCCGCTGATGACGTACTTGTCACCCTTCTTCACCGCGCGGGTACGCACGCCCTGCAGGTCGGAGCCGGTGCCCGGTTCGGTCATGGCGATGGAGCAGATCACCTCGCCCGAGGCGATCTTCGGCAGCCACTGCTGCTTCTGCGCCTCGGTGCCGCCGGCCAGGATGTAGTGGCCGACGATATGGTTGATGCTCAGCGCGATACTGGCCGAGCCGCCATAGGCCAGCTCCTGCAGCACCACGGCGTAGTGCGCCGGGGTGCCGTCGGCGCCGCCATACTCGGACGGAACGTCCGGCAGGATCATGCCCATCTCGCCGCAGGCCAGCCAGGTCTCGCGATCGCCCTGATGCTGCGCACGCCATTCATCCTCATGCGGCGCCATGCGCTCACGCACGAAGCGGCGGATGCTGTCGCCGAAGGCGGAGAGCTCTTCGTTCATCCAGGGGGAACGGTAGTTGTCCAATTGCATGTCGGATTCCTCTCAGGTCAGACAGTGCCCACACCGCCACCGCAGACCAGGACCTGGCCGGAGACGAAGTCGGACTCGGGGATGCAGAACATATACACGGCGCCGGCGGCTTCGTCCGGAGTACCCGGGCGACCCAGCGGGCAGGCCATCTTGCTGGCGTCCATGGCGGCTTGCTGGATACCGACCTTGATCTCGCGACCCTCGATGTTGACGGTCTTGCTGGCGTCACCAGCCAGGGCCTGGGTCATTCGGGTCTCGATATGACCGAAGGCCACGGCGTTGACGTTGACCTTGTGGCGGCCCCACTCCTTGGAGAGGGTCTTAGTCATGCCGAGGATGCCCGACTTGGCGGTGGAGTAGTTGGTCTGCCCGGCGTTGCCGGCGGCAGCGATGGAGGAAATGTTGACCACCTTGCGATGCACCACACGGCCTTCGGCGGCCTCGGCCTTGGCGGCGGCGCTGATCACCGGGTAGGCGGCGCGCAGGATGCGGAACGGTGCGGTCAGGTGGCAGTCGATGATGGCGTACCACTGCTCGTCGCTCATCTTCTGGATCACGTTGTCCCAGGTATAGCCGGCATTGTTGACGATGATGTCGATGCCGCCGTAGTTGTCCACCGCGGTCTTGACGAAGCGATCGGCGAAGTCGACAGCGGTCACGCTGCCGACGCAGGCCACGGCCTCGCCACCGGCGGCGCGGATTTCCGCAACCACTTCTTCGGCGGGAGCGGCGTCCAGATCGTTGACCACCACGCGGGCGCCATCGGCGGCCAGTTTCAGGGCCACGCTGCGGCCGATGCCGCGGCCGGAGCCGGTGACCAGGGCGACTTTACCTTCGAGCTTTTTCATTGTGCTGTTCCTAGATTCTTGTTGGATGGGATGTCAGGCCAAGGCGACCACGGCTTCGCCAACCAGCTTGGGCTCGCCGTACTGGTTGGCGCACTGGATATCGAGGCGCACGCGCTGCTCGCCGTTCTCCTCGAACTTCTCGGCGATACGCCCGGTCAGGTGCGGGATATGGCCGAGCTGGGTGATGCCGGTGAAGCGCACCGCCAGCTTGCGGATCTGCCGCTGCGGCACCCAGTGGGTGAGCAGGTGACCGAGGTAGGCGGCCGACAACATGCCGTGGGCGAACACGTCGGGCATGCGCGCCTTGCGGGCGAAGTCGGTGTCGATGTGGATCTGGTTGTGATCGCCCGAGGCGCCGGCGTACAGCGCCAGCATGGTGCGATCGATCGGGCGGAGCTTCATCAGGGGCAGCTCGTCGCCGACCTGCACATCGCTGTATTGCGGGATAGTCATGGCTAGTTCCTCAACGCTGGACGAGCGACGAGCGGATGTCGGCGATGTGCTCGCCTTTCTGGTTGATGACGCGGGTCTGCTGGACGACGAATTGCAGCGCGCCGCCCTTCTTCTCGTACACATCGGCGATATGGGTATCGAAGCTCAGCACGTCGCCGGCGAAGGCCATGCGGTGATAGCTGAACTCCTGTTCGGCATGCAGGATGCGCCCGAGGTCGAAGCCCATGACCTCTTCGACGATCGCCTGCGCATTGCGCCCTTCGCTTTCCAGGCACATCAGGAAAGTCGGTGGCACCGGCAGGGACGGATAGCCGGCGGCCATGGCCGCCGCTTCGTCGGTGTAGATGGGATCGGTCTCGCCGATCGCCTTGGCGAAGAAGCGTAGACGGCCCTTCTCCACTTCGCAGGTGGTCAGTCCGGTGGAGCGACCGATCAGACTCTTGTCTGCCATGTCAGTGTTTCCTGTCGTTTATCCGGGGAATCGCGCGTCCCACTGGGCGCGCGTACTTGCGCTGTCAGCCGCGCCCGTAGAGGGTCACGACGCCAACGCCGCCCAGGCCCAGGTTGTGTTGCAGCGCATGCTGCAGACCTTCGACCTGGCGGGCTTCGGCGCTGCCACGCAGCTGATGGGACAGCTCGTAGCACTGCGCCAGGCCGGTGGCGCCCAGCGGGTGGCCCTTGGAGAGCAGGCCGCCGGACGGGTTGATCACCACCTGGCCGCCATAGGTGTTATTGCCGTCGAGGACGAACTTCTCGCCTTCGCCAACCTTGCAGAAACCCAGACCTTCGTAGGTCAGCAGCTCGTTGTGGGCGAAGCAGTCGTGCAGTTCGCAGACGCGGATATCTTCCGGACCGACGCCGGCTTTCTCATAAACTTCCTGGGAGGCCAGGCGGGTCATGCCGGTGCCGACCACGCTGATCATCGACGGCGGCTCGAAGGCTTCCGGGGTGTCGGAAGCCATCGCCTGGGCGAGGATGGCCACGTCGGTGCGCAGGCCGTGCTTCTTGGCGAAACGCTCGGAGACGATGATCGCCGCGGCACCGCCGCAGGTCGGCGGGCAGGCCATCAGGCGGGTCATCACGCCTTCCCAGACCACCTGATCGGCCATCACGTCTTCGGTGGTGACGACTTTCTTGAATACCGCCAGCGGATTGTTCGCCGCGTGGCGGCTGGCCTTGGCGCGGATGGCGGCGAAGGTGCTCATCTGGGTGCCGTACTTCTCCATGTGCTCCTTGCCAGCGCCGCCGAAGAGCATCAGCGCGCCCGGCATGCCGACACCTTCCGGGAAGACTTCGGTGGCGGCGCGGTAGGATTTGCCCATGGTGGGCTCGCGATCGTCCCAGATGCTCTTCAGTGCACCCGGCTGCATCTGCTCGAAACCAAACGCCAGCGCGCAATCGACCGCGCCACTTTCCACCGCCTGGCGTGCCAGGAACAGGGCGGTCGAGCCACTGGCACAGTTGTTGTTGACGTTGATCACCGGGATGCCGGTCATGCCGACTTCGTACAGCGCCGACTGGCCGCAGGTGGAGTCGCCATAGACGTAGCCGGCGTAGGCCTGCTGGATCAGCTTGAAATCCACGCCCGCATCCTTCAGCGCCAGGCGCACGGCCTCGGCGCCCATTTCGATGTAGGACTTGCTGGCGCCAGGTTTGGCGAACTGAATCATGCCGACACCGGCAACATAGGTTTTCTGCGACATCGTCTTCTCCACTGTTAGCTACAAGGCTGCGGTCGCCTGTCGACCCGCGCGCTCATGATTCGATGGTTGCGCACCCCGCCCCGGCTGTATCCCGCCCTTGGGGAGTGGACAGGGGGTGGGGGCCCCACCCCGGCCGCCTCAGGCGATGGCGCCCGCGCTGCGCAATGCGCCGATTTGCCCGGCGTCCAGGCCCAGCTCGCGGAGGATCTCCAGGCTGTGCTCGCCGCTCTGCACCAACTTGCCGGCGGCGCTCGGGGTGCGGCTCAGGCGCGGCGCCGGCGCCGGGTGGATCACGCCGTCGGTTTCCATGAATGTGCCGCGCGCCTGGTTGTGCGGGTGATTCGGCGCCTCGTCGAAATCCAGCACCGGCGCGAAGCACACGTCGGTTCCCTCCAGCAAGGCGCACCACTGGTCGCGGCTGCGGGTGAGGACAATCTGCTCGAGCCTTGCGCGCAGCGCCGGCCACTCCTTGCGATCCCACTGCGCCTGGAAGGCCGGCTCGTCGATCTCGCAGAGTTGCAACAGCAACTGGTAGAACTGCGGCTCCACCGGGCCGAGGGAGACGAACTTGCCGTCGGCGCAGGTGTAGCAGCCGTAGAAGTGCGCGCCGCCGTCGAACAGGTTCTCGCCACGGCCGCGCCATTCGCCGCGCTGCTTGAGTTCGTAGAACATGGTGGAGAGCAGCGCGGTGCCGTCGGTGATCGCCGCGTCCACCACCTGGCCCTGACCGGAGCGCTGCGCCTCGTACAGGGCGGCGAGCACGCCGGTGACCAGGAACATGGCGCCGCCGCCCATGTCGCCGGCCAGGTGCAGCGGCGGGGTCGGCGCGCGGTCGGCATAACCCATGCCATGCAGTGCACCGGTCAGGGCGATGTAGTTGAGGTCGTGGCCGGCGACGGGGGCCAGCGGGCCGGTCTGGCCCCAGCCGGTCATGCGGCCGTAGACCAGCTTCGGATTGCGCGCGAGGCAGACGTCGGGGCCCAGGCCCAGGCGCTCCATGACGCCGGGGCGGAAACCTTCGATCAGCACGTCGGCGCCGTCGATCAGCTTGAGCAGCACCTCGCTGGCGCCGGGTTTCTTCGGGTCGATGGCGAGGCTGCGCCGGCCACGGCCGATCACGCTGCCGTCGCCGTTGAGGAAGCCGGAGACCTGCCGGTCGATGCGGATCACCTCGGCGCCCATGTCGGCGAGCAACATCACTGCGAACGGCGCCGGGCCTATCGCATTCATCTCAACTACCTTCACGCCCGCCAGTGGTCCTGCCATCGCCTGCCTCTCTCATCGTGGAATGTCAGCGGTGGCCCGAGCGGCCAGCGCAACGACAGGCTAGCCAGCGGCGCCGCACGGACAATCGCTCGAACGAGCGAGACTCACCCCTTTTTCACCAGTGGGAACGCACGACGGGGCTTCTCACCCTTTGTGGGCATGGCAATATGCACGCAGCATCTACAAGGAACGACCGGTCGGCTGGCCGGCGTCATCATTGCAGCGCGGCTACTTCTGCCTGCCGGAGAGATCCATGTCCAACCGCCCAGACCTGCTGGCGCGCCTGAGCCTGATTCCCACTGTCGCGGAGATACCGGATCACCAGGGATGGTCGGACCTCGCCGAAAATGCCGATGCCAGCCTGCCGGGGCTGCCTATTCATCCCGCCAAGTTCAGCGTGCCTAGGGCAGTGACCAGCCCCCTGCCCCGCCAGGCCTTGCTGCAGCGCCTGGATGACGCCGATGCCGCGCGCCTCATCCTGGTCAGCGCCTCTGCCGGCTTCGGCAAGACCACCCTGCTGCGGCTCTACCGCGAACGCTGTCTATCGCGGGGACGCCATGTGCTCTGGCTGAACCTGGACCCGGCCGATAACCAGCCGCGTCGCCTGGCGGCCCACCTGCAGGCCAGTCTGCAGGCTCCCGGCCAAGCCAGCGGCGACGAGTCCGCGGTGCTCAATCACCTGAGCAGCCTAGATGAGCCATTCTCGATCCTGCTGGACGACTTCGAGTCGCTCGACACCCCTGCGGCACTGGGGTTCGTCCTGCGTCTGCTCGAGGCGCTACCCGCATGCGGCACGCTGGTGATCGCCTCCAGAACCATTCCGGACATCAGCCTGGGTCGGCTGCGTGCCCAGGGCCAGGTGCTTGAGATTGGCACCGCCGCGTTACGCTTCACCCCCGAGGAGACCGCCACCTACCTCCGCGAGACCTGCGGCTTGGAGCTGGACGACAGCGAAATCGCTTGCTTGCAGCACAGCACCGAAGGTTGGATCACCGCCCTCTACCTGGCCACCCTGTCCTTGCAGGGCCGCCGCGACCGGGCCTCCTTCATCCGCTCGCTCTCCGGCTCCAGCATGGAGCTGGCCGACTACCTGGCCGAGGACATCCTCGCGAGCCAGAGCGAGGAGCGCCGCAATTTCCTGCTGCAAACCAGCATCCTCAACGACTTCTGCGCCCCGCTCTGTGACGAGCTCCTCGGACGCCGCAACAGCCAGGGGCTGATCGAACAGCTCGAACGTGCCAACCTGTTCATCCAGCCAACTGACCCGCAGCGTCACTGGTACCGCTATCACCGGCTGTTCCGCGAGTTCCTGTCTCACGCCCTGGAGCGTCAGCTTCCCGGGCAGGCCGAACACCTGCACAGACGTGCCGCGCAGTGGTATCTCAAGACTGAGCGCCCCTTGGCAGCCATCGAGCAGCACCTGCAGGCGACAGACTGGGCGGCTGGCGCGGAACTGCTGGACCGCCAGCTCGACACGCTGGTCGATGCCGGCCGGCTGCGCCTGCTGTTGCGCTGGCTCGAACGCATTCCCGCGAATGTTCTGGATGCCTACCCTCGCCTAGTGCTGAGCCACGCCTGGACGCTGCTGCTCGACCGCCGCTATCAGGACGCCATGCGGGTCGTCGAGCGCCACCCGGCCGGCCTGGAAATCGATTCCATCCGCTGCCTCCTGCTGGCACTCACCGACCAGCCGGAGGCCGCACTGGCCGTTGGCCTAACCCAGATCGAGCGACTATCGCCGCAGGACGCCCTGCAGTACGGCATGGTGGCCACGCCACTGGCCTACTGCCTGGTCCATGCCGGTCGCTACGAGGAAGCGCGCCGCCTGCTGACCTTGATGGTCCACCAGGACTCGCAGGGCGGCATGGCCCTGCTGGCCGGCATCGCGACCTACATCGAAAGCATGCTCGAGCTGATCCAGGGACATCTGCGCGATGCTTCTGCGCGCCTGGAGGCTGCCCGCCAGGTTCAAGCGCCCAGCCAGAGCAGCAGGTGGGGGGCCGGCAAGTTGGCACTGGATATCATGCGGGCCCTGGTGCTTTACGAAAGCGACGAGCTCGTCGCGGCCGGTCGCCTCCTCGCCGACATTCCGTCTGACGCGCTGGATATCGCCGGAGCTGACGCGCTGATCACTCGCCTGGTGCTACCGGCACGCATCGCCTTGCAGCAGGGCAACCGCGATGCCTGGCTGCACCACCTGGCCGAGCTGGAACAACTGGGGCGGCGCAGCGGCTCCATACGCATCCTCTGCGCCGCCTGGCTGGAACGCACCCGCGTCGCCACGCTGGAAAACCGCCTGGATATCGCGGCCCAGGCCCTGCACGCCGCTGAGCTGTCCGGCGGCTGGGAGCGGCAGGAGCTGGCGTCGTACAGCTGCGATATCGATACCCCCTTCATCGCTCGCCAGCGCCTGCAGATCGCCCGCGGCCAGCATCGCGAGGCCGTTGCCGCCCTGCGCCCGGCCATCGAGGTCGCGCTACGGCATCAGCACCATCGCCGGGCCTTGAAGCTGCGCCTGCTGCTGGCGCTGGCACAGGCTGGTTCAGGTCGGCAGAAGGATGCACTTAATACCCTGACCACGGCCTTGCAGCTGGCCAGCCACGAGGGGTTCCTCCGTACCTTCCTCGACGAAGGAGCGGCGCTGGAAACCCTGATGCGGCGCTGGGCGGTTTCCTTCCAGGCCCTGTGCAGCGGCCTGGACATCTCGCCGAGCTTCATCGCCGATCTGTTGCACCGCTATGAAACGCAGTACGGGACGGAGACGGCCGGCAAAGCCGATTTGCAGCTGACCACCCGCGAAATTGACGTGATCCGCCTGCTGGCGGCCGGCAACCGTAACCGCGCCATCGCCGAGCAGATGTGCCTCTCCGAACACACGGTGAAGAGCCACTTGCGCAATATCAGCGTGAAATTGGGGGCGAATAACCGTACCGAAGTCCTCGCCATCGCCCGGGCTTACGGCCTGCTCGACTGAGGCCGCCCACTGTCAGAGCCTGTTTACGATCTCGCGAGCTAGAGTCAAACAAGGCGGAAACGGCTGAGGAAGCGGAGTTTACGAGTTGTAAATGAGCATTCCGAAGCCGTTTTCAACGCAGGTTGACCGACGCGCAGCAGATCGTAGACAGGTTCTCAGGCCAGCATGCCCATCGACTTCGCACGCATCACCGCCTGGGTCCGCCGCTTGACGCCGAGCTTGTGGTTGATGCTCACCGTGTGGGCCTTGACCGTGCTCAGCGATATGAACAGCCGATCGCTGATTTCCTGATTGGATAGCCCTTGAGCCACCAACTCCAATACGGAAAACTCCCGCGAGGTGATGAGCCCATCGCTGCCCTGCTGCCGGTTCGCCAGCGGCGCGACACCACCCGAAGGGCGGCGACCATACAGCAGACTGGTATTGCCCAACGGGCGCGATGCAGGACCGATGTGGACGCTGGGCTCTCCACCCAGGTCCTGCTCCACCCGCGCCAGGGCCACCCGGGCCTCGCCGATCAGGCCACGGAAGCATAACCGCTCGCAGTCCGCCAGCAACGCACCCAGACGCTTCGCCGCAGCGCGCCCCTGCCCGGTTCCCCACTCGGCCAACGCCAGCAGCAGCTGGAGGCGCTGCGGCAGCGAGGGGGAATGCAAGGGCGGCAAGCGCGGGGAGTCACCCAGCAGCGCCGCCTCGGCGGCCAGCGCCAGCATGCGCTCCCAGGCGCCCTGGCGGGCCAGCAGTCGCAGCTGCTGGTAGTCGAGCAGCAATTGATAGCAGCCGTCCTCCACCCGCGCGCACTGCATATGCCGCTCCGCCCGGCAGAGCTGGAAGCGGGCCTGGTCGAAATCGCCACGGCAGGCCGCCACTTCCGCCAGCCCCACCCACGCATGCAACGCATAGGGATCGGCACTCGCCAGGGCATTTTCCAGCCCCGCCTGCAACGCTCTTTCGCAGGCCTCCAGATCACCACGCAGCAAATACAGCTCACCTTCCAGCATCTGCATCCGCCCCAGCAGCAGGCCGTGATGGGTGCTGTCGGCGGTGATCAGGTCGAAGCACTCACCGAGCATCAACCCGGCCAGCTCCAGTTCGTCGCCGAGAATCAGCTGGCGAATCCGGTCGGCATTGATCAATACCTCACTGGCGAGACAACCCTGGCGTCGGGCCAGCCTCAGCGACGCCTGCTGCCAGCGCTGGGCCTGCCCGGGCTCGCCTTCGGCCATCGCCACGCGGGAAAGCGTCGAATAGCAGAGGAAGGACGACTGCCAGTCGCGCACTTCAAGGTACTGCAAAGCCGACGCGCAATGCTCGCGGGCTCCCGCGGCGTTACCGTGCAGCCCCTGGAGGGTTCCTTGCAGTGCTTGCCAGTTGGCCATCATGCGCACGTTGACCTGCGCCCTGGGCTGCGGATATTTACCGGCCAGCCGCGCGATACACGCCTGCGCCTCATCCAGGCGCCAGGTGCTCAGCAGCGCCCGGGCATTCATGTAGATCAGGTGCGGCGTACTCTCCAGCAGCTGCAGCGGCAGATACGAGCGCCAATCCAGCCAGGTATGCAGGTTCCGCGCAACAAACAACCAGTCCAGCGTCAGGCGCTCCATGTAGCAGGCCGCCATGTCCACCTGACCGGCATGCAATGTCAGCTCGATGGCCTCGTCGATAAAACCATTGGCGTAGAGCAGGCGGCAGGCATCGAGTCGCAGGCGATTCAGCTCGGCCGTTCCGAGCTCCTGGCGTAGGGCCATGGCGACCGCCGGCAGCATGCAATACCACTGCGCACCAGTACCCTCGAGCGGCAGGAAGAACGACTGCGTCTGCAACAGGCGCAGGAAAAGATCGCCCGCGTCCAGCTCAGGCCAGAGTTGGGCGCAGAACCCTGCCGAGACCCGGGGCAAGTAGGCCATTCTGATCAGCAACTGGCATTCGTCCGCTGGCAGGCGCGCCAGCACTTCGTCGCCGAGGTAAGCGCGGACCCACGCGGTGCCGGCACGCTCGTGGCCAGCCGGAGCGCTCAGCAACAGACGAACGCCTGCGCACCAGCCGCGGGTCTGGCGCCAGAGCCTCGTGCGCGAGGCCGGGGCGATACCGGGTTCGAGCAGCTCGACCACCGCCTCGAACTCGTCGCGACTGAACGCCAACTGCGCAGCGTCCAGCTCGAGCAGCTCGCCCTCCGCCAGCAAGCGCCCCAGCCGCCAGGCCGGTCGCTGGCGACAGCTGACCCATAGCTGAACCGGCGCCGCCGAGCGCAGCAGCTGATCGAGCCAGTCATCGAGCTCGCTACAGCTTTCAGCCGAAAAATCATCCAGGACCAGCCAGATTTCTCTCCCCCGCGCCAGGTACTCCAGCAAGGCTCGGGCATCCTGGCAATGAGCGGCCTCGTCGCCCAATCGCGCCACCAGCAGGGCGCAGAATTGCTCCAGCGTCAAAGACCGCCCGGCGAGATCGAGCCAGACATGACGAACCCCGCTGGTCGGCCGACGCAGACAGGCGTTGAGCAGCAGCGTCTTGCCGTAGCCGGCCGGCGCGCAAAGCAAGCGCAGGCGCTGAGGACGCGCGAGCAGTTCGCCGATCAGCCGCTCCCGAGACAGGTAGGCGAAGGGCTGCCTCGGCAGGTCGCTATCCGCATCGTGAGAAATCTGGAT
The DNA here is from genome assembly GCF_003595175.1 of Pseudomonas cavernae. NCBI lineage: Bacteria > Pseudomonadati > Pseudomonadota > Gammaproteobacteria > Pseudomonadales > Pseudomonadaceae > Pseudomonas > Pseudomonas cavernae. The sequence continues at coordinate 1,806,975 of NZ_CP032419.1, read as the reverse complement.
CGCCGTCGAAAGGCACTGTGTCATGAAACCCTCTCGGCCACGGACAAGGGGCCGGCCTGGAACAAGTGCGAGCAATTATTCGCGCGCGACCGCACTCACCCCATCCGTCATTCGAGGTATTTGCACGCCATAAAGCTGCCGACACCCGCGTGCCGAGCGCCTGCGGAGGATTGTTACCTTCGGCAACACCGTTGCCGCCGGCACCCGCCAACGACATGCGGAACCCCTGAAAAGCGGGCAGCGACAGTGGTCGAAATAGAGCTTTTGGGTAACTCGCGAAATGCCTGATCGGACAATTCAGGCTTTTCCAGCAGCTGCATAGGATGGCCGCTCTATCTGATCCAAAACTTGGAGCGCCGCATGACAACAACAACAAAGCGCGGAATCTTCCAGCCGCACCTGCTGGCTGCAGCCGTCGCCTTGGGCGTGAGTGCACAGGCTCACGCCGTTAGCTTCAATATCGGGGAAATCGAGGGGCAATTCGACTCATCGCTGTCCGTGGGCGCCAGCTGGGCGGTGCGTGGCGGCGATCCGGACTTCATCTCCAACTTCAACTCGCAAGGGGTGCGTGGCAACTCCTCCGCCCGGACCGTCGACGACAACCGCCTGAACTTCAAGAAAGGCGAGACCTTCTCGAAGATCTTCAAGGGCGTGCATGACCTCGAACTGAAGTACGGCGACTCCGGCGCCTTCGTGCGCGGCAAGTACTGGTACGACTTCGAACTCAAGGACGAGCACCGCCTGTTCTACGACATCGACGACAGCGGCCGCGACGACCTGGCCAAGTCCTCCGGCGCCGAGTTCCTCGACGCCTTCGTCTACCACAACTACAACCTCGGCGACCTGCCGGGCAACGTCCGCCTGGGCAAGCAGGTGGTGAGCTGGGGCGAGAGCACCTTCATCGGCAACAGCATCAACTCGATCAACCCGATCGACGTCGCCGCCCTGCGCCGCCCCGGCGCCGAGGTCAAAGAAGGCCTGATCCCGGTCAATATGCTCTATGTCTCCCAGGGCCTGACCGACAACCTCAACGCCGAGGCCTTCTACCAGCTGGAGTGGGACAACAGCGTCGTTGATAACTGCGGCACCTTCTTCGGCAACGACGGCGTGCCGAAGGGCTGCAACGACCGTCTGGTTGTGACCGGTCTCGATCTGGCCCCTGGCGTCTCGCAATCGGCCAATCCGGCAGTCAGTGACGCTGCCTTGGCGGGCGGCATTCGCGCCGGCACTCAGGACGCCTATATCCCGCGCCTCGAAGACAACGAGCCGGGTGATAGCGGGCAGTATGGCGTGGCCCTGCGCTGGTTCGTGCCGGAACTCAACGACACCGAGTTCGGCGCCTATGTGATGAACTATCACAGCCGCAGCCCGTTCCTGAGCCTGAAGCGGACCACGGTCGCCACCTTTATCCCCGGAGCAACGACAGCCGCAAGCCTCAACGCCATCGCGCGGATCCGCGGGGCACGTTATTTCATCGACTACCCCGAAGATATCCGCCTCTACGGCGTGAGCTTTCAGACCAACGTCGGCGGCACTTCGCTGGGTGGCGAAGTCAGCTACCGGCCAAACATGCCGCTGCAGATCAATACCCCCGACCTCAACCTGGCGGCACTGAACCAGCAAGTGGCAGGGGTGGCCATGTCGCCGGTCATCACCACCGGTCATGCGCTGAATGCTCCGGGCGCCAACATCGCCGGCTACGAGCGCATGCCGGTGCTCCAGGCGCAGCTGACCGCCACCCATTTCATCGATCAGATCTGGGGCGCCAGCCGCCTGACCCTGGTCGGCGAGGCGGGCTACAACCGCATCAACGGCCTGGGCAAGAGCGACGGTACCGACCTGCGCTTCGGACGCAGTCCGAGCTTTGGCGGGGGGCAGTTCCCCGGCATCAACAATGCGGTATGCCTGGGGTCTGCCGGTCAGGTGCCAGGTCAGCCCAATGGCGTAACCCGGCCCAGCAACCCGCAGCAGGAATGCAACGACGACGGTTTTTACACCACCGACTCCTGGGGCTACCGCGCCCGCGCCCGACTGGACTACTCGAACGTCTTCGCCGGCATCAACCTGGCGCCGAACCTGGCCTGGTCGCATGACGTGGAAGGCTACGGGCCGAACTTCGAGGAAGGCAGCAAGGCAATCAGCGTCGGCCTGGATGCCGACTACAAGAGCACGTACACCGCCAGCCTCAGCTACACGGACTTTTTCGGCGGCGACTTCAACACCAACACCGATCGCGACTTCGTCGCGCTCAGTTTTGGTGTGAACTTTTGACGCGGAGAAACCACAGCATGAAAACCAATACTCTCTTGAAAACCGGCGTCCTGGCGCTGAGCCTGCTGGCCTCCAGCGTGATGGCCGCCGTTTCCCAGCAGGAAGCGGATAAGTTGGGCACCACCCTGACGCCGCTCGGCGCACAGAAGGAAGGCAATGCCGATGACAGCATCCAGGCCTGGGACGGCGGCCTCAAGTCCGGCGCCGCGCCGGTGGATGCCAACGGCTTCCTGGGCGATCCGTTCGCCGGCGAGAAGCCGCTGTTCACCATCACCGCGGCGAACGCCGAGCAGCACAAGGACAAGCTGACCCCCGGCCAGCTGGCGATGTTCAAGCGCTACGCGGACAGCTACAAGATCCCGGTGTACCAGAGTCACCGCACCGCCAGCATGCCGCAGGCCGTCTACGATGCCGTGAAGAAGGGTGCGGTGAGCACCGAGCTGACCGATGGCGGCAACGGCCTGGCCAACTTTACCGACACCCGCTACATCCCCTTCCCGCTGCCGAAAAACGGCGTCGAGGTGTACTGGAACCACACCAACCGTTACCGCGGCGGCAACACCATTCGCCAGGCAGCCCAGGCGGCTCCACAGACCAACGGCTCCCACACCATCGTCGAGTACGAGGACGAGCTGAGCTATCCGCAGCTCATGGACGGCATCGATCCATCCCAGGCCGAAAACCTCCTGTATCTCTACAAGCAGCGCATCACCGCTCCCTCGCGCCTGGCGGGTAACGTGATCCTGGTCCACGAGACCATCGACCAGGTCAAGGAGCCGCGCCTGGCCTGGGTCTACAACGCCGGCCAACGTCGCGTGCGCCGCGCTCCGCAGATCGCCTACGACGGCCCGGGCTCAGGCTCCGACGGCATGCGCACCGCCGACAACACCGACCTGATGAATGGCGCACCGGATCGCTACGACTGGAAACTGGTCGGCAAGAAGGAGCTGTACATCCCCTACAACAACTACCGCCTGGCCTCGCCGAAGCTGAAGTACGACGAGATCATCAAGCCCGGGCACATCAACCAGGACCTGGCCCGTTACGAGCTGCACCGCGTCTGGCACGTGGTCGCCACCCTGAAGTCCGGTGAGCGGCACATCTACGCCAAGCGCGACATGTACTTCGACGAAGACACCTGGCAGTTGGCCGAGGTCGATCACTACGACGGCCGTGGCCAGCTGTGGCGGGTGGGTGAAGGCTATGCCATGAACGACTATCAGCATCAGACGCCAATGAACACGATGATCGGCATCTATGACCTGATTGCAGGCCGCTACAACGTGCTGGGTATGGTCAACGAATCGAAGAAGGCCACGCAATACGGTGGCCAGACCAAGATGAACGACTACACACCAGCCGCCTTGCGCAACGCGGGAATTCGCTAACCCACCCCCACTGCTCCGGCAGCGCGAACAAAGGCCCGACCTGAAAAGGTCGGGCCTTTGTCGTTATGAGTGCCTGCAACAGCGATGAATCGTTCGGGTAATCGCCAGGCATTGATACGCCGCCCTAATGAGCACGCGCGAACTGTCGTTCGTTAAAGGCTGAAAACGACCAAGTACAGCCGTACAGTGAATCCGCTAAGAGCGGCGTTCGACGACCGTTGTCCACGCCACGGACGACCGCTCCTGGGCGAGCGGGAGGGTCTACTCTGTTTTTTCGAGCCCCTGTCCGGGTCTTGCGCAGAAATGGAGAATTCATGAGCACAGCAAAACTCCTTCCAACTGTTCTCACTGGGATTGCCGCCGCATTTTCCTTCGTCGCTCTGGTCCAGGTCGCAAGCGCGCAGCCCGCCGCGCCCGCCGCGCCCGCCGCGGGCACGGTCTCGCTGCCGCCACCGGACTTCCAGTTCAAAGGCAATGTCGGGCGCACTTTCCAGGACTCCGACGCCGCCACCTTCCCGCAGATCACGCGTCCGCCCAAAGGTGCGCCCAACATCGTGCTGGTCCTGCTCGACGACGTCGGGTTCGGCCAGTTCAGCGTCTTCGGCGGCGGCGTGCCGTCCCCAAGCATGGAGAAACTGGCCGCGCAGGGCCTGCGTTTCAACCGCTTCCACACGACCGCGCTCTGCTCGCCGACGCGCGCCGCCTTGCTCACCGGGCGCGATAATCACGTGGCGGCCACCGGGATCATCACCGAACTCGCGACCGGGTATGACGGCTATACCAGCATGATCCCGAAGAGCGCCGGCACGGTGGCGGAAATCCTCCGCCAGAACGGCTACGCCACCGCGTGGATCGGCAAGAACCACAACACGCCGACCTGGGAGACCAGCGAAGTCGGTCCCTTCGATCGCTGGGCGACCGGACTCGGCTTCGACTATTTCTACGGTTTCAATGCCGGCGACACCAGCCAGTGGGAGCCGGTGCTGTACGAGAACCACAGCCGCGTGCCGCGCTCGAGCGACCCGAACTACCACCTGTCCACCGACATTGCCGACAAGGCGATCGCCTGGATCGGCAAGGTGAAGGCGATCGACCCCGGACGACCGTTCTTCGCCTACGTCGCACCCGCCGCGACGCATGCACCGCACCATGCGCCGAAAGAGTGGATCGACAAGTTCAAAGGCAAGTTCGACGAAGGCTGGGACAGCTACCGCGAGGAGACCCTCGCGCGGCAAAAGAAGCTGGGCGTGGTGCCCGCGAATGCCACCCTCACGGCGCGGCCGAAGGACCTGCCAGCCTGGGATTCACTCAACGCGGATCAGAAGCGGCTCTACGCGCGCATGATGGAAATCTTTGCCGGCTATGGCGCGCATGTCGACCATGAAATGGGGCGCGTGCTCGATGCGGTCGCGAAGCTCCCCGATGCCGACAACACGCTCATCATCTACATCGTCGGCGACAACGGTTCCTCGGCCGAGGGTGGCCCAGGGGGCACGCTGAACGAGATAGCGGGCTTCAATGGCGTGCTGCCAGACTGGAAGCAGAACCTCGCGGTCATCGACGAGCTGGGCGGGCCGAAGCACTTCAACCACTTCCCCGCCGGTTGGGCGCACGCGATGGACACGCCCTTCCAGTGGACCAAGCAGGTGGCCTCACACTTCGGCGGCACGCGCAACCCGGTGATCATCTCCTGGCCGGCGCGGATCAAGGACAAGGGTGGCGTGCGCAGCCAGTTCCACCACATCTCCGACGTCATGCCGACGATTCTCGAAACCGCCGGCATTCAGGCGCCCGACGCCCTCAATGGCACACCGCAGAAGCCGCTCGACGGCATCAGCATGCTCTATACCTTCGAGGATGCGAAAGCGCCCGGCCGCCGCACCAAGCAGTTGTTCGAGATGTTCGTCAATCGCGGCATCTACCAGAACGGCTGGATGGCCTCGTCGATGTCCTTCGTGCCGTGGGAAGCCGAGCGCGCGAAGCTCGATATCGACAAGACCAAGTGGGAGCTCTACAACCTCAACAAGGATTTCACCCAGGCAAACGATCTCGCGGCACAGCACCCGGACAAGCTGAAGGCGCTGCAGGATCTGTGGTGGGCGGAGGCCTCGCGCCTGAGCGTGTTGCCGCTCGACCCGCGAGGACCGGAGCGCATGTCGGACCAGATCACCGGCCGGCCCAGCTTGGCCGCGGGCCGCAAGTCTTTCGTCTACGACACGCCGCTTGTCGCCCTGCCGGAAGGCGCGGCGCCGGACCTGAAGAACAAGTCGTTCACGATCACTGCGGAAGTCGAAATCCCGCAGGAAGGCGCGAGCGGCATGATCTCCACGCAGGGCGGCTTCACGGCCGGCTGGGCCTTCTATCTGCAGCAGGGCAAGCTGGTCGGCGCGCACAACCATATCGACTTCGACCACTACCGCATCGTCTCGACCGGAACGGTGCCGGCCGGCACGGTGACCCTGGCGATGGACTTCAAGTACGACGGCGGCGGCATGGGCAAGGGCGGCACGCTCACGCTGTACGCCAACGGCAAGAAGATCGGCGAGGGCCACATTGAGAAGACCACGCCGTTCAAGTATTCGACCTTCGAAGGCCAGGACATCGGCGAGGACTCGGGTACGCCGGTCGAGTTGTCCTATACGCCGCCCTTCAAGTTCCCAGGCACGATCAACAAGCTGGTAGTCGAGCTGAAGCCCGCGGCCGGGGCCCAGGCGGCGAAATGAGCCGCCGGTCTTTCCGCTGACGGTAGAGGCACGGAACCGTCGGGGCGCAGCATCGACGCAGTCCGCCGGGATTCGATCCGATGTTCGCGGCGGAGGCCGCACAACGACAGGGAGTTGCGGGTAAAGAAGTGCGTTTATTCGGGGCATTGGTTCCCGGCGGCGATGATCGTCGCAGTGCTGTCGGCGTGCTCGCCAACACCGTCGCCGTCGTCGCCGGCTTCCTCCACGAACAAGGCGCCGCAGGCAGAAGCTGTCACGGCGGCGCAGGGGCCAGCCCCGGAGGGCGTGGCCTGGATTCCGGGCGTCCAGTGACGACAGATGGATCAATGAACAGGAGATTAGGGATGGCTGACACGACACGACGCGAATTCATCACCCTGGGTAGCTCGGCGGCCGTGGCACTGTACGGCGGCGCGGTCATGGCGCAAGCCGGTGCTGCACCCACAGCGGCGACGCCGGCGGCATCGGGCGAAGGCCATGCCGCCTCTGCTACCGCCGCAGGAAACGACTGGCGCGAGGAATACGCCTACACGCTCGGCACGCAGGCCTATGTCTATGCGTTCCCGCTGGTGTACCTGAGCCAGCTGCGTTACGACTGGACCAACGTGCCCGACTCCAGTTTCTATGCCTCGCTGAACCACTTCCATCACAAGAAGGTGCTGTCCAACCACATCAACTACACCTCCGGTGGCTCGCCCAACCAGGACACGCTGTATTCCTGGGGCTGGCTGGACCTGCGCCAAGGGCCGGTGGTGCTGTCGCATCCGGACATGGGCGATCGTTATTTCACTTTCGAGATCGCCGACATGTACTCGGACAACTTCGCCTATGTCGGCAAACGCAGCACGGGCAGTGCGGCAGGCGCCTACGCGATCCTGCCGCCGGGTTGGAACGGCAAGCTTCCGTCGGGCATCAAGGATTCGTTCCAGTCGCCGACGCGCTTCGCGCTGGTGTTCGGCCGCACGCTGGTGAACGATGCCAAGGACGCGCTGGTGGTCAACAAGCTGCAGGACCAGTACCGCATGATCCCGCTGGAGCTGTGGGGCCAGCGCAACCCGAAGGTTCCGCAAGGGCGCGACGTGTTCAAACCGTACGATACGAAGCAAGACCCGCTGGGCGACTGGAAGACGATCAACACCGCCTGGGCCGAGAACCCGCTGCCGAAGGACCGCGACCCCGACCTGGTGCAGCTGTTCCGCGAGATTGGCATCGGCCCGGATTTCAGTGCCGACAGCATCGACCAGCTGCCCGAACCAACCAGACGCGGCTTGGCGCGCGCGGCGGCGACGGCGCGCCCGATGCTCAACGAGATGCTCATGACCGGCGCCTACAAATCCAAGCTGGTGAATGGCTGGATGTACCCTCCCAAGAGCTTCGGCAGGGCCGGGTTGCACGGCGATTTCATCGTCCGCGCCGCCGGCCAGTGCCTGGGCGGCATCATCTCCAACGATGCCACCGAAGCGGTTTACCTGCCGGCATTCACCGATATCAAGGGCCAGCCACTGGTAGGCGGACGTCGCTACACCATGCGATTCAAGGCCGACGACATGCCACCGGTCAACGAATTCTGGTCGATGACGATGTACGGTCCCGACAACAACTTCGTCGCCAACGACGTCATGCGCTACTCCGTCGGCGACCGCACCTCAGGGCTGGCCAAGGACACCGATGGCAGCTTCACCGTCCATATCCAGCCCGATGCTCCAAGCGATCCGGTTGCACGCGCGAACTGGCTGCCGTCGCCGCATCAGGGGGCTTTCCATATGGTGCTGCGGACCTATGGCCCGAAGCAGCCGGTCATCGACCAGACCTGGGCGCCGCCGGCGGTGACGCCCGGCTGACCGAGGCGATGAGGGGCACGAAGGCTGGGGCGCAAGGTGCTCAAGGGCATCCAGACCGTGCACCCCTCGGTCGAGAACCAGGCCGAGCCATTGCAACTGAGCCGACTGGCGCAGGTCGACGACTGGCTCGGCTCGGCGATTGCGGCTGCTCGGGAGCGCGGCGATCGCGCGGACGAACTGCGCCATCGCAGCGATCGTGCACTGATCCTGCTGGGCTTCTGGCGCGGCTAGCTGATCAGTGTGCAGGTCGAGCGTCTGCGCCTTGTGCCGGGCGAAGGTATGACTTACTTCTTGCCACGCAGCAAGGGCGATCGCCACGCTTTGGGCACCACCTACAAGGTGCCGGCGTTGTCGCAGTTATGCCCGTTGACAGCTACCTGGGACTGAGTGGAAGCGGCCGGACTGAAGCAGGGGCCCGTGTTTCGTGGGATCGACCGCTGGGGACGCGTGAGCGATGCGCCGCTGCACCCGAACAGCCTGATTCCGCTATTGCGCCGCCTGCTACCGCTGCCGGCCTCCCGGAGCAGTCATTCCCTGCGTCGTGGCTTCGCCGTCTGGACCAATGCTAACGGCTGGGACGTGAAGGCATTGATGTTAGGGTGGGACGGGGCAATGGCGTGCCCCGCCTGCGGAGTCTGGGCGAGGTGGAGACCAGCCCCACCATCGCCCTCCTTCGTCGCCGGGGCCGAACGGCCCCGACAGATCACAGGGTGCGGGCGATCAGCTCGCGCATGATGTCGTTGGCGCCGCCGTAGATGCGGGTGATGCGGCTGTCGATGTAATGGCGCGCCACCGGGTACTCGAGCATATAGCCGTTGCCGCCATGCAGCTGCAGGCAGGCATCGACCACCTTGGAGTACAGGTCCGAGCACCACATCTTGGCCGCGGCCGCGGCTTCGGTGGTCAGTTTGTGCTCCAGGCAGAGCTCCATGCAGCGGTCGACATAGGTCTGGCCGATGGTGATCTCGGTTTTCAGATCGGCGAGCTTGAAGCGCGAATTCTGGAACTCGATGATCGGCTTGCCGAATACGGTGCGGCCTTGGGTGTAGTCGACTGTATGGTCGAGCACCGCCTGGGCACCTGAGATGCTGGCGATGGCAATGGACAGTCGCTCCCACGCCAGCTCTTTCATCATCTGGTAGAAGCCCTTCCCAGGCTCGCCGCCGAGCACGTTGCACACGGGGACACGCACGTTCTCGAAGAACAGCATGGTGGTGTCCTGGGCATGCAGACCGACTTTGCGCAACGGTTTCGATTTGCTCACACCTGCGTTATCCGCCTCGACCAGGATTAGCGAAATATCCTGGGAGCCCTTGCCGCTGTTGCCAGTCTTCGCCACCAGCACAATGAGGTCACAGTTGGTGCCATTGGAGATGAAGGTCTTGGCGCCGTTGATGACATATTCATCACCATTCAGCACGGCCCGGGTTTTAATCGCCTGCAGATCGGAACCGGTGTTCGGCTCGGTCATCGCCAAGGCAGCAATCACCTCACCACTCGCCATTTTCGGCAGCCATTGCAGCTTCTGCTCTTCGGTACCGAAGTTGGCAATGTAGCCGGCACAGATGTCCTGAATGCCAAAGCCGTTCAGGCCGGTGACATTGGCGAAGGCTATCTCCTCCACCGTGATCATCGTGAACAGATGGTTGAGGCCCAAGCCGCCATAGGCTTCCGGCGTGGTGGCGTTGAGCATGCCCAGTTCGCCGGCTTTCCTCCATATTTCGCGCGGGACGCGGCGGTCCTCTTCCCACTGCTCGTGGAAGGGCATGCACTCGTCGGCCAGGAAGCGGCGGACGGTACTGCGGAACTCTTCATGTTCGTGGTCAAACAAGGTGCGGGGGATCATGGTGGAATCCTCTGGAGACGGGTGGAACAGGCCCGCCCCACAGGGCGACCATCTGCCCGCTACCTTAGGTAAAAGCGCTGCCAGCCGGACCACTCCCGTGGAGTTGGCTCAGGAGCCGAAAGGCTGGGGTCTGCCAATAGATGCCCTTCCAATAGGGTGGGAGAGGCAGGCCAGACAATCTGGTTAACTACCGCCCTCTTGCAGATGCGCCTCGCACAATCGTCGCTAGCTACCCCCACGACTAATCGACAGAGACTTTCCGATGAGTGAATACACCGCCCCGCTGCGTGACATGCAATTCGTCCTCAACGAGCTGGGTCATCTGGACCAGGTCAGCGGTTTGCCCGACTGCGAAGAGATGAGTCCAGAGCTGGTCGAGGCGATTCTCGGCGAAGCCGGCAAGTTCGCCAGCGGCGTGCTGTCGCCGCTCAACATCAGCGGCGACCATGAAGGCGCGCGCTGGAACGACGGCGAAGTCAGCACCCCGACTGGCTGGAAGAAAGCCTACGAGCAGTTTGTCGAAGGCGGCTGGAACGCCTTGTCCTGCGAACCGGAATTCGGCGGCCAGGGCCTGCCGCGCCTGGTTTCGGCGCTGGTCGAGGAAATGTGGAATGGCGCCAACGTGTCCTTCGGACTGTGCCCGATGCTGACCCGTGGCGCCATCGAAGCCATCGAACTGCGCGGCTCCGCGCACCTCAAGGAAACCTACCTGCCGAAGATGGTCAGCGGTGAGTGGACCGGCTCGATGAACCTCACCGAACCCCAGGCCGGCTCCGACCTGGCTGCCGTTCGCAGCCGCGCCGAGCCGCAGGGCGACGGCACCTACCGCGTATTTGGGCAGAAGATTTTCATCACCTACGGCGAGCACGACCTCACCGATAACATCGTCCACCTGGTGCTGGCCCGTGTGCCGGGCGCGCCGGATGGCGTGAAAGGCATCTCGCTGTTCGTCGTGCCGAAGTTCCTGGTCAATGCCGACGGCAGCCTCGGCGCGCGCAACGATGTGCGTTGCGTGTCGATCGAACACAAGCTCGGCATCCATGCCAGCCCGACCGCGGTATTGGCCTTCGGCGACCAAGGCGGCGCCACTGGCTGGCTGGTCGGCGAAGAAAACCGCGGCCTGGAATACATGTTCATCATGATGAACGCCGCGCGTTTCTCGGTCGGCATCGAAGGCATCGGCCTGTCCGAGCGCGCCTACCAGCGCGCCCTCGCCTACGCCCGTGATCGCGTGCAAGGCGGCGAACTGGGGGTGAAGAGCCGCGACAAGGTGGCGATCATCCGTCATCCGGACGTACGGCGTATGCTGCTGTCGATGAAGTCACGCACCGAAGCCATGCGTGCGCTGGCCTGCGAAGTCGCCACGGCGATGGATTTTGCCCAGCGCCATGCCGACGCCGAACAGCGTCAGCGCAGCCAGGCCTTCGTCGACCTGATGATCCCGGTGGTCAAGGGCTGGAGCACCGAGAACGCCATCGACATCGCCTCGCTCGGCGTGCAGATCCACGGCGGCATGGGCTTCATCGAGGAAACCGGTGCCGCCCAGCACCTGCGCGATGCGCGGATCACCACCATTTACGAAGGCACCACCGGCATCCAGGCCGCCGACCTGATCGGCCGCAAGATCGCCCGCGAGGACGGCCGCACCATCGCCCTGGTGATCGAGCGCATGCATGCGGTGGAGCAGCAGCTGCTGAATGACGGCGATGCGAACCTGCAAGCCATCGGCCGCGTTCTGGGCCAAGGCGTCGCCGCCCTGGAGCAGGCGGTGGCGTTCATCGTCCGGGAGTACGCGACGCAGGTGCGCCAGGTGTCGGTGGGCGCGGTGCCCTTCCTCGAACTGTTCGGCATCGTCGCCGGCGGCTGGCAGCTGGCCCGCTCGGCGCTGGTCGCGCAACAGCGCCTACGTGCCGGCAGCGACGATCCGTTCTACCGCGCCAAGCTGCTCACCGCGCAGTTCTACGCCGAGCACCTGCTGCCCCGCGCCGGTGGTCTGGCGCATACCGTGCTCAACGGTGGTGATGCCGCGCTGGCGTTCGACGAGGAGCAGTTCTGAGCCGCATGGCCCCGTTCTGGCGACGGGGCCTCACGGCCGTGCAGCGGTGCTGCCCACGCCCCCTCCAGACGCCTGCCGAAAGTCCGCGGCTTTATACCTGGACGTACATGTTCAGACGTTTTGCCGCGTTGCGCAGATGGGTTTCCGCCGCCTCGCTCGCCGCCTCCGCATTACCCGCCTCGATAGCCGCGAAGATCGCCTGGTGCTCGTTCTGCACGTCCTGGATCAGCTCCGCATAGTTCTTCGCGGTATTGCTGCGCGCCTGGCGGATCAGCCGGCGGGCGTGCTGCTCCAGATAGTCGTTGAGCGCCTTGAAATGCGGGTTCTTGGTGGCTTCGACGATGGCCTGATGGAAGGCGAAATCCTCCTCCTCGCCCAACTCGTCGTTGAGCACCGCGTACTCCATACCCACCAGGGCTCGCTTAATATGTTTGAGGTCGTCCGGCGTGCGGCGCAGCGCCGCGTAGCGTGCGGCGGCCGACTCGAAGGTCGCCAGCAGCTCGAGGATGTGCGCCAGGCTTTCGCTGTCGTCCAGCGAGGCGCCCGGCAGGCGCAGGGCCTGGCGGGCGGCCGGGGCGTTGACGAAGACGCCGCGGCCCTGCTCGGCAGTGACTATGCCTTCGGACTTGAGCTGCGACAGCGCCTCGCGTACCGCCGAGCGGCCGACTGAGAACTGGGCCTGAAGCGCGCTTTCACTGGGCAGCTTGTCGCCCGGCTTGAGCTGCTCGGTCTCGATCTGTCGGTTCAGCCAGTCGACGATCGCAGCCGTCACCGACTGGCGCGGCTGCTCCGCTGTGGCTACGGCCCGCTTCGGCGTTTTCTGTGCAACGGTCATCTGAGTAAACCTTGGAATTGGGGGGTGTCCGGTAAAGAGAGATCGTGGCCGATATTCCTACACCATGTACAGGCCGCCGTTGACGTGCAGGGTTTCGCCGGTCACGAAGCTGGCCAGCGGCGAGCAGAGGAACAGGATGCAACCGGCTACCTCTTCCGCGGTGCCGAAGCGACGCAACGGGGTGTTGTCCATCAGCATCTTGCCCTTGCTCTGCATCAGGTCAGTGGTCATCGGCGTTTCGATGATGCCGGGCGCCACCAGGTTGACTCGGGTCCTGGGCGCCAGTTCGAGGGCCAGGCTCTTGCTGAAGCTGCTCACCGCCCCCTTCGACGCCGAGTAATGGGCATGCGAGGGGCTACCGCGATGGCCGGCCACGGACGACAGATTGACGATGGAGCTGTCATCGCTCAGGTACGGCATTACCGCTCGGCAGATATAGAAGGTGCCATCGAGGTTGACGCGCATGACTTTCTGCCAGTCGGCATCCTGCATGTCGCGCACCCACTCGCACGGATAGATGCCGGCGGCGTGGATCAGGTGGTCGATACGCCCATGGCGCTCGGCCACCGCATCGCCGGTACGAATGCAGGACGCTTCGTCGCCGATATCCAGCAGGTGGCAGCTGATGCGGCCTTCCCCACCGGCTGCGCGCAGCTCGGCCTGCAGCACTTCCAGCGCGGCCTCATTGATGTCCGCTAGCGCCAGGTCGGCACCTGCGCGTCGCAGCATCCGCGCACAGGCACGGCCGATGCCGCTGGCGGCGCCGGTGATCAGTACGGTTTTGCCGTCGAAAGCAATCATTGTTTTCCCTCTGGTAATGGCGGCACAGGAAACTCGTCACACCTACTTGTCTGACAAGCTATGAAAGGATGTTGACAACCTCAGCTGCCGCCCATAATGTGCGGCAACATGTCAGACAAGTAAAGATGATTTGTCCTACATGCTGACGGAACACCATCACCCCCCGACCCGATCGGCAACGAGGGCAGCATGATCAACGGAAAGACCCGCCTGGTCGGCATCGTCGCCGACCCCATCGAGCACGTGCGCACCCCGGAGCGCTTCAATGCGTATATGCAGCAGCTGGGCTGCAACGCTGTGCTGGTGCCCCTGCATGTCCGCCCTGAGCAGTTCGCCGGCTTCGTCGCTGGCCTGGCGGCGAACCGCAATCTGGCCGGCCTGGTGGTGACCATCCCGTACAAGGAAGCCGTGCTGCCCCATTGCACCGAGCTGAGCGCGGCGGCGCGGCAGAGCGGCGCGGTCAACGTGCTGCGCATCGACCATGAGCGCGGCGCGCTGATCGGCGGCAACCTCGACGGCGAGGGCTTCGCCCAGGGGCTGCTCGCCCAGGGCCATGCCATTCGTGGCCAGCGCGTTTATCTCGCTGGCGCCGGCGGCGCGGCCAAGGCCATTGCCCATGCGCTGGCCAGCCATGGTGCGGCGGCGATCGGCATCTACAACCGTACCGAGGCGCGTGCTCGGCAGTTGGTGGAGGAGCTTCGCGCCCATCACCCGCAGTTGCAGGCCGAGGTTGCCGGTTCGATGCCGACGCACTACACGCTGGCGGTAAACGCCACCTCGCTGGGCCTCAAGCCCGGCGACGACCTGCCGTTCGCGCTGGACCGGCTGCCCACCGGCGCGCTGGTCGCCGAGGTAGTGATGAACCCGGACATGACCCCATTGCTGCTCGCCGCAGCCGCGCATGGTCACCCGGTACACCTGGGTCGCCACATGATCGATGCGCAGATCGAGCAGATGGCGCGTTTCTTCGGCCTGGCCTGAGCAAAAAGACTGCGGCCCCGCCCTGAGCGACGCCGCAAGACCCTAGAACAACATCCGACAATCAAGGGCTGGACAGCGGAATGACTCAACAGACCACCGCACAAGTAAAGGTGCCCAACACGGCGCAGCGCTATCCGGAACTGGCAGGCAAGACGGTCTTCGTCACCGGTGCGGCCAGCGGCATCGGCCTCGCGATGGCCAAAGCCTTCGCCGCCAATGGCGCCCACCTGGCGCTGTTCGACATCAACGCCAGCGCGCTGGAGCAGGTTCGCGGCGAGCTGGGTGAAACCCATCCCGGCATCCAGCTGGAAGCCATTGCCGGCTCGATCACCGATCCGCAGGTGGTCGAGGACGCGATGCAGCGCACGGTGGAGAGCTTCGGGCGGATCGACGTGCTGCTGAACAATGCCGGCATCGCCATGAACCGTCCGACCCTCGAACTGAGCGCGGAAGACTGGCGCCGGGCGATCGATATCAACCTGAACGGCGTCTTCTACTGCGCGCAGGCGGCCGGTCGGCGCATGGTCACCCAAGGCGGCGGCGTGATCCTCAACACCGCCTCGATGTACGGCCTGAGCGCCGCCCCGGAGCGCGCCGCCTACTGCGGCAGCAAGGCCGCGGTGGTGATGCTGACCAAGGTGCTGGCCATCGAATGGGCCAGGGCCGGCGTGCGGGTCAACGCCATCGCCCCCGGTTATGTGCAGACCGCCCTGGTCGACCAGCTGGTGCGCGACGGACGCATGGACCTGGACGCGCTGACCGCGCGCACGCCGGCCGGGCGCCTGGCGCAACCGGAAGAAATCGCCGGCGTCGCCCTGTTCCTCGCGGCCGATGCGGCCGCCTTCATCAATGGCCAGACCCTAGTCGCCGACGGCGGCTGGACGGCTTACGGCTACATCTGACCCCCGAGATCGAGACCATGGCAGAACGTATTGCGCTGGCGCCCGCCGCCGCGTGGGTGGAACTGCGCGCCACCGAACAAGACTGGAAAGACGCCGACCCGGCCGTGCTCGGCACGCTGCTGGCGCACATGCACCTGATCCGCGCCTTCGAGGAAAGCGTGCTGGAACTGGCCTCCGAGGGCCTGGTCCATGGCCCGGCGCACTCCAGCATCGGCCAGGAAGGCGGCGCGGCCGGCTCCATCGTGCCGCTGGTCGCCGCCGACCAGATCAACGGCTCCCACCGTGGACACCATCAGTTCCTCGCCAAGGCCCTCGGCTATCTGAACCCGACCGGGATCGATCCCAAGGCACCGCTGAGCACCGAGGTCGAGAACCTGCTGCAACGCACGCTGGGCGAGATCCTCGGCCTGGCCCAGGGCTTCTGCCAAGGGCGCGGCGGCTCCATGCACCTGCGCTGGCAGGACGCCGGCGTGCTGGGCACCAACGCCATCGTCGGCGGCGGCGTGCCGCTGGCGGCCGGCGCGGCCTGGGCGCACAAGCACGCCGGCAGCGATGCCGTGGCGGTGACCTACTTCGGCGATGGCGCGGTGAACATCGGCTCGGTGCTGGAAAGCATGAACCTCGCCGCCGCCTGGCAGTTGCCGCTGTGCTTCTTCATCGAGAACAATCGCTACGCGGTATCGACCACGGTTGAGGAAGCCACCGCCGAACCGCGCCTCTCCGCGCGCGGCGCGGCGTTCAACATCCCCAGCTGGCGGGTCGACGGCATGGACCCGCTGGCCGTCTATCTGGCGATGCAGGAAGCACTGGCGCACATGCGCGCCGGCAAGGGGCCGACCATCATCGAGGTCGACGTGTACCGCTTCTTCCACCAGAACGGCGCCTTCCCCGGCAGCGCGTTCGGCTACCGCAGCAAGGACGAGGAGCAGGCCTGGCGCGAGCGCGATCCACTCGATCACCTGGGCCGGCGCATGCAGGCGCTGGGGCTGATCGATGCCGAGCAGATCGCCGCCCTGCGCGGCCGCGCGCAAGCGGCCATGCAGCGCGCTGCCGCTGCGCTGACCGAAGCCGATAGCGGTGCCCGGGTCGGCAAGCGACGGATTCGCCCCGAGCTGTGGCCCAGCGCGGACTTCTGCAACGTCGGCGTGCGCGGCGACCTGAGCGAACTGCAGGGCGCGCGTACCGCGGAGGAAACCGGCTTCCAGGGCAAGCTGGAGAAGCGCAAGTTCATCGACGCGGTGGCCGATGTGATGGCCCGGCGCATGGAGACCGACCCCGGCGTGGTGATCATGGGCGAGGACGTGCATCGCCTGAAAGGCGGCACCAACGGCGCCACCCGTGGCCTGAAGGAGCGTTTCCCGGATCGCGTGCTGGGCACGCCGATCAGCGAGAACGCCTTCGCCGGCCTCGGCGGCGGCCTGGCGATGGACGGCCGCTACCGCCCGGTGGTGGAGTTCATGTACCCCGACTTCATGTGGGTCGCGGCTGACCAGGTGTTCAACCAGATCGGCAAGGCCCGGCACATGTTCGGCGGCGACATCGAGGTGCCGTTCGTGCTGCGCACCAAGGTGGCCATGGGCAGCGGTTATGGCTCGCAGCACTCCATGGACCCGGCGGGCATCTTCGCCACCAGCCCCGGCTGGCGGATCGTCGCGCCCTCCACGCCGTTCGACTACATCGGCCTGATGAACGCCGCGCTGGCGCTCAAGGACCCGGTGCTGGTGATCGAGCACGTCGACCTGTACGGCTCGTCGGGCCTGGCACCAGTCGAGGATCTCGACTACCAGATCCCGTTCGGCAAGGCGGCGATCCGCCGCAGCGGCAAGGAGGTGACGGTGCTGACCTACCTGTCGATGGTCGCCCACGCCCTCGAAGCCGCCGAACACAGCGGCGTCGACGCCGAAGTGGTGGACCTACGCTGGCTCGACCGCGCCAGTCTCGACTGGGAAACCATCGAGGCAAGCATCCGCAAGACCAACAACGTGCTGATCGTCGAACAGGGCTCGGTCGGCACCTCGTACGGTGGCTGGCTGGCAGACGAGATCCAGCGCCGCTGCTTCGACTGGCTCGACCAGCCGGTGCAGCGCGTATCCGGCAGCGAAGCCTCGCCGAGCATCTCCAAGGTGCTGGAGCGCGCGGCCTGCGCGCGCACCGAAGAGGTGGTCGTCGGCCTGCACCGCATCATGCGCGACAAGGGCGCCGCCTGAGCGGCCAGGGAGCAGCGAATGACCATCCACATGACCGTCCCCCTGGAAGTCGGCATCGCCTGTCGCGACCTGGCCAGGCAGCGCGCCTTCTATGAAGGCGTGCTGGGCCTGCGCTTCGTCAGCGAGTTCCTGGTGCCGGCCGACAAGGCCAGTGCCGCCGCGCTGTGCCCCGAGCCCTACACCGTGGTGCGCCTGCAAACCAACCGGGGCGAACGCATCAAGCTGCTGGCGCGGACCACGCCGACCGGCGCCGCGGCACCCGGCGACTGGATTCTCGACCGACCGAACGCGACCTACCTGACCTTCATTCTCGACGACATCGACGCCGCGATCGCCGATCTGCAGCGCGCCGGCATCGAGTTCATGACCGGCCCGCAGCGCGTCGAAGTGCGGCCCGGCGTGTACCTGGCGTTCTGCCGCGACCCCGAGGGCAACGTCCTCGAACTGGTGCAGTACCAACACATCGGCGACTACCGTCCCGACCTCATCAACGGAGCGAGCTGACATGGCAAAACTCATCCGCATGCCGGAGATCGCCGCCAACGGCACCTCGGCCGTGCTCAACGAATGGCTGAAGCAGGAAGGCGAGGCCATCGCGGTCGGCGACCTGCTCGCCAGCATCGAGACCGACAAGGCCCTGGTCGACTTCGAGGCCGATGAAGCCGGCGTGCTCGGCAAGATCCTCAGCCCGGCCGGGGAGGACGTTGCCGTGGGCGCCCCCATCGCCGTGCTGTATGCGCCTGGCGAGAACGGCGTCGATATCGCGGCGCTGCTGGCTACCGCTGCTGTCCCTGCAGCACAGGCCGCAGCACCGGCAGCCACAGTCGCCTCGACAGCCCAGGCAACTCCCTTGGTTGCCGCTGGCGAGCGGATCAAGGCCAGCCCGTTGGCGCGGCGCCTGGCCCGGGAACAGGGCATAGACCTCGCCACCCTGCAGGGCAGCGGCCCGCACGGGCGCATCGTCAAGCGCGATGTGGAAAGCACCCGCCCGGCACCCGCCGCACCGGCGCCCACGCCTGCACCGGTCGTCCCGGCGGCCGGCAGCGGCACAGGCGATTACGAGGAAATCCCGCACTCGAACATGCGCCGCACCATCGCCCGCCGCCTGACCGAGAGCAAGGCCAGCGTGCCGCACTTCTACCTCAAGGTGGAATGCCGGATGGACCGGCTCAACGAGCTGCGCGCCCAGGTCAACGCCAGCGCGCCGCGCAAGATCTCGGTCAACGACTTCATCGTCAAGGCGGTCGCCGCGGCGCTGCAGGAAGTGCCGGCGATGAACGTCAGCTGGACCGATAGCGCCTTGCGTCAGTACAACCGGGCCGACATCGCCGTGGCGGTGGCCACCGACAACGGGCTGATCACCCCGGTGGTGCGCGATGCCGGCAGCAAGTCGCTGTCGCGCATCGGCAGCGAGGTCGCCGGGCTGGCCGAGCGCGCCCGCAGCGGCCGCCTGGCTCCCGCCGACTACCAGGGCGGCAGCTTCACCATCAGCAACCTCGGCATGTACGGCATCGAGGAGTTCTCCGCGATCATCAATCCGCCCCATGCGGCGATTCTCGCCGTTGGCGCCACTTCGCTACGCCCGCTGGTCGAGGATGGCGCGCTGGTGGTGGCGCCGGCGATGAGCGTGACCCTGTCGGCCGACCACCGCGCCATCGACGGCGCACTCGCCGCACAGTGGTTGGCGGCCTTCAAGCGCATCATCGAAAACCCGTTGGCGATACTGGTCTGAGGCGGCAATGAATACACAGGAATTCGATCTGATCGTCGTCGGCGGCGGCCCGGGTGGCTATGTGGCGGCGATCCGCGCCGCCCAACTGGGTATGCGCACGGCGCTGGTGGAGAAGGCCCAGCTCGGCGGCATCTGCCTGAACTGGGGCTGCATTCCCACCAAGGCCCTGCTGCGCTCGGCCGATGTGCTGCGCCTGGTGCGCGATGCCGCGCGCTTCGGCGTCAACGTCGGCGCCCCGCAGGTCGACCTGCCCGTCATGGTCGCGCGTTCGCGGACGGTTGCGGCCCAGTTGCAGCGCGGCGTCGAGCATCTGATGAAGAAGAACGGCGTCACCGTGATCAACGGCCATGCCCGCCTGGCGGGCCGGCACAGCCTGCGGGTGACCCGCGCCAGCGACACGCTGACGCTGGCGGCGCCGCACATCATCCTCGCAACCGGCGCGCGGGCGCGGCAACTGCCGGGGCTCGAGCCGGACGGCGTCAGCCTCTGGTCGTACCGTGAGGCCCTGCAACCGCCTGCCCTGCCCCGGCGCCTGCTGGTGATCGGCGCCGGCGCCATCGGCATCGAATTCGCCAGCTTCTACCGTGCGCTGGGCTGCGAGGTCAGCGTGGTCGAGATGGCCGAACGCATCCTGCCGGTGGAAGACGAGGAGATTTCCGCCCATGTCGCCGACGCGCTGCGCAAGGACGGCATCGCCCTGCATACCGGCAGCCGGCTGAAATCGCAGCGTCGCCTGGCGGGCGGCTGGCAGGTGGAACTGGAAGGCGCAGGCGCAGCTGTCCTGGAAGTCGATGTAATCCTCAGCGCCGCCGGCATCGTCGGCAACGTCGAGGACCTCGGCCTGGAAGGCACCGCGGTCAAGGTGGAGAAGACCCATATCCTCACCGACCACTACGGCGCCACCGGCGAGCCGGGCGTCTACGCCATCGGCGACGTCGCCGGTCCGCCGTGGCTGGCGCACAAGGCCAGCCATGAGGCGCTGATCTGCGTCGAGAGGATTGCCGGTCTCGATCCGCATCCACTGGACAGCAACCGCGTACCGGCCTGCACTTACAGCCATCCACAGGTCGCCAGCGTCGGCCTAACCGAAGCCCAGGCACGCGCCAGCGGGCGCGAGGTGCGCGTCGGCAAGTTCCCGTTCGCCGCCAACGGCAAGGCCATCGCGCTGGGGGCAACGGGTGGCTTCACCAAGGTAGTGTTCGATGCGGACAGCGGCGAGCTGCTCGGTGCGCACATGGTCGGCGAGGAAGTCACCGAGATGATTCAGGGCTACACCGTCGGCCTGGAACTGGAGACCACCGAAGCGGAACTGATGAGCACTATCTTCCCCCACCCGACCCAGTCGGAGGCCATGCACGAAGCGGTACTGGCCGCCTACGAGCGGGCGCTGCATATCTAAAGAATGCCGAGAGGCGAGGAACAAGCATGAATGATCTGAACAACGACTCCCGGGCGCAGTACGGCGTCGAGCCGGGCTGGGCCTTTGGCAAGCATTTCGAAGTGCGCTGGGCGGACATCGACCCTTTCGGCCACGCAAACAACCTCGCCTACCTGGGCTGGTGCGAAGAAACCCGCAATGCCTATCTCGAATCTCTGGGCGTACCACGCTTCACCCGGGAAGCTCCAGGCCCGGTGATCAAGGAACTCGGTTTCACCTACGACCGCTCGCTCGAACACGGTGAGAAGATCCTGATCACCGGCCGCGTCGCCTGGGTCCGCAGAACCAGCTTCCGCATGGAGTTCGCTGCCTGGAACGGCTCCCGGGTCGGCCATGGCCACGCCATCTGTGTCTGGATGATCAACGCGACAGGGGAAAAGGTCGCCGTCTCCGACGAACTAAGGCGTCTGATCGTCGATCGCGACGGGGCCGAATTGTTGCCATCCCAGGGGTAAGGAGTCAGCGGATCGGCGCGTCAAGGACCGTATGGAACTATTGCATGCCTTATTGACCCGCACGCCGAAGGTCCCGTGCCCTGGCAAGCGTGGATGGCGCTAGCAAGCACCCTTATCTAGGGAAGCGTGAGCGGCAAGCTGGTGGCAGTGAGGTATTACTCGCGACAGGTAGATAGCTGCTTTCAGGTTCAGGTCCACCCGCTGGCGTCAGCTCGCCTGTACTACGGCGACTTAGCCAGCAACGAGTACGTTGTATGGCACCTTGTATGGTGGGCTCGATATCTCCCACAGAGCCCTTTGCTTCTGTAGCGGTTCGATTCCCTTCGCCGGAACCCGGCACTCCCGGACAAGTCCACCGAACGGCTGGCGAATCTCGTGAGTGCAAAGTACCGTCGCGGCTCCTGCAGGAATCGCCAGTGACCGCCATAGTTCTTGTAATTCGACGCCAGCGCTCAGGTGCACGGTGTCAACCGGCAGGGAAGCGAAACCGTGGGCCGGGCAGATCGATGTTGGCGAGGCTGTTCAGGCTATCGGCGCCATACAGCGGAGATGTCGTTAAACGTGCCAAACAGCTAGACCTTGCCGCTCTGGTTGAACGAAAGGTCGTAGCAGGAGTGTTCTAGGTTGATCACTGAACGAGCGCCCTGAAATACCGCTCACCACGAGAGTTCAGGCGCCTGGCAGGAACCTCAACTTAACGGGGTGCCGGTGTCCGGTTTGATAGGGGCAAGTCCAAAAAAACGGGAAACGAACGGGGAAAATCTGGAAGACTGAAAGCTAAAAAGAAACAAAAAATCGATAAGTCATTGATTTTTTGGCGTCCCAGAGTGGGTTCGAACCACCAACCTTCCCCTTAGGAGGGGGTATCTTTTTTGCTTCCCTACGTACTCCACTTTTTCAACACCTTCAATAATCCCTTACTTTATAAGGACTTCATCACCAACCTTGTCACATGACGCCTCACCATGTAGCTTGCAGTGTCATGACATGTGGGGACCGTAGTGGGGACCAAATCAATGGCAGGGAATACTGCGGACAAGAGCGTCAACGATCAGAAGCTGCGCGGGATGCAGCCTGGGGAGAAGCTGACAGAAAGCTTGCCCGGCAGGTCACGTGGCAGCTTGCTTTTCAAGCGCAGAGAGAACGGCGTCATCAACGGTTACTACCGTTACCGGCTCAATGGCCGTGACTTGATGATTTCAGTTGGGCAGTACAAGACCACAGCTAGATCTCTTGGCCTCACGCTGACTGAATTGCGAGACAAAGCTGCCGACCTGGCAGGGCTAGCCTCAGAACACGGTGATGTGAAGGCCTACATCGCGACGCAGAGCGCCGCAGCCGAGAAGAATCGACTAGCCCAAGCTTACACCGAAAAGCTCGCTTCCAAAGAAGGCACATTCAAAGAATTGCTTGAAGCCTACGTCCAAGACCTCAAAGCGCGAGGCAAGGTCAAGGCAGGAGAAGTTGAAAGACTGTTCCAAACACATGTGATTGAGCATCATCCGGACTTGATGTTCCGCCCCGCAAAAAGCATCACAGGCGAGGAGATTCACCTGGTGATGAGTTCCCTCCTCTCTCGTAAACCGCGAGGGCGCGGGATTGGCAATAAGGGTAAGGCTAGCGCGAGCACCGGTATGCGTTCGACCGCGGCGAGCGTCCATCGGTATTTGAAAGCCGCATTCAGTTATGGCGGTAAGGCACATCTGTCGCTGGATAGAGATGTGAGCGACTCGAAGATCTTCAACATCGGTGTCAACCCGGCAGCCAAGGTTCCCACTCTGGCCAATACCCGCGGCGGCAACACGGACTCGCTAACCCCGGAGGAGCTCGGCGAACTGCTGCGGTATCTGGACACCCTGCCTCCGCGAGAATTGGCCATCTGCAAGGCTCTGATCTATCTTGGCGGCCAACGAATGGAGCAACTCCTGCGCGTCAAGTGGGAGGAAACCGCTGATAATCTCCTTCACTTAACCGACAGCAAGGGTAAAAAAGGGCAAGCCTGGGACCACCTACTACCGCTCACCGAGCGAATCAAAGCGATCCTGCAACCCCTCTTCGATGACAAAATCGGCCCTGGCCCCTTTTGCATAGGCCGCCGCTGCATTCGCCCGGACACCGCCGGCAAGCGATTCAGCGAGGCAGGCAAAGCACTGAGCAACTCAGCACGAACGAGCTATTTCAGCTATGCAAACGTGCGAGTTACGGCCGAGACGCTAATGGCCTCACTTGGAATTTCGAAAGAAACACGCAGCTGGCTACTTTCTCACGGCCGCAGCGATGTGCAATCGGTTCACTATGATCGGTACAGCTACCTACCCGAAAAACATGCTGCACTGGAGCTTTGGGGACGCTATCTGGATTGCCTGCATGATGAAAAAGAGTGGGACGGAGGCAAGGTCGTTTTGCGCAGGCGAAAACTGCCACAGATGCAATAGACAGCGCTTGCGGCGCAACCAGGCGCTGACACTGGATGATTTGGTCGAGCTGGAAAGGATGCTGATCGATGCCGGTGGCTCACCGGCCCTGATCGACGAGGCGAAGGAAAAGAACCACGGCCTCGGCATCCTCATCCGCTCTCTGGTCGGCCTGGATTGTGAAGCAGCCATGCAGGCCTTCAGCGACTTCATCCACGGCAGTACCGCCACCCCGAACCAGATTGAGTTCATCGAGCTGATCATCCAGGAGCTGATCCAGACCGGAGTGATGGAGCCGTCGCGGTTGTTCGAGCCGCCTTTCACCGACATGAATGCGCAAGGCTTGATGGGGGTGGCGTCCGCGTGTTGCCGCTGACCGAAAACTGACCCAGTAGAGGCTGTTCTGCCGATCGAAAACTGACCCAGGTGTTCAACTACTCCTGCTCAACTTTTGAGCAGGAGAACACAGGGTGATCAGTATGGAAATGATGGGCAGAATTCGGCGGATGTATTTTCGCGACAAGCTGTCGCTGCATGAGATAACCAAGCGCACCGGTTTAGCACGCAACGCGATACGCAAGTGGGTCAGAGCACCGGAAGCAAAGCAGCCGGTGTATCAACGCCGCGCGGTCTTCAACAAGCTCAGTGCTTTTCACGCAACGCTGGCGCAGGCGCTTAAAGCCGATTCGCTGCGGGCCAAGCACCATCGCCGAAGTGCCAAGGCGTTGTTTGAACAGATCAAGGCCGAGGGTTACGACGGTGGCTACAGTCAGCTCACCGCGTTTATCCGTGCGTGGCGCGGTGAGCAGGGTAAGGCGCTGCACGCTTTTGTGCCGTTGACCTTTGCGCTTGGCGAGGCGTTTCAGTTCGACTGGCACACAGCTTCGGGTGCGACACCTGCAAGCGCCGGTAAATGCCGCCGATCAGCAACTCGGCAAAATGCATCACCAGTTTCACAGTCATGGAACTGCTGTTCGAGACTGCTTCACGCCCTGCCAAAGGCGATCTACCGCCTGCTTCTGTTCTACTGAAAGCTTTTCTAGAAAGTAAAGGCGACGCCGCTCCCTCTGGTCAGGTACCAACATCGGTTGTTCCTTAGCCAGCTTCACCAACTCCGGCGCTCCACTCGACAACGGCGAGTAGAACTGTGTCGCGAGTGAGTTGCGCACTGAGTTTTCTGGCTGCAGCAGGTAGTCGATAAAGCGATAGGCCAGTTCGGGATGCGGTGCATTGGCAGGGATCGCCAAGCTATCGATAAACACCAAAGCCCCTTCCTGGGGAATTAGGAATTGCAGCGAAGGATTGGCTTTGGCGGCCGTCAAGGCATGCCCTACCCACGCCATGGCCACGCATAACCGACCGCTGGAGAGATCCTCGATATAGCGTTCATTATCAAGTGATCTTGTCCTACGCCCCAACTCCAGCAGCGACCTGCCAGCACGCGAAATCTGCCCCTCACTACTACGTCCGAGGTTCTTGCCCCTGTAGTTCAGCCATAGCGACAGCGTCTCTTCGGGAGCGTCAAGCCAACCGATCCCACACCCCTCGAGACTAGCGCTGTCGCGTTCATCGAACAGTAGACTCCAGCTATTGGGCAAGGCGCGACCAAACGCGGGCTCGGCAAGTCGCGGATTGACTGCCAGGCCAACGGTTCCCCATAGGTAAGGCACCACATAGCGATTGGCCGAGTTGAGTGCCGCCAGCATCGCCAACAACTCCGGGTCGACGCTGGCGTAGTGTGGTAACTGGCGAAAATCCAGCGCTTGTAAGCGCTTGTTGGCAATCAGGCCAGCAAGCTGAAAATGCGACGGCACCAGCACGTCGATATGTTCGCCGCGCACCAGGGCCTGATCGAGTTCCTCTGCGGTAGTAAATGTCTGGTAATCGACCCTGATACCGGTTTCTTGCTGGAAGTTTTCCAGCACGGCAGGGTCGATATAGTCCTTCCAGGCCTTGAACCGCAAAACCTCCTGCGCCTGAACCGGGAGGATTACGACACTCAATGCGATCAACCAAACAAGGTAAGCCATCGACTATCTCCGATCGAAGGTTGAAACCTGCGCCAGAAACTACAGAGGAGGTCATGCAGAGGTGGTCCGCCTGCACAGCGACTGGTGCCTACGCCAGCAATACCCTGTCGACTTCTTGAGATGAAATTCCAAGGTACCCCTTTAGCCAAAAGTCACTATTGCGAGCTCACGCGCGCCTGGGGATTGGCGAGGCCAGCTGGTGCTGGCCTCGCGTCAGCCTCAGGCTGCCTTGAAGCAGTAAACGGCCAGCTTGTTGCCATCGAGGTCACGGGCATAGGCTGCATAGGCGTTCGGCGCCCAACCACGCGGGCCCGGGGCACCCTCGTCCTTGCCACCTGCCGCCAGTGCTGCGGCATGGAACGCGTCGATCGCGGCACGATTCGGCGCCTCGAAACTGATGGTGACGCCGTTACCGACGCTGGCGGGCGCGCCGTCGGCAGGCTTGAGGACGAAGAACGACGGCGCGTTCTCACCCCAGATCGAACCGTTGTCACCCAGGTCCGCGATGCGTTTATGACCCAGCTTGCCGAGCACTTCATCGTAGAAGCTGCGGGCTTTTTGCAGGTCATTGGTACCGACTGTCACGTGAGTAAAGATGCTCATCTTGTAGCTCTCCTTGGTTGAATACAGGCGCATTCATTCCGCCAGGGCGTACTGCACCCTGGCGGCCATGCTGGGTTTGCTCGCTTAGCGATCGAAGTGAATAACAGTGCGGATGCTCTTGCCTTCGTGCATCAGGTCGAAGGCTTCGTTGATGCTTTCCAGCCCCATGGTGTGAGTGATGAAGGTGTCCAGCGGGATCTCGCCCTTCTGCGCCTTCTCCACATAGTTCGGCAACTCGCTGCGGCCCTTCACGCCGCCGAAGGCGGAACCGCGCCAGACGCGGCCGGTGACCAGCTGGAATGGCCGGGTGCTGATTTCCTGGCCGGCGCCGGCAACACCGATGATCACCGACTCGCCCCAGCCCTTGTGGCAACTCTCCAGTGCGGCGCGCATCAACTGGACGTTGCCGACGCACTCGAAGGAGTAGTCCACGCCGCCATCGGTCAACTCGACGATGACTTCTTGGATCGGCTTGCTGTGCTCCTTGGGATTGATGAAGTCGGTGGCGCCCAGCTGTCTGGCGATTTCGAACTTGGCCGGGTTGATGTCGATGGCAATGATTCGGCTGGCCTTGGCCATGCTCGCCCCGATGATCGCTGCGAGGCCGATGCCGCCCAGGCCGAAGATGGCCACGGTGGCGCCCTCCTCCACCTTGGCGGTGTTGAGCACGGCGCCGATGCCGGTCGTGACGCCGCAACCGAGCAAGCAGACCTTCTCCAGCGGCGCGTCCTTGGGAATCTTCGCCAGGGAGACTTCCGGCAGCACGGTGAACTCGGAGAAGGTCGAGCAGCCCATGTAGTGGTAGATCGGTTGGCCGTTATAGGAGAAACGTGAGGTGCCATCCGGCATCAGGCCCTTACCCTGGGTAGCCCGTACCGAGCTGCACAGGTTGGTCTTGCCGGATTTACAGAATTTGCATTCGCCGCATTCGGCGGTGTACAGCGGGATCACGTGATCACCGACGGCCAATGAGGTGACGCCCTCACCGACGGCCTCGACAATGCCGCCGCCCTCGTGACCGAGGATGCAGGGGAATACGCCTTCCGAATCAGCGCCGGACAGGGTGTAGGCATCGGTGTGGCAAACGCCGGTGGCAACGATGCGCACCAGCACTTCGCCGGCCTTGGGCGGCGCCACGTCCACCTCGACTATCTGCAACGGTTGGTTGGCTGCGAACGCAACGGCGGCACGCGATTTGATCATTCTCTGTATTCCTCATTGCAAGCATTACTTTCCTCCAGCTCACCGGCGCGAAGCACCGGGCCGTACAGGCACTGGGGTAAGCGGAGGGAGGGGTTATCGGAAACCTCGATCGGGACTCAGAGCCCCAGTTCGTGGCGCGGCCGGGTCAAGGTATCGATCAGTGCGTACATGATCTTCTTCGCGCAGGGGATCAGGTCCGGGATGTAGGTTGCCCCCATGCCACCGAGGCCTTCAGCGACCGGCAGCGGCGCTCCCTGGGCCGGCCACGGCCAACCGATTCGAGCGGTTGGTATACCCAGCCGGCGCAACGCGGCGCCGTCGGTCTGGCCTCCGAGCAAGTCGGACTCGCCATGCTGGCGGCGCTCGATGTGTTCCCAGCCACGCCGGCAAGACTGAACGATCCAGTTCTGCGGATCGGTAGTGCCGCCGGCGACGGAACCATACATTTCCCAGTCGAGAACCAACTCAGGACGCTGTACCTGCAGATCACGGACAAACTCCGCGAACTGTGCCCTGACCGCAGCTGGGCTGGTGCGAGGGTTGATGCGCACGTCGAAGAAAATCTCGGTAACTGCAGATGGGAAGGCCGGACGCTCAGGGTTGCCGCCGCGCACACCGGAGATCCAACCGTGGGGCTTGATCTGCCCCGAGGTGTTGCGCTCGGCGTAGTCGATGATCCACTTCTCCAGTTCCTGGATGACCGTCGCAGCCGGCACCACCGAGCTGCGGAAACCCGGCGTCCCGCGCGGCACGCCGGCATAACCGAGGGTGCCGTGCACGCGTAGCTTGAACCAACCCATGCCCGGCTCTTCATGGTAGACCCAGTTCCACGGTTTCATGACGATGGCGAAATCCGGCGAGCCGCCACGATTGATCAGGTGCGTCACACCGTTAGACATGCCAGCGTGCTGGCGCGCCGAAACGTCCACTGGCATACCACCGTCGGCCATGCCCACCAGCAGGTCGCCAACGAGCGGCACTTCGGCCTCGATCAAGGCGGTCGCCACTTCGGTAAGGGTCGCGACCATGCCTTTCGGATTGGAAGCGCCCAGGCCGAATACCCAGTCGTCAATCATCTGCGCCGAGGGCTGCATATCCACTTCGTCGGCCTCGCCGGTGAGGAGCTTCTCGGCCTCGTCCAGCTCCAGATGGGTGTCGATCGGCGCATAGAGCAACACGCTGGCACCGCCGCCACTACCACACAGCTCGGCCAGCACGTTGCCGCTGGTGAAGCTCATCGGCTGTAAGCGCGAGCTCATACCAATGCTGTCCAGGTGCTTGGCCATGTACTCACTAGCGGCGCGCGCTGCACCGGTCGGGCTATGGATGTCGGTGATGGCATACAGCAGATTCTGCAGGCGCTGCGGATCGATCTTGGCACAGGCTTGCTCGTACCATTTCATCTGCTCTGCAGAGAACGCGACGGGGGTGGTGGCTTGCATGGTTGCTCCTCAATTACTGGGCACAAACTGTTCAGCGAAGATGTTCGCGGGGTCGGCCCCTAGTTCGATCAAGCGAGCGGTGGCGGCATTGATCATGGGTTGGGGGCCGCACAGGTAAGCAACCGTTTCGGCGCTGACGTCGCCCTCGCGCAAAGCACTCACCGGACTTCCGTGGAGCAGGCCCTCACGCGGCTCTCGGTCGACGCAAATGCGCGCTTCAAGGCTCGGCAGCCATTGCTGGCGCAGCTCAATCCCGTCCAGGCAGAACAGGGCGTCCGGCACTGCGCAGCCAAAGCTGAGCAGCATCGGCGGCTTACGCCCACTGCCTTGACGCAGCGCATCAATCATCGAAAGGATCGGCGCCAGTCCGGTGCCACCGGCGACGAAGATGTGCGGTGCACGGCGTTTTTCCTCGCGCAGGAAGAACGCCCCGTACGGGCCACTCAAGGTCAATACGTCCTCGCTAGCGGCCCGCTCCTCGAGGTAGCCGGACATGGCACCACCCGGCAGCAGGCGCACCAGGAATTCCATCTTGGGCAGGTCAACAGCAGTGCTCGACGGCGAGTAGCTGCGTACCGCGCCGTAACCGGGCACGTCGATCTGCATGAACTGGCCAGGGCGGAAGTCCAACCAATCACCATCCGCCAGCTCCACGACCAGCCGCATCACGTTGCTGGCGATGCGCTCGACCGAGTCAACGAAGACATTCACTTCGCGCGCCGTACTGGAGCCGACCTCGCTACCGTAGCCAAGTTCGAAGGTGCAGTCCGACTGCGCTTGGCAAAGGCACAGCAGACGCTGCCCTGCGGCGTACTCGCTGGCCAGGAGCGTGGAGCTGGCCCCTTGACGCGTCACAGCGTCCCCTTCGGACAATTGCGCAATGCAACTGGAACAACTACCTGACCGGCACTGATACAACAGCGGGATTTCCGCCTGCAATGCGGCATCGAGAATGCTGTTCTGGGAGGTAACGCTGAAGCTACGGCTGACGCCGTCAGCGAAGTTCAGGGTGACCTGATGCATTTGTTCTTTCATAGCCTGGCGACTCCAATCGGTTACCGGCGGAATGCACTCCCCCGGCGGTTACGCTCTTGGGTCGATCTTAGGAATCGCTGCCTGGTGTCAGCACTCCCATGGGCTACGGACTTATCCCGGCAGCGCAGAATCCTCAATCGAAACGAGCCAAGACAAAGCGCCACAAGCTCCAGCGGGCGCACCATTTCCAGCTCGCCCTCCTTCCGCCCCCCATCAATCGCACTGACTTTCCGAGCCCGGAGCTCGGCCAGCATGCAAAGCCCTCCCCTCACTCCGGATTTGTTGCGCTATCGGGATAAGTCCGTAACCCATGGGAGTGCTGATGCGTGACGGCGATTCCTATGATCGGACCATGAGCGCAACCATCGCCGGGCCGCCTTCCGCCGGTTCGCATCGACATCAGCTGCCCGATAGGACAGGTGATCGAGGTGAGCGGCGCTGCGCCGCCGACTGCCGAACGATGCGTTGCTTGGCGTTGAATATGAATAAGAAGAGGAGAGCCGACATGTACTTGAACAACTCGTGGTATGTAGCCGCCACGTCTAACGAGTTGGCCGGTGGGAACATAGTTGCCCGCACCATCCTGGGCCAAAAAATTGCGCTGTTCAGAACCGAAAGCGGTCGCTATGCGGCGGTACGGGACGCCTGCATCCACCGTCAAGCGCCGTTGTCGCTCGGGCATGTTGTCGGTGAAACCGTTCAATGCCGTTACCACGGTGCCCGCTTCGGTAGCGACGGGCGCTGCACTCATGTTCCGGGGCAGGATGCAATCTCGCCGAAAGCGAAGGTACAGAGTTTTCCGGTTCTGGAGCGGCACGGCTATATCTGGATCTGGATGGGGGACCAGGAGCTTTCAGAGGATGAAAGCACCATTCCCAAGAACCTTTCGCTGATCGATGCACAGCCAGGGATGCGCAGCTGCAGTGGCATGTTCGAATCGATGCGCGCCAACTATCGACTGCTGAACGACAACCTGTTCGATATCACCCACGCCGAGTTCGTACACCCAGAATCCTTCGGCGGCGAGGAGGTTCGCTTCTACCGCAACGCCCGTCCCGGCAGCGAGCCGATTGACCGCGGGCTGACATATGAGGTCAAGGAGCGCTCGATTCATTTCCGAACCCACGCAGACAGCCTGGGTGACGAGGGCGCGCCGCTCTGGCGCATCATGATGGCGCAGGCGCGAAACATCGAATCCTGGACGGGTCCGCTGGACTTCACCATGGAAGTCAGTTGGCAGGCGCCCTGCTACACCTCGTTCCATATCTATCTGCGGCCGGCTGGGCAGCCGGATGCGCAACCCGTGGAGTTTCATGACTTCCACGCGGCCACGCCGGAAACCGCGCACTCATCGCACTACTTCTACACGGTAGGCATCAACTACGGAGACGAAGGCACCCTGTCCCATCTCGCGGAGGAGACCAGGAACGTTTTCAAGCAGGACATCGTCCTGCTCGAGGCACAGCAAGCCACGATTGGTGATCTGGACGTGCTTTCCGTACCTCACGCTTCGTTCAATGGCGACCGCCTTCAACTGGAAGGCCGCAAGATACTGGACACCCTCATAAACAAAGAGCGGCAAGCCAAATCAATTGCCCAGGAGATTTGAGCATGCACGTTCTTTCCTTCTTGTATCCGCGCCCGAAAAACAGAGCATTCGATTACACCTACCACCGGGATGTTCATCTCCCCCTGGGTATTGGGCTGGCTTCGAAAATATTGAAGGTGCAGCCCGAGATGGTCTGGATCGAACGAATTGGCGAGCACGACCCCGCGTCGCAGGAGAAATACGCTGCAATCGCCCACGTCATGTTCAAGACCGAAGAAGAGCGGGACGTCTTCGCCACCCTCTTCTCGCATGCCGACGCTGCACACAGGCTGAGCGTGGACTGGGACCTCTATACCGAGGCACCGCCGGAGGTTCGGCTGAGCGAATGGACGCTGGATAAAGACATGCCGGCGTTGATAAAGCGCTTCGAAACTGAACTCAGCGAGTTGCACGCCTGAGTTTCCTGCAAGGTCATTCAATGGAGTCGTAACGTTCTCCGTTCTCCATCCACCATCAACTGTCGTCCTGCGAGCAAGCAACAGTCCGCCCTCGCAGGGCCGTGCAACCCGCTGAAGCTGAAAATTGGAGCCGATTGTGACGCATGTTCGACAGGTCCTCGAATGACTTGCCGTCGACCAACAGCAATCTGGTTCGCCCCTGTTTTGAGGTGCCGTATGCAAGTCAAAGTTGTCCGTAAATATGAAGCAGCGACCGATATCTGCGCGTTCGAACTCTCACGACCAGACGGTGGTGATCTGCCGGTGTTTTCTGCGGGCGCGCACATCGATGTCCACCTCAAAAACGGAATCACTCGCCAGTACTCGCTGTGCAATCCGCCGGCCGATACGCAGCGCTACCTGATCGCTGTCCTGCGCGATGCGAATTCGCGTGGGGGCTCGGTTGCCATGCATGGGCTCGAAGAGGGCGAATTGCTGGAAATCAGCGAACCCAGGAATCATTTTCCACTGATCGCCGATGCAGAGCATTCGTTGCTGCTGGCTGGCGGTATCGGCGTTACTCCGATTCTGTGCATGGCCAAGGAGCTCAAGGCCAAGGGCGCATCCTTCGAGATGCACTACTGCGCGCGCGATGCCTCGCGCATGGCCTTCCGCGAGCGCCTCGCCCTGGGGGACCTCGCGACCAGGGTACACCTGTATTTCGACGATGCTGGCCCCTCGGCGCGTGTCGACCTTGCCAAGCTGCTTGCGCATCCGGCGCCGGGTAAGCACCTGTATGTATGCGGGCCGGCAGGCTTCATTACTGTCGTCCTGGAAACGGCAAAAGCAGCCGGCTGGGATGATCGCTGCGTCCACCGTGAGTTCTTCGCGACGGGGAGCACGCCCCGAGCGAGCGAGCCTGGCTCCTTCCAGGTCAAGCTGTCGAGCAGCGGCCAGGTCATCGATGTACTGCCTGACCAGACCGTGGTCGACGCATTGCTAGCCGCCGGCGTCGAAGTGCCGACCTCATGCAAGCAGGGTGTATGCGGGGTTTGCGTCACACGCGTGCTCGCAGGCGAACCGGATCACCTCGATTTCTATCTGAGCGACGATGAAAAGGCCTTGAACAACCAGTTCACACCTTGTTGCTCACGATCGAAGTCGCCACTGCTCGAACTGGATCTTTGAACGTCCGATCGGGGCGATCAGGCCACAACCGATGGTCCGGCGGGCTGATTCAGCACTGGCGGTGACCGGGAGAAAGTAGTAACGCTGGATATGACACGATATGCCTATTAGATAAAAACGTTCACTCCTTTAATTACAAAAAGACATATGAGTGAGGAGAAAATCATGAAGGCTACCTTGAACGGTCAGTCGATAGAGCTGACCCCCGTGGATGAACAGATGCCATTGCTGTGGGTCTTGCGAGACTCACTGAACATGCGGGGCACGAAATTCGGTTGCGGAGTCGGCATGTGCGGCGCGTGTACCGTCCACGTAGACGGAGCGCCGATGCGGGCCTGCATCACCCCGATCTCGGCCGTGGCGGGCTCCAGCATCACCACGATCGAAGGACTGGGGGGTAAGCAACTCGAAGCACTCGACAAGGCGTGGCTCGAACTCCAGGTCGCCCAGTGCGGCTACTGCCAACCCGGCCAGATCATGTCGGCCGCCATCCTGATCGCCGAGACGCCCGATCCATCCGATGAGGAGATCGACTCCGCAATGTCGGGTAACCTCTGCCGCTGTGGTACCTATCCGCGCATCAGGCAGGCGATCAAGGCAGCCGCGGCGCAGCTGCGCGCAGGAGGCAAGGCATGAACAACTCCCGTCTCCTCACCCGCCGCACCTTCATCGTATCCGCGGGCGCCATCGCTGCCGGCCTGGCCATTGCCGTGAAGTGTCCCGAGGCGATTTCGGGACTGCTCGGCAACAATGCAGAGCCCACCTTCAAACCAAACGCATTCATCGAGATATCCGCCGATGGCCAGATCGTCGTGATCGTCGGGCAATCGGAGATCGGTCAGGGTATCCATACCTGCCTGGCCCAGGTCCTGGCCGAAGAACTGGATGCCGACTGGTCCAGGGTAACCGCCCGGCATGCGCCCGCCAGCGATGACTTCCAGTTGGCACCCGACGTGTTCGGGCCCGGGATCCAGATGATCGCGCAGAGCTCCAGCACGCGATATCTGTTCGAACCCATGCGCATGGCCGGCGCTGTGGCACGGCTGCTGATCGTGCGGGCAGCGGCCAAGGCGTGGAAGCTCAACGAAGACCAATGCACCACCGCAAACGGCTACGTTCTGGCAGCCGATGGCCGCAAGGCAGCCTATGGCGAGTTCGTTGTGGAGGCCGCGAAACTACCCATGCCGGCGGCTACCGAAATTCGGCTGAAGTCGCCTGATTCCTTCCGACTGATCGGCCAATCGATGCCGCGTATCGAAGGCAAGGACAAGATCACCGGACAACCGATCTTCGGCATCGACTTCCGCCTGCCTGGCATGCTGACCGCGGTGGTCGCACGCCCTCCGGTCCTTGGCGGAAAGGCCATCCGGGTCGACGACTCGGCAAGCAAGAAGGTACCCGGCGTCAAGGCCTGCCTGCAGGTTCCCAGCGGGGTCGCGGTCATCGCCGATAACTTCTGGTCCGCGAAAAAGGCGCGGGCACTCCTGCAGGTCGAATGGGACCTCGGACCGCGGGCGAGCCTGTCGTCGAAAACCATGGAGGCGGAGTATCGCCAGGCGCTGGCCAAGCCCGGACTAGCGGCCCTCGAGCGCGGGCGCACGGATGAGCTGCTGAACGATTCAGGGCGCAGTTATCTGGCGGATTACACCATGCCCTATATGGCACACGCTCCGATGGAGCCGCTGAACTGCACGATGCAATGGCAGGGCGATGGCTGTGAGATCTGGGTTGGCACCATGTACCAGAGCATGGACCACAAGGTCGCCGCTGAAATCCTGGGTCTCCCCAAGGAAAAGGTGAAGCTGAACACGCTGCATTGCGGCGGTGGTTTCGGCAGGCGGGCCAGTCCGAAAAGCGACTTCGTGGCGGAAACCGCCCACATCCTGAAAGCGGCACGTCACCTGGGCGCCCCCATCCAGAATATCTGGACGCGTGAAGACGACATCCAGGGTGGCGAATATCGCCCAATGGCGTTCAACAGACTTTCGGCCATTCTGGCGCCGTCCGGAGTGATCACGTCGTGGGGCCACAGAATCGTCAGCCAGTCCATCCTCGACAATACCGAATTCTCGTCCTGGAACGCCGGGGGTTATGACGCGCTGTCAGTCGGTGGTGCAATTACCCTGCCCTACGAAATCGAGAACTTCCGGCTGGACATCCACACCCCGAAGACCGGGCCGACGGTTTCCTGGATGCGTGCACCCGGAGAAGTGAGCAACTGCTTCGCCGTTGAATGCTTCATCGACGAATTGGCACACCGGGCGAAAGTCGACCCCATGACGTTCCGTCTGAACATGGTGGACAAGGACCCCAGGCTGGTTCATGTACTGAAGCTTGCAGCCAAGGCCGGGGGCTTCCAGGAGCCCGTGCCGTCAGGAACGGGACGGGGCCTCGCGGTTCACAGCTATGTCGACACCAGGATTGCCGCTGTCGCCGAGGTCAGAATGGAAAAAGGCCATCTGCGAGTGCAGAAAATCACGGTGGCGCTCGATTGCGGTCGGGTGGTCAATCCGGACGGGGTCAAGGCGCAAGTGGAGGGTGGGGTCATCTTCGCCTTGAGCAATGCACTGTATGGGCGGATCAGCTTCGATCAGGGGCGAGTCGAACAGAGCAACTTCGATAGTTACCCGGTGCTGCGCATGGATGCTTCACCCGAGGTCGTGGTGCATCTGGTCGACAGCGAGGAAGGTCCATACGGGGTGGGTGAAATCGCCTGTCCGCCGGTGGCACCAGCCCTGTGCAACGCCATCTTCGCGGCCACAGGCCAACGCATCAGGGACACACCGGTAAGCGCATCCGTGTCGGTGTAAGGAAACGAGGGGCCGATGTCGACGCCACGACCATGAGCGTCGACATCGGTAAGGCGCCCCCCTCCGCAGGGTTGCGACTCAACGCCTTGATGACAATGTCTCTGGCCGGTCGACATCGAGCCGCACGCCAGAGTCGTCCACCCCCACCGCTACCCAGTCTGCTGCATTGGCACGCAGCACCCGGCGGGCGCCTTCGTCACCGGTGAGCGCCTGCAGCTCCGACCAGAAATCCCGCCCGAACAGTACCGGATGGCCACGTTCGCCCTGATGGACAGGAAAGACGATGCGCCCAGGTGCTGCCTCGCCGACCAGGGCACGCAGGCTGGCTTCGGCGATCCAGGGCATGTCGCCCAGCAGCACGGCGATGGCGTCGGCCGGGCTCTGCGCCAGTTCCCGCACCCCGGCCGCCAGGCTATGGCCCATGCCCTGTCCCGCGTCAGTGCAACGGATGATGCTGCAGCCCGCCGGCACGCCCAGCGCTACCGGATCGTCCTCCGGGCGCAGCACCAGGTGTACTTCGTCGAAGACCTCACGGACCCGCTCCAGGCTGGCCGCCAGCAGGGTGCGGCCGTCGGCCAGGGTGGCGCGGCGCTTGTCGCTACCGAAGCGGGTGCCGAAGCCGGCGGCGAGGATCAGTGCGGCGACATGAGACATGGTTCGGCCTGGGTCAGGAATGCAGTGGGAGCGAATTCATTCGCGAAGCAGGCCGCAAGCCTGCCGGTCCAGTCCGTTAGGGCAGCTGCGCCGCCCATTCGCGAATGAATTCGCTCCCACAATGATGGGATGGGGAGTCGGCGTCAAACCCGCTCGCGGGCAATCCCATTACGCACCCGCAGGATATCCGCCAGCACCGCCAGGGCGATTTCGGAGGGGGTCTTGCTGCCCAGGCTGAGGCCGATGGGGGCGATGATGCGGGCGAGCTCCTCCTCGTTCAGGCCGCCAACCCGGCGCAAGCGCTCCATGCGCTTGGCACTGGTGGCCGTGGAACCCATTACGCCGATGTAGAAGGCGTCGGTACGTACGGCCTCGAGCATCGCCAGGTCGTCGATCTTCGGGTCATGGGTCAGGGCGACCACGGCGGTGTCGGCATGGCAGCCGCCCAGGCGGATGTACTCCGAAGGCAGCTCGCGGCGGACTTCCACCCCGGGCAGCTCGACGCCCTGCAGCACCTCGTCACGGGGGTCGCAGAGCACCACTTCGAAGCCCAGGCTCTGGCCGAATTCGGCGCACACCTGGGCGACGCTGGAATACCCCGCCAGCAGCAGGCGCTGGGCGGCGCCGACGCGCAGGCGCAGAACATCGCCCTCGCGCTCCACCCGCGGACCCTGCTCGCGGTCCGGCAGCAGCCGGCGCGAACCCTGGGGCAGGACCAGCTCGCGGATCAACCGGCGCTGGCCGGCCAGGGCGCTTTCCAGCTCGCGCAGGTGGGCCTGGACCTCGCAGTCGGCCGGCAGGTTTTCCACCAGCACCTCCAGCACGCCGCCGCAGGGCAGGCGGATTTGCGAGCGCACGTCGCTGCCGTCACCGTAGCGCACCAGCTGGGTCGGCTCGGGGAAGGCGCCGGCGGCCAGGCGTTCGAGGAAGTCGTCCTCCACGCAACCGCCGGACAGCGAGCCGATCCAGTGGCCGGACGCATTGGCCGCCAGCAGCGACCCCGGCGCGCGGGGCGCCGAGCCGTAGGTGGCGAGTACCGTGCACAGCCACACGCGCTGGCCGGCCGTGGACCATTCCAGGGCCTTGCGCACTACCAGCAGATCGAGGTGTTGCATTGGCAAGCCCTCCTACAAGAGTTTCCTCGCAATGCAAAGGACGTTTCGCTCCTGGGAGCGAAACGTCCAGTCCGGTTGCGATTCCGGGCAGTTCAGAACTTGATGTTTATGTAGGTCTCGAAGAGATGCGAGGTTTCATCGTCACCGAAGGTCTGCTTGGCGCCCTCCTCTGGCCGGGCAATCCCGTAAAGCGCGCCGACCGTGACATTGGACGTCATCAGCCAATCGACATGCAGGTTCAACTCCTTGGCGAAATCCTTGCTGGTAACACCTGCCGGCGCCTTGTCGTAGCTGAAGTCGTAAGCGATCGCCCCAACTGCGAGGGCCTCGGTTGGGTATGCCGTCAACTTCAGCATGTCGACCTTCTGGTTGACGTTGAACAGCATCGACTCGCCAACGATTTCGCCCTGGAACCAGGTGCCCCAGTCGCCGCCATAGCCATACAGCAAGGAGTCGTAGTCATCGGAGAAGACCGCATGGCGGTAGGTCAGCACAGGTGTCCAGGGCGCATCCTGGAAGCTGTAACTGCCCTGCACGTACCAGGCTTCACTCTTCTTGTCCGCATCGCCCCCGCGTTGCCAGACGTACTCCGCCGCCAGTGCGACTTGTGGCAACGACTGGATCGGGCTGCCGGAAGCTCGCACGTCGTATACATTCATGCCATCGCGTAGCGGGTTGTCCGCATCCAGGGTGTGGAACGCAGTGAACCCGAGGGTGCCGTAGGTTTCGTCGCGCCATTCGAAGTTTCCACCCCGAACACGGACCTTTTCCTTGAAGTCGATGACGTCGAGGTCCATCCGCGCGGAGAGATCGAAGAGGTCGACGTGCACTTTGCCGGTGTCCAGCTGGGCCAGGATTGTGCTGTCGAATGCCTTGTAGGGGGCCAGCCAGTAACCGGCGTCGTTACCCTGATCCAGATGGCCCTCGCCGATCAGGAAGCCATTGCCGATCATGAAGGCCTGTCGGCCGAAACTGAGCTTGATGGCATCTTCGCCCAGTCCGGAGAACACCGTGCCACTCTTCCAGCCGAGGTAGGCCTCGTCGATATCGCTCGACTCCGGATCATCGGGAGTGAAGCCCGCACCATCACTGTCGCCGCGCGTAAAGCTGGCCACAGCGCTGACGCCCCCATAGAAAGAGCCCAGGCCGCCCAAGGGGCCAGCAAACACCAGGCTCGGCTTGGCGAAGTACTCGAAGCGACTGCCATCACGTTCAACCGGCAGGCCGAAGAAACTGACGTCAGCGCCGAAAGCCTGATCCGTGTTGTTGATATATGCAGCGCCAAGTTCCAGCTTCGGGGTGAACTGGACGCCTCCCAACTCGACACTTTCAAATGCCAACGCACTTCCACACGGCATGATCGAAAGCAGAATAGCACCAACTTTATTCCTGGGAACCAGACACATAACTGCCTCGCTATTATTGTATTTTTTACGAAGAGAAGTACGCACACCCATCACTACGTGCAGGCGTGAGCTCTATCTCCGACCAGCCGAAACCGATCCGGGGATATTCTTTTATTGCGAATTCTTAGTTACTTCGGAAAAGAAGCGATAAGAGCCAGACCAACGATCCTTCCCATACCTTGCGCAATACCTGGTTTATCAAGTGCTACTCAAGGCTACCCAGATAAGTGATCAGATCGGCACGCACGCCGGCATCGGAAATGCCTGGCGCATACATTTTCGTGCCTTTAACAAACTTCTGCGGATTCTGGATAAATAGCTCCAGCTCAGCCTCCCCCCAAACCACTCCGCTATTCTTCATGGCATTTGAATAGGCAAACCCCGATAAACTTCCGGACTTCCTGCCTACTACCCCAACAAGACTCGGCCCCATTGCCGAGCTCACTCCAGGCTCTATGGCGTGACATGCCGCACAACGTTGCTTGAAGACTGCGCTGCCGGACTTAGCATCTTGCGCCATGCTGGGTTCTATCAATAAAAAGGTGGAGGCAATGAACATGCACATCCACAAAATCGTTCCTCTTCCCATCTTGTCTCTCCTTTAAAGACGTCAGAGGCTGCGCCGCTCTTGCAACTCATCCTAAGAAGCACAGGTTGTGCTGACGCTCCCGGGACCGAGCGACTTATCCCACCAGCGCAGAAAATCCACCCCAACCGGCACGGATCATCCACGACACGCCGGTCGAGCCTTGTGCCAGTCAGTGACTTTCTGCAGTGCCATACCGGCTCGGCAGAGGATTGCCTC
The DNA here is from genome assembly GCF_003595175.1 of Pseudomonas cavernae. Taxonomy (NCBI): domain Bacteria; kingdom Pseudomonadati; phylum Pseudomonadota; class Gammaproteobacteria; order Pseudomonadales; family Pseudomonadaceae; genus Pseudomonas; species Pseudomonas cavernae. The sequence continues at coordinate 1,766,808 of NZ_CP032419.1, read as the reverse complement.
CCTCCCCTTACCGGCAATGAACTGGCAGCCCACCGGCAAGCCCGCTTCGGTAAAGCCGCATGGCAGGCTGAGACAAGGGTGGCCGCTGACATTGAACGGCGCGGTAAACTGGATCAGGCGTCGGTTCGCCTCTGGGTCCAGGGCGAGAGATTCGAGTTGCCTGTGGGTCGGGGCGGCTAGCGGTTGGACCGGGGCGATCAGCAGGTCGACATCACCCAGTACGGCTTCCAGCTCACCGCTGAAGCATTGCGCATCGAGCAGTACACGCTGGTACTCCATTGCGCTCATGGCCCTGCCCTGGTCAATCAGGCGACTCAACGCCGGACCGTAGGCATACGCCAGTCCTGGATAGGTTTCGGCATGTGCAACCGCTGCCTGGACGCCGCAGTGCGCCTCCCAGTTGCGGGTCACCGCATGGGTATCCGGCATCCGTATGCGGTGCAGCGTGCCGCCACCGCTGCGAACAATGGCCAACACCCGTTGCAGCGCATGCTGAGTGGCCACGTCCACACCGTCGCTGAGCCAGGCTTCATCGACTCCGACGCGCAGCTTGTGGAAGCTGTCGTCGATCCCCGGGACCTCCAGGCAGATACCCGGCAGGGAGGTCGGATCCTTCGGGTCATGACCCGCGATGGTCGACAGAAGGAACAGCACATCCCGCGCACTGCGCGCCATCGGACCGACATGATCGAGGCTGGCCGCGAGCTCGAAACAGCCGTGTCGACTGACACGTCCCCAAGTTGGCTTGAGGCCTGTCAGGCCATTGGCCGCACAAGGAAACCGGATCGATCCCCCCGTATCGGTGCCGAGCGCCGCGTAACACAGGCCCGCTGCAGTCGCCACACCGCTTCCACTGGACGAGGCGCCGGCCCAATGTTCCGCATGCCAGGGGTTCTGCGGCGTCGGTATGTTCGGATGATGGATGGCGAAAGCACCTTCGGTCATGTTCAGCTTGCCGAGCAGTACGCTACCGGCTTCTCGCAGTCGGGCGACCACTGTGGCGTCCTCCTGCGGGATGAAATCTCGATGGATCGGCATGCCCGCCGAGGTGGGAATCCCCGCCGTGTGAAACAGATCCTTCAGCGCAATCGGAATGCCGTGCAACGGGCTGCGGCATACGCCACGCATCAACTCCCTCTCGGCTTCGCGGGCCTGCTCCATGGCCAGCTCCGGGGTGACCCGTGCATAGCCGTGCAACTGACCATCGAGCTTGTCGATCCGCGCCAGCAGAGTTTCGGTAACGTCCACCGGGGACACCTTTCCAGAGCGTATGAGCAGGGACAGCTCGTACATCTCCAGGTAGTGCAGCTCGTCGGTCATCGCTGGCCCCCGATGAAGGTCAAGGCAAGCGCATTGAACTCGGCCGGATACTCAGTCTGCAGATGGTGGGCAGCATTGCCCATGACATGCAGACGAGCGTCGGCGAACTGGTTGAGCATCAGCATCGGCACATCGATGCCGCCGAACCAGTCGTGTAGCCCCCAGACAATAAGGGTCGGAGCCTTCACCTCGGCAAACAGGGGTACCAGGCTTTCCCATTCACCGAACGCGCCAGGCCGCTTGAGCAGTTCGTGGAAGGCAGGGTTGCAGCTGGCCTCATAACGCAGACGCAGGCTTGCTTCGTCGATCCTAGCGTCATCGTGCAACTCATAGCGGCAGATCAGCGCGCGCATCTTCTCGAGGCTCGGACCACCGTCTGCGAAGAAGTAATCGGACATCAAGCTGGCTGCATGCTTGCTGAAGAGCGGCAGCGGCTGCAGGACACCGCGCGCCACCGGTTGCGAACCGATCATCAGCAATCGACCGACCCGTTCGGGGTGGTCCGCGGCGAAACGAACCGCTACGCACCCACCAAAGGACTGATTGACCAGATGAGCCTGGCGAATGCCCAGGGCATCCATAAAGCCCAGCAGCTTGCGCGCGTGCCAGCTGAACACTGGTCCTTCGACCGGCACCATGTCGGACCCGCCGAACTGCGGGAAGTCGAGGAAGTAGCAGGGGTAGTGCTCGGCGAACGCCGCAGCACTTTGCCGGAAATTGCTCCAGGCCGTGCTGCCGGGTCCGCCACCATGGGTAAAGATCACTGGCAGGCGGTCGTCCGGGCCATCGACCAGGTGATAGTGCAAGCGCACGCCATCGACCGTGACAAAACTGCTGGATGGAATAGCTTCGTCGTTCATCGGAGTCTCCATGCCAAGGGATGTCCGGCGCGACGGAGCCGCGCCGGAAGGATCAAAAATCAGTCTTCGATTTTCTTCACCTTGTACCCTGGACGCCTGCCGTCGGCGGTGTCCTTGAAAATCAGGCTGGAGTCCTTGACCGCCCCCTTTACGCCGCGACCGGGCTTGGCAATGCCCCGATTCCAGCGCGAGGCCAGCTTGCGCCAGGTGATCGGCGAGACGTCGGTGGAAACCAGCTGCTCGTCATTCCAGCCAGTGCCATCGGCGTAGAAGTTCTGCATCGCCTCGCGGGCGTATATGTCGCAATCGTTGAAACCGTGCAGGCACAGCGGCTTGTACACGTGGTCATAACGGTACTGGTACTTCTGGCGCTCCTCCGGGGTGTCGCACACCTGCACGATGACCTCCCAATACTCATGGGTATCGTCGGTGATTGGCACGTACCATTCGTACTGGGCCATGCGCTCGCCCGGCCAGTTCTCGACCATTAGCACCCCTGGCATAACCACGGAGGTACGGTAGGCACGACCGTTGACGCCCTCCACCTTGAGGCCGAGCTCCTGGTTCTCCACCACCGGCGCCCATTTGTCAGTGAAGAGCCACTGCATCATGCCTTTGGGCCCGTGCTCCTCCTCAACCACCTCAATGCAGTCGTCGCTGGTGGGTACCCAGCCCAGAGGCAGCACCCAATCCATTGCGTGGACGATGGTATTGTCCTTGTGCACCAGGATGTGCGCGTTGTCGAAACCGTTCTCGCAGGCAATCCGCCAGTTGCCGAAACCTGTGCGGTGCATACCCAGAACCATGGCATTCTGGTCCAGCACGCTGGGCGAGACCGGCCACATCGGATGGGGGAACTGTTCGCTGCGCTCCGGGAAGCGGAACGGGAGGTCCTGCTCCAGCGGCGGCACATCCGCATCCGGGAAGTCATCCTCGCGAACGAAGACGAAGATCATGCCGTTGACCTCATGCACCGGATAGGTGGTGATGCCCGTGGTGCCGATCAGCTTGTCATCCGGGTTGGCGACGATGGTTGCCAGCCTGCCGCTCTCGAGGTCGAAGGTGAAGCCGTGGTACCAGCAGGAGATGGTGCTTTTGTTGAAGCAGGTGGGCTTCTCCGAGAGGCGCACGCCACGGTGCAGACACTGGTCCTTGAGTGCGAATACGCGCCCATCGACCCGGCGCAGGACAATCGGAATGCCGCAGATCTGGATGCCCTCGACCTGGTCCTCAGCCAGCTCATGGCTGAACAGTGCCGGGTACCAGTGGTTGATGAAGCCCCAGGCGGCGTCCTTGTAGGGCTGGTACTGGCTCTGGGTCTTGGCGTTGTTGACGCGGGAATCGCTGATGCCAGTGGTGACCTGGCGACGGCGAATGATGGGCTGCTCGGACATGAGGGAACTCCCAAAAGGCTGACGGGACAATGGCGTCGCACTGCGGCTCGCTTGTCAGTCATCCTAGGAAGTGGTGTCCGGATTGACGCTCCCGGTACCGAGCGCCTTATCCCACTAGCGCAGGAAATGCGCGTTGGAGGACATCCCTGTCCGGTGCGCTTAGCGCGCCAGGGTTTCCGAGGGGCTTTCGCCGAAACGGCGCTTGTAGTCAGTGGTGAAGTGGCCGAGGTGGCTGAAACCCCAGCGATAGGCCACGGCGGTCACGGTGGTGGAGCCGGTGCTCTGTCGCTGCAGCTCCTCCTGGACGTAACGCAGCCTGACCTCCTTGAGGTACAGCATCGGCGAGGTATTGCGGAAGCGCCTGAACCCGGTGAACAACGAGCGGCTGCTGACGCCCGCGTACTCGGCCATGTCGACAATGGAAATCGGCTCGTGGGCGTGTTCCTCGATGTACCGCTCCACCCGTTTCACGAACGCCGGGGCGATGGAGGCACGCGGGTCTGCACACAGCTCCTCACTATAGGTGTGCGGCTGGCAGGCGAGCAGCATCGTAACCAGGGTGCTCTCGAACTGCCCGACGAGCAGCGGCGGCAGCTCATCGTCGTTCGACAGGCTGTCGTAGAGCCAACCGATCATGCGCATCCAGCGCAGCCCTTCCGGAGTGTCCAGCGGCATCGCAGTTTGGAACTCGACGCCCTTGCGCAAGGTACGCCCCAGGTGCTGCTGGCAGTGCCGCTCGAGCAGGCTGCGGTCGACTCGGACCATCAGTTTCTCGGTACGCGGGCCATGGTTGATCCTGAATCGCGACTCGGCATTGAGGATCGAACCCAGCTTCGGCGTGGACAGCACCCGCTCATTGCCATACTCGATCATTTCCTGGCCGCAGATCGGCATCTGGATCAGGGCAAACGAATCGAGCACGTCGGGTTCGATGGTGACATGGCTGCCGAAGGTCAAGCGCCCGATACCGATACCACCGACAGGTCGGTAATACAGACGGGCGTTCACCGGACCGTTGCCGTCCAGACTGCGCAGGCGGTGGCCGCAGAAAATGCGATCGCCCCAGCGCCGGGCCTCTTCGAGATCATGCGTGCGGCATAGTTCGAATCGCGACAAGACGACTTCAGGAGGTGTGATCGCAGAAAAAACCAGATTATCCATCGCGTTATCCCTCTGCCGTAGTTGATGAAAAGGCAGATCGTCATTCAGGCCGGCACAAGGCATACGACTGGCCGTGGCATGAATCCCTGGCTCCGCTCACGGATACGCGTGCACAGGTTGCCAACCGAGCGCCAGATCGCTTCGGCTATTCGCCATTTCTCTCGGGGAGAAAGGGAACATGCCGGTACGACTTGTGATGAAAATCAGCAACTGAATAGCCACAGGGTCTGGAGTTGGTCGATTAGGTAACACTTACCCTGCGAAATCGAGCCGCTGACTGTACAGGGCAAGAAACATGCCCCTTCTCGGCGCCGCTCGTCTTTGCGAAATCTCTGCAGATCATGACCACAGGAAAGTCCACAACGATATCCATGGAGCGCCGAGAACCCTGCCAGCCCTTTTCCAAGGTATGTATGGCAGTCGGGCTGTAGTGTGATCAGCCCGACCGTTCCGGCCGATTGGCGCCGACCAGTACGAACAGCAGTCGCGCCGGCTTGCTGCCGGGGTTTCGCCAGGCATGGCGCGTGCCCCCTTGCACCACGATGTCGCCCTGCCTCAGGTGGTGACTCTGCTGATCCAGTTCGAGCGTGATCTCGCCTTCGAGCACGATGCCATAGTCGATTGAGTCGGTGCGATGGAAACCAGGATTGTCAGCCTCGAAAAGCTCGCCAAGCCCAGGCAGGCGCTCACAGAGTTCGCCGGCTGCCGCGGCAGGATCGAAATCGGGCGAGGCAAACAGGCTGTCGGGAGGAAAAGTCACCAGCAATGCTGTGGTGCCGCCCGGCGCGGGGATGACCGAGCGCGCTGGATGTTCCGAGAGCTTGGGACGGTCGGCGATATCCGGAACTGGAGAAGTTTGCCAGACGACCGCTGCGGAGAAACCTGGCGAGTGGGTGAACTCCTCAGCGCCGGCCAGTGAGCCGCTGCTGATGATTGTCGAACTACCGGAGCTGTCATGGCCGGTCACGATACGTGTTGTTGTCATTGTCTGAACGCTTCCGAAAGCTGATACGGCCTGCACCACGCCAGCTGGCAACAGTAGGCTGCGCCGGCGCGGTGAAGGTCTCGGGTATCAGGCGTGAAGGATATGGAAATTGGTGAAACCGTTCGCCTGCGACTGGATGTCGTCGAGCGCCTCGTTGAGGCGTTCGAGCGGATAAGCCCGCTCTTCAAGCAGAGACAAGTCGACCGTGCCCGACTCGATCATGCTGGCCATCTCGTCCCCTTCCGCGGTGGTAAACCAGAGTGAACCGATGTACTGCAACTGCGCGCACATGAATGGATGCGGATCGATCGGAATCGGCCCGGCCACACCGCCGATCTGGATGATCCGACCGCCGCGGGCGACTGCTTTCATGGCATCGACCGACAGTTCGGCCGGAGCCTTTGCCCCCAGAGTATCGAGCATGACGTCAACGCCGCCGGGCACCTTGTCGAGAACCTGCCGATGCGCTTCCTGCGCGCCGAGACGCACGGTATGGATGCGCTGCGGATCCAGCTCTCGAAGCTTCGCCAGGGCACCTTCGTCACGCGCAGCCACCACGATACGCGCCGCGCCGAAGGCCAACGCCAGCAGCGTCGCACCCACGCCCAGGGTTCCGGAGGCGCCGAGGATCAAGATGCTCTGGCCAGGTCGCAGCGCCGACTTGCGGATAGCCGAGTAGGCGGTGCCCAGATAGCCAAATCGGGTGGCCTGCGGAAAGCTCAGACACTGCGGCAGGCGCACAAGATTGGTGACAGGCGCCGTCATGTACTGCCCGTAGCCGGCAAAGGGGTATTTCTTGAAGACCGCCTGTGAACCCGCGCCGAACCCGAAGTAACCCAGGAAAGTGTAGGCATCACAACGTGGCGCCTCGCCTTCTCGGCAGTAGCGGCACTCGCCGCAGCCGACGCCAGGGTTCACGTAGACGCGATCGCCGGGTTTAAACGAGGTGACCGAAGCGCCGACTGCTGCGACGGTGCCAGCGGTATCCAGGCCGAAGATCGCCGGCAGCGCCGGGAGCGGCAGGAAGGGGTACCACTCGGGGAAATGCGTGGTGACGTTCTTCAGGTTGGGAATCACCCCGCTGGCCTCGACCTTGACCAACACATCGTGCTCACCAGGAACAGGCATAGGGACTTCGTCGAACGTGAATTTTCCGCCAATCTCGTGCAGACGTGCAGCTCTCATCATGGACATATCAGGCTCCTCCGATTCGCGGGACCTCACGCCATGCGGGCCCCTGAACCGTGTCATTGGTTGTTGCGATCGCCCTACGCGACCACATGGACGCGCTCGCCCCCGGAGAGATCAGCCTCATCGGTGGAGGGCACGTCGCTCGCGGGCACGGCGCTTGTTGGCCGCTCTGGTCAGCGGCCCACGGACTGCAGGGTCTGCAGCGAGAAGTCGCTGGCCTTGGCATCGAAGTTGGTTTTCCAGGTCGCCGTATCGATCAGCGAAACCGTGGCGTGATTGCGCTTGAAATCAATGACCGCGATGCCTGCGGTACGGACATCGCCCTCGCTCTTGTTGAGGTAGGAATGGGTCTCGATGAATTTCCAGAATTCGCCTTTGCGGTCATAGGCTTCGGCGTAGTAGAAGCGCGGGTACTTGACGTCCATGTACAGCACTTTCTTGCTGTAGGGGTGGACCGAAGGCGTCGTAGCCTCGATCACGTAAACCTCGCGCGGCTCGAAGTTGTCGCCGTTCATGTTCCAGTACGGCGGCTGGTCTTCCAGGCCCGGATACTTCTGCGCGAATGTTTCGCCCTTCGGGTTCCACTGTCCGGTCTTGGCATTGGCCACGGCGAGAACCCAGCGCTTGCCCAGCAGCTTGTACTGCGGATACCAGCAAGGCCGCGCATTAAAGCTATCCAGGTCGTCCTGCAGTTGGTCGGAGGAACCGACCGGGTCCATCCAGGCGCCACCGGAAAGCCGCCGAACCCGGCGCACGGCTGGAATGTAGGCCCATACATCGTTGACCTTGTTGGACTCGTACATGACGGTGTAGGTCCCCAAGCCCTTCATGTCCGACGGCGACTTGAAGTAGAGCAACTGGCGGCCACGCTCGCTGCCATCGCCCTCGACCGTACTGGCGCCGCTCAAGCGCCCATTCATCCTGTAGCGGGTGAACTCCGCGACGGGCTCGGCATGGACGCCCTTCTTGCCGTCGATCAGCAACTGGACGAACAGTGGTGCCTGGGAGACGTCCCCCACCAGCTGCCCAAGGTGCCAGTTCCAGATGAGCTTCTCCGCCGCCTGCGGATCCTGCATGTCGATTTTCGGGAATGGTTGCCCTGCCCCCCAGCCATCCACCCGGCAGGCCTCCTTGTTGATCGTCGCCTTGCCTTCATTGGCCTGGGAGGCCTCGACCCAGCGCGGGTCGAGCTCGATGGCCTGCGACGTTGCCAGGGGCAGCTTCCAGCCGCTGTTGCGGATACGCCACTCCATCTTCTCGGTCAGCAGGCTGGCAATGCTGTGTCCTTCGAACGTGTCGTTCTTGATCTGCTCGATGTTGTCCGCGGAAATCACGGTGCCGGCCGGCAGTTCTGCCGCGAAAGCCGGGAACGAGACGCTGCAGGCGGCAATGAGGCTGGCGGCCAGGGTGCGCCGCAGGGCAAAACGGGATGCGCTCATGGTGAGGTCTCCGGTGGGGGTCAGAACAGGTAGGTCAGGCTGGTGTAGACCTGGTCGCGGTCGTGGAAGACCCCGAACAGGGTGGTGCTGTCGCAGTTATTCATCTGTCCGGGCACGCACTTCGAGGCATCGCGGTGGGCGTCGTCCCAGAAGGCGTCGTACTCGACCTTCCAGCGCCACTTGCTGGAAAGCTCGACGGTCACCGACGGCACGGCGAAGCCGCCGCCATTGCTCAGGTCAGCGCCGACCACCAGTTGCGGGCGGATCCGTCCGCTGTCGTAGCTGAGGTCGAATATGGTGGTCGCCAGCACCGAGTGCTCCTTGACCTTGCCGCCCCAGCCAACGCTGTAGAGCAGCCCGTCATCCTCGTCGAAGTTCTGCACCCATTTATCGAACAGTTGCACGGAGAAGAACATCGGCTTCTCGGTGCCCAGCCAGGTCTGGGTGGCGGCGATGTTCTTGTCCATGCGCAACATCAGCGCGACGACATCCTTACGGGCGAAGCCGTCGAAGCCGGGAGCGATGAACTGGCTCAGCAGGGTCGGGTTGTTCAGGGTTATCTGGTACGGCGCGTCCTTGATGTACGCCATCTCGGTGCTGAACACCGCGTCGGCGGTTTCCGAGTAACCGCTGGCGGTGAAGCCAAAGATGTCGACGATCGGGTAGATGACCTCGCCGGCGGCCCCGCGGGTCTGGTCGGTGCCATGGGTCTCAGCGCCGGACGGCACGTTCGGCAGGCCGAACAGCGCGAGGTTGTCCGAGGCGTTGAGGATCGGCGAGTTGTAGAAGGTCTTCAGGTAAGAAACGGAATAGTTGATGTCACCGTACAGACCGCTCCAGCGCAGGCCACCCGTGACATCCTTGTAATCCCCTTCGTCGTTCTCGAAGTTGTACGGGTCGATATTGCGGAAATCGACGCCGGAAAAGGGGTTGCCCGACCAGCGTCCGCCGTAGATGTCGAGTTCGGTGCCGATGTCTTGCGTGCGGTCCAGCCCCGGACGGATGAAGGCCTCCAGACCGCCTTCCAGCTCCGGCACATCGATGTTCATCTTGATGATGTTGTTGGTCTTACGCAGTTCCTCGTTGGCCGGCTCAAGGAAGTTGCGCCAGGTGAAGTCGAAACCGTGCACCAGGTCGTTGGCGGCGAAGAAGTCGGTCTCGCCCCAGGCCAGCTGCTGCTTGCCGATACGGAAGGATGTGCGCTCGCCCACCGGAAAATCGACGTAGAGCTCACGGATCTCGGCCCTGTTGTAGAGATCCATGATGTCGCCGCGACCGTCAGCCTCTCGGTGATTGTTGGCGCCCATCTCCTCCAGATGTTCGAGGAAGTCGGTTTCGACCTCGCGGACGGCGCGCAGCTTGGCGACTACCGAAACGCTGTCCGTGGCTTGCCAATCCAGGTTGAGGCGTGCGGTGCTGCGAGCCATCGACAGCTTGCCCTTGTCGTTATAGCCCGGTGTGTCTTCCCAGTTCTTGGTGTTCCACGAAAGCTCCTCGCGCAGGTAGCCATCGAACTTGAGGCTATCCTCGGCGAGCAGCGGCGTGGCGGCCGAGCCCAGGCTGAAAGCCAGAGCGAGTTTGTAGTGCAGGGCACGCGAGCGGGCCCCCTGGATGCTGTAGTTATTCACGAGAACTCTCCCCAGGTGGTGACTGGCTTTCTTGTTGTTTTGGCTCGTCTCAGGCCAGTTGCGACGAGGGCAGCGACTGGCCAGCAGCAGGCATTCGGTGTAGATCACCGAAAATGAAGCGCGGGCGGAACACGTAGATCAGCGATGGCATGACGAACAGCGCGGAGAACGCCGAAACGCTCAGCCAGATGGCCATCAGAAGTCCCATTTCGGCTTGGAATCGCAGCGACGACAGCCACCACAGCAGGGTGGCGAGAATCAGCACGCTGGCGGTGACGATGACCCCCATGCCGGCCGAATGCAGGGACTGCTGAATAGCGCGCTCGGGCGTGCTGCCAGCGGCGATCTCTTCCTTGATGCGATCGGCAATGTAGAACGCGTAGTCCACACCCAGGCCAATGCCGAGCGCCGCCACCGGCACGGTATTGATGTTCATGCCGATGCCCTTCCAGGTCATGAAAGCGAAGGTCAGCATGTTGGAGATGATCACTGGCACCATGAACACCAGGCCGGCCATCGAGGAGCGGTAGACCAGTGTGCAGAGCACCGCAAGGACCAGCAGGGCCAGGGCAATGGCCTCGATCTGGCTGGACAGGATTATCTCGTTGACCGCCGCCATCACGCCCACCAGGCCACCCGCCAACTGCCAGTGGCCTTCCTGGAGCGGATGCCCGGCAATGAACTCCTTGATCCGCGCCACGGCGGTACGGATGGTCTCGCCTTGGCGATCGCGGAACATGAGCGTCACCGAGCCATTGGCGTACTGATCGTCAGCGAAGCGCGAGATGTCCCCAGGTTCGGAGACCGAGTCGAGCATTGCCATCAGACTGCCGTTGACCCCTTCCCCATCGGCCAGCTCCAGGTAGCGCGGATTGCCTTCACGCAGGCTGCTGTTGACCTGGGGCAGGACATCGGCGATGGAGAGCGAGCCGCCCACTTCCGGTTGCGCTTCGATGAAACGCTGGAAGCTGTTCATTGCCTGCAAGGCTTCATTGCCTTTGATCAGCCCAGGGCGATTGTCGTCGCCAAGCACCACGAACATCCGATCGACGCCCTCGAAGCGTGCATTGATTGCCGCGGAGTCGCGATTGTAGGGCGATTCGGGCCAGAGAATCGGCGAGCCTGGATTGGCGTCGCCGATCTTCAGGTTCAAGGAGTAAAACGCGGCGGCGACCACCACCAACAGGCTGCCCCCAAGAACAAGGAAGCGCGCGCGCGACAGGCTGATCCACACACAGAAGTCGAGCACCTTGCGCATCGCTGGCTGGCAATTGATCGGGTGGGCGGTGCCATGGGGATAGCGGATGAACGACAGTAGCACCGGGGTGAGAATCACCGCGCTGACGGTCAGCGTCGAAACCCACACCACCGAAAGCACCGTCAGCTTCTGCAGCATCGGAATCGGGCTCAGGGCGACCACCGCCATGCACGCCGCATCGGCGATCACACCAAGCATGCCCGGGCGGAATAGGTCAGCCAGCGCTACCCGGGCTGCGATGCGCGAGGTGTCGCCATCGACCGGCAACAGTTCGAGTTCGTCGTCGTAGCGATTGACGATCTGCACCGAATGCGAAACCGCCCGTGAGGTGATCAGCATCGCGACCACAATCACCAGGGGTTCAAAGTGGATGTTCAGCAACCGGCAGATACCCAGCGCCCAGATCGCACTGACTGCGCCGGCGAGCAGCGGCAGGGACACCCCCCTCCAGGTACGCAGCAGGATGAACAACATCACCAGGGTGACTGCGAGAGCAGCAAGGACCAGTTGCAGCGTCTCTGGCAGATAGTGGCTGACCCAGCCGTAGAGGATCGGGTCGCCCACGACGCGAATCTTCACGCTGCCGTCGTCGACCTTGCCGATCAGGCTGCGGATCTCCTCGAACACCGTGGCGTAGTCGACCTGCTGATCAATGAAGTCGACGGTGACCAGGGTCGCTTGCAAGTCCTTCGAGACATAGGGGCCGTATACCAGCGGATTGCGCAACACCGATTGCTTGAGCTCGGCCATTGCCTTGGCATCTGCCGGCAGGTCGGGCCACATCAGTGGCCGGCTTTCGATCCCCGCGGTTGAAGCGCGCACCTCTTTGAGTTTTCGGGAAGCCAGCGAAACGATCTGATACTGGTTGACCGCCGACACCTCACGCAGCCCCAGAGTGACTGTGCGCACCTTGTCGAGCACGGCGGTTTGGAAGATGTCGCCCTGCTCAACCTCGAACATGATGGTGACCAGGTTCGAGCCGCCAAAGGTGTCCTTGAATTTCTCGTGGGTCTGCACATATTCATGGTGCGACGGCAGCATGTCCTCGAACACCGTGCGGACTTCGATGTGCAGGGCGAACCAGCTGAGGATCAGTGTCAGCGAGAACAGGCCGCCGACCACCCAGGCACGCCGACGGATACAAAATTCGGCTATACGTTCGATCATGAGGTTTTCTCGAATGAAGTGGGTCAGGGAAGACTTCAAGGTTTCAGAGGCGACCACTGCCGGCCGTCCCAACGACCGATGTCGGCTCCGGCCAGCCAGAGACTCGACCCGACCGCCAGCGCGCGCGTATGCCAGGTCAGGCTGCGCTCATCCAGGGTGCCGCTCTGCCAGTCGTCGGCCGCTTCACCAGCACTGACCCAACGTCCTAGCGCGCCGCTGGCGAACCAACGTCCCTGTGCCGGATCCCACAACACATCGAACAAGTGCTCATGGATACCCAGGTCGATGCTTTCCCACTGTCGGCCGCCGTCCCGTGTGACCAGCAAGACACCTTCAAGGCCAACCGCCACGCCATGGCTGGCGTCACGAAAACTCACTGCCATGAGTGAACCCGACACCGGTGCCTCGAGCTCTTGCCAGTTGCCGCCGAAGTCATCGCTTAGCAATACGCGACCGAACTCGCCCACTACCACCAGGCGACGACCCTCGAGAATCGCCACGTCGTTCCAGGCCACGTCCTCCTCTTCACGCAGGCGTTGCCAGGTCTTTCCGTAGTCGCGACTGAGCAGCAGCGCGCCCATCTCGCCGGTGGCGACGGCCACGCCGTTAGCGGCAATACGTACCCGATTGAGCTTATTGGCGACTTGCGAGCGAGGCACATTGGCTGCCGCGCGCCAGTGGCGGCCGCCATCCTCACTGAACAGCACGACGCCATCATTGCCCACCGCCACAGCGTGGCTGGCATCCCAGATGGCGATGTCCTGCAGGGTATGGTCGGTAGGTGTAGGCAGGCGCTTGATCCGGCCATCGGCGGAGATCGACAGTATCTTGCCAGCTGAGCCACCGGCCCAGATCTCGCCGCCGGGAGACAATGCCAGGCCATAGAAGTGATCGCGGCGCTCCAGCAGCGGAGGGGTCACCGTAGTGCCGACCGGCTGCGGTTTGATGAACAGCCCTGCCCACAACAGACCCGCAATGATCGACCAGGGCAAAAGCGCTACCAGCGCCTTCAGGGCGGCTTTCCCGACGCCCGATCGATACACCAGGCGAGACGTTGATGGATCGATGTTGAGCAGCTTTGACATTGAGCGACCTGCAATGGACTTCGTCTTGTTTTTGTCGTCTGACGTCGCAGACAGCTCAACTCTATGTACGCGGTCGAAGGTGAACTATCCCGGTACCGCTCGGGTTGTCCCCCGGACGCAGCTAATTGATCTTGAATCGACTCACCAGGGCACTCAGCCGCCCCGCGGACGCCTGCAGATCCTGGCTGCGCTGGCGTACCTGGCCCGCACTGCGCGAAGCGCTTTCAGCGGAATCCGCGATCACCACCAGGCTGCGGGAAAGCTCCTCGCTCGTTGCGGACTGCTGCTCGGTCGCCGTCGCGATCTGCTGGCTCATATCGCGTACCTGCCCGATCATCCGGGTGATCCGGTGCAATGCCTCGCTGGCCTCGTGGGCACTGGCGACATTGGCCCGAGACGTGTCGCGGCTCCTCTCCACCATGCCCACCACGGTGCTGGTACGCTCCTGGATCATCGAGATGCTTTTGCAGACATCCTCAGTGGAACTGTGCGTACGTCGCGCCAGGGCTCGCACCTCGTCCGCAACCACCGCGAAGCCACGTCCCTGCTCGCCAGCTCGCGCCGACTCGATCGCGGCATTGAGCGCCAGCAGGTTGGTCTGATCAGCGATATCCCGGATCACCCCCACCACGGTGCCGATGGCCTGGCTTGCCTCGTCCAGCTGTTCGGTCAACAAGGTGATCTGCTCGAGCAACTTCGCATCCTCGGCAATGGCAGCACTCAGGTTGGCCACGGTCGCCTGCCCCTGTGCCACAGCCAGATCACCCTCGCGAGTAGCCTGGGCCGCCAGCCCCGCATTGCCAGCCACCTCCTCGACCGTGGCGGCCATCTGCTGCATCGCGGCGGCCAGCTGGCTTACCTGGTCGCGCTGAGCGTCCACCCCCCTTCCGGAAGCCTGGCTTTCCCGTTGAAGCTCCTCGGATGTGCCCTGCAGGCCCTGGCTGGTTTCCTTGATCTCCAGAACCAGGTCGGACATGGTGCCGAGGAAACCGTTGAATGCGTTCGCCAAGCTGGCCAGCTCATCACGCCCCCTGACAGGTAGGCGCGAACTGAGGTCAGCTTCACCCGCCGCCAGCTGCCCCATGGCCTGCACCACTGCATTCAGGGGTCTGGCCAGCGCCTGTCCTAACAGCAGAATCACACCGCCCAGCAAAACCACCGAGAAACCACCTAGCAACAGCAGCTTCAGCGCGAGCGCCTTGACGCCACCCAACAGAGCTGTGGTGGGGAGCGCGATACCGAACGACCAGGGCGTGCCGGTATCACCGATGGCGACCGGAACCGCGAGCACGAATACTTCTTCGCCCATCGCCGGTGAAACGAAGCGCAGATTCAGGGGCTTACCGTTTTGCACGGCATCCATCATGGTCGGCAGGTGCTCACCGAGAAAGTCCGCCTCGGTCTCAGCCTCCAGCCGCCCCACTCGAGCAGGGTCTGGATGAGCCACCAACCTGGTGTCATGGGCGGTCAGAGCGGCAAGCCCCGCACCCAACGGGCGCAGTTTCGCCACCCGTTGCTGCAGCTGATCGGCATCGAGACCGAGGCCCAGATTGCCCACGATCCGGCCATTCAGGCGCACCGGGACTCGTAGCACAATCACCAGCCTTGTTGAGTCGGTGCCTGGCAGGAGCCGCGGCGAAGAAATGCTTTCACGCTCCTGCACATCCAATCCCACCGCCCCCAGAAAGGCTCCGCGCTGCTCCACCGGAGCCGGCTGCACACCAGCAGCGCCGCGCAGCCAGAGTAATGCCCCACTGTCCACGGCACGCGGCGGCAGCCACCAGGCGGCACTCATCTGCGGGTTGTTATGCAATAGGGACTCAAGCATCCGATCGACAGCTCCATTGTCCGGCAGCTGCCCTTCGACCAGTGCTCCGGCGAGCATGTCCGCGGTCAACCGAGCGGCATGCAGGGAGCCATCAAAGTACGCGGTTATCTCGGCTGCCTGTTGGCGAACGATCGCCTCGGCAGCCACTTCTGCCAGGTCTTCGGTAGAGGCTTTGCTCGACTGATAGACCAGCAGCACGGTGCACAGGTAGACCAGTAATGTCAGGGGCAGGATGGTCAGCAGCAGCTTGTTCTTCATCGACAGGTTGGCCAGCATGAGTACTCCCGAGCGAGCGTGTTCGGCCGTTCACCCGCGCGCCAGGGCTGCAGGTGTCGTCTGTGTCCGTTGCGGGTTGCAAAGGTAAATGTCAGCCACGACTCGACGTCCAGGCTTTGCCTGCGGTTAGTGAGAACTGGAAGTCTGTCGAGGGTGTTACAGCGCGTCGATGAACGCGTCGATCGCCCTGTGGGCAGCCGCGCGGGACTCATTGTGGTCTGTCTCGCTGAGAGCCATGCCTTCGAGCTTGATGTGCTCGACATCCGTAATGCCCATGAAGCCCAGCACCACGTCCAGGTAAGGGCACAGATGGTCCATGTCACTCGCGGAAAACACTCCGCCGCTGCTGCTCAGCACGACGACGGTCTTGCCAGGGCACATGCCTTCGAGGCGGCCATCGGCGACCTTGCGGTAGGTCTTGCCGCCACGCACCACCAGGTCGATCCAGGCCTTCAGCAAGGCCGGAACCGAGAAGTTGTACATCGGGCTGGCCAGGCAGATCACATCCGCCTGCATCACCTCGTCGATCAGCTCATCGGACTTGCTGACGCCGAGCGTCCGTTCCCGGCCCTTTTCAGCCAGACCGTAGAAAGCCTTGATCGTTTCGTCATCGAGATGCGGCAGCTCGCTCTCCACCAGGTCGCGGGAGATCACTCGCGAGCCGGGGAACCTCCGGTTCCAGCTCGCACTGAAATAGCGACTCAGAGATCGGGTGTGCGAGTCGGCCTGACGAGCACTGGAGTCGATCAGCAGCAGGGTTGTCATTGGGTTGCTCCTTTCAACGACATGGCGCCGGGCAACCGCAAGGAGCTCGCCCAGCGCAATGCCTCTGCACATCTCAGGTCGGCAGCACATCCGCCTCGTTCAACAGGTCCAGCGCCACGTCGACAATCATGTCTTCCTGGCCGCCGACCATCCGCCGCCGCCCCAGTTCGACGAGGATGTCCAGGGTCTTCAGCCCGTACTTGGCGGCGGCGGCTTCGGCGTGGCGCAGGAAGCTGGAGTAGACGCCGGCATAACCCAGGCCTAGGGTTTCGCGGTCGACCCGCACCGGGCGATCCTGCAGCGGCCGCACCAGGTCGTCGGCGGCGTCCATCAGCCGGTAAAGGTCGGTGCCGTGGTTCCAGCCGAGGCGCTCGGCGGCGGCGATGAACACTTCCAGCGGCGCGTTGCCGGCACCGGCGCCCATGCCAGCGAGGCTGGCGTCGATGCGGTCGCAGCCCTCCTCCACCGCCGTAATCGAGTTGGCCACGCCGAGGCTGAGGTTGTGGTGGGCATGCATGCCGGTCTGGGTTTCAGGCTTGAGCACCGCCTTGAAGGCACGCATACGGTCACGGATGTCCTGCATGTTCATCGCACCACCCGAGTCGGCCATGTAGATGCACTGTGCGCCGTAGCTCTCCATCAGTTTGCCCTGCCGGGCCAGCTCTTCGGCCGGGATCATGTGGCTCATCATCAGGAAGCCGACGGTGTCCATACCGAGCTCGCGTGCGTACTCGATGTGCTGCTTCGACACATCCGCTTCGGTGCAATGGGTCGCCACGCGCACGCAACGGGCTCCGGCGTCATAGGCGGCCTTGAGGTCATGCACGGTGCCGATGCCGGGCAGCAGCAACACGGTAATGGTGGCGTGCTCGATCACGTCGGCGGCGGCTTCGATCCATTCGAGATCGGTATGGGCGCCGAAACCGTAGTTGAAGGACGAACCCTGCAAACCGTCGCCGTGGGTGACTTCAATGGAATCGACTTTTGCCTGGTCCAGGGCGCGGGCAATGGCCCGCACGTTGTCGAGCGAATACTGGTGGCGGATGGCATGGCTGCCATCGCGCAGAGTTACGTCGGAGATATAGAGCTTCTTGCCGTTCATGTGCGAACTCCTCAGCCGTTGATCATGGAGAGCGCCATGCGCTCGGCGGTGGCCAGCGCGGCGGAGGTCATGATGTCGAGGTTGCCGGCATAGCTCGGCAGGTAGTGGGCGGCGCCTTCCACTTCGAGGAACACCGAAGTCTTCAGCCCGGAGAAGCGACCGTGGCCGGGGATATTCAAGGGAGCGGATTCGGGAATGACGTCGAACTGCACCTTCTGTTTCAGGCGATAACCCGGCACATAGGCTTGTACGGCAGCGGCCATCTCCTCGATCGAAGCTTCGACTTTGGCCTGGTCGGCGGCCTCGGACAGCACGAATACAGTGTCGCGCATCATCAGCGGCGGCTCGGCCGGGTTCATGATGATGATCGCCTTGCCCTTGCCAGCGCCGCCGATCACCTCGATGGCCTTCGAGGTGGTCTCGGTGAACTCGTCGATATTGGCGCGGGTGCCGGGGCCGGCGGACTTGCTGGCGATCGAGGCGATGATCTCGGCGTAGTGCACCTTGGCCACGCGCGATACCGCCGCGACCATCGGAATCGTCGCCTGGCCGCCGCAGGTGACCATGTTGACGTTGAGCTGCTTGAGGTTCTGCTCCAGGTTGACCACCGGCACGCAATACGGACCGATGGCGGCCGGGGTCAGGTCGATCACGCGAAGACCGGGCTTGTGGCCCCGCAGCAAGGCGTCGTTCTTCACGTGAGCGGAAGCCGAAGTGGCATCGAAGACGAAGTCGATCTCGGAGAAGATCGGCAAGCGGGTCAGGCCCTCCACGCCTTCATGGGTAGTGGCCACGCCCAGTCGTGCTGCGCGGGCCAGACCGTCGGACGCCGGGTCGATACCGACCATGGCGCCCATTTCCAGGTGCCGCGCATTGCGCAGCACCTTGATCATCAAGTCGGTACCGATGTTGCCGGAACCGATGATGGCGACTTTGAGTTTCTTGCTCATGGAAAAAGGCTCTCTCTGCAATCAGTCGGCGCTGAATTGGACGGCCACCTGGCCAATGCCATCGATCACCGCCTCGAAACGGTCACTGGCAGCGACGGGCGCCATCGGACCGAGGGCGCCGGTGAGGATGATGTCGCCCGCGCGCAAGGGCTCGCCCAGGCGCGCCATGGTGCGTGCCAGCCACACCGCCGCATTGAGCGGGTGGCCCAGGCATTCGGCGCCGCTGCCGGAGGAAACTTCCTCGCCGTTGCGCGTCATGCGCATGGCCGCCTGGCGCAGGTCCAGTCCGTCCAAGCGACGGGCCGGGCCTCCGAGCACGTAGCAACCGCTAGAAGCGTTGTCGGCCACAGTGTCGACGAAGTGGATGTTCCAGCCCTGGACGCGGCTACCGACGATTTCCAGCGCCGGCAGCACCCAGCCGGTGGCGGCCAGAACATCGGCGAAGCTGGTATCGGCGCGCGGCAGATCCTGTTCGAGGATCAGGGCGATCTCCGCCTCGATCTTCGGTTGCAGCACTCGGCTCACCGGAATCACCTCGTTGTCGCCGTAGCACATGTCGGCGAACAGGGTGCCGAAGTCCGGCTGGTCCACGCCGAGCTGCGCCTGCACCTTGGGATTGGTCAAGCCGATTTTACGACCCACTACACGACGACCGGAGGCCGCGCCATGAACCACGTTGATACGCTGGATGGCATAGGCGGCCTCGGCGTTGTCTTCACCGATCCACTCGCGCAGAGGACCGATAGCCGATCTATTGGCCTCGGCGTTACGCAATGCGACGGCCAGTTGTTCCAGAGTCTGTTGGGTAACGCTCATGAATCACCTCGGAGCCGTAGCTCGATCAATGGCTGAGGAAATCCAGCACCATGCGGTTGAATTTGTCGGCGTGTTCCCACTGCGCCCAGTGGCCGCAGTTGTTGAATACGTGGAGTTCGGAATTAGGGATACCAGCCACCAGGCGCAGGCCGGTGTCCATGGGTACGAAGCGGTCGTTGCGGCCCCAGATCACCAGGGTTTCGGCCTTGATTTCGGCGAGGCGCGGGCTGAAGTCGGGGAACTGTTTGGGGTTAATGGCCAGGCTCTTGACGAAGTTATCCAGGTGATCGCGGCGCGCTAGCATGTTGTCCAGACGGGCCTGGAACAATTCTTCGGTGAGGTCGCTGGGGTCGAAGACGAAGACGTTCATCATCTTCTTCAAGTTGTCGATGGTGGGTTCGCGGTACAGCCCCTGAAGCAGCTTGATGCCCTCGGTGGGCATCGGCACGAAGGGGCTGGCGCCGCCGGTACCACCCCCCATGAGGACCAGCCTGCCGACCCGCTCCGGCCAGGACAGGGCGAAGGCCACGGCGCTGTGACCGCCCATGGAGTTGCCAAGGATATGCACGCGATCAAGGTCGAGCGGGTCCATCAAGCCCTTGAGTACGCGAGCATTGAGGTCCGAACGGGAACCCTCGCAGACGATGGAGTCACTTTTGCTCCAGCCCGGGCAGTCCAACAGGATCACGCGGAAGCCGGCGACCACCAGCGGCTCGATATTGCGGTTGAAGTTGGCCCATCCACTGGCTCCGGGACCAGAGCCGTGCAGCATCACAACGGTCTCGGTGCCCTGCCCGCAATCGTTGTAATGGATGTTCAGTTCCAGCTCCCCTTCGCGGATTCGGGCGAAGCGGCTAGTGGAGGCTTCAGTCAGTGCGGTCATCTCATGACTCCTTGAACGCGGATTGGGGTCGGGCGCTGAGCGAGCCGAAACCGGCGATCCACTCGGGGATAGGACGGTAGTAGCGATCACTGGCCTGGTAGGGACCGAAGGCCGAGAGCGCGGCGAAGGCCGCGACCCAAGTCTTCACCTCGTGACTCGATTTGCCGGCCAGGGTGGACAGCTCGGCATTGCCCAGGCAGTCCAGTTCGACCAGGCGGCCGCCGATGAGCAGATCGAGGAAGTGCTGATCCCACTCCGGGTTCAGCGGATGCAGCGTGTGCTGGTCTTCGACAAAGCGCTGCGCCGCGAGGATCACTCGCTGCTGCCGCGCCTGGCGTTCATCGGCCGGCAGATTGCGGCCACTGCCCATCAGCCGGTCGGCCATGCGGGCATCGACTTTAGCCAGTTCCGGTACCGGCGGCTGATGCGACAGCCCGCCGGAACCGAGGAACAGGACCCGTTTATTCAGCGTCCGGGCAAAGTGCCCAATGGCCTCGCCGAGCAGGCGGGCACGCTGGAAGCTCGGCAGCGGAATCGCCACCGAATTGATGAAGACCGGGATCACCGGGCAAACACCAAGACCACCCAGCAGCAACTCCAGCGGCTGGGCGAAACCATGGTCGACCTGCATGCGATATGACAGCGCCACATCCACGCCGGCCGTCAGCACCGCTTCGGCGCAGGCTTCAGCCAGCGCCTTCGGCACCGGCAGCGGACCGGCCAGCGTGCCGAAATCGCCGATCGCATGGGCAGCAGCACCGATACAGAACGACGGCATCAGGTCATAGAAGAAACCGTTGTAGTGATCCGGAGCGAACAGGATCACCAACTCGGGATTAAAGCGATCGATGCGCGCACGCGCAGCCGCGACTGTTGCATCGACCTCCGCCAACACATCCGACGCAGGGTCTACGTGGCCCACTAGCGGGGTGTGCGACAGACATTGCAGCAAGGCACTCATTTCACACCCCCACCGTACAGGCCGAACGTCACCCGGACTGCAGCCGACACAACGCAAGCCTGGAGGACTTGGTACGGCGTTTCTTTCATGGGACAGGCAACTCCCTATCAGGCATCGCTAATCAACCCTGCTGGAGAGAGTGCCGTGCCGGCAGGCATCCGGATCCGAAGCCGGATCGGCCACCCTTCCTCCGAGGTTGTCTTGAACAGTGCAGTGCCATCGGCGCTTCACCGTGATGCCCGATCATAGAAATCCGACCTGGTCGGGGCACTCCAATGCGACACGGCGTTATCCCAATAGCGCCACGAATGAATCGACCGCACTCGCAGCCCTTGTCCACCAGCCGCGCACCGCGCAGTCCCTGGGCAGATGATTACCAGCGCAAGGCTTCGGAAGCGACGTTCACACCGCTCAAGCTCGATGAACTTCGCCCATTCAGCCAGCGTCAGAACACGCGACTAACCACCCGTGGCATTCATGAAGCGCAGTACCTGCACTTCTCCGCTCGAACTGAATTCATGGCGCTGGGGCTTGCGCAGCAGGGCGGCGTGAATGGCGCTGAGCAAGGGCTGGTCGGTTTCCGGGTAGCGACGCAGCAAGGCGCGCAGATCGATGGAATGCTCATGCCCCAGGCACAGCAGCAGACGTCCCTCCACCGTCAGGCGCACCCGATTGCAGCTGGCGCAGAAGTTGTGGCTATGCGGCGATATGAAGCCGATGCGGCTTTCGGGAAATCCCTGGAGGCGCACATAACGGGCCGGCCCGCCACTCTGCTCGGCGCTATCGAAAAGGCTATAGCGCTGTGCGATGCGCTCGCGCACCCAGTCACTGGAGCAGTAGCTTTCTCCGCGCGAACGGCCGACCTCCCCCAGCGGCATTTCCTCGATGAAACTGATGTCCAGCCCACGATTGACGGCATAGTCAACCAGATCGAGCACCTCATCGGCATTGCGCCCCTGCATCACCACGGTATTCAGCTTGATACGGGCAAAGCCGGCCGCAGCGGCCGCACTGATGCCGGCCAAAACCTGGGCCAGGTCGCCATTCCGGGTGATGGCGCAAAAGCGCATTGGGTCGAGACTATCGAGGCTGATGTTGAGTCGCCTGACTCCGGCATCGGCAAGCGGCTGCGCCATCTTCACCAGTTGCGAGCCGTTGCTGGTCATCACCAACTCTTGAAGCCCCGGCAGGGCAGCAATCCTTTCACAGAGGCTGACGATGCCCTTACGCACCAGCGGCTCCCCACCGGTGAGGCGAATCTTTCTTACCCCATTGCCGACAAAAAGCGCCGCCAATCGGTACAACTCATCCAGCCTGAGCACCTGCTGGCGAGGCAGAAACGTCATGTCTTCTGCCATACAGTACACACAGCGAAAGTCGCAGCGATCAGTTACCGACATACGCAGGTAATCGACACTGCGGCCGAATCCGTCCTGCAGAGTGCTATCCATTACGCATCCCCCGGCTACCAGACCGACTCGCTGCCCAACCCTGTGATTGCGACAGCGCCCGCGAAGCAGCGCCCCAATGCAATGTGTCTTGAACACCTGCGGCGCCAGACGGGAATTGCCCCCCGCCGTGGCAGCCATGCACGGTAGAACACCCGCTTACGACCCAAGGCTCTACAAATCTTAAGGACCGGGCATGGGCGTATCGCTCCAACGAAACACAGCTTTATCCCGATAACGCCATAATCGGGTCGAAAGCTGCCGCGCCTGGCAAATCTCGATGCAGGTGACGGCCACCGGTACGAGCGCGGCCAGGATGAGGTGGACTACCCCCGCTCCGGTAGACATCCCCGGCCTATGCTGGATTGCCTGCATGATGAGAAAGAGTGGGACCAAGGTAAGGTCGTATTACTTAGTCGCAAACGGCCTCCGGACCAGTCTGAAATCAAGGCCTCATAATTGACTGTTCCACGGCTCAAGGCCATGTAGGCCCCCAATATCAGAGCCACCGTCTCAGGAGAGCTCTGTATCCCAGAAGGTCGAAAAGCAGGAAGGGGTCCGAACATCAACCTGGTGCACCAGACCAGATTGCGAATGGCGTGGAATGCTACCGGCACTGGGAGGCCTTGCTCCGAGACAGGCACCACTCGAGCATGCCCTTGACCTCATTGGCAGGCTCGAGCACAGCGTACCCATCTGAGCAGCAGCTTCAATGCCTTCAGGTTCATTCTGGAGGATAGCGGTGAGCTGCTGTTAGCTTCACCGGAATCGCACGCAATTTCTGAACCCTAACCTGACAATTGCCGCAGAGGGTTCAACCCAAGCGTCCTGCCGGGGCATAAGGCGTTGGCTCAACAATGGGGGTATGCCCAAGCATTAGATCCGTAAGCAACTGACACGAGGCAGGGGCCAACAACAGGCCATTGCGGTAGTGACCACAGTTCAGCCATAACCCCGGGAACTCGGCCACCTCGCCAATAAAAGGAATGCCCTCTGGCGATCCCGGACGCAGTCCAGCCCAGTGGCCCACCACTTCGGCACCCGCCAGGGCTGGCAACAATTCCTGCACCGACGCCTTGAGGCTAGCCAGTGCAGTATTTGTTGGCGCCTTGTCGAAGCCCGCATGCTCTAGGGTGCTGCCGACCAATATGTGCCCGTCCTTGCGCGGAATTGCGTAACGGCCTCTCGCCAAGATCATGGTCGACAGATAATCCTCGGCACACTTGTAGAGAATCATCTGCCCCTTGATCGGCTCAACCGGCAACTCAAGCCCAAGCGTGGTCAGCAACTCACCGCTCCAGGCTCCAGACGCCAGCACCACACGCTCAGCACGCTCAGCACGCTCAGCACGCAGTTCACCGTGCGATGTATTGACCCCCAGAACACACCCAGCTTGCAGAAGAAAACCACTAACCTCGGTATTCTCAAGCACCGTCACATTCGCACTCTCAGCCAACGTAGCCCTCAAAGCTCGCAGCAACCGAGGGTTACGCACATTGGCAACCCCTGGCATGTGAAGTGCTCGTCGAAAACCCTCCCCCAACGCAGGAACATTCTGGGCGACTTTCTCTATATTGACCGGCGTCAATTTGCGCCCTTGCTCACGCGCCCAATCCAAGGCTTGTTGCTCATCCTCCAAATCCAGCCAGAACAACCCCGTAGCACGAACCTCTGGATCAATACCGGTCGAGTCTCTTAGCCGCTCCCCCCATGCGGGGTAAAAAGCTTGCGACCAGTGAGCCAAGGCACACACGGCTGGACTGTAACGCCAAGGGTAGAGTAGAGAAACAATTCCACCACCCGCCCAAGACGACTCGGCGCCCAACTGCTGCCGCTCAACCAACAGCACCTCCTCCCCCTGTGCCGCCAATAGCTGCGCAGACAACAGCCCGATAACACCACCACCAACAATCAGTGTCTTAGCCACAAACCCACCGAACTCGACTCAGGCGAGGAGTCTCGCCTGTAAAGGGTTGAATTGATCGCCCCCCATAAATTAGTGCTCGTCAGAAGTAGAACTTTCCTCGAGTCAGATCAGGCGCAAAATCCACGACAGCCGGAAGGAGCTAGACGCGACCTATTCGATCACATCGAGATGTTCTACAGCCCTAGGGAAACTCTGAAGAACACTCAGGTAGCACGACGCAGAAACACTGCTACCTATCCGTTCTGCCAGCACGAAACTCCTTCGGCGACACGCCCAGTCCCTTCTTGAAGAATCGCGAAAAGTACGCCGGCTCGGAAAAGCCCATGCTGTCGGATACCTCGGCGATGGTCATGGCGGTGTAGACCAGGCAGCGGCGCGCCTCGAGCAACAAGCGCTGGTTGATCAGCTGCAATGCCGACATACCGGCGAATCGGCGGCACAGGGCATTCAGGTGGGCGGCGCTGATGCCGAGCTGGTTGGCGTAGCGTTCGATTGGCCAGTGCTCACGGAAATGTGCCTCGAGCAGGCGCGTGAAGGCGCGCAGGTGTTCGCGCCCCGGCGCCTGCTCACCGGCATCGGCCTGACCATGCAGGCGCACGCGGCGGCCGCCCCAGATCAGCAGCGTGGTGATCAGCGCCGTGAGCATCTGGTCGCGGCCGGACTCCTGCTGCTGATACTCATCGGCGATGGAGGCGAACAGCGTATCGAGCCGCGGCCGATCGGCACCGACCAGGTAGCAGCCGGCCTGCCGCAGCAAGTCGGGGGCGAATTCGGCGGCGAGTTGCTCAACCAGCGGCATTGCCAGGCTCAGCACGTGGCCCTGCACATCCGGCGAGAAGCGAAAACCATGGATGGCCAGTGCCGGCACCACCTGTAGCGCCGGCGCGTCGATATAGTTGGCTACGCCCTCGACTTCCAGCCAGGCCTCGCCGCGCTGCACATACAGGAGCTGCACCAGATCGGTATGGCGGTGCGGCCTGATCAGCCAGTCGTGCAGGCGACTGCGCTCGGCAATCGACTCGCAATGGATCAGATCCGGCGTCGGCCAGGCTGTCTCGCCGTACAGCTTGAATACCGGCACGCTATTGCTCGACCTTGCAGCCATATCGCCAAAGCCTCGAAAAATCCAACTAAACACGCGGATTTTGCCTTCAAGCACAAAGGTCATCCACCAAAAATACAGGTCCAGGCATTGCGGCGCGCTCCCCTCCGCGTCCATGAGGACTCTAACAATGAAAACTCAAGTCGCCATCATCGGCGCCGGCCCTTCCGGCCTTTTGCTCGGCCAGCTGCTCAGTAATGCCGGCATCGACAACGTCGTCATCGAACGCCAGAGCCCCGACTACGTACTCGGCCGCATCCGCGCCGGAGTGCTCGAACAAGGCATGGTCGACTTGCTGCGCGCAGCCGGTGTCAGCGCGCGCATGGACCGTGAAGGATTGGTGCATGACGGTTTCGAGCTGGCCTTCGACGGCCGCCGCGAACGCCTCGACCTGAAGGAACTGACGGGCGGCAAGACCGTGATGATCTACGGCCAGACCGAGGTCACCCGCGATTTGATGGTGGCCCGCCAAGCCAGCGGCGCCACCACCTTCTACAGCGTGCCCGATGCCCAGCTGCACGAGCTCAAGGGCGAGCAGCCGCACGTCACCTTCACCCTCAATGGCGAAAGCGTGCGCCTCGATTGCGACCATATCGCCGGCTGCGATGGCTTCCATGGCGTGGCACGCCAATCGATCCCGCAGGGCGTGCTCACCGAGTTCGAACGGGTCTATCCGTTCGGCTGGCTGGGGGTGCTGGCCGACACACCGCCGGTCAACGAGGAACTGATCTACGCCAACCACGAGCGCGGCTTCGCCCTGTGCAGCATGCGTTCGCCGACGCGCACTCGTTACTACGTGCAGGTGGGCGCCGAGGAGCAGGTCGAGAACTGGTCCGATGAGCGCTTCTGGAACGAGCTGAAAAGCCGCTTGCCGGACGAAACCGCCGCCCGCCTGATCACCGGTCCGTCGATCGAAAAGAGCATCGCCCCGCTGCGCAGCTACGTGGTCGAGCCCATGCAGTACGGCCACCTGTTCCTGGTCGGCGACGCCGCGCACATCGTCCCGCCCACCGGCGCCAAGGGCCTGAACCTGGCGGCCAGCGACGTCAGCACGCTGTATCGCATCCTCCTCAAGGTCTATCGCCAGGGCCGTCACGATCTGCTCGAGCGCTATTCCG
The DNA here is from genome assembly GCF_003595175.1 of Pseudomonas cavernae. Taxonomy (NCBI): domain Bacteria; kingdom Pseudomonadati; phylum Pseudomonadota; class Gammaproteobacteria; order Pseudomonadales; family Pseudomonadaceae; genus Pseudomonas; species Pseudomonas cavernae. Next base: position 1,740,144 of record NZ_CP032419.1, on the reverse strand, counting down.
CGGTGTGCCTGAAACGCATCTGGAAGGCCGAGCGCTTCTCCTGGTGGATGACCTCGATGCTGCACAAGTTCCCCGATACCGATGCCTTCAGCCAGCGCATGCAGCAGACCGAACTGGACTACTTCGTCGGCTCCGAAGCAGGGCGCAAAACCATTGCGGAAAACTACGTCGGTCTCCCTTACGAGCCCATCGAATAGTGTTCTCCGGCGCCTAGAGGCGGGACAGCCCCAGGCGTTTTTTCACAGCCTGTGAGCCCGTCACGACGCTTTCTGGGCGCTAATCGAACCCTGTTCGCTGCGCCGGATTGCCGAGCCGCCGGCCCACTGCCTAAGGTACTCCGCCAAGAGCCCTGGCTGTCGACGCGCTGCCCACAAGGCTGCCGTTGTTCTCCTCCTGCGCCCGCCGAACTGTCGCAGCTATCCGCCGCGACCAGAACGGCACCGGGCCCGCACCTTGCGGGTCCGGCACGGCGCCACAGCATGAGCCAAAACAACAACAAAGGAATGCCGCCATGCCTATCCGTTCGCTCTGCCTGCTGTTGCTGCTGCTGAGCGCCAACCTGGCCTCGGCCAGCCTGCCCGGCGCGCGGCTGCAAGCCATCCGCAGCGAGGCTTTCAGTGTCTGCAGCAACCTGCTGGTCTACTACAACCCCAACCAGGACGGCAGCGACCCCAAACATGCCGAACGCTATCGCCAGGACCTGCAGCAGTTGCAACAGCTGCTGACCGAGGAGCAGGACCCCGTGCTGAGCACCGCTGCGGCGGACATGGGCCGCCAGATTGCCGAGTTGGAACGTCAGCCAGCCAGCGAGGCCCAGCTCTACCCCAACTGGATCAACCCGCTGCTGGAGGCCCAAACCCGTCTCGATCAGCAAGCCGCCAAGCGCTATGCCGCCGCACTGCCCGGCGAAGCGCAGCAGCTCGATCTGCATCGCCTGAGCCTGAACGTTGAGCGTCTTTTGCTGCTCTATGAGACGCGCACCTTCGGCTCGCTCGCGGTGTATGTGGTGAGCGTCGATGACAACACTTTCCCGCAACTGGATCAGCAGATCCTCCAGGGTTTCAACGAGCTGCAGCGGCAATGGCCGCAACAGGTCAATGAGCTGGCCAAGCTCAAGCGCAAATACGACTTCATCCGCCCGCGCCTGCTCCAGCATGATCTCGATTGGGTACCTAGCAGCGCCGCCTACTACCTTGGCCAGGTCACCGATGGCCTGGCCAAACTCGATGCAGAGTAAGGACAGTTCATGACCAGCATCCCGGCCGCCCCACCCCTCAGTCCCACGCAGCTGCGCAGCGTCCTGGTCGGCTTGATGCTCGGCCTGTTCCTCGCCGCGCTCGACCAGACCATCGTCGCCGTGACCCTGCCCGACATCGCCCAGCACCTGCCGGGCAGCGAGCTGCTGGCCTGGGTGGTGTCCGGCTACCTGCTGGCCATGACCGTGACCACACCGATCTTCGGCAAGCTCGGCGACCTGCTCGGCAGACGGCGCTTGTTGGCGCTTGCCATCGGGCTGTTCGTGCTCGCCTCGCTGCTCTGCGGCCTGGCGCAAGACATGGCGCAACTGGTGGCGGGGCGGGTCCTGCAAGGCATCGGCGCCGGCGGCCTGCTGGCGACCATCCAGGCGTTGATCGGAGACCTCATCGCCCCCGCCGAACGCGGACGCTATCAGGCCTGGTTCAGCGGCATGTTCGCGCTGGCCAGTCTGATCGGCCCATCGCTGGGCGGCTTGCTGAGCAGCCAATGGTCATGGCGCTGGGTGTTCTGGATCAACCTGCCGCTCGGCGCGCTGGCCTGGTTCCTCTGCCAGCGACGTCTCGCCGGGCTGGTGGAGAAGCGCCGCGATGCACGCATCGACTACCTCGGCAGCGCCCTGCTGATTCTCGGCCTGGGCAGCCTGCTGGTGCTGGTCACCCGCCTCGGCCAGCAGCCCCAGTGGCTGCTGGCGCCGAACGGTCTGTCCCTCCTGCTCGGCGTGACGGGCCTGGCGCTATTCGCCTGGCAGCAATCGCGCAGTGCCGAGCCGCTGATCCCACCGGGCCTGCTGCGCCTGGCTCCGGTGCGCTCGGGCTGGCTGCTGCTGTTCTTCGCCAACTTCCAGGGGGTCGGCCTGGCCGTGCTGATTCCGCTGCAGGCCCATAGCGCTGGAGGCGCCGGCACCAGCGCCAGCCAACTGATGGCGGTGGCGTTCGGCGCGCCGCTCGGCGCCTACATCGCTGGCAGCCTGAGTGCGCGCCTGCAACGTTACAAACCGATGATCCTGTGCGGCACCTTGCTGATGCCGCTCAGCCTGGTGCTGCTGGCGCTGCTGCCGAACCTGGCGGGACCGGTGGCGCTGCTCATCTTGCTGATGTGCGGTGCTGCACTCGGCCTGCAGTTCCCCACCGCGCTGGTGGCGGTGCAAAGCGCGGCGCCGAGCAGCCACCTGGGGGTGGCCACCGGCGTCTGTGGTCTGTTCCGTGGTCTGGGTGGGGCGCTGGGTGCGGCGCTGCTATCCAGCCTGCTATGGCGTCTGCTGCCGGATTGCCCCAGTTGCGCGTTATCCGAAGCGGGCGTGGCCCTGCCGACTCTGGATCGCGAAGCGCTGCACAATGCCTTCCGTCACCTGCTGCTGATCGACGCCGGCCTTGCGTTGCTGCCACTGCTGATCGCCCTGCGTCTGGAAGACCGCACGCTCAGCCGCCAACTCAACCCGCCGGCCTGAACGCTACTCCAGCCGCACGCGCCATTCGATAACCAGCGGCTCGTCGCCGGCCATGCGCTGCAGATGCTCGGCGACCACCTGCTGCATGCGCGCCTGGTTGTCCTCCGGCATGCGCAGGCTGACCTGCAGCAGGCCGACCTCGCTGACGAACTCACAGCGGCCGTTGGGAAACTCCACCGCGCCGCGTCCTTCGTCCAACTCGACCGTGAACTTGTGGCCCCAGTGCCGGCACAGCCGGGTCATCAGCCGGGCCGGATTGGCACAGTTCACATAGGCGTCATACACCGTCATCACACGCTCCTCATTTCGTCTCGCGGTAATAACCCACCGCGAGCAGGTAGTGCCCGACCTTGCGCAGCAAGGCGTGCTTGCCCTCGACCTTGGCGGTCACCGGGTTCTTCCAATGGTAGTCGTAGCCGCCGCTCGCGGCGGTGCTCATCAGCGCCAGGATCGGCGCGCCGACCGGCTTGCCTTCCGGATCCTGGATAGTGGCGAAATCCACGCCCAGCAGCCGCAGGTTGTAGCCGTGGGCGACGTAACGCCGGTTGTCCAGATCGACAACGAAGACGTACAGGTCATCCTCGCGAAAATCCGCGGAGAGTTGGTTGATCGAATGGAGGGTGCCCTGCGGGTCTTTGCTAAACGCCGCAACGGCGCGGTTCAACAGGTTCTGCGCCTGTTCCGGGGCGGCGCGCGGCAGGTAGTGGCCGACCGCGATGATGCGTTCGCCGACCCGCTGGTAGTACACCTGCTTGCGCTCGACGCGGCTGTCGCGGGCATTCATCCAGCGGTACTCGGCGGTCTGGACCTGGCCTTCGTCGCTGGCCAGCGCCTGGGCAAAGGCGGTGCGCAACTCCGGCTCAAGGACTGCGGAAACGTCCCGGCCGATCAGCACCGCCGAGGTGCCGCCACTGGCGAGCATGGTGCCACGGGTGTCGACGACGAAGACGTAGTGCTCGCCATCAATGAACTCACCCTGCCGGCTGAAGGCGGCGAAGGCGGCATCGCCCTGCACCCGGTAATACTCGACGGCACTCTGCAGCAGGTGCTTGGCCTGCGCGGTGTCGGCGCTATCTGGCGCAGCCGCACGGCTGGGCTGGCTGAAGGCCAGCAACAGGGTTAGAACAGAACCCAAAAGATACGGAATGCGCATGTTCGGCTAGCTCCAGAAAAGCTGCGACCGAGCACGGGCGCTCGGTCGAAGGTGGTGGATCAAGGCACGGACGCCGTCTTCGCCGCCGGCGGGAAGACCACGCCAACGCGTTGTGCGTAGTCCTGCCAGGCCTGCCTGAGACGCTGCACGGTCTGCGGCTGCTCGGCAGCCAGGTCGTGGCGCTCGCCGCGGTCGGTGGACAGGTCAAACAGCTGCCATTGCAGGGGCTGTGGCGCATCGCCAAAGCCGACCTGCGGACGCACGCCGAGCAGCTTGAGGTTGCCCTCGCGGTAGTAGCTATTGCCGAACAACTCGCCGGCCAGCGGCGCGGCGGCATGCGGACTGCCCTGCCCGGCCAGCAGAGGCAGGAGCGACCGGCCGGTGATCGGGTGTTTGCCCGCGACGGCAGGCAGTGGCAGGCCGGCCAGCGCCAGGAAGGTCGGCGCCAGATCGTCGACGCGCGCTACGCCCGGCTCCAGCCCCTGACGCTGCAGCGCCTTGGGCAGGCGCATCAGCGCTGGCACGCTGATACCGCCCTCCGCGGTAGTCCCCTTGAACAGGTGCAGCGGCGCCGCGCTGACTTCCGCCCAGCGCAGGCCGTAGTCGATCTGCGAGCCGCGCCGGCCAAGGTTGGCGTAGCTGTTATCGGTGTTCGCCGCGACCGGGTAGAACTGCGCATGGTTTTCGCCGGCGGCACCGTTGTCGGACATGAACACGATCAGAGTGTTGTCGTACTGCCCGCTCTTGCGCAGGTAGTCGAGCAAACGCCCGATGTTGTGGTCGAGGTTGTCGACCATCGCCGCATAGATTTCCATCTTGCGCGCCTCGAGCTTCTGCTGCTCGGGGCTCAACTGTTCCCATTGCGGCAGCTTGGGATTGGCCGGCAGCGGTTGCGCAGGCTGGAAGTCCGCCGCCAGCAAGCCCAGCTTCTTCATCCGCGCGATGCGCGCCAGGCGCACGCTGTCGTAGCCCTGGTCGTAACGGCCCTGGTACTTCTGCAGGTAGCTTTCGGGCGCCTGCAATGGCCAATGCGGCGAGGTATAGGCGGCATAGGCGAAGAATGGTTTGCCATCCTTCGGCGTGTTCTGCAGGTAGCTGATCAGCTTGTCGGTGTAAAAATCGGTGGAGTAGAAATCGTCCGGTACCTCCACCGGCAGGCCGTTCTCGCGGTAGTGCACTTGCTCGAGCTTGCTCGGCGCTACGCGGGCAGGCTTGAAGTGCGCCGCCCCGCCCTCGAGCAGGGTGAAGGACTGTTCGAAGCCACGCTGGTCCGGCCCCTGATCGGGCGCCAGCCCCAGGTGCCATTTGCCCGCCATCAGGGTGTGATAACCGCCGTCGCGGAGCAGCTCGGCAATCGAGTAACTGCGTTGATTGAGGAAGCCCTCGTAACCCGGCTTGCCACGCTGAAACGGTTGCAACCCTTCGGCCATACTGCCCAGGCCCGCCAGGTGATTGTCAGTGCCAGACATCAGCATTGCGCGCGTCGGCGAGCAGGTCGGTGCACCGTACATGCCAGTCAGCTGCACCCCGTCCTTGGCCAACTGGTCCAGACGCGGGGTGCTGATTTCGCCACCGAAAGCGCCGAGGTCGGAATAGCCCAGGTCATCGGCGAGGATCAGCAGGATGTTCGGCCGCGGCTCAGGCGTAGCGGCCACGGCATGCCCGGCCAGCAGCAGGCCAAGCACCAGGGCAGAAGGGAGACGCTTGAAGTTCATTACGACCTCGCTTGTTAGTCGCTGCGCGCTACGCAGTCGCTGGGCGATGTGATCAGTGACAACGCCGACACCGCAAGCGCTGCGCACAGCGCCTGCGGTGCCTGGGCATAAAACGCCCACGCACCTTTCGAGACCCAGAGTGTGGCGACTCGCGTGGGCAAAACCATCAGGCGAGCACCGGGCAGCCGGTGGCATCGCGCAGCTCGGCCAGGGATACCCCCGGCGCCAGCTCGATCAGTTGGAGGCCGCTGGCCGTGACATCCAGCACGGCCATGTCGGTGATGATCCGGTCGACCACGCCGACACCGGTCAGCGGCAGGTCGCAGCGCTCGAGAATCTTCGCCGCTCCGTCCTTGGCGCAATGTTCCATCAGCACCACCACGTGCTTGACCCCAGCCACCAGGTCCATGGCGCCGCCCATGCCCTTGACCATCTTGCCGGGGATCATCCAGTTGGCCAGATCGCCGCCTGCCGACACCTGCATGGCGCCGAGGATCGACAGGTTGATATGGCCGCCGCGAATCATCGCGAAGGACTCGGCGCTGTTGAAGAAGCTGCTGCCGGGCAGCGTGCTGATGGTCTGCTTGCCGGCATTGATCAGATCGGCATCGACGTCCTCTTTTCGTGGAAAAGGACCGATGCCGAGCAGGCCGTTCTCGCTTTGCAGCCAGACGTCCATGCCCTCGGGAATGTAGTTCGCCACCAGGGTCGGCAGACCGATGCCGAGGTTGACGTAGAAGCCATCCTGCAATTCCTGCGCGGCGCGTTGCGCCATTTGGTCACGGCTCCAGGCCATTTTCAGCTCCTCACCGTACGTTGTTCGATGCGTTTCTCCGGTTCCGGGTTGTGCACCAGGCGCTGTACGTAGATGCCCGGCAGATGGATCTGGTCGGCATCCAGTTCGCCGATCTCGACGATTTCCTCGACTTCGGCGATGCACATCCGCCCGGCCATGGCGGCCAGCGGGTTGAAGTTGCGTGCGGTCTTGTTGAACAACAGATTGCCGGCCTTGTCGGCCTTCCACGCCTTGACCAGGGCGACGTCGGCGGTCAGCGACTTTTCCAGCACATACCACTCGCCGTCGAACTGGCGGGTCTCCTTGCCTTCGGCGACCAGGGTGCCGTAGCCGGTCTTGGTGAAGAACGCCGGGATGCCCGCGCCGCCGGCGCGCAGCTTCTCGGCCAGGGTGCCCTGCGGGGTGAACTCCAGTTCCAGTTCACCGGCCAGGTACTGGCGCTCGAACTCCTTGTTCTCGCCGACGTAGGAAGAAATCATCTTGCGGATCTGCCGGGTTGCCAACAGCTGGCCGAGGCCGAAGCCATCGACCCCGGCGTTGTTGCTGATCGCGGTGAGGCCGCTCTTGCCGCTGTCGCGCAGGGCGGCGATCAGCGCTTCGGGAATGCCGCACAGGCCGAAGCCGCCAACGGCCAGGGTCATGCCGTCCTCGACCTGACCGGCAAGGGCGGCGGAGGCGCTGGGAAAGACTTTATCCACGAATTACTCCTCGAAGATCGCCACGGCGCGGACGAAGCCGGCCGAGGCATGCTTGATCTTGTAGGGGAAGCAGGAGACCAGGAAACCGTTGGCCGGCAGGCTGTCGAGGTTGGCCAACTTCTCCATCTGCCCATAGCCGATGTCACGTCCGGCCTTGTGCCCTTCCCAGATGATCGAGGCATCGCCACTGGCGGCGAAGCGTTCGCGGGTGTACTTGAACGGCGCATCCCAGCTCCAGGCATCGGTGCCGACCACCCGCACGCCACGCTCCAGCAGGTACAGGGTCGCTTCGCGGCCGATACCGACGCCGGCATCCAGGTAGCCCGGCTGGCCGAACAGCGCGCCGGCGCGGGTGTTGACCAGCACGATGTCCAGCGGCTGCAGCGCATGACCGATACGCGCCAGCTCAGCTTCCACCTCAGCGGCGGTGACCACATGGCCGTCCGCCAAGTGACGGAAGTCCAGCTTGACCCCGGGCTGCAGGCACCAGTCCAGCGGCAGTTCGTCGATACCGAAGGCCGGCTTGCCGCCATCGGTGGTCGAGGCGTAGTGCCACGGCGCGTCCATGTGCGTGCCGCTGTGGGTGGTGATCTGCAGGCGCTCGGCGGCCCAGGATTCATCACCGGGCAACTGGTCCTTGGACAGGCCAGGAAACATCGCCGCCATCTCCGACCAGCCCTGCTGGTGGTCCATGTAGTCGATCTTCGGCAACAGCGGCGGAGGATCGGTGTAGGGGTTGTTGTCCAGGGTGACGGACAGGTCCACCAGGCGGCGTTTAGTCATTTGCATCGGCAGTCACTCCTGCAGCGGCCACCGGCGCACGCCGCGCCGGGGACAAAGGGTTGAGAGAATTGCGCACCAGGGCCGCGGCCGAGCCGTCGTGGCGGAAACCGAGCGCGCGGGCCTGGGGTGTTTTCATCGGTGGGAAGCAGCCGAACAGCGCCTCCAGCCTGGTATCCGGAGCGAAGCTGATCAGCCCGCGGCGCTCCTGGCCGTAGGCCGCGGCCAGGGCATCGACGACCTGGGCGATCGACAACTGCAGCAGCGGCAATTGCCAGACCCGCTGGGCGCCGAGCGCGGCGCCGTTCAGCTCGGCGGCCAGTAGCAGGTTGTCCACGCAGCAACGCGCCGACATCCACCAGGCGCTGGCCTGCGGCGATACCGGGCAGCGATAGGGCTCGCCACCGGCGAAGGCGCGCAGCAGATCGCTCATGAACGCCGAGCGCAGGCCATTGGGTTCACGCGGGCGGGCGACGATGCCGGGCAGACGTACGGCGCGACCATCCACCTCGCCGCGCCGCGCCAAGTCGCTGAGGGCGGCTTCCACCATCAATTTGTGCGCGCCGTAGGACAACTCGGGGCGCAGCGCCGCGCTTTCATCCATCCGCGCCGGCAGCGCGCCGCCATACACCGCCACGCTGCTGGCATACACCAGCACCGGTGCGCCGGGCAGGCCACGCAGTTGGTCGAGCAACTCCAGGCTGGCCAGCAGGTTGACCTGGTAGCCGAGCGCGTACTGCTCCTCGGCGGCGCCACCGGGGATGCTCACCAGGTGGAAGACCACGTCGATGCCATCGGCCAGCACCCGGCGCAGCAAGGCGGCGTCGGTGACGCTGCCGTAATGCCGACGCAGGCGCTTGTCTTCAGGAAAGCCCGAAAAATCCTTGTCCAGCAGCATCAACGCGCTGATCGGCCGCCCACGCAACTCGCCGGCGTCGAGTAGACGCTGGACCAGGGCACGCCCGACAAAACCATTGGCACCTGTGACCATCACGCGCATGGCGTTCTCCTCAGCCGGCGGCCGGCACGACGCGTTGGTCGATGGCACCGAACAGCGACTGCCCGTCGCTGCCCAGCACCTCCATGCGCACACGATCACCGAAGCGCATGAAACCGGTCTGCGGCGCGCCGTGTTCGATCATCTCGATGGCACGGCGCTCGGCGATGCAGGCCGAACCGACACGGCGATCAGCGTTGGACACGGTGCCGGAACCGATCAGGGTGCCAGCGCCCAGGCGACGGGTCAGCGCGGCATGGGCGATCAGCTGCGGGAAGCTGAAGTTCATCGCCCCGCCGTGCGGATGGCCGAACCACTCGCCGTTCCATTCCACCTGCAGCGGCAGGTGCACGCGGCCCTCGCGCCAGGCGTCGCCCAGTTCGTCCGGAGTCACCGCCACGGCGGCGAAACTGGATGCGGGCTTGGCCTGCAGAAAGCCGAAGCCGGTCTTCATCTCGCGCGGCGCCAGGGCGCGCAGGCTGACGTCGTTGACCTGCAGGATCAGCTTGATGTGCCCAGCGGCCTGCTCGGCCGCGCAGCCCATCGGCACCGCGTCGACCAGTACGGCGAACTCGCCTTCGAAGTCGATTCCCTGGCTCTCGCTGGGCAACGGGATATCGTCACGCGAGCCGAGGAAATCGTCACCGGCGCCCTGGTACATCAGCGGCGTGGTGTCCGCTCCGTCGATCGGCTCCAGGTGAAAGGCCTTCTGCATCAGCGCGCCGTGGCTGAGGAAGGCCGAGCCATCCAGCCACTGGTAGGCGCGCGGCAACGGGGCCATGGCCGCAGCCGGATCGAAGACGAACGCACCATCGGCGCTGCCCGCGTTCAAATCGCGGTAGAGCGCCTGCAGCTTCGGCTCGACGCTGGTCCAGCTCTCGACGGCCAGCTGCAGGGTCGCGGCGATATGCCCGGCGTCCAGCGCACGCGTCAAGTCGCGCGAGACCACCAGCAGGCGGCCGTCGCGGCTGCCGTTGTTCAGGGTTGCCAACTTCATGGGTGAGCTCCGTGTAAAGCGGCCAGGTCGCCGGCGTATTGGCCGTCGAGGAGGATGAAGACCATGCGCGCCATCTGTTCGGTACGGTTGCTCCAGGCATGGTTGGTGCCACGCTGCACGACGATGTCGCCGCGCTTGAGCTGCACCTCTTCGCCGTCCAGCACCAGCCACACCTCGCCCTCGGTGACTACGCCGTAGTCGAGGGTTTCGGTGCGGTGCATCAGCTTGTGTTTGGAGTCGGCCTGGCCGGTGCCGGCATGGGCCTGACCAATTTCGGCGAAGGCGGCTGCGGCATCGGCGGCGCTGACCTGGTTCTGCACGCTGTCCGGCGGGATATCCACCACGCGGATCACGCTGCCCAGCGGCGCCGGACTCAACTGCAGCGGCTGGCTGGTCGGGTCGTCGCCGTTGTCCAGCACGGCCGGGCTGCCGACGCTGTTCCACACCTCGTAGAACACCGTGCCAGGCACCGCCTTGAGCGGGAAGTTGTTCGGCGTCGGCCCGCTCTGTGCGACCACTGCCTGGCCCTGGGCATCATGCCCGGTGACCACGCGTTTGAAGCCGGGAAGTTGTTGCATGTGCGACTCCTCGCTCAATTGCCGTCGCCGATGGTGGTGCCACCATCGACGACCAGGTTCTGTCCGGTAATGAAGGCGCCGCCGGGTGCGGCCAGCAGCAGGGCCAGGGCGGCGACTTCCTCTGGCACGCCGACGCGGCGCAGCGGCGTCAGGGCCAGGCGCTTGTCCATCACCGCTGGATTGTCGGTCAGCGGGCGGGCGAATTCGGTGTGGATCACCCCGGGGCTGATGGCGTTGACCCGCACATTGCGAGGCCCCCACTCCACCGCCAGGTTGCGCGCCAGTTGCGCCAGCGCCGCCTTGGACAGGCCGTACAAGCCCAGCCCCTGGTTGCCACGCACACCGGCGATGCTGGCCATCAGCACCACGCTGCCGCCGCCCTGCTCGGCCATCGTCGGCAGCAGGGCATTGGTCAACCAGACCGCACTGCGCAAGTTGACGGTCATGGTCAGTTCCCACTGCGCCGCACTGGCGCTGGCCAGCGGACCCATATGCGGCGCCACGCCGGCATTGCACACCAGGACATCGATGCGCCCGAACTGCGCCAGCAGCGCACGGGCCAGGCCCTCGACCTCGCTCTGCTGGCTGAGGTCGGCGGGCACCGCGCAGGCCACGATGCCCTCCTCGGCCAGCGCGGCCACCACCTGCCGGCAGTCGTCGGCGTTCTCGCTGCTGAGCGCCAGACGCGCGCCGGCGCGGCCGTATTCACGGGCGATGGCCAGGCCGATGCCACGGGTCGCGCCGGTGATCAGCGCGACCTGGCCGGCGAGGGAGAACAATGCACTCACCGCTGATAATCCTTGAGCAAACGCTCGATGATTCGCCGCGCACGGTTGGGCCCCACATCGACGTGGATATCCACCATAGGCTGCTCGCCAAAGCGCAACATGTTGGCGTACTGCGCCTCGATGATTTGCTTGTCCTCATCGAAGGTCTGCTTGGTCTGATCCAGCACCGTACGCAGGGTCTCATCGGGGTTGGAAACCGGGTTGGTGGCCATGCTCCAGAAGTAGTGGCAACTGGTGGCGGTTTCCGGGGTGATGCCGTGGAAGCCGCGCATGTGGAAACCACCACGCTGCGGGTCATCCACCGCTTCGCTGCCGGCATCGACCGCGCCGGTCCAGATCTTCAAGTGCGACAGGTTGAATTCGATTTCCTGCCAACGGTCGATGCGCTCTTTGAACGGAAATGCAGCGCTGTAGGTGGGCGGCGGTTCGGAGTCGAGCATGTAGCGCACCACCTTGACCGATGACTCGTCGCCGCTGACCTGCATCTGCGCATTCATGTGGATACGCGCGTTACCGCCGATGGTGCGCAGGTGCACGTAGCCCAGATGACTGAGATCCAGCAGGTTGTCGTGAATCAGTTGCCAGGGCGCGTCGTAGTGATAGACGTCACCGCCGAACAGATACTGCCCGCTGCTGTGGTGCGGATAGGCAGGTGGCTCTTCACTCGGCGGCGCCTGTTCGTCGCGGCCAAACCAGATCCACAGGATCTGATCCCGCTCGCGCACGGTGAACGCACGCACACGGGCCTTGCCCGGTACCTTGAGCTGCCCGGGAATCTCCAGGCACCGACCGCTGGGGCCGAACAACAGGCCGTGGTAGCCACAGCGCAGGCCATCCGCTTCCAGGATGCCAAGCGACAGCGGCAAGGCGCGGTGACAGCAGCGGTCTTCCAGTGCCGCCACTTCACCAGCGGCAGTACGGAACAACACCAGCGGCTGATTCAGCAGCGTCCGCGCCAGCGGTTTCTCGGTGAGCTCCCAGGCGAAACCGGCGACATACCACTGATCCAGTGGAAAGCTCGCGACCGGTTGCTCAGCTTGCGGATCGAAAGATTTGATCGGTTGTCCACTCATGACTTACTCCAGGTCCGGCCTTAGGCCAGACGGCAGGCTTGATCGAACGGCAGACGCGGTCCGGCCGGGCGCAATTTGCTGACATCGCCATAACCGAGGCTGCACAGGAAGTTGCTTTTCCAGCGACCATCCGGGAAGAACGTGGCGTCCACCTGTGCATTGTCGAAGCCGGACATCGGCCCGCAATCCAGACCCAGGGCACGGGCGGCGAGCATCAGGTAGGCGCCCTGCAGGCTGCCGTTGCGCAGGGCGGCGAGGTGTGCGGCTTGTGGGTTGTCGCGATAGGGTGCGGCGGCGTCGTAGATTGGGAACAACTCGGGCAGCAGCTCGAAGAAACGGCTGTCGAAGGCGACGATAGCGGTCACCGGGGCCTGCAGCATCTTCTCGCCGTTGTGACCCTTGAGCGCCGGTAGCAACTGCTGCTTGGCCTCAGCGCTGCGCACAAACACGAACCGCGCCGGGCAGCAGTTGTTGCTGGTCGGGCCCTGCTTGAGGGTGGCGTAGAGCTGCTGCAGCTGCGCGTCCGGCACCGGCTGATCGAGCCAGCCATTGTGCGAACGGGCATCGAGGAACAGCTGCGCAATGGCGGCAGCGGGTAGCGATTGATTCATCCAAAAAACCTCAGAGATCGAGAACCAGCCGCGCGCTCTTGGCACGCGAGCAGCAAGGAGTGAACTGGTCGTTGCGGGCCTTCTCGGCATCGGTCATGAACATGTCGTGATGCTCGGGCTCGCCTTCCAATACGCGGGTAATGCAGGTGCCACAGATGCCCTGCTCGCAAGACAGCGGAATGTCGATACCGGCCTCCAGTAGCACCTCTGCCACGCTGCGCTCGGCCGGCACCTGGAAGCACTGGCCGGAGCTGGCCAGTTGCACCTCAAAACCGCCCGCCTCAGTGGTCGCAGCAGCGGCGGCGAAGTACTCGCGATGCAGTTGCGCATCGGCCCAACCCTGCTCGCGCGCGGTACCCAGCACATGCTCCATAAAGCCGTTTGGACCACAGACATACAGGTGGCTATCACTGGACGGCGCGGATAAAACCCGAGCTGCTTCGAGGTGCTGGCCAGCCTCGCCATCGTCGATATGGACGTGCACGCAGTCGGCAAACGCCGAGCTGCGGATACGCTCGATAAAAGCCATGCGCTCTGCCGAGCGGCCACAGTAGTGCAGCTCGAAGGCAGCACCGATCTGGGCCAAACGCTCGGCCATGCAGAGGATCGGCGTGATGCCGATACCACCGGCGAAGAGCATGCTGTAAGCCGCCTCATGGACCAGCGGGAACAGGTTGCGCGGCTCGCTGATACGCAGCCGGCTGCCCTCCTCGACTTGCTCATGCATGGCTTGCGAGCCGCCACGCGATGCCGGGTCAAGCAGCACGCCGAGCAGGTAGCGGTGACGCTCCTCGGGGTGGTTGCACAGGGAATACTGGCGTACCAGCCCCCCCGGCAGGTGCACGTCGACATGCGATCCCGCACTGAATGCCGGCAGCGGACGCTGGTCGGCGGCGGTCAGTTCAAAACTGCAAATGCCTTCGGCTTCGCGGCATTTGCTGGTGACGATTACATCGATCATTACTTATTCCCCACCGGCTGTTCTGCAGCAATCAACCGGTCGAGCACACGACGTGCACGAATGGCACCTGCATCACCGACTAGCAGGACGGGTTTCAGATCCCAGAAATTCGCATCGCCCATCATTTGCTGTTGGGCCTCAAGCATGGGTAGATCTTCATGCCTGAATGGCTGCGTGATCGCGTCAGCCTGTTCCTCTGCCAAGGTCTCGCCAAACTCCCCCATCGCCTTGGGAAAACACATCGCATACCAGTAGTGGGTGGTGGTTGCGGTTTCTGGCGTAAACAGGTGCGGAATCGGCGTCGACACACCCTCCTCGCGCGGCCGCCCAGTGGCCACTGCGCCGGAGAACAGCAACATGCTGGCCGGTGCGTCCCAGCGCACATCGATCCAACGGTCCACCGGGGTGTTAAGCGGAATTTTCCAGGCGTTATAGAGGAACTCCGGCATGATCTCGGCAACGGTCTGGCGGTTGGACCAGACGGTGTCGCCTTCCTCCTGCACGCTGGTGAGCGCGCTTTTGACGCCATCACCACCCAACGTACTGGGGTGCAGGAACTCGATATGGCTGAGGTCCATGATGTTGTCCGTTTCCAGTACGTAGTTGGCCTTAGCGTGCAGGTAGCGTTTACCGGCATACCACTGTTCACTGTCCATGCAGCTGAAATCCGGGATCAACTGCGCATCGACTGCGGCGACATCGCCCATCCAGATCCACAGCAGGCTGTGACGTTCGACCAGGGGATAGGCCTTGACCTTGGCGGCCCGTGGAATCGCGCTGTCACCATGGGGGTTGTGGGTGCAGGTACCACTGCCGTCAAAACACAGGCCGTGATAAGCGCATTGCACCGAATCGCCTCGCAGGGTGCCCATATGCAAGGGCGCGAAACGGTGCGGGCAGCGGTTTGAAATAGCCTTGGCGACGCCGCTGCTGTCGCGAAACAGCAATACCGACTCATTGAGTAAGGTGCGGTTGAACAGTTCGCCTATCGGAACCTCGGTATCCCACGCCGCGGGGTACCAGGCATTACGCAGAAAGGTCATGGTCGCTTCCTCTGGTCTTCTCATCGAGTGCTTGGCCCTCTTATCGACGGGGCCGTCATGTCATTGCGCGATGCTTAGTGAACCGCCTGAACCACGCCTCGCATAGCGCGCAGGCCAAGGCACAGCAGCGCCACCAGCAACTGCAGCAGCGCCACTCCCAGCAGCGCCGTGGGCAGTTGCTCATTGGCACCACCGGTAATCGCCAGCACCACCAGCGGGCTGACGAACTCGCCGGCGAAGATCGCCGCAGTGAAGCCCCCCGCCGCGCGGCCGCGCTGCGGAAAGTCGACCTGCGCCATGATCCAGGTGATCAAAGTCGGCAACATCAGGCCGATGCCCAGGCCGTTGATCAGCACCGCGATAACTACCAGGGCATGACTGCCGGCCAGCGCCATCAACAGGCCGCCCAGGCCGGCGAGGACAAAGGCCACAATCATCTGCCGGTGTGCCGGCATACCGCTGAGCAGACGAAAACCAAGGGCGCCGGCCAGTACGCCCAGCTGATTGGCGCCCATGGTCATGCCGATCTGCTGCGGCGCATCGACGTGCAGCAGGTTGAGCAGGTAGCCGGCCTGCACCGGCACCACGAACAGGCTGACGCCGGCCAGCACGGTGAGCAGATAGAGCGGCGCCAGGCCGCGCCACGGAAACGCGTTGGACTCCGGGGTGACGGCGCGCGGCGCGCTATCGCCGTGCGGCTCCCAGAGCAATTTGGCCATCAGCGGCAGGAACAGCAGGCCCACCGCATACAGGACGAACGGCGTGCGCCAGCCGTTCTCGCCGAGCAGACCGCCGACCGCCATGAACACCGCCGCCGACAGTGAGGTGGCGACCATCTGCAGGGCGAACAGCCGCTCGCGGCGTGCGCCGTTGTAGTAGTCGCCCATCAGCGTGGTGCAGCCGGTCATGATCGCCGCCTCGGCCAGACCGATGCCGGCGCGGCTGATGACGATGGCGTGCAGCGAGTCCAGCCACAGTGGCAGCAGGCCGCACAGGCTGTAGAGCAGCATGGCGCCGAGCAGCAGCGGCTTGCGCCCGAGGCGGTCGGCAATCATCCCGGCGAACGGCGCCACCAGGGCAATCACCAGCGCCGGCAGGGTCAGGGCGATTGGCACCAACACGGCGGCACCGGCGGTGTCGGCAAAGTGCTCCTGCATGCGCGGCAGCACCGGTGCCAGCAGTACCGCTCCGAGTACTGGCAGGCAGCTGCCGAGCAACAGCAGCAATGACTGCGGCAATCCGGCCTGGCGGGCAACGTGCTCAACGCTCATCGCGCACCTCCGCGGCGGCACTGCCAGCCTTCGGCAAACCGCAGAAGCTCGCGCCGAAATCGGCGAGGCCGGTATGGAATTCCTGCCAGAGGACCTGCAGAGCGGCGTTCAGACTGAACATGGCGATCTCTTCTTGTTGTGTGGAATGGACCATGGGCGTGACCGTCTCACCCTGCGCTACGGTGCAGCGGGGTAGCTGTCGACAACTGCGGGCGTTCGGCGCTGCTCGTCGCGCTATGCATCAGGTTGGCCGGCTGCCCGGCGGCAGACGCTTTGCTAACCGGCAACAGGAAGTAGGCCAGCGCCGGCAGCAGGACCAGCGCGCCGACCATGTTCCAGACGAACATGAAGGCCAGCAGCACGCCCATGTCGGCCTGGAACTTGATCGGCGAGAGGATCCAGGTGCCGACGCCGATCGCCAGGGTCACGCCGGTGAGCATCACCACCTTGCCGGTCGACACCAGCGCCCGGTAGTACGCCTCGGACAGGCTTACGCCCTGGCGCATGTGGCCGAGCAGGATGCTCATCACGTACAGCGCGTAGTCGACGCCGATGCCCACGCCGAGGGCGATCACCGGCAAGGTGGCGACCTTGACGCCGATGTTCAGCCAGACCATCAGCGCTTCGCAGAGGATCGAGGTGAGCATCAGCGGAATCACCGCACACAGCGTGGCGCGCCAGGAGCGGAAGGTGATCAGGCAGAGCAGGATCACCGCGCCATAGACCCAGAACAGCATCTCGCGGTTGGACTGCTTGACCACGATGTTGGTCGCCGCTTCGATGCCCGCGTTGCCGGCGGCGAGCAGGAACTGCACCTCGTCGGTGTTGTTCGCCGCGGCGAACTGTTCGACGTGCTCGACCAGGCGGGTCAGGGTTTGTGCCTTGTGGTCGGTGAGGTAGGCGTACAGGGTCAGTAGGCTGCAGTCTTCGTTGTACAGGCCGCGCGGCGCGCTGGCGGTGATCATGTTGAGCACCGCCTGGTTGTTCTGCAGCTCGTACCACTTCGGGTTGCCTTCGCTGAGACCGACCAGCACACGGCGGTTGAGCAGCGCCAGCGAGTTCGTCGAATCGACGCCCGGCAAGGCGCGCAGCTGCCAGTCGAGGGCATCGACCTTGCTCAGGATGTCGTAGCGCGCGCAGGCACTCGGCGGGGTCTTGATCATCACCGCGAACAGATCGCTGCTCGCCCCGTAGTGACGGGTGAGGTAGGCGTCGTCCTGGTTGTAGCGCGAGTCGGCGCGCAGCTCGGGCGCCCCGGCATCGAGGTCGCCGATGTTTAGCTGCAAACTGACGATAAAACCTAACGCGGCCAGGGCCAGGCTCAGGGCGATGCACAGCGCGGCCCAGCGACGCCGGGTGAACAGGTCGAGGAAACGCCAGAAGGCGTGGCGGCGCTGGCCGGCATGTTCGGCCTGCTCGCTCTTCAGGCTGAGTTGCGCGGCGCGGCCGCTGACCCCGACATAGGAGAGCAGTACCGGCAGCAGGATCAGGTTGGTGAAGATCAACACGGCCACGCCGATGCTGGCGATCACCGCCAGGTCTTGGATCACCTGGATCTGGATGATCATCAGCACGGCGAAGCCCACCGCATCGCAGAGCAGCGCGGTGAGCCCGGCGAGGAACAGGCGACGGAAGGTGAAGCGCGCGGCGACCACACGGTGCATGCCGCGGCCGATGTCCTGCATGATGCCGTTCATCTTCTGCGCACCGTGGCTCATGCCGATGGCGAACACCAGGAACGGCACCAGCACCGAATAGGGGTCCAGCTCGTAGCCGAGCAACGGCAGCAGCCCAAGCTGCCAGACCACCGCCACCAGCGAACAGAACACCACCAGCACGGTGCTGCGCACACAGCGGGTGTACCAGTAGAGCACCGCGGTGGTGATCAGGATGGCCACGGCGAAGAACAGCAGGATCTGCTTCAGGCCGGCGATCAGGTCGCCGACCTTCTTGGCGAAGCCGGTGATGCGGATGTCGATCTGCTCGCTCTGGTACTGGCCGCGCAGCGACTCCAGTTGCTCCGACAGCGCGGCGTAGTTCAGCGGCTGGCCATCGGGCGTCCGCTCGAGCAGCGGCACGTAGATGATGCTCGAGGTCTGGTCGAAGGCCACCAGTTGGCCGATCTCGTTGGACAGCTGCACGTTGCGCTTCAACGCGCCGAGGCTGGAGGGGCTGGCGTCGTAGTCATCGGGAATCACCGGGCCGCCATCCAGGCCGTCCTCGGTCACCGCCACCCAGCGCGTGGCCGGGGTCCACAGCGACTTCATGAACGCGCGGTCGACCCCGGGCAGCAGGTAGATCTGGTCGCTCAGTTCCTGCAGGGTTTTCAGGTAGGCGGCGTCGTAGATATCGCCCTGTTTGTTGACCACCGCGATGCGCAGCGCATTGCCCAGCCCGGTCAGCTCCTTCTGCTGCTCCAGGTAGTTGGCGATGTAGGGGTGCTGGGTCGGAATCATCTTCTCGAAGCTGGCGTTCAGCTCGATGCGGCTGGACTGGTAGCCGAGAAACAGCGTGGTCGCCAGGCACAGCAGCAGCACCCACAGGCGATGGTTGAACAGCGCGCGTTCAACCAGCGAGCCGGAGCGCGGATCGAAGTCGCCCAGGGTGCCTGCGGTGGACGAGAAAGAACGGCTAGAGGACTTCATAACCTCACTCCGAAACGGCAGTGGCTGGCTGCGGCACGCGCAGCAGCCCGGTGAAACCGGCGACGATCAGGCTGCCGTCGGCGGCCTCGATCAGGCTTGAAACGGGCTTGCCCAGGGGCTTGCCCAACGGCAGCAACGCGGCCTCGCTCTGCACGCTGCTGCGAAACAGCGCGCCGCTCTGGTTGGCCAGTAACACCTGACCGTCGGCCAGGCGGATGGCATCGCTGAAAGAAACCGGCATGGGCACCGGCAGGCGCTGAAAGCTCGCACCGGCGTCACTGGTGATAAAGGCGTGGCCCTTCAGCCCGCCAACCAGCAGGGCGCCGTCAGCGCGGCTCTGCAGGGTGAAGAAGCTGCCCTCGTAGGGACTGTCCAGTTGGGCGAAGGAAGCGCCGTCGTCATCCGAACGCGCCAGGAAGCCTTGCTCGCCCGCCAGAAACCAGCGCGAACCCTGATGGCCGATGGCATACAGGTGCATGCCCATCGGATTGGCAATCTGCCCCATCAGCGACTGCCAGGTGGCGCCGCCATCGCGGGTCTGCAGCACCAGGCCATAGGCACCGACGATCAGGCCGCGCCGGGCGTCGACGAAGTCCAGGGCGAGGAACGGCTTGTCCGCGCCATCGGCGAGCAGGCGTTCGGCGCTTTGCACACGGGCCTCGGCACTGTCCTGATCGGCCGCCGTGGCCTGCTCGGCCTTGGCCGCGTCCAGCTCGATCTGCGCGGCGCGCAGGCCATCCAGTTGCAGCGTCCAGTGCTCGCCGCCATCGCGGGTGGCCAGCACCACGCCGGCGTGGCCGACCGCCCAACCCGTCTGCGCATCGACGAACTGCACCGCACTCAGGCTGACCGACACTGGCACCACGGCCTGCCGCCAGCTCTGCCCGTTGTCATCGGAGAGCAACACAAGGCCGCGCTCGCCCACCGCCACCAGGCGCTCGCCGGCGCGCGCCAGGTCGATCAGCACCGCCTTCTGACTCGGCGCCACCTGCATCGCCGGGGTACGCAGCGGCGAACCCACGGCGGCCGACTCGGCCAGGCACCAGGTTGCGCTAAAGGGCAAGGCCAGGGCCAAGAGCAAACGGCCCGCCTGAGTGATTCTGTTCATTGCCTACCTCGGAAAATCGCTTGAAACAGGAGGGCCGCCAGACTGCGTCGGCCCTCCACGCTTGCCGCCGTCTCAGCGCACGCCGCGCCCGGCCATGGCCGCCGGCGAGAACTCCGAGGCCTTGTAGCGATCGACCATGCCGTACTGACTGTCCTTGCCGGTGTAGAGGTTCTGGACAAACCAGGCACCGGAGGTCAGGTCATAGAAACCCGCTGACAAGCTCGCCTGAGCCGGCAGGTCGGGCAGCACGGCCGGCAGCGACCAGAGGGTCTTGGCCAGTTGGCCGTTGGCGGCCCAGCGGTCGCCGAGCATGGCTTGCCAGGTGTCCTCGTCGAGGTAGTAGCGACCCTTCGGCAACTGGTGGCGCTTGCCCGGGGCCAAGTTGGCTTCCACCACCCAGACGCGGTGCAGCTCCCAGCGCACGTAGTCGGGATTCATGTGGTGCTTGGCGAACAGGTCTTCCGGCTTAGCGGCGGCCTGCACCTTGTTGGTGTTGTAGGGGATGTACATCTCCTGCTTGCCCACCAGTTTCCAGTTGAAGCGGTCCATGCGGCCCTGGAACACGCTCAGCTCGTCGAACGACATGACCCCGGCGGTGGCCGGTGTCGGCGTGTCGCAGCAGGCATTGGGCAGCTTGCGCACGCGCCGCTGGCCAGCCAGATAGACGTGCGCCTGGGACTTGTCGCCGTTGATATTGGTGCGCCCCATGATCTGCTCGCCGGCGCGGATCGGCGGACCGACGTTGAGCAGGCGGAACAGCCAGTAGTCGCCCTCGAACTTCTCCGGCGAACCGTCCGGGTAGTAGTAGGGCATCTCCTGGATCGCCTGGCCGTCGGTGGTCATCACCTGGCTGCCGTCGGCGGTCATCAGGTAGTGGCGGAAATGCATGGACAGCGACGTACCGCGCCAGTTGAGCACATGGTTCCACATGGCCTCGGCGCCGTTCTGCGGAATCGGGAACGGGATGCCGCCATAGGCGCCCTGCGGCACCGGCCCGGCACTGCTGTCCACCAGTTTGGCGCGCGTCGCGTTCTGCAGGGTGTTGTCGTACACCCACTGCGGCGCGGCGGCCGTGCGGCGGGTCGGATAGACATCGATGCGGTAGCTGTCCGGGAAACGCTTGAACATCTCCTTGGCGCCATCGCTGAGCTTGTCGGCGTACTGCGCCAGGTTCTGCGCGGTGATGCTGAACAGCGGCTTGTCCGCAGCGAACGGATCGCTGCGCTTGCCGCCCGGCTTGTAGGCCGGATCGACCTTGGTGTAGCCGCCATCCCAGGCCGGGATGCTGCCGTCGGCATTGCCGGCTTTCTCGGCACCGAATGGGGTCAGAGTTTTGCCCAGTGTGGCAGCTTGCTCGGCGGTGGAGGCTACGGCCAGCGGGGCAGCGACAGCCAGCAGGGCGAAGCACAAGGCCTTGAGAGTGAACTGAGTGGTCATGCGCAAGTCCTCTTAAAACGTGGTCTTGACGGAGAAAGCCAGGTAGTCCCGGTCTTTCAGCGACTGCTTGAAGTTGAACTGGTTGGCCGCGTTGAGGTTGGTGTCCTCTGGACCGTAGAAGTGGGTGTAGGTCAGGCCCAGGGTCACCCGATCCAGGTAGGTGGCAGTGACACCGATGTTCATGTCGCCGCCACGATCCGGACCGAAGCTGCTGATCACCGCGGATTTGCCCAGCGGGAAGTAGCTGAGGCCGAGTGGCACGCTGATATCCACGCCGGGAAAAACCTGGCGATAGGTCGGGCTGTACACCAGCTTGAAGCCCACGCCGTCATCGCTAGCTCCCGGGTCCAGGGCCGCCTGGTTCTTGGTCACATGTAGCAAGCGGTTCCAGGCTATTTCACCAACCAGGCTGGCTTCCTTGGAGATGAACGACGGACCGAGCGAGGCCAAGACGTTGAGGTTGACGTGGGCGGTACGGCCGACGGCATAAAGCGGGTCGTCGTCGTTGTCTGCTTCGACACCGGGTAATACCGTTTGGCCGTTGGATACCAGCGGCATGTTCCAGCGCATCGACGCCTCACCGGCGAAGCTGTACTCCTCGACGGTGGTAGCAAAGCTGGCGCCCAACGCGCGGATGTTCTCCGGATAAACCCAGTAGTACTCACCGATCTTGCCGGTGCTGAACTCGGGTCCGGTGGAATTCGGCCGCAGATACAGCTTGGGACCCTTATCGTGGTACTGGATGGCATAAAGGCCGTACTCCACCGTGTCTGCGGTGTAGCGCAGCTGCAGGCCACCCTGCCCCGAGCTCTTGGCTTCTTTGTCATTGCCGTGGAAGAACGCCGCCGGGCTACTTGGGTTGCCACCGAGGAACGCCGGGAACGGCGCGCCGACAATCAGACGCTCATTGCCTTCACCGATGGTGTCGCTGACCGAGAAGTAGCTTCCGGCACCTGGCAGGCGAGTCTCTTCCCACTCCAGTTGATAGAAGGCGCCGAGAGACAAATCGTCGGTCAACTGATAGGTGCCGGACAGCTGATTGATCGGCCGGGTGATTTCTTTGAACTGGGTATTAGGCACCGAGAGCGCCTTAACCACGTCGACAGGAGCCATGCCGCCGGCGATGCCATTGGCACCGAAGAACAGGCTTTCCCCCCAGATCAGGCCATGCCGACCGGCGCGTACCGACAGCGCACGATCGGCCAGTTCGCCATTCCAATAGACGAAGGCATCCAGCAGCTCGCCGTCGCCGCCATGCAGATGGCGGGTGTCGTCGGTGAACTCGTCGAAAGCCACCGAGCGCTGGTTGGCGCGCGTCGGATCGTCGTTGTCGGTGTCGTCCTGGTACACGGTGTCGTACCAACCGGCGCCACTGAGTCGCGCGCCGATGTTACGGTAGGACAGGTCCAGCTCGGAGAGTAGGTCCAGGCGGTTGGAGATCAGCCCCTTGTCGAAGTTGCGATCACCATCGTCCTGATTGAGCGCCACCCGCCCTTCGGTGAGCTTGCTGCTCTGGTCTTCGACCCGCCAGGCGGCGCTGTACTTCACCGTGTTGTCCCAGCGCAGGCTGAAATCGGAGTCGCCGGTGTCGATCTGGAACGCCTGGACGGCCGGAGCGCCCAGCACCAGAGCGGCCGCCATGCTTAAAGCGAAGGGTGCAGGACGGCAGACCTGGCGGCGCTTAAGCGCCGCAGTCGTACGAATAACCATCGCGTTAACCTCTTGTTGTTGTAGTGGTAACTGCAGTGGGTCCAGCTCCTTCCGGGGCCGGTCGATTGCCAGCCATCGGAAGGAATGGGTTAAACGGGTTATGCGGCAGCCGCACAGCGCGGCCGCATGGCTCAGACTGGCTCGGCTGTTCGCGCCAGCATCTGCTTGACCAACCCGATGCGGTCGAAGCTGTGGTCGTGGGCGATTTCCTTGTCGCCGGCCAGCACCGAGCTATCGCTGATGAACTTGCAACGCTCGTAGCGGCGCGCCATGAAGCGTTCGAGCTGCTGCTCGACGCTGCCGCCGGCGGTCAGCTCCTCGCCGAGCACCACGGCATCCTCGATGGCCATGCCGGCGCCCTGACCCAGGTGCGGGGTGGTGGCATGCGCGGCGTCACCGATCAGCAGCACGCGGCCGCGGTACCAGGGCTCGCTGACGAACACCACTTCCAGCGGCTTGTAGACCACCTGGCTGCTGTCGGTGATCTGCTCGCGCAGCTCGCCGATCAGCCCGCTGAAACCGCTCAGGCGCTGGCGCATCTCCGCCGCCAGGCTGGCGGTGTCCATCCACGGATTGCCCGGCTCATGGGAGGTGACGAACATGTACATCAGGTCATCGGCGAGCGGCACCAGGCCGGCATTCCCGGCAGGCCCCTGGAAGTTGGCCAGGTGGTCGATCTCGGCGGCGCGCGGGAAGTTGTAGCGCCACACCGATTGGCCGGTGAAACGCGGCTGGTACTTGTCGCCGAACAGCAGGCCACGCACCTTGGAGAACAGGCCGTCGGCGCCGACCACCAGGTCGTAGCGGCCGCGGCTGCCATCGGTGAACAGCACATCGACGCCCTCGCCCTCTTCGGTCAGCGTTTCCACGCTGAGGCCGAGGCGTACCGAGGCGCCGAGGGCGATGGCGGTTTCACTGAGCACCTGATGCAGGGCCAGGCGCGAGATGCCGACGTTGGCCGGGTACTCGGGGCCGGCCAGGCGCTGACCTGGAATACGCGCCAGCTGCTGGCCGGCGGTGGTGTTGATGGTCACATCCTCGAAGGCGAAGGCGGCGTCCAGGTAGCCGTCGAGTACGCCTAGCTTGGCCATCTCGCGGACCACGTTGCTCTGCTGGATGATGCCGACGCCGTACACCGTCCACTCGGCCTTGAGCTCGACCAGGTCGACCTCGATACCCTTGCGACGCAGGGCGATGGTGGCGCACAGGCCACCGATACCACCACCCACGATAAGAACCTTGTTCACTGCATTCATGGCTGTCTCACTTCTTGTTCTTGTGATTCGGGCTAGCGTCTTGCCGGAACGATTCAGGCCTCGTTTCCGGGCGTTTACTGATCCAGCTGCTGCCGCGTTGCATTCACTTTCCCGGCAAAGCAGGGGTTTGACTAATCGCTTGTAGGGATGCGATGTATCGTCAAACGCGATACCTCACCTACTCCGCGCACACCACCAACTGGCCCGCTTCCAGCACCAGCCAGCCGCCTTCCAGGCGCCATCGCAGAGCGCTCAGGCGCTCGCCCAGACAGGGCCCGTAGACGCACAGGCCGCTGTCCGGAAGGAACTGCGCACCGTGGGCGTAACAGACGATCCGGCTGCCATCGGCAGATAGAAAACGGTCCTTGCGGTACTCCAGGCGCACATCCATATGCGGGCAGCTGTTGCGGTACACCCGCACCTCGCTGCCGTGGCGCAGGGCAAACACGCTGTCCTTCCCCGCCTGCAGCGGATCGAACCCACGGGCATGCCCCTCGACCAGTTCATCCAGAAGGAACAGCGCGATAGCGGCGTGACTCACGGCGGAACCTGCACTCAGGCCTGCTTCGGCGGCGGACCACCCGGGGCCCACTTTTCCTTGGAGGTGAACAGGAACAGCTGCGAGTTATCCGCCGACAGCGGCGCAGTGCGCGCCGCCCAGGCGTCGTCGTGCTTGTCCATGTCGGCGTCGTATTCGATGTGGCAGCCCAGCGGGCTGTTGAAGTACCAGAACCAGTTGGAACCAAAGAGGTGACGACCCGGGCCCCAGAAGCTGGTCCAGCCTTTCTGCTCGAAGCGCCGCCCGGCCAGCAGCACTTCGGTGCCGCTGCCCATGTGGAAGGTGAAGTGCTCGCAGCCCTTCATGTGAGGCGGGGTCTGGATCATGAACAGGCAGTGGTGGTCGTCGGAGCCGGCCGGGCGCATGAACGGGCCGGCACCGATAAAGGTGTCGGTGGTCACGAAACCCAGGCGCTTGTAAAAGTCTTCGGCCTTGGCCGCGTCCGGCACGAAATACACCACGTGCGACAGGGTGCGCGGCACCGCCGGCATGTCCAGAGTGATGCCCGGCTGGTTGAGCGGGCGCTGCGGCGCGTGGCCCGGCGCGTTGCTCAGGTCGGCCGGTGCGCTGAAGTCACGACGCACGCTGACCTGAAAGGCGATGGCGAAGCCCATGTCGTCGACGCTGTGCACCGCGCCATTGGCATCGCGGGTCACCGGGCGATCGCGGCCCAGTTCGTCGGCGATGGCGTCGAGGTCAGCGGCGCTGGCCACGCCATAGATGGTTTCACGGATCGACGGTGCCGGGCCGATAGCGGCCGGCAGCTGCGGATCGTCGGCGCGGCGGATGACCACCGCGGTGCCGTCGAGGGCTTCGAAGCGCCCGCCCCGGCTGTCCACATCGACCGGCTGCAAGCCGTAGTCACGCAGGCAATCGGTGCAGGCTTGAATGTCATCGACGCCAAAGATCAGGGCGTCAAGGCCAATGATGTTCATGCTTACCACTCCGTTGAAATTATTCTGCGGACGGCCCGACGCCAGGGGTTCTGTCAGCGCAAAGCGCCTGGCAGAGCGGCTCGGGTATCCGGTGGTGGAGTCGGCAAACGCCTCACGGGCAACCGACTGAAGGCGAGATTGCCGCGCCGGCAAACCTCTGACTAATCGCTTGTCAGGATGCGACCTATCGGCAAACGCGATACCTGAATGCGCAGGGAGCGTGCCAGAGAAAGCGGGCGTTCATCGGTCGGCAACAACCCGCCTTGGGGTTGACGCGGTGATGCTTAGGCCGGAAGGTATCGCTAAAATAAATACAAGACTCGAGACTGCCATGCGCTTCAACCACCTGGATCTCAATCTCCTGGTGGCGCTCGATGTACTGCTCGAAGAGCAGAACATCACCCGCGCCGCCGAACGCCTGCACATGACCCAGTCCGCCACCA
Organism: Pseudomonas cavernae; assembly: GCF_003595175.1. Lineage (NCBI taxonomy): Bacteria > Pseudomonadati > Pseudomonadota > Gammaproteobacteria > Pseudomonadales > Pseudomonadaceae > Pseudomonas > Pseudomonas cavernae. The sequence continues at coordinate 1,713,886 of NZ_CP032419.1, read as the reverse complement.
GCGGCGTGCTGGGCCGCCTGCGCAGCTACTTCGAAGACGAGCTGCTGGTGCAGGTCGGGCGCAAGATGCAGCCCACCCCCTATGCCCTGGAACTGGCCGCGCCGGTGCGCGAAGTGCTGCTGACGATCCAGTCGTCGATCACCGCCAAACCGGTGTTCGACCCCACCAGCAGCAAGCGGCATTTCCGCCTGGTGACTTCGGACTACCTGATCAGCGTGCTGTTCGCCCGGGTCATCCAGAAGATCCACCAGGAAGCGCCGCACATCACCTTCGAGATGATCGGTCCCAACGACTTCACCACCGATTTGCTGGCGCGCGGCGAAGTCGACCTGATGATCGTGCCCGAGCGCTACATCCTCGATGGCCACCCCTCGCAGCTGCTGTTCGAGGAGGAGCACGTGTGCGTGGTGTGGGACGCCAACCCGCTGGTCGGTGACAGCCTGACCCTGGAGCAGTACATGGGCATGGGCCATGTCTCGGTCGGCTTCGGCCGCAACCGGCACATGAGCATCGAGGACTGGTTCATGAACCAGTACGGCTTCAATCGCCGCCTGGAAGTGATCACCAACGACTTCAACACCCTGCCGCAACTGATCGTCGGCACCCAGCGCATCGCCACCATGCACCGGCGCCTGGCCCGCCTGTACGCCGCGCACCTGCCGCTGCGGATTCTCCAGCCGCCAGTGAAGATCCCGGTGATGCGCGAGTTCATGCTCTGGCACCGCACCATGGACGGCGACCCGATGCACCGCTGGCTGCGCGAACGCATCAGCGAGTTCATCAACGACCTGGAGCAGCGCTGAGCGCCAGCCTGACAACAACACCGGTAGGCTGGGTTGAGGCGCGCAGCGCCAAACCCCAACGGGAAGAACTCGCGGCCAACTCACGCTGGGCTTCGCTGCACTCAACCCGACCTACCCCCTCCGGCCATCTCGTTTCGCGATACCTTGCATCCCGACTCACGATTGGCCAAATAGCTGCCCCCTCCTTAACGTGCTCGGCAAACGGCGCTCGTGGGCTTTGCCTGCCCGGGTCGCGGCGCCAGCCTGCCACCACGAAAAGGACAATAAGAATGTTCCGTTACTTCCCCACCAACTACGTCTGGAACCTCTCGGTCGACCTCGCCATCGAGATGGGCGCCCGCATGGGTGAAATCGAGGAAATGTGCGCCCCCCTGCAGGACGCAGCCAAACAACCCGACGCGGCCGGCAGCAAGGCCTTCCGAGAAACCTGGGCGCAGATGGCCGACAAGCTCTGTGGGCTGGCCGAGGAAGACGAAGCCGCCGGCCGCCTGCTCTCCGCCGGCGAGAAGTACAACCGCGCCGCCACCTACTACCTCACCTGCGAACGCCTACAGGCCCACGGTGCCGCCGGGCGCGAAGAGCTGTATCAGCGCTTCCTGCAGACCTTCGCCCGCGGCATCGAACTGTCCCGGGAAAACTGCGAGCGGGTGGAAATCCCCTACGAGGGCAAACACATCTCCGGCCTGCTGGTGCGCGCCGAGGGCGTGGACGGCCCGGCGCCGATCCTGGTGCAGGTCAACGGCCTCGATTCGACCAAGGAAATGAAGTACCGCGTCGGCCTGCCCGCCTGGCTGGCCAAACGCGGCGTGTCCTCGCTGATCATCGACCAGCCCGGCACCGGCGAGGCCCTGCGCCTGCACAACCTGATCGCCCGCTACGACAGCGAGCACTGGGCCAGCCGCGTGGTCGACTGGCTGGAAACCCGCAGCGACGTCGACGCCAAGCGCATCGGCCTGGAAGGCGTATCCCTAGGCGGCTACTACTGCCCGCGCGCCGTGGCCTTCGAGCCGCGCTTCGCCTGCGGCGTGGTGTGGGGTGCCAACCACGACTGGCGCGACGTGCAGAAACGCCGTCTGGAGAAGGAAGGCAGCTTCCCGGTGCCACACTACTGGGCCCACGTGTGCTGGGTCTGGGGCGCCAAGGACGTCGACGAATTCATGACTATCGCCGAGAACGTGCACCTGAACGGCGTACTGGACCGGATCAAGGTGCCGTTCCTGGTCACCCACGGCTCGAAGGACTCGCAGATCCCCCTGAAGTGGGCCGAGCGCACCTACGAGCAACTGGTCAACAGCCCCAAGCGCGAGCTGAAGATCTTCACCGAGCGCGAAGGCGGCGTGCAGCACTCCAGCTTCGACAACAGCATCAACGCCGGCCACTACATCGCCGACTGGATCGCCGAGACCCTCGGCGGACGCACCGCCTGAGCAACCGATAACCGTGCCAGCAAACGCCGAACAGCCGCGCAGGCTGTTCGGCGTTTGGCTGTTTGCTGCGCAGAGCGCGGTTAGCTCGCCGCGCGCGTGGCGTGAAACGAACTGATCTGCCAACCCTGCGCGCCGCGCACCCAGACCTGGGTGGCGAAGCCTTCGGCACACACCGCCTGATCGCCGCCGCGCTTCTGCAGGGTGTTGCACTGCGGCCCGGTCATCACCGCCAGCGCCTCGCCATAGAAACGCACCTGCAGCTCGCCGCGCTCGATGGCCAGGTACTGCACGGCACTGCACGCATAGTCCAGGTAGTCGGCCTTGCCTTGCACCAGGCCGGTGGTGTGCACGTACACCAGGTCATCGGCAAACAGCTCGGCGACGCGGCCGTGGTCTTCCTCCACCAGCGCGCGGCGGCGCTCCTGTTCCAGCGCCAGCAATTCGGTATGTGCAGCCATCCTCGATCTCCTTGTGAGCAGTCGCCGGAATGGCGACGGCGCACCATAGACGCGCCAGCGCAGCGGCCAAAAATCGTCAGTACCGATGCCAGCCATCGCCACTCGCGATACCCGCCACGGCGCCGTGGGCATTGCGCCGCGGGCCACGAACCACGGGCCCTGCCGCAGCTATCGACAGCATCAATGGCTGGCCATCGATGCAATCTGTTGGTCGCTCACCCGCCCACCTCCTAGCCTCGCTTCGCACCACCATCAGCACAGCGAAAACCCATGAGCGCCCTGCACCTGCACTGCCAAACCCTGTTCGACGGCACCGGCCTCGCCACCCGCCAGCAACAGACCCTGATCGTCGAAAACGGCTTGTTCAGCTATGTCGGTCCACGCGCCTCGGCCCCTGCGCCGCAACCTGGCGACAGTGTGGTGGATGCCGGCGACCATTTCGTCATGCCCGGCCTGATCGACGTGCACACGCACCTGGCCTTCGGCAACGCACAGAGCGAGGAAGACATCGATATCTGGACCAGCGACGAATTCCGCGCCCTGCGCGGCATGTTCTTCGCCCAGCACGTGCTCGCCGCCGGCGTCACCAGCATGGTCTGCCCCGGCGACAGCGGGCAGCTTAGTATCTCGGTACGCAACGCGATCGCCGCCGGCCTGTTCGACGGTCCGCGCATTGCCGCCAGCAGCCGGGTGATCACCAACCGGCAGAGCCTCAACGACTGGTTCCCCAGTCGCGTCGGCGCCCCGGAATATTTCACCGCGCGCCTGGTCACCAGCCGCAGCGAAGCCCTGGCGGAAATCCGCAAGCAGGCCAAGGATGGCGTCGACCTGATCAAGATCGCCATGGACGGCACCCATCGCCGCCCCAACGGCGAGATCATCGCCGCCTTCACCGCCGAGGAAACCCATGAGATGGTCGAGGAAGCCCATCGCCTCGGCTGCAAGGTGGCGACCCACGCCTACGGTCGTGAAGCGGTGATGTACGCGGCCAAGGCCGGCGTCGACCTGGTGTTCCACGCCTTCTATATGGACGACGCCTGCATCGAGGCGCTGCTCGAAGCCGGCACTATACTCGCGCCGACCATGACCTTCCCGCAGAACACCGTGGACTTCTGCCAGCCCCACGACCCGGCGATCAGCACCGGTTACGCTGGCTACTGTGCCCGCACCCTGGACGTCGGCAGTGCTGTGCTCAAGCGCGCCAAAGCCGCCGGCATCCCGTTCGCCTGCGGCAGCGACAGCGGCTTTGCCGTCACCCCCTATGGCGAGTGGCATGCCCGTGAGCTGGAGCTGCTGGTAACCCGCCTCGGTTTCACCCCAGCCGAAGCCCTGCATGCCGCCACCGCCGTCGGCGCGCGCTGCATGCCGCGCGGCGAAACCCTCGGCACCCTGGAAGTGGGTAAGCAGGCCGACTTCCTCCTACTCGATGGCTCGCCACTGGACGACATCCGCATCCTCCAGGATCGCTCGCGCCTCAAGGCAGTGTACAAGGCCGGCCAGCCGGTGAAGCTGGAACGCAGCCCGTACAACCCCAAGCAGGTGTCCGACTTCAACTCATTGAAATGGACCGACCTCTACACCCGCGACCGCGCCACCCAACTGGGAAAATGGAGCCTGTGACCATGCAACGACTCGACCTCGCTACTGCCACCCAGATTGCCAGCGCCGCCATCCGCGCCGCCCGCGAACTGGGTCTGAAACCCATGGCCGCCGCCGTGCTGGATGCCGTCGGGCATCCGCTGGCGGTATTGCGCGACGAACAGGCCAGCTTCCTGCGCCCGCAGATCGCGACCGGCAAGGCTCGTGGCTGCCTGGGCATGGGCTTCGGCGGCCGTGAACTGGCGCGCCGCGCCCAGGCCATGCCGGCGTTCTTCGATGCCATCAACAGCCTCACCGCCGGCGAAGTGATTCCGGTGGCCGGCGGCGTGCTGATCCGTACGGCCGAGGGCGCGCTGCTCGGCGCCATCGGCCTCAGCGGCGACACCTCGGACAACGACGAACGCTGCGCCCTGCTGGCCATCGGCGAAGTCGGCCTGATCGCCGATAACGGCGACCCTCAGCCGGCCTGAGCGAGCTGCGCGGCCTGCTCCAGCAACAGGCCGCGAAACCAGGCCAGAGTCGGGTCGCGGTCCTGATAGGGATGCCACTGCAACACCTGCACCGCATCGGGAAAGGCCAGCGGCGTGGGGTGGATGCGCAGCGGATAACGCTGCGCGAAGCGTTCGGCCTGGCGGCGGAACACCGTGGCGACCCGCGCGCTGCCGACGATGAACTCCGGCATCAGGGCAAAGCTTTCCAGCGCCACGCTGACCCGCCGTTCAATGCCCAACTCGCGCAGGTGCACGGCATCCATGGCCAGGTTGCGGCCATCGGCGAACTCGCGCACCACGTGCTCGGCAGCGCAGTAGGCCGCCAGACTCAGGCCTTCGGCGAATTGCGTCTGCCCGGCGCAGACGATGCAGCACAACTGGTCGCCGAGCAGTGGCACCTGCGGATAGGCCGGATTGAGCCGGCGCTGCGGGACGATCACGCAATCGCTGCGCCGATAATCCAGCGCCTCGCTGACCACATCGCCATCGCGTGGCGTGGGCAGGTCGCGCAGGCTCAGGCGCACCCCCGGCGCGACCCGCGCCAGCGCCCGGCTGACTACCGGCAACAGCACCGCCGCCACATAGTCCGAGGCCACCAGAGTGAACTGCCGGGTGCAACTGGCCGGCTCGAAACGCACCGGTGCATCGACGATCTCGCGGGTCAGCGCCAGTGCCGCGCGCACCTTGGGCAACAACTCCAGGCCTAAAGCGGTGGGCTCCAAGCGCCGGCCGACCGGCACCAGCAAGGGATCGTTGAAGTGCTCGCGCAACCGCCCGAGCGCCGAGCTGGTGGCCGACTGACCGAGGTGCAAACGCTCGGCGGCGCGGCTGACGCTGCATTCGCTGAGCAAGGCGTCGAGGGCTACCAGCAGGTTGAGATCGAGACGGCGGTAACGCATGAAGAATCTGCTCCTGATACCTAGAACCTGTTCAACGGCTCGTGAGCCATCCCTAGCCAGCGGTGGAAAATGCTGCGCAGTTTTCCACCCTACGCCGAGCTTCAGGCTTTGTAGGGTGGATAACGCTCTGCTTATCCACCATTACGTTGACGCACCATCACCGCAGAGCCATTGACCGGTGCTTAGGTGCGGAAGTGTCCGACCGCCGCATTCAGCTCACCGCCGACCAGCTTCAGTTCGGCGGTCGAGCCTTGCAGCTGCAGGCTTTCCCGCGCGCTGTCCTCAGCCACTGCGCGTACCCGCGTCATGCTCTGGCTGACCTGTTCGGCCACCGCGCTCTGCTGTTCGGCGGCCGCGGCAATCTGCTGGTTCATCTGCTCGATGCTGGACACCGCGCAGGTAATCCGCGCCAGCGCCTGCGACGCTTGAGCGGCCAGGACCACCGTTTCATCGGTCAGCGCGTGGCTGCCCTGCAAGCGCTCGGCGGCTTGCTGGGCGACCAGCCGCAGGCGGCCGATCAGCCCTTCGATTTCCGCGGTGGAACGCTGCGTGCGCTGCGCCAGGCCACGCACCTCGTCGGCGACCACGGCGAAACCGCGACCGTGCTCGCCGGCGCGCGCGGCCTCGATGGCGGCGTTCAGCGCCAGCAGGTTGGTCTGCTCAGCCACCGCCTTGATCACATCGAGCACGCCACCAATCGCCGCGCTCTCCGCCAGCATCGACTGCATGGCGCCGACACAGCCGGTCATTTCCACGGCCAGGCGGTCGATCTTGTCGCCCGCCAGGCGCACCAGTTCATCGCCCTCGCGCGCCTGGCCGTCGGCCTGGGCCACCGCAGAGCTGGCTGCGCCGGCGTTGCGAGCGACCTCCAGCGCGGTCGCGCTCATCTGCTGCATGGCCGTCGCCGCCAGCTCGGTTTCCTGACGCTGCTGCTCGACGCCGCGACTGCTGCGCTCGATCACCTCGACCAAGCTGCCGGCCGTGCCATTGAGCGAAGCGACACCGCTGCCGATGCGCCCGACCAGACCACGCAAACTGCCGAGCATGCTGCGCACTGTGCCCAGCAATTGCCCCAACTCGTCGCGCCGCCCTGCCGCCGTCTGCGCATCCCTGAGGTCCCCCGCCGCCACCCGCTGCGCCAAGGCGACCGCCTGGCGCAGCGGCTGCAGGATCAAGTGACGGATCAGCAGGCTGGCACCGATCCCCAGGCCCAGCGCCAGCAGGGTAATCAGCCCGAGCTGACGATTGGCCGTGCGGCTATCGGCGCTGATCGCCTGTTGCTGCTGCTGATCGGCGCGGGCCAGCAGATCGCTGACCCGCCGGCTTTCGGTGTTCATCGCCGCACTGCTAGCGGCGCTCTGCGCGCGGCTCTCGGCAAACTCCTCGAACGCCTTGCGATAGTCGGCCAATGCGCTGCGCGCCCCCTGCAACGACTCCTGTTCCTGACTGCCCAGATTGAGTGTCAGGGTCTCCATGGCGGCGAGCACGTCGCTGATGCTCATCTCCCAGTCGTTGCGGTAGCGCTCCTCGCCATCCAGCGAGTAGTACAGCTCGCTGTCGCGCAGCTTGGCCAGCTTGTCGCGCAGGGCGGCGCTCTGTTCGAGCTGGATCATCTGCTCACTGCTCGGCGCGCTGCCCTGTTCCAGTTGGGCATTTAGCGCATCCAGCTGATCGAGGAACACCAGGGTGAAGCTGTCGCCCGCCGCCTGCGCCAGGGCCTGCATGCGCAGGCGCGCCTCGCGGGCGCGACGCAGCGAGTCGGCATACCCCAGGAACTGCTCGAGGTACGCGCTGGCGGCGCTGCGCATGGCGGCGCGATCGGCTCGCTCGCCGTCGAGTTGCCGAGTGAGCGCATCGATGGTTTCGCGCACTTGGGCCTGCGCCGGCGGCGCCAGACCCAGGGCAAACTCCTTTTCGGCGATGCGGGCTTGCAGGATCAGCGCCTGGATCGACGCCTCCACGCGCAGCTGCTCGCTGCGCTGCTGCAATACGCCAAGGGAATGAAAGGCGGTGGCCGCCACCCCCAGGGTGAACAGCAGCACCAGGCCGAAGCCCAGCGACAACTTGGCGCCGACTGACAGATTACCCAGCACGCGACTCAGTAGCGACACTCCAACCTCCTCACTCAGCATGGCGCGAACGCCGCACGGGGCGGCGACAGCATCGTTCAATGCCCGCCGGGCTCAAACCGCCGGGTCGAGTACCGCGCGCAGCAGGGCTTGCGCCTCGCTGGTCACGCCCTTGCTGATCATCTTCGCCGGCAGGCTGGAATGATCGAGGAACAGGTCGCGCAAGCGGTTCAGCGGCGCCGGCACACCGTGGTACAGGCGGCCGAGGAAACGGGCGAAAGCGGTGGTCTGATTGGTGTAATCGACGCGTTGCGCGTCATAGCGCTGCAGGCCGGCCTGCAAGGCCGACAGGTCGCTGAGGTCGCACCCAGCCAGGTACTTGGCGAGGAAGAAACCATCCTCGATGGCCATGCCTGCGCCGTAGGCGGCATAGGGCGAGGTCGGGTGGGCGGCGTCGCCGAGCAACGTGGCGCGCCCGCGCGACCACTCTTTGAGCGGCTCGCGGTACTTCACCACCCAGCGGAACAGGTTGTGCGCGGTATCGGTGGCGTCGAGGATCTGCGGCACCGGGTAGGTGAAATGCTGGATCCGCTCGCGCACATAGGTGGCAGGATCGGCCGGCTCGATCTGATTCTCCGCACACTTCTCGACGAACCACCACTCGAAGCAGTCCTTGCCCTGGAAGCGCAGCGGCGCGTACCCCATCTGATAAGCATGGTCATGGTGAATGACGATCTTCTTGCGCTCGGGGCCGTCCAACTCGCACCAGCCCAGCCACACGGCGATGCCCAGGTGCTTGAGCTCGGAGGCTCCCCATAGCTGCTCGCGGACCTTGGACTGGATGCCATCGGCACCGATCACCAGGTCGCACTCGTACTGCTGACCTTCGGCGAAATGCACGATGCTGGCGCCGTTCGCTTCGGCGTAATGGCTGAAGGTGTGGTGAGTGGCAATCATCTCCGCGGGCGCCGCAGCCAGCAGGCGCTCGTACAGCTCGGAGCGCATCATCCCAGACTGCCAGCCGCTGACACCGGCCTGGCGCATCAAGTCCATGTCGATATCGAAATTGACCCGCACCCGGCCATCGTAGCGGCGGAACTCAGGTACGCCGGCAGCGAAGATGTCGTCCACCTGCACGCCGAGGCTGCGCAGGATAACGATGCCGGTGGCATTGAGGATGATCGCCCCACCCAGTGGACGCAGCTCGGGATTGCGCTCGAAGACTTTCACGGAGAAACCAGCGCGGTGCAGGGCCACGCCAGCGGCGATGCCGCCCGGGCCGGCGCCGATGATGGCCACGCGTTTGCCTTTGACGCCGAAGCTGGCCGGCTTGTGGGTGGCCGTTGCGAAGGTGGAGTCGCTCATCTACAGATACCTTTTGCGAGTTCTTGTTATTCGCACCCTCCCCGTGGGGCACACCAGGTGCGCTGCGAGGCCAACCTTAATCACTCGGTCAATGGCCGCGCCAATCGCATCCTTCGCTATCAGGTATCTCCAAGCGCGATGCCAGGTATCTGGATTTGTTGCTTGAACTGTGAACACCCACGTTCTTCTGCTCATGGCTACGAAAACGGATTTTGTACAAATGACGCTCAGGGGAGGCAACAGGTCTTGCTCCTGGCCGTTCGAAGCCACCTCCACCAAGTTGCTGGTCCGAGCCACATCTGAGTCAACCGATCATTGTCCGTATATGGGTTTCCGACCGGTTGTAATCGGCCAGGAGCAAGCATTGGCGTCGTTTCAGGTCAGGACTTGACGGTAAAGTCCGCCAGTTCAAATTCCGCTCCCCAACCAAAAGTTGATCCAACCGGGACGAGCGATGTGGGGGGCATCCGGGAACAGATTTTTCAGCTCGAGGCCCCAGCGGGGCGTTGGGGTCGGTCTCGAAGCTGGTGGCGGGGATGGTTGGCGCAAGCTGCCCCGAATATCTCGTCGCGCGGCACCTGCACCAGCCGGTGAAAATACCGAGCAACGTTTTCTCGGAGCGTCATGGGGCGCCCCTGTCGGATGCCTCGCGCCCAGCCACGATAGTCTCAGTCTCAGTCTCAGTCTCGGTCTCGGTTCACCGCTATCAACGGTCTCGGTTTCGGTGCGCGACCACTGACGGTTTCGGTTCGCGGCTATGGCAATTGGGCCCGATAGCTCAAGGCTTCTTCGGTTTCGCCAGGGTGCTTCGTATGAATTTCTCGAAGGCGTAGTTGTCACCCTCGCCGTAGAGCTCGAGAAACAGCCGCTGTCGCATTCGTCGTTTGGTGCGCTGCACCTGCCTGATTACCTGGAACAGCCACGGAGCGGGATCCCCGCATACCCGCAGAATATCCAAGAGAGTGGGCCAGTCCACTTCGCGCTCGGGCATGACAAAGACAGCAGCGCCAGCCAGATCAGCAGCAATCTCCTCCCATGGTGGTTCCAGGCTGATTCCCCAGCCATCCGGAAGCGCCTGAGGAATAGCAGTATCGGTGGGCGCCCAAAGGAAATAGGCCCACTGGGCTGGATAGCGCGAACGTCCTCCCTTCCCCTCATGCTCGAACGCCGCGCACAGCTGGATAACGGCGGCGCACCAGCAGCCCGGCCGCCACTCATCCAATCGTTTGAGTAAAGGGTTCGAGCCTGGCTCGGCCCTTCCCATGGCTAGGAGGCCAAACGCTTCAGGTCGGCGACAGTTCGCGCCAACTCGTCGGCGAGCGAACCGGGCAAGTGAGCCTGGAAAGCCCCTGCCAGCTGTTCGTAGTACCACAAGGTTCCGGCCTGACCCGCCTTGAAACGGGAGAACATCGCAGGGCCGTGGGTGTACAGGTCACTCACAATCGCCCGGGCGTTGTGCAGTTTGTCGCAACCGGACACCAGCAGTACCTCAACAGGGGCCTCGGCCAGGTGTGCGAGATAGTTCTGCTTGCGGATTTGCCAGTCCCCCTTCTCGCCCTGTTCATCCGGCACGCCATCGGTGCAGGCAAGTACGATGCGAACGACCCTCTCGCCGAACTGCTCTCGAATCACCGCTTCGGCGTATGCGCCGGCGTCCTCGATTGCGTCATGTAGCAGTGCGGCAATGGTCTGCTCTTCATCACCACTGTGTTCCATCACCAGGCTCGCGACGCCCAGCAGGTGAGAAAGGTAGGGAATGCCCGTAGCCTTTCGGGTCTGCTCGCCTTGTAGCGTTATTGCCAGCTCCACAGCTTCAGCAATGCGGTTCGAGGGGAGAAAGTTCGGGCTCATCAGCCACTCCTTGATCAGTAATATGTGCTGCGGAGCTTCAGCGATGCAGGAATAGTCGCGCATTCAGTTGATCGCGCCCCGGTCATTGGCCTCTTGCCCAGGTAATCAAGTCGCCAGAGCCTTTAAGAGTTCGACTTTGTTGGCAGCCAGTTCCCAGTTCATAGTGCTTCGCCTGGCTGAGCATGGAATTGAAGTGGAGGGAATTTAAGCCAGAAGTATGCTGCTTTTCGCGAGCTTTAAGCCCCCTCAGGTGAGATCACGTCTATTTCCCCCGACACTCGTGCTAATCAACTCCAGTCAGCCCCGCGCCACACCGACTCCAACAAGCAAGGCTGACCTCGCGCAGATTGTCTAGGGTGGCCACGACTAAAAGTAATCATCGCTGTAATCCTCAGGCTGTTCAGCGGCAGCGACTGGCGCAGATGCCGTTGCTCCGACCAAATCACGGACGCACTCCTTTGCGCCAATTGCGCCGGTCACGTTCGGCGCAGCGCTGGTCATGTTCGGCGCATCAGCGCAAGCCTTCCGAGGCGCTGCGCCAGTGCGCTGGGGGGTGTATGGGGGGTGGCGCGGCGCACTTTCCGCGCGCACGGCTAGCGCAGACTCAAACGGATTGGAGGCCTCTGCTGACAGCTCGACCAGCTCCAGACGCTCGCGCGTCTTCCGGTGCGGCGTCTTGAATTCGATGCGCCGAATACGACCGTTACGGAGCAACGCAGTGAGTGCACGCGCCGCACGCTGCCCCCCAATCCTGCCCCGAAAGGTCTTGGCGTACTCAGGCAGTGGCTCCAACGCCTTCATGGCTGAATGTGCGCCAGCGGATAGACTGCCCGGTACAAGGATTCCTGCTTCGTGCGCGGCCTTCATTGCGCGGATAATCTCAGCGTGGTCAAAGTTCTCAGAGTTCAGCCCGCCACTCTGTACGCCAGATTCGGGGACAGGTACCCCGTCTACGAACGTCAAAGCCAGCGGTTCGGCACGCGCGCTCAGGTTGGCTTTCTCGTGCATCAGTAGAATTCGCCCATCTTGCTCCAGTAAAGCCAGACGCGACCGGGCACTGTTATGCCATGCCGTACTACCGCTATAACTATTGCCACGCGCCCCATCCTTCGCGGCGCTCTTGTCGATATGCGCCAGCAGAGCAACAGCAGCATCGTATTTGCGTGCAATGGCAGCCAAGCCGCGCACAAAAGCTCGCACCGTGCGACGGCTGTTCTCGTTGGCGTCGAACGCGTCGGAAGCATTGTCGATAACGATCAGCCCTGCTCCCTCGGATTGACTCGTCAGCTCGCGAAAAGCCGGGGTAAAGATCGCTGGAGCGCTAAAGCTTTCGCCCTCGGTCATCAGGGCAGCGAAAGCTAGTGTTCCGTCCAGCAAGCGCATATTGGCAAGCACACGTTCTGCGGGTAGCTGGTACGCCTCGATAATATGACGCAGGCGAAGACGCACAATGCTGGCCTCATCTTCCAGACTGACGAATAGTACGGGCGACTGCTCGACTTCCAGGTCAGCAAACGGCAGGCCGCAGGCGACATGCGCGCCAATAGCCAACGCAAGGCTCGATTTACCAACCCCACCGTGCCCACCAAACAGGGTTACATGGCGGCGCGGCATCCACGGTTTGATGGCGTGACGCACTGGTTCAAGGCTGGCGCTCATAACGTCATCGAGAGGAACTTCGACCAACGCCGGGCGGGCCGATTGCTTGGCATCTCGCGGGTCAGTTCCCCCGGGCGGAGCTTCCTGCTGGGCGTCCTTCGGCTCAGGCACGGTACGCGGGTAGTTTGTGCCCGCATCAAAGGCGCTTTCTAGGGTTCGTAGCACTTCGGATTGCCCCAGGCCGGCAAACTGAGCGGCGGCCAGCAAGCCATCACGCGCCGAGGCCTCGGGAAGCTCTCCACCGGCCACCAACTGCGCAATGCCGAAGGCTTCGCGGTTAAGCGTGTCGTTACGGGTGCCGTCTTTGGCCCTGGCAACGGCATCGCAGGCACTTTCCAGCGCAGCCACGGCATATCGCTGAGCTTCGGCCGCCAGTTGCGCCTGCGTCCTCTCCTGGGTATTCGGTGCTGCTGGCACGTAGCGGTCAGCCAGCTCCTGGGCGTACCGCTTGCCCGTGACCTCCATCAACCGGACAGGCTGCGGGTCACCCTTGCAATGCAGGAAGCCGGGCAGGCGCATCACGCGCGGCAGGTCGCATACCTTGGGGTCACTTCCCCAGTGCCGAGCAATGCTCTGCTGTCGCGCCTTGAAGTCGCCAGGTGGCAGGCTCTCGACCAACCAATAGGCGTGCAACTTGCCGGCACTTGACTCGACGATAATCGAAGGCGGCAAGGAATCTGTGCGCAGGCGCTCAAGGGTGCCCGGTACAGGGTTGTCGAAGTCGGCAAACAGAGCGCGCACGCGACAGACATTTGAAGTCTTGCGGCCTTGCCCATCCGTTTCGTTGATGGTGACAAAAACCCCGGCGCCACGTGCATTCATCTTAGCCAGCCAGGGTGCGCACTGCTCAAGGGTGCCGTGTCGCGTAGCGGCCAGCTCAGGGCGCTTGGCAGGGCTATCGTCGAAGGTCTGGAAAGCCCATACGCTTGCGGTTGAATCCAGAGCAGCGAGGAAACGAGTGGCCTCGGTCAGCGTTACCTGGTTAACACTAGGCACGGCAGAACACCCCGCTGCATGCCAGGGTTGTTTAATCATCATGGTTAGACTCCCTGCTTGGCCAGGAAAGCTTCGATGGCTTCAGTTGGCCAGCGGACCGAACGACCGAAGCGGATCGGCGCAGGAAAGCCAGGTGCTTTCGACCAGCGCCACCAAGTGGTGCGGGAAATTTGAAGTCGATTGCAGAGCTGTTCAGATGTGGCGAAGGCACCAGGAATGGGCAGGTTCGAAGAGGTGTCACTGTTGCGAGTGGCTTTGGAGGTCATGAGTGATTCTTCCTAATGGCATCGATTTGCACGAAAAACCTCGCCCCTCAGAGCGGGTAGTGGACTGGCTGCACCAGATGCCGGCACTCTAACCATGCGTTGCAATAGCGCTGTGTGGCTACGACGAGTTAAAAGCTAATTTCCCTTTGTTTCTACATGTATATCAATCACTTACGACAGATCCGTCGATCAAGTGGCACATGTCCTTTTGACGAGGGGTTTTATAACGTCTCGAACGTAGCTACGACTCAGCGGCACTACGTTATCGGGCAACTCCCTGGCTATACCAGCGGCAGCAACCTGTCGAACAGCTACCCCGCAAAACAATGAACTCTGCACGCGCCTCGTGCCGTCCAAGCAGCTACCGTTAGCCCTTCCGCTTAGACAACAGCACGATATTCCCGGCCTCAATAGTCTTGCCAGCTTTCAGCCTGTCCAGGTAACGGCCCCACTGCTCAAGCGCGGCTTCCAGCCGCGCCGATGACCATGTCTACTACGGCAACAGCGTGACCAAGGGGGGAGAGGACAACCGCGCCTTCAGAAGCCTGTTCTCCTACAGCGTTTCCGGCCACAGCCTCGGCGCCGCCTACCAGGCGCTCATCGGAGATAGCGACTACCCGTTCCTCAATCGCGGTGATAGCGAAGGCTCCGGCATGTCAGCTGGGTGCTGATGCCTTCTACAGCGGTGTGTTTCGAGGTTCTAGTTGAGCATCGAGAAAAGCGGGGACTGAAGTGGGGACCTAACGATCAATCCTGCAGAGATACGCAAACAATAATTTGCTAAGGCATTGATCTATATGGCGTCCCAGAGTGGGTTCGAACCACCAACCTTCCCCTTAGGAGGGGGATGCTCTATCCAATTGAGCTACTGGGACATTCATCCGCCGCAAAGGTTATTGCGACAACATGACCGGGCGGCATGTTAGCGATCACAACGACTTTTGTCATGCCATCGCCATCGCGCTTGACCATACTCGATACCACTCAACAGGAGCGCCGCCATGCCCCAAGCCGATCCAGCCAGCAACCTGCCCGATTCGCCTTTCGCCAGCTTCAGCGTACGCGCGGCCTGCGCCGCCGATGCGCCCGGGCTAGCCAAATTGTTGCAACAGCTTGGCGCCAATGACCCCTGCCCCGATACCCCCCTTCTGGCCCTGCGTCTCGCCGAGCTGCCGGCCTCTCGTGAGGTACTGGTGGCGGAGCGTCAGGGACACTTGCTCGGCACCTGCACCCTCAACCTGATCGAGCACCTTGCCCACGATTTCGCCCGCTCGGCCGTGCTCGAAGACATGGTGGTGGACCATCAGCAGCGCGGTCTGGGTATCGGCCAGGCGTTGATCGAGAAAGCCGCCGAGCGGGCTCGTGCCTGGGGGTGTTACAAGCTGGCGCTGTCCACGCATCAGGACCGCGCCGATGCCCACCAGTTCTACCGGGCGATGGGCTTTCAGCCCCACGGCATCAGCCTGGCGTTGACGTTGCCCTGACCGGGGACTCGAGTAGCGTGAGCAAACGCTCGACGCTCTGCGAGAGCGGGCCGGAATTGTCCAGCTGGATGGGCCCCGGCTCTTCGGCCTGGGTCACCTGGAACAAATCATTGCGCGCAGCCGTGCCTCGATTTCAGCTGACGTTTCCCGCCCACGCGCCAGCAGGCGGTGACGTAGCACGGCCCTGTTGACCGTCAGCAGAATGGCCAGCAAATCTGGATAGCACCGCCGCACCTCGTCCAGATAAGCCCGGGAGCCGTTGACCAATACATCTTGCCCGGCTGCCAACCATTCGTTGATCTGCAGCGGAATCCCATACGCTAAACCATTGGCCCGCCAGCTCAGCGCGAACGCGCCCTGCCGCTCGAGATCGGCAAACTCCCGGGGACTGACCGCCAGAGCCTCCTCACCAGCTGCCGCGGCCGAACGCGTAATCACCCTGCGCGCGATCAGGCAACCTCGTGCCAGTAACAGCTCGCGCGCTGCCAGCAGCAGACTGTCCTTACCTGCGCCCGAAGGCCCCATCAGATAAATCAACCTGCCGCTCATCGACCCCACCTAGCAAACTGTGCCTGTTGCACAGCATGAGCCCACCTTCCCTTTCTCCAAGATCCCGCCAGGCTGCAGCAGGCGCTCAGAGACCGCTCTAGAGTGCATTTCCCGAAGGCCATCTATGCTCAATTTGACCGTTTGCTCAATAGCACGCATTTCAGACAATTGTTACTGGCAAAAAGCCTTCAATCAGTTCAAACTCTGTCATGTAATTGGCGTCAAATAAATGAATGCCTATAGACGACAAATTGCAATGCTGGTTGAACGGTTAGCGCGAAAGGTTGTCGAACCGGTGACAATCATGCAGCTTAATGCCAGCATCGTTCCCTTGAACTAACCGGTTTAATGTATGCGCCCTATGAAACAGGCTAGCTATTCCAGCCGCACGGCTGACAAATTTGTGGTCCGCCTACCCGATGGCATGCGCGAGCGTATTGCCGATGTGGCCCGCAATCATCATCGCAGCATGAACTCCGAAATCATCGCCCGCCTGGAGCAAAGCATGCTGCAGGAGGGGGCCCTGGACGATGATCTGAGCATGCGCCTGGATCGTCCGGAACTGTCCCTGCATGAGCGCGAATTGCTGCAGCGTTTCCGCCAACTGTCGCGTCGCCAGCAGAACGCACTGGTCGCACTGATCGCCCATGATGTGGAAATGAACGCCGAAGAAGCCTGAAAACTTCTCGAACAGAAAGCCGGCAATGAGCCGGCTTTTTGATTGCATAAAAAGCCGCCCGCAGGCGGCTTTTTTGTTGTTCAGAGCAAAAACACCGTGGCCAAGCCCAGGAAGATGAAGAAACCGCCACTGTCGGTCATCGCCGTGATCATCACGCTCGAGCCCATGGCCGGATCTCGCCCCATGCGCAGCAGAGTCATCGGGATCAACACTCCCATCATGGCCGATAGCAGCAAATTCAGGATCATCGCACCGGTCATGACCACACCCAGCGACCAGTTGCCATATAGCCAATAGGCCACCCCACCGATTACCCCACCCCAAATCAGACCATTGATCAGCGATACACCCAGCTCTTTGCGCAGCAGTCGCGCAGTATTGCTGGTGCTTACTTGATCCAAAGCCATGGCGCGCACAATCATGGTGATGGTTTGGTTTCCTGAGTTGCCTCCAATCCCCGCCACGATCGGCATCAGCGCCGCCAATGCCACCAGCTTCTCGATCGAGCCCTCGAACAGACCAATCACCCGCGAAGCGATGAAGGCCGTAATCAGATTGATCGCCAACCACGACCAGCGGTTGCGTACCGATTTCCACACCGAGGCGAAGATATCTTCCTCCTCGCGCAGACCGGCCATGTTCAGCACTTCGTTTTCGCTTTCCTCGCGGATCAGGTCGACCATCTCATCGATGGTCAGACGACCGATCAGCTTGCCGCTCTTGTCCACCACCGGCGCGGAAATCAAGTCGTAGCGCTCGAACGCCTGAGCCGCATCGTAGGCGTCCTCATCGGGCTGGAAGCTCACCGGATCACTGGCCATCACTTCCAACACGTCTTTGTCCGGATCGTTGACCAGCAGACGCTTGATCGGCAGCACACCCTTGAGGATGCCGTCGTAATCGACCACGAACAGCTTATCAGTATGCCCCGGCAGCTCCTTCAGACGGCGCAGGTAGCGCAACACCACTTCGAGACTGACATCCTCGCGAATGGTAACCATCTCGAAGTCCATCAGCGCGCCAACCTCGTCCTCCTCGTAGGACAGTGCCGAACGCACGCGCTCGCGCTGCTGGGCGTCGAGCGACTCCATCAACTCATGGACCACATCACGCGGCAACTCTGGCGCCAGGTCGGCCAACTCGTCCGCATCCATCTCCTTGGCTGCGGCCAGAATCTCGTGATCGTCCATGTCGGCGATCAGGGTTTCACGCACCGCATCGGAAACTTCGAGGAGAATGTCGCCGTCGCGCTCGGCTTTGACCATCTGCCAAACGGTCAGGCGGTCATTCAGCGGCAAGGCTTCGAGAATATGGGCGATGTCGGCGGTGTGCAGTTCATCGAGCTTGCGCTGCAGCTCGGCGAGATTCTGCCGGTGGACCAGATTTTCCACCCGCTCATGATGCAGGCCTTCCTGACGGTGGGTCAGGTCTTCGACCAGCTTGTGCCGATGCAGCAGGTCAACGACCTGGGCTAGGCGATCCTGCAGACTTTCTTGCGGCTTTTTGGCTTCAACTTCAGTCATGGCGCGCTCCACCCCAACGGCGGCGCACACCAGAGGGGTCAATCAGTCAGTACGTGATTGGACAATCGAAGATTTAAGTAACTACTGGGTAAGTCCATGGTGGTGCCCAACAAGCCCCGACGGGGCTGACGAGGGAAATGATAACACTGCCCCGGCCGTTGTACGTGGCGAAATCTTGGCAAGAACAAGCATTTGCGTGGTAAAGCTCAGCCTCTCTGAATCTTCTAGCTGCGACGCCGGTCGCAATCTACAAGACACCTCCTCGCACTCGGGAAAGCACTCGCTAAGCTTGCCGACGATCGTCATGGAGGACGTCATTTTGATTGGACAATCACGCACAGTATTTTGCGCAACCCTGCTCTGCGCATCCCTCATAACCCCCACCCTGCCCACCCTGGCTGCGACTGTGTTTCGCTGCGAAGACGCCAACGGCAAGATCACCTACACCCTGCAAGGCTGCCCAACCGATCAATCACTGCAACTGCAGGACGCCCACAACCCCACTCCCGGCAGCGGCACACCCACGCCTTTGGCACAGGTAGCCAAGAGCAGTCGCACTGGAAAAGCGGCAAAGACGGGGCGAAACGGAGAGCTAGTGGTGGTCGCGGAACATCAGGACGGCTGCGGCAATCGCGTTACCGGCAGCACCAGGCGCCAGGCGATGATTCGCAAGGAAGTACGCGCGGGCATGACACGCACCGACGTCGAAAGCACACTCGGCAAACCCGACAAGGTCAGCAGCCAGAACGGGCAACTACGCTACCAATACGGCGGCAAACAAGGCCGCAGCCAACAGGTCAGCTTCGACGAAAACGGTTGCGTACGTGGAAAACGCTAAAACGCCGAAAACAAAAAAGGGCCTGCATTTCTGCAGGCCCTTTCGGTATGGCGCACTCAGGAGGATTCGAACCTCCGACCGCTCGGTTCGTAGCCGAGTACTCTATCCAGCTGAGCTATGAGTGCGTATGGCGCTTGGTAAACCAGATCACCACTGGTTGAAACACATCGATTTTTATCACTAAAAATCAACTTGTATATGGCGCACTCAGGAGGATTCGAACCTCCGACCGCTCGGTTCGTAGCCGAGTACTCTATCCAGCTGAGCTATGAGTGCGCTGAGCGTGCGCATTATAGAGATCTTTTCGTGGCATTCAAGTTAAATCCGATTACTTTCAATAACTTATCGGACTCTAAAAACACCAGACTCTGCAATGCAAATATGGCGGAGAAGGGGGGATTCGAACCCCCGACACCCTTTTGAGGTGTACTCCCTTAGCAGGGGAGCGCCTTCGGCCACTCGGCCACCTCTCCGCAACACGGGGCGCATGATAACCATGTTTTCCCCGTTTGCAAAGCCAAAAATTTGAGAAAAATTAGTGGTTTGGTTCTTGGTCTTTCTCTTTTTGGATGCGCTGGTAAATCTCTTCGCGGTGCACGGCTACCTCCTTCGGAGCGTTGACCCCGATGCGCACCTGATTACCTTTCACGCCCAACACGGTGACCGTGACATCGTCACCCACCATCAGGGTCTCTCCGACCCGGCGAGTCAGAATCAGCATTCCTTTCTCCTCAGGGATAACAGTTCAGGACAACAAACAGTCTGCAAAAATAAGATGGTGACGGCCGTCACGTTTCTCAAGTAGCCACGACCTTCACCCCAGTATTGACTAGTGTGAGCAGAAAGAAAGTTCCACCCCTACGGCCAAAATGACGAAAGGCGCGGAGTGAGCGCGCCTTTCGGATTACCAGCCTTACTCGCCCTGACGAGCGGGAGCATCCAACTCGAAGGCTGTGTGCAAGGCGCGCACCGCCAACTCGAGATACTTCTCCTCGATCACCACGGAAACCTTGATTTCGGAGGTGGAAATCATCTGGATATTGATGGTTTCCTTGGCCAGCGCCTCGAACATCCGGCTGGCTACGCCTGCGTGGGAGCGCATACCGACACCAACGATGGATACCTTGGCGATGTTTTCGTCGCCAATGACCTCACGCGCCGAAATTTCGCGAGCGGTCTGCTCCAGTACTTGCAGCGCATTCTTGTAGTCGTTGCGATGCACGGTGAAGGTGAAGTCGGTGGTGTTATCGTGCGCAACATTCTGCACGATCATGTCCACCTCGATGTTCGCGGCACTGATCGGCCCGAGGATCTTGAAGGCCACGCCGGGAGTGTCCGGCACGCCACGGATGGTCAGCTTGGCTTCGTCGCGGTTGAAGGCGATGCCGGAGATGATCGGCTGTTCCATGGATTCCTCTTCATCAATGGTAATGAGGGTGCCCGGCCCCTCTTGGAAGCTGTGCAGCACGCGCAGCGGGACGTTGTATTTGCCGGCGAACTCCACCGAGCGGATCTGCAGCACCTTGGAGCCGAGGCTGGCCATTTCCAGCATTTCCTCGAAGGTGATCTTGTCCAGGCGCTGGGCCTTGGGCACCACACGCGGGTCGGTAGTGTAGACGCCGTCGACGTCGGTATAGATCTGGCATTCATCGGCCTTCAGCGCCGCCGCCAGGGCCACGCCGGTGGTATCCGAGCCGCCGCGACCGAGGGTGGTGATGTTGCCGTGCTCGTCGACGCCCTGAAAACCGGCCACCACCACGACACGACCGGCCTTGAGGTCGGCACGCAGCTTCTGGTCGTCGATCTGCAGGATACGCGCCTTGTTGTGCGCGCTGTCGGTGAGAATGCGCACCTGGTTGCCGGTGTAGGACACCGCCGGCACACCGCGCTTGATCAGCGCCATGGCCAGCAAGGCGATGGTCACCTGCTCGCCGGTGGAAACCATCACGTCCAGCTCGCGCGGCACCGGCTGATCGCTGATCTGTGTGGCCAGCCCGATCAAGCGGTTGGTCTCGCCGCTCATGGCGGAGACGACGACGACGATGTCGTCACCGCCTTCGCGGAATTTTTTCACCTTCTCGGCCACCTGCTCGATACGCTCGACGGTGCCGACGGAGGTGCCCCCAAATTTCTGTACGATCAAAGCCATTTCAAAGCCGCCTCAGCCCGTGAAGGGCGCCCATTAAACAGTTAACGCTTCAGGCTGCCAAGGCCCACCGGGCGTGCGGCAGGCCTGGGCACCTGGCTTACAGCCCTTGTTCGGCGAAGGGCACGGCCAGCGCCAGCGCAGCATCCACGGCAGCAGCATCGGTACCGCCGCCCTGGGCCATGTCCGGACGACCGCCACCCTTGCCGCCAACCGCCGCAGCGGCCTGCTTCATCAGCTCGCCGGCTTTCAGCTGACCGGTCAGGTCCTGGGTGACGCCGGCGACCAGCACGACCTTGTCGTCCTGCACGCCGCCGAGCAGGATCACCGCGCGGCCGAGCTTGTTCTTCAGCTGATCGACCAATGCCATCAGCGCTTTGCCGTCCAGGCCGTCGAGGCGCGCGGCCAGGACTTTCGCGCCCTTGACCTCCACCGCCGCGCCGGCCAGATCATCGCCCGCGGCGCTGGCGGCCTTGGCCTTCAGTTGTTCCAGCTCTTTTTCCAACTGGCGGTTGCGCTCCAGCACGGCGGAGAGCTTGTCCAGCAGGTTGTCGCGGCTGCCCTTGACCAGCACCGCCGCCTCTTTCAGCTGTTCTTCCGCATTATTCAGGTAGGCCAGCGCTGCGGCGCCGGTCACCGCTTCGATGCGTCGCACGCCGGCGGCCACGCCACCTTCGCTGGTGATCTTGAGCAGCGCGATGTCGCCGGTGCGGGAAACGTGGGTACCGCCACACAGCTCGACGGAAAAATCGCCGCCCATGCTCAACACGCGCACCTGATCGCCGTACTTCTCGCCGAACAGCGCCATGGCGCCTTTCTTCTTGGCACTCTCGATGTCGGTCTCTTCGGTCTCCACAATGCTGTTCTTGCGGATCTCGGCGTTGACGATGTCTTCCAGCGCCTTCAGCTGCTCGGGCTTGATCGCCTCGAAGTGGCTGAAGTCGAAGCGCAGGCGCTGGCTGTCGACCAGCGAGCCCTTCTGCTGCACATGCTCGCCGAGCACTTGGCGCAGCGCGGCGTGCAGCAGGTGGGTGGCAGAGTGATTGAGCGCGGTAGCCTGACGCACCGAGGCGTCAACCTCGGCCTTCAGCTCGGCGCCGACGCTCAGGCTGCCCTCGGCGACCACGCCGTGGTGCAGATAGGCACCACCGGCCTTAGTGGTGTCGCGCACGTCGAAGCGCACGCCGGCGCCCTCCAGATAACCGCAGTCGCCGACCTGGCCGCCAGATTCGGCGTAGAACGGCGTCTGGTCGAGCACCACCACGCCCTCCTCGCCTTCATTCAGGGTGTCGACGGCCTGGCCGTCGGCGAACAGGGCAATGATTCGCCCGCTGCCGCTGGTGCCTTCGTAGCCGAGGAAGCGGGTTTCGCCCTCGACCTTGACCAGGCTGTTGTAGTCCAGACCGAAGGCGCTGGCAGAACGTGCACGCTCGCGCTGCGCCGCCATTTCGCGCTCGAAGCCGGACTCGTCGAGGGTCAGGCCGCGCTCGCGGGCGATGTCGCCGGTCAGGTCGTAGGGGAAGCCATAGGTGTCGTACAGCTTGAACACCGTCTCGCCGGGGATCATCTTGCCCTTTAGGCCGACCAGATCCTGCTCGAGGATCTTCAGGCCCTGCTCCAGGGTCTTGGCGAACTGCTCTTCCTCGGTCTTCAGCACGCGCTCGATATGCGCCTGCTGCTGCTTCAGCTCAGTGAAGGCTTCGCCCATCTCGGCGACCAGGGCGGCGACGATCTTGTGGAAGAAGGCGCCCTTGGCCCCCAGCTTGTTACCGTGACGGCAGGCGCGGCGGATGATGCGGCGCAGCACATAGCCACGGCCTTCGTTGGACGGAGTGACGCCGTCGGCAATCAGGAAACCGCAGGAGCGGATGTGATCGGCCACTACCTTCAGCGAAGCCTGGGCCTCGTTGGCGCAGCCGATGGCCGTGGCGGAGGCGTCGAGCAGGCTCTGGAACAGGTCGATCTCGTAGTTCGAGTTGACGTGCTGGAGCACGGCGCTGATGCGCTCGAGACCCATGCCGGTGTCCACGCTCGGTGCCGGCAGCGGGTGCAGCACACCGTCCGCGGTGCGGTTGAACTGCATGAACACGTTGTTCCAGATCTCGATGTAGCGGTCGCCGTCTTCTTCCGGCGAGCCGGGTGGGCCGCCCCAGATGTGCTCGCCGTGGTCGAAGAAGATCTCGGTGCACGGGCCGCACGGGCCGGTATCGCCCATGGCCCAGAAGTTATCGGAAGCGTACGGCGCGCCCTTGTTGTCGCCGATGCGGATCATGCGCTCGGCCGGCACGCCGACTTCCTTGTTCCAGATCTCATAAGCCTCGTCGTCCGTGGCGTAGACGGTGACCCACAGCTTTTCTTTCGGCAGACTCAGCCACTTGTCCGAAGTGAGAAATTCCCAGGCGTAGTGGATGGCATCGCGCTTGAAGTAGTCGCCGAAGCTGAAGTTGCCCAGCATTTCGAAGAAGGTGTGGTGACGGGCGGTGTAGCCGACGTTTTCCAGGTCGTTGTGCTTGCCGCCGGCGCGTACGCATTTCTGGCTGGTGGTGGCGCGGGTGTAGGCGCGCTTTTCCAGGCCGAGGAAGCAGTCCTTGAACTGGTTCATCCCGGCGTTGGTGAACAGCAGGGTCGGATCGTTGCCCGGGATCAGCGAGCTGGAGGCTACGCGGGTGTGCCCCTTCTCTTCGAAGAAGCGGAGGAAGGCTTCACGGATTTCAGCGCTTTTCATAGATTCTTCCACGGAAACTGCGGCCACGGATCGCCGGCAAAGGGCCGCATTATATCGGCCTTGCGCAGCGTAGACAGCCTGTTTGCAGGGAAAAAGGGCTAGAAAGCGTCTATTGATCGCCCTGCACCGGCGGGGAACCCAGCAAAGCCGGGATTTAGTGGCGAGCGCCGGCGGACGCTAAGTTGCAGTCCAGCCCAGCCTAAGCCGCCGGCAGGCTGCCCGGCACGATCAGAATGGCGGCGCGCAGGCCGTTCTTGACCTTGGGATTGGGGAAGATGATCCGCGCATCCGCTTCCTCGACTATCCAGCGGGTGCCGGCGATGTCCTCGGCCAGCAGGTAACCCTGCGGCAGTTCGCTGAAGTTTTCGATATCGGCGGGCAGGTGCAGACGAAACTCGTCGCTGCGCTTGATCACCTCACGCGCCACCGCGAACAGCTGCAGGCCATCCAAGGCTGCGTCCACTTCCGGCTCTTCGCCACTGATCAGGCTGCGCAGACGGCTTTCCAGCAGGTCGAGGTTGACCCCCTGGTTCTGCCCGAACGGCCGCGCCTTGCCCAGCTCCAGGGTAAAGGCCTCGGCGCCGAGCTTGGCGTAGGTGTAGGAACTGAAGGTGATCGAACCCTTATTCTGCAGCAGCACCGCCTCGATCCCGGCGGCGCGCAGGCGGGCCAGTTCGCGAGCCGAATGGGTGCGCCCCTCGGCCCAGGGGTAAAGGGCGAACTGCTCAATCTTCGAGCCGCGAATCGCGGTGTGCAGATCGTAATGCAGGCGTGTGCGTTCGGGTTTGCTGAAGAAGGTCGCGGCCAGGCGCTCCAGTTCGGCGGCGCGCAAGGCTTCGAAACCGCTGGTTTGCTCGTGCTTGCCGTTGAACAGCCGATTGATGTCCTGCTCCATGTAGCGTTCGCCACGGCGCATGGCTTCGGGATTGCCGAGCAGGAAGAGAATGCGCGTCTGCGGCTTCAACTCGCCGCGGGCAATGCCTTGCACCAGCCGCTCAAGCAGCTCGATCGGCGCCGTTTCGTTGCCATGGATGCCGGCCGACAACAACAGGTCCAGGCCGCTGTCGGCGGTGGCCGGCGGCGTCACTTCCAGAGCACCCTCGGCCAGCCAGCGCAACCGCGCGCCCTCGCTGGTGAGCTGAATTTTCGCGGCCGGCTCATGGCCGGCCAGGGTCAGTTCAAGCAGCTTGCCGAGGGCTAACATCGCGCTACCTCAATGGTCGTGATTGCAATCCGGACCATGCTCATGGTCGTCGTCACCGGCGTCGGCCGGCTCCATTTCCAGCTGCAGGCTAACCAGATTGGTCGCCAGCGGGCGCAGCAGCAGGTTGGCGTATTCGGTGTCGCCTTCTTCGACGTCGACGCCGATGATCAGCTGGCCGCGGCCATCCTGCTGAATCCATACCTCTTTGCCCTGCCACATGACGGCAAAGCGGGTGCAGGAAGTTTCCAGCTGGGTGCCGTCGGTGTCTTCGAGGATCAGTTGCAGGGCATCGGACATGGTAGGGGTACTCTCAATTGAGTTGGAAAGGGTAAACCGAGCCCAGTTTAAGGATCTGGGTCAGCTCGTCCAATGCCGTACGGCATTCAATCAGCAGTTGCGGGTCGCCCAGATCGCTCTCGCTGAGGCGGTCGCGGTAATGCTTGTCGACCCACTGATTGAGGCGGTCGTGCAGCGTCTGGGTCATGATCACGCCGGGATTGACCGCCGCCAGCTCATGATCCTTGAGCGCCACGCGCAGGCGCAGGCAGGCCGGGCCGCCGCCGTTTTGCATGCTCTGCTTGAGGTCGAAGACCTTGACCTCGCGGATCGGCCCGTCGTCGGCGGTCAGTTGCGACAGGTAGGCCCAGACCCGCTCGTTGTTGCGGCACTCTTCCGGCACGATCAGCAGCATCGAGCCGTCGGCGCGCGACAGCAGCTGGCTGTTGAACAGGTAGGAACCTACCGCATCCTCGACGCTGACCGCCGCGCGCGGCACGCACAGGGCGCGGAAATGGCCGCCACGCTGACTCAACTTGGTATGCAGTTCGGCCAGCACGTGCTCGGTATTGAGGAAGGCATCCTCGTGGTGGAACAGCACCTCGCCGTTGCCGACCGCGATCACATCGTTGTGGAACACGCCCTGGTCGATCACCGCCGGGTTCTGCTGGGCGTAGACCACGCCCTCCTCGCCCAGGCCGTGCAGACGGGCGACCGCCTGGCAGGCTTCCAGGGTCTGCCGCGCGGGATAGCGCTGCGGCGCCGGGAAGCGGCTGTCGAAGGCGCTGCGACCGAAGACGAAGAACTCCACGCCGGCCTCACCGTAGCCCTTGCAGAAGCGCGTGTGGTTGGCCGCGCCCTCGTCGCCGAACTGGCTCACCGCCGGCAGCGCGGCGTGATGGGCGAAGTGCTGCTCGCTGGCGAACATGGCGCCGAGCACGCGGCTGGTGGTCGGGTGTTCGATGCTGCGGTGGAACTTGCAGTTGAGGTTGGCGGCGGTGAAATGCACGCGGCCATCCGCGGTGTCGGCGCTGGGGCTGACGGTGCAGGCGTTCGCCGTCCACATGCTGGAGGCCGAGCTGCAGGCCGCCAGCAGCGGTGCAGCTTCCTTGGCGGCCCGCTCGATCACCTGCGCGTCGGTGCCGGAGAAGCCCAGGCTGCGCAGCGCGATGACATCCGGGCGCTCCTGCGGAGCGAGCACGCCCTGCTTGAAGCCCATGTCCATCAGCGCCTTCATCTTCGCCAGCCCCTGCTTGGCCGCTTCCTTGGGGTTGGAGGCCACCTGGCTGTTGGACTGCGAGGCGACGTTGCCGTAGGACAGGCCACCGTAGTTGTGAGTTGGCCCGACCAGACCGTCGAAATTCACTTCATAGGCTTTCACAGGCTAACTCCCGGAGTCAGGGTGGCAGGCAGGCTGAGACTATCGCTTTCCAGCGAGGCAACCGGATAGGCGCAATAGTCCGCCGCGTAATAGGCGCTGGCGCGGTGGTTGCCGGAGGCGCCGACGCCACCGAACGGCGCCGAACTGGCGGCACCGGTCAGCTGCTTGTTCCAGTTGACGATGCCGGCGCGGCTTTCCAGCCAGAACTGCTGGTAGCGGTCGCGCGAATCCGACAACAGGCCGGCGGCCAGGCCGTACTGGGTGTTGTTGGCCTCGGCGATGGCATCGGCGAAGTCGGCGTAGCGGATCACCTGCAGCAGCGGGCCGAAGAATTCCTCGTCCGGGCGCTCGGCGACGCTGGTTACATCGAGGATGCCCGGGGTCAGCAGCGCGGCATTGGCCAGCGGCTGAGTCATTTCCAGCAGCGGCGTGGCGCCCTGGACGATCAACTTGCGCTGGGCCTGGAGCAGGTGCTCGGCGGCCGCCAGGGAAATCACCGAGCCCATGAACGGCGCCGGCTGCTCGTCGAAGGCACCGACCTTGATGCTCGCGCTGACCGCCACCAGGCGCGCCAGCAGGGCATCGCCCCAGGCACCCTGCGGCACCAGCAGGCGCCGCGCACAGGTACAGCGCTGGCCGGCGGAGATGAACGCCGATTGGATGATGGTGTAGACCGCCGCATCGACATCCTGCAACCGGTCGACGATCAGCGGGTTGTTGCCGCCCATTTCCAGCGCCAGGATCTTGTCCGGGCGGCCGGCGAACTGGCTGTGCAGCAGGTTGCCGGTGCGGCTCGAGCCGGTGAAGAACAGGCCGTCGATACCCGGATTGCCGGCCAGGGCCACGCCGGTCTCGCGCGCACCCTGCACCAGGTTGAGCACGCCGGCCGGCAGACCGGCTTCGATCCAGCATTTCACCGTCAACTCGGCGACCTTGGGCGTCAACTCGCTGGGCTTGAAGATCACCGCATTGCCGGCCAGCAGCGCCGGCACGATATGCCCGTTGGGCAGATGGCCGGGGAAGTTGTAGGGGCCGAACACCGCCACCACGCCGTGCGGCTTGTGGCGCAGCACGGCGGTGGCGTCGGCCAGCGGGCCACTCTTCTCGCCGGTGCGCTCGCGATAGCTCTGCACCGAGATGGCAACCTTGTTGACCATGCTGGTCACTTCGGTGGCGGCTTCCCACAGAGGCTTACCGGTTTCCTCGCCGATGGCCCGCGCCAACTCGTCGGCGTGCGCCTTGAGGCTGGCGGCGAACTGCTCGAGCACGAGGACGCGCTCGTCCAACCTACGCTTGGCCCAAGCCGGGAAAGCCACGCGAGCGGCCTCGACGGCGGTCTCGACCTGCGCCGCGCTGGCGCCCCGACCGCTCCAGACCACGGCCTGGGTGACCGGATTCAGCGATTCCAGGGCCTCGCCCTGCCCCGCCACCCAGTTACCGGCGATGTAATGGCTGCTCATTTACATACTCTCCTTGGCCGACAGCGCGACGGCGCGCACCCGATCACCGGCGCGCAGTTGCAGACGTTTGGCGACCTGGGCGTCGACCACCAGGGTGCCGGCCGCCATGCGGGCCGGCGCCGCGGCGATGCGACAGTCTTCGCGTTTGCGGTTGTGGATCAGAACGGTG
The DNA here is from genome assembly GCF_003595175.1 of Pseudomonas cavernae. Taxonomy (NCBI): domain Bacteria; kingdom Pseudomonadati; phylum Pseudomonadota; class Gammaproteobacteria; order Pseudomonadales; family Pseudomonadaceae; genus Pseudomonas; species Pseudomonas cavernae. The sequence continues at coordinate 1,685,569 of NZ_CP032419.1, read as the reverse complement.
GGGGCGTCGTCGCCGGGGGTGCCGACCGCCAGGATCAGGGTCTGGCTGTCGCGCACGGCGCGGATCTTGTCAGTTTCCACTTCGATGGCCGGGCCGGCGTCGAAGATGTCGACATAGCCCTGGTAGCTGAAACCCTCGCCCTTGAGCATCGCCAGCGCCGGCTCGGTGTCCGGGTGCACGCGGCCGATGGTGTTGCGCGCCTCCTCCGAGAGGAAACAGGTGTACAGCGGGAACTTCGGCATCAGTTCGGCGATGAACGCCTTGTTGCCGACCCCGGTGAGGTAGTCGGCCTGGGAAAATTCCATCTTGAAGAAGTGCCGGCCGAGGCTCTCCCAGAATGGCGAGCGGCCGTTGGCATCGGACATGCCGCGCATCTCGGCGATCACCTTGTCGCCGAACAGCTGGCGGAACTCGGCGATGAACAGCATGCGCGCCTTCGACAGCAGACGGCCGTTGAGGCCGCTGCGGTGATCGCCATGCAGGAACAGCGAACACAGCTCGGAATTGCCGGTGAGGTCGTTGGCGAGGAACAGGGTGGGAACCTCGCGGTGGATCTTCAGCTCCTGCGAGGCGCTGACCACCAGGCCGACCCGGTAGTTGTACCAGGGCTCGCGCAGGCCGACGGCGCCGGCCACCGCGGAGATCCCGACGACCTTGCCGTCGTCGTCTTCCAGCACGAACAGGTAATCGGCGTCGGCGCGCTCGACCTCGCCGCGGAAGGTCTTTTCCGCCCAGCCGACACGGTGCGCGAGGCGCTCCTCGTTGGCCGGCAGGGTGGTCAGACCGGCGCCGGTGCTGCGGGCCAGTTCGAGCAGGGCCGGCAAATCGGCGCTACGCACGGGACGAACGATCATAGATCCTCCAAAATTCACCCTTCCCTCCACGGGGAGAAGGCTGGCGGTGAGGGCCTTCCCTCATCCGGCCCTGACGGGCCACCCTCTCCCGGCGGGAGAAGGACTGTTAAACCGCAATCAGGCGAACGCTGCCGCCTTCGCCGACGCCCAGGGCCTCGACCGCCTCGGCGGGCAGGCTGACCGGCTTGCCCGGCACCCAGTCCAGTTCGAGGACGATGGCGCGGAAATCCTGCAGCTGGCCGTTGGCAACCAGGTACGAGCGGCCGCCGCGGCCGACCTCGGCGTCATCCACGCGCACCGGCACCACGCGGCTCTGGGCGATCGAGCGGATGCCCGAGATACGCGCATGCAGGGTCGGGCCACCGTCGAAGATGTCGATGTAATGATCGGTCTCGAAGCCTTCGCGCATCAGGATGTCGAAGGTGATCTGCGCGCGCGGATGGACCTGGCCCATGGCTTCCTGGGCGGCGTCCGGCAGCAGTGGCACGTAGATCGGGTAATGCGGCATCAGCTCGGCGAGGAAGGTGCGGCTCTTCAGCCCGGAGAGGCGCTCGGCCTCGCTGTAGCTCAAATCGAAGAAGTTGCGGCCGACCGCATCCCAGAACGCCGAGTCGCCGCGTTCGTCGCTGGTGCCGACGATCTCCACCACCATCGCGTCGGCGAAACGCTCCGGGTGGCTGGCGACGAACAGCAGGCGGCCACGCGAATTGAGCTCGGCGTAGGCGGTGTCCACCAGCGGGCGCTCGACATAGAAGCTGGTCAGCAGGCTGTTGCCGGTGAGGTCATGGCACAGCGAGAGGACGTGAATCTTGTTGTGAATCTTCAGCTCGCGCGAGGCGTGCACGAAGGTCTCGTTGCGGAAGCTGTAGAACGGCTCGGAGAAGCCGGCCGAGGCGACGATGCCGGAGCAGCCGACCAGGCGGCCGCTGGCGCTGTCCTCGAGGACGAAGAAATAACTTTCCTCGCCGTTGAAGCTGACCTCGGCGGCGAAGGAGGCCTCCGAGACGGCGATCTTGTCGCGCAGGCGCTCGACATCATCGGGCAGCGAGGTAACACCCACCGGGCTGTCCGCGGCGAGACGCTGTACATCTTGCAGATCTGCCATTTGCGCGGGACGCATCACCAGCATGGTGTTACTCCTTTGAAGAAAAGCTCTGAGCCAGACACGCTGAATCACTCAGAGAAAGCCATGACTTGAGGAACATGGCGCACACAGAATTCGGGGTTACATCGGCACGTCCCTGTGCCGCCTACGTCATTCCTGGGTCAGCTTGGCGATGGCGCGCTCGAGACGGTCGAGGCCCTCGTCGATATCGGCATCCGGGATCACCAGGCTGGGGGCGAAACGCACCACGTCCGGGCCGGCCTGCAGCACCATCACCGCTTCTTTTTCCGCGGCGTTAAGCACGTCCTTGGCCTTGCCCTTCCAGGCATCGCTCAATTGCGCACCGAGCAGCAGACCGAGGCCGCGCACCTCAGTGAAGATGCCGTACTTGGCGGCCATCTGCTGCAAACGGGTCTTGAAGCGCTGGTGCTTGGCCTTGACGCCGGCGAGCACTTCCGGGGTATTGACCACATCCAGCACGGCGCCGGCCACGGCGCTGGCCAGCGGGTTGCCGCCATAGGTGGTGCCGTGGGTGCCGACCGCCAGGTGCTTGGCGATGACGCTGGTGGTCAGCATGGCGCCGATCGGGAAACCGCCGCCCAGGCTCTTGGCGCTGGTCAGGATGTCGGGGGTCACACCGTAGTTCATATAGGCGAACAGCTCGCCGCTGCGGCCCATGCCGCTCTGCACTTCATCGAACACCAGCAGCGCATTGTGCTGATCGCAGAGGGCGCGCACGCCATCGAGGTAGGCCTGCTCGGCCGGCAACACGCCGCCCTCACCCTGCACCGGCTCGAGGACCACGGCGCAGGTCTTGTCGGAGATCGCCGCCTTCAGCGCCTCCAGGTCGTTGAACGGCACATGGGTGATGCCCTGAATCTTCGGCCCGAAGCCGTCGGAATACTTCGGCTGGCCGCCGACGCTGACGGTGAACAGGGTACGGCCGTGGAAGCTGTTGCTGGCGGCGATGATCTCGAACTTCTCCGCGCCATAGACGTCGTGGGCATAGCGACGGGCCAGCTTGAACGCCGCCTCGTTGGCCTCGGCGCCGGAGTTGGCGAGGAATACGCGCTCGGCGAAGGTGGACTCGACCAGCTTCTTGGCCAGGCGCAGCGCCGGCTCATTGGTGAACACGTTGGACACGTGCCAGATGGCGTTGGCCTGCTCGGTCAGCGCCTGCACCAGTGCCGGGTGCGCATGACCCAGGGAGTTGACGGCGATGCCGCCGGCAAAGTCGATCAGCTCGCGACCGCTCTGATCCCATACTCGCGAACCCTGGCCGCGCACCGGAATGAAGGCGGCGGGGGCATAGTTGGGCACCATGTACTGGTCGAAATCGGCGCGTTGCACCGGATCGTGCTGAACGGACATCGAAGCTCTCCTGGAAAAGCGCACTGCCGTGACTGGCAAGTACTGAAAGGATTGTAGGGACTGATCAGAAGCGGGCATTACCGCTATGCGACAACTTGTTATAGGGCCAACCCGCGAATTTCCGGGCCTTATGTCGATGCGACGAAAAGCGTCGGAAAGGCGCAGTTTAAACGCTGAGCGGGCCGCGAGCGGTACTTGAGGGGGAAATTTCCTTGCCCGGCGCCAATCGACGAATGCAGGCGCTAGACGCCCCGCCCGCGCCGCCGTGCCGATCCGAATGATAGGAAAACGGCCTGGTAGTAGAACGAAATCATAGGAATCCACGGTCGCCGAAGCGCTTTAATTCACTACACGAAATCAGGTAATCCGCATTTCTGGTTCGGACCGCCGCTCAGGCCCCGCCTGGCGTTTACAGGAGTTGCGCGGATGCCCCTCGACACTCACAGTGAATCGCCCCCGACACCCCGGTCCGGCAGCGCCCCCATGACCTCGCAACCCTCAGCGCCCGCGCAGCAGCCCAGGCAGCGCCCGCCCCGTCGGCGCAGTTGCTCACCCTGATCCTGGTGATGCTCGATGACTTCGCCGAGCTGCAGAAGGCGCGCGGCGAGCCGGTCACCGACGGCCAGGACAGCACCTACGAGGTGATGCGCAGCACCGCCGCGGACGCCCTGCGCGAGATTTGCGCCATCTCCCGCGGGCTGGTGCTGCCGGAAATCGGCGACCTCACCCTCGACGAGGAACTGCACCTGGTCGCCCAGCGCCACGAGCAACGCACCAGCACCCAGGTGCGCCTGGAGCTCGGCGCCCTGCCCGCCCATGCACCGCTGCCGCTGAAGTTCTGCATCTACCGTTTCGTCCAGGAAGGTCTGACCAACGCCTACCGGCATGCCGGCGGCCAGGGCCAGCGGGTCAGCGCGCACTACCGCAACGGCCAGCTGACCGTGGAAGTCGCCGATGCCGGACCGGGCATCGCCAAGGACGACATGCTCGCCGAATGCTTGGGCAACACCCGCCTCGGCCTCGCCGTCGAGGCCCTCGGCGGGCACTTCCACGTCAACTCGTCACCCGGCCAGGGCACCACGCTGACGGCGCAGTTCAAGCTCTGAGCGGCGCGCTCAGCCGGCGAACTGCGGGTAGTCGCGGCGCGCCTGCTCCGGCGTCAGGTAGCCGGCCTTGAGGTCGGCGCGGATCGCCTCCAGGCTGCGCTCCTCCGCCGCGCCCCAGCCGCCGCCGTTGGCGGTGACCAGCCGCAGCAGATCGCCCTGCCGTAGCTCCACGCGGTTGGCCCGGCTGAAACGCTGCCTGCTGCCGTCGCTACGCAGCACCTCGGCATAGTTGCACGAGCCCTCGCCCCCGCCGGCCATGCCCCACGGCGCGGTCTGGCCACGGCCGAAGAAGGTCGAGATCCACGCCTTCGACGAGAGGATGCGGTACTCCAGCGCCACTCCACGGCCACCGCGTTGGCGCCCGGCGCCACCGGCGTCCTGATGGAAGCCATAGCGCTCGACCAGCACGTCGTAGCAGCGCTCGGTGATCTCCACCGGAATATTGCTGGTTTCCCCGTTGCCGACGCAGAACTGACCGCTTTCGCCGTCCTTGTCGTGGCCCGCGCCCCAGCCGCCGACCAGCGGCTGGACCAGCAGGTATTCCTCGCCGCTGTCGGCGCGATGGCCGTTGAGCACCATCGAGCACACCGAGCCGATCTGCCCGGCGATCAGGCGGTCGGGCAGCGCCTCGGCCAAGGCCCGGCGGATCACGTCGGCGGCGGTGACCATGGATTCGAAGTAGGCCGACACCGGCGCCGGACGCTGCGCGGTGCAGATGGTCCCCGGCGGACAGATCACCTCGATCGGGCGGAAGCAGCCGGCGTTGGCCGGAATGCCCGGCCGCACCACGCCCATGAACACCTCACGGACCGCCGAGTGCAGGCCGGCCAGGGTGTTGTTGATCGGTCCCGGCGCCTGCAGGCTGGAGCCGCTGAAATCCGCGACGAAACGCGTGTCGCTGATCTCCAGGCGCACCTTGATATGGAACGGGCCGTTGCCCAGGCCGTCCTCGTCGATCACGTCGTCGGCCTCGAACACGCCCTTGGGCAGGCCCTTGAAGGCCTCGAGGACCATGGCTTCGCCGTGATCGAGGAGCTGCTCGATGGCGTCCAGGGTGGTCGCCACGCCGTACTTGGCGACGATCGCCAGCAAGCGGCGCTCGCCAACGCGCAGCGCGGCGGTACCGGCGTGCAGGTCGCCGAGCGTCATTTCCGGCAGGCGCACGTTGGCGGCCAGCACGTCGACCAGCGCCTGGTTGATGCGCCCGCCGTCGTAGATGCGCACCGTGGGGAACTGCAGGCCTTCCTGGTAGATCTCGCTGGCGTCCGAGCTGAAGCTGCCCGGGTCCTTGCCGCCGACCTCGGTCCAGTGCGCCTTGTTGGCGGTCCAGGCCAGCAGCCGGCCGTCGTGGAACACCGGCATGATCAGCGACACGTCGGACAGGTGGGTGCCACCGCCGCCATAGGGGTCGTTGGTGATGAACACGTCGCCGGGGCGGATGTCGTCGCCGAACTTGTCCAGCACGCTGCGCACCGCGCCGTCGAGGGTGCCGATGAAACCGGGGATGCCGTTGCCCTGGGAGATCAACTGGCCGCGCGCGTCGGTGACGCCGATGCCGTAGTCCAGCGCTTCGTAGATGATCGGGCTCATGCTGGTGCGCTTGAGGGCGATGAACATCTCCTCGCCGATGGCCACCAGGGCGTTCTTGATGATTTCGCGGGTGAACAGATTGGCCGCGTGCATGGTCACTCCCCCTGCACCTGAATATGGATATGCAGACCGCCGTAGGCGTCCACCTCGACTCGGTCGCCGGGACGCACCACGGTGGTGGTGGTGGCTTCCTCGATGATCGCCGGGCCGTCGAAGCACATGCCGCTGAGCAGCCATTCGCGCTCGTAGATCGGCGTCTCCAGCGGCTGATCCGCCTCGAACTCGACCAGCCGGGTGCCGCGAAGCGCCGCCTCGGCACACGGCGACGGGCTGGCGGCCAGCGGGTCGATGGGCGACTTGGGCACCGCGCCGAAGGCCACCAGGTGCAGGTTGACCACCTCCACCGGGGCGTCGAGGCGGAAGGTGTAGCTCTGCTGGTGACGGGCATGGAAGCTTTCCAGCAGCACCGGCAGCAGCAGCTCGTCGACCAGCACCTTCACGGTATGCTCCTGGCCGAGATAGCGCGCGTCGATGTGCCACTCGAAGCGCAGCTGCTCGGCGCGGAAGCCGTCGGCGGCAAACTGCGCGGCGCACGCGTCCTGCAGGCGTAGGAACTCGCGGGCCAACTCGTCGACGCCGGCGGCGTCGAGCAGTTGCAGGTGGGTCTGGATGCAGTCACGGCGCACGTCGAGCATGAGCATGCCCCAGGCCGAGAACACCCCGGCGAACGGCGGGATGATCACCTTGGGCACGCCCAGCTCGGCGGCCAGCTCAGTGGCGTGCAGCGCACCGCCGCCGCCGAAGGCCATCAGGGCGAAGTCACGTGGGTCGTAGCCGCGGTTCACCGAGATCAGCTTGAGCGCGTTGACCATGTTGGCGTTGGCGATCTGCAGCACGCCGTGGGCCAACTGCTTGCCGCTCACCCCGAGGCGCGCGCCGAGCTCGCTGAAGGCGCGCTCGACTCCGGCCTGATCCGGCTCGATCTCGCCGCCGGCAAAGCCTGCCGGGTTGATCCGCCCGGTGAACAGGTTGGCGTCGGTGGTGGTTGGCGCCGTGCCGCCGCGCCCGTAGGCCACCGGACCGGGCGTCGAGCCGGCGCTGTGCGGGCCGACGCGCAGGCTGCCGGCGGCATCCAGCCAGGCGATGCTGCCGCCGCCGTTGCCGATTTCGACGATGTCGACCACCGGGGTCATGATCGGGTAGCCGGCGCTGGTCGGGGTCTTCTCGATGACGTAGTCGTTGCTGATCTCCACCTGGCCGTCGTGGATCAGCGAGCACTTGGCCGTGGTCCCGCCGATGTCCAGGGCCAGCAGTTCGGTTTCGCCAATCAGTTGGCCGTAGGCCTGCGCGCCGAGCATGCCGCCGACCGGACCGGACTCGACCAGGCTGATCGGGTCGGCCTGGGCCGCCTGGATCGGCGTGATGCCGCCATTGGACTTCATGATGAATGGCGCCGGGCCGAGGCCCTGGGCCGCCAGGTGCTGGTGCAGGTTGTCCAGGTAGGCGCGGGTCGGCGGCATCACGTAGGCGGACAGCACTGTCGAGTTGCTGCGCTCGTACTCGCGCCAGTTGCGGCTGACCTGGTGCGAGGCGATCACCGCCACCTCCGGCCACAGCTCGGCGATGGCCGCGGCCAGCTGTTCCTCGTGGGCCGGATTGCGGTAGGCGTGCAGCAGGCAGATGGCGATGGCCTCGACGCCCTCGCCACGCAGGTAATCGAGCTGCGCCGGCAGCTCGCCGAGGTCCAGCGCGGTCAGCACCGCGCCGCGGTAGTCGAGGCGTTCGCCGACCTCCAGGCGCAGGTGGCGCGGCACGAACGGCGGCGGCTTGCGGTAGTAGGTGTTGAAGATGTCCGGGGTGTTGCCGCGGGCGATCTCCAGCACGTCGCGGAAACCGCGGGTGGTCAGCAAGGCGGTCTTCACGCCCTTGCGCTCGGTGAGGGTGTTGATCACCACGGTGGAACCGTGGGCGAAGAATTCGATGTCGGCATAGCGCACGCCGCTCTTGGCCACGGCATTCAGCAGTCCCTGCTCGAAGTGCGGCGGCGTGGTGTCGGCCTTGACGGCCCTGACCGTGCCGGCCTGTACGTACACCAGGTCGGTGAAGGTGCCACCGATATCGGTAGCGACGCGGATAGCCATGGAAACCTCCGGGCAAAACGGCTCAAACGCCGCGCCGGAGCGCGGCAGAAAAAGGATCAGAAGGTGTGCGCGACTTCGAAGATCAGGCGACCGTCGTTGCGCAGGTACTCGCCGTCGTTGTGGAAGTCGCCGGACAGGTCGGTGTCCACCCAGCTCAGCTTGGTGTCGATCGGCCCGAAGCTGCGCTTGAGGTCGACCTGCCAGTGGCTGTACTCGTGCGCACCGGTCATGTCGGTGTTGCGGTAGTACTGGCCGAAGGAGTGGCCGGCGGTGAAGGTCAGGTCCACCGCGTAGGGCAGGTTGAAGGTGTAATCCGCCGCCACGTAGTGCGAGTCCTGCGCGGTATTCACGAAGTCGTTGGAGAAGTAGTAGTAGGCGTTGAAGTTGCCGTAGCCGGCGCTGACGCCCAGCTCCGCGTAGTCGACGTCGTACTTGGTATTCGGGAAGTGGTACCAGTAGCCGATCACCCCGTAACGCACGCCGTTGTCGAGTTGGCCGTTGTAGCCGGCGTAGTAGTCGATCTCGTAGTTGGCGCCGTCGTCATACGGGTCATCGTCGGCGAAGCCGTCGGTGTTGGTGCCCCACACCCCGGCGAACAGGCCTTTGTCGTTGAACCAGTCGAGGCTCAGGCTGGTGGCCGGCTTGTCGCCGGAATAGCCGATGCCGCGGACCTGGTACTCGCTGGTCCAGGCCAGCGTGCTGGAAATGTCCGCATGGGCGACGGCGCTGAACAGCGCGCTGGCGATCAAGCCGGATGCAATCTTTTTCAATGTTCTGCTCCCAATGTTCGAGCGTGGTTCTTGGAGTTGTTCGGCAGTCAGGGAACCGCGCCGCGGTGCGGCGGCGATTCGGGGTGAAGCTGTTGTTCGGTGTGCGGCGCGGCGGAAATGCGGCGCGCACGATCCCGTCCAGCCCAAGCGGGCCGGAGGTGGGAGGCGTTCAACGGGAAGCGATCAGCTGTTGGCGAGCACCCGTTTCGGCGACGCCAGCAGGCGCGCCAGCAGCGGGTAGACCAGCGCGGCGATCAGCAGCGAGTCGATGGTCGGCTGCGACGTGAGGGTCCAGCCCTCGTAGGTGGTCAGCCAGGCGATGGCACTGGCCAGCGCCCAGGCGATCAGCGCGGCCCAGCCGAAGCCCGGCAGGGCGTCGAGTTCGCTGACGTCGTAGCGCTGGCGGCGGATGTAGAAGAAATCCACCAGGTAGATGCTGGCGATCGGCGGGGTGACGATCGACAGCGCGAGGATGAAGTCGAGGAAGTGGGTCATGAAGCCGGCCAGCGCCAAACCCGTCGCGATCAGGCTGCCGGCCACGGCCAGGCGCCAGTCCGGGGTGCGGATGAAGGTCGCCAGGGTCAGCACCGCGGAATACAGGTTGGCGGTGTTGGTGGTCCAGGTGGAGAACACCAGGATGAACAGCGCCGGCAGCACCAGGCCGAGGGCGGCCATGATCGGCACGATCTCCGACTGGCCGGTGACGATCGACGGCAGGCCGCCGGCCAGCAGCACTAGCGGGAAGCCCAGGCTCATGCCGAGGGTGGCGATCAGGCTGTCCTTGTCGGTGCGCGCATAGCGGGTGAAGTCCGGCATCAGCACCGGGGTGAGGATGACCATGCCGATGGTGCTGGAAATCGCCAGCGCCAGGCTGTCGCCGCTACCGGCGAAGGCGCTGATCTGCCCCGGCGCGGCCTTCTCGACGGCGAGGTACAGCACGTAGAGCATGAACACGCCCATCAGCGGCACCGACCACACCGACAGCTTGTCCATGCCGCGGAAACCGAAGATCGCCGTCGCGGTCATCAGCAGGCTGCCCCAGAGCACATGCACCCAGGCCGGCGAGGCGAGGCCGAAGCTGCTCTGCAGCGCGCTCTGCACGGTGCTGCCGAAGATGTCCACGGTGGCCGAATAGAAGCCCAGCAGGGTCACCGCGACGATGAAGTTGAGCAGCTTGGCGCCGTGCCGGCCGAAGGAGAAATGCAGCACCATGTAGGTGCTCAGGCGGGCGCGGTTGCCGACCAGGGCGGTGAAGTAGCAAAGCCCGCCGAGCAGGATGCAGACCAAAAAGAAGATCCAGCAGGCCGGGCCGAAGCCGACCTTCTGGGTGACATCGGCGCCCAGCCAGAACACCGGCAGGGTGATGCCGACCCCGAAGGTGATCAGTGCGATGCTCAGACCGGATGCGCGCTGATCCTCGGGGATCGGCCGGCGCGAATAGTCATCCAGCAACTCGTCGTGTGTGTGCTTACTCATCTCGCCTCTCTCATGGCAAAGCCACCGTACTCCCGCCGGGCGGAAGCCGAAAGCCGTGTATTGGTGTTGTTATGAGGCGCTCGCGAACGCAGGGCCATGGTAGCCAGTGTCATGAAAATGAAACTGCGCATTTCAGTCACCCAACTGCACTTCCTTTGGAAATTCAGCGCTGAGCCGAAGATTGTGCGGCGCCGGTCTGGCGCGCCAGCCAGCTGGCCACCTCCGGCTCCAGATCGGCGGCCAGACGCTGGTAGACCTGGACGTGATAGGCCTGCAGCCAGGCCAGTTCCGCCGCATTCAGCGCCTTGCGGTCGATCAGCGTCGGCTCCAGCGGCGCCAGGGTCAGCACGCGGAATTCCAGGTAGCCGGGCCGCTCGGCGCAGGCCACCACTTCGTAGAGGTTCTCGATGCGGATGCCCAACTCGCCGGGCAGGTAAACGCCCGGCTCGATCGAGGTGACCATGCCCGGCTGCAGCGGCGTCGCGCTGGCGTGGCGGGCGATGCGTTGCGGGCCCTCGTGGACCTGCAGGTAGCTGCCGACGCCGTGACCGGTGCCGTGATCGTAGTCCAGCCCCTCGCGCCACATCACCTGGCGGGCGATGGTGTCCAGAGTCATGCCGCCGGTGCCGCGTGGAAAGCGGCTGCTGGCCAGGGCGATGTGCGCGCGCAGCACCAGGGTATAGAGGAAGCGCTGGCGCGCGGTCGGCGTGCCACACGGCAGCACGCGGGTGACGTCGGTGGTGCCCTGCGGGTACTGGCCGCCGGAGTCGATCAGCAGCAACTGGCCGCGGCTCAGCCGCGCCGCCTCGCCAGGCTTGGGCAAGTAATGCGGCATCGCGCCGTTGGCGCCGGTGGCGGCGATGGTGTCGAAGCTCGCCCCACGATAATCGGCGCTGCGCTGCCGGTGGCCTTCCAGTTCGGCGGCGACGAACAGCTCGCTCTGGCCGAGGAAGCTCGCGCGCTGCTGGTCGAACTGGTAGAGGAAGCGGCACAGCGCCAGGCCGTCGAGACGGTGCGCCTCGCGGCAGCCGGCCAGCTCGGCGGGCTGCTTGCAGGCGCGCAGCAAGGGCAGCGGGTGCGCCGCCTCATGCAGCTCGCAGCCCGCCTCGCGCAGCTGCTTGACGCTGGCCGCGGTGCTCAGCGCCGGATCGACCCAGATCTTCCGGCACTCGCGCGCGGCGAGCAGGCGCCAGAGCTGCTGCGCGGCCTCCGGCGGATGAATGGCCACGCTCGGCGGCAACCAGTCCCAGGGCAACTGCAGGCGCTGCTCGTCGATGAACCAGTCGAGCGTGCCGTCGCAGTGCAGCAGGCCGCTGCTGAACGGCAGCGGCGCGATGGCGATGTCCTGGCCGCGCACGTTGAGCAGCCAGGCGAGCATGTCCGGCGCCGGTAGCCACAGCGCGCAACAGCCGGAGGCGCGCAGCCGGCCGGTCAGTTGCGCCAGCTTGTCGGCCGCGCCCTGCCCGGCCCACGCCAGCGACTGCGGCACCACCGGACTGGCCGGCGCGGAGGGGCGCTGCAGCCAGCAGGCATCCAGCGGATTGCTCGCCAGCGCGTGCAGTTCGAGCCGCAGCGCGCGCGCCCGCGCCTGCCAGCGCGCCAGTTCGGCGGCGCTGTGTAGCGTCGCATCGCAGCCGATCACCCCGCCGTGCGGAAAGGCACTGGCCAGCCAGGCGAACAGCGCGTCGTCGCCGTCGCCGAGCACCTCCAGCACGCCACCGCACTCCTGCTCGGCCTGCTCGTGGTAGCGGCCATCGACCAGCAGCGCCGCGCGATGACGGGTCAGCACGGCCAGGCCCTGGCTGCCGGTGAAGCCGGTCAGCCAGCGCAGGCGCTCGTCGGCCGGGGCCAGGTCTTCATTGAGGTAGGCATCGCTGCGCGGCAGCAGCAACGCATCGAGCTGCTTGGCCGCCAGGGCCTGACGGACCGCCTTGAATTGCTGCATGGCGTCTCTCACTCGATCCGCTGGGCGGCGTGGATGTGGATTTCCGCGTCCGGGGCCAGGTATTCGCTGGGGCCGGCGGCGGCGAAGATCGCCTCGACCACCGCCAGACCGTCCACCACCTGGCCGAAGGCGGCAAAGCCCTCGCCATCCGGGTGGCGCGCGCCGCCGTGGTCGAAATGCGGCTGGTCGCCGATGCACACGAAGAAGTCGCCCTCGGCGTCGTCCCGCCCGTCGCGGCCCATCGACAGGGTCCCGTGGCGATGACGCAGGCCGGTCTGCGCGGTGCTTTCCAGGGCGATCATCGGCAGGTTGCCGGCCGCCAGCGGGCGCGTGCCCCCGTGGATCACGCTGATGCGCACTGGGTCTTCGGGCTGCTGGTTGTGCGGGTTGACGATGCGGAAGATGCTGCTGCCGGCATAGCGGCCGCTGTCGACGTAAGCCAGGAAGTTGGCGACGGTCAGCGGCGCGCGATCGGCATACAGCTCGACGGTGAAGGCCCCGAGGGCGGTGTCGATACGGACGTGCGGGGTCGTGGACATGGCGGGCTCTCGCGCAGAACGATGGCCCATTGTCGGTCAGTCGCGGCTGCCGAGATGACGAAGTTGCCGGCCCGCAACGGCAGATGCTGCGCCAATCGGCGCGCCGCGCCGCAGATTATGCGGTGCTCACTCGCGCCAGATCAGGTTGTCCAGCGGGTAGCCGGCGAACCACTTGGTCTTGTCGAGGATGATGTGGCTGGTGATCTTCTGGATGTTGGGGTTTTCCTCGATCAGCTGCTCGCACAGCAGATTGAAGTCGCCCACCGTCGAGCAGGTGGCCAGGGCGATGTAGTCGTACTCGCCGTCGACCTTGAGGCAGTCCACCAGCTCGCGGCGCTGGCCGATGCTGCGCTCGAACTGCACGCGCAGGTGGCTGGCGTGGTCGCGCAGGCGGAACATCACGTAGGCCATGACGTTGATGCAGATAGCGTCGAGGTCGATGGAGGCCATGTAGGCCCGGATCAGGCCGGCATCCTCCAGGGCCTTGGTGCGCTGCAGGCAGGCACTCGGCGAGAGGTTGACCTTCTCGGCCAGCTCGAGGTTGCTGATCCGCGCGTTGTTCTGCAGGTTTTCCAGAATCGCCCGGTTGATGCGGTCGAGTTTGACTTTCTTCGTGTTGCTCATGGTCCACGGCTTGCCGGTTGCTGCGGGAGCGCCAATCTAGCCGTCTGGCGCCCTGCGGCGCCAGTGCTATCCCCGTCTAGCCGCGCTCGACCACCGCTGGGCTGAGCTCGAACGGGCTGGTGCTGCGGCGCTGGTTGCGGTCTTCGCGCGGGGTGGCGCCGAAGAAGTTGCGGTAGGCGCTGGAGAAGTGCGGCCCGGAGGAGAAGCCGCAGGACAGGCCGATCTGGATGATCGACTTGCTGGTCTGCATCAGCAGCTGGCGCGCCTTGTTCAGGCGCAGCTCGAGGTAGTACTGGCTGGGTACGCGATTGAGGTACTGCTTGAAGATGCGCTCCAGCTGGCGGCGCGACATGCACACGTGCTGGGCGATCTCGTCGGTGGTCAGCGGCTCCTCGATGTTCGCCTCCATCAGCAGCACCGCCTGGGTCAGCTTCGGATGACTGGAGCCGAGGCGATTCTGCAGCGGGATGCGCTGGCGCTCGCCGCCCTCGCGGATGCGCTCGACCACCAGCTCCTCGGACACCGCACCGGCCAGCTCGGCGCCGTGGTCGCGGGCGAGCACGGCGAGCAGCAGGTCGAGCACGGCCAGGCCGCCGCAGGCGGTCAGGCGCTCGCGGTCCCAGTCGAACAGGTGGCTGGTACAGATGACCTTGGGGAAGCGCTCGCCGAAGTCGTCCTGCCAGCGCCAGTGCACCGCGGCACGATAACCGTCGAGCAGGCCCAGCTGGGCCAGCGGATAGACCCCGGCGGACAACCCGCCGATCACGCAGCCGGCGCGCACCAGCTGCTTGAGGCCGTTGGCCAGCGCCGGCGACAGGTTGGCCGGCGGCTCGTCGGCGAGCAGAAACAGCTTCTGGCAACCTTCCAGCTTGCCCGCCCAGGGCTCGCCCGGCAGCCGCCAGGCGCCCTCCTCGACCGGTTCGGCCTGGAGGAAACGCAGCTCGTAGCTCACTTCCGGGTGCACACGCTGGGCGACGCACAACGCTTCCTCGGCCAGGGCCAGAGTCATAGGCTTGGTACTGGGCCAGAGCAGGAAAGCAATTCGATGGGCAGTCATGGCGAGCAGTTTAGTGTCCTGAAGCAGAGGTTGCTGTTCGATTTTGCCGGCAGCGCCTGCTGCCCTGCGGCGTTACGGTTGCTCGCCAGCGCCTGAACGAGCCGCCCCATTCAGGCTCCCACCGCTTACTTCAAGCTGCCGGAGAGGAACTGCTTGAGTCGCTCGGATTGCGGGTTGGCCAGCACCTCTTTAGGGCAACCGCGCTCCTCGACCACGCCCTGGTGCAGGAACATCAGCTGGTTCGACACCTCGCGGGCGAAGCCCATCTCGTGGGTCACCACCACCATGGTGCGGCCTTCGGTGGCCAGGTCCTGCATGACCTTGAGCACTTCGCCGACCAGCTCCGGGTCGAGCGCCGAGGTCGGCTCGTCGAACAACATCACCTCCGGCTCCATCGCCAGGGCGCGGGCAATCGCCACGCGCTGCTGCTCGCCGCCGGACATGTGCGCCGGGTAGGCGTCCTTGCGATGCGCCACGCCGACCTTGGCCAGGTAGTGCTCGGCCTTCTCCAGCGCTTCCTTCTTGGACATGCCGAGCACGTGCACCGGCGCTTCCATGACGTTGTCCAGGGCGCTCATGTGCGACCACAGGTTGAAGTGCTGGAACACCATCGACAGGCGCGAGCGCATGCGCTGCAGCTGCTTGGCATCGGCGGCCTTGAGCCCGCCGTCCTTGTTGGCCACCAGCTTGAGCTCCTCGCCGTTGAGCAGGATCTTGCCGCCGTGCGGCTGCTCCAGCAGGTTGATGCAGCGCAGGAAGGTGCTCTTGCCCGAGCCACTGGAGCCGATGATGCTGATCACGTCGCCGGCCTTGGCCGCCAGCGACACGCCCTTGAGCACTTCGTGGCTGCCGTAGCGTTTGTGCAGGTCTTGAACTTCGAGTTTGTACATGGATTCAGCTCTCGCTCAGTGCTTGCGGGGGGCCAGATAGGCCAGCCAGTGGCGCTCGGCCGATTTGAACAGGCGCACCAGGATGAAGGTCAGGCAGAGATAGAAGACGCCGGCGGTGATGAAGGCCTCGAACGGCAGGTAGAACTGCGAGTTGACCGTGCGCGCCGCGCCGGTGATGTCGATCAGGGTGACGATCGACGCCAGGCTGGTGGTGTGCAGCATCATGATCACCTCGTTGCTGTACTGCGGCAGCGCGCGACGCAGCGCCGAGGGCATGAGGATGCGCCGGTACAGCTTGAAGCGTGACATGCCGACCGCCTTGGCCGCCTCGATCTCGCCGTGCGGGGTGGCCTTGATGCTACCGGCGAGGATCTCCGCGGTGTAGGCGCTGGTGTTGATGGCAAAGGCCAGGCAGGCGCAGAAGGTGGCATTGGACAGGTACGGCCACAGCAGGCTGTCGCGCACCGCAGAAAACTGGGCCAGGCCGTAATAGATGAGAAACAGCTGCACCAGCATCGGCGTGCCGCGGATCACATAGGTGTACAGCCAGGCCGGCAGGTTGATCAGCGGCCGCCGCGACACGCGCATCAGCGCCAGCGGCAGGGCCGCGGCCAGGCCGAGGGCGAGGGAAATGGCGAGCAGCTTGAGGGTCACCAGCACGCCGCCCAAGTACAGCGGCAGGCTTTGCCAGATCACCGAGAAGTCGAAAATCATGCGGGTTCTCCTGGCTCAGAGTTCGGCGATCTTGATGCCGGCCGAGTAGCGTTTTTCGAGGAACCGCAGGGCCAGCAGGGACAGGCTGGTCAGCACCAGATACAGCGCCGCCACCGCCAGATAGAAGGTGAACGGCTCGCGGGTGGCGTCGGCCGCGCTCTTGGCCTTGAACATCATGTCCTGCAGGCCGACCACCGAGATCAGCGCGGTGGCCTTGGTCAGCACCAGCCAGTTGTTGGTGAAACCGGGAATCGCCAGGCGGATCATCTGCGGCACGAGAATGCGGAAGAACACCTGCAGGCCGCTCATGCCGTAGGCCGCACCAGCCTCGGCCTGGCCCTTGGGAATGGCCATGAAGGCACCGCGGAAGGTTTCCGACAGGTAGGCACCGAAGATGAAGCCGAGGGTGAACACCCCGGCGGCGAAGGGGTTGAGGTCGATGTAGTCGTCATAGCCGAGCAGCGGCGCCACGCGGTTGAGGATGTCCTGGCCGCCATAGAAGAGCAGCAGGATCAGCACCAGGTCGGGAATGCCGCGGATCACCGTGGCGTAGGTTTCGCCGAGCAGCGCCAGCCACTTGATCGGCGACAGGCGGAACGCCGCGCCAAGCAAGCCGAGGACGATGGCCATGGCCATGGAGGACAAGGCGAGCATCAACGTGAGCCAGGCACCGTCGAGAATGGTCGAGCCGTAGCCTTGGAGCATGAGATCAATCCTCGGGAAAACGGAAAGGGGCACCCCTCTCCATCCGAGAGAGGACTGGGGTGCGGGAAGCGCTGCGGCGCACCCATTCCGGCTCTGCGCCCCCCTGCCCGCGAAGGAGCAAGGAGGCGCTTAGAATTTGCTCAGGATCTGCCGCGCATCGCGCCTTACAAGGTTGCGCCTTGTCTGGCGCGAGTTCGCGAGAACCTGAACAGCCACTCTTACTCGCCGTAAATGTCGAAGCTGAAATACTTGTCCTGCACGGCCTTGTATTTGCCATTGGCACGGATCGCCTGGATGGCGGCGGAAATCTTATCGGCCAGCGCCTTGTCGCCCTTGCGCACGGCGATACCGGCGCCTTCACCGAAGTACTTCTTGTCGTTGAAGGTCGGACCGACCAGGGCGAAACCCTTACCGCCATCGGTTTTCAGGAAACCGTCGTCGATGTTCACCGCGTCCGCCAGGGTGGCATCCACCCGGCCGGCGGCCAGGTCGAGGAAGATCTCGTTCTGCGAGGTGTAACGCACGACCTCGGCACCCGCCGGGGCAAAGTTGTCGGTGGCATAGCGGTCATAGATGGAAGAGCGCTGCACGCCGACCTTCTTGCCTTTCAGATCGACCAGCGGGTCCTTGATCTCAGTACCGGCCTTCATCGCCAGACGCACCGGCGAGTTGTAGTACTTCTGACTGAAGTCCACCGACTTCAGGCGGTCTTCGGTGATGTTCATCGACGACAGCACGGCGTCGAACTTACGCACCTTGAGGGCCGGGATCAGGCCGTCGAACTCCTGCTCGATCCACACGCACTTGACCTTCATCTCTTCGCACAGAGCATTGCCGATGTCGTAGTCGAAACCGGAGATATTGCCGTCCGGGGTCTTGAAGGCAAACGGCGGGTAAGCCGCTTCGATACCGATACGCAGGGGCTTGGCGTCATCAGCCATGGCAAACGCCGACAACAGCGACAGCGCCATTGCGCCGAGAAGTGCAATCTTCTTCATTTTTCTGACTCCTGCGAATGAGGTGGGGCTTGCGACGGGCAACCAACGAATTCGCCCGGTTCGTGCATAAATTGTAGAGAGCAGCAGGGGCTTTGCAGGGTCGCGAGTGGATTGCAAGAGGCTTCGGCTGAGTGAGCGGCATTCTAGCGACAGCCCCAAAGCCGATATTTCCTCAATGCGACAACTAATTACAGAAGCGCCGGAGCGCAGGCGGGAGCGTATTGACAGGACTACGGAATGATGCAGAGCCAGAAAGAGTTTTTAACCGCATAACATAGCAATATTCGCACCTGAAATTGCAAAACCCAGACACCACGGGCTCTCCCACGCTTAATTAGATTTTTTTGTTACCGCGCAAACGCGACCGCATGGCCCGCGGCGTTCCCCACTGCCCCAAAACCGCGCCGGCTGTTACGCGCGAGGGTTACCGCGGCGGACACTCGATAAAAGTCAGCTTGCAGCTCGTAGGATGGGTTGAGCCTGCGATACCCATCGGTGTGGGTGATGGGTATCGCTTCGCTCGACCCATCCTACGCAGATGCTTCGACCGGAAAGAACAACGCCCCCGCTTCGGCTTGTGGCCGAGGCGGGGCGCTGGGTGCGGGTGCCGGGTCAGGCGGCCTGCATGTTGCGGTGGGCGTCGATCAGGTGTTGCACCACGCCAGGATCGGCCAGCTCGTAGGATGGGTTGAGCCTGCGATACCCATCGGCGTGGGTGATGGGTATCGCTTCGCTCGACCCATCCTACGCAGATGCTTCGGCCGGAAAGAACAACGCCCCGCCCCGGCTTGTGGCCGAGGCGGGGCGCTGGGTACGGGTGCTGGGTCAGGCGGCCTGCATGCTGCGGTGAGTGTCGATCAGGTGTTGCACCACGCCAGGATCGGCCAGCGTAGAGATGTCGCCGAGTGCATCGTATTCGGCGGTGGCGATCTTGCGCAGGATACGACGCATGATCTTGCCCGAGCGGGTCTTGGGCAGACCGGGCGCCCACTGGATCACGTCCGGCGAGGCGATCGGGCCGATTTCCTTGCGCACCCAGTTCTTCAGTTCCTGACGCAGTTGCTCGGAGGACTCCTCGCCGGCGTTGAGGGTGACGTAGACGTAGATACCCTGGCCCTTGATGTCGTGCGGCACGCCGACCACCGCCGCTTCGGCGACTTTCGGGTGGGCGACCATGGCGCTCTCGATCTCGGCGGTGCCCATGCGGTGGCCGGAGACGTTGAGCACGTCGTCGACCCGACCGGTGATCCACCAGTAGCCGTCCGCGTCGCGGCGCGCGCCGTCGCCAGTGAAGTACATGCCCTTGAAGGTCTTGAAGTAGGTGTCGACGAAGCGGTCGTGGTCGCCGTACAGGGTGCGCGCCTGGCCCGGCCAGGAGTCGATGATCACCAGATTGCCCTCGGTGGCGCCCTCGAGGATATTGCCGAGGTTGTCCACCAATGCCGGCTGTACACCGAAGAACGGCCGCGCCGCAGAGCCGGGCTTGAGCGCATGGGCGCCGGGCAGCGGGCTCATCAGGGTGGCGCCGGTTTCGGTCTGCCACCAGGTGTCGACGATCGGGCAGCGCGACTGGCCGACGGCCTCGTAATACCACTGCCAGGCTTCCGGGTTGATCGGCTCGCCGACCGAGCCGAGCAGGCGCAGGCTGGAGCCGTCGGCGCCCGCCACGGCGGCCTTGCCCTCGGCCATCATCGCGCGGATGGCGGTCGGCGCGGTGTAGAGGATGTTGACCTGGTGCTTGTCGACGATCTTGGACACGCGGCTGACGTCCGGGTAGTTCGGCACGCCCTCGAACATCACGGTGGTCGCGCCGTTGGCCAGCGGTCCGTAGATCAGATAGGTATGTCCGGTGACCCAGCCGATGTCGGCGGTGCACCAGAAGACTTCGCCCGGGCGGTAGTCGAATACCCGCTCGTGGGTCAGCGAGGCGTACACCAGATAGCCGCCGGTGGTGTGCAACACGCCCTTGGGCTTGCCGGTGCTCCCCGACGTATAGAGGATAAACAGCGGCTCCTCGGCACCCATTTCCTTGGGCGCGCAGTGGCTACCGGCGACCTTCATGAGGTCTTCGAACCAGACGTCGCGGTGCGGGTGCCACTTGATCTCACTGCCGGTGCGCTTGCAGACGATGATCTTCTGCACGCTGCTGGTCTCCGGGTTGGTCAAGGCGTCGTCGACGTTGGCCTTCAGCGGGGTCTTCTTGCCGCCGCGCACGCCTTCGTCGGCGGTGATCACCACCTTGGACTTGCAGTCGATGATCCGCCCGGCCAGGGCTTCCGGCGAGAAGCCGCCGAACACCACCGAATGGATCGCGCCGATGCGCGTGCAGGCGAGCATGGCCACCACCGCTTCGGGAATCATCGGCATGTAGATGGTCACCACGTCGCCGCGGTGCACGTCCTGGCCGCGCAGGGCGTTGGCGAACTTGCAGACCTGCTCGTGCAACTCGCGGTAGGTGATTTCCTTGTGCTCGGACGGGTCGTCGCCTTCCCAGATGATCGCCACCTGGTCGCCACGCTCGGCCAGATGGCGGTCGAGGCAGTTGGCGGAGACGTTGAGGGTGCCGTCGGCGAACCACTTGATGTCGACGTGGTGATCGTCGAACGAGGTCTGCTTGACCTTGCTGAACGGCTTGATCCAATCGATGCGCTTGGCCTGTTCGCGCCAGAAGCCGTCGGGGTTGATCACCGACTGCTGGTACATGGCTTTGTAGGTGGCCTCGTCGGTCAGCGTCTGGGCGGCGACCTCGGGGCGGACGGGATACAGGGAAGCGGCACTCATGGAAATAACCTCGGTGACAGTTGTTGTTCTATGCCACCTTTTGTATCCGCCGCCTCCCGCCAGGGCCATTCGACCATGGTAGTACCGAGCCCACAGGCAAACTTATGGGCTTATAAGCCCGACTTTTCCCAACCGTGCGTACGCCGCCCCTAGCGAGGCAGCGGACCACTGTGCTCGGCGATGCAGCGGGCATCGGCGGCCAGCATGGCTGGCAGGGTGTCACGCAGGAACTCCACCCAGGTCCTGATCTTGGCGTCCAGGTACTGCCGCGAGGCGTACAGCGCGAACACGTTCAGATGATGCAGGCTGTAGTCCGGCAGCACGCGCACCAGGCTGCCATCGCGCAGGCCGCTGGCTGCCGAATAGATCGGCAAGGCGCCGATGCCCATGCCGGCGCGTACGCTTTCGGTCATCGCATCGGCGTTATTCACCTGGAAGGGGGTCTTGCCGATGCTGACCATTTCCTCGCCCTGGGGGCCTGCAAACCGCCACCTGTCCAGCGACATCGCCGCGTTCACCAAACGCAGGCAGCGGTGCTCGTTGAGCTGCGCCGGGGTGTGCGGCGCACCGTGCTTGTCGACATAGGCCGGCGAAGCGCAGAGCACGCTGAAGGTCTGGCCCAGCGACTTGGAGACGAAGCCCGAGTCCGGCAGTTCGGCGGCGAGCACCACGGAGATGTCGTAACCCTCGTCGAGGATATCGGTGCTGCGATTGGCCAGGGTCAGGTCGAAGCTGACCTCGGGGTACTTGTCGCCATACTGGGCAATCGCCTTGATCAGGTAGTGCTGACCGATCCCGGTCATCGCATGCACCTTCAGCGTGCCGGCCGGCCGCGCGTGCGCTTCGCCCGCCTCGGCCTCCGCCTCCTCGATGCAGCCGAGGATCTGCTGGCAGCGCTGCAGGTAGCGTTCGCCCGCCTCGGTCAGCGCCACGCGCCGCGTGGTGCGGTGCAGCAAACGCGTGTGCAAACGCGCCTCGAGCTTGGCCACCGTGCGCGACACATAGGCGGTGGTGAGGTCCATGCGCTGGGCGGCGGCGGTGAAACTGCCGCATTCGGCGACACAGACAAAGGTGCGCATGTTGTGCAAGAGGTCCATCGTGCTCCCGGAGCGAGCTGAAGAAGCCGCGAATTTTCACACATTCAGCAACATTCAATTATTGCCTGTTCAGACAACAATGAATCGCTAATCCGTCAGCTTATCTTCGCCCCGGCCGCCTCCTAGAATCGCCGCCCCACCTGCGGCCACCCGCACCATCCCAGGATTAGCAGCTGTGCCTCGCCCACCGTGCACCTTCCTTGCGCTGGCCAACCGGCCGGCCACCCCATGCCTCCATCTCCGCGCCGGCGGCCCAACACCCCATCTCCATCGCCCTCATCCGATCACGGAATAAACCCATGAACCTGGTTTTCCCCGCACTGCCCTCGTCGGGCGAACTGCGCCGTGCGCTGGCCGAATGGGCGCAAAGCGATGGCGTTACCTGGGCCTTCATCGGCAAAGCCTTGCTCGCCGCGTTCGGCGCGCTGTGGTTGGCCTATCGCCTGGAGCTGCCGCAACCGAGCACGGTATTGGTCAGCGTCTTCATCGTCATGCAGCCGCAAAGCGGCCAGGTGCTGGCGAAGAGTTTCTACCGCATCGTCGGCACCCTGATCGGGCTCGTGGCGATGGTCGCAATGATCGCCCTGTTCGGCCAGGAGCCGGTGCTGTTCCTACTCTGCGTGGCCATCTGGGTCGGCCTGTGTACCGCCGGCGCGGCCCGCTACCGCGACTTCCGCGCCTATGCCTGCCTGCTCGCCGGCTACACCGTGGCGATGATCGGCATCCCCGCCGCGCCGCACCCGGAGGCGGCGTTCATGCAGGCGCTCTGGCGGGTGCTGGAGATCAGCCTGGGCATCCTCTGCTCCGGGCTGGTCAGCGCGCTGATCCTGCCGCAGAGCAGTGGCGCGGCGCTGCGTCATGCACTCGACCGGCGCTTCGCCGAATTCGCCGGGCTGGCCAGCGCCGGGCTCGACGGCAGCCTGAAGATCGCACGCTTCGAGGATGCCAGCGCGCGCTTCGCCGCCGAGGCGGTCGGCCTGGAAAGCCTGCGCGACGCCACCCGCTTCGAAGACCCGCAGATGCGTCTGCGCAGCGGCCGGCTGGCGCGCCTGAACAGCGAGTTCATGCAGATGACCACGCGCTTCCATGCCTTGCAGCGGCTGCTCGAACGCCTGCGCACGCAGCACGCCGCATCGGTACTCGAACACCTCATGCCGTGCCTGCTGCCGATCGGCGAGCTGCTCGCCCCCTGGCAGCAGCACCTGCTCGACGATGCCGCCGCCACACTGCTGGCCAGGCAGCTCGACGAAGGCCGCCAGGCCCTGCTGCCACGTATTCGCGACGGCCGTGCGCGCCTGCTCGCCAGTGCCCCCAGCGAGGCCGAGCAACTGGACTACGACACCGCCGCCGAGCTGCTCTTTCGCTTCACCGAAGAGCTGCACAACTACGCCCAGACCCACGCCGCGCTGGCAGCCCACAAGCATGCGCGCGAACAGTGGCACGAGCGCTTCACGCCGCGGGCGAACGCGCTGGCGGCGGCGGTGGCCGGGCTGCGCTGCACACTGATGGTCGTCTGCGGCGCGACACTGTGGATCGCGACCGACTGGCCCAGCGGCCCCACCTTCACCCTCACCGCGGTCATGGTCTGCGCCCTGGCCTCGACCTCGCCGAATCCGCAACGGCTAGCCCGGCAACTGGCGCTGGGCACCCTGATCGGTGCCACCCTGGGCTTCTGCCTGACCTTCCGCGTGCTGCCGCTGCTGGATGGCTTCCCCCTGCTCTGCTGCGTACTGGCGCCGATCTACGCACTGGGCGCCTGGCTGCTCGCAAGGCCACAGTGGAACGGCTGCGGCGTCGGCTTGCTGATGTGGTTTTCCTGGACCTCGCTGCCGGCCAACCTGACCCGTTACGATGCCGCCCTGGTCATCAACGAATACCTCGCGCAGCTCCTCGCGATGGGGCTGGCGATACTCGCCACCGCGCTGATCCTGCCACCCAACCGCCCCTGGCTGTGGCAACGCCTGGAAACGCAGCTGCGCCTGCGCGTGGCCGATGCCATCAGCGCCCCGCTGAAGGGCCTCAGCGCCAGCTTCGAGAGCAGCACCCGCGACCTGCTGACCCAGGCCTACGGGCTTGCCGCCGGCCGCCCGGACGTGCAGCGCCGACTGCTGGGCTGGATGTTTCTGGTGCAGGAAATCGGCCACGCGATCATCGAATTGCGCCGCGAGCAGGCCGCCCTGCCCGCCGAGCGCTGCTATGCGCCCAACATGCCCTGGCGCCGGGCGATCCGCACGCTGGGCCGCGCCCTGATCCGCCTGTTCATCCAGCCCAGCGCCGCCAACCGCCAGCGCGCCCTCGGCGCTGTCGAACATGCCATTCACAGCACCCGCCATACCGCGGAACCACGCCCAGCGCATTTCGACAGCTCGCCGCTGCGGCGCGTGCTGAGCTACCTGCACTTCATCCGTACCTCGCTGCTCGACCCGCAGTCGCCGCTGCCGTCATACGAAACCTGAGCCCGTAGGGTGGAAAACCGCGCAGCGTTCTCCACCAGCGCGGCGGATGTGAAAAGCGACATCCACCCTACGGCGGGGCATCGAGACGGATCGTAGGATGGGTCGAGCGCAGCGATGCCCATCGCCAGCCCCGGCGCCCAACACCAACCTCCAGGCCGGATTTCCTGGCCTTCCGGGAGATTGTTGCCTCCCAGTACAGAGTCTTTCAGTCGCCCAGCCATATAACCGCGCGGCCCCGGGACGTAGCATTTCCCTGCGCTGAAAACGCACCAAGAAACACGTCCGAAACCCTGATTTCCACCCCATCCATCCCCTCCCGATGAAGGTGCCGGTCTTCGTCCAGGCCAACATACGCCTGGATTTCGGCCTGCCATCGGCTGGAGATGCAGATAAGGAAGGTATGCAATGAAAGCTGTAGCCATCCTGGCCCTGGCCAGCCTCTCCTCCCTCACCCTTGCCGCAGAAGCGACCGCCAGCGACCCGCAACAGGACTCCGCCGTGGTGCCCTACACCTACGGCATGAAATTGGATATCGCCCACGTGGTCTCGACCACCGACATCTCCAAGGACTGCGGCGTCGTCCCGGCGCGCATGACCTATGACGACTCGCAAGGCCAGCGCCACACCATCCAGTACCGGGTCTGGGGCAACGGCTGCCACGAGGGCTAAGCACGGCCGTCCATAAAAGGTTATGTCCCAGTTACGTGTCGCATGGATCAGTGTTTTTTGGAGGAGCGGATTTATCCGCGAGCAAGGGATGAGCCCTTTCGCGAATGAATTCGCTCCTACACGTTCGGAATGTGCTGACAGCCCGCAGGGCGGGTAATGCGGCGCCCCGGATTACGACTGGAGTTCATCGGTAGGATGGGCTGCGCAGTCCGGCAGTGATTGCCAGCAAGCTGGCTCCTACACAGCGCTGCAGCACGCAACTGGGACATAGCCACAAAAAAGGCGGCCCGCTGGGCCGCCTGCAACATTCCGGGAGAGTGGAATGGGAAAACACGTCATCCAGAAACCACGCAGGAGCTGGATGCAGCCTTTGTACGCCCGCCAGCCAGAGCCAGCCATTCCACCATGGTCTAACAAGACTCAGCAGACCCATCGCCCTGCTCATCCTCAACTTCAACGCCCGCCGTGCTAACGACGACAAACGCCACGGCACTGGCCAGCAGCAAGAGCGCGGCGAAGGCGCCCATCACATGCTGATAAGGCATCACATGATTCCACGGGCGGGCCACCCCCAGGAATGCGGCGAATAGCCAGCCACTCATGGACAGCGCGCCCAAGAGCCCAAGGCGGACGCGGGCAGAGCCGGGCAACAAGACGAAAGGCGCTTTTTGCAACAGAGGGAAACCGGCTTTGTGCAGCAACGCGCCGTTCAGGCTCAGCAGCGTGACCACGCTGACCTTGGCCCAGAGTTTCTGATTGAGCAGATAGCCAATACCTTCGTCGAGATAGCCCATCAGCACCAACAGCAGGCCAGTCCCCCACAGAAACAGCAGCGCCAGGGTGACGATCTGCTGGGTTTCCGCTAGCTGCTCACGCATCGCGCGGTTGAGCAACTCCTTGCGCCAGCGCCAGAGCTTGTGATCGGCCTGCAGCATGGTCCCGAGGGCGATGCAGGTAGCGAGCAGATGGCTGTATATGAGCAGCATTTTAAGCATTGCATTCACCTTGTTTTTATTAGGGATGGCAATGCGACCCCTAGGACTAAAGTCTTAGAGATATTAATAATACTTATCATTTAGATCAACATCTTTCCTAAGCTGCCGGCGCGCGACTCAGGTCTTGCCCTGCCCATGCTGGCGCAGCTTATTGGCGATGCGGGTGGCGCACTTGGGGCGCACGCCTAAATTAGGGCGTAAGCCGCCGCTCAGAGCATGGCCTGCGCCGTCAGGGCCACAGCCGCCACCGCTACCACAACCAGCAGCCCCAGCCATGCCTTGTTCAGCGGTCGCTTCGCCTGCACCGCCGGCTCGTCACGCTTCTGCGCGGCATTGGCCGCCGCCACTCGCAACGGATTGGTGATTGCCGGCTGGCTAGCTGGTTTAGGCTTGGCTGGTTTGGGCAGGTCGATGGCGCGCATGAACAGGGTGGCGTCTTCATCTTCGACCTGGGGCACCTCGACCTTGGGTCCGATCACCAGCAGGGTCACCGAGCCCATGCGTACCTGGTCGCCGGGCAGCAACACGGCCGTGCTGAGCTTCTGGTGGTTGACGAACACGCCGTTGGCGGAGGCCAGGTCCTTGATCTCCAGCACGTCGTCCTTGAGGAAGAACTCGCAGTGTCGGCGCGACAGCTCCAGGTCGCTGAAGCACAGCTCGCACTTCACGGAGCGGCCGAAGGTCATCGAGCCGGTCACATGGTACTTGTGGCCCTGATGCTCGCCCTTGATCACCTGCAGGAACCAGCGCGCGGGCGCCTCGGCCTTCGGCTTGTTCTTCGCCGGGTCGACCAGCAGCAGCTCCAGCGAACCGAGCCGCACCTTGTCGTCCGAGCGCAGTTGGTAGCGCGCGCCGATGCGCTCATCGTTGACATAGGTACCGGCCTGGGTCCCGCAGTCGGTCAGGTAGTAGAGGCCGTGATCCTGGCGGATTTCGGCATGAAAAGGGCTGATCTCCGAATCCGTCAGCACCAATTTGTTGCGGCTGTCCTGGCCGATGGTGAAGCGTTCATCCACCAGCCAGATGGGCGCCTGGCGATTGTCCGTGAAGTGAATCCTAAGCATGCTCGGTGTCTACCTTAAGAAAGTTGCGCAACGCCAATTCAACCCGTGACCCTATTACTCACCACCTGCACCTTACGCCGGCAGCGGTCACTCAACCGGCCGCTCGGCACCGCGCGCTCAATTATCGAAGAGACGATTCCATAGGCGCTTGATGGCGTTCGGTTGCTTCTGCTCCTGGCTGCTCGACGAGTTCGTTGCGCGGGGGCGCGTCGCCCGGGCCTTGCGCACGCGTTGCTCATGGTCATCGTAAAGCTTGAGCAGCACTTCGTTGTCGGGCTGCGCTTCCAGGCCATGCTTGATGTATTCCAGCGCCAGGGCGTATTCCCGTCTGGCATAGGCGCCTTCGCTCTGGTCGATGTAGTGTTGTGCCACGCGCTGCAGCCCAGCCAACGCCTGCTCTTGCCCCGGCACCCAGCCCAGCACCTGGCGGTAATAGAACACCGCGCTGTTGTCCTCGGGCAGCAGCAGGCGCTCCTCGGCGATGCTTCGCTCGGCCAGCTGCAGGTAGCCGGCGACCCGCGCCTCGAGCACCCGTTGCAAACCGGACTCGGCGTCGGCATTGGCCTCATCGAGCAGCAGCACCTGGCGGAAGAAGTAGTCGGCATTATCCTGCGCCGGCTCGAGCAGCTTGCCTTCGGCCAGACGCTGTTCGCCGCGGGCGAGGAAGTCGGCGATCTTCATCTGCTGATGGACGTAATAGCCCGCGCCGCCGGCAACGCCGACCAGCAGCAGCCCGAGCAGCGCCCACAACAGGCGCACGGGCGTGCTCCGCCCGCCAGTGGCCGCCCGCTGTTTGCCGGGTCGCTCCAAGCTCAGCGCCGGGGCGAGGCGCGTGTGGTCCAGCTCCGCCTCGCTCAGCTCGGCCAGGCTTGCCAGCAGCACCCTGCAGTCGGCAAAGCGCTCGTCGGGGTCCTTGGCCAGCATGCGCTCCAGCAAGTTCTGGTACTGACTCAGGTGCGCCGGCAGGCTGGGCAGCTCCATCTGCACATGGTTCATCACGGTCTGGGTGTAGCTGGAGCCGCGATAGGGATTCGCCCCGCTGAGCATTTCCAGCAGGATGACACCCAGGCTGTAGATATCGCTGCGCGCATCCAGCGGCTGGCACTGCGCCTGCTCCGGGCTGCTGTAGGCCGGGCTGCCGACGGCGATGTTGAACTGGGTGAGTTCGTTGTCCAGTTCCAGTTCCTTGGCGATGCCGAAATCGCTGATCACCACCGTGCCGTCGTCACGGAAGAGGATGTTCGCGGGCTTGATGTCGCGATGCACCAGACCTTTCTCATGCACCACGGCGAGGCCGCTGGCAATCTGCCGGACGATGGCCAGGGCGCGCTGCGGCTCGAACACCTCGCCCTTGTGCTGGGCCAGATCGCCCCCGGCGACAAACTCCATGGCCAGGTAGTGACGGCCATCGGCCAGTTTGTCGATGTCGTGGATGGTGATGATCGAAGGGTGATGCAAGGAGGCGACGATATGCCCCTCCTTGATGAAGCGTTTGCTGAACGCCTCATCATCGGCGCTGCGCAAGACCTTCACCGCCACCTTGCGGTGCAGCGACTCCTGGGTCGCCAGATAGACCTCGGCCATCCCGCCCTTACCCAACCGCCCGTGCACGCTATAGCCGGGTATTTCAAGCAACCTGTCATTCATGGGGAGTCAGTGCGCGTCGAGTGGTTATTGCTTGCGAAGGTTCAACAACTTACTGAGAAAACTGCGCGGCCGAGCCTCGGCAACCGGCTGTTCCGGCACTGCGCGGCCCAGCACTATGCAGGAGATATTGTCCTTGCCGCCCAGCTGGTTAGCCCGCTCGATCAACTGCGCCACCAGCCCATCGAGGGTGCTGACGGTCGCACAGAGCTGCTGGATCTGCTGATCGGTCAACTCGCAGGTCAAGCCGTCACTGCACAATAGGAGCAGCTCACCTGGCCCCAAGGTCCCCTGCACCAAGCCAACCTCCAGTGCCTGTTCATCCCGACCCAGGCAATGGGTGATGACGTTCCGCCGCGGATGGCTGCGCGCTTCGTCTGCGCTCATCTCACCGGCATCGACCATCGCCTGCACCCAGCTGTGATCCCGAGTCAGTTGCCCGATGCTGTCGGCGCTGACCCTATAGGCCCGACTGTCGCCGATCCAGGCCAGCTCGAAATCGGCCCCGGCAAAGCGGACGGCAACCACTGCGCTGCCCATGCCGCGCCGGTTGGAGTCCTGCCCGGCCGCAGCGAGGATGGCGGCATTCGCCGCATGGATGGCGGCGACCAGATCGGCTCCGCTCGCGGTCGCTTCCCGCAGGGTTTCCAGCGCGATGGCACTGGCCACCTCGCCACACTGGTGGCCGCCCATGCCGTCGGCGACCGCCCACAGCTTCAGCTCCGAACAACAGAGCACGGCGTCCTCGTTGTGCCGGCGCACTCGGCCTGTGTCCGTCTGCGCCGCGTACCCTATGAACTCATCGGTGAGCGTCATTGGCATGTTTTTTATAACCTTTGGTACTGCAGATTGGCATTTTAATGCCTGCGATGAAAAGCACGAAACACACCGCAGCGGCTGTTTCGGCAGTGGTGCATGATGCGACTGCCGCCCGGCGCTGTCATTGTTCTGCATAGATTTCCGCACGAAGTGTTAAGCAGTCGAGGCTTGGGCCTCTACTCCTTACCCAAGCCATGCTGGCGCAATTTGTTGGCGATGGTGGTGTGCGACACGCCGAGGCGCTTGCCCAGCTGACGACTGCTCGGGTGCTCGGCGTAGAGGCGCTCGAGCACGGCCTTCTCGAAGCGGCCGAGAATCGCGTCCAGGCCGCCTTCCAGGGAGAAGTCGCCGAGCGGCTGCGGCGCGCCGTAGTCCGGCAGGCGGATATGCTCGGCCTTGACCGTGCCGCCCTCGCACAGCGACACCGCCTGGAACAACACGTTCTCCAGCTGCCGCACGTTGCCCGGCCAGTGGTAGTGGTTGAGGCGCTCGAACGCTTGCGGCGCAAGCTTGGGCAGCGGACAGCCGATCTGCCGGCTGGCCGAGTCGAGGAAGTGCTCGGCCAGCGGCCCCAGCCCATCCAGGCATTCGCGCAGCGGCGGGATATGCAGCGAGAGTACGTTCAAACGGTGATAGAGGTCCTGGCGGAATTCGCCCTTGGCGCACAGTTCGGACAGGTCGACCTGGGTCGCGCAGATCACACGCACGTCGAGGTACACCTCCTCGTCGCTGCCGACCCGGCGGAAGCAGCCGTCCTGCAGGAAGCGCAGCAGTTTGGCCTGCAGGCGCGGGCTCATCTCGCCGACGCCGTCGAGGAACAGCGTGCCGCCGGCGGTCAGCTCCAACAGGCCGAGCTTGCCCTCCGGGCGCGCGCCCTCGAAGGCGCCGGGGCCGTAGCCGAACAACTCGGTCTCGGCCATGGATTCCGGCAGGCCGGCGCAGTTCAAGGCCATGAACGGCGACTGGCCGCGCGGGCTGGCCAGGTGGCAGGCACGCGCCAACAGTTCCTTGCCGGTGCCGGTCTCGCCCTCGATCAGCAGCGGCGCATCCAGCGGCGCCATGCGCCGCGCCTCGCGCACCACCGCGGCCATGACCTTGGAGCTTTGGAAGATGCTGTCGAAGCCGCGCAGTTCCTGCTTACGCACGTGGTAGATGCGCTCGCCGACCCGATCGGCGCGATGCAGGGTGAGCACCGCGCCGGCCAGGGCGTCGCTCTCGTCATGCTCGGTCTGCAGCGGGGCGATATCGGCGAGGAAGATGTCACCCTTGACCTTGACCCGCAGGCCGTTGATCCGCGACTTGTTGGCGCGCACCAGTTCGGGCAGGTCGAAGTCCTCGGCGTAGCGCGACAACGGAATCCCCGGCACCTCGTCGACCCGCACGCCGAGCAACTGCGCGGCGGCGCGGTTGGCAGCGACGATCGAGCCGCCCATGTCGATCGACAGCACCGGGAAGTCCAGGGCGCCGAGCAAGGCGTTCAGCTCCAAATGGCGGCGCTCGCTGGGCATCAGGCCGACGCGCTTGACCCCGAACACCCCGGGGATGGCTTCCAGCTTCGGCCGCAGGGCCTGGAACTGCAGATTGATCAGGTTCGGGCAGTGCAGATAGATGGCATTGCCCTGCTCGCCGCCGACCTCGCCGCGGGCGACGTTGATGCCGTAGTCGACCAGCAGGTTGAGGATGTCGCGCAGGATGCCGACGCGGTTCTGGCAGTGGACTTTGATGCGCATGGCAGGCAACTCGGAAGTGGATTCACCCCCTCTCCCATTCACGGGAGAGGGGACGCATCAGGCCGACTTTTCAGCCGCCGGCCCGATTCTTTCGTAAAGAATATGTGACAACTCCTATCTCCAGCAAGGCGATGGCTGGTGCGCGCCGGAATCTCGTAACTGTTTCTTTACGAAAACACCCGTATTCCTGACCCTCGGCGCTGCCAGAGGCACTCCTATTGGCAACGCTTTCGCGCTATCAAGCAGTCAATACAACAACAAAACTCCGCTTGAGGAGGCGCGATGAACAACACGCCCTATGTCGCCCGCGAACCCGATGCCGATGGCTTCATCCATTACCCGCAAGCCGAGCATGAGGTGTGGCACACCCTGATCAGTCGCCAGCTCAAGGTGGTCGAAGGGCGCGCCTGTCAGGAATATCTGGACGGCATCGAGCAGCTCGGCCTGCCCCTGGAGCGCATCCCGCAGCTCGGCGAACTCAACCGCGTGCTCGAACAAGCCACCGGCTGGCGCGTGGTGCGGGTGCCGGCGCTGATTCCGTTCCAGACCTTCTTCGCCCTGCTGGCCAGCAAGCAGTTTCCGGTGGCCACCTTCATCCGCCGGCCGGAAGAACTCGATTACCTGCAGGAGCCCGACCTGTTCCACGAGGTCTTCGGCCACTGCCCGCTGCTGACCAACCCCTGGTTCGCCGAATTCACCCACACCTACGGCAAGCTCGGCCTTCAGGCCAGCAAGGAAGAGCGCGTCTACCTGGCTAGGTTGTACTGGATGACCATCGAATTCGGTCTGGTCGATACCGCCCAGGGCCGGCGCATCTACGGCGGCGGCATCCTCTCATCGCCGAAGGAGACTCTCTACAGTCTGTCGGATCAGCCCGAGCATCAGGCCTTCGATCCGCTCGACGCGATGCGCACGCCCTATCGCATCGACATTCTGCAGCCACTGTACTTCGTCTTGCCCGAGCTCAAGCGCCTGTTCGAGCTGGCCCACGAGGACATCATGGGCCTGGTCCAGCAGGCCATGCGCCTCGGCCTGCACGCGCCGAAGTTCCCACCCAAAGCCGCGTAGGGTGGATAACGCCGCTTGCGGCTTATCCACCTCTGATTAAACCGCGTGGAAAACGCTGCGCGGTTTTCCACCCTACGCTTTGATCATCCCAGCATTTTCCGGAGCCCGACCATGACCGCCCTTAGCCAAGCCCACTGCGAAGCCTGCCGCGCCGACGCCCCGCACGTATCCGAAACCGAACTGGCCGAACTGCTCAAGCAGATTCCCGAGTGGAACATCGAAGTCCGCGACGGCGTGATGCAGCTCGAACGCACTTACCTGTTCGGCAATTTCAAGCACGCCCTGGGCTTCACCATAGCGGTCGGCGCCGTCGCCGAAGCCGAGGGCCATCACCCGGCGCTGCTCACCGAGTGGGGCAAGGTCCGCGTGACCTGGTGGACCCACGCCATCAACGGTCTGCACCGTAACGACCTGATCATGGCCGCGCGCACCGACGAAGTGGCGAACAACTCGATGGGCCGCAAGTGAGCGCTGTGATGCGGCGCCTGTCGTTACTGGCAGCAGTTCGCTAACCTGAGGGCAAGCATCCCCACAGGAGAGTTCCATGCGTTACCGCTCGTTCACCGCCACCCTGCTCTGCAGCCTGCTGGTTGCCGCCTCCGCCAGCGCCGCGCCCAAGGGCGACCACGGCAACTCCGGGCATAAGGGCGGCAACGCCCAGTACGATGACGACGTCCGCGTGGATCTCAGAGGGCCGAGCATCGACATCGGCCAGGTGCGCATCATCCTCGGCGACAACCGCGACCTGATCGGCCCGGTGCAGGGCCTGCCGCCGGGCATCCAGAAGAACCTGGCACGCGGCAAGCCGCTGCCACCGGGCATCGCCAAACGCTTCGACAGCCGCCTGCTCGGCAAGCTGCCGCATTACGATGGCTATGAATGGCAGCAGGCCGGCGCGGATGTCGTACTGGTGGCGATTGCCACGGGGATCATCTACGAGGTCTTGCACGACGCGCTCGATTGACCGGCCCTGGAGCGGCCTTCTCGGTCAATCCCGCAGGATGGGTTGAGGCGTACCGCGCCGATACCCATGGCACCGCCTGATGGGTATTGCTGCGCTCAACCCATCCTACGTACTTAAGCCCGGTAGGGTGGAAAACCGCGAAGCGTTTTCCACCGGCGCGGCGGTGGATGTACAAAGCGACATCCACCCTACAACTGCCTTTAGCGGCGAGTTCTGTCGCGCAGGTACTCCAACACCTCGGCCTGGGTGCCGCGGAACTCGATGCGCTCGGCCTTGCTCTCGAGCTGGAAGGCGTACATCGGGTCGTAATATTCCGCCAGCAGCCCCTCGATCCAGCCGCGGTGCAGTTCCACCGCGCCGCTGCGCTGCTGCTCGTCGAGCGCTTGCTGCATCAGTTCGGCGAGGCGCTGGTAGCGCTCACCACCAAGGCGCTTGACGATATTCGCCAGGCTTTGCTGCAGGCGTTCGCCGAAGCGCGCGAAGCCCTGCTCCGGCCCATGCTCGGCGATAAATTCGCCATACAGGCCGATCACATAGTCGCGCAGGATGCGTTCGACGCGCTCCTCGAAACCGTCCTCCAGCCACACCAGCGGATAACCGCGCATGCCTTGGAACAGTTCCCAAGGCACCGAGCAGCTGCCGATGCTGCGGCCTTCGTCTTCCAGTACGAACTGCTCGATACCGGCCGCGCGCTTCTTGAGGATGTCGACGGCCAGCTGGTTCTCGAAGTCGATCTGCGCCGGCTGCGCGGTGGCGCGCTTGCCGAAGCTGGAACCGCGGTGGTTGGCGTGGCCCTCCAGATCCAGGCCGTTGGCCAGTTGCAGGACCACATCGGTCTTGCCGCAGCCGGTCAGCCCGCCGACCAGGACGAAAGCGCACTGCTCGACAGCCTGCTCGAGGGTTTCCAGCAGGAAGTTACGCAACGCCTTGTAGCCGCCGATCACCCGCGGGTAGGCGATGCCGGCCTCGTTCTTCAGCCACTCCTGCACCAGTTGCGAGCGCAGGCCGCCACGGAAGCAGTACAGATAACCCTCGGGATGGCGGCGGGCGAACTCCGTCCAGGCGGCGATGCGCTGCTCTTTGAGATCGCCGCTGACCAGCCGGTGGCCGAGTGCGATGGCCGCCTGCTGACCGTGCTGCTTGTAGCAGGTGCCGACCTTCTGCCGCTCCAGGTCATCCATCAGCGGCAGGTTGACGGTATGCGGGAAGGCGCCCTTGCCGAATTCCACCGGCGCGCGCACATCCATCATCGGCACATCGCGCAGAAACAGTTCGCGGTAGTCGGCGCTGTCGTCACGCATCACAGCACCTCGACCGCATGGCGCTGGCGCTCGAGCAACAGGCCGATTGGCTCGAGGCTCAGGCCCAGCTCGGCGGCCAGGGCCAGGAACTCGCCCTCACCCTCCGCGCTCACCGCCACCAGCAGGCCGCCGCTGGTCTGCGGGTCGCACAGCAGCAGCTTCTGCTCCTCGCTCAGCGGCGCCAGTTTGTCGCCGTAGCTGTCGAAGTTGCGATGGGTGCCGCCGGGCACGCAGCCCGCGGCCAGATAGTGCTCGACGCCCGGCAGGCGTGGCACCCGGGCGTACTCGACGCGCGCGGTGAGGCCGCTGCCCTCGGCCATCTCCAGCAGATGGCCGAGCAGGCCGAAGCCGGTGACGTCGGTCATCGCCGTCACCCCGGCCAGCTTGCCGAAGCGGCTGCCGGGCTTATTCAGGGTGCACATCCAGTCGCGTGCCAGACCGACGTCTGTCGCACGCAGCTTGGCCTGTTTCTCGGCGGTGGTGAGGATGCCGATGCCCAGCGGCTTGGTCAGGTACAGGCGGTCGCCGACCTTGGCGGTGTCGTTGCGCTTCAAGTGACGCTTGTTCACCACCCCGGTGACGGCCAGGCCGAAGATCGGCTCGGGGGCGTCGATCGAATGCCCGCCGGCCAGCGGAATACCTGCCGCCTCACAGACCGCGCGACCACCGGCGATCACCTCGCGCGCCACTTCCGGGGCCAGCACATTGACCGGCCAGCCGAGGATGGCGATGGCCAGCAACGGCTCGCCGCCCATGGCGTAGATGTCGCTGATGGCGTTGGTGGCGGCGATGCGGCCGAAGTCGTAGGGATCGTCGACGATCGGCATGAAGAAGTCGGTGGTCGACACCACCCCGCGCTCCTCGTCCAGCGCGTAGACCGCGGCGTCGTCACGCGAGGCGTTGCCGACCCAGAGCTTGGGATCGAGCTGCTGGGCGCCGCTGCCGGCGAGAATCACGTCGAGTACCTTGGGGGAAATCTTGCAGCCACAGCCAGCGCCGTGACTGTACTGGGTCAGACGGATCGGCTCGCTCATCGGGCAGTCCTCATGATGGTATGGCGGCGGATTCTAACAAAGTCGCGGCCGGACTCACCTTCCTGCCCATCGGCGCGGGCAAACACCTATAATTCGCGAGCTTTTTCCGCTATTGAACCGGAGAACCCCCATGCTCAAACGATCCTTGGCGCTCGCCGCCGGCTTTGCCCTGTCTCTATCCGCAGTCATCACCCACGCCGCCGACACGCTCAGGGTTAGCGCCATCCCCGATGAGGCCCCCACCGAACTGCTGCGCAAGTTCAAGCCGCTGGGCGCCTATCTGGAACAACAGCTGGGCATGAAGGTCGAGTTCGTGCCGGTGGCCGACTACCCGGCGGTGGTCGAGGCGCTGGCCACCGACCGTCTGGACCTGGCCTGGCTGGGCGGTTTCACCTTCGTCCAGGTGCGTTTGAAAACCGGTAACGCCATTCCCCTGGTGCAACGCGAGCAGGACGAGAAGTTCACCAGCAAATTCATCAGCGCCGACCCGAAGGTCAAGAGCCTGCAGGACCTGAAGGGCAAGACCTTCGCCTTCGGCTCGATTTCCTCCACCTCCGGCAGCCTGATGCCGCGCTACTTCATGTTGCAGGACGACATCAAGCCGGAGGATTTCTTCAGCCGCGTGGCCTACTCCGGCGCGCATGACGCCACGCTGGCCTGGGTGCAGGCCGGCAAGGTCGATGGCGGCGTGCTCAACGCCTCGGTCTGGCAGAAGCTGGTCGACGCTGGCAAGGTCGATCTGAACAAGGTGCATGTATTCGCCACCACGCCGACCTACTACGACTACAACTGGACGGTGCGCGGGACGCTCGACC
This sequence comes from Pseudomonas cavernae, assembly GCF_003595175.1. NCBI lineage: Bacteria > Pseudomonadati > Pseudomonadota > Gammaproteobacteria > Pseudomonadales > Pseudomonadaceae > Pseudomonas > Pseudomonas cavernae. The sequence continues at coordinate 1,649,247 of NZ_CP032419.1, read as the reverse complement.
CGGCGCTGGCGGCGAAGATCAAGCAGGCCTTCCTCGCCCTCGACCCGGCCAACCCGGAGCACAAGGCGATTCTCGACCTGCAGGCCGCCAGCCGCTTCATCGAAACCAAGCCGGAAAACTACCAGGGGATCGAGGACGCCGCCCGCGCCGCCGGCCTGTTGAAATGACCCTGCGCTTGACCCGGGCGAGCCTCAGCCATGCCAGCGGATCGACCGCCCTGCGCGGCATCGATCTGCACATCGCCGCCGGCGAACGAGTCGCCATCATCGGCCCCTCGGGCGCCGGCAAGACCAGCTTGCTGCAACTGCTAGCCACCGGCCTGCGCCCGACCACCGGCAGCGTGGAAGTGCTCGGCGCCCAGCCCTGGCGGCTTTCCGGCCGTCAGCGCCAGCGCCTGCGCGCATGCATTGGCCTGGTCCACCAGGCACCACCGCTGCCGGCCCGGCAGCGGGTGGTGACCGCGGTGCTGGCCGGCAAGCTCGGCCAGTGGGGGCTGTTGAAAGGCCTACTGAACCTGCTGCATCCGCTCGACCTCGCCGGCGCGCAGACGGCGCTGGGCAAACTGGACCTGGGCGACAAGTTGTTCGCCCAGTGCCAGCAACTGTCCGGCGGCCAGTTGCAGCGCGTCGGCATCGCCCGCGTGCTGTACCAGGCGCCGCAATTGCTGCTGGCCGACGAGCCGGTGTCGGCCATGGACCCGGTGCTGGCCGGGCACACCCTCGGCATCCTCTGCCGGCATGCCAGCGAACAGCGCATCACCCTGGTCGCCAGCCTGCATGCGGTGGAACTGGCACTGGCGCACTTCCCGCGCATCATCGGCCTGCGCGACGGCCGCATCGCCTTCGACCGCCCGGCCGCCGAGGTCGACCAGGCGCTGCTCGACGCGCTCTACGCCAACGAGCAGCTGGAGTCGCCGCCAGCGCCGACGATCACCGTGCGCGTGCAGATTCCACGATGCTGAAGGCCGTGACCCGCGACCCCGCCAGCCTGCCGCGCCTGCTGTTGACGGCCCTGACCCTGGCCCTGCTGTGGCCGGGGGTGCGTCTCAGCGAACTGGACCTCGGCGTGCTGCTCGACGGCGACAGCGCCGCCGGGATGGCCAGCTTCATCGCCGGCTTCTGGCCGCCGGCGCATGACCCCGAGTTTCTCCTGCTGCTGTGGCAGGCCACCCTGCAGACCCTGGCGATCGCCACCGCCGGCATGGCCCTCGCCCTGCTGCTGGCGCTGCCCGCCAGCTTGCTGGTCAGCCGCGCGCTGTCGCTGTCGGCGCTGCCGCGTGGCGGGCTGCCGGTGTGGTGGGCGCGCCTGCTGCGCTGGCCGGTGCGCGGGCTGCTGATCTTCCTGCGCAGCGTGCCGGAGATCGTCTGGGCGCTGCTGTTCGTGCGTGCCGTCGGCCTCGGCCCGACCGCCGGGGTGCTGGCCATCGCCATCACCTACAGCGGCATGCTCGGCAAGGCCTACGCCGAGATCTGCGAGTCGGTGGATCGTCGGCCAGCCCAGGCGCTGATGCTCGCCGGCGGTGGCCGGCTGGCCGCCTTCGCCTACGGCATCCTGCCGAATGCCGGGGCGGAGATGCTCTCCTACACCGTCTACCGCTGGGAATGCGCGATCCGCGCCTCGGTGGTGATGGGCTTCGTCGGCGCCGGCGGGCTGGGCCAGCAGATCGACCTGTCGCTGCGCATGTTCGCCGGTGGCGAGGTGGCCAGCATCCTGCTGACCTTCCTCGTCCTGGTGCTGCTGGCCGATCTGCTCAGCCGCCTGCTGCGCGCGAGGCTGACATGAACCGCCTGCTCAATTTGCTGTTGCTGCTGACCATCGCCGCTGCCGTGGTGGCCTCCTTCGCCTACCTGGCCATCGACCTCGGCAGCGTGTTCGGCGCCGACAGCCTGAGCCAGATGGGCGCCTACGCGCGGCGCTTCCTCAGTCCCGACCTGAGCGCCGAGCATCTGCGCGCCATCGCCCGCGGCGCCCTGGAAACCCTGGCGATGTCCGCGCTCGGCACACTGCTGGCGGCGTTGCTCGGCCTGCTCCTGGCGCTGCCCGCCGCCGGCCGCTTCGGCGCTCTGGCGCAGAGTGCCGCGCGCCTGCTGCTCAACGCCTTGCGGGCGATTCCCGAGCTGGTCTGGGCGGCGCTGATGGTGCTGGCCGCCGGCCTCGGCCCGAATGCCGGCACCCTGGCCCTAGCCCTGCACACCGCCGGGGTGCTCGGTCGGCTGTTCGCCGAGGCGCTGGAGAACACCCCGACTGAGCCCGGCGAAGCCATCCGCCTGAACGGCGGCAGCCAGATCGCCGCGTTCTGCTACGGCAGCTTGCCGAACCTGTGGCCGCAGCTCTTGGCCTACATTCTCTATCGCTGGGAAAACAACATCCGCATGGCCAGCGTGCTCGGCTTCGTCGGCGCCGGCGGCCTCGGGCAGATGCTCTACGTCAGCCTCAGCCTGTTCCAGGAGGCGCAGGCCAGCACGGTGATCCTCGCCATGCTGGTGCTGGTGTTCGGCGTCGATGCGCTGAGCAACTGGGCGCGGCAGCGCTGGGTGCGGGCGTAAATTTGCTCCCCTCTCCCACTTGTGGGAGAGGGGCCGGGGGAGAGGGAGGGAGGCAGCTCGCCCTCTCCCTAGTTGTAGGGTGGATGTCGCTTTGAACATCCACCGGTCCGCTGGTGGAAAACGCTGCGCGGTTTTCCACCCTACGGAGCTGGTACGTAGGATGCGGTTGAGCGCAGCGATACCCATCGGCGCCCCTGTTGGGTATCGCTGCGCTCAACCCAACCTACAAGAGCAAGGCCAATCTACCCAAAGCGCACGCAATAGATCGGCGGCAGGTGTGCCGACAGGCACTGCCAGCTGTCGCCCGCGTTCTCCGACAGCCATAGCCCGCCGGTGGTCGAACCCATGGCCAGGCGCTCGCCGCTGGCGTCGATGTCCAGTCCATGGCGGTAGATCAGGTCATAGCTCGGCGACGCCGGCAGGCCACTGGTTAGCGCCTCGAAACTGCGCCCACCGTCGCGGGTGCGGTTGACCAGGAAGCGCGCGTCCACCGGCACCCGGCACTCGTCCTTGACCGCCGGCACGAACCAGGCGGTATCCGCCTGCTGCGGATGGACCACCACGGCGAAGCCGAAGCTGGAGGGCTGCGCCGGCACCTCCTGCCAGTGCTCGGCGCCGTCGGTGGAGCGGAAGATGCCGTTGTGGTGCTGCACCCACAGCGTCTCGGGCTGCGCCGGGCAATGCACCATGCGATGCGGGTCCTGAACGCTGCCCTCCTCGCGCCGCTCCGGCGGCATGTAGGCGGCGAACATGCCGCTGCTGGTGCAGTTCCAGCTGGCACCGCCGTCATGGCTCTGCCAGACGCCACCGCAGGAGATGGCGACGCTCAGGTGCCGGCTGTCGCGCGGATCGACGCAGATCGAATGGATGCCGGGATAGTCATAGCCACCGCCGAACCACTGGCTGCGCGTGGGCTGGTCCCACAGCGGCCGGTTGAGGCTCCAGCTGTCGCCAGCGTCGGCGGAGCGGAACAACCCGCCGGGGATGGTCCCGGCCCACAGCACGCCGGGCTGGTCGGCACCGCCAGGCTCCAGAATCCACAGCTGCTGCAGGTTCCAGGGCGCCGGCGGCGGCTGACCCTCGACGGGTGCAGGTGGTGGTTCGGGAGGCTCGGGCTGTGGCGGATAGACCGGCACCGCGCAGGCCTGCCAGTCCGCCTGCCCCGCCGGCCGGCGCCAGAGTTTGACGCCGAAATGGCCGAGGTTGAGCGCGGCGTACAGCGCCCCATCGCGCGGGTCGGCGAGCACCATGCTCACCGGCTCGCCGAGAAAGTGCGTCTGCGCCAGCTCCCACTGCCCGCCGCTATTGCGCTGCAGGATGAACAGGCCCTTGCGGGTGGCTATCAGTAGTCGGTCGCTCATAAGCAATACCTCCTCAACCGCCGGACAGCGCCTGCACCACGTAAATGTCCGTTGCGGCGTCGATGCTGTCGCTGAGATGGAGACGATCGCGAATCGCCAGGCCATCGACGAACACCGCGATATGTCGGCGCAGATGGCCCTGGTCGTCGAGCAGATAACCACGCAGCTGCGGCTTGGCGCTGAACACCTGCTCCAGCGCGGCCGCCACCGTCGGCGCCGTCACCTCGCAATCGGGAACCGCAACATGCCGCTGGATGGCAGGGGCGAAGACGAGATGGGACATGGCTCGGAACACAGCAGGAAAATGGACGCTTACAGTCTAGAAGCGCTGACCACAGTTGGGCAGGTGAGCGACTGGTGGTCGCCCGCGTCTCAGAACCGACTCGCGATCTCGCGAGTTAGATGATCTCTCGGTAGGTTGTTCATTCGGAGGCGCCGCTTTAGCTCCCCTCTCCCATTCATGGGAGAGGGGTTGGGGGAGAGGGGAATCAGGCAGGAAAGACGTTGGCCTGACCGCTCGGCCCCTCTCCCTAGCCCTCTCCCCAGAGGGGCGAGGGGATAAAAGCAAAAAGCACAGCAGATCGTAATCAGACTCTCAGAACTCCACCTTGCCGCGCCCGGCCTTGATCGCCCCGCGCTTGGTCTTGCCTTCCAGGCGGCGCTTCTTCGAGCCAAGGGTCGGCTTGGTCGGCCGCCGGGCCTTCTCGGTCTTGCCGGCATTGCGGATCAGTTCGGCCAGGCGCTCGAGGGCGTCGGCGCGGTTCTGTTCCTGGGTACGGTATTGCTGGGCCTTGATGATGACCACCCCGTCGGCGGTGATGCGGCTGTCGCGCAGGGCCAGCAGGCGTTCCTTGTAGAACGGCGGCAGCGACGAGGCCTGGCTGTCGAAGCGCAGGTGCACCGCGCTGGACACCTTGTTGACGTTCTGCCCGCCGGCGCCCTGGGCGCGGATGGCGGTCAGCTCGACCTCGTCGTCGGGCAGATGGACGCTGTTGGAGATCACCAGCATGGCGGTACGCAAGCTATCAGGGGTGCCCAGCATAACCCGGCGCCCCGCGAGCGGCTCACAGCCAATGGAAATCCTCGGTGCGCGGCGCGTCCTCCATGGCCTTCTTCAATGCCGCCGGCGGCGGCGTGATCTTGCGCGATTCCAGGCTGAACCAGGCGGCATTGGAGGTCACCTTGGCGCACAGCTCGCCCTTCTCATTGACCACGTCGTTGACCATGATGAACTTGGCGCCGTCCTCCGACAGCCCGCCGACCCGCACCTGCACGCTGAACTTCTGCAGCAGGCGCATCTCGCGGCGGTACTGCACGCGGTCCTCGAACACCACCGGCCCCATCTTCACCTCGGCGAACGCCTGCGGGGTGAAGCCGAACTCGGCGAGGAACAGGAAGCGCGCCTGCGAGACGTAGTCCAGATAACGGGAATTCTTGACGTGGCCGTTGGAGTCCAGATCGGCCCAGGCCACTTGAAAGTCGTAGGCGAGCATGGCGGCCTTCCTCGAGAGGGGGGAATCTTAAGCCTAGATCCAGGGCACGCCAGCAACGGAAATCCCCGGTGAAGATTTTTCTGCCGCGTCGAGCGGGAGCTTTGGTTACCTTGGCCACCCGAACGCAGGAAGGGACAGGCATGGACTCGATCACCCAGATGGCGCTCGGCGCCACGCTCCAGGGCGCCCTGCTCGGCCGCTGGCAGGGGCGCAAGGCGCTGCTCTACGGCGCGCTGCTCGGCACCCAGCCGGACCTCGACGTGGTGATCGACTATGGCGACGCGGTGGCCTGGATGACCCATCACCGCGGCTTCAGCCATTCGCTGCTGGTGCTCAGCGGCCTGGCCCTGCTGCTCACCTGGCTGGTTCGGCGCCTGCACCCCGATGCGGGCTATTCCACGCAAAGGCTGCTGCTGACCCTGTGGCTGGTGCTGGCCACCCATCCGCTGCTGGATTGCTTCACCAGCTACGGCACCCAGCTGTTCTGGCCGCTGCGTACGCCGCCGCTGGCCTGGTCGACGATCTTCATCATCGACCCGCTGTATACCCTGCCGCTGCTGGTGGCAGTGGGCGCCGGGCTGGTCGGTGGGCTGCGGGGCAAGCGCAGGCGGCTGCCAGTCGTGGCGCTGGCCCTGTCCAGCCTGTACCTGGCCTTCACCGTGGCCGGCAAGTGGATGGCCGAGCAGCGCGTCGAGCAGGTGCTGGCGCGCGAGCAGATCCGGCCGCAGGCGCTGTTCAGCGCGCCGACGCCGTTCAACAGCCTGCTCTGGCGGGTGGTGATACTGGAAGGTGACTATTACTACGAGGCGCTGGTGAGTTGGTTCGACCGCGCGCCGCCACGGCTTGAGCGCATTCCGCGCGGCAGCGAACTGGCCAAGGTGCTGGTGGACTCACCGCAGCACCGGCGGCTCGCCTGGTTCACCCACGGCATCCTGCGTTACGACCGCATCGGCGAGCAGCTGGTGATCACCGACCTGCGTCTGGGCATGACCGGCTTCCATCCATTCCGCTTCGTGATGGCCGAACGACGCGGGGGCGAGTGGCGCCTGCCGCCGCGGGTCGAGCGCTGGCCGAGCGAGCGTGGCGATCTGGAGCATCTGCGCCAGCTCTGGCTGCGGATCTGGGATCAGCGCCAGCCGGTGCCGCTGGCGCAGTGGGCGCAAGAGCTAAGCCGCTAGGGTCTGTTGCCGTTTCGCTCCGTCGCGGCCGGAGCGAAACGGCAACAGACCCTAACCGGATTGCTCCTTCCGCGAGCCTCGGGGGTTAGAAGAACACGTCCGCCGGCACGTTGAAGCGGGCGGTCAGTGCGCGGATGTGGCGCACGTTGAGCTGGCGCTTTCCTGCCAGGATCTCCGATACAACCGATTGCGGGCCGATCTCGGGCAGGTCTTCCTGGCGCAGGCCGTGTTCCTGCATGAGGAAGCGCAGTACTTCATGCCCTGGTGCGTCCGGGATGGGGAAGTGTTCGCTGTCGTAGGCGCCGATCAGGTCGCCCATCTGTGCGGCCAGAGCTGCCAGCGGGTGGCCTTCGGCGCCGCCGATCTCGTCGAGCAGTTCGTCGAGGACCGTAACCAGCGTGTCGTAGTCCGTTTCGGTCTGTGCCGGTGTGAGCAGGGGCGCCACATAGCGCCAGTGCTCCGCCGCTTGCTTCAGGATTGCGTTCATCTGTCACCTCACTTCCATTGGTTGCGGTCGTACTCTTTGTGATCGAGCACGGCGCGAATGAAGACCTTCTTGAACTGGTAGTCCACCACTGCGATCAGGCGCAGCTTGTTGCCGCCGATGTCGAACACATGCTTGTCGCCGACCTTGTCGATGCTGGGGAATAGCTGCTTCATGGCGGCGAAGTCGCTCGGGCCTGTGCGTCGGATCAGGCGATACCAGGCCTCCGGTGCATTGGCCGAGTGTGGCCATTTCTGCTGGGCTTCCCGGATGCGTTTCTGAGTAATGACGCGCATTGTGAGCCTGTTATCGCAACTTGCTATGAAGCCAAGGTGTCGCGATGCCGTCAGTATTACAAGTTGCGATATTTTCTCAGAGCCTGTTTACGATCTCGCGAGCTAGAGTCAAACAAGGCGAAAACGGCTGAGGAAGCGGAGTTTACGAGTTGTAAATGAGCATTCCGAAGCCGTTTTCAACGCAGTTTGGCCGACGCGCAGCAGATCGTAGACAGGCTCTCAGGCATTCGTCGTGGCCGTCTGGTCGCCGGCACCCTCGACTTGCCGAGCCAGCCCGCCGGCCATACGATTCGACTGTTCCTCAGGCGGAGGAGTCATCGTGAAGCCGGTGGCGCTCCTGACGCGCATCCTGGCGCCTGCCATCGCCCTGGCGCTGGCATCCGCCGGCCTACATGCCGACGACCCGTTCGCGCCGTTGCGCGACGCCATGGTGCGGGAGATCGCCGACATGTCGTCGGTCACCCGCGACGAAACCGGCAGGGCCGAGTTCGCCGCGCCGGTAATGGCCGCGATGGCCAGGGTGCCGCGCCACAGGTTCGTCCCGCCCGACGAGGAGTCCTACGCCTACGAGAACCGGCCGCTGCCGATCGGCTACGGCCAGACCATTTCCCAGCCCTACATCGTCGCCCTGATGACCGACCTGGCGCAGGTCGGGCCCGGCGACGTGGTGCTAGAGATCGGCACCGGCTCGGGTTACCAGGCGGCGATCCTCGCCGAGCTGGCGCAGGCGGTCTACACGATGGAGATCATCGAGCCGCTGGCAGTGCAGGCCGGGGAGCGCCTGGGCCGGCTGGGATATGCGAAGGTGCAGGCCCGGCTGGGCGACGGCTACCACGGCTGGCCCGAGCACGGGCCTTACGACGCCATCCTCGTCACCGCCGCCGCCAGCCATGTGCCGCCGCCACTGATCGCCCAGCTCAAGGCCGGCGGGCGGATGGTGATCCCGGTCGGCGCGCCGTTCATGATCCAGTACCTGCTGCTGATCGAGAAGGCCGGCGATGGCAGCCTGTCCACCCGGCAGGTGCTGCCTGTGCGCTTCGTGCCGCTGGTCGGAGGCGGTTGAGCATGCATTCGCCGCCGTTGCTCGCCCTGGCGCTGCTGTCGGCCTCCGCGCTCGGCTATGAGGTGCTGCTGCTGCGGCTGCTTTCGATCATCCAGTGGCACCATTTCGCCTACATGATGATCAGCGTCGCGCTGCTCGGCTACGGCGCGGCCGGCACCGCCGTGGCGCTGGCGCGGCCTGTGCTGGCGCCGCGCTTCCACGGCGTGTTCATCGGCGGCGCGGTGCTGTTCGGGCTGAGCGCGATCGCCTGCTTCAGCCTGGCCCAGCAGGTTCCGTTCAATCCGCTGGAGATCGTCTGGGATGCGCGACAACCGCTGCGCCTGCTGTGGATCTACCTGCTGCTGTTCGTGCCGTTCTTCTGCGCGGCGCTGTGCATCTGCCTGACCTTCACCTGCTTTCAGGAACAGATTCACCGGATATACGCCTTCGACATTCTCGGCGCCGGCGTGGGCAGCCTGGCGATCGTCGCCGCGCTGTTCGCCCTGACGCCCGTCGATGCGCTGCGGCTGCTGGGCGGCAGCGGCATCGCCGCCGGTGCGCTGGCCGGCATGGCTTGCGCGGGGCGCAGGCGCTGGCTCGTACCGTTGCTGCTGGCGCTGGCGGTCGCGCTGCCGGCCGGCGTGCCCGGGCGCTGGATCGCCCTGGCGCCCTCCGAGTACAAGGAACTGAGCCAGACGCTGCGCATCAAGGACGCGCGCGCGATCGCCCAGACTTGGAGTCCGCTGGGCCTGCTCACGGTCGTCGACAGCCCGACCATCCCCCTGCGCCACGCGCCGGGCCTGAGCCTCAACGCGACGCAGGAACTGCCCGCGCAACTGGCCATCTTCACCGACGGCGACGGCCTTTCCGTGCTGAACCGCCATGACGGGCGCCGCGAGCCGCTCGCCTACCTGGACTACCTGACCTCGGCCCTGCCCTATCACCTGCTGCGGCAACCCCGCGTGCTGGTGCTGGGCAGCGGCGCCGGCGCCGATGTGCTGCAGGCGATCTACCACGGCGCCAGCGCGGTGGATGCCATCGAACTGAACCCGCAGGTGATCGATCTGGTCCAGCGCCGCTTCGCCGACTTCTCCGGCAAACCGTACAGCGCGCCCAACGTCCGTGTGCTGATCGGCGAGGCGCGCGGCCTGGTGGCTTCGCGCAGCGAGCCTTACGACCTGATCCAGATCGCCCTGCTGGATTCCTTCGGCACCGCCTCGGGCGGCCTGCACGCGCTGTCCGAGAACTACCTGTACACGGTGGATGCCTTCGCCGAGTACCTGCGCCATCTCGCGCCCGGCGGCCTGCTCGCCATCACCCGCTGGGTCACCCTGCCGCCGCGCGACATTCCCCGGCTGCTCGCCACCGCGGCCGAGGCCATCGAGCGCGACGGGCAGGCCAGCGCGGCGCGCCGCATCGTCATGATCCGCGGCTGGAAGACCGCGACGCTGCTGGTCAGCAACAGGGACTTCAGCGCCGCCGGCATCGCCGCGCTGCGGGCGTTCTGCCGGGCGCGCTCCTTCGATCTGGCCTACTACCCCGGGATGACCGTGGCCGAGGCGAACCGCTACAACCTGCTCGATCGGCCCTGGTTCTTCGACGCGGCGCAGGCCCTGCTATCCGGCGAGCGCGCGGAGTTCCTGGCGCGCTACAAGTTCGATGTGCGCCCCACCACGGATGACCGGCCGTATTTCTTCCACTTCTTCAAGTGGCGCTCGCTGCCGGAACTGCTGGCGCTGAAGGCGCAGGGCAGCCTGTCGATGCTGGAGTGGGGCTATCCGGTGCTGATCGCCACGCTGCTGCAGTCCGGCGTGGCCGCCGTGCTGCTGATCCTGGCGCCGCTGTGGGTGGCGCGGCGGCGCCAGCGGCGCTCTCGAAATGCGGCTTTGGCCAGGTTCGAACTGCGAGTCGTGGCCTACTTCGCCGCCATCGGCGTCGCCTTCATGTTCGTGGAAATCGCCTTCATCCAGAAGTTCACCCTGTTCCTCAGCCACCCGCTGTATTCGGTGGCGGTAACGCTCGGCGCGTTCCTGATCTTCGCCGGCCTCGGCAGCCGGTATTCCGGCCGGCGGCGGGCGGACATTGGTACTGGTGTGGGGCCCGCTCATCCGCTGGTGCGGCCGGTCCTGGCGATCTGCGCGATCGCCCTGCTCTACCTGATCGCCCTGCCCCCGTTGTTCCAGCTGCTGGCGCCGGTGCCGACCCTCGCCAGGTTCGGCATCTGCGCCGCGCTGGTCGCGCCGCTGGCGTTCGCCATGGGCATGCCGTTTCCGCTCGGACTCGGGCGCGTCTCCGCGCGCGCCGAAGCACTGGTGCCGATCGCCTGGGGCGTCAACGCCAGCGTATCGGTGGTGGCGGCCGTGCTGGCGACCCTGCTGGCGATCCACCTGGGATTCACTGTGGTGTTGCTGCTGGCGTTGCTGCTGTATCTCGCGGCGGCGGTCGCGTTTCCCTGATCGCGGCGGTTCGGGGCGAAACGTCAACAGACCCAGGTGAAACGAATGATCTGGTGGAATGCCGCTTGCCGCAGTTCATCGCGTCGCTGTCCGCCTCGATGTCGAGGCGAAAGCCAAAGTGCGTGATGCCGCCACGGCGACCGGCGTGGTCGGGTTGCCGCTCGAACGCCAACACATCGAAGGGACCCGGCCCCTGAACCTGGATTTGCTCGGCGTCGCGGTAGTACTCACGAACACCGAATACTTGGGCGTAGAAATCGGCAGACTTCTGCGGGTCATGCACCGCGAGGCTGATATGCGTAAGACCCTGAGTTTCTACCATGGGCGCCTCCGCCGAGGTGTCTTTGGGGCCTGACTCGTCGGACAACCCTGGGATAGATGCGCACAGCGACATCCGCCCTGCACGGCTGATCCGCGGCCCCTGAGAACCTGTTTCGGATCTGCTGCGCGTCGGCGATACAGCGTTAAAAACAGCCTCAGAATGCTCATTTACAACTCGTAAACTGCGCTTCTTCGGCTGTTTTTGCCTTGTCTCGCTCTAGCTCGCGAGATCCGAAACAGGTTCTGAGGCGCCCCTGCGCGCGCAGAGGCGCGATCTCACTCCGCCGCCGAAGGGTTGACCGAGCGACTCCTGCCCCTGGCCAGACGCAGGCGATAGCAGACCCAGATGAACGCCAGCCAGAACGGAATGGCATAGACCGAGACGCGGATGCCCGGAATCAGCAGCATCACGCCGAGGATCAGCGCCACCCAGGCCAGGCACAGGTAGTTGCTGAACGGGTACCAGAAGGCCTTGAACGACGGCTCGACGCCCTTGGCTTGCATGGCCTTGCGGAACTTCAGGTGGGCCAGGCTGATCATCGCCCAGTTGATCACCAGCGCCGACACCACCAGCGCCATCAGCAGCTCCAGCGCCTCCTGCGGGGCCACGTAGTTGACCACCACGCACAGCAGGGTGAACAGCGCCGACACGCCGATGGCCAGCACCGGCACGTCGCGCTTGTTCAGCTTCATCATCGCCTTCGGCGCATCGCCCTGCTCGGCCAAGCCGTAGAGCATGCGGCTGTTGCTGTAGACGCCGCTGTTGTAGACCGACAGCGCGGCGGTGAGGACCACGAAGTTGAGGATGTGCGCCGCGGTGTCACTGCCGATCAGCGAGAAGATCTGCACGAACGGGCTGCCGCTGTAGGGGTCGCCGGAGGCATCGATGGTCGCCAGCAACTGGTCCCAGGGATACAGCGAGAGCAGCACGGCCAGGGCACCGACATAGAAGATCAGGATGCGGTAGACCACCTGGTTGATGGCCTTGGGGATCACCTTCTTCGGTTCGCTGGCCTCGGCGGCGGTGATGCCGACCAGCTCCAGGCCGCCGAAGGAGAACATGATGAAGGCCATGGCCATCAGCAGGCCGCTGACGCCGTTGGGGAAGAAGCCGCCGTGGTTCCACAGGTTGCTGACCGAGGCCTGCGGTCCGCCGGTGCCGCTGGCCAGCAGGTAGCAGCCGAGCACTATCATGCCGATGATCGCCACCACCTTGATGATCGCAAACCAGAACTCGGTCTCGCCGAACACCTTGACGTTGGTCAGGTTGATCGCGTTGACCAGCACGAAGAACACCGCCGCACTGACCCAGGTGGGGATCTCCGGCCACCAGAACTGCACGTACTTGCCCACCGCCGTCAGTTCGGCCATGCCGACCAGCACGTAGAGCACCCAGTAGTTCCAGCCGGAGAGAAAGCCCGCGTAGCCGCCCCAGTACTGGTGGGCGAAGTGGCTGAAGGAGCCGGCCACCGGCTCCTCGACGATCATCTCGCCGAGCTGGCGCATGATCAGGAAGGCGATGAAGCCGGCGATGGCGTAGCCGAGGATCATCGACGGCCCGGCCGACTTGAGCACCCCCGCCGAGCCGAGGAACAGCCCGGTGCCGATCGCCCCGCCCAAGGCGATCAACTGGATATGGCGATTCTTCAGGCCGCGCTTGAGCTCGCCCTGGTGCAGAATTTCACGCGTCATTACGTCACCTGTCCTTTGTTGTTTTTAGCTGTGACGAGATGGGACCCGCATGCTTATGGCTGCGGAATTCAGGTTGGCCGATCGGCCTGGCCCCTATTCGGCATCGGGCTGTTGCTCGGGCGCCGCGTTGCGGAAGGCGTCCAGGTTTTCACAGCGGGCGACGACGTCGAGGATGCGTGGGTATGGCTTGAGGTCACAGTTAAAACGCCGGGCATTGTACACCTGCGGAATCAGGCAGGCTTCCAGATAGCCCGGGCGCTGGCCGAGGGAAAGACGACCGGGCAGTCGCGCCAGGCCCTGTTCCAGCGCGGCCAGGCCGGTTTCGACCCAGTGCCGGTACCAGGCCTCCTTCGCCGCATCGGCAACGCCCAGCTCGGCGGTCAGGTACTGCAGCACGCGCAGGTTGTTGAGCGGATGGATGTCGCAGGCGATATGCAGCGCCAACGCGCGCACCTGGGCGCGCTGCGCGGGATCGCCCGGCAGCAGCGCCGGCACCGGGAACACCTCGTCGAGGTATTCGAGGATCGCCAGCGACTGGGCGATACGCGCCTCGGCGCCGCCGTTGCCGGTATCCACCAGCAGCGGCACCAGGCCCTGTGGGTTGAGCTTCAGGTACTCGGGCGCATGCTGCTGGCCGCCATCGCGAACCAGGTGCACAGGGACTTGCTTATAGGCCAGGCCCTTGAGGTTGAGGGCGATGCGCACCCGGTAGGCGGCGCTGGAGCGCCAGTAGGAATAGAGCGTCAGCATCGACAGTCTCCCTTGTTTTGCAGACTTGTAGGATGGGTTGAGCTTGCGATACCCATCGGCGAGGTTGATGGGTATCGCAAGCTCAACCCATCCTACGGCTCGCAAAGGACCTCAGCGCCAAACGTAGCCCGGATTGCATCCGAGCTACGACAACGGCAACCCATCCTGCGAACTTGTCGCTTAGGGCTGGTATTTCTCCACAGTCTGGTCGATGGCGCCGAAAATACTCTGGCCCTGGTCGTCGAACATCTCGATGCGCACCCGATCGCCGAACTTGAGGAACGGCGTTGTCGCTTCGCCGCTCTCGACGATTTCCAGCATACGCTTCTCCGCCAGACAGCTGGAGCCGACGAGGCGGTCGTAGTTGGACACCGTGCCCGAACCGATGATGCTGCCGCTGCCCAGCGGCCGGGTCTTGGCGGCGTGGGCCACCAGGGTGGGGAAGTTGAAGGTCATGTCGACCCCGGCATCCGGCTGGCCGAACAGCCGACCGTTGATGTGCGAGACCAGCGGCCGATGCACCTTGCCATCCTTCCAGGCATCGCCCAACTCGTCGGGAGTCAGCGCCACCGGCGAGAAACTCGACGATGGCTTGCTCTGGTAGAAGCCGAAGCCCTTGGCCAGCTCGCTGAGGATCAGGTTGCGCAGCGACACGTCGTTGACCAGCATCAGCAGCTGGATATGCCCGGCGGCCTCGGCCGGCGTCGCGCCCATCGGCACGTCGTCGGTGATGACCGCAATTTCCGCCTCGAGGTCGATGCCCCAGGCCTCATCGGCCATTTCGATCGGCGCATGCGGCGGCATGAAGGTATCCGAACCGCCCTGATACATCAGCGGCTCGTGCCAGAAACTTTCCGGCATCTCCGCCCCACGCGCCTTTCGTACCAACTCGACATGGTTGACATAGGCGCTTCCGTCGGCCCAGTGGAAGGCACGCGGCAGCGGGCTGTGGCAGGCGCTCTGCTCGAAGGCGAAGGCACCCTCCTCCAGGCCATCGTTGAGGCGCTGGTAGACCGCCTCCAGACGCGGACGCGTATTCGCCCAATCGTCCAGCGCGGCTTGCAGAGTGGCGGCGATCTGCGGGACTTTCACCGCGCGACCGAGATCACGAGACACCACGATCAACACGCCGTCACGGCCTTGGTTCAGGGATGCGAGTTTCATCGTTCAACCTTCTTGAGATTCTGTGTTGTTCTCCCCTCTCCCATAAATGAGTGAGGGAGTTGTCCGGCGTGAGCCTGGCGCTACGCCCCCGGCGCCCGCCAGGAATTCACGTACTCGGGCACGTCCACGCCGGCGGCCGCCTCGCCAATCTCCAGGGCATGGCGGGCGTCGATCATCACCGCCACCTCGTCGGCGAAGGTCGCCGGATTCTCCTGGCTCTTCTTCAGCGCCTTCGGATGCGGGCCGTGGGGGAAACCGCAGGGATGCAGGGTGACCATCCCCGCCTCGATGTTGTCGCGGCTGAAGAAGTTGCCGCGGTGATAGAACAGCACTTCGTCGTAGTCGTCGTTGTTGTGGAAGAACGGCACCTTGAGCACGCCGGGGTCGCTCTCCACCGGGCGCGGAGTGAAGGTGCAGACCACGAAGCCGTTGGCGACGAAGGTGGTGTGCGCCGACGGCGGCAGGTGGTAGCGATGGCTCATCAGCGGGCGGATGTCGCGCCAGTTGAGGCGCACCACGGTGTTGTCGCCATGCCAGCCGACCACATCCAGCGGGTTGTAGGGATAGGTCACGGTGCTGATCTGGTTGCGCCGCTTGATCCGCACCTGCCAGGGGTTCTCGTCCTGCTGCGCCTTGAAGGCATCGTCCAGGCGCGGGTGCTCGAGCACCGCCAGATCGAAGATCGCCTGCGGGCCGACCAAACCCTTCTCCGGCAGCATGTAGGCGCCGTCGGTGCTCTCGATCAGCAGCATAAAGGTCGGTTGCACGGGCTCTATTCGCCAGGCGGTGCCGCGCGGAATCATCAGGTAGTCGCCGTCGCGGTATTCCAGATGGCCGAAGTCGCAGTAGAAGTGCCCGGCGCCCTCGTGGACGAATAGCAGCTCGTCGCCGTCGGCGTTGCGCACCAGATGGCGCATGGCGCCGTGGGTCTTCCACACGCGCAGCTTGAGGTCGCCGTTGTGCAACGCCAGCGGCGCCTGCAGCGGGCAGTCGCGCTCGCTGGCGATCCGGTTGAAGTTGAACGCATGCGGGCGCAACGGCCCCTGCCAGTCGACCCAGCCGGTCGGCGGATGCTTGTGGTGCAGGTGCGCGGTCGGGCCGAAGAAGCCCTCGCGGCCCATCTCGCGCTCGTAGGTGCCGGTCGGCAGGTCGCAGTGCGCCTGGCGCGAGCAGTCGCCCTCGCGGATGGGAAAGCTGATCCATTTGCGGCTCATCAGGGAGGCCTCCAAAGCTAACGTAGGGTGGGTTAGGCGCGTAGCAGGGGCCTTCAGTCCTACCCTTCTGCCTTTCGCGCCGTAACCCAGCAGCCAGGTTCAAACTCCGCTCGGTGGGTTACGCGGCGCACGGGTCCTGCGGTTGATTCGAGTCCGCACACTGCGCCGCTAACCCACACTACGGGGTTCCGTCCTTCAGTCCGCCTTCAGCACGCCGCGACGAATCTGGTCTTCCTCGATCGACTCGAACAGCGCCTTGAAGTTGCCCTCGCCGAAGCCCTGGTTGCCCTTGCGCTGGATGATCTCGAAGAAGATCGGGCCGATCACCGTGTTGGTGAAGATCTGCAGGAGGATGCCGTCATCCCCCGGCGCGCCGTCGAGCAGGATGCTCAGCTCGCGCAGCGTGGCCGTAGGCTCGCCGTGGCCGGCGACGCGCTGGTCGACCTTTTCATAATAGGTGTCCGGCGTGTGCATGAAGTCCACGCCATTGGCGCGCAGCTTGCGTACCGTCTCGTAGATGTCGTCGCTGGCCAGGGCGATGTGCTGGATGCCCTCGCCGTGATACTCACGGATGAACTCCTCGATCTGCGAATGCTCGTCTGCCGACTCGTTGATCGGGATGCGGATCTTGCCGCACGGTGCGGTCATCGCCCGGGAGACCAGGCCGGTGAGCTTGCCCTCGATGTCGAAGTAACGAATCTCGCGGAAGTTGGCGATGCGCTGGTAGAAGCCGGCCCAGGTGTCCATCTGCCCGCGCTTGACGTTGTGGGTCAGGTGGTCGATTTCGCGCAGACCGACGGCGTTGTCATTGGCGCTGCGGCCCGGGATGAACTCGAAGTCGACGTCGTAGATGGATTTGTCGCCGTAGCGGTCAACCAGGTACAGCAGCGAGCCGCCGATACCCTCGACACAGGGAATGTTCAGCTCGCCGAAGTTGGCATGGCTGCCGACCAGCGTGGCGCCCTGGGACTCGACATAGGCGGCGGCCTGCGCCGCATTCTTCACCCGGAAGGCCATGGCGCAGGCACTCGGCCCATGTTTAAGGCCGAATTCGCGCACATGCCCGGTCGGGCTGCCGTTGAGGACGAAGTTGATGTCGTTCTGCTGGAACAGGAAAACTTCCTTGGAACGATGCTTGGCGGTTTCGGTGAAACCCATGGCGGTGAACAGCTGGCGCAGCTGCTCAATGCCTTCTGGCGTCGGCGCGGTGTATTCGACGAACTCGAAGCCGTCGGTACCGATAGGATTGTGTTGCTCGATCTTGACCACGGCGTTCATCCAACCTCCTGGTTGTTGTTATCGGCTCGTCGCCAGCATCAGCGGCGACGTGGATAACTTCATAACAACCGAGGTTCAGGCCGCCCTCAAGCCGCCCGCAGGGCGCCAAATAGGCGCACAACCCCACTTCCGGCAAGTATTCCTTACACCACTCTCAGCACTACCGTTTGTCCATCTCGCCGCCAAGTCTCCGTAACGAATTTATTACAGAGTGGTGCGCTCAGATGCCGCCGCATATTCGGCACCCTTGTCTAAAGCTATCCCCTAGTTGCGTGTTATATGGCCTCGCATAGGGAGGGTTAGCCGAAGGCGTAACCCACCGACCGGCCGCCAGGCCGGCAATGGAAACTGCCGGCATCACCTCCCGGCTCACGTCTTGTCGGCGATCTGTGCACGGAGGCGCGCTTCCTGCTCGCGCAGTTCGGGGGTGAACTCGGCGCCGAAATCTTCGGCCTCGAACACCTGGCGGATCTCGATCTCGGACTCGCCGGGCATCGGATTGGGACAGCGCTTGACCCAGTCGATGCACTCCTCCAGCGAAGCCACCTGGAAGATCCAGAAGCCGGCAATCAGCTCCTTGGTTTCGATAAAGGGCCCGTCGGTCACGCTGCGCTGGCTGCCGGAGAAGCGCACCCGGGCGCCCTTCGCGCTGGGGTGCAGACCCTCGCCAGCAAGCATCACACCCGCGGCAGCCAGTTCCTCGTTATAGCGGCCCATCGCCGCCAGCAGCTCCTCGCTGGGCATCACGCCGGCCTCGGAATCCTGGGTGGCCTTGACTATCACCATAAAACGCATCGTCGTTTCTCCTTATAGGGTCAGGGGGCCGCATGCCGGGTGCGCCATGCGGCTAGCTGCGAACCGAAAGTGTGGTTCTGAACAGTAGTCGAACGGCCGGCGAGGAAATCGACAGACGCCCGAATCTTCATCTCGCTGGGCATCGGCGGACGGCCACTGGCTAGCCGACCGGCATGCCTAAAGTTCAGGCAATCGGCGCCGACAGACGTCATTCATCCCCTGCAAGTTGCGCATGCCCTGCGCATTGGCAATGATGGCCCGGGGCCAGAAATGGCGCCCTCGCGCCAACAGGCTCCACGCAGACAGGTGGGCAATCGCCATGAGTCGCCAAGAAAAGCTGTATGACGAACTGGTCGCGCTCATTTACCAGTGTGTGCTGGACGAATCCGCCTGGCAGCCCCTGCTGGAGCGCCTGATGCCCGCTACCGGACATCAGCAGGGCACCTTATTGTTCTGGGACCAGCACCAGATGGGCCCCCAGCTGACCGGCGTCAATCTGCTCGACCCAGCCAGCATCGAGTCCTACAACAACTATTACTGCAACCTCGATCCCGGCCGCGACTTCACCGCAGACAGCCCAGTTGGCTACTGGTACCACGACATCCGCGACCTGGGGCTGGAGCGGATGAGCAGGGACCCCTACTACCAGGAGCTGTACCGTCCCTTCAACCTGCACAGCACGTCGTGCCTCAAACTCCACGAGCGGGGCCAGGTGGGCATCTACCTGAGTCTACTGACTCAGCGGGACGCCAGGTTGACCAGCGCCAAACAGCGCGAACTCCTGCAACGCCTGACTCCCCATTTGGTCCTCGCCGGCCAGATGGCCAGTCAAATCAACGCTCTGGTGCTGGAGCGGCAACACCGCGACCTGCTGCTCGACCAGCAGCGCACCCCGCTGTGGCTGGTCAACGAGAGTGGCCGGGTGTTCTACCACAACAGTGCGGCGGAGCGGCGCCTCGGCCAGTTCGGCTGCCCGCTGCAAGTCAAGCATGGCCTGCTGAAGGCGAAAACGCGTGAGCCTCAGTTGAAGCTGCTGATCCGCCGTGCGACTGAGCACCAAGGGCCGGCCCGCGCGGGCTGGCTGCAACTGCCGGACAGCGGCGGCAGCGAACTGCTGATCACCCCGGTGCCGGCCCATGCGGCGTTCGCGCCGGTGCAGGTGAAACCGCTGGCGCTGGTCGCCCTGCTGCACAACGAACCGCGCGGCCAACTGCTGGCGGAAATCTTCCAGCTCACCCCGGCCGAACGCCGCCTGGCCGAACTGCTGGCCCAGGGTCTCAGCCCGGAGCACTGCGCCGCCAAGCTGGGGGTGAGCATCAACACCGTGCGCAGCCAGCTGCGCGCGCTGTTCCGCAAGACTGAGACCGAGCGGCAGACGGAACTGGTGAATCTGTTCCTGCGCATCAATCACGGCTGAGCCGACGGCGTTCGGCGCTACAGCCTGCCCAGCTGAAGCCGCCATTTCACAGGCGTCTGCGCCACTGGCAGCTGTCCTTGAGCCTCCCTCAACCTTTGCTGGCGGCCACGCAAGCCGCACGGCAGAGCGCGGCGGTCAACGCGTCCGGCTGTCGCCTTAAGCAAAATATCCGCCGGCTTTCATTCATCTGAATGATGGCAGACCGATCTCGAAGCACTAGCTTGTCGGGTAAAGCACCCACCCTTTCGGGCCACCCCGCGCAGTTAGCAAAGGTGTAGAGACGTGGACGAGATCATGCAGCCGAAATCATCCCCCCACCCTCAGCTCCCGCCAGACAATGTCGTGCCCTTCCCTCAACGACAGCTGCAGGCTACGCCGCAACGCCTGGGCAATGCCGTGCTGCTCGACTATCTGTACGGCATCGACAACGGCGCACTGGACGATGCGCCGGATGGGCGCCGGCAGCAGCTGTTCGACTACGCCACCAACTCGCCTGCCGCGCGCGCCCTGCGCTGCCGGCGGCGGATGATCGCCAGAGCCATCGACGACACCTGCCTGCGCCGCGGCGCAGAGGCGCGAATTCTGTGCATCGGTGGCGGCCACTTCCGCGAGGCGGAGCTCTCGCGGGCGGTTCGGCATGGCCAGTTCGGCGAAATCCTGGTGTTCGACCCGGACAAGGAGTGCCTGCGAGTCGTGGATGCGGCCTACGGCCCGCGCGGCGTGCGGACCTGCCATGGCAGCCTGGGGCAGTTGTTGAGCGGCCAACTGCAACTGAGCCGATATGACCTGGTGTACTCCGCGGGCCTCTGCGACCATCTCGAGGATCGCACCGGCGTGCAACTGGCCATGCGGCTGTTCCATGCGCTCAAGCCCGGCGGCAAGCTGTTGCTCGGCAACTTCCGCACCCGCATCGCCGGCATCGGCTATCTCGAGGGGCTGCTGGACTGGCGGCCGCACTATCGCCGCGACGCGCAGCTATTCGCTCTGCTGCTGGGCATCGACTACAACGACATCGCCAGCGCTCGGGTCATCCACGACATCGGCCGGCGCATCGCCTTTCTGGAAGCGGTGCGCTACGGCTGAGCACTGGCCTGCGGCTGCACCCGGCCAACAGCGCCGGCCTGACAGGCCTCAAGCCAGCGCCGCCAGTTCCGCCTGCTGTCGAGTCTGATCCTCGGCCAAGCGGTACAGCTGGATGCTGCCATCCAGGTGCTCGATCAGCGCCGTGCAGGACTCCACCCAATCGCCGCAGTTGAGGTACTCGACCTCGCCGACCCGGCACATCTCGGCGTGGTGGATGTGCCCGCAGACCACGCCGTCGAAGCCGCGCTTGACGCATTCGTGGGCGATTGCCTGCTCGAAGTCGCTGATGAAGTTCACCGCCCGTTTGACCCGCTGCTTGAGGTAGGCCGACAGCGACCAGTAGCCATAGCCGTAACGCCGCCGCCAGTGGTTGAGCCAACGGTTGAGGGTCAGCGTCAGCTCGTAGGCCGAGTCACCGAGAAACGCCAGCCAGCGGTGGTAGCAGGTGATCACGTCGAACTGGTCGCCATGGATCACCAGCAGCCGGCGGCCGTCGGCGGTGCGGTGCTCGGCCTCGTCGACCAGCTGGATATTGCCCAGCACCAGGCTGGAGTAGCCGCGCAGGAACTCGTCGTGGTTGCCGGTGACGTAGATCACCTCGGTGCCACGCTTGCTCATGGTCAGCAGGCGGCGGATCACGTTGGTATGCGCCTGCGGCCAGAACACCCCGCTGCGCAGGCGCCAGCCGTCGATGATGTCGCCGACCAGGTAAACCTTGTCGGCCTGGTAGCGCTTGAGGAACGTCGCCAGGTGCTCGGCCTGGCAGTCGCGGGTGCCGAGGTGCACATCCGAGATCCACAGGGTGCGCACGCGTTGCTTGCGGCCGGGCTTGCTCAACTCTGCGCTGCTCATGAAGGGACTCCAGCGGGTTTTCGCCGAGCTTGCCCGCCCACGGTGAACGCCGCATGACCGTCAAACGACAGCCTGATGACAGCGCCACGCACGCCGCCCAGCGGGTAGACTGCACGCCTTGGTCGAGGAAACCGCGATGAATTCGATCCTCTCTCTGCGTCACTACAGCCATGAGCTGATCGCCCACAGCCATGCCCACGCGCAACTGGTGTTCGGCCTCAGCGGCCGCCTGGAGCTCGAAATGGACGGGCGCGGCAGCCAGGTGCTGCGCCACAGCTTGGCCGTGGTGCCGGCCGCCACCCGGCATGCCTGCGGCAGCCCCGGCGGCAGCCTGTGCCTGGTGCTCGACGTACCGTCCGCCAACTGGCTGTGCGACAGCCTAGGCGTGCATGCCGACAACGGCCTGCGTCTGCTCGAACGGCCGCATACCCACAACCTGGGCCCGGCGCAGCATCAGCTGGTCGACTGGCTGGCCGCCGGCCCGATCGACGATCCGGTGATCGCCCGTCAGGGTGCCGCCCTGCTGCTCGCCAGCCTCAGCGCCGACACGCCCAGGCCCGCGACCGCCGCCCGCCTGCCGCTGGCCGCACTGGATGCGCATATCGACAGGCATGCCGCCCACCCACTGCAGGTCGCCGACCTGGCGCGCCTGGCCGGGCTGTCTGGCGCGCGCTTCCATGCCCGTTTCCTCGCCGAAAGCGGGCAAACGCCGATGGACTACGTGCGCCAACGGCGCCTGCAACTGGGCGCGCAACTGTTGCGCGACACCCAACTGGCGGTCGGCGAGATCGCCAGCCGGGTCGGCTACAGTTCACAGAGCGCCTTCACCGCCGCCCTCGTCCGCCAGCTCGGCGCCACCCCGCGCGAGTTGCGCCGCGAGGCGCGCGACAAATCGCGCTAGCCCGGCGACAGACAAAGCCGGACGCCGTTCCTAGACTGCGGACATTCAGTCACCGACAGGGATCGCTATGCAGAACATCGAATGGCAGGACTTCGAGCGCGTCGAACTGCGCGTCGGCACCATCCGCAAGGCCTACCCCAATGCTAAGGCGCGCAAGCCCGCCTATGTGCTGGAAGTCGACCTCGGCCCGCTGGGGCTGAAGACCTCCAGCGCGCAGATCACCGCGCTCTATCAGGCCGACGCGCTGATCGGCCGCCAGGTCCTGTGCGTGTGCAATTTCGCGCCGAAAGCCATCGCCGGAGTACGCTCGGAGGTGCTGGTCACCGGTGCCTATGACGAACAGGAGCGGGTGGTGTTGGCCAGCTTCGACAACCCTTTGCCCAATGGCGCACGCCTGGCTTGAAGCTGGCGAGCGCCCGGAAGAACAGCTGATGCAACAGCGCCACGCCCTGCTGGCCATCCACCTCGGGGCCTTCCTGTTCGGCCTCACCGGCGTGCTCGGCAAACTGGCGCAGACCAGCCCGCTGATGATCACCTGTGGTCGTGCGCTGTTCGCCGTGCTCGCCCTCGGCCTATTCGCCCGCCTGATCGGCGGCAGCGGCGGTCCGCGGCCGAGCCTGCGTCAGCACCTGCTGCTGAGCCTCGGCGGCCTGCTGCTGGGCGCGCACTGGCTGACCTTCTTTCACTCGGTGAAGATCTCCGGGGTTGCCATCGCCACCCTCGGCTTCGCCAGCTTCCCAGCCTTCACGCTGCTGCTGGAAGGCTTGCTGTTCCGCGAACGCCTGCACTGGCAGGAGTTTCTCAGCGTCGGCCTGGTGTGCCTGGGCCTGGTTCTGGTGACGCCGCACTTCGAATTGGCCAGCGAAGCGACTCAAGGGCTGCTCTGGGGGATACTGTCCGGCCTGCTGTTCGCCCTGCTGTCACTGCTCAACCGGGTCAGCACCCGCGGCCTCGACCCGGTGCAGGCGGCGCTCTGGCAGAACCTGACCATCGCCGTCTGCCTGCTGCCCTTCGCCGCCAGCACCCTTCCCACAGTGCAAGCATCCGACTGGCTGTGGATCGGCCTGCTCGGGGTGTTCTGCACCGGCCTCGCCCACGGCCTGTTCGTCGCCAGCCTGCGGGTGCTCAAGGCCCGCACCACCTCGGTGATCTTCGCCCTCGAGCCGGTCTATGGCATCAGCATCGCCTGGCTGCTGTTCCACGAACAGCCGACCCTGCGCATGCTGGCCGGCGGCGTGCTGATCGTCATGGCCAGCGTCCTGACTGCGCGCCTGGCCAGCGCCGGCAAAGCCAAGCCAGTCGTGGTCTGAGCGGTTCAGCCCCGTAGAATGGGTTGAGCGCAGCGATACCCATCGGCGCGGGTGATGGGTATTGCAGGCTCAACCCATCCTACGAGCGGCGTTCAGGCACTCCTCGCGGCTCTCCACCCTCCAGGGCTCAAACCACGGCTTGCGGCTGCGCCAGCAACCAGCGGCAATAGCGCTCGACACCCTGCTCCACGCGCAGGAACGGCTGGTGATAGCCGGCCTCGCGCAGCAGTTCGAGGCCGGCCTGGGTGAAGCTCTGGTACTTGCCGCGCAGGGCGTCGGGGAATTCGCTGTACTCGAGCACACCCTGCTCGACCATCGCCTCGCGGCTGATCGGCGGCAGATCGTCCTGGGCGCGCAGGCTGTTGACCATGCTCACCGCCACGTCGTTGAACGGCTGCGCCACGCCGGAGCCGAGGTTGAAGATCCCTGAACTGTGCGGCCGCTCGAAGAAGTGCAGATTGACCTTGGCGACATCCTCCACCGAGACGAAATCGCGCCGATGCTCGCCGCCGGCGATGCCGTCGTAATCGCCGAACAGCCTGACCTTGCCGTTCTCGCGGAACTGCTTGAAGCAATGGAACGCCACCGAGGCCATGCGCCCCTTGTGCGTCTCGCGCGGGCCGTAGACGTTGAAGTAGCGCAGCCCGACGATCTGGCTGCGGGTCTGCGGCAGCAGGCGGCGCACGCGCTGGTCGAAGAGGAACTTGGAGTAGCCATAGACGTTCAGCGGCCGCTCGAACTCGCGGCTTTCGCGGAACACCTGGCCGCCGCCATACACCGCCGCCGACGAGGCGTAGAGGAACGGCACGCTGAGCGCCTGGCAGGCGTCGAGCAGCTCGCAACTGTAGCGGTAGTTGTTGTCCATCATGAAGCGGCCGTCGCCTTCCAGGGTGCTGGAGCAGGCGCCCTGATGGAACACCGCGCGCACCACGCCGCAGTCGCCGCGGGCGAAGCGGGCAAGGAAGTCGCGCTTGTCCAGGTAGTCGCTGATCTCGCAGTCGACCAGGTTGCGAAACCTGTCGCCTTCGGTGAGATCGTCCACCGCGATGATCTCGGTTTCGCCACGCTCGTTCAGCGCCTTGACGAGGTTGCTGCCGATAAAGCCGGCGGCACCGGTAACGATGATACTCATGGCCAGTCCTGGGAGGTTGGGATACAGCTCAGGCTACCGAAGCCAGGCCCGCATCCCTTGACCCAGGGCAATGGTCGGGAATCCCGCTATTCCGCTCGTCGGTCGCTATGGCCGAGATCGCGCTCGGGGTCGATCTGGTCTCGCACCCGCTGTTTGAGCATCTTGGCCTCGGGGAAGCCGCCGTCGGCCTTGCGCTCCCAGAGCTGCACGCCATCACAGCTGATACGAAACACCCCGCCGGTGCCCGGCTCCAGGCTGACTTTGCCGAGGTCGTCGGCGAAGGTGGACAGCAGCTCCTGCGCCAGCCAGGCGGCGCGCAGCAGCCATTGGCACTGGGTGCAGTAGGTGATGACGATCTCGGGTTTACTGAGTGCAGCGCTGGGCATGGCGAAGGCTCTGGCATGGGGCGGACACCTATAATAACGCCCGCCCACGGCCCATATCCGGGAATGATCAAGGAAGCGTTATGCGTGTCTGCTCTGCTGCTGATCCCACTGTCCGGCGGCGCCGCCCGCGGGCTCAGCCATATCGGCGTGCTGAAGGCCCCGGAAGAGCAAGGCATTCGCAACCAGGGGTGACTACGAACTGAAGTATTCCTTCGGCACCCTCGACAACGTCAACTTCCCCTATAGCGGCGAGGGCCTCTGCCGCGACCTGCGCAAGTACGACGAGTCACTCGGCTCGGATGCCGGCTACCGGCAATGGCAATTGCAGCTGGACAAGGCGTTCGGCGCCGGGCCGGACACCTGGGTGCTGGGCGGAGTGGCCTGCTTCCCCGGGTTGCATCCAGGCTACTGGCCCCAGACAGCAAAACGCCGCACAGTCTCCGGCGCGGCGTTTGCTGGCGGGGCAAGCCAATCAGGCGATGCGCGCCAGCAGAGCTCGCGCTTCCTGCTTCTGCAGCAGGTT
This sequence comes from Pseudomonas cavernae, assembly GCF_003595175.1. Taxonomy (NCBI): domain Bacteria; kingdom Pseudomonadati; phylum Pseudomonadota; class Gammaproteobacteria; order Pseudomonadales; family Pseudomonadaceae; genus Pseudomonas; species Pseudomonas cavernae. The sequence goes on along the minus strand of NZ_CP032419.1, from coordinate 1,623,573 downwards.
GCCATCGCTGATCACCTCATTGAGGATGTCGCAGGCGCTGTCCATGTCGCCCTGGTCGATGTAGGCCAGCGCCAGGTCGAGCTTGGCCATGTTGGACTGATCGCCGGCCAGGTGTTCGAGGTCGCCGCTGGGCGCCTGCGCCTGGTTCAGCTCGGGGTCGGCGAATACGTCGAGAAACTCCTCGTCCAGCGTTTCATCGCTCGGCACGGCATCGATCAGCAGCGGCTCGCCAAACGGACTGAGGCTGTCCGCATCCATCGTCAGTTCCTGTACCTCGGGCAGCTCATCGAGGTTGGAGTGGAAGTCCGCATCGAGCAACACGGACCGCTCTGTCGCGGACTTTCCGCGCGGTGTCTGCTCGCTGGCGAAGGGGCTGACCAGATCCCAGTCGGCATCCAGGGTCAGATCATCGAGGTTGAGCGGAAACTCGTCCGCCGCTTCCGCGGGTTGAGCTGCGGCGGCGGGCGGCTCGTCGGGCAGCAGCACAGCATCGTCCAACTCGGCGCCAGGTGCGGCGCTCTCCAACTGCGGATAACGGGCCTGGATTGGCTCAATCAGCGCCGTGCCGACACCCAGGCCAGCCAGCACCGCGAGCTGGCGGCTGAAACCGGCCGCATCGCCCATCTGCCCGAGCACATCCAGCAGGCGCAGTTGCACCTCGGTGCGCTGCGGCTGCTTGTGCGCAGCCTTGCGCAAGAGGCTCAGCGCCGCCCCGTAGCGGCCGTAGGCGATGTACAGATCGGCGCCTTCGATGGCATCGGTCGGCGCCGCCGGATTGCGCACCGGCGCCACGGCCAGAGTGGGAGTCGCAGGCCGGATCTGCTCCAGCAGCAACGGCTCTTCGGCGGTGACCGGCGCCTGGGGCATGGGCTCGGCCGGCTGCGGTTGGGCACGCTGGCGGCGGCGCAGCAGCAGGGGCAACAGCGCACCGACCAACAACGCCAGCAACGCGCCCAGCCAGGCCAGGCTGAAGCCCTTCGACGCCGGCGCCGCAGGTTGCTGGGCAACGGCCGGGGCTGCCGCAGTACTGGCGGGTGCCTCAACCTGGCTGCCCGCAGGTGCCTGCCGATCTGCTTGCGCTAGTTGGGCCTGCAGCTCGGCAACCTGCTGGTCCTTGCTGCTCAGCTGCTGCTCGAGACTCCCCAGTTTCAGGTGCAACTCGGCGATACCCTGCTGCAGCTGCAGGTTTTCCGTGGCCTGGTTGGCCAACTCCTGCTCCAGACGCCGCTGCGCCTCGCTCAGCTGCTGCAGGCTGGCGGTGTCCGCAGGCGCGGGCGGCGGCGCACTCGCCGCGGCCGGTTCACTATTCTGCTCGGCCGGGGTAACAACCGCAGCGGCACTTTCATGCGGCATGGCAGCGTCGGGCAGCAGCAGGGTCTTGCCGGCGATCAGGCGATCGCTGTCACCGCCCACGAAGGCTCTGGGGTTGAGCGCATGGATGCCCTGTATCAGTTCCGGCAACGACAGCGGGCTGTCGGCCGCGCGCACGCGGCGGGCGATGCTCCACAGGCTGTCGCCGGCCCGCACCGCATATTGCTTGCCTTGCACGGCAGCCGGCGCCGGACGCGGCGTCGGCTCGCGGCGCGGCGCCTGAGCCACGGGCGCCGGCAGTGGCTGCGGCGCGGCAAGCGCGTTGTAGGCCGCCGACCCGGGCGGATCGAGCAGCAAGGTGTATTCGCGCAGCAGATGGCCGTTGGGGCGCACCACTTCGACGATGAAATTCAGATACGGCTCGCGCACCGGTTTGCTCGACACCACGCGAATCACGCTGCCACGGCCGCGCAGAACCGGGGTGAAACGCAGGTCATTGAGGAACAAGAAGCGCTCGACGCCGAGGCGCTCGTAGGTGTCTGGCGACGCCAGGCGGACGATCACCTCATGGCTGCTCAGATCGCCGGGTTCGAGCAGTTGGATTTGTGCATCGAGCGGCTGATTGAGTGCCGAATGCAGGCTGATGTCGCCCAGCCCTAAAGCCGACGCCATGCCGGGGTACAGCAGAGACCCTGTAGCGAGCGTGAGCAGGAGTTGACGAACCCGAGCCATGCGACCTCCCTATATTCCGGCTCGCACGCTGCGCCCGCTCTCCTTCTACGGAGCCTTCCTTGAGCGGCGCGAACAGACGTTGCAGCGAAAACCTTGCGGCGGGGAACGATCCTGTTGCCCGGCCAGTGACTGAGTATGGACGCTGATGCCGGGACTGCCGAAGTTATGGCGATTTGGCATCATATGCGCGAGGGCATGATACACGCTCCAGCGCGCAGACAGTCAATAAAGTGACAATCCGCTGGTCGGCGAAATCGCCGGCGCTAGCCAGTCAGGAATTTGGCGACAAGCCTGCCGAACGCTTTCAGAGCCGTTCGAGATTGCTGATGATCCGCGCGTGCACTTGCTGGCAGAGAATCAGCTGGTCCTGATCGATGCCGGTGAACAGCTCTTCGCGCAACTGGCTGGAGATGGCTTCGATTTGCTCGATCAGCGGCAGGGCCTTGGCCTGCAGGGCGATTTTCTTCGCACGCCGGTCTTCCGCGACCGCTTGACGGCAGACCAGCCCCTGAGTCTCCAGGCTGTCGAGCAGGCGTGCCAGGGTCGGCCCCTCGACACCGACGCTCTGCGCCAGCTCGCGCTGCGTCGGCAGTTCCGCGAAACGGGACAGATGCATCAGCACCAGCCAGCGTGCCTGTGACAGCCCGAGCCCGGCCAGACGCCGATCCAGCTCGGCGCGCCAGGCGCGGGATAGGTGGGCCAACTGCATACCAAAACGGTGTTGATCGAACTGAGGCATCGGGTAAGGCTCTGGAAAATCGCTGAAGCTAATTATTAGCGAGCTAACCACAACCGCAAAGTGCAGGGCAAGGCTCTCACCACTTCACGTACTGATCCTCGACAAAGCCCCACAGGTTGTCGATCACCACCTCCGGACGCCGGCGCGGTCGCAATACCCCGCGAAACTGGCCGAAGATCTGCTTGAAGTTGCTGGCCATCACGCCGAGGTTCATCCGCTCCTGATGCAGGCCCCGCGCCTCGAATTGCAGCTCCACCTGACCATCGAAGGAAGCCATGCGCCAGGGCCGCAATGGCTGGTCGCGGTCGAAGTCGAAGCGCACCGTGTCGACCTTGATCAGCTCGCCATCGAGCCAGAAGCAGTTCTCGGTGAAGCTGGTTTCGTTGACCCCGCAGGACAGGTTCAAGCCGACCCGCTGCGCACCCGCTCGGCCAGACAGGCAGGCCCAGTTCCAGCAGGTTTCCGGACGCATGTAGCCGGCCGACCAATCGTGATGGGCGAAGGCCTCGAGCGCAGCCAGGTCGAAGTCACCGAGGGTGCTGCGCACCTGCCCGGTGCAACGCACGCCGGCGACCTTCTGCGCATAGACCCAGCCATTCACCGCGGTCGGCGTATTCAGGCACATCGGCTGGAAGGCAGGCTGCGCTTCGCTGAAGCCGGCATCGATGTGGGTGCCGTCGTCCAGTTCCACCAGCAGGCGCTTCTCCAGCGTCGCGCCGTGGTTTTCCAGACGCAGGCGGTTGCGCCCGCTGCGCAGCTCGCAGACACCGTCGTTCGGTCGCTGCGAAAAGCGCGTGCCGAAACCCAGCGGCAGCTTGAACTGGCGCTCGATCATCCGCCCGCTGGCGGGATGGAACAGGTAGACGAAGCCGATCCCCGCCAGGCTCAGATTGGCCAGGGCGCAGCCGCCGATCAGTTGTTCGCTGATCAGGCCGAAATACTGGAATTGATGAAAACGCCGCCACTTGGCCAGCGCCCCGAGACGTCGACCCATGGGCGAGCGGAAGTCGAAATCGCGGTAATTGATTTCACCAGGCGCCTGCGCGAAAAGGCCGTAGTGCGGCTGACCATTGGCCTGAATCAGCTTGTCGATCACGCCACCACCTGATTGCGGCCGAACGCCTTGGCCTCGTACAGCGCCCGGTCGGCATGCTCATAGAGCAGGCTGAACTCGCCGCCGTCGCCCGGACTCATGCTGGCGACGCCAATGGACATGGTCACCATGGCCGCGGTTTCGGAACGCTCATGGCGGATGTTCAGCGCCGCCAGCGCCGCGCGCAGCTCCTCCGCATGTTGCAGCGCTTGCTCCTGGCTGATGCCGTAGAGCAGCACGGCAAACTCCTCGCCACCGAGACGCACGGCCATGTCCAGCGGCCGCCGCGCCGCGTCGCTGAGCACGGCGCCGACGCGGCGCAACACGCCGTCGCCGGCCTGGTGGCCGTAGCAGTCGTTGTAGGCCTTGAAGTGATCGATATCGCACAGCAGCAACGCCAGGCTCAGTTGCTCGCGCTGGGCCTGGCGCCACAGGCGCTCCAGCTGACGGTTGAAACTGCGCCGATTGTGCAGGCTGGTCAGGCTGTCGCGCTCGGCCAGCACGCGCATCAGACGGCTGATGAGGAAATGCTCGCGCGACTTGTACTCCAGCAGGTAGCAGCCCACCAGCCCCATCAGGTTGCCGAACAGTAGGAACAAGACGTTGTTGATCAGTCGAGGAATCGGCAAACCGGACAGCAGTTCGAAGCCGACATAGCCGAGCAGCACCACCAGCGAACTGGCCAGCGCCTCGGACAGGCGCAAACCGACCAGAAAATAGGCGGCCATGCAGATCAGCAACAGCCCCTCGTAGGGATAGCTGGGGTCGACCGTGTGGGCGACCGCCACCACCGCGGCGGCGCCGAGCCCGGGGGCGAGGATGCAAGTCAGGCTCAGCGGCACCAGCAGATGGGTATGCCGGCGCAGCGCCAGCAGCAGAGCGCAGACCAGCAGCAAGGCCAGCACGCCGAGGCGGATCGTCAACATCCACCAGCGCTCGCCAGTCGCGATCAGGAAGAAGTCCAGAGCGGCGAACGCCAGCCACACCAGCAACCCCACGCCGAGCGCGATGCGCTTGAGGTCGAAGGCGTCATCCTGCATGTAGAGGCGGTATTCGCGCTCCAGCGGACGGACGAAGCGCAAGCGGCGAAAGCCGCTGGCGAGCTGATCGGCATAGGGATTGGGACGGACATCGTCCAGCCAGGCTTGGTGGGTTGTCACTCTTACCTCTTCTTCTGGAGGCCTAGTGACACCATATCCGCTTGGGACGAACGTCACAAGTTTGTCGTTTGGCTACGTCAGCCGATTGGCGAGCCCAGGGTTCAGAACCTGCTTGGATCTCGCGAGCCAAGACCATTTTCAACGCCGTATGGCCGACGCGCAGCAGATCCCAAACAAGTTCTCAGACCTCGAATTCCGCCTGCAGCGCCGCCCGCACGCAATACAGCACACCTTCCGCCACGCGGCCGGCAAACTGCTCGCTCAGCGCCGCCACCGGCGGCAACTCGCCCTCGCCGTCGAGGAAGGCGTCCTGGATCTCGCCGAGCAGGTCTTCCGGTAAGTCCAGGGCCTGTTCCAGCGACAGCTGCTGGCGGCCGATGGCCTCGGCCAGCAGGCTGTAGACATTCTTCTCGCTGCACTTGAGCTGCCCGGCGATCTGCGTCGGGGTCATGCCGGCGCGGGCCAGGCTGATCAGCTCGTGGCGCAGATCGACCACCACCGTGGGCGTCTCCACCGCGCCATTCAACACCTCGAGGAAGGCCGCGCCGTAGCGTTCCAGCTTGCGCGCGCCGACGCCGCTGACCTGGGCCATCTCGGCCAGCGAACCGGGCTGGCTGCGGAGCATTTCCAGCAGGGTGGAGTCGGGGAAGATGACGTACGGCGGCACCGCATGCTCTTCCGCCAGCTTGCGCCGCAGCGCGCGCAAGGCTTCCCACAGGTCGCGTTCGTCGCCGCGCACCAGCTGGCTGGCGGCGCTCTTGGTCGCTGTCTTGCCGGCCTGCTGCGGCTTGAGATCGCGGCGCAACTGCAGGTTGACCTCGCCGCGCAGCAGCGCCCGGCAGCTGTCGCTCAAACGCAGGCCACCATAGCCTTCCAGATCGACATCGGCGAGGCCGCGGGCGACCAGCTGGCGGAACAGCGAACGCCATTCGCCTTCGGCCAGCGCCTTGCCGACGCCGAACACCGACAGGTGCTGATGGCCGAGACCGCGCACCTTGTCGTTGTCGCGGCCGAGCAGGATGTCGACCAGATGACCGACGCCGTAGCGCTGGCCGCTGCGGTAGATCGCCGACAGCGCCTGGCGCGCCGGCTCGGTGGCGTCCCAGGTCTGCACCTCGTCGACGCAGTTGTCGCAATGCCCGCAGGGCTGCGCCAGCTCCTCGTCGAAATAAGCCAGCAGCGCCTGGCGCCGGCAGGCGACCAGCTCGCAGAGGCCGAGCATGGCGTCGAGCTTGTGCTGCTCCAGGCGCTTGTGGCGCTCGTCGCCCTCGGAGTTCTGCAGCATCTGCTTGAGCAGCAGCACGTCCTGCAGGCCATAGGCCATCCAGGCGTCGGCGGGCAGACCATCGCGGCCGGCGCGGCCGGTTTCCTGGTAATAGGCTTCCAGCGATTTGGGCAGGTCGAGGTGGGCGACGAAGCGCACGTTGGGCTTGTCGATGCCCATGCCGAAGGCGATGGTCGCCACCATGATCAGCCCTTCCTCGTTGAGGAAACGTTTCTGGTGATAAGCGCGCAGATCGCTGGCCAGACCGGCGTGATAGGGCAGCGCCGGGAAACCCTGTTCGCTGAGGAAGGCCGCGACTTCGTCGACCTTCTTGCGCGACAGGCAATAAACGATGCCGGCATCGCCCTTGCGCTCGGCGAGAAAGCCGAGCAGCTGCTTGCGCGGCTGATCCTTGGGCACGATGCGGTAGAAGATGTTCGGCCGGTCGAAGCTGGAGAGAAAACGCTCGGCATTCTGCAGATGCAGGCGCTGGACGATCTCCTCGCGGGTGCGCATGTCCGCCGTGGCGGTCAGGGCGATGCGCGGCACCTCGGGAAACAGTTCGGCGAGCTGGCCCAGCTGCAGGTATTCGGGCCGGAAGTCATGCCCCCACTGCGACACGCAATGGGCTTCGTCGATGGCGAACAGGGCGATCTTCAGCTGTTGCAGGAAACCCAGCATGCGCGGTTGCACCAGCCGCTCAGGGGCCAGGTAGAGCAGCTTGATCTCGCCACGGCGCAGGCGCTCGGCGATGTTGCGCTGCTCCTCGGCGCTCTGGCTGGAGTTCAGCGCCACGGCGGCCACACCCAATTCGTCGAGCGTGGCGACCTGGTCGTCCATCAGCGCGATCAGCGGCGAGACCACCACCGTCAGCCCTTCGCGCAACAGGCCGGGCACCTGGAAGCACAGCGACTTGCCGCCGCCGGTGGGCATCAAGACCAGGGCATCGCCGCCGCTCGCCACCCGCTCGATGATCGCCGCCTGGCGACCACGGAAGCTGTCGTAGCCGAAAACGTCTTTGAGGATGCGTAGAGCCGGTGCGAGCATAGAAACCCCAGGTTCGGAAAATCGGCGCAGGCAGACCCGTCCCCCAGGCCTCGGTTAACGTCCGCCCAATCGGCCCGGACAGGTGCCCCGATAAAGCCGCGCAGTATACGCGAGCGCTCGCCAGCAGAGGTCGACGCCCATCGCCAGCAGCGGCGAACGGCCGAACTCAGGGCCGCACAGGTGAAAAAATTCCCGCGATGCGGGCGTTCGTCGCTGTATCCGGGCTAAAATCCAGCCTTGATAACCCCTTCAAGGTAGCCCCACGATGTCCTTCGCCGAGCAATTGACCCGCCTGCAAGCCTTTCTCGATGCCGATGAACTGCATGAGGAAGCCTTGGACTACGTGGCCGCCCACGGCTACCTGACCGCGCTGTCGATCTGCCCGGAGCAGGTACCGGAGCGCGAGTGGATCGACGCCCTGTTCGCCGAGCCGCCGCACTACCGCGACGACGCCGAGCGGGTAGAGACCGAAGCCACGCTGATCCAGCTGAAGGCGCATATCACCCGCCTGCTGGGCGCCGACGACGACCTGGAACTGCCCTGCGAACTCGACCTCGGCGACGAGCCGGACGACTCGGACATCCGCGGCTGGTGCATCGGTTTCATGGAAGGCGTGTTCCTGCGCGAAGCGGTATGGTTCGAGGATGCCGAGGACGAAGTCAGCGAGTTGCTGCTGCCGATCATGGTCGGCTCCGGGCTGTTCGATGAGCAACCGGAGTTCAGCGATATCGCCCGCGATCGTCATCTGATGGACGAGATGATCGCGCAGATCCCGGAACTGCTCACCGCCCTGTTCCTGCTGTGCAACGCACCTGAAGAGAAACCTGCGCTGCTCAAACCCCGTCATCACTAAGGTCGGTCTATGGCGCAGGAAATGCAGCTAAGCCGTAATGTTTCCCTGCGCTACGCCCTGCTGGCCATCGGCTGGTTGAGCGTGGTGCTGGGGGTGATCGGCATCTTCGTCCCGGTGCTGCCGACCACGCCCTTCCTCTTGCTGGCCACCGCCTGCTTCGCGCGCAGTTCCGAACGCTTCTACCACTGGCTGGTCGAGCACCCCAAGCTCGGCCCGTGGATCCGCGACTATCTCAACGGCCAGGGCATCCCGCTCAAGGGCAAGGTCTACGCCATCGGCCTGATGTGGGCGAGCATCGCCCTCTCCTGCTACCTGGTGCCGCTGCCCTGGGCGCGCGCCTTCATGCTCACCAGTGCGGTGCTGGTCAGCCTGTACATCCTCAAGCAGAAGACCCTGCCAAACCGTTGACCCCCTCGCCTCACCCACGAATAACCCTTCTGGCAACGGCAAAACCCTGACGGGCCGCCTAGACTGACTGCATCTTCGGCAGAGGTAGTCCATGCAGCCACGGCAGCGCCCTCAAGGATGGCACGAGCGCCCGCCAGCGGCTGGTCTGGGGTTTGGGCTGTTGCTCGGCCTGTTGTTCGTGGCGGCCAGCGTCCTGGCCAACTGGGACTTCGCCGTGATCCTGCAGAACGCCGAGCAGCGCTATGGCAACCTGGGTCAGGCGAAACCCCGCATCGAAGCCTGGAGCCAACTGATCGATGCCAGCAGCGAGCTGCCGGAGGCGGACAAGCTGCGCGCGGTCAACGGCTTCTTCAACCGCCAACTGCGCTTCGTCGACGACAGCCGTAACTGGCGGCAGAATGACTACTGGGCCACGCCGCTCGAGGCGTTGGTCAAGGGCGCCGGCGACTGCGAAGACTATTCCCTGGCCAAATACTTCACCCTGCGCCGCCTCGGCATCCCCAGCGAGAAGCTGCGCATCACCTACGTCAAGGCGATCCAGTACAACCAGGCGCACATGGTGCTGACCTATTACGCCAGCCCCGGTGCCGAACCGCTGGTGCTGGATAACCTGATCGGCGAAATCCGTCCCGCTTCGCAACGCAAAGACCTGCTGCCGGTATATGCCTTCAATGCCGAGGGCCTCTATTTGCCGGGCACCGCGGGCAAGAAGAGCGACACCAAGAAACTCTCGCGCTGGCAGGACTTGCTGCAAAAGATGCGCGCCGAAGGCTTTGCCATCGGTGCTGGCTAGGAGGCCTCATGTCATTACTCAAGCAACTGTTCATCGCCATCTGCCTGTTTCTGGTGGTGGCCTTCACCGGCAGCTTCATTTCCGGAGTGGAAAACTCGCGCGAGCAGTTGCGCAGCCAGTTGCGCTCCCACGCCCAGGATGCCGCCACTGCCCTCGGCCTGTCGCTGACCCCGCATGTCGACGATCCGGCGATGATCGAACTGATGGTCAGCTCGATCTTCGACAGCGGCTACTTCGCCACCATCCGCGTGGTGCGCATCCCCGGCGATGAAGTGGTCGTCGAGCGGCGCACCACCACTACGCCGGACCAGGTGCCACGCTGGTTCGTCAAACTGGTCAACCTCGCGCCGCAGGGCGGCGACGCGCTGATCATGCGCGGCTGGGAACAGGCGGCGCGGGTCGAAGTGCTCAGCCACCCGCAATTCGCCCTGGCCAAACTCTGGGACAGCGCCATCGGCAGCCTTGGTTGGCTGCTGCTGTGCGGGCTGGTCAGTGCCATCCTCGGTGGCTGGCTGCTGCGCACCCAACTCCGACCGCTGGACGACATGGTCCAGCAGGCCCAGGCCATCAGCCGCCGCGAGTTCCTCAGCCTGCCCAAGGTGCCTCGCACACCGGAGCTCAAACGCGTGGTGCAGGCGATGAATCAGATGGTCGAGAAGCTCAAGACCCTGTTCGCCGAGGAGGCCGCGCGCAGCGAGAAACTACGCGAGGAAGCCTATCAGGACAGCCTCACCGGCTTGGCCAACCGCCGCCTGTTCGACATCAGCCTGGCCAACCAGCTGATCGCCAGCGAGCAGAACGCCGCCGGCTACCTGCTGCTGCTGCGGGTCAATGATCTCGGCGGTCTCAACCAGCGCCTGGGCGGGCAGCGCACCGATGCGCTGATCGGCGCCATCGGCGAGCAGCTCAAGCAGTTGCTCGAACAGCCCAGCCGCAGCGACTGGCTGGCCTCGCGCAGCCGCGGCGGCGAATTCGCCCTGCTCGCCCCCGGCCTGGTCGGCGAGGATGCCGAGCGCCTGGCCAAGCAGCTCAGCGATGCCCTGGAGAACCTGCGCCAGACCGGCGCCAGCGACTGCACGCCGGTGGCGCATCTGGGCATTGCCGCCTTCCGCCCCGGCGAAGCGGTCGGCCAGGTCATCGGTCGCGCCGACCAGGCCCTGGCCCAAGCCCAAAGCACCCCAAGCAAACCCTGGGAGCGCCTGGATGACTTCAATACCCTGCCCAGCCAGGGGCTGAACGACTGGCGCAGTTGGATCGATGACGCCCTGCAGAAGAGCAAGCTGCAGCTGTATTTCCAGCCCGTGGTGGAATGTGCGGGCAACGGCAAGCTGCTGCACCAGAAAGTCCTCGCGCGCCTGCTCGATCCGCAAGGCGAAGCCATCGCCGCCGGCCGCTTCCTGCCCTGGATCGAACGCCTCGGCTGGGCCGCGCGCTTCGACCTGGCGATGCTCGAACACAGCCTCGCCCATCTCGCCCAACACCCGCAGCCGATCGCCCTCAGCCTGTCGGCGGCGACCCTGCATGAAGCCGCCAGCCGCGAACGCCTGCTGGCCCTGCTCAAGGCGCACCCGCAACAGGCGAGCCTGCTGACCCTGGAGGCCGACGAACGCCACCTGCCGCCGGCGGCCGAGCTGGAGCGCCTGAGTCAGGCCATCCGCGAGGCGGGCTATGGTCTCGGCCTGCAACACTTCGGCGGCCGCTTCAGCCTGATCGGCAACCTCACCCACCTGGGACTGAGTTATCTGAAAATCGACGGCACTTATATTCGCGCCATCGACCAGGAAAGTGACAAGCGCCTGTTCATCGAAGCGATGTTCCGCGCCACCAACAGCATCGACCTGCCGCTGATCGCGGAGATGGTGGAAAGCCCCGGCGAACTGGCGGCGCTCAAGGAACTGGGCATCCACGGCGCCATGGGCCGCCTGATCGGTGCGCCGCTGCCGTGGCCGAACAGTTAACGCGCAGGTGCGGCGCCCAATAAAAAAGGGATGACACTGTCATCCCTTTTCTTATTCCGTCGCTTCAGGCCACCGCGACGGGTGCCCGCACCACTCGCAGGGCGGCGATCACCAGGGCGAATACCGCCAGACTGGCGCTGTACAGCACCAGGGCCGGCAAAGCGAAGAACAGCGCCACGACCGCCACAGTCCGCCCCGCCCGCCCAGGCAGGAAAAACGCGACCAGGGCGCCGGTCAGGGCCGCCCAGGCGATGACCCGGAAGTGGATCAACAGCCCCAGGTTGGCGCGCATTTGGCACTCCCAGCGCTGCGCCTCATCGACGCACAGGCCGACCCACTGAGCATCCTCCATCAGCGCATAACGCAGCCCATAACTGGCAGCCAGCCACAGTGACAGCGCGATCAGTAGCAATATCAGGGGCAAGCGGCGGGACATGGAGGGCTCCGGTGTGTGAAAACGGCGCTCAGGATAATGCCCCTCTGGCCGTATGCAAGCCTAAATCCTTTGCCCCACCGAGGTTCGCACGCCCGCGCGAAAGCCCCGGCGCACAGTAGGGGGCGGGAGCTATTGGCGCCGACAGCGTAAAACCGATCCGCCCCCTCAACGGCAAAATCCCGGCTCAGTCTGTATGTGGTGGGCAATAGTGCCGCTACAGAAATCCACCGCAATGCGTCGGCCGGCACTTGCAGTTGTCATAACCAATGTATTTACTCAGCACTTTATCGTCTAAAGGGACTTAGCCATGTCCGGCCTTTCTCGTCTCGCCAGCCTTCTCGGAGGTCTCGTCCTCAGTGTGCCGTTGTCGGCCGCCGAACTGGATGCAGCCAGCTATGGCTATCCGCTGACTAACCCGTTCGAGGCGACTATCGCCACCACGCCGCCGGAGTTGCGCCCCGAGCTGCCCGCCGACGACGATATCGATCAGGCCGACTACGCCCTCAAGCTGCGCCCGGAGCGCGAGTTCGAGCTGCCGGAGAACTTCTGGCCGGTCACCAAGCTGCGCTACCGCCTGGCCAAGCAAGACCAGCCGGCGCCGCTGGTATTCGTCATCGCCGGCACCGGCGCCCCCTACTCCAGCACCCTCGCCGAATATCTGAAGAAGCTGTTCTATGGGGCCGGCTACCACGTGGTGCAACTGTCGTCGCCGACCAGCTACGACTTCATGGCCGCCGCCTCCCGGCACGCCACGCCGGGAATTTCCGCCGAGGATGCCGACGACCTCTATCGAGTCATGCAGGCCGTGCGCGCCCAGCATCCCGACCTGCCGATCACCGACTTCTACCTCACCGGCTACAGCCTCGGCGCCCTGGAAGCCGCCTTCGTCAGCAAGCTCGACGAGACCCGGCGCAGCTTCAACTTCAAGCGTGTGCTGCTGCTCAACCCGCCGGTCAACCTCTACACCTCGATCACCAACCTCGATCGCCTGGTGCAAACCAAGGTCAAGGGCATCGACGACACCACCACCTTCTATCAACTGGTGCTGAACAAGCTGACCCGCTACTTCCAGCAGAAGGGCTACATCGACATCAACGATGCCATGCTCTATGACTTCCAGCAGTCTAAGCAGCATCTGTCGGACGAGCAGATGGCCATGCTGATCGGCACCTCGTTCCGCTTCTCCTCGGCCGACCTCGCCTTCACCTCGGACCTGATCAACCGCCGCGGCCTGATCACCCCGCCGAACTATCCGATCAAGGAAGGCACCAGCCTCGCGCCCTTCCTCACGCGCGCCCTGCAATGCGACTTCGACTGCTATATCGGCGAACAGCTGGTGCCGATGTGGCGGGCGCGCACCGATGGCGGCAGCCTGTTGCAAATGATCGATCAGGTCAGTCTGTACGCCCTCGAGGACTACCTGAAGAGCAGCGACAAGATTGCCGTGATGCACAACGCCGACGACGTGATCCTCGGCCCCGGCGACCTCGGCTTCCTGCGCCGCAGCCTGGGCAAGCGACTGACCCTCTACCCGCACGGCGGCCACTGCGGCAACCTCAACTACCGCGTCAACGCCCAAGACATGCTGGAGTTCTTCCGTGGCTAAGAATTTCTTTCTGCTTGCCCTGCTCCTCGCCAGCAGCCTGGCCCATGCCGAGCACAGCACCGACGAGGACGGCTTTACCCGGCCGATCGAACACCTGCAGTTCAACCCCGGCCTCGATCAGCGCGAGTTCGAGCGCTCGAGCCTCGACGCGCTGCATGTCTACGACCCCTGGGAAGGCTGGAACCGACGGGTCTACCACTTCAACTACCGCTTCGACGAATGGGTGTTCCTGCCGGTGGTGCGTGGCTACCGCTACGTCACTCCGCATTTCGTCCGCAGCGGCGTGAGCAACTTCTTCAGCAACCTCGGCGACATCCCCAACCTGCTCAACAGCCTGCTGCAGTTCAAGGGCCAGCGCTCGCTGGAAACCACCGGGCGCCTGCTGGTCAACACCACGATCGGTGTGGTCGGGCTCTGGGATCCGGCAACCAAATTCGGCCTACCCAAGCAGAGCGAGGATTTTGGCCAGACCCTCGGCTTCTATGGCGCTCCCAGCGGCCCCTACCTGATGCTGCCGCTGCTTGGCCCGTCCAACCTGCGCGACACCGGCGGCCTGGTGGTGGACTACGTGGCCGACTACGAGATCAACTTCCTCAACGTGCCGGAAACCAGCAGCGACCACCCGGAAATCAGCCTGCTGCGGGCGGTGGACAAGCGCCACAGCACCAACTTCCGCTACGGCCAGACCGACTCGCCGTTCGAGTACGAGAAGATCCGCTACGTCTACACCGAGGCGCGCAAGCTGCAGATCGCCGAGTGACCTCCTACAGAGCCACCCCGCGCCGCCGGCCGGGGCGGCTTTTTTGTGGACTGAAGCCGACACATCAATCTATTTTTACGATGAATATGTTGCGAATTCAGCACTATTAAATTCGATTAATCGCCCTAGCATGAGCACATTCCCTTCAGGAGGTGCCGTCATGACCCAGCTGCGTTCCGTACTCGCCGTGCAACCCGGCCAACCCGCTTCCGACGGCGCCGGCGTGCGCCTGACCCGTGTGATTGGCGGGGGCGGCCTCGAGCGTTTCGACCCGTTTCTGATGCTCGACGAATTCGGCTCGGACAACCCCGACGACTACATCGCCGGCTTCCCGCCACATCCGCACCGCGGCTTCGAGACCATCACCTACATGCTCGAAGGGCGCATGCGCCACGAGGATCACCTGGGCAATGTCGGCCTGCTGCAGAGCGGCGGCGTGCAATGGATGACCGCCGCCCATGGGGTGATCCATAGCGAGATGCCCGAACAGCAGGAAGGCGTGATGCGCGGCTTCCAGCTGTGGCTCAACCTGCCGGCCAAGGACAAGCTTGGCGCGCCGGGCTACCGCGATTTCTCCCCTTGGGAGATCCCGCGCCTGCAGCGCGCCGATGGCGTCGAAGTGGTGGTGATCGCCGGTCGTTTCGACGACGGCCAGCACCAGCAGGACGGTGCGGTGCAACGCCAGCACACCGAGCCGCAGCTGTTCGACCTGCGCCTGCCGGCCGCCAGCGCCATCGCCCCGCGCCTGCCCCAGGGCCATCGGCTGATGCTGTATGTCTACGAGGGCGAACTGGAAGTCAACGGCCACAAGGTCGGCAAGAGTCGACTGGTGCGCCTGGCCGATGACGGCGAGCTGCAGCTGAGCAGCATGGCCGGCGCCAAGGTCCTGCTGATCGCCGGCAAGCCGCTGGGCGAGCCGATCGTGCAATACGGCCCGTTCGTGATGAACAGTCACGAGGAGATCGAGCAGGCGCTGCGGGATTATCGCGATGGTGTGCTGGCGGCCTGAAAACCAGGGGGACTATGCGTCCAGGCCAAGAAAGCGCTGCAATTCGGCGCGCTTGGTCTGAGCATCGCGATAACCCAGCTCGATCAGCTCGTTGCAATACCCCGGTTCGAACAGCAGATAGCTGAGCACCCCGGCGCCACTCGCCTGGGTGGCACCGGGGCCGGCGAGGAACAGCCGTAGCGGCCGCGGCAGTTCGGCGCGGTGGCGGGCGGCGATCTGATCCAAGGGCTGGCTGGGCGCAATCACCAGCACCTCCACCGGCTTTAGGCCGAGGCCGTTTGGAGCATCGACTGGCAACAAGTGACTCATCAGGTTGAGCCGCTTGACCATTTCGATATCGCTTTCCAGGCTGTCGATGAAGCTGCTGTTGAGCAAGTGCCCACCGATCTGCGCCAGACTCGGCGGCTTGCCGCTGCGCGGGCGCACCACCCTGGCATTGGCGTCACCCTCCAAGGGGTTGCCGCTGACACCGATCACCAGCACTCGATTGGCGCCCAGATGCAGCGCTGGACTGATCGGCGCCGCCTGACGCATGGCACCGTCGCCGAAATACTCGCGGTTGACCTTCACCGGGGGAAAGATCAGCGGGATCGAGGCGCTGGCCAGCAAATGCTCGAGCCGCAGGCGGGTCGGCACACCGACGCGGCGATGGCGGAGCCAGGGGTCGATAGTCGCGCGCCCCTGGTAGAAGGTCACCGCCTGCCCCGACTCGTAACCAAACGCCGTCACCGCCACCGCGCGCAGCCGGCGCTGACGCACCGCCGCGGCGATCCCAGAGAAATCCAGCTCGCGCGCCAACAGTTCGCCCAGCGGCGAGCTGTCGAGCAAGGACACCGGCGCATGGCCGGCAAAACCGAGCACATGCTGGGTGACGAAGCGGCTGGCCTGACGCAGCACCCCGGCCCAATCGCTGCGGTAGATCTGCTCGGTATGGAACGCGCGCCAGACCGCGGTCAGGCGCTGGACCGACTCGCAGAAGTGCAAGGCACCGCACGCCAGCCCCACGGCATTCACCGCCCCCGCCGAAGTGCCGACGATCACCGGGAACGGGTTGTGCCCGGCATCAGGCAGCAATTCGGCAATCGCCGCCAGCACCCCGACTTGATAGGCCGCCCGCGCGCCGCCACCAGAAAGAATCAGCCCGGTCACGGGCTGCGCGGAACTGGCGGCATCAGGCATAGGTACTGTCCCTAGTTTTTTGCGAGTGTAGACGGTCGCTATTGGCGCTTCCTGTACAGCTTCGGCTCGCCTTCGGGGCGCGTCTTGAAGCGCCGGTGCGCCCACAGGTACTGCTCGGGGCACGCGCGGATGGCGCTTTCCACCCATTGGTTGATGCGCAGGCAATCGGTCTCTTCGCTCTCGCCGGGGAAGTCCGCCAATGGCGGGTGGACCACCAGGCGGTAGCCCGAATCGTCGGCCAGGCGCAGCTGGGTAAAGGGCAGCACCCGCGCCCGGCCCAGGCGGGCGAACTTGCTGGTGGCAGTCACCGTCGCCGCCTGAATGCCGAACAGTGGCGTGAACAGGCTCTGCTTCGGGCCATAGTCCTGATCCGGCGCATACCAGATCGCCCGACCGGCACGCAGCAGCTTGAGCATGCCGCGCACATCGTCACGCTCGACGGCCGTGGCGTCCAGGTTGTGCCGCTCGCGACCGCTGCGCTGCAGGTAATCGAACAGCGGATTCTTGTGCTCGCGATACATGCCGTCGATGGTGTGCTGCTGGCCGAGCAGCGCCGCGCCAATCTCCAGCGTGGTGAAGTGCACGGCCATGAGGATCACGCCCTGCCCTTCGGCCTGCGCCTGCTTGAGATGTTCCAGCCCCTCGATGTGGGCCAGCCGGCGCAGACGCTTTTTCGGCCACCACCAACTGATGGCCATCTCGAAGAAGGCAATGCCGGTGGAGGCGAAGTTTTCCTGCAACAGCCGCTTGCGCTCGGCCACCGACAACTCGGGGAAGCACAGCTCCAGGTTGCGCGCGGCGATCTGCCGGCGCGACACCGCCAGGCTGTACATCAACACACCCAGGCCCCGACCAAGGCGCAGCAGCAGCGGATAAGGCAATTGGACGAGCAACCACAGCAAACCCAGCCCCAGCCACATAAGCCAGAAACGCGGATGCAGGAAATAGCTACGAAAACGCGGACGATCCATCTCAGCTTCCGGACAAACGACACAACCGGGCATTCTACACGCGGCACGCGGCTTGCGGCCCACCGGCGTTCTCGCTATAAGTCGCGGCTAATCCCGCTTCAGTCAATTCAGGCCCTCTAGCCCAACATGAGCCAAACCGACCTTCTCGACCAAGACCCCGTGTTCCAGCTCAAGGGCAGCATGCTGGCCATTACGGTACTGGAACTGGCCCACAACGACCTCGCCCGCCTCGACGCGCAACTGGCGGCCAAAGTGGCCCAGGCGCCGAACTTCTTCAGCAATATCCCGCTGGTCCTGGCGCTGGATAAGCTGCCGGAAGGCGAAGGTGCGCTCGACTTGGGCGAGCTGATGGCCATCTGCCGCCGCCATGGCCTGCGCACCCTGGCCATCCGCGCCCACCGCGAGGACGACATCGCCGCCGCCAATGCCCTCGACCTGCCGGTGCTGCCGCCCTCCGGCGCGCGCGAGCGACTGGTCGAGCCGGTGGAAAACCTCGCCGCGCGCAAGAAAGTGGAAAAGCCGGCCGAGCCGCCGATCAAACCGACCAAGGTGATCACCACGCCGGTGCGCGGCGGCATGCAGATATATGCCCAGGGCGGCGATCTGGTGGTCGTCGCGCCGGTCAGTGCCGGAGCGGAACTTCTCGCCGACGGCAACATCCATGTGTACGGACCGATGCGCGGCCGCGCCCTGGCTGGGGTCAAAGGCGACACCAAGGCGCGCATCTTCTGCCAGCAAATGGGCGCGGAAATGCTCTCGATTGCCGGCCAATACAAGGTTGCCGAAGACCTGCGGCGCGACCCTTTATGGGGCGACGCAGTGCACGTCAGCCTGTCGGGTGATGTGTTGAACATCACCCGCCTTTAACGGATACTGCCGCTCATTTTCAGGGACCTGAAAACCTTTTCCATTAGGGGTGAATCACCTTGGCCAAGATCCTCGTAGTCACTTCCGGCAAGGGTGGCGTGGGTAAAACCACCACCAGCGCCGCCATCGGCACCGGCCTAGCTCTGCGCGGGCACAAGACAGTCATCGTCGACTTCGACGTCGGCCTGCGGAACCTCGATCTGATCATGGGCTGCGAACGCCGCGTGGTGTACGACTTCGTCAACGTGGTCAACGGCGAAGCGACCCTGACCCAGGCACTGATCAAAGACAAGCGCCTGGAAAACCTCCACGTCCTCGCCGCCAGCCAGACCCGTGACAAAGACGCGCTGACCAAGGAAGGCGTGGAAAAGGTCATGAACGAGCTGCGCGAGAACTTCGAATACGTGGTCTGCGATTCGCCGGCGGGTATCGAAAAAGGCGCGCACCTGGCGATGTACTTCGCCGACGAAGCCGTGGTGGTGACCAACCCGGAAGTTTCCTCGGTACGCGACTCCGACCGCATGCTCGGCCTGCTGGCGAGCAAATCGCGGCGCGCCGAGAACGGCGAAGAACCGATCAAGGAACACCTGCTGCTGACCCGTTACAACCCCGAACGCGTTACCAAGGGCGAGATGCTCGGCGTCGAGGACGTCGAGGAAATCCTCGCCATCCGCCTGCTCGGCGTGATTCCGGAATCCCAGGCGGTACTCAAAGCCTCCAACCAGGGCGTCCCGGTGATCCTCGACGACCAGAGCGACGCCGGCCAGGCGTACAGCGATGCCGTCGATCGCCTGCTGGGCAAGGAAGTCGAGCACCGTTTCCTTGATGTGCAGAAAAAAGGCCTGCTTCAACGCCTGTTTGGAGCACGCTAATGAATATTTTTGACTTCTTCCGAGAACGCAAGAAGGAATCCACCGCCTCGATCGCCAAAGAGCGCCTGCAGATCATCGTCGCCCACGAACGTGGTCAACGCAGCAAGCCGGACTACCTGCCCGCCCTCCAGCAGGAACTGGTGGAAGTGATCCGTAAGTACGTCAACATCGACTCAGATCAGGTGCAGGTTGCCCTGGAAAACCAAGGCAGCTGCTCGATCCTCGAACTCAACATCACCCTGCCGGACCGTTAAGGTCTGCCCTCTCCCATCGGGAGAGGGCCGGAGCGAGGGAAGCGGCGGCTTAGGCCGCCGTTTTTATTGGTGGAATACCCATGCCTCTATCGAACGTCGAGATCCTGCATCAGGACGCTGCCATCCTGGTGGTCAATAAGCCCACCCTGCTGCTTTCGGTGCCCGGCCGAGCGGATGACAACAAGGACTGCCTGATCACCCGCCTGCAGGACAACGGCTACCCCGAGGCGCGCATCGTCCATCGCCTGGACTGGGAAACCTCCGGGCTGATCCTGCTGGCCCGGGATGCCGACAGCCATCGCGAGCTGTCGCGCCAGTTCCATGACCGCGAAACCGAGAAGGCCTACACCGCACTGTGCTGGGGCGAGCCGGAACTGGACAGCGGACGCATCGATCTGCCGCTGCGTTACGACCCGCCGACCAAGCCGCGCCACGTGGTCTGCCACGAACATGGCCGCCATGCCCTGACCTTCTGGCGCGTGCTGGAGCGCTGCGGCGACTACAGCCGGGTCGAATTGACCCCGATCACCGGCCGCTCGCACCAGCTGCGCGTGCACATGCTGTCCATCGGCCACCCGCTGTTGGGCGACCGCCTGTACGCCAACCCCGAGGCCCTGGCCGCCCACGAGCGGCTGTGCCTGCACGCCAGCATGCTCGCCTTTACCCACCCGCACAGCGGCGAGCGCCTGCGCTTCGACTGCCCGGCACCATTCTGAGCAACGGGATGCGGTAAACTCCGGCCATCGCTGCTTGGAGTGCCGTATGCCCGAAGATCTGAACCAAGGCCTGATCGACTTCCTCAAGGCCTCGCCGACCCCCTTCCATGCCACCACCAGTCTCTGCCAACGCCTTGAAACCGCCGGTTTCCGTCGGCTCGACGAGCGCGAGGCTTGGCATACCGAGGCCGGTGGACGCTACTACGTCACCCGCAACGATTCCTCGCTGATCGCCTTCCGCCTCGGTAAGCGCCCGCTGCTGGAAGGCGGCATGCGCCTGGTCGGCGCGCATACCGACAGCCCCTGCCTGCGGGTCAAGCCGCAACCGGAACTGCAGCGCCACGGCTTCCTCCAGTTGGGCGTGGAAGTCTACGGCGGCGCCCTGCTGGCCCCCTGGTTCGACCGCGACCTGTCACTGGCCGGGCGCGTCACCTTTCGCCGTGACGGCAAGGTGGAAAGCCAGCTGATTGACTTCCAGCAGCCCATCGCGGTGATTCCCAACCTGGCCATCCACCTCAACCGCGAGGCCAACCAGGGCTGGGCGATCAACCCGCAGACCGAACTGCCGCCGATCCTCGCTCAGGTCGCCGGCCACGAGCCCTACGACTTCCGTGCCCTGCTGGCCGAGCAGTTGACCCGCGAGCATGGCTTTAACGCCGACGCGGTGCTGGACTACGAGCTGAGCTTCTACGACACCCAAAGCGCCGCGGTGATTGGCCTGAACGCCGACTTCATCGCCGGCGCGCGCCTGGACAACCTGCTGTCCTGCTATGCCGGACTGCGGGCACTGCTGCATGCCGATGGCGAGGAAAGCTGCGTGCTGGTCTGCACCGACCACGAGGAGGTCGGCTCCTGCTCGGCCTGCGGCGCCGATGGCCCGTTCCTCGAGCAAGTGCTGCGCCGCCTGCTGCCGGCCGGCGACAGCTTCACCCGCACCATCCAGAAATCCCTGCTGGTCTCTGCCGACAATGCCCACGGCGTGCATCCCAACTATGCCGACAAGCACGATGGCAACCACGGCCCGAAACTCAATGCCGGCCCGGTGATCAAGATCAACACCAACCAGCGCTACGCCACCAACAGCGAAACCGCGGGCTTCTTCCGGCATCTGTGCCTGGAAAACGAAGTGCCGGTACAAAGTTTCGTGGTCCGCAGCGACATGGGCTGCGGCTCGACCATCGGCCCGCTCACCGCCAGCCAGCTTGGCGTGCGCACCGTCGACATTGGCCTGCCGACCTTCGCCATGCACTCGATCCGCGAACTGGCCGGCAGCCATGACCTGGCCCACCTGGTGAAAGTCCTGACCGCCTTCTATGCCAGCCCTGTGCTGCCCTAAGAATCTGTTTCGGATCTCGCGAGCTAGAGTCAAACAAGGCGCAACGACCAACGGGAGTAACAGCCGAAGGCTGGCCCAAAGGGCGAGCATAGCGAGTCAAACGGCTGAGGAAGCGGAGTTTACGAGTTGTAAATGAGCATGACTCGCTTCGCTCGCCCCTTCGGGGCCGCACTAAAGTACGTTAGCCGCAAGCGGCTTCCGAAGCCGTTTTTAACGCCGTTTGGCCGACGCGCAGCAGATCCGAGACAGGTTCTGAGACTGGCCTGCGCATCCACGACAGAAATACAAGGTGACACCATGCCCCTGGCAATCTTCGATCTAGACGAAACCCTGATTGACGGCGACTGCGCCAGCCTCTGGTGCAAACAGATGGCCGACCTCGAATGGGTCGACGGCGAGTCGTTCCTCGCCCGCGAACACGAACTGATGAACCTGTATGCCGAAGGCAAGCTGGCCATGGAGGACTACATGGATTTCAGTCTCTCGCCGCTGGTCGGTCGCACAGCCGAAGAAGTGGCGCATGTAGTCGAACCCTTCGTCGAGGACGTGATCGAGCCACTGATCTACAGCGATGCCTGCAAGCGCCTGGCCGAACACCGCGCGGCCGGTGACCGACTGCTGGTGATCTCCGCCTCCGCGCACTTCCTGGTCAGCGCCATCGCCGAACGCCTGGGCATCGACGAGGTGCTGGCCATAGATCTGGAAGAGCAGCATGGCTGCTACACGGGCCGCACCACAGGCGTGCTGACCTACCGTGAGGGCAAAGTCACCCGCCTGCAGGCCTGGCTGGCTGAGCATGAGGAAAGCCTGGAAGGCGCCAGTTTCTACTCCGACTCACGCAACGACCTGGCGCTGCTACAGCGCGTCGGCCGCCCCCACGCGATAAACCCCGACCCGGTGCTGCGCCAGCACGCCGAGGAGGCCGGCTGGCCGGTCCTCCTCTGGCGCTGACTCGCGCCGCTCAAATCAGGCTGGAGTCGATCACCAGCACCAACTTGCCGGCCACCGTGTTGGTCGCCAACTCGGCAAAGGCCGCTTCCGCCTCCTCGATCGGGAAACTGCGCTCCAACTGCGGGCGCAGCCGCCCTTCGGCGAACAATGGCCAGACCTGCTGACCGAGATCGCCGAGCAGATCGGCCTTGAACCGATCGTCACGGGTGCGCAGGGTCGAGCCAATCAGCTGCAGGCGCTTGCCGAGCAGCAGCGCCAGATCCAGCTCGGCCTTGCGTCCGCCCATCAGACCGATGTTCACCCAGCGGCCGTCGCGGGCCAGCAGCTCCAGATTGAGCGCGGCGTAGTTGCCGCCAACCGGATCGAGGATCAGATCGAACGGCCCGAAATCGCGCAGGCCTTGCAGGCCCTCGCCGCGGATCACCCCGCCCTGGGCACCCAACGCCTCGCAATAGGCCAGCCGCTCGGCCGAACCCACACTCACCCAGCAAGGATTGCCGAAGGCCTTGCACAGCTGGATCGCCGCCGAGCCGACACCACTGGCGCCGGCATGCAACAGAACCTTCTCCCCCGGCTTCAGCGCGGCCAGCTGGAACAGGTTCAGCCAGGCCGTGGCATACACCTCCGGCAAGGCCGCCGCCTCCGCCAGGCTCAAGCCTTCCGGCACCGGCAGCACATGCCGGGCGTCGACCACCACCTCCTCGGCCATACCACCGCCGGCCAGCAGGGTGCAGACCCGATCACCGACCTGCCAAGCACTGCCTGCACCGACCTCGCTGATCACTCCCGAGCACTCCAGACCAAGGATGTCGCTGGCCCCCGGCGGCGGCGGATAAAGCCCAGCACGCTGGAGCAAATCCGCCCGATTGAGCCCGGCGGCCGCCACCCGAATCCGTACCTGCCCGACATCACAGGCTGGGCTGGCCCTTTCGCCCCACTCCACGCGTCCTTCAACGCCTTGCAATGCCTTCACGCTGCCTCCATAGTGATTTAAGACTGGGCCCGGCGCAGGACGCTGGGCTTTCTGCATTAAGCGACGGCTGCCATTGAACCGTCGCACTCAAAGACGGCCTAATATGCGTTATCAACCGCCATCACGTCGAATCAGCATGAAGCGCTTCCTCCCTAGCACCACCCTAGCTCTCTTCCTGGGTTTCACTGCCGCGTCGGCCTTTGCCGCCACCAGCAGCGCAAACCCTTGGGGCAGCCTTCAGCCTGACCGCGAGCAGGTGATCGCCAGCCTCAACGTGGTGGAGCTGCTCAAGCGCCATCACTACAGCAAGCCGCCACTCAACGACGCGCGCTCGGTGATCATCTACGACAGCTACCTGAAGCTGCTGGACCCGGCGCGCAGCTACTTCACTGCCGCGGACATCGCCGAATTCGACAAATGGCGGAGCAAATTCGACGACCTGCTGAAAAGCGGCGACCTCGATCCAGGCTTCCTTATCTACAAACGCCATCTGGATCGGGTGAAGCAGCGGGTGGACTTCGCCCTCGGCGAACTCAACAAGGGCATCGACAAGATGGACTTCAGCGTCGACGAAAGCCTGCAGACCGACCGTGAGAAGGCCCCTTGGGCGAAAAACTCGGCCGAACTGGACGATCTCTGGCGCAAGCGCGTCAAGGATGAAGTACTGCGCCTGAAAATCGCCGGAAAAGAGCCCAAGGCCATTCAGGAACTGCTGACCAAGCGCTACAAGAATCAACTGTCGCGCCTCGAGCAAACCCGCAGCGAAGACATCTTCCAGGCCTACATCAATACCTTCGCGCAGTCCTACGACCCGCACACCAACTACCTGTCGCCAGACAGCGCGGAAAACTTCGACATCAACATGAGCCTGTCGCTGGAAGGCATCGGCGCGGTGCTGCAGAGCGACAACGATCAGGTCAAGATCGTGCGCCTGGTACCGGCTGGCCCGGCCGAGAAGAGCAAGCTGCTCGCTCCAGCCGACAAGATCATCGGCGTGGCCCAGGGCAACGGCGAAATGGTCGACGTGATCGGCTGGCGCCTGGACGAGGTGGTCAAACTGATCCGCGGACCGAAAGGCTCGGTGGTGCGCCTGGAGGTGATTCCAGCCAGCAATGCACCCAACAACCAGACCAGCAAGGTGGTGGCCATCACCCGCGAGGCGGTCAAGCTGGAGGATCAGGCGGCGAAGAAATCCATTCTCAAACTCGACCATGAAGGCCGCCAGTACAGCCTCGGGGTGATCGAAATCCCAGCCTTCTACCTCGACTTCAAGGCATTCCGCGCTGGCGACCCGAACTACAAGAGCACTACCCGTGACGTCAAACGCCTGATCGGCGAACTGCAGAAAGACAAGGTCGATGGCATCGTCATCGACCTGCGCAACAACGGCGGCGGCTCCCTGCAAGAAGCCACCGAGTTGACCGGCCTGTTCATCAACCAGGGCCCCACCGTGCTGGTACGCAACAGTGACGGCCGCGTCGACGTGCTCGCCGACGACAACCCGGGCGCCTACTACACCGGCCCACTGGCCCTGCTGGTCAACCGCCTGTCGGCCTCGGCCTCGGAAATCTTCGCTGGCGCCATGCAGGACTATCACCGTGCGCTGATCCTCGGCGGGCAAACCTTTGGCAAGGGCACGGTGCAAACCATCCAGCCGCTCAACCACGGCGAGTTGAAACTGACCCTGGCCAAGTTCTACCGCGTCTCCGGGCAGAGCACCCAGCACCAAGGGGTGATTCCGGACATCGAGTATCCGGCGGTGGTCGACACCAAGGAAATCGGTGAGAGCGCACTACCGGAAGCCATGCCTTGGGACAGCATCCGCCCGGCGATCAAACCGGAAAGCGATCCGTTCAAGCCCTTCCTTACCGAGCTGAAGGCCCGCCACGATGCCCGCGCGGCGCAGAACCCGGACTTCGTCTTCACCCGCGACCGCCTGGCGCTAGCGCAGAAGCTGCTGCACGAAACCAAGGTCAGCCTCAACGAGACCCAGCGTCGCGCCCTGCATACCGAGATCGAAACCCAGCAGCTGACGATGGAAAACACCCGCCGCAAGGCCAAGGGTGAAGAACCGTTGAAGGAGCTGAAAAAAGAGGACGAAGACGCCCTGCCGAGCGAGGACGACAAGCTCAAACCGGAAGACGACGCCTACCTGGTGGAAAGCGGTCAGATCATGCTCGACTTCCTCGGTCTGAACTCGGCGGTCGCCAAGCACTGACATCATAGCGTCACCAATCTGTCGTGAAATAAGGGGCTGATAGCGATATCGGCCCCTTTGTTTTTCCAGCAGACTGAGACCCTCCATGACCGTCACCGAGCAGTTGAGCGTACTGGGTTTGATCCTCGCTCACGGCGACCTGCACAGCCTGTTCCAACCCATAGTGTCACTTTCCGAGCGACGCATTCTCGGCTACGAAGCGCTGACCCGCGACCCCTCCAACAGCCCGCTGCACTCCCCCATCAACCTGTTCGGCGTCGCCCGTCACGCCGGCCGCCTGAGTGAACTGGAACTGGCCTGCCGTAAAAGCGCCTGCCGCCGCTTCAGCGAGCAGCAGCTCGACGGCAAGCTGTTTCTCAACGTCTCCCCGGAATCCTTGCTGGAGCCCAGCCACCAGCCTGGGCGCACCCTACAGCTGCTGCAGAACTTCGGCATTGCGCCGAGCCGGGTGGTGATCGAACTGACCGAACAATCGCCCACCGAAGACTTCGCCCTGCTCGACACCGCCCTGCACCACTACCGTGCCATGGGCTTCTCCATCGCCCTCGACGATCTGGGCGCCGGCTACTCCAGCCTGCGCCTGTGGTCGGAGCTGCGCCCGGACTACGTGAAGATCGATCGCCACTTCATCGACGGCATCCATCAGGACGCGGTGAAGCGCGAGTTCGTCGACTCCATCCTGAAGATGGCCAAAGCCTCGCGAGCGCAAGTCATTGCCGAGGGCATCGAGCTACCGGAAGAGCTAGCGGTGCTGGCGGAAATGGGGGTGGATCTGGTTCAAGGCTATCTGCTCAGCCGTCCACTGGAACAACCGGTCCGCGAGGCGCGCAGCCTGCTGCCGAAACTGCAAGCCACTAGCGTGCCCCTCAGCGAGGAAGGCAGCGATCTCTCGGCCCTGCTCAACGAGCAACCCGCCGTCGCCCAGGACCAGCCGATCGCCGAGGTACTGGAGGCCTTCCGCCAGCAGGCCAATCTGAACTCCTTGGCGGTGCTGAACGAACAGCAGCAACCGGTCGGCATCGTGCATCGCCACTCACTTTCCGAGGCCCTGCTGAAACCCTTCGCCACCGACCTGCTGGCACGCAAACCGATCAGCCGCTTGATGAACACGGACTTTCTCGCCATCGAACAGGGACAATCCCTGCAGAAGGCCAGCCGCCTGCTGACCAGCCGGGCACGGCAGCGCATGGAGGAAGACTTCATCATTACCCAGCACGGCCGCTACCTGGGTCTCGGCCGGGTGATCGACGTGCTCAAGCTGATCACCGAACTAAAGATCCAGCAGGCGCGCCACGCCAACCCGCTGACCCTGCTACCCGGCAACGTGCCGATCCAGCTGTGCCTGACCCGCCTACTGCAACAGAACCGCCAAGCCGTGATCTGCTACGTGGATATCGACAGTTTCAAGCCGTTCAACGATCTGTATGGCTATGCCAAGGGCGACGAAGTACTGCTCTGCCTCGCGCAGTGCCTGAGCGAACGGGTCGACCCGGCGCGCGACTTCGTCGGCCATATCGGCGGCGACGACTTTCTGCTGGTACTGGGTTCGCAAGACTGGCGGGCTCGCCTGAACAAGCTGCTGGAGGACTTTCAGGGGCAATGCCGGCATTTCTATAAAGCCGAACATCTCGAGGCAGGCTGCATCATCGCGCACAATCGCCAGGGCCAGCGCCAGGAGTATCAGCTGCTATCGCTGTCACTGGGGGTGGTCCAACTGCATCCGGAAAGCTGCCCACAGCTGGATGCCAGTCAGCTGGCCAGCCTGGCTTCGGAAGCCAAGCGCCACGCCAAGGCCCTGCCGGGTTACAGCCTGCATATCATCGATACACAGAAACTCTCGGCCTAGGCTAGAGCCCCAACTCCTCGGCACGGGCCGCATAGTGTGCAGCCTGTTGCGGATCAGCCTGCAAGCCATGACCACCCTGACGGTAGAGTTCGGCCAACCGCCGGCTCGCGAGCGGATGCCCGGCGCCAGCCGCCATCGCCCACCAGCGCGCGGCCTCGAGACCATCAGGGGCTTGGCGACCATCGCCGGCCAGACTCAGGACACCGAGTTGATACGCTGCCTTGGCATCGCCGGCCGTCGCGGCCAGACGCAGCAAACGAATGCCCTCCTCGCGCGAGCCGAAGCCCTGGCCGCGAAACAGCAGGAGATGACCGTAGAAACTTTGTGCCGAGCGATCACCCAAGGCTGCCATGCGGGCGAACTGTCCCTGCATCCACTGCCAGGCGCGCGGCTGTTTAACCAGCCAGGACCAGCGGAACAGGCGACGGGCACAGAAATAGCCGAGGCGTGCGCGCAGATCCCACAGCCACATTTAGAACTCCTCGGGATAGCTGAACTCGAATACCCGCACCACTTCTGCCGCATGCCAGGAAGCCGCCGCCACTCCATCGGAAGGGCCGGCGAAACGGCCGAGGCGGACTACGCTGTCGAAGAAGCCGGGGCGTGGCAACCGGCTGGCGCCTTGACTGATGACCAGCGCACTGCGCAACGGCCGTTCGGCCCGGGCATCCAGTGCAGCCAGATGCTCCAAGGCGGCCGTGAGCGTCTGCATGGCGGGAGTGGGCAGCTCCAAACGCTCGATCAAGGCCCGATAGGTCAATAAGTGGCGTTGCCGCCGCGCATCTTCGAGCTCGTCTAGAAGCGCCTGCCAATGCTGACGGCTAATACGTACGCTCAAGTCTCGCTCCCCCAACCATCCACACCCAGACTCCAGGCCAAGGCTCGCTGGATTGCCGCATCTGGTTGACGCTCACCTTTTTCGATCATAGCCAAGTAATGCGGACTGATCCCCACCGCCTGGGCCAATTGCTCGGCAGTCATGCCCTTTTGCTCACGCAGCAGACCAAGTTGGGCCAGGGTTGGCCGGGCAGAAAGGCCAGGCGCTTGGACGGGCTCAGCTTGCGGAGCTCGGCCAGCTGCCTGCAGCAGCTCCTGGTAATAAGCCCAAGGCAGCACGGCGTATTCAGCTTCGCCGTCACGCATGATCACTTGCACGTTCATCTTTTTCCCAACCATCCGTTGCAAGCGCCCATCTTAACAGGACAAATCCGCTATCAGACGTGATGGCAGCAGCGCCCGTGCATCTATCCCCCGCGCTCGGTGCGCTCTGGCGCCGGTAACACATGCAAAGCCGCCTGCTGTTCCGGCGACTGGACGGCACACCAGACGCGGAAGGCATCCAGCTCCTGCCGCCAGGTACTCATCAGCCAAGCGAGCACAGCGAGGTCATCGACAAAGCCTACGCCGAACAGCAGATCGGGTATGGCATCCAGTGGCGACAGGAAGTACAGCAGCGCAGCGACCACCGCCAGCAGCGCTTGCCGGCTGATCGCCCGGTATTCGCCCCGCCACCAGGCGACGCAGAGTGCCTGCAGTAACTGCAAATCTTCCTTGACGCCAGTCAGGCGCCGCCCCTGCCGCAGACTCTTTCGTGCTACCGCCAACAGCAGTAGCGGTAGTCGACCCCGCGCAAGGAAACGCTGCGCGATTGGTAGGTAACTACTGAAATTCCATGGCGCTTTCATCGCAATGCCTCGCTAGCCCCGAGCTAAAGGGCTTGAGCAGGTTATCCACTAAAGCTGTGGATAAATCTGTTAGCAAATCCTGAATTTGTCGAGCAAATGCCCGGCCCATGCGGCTCCCGGTCAGATCGGGCATTTTTTAAACACAGCAAAAAAATCAATAAAATCAATATTTTAAAAAAGAATAAAAGCCGCACTAGGAGATCTAGTAAATCCAATACGGAACGTACGTCCAATGTGCATAACCGTAACACCTCAACTGCTACTCCTCTCTCGCTCAGATGCGCCGGGCACACGCGGGTTCGTTTTATATCCCCCTGAAACGACAACGCCCCGTCGAAACGGGGCGTTGTCGTGCAATCACTGCGGCTTATTGTTGCTGTGCCGCCGGATCTTTGATCCCCAGCAGCTCGAGGTCGAACACCAGCACCGAGTTGGCCGGAATTGCCGGGCTCGGACTCTGCGCACCGTAGGCCAGCTCACTCGGGATATAGAGCTTGTATTTCTCGCCAACGTGCATCAGCTGCAGACCTTCGACCCAGCCTGGAATCACGCCGTTGACCGGCAGATCGATCGGGCTACCACGCTCGACAGAGCTGTCGAACACCTTGCCGTCGGTCAGCTTGCCCTCGTAATGCACGGTCACCACATCGGTGGCCTTGGGCTGCGGGCCGTCGGCCTTCTTCACGACTTCGTACTGCAGGCCGGAAGCGGTGGTCACTACGCCTTCGCGCTTGCCGTTCTCTTCGAGGAATTTCTTGCCGGCGGCAGCTGACTCTTCATTGAGCTTGGCCATCCGCTCTTCGGCTCGCTTCTGCAAGAAACCGAAAGCCTCAACCAACTCTTCATCCTTGAGCTTCTGCTCCTTCTTGCCGATGGCATCTTCGATGCCCTGAGCCACAGCCTTGGAATCGAGGTCATCCATGCCTTCCTGCGCCAGGCTCTTGCCCATATTCAGGCCGATGCCATAGGAGGCTTTTTGCGCCGGGGTCTTCAGTTCCACGCTGGCCTGCTTGTCGCAACCCGCGAGAACCAGGCCAACCAGGGCCACCGCCGCCGCTAAACGATGTTGTCTCATGCTATTTCCTTGTCTGTGCGCCAAAGGCATCGAGTGAAAGCGCGAGCTTAACAGGCCACCACAATCACTGGCTATGGTGATGAGAACGAGAAAACCCGAATAAGTTCAGGTATTTGGTAGGCTTTTTAGGGTTTAAGCGAAGATAAAGCAGAGGTGAAACGAGGAGGGAAAATGGCGCAGCGGACGGGACTCGAACCCGCGACCCCCGGCGTGACAGGCCGGTATTCTAACCGACTGAACTACCGCTGCGCGTAACACTAAGAAGGATTGGTGGGTGATGACGGGATCGAACCGCCGACCCTCTGCTTGTAAGGCAGATGCTCTCCCGGCTGAGCTAATCACCCTTCACTCTCGGTGTGGCGCGCATTCTACGGAGCGCCCCAGATCCTGGCAAGCACCTTTTTAAAATAATTTTTACTGATGCACCAAAGGCTTAGCTCAGGGTTGGCCTATCACCGCGAGGGGGGGAATAATGCGCGCTTTGCGTCATTGGAGATTCGCCCGTCATGTGGTTTCGCAACCTGCTCGTCTATCGCCTCACCCAGGATATGTCTTTCGATGCCGAGGCTCTCGAGACAGCACTGGCCAGCAAACCCGCCCGCCCCTGCGCCAGCCAGGAGCTGACCACCTACGGTTTCGTCGCGCCGTTCGGCAAGGGTGCAGATGCGCCGCTGGTGCACGTCAGCCAGGACTTCCTGCTGATCGCCGCGCGCAAGGAAGAACGCATCCTGCCCGGCAGCGTGGTCAAGGAAGCACTGAAGGAGAAAGTCGACGAGATCGAGGCCGAGCAGATGCGCAAGGTCTATAAGAAGGAACGCGATCAGATCAAGGATGAAATCATCCAGGCCTTCCTGCCTCGCGCCTTTATCCGCCGCTCGGCCACCTTTGCCGCCATTGCGCCCAAGCAGGGCCTGATTCTGCTCAATGCCGCCAGCCCGAAACGCGCCGAAGATCTGCTCTCCACCTTGCGCGAAGCCATCGGCTCGCTGCCGGTGCGCCCGCTGTCGGTGAAAATCGCGCCGACCGCCACCCTCACCGACTGGGTGAAAACCCAGCAGGCCGCCGCCGACTTCACCGTGCTCGACGAATGCGAACTACGCGACACCGACGAAGACGGCGGCGTGGTGCGCTGCAAGCGCCAGGACCTGACCAGCGAAGAGATCCAACTGCACCTGTCCGCCGGCAAGCTGGTGACCCAGTTGTCCCTGGCCTGGCAGGACAAGCTGTCCTTCGTCCTCGACGACAAGCTGATCATCAAACGCCTGCGCTTCGAGGATCTGCTCACCGAGCAGGCCGAGCAGGACGGTGGCGATGACGCGCTAAGCCAACAGGACGCCAGCTTCACCCTGATGATGCTGACGTTCGGCGAGTTCCTCCCGGCGCTGTTCGAGGCGCTCGGCGGCGAAGAGATTCCGCAAGGCATCTAAGCCCAGCGGGCGCTGTCGTCCTCGGCGGCGCCCACCCTTCGCACCGAAACGGGGCATTTAAACTTGCCTCAACGGACAGCAATTGGCAAAATCAGCCTCTCTCGTGAGGACGACCTCACCACTCATCGAGTGACCCAGCGGGGACGACCCCTAGCATTGTTCTTGCTGTGGAGGTTCCCATGTCTTGGATCATTCTGTTCTTCGCCGGCTTGTTCGAAGTCGGCTGGGCCGTCGGCCTGAAATACACCGATGGCTTCACCCGCCCCCTGCCCACTGCCCTGACCATCGCCGCGATGCTGGTCAGCCTCGGCCTGCTCGGCCTGGCGATGAAGGAGTTGCCGCTGGGCACCGCCTATGCGGTATGGACTGGTGTCGGTGCGGTCGGCACGGTAATCGCCGGGATCATCCTGTTCGGCGAGTCCATGGCGCTGATCCGCCTGGCCAGCGTAACGCTGATCGTCGCCGGCCTGCTTGGCCTCAAGCTCAGCCACTGAACCCGAGCCAACAAAAAGCCCGCCAATCGGCGGGCTTTTTGTCTCTGTACTCAGCGCATGCGGCCACGCAGCTCGGCCACCTGCGCCTGCAACGCCAACGGGCTGGCCTGTTCCGGCGTCAGCGGGGTGCCCGCCACCAGAGTGATGCGCGACCACAGGCGGCGGAACAAACCCTTGCCCGGATCCCGACTGAAGAAGCTGCCCCACAAACCCTGCAGCGCCATGGGAATCACCGGCACCGGGTTTTCCTCGAGGATACGCGCGATGCCGCTCTTGAACTCATCGATCTCGCCGTCGCCGGTCAGCTTGCCCTCGGGGAAGATGCACACTAATTCGCCAGCGCGCAGGTACTCGCCGATCTGCTTGAACGCCGCGTCGTAAATCAGCAGATCCTCGCTGCGCCCGGCAATCGGCACAGTGCCGGCGGTGCGGAATACGAAGTTGAGCACCGGCAGCTGGTAGATCTTGTAGTACATGACGAAGCGCACCGGCCGGCGTACCGCGCCGCCGATCAGCAGCGCATCGACGAAGGACACGTGGTTGCACACCAGCACCGCCGCGCCCTCGTCCGGGATGCGCTCCAGCCCGCGGTGCTCGACCCGGTACATGGAGTGGCTGAGCAGCCAGATCAGGAAGCGCATGGTGAACTCGGGGACGATCTTGAAGATGTAGCTGTTCACCGCGATGTTCATCAACGACACCACCAGGAACAGCTGCGGAATCGACAGCCCGGCGACGCTGAGGAAGAGGATCGAGGCGATCGCCGAAATCACCATGAACAGTGCATTGAGGATGTTGTTGGCGGCGATCACCCGCGCCCGCTCGCTTTCGGCGGTGCGCGCCTGGATCAGGGCGTACAGCGGCACGATGTAGAAGCCGCCGAACACACCGATTCCGAGGATATCGCCCAGCACCCACCAGGCCTGGCCGTGACTCAGCACCGCCAGCCAGTCGTGCGCCACGGCCTGTTGCGGAAAACCGCCGGAATGCCACCAGAGCAACAGGCCGAACACGGTTAGACCGATCGAGCCGAACGGCACCAGGCCGATCTCCACCTTGCGCCCGGACAGTCGCTCGCAGAGCATCGAGCCGAGGGCGATGCCCACCGAGAATACGGTGAGGATCAGCGTCACCACGGTCTCGTCGCCGTGCAGCCACTCCTTGGCGTAGGCCGGGATCTGCGTCAGGTAGATGGCGCCGAGGAACCAGAACCAGGAGTTGCCGACCAGCGAGCGCGACACTGCCGGGCGCTGGCCGAGGCCCAGGCGCAGGATCGCCCAGGACTGGCGGAAGATGTTCCAGTCCAGCCGCAACGACGGCAGCGCCGCCGCCGCACGCGGAATGCCGCGACTGGCCAGGTAGCCTGCGCAGGCCACCGCGACGATCGCCGTCGCCACCAGCGGCGCATAGGCCTGCCCGGACATCATGATGCCGGCGCCGATGGTGCCGGCGAGAATGGCCAGGAAGGTGCCCATTTCCACCAGCGCATTGCCGCCGACCAGTTCCTCCTCGCGCAACGCCGCCGGCAGGATCGAGTACTTCACCGGGCCGAACAGCGCCGAGTGGGTGCCCATGCCGAACAGGGCGAGGAACATCAGCCACAGATTGTTCAGCAGGAAGCCCGCCGCGCCGACCAACATGATGACGATCTCGGCCAACTTGATCGCACGGATCAGCGCATCCTTGGCGAACTTCTCGCCGAACTGGCCGCCAAGCGCAGAGAACAGGAAGAACGGCAGGATGAACAGCAGCGCGCAGAGATTGACCAGCACCGTGCGGTCGCCGGCAACGCTGAGCTTGAAGAGGATGGCGAGGATCAGCGACTGCTTGAAGATGTTGTCGTTGAAGGCGCCGAGCAGTTGGGTAACGAAGAACGGCAGGAAACGTTTCTTGCCCAGCAAAGCGAACTGCGAGTGTGTGGTCATGGTCCCTTATGCACCTGTCTGAGGCCGCAGCGGCCGTCCCCATTGGACTGCCTGAGCATGCAGCAAGCCACAGGTCAGCGGCATTTTTGCGTGGAGATGCAAAAACGGGCGCCCGTGGGCGCCCGCTGGTTCGACCGAACGGAGCTTAGAAACTGACGCTGGTCTGCAGGTACAGGGTGCGTGGCTGGCCCAGGTACTTGCCCAGGTTATTGTCGGTGGAACGGGTGTAGTACTCGCGGTTGAACAGGTTCTTCACCCCCGCCGCCAGCTTCAGGTTGGCCAGTTGCGGACCGAAGGCATACTCGCCGCGGCCGTTCCAGTAGCCGAAGCCGGGGATCTCGCCGATAGAGCCGTTGGCGCTTTCCGCATCGGTATTGGCCGCATCGGCGAACTGCCGCGATTGCGCGTAGCCGTCGAAGTTCCAGGTCCAGGATCCGGTGCTGTAGCGCAGGCCGAGGGTGGCGATCTCGCGAGAGTAGAACGGCAGGTCGTTGCCCTGGTTCAGCCCTTCCTCGCGGGTGGCCTTGGTCAGGGCCAGCGAGGCATAGGCGGACAACCCGGCGAGGCGCGGATCGAGCGCCGCGAACTCATAGCTGCCGGCCATTTCCACCCCGCGGTGGCGGGTCTCGCCGGCGTTGGCCCAGGCGCTCGGCGACGAGCCGGGGACGATTTCCAGCTGGTCGTCGAACTTGATGTGGAAGTAGGTGAGTTCGGCGCTCCAGAAGCGGTCCTGGTAGCGCGTGCCGAGTTCGTAGGTGTGCGCCTTCTCCGCCGTCAGGTTGTCGTCCTGGGACAGCTGGATGTGCTGGATGCTGCCGAACGAGGTGTTGTAGTTGGCGTACAGCTTCCAGGCATCGGACAGGTGATACAGGGCATTGAGCGAGGGCAGCGGCTCGCTGAAGCGCTGCTGGCGGTGCTCGTCGGTCAGCCGGTTGTGCGAGCTGACCCGTACCTGCTCGTAACGCACCCCCGGGGTGAGGGTCCAGCGGCCGATATCGATGCGGTCGTCGACATAGGCGGCATGGGCCTCGGTCGCAGCGCTGTTGGAGGTATTGAGGACCTTCCTGGCTGCCCAGGGGTTGCCGCCGGCGGCGAAGTTGCGGTCGTAGCGCTTCTCCGACGAATCCTCCTCCATGTAGCGATAGCCGACGCCCAGCTCGTGGCTGCTCTCACCGACCAGGAACAGTTGCGAGTAGCGCGGCTCGATGCCGAACACCTCGTAATCACGCGGGAACTGGCGCAACCAGGTCATCCTGCGCGGGTTGCCGTTGGTCAGGGTGCTACCGCGGTGGCTGGTGTTGTAGAAGCTGGTCAGCTCGAACTTGCGGTCAGCGTCCGGGGTACGGGTGTACTTCACCACCCCCTGCTTGCGCTCGCCGTCGAAGCGGTCGAAGGGCCGGCTGCTCTGGAACGGGTCGGCGTCGAACTCGGCGGCGGTCAGGCCGCCCGGCATGTCGGCATCGGCCTCGAAGTACTGCAGGCTGGCGTACAGTTCGTCGATGTCGCTGAGCTTGTAGCTGGTCTTCAGCATCACGTCGTCGATCTGCTCGTCGCTGTGATCGCGGTAGGTGTCGCCACGCACGCCGGAATACAGCAGGGCCACGCCCAGGCCGTTGTCGGCGGTACCACCGATGAAGGCGTTGCTGCGATTGAGGAAGCCCCCCTGGGCCGGCGCCGACTCGGTCTGGTAGCTGAACTCGCGCACCAACTCCTCGGGAATGCCGCGGGTCACGAAGTTGATGATGCCGCCGACGTTCTGCGGGCCATAGCGCACCGCACCGCCGCCGCGCACCACGTCGATCGCTTCCAGATTACCGATGGAGGTCGGCGCCAGCGACAGCTGCGGCTGGCCATAGGGCGCGACCGCCAGCGGGATGCCGTCCTGCAGGATGGTCGCCCGCGGCGACAGCCGCGAGGTCAGGCCGCGGCTGCCGACGTTGAGCGAGATGTCGCTGCCGCCGGTGCCGTTGCTGTCCTGCACCTGCAGGCCGGGCACCCGGCGCAGCACTTCACGCACATTGCTGGCGCCGCTTTCGCGGATGGTTTCTTCGCGCACCACGGTGCGGGCCCCCGGGTGGTTCTGCACATCCTGGTCGGCAGCATCGCCGAGCCAGTCCCCCACCACTTCGACGTTACCCAGTTCCAGGGTCTCGGCCGCCGAAAGAGTCAGTGAACTGAGCGCCAGAGCCACGCCCAGAGCCAGGCGCGAAGGTTTGCCGACAGACTGCATAACTTGTCTTCCCCAATCAGCGGCCATGCGCTGGCCAGCAAAAAAGGGGGCAAATTACGCGAAAGGCTCTCAGGCGTAAATAAGAAGCCATGTCAAATAACAATTATTCACACGGCTCAAATAGGCAGCTGGCCCAAAGCCCAGCGCAGCAGGAAAAACATCAGCAGGCCGCCGACGATGGTCGTCAGCAGATGACGGCTCAGCGCGGCGATCAGGATGGTCGCCAGGCCGGCGAGCAGGTAGGCGTTATCCAGCGCCAGGGCGAGGTGCCGGCCATCCGGCATGAGCATGCCGGGCACGACGATGGCGGTGAGCACCGCGGTCGGCACGTAGTGCAGGCCCTGGCGCACCACGGGCGGGAAGCGCAGGTCGGGCCAGGCGAACAGACTGTAGCGAATGGCGAAGGTGATCGCGGTCATGCCGAGGATCAGTAACCAGGTCTGCATTACAGCCACTCCTCTTCCTGCTTCCAGGCTTCGTGCCGTTCCAGGACGATGCCCACGGCGATACCGGCCAGCGCCGCCGCCATCAAACCCAACTTGTACGGCAGGTCGTTACACAGCAGCGCCACCGCGCCGGCGACCAGTGCCGCCGCCACCTGCGGACGGTTCTTCAGCATCGGCACGACGATGCCGATGAAGGTGGCGAGCATGGCAAAATCCAGGCCCCAGGCTGCCAGGTTCGGCACCGCCTGGCCGAACAGCACGCCGACCAGGGTGCACAGTTGCCAGTTGAGGTACATGGTCAGCGCCGCGCCCAGGTAGTACCAGTGCTTGTGCGCCGAAGCATCGCGCTCGGCATAGCGATGCTGGACCACGGCGAAGGCCTCGTCGGTCAGCCAGAACGCCAGCGGCATGCGCCAGCGCTTGGGCAAGTGGCGGACGAAGGGCTGCAGAGTGGCGCTGTACAAGGCATGGCGCAGGTTGACCACGAAGGTGGTGAGCAGCAGCACCGCCAGGCCTGCGCCGCCGCCGAGCAGGGTGATGGCGATGAACTGCGCCGAACCGGCGAACACCAGCAGCGACATGCCCAGCGTCTGCCAGGTCGACAGGCCAGAGGCGCCGGCGAGGGTGCCGAAGATGATGCCGAACGGGATCGCACCGACCACCAGGGGCACGATATCGCGCGCGCCTTGCAGGAATTCGTGTTGACGGGACATGGGGCCTCCTAGAGCACAGGAGGTTAGCGCGGCAAGACAGGGCCGTCTTGAACGATCTTGCTACGGGAGCCGCCGGCACGTGCGGCGCTTGTAGGGTGGGTTGAGCTTGGCGATACCCATGCGGCGCGGATCGATGGGTATCGCCAAGCTCAACCCATCCTACGTAATCGCGCGCCTACGAACGGCCGCAGGCCTTGCAGTATTCGCCGGGTGCCACGCCGTAAGCCTGCTTGAACTGGCGGCTCAGGTGGCTCTGGTCGGCGAAGCCCAGCTGCATGGCCACCGCCAGTGGCGCGCAGCCCTGCTTGAGCAGCGTCCGCGCCTGCTCCAGCCGGCGCTGCTGGAGCCAGGCATGCGGCGGCAGGCCGGTGGCGCGGCGGAATACCCGGGAGAAATGGAACGGCGACAAGGCCACCGCGGCGGCCAACTCCTCCAGCGACGGTGGCGCGAGCAAGCGGCTGGCGAGCAATTCCTTGGCCCGCACCACGGCCTGTGGCTCCTGCCCCGGCGCTGGCGCTGCGGGAATCCGCGCATGGCACTGGAACAGCAGGAGAATCGCCTCGCGCCAGGCGGTCTGCTGCTGCAACGCGCTGGCGCCACTGTCCAGCAGGCGGTGCAGGCCGATAAACACCAGGGCCATCTGCGGGTCCTGCAGCACGCTGGCGGCGAACGACGGCAAGCCATTGCGCCCCAACTCGAGCTCCGCCAGCACCCCGCTGACCCGCTCGATATCCGGGTAGAAGGCCCGGTAGCGCCAGCCCTGTTCATGGGCCTTGGAGCCGGTATGCACCTCGTCCGGACTGATCAGCACCATGCTGCCGACCGGCGCCAGATGCTCGCTGCCGCGATGGCGAAAGCGCTGGGCGCCATGCTCGATCACGGTAAAGACGAACCCCTCGTGCACATGCGGGGCGAAACGCTGCTCGATGTAACGCGCATGCAACAACTCGACGCCACCCAGCCCTTCAGCCCGCCAGAAGCGCGTGCGCTCCTTATCGACCGCCGCCATGCCTC
The DNA here is from genome assembly GCF_003595175.1 of Pseudomonas cavernae. Classification (NCBI taxonomy): domain Bacteria; kingdom Pseudomonadati; phylum Pseudomonadota; class Gammaproteobacteria; order Pseudomonadales; family Pseudomonadaceae; genus Pseudomonas; species Pseudomonas cavernae. The sequence continues at coordinate 1,585,212 of NZ_CP032419.1, read as the reverse complement.
AGGCGCCGAAGCGCGCCTCCAGCTGCTGCTTCACCGCCGGCCACTCGCCGTCGGTAATGCTGTACATCACGGTGTCGTCCAGGCGGCCGTCGGCCAGGCGCCGGTGATTGCGCAGCACACCCTCGCGCACCGCGCCGAGCTTCTCGATGGCGCGCTGCGAGCGCAGGTTGCTGCCGGCGGTTTTCAACTGCACACGGACCATGCGCCAGCTCTCGAAGGCATGGCGCAGCATCAGGTACTTGATCGTGGTGTTCAGGCCGGTGCCGTGCTGGCCGCGCTCCAACCAGGTCCAACCGATCTCGGCGGCCGGCAAGGTGTTGAGAAACTCGGCATAGCGCGTGGTGCCGACCAGACGATCACCGAGGCGGATGCACAGTGGCAGGGCCAGGCCATTGCGCTGATCGTTGAGCGCGCTACGATACCAGTCCAGGCGCAACGGCCCGCTCATATAGCCCAACTCGTCGCGATTGGCCTCGGCCAGCTCCACCAGCGCCGGGATATCGCCATCGACCATGGGTTCCAGACGCAGCGCGCCACGCTGCAGTGCGATCAATTGCGGCTTGAACATGAACTTCCTCATTGACGCTTCGGCGTCGTGCAAACGGGGCAAAACCCCCACTGGGCGCCTTCTACCTTAGTCGCCCTGACTGAATTGTACTTTGGTGCGACACTGTTGGGAGCCTGAGAGCCTGCTCACGATCTCGCGAGCTAGAGCCAGACAAGGCAAAAATGGCCAAGGGAGCGGAGTTTACGAGCGGTAAATGAGCATCCCGAGGCCATTTTTAACGCCGTATGGCCGACGCGCAGCAGATCGTGAACAGGCGCCTGAGATTCCCGGCCGATTGCCGGACTAGACGAGCCTCCGCAGTCCAGCGGCACGGATTCGCCAGGCACCCTGCTTGACCTGGGGCCACCCCAAGCGCTTTTACCTGGAGTACGCATGTCGCTGTCCGGCGGGCTGATCGCAGCGGTCGCCCTTTCCTATATGGCCATCCTGTTCGCCATCGCGTTTTATGGCGACCGCCGGCGTACGCCCATGCCGGCGTCGATCCGCGCCGGGGTCTACAGCCTGTCGCTGGCGGTGTACTGCACCAGCTGGACCTTCTTCGGCGCCGTCGGCCAGGCGGCCGGGCAGTTGTGGGCCTTCCTGCCGATCTACCTGGGGCCGATCCTGCTGCTGCTGTTCGCCCCTTGGGTGCTGCAGAAGATCGTGATGATCAGCAAGCAGGAGAACATCACCTCGATTGCCGACTTCATCGCCGCCAGATATGGGAAATCGCAGGCGCTGGCGGTGGTGGTGGCGCTGATCTGCCTGGTCGGCGTGCTGCCCTACATCGCCCTGCAGCTGAAGGGCATCGTCCTCGGCGTGAACCTGCTGACCGGCGCCGGCGCCGACTCCACCGGCACCCGCGCCCAGGACACGGCGCTGATCGTCTCGCTGATCCTGGCGCTGTTCGCCATCCTCTTCGGCACCCGCAACCTGGATGTCACCGAGCACCACCGTGGCATGGTGCTGGCGATTGCCTTCGAGTCGCTGGTCAAGCTGCTGGCCTTTCTCGCCGTCGGCGCCTACGTCACCTACGGCCTGTACAACGGTCTCGACGACCTGCTGAGCCAGGCCCAGGGCAGCCCGGCGCTGGAAGGGTTCTGGGCGGAGACGCTGAACTGGCCGGCGATGCTGGTGCAGACCGGCGTGGCGATGATGGCCATCGTCTGCCTGCCGCGACAGTTCCACGTCACCGTGGTGGAAAACATCGAACCCAAGGACCTGCGGGTGGCGCGCTGGGTATTCCCACTCTACCTGCTGCTGGCGGCCCTGTTCGTGGTCCCCATCGCCCTGGCCGGGCAGATGCTGCTGCCGGCCGGGATCATTCCCGACTCCTTCGTCATCAGCCTGCCGCTGGCCGAGGCGCATCCGGCGCTGGCGCTACTGGCGTTCATCGGCGGCGCCTCGGCGGCCACCGGCATGGTCATAGTCGAGGCGGTGGCGCTGTCGACCATGGTTTCCAACGACATGCTGCTGCCCTGGCTGCTGCGCCGGCAGAACGCCGAGCGGCCGTTCGAGCTGTTCCGCCAGTGGATGCTCACCGCGCGGCGGGTCAGCATCGTGCTGATCCTACTGCTGGCCTACGTCAGCTACCGCCTGCTCGGCTCCAATGCCAGCCTGGCGACCATCGGCCAGATCTCCTTCGCCGCCGTCACCCAGCTGGCCCCGGCCATGTTCGGCGCCCTGCTGTGGAAACAGGCCAACCGCCGCGGCGTATTCGCCGGCCTCGCCGCCGGCTCCCTGATGTGGTTCTACACCCTGGTACTGCCGCTGGTGGCCCGTGGCCTGGGCTGGTCGCTGGACAGCTTCCCCGGCCTGCATGCCCTGCTCTACCAGCCGATCGGCTGGCACGTCGATCCGCTGACCCGTGGCGTGGTGCTGTCGCTGGCCTGCAACTTCCTGCTGTTCGGCTGGGTCTCCTACTTCTCGCGCACGCGGGTCGCCGAGCACTGGCAGGCCGGGCGTTTCATCGGCCAGTTCGCCGGCAGCAAACCCAGCAACCGCAGCCTGCTGGCGGTCCAGGTCGAAGACCTGCTGACCTTGGCCAGCCGCTTCGTCGGTGAGGAGCGCGCGCGGCAGAGTTTCCTGCGCTACGCCTACCGCCAGGGCAAGGGCTTCAACCCCAATCAGCCGGCCAATAGCGAATGGATCGCCCATACCGAGCACCTGCTGGCCGGCGTGCTCGGCGCCTCGTCGACCCGCGCGGTGGTCAAGGCGGCCATCGAGGGCCGCGAGATGCAGGTCGAGGATGTGGTACGCATCGTCGACGAAGCCTCGGAGGTGCTGCAGTTCAACCGCGCCCTGCTGCAGGGGGCGATCGAGAACATCACCCAGGGCATCAGCGTGGTCGACCAGTCGCTGCGCCTGGTGGCCTGGAACCGCCGCTATCTGGAACTGTTCGAATACCCGGACGACCTGATCAGCGTCGGCCGGCCGATCGCCGATATCATCCGCTACAACGCCGAGCGCGGCCTGTGCGGCCCCGGCGAAGTCGAGCAACACATCGACAAGCGCCTGTACTGGATGCGCCAGGGCAACGCCCACACCTCCGAGCGGCTGTTCCCCAACGGCCGGGTGATCGAGCTGATCGGCAACCCGATGCCCGGCGGCGGCTTCGTCATGAGCTTCACCGACATCACCGCCTTCCGCCAAGCCGAGCAGGCGCTCAAGGACGCCAATGAAGGCCTGGAGCAGCGGGTCAGCGAGCGCACCCAGGAGCTATCGCAGCTGAACCAGGAGCTGGGCGCCGCCAAGGGCGTGGCCGAGTCCGCCAACCAGTCGAAGACCCGCTTCCTCGCCGCCGTCAGCCATGACCTGATGCAGCCGCTGAACGCCGCGCGGCTGTTCTCCGCCGCCCTCGCCCACCAGCCGGACGCCCTGCCCAACGAGGCTCAGGAACTGGTGCGCCATCTGGACAGCTCGCTGCGTTCGGCCGAAGACCTGATCAGCGACCTGCTGGACATCTCGCGCCTGGAAAACGGCCGCGTCACCCCGGAGCGCACGCCCTTCCCGCTCAACAGCCTGTTCGATGCCCTCGGCGCCGAGTTCAAGGTGCTGGCCCTGGAACAGGGCATGGACTTCCGCCTGCGCGGCAGCCAGTTGCGCGTCGACAGCGACATCAAGCTGCTGCGCCGGGTCCTGCAGAACTTCCTCACCAACGCCTTCCGCTACGCCAGGGGCCATGTGCTGCTCGGCGTGCGCCGCCGCGGCGGCGAGTTGCGCCTGGAAGTCTGGGACCGCGGCCCGGGCATCCCCGAGGACAAGCGCAAGGTGATCTTCGAGGAATTCAAGCGCCTCGACAGCCACCAGACCCGCGCGGAAAAAGGCCTCGGCCTCGGCCTGGCAATCGCCGACGGCCTCTGCCGAGTGCTCGGCCATCGCCTGGAAGTGCGTTCCTGGCCGGGCAAGGGCAGCGTGTTCAGCGTCAGCGTGCCGCTGGCCAAGAGTGCCGTGCCGCTAGCCAAGAGCGTCCCGGCCGAGCTCAATGGCCAGGCCCTGAGCGGCACCCAGGTGCTATGCATCGACAACGAGGACAGCATCCTCACCGGCATGCACAGCCTGCTGTCGCGCTGGGGCTGCCAGGTGTGGACGGCGCGCAACCGCCTGGAATGCGAACACCTGCTCGACGAGGACGTGCGCCCACAGGTGGCGCTGGTCGATTACCACCTGGACGAGGGTGAGACCGGCACCGAGCTGATGGCCTGGTTGCGCACCAAGCTCGGCGAACCGGTGCCAGGCGTGGTGATCAGCGCCGACGGCCGCCCCGAGCTGATCGCCCAGGTGCATGCCGCCGGCCTCGACTACCTGGCCAAACCGGTCAAGCCGGCCGCCCTGCGCGCACTGCTGAGCCGCCATCTGCCCCTGCGTTGAGCCCGCTGAGAACAGCATCTAGTGGCCTGTACGGTTAGTTGGTTAACTCAAGTTCGGATGACTGAGGTTCTGAAACCAGGCGCTGCGACGAGTCATAGCAGGGCTATGGCGAGGAGCAGCAACGCAGTATCAGGGCCTCAGACGCCGAAATTGACTAATTGAACTAACCACACAGGCCACTAGCTGTGATCGCCATCGCCCTGTTGGCGGGGCTGCTGGCTCTAGGGCTGCTTTGAGGGTTGCAGAAAGCCGGCCAGCAGTTCGCTGACCCGCTCGCCCAGCTCCTGGTTCGCCGAACTGTGCAGCGCCCGCGCCAACTCGCTATCGACCACTTGCTCGACCAGCGGACGCAGTTGCAGGAGTTGCTGGTTGAGCCCCTGCAACTGCTCGACATGCGGCAGGCTGGTGCTCAGCAAGGGGTTGACCAGATGCGCGACGATCATCTGCACGATGCCGTTGGCGACCGGCTGCAGGCGCTGGCGGATGGCGGCGAACTGTTCGAGCAGCACCTGCAGGGGAATGCCGGCACGGACCAGCTGCACGCCGGCGGCGAACACCCGTGGATCGAGCACGCGCAGGTGGTCGCCGGCGAACTCCACCAGCCCCAGCGCCTGGGCGAGATCCAGCGTCTCGTCGGTCAGCGCATCGCCGAACAGCGCCTGTAGCTCGGCAAACTCCAGACGGGTCGGCTCCAGCGGGTGCCAGGCGCCGACTATCGCCTGTTCCAGACCCAGCACATGGGCCAGCCCCTGGCCCTGCTCCCAGGCCGCGAACAGCTCGCGGATGCTGGCGATGCTGTAGCCGCGCTCGAGCAGCTGGCCGATCAGACGCAGACGCGCCAGGTGCTCGTCGTTGTAGATGCCCACCCGCCCGCGCCGCTCCGGTGGCGGCAGCAGACCGCGGTCCTGATAGGCGCGCAGGTTGCGCACCGTGGTGCCCGCCGCATCGGCCAGTTCATCGACGCTGTATTCGGCGGCCACCGGCTCCGTCGCGCTGGGTGTGCGCACCAGCCAGCGCTGGAGGAAAGAAGGAGAGTCGTTCATGGCCGCGATCATAGCCGCCACGGCAAGTCGCCAACAACAACGCCGGCAGCGCCCAACCAAGGGATAGAAATGCGCTACGCAGAATTCCAGCAATCGCGGCGAATCCCGGCGCAACCCAGCTAGCAAGCCGCTTTCAGGCCAGCGGTAACGCGGTAACAGCGGCCTCAGAAGCTGTCCGTCGCGACTGGCCAAGCAGCCCGCAGGCATTCAACAATGAACTCGACATCATTTGATGTAACGATTCGGTCATCTGGAGAGCGTTCATGCCTGCCGCCCTGTCCGAGCACGACCTGACGCAATTTCGTGCCATCCAACAACTCGCCTACCGCTGCGCCCAAACCATCGCCAAGGAACTCAAGCCCGGCATCACCGAGAAGGAAGCGGCGCACTCGATGAAAACCTGGCTGCTCGATCATGGCGTGCAGGACTGGTTCCATCAGCCCTTCGCCTGGTTCGGCCCGCGCACCGCCTTCAAGGGCTTCGACGGTCTGCGTCACCTGGGCGGCTTCAACCTGGCGTTCTACCCGGGCAAGCAGCGCCTGGAAGAAGGCATGCCCTTCATCCTCGACTGCGCGCCGACCCTCGGCGCCTACACCGCCGACATCGGCTACTCCGGCGCCCTTGGCACCAATCCGCAGGTCGAGCGCTTGCTGGATGAGCTGATGGCGCACCGGCAGTTGATCGTCGAGCAGGTCAAACAGCGCCGCACCCTCGCCGAGGTCAGCCAGGCGGTCGATCGCCTGTGCGCCGCGCAAGGCACCCTGCCGCGCCATAAGGCCTATCCCTTCGAGGTGCTGGCCCACCGCGTGGAGAAGCTCGGCGAACGGCAGAGCGGCCCGTCCATCGCCCGCTTCGGCCTGCGCAACATCTACACCCTGACCAAGAACGCCTTGGTTACCGGGCGCCGCGAAGGCTGGTCGCCGCTGTGGTCGAGCAACGCGCGCTCGGCCCATGCGCCGACGCCGGGCTTGTGGGCGGTGGAGCCGCACCTGGGCCGCCAGGGCGTCGGCGCCAAGTTCGAGGAGTTGCTGGTGGTCACCGAAACCGAGGCCTATTGGCTCGACGACGAGCTGCCGCATGTCCAGCGCTGGCTGGCCCGCGGCCACAGCATCGACACGCAGGTGGCGGCATGAACGCGTCGCTCCGCGTCGAGCCGGAAAAGCTCCGCGTGCAGGGCGATGGCGTCGAGTTGGCCGCCTATCGCTGGGGCAAAGCCAGCGGCCCGACCCTGCTGCTGGTGCACGGCTATCCGGACAGCCACGAGGTCTGGCTGCCGCTGGTCCAGCAGCTGGCCGCCGACTACCGGATCATCGCCTACGACGTGCGCGGCTTCGGCGCCTCGCAGATTCCCCGGCGCACGCAGGACTACCGCCTGGCCAAGCTGGCCAACGATCTGGAAGCGGTGATCCTCGCGCTCAGCCCGCAACAGCCGGTGCACCTGATTGCCCACGACTGGGGCTCGATCCAGACCTGGGAGGCGGTCACCGAGCCACGCATCCAGCCGCTGCTGGCTTCCTACACCACCATCTCCGGGCCCTGCCTGGACCATGTCGCCCACTGGATGCGTGCGCGCCTGGCCGAGAAACGCCTGGGTTCGCTGCTCAAGGTCGTAGGCCAGTTGCTCAGCTCCTGGTACATCGCCTTCTTCCACACACCCTGGCTGCCGGAATTCCTTTGGCGCAACGGCCTGGGTCGTCTGTGGCCGAAGGTGCTGGAACGCCTCGAGGGCGTGCGCGAAGCGCAACCCAACAGCACGCAAGTGTCCGACGGCCAACACGGTGTCAAGCTCTATCGCGCCAACTTTATCACTTGCATGTTCAAGCCCCGCGAGCGCCATACGCCGATACCGGTGCAGTTGATCGTGCCGACTCGCGACCGTTATGTGCGGCCGCAATTGTTCGAGCAGTTGCAGCACTGGGCGCCGAACCTGGCGCGCCGCGAAGTGCGTGCCGGGCATTGGCAACTACTGGCCGAACCGCAGCAACTGGCCCTGTGGCTTCGCGAATACATCGACCACCTGCGCCCGAGCGCCGACGCGGCGCGCTCCTGACCAGCGCTTGCTCAACACCCCGGCCTGCCCCGTCCGCCGCCTAGGAGAACAACAATGAACGAGCCCCATCACCGCCTGGAACAACGCAAAGTACGCTTCGACTTCGCCAACACCCCACTGCACTGGGTGCCGAACGAGCCGGAGGTGTCGCACATCATGAACACCCTGCACATCTTCCTGCCGGCCGGCGAGTTCTGGTTCTGCAAGGTGTACAACAAGGCCCTGCCGCTGGTGACCGACGAGCGCCTGCGCGACGACGTGCGCGGTTTCATCAAGCAGGAAGCCCAGCACGCCCGCGCTCACGACAGCGCGCTGGAGCCCTATCTGCTGCGCCACGGCATCAACCCGAAACCCTTCACCCGGCGTATCGAATGGCTGTTCGACCGCGTACTCGGCGACTATCCACTGGGCAACAACGCCATCAGCCGCCGCCTGCAGCACTGGTGGCTGATCCAGCGCGTGGGCCTGATCGCCGCCGTCGAGCACTTCACCTGCGTACTCGGCGACTGGATCATCACCACCCGCAGCCTCGACCATGCCGACCCGGTGATGCTCGACCTGCTGCGCTGGCATGGGGCCGAGGAGATCGAACACCGCTGCGTCGCCCACGACCTGCACGTGCACCTGGGCGGCAGCCTGTTCATGCGCTGGCTGTATATGTTCATCGGCTCGGCGGCGGTGACGCTGATGTTCAGCACCGGCTCACGCCTGATGATGCGCCAGGACCCGGCGACCCGTGGTGCACCGGGATTCCTGCGCCTGTGGTCGCGACTGGGCAAACGCGGCCTGTTGCCGCGGATGGGGAGCATCGGCCAGGCGGTGTTGCGTTACTTCCAGCCGTCTTTCCACCCGCGTACCGAGGGCGACATCAAGGTGGCGCTGGACTATCTGGCCAGTTCCCCGGCGGCCAAGCGGGCGGCGGCGGAACAGATGCAGGCTGCGGTGTAGCTTGCCCCTCCCGCTTGCGGGAGAGGGCCGGGGGAGAGGGACGCGCAGGCGGTTTTACCCTCGCTCATAAAGGGGCGAGGGAAGTAAACCCAGGTTCGGCGTCACTCCCCCGCCTCATCCAACAGCGGCACGGCGGCGCGCTCGAGCAACTCGACCGGCAGGCTCTTGCTCGCCCGCGCGCCCAGCAGCTTGAGGTTTTCCACCCGGCCGACGATATTGCCGCGCCCGTCGCTCAGCTTGTTGCGCGCCGCGGCGTAAGCCTTGTCCAGCTGTTGCAGGCGGCTGCCGACCTCATCGAGGTCCTGGATGAAGGCGACGAACTTGTCGTACAGCGCCCCGGCGCGCTCGGCGATCTCGCGCGCGTTCTGGCTCTGCCGCTCCTGGCGCCAGAGGCTGTCGATCACCCGCAAGGTGGCCAGCAAGGTGGTCGGGCTGACGATGACGATGTGCTGGTCGTAGGCCTCCTGGAACAACCCCGGATCGGCCTGCAGCGCGGCGGCGAAGGCCGCCTCGATGGGCACGAAGAGGAGCACGAAATCCAGGCTGTGCAGGCCTTCCAGGCGCTGGTAATCCTTCACCGACAAGCCCTTCAGATGGCTACGTAACGACAGCACATGCTGCTTCAGGGCCAACTGGCGGACCTGCTCGTCCTCGGCGGCGATCAGCTGCTGGTAGGCGGTCAGGCTGACCTTGGCATCCACCACCACCTGCTTGTCGCCGGGTAGCTGGATCAACACATCCGGCTGGAAGCGCTCGCCATCGCCGCCCTTGAGGCTGACCTGGGTCTGGTATTCGCGGCCTTTTTCCAGCCCGGCGTGCTCGAGCACCCGCTCGAGCACCAGCTCGCCCCAGTTGCCCTGGGTCTTCTGCCCCTTCAGCGCGCGGGTCAGGTTGGTCGCCTCGTCGCCCAGGCGCTGATTGAGTTGCTGCAGGCGCTCCAGCTCCTTGGCCAAGGAAAAGCGCTCGCGCGCCTCCTGCTGGTAACTCTCCTCGACGCGCTTCTCGAACAGCTGGATGCGCTCCTTGAGCGGGTCGAGCAACTGGCCGAGGCGCTGCTGGCTGGTCTCGGCGAAGCGCTGCTCGCGCTCGTCGAAGATCTTCCCGGCCAGTTCGGCGAACTGCGCGCGCAGCTCGTCGCGCGAGCCCTGCAAGTCGTTGAGACGCTGCTGGTGACTGTCCTGCTGCTCGCGCAGTTCGGCGGCCAGCCCGGCATGCGCGGCGCTCAGGCGGCGCAGCTCGGCTTCTTTCTGCTCGCGCTCGGCGCTCCAGCCTTGCGCGGCTTCGCGGCTGGCGCGGCGCTCGCCTTGCAGCAGCTCGGTTTCGCGCCGCAGCGCCGCCAGCTCGGCTTGCTGCGCGGCCTTCTGCTCGCTCAGCTCGGTGACTTCCGCCCGGTAGGCGTCCACTTGCGCGCCGAGACCGTCCTGCGCCAATTGCGCATGGCTCAGACGCTCTTCCAGCAAAGCCGCCTCGGCCTGCTGCAGGCTCATGCGCCGTTGCAACTGCCAAGCCAAGGCCAACAGCGGCAGCGCCGCGACGGACAGACCAATCAGCAAGTTGGGCAAATCGATGGGCATAAGCGGCTCCGCACAGGACTGCCGGGCAGTATACCCAGCCGCGGAATGGGAACTCAGAGGTTGTTGAGCAGCCGTTGGGCCTCGTGCGAGCCCTGCGCGGCAGCCTGTTGCAGCCAGTGCCGGGCTTGCAGTGGTTCCAGCGAGCGCGGTTGGCGGTACAACCGACCGAGCTCCAGCTGAGCGCGGCGATCGCCACTGCGCGCGGCCTGGCGCAAGAGCTCCACGCCGATGCGCCGATCACGGGCATTGCCGCAATCGCGGCACAGCAGTTGCCCCAGGCGGCTCTGCGCCAGCACCACGCCCTGGCGCGCCGGCTGCTTGAGCAGACGCCCAGCCAGATGCTTGGCCCAGGCAAGCTGACCGAGGCGCGGGCTATCCAGCAGCCACAGCGCGACATGCAGCGACCAACGCTGATCGGTAGAACGGGAAGGCAAAGTGAGCGAGGCGCGCGGCATAACCAATCGGCGGGGGCAGTCAGGGCGCGCCACTCTACTCCTTTTTCCCCACCGGTAAAGACTTGCCAACCGTGCCCGGCCGCGATCTAGACGAGCGCCCGATGACAATCCACAGAAGCTGTGGATAACTCCGTGGACAACTTGGGAGCAGCCGCCTCGACCCCCACTGCCACGGGGCTCCGAGTCAAGTTGATGATTTTTTCACCAGTGAAAAAAATCAATATTTTTCATTGACTTAAAAAATCACCATACAGAATCAAGATGTTGCGAGCGCTTGTGACAGTGGCTTAGCACGACGCCTCGTCATTGTGCACAAGTCCGCTCGCAACTTACGGCGGACGCCCCGTTTGCGGGCAAATGCCGGCCTTTGGCAGATCGCTGGCGAACCATATTGGCCCGCCGAAATGAGCGGAGCACGCAACACCGCAGCAGCGCTCAGCCGCCCTTTTCGACTCGGTCAGCGACGCAGGAAAACTGCGCACAGCAATTGTGCACAGTCGTGCCAATTCTTCGCCGCGGAAGACAGCGCTGCAGTAGCGAATGGCCTATGCCGGCAGCGGCAATTGCCCGTCGACGAGAAACTGCTGCCAGTGGAACAGCCGCGGCGCGTCGGGCGCCTGGGCATGTTTGAAGGCGACATAGTCGGCCGTGGTTTCGCACAGCCAAGGCGTCAGGTTACGCGGCTGCTTTTCACTGAACGCCCGCGGGGTATACAACGCGACATTGGTGCCCCCTTGCGGGCAGCGCGCCGAACGGTACTCGAACGCCTCGACCCCGGCGGTGCGCATCGCTTGGCCCAACGCCTGGGTGGCGGCATAACGCCTGGGATCGCTCAGCTCGGCCTGAAATTCGGCAAAGGGCGGCACCTGCAGGCGCACGCCCCGCTCGACCCGATAACGCACCTCGAACGAGGCATGCTCGGATAGGATGCGCCCACTCGGCGGCGGACTGAGCATGCCATCCCACAGCACGCAGCGGTAATAGGCGGTCTCGGCCATGGCGGTTTCCAGACGCGCGCCGGCATAGAACAGGCTGGGTTCGTAGACACTGCCGAAACGCGAGCCCCAGCGCAGCGGCGGGTAGCGGAACGGCGTCTTCAGCAGGTAATGAAGCGCTTCCGTGCCCGTCGGCAGCGGCGGCTTGCTGCCTTCGATCAAGTCTTCCAGCAGCGCCTGCTCGGCCAGGCTGTCGACCAGACGCAAGGTAGCAACCTGCTCCTGGCTTTCCACCAGCCGCACCAATTGGCCGCGTAACGGGGCGACCTGCTCAGGCCCATGGCAAAGCTGCCAGATATCCACGGTCATATTCCGCTGCGATCCCTGCTGCCGAACTCAAACCTTGCCGCGAATGGCATCCAGGTACTCCACTAGCCGCACCAGCCCTTGCACCTGAGCCATCTGCTGCAAAGGCACGCCGGCCAGATGACGGTTCTCGGTGCGCAGAAAGTGACGCATGTCATCGAGATTGCCACCGAACAAGGCGAACAGCGCGCGGTAGACCCGGATCAGCAACAGCGCCAATTCACCGGTCTTGCTCTGCGGACGCAAACCACCGCTGTCCGCCCAGCGGGTGACAGCCGTGCGGTGTACGCCGACGATCTCCGCCAGCTCCTGCTGGGTCAGCCCCAATTGCTCGCGAGCATTGAGCAGGGCCCTGGCCAGTACTGCTTCGGCATCCAACTGCGGACGGGTGAGCGCACTCATGGCATTCCCCTATGTGTATTTACAACAATATTAGCCACAAATGACAAAAATACACAAACCAGGTGCCAACCATCGAACCGCCCGAAAAGCAAAAGCCCCGGACGCGTTAACGTCCGGGGCTTTTGATGTATGGCGGGGAAATAGGGATTTGAACCCTAGGAGCCATTGCTGACTCAACGGATTTCGAATCCGTCCCGTTCGACCACTCCGGCATCTCCCCTAGGCGGCGCGCATCATAACAGCTTGAAGCGGTTTGGCGAAGCCCGTTCGGCATTTTTTTGCGTGGTTTCAGATGCTTGCGGGAAAATCGCGACAACTGGGCAGCCAGAAACGCACAGAGGAGCCGTAGCTCCTCTGGTATCAGCCAGGACAGACCTCAAGCGGTCAGGCGGGTCAGCGCCTCGCGATACTTGTCGGCGGTCTTCTGCGCCACCTCGGCCGGAACCGTGGGCGCCGGCGGCTGCTTATCCCAGCCAGTGGATTCCAACCAATCGCGCACGTACTGCTTGTCAAAGCTCGGCGGGCTCTGCCCTTCGACATAGCTGTCGGCCGGCCAGAAGCGGCTGGAGTCCGGGGTCAGCGCTTCGTCCATCAGGGTCAGGGTGCCGTCTTCGTCCAGGCCGAACTCGAACTTGGTGTCGGCGATGATGATGCCGCGTGTGGCCGCGTACTCCACGGCCGCGCTGTACAGGGCGATGGCGGTATCGCGCACTTTGGCGGCCAGCTCCTTGCCGATGATCGCCTCACACTGCGCGAAGGAGATGTTCTCGTCGTGGTCACCGACCGCCGCCTTGGTCGACGGCGTGAAGATCGGCTGCGGCAGCTTGGCCGCCTCCTTCAACCCGGCCGGCAGCTGGATGCCGCAGACGGTGCCGCTCTTCTGGTATTCCTTCCAGCCGGAACCAACGATATAGCCGCGCACGATGGCCTCTACCGCCACCGGCTTGAGGCGCTTGGCCACCACCGCGCGACCTTCCACCAGCGGCAGCTCGGCCGCCGGCACTACGTCCTCGACCTTGTCGCCGGTGAGATGGTTAGGCACCAGGCCGGCGAGCTTGTCGAACCAGAAATTGGAGATGGCGGTGAGAATCTTGCCCTTGTCCGGAATCGGCTCATTGAGGATCACATCGAACGCCGACAAGCGATCGCTGGCCACCATCAGCATGCGCTTGGCATCGATTTCATAGAGGTCGCGGACTTTACCCGAATAGATTTTTTTCAGGCTCAGGGTGCTGGGAGTGGTCATGTCGGAATTTCCGCCTTGAGTAAACGAAACAGGCGAAACCCACCGGGTTTCGCCTATTGGCTTCTACATCTTGGGCAGCGCCGGGGCCGCAGGCAGCGGCCCGCTGCCGGCTTAGCCGAGGTGTTCCTGGATCAGGCTCAGCACGCGGCGGGCCACGTCGGCCGGCGCCACGGTATTGAGGTCTTTCTCCACCGTCACCTGCACACTGTCGCCGACGCTGGTCAGGCGCACCTGATAGCGCTCGGCACGCTCTTCGATCTCTTCGTCACTGGGCGAACTGCCCCACATGCGCGTCCAGAAGCCGGGCTTCTCGTCTTCTTTCTTCGCACCTTCGGCGAGGTTGATGTAGTACACGCCGAGGGAACGGTTGAGGTCGTCGATGCGCACGTTGCCAGTATCGAGAGAACGGCCGACGCTTGACCAGGCCCGATCGAAATCGGTGCCGAGGGTCAGCACCGGGTTACCGCTGCCGTCTTCCGACAGGGTCACGCGATCCGGTGCATCGAAGTCGCGGGCCGCGAGCAGGGACACGGAACCGCCCTGCTCGGCACTGCGCGCCATGCTCGCCAGCATTTCGTCGAGCAGCGCCGCATCCAGGCTGGCGTTGCCGGCCTTACTCGGAAACTCGATCTCGTCCGAGCTGCCGGCCGGGCGCTCGGCGCTGACCACAAAAATCTCGCTGGTATTGCGCTGCACGCCCGGCTCGATGCGCACGCGCACGCGGGTTTCGCTGTCTGGCGCAACGCCACTGACGCGGCTGCTCAGGCGACGCGCCATGGACGCGGACAACTGATCGAAGCGCTGCCAGGCGGTGCTGAACTCACCGGTCTGCGGGCGCTCATCGACGACCTGAAAACCGTTGTCCTCGAAGAACTGGCGGGCCACCGGCCAGACTTCCGCCGGTGCGCGCTGGGCCACTACCCAGCGCGAATCGCCGCTCTTCTGCAAGCTGAACTCACGCGAGTCGGCCTGCACTGCCAGCGCCTGTGGACGCGGTACTTCGTACTCGCCTTGGGCGGTCGAATCGGCCACGTTGCGCGGTACCGGCAGCAGCGGATCGAGGCGCTTGGCGTTGCTGATATCCGGCGGAACCTGCATAGGCGCGGTTTGCCGATCGTTGAGGTAGTCACTACCACGATCGCGGAAGTAACCCTCATCACCCCAGAGCCAGCCGCAACCGCTGGTACTGGAGATGATCAAGGCAAGTGCGGAGAGTCCGGCCAGTCGCTTCATGCGTAGTAATTCCTCAAATTAAGCCAATACGCCGGACTGGCGCAGAGCCTGACGCAGCAGTTCGTGACAACGCGGGCTGAGCCAGGTCAGAGGCAAGCGGATGCCTTCTTGCATCAGCCCCATTTCATGCAGCGCCCACTTCACCGGAATCGGGTTGGACTCGATAAACAAATTCTTGTGCAGCGGCATCAGGCGCTCGTTGATCGCCCGTGCGGTGGCCGCATCGCCGGCCATGGCGGCGGCGCACAGCTCGCTCATGGCGCGCGGTGCGACGTTGGCGGTGACCGAGATATTGCCCTTGCCGCCCATCAGGATCAGCTCGACGGCGGTCGGGTCGTCACCGGAGTAGACGAGGAAGTCCTGGCTCACCCGATCGAGGATTTCCTGGCCGCGCTGCAGGTCGCCGGTGGCTTCCTTGATACCGATGATGTTCGCCACTTTCGACAGGCGTTCGACAGTCTCCGGCAACATGTCGCAGGCGGTGCGGCCCGGCACGTTGTAGAGAATCTGCGGGATCGCCACGCTTTCGGCGATATGGCGGAAGTGCTGGTACAGGCCTTCCTGGGTCGGCTTGTTGTAGTACGGGGTCACCAGCAGACAGGCATCCGCGCCGGCCTTCTTGGCGTTCTCGGTCAGCTCCACCGCTTCACGGGTGGAGTTGGCGCCGGTACCGGCGATGACCGGTATGCGCCCGGCGACCTGATCGACTACCCGGCGGATCACATCGATGTGTTCGCCGACGTCCAGCGTGGCCGACTCACCGGTGGTGCCGACCGCGACGATGGCATTGGTGCCTTCTTGCAGGTGGAAATCCACCAGCTTGCTCAGCGCATCCCAATCGAGACGTCCCTGTGCATCCATAGGCGTGACCAGCGCCACCATACTGCCCGCAATCATGCAACCGCTCCTGCCGGAAAAATTGAACCGTAATGGTACTGGCGCCACCTGCCTTGCACAAGCGAAGCGCCGTGCCATGAGCATTCCCCTGAGCGGCAGTTTTCGCTAACCTTCCGGCTTTGATCGGCAGCTCGACCGCCGACCGCCCATCGCTTTAGGAATGCTGCATGTCCACCCCCTCCGTTCGCGAACAATTCCTTGTCATCAGCGCCCTCGGCACCACCCCCATGGAGCTGACCAATGTGCTGTGCCGCGCCAGCCATGAGAACCGCTGCGCAGTCATCAGCACCCGCCTGACTCGGCATGGAGAGCTCTGCGCATTGGTCCTGCAGGTGTCGGGCAATTGGGACGCGCTGGCCCGCCTGGAAGCCGGACTGCCGGCCCTGGCCAAGAAGCACGCGTTCAGCGTCAATGTGGTACGCAGTTCCGCCGCCGAACATCGCCCGCATGCCCTGCCCTATGTGGCCTATGTCAGCGCGGCATATCGTCCGGACATTCTCAACGAGCTGTGCCAGTTCTTCATTGACCACAACGTCGAGCTGGAGAACCTGACCTGCGACACCTATCAAGCCCCGCACACCGGCGGCACCATGCTCAATGCCACCCTCACCGTGACCCTGCCAGCCGGCACCCAGATCAGCTGGCTGCGCGACCAGTTCCTCGACTTCGCCGATGCCCTGAACCTGGATGCGCTGATCGAACCCTGGCGCCCGCAAACCCCAGCCTGAGGAGAGCCCCATGGCCGTTAGCCTCGACCACGCCGTCGCCGACTTTCACGCCCAGGCCACCAGCGGTCATCAGGTCTCCCTGACCGCGCTCAAGGGCCAGCAGGTGGTGATCTATTTCTACCCGAAGGACAGCACCCCGGGCTGCACCACCGAAGGCCAGGGCTTTCGCGATCGCCATGCCGAGTTCCAGGCGGTCAACACGCAGATTTTCGGCGTCTCCCGCGACAGCCTGAAGTCCCACGAGAACTTCAAGTGCAAGCAGGCGTTTCCCTTCGAGCTGATCAGCGACAAGGATGAAGCGCTGTGCCAGCTATTCGACGTGATCAAGCTGAAGAAGCTCTATGGCAAGGAATATCTGGGCATCGACCGCAGCACCTTCCTGATCGACCAGAGCGGCGTGCTGCGCCGGGAATGGCGCGGGGTGAAAGTCCCAGGGCATGTCGACGCCGTGCTCGCCGCCGCCCAAGCGCTACAGCAAGCCTGAGAACGGCTGGCAACAAAAAGGCCGCAGCAGCGGCCTTTTTGCTTTATTCGCCCACCAGCGCCGGCGGCTGGCGTGGCCAGGCATCCAGCACGGCCTTGAACAGGGTCGCCAGCGGAATGGCGAAGAAGATCCCCCAGAAGCCCCACAACCCACCGAACAGCAGCACCGCGCAGATGATCGCCACCGGGTGCAGGTTCACTGCCTCGGAAAACAACAGCGGCACCAGCACGTTGCCATCCAGCGCCTGAATCACCGCATAGACCACCATCAAGGTGATGAACTGGTCGCCCCAGCCCCACTGGAACAGCGCGATCAGCGCCACCGGCACGGTCACCACCACCGCGCCGACGTAGGGCACCACCACCGACAGACCGACCAGCAAGGCCAGCAGCGCCGCATAGTTCAGCCCTAGCGCGGCAAAGGCCGCGTAAGTCACCCCGCCACAGATGACGATCTCGATCACCTTGCCGCGAATGTAATTGGCGATCTGCTGGTTCATCTCCTGCGCCACATGGGTCATCAGCGCCCGCTCACGCGGCAGGTAGCCACGAAACCAACGACCGATCAATTGATGATCCTTGAGGAAGAAGAACACCAGGATCGGCACCAGCACCAGATAGATCATGGCGTTGACCAGCAGCGGCAGGCTGGCGAGCGAAGAGGTCAGCAACAACTGGCCGAACTTGCCCAACTCGCCGCGCGTCACCGCGATGGCTTCCAGCACCTGCTCGTCGGTCACCATGTGCGGATAGCGCTCAGGCAAGACCAGCAGCAGCGACTGCCACTTGCCGAGCATGCCCGGCAACTCGTTGAACAAGGTGATCACCTGCTGCCACAGCAGTGGCATCAGGACCAGCAGGAACAACGCCAACAGGCCGATGAACAGGGCGAACACCAGCCACACCGCCAGTAGGCGCGGCACACGCAGGCTCTCGAGCTGGCGCACCAAGCCCTGCATCAGGAAAGCCAGCACCAAGCCAGCCAGGACCGGCGCCAGCATGCCGCCGAGCGTCAGAATCGCGGTGAAGCCGAGCACCAGCAGCACCGCGAGCACCACCGCCTCCTCGTCGGAGAAATAGCGCTGCACCCAATCGCGTAACACCTTGAACATTACTGCTCCCTAGAGCGACCAACCCTCAGAACCTGTTTCGGATCTCGCGAGCCAAGGCCATTTTCAACGGCGTATGACCGACGCACAGCGGATCCCGAACGGGTTCTCAGGCCTTGCGCAACCAATAACGATACACACCGCCCTCGCACTCCTCGCGCAGCAAGGCATGGCCGGCCAGATGGGCGAAGGCGCGGAAATCGCGTTGCGAACCGGCATCGGTCGCCGTCACCTTGAGCACGGCGCCACTGGGCAGGCGATTCAGCTCGAGCTTGGCCTTGAGCAATGGCAGCGGGCAGTTCAAGCCGCTGGCATCCAGCTCAGCGTCGCAGGGTTCGGCCCGCTCTACAGCGTCGGTCATGTTCAGTCTCCGGGAGAAGGTTCTAGGATACCGCACAAGCCTGGCCAGTTGACCAACTGGGCAGCTACAGTAACGCCTTTCCCGCCGTGAGCCCCGTGCATGAATCTATTGCGCCCTACTCTGCTGACGCTCGCCTGCCTGCTCGCCCAACCCGGCCTGGCCGACGACTTGCCGTCTCTTGGCGACGCCAGTTCCTCCATTGTCTCGCCGGAGCAGGAACATCAACTCGGTCGCGCCTGGCTCAGCCTGCTACGCGGCCAGGTCGATCAATTGCATGATCCGCAGCTGAAAGATTTCGTCGAAACCAGCGTCTTTCGCCTGGCTGAAACCAGTCAGCTACAGGATCGGCGCTTGGAGTTCGTGTACATCAACAGCCCGCAGCTGAACGCCTTTGCCGCTCCCGGCGGCATCGTCGGCGTCAACGGCGGCATTTTCCTCTACGCCCAGAGCGAAGCCGAATACGCCTCAGTGCTGGCCCACGAATTGGCGCACTTGTCGCAACGCCACTTCGCCCGCGGCATCGAGGCCCAGCAGCGCATGCAGATTCCGATGATGGCCGCCATGCTTGCCGGCATCATCGCCGCCGCGGCCGGCGCCGGAGATGCCGGCATCGCCGCCATCGCCTCGACTCAGGCGGCAGCCATTCAGGAACAACGGCGCTTTTCCCGGCAGAACGAGCAGGAAGCCGACCGCATCGGCATCCTCAACTTGGAAAAAGCCGGCTACGATCCGCGCGCCATGCCCAGCATGTTCGAACGCCTGATGCGTCAGTACCGCTATGACGCCAAACCGCCGGAGTTCCTCCTCACCCACCCGGTCACCGAATCGCGGATCGCCGACACCCGCAACCGCGCCGAACAGTTCCCGGCCGGTGGCAAGGAGGACAGCCCGAGCTACGAGCAGATCCGCGCACGGATGATGCTGTATTACGAGGAAACTCCGGGAGTTTCGGCCAAGCGTTTTCGCGCCATGCTCGACGAGGATCCCAAGCAGGATGCCGCCCGCTATGGCCTAGCCCTGGCGCTGATCAAGGGCGGCCGCCTCAACGAGGCGCGTGACAGCCTGAAAGCACTGCTGGACAGGGCCCCCAACGACGTTGCCTACAACCTTGCCCAGGTCGATCTGGATATCACCGCCAACCGCCTGCCGGATGCCCAACAGCGGGTCCAGCGTCTGCTCGGCCAGTATCCCAACAACTACCCACTGAAGCAGGCGCAGATCGACCTGATGCTTAAGCAGGGCCGCTCCACCGAAGCCGAGAAGGCCCTGGACGCCCTACTGAAGAGGCGCCCGCACGACCCGGATATCTGGTACCAAGTGGCCGAAACCCGCGGCCAGGCAGGCAACATCATTGGCCTGCACCAGGCCCGCGCCGAGTATTTCGCCCTGGTCGGCGACTATGACCAAGCCATCGAGCAGCTCGACTTCGCCAAACGCCGCTCGGCCAATAATTTCCAGCTGGCTTCGCGCATCGATGCACGGCAGAAGGAAATGATCGAGCAGCAGAAACTGATCAAGCAGATGCTGCGCTGAAGCGCCCACAAAAAAGCCCGACCTAGGCCGGGCTTTTTGTTGGGCTGGGGCGCTAGGCGTTGCCTGCCAGCTTCAGGCGCGCTGCCTGGGTGAAATCGAGCATGCGCTTGAGCGGACGCAAGGCCCGCGGAATCAACGCCGGATCGACGAAGATCTCGTTGCTGCCCTCGCGCAGACTCTGCAGGGTACGCTCCAGGGTATTCATCGCCATCCACGGGCAATGCGCACAACTGCGGCAGGCCGCCCCGTTACCGGCCGTCGGAGCCTCGATGAAGGTCTTGTCCGGGCACAACTGCTGCATCTTGTAGAAGATGCCGCGATCGGTGGCGACGATGAAGGTCTGATTCGGCAGGGTTTGCGCCGCCTTGATCAGCTGACTGGTGGAACCCACCGCATCGGCCAGGGCCACCACCGCTTCCGGCGATTCCGGATGCACCAGAATCGCGGCATCCGGATACAGCGCCTTCATGTCTTCCAGCTGCCGGGACTTGAACTCCTCATGGACGATGCAGGCACCATCCCAGAGCAGCATGTCGGCGCCAGTCTCGCGCTGGATATAGCGGCCCAGATGCTTGTCCGGCGCCCAGATGATCTTCTCGCCGTTATCCATCAGGCTTTCGACGATCTCCAGCGCACAACTGGAAGTCACGACCCAGTCGGCCCGCGCCTTCACCGCCGCCGAAGTATTGGCGTAAACCACCACGGTGCGCTCGGGATGCTGATCGCAGAAGGCCGAGAACTCATCGATCGGGCAACCCAGATCGAGCGAGCAGGTAGCCTCCAAGGTCGGCATCAGCACGCGCTTTTCCGGGTTGAGAATCTTCGCCGTTTCGCCCATGAACTTCACACCGGCGACCAGCACAGTCTTGGCCGGATGCTGATTGCCGAACCGCGCCATCTCCAGGGAGTCGGACACACAACCACCGGTCTCCTCGGCCAGCGCCTGGAGTACCGGATCGCAGTAGTAATGCGCCACCAGCACGGCATCCTGAGCCTTCAGCTCGGCCGCAATCGCCGCGCGATAATGTGCCTCTTCCTCGACAGTCAACGGCTTCGGTTGCTTGGCATCGAGATGGGCTTGAACCAGGAGGCGTTCTGAAATCTGCGTCATATTCGCTGAACCTGTAAAGGCATGAGACGAGTATATCACCCACCCCTTGCAGGGTAATGGAGGCGATAAGCAACCGAGGAGAGGTGAAGCAAGGAAGGAGTGGTGGGTCGTGTAGGATTCGAACCTACGACCAATTGGTTAAAAGCCAACTGCTCTACCAACTGAGCTAACGACCCAACGCGGATGCATGATACTGATTTAATTCATAAATTCAATAGCACCCACAAAAAAATTAGCGGTACCGGGTAGGGTCCTGCACGCCAGCGGAAGCAAAGCCCGCCGCACGCAGACGGCAACTGTCGCATTTGCCACAGGCGTGTCCTTCGTCGTCAGCCTGGTAGCAGGACACCGTCAAGGCATAATCCACACCATGGCGGACGCCAGCCTGAACGATCTCGGCCTTACTCATGCTCTGCAGCGGCGCCTGAATACGGAACCCCTGCCCCTCTACCCCGGCCTTGGTCGCCAGATTGGCCATGCGTTCGAAGGCGGCGATGAATTCAGGACGGCAATCGGGATAGCCGGAATAGTCGACTGCATTGACCCCGATAAAGATATCCCGCGCGCCGAGCACTTCAGCCCAGCCCAGGGCCAGGGACAAAAACACCGTGTTGCGCGCTGGCACATAGGTCACCGGGATGCCTTCACCCGGGCTTTCCGGCACGGCGATCGAGCTGTCGGTCAAGGCCGAGCCACCCATACCATTGAGGTTCAGGCCGATCACCTTGTGCTCGACCACCCCAAGCTGTTGCGCGACACGCTCGGCCGCCTGCAGCTCCGAACGATGGCGCTGGCCGTAGTCGAAACTCATGGTGTAACAGGCATAGCCATCGGCTTTGGCCAGCGCCACCACGGTGGCGGAGTCGAGACCGCCGGAAAGCAGGATTACCGCTTTTTTCTCAGTCATTTCAGTGCCCCGGCTCGTCATTCCAGAAAATCTTGTGCAACTGCATCTGCAGACGCACCGGCAGATTGTCAGTAACTATCCAATCGGCCAGTGCCCGCACGTCCACCTGCTGATAGCTGGGCGAGAACAGGACTTCGCCAGCACGTTCTTGCAGACGGTACTGGATCAGCTTGGACACTGCCCAGTCGTAGTCTTCGCGGGAACAGATGACGAACTTGACCTGATCGTTGACCGTGAGGAAGTTGAGATTCTCATAGCGATTGCGTGCCACTTCGGCGGAGCCCGGGGTCTTCAGGTCGACCACCTTGCTGACCCGCGGATCGACCGCCGATACGTCCAGGGCGCCGCTGGTCTCCAGCGAAACTTCGTAACCGCCGTCGCACAGACGCTCGAGCAAGTCGATGCAATTGGGTTGCGCCAAGGGTTCGCCCCCCGTCACACAGACGTAGCGCGGCTTGTAGCCGGCAACACGCTCAAGGATGGCCTCGAGGCTCATGAGCTCGCCGCCGCTGAAGGCATAGGCGGTATCACAGTACTGGCAGCGCAGGGGGCAGCCGGTCAGGCGGACGAACACAGTCGGCAAACCGGCCGTGCGCGTCTCCCCCTGCAACGAGTAGAAGATCTCGGTAATTCGCAGGTTTTTTTGCATATCAGCCACGGGCGTGACGGCGAAACAGGCCATCCGCCTCCGTTGCGGGAATTGGGGGCGCCGATTTTAACGAAAAAACCCGCGACAAGCGCGGGTTTTCTTGAATAGCGAATCAGCTTTACATGCGCTGCAGATCACGCTGGGCCAGTTGTGCGGCGGAACTGCCGGGATACTGGGCGATAACCTGCTGCAAAATGCCTTTGGCCTTGTCGGTATGCCCTAGACGCTGCTCGACATCGGCCAGCTTGTACAGCGAATCTGGAACCTTGGCGTGTTGCGGATAAGCCTGACTGACCTTGGCAAAGGCCTGACCGGCCGCTTGCAGGTCGCCTTTGGCGAGGTTCACCTCGCCCAGCCAATACTGCGCGTTACCGGCATACTGGCTATTCGGGTATTTGCGCAGGAACGCGGAGAAAGCCTGGCTGGCTTTCTCGAAATCCTTGGCCTTGATCAGATCGAAGGCAGCGTCGTAGTACAGCTTTTCCTTCGCCGGATCGCCCGGCTCGCTGCTTGCCGACGCCTGATTGGCAGGCGTAGTCGGCGCGCCGTTGGCATTGACCGCGCCAGCAGCGGATGAATTCTGTGAGGCAGCGGCAGCACCACCGGACAGGCGGCTATCAAGATCCTGATAACGCTCGAGGCTTTCCTGCTTGAGGCGCTGAATCTCGTTTTGCTGCTCTTCCACCATGCCGCGCAGACGCGCGACCTCGTCCTGCAGCTGCTGCAGCTGCATGAACAACTCACCCTGCGCCGAAGTCGGGGTCGTAACCCCGCCCCCGGCATAGGCGCCACTCGTGCCATAACCAGCCGGCGGATAACTGCTGGCGGGATAGCCCGCTGCATTATCCACCACGGGAACCTCAGCCCAGGCCGCGAACGGCAGGCTGAGCGCCAGAACGGTCAAAGCACGGCGGCACGTACGCATGACGAATTACTTACGCAGTTCGACGCGACGGTTTTGAGCCCAGGATTGCTCGTCGTTGCCAGTAGCAACCGGACGCTCTTCACCGTAGGAAACCAGCTCCAGCTGAGCCGGGGAAACGCCCTGCAGAACCAGGTAACGCTGAACGGCCTTGGAACGACGCTCACCCAGAGCCATGTTGTACTCGCGGGTGCCGCGCTCGTCGGTGTGGCCTTCCAGAACGACGCGAGCGCCGTTGCCTTTCAGGTCTTTGGCGTGAACGTCCAGAGCGCGCATGGCTTCCGGCTTCAGGTCAGAGCTGTCGTACTCGAAGTAGAAGGTAGTGATGGCACGCAGAGCGGCTTCTTCGCTCATGCTGCCATCAACACCGCTGCCGTTGGCGTTGTAGCCGGCGTTCGGGTCAACAGCACCTTCGCCAGCAGTGTCACCGCCTTTGGAGGAGCAACCAACAGCCACAGCAAGGGCCAGACCCAGCGCAGCAAACTTACCAAACTTCAGCATTTCCATCGTAAAACTCCTAATGAACCCCAGGTGTGTAAAAGCAAAAAATATTGCGCCGCATCAGTTCAGGTAAGGGGACCAGGAAGGCTCTCGGACATCGCCTTGCGCGGTTGGAATCGGGAGCCTAACGCGCCCATTGGTGGACACGAGCATCAAGACTCCCCGGCCCTGCTGGCGGGTGGCGTAGATTAACATGGTGCCGTTGGGCGCGACAGTAGGCGAGTCGTCCAAGCTGGTCTCAGAGAGGATCTTGACGTTGCCGCGCTGCAGGTCCTGCGCCGCCACCTTGAAGTTGGTGTAGCCATCCTGGCGGTGGATCATCACCAAGGTCTTCTCGTCCGCCGACAGCTTCGGGTTGGCGTTGTAGTTGCCGACAAAGGTCACTCGCTGCGGCTCACCACCGCCCACGCGGGTCTTATAGATCTGCGGCTTGCCGGCACGATCCGAGGTGAAATACAGGGTCTGACCATCCGCGCCCCAGAACGGCTCGGTGTCGATGGAGAAATGGTTGGTCACGCGCTGCAACTGACGCGAGCCTAGGTTCATCACATAGATTTCCGGGTTGCCGTCTTTCGACAGCACGAACGCCAGGCGATTGCCATCCGGCGAGAACGCCGGGGCACCATTCAAGCCTTCAAAGTTGGTGATCTGTTCGCGGCGACCGGTGTCGATGTGCTGGATGAAGATGCGCGGGCGGCGCTGCTCGAAAGACACATAAGCGATGCGCCGGCCATCCGGAGCATAGCGCGGTGACAGGATCGGCTCGCGCGACTGCAACAAGGTTACCCCACGAGCGCCATCATAGTCGGAGCGCTGCAGGGTATAGCGGGTGCTATTGACCGAAAAGCGCTCGGCCGTGACATACAGCATGCGCGTGGAGAAGGCGCCCTTGATCCCAGTGAGTTTCTCGAATGACTGGTCGGCGACGTAGTGCGCCATATCACGCAGCTGATCCATCGAACCACTGACACTGCCGGACATCACCTGCTGCTCGGTGGTGACGTTGAACAGCGCGAATTGCACCTGCAAACGCCCCCCAGCAGGAACGATGTTGCCAACCATCAGATACTGGGCGCCGAGGGCCTTCCAGTCGCGATAGATGACCTCGCTCGCCTGGGTCGGCAGGCTGATCATGTTCTGCCGCGGAATCGGCTCGAAGGAGCCCGAGTTGCGCAGGTCGTTGCCGATGATGGTGGACATGTCTTCGGGCAGCACGGTGCCGCCCTGCCAGCCGAACGGCACCACCGCGATGGGGGTAGCCCGGTCAGTACCCGAGGTAACAAGCAGCGGGTCAGCCGCCTGCACGCTGCCGACCAGCAAGGTCAGCCCGAGCAGGGCGATACGAATCAGAGTGTTCACAGGTCCAAATCCTCCGGTTTGAAGATGATGCGGCGCTGCCGGTACATCTGGTCAAAGGTTGCGCGATCCAATTGTTGCATCTCGGGGATACGCCCGACGTTGCGTACTGCGGCTACCGCCGAATTGTCGAACGGTGCATCGCCACTGGCGCGGGTCACACTCGCATTAGTGATGGTGCCGTCCGGCAACATCGAGATCAGCACCTCGACGCTCATGCCATTGCGTGCGGACGGCGGGCGCTGCCACTGCTCGCTGACCAACTTGATGATCAGATCATCCAGGCTGCCGGCGACCTGATCACCCTGCTCATCGGCCAGGGCCTGCTGCCGCTCGGTGGTATCCGACAGCAATTCGGCCAGGGCCTGAGCCTTCTTGTCCTCAGCGGCTTTGCGCGCCGCTTCTTGCGCAGCCTTCTTCTTGGCAGCTTCCGCAGCAGCTTTCTTTTTCGCGTCGTCAGTCGCCTTTTTCTTCGCGGCTTCCGCTACGGCCTTTTTCTTGGCTTCCTCGGCGGCCTTCTTCTTCGCCTCGTCCTCGGCCTTCTTCTTGGCAAAGTCCGCCTGTTTCTTTTCCTCGGCCTTCTTGGCTTCATCGGCTTTCTTCGCCGTTTCAGCCTGTTTCACCGCCTCAGCCTTTCGAGCTTCGTCGGCCTTCTTCTGCTCCGAAGCCTTGGCGGCTTCCTGTTTCTGCTGCTCAACCTTCTTCTGCTCCAGTTGCTCGACTTCGAACTGACGGGCAGCAGTTTTCTTCGCCTCGCCGGCGATTTTCTGGTTGGTCTGGGTAGTGGCCTGACTTTGCGACTTCAGCTGATACAACGTGGCCTGCACAATCGGCCTGGCCGGTGGCAGCTCAGGAGTGAAGGCAAAGCTGACGAACAGCATGGCAAACACCAGCGCATGCAGCGCCACGGCCCAAACACTGGGCCAGAAATAGCCTTCCGAAGAGGAGCGCTCTCGCTGCTGCATCAGGGCGCCTCGGTAATCAGCCCGACGTTGCCCACGCCAGCCTGCTGCAGACCACCCATGGCCGCCATCACGGCACCATAGTCGACCGCTTTGTCACCGCGCACCATGACCTGGGTCTGCTTACCCTGGCTGCGACTCTGGTTCATGATTGCAGTCACAGCGGCGGTCATTTCCGGCAGGGTCAGGGCTTTGTCCTGCACCGTGTCGGTATCGACCTCGCTACCCATGTTCCAGTAATAGGTCTTGTCGGCCTTGATCGAGATGGTCAGCACTTGGGCGTTGTTGTCCTGCGGTAACGCCTCGCTGCCGACCTTGGGCAAATCGACCTTGACCCCCTGATTGAGCATCGGCGCGGTCACCATGAAGATCACCAGCAGTACCAACATCACGTCGATGTAAGGCACCACGTTCATCTCGGCGACGGGTTTGCGTCTGTTGCGAATTCTGGCCATGACTTACAACCTGTCCTCTCGGGAAACCTGCGTTTCAGTCGTCACTGGTATGCACTTTGCGGTGCAGGATGGCCTGGAACTCGTCGGCGAAGGTGTAATAGCGACTGATCATGGTTTCGCCGCGGGCGGCGAAGCGGTTGTAGGCGATTACTGCCGGAATCGCCGCGAACAGACCGATGGCAGTGGCGATCAGGGCCTCGGCGATGCCTGGCGCGACAGTGGCGAGGGTCGCCTGCTGCACCTGAGCCAGACCGCGGAAGGAATTCATGATCCCCCAGACGGTACCGAACAGACCGATATACGGGCTGGTGGAGCCGACGGTGGCGAGGAATGGCAGGCTCTGCTCGAGCTTCTCTTCTTCACGCGAGATGGCCACGCGCATGGCCCGCGCCACACCGTCCATCACGGCATCCGGGTCGACACCGGCCTGCTGACGCAGGCGGGAGAACTCCTTGAAACCGGCGCGGAAGATCTGCTCGACGCCGGAATCCGGGTCGGGGCTGCTGCCAGCCTGGCGGTACAGCTTGGACAGATCGATACCCGACCAGAAGCGCTCTTCGAAGGTTTCCAGAGCTTTCTTGGCGGCACGCAGCATGGTGCTGCGCTGGAAAATCATGATCCACGAGGTGACCGAGGCGGCCACCAAAATCAGCATCACCAGCTGCACCACAAAACTGGCGTTGCTGATCAGGCTCCACATGGAGGTATGGTCGACGACGTTGGCTTCCACGCTTAATCTCCTGCAAGGGATAGTCCCGAGCCATTGGCGAAGGCTGCACGCAGCACTTCGGGGATGGCCCGGGGTTTCAAACTGTCGGCGCGCACACAGGCCACCAGGAACTGCCCTTCGCAGAGCAGCGCATCATCCGCAACCCGCCGCACCTGTTGACGAAAGCGCAGGCTGGCGCGGTTTAACTCGATCACTTCGGCACTAACGCTCAGCTCGTCATCCAAACGCGCCGGGGCGTGATAACGCGCTTCGCTGGAATGCACCACGAACAACAGGTTCTCGCCCACCAACTCGGACTGGGCAAAGCCCAGATCCCGCAGCCGTTCGGTGCGAGCCCGCTCCATGAACTTGAGGTAATTGACGTAATAAACGATGCCACCAGCATCGGTGTCCTCGTAATAGACACGACAACGATGCGTGAACGGCTGAGCCCCATTTTGCGCGCGCATACTCTAGTGCTTACTCCCCGGGTTGCCAATCAGGTCAGGCAACTGTTTTGCAACATTGGTTGACTCCAGCGCACCAGCATCCACAGTCGCCTTACTCGTCACTGGCAAACAGATCCGCAGCGGGCAGCTCGCTCATGCGTTTCGGCAGATTCAGACCGAAATGCAGGTAGGCATGCCGGGTCACCACCCGCCCGCGCGGGGTGCGCATGATATAGCCTTGCTGGATCAGATAGGGCTCCAGCACATCCTCGATGGTGTGGCGCTCCTCGCTGATCGCCGCGGCCAGGCTGTCCACCCCCACCGGGCCGCCATCAAACTTCTCGATCAGGGTCAGTAACAGGCGGCGGTCCTGGTGATCGAAGCCGCGCTCGTCGACATCCAGCAGATTCAGAGCCAGATCGGCAGTGGTTCGATTGATCTGCCCCTGGGCCCGCACTTCGGCGAAGTCCCGCACCCGGCGCAGCAGGCGGTTGGCGATCCGCGGCGTACCGCGAGCGCGGCGGGCGATCTCGAAAGCCCCCTCGGCTTCGACCGGCAGCCCAAGAATCCCCGCCGAACGACCGACGATGGTGGTCAGATCCTCGACACCGTAGAACTCCAGGCGCTGAACGATGCCGAAACGATCACGCAGCGGGTTGGTCAGCATGCCGGCACGAGTGGTGGCGCCGATCAGGGTGAAGGGCGGCAGATCGAGCTTGATCGAGCGCGCCGCCGGGCCTTCGCCGATCATGATGTCGAGCTGGAAATCCTCCATGGCTGGATACAGCACTTCCTCGACGATCGGCGACAGGCGATGAATTTCGTCGATGAACAGCACATCGCCCGGCTCGAGATTAGTCAGCATCGCCGCCAAGTCACCCGGGCGCTCCAGTACCGGCCCGGAGGTGCTCTTGATCGACACGCCCATCTCCTGGGCGATGATATTGGCCAGGGTGGTCTTGCCGAGCCCCGGCGGACCGAAGATCAGGGTGTGGTCCAGGGCCTCGCTGCGCTGCTTGGCGGCCTGAATGAACAGCTCCATCTGCTCGCGCACATTCGGCTGGCCAATGTATTCGGCCAGGCGCAACGGGCGGATGGCGCGGTCGAACTGCTCATCGCGATCACGTCCCGTGGCGGTTATCAGGCGGTCGGCTTCGATCATCGGGGGTTATCCATCAAGGTTCAGACCATTCCTTTCAACGCGCGACGGATCAACTCTTCGCTGCTCAAGCCTTCTTCCTGCACGGCAGACACGGCGCGACTGGCCTCCTGCGGCTTGAAACCGAGGGAGATCAGCGCGCTGACCGCATCATTCTCCGCGCTTGAGACTGCTGCCGCCCCGCGAGGTTCAACCACCAGGCCGGAGATGGCCGGCATGGTTTCCCAGGCCTTGAAGCGATCCTTGAGTTCAACCAATAGGCGCTCGGCGGTTTTCTTGCCCACTCCGGGAATCTTCACCAGGGTCGAGGTATCTTGCGCCTGCACGCAGCGGACCAGCTCATCCACTTCCAACCCGGACATCAACGCCAGGGCCAGTTTCGGCCCGACGCCATTGAGCCGGATCAGCTCGCGGAACAGTTCGCGCTCGCGCTTCTCGAAGAAGCCGTAGAGCAGATGGGCATCCTCGCGCACCACCAAGTGAGTGTGCAGGGTTACCGGCTCGCCGACACCCGGCAACCGATAAAGGGTGGTCATCGGCACTTCCAGCTCATAACCGAGCCCATTGATATCCACAATCAAATGCGGCGGTTGCTTTTCTGCCAGCATGCCGCGCAGACGTCCAATCACGAATCGTTTCCTTATTTAGAGGCGCAGCCGGCCACCGCGCCGCTTGGCGCCGGCCAGCCCGTGGGGAATCAAGCTGGAGCGGGTATGGGCATGACAGAGGGCGATTGCCAGGGCGTCGGAGGCATCGATCTGCGGTTTCTGGGTCAGCTTCAGCAGATGCATGACCATCAGCTGCACCTGCTGCTTGTCGGCGCCGCCGGTTCCGGCAATCGCCTGCTTGACCTGGGTCGCGGTGTACTCGGCAATCTCCAGCCCCTCTTCGGCCGCCGCCACTATCGCCGCGCCACGGGCCTGACCGAGCTTCAGCGCGGAGTCGGCGTTGCGCGCCATAAACACCTGCTCGATGCCCATGGTCACCGGACCATGGGCCTGGATCACCTCGCGCACACCGCGAAAGACGATCTGCAGTCGCTCATGCAACGCGCCACCGCCGGTACGGATACAACCGGAAGCGACGTACTCGCAGCCGCGGCCGGTGTCGCGCACCACGCCGTAGCCGGTGATCCGCGAGCCAGGGTCGATACCAAGAATCAGCGTCATGCTCTGCCGTCCACAGCGCCGGGAAGGCCCGCGCCATACTGTCTATTTATCCAGGCTGCAAGTATACGGACCAGCCACGGCCGCCGTCACCCGCACCAGGCGCATAAAAAAGCCGGAAGCGCCTCAGGCGGCTTCCGGCCTGCTCCGCACGAGAAGGAATTAGTCCAGCTGCTCCATGAGCTCGTCGGGGATTTCCGCGTTGTGGTAGACGCTCTGCACGTCGTCCAGGTCTTCCAGCATGTCGATCAGCTTCATCACCTTCTTGGCGGTCTCCAGATCGCTGACCGGCGCACTGATCGACGGAATCATCGCCACTTCGGCTTCGTCACCCTTGAAACCGGCGGCGGTGAGCGCCTCGTTGACCACCAGGAAGTCGGCAAAGGAGGTGTAGACCTCGACCGAACCGTCCTCCGCCCCAACCACGTCGTTGGCACCGGCCTCCAGCGCCGCCTCCATCAGGGCATCCTCGTCGACACCCGGGGCGTAGCTGATCTGACCCTTGCGCTCGAACATGTAGGCCACCGAACCATCGGTACCCAGGTTGCCACCGCATTTGCTGAACGCATGGCGCACTTCCGCCGCGGTGCGGTTGCGGTTGTCGGTCATCGCCTCGACGATGATCGCCACACCGCTCGGCGCATAGCCTTCGTAGCTCAGCTCGACCATGTTGTCCGCTTCGTTCGAGCCGGCGCCGCGGGCGATGGCACGATCGATGGTGTCACGGGTCATGTTAGCGGTCAGCGCCTTGTCCACCGCCAAACGCAGACGCGGGTTGTCCGCAGGAATCCCGCCGCTCTTAGCCGCAACGGTCAATTCGCGGATCAGCTTGGTGAAGATCTTGCCGCGCTTGGCGTCCTGACGCCCCTTGCGATGCTTGATGTTGGCCCATTTGGAATGACCGGCCATAACTCACTCCGTACTCTCTCGGCTCGGCGGCGCCCGGCAGGCGCCGCCTCAGGGTTGACTCGAATTACTCGGCTTTCGGCTGTTCGCGCAGACGGATGTGCAGCTCGCGCAGGGCCTTGCTGTCCACTGCCCCCGGCGCCTGGGTCATCACGCACGCGGCGCTCTGGGTTTTCGGGAAGGCGATCACTTCACGGATCGACTGCGCGCCGGTCATCAGCATCACCAGGCGATCGAGGCCGAAAGCCAGACCACCGTGCGGCGGCGCGCCGAATTTCAGCGCATCGAGCAGGAAGCCGAACTTCTCCTGCTGCTCTTCTTCGCTGATGCCGAGCACGCGGAATACCGTTTGCTGCATCTCTTTGTGGTGGATACGGATGGAACCGCCACCCAGTTCGGTGCCATTGAGCACCATGTCATAGGCGCGCGACAGTGCGGCCGCCGGGTTGGCCTCCAGCTCGGCCGGGCTGCACTTGGGTGCAGTGAAGGGGTGGTGCAGCGGGGTGAGGCCGCCATCGTCGGTCTCTTCGAACATCGGGAAGTCAACCACCCACAGCGGCGCCCACTCGCAAGTGAGCAGCTTGAGGTCATGGCCGAGCTTGATCCGCAACGCACCCAGGGCGTCACTGACGATCTTGGCCTTGTCGGCGCCGAAGAACACGATGTCGCCGTCGACCGCACCCACGCGATCCAGAATGACCTTGAGGTTCTCTTCGGGGATAAACTTGACGATCGGCGACTGCAGACCTTCGACACCCTTGGCCCGCTCGTTGACCTTGATGTAGGCCAGACCCTTGGCGCCGAAGTTACCGACAAACTTGGTGTAGTCGTCGATCTGGCTGCGCGGCATGCTCGCGGCACCCGGTACGCGCAAGGCGGCGACTCGCCCCTTCGGATCGTTGGCCGGGCCGCTGAACACCTTGAACTCGACGCCGGCAAGCTGATCGGCAACATCCACCAGCTCCAGCGGGATGCGCAGATCCGGCTTGTCCGAGCCGTAGCGGCGCATGGCCTCCTCGAAGCTCATGTGCGGGAACTCGCCGAACTCCAGATCCAGCACTTCCTTGAACAGCTTGCGGATCATGCCCTCGGTGATGCCGATGATGTCCTCTTCGTTGAGGAAGCTGGTCTCGATGTCGATCTGGGTGAATTCCGGCTGGCGGTCGGCACGCAGGTCTTCGTCACGGAAACATTTGGCGATCTGATAGTAGCGATCGAAGCCGGCCACCATCAGCAGTTGTTTGAACAGCTGCGGCGACTGCGGCAGGGCGAAGAAGCTGCCGGCATGGGTGCGACTCGGCACCAGGTAATCGCGCGCGCCTTCCGGCGTAGCGCGGGTCAGGATCGGCGTTTCCACATCGAGGAAGCCGTTCTCGTCCAGGTAGCGGCGAATGCTGCTGGTGATGCGCGAACGCAGACGCAGCTTGTCGGCCATCTCAGGGCGGCGCAGATCGATGAAGCGGTAGCGCAGACGGGTTTCTTCGCCGACGTCGCTGTACTCGTTGAGCGGGAACGGCGGGGTTTCCGCTTCGTTCAACACTTCCAGCTCATGCCCGAGCACTTCGATGGAGCCGGAGGCCATGTTCGGATTGACCGCACCGGCCGGACGCAGGCGCACCTTGCCGGTGACTTTGACCACATATTCGCTGCGCACCCGGTCGGCAGCGGCGAAGGTCTCGGCGCGATCCGGGTCGAACACGACCTGGGCCAGGCCTTCCCGATCACGCAGATCGAGGAAAATCACCCCACCATGGTCACGACGGCGGTGGACCCACGCACAAAGGGTGACTACCTGGCCGTCCAGGCTCTCGTTCAACTGGCCGCAATAATGGCTGCGCATCATGATGGTGGTTCGCTTCTCGTAATCGATATTCGGTGTGCTGGTTACTCGGCTTTGTCGCCGCCAGCCAGGTTCTTTTTCGTGCCGGTCTTGAAATCGGTTTCATACCAGCCACCGCCCTTGAGCCGAAAACCCGGCATGGACAGCTGCTTCTTCAACTCGGGAGCTTGGCAAGCCGGACAATTGACCAGCACTGCATCGCTGAACTTCTGAATGGCTTCCAACTGATGACCGCAGGAAGTGCATTGGTAATCGTAAATAGGCATCCGCTCGACTCGGCAAACTAAAACAGCGCCGCGAGCCCGCGTCTCGCGGCAAGGGGCGGGATTATATATGGTTAATCCACTCCATGCAGCCGCCGGGCGGCGGTCGACACCAGCCCCGATGAATCCGCGCCTGGCCCCGCCTCAAGACCTATACGCCCGGGTTCTGGCAAGTAAACGCCGCCGATGCCTCTGGTATTGGCTGCCCCCGGGCCGAGCCAACGGACAGCGACAAGCGACAGCACAAGCGCTCGAGCGACTCTAAGAGCAACCGCCCAAGCGCCAATGCCCGCTTCCCGCATCAGGACGGAACCCGGAGAACTCATAGTCTCTAAACATTGGTTTCATTGACACAAGCCAAGATCAAGCCGAATCCGCTCCATGCTAGGCTGTGCCCATCATGGAGCGGATTCGGCTCCGAACCACCTGAAAGGAGAAACGACATGGAAATCAACATTGGCATTGCCGAACAGGACCGCGCAGCCATCGCCGAAGGCCTGTCCCGTCTATTGGCGGACACCTATACCCTGTACCTGAAAACCCACAACTTTCACTGGAACGTCACCGGCCCGATGTTCAACACCCTGCACCTGATGTTCGAAGGGCAGTACACCGAGCTGGCGCTGGCCGTCGATGCGATCGCCGAGCGCATCCGCGCCCTCGGCTTCCCTGCTCCCGGTACCTATGCCGCGTATGCGCGCCTGTCCTCGATTAAAGAAGAAGAAGGCGTGCCAGGCGCCGAGGACATGATCAAGCAATTGGTCCAGGGGCAGGAAGCCGTGGTGCGCACCGCCCGCGGCATCTTCGCCCTACTGGACAAGGTCAGCGACGAGCCCACCGCCGACCTGCTGACCCAGCGCATGCAAGTGCATGAAAAAACCGCCTGGATGCTGCGCAGCCTGCTCGCCGCCTGAGCCACCCAACACGCAAAAGGCCCGCTCTAGTCGGGCCTTTTGCTAGGCAGGGCACGGCGGCTACTCTATGCTCTGCCGACCTGGACCCCGCCACAGTGACGCGAATGAAGCAGTCGCCGAAAAACCCGAACACTCTCGAGCTTTATCCAGAAGAAACCCGCGAGGCCGCAGACTTGCTCAAGCATGCGGTTCCCCTCATGGTGCGCCATGACATCCCGCCGAACCCGGTGCATTACGCCCTCTGGTACACCTACAGCCAAGGCCGGAACCCCGAACTCAATCGACGCCTGGACAAGACTGTCACGGACTTCGACAGCTTCCCTCCTGAAACTGCCACCAAGCTTTTCCGCGAATTCATCATTCGTGGCGAGCTGGAAGAAGCCCGCGCCGGCCAACAGCAAGTGATTGAGCTGGTCGACGACATCGAAGGCGATGTCTCTCACAGCCTGACCCACAGCCGCGCCTACCAGAACAGCCTGGACCAAGGATTGGCCGCGCTGAATGAGCCGCTCATCGACGACCTGCCCAGCGTGCTGAACGAGCTACAACAAAGTACGCAGCTCATGCAGGAGCAGCAGGAACAATTTCTCTACCGACTGCGCTCGGCTCAAGACGAGATCACGCAGTTGCGCAGCCAACTGGAGCGCGCCCACCGAGCCGCGACAGTGGATAGCCTGACTCAGGTTTTCAATCGCCATGCCTTCACTCGCCTGCTCGAGCAAATTCTCGCGGCCGGCCATCAGGGCGTGGCCTTGATCATTCTGGATATCGATCACTTCAAGCAGTTCAACGACCAATATGGCCACCCACTGGGCGACCGCGTGCTTCAGCACGTCGGCCAACTGCTACGCGAACTGTTACCCCCTCGAGCCATGGCCGCCCGCTACGGCGGCGAAGAGTTCTGTATCATCCTGCGCGACTGCAGCAACGCGTCAAGCGCACAAGCCTTCGCCGAACAACTGCGCCTGAAACTCCAGGCCCTACGCATCAAGGTGAGACGCACCGACGAGGTTCTGGACAGCATCACCGCCAGCTTCGGCCTGGCCCTAGCCCGGACCGACGACGACCTCGAAAGCCTATTGACCCGCGCCGACGACGCCCTCTACCAGGCGAAACGCAATGGCCGCAATCAGGTCTTCTTTTCCCCCTCGCAAGATAGCCTAAACGCTTGATTTGAGTAGCCATCCGCTTTGCTGTTAAATACGCGCGTGCGGCCGCATAGCTGTTTGGAACGCGACGTACAGGCATGACTCCGTGCGAACATCGAACGCCCATCATTATTCAGGGGCGCAGGCGTCAAGCCGCTCTTCCTTGTGATACTTCTTATTATTAAGCGAGCTCATTACCCATGTTGAAGACCGTCCACCTACTAACGGGCGTCATCGCCTTACTGTTGTCCTTTGCTCCGAGCCTTCGCAACGAAGCACTGCCCTACCTGCAACAACCCGATGCGCTCTACCTTGCCTTGTTTGGCTCACTGAATCTGCTTCTGGCACCACTCCTACCTATCTGGCATGTCGGCGCGCGTAACCAGTTGCAAGGCCTGGTATCCGCCCTACTGGTATTCGCCGTGGTCCTGCAGGTCCTGATCCTGCTGGCCCCCCTGCCCGTGATTGGCGGCCAACCTGCAGTCCTGCTCAGCCTATTGACAGTCTTCACGGCCGTGGCGCTGCACTTGGCCACCAACCTGCGCATGAAGACCCGCGGCACCACGTCGACCAAAGATCTGGGCAATCGCGAGACCGGCACCGTCAAATGGTTCAACACCTCCAAGGGCTTCGGCTTCATCTCGCGCGACTCCGGCGATGACATCTTCGTGCACTTTCGCGCCATTCGCGGTGAAGGCCACCGCGTACTGGTCGAGGGGCAGCGCGTGGAGTTCTCCGTCATGCAACGCGACAAGGGCCTGCAGGCAGAAGATGTGATAGCCGCCCTACCGCAACGACGCTAATACCCGACCCATAAAAAACCCGCCAGCTGGCGGGTTTTTTATGGGTCAATAATGCGGAGGAGGAACATCGTCATCGATAATATCGAACCGCCCTTGCAACTCCTCCTGCCGCCTGGCAAGAGTCGCCAACTGCAACTGCACACGATCGATCACCTGCTGCTGCGCAACCAGCACATCGCTCAACGCCTGAATGGTGTCATCCTGAAACGCCAAACGGCTTTCCAACTCGGTAACGCGCTCTTCCAAACCCACGGCCTAGCCCTCGATAAAACGAAAATCATCCGTCAGCACCAGACACAACCTGGCTCGAATGGCTGCAATCTGCTCCGCCGTGTATGGCTGAGGCGAATACTTGCCCCAGACAGGAGCCGGCCAAGCCGCATCGTCACGACGGCGCACGATGACATGCATATGCAACTGACTAACAACATTACCCAGCGTGGCGACATTCATCTTGTCCGCCGCAAAGGTATCCTTGAGCGTCTCCGCCAAAGAGGTGGTTTCTTGCCACAGGCGCTGCTGGTCAGCGGCATCGAGCTGAAACAGCTCAGTAACCTCCTCACGCCGCGGCACGAGAATGAACCAGGGGTAGCGCGCCTCGTTCATCAACAGCAAGCGGCATAAGGGATAGTCGCCGACAGCCAGGGTGTCCTGCTGCAGACGGGAATCCAGGGCGAACATACCAGCCTCTCCTGCTCGACCAATCAAAATCCGCATCAGCGCTCGACCACAGCGCATCAAACGGCCAGTCCATAGGATACGCGCGATCAGCGGCTTGTTCACCCTCCCAAGATCGCACCGAAATGGAGCAAGAAGGCATCGCCAGCCGCCGACCTGAGCAAGCCCGGCAGCGGCCACGACTCTTTGGGGGTCACCGCTTCTCGCCCCGCCTAGACGATGAAAATCGCACCCGCAACGACGCCAGGCAAGGCGTGCCTCTATAGGACACGACTCAAGCAAAAGCCAGACTTAAAGCGGGTACCACATTTCTTTTCGCCATTTATCAATTTTGTGCACGCTTGTTGCTTATCACCAGAATCGGGCTGAGCAAGACAGTAAAAAAGGAGAAATCGAAATCCTCGGCACACTCAGGCAGGCACTGCACTCAGCCTAGCGATCAATACAAGGTGGAAACTTTCGGCAAACCGGCTTTACTGCCTCTTACGCCTTGAAAAGCCAAGAAAAATTAGTTAAACGGGAGCCGCAGCACCGTCAAAGCTATGAAATTGCGACATGCTCTATCGGATTCTGCGACAGTGGCGTGAAGAATCCGTAAGGAACCAAGAGCAACTATCGCCAATATTGTCCGCGTGCTATACGTTAGCGCGGACACAAAAAGAAAGAGCCGCCCATACAACAATTACGATGGGCAGCACAACTCTTCTAAACCAAAGGAGCAATCACAATGCAAGTGATGAAGTGGAGCATCATTGCCCTGGCCATCGCCGCGGGCACCACTCAAATGGCAGCCGCCAGCCAACAGTCCGACTCCAAGGGCTTTGCCGAAGACAGCAGCCTGACTCTGTTGAATAAAAACTTCGCCTTCTACCGCAACTTCAAAAACAACCCGGGCGGCCAGAACTACCGCAATGAGTGGGCCCACGGCATTAGTGCAATGTACGAGTCCGGCTTCACCCAAGGCACCGTAGGTTTCGGTGTCGACACCCACGCCATGCTGGGCATTAAGCTGAATAGCGGTGGCGGCACCAGGGGCACTGGCCTGCTGCCAATTGGCAGCGATGGCAAAGCACAGGATGATTACTCCTACGCTGGCGGCGCGGTTAAAGCGCAAATTTCCAACACCGTGCTGAAATACGGCAACCTGTTCCCCACCGCTCCGGTATTCGCCATCGGCACCGCTCGCCTGTTCCCGAGCAGCGCGGAAGGTTTCCAGCTGACCAGTGGTGAAATCGAGAACCTGACCCTGGATGCCGGCCACTTCACCTCCACCCGTGACGGCAACGCCTCCACTAACCGTGACGGTAGCATTGCGCTGTCCTACGACTTTGCCGGCGTCATCGATGCCCGCAACGCCGATTATGTGGGCGGCACTTACGGCGTCAACGACAATCTGAGCTTCACCCTCTACGCATCCGAGTTCGAGGACGTGTGGCGCCAGTACTATGGCAACGCCAACTACAACATCCCGCTGAGCGATGATCAGGCGCTGAACTTCGACTTCAATGCGTACCGCACCCTCGATGAAGGCCGCGCCGACGCTGGCGACATCGACAACACCACCTTCTCGCTGGCTGCCGCCTATTCCCTCGGCGCGCACAAGTTCACCCTGGCCTACCAGCGCGTGAATGGCGACGAGCCGTTCGACTACCTGTCCATGGGTGGCTTTAACTCCGGCGACTCGATCTTCCTCGCCAACTCGGTTCAGTACTCGGACTTCAACGCCCCGAACGAGCGCTCCTGGCAGGCCCGCTATGACCTGAACATGGCCGAATATGGCGTGCCGGGCCTGAGCTTCATGGGTCGCTATGTCAGCGGTGACGACATCGACGGCACCAAGATGGACCCGAACGGCATCTATGCCGGCAACTTCGGCGACGGCAGCGATAAACACTGGGAACGCAACCTGGAAGCCAAGTACGTAGTGCAGGAAGGCTCTGCCAAGGACCTGTCCTTCCGCATCCGTCACGCTACCCACCGCGCTACCAGCTTCGACAGCGATCTGGACGAAGTACGTGTAATTATCGAATACCCGCTGGAAGTGCTGTAACTCCTGCGCTAGTTCGATACCCCATGAAAAAGCCCGGCTCTGCCGGGCTTTTTTATCGCCGCACAATCCAACTCGGGACCACATCTGAAACTGGCCAGCCCAAAGCGACAAGGCGTACACCACCAACTGATCCAAGCCTCCCCAGGAAATCAGGTTGACCTTGCATACCGCCTGGCGCCGCGACAAACGCAAACGTCCAGCAGATCCAGTGGCTTCGGTTTAGTCAGGACGTTGATATTCAGATCGACCTTCAACAACCTTCCGCAGATGCTCAATCCGTAAGCGCCCCCAGACGAATCAGTTTCTGCGCCTGCTCCGCAGTCAACTCGCCATACCGGCCACCTTGTTAGCCCAGCCGCAATCCTGTACGCGACTGTACGGGCGCCGTACAATGCCGACCTATTTCCAGCCTTCGCAACCGATATAACGGCCAACCATGCGTACCAGTCAGTACCTGCTCTCGACCCTCAAAGAAACCCCGTCCGATGCCGTTGTCATCAGCCATCAGCTGATGCTGCGCGCCGGCATGATCCGCAAACTGGCCTCTGGCCTGTACACCTGGCTACCCATGGGCCTGCGTGTGCTGCGCAAAGTCGAAGCCGTGGTGCGCGATGAGATGAATGCCGCGGGCGCCCTGGAAGTGCTGATGCCCGGCATTCAACCGGCCGAGTTGTGGCAGGAGTCCGGCCGTTGGGAGCAGTACGGCCCCGAACTGCTGCGCCTCAAGGACCGCCATGAGCGCGACTTTTGCGCCGGCCCGACCCACGAGGAAGTCATCACCGATCTGGCCCGTAACGAGCTGAGCAGCTACAAGCAGCTGCCCATCAACCTGTACCAGATCCAGACCAAGTTCCGTGACGAGATCCGCCCGCGCTTCGGTCTGATGCGTGGCCGCGAGTTCATCATGAAGGATGCCTACTCCTTCCACCTCGACCAGGCTTCGCTGCAGGAAACCTACGACCGCATGCACTTGGCCTACAGCAATATTTTCAGCCGCCTCGGGTTGAACTTCCGCCCCGTGCAAGCCGATACCGGCTCGATTGGCGGCACCGGCTCCCACGAATTTCATGTACTGGCCGCGTCCGGCGAAGATGACATCGCCTTCAGCGACAGCTCCGACTACGCCGCCAACATCGAGAAAGCCGAAGCCCTGCCACGCGAAACCGTGCGCGGCGCAGCGACCGAAGCACTGCGCCTGGTCGACACGCCGAATGCGAAGACCATTGCCGAACTGGTGGAGGGTTTCAATCTACCCATCGAGAAAACCATCAAGACACTGGTGGTACACGGCGTCGAAGCCGGCACCCTGATCGCCCTGATGGTGCGCGGCGATCATGAACTGAACGAGATCAAGGCTGCCAACCTGGCCCAGGTCGCCAGCCCCCTGGCATTCGCCTCGGAAGCCGAACTGCGCAGCGCCATCGGTGCCGGCGCCGGCTCTCTTGGCCCGCTGAACCTGCCGCTGCCATGCATCATCGACCGCTCGGTGGCTCTGATGAGCGACTTCGCCATCGGCGCCAACATCGATGACAAGCATTACTTTGGCGTCAACTGGGAACGCGACCTGCCGCTGCCGGAAGTCGCCGACCTGCGTAACGTGGTCGCCGGCGACCCAAGCCCGGATGGCCAGGGTAGCCTGGAAATCAAACGCGGCATCGAGGTCGGTCATATCTTCCAACTCGGCACCAAATACAGTGAAGCGATGGGCTGCACGGTCATGGGCGAAAACGGCAAACCGGCCGTGCTCACCATGGGCTGCTATGGCATCGGCGTGTCCCGCGTGGTGGCTGCCGCCATTGAGCAGAACCACGACGAACGCGGGATTATCTGGAACGACATCCTGGCCCCCTTCCAGATCGCCCTGGTAGCGCTGCGTTACGAGAACGAAGAAGTGCGCGCCGCCACCGACAAGCTCTACGCCGAACTGACGACTGCCGGTTTCGAAGTGCTGCTCGACGACCGTGACAAAAAGACCAGCCCGGGCATCAAATTCGCGGACATGGAGCTGATTGGCATCCCCCACCGCATCGTCGTCAGCGATCGCGGTCTGGCCGAAGGCAACCTGGAATACAAGAATCGCCAGGAGACCGAGGCTCAGGCCATACCGGTCGCCGATGTGCTCTCCTTCATCCAGGCTCGTGTCCATCGCTGATCCAGCCCATCACCAAGAGACATCATGTTCCCACGAAGTACCTTCCGTCTCGGTGGCGCCGCGCTCTGCGGCGCCCTCTTTCTCAGTGGTTGCGCCAACCACTTGCCGCAGCGCAGCGAGCATGAGGAACGAGTCGAGCGCAAACTGCTGAACCACAGCCTGCAGATCGAAGTCGGCGAGCCGCGCGTGCTGGAGCTGCCGCAGCGCCGCGTGCGGATCAACGAACAGAAGACCTTCGAAGTCACCGAGTTCGAGGTCACGCGACGCTATGATCGCTACACCCCCTATCAACCCTGGCGCGAGGCCTACGAAATCCCGCTCGGCGCCGTGGCGGTGGTAGCTGGTATCGGTGCCAACGTGCTGAATGTGGTCATGCTCGGCAGCCTGCCAGATACCGTTACCAAGGACTGGATCAGCTACGGTTTCGCCGGTCTTAACCCGCTGATGAACGCGCAATCCAATGGCCGCTCCCAGCAGAACCTCGCCGGCATCGACGAGAAACAGCTGGACCAGCGGATGGAATACTCCAGCCTGCCATGGGCGGAACGGCCAGTGCAGGTCAAGGCCGGCGCTGAAACCCACGAGCTGACCACCGATCGTAACGGCGTCCTGCGCCTCAACCTGCTCGACGGCCCCTTTGCCGAGCAGGACGTCAGCCGCGTCGGCAAGTTGCAACTGGGCGTCGAAGATCCGCAGGACAATGCCCGCGCCGATGCCACCCTGCTGGTCAGCCGCACCCTGCGTGGCAAGCTGCTGGAAGCCCACGCGCTGATCTACGACGACCTGGAAGATGATGAGGTGCCGCAATGGGTGCACCGGGTCAAGCGCCTATCCGATTTGGGCCTGGAAGAGGAAGCCAGCGAGCTGGAGCAGAGCCTGGTCGAACTGACCCGCAACGACCCCGAGCTGCAACAGGACTTCCTCAAATCTCTGCTGAAAGACGCCGGCCGCCTGGCCGCAGACCCCGGTAGCAGTAACTGAGGCCAGCCATGCCGGCGCGGATTTGCTTCGCCCTGCTGAGCCTCCTGCTGCTGGCCGCACCGGCCGCGGCCAATCTGCGCCAAGCCCCCGAGCCGGGATTACGCAGCCTGCTGCAGCGTACGGTCGCCGAAGCCGACAGTTTTCAAGATCGCTTCGAGGCAGAAGTCTGGCTGCTGGACATGTCCACCCGCCTCGCCCGCTACCTGCCGGCTGTCGAGGAACGCCTCCATCTGCTTCGACTGGTGCATCGCGAAGCCAGCAAAGCCGGCCTTCGCCCGGACCTGGTCATCGCCCTGATCCACGCCGAAAGCCGCTTCGACCGCTTCGCCATTTCCTCGGTGGGGGCGCAAGGCATGATGCAGGTGATGCCATTCTGGAAGGCCGAACTGGGGCGCCCGCAGGACAACCTGACCGACAATGCCACCAACCTGCGCTACGGCTGCACCATTCTCAGCTACTACCTGAAGAAGGAGCACGGCGACCTCAGTCGCGCCCTCGCCCGCTACAACGGCAGCCTCGGCCAGAACGCCTATCCGGCCAAAGTGATCGGCCTGTGGCAAGACTTCTGGTATGTCAAACCCTGAGACCTAGCGGCGTATGACAAACCCGGCGACGCCCTGCAGCCCCTGCTGCTCCAGCGCCACCGCCTCGACCCTGGCACTCGCCGGACCCCGCTCGAGCCAGGCCGCCAACTCCCGCACGGCGTCCTCTTCGCCTTCGAACAGCACCTCCACCCGGCCATCTGGCAAATTGCGCACCCAACCATCCAGCTCCAGGCGCTCGGCCTGTTCCTCGGTGTACTGGCGAAAACTCACGCCCTGAACCCGCCCGCTGACATAACCATGCATACAGATGCGCGCCATCGTCTCGCTCCTCGGTGGTTACTTGCCGGCCTGCAGTTCGGCCAGGCGCTTGCTCAGCCCCGCCGCGTTCTGCTCCCCCATCAAGCGCTCACGCACCTTACCCTGGGGATCGACGATATAAGTCACTGGCAGCGCCTCGCTACGCGGCAGATCGAAACGCGCCGCCGGGTCCTGCGCCAGCACGGTAAAACGAATCCCCAAAGATTCCGCCGCCTGAGTCAATTCGTCACCCTGCAGGCCATCGAAATTCACCCCGAACACCTCGACCGGCTGCCCCTTGAGCTGCTCGGCCAGACGGTTCAACTCGGGAATCTCGGTGCGGCAGGGCCCACACCACTCGGCCCAGTAATT
Source organism: Pseudomonas cavernae (assembly GCF_003595175.1). NCBI lineage: Bacteria > Pseudomonadati > Pseudomonadota > Gammaproteobacteria > Pseudomonadales > Pseudomonadaceae > Pseudomonas > Pseudomonas cavernae. Next base: position 1,542,137 of record NZ_CP032419.1, on the reverse strand, counting down.
GATCACTAACCACTGGCCTTCCAGGCGCTCAACCGCTACCTTTCGCCCATGCTGGTCGACACCCGCGTCCTCGACACAACCGGCCAGCAAGAGCCCGGCGACAATCCCCATGACCAACCCTCTCATCACCCTCTGGAGTCGCACGTCCATGCAGTCGATCCTCATATATGCAGGGTTGATATGACACTGGATGCTTTGCGTCTGGAGGTGCCAGACATCCACGATGAGCATGCGGAGCCGCTCGCCGATCTCCAGGCGCAGCTCGCCAATGCGCGTCTGCAGCCCCCGGAGCATGGGCTGCAACAGGTCTTGAGCCTGTCGTTCCGGCTGAATCGCAGTGCCATGACCTTACTCGAAAGGCAGCGCACCCTGCAAAGCTTCAGCGAGGAATTCCGCCATTACGCCCAGCCCTACAGCGACGAGCGCCCGCCGCCAGCGCTGTTCGTGCGCCTGTGCGCGGAACTGGCGGTGGGCTTCAAGCGCTTGTTGCTGCAGATCCTCCAGAGCCGCCATCCCTCGCGCCCGCACCTGGCTTGGTGCCTGTACATGGCCCAGCACTTTCTCGCCCAGACCCTGCTGCGAAATTACCAGTTGTATCAGGAGCCGCCGCCCAGCCTGTGGCGCGACAGCCACCTGTTGTACTGGATCGGCGAATACCAGAACTGTCTGGACGAACCGGTCGCCGCCGCCTTTCAACCGCAGCCAGCCAACACCCTGCGCGGGCTCTACCAACAGATGCTGCTGATGGCCCTGAGCAATCCCTTCCATCTGGCCGAAGGTGAAGGCCCGGCGCTGTTCAGTGCCCTCGCGCCGCTGGCAGGCCTGGCCCGCCTGCAGCCCTGGGACGAGGACGAGACTGGAGACACCGAAGGACCAACGATCGACCTCACCGCGGCCCAACCCTGCCTGATGCTCGAGCAGATCGCGGAAATCGACAACCAATACCTGCGCCGATTCGAACTAGGTGCCCTGCTGGTCGCCCTGCATGAACCGGCACCACTGCAAAGCGGTAAGGAACGTCAGGTGCTGGAGCGCGTCCACCAGCACTGGCTGGGCCGCCAGCAGCGCCGCCACTTGCGTACCGACCAGCAGAGCAACTGCCAGTTGATCATTGGCCTGGCCGCCATTCACGCCCAGCTGCTCGACCAGCGCCCCAGCCAATGCTCGGCGCAGGTACTCGACGTCAGCCCCGGCGGGGCACGCCTGCTCTGCAATGCCGACCAGGGCCCCCGACTGCCGGTCGGGCAATTGCTTCTGCTGCTCAGCCCGAGCGGCACACCGACGCTGGCCCTGATCCGCTGGCGTCATCTCAATAGCGAAGGCCTGCACCTCGGCATCCGCTACCTCAAGGGCCTGCCCCGCCCCGTCTGGCTGCGCCGTGCGCCCAGCGCCCAGACTCACCCCGGCGTGCTGCAAAGCACGCCGGTGCCGGGCAATGCCTGGCACCACGGCCTGTGGCTAGCGACCGGTCAGTTCGTCGAAGGGGAAAATCTCTGGCTGCAGCTGGCCAGCGTGCATAACCAGGCCATAGTCCCGCTGACCACTGCCAACCTGGCGACGCCGCTGGTGGCCCGCTACCCACTGAAGCTGGCGTAAGAGCCTGAACTGCGAGACGGGTCACGCCACCCGGCGCCTGAGCGCACAGTTTCAACGAAACGGGCGAGCCTATAATCGGCACGATCAACGCCCGGCTGAATTCCCATCTAGCAGCGTTGACCCGTTATCAGCCCGGAAGCCCGCAATGACCCAAGCCCACGACCAGCTGATCGGCAACGTGCCATCGCGCATCAGCGATACGGCCCGCTTGATCGTCACCCCTTACGAAGGCCGCGTTGCCGAATACAATATCGCCGCTTGGCTGCACCTGCCTGGCCTGGCCAATCTGCCGGTGTCCCTGCTGGTCAGCTATGAGGATGGCGGCGTACGCCGCGAGGCGACGATCGACCATGGCAAGGTCAACGCCCACAACAAGATCCTGTTATCGGGTGTCGCGCGGCTGGCGGTGAAGCAGAAGGTCAAGGACATGCAGGTGCAGTTGCGTTCGGCAGTCGCCGTCCGCAGCCTGATTGTCGAGGAACTGTTCGTTCAGCCCGTGGAACAAGCCAGCAGCGAGAGCCAGCAAGCGTTGGCCTGATTCGGTCGCTGGATGACCGAACCCCGCGCCCAAGCGCGGGGTTCGTGTTTCTAGCGCCGCCCGGCTTCCAGTGGAATGGTCTCCACCGTCGGTTCAGGCCCTGCCACACCGGCCCCACGCAAGGACTCGGGCCAGCAGACAAAGCGCAGCCCGGTGAGCCGATTCAGACGCTCCAGAGCTTGCTCGGGTTTACAGCGCTGCAGTTGAAGGACTTTGCCCTGCGTACGACTCATCTCGCTCATCATCCCTTCGGCAGTCATGCATTGCTGGCAACATGACAGCAATCCCTCATGAGCAGAGCCAGAAGCGTGCCAACCCTGCGGGGGCCATGTCTTGGCTGCTTCGAGGGTGATGCCGGAAGGCGGCGAAGCAACGCGCCGCAAACTGACTTTTTACGTCACTTGTCCGCTTCGGCGATTCCACCCGGCCCCTCGGGTGCATGGGATTGCAGCCATTGCGCCAGGCTGGCGCCGAACAGCGCCTGCTGATGCTGGTAAAAGCGCTCGAGCGCCAGCCGCAAACCGGGATACCAGGATTCGTCCAGCGCCCTGGGCAATTGGGCAAGCCGCGGTAACGGCCAGGGGCTGCGACTGAGCAGCTGAGCCAGGCTGTAATGCGCCAGATCACGGCACAGCACCCAGGCCCCGCCACTGGCACGACAGATCAACTGTTCGCCTTCGAGAAAACCGAGGATCTCGTCCCACTCGTCCTCCGGCAGCAGCCAGCCCTGGCTCTGCACGTGGCGATGGCTGACCACCTCACCGCGCAGCTGGCTGTCGTGGAACACCCGCAGAATGCCCAGTACCACCAGCAGGCGCGGCACGGCCCGGCGCCGCCAGTGCCTGGAACTGGACAGGTTGCACACCAGCTCGGCGCCGAGCAGGACGATCAGCCAGGACAGGTAGATCCATAACAGGAACAGCGGCACCGTGGCAAAGGCGCCATAGATCAGCTGATAACCGGGAAACAGGCGGACATAAAGGCCGAACAGCATCTTCGCCAACTCGAACAGCACGGCCGCCAGCACCCCGCCGACCAACGCATGTTTGAACGGCACGCGGGTGTTCGGCACTGTCGCGTAAATCAGGGTGAAGGCGGCCACGCTGGATAGCAGCGGGGCGAAACGCAGCAGGGTTTTCGCGCCGATCACCGCATCCGGCCCGGAAATCAACGACAGCGAGGTGATATAGGTGCTCACCGCAAAACCGGCGCCGAGCAGCAAGGGCCCGAGGCTGAGAATCGCCCAATAAAGCAGGAAGCTGGACACTCCGCGGCGTGGCTGGCGCACCCGCCAAATGGTATTGAAGGCCTTCTCCACAGTGACCAGCATGGTGAAGGCCGTGACCGCCAGGAAAATCACCCCGAGCCAGGTCAGCTGGCGGGCCTGGAGGGTGAAGCTGGTCAGATACTCCTGCACCGTCTCTCCGGAAGCCGGCAGGAAGTTGTGAAAGATAAAGCGCTGAATCTGCTCACCAACGCCCTGAAACACCGGAATCGCCGAGAGCATGGCGAAAGTCACGGTCATCATCGGCACCACCGCGAACAGGGTGGTGTAGGTCAGTGCGGCGGCACTGTTGGGCGCGCGATCATCGATGAAGCGCTGCAACAGGAAACGCCAGAATTCCACAACATCAGCAACGCCTTGGCGCATGCCATCTCCTTAGCGACTTATCGGCCACCCCCTCTCCGCCGCCGCAAACCCTGCAGCCTGTGCAGACAGCTACGCCGACGCGGGTAGAATAGCCGCCACCTTATACCGGATGCGACATGCAAATGACCGATCTGACCCTCTATCACAACCCACGCTGCTCGAAATCCCGCGCCGCGCTGGAGCTGCTCGAAGCCCGCGGCCTGGCGCCGACCGTGGTGCGCTACCTGGAAACGCCGCCCAGTGCCGACGAACTGCGCGCCCTACTGGCCAAGCTCGGCTTGAGCGCCCGGCAACTGCTGCGCAGCGGCGAGGACGAGTACCAAGCGCTCAACCTGGCCGACAGCAGCCTCAGCGAAGCGCAACTGGTCGAAGCCATGGCTAGCCATCCGCGGCTGATCGAGCGACCGATTCTGGTTGCCGGCGACAAGGCGGTGATTGGCCGCCCGCCGGAGAAAGTCCTGGAGATCCTGCCATGAGCGCCCCCTACATCCTGGTGCTCTACTACAGCCGCCACGGTTCTACCGCCGAGATGGCCCGGCAGATCGCCCGCGGCGTCGAGCTCGGCGGCCTGGAAGCGCGTCTGCGCACCGTGCCGCCGGTGTCCACCGAATGCGAGGCAGTGGCGCCGGCCATTCCCGAGGAAGGCGCGCTGTATGCCAGCCTCGATGATCTGAAGAACTGCGCCGGCCTGGCGCTTGGCAGCCCAACCCGCTTCGGTAACATGGCCGCACCGCTGAAATACTTCATCGATGGCACCAGCAACCTGTGGCTGACCGGCGAACTGGTCGGCAAACCGGCCGGGGTCTTCACCACCACCGCCAGCCTGCATGGCGGCCAGGAAAGCACCCTGCTGTCGATGCTGCTGCCACTGCTGCATCACGGCATGCTCATCACCGGCCTGCCCTACAGCGAGGCCGCCCTGCTGGAAACCCGCGGCGGCGGCACCCCCTATGGCGCCAGCCACCATGCCGGCGCCGACGGCAAGCGCGCGCTGGACGAGCACGAAATCGCCCTCTGCCGCTCGCTCGGCCAGAGACTGGCGCAAACCGCCTCGCACCTGGAGCGTGGCCGTGGCTAAAAAAGCAAAACCCCTGCCGTCCCTCGACTGGCTGCAACCGCGGCTGAACGCCAGCCGCCTGCTCAGCCTGCTGTGCTACTTCGCCCTGGTGCTCTTGCTATTGGTGTGGGACTTGGTCTTCGCCGACCTACACGGTGCGCGGACCTGGGTGATCCTGCTGATCGAACTGGCGCCGCTGCTGATCCTCGCCCCCGGCCTGCTGCTGGGCAATGCGCGGGCACACGCCTGGCTGTGCTTCGTGGTCAACCTGTACTTCATCAAGGGCGTGCTCGCCGCCTTCGACCCGAGCCGCAGCGTCCTGGGCTGGAGCGAGGCGCTGCTCAGCCTGGTGTTGTTCTGCACCGCCCTGCTCTACACGCGCTGGCGTTTCCAGTACGACCGCAAGCTGGCGGGGGAATAAACGGATAGCCCCTGTAGGAGCGAATTTATTCGCGAAAAGGGCCGTGCGGAGCTGCTCAAATTCGCGAATAAATACGCTACAAAGGCAAGCAGGTGTCGGCTGACGGCGTTACCAGTGCAGCACTTCCTTGAGGAAGGGGATGGTCAGCTTGCGTTGCGCCTGCAACGAGGCCTGATCCAGCTGTTCGAGCAACTCGAACAGTGCGCTCATGCTGCGCGTACCACGGGTGAGGATGAAGCGCCCGACCTCGTCGGTCAGATGCAGGCCCCGGCGCGAGGCGCGCAGTTGCAGGGCGCGCAGCTTGTCTTCGTCGGACAGCGACTGCAGCTGGAACACCAGCGCCAAACTCAAGCGCGACTGCAGATCGGGCAAACGTATTGCCAGCTCGCGCGGCGCGGCGCTCGCCGCCAGCAGCAGGCGCCGGCCACTGTCGCGCAGACGGTTGAACAGATGGAACAGCGCCACTTCCCAGTCGTCACGGCCGGCCACGGCGTCGAGATCATCCAGACACACCAGCTCGCATTGCTCGAGGTTGTCCAGCAAGACCGGGCCGTACTCGACCACCTCGGTCAGCGGCAGATACACCGCCTGCTCACCGTGCTGCTCGAAGCGCAGACAGGCCGCCTGCAGCAAATGACTGCGCCCGACGCCTTCACCGCCCCACAGGTAGATCAGGCTCTCCGTCCAGCCGGCATCGGCTTCGCACAAGCGCTCGACATAGCCGAGGGCGGCCGCATTGGCGCCGGGATAGTAGTTGGCGAAGGTGGCGTCATCGCGTAGACGAACGCCTAGAGGCAGCTGGGTCGGTTTCATGCCGGATTGGACGGTTCGTCGAAACCGTCGATGGACTCTCGATAAAGATTCGAAAGTTTATACAAATCATGCACATGACGCAGCAAAACCATGATCACCGCGGCCACCGGCAGGGCCAGCAGGACGCCGGTGAAGCCGAACAGCTGACCGCCGGCGAGGATGGCGAAGATAACCGCCACCGGATGCAGGCCGATGCGGTCACCCACCAACCAGGGGGTCAGCAGCATACCCTCGAGCAGCTGACCGACCATGAATACCGCGGCGATCCCCAACAGCGGGTAGAACTCCACACCGAACTGGAACAGCCCCGCCGTCACCGCCGCGCCGAAGCCGACCACGAAGCCCATGTAGGGCACGATGCTGGCCAGCCCGGCGATCAGGCCGATCAACAGCCCCAGCTCCAACCCAACCAGCATCAGGCCGCTGGCATAGATCACGCCGAGCGCCAACATCACCAGCAACTGGCCGCGCAGGAAGGCGCCGAGCACCTCATGGCACTCGCCGACCAGCTGCACGACGAAGTCCTCGCGGCGGCGCGGCAGCAGACCGCGCAGCTTGGCCACCAGCAGGTCCCAGTCGCGCAGCAGGTAGAAGCTGACCACCGGGATCAGCAGCAGATTACCCAGCCAGCCGAGCAGCGCCAGGCTGGAAGCGGTCGCCTGGGCCAGCACCGCGCCGACGATGTCAGTGGTCTTGCCCAGATGCTCGGATAACGCCGCCTTGAGTTGGTCGAAGCGCCAGAAACTGTCGGCCAGGCCCAATTGCGCCTGTACCCAGGGCAATGCCGTGTGCTGCAGCCAGTCGAGCATCTGCGGCGCCAGTTCGTAGAGGCGCACCAGTTGCCGACCGAGCATCGGCACCAGGACCAGCAGCAACACCAGCAGCATCAGGCTGAACAGCGCGAACACCACCACCACGGCCCAGGTGCGCGACAGCTTCCAGCGCTCCAGGCGATCGACCAGCGGATCGCCCATATAGGCGAGCAGCACGCCGATCAGAAAGGGCGAGAGAATAGGGTGCAGCAGATACAACAGCCAACCGAGCAGAAGCAAGCCGACCAAGCCGAACCAGTGACGGGAAACGTTCATGCTGGCAGCCTCGTGGCCCGAAATTTAGCGATCCAGGTGCGCAGATAATCGCCGCCGCTCAGCAGGGTCAACCCGACTACGGCGGCGACCAGCGGCCAATGCACCACGACGAAGGCCGGGAAGACAGACAGTTCCAGCAGCACGGCCAGCACCAGAACGATTTGCAGCAGGGTAGACGCCTTACCCAGCCAGCTCGGGCGAAACGCGAAGGGTCCGCGCAGCTGCCTATAGAGGGCGGCACCGCCGACGATCAGAGCATCGCGCAGCAGCACCAGCAGAGTCAGCCACCAGGGCAACACCGCGCTCAGCGCCAGGCAGACGTAACTGGTGACCAGCAGCAGCTTGTCCGCCAGCGGATCGAGGATCGAACCGAGACGACTGGTCCAGCCGAAGCGGCGGGCGAGAAAACCATCCAGCGCGTCGGATGCCCCCGCCACGGCGAACAGCGACAGCGCCTGCGCATGGCGCTCGGCCAATAGCAGGCAGGCAATCGGTATGGTCAGAGCCAGACGCAGCAACGTCAGCAGGTTAGGCAGTTGGTGCATGGTCATCCTTGTAGGCGGCCAACATGGCCGCCGGGTTGAACCGAACTACCAGCGGAAATGCAGGACATCGCCACGCGGCTGCAGCGTTGGCGTGCTGCCATCTGCCGGTGCCTGAGCGGCCTCGGGCGGCGCGGCCGCCACCTCCTGCAAATGAGCCAAGGCCAACTGCGCACGTAATTGCTCGGCGCTGGCGTTAACCTCATAGATCAGGCGGTCACCGACCACTTGCCGCAGCTTCGCCCCGAACGGCTCCAGCAGGCGGCCGATCTCGGCGTAGCGGGCCAGGTTGGCGCCTTGTACTTCCAGGGTCAGTTTGCCAGAGGCGGCACCTGGGGCAACGACGAAACGCGGGGCCAGGCGCTCGCTCACCGCCAGCAGCACGGCATCGGCCAGGCTGTCGGCATCGGCGCCCTGGGCGCTGCCTTGCTCGCGGCTGTCGCCCATCCACAGACGCCACTGCGCCTGCCACTGCCCCGCTTCCTCGCGGGCATCGACCGCCAGCAGGGCGTCCGCCGCGTAACGTTCGGAGGCTTGGCGCAGGGCATCCGGCTTGCCGGCGCCGAGGTTTTCCGCGGTGCCAAGCAGTTGCTCATCCAGGTCCGCCAGCGGCAAGCGCAGCGGCAACCCACGCCGTTGCGCCGCACGCTGCAGCGGTGCGGCACTGGCCTGGGCATCGCCGACCAGACTGGCGCCTTCAGCGGAGGTGTTCAGCCACCAGGCCAGGATTGCCGGGCGATTGGCCCCCCAGAGCGGCAAACCGGCCTGACGCAAGCTACGGTCGGTGCTGACCGGGTCGAAATCCACCACCAACACCGGGGGCGGACCGTTCTCGTAGCCGTACTGGCTGATCACCTGCTGCGGGTCCTTGCGCAAGGCCGCCAAGGCCGGACTCTGCGCCGCCTTGCTGTCGCCGGTCAGGCGCAGCACCAGGGTATCCAGGGCACGGCCCAGAGCCGCGCTGCGCTCCTCGGGGGTCTGGCTGGTGACCGGCTCGCGCACCTGATAGAGATCGGCGACCGTGGCCGCGAAGGACGGCACGCTGAACAGGGTCAGCCAGCAGCAGAACAGACGGGCAAACACGCGCATGGGACTCTCGCAAGGCTTCGGGACACAAGGCCTATACCTTAAACAGCCGCCAGCGGCCCGGCAACCAATGCCGCCGGTCCGCCGGCGCAAGCCTCACCCTATTGCCGCGCGACATTTTGCCGATAGCGGATCAGAACAATCCGCACCATGGCCGAAGCATCAATCGGCGCCATCCCCAGCTAAGGAGTCAATATGACGATCAAACTGCGCCTATTGCTGCTCACCGCAACCTGCCTACTCGCTGCGCTGGTCATGGGCCTGGTCAGTTTCTGGGGCAATACGCGGACGGCCGCCGCCATGAGCGACAACGTGGTCAGTCTGGCCGCCCTGCGCAACCACCTGGAGGGCGACATGATGCACGACGCCCTCCGCGCCGATGTGCTGTCCGCCATGCTGGTCGGCCTGGGCAAGAGTCCGACCTCGGCCGAAGAGGTACGCAGCGGGCTCCAGGAGCATGCCGCACGTTTTCGCAAGCTGCTGGAACAAAACTTGGCCCTGCCGGTCAACGCCGAGATCCGCGCCGGCCTGACCCAAGCCAAGCCCAGCCTCGATGCCTATATTGCCGCCGCCGAACGCATCATCGGCCTCGCCATCAGCGATCCGCAGGCCGGGCAGCAAGGCCTGCCTGAGTTTCTCGCCGCCTTCGAGCAATTGGAGGGCGATCTGGAGGTGCTCAGCGAACTGATCGAGAAGAATGCCCACCTTACCGGCGATGAGGCCAAGGCCGCGATCAGTACCGCCAACCTCAGCCTCGGCTTGGTGCTGGCCGCCAGCCTTCTGCTGCTTATCCTGCAGGCGGCATGGAGCATCCGCAGCATCATCCGGCCGCTGCAAACCGCCAGCCACATCGCCGCGACCACCGCGCAGGGCGACCTGGGCATACACATCGACGCCCCCGCCCACCGGGACGAAGCCAGCGCCTTGATTCGCAGCTTGTCGACGATGCAGCGTGACTTGCGCGGGATGATCGAATTGATCAGCGGCAACGCCCATGGTGTCGACGCCATTAGCCGCCGACTGGCCGGTGGCTGTCGCCAGATCGCCGAGAGCAGCCAGCAACAGAGCGGCGCCGCCAGCACCATGGCGGCGGCGACCAGTGAAATGACGGCCAGTATCGAGGAGATCACCCGCCATGCCGAACACGCGCTGAGCATGGCAAGCCAGGCCGAACATCTGGCCAAAAATGGCGGCCGAGTGATCCATCAAGTGGTCGAGGACATGGGCGACATTGCCCAATCAGTCCAGCAGTCCGCCCAAGTGATCCGTACCCTGAACCAGGACTCGGAACAGATTTTCAGCATCATTCAAGTGATCAAGGGCATCGCCGATCAGACCAACCTGCTCGCGCTCAACGCCGCCATCGAAGCGGCCCGCGCCGGTGAACAGGGCCGCGGCTTTGCCGTGGTCGCCGACGAAGTCCGGCAACTGGCCGCCCGTACCGGCACCTCGACCCAGGAAATCGCCGATATGGTGCAACGCATTCAGCACAGCACCCGCGAGGCGGTCAGCAGCATGGAGGCTGGGGTAACCCAGGTCGACAAAGGCATGGCGGTCACCGCCGATGTCGAACGAGCCATCAGTGAAATCCTCGAAGCGACCCTGAACACGACGCAACTGGTCAAGGATATCTCCCGCACCATCGGCGAGCAGAGCCTGGCCAGCAATGAAATCGCCCAGCAGGTGGAAAGCATCGCCGCGATGTCCTCCGACAACAGCCAGGTGATTGGCGAAACCCGCCGCACCACCGAGGAGTTGGAAACGCTGGCGGGCGCCCTGTCGAAGTCGGTGGAGCGTTTCCGCTGCTGATTGGCCCGAGCGCCACGGTAGTTCGTCGGATCGACAGGCGCGCGCCATGCCCGCGCGCGCCCGAACTATGGCCGTCGATGGCCGCTGGCCGGCAAGCCTGCTAAAATCGCGCGCCTTCGCAGACCGGCAGCGGTCGCCCCTCTGAACTCCCTCAAAGGCCTGGATCTATGAGCAAGCAACCCTCCATCAGCTACAAGGACGCCGGTGTAGACATCGATGCGGGCGAAGCCCTGGTCGAACGCATCAAGGGCGTGGCCAAGCGCACCGCGCGTCCGGAAGTCATGGGCGGCCTGGGCGGTTTCGGCGCGCTGTGCGAGATCCCGGCCGGTTACAAGCAGCCGGTATTGGTCTCCGGCACCGACGGCGTCGGCACCAAGCTGCGTCTGGCCCTGAACCTCAACAAGCACGACAGCATCGGCCAGGACCTGGTCGCCATGTGCGTCAACGACCTGGTGGTCTGCGGCGCCGAGCCGCTGTTCTTCCTCGATTACTACGCCACCGGCAAGCTCAACGTCGACGTCGCCGCCACCGTGGTCACCGGCATCGGCGCCGGCTGCGAACTGGCCGGCTGCTCGCTGGTCGGCGGTGAGACCGCCGAGATGCCGGGCATGTACGAAGGCGAAGACTACGACCTGGCCGGCTTCTGCGTCGGAGTGGTGGAAAAGGCCGAAATCATCGACGGCTCCAAGGTGCAGACCGGCGACGCGCTGATCGCCCTGCCCTCCTCCGGCCCGCACTCCAATGGCTACTCGCTGATCCGCAAGATCATCGAAGTGGCGGGCGCCGACATCGCGACCATCCAGCTCGACGGCCAGCCGCTGACCGAACTGCTGATGGCGCCGACGCGCATCTACGTCAAACCGCTGCTCAAGCTGATCAAGGACACCGGTGCGGTCAAGGCCATGGCCCACATCACCGGCGGCGGTCTGCTCGACAACATCCCGCGCGTGCTGCCGGAAGGCGCCCAGGCGGTGATCGACGTCGCCAGCTGGCAACGCCCGGCGGTATTCGACTGGCTGCAAGAGCAAGGCAACGTCGACGAGCACGAGATGCATCGCGTACTCAACTGCGGCGTCGGCATGGTCATCTGCGTCGCCCAGGATAAGGTCGAAGCGACCCTGGCCAACCTGCGTGCCAGCGGCGAGCAGCCCTGGGTGATTGGCCAGATCGGCAGCGCCGCCGAAGGCGCTGCGCAGGTCGTACTGAACAACCTCAAGGCGCACTGATGGCTGCACAGTGCAATGTTGTGGTGCTGATCTCCGGCTCCGGCAGCAACCTGCAGGCGCTGATCGACAGCTTTCGCGACGCTGACCAGCCGGCGCGGATCTGCGCGGTGATTTCCAACCGCGCCGACGCCTATGGCCTTGAGCGGGCCAAGGCGGCGGGCATCGCCGCCGAGGTCCTGGATCACAAGGCGTTCGACGGCCGCGAAGCCTTCGACGCCGCGCTGATCGAACTGATCGACAGCCATGACCCGCAACTGGTGGTGCTGGCCGGCTTCATGCGCATCCTCAGCCCGGCATTCGTCCGCCATTACCAGGGCCGCCTGCTGAACATCCACCCGTCGCTGCTGCCCAAACACAAAGGGTTACACACTCACCAGCGGGCGCTGGAAGCCGCCGATGCCGAGCATGGCTGCAGCGTGCACTTCGTCACCGAGGAACTCGATGGCGGCCCTCTGGTCGTACAGGCAATAATCCCGGTACAGTCGGATGACACGCCGGAAAGCCTGGCCCAGCGCGTACATGTGCAAGAACATCGCATCTACCCGCTGGCCGTCGGCTGGTTCGCCAGTGGCCGCTTGCGCCTCGGCGACCACGGCGCAATGCTGGATGGCCAATCCCTACCGGCCACCGGCCACCTGATACGGACCTAGGAGATTCTATGCTGCGCGCCCTGTTGCTCGCCCTTGCCGCACTCGCCCTGCCGGTTCAGGCCCTGGAACTCAAACCCTTCTCCGCCAGCTACACCGCGGACTGGAAACAAGTGCCGGTCGGCGGCAGCGCCGTGCGCAGCCTGAAGGCCGAGGCCGATGGCCGCTGGCTGCTCGACTTCGAGGCCTCCATGCTGGTCGCCAGCCTGTCCGAACAGAGCACCTTCCGGGTCGAGAAAGACACCTTCCTGCCGCTGACCTACCGCTTCAACCGGGGCGGCCTGGGTAAAGCCAAGCAGGTCGAGCTGGACTTCGACTGGAACGAAAAGCAGATCCTCGGCAGCGATCGCGGCAACCAGGTGCGCCTGCCGCTCAACCGCGGCCTGCAAGACAAGTCGACCTATCAAGTGGTGCTACAGCACGATGTGGCCGCCGGCAAGCAAAGCATGAGCTACCAGGTGGTCGATGGCGACGAGGTCGAAACCTACGACTTCCGCGTACTCGGTGAGGAAGTGGTGGAAACCAAGGCCGGCCTGATCGACGCGATTAAGGTCGAGCGGGTCCGCGACCCGACCCAGAGCAACCGCAAGACCGTGCTCTGGTTCGCCAAGGACTGGGACTACCTGCTGGTGCGCCTGCAGCAGGTCGAGAAGGACGGCAAGGAATATCAGATCATGCTGCAGGACGGCACGGTGGACGGTAAGCCGGTCAAGGGCCGCAGCCAGTAATCCAGCCGCCACAAAAAAGCCGGGCCAACTGCCCGGCTTTTTTATTGACGCGGTTTTATCTGCCCCGGGTTACCACATCAAATATGGGAGGCGTCCACATCTGGCGCTTCGGTCGGGGGTGTCGAACAGGACGATGCGCGTGGCAGTGCGTTCCTGAATTTTCAACGCCGGGAATCACTTCCTAGCCGCCGGATGGACGATGGCCAGCGAACCGCTGCTCAACTTGTTGCGCATCAGGTTGTTGACCGGCAGGCGCTTGATCTTCTCGTCGACGGAGCTGTAGTAATCCTCGCCGACCAGCCTGGGTAGGTGACCGTGCTCGATCAGCTGCTCGATCTGCGCCATCGGCAACGGGACAAAAGCCATCGCCTACCAGGATATTTACTAATTCTGTCAGGCACTTGAGCGCTTCGTGCCGAACCGTTCAAGGCTGAAGCACTGACCACCAAACCACAGCAAGCAAGAAGGGGCTGCTCCTGCAGATCGCGATCCGCCTCCCACAACCCGCAACTAGAGATTCCCTCGCAAGCTATCCATCCATGCCCTGGACTGGCAGCACTCAATAGTCGTTACACACAGAAACCCGACTTATCCGGCTTTTACGCCCTATGCGCACCTACTAAGAATATGCAGCCTCGAAGAGATGCCGGGATGTCGTGGCGTGGGCCTCCGCCGGGCGTTCAAACATCACCCGAAGCATCGCAGCGAAAACCCCTAGCATCAGCCCCAGCATCAAACCCAATCCCAGGATCAGAATCTTCCTCGGCTTGATCGGGGCCTGAGGGGCGACCGCGACCTGATCGATATCCACCAGCTGAATGCGCGAGAAATCGACATGCAGTCCTTCTAGACGAGCCTTTTCCTCTCGCAATTGACCAAGGTTTTTCAGAAAGAGATCCTCATTCTCACGCTGCCGCAAGCTCTCTACTTCGCGGCCATGAGCCAACAAGCTCAACTCCTTTTGGATCTCAGAGATACGCGGCTCCGTGAAATCATCCGAGCGACGCGCCACCAATGCTGCCCGTTCGGCCTGCAGGGCCTCGACCCCCATGAAATACAGAGGAATCTGCTGATTATTCACTTCAGTCCGGATCACACTGCCCTGCACCTCTCTGCCACTCTCACCGAGAGCAGCGGGTGTGGTTGGCTTAGCGATCCCTAGCTGTCCGGCGATTAAAATCGCTTCGTCAAGCTGCTTGATGCGGTTCTGCCGGCGGGTCTGCAACTGCTGGCGCAGCGCATTCAACTCATCCTGAAGCAGATTCTTCTTCAGCCGATCGGTCTCGAGCAAGGCGGCAATCCTAGCCTCCTTGCCCGCCTCATAGCTGGCCCGCTGGGCAGCCATTTGGCTCTGCACCAGAGCCAGGCGATTGGCGACCACGGCCTTGAAGTCTTCCCGAATCCTATTTCGCTCACTCTCGATGACGGAGTTGATCAGGCCATTCACAATACCCACCCCATCGACTCCCGCTGGATAGGTCAGACTGAGGCCGACATAGGAAGAGAAGCCTGAAGTCTTTTTGGGGTCAGGCTGCAGAACGGAGAAAGCCTCACGATTGAAGCGTTCGAAGGTCTGCTCCGGCGATTGATCGGCCTGTAGCAATGGGGCAAGCAAGTCGGGATTGTCGCGGAAGAACTGCAAACGTACGCCAAAAGATTCTGCAGCGGCTCCCACCCGCTTCAAAGCATTCGCCGGCGTCAGCTGGTACAAGCCTGTTGCATTGAGCTCATCCAGGTCCTTGAGTGCAGCCGGCCGCACTAAGCTCTGGACCTGGTATTGAGGGGTGGCGAGGAAGACGTAGCAAGCGCCAATGGCGGCGACGGTGAGAGCCACTGCGAGGATCAGGGACTTCTGAGCCCATAAGGACTTTAGCAAGGCCCGCAAATCAATCTCGTCATTCCTGTACTGATGGGGCAGCTGGGCCGTGGCATTCATTTTTATTATGTCCTTTCACTGAAAGAAATTTTATATGCCTGCTTGTCGCACAGAGGGAACTTATTGGGTAAGTAGGAGTCTCCTGGGTCGCTATGATTGCAATTCGGTACACTAGTACAGGATTTATCGATATGCGAACCGGCACACAAAAAACTGGCCGTCGTCACAGAAACAAGCTTTAGAGCACCCCGCCTCTGGATGCCCAAACCAGAAAAAGGGTTTTCATGGACATAAAAAAACCGGGCAGCCCCCGGTTTTTTTAACGATGCTGAAGAGTTACCACATCAGATCGTCCGGCACCTGGTAGGCGGCATAGGGGTCGTCGGCATCCGGTGCCTCGGTCGGGGCATTGAGCAGGACGATGCGCATGGCGTCGCGCTCCTGAATCCTCAACGCCGCCTCGCGCGGGATCACTTCATAGCCGCCGGCATGACGGACGATGGCCAGCGAACCGCTGCTCAGCTTGTTGCGCATTAGGCTGTTGACCGGCAGGCGCTTGATCTTCTTGTCGTCGACGAAGTTGTAGTAATCCTCGCCGGTCAGCTTGGGCAGGCGGCTGTGTTCGATCAGTTGCTTGATCTGCGCCGCTTCGGCCTTCTTCTGCACCTTTTCCTGCTGCTGGCGGTTCAGCTCCTGATCACGCGCCGCCTTTTCGGCCATGGCCTGCAACGCCGCGCGCTTCTGCGCGTCATCGATCTCGACCTGGCCTTTCTTCTCCAGGCGCTGCTGTTTTTGTTGCTGTTTGCTGGCCTGTTTGGCCTGCTTTTCATTGACCAGCCCGGCTTTCAGCAGTTGGTCGCGAAGGGAAATACTCATAAACAACGCTTCTCAAAGGATTCAGTGAGCGCAACTTCACGCCTTGCCGGTGTTGTTGCCGTTCCTACTTCAGCTGGAAAGAGCCGCCTGCGGGCGCCCTCTCAGCAGCCAAAAACCTGCTTTTCCTGCTTCTTGGCTTCGCCCCAGAGGGCATCCAGTTGTTCCAGGGTGCAATCTTCGATGGGCTGGCCGGCAGTGCGCAAGGCCTGTTCGATGAAACGAAAGCGCCGCTCGAACTTGCCGTTGGCCGCGCGCAGGGCGGCTTCCGGGTCGACCTTGAGGTGGCGGGCGAGGTTGGTGACCACGAACAGCAGGTCGCCGACTTCCTCGGCAATCGCCTGCGGGTCGTTTTCGCTCATGGCCTCCAGCACTTCGTCCAGTTCCTCGCGGACCTTGTCCAGCACCGGCAGCGCCTCCGGCCAGTCGAAGCCGACCTGGGCGGCCCGCTTCTGCAGCTTCACCGCCCGCGACAATGCCGGCAAGGCCGTCGGCACGTCGTCGAGCAGCGACAGTTGCTCCGGCTCCATGGCCTTGGCCGCCCGCTCTTCGGCCTTCAGCTCTTCCCAGCGCTGCTTGACCGCTGCCTCTTCCAGCCGTGCGGCATCCGGTTTGCCATACAGGTCGCCGTCGACGAACACATGCGGGTGGCGGCGGATCAGCTTGCGGGTGATGCCGTCGACCACCGCGGCGAAGTCGAAGCGCCCCTCCTCGCGGGCCAGCTGGCTGTAATACACCACCTGGAACAGCAGGTCGCCGAGTTCGCCGGGCAAGTGCGCGAAGTCGCCGCGCTCGATGGCATCGGCGACCTCATAGGCTTCCTCGAGGGTATGCGGCACTATGGTCGCGTAGCTTTGCTTGAGGTCCCACGGGCAGCCGTACTGCGGATCACGCAGGCGAGCCATCAGGTAAAGCAGGTCGTCGAGACTGTACATCTGTCTGGCTCCCGATTGATCAGCCAACACTACGATTGCGCCGCGCCTCGATGATGTTCGGCAACTGAGCGATGCGCGCGAGCAGGCGGCCAAGCGCATCCAGACCCGGAATCTCGATGGTCAGCGACATCACCGCGGTGTTGTCTTCCTTGTTCGAGCGAGTGTTGACTGCCAGCACGTTGATCTTCTCGTTGAGCAACACCTGCGACACATCGCGCAGCAGGCCCGGCCGGTCATAGGCACGAATGATGATGTCCACCGGGTAGGTCTGCACCGGCACCGGCCCCCAGCTGACCTGGATGATACGTTCCGGTTCGCGGCCGGCCAGTTGCAGCACCGAGGCGCAATCCTGACGGTGGATGCTGACCCCACGGCCGACGGTGATGTAGCCGACGATCGCATCGCCCGGCAGCGGCTGGCAGCAGCCGGCCATCTGCGTCAGCAGGTTGCCGACGCCCTGGATCTGGATATCACCGCGCTTGCCCGGTTTGTGCGGAACATGCCGGCGCGGGATCAGCTCGAGCTGCTCGCTGCCGCGCTCCGGCTCCACCAGCTGCTGGGCATAGTTGACCAGATGGGCCAGGCGCAGATCGCCGGCGCCGAGGGCGGCGAACAGGTCCTCGGCGGTCTTCAGGTTGGCCTTCTCGGCCAGGCGCTCGTAATCCACCTGCGGCAGGGCCAGACGCGCCAGCTCGCGCTCGAGCATGGCCTTGCCGGCGGCGACGTTCTGGTCGCGCGCCTGCAGCTTGAACCAGTGGACGATCTTCGCCCGCGCCCGCGAGGTGGTGACGTAGCCGAGGTTGGTGTTTAGCCAGTCGCGGCTCGGCGTGCCGTGCTTGCTGGTGATGATCTCCACCTGCTCGCCGGTCTGCAGGCTGTAGTTGAGCGGCACGATACGGCCGTTGATCTTGGCGCCACGGCAGTTGTGGCCGATCTCGGTGTGCACGCGATAGGCAAAGTCCAGCGGCGTGGCGCCCTTGGGCAAGTCGATGGCATGGCCGTCGGGGGTGAAGACGTAGACCCGGTCGTGCTCGATGTCGATGCGCAGCTGCTCGGCCAGACCGCCGATATCGCCCAGTTCCTCATGCCATTCGAGCACCTGGCGCAGCCAGGAAATTTTCTCTTCGTAATGGTTGGAGCCGGATTTGACGTCGGTGCCCTTGTAGCGCCAGTGCGCGCATACGCCCAACTCGGCCTCTTCGTGCATGTCGTGGGTGCGGATCTGCACCTCCAGCACCTTGCCTTCCGGGCCGATCACCGCGGTATGCAGCGAGCGGTAGCCGTTCTCCTTGGGATTGGCGATGTAGTCGTCGAACTCCTTGGGAATGTGCCGCCACAGGGTGTGCACGATGCCCAGCGCGGTATAGCAGTCGCGCACCTGCGGAACCAGCACCCGCAGTGCACGAACGTCGTAGATCTGGCTGAAATCCAGGCCTTTGCGCTGCATTTTCCGCCAGATCGAATAGATATGCTTGGCCCGCCCGCTGATGTCGGCCCGGATGCCGGCGGCCGCCAGCTCGCTTTTCAGCTGCGCCATCACATCGCTGATGAAGCGTTCGCGGTCCAGACGCCGCTCGTGCAGGAGCTTGGCGATCTGCTTGTACTGTTCGGGCTCGAGGTAGCGGAAGGACAGGTCCTCCAGCTCCCACTTGATATGACCGATGCCCAGCCGGTGGGCCAGCGGCGCATAGATGTCGAACACTTCGCGGGCGACGCGATGGCGCTTCTCGTCGCTGGCATTCTTCACCGCGCGGATCGCGCAAGTGCGCTCGGCCAGCTTGATCAGCGCCACGCGCACGTCGTCGACCATCGCCACCAGCATCTTGCGCAGGTTCTCCACCTGCGCCTGGGAACCGAGCACCAGCGACTCGCGGGGATTGAGACTGGCGCTGATCGCGGCCATGCGCAGCACGCCCTCGACCAGCTTGGCGACCACGCTGCCAAAGCGCTTCTGCACGATGTCCAGGGTGATCTTGCCTTCACGCACGCCGCGGTAGATCAGCGCGGCGACCAGCGACTCCTGGTCGAGCTTGAGGTCGGCGAGGATTTCGGCGATTTCCAGACCGGCCTGGAAGCTGGAGGTGCCTTCGGCCCAGAGGTTCTGCGCGGCATTGGCTTGCTGTTCGGCCTCGCGGGCGAACTCGCAGGCCTCTTTCAGGGCGTCACGGTCCAACGCCGGATCGACGCTGATGACATGATCGAGCCAGGCCTCAAGGTTGATGCTGCCGTCGGTGTTGATCGGCTGATGCGCTCTAACCTGTACCATCTCTTACCTTCCCCACGACGCTCGAACCAACGCGCCGAATGACGCCAGCCTTCTTTATGGGCTAGTCGGATTACGCGGGCTTCCTAGCCCGCCTCGAATAACGCCATCGCCTCGACATGCGCCGTCTGGGGGAACATATCGAGGATTCCGGCACGCTTTAGCCGGTAGCCCTGCTTCGCCAGTTCGGCGGCATCGCGCGCCAGCGTGGCCGGGTTGCAGGACACGTACAGCACCCGCTTGGCACCCAGGGCGCCGATCTGCCGCACCACTTCCCAGGCGCCATCGCGCGGCGGGTCCAGCAGTACTGCCGAGAATCCTTGTCCAGCCCAAGGCGCTTCGGCAAGCGGATTCGACAAGTCGGCCTGGAAAAAGTGCAGGTTGCCCAGACCATTCGCCGCCGCGTTGCCGGCGGCGCGGGCGACCATCGCGGCGACACCTTCCACCGCCACCACTTCGCGCACCCGCTGGGCCAGCGGCAGGGCGAAGTTGCCCAGGCCGCAGAACAGATCGAGCACCCGCTCATCGGCCTGCGGTGCTAACCAGTCTAGCGCCTGCGCGACCATTGCCTCGTTCACCGGCGCATTGACCTGGATGAAATCCCCAGGCCGATAGTCCAGCTGCAAATTCCAGCGTTCCAGCCGATAGCCCAGCGTTTGTCCGCCCAGATACGGCTGCGGCTCGCTCGTGCCCTGCAGCCACAGCTGCGCCTCGTGCGCCACGCAGAACGCCTGCAGCTGCGCCAGGTCGCTGTCCGCCAGCGGCGCGGTGTGGCGCAGCAGCACCACGCTGGCGGTGCCGCTGAACAATTCGACATGCCCGAGCGCTTGGGGCCGGCTCAAGCCCCGCAACACTTGCGGCAAGCCGCGCAGGATCGGCTGCAAGGACGGCACCAGCACCAGGCAGTCGTCGATGGCGACGATGTCCTGGCTGGCCGCGGCACGGAAGCCGACGTCGAGGCGCTTGCTCTTCACATCCCAGCGCACGGCGATGCGCGCGCGGCGACGGTAGGCGAACTCCGGGCCGATCAGCGGCGCCGCCCACTCCTCGGGCTCGAGCCCGGCCAGGCGGTGCAACTGCTCGGCGAGCGCGCGCTGCTTCAGCGCGAGCTGATCGGCATGCGCCATATGTTGCAGCGAGCAGCCGCCGCAGCGCTTGGCATAGACACAGGGCTCGACCCGGCGCTCACTGCTGGCGACGAGGATGCGTTCGGCGCGCGCCTCCACCACCTGGCTGCGGGCGCCGAGCACGCGGGCCTCGACTTCCTCGCCAGCCAGTGCGCCGGTGACGAACCAGGTGCGGCCGTCGACGAAGCCGAGGCCGCGGCCATCGTTGGCCAGGCGCTCGATCGTCAGTTTCTGCTTCTTGCCGACCGGCAGCGCCGCCGCGCGGCTGCCGCCACTCGGCTGGAAACGCAGCCCGCTACGCTTGGCCATGGTCAGTTGGGTAAGTCATAGATGCCGGTGGACAGGTAGCGGTCGCCGCGGTCGCAGATGATCGCCACGATCACCGCGTTTTCGACTTCGCGCGACAGGCGCAAGGCCGCCGCTACCGCACCACCCGAGGACACCCCGCAGAAGATGCCTTCCTCGCGGGCCAGGCGGCGCATGACGTCTTCCGCCTCGACCTGCGCCATGTCGACGACCCGGTCGACGCGCTCGGCCTGGTAGATCTTCGGCAGGTATTCCTGCGGCCAACGGCGAATGCCGGGGATCGCCGAGCCCTCCATCGGCTGCAGGCCGACGATCTGGATGGCCGGGTTCTGCTCTTTGAGGTAGCGCGACACGCCCATGATGGTGCCGGTGGTGCCCATCGAGCTGATGAAATGGGTGATGCTGCCGCCGGTCTGCCGCCAGATCTCCGGGCCGGTCCCCTCGTAGTGCGCCTCGGGGTTGTCGCCGTTGGCGAACTGGTCGAGCACCTTGCCGCGCCCGCCACGCTGCAGGCTCTCGGCGAGGTCGCGGGCGCCTTCCATGCCCTCTTCCTTGTTGACCAGGATCAGCTCGGCGCCATAGGCGGTCATCGCCGCCTTGCGCTCGGCGCTCATGTTGTCCGGCATGATCAGCATGATCTTGTAGCCCTTGATCGCCGCGGCCATGGCCAGGGCGATGCCGGTGTTGCCGGAGGTGGCCTCGATCAGCGTGTCACCGGGCTTGATGTCGCCACGCAGCTCGGCGCGGGTAATCATCGACAGCGCCGGCCTGTCCTTCACCGAACCGGCCGGATTGTTGCCCTCCAGCTTCACCAGCAGGGTATTACTGGTTGCACCGGGCAGGCGTTGCAGACGTACCAGCGGGGTGTTGCCGACGCAGTCGGCGATGGTGGGGTACTGCTGAGTCATGATCTCGTTCGCAATCCAGACTGCGGGGCCGACTATGATAGCGGCAAACCAGCAGGCGCCATAACTCGAAAGCCAAACGGCCGCCGCACGGTGGCCGAGGCCGATGCGCTAAGCCGCACCAAGCGGGCAGATTCCCACGCGGTGAATCGCTACACTGCCGAAAACCCCATACAAGAGGCAGCCAGTGTTCAAAGATCTCGGCATCAAGGGTCGCGTTCTGCTGCTCACCTTACTGCCCGCCAGCCTGATGGCCTTGGTCCTGGGCGGCTACTTCACCTGGGTGCAACTGGCCGAGCTGGAAGTGCAGCTGCTGCAGCGCGGGCAGATGATCGCCGAGCAACTGGCGCCTTTGGCGGCCCCGGCTTTGGCGCGGGGTGATGCCGAACAACTGAAACGGATCGCCAGGCAGACCCTGGAGCAGCCGGATGTACGCGCCGCCGGTTTTCTCGGCGCCGAACACGCACTGTTGGCCAGCGCCGGCCCGCGCATGCTCAACCAGCCCCCCAGTGGCGACGGCACGGGCCTGGCGCTGCGCAGCGGCAACGACGCCACGCGCTTCCTGCTGCCGGTGTTCGGCCGCCACCGCAACCTGACCGATAGCCTGCCAATAGCGGACGGTGAACGCTTGCTCGGCTGGGTCGAACTCGAACTATCGCACCACAGCACCCTGCTGCGCGGCTATCGCAGCCTGTTCGCCAGCCTGCTGCTGATCGTCGCCGGCCTGTTCGTCACCGCGTTACTGGCGGTGCGTCTGAGCCGCACCATCAACGAGCCACTGCGGCAGATCAAGCAGAGCGTCGGGCAACTCAAGGACGGCCGCCTGGAGACCCGCCTGCCGCCGCTCGGCAGCCATGAACTGGACGAAGTCGCCAGCGGCATCAACCGCATGGCCGAGGCGCTGCAGAACGCCCAGGAAGAGCTGCAGCACAACATCGAGCAGGCCACCGAGGATGTGCGGCAAAACCTGGAAACCATCGAGATCCAGAACATCGAGCTGGACTTCGCGCGCAAGGAAGCCCTGGAAGCCAGCCGGATCAAATCCGAATTCCTCGCCAACATGAGCCACGAGATCCGCACGCCGCTCAACGGCATTCTCGGCTTCACCCGCCTGTTGCAGAAGAGCGAGCTGAGTCCGCGCCAGCAGGACTACCTGGGCACCATCGAGAAATCCGCCGACAGCCTGCTGGGGATCATCAACGAGGTCCTCGACTTCTCCAAGATCGAAGCCGGCAAGCTGGTGCTCGAGCACATCCCCTTCAACCTCCGCGACCTGCTGCAGGACGCCCTCACCCTGCTCGCCCCGGCCGCCCACGCCAAGCAGCTGGAGCTGGTCAGCCTGGTCTATCGCGATACCCCGCTGGCGCTGATCGGCGATCCGCAGCGGCTCAAGCAGATCCTCACCAACTTGATCAGCAACGCGATCAAGTTCACCCGCGCCGGTACCATCGTCGTTCGCGCCATGGTCGAGGACGAGAACGACGATCAGGCGCAGCTGCGCATCAGCGTGCAGGACACCGGCATCGGCCTCGCCGACGAGGAATTGCGCCACCTGTTCCAGGCCTTCAGCCAGGCGGACAACTCGCTGTCACGGCAAACCGGCGGCACCGGCCTCGGCCTGGTGATCTCCAAGCGCCTGATCGAACAGATGGGCGGCGAGATCGGCGTCACCAGCGTTCCAGAACAGGGGTCGGAGTTCTGGATCAGCCTGGCGCTGCCGAAAGGCCGCGCGGATGCCGAGGACCTGCCGCGCGCCCCGCTGCGTGGTCGCCGCGTGGCGGTGCTGGAACGTCATGCCCTGGCTCGCCAGGCCCTGCAGCACCAGCTCGAGGATTGCGGCCTGCAGGTGCTGCAATACCCCAGTCTCGACGCCCTGCACGAGGGCATCGCCGCGCAGCGCCACGGCGAGCAGCCGATCGGCCTGGCGGTGCTCGGGGTGACCGCCCAGGAGCTGCCGCCAGAGCGGCTCAGCCAGCGCATCTGGGAGCTCGAAGGGCTCGACTGCAAGAGCCTGGTGCTCTGCCCCACCACCGAACAGGCGCTCTATCACGACCTGCTGCCCGTCGCTTCCAGCCAACTGCAGGCCAAACCAGCCTGCACGCGCAAACTGCAGCAGGCGCTGCTCGAACTGCTCGGCCCGCGCCAGCCGCGAGCGGAAAACCCTGCGCCGCTGGCCAGCCGGGCAGCACGCCTGCTGTGTGTCGACGACAACCCGGCCAACCTGCTGCTGGTGCAGACCCTGCTGGAAGACATGGGCGCCGAGGTCTGCGCCGTCGACAGCGGCTACGCCGCGCTGGAACGCGTCCAGCAGCAGCGCTTCGACCTGATCTTCATGGACGTGCAGATGCCCGGCTTGGACGGCCGCCAGACCACCGAAGCGATCCGCCAGTGGGAAAGCCAGCGCGACGGCGGCGCGCTGCCGATCATCGCCCTCACCGCTCACGCCCTGGCCAACGAGAAGCGCGCCCTGCTGCAGGCGGGCATGGATGATTACCTGACCAAGCCGATCAGCGAGCGCCAGCTGGCCCAAGTGGTGCTCAAGTGGACCGGCCTGGCGCTACGCAACCAAGGCCAGGAACGGGCCGTCGACACCCACGCCGGCAAGACCCTGAGCGTGCTGGATGCCGAGGAAGGCCTGCGCCTGGCCGCCGGCAAGGCCGATCTGGCCGCGGACATGCTGAGCATGCTGCTGGCCGGGCTGCCCGCCGACCGCCAGGCGATCCACCAGGCCCGCCAAGCCGGCGAACGCCTGGCCCTGATCGAACGCGTGCATCGCCTGCATGGTGCCACCCGCTACTGCGGCGTGCCGCAGCTACGCGCGGCCTGCCAGCGCAGCGAAACCCTGCTCAAGCAGAACGACCCGGCTGCCGCCCTGGCCCTCGACGAGTTGGACGCCGCCATCGTCCGCCTGGCCAGCGAAGCCAATCTCAGCGCCTGAAGGAGCCGCCATGCGCATCATCCTGTTCAGCAGCCAGACCTACGAACGCGACAGCTTCCTCGCCGCACCGCGGCCGGCAGGCACCGCGTTGCTGTTCCAGCCGGTGCGCCTGGAGCTCGAGACCGCCGCCCTGGCCCAGGGTTGCGCGGTGGTCTGCGCCTTTATCAACGATGACCTCTCCGCACCGGTGCTGGAGCGTCTGGCTGCCGGCGGCACGCGCCTGATCGCTTTGCGCTCGGCCGGCTACAACCATGTCGACCTGCCCGCCGCGCAGCAACTCGGCCTGACCGTGGTCCGCGTGCCGGCCTACTCGCCGCACGCCGTGGCCGAGCACGCGGTGGCACTGATCCTGACCCTCAACCGCTGCCTGCACCGCGCCTACAACCGCACTCGCGATGGCGACTTCAGCCTGCACGGGCTGACTGGCTTCGATCTGGTCGGCAAGTGCGTCGGCGTGGTCGGCACCGGCCAGATCGGCGCCGCCTTCGCGCGCATCATGAGCGGTTTCGGTTGTCAGCTGCTGGCCTACGACCCCTACCCCAACCCCGAAGTGGTCGCCCTCGACGCCCGCTACCTGGCCCTCGACGAACTGCTGGAGCAGGCGCAGATCGTCAGCCTGCACTGCCCACTGACGCCGGCGACCCGCCACCTGATCAACCCCACCACGCTGCAGCGCATGCAGCCCGGCGCCATGCTGATCAACACCGGGCGCGGCGCCCTGGTCGACACGCCCGCGCTGATCGACGCGCTGAAAAGCGGCCGGCTCGGCTACCTCGGCCTCGACGTCTATGAAGAAGAAGCCACGTTGTTCTTCGAGGACCGTTCCGACCTGCCCCTGCAGGACGATGTGCTCGCGCGCCTACTGACCTTCCCCAATGTGATCGTCACCGCCCACCAGGCCTTTCTCACCTGCGAGGCGCTGGCCGCCATTGCCACCACCACCCTCGACAACATCGCCGCCTGGGCCGCCGGCCGGCTACAGAACCAGATCGAGCCTTAACCGCCGCGCCAGGACTCTAAAGGCGGGCCGGCGTAGTAAGATGCCCAGCTTATTGATTGCCGCCGAGCCCGCCGTCATGGCCGAACATGATTTCCGCTACAACCTGCTCAACCCCGAGCACACCCTGATCGAATGCCGCGCCCTGGCGCCGGGCCGCTACCAGGTCACCGGCAACGGCGGCTCGATCCACAGCGGCGACAGCCTGCTGGTCACCCTCAAGGGCAGCCGCGACCTGTGCATGCGCCTGAGCGTGGAGAAGGTTCGTCACCTGATCAACCCGCCCGGGCAATGGGTCGCCGTGGCGCAGGGTCCGGCCTTCCGCGAACTGGCTATCCTCAACTGGCACGTGCAGTGCGACGGTTGCGCCACGCAGCTGGATTTCGAGTTCGCCGTAGACTCCAGCCTCGGCAAATCCGCCCAGGCCCCAGCCGCCGAGGCGCGCATTCGCGAGCTGCACTGGCAGAACCTCGACGGTCGTCACCTATGCCCACGCTGCCAGAAGGAGGCTCCATGAAGCGCGCCCTAGCCCTCGGTCTGATCGGCGCCAGCCTGCTCGGCTGCGCCGCGGACCCGACCGCTCTGGAACAGGAAACCACCTACCAGGTGGAATGGTTGGGCGAACGGCCGTTGATCGACCGCAGCCATCTGACCATCACCCTCGACAAGGACGGCCGCGCCTATGGCAGCGCCGGTTGCAATCACTGGTTCGCGTCCTACCAGCTGGAAGGCGAGCGCCTCAGTTTCGGCAGCGCCGGCAGCACCCGCAAGATGTGCGCCCCCGCCCTGATGGAACAGGAACAGCGCTTCCTCGACATGCTCGGCACCATCCAGCGTTGGGATGTCTCGGCCATCGAACAGTTGCGCCTGTGGCCGACGCAGGGCAAGCCCATGCGCCTGTGGCCGGAAAAGGACTGAAGCTCTAAGAACCTGTTTCGGATCTCGCGAGCTAGAGCGAGACAAGGCAAAAACAGCCGAAGAAGCGCAGTTTACGAGTTGTAAATGAGCATTCTGAGGCTGTTTTTAACGCCGTATCGCCGACGCGCAGCAGATCCGAGACAGGTTCTAACGCGCGAACAGCTCCAACTGTTCACTCACCCCGCGCAGATCGACCAACCGCACCCCCACGCCGAGCAGACGCACCGGCTTGGCGCCACGGGCATAGGCGCTGCTCAGCAGCTGGCGGTAGCTGTCCAGATCGCGGGCCGCGCCGGCCTGTTCCAGGGTGGTCTGGGTGAAGTCATGGAACTTCACCTTGACGAAGGGTTTGTCCGGTCGGTAGCTGCTGTCCAGCCGCGCCAGACGCCCGGCCAACTGCTCCAGCAACCCCGGCAGGCGCTCCAGACAAGCCGCAAGATCGGGCAGATCCTGGTCGTAGGTGGTTTCCACACTCACCGTCTGCCGCCGGTTATCGACCTGCACCTGGCGCTCATCGATGCCACGCGCCAGATTCCACAAGCGCTCGCCAAAAGCACCGAATTCGCGCGTCAGGGCCAGCTTGCTCCATTCCCGCAGATCCAGGCAGGAAGAAATGCCCAGGCGCGTCAGCTTGTCGGCGGTGACCTTGCCAACCCCATGCAGCTTGCTGACCGGCAGCGCGGAAACAAAGTCCTCGACCTGCTCAGGAGTGATGACGAACAGCCCGTTGGGTTTTTTCCAGTCGCTGGCGATCTTGGCCAGAAACTTGTTCGGCGCCACCCCGGCAGACACCGTGATATGCAACTGCAGGGAAACCCGCCGGCGAATGTCCTGAGCGATGCGCGTGGCACTGCCGGCAAAGTGCGGACTGTCGGAGACGTCGAGATAAGCCTCATCCAGCGACAGCGGCTCGATCAGCTCGGTATATTCGCGGAAGATGCCGTGGATCTCGCGCGAGACTTCTTTATAGACCTCCATCCGCGGGCGGACGATCAGCAGGTCCGGGCACAGCTTGAGCGCCTGCCGGGACGACATCGCCGAGCGCACGCCGTAGGCGCGCGCCTCATAGTTGCAGGTGGCGATAACGCCGCGATGATCCGCCGCGCCGCCGACCGCCATCGGCCGATTGGCCAATCGCGGGTCGTCGCGCATCTCGATGGCGGCGTAGAAGCAGTCCGCGTCGATGTGGATGATCTTGCGCACAGAAAGTCCGGTAACAGGCTATTGAGAAAGGTAGCGAGCGAAGGCCAGGCAAAATCAGCCGAAGAAGCGCAGTTTACGAGTTGTAAATGAGCATGACTCGCTCCGCTCGCCCTTCGGGCCGCGCTAAAGCGCGTTAGCCGCAAGCGGCTCCTGAGGCTGATTTCAACGCCGAATGGCCGAGCGCAGTAGTTTCTCAATAGCCTGCTAAGCCCCGCCTGGCATGGCCTGGAGCCAAAAGTGTAACACCCGTTTGACGCTAAGCATCTGAACGAAAAACAGTTTTTCCCAAACTTAAGTTGACAGCCCGATGTTCGGCTGTAGAATGGCCGGCGCGGGATGGAGCAGTCTGGTAGCTCGTCGGGCTCATAACCCGAAGGTCGTTGGTTCAAATCCAGCTCCCGCAACCAATTCAACAAGAAGGCCACTCAAGCGAGTGGCCTTTTTGTTTTTCGCGTTCCCCAAAGAAATCAACTAAGCCTTTGATCCAAAAAGCAAATCAGTGGTTGACAGGCAAGCGTTCAACTGTAGAATGGTCGGTGCGGGATGGAGCAGTCTGGTAGCTCGTCGGGCTCATAACCCGAAGGTCGTTGGTTCAAATCCAGCTCCCGCAACCAGATACAGAGAAGGCCCCGATTGCCACTGGCAATCGGGGCCTTCTGCTATCCGCCCTCCGGTAAACTGCCCGCTGCGGCTTCTTCCCCGAAGCCTATCCCGCTAGTCAGTAGAGAGTGCGCCCTGCACACCACTGACCTTCAACCAGCATCGACTTCTACACTGACAACCACTGCGAACAGGCTGCGGGCGACACGCGGCATGACTGGGCGCACCCCGGCGGCAGGATTTTTTTCTCGCCCGGCCATTGGTAACTGAATGTTTCACCCCAATCTGTGGCGTACCACCACCGAGGTTACCTATGCGCGCCCCGTCGTCCACGCCTCATTCCGCCCCGGCCTCCCCCGCTCATCCCACCCGCCTGCGCTGGTTCGAGCGCATCAGCACCTATAAACAGCCGCTCAGCCTGGCCGTCAGCCTGCTGTTGTTCGTGCTGGCGCTGATCGCTTGCCGACACTTGCTCGACGAACTGGACCCCGATGCCCTGCGTGAGTCGCTGCTGAGCGTCCCCAGCGCCTCCCTGCTGGGTGCGCTGGCGGCGACGGTGTTGGGTTTCCTGGTGCTGCTGGGCTATGAATGGTCGGCCAGCCGCTATGCCGACGTGCGCCTACCGGCGCGCACCCTGGCGCTCGGCGGCTTCAGCGCCTTCGCCATCGGCAACGCGGTGGGCCTGTCGCTGCTGTCTGGCGGCTCGGTGCGCTATCGCCTGTATGCCCGCTGCAGCCTGGGTGCCGGCGAAGTGGCGCGGATGACACTGTTCGCCAGTCTGTCACTGGGCTGCGCCCTGCCGCTGCTAGCGGCGCTGGCCACCCTCAGCGACCTGCCCGATGCGTCCGCAGCGCTGCACCTATCGGCCCCGCTGCTGGCCGGCATCGCCGCGGTGGTGATCCTCGCCTATGCCGCGCTGGCCCTGGTCATCTGGCGCCAGCGCCTGGCCGAGCAACCGCTGGCGCACAACCTGCTGGTGCAGTTCGGCCGCCGCACCCTGCGTCTGCCCGGCTGGCGCCTGGCGGCCCTGCAACTGCTGATCACCGCCCTCGACGTCGGCTTAGCCACCACCGTGCTCTATCTGGTGCTGCCGGAAGCCCCGCCGTTCGGCGCCTTCCTGCTGGTCTACCTGCTGGCCCTGGCCGCCGGCGTGCTCAGCCATGTGCCGGGCGGTGTCGGAGTGTTCGAGGCGATCATGCTGGCGGCCTTTGCCGGCCAGATCGGCGCGGCCCCGCTGGCCGCGGCGCTGCTGCTCTATCGGCTGATTTACGTGGTGCTACCGCTGCTGGTGGCCTGCCTGCTGTTGCTGCTGGTCGAGGCACGCCGCTTCCTCGGCGCTCCGGCGATTCGCGTGGCCTCCGGTCTCGCGGCGCCGATTCTGGCCTTGCTGGTGTTCATTTCCGGCGTGGTGTTGCTGTTCTCCGGCGCTACCCCGGCGATCGACACGCGCCTGGAGTACATCGGCTTCCTGATCCCGCACCGCCTGATCGACGCCTCGCACCTCAGCGCCAGCCTGATCGGCGTGCTCTGCCTGTTGCTCGCCCAAGGCTTGCGCCGGCGCCTGTCGGCGGCCTGGGCACTGACCCTGGTACTGCTGCTGGTCGGCGCCCTGCTGTCGCTGTTGAAAGGCTTCGACTGGGAGGAAGCCAGCCTGCTGACCCTCACCGCCTGCCTGCTGGCGCTGTTCCGCGGCTCCTTCTACCGCCCCAGCCGACTGCTGGAGTTGCCCTTCTCCCAGGTCTACCTGGCGGCCAGTCTCTGCGTGCTGGCCGCCTCGCTGTGGTTGCTGCTGTTCGTCTATCAGGACGTGCCCTACAGCCATGAACTCTGGTGGCAGTTCGCCCTCGACGCCAACGCCCCGCGGGCGCTGCGCGCGGCCCTGGGCAGCGCCGTGCTGCTGGCGGTGCTGGCGCTGACCTGGCTGCTGCGCACCGCACCGCCGGTCATCCTGCCGCCGGATGGCCAGCAGCTGGCCCGCGCCGCCGCCATCCTCAAGGCCTCCGACCAACCGGACGGCGGCCTGGCGCTGACCGGCGACAAGGCCCTGCTGTTCCATCGCGGCGAGCAAGGTGAGGATGCCTTCCTCATGTACGCCCGCCGCGGCCGCAGCATGGTGGCGCTGTACGACCCGATCGGCCCGGCCCTGCAGCGCGCCGAGCTGATCTGGCAGTTCCGCGATCTCTGCGACCTGCATCACGCCCGCCCGGTGTTCTATCAGGTCCGCGCGGAGAATCTGCCGTTCTACATGGACATCGGCCTCAGCGCGGTGAAGCTCGGCGAGGAAGCCCGCGTCGAGCTCAAGCACTTCGACCTGGACGCCAAGGGCAAGGAGATGAAGGACCTGCGCTACACCTGGAATCGCGGCCAGCGCGATGGCCTGGCGCTGGAAATCCACGCAGCCGGGCAGGCGCCACTGGACGAACTGCAACCGATCTCCGACGCCTGGCTGAGCGGCAAGAATGTGCGCGAGAAGGGTTTCTCCCTCGGCCGCTTCAGCGCCGACTACCTGCAGCATTTCCGCATCGCCGTGGTGCGTTTCCAGGGCCGCGCGGTGGCCTTCGCCAATCTGCTGGAAACCGGCAGCCATGAGCTGGCCAGCCTCGATCTGATGCGCGCCCATCCGGAGGCGCCGAAGCTGACCATGGAGTTCCTCATGCTCGGCCTGATCCTGCACTTCAAGGCCCAGGGCTATGCCCGCTTCAGCCTCGGCATGGTGCCGCTCTCCGGACTGCAACCACGGCGTGGCGCGCCGCTGACCCAACGGCTAGGCTCGCTGGTATTCCGTCGCGGCGAACAGCTCTACAATTTCCAGGGCCTGCGCCGCTTCAAGGACAAATTCCAGCCGACCTGGGAGCCACGCTACATGGCCGCTCCCGCCGGGCTCGACCCGCTGGTGGCACTGGCCGACACCGCCGCGCTGATCGCCGGTGGACTGACCGGCCTGGTGAAACGCTGAGGTCCCCATGCTCAAACACAATTGGCGACACATTCTGCTCATCCTCATTCTGGTGCTGCTCGCCGCCGCCCTGCTGCTGTGGAGTCGCCCGGCCTCGCAGGCCCAGGTTGCATCGCAGCCGCTGCCCGATGGCAGCCCGGCGACCCTCGCCAGCCCGGCCGGCACGCCCAAGGCCCGGGTGCTGCTGGCAGTGAGCGGCGAGCAGCGGCTGAGCAACGCCGAGCTGCTCGCCCTGGCCGAAAGCGGCGGCGCGCGCCTGCTCCAGGTCGAATTGCCGGCTGGCGACTGCGCCGCCCAGCAGCAACGCCTGCAGGCTGCCGGCGCCGCGCTCGACGGCGAGCCGACTCTGGTAGCCGGGATTGGCCCCGGCGCCGCCTTCGCCTGGCGCTGGTTGGCCACCCAGACCCGCGACGAGGCCCGCGCCCTGTCCATCGACTTCAACCTGCACACCCCGGACTGCGCCACGCCACTGCCGACCAAAGCCGCGCATGGCCACTGGAGCATCGCCTGGAACGACAACCCCGACGATGCCAGCGCCGCCTTTGCCCGCAGCCAGAGCAACGCCAGCACCCGCATCAGCGACTACGACACCAGCCTGCCGCAACTGCTCAACCAGCAGTTGCACGCCCTGCTGCAAGGCGCCGGCGAGGCGCTGCCGCTGGTCGAAGTACCGGCCAGCCAGGCGGTCGATACCGTCACCCTGTTCTATTCCGGCGACGGCGGCTGGCGCGATCTCGATCGCGACGTCGCCGCGCAGATGGCCGAGCGCGGCTACCCGGTGGTCGGCATCGATGTCCTGCGCTACTTCTGGCAGCACAAGAGCGCGGCCCAGGGCGCGGCCGATCTCAGCCGGCTGATGCAGACCTATCGGGAAAAGTGGGGGGCCAGGCGCTTCGTCCTCGCCGGCTATTCCTTCGGCGCCGACGTGCTGCCGGCCTTCTACAACCAGCTGCCGAAAGCCGACCAACAGCAGGTCGACGCGCTGTTGCTGATCGCCCTGGCGCGCAGCGGCAGCTTCGAGATCGAAGTGCAGGGCTGGCTCGGCAAAGCCGGCCAGGAAGCCGCCACCGCCCCGCAACTGAGCCGGCTGCCGGCGGCCAAGGTGCTCTGCGTGTATGGCCGGGACGAAGCCGGCGAGAGCGGCTGCACCCAGCCCGGCGCCGTGGGCGAACGCCTGGAGCTGCCGGGCGGCCACCACTTCGACGAAAACTATCCGGCCCTGGCCGAGCGGTTGTTGCAGGCCATCCGCCAACGCCAGGGCAACGCCGGCTGAGCGTGAGCCGCTTCAGGCAGGATTAAGCTTGAAAGGTTAAGCTCCCGCCCCAAACCCGCCATCCAAGGGCGGGATCGAGGAGTCGTGATGAGCCGGATAAACACCCCTTCCCGATACGGGAACCTTTCCATCGCCCTGCATTGGCTGATGCTGGTGCTGATCGCCGGCGTGTACGCCTGCATCGAACTCAAGGGCAACTTCCCCAAGGGCAGCGAGACCCGCGAACTGCTCAAGCAGTGGCATTTCATGCTCGGTCTGGCAGTCTTCGCGCTGGTCTGGCTGCGCCTGCTGACGCGCCTGGTCAGCCCCACCCCGCCGATTTCTCCGGCCCCGGCGGGCTGGCAGAACGGCCTGGCGCAACTGATGCATCTGGCCCTCTACGCCCTGATGATCGGCGCGCCGCTGGCCGGCTGGCTGATCCTGAGCGCGGCCGGCAAGCCGATCCCGTTCTTCGGCCTGCAATTGCCGGCGCTGATCGGCAAGAACCCCGAACTGGCCGGGCAGATCAAGGAACTGCACGAGCTGGCCGGCACCCTCGGCTACTGGCTGATCGGCCTGCACGCCGCGGCGGCGCTGTTCCACCACTTCATCAGCCGTGACAACACCTTCACCCGCATGTTGCCCGGACGCGGCTAGGCGGAACTCGTACGCTCACTGGCGACCAGTACCAAAGCTCGCCCAGCGTAGGGTGGAAAACCGCGAAGCGTTGTCCACCGATTGAAGTGGTAGTCCCCAAAAATGCAAACGGCGCGACCCATCCAGGGTCGCGCCGTTTGTTTTCCAGCCCTGATCAGATCTCGACCTGGGTGCCCAGTTCAATCACCCGGTTCAGCGGCAGGTTGAAATAGCGCAGGTTGCCGTTGGCATTCTTCAGCAGGAAGGCGAACAGGCTCTCGCGCCAGCGCGCCATGCCGACCACCTTCGACGGGATCACGGTTTCCCGGCTGAGGAAGTAGGTGGTGCGCATCGGGCTGAAGTCCAGCTCACTGAGATGACAGAGCTTGAGGGCCCCGGGCACGTCCGGTTCCTCCATGAAGCCAAAATGCAGCACCACCCGGAAGAAGCCATCGCCATAGGCCTCCACCTCGAAACGCCGGTCCGCCGCCACTCGCGGCGTGTCCTCGCTGATCACCGTGAGCAGTACCACCTGCTCATGCAACACCTGGTTGTGCAACATGTTGTGCAGCAAGGCATGCGGCACCGCATCCGAGCGGGCAGAGAGGAACACCGCCGTGCCTTTGACCCGGTGCGGCGGATCGCTGCGCAGGCTGCCGATGAAGATCGGCAACGACAGCGCCACCTCGTCGAGATGTTCCACCAGCAGTTGCCGGCCGCGCTTCCAGGTGGTCATCAGAATGAACAGCGCGGCGCCGGCCAGCACCGGGAAGGCGCCGCCCTGGACCACCTTGGGCAGGTTGGCGGCGAAGAACAGGCCGTCCACCACCAGAAAGCCGACTATCAGCGGCACCGCCAGCAGCGGCGGCCATTTCCACAGCAGCAGCATCACCACGCCCATCAGCACCGTGGTGCACAGCATGGTGCCGGTCACCGCCACACCGTAGGCCGCAGCCAGTGCGCCGGACGACTCGAAACCGATCACCAGCAGGACTACCGCGATCATCAGCGCCCAGTTCACCGCGGCGATATAGATCTGTCCCTGCTCGTGCCGCGAGGTGTGCTGGATGAACATGCGCGGCACATAGCCGAGCTGGATGGCCTGCTGGGTCAGCGAGAAGGCCCCCGAGATCACCGCCTGGGAGGCGATCACCGTGGCCATGGTCGCCAGCCCCACCAACGGCAGCAGCGCCCAGTCCGGCGCCAGCAGGTAGAACGGATTGCGCGCGGCCTCAGGGTTGACCAGGATCATCGCGCCCTGGCCGAAGTAGTTCAGCAGCAGCGCCGGCAGCACCAGGATGAACCAGGCGCGGGCGATCGGCTTGCGGCCGAAGTGGCCCATGTCGGCATACAGAGCTTCGGCCCCGGTCAGCGCCAACACCACGGCACCGAGAATCGCCACGCCAATGCCCGGATGAGCGATGAAAAAGTTCACCGCCCACGCCGGGTTCACCGCCTTCAGCACTTCCGGTTGTTGCCAGATGCCATACAGCCCCAACGCCCCCAGGGCCAGGAACCACAGCACCATCACCGGACCGAACAGGGTACCGATCCGCTCGGTGCCGTGCTTCTGGATCAGGAACAGGCCGACCAACACGATCAGCGACAGCGGCACCACCCAGTGTTCGATGCCGTCGAAGGCGATCTCCAGGCCCTCGACAGCCGACAGTACGGAAATCGCCGGGGTGATCATGCTGTCGCCGTAAAACAGCGCGGCGCCGATCAAGCCGAAGATCACCAGCACCGTGCGCAGCCGTGGGTACGCCTGGGCGGCGCGCAAAGCCAGAGTGGTCAGCGCCATCACCCCGCCCTCGCCCTGGTTGTCGGCGCGCATCACGAATAGCACGTACTTGATCGACACCACCCAGATCAGCGACCAGAAGATCAGCGAGAGCACGCCGAGGATGCCGTCATGGCTCACCGGCACGCCATAACCGCCGATGAACACTTCCTTCATGGTGTACAGCGGGCTGGTGCCGATATCGCCGTACACCACCCCCACTGCCGCCACCAACATGCCAACGCCGGAGCGGGAATGGCCCTCGTGGTGTTCTGCGGTCCCTGCGGCAACATCGGACATGTCCTGGCGTTCCTCTGTGAAAAATTCGGCGCATCCTGCTCCGTTAATGCGGGCGACACAAGAGTGGCGCAGGGTTGGCCCGAATCAATATAGAAGGACTTACCTACAATTACCCTTCGGCTCGAAACCCGCCGCGCCCCCGTGGCGGCGCACGCTCGGCCAGGCTGGTCAAGCTCGTGACCTGTCGCTAAAAATGCGCGCTTTTTGACCAAGGCGCCTCGTGAGCGCCCATCGAGGTTAGCCGCCATGTCCACCCCCGCCACGCCGAAAGTCGGTTTCGTCAGCCTCGGATGCCCAAAGGCCCTGGTCGATTCCGAACATATCCTCACCCAACTGCGCATGGAGGGTTACGAAGTCGTCGGCACCTACCAGGACGCCGACGTCGTGGTGGTCAACACCTGCGGCTTCATCGACAGCGCCAAAGCCGAATCGATGGAAGTGATAGGTGAAGCGATCGCCGAGAACGGTAAGGTCATCGTCACCGGCTGCATGGGCGTGGAAGAAGGCAACATCCGTGACGTACACCCGAGTGTGCTGGCCGTCACCGGCCCGCAGCAGTAAGAGCAAGTGGTCAGCGCCGTGCACGAAGTGGTGCCGCCTGCTACCTCCCACAACCCGCTGATCGACCTGGTGCCGCCACAGGGCGTCAAGCTCACCCCGCGCCACTACGCCTACCTGAATATTTCCGAAGGCTGCAACCACAGCTGCAGCTTCTGCATCATCCCCTCGATGCGCGGCAAGCTGGTCAGCCGCCCGGTCGGCGACGTGCTCGGCGAGGCCGAGCGCCTGGTCAAGGCCGGCGTGAAAGAGCTGCTGGTGATCTCCCAGGACACCAGCGCCTACGGCGTCGACCTCACGTACAAGACCGACTTCTGGAACGGCCAGCCGGTCAAGACGCGCATGAAGGAACTGTGCGAAGCGCTCACCAGCATGGGCGTGTGGGTGCGCCTGCATTACGTCTACCCCTACCCCTACCCCAACGTCGACGACGTCATCCCGCTGATGGCCGAGGGCAAACTGCTGCCCTACCTCGACATCCCCTTCCAGCACGCCAGCCCGAAAGTGCTCAAGGCCATGAAACGCCCGGCCTTCGAGGACAAGACCCTGGCCCGTATCAAGCAATGGCGCGAGATCTGCCCGGAGCTGACCATCCGCTCCACCTTCATCGTCGGCTTCCCCGGCGAGACCAAGGAATACTTCCTCTACCTGCTCGACTGGCTGACCGAAGCCCAGCTCGACCGCGTCGGCTGCTTCCAGTACTCGCCGGTGGACGGCGCGCCGGCCAACGAACTGGAAGGCCTAGTGCCGAATGACGTCAAGCAGGAACGCTGGGAACGCTTCATGGCCCACCAGCAAGCGATCAGCGCCGCGCGCCTGCAGCGCAAGATCGGCCAGGAGATCGAAGTGCTGATCGACGAAGCGGACGAACAAGGCGCGGTCGGCCGCTCCTGGGCCGACGCCCCGGAAATCGACGGCAGCGTGTTCATCGACAGCCTGGACGTGAAACCCGGCGACAAGATCCGCGTATGCATCACCGACGCCGACGAATACGACCTCTGGGCCGAACCGGTCTGACCGGCGGCGCCCTCTCCCCGGCCTGCGTTCCCCGGGGAGAGGGTTGGAGAGTTCTCCTCTTCTAAACTCTTTATTACCCCCACCAGCCCAGCTACCCCGAATGGCCAAGCTCAAGGTCTACTACGACGGCGCCTGCCCACGCTGCATCGCCGATCGGCGGCGCTATGAGCGGCTGAGCGGCGAACACAGCAAGACAGTGGAATGGCTGGATATCAGCGGGCGCGACGAAGAGCTGCGGCGAATCGGCATCGACCCCTACCAGGCCCTGACCGAACTGCACGTGCAGGACGAGCAGGGCCACATCCACCGCGAACTGGACGCCTATATCCTGCTGATGGGCCGCACCCGCAGCCTGAAGCCGCTGGCCTGGCTGCTCGGCCTGCCCGGCCTCAGGCCGCTGCTTTCCTGGGGCTACCGACACTGGGTGCTGCGCCGGCTCAGGCGCAGCGGCCGGCTCTGAGGCTCAACGATCCAGCGGGCTCAGCACCCCCAAACCGCCGCGGTTGAGCACGTGGGTGTAGATCATGGTGGTCTTCACATCGGCATGACCCAACAGCTCTTGCACCGTGCGGATGTCCTGGCCGCTTTCCAACAGATGGGTGGCGAAGCAATGGCGCAAGGTGTGCGGTGTCGCCGGCTTGATCAACCCCGCCCGCCCGACCGCCTCACGCACCGCCCGCTGAATGGTCTTCTCATGCAAATGATGGCGAAAAATGCCGGCAGAGCGCGGGTCCTGCGAACGATTGGCGGAAGGAAAAACGAACTGCCAGCCCCATTCCGCCGCCGCATTCGGATACTTGCGCGCCAAGGCAAACGGCAGGTTGGCCCGCCCAAAGCCCTCGGCCAGATCTTGCTTATGCAAAGCCATGACCTCCGCCAGGTGTTGCCGCAGTGGCGCCACCACCAGCCGCGGCAACATGGTCACGCGGTCCTTCTGGCCCTTACCGTCCCGCACCAGAATCTCGCCACGGGCAAACTCCACATCCTTGACTCGCAAGCGCAACGCCTCCAACAAGCGCAGACCCGAGCCATATAACAGATTGGCCACCATCCAATGCACACCCGACAACTCGGCCAACACCCTGGCCACCTCCTCACGCGTCAACACCACAGGTAAATGCTTAGGCTTCTTGGCCCGAACAATCCCCTCCAGCCAAGGCAACTCGATCTTCAGTACCTCTTTATAAAGAAACAGCAGCGCCGCCAAGGCCTGGTTCTGCGTCGAACCCGCCACGTTCCGCCGAACTGCCAAATGCGTAAGAAAAGCCTCAATCTCCGCCGCCCCCATCTCCGCCGGGTGACGGTACTTGTGAAAACGGATATAGCGCTTCACCCACTCGGCATAGACAGTCTCGGTCCGAATGGAATAGTTTCTGAGTCGAATCTGCTGGCGCACTTGATCCAGCAATCTGGGCTTGCCGTCATCCATGTCGCGTTTCTCCCTGAGTGATGTCGCGTTTACCGCGACCACCTCTAAGCTAGACAAGGACTTACAGGACGACAAGGAACGTTATACGACATGCCGTCGCGACAGAGAACGCGACATGGCATGTCGCCTAATAGTAGTTAGCCACCGTTACTTTTTGGTTGGTTTTTTGTATGCACGGAAGCATTAATTCAACATCACTTTTAATGTTCGGCGTTGCGGGCAATTTTGATCCGTGGCGGCGCTTGCTTCCGCTTGCTTACCGGCGTTTTATTGGCTGGCTTTCACGGCCAAGTGTTGGCGCAATCAGCCTATTTCAAACGAAATTTCTGCGCGGGCAAACGGCCGCACGTATGTTGTTCGGTAATTTTGTTCGGCTCGCGGTACAGTCAGCGTCGCCTGTTAATTCAATGTCCGGCTTGGCCACTGCGTCTAACTACAGGTTCAAGTCGTTCGCTTCGCTCACTGGGACCGCGTACCGCGGCCCCTTAACCTAACGTTAGGTTCCACAATGGCATGGATGACCAAATACACTCTTGCAGTAATTCCCCCAGCTCTCTTCTTTGCCCTCTGGAAGCTGGGCGTTTTCTCCTATCACCACTTCAACTGCCAGGGAAATATTAAAAATCTGGCTCCCTGCTCAGTTGGCGGCTTTGATCTGCTGCCATGGTTAGGCTTCGGTATGTTCTGGAGCCCTATTCTATTTTGGCTATCGCTACCTATCTCTGCGTTTTTCTTAATAGATATCGGGGCGAAACACATTGGTTCAAAGCGGGGCGTGCAATGAAACCTAACAATGCGCTCAAATCGCTCACTTCGTTCGCTGGGACGGCGTTCCGCCGCCCCTTAGCTTAATCGTTAGGTACTCAAGGTAGGCCTCAAGGACCATGGAAGAATTAATAGCCATCGGTGCAGCATTAATTGCCGGTCTCGCTGCACTTTATGCACGCTGGTCAGCGCACGAAGCCAAGAAAGCAAATGACATTGGTCGCTTAAATGCCTTGCTAGCGTTACGCCAACACTACCTCGAACTAATGAACCACCAAGTTAAGCTTGCTGAATTTCTCAAAAGCTCTCCAAGCGGTACTCAGGCGGCCAGAGAAACATACGCTGAACTAGACACGAAGCTTCGCGATGTTAGCCGTGAAATAGAGAAGTACCATGGTAATTTAGTGAGCGAGCGTACCTAACAATGCGCTCAAAGCGCTCACTTCGTTCGCTGGGACGGCGTTCCGCCGCCCCTTAGCTTAATCGTTAGCGGCAACAACCCGAACAGTACGAATATTGGAGATCCAAAAATGGGCGAATGGTCTGATTACTTCGAAGACTTCCCAGAGGAAAATCCTGCCAATTATGCCGATGGCAGGTTTGATCCTGAGCTAGTAAAAACAATACATCAGGAAGAACAAAAGATCTCAGATGCCCGCGCTGAAATAAATAGACTTCTATTAAGCGCCTGGCTCAATGAAAAAGAAAAGCACTACCTGGCCACCGAAGAATGTCCGCAGTGCGGCCTTAAAGAGCTAAAAACATACAACATTAAAAATAGTTACTACCTTTGCGAGTGCCAAGATTGCGGCACATATGGAAAAGGTAAAACTCATGAAGATGCAATAAAAGCTGTCGTTGATGCCTTTGGTGATGGGTTGAATTGGCGAGAAATCACAGGGCCGTGGAGCCGCTAACAAGTCGCTCAAATCGCTCACTTCGTTCGCTGGGACGGGCTAAAGCCCGCCCCTTAGCTTAATCGTTAGGCGTCAGTAACTTTTGGACTCGGTGCAAAACATGGAAGTTGGGTTAGCCACCGCACTCTCAGCATTTATTCCGCCACCACTGCGCGGCCGGCAACCTTGCCGTGGCGCTCGTACTGGCTCTCGCCCGGTTGCCGCCCAGGCTGGCGCACAGGCGCCGTGCACAAGTGTTTTTCCTGTCGCGTAGTACGCGCTTGAATGTTCGCGGCGGCTCAGCCATCGTGCCGCAATCAACAACGCGTCGGCCCGAGCATCTTCGCCTAACAAGCGGTTCAAGGCCGCTCGCTTCGCTCACTCGGGACCGCGTTCCGCGGCCCCTTAACCTGAACGTTAGGCAGCACGACACACCACTTGGGAATCATCATGCTTAAGAGCAAAGCTGCACTTCTTCTCGCAATTTTAGTTGGCCTTACTGCGTGCTCCACCAGCGGCACCTCAATCTTGGTTGGTGAAGGTGGTGCCCATCCGTCCACAGACCAGAATTCAATCTCGCTGCTCATTGAACCACCGCAGAAAAAGCACACAGTCATTGCTCTAGTTGAGGGTGTCGCTGCAACAGACGATTACTTCACAAAAGCAAAGACTGAGGCCGCAGCAATAGCGGCCATGAAAGAAGAAGCCGCCAGAATCGGTGCCAATGCAATTGTTCTTACCGGTAAAGGCACCAAGCCTTATGGCCAACTAACAGTTGGTAACACCGCCGGCTCGGCGTACGGCTCCGCAACGGCTACTGGCTTCAACGCCAGCGTTTATGCCACAACTGTCAGCTCTTCTATGGGCTGGGAAAAGGTTACTTTTAGCGGCACAGCAATCCGATACACGGATGAGAGTGAGTAGGCTGCTGCCTAACTAGCGGTTCAAGGCCGTTCGCTTCGCTCACTCGGGACTGCGTTCCGCAGCCCCTTAACCTGAACGTTAGATACCCAATCATGAATAAACGGGAACGCCTAAAAGTCGAGTCAGAAGCACGAGCAGCCATAAACTTAATATTCGGCGGCATTAATGCAACCAATTCAAAACTAAGTTTTGGCACCGCTCATGCTATGCATGAATTTGATATTTACTCACCAGAACACGTAATCGGGGGTGTAACCACAAGCCCCCTTAAAACCGGTGGTAATAACCGTAACACTGGCGGCTGTGATCGAGCATGCTCGGAAATACTCTGGCTAACCCTGTGGCAAGGAAATGAAACCCGCATTCATGTTTTAACAGACCTTCTGCTTGCTGAGTGGCTGGTCTCCCGATATAAAGGCATAGAATTCCCACATAAAATCCAGATATATCACTTCACTCGCAGCAACCAAACTGCAACAGAAATTGGAGTGTTGGGTACCTAACAATGCGCTCAAATCGCTCACTTCGTTCGCTGGGACGGGCTAAAGCCCGCCCCTTAGCTTAATCGTTAGACGTCAAATCAAGATCGAGGCGACCTTGGAAGCTTGCAAATACATTACGCCAGATTGGATTTCCGCCCTAGCATCAGTTATTGCTGCATGCGGTGTGTTTTTAGCTTTCTGGCAACTACGCATATCAAAAAACATTGCCCAACTTGAATTCGAAGACGGCCTAGCAAAAGAGTACAGAGAGCTAGCGGCAAAAATCCCGACAAAAGCATTGCTCGGTATAGATATCTCTGAAGAAGAATTTCAAAAAACTTTCGATGAACTTTATAGGTATATTGACTTAACCAACGAGCAAATATCTTTAAG
Organism: Pseudomonas cavernae; assembly: GCF_003595175.1. Taxonomy (NCBI): domain Bacteria; kingdom Pseudomonadati; phylum Pseudomonadota; class Gammaproteobacteria; order Pseudomonadales; family Pseudomonadaceae; genus Pseudomonas; species Pseudomonas cavernae. Next base: position 1,500,606 of record NZ_CP032419.1, on the reverse strand, counting down.
GCAGCGCGGCCGCATTAACAAGGAGGCATGGGAAAATTGGCTATCTGGAATAGAATCAAACCTTGCCCTCCCTTCTTTCAAGCGTGCCTGGGGCGAGATCAAAGAAAGCTCTAAGAGCTTTCAGGAGCTTCGTCGTCTGGAAAATGAAAATTTTAAGATTGATCCGAAGTCTTGGAGTTAACGTCTAACTAGCGGTTCAAGGCCGTTCGCTTCGCTCACTAGGGACGGGCTAAAGCCCGCCCCTTAACCTGAACGTTAGGCAAAGTTAATGGAAAAAGATATTTACACGCTGATCGATACTGCACTAAAGATAGGCTTAGGGGCCTTAATTAGTGGATCAGCTACGTATTTTGTGGCTCGGCATAACTCTTCACATGAGAAAGCCAAGGAAGAACGAGCTTTCAGAAGGCAAATCCTTCAGCAGGCCGCATTGAAGCTGGAGCTGGCACACTTCAAGCTAGATGAAGCCACGCACCCGTTCTGGGCTCATGTGGCAAACAAAGACGCCACTCCATTGACATCAGTGCATGAAGACTCTCTAAAGCACAACCTAGATGCAAGAAATATTATTTCTGAAGCTCGCGCCTTGATCACGCTCCTCGGAATTCTGCCTTTGCGGAAATCTCTCTTAGAAATTGAGAAAGATGCATCAAAAATTTATGAGGCCGTGGCAAAAAACGAGGTATTCAAACAAGGCACTAAAATTAATGACATCCACAATGATGTCAGGAGAAGGCTCGGCGAGTGTATTGAGACTCTGGGAAACCATGAGCTAGCTTAACAATGCGCTCAACTTTCGCTCACTTCGTTCGCTGGACAGCCAAAAGCTGCGCTTTTGTCTGCCCGTTAGCTTAATCGTTAGGCTAACTACCGGATCCCGTTCGCGGGGGAGGAAAACATGAAAAATTCGGGTTCGACCGAGGGCCAGTCGGCATCTGAGCTGATTGACAAAAGAATCACCGAACTCGGGGACTGGCGCGGGCAGACCTTGAGCAGAATGCGCAAACTCATCAAAGAGGCAGTTCCGGACGTCGTCGAAGAGTGGAAGTGGATGGGCACTCCCGTATGGTCGCACGACGGGATCATCTGCACCGGCGAGTCGTACAAGTCGATAGTGAAGTTGACCTTCTCCAGGGGGGCTTCGTTGAAGGATCCGGCCAAGCTCTTCAACTCGAGCCTCGACGGGAACGTAAGGCGCGCGATTGACATCCATGAGGGGGAGGAGGTCGACGCGAGCGAGTTCAAGGCGCTTATCTGTGCCGCGGCCGCCCTCAATACATCCGTCGGAAAGGCAAGGCCAAGGCGAGCGAAGTAGGCTCCATGTGCGGCGCCGCGGGGCGTAGCTCGTGGTGAACCGGCTACGCTGGCTGTGCTCCGTTGATGTCACACATCGACGCCCATTTACCGATACTGCGTGCAGCGCGTACCCATCAACAGGTGAACCCATGGCCACTAATATCTTCGTCAATCTGCCGGTCAAAAACCTCGACAAATCGGTCGAGTTCTTCACCCAACTCGGCTTCAGCTTTAATCCGCAATTCACCGACAAGACCGCCACCTGCATGATCGTCAGCGACGACATCTTCGTGATGTTATTAACCGAGGAGAAGTTCAAGACCTTCACCCCGAAAGCCCTTTGCGATGCCACGAAGAGCACCGAAGTGCTGGTTTGCCTGTCGACAGACAGCCGGGAACAGGTCGATGAATTGGTGCGCAAGGCGGTCACAGCCGGCGGGGCAACCTACAACCAGCCACAAGATCACGGCTTCATGTACGGCCACGGCTTTGAGGATCTGGATGGCCACATCTGGGAACTCATGTACATGGAGCCCAGCGCCATCAATCAGGGTTAACCCGGCGGCAACGCCATAGCCCTCAATCGCTACACTCGCCAGCGAGTCACTCAGCATGCAGATAACCGGCATTCCTTTCGGCACCACCGACTGGACGAAAATCGAGAAAACCGAGCACAAAGGTGAAACCGGCTCGGCGTTTTGGCGCACCCAACACTTCGGCGACATCCGTGTGCGCCTGGTCGAATACAGCGCGGGCTATCTGGCCGATCACTGGTGCGTGAAGGGGCATATCCTGTTTTGCCTGGAAGGTGAGCTGCATACCGAACTGGAGGACGGCCGCCAGTTCGTGCTGCAGCCTGGCATGAGCTACCAGGTGGCGGATAATGCCGAGCCGCACCGCTCATATACGCACCTTGGCGCCAAGCTGTTTGTGGTCGACTGAGTGCGCGTCGCCGCGAAGGAACCTTTAGGGGTTTCTTCACACTAAAAAGCCGAGTTCCATTTCCCGTCATCCTGCACCTGGAAGCCCCATGAACAAGATTGCCCGCGTGATCCTACTGAGTGCCGCTGCACTGTCCCTGTCCGCCTGTTTCAAGGACGACGCTGGTATCGACCAGTCTGGCCTGTGCACCTATAACACCGACGCGCAGGCGGAGCGCTGCAAGCCGGGCCAACTGGCCTGGTTCCGGCCGGAGCAGCAGAGCAACGAGCAGGTACAGCTGAGCGTGGCGGCGGCCTATTGCGACTTCAATTACCAGGTGATGTACAACCGCTCCGGAGTGGTCTGCGTGTTCACCGACAAGCGCTTGAACGTGGTCAAATAACCCGCTCACCACGCCTTTGGCTCCGCCGGCCTGGCCGGCCAAAGGCTCGAACGCTTCAATTAGGCTATGTCCCTGTTATGTGTTGCAGGGGGCAGTGCCTTTTGCAGGAGCGGATTTATCCGCGAATCGGGGATGAAGGCGCTGCCAAGCCTTTCGCGAATGAATTCGCGCCTACAGGTTCAGAATGTGCTGATAGCCCACAGGGCTTGGGATGCTGCACTTCTGATTGCATCCAGGCTACGCCATCGCCAACACGTCACTGGGACAGCGCCTTCAATTGCCCCATCCCGCCCCGGCAGCGTTCGCCGCGGTTACAATGACCGCCCTGCCCCTGCTTCGGTCCCAACCTCATGTCTGAACCCCTGCGCCTGTCCAAACGCGTTATCGAACTGACCGGCTGCTCGCGCCGGGAGGCGGAGTTGTATATCGAGGGCGGCTGGGTGACGGTCGATGGCGAGGTGGTGGATGAGCCGCAGTTCAAGGTGCTGGAGCAGGCGGTTGCCCTGCTCCCCGGTGCCACCCCCGCCCCGCTGGAGCCGGTGACCTTGCTGCTGCACCAGGCCGGTGGCCTGAAAGCCGGCTCCGTTCAGGCGCTGCTCGGCCCGGCAACGCAGTGGGCGGAGGACCAATCCGGCGTGCGCCCGCTCAAGGGCCACTTCGCGCGCCTGAGCACGGCGCTGCCGCTGCAGGCACAGGCCGGCGGTCTGCTGGTGTTCACTCAGGACTGGCGCACCCTGCGCAAGCTGACCGAGGACGCCGCCAAGCTGGAGCAGGAATATGTGGTCGAGGTCAGCGGGGCAATCGCCGCCAATGGCCTCGAACGCCTCAGGCGCGGGCTAGCGTTCAAGGGCCGGGAGTTGCCGCCGGCCAAGGCCAGCTGGCAGAACGAAACCCACCTGCGCTTCGCCCTGAAGAACCCCCAGCCGGGACAGATCGCCACCATGTGCGAGGCGGTCGGCCTGCAGGTGCTGAGCATGAAGCGTATCCGCATCGGCGGCGTGCCGCTGGGCAAGGTGCCGGCGGGGCAATGGCGCTATCTGGCTGCCAGTGAACGCTTCTAAGAGCCTGTTTACGATCTGCTGCGCGTCGGCCACACATCGTTAAAAATGGCCTCGGGATGCTCATTTACAACTCGTAAACTCCGCTCCCTCGGCCATTTTTGCCTTGTCTGGCTCTAGCTCGCGAGATCGTAAACAGGCTCTAAGCACCACGCCATCACATACAAATTTTGCGGATCTTTCCGCCTCGATCAGGACACCGACATGCTCAATAACGATGTATTGCGTAGCGTGCGCTACATGCTCGACCTCAGCGACGCCAAGGTCGCCGAGATCCTCAAGCTGGCCAACTACGACATTCCCACGGCCGAAGTCAGCGCCTATCTGAAGAAGGATGACGAGGCCGGTTTTGCCGCCTGCGACGATGAGGTGCTGGCGCACTTTCTGGATGGCCTGGTGATCCACCGGCGGGGCAAGGATGAAAGCCGCCCGGCGCCGCCGATTGAACTGCCGCTGACCAACAACATCGTGCTGAAGAAGCTGCGGGTGGCGTTCGAGCTCAAGGAAGACGACATCCTCGCGCTGTTGGACGCGGTGCATCTGCCGGTGACCCGTCCGGAGCTGAGCGCGCTGTTTCGCAAGTTCGGCCACAGCAACTACCGCACCTGTGGCGACCAGTTGTTGCGCAACTTCCTCAAGGGACTGACCCACCGGGTCCGCGGCTGAGCCGTTACTGACCCAAGGCCACCTCATGGCCGGGCATTCCCAAGGGCAATAGTGCCTCCGCTGGCGGCCGGAGCCGTTTAGGGTAATGCCACCTATCGCCATGAGGACTCGCCATGCACCCGTATTTCTCCCTGCAGGGCCGCACCGCCCTGGTCACCGGCGGCACCCGCGGAATCGGCAAGATGATCGCCAAGGGCTTCGTCGAGGCCGGCGCCAAGGTCTATGTCTGCGCCCGCGATGCGCAGGCTTGCGCGGACACCGCCACTGAGCTGAGCGCCTTTGGCGAATGCCACGGGATCGCCGCCAACCTGGCCGACGAAGCCAGCGTGCAGGCCCTGGCCGCGCAGCTGGCGGAAGACCTCGGCCAGCTGGACATCCTGGTCAACAATGCCGGCACCAGCTGGGGCGCGCCGCTGGAAAGCTACCCGCTGAAGGGCTGGGAAAAGGTCATGCAGCTCAACGTAACCGCGGTGTTCAGCTGCATCCAGCAATTGCTGCCACTGCTGCGCAAGGCCGGCGATGCGCAGAACCCGGCGCGGATCATCAATATCGGCTCGGTCGCCGGGATTTCCTCCTTCGGCGAACAGGCCTACGCCTACGGCCCGAGCAAGGCGGCGCTGCACCAGCTGTCGCGCCTGCTGGCGCGCGAACTGGTCGGCGAGCACATCAACGTCAACGTCATCGCTCCCGGGCGCTTCCCGAGCAAGATGACCCGCCATATCACAGAAAATGCCGAAGCGCTGGCCGCGGATTGCGCGCATATCCCGATGCATCGCTGGGGCCGAGAGGAAGAGATGGCCGCCCTGGCGATCAGCCTGGCGAGCACCGCCGGGGCCTACATGACCGGCAATATCATCCCCATCGACGGCGGCTTCAGCCTCTGAGAACCTGTCTCGGATCTGCTGCGCGTCGGCGATACAGCGTTAAAAACAGTCTCAGAATGCTCATTTACAGCTCGTAAACTGCGCTTCTTCGACTGTTTTTGCCTTGTCTCGCTCTAGCTCGCGAGATCCGAGACAGGCTCTGAGAGCCTGCTCACGATCTGCTGCGCTCACTCGCGACGGCCCTGAACAGGCTCTGACGCCACCGGCAGGCCCCCGGTCGGCTAGTGCCAGCCTGCCGGGCCCGCTCTGCTAGCGTTATCAGTTGGGGGCCACAGCACCTCGCGCCGCCAGGGCGCAAGGAGGTAAGCCATGAGCATGGCCGACTGGCGCTTGCAGGGCGTCGAATTCGCTTCCTGTAACTGCAACTGGGGCTGCCCGTGTCAATTCAGTTCACCACCCACCCACGGTCACTGTGAGGCGGTGGTGTCGATGCGGGTGCAGCACGGGCACTTCAACGATATCTCACTGGACGGTCTCTGCTGGGTCGGCACCTTCGCCTGGCCGGGCGCCATCCACGAAGGCAACGGCCGCTGCCAGGTGTTTATCGAGGACAAGGCCACGGCGGCGCAACGCAAGGCGTTGCTGAGCATCCTCGCCGGCGAGGAAACCGATCCGGGCGCCACCGTATTCCAGGTCTTCAGCAGCACCATCAGCGAGATGTACGAGCCGCAGTTCGTGCCGATCGAGTTCTCCGTGGACATGGTGACCCGCCAGGCGCACACGCGCATCCCCGGCGTGCTGGAAGTGACCGGCGAGCCGATCCGCAACCCGGTCACCGGCGAACCCCAGGAGGCACGGCTGATTCTGCCCCAGGGCTTCGAGTTCACCGAGGCGCAGATGGCCAGCGGCAGCTACCAGACCCAGGGGGCGATCAAGATCGGCTCGCAGCATAGCCACGGACATTTCGCCCAGTTGCACTTCACCGGGCGCGGGGTGGTGCGTTAAGGGTGGCCGAGCTGCCGGCGGCGGCCCAGCGCAAGGGGCTGGCGAAGGAGCAGTGGCTGTTCCTGCTCTGCCTGCTCGCCCTCTGCGGCTTGGCCTGGCTGACGCTGCTGCGCCTGGCCGAGGACATGCGCGCACCCGGCGGCATGGCCGACTTGGCGATGGTCGGCATGCCGATGCCCTGGGGCAGCGACGGGGCCCTGCTGATGTTCGCCATGTGGGCGGTGATGATGGTCGGCATGATGCTGCCCAGCGCCCTGCCGATGCTGCTGCTCTATCAGCAGGTCCTGCGCAAACGCACGCCGACGCCGCAGCGGCACTGGGCGCTGCTGTTGTTTAGCCTGGCCTATGTGCTGGTGTGGAGTGCCTTCAGCCTGCTCGCCACCCTCCTGCAGTGGGGGCTCGAGCAGCTCGCCCTGCTCAGCCCGGCGATGCGCAGCCAGAGTGCCGGCCTGGGCGCGGGCTTGCTGCTGGTCGCGGGCGTCTATCAGTGGCTGCCGAGCAAGTCGGCCTGCCTCAAGCGGTGCCGCGGCCCGCTGCAGTTCCTGCTCGGTTACTGGCGCCCGGGAATCCTCGGTGGCTGGCGCATGGGCCTGGCCCACGGCCTGTATTGCCTGGGCTGCTGCTGGGCGCTGATGGGGCTGCTGTTCGTCGGCGGGGTGATGAATATGCTGTGGGTGGCGTTGCTCGGCGGCTTTGTGCTGCTCGAGAAGACCCTGCCCGGCGGACCCTGGCTCGGCCGTCTGGGCGGCCTGCTGCTGGTGGGCTGGGGCCTGCTCCTGCTCGGCCGGGCGGCGGCCGCCTGAATATCAGTATCGACAGAAGCCGTGTTCAACACTTAACAGGCACATAACCTAGTTGCTGGCCTAGCTGTGCGCGCACGACTCAGAAAAATCGACCGCACTGACCGCCTCGTCAACGCTCGAGCTCGACAGCATCCACCAACAGTTCAAGACTGAGCCCTGGGATCGCAGCGGCATTATCGACTGCCAGCTGCGGGTCGACCTCGAGGCCTAGTGGCGGCGCTGGCGACTGACACCCGCCGCTGTGGCCCCAGCCTGAAGCAGAAAGGAAACCACCATGCCAGGAAAGTACCCCGACAAAATCCGCTCCCTGCCGCTTTACGATGGGCGCTTCGATGCCTACCGCCTGAACGCCGACGGCGCCGATGTGCTGTTTGCCTCCTATCCGGCCGGCACCTCGATCCCGCCCCACAGCCACGACACCGACAATTACGGCGTCATCGTCCGCGGCGAGCTGATCCTGCACATGGCTGGCGAGGTCCGTCGCTATGGCGTCGGCGATTGGTACCATGTCCCCGCCCACGCCGAGCATGCCGCCGAGTTCGCCCAGGAAACCGACGAGATCGAGTTCTGGTTCACGCCGAACCCTTGACGCCCCAAACGGCTCCACGCCGGGCGGCTCAGTCGCCTGGGGCGCCTTGCTTGAGTTCCAGCAGCAGAGCACCGATCTGGGCGCCGAGCAGCAGGTCCTCATGCACGCCGAACACCTGATGACGCAGGCGGCCCCGGGCGTCGATCAGGATGCTGGTCGGGGTGCCGGGCATGGCATAGGCGCGCATGGTGCGCGGGATGCGTTCGCCATCGGGCCCGCTGGCATCGACGCCGACCGGGAAGCGGATGCGGTACTCCTGCAGGAACACGCGTAGCGCCTCCACGCCCATGGCCTCGTGGTGCTCGAACACCGTGTGCAGACCAACTACCGTCAGCGGCGCGTCGCGGAACAGCTCGGCGACGCGCTGGGCCTGGGGAATGCCATGGGCCACGCAGCCCGGGCACAGCATCTGGAACGCATGCAGCACCACCACCCGCCCGCGCAGGCTTGCCAGACTGAGCGGCTCCTGGGTGTTGAGCCAGACGCTGGTCTGCCACTCGGGGGCTGGCGCGGGCATCAGAAGTCCCCCGCATTCACGTAAGCACGGCTCCACAGGGTGACCTGCAGCAGGCACGACTTCAGCCAGGCGGCGTGCATCTTCTCGACGTCCTCGGCGGAGTGCCCCGCCTTGGCAAGGAAGGGCCTGAGGGTGAAGGTGATCGGGTAGATCAGCAGGAACAGGTCGCGGAACGGCACGATGGCACTCGCCGCGGCGCCGTCGGTGCGATTCTTCTTGCTGCGGTGGTGGCGCAGGCCGATCTCGTGCTGGTAGTCCAGCCAGCGCTGGTCGTACTCGGCGCGCGCGGTGTCGAGGATCCACTGGCCGAAGCGCCGGCGCACGGCGCCCAAGTAATCGCCAAGCGGCTGGCCATCGTGAGCGCAGAACGCGGCCAGCAAGTGCGGGTTGGCGCCGACGAAGCCATACCAGACATCCAGAATGGCCTCGACCTGGTCCTTCAAGACCTCATGGGACAGGCGCAGGTAGCGGATGTCCTGGTCATCGAAGAGCACGCTTTTGCGCATCAACGCGAAGTCGGCGAGGGTCACCGGGGATGCTGCCACGGCGGTGGTCCCGGCGCTGTAGCCGGGGATGTTCAGCGAATCGCTCATGACTGGGCTCCTTTCGTCTGGAGAGGCCGGGGCACGCGGCGGCACCCCGTCCCAGCAATCTACGCCTGGGCTAGGCTGATGTCTGGAAGGTACTTTTCGGTAAGGCGCCCATGATCGACTCGCAGAATCCAGCCCGCTCGGCCCTGACCGCCGCTGACGACGGGGCCATCCCGGTGGCGGCGATGGTCGAGAGCATCGTCGGCTGCAAGTGGTCGGTGCGCCTGCTGCAGCTGTGCGCCGAAGGCTGCCAGCGGCCCAGCGCCTTTCTGCGCGCCTGTCCGGGGCTGTCCAGCAAGGTGATGAACGAACGCTGGCAGAAAATGCTGCGCTTCGGCATCGTCCAGCGCGCGGTGCACGGCGAGAAGCCGCCGGTGGAGGTGGAATACCGGCTGACGCCGTTCGGCCAGCGCTTCCTCGGCCTGCTCGAGGAAGTGCGCCGGCTGCAGGAGGCGGTCGACCTGGGCGAACTGGCGACCCGCCGCCCGCCACCCCGCTGAGCGCCCTGGCTCGGCTATCATGAGCGCCTTTGCAGCCGGCGGTTCGCCCCATGTCCTACTCCGTCACCCCGATTGGTTTCGTCCGCTCCTGCTTCAAGGAGAAGTTCGCCATCCCCCGCCAGCCGCAGCTGGCACCCGCGGCGCGCGGGGTGCTGGAGCTGGTGGCACCCTTCGATCAGGCCGAGGCGGTACAGGGGTTAGAGCAGGTCAGCCATGTCTGGCTGCTGTTCATCTTCCATCAGGCCCTGGAAGACAAGCCGCGCCTCAAGGTGCGCCCGCCGCGGCTGGGCGGCAATCAGTCGCTGGGGGTGTTCGCCACCCGCTCGACGCACCGCCCCAATGGCATCGGCCAATCGGTGGTCCGCCTGGACAAGGTCGAGCCGGGACGCCTATGGCTGTCCGGCATCGACCTGCTGGACGGCACGCCGGTGCTGGATATCAAGCCCTATGTGCCCTATGCCGACTGCCTCGCCGGCGCGCACAACGGCATCGCCGAGCAGGCGCCGGCGCCGATCACGGTGGACTGGAGCACAACGGCGCTGGCTGAGGCCCAGGCGCATGGCGAGCGCCTCGGCGAACCGCTGGTGGCGCTGATCGAGCAATGCCTGGCCCAGGACCCGCGCCCGGCGTATCAGCAGCCAGAACCCGCGCGGCGCTACGGTGCGCGCCTGTGGGACGTGGATGTGCGCTGGCACTACCCGGAGACGGGGCGGATCACGGTGCTCGAGGTCACGCCGGCGTAGCTCGCCAGCATGCGGCCGCGTCGCAACGCCTACCGCGGCACCTGCGACCCCTAGCTTGAGGCTAATTCACGCCCGCGGCCGCCATGTACTTTCTCGGCATACTCCCGACCCTAGCGGTTTTCTGCCGGCGCCCCGAGTTTAGCCACGCACCAGCATATCGCCCTCGATGGCCTCCTGACTGAGGATCAACGGCTCGACCAGCGGCCGGCTGGCGAGGAAGTGCGGGGTGCGCATGTGCGCCTCGAAGGCCGCCTCATCGACGTAGACCTCGTACAGCCAGACCAGATCGGGATCGCTGCGGTCCTGCAGCACGTCGAAGACCAGACAGCCCGGCTCGTCGCGCACCGAGGCGGTGGCATTGATCCGAATGGCGGCCATGAAGGCCTCGAGGCTGGCGGGTTTGAGTTGGGTTTTGAGCAGCAGGCAGTACACAGCGGACTCCTTTTTGTCCTATAGTCGCGACAAATTGTATACAAAATGGAGTATTGATAATGCCCAATCGTCCCGGCCGCCTCAATGGCCTGCGCCACCTGGCGCTGCTGGTGCCCAATCTGGAAGCCTGCGAGCGCTTCTATGTCGACGTGCTCGGCATGCAGGTGCTCAACCGCGCCAACGAGGATCTGGTCTACCTCACCTGCGGCAACGACAACCTCTCCCTCGGCCGCGCCTACGCCGAAAGCAGCGGCGTGCAGGCGGTCGACCACTACGGCTTCGTCGTCGACAGCCGGGAGGAGCTGCAGGCCTGGTACGACTATCTGCAAGCCCGGGGCGTGACCCTGCTCGACCGGCCATTCGCCCATGGCGACGGCGCCTGGAGCTTCCATCTGCTCGATCCGGCCGGCAACAAGATCCAGCCGCTCTACCATCCGGCGCTGTCGGGCCAGCGCTTCAGCCAGGGCTGAGACAGAGCCAAGAAAAAGGCTATGTACCAGTTAAGGGTTGCACAGCGCTTTTTGTGGGTTAGCCGCGTAGCGGCGTAACCCACCAGCGGCGGCGCCACCCTGGACACCAGCGTCCAACCTGGTCGGTGGGTTACGCCTACGGCTAACCCACCCTACGAATCATCGCCTCAGGCATCACCTACTAGGCCTGTGCGTCCCAACACGTAACTGGGACATAGCCAAGAAAAAGCCCGCCGATGGGCGGGCTTGGGGATACAACGCTGGCGCTTACTTCTCGACGAAGGCGCGCTCGATCAGGTAGTCACCCGGCTCGCCCATGCGCGCGGAGATCTTCAGGCCGAAGCTGTCGAGCACTTCGCTGGTCTCGTCGAGCATGCTCGGGCTACCGCAGATCATCGCGCGGTCGTCCTGCGGATTGATCGGCGGCAGGCCGATGTCGTCGAACAGCTTGCCGCTGCGCATCAGGTCGGTCAGACGCCCCTGGTTCTCGAACGGCTCGCGGGTCACGGTCGGGTAGTAGATCAGTTTGTCCTTCAGCGCATCGCCGAAGAATTCATTCTGCGGCAGGTGCTCGGTGATGAACTTTTGGTAGGCGACTTCGTTCACGTAGCGCACGCCGTGAACGAGGATGACCTTCTCGAACCGCTCGTAGGTTTCCGGGTCCTGGATCACGCTCATGAACGGCGCCAGACCGGTGCCGGTGCTGAGCAGGTACAGGTGCTTGCCGGGCAACAGGTCGCTGAGCAGCAGGGTGCCGGTCGGCTTGCGGCTGACCATTAGCTCATCGCCGGGTTGCAGGTGCTGCAGCTTGGAGGTCAGCGGGCCGTCCGGAACCTTGATGCTGAAGAATTCCAGATGCTCTTCGTAGTTCGGACTGGCGATGGAGTAGGCACGCATCAGCGGGCGGCCATTCTCTTGTTGCAGGCCGATCATCACGAACTGGCCGTTTTCAAAACGCAGGCCCGGGTCGCGGGTGGTCTTGAAGCTGAACAGGGTATCGTTCCAGTGATGGACGCTGAGCACACGCTCTACGTTCAGATTGCTCATGCAGGCTTCCTCGGAAAAAACACACACGCCCGATAAGGGCTATGGCGCGGCATTCTAATGGCGGGCACAATATCTGTTAAGTGGATTATTAAGATATAGGTTATCGGTTATATAGATATGCGATTTACCTTGCGCCAACTTCAGGTGTTCGTCGCCATTGCCCAGCAGGAAAGCGTCTCGCGTGCCGCGCAATCGCTGGCGTTGTCGCAATCGGCGACCAGTACTTCACTGACCGAGCTGGAGCGGCAATCCGACTGCCAACTGTTCGACCGCGCCGGCAAGCGCCTGAACCTCAACGCTCTCGGCCGCCAGCTGCTGCCGCAGGCGGTGGCGCTGCTCGACCAGGCCAAGGAGATCGAGCGCCTGCTCATCGGCAAGAGTGGCTTCGGTTCGCTGGCTGTCGGTGCCACCCTGACAGTCGGCAACTACCTGGCGACCCTGCTGATCGGCAGTTTCATGCAGCGCCACCCCGAATGCCGGGTGCGCCTGCACGTGCAGAACACGGCGAATATCGTCCAACAGATCGCCCACTACGAACTGGATCTGGGTCTAATCGAAGGCGATTGCCAGCACCCGGAGATCGAGGTGCAGCCCTGGGTCGAGGACGAGCTGGTGGTGTTCTGCGCCCCGCAGCATCCGCTGGCGCAGCGCGGCCAGGCCAGCCTCGACGAACTCACCCGCGAGGCCTGGATTCTCCGCGAACAGGGCTCGGGCACGCGCCTGACCTTCGACCATGCCATGCGCCATCACCGCACGGCGCTGAACATCCGTCTGGAGCTGGAGCACACCGAGGCGATCAAGCGTGCGGTGGAATCCGGCCTGGGCATCGGCTGCATCTCCCGCCTGGCGCTGCGCGATGCCTTCCGCCGCGGCAGCCTGGTGGCGGTGGAAACCCCGGAGCTGGACCTGACCCGGCAGTTCTACTTCATCTGGCACAAACAAAAGTACCAGACCGCCGCCATGCGCGAATTCCTCGACCTGTGCCGCGAACTGACCGCCGGAGTAACGCGCAGCGACGCGATCGTGCTGCCGACGCTTGCCTGAGAGCCTGTTCACGATATCGCGAGCTAGAGTCAGGCAAGGCAGGCAAAAACTGCTGAGGAAGCGGAGTTTACGCGCTGTAAATGAGCATGACTCGTTTCACTCGCCCTTCGGGTCGCGCTGAAGCGCGTTAGCAGCAAGCTGCTTTCCGAGGCTGTTTTTAACGCCGTCTGGCCGACGCGCAGCAGATCGTGAACAGGCTCTGAGCAGTCAACCGAGCAGAACGGTGGCCCAGACCACGGTGATCAGGCTAAGGGCGATGAACTGCGCGGCGCTGCCCATGTCCTTGGCGTTCTTCGACAGCGGGTGCTGTTCCAGGGAGATGCGGTCGATGGCCGCCTCCACCGCCGAATTGAGCAACTCGACGATCAGCGCCAGCAGGCACACGGCGATCAGCAGGGCGCGCTCGCCGCGGCTGACGTCGCAGAAGAACGCCAGTGGAATCAGCACCACATTGAGCAGCACCAACTGGCGGAAGGCGGCCTCGCCGGTGAAGGCGGCGCGCAGGCCGTCCAGCGAATAGCCGGCGGCGTTGAGGATACGTTTCAGGCCGGTCTGGCCTTTGAAGGGCGACATAGAACGCAACTACCGAGTCGGAAGGCACCGCAAGCTAGCCCGGGCGCAGTCAAAAATGCGTGAAAGCCCGCCGGTTTAACCGGCGGGAATGGATTCCAATTGTTGCAACAACAGGGCCGCCTGGGTGCGGGTACGCACCCCGAGCTTACGGAAGATCGCCGTCACGTGGGCCTTGATGGTCGCCTCGGAGACGTTCAGCTCGTAGGCGATCTGCTTGTTCAGCAGGCCGTCGCAGACCATGGTGAGGACGCGGAACTGCTGCGGCGTCAGGCTGGCCAGGCCGGCGCTGGCGGCTTTCGCCTCGGCCGAGACGCTGGCCACTGCCTGGGTTTGCGGTGGCCACCAGGTGTCACCGTCGAGCACCAGGCGCACGGCCTGCTGGATGGTTTCCAGCGGGCTGGACTTGGGAATGAAACCGCTGGCACCGAACTCGCGCGCCCGCGCCACCACCGCCGCCTCTTCCTGCGCCGAGATCATTACCACCGGGATCTGCGGGTACTGGCCACGCAGTAGGACCAGGCCGGAATAACCGTAGGCGCCTGGCATGTTGAGGTCGAGCAGGACCAGATCCCAGTCGGCCTTCTCGCCCAGACAGGCTTCCAGCTCGGCGATGCTGGCGGCCTCAACCAGCCGCACATCGGAGCCCAGACCTAGGGTCAGGGCTTGCTGCAGCGCGCTGCGAAACAGTGGATGGTCGTCGGCAATCAGGATTTCGTAAGCAGCCATGGGCAGATCCTGTTCTTCTAATAGTGGTGGGCCGGAGGCGGCGCTCAGCATGCCGAGAGCTGCCAGGGTGGTCAAGTTGAATGCTTTACGGCACAGTTTGCCGCTTTTCCAGCCGAGACCCCACCATGCGAAGCCAAGCTCTGCGCGCCGACCTGTTGATGTTGATCACCGCGATGATCTGGGGCAGCGCCTTCGTCGCCCAACGCCTGGGCATGGACCATATCGGCCCCTACCTGTATTCCGGCCTGCGCTTCGCCCTCGGCTCGCTGGTGCTGCTGCCGCTGGTGCTGCTGCGCCGCCCGAGCGCGACAGAAAAGCCGCCGCTCAACCGCGGCCTCTGGTTCGGCGGCGGGCTGATGGGCGTGGCGCTGGCGCTGGGCATCAACCTGCAGCAGGTCGGCCTGCTGTTCACCAGCGTGACCAACTCCGGCTTCATCACCGGTCTGTACGTGATCATCGTGCCACTGCTCGGCCTGTTCCTCGGCCATCGCACCGGCATGGGCACCTGGCTCGGCGCCAGCCTGGCGGTGGTCGGCATGTTCCTGCTCAGCGTCGGCGAAAACTTCCACGTGGCCTCCGGCGATTGGCTGCAACTGGCCGGCGCCTTCGTCTGGGGCGCGCATGTGTTGCTGGTGGGCTTCTTCGCCAGCCGTTATGACCCGATCCGCCTGTCCGCCATCCAGTTCGTGGTCTGCGCCGTGATCAGCCTGCTGCTGGCGCTGGGCTTCGAAGAAATCGACTGGCACGCCATAGTCGCGGCCGGCCCGGCGATCATCTACGGCGGGGTGATCTCGGTGGGCATCGGTTACACCCTGCAGGTCATCGCACAGAAGCACGCCATCGCCTCGCACGCGGCGATCATCCTCTCGCTGGAGGCGGTGTTCGCCGCCATCGCCGGTGCCCTGCTGCTCAGCGAATCGCTGCATCTGCGCGGCTATCTCGGCTGCGCCCTGATGTTCGTCGGCATGCTGGTGGCGCAGCTGTGGCCGCGACAGGCGCATGCCAAGGCCGCCTGAGCCACTCGTCTAGAGGAAGACCTGCAGGCGTCGGTGCGCTTCGTCCTGCAGGTCCAGCGGCAGGTGATACTTGGCCCCCAGGTAATGCCCGGTGAACACATCCAGATAGGCGTCCAGCGCCTGCGCCCCAAGGTTGTCGCCGGCCAACTCCAAGCACAGCGCCGCCACTTCCGCCGTGCACAGATGGTCGTCGCGCTTGGAGCGGCGCAGACGATAGCGGGACAGCTGCTCAGGCAACAAACCGAGCACCGGCAAACGGTCGAGATAGGGGCTCTTGCGGAACATTTTGCGCGCCTCGGTCCAGGTCGCATCGAGCAGGATAAACAGTGGGCGCTTGCCCTCCTCCACCCGGACCTCGCTCACCACCCGCTCCGGCGCCGCGTATTCACCGGGAAACACCACATAGGGTTGCCACTGCGGATCACCGAGCTGCGCCAGCAAGGCCGCCTCGGCGCTGGTGCGCGACCAGCCATAGGCGCTGGTGCGCTCGACCACATCGGCAATCAGCCAACCGGTGTTGGTCGGCTTCAACGGCTCGACATCGTGCATCAACAGGCACACGCCTGCGTCTACCGCTACCCGCGGGCGCCAAGCGCACAGGCAATAGCGGAAGATCACCCGACAGCCGGGGCAGCGCTCGGAGCGCGAACCGCGGGCGATAAAGGGTTTGCTGCTGCGGGCCAGGCGCTGCGCGTACAGACGGGCGACAGCGTGACTCACAACTGCCTCGGCATACAGGGAAGGCGAGCGAACATCGACGGCTCCAACGAAACAGGGCGGCAGTTTACCAGAGCCCTGGCAGACCACTGCGCGTCCCGACAGACTGGACAGGTCGTACGCTCTGCCCCTCCTCGCCACGCGCAAACCAACCCAGCGGTAACAACCTGGCCGATCGCCGGTCAGAGCATCAGCCCCGGTCTAAGCCCGACACCAGGCGACATCTGCCGCCGAGACCCGCACAATTGCCCGGCCGGCCCAATCATCATCGTCATCGTTTCAGGAGAACTTCATGCTGCGTTTTATTGCTCCAGCCCTCGCCTTCTGCTTGGCCCTACCCGCTGCACAGGCGGCCAGCCTGAAGGACTACGAGTTGAGCAAGATGCTGGACAAGGTGGCCAAGGAAAGCAGCGCCGGCACACCGCGCGCGATCAACGAGGACATCCTCGACCAGGGCTACACCGTGGAAGGCAACGAGCTGGTCAATCACCTCAGCGTGCGCGAGGCGCATGCCGCGCAAATGCGCGCCAATCCAGACACTGTGCGCGCCCAGCTGGGCAACAGCGTCTGCCGCAACAACGGCTATCGCCAATTGCTGGCCCGCGGTGCGGTGCTGCGCTATCAGTTCAGCGAGTACAAGTCCAACCGCCCGGTGACCACCGAACGCTTCAGCAAGGCCGACTGCGGGCTGCAATAAGCGCATCCAGCACGGTTTCCCGCTCAGCGGCGGCAGGCGCAACTAATTGCATGGATGAAACATTTCGTTCATCTGCCGGATGCTTTACTTTGCGTATGCGGACAGGAAAAGCAGCCGGCCTTGCAACGGCCCGGTACCAGCGTCTAAATGGATTGACCACAATTCGCAGCCAGGAGAACGGCTCGCACTCCGAACAAGTGCCAGCAACAACCCATGTCACCGCCACGCCGAGTTTTTCGCGTGAGCCAAGGTTCCGCAGCACAAGGAGAAGTTGAATGCCTTACGAACCGGACGACTACCTATCCCGCCACTTCCAGACCAGTGGCATCGACCTCGCCAGCAAGGTTGACGAACTGATTCAGCTCACCACCCCAAGCACCAGCCCCAATCTCACGCTGTACCGGGAGATGCTGGTCACCGTCATCCGCATGGCCCAGGCCGACCGCAACCGCTGGGACGCCAAGATCATGCTGCAAACTCTGCGCGAGATGGAGCATGCCTTCAGCACCCTCGAGCAGTTCAAGCGCCGCCGCAAGGTCACCGTCTTCGGCTCGGCACGCACGCCGCCGGGGCACCCGGTCTACACCCTGGCCCGCGACTTGGGCGCCACCCTGGCGCGCTACGATCTAATGGTGATCACCGGTGCCGGTGGCGGCATCATGGCTGCCGCCCATGAAGGCGCCGGGCGCGAAAACAGTCTCGGCTTCAACATCACCCTGCCCTTCGAGCAAGGCGCCAATGCCACCATCGAAGGCAGCGAGCACCTGCTGTCGTTCCACTTCTTCTTTCTGCGCAAGCTGTTCTTCGTCAAGGAGGCGGACGCCCTGGTGCTCTGCCCCGGCGGCTTCGGCACCCTGGATGAAGCCCTCGAGGTGCTGACCCTGATCCAGACCGGCAAGAGCCCGGTCGTGCCGGTGGTGCTGCTCGACGAACCGGGCGGCAGCTACTGGCAGGACGCCCTGGACTTCATCCATCGGCAACTGGAAGCCAACCACTACATCATGCCCAGCGACATGCACCTGATGCGTCTGGTGTACAGCGCCGAGGAGGCGGCGGAAGAAATCGCCCAGTTCTATCGCAACTTCCACTCCAGCCGCTGGCTCAAGGATCGCTTCGTCATCCGTCTCAACCATGCGCTGAACGAAGCCACCCTCCGCCAACTGGACGAGGACTTCGCCGACCTGTGCAAAACCGGCGGTTTCCACCAGCAAGCCTCAGGCGAAGCCGAACGCGATGAGCCGGAACTCAGTCAGCTGCCGCGCCTGGCCTTTATCTTCAACGGCCGTGACCACGGGCGTTTGCGCGAGCTGCTGAATTTCATCAACCAGCCGCAAGCCTGGGCCTGAGCCCAGCGCCTCCCCGCACAGCATCCGTTTTCCCGACTCCCAGCCATGCGTCTAGCGCATGGCTTAAGGCTGCCCGCGATTTCTCGCATCACCAGGGAAAGCTCGTAACTGTCACGAGCCTCACGCCCCCAGCCAGTCCCAGGAGCCGGGCAGCCCCGAGAGCCGGACTCAGTCGTCGCCAGCACCACGCAGCAGCCGACCGATCAGGTCCAGGGGATAACCGCGATAGCTGAGAAAACGCCCTTGCTGAGCCCGTTCGCGAGCATCCGCAGGCAGGCGGCCGGCAAACTTGTGTTGCCAGGTTTCGAGCAGTTGCTCACGCCAGTCGAGACCACTGTCGCGCAGCGCGCGGTCGATGGCTTCACGCGGCAGACCACGCTGCGCCAGCTCCTCGCGAATGCGCAGCGGCCCATAGCCAGCGCGCGCCCGCTGGCTGACGAAGCTCTCCAGATAGCGGGTTTCCGAGAGCAACCCTTCCTCGGCGAGACGGTCGAGGGCGGACTCGATCAATTCGACGGGGGCGCCACGCCGGCGCAACTTACGGGTCAGCTCGACGCGCCCATGTTCACGGCGTGCGAGCAGATCCATGGCGGTCCGCCGTACTGCGGCAGGGGTGTCGAGTACGGCGGTCATGCTGCGGCTCAGGCGTCGAGATCGGCCAGGTCATCGGCCATGCTGGCGCCGGCTGCGGCAACCGGCGCATTGCTGCTAAGCAGCTTCTCGCGGATCTGCCGCTCGACGGTGGTCCCGACCTCTGGGTTGTCCTCCAGATACTTGGCCGAGTTGGCCTTGCCCTGGCCAATCTTGTTGCCCTGGTAGCTGTACCAGGCGCCGGACTTTTCCAGCAGCCCCAACTGCACGCCGAGGTCGATGATCTCGCCGGTGCGGTAGATGCCCTTGCCGTACATGATCTGGAACTCGGCCTGGCGGAAAGGCGGCGCCATCTTGTTCTTCACCACCTTGACGCGGGTTTCGCTGCCGGTCACCTCGTCGCCTTCCTTCACCGCGCCGGTACGGCGGATATCCAGGCGCACGGAGGCGTAGAACTTCAGTGCATTACCGCCGGTGGTGGTTTCCGGGCTGCCGAACATCACGCCGATTTTCATGCGGATCTGGTTGATGAAGATGACCAGGCAATTGGCATTCTTGATATTGCCGGTGATCTTGCGCAGCGCCTGGGACATCAGGCGCGCCTGCAAGCCCACGTGCATGTCGCCCATTTCACCTTCGATCTCGGCCTTCGGCACCAGCGCTGCCACGGAGTCGACGATGACCACGTCCACCGCATTGGAGCGTACCAGCATGTCGGTGATTTCCAGCGCCTGCTCGCCGGTGTCCGGCTGCGACACCAGCAGGTCGTCGACGTTGACGCCGAGCTTGGCCGCGTAGTCGGGGTCCAACGCATGTTCGGCATCGACGAAGGCACAGGTGGCACCCAGCTTCTGCGCTTCAGCGATCACCGACAAGGTCAGGGTGGTCTTGCCCGAGGACTCCGGGCCGTAGATCTCGACGATTCGGCCTTTCGGCAGACCGCCGATGCCGAGGGCAATGTCCAGGCCGAGCGAGCCGGTGGAAATGGCCGGAATCGCCTGGCGCTCGTGGTCGCCCATGCGCATCACCGCGCCTTTGCCGAATTGCTTTTCGATCTGGCCCAGGGCAGCAGCCAAAGCGCGCTTCTTATTCTCGTCCATTGAAGTCCTCACGTGATCAAGAGGGCCTGGTGGCCACCAACAACTGTATAAGTAGACAGTATTATTCCACAGGGCAAGTCACTCGCCTACCCCCGCCCGGGATTTTCTCCGCCCGCTAGGCGCACAAGCCCCGCCAGAGCGGCCTCGACCGTTTGTCGGCGTACTTGCGCACGATCGCCCGCGA
The DNA here is from genome assembly GCF_003595175.1 of Pseudomonas cavernae. Classification (NCBI taxonomy): domain Bacteria; kingdom Pseudomonadati; phylum Pseudomonadota; class Gammaproteobacteria; order Pseudomonadales; family Pseudomonadaceae; genus Pseudomonas; species Pseudomonas cavernae. The sequence goes on along the minus strand of NZ_CP032419.1, from coordinate 1,480,748 downwards.
ACAGCCGGCGCTCACTCACCACCGTATCGCCATCGCCCCAGGCCAGCCAGACCGTGCCCACCGGCTTCTCCGCCGAACCACCGTCCGGTCCGGCGATCCCGCTGACCGCCACAGCGAAACGCGCGCCGCTGTAACGCTGGGCACCACGCACCATGGCCTCGACCACCTCGCGACTGACCGCACCGACTTGCCCGAACAGCTCGGCTGGCACCTGCAACTGGGCCGTCTTCTGTGTATCGGAATAGGTCACATAGCCGGACTCGAACCACACCGAGCTGCCAGGAATGCGGGTGATCGCCTCGGCAATGCCGCCGCCGGTGCAGGACTCGGCGGTGCTCACCTGGGCATTGATTGACTGCAAACGCTCGCCCAGTTGCGCGGCGAGCCGGGTTATCTGTTCCAAGGCCATCTCCGGGGTTAAAGCCAGCGGGAGGGATACCGTACACTAGGCGCTTTTGCGATTTAAACCGGACAACCACACCGATGAGCGATCTATCAGCCCACACCCCCATGATGCAGCAGTACTGGAAGCTGAAGAACCAGCACCCGGATCAGCTGATGTTCTACCGCATGGGTGACTTCTACGAGATCTTCTACGAGGACGCGAAGAAAGCTGCGGCGCTGCTGGACATCACTCTCACCGCCCGCGGCCAATCCGCCGGCCAGGCGATTCCCATGTGCGGCATCCCGCACCACTCAGCCGAGACTTATCTGGCCAAGCTGGTCAAGCTCGGCGAGTCGGTGGTGATCTGCGAGCAGATCGGTGACCCGGCCACCAGCAAGGGCCCGGTGGAGCGCCAGGTCGTGCGCATCATCACCCCCGGCACGGTGAGTGACGAGGCGCTGCTGGATGAGCGTCGTGACAACCTGCTGGCGGCGGTGCTCGGCGATGAGCGCCTGTTCGGTCTGGCTGCGCTGGACATCACCAGCGGCCGCTTCAGCGTGCAGGAACTTTCGGGCTGGGAAAACCTGCTGGCCGAACTGGAACGCTTAAACCCAGCCGAACTGCTGATCCCGGATGACTGGCCGCAAGGCCTGCCGGCAGAGAAACGCCGCGGCGTGCGCCGCCGCGCGCCTTGGGACTTCGAACGCGACAGCGCACGCAAGAGCCTGTGCCAGCAGTTCGCCACCCAAGACCTCAAGGGCTTCGGCTGCGAAAACCTGAGCCTGGCCATCGGCGCCGCCGGCTGCCTGCTGACCTACGCCAAGGAAACCCAGCGCACCGCCCTGCCGCACCTGCGCAGCCTGCGCCACGAACGCATCGACGACACGGTGATTCTCGACGGCGCCAGCCGGCGCAATCTGGAACTGGACACCAACCTCGCCGGTGGCCGCGACAACACCCTGCAGTCGGTGGTGGATCGCTGCCAGACCGCCATGGGCAGTCGCCTGCTGACCCGCTGGCTGAACCGGCCGCTGCGCCAGCGCGGCGTGCTTGAGGCGCGGCAGGAAGCAATCGCCTGCCTGCTGGAGCGCTATCGCTTCGAAACCCTGCAGCCGCAGCTGAAAGAGATTGGCGATATCGAGCGCATCCTCGCCCGTATCGGCCTGCGCAATGCCCGCCCACGCGATCTGGCGCGCCTGCGCGATGCCCTCGCGGCCCTGCCGGAGCTGCAGCGCGCCATGGCCGAACTGGAGGCCTCACACCTCGGCGAACTGGCAGTGAGTATCCGCACCTATCCTGAGCTGGCGGCGTTGCTGCAACGGGCAATCATCGACAATCCGCCGGCGGTGATCCGCGATGGCGGTGTGCTCAAGACCGGCTATGATCCCGAACTGGATGAGCTGTTGTCGATCAGCGAGAACGCCGGCCAGTTCCTTATCGACCTGGAGACCCGCGAGAAGGCGCGCACCGGCCTGGCCAACCTCAAGGTCGGCTACAACCGGGTGCATGGCTACTTCATCGAACTGCCAAGCAAGCAGGCCGAACAGGCGCCAGCCGACTACATCCGCCGACAGACCCTGAAAGGCGCCGAGCGCTTCATTACGCCGGAACTGAAAGTCTTCGAAGACAAGGCGCTGTCGGCCAGGAGCCGCGCCCTGGCACGGGAAAAACTGCTGTATGACGAATTGCTGGAGCTGCTGATCGGCCAACTGGCACCACTGCAGGACACCGCCGCCGCCCTGGCCGAACTGGACGTGCTGAGCAACCTCGCCGAACGCGCGCTGAACCTTGACTTGAATCGCCCGCGCTTCGTCGACGAAGCCTGCCTGCGCATCGAGCAGGGCCGCCACCCGGTGGTCGAGCAGGTACTGACCACGCCCTTCGTCGCCAACGACCTGAGGCTCGACGACGCGACCCGCATGCTGATCATCACCGGGCCCAACATGGGCGGTAAATCCACTTACATGCGGCAGACGGCACTGATCGTCCTGCTCGCCCATATCGGCAGCTTCGTCCCGGCGTCCAGCTGCGAGCTGTCGCTGGTCGATCGCATCTTCACCCGCATCGGTTCCAGCGACGACCTAGCCGGCGGCCGCTCGACCTTCATGGTGGAGATGAGCGAGACCGCCAACATCCTCCATAACGCCAGCGCCCATAGCCTGGTGCTGATGGACGAGGTCGGCCGCGGCACCAGCACCTTCGATGGCCTGTCGCTGGCCTGGGCGGCGGCCGAACAGCTGGCCGGGCTGCGTGCCTGGACGTTGTTCGCGACCCACTACTTCGAGCTGACCGTGCTGCCGGAAAGCGAACCCGGGGTCGCCAACGTGCACCTCAACGCCACCGAGCACAACGAGCGCATCGTCTTCCTGCATCACGTCCTGCCCGGCCCGGCCAGCCAGAGCTATGGCCTGGCAGTGGCGCAGCTGGCCGGCGTGCCAGGCGAGGTAATCCTGCGCGCCCGCGAGCATCTGGCCCGCCTGGAAACCACCAGCCTACCCCACGAGCCGCCGCGCCAAGAGCCGGGCCAGCCGATAGCCCCCATGCAAAGCGACTTGTTCGCCAGTCTGCCGCACCCCGTGCTGGAAGAATTGCTGCGCATCAATCCGGATGATGTGACTCCGCGCCATGCACTGGAGCTGCTATACGCATGGAAAGCACGAATCTAACGCGCAAGCCGCACAAGCTGGTAGAATCCCGCGCGCTTTGGGAAGCGACGGCCTATTAGCCTGGCACCATGATTATAATTTCCCGAGCAGAGGGGCCCTTTCCGTACCTGGGCCCCCAGCCGCCTGAGGAGAGAACTAGAAATGACCTTCGTCGTCACCGACAACTGCATCAAATGCAAATACACCGACTGCGTGGAAGTCTGTCCGGTGGACTGCTTCTACGAAGGCCCGAACTTCCTGGTGATCCATCCGGACGAGTGCATCGACTGTGCGCTGTGCGAGCCCGAATGCCCGGCCCAGGCCATCTTCTCCGAAGATGAAGTACCTGAGGACATGCAGGAGTTTATCGAGCTGAACGCCGAACTGGCCGAAGTCTGGCCAAACATCACCGAGAAGAAAGACTCGCTGGCTGACGCGGAAGAATGGGATGGTGTGAAGGATAAGTTGCAGCATCTGGAACGCTGATCGCCGCACGCTTGAATACAAAAGGCCCGCAAACTGCGGGCCTTTTACTTTTCTGCGGGCAAAAAAAGGGGCGGTTTGACCCGCCCACTCTTTTGTCCCTAGTCCCTTTGTTTCCGGACTCATCATCCTGATGGATCGCATCCTGCGATTTCCTGACCGCCATCCTTGGTGGCCTGTGCCTATCCCTCGACACAAGTGTGATATTAACCGTATCCGTTTCGACAACAAGCGACAGCTTTCGGCGAAAGCCCACCGAAAAACGAGTCAAACATAAAATAAAATCCTTTTAAATCAACATCTTGATAATAAATTAGCGAATTACGTATCACCCCAATATGGAAAGGCTTACACGCCATGTAAGCGATTACTTACATGACGCGCATAAAAAAACCGGCCGCGGCCGGTTTCTTATGCACTCGCGTTACTGGAACAGAGCATCGCTCGACAAGCCGTTCTTCTCCAGGATTTCCCGTAGCCGCTTCAGCGCTTCGACCTGGATCTGCCGCACCCGCTCGCGGGTCAGGCCAATCTCCTGACCGACCTCCTCCAGAGTGCAACTTTCGTGACCACGCAGGCCGAAGCGGCGTACCACCACCTCACGCTGCTTGTCGGTAAGCTCCGACAGCCACTGGTCGATGCTCTGCGACAGGTCGTCATCCTGCAGCAGCTCGCATGGGTCGGTGGGCCGCTCGTCTGTCAAGGTGTCAAGCAGCGTTTTATCGGAGTCCGGACCAAGCGAAACATCCACGGACGACACTCGCTCATTCAGGCCAAGCATGCGCTTGACCTCAGACACCGGCTTTTCCAGCAGATTGGCGATTTCTTCGGCAGAGGGTTCGTGGTCGAGCTTCTGAGTCAACTCGCGAGCCGCACGCAGGTAAATGTTGAGTTCCTTGACCACATGAATCGGCAGGCGAATCGTGCGCGTCTGGTTCATGATCGCCCGTTCGATGGTCTGACGAATCCACCAGGTCGCATAGGTCGAGAAACGAAAGCCCCGCTCCGGATCGAACTTCTCCACCGCGCGGATCAGGCCAAGATTGCCTTCCTCGATCAGGTCAAGCAGGGAAAGACCGCGATTGACGTAACGGCGGGCGATTTTCACAACTAAGCGCAGGTTGCTTTCGATCATGCGCTTGCGGCCGGCCGGGTCACCCTTTTGCGCAAGACGCGCAAAGTGCACTTCTTCTTCCGGGGTCAGCAGGGGGGAAAAACCGATCTCATTGAGGTAAAGCTGAGTTGCGTCTAGCGCACGTGTGTAATCGATGTACTTGTGTTGCTTCAATGTTGTCGCGCTTTTGGATTTGGCGCGCTTGACAGGAGCTTCTGGCTCCTCGGTCAACACTTCTTCTAAGACAAAGGCAGGCTCCATGAGGAGAACGTCATCGTCAAAGTCAAACTCCGGCGCTTCTTTGTTGAGTGCCATTGTTGTAGTTCCCTTGCTGAGTTCAACAGCGAACCCGGGTGCAGCCTCCATGGCCTCACCAGAGTCCGTCCTCCCACGTGAAGGAGCGGACTGGCAGCAAGTCAACGGTTAGGCAGGTATTGCAGTGGATCCACAGGTTTACCCTGGCGGCGAATCTCGAAATGGAGTTTCACCCGGTCAGCTCCTGTCGAGCCCATCTCGGCAATGGTCTGTCCGACTTTGACCTGCTGTCCCTCCCGTACCAACAGCCTGCGGTTGTGGCCGTAGGCACTTACGTAGGTATCGCTGTGCTTGATGATTACCAACTCACCGTAGCCCCGTAAACCACTCCCGGCGTACACCACAGAACCATCAGACGCAGCCAAAACAGGCTGGCCTAATTCCCCGGCGATATCAATGCCTTTATTCAAACTACCGTTTGATGAAAACCGCCCAATTAGAGGGCCCGTTGCAGGCCACGCCCAACCGGATGCGGAGCGCGTTACCGGCTGTACCGGAGTCTGCGCTGGTGTCGGCGAAACCGAGGATTGCACCGCTGGCGAGGGACTCGCTAGCACTGTCGGAGCGGGTGTCACGGCAGCCTTGGCCGGAGCAACCACGGGTTTGGCCGTGGCCACGGCTGGCTTCGATTGGGCGCGGCCATCGAAGCGAATCGCTTGACCGATCCGAATGGTATAGGGCGGTGGAATATTGTTGCGCGCCGCCAAAGCCTTCCAGTCCCAACCGTAACGGAAAGCGATCGAGTACAGCGTATCGCCACGCTGCACTCGATACTGGCCGGTGGTCGTTGCCGGCCGCTTGGGAGCCGCGGCCGCGCGATTGTTGCTGCGGTCGACGACCTGAACATTTCCAGACGGCGTGGTACAGCCGGCCAGCAGTGCAGCGAGAACGAGGCCACCCAGAAGACTCCGTACACTGCCGATGCGAATCCGCTGCAGAATGGCTGTGAGACTCACCTATCTCTCCCTTTTCGGTGGCCAACTGTGGCGACAAAGCTATTTTCAAGTACAACCAGCAGGGGCACAGGAGCCGTCAACCAGCACACTCCCTCCTGCTCGAATCAGCGCAAGCCTAAACTGCGCGAACCCTCAAACCACCGGGCCATGGAGCAAGGGCACGAAGCGCACCATGTCCAATACATGACGCGAGAACCCTTGTTCTTCCCGAATAATCAGCTCCAACTGCTGGACATCGCCGGCGCCCACCGGGATCACCAACCGCCCGCCCGGAGCCAGCTGATCAAGCAGCGCCTGCGGCACTTCGGCAGCCGCTGCGGTGACGATGATGCCATTGTAGGGCGCCAACGCAGGCCAGCCCTCCCAGCCATCGCCCCAGCGGAACACCACATTGCGCAGGTTGAGTTCGACCAGGCGCTCCTTGGCACGTTCCTGCAAGACCTGAATACGCTCGACGGAGAATACCCGCTCGACCAGCTGCGCCAGCACCGCGGTCTGGTAGCCGGAGCCGGTGCCGATTTCCAGCACCTTGTCCAACGGCCCGGCGGCCAGCAGCAGCTCAGTCATCCGCCCGACCATATAGGGTTGGGAGATGGTCTGGTTGTGGCCGATGGGCAACGCCGTGTCTTCATAGGCACGATGTGCCAAGGCTTCGTCGACAAACAGGTGACGCGGCGTGCGGCGGATCACCTCGAGCACACGCGGGTTCGACAGTCCCTCTTCGTAGAGGCGCTGGATCAGACGCTCGCGGGTGCGTTGGGAAGTCATGCCAATGCCACGGCGCTGCAGGTCATCTTGTTCGCGCGCCATCAGAGTATGCCCTCCAACCACGCGTCCAGACCGCCGAAGGCTTCGCTGCAGGTGCGGTCCAGTTGCAACGGCGTGACCGACACATAGCCTTGCATCACCGCGTGGAAATCGGTGCCTGGCCCACCATCTTCGACATCGCCGGCCACCGAGATCCAGTAGCCTTCCTTGCCGCGCGGATTGATCACCTTGACCGGCGCAGCTGCGCGGGCGCGATGCCCCAGGCGGGTCAGACGGATGCCGCGGATATGCTCGAACGGCAGATTGGGGACGTTCACGTTCAACACGGTACGCGGTGGCAGATCGAGCCGCTCATGGGCCGCGACCAACAACCTGGCGAAATGCGCCGCGGTCGGCAGATTATCGGGTTGGCGCGACAGCAAGGAAAAGGCAAATGCCGTGTGAGCGAGAAAACGCCCTTCCACCGCCGCCGCCACAGTGCCGGAGTACAGCACGTCATCACCCAGGTTGGCGCCCAAATTGATGCCCGCCACCACCATCTCCGGCGTGTGCTCCAGCAGGCCATTTAGGCCCAGGTGCACACAGTCGGTCGGGGTGCCATTGAGGCTGATGAAGCCATTGTTCAGCCGCTGCGGCTGCAGCGGGCGGTCCAGGGTCAGGGAGCTGCTGGCACCGCTCTTGTCCTGGTCTGGAGCGATGACTACACACTCGGCGTAATCCTCAAGCGCAGCATGCAAGGCGGCGAGCCCGGGAGCGTTCACCCCGTCGTCATTGGAAATCAGAATACGCATGAATTTTCCGTCTGCCCCACCGACGGCAGATCGACGAGTTCGCGCACCACAGCGGTGGCGAAACATCCGGCCGGCAGGACGAATTCCAGTTGCAACACGTCAGGTTCAGGATAATGCCACGTCAAACCGCCGATGGGGAGGCGCAGGATTCGCCGTTCGTGCGCCATGCCCGCTTCGACCAGCCAGTCGCGCAAAGCCGGTTCACTCGCCGCGACGCATTGCTCCAGCGCCTGGCTTTGCGCTGCCGCTGGTGACTCGCCGGCGCCCCATAGCGGGCCAGTGGGATGCAGATCGAGGATCGCCAGGCGCGGGTCATCGCACTCGGCCTCGCCGGCCATGAAGAAGCTGCGGCTATCGGTGAAGGCCAAGAGATCACCAGCCCGTGCCTGGTTCCAGCTGCCCTCGGCGACGCGCTCCGCCAGCACGCGATTGAACAGGTAGCTGCGCGCCGCCGACAGCAGGCGCGAGCGCAGATTGCGTTGCTCGGGTAGTTCGTGACGCTCGGCGAAGCCGCGAGCCTCGACGACATTGCCGCCGTCATGACCGAAACGCTGCAAGCCAAAATAATTCGGCACGCCGCCGGCACGCATCTGCTGCAAACGCGCCTCTAACGCCGCGCGATCGCCAGTGAGGCTGGTCAGACGCAGGGTGAAACCGTTCGCCGCGTGCGCCCCGCGCTGCAATTTACGCGAGTGACGCACGGCCTTGAGGATGCTCAGGCTCGGGCTTTCTGCCGCGGCGAGGTCGGGATCGGCCTTACCCGGCAGATGCAGGCTGAACCACTGCCGGGTCAGTGCCTGACGATCCTTGAGCCCGGCATAGCTGATGCCACGCAGCGGCACCCCCGCTGACCGCGCCAAGCGACGCGCGGCCTCCTCGGTATTCAGGCCACGCTTCTCGACCCACAGCCAAAGGTGCTCGCCCGCGCCGGACAACGGAATATCCAGCACCTCATCGACCTGGAAGTCTTCCGCCGTGGCTTTCAGTACCGCGCGTCCTGCGGCTTCGCCGTAGGCCCGCGAGCCCAACAACTCGAACTCGTTCATAGACTCAGCAGCAAGGCGACGGCGTGCACCGCGATACCTTCCTCGCGTCCGGTGAAGCCGAGTTTCTCGGTGGTGGTGGCCTTGACGTTGACCTGTTCGACACTTACCTGCAGGTCTGCCGCGATCAAAGCACGCATGCTCTCGATATGCGGCGCCATCTTCGGCGCCTGGGCGACGATAGTGGCGTCGATGTTGCCGACCCGCCAGCCCTTGGCCTGGATCAGACCGAGCACATGACGCAGCAACCCGCGGCTATCGGCGCCCTTGAAGGTTGGGTCGGTGTCGGGGAAATGCTTGCCAATATCGCCGAGGGCCGCGGCGCCGAGCAGCGCATCGCTCAAGGCATGCAGCAGCACGTCGCCATCGGAATGGGCAATCAGCCCGGATGTGTGGGGAATCCGCACGCCGCCGAGGGTGATGAAATCGCCCTCGCCGAAACGGTGGACGTCATAGCCGTGACCAATACGCATATCAAGCAAACGCCCTGAAAGAGTCAGGCCGTGATTCTACCTGCTTTACCGGCGCTTAGCCTCGCAGCGCCGCCGCATGATGACGCAGATGCTCTTCGATAAAACTGGCGATGAAGTAGTAGCTGTGGTCGTAGCCCGGCTGCAGACGCAAGGTCAGCGGATGCCCGGCAGCCTTGGCCGCCGCCTGCAAGGCCTCCGGCTTCAGTTGGTTGGCGAGAAAATCGTCACGATCGCCCTGATCGACGAGGATCGGCAGCCGCTCCTTCGCCTCGGCGAGCAGTACGCAGGCGTCCCATTCACGCCAGCGCGCGCGGTCTTCGCCGAGATAGCGGCTGAACGCCTTTTCACCCCAGGGGCAAGTCATCGGGTTGCTGATCGGCGCAAAGGCCGACAATGACAGATAACGCCCCGGGTTGCGCAACGCGCACACCAGCGCGCCATGCCCGCCCATGGAGTGGCCGCTGATGCCACGCCGCTCGGAGACCGGGAAGCTGGTCTCGATCAGTGTCGGCAACTCATGCACTACGTAGTCATGCATGCGGTAGTGCCGCACCCAGGGCTCCTGAGTGGCATTCACATAGAAGCCGGCGCCGAGACCGAAGTCCCAGGCACCGTCCGGATCGCCCGGCACCCCGGGGCCGCGCGGGCTGGTATCCGGTGCGACTATCACCATACCCAGCTCGGCGGCCAGCCGTTGCGCCCCGGCCTTCTGCATGAAGTTCTCATCGGTGCAGGTCAGCCCCGACAGCCAGTACAGCACCGGTAGCCGGGCGCCCTGCTCGGCCTGCGGTGGCAGATAGACGGCGAACACCATGTCGCAGTTGAGCGTGCTCGAACGGTGCCGATAACGCTTGTGCCAACCGCCAAAGCTTTTATTGCTGGAAACGATTTCTAGCGACATGGAGCCTTCCTCAAGACGAACCGGTAGCCGGTGCATGCCAAGCGCGGCAGCCACCACGAGCTGGACGATCGGCGGTGCGCACGGCACAGACTACGACCATCAGTAGTGGATCACCGCACGGATGCTCTTGCCCTCGTGCATCAAGTCGAAGGCCTGGTTGATCTCGTCCAGTGGCAGGTTGTGGGTGATGAAGGTATCCAGCGGGATCTCGCCCTTCTGCGCCTTCTCCACGTAGCTCGGCAGCTCGGTACGGCCACGCACGCCGCCGAAGGCCGAACCGCGCCAGACCCGGCCGGTGACCAACTGGAACGGCCGGGTGCTGATTTCCTGACCGGCACCGGCGACACCGATGATCACCGACTCGCCCCAGCCCTTGTGTGCACATTCCAGCGCCGCACGCATCAGTTGCACGTTGCCAACGCATTCGAAGCTGTAATCCACGCCACCATCGGTCATCTCGACAATGACTTCCTGGATCGGCTTGGCATGCTCCTGTGGATTGACGAAATCGGTGGCGCCCAACTGCTTGGCGATCTCGAACTTGGCCGGGTTGATGTCGATGGCGATAATCCGACCGGCTTTGGCCATGCTCGCACCGATGATCGCCGCCAGGCCGATGCCGCCGAGACCGAAGATCGCCACCGTGGCGCCCGCCTCCACCTTGGCGGTATTGAGCACCGCGCCGATGCCGGTGGTGACACCGCAGCCGAGCAGGCAAACCTTGTCCAGCGGCGCCTCCTTGGAGATCTTGGCCAGGGAGATTTCCGGCAGCACGGTGTACTCGGAGAAGGTCGAGGTGCCCATGTAGTGATAAATCGGCTGCCCCTGGTAAGAGAAGCGACTGGTGCCGTCCGGCATCAGACCCTTGCCCTGGGTAGCGCGAATCTTCTGGCACAGATTGGTCTTGCCGGACAGACAGAACTTGCACTCACGACATTCGGGGGTGTACAGCGGGATCACATGATCGCCCACCGCCACCGAGGTCACGCCCTCGCCCACCGCCTCGACGATACCACCGCCCTCGTGACCGAGGATGGCCGGGAAGATGCCCTCCGGGTCGGCACCGGACAGGGTGAACGCGTCGGTGTGGCACACCCCGGTGGCTACGATGCGGACCAGCACCTCGCCGGCCTGCGGCGGCGCCACGTCGACTTCGACGATTTGCAACGGCTGGTTGGGCGCGAAGGCTACGGCGGCGCGGGACTTGATCATCGTCTTTCTCCAATGGGTTGAGGCTGGCGTAGAGTGTAGTTGACCGGCTTTTGGTAAATAATCCGCCGAAAAGCAAAACATTATTGCCATGTGGGGATAATCCATGAATCGCTGGGAAGGACTGGACGAGTTCGTCGCCGTGGCCGAATCCGGCCAATTCACCGCGGCCGCCGAGCGCCTGGGCCTGTCGTCATCGCATGTCAGCCGGCAGATCGCCCGCCTCGAGGAACGCCTGCAAACCCGGCTGTTCTACCGCAGCACGCGCAGGGTGGCGCTGACCGAAGCCGGACAGACCTTCCTGCAACATTGCCAGCGCCTGCTCGACGCCCGCGAGGAAGCCTTGCGCGCGGTCAGCGACCTGGCCAGCGAACCCAAGGGCCTGCTGCGCATGACCTGCGCCGTGGCCTATGGCGAGCGTTTCATCGTGCCGCTGGTGAACCAGTTCATGGCTGCTCATCCGCAGCTACGGGTGGAAATCGAACTGAGCAATCGCACCCTCGATCTCGTGCATGAGGGGCTGGATCTGGCCATTCGCCTCGGCCGCCTACAGGACTCGCGTCTGGTCGCCACCCGCCTGGCGCCGCGGGTCATGCACCTGTGCGCGGCGCCGGACTACCTGGAGCGCTACGGCCGGCCGCACAGCCTGTCGGAGCTGGCCCGGCACAACTGCCTGATCGGCAGTTCCGATCACTGGGCCTTCCAGCAGGAGGGACGCGAACTGTCGCTGCGGGTGCAGGGCAACTGGCGCTGCAACAGCGGCCAGGCAGTGCTGGACGCCGCCCTGCGCGGCTTCGGCCTGTGCCAGCTGCCGGACTACTATGTACTCGAACACCTGCGCAGCGGCGCGCTGGTGTCGCTGCTGGAACAGCACCAGCCACCGAACACCGCGGTATGGGCGCTGTATCCGCAGCAACGCCATCTGTCGCCGAAGGTGCGGCAACTGGTCGATTGTCTCAAGGAAGGGCTGGCCGAGCGGCCGGAGTATCACTGAGCGGGCCGCAGGCCCTAAAGCCTGTCCGGATCTCGCGAGCTAGAGCGAGACAAGGCAAAAACAGCTGAGGAAGCGCAGTTTACGAGTTGTAAATGAGCATGACTCGTTTCACTCGCCCTACGGGCCGCGCTAAAGCGCGTTAGCCGCAAGCGGCTTTCCGAGGCTGTTTTTAACGCCGTATCGCCGACGCGCAGCAGATCCGAGACAGGCTCTTAGCGCTTGCCGGACCAGCGCTGGCGCAGCCAGTCGAGATCTTCCGGGCGGGTGATCTTGAGGTTGTCGGCGCGCCCCTCGATCAAGCGCGGCGCCTGCCCCGCCCACTCGAGCGCGGAGGCTTCGTCGGTGATCGCCACCTCGGCGACCAGGGCATCGGCCAAGGCGCGGTGCAAGGCGCCGAAGCGAAACATCTGCGGCGTGTAGGCCTGCCAGATCACGCTGCGATCCACCGTCTCGCGCACCCGGCCATCGGCGCCGGCACGCTTGAGGGTGTCTTTCGCCGGCACGGCGAGCAGGCCGCCGACCGGATCGTTGGCCAGCTCGGCCAACAGCAGGTCAAGATCGGAGGGCGACAGATTGGGTCGCGCCGCATCATGCACCAGCACCCAGTCGTGGCTCTGCGCGCCCAGCTCACCCAGACGCAGCAAGGCATTAAGCACCGAGTCGGCGCGTTCGCTGCCGCCGTCCACTCGTTCGATGCGCGGGTCATTGGCACAGGCCAGGGTCGGCCAGTAAGGATCGTCAACTGCCAGGCTGACCACCAGGCGCTTCAAGCGCGGGTGATCGAGAAAACAGTCGAGGGTATGTTCGAGAATGGTCCGCCCGGCCAGTTCCAGATACTGCTTGGGTCGGTCGGCGCGCATGCGCGCGCCAATGCCCGCGGCGGGAATCACCGCCCAGAAGGCCGGCAAGGTGGCGCTGTTCATTCGGTGATCTGGTACAGGGTTTCGCCGTCCTTGACCATGCCCAGCTCGTGGCGGGCACGCTCTTCGACGGTTTCCATGCCCTGCTTCAGCTCCATGACTTCCGCCTCGAGGATGCGATTGCGCTCGAGCAGACGCTCGTTCTCACCTTGCTGCTCGGCAATCTGCCGTTTCAAGCTGCTGACTTGGGCCAGGCTGCCGTCACCCACCCAAAGACGGTACTGCAATCCAGCCAGCAGCAGGATCAGCACGACGAACAACCAGTAAGGGCTACGCATGGAGACGGACATATCCATAGAAAAAGGGCAGCTTGCGCTGCCCTTTTACCATTCCCGGCTCAGCCGCGGAACTCGGCACGGCCGCGATAGGGTGCCTTTCCGCCCAATTGCTCTTCGATACGCAGCAGTTGGTTGTACTTGGACACGCGGTCGGAACGGCACAGAGAGCCAGTCTTGATCTGGCCGGCGGCGGTACCCACGGCGAGGTCGGCGATGGTGCTGTCCTCGGTTTCACCGGAGCGGTGCGAAATCACCGCGGTGTAGCCGGCGGCCTTGGCCATCTGAATGGCTTCCAGGGTCTCAGTCAGCGAGCCGATCTGGTTGAACTTGATCAGGATCGAGTTGGCGATCGACTTGTCGATGCCTTCCTTGAGGATCTTGGTGTTGGTGACGAACAGGTCGTCGCCGACCAGTTGCACCTTGGCGCCGATCTTCTCGGTCAGGCCTTTCCAGCCGGCCCAGTCGGACTCGTCCATACCGTCTTCGATGGAGATGATTGGGTAACGCTGGGTCAGGCCGGCCAGGTAGTCGGCGAAACCGGCGGCGTCGAACACCTTGCCTTCACCGGCCAGGTCGTACTTGCCGTCTTCGAAGAATTCGCTGGAGGCGCAATCCAGGGCCAGGGTGACGTCATCACCCAGCTTATAGCCAGCGTTGGCGACGGCTTCGGCGATAGCGGCCAGGGCATCTTCGTTGGAAGCCAGGTTCGGCGCGAAACCACCTTCGTCACCGACGGCGGTGTTCAGGCCACGGGCCTTCAGCACAGCTTTCAGGTGATGGAAGATCTCGGCCCCCATGCGCAGGGCGTCGGCGAAGTTCTTGGCGCCCACCGGCTGGACCATGAACTCCTGGATGTCGACGTTGTTATCGGCGTGCTCGCCGCCGTTGATGATGTTCATCATCGGCACCGGCATGGAGTACTGACCCGGAGTACCGTTGAGATCGGCGATGTGCGCGTAGAGCGGCACGCCCTTGGCCTGGGCAGCGGCCTTGGCGGCGGCCAGGGACACCGCGAGGATGGCGTTGGCGCCCAGCGAGCCTTTGTTCTCGGTACCGTCCAGCGCGATCATCGCGTGATCCAGCGCCTTCTGGTCGATGGCATCTTTGCCCAACAGCAGGTCGCGGATCGGGCCATTGATGTTGGCCACGGCTTTCAGCACGCCCTTGCCCAGGTAACGGCTCTTGTCGCCATCACGCAGCTCCAGCGCTTCGCGGGAACCGGTGGAAGCACCGGACGGCGCGCAGGCGCTGCCGACGATGCCATTGTCGAGGATCACATCGGCTTCCACGGTGGGGTTGCCACGGGAGTCGAGAACCTCACGACCCTTGATGTCGACGATCTTTGCCATTCTTGTTAGCACTCCAAAAGTTGACGAAAACGCTGCTGCCCGGCCTGTGGCGCGGGGAGGCACGGAGATTTCTGACCAAACAGTCAGCTTGTGCCCGTGCGGCACTTTACCGGAGAAATGCCGGCTCAGGCAGTCTCAATCGGCGGAAAACTCTTGACCAGATCATCCAGCTGCTTGAGCTGGCTGAGGAGCGGCTCCAGCTTGTCCAGACGCAGGGCACAGGGGCCGTCGCACTTGGCGTTGTCCGGATCCGGATGGGCCTCGAGAAACAGTCCGGCCAGGCCCTGGCTCATACCGGCCTTGGCCAGGTCGGTGACCTGGGCGCGGCGGCCGCCGGCGGAATCCGCGCGCCCGCCCGGCATCTGCAGGGCATGGGTGACGTCGAAGAACACCGGGTAGTTGAACTGCTTCATGATGCCGAAGCCGAGCATGTCCACCACCAGGTTGTTGTAACCGAAGCTGGAACCACGCTCGCAGAGGATCAGCCGGTCGTTGCCGGCCTCCTCGCACTTGCTGAGGATGTGTTTCATCTCCTGCGGGGCGAGAAACTGGGCCTTCTTGATGTTGATCACCGCGCCGGTCTTGGCCATCGCCACCACCAGGTCGGTCTGCCGCGAGAGGAAGGCCGGCAACTGGATGATGTCGCAGACTTCTGCCACCGGAACGGCCTGATGCGGCTCGTGCACATCGGTGATCACCGGCACGCCGAAGGTCTTCTTCACTTCCTCGAAAATCTTCATGCCCTCTTCCAGGCCCGGGCCGCGGAAGGAGTTGATCGAGGAACGATTGGCCTTGTCGAAGCTGGCCTTGAACACGTAGGGGATGCCGAGCTTGTCGGTGACCTTGACGTACTCTTCGCAGACCTTCAGCGCCAGGTCACGGGACTCCAGCACGTTCATGCCGCCGAACAGCACGAATGGCTTGTCGTTGGCGATTTCGATAGCGCCAACGCGGATGATTTTCTGTGCCATGCGCTTAGGCCTTCTTCGCTTTCTGCGCCACGGCGGCGTTGACGAAGCCGCTGAACAACGGATGACCGTCACGTGGGGTGGAGGTGAACTCCGGGTGGAACTGGCAGGCGACGAACCACGGATGATCGGGCGCTTCCACGACTTCCACCAAGGCGCCATCACCGGAGCGACCGGAGATCTTCAGGCCGGCTTCCTGCAGCTTCGGCAGCAGGTTGTTGTTCACTTCATAGCGATGGCGGTGACGTTCGACGATCACGTCCTGACGATAGCAATCGTGGACCTTAGTGCCGGACTCCAGCTGGCAATCCTGAGCGCCCAGGCGCATGGTGCCGCCGAGATCGGAAGCTTCGGTACGAACCTCGGTAGCGCCGGTGGCATCCTGCCATTCGGTGATCAGACCGACCACCGGATGACCGCTGGACTGGTCGAACTCGGTGGAGTTGGCATCGCTCCAGCCCAGCACGTTGCGGGCGAACTCGATGACCGCGACCTGCATGCCGAGGCAGATGCCGAGGTAGGGAATCTTGTTCTCGCGAGCGTATTGCACCGTGCTGATTTTGCCTTCCACACCACGCAGGCCGAAACCGCCGGGCACCAGGATGGCATCGACACCTTCGAGCAGGGCAGTGCCCTGATTCTCGATGTCTTCCGAGTCGATATAGCGCAGGTTAACCTTGGTCCGGTTCTGGATGCCGGCGTGGCTCATCGCCTCGATCAGCGACTTGTAGGCGTCCAGCAGCTCCATGTACTTGCCGACCATGGCGATGGTGACTTCTTTTTCCGGATTCAGCTTGGCGTCGACCACCCGGTCCCACTCGGAAAGATCGGCGGGGCCGCACTCCAGGCCGAAACGCTCGACGACGATGTCATCCAGGCCTTGGGCGTGCAGCACGGACGGAATCTTGTAGATGGTGTCGACGTCTTCCAGGGCGATGACCGCGCGCTCTTCGACGTTGGTGAACAGCGCGATCTTGCGCCGCGAGGAGACATCGACCGGATGATCGGAGCGGCAGATCAGCACATCGGGCTGCAGGCCGATGGAGCGCAGTTCCTTCACCGAGTGCTGGGTCGGTTTGGTCTTGGTCTCGCCAGCGGTGGCGATGTACGGCACCAGGGTCAGGTGCATCAGCATGGCGCGCTTGGCGCCGACTTCAACGCGCAGTTGGCGGATCGCCTCGAGGAACGGCTGCGACTCGATGTCGCCGACCGTACCGCCGATCTCGACCAGGGCCACATCGGCATCGCCGGCGCCCTTGATGATACGGTGTTTGATCTCGTCGGTGATGTGCGGAATGACCTGGATGGTCGCCCCCAGGTAGTCACCCCGGCGCTCCTTGCGCAGCACGTCGGCGTAGACACGGCCGGTGGTGAAGTTGTTGTTCTGAGTCATGGTGGTGCGGATAAACCGCTCGTAGTGCCCCAGATCGAGGTCGGTCTCGGCGCCGTCGTGGGTGACGAACACCTCACCGTGCTGGAACGGGCTCATGGTGCCCGGATCGACGTTGATGTAGGGGTCGAGCTTGAGCATCGTGACCTTCAGGCCCCGCGCCTCCAGGATTGCCGCCAAAGAAGCCGAGGCGATGCCTTTCCCCAATGAAGAAACAACACCACCCGTGACGAATATGTAGCGCGTCATGAAAAGCCCTAGAAGTCTGCGTTTAAGCGGTCTGCGCCGCCGGGGAAAGCGAAGGTAGGCCGGGGCCTGCCCATTCCAACAATGTTTACTGAAAAACAATGTCTACTGACAAAAATGAAAGCCCCGCCGATTCCGAGGAATCCGCAGAGCTATATGAGACGGGAGCGTAGTCTACCGGAAAGGCTCTTTCAGCTCAAACCTTGGTCATTCGTCGGTACCTGCCAGAGCAACTGCCAGGTGCCCTCCGCAGCGCCATTCAAGCCCGGCAGATTGGCCACCGCCAGCAGTTCGCCGGCGCGATACAGCAGTGGCAAGCGGCCGCGGACGAAGACCGGCAAACCGGCCTCGTTGAGCAGGCGCTTGAGGTCGCGACTCCCCCGCCCGCCCAGGCGCAGCACTTCGCCGCCCTGGCGATAACGCACCTCCAACTCGCCCGCCGGCACCGCCCCCGCCAGGCGCAGCACGCCATTGCCCGGCAGTTGCAATGCGCCATGCGGCTCGTTCCAGACCAACGGTGCCGGCGACTTCCGCAACCAGCCCCCACTCAGCCACCACAGGCGCCCGCCGGCGCGGTGCAGTTCACCCTGTCCTAGGCGCCAGATCGGCTGAGCCCCCACCGCGGCATCGCGGAGATCCTCCCAACCACTCCAGTGCGCGCTGTCCGGCAACGGTGTCAGCGCCGCCAGCCAGTGGCGCAAGGCATTGCGTTGATGGGCCGGTGACAACCGCAGCAGCGGTGCCAGCTCCAGCGAGGGCAGGGTCAGCCAGGGGAACAGCGACGCGCTTTGCGCCGCGGCCAGATCCTGCACGGCCAACTCGTCCAGCAGGGTCTGCGCCTCGCGCAGATGGGCGGCGCTGCGCGCCAGGGTGCTGGCAGCCTGCGGCCAGTGCTCATGCAGCCGTGGCATGATCAGCCGGCGCAGATGATTGCGCGCCAACCTTGTATCGCCATTCGACGGATCTTCGACCCAACGCAAGCCATGTTCGCGCGCATAGGCTTCCAGTTCGACGCGCGAACAATCCAGCAGCGGTCGCACCAAGGTCCCGCGCCCCAAGGCCCGACTCACCGGCATGCCAGCCAGGCCGCGCACGCCGGCGCCTCGCAGCAGACGGAACAACAGGGTTTCCGCCTGGTCATCACGATGCTGCGCCACCAGCAACAACTCGCCTGCGCCGAGGCAGGCGCTCAGCGCGGCATAGCGCGCCTCGCGGGCGGCGCGCTCGAGGCTGGCGCCCTGGTCAACCTGGACATGCCGCACCTGCAACGGCACACCGAGCCCGGCGCATACTTGCCGGCAATGCTTCGGCCAGGCGTCGGCCGCGGCCAGCAAGCCGTGATGGACATGGATGGCGGAGAGCGGCGGCAGATGCTCAGTCCGGGCGAGAACCGCGAGGAGATGGAGCAGCACCGTGGAGTCCAGGCCGCCGGAGAAGGCGACATGCCAAGCGGGGGCATCGCGCCAGGGCGCCAGGGCGTTCAGCAGTCGGGAGTGCAGAGAGGTCATCGGCCAAGCTTAAAGCAACAACGGGCCCAGAGGGCCCGTTGCATCAACGCCATCGCAGATCAGGCGATGCCATAGCTCATCAGTCGCTCGTAGCGACGCGCCAGCAGCTTGTCGGTCTCGAGCTTCCGCAGGCCCTTGAGCTGGCTGATCAGCTCCTGACGGATGCTGGCCGCCGCGACCACCGGCGCACTGTGGGCGCCACCCAACGGCTCGTCGATGACCTTGTCGACGATACCCAGCTCCTTCAGACGCTCGGCGGTAACGCCCATGGCCTCGGCGGCTTCAGGAGCCTTCTCGGCGGTGCGCCAGAGGATCGAGGCGCAGCCTTCCGGCGAGATCACCGCGTAGGTTGAGTACTGCAGCATGTTCAGCTGATCGCACACGCCGATCGCCAGGGCGCCGCCGGAGCCGCCTTCGCCGATGACGGTGGCGATGATCGGCGTCTTCAGCCGCGACATGACCCGCAGGTTCCAGGCGATCGCTTCGCTCTGGCCGCGCTCTTCGGCGTCGATGCCCGGATAGGCGCCCGGGGTATCGATGAAGGTCAGGATCGGCATCTTGAAGCGCTCGGCCATTTCCATCAGGCGGCAGGCCTTGCGGTAGCCTTCCGGGCGCGGCATGCCGAAGTTGCGGCGCACCTTCTCGCGCACTTCGCGGCCTTTCTGGTGACCGATGACCATCACCGGCTGGTCGTCCAGGCGCGCGATGCCACCGACGATCGCCGGGTCGTCGGAGAAGTGGCGATCGCCATGCAGCTCCTCGAACTCGGTGAAAATGTGCTGGATGTAATCGAGGGTATAAGGCCGCCGCGGATGGCGCGCCAGCTTGGCGATCTGCCAGCTGCTGAGGCCATTGAAGATGCTGGCGGTGAGCGTGTCGCTCTTGTCCTGCAGGCGGGCGATTTCATCGCTGATATTCAGCGAGTTATCGTTCCCTACCAAGCGCAATTCTTCGATCTTGGCTTGCAGGTCAGCGATCGGCTGTTCGAAATCGAGGAAGTTCGGGTTCATAGGTATCCGTCTTGCGTCGACGGCCAAATGGCCGGGCGGCTGATTCCGTTGGACGCCCTACCTTACGGGATCGGGCGCATTCAGGTCGAGACTACATTTAGGCGGTAAGCCGTTTCGGGCTCCCCGCCGGAAATTCGCAGCCGATAGCAGCTAATGCGCTGCAAACTCAGCGGTAGTGCAGAAAGACGTTGTCGCGCCCGAACTGGTCACGCAATGCCTGAATCAATGTGTCCGCCGGGTCAATCCGCCAGCTGTCGCCGAACTGCAGCACGGCCTTGGCTTCTCTGCCGGTGTAGTCGAGGGTCAGCGGGCAGGCGCCACGATGGCGGCTGCACAGCTCGCCGAGCCAGCGCAGCCGGTCGCCTTTCAGCGCCTCGCCCTGAACCCGCAGACGCAGACTTTCGGCCAGGCCGGTGCGCGCCTCTTCCAGGCTCATCACGCGCTTGGCACGCAAGCGCAGGCCACCGGAAAAATCGTCGTTGCTGACCTCGCCCTCGACCACCACCAGGGCGTCGTTCTGCAGCAGCGCCTGGTTGCTGGCGAAGGCGTCGGCGAACAGCGACGCCTCGATCCGCCCAGACCGATCATCCAAGGTGATAAAGCCCATCTTGTCGCCCTTCTTGTTCTTCATCACCCGCAGGTTGACGATCAGCCCGGCGATGGTCTGGGTCTCTCGCGCCGGCTTCAGCTCGACGATGCGCTGCCGGGCAAAGCGTCGCACCTCGCCTTCGTATTCGTCGATCGGGTGGCCGGTGAGATACAGGCCGAGGGTGTCCTTCTCGCCCTTCAGGCGCTCCTTGAGCGACAGCTCGCGGGCATTGCGGTGGTTGGCGTAGACATCGGCCTCGGGCTCGGAGAACAGGCCGCCGAACAGGTCCATGTGGCCGCTGTCATGACTGCGGGCGGTTTGCTCGGCCGCCTGCACCGCCTCTTCCATGGCCGCCAGCAGCACCGCGCGGTTGCGGTCGATGTTGGCCTGGTAGGCCTTGACCTCATCGAAGAAATACGGCCCCAGGCGATCCAGCGCGCCGCCGCGAATCAGCGCCTCCAGCGTGCGCTTGTTGATGCGCTTGAGGTCGACCCGCGCGCAGAAGTCGAACAGGTCCTTGAACGGTCCGCCGGCGCGGCATTCGACTATGGCCTCCACCGGGCCTTCGCCGACGCCCTTGATCGCGCCGAGGCCGTAGACGATGCGGCCGTCGTCGTCGACGGTGAACTTGAATTCGGAGTTGTTCACGTCCGGGGCGAGGATGCGCAGCTTCATGCTGCGACACTCCTCGATCAGGGTCACGACCTTCTCGGTGTTGTGCATATCCGCCGACAGCACGGCGGCCATGAACGGCGACGGATAGTGGGTCTTCAGCCAGGCGGTCTGGTAGGAAACCAGGCCGTAGGCGGCCGAGTGCGACTTGTTGAAACCGTAGCCGGCGAACTTTTCCACCAGGTCGAAGATGTTGCCCGCCAGATCGCCATCGATGCCGTTGTTGGCGCAACCCTCGATGAAACCGCCGCGCTGTTTGGCCATCTCCTCGGGCTTTTTCTTGCCCATGGCGCGGCGCAGCATGTCGGCGCCGCCGAGGGTATAGCCGGCCATCACCTGGGCAATCTGCATCACCTGCTCCTGATACAGGATGATGCCGTAGGTTGGCGCCAGCACCGGTTTGAGGCCGTCGTACTGGTAGTCGGGATGCGGATAGGCCAGCTCGGCGCGGCCGTGCTTGCGGTTGATGAAGTCGTCGACCATGCCCGACTGCAGCGGGCCGGGGCGGAACAGCGCCACCAGAGCGATGAGGTCTTCCAGGCAGTCCGGCTTGAGCTTCTTGATCAGCTCCTTCATGCCGCGCGATTCGAGCTGGAACACGGCCGTGGTTTCGGCCCTCTGCAGCATCTGGTAAGTCGGCTTGTCGTCCAGCGGGATGAAGTCGATGTTCAGATCGGACAGGCCCTTCTTGGCCTGTTCGCGGTTGATGGTTTCCATCGCCCACTTGATGATGGTCAGGGTGCGCAGGCCGAGGAAGTCGAACTTGACCAGGCCGGCGGCCTCGACGTCGTCCTTGTCGAACTGGGTGACCAGACCGCCGCCCTCTTCATCGCAGGCGATCGGCGAGAAGTCGGTGAGCTTGGTCGGTGCGATCACCACACCGCCGGCGTGCTTGCCGGTGCCGCGGGTGATGCCCTCGAGCTTGAGCGACATTTCCCAGATTTCCGCCGCTTCCTCGTCGACCTTGAGGAAGTCGCGCAGCGGTTCCTCCATCTCGTAGGCCTTTTCCAGGGTCATGCCGACTTCGAAGGGGATCATCTTCGACAGGCGATCGGCCAGGCCGTAGGACTTACCCTGCACGCGCGCCACGTCGCGCACCACCGCCTTGGCCGCCATGGTGCCGAAGGTGATGATCTGACTCACCGCGTTGCGCCCGTAGGCCTCGGCCACGTAGTCGATGACCCGGTCGCGACCGTCCATGCAGAAGTCGACGTCGAAGTCGGGCATGGAGATCCGCTCGGGGTTGAGAAAGCGTTCGAACAGCAGGTCGTAGGCCAGCGGGTCGAGGTCGGTGATCTTCAGCACGTAGGCGACCAGCGAACCGGCACCCGAGCCGCGGCCGGGGCCGACCGGCACGCCGTTGTTTTTCGCCCACTTGATGAAGTCCATCACGATAAGGAAGTAACCGGGGAAACCCATCTGGATGATGATGTCCAGCTCGAAGTTGAGGCGATCGATGTAGATCTGCCGCTTCTCTTCGTAGTTGGGCGTGGTGTCCTTCGGCCAGAGCACCGCTAGACGTTCCTCCAGGCCTTCGAAGGAGACATGGCGCAGGTAGTCGTCGATGCCCATGCCGTTCGGCGTCGGGAAGTCCGGGAGGAAGTATTTGCCCAGCTGCACCTCGATGTTGCAGCGCTTGGCGATCTCGACGGTGTTTTCCAGCGCCTCGGGCAGGTCGCCGAACAGCTCCCACATTTCCTCGGGGGACTTCAGGTACTGCTGGTCGGAGTAATTGCGCGGGCGGCGCGGGTCGTCGAGGGTGCGCCCCTCGCCGATGCACACGCGGGTTTCGTGGGCCTCGAAGTCGCCCTGCTTGATGAAGCGCACATCGTTGGTCGCCACCAGCGGCGCGCCGCAGCGCTCGGCCAGGGCTACGGCGGCGTGTAGATGCTCCTCGTCGTTGACCCGACTGGTGCGCTGCACCTCCAGGTAGAAACGCTCGGGAAACACCGATTGCCATTCACCGAGCAAGCGTTCGGCCAGGACCTGATCGCCGCTCAGCAAGGCATGACCGATCTCCCCTTCCTTGGCACCGGACAGGGCGATCAGACCCTCTGCGGCCTCCTTCACCCAGGCCCGCTCGATGATGATCTGATCGTTGCGCTGGCCGTCGCTCCAGCCACGGGACACCAGTTCGGTGAGGTTGCGGTAGCCCTTGGCATTCATCACCAGCAGCGTCAGGCGGCTCAGCGGGCCGTCCTCCTCCTCGCTGGCCATCCAGATATCGGCGCCACAGATCGGCTTGACCCCGGCACCCTGAGCCGCTTTGTAGAACTTCACCAGCGAGCACATGTTGCTCTGGTCGGTCACCGCCACCGCCGGCATGCCCGCCGCCGCCGTCGCCTTGATCAAGGGTTTGACCCGCACCAACCCGTCGACCAGGGAGTATTCGGTGTGCAGACGCAAATGAACGAAGGAAACGGCCATGGTGATCCTATGCAAAACGCAAAAACGACAAGGCCCGGATTGTACCGGGCCTCGAGCGAAACGACAGCTTAACGCGTAGCGCCCAGCGCGATTCTGGATCCCCGAACCGAATCAATTGGCGGTGCATGGCGCGAGCTCAGAGCGGTGTCGCTCCAGCGGTCAGATTTCGCCTTCAAGCAAGCGCCGCACTGGCGCGAAGGAGCGCCGATGGATGGGCGTCGGCCCCAGACGTTGCAGGGCCTCGAGATGCATAGGGGTGGGATACCCCTTGTGCACGGCGATGCCATAGCCCGGATAGCGCTGGTCCAACACCTGCATCTCGCGATCACGGCTGACCTTGGCCAGGATCGAGGCCGCGGCTATCGCCGGCACCCGGCTATCGCCCTGGACCACCGGTGCGCTCGGCACTGCCAATTTCGGACAGCGGTTGCCATCGATCAGCGCCAAGCGCGGGGTGACGCTCAGCCCTGCAACCGCCCGCTGCATGGCCAGCATGGTGGCGTGGAGGATGTTCAGGCGGTCGATCTCCTCCACCTCGGCGCGGGCGATGCACCAGGCCAGGGCTTTCTCCTGGATCTCCTCGAACAAGCGGTCACGCCGCGCTTCACTGAGCTTTTTCGAGTCATTGAGGCCGATGATCGGCCGCTGCGGATCGAGAATCACCGCCGCCGTTACCACCGCCCCGCACAGCGGGCCACGGCCGACCTCGTCGACGCCGGCGACCAACTCTTCGACCAGAGTGAAATCCAGGCCCAGTTGCATCAGCTGCCCTCGATCAACTGCAGCACCGCGGTCGCCGCGACACGGGAAGCATCCTGACGCAGGGTGCGATGAATCGCATCGAAACCTTCGGTCTGCACCTCGCCACCATCCAGCAGCGGCGCCATGGTCTGCGCCAGCGCCTCCGCCGTTGCCGCCTCTTGGATCAACTCCGGCACCAGCAGGCGCTGGGCGAGTAGATTGGGCAGGGAGATGTAGGGACTCTTCACCAGACGCCTGAGAATCCGGTAGGTCAGCGGCGCCACCCGATAGGCCACCACCATCGGCCGCTTGTATAGCAGGGCCTCGAGGGTTGCCGTGCCGGAGGCAATCAATACCGCATCGCAAGCCGCCAAGGCGCTGTGCGAGCGGCCATCGAGCAACGTCAGGGGCAAATCTCTGCCGGCCAGCAAGGCTTCCAGTTGCGCTCGCCGCTCTGGACTGGCGCAGGGCAACAGGAAGCGAATCCCCGGACGCAGTGCGCGCAGGCGCTCGGCCGCATCCAGGAACAGACTGCCGAGGCGTGCCACTTCACCGCCGCGACTGCCCGGCATCAGGGCCACCACCGCGTTCTCGGAGGGGAGGCCCAGTTCTGCGCGTGCCGCGCGGCGATCGGCCTGGAGTGGAATAGTGTCGGCCAAGGGATGGCCGACGAAGCGTACCGGCACCTGATGCTCGACGTAGAACTGCGCCTCGAACGGAAACAGGGTGAGCATCAAATCGCAGGCTTCGCGGATCTTCAGCACCCGCTTCTGCCGCCAAGCCCACACCGAGGGACTGACATAATGCACGGTCTTGATCCCGGCACGGCGCAGTTTGAGCTCGACGCCAAGGTTGAAATCCGGTGCGTCGATGCCGATGAACACATCCGGCTTGGCGGCGATCAAGGTCTCGATCAGACGCTTACGGCGCGCAAGCAATTCGGGCAAGCGGCCGAGCACCTCGACCAGGCCCATCACCGCCAGGCGCTCCATGGGGAAGTAGGAATTCAGGCCCTCGGCCTGCATCAACGGGCCGCCGACGCCGATGAACTCAATCGCGGCATGCTGGCTTTTCAGGGCGCGCATCAAACCGGCGCCGAGGATATCGCCGGAGGCCTCACCCGCCACCAGCGCAATACGCAATGTCCGAGCCATGAAGTTAGCGCGTGATGCCGCGCGAGGAGGCTTGGATGGAGTTGATGAACACCGCCACCTCGGGGAACTGCTCCGCTGACTCGGCCAACTCGGCGAGCGCCTTTTCCACGGTCAGGCCCTGGCGGTAAACCACCTTGTAGGCGCGCCGCAGCGCCTGGATCGCCTCATCGCTGAAACCACGCCGGCGCATGCCCTCGAAGTTCATGCTACGCGCTTCGGCCGGGTTGCCGAACACGGTGACGTAAGCCGGCACGTCCTTGCCGATAGCGGTACCCATGCCGGAAAAACTATGGGCACCGATGCGGCAGAACTGATGCACCAGGGTGTAACCGGAAAGGATCGCCCAGTCATCCACGTGCACGTGGCCGGCCAGCGCAGTGTTGTTGACCAGAATGCAGTGATTGCCGATCACGCTGTCATGGCCGATATGGGCATAGGCCATGATCAGGTTATGGTCGCCAAGGGTGGTCTCCGCGCGGTCCTGAACGGTGCCGCGGTGAATAGTCACGCCTTCGCGGATGACATTGTGGTCACCGATCACCAAGCGAGTGGGCTCACCCTTGTACTTGAGATCAGGCGTGTCCTCCCCCACCGAGGAGAACTGATAAATATGGTTGTGTTTACCGATACGGGTTGGCCCTTTGATCACTACGTGCGGACCAACCACCGTACCCTCGCCAATTTCCACATTGGCACCGACAATCGACCAGGGGCCAACTTCGACACCATCCGCCAGCTTGGCTGTCGGATCAATGATGGCGCGAGGGTCGATCAAACTCATAATTTGCGTTCCGCACAGGTGATTTCAGCCGAGCACACCTCTTTGCCATCGACACTGGCACGGCACTCGAACTTCCAGATGCTGCGCTTGCTGCTGAGAAACTTGGCTTCGAGGATCAGTTGATCACCCGGCGTCACCGGCTGGCGGAAGCGCAATCTGTCGGAGCCGACAAAATAATAGAGGGTTCCATCCGCCGGCTTCACATCGAGCATGCGAAAACCAAGGATCCCGGCGGCCTGGGCCATGGCCTCGATAATCAGCACGCCCGGCATGATCGGATGCTCAGGGAAATGGCCGTTAAAGAAAGGCTCGTTGATGCTGACATTCTTGTAAGCGCGAATGCTTTTACCTTCAGCGACATCCAGCTCAACCACGCGATCCACCAGCAGGAACGGGTAGCGATGCGGCAGGTATTCGCGAATTTCGTTGATGTCCATCATATTCGGGGGAGCCTGTAGTAAAGATAAGGGACGCGCGGCGCGCGCGTCAGGCATCAGATGCAGCATCCCCGGCCGCGGTCACGGCTGCCAGGCGCTTTTCCAGTTGTTGCAGGCGGCGCGCCATATCGTCCAGCTGACGGATGCGCGCCACGCTTTTCTTCCATTCGGCCGCCGGCTGCATGGCCGTGCCGGAGGAGTAGGCACCCGGCTCAGTGATCGAGCGGGTCACCATGGTCATGCCGGTGATGAACACACCATCACAGATCTCGATATGCCCAACCAGCCCCACCCCACCGGCGAGCATGCAATGCTTGCCGATCTTGGTACTGCCGGAAATACCGACGCAGGCTGCCATGGCGGTGTGATCGCCGACCTGCACGTTGTGCGCGATCATGATCTGATTATCCAGCTTGACGCCGTTGCCGATCAGGGTATCGGCCAACGCACCGCGATCGATGGTGGTGTTGGAGCCGATCTCGACATCATCGCCGATGCTGACTCCACCGATCTGGGCGATCTTCTGCCACACGCCCTTCTCGTTGGCAAAACCGAAGCCCTCGCCACCGATCACCGCGCCCGACTGGATCACCACGCGCTTGCCGATCCTCACGTCGTGATAGAGCGTCACCCGCGGCGCCAGCCAGCCACCTTCGCCAATGACCGTACGCGCACCGACAAAACAATGCGCACCGATAGCCACACCCGCCGCAATCTGCGCGCCGCTTTCAATCACGGCGTAGGCACCGACGCTAGCACTGGCATCGACCACGGCATCGGCGGCAATCACTGCCGTCGGATGCACCAGCCCGGCAATCGCCTGCGGCTTCGGGTCGAACAAATGGGAGAGTTGCGCGTAGGCCAGATAAGGGTTGGCGATCAGCAGAGCATCACCACTGTAGCTTTGCGCATCGGTCGGGGTGAGCAGCACAGCACCGGCACGGGTGGCGGCGAGATACTTGCGATACTGCGGGTTGGCAAGAAAACTCAACTGATCTGGGCCGGCCTCGTGCAGCGTGGCCAACCCGGTGATCATCTTGTCTGCAGCGCCATGCAAGGTGGCGCCGAGGCGCTCGGCCAACTGGCCAAGGGTAAAAGCTGGCACAGCCATGATCAGCGCAGCTGGTTCATGCGCTCGATGACTTGGCGAGTGATGTCGTACTGGGGTTTGACATCGACCACTGCGCCGCGCTCCAGCACCAGATCAAAACTGCCTTTCTTGATGACTTCCTCAACGGCCTTGTCCAGATTCGGCTTGAGTTTCTTCAGCATATCGCGATCGGCGACCGCCTTGGCTTCATTGAGCTCCTTGGACTGGAACTGGAAGTCACGGGCCTTTTGCTTGAACTCAAGCTCCAGCCGCTCGCGTTCGGCTTGCGCCAGCTTCTCGCCCTCTTTCACCAGCCGGTCCTGAATGCGTTTGGCATCGCTCTCCAGGGTTTTCAGCTTGCTCAGTTGCGGACCGAACTTCTTCTCGGCATCCACGGCATAACGCTTGGCCGCATCGGACTCCAAAAGGGCCATTTGATAATTAAGCACTGCGATTTTCATCTCAGCGAATGCCGGAGTCGCCATAAGGGCGGCGGCCAACAAAACCAGTTGAGTCAACTTACGCACGGTGCACTCCTGCAAATACTGTTGTCGTTATCAAATATCGGACGATTAGAACGTCTGACCAAGGGAGAATTGGAATACCTGGGTATCCGCCTCATCCGGTTTCTTGACCGGCATGGCCAAGCTGAAACTCAACGGGCCCAGCGCGGTAATCCAGGTCAAACCGACACCCACAGAACTGGCCAGATTGTTGAGGTCGAGGTCGCAAGCCTCGTCCTTGCCACGCCCGCCCGGCACGCCATTCTTTTGCTCACTGCTGCAATTGGTGTCGAACACATTACCCACATCCCAGAACAACACCGTACGCAACTGGCGTTGATCCTTGACGAAAGGCAAGGGGAACAAATATTCCATGCCACCCTGAATCAGCACGTTGCCACCAAAGGGCAATGGGTCTTGGTCGGGGTCGGTAAAGCGACCATCGGCGCCGGCGGTACCATCAGTGATAATCGAGCCATCTGCCCGACGCGCCACGCTCGGGGTACTGCGAGGGCCGAGGCTGCTGTCTTCGAAGCCACGCACCGAGTTAAATCCACCAGCGTAATAATGCTCGTAGAACGGCAGCTCGGAAGTCGAACCATAGCTGTCGCCATAGCCGAGTTCGGTATGGAAACGCAGCGCGGTTTGCTGGGTCAACGGCTTGAAGATCTGACCGCGGTAATCGAGTTTATAAAACGACAGATCGCTGCCAGGAATGGTGCTTTCCAATACCAGACTCTGTGAATGGCCGCGGTTGGCCAGCACACCCTTGTTCAGGGTCGATTCCGACCAGCCAACGGAAGCTTTGAAGTTCGTGTAGTTGTCACCTTCCTGATCGATGAAATCCACGATCTCATCGACGGTGAAGGTGCCCGTCTTGATTTTGTCTTGCTGTGCGGTCAAGCCGTAGGTGAGACGCGAAGTCTCGCTGATCGGATAGCCGATGCTGATACCGCCGCCATAGCTATCTACCGCATAGCTGGATACATCGACATCCAGTTCATCGTAATCAGTGGTGCGATAAAAGGCGTTGTAGCCCAAGCTTACGCCATCGACAGTCCAGTAGGGGTCGACGAAGCCGAAGTTATAGCGGGTCTGGTACTCGCTGCGAGTCAGACCGATGCTGACCTTGTTGCCAGTACCGAGGAAGTTGTTCTGGCTGATGGAGCCACCAAGGATCAGGCCTGCGTTCTGGGCAAAGCCCACGCTGGCGGTGATGGAACCGGACGGCTGCTCTTCGACGCTGTAATTGACGTCAACCTGGTCATCGGTCCCCGCGACTTGCGGAGTTTCGACGCTCACTTCCTTGAAGTAGCCCAAACGCTCCAGGCGAGTCTTGGACTGATCGATCAAATAGGTAGAGGCCCAGCCACCTTCCATTTGTCGCATCTCGCGCCGCAGCACCTCGTCCTCGGTCTTGGTATTGCCACGGAAGTTGATGCGGTTGACATAAGCGCGCTTGCCGGGATCGACGACGAAGGTGATCGAAACGGTATGGTCGTCATCGTGCGCTTCCGGCACACCGTTGACGTTGGCGAAAGTGTAGCCCTCGTTACCCAAGCGCCGGGTAATCAGCTCGGAAGTGGTGGTCATCACCTTGCGCGAAAATACTTGCCCCTTCTTGACCAGCAGCAACGCCTTGACGTCATCTTCCGGGACCTTCAGGTCACCGGAGAGTTTCACCTCGCGCACGCTGTACTTCTGCCCCTCGTCGACGTTGACAGTGATATAGACGTGCTTTTTGTCCGGTGTGATGGAGACCTGGGTCGAGGAGATATCCATATTGATGTAGCCGCGATCGAGGTAGTAGGAGCGTAGACGCTCCAAGTCACCGGAAAGCTTTTCGCGGGCGTACTTGTCGTCGTTCTTGAAGAACGACAGCCAGTTGGTGGTTTTCAGTTCGAAGAGGTCGATTAACTCTTGCTCAGGGAAGACGGTGTTGCCAACCACGTTGATATGTTGAATGGCCGCAACCGTGCCCTCATTAATATTGATTTTCAACGCCACACGGTTGCGCGGTTGGGGAACCACTTCGGTCTCGATTTCGGCCGAGTAGCGCCCTTGGGCCACATATTGCCGCTGCAACTCGTTGCGCACACCTTCGAGAGTGGCGCGCTGAAAAATCTCTCCTTCCGCCAAGCCAGACTGATTCAAGCCCTTGAGCAAGTCTTCGCTCGAAATGGCCTTGTTACCTTCGATCTCGATACTGGAGATGGAGGGGCGCTCGACCACGGTGATGACCAATACATTGCCATCACGGCCTAGCTGGATATCCTGAAAAAACCCGGTTTTGAACAACGAACGGGTGGCATCGACCAGCTCACGATCATCGGCTTTGTCGCCAACGTTAAGGGGCAAAGCGCCGAATACGCTGCCGGCGGAAACCCGCTGCAAACCATTAACGCGAATATCGGAGATAGTGAAGGACTCGGCGTGAACTTCGGCGATCATCAGTGTGGCTAGCGCCACAGGCAGCAGCAGACGTTTCATGAAGTCCTTTCTTATTCCAACTGGCGATAAAAAAATCTGCCGCATAAGCGACAGATTTGTCATTCAGTAAGTCGTTACAGTCGACTCAGATCATTGACCAGGGCGAGCAACATCACCCCTATGACCAAACTGATGCCGATCTGCATCCCCCAACTCTGTATTCGTTCCGACAAGGGACGACCACGCGCCCACTCGATCAGATAAAAGAGCAGATGCCCCCCATCCAAAACGGGAATAGGCAAAAGATTCAAAACCCCCAGGCTAATGCTCAGATAGGCGAGGAAATTAAGAAAGTCCCCTACCCCGGACTGGGCTGAAGCGCCCGCCACTTTAGCAATGGTTATCGGCCCGCTCAAGTTTTTTACCGAGAGCTCGCCAAAGAGCATTTTCTTAAGTGAATCAAGGGTCAAGATGCTCATTGTCCAGGTGCGACGGAAACCTTCTCCGATTGCCTCAAGTGGCCCGAAGCTAACTTCCCGGAGCATTTCTGCCGGCCATTCGACGCCCTGAACACCAGCCCCCAAATAACCATTGCGATCCTGTTCTTTACCGCGTGCAGCCAAGGTCAAGCTCACATCCTGCCGCTGCCCTGCACGCTCGATGCGCAGCGAAATCACCTCACCCGGCCGAGCGCGTACGCTATCGACCAGTTGCTGCCAATCCTCCAGCGTCACACCATCGAGAGCCAATATGCGGTCGCCGATCTCCAAGCCCGCCGCCTGCGCCGGCCCCTCCGGATCCAATTGCGCCAATACCGGCGGAAGCTGCGGCCGCCAGGGTTTGATCCCCAGCGCCGCGATCGGGTCAGGCTCATCCACCCCCTTCAGCCAATCACGCAATACCACCTGATGCGCAGTCTCGGCCGTCGAACCCGGCTCACGAACCAGCACGTCCAACGCACCGCTTTCGCCGAGGCGGCGGACCAACTGCAGATTAACCGCCGCCCAACCAGACGTGGCCTCGCCATCAATCGCAACGATCTCCTGGCCAACCACCAAGCCAGCCTGTGCCGCCAAGCCGTCAGCCTCGACAGCACCAATCACCGGCCGTACCTGCTGACTGCCCAACATCGCCAGCAGCCAGAAAAAAAACAGCGCCAGGAGGAAATTGGCAACGGGACCGGCCGCCACTATGGCAATGCGCTGCCGCACCGATTTTCGATTGAAAGCCTGACCAAGCAGCTCGACCGGCACCTCGGCCTCACGCTCGTCGAGCATCTTGACGTATCCGCCGAGAGGTATGGCCGCAACGACGAACTCGGTGCCATGTCGGTCATGCCAACGCAGCAAGGGCGTGCCGAAGCCGACAGAAAAACGCAGCACCTTGACACCACAACGACGGGCCACCCAGAAATGCCCGAACTCGTGAAAGGTAACCAATACCCCCAGTGCCACCAGAAGGCCCAGAACCATATAAAGCGTGTTCATCATCACCCTCCAGCCTAGCGCCCGTGACGCTCAAGCCATTGTTCAGCCAATATCCGCGCACGCCTATCAGCCGCCAAAACAGCCTCGAGACTCCCCGCCTCGCCTGCTGCTTCGAGATTCAATACTTCGGTGATGATACTCGCGATCTCCGTAAAGCGGATGCGCCGCTCGAGAAACGCCGCCACCGCCACTTCATTGGCGGCATTGAGCATGGCCGGCACCGTGCCGCCCGCCTCAGCCGCCTGACGCGCCAAACGCAGGCAGGGGAAACGCGATTCGTCCGGCGGCAGGAAATCCAGCCGGGCGATGGTGAATAAATCAAGGGGGGCCACACCGGAGTCAATCCGCTCCGGCCAAGCCAGCGCATGACTGATCGGCGTACGCATATCCGGATTACCCAACTGCGCTAGCACCGAACCATCGACATAGTCGACCAGAGAGTGAATGACACTTTGCGGATGGATCACCACTTCGACCTGATCCGGCTGGGCATCGAACAGCCAGCAGGCCTCGATCAGCTCCAACCCCTTGTTCATCATGCTGGCAGAATCTACCGAGATCTTGCGCCCCATGGACCAATTCGGGTGCGCACAGGCCTGCTCCGGGGAAACCTGCGCCAACGCCGGCAAGGGCGTTTCACGGAAGGGACCGCCTGAAGCAGTGAGGAGAATGCGGCGCACCCCGCTGCGTGCCAAGCCATGGGCATAATCCACCGGCAGGCATTGGAAAATGGCATTGTGCTCGCTGTCGATCGGCAACAACACCGCGCCACTCTTGCGCACTGCTTGCATGAACAAGGCGCCGGACATCACCAGGGCCTCCTTGTTCGCCAGCAGCACCTTCTTGCCCGCCTCCACGGCAGCCAGGGTCGGCTTGAGCCCTGCCGCGCCGACAATCGCCGCCATCACCGCATCCACCGCAGGATCCGAAGCCACCGCACACAATCCTGCCTCGCCGGACAATACGCGAGTACTCAAACCGGCGGCGATCAGCCCCTCCTGAAGATGTCGCGCCGCAGCAGCGTCGGGCACCACCGCATAACGCGGCCGATGCTGCAGACACAACACCTCTAATTCAGCCAGACGGGAAAAACCCGTGAGGGCGAAAACCTGATAGCGCCCAGGGTGCCGGGCAATCACATCCAGCGTGCTAAGACCGATGGAGCCTGTCGCCCCCAGCACTGTGATTTGTTGCGGGCGGCTCACAGCGCCCCCCAGCCCGCGATCCACAGCAGCACGGCGAAAACCGGAATCGCAGCTGTCAGGCTGTCGATACGATCGAGCACGCCACCATGCCCCGGCAGCAGATTACTGCTGTCTTTCACCCCAGCCTGACGCTTGAACATGCTTTCGGTCAGATCACCCACCACCGAAATCAGGACTACCGCTGCAGCACCCAGCAGACCGAAGATGAAATCCGCTCCTGCCCATTGGCGATAGCAACCGACTGCCGCAGCAATCAGCAGGCTGAGCAGCAGACCGCCGAGCAGGCCTTCCCAACTCTTGCCAGGACTGACCTGTGGCGCCAGCTTGCGCCGGCCAAAAGCCTTACCGGAAAAATAGGCGCCGATATCCGCCGCCCAGACCAGCACCATCACCGCGATGATCAGCCAGTTGGCCAGCGGCCACTCCTTGAGGAGTACCAACCCTTGCCAGGCAGGGAGGAGAATCAACAGACCAATCAACGCCCTTGCTGAAGTGCCGGTCCAAAAGCGGCTTGTCGCGGGATAGCCCAATACCAGCACGGTGGCGAACAACCACCACAGCAGCGCCGCCAACAGGATCACCCCGGCTAGCCAGGGCAGCGTTTCGCGGGACAGATAGAGCAGCAGGATCAGCCCGCCAACCACGGCAGCATAAGCCGCACGCGCAACCCGGCTCATGAAGCCGGCCAAACGCGCCCACTCCCAGGCACCTAGTGTCACCACCGCAGCGATAAACAGCGCGAAAGCCCCGCCATCCAGCAGAAAAAAACCGCCGAGCGCGATAGGCAGCAAGATCAAGGCGGTGATGATGCGTTGTTTCAACATTATTTGTTCCGCATCTCGGCTTCCACCTGCTCACTGGTCTTGCCGAAGCGGCGTTGGCGGGTAGCGTAGTTGGCCAGCGCCTTGCGCATGGCCTCGTGTTTGAAATCCGGCC
The DNA here is from genome assembly GCF_003595175.1 of Pseudomonas cavernae. Taxonomy (NCBI): domain Bacteria; kingdom Pseudomonadati; phylum Pseudomonadota; class Gammaproteobacteria; order Pseudomonadales; family Pseudomonadaceae; genus Pseudomonas; species Pseudomonas cavernae. The sequence continues at coordinate 1,446,550 of NZ_CP032419.1, read as the reverse complement.
AAAGCAGGTCGGAAAAATACAGCTCGGCGTAGGCCAGCTGCCACAGCAGAAAATTACTGATGCGGTGCTCACCACCAGTCCGAATACACAGGTCCGGCAAAGGCAGCCCAGCGGTAACCAAGTTGCCCTGGAGCAGTTGCGGAGTGATCGCCTCGGGCTGCAGCCGCCCAGCCTGAACCTCACCCGCCAGGCGCTGGGCAGCCTGGACGATATCCCATTGACCGCCATAGTTGGCGGCAACCTGCAGGACGAAGCGGGCTTCTCCGGAGGTAAGGGCCTCGGCCTCGGCCATGGCAGCCTGCAACTCCGGATGGAAGCGCGAACGATCACCGATGATCCGCAAGCTGATGCCATTGACCTTCAACCGCTTCACTTCGCGACGCAGGGCCCTGAGAAACAGCTCCATCAAGGCACTGACCTCATCGGCCGGGCGCTGCCAGTTTTCACTGGAAAAGGCGAAGAGGGTCAATACCTCAACCCCCGCCTCGGCGCACGCCTCGATCACCGCCCGCACCGCATCCACGCCCGCCTTGTGTCCGGCAACGCCGGGCAGCAGACGCTTCTTTGCCCAGCGATTATTCCCGTCCATGATGATGGCCACATGGCGTGGCACATTTGCTGAGGGCACTTTCTCCGCCTTGTCCATATGCAGCGCAGGCCGTCAAACGGCCATCAGATCCGCTTCTTTCTGCTTCATAGCCACTTCGATATCCGCCACGAACTTGTCCGTCAGCTTCTGGATATCATCTGCGGCACGACGCTCTTCGTCTTCGCTGATGTCTTTCTCTTTGACCAGATCCTTGAACTGACTCAGCGCATCGCGACGGATATTGCGCACAGCCACACGAGCCTCTTCCGCAGCATCACGAGCCTGCTTGGTGAAGCCCTTGCGGGTCTCTTCAGTCAAGGCAGGCATCGAGATCAGAAGGAGCTCACCCAGGTTCGTCGGGTTGAACCCCAACCCGGAACTCTGGATAGCCTTGTCGACCGCAGCCAGCATGCTGCGCTCGAAAGCCACCACTTGCAGCGTGCGGGAATCCTTGACGGTCACGTTCGCGACCTGGTTCAGAGGTGTGTCGACACCATAATAAGGCACCATCACCCCACCCAGAATGCTCGGATGCGCCTGGCCAGTACGGATTCGGCTGAACGCGTGAGCCAGCGATTCCAGGGTTTTCTTCATGCGCTCCTGCGCGTCCTGTTTAATCTCGTTAATCATTGCTCGCCCTCCTCAATCAGAGTTCCTTCGGCGCCACCCACCACGACATTCAGCAGGGCACCCGGCTTGTTCATGTTAAAGACCCGCAGTGGCATGGCGTGATCACGGCATAGACAAATGGCCGTCAGGTCCATGACCCCGAGTTTGCGGTCCAGCACTTCGTCATAAGTCAACCGCTCGAACTTCTCTGCATGCGGATCCTTGAATGGATCGGCGGTATACACGCCGTCGACCTTGGTGGCTTTCAGGACCATATCGGCATCGATCTCGATAGCACGCAGGCATGCCGCAGAGTCGGTGGTGAAAAACGGGTTACCGGTACCCGCCGCGAAGATCACCACTTCACCGGTTTTCAGGTGGCGCATGGCCTTACGACGATCGTAATGATCGGTCACGCCGACCATGGAGATTGCCGACATAACAATCGCCGGGATATTCGAACGCTCTAGGGCATCGCGCATGGCCAGGGCATTCATCACCGTGGCCAGCATGCCCATATGATCGCCAGTCACCCGGTCCATGCCTGCGGCGCTCAGGGCGGCGCCACGGAACAGATTACCGCCCCCGATCACCAAACCGACCTGCACCCCGATACCGACCAACTGACCGACTTCCAAGGCCATGCGATCCAGGACCTTGGGATCGATACCGAATTCTTCCGACCCCATCAGGGCTTCGCCGCTTAGTTTGAGCAGAATGCGTTTATAGCGAGGTTGGCGACCACTCACCTGCTGAGCCATTGCGTATCTCTCCTGCGGCGTTGTTTCTGGGAAACCCGAGAGGTTTCGTATTGTTACCGGGCAGTCAGACCACTGCCAGGTAAATTGGTGCAGCGCAAACGACCCATTATGCCCCGCGCTTTGCAAAAGAGGCTGCACGCGTAAGCGGGCAGCCTCTTCGATACGACAGTATGAAACCGTCTTACTGCTTGGTGGCAGCGACCTGAGCAGCAACTTCGGCGGCGAAGTCGACTTCGGCCTTCTCGATGCCTTCGCCCACTTCGTAGCGGATGAAGGAAACGATTTCAGCGCCGGCTTTCTTGGCCAGATCGCCGACTTTGATTTCCGGATCCTTGACGAACGGCTGTTCGACCAGGCTGGCTTCGGCAAGGAACTTGTTGATACGGCCCTTGACCATGTTCTCGACGATGTTTTCCGGCTTGCCGGCGATCTTCTCGGCGTTCAGCGCCAGGAAGATTTCTTTTTCCTTGGCGATAGCTTCTTCGGAAACCTGCGCAGGATTGACGAACTGCGGGTTGCTGGCAGCCACGTGCATGGCGATTTCTTTGGCCAGCTCGGCGTCACCGCCTTTCAGAGCCACCAGAACACCGATACGGTTACCGTGCAGGTAAGCGCCAACCACATCAGCCTCAACGCGAGCCAGGCGACGGATGTTGACGTTTTCGCCACACTTGGCGACCAGCGCTTCGCGAGCCGACTCTTGCGAGGCGATCAGCGGAGCGGCGTCGATCAGCTTCTCGGCGAAGGCTTTCTCGACGCTGTCAGCAACGAAGTTCTTGAAATCGTCCTGCAGGGCCAGAAAGTCGGTCTGCGAGTTGACTTCGATGATCACGGCAGCCTTGTTGTCGGCAGCCACTTTCACCGAGATGGAACCCTCGGCAGCAATGTTGCCAGCCTTTTTGGCGGCCTTGATGGCGCCAGCAGCGCGCATGTCGTCGATGGCTTTCTCGATGTCGCCGCCGGCAGCGGTCAGCGCTTTCTTGCAATCCATCATGCCTTGGCCAGTGCGCTCGCGCAGTTCTTTAACCAGGGCTGCAGTAATTTCTGCCATGTTCTTAATCCTCTTGAATCGGTAGTTAACCATTCAACCCGGATACCGGGTACAAATTCCAAAGTGGCAAAAAGGGGGCCTAGCCCCCTTCTTGCGCAACGGGTGACGATGGTCGCCCGCTATCAGCCTTCGCTGGCCTGGGAGGCAGCTTCTTCGACGAACTCGTCGGTGCCACCGCCAGCGTTGCTGCGACCACGGATCACGGCGTCGGCCATGGCGCCCATGTACAACTGGATGGCGCGAATGGCGTCATCGTTGCCCGGGATGATGTAGTCCACGCCTTCCGGGCTGCTGTTGGTATCGACGATGCCGATAACCGGGATGCCCAGCTTGTTCGCTTCGGTGATGGCGATGCGCTCGTGGTCAACGTCGATCACGAACAGCGCGTCCGGCAGGCCGCCCATATCCTTGATACCACCAAGGCTGCGATCCAGTTTTTCCAGATCACGGGTGCGCATCAGGGCTTCTTTCTTGGTCAGCTTGGCGAAAGTGCCGTCCTGGGACTGGGTTTCCAGCTCGCGCAGGCGCTTGATCGAAGCACGGATGGTCTTGTAGTTGGTGAGCATGCCGCCCAACCAGCGGTGATCGACGAACGGCGAACCACAACGAGCCGCTTCTTCACTGACGATCTTGCCAGCGGAACGCTTGGTGCCGACGAACAGAATCTTGTTCTTGCCAGCAGCCAGCTTCTCAACGAAGGACAGAGCTTCGTTGAACATCGGCAGGGTTTTTTCGAGGTTGATGATGTGAATCTTGTTGCGCGCACCGAAAATGAATTTGCCCATTTTCGGGTTCCAGTAACGGGTCTGGTGGCCGAAGTGCACACCGGCCTTCAGCATATCGCGCATATTGACTTGGGACATGATAGTTCCTTAAGTAAGTCGGGTTAGGCCTCCACGCATCCCGATGACCAACCCCCAGCCCTAGCCGAGAGGCACCCAGGTCACCGTGTCGATACGTGTGCGGGTTAAGCTTTACGGGCTACAGCCCAGAAAGCGGCGCATTTTATATCACACTAAGCCGATAGCTGGAAGCCAAGCCTCGCCTACTCCCAACAACAAGCAGATCCGCCCCACCCCGATCACCTGCGCCCTTGACCCCGCCAGCCGCCTGCAGCTTGTCACTTTATTGCGTTAGAATCCTTCCTTCACTTTTTAGCCTTGCGCCTGGCGCACCAAGAGAGTCCGCATGACCGTCACGATCAAGACGCCCGAGGAAATCGAAAAGATGCGCGTGGCCGGCCGTCTGGCCGCCGAAGTGCTGGAGATGATCGGCGAGCACGTCAAGCCCGGCGTCACCACCGAGGAACTGGACCGCATCTGCCACGACTATATCGTCAACGTCCAGCAGGCCATCCCGGCGCCGCTCAACTACAAGGGCTTCCCCAAGTCGATCTGCACCTCGATCAACCACGTCGTCTGCCACGGCATCCCTAATGACAAGCCGCTGAAGGATGGTGATGTGCTGAACATCGACATCACCGTGATAAAAGATGGCTATCACGGCGACACCAGCAAGATGTTCATGGTCGGCAAGGTCGCCGAATGGGCCGAGCGTCTGGCCAAGATCACTCAAGAGTGCATGTATAAAGGCATCGAACTGGTCCGCCCGGGCGCGCGCCTCGGCGATATCGGCGAGGTGATCCAGAAGCATGCCGAGAAGAACGGTTTTTCCGTGGTGCGGGAATATTGCGGCCACGGCATCGGCAAGGTCTTCCACGAGGAGCCGCAGGTGCTGCATTACGGCCGCGCCGGTACCGGTATGGAGCTGAAGGAAGGCATGACCTTCACCATCGAGCCGATGATCAACCAGGGCCGCCCGGAAACCCGTCTGCTCGGCGACGGCTGGACCGCCATCACCAAGGACCGCAAGCTCTCGGCGCAGTGGGAACACACCATTCTGGTGACCGCCGACGGCTACGAAATCATGACCCTGCGCAGCGACGACACCATCGCCCGCACTTCGGCCCTCTAGGCCGTTCTCGCTCGTTAAAAGGAAGGCTGCATGCCGCAGGTGGATCCCGAGTTGTTCGATCGCGGGCAGTTCCAGGCGGAACTGGCCTTGAAGTCCAGCCCTATCGCGGCCTTCAAGAAAGCCATTCGCGGCGCCCACGAGGTGCTCGATGCTCGCTTCCGCCAGGGCCGCGACATCCGCCGTCTGGTGGAGGATCGCGCCTGGTTCACCGACCAGATCCTGCGTGAAGCCTGGGCGCGCTTCGACTGGTGCGAAGACGCCGATATTGCCCTGCTGGCGGTCGGCGGCTACGGCCGCGGCGAACTGCACCCGTATTCCGACATCGACCTGCTAATCCTGCTCGACAGCGCCGATCACGAGACCTTCCGCGAGCCGATCGAACGCTTTCTCACCCTGCTCTGGGACATCGGCCTGGAAGTCGGCCAGAGCGTGCGCTCGGTGGACGAGTGCGCCGAAGAGGCACGCGCCGACCTGACGGTAGTCACCAACCTGATGGAAAGCCGCACCCTGGCCGGCCCCGAACGTCTGCGCCAGCGCATGATCGAAGTCACCGGCTCCGACAAGATGTGGCCGAGCAAGCACTTCTACCTGGCCAAGCGCAAAGAACAGCGCGACCGCCACGCCAAGTACAACGACACCGAGTACAACCTGGAGCCCAACGTCAAAGGCTCGCCCGGTGGCTTGCGCGACATTCAGACCATTCTCTGGGTCGCGCGCCGGCACTTCGGCACCCTCAACCTGCACGCCATGGTCGGCCAGGGCTTCTTGCTCGAGAGCGAATACGCGTTGCTGGCCTCCTCCCAGGAGTTCCTCTGGAAGGTGCGCTACGCCCTGCACATGCTCGCCGGGCGCGCCGAGGATCGCTTGCTGTTCGACCACCAGCGCAGCATCGCCGGCCTGCTCGGCTTCGACGACAGCGACGCCAAGCGCGCCATCGAACGCTTCATGCAGAAGTACTACCGCACGGTGATGAGCATCGCCGAGCTCAGCGAACTGATAGTCCTGCATTTCGAGGAAGCCATCCTGCGCGCCGGCGAGACTGGCCAGCCGCGGCCGCTGAACAGCCGCTTCCAGGTACGCGACGACTATATCGAGGTGACCCACCCGAACGTCTTCAAGCGCACCCCCTTCGCGATCATGGAAATCTTCGTGCTGATGGCCCAGCACCCGGAAATCAAGGGGGTGCGCGCCGACACCATCCGCCTGCTGCGCGACCATCGCCACCTGATCGACGACGAGTTCCGCGGCGACATCCGCAATACCAGCCTGTTCATCGAGCTGTTCAAGTCCGCACAGGGCATCCACCGCAACCTGCGACGGATGAACCGCTACGGCATCCTCGGCCGCTACCTGCCGGAGTTCGGTTATATCGTCGGGCAGATGCAGCACGACCTGTTCCACATCTACACCGTCGATGCGCACACGCTGAATCTGATCAAGCACCTGCGCAAGCTCAAGTGGCCGGAGTTGGCGGAAAAGTTCCCGCTAGCCAGCAAGCTGATGGACAAGCTGCCCAAGCCCGAACTGATCTACCTCGCCGGCCTCTACCACGACATCGGCAAGGGCCGTGGCGGCGACCATTCCGAACTGGGCGCGGTGGATGCCGAAGCTTTCTGCCGGCGCCACCAGCTGCCGACCTGGGACAGCCGGCTGATCGTCTGGCTGGTGCAGAACCATCTAGTGATGTCGACCACCGCCCAGCGCAAGGACCTCTCCGACCCGCAGGTGATCCATGACTTCGCGCAACTGGTCGGCGACCAGACGCGCCTGGACTACCTCTATGTGCTGACCATCGCCGACATCAATGCCACCAACCCGAGCCTGTGGAACTCCTGGCGCGCCAGCCTGCTGCGCCAGCTGTACACCGAGACCAAGCGCGCCCTGCGCCGTGGCCTGGAGAATCCGCTGGACCGCGAGGAGCAGATCCGCCAGACGCAGAGCGCGGCGCTGGACATCCTGGTGCGCGCCGGCACCGATCCGGACGAAGCCGAGCAGCTATGGACCCAGCTCGGCGACGACTACTTCCTGCGCCACACCGCCGGCGACGTGGCCTGGCATACCGATGCCATCCTCCAGCACGGCAAGCGCCCTGAGCCGCTGGTGCTGATCAAGGAGACCACCCAGCGTGAATTCGAGGGCGGCACGCAGATCTTCATCTACGCGCCGGACCAGCACGACTTCTTCGCCGTGACCGTGGCGGCCATGGACCAGCTCAACCTGAACATCCACGACGCCCGGGTGATCACCTCGAGCAGCCAGTTCACCCTCGACACCTACATAGTGCTCGATACTGATGGCGGCTCGATCGGCGACGATCCTGCGCGAATCAAGCAAATTCGTCAGGGACTGGTGGATGCGCTGAAGAACCCCGACAACTACCCGGCGATCATCCAGCGCCGCGTGCCGCGCCAGCTCAAGCATTTCGCCTTCGCGCCGCAGGTGACCATTTCCAACGACGCGCAGCGGCCGGTGACCATGCTGGAAATCACCGCACCGGACCGGCCCGGCCTGCTGGCGCGGATCGGTAAGATCTTCCTGGATTTCGACCTGTCGCTGCAGAACGCCAAGATCGCCACCCTCGGCGAGCGCGTCGAAGACGTATTCTTCATTACCGACGCGCACAACCAGCCGCTATCCGATCCGGAGCTGTGCGCGCGCTTGCAGGAAGCGATCATCGCCCAGCTGTCACCGACCGGCGGCCAGATCGAGCCGTCCCGCATTAGCATTTGAACCCTTGGGGTGCAGCGCGGCCGCCCGCCGTGCTGCACCAGACTTGTTCCACCGGCGGCGCGCTGCGCCGCATTGATTGACGTCCGACACGCATGAACAACGCCCTGAACCAGTTGCAGCCTTACCCTTTTGAGAAACTCCGCGCCCTGCTCGCCGGCGCCCAGCCGCCGGCGGACAAGAACCCGATCGCCCTGTCCATCGGCGAACCCAAGCACCGTTCGCCGAGCTTCGTCGCCGAAGCGCTGAGCGCCAACCTCGAGCAACTGGCGGTGTACCCGACCACCCTCGGCATCCCCGCCCTGCGCGAGGCCATCGCCCAGTGGTGCGAGCGGCGCTTCGGCGTGCCGGCCGGCTGGCTGGACGCCGCCCGCCATGTGTTGCCGGTCAACGGCACCCGCGAGGCGCTGTTCGCCTTCACCCAGACAGTGGTCAAGCGTGCTGACTCTTCACAAGAACCGGGCCTGGTGGTCAGCCCCAACCCCTTCTACCAAATCTACGAAGGCGCGGCCCTGCTCGCCGGCGCCGAGCCGCATTATCTGCCATGCCTGGCGGAGAACGGCTTCAACCCGGACTTCGACGCGGTCAGCGCCGAGACCTGGCAGCGCACACAGATCCTGTTCCTCTGTTCGCCGGGCAACCCCACCGGCGCGCTGATTCCGCTGGAAACCCTGAAGAAGCTGATCGCCCTGGCCGACCAGTACGACTTCGTCATCGCCGCCGACGAGTGCTACAGCGAGCTGTACTTCGACGAACAGAACCCGCCAGCCGGCCTGCTCAGCGCCTGCGCCGCCCTCGGCCGCAGCGACTTCAAACGCTGCGTGGTGTTCCACAGCCTGTCCAAGCGCTCCAACCTGCCGGGCCTGCGCTCCGGCTTCGTCGCCGGCGACGCCGAGATCCTCAAGGCCTTCCTGCTCTACCGCACCTATCACGGCTGCGCCATGCCGATACAGACCCAGTTGGCCAGCGTCGCCGCCTGGAACGATGAAGTGCACGTGCGCGCCAACCGCGCGCTGTACCGCGAGAAGTTCGACGCGGTGCTGGATATCCTCGCCCCGGTGATGGATGTGCAGCGTCCGGATGGCGGCTTCTACCTGTGGGCGCAAACCCCGGTGGACGACCAGACCTTCACCCGCGAGCTGTTCGCCCGCGAGCACGTCACCGTGGTGCCGGGCTCCTACCTGTCGCGCGAAGTCGAGGGCTTCAACCCCGGCGCCGGCCGTGTGCGCATGGCCCTGGTCGCGCCGCTGGCCGAGTGCGTGGAGGCCGCCCAACGCATCCGCCACTACCTCCAGGGACTCTGACCATGAGCATCACCCTCTACGGCATCAAGGCTTGCGACACCATGAAGAAGGCCCGCACCTGGCTCGACGAGCAGGGCGTGAGCTACAGCTTCCACGACTACAAGGCCTCCGCCATCGACCGCGCCAGCCTGGAGAAATGGTGCGCCGAGCATGGCTGGCAGACCGTGCTGAACCGCGCCGGCACCACCTTTCGCAAGCTGGATGACGCGCAGAAGGCCGATCTCGACCAGGGTAAGGCCATCGAACTGATGCTCGCCCAACCATCGATGATCAAGCGTCCAGTGCTCGCTCTCGACGGGCGCACCCTGGTCGGTTTCAAGCCGGAACAATACGCGGCCGCACTCAGCTAACCCACGGCTGCGCCGCCTGACCGAGCCTGTCGCTCGGCCGCCGCGCAGCCTTATCTCCCTTTAAGCACGAGGAATGACCATGCCCAACACTCTCTATAGCCTGGCCTTCGGGGTCGGCACCCAGAACCGCCAGGGCAACTGGCTGGAAGTCTTCTATGCCCAGCCGCTGCTCAACCCGGCTGCCGACCTAGTGGCCAAGGTGGCCGCCAAGCTCAACTACAGCGGCGGCAATCAGGCCATCGCCATCAGCACCACCCAGGCCGCCGAGCTGGCCGATGCGCTGAAAGGCGTCGACGCCGCCCAGGCCGCGCTGCTCACCCGCCTGGCCGAGAGTCAGCGGCCACTGGTCGTCACCCTGCTGGCCGAGGACGCCGCGCCGACCTCCACTCCCGAGGCCTACCTCAAGCTGCACCTGCTCTCCCACCGCCTGGTCAAGCCGCACGGGCAGAACCTCACCGGCATCTTCCCGCTGCTGCCGAACGTGGCCTGGACCAGCCAGGGCGCCATCGACCTCAGCGAACTGGCCGAGCGCCAGCTGGAAGCACGCCTGAAGGGCGAGCTGCTGGAAGTCTTCTCGGTGGACAAGTTCCCGAAAATGACCGACTACGTGGTGCCGAGCGGCGTGCGCCTGGCCGACAGCGCCCGCGTGCGTCTGGGTGCCTACATCGGTGAAGGCACCACGGTGATGCACGAGGGCTTCGTCAACTTCAACGCCGGCACCGAAGGCCCGGGCATGATCGAAGGCCGCGTGTCCGCCGGCGTGTTCGTCGGCAAGGGCTCGGACCTCGGCGGCGGCTGCTCGACCATGGGTACCCTGTCCGGCGGCGGCAACATCGTCATCTCGGTCGGCGAAGGCTGCCTGATCGGCGCCAATGCCGGCATCGGCATCCCGCTCGGCGACCGCAACATCGTCGAAGCCGGCCTGTACATCACCGCCGGCACCAAGGTGGCGCTGCTCGACGAGCAGAACCAGTTGGTGAAAGTGGTCAAGGCCCGCGACCTGGCCGGTCAAGCCGACCTGCTGTTCCGCCGCAACTCGCAGAACGGCGCGGTCGAATGCAAGACCAACAAGACCGCCATCGAGCTGAACGAGGCGCTGCACGCGCACAACTAATAGATTGGTTTGAGTCTGCGGCACAGGCCAGACATCTAGTCTGGCCTGTGCCCGCTACGCTTTCAGCTCAACCTTTGCCAGACTCTTCTGGAACGCGTTAGAAGCCAATCGCCATGTCCCTACCCTCCCCCTGGCGCACCGATTTCCCGGCCCTCGCGGCCCTCGAAGCCGAAGGCCAGACCTACCTCGACAGCGCCGCCACCAGCCAGAAGCCGCAAGCGGTGCTCGATGCCCTGCTCGGCTACTACGTCAGCGGCGCGGCCAACGTTCATCGCGCCCAGCACCTGCCCGGCGAACGCGCCACCCGGGCCTTCGAGGCGACCCGCAGCAAGGTCGCGCAGTGGCTGAACGCCGCCTCGCCGGCGCAGATCCTGTTCACCCGCGGCACCACCGAGGCGATCAACCTGCTGGCCTATGGCCTGGAAACGCAGTTTCACCCCGGCGAGCAGATCGTCGTCAGCGCCCTCGAACACCACGCCAACCTGCTGCCCTGGCAACAACTGGCGCAGCGGCGCGGGCTGGAACTGCTGATTCTGCCGCTGAGCGCCGACGGCAGCATCGACCTCGACCAGGCGGCGCAGCTGATCGGCCCGCGCTGCCGCCTGCTGGCGGTCAGCCAGCTGTCCAACGTGCTCGGCCGCTGGCAGCCGCTGCCCGAACTGCTGGCCCTGGCCAAGGCACGCGGTGCCCTGACCCTGGTGGACGGCGCCCAGGGCGCGGTGCATGGCCGCCACGACGTGCCGGCACTGGGCTGCGACTTCTACGTATTTTCCAGCCATAAGCTCTACGGCCCGGACGGCGTCGGCGTGCTCTATGGCCGCGACGAGGCCCTGCAGCGCCTGCAGCATTGGCAGTTCGGCGGCGAGATGGTGCAGGTCGCCGACTACCACGGCGCCACCTTCCGCCCCGCACCGCTCGGTTTCGAAGCGGGGACGCCGGCGATCGCCGCGGTGATCGGCCTGGGCGCGGCGCTGGACTACCTCGCCAGCCTCGATCCGGCGGCCATCGCCGGCCATGAGGCGGCGCTGCACGCCAAGCTGCTCGCGGGCCTGGCGGCACGGGACGGCATTCGCTTGCTCGGCGAACCGCAGGTGGCGCTGGCCAGCTTCAGCGTCGAGGGCGTGCACAGCGCCGATCTGGCGCATCTACTCAGCGAACAGGGGATCGCCGTGCGCGCCGGCCATCATTGCGCCATGCCATTGCTGAAAAGTCTCGGCCTGAGCGGTGCGATTCGCGTGTCACTGGGCCTGTACAACGACTCGAGCGACCTCGAACGTTTCTTCAGCGCGCTCGACCAAGCCCTGGAACTGCTGCGATGAGCCTGCCCGCCAGTGCCAGCGAGGCGCTCGCCGCCTTCGCCACGGCCGGTGCCTGGGAACAGCGCGCGCGCCTGCTGATGCAGTGGGGGGAGCGCTTGCAACCGCTGAGCGAGGCCGAACGTTGCGACGCCAACCGCGTGCAGGGCTGCGAAAGCCAGGTCTGGTTGGTCGCCAAGGTGCAGGACGGCCGCTGGCAGTTCCGCGCCGCCAGCGATGCCCGGCTGCTGCGCGGCCTGCTGGCGCTGCTGCTGGCGCGGGTCGAAGGGCTGTCCGCGCAGGACTTGGCGGCAGTCGATCTGGCCGACTGGTTCGCCCGGCTCGGCCTGGCCCGTCAGCTGTCGCCCTCGCGCAGCAACGGCCTCAACGCGGTACTGCAGCGCATGCGCGAGCTGACCCTGCGCGCCCTGTAGGCTGGATTAAGAACCTGGGGCGGCCTTGCGCTCCGCCGGCCGCCGCGCGCCGGCCACCAGCTTGTCCACGGTCTTGGCCGCCGCGGCCATGCCGAAGCTGGCGGTGACCATCATCACCGCGCCGAAACCGCCGGCGCAGTCGAGTTTCACCCCTTCACCGACGAAGCCCTTGGTCTGACACACCGTGCCGTCCGGCTTCGGGTAGCGCAGCTGCTCGGTGGAAAACACGCAGGGCACGCTGTAGGTGCGCCCCGGCGTACGCGAGAAGCCGTAGTCGCGGCGCAGGGTCGAGCGCACCTTGGCGGCCAGCGGGTCATTGAAAGTCTTGTTGAGGTCGGCGATCTGGATCTGGGTCGGGTCGATTTGCCCGCCGGCGCCACCGGTGGTGACGATCTGGATCTTGCGTCGCTTGCACCAGGCGATCAGCGCGGCCTTGGCCGCCACGCTGTCGATGCAGTCGATCACCGCGTCGAACTGCTCGATGATGTACTCGGCCATGGTCTCGCGGGTGACGAAGTCGGCCACCGCGTGCACCACGCAGGCCGGATTGATGGCGCGCAGGCGCGTGGCCATGGCCTCGACCTTGGCCTGGCCAACCGCACCGTCGAGGGCATGCACCTGGCGGTTGGTGTTGGTGATGCACACATCGTCGAGGTCGAACAGCGAGATCTCGCCGACCCCGGAACGCGCCAGCGCCTCGGCCGCCCAGGAGCCGACCCCGCCGATGCCGACCACGGCGACATGCGCGGCCGCCAGGCGCTCAAGGCCGTCGCGGCCATATAGCCGGGCGATACCGCCAAAACGCTGCTCGTCGATCTGCATGACTTAGGCTCACTGGCTGAAAAGCGGGCGCGCATTATAAAAGCCTACACCGCCGGGCGACGAGACACCCTGTCGCCGGCCCCGCCCCAGGCCGGTGCAGCGCTATAGTCTGAAGTCAGGCAAACCGACTGTTGACCTGCGAGGCGACCGCAGCGGAGGTGGCCATGCGCAACTTCACCTTCTACAACCCCACCCGCCTGCACTTCGGCGCCGGGCAGATCGCCCGGTTGAGCGAGGAAATCCCGCCCAGCAGCCGGGTGCTGATCACCCTCGGCGGCGGCAGCATCTTCCAGAACGGCGTCTGGCAGCAGGTGGAAGACGCCCTCAGCGGCCATCACACCAGCCGCTTCGCCGGCATCGAGGCCAACCCGCAATTCGCCACTCTGATCCGCGGCCTGGAGCAAGCCAGGGCCGCCGCCTGCGACTTCATCCTCGCCGTCGGCGGCGGTTCGGTGATCGACGGCAGCAAGTTCATCGCCGCTGCCCTCTGCCACCCGGGCGACCCGCTCGAATTGCTGACCGGCACGCCGATCAGTGCGGCCATGCCGCTGGGCTGCGTGCTGACCCTGGCGGCCACCGGCTCGGAGAGCAACGGCAAAGGCGTGGTCAGCCACGCCGGGCGCCAGGAGAAGCTGCCATTCGCCAGCCCCCTGCTGTACCCGCGCTTCGCCATCCTCGACCCGCGCAGCACCTTCAGCCTGCCACCCCGGCAGATCAGCAACGGCGTGGTCGAGGCCTTCGTCCACACTCTCGAGCAGTACCTCACCTATCCGGCCGGCGCGCCGCTGCAGGATCGCTACGCCGAGGGCCTGCTGCGCACCCTGATCGAGGAGGGCCCGAAAGCCCTGGTCACCCCGTGCAACTATGCGGTGCGCGCCAACCTGATGCTCTGCGCTAACCAGGCGATGAACGGCGTGCTCGGCTGCGGCGTGCCGCACGACTGGAGCACCCACCTGATCGGTCACGAACTGACGGCGCTCTACCATATCGACCATGCCCAGACCTTGGCGGTGATCCTCCCGGCCCTGCTCAACGAGCGCCGCGCGGTCAAGCAGGCCAAGCTGCTGCAATATGCCGAACGGGTCTGGGACTTCAACCTCGGCAAATCCGAGGCGCGCATCGACGCCGCGATCAACGCCACCCGCGACTTCTTCCAGCGCCTGGGCGTGCCCACCCGCCTCGGCGAACACGGCCTGGATGCCGGAGCGATCCCACAGATCCTCGCCCAACTGCAACGCCACGGCCTGACCGCTCTCGGCGAGCATGCCGACCTCGACCTGGAGGGCTGCGAGCGCATACTGCTAAAGGCGCTCTGAACGGAGCTGATGAACTGCGCCAGCGCAAGCCCGCACGGTCCGCCGACGAACTTCTGCAAGCCAGGAGGGACAAAGCCTGCAGGCACCCGGCGGAATCTGTACAGGCGCCAGAGGCCGGAGTAGCATGCGCGCCGACCAGCCTGCTGCTGGCGCCATCTCTCCCTGTTCCACGCATCGGAACCTGAAACTTCTATGTCATCGCGTAAATTCGGACTCAATCTCGTGGTCTTCGTGGCAGTTGCCGCGCTGTTCACCGGTTTCTGGGCCCTCATCAACCGGCCGGTCAGCGCGCCCGACTGGCCCGAGCAGATCTCCGGCTTCTCCTTCTCGCCGTTCCGTCTGGATCAGAACCCGCAGAAGAACCAATACCCGAACGACGCGCAAATCCGCGCAGATCTGGAGCTGCTCAGCAAGCAGACCGACAACATCCGTACCTATTCGGTCGAGGGCACCCTCGCCGATATCCCGCGCCTGGCCGAAGAGTTCGGCCTACGCGTGACCCTCGGGGTGTGGATCAGCCCGGACATTGAGCGCAACGAGCGCGAGATCGCCCAGGCCATCGAGATCGCCAATTCCTCGCGCAGCGTCGTGCGCGTGGTGGTCGGCAACGAGGCGCTGTTCCGCCGCGAAATCACCGCCGACAAGCTGATCGCCTACCTCGACCGCGTGCGCGCGGCCGTCAAGGTGCCGGTCACCACCTCCGAACAGTGGCACATCTGGCAGGAACACCCCGAGCTGGCCAAGCACGTCGACCTGATCGCCGCCCACGTGCTGCCCTACTGGGAGTTCGTGCCGATGGAGGACTCCACCGATTTCGTCCTCGAACGCGCCAAGGATCTGAAGAAGCTGTTCCCGAAAAAACCGCTGCTGCTCTCCGAAGTGGGCTGGCCGAGCAACGGCCGCATGCGCGGCGGCGCCGACGCCACCCAGGCGGATCAGGCCATCTACCTGCGCACCCTGGTGCACGCGCTGAACTCCAAGGGCTACAACTATTTCGTCATCGAGGCCTTCGACCAGCCGTGGAAGGCCAGCGAAGAAGGCTCGGTCGGCGCCTACTGGGGCGTCTACAACGCCGAGCGCCAGGCGAAATTCAATTTCGAAGGCCCGGTGGTGGCGATCCCGCAATGGCGGGTGCTGGCCATCGGCTCGGTAGTTCTCGCCCTGCTGGCGCTGACTCTGATGCTGATCGACGGCAGCGCCCTGCGTCAGCGCGGCCGCACCTTCCTGACCTTCGTCGCCTTCGCCGGCGGTTCGGTGCTGGTGTGGATCGGCTACGACTACAGCCAGCAATACAGCACCTGGTTCAGCCTGACCGTCGGCCTGCTGCTCGGCGTCGGCGCCCTCGGCGTGTTCATCGTCCTGCTCACCGAAGCCCACGAACTGGCGGAGACCGTGTGGACGCGCACGCGCCGCCGGCCGTTCAGTCCGGTGCTGACCGATAGCGCCTACCGGCCCAAGGTTTCGGTGCACGTGCCCTGCTACAACGAGCCGCCGGAGATGGTCAAACAGACCCTCGACGCCCTGGCCAACCTCGACTATCCGGATTTCGAAGTCCTGATCATCGACAACAACACCAAGGACCCGGCCGTCTGGGAACCGGTGCGCGACTACTGCGCGCAGCTCGGCCCGCGCTTCAAGTTCTTCCATGTCGCGCCGCTGGCCGGCTTCAAGGGCGGCGCGCTGAACTACATCCTGCCGCACACCGCGGCGGATGCCGAAGTGATCGCGGTGATCGACTCCGACTACTGCGTCGACCGCAACTGGCTCAAGCACATGGTCCCGCACTTCGCCGATCCGAAGATCGCCGTGGTGCAGTCGCCGCAGGACTACCGCGACGGCAACGAGAGCACCTTCAAGAAGCTCTGCTATGCCGAATACAAGGGCTTCTTCCATATCGGCATGGTCACCCGCAACGACCGCAACGCGATCATCCAGCACGGCACCATGACCATGATCCGTCGCAGCGTGATGGACGAACTGCAGTGGGCCGACTGGACCATCTGCGAGGATGCTGAGCTGGGTCTGCGCGTGTTCGAGAAGGGCTATGCCGCCGCCTACGCCTACGACAGCTTCGGCAAGGGCCTGATGCCGGACACCTTCATCGACTACAAGAAGCAGCGCTTCCGCTGGGCCTACGGCGCCATCCAGATCATGAAGGGCCACGCGCGCAGCCTGTTCCTCGGCAAGGACTGCGAGCTCAAGTCCGGCCAGCGCTACCACTTCATCGCCGGTTGGCTGCCGTGGATCGCCGACGGCTTGAACATCTTCTTCACCATCGGCGCACTGCTGTGGTCGGCGGCGATGATCATCGTGCCGCAACGGGTCGACCCGCCGCTGATGATCTTCGCCATCCCGCCGCTGGCGCTGTTCTTCTTCAAGTTCGGCAAGATCATGTTCCTCTACCAGCGCGCGGTAGGCGTCGACCTGAAGCGTTCGTTCCAGGCGGCGATCGCCGGTCTGGCGCTGTCGCACACCATCGCCAAGGCGGTGTTGTACGGCACCTTCACCAAGACCATCCCGTTCTTCCGCACGCCGAAGATGGCCTCCAACCACGGCATCCTGGTGGCGCTCGCCGAAGCGCGTGAAGAGGTGTTCATCATGCTCCTGCTGTGGGGCGCGGCGGCCGGCATCGGCGTGGTCCAGGGCCTGCCCAGCGCCGACGTGAAGTTCTGGGTGACCATGCTGCTGGTGCAGTCGCTGCCCTACCTGGCGGCGCTGATCATGGCCATGCTGTCGTCTCTGCCGAAACCGGCCGAACAGGCCGTGGAAAACGAAGTGGCGGCAGTCTGATCGCCTCCGGTGTAGCGTGAAGCGGCGGCCTAATGGCCGCCGTTTTGCTTTAAGATGGCGGCCTTTCCGCCATCTGCCGTTCCGGAGCCGCAATGCCTGCCCTCTCCCCCACCCTCTCCCCCACCCTGGAGCTTGCCTGCGACCTGATCCGCCGCCCCTCGGTCACCCCGGTTGACGAGGGCTGCCAGGAGCTGATGATGCGCCGCCTGGCCGCGCTCGGCTTCCGTATCGAGCCGATGCGCATCGAAGAGGTGGAGAACTTCTGGGCCATCCGCGGCGGCGACGGTCCGGTGCTGTGCTTCGCCGGGCACACCGACGTGGTCCCCACCGGTCCGCGCGAAGCCTGGCAGCACCAGCCGTTCGAGGCGCTGATCGACGACCAGGGCATGCTCTGCGGCCGCGGCGCAGCGGACATGAAGGGCAGCCTGGCGGCGATGCTGGTGGCGGTCGAGCGCTTCGTCGCCATCCATCCGCAGCACAAGGGCGCCATCGCCTTCCTGATCACCAGCGACGAGGAAGGCCCGGCCCAGCACGGCACCAAAGCCGTGGTCGAGCGCCTGCGTGCACGCGGCGAGCGGCTGGACTGGTGCATCGTCGGCGAACCCTCGAGCACCAGCCTAGTCGGCGACGTGGTGAAGAACGGCCGCCGCGGCTCCCTCGGCTGCACCCTGAAGGTGCGCGGCGTGCAGGGCCACGTGGCCTATCCGCACCTGGCGAAGAACCCCATCCACCTGGTTGCCCCGGCGCTGACCGAACTGGCCGCCGTGCATTGGGACGACGGCAATGCCTTCTTCCCGCCGACCAGCTTCCAGATCTCCAACCTGAACGCCGGCACCGGCGCCACCAACGTGATTCCCGGCGAGCTGACGGCGGTGTTCAACTTCCGCTTCTCCACCGAATCCACGGTGGAAGGCCTGCAGCAGCGGGTCGCCGCCATATTCGACAAGCACGGCCTGGACTATCACCTCGACTGGGCGCTGTCCGGCCTGCCGTTCCTCACCGAACCCGGCGAGTTGCTCGACGCGGTGGCCGCCAGCATCAAGGCGGTGACCGGTCGTGAGACTCAGCCATCGACCAGCGGTGGCACCTCGGATGGCCGCTTCATCGCCACCCTGGGCACCCAGGTGGTCGAACTGGGGCCGGTGAACGCCACCATCCATCAGGTCGATGAGCGCATCCTCGCCAGCGATCTGGACGTGCTGACCGATATCTACCAGCAAACCCTCGAGCGGCTGCTGGCGTGAACCGGCTGATCTGTCCGCTGTGCGCCGCCGCCCTGGTCGCGGCGGACAACGGCGTGGCCTGCGCGGCCGGGCATCGCTTCGACCGTGCGCGCCAGGGTTACCTGAATCTGTTGCCGGTGCAGCACAAGAACAGCCGCGACCCGGGCGACAATCAGGCCATGGTCGAAGCACGCCGACGCTTTCTCGAAGCCGGCCACTACGCGCCGATCGCCAAGCGCCTGGCCGAACTGGCCGCCGAGCGGAAGCCCGCCGCCTGGCTGGATATCGGCTGCGGCGAGGGCTACTACACCGCGCAGATCGCCGAGGCACTGCCCCAGGCCGACGGCTATGCCCTGGACATCTCCCGCGAGGCGGTCAAACGCGCCTGCAAGCGTGCGCCGCAACTGAGCTGGTTGGTGGCGAGCATGGCGCGCATCCCGCTGGCCGATGCCAGCTGCCAGGTACTCGCCAGCGTGTTCAGCCCGCTGGACTGGAGCGAGGCCCGGCGCCTGCTCAGCGCCGGCGGCGGCCTGCTGCGCGTCGGCCCGACTCGCGAGCACCTGATCGAACTGCGCGCCCGTCTGTACGACGAGGTGCGCGCCTACGACGACGAGAAGCACCTGAGTCTGATCCCCGCCGACATGCGCCTGGCCCACAGCGAGACGCTCAGCTTCAGCCTCGCGCTGAGCAGCCCCGAAGCGCGCGCCGACCTGCTGGCGATGACCCCGCATGGCTGGCGCGCCAGTGCCGAACGCCGCGCGGCGGTGATCGAGCAGCCGTTAGAGGTCACCGTGGCGGTGCGCTACGATTGGTTTCAACTCAACTAATTTGCCTTCGGCGACAGGAACCCTGCGATGCGCCAACCGGATATCGAGATCTACCTCAAGGACGCCGACCACCACGCCATCACCGGCTGGCTGAGCCAGGCGCTCGGCCCTTGTTCCGAATGGCGACAGAAGGGCCAGACCTACAAGTGCGACGTCGACAGCGCCGCCGGGGTGATTCCCCTAACATGGCTGCCGAAGGCGGTCGGCAAGTGGCACAGCCTCTATCTGGACAGCCCGCACACGCCCTGGCCGGACGATCTGGCCTGCGCCCGCGCAGCCTTCGCCGCCCTCGGCGTGGAAGTCCGCTGCGCGCCTGGCAGCTGGCAAGAGGATGAAAGCGACGAAACCGCCGACCGCTGGATCCGGGTCAGCGCCGATGGCGAGGAAGAGATCGTCTGGCGCACCAGCTGAACTGAGTAACCCGTAGGATGGGTCGAGCGCAGCGATACCCATCTTTCGCTCCCGGAGCGACCGCTTGTTGGGTATCGCTGCGCTCCACACCAACCTACAACTCGTAGCCCGATGCCCCTACGAACCGTAGAAAAACAAAAGGCCCGTCACTGACGGGCCTTTTGTTGTTCCGGACGGTTAAGTCCGGGAAACGTCTTCAGCCTGCGGGCCTTTCTGACCATCGATCACGGAGAACTCAACGCGCTCGCCCTCGTTCAGGGAGCGGTGACCCTCACCACGGATGGCGCGGTAGTGAACGAATACATCCGCGCCACTTTCGCGCTGAATGAAGCCATAGCCCTTGGCATCATTGAACCATTTGACGGTCCCAATCTCACGATCAGCCATTCCAACTCTCTCCAACTCGCATTTTATTATTGCCTCTGACGAGGTATCGACGGGTCAGTAACAACGCGCAGCTGCCGCCGCAAAGCAGACAATTGCATAACGCTCTTAAATGCCACCGCCAGCCGAGTATAAAGCAAGCGCAAAAGCTGAAAAGTACTTTTTCCATAAAGCCTGCAAGGCCCGCACTGCGCGCCTTGCAGGGCATTTCCTCACTTTTTCGCGAGCACGTCCTTGAGCGTTTTGGCCAGCGCCTGATACTGCCCCGGCTCGATCCGATACGCCCAATCGGCCTTGCCCGGGAGTTCCTCGGCGCTGAAGTTGCGCCGCTCTTTCAGGGTCAGCCAGTACTGCTCGCCCTGGACGTAGACGGCACCCTGCACCTGGCCGTCAGCAAAACTCTCCAGGACGAAATTGAGCAGCGCCGGCGCCTTGAACTGCACCTGCGTCAGCGGCGCGGCGTCGGCGAAGTCCAGGCGACCGAACAGGTTGACCATGCCGTTGGCCGCCGCTTCGTAGGGCAGCGGCTTGCCGGCCGGCAGTTGCGCGAGCCGGAAGTTCGGCTCGTCGGCCTCGGCGCGCAGCAGGGTCAGGCGCTGGCCATCTGCATAGCGCACTTCCAGGCGTTTGACGCTGGCGAAGGGAATCGCCGCGACCCGCCGATCCAGCCACTGCAGCTCCTCGACCGGCAGGTTGATCGGCTTGTCGATCAGCCACACCTGGTTGTCGCCGACCAGCCGCACCAGCTGACCACTGCCCTGCTGCGCCGGCTTGCCGACCAGCAGCGCCAGCGGCGGCGCGCCCGGCAGTTCGAGATTGATGCGCGTGGCGCGCTGCTCGCCTCTTTCCGCCAAGCCGAGCCGCTCATGCAGTTGCGGATTGCTGGTCTTGGCTTCGGCCTTCTGCGCCTCGCCCAGGGCCCGCAACAGGGTATTCACCGCGCCGACCGAGGCCGGATAACCGGCCTTGGCCGGCACCACCCAGGTCTGCTCACGGCGCTCTAGACGCACCGGCGTCTGCTCCGGGCTGTCGACCTCGACGGCGCTGACCTCGGCCAGCCGGCCCTGCAAGGACGGCAGCAACGGCACGCGGCTGACTGCGACCGATGCCGGCTTTTGCAGCCAGAAGTACGCGCCGCCCAAGCCGAGGATCAGCAGCGCCAGCAACAACAGCGACTTGCGTCCCATCTCGCGCCCTCCCTCAGGCGTGCCGGCGGCGGCGCCACAGGCCCAGGGCCAGGACGCCCAGGGTCAGCAGCGCCGGTACCAGCACGATGTTGGCCAGTTTCAGGGTCCGCCCCAGCGCCTCGATGTTGGCGTTGAGCTGGTAGCGCACCTCGCGCAGTTCCTTGCGCAGCTTGACCCGCTCCTGGATGAACTGCTGCACGGTGGCCTGCTGTTCCGGGGTCAGCTCCAGCACCTTGCTCGGGTCCTGCTTCTGCTGCAGGGCGGCGAGCTTCTGCTCGGTGGCGTTGAGCTGGGTCTGCAGGGCCTCTTCCTTCTCGCGGAACTGCACCTCGGCATCGCGCTGGATCGCTTCGACCACGGTGAACGGACGGCTGAAGCGGCCGCGCGAACGCACGCTGATCAGCGCATCGGAGCCGGCCAGGTTGTCCAGCGCGTTGATCGCGAAGCTGCCGTTGTCGGCCCATGGCTGGGGCACGCGCTGGCCGAACATCTCCTGCACCTGCACCCACATGCGGTCGGTGAGCATGTCGGTGTCGGCGACGGCGATGACGTTGATGCTGGCCGCCTCCTTGAGCCCGTCCTTCTGCCCTTCGATGCCGTTGGGGAAGGCGCTCTGCGCCGGGCCGCTGATGCGCGCGGCGACGGCGTAACGCTCACCGGTCGGCTGCAGCTCGCGGATCAGGCTTTCCGGGTTCTGCAGCATGGCGAAGCGCTGGGCGTCGAACGGCATGGCGTACTGCGAGCTGTGGATCAGCGGGGTGAAATGGGTCTTCGCCCCTTCCACCGGCTCGAGGATGCCGGCGGTGGCCACGGTGATGTTCTCCAGGCCGGCGGTGCTGACATCGCTCTGATCGATGGCATTCTTCGGCAGATTGAGCCAGGCGGCATGGCGCACCGCGCGCTGGCCCTGGCCCATGCTCACGGCCATGGCGTAGGAGCCGTCACCGAGCACCTTGTCCGGCACCATACGCAGGCCCCAGGCCTTAAATAGCGGGTCGAGGTCGGAGGCCTTATCGGCGCCACCCATCTCGCCCGGCATCGGCATGCTGTGATCGGCCTCGCTGTAGGGGTCGACGAACACCAGCAGCTTGCCGCCGCGCAGGACGAACTGGTCGATGGCGTACAGGGTCGGTTGCGGCAGGTTCTTCGGATGCACCAGCAGCAGCACCGAAACCGTCTCGGGAATGCGATCGAGGCCCGGCTTGAGGCTTTCCACCTTGAACTGCTGGCGCAGATCCTCCATCACCATCCACGGCGAGGTGGGTTGCTGGCTGGCCATGTCGAAGCCGCCATTCAGCGGCAGGGTCGAGAGCACGCCGACCACCGGCAGCTCCGGCTTGGCCAGGCTCTGCACCAGACGGCTGATGTCGTACTCAAGGAACTCCTCGTGATCGAGGGGGAAGAACGGGATCACCTGGGTGTCATCGACGCTGTTGGTGCCGGCCAGGCCGAAATACACCTGGTCGCCGCTCTGGTTCAGCGGCACCGCCTGCAGGCCGAACTGGGCGGCGCGGTCCTCATCCTCGGAAAACGGCTCGGGATCGACGATGTGCAGCTTGAGCTTGCCGTCGGCCTCGCGCTCGTAGGCCTTGAGCATCTCCTCGACGCGGCGGGCGTAGTTGCGCAGCTGCACCACGTCCTTGGTGGCCTTGTCGGAGTAGAAGAAGTACAGGTTGATCGGCTCGTCCAGCTCGCCAAGGATCTTCTGGGTGCCGGCGGAGATGGTGTAGAGCTTCTGTTCAGTCAGGTCCAGGCGCGTATCGGTGAGCGCCAGGCTGGAGAACATATTGAACGCGAGAAACGCCAGGGCGATCAGCAGCAGCCCGACGCTGGAAAACATCAACTTCTTCATGCGGGCATCCTCAGTCGGCTTTCTTCAGGTCGACCACTACGGCGGTAGCGGTCAGCCAGGCGGCGATCAGGCTGACGAAAAACAGCAGGTCGCGCAGGTCGATCACGCCCTTGCTGATCGCGTCGAAGCGGGTCAGGAAGCTCAGCGACGCCACCGCATCCACCAGCCACTGCGGCGCCCAGCTGAAGCTGTCGAGCACCATGGGGAAGCCGCTGACGATGAACAGGAAGCACATGCTCACCGCGAGGATGAAGGCGATCACCTGGTTCTTCGCCAGCGCCGACATGCACGAGCCGATCGCCAGGTAGGCGCCGGCCAGCAGCCAGCTGCCGATGTAGCCGGTGACGATCGCGCCGTTGTCCGGCTCGCCCAGGTAGTTGACGGTGATGATCATCGGGAAGGTCAGCAGCAGCGCCAGACCGGCGAACACCCAGGCGGCGAGGAACTTGCCCAGCACCGCTTCGGTACGGGTGATCGGCAGGGTCATCAGCAGCTCGATGGAGCCGGACTTGCGCTCCTCGGCCCACAGGCGCATGGCGATGGCCGGGATCAGGAACAGGTACAGCCAGGGGTGGAAGTTGAGGAACGGCGCCAGATCGGCCTGGCCGCTCTCGAAGAAACCGCCGAGGTAGAAGGTGAACACCCCGGACAGCACCAGGAAGATCAGGATGAACACGTAGGCCAGCGGCGTGGCGAAATAGCTCGCCAGCTCGCGCTTGAAGACTACCGGCAACTGCTTCATACCATCTCCCCCCGGGTCAGGCTGCGGAACACTTCATCGAGACGGCCGCGCTCCACGTTCAACTCCTTCACCGCCCAGCCGCGCTGGGCCAGCAGCGCATTGACCTGCGGGAAGATCACCTGGCCGGGCTGCGCCAGCACCGTCAGGCTGTTTTCCAGTGCGTTGATTTCGACCCCGGCGACGCCCGGCAGCGCGCCGAGCGCGGCCTGATCCAGCGCCTCGGCGCCGACCAGGGTCACCGCCTGGTGGTAGCGCGAGCGGCTTTCCAGCTCGAACGGCGTGCCGTCGGCGAGCAGCTTGCCGTGGGCGATCACCACCGCACGGCTGCACACCGCCGTCACTTCCTCGAGGATGTGGGTGGAGATGATCACGATCTTGTCTTTGGCCAGGCTCTGGATCAGCCCGCGCACCTGATGCTTCTGGTTGGGGTCGAGGCCGTCGGTGGGCTCGTCGAGGATCAGCACCTTGGGATCATGGAGGATCGCCTGGGCCAGGCCAACGCGGCGCTTGAAGCCCTTGGACAGGGTCTCGATGGACTGCTCGAGAACCTGTTCCAGCTCCACCTGCTCGACCGCCAGCGTCACCCGCCGGCGCTTCTCGGCGCCGCGGAAACCACGGATTTCGGCGATGAATTCGAGGAAGCCGCGCACCGTCATGTCGCCATAGCAGGGCGCGCCTTCCGGCAGGTAGCCGATCTGCCGCTGGGCCTTGATGGTCTGGGTCTGGATATCGAAACCGAGGATGCTCGCGGTGCCGGAGGTCGGCGCCAGAAAACCGGTGAGCATCTTCATGGTGGTGGATTTACCGGCGCCGTTCGGCCCCAGGAAACCCAGCACTTCCCCCTCTTGAACACGGAAGGACAGGTTGTCCACCGCAATATGCTGCGCGAATCGTTTCGTTAGATTTTTTATTTCGATCATGGTCTCTCACCATCACGATGAAAAACCCCTCTCGCCACCCACGAGCACAGCGAGATGGGTCTTGAAAATGCCGGCGGACTATAAGGAGTGCCACCATGGCAATGCAAGACAGCCGAAGTTTCCGGAAGTTGCAGATGAAAGCTGGAAATTCAGACGGTCAGAAAGCCTGTAAGACGTTGCCCCGGGCCGTTGCGGCCCGGGACGAACGTCACGTGCCGCTCAGGGCGTGACCTGATAACCACGCCCCTGCAGGCAACTGGTATAGGCCGTCGCACTGGCCGAACTGGCCGTCTGCTGCTGAGTGCGGCGATCCTGGCGGCGCTCCTGGCGCTGGTGCATGCCGCCGACCACCGCACCGGCGGCGGCGGTTTGCTCGGCGCGGTTCTGCCGGTAATCGCGCTTCACATCGTCGTCGACCCGGTCATACACCTCGTCATGTTGCCGTCCGCGCACCTCGGCCCCTACCGCGCCGGCCGCCGCCCCCGCCGCCGCGCCCCGCACGCGCCCACCGACGTGCGCGCTGCTGGTGCTCGACGCGCTACTGGCCGAACTCGCCGCGATGTTCTGGCAATCGCTCATGTCCTGCTGCACCTGCTGGGAACTCTGCCCCTGGGTGGGCACCACCGTCTGCGCCTGGACGCTGGCGGCGAGCAAGGCCGCCACCAGGCAGACTCCGGAAAAGCTCTTCATACCTACCTCCACTGGCTGCAAAGCCTTGGTTGCCACGGTGCTGCCTGCGTGGCAAACCCCGAACTGAAAGGATAGCCAGCGATCCCCTACACGGCCGCCAATCTCGGGCACATCCGACTAACCGCCCGCCCGGGCTTTTGCTGCGCCTGCGCTAATCCGGCACACTAGCCGGCCCGAGCGCACGCTCGTTCCACAATCAGCAGTAGATTCCGTAATGACCCGCTCGCCGTTCCACCGCCTCGTGTTTGGCACCCTGCGCCGCCTGCTGTACCTCTGGGTGCGCTCGGAAACCATCGCCCAGTCCGCCTTCAGCCTCAAGCTCGACCGCAGCAAGCCAGTGCTCTATGTGCTGCAGCAGCCGTCGCTCAGCGACCTGGCAGTGCTGGATCACGAATGCAGCAAGAGCGGGCTGCCACGGCCGGTGCTGCCGGTGGCGGTCGGCGGCCTGCAGGAGCCAGCGGCGTTCTTCTACCTCAACCGCGAGGCCGACTGGTTCGGCCGCCAGGACAAGCGCGGCGCCTCGCCGACGCTGGTGCGCCTGGTCAACGCCATCGGCCAGTACGCCGCCGAGGATGCGCAGATCGTGCCGGTCAGCGTGTTCTGGGGTCAGTCGCCGGACCGCGAGACCAGCCCGTGGAAACTGCTGTTCGCCGACAGCTGGGCGGTCACCGGGCGCCTGCGCCGGCTGCTCAACATCCTCATCCTCGGGCGCAAGACCCGCGTGCAGTTCGCCGCGCCTATCCACCTGCGCGAGCTGGTCGAACAGGGCAAGGGCCAGGAGCGCACCCTGCGCATGGTCAACCGCATCCTGCGCGTGCATTTCCGCAACCAGAAGACCGCGGTGATCGGCCCCGACCTGTCGCACCGGCGCAACCTGGTCAAGGGCCTGATCCACGCGCCGCTGGTGCGCCAGGCGATCAACGACGAGGTCGAGCGCGAGAAGATTTCCGTCGAGAAGGCCGAGGCCCAGGCGCTGCGCTACGGCAACGAGATGGCCTCGGACTACGCCTACACCGTGGTGCGCGGCCTCGAAGTGCTGCTGTCCTGGTTCTGGAACAAGCTCTACGACGGCATCAAGCTCAACAACCTCGAAGGCGTGCAGCACATCGCCCAGGGCCACGAGGTGATCTATGTGCCCTGCCACCGCAGCCACATGGATTACCTGCTGCTGTCCTACCTGCTGCTGCGCAACGGCCTGACGCCGCCGCACATCGCCGCCGGCATCAACCTCAACATGCCGCTGATCGGCAGCCTGCTGCGCCGCGGCGGGGCCTTCTTCATGCGCCGCACCTTCAAGGGCAACCCGCTGTACACCGCGGTGTTCAACGAATACCTGCACACCCTGTTCAGCAAGGGCTTTCCGGTCGAGTACTTCGTCGAGGGCGGGCGCTCGCGCACCGGCCGCACCCTGCAGCCGAAGACCGGCATGCTGGCCATCACCCTGCGCAGCTTCCTGCGCTCGCATCGCTTGCCGGTGGTGTTCGTGCCGGTGTACATCGGCTACGAGCGGGTCTTGGAGGGCCGCACCTATCTCGGCGAGCTGCGCGGCGCGACCAAGAAGAAGGAGTCGATCTTCGACCTGTTCAAGGTGCTCGGCGCGTTCAAGCAGCGCTTCGGCCAGGTCGCGGTGAACTTCGGCGAGCCGATCCGCCTGGGCGAATTCCTCGACCAGCAGCAGCCCGGCTGGCGCCAGCAGGAACTCGGCCCGCAGTTCCGCCCGGACTGGCTGAACGACACCACCAACCGCCTGGCCGAGCGCGTGGCCCAGCGCCTCAACGAGGCGGCGGCGGTCAACCCGGTCAACCTGGTGGCCCTGGCGCTGCTGTCCACCGGCAAGCTGGCGCTCGACGAACGCGCCCTGGTGCGCGTGCTCGACCTCTACCAGAGCCTGCTGCGCCAGGTGCCCTACTCGCCGCACACGACCTTGCCGGAAGGCGACGGCCAGGCGCTGATCGAGTACGTCAAAGGCATGCAGCTGGTCTCCGAGCAGAAGGACGCCCTCGGCAAGATCTTCTATCTGGACGAGCAGAACGCCGTCCTGATGACCTACTACCGCAACAACGTGCTGCACATCTTCGCCCTGCCGGCGCTGCTCGCCAGCTTCTTCCAGAGCAGCGCGCGGATCAGCCGCGAACAGATCCTGCGCTTCACCCGCGCGCTCTACCCCTACCTGCAGTCCGAGCTGTTCATCCGCTGGTCGCTGGACGAGCTGGATGCGGTGGTCGATCAATGGCTGGTGGCGCTGGTCGAGCAGGGCCTGCTGAAGGTCGAGGCGGACGTCTACGTGCGCCCGGCACCGAGCTCACGGCAGTTCGTCCTGCTGACCCTGCTCTCGCGCGCCATCGTGCAGACCTTGCAGCGCTTCTACATGGCCACCGCCCTGCTGCTCAACGCCGGGCAGAATGCCATCAGCGCCGAGGAACTGGAGGACCTCTCCACGGTGATGGCCCAGCGCCTGTCGATCCTGCATGGCCTCAACGCCCCGGAATTCTTCGACAAGACGCTGTTCCGCCACTTCATCCAGACCCTGCTGGACGAGGGAGTGCTGCGCCAGGACGAAGCCGGCAAGCTCAGCTACCACCCGCTGCTCAGCGAACTGGCCGAAGGCGCCGCCAAGCGCGTGCTGCCGGCGGAGATTCGCCTGTCGATCCGCCAGGTGGCGCTGGAACGTAGCGACGAAGAGGCTGTGCCGGTCTAATCAGCCTTGCCAGTCAACACTGGTAGCCCGGATGCAATCCGGGCTACGCAAGATATTGCACAGACTCTGAACCGGCTCTGCCGCCCTTCCCCCGAGAACGGACACTCCCGATGAAAACCACTCTTGCCCGCGTCGCCCTGCTCGTTGGCCTCAGCCTATCCGCCAACACCTTCGCCCTGTCGCTCGCCGATCTCAGCCAGAGCGACGCCAGCGGCGGCCTGAAGGACGCCCTGACCCAGGGTGCCAAGGTCGCCGTGCAACAGCTCGGCAAGCCCGGCGGCTTCAGCAACAACCCCGAGGTACGCATCGAACTGCCGGGCAACCTCGGCAAGGCGGCCAAGACCATGAAGCTGATGGGCATGGGCGCCCAGGTCGAGCAGCTGGAAAGCAGCATGAACCAGGCCGCCGAGGCCGCCGTGCCGCAAGCCCAGGCGCTGCTGGTGGAGGCGGTGAAGAAGATGACCGTGGAGGACGCCAAGGGCATCCTCAGCGGCCCCGACGACGCCGCCACCCAGTACCTGAACCAGAGCAGCCGCGAACAGCTGCGCGCCAAGTTCCTGCCGATCGTCAAGCAGGCCACCGCCAAGGTCGGCCTGGCCCAGCAGTACAACGCCTTCGCCGGCCAGGCGGCGAGCTTCGGCGTCGGCAACGCCAAGACCGCCAGCATCGAAAGCTACGTCACCGAAGAGGCGCTGGACGGCCTGTTCAAGATGATCGCCGAACAGGAAGCGAGCCTGCGCCAGAACCCGGCCGGCGCCGCCACCAGCTTGGCGAAGAAGGTCTTCGGCGCGCTCTAAGAGCTTGTCTCGGATCTCGCGAGCTAGAGCGAGACAAGGCGCAACGCAGTAACAGCCGAAGGCTGGTCAAAATAGCTGAGGAAGCGGAGTTTACGAGCTGTAAATAAGCATGACTCGTTGCACTCGCCCTTTGGGTCGCGCTGAAGCGCGTTAGCGGCAAGCCGCTTTCCGAGGTTGTTTTTAACGCAGTGTCGCCGACGCGCAGCAGATCCGAGACAGGTTCTAAGCCGCGCTTGGCCCGCGCACCGGGTTGCGCCGGGATGTCTGCACTGATCCGCGGTACTTATAAATACGGCGAGCCCGACCGCTCTACCCGGCCTGGCCCGCCTGCACGTTGCTAGCCGTGGCGGCCTCGCCCGTCAGTCGGCGGCAAAGCAGTACAGCAGCCCCGCCCCACCCGAGCCGGCCAAAGCTTCAGCGCTGCAGCCCCGCGAAGGGTGCGAGGAGTTCCACGAGCGGGCCGGCGCATCGTCACGCAGCCCTATGCGGTCGTGATGGCCGACCTGGGCCGCCCCGTCGGCGCCGCTGGTCCAGTTGCGGCAGGTATGGTCATCGCTACCGGCGAACGCGGTGCCGTCCGCCTGCGAGCCGGTGAGGATGTCGTGCATGTTCGGCGTATCGCCGCGGCCCTTGACCGCCGCCCCGTGCTCGTCCAGGGCGGTGTCCTTGCGCAGCTGGTTGTCGCCGTGCAGTTGCGCGACATCGCGGGCGATGACCACGCCCTTGGCATTTTGCCAGGGCCCCGGGCCGATGCGATCGCGCGCATTGACCGCCGCCGCGCCACCACTGGCACTGCTGCTGAGGTAAGCGCGCCAGGTGTGCTGGCCCGCGCCGACGGCCGAGGCCAGCGCCTGGCAATGCTGGTCGGCGCCGGCCAGACCGCCCAGATCGGCGCCCTTGCCCAGGCCCTGGCTGGTGACGAAGAAGGTCATGTCCGCGGACTGGGCCTGGCTGGCGAAACTGCTGAGCAATACCAATAGGGCAGCCGGTAAGACGAGAGTCACAATCATCTTTTGCATACAGTCCTCCTGCAGGTAGCGAGTCCCAAGATGGAATGTTGAGCCTAGACGCGCCACCCAGGCTCGCTGCCACCTTCCGTCGCCCTGCTGCCTGGCTACATGGCTCGCCGCTTGGCGATCGAGCGTAAGCCTGCACCAGGACGATCGGCGCTTGCTCGCCCGGCCCGGCGCTGCAACCGCTACTATTGGCCAACCGCACGCCAGCCATCGCCGAGAATGCAATGAACAACCGCAACGACAAAGTCACCCCGCAGGAAGAGCCCACCCAAGCGGAAATCGACCCGGCCAAGCGCAGCGCCGCACGCACAGCCATCCTGAGCCACGCCGACGCCCGCGACTGCACGGTCTATCGCCCGGACGAACAGGACCCCGAAGCGGATCACGAGGAAATGGGCGATGCGAAACTGCTGTTCGTCGGCCAGTTCCAGGCCCCCCAGGACTGGGACGCCAAGGATCGGGAAGAATTCTTCGGCGATCTCGACCCCGAGCTGTTCATCGAGGCGTTCATCGAGTGCGAGGCGGCCCCGGCGTCCAAGGGCTTCTTCGCCGCCGAAGTCGGCGATTATGTGGCGGCGATGCCGGGCGGCGGACATGTCGTCATGTACCAGGTGTTCGATTACTACGAAGACGAAAACGGCAGGAAGTGCGTCCTGGTGCAAGACCCCGACCCCATGCTGTGATCCGCCTGCAGCGGGCCTGAGGCAATCAGGCCCGACCTACCTACGCCCAGCCGTACATCCCCCGCCACAAGCCAATCGTGCCGGTTTCGCCGAAGAAGCCGGCCTCCAGAGGCTGCGATGCCCTGGTTGCGAAATTGTGCCTCGCTTGACCACCGGCTTGCATTGCCACTGACCAGTCATTTGCATTCGATGTGACCACGCCTTGGCAAAGGGGATGACCACTTACGCGGCCCACCCGGCCGGCTCAAAACGTCCCTCTATAGGGCGCTCGAACACATTCACTGGTCGATCGGTAAGGCTCGCACTTGAGCTCGTCACCACTGAGCATCCAATGCGCAGCTTCAGAAGGCAGGGTCTTGGGGAAAGGATGTTTGGCCTAGGGTCTGTTGACGTTTCGTCACGGCCGCGACGGAGCCTGTTTTTGCGCGGGGCTAGGCGCGAGACGTGAAGTTTGGTCGTTCCAAATGAGCGTCGCGCAACGACGCGCCGCGCAAAAACAGGCCCGTCCCTGCGGGTTGTGCGGCAAATGGCGCCATGCGTCGTTGCGGGACTTGGCAAGGGAACGACCATTCCCTGCGTCCCGCGCCTAGCCTGGCGCCATTTGGCGCGGCAACGCGGTTCGCGACGAAACGTCAACAGACCCTATGGGTTGTGGAAAACTTCCAACTCTCTGACCAGGGCTTATTTCCGCCGGGCCAGAAGTCTCTGTATTAATCCGATGCAACATTGAGACAGAAACGTTGATGTCACCCCACTTTTGCGATTACGGATTTTCCCCGATTCTTCGAGCCGCGCCTCTCAATAGCACTCGATTCGGTTGCGGCCACCCCGCTTGGCGCGATACAGCGCCATGTCGCTGCGCGACAGCGCGGACTCGGCGCTCGCATCGTTGGGGTTGATGGCGACGATGCCGACACTGGTGGCCAGGGGGATTCGCTCATCGCCATGCAGCACGGGCGCCTCGGCGAGTTCGCCCTGAATGCGCCGGGCGAAGGTCATGGCTTCGTCGATATCGGCATCGCTCAGCACCACAGCGAACTCTTCGCCCCCCATCCGTCCGGCGGCGTCGGTCTTACGCAGTTGCGTGCACAGGATCGCGGCGAAATGCCGTAACGCCTGGTCGCCCACAGAATGGCCCCAACGGTCATTGATCGCCTTGAAGTGGTCCAGGTCGAACATCAGGATGGTCGCGCAGTGGCCGGCAGAGCGCTGCACCCGGGCCAGCTCGGCTTCGAGCTGCTGCATGAAGTGCCGACGGTTGGACAGCTGGGTCAGGAAGTCCGTGGTGGCGAACACCT
Organism: Pseudomonas cavernae; assembly: GCF_003595175.1. Taxonomy (NCBI): domain Bacteria; kingdom Pseudomonadati; phylum Pseudomonadota; class Gammaproteobacteria; order Pseudomonadales; family Pseudomonadaceae; genus Pseudomonas; species Pseudomonas cavernae. Next base: position 1,414,686 of record NZ_CP032419.1, on the reverse strand, counting down.
GCAACTCGGCTTCGATCTGCTTGCGCTCGGTGACATCGGTAATGAAGCCGTGCCAAAGCACGCTGCCGTCCTCCAACCGCCTGGGACACGCATCGCCCTGGCGCCAGGAGGTCCCCCGCGCCGGCAACTGCACCCGGTATTCCAGGTGCCAGGGCGTCAGGCCGCTCGCGGACGCATCGAGGGAAGCCAGGTACAGCGGCAGGTCGTCCGGGTGGATGATCGCCTGCAGTGCCTCCGCGCTCCCCGCCAGTTGTTCCGGTGTGAGCCCGTAGATATCCCGACTCCCGGCGCTGGCGTAGGTAAAGAACGACCTGCCGTCCGGCAGGCGCCGGTACTGAAAGACCATGCCTGGAATCTCGTTGGTCAGGTTGGTCATCAGCTCGGCGGTCTGCTGCACCTGTTCCGACATGACGCGCATGGCGGTGATGTCGGTGGTCGTACCGATCATGCGCAGTGGCTGGCCGGCACCATCGCGCTCGACCACCTTGCCACGGCTGCAGACCCACTTGTAGCTGCCGTTCCGGCAACGCAGGCGATGCTCCACCTCGTACGCCTCAGTTCTCTGCTCGAAGTGAGCCTGAATGGTCGCCTTCACATATTCCAGGTCCGCCGGATGGACGCGCGTGTAGCTCTCCTCGATGTGATTGCCGACTTCGTTATCGGCATACCCCAGCATCGCTTTCCAGCCGGTGGAGTAGTGAATCTCGCCGGTTGCCACGTTGCGGTCCCAGATACCGGTGCCGCTTCCGGCGATGGCCAGCGCCATGCGCCTTTCGCTCTGCCGTAACGCGTCCAACTCCCACTGCAGATTGGCGTCCGCCTCTTCCCGCGCCAGCATGTTGGCCGCCAGCTGGGCAAGCTCCTTAAGCACGGCCTGCTGTGCCGCGTCCAGCTCACGGGGCTGGTCGTGCAGCAGGCACAACATGCCGAGCACGCCGCCACCCAGGGCCAGCAATGGGTAGCCGGCATAAAAGCGCACATGGGGAGCGGACACCACCAGGTCGTGATCGCGGAAGCGCTCGTCGCAATGGGCATCGGGCACAACAAGAACCGCGTCGGCGCAACCCCAAGGGTCGCCAAAGCGGCCAATCCGCGCCGTATTGCTGAAGGTCAGACCGTCGCACGTCCTGACCCGTTGCCGGTCCTCGGCACCTGTAGTCACCAGCGCGGCCATGACGCCAAAGTGTCGCCTGGCCAGGCGGGCCAGGCTATCGAATCGCTCGTCGTTGGCGCTCTCCGGCGCCCTGAGAGAACACAGGGTCTGCATCTGGACTCTGCTTCGCCAGGACTGAAGAAGCCGCCTGGCGTTGATCGGCCATAGGGATTTTCAGTCTACCCATAATGGCAATCTGGCGTCATACCCCAGCGCAAACGCGGAGGACTCAGCAGGGAAACTCTTCAGTCAACAACTGGGTGAAGCGCCCAGCCCTATCAATTGGCGGGGCGATTCAGAGTTCAGGCTGCATAGAAACGTCCTCCGGCCAGCATTCTTCGGGCTTAGTAGGAAAAACGCTAATCAATAGTCGGAAGAATACTAGTAACGGCGCAGATGGCTGATTGACACCAAGAATGCAGCTTAACAAACTGTTACATATTGAGTGGCGAGGGTACAGGCGCTGGAGCTTTCTTCCGTCGCTGTTTAGCCCTTGGGCGTGGCTGAGCATCAACGTGGCCATGGTCAAGTGCGTGGCTCGCGAAAGTTAGTACAAATGCGCCGTACTACCATGCTTCCGGAGCATTAACCGGCCGGAATCTATTCCTCCAGCCTCCAGGGCAGGGTGGAATTTGGTAGTGGGGGGAGGGCGATAGCGAGGAGGGACAAATGTACCTTCCACGGGATGTGTCCAAGGCACGACTCAGGGAAGCGGAGATTGCACGACGGAATTTCGCGGAATTGACGAGGGCCCTGGCCAAGGGCGAAGTCACACGCCGCGACTTCATCAAGTGGGGCCTGGCCACGTCCGGCGGACTGCTGGTCCCGGTCCACGGCCTGAGCCCCTTCACCAGCAGCGCCTACGCCGATGAATTCAATATCCCGACTGGGCTGCCACCCAGCCCGCTGTTCGGCGTCCAGGCCTTCACCCAACCCATGCCGCGCTTCGATGTGCTGCCGCGCAAGGCCTATACCCCCGGCAAGGGCGTGATGAACCCGATCCCGGCCTACCCCGGCGTGCCCGGCCCCGACCCGACTGAGCAGGCGAACACCGAGCTGCAACCCGTGCCGGCGGTGCTGGGCAGCGGCTACGGTCCGGTCGAGGGCCGCCCGCCGGGGCCGATCTGGGCCCACCAGCAGTGGCAGGACTTCTTCCCCAAAGTGGTGGTGGAGGTCACCCAGGAAGGCGCCAAGACCAACAACTACTACGACCCCGGGGTGCCGTCGAGCCTCAATTCCGGCATCGATCCAGCGGTGATCAAGCCTCGCTTCCACCCTGGCCTGCCCGACCAGGGGTCGCTGGCGCTCTGGACCTTCAACGGCACCCTGCCGCCCAAGCTGCTGATCGGCCGTTACCACGAGTCCATCCTCTTCCGTCATCACAACCGCCTGCCGGACGACCCGGCCCAGAATGGCGGCTTTGGCCTCCACACCCTCTCCACCCACGAGCACAACGGCCACCACGGCGCGGAAAACGATGGCTTCACCGGGGCGTTCTTCTTCCCCGGCCAGTTCTACGACTACCACTACCCGATCTGCCACGGCGGCTACTTCAGCATCAACCAGGGCGAGAACGACCCGCGCTGCGGCAGCCCCAACGACGCCGGCGGCATCGACAATTTGGCCGGCGACTATCGCGAGACCATGAGCACCCACTGGTTCCACGACCACATGTTCAGCTTCACCGCGCAGAACGTGTACAAGGGCAACGCCGGGATGTTCAACCTCTACAGCAGCCTCGACCGTGGCAACGAGGAGATCGAGGACGGGGTGAACCTGCGGTTGCCCAGTGGCCGGGACAAGTCCTATGGCAACCTCGACTACGACGTGAACCTGATGCTCGCGGACAAGGCCTGGGACGGGGACGGCCAGCTGGCGATGGATATCTTCGACTTCGACGGCTTCCTCGGCGACGTGATGACGGTGAACCTGGTCTACAAGCCCTACTTCGAGGTGGAGCGGCGCAAGTACCGTTTCCGCATCCTCAACGCGGCCGTCGCGCGCTTCTTCAAGCTCTCCCTGAGCGATGCGTCGCCGATGATCATCATCGCCAACGACGGCAACCTGCTGCCGAGCCCGGTGGTGGTCACCGCGCTCGACGTGATGGGCATCGCCGAACGCTTCGACATCGTCATCGACTTCTCCCGCTACAAAATTGGAAACAGGGTCTGGCTGGTTAACCTCACCGAACACGAGAACGGCAGGCGGCCGAAGGAAGACCTCTCGCTGCGCGATGCGCTTTCCGGCAAGTCGGACGACCCCTGCGTCGGCCGCTTCCTGGAGTTCCGCATCGTTCGCGACCCCGCCACGCCGGACCTGAGCCGGGTACCCGCGGTCCTCTGTCCGAACCCGGACCTGTCGAAGATCCCGGTGGCGGCGAAGCGCACCTTCGAGTTCGGGCGCGGGGCCAACCAGAACACCAGCGACCCCATCACGTCGTTCTTCGGCCCCTGGGGCATCAAGACCAGTGGCGGCGACATGCTCGCCGCGGACTTCGGCCGCGTCTCGGCGGCGCCGCGCTTCGGCACCCGCGAGATCTGGACCCTGAAGAACGGCGGCGGCGGTTGGGACCATCCGATTCACATCCACTTCGAGGAGGGCCAGATCCTCGCCCGCGACGGCAAGCTGAGCAACGTCCCGGCGTGGGAACGTGGCCGCAAGGATGTCTACCGGCTGCACCCGGGTGGCAGCGTCACCATCACCATGCAGTTCCGGGATTTTGGCGGGATGTTCATGGAGCACTGCCACAACACCACCCACGAAGACAACGCCATGCTGTTGCGCTGGGAAATCGACGACCTGGGCGGCGCCTTCCTGAGGCCGCTGCCGACCCCGATCCCGACACCCCAGGGCGTGACCTTCGTGGACCCGAGCGACATCCTGCCGACGGCGCTGCGCTGACGTGGGCTACAGAGGGGAGCGAGCACCATGCGTGGAGTCATGTGGGCATGCAGGCTGGCAGTCTGGGCACTGGGCGGGGTCATGCTGCCGGGCGCCCCGGGCATCGGTGCGGAACGCTGGGGGGCGGACTACTTCCCCGATGTCCCCCTGGTCACCCAGGACGGCAAGGAGGTCCGCTTCTATAGCGACCTGCTCAAGGGCAAGTCGGTGGTGGTCAACATGATCTACACCCACTGCCAGGACACCTGCCCCCTCAGTACCGCCAACCTGGCCCGGGTGCAACGGCTGCTGGGCGAGCAGATGGGCAAGGACATCTTCTTCTACTCCATCAGCATCGATCCCGAGCGCGATACGCCAGCCGTGCTCAAGGCCTACGCGGCGAAGTTCCATGTCGGCCCCGGCTGGCTGTTCCTGACCGGCAAGCGAGAAGACATCGCCCTGGTGCAGAAGAAGCTGGGCCTGTGGTCCCGCTCCGATGCCAAAGACCCGGACGGCCACCTCTCCAGCCTGATGGCCGGCAACGAACCGACCGGCCAGTGGATGCGCCAATCCACCCTGGACAACCCGCGTTTCCTGGCCATGAAGCTCAGCTCCTTCCTCCTCGGCTGGCAGAAGCAGCGTGAAGCCACGGCTCAGAGCTATACCGCCGTCAAGCCGATCGAAAACCTGGAGGCAGGCCGCTACCTGTTCCGCAGCGCCTGCGCCGCCTGCCACTCCATCGGCCAGGGGGAAGCGCTGGGGCCGGACCTGCAAGGCGTCACCCACCGCCGCAGCAGGGACTGGCTCAGGCGCTTCATCAAGGCGCCGGATGAGTTGCTGGCGCAGAAGGACCCGATCGCCCTGGAACTCTTCGCCAAATACAACCAGGTGCAAATGCCCAACCTGCGCCTGGGCGATGACGATGTGGAGGTGCTGATCCGCTATCTCGAAAACCAGGACGCGGCCCGGCAAAACCCCGAGGGGCAGGCGGATTCGCAGCCACAGCCGCCCTCGCCCGCCCACGACGCCCAAGGCACCCAGGAACTCCGCAAGGAGTCGAGGAGGTCACAATGAACATCGCTCAAAGGAGAATCCTGCCGGCCCTCCTGGCCTTCGTCGGCCTCCTGGCCAGCCTGGTTTCGAGCGGCGCGGCTGCCGTTCCCCTGTTCTCACGCCGGGCAGCCCAGCTCATAGTCCCCATCGCCGGCACCCTGGCCGGGGAAACCGAGGACATCGCCCTCAAGGGGAGGGCACGCATCAACAGCACCACCTTCAGCGATCCCGACCTGGGCGGGGAGCCGGGGGTCGTCCTGCTCATCGACTTAATTGCCGTGATCGGTGTCGGGTTGCAGAGCCGCACCCGCTACTTCGCCCATGGCGAGAACCGGGTGGTTCGGGCGCTGCGCTCCACCGACCTGGTGGAGCTGACCTTCCCCATCACCCCGGTGAACGTCAGCGCGATCAAGACGGCAATGCCGGTGCTCGCGTCCTTCCAGTTGTCCTTCGATGTCGACCAGGGTCAACTGCTGGCGGCCAGCGCCAGCTTCTCCAGCCCTTCCTTCTAGGTCGCCCGCGGGCAACGCCAAGCTCCACGACGGCAGATGACCGCCGCGCACAGGGGCCGGCCTGGATCGCCGACTTATAACCGTATGATATTACTAACTATTTTTAATTCTCATTTTTACGGATCCCTGCCTACCTTAAGAGCTTGTCTCGGATCTCGCGAGCTAGAGCGAGACAAGGCAGAAACAGCCGAGGAAGCGGAGTTTACGAGCTGTAAATGAGCATTCCGAGGCTGTTTTTAACGCAGTATCGCCGACGCGCAGCAGATCCGAGACAGGCTCTAACAAGGCAAGACGGTGCAGAAGTGCCTGTCACGCGACTCACAAACACGCTGGTCAGGTGCAGGCAATTTCGCACCCTGGCCACTGATCTATCCCCTCGCCTCCCAGCTTTCACCCGCCCATCCGCGCAAGCCAGCACCTATGACCGATGGTCGCGGGAACTGAATCGCGCCGAAAACTGCGCTTAGCTGAACAAATGCACGCCTAGACATGCCCGCTACCGCTCGGCAGCAGCGACGTCCGTGATTCCTGATGACGGCATGAGGAGATGACCATGGTGACGCTCACCATCAATGCCAAACAGCAGCAGTTCGACGTGCCCGCCGACATGCCGCTGCTGTGGGTGCTGCGCGATGTGGCGCACTTGACCGGCACCAAGTTCGGCTGCGGCATCGCCCAGTGCGGGGCCTGCACCGTGCATGTCGATGGTGCGCCGCTGCGCTCGTGCATCACCCCGGTGGCGGCGGTGGCGGGCAAGGCCATCACCACCATCGAGGGGCTGTCGCCCGACGGCTCGCACCCGGTGCAACGCGCCTGGGCCGAGCTCGATGTGGTCCAGTGCGGCTACTGCCAGTCCGGGCAGATCATGGCGGCGGCGGCCTTGCTGGCGAAGATCCCCGCCCCCAGCGACGCCGATATCGACCAGGCACTGGCGGGCAACATCTGCCGCTGCGGCACCTATCCGCGCATCCGCGCGGCGGTCAAGCGCGCGGCCGAACTGGGTTAACGCCCCCGCCTGCGCACTGCCATCCCCGCGGACTTGGAGGTTTGTCATGAGCGGCCTGACCGATGCTTCCCGGCGTCGTTTCCTCAAGCACAGCGCCATCCTCGGCGGCGGCCTGGTGATCGCCTTCGCCATCCCCGGCGGCCAGCGCTTCGCCCTGGCCCAGAGCGCGCCAAGCGCGGCCTTTGTCCCCAACGCCTTCCTGCGCATCGGCAGTGACGACAGCGTCACCGTGCTGCTGGCCCACTCCGAGATGGGCCAGGGCATCTGGACCGGGCTGGCGATGTTGATCGCCGAGGAACTGGATGCCGACTGGTCGAAGATCAGAGTCGAGCACGCGCCCGCCGCCGCCGTGTATGGCAGTCCGGTGTTCGGCGGGCTGCAGGGCACCGGCGGCTCGACCAGCATCTGGTCGGAGTTCGATCGCTACCGCCAGGCCGGCGCCACCGCCCGCGTCATGCTGATGCAGGCCGCGGCGCAGCGCCATGGCGTGACGCTGGCGGACGTACGCACCGACAACGGCGTCGTCTTGGTCGGTGAGCGGCGGCTGCGCTACGGCGAACTGGCCGACGAAGCCGGCAAACTGCCGGCGCCGGACCCGGCCGCGCTGAAGCTCAAGACGCCGCAGGAATGGCGGATCATCGGCCAGCCGACCAAGCGCCTCGACACCCCGGAGAAGATCGACGGCCGCGCGCAGTTCGGCATGGACGTGCAGTTCGACGGGCTGCTGACGGCGACAGTCGCCAGAGCCCCGGTGTTCGGCGCCACGGTCAAATCCTTCGACGCCACGGCGGCCAAGGCGGTGCCCGGCGTGCGCCAGGTGCTGCAGGTGCCCAGTGGCGTGGCGGTGGTCGCCGACCACTACTGGGCGGCCAAACTCGGCCGCGATGCGCTGCAGATCGACTGGGACCTCGGCCCGCACGCCGGGCTGGACAGCACGCAGTTGCGCGAGCAGTTCCAGCAGCTCGCCGCCACACCCGGCAAGACCGCAGCGCAGGCCGGTGACGCCCAGGGCGCCCTGGGCAAGGCGGCGAAGACCCTCGAGGCCGACTACGCCGTGCCCTACCTCGCCCATGCGCCGATGGAGCCGCTCAATTGCACGGTCAAGCTCAGCGCCGACCAGTGCGAGATCTGGACCGGCACCCAGTTCCAGACCATCGACCAGCAGATCAGCGCGCAGATCACCGGGCTCAAGCCCGAGCAGGTGCAGATCCACACCCTGTTCCTCGGCGGCGGCTTCGGCCGGCGCGCCACCCCGACCTCAGACTTCGTCGCCGAAGCCGTGCAGGTGGCCAAGGCCGCGAAGGCGCCGGTGAAGACCGTGTGGTCCCGCGAGGACGACGTGCGCGGCGGCTACTACCGCTCGGCCTTCCTCCATCGGGCGCGTATCGGCCTGGGCGCCGACGGCCTGCCCAGCGCCTGGCAACAGGTGATAGTCGGCCAGTCGCTGGCGGCCGGCACGCCGCTCGAGGCGATGCTGGTGCACGAGGGCATCGACCACACCTCGGTCGAGGGCGCCGCCGATTCGCCCTACGTCAAGGCGACCGCCAACCATCACGTCAGCCTGCACTCGCCGAGCACCGGCATTCCGGTGCTGTGGTGGCGCTCGGTGGGCCACAGCCACAGCGCTTTCGCCATGGAGTCGCTGGTCGACGAACTGGCGCAGGCTGCCGGCAAGGACCCGCTGGAATACCGCCGCCTGCTGCTGAAGAACGAGCCGCGCCACCTCGGCGTGCTCAATCTGGCGGCCGAGAAAGCCGGCTGGGGCACGCCGCTGCCCAAGGGCCGCGCCCGCGGGGTGGCGGTGCACGCCTCGTTCGGCAGCTACGTCGCCCAGGTCGCCGAGGTGTCGCTGGAGAACGGCGCGATCCGCGTGCATCGGGTGGTCTGTGCGGTGGATTGCGGCGTCGCGGTCAATCCCGCCGGCATCGCCGCGCAGATGGAGTCGGGCGTCGCCTTCGCCCTCGGCGCGGCGCTGCACAGCCAGCTGACGTTCAAGGACGGACGCGTGCAGCAGTCGAACTTCCACGACTACCAGGTGCTGCGCCTGAACGAGATGCCGCTGGTGGAAACCCATATCGTGCCGAGCACCGACAAGATGGGCGGCATCGGCGAAACCGCGGTGCCGCCCACCGCGCCGGCGGTGGCCAATGCCCTGTTCGCCCTGACCGGCCAGCGCCTGCGCGAGTTGCCGCTGCAACCGGGCAAGGCCTGAAGGGAGCAGCAGACGCCGCCAGGGGCGTCGCACTGGGCCCGGTCGGGCGCGGCAAGACCTGGCTGATGGGTCGCCGCCGGCTTTCGCGAGCGGAGCTCGCTCCTGCGGACAGATCCTAGCTCCGTGTCGGCACGCCCTGAGCATCACCGGCCAGACACTCGATCAGGAAATCCACGGTGGCGCGCACGCCGGGCAACTGGCCGCGCCGCTGCGGCATCACCAGCGTGGTGGTGACCCGGCCGGCGTGCCAGTCCGGCAGCACCCGGGCCAACTGGCCGGCCGCCAGCGCCGCGCGGCACATGCGCTCCGGCAGGCAGACCACGCCGAGGCCGGCCAGCGCCGCATTCAGCAGGACGGTCGATTCGTTGGCGCTCATCCGCGGCAGCGGGCTGACCTGCACCTGCCGCCCCGCCGGGTCGGCCAGCTGCCAGCTGCCGGCCATGGCGCCGGTCAGCAGGCCGGCATGCCGCGCCAGGTCCTCCGGCGCCTGCAGCGGCTCGTGCTGGCTCAGATAGGCGGGCGCCGCCACCAGGATGATCGGTTCGACGGTGAGCGGACGCTGCACCAGGCCGGAATCGGGTAACGGCGCGAAGTGGCTGCGCACGGCGATGTCGTAGCCCTCCTGCACCAGGTCGACGAAGCGGTCGGAGACATCCAGCTGCACGTGCAGGCGCGGGAACGCCTGGGCGAGCCTGGGCAGGTGTTCGGCCAGATAGAGCTGGGCGGTCGGCACCGCGGCGGTGATCCGCACCGTGCCGCTGGGCTCGGCGACGCGCCGGCGCACCACTTCTTCGGCGGTCTCCGCCTCGATCAGCGCGGCGCGGGCATGCTGGTAGAAATCGCGGCCGGCGTCGGTCAGCGTGAAGCTGCGCGAGGTGCGATAGATCAGCCGCGCGGCCAGGCGCTCTTCCAGTGCGGCGACGCGTTTGCTGATCGTCGACTTGGGCAGTCCCAGGCGCCGCGAAGCCGCGGCAAAGCCGCCATGCTCGACCGCCGCGACGAAGAAAACCAGATCGTTGAGATTGAGCATCGGCCCTCGCAAAGTTCACACATGTGGACAATGAAACCAATTTTTACCGTCCACTCAGACTAAGTCCACAGCCATACAGTGATCACACCCGACTTACCGGGTCCACCTCGATCGCTGGAGAACAGCATGACCCCGATCCTCTTCTACGGCGTGCCCTCGGGCTGCTCGTTCGGCTCCATCGTCGCCCTGGAATGGCTGGCCGCGCCCTACCGCCTGTGCCGCATCGAAATGCCGGGCGACGTGACCAGCGCTGCCTACCGGCGCATCAACCCGCTGGCGGAAACGCCGTCGCTGCTGAGCGCGAATGGCGAGCCGATCAGCGAGAGCGTCGCCATCCTCAATCACCTCGGCGCCCTGGGCATCGAGCAGGGCCTCGGTTTCGCCCAGGGCAGCCGCGAGTTCGACCGCCTGAACCAGATGCTCGGCTACCTCAATACCAGCTTCTTCTCGGCCTTCTCACCGCTCTGGCACGCCCTCGAACACGGCAGCGCGGGCGCGGAGAAGCAGGCGCTCACCGCCTACGGCCGGGGCAGCGTGGAAAAGGCCCATGCCAACCTGGAGGCGCTGCTCGGCGACCAGCCGTGGCTGCTCGGCGAGCGGCGCAGCCTGGCCGACGCCTACTTCATCGGTATCGCCCGCTGGACCGCCTACCACGACGTCGTCGACCGCCACGACTACCCCAACCTGCAGCGCCTCTACGAGAAGCTGGAAGCCGACCCGGCGGTGATCTTCGCCCACGCCATCGAGCACCGGCAGCCCGCCGTCAGCACCGGTGGCTTCCAGGGCGAGGTCGCGCTGGAGCAGGTCGTCGCCGGTCTGCGGCGGGTTGCCTGACACCCCTGGGCGGGTTGAGCGAAGCGCTACCCATAGCGCTGCGGACACGCCGGGTATCGCTCCGCCCAACCCATCCCCCGGCTGGCAGCACACCCCCGTCACAGGCTATAAAGCAGCGCTCCGCCAGCACCGCGCAATTACTTCCCCTATGCATCTCGTATCCCCCTTGGCGGCCTATCAGCAGGCCATCGATCAGCATGGTTTCCACCCGGATGCGGCCCAATGGCAGGCCGCGCAGGCGCTGCACGACTGCCATCAGGCCCTGCATCGACACCAGCAAGCGGTGCATGGGGTCTATCTCTGGGGCCCGGTCGGGCGCGGCAAGACCTGGCTGATGGATCGCTTTCACCAGGGCCTGCGCGTGCCCGCCCGGCGCCAGCACTTCCATCACTTCATGCAGTGGGTGCACCGCCGCCTGTTCCAGTTGACCGGCACCGCCGATCCCCTGCAGGCGCTGGCCCGCAAGCTGGGCGCGGAAGTCCGGGTGCTGTGCTTCGACGAACTGTTCGTCAGCGACATCGGCGACGCCATGCTCCTCGGCCGCCTGTTGCAGCTGATGTTCGAACAGGGCGTGGTGCTGGTCGCCACCTCCAACCAGCCGCCGCAACAGCTGTATGCCGACGGCTTCAACCGCCAGCGCTTCCAGCCGGCGATTGCCGCCATCGAGCGCCACATGCAGGTGGTCGGCGTCGATGGCGGGCAGGATCACCGCCTGCATCCCGGTGCCGCGCAGCAACGCTACTGGCTCGCCCAGCCGGACCAGCCGAGCGCCTTGGCCACGCAGTTCGCCCGCCTGACGGCCGGCCGGCCGACCTCTGGCGCGCCCGTGCGCCTCGGTCACCGCAGCGTGCCTGTGGTGCGGCACGGCGACCGGGTGATCTGGTGCCGCTACGCCGACCTCTGTGAGCAGCCGCTGGCGGCCCTGGACTTCTCGCCCTGTGCGATCGTTTCAGCGCCATCCTGCTCGGCGAGCTGCCCTGTCTGAGCGGTGCCCAACGCGCGGCGAAGATCGCCCGCGGCACCGAGGATGGGGTCCTGCGGGTGGTCGCCGGCGATCGCCAGTTGCCCGGGTTGTCCGTGCATGACGACAGCGTGCGGCGCTTCATCGCCCTGGTCGACGAATGCTACGACCGGCGGATTCCGCTGTATCTGGAGGCGCAGGTGCCGCTGGACGAACTGTACAGCCAGGGCTACCTGGCCTTCCCGTTCCGCCGCACCCTCAGCCGCCTGCGGGAAATGCAGCTGCAGCGCTTCGGCGGCGTTTGACCGGGCTCTCACTCGAAGCGCCTGGCCAGTCGCGAAAGCTACGTCACCGCAGCAGCCCTGGACGCCCTGTCCAGCTGAGCGCCGCGCCGAAAGCCAGCCTGTAGGGCAAGCGCGCTAACCCGGCGGCAATCCGCGGCCGAAGCCAGCGGCCCCTCGCGGATTTCATCCGGGCTAGGCGCGGTTCGCCCCCGACCGACGCCTCATCTCACGAGGCGCATGCCTGGCTCAATCCGGCCGTTGGACAGCGTGATGGCCAACTACTAGCGTTCGGGTATCCCGCGGTGAGGCTGCCGGCCTGACGCCAACTCCTGCGGACTCCAGCCATGGGCCGGAAACGGCGCTTTAGGCAGGGACAGTTGCTCGCCAAATGCTGCGTTTAAATACAGCTGTTGGTATCTATTAAGAGTTAGAGCCTATCAGCAATCCAGCGGGAGATAAAAATGCAAGAAGTTGAAGTTACATTCGGACGTGCAGCACAAGTCTGGTGGGCATGGCTTTGGAGAGCCTTGCTACTCTCCCTGCTATTTAGTTTTATTGCAGGGTTAATAATTGGGCTGGCCGGCCAGCTTGCAGGGATCAGCCCTCGGCAAATTGTCCCAATCAACATGCTATTAGGCGCATTTATTGGCGTATATGTTTCAATTTGGATTCTATCAAAAACCCTGAAAAAGAAATTTCGCTCTTTCCGTATTGCCTTTATCCAAATTTGAAGGAATCCAACATATCGTTCAAGCGGGACGTCTAACGGCGCCAATTAATTCAAAACTTAGGCATTCCCAACTTAGGAGCAGTGCAATGGATAGAAAATATGTTCTGACCAGCCTGGGATATGCGGCTATTGGTTTAATGCTAGGGATATATATGGCCGCATCAAAAAATCATGGCCAGCTAGTTACGCATGCGCACATCATGCTCCTGGGCTTTGTCGTAAGCTTTGTGTATGCTCTAATCCATAAACTTTGGCTTGACGGCGAAGCCACCAAGATCGCTCGCTTTCAATACCTCGCTCATCAAATTGGAACTTTAGCCCTGGTTGTCGGGCTGTTTCTTTTCTACGGCGGTTTTGTTGCAGTGGATAAGTTAGATCCAATTTTAGGCTTAGCCTCAATACTGGTTTTAATCGGTATGATTTTGATGAAGATCATGTACATCAAAGCAAGCAAAATCGTTAGCTGAGAGATGCCCCAACAGTCGCACGTGATACTTTGCATTCTGCTAGCGGCGCCGGCGCTTGCGGCAGACAGTTACCCAAACGATGTCTCTGGCTTCATTGAGCGTCGTGAAGTGTGCGAACACTTTCGCCAAGAACCATGGCCGGAAGGGGCGTCGCCAGAGGAACAGGAACGAAGGGCGTTCATCACCCTTCAGCTTACGCGCTTCTGCACCGGTTCTGATAACGCCCTTCGGGAACTCAAGAGCAGTTATCGAAACAACCGCGCGATAATGGAGCAACTCGAAAAATATGAAACAGCAATCGAGAGATAAGCGCTTCACCGGCTGTATTGGCGCCGCACCTAAAAAACGCCAAAATCGCTCGTCTCGTGCACTGGAATTCGATTCCCACGCTCCCTAGCTCAAGGCCATGCACAATCTCGACAAGACAGGAGCAACACCCAAAATGGATGAAAAATTGACCGAAGAAATCAATAAGACCTACCAATACTGCACTGTGCAATTGAATGCGTTCTCGTTGATGTTGGTGACGGCTCTCAGTGGCTTCTGCGGGGGAATTGCATGGGCGCTTATTATTTTTATCGCCGACTGGGTGGGCATGGTTTCCTTGGATAGATTCGATAAGCCGCTGGTTAATTTCATTGCTTTCCCGATTATCGGGGCTTTCGGCTCGAGCTTGTTTTCAATAGTCGGCTATCCAATATACAACTGGGTCTGCAAAAATCTGCGCGGGCAACGCTTAGTCGGCATCTTCCATGATCCGCACAACTAGGCTGTCCGCAAGACGCACAACATAGTCTTCCAGCTTGTTCGCGGCGCGCACTGGGGCAACCCAACCGCCGTTACCCGGCGGCCCGCTGCCGGCGCTCAACCTGGTCAAATCGCTTGAAAGGCGCGGGAGAGGGGATAAAACGCCTTGGCCGGAGGTCGCGTCCGGCACAGGGAAAGCTTTCAGTCCGTCGCCATCGCGCGCCCGGCCAGCAGGCGCAGCAGGGCATTGAGCAGCCCGTAGGATGGGTTGAGCCGCGTGGTCGGCCGGACGCAGCGCGATACCCGTCATGTTTGGCGTTGGCTATGGGTATCGCTTCGCTCAACCCATCCTACGGGGCGGTCCCCCGCTGACCGAAAGGCGCGTCGCCCATTCGCGTTCCCTGGCGGCGGCGGTGACGAAGTCGATGAAGGCGCGGGTCTTGGCCGGCAGCAGCTTCTGGCTGCTGAAGTACAGGGAGATCGGTCCGGCGTCCACGTACCAGTCCGGCAGCAGGCGCACCAGCGCGCCGCTGTCTAAATGCGCCAGCACATCCGGCATGGCCAGCAGGGCCACGCCCATATCCAGCAGCACGCCGCGACACAGCGCCTGCGGGTCGTTGACCGTCATCCGCGGCTGCAACTCCAGCGCCCGTTCGGCGCCCGCCGCGTTGCGCATGTGCCACAGCCGCACCCTCCCGTTCTGCATCGAGCGCATCGCCAGGCAATCCAGTTCCTGTAATTCCTCCGGCATGCTCGGCAAGCGCCGGCCCTGCAGGTAAGTAGGCGTCGCCACCGCCACCAGATGCGCGGGCGCCAGCCGACGCGCCACCACGCCCGGGGTCAGCTCGAAGCCGCCGCCGATGGCGACGTCGAAGCCCTCGGCGATCAGGTCTACCTGGCGGTTATCCAGATGCCAGTCCGGCTGCACCGCCGGATAGCGGGCGAGGAATTCCGGCATCAGCGGCAGCAGGTAGTCGCGACCGAAGCTCGGCGCGGCACTGAGCTTGAGCACGCCGGCCGGCTGCCCGGCGTTGCTGGTCAGGTCGGCGATGGCGGACTGGATGCTGTCGAGGCCGCCGCTGACGGTCTGCAGGAAGCGCTCGCCGGCTTCGGTCAGGGGCAATCGCCGGGTGCTGCGCTGGAATAGGCGCACGCCGAGGTTGGCCTCCAGCTGAGCGACGTTGCGACTGACCGCCGCTGGGGTCAGGGCCAGGCGCCGGGCGGCGGCGGAGAAGCTGCCGGACTCGGCGCTGCGCACGAAGGATTCGAGGTTGGCGAGGGTTTCCATGGGCTATGTCCCAGTCATGGGTTGGCGGTGTCGTAGCCCGGATGCAATCCGGGAAATCCAGATGGCCAGGGCGCTGCCCCGCCCTGCGGGTTGTCAGCACATTACGAACCTGTAGGAGCGAATTCATTCGCGAAAGGCTTGGCACCGCCTTTATCCCGGGTTCGCGGATAAATCCGCTCCTGCAAAAAGCCCTGCCCTTCACCAGACAGTCTTCAAGCATTGCTTGAAAGTGATTCTAGCCATTACCCGCTACTGCGCAGGAGTCGATGGGCGTTTCATAGCCTCGACACCCAACCCACCCCGAGGCATCCAGCACGAACAACGCAAGCAACCCGCAACCCCTGCAAGGCAAAGTCGCCCTGGTCACCGGCGCCTCGCGCAGCATCGGCGCGGCCATCGCCAAGCGTCTGGCCGCCGACGGCGCCAGCGGCGCCATCACCTACCACGCCTCGAAGGACAAGGCCGACGCCGTGGTCGGCGCCATCGTTGCCGCCGGTGGCCAGGCCCTCGCCATCCAGGCCGACGCCGGCAACCCCGAAGCGGTACGCGCCGCCGTCAGCCAGATCGCCGCGACCTTCGGCAAACTCGACATCCTGGTCAACAACGCCGGCATCAGCGTGCTCGGCGCGCCCGAGGAGATCGCCTTCGCCGACTTCCAGCGCATCCTCGCGGTGAACGTCACCGGCGTGTTCGTCGCCACCCAGGAAGCCCTGCGGCACATGGGCCAGGGCGGACGGATCATCCAGATCGGCAGCTCGATGGTGCAGTACGCCGCCTTCGCCACCGCCTCGGCCTACACCCTGAGCAAGGGCGCGGTGGCCGGCTTCACGCGCGGCCTGGTGCGCGACCTCGGCCCGCGCGGGATCACGGTCAACACCGCGCATCCGGGGCCGACCGACAGCGACATGAACCCGGCCGACGGCCCGGTCGCCGATTTCGTCAAGCCGAGCATCGCGGTCGGCCGCTATGGCAGCGGTGAGGGCATCGCCGCCGCGGTCGCCTACCTCGCCAGCCCGCAGGCCGCGTTCGTCAGCGGCGCCGAACTGTTGGTCGATGGCGGCTTTACCGCCTGATTCATCATGCGCAGGAGTGATTCGTCATGAACATTGCCATCATCGGCGCCGGCGCCATCGGCTCGGCCATCGCCAAAGCCCTGGCCGCCACCGGGATCGACGTCGCCATCGCCAACAGCCGCGGAGCGCAGAGCCTGGCCGCGCTGGTCGAACGGCTCGGCCCGCGGGTCCAAGCGGTGAGCGCCGCGCAAGCCGCGCAGGCGGACCTAGTGTTCCTCGCGGTGAACTGGTCGAAGCTGCCCGCTGCGCTGGCCTTGGCCCGTGGAGCGGACGCATCGTCATCGACACCAACAACCCGATCGAGGCGCCGCGCTTCGAGGCCATCGACCTCGGCGGCCGCGCCTCCAGCAAGGTGGTGGCCGAACTGCTGCCCGGCGCGCGGCTGGTCAAGGCCTTCAACCACCTCAGCCCCGCCCTGCTCGCCGGCGACCCACGGGGCGAAGGCGGTCGCCGCGTGCTGTTTCTCTCCGGCAACGACGCCGGGGCGAAAGCGACAGTCGCGCAGTTGATCGAGCGGCTCGGCTTCTTCCCCATCGATCTCGGCTCGCTGGGCGCAGGCGGGCGTCTGGCGCAGTTTCCCGGCGGGCCACTGCCGGCGCTCAACCTGGTCAAGTTCGATTGAAAAATTCGGGAGCAGTCCCCTCCCCCGCAAACGGGAGAGGGGGGTAAGACGCCTGAGCAGAAGGTCGGTAAACCTATCAGGCGGTCGCCGTTGTGCGTCCGGCCAACAGGCGCAGCAGGGCATTGAGCAGCACACCGTAGAGCGGCACGAACAGCACCAGGCTGACCGTCAGCTTGACGCCGTAGTCCACCGTGGCGATCTCCACCCAGTGCTCGGCCATGAAGGGGTTGCTGCTGTGCCAAAAGGCCACCGCGAAGAACACGAAGGTGTCCAGCAGGTTGCCGACCACGGTGGACAGGCTCGGCGCGATCCACCACTGCGGCAGACGGCGCAGGCGGTCGAACACCTGGATGTCGAGGATTTGGCCGAACACGTAGGCGAGGAAGCTGGCCAGGGAGATGCGCAGGACGAACTCGTTGAACTGCAGCAGCGCGCCCAGGCCGCGGAACTCCGCCTCCTGGAACAGCACCGAGACCCCGTAGGAGACCAACAGCGCCGGCAGCATCACCCGGGCGATCACCTGCCGCGCCGACTGCTTGCCGAGCAGGCGCACGGTCAGGTCGGTGGCCAGGAAGATGAACGGAAAGCTGAACGCGCCCCAGGTGGTGTGCCAGCCGAACAGGGTGATCGGCAGCTGCACCAGATAGTTGCTGGCGATGATGATCAGGATGTGGAACGCGATCAGGGCGCCGAGCGCCAGGCGCCGGCGTTGCGGGGAAAGCAGAGTCATTGGCAGACCTTTTTGATCGATGGGGTTAGGGAACCCATTCCGCCCGGGATGGACAGCGGCGCGCAGTTTACCTGCTTGCCGGCGGGCCGAGTAGCACCGCCGCTCGGTTTCTTGTCTTTTAGGTCAGGTTATAGCACCGCCGCGACCGCTCGGTTCGTCGGATGGGTTGAGCCGGCGCTACCCATCACCGCCAGCCGGCGGCTCCTTGGCTTGCTCAGCGGCTAGAACTGTGGCCCGGAGCGGGTGTTGCTGCCCTTGGCCAGGCGGTCGTAGAGCACCACGTTGACCGTGGCGGCGAGGTTCATACAGCCGTTGGTGGGGATGTAGATCACGTCTTCGCACCAGTCGCGAATCTCTTTGCTCAGCGAGCCGTCTTCCGCGCCGAAGATATACAGCGCCCGGTCCGGGTGGGTGTAGGTCGGCAACGCGCGAGCGCCTTCGACCAGCTCCACGGCGACCGGCGTACAGCCGAGCGGGAGGATCTTGCGCAGGTCGTCGATATTGATCAGCGGAATGTCCTGGTGGACCTTCTTGGTGTCGGTGATGAAGTCCTTGGCCCGATCGTAGCGGGTACCGGTGTAGAACACCGAACTGACGCCATAACAGCCGGCGGCGCGCATGATCGCTCCGACATTCGACGGCGACTTGGGATTGCTCAGGCCGATACAGGCGTATCTCTTGTTGCTCATGGCAGGGACTCGCGAAAAACGGCGAGTATACGTGGCCAGCATCCCCGCTGCCGCCCGGCAGCAACATCCCTACTCGATCACCCGCTTATCGCCCAACGCCTCGTCCAGGCTCTGGTGGAACCACTTCAGCGCCGGCTCGAAGCGGCCATGCCAGAGGCGGTCGCTGGCGCCGGCCTGGATGCCGGTCTGCACCCGCGCGGCCAGGGCGAAATCCTCTTCCAGGGCGGAATAGAGGATCTCGTTGTTCTTCTCGAAGTAGCGCCGCGCCTTGTCGCTGGCCGGCTGCTCGCTGAGCAGGGTGTGGCCGAGCACGCGGGTGGCCAGCGGGCCATCGGGATAGACGCTGGAGAAGTCGATGTGGTCCGGCTCGACCAGCACCAGGGTGTTGGGCCAGAGGAAATACAGCAGGTTGCCGTGGCGGCGCAGATTCCAGGCGCTTTCCGGCTGGTCGAGGATGTCGCGCAGGTTGCGCTTCACGTAGTAGTTGCGGATGTGCCGGCCGAAGCGCTCGAACAGCCCGAGGTTGGGCCAGAACAGGTGGTCGATGGTGGCCTGGTGGGCCTTCTGCACGTGGTAGTTCTCGAGGAAGGTGTCGATGGTCAGCTTCCAGTTGACCGGCCGGCGAATGTCGCGCGGGTCGAAGATCACATGCTCGTCGAGGCCGAAGCTGTCGAAGTCGGCGAGGATCTCTGGGCCGAAGAAGGCCTCCAGGTCCAACGCCGGCCCCGGCGACAACCGCACCCACACCGCGCCGAAACGCTCGGCCACCGGCACTTCAGTGAGGTTCAGGCAGGCGCGGTCGATGCCCTCGAAGCCGTAGCCGTGGGGGATGCCGCGCAGCTGGCCGTCCGGGTTGTAGGCCCAGGCGTGATAGGGGCAGACGAACACCCGGTTCTTGCCGCTGGCCTCGCCAACCAACTGGGTGCCGCGATGCTTGCAGACGTTGAGGAAGCCGCGCAGGCGGCCCTGCTCGTCGCGGCTCAGCAGCAGCGGCGCGAGCAGCTCGCGGGTGAGGAAGTGGCCGGCGGCGATCTCGCTGGAGCGCGCCACCAGCACCGGCTCGCGACGGAGGATTTCTTCGCGCTCGCGGCGGTAGCGCTCTGCATCCAGATAGACATCCACCGGCAGCGCCGAGGGCGCCGGCGCGCAGTCGGTCTGGCCTTGTTCGATCAGGGCCAGGGTGCGTTTGAGCAGTTCGACCTGGGTGGCGTGCTGCATGGTGGTCTCCTGTTTGTTGTTTTGTCGGAGCCTTTCAGCTCGTGGTTGGGTGCCAAGGCTCTGCGTAGGATGGGTTGAGCAACGCGATACCCATCTCTCCGCCATCCGGCGATCCCTTTCGCAGCCCGATCCGCCGCTTGTTGGGTATCGCTGCGCTCAACGCCAACCTACGGTCGTAGCCCGGAGGCATCCGGGCTACCGATCAGAGCGGCGCCAAGGCCCCGCGAATAAAGTGCCAAAGTTGCCGCGCCAGCTGCTCGGCGGCCGGGCGCGGGTTGCGCCCCAAAGCTTCGAGCAGCGCCTGATGCATGCCGCCTAAGATCATCGCCGACACCAGCTCCGGGTCGAGGCCGGCATTGAGCTGGCCGGCGGCCTGGCCGCGGCGGATGTTGTCGGCGCCCTGGCGGACGTTTTCGGCGGTGCGCTGGGCCTCCAGCGCGGCGACTTCCGGTTCG
The DNA here is from genome assembly GCF_003595175.1 of Pseudomonas cavernae. Classification (NCBI taxonomy): domain Bacteria; kingdom Pseudomonadati; phylum Pseudomonadota; class Gammaproteobacteria; order Pseudomonadales; family Pseudomonadaceae; genus Pseudomonas; species Pseudomonas cavernae. The sequence goes on along the minus strand of NZ_CP032419.1, from coordinate 1,394,742 downwards.
CGCGCCAGGCTGACCAGCACCAGCGGCGCCAGCGGCTCGGCGTAGACGAAGTCCACCGCACGACGGGTGCGCTGCTCCTCACGGCTGGACCAGTCGGCCGCATCCGGCAGCGGATCGGCGGCCATCACCTGTTCCTGGTAGCGGTCGTAGAAGTCCTCGGCCACCGCCGCCAGCAGCCCGGCGCGCGAGTTGAAGTAGCGGTAGATCAGCCCGACCGACACACCGGCACGCTCGGCCACCCGGCCGACTTCCAGGCCGCCGCCCTGCTCCAAGAGTTCGCTGCGGGCCGCATCCAGCAGGCCGGCGCGGGTTTTCAGGGCTTTGGGGGAAAGATCGGCCATCACTGCACTCGATAAATTGCTAGACAATAAAAGTGAATTCAGTTTACTTATTTCTTCAGCGGTGCCAAGCCGCACCACAAAAATAATCGCCGGAGCCTTCCGCCATGACCGAATCCACCGTGCATTACAGCGTCACCGGCCGCGTGGCCACCCTCACCCTCAACCGCCCCGAGCGCCTCAACGCCATCGACGACCGCATGCCCGACGACATCGCCGCCGCCGTGGCCCGCGCCAATGCCGACGACGGCGTGCATGTCATCGTCCTCACCGGCGCCGGGCGCGGCTTCTGCAGCGGCTACGACCTCAAGTTCTTCGCCGAGAACCCGCGTGGCGTCTATGGCAGCCAGGAAATGCCCTGGGACCCGATGGTCGACTACGCGCTGATGAAGCGGAACACTGAGCAGTTCATGAGCCTGTTCCGCAGCTACAAGCCGGTGGTCGCCAAGGTCAACGGCCCGGCGGTGGCTGGCGGCAGCGACATCGCGCTGTGCTGCGACCTGATCGTGATGGCCGAGGAGGCGCAGATCGGTTACCCGCCGGCGCGGGTCTGGGGCTGCCCGACCACGGCCATGTGGGTCTATCGCCTCGGTGCCGAGAAGGCCAAGCGCATGCTGCTGACCGGCGACCTGATCGACGGCCGCGAGGCTCAGCGCCTCGGCCTGGTCTACCAGAGCGTGCCGCTGGCCGAGCTGGATGCGGCGGTGGATGCGCTGGTCGGGCGCATGCAGGGCATCCCCAAGAACCAGCTGATGATGCAGAAGCTGATGATCAACCAGTCCTTCCACAACATGGGCCTGGAGAGCACGCAGATGTTCGCCACGCTGTTCGACGGCATCACCCGCCACAGCCCGGAAGGCGTGCGCTTCAAGGCGCGTTGCGAGGAAGTCGGCTTCAATCAGGCGGTGCGCGAGCGCGATTCGGGGCAGCCAATTCCCTGACAGCGCGCCTCATCCGTCACTCGGACAGTCCCCTCTCCCCTGCTCCATAAAAGAAAGGAGGGCGAGGGGAGGAAGACACAGCCGTAGGGTGGGTTAGCCGAAGGCGTAACCCACCAGGTCCTCGGCGGGTTACGCCGCTACGCGGCTAACCCGCCCTACAGTGTTTAGCCAAGCAGCGAATAAGGAGTGTTCGATGAGCGCAGTACCGCAACCGCCCCACGACCTGCCCAGCATCCCCGCGCTGCTCGCCTGGCGCGCGGCGACCACGCCGGATTGGCCGGCCACCCAACAGCGCCTGCACGACGGCCGCTGGCAAAGCCTGAGCTGGGGCGAAGTCGCCGCGCAAGCCAATCGGCTCGCCCGCGCCCTGATCGCCCACGGCGTAAAGCCCGGCGACCGGGTGGCGATCTGGAGTCGCACCCGAGTCGAGTGGAGCCTGTTGGATTTCGCCATCCTCAACGTCGGCGCGGTCAGCGTCGGCCTGTATCCCAGCCTCAGCCCCAACCAGGCGGCGCAGCAACTGCAACGCGCCGGCTGTCGCCTGCTGTTCGTCGAGCACTCCAGCCAGGCCCTGCCGTTGCACGAAGACGGCCTGAGCGTGGTGTGTATCGATGAAGCCCTGGCCGGTAGCGGCCATGTGCCTCTCGAGCAGTTCCGCGCTGGCGCCGAACGTATCCCCGCCGACCAGCTGGAACAGCGCTGGCGGGCGCTCGGCCCGCAGTCGCTGGCCAATCTGGTGTTTACCTCCGGCACCACCGGCGAGCCGAAGGCGGCGATGCTCGGCCATGCCAATCTGCTGGCCTTCATTAGCCAGTACCAAGTCGCCACCGGGCGCTATACCAGCGTCGCCTTCCTGCCCATGGCGCATGTCGGCGAACGGGTGATCGGCCACTACCAGCGCCTCTGGGCCGGCGCGCAGGCCGCCTATGTGCCAGATCTCAACGACATCCAGCGGGCGCTGGCCGAGGTGCAGCCGGACTTCTTCGGCAGCGTGCCGCGCCTGTTCGAGAAGTTCCACGCCGCGGTCAAGGCCCAACGCGCCGCCCTGCCGCCCGGCAAGCAGCGCCTGTTCGACTGGGCCTTAGCGACCGGGGCACGGCGCGCCCGCGGCCAGGGCAACGCGCTGAGCGGCTGGCTGGCCCGCCGTCTGGTGCTCGATAAGCTGCGCACCAAGCTATTCGGCGCGCGCATCCGCACCTTGGTCGGCGGCGGTGCGCCGCTGGATGCGCATTTGGTCGAGTTCTACGCCGCGCTCGGCCTGCCGCTGCGCGAAGGCTGGGGCATGTCGGAATCCACCGCCTTCCTGACCAGCAACGAGGCGGGCATCGCCAAGGCCGGCTCGGTCGGCAGGGCGCTGTCGGGCACCGAGCTGCGCATCGCCGACGATGGCGAGGTGCTGGTGCGCGGGCCCTTGGTGTTCCAGGGCTATTTCGGCCAACCGGAGAAGACCGCCGAGACCTTCAGCGCAGACGGCTGGCTGCGCAGCGGCGACCTCGGCCGGATCGACGCGGACGGCTACCTGTGGCTGACCGGGCGCAAGAAGGAGCTGATCATCACCGCCGGCGGCAAGAACATCGCGCCGAGCGCCATCGAGGCGCGCCTCAAGCAGCAGCCGCTGGTCGAGCAGGCGCTGGTGCATGGCGACCGGCGCAAGTACCTCGCCGCCCTGCTCGCCCTCGACCCGGAACGCCTGGCCGCCTGGGCACGCCGGCTGGGGCTGGGCGGCGGCCATGCCGACTGGCTGCAGGCGCCGGCGCTGCGGAGCGAGCTGCAGGCGCATATCGATGAGGTCAACGCCGAACTGGCGCAGGTCGAGCGGATCAAGGCCTGGGCCCTGCTACCGCGCCTGCTCAGTCAGGACGAGGACGAGCTGACGCCGACCCAGAAGCTCAAACGCCCGCTGATCGAGCGGCATTTCGCCGAGTTGCTGGAAAGCCTGTATGCCGAGGACAGTCCAGTGACGGCGCGCCGGCTGGGGTGAGTCCGGGGGTGGACGCTTTTTGGGTATCGCTGCGCTCAACCCAACCTACAAGAGCGTCAGCTGTTCGCGACCGTAGACCGTAGGATGGGTTGAGCGCAGCGATACCCATCATTTGAGCAATCGCGCGCCCCAGGGCCGATAGCGCAACTCGAACAGCGCCACCGCATGACAGCCGGCGCTTAGTGCCTGCGGCTCGGCCGGCACTGCGCGAAATGGTTGACCTTCCGCGCTGGTCTGGCGGAACGCCTCGCGCACCACGCCGACCGTGCACGGCAGCGCCCGTTCGTAGGCCTGGCGCACCAGCGGCGCCAGGCTGCCGGTGCCGGCGCCGTCCTGCCACCAGACCTGAATGCCGAGCTCGCCCAGCCCAGCCAACCAGCCGGCATAGGTCTGCGGCGCCAGCTTGCCGGCACTGAAGGCGCTGAGGTGCAGCGGCGCGTCCAGCTGGCCGGCGAAGTCCTTGATCTGGGCCTGCAGCGCCTGGCGCCGCTCCGGCGCCTGGAAATGCAGGTCGTCCAGCTCCAGCGGCAGATACCAGCCGGCCACCGGCAGTTGCCAGTCCTGACGCAAGCGTTGCTGCAGCGCCAGCGAGCGACCGAGCTGGTACTGCCAGTAGGCGGCCAGGCCGGCGCTGTCGAGTTCATTGCTGCGCTGGTAGTAGGCCGGGTCCATATACAACCCCAGCACCAGCTCGAGGCCCTGCGCCCGGGCCTGGCGCAGCGATTGCGCCAGCCAGCCGTCACGGCCGCCGAAATCGGCATCGCCATAGGCGCTCCATTGCACGATCAGGGTCCGCACGCCCTGCTGGGCGCTGGCCTGCCAGAGCTGCGTCCAGTCCTGCTGGGACAGCGCCGCGTCGACGTTCAGCGGCTGGTAGAACAGGCGCTCCTCGGCCCGCGCCTGGACGAGCGCAAGCAGCAGGCACAAGCCGAACAGTAGCCGGCGCATCAGAAGTTCACCTCGACGCCCAGCAGCCAGCCATCGGCCCGTTCATAGAGATTGCCGCCCAGCCCCCACTGGTACTCGCTGCGCACCGTGACGTGGGCGCGGTAGGCGTTGTAGCGGTCGTCGCCGTACCAGTACTGCCAGCGCAGGCCGACGCCGCCGCGCAGGTCCTGGCGCCAGTCGTTGTCCGGGTCCTGCGTGGCGAACTCGGCGAAGCCATAGGGCATCAGGGTTTGCGGCGAGCCGACCGGCAGCTTCCAGGCATGCCCCTGCTGGAAGCGCGACAGCCATTGATGATCGCCGGCGCGGGTCCACCAGGCGGCATCGAGGTAGAGGGAACGCTCGCTCCAGTCGCTCTCGTCGACGCGCCAGTCGTTGCGGTACTCGTCCTGGTCGAGGAACGAGGCAGTCGCGCGCAGCAGGTAGTCGGTGGAGGTCTGGAAGTCCTTGTCGCGCTGGCGAATCTCGCGCTCGAACTTCTTCGGCGTCCACAGTTTGTTCCAGCGCTGGCCGGCAAAGACCTCGTCCGGGTTGCCTTCGCTGGGGTCCTGGTTCTGCTTGTACAGCTCGCCGTACAGGTTGAGGTTGTAGTCGCCGAACGGTTTGTAGCGCAGGCCGACGCCGGCACCGACGTACTGGTTGTAGAGCTTGCGCCCGGCGGCACCGGCCAGCACCCGGCCATACACCGACAGGCTGCGGCCATCGCGGCTCGGCTCGTCGCCAAGGGCGTGGTCCCAGATCGCCAGCTGCACGTTCTGCGCGGAGGAGCGGCGGCGTTCGCCAGTCTGGTCGTTGGGCAGCGGCACGCTGTAGGTCGCGACCCCGGCCGGCGACCAGACGCTGGCCAAGGTCAGATTGTCGCGCTGCGACAGCGCCTGGTGGGCGCGGCGCTGGCGGTAGCGGCGCGCCTCCAGGCTGCCGTACTGGTCGGCGCCGGCCACCGGCTGCTGCTCCAGGTCGATCGCCCGGCGCAGCTCACGGCGCGTGGCGGTGCCGTCCCCGGCCTCGGCGTAGCGCCAGGCCAGGGTCTCGGCGAGGCGGTAATCCTCGGGGAAGTCGCGGCTGGTCTGCTCCAGGTAGGGGATCGCCAGGCGCCGCTCGTCCTTGCTCGGGGCGCCGGCCAGGCGTATGCCGTAGTCGGCGCGGTAGCGCGGCTGATCCGGCGCCAGGCGCACCGCCTCGGCCAGCCAGGCGTTGCCTTGCGCCGGGTCGCCGGCCTGCTGCGCAAGGTTGGCGGCGACGTAGTAATGCTCGGCACGCGGCCGGTGCTGCAGGGCTTCGCGCTGGCGCTGCAGGGCCAGCTGCGAATCGCCCCGAGCCTGGGCGATGGCCGCACCGAGCGCCCAGTCGTCGGCGGCGGCATGCTGCGCCTGCTGCCAATGGCGTTCGGCGGCCGCCGCGTCGCCGGCGTTCAGGGCGCTGCGGCTGGCAGTCAGGTGCGCGTTGTCGTTCAGCTCGCGGTCGTCGAAGCCCTGCCAGATACGCCAGGCGCCCGGCGAATCCCCGGCGGCCTCCAGGGCGTAGGCCAGCGGCAGGCGGCTGTCCCAGTCGCCGCGCTGCAACGCGGCCTGGTAGTAGACCACCGCCGCGCCGGGGCGCTCGGGCATGGCGCAGCGGCCGAGGGCGCGCAGCTCGCCGGTTTCGCTCGGTTGCTCCGAGATCTGCCGGCCCACCAGATCGCAGCGCCCGGCCTCGGCCAGACGGCCGAGCAGCTGCGCCCGCGAAGCCGGGTCGACGCGCGCCAGCAGGCGCTCGACGCGGGCCGCGTCCAGTGGCGTGGCGGCCTTGGCGTAGAGGCCGGCCAGCCGCTGCAGCAGTGCCGCTGGCAGGCGCCCGCGGTGGCGGTCGAAGGCGCCCTCCAGCAGGCGTTGCGCGCGCGCGTCCTGGCCGGTGCGCAGCGCCAGGTAGCTGGCCTGATCGAGCGCGGCGAGACTGCCGGTCTGCCGGTACTCACGCTCCCACAGCGCCTGCGCCTCGCTGGCGCGGCCGCTGGCCTGCAGCAGCTCGGCACGCTTCCTCAGGATCGCCGGGGTCTGCGGCTGGGCGGCCAGCCAGGCCAAAGCCCGGTCGCTGCGGCCCTGCTGCTGCCAGATTTCCAGTAGCCGCTCGCGCCGCGCCGTGTCCCAGGGCTCCGGCAGGTGCTGGCGTTGCAGCAGCTGGTCGGCCTGCAGGCGCTGGGCCAGCACCAGCCAGGCTTGCGGGTCGGCCTGCGGGTTGCATTCGCGCAGTTGCTCGAGGGCCGCCGGTCGGTCGCGGGTCGACAGCCACTCGGCGGTTTCCAGGCAGGGCCGTTGCAACTCGTCGCTGAGGCGTCGCACCAGCGGGCTGTCGCCGCTCTGCCGGGCCAATTCCCAGAGTTGCTGACGCTGCCTGGCATCAGGTTGCTCGTACTCCGGCAGGGCCGCCAGCCAGCGCTTGGCCATATCGGTCTGGCCCACGGCGATGGCCCGCTCGATCATGGCCCGGCGGGCGGCCTGGGCGTCACGCTCGTAGGGCGCCTGGCGCAGCAACTGCTCCAGCGCCTCGTCATCCAGCTGCTGGACATAGGCGTTGGCCAGGCGCCGCCAGCTTTCCGCCGAGAGTCGCCGGCTGGCCGCCAGCGGCGCCAGCTGCTCGATGGTGGTGCTGGTGTCGCGCAGTTGCTCGGCCCAGTTAGCCCGCGCCTGGCGCAGCGCCGGTCCGTCACCGTCGTCGGGCACCTGCTGCAGCCAGTCGAGCGCCTGCCGCGGCCCGCCCTGCCTGGCCAGACTGAGGCTGTAGGCCTGCCAAAGGCGCCTGCGCTGGGTGCTGTTGGCCTGCGCCAGCCATTGGTTCATTTGCTCCGCTGACGGCGGCGCCTGGGCAATCCAGGCCAGGCGGATGTCCAGCTGGCTGCGCGAATCCAGGCCGTGGGCGTTTTCCAGCGCCGCCTCGAAGCGCCCCTGTTTGACCAGCGCCTTGACCAGCAGGGCCCGCGCTTCGTCGTTGTTGGGCACCCTGTCGAGCAGATGGCGCGTCACCCGCTCGACCTCCACCCAGTTCTGCCGGTCCGCCTCGCGATAGGCGCGGTCGAGGTAGGGGAAGCTGCGAAAGCGCTGGAAATCAGTCAGCGGCTCGGCCGCCGGCAAGCGGGTCGCGCCGAGTATCAGCAGCACACCGAGGATCAATCCTTGCCCTGGTTTCACGCGACCTCCCGGGCGATCAGATAAGCCGCGCGCTGTTCCTGGGCCTGCTCCTGGAGGGCCAGGTCGAGTACTGCCTGGCTGATCAGGCCACGCTTGAGCAAGTGTTCGCCGAGCGAGCCGCGCTCCGGATCGAAGTCGATCAGCGCCTGGTTGAACAGGCTGGGCGGCACCATGCCGCGCACCTGCAGCAACTCGCCGAGCAGTACCTGATGGCGGCAGATACGCTCGAACAGCTGGGCATCGTCCTGATGTCGCGCCAGCACGGCCAATACGCTGCGCACCTCCTCGGACTGATGCTGCCCCGGGTACCAGTGGCGCAAGCCGAGGGTGACCCGGCCCTGCGGCGCCAAGCGGCAACGCACCGAGCGCTTGAGCTGACGGCTAATGGCGCCGAGGGACACCTGGCTAAGCGGCCGCTCGCTGGCCAGCACCAGGGTGTCGCCCTCCTCCGCCAGCGGGATCGCCGCATAGCGCAGCGCCAGCCGACGCGGCAGGACGGCGATCAGCCGTGCCTCCAGCTTGAACGGATTGAACGGCGCCGCGTCCATGTCCAGTTGCTCGGCCAGGGTCTGCAGCAGCTGCTGGCTGTCGATCAGCCCGCGCAACAGTAGCTCGTGCCCCAGGCGACGGTGCAGCGGACTGGTGACCACCGCCTCCAGCTGCGCCTCGCTGATCAGCCCCTTCGCGACCAGGCGACGACCGAGCGGGGTGCGCTGCGGCAGGCCCAGGGCGGGGAACTCATGGGTGGTCTTGTCCCAGGCGACGCGGCGCGAGTCGCCCATTTCCAGCACCTGGCGCAAGGCACGCAGGTTGGCGAAGAAGTTGATGACGTTGCTCCACACCATCCGCGGCGCCGAGCGCAGGCCCTCGACCACGCCGTAGTAGCGGCTGACGAACCAGAAGCGCTGGAACAGGCGGTTGACCAGCAGGGCGCCGTTGATCAGCAGCAACGCCGCTAGGAAGCGGTTGTCCGTGAGGATCGACTGGAAGCGCCAGGCCTCGGGCATCAGCAGGGTCACCAGCCACATGTTCAGCAGGACGATGAGCAGCAGGTTGACCAGAAAGCCCAGGGCATAGGCGAACAGGCCACGGCGGTCGCGCCAGAGGAAGTAGTTGAGCCCCAGGGTCGACGCCCAGCCGAGGTTGCGGGTGCCCTGGAAGACGATGCCGGTGATCCACCGCGACTTCTGCCGGATGGCGTGCTGCAACTGGCGCGGGAAGTGCTCGCGCACGCAGATCACCTGGGCGAAATGGCGGTCCATGCCGAGCGCCCAGTTACGGTTCAGGGCCAGCTTCGGGTCGGTCACCGAGTAACGGGCGAAGATGCACTTCATGCCCTTACGGTTGAGGCGGAAACCGACGTCGTAGTCCTCGGTGAGGCTCTGCACGTCGAAGGCGATGCCGTCGCCATCCTCCAGCAGGGCGACGATCGCCCGCCGGCTGAAGCAGGTGCCCACCCCGGCGCTCGGCACCTGGCCGGTCAGCGCCTCGCGCACCACCATGTCCTTGCCGTGGTTCTCGGCGAACTCATCGACGTAATGCCCGGCGGTCAAGCCGAACAGCTTGGGCGCATAGGGGTAGACCGGAATCTGGATCATGTCATTGTCCGGCAACAGGTAGTTGAACAGCCGCAACTCCAGCGGCGAGATCACATCCTCGGCGTCATGCAGGATGAAGCCGGCGAACTGCACCCGGGCGTCGGCCTCGAAGCGCAGGATGGCGTCGATCACGTTGTTCAGGCAGTCGGCCTTGCTGGTCGGCCCCGGCCGCGCGCAGATCACCTTGTGCACGTTGGGATAATGCAGGCATACGGCATCGACGTCCGCCTGGGTCTGCGGGTCGTTGGGGTAGGTGCCGACGAATATCTGGTAGTTCTCGTAGTCCAGGCTCGAGGCGGCCAGACGGGCCATCTCGCCGACCACGCCGACCTCCTGCCAGGCCGGCACCATGATCGCCAGCGGCTGCTCGGCGACCGAGAACAGGCGCTGCTCGTCGGCACGCTCGAACTTGCCGGAGAGACGGAGGCGGCGGATCAGCAGGCGCACCCAGTAGGCGATATCGATGAACAGGTCATCCAGACCGAGCACCAACATCAGCGAGGCCAGCAGGATGGCCAGGAGCTTCAGGACATAGAGGAGGTAAACGAGCAGACCGACCAGCTCCAGACTCATACCGCGGCATCCTCGTGCTGTTCGTGCAGCCAGAGGATCAGGCGGTCGGCGATGTGCTCGCTGGCATGGCCATCGCCATAGGGGTTACTGGCCTGGCTCATCTGCTGGTACTCATTGACGTCATCCAACAGCAGGCTGGTCTCGGTGACGATGCGTTGCGGGTTGGTGCCCACCAGGCGCACCGTGCCGGCCGCCACCGCCGATGGCCGCTCGGTGTCGCGGCGCATCACCAGCACCGGCTTGCCGAGCGACGGCGCCTCCTCCTGGATGCCGCCGGAATCGGTGAGGATCAGGTGCGAACGGCCCATCAGCCAGACGAACGACGGATAGTCCTGCGGCGGGATCAGGCGGATGTTGGCCCGCCCGCCGAGCAACGCATGCACCGGCTGCTGCACCTGCGGGTTGAGGTGCACCGGGTAGACGAACAGCACGTCCGGGTACTTGTCGGCCAGTGCGGCGATCGCCTGGCAGATGCGCTCGAAGCCCTTGCCGAAGTTCTCCCGCCGGTGCCCGGTGATCAGCACCAGGCGGCCTGCCTTCGGCAACGCGGCGAGCGGCGAGCCGGCCGCCGGCTGCCAGTTCACCTCGTCCAGGTGCGCGCGCATCCACTGCAGCGCATCGATCACCGTGTTGCCGGTGACCTCCATCTGTTCCAGCGGCACCCACTCCCTGAGCAGGTTGTCGCGGGCCCGCCGGGTGGGCGGGAAGTGCAGGCTGGCGATCACCGCGGTGAGGTGGCGGTTGGCCTCCTCCGGCCAGGGCGAGTTGACGTCGCCGGTACGCAGGCCGGCCTCGACGTGGGCCACCGGGATGTGCCGGTGGAACGCCGCCAGGGCGGCGACGAAGCTGGTGGTGGTGTCGCCATGCACCAGCACGATTTCCGGCTGCTGCGCCTCGTACACCTGGTCCAGGCGGCCGAGCAGCTGCTGGCTGAGACCGTTGAGGGTCTGCCCCTCGGTCATCACCTGGAGGTTCTCGTCGACCTGCAGCTCGAAGGCATCCAGCACCTGCTGGAGCATCTCGCGGTGCTGGCCAGTCACGCAGACGTACAGCTCGATCTCCGGCCGCTGCCGCAGCTCGCGCGCCAGGGGCGCCATCTTGATCGCCTCCGGACGGGTGCCGAAGACCATCATCACGCGATAGGGCATGAAACCTTCACCTCGCTTGGCGGATTCGGAGCTTCTGCCCCGTATGAACGCATGAACGTTCAGAGGCAGGCTTGACGAGGGTCAAGCAATTCCAGCTTAGGCCTGCGGCCACTGGCAGGCATAAAAAACCCGGCCTGCCAGCCGGGTTTCTTATCGCCGAGACAGAACTCAGCGCTCCTGCTTGACCCGGAACCAGGCTGCGTACAGCGCCGGCAGGAACAGCAGGGTCAGCGCCGTGGCGACGATCAGGCCGCCCATGATCGCCACCGCCATCGGCCCGAAGAAGATGCTGCGCGACAGTGGAATCATCGCCAGCACCGCCGCCAGGCCGGTCAGCACGATGGGCCGGAAGCGCCGCACGGTGGCCTCGATGATCGCGTGCCAGCGGTCCAGGCCGGCGCTGATGTCCTGTTCGATCTGGTCGACCAGGATCACCGAGTTGCGCATGATCATCCCCGACAGGGCGATGGTGCCGAGCATCGCGACGAAGCCGAACGGCTGGCGGAACACCAGCAGGAACAAGGTCACGCCGATCAGCCCCAGCGGCGCGGTGAGAAACACCATCGCCGAACGCGAGAAGCTCTTCAGCTGCAGCATCAACAAGGTCAGCACCACCACGATGAACAGCGGGATGCCGGCGTTCACCGACCGCTGACCACGCCCGGAGTCTTCCACCGTGCCACCGACATCCAGCAGATAGCCGGCCGGCAGTTGCGCACGGATCGATTCGAGGTTCGGCAGGATCTGCTTGGCCACGCCGGTCGGCAGCGTCTTGTCGTAGATGTCGCCGCGCACGGTGACGGTCGGCAGGCGGTTACGGTGCCAGATGATGCCTTCCTCGAAGCCGTATTCGAGGGTGGCGATCTGCGACAGCGGCACGCTCTTGCCGCTGCTGGTCGGCACCGCCAGGCTCGGCAGCAGGGCCAGTTCCTGGCGCTCGCGCAGGGTGCCGCGCAGGAGGATCTCGATCAGCTCGTTGTCCTCGCGGTACTGGCTGACCGGCGCGCCGGTCAGCGAACTCTGCAGGAAGCGCGACAGGTCGGCGGTGCTCACGCCGAGCGCACGGGCGCGCTCCTGGTCGATGTTCAGGCGCACCACCTTGCTCGGCTCTTCCCAGTCCAGGTGCACGTTGACCACATGCGGGTTCTCGCGCACCTTGTCGGCGACCTGGCGGGCCAGCGCGCGCACCTCGTCGATATGCTCGCCGGACACGCGGAACTGCACCGGGTAGCCCACCGGCGGGCCATTCTCCAGGCGCGAGACGCGCGAGCGCAGGGTCGGGAACTCGTCGTTGAGGGTGTCGATCAGCCAGCTGCGGATCAGCTCGCGGTCCTCGATGGTCTTGGTCAGCACCACGAACTGGGCGAAGCTGGCCGCCGGCAATTGCTGGTCCAGTGGCAGGTAGAAGCGCGGCGAGCCGGTGCCGACATAGGCCACATAATTGTCGATCCCCGGGTGGTCCTTGAGCAGTTTTTCCAGGCGCTCGACCTCCTGTGCGGTGTTGGTCAGCGAGGCGCCTTCATTGAGCTTGAGGTCGACCATCAGCTCCAGGCGCCCGGAGGACGGGAAGAACTGCTGCGGAATGAAGCGGAACAGCAGGATAGAGCCGACGAACAGCGCCACGGTCAGCAAAATCACCGTCTTGCGCCGGCGCACGCACCATTCGACCACGCGCCGCACGCGCCGGTAGAACGGCGTCGCATAGGGGTCGTAGCCCTTGTCGCTGCCGCCATGCTTCTGCGCGTGCAGCTTGGCCAGGTCGGGCAGCAGGCGATCGCCCAGGTAGGGCACGAACACCACCGCGGCGACCCACGAGACCATCAGGGCGATGGTCACCACCTGGAAGATCGAGCGGGTGTATTCGCCGGTGCTGGACTGCGCGGTGGCGATCGGCAGGAAACCGGCGGCGGTGATCAGGGTGCCGGTGAGCATCGGGAAGGCCGTGCTGGTCCAGGCGTAGCTGGCCGCCTGGAGGCGGTCGTAGCCCTGTTCCATCTTGATCGCCATCATCTCCACGGCAATGATCGCGTCGTCGACCAGCAGGCCCAACGCCAGCACCAGGGCGCCGAGGGAAATCTTGTGCAGGCCGATGTTGAAGTAGTACATGGCGGCGAAGGTCATCGCCAGCACCAGCGGGATCGACAGCGCCACCACCAGGCCGGTGCGCAGGCCGAGGGAGAAGAAGCTCACCAAGAGGACGATGATCAGCGCCTCGGTGAGCACGCGGACGAACTCGCCGACTCCGGTCTTCACCGCCGCCGGCTGGTCGGAGACCTTGCGCAGCTGCATGCCGGCCGGCAGGGTTTCCTGCAGGCGGGCGAACTCGGCCTCCAGCGCTTCGCCGAGCACCAGGATGTCGCCGCCGCTCTTCATCGACACCGCCAGGCCGAGGGCGTCCTCGCCCATGAAGCGCATGCGCGGCGCCGGCGGGTCATTGAAGCCGCGGCTGACCTCGGCGACATCGCCGATGCGGAAGGTGCGGTCGCCGACACGGATGGGGAAATCGCGGATCTCCTTGACCGAATCGAACTTGCCGCTGACGCGCAGCTGCACGCGGTCGCTCGGCGTCTCGAAGAAGCCGGCGGCAGCCACCGCGTTCTGCTCCTCCAGCGCCTTCTGCACCGCCGCCAGCGGCAGGCCGAGGGTGGCCAGCTTGACGTTGGACAGCTCGACCCAGATCTTCTCGTCCTGCAGGCCGATCAGCTCGACCTTGCCGACATCCTTGACCCGCTGCAGCTGCAGCTGGAGGCGGTCGGCGTAGTCCTTGAGCACGGCGTAGTCGAAGCCCGCGCCGGTCAGTGCATAGATATTGCCGAAGTTAGTGCCGAACTCGTCGTTGAAGAACGGCCCCTGGATGCCCGGCGGCAGGGTGTGGCGGATGTCGCCGACCTTCTTGCGCACCTGGTACCAGAGTTCGGGAATCTCCGAGGAGGTCATCGAATCGCGGGCGATCAGGGTCACCTGCGACTCGCCCGGCCGCGAGAAGGAGACGATACGTTCGTAGTCGCCGGTCTCCATGATCTTCTTCTCGATGCGCTCGGTGACCTGGCGCGACACCTCCTCGGCGCTCGCCCCCGGCCAGTTGGTGCGCACCACCATGGCCTTCCAGGTGAACGGCGGGTCTTCGCTCTGCCCCAGCTTGGTGTAAGAGATGGCGCCGACTATGCCGAGCAGCAGCATGAGGTAGCGGACGATCTGACGGTTCTGCAGCGCCCAGGCGGAAAGGTTGAAATTCACTGCGCCTTACTCCTTGGCTGCCAGTTTCACCGTGCGATTGGCGCGATCCACCGGATGCACCTCCTGGCCTTCGCGCAGCACCTGCACGCCGGCGGCGACCACCCAATCGTCATCCTTCAAACCCGCGAGCACCGGCACCAGCTTGTCGGTGTAGGGGCCGATGCGCACCGGCCGGCGCTGCAGGGTCGAAGTCTGCGGATCGACCACCCAGACGTAGGGCTGATTGTTTTCCGCGGTCAGCGCCGACAGCGGCACCGACAGCGGCACCTCGCCATTGGCCTGGACGAACACCCGCGCGCTCTGGCCGAGCTCCGCCGGGATCTTGCCGTCCTTGAACGCCACCCGCGCGGCGAAGGTGCGTGACTGTGGATCGGCGGCCGGCGACAGCTCGCGGATGCGCCCGGCGAAGCGCTGGCCGGGTTGCGACCAGAGCTCGACGGCGACCGTCTGGCCGATCTTGAAGCGGTCGATGGCGTGCTCCGGCAGGCTGATCAGCACTTCCCGCTCACCATCGGCGGCCAGGGTGAACACCGTCTGTCCGGCCGCCACCACCTGGCCATCCTCGACCCGGCGGCTGGCGATCACGCCATTGGCCGGCGCGCGCAGCACGGCATAGCCGGCCTGGTTATTGGCGACATCGAACTCGGCGCGGATCTGCTTCACCCGCGCGGCACCGGCGCGGTACTGGTTCTCCACCGTGTCGTACTGCGAGCGGCTGATCATCTGCCGCGCCAACAGGGTCTGGTAGCGCTCCCGCTCGCTGCTCACCAGCTTGAGGTTGGCCTCGGCCGCCGCCACCTGGGCGCGGGCGGACTCCAGTTGCAGGCGCATGTCCTCGGGGTCCAGCTCGGCCAGCGGCTGATTCTTCTTCACCCGCGCGCCGCTATCGACCAGGCGTTTGCTGACCTTGCCGCCGATGCGAAAGGCCAGATCGGGCTCCAGGCGCGCGCGCACCTCGCCAGGATAGGCATTGACCGCCTCTGCGGCGGGCTGCGGCTGCACCACCATGGCCGGGCGGATGGACTGTTGCACCTGCTCGCCATTACCACAGGCGCTGAGCAGGCAAACGAGGGTCAAGGGCAGTACGCGAGGCAAGGCGGGGCGAAACATGGCGGCGGACCTTTCGCAAAGAAGGGTTTGAATATTTATACTGACGGGTATAGTAAAAATAGCGTACTCGCCAGTCCAGTATTTGCAACGAGAAATCATCGCGAAATGTCTGACAAGTTATTGCCGCCCAGCGGCCCCGGTCGCCCGAAGGACCCAGCCAAGCGCCAGGCGATTCTGGAAGCCGCCAAGACCCTGTTCCTGCGCCGCGGCTACGACGGCAGCAGCATGGACGTCATCGCCGCCGAAGCCGGGGTCTCCAAGCTCACGGTGTACAGCCACTTCACCGACAAGGAGACGCTGTTCTCCGCCGCGGTGAAGGCCAAGTGCGAGGAGCAGCTGCCTGAACTGCTGTTCGAGCTGGCCGAAGGCGTGCCGGTCGAGAGCGTGCTGCTGAACATTGGCCGCGGCTTCCACGGGCTGATCAGCAGCCGCGAATCCATCGAGCTGCACCGCCTGATGGTGGCCCTGGGCAGCCAGGACCCGAAGCTGGCGAAGATCTTCTTCGACGCCGGCCCGCAGCGGATCCTGCACGAGATGGAGCATCTGCTGACGCAGGTGGATCAGCGCGGGCTGCTGCAGATCGCCAAGCCGCTGAATGCGGCCGAGCACTTCTTCTGTTTGATCAAGGGCGGCATCAACTTCCGCCTGATGTGCGGCTGCGGCGAGCCGCTCGAGGCCGCCGCGGCCGAAGCGCATGTGCACGAGGTGGTGGAGCTGTTCATCCGCGCCTATCGGCCGTAGGCGCGGGGTCGAACGTAGCTTGTAGGCGCGAATTTATTCGCGGACAGGCTGCACTTCCGCGCCGTGCTCATCGCCAATAAATTCGCTACACCGATCTGCGTCCTGTCCAGATCGTAGGGTGGGTTAGCCGAAGGCGTAACCCGCCACGCCCTGCTGGACTCCGGCGCCCAGGGCGGCACCGCTGGTGGGTTACGCCGCTACGCGACTAACCCACCCAAAAGCGGCGCTGAACGGCTCAGTCCTTACCCAAGGCCTTCTTCGGATAGATGTCGTAGCGGCTGGACTTGCCGTCCAGGCTGTAGCTCGGCTTCGCTCCATCGATGATCGGCGCCTTGCGCGGGCGCTTGACCACTACCCGGTGGCTGGCCAGCGCCAGCGCGGCGGCGAGCAGCGCCGGGGCGTCGAGATCGTCGCCGACCAGCGGGCGGAACAGGCGCATCTCCTTCTTCACCAGCGCGCTCTTGTCACGGTGCGGGAACATCGGGTCGAGGTAGATCACCTGCGGCGCCGCCCCTGCCCAGCCCTGCATCAGCTCGATGGCATTGCCGCCGAGCAGGCGTATGTGCGCGACGATCGCGCCGACCTCAAGGTCGCCGGCCGCGCGGGCCAGGCCGTCTTCGAGCAAGGCGGCGATGATCGGCTGGCGCTCGATCAGGGTCATGTCGCAGCCCAGGCTGGCCAGCACGAAGGCGTCACGGCCCAGCCCGGCGGTGGCATCCAGCACCCGCGGGCGGATGCCGGACTGCACGCCGACCGCCTTGGCGATCATCTGCCCGCTGCCGCCGCCATAGAGGCGCCGATGCGCCAGCGCACCCTCGACGAAATCCACCCGCACCGGCCCCGGCGCCTGTGGTCCCAGCTCGACCAGTTGCAGGCCGGCGTCACCCAATTGCAGGGCGAATTCGGCGTCGCCGGCCAGCGGCAGTTGCAGACGCTCGGCCCAGGCCTCGGCTTGTGCGGCGTAGGTCGGGGCAAGGGCTTCAACGCGGATTCGGGCGCTGGTGGGCTGGTCGCTCATCGGCTATTCGGCTCGTGGTTCATCGGCTCGGGGCGGTATTTTGCCAGAGCCGGCCGCTCTTGGCCGCTTGCAGGCCAACCGACGGGAGTAAACTGATTATCTGTAGAGGAGCAAAACACGTGACCAGCCCACTCTATCAACGCCTGGAAGTCCCGGGCGGCAAGCCGATCAAGCTGTGGACCCACGAGGTGCCGGTGGAGCCGGCGGCGCTGGAGCAATTGAAGAACACCGCGCGCCTGCCCTTCATCTACGACCATCTGGCGGTGATGCCCGACGTGCATCTGGGTAAGGGCTCGACCATCGGCAGCGTGATCCCCACCAAGGGCGCCATCATCCCCGCCGCGGTCGGCGTGGATATCGGCTGCGGCATGGTGGCCGTGCGTACCAGCCTGAATGCCCGCGATCTGCCCGACAATCTGGCCGGCATCCGCCGCACCATCGAGTACGCCATCCCCCACGGCAAGAGCTTCGGCCGCCACGACGTCGGCGCCTGGCATGATGCGCCGCACCTGGTGGATGACAGCTGGAAACTGCTGGCCAAGCGCTTCGCTCAGATCACCGCGAAGTACCCACTGCTGGCCAAGACCAACAATCGCCTGCACCTGGGCACGCTGGGCGGCGGCAACCACTTCATCGAGGTCTGTCTGGACGAGGCGGACGCGGTCTGGCTGATGCTGCACTCCGGCTCGCGCGGGGTCGGTAACGCCATCGGCCGCTTCTTCATCGAACGGGCCAAGAAGGACATGGGCAATGCCCTGGGCAATCTGCCGGACGTCGATCTGGCCTACCTGAAGGAAGGCACGAAGCACTTCGACGACTATGTGGAGGCGGTGGAATGGGCCCAGGATTATGCCCGCGCCAACCGCTCGCTGATGATGCACATGCTGGTGGAGGCAGTGCGCATCGAGTTGCAGCGGCCATTCGAGGCGCAGTTGGAGGCGGTCAACTGCCATCACAACTATGTGGCGCGGGAATTCCACTTCGGCGAAGACATCTTCGTCACCCGCAAGGGCGCGGTCAGCGCCAAGCCCGGCGAGCTGGGCATCATCCCCGGCAGCATGGGCGCGCAGTCGTTCATTGTCCGCGGCCTCGGCAACCCGGAAAGCTTCTGCTCCTGCAGCCACGGCGCCGGCCGGCTGATGAGCCGCCACGAGGCCAAACGGCGCTTCAGCCTGGCCGACCACCAGCGCGCCACGGCGGGTGTCGAATGCCGCAAGGACCTGGCGGTGATCGACGAGACGCCCGGCGCCTACAAGCCGATCGCCAAGGTGATGGCCGCCCAGGCCGATCTGGTCGAGGTCGTGCACACCCTCAAGCAAATCGTCTGCGTCAAAGGCTGAGCGGCAACTAGTCGCTATATCCCGGTGGCACCTTGACCCAGGGGTAGCCTTTCGCGGCCATCTCGTAACCGCTCTGATAGAGCGCGCGCATGAACTCCGTGTCGAACTCCTCTCGGTGGGGAACCGTGAAGCTCGCCGGGATGGCGGCCAGGTTGAAGTCGACGCCATCGCGCTGCGAGGTCAGGTAGATGCGATACAGGTCGCCAATGCCCTGGGTGTGGATAAGCGAGGAGATGGCCCGCCCGGCGATGTTCATGGTCCTGCGCTCGACCTGAGCCCATTCGGGATCCAGGCGGGCGTTGCGGATGACATACACCGCGCGATTGCGCTCGATGCCGGTCTGCTGCAGGTGGAGCGAGGGTGGGTAGACGAACACCTGGGACATGGTGCCGCCGTCCACGTGCATCTCCTGGTAGGCCCGACCGCCGGCCTCGACGTCGATCATCACCGGCGGAAAGGCGCCGGGGATTGCGGCCGAGGCGATCATCAGCGAACGGAACAGCGTGAGCGCCTTGGGATCGCGGCTCGCGGCGATCTTCGTCATGTTCCAGAGCACGGCCTGCCGGGCATCGAGATCGGAGGTCGCCACGAGCAGCAGCCTGCCCTTCTCATACTCGGCGGCGACGGCGTCCAGCAGCGCCTGATCCACCTCCTTCTCCACCCGCCGCCAGAGCGGGCTGTTATCGGCCATGGCGTCATTGAACAGGGCGGCCATGAAGTTGCGCGGCTCGAGGACGTCTTGTGGACCCAGGCTGGTGTAGAAATCCTTGAGCTTGTGATCGTAGGCCGGGCCGAGGAAAGCGAAGGGAGCGATCAGGGCCCCGGTGCTGACCCCAGTCACGAGCTTGAACGTCGGCCGGTTGCCGGCAGCCGTCCAGCCGTTCAGCAGACCGGCGCCGAACGCTCCGGCATCGCCGCCGCCCGACACCGCGAGGAAGACCGCCGGCGGTAGCGGCCCCTGATGCCCGGTCTTGGCGAGGTAGGCCTGCTCGCGCTGGACCGACTCGAGGCCGTGGCTCTTCAGCATTTGGTTGTCGACGCCGATGCGGTAGCGCACCTCGGCAATTCCGGGGATCTTGGCCTGCTCCGCGAGCGCCGGGGGCACCGCATCGCTGCGAATGGGGCCGGTGCAGCCCTGTGCGGCACAGAGCGCTGCCACAAGCAGCGCCAGGAGAATCGCACTCTTGCCCATCAACGCCTCTCCTTCTCGATCGGTACCGAGAACGCAACCCTGCAACCCGCGGCGATAAGCCACCCACTTCCCCCGGCAATGAGGCACAAGCGCTAGCGGGGGGAGGCTCCGGGCTGGTCGTGACGCCGAGGGGATCGGCTGGCCAGACTCAAGATGCCCCTGGTGTCGACGGCCCACTTGCCGCCACAAGCATAGTCGACAGGACCAGGAGATCAGGTGCCAGACGGCGATAAGCCGGCCAGCCGGTATGCACAATCAGCGGGACTTTCAGCGCGCGCAAAGCTGACCGCCGCCGTTACCGGCCAGAGCACTTAGCGCCTGTCTCGGATCTCGCGAGCTAGAGCGAGACAAGGCAAACGCAGCGAAGCGGAGTAACAGCCGCAGGCTGGCCCGCAGGGCGAGCGCAGCGAGTCAAAACAGCCGAGGAGGCGGGGTTTACGCGTTGTAAATGAGCATGACTCGCTTCGCTCGCCCTTCGGGGCCGCGCTAAAGCGCGTCAGCCGCCAGCGGCTTTCCGAAGCCGTTTTAACGCCGTTTGGCCGACGCGCAGCAGATCCGAGACAGGATCTTAGGACTTGAAAAGCCCATTGAGCGTGGCAAAGGGCAGCGCCTGTTCGGCAAAGCCGAAGGTGCCCGGCCCGCCGATCTCCTGCGCGGCGCGGAAGAACGCCCCATAGGCCGCCCGCGCCAGCGCCGAACCGACGCTCACCCGCTTGACCCCGAGATCGGCCAGCTCGGCCACCGACAGGCTGACGCCGGACAAGCCCATCACCACGTTGACCGGCCTGGGCGCCACCGCACGGACCACCGCGGCTATCTCTTCGCGGCTGCGCAGGCCGGGCGCATAGAGCACGTCGGCGCCGGCCTCGGCATAGGCTTCGAGGCGGCGCAGGGTGTCCGCCAGATCGGCGCGGCCATGCAGGAAGTTCTCCGCCCGCGCCGTCAGCATGAACGGGAACGGCAGGCTGCGAGCCGCCTGCGCGGCCGCCTTGACCCGCTCGACGGCCAGCTCGAACGGGTAGATCGGCTGCTCCGCACGCCCACTGGCATCCTCGATCGAGCCGCCGACCAGGCCGACGGCGGCCGCACGCAGTATGGTCTCGGCACAGCCTGGCGGCTCATCGGCAAAGCCATTTTCCAGGTCCGCCGCCACCGGCAAGGGCGTCGCCACGACTATGCTGCGCGCGTTTTCCAGGATTTCCGCACAGGAGATGGCGCCCTCGCCATCCGCCCGCCCGAGCGAGAAGGCCAGTCCGGCACTGGTGGTGGCCAAGGCCTCGAAACCGAGGCTGGCGAGCATTTTCGCCGAGCCGGCATCCCAGGGATTGGGGATGACGAAGGCGCCATCCCGCTGGTGCAGCGCCTTGAAGGCTTCGGCGCGAATCGTCTGCGAACTCATGGGTCTGCTCCGTTTGATCGACCCCTGACACCTTAGGGTCTGTTGACGTTTCGTCACGGCCGCGACTGAGCCTGTTTTGTCGCGGGGCTAGGCGCGAGGAGAGAAGTTTGGCATTCCAAATGAACGACGAGCAACGACGCACCGCGACAAAAAAGGCCTGTCCCTTCGGGTTGCGCGGAAAATTGCGCCATGCGTCGTTGCGGGACTTGGCAAGGGAACGCCATTCCCTGCGTCCCACGCCTAGCCTGGCGCAATTTTCCGCAGCAACGCGGTTCGTGACGAAACGTCAACAGACCCTAATCCACTGGCCGCGTCAGAGCAGACCGAGCTGCGCGCTCGCACTGTCCGGCATTGGCAATTCCGCCAGCCCCGGCAGACGCTCGCGCAGCAGTTCATGGAAGCGCAGGGCCTGGGCCGCCGCCAGCTGGTTGTCCGGGGTGTGCAGAAAGACGTAAGGCGTCAGCCCCTGCTCGATCCAGGCCGCGACCTTGTCCAGCCAGGGCTGCAGAAAGCGCAGGTTGGTACGCAGATCCGGGCCGCCGATAAAGCGCAGCTGCGGGCTGCGGCTGAAGGCCGCCGGGCGCACCGGCAGGCGCGGCTTCTTCGCCTGCGCGTGCAGCACCGCCGGATCGTCCGACCGGCAGCTGAACAGCGCACGCGAGTCGAGACAGATGCGCTCGACACCGCGCTCATGCAGCAGGCGGTTGAGCGCCCGCTCCTCGTCGCCCCGAGCGAAGAAGGCCGGATGACGCAGCTCCACGGCGATGCTGCGCTGCTGGAACTCATCCAGCCAGGCTGCCAGCTCGCCGAGCCGTTGCGGGCCGAAGGCGGCCGGCAACTGCAGCCACAGCGGCGTCACCCGCGGGCCCAGTGGCGCCAGCAGGTCGAGGAAAGCTTGAGTGGCCTGCCCTTGCGCGCGCAGATCGCCGCCATGGCTGATATCACGCGGCAGCTTGGCGCAGAAGCGGAAACCGGCCGGCATCAGCTGCGCCCAGCGCGTTACGGTGGCCGGCGTCGGACGGGCATAGAAGGTGGTATTGCCCTCCACCGCGTTGAACCTGCGCGCGTAGTGCTCGAGGCTGTCGGCCGGGCGCGCATCAGGCGGATAGACCAGCCCGCGCCAGGCCGGCTCGTGCCACGATGGGCAGCCGAGGTAATAGGGCAACACGGGGGGGGAATCAGGCGTAGAGATCGAGGCCGAGCACTTCCAGGGCGTCGACATCGCTGGTGTAGCTGGCGGTGCTGCCGTAACTGGCCAAAGCCTGGGCGGCGTGGTTGCTCAGCGGACGCTGATAGCTGACGGCCGGCGCCGGGACCGGCAGGCTGTTGTGGCTGGGATTTCCAGCCCGACGGGCCTGGGCGATGGGCTCGAAGCTCTGGCTGCCCGAGCTCGGCGCCGGCTGCTCACGCCGCTCCGCCACTTCCCGCTGAACCTCACGCGCAGGCGTCACCGCCCCCGAGCGGGGGCTGCGATCCAGCGAGTAGGAAGAAGAGAAGCCGTCGATGCGCATTCGCAAACCTGTTGGGCTGCCCGGCAGCCTGATCAGCACTAACACCCGGCAATTTAGCGGCCGCTGCGATGCTTAGCAATCGCACTAAGTCAGGATAGGCGCTCAGCCGGCCTTGGGCGTCGCCACCTTGTCACGCAGGTAAATCGGCTGCGCCTGATCGGCCGGCAACGCCTCGCCGCGCGCCCAGGCGAAAGTGGCCAGGCGCAGCAGATCCTCGGCATGCGGCAGCATCGTGCCATCCTGGGCGCTGACCGGTACGGCCAAACGGGCGGCGAAGGTGCCCCAGCCGGTGCCGGCGCCAAACCAATCACCCGAGGCATCGCGCGGCAGACTCACCTGCTCCGGCGCCAGCACCGCTTCCGACCCGGCCAGGCGCATCTCGCCCTGCTCGGCGCGGTAACAGCCCCAGTACACCTCATCCATGCGCGCATCGATGGCCGCCGCCACCTGCTGCGCGCCGTGCTCGCGCAGCGCGCGCTGGGCCAGCACGGCGAGATTGGAGACCGGCAGCACCGGACGGTCGAGGGCGAAGGCCAGGCCCTGGACCACGCCGATGGCGATGCGCACCCCGGTGAAGGCCCCGGGGCCGCGACCGAAGGCGATGGCGTCCAGCGCCGACAAGCCGATGCCCGCCTGCGCCAGCAGCTCCTTGATCATCGGCAGCAAGCGCTGGGCATGCAGGCGCGGGATCACCTCGTAGTGGCTGAGCACCTTGCCGTCGTGCAGCAGAGCAACGGAACAGGCTTCGGTGGCGGTATCCAGGGCCAGCAGAGTGGTCATCGGGCGATCCAGGGGCGAAAACGGGCGGGCATTATAAACGCCAACGGCCCGCAAGCGGGCCGTTGGACAGGTGCAGAACCTGTTCACGATCCCGCGAGCTAGAGCCAGACAAGGCGGAAATGGCCGAGGGAGCGCAGTTTACGAAGTGTAAATGAGCATCCCGAGGCCATTTTTAACGCCGTATGGCCGACGCGCAGCAGATCGTGGGCAGGTTCTCAGGCGCGGACTCAGCTGAGCGCGGCCAACACCTTGGCGGTAATTTCTTCCACCGAACCGACACCGGCGATGGCGCTGTACTTCGGCGTGCCTTCGGCTGCGGCGAGTTGCTGGTAGAAGTCGACCAGCGGCTTGGTCTGCGCGTGGTAGACCGACAGGCGGTGACGCACGGTCTCTTCCTTGTCGTCGTCGCGCTGGATCAGGTCGTCACCGCTTTCGTCGTCCTTGCCGGCGACTTTTGGTGGATTGTGTTCGGTGTGGTAGACGCGACCGGAAGCCGGGTGCACGCGACGACCGGCGATGCGGCTGACGATTTCCTCGTCATCCACGGCGATTTCGACCACGTGATCGATGCTCACGCCGGCTTCCTTCAGCGCTTCGGCTTGCGGGATGGTGCGCGGGAAACCGTCGAACAGGAAGCCGTTGGCACAGTCGGCCTGGGCGATGCGCTCTTTGACCAGATTGATGATCAGGTCATCGGAAACCAGGCCGCCGCTTTCCATCACGCTTTTGGCTTTCAGGCCAAGCTCGGTGCCGGCCTTGA
Organism: Pseudomonas cavernae; assembly: GCF_003595175.1. NCBI lineage: Bacteria > Pseudomonadati > Pseudomonadota > Gammaproteobacteria > Pseudomonadales > Pseudomonadaceae > Pseudomonas > Pseudomonas cavernae. The sequence goes on along the minus strand of NZ_CP032419.1, from coordinate 1,370,966 downwards.
CCGCGGCGCGCAGCATGTCGCCGGTGGAGATTTGCGGAATGCCGAATTTCTTGGTGATGAAACCAGCCTGAGTACCTTTGCCGGCACCGGGCGCCCCCAGCAGAATCACGCGCATGGATGTGCTCCTCAAGATTAATTATTTGTTCGTTGGATGTGCTCGTGGGGCTCATCTCTGAATAGGTTCCGGCTGCGCTGGGCGGCCAAAAGGCTGACCAAGATACACAGCGCCCCTATAGCGCACAAGTCACCTAAAGTAGGTGGTCAAGCGCCGCTAACCCGTGTTGCGCAAGCCCGCGGCAATGCCCGCCACGCTCACCAGCAGGGCCTGTTCCAGGGGGCCGCTGGCCTGCCTCGCGGGCAGTCGGGAACGGGCCAGAAGCTCGGCCTGCAACAGGTGCAGCGGGTCCAGATAGGTGTTGCGCACACTGATCGACTCCAGGGTCTCGACACTGTGTGCCAAGAGCTGCGACTGTCGGGTCAAACCCAGTACGGCGGCAATAGCCTGCGACAATAGGTCGCGCAAATGCGCACCCAACGGTTGCAGCTCGGCACTGACCAGGCGCCGGTCGTACAGCCGGGCGATTTCCGCGTCGGCCTTGGCCAGGACCATCTCGAGCATGTCGATGCGCGTGCGGAAGAACGGCCAGTCGTCGCGCATGCTTTCCAGCAGCGCCTGCTCGCCACGCTGCAGGGCATTGCCGAGGGCGGCTTCCCAGCCCAGCCAGGCCGGCAGCATCAGGCGCGTCTGAGTCCAGGCGAAGATCCACGGGATCGCCCGCAGGCTTTCCACCCCGCCCTCGCGGCGCTTGGCCGGGCGACTGCCGAGCGGCAAACGGCCGAGCTCCTGCTCCGGAGTAGCCTGGCGGAAGTAGGCGACGAACTGCGGATGCTCGCGCACCACCGCGCGGTAGGCGGCGAGGCCGTCGGCGGCCAGGCGATCCATCAACTGGCGCCAGGCCGGCTGCGGCATCGGCGGCGGCTGCAGGGTGGCCTCCAGCACGGCGGCCAGGTAGAGGTTGAGGTTGTGCACGGCGATGTCCGGCAAGCCGAACTTGAAGCGGATCATCTCGCCCTGCTCGGTGGTGCGGAAACGCCCGGCCACCGAGCCCGGCGGCTGCGAGAGGATCGCCGCATGCGCCGGGCCGCCGCCGCGGCCGACGGTGCCGCCACGGCCGTGGAACAGCAGCAGCTCGACCTGATGCTGTTGGCAGATGTCCACCAAGGCCTCCTGCGCCCGGTACTGGGCCCAGGCCGAAGCCGTGGTGCCGGCATCCTTGGCCGAGTCGGAATAGCCGATCATCACTTCCTGCGGCCCGTGCAGCCGGGCGCGATAGCCCGGCAGGCCGAGCAGACGGTCGATCACCGGGCCGGCGTTGTCGAGGTCGTCGAGGGTCTCGAACAACGGCACCACACGCATCGGCCGCTGCAGCCCGGCCTCCTTGAGCAATAGCTGCACCGCCAGCACATCCGAAGGCGCACCGGCCATGGAGATGACGTAGGAGCCCAGCGCGGCCGCCGGTGCCGCCGCCACCACGCGGCAGGTGGCGAGCACTTCGGCGGTGTCCGCGGCGGGCTGGTGATGCGCCGGCAACAGTGGCCGGCGGTTGTCCAGTTCGCGCAGGAGGAAGGCGATGCGGGTGTCTTCGTCCCATTCGGCGTAATGGCCGAGGCCCAGGTAATCGGTGATTTCGTCCAGCGCGGCGACATGCCGGCCGGCGTCCTGGCGGATGTCCAGACGTACGAGGAACAGGCCGAAGGTGGCCGCCCGGCGCAGGCAGTCGAGCAAGGCGCCATCGGCGATCAAGCCCATGCCGCAGTGGTGCAACGAGTGAAAGCAGAGCTCCAACGGCTCCAGCAGCTCGCGATTGTCGTGCAGCACCTCGGGGCCGGCCGGCACGTCGCTAGCCAGTGCCGCCTCGGCCCAGGCGCGGGTGGCGCGCAGGCGTTCGCGCAGCTGCTTGAGCAGGGTGCGATAAGGTTCGGGATGCACGCCGACCAGCAGCCGCAGCTCGTCGCTGGCCTGCTGCATGGACAACTCGGCGGCCAGCTGATCGACATCGCGCAGGTACAGGTCGGCGGCCATCCAGCGCGCCAGCAGCAGGACTTCGCGGGTCACCTGGGCGGTGACATTGGGGTTGCCGTCGCGGTCGCCGCCCATCCACGAGGCGAAGCGCACCGGCGCCGCCTGCAGCGGCAGGCGTAGACCGGTGGCCGCCTGCAGGGCGGCATCGACACCACGCAGGAAGCTCGGCACCGCCTGCCACAACGAATGCTCGATCACCGCGAAACCCCATTTCGCCTCGTCCACCGGGGTCGGCCGGCTGCGGCGGATTTCCTCGGTGTGCCAGGCTTCGGCGATCAACCGCTGCAGACGCTGGCGCACCTGTTCATGCTCGCGAGCGGACAGGTCGCCGTGGTCCTGCGCCGCCAGTTGCGCGGCAATGGCGTCGTATTTCTGGATCAGGGTACGACGCGCCACCTCGGTCGGATGGGCGGTCAGCACCAGTTCGATCTCCACCCGCCCCAACTGGCGGGCCAAGGCCTCGCCGGCCTGGCCGGCGGCCAGCAAGCGGTTCAGCAGCTCGGGCAAGACCCGCGCCTCGAAAGGCTCCGCCTCTTCCGGGTCGAGGCGACGCACGCGATGGTACTGCTCGGCGATATTGGCCAGGTTGAGGAACTGGTTGAAAGCCCGCGCCACCGGCAGCAACTCGTCCTCGGCGAGGCTGTCGAGGGTGCTGCTGAGCTGCTCGGCGCCGGCCGCAGAGCCCTGGCGCGCGGCTTTCGCGCCCTTGCGGATGAGTTCGATCTTGTCGAAAAAGTCGGCCCCGTGTTGCGCGCGAAGGGTGTCGCCGAGCAACTCGCCGAGCAGGTGCACATCCTCGCGCAGGCGCGCGTCGATTTCCGCCATGACTCTTCTCTCCCCTGCCGTCTAAGTTGCGGGCCCACCAGGGCTCCCTCCTTCAAGAGTGGCCAGCGCGCCAACTTCTTACAAGTGCGCGACGAATGGCCGCTCGCCGCTCTGGAGCGGGCTAGGCTGATAAAAGCGAGCCCCACAAGGACTTGCCGACAAGCTCAACAGCCGCTCGCCACCCGTGAGCACAGGAAGAGGTGTATATGAAAATCCGCGAACTCGTTCGCCATTGGGAACAAAACGCCAAAGGACGCCTGACCCACAAGAGCTATCAGATCCATCTCGATCTCGAAACCGCCGCCCGCCTGGCCGCCCTCACCGAGATGTACCCGAAGCGCAATACCGAAGAACTGCTAAGCGAACTGATCAGCTCCGCCCTGGAAGAGCTGGAAGCCAGCCTGCCGTACGTCAAGGGCAGCCAAATAGTAGCCACCGACGAAGAAGGCGACCCGCTCTACGAGGACATCGGCCCGACGCCACGCTTTCTTGCCCTGTCGCGTAAATACCTGCATGAACTGAGCGCCCAGCACGACCGCGCCAAGCACTGATGCGGACGCGCCCCTGCCCTGCCACCAGGCCATCGAGCCGGGCGGCAGCGAGCCAGGGCGTCACTTGATCTGTTGCGGCGTTTCCTGGCCGGCACAGCGCACGGCGTGCTTGCGGTTGTCCACCAGCACCCCGGTCAGCCCCTTCTGTTCGGTATCGAACAGCACCACCACGCCGTCGATGCAGTGCGCCACCTGCTTGGCCGGCTCCAGCGACAATTTCATCTGTTCGCCGGGCACGCTCTTGAGCATGGTGAAGTCGGCCAGCAGCAACGCATCCTCGGGCTTGGCGAAATGCAGGTAGCCGTAATACCAGAGGACGGCGATAGTCCCGAGGACGCTGCCGAGGCCGGTAAGAATCAGGGGGATGGCGTTGCGTTCTTCACTCATTGCGGACTCTCTTGATTCGGGGTGTTCGGGGCTTCGATCAGCCGCCGCAGGCCGCTGAAAGCTTGCGGATCGTCGATAAAGCGCAGCATCAGCTGACGCCAGGCGGGCTCGGCGAAGGTCTGCACATGGCCGCCGCGGGTCTGCTGGAACACCCTCGGCGGGCGCGCAGCTTGATACAAGCGCACGCCGTTGGAAAGAGGCACCACCGGATCGTCGATGCTGTGGTAGATCAGCAACGGCACGCCCTGGAGCTTCGGCATGGCCTGGATGGCGCTGTCGCCATCCGGCACCAGCCAGCTCAGCGGCACCTGCAGCGGCCAGGTCGGCCAGGCATTGGCGAGGGTGTAGCGGGCGACCTCGCGGTAGCTGGCCGGCACGCCATCGAGCACCAGGGCCTTGAGCCGGTGGTACTGCTGCGGATGCTCGGCCAGGTAATGCAGCGCCAGCGCCCCGCCCAGGCTCTGGCCCAGCACGATCAGCGGCTTGCCCTGCACCGCCGGAGCCTGTTGCAGCCAGGTGAAGGCGGCGTCGATGTCCTGGTACACCGCGGGCAGGCTGGGCTGGCCGGCCGACAGGCCATAGCCGCGATAATCGAGCAGCAGCACCTGATAGCCCTGCGCCGGCAACCACCAGCTGCCGCCCAAGTGGCTGGCAAGGTTGCCGCCGTTGCCATGCAGGTGCAGCACCGTGCCCTTCACCGCCACTCCGGCCTTGGCCGGCAGCCACCAGGCATGCAGCCGAGTGCCATCGGCCGTCCGCAGGCTGACATCCTCATACGCCAGCTTGACGCGCTCAGGGGTGAATGGCAGGCCCGCCTGCGGGTAGAACAACAGCTCGCTGCAGCCCTGCAGCAGGGTAACCAGTAGCAGAATCGCGGCGCGCAACGCTGGCATGGACATATAGCGAGCTCTCCCCTGTCACCGTTTTCCCGAATTTCATCCGGCTACGCCTTGGTAGGTTGGCGTTGAGCGCAGCGATACCCAACAAGCGGTGGTTCCGGCGACGAAAGATGGGTATCGCTGCGCTCAACCCATCCTACGGACCTCACGCCTCACAGAATATTGGCGTAGTCGGCCTCGACCCGCTCCAGGCTCAGGTGATTGAGGAAGTTGGAGAAGCACATCCAGGCCGACAAGGCATTCAGGTCGCGGAACTGCGGCGGCAGGTACTTGGGCGGCGTCACCAGGCCTTCGTCGACCAGCTGGCGCAGGGTGCGCATGTCTTCCAGGGTGGTCTTGCCGCAGAACAGCAGCGGAATCTGCTCCAGCTTGCCCTGCCGCACCGCCAGCTGGATGTAGTTGTAGATCAGGATGAAGCCCTTGAGATAGGACAGGTCCTTGGTGAACGGCAGGCCGTCCGGGGTGGAACCGCGGAACACCCGACTGGCGTGACCGTAGCTTTCCTCGCGAGCGAAGCCCTGCTCGCGGTAGAACTCGAACACCTGGAGGAAATCGGCGCCGTCCTCGGCCATGTGGATGGCGCGGATACGGTTGGTCAGCTTGCGCAGCCGGGTCGGGTAGGAGGTGAAGGCGATCACCTCCATGAGGATCGCCAGGCCTTCCTGGGTCACGGTCGAGGATGGCGGACCCTTGGCCAGGAAGGTGCAGATCGGCTGGCTGAGGCCGTTGAGAGTGGTGCCGACATGCACCAGGCCTTCATGCACTTCCAGGGCACGCACGTCGCGCTCGTTGAACAGGGCGTCGCTGCGCACCTTGATGTAGTCGGCGCCGGCGGCGGCATCGGCGAGGATGCCGTCGGACTCGAACACGCGGATGGTGTCGTCGCCGAACACCGTGCTCAACCGGCTCTGCAGCATCTCCACCGCCGTGTTGGCGCTAAGAGTCTTGGGTTCGTCTTCGAGGTCGCCGCGATCGGCGATGTTGTTCAGGTACTCGGAGAACATCAGGCCGAGGTCGGCGAGCGTCGGGTCGCCGGCATGGAAGGCGTCGGAAGCCGCGCCGTAGAGCTCCTGGGAAATCAGGCCGAAGTCCGGAGTGCCGCGCGCCTCGAGCATGCGGATGACCATCCGGTATTCCCGGCACATGCGCCGCATGATCTGCCCGACCGGGCTGAACTGGCCGAGCTGACGGGTGATGTCGCGCTCGATGTTCTGGAATTCGAGCTTCTTCGCGCCGGGGTCGAAGGCCAGTGGCCGGCTTTCGTAATAGGCGCGATCGACCGCCGGCGGCTCCTTGCCTTTGTGCTTGAGGAAGTCCTGGCGGATGTTGTCGTCCCACTTCACCGCATCCAGCACGCGGATCGGCGTCTGCGCCTCGACCAGGCGATCGGACAGGGTGCGGATGGTCAGCTGGTATTCGTCGAGCACCATATGGTCGTTCATCGTTCTGTCACTCGCGGGTTGCCGGGCTCACTGGCCGCTGCGCTGGAAACGCGCCACTTCGATGAACACGTCGGAATTGGCCTGGTCGTCGAGATAGGCAAACACCTTGTTCAGCGGACTGCTGATCAAGGCGCCATCACCGTCGGGGGTTTCGAAGATCTTGCCGTCCAGCCGACCGGCGTCCAACTCCTGGCGGATGCGGTCGACATCGAGGTTATAGACCACCAGCTCGTTGTCCTTGGTCAGTTCGAAGCCGGCGATGGCGAAATTGGCGCCCAGGCTCTTCGGCATACCGGCCGACAGATACCAGCGGCTGCCATGGTGGGACACGGTGAAGCCGAACTCCTTCAGGCTTTCGCTATCGTCCGGGCTGTTCTCGTAGGTGACCGCCTTGTACAGGTTGGAGCCGGCGCGGCTGACTTCCAGGTACTGCTGTTCGCCCCACTCGTTCTTGCGCGTCCATTCGCCCAGCAACGGCATGGGAGCGGCCTCGTTGGCCGGAATGGGATCCTTGAAGGTGACCAGACAGCCATTCAACAGCAAGAAGGACAAGGCGAGCACCATACGCCAGGCTTTCATTTCGCGCTCCTTGTGCGGACGTGAGCCAACTGCGGTGCGTGCGGCGAAGCGCTCATCCAGGGCTGCCGCACCTGTTTTTCTAACCCTAGCAAAGCCACTCTCCTCATCCGCGCCGACTCGGCAAAGCGGCGCAGCTTACTCCGTCAATATGACAAAACCCCGCAGCCGCGGGGTTCGTCAGAGGCCTCAGAGGCCGAGCACCAGGTACATATAGCGCTTGAGGATGGCCAGCATGTCCTCGTTGTCCAGCTGATCCGCCCCGTCGAGCAGGCCCTGATACTCCATCCGCTCAATGATGCCCGTCAACACCTTGGCGTCCTGCTCCGGCTGCTTGGAGCCGAGGACCTGGAAGAAGTGGGTCACACCCTGCACAAGGATTTGCCGGTGCGAGCGCACCAGCTCATGCAGGCGCGGATTGAGCAAGGCTTCCTGCTGGAACGCACACTCGGCCAGCAGATGATCGCGGCGGGTCAGCAGTTGCTGGCGCACGTACTCCACCGCCAGCCCGGCAATCTCATCGGCCAACTGATAGCGCGACTCGACGCTGCCATTGAGCCGGCCGACCTTCGCCAGCAGCAGGCCCTCGGTGCGGTCCCAGAACGCCGCCATCGCCTCGGCGCTGCGCTCGACGAACTGGGCGAAGGTATCGGTGATCAGGTCGTTGATGTCTTTGAAGTAGTAGGTGGTGGCCGACAGCGGCACTTCGGCCTCGGCGGCCACGGCACGGTGGCGCACGGCCCGCACACCCTCGCGCACGATGATGCGCATGGCGGCGTCGAGAATCGCCTGACGGCGCTGTTCGCTGCCCTGCCGACTGGCCTTGCGGCCCTGGTACTGGACACTTTCAGCTACGGCGCTGGCCACGGTGGCGGCGCTGTCTTGGACGGGGCTGCGGGTCACGATGGTTTTCTACCTCGGCTACGCGGAAACCTGAAGAATATTCTTGGAGCTTACACGAACAGAAGCAATCGGCCGCGTTTGCTACGCAGCATGAACACGCAGGGACTCTGCAACAGGCGCCAACAATAAAGCCGCCCGTAGGCGGCTCTATTGTTGTGGTTCACCGCATCAGGCCTGCGGGCGCATGTGCGGGAACAGGATGACGTCGCGGATCGACGGCGAATTGGTGAGCAACATCACCAGACGGTCGATGCCGATGCCCTCGCCCGCGGTCGGCGGCATGCCGTATTCGAGGGCGCGGACGAAGTCGGCGTCGTAGTGCATGGCCTCGTCGTCACCGGCATCCTTGTCGGCCACCTGGGCCATGAAGCGCTCGGCCTGATCTTCGGCGTCATTCAGCTCGGAGTAGGCGTTGGCAATTTCCCGCCCCCCGATAAACAGCTCGAAGCGATCGGTGACGCTCGGATCTTCGTCGTTGCGGCGCGCCAGCGGCGACACTTCGAACGGGTACTTGGTGATGAAGGTCGGCTGCTCCAGCTTGTGCTCGACCAGTTCCTCGAAAATCATGGTTTGCAGCTTGCCCAGACCCTCGAAGCCCTTGACGGCGGCGCCGGCCTTCTTCGCCAGGGCGCGGGCCGTGCCGATGTCCTGCAGGTCAGCGGCAGTGATTTCCGGGTTGAACTTGAGGATCGAGTCGAACACCGACAGGCGCTCGAACGGCTCACCGAAGTGGAACACCTTGTCGCCGTAAGGCACGTCGGTGCTGCCGAGCACCAACTGGGCCAGTTCGCGGAACAGTTCCTCGGTCAGGTCCATGTTGTCTTCGTAGTCGGCATAGGCCTGGTAGAACTCGAGCATGGTGAACTCGGGGTTGTGCCGGGTCGACACGCCTTCGTTACGGAAGTTGCGGTTGATCTCGAACACCCGCTCGAAGCCACCGACCACCAGGCGCTTGAGGTACAGCTCCGGGGCGATGCGCAGGAACATGGCCATGTCCAGCGCATTGTGGTGGGTCTCGAACGGCTTGGCCGCGGCGCCGCCGGGAATGGTCTGCAGCATCGGCGTTTCCACTTCGAGGAAGTCGCGGTCGGCCAGGAACTTGCGGATGTGGCCGATCACCTGCGAACGCACGCGGAAGGTCTGACGCACGTCTTCGTTGACGATCAGGTCGACGTAGCGCTGACGGTAGCGCTGCTCGGTGTCGGTCAGGCCGTGGTGCTTGTCCGGCAGCGGGCGCAGGGACTTGGTCAGCAGCCGCACGCTGGTCATTTCCACGTACAGGTCGCCCTTGCCGGAGCGCGCCAGGGTGCCTTCGGCGGCGATGATGTCGCCCAGGTCCCAGGTCTTCACCGCTTCCAGGGTTTCCTCGGACAGGGTCTTGCGGTTGACATAGACCTGGATGCGTCCGCTCATGTCCTGGATGACCATGAAGGCGCCACGGTTGAGCACGATGCGCCCGGCGACCTTGACCGGAATGGCGGCGGCTTCCAGCTCTTCCTTGCTCTTGTCGACGTACTGCTTCTGCAGGTCCGCGCAGTAGCTGTCGCGGCGGAAGTCGTTGGGGAAGGCGTTGCCCTGCTCACGGACGGCGGCAAGCTTTTCCTTGCGCTGGGCAATCAGCTTGTTTTCTTCCTGTTGCAGTTCGTGCTGGTCGAGTTGTTGGTCGCTCATGGTCTTTCGTCTGTTCCTGTAACCGTAGGTTGGTGCTGAGCGCAGCGATGCCCAACATCCGGCCCGGGGCCGGCCTCCTACGCAAATGCAGCGCCGCTCGTTGGGCCTCGCGCAGCTCGGCCCAACCTACATTGCGTTTTGTTCACAGCCCCTGCTTCAGGCTGGCCTCGATAAATTCATCCAGATCGCCGTCCAGCACCGCGTCGCAGTTACTGTTCTCGATGCCGGTGCGCAGATCCTTGATCCGCGACTGGTCGAGCACATAGGAACGGATCTGATGGCCCCAGCCGATATCCGACTTGGAGTCCTCCAGCGCCTGCGAGGCGGCGTTGCGTTTCATCATTTCCTGCTCGTACAACTTGGCCCGCAGCATCTTCATGGCGGTGTCCTTGTTGGCGTGCTGGGAACGTTCGTTCTGGCAGCTGACCACGGTATTGGTCGGCAGGTGGGTGATCCGCACCGCCGAGTCGGTGGTGTTGACGTGCTGACCACCGGCCCCGGAGGAGCGGTAGGTGTCGATGCGCAGGTCGGCCGGATTGATCTCGATCTCGATGTTGTCGTCGATTTCCGGCGAGGCGAACACCGCGGTGAACGAGGTGTGGCGACGGTTGCCGGAGTCGAACGGGCTCTTGCGCACCAGGCGGTGCACGCCGATCTCGGTACGCAGCCAACCGAAGGCGTATTCGCCCTTGATGTGCACGGTGGCGCCCTTGATCCCGGCGACTTCGCCGGCGGACAGCTCCATGATGGTGGCGTCGAAACCGCGCTTGTCGGCCCAGCGCAGGTACATGCGCAGCAGCATGTTGGCCCAGTCCTGCGCCTCGGTGCCGCCGGAGCCGGCCTGGATGTCAAGGTAGGCGTTGTTCGGGTCCATCTCGCCGCTGAACATGCGGCGGAACTCCAGCCTCTCGAGGATCTCGCGCAGGCGTTCGACTTCGTTGGCGACGTCATTCACCGCGCCTTCGTCGTTTTCCTCTACGGCCATGTCGAGCAGGTCGCGGGAGTCGGCCAGGCCGCCTTGGAGGTCGTCGAGGGTTTCGACGATCTGCGCCAGCAGGGCGCGTTCGCGGCCCAGGTTCTGGGCGTATTCGGGGTTGTTCCAGACGTTCGGGTCTTCGAGTTCGCGGTTTACTTCGACCAGACGATCATGCTTTTGATCGTAGTCAAAGATACCCCCGAATAGTCTGGGTGCGTTCGGACAGGTCCTTGATGCTGTTAAGGATCGGGTTAATTTCCATGGCAGGCAGCACTCGCAGGCGGAACTTCGTGAAAAGCCGGCGAGTATACCGCAGTTGCCAGCCCCTGGCAGCCCGCCGCCCGGCGGTTGCGGATGCCCGCACCTTATCCACGTCGGATGGGTTGAGCGAAGCGATACCCATCGGCATCGACTCGATGGGTATCGTCGCTACGCGCCTCAACCCGTCCTACGAAAGCACCACAAGCGGGCACTAGAACTTCAGGCTCAGGCGGGTGCTCACGGCATTGTCGCGCGCGGCATCGGCGTAGTTGCCGGCATACAGCAGGCCGACATAGACCTCCGGCAACAGCTCGTAGTCGAGGCCGAGGTCGAGGCGCAGGCTGTCTTCGCTGAGCGGCACGCCGGCGCTGCGGATCGCAGCACCATCGGCCAGCGCCACCGCATCGCTGCTCACCTCGGTCGAGCCGAAGGCATGCCGCCAGCCGAGGCTGCCGCGCGTGACCAGCCGCTGCCCACCATTGAGGGTGAAGCTGGTGGCGGCACGCCAGCCGAAGGTGGCGAGGCTGGCATGTTCGCTGCCGCTGCTGACCCGCAACGCGCCGGCGCCGCCCTTCTCCGTCAGCCCATCGCTGCGCTGCGTCACGTAGGCCAGGCTGGTGAAGGCCTCGATGGTGAAGGTCTGGAAATCCATGGCGTAGCCGGCCTCGCCGAACGCCTGCAGGCTGTGACCATCGCCCTCGCCGTGCAGGCCCTGACGACTGCTGTCGAGCTGGTGCTGACTGTAGGCGGCGCCGAGCTTGAAGCCGAGTTGGTTGTAGATGCGCGCGGCGGCATAGGCGGCCAGGTGATAGCTGTCGATGTCGGCAGCGGCGGCGCGGCCGTCGAGGTGCGCATCGAGCTGCGAGTAGCCGGCCAACGCGCCGGCGACCCAGCGGTCGTCGAGCTTGCGGTCGAAGCCGAGGAACAGGCCGCCGCTGTCGCGCTCGACCCGGGCCGCAGCACCGTCGGCATCCACCGAGCCCCAGTTGCCATAGGCCCGCGCCCAGACCGGCTGCTGACCGGGCTCGGCCTGCGGCTCGCGGAAGGCGAAGCGAATCTGCTGCAACCGGTCCAGCGCCGCCTCGCGGACGAAGCGGCTGTCCTCCAGCAGCAAGCTGCGGCTGGAGGCGTAGAGCTCGCCCTCCTGCGCCGCCGGCGCCGCGAGCGGCCAGCCGGCCAGCAGCAGCGCCGCGAGCGGGGTCAGTGCCGAACGGAGAGCCATGGCTTAGCCGCGCACCTGGGCTTCCAACTCGGCCTGCAGCCCCGGATCGAGTCGCAGTTGGGCGGCCAACTCATCCAGGTAGTCGCGCTCGCCGCCCTGCTGGCTGCCGATCAGCAGCACGCTGGCCAGGTACATCTCCGCAGCCATTTCCGGGGTCTGCGCCGCCTGCGCGACTTCCGCCGCATCGAGCGGATGACTGACCTCCTGATCCAGCCAACTCTGCAACTCAGGGTCCGCCGTAAGCTTGGCGATTTCCGCGTAAATCAGCTTTTTCTCCTGCTCGTCGATGCGCCCGTCGGCCTTGGAGGCGGCGATCAGCGCCCGCAGGATGGCGTGGCTGTGCTCCTCGGCGGCGGCGCCGGATAACGTATTGACCGTTTGCGGCTGCTGCGCGGCGGCGGTTGCCTGGCTCTGTTGCCAGGCACTGAAGGCCTGGAAGGCGAGCATGCCGAGCGTGGCAAGGCCGCCAGCCCCCATACCACCGCCCAAGCCACCGCCGCGGGACTGGCCAGCCTGCGACGCACCACCGCCGAGCAGCCCGCCGAGCAAGCCGCCGAGGCCACCCAGGCCACCGAGCCCGCCCAGGCCGCCGCCAGCGCTGGCGCCACTAATAGCGCCACCACCACCCAAAAGGTCACCGAGCCCACCACCCAGTAGGTCGCCCAGCCCCCCTTGCGCACCACCGGAGCGGGATGCCGCGCCGCCGCCCTGCGCAGCGAGCCCGGAGCTCAGTAATTGTTCGAGCAAATCGCTGGTATTCATCTCGCCTCCCTCCCGTCGATGCGCCGGGCTAGGCTAGAAACGATAGTCCGGCGAAGGCAATTCGCCATGGCCGCTGCCGGACGGTCGGGCCGGCGGCGGGCGGGCGATCCGGAGCGCATCGGTAGGATGGGTTGAGCTACGCGACTCCCATCGGCGCCTGTTCGTTGGGTATCGCTGCGCTCAAGCCAACCTACGGTCCGGCAGTGATCGCCGGCACGCGGGCTACAAAGCGCTATTGCAGCGCCTGCCGGGCCTGGCTTTCCAGTTCGGCCTTGAGGCCGGGCGCCAACTTCAGTTGGCGCGCCAACTCCTCCAGATAGGCGCGTTCCATGAAGTGTTCCTCGTCCACCATCAGCAGGCTGGCCAGGTACATTTCCGCGGCCATTTCCGGGGTTTGCGCCGCACGCGCCACTTCCGCCGGGTCCAACGGCTTGTGCAGCTCGCGATCCAGCCAGCCCTGCAGTTCGCGGTCATCGGTGAGCTTGAGCACTTCGCCGTCGATCAGCTGGCGCTCTCGCGCATCGATATGGCCGTCAGCCTTGGCCGCCGCCACCAGGGCCCGGAGAATCGCGTGACTGTGCAGCTCGACCTGCGGCGGCGGCAGGCGATCCACCGTCTGCGGTTCGGTCTGCGTAGCCCCGGCCTGTTGTTGCTGCCAGTTGCTATAGGCCTTGTAGGCGACCACCCCGAGCGCCGCCAGGCCGCCATAGGTCAGCGCCTTGCCACCCAGCTTGCGCGCCTTCTTGCTGCCCAGCAGCAGGCCGATGGCACCCGCGCCCAAAGCGCCGCCACCGACACTGCCGAGCAGGTTACCGAGCTGGCCGGCACTGCCAGCACCAGCGCCGGGCTTGTTCTGCAGCAGTTCCTGACCGGACTTGAGCAGTTGATCGAGCAGACCACGCGTATTCATGAGGTTCTCCAGACACAAGCGAATGGGCAATGGATTGCACTCTATCCGCGTGAAATCCCGCCGGCATGCCTGAGAGTGCTTCGAGATATTGCCGACGTGGCGATAGCCGCAAGCCGGTGCGTAGCGCTCACCAATCATTCGACAAAACAGAAACTTCTAATTCATATTCGAAAAACAGCAACGAAAAACCTAGCCTGCACACGGTAAGCCGACCCATGATGACCCTGCGCCAGATCCGCCACTTCATCGCCGTCGCCGAGACCGGCTCGATCTCCGCCGCCGCCCAGACGGCGTTCATCTCGCAATCGACCCTGACCCTGGCGATCCAGCAGCTGGAGCAGGAGATCGGTGTCAGCCTGTTCAACCGCCACGCCAAGGGCATGACCCTGACCCACCAGGGCCACCAGTTCCTGCGCCAGGCGCACCTGATCCTGGCCACAGTCGACAATGCCAAGCGCAGCCTGCAGCAGAGCACCGACCAGGTCGCCGGCCAGCTCACCGTCGGCGTCACCAGCCTGGTCGCCGGCTATTACCTGGCCGATCTGGTCACCCGCTTCCAGCGCGCCTACCCGAACGTGGAGATCCGCGTGATGGAGGACGAGCGCCCTTATATCGAGCACCTGCTGATCAGCGGTGAAATCGATGTCGGCGTGCTGATCCTCTCCAACCTGGAAGACCGCCACGCCCTGCAAACCGAGGTGCTGACCCACTCGCCGCTGCGCCTGTGGCTGCCGGCCCGGCATCCGCTGCTGGAACTGGACAGCATTGCCTTGGCGGATGTCGTCAGCGAACCGCTGATCCAGCTGAACGTCGACGAGATGGGCCTGAATGCCCAGCGCATCTGGTCGCGCGCCGGACTGCAGCCGCACATCACCCTGCGCACCGGTTCCACCGAGGCGGTGCGCAGCCTGGTGGCCGCCGGCCTGGGCCTATCGATCCAGGCGGACATGACCTATCGGCCCTGGTCGCTGGAAGGCGACATCATCGAGGCTCGCGCCCTGGTCGACCTGACCCAGACCCTGGATGTCGGCCTGGCCTGGCGCCGTGGCACGGCGCGGCCGGCACTGGTCGATCCGTTCCTCACCGTCGCCCGCGAACAACCCAGCGGACGCAGGCCATCTATTTAATCGAACGCAACATTCAGTATTTAGAATTTGTCGCCCTCCAAGCCCGGCTCTAGTCTTGCTGGCAATAAGACGCCATGCCCTGGGCACACACCTGCCGGCCATGCGCGAATAACAATCTCTGCCCAAGAGCGAGCACGATGGCCGGCGCTGCGACTCCCCCGCCCTTCCTCACCGAGCTGTTGATCGACGGCCAGTTGGTCGCCGGCGCCGGTTCCGCCGAGGCCATCCTCAACCCCGCCAGCGGCGAAGTGCTGACCCAGGTCGCCGAAGCCTCCGGCGAGCAGGTGCAAGCGGCGATCCTGGCCGCGCAGCGCGCCTTCGCCAGTTGGTCGCGGACCACTCCGGCGCAGCGTTCCAACTTGCTGCTGGCAATTGCGGACGCCATCGCCCAGCGCGCCGACTCGCTCGCCTGCCTGGAAGCGCTGAACTGCGGCAAGCCGCAGCATCTGGCCCGCCAGGACGACCTCGTCGCGAGCATCGATGTGTTCCGCTTCTTCGCCGGCGCGGTGCGCTGCCAGACCGGCCAGCTGGCCGGCGAGTACCTGCCCGGTTACACCAGCATGGTGCGCCGCGACCCAATCGGCGTGGTGGCCTCGATCGCACCGTGGAACTACCCGCTGATGATGGCGGCGTGGAAGATCGCCCCGGCCCTGGCGGCCGGCAATACCCTGGTGTTCAAGCCGTCCGAGCACACCCCGCTGTCGATCCTCGCCCTCGCCCCGGTGCTGGCCGAGCTGCTGCCGCCTGGGGTGCTGAACATCCTCTGCGGCGGCGGCGAAAGCGTCGGCGGCCTGCTGGTCGGCCACCCCAAGGTGCGCATGGTGTCGCTGACCGGCGATATCGTCACCGGGCAGAAGATCCTCCAGGCCGCCGCCAAGAGCCTCAAGCGCACCCATCTGGAACTCGGCGGCAAGGCGCCGGTGATCGTCTGCAACGACGCCGACCTCGCCGCGGTGGTCGAGGGCGTGCGCAGCTACGGCTACTACAACGCCGGCCAGGATTGCACCGCCGCCTGCCGCATCTATGCTCAAACTGGTATCCATGACCGCCTGGTGGCCGAACTGGGCGACGCCGTGGCCAGCCTGCGCTTCGCTCGCAAGCGCGATGCCGACAACGAACTCGGCCCGCTGATCAGCCCGCGCCAGCGCGACCGCGTGGCCAGCTTCGTCGAGCGCGCCCTCGGCCAGCCGCATATCGAACGGGTCACCGGGGCCGCCGTGCACTCCGGCCCCGGCTTCTATTACCAGCCGACTCTGCTGGCCGGTTGCAAGCAGAGCGACGAGATCGTCCAGCGCGAGGTGTTCGGTCCGGTGGTCAGCGTCACCCGCTTCGACGAGCTGAGCCAGGCGGTGGACTGGGCCAACGATTCGGAATACGGCCTGGCCTCCTCGGTGTGGACGCAGAATCTGGACAAGGCGATGCAGGTCGCCGCCCGCCTGCAGTACGGCTGCACCTGGATCAACAGCCATTTCATGCTGGTCAGCGAGATGCCCCACGGCGGGCTCAAGCGCTCCGGCTACGGCAAGGATTTGTCCAGCGACTCGCTGCAGGACTACAGCGTGGTGCGCCACATCATGGCGCGCCACGGCGAGCAGCTTTACTGAAGTACAAGAAGTCGCCCGATCCGGGCGTAGCACCACGACGTTCCACTGCCCCGACCATAAATCAAGAAGAGGGAATTCCAATGTTCGTGCACAAGACTGCTTTGCTCAGTGCGCTCGCCACCGCCCTGCTGGCCAGCACCAGCCTGCAGGCCGCCGAAGCGTTGAAAGCCGTGGGCGCCGGCGAAGGGCGTCTGGATATCGTCGCCTGGCCGGGCTACATCGAGCGCGGCGAAACCGACAAGAACTACGACTGGGTCACCCAGTTCGAGAAGGACACCGGCTGCAAGGTCAACATCAAGACCGCGGCGACCTCCGACGAGATGGTCAGCCTGATGAACAAGGGCGGCTACGACCTGGTCACCGCCTCCGGCGACGCCTCGCTGCGCCTGATCTACGGCAAGCGCGTGCAGCCGATCGATCCGAAACTGGTGCCCAACTGGAAGAACCTCGACCCGCGCCTGGGAGGCGGCGACTGGTATACCGTCGATGGCAAGACCTACGGTACGCCCTACCAGTGGGGCCCGAACCTGCTGATGTACAACACCAAGGCGTTCAGCAAGGCGCCGGACAGCTGGAGTGCGGTGTTCGAGGCGCAGCAGCTGGCCGACGGCAAGCCGAACAAGGGCCGCGTGCAGGCCTACGACGGGCCGATCTATATCGCCGACGCGGCGCTGTACCTGAAATCCGCCCAGCCGGATCTGGCCATCAACGACCCCTACGAGCTCAACGAAAAACAGTACGCCGCCGTGCTCGAGCTGCTGCGCAAGCAACACACGCTGGTCCACCGCTACTGGCACGACGCCACGGTACAGATGAGCGACTTCAAGAACGAAGGCGTGGTCGCCTCCAGCACCTGGGGCTACATGGCCAATACCCTGAAGGCCGAAGGGCAGCCGGTGGCCACCGTGTTCCCGAAAGAAGGGGTCACCGGCTGGGCCGACACCACCATGCTGCATGCCGACGCCAAGCACCCGAACTGCGCCTACAAGTGGATGGACTGGTCGCTGGAGCCCAAGGTGCAGGGCGACCTGGCCGCATGGTTCGGCTCGCTGCCGGCGGTACCGGCCGGTTGCAAGGCCAGTGAACTGCTCGGCGCCGGCGGCTGCGCCACCAACGGCTACGACCAGTTCGACCGCATCGCCTTCTGGAAAACCCCGCAGGCCAAGTGCAAGACCCAGGGCCAGTGCGTGCCATACAGCCGCTGGACGCAGGACTACATCGCGATCATGGGCGGTCGGTAAAAGTGGCCCAGATGGCTACTGCGCAGGCCTGATCCGCGCCCGGGCAGTGCTCGGAATCCTCACGTACTTCAGTACGCTGCGGTTCCTGCGCGCTGGCCGGACACGGCTGAGGCCTGCTCGCTACGCCCTCTGAGCCACTTTCGAAGCGCACACGCCAGTTCCCTCTCCCGTTCACGGGAGAGGCAAGCGTCTGCCCCGAACATCGTTTTCTCTGGAGCAACACATGACCATCGCAGTTGAATTCACCGAAGTCTCCCGCGTGTTCGGCGAAGTGAAGGCCGTCGACCGGGTATCCCTGGCCATCAAGGACGGTGAGTTCTTTTCCATGCTCGGCCCGTCCGGTTCGGGCAAGACCACCTGCCTGCGTCTGATCGCCGGGTTCGAGCAACCCAGCGCCGGCTCCATTCGCATCCACGGCGCCGAGGCCGTCGGTCTGGCGCCCTACCAGCGCGACGTCAACACCGTGTTCCAGGACTACGCGCTGTTCCCGCACATGAACGTGCGCGACAACGTCGCCTACGGCCTCAAGGTCAAGGGCGTCGGCAAGGACGAACGCCTCAAGCGTGCCGAGGAAGCGCTGGCCATGGTCGCCTTGACCGGCTATGGCGAGCGCAAGCCGGCGCAGCTGTCCGGCGGCCAGCGTCAGCGCGTGGCCCTGGCCCGCGCGCTGGTCAATCGGCCGCGGGTGCTGCTGCTCGACGAACCGCTCGGTGCGCTCGATCTCAAGCTGCGCGAGCAGATGCAGAGCGAGCTGAAGAAGCTGCAGCGTCAGCTCGGCATCACCTTCATCTTCGTCACCCACGACCAGACCGAGGCGCTGTCGATGTCCGACCGCGTGGCGGTGTTCAACAAGGGCCGCATCGAGCAGGTCGATACCCCGCGCAACCTGTACATGCAGCCGGCGACCGCCTTCGTCGCCGAGTTCGTCGGCACCTCCAACGTGTTGCGTGGCGAACTGGCCCAGCGCATCGCCGGCAGCAGCGCGCCTTTCTCGATCCGCCCGGAGCACATCCGTTTCGCCGACGGCGCGGCGAGCGGCGACGATATTCTGGTCGGCGGCCTGCTCCACGATATCCAGTACCAGGGCGCCGCCACCCGCTACGAGATCCAGCTGGACAACGGCCAGACCCTCGCCGTCAGCCAGGCCAACAATCAATGGCAACGCGGCAGCGCCAATCAGTACCAGCCCGGCCAGCAGGTCACCGCGCGCTGGCCGCGCGAGGCGATGGTGCCGTTGCGCGAAACCCCGGCCGAGGGTGTGTGAGATGGCCACCGCGCTGAACCTTCCAGCCGGCCGTGCCGACGGCCCGCTGCGCCGCCTGTCTAGCCTGCTGTACCGCAAGCCCAACCTGTACCTGGCGCTGCTGCTGATCCCGCCGCTGCTGTGGTTCGGCGCGATCTACCTCGGCTCGCTGCTGACCCTGCTGTGGCAAGGTTTCTACACCTTCGACGACTTCACCATGGCGGTGACCCCGGACTTGACCCTGGCCAACTTCGCCGCGCTGTTCCAGGCCGCCAACTTCGACATCATCCTGCGCACCCTGAGCATGGCTGTCGCCGTGTCCATCGCCAGCGCGGTACTGGCCTTCCCGATTGCCTACTACATGGCGCGCTACACCAACGGCAAGACCAAGGCGTTCTTCTACATCGCGGTGATGCTGCCGATGTGGGCCAGCTACATCGTCAAGACCTACGCTTGGACCCTCTTGCTGGCCAAGGGCGGGGTGGCGCAGTGGTTCGTCGACCACCTCGGTCTGGCTCCGCTGCTGCAGGTCATCCTCGGCATTCCCGGGGTCGGCGGCAGCACCCTGTCGACCTCGCACCTCGGGCGCTTCCTGGTGTTCGTCTATATCTGGCTGCCGTTCATGATCCTGCCGATCCAGGCTTCGCTGGAGCGCTTGCCGCCGTCCCTGCTGCAGGCCTCGGCCGACCTCGGCGCCCGACCGCAGCAGACCTTCACCCAGGTGATCCTGCCGCTGTCGATTCCCGGCATCGCCGCCGGCTCGATCTTCACCTTCTCGCTGACGTTGGGCGACTTTATCGTGCCGCAGCTGATCGGCCCGCCCGGCTTCTTCATCGGCAGCATGGTGTATTCCCAGCAGGGTTCGATCGGCAACATGCCGATGGCCGCCGCCTTCACCCTGGTGCCGATCGTACTGATCGCCATCTACCTGTCCATCGTCAAACGTCTGGGGGCCTTCGATGCACTCTGAGCGAGCTTCCTGGGGCCTCAAGCTGGCCGCCTGGGGCGGGCTGGTGTTCCTCCACTTCCCGATCCTGATCATCTTCGTCTACGCCTTCAACACCGAGGACGCGGCGTTCAGCTTCCCGCCGCAGGGCTTCACCCTGCGCTGGCTCAGCGTCGCCTTCGCCCGCGCCGACGTGCTCGAGGCGATCAAGCTGTCGGTGCAGATCGCCTGCCTGGCCACCCTGATCGCCCTGATCCTCGGCACCCTGGCCGCCGCCGCGCTGTACCGCCGCGACTTCTTCGGCAAGGAAAGCATCTCGCTGATGCTGATCCTGCCGATCGCCCTGCCCGGCATCATCACCGGCATCGCCCTGCTGGCGGCGTTCAAGACCCTCGGCATCGAACCCGGGGTGCTGACCATCGTCATCGGCCACGCCACCTTCTGCGTGGTGATCGTCTACAACAACGTCATCGCCCGCTTCCGCCGCACCAGCTACAGCCTGATCGAGGCGAGCATGGATCTGGGCGCCGACGGCTGGCAGACCTTCCGCTACATCATCCTGCCCAACCTCGGCTCGGCGCTGTTGGCCGGCGGCATGCTGGCCTTCGCCCTGTCGTTCGACGAGATCATCGTCACCACCTTCACCGCCGGCCACGAGCGCACCCTGCCACTGTGGCTGCTCAACCAGCTGGCGCGCCCGCGCGACGTGCCGGTGACCAACGTGGTGGCCATGCTGGTGATGCTGGTGACCATGCTGCCGATCCTCGCCGCCTACTACCTGACCAAGGGTGGCGAGGGCGTGGCTGGCAGCGGCAAGTGACGCAAAGCCCTAACCCTCTCCCATGAGTGGGAGAGAGAACAATCGCAGCTTCGTAGGATGGGTTGAGCGAAGCGATACCCATCGAGGGCAGCATGGGTATCACGGAGCTCAACCCATCCTACGGACTGACCACCGACAGCCCCCGTCAACGAGGTTCCAGCCATGCAAACCAAACTGCTGATCAATGGCCAACTGGTCGCCGGCGAAGGCGCCAGCCAGCCGGTGCTCAACCCGGCGCTCGGCGCGCCGCTGATTCATGTCAACGAGGCCAGCGAGTCGCAGGTCGACGCCGCCGTGCGCGCCGCCGATGCCGCCTTCGTCGGCTGGTCGCAGACCGCGCCAAAAGACCGCGCCCTGTTGTTGCTGCGCCTGGCCGACAAGATCGAGGCACACGCCGAGGAACTCGCGCGCCTGGAGTCGCAGAACTGCGGCAAGCCCTTCGCCGCCGCGCTGAACGACGAGATCCCGGCGATCGCCGACGTGTTCCGCTACTTCGCCGGTGCCAGCCGTTGCCTGAGCGGCTCCGCCGCCGGCGAATATCTGCCGGGACACACCTCGATGATCCGCCGCGACCCGATCGGCGTGGTCGCCTCCATCGCGCCGTGGAACTACCCGCTGATGATGGCCGCCTGGAAGCTCGCCCCGGCGCTGGCCGCCGGCAACTGCGTGGTGCTCAAGCCCTCCGAGCAGACCCCGCTGACCGCGCTGAAGCTGGGCGAATTCCTCGCCGAAATCTTCCCCGCCGGGGTGGTCAATATCGTCTTCGGCCGCGGCGCCAGCGTCGGCTCGCCGCTGGTCACCCACCCGAAGGTGCGCATGGTGTCGCTGACCGGTTCGGTGGCCACCGGCTCGAACATCATCTCCAGCACCGCCGGCACGGTGAAGCGCATGCACATGGAGCTGGGCGGCAAGGCGCCGGTGATCATCTTCAACGACGCCGACATCGCCGCCGCGGTGGAAGGTATCCGCACCTTCGGCTTCTACAACGCCGGCCAGGACTGCACCGCCGCCTGCCGCATCTATGCGCAGAAAGGCATCTACGACAAGTTCGTCGCCGAACTGGGCGCCGCGGTCGGCAGCATCAAGTACGGCCTGCAGGACGACCCCAGCACCGAACTCGGCCCGCTGATCACCGCCCAGCACCGCGAGCGGGTCAGCGGCTTCGTCGAGCGCGCCAGCCAGCAGGCGCATATCGAAGTGGTCACCGGCGGCAAGGTGGTGGCCGGCGCCGGCTTCTTCTTCGAGCCGACCGTGCTGGCCGGCGCCCGGCAGGACGACGAGATCGTCCGCCGCGAAGTGTTCGCCCCGGTGGTTTCGGTGACGCCGTTCAGCGACGAAGACCAGGCCCTGACCTGGGCCAACGACTCCGACTACGGTCTGGCTTCCTCGCTGTGGACCGGCGACGTCGGCCGCGCCCATCGCCTGTCGGCACGCCTGCAGTACGGCTGCACCTGGGTCAACACCCACTTCATGCTGGTCAGCGAAATGCCCCACGGCGGCATGAAGCTGTCCGGCTACGGCAAGGACCTGTCGATATACGGGCTGGAGGACTACACGGCGGTTCGCCATGTGATGTTCAAGCACTGATCTGAGCGGCTGCGCTCGGCTGGGCGTGGTTGGCAAGCACCTCGAATGCTCATGTACTGCGGTACATTCCGCTTTCTCGGCGCTTGCCGCCTAGCCCAACCTTCGCTCGC
This sequence comes from Pseudomonas cavernae, assembly GCF_003595175.1. Lineage (NCBI taxonomy): Bacteria > Pseudomonadati > Pseudomonadota > Gammaproteobacteria > Pseudomonadales > Pseudomonadaceae > Pseudomonas > Pseudomonas cavernae. The sequence continues at coordinate 1,348,820 of NZ_CP032419.1, read as the reverse complement.
GACGCTCAGATACTCACAGTTCGTAGGATGGGTTGAGCTCCGCGATACCCATGCAGCCTCCGATGGGTATCGCAAAGCTCAACCCATCCTACCCGACCAGGCTTTACCCGCCGTACGCCCCTACACAGGCTCGCCGCCGCGGTGGCAGCTCCGGCAGCACCTTAGGGTGGGTTAGCCGCAAAGCGGCGTAACCCACCAACAGACTCAACGGCGCGGCGGCAATTCGGGCAGCGTGGCATCGCCCAGCTTGCTGCCGCCGTCGCAGTCGATGATCGTCCCGGTGATGTAGCGGGCATTGTCCGAGGCCAGGAACAGCGCAACATCGGCGATGTCGCGCTTGCTGCCGTAGTCACGCAGGGCCAGGCGCGCCTTGACCTTTTGCTCCATCTCCGGGGTCGGCGCCAGGCGCGCCATGCCTTCGGTATCGGCGATCGGCCCCGGGGAGATGGCGTTGACGCGTATGCCCTCGGCCCCCCACTCCATCGCCAGGCACTGAGTCAGCATATTGATCCCAGCCTTGGCCGCGCAGACATGCGCCTGATAGACCGCCGCTTTGACCGCCTGCGGCGCGGTGATGGAGATCAGCGAAGCGCCCGGCTTGTTGAGGTACGGATAGGCCGCACGCAACACGTTGAAGGTGCCGATCAGGTCGATATCGATCACCGTCTTGAAGCCATTGGCCGACATATCCTTGGCCGCCGCGACGAAGTTGCCGGCGGCGCCGGAAATCACCACGTCGATATTGCCGAAGTGCTGCTGCACCTGGATCAGCGCGGCGTCCACCGCGGCGAAGTCGCGCACGTCGGCGGCGATTCCGATGGCCTCGCCGCCCGCAGCGACGATCCCCGCCACCGCCATATCGAGCTTGTCCTGACTGCGGCTGAGCAGGGCCAGCTTGGCGCCATGGCGGGCGAAATGCTCGGCGATGCCTAAGTTGATGCCGCTCGAGCCACCGGCGACGAACACCACCTTGCCGGCCAATACATCGTCTCTGAATGCATTCATGGTTGTTGTCCTGACAGTTGAACTGTTGGTCACATCGAGGTGCAGGCCGATTTCAGCCGACACGTCCGCGCGTGCGCTTGCCGTTCGATTGTAGGGGCAAGCTAGCCCCACGGCTTAGCCGCAGCGGTCATTTACTAACTAGACTCATCAGGCCGCCAGGCCCGATGTCTGCCGCCCCGGGCGCGCACTCACACCCTACAGGAGAAGAAAAATGCGACACGCCCTGCGTAGTTTCAGCTTTGTCCTGCTCTGCGCTTTAGCCGGCCTGACCCAGGCAGCGGACGATCCCAAGGCCGTCGTCGACGCTTACATGGCCGCCTGGAACGCCCATGACGTCGACAAGGCCGCCAGCTTCCTTGCCGAAGATGCGGTGTATTTCGATGCCACCGTCGGCACCCCGCAGAACGGCAAGGCCGCCGCCCGCGACAACGTGATCAAGGTGTTCATCGGCGCGGTACCGGACCTCAAGTGGCTGATGACCAGCAAACCCATCGTCAGCGCCGACGGCATCGCCTTCCAGTGGGAATTCAGCGGCATCAACAGCGGCGCCTGGAGCGCGGAAACCCCGGCCACCAACAAACCGCTGAAGTTCGAGGGGGTCAGTTTCGTGCGGGTCAAGGACGGCAAGATCGCCTACCAGGGCGACTATTACGACGCCCTGGGCTTCAACAAGCAGTTGGGCTGGTAAGGCCGCGCCAAGCTCTGGGGCCTGCCTCGGTACGGCAGGCCGCAGATGCTGCGGAGCAGGAGCAGCGCAAGCGCTCTAGCGTTTTTTGGGATTGTCGCCCCTGCGGACCAGCGCCAGTCCGGAGGATGGGTTGAGCGTAACGATAGCCATCATTGCGATTCGATGGGTGTCGCAGGCTCAACCCATCCTACGAAGCAATCCGTAGCCCGGATGGAATCCGGGGGTACCAGGCAACTCCGCTTCCCGGATTGCATCCGGATCTACCTCACCGCCTCAACGCGCCACGCTGGTCCGCGCGTAGCCGGCATCAGCCGGAATGCGCAGGTGGCGCACGCCGTCGATCTCTTCCAGCCACGGTTGCACCGCGACGATGCGTCGGTTGCGCGCCGCCTCCAGCGCCTGCTCCACATTGCCGGCCTGACTGAGCAGGTGCAGGTTCTGCTCGGTGGCGAACACCAGGGTATGCCGCCCGGCCTTGGCTTCGGCCAGCACAGTGGCGGGTGCGACCCAGCGCGAATCGACCGTCTCCGAACCATCGTGCAGGGCCATCTGATCGGCCGGCGCCACAGCGGCGAAGAACCAGGTATCGAAGCGCTTGGGGACGAAGTCCGGGGTGATCCAGTGGGCGAAGGGCACCATGCGATCGACCGCCAGCAGCAAGTCCTCGGCCTCGACCAACTCGGCGATGCTCGCCGCGTCGCTGTTCAGCTTCGCCCGCCAGCGTGCCTCGATGGGTGCCAGCTGCGCCGCGCTCAATAACTCGTTTTCGCCACGTTTGCAGGCGAGCAGGATGCCGCACTCCTCGAACGCCTCACGCACCCCGGCGATGCGAAACGCCAGTTCCTCGTCGGAGCAGCCCTCGGCACCCGGGCAGCGGGCACGCAGGGCCGGAGCGGCGTCGGCGCTTTCCAGCTTGCCGCCGGGGAACACCAGGGCGCCGGAGAAGGAATCGATCTGATGGTTGCGCAGCACCATGAACACCTCCAGCGCTGCGTCGCCGGTAGGGCTGGGGCGCAGCAGGAGCACGGTGGTGGCGGGCCGGGGTTGGCACGAGGAAGGTGAATCGATCATGGCCTGGCCTTTCTTGTTGTTATCGGGCTTTCCCAAAGGTACAGGAAGGGCCGCGGCCCGGCGCAGGGGATTTAAGCCTTATCGTGCAGCGATATGGGCGATCAGCAACTGCACCGACTCCTGGCCGCGGTACTCGTTGACGTCGAGCTTGTAGGCCAGTTCGACCCAGCGCACCGTCGGGTTCGGCCACAGCTCGCGGTCGACGCCGAAGGCGATGCCGTCCAGTTGCAGCGAGCCGCACTCGCTCTTGAGCACCACCTTCAGATGCCGCTCGCCGACGATGCGCTGCTGCACCAGTTGGAACACGCCATGGAACAGCGGCTCGGGGAAGTGCTGACCCCAGGGGCCGGCATTGCGCAGCTCCTTGGCCAGCGGCAGATGGAACTCCTCGACCGCCAGCGCACCATCCGACAGCAGGCGGCCGGTCAGGTCGTCCTCGCTCAATTGCCGGCGCACCTCGGCATCGAAGGCAGCGGCGAAGGCGCCGAAATGTTCGGTCGGCAACGACAGGCCGGCGGCCATGGCATGGCCGCCGAACTTGCTGATCAGCCCCGGATGCTTAGCCGCCACCGCATCCAGTGCGTCGCGGATATGCAGGCCGGGAACCGAGCGCGCCGAGCCCTTGAGCACCCCGTCGCCGGCATCGGCGAAGGCGATCGCCGGGCGGTGGTAACGCTCCTTCAGGCGCGAGGCGAGGATGCCGATCACGCCCTGGTGCCAGTCCGCCTCGAACAGGCACAGGCCGAACGGCAGCTCGTCCAGCGGCAGATCCTTGAGCTGCGCCAGCGCCTCGCGCTGCATGCCCTGCTCGATGGCCTTGCGGTCCTGGTTGAGCTGATCCAGCTGCACCGCCATGTCGCGGGCCAGCGCCTCGTCGTCGCAGAGCAGGCATTCGATGCCCAGGCTCATGTCGTCCAGCCTGCCCGCGGCATTCAGGCGCGGGCCGAGGATGAAGCCGAGGTCGGTGGAGCTGATGCGTCCGTGTTGCTTGCCCGCCACTTCGAGAATCGCCCGCAGCCCGGCGCGGGCACGGCCGGCGCGGATGCGCGCCAGGCCCTGGTGGACGAGGATGCGGTTGTTAGCGTCCAGCGGCACCACGTCGGCGACGCTGCCCAGCGCCACCAGGTCGAGCAGCTCGGCCAGATTCGGCTCGGCCAGCCCACGACGGGCGAACCAGCCCAGCTCACGCAGGCGCGCACGCAGCGCCAGCAGCACGTAGAAGATCACCCCGACACCGGCCAGCGCCTTGCTCGGGAAGTCGCAGCCCGGCTGGTTGGGGTTGACGATGGCATCCGCCGCCGGCAGCTCCGGGCCGGGCAAGTGGTGGTCGGTGACCAGCACTTGCAGGCCAGCCGCCTTGGCCGCCGCTACGCCGTCGACACTGGAGATGCCGTTGTCGACGGTGATCAGCAACTTCGGCTGACGTTGCAGGGCCACGGCGACGATCTCCGGAGTCAGGCCGTAGCCGTACTCGAAGCGGTTCGGCACCAGATAATCGACAGATGCCGCACCGAGCATACGCAGGCCGAGGGTACCGACCGAACTGGCGGTGGCACCGTCGGCATCGAAGTCGCCGACAATGAGGATGCGCTGACGCTGCTCCAGGGCCTGCACCAGCAGCTCCACCGCGGCGTCGATGCCTTTCAGCTGCTGATAGGGGATCAAGCGCGCCAGGCCCTTGTCCAGCTCGGCGGCGGACTGCACGCCGCGAGCGGCGTAGAGGCGGGTCAACAGCGGCGGTAGATTACCCAGATCGGGCAGTGTGGCGGGAAGCGGGCGGGATTCGATGCGCATGCGGATTCTTTAGTCGGGTTTATTGATGGTTCCCACGCTCCCGCGTGGGAACCCCTCCAGGGACGCTCCGCGTCCCGGCAAGCCCAGACGGACGCGGAGCGTCCAGGGCTGCATTCCCACGCGGAGCGTGGGAACGATCAAAGCGCCTCAACGCTCGCCGTGCAGCCACTCCAAGGGAATCTCGTGCTGGCCGCGCTCATCGGTGACGTACAGGTGGCCATCGCTGATCATCACGCTCCAGCCGATCGAGCGCGGCAGGTCACGGGCCAGGTTCTCCAGCGCCTCCTGCTCCACCGCCACCACGTTGATGTTCTTCAGGCTGCGCACGCTGTCGAGCACCTTGGTCTGCCACACCCGCAGGCTGCCATAGGCCAGCAGGCTGAAGCGCTCGGTGCGCCGCGAGCACCAGGTGATGCGCTCGGCATCCGGCTGGCCGACTTCGATCCAGTGCAGCACGCGGTCGTCCAGGCTCTTCTCCCACAGCGCCGGCTCGTCGACATCCGACAGACCGCGACCGAAGGCCAGCTGCTCGTGGTACCACAGCGCATAGCCGATCAGGCGCACGGCCAGGCGCTCTTCGGTCTCCGAGGGGTGCTTGGCCACGGTGAAACGCAGGTTCTCGTAGACGTTGCGATCCAGGTCGGTGAGGTTGAGGTCGACTTTGTAGGGTGTCGCTTGCAGGGCCATGGGCGGGTTTCTTGGCGATTCAGAGGGGCGCCAGTCTACCCCGAATTCACCTCCCGAAGCCTGTCACGATCTTGCTTGACGCCATCTCGGCGACACGCCGCAGATCGCCAACAGCCGCTCAGGACGTCTCCCGGTAAACCTCAACCCGGTTGCGCCCCGCCGCCTTGGCCGCGTAGAGCGCTTGGTCGGCGAGCGACAGCAGGCGGGTCAGCTCGTGGTTGGCCTGGGCGGCATCGGCGATGCCGATGCTCACGCTGAGTTGCGCACCGGCGACGAACGGCAGCTCGGCAAACTCCCGGCGCACCCGCTCGGCCAGCACCAGGCTCACCCCATGATCCGCATCGGCCAGCAGGCAGGCGAACTCCTCGCCGCCGATCCGCGCGCAGACATCCTGCTGCCGGGTACGGCTGCTGAGAATCTGACTGAAGGCGGCCAGCGCCTGGTCGCCGACGGCATGGCCGAAACTGTCGTTGAGGCGCTTGAAGTAGTCGAGGTCGCACAGCAGTACCACCGCCGGCCGCTGCATCCGCTTGCTTTCGGCGAGCAGTTGCCCGGCACCGTGGATGAACGCCCGGCGGTTGCCGATGCCGGTCAGCGGATCGCGCAGCGCGGCGCTCTTGTAACGCAACTCGGCGCGCTCCTTGACCATCGCCAGGGTGACGAAGGCGATGCCGATTGCATACAGCAGCGTCTCCAGCACCAGCAGGGCGAAGAAGGCGTTGCCCTGGTCCAGGGTATCGAACGGCATACCGCGATCCACCACCGCACGCACGGAATAGAACGCGGCGTGGAACAGCAGCAGCGCCAGCGCCGGACGGAAATCCACCTCCAACTGCCGCCGACTGCGCCACAACTCGAAAGCGCCGAGACCGGCATAGGCCGCCATGGTCAGCGACCCGACCAGCACCCGCAGAGCCAGCGACTGGTAGAACATCGGCAACAGGCAGAGCAGCAGCCAGAGCACCGCGCCGGCCAGCGCGCCCGGCGGATGGATACGCCGCCCGGTGAAGACCCGCAGCGCGGTCCAGTTCAACGCGGCGCTCAAATGGAGAACGACGTTGCCGGCCAGGATCGACACGAAGTCGACGCCCTGGCCGCGCAGGCTAACCAGCACCGTGCCCAGGGTGCCCAGCAGCAGCGCCGTCGCCAGGTAACCCAGGGTCGCGTCGCGCCGGCCGCGGCTCCACGCGTGCAGCATCAGCACACCGACCAACAGCAGGATGTAGATATCCATGACCATCAGCGTCGGGATACTCAGCTGCATGGCTGGGCACGGTCGACGGAGCGGAAGCAGGAAATGGCGATGCGCGTGGGCATGAGAAATGCGAAACGAATGGCACTAAGCAGAGGGCCTCACTCTACGTGGCCTGTTCTGCCGCCGCCAGCAGCGCCTTTAAAAAGACATCACCTGACGCGCTGTTCTCACCGAGAAGCGCGGGTTAGAGTCGCCGGACCTGTTTCGCTGGATGGAATTGAAGAGATGGACAGCGTCAAACCCCTCGCCGGCCTGAAAGTGGTCGAACTCGGTACTCTGATCGCCGGTCCCTTCGCCGCGCGCATCTGCGCCGAATTCGGCGCCGAGGTGATCAAGGTCGAGTCGCCCGATGGCGGCGACCCGCTGCGCAAGTGGCGCAAGCTCTACGAGGGCACCTCGCTGTGGTGGTTCGTGCAGGCGCGCAACAAGAAGTCGATCACCCTCAACCTCAAGCACGAGCAGGGGCGCGAGGTGCTGAAGAAGCTGCTGGCAGGCGCCGACATCCTGATCGAGAACTTCCGCCCCGGCGTGCTGGAGAAGCTCGGTTTCGGCTGGGAGGTGCTGCATGCGCTGAATCCCAAGCTGGTGATGGTGCGCCTGTCCGGCTTCGGCCAGAGCGGGCCACTGAAGGACCAACCGGGCTTCGGCGCGGTCGGCGAGTCGATGGGCGGGCTGCGCTACATCACCGGCTTTGAGGATCGCCCTCCGGTGCGCACCGGCATCTCCATCGGCGACTCGATCGCTTCGCTGTGGGGCGTGATCGGCGCGCTGATGGCGCTGCGCCACCGCGAGGTCAACGGCGGCCAGGGCCAGGTGGTGGACGTGGCGCTGTACGAGGCGATCTTCGCCATGATGGAGAGCATGGTCCCGGAGTTCGACGTGTTCGGCTTCATCCGCGAGCGCAGCGGCAACATCATGCCCGGCATCACCCCCTCCTCCATCCATACCTGCGCCGATGGCAGACATATCCAGATCGGCGCCAACGGCGATGCGATCTTCAAGCGCTTCATGCACGCCATCGGCCGGGCTGATCTGGCTGATGATCCGAGCCTGGCCGGCAACGACGGCCGCGATGCGCGCCGCGACGAGCTCTACGGGGTGATAGACCGCTGGGCCGCCAGCCTGCCACTGGTCGAGGTGGAGGCCCTGCTGACCCGCGCCGAGGTGCCGGCCAGCCGCATCTATTCGGCCGCGGACATGTTCACCGACCCGCAATTTCTGGCCCGCGAGATGTTCCTCTCCGCCAAGCTGCCGGACGGCAAGCCATTCAAGATGCCGGGGATCGTGCCCAAGCTGTCGGACACCCCGGGAGAAGTGGCCTGGACCGGCCCGGCGCTGGGCGAGCACAACCGCGAAGTGCTCAGCGCGCTCGGCTACAGCGCCGAGCAGATCGCCGCGCTACAGGCCAGCGGCGCCCTGTGAATGCGGGTGCCGGCGACCATTAGAGTTGCCGGCCTTCCCGCCTTGGCCAGCACCTTGCCAGCCTTGGCAAAGCGCTCTAGGCCGGTATGATGCGGCACTTTTGGAAGTTGCCGCATGCGCGCCCGCTGTACCCTCGCCGTCCTGCTCCTGTGCCTCTGCGCCACCGCCCTCGCCAACCCGCCACGCACCTTCAGCGAAGCCAAGAAAATCGGCTGGAAGCTGTATGGCCGGCAATCCATCGAGTTCTATTGCGGCTGCAAATTTCGCGGCAACCGCGTCGACCTGAAGAGCTGTGGCTACCAGCCGCGCAAGAATCCCAAGCGCGCCGCGCGCATCGAGTGGGAACACATAGTCCCTGCCTGGCAGATCGGCCATCAGCGCCAGTGCTGGCAAAACGGCGGGCGCAAGAACTGTGCGAAGAACGACAAGGTCTACCAGCGCGCCGAGGCCGACCTGCACAACCTGGTGCCGGGCATCGGCGAGATCAACGGCGACCGCGGCAACTTCGCCTACGGCTGGCTGCCGCAGCCACCCAGTCAATACGGTGCCTGCCCGATGGTGGTGGACTTCAAGGCGCGAATCGCCATGCCGCGCAAGGAAACCCGCGGCATGATCGCCCGCACCTACCTGTACATGAGCGACCGCTACCAGCTGCGGCTGTCGAAGCAGAGCCGGCAGCTGTACAGCGCCTGGAACAAGCAGTACCCGGTAAAAACCTGGGAACGCCAGCGCAACCAACGGGTCGGCTGCGTGATGGGTTGGGGCAATCCCTACGTCGACGGCTTCAACAAGCGCGCCTGCGGGAGCTGACTCGCGCAGCAGGCAAGCACAAACCCTCGCCTTAACCATCTCACAGTCGTCAAACCATCATCAGCCGAGGGGATGATGATTCAAGGATGGCTGGATTCCGTCCGTCAGATGCGCTTTGATGCGGCGGTGAAAGTGCATGCTGCCGAGTGAAAGCATCCGCTCGGCTGGACCCCATAGGCTGAGTGAGGTCGCTACTCTGAACCGCTCCCGAAGAAAGCACCTGTGAACAAGACCGCCCTGGCTTGCCGGCTGCTTCTGCTGCTCCTGGCTCTGGCCGGCAGCATGAGCCTTCCTGCCCTCGCGGACTCCGGGCAACAGCCCGCCAGCGGCGCCGCCCTGCACTTCGTCGAAGAAGCCAACTGGCCGCCCTTCACCGAGGAAACCCACGGTCTGGCCAGCAAAGGCCTGTCCTACGAACTGCTGCACTTGATCGCCGGCCGCCTGGGCCGTCGGGTGGAAATCGAATTGCTGCCACAGCAGCGCATGATGCAGAAGCTGCGTCAGGGCGACAAAGACGGCGTCAGCATGGTCAGCTACAACGCCGAGCGCGCCGGCTTTCTGGCCTTTTCCGCGCCCATCCTGCAAAAGCGCGGCTACCTCTACTACAACGTCAAGCGCCCGTTGCCCATCGAGTTCAGCGATTGGCGCGACCTGCAAGGACTGCTGATCGGCATCGTCATCGGCCACAACTACGGCGCGAACTTCGACCGGGCACGCCGCGAGCTGCCGTTGCAGGTGGTCGAGGTGGTATCCGTGCAGCAGCTGTTCCAGATGGCCAAGCTCGGGCGCATCGATGCCTTCCTGGCCATCGACCTGACCGCCCTCGAGCTCACGCAACACCCCGAGTTCAAGGACGTGATCGTCCGCGCCGCCCGGCCCTACTACGAAGCCCCGTATTTCATCGGCCTCTCGCGTAAATCGGCGACGATTGAGTTGCTCCCGCAGATCGACCAGGCGATTGCCGGGCTGAAGGCCAGCGGCGAGCTGCCAGCCCTGCTGCAGCGCTACGGCATCCCGAACTAGCCGCCCGCACAAACAAAAAGGCCAGCTTGATAGCTGGCCTTTTTGTTGGGTTACCTCTGCATCTTACAGCGGCTTGCCGCGACTGCCATGCTGGCTGACGAAGGCCTGAATCGCCTTCAGGTCGTTGGCCAGCACGGTGCAACGCTCTTCGCGCTGGAACAGATCGGCCAAATGCGCCGGCAGCGCCGGAGCCTGACCGACACCGGCCTTCTCCACCGCCTCGGGGAACTTGACCGGGTGCGCGGTGCCGAGGATGACCATCGGGATGGCCAGGCTACGGCGGCATTCGCGCGCGGCGCGTACGCCGATGGCGGTGTGCGGGTCGAGCAACTCGCCGCACTCCTCGTACACCTGGGCGATGGTCTCGCAGGTTTCTTCGTCGTTTACCGCCAGCGAATCGAACAGCTTGCGCGCCTCGGTCCAGCGCTCTGCCTCGACGCTGAAACCGCCGCCCTGCTTGAAGGTGTCCATCAGGCCGGCGATCGCCGCGCCGTTGCGGCCGTGCAGGTCGAACAGCAGGCGCTCGAAGTTGGACGAGACCATGATGTCCATCGACGGCGACAGGGTCGGGTGCAGGGTGTCCTTGACGTACTGATTGCCGCTCATGAAGCGGTGCAGGATGTCGTTACGGTTGGTCGCGACGATCAGCTGGCTGATCGGCAGGCCCATGTTGCGCGCCAGGTAGCCGGCGAAGATGTCGCCAAAGTTACCGGTCGGCACCGAGAATGCCACCGAACGAGCCGGGCCACCGAGCTGCAGGGCCGCATGGAAGTAGTAGACGATCTGGGCCATGATCCGCGCCCAGTTGATCGAGTTGACTGCCACCAGGCGGGTGTCCTTGAGGAAGCCCTGGTCGGCGAAGCTGGCCTTGACCATTTCCTGGCAGTCGTCGAAGTTGCCTTGCACGGCGATGTTGTGGATGTTGTCGCCGAGGATGGTGGTCATCTGCCGGCGCTGCACCTCGGACACGCGGTTGTGCGGGTGCATGATGAAGATGTCGACGTTCTCGCACGCCTTGCAGCCTTCGATCGCCGCCGAACCGGTGTCGCCGGAGGTGGCGCCCATGATCACCACGCGCTCATTGCGCTTGGTCAGCACATAATCGAGCAGGCGGCCGAGCAGTTGCAGGGCGAAGTCCTTGAACGCCAGGGTCGGGCCGTGGAACAGCTCCAGTACCCACTCGTTGTCGTTCAGCTGGCGCAGCGGCGCCACGGCGTTGTGGGCGAACACGCCGTAGGTTTCTTCGAGGATCTTCTTGAACTCGGCATCCGGGATACTGCCGGTGACGAACGGACGCATCACCCGGAAGGCCAGTTCGTGGTACGGCAGGCCGGCCCAGGAGGCGATCTCTTCCTGGGTGAAACGCGGCAGGTTTTCCGGCACATACAGGCCGCCATCGCTGGCCAGACCGGCCAGCAGCACATCTTCAAAATTCAGGGCCGGAGCCTGGCCGCGGGTACTGATATAACGCATGACTTTCTACCTCAGACCAGTTGCTCGACGCGGATACGCACGACATTGCCGACCACGTCGCTGAGCGCTTCGAGGGCGCCGATCGCTTCGTTGATTTGCGTCTCGAGCACGCGATGGGTGACCAAGATCATCGGCACCAGGCCGTCGTGCTCCTCGGCTTCCTTCTGCATGATCGACTCGATGTTGATGCCGCGCGCGGAGAGGATGCTCGCCACCTGGGCCAGCACGCCCGGGTGATCCTTGGCCTGGATGCGCAGGTAATAGGCGCTCTCGCAGGCCTCGATCGGCAGGATCGGATGATCGGACAGCGCATCCGGCTGGAAGGCCAGGTGCGGCACGCGGTTTTCCGGGTCGGTGGTCAGCGCGCGAACCACGTCGACCAGATCGGCGACCACCGAGGAGGCGGTCGGTTCCATGCCGGCGCCGGCGCCGTAGAACAGGGTCGAACCGGCGGCGTCGCCGTTGACCATCACCGCGTTCATCACGCCGTTGACGTTGGCGATCAGGCGATCGGCCGGGATCAGGGTCGGATGCACACGCAGCTCGATGCCCTTGTCAGTGCGGCGCGCCACGCCGAGGTGCTTGATGCGATAGCCCAGCGCTTCGGCGTAGTTGACGTCGGCGGTGGTCAGCTGGGTGATGCCTTCGGTGTAGGCCTTGTCGAATTGCAGCGGGATGCCGAAGGCGATGGAGGCGAGGATGGTCAACTTGTGCGCGGCGTCGATGCCTTCGACGTCGAAGGTCGGATCGGCTTCGGCATAACCGAGCGCCTGGGCTTCCTTGAGCACGTCGTCGAAGGCACGACCCTTCTCGCGCATTTCGCTCAGGATGAAGTTGCCGGTGCCGTTGATGATGCCGGCCAGCCAGTTGATGCGGTTGCCGGCCAGACCCTCGCGGATCGCCTTGATCACCGGGATACCGCCGGCGACGGCGGCCTCGAAGGCGACGATGACGCCCTTCTCGCGGGCCTTGGCGAAGATCTCGTTGCCGTGCACGGCGATCAGCGCCTTGTTGGCGGTGACCACGTGCTTGCCATTGTCGATGGCCTTGAGCACCAGATCACGGGCGATGGTGTAGCCGCCGATCAGCTCGATGACCACGTCGATGTCCGGGTTGCTGGCCACCGCGAACACGTCGTTGGTAATCGGAGTACCGGTAATGTCGCACTGCGGGTTCTGCGAGCGCAGGGCAATCTGCGCCACTTCGATGCCACGCCCGGCACGCCGCGCGATTTCCTCGGCGTTGCGCTTGAGCACGTTGAACGTACCGCCACCGACGGTACCCAGCCCACAGATGCCAACTTTGACCGGTTTCACACTGAACTCCCCATCTGCACTGCGTAAAACGGCCGAGCGATGCTCGGCCGTGAATATTCAAGGAGCCGCACCTTACGAAGCGGCTGGCTATTAGTCAATCTGCCACAAGCCCCGGATTACTTGGCCTCGAGAGCCAGTTTGGCCAGTTGCGGCGCCGGCTGATAGCCGGGAATCATCTGCCCGTTGGCCAGGACGATCGCCGGAGTGCCCTGCACGCCAATCATCTGCCCCAGCTCGAACTGCTTGGCCACCGGGTTATCGCACTTGGCCGCCGGCAGCTCCTCGCGGGACTTGGCCTGGTTCATCGCTGCCTGGCGATCCTTCGAGCACCAGACGCTGACCAGGGTGTTGTAACCGTGGCTGCCGATGCCCTGACGCGGGAAGGCCACATAGCGCACTTCGACGCCGCGGCGGTTGAGCTCGGCCACTTCGCTGTGCAGTTTCTGGCAGTAACCGCAGTCGGTGTCGGTAAACACGGTGATATGGGTCTTCGGCTCTTTGGGCGCGAACACCACCATCTCACTGGTGGGAATGGCGTTAATTTCCTTGGCCACCCCGTGGCTCTCGGCCTGTTCGGTGAGGTTGACCGCCTGGCCATTCTTGAACTGATAGAGGTAGCCCTGCATGAGGAACTGGCCATCGGCGCTGGCATACAGCTGGCGACCGCCTTTCAGGTGCACCTGGTAGATGCCGCTCATCGGGCTCTCGGCGATGGCTTCGATCGGCAGGTCAGGTTGCAGGGCTTTCAAGGTGCTGCGGATCGCCTGGTCGGGATCGGCGGCCAGAGCGGCACTGCTGACCAGGCCAAAGGCGGCGGCAGCTAAAATTCGGGTCACGCGCATGGGTACTCCTGTCGAGCGGCGGACGATGTTGCGGATCGATGCAGCCTACCACAGATGCCCGGATTGGCCGATCACAGCAGGTCGGACGGGCGTTTCACCGGCCCCAATGCGTGGACGAGTTCTCAGCCGCGCGGATGGTGTTGGGCATGCAACTCCTGCAAGCGCGCCTTGGCGATATGGGTGTAGATCTGCGTGGTCGACAGGTCGCTATGCCCCAGCAGCATCTGCACCACCCGCAGGTCGGCGCCGTGGTTGAGCAAATGGGTGGCGAAGGCATGCCGCAGGGTATGCGGCGACAACGCCTTGCCGATCCCGGCGACACCGGCCTGATGCTTGATCCGGTGCCAGAAGGTCTGCCGGGTCATCTGCCCGCCACGCAGACTGGGAAACAGCACGTCGCTGGGCTTGCCGTCGAGCAGAAAGGGCCGCGCCTCGCGCATGTAACGCTCTATCCAGACCATCGCCTCTTCACCCAAGGGCACCAGACGCTCCTTGCTGCCCTTGCCGAACACCCGCAGCACGCCCTGGCGCAGGTTGACCTGTTCCAGGGTCAGGCTGACCAGTTCGGTCACCCGCAGCCCGCAGGCGTACAGCACTTCGAGCATGGCGCGGTCGCGCAAGCCGATCGGCTCGCCCAGCTCGGGGGCAGCCAGCAGTGCCTCGACATCCGCTTCGGAGAGCGACTTGGGCAGCGGCCGGCCGATCTGCGGCAAATCCACCTGCAAGGTCGGATCGTTGACGATCAGCCCCTCGCGCAGCAGATAGCGATAGAAGCCGCGCAAACCGGAGAGAAAGCGCGCGGTGGAGCGCGCCACATAGCCTTCGCTCAGGCGCCAGGCGAGGTGATCGAGGATCACCTCGCGCCCGGCCTCGGGCAGTTCCAGGCCACGTTCCTGCAGCCAGCCGTTGAAATGCGCGAGGTCGCTGCGATAAGCCGCGCGGGTGTGCTCGGACAAGCCCTTCTCCAGCCAGAGGGCATCGAGGAAACGGTCGATCAGCGGATGGTCCAGAGCGGGCATAAGGGGCTATATCTGCGAGCGGGGCAACGTTAGTCTTTCATAGCGTGGCCATGTACGGCCAGGATTCCGACCTCAGGACGCTCCATGAACGAACAACAGATCCTCCTCGCCATCGGCGGTATCGGCGGCGCGGCCCTCGCCTGTCAGTGGCTGGCGTGGCGCCTGCGACTCCCGGCAATCCTCTTTCTCCTGCTCTGCGGCATCCTCGTCGGCCCGCTGCTCGGCTGGCTCGACCCGCAAGCCCTGTTCGGCCCGCTGCTGTTCCCCCTGGTGTCCCTGGCGGTTGCGCTGATCCTGTTCGAAGGCAGCCTGACCCTGCGCTTCAGCGAATGGCAGGAGATCGGCACTGTAGTAAGGCGCATGGTCACCCTCGGCGCCCTAGCCACCTGGGCGGTGATCGCGCTGGCCACCCACTACCTGTTGGACTTTTCCTGGGAGATGGCCCTGCTGTTCGGCACCCTGACCCTGGTCACCGGGCCGACCGTGATCGTGCCGATGCTGCGGGTGATCCGGCCGAAAGCTTCGATCGCCAACATCCTGCGCTGGGAGGGCATCGTCATCGACCCGATCGGCGCGCTGCTGGCGGTGGTGGTTTACACCTACATCGTCACCCAGGACAAAGGCCAAGGGCTGCTGAACAGTCTGGAGACCTTCGTCGGTGTGATTTTCTGCGGCTGCGCCTTCGGCCTTGTCGGCGGCTGGCTGTTTGGGCAACTGCTGCGCCGCCATTGGCTGCCGGAATACCTGCACAACCTCGCCGCCCTAACCGCCGTACTTGGCGTGTTCATCGCCGCCAACCAGACCATGCACGAATCCGGCCTGCTGGCCGTGACACTGATGGGCATGGGCCTGGCGAATATGAAAGGCGTGGATGTGCGGCCGATTCTGCACTTCAAGGAAAACCTCAGTGTGCTGCTGATTTCCGGTTTGTTCATTCTCCTCGCCGCCCGCCTCGACCTGCAGGCCCTGCTGGCGCTCGGCCCGGCGGTGCTGCTGTTGCTGGCGATCATCCAGTTCGTCGCCCGGCCGCTCAATGTCGGTCTGTCCACCTGGGGCTCCAGCCTGCACTGGCGCGAACGCTTCCTGCTCTCCTGGGTTGCCCCGCGCGGTATAGTCGCCGCCGCGGTTTCGGCGATTTTCGCCGAGCGCCTGAGTGAAGCTGGGCACGCCGGCTCCGACTTACTGGCGCCACTGACCTTCGCCGTGATCATCGGCACCGTGGTCCTGCAAAGCGCCACCTCCCGGCCGCTGGCGCGCCTGCTAAAAGTTGCCGAGCCGGCGCCCAGCGGCTTCCTGATCGTCGGCGCCCATCCGCCCGCTCGCGAGCTAGCCAAAACCCTGCAACAGCTTGGCAGCCGCGTGCTGCTGACCGACTCCAGCTGGGAGAACATCAGTGCCGCGCGCATGGAAGGCTTGCCGACCTATTTCGGCAACCCGGCCTCACAACATGCCGACGCTAATCTCGATCTGGTCGGCCTCGGCCGTCTGCTGGCGCTGTCACCGGGCGGCGAACTCAACACCCTGGCGTGCATGCGTTACCGCCACGAATTCGGCAGGCAACGGCTGTTTTCGCTGGCCAGCGGCCTGGAGAACCATCGCAGTGACAAACATCGGGCCAGCCACGAACACCGCGGCCAAACCTTCGGCAGCCAGCCGCTGACCTATGCACAACTGGCCAACCGCCTGAGCAAGGGTGCCGAGCTGTACACCACGACGCTGACCAGCGGTTTCGACTGGGCAGATTATCAAGCGCTGCATGGCAATCGCGCGGCGCTGCTGTTCGCCCGTGGGCCGGATGGCTGGGTGCATGTGGTAAGCCCGGACGTCACCGCCACCCCACAGCCGGGCTGGGTGCTGGTCGCGCTGATCGAGCCCGCAGATGGCGGCTCGACGCCGATCGACCACCATCCGTCGTAGTGAGCGTTAGAGGGCGATGAAACGGCTCGTCACCCTATCTTTGGTCTGGTGACAGCCGCGCCGGCTACACGCATCATGATTGCACATAGCCATCAATGCACCACGGACTCCTTCCCATGCCCAGCCAACAGCATTCCCGCCTTGGCCTGATCCTCATCAACAAGGGCTTGATCAGCCGCGCCCAGTTGGACCAAGCCATCCGGCTGCAACTTACCCACCACAAGCGCCTGGGCGAGATCCTCGTCGAACAGGGTCTGCTAAGCGAACGGCAACTCAGCAAAGCCCTGAAGAAGCAAAGCAATCTGCGCCTGGCCGCCACCCTGGTTGCCGCGCTGCTCAGCCCGTTCCAGCTTGCCGCGGCGGACATCCAGCGCATGCAACCGAGCAACAGCGCAAGCCGCGAGGAAACGCCGAGCGGACTCAAGCCGCTTAACGACCGCGAAATGCGCAACGTCAACGCCCAAGGCCTGGACGAAGCGCTGCAAGGGCTGTTTCTGCAAGCTGAACAAGGCACCGGAGTAGCTACCGTCAGCCAACTGGCCAAGTTGGTCATGCCCGTACTGAACAGCCTGGAGGCAGCAACCTCGTTGCAAGATGTGCGCTATGACACCCATCAGCTGAGCTCGCTGATGAACTCCGATGGCTCGGTCAATGTGCGCCTGCCCAGTTCCATTGGCGAATTGCGCTTCGACAACATCCGCGTCACCGGCACCGCGCCACAGCAGAACTTCGGCAGTTTGACGCTGAACAACATCGACCTATCGCAAGCCAGCCTGAAAATCAGCCTGCGCCCCTGAGGGCAAGACGTCAAAAGGCGCCCTCGGGCACCTTTTGATTTACTCGCAGCAGAAATGAAAAAAGCAGCCAGAAGGCTGCTTTTTTCATTGCGGAAATGGCGATTAGGCCAGCTTTTCCTTGATGCGTGCTGCCTTGCCGGACAGGTCGCGCAGGTAGTACAGCTTGGCTTTGCGCACGTCACCGCGACGCTTGACAGCCAGGCTGTCGACCAGCGGGCTGTAGGTCTGGAAAGTACGCTCAACGCCAACGCCGTTGGAGATCTTACGAACAGTGAAAGCACTGTTCAGACCACGGTTGCGCTTGGCAATCACGACGCCCTCGAAGGCCTGCAGACGCTGGCGATCACCTTCCTTCACTTTCACCTGAACGACAACGGTGTCGCCCGGGGCGAAGGCCGGGATTTCTTTGGTCATCTGCTCAGCTTCGAGCTGCTGAATAATTTTGTTGGTCATGCTGTGCTCCTAAGACCGGCCATTGGGCCCGCCATCGATACGTTAACTATCGTCCTGCTGGTGAAGGTACTCCGCCAGCAGCTTCTTCTCTTCTCCAGAAAGCGAGCGGCTATCCAGAAGATCGACGCGTCGTTCGTAGGTCCGCCCCAAGGCTTGCTGCAAACGCCAACGCCGGATATGTGCATGATTGCCACTGAGCAACACGTCGGGAACACGCTTCCCCGCATACACCTCCGGTCGGGTGTAGTGCGGACAGTCGAGCAAGCCATCCGTGAAGGAGTCTTCCTCGGCCGAATCTGCATGACCCAATGCACCGGGCAGCAGACGTGTCACCGCATCGATCAGCACCATTGCCGGCAGTTCCCCGCCAGACAATACATAGTCGCCAATCGACCACTCTTCATCGACATGCGCTTCGATAAAGCGCTCATCGATGCCTTCATAACGTCCGGCGATGAGAATCAAAGCTTCCTCATTCGCCAGCTCCCGAACCGCCGACTGTTTCAGTTGACGACCCTGGGGGGACAGGTAGATCACTTTCGCCGACCTGCCGATCGCTTGCTTGGCATCCAGCAGCGCATCTTCGAGCGGCTTGATCTTCATCACCATGCCCGGTCCACCACCGAAGGGCCGATCATCCACCGTGTGGTGGCGGTCCGTGGTGTAGTTCCGGGGGTTCCAGCAGGTCAGTTGCAACAACCCCTGCTTCACCGCGCGGCTGGTAATGCCATATTCGCTGATGGCGGCAAACATCTCTGGGAACAGCGTAATGACTTCAACGCGCAGGCTAGCCATGTTTCGCTCTAACCCGTGATTTAGAAGTCCGCATCCCAATCAACCTGCATTTCACCGGCCGCCAGATCGACACTGAGAACACATTGCGCCGTATAGGGCAGCAAACGTTCGCGATCATCCAGGCTATCCGTGCAGGGTTTGACCACCATTACATCGTTCGCGCCAGTCTCCAGCAGGTGGTCGATGCGTCCGAGCAATTGCCCGGCCTGATCGATGACCTTGAGGCCTTCCAGCTGAAACCAGTAGTAGTCGCCATCGGTAAGTTGCGGCAACAGACTTCTGAGAACGCAAATTTCAAAGCCTGCAAGAGTTCGTGCCTGATCACGGTCATCGAGCCCCTTGAGCTTTGCCACCAGAACCTTGTTCTGGGAGCGCCCCTTGAGCAGTTCAACCTGTCGAATTTCGCCGTCGCGCCGGAGCGTCCAATGGCGGTAACTCAGCAGGTTGTCGATCGGATCGGTAAAGGAATAGACCTTTACCTCGCCACGGACGCCATGCACCGAAACAATCTTGCCGATGACGACCAAATCATCGACGGAGGTGGGCGTCTCACTCATGTGGCTTAGGCAGCAGCCTTAGCAGCGTCCTTGAGCAGCTGAGCAACGCGCTCAGACGGCTGGGCGCCCTGGCCAAGCCAGTAGGTCACACGCTCTTGATCAACGGACAGACGCACTTCACCACCGGCGGCGACCGGGTTGAAGAAGCCGATACGTTCAACGAAGCGACCGTCGCGCGCGTTGCGGCTGTTGGTCACGGTCAGGTGGTAAAACGGGCGCTTCTTGGAGCCGCCACGAGCAAGACGGATAGTTACCATGTGAACATCGTTCCTGTAGTCGGTACTAGCAAATCTGATAAATCATGCCGGACACTAGGCCCGAAAGGCCGCATATTCTAAGGATTATCAAGGCTCTTGCAAAGCTCTTTTTAAGCTCACAGCTTGGGCATGCCGCGCGGCATCATGCCACCCATCCCGCGCATCATCTTGGCCATGCCGCCCTTGGCAGTGAACTTCTTCATCATCTTTTGCATCTGTTTGTGTTGCTTGATCAGCCGCCCGACGTCCTGCACCTGGGTACCGGAGCCAAGCGCAATGCGGCGTTTACGCGAACCGCTGATGATCTCCGGATCACGACGCTCGGCCGGGGTCATGGAGTTGATCATCGCCTCCATTTGCTTGAACTGCTTTTCCGCCGCCCCCTGGGCATTGCCCATCTGCGCCAGATTGACGCCACCCAGCTGTGGCAACTTGTCCATCAGGCCGCCGAGGCCACCCATGTTTTTCATCTGATGCAACTGATCGCGGAAGTCTTCGAGATCGAAGCCCTTGCCTTTCTTCAGCTTCTTGGTGAGTTTCTCAGCCTTCTCGCGATCGAGGGTCTGCTCGGCCTGCTCGATCAGACTGAGCACGTCGCCCATACCGAGGATGCGCGAGGCAATGCGGTCTGGGTGGAAAGGTTCGAGCGCGTCGCTCTTTTCACCCATACCGATGAACTTGATCGGTTTACCGGTGATGGCGCGCACCGACAGCGCCGCCCCACCACGCGCGTCACCATCCACCTTGGTCAACACCACGCCGGTCAACGGCAGCGCATCACCGAAGGCCTTGGCGGTATTGGCAGCGTCCTGACCGGTCATGGCATCGACCACGAACAGGGTTTCCACCGGCTTGACCGCCGCGTGCACCGCCTGAATCTCGGCCATCATTTCGGCATCGATGTGCAGCCGACCAGCGGTATCGACGATCACCACATCGATGAATTTGAGCTTGGCCTCCTTGATCGCCGCCTCGGCGATGGCGACCGGCTGCTGACTGAGATCCGACGGGAAGAAGGTGACGCCGATATCGTTGGCCAGGGTTTCCAGCTGCTTGATTGCCGCCGGGCGGTAGACGTCTGCCGACACCACCAGCACGCTCTTCTTCTTGCGCTCCTTGAGGAAGCGCGCCAGCTTGCCGACCGTAGTGGTCTTACCGGCGCCCTGCAGGCCAGCCATCAACACCACTGCCGGTGGGACAGCATTCAGCGCAAGGTCTTCGTTGGCCGCGCCCATCAGCTCTTCGAGCTCGGCGCGTACGATTTTCACGAAGGCCTGCCCTGGGGTCAGGCTTTTCGACACCTCGGTGCCGACCGCACGCTCCTTGACCTTGCTGACGAAGTCCTTGACCACCGGCAAGGCGACATCGGCCTCAAGCAGGGCCATGCGCACTTCACGCAGAGTATCCTTGATGTTGTCTTCGGTCAGCTTGGCTTTACCGGTGACGGTACGCAGGGTATGCGAGAGGCGATCGGTCAAATTTTCAAACATGCGCGTTCCTTTCAGACTCCACGGAGCCAAGCTTGAGCTTGCGGCAGGCGGCGGATTATAGCGAAGAGTCCCCGCGCCCGACACCGCCAGCGGTCTTTCGTGAAATGGCGGTTTTATGCCACACTCACGCCCTTTCGGGCCCGTCATGCAAGGACTTATGCACCCTCTGTTGCCCAGCCTCACGGCCGCCGCCCTCTATGCCGGCACCACCGCCTATCAGGCGCTGCGCCTGGCCAAGCGCCAGGCTCCGGACACGCGCATCACCCTCTCGCTAGGGCTGCTCGCCCTGCTCGCCCATGCCTTCAGTCTATTTATGCAGCTGATCACTCCGGGCGGCCTCAGCCTCGACTTCTTCAACGCCGCCAGCCTGATCGCCGCCGCCGTGATTGCCCTGACGCTCCTGGCCTGCACCCGGATTCCGGTGGAAAACCTGTTGCTGCTGCTATTCCCGCTCGGCTGCCTGACCGTGCTGTTGGCGCAGTTCATGCCGGCCGGCACGGTGCAGCCGATTGACGAAGAACCCGGAATCCTCGCCCACATCCTGCTGTCGATCCTGGCCTACGGCATGCTCACCATCGCCGCCTTCCAGTCGCTGCTGCTGTTGCTGCAGGACCACCAGCTCAAGCACAAGCACCCCTCCGGGCTGATCAAGAACTTCCCGCCGCTGCAAACCATGGAGAGTCTGCTGTTTGGCTTCCTCTGGGCCGGCTGGCTGCTGCTGTCGCTCTCGCTGCTCTCCGGCTGGCTGTTCCTCGACGACTTGTTCGCCCAACACCTGGTGCATAAGACCCTGCTGGCCTGCCTGGCCTGGGTGATCTTTGCCATGCTGCTCTGGGGCCGCCATCAGCGTGGCTGGCGCGGGCACCAGGCGATCCGCTGGACGCTGGCAGGCTTCTGCCTACTGATGCTCGCCTACTTCGGTAGCAAGCTGGTGCGAGAATTCATCCTGCATATATGAACACCTTCGCTAGCGGTCTACTCGCCGGCCTTCTGCTTGCCCTGGCCACCGCCCTGACGGTCTGGAGCCTGAGCCGCAAGCGCCTGGTGCAGCCATTCGAGCCAGCACCGCGGAGCGAGCAGTCCGCCTCGCTGCTGCAAGCCCTGCAGCAGATCAGCATCAAGGCGATCATGCTGCCGCGCAGTGAAATCCAGGGCATCGACCTGGACGCCCCGCCGGCGCAGATCCTCGAGCAACTGCAGCGCGCCACGCATACCCGCTTGCCGCTCTATCGCGGCGACATCAACAACATCGAGGGGCTGCTGCATGTGCGCCAAGTGGCGCAACTGCTCGGCCGCGACGATCTGGATGGCGCGGCGTTGCTGGCCGCCAGCAAGGAGCCGTACTTCATTCCGGAAAGCACTCCGCTACTGACTCAGCTGGCGAACTTCCAGAAGGAAAAGCGCCGCCTGGCCATCGTGGTGGACGAGTACGGCGAAGTGCTGGGCCTGGTCAGCCTGGAGGATATTTTCGAGGAACTGGTGGGCGAGTTCGGGAATCTCGATGAGCTCGCCCCCAATCCGGCCATCCAGAGCGAGGAGGAAGGCTGCTACCGCCTCGACGGCTCCCTGCACCTGCGCGAATTGAACCGCGCGCTGGGCTGGCAACTGCCCTGCGACGGACCGAAAACCCTCAACGGCCTGATCACCGAAGCCCTGGAGCAAATCCCGGACAACGGCGTATGCCTGAAAATCGGCCCCTACCGCCTGGAAACCCTGGCCGCCGGGGAAAACCGTGTACAGCAGGTGCGCGCGTGGCGTGTCGGCCCACCGCCCAAGACCAGCGCCTAGCCACAGCACCCAGCCTTATGCCAAGCAGAGCGCCTCGGCCAGACTCGCGCCCCAGACCCGATAACCCAGCGTCGACGGGTGATAGCCATCGATGGCCAGATAATCTTTCTGCATGGTCAGCGCCGCGCCACAGTAGTGCGCGCCCAGTTGCCCGGCCAAAACTCGCAACTGCTCATCCAGCAAGCTGGCGCGCCAGCCCAGCAGTTGCCGCAGCAGCCAGGGCAAGGCACTGAAATGCTGCAGCGGCGGCACCGCCGTGCAGAGCACCCGGGCTCCGCGCCGCTGAAAGTACTCGATCATCTGCTGCAAGGCTGCGCGCCAGGCCGCTAGCGTAGTGAAATGGGTGGTGTCGTTGACGCCGAATACCAGCACGACCACATCGACCGGCTCCTGCGCCTGCGGCAGCAAACGCTGGCCGGCTTCACCCGCGGCGATACCGTTCTCGCCCAACGCACGCCAGCACACTGGACGCCGTAGGCGCCCAGCGAGAGCCGTCGCCAGCTGCCCAGCCAGGGCGTAATCCAGGCAGGAAGCACCAACCCCGGCGACGGTCGATTCGCCGAGCAGCAATACACGCAGGGGTTCGCCACCCGCCGTGGCGCCAACCAAGCCCTGCTCGGCACCGGCCGCGGGTGTCAGGCGCAGGGCATTGCGCCGGGTGCGCAACGCCAGCGGCAACAGCAATGGCAGCAGAGGTAACGCGACCGCCCACCAGGCCAGGCCGCGCCAGCCGCTCATAACTCGACGGTCACCGCTTGTGCCGCACGCGTGGCCTTGGCCCGCGCCTGCTCAATCGACTCGTCGCGCGCCAGGGCTACGCCCATGCGCCGCTGACCGGCGACCTCGGGCTTGCCGAACAGGCGCAGCGCGGTGTCCGGCTCGCTCAGGGCGGCGCCGAGGTTGGCGAACGCGGCCTGCTGCGAATGGCCCTCGACCAGGATCACCGCCGAAGCCGAGGGGCCGAACTGACGGATTGCCGGGATCGGCAGGCCGAGGATCGCTCGCGCATGCAGGGCGAATTCGGACAGGTCCTGGGAAATCAGGGTGACCAGCCCGGTGTCGTGCGGACGTGGCGAAATTTCACAGAACCACACCCGATCACCTTTAACGAACAGCTCGACGCCGAACAATCCCCGCCCGCCCAACGATCCAGTGACTGCAAGGGCAATCCGCTCAGCCTCGGCCCGCGCCTTAGGACTCATCACCTGCGGCTGCCAGGACTCCTGGTAATCGCCCTTCTCCTGCCGATGACCGACCGGCGCGCAGAAGGTCGTACCGCCGACATGGCGGACGGTGAGCAAAGTGATTTCGTAGTCGAAATCGATGAAGCCTTCGACTATCACCCGCCCCTTGCCCGCACGCCCACCGGCCTGGGCGTAATCCCAAGCGGATTGCAGATCGTCCAAGCTTTTCAGCACCGACTGCCCCTTGCCCGAGGAGCTCATGATCGGCTTGATAAGGCATGGAAAACCGAGTGCTTCAACCGCCGCCTGACACTCTTCGAAAGAATCGGCGAAGTGGTAGGGCGAGGTCGGCAGGTCCAACTCCTCGGCCGCCAGCCGGCGGATGCCCTCGCGGTTCATGGTCAGCTGCGCGGCGCGGGCGCTAGGGATCACGGTGAAGCCTTCGGCCTCCAGTTCGACCAGGGTGGCGGTGGCGATGGCCTCGATTTCCGGGACTATATAGTGCGGCCGCTCGGCCTCGATCACCGCGCGCAGGGCGGCGCCGTCGAGCATGTCGACCACATGGCTGCGGTGCGCCACCTGCATGGCCGGGGCGTTGACGTAGCGATCAACGGCGATCACCTCGACGCCCAGACGCTGTAGCTCGATCACCAGCTCCTTGCCCAACTCGCCTGAGCCGCACAACAGCACACGGGTCGCGCTCGGCGATAATGGGGTTCCGATACGGGGCATGGGGGTTTCCTCGAAGAGTCGGCGGCGCGCTGTCGCCGCTGGAGTGTGAATCGGGAGAAATTGTTCGCCGCTAGAGCAACAGGCCTTTGACCTTGGCCCGCTCATGACAGAGGCGCAGGACCTGGCGCCGTTCCGGGTTGTCCATGAGCCCCCAGCGGGTGATTTCCGCCGCCGAGCGCTGGCAACCGGTACAAATGTCCTCCTCGTCCAGCGCGCATACCGACACGCAGGGCGAGGCGACCGGGCGTTCGCGTTGCATCAATCGTCCTGCGGCTGCAAGTCACGGGCATAACGCTTGGCGTTGTGCACGTAGTGGGCGGCGCTGGCCTCGAGCATCTTCTTCTGCGCCTCGTTCAACTCGCGCACCACCTTGCCGGGCGAGCCCATCACCAGCGAGCCGTCGGGAATCTCCTTGCCCTCGCCGATCAGGCTGTTGGCGCCGATGATGCAGTACTTGCCAATCTTGGCGCCGTTGAGGATCACCGCGTTGATGCCGATCAGACTGTAATCGTCGACCGTACAGCCGTGCATCATCACGTTATGGCCGACGGTGACGCCCTGGCCCAAGGTCAGCGGGAAACCCATGTCGGTGTGCATCACTGTGCCGTCCTGCACGTTACTGTTCTCGCCGATATGGATCAGCTCGTTGTCGCCGCGCAGCACGGCGCCAAACCAGACACTGGCGCCGGCCTCCAGCTTGACCTTGCCGATCACCGCGGCGTCGGGGGCGATCCAGCTGTCCGGATGGGTTTCGACGCGGGCATCGCCCAGACGGTATTTCATCGAGGATTCCTTGGCATTTTTTGGGGGTGTCGCGAATTCAGCTGAGTTTGATGAAGGACGCCGGCGGCTCGTGCAGCGGGATCTCGGCGTCAAACAGCAAGTTGACTAACTCGACCACCATGATCGCCGTCAGCCCCCAGATCCTGAACTCGCCGTAGCGGTAGCTCGGCACATACCAGTTGCGCCCCTGATAATCGATGCGATGGGTGACCTCACGCGGATCTTTGCGGAAGAATTCCAAGGGCACCGTGAACACCGCGGCGATCTCGCCATCGTTGGGCTGATACTCGACGTAATCCGGGACGATGCCGACGATCGGCGTGACCCTGATGCCATAGCGCGACACCAGAGGGCTCAGCGGCCCGATCACCTCGACCAGCCCTGGCGGCAGGCCGACTTCTTCCTCCGCTTCCCGCAACGCAGTGTGGATCAGGTCGCGATCCTCAGGGTCGCGCCGCCCACCAGGGAACGCCACCTCGCCGCCGTGGGTCGACAAGCCGCTGGCGCGCAGGGTCAGCACCAGCTCGGGTTGGTCGGAACGGGTAATCGGCACCAGCACCGCCGCTTCGGGAAAGCCTTGTTCGGTCTCCAGAACGCGCGGCGTATAGCTGCGCACACGGTGGAGCAGCTCATCCAGCATGAACATTCTCGGTCTTTTCTTCTGTTAGGCATCATGGCACGAAAGCAACGGCCCGCCCAAGCCCTGCGCCCGTTGCTCGCATCATTCGTCACACTAATCAGCAGACGCTGGCGACTTGCTGGCACAGCCTGGATCGCGCCAAGATGCGTCATGAACCACGAGGAATCGGCATGAAATTCTGCAGCCTGTGCGGCAGCCCGGTGAGCCAGTACATTCCGCCCGGCGACAATCGCTTGCGCTATGTCTGCTCCCAATGCCAGACCATTCACTACCAGAACCCGCGCATCGTTGCGGGGTGCTTGCCGGTATGGGAAGACCGGGTGCTGCTCTGCCGCCGCGCCATCGAGCCGCGGCGCGGCTACTGGACCCTGCCGGCCGGCTTCATGGAAAACAGCGAAACCATGGCGCAGGCCGCAATGCGCGAAACCCTCGAAGAGGCCCACGCCCGCGTCCAGCACCTGAAGCTCTACACCCTGTTCGATCTACCGCACATCAGCCAGGTGTATGTGTTCTTCCGCGCCCAGCTGGTGGATCTGGACTTCGCCGCCGGCGACGAGAGCCTGGAAGTACAATTGTTCCGTGAGGACGACATCCCTTGGTCCGAGCTGGCTTTTCCGACTGTCGGGCGTACCTTAGAATGCTACTTTGCCGACCGGGTAGCGCAGACCTACCCCGTGCGCAATGAGCCACTCGAGGCCTTGCGTGCGCACTATAAAAAAACCTGACCGCCAAGGCGGTCCTGTCGACCCGGGGAAATTGTTCCGATGCGCTGGTTGCTAGCCGCTCTATGTTTGTCTTTTGCCGCACTCTCTCACGCCAACGCCGCACCGACGCTGGCCGGTCAGACCGTGGACAAAGTGCTGGTGATCAAATCCGAGCGCAAGTTGCACCTGATGGGCAAAGGCAGCGTGCTCAAGTCCTACAAGGTTTCCCTGGGTAAAAAGCCGCAAGGCGCCAAGCAACGCGAAGGCGACCAGCGCACCCCGGAAGGCTTCTACTGGATCGACTGGCGCAAAACCAGCGACAACTACAACCTGGCCATGCATATCTCCTACCCCAACATTCGCGACCAGCAAAACGCCCGCAAGGAAGGGGTGCCGGCCGGTGGCATGATCATGATCCACGGCACCCCGATCGACGAGGAATACCCGGAGTGGTACTTCAGCAGCCTGGACTGGACCGAAGGCTGCATCGCCATGAAGAACGCCGACATGCAGGAGATCTGGACCCTGGTCAAAGACGGCACGCTGATCGAGATTCGCCCCTGACCGGGGCGAGCGACAAAAAAGGCGCCGCTTGGCGCCTTTTTTCTGCAAGCCGTTCAGAACTGCAGATCCGACAAGCGCCAAACCTCGAAGGCCGGCGCTTCATAAGGATGCGCCTTGCGTAGCGCCTTGACCGAGTCGTGGATCAGCTCATCGGCGACCACCAGTTCGACCTTCCACTCCGCCACCTGCTCGACCCGCCCGGCCTGCCCGAGAAACGGCTGACTGCCCGACAAGGGGCGAAATTGTCCCTGCCCCAGCACCTGCCAGCAGCAGCTGTCATAGTTGCCGATGCGGCCGGCACCCACGGCAAAAATAGCGTTCTTAACCACGTCCAGATGGGATTCCGGGACATAAAAACACAGCTTGTACATCAAGATCTCCGCAACAAAAGACAGCCCATCGCAGGCGTTTAGAATGCCACGAACAGCGTAATGGCACATTGCCTTGGATCTACTGTAAGTGGTTCACAACTCGGGCATTGGACTGAAAAAACTCCCAGCTGTTTGCCGACCACATAGAGCAGTTTGGCATAACCAACCGGCAGTTAATGGCCTAGCCAGAAACGCTGCCACTTGCCCCGCCAACCCGGCGCGGGCGGGTTGTGACTGCCGTCGCAATATGGCAAGTCGCGCGAGCGCCCGCAGCGACACAGCAGCAAACGCTGCTCGCGGACGATTGTCAGGCTTGTGCCTTGTGGACAGGTATCGGGACAGTCCGGCGCCTGTGGCGAGCGACCGCAGACACACAGATGCACGGTGTCGCCAGGCTGGACTTGGCGCACCTCGGGAAGCATGGGGAGCGCCTGATCGGCATCTGCCACGGCAACAGTCCCAGTAAGGAGTCGCGGTATGGAACCGAGCAGTTCTCTTTCGTGGAGAAAGGACCGCCTGGATCGGCGCACCCTCTCCCGCCCTTCGGGCACCCTCTCCCGCAAGCGGGAGAGGGTCAGCAGAACGGCCTCTGGCCGGCTCTTAGTCGACCCACACGCGGGCGTTGCGGAACATGCGCATCCAGCCGCCGTCTTCCTGCCACTCGTCCGGGCGCCAGGAGTTCTGCACGGCACGGAATACCCGTTCCGGGTGCGGCATCATGATGGTCACCCGGCCGTCGCGACTGGTCAGGCCGGTGATCCCGCGCGGCGAACCGTTGGGGTTGGCCGGATAGGTTTCGGTGACCTTGCCGTGGTTGTCGACGAAGCGCATCGCCACGCAGCCGGACAGATCGGACTCGAGCAACGCCTCTTCACTCTCAAACTCAGCATGCCCTTCTCCGTGGGCGATGGCGATCGGCAGGCGCGAACCGGCCATGCCGCGAAGGAAGATCGACGCCGATTCCTGCACCTGGACCATCGCCACACGCGCCTCGAACTGCTCCGAGCGGTTGCGCACGAAGTGCGGCCAGAATTCACTGCCGGGCACCAGCTCATGCAGGTTGGAGAGCATCTGGCAACCGTTGCACACACCGAGGGTGAAGCTGTCCTTGCGTGCGAAGAAGGCGCTAAAGGCATCCCGTGCGCGGCTGTTGAACAGAATCGACTTGGCCCAGCCTTCGCCGGCGCCGAGCACGTCGCCATAGGAGAAGCCGCCACAGGCCACCAGGCCCTTGAACTCCTCCAGGCTGACGCGCCCGGCGAGGATGTCGCTCATGTGCACGTCGATGGCGGCAAAGCCGGCGCGGTCGAAGGCGGCGGCCATTTCCACCTGGCCGTTGACGCCCTGCTCGCGCAGCACCGCCACCTGTGGCCGCACACCCTTCTTGATGTAAGGCGCAGCGATATCCTGGTTGACGTCGAAGCCGAGCTTGACGTTAAGACCGGGGTTGTCCTCGTCCAGCAGCAGGTCGAACTCCTGCTCGGCGCACTCGACGTTGTCGCGCAGACGCTGGATCTGGTAGCTGGTTTCGCTCCATTGGCGCTGCAGCAGGCGCCGCTCGCCACTGAACACCGGCTGGCTTTCGAAGCTGATCAGCACTTCGGCGTTGTTGACCGGCTGACCGATCACCGCCACGCAGTCGCCCAGACCGGCGGCACTGAACTGTGCCAGGACTTCCGGGGTGACGTCCTGATGCACCTGGATCAGCGCACCGAGTTCTTCGTTGAACAGCACCGCGGCGACATCCGCGCGACCGTCGGCGAGGGCATCGAGTTGCAGGTCGAGGCCACAGTGGCCGGCGAACGCCATTTCCAGTGCGGTGGCCAGCAGGCCGCCGTCGGAACGGTCGTGGTAGGCCAGCAGGTGGCCGTCGGCGCTGAGGCCCTGGATCACGGCGAAGAAGGCCTTGAGGTCTTCGGCGTCGTCGACGTCCGGGCCCTGCTTGCCGATCTTGCCGTAGACCTGGGCGAGGATCGAGCCGCCCATGCGGTTCTGGCCACGGCCGAGGTCGATGAGGATCAGGTCGGTCTCGCCGCGATCCATGCGCAGTTGCGGGGTCAGAGTCTTGCGAATGTCGACCACCGGGGCAAAGCCGCTGACGATCAGCGACAGCGGCGAGGTGACGCTCTTCTCGGCGCCCTGCTCCTGCCAGCGGGTCTTCATCGACATCGAGTCCTTGCCGACCGGGATGGTGATGCCCAGCGCCGGGCACAGGTCCATGCCGACCGCTTTCACCGTGTCATACAGGCGCGCGTCTTCACCGGGGTGGCCGGCGGCGGCCATCCAGTTGGCCGACAGCTTGATGTCGGACAGCTTGCCGATATGCGCGGCGGCCAGGTTGGTGATGGTCTCGCCGATCGCCATGCGCCCCGAGGCCGGCGCATCGAGCAGCGCCAGCGGGGTGCGCTCGCCCATGGCCATGGCTTCGCCGCTGTAGACGTCGAAGCTGGTGGCGGTGACGGCGCAGTCGGCCACCGGCACCTGCCAGGGACCGACCATCTGGTCGCGGGCGACCAGGCCGGTGATGGTGCGGTCGCCGATGGTGATCAGGAAGTTCTTGCTGGCCACCGCCGGATGGCGCAGCACGCGACTCACCGCTTCGGCGATGTCGACGCTGGCTGCGGCGAAGTCGTCGCCCTGCTCGGCCTCGCGCAGCGCCGAACGGTGCATGCGCGGCGCCTTGCCGAGGAGGACATTGAGCGGCATGTCCACCGCCTTGTTGCCGAAGTGGCTGTCGGCGACGGTCAGATGGCGCTCTTCGGTGGCCTCGCCGACCACCGCGAAGGGGCAGCGCTCACGTTCGCAGATGGCCTTGAAACGCTCGAAATCGGCGGCATCCACCGACAGCACGTAGCGCTCCTGCGATTCGTTGCACCAGATGGCCAGCGGACTCATGCCCGGCTCGTCGTTGGGCACCGCGCGCAGCTCGAAACGGCCGCCGCGACCGCCATCATTGACCAGTTCCGGGAAGGCGTTGGACAGGCCGCCGGCGCCGACGTCATGGATGAACTTGATCGGGTTGTGCTCGCCCAGCTGCCAGCAGCGGTCGATGACTTCCTGGCAACGGCGCTCCATCTCCGGGTTCTCGCGCTGCACCGAGGCGAAATCCAGGTCGGCGGAACTGGTACCGGTGGCCATCGAGGACGCCGCACCGCCGCCCAGACCGATCAGCATGGCCGGGCCGCCGAGCACGATGAGCTTGGCGCCGACGCTGATCTCGGCCTTCTGCACATGCTCATCGCGGATGTTACCCATGCCGCCGGCGAGCATGATCGGCTTGTGGTAGCCGCGCACCTCTTCGCCGCGCGGCGAGCTCACTGCCTGCTCGAAGGTACGGAAGTAGCCGGTCAGATTGGGCCGGCCGAACTCGTTGTTGAACGCCGCGCCGCCCAGCGGGCCTTCGATCATGATGTCCAGCGCGGTGACGATGCGCTCGGGTTTGCCGTAGGGCACTTCCCAAGGCTGCTGGAAGCCGGGGATCTGCAGGTTGGAGACGGTGAAGCCGGTCAGCCCGGCCTTCGGCTTGGCGCCGCGGCCCGTGGCGCCTTCGTCACGGATCTCGCCGCCGGAGCCGGTGGAGGCGCCGGGGAACGGGGCGATGGCAGTCGGGTGGTTGTGGGTTTCCACCTTCATCAGGATGTGCACCGGCTCCTGGCTGGCCACGTACTCGCGGGTCTCAGGATTCGGGTAGAAACGCCCGGCGACGTTGCCGACGATCACCGCGGCGTTGTCCTTGTAGGCCGACAGCACGCCCTCGCGGTGCAGCTCGTGGGTGTTCTTGATCATGCCGAACAGGGATTTTTCCTGGCTTTCGCCATCGATGTCCCAGCTGGCGTTGAAGATCTTGTGCCGGCAATGCTCGGAGTTGGCCTGGGCGAACATCATCAGTTCGATGTCGTGCGGGTTGCGCCCCAGTTCGGTGAAGCTCGCCACCAGGTAGTCGATCTCGTCTTCGGCCAGCGCCAGGCCCAACTCGATGTTGGCCTGCACCAGCGCCGCACGGCCGCCGCCGAGCACGTCCACGGCGGTCAGCGGCGCGGGCTGCGCATGGCTGAACAAGGCTGCGGCCTGCTCCATGGCCGCCAGCACTTGTTGGGTCATGCGGTCATGCAGGCCGGCGGCGATCAACTCGGCCTCGGCGTCGTCGAATTCTCCGCTAACGTAAAAGGCAATGCCGCGCTCGAGACGCTCGATCTTGGCCAAACCGCAGTTGGTGGCGATGTCGGTGGCCTTGCTCGACCACGGCGAGATGGTGCCGGTACGCGGCACCACCAGGAACAGCCGACCGCTTGGCTCTTGCACCGGCACACTTGGACCATACTGGAGCAAACGTACCAGGACGCTATGCTCTTCCTCGGTGAGGACACCGGTGACCTCGGCGAAGTGGGCAAACTCGGCGTACACACCGCTGACGGTGGTGACCTTCTGGGTCAGTTGCGCGAGTAATTTGCCGTGGCGGAAGGCAGAAAGGGCGGGAGCGCCGCGCAGGATCAACATCTTCGGGACAGCCTCGGAGAAGGGGAGCTTTGAGGCGGTGCATTCTAGCTTAAAGCGCATGCCAAGACACCCGTGACGGGCGTTGGCGGCCGCGCTTTCACTAACAGAGATGCTCATGGCTGTCGAGATATGGCGACAGAGGCGCTTTGCGTATACTGCGCCGATGTTCGCACACACCCTGTTCCGCAAGCGCTGCGCGCTCTGGCTGCTGGCGGTCGGACTCCTTCTGCCAGTCTCCGGCTGCGTCGACGAGTCCAGCAGCCTCGAGCGGGTCAAGAAAGATGGCGTGCTACGGGTGATCACCCGCAACAGCCCGGCCACCTACTTCCAGGATCGCAACGGCGAAACCGGCTTCGAATATGAACTGGTCAAGCGCTTCGCCGACGACCTGGGCGTCAAGCTGCAGATCGAAACCGCCGACAACCTCGACGAGCTCTATGCCCGCCTGGGCCAGCTCGACGGCCCGCAACTGGCGGCCGCCGGCCTGACCGCCAGTCATGGCCGGCAGACCCAGGCGCGCTTCTCCGCCTCCTACCTGGAAGTCACTCCGCAAGTCGTCTACCGCAACGGCCAGCGCCGCCCGACTCGCCCGGAGGGGTTGGTCGGGCAGCGCATCCTGGTGCTCAAGGGCAGCAGCCATGCCGAGCAACTGCGCGAACTGCAGAACCAGTTGCCGGCATTGCAATTCGAAGAATCCGACGCGGTGGAGGTGGTCGACCTGCTGAACATGGTCGACGAGGGGCAGATCGACCTGACCCTGGTCGACTCCAACGAACTGGCCATGAACCAGGTGTACTTTCCCAACGTGCGGGTGGCCTTCGACGTCGGCGACGCCAGCAGTCTGAGTTGGGCGGTGGCTTCCGGCGAAGACGACAGCCTGCTCAAGGAAGCCAATGCGTTTCTCCAGCGCGCCGAGCAGAACGGCACCCTGCAGCGCCTGAAGGACCGCTACTACGGCCATGTCGACGTCCTCGGCTATGTCGGCGCCTACACCTTCGCCAAACACCTGCAGCAGCGCCTGCCACGCTACGAGAAGCACTTCCGCGCCGCCGCCCAGAATGGCCAGCAGGACTGGCGCCTGCTCGCCGCAGTGGGCTATCAGGAGTCGCTGTGGCAACCCGAGGCGACCTCGAAAACCGGCGTGCGCGGCCTGATGATGCTGACCCAGAACACCGCCCAGGCCATGGGCGTGGCCAACCGCCTGGACGCCAAGCAGAGCATCGTCGGCGGCAGCAAATATTTCGCCCTAATCAAGGACGGCCTGGCCGCAGAACTGAAGGAGCCGGATCGCACCTGGCTCGCCCTGGCCGCCTACAACATCGGCATCGCCCACCTGGGCGACGCGCGCAAGCTGGCCGAGGCCGAGGGCCTCGACCCGAACAAGTGGCTGGATGTGAAGAAGATGCTGCCGCGCCTGTCGCAGAAGCAGTGGTATAGCAAGACCCGTTACGGCTATGCGCGTGGCGGCGAGACCGTGCACTTCGTGCAGAACATCCGCCGCTACTACGACATCCTCACCTGGGTCACCCAGCCGCAGCTGGAAGGCAGCAAGATTGCCGAAAGCGGCCTGCATCTACCCGCCATCGACAAACGCAAACCACCCGCAGAGGCAGCGCCGCAGCTCTGAGCGGCTCAAGCGCCGCGACGGGCCTTGAAGAAGGCACTGAGCGTCGCCCCGCACTCCGCCGCGAGCAAGCCGCCCTCGACCAGTACCCGGTGGTTGAGAAACTCCTGGGCGAAGAACTCCCCGCGACTCTCCACCACCCCGGCCTTCGGCTCGCTGGCGCCGTAGACCACGCGCTGGATACGCGCATGGACGATCAGCCCGGCGCACATGCTGCAGGGCTCCAGGGTCACGTACAGCGTGCTGCCGGGCAGGCGGTAGTTGTCGAGGGCCTCGGCGGCGCCGCGAATGGCGACCATTTCCGCATGGGCGCTGGGATCGCGACTGGAGATTGGGCAGTTGAAGCCGCGCCCGACTATCTCGCCCTCATACACCAGCACCGCACCCACCGGCACCTCGCCCAGTTCCGCCCCTTGCGTGGCCATGGCCAGCGCCTCGCGCATGAAACGCTCGTCCTGGCTACGGTCGATGATCTGTACTCTGCTCATTGCCACCATCCGTAGGGTGGAAAACCGCGAAGCGTTTTCCACCAGAAAACCCGGTGGATGTGAAAAGCGCCATCCACCCTACACCACCGCAATCGCGGCCATCAGGCCGGTTTCCATATGGTCGATGACGTGGCAGTGGAACATCCACACCCCCGGGTTATCCGCCACCAGAGCAATCCGCGCGGTCTCGTTCTTGCCCAGCAGGTAGGTGTCGGTGAAGTACGGAATGATGTCCTTGCGATCCGAATCGAGCACCTTGAAGGCCATGCCGTGCAGGTGGATCGGATGCTGGTACTGGGCCATGTTGCGCAGCTCGAAGATGTAGTGGCCGCCCCGCTTGAGGGTGGCGATCGGCCGCTCGGCGCAGGTCTTGTCGTTGATGTCCCAGGCCTGGCCGTTGATCTGCCAGTACTGGTAGCTAGCCCCCTGGGCGACGTTGTCCACCAGGGTCGCCGCCCACTCGAAGCGGAAACTCAGGGTTTCGGCGCTCGCCAGATCCGGCTCGGCCACCGGATTGGCCGGCAGCGCCACCGGCCAGCCGCCGGGCGCCTCGCTGGAGGCCACGCTTCTGATCGTCGCCAGACGCAGCGGACCGTTGCGCAGCGGCAGCTCGCGGCCGGCCTCGGGCACCCTGAGCGCCAGCTCGAGACGCATCCCCGGCCCCAGCCAGTAGTCCTTACCCAGCGGCCGCGGCTGCACCGGGTGGCCGTCGAGGGCATAGATGCGCGCCTCGGCACCCGGCAGGTTGAGGCGGTAGGTCACCGTGCTGTCGAGGTTGAACAGGCGCAGACGCACCACCTGCCCGGCCGGCAGCTCGAGGGTCGGCAGCGGCTGGCCGTTGATCGTCGACAGCCGCCCACGCGTGCCCTCGCGCGCCGCCTCGCGCGGCACACTGAAAGCGGTGAAGGCGCCCAGCTCATCGACATGCCAGGTCTTCAGGCACAGCGAGCGCTCATGGCGGAAGCCGCTCGGCTCACGCTCCTCGACCACCAGCGGACCGACCAGCCCGCGGCCGAGCTGGTGGGCGCTGGAGAGGTGCGGGTGGTACCAGAAGCTGCCGGCATCCTCGGTCCTGAACTGATAGTCGAAGTACTCGCCCGGCAGCACCGGCAACTGCGAGACATAGGGCACGCCGTCCATCTCCAGCGGCAGACGGATGCCATGCCAGTGGATGGTGGTCGGCTCGTCCAGCTTGTTGATGAAGCGCACGCGCAGCCAGTCGCCCTGGCGCGAACGCAATTCGACGCCCGGCGCCTGGCCGCCGTAGCTCCAGGCCGGGGTGGCGTGCCCGGGCACCAGTTCGAGATCGAGCGGCGCGGCGATCAGCTCGTAGTCGTGAGTCGTGGCGTGCAGCGGCCGCCCCAGCCAGTAACGGGCGCCTCCGGCACCGAGACCGACCACGCCGAGGCCGGCCAGGCCGGCAAGAATCTGTCTGCGGGTGAACGCCATATGTACTTCCGAGGATGAGCCGCAAGGATGAGAGATCTTCTCACTTAAAGCCGATACAGGCGAGCCGACAGATCGCCGCACCGAGGGCGGGAACGACGTAGGGTGGAAAACCGCGAAGCGTTTTCCACCACAAAAAACCGGGGGATGTGAAAAGCGACATCCACCCTACGACAAGGGCAGCCATGGCTGCCCTTGTCGTTCAGATCATTCCCACTCGATGGTGGCCGGCGGCTTGCTCGACACGTCGTAGGTGACGCGGGAGATGCCGTCGATCTCGTTGATGATCCGACCACTGACGGTTTCCAGCAGCTCGTAGGGCAGATGCGCCCAGCGGGCAGTCATGAAATCCACGGTTTCCACCGCGCGCAGGGCCACGACCCAAGCGTAGCGACGGCCGTCACCGACCACGCCGACCGACTTCACCGGCTGGAACACCACGAAGGCCTGGCTGGTCTTGTGGTACCAGTCGGCCTTGTGCAGCTCTTCGATGAAGATGTGGTCGGCGCGACGCAGCAGGTCGGCGTATTCCTTCTTCACCTCGCCGAGGATGCGCACGCCCAGGCCCGGGCCCGGGAACGGGTGGCGGTAGACCATGTCGTAGGGCAAGCCCAATTCCAGGCCGAGCTTGCGCACCTCGTCCTTGAACAGCTCGCGCAACGGCTCGACCAGCTTGAGGTTCATATCCTCCGGCAGGCCGCCGACGTTGTGGTGCGACTTGATCACATGGGCCTTGCCGCTCTTGGCGCCGGCCGACTCGATCACGTCGGGGTAGATGGTACCCTGGGCGAGAAACTTGATGTTCTCCAGCTTGGACGCCTCGGCATCGAACACATCGATAAAGGTGCGACCGATGATCTTGCGCTTCTGCTCCGGATCACTGACGCCGGCGAGGTTGCCGAGGAACTGTTCTTCGGCATTGGCGCGGATCACCTTGACGCCCATGTTCTCGGCGAACATGGCCATCACCTGCTCGCCTTCGTGCAGGCGCAGCAGGCCGTTGTCGACGAACACGCAGGTCAGCTGGTCGCCGATCGCCTTGTGCAGCAGCGCCGCGACCACCGAGGAGTCGACGCCGCCGGACAGGCCGAGCAGGACGTTGGCCGAACCAACCTGAGCGCGCACCTGGGCAATGGCGTCTTCGACGATGTTGGACGGAGTCCACAGCGCCTGGCAGCCGCAGATATCCAGCACGAAGCGCGAAAGGATGCGCCCGCCCTGCTTGGTGTGGGTCACTTCCGGGTGGAACTGCACGCCGTAGTAGCCGCGCCCGTCGTCGGCCATTGCGGCGATCGGGCAGCTCGGGGTGCTGGCGAGGATGTGGAAGCCGTGCGGCAAGGTGGTGACCTTGTCGCCGTGGCTCATCCACACGTCGAGGCCGAACAGGCCGTCGGCGTCGACGTGGTCTTCGATGCCGTCGAGCAGGCGCGACTTGCCGACCACATCGACGCGGGCATAGCCGAACTCACGCAAATTGGAGCCTTCGACCTTGCCGCCCAATTGCTCGGCCATGGTCTGCATCCCGTAGCAGATGCCCAGCAGCGGCACGCCGAGATCGAACACCGCCTTCGGCGCGCGCGGGCTATTGGCCTCGTGCACCGATTCCGGACCACCGGCGAGGATGATCCCGCGCGGGGCGAAGGCGCGGATCTCTTCGTCGCTCATGTCGTACGGGTGCAGCTCGCAATACACGCCAATCTCGCGCACACGGCGGGCGATCAGCTGGGTGTACTGGGAACCGAAGTCGAGGATCAGGATGCGGTGGGCGTGGATGTCGTGATGAACCATGGCCGTCTCTCGTAGCGGAATTCACAAATGACACGGGGCTGAATAGCAGCCCCGTGTCTCTTTATCTCAACTGCCTGGAATCAACCAACGCGGTAGTTCGGGGCTTCCTTGGTGATCTGCACGTCATGCACATGCGACTCGGCCATGCCGGCGCCGGTGATGCGCACAAACTCCGGCTTGGTGCGCATCTCTTCGACACTGGCGCAGCCGGTGTAGCCCATGGAGGCGCGCAGGCCGCCCATCAGCTGGTGGACGATGGCGCTCATCGCGCCCTTGTACGGCACGCGGCCTTCGATGCCTTCCGGCACCAGCTTCTCGGCGCCGGCCGAGGAGTCCTGGAAGTAACGGTCGGACGAGCCCTGCGCCTGCGCCATGGCCCCCAGCGAACCCATGCCGCGATAGGCCTTGTAGGAACGGCCCTGGAACAGCTCGACCTCGCCCGGCGCCTCTTCGGTACCGGCCAGCATCGAGCCGATCATCACGCAATAGGCACCGGCGACCACGGCCTTGGCCAGGTCACCGGAGAAGCGGATGCCACCGTCGGCGATCAGCGGGATGCCGGAGCCGGCCAGCGCCGCGGCGACGTTGGCGACGGCGGAAATCTGCGGCACACCGACGCCGGCGACGATCCGCGTGGTGCAGATCGAGCCCGGACCGATACCGACCTTGACGCCATCCGCGCCGGCTTCGGCCAGCGCCTTGGCCGCCTCACCGGTGGCGATGTTGCCGCCGATCACCTGGACCTGCGGATAGGTCTGCTTGACCCAGCGCACCCGATCGATCACGCCCTGGGAGTGACCGTGGGCGGTGTCGACGATGATTACGTCGACCCCGGCGGCGACCAGCGCGGTGACGCGATCATGGGTATCGGCACCGGTACCGACGGCCGCACCGACGCGCAGGCGACCCTGGTCGTCCTTGCTGGCCAGCGGATAGGCCTTGGCCTTCTCGATGTCGTTGACAGTCATCATGCCTTTCAGGTTGAAGGCGTTATCGACGATCAGCACCCGCTCGATGCGGTGCTTGTGCAGCAGCTCGCGGGCTTCTTGCTTGTCGGCACCTTCCTTGATGGTGACCAGACGCTCTTTAGGCGTCATCACCTCATGCACCTTGGCGTCCAGGCGGGTCTCGAAACGCACGTCACGCGAGGTGACGATGCCGACCAGATCGCCATTGGCGAGCACCGGTACACCGGAAATGTTGTTCTGCCGGGTCAGCTCGAACAGATCGCGCACGGTGGCGTCGGCTTCGATGGTGATCGGGTCCTTCACCACGCCGGCCTCGAAGCGCTTGACCTTGCGCACTTCGGCGGCCTGCTGCTCGACGCTCATGTTCTTGTGGATGATGCCGATGCCGCCTTCCTGGGCCATGGCGATGGCCAGACGGGCCTCGGTCACGGTGTCCATCGCCGCGGAAACCAGCGGGATATTCAGCGAAATGCCGCGAGTCAACTGGGTCTTGAGACTGACGTCTTTGGGCAGAACGTTGGAGTAACCGGGGATGAGAAGAACGTCGTCGAAGGTTAGGGCTTCTTGACTGATACGCAGCATGGCGGGGGCTCCCAGACGGGAAAAATGGAAGCGCGCCATTATACCCATGCAAGCCTGCTGGCTCAACGCAAACCGTCGGCTCAGTTGCACCCGCGCAGTTGCCGACACTCAGAGCGCTAGGTTTTGTACGAAAAGTCGCCGAGCGAAGGTCAGGCAAGGCAAAAAGTGGCGAGGAAGCGGAGTTTACGAGCTGTAAATGAGCATTCCGAGCCGCTTTTTAACGCAGCATCACCAAGCGCAGGCAGTTTTCGTACAGAACCTAAAGCGTGACCTGCACCAGCACGATCGGCCGACCCAGACGCTGGGCGAACTCGTCGAGGAAGCTCTGCTTGAACGACGCCGCCGGCCAGTTGTTGAAGATGAACCCCAGGTTGGAAAATCCGCAGGGCTGGCTGAACGGAAAACCGTTGATATCGTCCTCATGCCCGCACTCGGGGCAGATGAAGTTGTCGGTATCCGCCGGCATCCAGTTCTCCAGGTGGTCTAGCAGCACCTCGCCAATCTCCGTCCGGCATTCCGGGCAGCGCGCCAGACCGTCGAAGCCCTGCATCGGGGTGAAGATGCAACGCTTGGTGACGACCTCCAGACCATTGCACGCCTGGCCAAACGGTAGGTAGTCGGCCACTGCGGCGCCGGCCGGCACATGCATCACCTTGCTGGCACCCACGGCGATGCCATAGCCCAGCCCATCGCCCCCGCGGCCACAATGGCTCAACTGCGGCTGCACGATCGCCTGCTGCACCAGCCAGCGCAGAATGGCCCGCGCCTTGGCTTCGTGCCCAGGGAAAGTGGAGATTTGCGGGACGATGATGCTCTGCTGCTGACTCATGGTGTGCACACAACTTTTGCCGGGACAGGCGTGTAGCTTAAACCGCCTCTCCAGTGGATGCGTCCTTTGGCTCGGCCGGTAAAGCCTTTATCATGCCGCCATGCGCAAGGACTCCTTTGAAAGACTCGGCCTCGAACGCGAGGTCCTCACCGTCAGCCAGCTCAACGGCCGTGCCCGCGTGCTGCTGGAGGACGTGTTCGCCCAGGTGTGGGTCGAAGGCGAGATCTCCAACCTCGCCCGCCCCGCCTCCGGGCACATCTATTTCACCTTGAAGGACAGCCAGGCCCAGGTGCGCTGCGCGCTGTTCCGGCAGAACGCCACCCGCGTACGCCAGGCCCTGAGAGACGGCCTGGCCGTGCGCGTGCGCGGCAAGGTCTCGTTGTTCGAGGGCCGCGGCGACTACCAGCTGATTCTCGACAGTGTCGAACCCGCCGGCGACGGCGCCCTGCGCCTGGCGTTCGAGGCGCTGAAGGACAAACTCGCCGCCGAGGGCCTGTTCGCCGCCGAGCGCAAGCGCGCCCTGCCCGCCCATCCACGACATATCGGCATCGTCAGCTCGCCGACCGGCGCGGTGATCCGCGACATCATCAGCGTGTTCCGCCGCCGCGCCCCGCAGGTGCGCCTGACCCTGATCCCCACCGCCGTGCAGGGCCGCGAGGCCACGGCGCAGATCGTCCGCGCCCTGCAACTGGCCGACGCGCGTGGCTTCGATGCGCTGATCCTGGCCCGCGGCGGCGGCTCGCTGGAGGACCTCTGGTGCTTCAACGAGGAAGCCGTGGCCCGTGCCGTGGCCGCCTGTAAGACGCCGATCGTCAGCGCCGTCGGCCATGAAACCGACGTGTCAATCAGCGACTTCGTCGCCGACGTGCGCGCGCCGACGCCCTCCGCCGCCGCCGAACTGCTGGCGCCGGACAGCGGCGACCTGCAGCAACGCCTGGACGGCCTGCACCGCCGCCTGCGGCTGCGCATTCAGGACCGCCTGGCCCGCGAGCGCCTGCGCCTGGAGGGCCTGAGCCGCCGCCTGCGTCACCCCGGCGAGCGCCTGCGCCAGCACGCGCAGCGCCTCGACGATCTGGACATGCGTCTGCGCCGCGCCTTCGAGCGCCAGCACAGCCAGCGCCGCGAACTGTTGATGCGCCTCGACAGCCGCCTCGCCGCCCAGCATCCGGGGCGCCTCCTCGCCCTCCTGCGCCAGCGCCTCGACAGCCTCGGCGAACGCCTGCCGCGGGCCATGCGCGAAGGCCTCAAGGCGCGCCGATTGCAGCTGCACAGCCAGATGCAGACGCTACACGTGGTCAGCCCGCTGGCGACCCTCGGACGTGGCTACAGCATCCTTCTCGATGAACGCGGCCAGGCGATCCGCCGCGCCGCCCAGACCCGCCCCGGGCAGAAGCTCACCGCCAAGCTCGGCGAAGGCGAGCTGGACGTGCGCGTCGAAGACAACCATCTGGCGCCGGTGACTCTTTCTCTGCTGGATTAACCCAAGGTGGATGGGTGAAGCGTCATCCACCCTACGTTTATATCGGAACCCTCAATGCGCCTGTTCGCCGCCCTGTTGCTCTGCCTCGTCCTGCCCGCCCACGCCGAAGGCTTTCTCAGCCGCCTGCTGAACCAGCCGGTGCCGGGCGGCGTCGCCGTGCTGCCGCTTGGCAGCGACCAAGCCGCGCCCCAGGCGCGCTATCAGGACAAGCCGGTGCTGGTGGTCAAGGAAGACGGCCAGCGCTGGATCGCCATCGTCGGCATTCCGCTCACGATCAAACCCGGTCAGCAACAGCTGGCGGTCGACTCGGCGAGTGGACGCCAGCAGCTGAGCTTCATGGTCAAAGCGAAGCACTACCCGGAGCAGCACATCCGCCTGGCCAACCAGCGCCAGGTCAACCCGCTGCCCGCAGACCTCAAGCGCATCGAACGCGAACTGGCCGAGCAGACCCGCGCCTACCAAACCTTCAGCCCCGCCACGCCAAGCAATCTACTGTTCGACAAACCGGTCAGCGGCCCGCTGTCCAGCCGCTTCGGCGTGCGCCGTTTCTTCAACGGCGAGGAGCGTAACCCGCACGCCGGGCTGGACTTCGCCGTGCCGGCCGGCACGCCAGTCAAGGCGCCGGCCGCCGGCAAGGTGATCCTGATCGGCAACTACTTCTTCAACGGCCGGACGGTGTTCGTCGACCACGGCCAGGGCCTGATCAGCATGTTCTGCCATCTGTCGAAGGTCGATGTGCGACTCGGCCAGCAACTGCCGCGCGGCACCGTGCTCGGCCGCGTCGGCGCCACCGGCCGCGCCACCGGGCCGCACATGCACTGGAACGTCAGCCTCAACGACGCCCGGGTCGATCCGGCGATCTTTATCGGCGCGTTCCAGCCCTAATGCGCTGGCGGGCAATCGGGTTAAACAGCGAGACATGAGAGCAAAAACCGCCGCAACAAATACAAAGCCAACCGGGCTTATGCGCAATAAAAGCTCATCAATAATTAAAACCTGCGTACTCCTGCCAATTTTATCGCAATGCTTGCCAGCTTTAACCTCACAGCTTAGGGTTTACCCATGACTATCACCCATACCCTGATTTTGTTGCGCCAGTACGCTTGCCTGACCTTGGTCAGCCCGCGACTGCGAAGCTGAACGCACACTTCATCGCCTACCGTCGCCCTATACCCGGCTGGCCACCCGTACGGCCCGAAGAAAAGGATTCCCCCATGAGCATGTTGAACGACCCGTCGACCAAATACCGCGCCTTCCCGGCCATCAACCTGCCGGACCGCACCTGGCCATCGAAGACCATCACCGAAGTGCCGATCTGGTGCAGCTCCGACCTGCGTGATGGCAACCAGTCGCTGATCGAGCCGATGGATGCCGAAAAGAAGATGCGCTTCTTCAAGACCCTGGTGCAGGTGGGTGTGAAGGAAATCGAGGTGGCCTTCCCATCCGCATCGCAGACCGACTTCGATTTCGTCCGCGAGCTGATCGAAGGCAACCATATCCCCGACGACACCACCATCCAGGTGCTGACCCAGGCCCGTGACGACCTGATCACCCGTACCTTCGAGTCGCTGAAAGGCGCCAAGAAGGCCATCGTTCACGTCTACAACGCCACCGCGCCGTCATTCCGCCGCATCGTCTTCAACCAGGACAAGCAGGGCGTGGTCGATATCGCGGTGAACGCCGCCAAGCTGATCAAGAAGCTCGCCGCGCAGCAGCCGGAAACCCAGTGGACCTTCCAGTACTCGCCGGAAATCTTCACCTCCACCGAGCTGGAGTTCGCCGTGCAGGTCTGCGACGCCGTGCTCAACGTCTGGCAACCGACCCCGCAGAACAAGGTAATCCTCAACCTGCCGGCGACCGTGGAAGTTTCCACGCCGAATATCTACGCCGACCAGATCGAGTGGTTCGGTCGCCATATCAGCCGCCGCGACAGCGTGATCATCAGCCTGCACACCCACAACGACCGTGGCACCGGCGTGGCCGCCACAGAATTGGGCCTGATGGCCGGCGCCGACCGTGTCGAGGGCTGCCTGTTCGGTAACGGCGAGCGCACCGGCAACGTCGACTTGGTGACCGTCGCTTTGAACATGTACACCCAGGGCCTGCACCCGCAACTGGACTTCTCCGACATCGACGGCGTACGCAAGGTGGTCGAGGAATGCAACCAGCTGCCGGTACATCCGCGTCATCCGTACGTCGGCGACTTGGTGCACACCGCCTTCTCCGGCTCGCACCAGGATGCGATCCGCAAGGGCTTCGCCCAGCAGAAAGACGATGGCATCTGGGAAGTGCCGTACCTGCCGATCGACCCGGCCGACATCGGCCGCAGCTACGAGGCGGTGATCCGCGTCAACAGCCAGTCCGGCAAGGGCGGCATCACCTTCCTGCTCGAACAGGAATACGGCATCAGCCTGCCGCGGCGCACGCAGATCGAGTTCAGCCAGGTGGTCCAGCGCGAAACCGACCGTCTCGGCCTGGAAATGAGCGCCAAGCAGATCTACGAATTGCTGGAGAACGAGTACCTGAAGGCCACC
The DNA here is from genome assembly GCF_003595175.1 of Pseudomonas cavernae. NCBI lineage: Bacteria > Pseudomonadati > Pseudomonadota > Gammaproteobacteria > Pseudomonadales > Pseudomonadaceae > Pseudomonas > Pseudomonas cavernae. Next base: position 1,305,147 of record NZ_CP032419.1, on the reverse strand, counting down.
GCGCCGTACGCCCTGAAGGGGCATCGCCTGCAGGAAGAGAACGGCACTAGCGCGGTGGATATCGAAGTCAGTGTCCAGGGTGAAACCCAGCACTGGCGCGGCATGGGCAACGGTCCGCTGGAAGCACTGGTGGCCAGCCTGCCGGAGAAAGTCGAGATCATGGACTACTCCGAGCATTCCATCGGCGCCGGCACCAATGCCAAGGCCGCGGCCTACATCGAGCTGCGCGTCGACGGCGGTCGTGCCCTGCACGGCATTGGCATCGACGAAAACATCACCACGGCGAGTTTCCGCGCCCTGTTCAGCGCGCTGAACCGCGCCCTCAGCCAGGGCGAGGCGCAAGCCGCCTAAGCCGATTCCTGGCAACGAAAAAGCCGCTTACCTTTCGGGTAAGCGGCTTTTTGCTTTTGTAGGATGGGTTGAGCACAGCGATACCCATGCGGTACGGATTGATGGGTACGCAGGCCCAACCCATCCTACGGTTTCAGCGTGAAGCCGTCGGCGTCGAGGTGCGCCGGGAAACGCTCGCGATAGTCCGTCAGTCCCCGCGCTTCGAGGCAAATGCGGAACACCCCGTCGCCCTCGCCGGCGTTCAGCAGGGTCTCGCCCTGGAAATCCAGCACCTGGCTGTCGCCGCTATAGGGATAGCCCTTGCCATCGGTGCCGACCCGGTTCACCGCCGCCACATAACAGAGGTTCTCGATCGCCCGCGCAGGCAGCAGCCTGTTCCAGTGATGGCGGCGCGCGGCCGGCCAGTTGGCGGTGTATAAGAGCAGGTCGGTATCGTGCGGATCGCGGCTCCACACTGGAAAGCGCAAGTCGTAGCAGATCAGCGGGCGCACCCGCCAACCCTTGACCTCCAGCAGCACCTGGCGCTCACCCGGGGTGTAATGCTTGTGCTCACCGGCCATGCGGAACAGGTGGCGCTTATCGTAGTGCAGCACTTCGCCATCCGGGCGCGCCCACAGCAGGCGGTTGCGATGGCTGCCATCGGCGGCCTGGATGATGATGCTGCCGGTCACCACCGCATCGAGCCGGCGCGCCTGTTCGCGCAACCAGGCATAGGTCGGCCCATCCTCCGGCTCGGCCAGGGCCGCCGAATCCATGGAAAAGCCGGTGGTGAACATTTCCGGTAGAACGATCAGATCGGCGCCGCGCGCCTGCTCGAGCAGCACATGGAAGTGCGCGTGGTTGGCCGCCGGATCGTGCCAGGTCAGGGTGGTCTGCACCAAGGCCAGTTCGAGGTCAGATTTGTCGCTCATCTCGACTCCATTGCAAGTCGTAGGGTGGATGTCGCTTTTCACATCCACCGACTTCTGGTGGAAAACGCTTCGCGGTTTTCCACCCTATAGCGCTATATCGCGCAGAGTTTCTCCGCCGCCTGACGCAGCGTCTCCTCGCGCTTAGCGAAACAGAAGCGCACCAGGCGCAGGTCCTGCGGCGCGCTCTGATAGAAGACTGACACCGGAATCGCCGCCACGCCATGCTCGCGGGTCAGCCATTCGGCCATCTCGACGTCGTTGAGGTCGGCGCGGATCGCCGAGTAATCGGCCAGCTGGAAATAGGTGCCGGCGGCGCGGGTGAAGCGAAAACGCGAGCCTCGCAGCAGGTCGCAAAACAGGTCGCGCTTGCTCTGGTAGAAGCCCGGCAGCTCGCGGATGTGCTCGGGGTGCTCGGCCATGAAGTCGGCCAGCGCGTATTGCAGCGGCGTCACTCCACAGAAGGTCACGTACTGGTGGATCTTGCGCAGCTCGGCGGTCAGCGCCGGCGGCGCCACCACATAGCCGGTCTTCCAACCGGTGACGTGGTAGGTCTTGCCGAACGAGCTGACCACGAAGGCGCGCCGGTACAGTTCCTCGTGAGCCAACACGCTGGCGTGCTGCACGCCATCGAACACCAGATGCTCGTAAACCTCGTCGCTGATCAGGTGGATATCGCGGTCGCGGATCAGCGCCGCCAGGCGATCCAGATCGGCACGACTGAGCAGCGCGCCGCTGGGGTTGTGCGGCGAGTTGATGAAGATCAGCCGGGTGCGCGGGGTGATGGCATCGGCCAGGCGCTGCCAGTCGATGCTGAAGTCCGGCAGGGCCAGCGGCACATGCACGCAGCGGCCGCCGGCCAACTCCACCGAGGGTTCGTAGCTGTCATAGCAGGGATCGAGGACGATGGCCTCGTCGCCGGCATGGATCAGTGCCTGCACCGCACAGAAGATCGCCTCGGTGGCGCCCGGCACTATGGTCACCTCGCTGTCGGCATCGGCAGCACGGCCATACAAGGCCTGCACCTTGGCCGCCACCTGCTGGCGCAAGCCGGGCAAGCCGCTCATCGGCGCATATTGGTTGTGGCCGGCGGCGATATGCCGGCTCACCGCCTCGCGCAGCGCCGCCGGGCTGTCGAAGTCGGGGAAGCCCTGGGACAAGTTCAGCGCGCCGGTTTCGGCGGCGAGCTGGGACATGCGGGTGAAGATGGTGGTGCCGACGTTGGGGAGTTTGCTGCGAATCATGGTGGCCTTCCTGCACTGACGCGCGCCACGACGGAGCCGCATGGCAGCGGCTGGCACGAAGCCGGAGGATAGCCGATCGGCTCATCCGCCGGCACCACAACGGATATGAAAAAGGCGCAGAAGCTTAAGCCTCTGCGCCTTTTCAGGTGTCGCCGCGTGCGGCTCAGCGTTTGTCGCGGCGCTTCTTCTCGGCCTTCTTGTGGTGGCTCATCAGCCGGCGCTTCTTGTTCACCTGGCGGTCGGTGAGGGTGTTCTTCTTGCCCTCGTAGGGGTTATCGCCGCCCTTGTACTCGATGCGGATCGGCGTGCCGACCAGCTTGAGCACGCGCCGGTAGGTGTTCTCCAGGTAGCGCGAGTAGGACTTGGGCACCGCCTCGACCTGATTGCCGTGGATCACGATCAGCGGCGGGTTGGCACCGCCGAGGTGGGCGTAGCGCAGCTTGATGCGCCGGCCATTGACCAGCGGCGGCTGGTGCTCCTGCACCGCGTCCTCGAGGATCTGGGTCAGGCGGCTGGTCGGCCAGCGGGTGATCGCCGACTTGAACGCAGCCTGCACCGACTTGTACAGATGGCCGACGCCGGTGCCGTGCAGCGCGGAAATGAAGTGGATATCGGCGAAGTCGACGAAGAACAGCCGGCGCTCCAGCTCGGTCTTCACGTAATCGCGCTCACCCGGTTCCATGCCGTCCCACTTGTTCAGGGCGATGACCAGCGAGCGGCCGGTTTCCAGGGCGAAACCGAGCAGGTTGAGGTCGTGGTCGACCACCCCTTCACGGGCATCCATGACGAAGATCACCACGTTGGCGTCCTGGATCGCCTGCAGCGTCTTGACTACCGAGAACTTCTCAACCGCCTCGTTGATCTTGCCGCGCCGGCGCACACCGGCGGTATCGATCAGGGTGTATTTCTCGCCCTCGCGCTCGAAGGGGATGTAGATGCTGTCGCGGGTGGTACCGGGATGGTCATAAACGATCACCCGCTCCTCGCCGAGCATGCGGTTGACCAGGGTCGATTTGCCGACGTTGGGCCGACCGATGATGGCGATCTTGATGCCATCCTTCTCGCTCGGCCCGGGAATGCGCTTGGCTTCCTCGCCTTCGGCCACCTCTTCGGCGTGCGCTTCTTCCTGTTCCTCGTCATCCTTGGGGAAGCCGCCGAGTGCCGCTTCCAGCAACTGGGTGATGCCGCGACCATGCGCACCGGCGATCGGCAGGGCATCGCCGAGGCCCATCGGGCTGAATTCGGCACGCGCCACATCCGGATCGAGGTTGTCGATCTTGTTCGCCACCAGCAGGCTGCGCTTGTTGCGCTTGCGCAGGTGCTCGCCAATCATCTGGTCGGCTGCCGACAGGCCGGCGCGGGCGTCGACCATGAACAGCACGATGTCGGCTTCCTCGATGGCCTGCAGCGACTGCTCGGCCATCTTCGCGTCGATGCCCTCCTCGTCGCCGGAAATGCCGCCGGTGTCGATCACGATGTAGGTACGCCCCTGCCAGCGCGCCTCACCGTACTGACGATCACGGGTCAGACCGGAAAGGTCGCCGACGATGGCGTCGCGGCTCCTGGTCAGGCGGTTGAACAAGGTGGATTTGCCGACGTTCGGCCGGCCCACCAGGGCGATTACGGGAACCATTAGGCCCCTCCAGTCAATTACAGAAAACACAACGGCCGCTGCCGTGAAACGGCAGCGGCCGGACACTAGAACCCAGCTTAGCGGATGGTCAGCGCGACCAGCTTGCCGCCATTGCCGTAAGCATACAGCCAGTCACCCACCACCAGCGGGCGCGCCCGCAGGCCGTCGCTGTCGATGCGCTCGCGGCCGACAAAGCGGCCGTCGGTCTGGCTGACCAAATGCAGATAGCCTTCCAGATCGCCGAAGGCCACGTAGCTGGAGAATACTTCCGGCGCCGACAGTTGCCGCCGCGCCAGCTTATCGTTGCTCCACAGCACGGAAGTCGAACGCTCATCGATGCTGTCGACGGTGCCACTGGCTTCGCTCACATAGACGCTGCCCAGACCCTCGGCCAGACCAACGTAGCTGGAAGCCTCGTGCTGCCAGAGAATTCGCCCGCTATCCAGATCCAGTCCGGCGACCCGGCCCTGATAGGTGGTGACATACACGGTATTGCCGGAAAGCCGCAGGGCACCGTCGATGTCGACGATGCGATCCAGCTCGGAGCGCCCTTGCGGTACGGCCACGCGCTGCTCCCAGACAGGTAGGCCGCGCTGGATGTCGAGGGCGATGACCTTGCCGGTGGACAGCCCGGCGATCGCCAGACGGCTGGTGACCAGCGGTGCACTGGTGCCACGCAGGGTCAACACTGCCGGGGTGTTGTCGAACACCCAGCGCTGGCTGCCGGTGGCGGCATCGAGGGCGATAATCCGGTCGTCCTGGGTTTGCACCACCACCACATCGCCATTGTTCGCCGGCGGCGCCAGCACTTCGCTGGTCACCCGGGCGCGCCATTTTTCTTCGCCGGAACTGGCATCCAGGGCGATCACCTCACCGCGCAGGGTGCCCACCAGCACCAGGCCGTAGCCGGCGCCGATCGCACCGGACACCGGCAGGTCGAGGTCCTGCTCCCACAGTACGTCACCGGTCAGACGGTTCATCGCCTTGACTTCGCCATTGACGTCGGCGGCGAAGATGCTGTCGCCATCCACGGCCGGAACCAGCATGTTGTAGCTGTCGCCCTGGCCGTCGCCAATCGAGCGGCTCCACTCGGTCTTCAGCTGCACTTCTTCGGTGAAGTCCGGCAGTTCGGCGGGCGGCAGTTCCTTCTTGCTATTGCTGCTGCAGCCCGCCGCGAGAACGGCGAAGGCCAGCAGTGCGGCATATTTCCAGCGCATCACGTCACGCATCCCCTTTCGCCAGGTCGTCGAGTTTCATTTGCAAGCTGCCCACGGCGGCATCATCAGACAGCGACGCCTTGGCCTTCTCGTAAGCGGCGTGGGCTTCATCGGTACGCCCGAGCTTGGCCAGCAGGTCGCCACGGAGTTCTTCGCGGCTGGCGAGATAGGCCTTGTCGCCTTCGCCTTCGAGCAGTTTGAGGCCTTCCTCGGTCTTGCCTTGCGCCGACAGCACCCGGGCCAGACGCTGACGCGCCAGCTCACCCAGGGTGTCATCCGATGGCTTGCTCACGACGGCCTGCAACTCGGCAGCGGCATCGTCAAGCTTGCCGGCATCGACCGCCACCTTGGCGACGAACAGGCTGCCATATTGGGCATAGTGACTACCGGCATACTCGCTCTTCAGCTTACCGGCCAGCTCGCTGACCTTGGCCGCATCCGGCTGGCCGCTCGGGCTGAAAGTGGTTTCCAGCAGCTGTTGGTAGAGCATCGACGCCCCTTGCGCCTGGTTGGTCTGGTACTTCTGCCAGGCCTGCCAGCCGAACACCACCACCAGCGCCAAGGCGCCGCCAGTCAGCAGGGGCTTGCCATTGCGCTGCCACCAGTCCTGGACCAGTGCCAACTGTTCTTCTTCTGTACGCGACACCCCAATACTCCTTTCGCTAAATGCTCACGCCTGCTGCAGACAGGCCGCCAGGTGCTGAGACAACTCAGACCAGGCAATATTTTGCTGTTCCCCCTGACCACGCAGGGGCTTGAAACCTATCACTTGCTGGGCCAACTCGTCTTCACCCACTACCAGAGCGAAGAGCGCACCGCTCTTGTCGGCTTTCTTCAACTGACTCTTGAAGTTGCCTGCGCCGGCATTCACCTGCAAGCGCAGCCCCGGCAGCTGATCGCGCAGGCGCTCGGCCAGCTTCAGGCCTGCCAGCTCGGCTGCCTCGCCCAGGGCGCAGAGGTAGACATCGACCTGGCGGGAAATCTCTTCCGGCACCTGCTGTAGGGTTTCCAGCAGCAGAATCAGGCGTTCGATACCCATGGCGAAGCCTACGCCCGCCGTCGGCTTGCCACCCATCTGCTCGACCAGACCGTCGTAACGGCCGCCGGCGCAGACGGTGCCCTGCGCCCCCAGTTGGTCGGTGAGCCACTCGAACACGGTCTTGCTGTAGTAATCCAACCCGCGCACCAGCTTGGGGTTGATCACGTAGGGAATGCCGGCTGCATCCAGGCGGGCCTTGAGGCCGTCAAAGTGCACACGCGACTCCTCGTCAAGGTAGTCCGCCAGCTTCGGCGCATCGATCAGCAGCGCCTGGGTTTCCGGCACCTTGCTGTCGAGAATGCGCAGCGGATTGCTCTTCAGCCGGCGCTTGCTGTCTTCGTCGAGCGACTCGCTGCGCGCCGCCAGATACTGCACCAGGGCGTCGCGATAAGTGGCGCGCGCTTCGCTGGTGCCCAGGCTATTGAGCTCCAGGGTCACCGCGTTGCGGATACCGAGCAGGCCCCAGAGACGCCAGGTCAGTACGATCAGCTCGGCATCGATATCCGGACCGGCGAGGTTGAAGACCTCCACGCCGATCTGGTGGAACTGCCGGTAGCGCCCCTTCTGCGGACGCTCGTGACGGAACATCGGGCCGATGTACCAGAGTTTCTGCACCTGGCCATTGTTGCTGATGCCATGCTCGAGCACCGCGCGCACACAGCTGGCGGTGCCTTCCGGGCGCAGGGTCAGGGAGTCGCCATTGCGGTCGTCGAAGGTGTACATCTCCTTCTCGACGATGTCGGTGACCTCACCGATCGAGCGTTTGAACAGCTCGGTGGCCTCGACGATCGGCATGCGAATCTGCCGATAGCCATAGCCATCCAGCAGACTCGCCACCGCTCCCTCGAAATAGCGCCAAAGCGGGCTCTGCTCGGGCAGGATGTCGTTCATGCCACGAATGGCTTGCAAAAGCTTACTCACAGAAAATCCTTAGCAGTCATCAGCCACGGGCAATCAGTGCCGCGTCGGCCTCGGCCTTCTCGGCCGCTTTGCGGCGGATCAGCTTCTCGAGCTCGTCCACCAGGTTGTCATTGGTCAGTTTCTGCGCGGGCTTGCCGTCGATATAGATCAGGTTGTTCGGCGTACCGCCGGTCAGGCCGATATGCGCCTCCTTGGCTTCGCCGGGACCATTGACCACGCAACCGATCACCGCCACATCCAGCGGCACCAGGAGATCCTCGAGACGGCCTTCCAACTCGTTCATGGTCTTGACCACATCGAAGTTCTGCCGCGAGCAGCTCGGGCAGGCGATGAAGTTGATGCCACGCGAGCGCAGATGCAGGGACTTGAGGATGTCGTAACCGACCTTGACCTCCTCCACCGGGTCAGCCGCCAGGGAAATGCGGATGGTGTCGCCGATGCCATCGGCGAGCAGCATGCCCAGACCGACCGCCGACTTCACCGTGCCCGAGCGCAGGCCGCCGGCCTCGGTGATGCCCAGATGCAGCGGCTGCTCGATCTGCTTGGCCAGCAGGCGATAGGCCTCGACCGCCATGAACACGTCGGAGGCCTTCACGCTGACCTTGAAATCCGGGAAGTTCAGACGATCGAGGTGTTCGACATGGCGCAGCGCCGACTCGACCAGCGCGGCCGGGGTCGGCTCACCGTATTTTTTCTGCAGGTCTTTTTCCAACGAACCGGCATTGACGCCGATGCGGATCGGGATGCCCTTGTCACGCGCGGCTTCGACTACCGCCCTGACCCGGTCCTCGCGGCCGATGTTGCCCGGGTTGATGCGCAGGCAATCGACGCCCAACTCGGCCACGCGCAGGGCGATCTGGTAGTCGAAATGGATGTCGGCGACCAGCGGCACCTGGACCTGCTGCTTGATCTTGCCGAACGCCTCGGCGGCGTCCATATCCGGAACCGAAACGCGGACGATATCGGCACCCGCCTCTTCCAGACGGCGGATCTGCGCCACGGTGGCGGCGACATCGCAGGTATCGGTGTTGGTCATGCTCTGCACCGCAATGGGCGCATCGCCGCCGACCGGCACCGAGCCGACCCAAATCTTGCGCGATTGGCGACGTTTGATCGGAGATTCACCGTGCATGGCTTATTGCCCCAGTTTCAGGCGTGCAGTCTCGCCACTGATGAAAGGTGCCACATCCACTGCCTGACCGTTGTAGCTGACTTGCGCGCCACGGGCGTAGCCGAGACGCAGTTCCAGAGGGACCCTGCCGCTCAGCTCGACGCTGTCGCCCGGGCGTTTCAGCCCGCTGGCCAGCACCTTGCCATTGGCGTCAGTAATTTGAATCCAGCAATTGGCGGTGAAGCCCAGGCGTACCTGGCCCTCGCCAGCGGCGGCGCTGACTGGCACGCTCGGCGCAGCAGCCGTGGCGACCGCGACCGGAGTCGGAGCCTGTGTCGGTGTCGGTGTTTGTGCGGCGGTGTCCTGCACGGGCGCTGGGCTGATCGGCGCAGGCGCTTGAGTTGCCGGCGGATTGACGGGCGTAACAGCCGGCGCGACCGGTGCAGCAGAGGTGCCGGTGACCTCGGCTTCCGGCTGTGCGGCCAATTCCGGCTGCACCTCGGCCAACGGCGCCTGGCTTTCGACCTGCGCCTCGACTACCGCTTGATCCTCCGGCTCGTCCAGTGGATGGATTTGCGTGGTGCCGTCGGCACTTTCAACCTCCACATGTTCAAGACTTAGGCCAGCCTGTTCGCCACCGCGGTCAGCCGCCTGATCCTGCCACCAGAGGAAACCGATGCCGGCCAGGGCGAGCAACAAGCCGAAGCTGACGAAGCGCAACACGCTCTGCGACAAGCGCACCGGTTGCTCGATGCGACCCAGGCCATGCACGCTGCTGCCACTGGCGTCGGTACCGGTGAACTGGTCGAACTCCTGCACCACCAGGGCCTGGTCCATTCCCAGCAGCTTGGCATAGGCGCGCAGGTAGCCGCGCGCGAACGTATGCCCGGGCAACTTGTCGAACTCGCCCGCTTCCAGTTGGATCAGGCGCTGGGCCGTCAGATTGAGCTGGGCGGCCACTTCGGCCACGCTCCAGTTCTTGTGTTCGCGGGCCTTACGCAGAGTCTCGCCCGGGTTGACGCGAGACGTCGCTACAGCTTCGGGGTGCGCCGCTTTCATCGTTGCTCCGACAGGTATTGCTGATATTCCGGCGTACCGGGATAAAGACGTTTGAGTTGCAGCCCCAGACTGGCGGCCTTGTCGCGATCTTCGAAGATGCTGGCCAGACGCGTGCCGAGCAGCAGGCTGCGGGCATTCTGCTCGCTCAACTGGCTGAAGCTGTCATAGAAGTTGCGCGCCGGCACATACTCTTTGCGCTGGTAACTCAACTCGGCCAGCTCCAGCAGCGCCCGCGGTTGGCGCTTGTTCAGGCGCACAGAACGCTCGAAGTAGCTCTCCGCCTGTTGCGACTGATTCAGCTTCAGCGACGTCATTCCGAGGTTTTCGAACACCCGTGAACGCTCGGGATAGAGGTTGTCTTGGGCCGCCTGCAGATAACGCTCCATCGCATCCTGATAGCGGCCCTGCTCATAGAGGAAGCTGCCATAGTTGTTCAGGATACGCGGATCCTTGCTGTTCTGGGACAGCGCCTCGCGGAAGTGCTCGTCAGCCAGTTCCGGTTCCATCTCTGTTTGAAACACCAGCGCCAAGGCAGCATGGGCATCGCTGCTCGATGGATCGAGTTCAAGGGCCTTCTTCAATGGCAGCTTGGCCTTGCCGGGTGCCCCCTGCTGGAGATAGCCGAGACCCAGCTGGATATAGGCATCCCGCGCCCCATCGCGTCCCTCGCCGGTCTTCATCGGATCGACGCTGCCGGAACTTACACAGCCGGCCAACAAACCGGCGAATAACACACAAAGCGCGGCGCGCAGGGTCATGAACATCCTCTCTTCAGGTTCGGCTCGCGGCGGTTTGCGGAGCGTCAGCATCGTTACTCAGCTGGCGCACGGCAATGTAACGCTCACTTCGGCGCGTGCGATCCATTACCTGTCCGACCAACTGACCGCACGCCGCATCGATGTCTTCACCGCGCGTGGTGCGCACGGTGACGTTGAAACCGGCATGGTGCAATTGATCCTGGAATCGGCGGATAGCATTGTTGCTCGGCCGCTCGTATCCCGAATGCGGGAAAGGATTAAAAGGAATCAGGTTGATCTTGCAAGGCACGTCTTTCAGTAATGCGATCATCTGCTCAGCGTGCTCAGGCCGATCGTTCACATCTTTAAGCAGTGTGTACTCAACGGTCAGTACGCGCTTCTCACCGAGGCTCGACATATAGCGCTGACAGGTTTCCAGCAGCATGGCCAAGGGGTATTTCTTGTTGATCGGCACCAACTGGTTGCGCAGCTCATCATTAGGCGCGTGTAGCGACAGCGCCAAGGAGACGTCGATGACCTTGGCCAGTTCGTCGATCATCGGCGCCACGCCGGAGGTGGACAGGGTCACCCGGCGCTTGGAGATGCCATAGCCGAGGTCATCCATCATCAGATGCATGGCGGCGACTACGTTGTCGAAATTCAGCAGCGGCTCGCCCATGCCCATCATCACCACGTTGGTGATGGCGCGATCGACGGTCGCCGGCACGGAACCGAAGGATTTGTTGGCAATCCACACCTGGCCGATCACTTCGGCGGCGGTGAGGTTGCTGTTGAAGCCTTGCTTGCCGGTAGAGCAGAAGCTGCAATCCAGCGCGCAGCCCGCCTGGGACGAAACGCACAAGGTGCCGCGCTTGCCCTGGGGAATGTACACGGTCTCGACGCAGCTACCGGACGCCACGCGCACCACCCACTTGCGGGTGCCATCGCTGGAGATGTCCTGGCTGACCACTTCCGGACCGCGAATCTCGGCACAGGCCTTGAGCTTTTCGCGCAAGGCCTTGCCGACATTGGTCATGGCGTCGAAATCATCGACGCCAAAATGGTGAATCCACTTCATCACCTGACCGGCACGGAAACGCTTCTCGCCGATCGACTCGAAGAATTTTTCCATCTCAGGCTGGGTTAGACCCAACAGATTGATTTTGCCGGCAGCGTCAGTCATGGCTTCATCCTCGCGAGCTCGCCTCAGCGAATGCGCGCGCAAACCTCGGTAGCAGCGAAGAAGTAAGCGATTTCACGCGCAGCGGAGGCTTCGGAATCGGAGCCGTGTACAGCATTTTCGTCGATGGAAACGGCGAAATCGGCGCGAATGGTGCCAGCAGCCGCTTCTTTCGGGTTGGTAGCACCCATCAGTTCGCGGTTTTTGGCGATAGCGTCTTCACCTTCCAGAACCTGAACGATGACCGGACCGGAAACCATGAAAGCAACCAGATCTTTGAAGAAGCCACGCTCGCTGTGCTCGGCGTAGAAACCGCCGGCTTCACGCTCGGACAGCTGAACCATTTTCGAAGCCACGACGCGCAGGCCGGCTTTTTCGAAACGAGTGACGATCTCGCCAACTACGTTTTTAGCAACGGCGTCAGGCTTGATGATGGAGAAAGTGCGTTGAACAGCCATGGAAAGCTCCAGAAACAAGGGTTAAAGCGAAAAATTAAACCCGCAAATTATACGCGGGTTCCGGTTAAATGCGTAGGGCTGCGCCCGCAGGCGCTATCCGCTTAGTCGGACTCTTCGATCCAGGCCGCCTGAATCGCTTCGAGCACCTTTTCACCGCCGCGCTGCGGGTCATCGCTGAAGTCCGGCAACTCCAGCACCCAGCGATGCAGATCGACGAAATTGACATAACGCGGATCGACCTCCGGCTTGCGCTCGGCCAGCTCGATGGCAACATCCAGCACATCGGTCCATTTCAGACTCATGTTTGCGCTCCTGCGATCCCGTCTCAGTGTCCTTCGGACACCTGATTGATGGTGTATTTGGGGATCTCGACCACCAGATCTTCATCCACCACCACAGCCTGGCAGGACAGGCGCGAATTGGGCTCGAGCCCCCAGGCCTTGTCCAGCATGTCGTCCTCCAGCTCATCGGAAGGCTCCATGGAGTTGAAACCCTCGCGCACGATCACATGGCAAGTGGTGCAGGCACAGGACTTTTCGCAGGCATGCTCGATGTCGATGCCGCAGCGCAGCGCGGCATTCAACACGGTTTCGCCTGGCTGCGCGTCAATCACCGCCCCCTCAGGACAGTGTTCGGCGTGAGGCAGAATAATGATCTGCGGCATCTTCTCGTTAATCCTCAAGTTCGTTGAGCCGACGGCCGGACAAGGCCGCCTTGACGGTGGCATCCATCCGCCGCGCGGCAAAGGCATCGGTAATCTGGGAAAGGCGCTTGGTTTGCTGTTCGATGGCCACCGCATCGGTGCTGCCCAGCAGCTCGCGCAACGCCTGCATCTGCATATCAATCGCCACGCGCTCGTCCGCACTGAGCAGATCCTGACCATCGGTGTCCAGCGCCGACTGCACGGCCTCCAGCAGACGTTCGGCATCCACCTGCTGCTCGCGCAGAGCCCGCGCCGCCTTGTCTTCGCCGGCGTTCTGGAAGGAGTCCTGCAACATGCGGGCAATCTCGCCATCGGTAAGCCCATAGGACGGCTTGACCTGGATGCTGGCCTCGACACCTGAACCCAACTCGCGCGCAGCGACATTGAGTAGACCATCGGCATCGACCTGGAAGGTCACGCGAATCTTCGCCGCACCCGCCACCATCGGCGGAATCCCGCGCAATTCGAAGCGTGCCAGCGAACGACAGGCACTGATCAGCTCGCGCTCACCCTGCAACACATGGATCATCATGGCCGTCTGGCCGTCTTTATAGGTGGTGAAATCCTGGGCCCGCGCCACCGGAATCGTGGTGTTGCGCGGAATCACCCTCTCCATCAGGCCACCCATGGTTTCCAAGCCCAGCGACAGCGGAATCACATCCAGCAGCAGCAACTCTTCGCCATCCTGCTTGTTGCCGGCCAGGGTATCGGCCTGGATCGCTGCACCGATGGCAACCACTTGATCCGGATCGATATCGGTCAACGGCTGGCGACCAAACAGCGCGCCCACCGCCTCGCGCACCCGCGGCACACGGGTCGAACCGCCGACCATCACCACGGCCTCGACCTCATCGATTTCGATACCGACGTCGCGCACTGCGCGCCGGCACGCCTTGAGGCTGCGCGCCAGCAGCGGCTCGATTAGTGCGTCGAAGTGCGCACGGGACAACTGGCCACGCCAGTCGCCATACACCACCTCGACTTGCGCCGCATCGGTCAGTGCTTCTTTCGCCGCACAAGCGCTTTGCAACAGGCTGCGTTGGACGCCCGGCGCAAGGTCAGCAGACAAGCCGGCCTGCTCGACGATCCAGCCGGCGATGGCATGATCGAAGTCGTCGCCACCTAGCGCGCTGTCACCCCCCGTTGCCAGCACCTCGAAGACCCCACGGGTCAGACGCAGGATCGATATGTCGAAGGTTCCGCCGCCCAGGTCGTAGATCGCCACGACCCCTTCGGCTTGCTGATCCAAACCATAAGCTACGGCCGCCGCGGTCGGCTCATTGAGCAGCCGCAACACATTGAGACCGGCCAAGCGCGCGGCATCTTTGGTCGCCTGGCGCTGCGCCTCGTCGAAATAGGCCGGCACCGTGATCACCGCCCCGACCAACTCGCCACCCAGGCTCGCCTCGGCACGCTGACGCAAGACCTTGAGGATATCGGCGGAAACTTCCACCGGGCTTTTCGCGCCCTGCACCGTCTCGATGAACGGCATATGCGACTCGCCATCGACGAAACGATAGGGCAGTTGCTCACCCAACTGCTTGACGTCTTCCAAGCCACGCCCCATTAGGCGCTTGACCGACAGCACGGTATTCAGCGGGTCGCTGGCAGCAGCCACCCTGGCTGACTGGCCGACCTCGACATGATCGGCGTGATAGCGCACTGCCGACGGCAGGATCACCTGCCCGTCATGGTCAGGCAAAGGCGCAGCCAAACCACTGCGCACGGCAGCGACCAGCGAGTTGGTGGTGCCCAGATCGATCCCGACGGCCAGACGACGCTGGTGTGGCTGAGGGCTTTGTCCGGGCTCGGCAATCTGCAGTAAGGCCATAGGAAGTCTGGATGTCAGGCGCGCCGCGCAAGCAACGCAAGGGGTTAATCGTCGAGGCGCTCTTCCAGCTGGCGCACTTCGTAGGAGAGCTTGTCGAGAAATTGCATACGCCGCATCAGGCGCTCGGCCTCTTCGCGGCGCCGCGGGTCATCCCAGCAAGCGGCAAAGCTATCGTTCAGCTCATCCTGAGCCAGTTTCAAACGGCGTTTGAAGATCGCCACACCCGCTAGGTCGGCACTGTCCTGCAGCTCTTCGAGTTCTTCGCGCCAATGCATCTGCTGCAGCAGGAACTCGGGATCCTGCACGGTCGCCTCCAGCGGCAGCTCCGGCCCGCGCAGAGTCAGCAAGTAGCGTGCACGCAACGGCGCGCTTTTCAGCGTCTGATAGGCCTCGTTGAGACTGGCGGAACGTTCCAGCGCCAGGCGCTGCTCACGCTCGCCGGCATCGGCAAAGCGATCCGGATGGACGCTGCGCGCCAGCTCGCGGTAGCGCGCGGCCAGCTGCTCCAGATCCAAGCGAAAGCTTGGCTGCAGATCGAACAGGGCAAAATGACAGGGAATACCCACAACCCGCCTCAGACGTTGAAGCTTTCGCCGCAGCCGCACTCACCACGCACGTTGGGGTTATTGAACTTGAAGCCTTCGTTCAAACCCTCTTTGACGAAGTCCAGCTCGGTGCCGTCGAGATAAGCCAGGCTCTTCGGATCGATGATCACCTTCACGCCATGGCTCTCGAACACCTGATCCTCACCAGCCAGCTCATCGACGAATTCGAGTACGTAGGCCAGCCCGGAGCAGCCGGTGGTGCGAACCCCCAGACGGATACCCTCGCCCTTGCCCCGCCCCTCAAGGGAGCGACGCACATGTTGGGCTGCGGCTTCGGTCATGCTGATAGCCATCGGAACTCCTTACTCGTCAACCGCTTAGAGCAAACCTTTTTTCTGCTTGTAGTCGCGCACGGCCGCCTTGATGGCGTCCTCGGCGAGCACTGAGCAGTGAATCTTCACCGGCGGCAACGCCAGCTCTTCGGCCAACTGGGTGTTCTTGATGGTTTCCGCCTGATCCAGGGTCTTGCCCTTCATCCACTCGGTCGCCAAGGAGCTGGAAGCGATGGCGGAGCCACAGCCATAGGTTTTGAACTTGGCGTCTTCAATCACGCCTTGCTCGTTGACCTTGATCTGCAGACGCATCACGTCACCGCAGGCCGGCGCCCCGACCATGCCGGTGCCCACATCCGGGTCCTCGGCGTCGAGCTTGCCGACGTTGCGCGGATTTTCGTAATGGTCGATGACCTTTTCACTGTATGACATGGTGGTATTCCTCTCTCATCAGGGGTCGCTCTTCAATGGCGACTACTTAGTGCGCCTGCCATTCGACTTTGGAAATGTCGACACCCTCTTTGAACATATCCCACAGCGGCGACAACTCGCGCAGCTTGGTGACTGCGTCGCGAACCTTGTGCGCGGCGTAATCGACTTCTTCTTCCGTGGTGAAACGGCCGAAGGTGAAACGAATCGAGCTGTGCGCCAACTCGTCGTTACGCCCCAAGGCACGCAGCACATAGGAGGGCTCCAGCGAAGCCGAAGTGCACGCCGAACCGGACGACACCGCGAGATCCTTGAGCGCCATGATCAGCGACTCGCCTTCGACATAGTTGAAGCTGAGGTTGAGATTGTGCGGAACGCGGGCAGTGATGCTGCCGTTCACATACAGCTCCTCGAGGTCTTCGACCTGCCTGAAGAAACGCTGGCTCAGGCCACGGATACGCTCACGCTCCTGGACCATTTCTTCTTTGGCGATGCGGAACGCTTCACCCATGCCGACGATTTGATGGGTTGCCAAGGTGCCGGAGCGCATGCCGCGCTCATGGCCGCCACCGTGGGCCTGAGCTTCCAGTCGTACGCGCGGTTTGCGACCGACATACAGCGCACCGATACCTTTCGGACCGTAGGTCTTGTGCGCTGAGAAGGACATCAGGTCAACCTTGAGCTTGCTCAGATCGATATCCACCTTGCCGGTGGACTGGGCCGCGTCGACATGGAACAACACGCCGCGGGCGCGCGTCAGCTCGCCGATGGCGGCGATATCGTTGATGGTGCCGATCTCGTTATTGACGTGCATGACCGACACCAGGATGGTGTCCTCGCGCAGGGCCGCCTCGACCATGGCCACAGTGATCAGGCCATCTGTGCCCGGCTCCAGATAGGTGACCTCGAAGCCTTCGCGCTCAAGCTGGCGCGCGGTATCGAGCACGGCTTTGTGCTCGATCTTCGAGGTGATCAGATGCTTACCTTTACCCGAATAGAAGTGTGCCACGCCCTTCAGGGCCAGGTTGTCAGACTCGGTCGCGCCCGAGGTCCAGACGATTTCACGCGGATCGGCATTGACCAGCTCGGCCACCTGGCGACGGGCATTCTCCACCGCCTCTTCGGCCTTCCAGCCGAACACATGGGAACGCGAAGCCGGGTTACCGAAGTTGCCATCAACCAGCAGGCACTCGCTCATTTTCTGCGCAACGCGCGGATCGACCGGCGTCGTCGCGGAATAATCGAGGTAAATCGGCAATTTCATTGGCTTTCTCCTATCAGGCAGACGCCCCACTCAGTCGACGGCGGACGCTTCAATCTTATCCAGATGCATCGCGCGGCTATTGCAACGACGCTGATCCTGACGCTGGGCGACTTCCTGCACCTCACGGCGAGTCACGAGGTCGGCCAAGCTGATACCGCTAAGAAACTCATGGATCTGCTGGCTGAGATCACACCACAGATGGTGGGTCAGACAGGTATCCCCGGCGTGGCAGTCACCCATGCCCTGGCAGCGCGTGGCATCCACGGACTCATTGACTGCATCGATGACCTCCGCCACCTGAATGCCGCTCATGTCCCGTGACAACTGATAGCCGCCACCCGGACCGCGCACACTGGAAACCAGATTGCCGCGACGCAGCTTGGCGAATAATTGTTCCAAGTAGGACAGGGAAATGCCTTGGCGCTCGGAAATATCAGCCAGGGACACCGGACCATGCTGCGCGTGCAGCGCCAAATCAAGCATGGCGGTGACGGCATACCGGCCTTTGGTGGTCAATCGCATGGCTTTTACCGCAGGATCACTGGTTTGGCGCGAGTATGCTATTTCCGAGTATTTGAGTCAACTATTAGACCCATCACCCTACTCGGAATTAGCCCTGGAAAAGGGCGCGCATCATAGCAGAGCGCGCACCCAAGCGCATCAAGCCGCCGGCTTGTCGCCCGCATCCTTGACGTCAGCAAAGTCCTCATCGCGCAAAGCGGGCAGCTCTTTAGCGCAATAGTCGCTACCCAGCGCCTTGAGTGCCGAACACATCCCCTCCAGGCGATCATCCACCGCCTGCAGATGATCGAGCAGCTGACCAATCGCCCGCGCCACCGGGTCCGGCATATCCTGACTAACGCCATACGCGTCAAAACCAAACTTCTCGGCAATGGCCTGGCGCTTGGTCTCCAGCACGTCATCCGCTTTGACGATGATGCGCCCTGGAATCCCTACCACCGTGGCACCCGCCGGCACCTCTTTGGTCACCACAGCGTTGGAGCCGATCTTGGCCCCAGCCCCGACGGTAAAAGGACCCAGTACTTTGGCCCCCGCCCCGACCACCACGCCGTCCGCGAGCGTCGGATGACGCTTGCCCTTGTTCCAACTGGTACCACCCAGGGTCACGCCCTGATAGAGGGTCACGTCATCCCCGATCTCGGCCGTTTCACCGATGACGATGCCCATGCCATGGTCGATAAAGAAGCGCCGCCCGATCTTCGCTCCCGGGTGAATCTCGATACCGGTAAACCAGCGCCCGAAGCTGGACACCAGGCGCGCCAACCATTTCCAGCCGAAGCCCCACAACCCGTGAGCCAGCCGATGCAGCCAGACCGCATGCAACCCCGGGTAGCAGGTCAGCACCTCGAACGGATTGCGCGCAGCCGGATCACGGTGGAAGACGCTCTGAATATCTTCCCGCACACGCTCAAACATCACTCACTCCTCCGCTTATGGGGTAACCCGCGAGCTGTCGCCTGCGTCTCGGTCAAAATGCCGCGCAGGATATTCATCTCCAGCCGGCTGATGGCACTGCGCGCATAAAGCCGCCGCAAACGGGACATTAGGTGCCGCGGCCTCTCCGGGTCGAGAAAACCGATTTCTATCAAGGTGCTCTCAAGATGGCCGTAGAACAACTCCAACTCATCTGCGGTGACCAACTGCGCGTCGACCTCGGGTCTATTCTCCTGCTTCGCCATCTTGGTCGGCTGCCCCTGTGCCGCCAACCAGGCCATGCGCACCTCATAGGTCAAAACCTGCACAGCAGCCGCCAGATTGAGCGAGCTGAACTGCGGATCCGAGGGAATGTGCACATGAAAGTGGCAGCGCTGCAGTTCGTCATTGGTCAACCCGGCGTATTCGCGACCAAACACCAAGGCCACCTGAACTCCTTGCCCCGCCCGCTCCACCGTGTTTACTGCGCACTCACGCGGATCGAGCAGCGGCCAAGGGATATGCCGGTCGCGCGCACTGGTACCCAGCACCAGACTGCAACCCACCAGCGCCTCCTCAAGGGTCGAGACCACCTGAGCAGCCGCCAGAATATCGTCAGCGCCCGAGGCCCGAACAACCGCCTCGGCACTGGGGAAGGCCACCGGGTCAACCAGCACCAGATGCGACAACCCCATGTTTTTCATGGCCCGCGCGGCAGCACCGATGTTGCCGGGATGACTGGTGTTAACCAGAACCACGCGAATATTTTGCAGCACCGCGAGCACCCAACCAGACAACCAAAGGGGCATAGAGCTTACAGAAGCCCTTGAGCGAACGCCACGCGGGGCACAGGCAGCGCTTCTTACACTAGGCTTTTCTGTTAGAATGTTCGGCTTTCTTTAACGACCCAGGTGAGACCCTCCATGCAGCCAATGCTGAATATCGCGCTGCGCGCAGCCCGCAGCGCCGCAGAACTGATTTTCCGCTCCATCGAGCGCTTGGACACCATCTCGGTCAACGAGAAAGATGCCAAGGACTACGTCACCGAGGTCGACCGCGCCGCCGAACAGACGATCATTCAAGCCCTGCGCAAGGCCTACCCGAATCACGGCTTCCTCGGCGAAGAAGGCGGCCTGATCGAAGGCAGCGGCGAAGGCGCCGACTATCTGTGGATCATCGACCCGCTGGACGGCACCACCAACTTCGTTCGCGGCGTACCGCATTTTGCCGTCAGCATTGCCTGTAAATACCGCGGCCGCCTCGAGCACGCTGTGGTACTCGATCCGGTGCGCCAGGAAGAATTCACCGCCAGTCGTGGCCGTGGCGCCGCCCTCAACGGTCGCCGCCTGCGCGTCAGCTCTCGCAAAAGCCTGGATGGCGCCTTGATCGGCACCGGTTTCCCCTTCCGCGACACCCAGATCGACAATCTCGACAATTACCTAGGCATGTTCCGCAGCCTGGTCGGCCAAACCGCCGGCATCCGCCGCGCCGGCGCCGCCAGCCTGGATCTCGCCTATGTGGCCGCCGGCCGCTTCGATGCCTTCTGGGAATTCGGCCTCTCCGAGTGGGACATGGCGGCCGGCGCCCTGCTGATCCAGGAAGCAGGCGGCCTGATCAGCGACTTCTCCGGTGGCCACGAATTCCTCGAAAAGGGCCATATCGTTGCCGGCAACACCAAATGCTTCAAAGCCGTTCTCACTGCTATTCAGCCGCACCTGGCGCCATCGATGAAGCGCTAATCCCGCCCTGCGGATCCAACCAATAAAAAACGCCCCGAAGGGCGTTTTTTATTGGCAGTGTATTACTGCGAGATTTGCGCGGACTGCTGCACCAACACCAGCTTGCCTTTCTCGACAGGAATCTGGCGGCCCGGATCATGATCCATGCGCACCTGACCAGCCTTGCCATCCAGCTGGTATTTCACATCGTAACCAACGACCTTATCACTGGTGTCGGTCACGGTATGGCAGCGGGTTTCCGTGGTGGTGTAGGTGTCGCGCTGCTGCATGCCTTCCTGCACCTTGTTGCCGGCATAACCACCGCCAACAGCACCGGCCACGGTCGCAATCTTCTTGCCGGTACCGCCACCAACTTGGTTGCCCAGCAGGCCACCTGCTACCGCACCCAGCACGGTACCGGCAATCTGATGCTGATCCTTTACCGGCCGCTGATGCGTGACCGCCACGTCTTTGCAGACTTCGCGAGGGGTCTTGATGGTCTCTTTGACCGGCTGCACAGCAAGCACTTCGGCGTACTCGGGGCCGCCACCACCGACCAGACTGTAAGTGGCTACAGCACCGCCCGCGGTAACACCCACCGCGCCTAGCACCGCACCAACGAGCATGGACTTGTTCACTTGCACCTCCTGGCGTTCAGTCATCCGGCATGAAATACCTTACTCCTAGCCTTGGAGTAGCTGGCGGAGGTGAAGTTCCACCGCCACCGCCAGCAAACCACTGCAAGAGCAAGATCACAATATTGAAAAGTGGCTCAGGGACGCTCGTCGACCTCTTCGCTCACGGCCGGCGGGATCAGATCTTCAGTGGTCAGATTCAGCCAGACCAGCACCACGTTAGCGATGTAAATCGATGAGTAGGTACCCGCCAGCACCCCGATAAACAGGGTGATGGAGAAGCCGAACAGGTTGTCACCGCCAAAGAACAGCAAGGCGACGATGGCCAGCAGCGTGGAGATCGAGGTCGCCATGGTCCGCAGCAGGGTCTGCGTGGTGGAGATGTTGATGTTCTCGATCAGACTGGCCTTGCGCAGCACGCGGAAGTTCTCGCGCACGCGGTCAAACACCACGATGGTGTCGTTAAGCGAGTAGCCGATGATCGCCAGCACCGCGGCCAACACCGTGAGATCGAAGGTGATTTGGAAGTAGGAAATGATCCCCACCGCCACCACCACGTCATGGATCAGCGAAACGATGGCGCCCACGGCGAACTTCCACTGGAAACGGAACGCCAGGTACAGCAGTATCCCGCCCAGCGCCAGGAGCATTCCCAGACCGCCCTGGTCGCGCAGCTCCTCACCCACCTGCGGACCGACGAACTCGACCCGCTTGACCTGCGCCGGATTGCCCGACGCCGCCTGACGCAAGGCCTCGGAAACCTGATTGCCGAGCTGCGGATCATCCCCCGGCATGCGCACTAACAAGTCGGTAGTGGCACCGAAGCTCTGCACCACCGCCTCGGAGTAGCCGGCCTTGGCCAGCTGCTCACGCACCTCGCCGAGATCGGCCGGGCGCTCATAGGTCAGCTCGATCAGGGTACCGCCGGTGAAGTCCAGGCCGAAGTTCAAGCCCTTGGTGGCCAAGCTGAACACCGCCAGCAGGGTCAGAAACAGCGTGACGGCGAACGCAACATTGCGCACGCCCATAAAGTTGATCGTACGTTTCATCGCCGCTTCCCCTTAAATCCACAACTTCTTGAAGTCACGGCCACCGAAAATCAGGTTGACCATGCCGCGGGTCACCATGATGGCGGTGAACATCGAGGTAAAGATGCCGAGCGACATGGTCACGGCAAAGCCCTTGACCGGCCCGGTGCCCATCGCGAAGAGGATGCCGCCGACCAGCAGAGTGGTCAGGTTGGCATCCAGAATCGCCGTGAAGGCACGATTGAAACCCTCATGAATGGCCCGCTGTACCGGCATGCCATTATCGATCTCCTCGCGAATCCGCGAGAAGATCAGCACGTTGGCATCCACCGCCATGCCCATGGTCAGCACGATACCGGCGATACCCGGCAGGGTCAGGGTCGCCCCCAGCAAGGACATCAGCGCCAGCAGCAGCACCATGTTCAGCGCCAAAGCGGCAGTCGCAAGCACCCCGAAGAAGCGGTAGATCGCCAGGATGAACAGCGACACGAAGAGCATGCCCCAGAGCGAAGCATCGATACCCTTGGTGATGTTGTCCGCCCCCAGACTCGGGCCGATGGTGCGTTCTTCGGCGAAGTACATCGGCGCCGCCAGACCACCGGCGCGCAACAGCAGCGCCAGCTCGGAAGACTCGCCCTGGCCGTCCAGGCCGGTGATGCGGAATTGACTGCCGAGCGCCGACTGGATGGTCGCCAGACTGATGATCTTCTTCTCTTCCTTGAAGGTCGGCACGGCGACTTCTTTCTCGACGCCGTCGACCACTTGCTTGACATAGCGGGTCTGCGGCTTCTGCTCGATGAAGATCACCGCCATGCTGCGCCCGACGTTATTGCGCGTGGCGCGGTTCATCAGCTCGCCGCCATGGCCATCCAGACGGATATTGACTTGCGGACGGCCATTCTCGTCGAAGCTCGCCTGCGCATCGGTCACCTGGTCGCCGGTGATGATCAGGCCGCGCTCCAACGGCACGGGCGGACGCCCCGGCTCGCGGAACTCGAAGGACTCGGTCGTGGCCTTGGTCGCATCCGGGCCGGCAGCCAGGCGGAACTCCAGGTTGGCGGTCTTACCGAGAATCCGCTTGGCTTCGGCGGTGTCCTGCACTCCAGGCAACTCGACCACGATGCGGTTGGCGCCTTGGCGCTGCACCAGCGGCTCAGCCACCCCCAGTTCGTTGACCCGATTACGCACGGTAGTCAGGTTCTGCTTGATCGAATATTCACGAATCTCGGCCAACTTGGCCGGGGTCATCTCCAAGCGCAGCACCTGCAAGCCATTGCGCTCAGCGGCGGTCACCTGGAAATCGTTGAAGTCCTTACGAATCAGACTCTGCGCCTTGGTCAGCGAGTCCTCATCGGCAAAGCCCAGCTGAATCGCACCGCCAGCCTGCGGCAGACTGCGATAACGTACACGCTCCTTGCGCAGCAGGCTCTTGACCTCACCCTCATAGACCTTGCGACGCGCATCGAGCGCCTTCTCCATGTCCACTTCCAGGAGGAAATGCACACCACCGGACAGGTCCAGACCGA
Source organism: Pseudomonas cavernae (assembly GCF_003595175.1). Lineage (NCBI taxonomy): Bacteria > Pseudomonadati > Pseudomonadota > Gammaproteobacteria > Pseudomonadales > Pseudomonadaceae > Pseudomonas > Pseudomonas cavernae. Next base: position 1,281,844 of record NZ_CP032419.1, on the reverse strand, counting down.
GCTTCATCGGCGACGCCCCGAGGCTGCGCAACCACTGCGGCGTGGTCGGCGCCAGGTTCAACGCCACGACGTAATCATCCCCCAGCGTCTTGCGCACGATGTCCTTGGCTGGCAGCTGGTCTTCCTGCTTGGCCAGACGCAACAGACCATCTTTGCCACCGGCTTTCAGGCTGCTCGCCTTGACGACGATTTTGGCATCGGCCAGCGCTTCGCTAACGCGCTCGAGGTCAGACTGCTCGATCTTCAGCGCGGTACTGGCGCCACTGATCTGAATGGCCGGATCATCCGGAAACAGGTTGGGTGCGGAATAGATAAAGCCAATCACCAGCACTGCCAGGATCAACAGATATTTCCACAGAGGGTATTTATTCAGCATGACGCCGCCCGCTTATGACACGGGGCGCTTATAGCGCCCCGTCGATTATTAATAATGTGTGGGTTAGATGGCTTTTAGCGTGCCTTTCGGCAGGGTCGCGGCGATCGCGCCTTTCTGGATCTTCAGCTCGACGGTATCGGACACTTCGATCACCACGAAATCATCGGTGACCTTGTTGATCTTGCCCGCAATACCGCCGGAAGTGACCACTTCATCACCCTTTTGCAGACCACCAAGCAGGTTCTTGTGCTCCTTGGCACGCTTGGCCTGCGGACGCCAGATCATCAGGTAAAAGATCACAAGGAAACCGACCAGGAAAACCCACTCAAAACCAGCACCAACGGGGCCGGCAGCGGCCGGAGCAGCATCCGCGTAGGCAGCGGGGATCAAAAAGCTCATAAAGGACTCCTGTTGAAAGGTCTTGGAAAGTTTTAGTTATTCAGTCCAACGCCGGCGTTTGCAGGCCGCGCCGGGCGTAGAAGGCATCGACAAAGGCGGCCAATGTACCCTGTTGAATAGCCTCGCGCAAACCAGCCATCAGGCGCTGGTAATGGCGCAAATTGTGGATGGTATTCAGCATGCTACTGAGCATTTCACCGCACTTATCCAGGTGGTGCAGATAGGCGCGGGAGAAGTGCTTGCAGGTGTAGCAGTCGCAACTCGGATCCAGCGGCGAGTCATCGTGACGGTGCACCGCATTGCGGATTTTTAACACCCCGGTGTCGATGAACAGGTGGCCATTGCGCGCGTTGCGGGTCGGCATCACGCAATCGAACATATCGACGCCACGGCGCACGCCTTCGACCAGATCTTCCGGCTTGCCGACCCCCATCAGATAGCGCGGCTTGTCGGCCGGCATCTGGCCGGGCAGGTAGTCCAGCACGCGAATCATCTCTTCCTTGGGCTCACCCACCGACAAGCCGCCGATGGCCAGGCCATCGAAACCGATCTGCTCCAAGCCTTCCAGCGAACGCATGCGTAAGTCTTGATGCATGCCGCCCTGGACGATGCCGAACAACGCCGCGGTACTGTCGCCATGGGCGATTTTCGAGCGCTTGGCCCAGCGCAGCGACAACTCCATGGACGTCCGTGCGACCTGCTCATCGGCGGGGTACGGCGTGCATTCATCGAAGATCATCACGATGTCCGAGCCCAGATCGCGCTGCACCTGCATCGACTCTTCCGGCCCCATGAACACCTTGCTGCCATCGACCGGCGAGGCAAAGGTCACCCCCTCCTCCTTGATCTTGCGCATCGCTCCCAGGCTGAACACTTGGAAACCGCCCGAATCGGTGAGGATCGGTCCCTGCCACTGCATGAAGTCATGCAGATCGCCCAGCCGTTTGATCACTTCCGTACCCGGTCGCAGCCAGAGATGGAAGGTATTGCCGAGGATGATCTGCGCGCCGATCGCCTCGATATCGCGCGGCAACATCCCCTTGACCGTGCCGTAGGTACCGACCGGCATGAAGGCCGGCGTTTCGACTACGCCACGGGGAAACGTCAGCCGCCCACGGCGCGCCTTGCCATCGGTCGCCAACAGCTCGAAGGACATACGGCAGCTACCGGTCATGCTTTTTCCTCTGGCCCGCGCGGCGCGGGATTGCGGGTGATGAACATGGCATCACCGTAACTAAAGAAGCGATAGCCCTCCGCCACTGCGGCCGAATAGGCCGCCATGGCTTCCGGATAGCCGGCAAAGGCCGAAACCAGCATCAGCAGCGTGGATTCCGGCAGATGGAAGTTGGTCACCAAGGCATCGACCACATGGAAGGGCCGCCCGGGATAGATAAAGATGTCGGTATCGCCACTGAATGCCTTGAGCACGCCATCGCGCGCCGCACTCTCCAGCGAGCGCACACTGGTCGTGCCCACGGCGACGACACGGCCGCCACGCTGACGACAGGCCGCGACCGCCTCAACCACATCCTGGCCGACCTCCAGCCATTCGCGGTGCATGTGATGATCCTCAAGGCGCTCGACCCGCACCGGCTGAAAGGTGCCAGCCCCCACGTGCAGGGTGACGAATGCCGTCGCCACGCCTTTCGCGCGAATGGCCTCGAGCAGGCCTTGATCGAAATGCAGGCCCGCGGTTGGTGCCGCGACAGCACCGGCGCGCTCGGCATACACCGTCTGATAACGCTCGCGGTCCGCCGCCTCATCGGGACGATCTATATAAGGAGGCAACGGCATATGGCCGACGCGCTCGAGCAGCGGCAAGACTTCCTCGGTAAATTGCAGCTCAAACAAGGCGTCGTGTCGCGCCAGCATTGCCGCCGTGCCACCGCCCTCCAGCAAAATCGTCGACCCCGGTTTCGGCGGCTTGCTGGCGCGCACATGCGCCAACACCCGGTGACTATCGAGCACTCGCTCGACGAGAATCTCCAGCTTGCCACCGGTAGCCTTCTGCCCGAACAGCCGCGCCGGGATCACCCGCGTGTTGTTGAAGACCATCAGGTCACCGGGACGGAGAAACTCGAGCAAATCAGCGAACTGGCGATGCGCCAACGCACCGCTCTCGCCATCCAGCACCAATAGGCGACTGGCACGGCGCTCAGATAAAGGATGACGAGCTATCAGCGCCTCTGGCAGCTCGAAGTGGAAGTCGGCAACACGCATGATGAAGGGTCATTTCGCAGGGCCGCGAAGTTTAGCGGAAATAGCCAAATTTGACCACGCAGCCCGATTGACCGAGGGCAGGGCTGTCCCTATACTGCGCGCCGTCTGTGCCCCGGTGGCGGAATCGGTAGACGCGGCGGATTCAAAATCCGTTTTCGAAAGGAGTGGGAGTTCGAGTCTCCCCCGGGGCACCAAACTTTAAGCGCTATCGCAATGAGGGCGCCCGCTAGAACCAGCAAAGCCCGCCTCGCCAATGGGCGAGCACCCTAACAGACTCTGCCAAACAACCATTCAGCACCTCCTCAAATTCCTGCTTTTCGAAGGGTTGAATTCTCTCTCGAAACTGGCGTAGAGTTTCTGCGCTGTGTTTGCATGGGTCGCTTTGAATCGTGACCTGGTGCAGCAGATCGATAGATTTGCTACATCCCGCTCGACGTCTCTTACTCTCTGCAGCCAGTCCAGTTCTCTTCTATATTGAAAAGACTGTCATCAACTCTAGTTCCAAGGAAATAAGATATGTCGAATCGTCAGAACGGTACCGTCAAGTGGTTTAACGACGAGAAAGGTTTTGGTTTTATCACTCCCGAAAGCGGTCCGGATCTGTTCGTGCACTTCCGCGCGATCGAAGGCAACGGCTTCAAGAGCCTGAAAGAAGGCCAGAAAGTCAGCTTCGTTGCTGTGCAAGGTCAAAAAGGCATGCAGGCTGACCAGGTTCAAGTCCTGGGCTAAGCGCTCTGCCGAAATTAAAGAGCCCCTGATGGCGACATCAGGGGCTTTTTTGCGTCCTCAATTTTGCCAGCCAGGTTTACCCCCTCTTTATGCCCAAGCACCTGCTTCGCCCGCAAGGCGACTTTCCCCATGCCGGCTTGCCGCGCCGTCTGGCAGCTATGTTTTACGACTTCCTGCTGTGCATCGCCCTGCTGATGGTGGTCACGCTGATCTACAAGCTGGTGCAAATGAGCATTGTGGGCGAGGTCCATCTGCGCCAACTGAGCGACTCCGGCGCCCTGGACGGCGACCCACTGCTGAGCTCCCTCCTGCTCCTCTGCCTGTTCGCCTTCTTCGCCAAGTTCTGGACCCACAGCGGCCAGACCCTCGGCATGCAGGTTTGGGGACTCCGCGTACAGAATGCCGACGGCACGGCGATTGACCTGAAGCAAGCGCTGCTGCGCTTCATGATTGCCATTCCCTCGTTGCTCTGCCTTGGCCTTGGCTTGTTCTGGGTTCTCTGGGACAAACAAAAGCGCAGCTGGCACGACATCTACTCGGACTCGCTGATCGTTCAGCTGCCCAAAGACACGCATAAGAAATGAAAAAGCCGGCATTGCGCCGGCTTTTTTTATTTCACCTTGCATCAACCCGCACGGCGCAACATCCACACCCCGGCCAGCGCACAGATAGCGCTAGGGATCAGCACCGCCAGCAGCGGCGGGAAGCCGAACACCAGACTGGAAGGCCCGAGCAAATCCTGGGCGATGCGGAACACGAACCCCACCAACACCCCGGTGAAGACCCGCTGCCCTAGGGTGACCGAACGCAACGGACCGAAGATGAAGGAAATCGCCATCAGCACCAGCGCCGCCGTCACCAATGGCTGCAGCAGCTTGCTCCAGAAGGCCAGCCAATAGCGGCCATTATTCAAGCCCTGCTCGGCCAGATACTGGATATAGCGCCACAAGCCGGTAACCGAGAGCGCCTCGGGCTCCAGCACCACGGTACCGAGCAGCTGCGGAGTCAATTGGACATCCCAGCGCTCTTCAGGGGCATTGATCACTTCGGTGCTGCGCTCACGGAAATGCGTGGTTGCCACTTCGCTCAACTGCCAGTGATCACCCTGGTACAGCGCGCGCCTGGCGAAGCTGGCCGACAGCAAATGCCGCTGCTCATCGAACTGATAGCGCGTCACCCCGTATAGCAAGCCACCCGGCTGCACGGCATTGATATGCACAAACTCATTGCCCTGCCGATGCCACAGACCGCGCTTGGCGCTCTGCGCCTCGCCACCACCCTGAGCCATGGAGCGGCTGGCCTGGGCCAGATTCTCGCTCCAAGGCGCCAGATACTCACCAATCAGAATGCCGACCAGCATCAGCACCAGCATGGGCTTCATCACCGCCCAGACGATTCGCCCGACAGACACGCCGGCCGCGCGCATGATGGTCAGTTCGCTGTTGCTGGCCAGATTGCCGAGCCCGATCAGACAACCGATCAACGCCGCCATCGGCAGCATGTCGTAGACCCGCCGCGGCGTGGTCAGCAGCACATACCAGGCGGCATCGAACAGGCCATAGCCACCCTCGATATCACCCAGCTCGTCGATGAACGCGAACAGCAGCGCCAAGCCGACGATCACCCCCAGCACACCCAAAATGGAAATGAATACGCTGGTGCCGATGTAACGATCCAACTTAACCATGGATCACCCCACGCGCCGCACGGCGGCCGGCCCACTTCAGGCGCAGCGGCTCCCAGTACAACAAAACCAGGCCGATCACGAAGAAAACCCCATGCACCCACCAGAGCCCCAGAGACAGCGGGATCTTGCCCTTATCCAGGGCACCCCGCGCGGCAATCAACAAGGCCAGGTAAGCCATGTACAGAAGAATCGCCGGCAGCAGCTTGAGGAAACGCCCCTGCCGTGGATTGACCCGTGAAAGAGGCACCGCCAGCAACGTCACGATAAACACCAACAAGGGGATCGATAGCCGCCACTGCAACTCGGCTTCATGCCTGGGATCCTCGCTGCCGAACAGCTCGCGGGTAGGGATCGCCTCGCGCTCGCTGATATCGCTGCTGACCTCGGGACGCTGCAGCAACACGCCATAGGTGTCGTACTGGATCGCCCGGTAATCGGCCTTGCCCGGATTGCCGTCGTAGCGATAGCCGTTCTCCAGGATCAGGTAGCGGCTGCCGTCCGCCTGCACTTGCTGGCGGCCCTTTTCGGCGAGCAGCAGGGTGATGCCGCGCTCCTTGCTGCCGTCACGGGACAGGCTCTTGTCGGAAATGAAGATGCCGCCCAGCTCGCCGCGATCCTTGGACATGTCCTGCACGTAGGTGACCCGCGAGCCGTTTTTCATCGCTTGGAAACGCCCCGGCACCAGGGTGTCGAATTCAGTCAGCGCGTCCTGTTCATTAAGAATCCGCGCCACCTGAGCCACGCCCTGCGGCGCCAGGCCCATGCTCAGCCAGGCCACCAGCAACGCGACCAGCGTCGCCGGCACCAGGGTGTAGCCCAGCAGTCGTTGCTGACTCATGCCGGTGGCCGACAGCACGGTCATCTCGCTGTCCAGATAGAGGCGGCCGTAAGCCAGCAGGATGCCGAGAAACAACCCCAGCGGCAGGATCAGCTGCAGGAAGCCGGGAATGCGAAAGCCCATGATCAGGAACAGCACACCCGGATCGAGCGCACCCTGGGCCGCCTGGGCCAGGTACTTGATGAAACGCCCGCTCATGATGATCACCAGCAGCACGGCGCTGACCGCACTGAGGGTCATCAATAATTCACGAGACAGATAACGGAAGACAATCAAACCAGACGCTCCAGGGTTGTCAGGCTCAGGCGGCTACGCTCAAACTAGCCGCTTGCTGCCGGCCCGCCCAAGGCGGACCACCGGAAAAATGCTCGGCATTATCCCGTAATACCGACTCGTTGTCTTGGGGACACACGCCATGGAATTCCTCGTCAAAAGCGCTCGCCCGGAAACCCTGAAAACCGCCACGCTGGTGATCGCCGTCGGCGAAGGCCGCAAACTCGGCGAACTCGCCAAGGCGGTGGACACCATCAGCAGCGGCGCGCTCAGCGCGGTGCTCAAGCGCGGCGATCTGGCCGGCAAGGTCGGCCAGACCCTGCTGCTGCACAGCCTGCCGGGCCTCAAGGCCGAACGCGTGCTGCTGGTCGGCAGCGGCAAGGGCGAACTGCCTGACCGGCAATTCCGCAAATTAGTTGCCGCCGTGCTCGGCACCTTAAAGAGCCTGGGCGGCACTGACGCGACCCTGGCGCTCGGCGAACTGGCGGTCAAAGGCCGCGACAGCTATGGCAAGGCCCGCCTGCTGGTGGAAACCCTGGCCGATGGCGGCTACGTGTTCGACCGTTTCAAGAGCCAGAAGGCCGACCCGCGCGCGCTGAAGAAGATCACCCTGATCGCCGACAAGGCCGAGCTGGCCGCAGTCGAACGCGGCAGCGCCCACGCCCAGGCGATCGCGACCGGCATGGCCTACACCAAGGACCTCGGCAACCTGCCGCCGAACCTCTGCCACCCGACTTTCCTCGCCGAGCAGGCCAAGACCCTGGCCAAGGAACACAAGAACCTCAAGGTCGAAATCCTCGACGAGAAGAAACTCAAGGAACTCGGCGCCGGCGCCTTCCTCGCCGTGGCCCAGGGCAGCGAGCAGCCGCCGCGGCTGATCGTGCTCAACTACCAGGGCGGCAGCAAGGACGAAAAACCGCAGGTGCTGGTGGGCAAGGGCATCACCTTCGACACCGGCGGCATCAGCCTCAAGCCAGGCCTGGGCATGGATGAGATGAAGTACGACATGTGCGGCGCCGCCAGCGTCCTCGGCACCCTGCGCGCCGTGCTGGAGCTGCAACTGCCGATCAACCTGGTGTGTCTGCTGGCCTGCGCCGAGAACATGCCGAGCGGCGGCGCCACCCGCCCGGGCGACATCGTCACCAGCATGAGCGGGCAGACCGTGGAAATCCTCAACACCGACGCCGAAGGTCGTCTGGTGCTGTGCGACACCCTGACCTACGCCGAGCGCTTCCAGCCACAGGCGGTGATCGACATCGCCACCCTCACCGGCGCCTGCATCGTCGCCCTCGGCAGCAACACCTCGGGGCTGATGGGCAACAACGAAACGCTGATCAAGCAGATCCTCAAGGCCGGCGAACACGCCGACGACCGCGCCTGGCAGCTGCCGCTGTTCGAGGAATACCAGGAGCAGCTGGACAGCCCGTTCGCCGACATCGCCAACATCGGCGGGCCGAAAGCCGGCACCATCACCGCCGGCTGCTTCCTCTCGCGCTTCGCCAAGAAGTACCACTGGGCGCACCTGGATATCGCCGGCACCGCCTGGATCAGCGGCGGCAAGGACAAAGGCGCCACCGGCCGCCCGGTACCGTTGCTGACTCAGTACCTGCTGGATCGGGTGTAGGGTGGGTTAGCCGCCTGGCGGCGTAACCCGCCGCCAGGCCATCTCGTTGCATCAGGAACATCGGAAAGATCATGACCCGCGTCGAATTCTACGTTCTCTCCTCGGCCACCCCGACGGACCGCCTGCGGGCGGCCTGTCAGCTGGCCCTGAAGGGCTGGCGCCACGGCCTGCCGGTGTTCGTACGCTGCCAGGACGAAGCCCAGAGCCAGGCGTTGGACGAGCTTCTCTGGCGTTTCAAGGCGGAAACCTTCGTGCCGCACAACCTGCACGGCGACGGTCCACAGGCCCCGGTGGTGCTCGGCCTCGACGACGAGCCCGCCAACCGGCAGGGCCTGCTGATCAACCTGCAGGCGAACATTTCGCCCTTTCTCGAGTGCTTCAGCCGGGTGATCGAGATCGTCAATCAGGAACCGGATTTGCTGACCGCCTGCCGGGAGAATTTCCGTCTGTACCGCCAACGCGGCTATGATCCCACGCGTGTAGAACTGTAATTCCCGCCATGGACACGCCAAAACATCCGCCCAAAGCCGAGCATCTGCTGGACGACCTCGAGTCGATCCGCGAGCTCCTCGACGACGGCACCCTGGACCCGCCACTGCTGACCGAGACGGTCGACGCCGATGGCATTCCCGTGCTGTCCGAAGTCATCGCCCCGCCGCTCACGCCGCCCGCAGCGCCGCCTGCGCCAGCCCGCGCACAGCCGAGCAACAGTGCCTCCAGCAGCGAACTCAAGTGCCTCGACGACGAGCTGCACGCCGCGGCGCAGCTGCTCCTGCAGGACGTGATCGACGATTTCGTGCCGCAGATCGAAGCCGAGCTGAAACGCCGTCTCGAAGCCCGACTCGGTCGCCTGCTGAGCCAGCGCAAGCCGTAATCCGCCTGCCCCAGCCCGTCAGGCGGAGGATCGAAGCGCCATCCGCCTGCCCATGCCCGTTGCCCGGCGCAGCTTTGTTATACTCGCCGGCTTTCCGTTTATTAGCCTTCGGTCCCGCCGCACATGGACAAGACCTACCAGCCGCACGCCATCGAAACTTCCTGGTACCAGACCTGGGAGTCCAACAACTATTTCGCCCCGCAAGGTGCGGGCGAGCCCTACACCATCGCCCTGCCGCCGCCGAACGTCACCGGCAGCCTGCACATGGGCCACGGCTTCAACAACGCGATCATGGATGCGCTGATCCGCTTCCGCCGCATGCAGGGCCGCAACACCCTGTGGCAGCCAGGCACCGACCATGCCGGGATCGCCACCCAGATGGTGGTGGAGCGCCAACTGGGCGCGCAGAACCTGTCGCGCCATGACCTCGGCCGCGACAAGTTCCTGGACAAGGTCTGGGAATGGAAGGAAGAGTCGGGCGGCAACATCACCCGGCAGATCCGCCGCCTCGGCTCCTCGGTGGACTGGTCGCGCGAGCGCTTCACCATGGACGACGGCCTCTCCGATGCGGTCAAGGAAGCCTTCGTGCGCCTGCACGAGGACGGCCTGATCTACCGCGGCAAGCGCCTGGTCAACTGGGACACCAAGCTGCACACGGCGATCTCCGACCTCGAAGTGGAAAACCACGACGAGAAGGGCCACCTGTGGAATCTGCGCTATCCGCTGGCCGACGGCCACAAGACCGCCGACGGCAAGGACCATCTGGTCGTCGCCACCACCCGCCCGGAAACCATGCTCGGCGACGCCGCCGTCGCCGTGCACCCAACCGACGAGCGCTATAAGGCGCTGATCGGCACCTTCGTCGAGCTACCGCTGGTGGGCCGGCGCATCCCGATCATCGCCGACGAGTATTGCGATCCCGAGTTCGGCACCGGCTGCGTGAAGATCACCCCGGCCCACGACTTCAACGACTACGAAGTCGGCAAGCGCCACAACCTGCCGCTGCTCAACATCTTCGACAAGAACGCCGCGGTGCTGCCGGTCGCCCAGGTGTTCAACCTCGACGGCAGCGTCAACGACGAGGTCGACGCCAGCCTGCCGGGCGAATACGCCTACCTCGACCGCTTCGAGGCGCGCAAGAAGATCGTCGCCGCCTTCGAGGCCGCCGGCCTGCTGGAGAAGATCGACGATCACGCGCTGAAAGTGCCGCGCGGCGACCGCTCCGGCACCGTCATCGAGCCGTGGCTGACCGACCAGTGGTACGTCTCCACCAAGCCGCTGGCCGAGCAGGCCATCGCCGCCGTGGAAGACGGCCGTATCCAGTTCGTGCCCAAGCAGTACGAGAACATGTACTTCAGCTGGATGCGCGACATCCAGGACTGGTGCATCAGCCGTCAGCTGTGGTGGGGCCACCGCATCCCGGCCTGGTACGACGAAGCCGGCAACGTCTATGTCGGCCGCGACGAGGCGGAAGTGCGTGCCAAGCACAACCTCGGCGACAGCAAACTGCGCCAGGACGATGACGTGCTGGACACCTGGTTCAGCTCCGGCCTGTGGACCTTCTCCACCCTCGGCTGGCCGCAGCAGACCGATTTTCTCAAGACCTTCCACCCCACGGATGTCTTGGTGACGGGCTTCGATATCATCTTCTTCTGGGTCGCCCGGATGATCATGCTGTCCCTGCACCTGACCCAGCAGATCCCGTTCAAGACCGTCTACGTCCACGGTCTGGTGCGCGACGGCCAGGGCCAGAAGATGTCCAAGTCCAAGGGCAACGTCCTCGACCCGCTGGACATCGTCGACGGCATCAGCCTCGACACCCTGCTGGAAAAACGCACCAGCGGCATGATGCAGCCCAAGCTGGCGGAGAAGATCGCCAAGCAGACCAAGGCGGAGTTCCCCGAAGGCATTGCCAGCTATGGCACCGACGCCCTGCGCTTCACCTTCTGCTCGCTGGCCTCCACCGGCCGCGACATCAAGTTCGACATGGGCCGCGTCGAGGGTTACCGCAACTTCTGCAACAAGCTGTGGAACGCCGCCAACTTCGTCATCGAGAACACCGATGGCCAGGACACCGGCGTCAACGACGAACCGGTCGAGCTGTCCTCGGTGGACCGCTGGATCATCTCGCAGCTGCAGCGCAGCGAAGCCGAAGTCACCCGCCAGCTCGAGCAGTTCCGTTTCGACCTGGCCGCGCAGGCGCTGTATGAATTCGTCTGGGACGAGTACTGCGCCTGGTACCTGGAGCTGGTCAAGCCGGTGCTGTGGGACGAGAACGCCCCGATCGAGCGTCAGCGCGGCACCCGCCGCACCCTGATCCGCGTGCTGGAAGTGGCGCTGCGTCTGGCCCACCCGTTCATGCCGTTCATCACCGAAGAAATCTGGCAGCGCATCAAGGCCCAGGCCGGCAAGCAAGGCCCGACCCTGATGCTGCAACCCTGGCCGGTGGCCAACGAGGCGCGCATCGACGACGCCGCCGAAGGCGACATCGAGTGGGTCAAGGCGCTGATGCTCGGCGTGCGGCAGATCCGTGGCGAGATGAAGATCTCCATGGCCAAGCGCATCGACATCATCCTCAACAACGCCTCGCCCGAGGACCATCGCCGCCTGGCCGACAACGAGCCGCTGCTGATGAAGCTGGCCAAGCTCGAATCGGTGCGCGTGCTCGACCAGGGCGAGGAAGCACCGATGTCCGCCACCGCGCTGGTCGGCGAGATGCAGGTGCTGGTGCCGATGGCCGGGCTGATCGACAAGGGCGCCGAACTGGCGCGCCTGGACAAGGAAATCCAGCGCCTCGACGGCGAGGTCCAGCGCGTCGGCGGCAAACTGGCCAACCAAGGCTTCGTCGCCAAGGCGCCGGCCGAGGTGCTCGACAAGGAGCGCGCCAAGCTGGCCGAAGCCGAACAGGCGCTGGCCAAGCTGATCGAGCAGCGCGAGAAGATCGCCAGTCTGTAAGTTGAACCCGAGGCCCGCGATTGCGGGCCTCGCTTTATCCGTAGGTTGGCGCTGAACGCAGTGAAGCCCAACAGCCGGAGCGTTGGGCTTCGCAAGCTCAGCCCAACCTATCGCTCAACGCTCAGGAGTTGCCCATGGACGTCAGCAAAACCAAAACCAGCTTCTACCGCCGCCTGTACGTCGCCTGGCTGATCGACAGCGGCACCGCGCCCAGCGTGCCGGCGCTGATGGATGCCACCGGCATGCCGAGGCGCACCGCGCAGGACACCCTCGCGGCGCTGGCCGATCTGGATATCGATTGCCGGTTCGAGCAACAGGCCGGTGAGCGCAACAACGCCGGCCACTACCTGATCCGCGATTGGGGCGCCATCGACAAGCAGTGGATCGCCGCCCATCTCCCGCAGATCAAAACTGTGCTTGGCTATCCCTGACAGACTCCCCGCCGCCCCTACGCGATCCTCGCCGGCCTGTTCGCCGTCACCGCGCTGAGCGGCCTGTTCATCTCCAATACCGCCACCGCCGCGCTGATGGCCCAGTAACGGTCACCACCGCCCAGCAGCTGCACGCCTCGCCCCCCTTCACGATGATTGTCGCCCTGGCCGCCTCGTCGGCCTTCATGGCGCCGATCTCCTCGCCAGTCAACACCCTGGTGCTCGGCCCCGGGCAGTATTGCTTCGGCGATTTCGTCCGTCTCGGCGTACCCTTTACTCTGCTGGTGAGGGTCGTCAGTGTGCTAAGGGCGCCCTGGATCTTGTCGCTCTAGGCGGCCTGCACACTCCCGAAATCGCCCTTCTCCCACTTGTGGGCGAGGGGGCAAACGCACAAAACCACGCGCGGAGTAAGCCGCGAGGTGCCGCTCAAAGGAGCGTGAACAGGCTCTCCGCGGACAACTAGCGCAAAGGCGGACCCGATGAACAAGTACATGCGCTTCCTCTTGGTGGTGGTCTTTCTCGCCGTGCTGCTGGCCGTGTTCCAGTTCAGCGGTCTGCGCGCAGACCTGAGCCTGGACTTCCTGCGCGAGCTGATCCTGCAGCACAAGTTCAGCGGCCTGCTGCTGTTCAGTCTGTTGTTCGCCCTCGGCAACCTGATCCAGATTCCCGGCTGGCTGTTCCTCGCCGCCGCCGTACTCGCCCTCGGCCGCGTCTGGGGCGGGCTGGCTACCTATGGCGCGGCGACCTTCGCCTGCTGCTGCACCTTCTTCCTCATCCGCCTGCTCGGCGGCGCGGCCCTGCGCGAGTTGGACAACCGCCTGGCCAAACGCATCATCGGCCATCTCGACGCGCGGCCGATCGCCTGCATCGCCCTGCTGCGCGTGCTGTTCCAGACCGTGCCAGCGCTGAATTACGCGCTGGCGCTGTCCGGCGTGCGCTTTCGCCAGTACCTGGCCGGCACCCTGCTCGGCTTGCCGCTGCCCATCGCCCTGTACTGCCTGTTTTTCGATTATCTCGGCAAGATGCTCCACCTGAGCTAGCCAAAGTCGGCGTGTTATGAATAATGCCCGCCTGCCTCGAAGCCAATCCGGATCCGGTCGCCATGCGTAACCAACCACCCCGCCCAGTTCCGCCGCGCGCGACCGAGAAGAAGGCCGTCCTGCATCCGCGCAACCGCCACCAGGGCCGCTACGACTTCCCCAAGCTGATCAAGGGCAGCCCGGAGCTGGCGGCGTTCGTGATCCTCAATCCGTACGGCAAGCAGAGCATCGACTTCGCCAACCCGGAGGCGGTCAAGGTGTTCAACCGCGCGCTGCTCGAGCAGTTCTATGGCATCCGCCACTGGGACATCCCCGCCGGCTACCTGTGCCCGCCGATTCCCGGGCGCGCCGATTACCTGCACTACCTCGCCGACCTGCTCGGCACCAGCCATGACGGCGTGATCCCGCGCGGGCCGGGCATCCATGCGCTGGATATCGGCGTCGGCGCCAACTGCATCTATCCGCTGATCGGCCAGCACGACTATGGCTGGCGCTTCGTCGGCGCGGACATCGACCCGCTCGCGCTGGCCTCGGCGGCCGCCATCCTGCTAGCCAACCCGGCGCTCGGAGCCATCGAACTGCGCCGCCAGACCGAGCCCGAACACATCTTCCAGGGCCTGATCGGCAGCGATGAGCGCTTCGACGTCACCCTCTGCAACCCGCCGTTCCACGCCTCCTTGGACGAAGCCTCGCGCGGCAGCCAGCGCAAGTGGAAGAACCTCGGCAAACTCGACCCGAGCCGCAAGCTGCCGCAGCTGAACTTCGGCGGCCAGGGCGCCGAACTGCATTGCACGGGCGGGGAAGCCGCGTTCATCGCACGCATGGCCGCGGAAAGCGTCGCCTTCGCCGAGCAGGTGTTCTGGTTCAGCACCCTGGTGTCCAAGGCCAGCAACCTGCCGGCCATGCGCGAAGCCCTGCAGGCCCTGGGCGCCAGCGATATCCGCGTGGTCGAAATGGCCCAAGGGCAGAAACAGAGCCGTTTCATTGCCTGGACCTTCCTCGACAAGAACCAGCGCCGCGCCTGGCGCAAGCAGCGCTGGAACTGAGTTTTCGCTCAGCGGATAAATTCGCGGCTGATCTCGCGAAACAACTCGGTGCCGGCGCGCTCCAGCCATTCGAAGGCGACCATCTCGCGCGAGACGATGCTCGCCCCCGCCGCGCGCATGCGTTCCAGGGCCAGGGCCTTGTCCTCGGTGCGGCGCGAACCGACCGCCTCGGCCACCACGAATACCTCGCGGCCACGTTCAAGCAGGTCAAGCACCGTCTGCAGCACGCAGACATGCGCCTCGGTGCCGCAGACCACGAACTGCTGACGATCGCCGCCGGGACGCTGGAACAGCTCGCTCTCACGCGCCGCGGAAAAGTGGATCTTCTCGATCAGGGCCGGCTCGTCCAGCTGCTCGCGCAACGCGGCAATGGTCGGCCCCAAGCCCTTGCTGTACTGCTCGGTGGCCAGCACCGGCACGTCGAGCCGCTGCGCCACCTGCAGCAGCCAGCCGGCGTGTTCGGCCAAGGCCGGGCCATCCTCAATCGCCGGGAACAGGCGTTCCTGAATGTCGATGAGCAGCAGGGTCGAGTCTTGTGCGCGGATCAGCATGCTTGGCCTCCTCTGTTTCGAGCGGGTTCACGATCAATCTACGCGCCGGCCACGGCAAAGCACCCATCCAGGCGGCTGTAGCCCATGCCGACGCCCTTGTGCACCTTGAGCTGCACCGGGATGCGCTCCTTCAAGGCTTCGACGTGGCTGATCACGCCGATCATCTTGCCCGTGGCGTTCAGCGCGTCGAGGGCGTCGAGGGCGACTTCCAGGGTTTCGCCGTCCAGGGTGCCGAAGCCTTCGTCGAGGAATAGCGAGTCGATGCTGGTCTTGTGGCTGACCAGATCGGACAGCGCCAGTGCCAGCGCCAGGCTGACCAGGAAGCTCTCACCGCCGGACAGAGTGCGGCAGTCGCGGGCGACGTCGGCCTGCCAAGTATCCACCACTTCCAGCTCCAGTTCGCCGCTGCCCTTGCGCGCCAGCTGGTAACGGCCGTGCAGACGCTGCAGTTGCTGGTTGGCCAGGTAGATCAGGTGATCGAGGGTCAGGCCCTGGGCGAACTTGCGGTACTTAGCACCGTCGGCCGAGCCGATCAGGCCGTTGAGGCGCTGCCATAGATCGTACTCGCCCTGTTGCGCGGCGATGGCGGCGAACAGCGCCTGCTGGCCCTGCCGGCGCGCGTCGTCGTCACGCAACTGGGCGCGGATCTCGCCCTGGCGCTGGCCGACTCTGCGCAATTCGGCGCCGAGCGCCTGCCACTGCTCCTCCAGTTGCTCGCGGCTCGACTCGCTGAGAGGCGTGGCCAGCAACTGCGCCAGACTCTGCTCGGCGGCGGCCTGCAGGGCCTGGGCCTCGGTCAGGGCTTTGTCCAGGCGATTACGCAAGGCCAGCAAATGACTGCGCTGTTCTTCGCTGAGCAGCGCCGCGCGGAACTCCGCCTCGTCGGCGAACGGGCTGCTCGCCAGTGCCTGGTTCCAGGCCGCGGCCTTGGCCTGCAACTGCGCCTGCTGCCGGCTGAGCTGTTCGCCCAGCGACTGCTGGCGGCCCAATAGCGCCTGGGCGCGATTGTGCGCGGCGCTGAGGCTGGCTTCGGCCTGCTGCAGGGCCGCGCCGGGGTCGGCACTGGCGGGCAGCGCGGCCGGCTCGGTAAGGCCCAGCGCCAACCAGCGCTGCTGCCAGTGCGCGGCATCGCGTTCGGCGCTGGCCAGCGTGGCGTCGAGGCTCAACAGCTGGCGCTCCAGCTGTTGCTGACGTTGCTCGGCGTGCTGCCAGGCCTGCCATTCGGCTTGCCGCTCGGCCAGCCAACTACCGCCGTCGTCCGGCACGCGATAGCCCAGCACGGTCAGCGAACCGTGCAACCGTTGTTCCTGCTCCTGCTGGCGGACCTGCAGCTGCTCCAGGCGCTGCTGGTTCTCGCCCTGCTGAGCCTGGCGGCTGGTCTGTTCCTGCTGCATGAGCGCGCATTGCTGTTCGAGCTGGCTGCGCGCCTGTTCGAGCCCCTGGCGCTCGATGCGGGCGGCATCGAGGGCGCCTTTCAGGCGCTCCAGCTCGTTCAGGCGGACGTCCAGCGCGCCCACCTGTGCGACGTGCTGCTGTTGGCGAACGGCCAGCGCCGACAGATCGCTCAACTGCACATCCAACTGGCGGCATAGCTGCTGCCAGCGTTCGCCCTGTTGTTGCTGCTCGCCTTGGTTGCGGGCCGACTGCTGCTGCAGCTGATCTTGCTGAGCGGTCAGGGCGGTGAGCTCGTCGCGCAGCTTCTCGCCACGCTCGCGCACGGCGTCCTGTTCGGCGCGCTTGGCGCTCAGGGCTTTTTGCGTGTCGGAAACGTCCAGCGCCTGGTAAGCGGCGATCGCCGGATGCTCATGGGAACCGCACAACGGGCAGGCTTCACCGGCTTGCAACTGCGCCCGGTAAGCCTCCAGGGCCTGGATGCGCTGTTCCTGCTCGAGCAGTTTTTCCTTGTCGGCGATCTGCTGCTTCAGCTCGCGAAATTGCTCGACCAGGCGTTCGCGCTGCGCTTGTTTATCGGCCAGTTGGGCTTGCAGTTCGGCCAGGCGAGCCTGCAATTGCGTGGCCTCGGCCGCCAATTGCTGACGCGCCGCGCCGATCTGCTGCAGCTGCTGCAACTGGCTGGCCTGCTGATGCAGCAGCTGCCATTCGGCACGCAGCGCGCTTTCGGCCTGGCCGCCGAGCAGTTGCTCGATCTGTCCGGCCAGCCCGGTTTCGCTCCCTTGCGCCTCGCGCAGCCGTTCCTGCCCGGCAGCCAGCGCTGCCCTTTGCCCCTGCAGTTGCTCGGCCAGTGTGCGCAAGGTCTGTTCAAGGTGCTGTTGTTGGCTGCTCAGTGCGACGATTTCCGCCTGCAATTGCTCGCGGGCACTGAATTGGCCCTGCCAGACGCCCAGCTGTTCGCCGAGCTGGCTGCGCTGCGGATGGGCCGCCTGTTCGGCGAGCAGTTGCTGGTACTGCTGCGCCAATTGCTCGCGCTGCGCACGTTGGTCTTCAGCGATCTGCCAACTCAATTGACTGGCCTGCCAGTGGCTGGCGCCCAGTTGCTCGGCGACCTGCTGCTGTTCCGCCAGGGTCTGCGCCTGTGCCTGTTCGGTCTGCCATACGCTCTGCTGCGCGCCCTGCCAGTCGGCATGGCTGGCCTGTAGGCGCGCGGCCGGCTCGCTGGCCGCCAGTTGCGCCAACTGCGGCTGCGCCTCGCTCAGCGCCTGCTGCGCCTGCAGCACCTGTTGCTGCGCAGCATCGCGTTGCTGCTCGACCCGGGCCAGTGCTTCCCGCCATTGGCGCTGCGCCTGCAGGCCGGTCTGTCGGGCCAGCAAGGTCTGTTCTTCGCTGCTCAGCTGCAACACCTCGGCGTCCAGCAGGCCGCGCTGTTCGTCGCCAAGCAGTTCGACGCCTTCGGCCTTGGCGCGCAGTTGGTCGAGGGCGACCTTCACCTCGCGGGTCTGCTCGAACACCCGTTGGGAAATCTGCCCGTAGATCTCGGTGCCGGTGAGTTCCTCCAGCAGTTCGGCGCGCTGGTTGGCGTTGGCCTCGAGGAAGGCGGCGAAGCCGCCCTGGGCGAGGAGCATGGACTTGGTGAAGCGTTCGAAATCCAGGCCGGTCAGCGCTTCGGTCTGCTTGAGCTTGTCGCCGATCTTGTCGGTGAGGATCTCGCCATCGGCGCGGGCCAGCTCGACCTTGGCCGCCTGCAGCGCGCCGTCGGCCTTGTCGCGGGCGCGGCGCTGGCTCCAGAAGGCGCGATAGGCCACGCCCTTGACCTCGAATTCGACCTCGGCCAGGCAGTCGGCGGTGTGCCGGGTCATCAGCTCGTTGCTGCTCGCCGACAGCGTGCTCATGCGCGGCGTGCGGTGATAGAGCGCCAGGCAGATGGCGTCCAGCAGGGTGGTCTTGCCGGCGCCGGTGGGCCCGGTGATGGCGAACAGGCCGTTGCCGGCGAAGGGCTCGGCGCCGAAGTCGACCTTCCACTCACCCTTCAGCGAGTTGAGGTTCTTCAGACGCAGGCTGAGGATCTTCAT
Organism: Pseudomonas cavernae; assembly: GCF_003595175.1. Classification (NCBI taxonomy): domain Bacteria; kingdom Pseudomonadati; phylum Pseudomonadota; class Gammaproteobacteria; order Pseudomonadales; family Pseudomonadaceae; genus Pseudomonas; species Pseudomonas cavernae. The sequence continues at coordinate 1,263,334 of NZ_CP032419.1, read as the reverse complement.
GCCTGATCCTCCCGCAGGGCGCTGACCACCTGGCGATAGAGACCGCGCAGATCGCTCTGCAACTCTGGGTCCAACTCCTCGCTGCTCAGCCGCTGGACAAACACCTCGTCCGGGCTCAGCTCGTCGAGCGTCTCCTTGGCCTGGCCGCTCAGGCTGGCCTGGGCCGCACCGCGCTCCCGGCGGATGCGCAGCACTTCCAGCGGCAGGCCCTCGCTCAGCTTGGCCAGCCGCGCCTGCAGATCGCTGAGGTAGTCGTCGCTGCTGACCAGCACTTCCAGCCAGACCGGCAGCTCGGCACTGCCCTGCTGGGCCGCCTCGGCGATCTGCGCCGCCAGTTCGACCAACGAGCCGCGCACGGACAACAAGGGCTGGAAGCGCGGCACCGGCAGCGCCGTCACCGCGCGCAGGCCGGTACCGTCCAGCTCGACCAGCAGCACCTCCTTGCCCTGCCTGGCTTCGTCGAAACTCAGCGGAATCGGCGAACCGCAGTAGCGGATGTGCTCCAGGCCGCCGACCTTCTGCGGCCGGTGGATATGGCCAAGGGCGATATAGGCCGCCGGCGGGAAGGCATTGGTGGGGAAGGCTTCCAGCGCGCCGACATAGATCTCGCGCACCGACTCGCTGGCGCTGGCGCCGACGGTGGTCAGATGGCCCGTGGCGATGATCGGCAACTGGCCGCCGAGCTCGTCGCGCTTGGCCTCGGCCAGTTGATAGAGGCGCTGGTAGTGCTGCTGGATCGCCTGCTGCAGGGACTGCTGCTTGTCCTGCGCGCTCTGCCCGGCCTGGCTCTGCAGTACGTCACGCGGGCGGATGAAGGGAATGCCGCAGAGCACCGCGCCCGGCGTACCGTCACGGCGATGCAGGACCAGCAGCTGCTCGACCAGCTCGGCGCAGACGCCGGGGATCACCCGGGTGTTGAGCTGCGCCAGCAGGGTCTTGCTCTCACCGAGCATGGCCACCGAGTCATGGTTGCCGCCCAGCACCACCAGTTCGGCGCCGATGGCGTGCAGTTCAACGACGAAATGGTTGTACAGCTCGCGGGCATAACTGGGCGGCGCACCGGTATCGAAGATATCGCCGGCGACCAGCACGGCATCCACTTGCTGCTCACGGACCTGGGCGAGCAGCCAGGCGAGGAAGGCCTGGTGCTCGGCCTGGCGGGTCTTGCCCATGAAGTGCTGGCCGAGGTGCCAGTCGGAGGTATGCAGCAGGCGCATCACATCGCCCACTCCTGCACCACCACATGGGTCTTGACCCGCTGCATGCCGGGGTAGCGCTCGATCTCGTCGCGGATCTCGCTGAGCCGCGCCATCGACGGCGCCTCGACGTAGACCAGCATGTCGGTCTCGCCGCTGATCCCGCAACAGCGGCGGACTTCGGCGAAGGCGCGCATGCGCTCGACGTACTGCTGGCAGCGGTTGTCCTGGTAGAACAGCTCGAGGAAGGCCTTGACCGCGCCGTTTTCCGGCTCGGCGATCAGCGCGTGGTAGCCCTTGATCACGCCCTCCGCTTCCAGGCGACGAACGCGTTCGCTGACGGCCGAACGCGACAGGTTGACTTCACGGGCGAGCTGGCTGACGGGAGTACGCGCATCGGCGCGCAGCAGGGCGAGGATCTGGCGGTCGAACTTGTCCACGGGCTTCTCAAAAACAGGGATAAGGTGAATTCCGCCAGTTCGCCGGGCAAAGGCGACGGTTTGACGGCTGCCAGACAAGGGCGCGCCGCCTACCATGGCGGAATCGGAAAATTGCATCGAGCATACAACATGAGCCGTCTAAACCAGGAGCTTGGCCTGCTGCAGGGGATCGGCCTGCTGAGCACCTCACTGCTCGGCACCGGCATCTTCGTGGTGCCGGCGTTGGCCGCCACCGCCGCCGGCGAGGCGTCGCTGTGGGCCTGGCTGATCCTCATCGGCCTGGTGCTGCCGGTGGCCTTCACCTTCGCCCAGCTCGGTCGCCATTACCCCCACGCTGGCGGCGCGCCACACCTGATCGGCCGGGCCTTCGGCGCCCGCGCCGAACGACTGACCGCCTTCCTGTTCCTCGCCGTGCTGCCGGTCGGTCTGCCCGCCGCGCTGAACATCGCCACCGGCTTCTGGCAGGCGGTATTCGAGATCGGCCGGGGCGAGGCGCTGATCATCCAGTTCGCCACCCTCGGCGCCATCCTGCTGCTCGGCCAGCGCCCGGCGCGCGCCTCGGGCCTGGTGCAGGGGCTGATCGCCGTGGCGATCGTCGCCAGCGTCGCGCTGGTCTGGTGGGTTGGCGACCTGCCACTGGCCAGCCAACCGCTGCTGCCGCCGATCGAGGGTTCCTGGCACCTGCTGCCGGCGGCGCTGGGGGTGATGTTCTGGTGCTTCGTCGGTATCGAGGCCTTCACTCACCTGGGCGAAGAGTTCAAGCGCCCGCAGCGCGATTTCCCCCTCGCCCTGCTGCTCGGCGTACTGCTCGCCGGCCTGGTGTACTGGGCCTGTTCGGTGGCGGTGCTGAGCTTCGCCAGCTACGGCGATGTGAACACCGACGCCACCGCGCTGCCGCGGATCTTCGACCTACTGCTCGGCGACCAGGCCCGCTGGCTGGTGGCGACGGTCGGCTACCTGGCCTGCTTCGCCTCGATGAACGTGTACATCCAGGGTTTCGCCCGGCTGATCTGGAGCCTCGCCGACGAGGGCAAACTGCCGGCGCCGCTGGCGCAGCGCAACCGCCACGGCGTGCCGGCCCGCGCCCTGCTGCTGGTGGCGCTGAGCTGCGCCCTGTGCGCCGCCGGCGCCGCGCTGCTGGATCTCTCGGTGGACCACCTGATCCGCTACGCCAATGGCAACTTCGTGGTCATCTACCTGCTCAGCATGGCCGCCGGCTGTGTCCTGCTGCGCGGCGTCTGGCGCTGGCTGGCGGGCCTGAGCACGCTGCTCTGCGCCGGGGTGCTGATAGCGCTGGGCGGCGATGCGCTGTATGCGCTCGGGCTGCTCGGCGTGCTGGCGCTGCTCGACTGGGGGCGCGCGCCGAAGGCCAGAGTGGTGGCAGAACGCCCGTAGGGGCGCCGTGCGTCCCTCCGGTAAACGGTGCACACGGCGCACCCTGCATTAGTCTCGGAGTGGACGGGGGTGCCTCAGCCGGTCCTGGGTTCTATCCTTGAGGGCGAATCCGCTGACAAGGAAGCCCCATGCGCCGTATTCTCCGCGACCTGAAAATCATCCTCCTGGCCAACCTCTGGCTGCTTCCGGTTTTTGCGCTGTTGATCGGCGCGCTGTTCTATTTCGTCGCGCCGCCGCCGGCCATGCAGGCGAGCATGGCCACCGGACCGCAGGGCGGTGGCTACATCGCCTTCGCCGAAAAACTGAAAACGGAGTTGGCCAAGCAGGGCTTCGAGCTGACCCTGGTGCCCAGCGCCGGCTCGCGGGACAACCTGCAGCGCCTGCTGGCCAAGGATGCCGAGGTGCAGATCGCCCTGGTCCAAAGCGGTCTGGAGCAGCAGTTGGCGACTGGCGAGCGGCGCAAGTTGCAAAGCCTCGGGGCGGTGTACAAGGAGCCGTTGTGGCTGTTCTACCGCAGCGAACTGCCACTCGACCGCATTGCCGACCTGCTGCCCCTGCGCCTGGCGCTGGGCGCTCCGGGTAGCGGCACACGGGCGGCGACCGCGGCGGTCCTCGACGCCAACGCCATCGCCGAAGCCCAGTATCCGCCGAACTGGCAGAGCGTCGGCGGCAGCGCGGCGGCCACCGCGCTAAGCAACGGCGAGCTGGACGCGCTGTTTGTCATCGCCCCGGCCGAGAACGCGCTGGTCCAGCAGCTCGCCGCCAATCCCGGCCTGAGTCTGGCGACCTTCCGCCGCGCCGCCGCCTACGAGGCACGCCTACCGTTCCTGACCCGCGTCAATGTCAGCGAAGGCCTGCTCAACCTGGCGCAGAACGCCCCGCCACGGGACATCATCACCCTCGCCCCGGTCGCCACCCTGGTGATCAACGATGACTTCAACCCGGCCCTGGTGCCGCTGTTCCTCGAAGCCACGCGCGAGGTGATGAAGAGCGGCAGCCTGCTCGACAAGCCCGGCGTCTTCCCCACCGCCAAACCGATCACCTTCGCGCTGTCGCGCGATGCCGAGCACTACTACCAGAGCGGCCTGCCGCTGCTGCAACGCTATCTGCCGTTTCGCATCGCCTCGCTGGCCGACCGCTACATCATCCTGCTGATCCCGCTGCTGGTGCTGATGTTCCCGCTGTTCAAGCTGATCGGCCCACTGTACCGCTGGCGCATCCGCGCGCGTATCTACCGCTGGTACAAGTACCTGCGCGACATCGACCGCCAGCTGGACGCCGGCACCCTGCCGGAGCGGCTCGACGCCGAGATCGAACACCTTGAGCAACTGGAGGACCAGCTGGCCAAGGTCGAGGTGCCGCTGTCCTATTCCAACGAGCTGTACGAGCTGCACGTGCACCTGCGCTATGTGATCGGGCGCCTGCAGGCGTTGCAGCAGCGCCGGGCGACTCGGCAAGGAGAGGTCGGGTAAACTGCGCGCCTCGCCCAGCCTCGACACGAGAACGCCATGCCGATCCGCCATTGCATCGTCCACCTGATCGACAAGAAGCCCGACGGCACGCCCTCGGTGCTGCACGCCCGCGACTCCGCGCTGGGCGCTTCGCAGGCCATCGAGAACCTGCTGGCCGACCTCAACGACAGCTACAACGCCAAGCAGGGCAAGGCCTGGGGCCTGTTCCATGGCGAATCTGGCGCCTACCCATTCAGCGGCTGGCTGAAGCACTACCTCGACGGCGGTCAGGACTTCACCGCCTTCAGCCGCCAGGCGGTCGAGCACCTGCAGAAGCTGATGGACGAGTCCAACCTGTCCACCGGCGGCCATGTGCTGCTGGCCCATTACCAGCAGGGCATGACCGACTACCTGGCGATCGCCCTGCTGCACCACAGCGAAGGCGTGGCGGTCACCGACGCGCTGGACGTCACCCCGGCCAAACACCTGGACCTCGGCCAGCTGCACCTGGCGGCGCGGATCAATATTTCCGAGTGGCAGAACAACCAGCAGTCCAAGCAGTACATCTCCTTCATCAAGGGCAAGAACGGCAAGAAGGTCTCGGAATACTTCCGCGACTTCATCGGCTGCCAGGAAGGCGTGGATGCGCCGAGCGAGACGCGCACCCTGCTCAAGGCCTTCAGCGACTTCGTCGAGAGCGAGGACCTGCCGGAAGAGCAGGCTCGGGCGAAAACCGATGCGCTGGTGGACTACGCCAGCAGTCAGGCCAAGATCGGCGAACCGATGACCCTGGAGGAATTGTCCGGGGTGATCGACGAAGAACGGCCACGGGCCTTCTACGAGCACATCCGCAACAAGGACTACGGCCTGTCGCCGGAAATCCCGCCGGACAAGCGCACCCTCAACCAGTTCCGCCGCTTCACCGGCCGCGCCGAGGGCCTGTCGATCAGCTTCGAATCGCACCTGCTGGGTTCGAAGATCGAGTACGACGAGGCCCGCGACATGCTGATCATCCGCCAGGTGCCGACCCAGCTGAAGGACCAGCTCAAGCGCCGCAAGGATTGACCAGCAGTGGCTCCGTCCTGAGCCAGGCCGTAGGTTGGCGTTGAGCGCAGCGATACCCGACAAGCGGTAGATCCATCACCAAGGGGCTTTCAGCCGGATGCGCCGGGACGATGGGTATCGCTGCGCTCAACCCATCCTACGAGCCGTTAGAGCCTGTTCAAGATCTCTCCGCTGACCGCTCCGTGTCGGCGTAATGGTGGATAAGCAAAGCGTTATCCACCCTACAAAGTCTGAACGTTGGCGTAGGGTGGAAAACTGCGAAGCATTTTCCACCGATGGGCAATGATAGGCGCTGGTTTCACGAGACATTGAACAGGCTCTTAGGCCTTCTTCTCCCTGATGTGGATTCCGACGGATCACCCCGGCTGCCCCGGGCAGGCTGCTAAAGTCATCTGAGGCATACCTGTCCAAGCAACACACAGGAGGCCGAGCATGTCCCGGCCGGCTGGCCTCGCGTCGCCTGAAACGCCCGCTTCCGGATGCACCCGGCCGGTTTTCTTGTACCCGCTGTTGCTGCTCCTGCTGCTCAGCACCCCACTGGCGGCCGAACCGCCGCCGCCCAGCAGCCTGCCACCCGGCGTTAGCCGTTTCATCGTCACCAACAGCGAATTCAGCGTGATGCACGAAATGGGGCACATGCTGATCGCCGAACTGGACTTGCCGGTGCTCGGCCGCGAGGAAGACGCCGCCGATCAGATCGGCTTCATGAGTCTGTACCTGCTGTATGCCGGGCTACCGGCCAACGAACTCGATGCCCGGCTGCTGGACATCATCGACTTCTGGCGCCTGGAGTGGCAGCGGCCGAAACCGGTGGCCGAACAGGTGCCCGCCTGGGACTCTCACCCCCTGGATGAGCAGCGCTACTACAACATCGCCTGCCTGGTGTATGGCAGCAATCCGGATCGCCTGGCCTGGGTGCCGGCCGTCACCGGGCTGCCGATGGGGCGGGCACTGTATTGCGATCAGGAGTTCGAGCAGGTGCGCAAGGCCGTGGCGTGGATCCGCGACCAGCACCGCCGCGCCGCCATCCAAGGGCGGCCACAGATCCAGGTGATCTACGAAACGCCGCCCGGCGGTTTTCCCGATGCCGAGTTGCTGATCGCCCAACTGCGCGCCAACGATACCCTGGAAATCCTCGCCCGCCGGATCGGCGAGCTCTTCGCGCCGCCGCGCGCGCTGATCCTGCGGATGACCGGCTGCGGCATGCCGGACGCCTGGTACAGCCTCGAAGCCCGCGAGCTGACCTTCTGCTATGAGCGCCTGCGCCACTTTCGCGAGCTGGGCGAAACCCTGCCACGCCTGCAACAGCCGGCGACCGCCGTGCAGTGCAGCGCACCGCCGGACGAAGGCGGCCTCACAGCGCCCGCATGCTGAAACCCAGACGGGGGAAGTGCACATGCAGCACGCCGGCGCGCGGGTCCTCGCGGCGCAGGATCAGCTCTTCGCGACCGGCAAACAGCAACTCACCCTCCACCGGATCGACGCCGTAGTCGGTCGCCGCGATCGCCACCCGCTGGCCGGCCTGGAAGCCGTTCGGCTCGGCGAAGGCTTCCTCCGGCAGGGCTGCCGGTGTCGCCGCGCGGGCGATGGCGATGGCCTCGGCGGCGGCCAGTTCGCTCGCCGAGCCGTGGCCGAAGCCAAGCACCCGCCCCAGCCAAGCCGCTACCGCCGGGTAGGCGTCCACCAGCGGCGCGGTCACCGGCGTGGCCTTGAGGAACCACAGGCAGTGGGCGAGGGAGAAATCCGCCAGCGACGGCTCGCCGAACAGGAAGTCGCCCTCCTCATGGGCCAGTTGTTGTTCCAGCCGCGCCATCAGGCATGGCCAGTTGTGCTGGGCGACCTCGGCCGGCAGCTTGCTGGTCGTACCGCCGCTGAACAGCGCGGCGCGGTCGGCGACGAAGGCCTTGACCACTTCCGGTGGCAGCTTGCCGAAGCGCACGCCGATGGATTCCGGCTGGAACACCAGACTCACCGCATGCTGGAACACCACCGAGTCGACCCACTGGGCAAAGCTGGCGACGCTGAACGCCTGACCTTCGGGGAACAGCGCCGGCATCGCCTTCTCGGCTTCCAGACGGCGGGCGATCAGCGCGCTGTCGCAGTAGATATCGGCGCCGATCTGCAGCACCGGGGTCTTGCGGTAGCCGCCGGTCAGCGCCACCAGGTCGGACTTGGGCATCACCGGCGGAATCGTCACCGAACGCCAGGACAGTTGCTTGAAGCCCAGCAGCAGGCGGGCCTTCTCGGCGAACGGCGAAGTCGGGTAATGGTGCAGGATCAACTCGTGCATGGCGGGCTCGCGGACGGTGGACTAGATCAGCAGCTTAGCCCCATAGCTCAGGCCGGCGTAGCCTCTTGGCTGGCCGCACATACAGCGCCATCAGGCATATGAATACCCGCAGCGGCCAGCACCAGACGCTCCTTGGCGCTCTTCGGCAAGCGTTTGATCGCCCGCTCGCGGCGCAGCGCTTCGCCCTTGGCGCCGCAGGCCTCGACATACACCAGGGCCTGCGCCGGGCTGGAATGGAAGAAACGCGCGCCCTTGCCGCTCTGGTGCTGAGCGAAGCGGCGCTCAGGGTCATCGCTGATGCCGCAGTACAGCGCGCCGTTGGCGGTGCGCACTAGGTAGACGAACCAGGTCTTGCTCGCCGCCGTCATGCCCAGAACTTGTCGCGCAGGCGCTCGCAGTAGGCCACCAGGCTCGGGAACTCCCGCGCCAGGCGACCGAGCGGGGTCTGCACCGTGCAGAGGATCAGGTTGGCCAGCACGCCATAGGCCGCCGCATCGGCACTGCACGGCTGCACCCCGCCGAAGTACGGCGCAGCGCCGAGCAGGTCGCTGAGCGCCTGCAAATCCTCGCGGGCGAAGGTCAGCAGCTCGTCGCGATTGTGCCGCCCCAGCCCCTGGGCCTGCAGCGATTTGCGGATCTTGCCCTGCACCAGACGCGGCACCAGCAGGCGCAGCGGCGCCGGCAGCCGGCCGAAGAACGCCGGCTTGACCTGCGCCCAGCCCTCGTCATCGAGCCAGCGGAAATACACCATCAGCGGTGCCAGGTGCTCGTCGCACAGGCGCGTGATCGCCAGGCTGCGGCCGCGTCCGGCGGCGTCTAGGTGGCTGTCGAGAGTCAGGCCCAGGCGCTCGCTGAGGCTGCGCAGGATGATCGCCGAGTCGGCAATGACCTCCGCGTCCAGCTTGATGAACGGCAGCTTGCCCTTCGGCCCCTTGCCGGGGTTGGCCACGGCTTTGACCTGGTATTCCAGGCCGGTCAGGCGCAGGAAGGTCTCCACCTTCAGGCAGAAAGGGCTGGGGTTGGGCACATCGAAAGCGCGGGGGAATTGGAACAGGGTGATCATCGGCAGCATCCTGCAAGAAAGTCGTCGGCGAGTTTAGCCTGACAAGGTCGTAGGGTGGGTTGAGCGCAGCGATACCCGCGCGGGCGAATCGATGGGTATCGCTGCGCTCAACCCATCCTACCGCTCTCGCCAAACCACTCCCGCGCGCTGCGCCACAGGCAGATGGCGACGAAGTAGGCCGTGGCCAGCAGCCAGAGCCCGAGCAGCAGCGGCGGGTTGGCCGGGTACTGGACGATCAGCGCGGCGCAGCTGAGCATCCAGACGAAGGTCACGGTGATGTTGAGCGGCATGAACTGGCGGACCCGGAACGGATGGAGGAACTTCAGCCGCGTCAGGGTCAGCGCCGCCAGCAGCGCGATGGTCAGCAGGCTCAGCCAGGGCGCGAAATCCAGCAGGTAGAAGTAGGCCACCACGACATTCCACGCCGCCGGGAAGCCGACGAAGTAGTTGTCCTTGCTCTTCATGTTGACGTTGCAGAAGCAGAACAGCGACGACAGCAGGATCACCGCCACCGCCGGCAAGGCGCTGTAGGCCGGCAGCGGGATGAAGCGGTAGACGAAGATCGCCGGGATGAACACGTAGGTCAGGTAGTCGATGACCAGGTCGAGGGTCGAGCCATCGAAGTGCGGCAACACCTCCTTGACCTCGAACTTGCGCGCCAGGGTGCCGTCCAGGCCATCCACCAGCAAGGCGGCACCGAGCCACAGCAGGCAGCTCTTCGGCTGGCCGTCGAACAGCGCCAACAACGCCAGCAGCGCCAGGATCACCCCGCTGGCGGTGACCGCATGGACGCTCCAGGCCTTGGCCTTGCTGAAGGGGGTCAGTGTGGCGCTCACGTGGGCTCCTGTCCGTAGATCGTAGGTTGGGTTGAGCGCAGCGATACCCAACGGACGGCGGCGACCCAGGCGCCAAAGCCGCGGTCAACTCCGTCCGTTGGGTATCGTCGCTGCGCTCCTCAACCCAACCTACATCCTAGGTCCAACCCGACCTCAATGCAGGATCTGCCCGAGGAACAGCTTGGTCCGCTCATTCTGCGGGTTGTCGAAGAACGCATGGGGCTCGTTCTGCTCGACGATCTCGCCCTTGTCCATGAAGATCACCCGGTCCGCCACGGTGCGGGCGAAGCCCATCTCGTGGGTCACGCAGAGCATGGTCATGCCGCTCTGCGCCAGGCCGATCATGGTGTCCAGCACCTCCTTGACCATCTCCGGGTCGAGCGCCGAGGTCGGCTCGTCGAACAGCATGATCTTCGGCTTCATGCACAACGCGCGGGCGATCGCCACCCGCTGCTGCTGGCCGCCGGAGAGCTGGCCGGGGTACTTCAGCGCTTGCTCGGGAATACGTACCCGCTCGAGGTAGTGCATGGCGATTTCCTCGGCCTTGCGCTTGGGCATCTGCCGCACCCACATCGGCGCCAGGGTCAAGTTCTGCAACACGGTCAGGTGCGGAAACAGGTTGAAATGCTGGAACACCATGCCGACCTCGCGGCGGATCGCCTCGATCTGTTTGAGGTCGCTGGTCAGCTCGGTGCCATCCACCACGATGCGCCCCTGCTGGTGTTCCTCCAGGCGGTTGATGCAGCGGATGGTGGTCGACTTGCCGGAGCCGGATGGCCCGCAGAGCACGATGCGCTCGCCCTGCTTGACGTTCAGGTCGATGTCTTTCAGCACGTGGAACTGGCCGTACCACTTGTTCACGCCTTGCATCTGGATGATCGGCTCGGCGCTGGTTGGTTTGCTTGCTTCGCTCATGAATAACTCCTAACGCTTGTGGCCGGTGTCCAGCTTGCGCTCCAGGTGCATGGAGTAGCGGGACATGCTGAAACAGAAAACCCAGTAGACCAGCGCGGCGAACACGTAACCCTCGGTGGACATGCCCAGCCATTTCGGGTCGGTGGTCGCCTGCTTGATGCTGTTGAGCAGGTCGAACAGGCCGATGATGATCACCAGGCTGGTGTCCTTGAACAGGGCGATGAAGGTGTTGACGATGCCCGGAATGACCATCTTCAGCGCCTGCGGCAGGATCACCAGGCCGGTGCTGCGCCAATAGCCGAGGCCCAGCGCGCTGGCCGCTTCGTATTGGCCCTTGGGAATCGCTTGCAGGCCGCCGCGCACCACTTCGGCGACATAGGCGGCCTCGAACAGGACCACCATGACCAGCGCCCGCAGCAGTTTGTCCAGGCCGAGCCCCTCGGGGAGGAACAGCGGCAGCATCACCGACGACATGAACAGCACGGTGATCAGCGGCACGCCGCGCCAGAACTCGATGGTGGTGACGCAGATGACCTTGATCGCCGGCATGTCCGAACGCCGCCCGAGGGCCAGCAGGATGCCCAGTGGCAAGGCGCCGGTGATGCCGACATAGGCGATCACCAGGGTCAGCATCAGGCCGCCCCAGCGGCTGGTCGGCACCTCTTCCAGGCCCGGCCCGCCATGCAGCAGCCAGTAGGCCAGCAGCGGGTAGAAAAACAGGAAGCCGATGCCGTACCAGGCCTTGTGCCGCATCATCGGCAGGAACAGCGGCGCGGTGCCGATGATCGCCAACCACACGGTGAGGTCGACGCGCCAGCGCAGCTCGCTCGGATAGAAGCCGTACATGAACTGGCCGAAGCGCTCCTTGATGAACACCCAGCAGGCGCCCTCGCCGGTGCAGTCGGCACGGGTGGTGCCGGTCCAGTCGGCCTGCAGGAAGGCCCAGTTGATGATCGGTGGCACGATCAGCCACAGCAGGTACAGCGCCAGCAGAGTCAGCAGCACGTGCAGCGGGCTGGCGAACAGGTTGTCGCGCAGCCAGGCCAGCGGCCCGACCACAGTACGCGGTGGCGGCTGGTCGGGTTTGAAGGTATGCGTCGTCATGCCTGCTCCTTAGCGCTCGACCAGCGCGATGCGCTTGTTGTACCAGTTCATCAGCATGGAAATGCTGATGCTGATGGCCAGGTACACGCTCATGGTGATCGCCATCACCTCGATGGCCTGGCCGGTCTGGTTGAGTACCGTGCCGGCGAACAACGAGACCATGTCCGGATAGCCGATACCGGCGGCCAGCGACGAGTTCTTCGCCAGGTTCAGGTATTGGCTGGTGAGCGGCGGGACTATCACCCGCAGCGCCTGCGGCACTATCACCAGGCGCAGGATCGAGCCGGGCCTCAGGCCGAGGGAACGGGCCGCCTCGGTCTGCCCGTGGCTGACCGCCAGGATGCCGGCGCGCACGGTCTCTCCGATGAAGGCCGCGGTGTAGATCGACAGCGCCAGCATCAGCGCCACCAACTCGGGAATCACCACCCAACCGCCGCGGAAGTTGAAACCAGTCAGCTGTGGTACTTCCCAGTGGAACGGGGTGCCGAGCGCCAGGATGCTCAAGGCCGGCAAGCCGATCAGCAGCGCCAGCGACGTCCACAACACCGGGAAGCGCTCGCCAGTGGCTTCGAAGCGTGCCTTGGCCCAGCGGTAGATCACCACCACGGCGACGATGGCGATGAGCAGCGCGATCAGGAACGGCCACAAGCCTTCCGCCTGGGTCGGCGACGGCATGTACAGACCACGGTTATTGATGAAGAAGGCGTCGGCCAGGCTCAGGCTGTTGCGCGGCCCCGGCATCGGCAGCATCACCGCGAAGTACCAGAAGAATATCTGCAGCAGCGGCGGGATGTTGCGGAAGGTTTCGATGTACACCGTGGCCAGCTTGCGGATCAGCCAGTTCGGCGACAACCGCGCCACGCCGAGGATGAAGCCGATGATGGTCGCCAGGATGATGCCGATCACCGACACCAGCAGGGTGTTGAGCAGGCCGATGACGAACACCCGAGCGTAGGTATCGCTTTCGCTGTAGTCGATCAGGTGCTGGGAGATACCGAAGCCGGCGCTCTGGCCGAGGAAATCGAAGCCGGACACGATGCCGCGCTTCTCCAGGTTGACCTGGGTGTTGTGGAACAGGAACCAGCCGAACGCCACCACAATGACGACGGCGATGATCTGGAAGACCCATGCACGCACCTTCGGGTCGGTCCAGACCGAACGCCGAGGACGCGGAATATCAGCAGTGCTTTGCATAGCAGCCCTCTTGGAAGCCGCATCCTTGACGGCAGATGCGGTTCAGCGAGTCAGGAACGCCTCGACGCCGCAGGACGCGGCGCCGAGGCAGATGGTCAACGCACCGGCGGTGCGTACTGCAGACCACCCTTGTTCCACAGGGCATTCAGACCACGCTGAATCTTCAGATCGCTACCGGCACCGACGTTGCGATCGAAGACTTCGCTGTAGTTACCCACCTGCTTGACGATCTGCACGGCCCAGTCCTTCGGCAGTTTCAGATCCTTGCCGAACTCGCCTTCGCTGCCGAGCAGACGGGCGATATCCGGGTTCTTGGTGGTTTTCGCGGTCTGTTCCACGTTCTTCGAGTCAAGGCCCAGTTCCTCGGCATTGACCATGGCGAACAGGGTCCAGCGCACGACGTCGAACCACTCCTCGTCACCCTGGCGTACAGCCGGGCCCAGCGGTTCCTTGGAGATCACTTCCGGCAGCACCACGTACTCGTCCGGCTTGGCCAGCTTGATGCGCTGGGCATAGAGCTGCGACTGGTCGGAGGTCAGCACGTCGCAACGGCCGGCCTCCAGCGACTTGGCGCTCTCGTCGGAGGTGTCGTAGGTGATCGGGGTGTACTTCAGGCCGTTGGAGCGGAAGTAGTCGGAGAGGTTCAGCTCGGTGGTGGTGCCGGCCTGGATGCACACGGTGGCGCCGTCCAGTTCCTTGGCGCTGGAAACGCCGAGCTTCTTGTTCACCAGGAAGCCCTGACCGTCGTAGTAGGTCACGCCGGTGAAGTTCAGGCCCATGGCCGCATCACGCGAGCTGGTCCAGGTACTGTTGCGCGAGAGAACGTCGACTTCGCCAGACTGCAGCGCGGTGAAGCGCTCCTTGGCGGTCAGCGGGCTGTATTTGACCTTGCTCGCATCGCCGAAGACTGCGGCTGCAACGGCCCGGCAGACATCCACATCGATACCCAGGTAGTTGCCCTTGGCGTCGGCGTAGGAAAAGCCCGGCAAGCCGTCACTGATACCGCATTGCACGTAGCCTTTCTTTTTCACCGAGTCCAGGGTGGCGCCCGCCTGGGCGAAGCTGCTGACGCCGAGCACCGCTGCAGCGGTCAGTACAGCCAGGGTGGATTTCACCATCTTCATTACAACCTCCAGTTGCTGTTTTTTTATGGAGTCTCGGTCCTTCCGCCGCACCCTTGTGAGGCACGCTCGACCTTCTCGATCTCAGCAAGGTCAACCGGGGTATAGACCTGAGGTTTAAGCCTAGTTGGCGATAAGCCAGCAGGCCAAAAATCACCTCTTACCCATTGGTTGAATGGGTTGGAGACACGCGTTATTCCCTTGGCGCGGTTGCGGTGGGTGGCCGCGGTGTTACGCCAGCATGCCCGCGCCTGCTGGAGTCGTAGCTATAGCAAGGGGCGTACCAGCACGGCTTTTCCGTCGCCTTTCGGGCGGGTCAAGAGCAAAACTTGTACCCTGGCGACATCTTCTTCATCGATCCACCACTGCCCTGCCGCGCCCCCGCCCCATCCGAGGGTGCGCGCACCACACTGGAGCCGCACATGCGCGATACCCTGATACTTCAGCCCACACTTGCAGTCGACGCCTGCGTCATCTGGCTGCACGGTCTGGGCGCCGACCGCTACGACTTCCTGCCGGTCGCCGAGGCGCTGCAGCAGCGCCTGCTCAGCACCCGTTTCGTCCTGCCGCAGGCGCCGACCCGCGCCGTCACCATCAACGGCGGCTACGCCATGCCCAGCTGGTACGACATCCTCGCCATGAGCCCGGCGCGGGCGATCGATAGCGAGCAACTGGAAGCCTCGGCCCAGCAGGTCATCCAGCTGATCGAGGCCGAGCGCGACGGCGGCATCGACCCGGCGCGCATCTTCCTCGCCGGCTTCTCCCAGGGCGGGGCGGTGGTGCTGCACACCGCCTTCCTGCGCTGGCAGGGGCCGCTGGGCGGCGTGCTGGCGCTGTCCACCTACGCGCCGACCTTCGGCGCCGAGCTGTCATTTGCCGATAACAAAAAACAACTTCCGGTTTATTGTTTGCATGGCACATTCGACGACGTGGTGCAGCCCGCCATGGGCCGCGCCGCGTATGACTGCCTGATCGCTCAGGGCGTCCCGGCGAGCTGGCGGGAATACCCCATGGCCCACGAAGTGCTGCCCGAAGAAGTGCGCGACATCGGCACCTGGCTGGCGGCGCGACTGGGTTGAGCCATTTCACAGAAGGCCGTTGCCCGACCATGAACCAGACTGCCATCCCCGCCATCGCCTCACTGCGCGACACCGAATCGATCGAGCGCACTCCCCTGCAGGATCGCGACATGCCGGCCAGCACCTACGAGCTGCTGCGCCGCAGCGCGCAGCGCCGCGCGGACGCCACGGCGCTGACCTTCCTGCTCCAGGGTAACGCCGAAGAAGTCCCCTACCGCCTGAGCTATGCCGAGCTGTTCGCCAAGATCACCCAGACCGCCAATGCCTTCCACCGCCTCGGCGTGCGTCCGGGCCAGGCGGTGTCCTTCCTGCTGCCGAACCTGCCGCACACCCACTTCACCCTCTGGGGCGGCGAGGCGGCGGGGATAGTCAACGCGATCAACCCGCTGCTGGATGCCGAGCACATCGCCGAACTGATCCACGCCTCCGACTCCAAGGTGCTGGTGACCCTGGCGCCCTTCCCCGGTACCGACCTGTGGGACAAGGTCGCCAGCCTGCGCGGCCAGCTGCCGGAGCTGAACGCGGTGATCACCGTGGACCTGGCCAACTACCTGCCCGAACCGCAGCGCAGCGCGCTCAAGGCCCAGCGCGGGCCGCTGCCGGAAGGGGTGCTGGACTTCGACGAGCTGATCGCCGAATGCCCGGCCGATCACCTGGAAAGTGGCCGCGAGATCCTCGCCGACGACATCGCCAGCTACTTCCACACCGGCGGCACCACCGGCACGCCGAAGCTGGCGCCGCACAGCCACCGCAACGAGGTGGCGATGGCGATGATCCTCGCCTACGCGATCAACTTCAGTGAACGCGACACCACCCTCTGCGGCCTACCGCTGTTCCACGTCAACGGCGTGATGGTCACCGGCCTGGCGCCCTTCTTCGTCGGCGCCGAGGTGCTGTTGGCCACCCCGCAGGGCTACCGCAACACCGGCCTGATCCAGAACTTCTGGAAGCTCATCGAGCGCTACCGAGTCAGCTTCTTCAGCGGCGTGCCGACCATCTATGCCGGCCTGCTGCAGGTGCCCAGCGAGGGCCACGACCTCTCCAGCCTGCGCTATGCCCTGTGCGGTGCGGCGCCGATGCCGGTGGAACTGATCCGCCAGTTCGAAGCCAAGACCGGGGTGAAGATCATCGAAGGCTATGGCCTCACCGAAGGCACCTGCGGCAGCTGCGGCAACCCGCCAGCCGGCGAACGCCGCCCCGGCTCGATCGGCCTGCGCATGCCCTACTGCGAGGTGAAGATCGCCGTGCTCGACGACGATGGCCGCTACCGGCGCGATGCCGCGCCGAACGAGATCGGCAACGTCTGCCTGCGCGGCATCACGGTGTTCCAGGGCTACCTGCAAACCAGCAAGAACCAGGGCATCTGGGTCGACGGCGACTGGTTCAACACCGGCGACCTCGGGCGCATGGACGCCGATGGCTACATCTGGCTGACCGGGCGCAGCAAGGACCTGATCATCCGTGGCGGCCACAACATCGACCCGCAGATGATCGAGGAAGCCCTGCACCGGCATCCGGCGGTGGCCATGGCCGCGGCGGTCGGCAAGCCCGACGAGAAGGCCGGCGAACTGCCGGTGGTCTATGTGCAGCTCAAGCCGGGCGCGCAGGTCAGCGAGGCGGAACTGATCGCCCATGCCGCCGCGCACGTCAGCGAGCCGCCGGCGGTGCCCAAGGACGTGTGGATCATCGACGCCATCCCGCTCACCGCGGTGGGCAAGACCTTCAAGCCGGCGCTGCGCTTCGATGCCATTCGCCGCACCTTCGAGGCACGCCTGCAGCCGCTCGATGCGGCGATCCGCGTCGAAGTGGTGACCGATGAGCGTCATGGCCAAGTGGCGAAAATCCATGTACCGCAGCTGACCGACGCCCTGCGCGCCAGCATCCAGCAGACGCTCGCCGGCTTCGCCATCAAGTCGGAACTGGTCGTGGGCGACTGAAGTTTAGCCACGCCGACGGCTGCTCGCCGCAAGCCGTACCCTTGTGGTCGAGCAGCCGGCGGCCGGCTCCTCCGCCACGACCGCTGGTCGGCTCAACCCTGCCAGAGGACTGCCGCCAAAGTAGTGGCGCAATAATGTCGTCTAAGGTAAAGGCATTAACGACAGGGAGCGTTCGCGATGCCCGCGGCTCACAAGCTTCAGCCCACGAGTTCTTTCTCGCCATGAAAACCACCCCTTGGCAGGAAGATCTCCAGCAACTTCGCCATCTGCACCTGTTCCATAAAGTCGCCAGCCGCATCCTCGGGCAGCTGCTCAAGGAGTTTCAGGCCTGCACGCTGGACAGTGGCGAAATCCTGCTTTCCCCCTTCAACCGCAACCAGCATCTGTACCTGCTGCTGTCGGGCGAGTTCAAGGTCTATCTCGGCTCGCTGGACAACCAGCCAGTCAGCACCCTCACGCCCGGCGAGTGCGCCGGCGAAATCAGCTTCATCGACAACGATCACCCATCCGCCTATGTGGTGGCGACCCAGCCATCCACCGCGCTGCGTCTGCATCGGGAATCGCTGCTCAAGCTATTCAGCCAATCGCCACAGCTGATGCAGAACCTGCTCGAGCTGCTCTGCAAACGGGTGCGCCAGGGCAACCGCCTGATTATCGACAGCGAGCAGCATGCCAATCTCGACACCCTCACCGGTTCCTTCAACCGCCGCTGGCTGGAGCACGTGTTCGAGCGGGAAAGCACTCGCTGCGCCTTCAATGGCCAGCCGCTGAGCATGCTGATGATCGATGTCGACCACTTCAAACCCTACAACGACCAGCACGGCCACCTGGCCGGTGACTACGCCCTGTGCCTGGTCGCCCACACGCTGCGCTCGCAACTGCGGCCGAAGGACAGTCTGGTGCGCTATGGCGGCGAGGAGTTCGTCACTCTGCTGCCGGAAATCGCCAGCGACGAAGGCCGCAGCATCGGCGAGCGGCTGCGCCAGAGTCTGGAGCTGGTCCCCAACTTCTATTCGCCGGTCGGGGTCCTGCCTGGCGTCACCGTGTCCATCGGCCTGGCCCAGATGCGCGCGCAGGACAGCCTGCAAAGCCTGATCGCCCGCGCCGACAGCGCCCTCTATCAGGCCAAGCAGCAGGGCCGCAACTGCCTCTGCGGCTAAAACCTGCGCTGGCAACGGCTGCGCCAGGCCGGTGCTGCGTCGCGTGGTGCTCGCCGTCCTCATGAACTGCAGTTCACTGCGGCGCCTGCGCTCCAGGCTCCTTGCCTCGACCCGGCTCGCTCGCTGCCAATCGCAGGTTTAATCACGGGACAATGCCTAAACAGCCCACTCTACAGGCTGCGGCTCGCTCGCTATCCATCGCATTTTTCTTTTCGTCCTTGCTACAGTCGGCGCATAACAACAGGGACGACTCCATGCGCAAACTCCTGATTGCCCTCGTGCTCCTGGCCATCGTCGGCCTGAGCGTGTTCTTCAGCCTGCCGCCCATGCTCGACCGGCGGATGAACAGCGTCGAGTCGCCGCCGCCCTACCCGGCCAGCCCGGCCGCCGAGCAGCTGCACAAGCGCCTGTTTATCGCCGACCTGCATGACGACGCCCTGCTCTGGGAGCGCGACCTGCTCAAGCGCGTGGACTACGGCCACTCCGACCTGCCGCGCATGCTCGAAGGGCGGGTCGGCCTGCAGGTGTTCTCCACCGTCACCAAGACCCCGCGCGGCCTGAACTACGACCGCAACGCCAGCGACAGCGACAACATCACCCTGCTGATCATGGCCCAGCGCTGGCCGCGCGCGACCTGGACCAGCCTGCTCGAACGCGCGCTGTACCAGAGCGAGAAGCTGCACCAGGCCGCGGCCGCCAGCGACGGTCGCCTGGTGCTGGTGACCAACCGACGCGAACTGGCCGACTTCATCAGCGCCTGGCAACGGGACCCGCGGCGCCTGGCCGGCGTGCTCGCCACCGAGGGCCTGCACCCGCTGGAAGGCCACCTGCACAATGTCGACCGCCTGTATGGGGCCGGTTTCCGCATCACCGGCCTGACCCACTTCTTCGACAACGAAGTCGGCGGCTCCGCCCATGGCCTGGACAAAGGCGGGCTGACGCCCTTCGGCCGCCGCGTGGTGGCGCGCCTGGAACAGAAACGCATGCTGATCGACCTCGCCCATGCCTCGCGGGCGCTGATCGACGACGTGTTGGCGATCGCCAGCCGCCCCGTATTGGTGTCCCACACCGGCGTCGAGGGCACCTGCCCCGGGCCGCGCAACCTCAGCGACCAGCATCTGCAACGCATCGCCGCCACCGGCGGGGTGATCGGCATCGGCTACTGGGACACCGCGGTGTGCGCCACCTCGGTCGCCGCCATCGTCAAGGCGATCCGCTATACCGCCGATAAGGTCGGCGTCGAGCATGTGGCCCTGGGCTCAGACTTCAACGGCACCATTCATGCGCCCTTCGATGCCACCGGCCTGGCCCAGCTGACCGAGGGCCTGCAGCAGGCCGGCTTCAGCGCCGAGCAGATCGCCGCGATCATGGGCGGCAACGTGCAGCGCCTGCTGCTGGCCAACCTGCCGGACGCCTAAGAGGCTGCTCACGATCTGCTGCGCGTCGGTGATGCAGCGTTAAAAATGGCTTCGGACTGCTCATTTACAATTCGTAAACTCCGCGTCCTCAGCCATTTTTGCCTTGCCTGACCTTTGCTCGCGAGATCGTGAACAGCCTCTGAGCCGATTCCGACCGCTCTCCAAGGCCTGCCCTGGCCGCGGGGCAGGCAACACGCCGCGGCACTTCGCCACACCGGCTTCTTGCTTTACACTGGCGGCCGTTCATTCCTTAACCAATTGAAGAGATTCCCGTGCTCAAAGCACTCAAGAAAATGTTTGGCAAGGGCGAAGGCGAACAGCCGGCGTCCGCCCCGGTTACCGGCTCTTCCGCTCCCACCCCCGACAAAGCGGGTGAAACCCGCGCCCGCAAGCCGAAAGCCGACAAGCCGGCCCGCGAGTCGAAACCGCGCGAAACCGCCGCCACGGCCGAGACACAGCCCAGCAGCGAGCCGCCCAAGGCCGACAAGCCGCACCACGAGCGACTGCACAAGCCGTCGGTCAGCACTTGGAAGCTGGAAGACTTCGCAGTCGAACCGCAGGAAGGCAAGACCCGCTTCCATGACTTCGCCCTGGCGCCCGAGCTGATGCACGCCCTGCACGACCTCGGCTTCCCCTACTGCACACCGATCCAGGCCGGCGTGCTCGGCTTCACCCTCAAGGGCCGGGACGCCATCGGCCGCGCGCAGACCGGCACCGGCAAGACCGCGGCCTTCCTCATCTCGATCATCACCCAGCTGCTGCAGACGCCGCCGCCGAAGGAACGCTACATGGGCGAACCGCGCGCGCTTGTGATCGCCCCGACCCGCGAGCTGGTGGTGCAGATCGCCAAGGACGCCGCGGCGCTGACCAAGTACACCGGCCTCAACGTCATGAGCTTCGTCGGCGGCATGGACTTCGACAAACAGCTGCGCCAGCTGGAAGCCCGCCACTGCGACATCCTCGTCGCCACCCCCGGCCGCCTGCTGGACTTCAACCAGCGCGGCGAAGTGCACCTGGACATGGTCGAGGTGATGGTCCTCGACGAAGCCGACCGCATGCTCGACATGGGTTTCATCCCGCAGGTCCGGCAGATCATCCGCCAGACCCCACCGAAGGGCGAACGCCAGACCCTGCTGTTCTCCGCGACCTTCACCGAGGACGTGATGAACCTGGCCAAGCAGTGGACCACCGACCCGGCGATCGTCGAGATCGAGTCGGAAAACGTCGCCAGCGATACCGTCGAGCAGCACGTCTACGCCGTGGCCGGCAGCGACAAGTACAAGCTGCTGTACAACCTGATCACCCAGAACGACTGGACCCGCGTAATGGTCTTCGCCAACCGCAAGGATGAGGTGCGGCGCATCGAGGAACGCCTGGTCAGGGACGGTGTCAGCGCCGCGCAGATGTCCGGCGACGTGCCGCAGCACAAGCGCATCAAGACCCTCGAAGGCTTCCGCGCCGGGCATATCCGCGTGCTGGTGGCCACCGACGTGGCCGGCCGCGGCATCCACATCGAAGGCATCAGCCACGTGATCAATTTCACCCTGCCGGAAGTGCCGGACGACTACGTGCACCGCATCGGCCGCACCGGCCGCGCCGGCGCCAGCGGCACCTCGATCAGCTTCGCCGGCGAGGACGACGCCTTCGCCCTGCCGCCGATCGAGGCCCTGCTCGGGCGCAAGATCAACTGCGAATACCCGCCGGTCGAGCTGCTCAAGTCGGTACCGCGCAAGCACTGAGTGCCCGCGGGATGCATCGAAAAGGCGAAGCGCGAGCTTCGCCTTTTTTGTTGGGCCTTTGCCTAGGGTCTGTTGACGCTTCGTCGCGAACCGCGTTGCCGCGGCAAATGGCGCCAGGCTAGGCGCGGGACGCAGGGAATGGTCGTTCCCTTGCCAAGTCCCGCAACGACGCATGGCGCCATTTGCCGCGCAACCCGCAGGGACGGGCCTGTTTTTGCGCGGCGCGTCGTTGCTCGACGCTCATTTGGAACGACCAAACTTCGCGTCTCGCGCCTAGCCCCGCGCAAAAACAGGCTCCGTCGCGGCCGTGACGAAACGTCAAC
This sequence comes from Pseudomonas cavernae, assembly GCF_003595175.1. NCBI lineage: Bacteria > Pseudomonadati > Pseudomonadota > Gammaproteobacteria > Pseudomonadales > Pseudomonadaceae > Pseudomonas > Pseudomonas cavernae. The sequence continues at coordinate 1,241,608 of NZ_CP032419.1, read as the reverse complement.
AGACCCTAGGATGGGCTGAGGCGCGTAGCGCCGATACCCATCGCTGCTGGTCGATGGGTATCGCTGCGCTCAACCCATCCTACGTGCTTTCCCGGATTGCATCCGGGCGACGCAGCTAGTGGCCTGTGTGGTTAGTTCAATTAGTCAATTTCGGCGTCTGAGGCCCTGATACGGCGTTGCTGCTCCTCGCCATAGCCCTGCTATGACTCGTCGCAGCGCCTGGTCTCAGAACCTCAGTCATCCGAACTTGAGTTAACCAACAACCGTACAGGCCACTAGACTGTGCCAAATGCCGCCGCCGGCAACGTCAACCCGGGAAAGGAGCCCAGCCATGACTTTCAAATTCGACAGCCAAGACCTCGCCCGCGCCGTCAGCGCCGGGGTGCTGCAGCCCGGCCAGGATCAGGCACTGCTGCAGTTCCTCCGCCAGCAACCGGAAACCCGCGCCAGCTTCCAGCTCGCGCACATCGCCTACTACTTCGGCGCCCTGCTGATCATGGGCGCCATGGGCTGGCTGCTCACCGAGGCCTGGATGAGCATCGGCGAACTGGCCCTGCTGCTGGTGGCGCTGGCCTACATGGGCCTGTTCACCCTTACCGGTCTGAGCCTGTGGCAGCGCGGCCAGCGCATTCCCGGCGGACTGCTCGGCGCCGTGGCGGTGAGCCTGACGCCGCTCGCGGTGTTCGCCGTCGAACGCCTGACCGGCCTGTGGCCGCTGGACGACGGCCAGCGCGACTTCCACGACTACTACGTGTATGTGCGCGGCGGCTGGCTGGCGATGGAGGCCGCCACCCTGCTGGTCGGCCTGCTGATGCTGCGCCTGCTGCCCTTCCCCTTCATCGTCATGCCGATCGCGGTGGCCCTGTGGTTCATGTCCATGGACCTCACCGAACTGGTCTACGGCGGCATCTTCGACTGGGACCAACGGCGCTGGATCTCGCTGTGGTTCGGCCTGGCCTTGCTGCTGGTCAGCCTGCTGGTGGACGGCCGCAGCCGCCAGGACTTCGCCTTCTGGGGCTATTTCGCCGGCCTGCTGGCGTTCTGGGGCGGGCTGAGCCTGATGGACAGCGGCAGCGAGCTAGGCAAGGCGCTTTACTGCCTGATCAACCTCGGTCTGATGAGCGTCGCCGTACTGCTGCGCCGGCCGCTGTTCATGGTCTTCGGCGCCATCGGCGTGGCCGGCTACCTCGGTCACCTGGCCTATGAGGTGTTCGAGGACTCGCTGCTGTTCCCGATCCTCCTCACCCTGATCGGCTTGGCGGTGATCGGCCTCGGCATCGCCTACCAGAAACGCCGCGACGCCCTCACCGCCGGGCTGCGCGCGCGTTTGCCGGCCAGCCTGCTGAGCTTCCTGCCGGCGCTACGGCGCTAACCCAGCAGGACGCGCCGGTCATGCAGGCGTCATACCCTTGCATCGCGGGCTCCGCTGGGCTGCCGGAATAGACTTTAAAGTCCAACACGGACAAACAAGTTTACTCACGCCCGGAGCCCGTCCATGTCCAGCGCCACGCCCTATGTGATCCACCACGCCGATGCCCAGCGTCTGCTCGCCCAGGTCGACGTGCTCGAGGCCATGCGCCAGATGTTCCGCGATCTGGCCTCCGGCCATGCGCTGTATAAGCTTCATAAGCTTCATAAGCTTCATAAGCTTCGCCAACAGGGTCAGTGAGGGAACCGGCATGCGCGACAATCAAGCGGACTTCATCATCATCGCCGGGGCATCCACCGGCTACTGGCTGGCGCCACACGGCAAGGTACTGGTCCTCGAACGCGAGGAATAGCCCGGCTACCACTCCACCGGGCGCTCCGCCGCGCTCTATACCGTGGCCTATGGCAACCCGCAGGTACGCGCGCTGACGGCCGCCAGCCGGGCCTTCTTCGAGGCGCCGCCGGCCAGGTTCAGCGAGCAGCCGCTGCTCTCGCCGCGCGGCGAACTGGTGGTGGACTTTAGCGGCGACCCGGAGGAACTGCAGCGCCAATACCTGAGCGGCAAGGCCAGCGTGCCCGAAATGCAACTGCTCGACGCCGACCAGGCCTGCGCCATGCTGCCGGTGCTGCGGCGCGACAAGGTGCACGGCGCGATGTACGACCCAAGTGCCGCCGATATCGACACCGATGCCCTGCACCAGGGCTACCTGCGCGGCATCCGCCGCCAGCACGGGGAAATCCACTGCCCCTGCGAAGTCGCCGGCCTCAGCCGCCTTCGCTTGGCGGTGCGCACGACGCACCCTACCGGCTTTGTGGATGCAGCGCCTTCTTGTTGGCAGCCCACGATCTGCACCCCAGCCAAATACCTACGGCTTGAAATAGCGTTCCCTGACGGCCGCCACCGTGGCCTCGCGGAGCATGCCGATAAACAGCTGCTCCACATCGGTAAGCAGCTGGTTTTCCGGGGTGACCAGGTACACCTCGTTGACCGGCAGGTTGTCGTAGGGCGGCAGCTGGAACAGCAGCTTCTGCGCCACGAAGGGCTTGGCCCCCTCCACCGTCAGGGCGCCGAAGCCCAGGCCGGCGAGGATCAGCCGACGCACCTCCTCCTCGTTGGGCGACACCGCCACCAGGCGGCCCCAGAACTGCTGCTCGGTACGCACCGAGTTGACCGCGCTGAGGCCCTCGCCGGGCTGGTCGCTTTCGAAGGAGACATAGGCCAGGCCACGCATGTCCGCGGCCGTCAGCCCCTCGCGGCCGAACAGGGAATGGCGCGGGCCGCAGTAGAAGGCCATCTGCTCGTAGCCGAGCAGGTCGAAGTGCAGGCCGGTCTGGGCGGTCTTCTTGTTGCTGATGCCGATATGCAGACTGCCCCGGGCCACCGCGTCGACTATATCGGCGCTGGGCTGGGAGCTGAGGCTGATCAGCACATTGGGATAAAGCCGGTGGAACTGCGCCAGGCTGTCATCGAAAGGCTGGCAGCTGACATGGCTGGCGACCTGGATATGCAGCTCGCCGAGCACCGCCCCGGCCTCGCCGGCGTACTGCTCGGCCATCTTGTCGATGATGCTGCCGGCCGAGGAAATGTACTCGTACACCCGCAGGCCCTGCTCGGTCAGGGAGAACATGCCCTTCTTGCGCTGGATCAGGCGCATGCCCAGGTGCTCCTCCAGGCGCTTCAGGGCATTGCTGACGCTGGGCTGGCTGAGCGACAGCTTGCGCGCCGCGCCGGTGATGCTGCTTTCCTCGACTATCACTAGGAAGGTGTACAGCAGGTTCCAGTCCAGGTTGCGCAACAGGCGCTCACGGGGCGACAGCATGATCGGTAGCTCTCCCAGACAGGCCGTCATATCGGCCACTCCGGGGGCAACAGTGCACCGTGCTGCGCTCCGCGCGCAAGCCTGACCCCACGGGGCATGGCAGAGCACACCTCAGTCCAGATCATGGGCCAGCAGATCGCGGTACTCGCCACGGCGACGGATCAGCCGGCTGCCCTGCTGCAGATCCACCAACACCGCGGCGGCGGCTTGGCGACCACAGTACTGACTCATCATCTCCAGGGCATAGGCGCCCACGTCCAGCAGGGCGATCACATCGCCCATGGCAGTGGCCGCCGGCAACTCACGCAGGTTGGGCTGGTGCACCAGCACCTGCTCCAGCACCGCACGATGCTGGGCCAGAGCCGGTTCCTCGGCGATCAGGTCCGCCACTGCGCCCTCGCCCTCGATGTCGTAGTAGGTGTCGCTGCTGTCGCACAGCGGCCCGGCCATACGGCAATGGCGGGTGTCCCGGTCATCGGCGCGGGAGGCATTGAGCATGTGGAAGTACCAGCCGTTGTACAGGTCGAACAGCACGCTGTAGCCTGCGTCCAGGTAAAACACCGGGCGACCCTGGCGCTCCTTGCGGGCCTCGATGCGAGTCAGCAGGATCGCGGTATCGCTGACCATGCTGCGCCCCGGCTCGACGATCAGCTCGATCTGCTCGCCCAGGGCCTGGGCCATGGGTTTGATCAGATGTTCGGCGAGCAGGGTAAAGTCGATCTCGGTGCGGTAGTTGGCGCAATAGTGTGGTGCCACCGAATCGAAGTTCTCCCGTGAGCTGCTGTAGTTCTTCGGGAAGCCGCCGCCCAGATTCACATGCTCCAGCGGGTAAGGCAGGCGCTCGGCCACCTGGCGCACATAGTCGATGAGAAAGTTGGCCTCGGCCTGGTAGGCACCGATATCGGTGACCTGGGTGCCGATATGGGCATGCACCCCCACCAGCTTGAGCGCCTGCGGATGCTCAAGGATCAGTTCGATGGCCTCGGCCTGCTCGGCGGCGGTCATGCCGAACTTGGAGGTGGAGGTGCCGGTCTGCCAGCCGGCAGCGGCGCCGCCCTGGATCTCCGGGATGATGCGCAGGCTAACCCGCGCCTGCTGGCCCAGCTCACTGGCCACCGCGAGAATGCGCGCAAGCTCCGACAGCGAGTCCACGTTGATCGCCTTGATCCCGGCACCTATCACCTCACGCAGCTCGTCCACCTGCTTGGCCACACCGTTGAACACCATCTGCGCCGGGACGAAGCCGGCGATATGCGCCTTGTAGAACTCGCCGCCGGAGTTGACCTCCAGATCCAGACCGCAGTCCTTGAAGACCTTGAGCACCGCCAGGTTGGCGCAGGCCTTGCTGGCGAAACAAACCCGAGTCCTGGCATGCACGCGGCGGAAGTTGTCGAGAATATCCCGGGAGTTATCCCGCAGTTTGCTTTCCGAATAGACGAACAGTGGCGAGCCATAGCGCTCGACCAGTTCCAGAGCGTTGACCCCGTCGATCAGCAGCTGGTTGTGGGCACTCTCGAGGTGCTGCGGTCTTTTCCAGGGGTACAGGGAGACGACTTGGCTCATGCAATCACTCACTTAAACAAGGCAGTTGAAAAATCAGTATTGGCTGGCCAGCAGGCGGCGCAGGTTGTCCGATTGCGGGGCGTTGAACAGCTGTTCGGGGCTGCCCTGCTCCTCGATGCGGCCCTGGTGCAGGTACACCAGCTTGGACGACACCTCGCGGGCGAAGCGCATCTCATGGGTGACCATGATCATGGTGCGGCCTTCCTCGGCCAGCTCGCGGATCACCCGCAGCACCTCACCCACCAGTTCCGGGTCCAGCGCCGAGGTGGGCTCGTCGAACAGCATCACCTCCGGGTCCATGGCCAAGGCGCGGGCGATGGCCACCCGCTGCTTCTGCCCGCCGGACAGGCAGTCGGGGTACATCTGGCACTTCTCCAGCATGCCGACCCGGGCCAGCAGCTTCTTCGCCTGGGCCTCTACCTCGTGGCGATTGCGTTTGAGCACCAGGCAGGGGCCAAGCATCACGTTCTCCAGTACGGTCATGTGCGACCACAGGTTGAACGATTGGAAGACCATGGCCAGACGCGAGCGCACCCGCTCGATCTGCCGCTGGAAACGCCGCGAGCGCACGCCGCGTCGGTTGGTTCCCAGTTCAAGCTCCTCGCCGTGCACCCGCAGGCGGCCACTGTCGGGGAACTCCAGCAGGTTCATGCAGCGCAACAAGGTGCTCTTGCCCGAGCCGCTGGAGCCGATGATGCTGATCACGTCGTGCTTCTCGGCGGTCAGCGAGATCCCCTTGAGCACCTCGATACCGGCGAAGGTCTTGTGCAGGTCTTCCACCTGCAGGGCAGCGGTCTGGGGGTTGCTTGCAGTCATGGCGACACTCCGGCGGAGACCCGCTTTGCTGCGGGCAAAGTAGCGGGGGATGGGGCCTGGCGTACCCGCTGATGGCGGGTCAGGCACAGCTCCAGGCGACGCCAGAGCCAGACGAAAACGCTGGTCATCAGCAGGTAGAGCACGGCCGCCCACAGGTACACGGACAGGTCGAAGGTTTGCGAGAAGATGCGCCGGGTCTGGCCCATCACATCGAACAGGGTGATCACGCTGACCACCGCGCTGCCCTTGAGCAGCAGGATGATCTCGTTGCCCAGGGCCGGAAAGGCGATGCGGTAGGCATTGGGCAGGATGATCTTGCGGTACTGGTTGAAGCGCGACAGGCCCATGGCGATACCCGCCTCGATCTGCCCATAGGGCACCGCCCGCAGGCCGCCCCGGAGGATTTCCACCTGATAGGCCGTGGAGTTGAGGACGAAGGTCAGCAGCGCGCAGTAGTAGGGATCGCGGAAGAACCACCACAGCCCCAGCTGGTTCAGCTCGGTGCGGAACTGGCCCGAGCCGTAATACACCAGAAACAACTGGGCCAGCAGCGGCGTGCCACGGAAGAACGACACGAACAGGCGAATCGGCCAGCGCAGCAGACCGCGTTCGCTGCAGCGGGCAATAGCCAGGGGCAGGGCCAGGGCGCAGGCCAGCAGCGCGGCGATGGCAGTGAGTTGCAGGGTCAGGCCGGCGCCGGCCAAGAGCTGAGCGGAGAAGCGCGTAAGGATATCCATCATGCTGCCTGCCCTCCCGTGCGGTAGCCGCGGTTGGCGCGGCGCTCCATGCGTGCCAGCAGGCACTCGCAGAGCAGGCACACCAGCCAGTAGGCCAGGCACACCACGAGGAAGAACAGAAACGGCTTCTTGGTGGTGCCCACGGCGATATTGGCCATGCGCATCAGATCGCTGAGGGCGATCACCGACACCAGGGCGGTGTCCTTGAGCAGATTGACCCACAGGTTGCCCAGCCCCGGCAGGGCCAGGCGCAGCAGTTGCGGCAGCTCGATCACCCGGAAGATGGTCAGCCGGCGCAGGCCCATGGCCTGCCCCGCCTCGCGCTGGCCGCCGTCCAGGGCCTGCCAGGCGCCGCGCCAGACTTCGCTGGAATAGGCGGCGAAGACCAGGCCCAAGGCCAGCACTCCGGCGATAAATGGGCTCAGTTCGAGATAGCCGGCCGCCGGGTTGTACCAACGCAGCAGGGCGTTCAGGCCCATGCCCACGCCGTGGTAGATGATAAACAGGGTGAGCAGCTCGGGCAGGCCGCGCAGGGTGGTGCTGAAAGCCAGGGCCAGGGCGCGTGGCAGGCGCCCGCCGAACAGCGCCAGCGCCGCCACCAGCAGGCCCAGCAGCAGGCCAACCGGCAGGGTGGCCAGCGCCAGGCCCAGGGTTACCCCAAGGCCCTGCAGCAACTCGTCGCCCCAGCCGGCGTCACCGAAGCTCAGGTAGGTGAGCCAGTCCATAACAAATCCTCTTCTCGTTCAGCAGATGGGCAGTGCTTGGCTCACTGCTCCAGGGTCAGCAGATTGACCGAGAAGAACTTGTCGTTGATGGCCTGGTAGGTGCCATCGGCGATGATCGATGCCAGCGCCTGGTTAAGCTGCTGGCGCAGCTGCTCGTCTTCCTTGCGCAGCGCCATGCCGACGCCCTCGCCGACATATTTCGAGTCGCTGATCGGCGCGCCGGCCATACGGCAGCAGCTGCCATCGGTGGATTTCTGGGTCCAGTCGAGCATCGGGATCATGTCGCCGACCTGGGCATCCAGGCGCCCGGACACCAGGTCCAGGTTCACCGCATCCTGGGTCGGATACAGGCGCACGTCGGAGTCGGGGAACATGGCCATCAGGTAATCGGCCTGGGTGGTCGCGCCTTGGGCGCCGATGGTTTTGCCCGCCATGGCGGCCGGGCTGAAGTCCTTGAGTTCGGAATCCTTGGGCACCACGAAGGTCATCGCCGATTTCTGGTAGGGATCGCTGAAGGCGACCTTCTGCCGGCGCTCCTCGGTGATAAACATGGAGGCGATGATCACATCGTACTTGCGCGCCAGCAGCGCGGGAATGATGCCGTCCCAGTCCTGAGCCACCAGGCTGCACTTGGCCTGCATGCGCTCGCACAGGGCCTTGCCGATCTCGATATCGAAACCGGCCAGCTGGCCGTCGGCGGTGTAGTAGTTGAACGGCGGGTAGGCGCCTTCGGTGGCGATGCGCAGGGTCGGGCCTTCACTGGCCTGCGCGGCGCTGAGCGGTAGGGCACCGAGCATGGCGCAGAGCAACAGGGAGCGGAGAGTCTTATTCATCTTGTTTTCCTCTGAGAAGCGGATTTCGCTCTGATATCGGCTGTCACCCGGAAAGCCGACTTCACATCGCGCTGGCTGACCGCCTGGTCACCGCCGCGAAACCAGAATCCGCCCACCCATCGCATTGATCAAATGTATATTTATTATGTTATGCATAATCCTCAGCTATGTATCTATCCGCAAAAGCCTTGCTCTCGGCACCCTTCATTCAAGGCGGCACTGGGCTGTCGAGCCGCGCTTGATGCACATGACGCAGCCCCCTGCAGGCCCATGGCGAATACACCCCATGCAGCCTTTACAATGGCGCTTTGCCTCAGAGGTCCTGTCATGAACCATCCCCCTGCCTACGGCGTCGGCGATGCCTCCTACCAGGCCGCCGGCGGTATCGACGGCCTGCAGCGCCTGGTCGCCGACTTCTACCGGCTGATGGACCAGCAACCCGAGGCGGCCGACCTGCGTCGCCTGCATGGGGAAAGCCTGGAGCTGGCGCGGGACAAACTGACCTGCTTCCTCAGCGGCTGGCTCGGTGGTCCGAAACTGTTCCAGGAAAAATACGGCAGCATCGCCATTCCCGCCTTCCACACTCGGTGGCCGATAGACCAGCGCCTTAGCGAGATCTGGCTGAGCTGCATGGCCCGGGCCATTGCCCTGCAACCCTACGCGCCGGACTTCGCCGACTACCTGCTGGCCCAGCTGCGGGTGCCAGCCCAGCGTATCGTCCAGGCCAGTTCCAACCGCCACGGCGCGCACTAAAAGACCCGCATGACGACGTATGGATATCAAGCAACTGAAATACCTGATCGCCCTGGAGCAGACGCATAACTTCGGCCAGGCCGCGGCGCGCTGCCATGTCACCCAGCCGACCCTGTCCATGCGCTTGCGCGGCCTGGAAGAGGAACTGGGCCTGCCGCTGGTGCGCCGCGGTCAGCGTTTCGAGGGGTTTACCGCCGAAGGCGAGCGCATTCTGGCCTGAGCCCATAGCCTGCTGGCCGCCCATGACGGCCTGTATGCCGAGGCCTCGGCCTGCCGCGGCCAGCTGGTCGGCACCTTGCGCCTGGGCCTGGTGCCGCTGGGCGGGATCGACCCAATGCGCCTGCTCGGCCTGTTCGCCCGTCAGCACCCGAACCTGCGCTTCCAGCTGTTCGCCCTGAGCAGCGAAACCATTGTCGAGCGCCTGGCCAGCAACCAGCTGGACCTCGGCCTGGCCTACCTGGAACGCATCGACCGCGAGCGCTTCGATTGCCTGGAACTGGCCGACACCGGCATCGGCCTGCTGCACGACAGCCGCCACTTCGATATCGCCGAGGCCGAACTGGACTGGCAGGCGGTGGCTGCCCTGCCCCTGGGCCTGCTGTCCAGCGGCATGCATTTTCGCCAATCAGTCGACCACTGCTTGCGCAGCCGCGGCCTGAGCATTTGCGCCAGTTCGCTCTGAGCGCCGAGATGCTGTCGCCGGCGCGCCTTAGCCAGTAACGCGCCTGCGCCCGAGGTGACGCCCCAGGCGCTTTGCGGCACACTCGCCGGGCTGCCCAAGAGCCTGTTCCAAGGAGTCAGACCGCATGCCCCCTCGCCCCGATCCCGCCCTCGACAACTACCGGGCCATCGCCGACGCCATCGCCACGCTGTTCTACCCCCATGCCGAAGTGGTGCTGCACGACCTGCGCACACAGAAGGTCGACTACCTGGCCAACAACATCTCCAAGCGCGAGATCGGCGACGACTCGGCGCTGGAAGACCTGCTCAGCGCCGAGAGCGGCGAACACAACATCGGCCCCTACGAAAAGCTCAACTGGGACGGCCAGAAGATCCGCTCGGTCAGCACCGTGCTGCGCGACGACCAGGGCACACCGGTGGCCGTGCTGTGCATCAACCTGAACATCTCGCTGTTCGAGACCGCCAAGCAGGCGCTGGACCTGTTCCTCTCCTCGAGCAAGCTGGTGCCGCAGCCGGACGCGCTGTTTCGCGACGACTGGCAGGAACGCATCAACACCTTCCTGCACAACTGGCTGCGCCAGCGCCAGCTCGGCCTCAACCTGCTGACCCGCGAACACAAGCGCGAGCTGGTGGAAGCGCTGCACGCCGAAGGCGCGTTCAAGGGCAAGAGCGCCGCCAACTACGTGGCCAACGTGCTGAATATGGGGCGGGCGACGGTGTACAAGCACCTGAAGGAAATCAAGAGCGAAGCCTGACAGGCTGTTGAATAACTACTGCGCTCGGCTATACGGCGTTGAAATCAGCCTCAGAATGCTCATTTACACCTCGTAAACTCCGCTTCTTCGGCTGATTTCGCCTTGTCTAGCCTTCGCTCGTTACGTTTTTCAACAACCTGTTAAAACCCCTTACCTTTCGCCAGCCGGCACGCGGGACTGTCATGACACTGGAAACCTGGGAACTGCTCTCCTACATAGTCACGGTGGTGGCGCTGCCGTTCGCCATCGGCGTGTTCCTCTTCGAGCAGAGCAAGGAGCGCGAGAACGAGGAAGAAGCCACCTGGCAGCAGATTTCCGATGCCTACATCGACTTCCTCGAAGTGGTGCTGGCCAACCCCGACCTGCGCCTGCGCAGTCAGCACGCGACCCCGGACCTGAGCGACGAGCAGCGCGAACGCATGTGGGTGATCTTCGACATGCTGATCTCGCTGTTCGAGCGCGCCTATCTGCTGGTCTACGACGAGCACATGGACGACAAGAAACGCCGCCGCTGGCATTCCTGGGAGGACTACATGCGTGAGTGGAGCCGGCGCGAGGACTTCCGCGCGCGTCTGCCGGAGCTGCTGCGCGGCGAAGACCCGAATTTCGCCGAGCACATCCGCCGCCTGGCCGAGGAAGAGGTGCGACGCGGGCCGGCCTGATGCCCCAAACAGCAAAAAAGCCGTGCAATGCACGGCTTTTTTCTGCGTAACGACGATCAGTCGCCGTAGATATCCGACTTGAAGTATTTGCCCTGGATCTCCTGATACTTGCCATTGGCGCGGATGCTGTCGATGGCCTGATTGAGCTTGCCCACCAGCTCGGTATTGCCCTTGCGCACGGCAATCCCCGCACCCTCGCCGAAGTATTGCGGGTCCTTGAACTCCGGCCCGACGAAGGCGAAGCCCTTGCCGCGCGGGGTATCGAGGAAACCGATCTCCAGCGGAATGGAGTCGGCGAAGGTGCCGTCCAGGCGCCCGGCGAGCACATCCAGATAGATCTCGTCCTGGCTGGTGTAGCGCACGATAGTGGCGCCGGCCTTGGCCAGCACCGCCGAAGCGAAGCGATCGGCGGTGGAGCCGCGCTGCACGCCGATGTTCTTGCCCTTGAGGGCGCTGAACTGCTCATCCAGCACGAAGCCTTCCTTCATCACCAGGCGGCCCGGGGTGAAGTAGTACTTGTGGGTGAAATCGACCGAGTGCTTACGCTCCTCGGTGATGGTGATCGAGGACAGCGCGGCATCGATCTTGCGCACTTTCAGCGACGGGATCAGGCCGTCGTACTCCTGCTCGATCCACTGGCATTTGACCTTCATCTCAGCGCACAGCGCGTTGCCGATGTCGTAGTCGAAACCTTCGATCTGCCCGCTCGGGGTCTTGTAGGCGAAGGGTGGGTAGGCGGCTTCGATGCCGATGCGCAGGGCCTGTTCATCGGCGAATGAGGCGCTGGCGGCCAGCAGGCTCAGGGCAAGGCTGCCCAGCAGAACGAGTTTCTTCATGATGCGACTCCCAGGTACGGATAGGCACCCGCTGGCGGTGCCAGGCGGACAGGTGCGGTGGACGTTGATGGGCATGGCAGAAAAACGCATAGCCAGGGCGGGCTGGCGGAGAAAACGGCTGGATAGCTGGCGCTGAGTGATCATGGCTGGCCGCTGTTTTGTACTTATTAATCCATACTGTACTTAAGTGTGCAGACCTTCAACCCGGCGATCGCACGCACGCCCCCCAACAGCCGCAGACACCCAGGGCGCAGCGCAAACCGCTAGGCAAGGTCATACCCCAATTGGCTGTTGGGAGGCGTGGGTCTGGCAGGCGATGCCCGGGCAGGATGATTCGTAGGGTACCGATCCTGCTGGACGCTGGGGTCCAGGGCGGCAGCGCTGGTGGGTTACGCCGCGGCGCGGCTAACCAAAGCGGCGCTGAAGACGATGACGCCGTGGCTCAGTCGCGCCGCCAGCGCTCGGCGGCGCTCTGGTCGCTGCAACGGCCTTCGACCCAGCGCGGGCCTTCGGCGGTGTCTTCCTTCTTCCAGAACGGCGCGCGGGTCTTGAGGTAATCCATGATGAAGTTGCAGGCGTCGAACGCCGCCTGGCGATGGGCGCTGGCGGTGCCGACGAAGACGATCGGCTCGCTCGGCTCCAGACGACCGATGCGGTGGAGGATCTCGACCTTGAGCAGCGGCCAGCGCGCCTCGGCCTCGCTGGCGATCTTGGCCAGGGATTTCTCGGTCATGCCGGGGAAGTGCTCGAGGAACATCCCCGCCACGTCGCGGCCATCGTTGAAATCGCGCACGTAGCCGACGAAGCCGACCACCGCGCCGACGCCGACGTTCGCCGCGTGCATGGCATTCAGCTCGACGCCGGGGTCGAAGGCGGCTTGCTGCACCCGTATGGCCATCTCAGCCTCCCGTCACCGTGGGGAAGAACGCCACCTCGTCGCCATCCGCCAGGGACTCGTCGAGGCTGCACAGTTCCTGATTGCGCGCGCACATCAGGTTCTGCTCGCCGAGCACAGCCCACACCCCGCCACGCGCGAGCAGGTGCTGGCGCAGGTTGTCGAGACTGGCGAAGGCCTTATCCCAAGTAAGCTGCTCGCCGTCGATGCCGACTGCCTCGCGGTAACGGGCGAAATACTGCACGCGGATCATTGTTCGTCTCCGGCCTTGAAGTGGCCGCTCTTGCCGCCGAGCTTTTCCAGCAGGCGCACGCCCTCGATGAGCATGCCGCGATCCACCGCCTTGCACATGTCGTAGATGGTCAGGGCGGCGACGCTGGCGGCGGTCAGCGCTTCCATTTCCACCCCGGTCTGCCCGGCCAGCTTGCAGCGCGCCTGGATGCGCACGGCATCTTCGCCGCAGGCTTCGAGCTCGACCTTGACGCTGGTGAGCATGAGCGGATGGCAGAGCGGGATCAGCTCGGAAGTCTTCTTCGCCGCCTGGATACCGGCGATACGGGCCACGGCGAACACGTCGCCCTTGGGGTGTTCGCCGTCGACGATCATCCGCAGGGTTTCCGGGCGCATGCGCACCCGGGCTTCGGCCACCGCCTCACGGGAAGTCACCGCCTTGTCGGTGACGTCGACCATGTTGGCGCGGCCTTGGGAATCGAGATGGGTCAACACAGCGGGTCTCCTCGAGCGGGCCGGTGGGCGGCCCGCAGCAAGGAGATTGTATACAAAAACCGACGCCGGGCGGCGAGTGCCGTCCGGCGGTGCGAGGATACGGGGAAGAGGCAAAACGCCCCTCTCCCCCGGCCCCTCTCCCATAAATGGGCGAGGGGAGTCGTTACATGTTGGCTTCGGCGTACTCCGCCAGGATCGAGCGTGGCACCCCTTGCAGGGTGATGTGCACGCCGTGGGGGAAGTCCTTGAAGCGTTCGGTCAGGTAGGTCAGGCCGGAGCTGGGCGCCGACAGGTAGGGCGTGTCGATCTGCGCCAGGTTGCCGAGGCAGACCACCTTCGAGCCGGTACCGGCGCGGGTGATGATGGTCTTCATCTGGTGCGGGGTGAGGTTCTGGCATTCGTCGATGAGGATCAGGCTCTGCTGGAAGCTGCGCCCGCGGATGTAGTTCAGCGATTTGAACTGCAGCGGCACCTTCTGCAGGATGTAGTCGACGCTGCCATGGGTGCTCTCGTCCTCCATGTGCAGGGCTTCGAGGTTGTCGGTAATGGCGCCGAGCCAGGGTTCCATCTTCTCCGCCTCGGTACCCGGCAGGAAGCCGATTTCCTGGTCCAGGCCCTGCACGCTGCGGGTGGCGATGATGCGCCGGTAGCGCTTGCTGACCATGGTCTGCTCGATGGCCGCGGCCAGGGCCAGGATGGTCTTGCCGGAACCGGCGGCGCCGGCCAGGTTGACCAGGTGGATGTCCGGGTCGAGCAAGGCGTACAGCGCCAGCGCCTGGTAGATGTCGCGCGGGCGCAGGCCCCAGGCCTCCTGGTGCAGCAGCGGTTCCTGGTGCAGGTCGAGGATCAGCAGTTCGTCGGCCTTGATGCCCTTGATCCAGCCGACGAAGCCCTGGGCGTCGACGATGAACTCGTTGATGTGCACCGCCGGCAGGTTGTCGATCAGCTGCACGCGATGCCAGGTGCGGCCGTGATCCTGGCGGGTCTCGACCTTGCTGACGCGGTCCCAGAAGGAGCCTTCGAGGGTGTGGTAGCCGCGCGGCAACAGGGCAATGTCGTCGACCAGTTGGTCGGTGTGGTAGTCCTCGGATTCGATGCCACAGGCCCGCGCCTTCAGGCGCATGTTGATGTCCTTGGTCACCAGCACCACGGACACGCCCGGTTTGCGCGATTGCAGTTCCACCAGTTGGTTGATGATCTTGTTGTCGTTGAGGTCTTCCGGCAGCCAGGTCATCGGCTCGGCGCGCTTGCTCATCAGGATCGACAAGAAGCCGCAACTGCCACCAGTTTCCCGCGGGATGGGCACACCGAACTCGACCTGCTCGGGATTGGCGCCACCGAGGATCTTGTCGATCAGGCGAATGGCCTGCCGACATTCGGCGGCGACACCCAGCTTGCCGGCTTTCAGCTTGTCCAGTTCCTCCAGAACCGTCATCGGGATGGCGACGTGGTGCTCCTCGAAGTTGAGCAATGCGTTGGGATCGTGGATCAGGACATTGGTATCGAGGGCGTAGAGCGTCGGTGCGGTGGGGCTAGAGCGTCCGTGGTCATCCATACTCGGTCACCTTCTGGTAGGGCCAAGCGACGGAATGCCGTAACGGCGCTCCGCCGCGGAGAGGCCGCCGTCTTCTCGGGCCGCGGCGCGGGAAGATGCAAGCAAGGTATGGGCCGATGGCCGCCACCTGTGGTTGCAGGGATCGACGGTCTACCTCGTTAATACTCCAATGTGGATGACAGTAAAAAGCACTTTTTTCTCATGACCGGGCTTTTTTATCGGTGCGACGAAAAACCCTTGGCGCTGCCCGCCCGCCCCGTTACAGTCCGAAGTCTTACCCCCCGGCGCGATGCTCCTCGACGCCGCAGCGATTCACCTCCACCGTCACGTGCACCAGCTCGGAAAAGCCCGCCAGACAGGCCTTGTAGCGGTCCGCCGAGGTGTCGCCGTGGGTCACCAGAGTGAGAATGCAGGCGTATTGCGTGCGTCCGACCCGCCACAGGTGCAGATCGGTCACCTCGGTATCGTCCTCGCGCTCCACCGCGGTGCGTACCCGCCCCACCAGGGGGCTGTCCATCTCACGGTCGAGCAGCACCTTGCCGGTGTCGATCAACAGACCCTTGACCCATAGCGCGATGAGCAGCGAACCGACCAGGCCCATCAGCGGGTCCAGCCAGTTCCAGCCGAACAGTTTGCCACCGAGCAAGGCGACGATCGCCGCCACCGAGGTCAGGGCATCGGCCAGCACATGCAGGAAGGCCGCATGCCGGTTGAGGTCGCGGCCGATATCCGCCACCTGTTCGTGTTCGTGATCGTGATCGTGATCGTGATCGTGATCGTGATCGTGATGAGCATGACCGTGGCCATGGCCGTGCGCATGGGGATCGCGCAGCCACCAGGCCGACAACAGATTGACCGCCAGCCCTAGCCCGGCGACCCACAGCGCCAGATCGAAGGCGATCTGCGCCGGCGACCACAGGCGCCAGAGCGACTCCACCGCCATCATCACCACCACGACCACCAGCAGGATCGCACTGGCGAAGCCGGCGAGCACCTCGACCTTCCAGGTGCCGAAGGCGAAGCGCCGGTCCTCGGCATAGCGCCGGGCCAGCAGATAGGCCAGCGCGGTGAGGCCGATGGCGACCATGTGCGAGGCCATGTGCCAGCCGTCGGCGAGCAGGGCCATGGAGTTGAACCAGTAGCCGGCGGCGATCTCCACCAACATGGTCACGCTGGTCAGCGCGGCCACCCGCCAGGCCTGGCGCTCGGCGCTGGACTCCAGCGGGCGGTAATCGTGGGAAGGCTCCCAGCGTGAATGGTTGCAGGCCGTCATCTCGGCTCCTCATCAAGGCAGGCACTGATGAGATGGTATAGCCGCAAGCCACCAGAAAAAACGCCGCGACCGATCCATCTACGGATCGGTCACGGCGTTGAGAAGCTTCTCAGGCGGGCCCTGTAGGAGCGAATTCATTCGCGAACATGGCCACGCCACGTTGCCCCATCGCGAATGAATTCGCTCCTACAGATACGCGGCTGCGCTTAGTTGACGGCGCGGGTCCGGCCTTCCCAGTAGGGCGCGCGCAAATCCTTCTTGAGGATCTTGCCGGCGCCGGACAGCGGCATGCTGTCACGGAACTCGACGGTCTTCGGGCACTTGTAGCCGGCGATAAACTCGCGGCAATGGCTGCGCAGGTCTTCTTCGCTGGCCGTGGCGCCGGGCTTGAGGATGACCACCGCGTGCACCGCCTCGCCCCAGGTGTCGTGGGGAACGCCGATCACCGCACAGAGCGCCACCGCCGGGTGCTTGCCCAGGGCGTTCTCGACCTCGGCCGAGTACACGTTCTCGCCGCCGGTGACGATCATGTCCTTGACCCGGTCGACGATGAAGATATAGCCCTCGTCGTTCATCCAGGCGGCGTCGCCGGTACTGAACCAGCCATTCTGGATGGACTTGGCGGTTTCCTCCGGCTTGTTCCAGTAGCCCTGCATCAGCGACGGGCCCTTGATGAGGATCTCGCCGACACTACCGCGCGGCAGCTCCCGGCCCTGTTCGTCGGCAATCTTCAGCTGCAGACCGGCGATGGCCTTGCCGGCCGAGAGGTACAGACCGTTGGCACGCCCTTCGGGGCCATGGTTCTCATGCAGATTGAGCGTCACCACCCCGGCGTTCTCGGTCATGCCATAGGCGTGGGTGAACTCGACGCCGGCAGGCAGCAGTTCTATCGCCCGCTCGAGCACGGCGGCATTCATCGGTGCGGCGCCGTAGCTGATGCGCTTGAGGCTGCTCAGGTCGGTTTCGGCGAACTTGGGATGCGCTAGCAGGGCCTGGAGCATGGTCGGCACCAGCAGGGCTTCGGTGATTCGCTCGCGCTGAATGGTTTCCAGCACCTCGACCGGTTCGTAATAGGGCAGATAGGCATTCGCCGCGCCGGCGATCACTCGCTGGGCGACCAGTCCCATGCCAGCGACATGGAACATCGGCGAGGTGACCAGCACCAACGAATCAGTAGCCACCGGGCAGGCGGTCATGCGCATCATGGCGCAGGACCACAGGCCACGGTGCGACAGCATCACGCCCTTGGGCAGGCCGGTGGTACCGCCGGTGTACATGATCAGCGCCAGGTCGTCGCCGCCGTGCCAGCTGTCTTCCATCGGCGCGGAGTCGAGGATCAGGCGCTCGAACGACAGCATGCCGGGTGGTGTTTCACCGTCGCCGGCATGGATGATGATTGGCTTGCGCCGGGCAGTGGCGAGAATGTTCTCGACCAGCGGCAGGTGGTGGTCGTCGACGATCAGGACCTTGGTGTCACAGTCATCCAGCGAATAGACGATCTCCGGCACGCTCCAGCGGAAGTTCACCGGGTTGAGCACCGCGCCCATCCACCAGCCGGCCAGCATGTATTCCTGGTAGCGGTCGGAGTTGAACGCCAGCATGCCGACCCGCTCCCCCGCCTGCAGGCCCAGGCCACGCAGCCCGGCCGCCAGGCGCGCGACGCGGTCGACCAGCTCGCGATAGGTACGGCGCCGGCCGCGGAAGATGGTGGCGACTCGCTCGGGAGTCATCTGCAGGGAAATGTGCAGGCCATGGGTCAGGTGCATGGGGAAACCTCAACGGCGTTGTTCTTATGGACGGTCAGCATCCTAAGAGCATATTCCCATCGGAGGCATGGCCCGAACGAATGATAGCGACCGGTCCGCCGGCATGGTCCAAACGAACCAGGGCCCTGACGCGCCAAGGTACATGGGCGGTCGCCGGTGGGGTCAGTTGACGCCCTTGGCTTTGCCTTTCCAGTAGGGCTCGCGCAGGTCGCGCTTGAGGATCTTGCCGGCGCCGGACAGCGGCAGGCTGTCACGAAACTCGATGCTCTTCGGGCACTTGTAGCTGGCGATTAACTCGTGGCAATGCCGGCGCAGCTCAGCGTCGCTGGCCGTGGCGCCGGGCTTGAGGGTGACCACCGCGTGCACCGCCTCGCCCCAGATATCGTGGGGGATGCCGATCACCGCGCACATGGCGATCGCCGGATGCTTGGCCAGGGCGTTCTCGACTTCCGCCGAATAGACGTTCTCGCCGCCGCTGACGATCATGTCCTTGACCCGGTCGACGATGAACACATAGCCCTGCTCGTCCATGTAGGCGGCGTCGCCGGTGTACAGCCAGCCGTCCTTGAGCGCCTTGGCGGTCTCCTCCGGCTTGTTCCAGTAGCCCAGCATCACGGTCGGGCCCTTGCAGATGATCTCGCCGACCGTGCCGCGCGGCACTTCGTCGCCCTCGGCGTCGACGATCTTCGCCGTGAGCCCGACGAGCGGCCGGCCGGCGGAACGGTACAGGCCACTGGCGCGGGCCTCCGGGCCGTGGTTCTGCGGCGGGTTGATGGTGATCACCGGCGAGTTCTCGGTGAGTCCGTAGGTGTGGTAGAAGCTCGCCTGCGGCAGCACTTCCAGCGCCTGCTCGAGCACTGCGGCGTTGATCGGCGAGGCGCCGTAGGCGATGCGCTTGAGGCTACCGAGGTCGAACTCCTTGAAACGTGGGTTGGCCAGCAGGGCCTGGAGCATGGTCGGCACCAGCATGATCTCGGCGACCTTCTCGCGCTGGATGGTCTCCAGCACCTCGATCGGCTCGAAGAACGGCACATAGGCGTTCGCCTCGCCCTGGATCACCCGCGCGGCGACCCGCGACAGGCCGGCGGTGTGGAACAGCGGGGCGACGTTCAGGCACAGGGTGTCGTGCAGTGGCTCCAGCTCGGCCATGCGCATCAGCGCGCTGGTCCACAGGTTGGCGTGCGACAGCATCACCCCCTTGGGCAGGCCGGTGGTGCCGCCGGTATAGAGGATCACCGCGAGGTCATCGCCGCCGCGCCAGCTGTCCTCGAGCGGCGCGGAATCGAGGATCAGTCGCTCGAACGACAGCATACCGGCCGGCGCTTCGCCCTCGTCGGCGTGAATCAGGATCGGCTTGCGCTTCGCCCCGGCGACGATCGCCTCGACCAGCGGCAGGTGGGCGTTGTCGACGATCAGCACGCCGGTGTCGCAATCATCCAGCGAGTAGACGATTTCCGGCGCGCTCCAGCGGATATTCACCGGGTTGAGCACCGCGCCGGCCCACCAGCCGGCGAGCATGTATTCCTGGAAACGGTCGGAGTTGAGCGCCAGCATGGCGATCCGGTCCCCCGCCTGCACGCCCAGCTCGCGCAGGCCGCCGGCCAGGCGCGCGACGCGCTCGCCCAGTTCGCGGTAGGTGCGATAACGCCCACGATAGATGGTCGCCACCTTCTCGGGGGTCATCTGCAGCGATGTATGCAGGCCTTGTGTCAGGTGCATGGATCAACCCTCAACTGTTGTTTTTGTCTGAGTCGAACATCCTAGAACCACCCCGGCCGGCGGGCATGGCCCAAAGGGCTGATAGTTCGCCGGGACGGGACGTGGTCCGAACGAACCACTAGCTCCCGCGGCTCAAGGCCGCCACGGGCCAATGCGGGTGATGCCCGGCGGCATGCTGCGTCGGGCGAATGGCGCGCGCCGTTGGATTCAAGCCGGTAGAATCCGCCGACGCGTTCAGGAGTAGCCCCATGCTGATGGTGATTTCCCCGGCCAAGACCCTCGACTACGAGACGCCGCCGGTCACTTCCCGCTTCACCCAACCCGAATTTCTCGACCACGCCCAGGAGCTGATCGGCCAGTTGCGCGAGCTGACGCCGCTGCAGATCGCCGAGCTGATGCACCTGTCGGACAAGCTCGCCGGGCTGAATGCCGCGCGCTTCGGCAGCTGGCATCCGCAGTTCACCCCACAGAACGCCAAGCAGGCGCTGCTGGCCTTCAAGGGCGACGTCTACACCGGCCTGCACGCCGAGGACTTCAGCGACGCCGACTTCGACTTCGCCCAGGCGCATCTGCGCATGCTCTCCGGCCTGTACGGCGTGCTGCGGCCGCTCGACCTGATGCAGCCCTACCGCCTGGAGATGGGCACCAAGCTGGCCAACGCCCGCGGCAAGGACCTCTACGCCTTCTGGGGCGAACGCATCAGCGGCTGGCTGAACGAGGCGCTGGCCGCCCAGGGCGACGAGGTGCTGCTCAACCTGGCGTCCAACGAATACTTCGGCGCGGTGAAGCGCAAGGCCTTGAACGCACGGATCATCGACACCGAGTTCAAGGACCTGAAGAACGGCCAATACAAGATCATCAGTTTCTACGCCAAGAAGGCCCGCGGCCTGATGGCCCGCTATGTGATCAAGCAGCGCCTGAGCGACCCCGAGGGTCTGAAGGACTTCAACGACCAGGGCTATCGTTTCTCCGCCAAGGACTCCACCGCGGACAGCCTGGTGTTTCTGCGCGACGCCCCACCGGCCTGAGCCAAGCTCCTATCCTGCGCACACCGAATGATGCTCCCGTAGGATGGGTTGAGGCGCGCAGCGACGCTACCCATCGAGCCAATGCCGATGGGTATCGCTTCGCTCAACCCATCCTACGGACTGCGCGACGCGCCGCCGGCCTGAGCGCAGCGGATGATGCTTCCGTAGGATGAGTTGAGGCGTGCAACGACGCTACCCATCGAGCCGATGCCGATGGGTATCGCTTCGCTCAACCCATCCTACGGACTGCAGAGTCCTTCTCCCCGCGCCTCCAGCCCTAGGTCCGCCACGCACCAGCGTGGCGCCAGCGCCGAGGGCCAGTCCCGTCCCTCCGCCGTCAGCCCGTCGCCTCCACATGAGTGGGCGAACTCCTGTGGCCCCCGAGTTATTCCCTGCAAACCTCGCGAAGAAGTTCTTGTCCCGCCATTTTTTTCCATGGCAACTTCGGCCACGTTTGCATACTGGCAAAAAGTCACCTCCATTAGTTCAGCCCAGGCAATTAGCGGCCTGACGATAAAGTGCCAGCAATATGCAATTGCTTATTTCAGCCAAGTTAATTAATGGCCATTCAAAAAAGCCTGACGAACGGTCATGAACTAACTTTCAGCAATTCCGCTCATAGCCCCGCAACAAGAATTTATGAACTGCCAAAGTGCCAGCAAAATAACTTCAAGCCGTAGTTGCTGGAGCAATAATGATGGCACTTAGGCAACTATGAAGCCCTGGTTAAAATTCAGGAGAAAATGCACCAGAAGTAGACCACCAGCAGCCTAAGCACGGCGCAGCGCCCCATAGCGGAGCGCCCCGCCATATTTCCCAGGGCAGAACCTCCAACAACATGCCCAACTTGAGCGCCAACTACCCGGCGCTCCGAACTTATTATGCCTGCGTTCGGCCGTTTAATTATTAACCCGGACGCCAGAAAGGAGTCGGATTCATAAATCCGACATATTAGCGGCGTGATAAATGAACAAGGTGAACACAATGCGCATCAGCATTTTTGGTCTTGGCTACGTCGGTGCAGTATGTGCCGGTTGCCTCTCTGCACGTGGTCATGAAGTGATCGGCGTGGATATATCCGCCACCAAGATCGACCTGATCAACAAGGGCAAATCGCCCATCGTCGAACCCGGTTTGGAAGAGCTTCTGCAACAGGGCATCCAGTCCGGCCGCCTGCGGGGCACCACCGATGTGGCCGCGGCGATTGCCGCCAGCGAACTGTCGATGCTCTGCGTCGGCACGCCGAGCAAGAAGAATGGCGACCTGGAGCTCGATTACATCGAATCGGTCTGCCGGCAGATCGGCGCAGTCCTGCGTACCAAGAGCGAGCGCCACACCGTGGTGGTGCGCAGCACGGTGTTGCCGGGCACGGTGAAGAACGTGGTGATCCCGATCCTCGAGGACTGCTCCGGGAAGAAGGCCGGGGTCGACTTCGGCGTCGCGGTGAATCCCGAGTTCCTGCGCGAAAGCACGGCGATCAAGGACTACGACTTCCCGCCGATGACGGTGATCGGCGAGCTGGACAGCCGCTCCGGCGATGTTCTGGAAGCCATCTACCGCGAACTGGACGCGCCGATCATCCGCAAGGACATCGAAGTCGCCGAGATGATCAAGTACACCTGCAACGTCTGGCACGCCACCAAGGTGACCTTCGCCAACGAGATCGGCAACATCGCCAAGGCCGCCGGCGTCGATGGCCGCGAAGTGATGGACGTGGTCTGCCAGGACCACACGCTCAACCTGTCCAAGTACTACATGAAGCCCGGCTTCGCCTTCGGCGGCTCGTGCCTGCCCAAGGACGTGCGCGCCCTCACCTACCGCGCCGGCCAGATGGACGTCGAGGCGCCGCTGCTCGGCTCGCTGATGCGCAGCAACGAGGCGCAGGTGCAGAACGCCTTCGACATCATCGCCAGCCACGACAAGCGCCGGGTCGCCCTGCTCGGCCTCGCCTTCAAGGCCGGCACCGACGACCTGCGCGAAAGCCCGCTGGTGGAACTGGCCGAGATGCTCATCGGCAAGGGCTATGACCTGAGCATCTACGACCGCAACGTCGAATACGCACGGGTCCACGGGGCGAACAAGGACTACATCGAATCGAAGATTCCGCATGTGTCCTCGCTGCTCAACAGTGACCTCGACAGTGTGGTCGAGCGCGCCGACATCATCGTCCTCGGCAATGGCGACGAGCGCTTCCGTGCCTTCGCCCAGCAAGTGCCGGAAGGCAAGCAGATCGTCGACCTGGTCGGCTTCATGGCCCAGCCCAGCGGCGCCGGCCGCGAAGGCATCTGCTGGTAAGCCACTAGAAGGTGGCGGTCGCGCCCGGCTAACCGCCGGCGCGCAACGACCGCCGAGAAGCTCAGTTCTGCCGGGTGCCCTGGGGCGCACCGCAACGCCCAGCCAGCGCCCGCAGAACCTTATTTCCTGCCAGACAGCCATAGCACCTGGGCGAGCCGATGCTTCGCCCCGTCGCCACAGGCATGTCCGGAATTGATGACGGATACAGACAATGGACAGGCTCAAGCAGGGTTTCGTCGATGCCGCCGGATGGTTGTTCTACCTCAGCCTGCTGATGGTGATCGCTCTGGCGCTGCCACGCACGCTGTTCGACCCCGAATCGAAGGACTTCCTCCTGCTGATCGGTGCGGTCGGCATTTGGCGCTACTCCATGGGTGCCACGCACTTCCTGCGCGGCATGCTGTTCCTCTATGTCGTGTACCCGCACTACCGCCGCAAGGTGAAAAAACTCGGCAAGGACGCCGACCCTTCACAGGTGTTCCTGATGGTCACCAGCTTCCGCATCGACGCACTGACCACCGCCATGGTCTACCGCTCGGTGATCGAGGAGGCCATCGCCTGCGGCTACCCGACCACCGTGGTGTGCTCCATCGTCGAGCGCTCCGACGAACTGCTGGTCAAGGCCCTGTGGGCCAAGTACCAGCCGCCGGAGCGGGTCAAGCTGGACTTCGTACGCATCGCCGGCACCGGCAAGCGCGACGGCCTGGCCAACGGCTTTCGCGCCATCTCCCGGCACCTGCCGGACGACAATGCAGTGGTCGCGGTGATCGACGGCGACAGCGTGCTCGAAGCCAACACCGTCAAGCGCACCCTGCCCTGGTTCAAGCTGTTCCCCAAGGTCGGCGGGCTGACCACCAACGAGTTCTGCGAGGTGCGCGGCGGCTACATCATGAGCGAGTGGCACAAGCTGCGCTTCGCCCAGCGCCACCTGAACATGTGCTCGATGGCCCTGAGCAAGCGGGTGCTGACCATGACCGGGCGCATGTCGGTATTTCGCGCCTCGGTGGTGACCAACCCCGAATTCATCTCCGACGTCGAGAGCGACTATCTCGAGCACTGGCGCCTGGGCCGCTTCCGCTTTCTCACCGGCGACGACAAGTCCAGCTGGTTCAGCCTGATGCGCCTGGGCTACGACACCTTCTACGTGCCGGATGCGGCGATCAACACGGTCGAGCACCCGCCGGAGAAGAGCTTCCTCAAGGCCAGCCGCAAGCTGATGTTCCGCTGGTACGGCAACAACCTGCGGCAGAACTCGCGGGCGATGAAGCTCGGGCCCAAGCGTCTCGGTTGGTTCACCAGCCTGGTGCTGTTCGACCAGCGCGTGTCGATGTGGACCTGCCTGCTCGGCCTCGCCGTGGCGCTGATCGCCAGCCTCAAGTACAGCATCGCCTACCTGCTGGTTTACCTGCTGTGGATCGGCATCACCCGGCTGGTGCTGACCCTGCTGCTGTCGGTCACCGGCCACCACATCGGCCCGGCCTACCCCTTGATTCTTTATTACAACCAGATCGTCGGCGCGCTGGTGAAGATCTACGTGTTCTTCCGCCTCGACCAGCAGTCCTGGACGCGCCAGCCGACCAAGCTCAACCGCGACCTCGCCAGCTTCCAGCGCTGGTTCAACACCTGGTCGTCACGCTCCATGACCTTCTCCGCTGCCAGCTTGTTCATCGCCACGCTGCTGCTCGTGGTCTGAGCCAACCCAATGGACTTGAGTAGGAAAACCACCATGAATACCGCCGTGAACGTCAACATCGTGCATGAATCGGAAACCCAGCGTCAGCACGCCCGGGTGAAGATCCCCGCCAAACTCCGCTTCGTCGGCAAGAACCGCGAAGTGGCCGAACAGACCCTGCTGGACATCTCCGCCGGCGGCTTCGGCTACGGCGCCAGCAAGATCCCGGTGCAGGTCGGCGATTACCACAAGGGCCGCCTGCTGTTCACCATCGACAACCTCAGCCTGAGCATGGATGTGGAATTCCAGGTGCGCTCGGTGGACTTCGACAGCGGCCGGGTCGGCTGCCAGTTCCACAACCTGCAGAAGAGCGACATCGCCACCCTGCGCCAGCTGATCACCGCGCACCTGTCCGGCGAGCTGGTCAGCGTCGGCGAACTGCTCAGCACCCTGCAGCGCGACAACTTCACCAAACCACGCAAGGACAAAGCCGCCGGCGGCATGGGCGTGATCGGCCGCCTGCGCGCGGTGACGGTGAGCTTCGGCGTGCTGCTGGTCGGCATCGGCGCCTGTGCCTTCATTGGCAAGTCGCTGTACAGCCTGTACTTCGTCAGCCACGCCCAGTCCGCCCTGGTCAGCGTGCCCGGCCAGCAGGTGACCATGCCGCGCGAAGGCACGGTGCAGAGCCTGATCGGCGCCGACGGCCTGGTCGCCAAGGGCGCACCGATCGGCACCTTCAGCGCCTCGATGCTGGAGATGCTCAAGGGCCATCTGGACGACAGCGACCTCAAGCCGGCGAAGATCGAGGAACTGTTCGGCAAGCAGATGAAGGGCACCCTGACCAGCCCCTGCGATTGCACCCTGGTGCGCCAGTTGGTCGCTGACGGCCAATACGCCAGCAAGGGCGAAGCGATCTTCCAGCTCGCCCCGCGCGGCAGCCAGGCCAGCATCGAGGCGCGCTTCCCCTACGCCAAGTTCAACGAGATCCGGCCGGGCACCCGGGTCAGCTTCGAGGTCGCCGGCGAAGACCAGGTGCGCAGCGGCAAGATCGTCAGCAGCAACCTGACCAACAGCACCGACCTGTCCACCGACATCCGCGTGCAGATCCAGCCGGACCAGCCGCTGGACAACGCCCTCGCCGGGCGCCCGGTGGAAGTCAGCGCCAATCGTGGCCCGTCGTTCGACTGGCTGCTCGACAAGGCCCTGGCCGCGGGGCTCTGAGGAGGACATGCAGATGGCAGGCATCCAAACCCAGCTGCTCCTGCTCGGCGTCGCCGTGGCGCTCGGGGTGACCGGCTGCGCCGGTCTGCCCGACCAGCGCCTGGCGCGCGAAGCGCTGGCCCGTGGCGACACCGCCACCGCCGCGCAGAACTACCGCCAGCTCGCCGACCTCGGCTACGCCGATGCCCAGGTCGGCCTGGCCGATCTCCAGCTGGAAAGCGGCGACCCCGAACAGCTGCGCCAGGCCGAAGCCACCTACCGCCAGGCCGCAACCCACTCGCCGCGCGCCGCCGCGCGCCTGGGCCGGCTGCTGGCGAGCAAGCCGGGCGCCAGCGCCGCCGAACAGCGCGAGGCCGAGGCCCTGCTCAAGCAGGCCATGGCCGCCGGCGAGCAAAACACCCTGCTGCCGCTGGCACTGCTCTATCTGCAGGCTCCGCAGAGCTTCCCGCAGGTGAACGCCCAGCAGCAGATCAGCCAATGGCGCGCCGCCGGCCAGCCGCAGGCGGAGCTGGCGCAGCTGCTGCTGTACCGCAGCCAGGGCAGCTACGACCAGCATCTCGACGAGATCGAACGCATCTGCCAGGCGGCGCTGGCGAACAACGATGTCTGCTACGTCGAACTGGCCACCGTGTATCAGAAGCGCGGCCAGGCCGAGCAGCAGCAGGCCCTGCTCGCCCAGCTTGCCAGCGCCTATCAACAAGGCCTGGTGCCGGCCCAGCGGGTCGACGCGGTGGCCCAGGTGCTCGCCGACCCGACGCTCGGCACAGCCGACCCCAAGACCGCGCAGAGCCTGCTCGAACCCATCGCGCCCGTTTATCCGCAGGCCTGGGTCAGCCTCGCGCGCCTGCTCTATGACAACCCCGAGCTGGGCGACGTCGAGCAGCTGCTGGGTTACCTGGACAAGGGCCGTGAGGCCGCGCAGCCGCGCGCCGAACTGCTGCTCGGCAAGCTCTATTACGAGGGCAAGCTGCTGCCGCAGGAGCCGTTCAAGGCCGAGCAGCACCTGCTCAAGGCCGCCGCCAGCGAGCCGAGCGCCAACTACTACCTGGGGCAGATCTACCGCCGCGGCTACCTCGGCCAGGTCTACCCGGACAAGGCCCTCGACCACCTGCTCAGTGCCGCGCGCAGCGGCCAGAACAGCGCCGATTTCGCCCTCGCCCAGCTGTTCAGCCAGGGCCGCGGTATCCGTCCCGATCCGCTCAACGCCTACGTGTTCAGCCAGCTCGCGGTGCAGGCCGGCAAGCCCGAGGCCGCCGAGTTGGCGGCGCAGATCGAGCAACAACTCCAACCCGCGCAGCGCGCCCAGGCGCAGCAGCGCCTGCAGGCCGAACAGCAGTTCCGCGGCGCCTACGCCCGCGCCCCAGGCGGACCACTGTCCGCGCAATCGGCAGCCCTTCAACACGAGCAAAACCCGCTATGAAACGACATCCATGGATTGGCGCCAGCCTGACCCTGCCACTGCTGTGCAGCAGCCCGGTATGGGCGGTGCAGCTGAGTGACAAGAACTTCGGCCTGGACGTGAAGATCACCGCCCAGTCCGAGGACGACCGCGACCTTGGCACCCGCGACGGTGGCGACGTCAACGGCGTCGGTCTCGACCTGCGGCCCTGGGGCTATGTGCAGCGCGGCGACTGGAGCGCCTTCGCCATGGGCCAGGCGGTGACCGCCAGCGACATCATCGAGACCGACACCCTGCAGTCCGCCGAGCTTGGCGACGACGGCAGCAGCGACGACAGCCGCGAGCCGGACAAGAGCTACCTGGCCCTGCGCGAATTCTGGGTCGGCTACGGCGGCCTCACCGCCTACCCCGGCGAGGAACTGCGCCTCGGCCGCCAGCGTCTGCGCAGCGACGACGGCATGTGGCGCGACACCAATATCGAGGCGCTGAACTGGAGCTTCGACACCACCTTGCTGCGTGCCCACCTGGGCGTCGCCGAGCGCTTCAGCGAATACCGCACCGACATCGACGAGCTGGCCCCGGAAGACGAGGATCGCCTGCACCTGTTCGGCGACATCGCCAGCCAGTGGACGCCCGGCCACTGGGTCGGCCTCAACGCCCACCACAGCCGCGACGACGGCGACCTGAAGAACCCCGGCGAGGTGGTCGACGAACTGGACAAGACCAGCACCGGCGACCTCACCTGGTTCGGCCTGCAGGCCAACAGCGACGCCTACAACCCGCGCAACACCCAGCCGCTCAACTACTGGGCCAGCGCCACCTGGCTGAGCGGCGACCGCGACCGCCTGACCAGCACCACAGTCGGTAACCAGCGCATCGCCACCGGCCAGCAGAGCGGCGACGTCAACGCCTGGGGCACCGACCTCGGTCTGCGCCTGCGCCTCGATCCGAGCTGGCAAGTCGGTGCCGCCTATGCCCGTGGCAGCGGTGGTGGCGGCAACGACGGCGGCGAGAATTTCCAGCAGACCGGCTTGGAGAGCAACCGCTCCACCTACACCGGCACCCGTTCGCGCGTGCACCGCTTCGGCGAGGCGTTCCGCGGCGAACTGTCCAACCTGCAAGCGGCCACCCTGTTCGGCTCCTGGCAGCTGCAAGACGAGTACGACGCCAGCCTGGTCTACCACCGCTTCTGGCGCGTCGACGGCGATCAGCCGATCGGCGACAGCGGCATCACCGCGGCGATGCCCAACGACGACAAGGACGTCGGCCAGGAGGTCGATGTGGTCGTCACCAAGTACTTCAAGCAGGGCCTGCTGCCGACGGCGATGAGCCAGGCGATCGACGAACCCTCGGCGCTGGTGCGCCTGCGCGGCGGCGTGTTCAAGCCC
Source organism: Pseudomonas cavernae (assembly GCF_003595175.1). Lineage (NCBI taxonomy): Bacteria > Pseudomonadati > Pseudomonadota > Gammaproteobacteria > Pseudomonadales > Pseudomonadaceae > Pseudomonas > Pseudomonas cavernae. The sequence continues at coordinate 1,213,062 of NZ_CP032419.1, read as the reverse complement.
GGCGATGCCTACGGCAGCCAGGCCGACTCGACCATGCACCGCGCCTTCGTCGACGTGATCTGGCGCTACTGATGCGGAGGATCGGGAATATGAATCGGCTGACGCTCGGCGCCTCGCACGGCGACTCGATGGGTATCGCTGCGCTCAACCCATCCTACGGGGAAGGCTCCGTCCACTCGGACCGCCCCCTCTCCCATTCATGGGAGAGAGCTGGGGAGAGGGCCGGCGCTCGACAACCCACCCTCTCCCCCGGCCCCTCTCCCGTAAACTGGCGAGGGGTGACGCTGCTCGCCGCCTTGCTGCTGCTCGGCAGCACCACCGCGCTGGCCAACCAGCCGAGCGTGGCGCCGGCCGCCGGGGCGACCAAGGAGCTGCGCCAGGCCAAGACCTATACCGTCAGCAGTGCGCCGATCGAACCGCTGCGCCTGGACAAGCCCAAGCTGCCGGACCTCTCCGGCTACACCGCCGCAGCGGTGCAGGCCAAGATCCAGCGCAACCAGCCCGGCCGGGTCAGCGTGCGACGCATGCTGCAGCAGGACGCGCTGAAGGAGTTCATCGGCGGCAACAACCGCCTGGCCGAATGGGTCAAGCGCCAGCAAAGCATGCCGCAGGCGATCTTCGTCGAGGGCGGCTACGTCAACCTCACCGAGCTGGCGCAGAAGCTGCCCAAGCAGTACTTCAGCCAGACCGCCGCGGGTGTGTACCTGGCGCGCCTGCCGATCGTGGTGGCGCAGGGCGCGACCCTGCACATCGACGCCAAGACCCAGGAGCTGCGCCTGTCCCAGGAGCGCGGCGCGTTCCTGGTCAATGACGGCAAGCTGTTCATCACCGACAGCAAACTCACCGCCTGGCGCGAGAGCGCCAACGCGCCGGCGAGCTTCCGCACGGCCAAGGAATTCCGCCCGTTCCTGCTGTCCTGGGGCGGCACCGAGACCTACATAGTCAACAGCACCGTCACCAGTCTCGGCTACGACACCAGTAAGTCCTACGGCGTGAGCATCTCGCAGTACACGCCGAACATGAGCAAGCAGATGGGCCGCAGCGAACCGAGCGGCTGGCTGCTCGACTCCACCTTCGTCGACATGTGGTACGGCTTCTACTGCTACGAGGCCCAGGACGTGGTGCTCAAGGGCAACACCTACCGCGACAACATCATCTACGGCATCGACCCGCACGACCGTTCGCACCGCCTGATCATCGCCGACAACACGGTGCACGGGACCAAGAAGAAGCACGGCATCATCGTCTCCCGCGAGGTCAACGACAGCTGGATCTTCAACAACCGGAGCTACGACAACCAGCTCTCCGGCCTGGTCATCGACCGCAACAGCGTCAACAACCTGGTGGCCTACAACGAGGTGTACGGCAACCACGCCGACGGCATCACCATCTACGAAAGCTCGAACAACCTGCTGTGGGGTAACCGCGTGCTCGACAACGCGCGCCACGGCATCCGCCTGCGCAACAGCGTGAACATCCGCCTGTACGAGAACCTCGCCGCCAGCAACGGCCTGATCGGCGTATACGGGCACACCAAAGACCTTTCCGACACCGACCGCGACATCGACCTCGACCCCTTCGACGCCAAGGTGTCGATGATCGTGGTCGGCGGCCAGCTCGCCGGCAATGGCTCCAGCCCCTTGGCCATCGACTCGCCGCTGTCCGTCGAGCTGTACCGGGTGGACATGCTGATGCCGAGCAAGGCCTCGGGCATCAGCCTCAGCGGCATTCTCGGCGAGCGCCAGGAAGAAATTCTCGACCTGCTGGTGCGCCAGCAGAAAGCCGTGCTGATCGACCCGGTGGAACGCCAGGCCGAACTCCAGGATTGAGGACCACGATGATGAAACTGCGCCACATGAAACTCAGCCGCTGGATCGCCCTGTCGCCCCTGGCCCTCGCCCTCGGCGCGGTCGGCCAGCTGCGCGCCGAAGACCTGCCCGGCGCGCCGAGCTACCAGGCCGCGCCCTGCTGCAACCTGTGCCCGGCGGCGCACGACGCCAGCCGCTACACCACCGACTACCAGAAGAACTTCATCACCCTGGTGCAGGCCCAGGGCGACTGGCTGTTCCGCAGCCAGGAAGACCTGCGCACCGAGTTCGACACCAGCGCCCTCGGCTACCAGCGCATGCAGCAGTTACACGACGCCTTCAAGCGCCGCGGCATCGAGTTGGTGCTGGTCTACCAACCGACCCGCGGCCTGGTCAATCGCGACAAGCTCAACCCGGCGGAAAAGGCGCGCTTCGACTACGACCGCGCGCGGGCCAACTACCAGGCCATGCTCGGCCGCTTCGCGAAGATGGGCTATCAGGTGCCGGATCTCTCGCCGCTGACCGACGAGCACGCCGAACAGGCCTTCTACTTCCGCGGCGACCAGCACTGGACGCCCTACGGCGCGCAACGCACGGCGAAGATAGTCGCCGACAAGGTGCAGCAGATGCCGGCCTTCGCGGGCATCCCCAAGCGCGAGTTCGTCAGCAAGGTGATCGGCCGCATGGGCAAGCGTGGCACCCTGCACAACGTCGCCGGTCAGCTGTGCGGCAGCAGTTACGCCATCGAATACATGGACCAGTTCGCCACCGAACCCAAGGGCGCCAGCGGCGGCGACGACCTGTTCGGCGACGGCGGCAATCCGCAGATCACCCTGGTCGGCACCAGCCACAGCGGGCAGAACTACAACTTCGCCGGCTTCCTGCAGGAAGCCATCGGTGCCGAGGTGTTCAACGCCGCCTTCCCCGGCGGCGGCCTGGAAGGCGCGATGATCGAATACCTAGGCAGCCAGGAGTTTCGCGACAACCCGCCGAAGATCCTGATCTGGGAGTTCTCGCCGCTCTACCGCCTGGACCAGGACAGCATCTACCGCCAGCTGCTCGCCCTGCTCGACGACGGCTGCGACGGCAAGTCCACGGTGCTCGCCAACCAGACCCAGCTGCGCCCCGGGAGCAAGACCGAGGTGCTGGTCAACAGCGGCGCGAAAACGCTGGCCAACCGCAACGGACGCATCGAGCTGGACTTCCCGGACACCTCGGTGAAAACCGTCAAGGCCAGCCTCTGGTACATGAACGGCCGCCACGAGTCGATCAAGCTGGAAAAACCGACGACCGCCGACACCAACGGCAAGTTCGTCTTCAACCTGCGCGAAGACAAGGACTGGGCCGGCCAGACCCTGCTGTCCATGGAGCTGGAAGGCCCGGAAAGCGGCGAGCCGCTCGAGGTCGAGGCCAAGCTGTGCCAGCGCCAAGCCATGTCGCAGAACGCCCAAGCCGGGCTGTGAGGTCTGCCATGAACATCTCCCGCTTCTTCACCCCCACCCTGCTCGGCCTGGCGCTCTGCGCCGGCGCCGCGCAGGCCGCCGGCCTGGTGCCGCCGGCGGGCTACTACGCGCCGATCGAGAAGGTGAAGTCCGGCGAACCGCCGCGCTGTCCGGCGACGCCCATGCCCTACACCGGCGCCCTGCAGTTCCGCAGCAAGTACGAGGGCTCCGACAGCGCGCGCGCGACGCTCAACCGCGAGTCGGAGCAGGAATTCCGCGAGAAGACCGCGGCCATCACCAGCCTCGAACGCGGGGTCAACCAGCAGGTGATGCGCTACATGCGTGACGGCCGCCCGCAGGACCTGCAGTGCACCCTGCAGTGGCTCGGAGCCTGGGCGCAGGCCGACGCGCTGCTGTCCACCGACTACAACCACACCGGCAAGTCGATGCGCAAATGGGCGCTGGGCAGCCTGTCCTCGGCCTGGCTGCGCCTGCAGTTCAGCGAATCGCAGCCGCTGGCGCCCTACGCCCAGCAGAGCCGGCTGATCGAAGCCTGGTTCGCCAAGCTGGCCGAGCAGACGGTCAAGGACTGGAGCGGCCTGCCGCTCAAGCAGATCAACAACCACTCCTACTGGGCGGCCTGGGCGGTGATGGCCAGCGCCATCGCCACCGACCGCCGCGACCTGTTCGACTGGTCGGTGCAGCAGTTCCAGGTCGCCGCCGGCCAGGTCGATGGCGAGGGCTTCCTGCCCAACGAGCTGAAGCGCCAGCAACGCGCCCTCGCCTACCACAACTACGCCCTGCCGCCGCTGGCGATGATCGCCGCGTTCGCCGAGGCCAACGGCGTCGACCTGCGTGACGACCACGACGCCGCCCTGCGGCGTCTGGCCGAGCGGGTGATCGTGGGCGTCGACGATCCCGACGCCTTCGCCGACAAGGCCGGCAAGAACCAGGACATGACCGATCTGAAGAAGGAATCCAAGTTCGCCTGGCTGGAGCCCTACTGCACGCTCTACCGCTGCAGCGCCGAAACCCTGGAGTGGAAGCAATCGATGCAACCGTTCAAGACCTTCCGCCTCGGCGGCGATGTGACCCGCTTGTTCGATCCCAAGGCGGAGGCGAAGAAGGGTTGATTCGGCTACAGAGCTGAACGTCCGCACGAACCAGTCCCCTCTCCCCCCGCTTCATAACAGAAAGGCGGGAGAGGGTTAGGGAGAGGGCAGCAAGGCTTGGAGGAACGCCGAGGCCAAGCCCCTCTCCCCCGGCCCCTCTCCCGTAAACGGGAGAGGGGAGCAAAGCAGCACAGCGCAGGCCTCTACCGCCAGCACGGGCAAGTCCCCTCTCCCATTCATGGGAGAGGGTTAGGGAGAGGGCAACGCGGCATCGAACAACGCCGATGCCAAGTCCTTTCCCCGCCTGGAAACACCCCGACCCGCACATCAGACGCGGGCGGAGCGCAAGACCTTGCAATACCGGGGAGGAATGGGTGGGCCAGGTGGCCCTGACAATTCTTCGATGGAGAAACGCGGATGGTGTTCTCATCCAACGTGTTCCTGTTCTTGTTCCTGCCGATCTTCCTCGGCCTGTATTACTTGAGCGGAAACCGCTACCGCAACCTGCTGTTGCTGGTCGCCAGCTATGTCTTCTATGCCTGGTGGCGGATCGATTTTCTCGCCCTGTTCGCCGGGGTCACGCTGTTCAACTACTGGATCGGCCTCAAGGTCGGTGCCGCCGGTGTGCGCACGCCCGCGGCCAAGCGCTGGCTGCTGCTCGGCGTGGTGGTCGACCTGGCCATCCTCGGCTACTTCAAGTACGCCAACTTCGGCGTCGACAGCCTCAACGCGATCATCGCCTCGTTCGGCCTTGAGCCGTTCATCCTCACCCACATCCTGCTGCCGATCGGCATCTCCTTCTACGTCTTCGAGTCGATCAGCTACATCATCGATGTGTACCGTGGCGACACCCCGGCAACCCACAACCTGATCGACTTCGCCGCCTTCGTGGCGATCTTCCCGCACCTGATCGCCGGCCCGGTGCTGCGCTTCAAGGACCTGGCCGACCAGTTCAACCATCGCACCCATACCCTCGACAAGTTCTCCGAGGGCTGCACCCGCTTCATGCAGGGCTTCATCAAGAAGGTGTTCATCGCCGACACCCTGGCGGTGGTCGCCGACCACTGCTTCGCCCTCGACAACCCGAGCACCGGCGATGCCTGGCTCGGCGCGCTGGCCTACACCGCGCAGCTGTACTTCGACTTCTCCGGCTACAGCGACATGGCCATCGGCCTCGGCCTGATGATGGGTTTCCGCTTCATGGAGAACTTCAAGCAGCCCTACATCAGCCAGTCGATCACTGAGTTCTGGCGGCGCTGGCACATCAGCCTGTCCACCTGGCTGCGCGACTACCTGTACATCAGCCTCGGCGGCAACCGCGGCGGCACCCTGATGACCTACCGCAACCTGTTCCTGACCATGCTGCTCGGCGGCCTGTGGCACGGCGCCAACTTCACCTACGTGATCTGGGGCGCCTGGCACGGCCTGTGGCTGGCGATCGAGCGGGCGCTGGGCATCGACGCCGCGCCGCGCCGCTTCAACCCGCTGAAATGGGCGGCGACCTTCCTGCTGGTGGTGATCGGCTGGGTGATCTTCCGCGCCGAGAACCTGCACGTGGCCATGCGCATGTACCAGGCGATGTTCAGCTTCGGCGACTGGCAGCTGTCCGAGCTCGGCGCCGCCAACCTCAGCGCCCTGCAGATCGCCACCCTGCTGATCGCCTACGCGACCCTGGCCATCTGCGGCCTGTACGACTTCTACCGCCAGCCGCTCGACGGCCGCGCGCCGCAGGCCAAGGCCGCCAGTGCCCAGCCGGGGCTGATCGAGGCGGTGCCGAGCGAGGTAATGGTGCAGTCGACCACGGCCAGCCTCGATTGGAGCCGCACCCTGCTGCGCGCCCTGGTCCTGCTGCTGTTCTGCGCCTCGCTGCTGAAGCTCTCGGCGCAGAGCTACTCGCCCTTCCTGTACTTCCAGTTCTGAGGACCGCCGACATGACCCGATCCCTGCGCCTCCTCTACATCGCCCTGTTCCTCGCCCTGCTGCTGGCCCTCGGCGCCTGGTCGCTACGTGGCTTCAGCGGCTTCAGCGTGGCGGCGGATACCCCGCTGCTCAACGGCAAGTGGGCCAAGGCGGTGGAAACCCGCTACGACGAGGAATTCCCGCTCAAGCGTCTGGGCACCAATATTTGGGCGGCGCTCGACTACAGCCTGTTCGGCGAAGGCCGTCCGGGCGTGGTGCTCGGCCGCGACCACTGGCTGTTCAGCGACGAGGAACTCAAGCCGGTGGCCAACGCCGAGCAGCACATCGAGGACAACCTCAAGTTGATCGAAGGCGTGCGCCAGACCCTCGCCCAGCACGACGTGCAATTGCTCCTGGCGATAGTCCCGGCCAAGGCGCGCCTGTACCCTGAACACCTCGGCAAGCAGCAGCCGGCCAGCCTGCGCCACGACCTGTACCAGCGCTTCCTGGCCCACGTGCGGCGCAGCGGGATCATCGCCCCCGACCTACTCGCCAGCCTGGAGCAGGAGAAGGCCAAGGGCGCGGCGCTGTTCCTGCGCACCGACACCCACTGGACCCCGCACGGCGCCGAACTGGTGGCCCAGCGTCTCGGCCAGATCGTGCAGCGCCATGCGCCGCTGGCCGGCGAACCGCAGCGCTTCGTCACCCAGATCGACGCGGCCAAGCCCTACCAGGGCGACCTGACCCGCTTCCTGCCGCTCGACCCGCTGTTCAGCGAACTGCTGCCGCCGCCGGACGAGCTGCAGGCGCGCAGCACCCATGCCGTCGGCGCCGAGCAGAACGCTGCCGATGCGCTGTTCGCCGACACCCAGGTGCCGGTGGCGCTGATCGGCACCAGCTACAGCGCCAACCCTAACTGGAACTTCCTCGGCGCCCTGCGCCAGGCCCTCGGCAGCGACATCCTCAACTACGCCGAGGACGGTCACGGGCCGCTGCAACCGATGCTCAAGTACCTGCAAAGCGACGCGCTCAAGAACAGCTCGCCGCAGTTGGTGATCTGGGAATTCCCCGAACGCTACCTGCCGATGGCCGCCGACCTCAGCCAGTTCGATCCGGCCTGGATCGCCCAGCTCAAATCCGCCGCCCCCGCCGGCGAACGCCTGGCCGCCACGGCCAACTGATCATGCACCACCAGGAGAACCTGACCATGAAATCGACTACCACCCGCTCACTGCGCCCCACCGCCCTCGCCGCCACCGGCGCCCTGCTGCTCGCCGGCCTGTTCACCTGGCAGGCCCAGGCCGCCAGCGACGCCGCGCTCTACGGCCCCACCGCGCCCAAGGGCTCGGCCTTCGTGCGCCTGTACAACGCCAGCAACCAGGAGGTCAGCGCCAACGTCGGCAACACCAAGCTCGACGACGTCGGCCCGCTGGGCAGCAGCGACTTCAGCTTCCTCCCCGGCGGCAGCTACAGCGCCCAGGTCGGCAGCCAGCGCGTGCCGGTCAAGCTCGGCCCGGACCGCTACTACACCCTGGTCAACCTGCCCGGCGCCCAGCCGCAGCTGGTCGAAGAGCCGCCGTTCAAGAACAAGCAGAAGGCCCTGCTGCGGGTGCAGAACCTCAGCGACACGCCGCTGACCCTGAAGACCGCCGACGGCAAGACCCCGGTGGTGGAGAACGTCGCTCCGCAGGGCCACGGCGACCGCGAGATCAACCCGGTCAAGGTCGACCTGGCGTTGTTCGCCGGCGACCAGAAGGTCAGCGACCTCAAGCCGGTGGCCCTGGCCCGCGGCGAGGCGGTGTGCCTGTACGTCACCGGCAGCGCCGGCAAGCTCGCACCGGTGTGGGTCAAGCGCCCGGCCAGCGCGAACTGAGGAACGCGGACGCGACCGTCCGCACAAACAACCCCCTCTCCCTCCGGGAGAGGGAACAAACAACGCGGGCCTGACCGTCCGCACGTACCAGTCCCCTCTCCCATTCATGGGAGAGGGTTAGGGAGAGGGAAAAAGGCCTCGGCATACGTCGAAGCCTCGCCCCTCTCCCCCGGCCCCTCTCCCATCAATGGGCGAGGGGAGCAAAGCGACAACAAAGCCGCCCCGCTGGAACGCAGTGCGGGGCGGGAGAAACGCAGCGAAAAACCTTATGGATAAATTCAGGAGAAACACCATGATCCCCGTCATTCTCTCAGGTGGTAGCGGTTCGCGACTCTGGCCTCTTTCGCGCAAGCAGTTTCCCAAGCAATTCCTCGCCCTCACCGGCGAGCACACCCTGTTCCAGCAGACCCTCGAGCGCCTGGTGTTCGACGGCATGCAGGCGCCGGTGGTGGTGTGCAACAAGGACCACCGCTTCATCGTTCAGGAACAACTCGCCGCCCTGAAGCTGGCCACCCAGACGACCCTGCTCGAGCCCTTCGGCCGCAATACCGCGCCGGCGGTGGCGATCGCCGCCATGCAACTGGTCAACGAGGGCCGTGACGAGTTGCTGCTGGTGCTTCCCGCCGACCATGTGATCGAAGACCAGAAGGCCTTCCAGCGCGCCCTGGCACTGGCCACCATCGCCGCCGAAAACGGCGAGATGGTGCTGTTCGGCGTGCCGGCGAGCAAGCCGGAGACCGGCTACGGCTACATCAAGACCAGCGCCGACCCGCGCCTGCCGGAAGGGGTGATCCGCGTCGCCCAGTTCGTCGAGAAGCCCGACGAGCAGCGCGCCGCGCAGTTCGTCGCCGCCGGCGACTACTTCTGGAACAGCGGCATGTTCCTGTTCCGCGCCAGCCGCTTCCTCGACGAACTCAAGCAGCACGACGCCGATATCTACGACACCTGCCTGCTGGCCCTGGAACGCAGCAAGCGCGACGGCGACAGCGTGGAGATCGACGAAGCCACCTTCGCCTGCTGCCCGGACAACTCCATCGACTACGCGGTGATGGAGAAGACCACGCGCGCCTGCGTGGTGCCGCTGGCCGCCGGCTGGAACGACGTCGGCAGCTGGTCGTCGATCTGGGACGTGCACGCCAAGGACGCCGCCGGCAACGTCACCAAGGGCGACGTGGTGGTGCAGGACAGCCACAACTGCCTGGTGCACGGCAACGGCAAGCTGGTCTCAGTGATCGGTCTGGATAACATCGTGGTGGTGGAAACCAAGGACGCCATGATGATCGCCCACAAGGACCGCGTGCAGGAGGTCAAGCAGCTGGTCAACACCCTCAAGGAGCAAGGCCGCAGCGAGACCGAAACCCACTGCGAGGTGTACCGGCCGTGGGGCTCCTATGACTCGGTGGACATGGGCGGGCGCTTCCAGGTCAAGCGCATCTCGGTGAAACCCGGCGCCCAGCTGTCGCTGCAGATGCACCACCACCGTGCCGAGCACTGGATCGTGGTGTCCGGCACGGCGCAGGTGACCTGTGACGACAAGACCTTCCTGCTCACCGAGAACCAGTCCACCTACATCCCCATCGCCTCGGTGCACCGCCTGGCCAACCCCGGCAGGATCCCCCTGGAGCTCATCGAGGTGCAGTCCGGCAGCTACCTCGGCGAGGACGACATCGAGCGCTTCGAGGACCTCTACGGCCGCAGCGCCGAACCCGCGCAAGAGCGCAGCATCGGCATCGCCCGCTGAGCCCTCCCCACCTCCCTCTCCCGCCGCGGGAGAGGGACCTCCCCCATCCTACCGCTGCACACCAGCACCACTTTTTTGTGGGTTAGCCGCGCAGCGGCGTAACCCACCAGCGGTCCCGTCATGGACAGCGGCGTCCGGCAGGGTTGGCGGGTTAAGCCTACGGCTACGCGTCCCGGGTACCACCTAGTGGCCTACACGTCTCAATAGCTCATTGGCACATAGCCATTACCAAGCCCTTCCTTCAGCGTCCCTGGCTGCCCTGAAATTTCGACCCTTAGTTTTCATTACTGCCAAGAAAGCGCCTAGCCGCCTGCCTTCATATAAACAAAAAACCTAAAAACTCGCCTGCGCCAGCAGAAATTACCATTCGCGATAAAGTTAATATCGAATTCTTTCTAAAATAACGACGCACGGGCAGAACTATTGTTTACGAATGCAACTCACATCCCTACATTGGCAACCCACTCGTCAATGCCTGTTAAACACCTGACAAGAATTCAAACGGGAGCCCCTCCGCAATGAGAGCAAAAACAACCTAAGCCAGGCGCAGCGGGCCATAGCGAAGCGTCCCGCCATATCCAATGGAAACTTGAACAACATGCTATTTGAGTGCCAAACATAATCGGCACTCAGGACTTATTATGCCTGCGCCCGGCCATTAAGTTATTACGCCGAGTGCCGAAAATGGGCCGCCTTATATCAGCGGTATTTTTTAACGGCGTGATACATGGAACTAAGGAGCATAAGAATGCGCATCAGCATTTTTGGACTCGGCTACGTCGGTGCAGTGTGTGCCGGTTGCCTCTCTTCCCGGGGTCATGAAGTAGTCGGCGTGGATATATCCGCCACCAAGATCGACCTGATCAACCAGGGCAAATCACCCATCGTCGAACCCGGTTTGCAACAACTTCTGCAACAAGGCATTCAGTCCGGCCGCCTGCGGGGCACCACCGATGTGGCCGCGGCGATTGCCGCCAGCGAACTGTCGATGCTCTGCGTCGGCACCCCGAGCAAGAAGAACGGTGATCTGGCCCTGCACTTTATCGAGTCGGTCTGCGCGCAGGTAGGTGAAGCGCTGCGCAGCAAGTCCGAGTGGCATAGCGTGGTGGTGCGCAGCACGGTGCTGCCGGGCACGGTCAAGAACTTCATCATCCCCATTCTTGAAGAGTGTTCCGGCAAGCGCGCCGGGATCGATTTCGGCGTCGCGGTGAATCCCGAGTTCCTCCGCGAGAGCACGGCGATCAAGGATTACAACTTCCCGCCTATGACGGTGATCGGCGAGCTGGACAGCCGCTCCGGCGATTTACTGCAGGACATCTACCAGGAACTCGATGCGCCCATCGTGCGGAAAAGCATCGAAGTGGCGGAAATGATCAAGTACAGCTGCAACGTCTGGCACGCCACCAAGGTGACTTTCGCCAACGAGATCGGCAACATCGCCAAGGCCGCCGGCGTCGACGGCCGCGAGGTGATGGACGTGGTCTGCCAGGACCACAAGCTCAACCTGTCCAAGTACTACATGAAGCCCGGCTTCGCCTTCGGTGGCTCGTGCCTGCCCAAGGACGTGCGCGCCCTCACCTACCGCGCCGGCCAGCTGGACGTCGAGGCACCGCTGCTCGGCTCGCTGATGCGCAGCAACGAGGCGCAGGTGCAGAACGCCTTCGACATCATCACCAGCTATGACAAGCGCCGCATCGCCCTGCTTGGCCTCTCCTTCAAGGCCGGCACCGACGACCTGCGCGAAAGCCCGCTGGTGGAACTGGCCGAGATGCTCATCGGCAAGGGCTATGACCTCAGCATCTACGACCGCAACGTCGAATACGCGCGGGTCCACGGGGCGAACAAGGACTACATCGAATCGAAGATTCCGCATGTGTCCTCACTGCTCGACAGCGATCTCGACAGCGTCATTGCGCGCGCCGAGATCATCGTCCTCGGCAATGGCGACGAGCGCTTCCGTGCCCTCGCCCAGCAGGTGCCGGAGGGCAAGCAGATCGTCGACCTGGTGGGCTTCATGGCGCACACCAGCGGCGCCGGCCGCGAAGGCATCTGCTGGTAAGCCACTAAGAACGTGGCGGTCGCGCCCGGTTAACCGCCGGCGCGCCACGACCGCCGAAAAGCTCAGTTCTGCCGGCCGCCCCGTGGCGGACCGCAACGCCCAGGCGCGTGGCCGCAGAACTTGATTTCCTGTGGGAACCCTGCGGATTGCCGTAACCGAATGGGCGAAGCGGTACTTCGTCCTGTCCGAAACCTATGACGGACACAGACCATGGAGAGACTTACGCAGGGTTTCATCGATACCGCCGGATGGCTGCTCTATCTCAGCCTGCTGATGGTGATCGCCCTGGCGCTGCCGCAGACCCTTTTCGACCCGCTGTCGAAGGACTTCCTCTTGCTGATCGGCGCGGTCAGCATCTGGCGCTATTCGATGGGCGTCATGCACTTCATGCGCGGCCTGCTGTTCCTCTACATCGTCTACCCGCACTACCGGCGCCAGGCGCACCGGCTCGGTGAGGCGGCCGCCCCGCCGCACGTGTGCCTGCTGGTCACCAGCTTCCGCATCGACGCGCTGACCACCGCCATGGTCTACCGCTCGGTGATCGAGGAAGCCATCGCCTGCGGTTACCCGACCACCGTGGTCTGCTCCATCGTCGAGCTGTCCGACGAGCAGCTGGTGAAGAGCTTGTGGGCCAAGTACAACCCGCCGGCGCGGGTCAAGCTGAACTTCGTGCGCATCGCCGGCACCGGCAAGCGCGACGGCCTGGCCAATGGCTTTCGCGCCATCTCCCGACTCCTGCCGCACGAGCATGCGGTGGTCGCGGTGATCGACGGCGACAGCCTCCTCGAGCCGGGTGTGATCGGCAAAACCGTGCCGTATTTCCAGCTATTCCCCAAGGTCGGCGGGCTGACCACCAACGAATTCTGCGAGGTGCGCGGCGGCTACATCATGAGCGAGTGGCACAAGCTGCGCTTCGCCCAGCGCCACCTGAATATGTGCTCGATGGCGCTGAGCAAGCGGGTGCTGACCATGACCGGGCGCATGTCGATGTTCCGCGCCGAAGTGGTGACCAACCCGGAGTTCATCGCCGACGTCGAGAGCGACTATCTCGAGCACTGGCGCCTGGGCCGCTTCCGTTTCCTCACCGGCGACGACAAGTCCAGCTGGTTCAGCCTGATGCGCCTGGGCTATGACACCTTCTACGTGCCGGATGCGGCGATCAATACGGTCGAGCACCCGCCGGAGAAGAGTTTCTTCAAGGCCAGCCGCAAGTTGATGTTCCGCTGGTACGGCAACAGCCTGCGGCAGAACTCGCGGGCGCTGAAGCTCGGCCCGCTGCGCCTCGGCGCCTTCACCAGCCTGGTGCTGTTCGACCAGCGCATATCGATGTGGACCTGCCTGCTCGGCCTGACCGTGGCGCTGATCGCCAGCCTCAAGTACAGCATCGCCTACCTGCTGATCTACCTGCTGTGGATCGGCATCACCCGCCTGATCCTGACCCTGCTGCTGTCGGTCACCGGCCACCACATCGGCCCGGCCTACCCCTTGATTCTTTATTACAACCAGATCGTCGGCGCGCTGGTGAAGGTCTATGTGTTCTTCCGCCTCGACCAGCAATCCTGGACGCGCCAGTCGACCAAGCTCAACCGCGACCTCGCCAGCTTCCAGCGCTGGTTCAACACCTGGTCGTCCCGTTCCATGACTTTTTCTGCCGCCAGTCTGTTCATCGCCACGCTGCTGCTGCTGGTGTGAGCCCACCCAATGGAATTGAGTAGGAAAACCTCCATGAATACCGCCGTCAACGTCAACGTCGTGCATGAATCGGAAACCCAGCGCCAGCACGCCCGCGTGCGGATTCCGGCGAAGATACGTTTCGCCGGCAAGAGCCATAAGGTCGTCGAACAACAGCTGCAGGAACTGTCGGCCGGCGGCTTCAGCTACGCGGCCGGCAAACACCCGGTGCAGGTCGGCGACTACCACCAAGGCGAATTGCTGTTCGCCATCGACCACCTCGGTCTGACCATGCCCATGGAGTTCCAGGTGCGCTCGGTGGACTTCGCCAGCGGCCGGGTCGGCTGCCAGTTCCACAACCTCAAGCCGCGCGACATCGTCACCCTGCGCCACCTGATCACCGCCCATCTCTCCGGCGAACTGGTCAGCGTCGGCGAACTGCTCAGCACCCTGCAGCGCGACAACTTCAGCAAACCGCGCAAGGACAAGAGCCAGGCCGGCCTAGGCGTGTTCGGCCGCCTGCGCGCGATGATCCTCAGCCTCGCCGTGCTGGTCATCGGGGTGGCGGCGTTCGTCTTCATCGGCAAGTCGCTGTACGAGCTGTATTTCGTCACCCACGCCAAGGCCGCCCTGGTCAGCGTGCCCGGCCTGCAGGTGACCATGCCGCGCGAAGGCACGGTGCAGAGCCTGATCGGCGCCGACGGCCTGGTCGACAAGGGCGCACCGATCGGCACCTTCAGCGCCTCGATGCTGGAAATGCTCAAGGGTCACCTGAACGACAGCGACCTCAAGCCGGCGAAGATCGAGGAACTGTTCGGCAAGCAGATGAAGGGCACCCTGACCAGCCCCTGCGACTGCACCCTGGTGCGCCAACTGGTGGCCGACGGTCAATACGCGAGCCGGGGCGAGGTGATCTTCCAACTCGCCCCGCGCGGCAGCCAGGCCAGCATCGAGGCGAGCTTTCCCTACACCAAGCTCAACGCGATCGGCCCGGGCACCCGGGTCAGTTTCGTGGTCGCCGGCGAACAAGAGGCGCATAGCGGCACGATCGTCAGCAGCAACCTGCCCCCCAGTAACAATAACGACTTGTCCACCGATATCCGCGTGCAGATCCAGCCGGACCAGCCGCTGGACAACGCCCTGGCCGGGCGCCCGGTGGAAGTCAGCGTCAATCGCGGTCCGTCGCTCGCCTGGCTGAGCAATTAACCCAGGGCGATGGGCCACTTCGGAGGGTGTAGCAATGGCTAAGATCCAAGCGCAACTGCTCCTGCTGCTGACCGCGCTGAGCCTGGCCGGCTGCGCCGGTCTGCCCGACCAGCGCCTGGCCCAGGAGGCCATGACCCGCGGCGACACCGCCACCGCCGCGCAGAACTACCGCCAGCTCGCCGACCTCGGCTACGCCGATGCCCAAGTCGGCCTGGCCGACATCCAGCTGGAAAGCGGCGACCCCGAGCAACTGCGCCAGGCCGAAGCCACCTACCGCCAGGCCGCGACCCACTCGCCGCGCGCCGCCGCGCGCCTGGGCCGGCTGCTGGCGAGCAAACCGGGCACCAGCGACGCCGAGCGCCACGAGGCCGAGGCCCTGCTGAAAGACGCCATGGCCGCCGGCGAGCAGAACACCCTGTTGCCGCTGACGCTGCTTTATCTGCGCTACCCGCAGAGCTTCCCGCAGGTGAACGTCCAGCAGCAGATCAGCCAGTGGCGCGCCGCCGGCCAGCCGCAGGCGGAACTGGCGCAGGTGCTGCTGTACCGCAGCCAGGGCAGCTACGACCAGCACCTCGACGAGATCGAACGCATCTGCACGGCGGCGCTGGCGCGCGAGGATGCCTGCTATGTCGAGCTGGCCACCGTGTACCGCAAGCGCGGCCAGGCTGAACAGCAGCACGCCTTGGTCGAACAACTGCAGAGCGCCTATCGGCAGGGCCTGGTGCCGGCTCAGCGGGTTGACGCGGTGGCCCAGGTGCTCGCCGATCCGGCGCTGGGTACGCCCGATGTGCCGACCGCCAAGACCTTGCTGGAACAGATCGCCCCGAGCTATCCGGCCGCCTGGGTCAGCCTCGCGCGCCTGCTCTATGACAACCCCGATCAGGGCGACATCGACCAGCTGCTGAGTTACCTGGACAAGGGCCGCGCCGCCGCCCAGCCACGCGCCGAGTTGCTGCTCGGCAAGCTCTACTACGACGGCAAGCTGGTCCCGCCCGACCCGCGCAAGGCCGAGCAGCACCTGCTCAAGGCCGCGCCCAGCGAGCCGAGCGCCAACTACTACCTGGGACAGATCTACCGCCGCGGCTATCTCGGCCAGGTCGACCCGGACAAGGCCCTCGACCACCTGCTCAGCGCCGCGCGCAGCGGCCAGAACAGCGCCGATTTCGCCCTCGCCCAGCTGTTCAGTCAGGGCCGCGGCGTGCAGCCCGACCCGGTCAACGCCTATGTGTTCAGCCAGCTCGCGGTGCAAGCCGGTAAGCCCGAGGCCCCGGCGTTGGCGGCGCAGGTCGAGCAACAATTGTCAGCGGCCCAGCGCGCCGAGGCGCAACAGCGGCTGCGCGCGGAGCGGCAGTTTCGCGGTGATAGCACTATGCTCCGTGCTGCTGCCAGCGGTGACGTTCTGAGTGTCGAACAGCCCGCCAGCAACACCGCCGACCTTCGTCCCTAATGGAACAGACTATGAAACGACACCAATGGATTCGCGTTAGCCTGACCCTGCCACTGCTGTGCGGCGCTCCGGCATGGGCCGCGCCGATGAGCGACAAGCCGTTCGGCCTCGACGTCAAGATCACCGGCCAGTCCGAGGACGACCGCGACCTCGGCACCCGCGACGGTGGCGACGTCAGCGGCGTCGGTATCGACCTGCGGCCCTGGGGTTACCTGCAGCGCGGCGACTGGAGCGCCTACGCCATGGCCCAGGCGGTGGCTTCCACCGACACCATCGAGACCGACACCCTGCAGTCCGCCGACCTCGAGGGCGACTCCAGCGACAACAACGACCGCCAGGCAGACGATAGCTACCTGGCCATGCGCGAATTCTGGATCGGCTACGGCGGCCTCACCGCCTATCCCGGCGAGGAACTGCGCCTCGGCCGCCAGCGCCTGCGCAATGACGACAGCCTGTGGCGCGACACCAATATCGAGGCGCTGAACTGGACGTTCGACACCACCTTGCTGCGCGCTCACCTGGGCGTCGCCGAGCGCTTCAGCGAGTACCGCACCGACATCGACGAACTGGCGCCGGAAGACGAGGACCGCCTGCATGTCTATGGCGATGTCGCCAGCCAGTGGATGCCCGGTCACTGGGTCGGCCTCAACCTGCATTACAGCCACGACGACGGCGACCTGCGCAGCCCCGGCGAGCCGGTCGACGAACTGGACAAAACCACCACCGGCGACCTCACCTGGGCCGGCCTGCAAGCCAACAGCGACGCCTTCAACCCGCGCAACGAGCAGCAGCTCAACTACTGGGCCAGCGCCATCTGGCTGAGCGGCGACCGCGACCAATTGCTCACCACCGCGGCGCCCGACGGCCAGCGCATCGCCAGTGGCCAGCAGAGCGCCAATGTCAGCGCCTGGGGCACCGACCTCGGTCTGCGCCTGCGCCTCGACCCGAGCTGGCAGGTCGGTGCCGCCTATGCCCGTGGCAGCGGCGGTGGCGATGACGGCGACGAGAACTTCCAGCAGACCGGCCTGGAGAGCAACCGCTCCAGCTACACCGGCACCCGCTCGCGCGTGCACCGCTTCGGCGAGGCGTTTCGCGGCGAGCTGAGCAATCTGCAAACGGCGACCCTGTTCGGCTCCTGGCAACTGCGCGACGAGTACGACGCCAGCCTGGTCTACCACCGCTTCTGGCGCGTCGACGGCGACCAGCCGGTCGGTGACAGCGGCATCAACGCGGCACTGGCCAACGACGACAAGGACATCGGCCAGGAGGTCGATCTGGTGGTCACCAAGTACTTCAAGGAAGGCTTGCTGCCGGCCTCGATGAGCCAGGCGATCGACGAACCTTCGGCGCTGCTGCGCTTTCGTGGCGGCCTGTTCCTGTCGGGCGATGCCTATGGCAGCGGCGTCGACTCGAAGATGCACCGCGCCTTCGTCGACGCGATCTGGCGCTTCTGATGCGGAGGATCGGGATATGAAGCGGTATGGCGCGCAGCCCCGGCAAACACCGACCGTAGGATGGGTTAGCGGCGAGGGGCACGAGTTCGCTGGTCAGTGCCAATCTGTCGCGCCGCGTAACCCGTCGCGGCACGGTTCGATGGGTATCGCTGCGCTCGACCCATCCTACGGGACCGGCACCTCGGATCGCCCCCTCCCCCACCGGAGATGTCTGGGGTGAGGGGCTCAGCCGCTAGCCTGGCTGCGGACCGCCCCCTCGCCCATTTATGGGCGACGACTGCATGGATGCAGGAGGTAGGGCGACGCAGGAAGCCAAAGCCGAGGGTTGGGGAGAGGGCTGGCGTCTGGCAACCCACCCTCTCCCCCGGCCCCTCTCCCATGAACGGGAGAGGGGCGACTCTGCTCACCGCCTTGCTGCTGCTCGGCAGCACCGCCGTCCTGGCCAGGCCGCCGGACGCGCCGCTGGCCCCCAGCACGACCCAAGAACTGAGTGCAGCCAAGACCTATACCGTCACCAGGGCACCGATCGAACCCTTGCACCTGGACAAGCCCAAGCTGCCCGACCTGTCCGGCTACAGCGCCGCGGCGGTGCGAGCCAAGATCGAGCACAGCCCGGCCGGCCGCGTGACGGTGCGGCGCATGCTGCGGCAGGACGCGTTGAAGGAGTTCGTCGGCGGCAACAACCGCCTGGCCGAATGGGTCAGGCGCCAGCGCGGCATGCCGCAGGCAGTCTTCATCGAGGGCGGTTACGTCAACCTCGCCGAGCTGGCGCAGAAATTGCCCAAGCAGTACTTCAGCCAGACCGCCAAGGGTGTGTATCTGGCGCGCCTGCCGATCGTGGTGGCGCAGGGCGCGACCCTGCATATCGACCGCCAGACCCTGCGCCTGTCGCAGGAGCGCGGCGCCTTCCTGATCAATGACGGCAAGCTGTTCATCGAAGGCAGCCAGCTCATCGGCTGGCGCGAGGCGGCCAACGCCGCGGCGAGCTTCCGCACGGCCAAGGAATTCCGTCCGTTCCTGCTGTCCTGGGGTGGCACCGAGACCTACATCGTCAACAGCACGGTGACCAGCCTTGGCTACGACGAGAGCAAGTCCTACGGCCTGAATATCTCGCAGTACTCGCCGGACATGCACATGCGCATGCGCCGCGCCGCGCCACGCGGCTGGCTGATCGACTCGGAGTTCGTCGACCTGTGGTACGGCTTCTATTGCTACGAAGCGCAGGACATCGTGGTCAAGGGCAACACCTACCGCGACAACCTGATCTACGGCATCGACCCGCACGACCGCTCGCAGCGCCTGATCATCGCCGGCAACCGCGTGCACGGGACCAAGAAGAAGCACGGCATCATCGTCTCTCGCGAGGTCAACGACAGCTGGATCTTCAACAACCAGAGCTATGACAACCAGCTCTCCGGCATCGTTCTCGACCGCAACAGCAGCAACAACCTGGTGGCCGACAACGAGGTGTACCAGAACCGTGCCGACGGCATCACCCTCTACGAAAGCTCAAACAACCTGCTGTGGGGCAATCGCGTCGTCGACAACGCGCGACACGGCATCCGCCTGCGCAACAGCGTGAACATCCGCCTGTACGAGAACCTCGCCGCCGGCAATGGGCTGAGCGGCATCTACGGGCACACCAAGGACCTCTCCGACACCGACCGCGACATCGCTCTCGACCCCTTCGACGCCAAGGTGTCGATGATCGTGGTCGGCGGCAAGCTCGCCGGCAACGGCTCAAGCCCCTTGGCCATCGACTCGCCGCTGAGCGTCGAGCTGTACCGGGTGGACATGCTGATGCCGAGCAAGACCTCGGGCATCAGCCTCAGCGGCATCCTCGGCGAGCGCCAGGAAGAAATTCTCGACCTGCTGGTGCGCCAGCAGAAAGCCGTGCGAATCGACCCGGTGGAAAGCCAGGCCGAACTCCAGCAGTGAGGACAATCGCCATGCAAGCACACAACCGGATGAGCCCCTGGATATGCCTGGCGCCGCTGGCCCTGGCTTTGTTCACCGCCAACGCAGTGCCGGCGGAAAACCCGCCGCTGGCCCCGGCCTACCAGGCCAAGCCCTGCTGCAACCTATGCCCGGCGGCGCACGATGCCAGCCGCTACACCAGCAACTACCAGAAGAATTTCATCACCCTGGTGCAGGCCCAGGGCGACTGGCTGTTCCGCACCCGGGAAGATCTGCGCACCGAGTTCGACACCACCCCGGCCGGCTACCGCCGCTTGCAACAGCTGCACGACGCCTTCCAGAGCAAGGGCATCGAACTGGTGCTGGTCTATCAACCGACCCGCGGCCTGGTCAATCGCCACAAGCTCAACCCGGCACAGATGGCCAGCTTCAACTATCAACGGGCGCTGACCAACTACCAGGCCATGCTCGGCCGCTTCGCGAAGATGGGCTACCACGTGCCGGACCTATCGCCGCTGGCCAACGAGCAGGAAGAACACGCCTTCTACTTCCGCGGCGATCAGCACTGGACCCCTTACGGCGCGCAGCGTGCGGCCAAGCGCGTGGCCGCGACGATCAAGCAGCTGCCCGTCTACCAAGACATCCCCAAGCGCGAGTTCGTCAGCGAGGTGATCGGCCGCATGGGCAAGCGCGGCACCCTGCACAACGTCGCCGGCCAGCTGTGCGGCACCAGCTATGCCATCGAATACATGGACCAGTTCGCCACCGAACCGAAGGACGCGAGCGGCAGCGACGAGCTGTTCGGCGATACCGGCAACCCGCAAATCACCCTGATCGGCACCAGCCAGAGCGGGCCGAACTACAACTTCGCCGGCTTCCTGCAGGAATACATCGGTGCCGATGTGTTCAACGCCGCCTTCCCCGGTGGTGGCCTGGAAGGCGCGATGATCGAATACCTGGGCAGCCAGGAATTTCGCGACAACCCGCCGAAGATCCTGATCTGGGAGTTCTCCCCGCTCTACCGCCTCGATCAGGACAGCAACTACCGCCAGCTGTTCGCCCTGCTCGACAACGGCTGCGTCGGCAAAACGGCGGTGCTCTCGGCCAAGACCAAGCTGCGCCCCGGCAGCAACGAGGTGCTGGTCAACGGCAGCAACGGCCTCAAGGACGTGCGCAACGGCCAATACCAGATGGACATCCGCTTCGCCGACACCTCGGTGAAGACCCTGCAGGCCACCCTCTGGTACCTCAACGGCCGGCGCGAGACGTTGAAGATCGAGAAGCCGAAAACCACCGAAACCGACGGCCGTTTCGCCTTCGAACTGCGCGCGGACCAGGACTGGGCCGACCAGACCCTGCTCTCCCTCGAGTTGCAAGGCCCGCCAGCGGGCAGCAAGCCGCTCGCGGTCGAGGCCAAGGTGTGTCAGCGCAACCGCTTCTCCGCCCCGGCGCAGCACACCGCCCAGGCCGAGCCATGAGGACGCCGTGATGCGTGCCCAACGCCTGCGGCTCAGCCTCCTGACTTGCACCGTACTCGCTGGCTTACTCGCCGGCACGGTGCAAGCCGCCGGGCTGGTGCCGCCGCCCGGCTATTACGCCGCGATCGAGCAGGACAAAAAAGCCGAGCCCCAGGCCTGTGCGCTGGCGACGCCGAAGCCCTATACCGACGCCCTAGTGTTCCGCAGCAAGTACGAAGGCTCGGGCCAGGCGCGCGCCACCCTCAACCGCGAAGCCGAAAAGGACTTTCGCGAGAAGACCAAAGCCATCAACGAACTCGAGCGCGGGGTCAACAAGCAGGTGATGCGCTACATGCGTGACGGCCGCCCGCAGGACCTGCAGTGCACCCTGCAGTGGCTCGGCGCCTGGGCGCAGGCCGACGCGCTGCTGTCCACCGACTACAACCACACCGGCAAGTCGATGCGCAAATGGGCGCTGGGCAGCCTGGCCTCGGCCTGGCTGCGCCTGAAGTTCAGCGAGTCACGACCGCTGGCGCCCTACGCCCAGCAGAGCCGGCTGATCGAAGCCTGGTTCGCCAAGCTGGCCGAGCAGACGGTCAAGGACTGGAGCGGCCTGCCGCTCAAGCAGATCAACAACCACTCCTACTGGGCGGCCTGGGCGGTGATGGCCAGCGCCGTGGCCACCGACCGCCGCGAGCTGTTCGACTGGTCGGTGGCGCAGTTCCAGGTCGCCGCCGGCCAGGTCGACGGCGACGGCTTCCTGCCCAACGAGCTCAAGCGCCGGCAACGCGCCCTCGCCTACCACAACTACAGCCTGCAGCCGCTGGCGATGATCGCCGCGTTCGCCCAGGCCAACGGCGTCGACCTGCGTGACGACCACGACGCCGCGCTGCGGCGCCTGGCCGAGCGGGTACTGCAGGGCGTCGACGACCCCGACGCCTTCGCCGACAAGGCCGGCAAGCGCCAGAACATGTCCGAGCTGAAGGAGGACGGCAAGTTCGCCTGGCTGGAGCCCTACTGCACGCTGTACCGCTGCAGTGCCGAAACCCTGAAATGGAAGCAGTCGATGCAGCCGCTGAAGAACTTCCGCCTCGGCGGCGATGTGACCCGGCTGTTCGATCCCAAGGCGCAGGCGCCGGAAAAGAAGGGGTGAACGGAGGAAAACGCTTCGCGGTTTTCCACCCTACGCGCTGAGGCTTCGTAATCCATAGGGTGGGTTAAGCGCAGCGATACCCGCGCGGCTTTCGATGGGTATCGCTGCGCTCAACCCATCCTACGAACCAGTCCCCTCTCCCCCCGCTTCATAAAAGAAAGGCGGGAGAGGGTTAGGGAGAGGGAAAAGGCTCAGGCGCAACTCGACGCTCAGCCCCTCTCCCCCGGCCCCTATCCCATGAATGGGCGAGGGGAGCAAAGCAGCACACCGCGGGTCCTGACCGTCCGCACGAGCCAGTCCCCTCTCCCGTTTACGGGAGAGGGCTAGGGAGAGGGAAAGAGCCTCGGCACTCACCGACGCACCGCCCTCTCCCCCGGCCTCTCTCCCGCTTTTCTTTTCTGAAGCAGGGGGAGAGGGGAGCAAAAGCACGTGGACCTGAGCGTCCGCACGCCCCCGCCCCATGAATCGGAGAGGGGCGCAAAGCACCACCCCGACCCGCGCAAAGCCGTGGGCGGGTGCAAGACCTTGCTGCAATACCGGGGAGAAACGGGTGGGCCGCTTGGCCCTGACAGTTCTTCAAGGGAGAACGCGGATGGTTTTCTCATCCAACGTGTTCCTGTTCCTGTTCTTGCCGACCTTCCTCGGCTTGTACTACCTGAGCGGGCCACGCTTTCACAATCTGCTGCTGCTGATCGCCAGCTACCTGTTCTACGCCTGGTGGCGGGTGGACTTCCTCGCCCTGTTCGCCGTATTGACCCTGTGGAACTACTGGATCGGCCTCAAGGTCGGTGCCGCCAGCGTGCGCTCGCCCGCGGCCAAGCGTTGGCTGCTGCTCGGTGTGGCGCTCGACCTGGCCATCCTCGGCTACTTCAAGTACGCCAACTTCGGCGTCGACAGCCTCAACGCGCTGATCGGCGCATTCGGCCTTGAGCCCTTCATCCTCACCCATGTACTGCTGCCGATCGGTATCTCCTTCTACATCTTCGAGTCGATCAGCTACATCATCGACGTCTACCGCGGTGACACGCCGGCCACCCATCACCTGATCGACTTCGCCGCCTTCGTGGCGATCTTCCCGCACCTGATCGCCGGCCCAGTGCTGCGCTTCCGCGACCTGGCCGGCCAGTTCCACCAGCGCAGCCACAGCCTCGACAAATTCGCCGAAGGCTGCACGCGCTTCATGCAGGGCTTCATCAAGAAGGTGTTCATCGCCGACACCCTGGCGCCGCTGGTCCGTCATTGCTTCGCCCTGGAGAACCCCAGCGCCGCCGATGCCTGGCTCGGCACCCTGGCCTACACCGCGCAGCTGTATTTCGACTTCTCCGGCTACAGCGACATGGCCATCGGTCTCGGCCTGATGATGGGCTTCCGCTTTCTGGAGAACTTCAAGCAGCCCTACATCAGCCAGTCGATCACCGAGTTCTGGCGGCGCTGGCACATCAGCCTGTCGACCTGGCTGCGCGACTACCTGTACATCAGCCTCGGTGGCAACCGCGGCGGCAGCGTCGCCACCTACCGCAACCTGATCCTGACCATGTTGCTCGGCGGCCTGTGGCACGGCGCCAACTTCACCTTCGTGATCTGGGGCGCCTGGCACGGCCTGTGGCTGGCGATCGAGCGGGCCCTGGGCAGCGACGCCGCGCCACGGCGCTTCAACCCGCTGAAATGGGGCGCGACCTTCCTGCTGGTGATCCTCGGCTGGGTGCTGTTCCGCGCCGAGAACCTGGATGTCGCCGCGCGCATGTACCAGGCGATGTTCAGCCTCGGCGACTGGCAGTTGTCGGAACTCGGCCGTGCCGGCCTCACCGACCTGCAAGTCGCCACCCTGGTGATCGCCTATGCCAGCCTGGCGTTCTTTGGCCTGCGCGACTTCTATACCCAGCCGCTCGCCCACTCCGCCCCGAAAGCCGCGGCCGACGACCCAGCCAGCGCCGGGCCGGAGCCCGGCAATGACCCAGCCGGCAGGATCATGCCCAAGGCGCTCAACCCGGCGCGAATCGCGCTCGCCTGGACGACCTACCTGCAGCGCCCGCTGTTGCTCCTGCTGTTTTGCGCCTCGCTGCTCAAGCTCTCGGCGCAGAGCTATTCGCCCTTCCTGTACTTCCAGTTCTGAGGCGACGCCATGACCCGAGCCTTGCGCATTGCCTACATCGCCCTGTTCCTCGCCCCGCTGCTGGGGCTCGGCGCCTGGTCACTGCGGGGTTTCATCGGCTTCAGCCCGTCCGCCGACACCTCGCTGCTCGACGGCACGTGGGCCAAGGCGGTGGAAACCCACTACGAAGCGCAGTTCCCGCTCAAGCGCCCGGGCACCAATTTGTGGGCGGCGCTCGACTACAGCCTGTTCGGCGAGGGCCGCCCCGGCGTGGTGCTCGGCCGCCACGACTGGTTGTTCAGCGACGAGGAATTCAAACCGGTGGCCCGCGGCGAGCAGCACATCGAGGCCAACCTCAAGTTGATCCTGGGCGTCCAACAGCGGCTCCAGCGGCACGGGGTGAAACTGTTGCTGGCGATAGTCCCGGCCAAGGCGCGCCTGTACCCGGAACATGTCGGCGAGGAACAACCGGCACAACAACAGCAAGCGTTGTATCGACGGCTGCACCGCGCGGCGCAGCGCGCCGGCATCCTCGCCCCCGACCTGCTCGCCAGCCTGCAGCAGGCCAAGGCCAATGGCGCGCTGTTCCTGCGCACCGACACCCACTGGACCCCGCACGGCGCCGAGTGGGTGGCCCAGCATCTGGCCCAGACCGTGCAGCGCCATGCGCCGCTGGCCGGCGAGCCGCAGCGCTTCGTCACCGAGCTCGACGCGGCCAAGCCCTATCAGGGCGACCTGACCAACTTCCTGCCGCTCGACCCGCTGTTCAGCGCATGGCTACCAGCGCCGGACTGCCTGCAGCCACGCCGCACCCACGCGGTCGGCACCCGCCAGGGCGACGACGCCACGGCGCTGTTCGCCGACAGCCAGATTCCGGTGGTGCTGGTCGGCACCAGCTACAGCGCCGACCCCAACTGGAACTTCCTCGGCGCCCTGCGCCAGGCCCTCGGCAGCGACATCCTCAACTACGCCGAGAACGGCCGAGGGCCGCTGCTGCCGATGCTCGAGTACCTGCAAACCGACGCGTTCAAGGGTTCCCCACCGCGACTGCTGATCTGGGAGTTCCCCGAACGCTACCTGCCGATGCCCCCCGACCTGAGCCAACTCGATCCGGCCTGGTTCGCCCGGCTCACATCCACCGCCACGGCGGGTCAACGTCTGGCCGCCACGGCCAAATGATCCGGCGCCTCAAGGAGAACCGACAATGAAACCGACCACCCACCCGTTCAGGAGCCAACGCCTCATCGCCAGCGGCGCCCTGCTGCTCGCCAGCCTCTTCAGCTGGCAGGCCCAGGCCGACGACGCCGTCCTTTACGGCCCCGCCGCGCCCAAGGGCTCGACCTTCGTGCGCCTGTACAACGCCAGCAACCAGGAGGTCAGCGCCAACGTCGGCACCGCCAAGC
Organism: Pseudomonas cavernae; assembly: GCF_003595175.1. NCBI lineage: Bacteria > Pseudomonadati > Pseudomonadota > Gammaproteobacteria > Pseudomonadales > Pseudomonadaceae > Pseudomonas > Pseudomonas cavernae. Next base: position 1,187,328 of record NZ_CP032419.1, on the reverse strand, counting down.
TCGACGACGTCGGCCCGCTGGCCAGCACCGAGTTCAGCTTCCTCCCCGGCGGCAGTTACAGCGCCCAGGTCGGCAGCCAGAGCGTGTCGCTCCAGCTCGGCGCGGGCCGTTACTACACCCTGGTCAACCTGCCCAACGGCCAGCCGCGCCTGGTGGAAGAAAAACCCTACCGCAACAAACAGAAGGCCCTGCTGCGGGTGCAGAACCTCAGCGACACGCCGCTGAGCCTGAAGACCGCCGATGGCAAGACCGCGGTGGTGGAGAACGTCGCCCCGCAGAGCTACGGCGATCGGGAAATCAACCCGGTCAAGGTCAACCTGGCGCTGTTCGCCGGCACCCAGAAAGTCAGCGACCTCAAGCCGGTGGCCCTCGATCGCGGCGAAGTGGTGTGCCTGTTCGTCACCGGCAGCGCCGGCAAGCTCGCGCCGGTATGGGTCAAGCGCCCGCTGGCGGCGAACTGACCACCCCCTCGGACCAGTCCCCTCTCCCATCAATGGGCGAGGGGAGCAAGGCAAACAACAAGGCCGCCCCGCTGGAACGCAGTGCGGGGCGCGAAAAACGCAACGAAACCCTTCAAGGACAATTCAGGAGAAACACCATGATTCCCGTCATTCTCTCCGGTGGTTGCGGTTCACGGCTGTGGCCACTTTCACGCCGGCAGTTTCCCAAGCAGTTCCTCGCCCTCACCGGCGAGCACACCCTGTTCCAGCAGACCCTCGAACGCCTGGCGTTCGCCGGCATGCAGGCGCCGGTGGTGGTGTGCAACAAGGACCACCGCTTCATCGTCCGCGAACAACTCGACCTCCTCAAGCTCGCCACCCAGGCGATCCTGCTCGAGCCCTTCGGCCGCAACACCGCGCCGGCCGTGGCGATCGCCGCCATGCTGCTGGTCAATGAGGGCCGCGACGAACTGCTGCTGGTCCTCCCCTCCGACCATGTACTCGAGGACCAGGCGGCCTTCCGGCGCGCCCTGGCGCAGGCCAGCAGCGCCGCCGAAAACGGCGAGATGGTGCTGTTCGGCGTGCCGGCGAGCAGGCCGGAAACCGGCTACGGCTACATCCGCGGCGAACCTGACCAGGGCCTGCCAGAGGGGGTCAGCCGCGTCGCCCAGTTCGTCGAGAAGCCCGACGCACAACGCGCCCGCGCCTTCGTCGAGTCCGGTGACTACTTCTGGAACAGCGGCATGTTCCTGTTCCGCGCCAGCCGCTTCCTCGACGAACTCAAGCAGCACGACGCCGATATCTACGACACCTGCCTGCTGGCCCTGGAGCGCAGCCAGCACAACGGCGACCTGATCGAAATCGACGAGTCCGCTTTCGCCTGCTGCCCGGAAAACTCCATCGACTATGCGGTGATGGAAAAGACCGCGCGCGCCTGCGTGGTGCCACTCTCCGCTGGCTGGAGCGATGTCGGCTGCTGGTCGTCGATCTGGGACGTGCACGAGAAGGACGCCGCCGGCAACGTCACCAAGGGCGACGTGGTGCTGCAGGACAGCCACAACTGCCTGGTGCACGGCAACGGCAAGCTGGTCTCGCTGATCGGCCTGGAGAACGTCGTGGTGGTCGAGACCAAGGACGCCATCATGATCGCCCACAAGGACCGCGCGCAGGAGGTCAAGCAACTGGTCGACACCCTCAAGGCCCAGGGCCGCAGCGAGACCGAAAACCACTGCCAGGTGTACCGGCCATGGGGCTTCTACGACTCGGTGGACATGGGCGGGCGCTTCCAGGTCAAACACATCACCGTCAAGCCCGGCGCCCAGCTGTCGCTGCAGATGCACCACCACCGCGCCGAGCACTGGATCGTGGTGTCCGGCACGGCGCAGGTGACCTGCGACGACAAGGTGTTCCTGCTCACCGAGAACCAGTCCACCTACATCCCCATCGGCTCGGTGCACCGCCTGACCAACCCCGGCAAGATCCCGCTGGTGCTCATCGAAGTGCAGACCGGCAGCTACCTCGGCGAGGACGACATCACCCGCCTGGACGACGTCTATGGCCGCAGCGAGGCGCACACCGACCAACCCGGCATCCCCAGCGCCCGCTGAACCTTGCCGGCGGGCGCCGCGCCTGTCAGGTAGATCCCATGTGCTGGTGCAAGGGGGGGATTCCACCCCTGCGCGCCAGTCCTGGCCCTCGCGCAGGTGCTCTGGACTCCCGCCTTCGCGGCAGTGACGGGGGGTAACGGGACGCTCTGCGCCCCCACCGTCGCCCCGCGAAGCTGGGGACCCGGCAGCCCGGAGGCAATCCGGGGGCGGACTGTATCCGCGCTAGCGGCCCCGAATCGCAGGCGGGCCAGGGACTGGCCGTGCTCCGCAGCCGGGCGCGGGGCTTTCCTCGCCCCGCACGCCCCTCTAGGATGAAACCTCCCCCAGGCAGGAGGCCCGTCCATGCATCCCTTCGCATCCCCGGCAGGAAACCCGCCATGCTGATCGGCGCCCTGCTCGTCCTCACCTGGCTGATCCTGCTGATCCGCTATCCGGCCAAGGCCATGCCGATTTCCGGTGCCGCGCTGATCGGCCTGCTGCTGATCGGCGCCTGGATGTACTGGCTCGACCAGCGCGAAGCCCGCCAACTGGCCCACCTCGAACTGCGCCTCGTCTACGCCCCCGAGCAGTGCCCGGCCGACCGCCCGCTGGCGCTCAGCCTGAAGAACGGCAGCCGCACACCGCTGCAGGAACTGCGCTGGAAAGTCGCCGCTTATGCGCCGGGCGACAGCGTCAACCTGGCGGAAACCCTCTACGATGCCCCGCGCTACCGCGGCCCCGGCGAACTGCTGCCCGGCGCCAGCTGGCACGACTGCCTGCCGCTGCCACCGCTGCGCCCCGGCTACCGCCCGGCCACCCTGGAATTCCGCGCCGAACGCCTGCAGGGCAGCTTTGCCGATTGAAGCGGGCTCGCTCCCAGAAACGGACGAGGGGAGCACGGCGGTGCGGAGCCAAGCCCTGCGCCCGGACAGCGCCCTCTCCTTTTTAAGTGTTGAGCAGCGCTTTTGTAGGGCGGGTTAGCCGCGTAGCGGCGTAACCCACCGGCGTTGTTGCCCGGGAGTCCGGCGTCCGGCAGGCTTGGCGGGTTACGCCTACGGCTAACCCACCCCTACCACCGCAGGCATCTGCTTTGCTCCCCTCGCCCATTTATGGGAGAGGGGCCGGGGGAGAGGGCCGCATCACGCGCACCATGCCTATCCCCCAAAAGGTAAACGTTAGAAATCCATAACCAGCTCTTCGCCAAGGATCGCCCATGCCCCAACCCATCGCCCTGATCACCGGTTGCTCCAGCGGCATCGGCCGCGCCCTCGCCGACGCCTTCCAGGGCGCCGGCTACGAAGTCTGGGCCAGCGCGCGCAGAACCGAGGACGTCGCCGCCCTGAATGCCGCCGGCTTCGTCGGCGTGCAACTGGACGTCAACGACGCCGTCGCCGTCAGCCAACTGGCCGAGCGCCTGCAACGCGAGGCCGGCGGCCTCGACGTGCTGATCAACAACGCCGGCTACGGTGCCATGGGCCCGCTGCTGGATGGCGGCGCCGACGCCCTGCGCCGCCAGTTCGAAACCAACGTGTTCGCCGTGATCGGCCTGACCCGCGCGCTGTTCCCGCTGCTGCGCGCCAAGCGCGGCCTGGTGGTGAATATCGGCAGCGTCTCCGGCATCCTCGTCACCCCCTTCGCCGGCGCCTACTGCGCCTCGAAAGCGGCGGTCCACGCGCTGTCCGACGCCCTGCGTCTGGAACTGGCGCCGTTCGCCATCGACGTCATGGAAGTGCAGCCCGGCGCCATAGAGTCGAGCTTCGGCAACAACGCCAGCCGCGAGGCCGAACAACTGCTCAGCGAAGACTCGCCCTGGTGGCCGATCCGCGCCGGCATCCGCGCCCGCGCCAACGCCTCGCAAGACCACCCCACCCCCGCCAGCGACTTCGCCCGCGACCTGCTCGCAGCCGTGCAGCGCCACAAACGCCCACGCCTGCTGCGCCTCGGCAACGGCAGCCGCGCCATGCCGCTGCTCGCCGCACTGCTGCCCAAGGCCGTGCTGGAAGCCGTGCTGAAGAAGCGCTTCGGCTTGGATCGGCGGCTCTGATCCCCGCCCGGATGCCCGGTGGACAGCGCGATGGCCAAACACTAGCGTCGACCGGACTGCTGCCAGCCCTAATTCGGCAGCCAGGGCTGGCCATTTAGGGTGCATAACGCCCGAACACACCAGTACTACACTGGAAATCGCGGGTTAGGCAGGGAGCGCCAGAGATGACAAGGAATGTTATGCACCAACTGGTGCGTTTAAACACACCATGTGGTGTCTATTTATAGTTAGATACAGGAGTTAATCATGCACGTTCCAGTCGGCGATAACAGATACCGGGTTACCCGGTCCGCAAAACTCTGGGTCGTCATTAGAAAAACAGAAGCCGGCGAACTAACACATTTTGGAATAAACGACTCTATTGAGCGATCCGTCTACAATGTACTAGGGAGAGTTGGGGAATACGTGCAATACCAAAATTACTTCCACCCATTGCACCCAGAGAATGAATTTGAAAAACATCTGAGCCTTGGAGCTTCTGGTAAGCTTTATTTTTTCTCTAACTGCGCAGGAATAGGCGGTAGCGAACCAGAGAAAATACGATCCATTTCAATCGCCCCTTTTATATATGAAGATGAATCTAGTTTTCCAGTATTTTAGATGTGTCACCCTGAATGTTATAAGTCTCATTCTAACTCGGCGCTCAAATCGTTCGCTTCGCTTACTGGGACCGGCTAAAGCCGGCCCCTTAACCTAAACGCTGGGCACCTGCGAGCACTATCGAAGAGCCTTGCAGGAACATACATAGAAATTCAACAAGGAATGGAGAGAAATGGCATGGCTACCAATACAGTACGTCTTCATCGCGTTTTGAGTGCACCGCCAGAACGTGTCTACCGTGCCTTCCTCAATTCCGATGCAATGGCGAAGTGGCTTCCGCCGAACGGATTTACTGGCAAGGTTCATCACATGGAGGCCAGAGTTGGCGGTACTTACAAAATGTCATTCACAAACTTCACCACTGAACAGAGCCACTCCTTTGGAGGTGAATATCTTGAGCTGGTGCAGAACGAACTGATTCGCTATACCGACAAATTCGACGATCCTAATCTTTCAGGAGTCATGCAAACGACAGTCACCCTGAAAGCGGTGTCCTGCGGAACTGAACTAAATATCGTACAGGAAGGTCTTCCCGAGGTAATACCTGTAGAAGCGTGCTACCTCGGGTGGCAGCAATCACTCATGCTACTTGCGAAACTCGTCGAGCCAGAAATCCGAGAGTAATCGGTGCGGTAGGTGCCCAACAATTCGTTGAAGGCCGACGTCCCTGACGGGTCGCGGCCTTAACTCAAGCGTTATACCCTTAATTACTCGGATCCAAATGAAAGCATTTTATATACTCTTTCCTCTGCTGTTAGCTGGCTGCGTATATCCATACCCAGAGGAAGCACATGATATTGGGGGAAAGCTTATCGATGAGCTGGTGGTATCGGGCCTCTGTGAAGAAAAAAAGGACTGTGCATACCTAAAGGTCGCAGGAAAGCCAGGCGATGCAATTATTAACATTTATGAAGCAAATAAAATCGACAATAATACCCTCTCAAAACTCATTAGCATTTGCTTAACCCAATATGGTCAATACGAAAAGAAAGTAGACATAAAAATAAATGCATACAGAGAAACACATGAGCAAGCCAGATCTCTTTTTTCTCAGGCTAAGCCCTATATGCACGTCAGACTAAGAGCAAATTAATGGGGGTTATCAGCGAGCGCTCGACAAAGAATATAACTATTCGCTCAAGCCGTTCGCTTTGCTCTCTGGGACCGCGTACCGCGACCTCTTAACCTAATCGTTAGGTTCAATAAATATGCGCTCAATAGACATCCAAGAATGGGAAAACCGTGTAGATGGCTTCTGTTTAGCGTGGTCTAGCGAAACCGGACGACCTAATTATGAAGCCTTGTCAAAGCTTTACGCTCCAGACGCTGATGTACAAATTTATGACACCCTCCCACCTATTGAGGGTTTTCAAAATTTCTCACGCATGCGCAGTACGATATATCCAGAATTAGCAGCCATCAATGTTTGTCGCACAGGTCCAATTAATTTTAAAATCCTATGCAACGGAAACGTCGTTGTTACAAACTACCCATTTCACCTAAGTTATGGCTTTGCTGATGGAACCGGTCATGAAATTGACGCACGCATCTCAGAAGTTTGGGAAAAAAGAGGCGATACTTATGTCATTGTTCATGAACACCCCTCAACAATATATTCATCACCTCCCATACGAAGAACCTAACCCCTCGCTCAATCGGACAGTCTACAAGGCGCGGCGGCTTCGCCTATTTTCGCGTCTTGTGCCTGCCGGTTAACTAAAACGTTAGGCAATCCATTAGATATAGAGGCGAAGAATGCAGCAGCACCAGTAGAGTCGCTAATCAACAAAGCAGATACAGCCATAAATCAAGAAGACTTTGACACCTTGGTCGATATCTATGCTGATGATGCTGTTTTGGTTGTTAAACCCGGCAAGAATGCCGTCGGTAAAGAGCAAATCAGAAAAGCGTTTGAAGCCATTGCGACTTACTTCGAGCATACTCTTGAGGTGAAACAGGCCGGCCTGGAAATTCTTGAAGCGGGAGATACTGCTTTAGTTCTGGCTAAGACTCTTGTTACGGCAAAAGGGCAGCCCGACATGGAACGCAAAGCGACGTATGTTTTTAAAAGGAATGCAAATGGCACTCGGGTCTGTGTCATCGATAACTCATACGGGCACGAATTACTTGAGCCACAGGTCTAACAATCACATCAAATTCGCGCCCTTCGGTCGCCGGACGCTTGTACCTCGCGCCGTTTCTGTGGGGCGCTAGATTTTGTAGCCACTCATTCTGCGCTTCCTTCAAGCGGTGGCTGACGCGCAACTCTCTCACGTGTCCTGCTAGACTAAAAATGATTCATGCGTAATCGAGAGAACTATCATGCTGGATAAATTTGAACGCTATCCACTCACGTTCGGCCCAACGCCAATTGAGAAACTGAATCGTCTATCAGAGTACCTCGGTGGCAATATCCAGCTCTATGCCAAACGAGAGGATTGCAACTCTGGACTGGCGTTTGGCGGCAATAAAATCCGCAAGCTGGAATATATCGTTCCCGATGCCATTGCCTCGCATGCAGACACGCTGGTAACCATCGGTGGCGTCCAGTCAAACCACACGCGCCAGGTTGCGGCTGTCGCTGCCAAACTCGGCATGAAGTGCCGTCTCGTCCAAGAAAGCTGGGTGCCATTCCAGGATGCGGTCTACGACCGGGTTGGGAATATCCTGATGAGCCGCGTGATGGGAGCGGAGATTGAACTCGTCGACGAAGGTTTCGATATCGGCATCCGCGAGAGCTGGGAGCGGGCGCTAGAAGACGTCAAGGCGAAAGGAGGCAAACCGTATGCCATTCCCGCCGGTGCGTCCGTGCACAAATATGGCGGTCTCGGCTATGTCGGCTTCGCCGAAGAAGTGCGCGAGCAAGAGGCTAAGATGGGGATCAAATTTGATTACATTATCGTCTGCACCGTGACCGGTTCCACGCATGCGGGCATGCTGGTGGGATTCGCCAAGGATGGTCGTGCTCGCAATGTGATTGGTATCGACGCCTCCGCCACACCCGAACAAACCAGAACGCAAGTGTTGGCAATCGCTCAGCATACGGCCAGTCTGGTTGGGCTGAGCCAGGAAATCACAGCTGACGATGTGATCCTTAGGGAAGAATACGCCTATCCGGCTTATGGCATTCCATCAGAAGAGACCAATGCAGCCATTCGGTTATGCGCTCGCATGGAAGGCATGATGACGGACCCGGTCTATGAGGGGAAATCCATGCAGGGCCTCATTGATCTCGTCCGCAAGGGATTTTTCCCAGCGGGGTCGAAGGTTCTCTATGCACATCTTGGTGGTGTTCCAGCGATTAACGCATATAGCTATATCTATCGAAACGGCTGAATTCTCTCGATGGTCGTAAGCGCGATTGAGGAGTTAAACCACTGAGGAGAAACAGTCACGGAAATGAAAAAATCCGGCTATGAAAGAATCTAACATGGTCGTGGAGGGCGACCTCGTAAAGCGCGGGCACGCTTTCCTCAGCGCTTCAAGACTCGCGTAAGGCCTCATGGAGAATCTCGGTGAGGAGTGAAGAATGCTGAAAAATATAAAGGCAGTTGTCATTGCGGCGCGGTTCGCTTTGAGGCAGACATTGATCTGAGTGCTGCGACATATAGATGCAACTGTTCAATCTGCTCAAGAAACCAATTTTGGCCGGCAATAGTAAAACCAGAAGCGTTTCGCCTTCTTTCTGGTGAGCTGGAGCTGACCAAATATTTGTTCAACACCAAGCGCAACGAGCACTATTTCTGCATCTGCATGTTTACTTCAATAATCAAGGCCGCTTTTTTCAAGCAAAAATTATTCAGCATTGAACCGGCATCGGCGGTAGCCAAATAAATCTGTCCCCTTCATTTCCTCTTTCTTCTCCACGTAGGAGCGAGCCCTGCTCGCGAACCTGCCCGACGATTAGCCCACTCTTTTCACCCTGCTAACGGAGCAACCGGCCCGAGAACGTTGTCGTATCGCTGGGCGAGTTCACCGCCATGACTAAGAAGTTGGAGCGGGTTGCGAACAGGTTCGGCCCCTCCCGCAGCGGCAAGAATTGCAGAGGTGGAGAGATGAGCGTGAAACCAATTCTTGGTCTGTTGCTGGTCGCCGTCATGGGCGTCGCCATGCCGACTCCGGCAGCGGCCGACCATTGGCGCGACGAGCGTGGCTATGGCCGGGATGACGACTGGGAAGACGAGTTCCGGGATGGCCCGTGCCGGGTCAAACGCGAGTCCGACGACGGCGAGTACAAGGAAGAGATCAAATGCCCGAACGGCCGCGGCGCCTGGTGGCCGCGCGGCAGGTGGAAAGACGAATACTGGGACGGCGATTGCAAGGTCAAGATCGAGGCCAAGCGTGACGAGTACAAGAAGGAGGTCAAGTGCGATGACGATGATTGATCGGTCGTGCGGGCGGCGCTGAAAACGGGCCGGCGCCCGTGCGATACGGACAGTAAAGGGGGCAGATTTATTGTTCCTCGACGAACGACTCGGCTGGCTCAATGAGCACTTTGGCATTTCCCGGCAGTTGAGCTTCCCCACCTGACATTCCATGTCCCAGCACGTAGGGTGGGTGCAATGCCTCATGTCGGGTTGCACCCCGCCCGACGAACTACACTTTTGCTCCTCGGTTGGCGCCCCCGCCCCTGCCGGCACCGTGGACACATCGCCCACAAGGATGCGTCTTCCTTCGTCGAGGAGATAACTCATGAGCAACGCAAACACCTACCAGGGCAGCTGCTTCTGCGGCGCGGTCCGTTTCACCGTGACCGGTGAGCCGGTGGCAATGGGTTATTGCCACTGCGAGTCCTGCCGGCACTGGTCGGCCGGGCCGGTCAACGCGTTCACCCTGTGGCAACCGGACGCGGTGCAGGTCACCCAGGGCGCGGACAACATCGGCACCTACCACAAGACGCCGAACAGCTATCGCAAGTGGTGCAAGAGCTGCGGCGGCCACCTGTTCAGCGAGCACCCCGGCATGGGTCTAACCGACGTGTATGCCGCGGTGATTCCGGCGCTCGACTACCAGCCGACGGTGCACGTGAACTACCAGGAGACGGTGCTGCACATCAAGGACGGGCTGCCGAAACTGAAGGACTTCCCCAAGGAGATGGGCGGCTCCGGCATCAGCCTGGACGAGTAGGCGCCAGCCGGCGTTCCAACCTGTGGTTGCTTCCACCCTGCCGCCACCTGAGCTTTTTTCTTCCACCACTGTCTATTCCGCCGCGCGCCGTTCGACTGTGTGATGCAAGCCCTCGATGGGCTCCGTCAGCACCCTGTTTCCAGTGGAGGACGCCATGTTCAGCAAACCCGTTGGTTGGTTCGAGATCTACGTACAGGACATGCCGCGCGCCAAGGCCTTTTACCAGGCGGTGTTCGCGACGCAGCTGGAGAAGCTGGAAAGCCCCGACCCGGCGCTGGAGTTGTGGGCCTTCCCCGGGCCGATGGACGACAGTAACGGCGCCTCAGGCGCGCTGGTGAGGATGGCGGACGGGCCGACCGGTATCGGCGGCACGCTGGTCTATTTCATGTGCGAGGACTGCGCCACCGAGGCCGGCCGGGTGGTGGCCAATGGCGGCACGGTGATGCGAGAGAAATTCGCCATCGGCCAGTACGGCTTCATCGCGCTGGTCACCGATACCGAGGGCAATCTGATTGGGCTGCACTCGATGCGCTAGGTTCTGTACGAAAAGTCACCGAGCGAAGGTTAGGCAAGGCGCAACGCAGCGAAGCGGAGTAACAGCCGCAGGCTGGCCCGCAGGGCGAGCGCAGCGAGTCAAATGGCGAGGACGCGGAGTTTACGAGTTGTAAATGAGCAGTCCGAGCCTGTTTTTAACGCAGCATCACCGAGCGTAGGTAGTTTTCGTACAGAACCTAACGCCCACGCCCTTCACTCGCACCAGGGCCGTGCGCAGATGGCGTCGTCCGGCCGCCACCACTTGGGAGATGAACGCGACATGAAACTCTATGCCCATCCCTTTTCCTCCTACTGCCAGAAAGTCCTGATCGCCCTGTACGAAAACGAGCTGCCATTCGAGCTCTGTCAGCTGGGTCCAGACAACCCGGCCGTGGCCGCCGAGCACGCCGCGTTGTGGCCGCTCAAGCGTATGCCGCTGCTGCTGGACCGGGGCCGCACGGTGCCCGAGTCGAGCATCATCATCGAGTACCTCGACCTCCATCATCCCGGCCCCGTGCGCATGCTCCCGGCGGACCCGCGGGCGGCGCTGGACGTGCGCCTGCTCGACCGCTTCTTCGACAACTACGTGATGACGCCGATGCAGAAGTTCGTGTTCGACAGCTTCCGCGACGAAGACCAACACGACCGCCAGGGCGTCGCCGACGCCGGTGCGCTGCTCGACACCGCGTACGCCTGGCTCGACGCGCACATGGCCGAACGCGAATGGGCGGCCGGGGACACATTCGGCCTCGCCGACTGCGCCGCCGCGCCGGCGCTGTTCTATGCCGACTGGGTGCGCCCCATCGATACGGCGTTCGCCAACCTGCGTGCCTATCGCCAGCGCCTGCTCGCCCGCCCCTCGTTCGCCCGCGCGGTGGACGAGGCCCGGCCCTATCGCGAGCTGTTCCCGCTGGGTGCGCCCGCGCGGGACTGAGCGCCGAGCGCGGCGCTGTACCGCCAGGGCGGCTTCGTCCCGCTCGCGCCCGCCTTTCTCGCCGCGATACTCGCCGAGGCAGCCGCCGCCGGGCTGGGCGAGCGGCTGGCGCTGCGCCTGTCCTTGCCCGCCGCCTGGGGTTAGGCTGGCGGCTGTCCATCGATCAGGGAATGACGCCATGAGTACCGCCTACCGGTTCTGCCGCATCGCCAGCGGCCAGGTGCCCACGCACCGGGTCTACGCGTCGGAGCGGGTGCCGGCCTTCCTCGACAGCCAGCCGACTGCCACCCAGGAGCCGCACCGATGAGCACCAGCGCTAGCGTTGCCATCCGCCACTACGCCCTCGCCGGGGTGCTCGCGGTGGTGCTGCTCAATCTGCTACTGCGCAGCTTCGTGCGCCTCGGTGGGGTGGCCGCCAGCCTGTGCATCGCCGCGCTGGTCGCCGCCGGACTGGCGCTGTGCTTCGCCCTGCGGGTCAAGCGCGCGCCGTTGGCGGGCGAGCGTTGGCGCCTGCTCGGCCTCTATGGCGGCGGGCTGGGCCTGCTCTACCTCGGGCTGCTGGTGATGATGAGCCTGCAGGACGCCCCCAGCCCGATGGGCCTGCTGCTGTTCGGCCTGCATTACCTGCTGTATCCGCTGTGCCTGTGGCTGCTGTTCTCGCCGCGGCTGTTCGCCCGCTTCGGCTCTTGAGCGCACGACATGGAAATGCGCCGATAACCGCACGCTAGAGCGTTGTCGCCGCTCCGCAGCGACCCTGGGGATGCTAACGTGCGGGGCCTGTTTTCCCCGTTACGAGTGTGCCGATGAAAAACACCGTGCTTGCCTTCAGCCGCCTCAATCCGGCGGTCATCGAGCGTCTGCAGGCGCATGTCGAACTGATAGTGCCGGGCGCCGATGGCGGCGATGTCGAGGCCCAGTTCGCCGCCGCCCTGCCCCGCGCCCACGGCCTGCTCGGCGTCGGTCGCCGTCTGGGGCGGGCTAATTTGCAGGCGGCCGAGCAGCTGCAGGTGATCTCGAGCATCTCGGTCGGCTACGACAACTACGAGCTCGATTACCTGAACGAGCGCGGCATCCTGCTGACCAACACCCCGGACGTGCTCACCGAAAGCACCGCCGATCTCGGCTTCGCCCTGCTGATGAGCGCCGCCCGGCGGGTCGCCGAGCTGGATGCCTGGACCAAGGCCGGCCAGTGGCAGCGCACGGTCGACCCAAGCCTGTTCGGCTGCGACGTGCATGGCAAGACCCTGGGCATCATCGGCCTCGGCAACATCGGCGCGGCCATCGCCCGGCGCGGCCGTTTCGGCTTCAACATGCCGGTGCTGTACAGCGGCAACAGCCGCAAGCCGGCGCTGGAGCAGGAACTCGGCGCGCAGTACCGCGGCCTCGACGCGTTGCTGGCCGAGGCCGACTTCGTCTGCATAGTGGTGCCGCTGAGCGCGCAGACCCGCCAGCTGATCGGCCGCCGCGAACTGGCGCTGATGAAGCCAGGAGCGATCCTGGTCAACATCGCCCGCGGCGCGGTGCTCGACGAGGCGGCGCTGATCGAGGCCCTGCAGCAGGGGCGGATTCGCGGCGCCGGGCTGGATGTCTACGAGCAGGAACCGCTGCGCGATTCGCCGCTGTTCGCCATGGGCCAGGTGGTGACCCTGCCGCACATCGGCTCGGCCACCCACGAAACCCGTCAGGCGATGGCCGACCGCGCCGTGGACAACCTGCTCGCCGCACTGGCCGGCGAGCGCCCGCGCGATCTGGTCAATCCGCAGGTGTGGCGCGGGGTCTGAACAGCCGCCGGCTAATGTAGGGTGGGTTAAGCGCAGCGATACCCACGCGGGCCGTTATTGATGGGTATCGCTGCGCTCAACCCATCCTACGTGTTACATGCGACCCGCAGGTGTGGCGCCGCTTCTCGTAGGGTGGATGTCGTTTTTCACATCCACCCACTGGTGGTGGAAAACGCTTCGCGGTTTTCCACCCTACGCCAGCTTCGGCACCGGGGTCGCCGCCTTGGGCTTACGAAACACCAGCACGTTGCCGAGCATCACCAGTACCAGCCCGAGCAGCGCCGGCGCCGTCCACTGGTAGCCCTCGACCAAGGCCGAGATGTTCAGCGCCACCACCGGGAACAGCACCGTGCAATAGGCCGCGCGCTCCGGACCCAGGCGTCCGACCAGGGTCAGGTAGGCGGTGAAGCCGATCACCGAGCCGGGGATCGCCAGGTACAGCAGCGAGCCGACGTAGCCTGTGCTCCACTGGAAGGCGAACGGCGTGCCACTGACCAGGCAGTAGCCGGCCAGCATCAGCGCGCCATAGAGCATGCCCCAGGCGTTGGTGGTCAGCGGCTTGAGGCCGGCCTTCTGCTGCAGGCTGGAGAGCAGGTTGCCGGCGGAAAAGCACAGCGTGCCGAACAGCGCCAGGGCCAGGCCGATCAGGGTTTCCCGGCTGGCGTGGTGGCCGGCCAGCTCCGGCCAGAACAGCAGGCCCAGGCCGAGCAGCCCCAGCGCGCCGCCGGCGAGCACGTTGGCGGCGATCCGCTGCTTGAAGAAGACCCGCGCGTTCAGCGCGTTCCACAGCGTGGCGGTGGAGAACACCACGGCGATCAGGCCGCTGGGGATCCACTGGCTGGCGGTGTAGAAGCACATGAAGTTCACACAGAACAGGCACAGGCCCTGGGCCAGACAGATCAGCTGACCGCGCAGATCGAGCTTCTGCAAACGCCGACTTACCAGCAGCACGGCGAACAGCAGCAGCGCCGCCAGGGCGAAGCGGTAGGCGATGGACGCCGGAATGGCGACCACTTCCAGTTGCAGCTTGATGGCGATCCAGGTGGTGCCCCAGATCAGGACGGTGAGCAAATACAGGGCGAGATTCATGGCGGACTCCGGCAGCGATGACCGGCAGTCTGCGCCACCCGCTTAGGCCCGACTTGCATAAACTTGCGCTTATTTGCCCCGGCGGGCTGGCGCTCGCCCCCGCGCGCGGTAGCATGGGTGACCCAGCTCCGGCGCAGACTCCGGCCATGTCGCAACTCGAACAAAATCAGGTTTTCCAGTCGCTCAGCAGCTCGCCTCACGCCCGCCTCGAGGCCGTCGCCGAGCTGGGCGACGGCCTCGGCGCGGCGCTGTGGAGCAATCATCACGACGCCCGCGAGTACCAGGGACCGAGCCAGCACACGCTGTCCTGCTACCTGGCCGGCGGCACCGGCACCTTCCGCCGCGAGCGCCCGGACAGCAAGGGCGCGCCGGACAAGCTGTGCATCCTCCCGGCCGGCCACGAGTCGGCCTGGGTGATCAACGGCGAGATCCGCCTGGCGCACCTGTACATCAGCCCCGAACGCTTCGCCCTCGGCGCCGTGCAACTGCTCGACCGCGAACCGCGCGAGTTGCAGCTGCGGGAAGGCACCTTCCTCGACGATCCACAGCAGGCGCGGCGTTTCCGCCAGCTGGTCGCCTTGAATTGGCACGAGCCGGGCGAGCGCCTGCTGACCAGCAGCCTGGCCCACGAGCTGCTCAGCCATACCCTGCTCACCCAGGTCGGCAGGCGCGAGGGCCTGCGTCTGCAGGGCGGCCTGGCACCACACCAGCGCCGCCTGCTGCAGGACTACATCGAACAGCACCTCGACCAAGCACTCAGCCTCGGTGAACTGGCCGCGTTGGTGGCGCTGTCCGCATACCACTTCGCGCGCATGTTCCGCGAAAGCTTCGGCGTGCCGCCGCATCGCTACCTGCTGGCCCGGCGCTTGGCGCGGGCCCGCCAGTTACTGCGCGAAACCGGCCTGCCACTCGGCGAAATCGCCCTGGCCTGCGGCTTCGCCAGCGCCAGTCACTTCAGCAATCGCTTCCGCGCCGCCCTCGGCGCCACGCCGGGTGAATACCGCACGGCTCTCGGCGGCTGAGAGCCCTGTCCGCCCCTCTCGCCCTCGCAGAAGCGCATAGGGTGGGTTAGGCGCCCGGCATATCGCTTCGATGTCTGTGGGCTAGTGATGCGCCGTAACCCACCGCGGTGTCGGCCTGCATCTGCGTGCGGTGGGTTACGCGGCGCCCCGGCTTCCTCTGCCAGCCTTGAACCCTGCGTCTTGCGCCGCCAACCCACCCTACGGGGGTTCTAGCCTGTGGCCTCGCCGGCGCCTGGCAACTTAATGGCCAAGCCTCCGGCAGATACAAAATTTTGCATTGCCGCCCCCTGCACGGGTGTAAGAATCCGGCCACCTCCACCAAAAACAACAAACTGAGAGGCCCCATGTCCGCGCATCAACCCTGCAATCCCTTCGCCGGCCAAGACTTCAACTGGCTGCTGGAGACCCAGGCCCAAGCCAACGCCCGCAAACCGCTGCTGATCTGGGAGCCCTTCGATCGCCCCGCCGAAACCTACAGCTACGCGCAGTTCGACCACGCCGTCGGACGGGTCGCCGCGGCCCTGGAAGCCCTCGGCGTGCGCAGCGGCGACCGGGTGCTGATTCATCTGGAGAACTGCCCGGAATTCCTCCTCACCTGGGCCGCCTGCGGCGAGTTGGGCGCGATTGCGGTGAACACCAACACCCGCTCATCGGCCGAGGAGATGCACTACTTCGTGACTCACAGCGACTGCCGCGTGGCGATCAGCCAGCCGAGCCTGATCGCCAGCCTGGCGCGGGTGCGCGACAAGCTGCGCTGGCTGGCCTGCACCGCGCACAACGCCGGCGAACCGGCCGAGTTGCCCAGCGGCGTGGTGCCCTATGCCGAACTGCTCGCCCCGGAGCCGGCCGCCCAGCGCCGCCGGGTGGCCGCCGATCCGCTGCGGCCGATGTATGTGCAGTACACCTCGGGCACCACCTCGCGGCCGAAGGGCGTGGTGCTGACCCACGGCAACGCGCTGTGGGCCGCGCGGGTCAACGCCTACCACCAGGACCTGCGCAGCGACGATATCCACCTCGCGGTGATGCCGCTGTTTCACACCAACGCGCTGGGCTACAGCTTCCTCACCTCGCTGTGGGTCGGTGGCACCCTGGTGCTGCAGCCGCGCTTCTCCGCCAGCCGCTTCTGGGACGTGGCCGTACGCAACCGCTGCACTTGGCATTCGGCCGTCCCCTTCTTCATGCGTGCCCTGCTCGCCCAACCGAAGCCGGAACGGCATTACTTCCGGCTGTGGGGCACCGCCATGTGCGATCCGGCGCTGGCGCAGCCATTCGGCATCAAGACCATCGGCTGGTGGGGCATGACCGAAACCATCTCGCACCCGATCATAGGCCTCACCGGCCTGCCCAACACCGAGATGAGCATCGGCCGCGCCGCCAGCACCTACCAGATCTGCGTGGTCGACGATGACGGCCAGCCGGTCGAGGTCGGCGCCAGCGGCCACCTGCGGGTGCTGGGGCTGCGCGGGGTGTCGCTGTTCAAGGAATATTTGGACGACCCGGCGGCCACCGCGGCGAGCTTCGACGCGCAGGGCTGGTTCCTCAGCGGCGACCGGGTGACGCTGCTGGAGGACGGCTCGATCAAGTTCGCCGACCGCGACAAGGACATGCTCAAGGTCGGCGGCGAGAACGTCGCCGCCTCGGAAATCGAGCGCGTGCTGCTCGGCGTGCCGGGCGTGGTCGAGGTGGCGGTGGTGGCCCAGCGCCACGCCATGCTCGACGAGGTGCCCTACGCCTTCGTCGCCGTGGCCAGCGAGATCGACGCCGACCGCCACGACGAATTCATCGAGCGCCTGTTCGCCCAGTGCCGCAGCCAGTTGGCCGACTTCAAGGTGCCGGCCGGCATCCGCATCGTCGACGACTTCCCGCGCGTGACCCTGGAGAAAATCGCCAAGGCCGAACTGCGCAAGCAGCTGGCGGCCGAGGCGGCGATTCGTTAGGCCGTAGCTGGGGCAACCCGTCGCAGGCCGGAACTGGCGGGTTGCGCCCGCCCTACAGCGGGCGCAAGGCTGCTCGAGGATTATTCCTTTTCAGGGCTACACCGTTTCCTGAGAATGGTGCCGAGCCACGGACTGCTTTGTAGGATGGGTTGAGCCTGCGATACCCATCGAAGCGCAATGATGGGTATCGCTACGCTCAACCCATCCTACGGACTGCCGCAGACCCGCACTGGCGGGTTGCACCGCCACGCCGCGCCGATCAGTCCCCTCTCCCATCGGAGAGGGCTAGGGTGAGGGACGCCCTAGCGCACCGGGCAAGCCGGCACCGCGCTGCAGGCGCTTGCCGATTTGTCGGGGGCCGGCGCCAGCGGCGCCGCCAGGCGAGAATCCTGCGGCGCCAACTGCTGCGCGCAGGCGCGGGCGGCGCTGGCCTGCTGGGCGCAGCCCTGTTCGTTGAGCACTTCCGAGAGATTGAACCAGCCGAGGGCGAAATCCGGCTGGCGCTGCAGGCTGTCGCGCAGCGCCTGTTGCGCGCCGTTGCGGTCGCCCTCGGCATAGCGCGCATTGGCCAGGGCGAAGGCCGGCATCGGCTCGTGCGGCCAATGCGTGGCGGCGGTGCGGTAGGCGCGCTCGGCGACCCGGCGCTGGCCGGTTTCCTCCAGATCGCTGGCCGCCTGCAACCAGGGCTGCAATTGCGCCTCGGCCGGCAGGCGCTCGGCTGGCACGGTCACCACCGCCCAGCGCTCGGCGCGCCGCCAGGTGGCGTCGAAACTCTTGAAGTCGGTGCGCCAGCGCTTGCTGGTGGCCGAGCGCAGGATCAGTTGCTGCTCGACCCGGTCATAGCCGACCAGCACCGCGAAGTGCCACTGCGGCCACCAGTCGAAGCGCAGGTTCTGCATCACCAGTACCGGGTTGCCGGCCGCCACCTGGGTCAGCAGGGCATCCAGCGTCGGCGCCAGCGGGTAGACCAGCAGGCCGTGCTGGCGCGCCGCGGCGACCAGTTCGAGCTTGAGGCTGCCCTGGCGCTCGGGCAGGTAGACCTGCGGCTTGAGCAGGCTCGGCGTGGTGGCCACGCCGCGCTGCACCAGCATGGTGGCCAGTGCCGCGGGGCCGCACTGGTAGGCCTCCTGCGGGAAGAACGGCACTTGGCCCAGTTCCACCGACCGCGGCAGGACTTGGCTGTGCGCGGGCAACTGCACCTGCCCGGCGCAGCCGCCGAGCAGCAGCCCCGCCATCAGCAGGGCGGCCGCACGCAGCAGACTCAACGGATGCACTTGATGAAGGTGAAGATGTCGGTGGCGCAGAGCATGTCGGTGATGATGAAGATCACCAGGAACAGCACGATGATGCCGACCACGCCGGCGCCTGCCGGCTCTTGCTGCAACTGCTGGTTGAACTGCGCCAACTCGGCCGGCGTCAGACTGGCGATGCGCGCCTCCACCTGGGCGCGTTCGACGCCCATGGACTCGAGTTTCTGCTGCACCTGCTGGTCGTCGAGCATCGCCCGCAGTTGCTGGCGGTCGACCTGTTGCTGCTGCTCGTGCAGTACCTGCGGGGTGCCGAGCATGGCGGCCTGGGCCAGGGGAATCTGGGCGAACAACAGGAAATGCACGACCGCCAGGGCGGCAGCCAGACGACGCATGAAGGCAGACATAGGGTTTCTCCTTGTTTGATGACCCTGCCTAGACATTAGCGCACGCCGGCGGTTCCTGGCGCCCGTGCCCAAGAGTCTGTTTACGATCTCGCGAGCTAGAGCCAGACAAGGCAAAAATGGCCGAGGGAGCGGAGTTTACGAGCTGTAAATGAGCATCCCGAGGCCATTTTTAACGCCGTATGGCCGACGCGCAGCAGATCGTAAACAGGCTCTAACTGCCCACGACGACGAAGCCTGAGCCCGCGCGCGCAAAAAATCAGGGAGCCCTGGCCTGCCGCTCAGTGTGCGCTGCCCAGCGCCTCGTGGGCGGCCGGCTGGCTGAGCTCATCCAGACCGGCGCGGCCCTGTCCGCGGTCGATCGCCAGGCCGAAGCGGATGCTCTGGATCGCCTGCTCCAGCTTGGCTGGATCGTTCAGCTGCTCGCAGCTGAGCAGCCGCTGTGCCACCGTGCCCTGTGCGTCGCACAGCGACAGCGTGGTGCTGCCGTCCGGGCTGCCGATGCTGAAGCGCACCTGGAATTCATCCTTGAAGGAATCACTGACGAATTTGAACGGATTGACCATGACGATGTACCTGCAGCGTTGAGTCTGATCGAGAGAGGAGCAAGCCCAAGGCCAACTTCTGCCAGCTCGCGACCAACGGTCGGCAGCCTTCTAGGGCAAGGCCCGAGCAACAGCCAGCGCCGCCCGCCGACGAACAACGACGGCGCAACGCAGCGGCAATTGCCCCATTTGTGGGTACCCACTGGGGCTTCATAGACCTAGAGCGCCGCTCAACAGCAGCAACCCGGACAGTGGCAACGCCCAGCGCGGGCGCCAGGCCAGCAGGCCGACCAGCAGCAGGCCGGCGAGCATCAGCTGACCCAGCCAGATCACCGCCCCGATCTCGCCGCCCAGCTGCCGCACACAGAAACGCAAGGCATAGGCGATGCAAACGACGGCGAGCAGGCGCATCAGCAGCACCCGGCGCGGCGACGGGGCAACGCCGTATGCCGCCTTGGCATGGCGGTTCATGGCCAGGCTCAGTTGGGTCATCGCCATAAACGCCAGGGTAAAACTGCTCCACAGCATCAGACGCCCTCCTCGGCCAGTTGCCGGCGCGCCCGCGGCGCCTGCACGGCTTGCGGCGCGCGCCGGCGCCAGGCCTGCCAAGCGCACAACAGGCCGCTGACGAGCAGGCTCAGGTCGATGCCGGCCAGCGCCCAGTCGCCACGCACCAGGGTCGCAGCCAGATGGCCCTGCCCGGTGGTCAGCGCATTGAGCAGTGGCAGGCCCAGCGCCAGCACGGCCACCGCCGCCAGCACATCACGGGCAACCTGGCCGCTGTGGCGCCGCAGCACCGCCCACAGCGCCAGCAGCAGCCAGGCACCGACGAACACGTAGGCTTCGGCCGCCGCCCGCTCGGCCAAACCGGCCGGCAGCAGGCGGTTGCCCCACAGTAGCGCCAGACTGGCCACCGGCAGGCCGCCGAGCACCGCACCGTTCAGCGCCCGTACCAGGCCGAGACCGCGACTGCCGCGCACCTCGCGCTTGGCCAGCCAGACCTGCAGGCCGCCGACCAGCATGGCGCAACCCGCCAGGCCCATGAGGAAATACAGGAAACGCACCAGCACACCGCCGAACTGGGCCATGTGCAGTCCGGCCAGCCAGATATAGGCGCGATAGCCGCTGGAGACCTGCTGCTCGTTGACCAGTGCGCCGCTGGCTTCGTCGTAGCTCAGGGTGGCCTGGGGCGGGCCGATGCGCGACTCGTTGCGCTGGCGCACGTCGACCACCGCGGCGACATCGCCCGGATGGTGGACACTGGTCCAGCCCACCTCGGCGCCCTGCCAATGCGCGCGCGACCGGGCGATCAACTCGTCGAGCGACGCCCGGCTGGTCGCCGCCTGGCCGATGCCTTCGCGGTCGTACGCGCCCATCACCTCGGTGAAGAAGCGCCCGACATCGCCCCGGTAGGCGACCTGCGCGCCGGCCGGCATATAGGACGACACGAACACCGCGACGCCGGTGTAGGTCAGCACCAGGTGGAACGGGAAACCGAGCACGCCGAACAGGTTGTGCGCGTCCAGCCAGGCGCGCTGGCCATTGGCGTTCGGCCGCAGGGTGAAGAAATCCTTGAAGATGCGCCGGTGGATGATCACCCCGCTGACCAGCGCCACCAGCATGAACATGCCGGCGAGGCCGACGATGTACATGCCGAGCGTGCCGGCGTGCAGGTTGTAGTGCAGGATGAAGAAGAAGTTGCCGCCGAGGGTTTCCGCCATCGGCGCCGCGGTTGCCGGATCGAAGGCGACGTTGTGGATCTGCTCGGTCTTGTCCACTTCCCAGCCGAGCCGCCAGTAGGGCTCGCGCTCGGTCGGCCCCTGCAACCAGAAGGCATGTAGCGGCTCGCTGACGTTCTGCTGCAGCCAGCCGCGCACCTGATCGGCGCTCATGCTGCTGGCAGTGGGCACATGCAGCGCCGGGCGCATCCAGCGCTCGAGTTCCTTGTCGAAACAGGCCAGGCTGCCGGCGAAGAGGATCACGTACAGCAGCCAGCTGGGCAGCAGGCCGCCCCAGGTATGCAGACCGGCCATGCTCTGTCTGAGACTCATGGGCGCCCCCGCAATTCGCTGGGTAGAAAGGCCGCCAGGGCCATCACCAGGATCAGGCCGAGCAGCACCAGCCAGGCGCGGCCAATGCGGCGGACGGCGAACACGTAGATCACCACTCCGGTCCAGATGGCGAAGCTGACCAGGCTGGCGAACACCACCCGGTCGGCACGCAGCAACGGCAGATAGACGGTCAAGAACGCGGTGGCCGCATAGGCCAGCGCGTAGCCGCCGAAGATTGCCGCCAATACCCGCGCGGTGATCTCCCAGCGCGTGGAGGTTTGCGCTTTGCTCACGGTAATTTCCTTATCCGGCCCGACTACCCGGGCCTTGTTTAGCGGCTGTCGCGGATCTCGCGAGCTCGAGCCATTTTTAACGCTATGTCCGAGTTATGGGTTGGAGATGTCGTAGCGCGGATGCAATCCGCGGTGCAGCATCCCCTGCCCTGCGGGCTGTCAGCCCATGCCGCACCTGTAGGAGCGAATTCATTCGCGAAAGGCTTGGCACCGCCCTTATCCCTGGTTCGCGGATAAATCCGCTCCTACCAAAAGCACCACCCCAGGCGACACGGAACTGGGACATCGCCATTTTTAACGCCGTATGGCCGACGCGCAGCAGATCCGCGACAGGCTCTCAGAAGTTGTAGGCCACGGTGCCGGTGATGGTCCGCCGCGTGCCGGTAAAGCAGTCACCGCGTGCCAGGCAGGTGGTGTAGTAGGTCTCGTCCTCGAGGTTGCTGCCGGTGAGCTGGAAGTCCCAGTTGGCGTAGCGGTAACCGAGCATGGCGTCGTACAGGGTGGTACCCGGGGTTTTCAGGCTGTCGGTGCCGTCCCAGCTGGAGCCGACGTAGCGCACGCCGGCGCCGACGCTGAAGCCGGAGAGGTCGCCGATGCTGAAGCGATAGACGTTCCACAGCGAGGCCATGTGCTCCGGCACGCTGGGCAGGCGCTTGCCATCGTCGAAGCCTGGGGTGCCCTTGAGCACCTCGGTGTCGGTGTAGGTGTAGCTGGCGATCAGGTCCCAGTTGCGGGTGATGCCGGCCTGCGCCTCCAGTTCCAGGCCGCGGGCGCGCGTCTCGCCGGCCTGCGTTTCGCCGCGCGGGCTGGTCGGGTCGGGGACCTTGCGGTTTTCCTCGCGCAGGTCGTAGACCGCCGCGGTGAACAGGCTGCTGCTACCCGGCGGCTGGTACTTGAGCCCCAGTTCCCACTGCTTGCCTTCGGTCGGCTTGAACGCCTGGCCCAAGCCATCGAGGCCGACGGTCGGCACGAAGGATTCGTTGTAGCTGATATAGGGCGCCAGGCCGTTGTCGAACAGGTAGGTCAGGCCGGCGCGGCCGGTGACCTTGTCGTCCTTCTGCGTCTCGGAGCCTTCGACGCGGGTTTCGGCGAAGTCCTTGCGCAGGCCGAGGGTCAGCAGCCAGTGCTCGTCCCACTTCAGCTGGTCCTGCACATACAGGCCCTTCTGCGCCACGGTCTGTTCCGGGTCGGAGATCCACGGCCCCGGCGGGGTGAAACCGGTGTAGACCGGCGCATAGAGGTCCAGCGGCGTGGCCGCGCCATATTGCCAGTCGCGGTTGGTCACCGCGTGCTGGTAGTCGAGGCCCATCAGCAGGGTCTGCTCCAGGCGGCCATTGCTGAAGTGCGCCTCGGCCTGGTTGTCGGCGGTCCAGTACTTGAGTTCCGGCTTGGCCATCCAGTACACCCGGTCGATGGTGCGGCCGTCGGCGTTGATGGTCGGCGGGAACGCCGGGTACTGGGTCTGGTAGCTGACCTTGCTCTTCGCGTAGCGCAGGTTCTGGCGCAGGGTCCAGACATCGTCGAGCTGGTGGGAGAACAGCGAGGTCACCGACTTCTGCTCGGTGTTGTATTCGTCGAAGCCCGGCTCGCTCATGAACCGGTCGCTGTCGATGCGGCCGTTGGGCGCCGGCAGCACGGTGCCGGCGTGCGGCAGGAACTGGGCGGTGGAGCCGGATTCGTCCTTCTGGTAGTTGGCCAGGACGGTCCACTCGGTGCTGTCGGTGGGGCGCCAGGTGAGGGACGGCGCGAGCACCTTGCGGTCGTCGCCGACGTGATCGACCTGGGTGTTGCTGTCACGGCCGATGGCGATCACCCGGTAGAGCAGCGAGCCGTCCTCGTTCAGCGCGCCGGTGACATCGGTGGCCAGCTGGGCACGGTCGAAGCTGCCGTACTGCGCCTGCACTTGGCCCTGCTGGTCGGCCTGCGGACGCTTGCTCACCAGGTTGACGATGCCGCCCACCGAGCTCTGCCCGTAGAGCATCGACGAGGGGCCCTTGAGCACTTCGATGCGTTCCAGGGTGTAAGGGTCAGGCCGCGAGCTGGCGTAGAAGCCGAAGGTCTGCTGCAGGCCGTCCTGGAAGATCACCGGCTCGCTGCCGCGGATGGTGCTCCAGTCGCCACGGCTGTCGAGGCCGTAGGTCTCGCCACGTACCCCGGCGGTGTAGCGCAGCGCGTCCTGCACGCTCTGCACGCCCTGGTCGCGCATGCGGTCGGCGGTGATCACCGACACCGACTGCGGGGTTTCCAGGATCGGCGTGTCGGTCTTGGTGCCGCTGGACTGACGCTCGGCCACGTAGCCGGCCACCGGCGCGAAGGCGCTCTGGCTGTCGAGCACGCCATCGACGTGAACGTCTTGCAGCTGGATCTCCCCTTTGCCGGCCTCCGCCCCGGACTTGCCCTGCGCCTCCGTAGCCGCGTAGGCAGCCGTCGGGCCGACCGCCAGCGGCAGTCCGACACTGAACAGGGCGGCACGCACAGCGGCGGCCATGGGCTTACGGCAGGCAAGCGGGAACATCGGGGGAATCCTTCTGAGGGGTTATGCGGGCGGATCGCAGACGCGAAACATTCTCGTAAGTCTTTACGAACCATTCGCACTTGTAAATGATTTAATGCCGCCCTCGGGTCATCAGCCTGCCGCTCAGGCTGATAGGGAGCAGCGGTAATGAGGGATCAGAGCAAGGCCGGCAGGAACCAGCCGGCTGTCCGCTGGGGCGAACTTTGGCCGCGTCAGTCAGTCACTTTCCTAAGTGCCCACAAACCAGGGAGAGCACCATGGACAATCCGTTTCAGCGACTGACCGCGGCCTTCCACCGCCAATACCGGGTCAATTTCTGTGTCGAACGCCCGGACGGCAGCATCATGCTGACCCTCTCCAACGACCGCGGCCTGGTGGCCAAACGGCTGATCAGCCCGGCCCAGCGCAACGACCCGCAGCGCTTGCGCTTGCTGATCGCGAGCGTGCGCTTCGGCATCGTCGCCGAGCACCACCCGGCCCCGCGGAAGATCCGCGCGGCAACCCGAGCAGCCTCCGCGGCGACGCGCTAGGTTCTGTACGAAAAGTCGCCGAGCGAAGGTCAGGCAAGGCAAAAAGTGGCGAGGACGCGGAGTTTACGAGTTGTAAATGAGCAGTACTCGCTTCGCTCGCCCCTTCGGGGCCGCACTAAAGTGCGTTAGCGGTGAGCCGCTTTCCGAGCCACTTTTTAACGCAGCATCACGCGCGAAGCCCGCAGGCAGTTTTCGTACAGAACCTAAAGCGCCGTCACGCCTCGCCCGGCTCGCCCTCCTCCGGCGCCTGCTCGCGCTTGAGGCGCCGACGCCCAGGCTTCTCGGTCGATACCGAGGGGAATTGCGACGAGGCGTAGCGCACCACCAGGATCGACAGCGCCAGCAGCAGAATCGCCCCGGAGACATACACCACACCCATGCCGGAGCCATTGTGGTGCGACACATCGGAAATCAGCAGGCGCGTCAGCGCGGTGATCGCCACATAGATCAGGAAGCGCACCGGCATGTGGTTGGTCTTGAAGTAGATGCCGACCATGGCACCGAGTTCGAGGTAGATGAACAGCAGCAGGATGTCATCCACGGCGATATGGCCCTTCTCCACCATCTGCAGGAACGCCACCACCGCCGCCCAGGCGGTAATGCCGCCGATGGCGAACAACGCCAGGTAGTGGAAGCTCTCGACCAGCAGGTTGCCCAGCGACTCCGCCAGCTCATGCACGCTTTCGCGCAGGGATTCGGCCCAGTTGATTTTCACGCTTGCAGCTCCTCGAACAACGTCCTTGAACATCAGGCCGACCATGTTGCCGCCCGCAGGTGACGGTTATGCAGTAACAAGGCCAGCTGGAATTAGGTTCTGTACGAAAAGTCGCCGAGCGAAGGTCAGGCAAGGCAAAAAGTGGCGAGGAAGCGGAGTTTACGAGCTGTAAATGAGCATTCCGAGCCACTTTTTAACGCAGCATCACCGAGCGCAGGCAGTTTCCGTACAGAATCTAGTGTGAAGGCTCAAGCGCGGGAAAAGACACCACCCCGCCAGGCGCAGAACAGCGCCCGGCTGAGCAGATCAACCGGCAACTGTGGGTGGTGCCAGGCCGTTGGCACCACCCCGGAGCGCGTCATTCGCAGAGCGGGGCGAACTGGGCGTTGGGCATCAGCTTGAGATACTGCTCGCTGCTCATATGCACCAGCGCTTCATGATCGCCAGCTTCGAAATACACATCCTTGAGGCCCGCCAACGACTGGTCGACCAACGTTTCGATGCCGAAAGCATTGCCCACGGCGGGAATCGCGCCGATGTCGCAGTCGCTGAAGCTGCTGCTGAATTCGCTTTCCCGCGCCAGCCGCCAATGCCGCTTGGTGAGTTTGTGGACTTTCTGCAGATCCACCTGGCGGGTCGCGGGAACCACCGCCATCAGCCAATGGCCCTGGAAGTCATCCAGAATCACCGGCTTGGCCATCAGCTGCGGCGGCACTCCGGCGCGCCGTGCCGCCTCGCGGCTAGTCATGGATGGATCATGCAGGAGCATGTCGTAGCGCGAATGCTTCAGCGCCAGATAGCTTTGCAAACGGGTGGCCATGGTCATGATGCACCTCCTGCCGTGGGCCTGAGGAACGACGCCGAAATCATGGTCCCGATGAAAGCAGCGCCAGCCGGTTAGGCACCGGCCCGAAGGGCAACCTGAGCGGTTGCGCACAAGGGGAACCTCCCGTTCCCCGCCTGGCACCGATCCATGCCGGTGCCCTGATTCCAGTCTAGTGCAACGGGTGCGGCGCCACCGTACCGCACGGCGGGTGGCGGCAGGTTGCGGCCCTGCGCAAGGCTCCCGCGAAAGAACCTTCCTCTTAGACCGACTCTGGATTCATCATTTTACCAATAATGGCATTTATTTATGCTTTAATTGATTTTGTAGGACAATCCATCACATGAGGATACCGCCATGACTATCAGGACCCTGGCTTTGCTGCTGCTGACCTTGTGCGCCCAACCCGTCTGGAGCCAGATGGAGCAAGGCCACAGCACACCCGGCATGGACTCCGCCGCCCTCAGCACCCGCCTGGCGCTGCGGGATCTCTGGGTAGAGCACATCTTCTGGGTGCGCAACTACGTGATCGCCAACCAGCAGGGCGAGCGCAAGCAGGCCGATACCGCGGTCACCGAGGTGGTGGCCAATGCCACGGCGATCGCCAACAGCCTCGCGCCGCTGTACGGCCAGCCGGCCGCCGATCAGATGCTCAAGCTGCTGGCCGGGCACTGGGGCGCCGTCAAGCACTACAGCGATGCGGCTGTCGCCAAGAATGCGGCGGGCAAGAAGGCCGCCGTTGGCGAGCTGACCGGCAATGCCAAGGCCATTGCCAAGTTCCTCGCCACGGCCAACCCGAACCTGCCGGAGAACACCCTGGTCACGATGCTCAGCGCGCACGGCGGACACCACATCGCCCAGGTCGATCAGCTGGGCAAGCAGGACTACGCCGCGGAAGCGAAAACCTGGAAGGCCATGCGCGAACACATGCTGGTCCTCGCGGACACCTTGACGGCGGCCCTGGTCAAGCAGTTCCCGGACAAATTCTGAGACCAACCGGGGGCGTTCCGACGCCCCTCTTTGCCGACGAGGTAGGTGAATGCTTCAGGGAATGGGTCGCACCCAACAGGATCTGCTCAGCGCCCTGCTGTACCAAGCGGCAGGCATGAGCATCGATGAGCTGGCCAGCCACCTGACGGTGACCCGCACCGCGATCCGCCAGCATCTCGCCGCGCTGGAACGCGACGGCCTGATCCTGCGCGGTGAAACCCGGCCCACCGGCCGGCGCCCGCAGCAGCTGTACCAACTCTCACCACGCGGCCGGGAACTGTTTCCCCGCCAATACCAGCTGCTGGCCGACCTGTTGATCGATGAAGTGGCAGCCATCATCGGCCACGACAAGCTCGTCCAACTGATGCGCAGCCTCGGTCGCAAGCTGGCCGCCGGCTTGGAACAGCAGACGGTCACCGAAGAACGCATCGCCAGCCACATGAACGACGCCGGCTACGAGGCCGAGGTGTTCTTCCGCTCGACCGGCGAGCCGGAAATAGTCGCGCACAACTGCGTGTTCCACCATCTGGCCAAGGCTCATCCGGAAGTCTGCGAGCTCGACCTGGCGCTGATCGGCGCCCTCGGCGACGGCGACGTAGAGCACCTCGAGTGCATGCTGCGCGGCGGTCAGGTCTGCCGCTTCCACCTGACCGGCAAAAAAGGCCAAGCCGCGTGAGTGCGGCCGCACAAGCCGAGCCGCCGGTTGTTTTGTCCCTCGCTCCTCGGCGCGCGACTGCGCGCATCCCCGCCGCTAGGCCGACGCATTCAGGTCATCCAGACGGCTGGGCGCTGAAATGGTTCAAAGGAACGATGGTGCTAGATCATCGGCCACTAATAATGAACCTCATGCTCGAGATACATGCACAGCCCTTAGCGCCTGTTCACTATCCTGCGAGCCAGGGTCAACCGTAGGCCGACTCGCCGGGCGGGCGTAGCTCGTCAATCGGGCGAGGAAGCGCAGTTTACGCGTGGTTATGAGCATGGCTTCGGGGCCGTACTGAAAGGCGTTAGCCGCAAGCGGCCTCCGAGGCAGTGTTTAACGCCTGATGGCCCAGGTGGTCTCCAAACACCGCCCGCACCGATCGAAAAGATCGCGCGGCGCGCAGCCCACACACTAGGAGAAACAGATGGACAACACTTTTGACTACATCGTGGTGGGTGCCGGCTCGGCAGGCTGCGCGGTTGCCGGACGGCTGGCCGACAGCGGCAGCGAAACCATCGCCCTGCTGGAAACCGGCGGTCATGATCACAACGCCAAGATCACCACCCCGGTGGGTATCGCCCTGGTCATCCCGCGCCAGGGCGAGTTCAACTACGCCTACGAAACCGAGCCGCAGCCGAGCATGGCCGAGCGTGCCAGCTACGTGCCGCGCGGCCGCGGCCTGGGCGGCAGCTCGTCGATCAACGGCATGCTCTACCTGCGCGGCACCCCGTCCGACTATGACCGCTGGGCCAAGCTGGGCTGCGACGGCTGGAGCTGGCAGGACGTGCTGCCCTACTTCAAGCGTTCCGAGAACAACGAACGGGTCGCCGGCCGCGACGACGATCCGCTGCACGGCGGCAGCGGCCCGCTGCACGTGACCGACCCGCGCGCGCCCTGCTCCTACGCACGCCACTTCATCGAGGCCGCCGCCAGCGCCGGCCACCCGTACAACCATGATTTCAACGGCCCGAAACAGGAAGGCGTCGGCTACTTCCAGGTCACCCAGCGCAACGGCGAACGCTGGAACTCCGCGCGCGCCTACCTGCACCAGGGCAAGGTCGAGGACAGCACCCACAACGGCGGCCGCCAGAACCTGAATGTGCTGACCAACACCCGCGCGCTGCGCATCGTGTTCGAGGGCAAGCGCGCGGTCGGCGTGCTGGTCGAGCGCAACGGCCAGGAAGTGGTCCTGCATGCCCGCCGCGAAGTGATCGTCAGCGCCGGCAGCCTGGTCTCCCCGCAACTGCTGCTGGCCTCCGGCGTCGGCCCGGCCCGGCACCTGAAGGAGATGGGCATCGAAGTGGTGCAGGACTCGCCGGAAGTCGGCAAGAACCTGCAGGAGCATCCCGACCTGATCCTGCACAAGCGCAAGTTCAGCACCGACCTGTTCGGCGTCACCGTGCGCGGCATGCTCAGCTACGCCTGGCAGCTGCTCAAGTACCGTCGCGAACGCGGCGGCCTGTTCACCCGCACCTTCACCGAGGCCGGCGCCTTCCTGAAGACCGACCCGAGCCTGGCCGAACCAGACGTGCAGCTGCACTTCGTGATGTCCTCCGGCGACAACCACGGCCGCACCTTCCACTACGGCTCCGGCTACTCGGTGCACGTCTGCGTGCTGCGTCCGCACAGCCGCGGCGAAGTCCGCCTGAAGTCCGCCGACATGCGCGACGCTCCGCTGATCGAGTTCAACCTGCTCAAGGACGATCGCGACATGCAGACCATGCTCAAGGGCGCGAAGATCGTGAACAGCATTTTGGAGCAGCCGGCACTCACCCGCTTCGGCGGCAAGCCACTGTTCCACGGCCACCTGAAGTTCGACGGCAGCGACGACCGCGCCGTGGAACAGATGATTCGCGAGCATGCCGACAACGTCTATCACCCGGTCGGCACCTGCCGCATGGGCAGCGACGTCAACTCGGTGGTCGACCCGCAACTGCGGGTGCGCGGCGTGGAAGGCCTGCGCGTGGCAGACGCCTCGGTCATGCCGACGCAGGTGGGCGGCAACACCAACGCGCCGACCATCATGATCGGCGAGAAGGCCGCCGACCTGATCCGCGCCGCGGCAGGCGCGAATGGCAGCGCCGCGGCTACCCCGGAAGCCGCGCTGGCAGGCTAACGGCAAACGCTGAAGCGACAACCAAAAGGGGCGGCCATGGGTCGCCCCTTTTTGCTTTCTCCGGGATAAAGACTTGCCACGAAGACCGCTGCTGGCTAAAAGCCTTCCACTGCTTTATGCTCGCAACAACTGTATATAACAACAGTATTGGTTTAACTGATCAGCATGAAGGTGAGGTGATGAATGGCCGTCGAAGTGGTGTATCGCAGCAGCCGGGACCCGGAGCGTTTGTTCATGGATAAGGCCGAAGCGGATCGTCATGACAAGATGCTCGAACTGGCCGAACTGCTCACCGAAGTGCTGCACAAGGCTGTGCCGTCGCTGAACGAACAGCAGGGCGAGGAAGTCGGCATCTACCTGGCCAAACACCGCGACCTGCTCGCCAAGGCCTTCAAGAGCCAGCCGGAAGCGCTGCGCGAGTTGCTCGAGCCGGGCAGCGGAGCCTGAGGCCTGCGGGCGGAGCGCAAGGCGACCTCGTCCCCTAGTAATCCCGTAGGTTGGGTGGAGCGTAGCGATACCCAACGCCTAGATCGCGATGGGTATCGCGTTGCTCCATCCTACGGCGAGCGACCTCGTACCAACAAAAGACCTCTCTGCTTGCACGTGAGGGGCTGTGTCATTTCAGCTGAACAAGGTTCAAAGGTCTGGCTGCTCCAGCGCCTCCACCAGCGCCCGCAGGAAACGCGCGGCCTCGCCGCCGGTGGCCACGCGGTGGTCGAAGGTCAGCGACAGCGGCAGGATCGGGTGGATCGCCACCTGCCCGTCCCAGGCCACCGGCTCGTCGCGGATGCCACCGGCGCCGATGATCGCCACCTGCGGCGGCACCACCACCGGGTTGGCGTAACGGCCGAACAAGCTGCCGAAGTTGGACAGGGTGATGGTCGCACCCATCATCTCCTGCGGCGGGATCGAACGCGCCTGCACATCCGCGCGCAGGCGGCTCATGCCTTGCTTCAGATCCTCCGCACTGCGCCCGCCGACATCACGTAGCACCGGCACGAACAGGCCGTCCGGGGTGTCGACGGCGATGCCGAGGTCGAGCTTGGCGTGCTGCTTGAGCGACAGCAGTTTGCCGTCGAACCAGGCATTGAGGATCGGCTCGACCGCACAGGCGGCGGCGATGGCCTTGGCCAGGCGGACCAGCGGGTCGCGCGCCGCGCCCCAGCGGTGCAGGTCGGCGTCGCCGTAGATGGTCACCGGCACCACTTCGGCGTGCGACCTGGCCATATTGATCGCCATGCTGCGCCGCACGCCACGGAGTTTTTCCCCACCGAAACGGTCGCGCGACTGTTGCGCCGCGGCTTCGACGTCGGCGCGGCTGACCAGACCGTCCGGGCCGCTGCCGACCAGGCCGCTCAGTTCGACGCCCAGCTGCCGCGCCAACTGGCGCACCGCCGGAGTTGCCCGCGGCGCCAGGTGCGCGCGAGTCGAAGGCGCGGCGCCGACGAAGAAGCTGTCCTGCTGACTGCTGCCGCCGCCTTCCAGGCGCCCGACCACGGTGCCGGCGTCGTCCTCGCCCTCGTAGCCGAGCAACGGCTCACCGACATGCAGCAGATCACCCTCCTTGCCGAAGGTCTTCGCCACCACGCCGTCATAGGGCGCGGGGATGTCCACCAGCGCCTTGGCGGTTTCCACCGAGACCAGCAACTGGTCGGCCTTGACCGTCTCACCGGGCTTGACGTGCCACTCGACGATCTCGGCTTCCTGCAGGCCTTCACCCAGATCGGGCAGTTTGAAATATTTCATTGTTGTTCTCCGGATTCTGCTCCGCAGGACAGGTGCAACCGTGCTCAACGACGGGTTGCACCCGCCCTCCATGAATGGGTTCAGGCGTAGTTCAGCACCGTTTCGCAGGCCGCCAAGATGTCCTCGACGCCGGGGATGTACAGCTGCTCCAGGCGATACAACGGCGGCGGGATGTCCGGCGCGGTGACCCGCTGGATCGGCGCCTGCAAATCCAGCAGCGCACGCTCGTAGAGGCTGGCGGCGATCTCCGCGCCGACCCCGTAGGAGCGCGGCGCCTCGTGGACTATCACGCAGCGCCCGGTCTTGCGCACCGAGGCCTCGAGGGTATCGAGATCCAGCGGCTTGACGCAGGCGACGTCGATCACCTCGGCCGAGACGCCCTGCTCGGCCAGCCGTTCGGCGGCCTGCAAGGTCTCGTGGACACTGGCGCCCCAGCTGATCAGAGTCAGATCGCTGCCCTCGCGCAGGGTGAAGCAGGTGTCCAGCGGCAGGCGCCGACCATCGTCCAGCAGCGGTTGCGGGTTGAGCCGGTACAAGCGGGTCGGCTCGAGGAAGATCACCGGATCGGGATCGTCGATGGCGGCCAGCAGCAGGCCATAGGCGCGCGCCGGCGACGACGGGATCACCACGCGCAGCCCCGGAACGTGGGCGAACAGCGCCTCGGTGCTTTCGCTGTGATGCTCCGGCGCGCGGATGCCGGCGCCCATCGGACTGCGCAGCACCATTGGGCAAGTCAGGCGGCCACGGGTGCGGTTGCGCAGGCGGCTGGCGTGGGACACCAACTGCTCCATGGCCGCATAGATGAAGCCGAGAAACTGGATCTCGACCACGGGTTTCAGGCCCTGGGCGGCCATGCCGACGGCCAGGCCGCCGAGCATGTTCTCGGCCAGCGGCGTGTCGATCACCCGCTTGAAGCCGAAGGCCTCGCGCAAGCCGGCGGTGGCGCGGAACACCCCGCCGTTGACGCCGACGTCCTCGCCGAGCACGACGACATTGGCGTCCTCGCGCATGGCCCGGTGCAGGGCCAGGTTGACCGCGTCCAGCAGGCCGGCTTTCTTCTCGACCAGGGTCGGCGTGGCGATCTTGGAGCTCAGGTCATTCATGATGGGCACCTCCGACACTGGCGGCCGCAGGTCGCGACTGATGGCCCTCGCCCGCTTGCGGGAGAGAGGGTGAGGCGCTAGGCGCCTCGCGACGAACGGCCCGTTCCAGCAGCATCTCGCGCTGCTCGGCCAGCGCCGCCGGCCAGCGCGCGTAGACCTGGTCGATGACCGACTCGAGCGGCTGCAGGCCGGCCGCCTCGAAGGCATCCACGGCCTGCTGCACCAGGGCCTGGCACTCGCCGATCAGCTTCTGCTCGCGGCCTTCGTCCCACACACCCTGGGCGGCGAGGAAGCTCTGCAGGCGCTTGATCGGCTCTTCCTGCCAGGCCTGCTTGACCTCGTCGGCGCTGCGGTAACGGGTGGCGTCGTCGGCGGTGGTGTGGTCGCCGAGGCGGTAGCTCAGGCACTCGATCAGCACCGGACCCTTGCCCTGGCGGGCGCGTTCGATGGCCTGCTGCAGGCGATCGTAGACGGCGAGGATGTCGTTGCCGTCCACCTGTTCGCCGTGGAAGCCGGCGCCGATGGCCTTCTGCGCCAGGGTCGGCGCACCGCTCTGAATGCGCCGCGGCGTGGAGATGGCCCACTGGTTGTTGTTGACCACGAACACCACCGGCAGTTGCCAGGCGCCGGCGACGTTGAGCGCCTCGAGAAAGTCGCCCTTGCTGGTGGCACCGTCGCCGCAGGTGGTGACGGTGACCCGATGCTGGCCGCGGATCTTGAAGGCGCTGGCCACCCCGCAGGCGTGCAGCGCCTGGGTGGCGATCGGCACGCAGATCGGGAAGTCCTCGGCCACCGCCGGGTCGAGGTAGGCGCTGCCGCGCTCGTCGCCGCCCCAGTAGAGGAGGATTTCCTCCATCTTCACCCCGCGCATCAGCTGCACGGCGGTGTCGCGGTAGTACGGCACCAGCACGTCCTCGCCGCGCATCAGGCTGCCGATGGCGACGCCGATGGCCTCCTGGCCGAGGGTCGGCGCGTAGGTGCCGATCCGCCCGGTGCGCTGCAGGGCCACCGCCTTCTGGTCGAACAAGCGGGTCAGGACCATTTGCCGGTACAGGCGGGTGAGCAGGTTGAAGTCGTCGGCCCAGCCGGGCAGTGCGCCGCTGAGGCGGCCATCGGGGTCGAGATAACGGGTGTACTGGAGGTCGATCTTGTTATGCATTGCCAGACTCCCCTACACCTTGTGGGTGCGCCACGGGTTCCCGACGCTTGTGGCGTCAGGGGTTGTGCGCGGCGGCCGGCCGGGTAGGCCAAGCGCCGCGCTGAGCCCCTCTGGTTAAGGAGAGAGGCCTTAACTGTCGGACCGTGCGGGCTGGGGTAAAGTCCGTCGCGATCCTCTTTTGGCTCGTCGAGCCAGCTTCCCGCGGAACCGGGGAAGGATCAATTACCGTATAGCAGACGCTCCGCCAGGTCGTCGGCGACGCGCGCGGGGGAGCGCTTGTCGGCCTGGGCGTGGGCGAAGATCTCGGTCAGGCGCAGACTGATGCGCGACAGCCGCGCGGTGATGTTCACCAGGCTCTCGTCGCGGTGCTTGAGCGCCACATAAATCAGCCCGCCCGAATTAACCACGTAATCCGGGGCGTAGAGAATCCCGCGCGCCTCCAGTTCGTCGGCGATCTCGATGGCAACCAGCTGGTTGTTGGCGGCGCCGGCCACCGCCGCGCAGTGCAGCTGGCCGGCGGTCTGGGCATTCAGCACCCCGCCCAGGCCGCACGGCGCGAGGATGTCGCATGGGGTGCTGAGCAGCGCCTCGGAGGCCACCGGCTGGGCGCCGAGTTGTTCGACCGCCAGACGCACCCGGCCCGCGTCGAGATCGCTGACCAGCAGCTCGGCCCCGGCGGCGTGCAGTTGTTCGGCCAGCGCATAGCCGACATGGCCGAGGCCCTGCACCGCTACCCGCAGGCCTTCCAGATCGTCGCTGCCGAGGCGCGCCAGGGCGGTGGCGCGGATGCCGGCGAACACGCCCATGGCCGTGTGCGGCGAGGGGTCGCCGGCGCTGCTGGTACTGGTGACATGCCGGGTCTGCTGGGCGATGCAGTCCATGTCGGCGCTGGAGGTGCCGCTGTCGACGGCGGTGATGTAGCGGCCCTTGAGGGTTTCGATGAAGCGGCCGAATGCCTCGAACAGCGCGGCGCGGTTGTCCAGATGCGGTGGGCGGATGATCACCGCCTTGCCGCCGCCTTGATCGAGGCCGGCCAGCGCCGCCTTGTAGCTCATGCCCTGGGCCAGGCGCACGGCATCGCGCAGGGCGCTGACATCATCGGGATAGGCGAGATAGCGACAACCGCCCAACGCGGGGCCGAGCTTGGTGCTGTGGATGGCGATGATCGCCTTGAGGCCGGTGGCCGGATCGTGCGCCAGGTGCAGCGCTTCTAGCCGGGCGGCTTCCATGATGGCAAACATGGCGGGGCTCCCTTGCTCATGATTACCCCGAGTATAGGCGGCCGCGCCGAGGCCGGAGCGCGCGCGGTAGTGGACGAAAGTTGAGCCGTTGACTACAAACCAAGAATCAACCGGAGACCTCGATGACCCCGCGCCAAAGCTGCTTCGCCTGCCTCGAGCGAGAGCCTGCCAGCCTCTTCGAAGCGGCCCTGTGGATTGCCGCCGAGCACGACGACGTGCAACCGCCGCGCGTGCTCAACGCCCTCGGCAACCTGCTACAGCAAGTGCGGGTCGGCTTGCCCGAGTGGCCGGTGCAGGAACTGGCGCAACCGCTGCTGCGGCGTCTCAACGAGTTGGACTTCCACGAAGACGATGACCTGCCCCTGCGCCCGCAGACGGCCCTGCTGCATCGGGTGCTCCAGCGCCGCCGCGGACAGCCGCTGTCGCTGGCGCTGATCGCCCTGGAACTGGCGCGGCGGCTGGAGATTCCGCTGCTGGGGGTGAACTTCCCCGGGCGCTTCCTGCTGCGCGTGCCGGGCGCCGATCACCTGCTCGACCCCTGCAGCGGCCGGCGCCTCTACACCCACGACTGCCGCGAGCTGTTGCTGCGCCAGCTGGGGCCGCGCGCCGAGCTATCCGCCGCGCACCTGCAACCCTGCGAGGCGCGGCAGATGCTGCAGCGCCTGTCGCGCAACCTGCGCCTGCTGCACCTGCAGGCCGAGGATCACCTCGCCGCGCTGAAGGACGCCGAGCGGGTCCTGCAACTCGGCCCGCCCACCGCGCTCGACCACCTGGCCCGTGCCGAACTGTATCGCCAGCTGGACTGCCCGCAGGCCGAGCGCTACGACCTCGAACACGCCCTGCTGCTGACCGACGACCCGGCGCAGCGCCTGCAGCTGAGCCAGCGCCTGCAGCAGATCAGTCAGACCCCGGCGCTGCACTGAGCGCCGCGCCCTCCAGCAAGCCGCGCAGCTTGGCCTGCGCCACCGCCTGGGTGCGCCGCTCCACCTTGAGTTTGGCGTTGATGCGATGGGCGTGGGTCTTCACCGTGTGCAACGAGATGAACAGGCGCGCGGCGATTTCCTGGTTGGACAACCCGGCGGCGATCAGCCGCAGCACCTCCAGCTCGCGCGCGCTGAGCAGCTCGCCACTGTCGTCCGCCGGCAAACGCGCGCGCAGCAGCAGTTGCTGCTGTTCCTCGCTGGCATGCGCGAGCAGCAGCTCCGGCTGCCGCGCGAACAATGCTTGCAACGGGCGAACCATGCGCATGCGCTGCGCCTCCGCGAGCCCCAGGCGCAGTTCCTGTTCGGCCGCCTCGGCTCGCCCCGCCACCAACAGCGCCTCGGCCAGGCTGAAGCGGCATTCGCAGGCCAGGCCGAGCTGACCGTTGCCCAGGCACTCGTCGCGCAACGCGACCAGCGCCGCAAGCGCAGCTTCGACCTGGCCCTGGCGCAGATCGACCAACGCCAGCCGGTGGTGCGCGCGGGGCAACAGGCCATAGAAGCCGGACGGTGCCAGCAGGCCTTGCTGTTTATAACGCTCGAGCAGCCGGCATAGGACCTCCCGCGCGGCCGGCAAATCACCCAGGCGCAGGTTGAGCGCGCCAGTGGCCAGTTCCAGCATGCCGCGGTAGCGCACTTCGGGCACCTTGAGCCAGTGCAGCAGGCGCTCGCCCTCCTGCAACAGTTGCGCGGCCTGGGCGGTGTCACCCGCCTCGGCCGCCATTTCGGCCAGCCCGAAGTAGCCGAACAGCTGGAACACATCCTCGTAGCGCTCGGCCTCCTGCATGCCCTCGCGCAGATCGACGCGAGCCTCCTCGGCGCGCCCCAGGACGATCAGCAAGGCGCCGCGCAACAGACGCAGGCGCGCCATCACCGGCCCGCGGAGCATGCCGGCGGCCACCTGCTGCATCGACTGGTCGACCAGTTCGAGGCCCTGAACGAAGTCGCCACGCATGGTCAGCAGGTGGATACGGTCGAGGTTGAGCAGCGCCTCGTAGGCCAGGCTGCCGTTGAGGCGTGCCTGGCGCACGCCCTCGGCCAGCAGTTCTTCGGCCTGATCCAGCGCCTGGATTGCCAGCGCGTGTTGCGCCAGGGTCTGCATGCACAGCATGCGCGGCGCCCAGCTCGCCGGCGCCAGGGCCGCGAGTGCGGCCAGGCAATACTCACGCGCCGCCGGCAGCCCACGCTGGCGATGCAAGGCACCCTGCACGGCCTGCCACTCGGCCAGCAACTGCATCTGCCGGCCGCTGTCGGCCTGGGGCAGGAAGCGAACCAGATCGGTCAGGCATTCGTCGACCTCGTCGAGCCGACCACGGAACAGCAGGGTCCAGGCCAGCATGAAGATCAGCCGCGGCGAGCTGGCGAACAGCGTACGCGGCAGCTCGTCGCGCCATTGCAGGAACTGGCTGGCGCTGCGCTCGATCAACAGCTGTTTCTGGTCGAAGCTCAGCAGATAGCCCGCGGCCAGATCCGGCAGATCCGCCGCCAGCGCTTGGTCGATCGCCTCGCGCACTTGGCCATGCTCGAACAACCACTGCGCAGCGCGCTGGTGGACGTCGGCCGCCGGTGCCGCGCCAGGCACGCGTTGGAGACAGTGCGCCAGCGGCCGCCACAGGCGCCACTGCTCGCCGGAGCTGTCCGGGTCGTCGCCGATCAGCAACTGACGGTTGCGCAGTTCGTCGAGCACTTCGCCGCTCGCTGTCGCCAGCAGGTGCAGGCCCAGCGCCTCGGAGAAACGCGGCAGATGGGCGAGCATCAGCAGGGCCTCGCGGAGCGCCTCGGTCAGGCCGTTGAGGACTTCGCGGTCGAGGTATTCGCGCAGCAGCGCCGTACCGACGAGTAGGCGCTCGTGCAGTTGCGCCGGCGCGGTCTTGAGCAGCAGCAGGCTGATCACGGCCGGCCAGCCCTCGTAGTCGTGCAGCAGGCGCTCTTCCAATTCGGCCGGCAGCTTCAGCCCGTGCGCCGCCAGCAGTTGGTGCAGCTCGGCCGCGTCCAGCGCCAAGGTCTGCGCATCCAGTTCCAGCAGCTCGCCGAGCAGCAGCAGGCGCGGCAGATTCCAGTTCGGCCGCCGCCGGCAGGCGACGAACCAGCGCAGGTTCGGCGGGATGTGGTCGAACAGCCGATCGAGGCAGTCGTCGAGTTCGGCACAAGGCTGGCGCGGGTAGTCGTCGAGGACGATCCACAGCCGCTGCTCGACGCGTTCGAGCAGGGCGGCCAGCACTTCGCCCGGCTCCCCCGGCTGCACCGGCAGGCGCAGGGCGCCCGCCAGCCGCTCAAGCAAGCCGGCAGGGCTCAACGCGCGGCCGCCAAGGTCGAGCCAAAGCAGGCGCGTGCCGCTCGGGATCTGCCGGGCGCACTCGCTGAGCAGCACGCTCTTGCCGAAACCGGCGGGCGCGCAGATCAGGTTCAGCCGGCAGTCGCTCGCCAGTAGCGGCTGGTACAGGCGCGGGCGCGGCACGTGCGCGACCGGCAGGCGTGGCTGGCGACTGGCAACGACGACTGGCTGACTCATTCCCCGGGCTCTCTCGGACGACTGGGCACCGGCGGCGCCCCGCGCCCATGATACCGCCCCGATTGACACGATTGTGCCGCCCATAAAAAAGGCGACCCGCAGGTCGCCTTTTCAACTTAGCTCGCGCGCTTAACGCACACCGGCGTTGCGCAGCGCCGCCGGGGTGAAGTCGGTTACCGCCACCTTGATACCGAACTGGCTGGGATGGCTCTGCTCGTTGGCCATCAGCGAGGTGATGTAACGCCCGGCGATCAGGTCGTTGAGGCTTTCCATCGCGGTCCACGGCACCTGGGCCTGGTACTGCTGCATCAACATGTTCTGACCGACGCGCCACAGTTGACCGCGACCGTCATACAACTCGGACACGGCGATCTGCCAGGTATCCTCGTCGATGAAGAAGCGCCGCTTGGCGTAGATATTGCGCTCGCCCTGCTTCAGCGTGGCCTCCACTTCCCAGACGCGGTGCAACTCGTAGCGGGTCAGGTCCTGATTGATGTGCCCGGTCTTGAGGATATCGCTGTACTTGAGCTGTGGCGACGCCAGACGATAGTTGTTATACGGGATGTACAGCTCCTTCTTGCCGACCAGTTTCCAGTCATAGCGATCCGGTGAGCCGTTGAACATGTCAAGGTTGTCCGAGGTACGCAGGCCATCGGCCGCGGTACCCGGACCGTCGTAGGCGACCTGCGGCGCGGCGCGCACGCGACGCTGGCCGGCGTTGTAGATCCAGGCCTTGCGCGGGCCCTTGCCCGGGTCGATGGTGTCGTGCAGCAGCACCACGGTGCCGGCCAGGCGCGCCGGCGCGGTGACGGTCTGCTTGCCCATCAACAGCAGGTTCGCGGCCTTGTCCGCAGACAGCTCCGGCAGGTCGCTCGGGTAGGCCACCACTTCATCGATCACCACTGGGGTGAACGTGCCATTGGTCTGCACCGGGGTCTGCACATTGACGCGCAGCGTGCTGCCGCCACGGTAGCGGGCCATGTGGTTCCAGAGCACCTCCACACCGTTCTTCGGCAGCGGGAACGGATAGTAGTGGCTGGGGAAGTTTTCCAGCCCGTAGCCGTCACTACCCAGGCTAGTCTTCAGCGCGCTGGTCTTGGCGGCCTCGGCGATCTTCTCGGGCACCGCTGCGCTGCGATGGCTGGTGTACACCGGCATCTTGTAGGTGTCCGGGTAGCGCTTGAACATCGCCACTTCGCCCTCGGACAGTTTGTCCTTGTACTGCTCGACGTTCTGCGCGGTGATCACGAACAGCGGCTTCTCGCTGGCGAACGGATCGCCGATGAAGCCCTTGGCGTCCACCGGCGCGGCGTCCTTGGCCAGGCCGCCGGTCCAGGCCGGGATGCTGCCGTCGGCGTTGCCGGCCTTCTCGCCGCCCAGCGGGGTCAGGCTGGTGCCGAGCTTGGCCGCGTCCTCGGCGCTTGCCGCGGCCATCACATTGGCGGCCACCAGGCTCAGGGCCAGGGCGCCGCATTGCAGAGTCTTACGCAGGTACATGGTGTTTCCTCTCAGAAGAGCGTGCCGAGGCAGAACGCGAGCCATCGCAATCACCTGGGCGGTTTTACACACCGCCGATACCGAAAGGGCTGCTGGCGGCGGGCTGTCCGCGCCGGATCGCGGAAGCGTCGGTGCGGACGGGTTCGAGGAATGGATGACGACGATCAACGTCGCGCTTATCGCAGATCACGCTGGGAAGGCGAACGCCATGACCAGGGATATGGGCGAAGCGGCGACCGTTTTTATTGTTGGCATCGGGCACTCCGGTTACGCCTTCACCCTACCCAGCGCTCCGTGGATGGATAAGCGGGCGAAGGATGGATTTTCGCTATCAATCCAAAGTATGACTGGCAGCCGATTTTCGCCCTGTTCACCCCGGCACCGCACGCCGCGTCGGGGCTGGGGAGGACGGCCAGGCAATAACCGGCAGGGCGGCAGCGCATAAGCAAGACCGCTGTCGCATCATTTCCAAGCCGAATGATTGGGTGAAGCGCTTGGCCGGTGGGGTGGAAAAGAACGGCAAGTCAAACAGCACGCCAGAGCGGCGCAATAGGTCGGGGGCCTCAACGGCCCCCTGCGACTCAGTCCAGCAATCCCAGCGCCTTGGCCTGCGCCACCGCCTGGGTGCGCCGCTCGACCTTGAGCTTGCCGTTGATGCGCCGGGCGTGGGTCTTCACCGTGTGCAGAGAGATGAACAGGCGCTCGGCGATCTCCAGGTTGGAGCGGCCCTGGGCGATCAGCGTCAGCACCTCCAGCTCGCGCGCACTCAACAGCGCGACGCTGTCCTTGACCGGCATCTCGTCCGGGGCGTGTTCCTGTTGCAAGCGCAGACGCTGATCCGGCGTGGCATGGCGCATCAGCAAGCCGGGCTGACGCTGATACAGCTCCTGCAGCGGGCGGAACAACTGCAGGCGCTGCGCCTCGCTCAGGGCGCTGCGCAGCTCTTGCTCGGCCTCGCTCTCGCGGCTGCTGGCCAGCAGGGCCTCGACCAGGCTGAAGCGACACTCACAGGCGAGGGCCAGGTGATCCCGGCGCAGGGACTCGTCGCGCAGCGCGACCAAGGCCTCCAGGGCTGGCTCGAGCAACCCCTGGCGCAGATCGACCAGAGCCAGGTAATGCCGCAGACGCGGCAACAGGTCATAGAAGCCGGAAGGCGCCAGCAGATCCTGGCTGTCGTAGCGCTCGAACAAGGGCTGCAGGATCTCCCGCGCCGCCTGCCCGTCGCCCCGGCGCAGGCACAGCGCTCCATCGGCCAGCTGCAGCACGCCGCGGTAACGCTCCTCCGAGACCTGCAGCCACTGCATCTGCCGCTCGGCCTCGCGCAGCAGCTGGAAGGCCTGGTCATGATCACCGGTAACGGCGGCCAACTCGGCCAGGCCCAGGTAGCCGAACAACAGGTAGGCATCCTCACAGACTTCCGCCTCCTGCAGGCCGGCCCGGTAGGCGGCATACGCCTCCTCCGTGCGGCCCTGGCTGGCCAGCAGACTGCCATGCAACAGGCGCAAACGCGCCAGCACCGGGCCCTGGCGCAAAGCCATGGACACCTGCTGCAAGGCCTGCTCGGCCAGTTCCACACCGTGCTCGAACTCGCCGCGCATGGCCAGCAGATGGAGCTGATCGACGTTGAGCAAGCCCTCGAACACCAGGCTGCCCTTGAGCCTGGCCAGCTTCAGGCCCGCGTCGCTGCAGCGCCGCGCCTCGTCCAGTTCGCCCAGCGCCAGCGCCTGCTGGGCCAGGGCCTGATAGCAGAGCACGCGCTGCGACCAAGACGTGGTCGACAGCACCTCCAGCGCCTCCAGGCAGTGCTGGCGGGCGCTGGGCTGCCCGCGCTGGCGCTGCAGCACGCCCTGCACCGCCTGCCATTGCGCCAGCAACTGATGCTGCCGACGGGCATCGGCCTGGGGCAGGAAGTTCGCCAGGCTGGCCATGCACTGATCCACCTCGTCCAGTCGCGCGCAGATGATCAACGCCCAGCCAAGCAAGGTGATCAAGCGCGGCGTGCTGGCGAACAGGTGGCTCGGCAGTTCGTCGCGCCAGTGCAGGAACTGGGTGACGCTGTGCCCGACCAGCAGCTGTCCATGGCCGAAGCACTGCAGGTAGCTGGCCGCCACCTCGGGTTGCTCCGCCCACAGAGCGTGTTCGACGGCATCGCGCACTTCGCCGCGCTGGTAGAACCATTGGCAGGCACGCAGGTGGGCCTGGGTCGGCGCCGGCATGCCGCCGGGCAACTGCTTGAGGATCAACGCCAGTGGCCGCCACAGGCGGCACCATTCGCCACGGCTGTCGAGGCCGTGGATGACCAGCTGGCGGCTGCGCAACTCGCCGAGAATCTCGCCGCCGCACTCCTCCAGCAGTTGCTCACACAGGGCGGTGGAAAAGCGCGGCATATGCGCCAGCACCAACAGCGCGCGGCTGAGCATGGCTGGCAGGTCGCTGAGCACTTCGCGGCCGATGTAGTCCTGCAGCACCGGCGTGCCGGCGCCCAGGCGCTCGCGCAGGCTTGGCACGTCGGCCTTCAACAGCAGCAGGCTGATGCCCGCCAGCCAGCCCTCGTAGTCATGCAGCAAGCGGGCGCAGAGCTCAGTCGGCAACTCCAGGCCCAGCTCGTCCAGCAGCCGCAGCAGTTCTTCTTCCTGCAGCGCCAGGGCATAGGCGTCCAGCTCCAGCAAGTCGTCTTGCAGCAACAGGCGCGGCAGGTTCCAGTCCGGTCGCCGACGCCCGCTGATCCACCAGCGCAGACCCGGCAATGCCTGTCCGAGCAGGCGATCGAGACACTCATCCAGCACCGCGCAGGGTTGTCGCGGGTAGTCGTCCAGCACGATCCACAGCGGTTGTTCGAGTCGGCTGAGCAAGTTGCACAGCTCGTCGTAGGGTTCGCCCGCCCCGGGCGTCTGCTGCAGGGCGGCGGCCAGACGAGCGAGCAGCTCGGCCAGGGTTAGCGCGCGACCACTGAGGTCGAGCCAGACCAAGCGGGTACCTGCCGGCGCCTGGCGGGCACACTCGTTGAGCAGCACGCTCTTGCCGAACCCGGCCGGCGCGCTGAGCAGGGTCAGCCGGCATTCGCTGGCGAGCAGCGCCCGGCTCAGCCGCGGCCGCGGCACATGGTTAACCGGCAGGCGCGGCAGTGGGCTTTTGAGGCGTGGAGTCAGCTGACACTTGAACGCTCTAACGCTAGACGGACCGCTCATCGCATGCACTCTCTTGTTGTTATTCCAGCGGTTCGTCATGTTAACCACAGAGCGCCGACCCGCCGCCTCAACCTTGGTGCCATGAATATCCAGAAATAAAAAAGGCGACCTTGCGGTCGCCTTTTTCGAACCCCTCAACCCTTTAGCGCACGCCGGTGCTGCGCAACGCTGCCGGGGTGTAGTCCGCCGCCGAGGTCTTGATGCCGAACTGGAAGGCCTGCTTCTCTTCGTTGTTCATGCCGATCGCCAGGTAGCGACCGCTAATGATGTCGTAGAGGGCTTCGAAGGCGTAGGACGGGGTTTGCGCCTCGAAGTGCTGCGTCAGCATGGCCTGACCGATGCGCCACAGTTGACCGCGACCGTCATAGTGCTCGGACACGGCGATCTGCCAGCTGTCCTCGTCGAGGAAGAAGCGACGCTTGCCGTAGATGTTGCGCTCGCCGCTCTTCAGCGTGGCTTCCACTTCCCAGACGCGGTGCAGCTCGTAGCGCGCCAGTTGCTGGTTGGTGTGGCCGGCCTTGAGGATGTCGCTGTACTTGACCGTCGGCAGACCCATGCGGAAGTTGTTGTACGGGATGTACAGCTCCTTCTTGCCGATCAGTTTCCAGTCGTAGCGATCCGGCGCGCCGTTGTACATGTCGAAGTTGTCGGAGGTACGCAGACCGTCGGAGGCGGTACCCGGACCGTCGTAGGCCACCTGCGGGGCGCGGCGCACGCGGCGCTGACCGGCGTTGTAGATCCACGCCATGCGCGGCTCGGCGACCTGGTCAAGCGAATCGTGAACCAGCAGCACGTTACCGGCCAGACGCGCCGGCGCCGTCACCCGCTGCTTGAAGAACAGCAGCGCATTGGCGGCTTTTTCCGGCGTCAGGCCGGACATCCCGTCAGGGAACGAGACTTCGTCCTCAAAGTAAACCACGGTGTAGGAGCCGTTGGTTTGCGGAGTAGCCTGGGCGATGGTGCGGCGCAGGTTGCCGCCGCGGTAACGGGTGATGTGGTTCCAC
Source organism: Pseudomonas cavernae (assembly GCF_003595175.1). NCBI lineage: Bacteria > Pseudomonadati > Pseudomonadota > Gammaproteobacteria > Pseudomonadales > Pseudomonadaceae > Pseudomonas > Pseudomonas cavernae. The sequence continues at coordinate 1,142,872 of NZ_CP032419.1, read as the reverse complement.
ACCACTTCCAGACCGTTCTGCGGGATCGGGAACGCGTAGTAGCGGCTGTCGGTGAAGCCCTTCAGGCCGTTACCGCCTTCCATCAGCATGGTTTTCTGCGCGCTGATCTTGGCCGCCTGGTTGATGTTCTCCGGCACCGAAACCGAGCGATGGGTGGTGTACACCGGCATCACGTAGGTTTCCGGATAACGCTTGAACATCGCCAACTGGCCCTCGGACAGCTTGGACTTGTACTGGTCGAGGTTCTGCGCGGTGATGGTGAACAGCGGTTTCTCGCCGGCGTACGGGTCGCCGAGGAAGCCGTTCGGAGTCACCGGCGCAGCGCCGGGCTTGAGGCCGCCGTCCCAGGCCGGGATGGTGCCATCGGCGTTACCGGCCTGCTCACCGCCCAGCGGCGTCAGGGTGGAACCGAGTTTGCCGACCTGGTCGGCGCTGACCGCCGCCATCACGTTGGCAGCCAGCAGGCTCAGAGCCAGGGCGCTGCACTGCAGCATGCTCTTGCGGATTGTCATCTGATTGTTCTCCCTGACCTTAGAAGTTCACGCCGACGCTGAGCGCGATGAAATCGCGGTCGGTCTGGGTGTTGAAATCGCCACCGAAGAAATCGGTGTAACTGAGGCTAGCGGTGTAGGTGTTCTGGTAATCGGCATCGACGCCGACGCTGACCGCCTTGGAGCCTTCGTTGAAGACCGGGCCATAGCCGTCCACGTCGTGTGACCAGGCCAGGTTCGGCTTGAGGTTGATGCCGGCGAACACGTCGGAGTAGTCGAGGATGCCGCGAGCGCGATAGCCCCAGGACGACGAGGTGAAGAAACCGTGGGTGCCGTAAGCCCGCAAGGCCTGCACGTTGGACGCCGCGGTGCCATGGGGCGAGCCGTAGATGGAATCACGGCCGTAGGCCACCTCGTTCGGATTCTCCAGCGCGCCGATGCGGGTGTAGCCGACCTCGCCCACCAGGGTCAGGCGGTCGGCGCCCAATACCTGGTCGAAGAAGTGGGTCAGGGTGGTCTGTGCCTGAGTGACTTCCTTGCGGTTGTAACCGCGGCTCTCGAATCCGCCCGTGGCCGCTGCCGCACCTACCCCGGCGGCGCCACCGCCAGCCCCGGCGAAAGCCCCCGCAGGAACGGTGGCCAGTTTGGCCGTCATGTCGGTGCCGTTGATTTGCAGCGGCATGTTCGGCCGGTAGCTGATTTCGCCGTTCCAGGCGGTGCCGGTGGGCAGCGTGGTGGAGAAGCTCAGGCCGTAGAGCTGGATGTCCTCGGGGTATTCGAGGAAGTAGCTGCCGCGCCCGAGCAGGATCGGCTGGGCCAATGCCCCGCCGGCGGTGGTGAAGGCCCGGACAATGTCCGCGGAGGTGGCATTCTTCATGCTCAAGTTAGGCGTACGGCTGTGGTAGTTGAGGAAATAGGCCGCGTACTCGGTCTCGTCGCCCAGCCAGCGCAGGGCGGTGCCGAACTGGCCGGAGTCGTCCGCATCGCGGTCGCCGCCACGGGGGACGATGAGGCCTTCCGGCACCACATTGACGCCCCGCGAGTTCAGCAACGCCAAGGTCCCCGGCGCGCGTAAGGCGTTGATGGTCGCCGGATCGAGAATGGTGAAGTTGTTGTCGCAACCATCGGCGAGCACGTCGGCCGAGGAGAAGAAGGTGCCGCAGTTGTCGACGACGGTCTGGTCCCATTCCAGCTGGTAGAAGGCCTCGGCCGACAGGTTCTCGGTCAGGCTCTGCGCCAGGTAGAACATGTTGACCGGAATCAGGCCTTCCTTGATCTCCGCGCCGGGCCGGCGGAAGGCGGCGGCGTCGATCGGGTTGATGCTATTGATCGAGTTGCCGATGAAGGTGCTCTCGCCCCAGCTCACCACCTGCTTGCCCAGGCGCACGGTGCCGGGCTTATCGGCGAGGTTGTAGTTGTAATAGGCGAAGGCATCGAGCAACTGGTAGCCGGCGGACTTGGCGCCTTCCTTGCGGCCGTCGTCGCTGATGTCCTTGAACAGGCGGCTCTCATCCTTCAGCTCGAAGTCGTACCAGTACTTGCCACGCAGGAACACGCCGGCATCGCCGTATTTCAGCTCGAGGTCGTGGATGCCCTTGAAGATCTTCGAGAAGGTTTCGCCGCGCTTGAAGTTGAGATGGCCGTCGTCACCGGTCTGGGTGAAGCCGGTGCCACCGTTCGCCGCGCCGATCAGATCCTTGTCGGCCTTGGCGGTGCTCCAGCTGGCGCCCACCGACAGCGACGAATCGAACTGCCCCTCGATTTCCCCGATATTGAAATTCACCGCTTGCGCCTGGGCGCTCACACCCAGTGCGACGGCCAGCGCCAGCGTCTGCGGCTGGAAGATTCCGGGCCTTGTTGTTTTTGTCATACGGCACTCCATGAAAGGGTCAAACTGCGATAGCACCCTACCCAGAGCGCCAGAGTGGGATAAGCGCACCAATGGCGGATTTTTCCGTGTCGCTCGAAAGGATCAACGCCCGCGTTTTTCATCCGTGCCGCCACCCTTCGCGGCGGCTTGGGCCGAAATCTGGGAAGTTTCCACTCAACCCCGAGGGGCATGCCTTAGCCTGTTACCGCCCCGCCGCTCAGACGGCAGAAAGCCGCAGGCGGATCGGCGCCGCCGCCTGGCAATGCGCTGGCGGACGTGATGGAAGGGCTTATGAAGTGAGGCGCGGGTGTGGCGGGTCTTGGTACAGGCAAATAGCACGCAGGGTGATGGGTAGCGCATTGCTCAACCCATCCTCCGGAGATGAGCAGCACCGCGCCGTAGGTTGGTGTTGAGCGGAGCGATACCCAACGAGCGCCATGGCAAACAGCGCAGGCCACCGCGCCCTCACTCACAGCACCCTAGGATGGGTTGGGCGAAGCAATATCCATCGGCATCGGCTCGATGGGTATCGTCGCTGCGCTCCTCAACCCATCCTACGGCGCGACCTCAGAACCTGTTCACGATCTCGCGAGCTAGAGCCAGACAAGGCACAACGACCAACGGGAGTAGCAGCCGAAGGCTGGCCCGAAGGGCGAGCGTAGCGAGTCAAATGGCCGAGGGAGCGGAGTTTACGAGCTGTAAATGAGCATGACTCGCTTCGCTCGCCCCTTCGGGGCCGCGCTAAAGCGCGTTAGCCGCAAGCGGCTTGCCGAGGCCATTTTTAACGCCGTATGGCCGACGCGCAGCAGATCGTGAACAGGCTCTCACTCAAAGCGGCCGTGCCGCCCCTCTCCGCCCTTGAAACGCTGGGCACCGGCCTGGGTCTCGCCACTTTCGATCACCGCCAGGCCACCCTGGAATTCATGGGCCAGCGCCTGCGCGAACGGCAACTCCCACTGTTTATAGGCACTGGCGCGGTCGGCCAGCAGGCAGCGCTGCGGGAAGGCGGCGATCTCCCGCGCCAGCTGCTCGGCCGCCGCGCGCGCCGTGCCCGGCGCCACCACCCGGTTGACCAGGCCGATGGCCAGCGCCTCCTCGGCCTGCACCGGGCGGCCGGTGAGGATCAGGTCGAGCGCCCGACTTTGGCCGACGATGCGCGGCAGGCGCACGGTGCCGCCGTCGATCAGCGGCACGCCGAAGCGCCGGCAGAACACCCCGAGCACCGCATCCGCGGCCATCACCCGCAGGTCGGCGAGCAACGCCAGCTCCAGGCCGCCGGCCACTGCATGGCCTTCGACGGCGGCGATCAGCGGCTTGCTCAGCTGCATGCGGCTCGGCCCCATCGGCCCGTCGCCGTCGGCCTCGAGGCGATTGGCGCGAGTGGCGTCGGCCGCCACCGCGCCGAGGTCGGCGCCGGCGCAGAAGCTGCCGCCGGCACCGGTGAGCACCGCCACCCGCGCCTCGGCGTCCGCCTCGAAGGCGCGCAGGGCCGCGGCCAGCGCCTCGGCGGTCGGCCGGTCGACGGCGTTGCGTACCTGCGGCCGGTCGATGATCAGGGTGGTGACCGGGCCGTTCTTCTCGATGATCACGCTCATGGCGACTCTCCTGGCGGTTTTGCCCGCACCATAAAACAAAAAGGCCGACTAAAGAGCCGGCCTTTCGGAAGCACGCCGAAGGATCAGCCGAGCTTCACGTACTTCTGCAGGTTGGCGAGCATCGCGCCCAGCGCCTGGCTGGTGTCGGCGGGGTGGCTGGCGCCGGCGAAGTCGCCGATCTGCGCCCAGCTGGCGGCCACGTCCTCCGGGCTGAAACCCTGCAGCGGGTTGAAGCCGACGCCGTTGCTACGCTCCCAGCGCACCTTGCCGACCCAGCCGCCGCCGACTTCGAACAGGCCGCCGGTTTCTTCGCAGGCGGCGCTGCCGAGGTACACCACCAGCGGGCTGATCAGTTCTGGCTTGAGCTGCTCGAACACCGCCGGCGGGATAAGCCCTTCGGTCATGCGGGTGCCGCCGGTGGGGGCGATGGCGTTGACCAAGATGTTGTTCTTGCGGCCTTCGATGGCCAGGGTGCGGGTCAGGCCGTACAGGCCGAGCTTGGCCATGCCGTAGTTGGACTGGCCGAAGTTGCCGTAGATGCCGGAGGTCGACGCGGTGAAGATGACGCGGCCGAAGTTCTGCTCGCGCAGGTGCGGCCAGGCGGCGTGGGTGACCTTGTAGGCGCCTTCGACATGGACCTTGTAGACCAGGTCCCAGTCGGCGTCTTCCATCTTGGCGAAGGTCTTGTCGCGCAGGATGCCGGCGTTGTTGACCACCACATCGACGCGGCCGAAGGCGTCCAGGGCGTTCTGCACAATCTTGTCGCCGTCGGTCACCGAGTCATGGTTGGCCACCGCGGTGCCGCCGGCTTCGCGGATCTCCGCCACCACGCGGTCGGCCGCCGAGGCGTTGGCGCCTTCGCCATGGGTGCTGCCACCGAGGTCGTTGACCACCACCTTGGCGCCATGTTTGGCGAACAGCAGCGCATGGGCGCGGCCGAGGCCACCACCGGCGCCGGTGACGATGACGACCTGGTCTTCAAAACGGATGGCATCACTCATAAGGCGAACTCCTGGGCAGGTTGGTAAAAGGCCAAGTGTCGGCTTGCTCCGGCAGGTCCACAAGCAACCGGGTGGCTGCTGAATAAAGGTCGATAAGGTGCGGCGATACAGGGCAACGCCGCTGCCTTTCGTAGGTTAGCGTTGAGCGCAGCGATACCCAACGCGCGGTGGTCCGTCGGCAAGATGGGTATCGCGTTGCTCAACCCATCCTACGGAGTTCGCCTGTCAGTCCGTAGGGTGGATGTCGCTTTTCACATCCACCGGCTGGTGGTGGAAAACGCTCCGCGGTTTTCCACCCTAGGTATCTATCACCGCCGTGCGCTTGGCGATCCGCGCGCGAAACTCCAGGTAATGCTTGAGCACCCGCTCCGGCGCCTCGACCTGCGGGTAATGGCCGATGTCGTCGAGCAGCACGGTGTCGGCGTCCGCGATCAGCTCGCGATAGCGCGCCACCATGTGCACCCCGGAAATCGGGTCGACCGCACCGTCGATCACCCGCAGCGGCACTTGCGTGCGCTGCATCGCCACCAGCCAGCGCTCGCGCTGCTGAGCGCGCTCGGGCAGGTAGCGGATCAGCCGGTGCATCACCCCTTGCCCGTCGTTCTGGGTGATCAGGCGCCAGAAATCGTCCACTTCGCTTTCCGCAGGCTGGGTCTCGGGACCGAAGATCCGGGCGAAGTTGGCGGCCAGTTTGCGCCGGTTGAATCGCCGACCGACCAGGGCGCCGAACGGACTCAGTAACAGCTTCTGGATCAGCGCCGGCCGGTGGGTCTCGGGGAACAGCCCGCCGTTGAGGAACACGCAGCTGGCCATGGCGAAGTGGCCGTCCTCGTGGCGCGCCAGCAGTTCCTGGGCGACGCTGTCGCCGTAATCGTGGGCCAGCACGTGCACCGGCTGCTCGACGCCGAGGTGCTGCAGCAAGGCCTGCTGGATATCCGCCTGCTCGAGCAGGCGGTAGTCATGGCCGCGCGGCTTGGCCGAGTCGCCGAAGCCGAGCATGTCGCAGGCGATCAGCCGGTAGCGCGCCGCCAGCGGTGCCCACAGGTAGTGCCAGTCCCAACTGGCGGTGGGAAAACCGTGGAGCAGCAGCAGCGGCGCGCCCTCGCCCGCCGTCCAGTAGCGGATGGCATGGCCCTGGTAGCTGAAGCTCTGACCCTGGGCGCGCCAATCGGCCAGGGCGATGCCGGGCAGTTTCACTCGGCGTAGCCGGGCATCTGCTGATCGAGCTTGCGAAGCAGCGCCGGCCAGGCCAGCGCGCCGCCCATGCCCTGTTTGCTTCCGGTCACCCCGGCCGCCATAGCCTTGGCGCCATCGAGGATCTGCTGCGGGATGTGGATCAGCTCGGCGCCGCCGCTCTGCGCCATCACCTGGATCTCGCAGGCGCGCTGCAGGGTGAACATCATCAGGAAGGCGTCGGCGATGCTGTTGGCCGCGGTGAGCAGGCCGTGGTTGGGCAGGATCATGAAGTTGGCCGCGCCCAGGTCAGCCTGCAGCCGGGCCTTCTCCTCGTGGTGCAGCGCCACCCCCTCGTAGCCGTGATAAGCCAGGCTGGAGAGCACGAACAACGACTGCTGCGACAGCGGCAGCAGGCCCTGCTTCTGCGCCGACACGGCGATGCCGGCGGCGGTGTGGATGTGCACCACACAGGCCACTTCGTGGCGCACCTCGTGCACGGCGCTGTGAATGGTGTAGCCGGCCGGGTTGATGTTGAACGGGCTGTCCATCAGCTTGTTGCCGGCCAGGTCGATCTTGATCAGGCTGGACGCGGTGATCTCATGGAACATCATCCCGAACGGGTTGATCAGGAACTCCTCGGTGCCGGGGATCTTCGCCGAGATGTGGGTGAAGATCAGGTCGTCCCAGCCATGCAGGGCGATCAGCCGGTAGCAGGCGGCGAGGTCGACACGGGTCTGCCATTCGGCGGCGGACACTTGGTCCTTGACGTTGGCGACGGGCAGAGCATGAGCAGCGGTCACGGCATTCACCTCGATGTTGTAGTTGTGGGTGTGCCCGTTGAGTCTAGCGAGGGTGGCGGACTGCGGTAGTCGCCTTGGCGGCCAGCTTGCTGGCCGAGCGGGTCACAGCAGGTGGCTGAGCAACGGCGCGGCGAACAGATTGAGCAGGCCCATCAGGACCATCACCAGACCGGCCACCGAGCCCTCCTCGCGGCCGATCTCGCTGGCGCGGCTGGCGCCTGCAGCATGCGCGCCGACGCCGAACAGCGCGCCGCGGGCCAGGCTGCTCTTCAGCGGCAGCCACTTGAGCAGCAGGCCACCGGCGGCGGCACCGAACACCCCGGTGACCAGCACGAACACCGCGGTCAGCCCCGGCACGCCGCCGAGATCGGCGGCCAGCGGCATGGCGAACGGCGTGCTGATCGAGCGCGGCAGCAACGACAGCTGCACCTGCTGATCCAGCGCCAGCGCATTGGCCAGGCCCCAGGAGCTGGCCATCGCCACCGTGCTGCCGACCAGCATGCCGGCCAGCAGCGCCGGCCAATGGCGGGCGAGCATCGCGCGCTGCTGCCAGATCGGCACGGCAAAGGCCACGGTGGCCGGGCCGAGCAGTGCCATCAGCCAATGGGTCAGGGCGGAATACTCGGCGTAGCGGGTGTGCAGCGGCAGCGCCACGGCCAGCAACACGGCCGGCACCAGCAGCAGCGGCGACAGCAGGTAGCGGCCGCTGCGCCGGTACAGCCAGCGACTGAGGACATACACGCCGAGGGTCAGCGCCAGCCACAACCAGGCCTGCAACTCAACAGTCATGACGCGCCCTCCAGCGACACACCCACTCCACCGCCAGCGCCGTGCTGAGCATCACCAGCAGGGTGCTGACGCCGATCACCAGCAGAATCCGCCAGCCGTCCTGGCGCACCAGGCTGCCGTAGTCGAGCAGGCTCATCAGCGCCGGGATGAAGAACAGCAGCATTTCAGCCAGCAGCAGGCCGGCCCCCAGCTTTAGCGCCGCCGGCTTCAGCCAGCCGCTGGCAAAGGCCAGCAACAGCAACGCCAGGCCGATCACCCCGCCGGGAATCGGCCAGCCCAGCCAGCCGGCCAGCAGCGTGCCGAGACCGTACAGGCCGATCAGCACGGCCAGTTCCAGGCACAGACGGGTGAAGCGCAGGGAAACTCGGTACATGGCGGCAATCCTCGATGCAACTGGCGAGAACCTATCCACGATCTGCTGCGCGTCGGCCATACGGCGTTGAAAATGGCTTCGGAATGCTCATTTACAACTCGTAAACTCCGCTTCCTCAGCCATTTTCGCCTTGTCTGGCCTTAGCTCGCGAGATCCTGAACAGGTTCTCAGGCTACGTTCGCAGCTATCATCACAAAAGCGAATTGTTCGACTTGAAGGCATTCCAAAATGGAATTCAAACAGCTGCGTAGCTTCGTCGCAGTAGTGCGTCAGGGCGGCTTCACCCAGGCCGCCAAGGTCCTGTATGCCAGCCAATCGGCGGTCAGCAAGCAGGTCGCCCAGCTCGAACAGCGCCTCGGCGTGCAGTTGCTCGAACGTCAGGGCCCGCAAATCCGCCTGACCGATGCTGGCGCCGTGGTGCTGCGCCGCGCCGAGGAGATGCTGCGCCTGCAGCAGGAACTGCACAGCGAGCTGGATGACCTCAGTCAGATGGCCCGCGGCGAACTGCGCCTGGGCCTGCCGTTGCTCGGCAGCGACGCGCTGTTCGCCAGCCTGTTCGCCGAATACCGGCGGCGCTACCCGAACATCGCCGTGCACCTGCAGGAAGGCGGCAGCAAGAGCATCGAGCAACTGGTGCTCAGCGGCGAACTGGAGCTGGGCGGTAGCCTGACCCAGGGCGACCCGGCCTTCGACCTGCAGCCGTTCTGCAACGAACCGCTGGAAGTGCTGCTGCCCAGCGCCCATCCGCTGGCCGGACTGGCCGACATCGCCCTGGCGCAACTGGCCGACACGCCGTTCCTGCTCTACCAACAGAGCTTCATCCTCAACGACCGTCTGCTGCAGGCCTGCCGGCAGGCCGGCTTCACCCCGCGCGAGGCCGGCCGCAGCGGCCAGGCCGACTTCCTCGCCGCACTGGTCGCCGCCGGCCAAGGCACGGTGCTGCTGCCGCGCGTGGTGGCGCGCGGCCTGCTGCGCCCCGGCGTCGCCTGCCTGCGCCTGCGCGAGCCGGACCTGCGCTGGGACATCGCCTTCATCTGGCGCAGCGGCGCCTACCTATCACGCGCGGCACAGGCCTGGCTGGAGCTGATCAAGGAGAGCTCGCTGCTAGAAGAGCCCGCGTAGGATGGGTTGAGGGCAGCGCTACCCATCGATCACAGCCGCCCCGGAAGCAGTGGGTTCACCCGCCCTTTTAGAGGAAATCGGCGTACTCGCCGACCAGCCGCGGCCACTGGCGCTGCGCCTCGGCATCCTCGGCGAGCAGTTGGAAGGTGGAAAACTGGAACTCCGGCGCCACCGTGCAGCCGACCAGCGTGTACTCGCCGAGGCTGCGCGCCGCCTGCCAGGCGTTGGCCGGCACCGCACGCTGCGGCAACTGCTCAGGGGCGACCAGGCCGAGCCGCTCGCTGCGCACCAGGTCCGGCGTGTCGGCGATCAGCAGCTCCAGCGGCGCGCCTTCATAGAAGTGCCAGAGCTCGTCGGCATCCACTCGATGCCAGCGACCATTCACCCCGGCCGGCAGCAGGAAGACGATCGCGCTGCTGCAGCGCCGGCCATCGGCCAAGCGCTGTGCGGACTCGAACAGGCGCCGGTAATAGCCGCCCTCCGGGTGCGCGAGCAGCCCCAGCTCGCGGATCAGTTCGGCGGCGCGCGGCTCCATCAGCCGTGGAGCGCCCTGGCGAAGTCGGCCAGCCAGGGCTCGGCGTCGGTTTCCGGGGTGACCGTCTCGCTGGCGTCCAGGCGCAGCATCGCCTGCACCTCGCGGATGCCCAGCTCGGCGAACAGCTCGCGCACCAGCTCGCCGCCGCCGCAGTAGGTATCGCCATAGCTGGAATCGCCCAGGCCGATCACCCCACCGGGCAAGCCGCTCCAGGCCGGAAAGCGATCGCGGATGGCGTGGTACAGCGGCTGCAGATTGTCCGGCAGCTCGCCCATGCCGGTGGTCGAGGTCACCGCCAGGAAGGCCTCGGGGGCGAAGGCCAGCAGTTCGTCGAGGCTCGCCCGCGGGTTGTGCCAGGCGTCGAAACCGGCGGCCTTGAGCACGCGTTCGGCGTGGCGGGCAACTTCCTCGGCGGTGCCATAGACCGAACCGGAGAGGATGGCGACTTTCATGAACAGCTCCCGAAGCAAGATGACAAGGCCGAACATTATGCCGCAAGAGCAGCCTGCGCTGCCCGCCGCCCTGCCCTGGAGCGCACGGAACGAGCGCCTGGACGACAGCCGGCAGCTCGCAAAGTGCGCCCGTTCCCGGCAAATCCCGCAAAGATGACAACCGGTTCCCAAGTATTTATCGATCGCCGCGCGCCGGCACACTCGAATCAACTACCCTGATGGATAAGACGCCTGGACGCCGCCGCGCTCCCCCGAGAGGTGGGGCGGCAGCGCTCGGCCATCGAGTGGACTTTCGCGCCAGCCGGCCCAAATCGCAGCCAATATTGCCTGGGGTCAACCAATCGGCTTTCTTGCGGTCGTACCCTGTCTTCCTCATCTGCATGAGCCCGATAGATGCAAGACGATTCGATCCTGACTCAGGAGGAGCTGGACTTCATTCGCAGCCTGCCCAGTGGCCCGCACGCGCCGCTGCCTTCCGCATCTGCCTTGATAGTGGATGGCGGCGAGAGGACCAAAGAGCTGCTGGCCCGTCTCGCAGCCCACGAGCAGGTGACCATCGAGGCCCATATCGACAGCCAACGCGTCTCCTTCCCGGTGTTGCTGGTGGAGGATGAATTTCACACCCTGCATCTGCAGCTGGGCCTGCCGACCATAGTCGAGCAGGCCGCCGCCGACCGCCCCTGGCGCCTGCCGTTCAATGAGCCCCTGGAGTTGCTCGACGCCGAGGGGCTGCCGAGCGGCCTGTGGCTGCACTCCCTGTCGCTGAGCGGTCTGCTGGTCGAAGTCCGCGGCCTGCCGGCACCACCGAAACGCTTCACCCTGTGGATGCCGGTGCACGGCGACGAGCCGATCGAACTGCGCGGCATCCTCACCCGCAAGACCGAGCAACAGCTGGTCGCCTATCGCCTGAGCTTGCGCAAGACCCGCCAGCACGAACGCCTGCGCCAATTCATGCTCGACCATCACCCACAGCTGAATGAGCTGAGCGAGGGCATGGCGTAAGGCACCCGCCAGCGGCACAGGGCTAAACCCGCAGCTTTTGTGCGCGGCAGCGGACTGCGGTAACGTGACCCAGTCCGCCGCCCGGCCTGCCGGGTCGCCCTTTGTCCAGCCCCGACGAGCCGTGCATGCAGCTTTCCGCCCCGATCCTGATCACCGGCGCCAGCCAGCGCCTCGGCCTGCACTGCGCCGAGCGTCTGCTCGATGACGGCCACGCGGTGATCGTCAGCTACCGCACCCCACGCGCCAGCCTGCAGCGCCTGCGTGAGCGCGGCGCCATCTGCCTGCAGGCGGACTTTGCCAGCGAGGCCGGCATCCTCGCCTTCATCGCCGAACTCAAGGCGCACACCGACAGCCTGCGCGCCATCGTCCACAACGCCGCCGAGTGGCAGGTCGATATGCCGGGCGATGAGGCGGCGACTTTCCAGCGCCTGTTCAACGTGCACATGCTCGCGCCCTACCTGATCAACCTGCACTGCGCCGAGCTGCTGCGACGCTCGACGCCCGCCGACATCGTGCACCTCAGCGACGACGTGGCGCGCACGGGCAGCGCCAACCGCGTCGCCTACTGCGCCAGCAAGGCCGGGCTGGACAACCTGACCCTGTCGTTCGCGGCCAAGTACGCGCCGGCGATCAAGGTCAACGGCATCGCCCCGGCGCTGATCCTGTTCAACGAGGGCGACGACGACGCCTACCGCGCCAAGACCCTGGCCAAGTCCGCCCTCGGCATCGAGCCGGGTGCCGAGGTGATCTACCAGAGCCTGCGCTACCTGCTCGACAACCCCTACGTCACCGGTACCACGCTGACCGTCAACGGCGGCCGCCACCTCAAATAACCGGCCTCAAGCGCCCATGCCAAGGACCCGTGCCATGAACCCCGAACTGCACCGGCAATACCGCGAGATCCTCCTCGGCCTCGGCGAGAACCCCGACCGCGAAGGCCTGCAGGACACCCCGCAACGCGCGGCCAAGGCCATGCAGTACCTGTGTCACGGCTACGCGCAGAACCTCAAGGAGGTCGTCAACGGCGCGCTGTTCGCCTCGGACAACGACGAGATGGTGATGGTCAAGGACGTCGAGCTCTACTCGCTGTGCGAACACCACCTGCTGCCCTTCATCGGCAAGGCCCATGTCGCCTATATTCCCACCGGCAAAGTGCTCGGCCTGTCGAAGGTCGCGCGCATCGTCGACATGTACGCGCGGCGCCTGCAGATCCAGGAGAACCTGACCCGGCAGATCGCCGAGGCGATCCAGCAGGTCACCGACGCCGCCGGCGTCGCCGTGGTGATCGAGGCGCAGCACATGTGCATGATGATGCGCGGGGTGGAGAAGCAGAACTCGTCGATGGTCACCTCGGTGATGCTCGGCGCCTTCCGCGACTCGGCCCGCACCCGCGACGAATTCCTCAAACTGATTGGACGGAGCAACTGACTATGGCGCGACTGGAACCGGGAATGGCGCGGATTCGGGTCAAGGACCTGCGCCTGCGCACCTACATCGGCATCAAGGAAGAGGAGATCAACAACAAGCAGGATGTGCTGATCAACCTGACCATCCTCTACCCGGCGGTGGATGCCGTGCGCGACAATGTCATCGACCACGCCTTGAACTACCGCACCATCACCAAGGCGATCATCCAGCACGTCGAAGGCAACCGCTTCGCCCTGCTCGAACGCCTGACCCAGGAGATCCTCGACCTGGTGATGCAACACCCGCAGGTGCGCTACGCCGAGGTGGAAGTCGACAAGCCGCACGCCCTGCGCTTCGCCGAGTCGGTGTCGATCACCCTGGCCGGCCACCGCTGAGAGCCGGTTCAATGTCTCGTGAGACCAGCACCTGTCATTGCCCATCGGTGGAAAATGCTTCGCAGTTTTCCACCCTACGCCAACGTTCAGACTTTGTAGGGTGGATAACGCTTTGCTTATCCACCATTACGCCGACACGAAGCGGTCACCGGAGTGACCTTGAACAGGCTCTAAACCCTTTCTTTTCTGATAATCGCCAAACCTGCCTTTAAGGAGGCCCAGCATGACCGAACAACAGCAACTCGAACTGGAAGCCGCGGCGTTTCGCCAGCTGGTGATGCACCTGCGTGCGCGCTCGGACGTGCAGAACATCGACCTGATGAACCTCGCCGGCTTCTGCCGCAACTGCCTGTCCAAGTGGTACAAGGCCGCCGCCGACAACAGCGGCATCGAGGTCAGCCTCGAACAGGCGCGCGAAGAGGTCTACGGCATGCCGTACAGCGAGTGGAAAAGCAAATACCAGAAAGAGGCCAGCGCCGAGCAACAGGCCGCCTTCGACCAGACCACCCAGAACCAGGAGCGCAGCAAGCCATGAGCGCCTTGAGCGATTTCCGCGCCAGCCTGCACAGCGACCAGCACCTGTTCGCCGCCACCCTGGCGTTCATCGCCGCGCACTACGACTACCAGCCGAGCGCCTTCGTCAACGGCGCGGTGAGCAACGCCGCCGGGCAGAACGAAGGCTCGTGCAAGACCCTCGGCCTGGCCCTGCTCGAAGGCCTGAGCCTGGAGGAGGCCCTGCAAGCCTTCGGCGAACACTATCGCAGCGTGCTGGCGACGCCGGATGACAGCGACCACGGCAACATCCGCGCGCTGATGGAGACCGGCATGAGCGGCGTGCGCTTCGAGGCCCAGCCGCTCACGCGCAAGGCCTGAGCTACGCGGCCTGCGTAGGGCGGGTTAGCCGTAGGCGTAACCCACCAACCCTGCGGGACGCCAGTGTCCGAGGCGACACCGCTGGTGGGTTACGCCGCTACACGGCTAACCCACCCTGCAAAGCTGAGCGTCGACCAGGACGCGCTGCCGATCAGCGCCCACAAGCAGTACCACCGCCTGGGTGCATGGACGCTAGTGATGAATATCTGGGTTTGACTGCCCTGCTTGCCCAACAAAAAGCCCCGCTCTAGGCGGGGCTTTTTGTTAGGCGCTGATGCTTACTGGCCGTCGAGATAGCGCTCGACATCCAGCGCCGCCATGCAGCCGGCGCCGGCGGAGGTGATGGCCTGACGGTAGACATGATCGGCCACGTCGCCGGCGGCGAACACGCCGGCCACGCTGGTGGCGGTGGCATTGCCGTCACGCCCGCCGTTGACCACCAGATAGCCGTCCTTGAGCGCCAGTTGGCCCTCGAACAGCGCGGTGTTCGGCGTATGGCCGATGGCGACGAACAGGCCGTCGACCTTGATCTCCTCGCTGCCGCCGTCGCGCTGCTTCAGGCGCACACCGGTGACGCCCATGGCGTCGCCGAGCACTTCGTCGACCTCGGCATTCAGCTTGAGCTCGATCTTGCCTTCGGCCACACGGGCCATCAGCTTGTCCTGGAGGATCTTCTCCGAACGGAAGCTGTCGCGACGGTGCACCAGGGTCACCTTGCTGGCGATATTGGCCAGGTACAGCGCCTCTTCCACGGCGGTGTTGCCGCCACCGACCACCGCCACCTCGCGGTTGCGGTAGAAGAAGCCGTCGCAGGTGGCGCAGGCCGATACGCCCTTGCCCATGAACGCCTCTTCCGAGGGCAGGCCGAGGTAACGGGCGCAGGCGCCGGTGGCGATGATCAGCGCGTCGCAGCTGTAAGTGCCGCTGTCGCCGACCAGGGTGAAGGGTTTGCCGGCCAGGTCGACGGCGTTGATATGGTCGAAGACGATCTCGGTCTCGAAGCGCTCGGCATGCTGCTGCATCCGCTCCATCAGCGCCGGGCCGGTCAGGCCGTGGACATCGCCCGGCCAGTTGTCGACCTCGGTGGTGGTGGTCAGCTGGCCGCCGGCCTGCATGCCGGTGATCAGCAGCGGCTTCAAGTTGGCCCGCGCGGCATACACCGCGGCGCTGTAACCGGCGGGGCCGGAACCGAGAATGATGACCCGCGCGTGACGAACTTCAGACATGACTGACTCCTCCCGACTGCACGTCGGCACAAATAAAAAGGGACTACCAAAGCACTTGGGGAAGGCTCGTAAACGGCGGTGGCCCCGTAAACGGGTAAGGGCGGGCCGCGCTGGCCCGCCGGCGAATCACAGGGCGTTGGCGTTCTCGGCCAGGTAGGCGGCGACGCCCGCGGCGTCGGCCTTCATGCCTTTCTGGCCCTTGCGCCAGCCGGCCGGGCAGACTTCGCCGTGCGCTTCGGTGAATTGCAGGGCCTCGACCAGGCGGATCACTTCGTCGACCTCGCGGCCGAGCGGCAAGTTGTTGACCACCTGGTGCTGCACCACGCCGGCGCGGTCGATCAGGAAGGTCGCGCGCAGGGCCACGCCGTCATCGTGCTCGATGCCGTAGGCACGGGTGATCTCATGCTTGACGTCGGCGACCATGGTGAACTCGACCGCGCCGATGCCGCCCTGCTCCACCGGCGTGTTGCGCCAGGCGTAGTGGGTGAACTGCGAGTCGATCGACACGCCAACCACTTCCACACCCAACTCACGGAATTTATCCATACGGTTGTGGTGAGCGATGATTTCCGACGGGCAGACGAAGGTGAAGTCCAGCGGCCAGAAGAACAGCACGACATATTTGCCGCGCAGCGCCGAGAGTTGGAAATCCTCGACCATCGAACCGTCGCCGAGTACCGCGGCGGCGGTGAAATCCGGTGCTTGCTTGTTAACCAATACGCTCATGAACCACTCCTGAAAGGCTTGAACTCAGGGTCCGAAGAATTGTCGGCAAGACTACCCAGGGCGGCGACGCGGCGGAAGTGCCGATTTCCAATCCGCGCCATAGGCAAACCCTATATGCGCAAAGTGCCGCAGCCGCCTGTCTATACTGCGCAGAGCGGAGTTCTATGGGTTGAATTGTGACGGCGCCTAGCTGCACCTGCCTTGTCATAGATCAAAGGACGCCACGGCAAACAGGGGGACTCTAGATGAACACCCTGATCGCAGGCACAGCCTGCAGTTGCCCCGAATGACCCTACGCACACGCCTGCTTTGGCTGTTCATCCCCCTCGTGCTGTTGACCCTGCTGATCGTCAACAGCCTGTCGCAGCACCTGCTGCTCAGCCGCTTCGACAGCCAGGATGGCCAGCTGCTGGTCAATGAGGCGAAGAGCCTGAGCATCAATATCGACAACACCGTCAGGCGCAACCTCGACCTGCTGCGCAGCTATGCCTGGTGGGATGACAGCTATGAGTTCGCCCAAGGCTTGAGCCGCGAGAAGTTCGCCCGGCGCAATCTCGACCCCGACTCGCTGATCAACCTCGGCTTCGATTTCATGGTCTATGCCGATAACCAGGGACGGGTCTTCGGCGAGCAGTGGGTGCCGCCCGACTTGCCCGAGCTGCCAGCGCTCGGCACACAACATCCGCCTAGCCTGGAAAGCCTGCGCCAGGCCATCCTCGAGCGCAGCCGCCAACTGGGCCTGCTCGATAAGCATGCCAGCGTCGAGCAAACCAGCGCCCAGATTCTGCTGATCCAGGGTATTCCGCTCATTCTGGTCAGCAGCCCGATCAGCAACAACCAGGGCAGCGCCGCCCCGATCGGCAATGTCCTGGCCGGGCTCTTCCTCGATGCCCAGCGCCTCGCCGAGCTGCAGACCCAGATGGGCGGCACCTTGCAGCTGCTGCCGCCCGCACCCCACCCCGGCGAGCATTGGCAAGCCCCGCTGCGCGATAGAAGTGCCTTCCTGCAGCTGATCCAGATCAGCCCGCGCCGGCTCCTGGGGCCGCAGCAACAGCGGATCGAACTGCAGTTCCACAACTTGCGCGGCGAGCCGGAACTGCGCATGCAGATCAGCCAGCCGCGCACGCTGTACCAGCAAGGCCGGCAGGCGATCCACTTCTTCCTCCTGCTCGCCGTCACCGCCGCGCTGGTGGCGCTGCTGCTGATCTACCTGGGCCTGGAGCGCTGGGTGCTGAGCCGCGTGCAGCGCCTGCACGCGGAAATCGCGCGGATCGGCGGCGCGGCCTCGTTGCCGCGCCTGAGTGACCACGGCGATGACGAACTCGGGCAACTGAGCGGCGAGCTCAACCGCATGCTCGAACGCCTGGAGCAGAGCGAGGCGCGCGACCGGGCGATTCTCGACACCATCCACGACGGCTATTTCGAGCTCGACGAGCACGGCCGGATCATTCGCATCAACCGCGCCGTACAAGCGCTGCTTGGCTATCCGGATGAACAGCTGCTCGGCCATTCGTTCCGCGACATACTCAGCGCCGCCGAGGTCGAACGCGCGCAGACGCACCTGCTCAAGGCCCTCAGCGAGCAAGGTGCAACCATCTTCGCCGCGCCACTCAAGCGCCAGGACGGCAGCCTCGGCTACTTCGAAACCAGCTTCGCCTTTGTCCGCGACAGCCAAGGTCGCTTCGCCGGCTACCGCGGCATCCTGCGCGACATCAGCGATCAGGTGGCCTACCAGAACCAGCTGCTCGACATGGCCTACCGTGACCCGCTGACCGGGCTGGGCAACCGCAAGGCCTTCGACGAACAGTTGAAGGCCGCTCTGGATGCCGCCCAGCGCACGCACAATCCGCTGGCGCTGCTGTTCATCGACCTCGACCGCTTCAAGGAAGTCAACGACCGTTATGGCCACGATGCCGGCGACGCCCTGCTGATCGCCATCGGCGCGCGCCTGCGCCAGACCCTGCGCCAGCCCGACCGTTTCTTCCGGGTCGGCGGCGACGAATTCATCATGCTGCTGCCCGCCACCTCGCGCGCAGCCGCCAGCAAGCTCGCCGAGCGCCTGCTCGGCGCCCTGGCGACGCCGATCGAACTGAGCGGGGTGCAGATCGATTTTGTAACCCTGAGTATCGGCATCGCCCTCTACCCCGAGCACGCCGACAGCCCGGAAGCCTTGACCAAGGCCGCCGACAGCGCCATGTACCAGGCCAAGCAGCAGCGCAACCGGGCCTGCGTCTATCAGCCCTAGCGCTAGGCGCCATAGGGTAAAGCCGGTAAGGTCGGCGCGAATTTATCCATGGGAGAACCCTATGCCTGCCCCTGCGCTGAGCGGCCCGCAATACCTGCGCGAAGGCCTGAAGCTGGTCCTCAGCCCCGGCCTGCGCCTGTTCGTGCTGCTGCCGTTGACCCTCAACCTGCTGCTGTTCGCCGCCCTGGTCGGCTTTGCCGTGCGCCAGTTCAGCGGCTGGGTCGACGCCCTGATGCCCAGCCTGCCGGACTGGCTGGGCTTTCTCGACTACCTGCTGTGGCCGCTGTTCGTCGCCCTGGTGCTGCTGATGGTGTTCTTCAGCTTCACCATGCTGGCCAACATCATCGCCGCCCCGCTCAACGGTTTTCTCGCCGAAAAGGTGGAAGTGGTGGTGCGCGGCCAGGACGACTTCCCGCCCTTCCGCTGGGGCGAACTGCTGGCCATGGTGCCGCGCACCCTCGGCCGCGAGGCACGCAAACTCGGCTACTTCCTGCCGCGCGCCGTGGGCCTGTTCATCCTCTCGCTGATCCCCGGGGTCAACCTGATCGCCGCGCCGCTGTGGCTGCTGTTCGGCGTGTGGATGATGGCCATCCAGTACATCGACTATCCCGCCGACAACCACAAGCTCGGCTGGAACGAGATGCTCGCCTGGCTGCGCGAGAAACGCTGGCAGAGCCTCGGCTTCGGCGGCGTCACCTACCTGGCGCTGCTGGTGCCGGTGGTCAACGTCCTGGTGATGCCGGCGGCGGTGGCTGGCGCCACGCTGTTCTGGGTCCGCGAGCGCGGCGAACTGGCGCTCAAGCCCGAGGCCGGAACGCCGTCTGACCAGCCTGCACGCTGACGCCGCAAGCGCCCCCTTCCTGCTAACTGATACAGCAGCGAGGAAGCCTGGATCTCTCTCGGTGGGAAACCGCTTCGCGGGTTTTCCACCCTAGATGTCTCACCTGTTGTCCAAACCGTACCATCGGCCCCCTGTTCGTCACGGCCACGCCGTGCCATCTCTATGGAGCAAGTCACCATGTCCTTTTCCCCGCTCACCGCTCGCTCGCTGCGGGTCGCCTGCGTCGCCGCTCTGGCCCTGCTGGCCGGCTGCGAAGCCGCCGAAGACGCCGCCCAGAAACTCGCCGAGAAAGCCCAGCAGGAAGTCGAACAGGCTGCCCGCAACGCGCTGAACGAAACGGCCAAGGAACTCAACAAACAGATCGACCAGGCGCAGAAATCCACCGAGCAATGGCTGGACGGCGAACCGGCGGAGGGTGACGACGCGCCGGACAACCAGGCCGAAGACGCACCCGAACGCGACCAGCCGATCAAGCTCCCGCAGCACAGCGCCTGAGCCCCAGCCCGTCGCGGGGCTACTGGCACACCACGAACGCCGTGGCCTCGGCGACAACCTGCTCGGGCGGGCAGGACGGGGCGATATCGATGGTGTCCGCGTAGCAGTTCGATCCTAGGCCCGCCATGTTGTAGGCATGCCCCGTGCTGTAGCGGGTGCTGCCCTCGCAACGGTAGCGGTAGCAAGGTAGCCTGGACATTTCAATGGTGGAATCCGGGACTGTAGGGTGGACAACGCTTTGCTTGTCCACCAACTGGCAGCGATCGCCCCGAAGTTGCCAGTGGCGAGCAGCCAGAAGCGGCCGGTCTGCTTTATAAATAAATCTGTCCCCTTTTCCAGTCCCCTTTTCCATAAGCAGTATGGGGAGCAGCGGACGACTAGGGGGCGTCCTGCTTCAATGCATCGGCCCATCGACCCGCAAACTGATATAGCGGAGCAAATGCCCCCTGAAGCTCTACGCCTAACAATGTCAGCGAGTACCCTTGATCGCCCAACACAATCAGGCCGGCATCACGCAGGTCGTTGACCCTTGCTTGCAGTACTGTGGGTGAAATATTTCCTGCGGCGGTACGTAATGCTCGTGAACTCAGCGCGCCATCTCGAAGCTCCCAGAGAATCCGCAGCGCCCACTTTTGTCCAAGCAGTTCCAGAAGCGCCATGATCGGGCGGCGCCCCTCCATCTTTGACGAAAAATGTTGTTCGTCATCAGTCATCTCTATCCGCCTTGCAGTGCTACTGATTTTGTAGCATAAAGAGATCGCTACACTTTCAATAGCGGAGGATACCATGGCGAGAATCAACCCACTTAATCAACCCTATCCGGATGAAGTCCAAGCCGTTTTTGACAAGATCATGGGGACTGGCGTCCCACCACTACTGCTGTTCACAACTATCGCAAGTAGTGACCGCGCGTGGCGTAAATTCAGGGGCGGATCGCTGCTTGAGGGAACACTGCTGACTCTTCGTCAACGGGAGCTGGCCATTAACAGGATTTGCGCGCGGACAGGATGTGAGTACGAGTGGGGGGTGCACGTATGGGCTTTTGGCCAAGCTGCTGGGCTCACAAGGGATGAGGTCACCGGAACCCTGGAAGTACCTTTGCGCTCGGGGCAGTGGAGAGATGATGAGGCCGCGCTGCTTGAGACAATCGATGCCCTGCATGAGCGAGCGGCGCTGAGCGACGAAGAGTTCGCAAGGATCAGCGAGCATTTCGACAATAACCAGATCTTGGAAGTCATGATGCTCGCGGGTTTCTATCGCACTGTTTCGTACATCGCTAATGGATTGGCCCTTCCCCTTGAGCCCAACTCTGCGAAATTCAGTGAGTACCAAAACTGAAGGGAGCCTCCTGAAGCCTCTTCTCATCAGGGGAGAGGTTTTCAGTAAGAAGCGAGCGTCCGCTTCTGGCCGAAGCGGACGCTTCGGACTTGCAGCTTTCGAACCACGGCGGCCATAGCACCGTTCACGAATCAAACGGATTCAGTAGCCCTGTCCCAGCGGCGGCTCGACCCCCTTTGAATCTTCCTCAAGGGCCCCGACCAGCCAGTCGCAGAAACTGCGGGTGAGCGGGTCGCCCTGGCTATCGCGGTGCACCAGCCAGGTCCAGTTCGGACCGCGCACCGTCTGCTCCGCCAGCGGCACCAGCAGACCCTGATCCCGCGCGCGGCCGGCCAGCAGCTGGCTGACCAGGGCTATCCCCAGCCCTTGGCTGGCGGCATCCAGCAGCAGGCCGGGATCGGAAAAGTTCAGCCCCTGGCTGTGCTGGCCGACATCGGCGCCGCCCTGCACCTGCCAGTGGCTCCAGTCCATCTCGCGCTCGCCATGCAGGGTGGTCCGTGCATCCGCTGCCAGTTCCAGCAGGCCGGGATGGCAAGCGGGGTACAGGCGATCTTCCAGCAGCACGCGAAAGCTGCATTCGGCCTGGGCGCTGAGGTCGTCGCGCACGGCGATGTCGATGGTCTGGGTGGCCATGTCCGGCGTCTCGTCGGTGGTCAGCAACCAGAGGTCGATCTGCGGGTGGCGCTGGTGGAAGTCCGCCAGGTGCGGCACCAGCCAGTGGCGGGCAAAGGCTGGGGTGGTGTTGACCACCAACTGGTTGGGCTTGCGGTACTGCTCCAGGCGGCGGATACCCACGGCCAACTGCTGCAGCAGCGCCTGGGTGGTGCTGAGCAGGTCGAAGCCGGCATCGGTCAGCGCCACGCTGCGGCCGTTGCGGAAGAACAATGGCTGTTCGAGGAAGCTTTCCAGGCTGCGGATCTGCTGACTGATGGCCGACTGGGTCAGGTGCAACTCTTCGGCAGCCTTGTGGAAGCTGCCCAGGCGGGCTGCGGCTTCGAAGCCGCGCAGGGCGTTCAGGGGAGGCCAGTGTTTGAGCATGATTGATAAGCCCAGCTAATCAGGATTGTGCAAAATCTATCGTTTGTTACGACGTTTTTACAGGCCTAGCATGCAAGCCATCACCGCATCTGCGGTTTTCAGTGATAACAAAGACTTAACTGAAAGGCACTTGTATGCAACAGAACGCAGTCGCTCCAAACGCTTGGTTCATGCCCGCCGAATGGGCCCCGCACGCCGCCACCTGGATGGTCTGGCCGCACAATCAGTCGCTGTGGGAGTCTGGCTGGGGCGTGACCCTGGCCGAGGTGCAGGTCGACTTCGCCCGGGTGGCCAACGCCATCGCCCGCTTCGAGCCGGTGAAGATGGTGGTCGATCCTTCGGCGGTGTTCCGGGCCCGCGAGCTGTGCGGGGAGGGTGTCGAGCTGATCGAGCTGGCGGTGGACGACAGCTGGTGCCGCGATTCGGGTCCGAGCTTCGTCTGTCACCCGCAGTTGGGCCTGGCCGGCGTCAGCTGGCGCTTCAATGCCTGGGGCGGCAAGTCCGAGCACGGTCTCGACGAGGGCCTGGCGCGGCGCATCCTCAATGGTCTGGGACTGGAGTGCTTCGGTACGCCGCTGAGCAACGAGGGCGGCGCCATCCATGTGGACGGCGAAGGCACGCTAATCACCACCGAGTCGGTGCTGCTCAACCCCAACCGCAACCCGGGCATGAGCAAGGCCGAGATGGAAGAGATCTTCGCCCGCCTGCTGGGCGTGAAGAAGACCATCTGGCTGCCGGGCGATCCGCAGTACGTCACCGGCGACATGACCGACGGCCACGTCGATGGCGTGTGTGCCTTCGCCCGTCCCGGTGCGCTGCTGGTCGATGCCACCCGCGACCAGTCCTCGGTGTATGCCGAAGTGATCCGCGAGAACCGCCGCGCCCTGGAGCTGGCCACCGACGCCAAGGGGCGCTCCTTCGAGCTGCTCGAACTGTTCGAGGCCAGCGAGGCGGTGGATACCGAGGCCGAGGTATTCTGTGCCTCCTACACCAACTTCTATATCTGCAACGGCGCCATCATCATGCCGGCCTACGGCATCGCCGCCGACGACCAGGCGGCGGCCACCCTGCGCATGGCCTTCCCCGGTCGCGAAGTGGTGCCGGTGCGGATCAACCAGCTGGCCCACGGCGGTGGCGGGGTGCATTGCATCACCCAGCAGCAGCCGCGCTGGCCGCTGAAGGGGTGAGGCCATGAGCAGACTGACCGTCGCCACCACCCAGTTCGCCTGCAGCTGGGACCTGAAAGACAACCTCGACCGCGCCGAGCAGCTGGTGCGCGAGGCTGCAGCCCGCGGCGCCCGGCTGATCCTGCTGCAGGAGCTGTTCGCCACTCCGTATTTCTGCATCGAACAGGATCACAAGCACCTGGCGCTGGCCGAGGAGTACGCGCACAGCCCGCTGCTCAAGCGCTTCGCCGCGCTGGCCGGCGAACTGGGCGTGGTCCTGCCGCTGTCCTGGTTCGAGAAGGCCGGCAACGCCTACTTCAACTCCCTGGCCGTGGCCGATGCCGACGGCCGCCTGCTCGGTGTGTACCGCAAGACCCACATCCCCAACGCCATCGGCTACCAGGAGAAGGAGTACTTCAGCCCCGGCGACACCGGCTTCCGTGTCTGGGACACCGCCTATGGCCGCATCGGTGTCGGCATCTGCTGGGACCAGTGGTTCCCCGAGACTGCCCGCTGCCTGGCGCTGATGGGCGCCGAGGTGCTGCTCTATCCGACCGCCATCGGCTCCGAGCCGGGCGCCGCCGCACTGGATTCGCGCGACCACTGGCAGCTGACCCAGCGCGGCCACGCCGCCGCCAACATCGTCCCGGTGATCGCAGCCAACCGCGTCGGCCGCGAGGTGGCGACTACCGACCCGGACCTGCAGATGAGTTTCTACGGCTCGTCCTTCATCACCGATCACAAGGGCAAACTGCTGGCGGAGGCCGACCGCGACACCAGCGGTGTGCTGGTGCGCGATCTGGACCTCGCCGCTATGCGCGAGGAGCGCCTGACCTGGGGCATCTACCGCGATCGCCGCCCGGAGATGTACGGACCGCTGCTGGGCCTGGATGGCCGCCAAACTCATAGCCACTGGAACGCCCGGGGAGTCTGACGATGAATACCAAGAATCCACTGCTGATCGCTGCATTGGCGCTGTGCTGCGCCCAGGCCTCGGCCGCCGCCGAGGACAAGACCCTGCGCCTGTACAACTGGGCGGACTACTTCGCCGAGGACACCCTGGCCAACTTCACCAAGGAGACCGGTATCAAGGTGATCTACGACGTCATGGAAGGCAGCGAGATGCTGGAGGCCAAGATGATGTCCGGCAACAGCGGCTATGACCTGATCTTCCCCGGCGACACCGTGGCCGAGCGCCTGATGCGCGCTGGCGCCCTGCAGAAGCTCGATCCGGAGAAGCTCCAGCACCTGGCCGACATCGAGCCCGGCCTGCGTAGCCTGCAGACCAAGTATCCCTACTCGCGGCACGCCACCGTGCCCTACACCTGGGGCAGCATCGGCATCACCTACAACGCCGCGATGGTCGAGAAGCGCATGCCCGGCGCGCCAGTGAACAGCCTGGACCTGCTGTTCAAGCCGGAGAACGCGGCCAAGTTCGCCGACTGCGGCATCTCCATGATTGACTCGCCGGACGAGGTCATGGCCGTGGCGCTCAACTACCTCGGCCGTACGCCACGCAGCGCCGAGCCGGCCGACCTGAAGGCGGCCAGCGAGCTGCTGCTGGCGATCAAGCCCTACATCCGCAAGTTCCAGTCGCAGCCGGTCACCGACCTGGTCAACGGCGACCTGTGCCTGTCGCTCGGCTACAGCGGCGACTTCACCCAGGCCCAGCGCGCCGCCAGCGGTGCCGGCAAGCCGGCGGACTTCCGCTTCCACATCCCGCGCGAAGGCACCACGGTGTGGATGGACACCATGGCCATCCCGGTGGATGCCAGGCATCCGGAGTACGCCTACACCTTCATCAACTTCGTCATGCGGCCGGAGAACATGGCGGCGATCAGCAACTTCACCGGCTACCCGACCTCCAACGCCAAGGCCAGGCCGATGGTCGATGCAGACATGCGCAACAACCCGGACATCTACGTCGACGAAGCCACCTACGCGCGGCTGATTCCCGGCAAGGACATCCCGCAGCGCTCGATGCGCGCGCGCATGCGTGCCTGGACCACCTTCAAGACCGCCAGCCACTGACGCTCCGGCCCCCGCGGCCGACCACCCGAGCCCCAACTGCCGCCGCGCCAGTCGGCGCGGCATGGCAGCGCCTTGCCCACAACAACAAGAAAGGAGCCTCTCCATGCAGTACCCGTCCAAGGCCGCCCTGGCCATCGTCCTACTCGCCCCCTGGGGGCTGAGCCAGGCCATCGAGCTGAACCAAGACTTCGCCCTGTACCTGGATGCCGGCGTCTACAGCGACTACCGCACCCGCGGCATCTCGCAGACCCAGAACGACCCGGCGCTGCAGGGCTCGGCCACCCTCAGCCACAGCAGCGGCCTGTATGCCGGGGTGTGGAGTTCCAACGTCGACTTCGGCCTGAGCAGCAAGACGCGCCAGGAGCTGGACTACTACGCCGGCTACAACTGGCAGATCAGCGACGACATCAGCCTGGACACCGCCTACTACAAGTACGAGTACCCGCGGCAGAGCGAGCTCAACTACGGCGAGTACTTCAGCCAGCTGACCGCCTATGGCGCCAAGCTGGGTGCCTACTACTCCGACAACCTCGGTGGCGACCAGAGCTACCTGTACAGCTACGTCGGCTACGGCACCCTGCTGCCGGCGGACGTGGCCCTGGACCTGCGCTACGGCAAGGTCGACCCCAAGGATCCGCTGCTGCTCGATGGCGCCGGCGACACCCGCAGCAGCTACCGCGAATGGCAGCTCAAGCTGAGCAAGGAACTGCTCGGCCTGAACTGGTCGGCCAGCTACGTCGATACCGATCTCGCGGACAGCGAATGCGCCAACTACATGGGCTTCGACGACGTTTGCTCGGCCACCCTGGTGCTGGGCGCCAACAAGACCTTTTGAGCCGGCGACGGGCCGCCGGCCCGTCCGTCGTGCCAGGGAGCAGCAAGCCATTGATGGCGAGCCGACCGGTTGCGGCGGCATCACACCCCCCCACCAGAAGAGGGACCCACCATGTCTACACGTCGTGACTTCATCAAACAGCTGATGGCCGCCAGCGGCATCGGCGCCGTCGCCTCGCTCGGCCTCGGTTTCGGCGCGGCCCGCGTTCCCGCCGCCCTGGCCGCGAGTTGGTACATGCCCGACGAACACGGCCCGCAGGAGCGGGTGATCCTGGCCTTCGCGGCTTCTTCCCGCGTCTGGGAGGGCTGGGAGACTGCCGTCAACAACACCATCGCCCTGCTCGCCAAGACCATCGCCAAGTACCAGCCGGTAACCGTCCTGTGCCGGGCCAACCAGCTATCCCAGGCGAGGAGCAAATGCGGCACCACCAACATCGAGTTCCTGACCATGCCGCTGGATGACGTCTGGGTGCGTGACTACGGTGGCTGCTTCGTGGTCGACGGAGCGGGTGGCCTGGGCCTGGTGGACTTCAACTTCAACGGCTGGGGTGACAAGCAGCCGGCGAGCAACGACACCCGTGCGGCCGCCACCCTGAGCTACGAGCTGGAGGCCAGTTACATTCGCAGCGCGCTGGTGGGTGAAGGCGGTGGCATCGAGGTGGACGGCCACGGCACCGCGATCATCACCGAGAGCTGCTGGGTCAACAGCAACCGCAACCCGGGTATGAGCAAGGCGCAGATCGAGGCCGAGCTGAAGGCCAACCTCGGCCTGCGCAAGATCATCTGGCTGCCGGGCATCAAGAACAAGGACATCCCCGACGCCCACGTCGACTTCTATGCGCGCTTCGTCAAACCCGGCGTGGTGATCGCCAACCTGGACAACGACCCCAAGTCCTACGACTACGCCGTGACCCGCAAGCACCTGGAAATCCTCAACGCGGCCACCGATGCCGATGGACGCAAGCTGGTGGTCCACACCCTGCCGCCGCCCCTGACGGTGCGCAGCAACCAGTACAGCCGCAACAACCCGGATTTCGCGCCGGGCTACATCAACTACCTGCCGATCAACGGCGCCGTGATCGCCCCGCAGTTCGGCGACGCGGCGGCGGACAAATACTGTAAGGACCTGCTGACCAAGCTCTATCCGGGACGGGTGGTGGAACAGGTGAATATCGACCCGATCGCCGCCGGCGGCGGCGGTATTCAT
Source organism: Pseudomonas cavernae (assembly GCF_003595175.1). NCBI lineage: Bacteria > Pseudomonadati > Pseudomonadota > Gammaproteobacteria > Pseudomonadales > Pseudomonadaceae > Pseudomonas > Pseudomonas cavernae. Next base: position 1,115,844 of record NZ_CP032419.1, on the reverse strand, counting down.
TGCGTCACCAAGAATCTTCCGCTCACTTGAGGTTCCCGGCCTTGTCCCGGCCGCTCCTGGCCTTGCGGATCTCTTGAAGGTCCGCTTCTGTCGACTGTTGCCGGTCGTGACAGGCCGGAGTCGACCCACAACGGACGTTCGCGAGAGACAGAGATCGGCCAAAAGCGGGCACTCGCTGGGTGACGACGCTTGCGCCGACACCGACCATAGACATTTAGCAAACGACTTCCTAACCTCCCGCCTACTGTTGTCGCTTTCCCATCAGCTTCATGTCGCGTTTCGAGTGATCGGCTCAATGGGGTCAAGGGCGTACAGGTGAGCAAGGGACGTTATGCGACACAAGTGGTGTAAAAATCACTTCGCATCTGTCGCCTACTTATAGTTAGGATTCCCGATCACGCAACCATCTCAACACTCTGGACCCCATTATGGCCAAGCCTCGCGTTTTTATAGGATCCTCTGTGGAGGGCCTGAATGTTGCTTACGCAGTACAACAAAACCTCCTCCATGATGCTGAAGTCACCGTTTGGGATCAGGGTGTATTTGAGCTTTCCAAAACGACAATTGAGTCGCTTTCGAAGGCTCTGCAAGAAAGCGACTTTGCAGTATTCGTTTTTTCTCCAGATGATTTGATCAAAATCCGAAGTACTTCATCTGCCACCGTGCGTGACAACGTGCTTTTTGAGTTCGGTCTGTTTATTGGAAAACTCGGCCGAGATAGAGTTTATTTTCTCCTGCCGATGAACGGAGAATTGCATCTACCAAGCGATCTCCTCGGGATCACCCCCGGAAAATACGAGGAAAACAGATCAGACGGAAGCATGCAGGCTGCAACAGGAGCAGCGTGCAATCAAATACGAACCCAGATGCGGTCTCTAGGTTTTGTACCAGGCCGCCTAGTTAGTATGGTCAATTCCGAGAACAGCGAGCCCAGCGTAAATCGCTCTTGGTTTAATGAGTTCTTTGATAAAAAATATTCAGAGGCGCGGAAATCTCTTCTTGAGGAGATTCCAAAACAAACCGGCGATGATGCACTGATACATCAGGCCTGGGTCTTGGTATGCGAATATCACCTCGGAGGCGAGACCGACATAAGTCCCCTCACTGCCTTCGCTGAAGCACACTCAGACAAGCCTAATATTCAGGTGAATGTGGCTCACATACTTCGATTTGTGAAGCGTGCTAATGCAGCCATGTCCATCCTCGCTAATGCGCAAACGAAATACCCCAAGGACGCATCGATTAGTCGGGCTATTGCTCTTTGCCACAGCGATTCCCAAGACAACGAAAGCGCGATCGCTGAGTTACAGAAGTTTGGTCCCGAGCAATTTCCAGATGTGGCGATCGATCTTGCCGAAGCATTTTAACGCGAGACAAAAACCGCAGAGGCACTTCAGATTATTCAGAAATGCTTCGTCAATCATCCGACCCACGTGGCACTTCGGTATAAATACGCACGGCTAGCCCAAGAAATAGATCTTCATGAAATTGCTGTTGCACTTCTCTGGAACCTTTCGATCGAGAACCCGAAGTCCATTGAGTATCTCGGCTACCTTGGCAACTCTTGCCTGCGCCTTGATCTCTACGATCAAGCACTCCAAGCATACCGAAAAGCTGAAGCTCTCATGAAGCCAGAGGACTCCTCGCAATGGATAGTTTCAAACATTGGAAACCTGCTTAACAACAAAGGTCTACCCAGTGAAGCAATTACGTACTTGGAGCGTGCACTTAAGAGTGAGCCCATGTCTGAGTATGCATACGACAGAATGGCTAGTGCGCTCAAGAAAAGGAGTGCTGAAGAAAAGCGCTTTGAGAAGACGCAAGCCAACGGAAAGCGTCAGATAAGAGAAGCGGAACTCAAGCTGTTATCTTCCGATATCCACCCCATGCCACCTCCCGGGCTCGGCCTACTTAGCATAGGAGCAGTCATGTCGCCGGAGCAGAACTAGTCCACCGTGTGGGAGCTGTGCTTTTGCATCCCAGCCTAACTGGTCGTTCAAAGCGGACGCTAACACAGGCCATGCTTCGCATTGTCATGGCCTGTATTGGTACCCTCCGGCCTGCGCCTACGGCGCCGGTTAACTAAGGCGTTAGTGTCCGCTATGGGTCCAGGCTGTGTGAAAACAGCCAGCAACTCGACCAACTTCCAGAGCCGGTCACGCCTTGGCAGCCAAAGCAACCGATCACCGCAGATCGCCGTAAGAGGCGGAGGTAAGCCCTGACGTCGGTTGAAACCCCTCTCAGAAGGCTTATAGAGGGCGGAAAAAGGCCATCACTCTTTAGGCCCGCATTGCTTCCAGTGCTCCTGCGATGCCGAGGATGCTCACCAGTCGTTTGAAGTTGTAGGCGAGTACATGCAGGCTCATCTCGGTGCTCACACGCGCCAGCGTTCTTGTCAGGAAATGCGTCGAGCCCATCCAGTATTTAAGCGTTCCAAACGGGTGCTCAACGGTCTGACGACGCACGCCCATCATCCCGGGCTGGTGATCCAGTCGCTGTTGCATGGCATCGATGACGCCCTCGTGCTCCCAGCGCCGAACTCTTCGATATGAAAGGCTGGTGCACTGCGACCGGATCGAACACTGCTTGCAGTTCGAACTCCAGTAGGCATGCGTCGTCAGCCCGGCCTCGAGGTTCGTGTAGCGGTAGATCAAGCTTTCCCCAGCGGGGCAGCGGTATTCGTTCTTCTCGGGCGCATACACGAAGTCCTGCTTGCCGAAGCGACCGTCAGCCTTGCTGTTCGACGTCAGTGGCTTGGGTACGTAGGTGGTTATGCCGGACTGCTCGCAGGCGAGAATTTCTTCGCCACTGAAATAGCCGCGGTCGGCTACGACCGTGAGGGCTTCGACTCCGGTGGCGCTCCGCGCTTGCTCGGCCATCATGGCCAGCGCAGTTCGGTCATGGCCAACGTTGGTCACTTCGTGGGCGACAATCAGGTGATGTTTAGCGTCCACGGCGGTCTGTACGTTGTAGCCGACCACTCCGGTGCCTCGGCCGCTGGTGGCCATGGCGCGAGCATCGGGATCAGTGAGAGATACCTGTCCATCCGGCGCTTGGTGTAGCTGTTGTTCCATCTCCTTGAGCGCCTGCATTTGCTGTTTGAGCTTCTCGATCTTGTCCTGGAGACGGCTCGTCTTCGCCTCGACGACATCGGACTGGGTTCGGTCGGCGGTGTCCATCGCCGCCAGATACCTATCAATACTCTTCTCGATCTGCTCCATTCGTGCGCGCAACTTGGCCTTGGTGAAGTTCCGGTCGCGATTGTTGACGGCCTTGAACTTGCTGCCATCGATGGCCACGATCGACTGTGAGAACAGGTCAAGGTTGCGGCACAGCACAACAAACTGCCGACAGACATTGCGGGTGGCTTTGCCGTTATCGCGCCGGAAGTCGGCAATGGTTTTGAAGTCTGGCGCCAACCGTTCAGTTAGCCACATCAGTTCGAGGTTGCGCTGACATTCGCGCTCTAGGCGACGGCTGGATTGAATGCGGTTGAGGTAACCGTAGAGGTAGATCTTCAGCAACACCGCGGGATGGTAGGACGGACGCCCCGTTGTGGCAGGAGTTGCACCGGAAAACTCCAGCCCAGCCAGATCGAGCTGCTCGACGAACGCTTCAACCACACGGATTGGGTTCTCGTCGGTAATGTAGTCATCCAAGCACTCTGGAAGCAAACTCACCTGTGCCCGACTTTCCCCCTCGATGAATCGCTTCATGTGCAGCCCCCGCTGACATCGATTCATCAAATTTAGGCGATACCGGCATTTTCACACAGCCTGGGTCGAGAGCAGGCATTCGCGGGTGACCGCTTTCGGCCCGAAGAGCGAGCGCAGTGAGTCACCCAGAAATAACCACCGTCCTGCCTTGCCAGCGAGCAATCAGAGCGGCGGCGCCGAGCGCAGCATCACCGACTTCAGGGCGAAGGCCGACTTGATCCCGGCGACGCCGGGGATGCAGGTCAGGGTGTTGGTGAGGAAGGCCTGGTAGGCGGCCAGATCCTTGACCACCACGCGCAGCATGTAGTCGGCGTCGCCGGTCATCTGGAAGCAGCTCATCACTTGCGGCGCCTCGACTATGCGTTCTTCGAACCGAGCGAGGTAGTCGCCGGTCTGCTTTTCTAAGGAGACTGAGACGAACACGCTCATCGCCCCGGACAGGCGCTCCTCGTCGAGGCGGGCGAAGTAACCCTGGATGTAATGCTCTTCCTCCAGGCGCCGCACCCGGCGCAGCGTCGGGGTCAGCGACAGGCCCACCTTGATGGCCAGGTCGCGCCAGCTCAGGCGGCCATCCTCGGCCAGAGCGCGGAGAATCTTGAGGTCGATGCGGTCGAGTTCGGCCATGGTTAGCTGTTCTACCGTTTATGGCTTTGTTAGTTCAAACATACTAATCAAGCCGCTACAGCCGAGTCAATTTGGCGCAAAAAACCAGCTACCGAGGCATATACTGAATTCACAAGAACAAACGATGAGGACCTCACCATGAGTGACGTCACGCACACCCCGCTCCTCTGCCGCGTCCGCGCGCACCGTTTTTTCGCCGCTGCCCAGCCCGGGCTGCACCCGCCCAGTCCGTTCTCCGCCGCGCCCGTTCGCTGAGCCCTTTCCGATCCCTTCCTTGGGCCGCAAAGGCCGGAGGCACGCCATGACCGATTACGCTCCCCTGCGCTTGCACGTCCCGGAACCCACCGGCCGTCCCGGCTGCAAGACCGACTTTTCCTACCTGCACCTGTCCGCGGCCGGCGAGGTACGCAAGCCGGCCATCGACGTGGAGCCGGCGCAGACCGCCGACCTCGCCTACAGCCTGGTGCGCGTGCTCGACGATGACGGCCAGGCGCTCGGCGACTGGAACCCGGGGCTGAGCCGCGAGCAGCTGGAGACCGGCCTGCGCGCCATGCTCAAGACGCGCATCTTCGACGCGCGCATGACCACCGCGCAACGGCAGAAGAAGATGTCCTTCTACATGCAGTGCCTGGGCGAGGAAGCCATCGCCACCGCCCACACCATGGCGCTGAAGGACGGCGACATGTGCTTCCCGACCTATCGCCAGCAGGGCATCCTGATCACGCGGAACTACCCGCTGAAGGACATGATCTGCCAGCTGCTCTCCAACGAGGCCGACCCGCTCAAGGGTCGCCAGCTGCCGATCATGTACTCCAGCCGCGAGTACGGCTTCTTCTCGATTTCCGGCAACCTCGCCACCCAGTTCATCCAGGCGGTCGGCTGGGGCATGGCCTCGGCGATCAAGGGCGATACCAAGATCGCCTCGGCCTGGATCGGCGACGGCGCCACCGCCGAGGCGGACTTCCACACTGCCCTGACCTTCGCCCACGTCTACCGCGCGCCGGTGATCCTCAACGTGGTCAACAACCAGTGGGCGATCTCCACTTTCCAGGCCATCGCCGGCGGTGAAGGCACCACCTTCGCCAACCGTGGGGTCGGTTGCGGGATCGCCTCGCTGCGCGTCGACGGCAACGACTTCCTCGCCGTCTACGCCGCCTCGCAGTGGGCCGCCGAACGCGCCCGCCGCAACCTCGGCCCGAGCCTAATCGAGTGGGTCACCTACCGAGCCGGCCCGCACTCCACGTCCGACGATCCGTCGAAGTACCGCCCGGCCGACGACTGGACCAACTTCCCGCTCGGCGACCCGATCGCCCGCCTCAAGCAGCACATGGTCACCCTCGGCATCTGGTCGGATGAGCAGCACGACGCGCTGCACAAGGAACTGGAAGCCGAAGTGATCGCCGCGCAGAAGGAAGCCGAAAGCCACGGCTCGCTGGTGGACGGCCACGTCTTCAGCGCTGCCAGCATGTTCGACGACGTCTACAAGGACCTGCCGGAGCATCTGCGCCGGCAGCGTCAGGAGCTCGGGGTATGAATGCCATGAACCCGCAAACGGAAAACGCCCAGGCAGTAACCAGCATGACCATGATCCAGGCGCTGCGCTCGGCGATGGATGTCATGCTCGAACGCGACGACAACGTCGTGGTGTTCGGCCAGGACGTCGGCTACTTCGGCGGCGTGTTCCGCTGCACCGAGGGCCTGCAGAAGAAGTACGGCAGCTCGCGGGTGTTCGACGCGCCGATTTCGGAGAGCGGCATCATCGGCGCCGCCGTCGGCATGGGTGCCTACGGCCTGCGCCCGGTGGTGGAAATCCAGTTCGCCGACTACGTCTACCCGGCCACCGACCAGCTGGTGTCCGAGGCGGCGCGCATCCGCTACCGCTCGGTGAACGACTTCATCGTGCCGATGGTGGTGCGCATGCCCTGCGGCGGCGGCATCTACGGCGGCCAGACCCACAGCCAGAGCCCCGAGGCGATGTTCACCCAGGTCTGCGGCCTGCGCACGGTGATGCCGTCCAACCCCTACGACGCCAAGGGCCTGTTGATCGCCTGCATCGAGAACGATGACCCGGTGATCTTCCTCGAACCCAAGCGCCTGTATAACGGCCCGTTCGACGGTCACCACGACCGCCCGGTGACGCCCTGGTCCAAGCACCCGGCCAGCCAGGTGCCGGAGGGCTACTACAGCGTGCCGCTGGACAAGGCGGTGATCGCCCGACCCGGCGCGGAACTCACCGTGCTGACCTACGGCACCACCGTCTACGTGGCGCAGACCGCGGCCGAGGAGACCGGTATCGATGCCGAGATCATCGATCTGCGCAGTCTCTGGCCGCTGGACCTGGACACCATCGTCGCGTCGGTGAAGAAGACCGGGCGCTGCGTCATCGTCCACGAGGCCACCCGCACCTGCGGCTATGGCGCCGAGCTGATGTCGCTGGTCCAGGAGCACTGCTTCCACCACCTCGAATCGCCCATCGCGCGCGTGACCGGCTGGGACACCCCCTACCCGCACGCCCAGGAATGGGACTACTTCCCCGGGCCGGCGCGGGTTGGCGCCGCCTTCAAGCGTGCCATGGAGGTCTGAATGGGCATTCACGTCATCAAGATGCCGGATATCGGCGAAGGCATCGCCGAAGTCGAGCTGGTGGAGTGGCACGTACAGGTCGGCGACGAGGTTCATGAGGACCAAGTGCTGGCCGAAGTCATGACCGACAAGGCCACGGTGGAGATTCCCTCGCCGGTAGCCGGGAAGATCCTCGCCCTCGGCGGGGAGCCGGGCCAGGTGCTGGCCGTGGGCGGCGAACTGATCCGCCTGGAAGTGGAAGGCCAGGGCAACCTCAAGGAAGCCACGCCGCCGAAGACCCAGGAGGCAGCGCCAGCCCAGCCGGCAGCCAAGCCCGAAGCCACCCCGCAACCCGCGAAGCCCGAGGCCCGCGTGGAGCCCAAGCCGCTCGCCCCGGCAGCCCGCCCAGCGCCGACGCCGGCCGTCCGCCGGGCGCCGGGGGAAAAACCGCTGGCCTCCCCGGCGATCCGCCAGCGCGCCCGCGACCTGGGCGTCGAGTTGCAGTTCGTACAGGGCAGCGGCCCCGCCGGGCGCATCCTCCCCGACGACCTGGAGCTCTACCTGACCCACGGCGGCGCCACCGTGGCCTCCGGCTACGCCGCGCGCCACGACGAGCAGAAGATCCCGGTGATCGGTCTGCGCCGCAAGATCGCGCAGAAGATGGCCGAGGCCAAGCGGCGCATTCCGCACTTCAGCTATGTCGAGGAAATCGACGTCACCGACCTCGAAGCCCTGCGCCAGCACCTCAACGGCAAGTACGGCGCGGCACGCGGCAAACTGACCCTGCTGCCCTTCATCGCCCGCGCGATGGTGGTCGCCCTGCGCGAGTTCCCGCAGCTCAACGCCCGCTACGACGATGAGGCCGACGTGGTCACCCGCTACGGCGCGGTGCACCTGGGCGTCGCCACGCAGAGCGACAGCGGCCTGATGGTGCCGGTGCTGCGCCACGCCGAATCCCGCGACCTGTGGGGCAACTCCGCGGAAGTGGCACGCCTGGCGGACGCCGCGCGCAGTGGCAAGGCCAGCCGCGAGGAACTGTCCGGCTCGACCATCACCCTGAGCAGCCTCGGCGCGCTGGGCGGCATTGCCAGCACGCCGGTGATCAACCATCCGGAAGTGGCGATCGTCGGGGTCAACCGCATGGTCGAGCGGCCGATGGTGGTCAATGGCCAGATCGTGGTGCGCAAGATGATGAACCTGTCCTCGTCCTTCGATCACCGCGTGGTCGACGGCATGGATGCGGCAGCCTTCATCCAGGCCGTGCGCGGCCTGCTCGAACACCCCGCCACCCTGTTCCTGGAGTAAGCGTCGATGGCTCACGTCACTGAAACCACGCTGCTGATCGTCGGCGGCGGCCCCGGCGGCTACGTCGCCGCCATCCGCGCCGGCCAGCTCGGCATCCGCACCGTGCTGGTGGAGGGCGCCGCCCTGGGTGGCACCTGTCTGAACATCGGCTGCATCCCGTCCAAGGCGCTGATCCACGCCGCCGAGGAGTACCTCAAGGCCCGCGAGTACGCCGGCACCTCGGCGCTGGGCATCAGCGTGCAAGCGCCGAGCATCGACATCCAGCGCACCGTGGAATGGAAAGACGGCATCGTCGACCGCCTGACTACCGGCGTCGCCGCGTTGCTGAAGAAGCATGGCCTCAGCGTGGTGGAGGGCTGGGCGAAGATCGTCGACGGCAAGACGGTGGAAGTTGATCTCGCCGCGGGCGGCACTCAGCAGATCCACTGCGAACACATGCTGCTGGCCACCGGCTCGAAGTCGGTGGAACTGCCGTTCCTGCCGGTCGGCGGCAACGTCATCTCGTCCACCGAGGCGCTGGCGCCCCGGGCACTGCCCAAGCGCCTGGCGGTGGTCGGTGGCGGCTACATCGGCCTGGAGCTGGGCACCGCCTACCGCAAGCTGGGCGTCGAGGTGACGGTGGTTGAAGCCCAGCCGCGCATCCTGCCCAGCTACGACGAGGAACTGACCAAACCGGTCGCCGCCGCGCTGCGCAAGCTGGGGGTCGAGCTCTACCTCGGCCACAGCGTGATGGGCCTGGAACCGGGCGGCCACGGCCTGCGCGTGCGCGACGATCAGGGCGCGCAGCGGGTGATCGAGACCGACCAGGTGCTGATCGCCGTCGGCCGCCACCCCAACGCCAGCGGCTGGAACCTCGAAGCCCTGCACCTGGACATGCACGGCCGCGCCGTGAAGATCGACGCGCAGTGCCGCACCTCGATGCGCAACGTCTGGGCGATCGGCGACCTGGCCGGCGAACCGATGCTGGCGCACCGGGCCATGGCCCAGGGCGAGATGGTCGCCGAGATGATCGCCGGCAAGCGCCGCGAATTCGCGCCGACGGCGATCCCGGCGGTGTGCTTCACCGACCCGGAAGTGGTGGTGGTCGGCCAGACCCCGGAGCAGGCCAAAGCGACCGGGGTGGACTGCATCGTCAGCAGCTTCCCGTTCGCCGCCAACGGCCGGGCGATGACCCTGGAGTCCGGCGAGGGCTTCGTCCGCGTGGTGGCGCGCCGCGACAATCACCTGATTCTCGGCTGGCAAGCCGTGGGCAAGGCGGTCTCGGAGCTGTCCACGGCGTTCGTCCAGTCGCTGGAGATGGGAGCCTGTCTGGAAGACATCGCCGGCACTATCCACGCCCACCCGACCCTCGGCGAGGCGGTGCAGGAAGCGGCGCTGCGTGCGCTGGGGCATGCGTTGCATATCTGAAACCGGGGCGCGGCCTGGGAAGCACAAGTCGCTGCCTCGCCAAGGAAAGGCAGCGCGGACCAAATCCGCGCCTGAATCAGCCAGAAGGACATTGAACGCAGCAAGGATTCCCACTGAGGTCGACTCCGGCCCTCCGCGAAAGGCAGTAGTCACCGAAGCAGACTGCGAGGCTTGAGTTGGGCTATTGAGGAAGCGGGGGCTGGGCTGCGCCTTCTCTAAGTGAGCTGGCGACTTTATTCTGGATTTCGTACGCGGGCGCTTCGACGGCGTTGTAGTCGCGGCTGTAGCGAATGGCAAACTCTTGAACACCCCAATCCTGGTACTGCTGCACATGCTTTAACTCATGCGCCCAGAGCGCGACATTGTTCAGCGCGTCCTCCTCAGACCTGAAGACAATGATATCGATGAGGGTGACCGCAGTGATCTCTGGATTCTGCAGCATGGTGCGTGCAGCGCTTAACTCGCCGCTGTCGCCAACCTTGTAGCGCACGGCATCAAGCACTCGACTTTCATAATATTGTTCGAGCTGGCTTCTAATATTCAGCGGGATGGTCTGAGTGCCTTCACGTGCAGCAGAGTTGCGTGACTGCACTAGCCATTCCTGCAAGACAGGGGCGGTTATTTGGGTCATTTCCTCGTGGATCGGCCCCAGCACCTCGCCGTAGTTCGGAACACACACGCAAGCGGTCGCACAGACTTCGATCTGTCCTGCCGGGCAGGCAAAAACAGCGGGCGAAGTGCCGAATGAGAAGAACAGTAGCGTAAGCCGCAAAGGCTTAGGCAAAGACGCAGTTAGCATTTGCTCTCCCAGATAAAACGACAATCGGCACGAAGATACCTTGGGCTTAGCGAAGTTACGGCGGGCTGCCGCGAGGCGGCGCGTCCGCTCTACCTCATGCGGATGCGCGCGGCGCCCTATTTCAGGCTCAGGCCAACCACGGCCAACTCGTGGCGGTAATGCTCGCGCAGGCTGTCGATGGCCGCCCAGGGCGCGGCCAGGCTTTCGTCCAGGGCGATGTGGCTGGCGGCGCGGCAGCGCTCGTCCAGCCCGCAGCCCTGGTAGAAGGCATTGACCAGTTCGACCATGGCCGCGCGCTGGTTGTCCATCAGCACCGCGGCATGGGCCAGGACCACGGCGCGGCCGTCGCTCGGCCGGCGGCACCAGCGCTGGGCGGTGCCGGCCAGTTTGCGCGCCTGCAGGGTGATGTTGTAGCGGCCGTCGCAGAAGGCGCCGTCCACCGCACCCACGCCCGGCTCCAGGCCCTGCGCGGCCAGCCAGGCACAGAACGGCTGGCACAGACGCAGGTAGGCGCTTTCCAGGCGGGTCAGTTCCTTGTCCTGCGGCGGCACGGCGTAGACCAGGGCGACATTCAGCACCGCCGCCGACTGCGGCACCGGCTCGCCGCCGGTATCGCGCAGCGCCACCGGCCAGCCCTGCGCCTCGCTGAGCCCACAGGCCGCGGCGAAGCCGTCCAGGCGGCTGAACTTGCGCGGCATCACCAGCGCCTGTTCCTCCGGGCGCCAGCACAGCAGCGCGCAGTCGCCATGGCCGCCGTGCACCTGGTCGAGCAGCTGGCGTTCGGCATCCAGCCCCGCTTGCACCGAGAATCGCTGTATCGCTTGCATGCCGTTCCTTTTGTCTGGTCCCTCTGCGAAGGGACTATTCCGGCTTCTCGCGCCGCTCAGGACAGCGCGGCTCAGCCGCCAGCCAGGCGCTGGGCACTGGCCTGGATCAGCTCGATGGCCTGGCGGGCGATCGGCGACAGGCTGCGTCCAGCATGGCAGACGATCGCACAGGTGAGGTTCAACGGCGGCAGCGCCGGCTGCAGCCGACCCGCCAGGTCGACGAGGGCGCCACTGTACAGGTCGGGTTCCAGCCAGGCCCGCCAAGTGAACAACAGGGCATCGCTGGCCAGAGTGGTTTCGCGCAGCAGGCTGAGGTCGTTGCAGCTCAGCGCCAGCGGCACCGGCGTGCCGGCCGGCAAGTCCAGCCCCGCGCGCAGCTGGGCGGGCAGCGTATCGCTGGCACGCACAGAACTCCAGGGATAGGCGGCGAGTTGCAGGCGGGTGATGGGTGTCTGCTGCTGGGCCAAAGGGTGATCGCGGCGACAGAAGATCGACGCCGGTTGCGCCGGCAACGGCGTGACGGCGAAGCGCGGGTCACTCATGGGCTCGTTGGTGTAGGCGACGAAGAACTCGATCTGCTCCTGGTCGAGATGCTGGATCAGGTGGTGCCAGTGGTTCACCTCGACCTTCACCATCAGCTTGGGGAGGCGCTGACGCAACGTGGTCAGGGCGTCCTGCAGGTACAGGTTGGCGGCCATCATGCCGGCGCCGAAATTCAGCTCGCCGCCTTCGGCATGGGCGATGTGGTTGGCCTCGGCGCTCAGCCGGCTGGCGCTGCTCAGCAGCTCGCGGGCGCGTGCCAGCAGCTGGCGCCCGGCCGCGGTCAGGGCGACCGAACGGGTGTCGCGATCGAACAGACGCACGCCCAATTCCGCCTCCAACGCCTGAATGCTGCGACTGAAGGCGGTCTGCGACAAATTCGCCCGCTCGGCGGCGCGGGAGAAGTGCAGTTCCTCGCCGAGAAACACCAGATGGCGGATGCGCTTGAGGTCTATTAAGTCAGCCAATGCATCAATTCCTGATTATCTTTGCATTGGACGCTTTTACCGCAGCCTTTGCAGACTGGCTAGCACAACAACAACTAATGGATTGTCGTCATGTCATTTCATCCCTTACTCAGCGCCCTCGCCCTGAGTCTCTGTGCCGCTTCGGCCCAAGCCGCCACTCCCGATCTGAACAAGCGCATCGACGGCCTCGTGCAGCAAGACGAAGCGCAGCTGGTCGAGGTGTTCAAGCAGCTGCACCGCAATCCCGAAATGGCCTTCCAGGAAACGGAGACCGCCGCGCTGGTGGCCAAGACCCTGCGCGAACAGGGCTTCGAGGTGAAGACCGCGATCGGCACCACCGGGGTGGTCGGCATCCTGCGCAACGGCCCGGGGCCGGTGGTGATGTACCGCGCCGACATGGATGCCCTGCCGATCAAGGAAGAGACCGGCCTGCCCTACCAGAGCACCAAGGTCACCCCCTGGCTGAACAACCCCAGCCAACCGGTGATGCACGCCTGTGGCCACGATGCGCACACCACCTGGCTGCTGGAAGTGGCCAAGGTCATGGCGCAGCTCAAGGATCAGTGGTCCGGCACCCTGGTGCTGGTCGCCCAGCCGGCCGAGGAAATCCTCGAAGGCGCCGTGGCGATGGTCAACGGCGGCCTCTACGACTTCGCCCCGAAACCCGATGTACTGGTCGCCGCGCACGTCTCGCCGGTCGTCCCGGCGGGCAGCGTCAGCCTGCGTGACGGGCCGCGCATGGCCGGGACCGACCAGATCGACGTCGAGCTGCCGGGTATCGGTGGCCACGGCTCGACCCCGCACGTGACCAAGGACCCGGTGGTGATGGCGGCGATGGCGGTGATGGGTTACCAGACCGTGGTCAGCCGCATGGTCGACCAGGCCAAGCCCGCCGTGCTCACCGTCGCCGCCGTGCAGGCGGGCGTCAACAACAACGTGATTCCCGATCGTGCGGTGCTCAAGCTCAACCTGCGCTGGTACGACCAGCAGGTACGCGAGCGGCTGATCGCCGGGATCAAATCGGTCACCTCCGGTGTGCTGGTGATGAACGACGTGCCGGAAGGCTATGCGGCGAAATACACCATGAAGGGCTATTCCACCCCGGTGATCAACGCCAAGGCGCAGACCGAGCAGGCCCAGGCGGCGCTGGTGGCGCAGCTGGGCGCCGACAAGGTACTCCCCGGGATGCCGCCGGTCATGGGCTCAGAGGACTTTCACATGCTCGCCAGCCCCTATCCGGACACCCCGGTGCTGTTCATCGCGGTCGGCTCGGGCAAGCCGGATGCCTACAAGACCCTGGTCGAGAAGCAGCAGTTGCCGCCGGCGATGAATCACACCTCACGGTTCGTCGTCGAACTGCCGGCCATCGCCGCCGGCGCGCGGGCGATGAGTGCGACGCTGCTGGCGTTCTTCAACGCGGGCCAGTGAGCGCCGCAGGCTCTGCTTGGGTCACCCCGCAAGCGCTTTTCCCTCTCCCGAAAGAGGCGAGGGAAATAGCCCCGTGCGCAGCTCGCGGCTGCACATCGGGGAGCAAGCCGGCGCCGCAATGCCGGGCACTGCGGCGCGCAGTCGCCATGGCCGCCGGGCACCTGGTCGAGCAGCTGACGCTCGGCATCCAGCGAGTATCGCCGTATGGCGTGCATAACCCCCCTCGTATCTCCGGTGTGCCCGGGAAGTCGTCGCGCCACTGTTGGCAAGCAGCGATGGCGGTCGCAAAGTGAGCTGATCGGGAACTGTCCGATTGCCTGATTGCGGATCGCCAGGAGGCTGCCATGGATACGCTGAAGCTGTTCCTCGCCGGCGATGTCATGACCGCCCGCGGCATCGACGCCATCCTGCCGCATCCCGGCGATCCGCGGCTGTACGAAGATTACGTGAAGAATGCCGGCGATTACGTGCGGCTGGCAGAAAGATACAGCGGCCCGATTCCCCACCTCGTCGATTTCGCCTATGTCTGGGGTGATGCGTTGGCCGAGCTCGAACGGCGTCAGCCCGACGTCCGCCTGATCAATCTGGAGACGGCGGTGTCCCGTCGCGGCCGGCCGGCGCCCAAGGGCATCAATTACCGCATGAGCCCGGAGAATTTCCCGGCCATCCGCGCGGCCGGCATCGATTGCTGCACGCTGGCCAACAACCATGTGCTGGACTGGGGCGTCGCCGGCCTGGTCGATACCCTGGCGACGCTGGCGCGCCATGGCATGCGCGGCGCCGGCGCCGGGTGCGACCGGCCAGCGGCCGAGGCGCCCGCCGTGCTGCCGCTGCCTGGCGGCGGGCGCTTGCTGGTATTCGGCCTCGGCGCGGCCGACAGCGGCATTCCAGCGGACTGGGCCGCCACCGATAAGCGTGCCGGGGTGGCGCGACTGGCGGACCTGTCGCCGCACAGCCTGGGCCCGCTGGTCAAGCGGTTGCGCGCGAGCAAAGGCCCGGGAGATCGGCTGCTGGTGTCGATTCACTGGGGCGGCAACTGGGGCTTCGATATCCCAGCGGAACAGCTGCGCTTCGCCCATGCCTTGATCGATGAGGCCGGCGTCGACCTGGTGCACGGGCATTCCTCGCACCACGTCAAGGGCATCGAGGTGTACCGCGAACGCCTGATCCTGTATGGCTGCGGCGACCTGCTCAACGACTACGAAGGCATCGAGGGCTACGACGCCTTTCGTGGCGACCTGGGCCTGCTGTACTTCGCCGCGCTGGGCGTGGACGGCCGCCTGCAGGCGCTCGAACTGGTCCCCACCCGCCTGCAGCGCCTGCACCTGTGCCGCGCCGACGAGGAGGACCGGCAATGGCTGCACCACACCCTGGCGCGCGAATGCGCACGCTTGGGCAGCCGCCTCCAATCGGGCCCGGACAATGCCTTCACGCTGCAATGGTAGGCGCATGCGAGCAACGCCAAGCCTGGCTTGCGCTGCCTGGCCCACGGCCCTAAACCAAGGCATAAAAAGGTTCTTCACGAATTACCGGGGTGGCCTGAAAAAAGAACGCAGATTCGTAGGGTGGGTTAGCCGAAGGCGTAACCCACCAACCCTGCCGAACACCGGAGCCCGGGGCGGCACCGCTGGCGGGTTACGCCGCTACGCGGCTAACCCGCCCTACCAAAGCGGTGCGCAACACTTAACTGGTCCATAGCCATAAACAAGCCCCGGGATCGCCGGGGCACGGAGCAAGCCGCGCCCTGCCGGTCACTGCGCAGCCCGCTGCGCCGCCAGCAGGGCGCGAAACTCCGCCGATGAGCGGCTTAATGCGTCGACGCTACCGCGGGCAATCAACGCGCCGCCTTGCATCAGCAGGACTTCATCGAAGTGCTCGAGCAGGTTCAAGCGGTGGATCGACGACACCACGCAGCTGTCGCGGAAGGTCGCGAACAGATTGGCATACACCGCCTGTTCGGTTTCCGGGTCGAGGCTGGCGGTCGGCTCGTCGAGCAGCAAGAGCCCGCACTCGCTGGCCGCCAACACCCCACGCGCCAGGGCCAAGCGCTGGCGTTGGCCGCCCGACCAGTTGGCGCCACGTTCGGCCACGCGGGTCGCCAAGCCCGTGTCGGCAGCAATAAAGCGGTCCGCGCGCACCACGGCCAAGGCCTGCTGGAGCTCGCGCTCGGACGCAACGCCGCCACGGCGCTCGGCAATCAGCAAGTTTTCCCCCAGCGAGCCCTCGAACAGCTCGGACTCTTGCGGAATCAACGTCGCGATCGTGCGCAACAACGCCGAGCTCTCCGTGGCGGAACTGATCCGCGCTTGACCGTCGATACGCATGCCGATGTGCTCGGCCAGATACAAGCCGGAGAGCAGCCGCAGCAGGGTACTTTTACCCGAGCCGCTGCCGCCGATCAGCGCATAACGCTTGCCGCGTTCCAGCGTCAGCTGCGCAACGGCCAAGCTGGGACGCCGCTGCGCGTCGTTAGTCGACGCGCTTTGCAGCTGCAGATCGCGCGGGTGATAGAAACTCAGATCGTCGATGTGCAGCGCTTGCCAGGCCGGCGCTGGGGCGAAGTGGTCATCGTCAAGATGCGAGTCGGCGGCATCACGGATCGCGTCGCCGCTGGCGTAGTCGGCCTGCTGCCGGGCAAAACTTTGAAAATGCGCGGCGATGGCGGTGATCACCCCGCCGGCCTCGGCGGCGTACTGGTAGACCATGAACAGATTGCCCAGCGGCAGCGTCGGCGTCGCGGTGACCGAGGACATCAGCGCGATATCGTGCACACCCTGCAAGGCCAGCAGCGCATACAACGCCACCAGGCCACAGCTCAGCGCCACGCTGAGAATATCGACGCTGCACCACTTCCACTCGTTGAGCACGATCGACGAACGCAGCGGCTCGTAGATGGCCAGCAGGCGCTGATCGATCAACGCGGATAGCCCCTTCTGCAAGCGCAGGGCGAACACCGAGAAAATATTGCCGAGGGCATCGAGCTGGGCCGCACTGTAACGCCGCTCGGTTTCATTCTCGCGGTGCGCCAGCACGATCATGCGGCGGTCGAAGCGCGTGATCACCACAGCGATCACGCCATAGCCGACGATCGCCGCCGCGCCCACATAAGGCGCGATCAGCCACAGCGCGATCACCGGGCCGATCAACTTCACCGCATTCTGCAGATAGATGAACTGGCTTTGCGCGAAGTTGTACAGCGCGTTGCTGCACTGGCGCAGTCGATGCGCGGTCTCCCCGGAGTGATAGCGCTCATGCCAGGCCAGGGGCAAGGAGAACAGCTTGTCGACCAGCTCGGCGGACAGGCGCTGGCGCACCCGCAGGGCCACATTGCGCTCCAGCACCCGACCGGGGCCGTGCAGCAACCAACTGCCTGTCGTCGCCGCCAACACCAGCGCGAGCCACAGTCCGGCCTTATCGAGCCCGGCCAGCCCCTGCTGCTGCAGCGTGTTGATCGCGTTGCCGGTAAGCCAGGGCACCGCCAGCTTGAATAACTGCGACGCCAGTAACAGGCCAAAGGCGCAGACGACGATCTTGCGCATCCCGCCGGCATAACGCCAAAGGTCACGATACAGCCTGATGAGACTGCCGGAAGGCCGTGTGCCTGACGCGTTGGACATAAGCCATTTCACCCTGAAACGCACCGGCACGCGGCCTGGTTCGCTGACTTCGAGTGAGCCTGCCGTCTGCGTCTAGGTCGCCCGACATGCCGGGCTCATATTGCCACCCCGTACCTCTCGCCTCGCCGCTCGTTAGCATGACGAGCGGGGCGCTATCGATTGCCTGGCCATGGATGGGGCAGCTCATTGAGCCTAGGCGCAATCTCGAGCAGACGACACCGGCCCTGCGGCGGCACCTCGGCGCTTGGCCGGCCAACCGTCGTCATCTAACCGCCACAGGATTGCCACATGGGCGACACGGCCTCAGCCGAGACTGAGGCCATGAGCCTACCTGCCCTGCATATCGCCCTGATCAGTGACACCTTCACCCCGGAAATCAACGGCGTGGCCCACACCCTCGGCCACCTGTGCGCCGGCCTGCAGCAACGCGGCCATCGGCTGCAGCTGGTCCGTCCGCGCCGGAGCGACGAGCGCGGGGTGAAGAGCCACGATGACCTGCTACTGGTGCGCGGCTGGCCGGTGCCCGGCTATCCCGGCCTGCAGCTGGGCCTGGTGTCCATGCACAAGCTGTTGCGCCGCTGGAAACGCCAACGCCCGGACGTGCTGTACATCGCTACCGAAGGACCGCTTGGCCTGGCCGCCCTGCGTGCCGCGCGGCGCCTGCAAATTCCGGTGATCAGCGGTTTTCACACCAACTTCCAGCTGTACGGTGAACACTACGGCCTGGGCTGGCTGACGCGCCTGCTCACCGGCTATCTGCGCTGGTTCCACAACCGCTCGCAGCTGACCCTGGTGCCCAGCGGCAGCCAACGTCTGGAGTTGCAGCGCCGCGACTTCCAGCGCGTCGAGCTGCTCCTGCACGGAGTCGACAGCCAGCTGTTCCACCCGGCCAAGCGCTGCTCCGCGTTGCGCGCCGACTGGGGCCTGGGTGATGACGATCTGGTGGTGCTGCACGTCGGCCGGCTGGCGCCGGAGAAGAACCTCGGCCTGCTCGGTCGCAGCTTCCAGGCCCTGCAGGCCGCCCATCCGCAGCGGCGCATGAAGCTCGTGGTGGTCGGTGACGGCCCGCAACGCGCGACGCTCGAACAGGCGTTGCCACAGGCCTTGTTCTGCGGCGTGCAGCGCGGCGAGGAGCTGGCCCGGCACTTCGCCTCGGGCGATCTGTTCCTGTTCCCCAGCCTCACCGACACCTTCGGCAATGTGGTGCTCGAGGCGCTGGCCTCGGGGCTGGCGGTGGTGGCCTACGACCAGGCCGCCGCCGCCCAGCATATCCGCCACGGCCACAACGGTGCGGTGGCCAGCCCGGGCGACGAAGCCGGGTTCTGCGAGGCGGCCGGCTGGTTGCTGGACGACGCGGAAACCCTGCGCCGGGTGCGTCTGAATGCCCGCCAGCATGCCGGGCGGGAGGGTTGGGCGGCGATAGTGCAGCGCTTCGAGGACTACCTGCATGGCGCCTGCCGGCTCGCCGAGGCGCTGCCCGCCGCCCAGCCCAGCCAGATGCCCTGAACCAGCAGCCAGAACGATACGCCGCTCCGGCTCCCCTCTCCCATTTATGGGAGAGGGGATAGCAGAACCGTAGGTTGGGTTGAGCGCAGCGATACCCAAAACAGGCACCGATGGGTATCGCTGCGCTCAACCCATCCTCCCCATCGTTGACCTGACCGCCCCCCTCTCCCTAACCCTCTCCCCGGGGGGCGAGGAGACAAAAGCAAAGGCCTAATGCAGCGACACCTAACGGGGGCACAGCCATAAAAAAAAGCCCCGGGATCGCCGGGGCCAGAAGCAGGTACGCGGATCGAACCGCGCACCGGGGGTTGAACAGGATCAGACCAGCGAGGCCAGCGCCGCGCGGCTGAACGGCAGGATGTCCTGCTGACGGCCTTCACGCACCTTCAGCGCCCAATCCGGGTCGACCAACAGCGCACGGCCGACCGCCACCAGGTCGAACTCCTGCTTGTTCAGGCGCTCGAGCAGGGCCTCGATGCCGGCCGGCTGCGCCACTTCCTCGGTGTTGGTGAAGAACTGCACGAACTCGCTGCCGGACAGGCCGACGCTGCCGACGGTGATGGTCGGCTTGCCGGTCAGCTTGCGCGTCCAACCGGCCAGGTTGAGGTCGGAACCCTCGAATTCCGGCTCCCAGAAGCGGCGGTTGGAGCAGTGGAAGATGTCCACGCCGGCCTCGGAAAGCGGCTTGAGGAAAGCTTCCAGCTCGGCCGCGGTCTGCACCAGGCGGGCGCTGTAGTCCTGCTGTTTCCACTGCGAGAAGCGGAAGATGATGGTGAAGTCCGGGCCAACCGCGGCACGCACGGCCTGGATCAGTTCGATCGCGAAGCGCGAGCGGTTGGCCAGGCTGCCGCCGTACTGGTCGGTGCGCTTGTTGCTGCCGTCCCAGAAGAACTGGTCGATCAGGTAGCCGTGGGCGCCGTGGATCTCCACGCCGTCCATGCCGATGGCCTGGGCGTCCTTGGCGGCCTGGGCGAAGGCGGCGATGACCTCGTCGATGTCCTGCTGGGTCATCTCGTGGACGATTTCCACGCCATCCTTGCTCTTGCCGCTCGGGCCGTAACCGGGAACGCTGGCGTCCGGCTCGACGCCCAGGCGACGCACCGCGCCGACGTGCCAGAGCTGCGGAACGATCTTGCCGCCTTCGGCGTGCACGGCGTCGACCACCTGCTTCCAGCCGGCCAGGGCGTCCTCACCGTAGAAACGCGGCACGTGCGGGTAGCCGTTGGCGGCCTGGTGGCCGACGGTGGTGCCTTCGGTGACGATCAGGCCGACGCCGGCGGCGGCGCGGCGGCGGTAGTACTCGACCACCTGAGCGTGTGGTATGCCGCCGGGCGTCAGGTTACGGGTCATCGGCGCCATGACCACACGGGTCGGCAGCTCCAGATTGCCGAGGCGGAAGGGTTCGAACAGCGCTTGTACGGTCATGCGAGTCTCCTGAATGCCGGCCAGATGACCGGTCGTCTCGTTAAGGGCGTTTTAAAATCAGGCCCGGAGCAAACGCTCCAGGCGCTCGACGAAGGCATGGATGGGCGCAGTGTTGCCGACTTTCAGGCGGGCCAGCGCGCCTTGCCAGGCGCTGCCGATGAACACCGCCAGATTGGCGCAGTCCTCATCGGCCGGCAGTTCGCCGGCGGCCTGGGCTTGTTCCAGACAGCGCTGGAGAGTCGCCACCGAGCGCAGCATCACCGCTTCCACCTGCGCGCCGACGGCCGGCAGCAGTTCGGCCATCTCGAAACTCAGGCTGCCGATGAAGCAGTGGTACTCGAGCTTTTCCTGGCGTTCGAAATGCGCCAGCAGCTCGCGGTAGTAGCCGAGGATGCGCGTCCGCGGGCTCAGTTGCGGATTGCCCAGGGCCTGGGCGTAACGTGTCAACCGCGGGGTGTAGACGTGCTCCAGCGCCTGCAGGGCGAAATCTTCCTTGCTGGCGAAGTAGTGGTAGAAGGAGCCCTTGGGGATGCCCGCGGTCTGGACGATCTCCTGCACGCCGGTGCCGTGATAACCGCGCCGGGTCATCACCTCGGCGCCTTTGGCGAGGATCAGGTCACGCTTGTCGAGTCGGATGCTGGTGTTCATGGCCGGCAGAATATGACCGGTCGTCTCGCCCGCCCAGCACTATTGACCTAAGTGATTGCGGATCAGAAGCCGCGCGCCTTGTGGAAGTCGGCACGCGGACAATCCAAGCGCACGGCCTGCCCCCTCTCCCATTCATGGGAGAGGGGCGTCGCCAGCCGTCACAACCAGGTGACGTGCTGCTCCAGCGGGAAGCGCAGGCGCGGGTTGTAGATCGCCCGTTCGCCCTGGCGGCCGACCGCGAGGAGCATGATCGGGATCGCCTGGCGCGGGATGTCCAGCACCTTGCGCAGGCGCACCTCGTCGAAGCCCTCCATCGGGCAGGAGGTGTAGCCGTGGCTCTGGAACGCCAGCATCAGGTTGGAGGCGGCCAGCGCGGTGGACTTCACCGCCCACACGCGCATCTCGGCCTGGCTGTTCGGCTTGCGCATCAGCGCCTTGCGCAGGCCGACCAAGCGCACCAGCTGGCGTTTGAACAGGCCGAGCAGGCCCAGCGGCCCCTGGTTGTACTGGAACAGCGCCTTGCCGGTATAGAACGCGCGGGTGATTTCCGGAATCTTCTCCTGCGGCCAGTACTCGAGGATGTTGGCGCAGGCCTCGCGCCAGGTGTCCGGGCGCGCCAGCACGGCGATCAGCAGCGGCGCCTTGGCCGCGTTCTGGCCCATGCACACCGGCACCAAGCGCTTGAGCAGTGCCGGGTCGCGGATCACCTGAAAGCTCCAGGGCTGCAGGTTGCAGGAACTGGGCGCCAGCACCGCCATTTCCAGGCAGTCGCGAACCACCTCGTCCGGCACCGGCTCGGCGGTGAAGCGGCGCACCGAGCGGCGGCTTTCGATTAGCGCGCGCAGGGCGGCCGGCGAGGCGTGGGCAATGGAATCATCGGTGGAGAAGCTGGTCATGGGTCGGCATCCTTGATGCAAGGGCTCAATTAAGCCCGCCGACCATGGCGAGCGACAAGCGCGGGAAGGGACAAAAGGAGGTTTTGGCGCAAAAGGCCTAGTTCCGGCCGGCATTGCGCCGGCCGGAAACGTCGATCAGCCGAGGGCCTTCTCGATCGCCTGGATCAGCGCCGGATCGTCCGGCGCGGTGCGCGGCGAGAAGCGTCCCAGCACGCGACCATCCTGACCGACGAGGAACTTCTCGAAGTTCCAGGTGATGTCGCCGGGAAACTCCGCACCCTCGCCCACCAGCAGGCGATACAGCGGATGGCGGGCGGAACCATTGACCTCCAGCTTGCTGCCCAGCGGGAAGCTGACGCCGTAGTTGAGGCTGCAGAACTCGCGGATTTCCTCGTCGCTGCCCGGCTCCTGGGCGGCGAACTGGTTGCACGGCAACCCCAGCACGCTAAAGCCCTGCTCGCGGTACTGCTGGTAGAGGTTTTCCAGGCCGGCGTACTGCGGCGTCAACCCACACTTCGAGGCGACATTGACCACCAGCACCACCTGGCCCTTGAAGGGCGCCAGCGGCAAATCCTGACCGTCCAGCGCGCGTAGATTGATGTCGTGAAAGGCACTCATGTCGATCTCCCCATAGCGGACAAAAAAGGCGCCCGTGGGCGCCTTTCCAGTGAACTCAGCTTAGCAGCTGAATCAATGGTGGTGACCACCTTCGCCATGAATATGACCATGGGCGAGCTCTTCGGCGCTGGCCTCGCGCACGGCGACGACCTTGACCTGGAAGTTCAGGCGCTGACCGGCCAGCGGGTGGTTGCCGTCGACGATCACGTCGTCGCCTTCGATGTCGCGGATGGTGACGATCTGCATGCTGCCGTTCGGCGCCGAGGCGTGGAACTGCATGCCGACTTCCAGCTCGTCGACACCTTCGAACATGCTGCGGTTGAGGGTGCTGACCAGCTCGGCGCTGTATTCGCCGTAGGCTTCTTCCGGTTCGATGGCCACGCTCAGCTCGTCGCCGGCTTGCTTGCCGACCAGGGCTTTTTCCAGACCGACGATGATGTTGCCGGCACCGTGCAGGTAGACCAACGGGGCGCCGCCTGCGGAGCTGTCGATAACCTCACCGGCGTCGTTGGTGAGGGTATAGTCGATGGAGACGGCCTTGTTGGCGGCGATCAGCATGAGGGCGAAACCTTTGCGAAAGAATGAGGAACGGGCAAGTTTAACCAAGCAGGCGGCTGAAAGCGAACCGCCGGCGGACGGACGGCCCGAGGCCGGCAGCGCACAAATCATCGACTTCAAACAGGATGAAGACGGCCATTGGGTAGCCGTGCTGTCCTGCGGTCATACTCAACATCTGCGCCACCAGCCGCCCTGGCAATCGCGGGCCTGGGTACAGGACCCGAAGCTGCGCAGCGCCCAGCTCGGCTCAGCGTTTATCTGCGGCTGGTGTGCTCAGGAGCGCAACGCCGATAAGGAGTAGTACAGATGCCGGCACGCAACATCCTGGTGATCAACTGCGGCAGCTCGTCGATCAAGTTCGCCCTGGTCAACGAAGCCCACTCGCAATTCACCCTCAGCGGTATCGCCGAATGCCTGGGGCATCACGACGCCGTGCTGCAGTGGCAACGTGGCGGTGAAAAGGACAGCCTGATGATCCCCAATGCCGATCATCGCGCCGCCCTGTCGCAACTGCTGCCGCTGGTCCAGGGCGCGGCCGGCGGCAAACTGCATGGTATCGGCCATCGGGTGGTGCATGGCGGCGAGCGCTTCACCCGCGCCCAGCGCATCGACGCCGCGGTGCTCGAGGCGATCCGCGCCACCGCGCCGCTGGCACCGCTGCACAACCCGGCCAACCTGCTCGGCATCGAGGCGGCGCTCAAGCTCTACCCCAACCTGCCGCAGGTGGCGGTGTTCGACACCGCCTTCCACCAGACCCTGCCCGAACACGCCTACCGCTATGCCCTGCCGGAGGCGCTGTACCGCCAGCACGGCGTGCGCCGCTACGGCTTCCACGGCACCAGCCACCGCTATGTCAGCCACCGTGCCGCGGACATGGCCGGACTGTCGAGCGGCGACAGCAGCTGGCTGTCGGCGCACCTGGGCAATGGCTGTTCGACCTGCGCCATAGTCAACGGCCAGAGCCGCGACACCAGCATGGGCCTGACTCCGCTGGAAGGCCTGGCGATGGGCACCCGCAGCGGCGATGTCGACCCCAACCTGCATAGCCACCTGGCCCGCACCCTGGGTTGGAACCTGGAGCGGATCGAGCGTCTGCTCAACCACGAGAGCGGCCTACTCGGCCTGTCCGGGCTGTCCAACGATATGCGCAGCCTGGAGCAGGCGCGCGACCAGGGTCACGCCGGCGCCACCCTGGCCATCGAGGTGTTCTGCTATCGCCTGGCGAAATCTCTGGCGGCCATGAGCTGTGCCCTGCCGCAGCTGGACGGCCTGATCTTCACCGGCGGCATCGGCGAGAATTCGCCGCTGGTGCGCAGCAAGACCGTGGCGCACCTCAAGCTGCTCGGCCTCAGCCTCGACAAGGAGGCCAACGCCCGCTGCATCCGCGGCGTCGCCGGGGCGATCCAGAGTTACGGCCACCCGCGGGTGCTGGTGGTGCCGACCAACGAAGAGCGGCAGATCGCCCTGGATACCCTGGCCCTGCTCGATGGCTGAATGGGCCGTAGGGTGGATGTCGCTTTTTACATCCACCGCTATGGTGGTGGAAAAGGCTTCGCGGTTTTCCACCCTACCGCTCTGATCACCACCCGTTTGCCCCACCAAGGAAGCGCCATGCAAACCTTCTTCCTCGCCCCCACCGGCTTCGGTGTCGGCCTCACCTCCACCAGCCTGGGCCTGGTCGGCGCCCTCGAGCGCGCCGGCCTGAAGGTCGGCTTCTTCAAGCCGATCGCCCAGCCGCATGCTGGCGACCAGGGCCCGGAGCGCTCCAGCGAGCTGATCGCCCGCACCCACGGCCTGCACTCGCCCAAGCCGCTGGCGCTGACGCAGGTCGAACGCATGCTCGGCGACGGCCAGCTCGACGAGTTGCTGGAGCAGATCATCAGCCTTTACCAGCAGGCGGCGCAGGACAAGGACGTGGTCATAGTCGAGGGCATGGTGCCGACCCGCCACGCCAGCTACGCGGCGCGGGTCAACTTCCACCTGGCCAAGAGCCTGGATGCCGAGGTGATCCTGGTGTCGGCGCCGGAGGACGAGCCGCTCGGCGAGCTGGCCGACCGCATCGAGATCCAGGCCCAGTTGTTTGGCGGCCCGCAGGACCCGAAGGTGCTCGGCGTGATCATCAACAAGGTGCGCGACGGCGACGGCGTCGCGGCCTTCGCCGAGCGCCTGCGCGAGCTCTCGCCGCTGCTCAGGACCGAGGCCTTCCGCCTGCTCGGCTGCGTGCCCTGGCAGGCCGAGCTGAACGCCCCGCGCACCCGCGACATCGCCGACCTGCTCGGCGCACGGGTGCTCAACGCCGGCGACTACGAGCAGCGGCGCATGCTCAACATCGTGCTGTGCGCCCGCGCCGTGGCCAACACCGTGCAACTGCTCAAGCCCGGCGTGCTGGTGGTCACCCCCGGCGACCGCGACGACATCATCCTCGCCGCCAGCCTGGCGGCGATGAACGGCGTGCCGCTGGCCGGCCTGCTGCTGTGCAGCGACTTCCAACCCGACCCACGGATCATGGAACTCTGTAGCGGCGCCCTGCACAGCGGCCTGCCGGTGCTCACCGTGCAGACCGGCTCCTACGACACGGCGACCAACCTCAACCGCCTGAACAAGGAAATCCCGGTGGACGACCGCGAACGCGCCGAGCGGGTCGCCGACTTCGTCGCCGGGCATATCGACTACGAATGGCTGCGCGCCCGCTGCGGCGAGCCGCGCGAGCTGCGCATGTCGCCGCCGGCGTTCCGCTACCAGCTGGTCAAGCGTGCGCAGGCAGCCAACAAGCGCATCGTCCTGCCCGAGGGCAGCGAGCCGCGCACCGTGCAGGCGGCCGCGATCTGCCAGGCGCGCGGCATCGCCCGCTGCGTGTTGCTGGCCAAGCCCGAGGACGTCCAGGCCGTGGCCACCGCGCACGGCATCGAGCTGCCCGCCGGATTGGAAATCCTCGATCCCGACCTGATCCGCGCGCGTTACGTGGCGCCGATGGTCGAGCTGCGCAAGAGCAAGGGCCTCAACGCACCGATGGCCCTGGCGCAGCTGGACGACACGGTGATGCTCGGCACCATGATGCTGGCCCTGGAGGAGGTCGACGGCCTGGTCAGCGGCGCCATCCACACCACCGCCAATACCATCCGCCCGGCGCTGCAGCTGATCAAGACCGCGCCCGGCTACCAGTTGGTGTCCTCGGTGTTCTTCATGCTCCTGCCGGACCAGGTGGTGGTCTACGGCGACTGCGCGGTGAACCCCGACCCGACGGCCGAGGAACTGGCGGAGATCGCCCTGCAGAGCGCCGACTCGGCCAGCGCCTTCGGCATCGAACCGCGGGTGGCGATGCTCAGTTATTCCACCGGCGATTCCGGCAGCGGCGCGGAAGTCGACAAGGTGCGCGCGGCCACTCAGCTGGCCCGCAGCGCGCGCCCGCAGCTGCTGCTCGACGGCCCGCTGCAGTACGACGCCGCGGCGATCGCCAGTGTCGGCCGCCAGAAGGCGCCGGACAGCCCGGTGGCCGGGCGCGCCACGGTGTTCGTGTTCCCCGACCTGAACACCGGCAACACCACCTACAAGGCGGTGCAGCGCAGCGCCAACTGCATCAGCGTCGGGCCGATGCTGCAGGGCCTGCGCAAGCCGGTGAACGACCTGTCGCGCGGCGCGCTGGTCGACGACATCGTCTACACCATCGCGCTTACCGTTATTCAAGCAGCCGCCATGCAGGCCGCGGCCAAGGGTGATCAAGCGTGACTGTCCGGTCCGGACCCAGGCTTGCAGTTCAGTGCACAAGCGTTAACTATTGCGCGCCAAAATGCTCCACGGCCAGGGAACATGGCCGCTTCATCACCCCGGCGCGCCCGCCGTGCGCCCTACCTAGAGGTCTGAGTCCCTCATGCTGAGCTTTCTGCCTGCCCCGCTGCGCGGCACCCTGGCCGCGCTGCTGCTGATCGCCAACACCCTGATCTGGTGCTGGTTCCTGTTCCTCATCGCGCTGATCAAGCTGTGCGTGCCGGTCAAGACGATGCGCAAGGCGTTGAACCAGCTGTCGAACTGGGTCGCCGAAGCCTGGATCGCCGGCAACAGCGGCTGGATGTGGCTGACGCAGAAGACCGCCTGGAACCTCAACGGTCGCGAGCAGTTGAAGCACGACGGCTGGTACCTGGTGACCAGCAACCACCAGAGCTGGGTCGACATCATCGTCCTGCAGCACACGCTGAACCGGCGCATGCCGTTCTTCAAATTCTTCCTCAAACAGGAACTGATCTGGGTGCCGGTGATTGGCCTGTGTTGGTGGGCGCTGGATTTCCCCTTCATGAAGCGTTACAGCAAGGCTTACCTGGCCCGGCACCCGGAGAAACAAGGGCAGGACACCCTGACCACGCGCCAGGCCTGCGAAAAATTCCGCGACGTGCCGGTGGCGATCTTCAACTTCCTCGAGGGCACCCGCTTCACCCAGGCCAAGCACGACGAGCAGGGCTCGCCGTTCCGCTACCTGCTCAAACCCAAGGCCGGCGGCATCGGCTTCGTCCTCGACGCCATGGGCGACCAGCTGAAATCGCTGGTGCACATCACCATCCACTACCCCGACGGCAACCCGAGCTTCTGGGACTTCCTCTGCGGCAAGGTGCGCCAGGTGGTGGTGCGCTACCACCGCCAGGACATCCCGCAACAGTTCCTCGGCAACGACTACAACAACGACGAGGCCCATCGCCTGGCCTTCCAGCAGTGGGTCAACCAACTGTGGCAGGCCAAAGACCAGGAGCTCGAGCGCCTGCACCGGGAATACCCGCCG
The DNA here is from genome assembly GCF_003595175.1 of Pseudomonas cavernae. Classification (NCBI taxonomy): domain Bacteria; kingdom Pseudomonadati; phylum Pseudomonadota; class Gammaproteobacteria; order Pseudomonadales; family Pseudomonadaceae; genus Pseudomonas; species Pseudomonas cavernae. Next base: position 1,088,133 of record NZ_CP032419.1, on the reverse strand, counting down.
GCCGCCAAAAACTGAACCGCGCCCATGAAAAAGCCCGCCAATCGGCGGGCTTTTTTGTGCTCCCCTCCCATTTATGGGAGAGGGGCTGGGGGAGAGGGAAACACCGGCAACGCGGCCCGTCCCAACGACCCGTTACTGAACCTGTGCGCCCTGCGCGCCTGGCAGCGGCCGCAGGGTCACTTCGACCCGACGGTTCTGCGCTCGGCCATCGGTCGTGGCGTTGCTGGCCACCGGCTGGTCAGGGCCCATGCCGCGGGTGCTGACTCGCGAGGCATCGACGCCCTGGGCGGTCAGGTAACCGGCCACGCTCTGCGCGCGGCGCTGCGACAGGTCCATGTTGTGCGCATGGCTGCCGGTGCTGTCGGTGTGGCCGACCACTTCGATGCTGTTCTGGTTGTATTGCTTGAACGAGTTCGCCAGGTTGTTCAGCGGGCTGTAGAAGCTGCTGGCGATATTCGCCGAGTCGGTGGCGAAGGTGATGTTGCCCGGCATGATCAGCTGGATGGTGTCGCCCTGGCGCTGCACTTCCACACCGGTGCCCTGCATGCTGCGGCGCAACTCGGCTTCCTGCTTGTCGGCGTAGTAGCCATAGCCGGCACCGGCGGCACCGGCGACGGCGGCACCGATCAGCGCGCCCTTGCCACGGTTGTCGTGGTTGATCGCCGCACCGGCCACCGCACCGGCCAGGGCGCCGAGCGCGCCGTACTTGGCGGTCTTGTTGGAGCTCGGCTCCTGGGTGTCATAGGGATTCTGCGAGGCGCAGCCGGCCAGCAGGGCAACGGCGGTGGCGGCGATGATCAAACGACGCGAAACGAACATGGACTGGACTCCTGGATATTTTTCGCCGCTCTCGGCGGCTGGCGATTAGAACCTATTTGCGGCCAGAAATTCCGTGGCCAACGCCTCAGGCGCGAATAAAGGGATTCTCGCGCATCTCGTCGCCGAGGCGGGTGTCCGGGCCGTGACCGGTGACCACCGTGGCCTCCTCGTCGAGGCTGTACAGGCGCTGCTTGATCGAGCGCTCGATGGTGGCGTAGTCGCCGCCCCACAGGTCGGTGCGGCCGATGCCGCGCTTGAACAGGGTGTCGCCGGCGATCAGCAGCTTGGCCGCGGGGAACCAGAAGCTCATCGAGCCCGGCGTGTGCCCGGGGGTGTGCAGCGCCACGCCGCAGCCGCAGGCCAGCTCTTCGTCGTCCTTGAGCCACTGGTCCGGCGCCGGCACCGGGCTGTAGGGCACGCCGAACATGTTGCACTGCATCTCCAGGTTGTCCCAGAGGAACTGGTCGCCCTGGTGCAGGTGCAGGGTCGCGCCGGTCTGCTCCTTCATCTGCCCGGAGGCGAGGAAGTGATCGAGATGCGCATGGGTGTGGATGATGCTCACCACCTTGAGGCCGTGCGCCTCCAGGCGCGCCATGATCAGCTCGGGATTGCCGCCCGGATCGACCACGATGGCCTGCTTGGTCACAGGGTCGCCGATGATGGTGCAGTTGCACTGCAAAGGCCCTACGGAGAATGTTTCGCGGATTAGCGCGGTCTTTGCGGCTTCCATGGGTGTTCCTGTAGGATTGATGGCACAATTTTGGCACAGTGCGGTTGAAGATGGCGACGTTCAGGAAGAAAGGCCCTTACCAGTGGCACGCCCAAATCAGACGTAAAGGGTGGCCCCAACAGACCCGCACATTCAATACCCTGGCAGAGGCAAAAACCTGGGCGACCATGATCGAGCGCGAAATGGATGCCGGCATATTCGTCAGCCGCAACGAAGCCGAGGCCACCTCTTTCTCCAGCGCGCTGGAGTTGTACGCCAAGGAGGTGACTAGCAAGAAGCGCAGCAGCGCCTCCGAGCTATCGCGCATCCAGGCCATGCAACGCCACCCACTGGCACTTCGCTCGCTTGCCAGCATTCGTGGCTCCGACATGGCCACTTACCGTGACATGCGCCTCGAAGAAGGCATGGCTCCCTCCACCGTGCGCCGCGAGCTGGCCCTGATCTCTCACGTATTCACTATCGCCCGCAAAGAGTGGCGCATGGAATCACTGAGCAACCCCGTCGAACTGATCCGCCAACCGAGCGTGGATGATGCCCGCGAACGGCGAATCCTCAGCGCAGATGTGTGGACGCGCAAAGACGGGAAGCTGGTATGCGAGCACCTGGACGAGCTGGAAATGATCTGCCGCCACTCTCGCTCGGCCGAGCTGCCAAAGATTGTCGCCTTCGCCGTGGAATCGGCGATGCGCCGTAGCGAAATAACTGGCCTGCTTCGCACCAACGTAAACCTGGACAAGCGGGTCGCCCTACTTCCCGTAACCAAGAACGGCTCTGCCCGTGGCGTGCCCCTTTCCAGCAAGGCAGTGGAGATACTGGAAAGTCTCACCGAACGAGACGATGGACGCTGCTTTAAGAGCCGGCCGGACTCAATCACCAAGGCATTCGCGGACGCTATCGCCGATGCACGTAGCACATACACAATAGGGCTAAGCCTCCACCTCAAACAGAAGAAGCTCTCTCAGGATAAGATCGACAAGCGCATCAGCGACGACCCGTTTCTGATGGATCTGCGCTTCCATGACCTACGCCATGAAGCCACCTCGCGCCTGGCCGAAATTTTCCCGCTGCACGAGCTAACCAAGATTACCGGTCACCAGGACACACGAATGCTAATGCGCTACTACCACCCCCGAACCGAAGACCTTGCAAAAAAACTTACTTAATGGCGCGAAAGGTTTGCTCACCGCAAGGGGGCGATGACCAGCAAGGCGTTCAGTTCTTTCCGGCACAGGGTATCAACCCTAACCAGCAGGCCGTATTAAATCTTCCGGCCCCCACAGGTGTAGGCGCTGCCCCAACCTGAACACCCTGCTGGCGGAACGTGATACTTAAAACCGAAAAAGCCTGAACACCCTGCTGCATAAGTTGATACGGCTAGCGTGAGTGAGTCTTCAGGATTGAGCAGACTCCACGACGCCAGGGCGCGAGACGCCGCCACTCTGCAGGTAAGACAATTGGAGCCCGGAGGGACACATCGGGGATTTGGGATGGCGCGCTACGGCTAGAAGGTAAGCCGTAGCGGTCTGTTACACGCGGGTCAGGTGACCCGCTCTACAAGGCTACGGACTTTCACCTTCGAATCTTAAGTAATCTGATATCAATTTCAGATCTTGCTCGTCCCAGCCTAAATCTTGATTGTTCAGCGCCTCTTTCAATGAAACCCCGAGCTTTGACTTGACGGTCTCCTGCCTTAAGTCCTGAACTCTGACTCTCGTTGAAAAGAGAGCTATTTGATGCAGAACTGAGCATATAGCGTCATGCAGGTTGCGCATGAGCACTTCCTCTTGGGAGCCTATATGTCTCTCCCCCAAATCATCAGCTAGCTTTCCTAAACCTTCGACACTATAAAGAGGTGTGCTAATAAGACCAGGGGGAGTGATCTTTAGATCAACCTCAATTGGCCACTCTTTGATAGCTCGCTTGAATAGTATGTCAAAGGAGTATGGCGTCGTATTATGCATATTACTTTCTCACTCTGCCGTCCGGCCAAACACTATTTGGTGTTTTCCCTTTCTCCCACGATTTTTTGTCGGGCCACCGTTTCCATTGATCCCCTCCATGACTAGATGTGTCACGCTCCCAGACAGAGCCATCATCAGAATTGACCTTGGCTCCAGTACCTTTTACAGGGCGGAATTTATCACGAGAGTTATCAGGGTTCTCTGGGTACGGTGCATCAGGAGCTGTATCTGCACCACTGTTATCATCAGATGATTCATTAAATAGGTTTCGACACATGTTGTATGTGTCTTGAATCAGACTGCCAGCTGCGGCACCTCCCGCAGCACCCCACGCACCACATTCGGCTGCCGCCGGAGCGGCACAAGCTAGTGCGCCAGGACCTGCTGGGGAGCAAAGCGCGCCTGCTGCCGCACCGCAGACCAATGCTCCTGTGGCCCCGCCAAGAACTCCTCCAGCAACAGCCCCTTCGGCGGCTAAACCGTACTGGTCAGTAAACTTAAACGGATTCCCCTCCACATACCCATAGGTATTCAGCCCCCCATTCAACCCAATCGGATCACTCTCGACATAGCGCCCGGTCTGCGGGTCGTAATCGCGGAAGTAGTTGTAAGACAGCCCACTTTCGCTGTCGAAGTACTGCCCTGGGAAACGGAGATTGATGCTCAGCGAGCCCGTTGTTGCATCATTTCCGAAAGCATCGGATTTCCAGCGCCAGACTTCCTGGCCAGCCTGGTTGGTCGCCAGGCGTGGGGTATTGAGGTGGTCGGCGTGCAGATAGAAAGCAGTGCTAGCGGTGACGGCACCATTGGCATCGTAGGTCAGGGTCAGCCCCCCAATGGGCAGACTATCCAGCCACAAGTAGTACTGGCTACCGAGCTTGGCGCCTGCAGTGCTGTAACTGGTTTCGCCGAGCAGTTGTCCATTCGGACCGTAGAGAAAGGTGGTAATCGTCGAGCCGGTGATTTTGTGGGTGCGCTGACCGAGAGCGTTGTAGCGGTACTCGGCGACGACACCGCCACTGATCTTGACCTTGGCCAAACGCCCTTGAGCGTCGTACTCCAGTTCGCGGTTGGCGCGGTCCTGAGTGAGATTACCCGTTGCGTCGCTGGTCACTGCCTGGCTATCGATCTGAGTCAGCCGATTGCTAGTGGAGGCATAGCTCAACGTGCTGGTGGTGCTGCTCTGCGGCACACCGTTGTCTAGAACGGTGACAGTCTTGGATGTCCGATTGCCAACCGCGTCGTAGCCGTAGCCTTTCCGCTCGGTGGCGTGCTCCTCGCTGGTTAGCCGGTCCAGCGCGTCGTAACCGTACAGTAGGTCACCGAACAGCCCGCTTTGCAGACTCTCGATGTTGCTGTTGGCGTCGTAACCATACGTGGCTTGCCATGGGCCGACGCTCTGCTGGGTGAGCCGGTAGTCCTGGTCGTAGCTCCGCGAGAGGGTCAGACCATTGGCCCAGGTCAGGCCGTTCAGTGGACCGAACGGCAGATAGCTGATGCCGGTGGCAAAGGCGGAGGGAGTCTGGCCGTTAACAACAATGTCCACTTCGCTGACCTGGCCAGCGCTGTTGCGCTGGTACTCCACCGCAAAACCCGCCGGATAAGCGATGCTGGTCAGTTGATTTGCACCGTCATAGGCATATTCCAGGCTGTCGTAGGCAGGGTTGCCCGCCACATCCATCGAACGGATCTGCTCCACCAAATTACCGCGGGCATCGTAGTGGTAACCCAGCACGCCGCTAGCGTCCTGCACGGCGGTCAGGCGCCCAACGCCGTGGTTGCCGCCAGCCGTCATGTCGTAGTGGTACTGCACGTTGAGCGCCGGAGTCGCGGGGTACTGACGACCCGTTAGACGGTTGAGCGCATCGTAGCTGTAGGTTGTGACCACCCCACGAGCATCGGTCCTACTGATCACATTGCCGGCGGCGTCGTGTGTGTAGGTGGTGGTTCCGCTGTCCGGGCTGATCAGTTGGGTCAGGTTGCCCAAGCCGTCGTACTGATACTGGGTCACCACACCGCGAGGGTCGGTAACCTGAGTCAGGTTGTCCTGACCGTCATAGCCCAGGGCTGTGACCCCATTGAGGGGATCGGTGTTGGATACCAGGCGATTGAGCGCGTCATAGCTGCTGGTGGTGCTATGCAGCTTGGGCGTGGTGCTGAGAATGGGGTTGTCATTGAGGTCGTAGCCAAACTGTTGAGTCTGACTCTGCGCTCCAATCGATCGGAGTAGGCGACCGAGTTCGTCGTAGGCCCAAGTCTGCTGCTGAGTGAGGGTGCTGGAAGCATTCTTCAGCCGTTGGGCCGTACGGTTGCCCATAAGGTCGTAGTCGTACTCGATCTTCTCACCCAAGTTATTGGTAATGGCGGTCAACCGACGGGCACCGTTCCACGTGTACTGCAGGAAGCTGCCGTCGCCGCGGGTGACCTTGGTGATCTGGCCAATGGCGTCATGCTCGAAACTGGTGGTGCTGCCGCCGGAACTGACTGAAGCCAACCACCCCTGTGGGGTATAGGTCAGCGTGGAGGTGACGTTGTTTGCATCGACCACCGTTTGCGGACTGCCATAACTGTTGAAGCTCGACAGTTGAGTGATGTGGCCTAGCGCGTTGGTCACCTGGGTCAAGCGGCCCTGGGCGTCATACGCGTACGTGGTGACGTCGTTGACGTCAGTGCGCGGGCCATCGGCAGTTTCGACCAGGCCAAGGCTGTTGTAGGTGTAATTCCAACTGCGGTCTGTGGCTTGGGCTGTGGAAAGGCCCAACGCTGCTGCCAGAGCCACACCGAGCAAGTTAGTGCGATGCACGATCTTCATGATTCAGTTCCTTCTGATCAGAGCGCAGTGATGGTTTGGCTGAGCACGTTTCCTTGGGTGTCGTATTCGAAGTGCAGAACACGTTCCGGCTCGGTAATCGTCACTGGCTTATAGAAAGTCGTATGCCATTCGGTGGTAATGGTGCGGGCCTGCGGCGTCCCAGATGCTTCGGTCCGTGAGTTCTCCAAACCACGAGCGTCGTAGGTATAGGTAGTGACGTAGCCCTTGTTGTCCGTACGGGTCGCGATCAAGCCGCGGGTGTTGTACGTGAACGTGGAATTACTGCTCGGGCAGTTGGCCGAAGCAGCGCCCGCCAACGAGGTGATGCGCTGGGCACCCGCAACAGCCTGGAAGGTATAGGTAGCCTGCTTGTTCAGGGGGTTGGTGACCGTTGTCGAGCCGTTGCCGTTGTAGGCGAACAGGTACTTGTTCTGAACGCCGTTCAACTCGTTGCGGATCACCCGCCCTTGAGCGTCGTAGGCCCAAGTGACATAGCGGATATTGCGTTCATCGGTAATGCCGGTGAGCCAGCCGCCTTCTCGCGTGTCTTCATAGTGGTAGGTGCGGGACTTGCTCTGCCCGCCCTGAGTGCGGGTTACCGTGGTCACCCGTCCAGCAGTGCTGTAGGTGTATGCCACCGAGAGCGAGCCTGCCGTCAACCCGGTCAGGCGCTTCGCCGTATTGAAGGTGAGCGTCATGGTGCGGGCGAGCGAGTCGGTGATCACGATGTTGTTCGTGCCGTAGGTCAGGGTCTCGTAAGAGCCATTGGCGCGGTCGATACGAGTCAGCTGCCCGGAGGTGTTGAAGTGCAGGTGCTCGTTGTAGGTGTTGTCGTAACGCCAGCCGGAAGCTGTCTGCTCGAGCACGCCCAGTTCTTTCGGGGAGGCGGTGACCACACTGCCACTGCGAGTGAAGAGGCTTTCGCGACCATCGGTGTTGATCAGCATCACCTTGGTGGGTGCAATCTTCAGCTTGGCCGAGTACGTGTGAGTCCAGTTCGCGGTCCGGCTGTTGTAGTACCGGGCGAAGTTCATCTGCGAGCCCGGCTGGCCCGGGTAGTCCATCTCGACTTGGTAGCTGTTGCCGTTCGACACATTGACCGGATCGGCTTTGCTGAGGCTGGGTGCGCCGGGGCTGGCTAACGCTGGTTCGGCAGACTGGACGGGGCAGGTACCCGGTAAATCAGGCGCCCCCAAGCCGGCGGTCTCTGGGCAGAGCAGCTCAGCCGGGCGAGGATAGAACACGGGGCCTGCAAACACATCGAAGTGCGTTTGCTTGGCAACCGCATAGCTGCTGGCTGCGACTCCATCGACCGAGCCGGTGAAGTTGTCATGCAGCAACACTGCGTGGGTTTTGCACGTATTGGAGAACGCGCGCTTCAGATTTGGATTGCTCGACTTGAGGGTATCGAGCATCTGATCGGGCGTGTACCAAGCGCTGGTCTCGGTCCACTTGATTACAACACCTCCAGAGCATTGCAAACCCGCGATGTTGTACAGGTACTCGCCCAAACCATTCGGCGTTTGAGGAGCGGCATAGACTTCAGTACCGAAGAAGCTCACACCGCCGGTCGTGCAGTTGGAAGCGGCGAAGCTGGAAGGGTGGGTGAGTGTGCAAGCGAAGAATGCCAAACCGAGCAATAGCCCGCGAGGGGAACGGTCCATGTTCAATATCCTGCCGTGGATGTGGTGTGCTGAGAGGCTAGATAGCGATTTGCAGTCCTTCCACCTGGGAATGCCAACTACCTCGCAAAATGTTTCGCGCCACACACCTGGCAAGTCGTTATTGCTCGGAGTTCATACCTTGCAGCAGGAGCTCGAATCTGCGCCGGGCCTGCTTAGCCATCTGCACTGCGGGTAGCTTGCCCAGCTGTGCAGTGCTGAACGCCGGATACGCGGCTTGATCTCCGCCACGAAGACTCAGACGCGCTTCCTTCGCTCGGGGAAAGAGCAATAGCTCCGTGACGCCTTCACGCAGAATGACCGCATGTTGGGGATGAACGCTCTCAAGGCGGATCCCCGGCATCACCTCTTGCCCCACGAGAACGCGTTGCGATGGCTTGCCGGACACCTTGATCAGTGCAGTAGAGCGGTCTCCTTGGGCACTCACAAAACTTCCCATGAGCGTCAAAGGCAAGCTGGTACTACGGGGCGGAGCATTAGGTGCGGCGGCAGTCCCGAACAGTCCACTGAGCTGCACCAGGTCAACGGCACCACGGCTAGGAGCGGGCGACGTTGCGACGGTTTGAGGTTGCTCAGTCAGGAGCGCTCTCCATTGCTGAAGCTGGTGAACCAGGCTGAATATCATAAGCAAACAGACCGCGCCGAATGCCAGCAGCGGCGTGAGGCGGTAGTACCACAGTCGCATAGCTACGCGCTTCATTCAGTCGCAAATCCCTTTTGCTGAGAAAACGACTAACACTGTAATGCCCGGCAAGAACCCTGCCTACCTACATAGCCGCAAGCAGTGCGAGGTCCGCAATGGGTCGATCTCTGCCCATCGCGTCTCCACCTTCTACTGGTCAAGTCGGATGCAAGTGGTGGTAAGCACGAGTGCAACTAAGCGGCCAAGTAAATGCAATTACGCATATGACTGTCTAACATCAACAAAAAGAAGCAGTGCCAGCGTAACCCAGCAGAAATCCCACCAGCGGTGCTGAACGCAATCCAAGCCCTCAATCAAGGTCATTGGACGCTTTGCCCCCTGCAGCCACTTGGGCAGTCAAACTTGAGCATGGTCTGTAGCCTGAGCCAAAAGGTAGCCTAGATAGGTTTGCTAATCGCGAACCTGTTTATTGGCCGAAATCCTCTCCCGCGCCTTAGCCACGTTGTCCAGGGCAAGCCATAGAGTCCCTGGCGTAGGATCATCAAGAGCGGCCTGCAGGTAGGCCCGAATAGTCTCCTCATCCTCAATGTGGGCGACCACGTCAAACGGCCGTAGCTTCTGACTGGACAACGTTTTCTCCCTCCATATTTCGCACCGCGAAAATCCTGTTGAGCCATAGGCGAATAAAGCAGGTGGTGAAGTAGACGGTAGGCCTACCTCACACATCCTGCCCTTAATTCTAAGACGACAATCGCAAGAGGCCTTGTCATTCTCCTGCAATTAACATGCATTTTTACGTCATCCCTGCGCACTTATACGTCACTCTCACGTCACTTGCTTGCAACTAGGCACGTATCAAATTCGTTTCGTGCAACACAACGCAAAGCACTGTTGACCAACGCAACAGCCGATGAATATATTGACTACCAACCAACGCATTACGACCCGCCATATGCCAGCACCAACAAACAGAAAAATCCAAATAAAACTGCGAACAATCGCACTCATGAACACACTAAGAATTGAGGTTAGAGCTAAAAACCCTCACCAATTCAGTATATGGATTCAAGAGAATGCCTCAAATCTTAGCTGGCCAGACTTAGTTGACTCCAACCGGCTTTACAAGTACTTCAAAGGCAATGTCAGCCGCCATCCTGATCAGATACTAAAAATGCTTGACCAAATTTTTGGCAATATCGAAAATAAGTACTGGAGTGGACCAGAAGGACTATGGACTGCCCTATGGGGAGACACCCAAAATCTATCAGAAAACATCAAAAATACATGCAAAATTTCAGAAAAAGACTCTATAGAAAATGCAATAAACAAATTTTTTATGACAATCCTCGTCCATGGAGAAAGCTCCCTGCTTTCGTCACTTTCAATATATAGGTTTTTGTCAATCACAGATCCTTATTCAAGATTCTCGGACGGAAATGGTTTTTCAAGAGCCCACAATGCATATGAACAAACCCTTAAAAACTTAGAAACGACCGAAGCAAAGAGTAGGCTTACTGCACTTGGGGTATTTGAAGCCGTGAGACAAGAGATCATCGAGATAGAGAGAGCGCGGATTGCTCTTAAGCCCGCCTGGGTCACTTCGCTAGAGTTCGCGCGCCTGTAGCCATGAGCGAATGCAGCTAATACCCGGAGGACCACCTGCTCGGAGAAAAAGTTATCCACAGGCTTGATTGGTAGATATAGGGTAGAAGAAAGGTAGAGAGCATTTATCACCTCTACAACCCACGCCAGCCGGGGCTTACAGTGCAAGGGAACGAATGCAACCCCGATGCCGGTGGAACGCAACCCCGATTAAAATGGAATCCAACCCCGATGCTGGTGGAATCCAACCCCGATGCTGGTGGAATGCAACCCCGATGGCTGCGCTGCGCTACAGCCGCACCCACACAACCTGCTCTTCCCCCTTGGAACTCATCTCGATGCGCGCAGCAGCAATGATCTCAACGCGCTCCAGCTCTTGCATGGCAGCCTTGAGTGACATTCTGAACTTGCACATCGGGCTGAAATACTGCAAACGCTCCTTCAGCCAGCTCAATCGAAAGCGCTGCACAGATTCATCAGAGGTACACACCAATCGCTGCAAAGCCTTGGCGATGTCCTGCCCCTTGCGAATCCGCAATCGCTTCTCCCAGTCGATCAACGCATATTCGCTGTTTCCATAAAGGAGCTGCCACCTCGGGTCGATAGAGATCGTGTAGCACTCACGCGCGGGGTCATAAGCGAACTTGTCGAGCATGTGCAGAGACTCGGCTTTACCGACATCAAGCTTGGGTTTGCCTTGCTTGGTCGTCTCGACAACAAGCATCGCAAAGGTCAAAGCCTTCATCGTTCGGTGCAGCCATTGATACTCGTAATTTCCGGTTTTCCTACCGATTGCTTTCAGCAACTTGGCACGATTGATAGGCACTGGCTCCCCCAGCGGAGCCTTTATGGCCTCGTACATCAACTGCATCCAAACATCAGCCTGAGTCTCATCCAACTGCTCGCCCCAGTAAGTTAGGACTGCATCCTTTCGACTGACCAGCACGGTCGCCTTGTGCATCTGCTTCGCTCCCCGCGCCACAGGGGCAAACAAACTGGAGCGTGCAATATGGTTAGGCATTGCCCGGTAAAATTCATGGAGGCCTGGCAAGAACAGTCGACGAGGAGCGGGCTGAACCCGCTCCTTAACCGGCGCAGATCTCCGGATGCACTCCAGGCGAGCTGCAAGCGAAACCGGAACAGCAGAACGCTCTTGGTTCATCGAACCACACGCCGCTGACGGCTAACCTGCTCTGCCTTGGTTGGGCGTCCCCGTCTAACAGACTCCGAAGCGGTAGAAGGAACAGTTACGTCCGCGATGACTACATGCTCTGCCAGCCACTTCTCCACATCCTCCACCCGCCACAGCAACCTTTTAGTGCCCGGCAGCCGGCAAATCGGAGGAAGAGCTAAGGGATTGCGCGTAACGTCACTACGGATGCTCGCTACTGACTTTTGCAGATAGAGGGAAAGCTGATCGACGGTAAGCAGAGCTTGCATGGCCTGGCACTCGTATCAGCCAGATCACGATTCGTGCTCTTGGCTGCATTGGTTTGCGAATGCCGCCAGATTCATGCAACGCGCTACAGGACTCACGGTACGGTTTGCGGGGATTTCTTACCAATTGACAGTGCTAGCCAGTTCATAGGGGAGGCAGGCGTGCCACAGATGAAATCTGCATGAAGCGGGGAAGAACCGCTGACTACCAGGCAGGCCTTCTGTATCTAGCAACAACCAGGCAAAGGACGTGAGGTATCGCTTCTCAGGGGGGAAGAATCACTCCTTCTCTTTGGCACAAAACTGGCACACCCAATGCGCCAAACACTGCAAAAAAGCGCGTGTTATTGCATCACACTGCAACAACACAACCTGTTGATTCTAAATATAAAAACAACAAAATCCCTTTAAAATCAGCTACCTAAAAACTTATCCATGAATGCAGTTGCACTGCAGCGGGCCGACCGGGAAAGTTTCGCGAATTAGCGCGGGTTTTGCGGCGTCCATGGGGATTCCTTGCAGATGAATGGCACATTTTGCCGCACTGCGCTTGACGATGGCGACAAGCAGGACGACAGGCCTACAGCTGTGGCGGGTTAAAATCGGGGGTAAAGCTTGGCCCCATCGGCCCCGGACTTTCAACACTCAGGCCGCAACCAAGGCCTGGGCTAAACGGGAGCGCCCCATGCGCGCGATCTATATCGACACCGAGTTCACTCAGCTGAGCCCGGCCCGGCAGTTGATCTCCCTGGCCCTGGTCGACTCGGCCGGCGCCGAGTTCTACGTTGAGCTGACTGACACCTGGCACGAGGACGACTGCTCCGACTTCGTCAGGGACATCGTCTTGCCGCAACTGGATGGCCAGCGCTACGGCATGCCCAGCCGCGCAGCCTGCCAGGCGCTGCACGGTTTTCTCGCGGGGCTGGGCGAGGTGGAAATCGTCGGCGACGCACTCGCCTGGGATTGGCCGCTGTTGCTCGAACTGCTGGGCCCGGCGGGCCTGCCGGCCAACGTCACGGGCTGCCGGCAGGTCGACGACCCGCTCGCGGCGCTGCCGGCCGACGCGGTGCCGCATCACGCCCTGCTCGATGCACGCCTACTGTGTGCGCTGTGCGAAACGGCGGCGGAATAGCCTACAGTGCGTAGCCGGAGGTAATCCGGGGAAACACACAGTCCCGCCTCCCGGATTGCCTCCGGGCTACAGGGTCCCCGCCTTCGCGGGGACGACGGTGGGGGCGGAGAGCCTTCCCTCAGCTCGTCATTCCCGCGCCGGCCCGCAGGGGAATAATCCAGAGCACTCGCGGAGCTGATCAGGCCTCGGCCCGATAGTCGCTCGGCAACTTGCCCGTCCATTTCTTGAACGCCCGGCGGAAGTTCGAGGGGTCGCTGAAGCCGAGCAGGCTGGCGATCTCGAACAGCGGCAGGTGGGTGGTGCCGAGGTACTCCAGCGCCAAGCGCTTGCGCACGTCGTCGAGCACCTGCTGGTAGCTAGTGCCCATGTCCGCCAGATGCCGGCGCAGGCTGCGGCCGCTGGTGTGCAGCGCGCGGGCGGCGCTGTCGAGGTCGGGGAAGTCGCCGGGGCGGGCCAGCAGCAGGCGGCGCACGCGGGTGAGCAGGGCGTCCTGCACATCCAGGCTGGCCAGCAGCGCCTCGCACTGCTGCTCGCACATCTGCACCGTGGCCGGGTTGGCCAGCGCCATCGGCCGCTGCAGATAGGCGCGCGGCAGGCTCAGGCGGTGGTAGGGCTGCTCGAAGGCCACCGGCGCGGCGAATACCGCCTGGTAGCGCGGCGCATAGGACGGTGGCGGATAGGCGAAACCGACCTGCACACCCTGCAGCTCGCCGCCGACCAGGAAGCGCGCGATGGTGTACAGGCTGGTCAGCAGGCTCTCGGCGGCGAAGCGGTTGAGCGCGCCCAGCGGCATCGACTCGCTGGCGCGCAGCTCGACACAGTCGCCGTCCTCGACCATCTCCAGCTCGAAGGTCAGGCCAAGCACCCGGTAGTATTTGAGGGCGAACTGGATGGCCTTGCCGAGGTTGGCGCTGGACAGCACCGCATAGCCGAGGATGCCGTGGGTCGAGACGTTCAGGCGCTGGCCGAGCACCAGGCCCAGGGCCGGCTCGTCGCTGCGCAGCATCACCGCGCTGACCAGCAGGTTGAAGTCGATGAACGACAGGCGCCCGTTCGGGTTGCCCAGCACCTCGGGCTTCAGGCGTGCGGCGGCGAGCAGTTCGGCGCGGGCGATGCCCCACTCCCCGGCCAGTTGCAGCAGGGCCTCGACATAGGCCAGGGGTACCAGTTCGGCGCTGAAGTTGAGCGGCTGTTTCATGGTCGGCTCTTATAAATGCAGGACAAATGGCCGGATCTGCCACGCCGATTGGCCGCTATCGCCTTGTCGACCGATGCCGACAAGCCCATAGTCGGACCAGCGTCCCAGAATACTGAGGAAGTCCGCATGGCCAGTCCCACACCTAAAGGTTTGGAAATTCGCCCTCGCCAGCCGGATTTCGGCCTGACGCAGCCGATGCCGCGCCACTGGCACAGCGGCAATGCCTTCAAGACCCACCTGTTCGACGCCATGTCGGTGCTGTTTCCCGACGGCAAGCGCTTCTTCATCGACTCGGTGCGACTGTTCCGCGCACAGATCGACGATCCGCTGCTACAGCAGCAGATCCGCGGCTTCATCGGCCAGGAAGGCCATCACAGCCGCGAACACGCGCAGTACAGCGAGCGTCTGCGCGCGCTCGGCTACGACGTCGACTACCTGGAGCGCGGCCTGCAGCGCCGCCTCGGTTTCATCCGCAAGCACCTGCCGGCCAGGCTGCAGCTGGCCGCCACCTGTTCGGTGGAGCACCTGACGGCGATCATGGCCGACGCGGTGCTGCGCAACCCGCGCTGGCTGGCGGGGGCCGACCCGGCGGGGGCCGACCCGGCGGGGGCCGACCCGGCGGTGGCGCGCCTGTGGCGCTGGCATGCGCTGGAGGAAAGCGAACACAAGGCGGTGGCCTTCGATGTCTACCAGGCGGTCTGCGCCGACCCCTGGCTGCGCCGGCGGGCGATGCTGCAGAGCACCTTCTTCTTCACCGTCGACACCCTCAAGGGCCTGATCCACATGCTCAAGCGCGACGGCCTGCTGTGGAACTGGCGGGTCTGGCGCGACGGCCTGAACTGGCTGTGGGGCAAGCACGGCATCTACCGCGAGCTGGTCGGGGTCTACCTGGACTTTTACCGCGGCGACTTCCACCCCTGGCAGCACGACAACCTGCAGCTGGTCGAGCAGTACCGCCGCGAGTTCGATGAGCGGCCGGAGCTGGCCTGATCGCACCATCCCGCCCTGGCCTGCCGGCTGCCAGGCGGCAAAGAGCCCCGCATACAGCAGCTCGGCGTTTTCGTAGATACCGTCTTGTCACTCAGTGGGCAAGGGCCAGGCGAGCATCAAAGGGTTGGCCCGACTTGAGTACGCCATAGGCGATGTGCAGCAGTTTGCGCATCGCCGCGCAGACGATCTGCTTGCCGGCCTTGCCGCGGGCTCGCAGGCGCTGTGCCAGGGCTTTGATGGCCGGATTGTGGCTCAGCGAGACGACCGCCGGCATGTACAGGCCGGTGCGCAGACGAGCCGAGCCCACGCGGGAGATGCGCACGCGGCCCTTGTGCTGGCCCGACTCCTGCAGCTTCGGGTTCAGCCCGGCGAACGCGGTAATTGCCCGGGCATTCTTGAACTGCAGCGGATCGCCCAGCTCCGCCAGGAGCAAGGCGGCCGTCTGCTCGCCGATGCCATCGATGCTGACCAGCAGATCGCGCTTACTGCACAGGTCCGGGTCGTCGTCGAGGTGGTCCCGAATCGCCTTCAGGGTCTCGGCAATCTGCTGCTCGACATGCTCCAGCACCGAACGGATCGAATCCTGCACGCTGGCATCGGCGACATCCAGGCGATTGCGCTCCATCTGCTCGATCTCCTTGAGGTCCTGCAGACGCCGCACCAACGCGCGCAGGCGGCGTATCGCCGGTGGCTCGGGCTGCCAGGCGCGTAACTCATCCACGTGCCGCTGGCCGTAGCTGGCCATCAGCTTGGCGTCGACCTGGTCCGTCTTGACCCGCTGCAGCTGGCTCCGGGCGTAGCTGGCAAGCTGCGCGGGATTCATCACACAGACCCGGTAGCCCAGGCCGTGCAGGTGCTCGGCCAGCGCCTCGTGATAGGTGCCGGTGGCCTCCATCACGAGCCAGGCACCCGGCTCGGCGTACTGCTGCAGCCACTCCTGGAGTACCTGGAAACCGGCGGCGCTGTTGGCCAACTTGGCCTTAGTGCGGTACTTACCGTTGGTTTGCAGGGTGGCGATGTCGAAACTGTGCTTGGCGATGTCGATGCCGACGATGCTGGACATGAAGACTCCTCAGCTAATCCATTCAGGATGATCATCACTGCACCCGGCCCTACCTTGTGAATGCGAGCTCTCACCTGTCGTGGGCCCTAGATACCGTTCGGACTGTTCGAGTGAGTGTGGAGGGCTGGAGCACTATCTACAAAGCTGGCTCGAGGCCTTAGGGTGGGTACGACTTCCAGGCCCTCCCCCGATGATCAGTCGGGGACTATCCCCCTCACGGGACGATAGTCGAGATACAAGGGTGGGTTAGCCGCGCAGCGGCGTAACCCACCATCGATGCCACAGAGCGTCGCCATTGCCGGCCTGATGGCCGGTCGGTGGGTTACGCCTGCGGCTAACCCACCCTACACATAGCGAAAATCGAACCGCCTGCCGGTGGCCATAAATGACTCGCAGATTGGCTGGTCATAACCTTTGCCGCTCGCCGGCCCCGCCCCATAGTGCAGCCATGGATCAACAGCGACTCAGGGAGTCCACATGGCTAGCACCACCCCCGCAGGTTTGGTCATCCGTCCACGGCACATGGACTTCGATCTGCCCAATCCGCTGCCGCGCCACTGGCACGGCGGCGACGCGTTCAAGTCGCACCTGTTCGACGCCATGTCGGTGATGTTCCCCGATGGCGAGCGCTTCTTCATCGACTCGGTGCGCCAGTTCCGCGACCAGATCGACGACCCGGTGCTGAAGGAGCAGATCCGCGGCTTCATCGGCCAGGAAGGCCACCACAGCCGCGAACACCTGGAATACAGCAACCGCCTGCGTGACCTCGGCTACGACATCACCCGCCTGGAGCGCCGCGCCCAGGTGCGCATCCGCTACACGCAGAAGAAGTTCTCGGCCAAGCGCCAACTGGCGGCCACCGCGGCGCTGGAGCACATCACCGCGATCATGGCCGACGGCCTGCTGCAGAACCCGGAACACCTGCAGGGTGCCCACCCGGTCCTGCAGCGCCTGTGGCGCTGGCACGCACTGGAGGAAACCGAGCACAAGGCGGTGGCCTTCGACGTCTACAACCAGGTGTGCGGCAACCGCAAGCTGCTGCGCCGGGCGATGCTGATGGGCACCTTCTTCTTCATGCTCGACACCAGCCGCGGCCTGATCCACATGCTCCAACGCGACGGTCTGCTGTGGAACTGGCGGGTCTGGCGCGATGGTCTGAAGTGGACTTGGGGCAAGGACGGCATCTTCCGCCAGCTGGTCAGGCCCTATCTGGACTTCTTCAAGGCCGACTTCCACCCCTGGCAGCACAACAACCTCGAGTTGCTGCACCAAACCCGCGTCGAGTTCGAGCCGCAGGCCCTGGCCGCCGCCAACTGAGCCTGCCCGGCCGCACAGGGGCGATGGTGCCTGCGTGCGGCCGGCTCCCCTGCCCTACGTGGCGACCGCGGCCAGCTCCTGGCGGGCCTGACGCAGCACCTGCACGGCGGCGGTCAGCGCCAGGCTGGCCATGATGCTGGCGACCAGTAGATCCGGCCAGGCGCTGCCGGTGCCGAACACCCCCAGCGCCGCCAGCAGCACGGCGAGGTTGCCCAGGGCATCGTTGCGCGTGCACAGCCAGACGCTGCGCATGTTGCTGTCGCCCTCCCGGTAGGCGTAGAGCAATGCCGCCACGGCCAGGTTGGCGAGCAGCGCCAGGGTGCCGATCACGCCCATGGTCGGCGCATCCGGCACACCGCCGCTGAGCCATTGCCAGAGCGCGCTGGCCAGCACGCCCACACCGAATAGCAGCATGCACGCCGCCTTGAACAGTGAGGCCTTGGCCCGCAGCGCCACGCCGAGGCCGAGCACCCAGAGGCTGATGCCGTAGTTGGCCGCATCGCCGGCGAAGTCCAGCGAGTCCGCCAGCAGCGAGACCGAACCGGCGCGCACCCCGGCACCGATTTCCACCAGGAACATGCCGAGATTGACCGCCAAGGCGAGCCACAGGATCTTGCGGTAGCGCGCCGAGCGGATGTTGGTCTGCGCGGCGGTCTCGTGATTGCAGCAATGTGCGCCCATAACGGTTCTCTCCTAGAGGGGTAAGAACCTGTTCAAAGGCTCGCGAGCTAAGGTCAGACAAGGCAAAAATGGCTGAGGACGCGCAGTTTACGAGCTGTAAATGAGCAGTCCGAAGCCATTTTTAACGCCGCATGGCCGACGCATAGCAGACTTTGAACAGGTTCTGAGGTGTACGCTAAACCCTGTAGTAACTACGGAGTCAAGCCATGGCCAAGCCCTTCACCATCAGCGCCCTCAGCCGCGAAAGCGGGGTCAATCTGGAAACCATCCGCTTCTACGAGCGCAGCGGCCTGCTGCCCGAACCGCAGCGCAGCGCCTCCGGTTATCGCCACTACGCCGAAGCCGACGTGCGGCGCCTGCGCTTCATCCGCCGCGGTCGCGAACTGGGCTTCAGCCTAGAGGAGATCAAGGCCCTGCTGGCCCTGGCCGACCAACCGCAGAGCCCCTGCGACCAGGCCGACCGGCTGGCCCAGCAGCACCTGAGCAGCATCGAAGCGCGGATTCGCGACCTCCAGGCGATGCAGGCCGAGCTGCGCAAGATCGCCGGCTGCCACAGCGCACACGCCGAACACTGCCGGCTGCTGGAAGCGTTGGACAGTCGCAGCTGTTGCGCGCACGCGGAAGGCTAAAACCAGGGAAACACCGGGCGATACAAAGGCGCTGCCATTATCCGTAATGCGGCGGCCCAACATGGCGGATGCTCGTGGAGCGACACGAGGTATGAGTAAGCATGACTCGCTTCGCTCGCTCCTTCGGGGGCCGAGCTAAAGCGCGTTAGCCACAAGCGGCTTCCGAGGCTGATTGCAACGCCGTAGAGCCGAGCGCAGTGGTTTTTCAACCACCTCCACTAGCACCACATGTTCCGATGGCGCCGCCGTCCATAAGCGCGGCAGCGCACCGACGCTGCGCGCGTTGGCTACCCTGGTCTTCATCCCGGCTCCAGACAATTTCGCGGGTTTCGCGATGAACTCCGGGGCCACCATGAGCAAGCACATCGAATCGAACAGGACCCGCGGCCCGGCCAAGACCGCCGACCGCCCCCCAAACAGTAGCCCAGAGCGGTGCGCCGCCTTATACCAAGCCCGTACGCACGCCGCCCCAACCCGCCGCCGAGCCGACCGTCTTTCAACAGCCTGCTAGGCTTGTTCAGCGTTCCTCCCGGAACAGCCCCAGCGCGCCATGGGGCTGCGTCCCTCCCCCTAGCAAGGAGATCAGTCATGCCTATAGAAAAAGCGCTCTATCGTGCATACGCCGAAGCCTATGGCGGCCGCGAAGGTCGCGCGGTGTCATCCGACGGTGTGCTGGACGTGAAACTGACCACGCCGAAGGAACTGGGTGGTGCGGGCGGCCACGGGACCAATCCCGAGCAGCTGTTCGCCGCGGGTTACTCCGCCTGCTTCCTCGGCGCCCTGAAGTTCGTCGCCGGCAAGGAGAAGATCGCCCTGTCCGAGGAGTCCTCGATCGAGGGCATAGTCGGCATCGGGGTGTTGCCCACCGGTTTCGGCATCGAGGTGGAACTGAAGATCAGCCTGCCGGGCATCGACCGCCAGACGGCCCAGGACCTGGTCGGCAAGGCCCACATCGTCTGCCCTTATTCGAATGCGACCCAGGGCAATATCAATGTGACCCTGACCCTGGTCTGAGAACCTGTCTACGATCTGCTGCGCGTCAGTCAAACTGCGTTGAAAACGGCTTCGGAATGCTCATTTACAACGCGTAAACTCCGCTTCCTCAGCCGTTTTCGCCTTGTTTGACTCTAGCTCGCGAGATCGTAAACAGGTTCTGAGCCCAGCTCGGCGGCAATGCAAAGAACCAGGGAGGCACCTGGCCTCCCTTGTTCTTTGCAGCGGCAGATCACTTCAGCTTGTAAAGGACGTGCGCAAGAACGCCGACAGCCGCGCGACGCGGTGATTCTTTTCAACCGCTACGCTGATAAACATACCGTCACCCGCCGGGCCGCCACGGCCCCGCCAGTTGCGCCGCGGTACCCCTCCCATGCCAGGAGGATGCCGAATGAATCTGCTGCGCTTGCCATCTCTTGCGCGTGTTGCGCTGGTGCTGGGCCTGGTGCTACTCGCCGCTTGCAGTTCGTTGCCGACCATAGTGCCGGACATGGCGCACCGCCCAGCCAGGCCGGTGCAGATCGATGGCGCCCGCGGGCCGCTGTCGGCCGCGCACAGCAAGGCGATCCTCGAGCGGCTCGAGGCCAGCGGTAAGGAGACCAACATCTTCGACCTGCACCTGGCGATCGAGGAAGCCGTGGTCGGCAGTCCACTGACCGCTGGCAACCAGGTCGAGCTGCTGCAGGACGGCCCGCGCACCTACCAAGCGATGTTCGCCGCGATCGACGCCGCGCGCGACCACATCAACATGGAAACCTACATCCTCGAAGACGACGAAGTCGGCCAGCGCTTCGCCGCGACGCTGATCGCCAAGCAGCAGGCCGGCGTGCAGGTCAACCTGATCCATGACAGCGTCGGCACCCTCGGCACGCCGCCCAAGTTTTTCACCCGCCTGCGCGACGCCGGCATCCAGGTGCTGGAGTTCAACCCGGTCAATCCACTGACCGCCAAGGCCGGCTGGGAGGTGAACCAGCGCGACCACCGCAAGCTGTTGGTGGTCGATGGACGCATCGCCTTCCTCGGCGGCATCAACATCAGCAGCGTGTATTCCGGCGGCTCGTTCAAGCGGCCCACGCCAGTGCGGCCCGGTGGTCAGCTGCCCTGGCGCGACACCCATTTGCGGCTCGAAGGGCCGGTGGTCGCTGAGTTGCAGAAGCTGTTCATCGGCACCTGGGCCAAGCAGAAAGGCCCGGCGTTGACGCCCCGCCACTACTTCCCGCCGGCCGAGCGCAAGGGCCACGAGGTGGTGCGCGCCATCGGCAGCTCGCCGGACGAACCCTACAGCCTGATCTACGCCACGCTGATCTCGGCCCTGCGCAGCGCACAAACCGAGATTTGGCTGACCAACGCCTACTTCGTGCCCGACCAGCAGCTGCTGGAAGCGCTCAAGGACGCGGTGGCGCGCGGCGTCGACGTGAAACTGGTGCTGCCCAGCAGCACCGATTCCTGGCTGGTATTCCACGCCGGCCGCGCCCACTACACCGAACTGCTGCAGGCCGGGGTCAAGCTGTACGAGCGCCGCGATGCCTTGCTGCATGTGAAGACCGCGGTGATCGACGGGGTGTGGTCCACGGTCGGCTCGACCAACCTCGACTGGCGCAGCTTTCTGCACAACCAGGAGGTCAATGTCGTGGTGCTCGGCAGCGGCTTCGGCGACAAGATGCGCGCGGCGTTCCAGGCCGACCTGGCGCAATCGAACCCGATCAGCCTGGCAAGCTGGCAGCGCCGCTCGCTCGCGGTGCGCGCCAAGGAGTTGTTCGGCCGCCTCTGGGAGTACTGGCTGTGAGCCCGGCGCCCGGCCATCACCTACGATCCCCAGAGGCCACACGAACAGCGCTCCCGGGGAGCTGGCCCTCAGCCCTGGAGGAAACGCATGGCGTCCGCCGCGCTCTGCTCGGGAATCTCTTCCATGGGGATATGGCCGACACCCGGGTAGGTCTTGACCTGCAGGCCCGGCACATCGCGCTGCCACAGCGGCACGTGCTTGGGTGAAATCCAGCGGTCGCGGTCGCCCCACATCAGCAGGGTCGGCATCTTGAGCTTGGCCACCCGTTGCGCGGTGCTGTGCAGCTCCTCGCGGTTGACCTTGAGCAGCACGCGGAAGATATCCATCATCGCCCGCCGATTGCCGGGCCGACGGCTGAGGTCGTAGTAGCGATCGACCACCCCGGGCTTGATTCGCCCCGGCTCGCCATAGACTTCCTTGATGCCCTGGGCGATCAGCGCGCGCGGCATCCACAGCGGCATCGCCAGGGTCGCGCCGGGCAAGGCGGCGGAGGCGATCATCCACGGCACCTTCTTCATTTCGTAGCCGGCCGGATCGATGAGAATCAGCTTGGCCACCCGCTGCGGCTGGGCCAGGGCGAAGTTCCAGGCGATGTAACCGCCCAGCGAGTTGCCGGCCACCACCGCCTTGTCCACCCCCAGATAGTCGAGCAGCAGCTCGAAGATCCGCACCATGCGCTCGCCGCTGTACTGGCCGTCGCGCGCCGGGCCGGTGAGGCCGAAGCCGGGCACGTCGAAACGGATGATCCGGTAGTGCGGGGCGAAGGCCTGCACCCAGCCGTCCCAGGTGTGCAGCGAGGCCACCACGCCGTGGATCAGCACCAGTGCCGGCTTGTCGCGGCTGCCTTCGTCGCGGTAGTGGATGTTGAAGCCGTCCAGTTCGATGAAGCGCGAGCCGCTCTCGGCATTGGCGTAGCGCGCCTTCAGCCGCTCGAGCGGCAAGGCGCCGAAGCCCAGGCGAGCGAAACCGGCCGCCAGCGGCGGCGTCAGGGGAAGGCTGGAAGCAGACATGCAGGCACCTCGGCAATGTTCTTGTTGATATGGAGTGACAACCTGCCTAGCAAAGCACGCCGCACCGGCCTTGACGCCCCAACCTAGGTTGAGCGTGGCTGGCCAGCCGACCGCCAGCCATCGCCTCCCAACCAAGGCTCTGGGTGACGACTGCGGGTGGGCTGGGTACTCTTCTTGCCCTGCCCTGTTTGCCGCCGGAATCTCCTTCGCGATGACGCTCCTACGCCGCCCACTCTGGCCGCTGGCCATCCTTCTGCTGGTGTTCCTGCGCCCACTGGCCGCCGCCGAGCTGTTCTACCTCGGCCAGAAGATTCCGGACATTGAGCGGCCCTGGCGCAGCGGCGACTACCACCAGCTGCTGGAGGCGCTCAAACAGGTCGATGGCAGCCAGGCCAATGCCCTGCCCCGGCGCAGCGGCGAATTCACCGGGCCGATCTACCGGCGCATGGTCAGCGAGGAGAATTTCCGCCCGCAGCTGAACATCTATATGCCGCTGGAGCTGCGCCAGAACGAGGCGCGCGAGGTGCTGTTCCAGCTCAAGGAACTGATGCGCCTGTACTTCGACTTCCGCGCCGCCCAGCAACCCTACGGCGCCGAGGCGCTCGGGCTGATGACCTACTCGCTGCGCCAGCAGGCGGTGCTGTTCACCCTCACCACCGAGTTCTGGATGACCCTGGCGCAAGCCGAGCAAAGCCGCCCGGTGCGCCTGCAGGGCCTGCAGGAAACCAAGGCGGCGGCGGCCATGCTGACCTCCAGCGCCCTCGACTACCTGGGCCTGACCAAGCAGTTCGGCCGCGAGGATCTGGTGCTCTACGCCGCCGAGCTCGGCAAGCTGCTGCCCGAGCTGTTCGTCCATCTCGGCGCCGAGGTACGGCCGCAGTTGCTCGCCCGCGTCAGCCAGCTGGCCGAGCAGCACCCCTACCCGGAAGTGCGCGCCAGCATGAGCGAGTTGCAGCCGGTGTTGGCCGCGATTCAGGCCGATGTGGAACGCCAGCTGGCCGCGGCCAAGGCCGTGAAACCGGCGCCTGCGCCCAAGCTCGACCTGAGAGCTTGTCTCGGATCTCGCGAGCTAGAGCGAGACAAGGCAAAAACAGCCGAGGAAGCGGAGTTTACGAGTTGTAAATGAGCATGACTCGTTGCACTCGCCCTCCGGGTCGCGCTGAAGCGCGTTAGCAGCAAGCTGCTTTCCGAGGCTGTTTTTAACGCGGTATCGCCGACGCGCAGCAGATCCAAGACAGGCTCTGAGCGTGCCGGAGAAGCTGTAGGGGGATGGCGCCTTTCCCATCCGGCGACTCTTCGCTGGAAAACGCTGCGCGGCTTTCCAGCCTACGCCTTGCGCGACCTAACGCAGTAGACCGAGGGCCTTGGCACGGGCCACCGCCTGGGTGCGGCGCTCGACGCCAAGCTTGCTGTTGATATGGCGGGCGTGGGTCTTGACCGTGTGCAGGGAGATGAACAGGCGATCGCTGATCTCCTGGTTCGAGCAGCCCTGGGCGATCAGCTTCAGCACCGCCAGTTCGCGCGAACTCAGCGCCTCGGCGGTCATCGCCGGAACAGCGCCGTCCTCTTCCTGAGCCGGCAACAGCGCCAGCAGCGCCTCGCCTACCGCGCAGGCCGGCGCACCGAGCAGCTGCTCGCGCAGCCACTGCGGCTGCTGCTCCAGCAGCTCCTGGAACGGCAGCAAGGCGCCACCCGCCGCCGCCTCCAGGCACAGGGCCAAGTGCTGCTGCGCTTCGCGCAACTGCCCGGCGCGCAGCCACTGGAGGATCAGCCGAACTTCGGCGCTCACCCGCATGATCTGCCCGCCGCGGGCCTGCGCCTGCTGGCTGAGCGCGCGCAAGCGGCGCTCGGCGGCGGGCAGCTGGCCCTGGATACGCTCCAGCGCCGCCTGCTGCAATTCCAGATGCAGCGGCAGTTGCGGGTGGAATTCCGGAGCACTGGCGGCTTGTTCGCCGCAATAGGTTTCCGCCAACCGGGTCAGCCACAGACCGGCCAGCTCCAGCTGGCCCTGCGGCAGCCATAGCTCGCATTTGGCCAGGGTCAGCATGGCCAGGTAGTAGACCGGCGGCACGTCCCAGACGTGCATCAAGCGCTCGGCCTCGGCCAGCTGGGCGAAGGCCTCGGCATAATGGCCTTCGCGCCCCGCCAAGCCGGCCAGCAGGTAGTAGCCGGTCAACAGGCTGAGGTCGCGACAGGCGCGCGCCTCGGCGATTCCGGCCTGCAGGCGCACGCGCGCCGCATCCGGCTGCAGGCGCAGGGCCAGGAGGAAACCTTCATACAGGGTCAGGCGTGCGCGCACCGCATACAGGCGCTGCGCCGGCAGATCGCGCAAGCGCTCGAGGCCGTGGCGCACTTCATCGAGGGCGCGCAGCACCTCGCCGCGCGCCTGCAGCACGCGCGCCCGGTCGTAATGCGCGAGCGCCTCGAACAGCGGATTGCCAACCCGCTGGGCCAACTCCAGAGCCTCGCGGTTGAGGCCGCGGGCGCGCCACAGGTCGCCGCGCACCACCGCCAGGTTAGCCAGGGTCGACAGGCACATCTGCCGCTGCCCGGTGCGCTCTTGCGGCATGCTGGTCAGCGCTTCACCGCAATAGCGCTCGGCCGTGCCGATGTCGCCGCGGCCGCGGGCAATCACCCCGCTCAGGGCCAGCCACTGCGCCAACATCGAGCGTTGCGCGCGCGGCGACGGCGCCGGCAGGAAGCGCGCCAACTGGCTGGCCAGCTCCTCGGCGGCGTCCAGCTGGCAGGCCAGGGCCAGCGCCCAGGCGTACAACACGATCAGCCGCGGCGTGCTGCTCAGCAGGCTTTCCGGCAGGTCCATCTTCCAGCGCAGCAGCATCGCCACGTTCTGTTCGCCGAGCAGCTGCGCCTCGGAGAGGTTCTGCACCAGGCTGGCGGCGACATCCGGCTGGCCGGCGCGCAGGGCCTGGTCGATCGCCTCGTCGAGCAGGCCCTGGCCACTGAACCAGCGGCAGGCGCGCAGGTGCAGGCGCGCCGGCGGCTGCAGCGGCGCCTCCAGCGGCCGCGCGCGCAGCAGATCGGAGAACAGGTGGTGATAACGGAACCACTGGCCTTGCTCGTCGAGCGGCACCAGGAACACCTGATGCGCCTGCAGGTGGCGGAGGATCGCCGCGCTGTCGTGGCTGTCGCGCACGGCATCGCAGAGCTCGGCGCAGAAGCGGTCGAGGCAGGCGGTGTCGTAGAGGAACGCCTGCACCTCGCTGCTTTGCCGCTCGATCACTTCCTCCAGCAGATAGTCGCGAATCAGCCCGTCGGCGCCGTGCACTGCCGGCGCCAGACCGGCCGGTTCCTGCGCGGCGGCCAGCAGCCACAGGCGCAGCCCGGCGACCCAGCCTTCGCTGCGTTGCAGCAGCGCCTGCAGGGCCTCGCCGCGCAGATCGGCACCCTGGCTGACCAGCAGCTCGACGGACTCCTCGGCCGTCAGGCGCAGGTCCTGCTCCTGCAGCTCGAGCAGTTGCTGCGACAGGCGCAGGCGCGCCAAGTGCCAGTCCGGGCGCTGGCGGCTGGTGACCAGCAGGAGCAGGCCGGCCGGCAGGTGGTTGAGGAAGAACTGCAGGCAGCGGTCGAGCACCGCGCCCTGGGCCAAGTGATAATCGTCGAGCACCAGCAGCAACGGCGCCGCCGGGTCGAGACGCCCGGCCAGCTCGTCGAGCAGGCCGTCCAGCCACTCCTCGAAGGCGAACGGCTGGTGGCGCTGGCGCATGCGCAGCAGCCCCAGTGCCTCATCGCCCAGCCCCGGGAAGATCTGCTGCAGGCCGCCGAGCAGGCGCTCGAGAAAGCGCCCCGGATCGCTGTCGCGGCGACTCAGGCCCAGCCACAGGCTGCGCCACTGCGCCGGCAACTGCTGGCAGAACTCGCTGGCCAGCGAACTCTTGCCAAACCCGGCCGGCGCGCAGACCAGCAGCAAGCGGCCGTGCAGCCCGGCGGATAGCCGCGCGCACAGACCCGGGCGCGGCACATGGCCCGCCGGCAGCGGCGGGCGGAAAAAGCGCCCGTCGACCGTGGTGACCGCGGGATAGGCAAAGCTGGTGGAGCTGGAGAGGTCTGGCATTACCCGGTTCTGGTTACTGCATCGGCAATGGGGACGCTCGCAGCCTAGACGCTTGGCTCCGGCATTTGAAGCGCTGCTTATCGCAGGCAATAAAAAACCGGCCCGAAGGCCGGTTAAAACACACGCGGAGTTGGAACTTAACGCACGCCGGCCTGGCGCAGGGCGGCCGGAGTGAAGTCGCTTTCCGAGGCGCTGTAGCCGTAGTCGTAGGACTGTTTCTCCTCGTTCTTCATGCCCAGCGCCAGGTAGCGACCGGACTGCAGGTCGTACAGGGTTTCCACTGTGTACCACGGCACCTGATGGTCGTAGTAGAACTGCGAATGGGCTTCCGCCACGCGCCACAGGGTGCCGCGACCGTCGTAGTGATCGATCTCCACGGCTTGCCAGGTGTCCTCGTCGATGTACATGTCACGCTTGGCGTAGATGTGCCGCTCACCCGGTTTCAGGGTCGCGGTGACATGCCAGACGCGGTGCAGTTCGTAGCGAGAAAGATCCTGGTTAATGTGGCCGGCCTTGATGATGTCGCTGTACTTGAGCTTCGGCGAGTCCAGCTTGTAGCTGTTGTACGGGATGTACAGCTCCTGCTTGCCGACCAGCTTCCAGTCGTAGCGATCCGGTGCGCCGTTGTACATATCGAAGTTGTCCGAGGTGCGCAAACCGTCGGAGGCGGTACCCGGGCCGTCGTAGGACACCTGCGGAGCTCGGCGCACACGGCGCTGACCGGCGTTGTACAGCCAGGCCAGACGCGGCTCTTTGACCTGGTCGAGGGTCTCGTGCACCAGCAGCACGTTACCGGCCAGACGCGACGGCGCGGTGACCCGCTGCTTGAAGTAGAACAGCACGTTGCTCGGCTTGCCGGCGTTGTAGTCCTTCAGGCTGGTGCGGAAGGTGAACTCGTCCTGGAAATACACCAGCGCGTAGGAGCCGTTCGGCTGCGGCGTGGCCTGGGTCACCAGACGCCGCACGCTGCCGCCGCGGTAACGGGTGATCTGGTTCCAGATCACCTCCAAGCCGTTCTGCGGAATCGGGAAGGGGTTGGCGGTCTTGAAATCCTCCAGACCGTTGCCGCCCTGGACCAGCTTGGTATGAGTGGCGTTGTACTTGGTATCCGCGAGCACGGCCGCCGGCACGGTTGCCGAACGATGCGTGGTAAACACCGGAATCTTGTAGGTGTCCGGGTAGCGCTTGAACATCGCCAGCTGACCGGGGGTCAGCTTGTCCTTGTACTGCTCGACGTTCTGCGCGGTGATGGTGAACAGCGGTTTCTCGCTGGCGAACGGATCGGCGAGGAAACCCTTGTCATCGACGCTGCCGGCATTCTGCGGCAAGCCGCCGGTCCAGGCCGGGATACTGCCGTCGGCATTGCCGGCCTTCTCCGCGCCCAGCGGGGTCAGGGTGTTACCGAGCTTGGCCGCCTCGTCGGCGGACACCGCCGCCATCACGCTGGTGGCCAGCAGCGACAGCGCCAGGACACCGGTTTGCAGCAGACTTTTTGTTGTTTGCATAGTCATGGTCATCCTTCTATTTCTGGTCTGCTTAGAAGTTCACGCCGAAGCTGAGCGCCAGGAAGTCGCGATCGATCGAGGTGTTGTAGGTGCCACCGAAGAAATCGGTGTAGGACAGGCTGGTGGTGTAGGTATTCTGGTATTCGGCATCCAGACCCAGGCTGACCGCCTTGTTGCCTTCGCCGAACAGGCCGTTGGGGCCATAGCCGTCGACATCGTGGGACCAGCTGACGCTCGGCTTGAGGTTCACCCCGGCGAATGCGTCGTTGTAGTCCCAGATCGCGCGGGCGCGATAACCCCAGGCGGTGCTGGTGACGAAGCCGTCGTCTTCGCAGTATTTGCTGACGTTTTCGGCGGTCGCGCTACCCAGAGTGCCGGCATTGAGGATCTGACACTGCCCGGCCGGCAGCGGACCGGGCCCGAATACCGGGTCGCGGCCATAGCGCGCCTCGCTGGTGCTCTCCAGTCCACCGGTGCGGACCACGCCGACCTCGCCCACCAGGGTCAGACGCTCGGCGCCCATCACCTGATCGACGAAATGCGTGAAGGTGGTCTGGAACTGGGTGATTTCCTTGCGGCGATAACCGTGCAGGTCAGTACCCGGCGAGCCTGACAGGACCGACACGCTCGGGTTGAGCGGAGTCAGGCCGGCGAACAGGATATCGGTGGTGTTCAGCTGCACCGGAGCATTCGGACGATAGCTCACCTCGCCGCTCCAAGCGGTGCCGGTGGGCAGGGTGGTGGCGAAGCTCAGACCGTAAAGCTTGATGTCTTCCGGGTACTCGATGAAGTACTGGGAATTGCCGGCTACGATCAGAGGCGCCACCTGCGTGGCGACCGCCCCGGCCAGCCGTGCTGGAACGCCAGCTGCCACCAGTTGCGGGCCAAGCCCACTCGGGTTGCGCGGATTGAGCAGGCCGAAGGTGCTGGCAGGCGCAGCCGAGCCGCTGAAGACCGGCGCGCGGCTGTGGTAGTTCATGAAGTAGGCGCCGAACTCGGTATCCAGCGGCTCGAACAGATAGCGGAACGCCATGCCCCACTGGCCATCGTCATCCGCGTCGCGGTCGGGACCACGGCGCACGATCACCCCTTCATCGGGGTTGCCCCAGCTCACGCCATTGTTCTGCAGCACGCCGGTTACCGGCCGTGCCAGCGGGCCAAGCGCCCCAGCCAGGGCTTGCTGGGTGCGCAGCACGGCCAGGTTATCGTCACAGCCATCGGCCACCACGTCCGGCTGGGAGAAGAAGGTGCCGCAGTTGTCGATAACGGTCTGATCCCACTCCAGCTGATAGAAGGCTTCGGTGGAGAGGTTCTCGGTCAGGCTCTGCGACACATAGAACATGTTGACCGGGATCAGGCCTTCCTTGATCTCGGCGCCGGGACGGCGGAAGGCGGAGACGTCGACCGGGTTGATCGAGTTGATGCTGTTACCGATGAAGGTGCTCTCGCCCCAGCTCACCACCTGCTTGCCCAGACGCACGGAGCCCGGCTGATCGGCAATGTCGTAGTTGTGGTAGACGAAGGCGTCGAGAATCTGCGCGCCGGAAGACTTGGCGCCTTCCTTACGGCCGTCGTCGTCGATGTCCTTGAACAGGCGGCTCTCGTCCTTCAGCTCGAAGTCGTACCAGTACTTGCCGCGGACGAACACGCCGGTGTCGCCGTATTTCAGCTCGAGGTCGTGGATGCCCTTGAAGATCTTCGAAAAGGTTTCGCCCTTCTTGAAGTTCAGGTGGCCGTCATCGGAGGTTTGCGACAGGCCATCGCCGCCGTTGTTGACCCCGATCAGATCCGGATCGGCGCCACGCATCGACCAGCTGGCGCCCACGGACAGCGCAGAGTCGAACTGACCTTCGATTTCACCGATGTTGAAGTTAACGGCGAATGCCGGGGACGCGAGGGTGGAAGCCAGGCTGACGGCCAGCGGCAATTTCGCCAGGCGCCAGAACGCTCTTGTTGTTGTCATCGACGCTACTCCATGTGTTTTTTTGTTATGGATGAGGCGGACTATAACCAGGGGTTACTACCTCTTGATCAGCCTAAAGTGTGATTTGCACAGCCAACCACTCTAGCCCGCGGGTTAAAACCCCATGCCCAGGGCTAACCCTAGACCAAACTCACCCAAAAGGAGCAAAAAACCAGGCAAACGCTTGTTTGGGAGGACGGCCGCCCAGGCGCAGGGCGGCCGAAATGCTTAAAGCGTGGAGAGGAAGGTGCTACCGCTGGCCTGCCATTGGGCGATATCGGCACGAATGCGTTTCTTATCCAGCTTGCCCACACTGGTCTTGGGAATTTCGGTAACGAAGGCGATCTGTGAGGGAATCGCCCACTTGTTGATCAGCCCTTGTTCGACGAAAGGCTTGAGATGCTCCTTCAGCCCCTTGGCCTCCAGGGCGGCACCTTCACGCAGCACCAAGAGGGCAAACGGCCGCTCGCCCCACTGCGGATCGGGCACGCCGACCACCGCCACTTCGCGCACCGCGGCATGCCGGCTGATCAGGTCCTCCAGCTCCAGCGAGGACAACCACTCGCCGCCGGTCTTGATCACGTCCTTGATGCGATCGCGGATCTCGATGAAGCCCATGCTGTCGAGGGTGGCCACGTCGCCGGTGTGCATCCAGCCGCCCTGCCACAGCTCGGCGCCCTTCTCCGGTTCGCGGAAGTAACCCGCGGTCAGCCAGGGCGCACGCAGCACCAACTCACCCTGCGACTCGCCATCGGCCGGCAGGAACTGGCCGTGGTCGTCCATGATCGCCGCCTCGACCAGCGGCACCGGGATGCCGGCCTTGATCCGGTAGCTGGTGCGCTCGTCCTCGCTGCCGGCCTGCAGCTGCTCGTTGAGATAACCGCAGGAGATCAGCGGGCAGGTCTCGGACATGCCATAGGCGGCGGTCAGCTGGATGCCGCGCGATTTGGCGAGGTCGTACAGCGAGCGGTTCAGCGCGCTGCCGCCGATGATCATCTTCAAACCGCCGAAATCGTGGCCCTGGGCGGTGGGCGCATTGAGCACCATCTGCAGGATGGTGGGCACGCAGTGGGAGAAGGTCACGCTCTCCTCGCGAATCAGGCGGCACAGCATGTCCGGCTCGTAGCGCCCCGGATAGACCTGCTTGACCCCGAGCATGGTGGCCACGTAGGGCACGCCCCAGGCGTGCACGTGGAACATCGGGGTGATCGGCATGTACACATCGTCGTTGCCCATCAGGCGGATGCTGTCCAGGCTGCCGACCGTCGCGGCCATCGACAGGGTGTGCAGCACCAACTGGCGGTGACTGAAGTACACGCCTTTCGGGTTGCCGGTGGTGCCGGTGGTATAGAAGGTGGTGGCCACCGAGTTCTCGTCGAAATCGGGGAAGGCGTAGTGCGGGCTGGCCGCCGCCAGCAGGCTCTCGTATTCGCCGACCAGGTTGGGCAGAGCGGCGTGCTTGTCGGCCGCGTCGGTGAGCAACAGGGTCTTCTCGACGGTGCTCAGCTGACTGGCGATGCCCTGGTAGAGCGCCACGAACTCGCTGTTGACCAGCACAAACTTGTCCTCGGCATGATTCATGGTGAACAGAATCTGCTCGGGCGAGAGGCGGATGTTGATGGTGTGCAGCACCGCGCCGATCATCGGGATGGCGAACATGCACTCCAGGTAGCGGTGGCTGTCCCAGTCCATCACCGCCACGGTATCGCCGGCCTTGACCCCGGCCGCGCTGAGCACGTTGGCCAGGCGCGCAACCCGCTCGTTGAAGGTGGCGTAGCTGTAGCGCACGCTGTCGCGATAGACGATCTCGCGGGTCTTCTCGTAGCGGCTGCCGGACAGCAACAGGCGCTTGATCAGCAACGGGTATTGGTAAGCGTTGTCTGCGGGTTGGATGACACGGGTCTGCAACATGGGAATTACCTGCACGCATGCTTGTTGTTATATGACTGTGGCGCACTCTAGAGCCCTGTGCCTGTACATAAATCAGTCAAAAGAATGATTTGCCGAGTGACTCTTCTGCCACTTTTGGTCACGGGGTAGAATCCGGGTAGTTAGGCCGGTCGCGGCCTTCCATCCGCAGAGGAAGTTTGTGATGTCCGATATCGTCATTGTCAGTGGTGCCCGTACCCCCATGGGCGGGTTCCAGGGCAGCCTGTCCAGCGTCAGCGCCGTCGAGCTGGGTGCCATCGCCATTCGCGAAGCCGTGGCCCGCGCCGGCATCGCGCCGGCCGACGTGCAGGAAGTGATCATGGGCTGCGTGCTGCCCGCCGGTCTCAAGCAAGGTCCGGCCCGCCAGGCCGCCCTGAATGCCGGCCTGCCCAGCACCGCCGGCTGCACCACCATCAACAAACTCTGCGGTTCGGGCATGAAGGCGGTGATGCTCGCCCACGACCTGCTCAAGGCCGGCACCAACCAGGTGATGGTCGCCGGCGGCATGGAAAGCATGTCCAACGCCCCCTATGTCCTCGAGAAGGCCCGCAGCGGCCTGCGCATGGGCCATGGCGAGATCAAGGACCACATGTTCCTCGACGGTCTGGAAGACGCCCGCAGCGGCCGCCTGATGGGCTCCTTCGCCCAGGAGACCGCCGACAAGCACGGCATCGGCCGTGAAGAGATGGACGCCTACGCCATCGAGTCGCTGCAGCGCGCCCAGACGGCGATCAAGAATGGTGCACTGGCCGCCGAGATCGTCCCGGTGACCGTCAGCAGCCGCAAGGGCGAAGTCCTGGTCAAGGACGACGAGCAACCGCTGAACGCCAACCTGGACAAGATCCCCGGCCTCAAGCCGGCGTTCAAGAAAGACGGCACCATCACCGCCGCCAACGCCAGCTCGATCTCCGACGGCGCCAGCGCCCTGGTGCTGATGACTGCCGAGGAAGCCACCAAGCGCGGCCTCAAGCCGCTGGCCAAGATCGTCGGCCACGCCACCCAGAGCCAGGACCCGAGCGAGTTCACCCTCGCCCCGATCGGCGCCATGACCAACCTGTTCAAGAAGACCGGCTGGAGCAAGGACGACGTCGACCTGTTCGAGATCAACGAAGCCTTCGCCATGGTCACCATGCTGGCCATGCGCGAACACGGCCTCGATCACG
Source organism: Pseudomonas cavernae (assembly GCF_003595175.1). Classification (NCBI taxonomy): domain Bacteria; kingdom Pseudomonadati; phylum Pseudomonadota; class Gammaproteobacteria; order Pseudomonadales; family Pseudomonadaceae; genus Pseudomonas; species Pseudomonas cavernae. The sequence goes on along the minus strand of NZ_CP032419.1, from coordinate 1,055,016 downwards.
CCAAGGTCAACGTCTATGGCGGCGCTTGCGCCCAGGGCCACCCGGTTGGCTCGACCGGCTCGAGGATCATCATCACCCTGATCAACGCCCTGAAGAACACCGGCGGCAAGCGCGGCGTGGCCTCGCTGTGCATCGGCGGCGGCGAAGCGACGGCGGTGGCGGTCGAACTGCTCTGATCACCTCACCGTAAAGACCAAAAAGCCCCGCCGATGCGGGGCTTTTTGTTTTTATCCCCTCGCCCCTCCGAGGGAGAGGGCTAGGGAGAGGGGCGGAGCGCTCAGGTCAACGCCTTTCCCGGCCTGATTTCCCTCTCCCCCAGGAGCCGGAGCGGCGCGGTGGTTGTGACACGTGACGAGGACATAGCCTGTGTTTGACCTACACGGCTCAGCCACCTGCGCGGATAACCTCGAGGCGCCTGAGTAGGATGGGTTGAGCGCAGCGATACCCATCGGCATCGGTTCCTTGGGTATCGCTGCGCTCAACCCAACCTACGGCTCTACCCCTCAGCGGCGGCGGAATAGCGGCCGCGGCTCGATCACCGAGCGGCCATAGAGCACGCTCATGCCGGCCAGGCCGAGCAGGGCATCGTCCACCGACTTGTCGGCGCGCACGGCGAAGGCATCGAAACCGCACTGGCGCATGTGGCTGAGCTGGTCGCGCAGCACGTCGCCGACCGCGCGCAACTCGCCGCGCCAGCCCAGGCGCGAACGCAGCAGGTAGGCCTGGCTGTAGCCGCGACCGTCGCGGAAGCTGGGAAAGTCCACGGCGAGCAGCGGCAGCGCCGGCAACAGCTCGCCCAGGCTTTCCGCATCGTCGTCCGGTGCCAACCACAGGCCGTCGGCACTGACGGCCAGCCCGGCCAGCACCGCGGCGCTCTGCCGCGTGCGCCACAGCTCCAGCGGCAGGATCAGCGGCCCCGCCGGCTCGTCCGCCGCCTGCGCCTCGCGCACCAGCCGCCAAGGATCGTCGGTGACGATTTGCGCCACACCGTCCAGCAGCTTGATCAAGTTGTTCATGCCGGCTGCTCCTGCTGGCGATAGACCCGCGCCTTGAACGGCTCCAGGCCGATGCGCGCGCAGGTGTCGACGAACGGCTCGCCCTCGTCGCGCTGTTCGAGATAGACCTGAATGACCCGCTCGATCACCTCCGCCACCTCCTCGGCGCTGAACGCCGGGCCTATCACCTTGCCCAGCGCGCTGGCATTGCCCTGGGCGCCGCCGAGGGTGATCTGGTACCACTCGCTGCCGTTCTTATCCACGCCGAGGATGCCGATATTGCCGATGTGGTGGTGGCCGCAGGCGTTCATGCAGCCGGAGATGTTCAGGCTCAGCGCACCGATGTCGTGCAGGTAGTCGAGGTCCTCGAAACGCTGCTGGATCGCCTGGGCGATGGGGATCGACTTGGCGTTGGCCAGCGAGCAGTAGTCGCCGCCCGGGCAGGCGATGATGTCGCTGAGCAGGCCGATGTTCGGCGTCGCCAGCCCGGCCGCGCGGGCCTGCTGCCAGAGGGCGAACAGCTCGGTCTGGCGCACGTCCGGTAACACCAGATTCTGCTCGTGGCTGACGCGGATTTCGCCGAAGCCGAACTGCTCGGCCCAATCGGCCACCGCCTCCATCTGCGCGGCGGTGACATCGCCGGGCGGCGCGTTCGGGCCCGGCTTGGTCGACAGCACCACGCTGGCGTAGCCGGCCACCTTGTGCGGCTGCACATTGCGCGAGGCCCAGCGGGCGAACGCCGGCTCGCGCTGCAATTGGCTGCCGAACTCCAGGTCGATGCCGGCCTGCGGCGCATAGGCCGGTGGCTGGAACTGGCCGGCGACCCGCGCGTATTCCTCGGGCGTCAGCTCGGCCGGGCCGTCCTTGATCTGCGCCCACTCCTCTTCCACCTCGCGGGCGAAGGCCTCGATACCCAGCGCCTTGACCAGGATCTTGATCCGCGCCTTGTACTTGTTGTCGCGCCGGCCGTGGCGGTTGTACACCCGCAGGATCGCCTCGACATAGCTGAGCAGATGGCGCCACGGCAGACCGTCGCGGATCGTGCTGCCGATGATCGGCGTGCGCCCCAAACCGCCGCCGACCAGCACGCGCAGCAGCAGTTCGCCCGCGTCGTCGCGGTACAGGTTGATGCCGATATCGTGCACCTGCACCGCCGCGCGATCCTGCTCGGCGGCGTTCAGGGCGATCTTGAACTTGCGCGGCAGGAACAGGAATTCCGGGTTGACCGTCGACCATTGACGCAGGATTTCCGCCAGCGGTCGCGGGTCGACCAGCTCGTCGGCGGCCACCCCGGCGAAGGCCTCGGTGGTGACGTTGCGCACGCAGTTGCCGGAGGTCTGGATCGCGTGCATCTCCACCGCGGCCAGCTGTTCGAGGATGTCCGGCACCTGCTCCAGCTCGATCCAGTTGAACTGGAGGTTCTGCCGCGTGGTGAAGTGGCCGTAGCCGCGGTCATGCGCGCGGGCGATCTGCGCCAGGGTGCGCAGCTGCCGCGCCGACAGGGTGCCGTAGGGAATCGCCACGCGCAGCATGTAAGCATGCTTCTGCAGGTACAGGCCGTTCTGCAGGCGCAGCGGCAGGAACTCCTCCTCGCTCAGCTCGTCGCCCAGGCGGCGGCGGACCTGATCGCGGAACTGCGCGACGCGCTCGCGCACCAGCGCATGGTCGTAATGGTCGTATTGATACATCGGCTGCCTCGCACATCTGGATGCCTAGGCACTATGCGCAAGACCAACCAGGCAAAACAGCCGCAGATCGAGCAGAAAAATACGGAGCAGATGACCTAGGCTGGGCTGCGGCACGAAACCCAGCAACAGCAAAAGCCACGCCCCAGCACAGCTTTTGTCGGGTGGGTTAGCCGCGCAGCGGCGTAACCCACCAGCGGCGCCGCCCTGGACATCGGCGTCCAACCTGGTCGGTGGGTTACGCCTACGGCTAACCCACGAATCTGACCACCAGCACATACTTCACTGCTCTTGGTCGCCATCTGATCTGGTTTTTATCCATCAACCTGAGTCTGTTATCGACACAGCCGTGCTCGCATAGTGCCCGCCAGTTGAAGCCTGAAGAGCCCTACAGCCCATGAGCGAGCGCATCCCCGCGCAGATCGTCGAGAGTATCGACCCGCGCCAACCCGTCCGCCTGACGCCATCCCTGGCCGGCGGGCCGATCCACACCCGCAGTTTCAGCGGGCGTTTCCGCAACCTGCGCCGCTACGGCGCCGGCCTGCTGCTCCTGCTGTTCTTCGGCACCGCCTGGCTGGACTGGGACGGCCGCCAGGCGGTGCTGTGGAACCTCGCCGAACACCGCTACTACATCTTCGGCGCGACCTTCTGGCCGCAGGACTTCATCCTGCTGTCGGCACTGCTGATCATCTGCGCCTTCGGCCTGTTCGCCATCACCGTGTTCGCCGGCCGCGTCTGGTGCGGCTACAGCTGTCCGCAGAGCGTGTGGACCTGGATCTTCATGTGGGTGGAGCGGCACACCGAGGGCGAGCGCCACCAGCGCATCCGCCTGGATGCCGCACCCTGGTCGCCGACCAAGCTGCTGCGCCGCAGCGCCAAACATTTCCTCTGGCTGGCGGTGAGCCTGGCCACGGCGCTGACCTTCGTCGGCTACTTCACGCCGATCCGCCCGCTGGCACTGGAACTGCTGCGCCTGCAACTGGAAGGCGCCACGCTGTTCTGGATCCTGTTCTTCACCACCGCCACCTACCTCAACGCCGGCTGGCTGCGCGAGAAGGTCTGCGTGCATATGTGCCCCTATGCGCGCTTCCAGAGCGTGATGTTCGACCGCGACACCCTGACCGTCGCCTACGATGCCGCCCGCGGTGAGCGCCGCGGCCCGCGCAAGAAGGACAGCAACCACCGCGCCGAAGGCCTGGGCGACTGCATCGACTGCCAGCTGTGCGTGCAGGTCTGCCCCACCGGCATCGACATCCGCGACGGTCTGCAGGTCGACTGCATCGGCTGCGCCGCCTGCATCGACGCCTGCGACTCGATCATGGACAAGATGGGCTACGCCCGCGGCCTGGTGCGCTACGCCTCCGAACGCGTGCTGCACGGCGGCACCAGCCACCTGCTGCGCCCACGCCTGCTCGGCTACGCCGGCGCCCTGCTGCTGATGCTCGGTACCTTCGTCTGGGCCCTGGACGAGCGCCCGCTGGTGTCCCTCGAGGTCGCCAAGGACCGCAGCCTGTTCCGCGAGAACGCCGCCGGACAGATCGAGAACGTCTACCGCCTGAAGCTGATCAACAAGACCCAGCAACCGCAGCGCTATGCCCTGAGCCTGCTGGATGAGGCGCACTTGCGCCTCGATGGCCCGCGCCAGTTGAGCCTGGCGGCGGGGGAAATCCTCGAGGTGCCGGTGAGTGTGACCCTGACCGCCGCGCAGGCGCCGGGCGGTACCACGCCGCTGCATTTCCAGGTGCGCAACCTGGCCATGGCGGATGAACGGGCGCAGGCCGACAGCATCTTCATCGTCCCGCGGCTGCGCTGACCATCGCATGGCCGTGCCACTCGCCGTAGAGTGTGGGCACCTGCTGGCCGCCCGCACGGATACGATGAAACGCTACGAGAAATTCGCCGACCAGATTGCCCAACTGATCCGCTCCGGGATGCTCGCCCCCGGCGACAAGGTGCCCTCGGTGCGGCATGCCAGCCGTACCTACGGGGTCAGCCCGTCCACCGTGTTCCAGGCTTACTACCTGCTGGAGGACCGCGGGCTGATCAGCGCCCGGCCGCGCTCCGGCTACTTCGTCCGCGAACTCGCGCAGCACCCACTGGCCGAGCAGGAAACCAGCGCCCAGAGCGCGCGCACCACCGCGGTGGATGTCAGCGAACTGGTGTTCTCCGTGCTCGACTCGCTGAAGGACCCGCACACCGTGCCCTTCGGCTCGGCCTTCCCCAGCCCCGAACTGTTCCCCCTGCCGCGCCTGGCCCGCTCGATGGCCCACGCCCTACGCGACATGCCGGCGCACGCGGTGATCGCCGACATGACCGCCGGCAACCCCGATCTGCGCCGGCAGATCGCCCTGCGCTACATGGTCAGCGGTGTGCGCCTGGCGCTGGAGGAGTTGGTGATCAGCAACGGCGCGCTGGAGGCGCTCAACCTGTGTCTGCAATGCGTGACCAGCCCCGGCGACCTGGTGGCCATCGAGGCGCCAGCCTTCTACGCCACCCTGCAGGTGCTCGAACGCCTGCAGCTGCAGGCGGTGGAAATCCCCGTGCACCCGCGCGAAGGCATCGACCTGGCGACCCTGGCCGACAGCCTGGCGCGCCTGCCGGTCAAGGCCTGCTGGTTCATGAGCAGCCTGCAGAACCCGCTCGGCGCGAGCATGAGCGAGGAGAAGAAACGCGCGCTGTATGAGTTGCTGCAGCAGCATCAGGTGCCGCTGATCGAGGACGACGTGTACGCCGAGCTGTACTATGGCAGCCAGCCGCCGAAGCCGGTGAAGAGCTTCGACCGCGACGGCCTGGTGATGCACTGCGGCTCGTTTTCCAAGAGCCTGGCGCCGGGTTACCGGGTCGGCTGGGTGGCCGGCGGCCGCTATGCCGAGCAGATCAGCCGGCTCAAGCTGATGACCACCATCTCGCCCTCGGTGCCGGCCCAAGCGGCGATCGCCGACTACCTGCAGCACGGCGGCTACGACCGCCACCTGCGCAAGCTGCGCCACGCCCTGGAAAGCCAGCAGGATGCCATGCTCGCCTCCGCCGCCCGGCATTTCCCGCCCGGCACGCGGGTCAGCCGGCCCAGCGGCGGCTACTTCCTGTGGTTCGAATTCCCCGAGGCGGTGGATTCCCTGCAGCTGTTCCAGTTGGCCCTGGCCCAGGGCATCAGCCTCGCCCCGGGGCCGATCTTCTCCGCCACCCGCGGCTTTCGCAACTGCGCGCGGCTGAACCACGGCCACCCCTGGACGGCGCAGAGCGAACGGGCGATGGAAGTGCTCGGGCGGATTCTCGCGGCGTTTTGAGCCGCGATTGCGAGTTAGAACCTGTTTACGATCTCGCGAGCTAGAGTCAAACAAGGCGAAAACGGCTGAGGAAGCGGAGTTTACGCGTTGTAAATGAGCATTCCGAAGCCGTTTTCAACGCAGTTTGACCGACGCGCAGCAGATCGTAGACAGGTTCTTAGAACCTGTTCAACGTCTCGCGAGCCGAGCGCCGGACCTGGCCATCGGTGGAAAATGCTCCGCAGTTTTCCACCCTACACGGACTGGCAGGCTTGGTAGGGTGGATACCGCTTTGCTTATCCACCCTTACGCCGGCAGAAAATACTCACGGGCGCAGGCTTGGTAGGACCGTAGGATGGGTTGAGCGCAGCGATACCCATCAGCGGCAACCGCGTGGGTATCGCTGCGCTCAACGCCACCCTACCAGCTAGCGCTCCGTGATCACCTCAGCGCAGCTGGGTAAACGCCAGCTTGACGCCCAGGGCGATCAGCACCGCACCCATCGCCCGGTCGAACCAGTGGCCCATGCGGGCGAAACCGGCACGCACCCGCGCCTGGCTAAACAGCCGCGCCACCAGGCAGAACCACAGCGCGGTGGCCAGCGCCAGGTAGACGCCGTAACCGGCCTGCACCAGCAGCGGGGTGTGCGGGTCGATCACCACGGTGAACAGCGAGAGGAAGAACAGCGTGGCCTTGGGATTCAGACCGTTGGTGACGAAGCCGGTGACGAAGGCGCCGCGCGCGCTGCGCTCCAACGGCGCGTCGGTGGACGACTCGAGGCTGGTCGTCGCCGGCTTGGCGCGCAGCGCCTTGATGCCGATGTACAGCAGGTAGGCCGCCGCCAGCCATTTCAGCGCGTTGAACAGCAGGACCGACTGCGACACGATCAGGCCGATGCCCAGCAGCGAATAGCCGACATGCACGAAGATCCCGCCGCCGACCCCCAGCGCCGTCCAGGTACCGGCGCGGCGGCCGTTGGCCACGCTCTCGCGCACCACGATGGCGAAGTCCGGCCCCGGGCTGGCCACGGCCAGCAGGTGGACCAGCGCCACGGTGAGAAATTCCGTCCAGTACATGAGGTTCTCCAGCATCAACAGACGGCCAGCTTAGCCCCGGTGCGTCAGGATCGACAGATACAGTTGGCCGCGCACTGACCCGCTCACGCCGGTGGCGGGCTGCGCTCAGAGCTTTTCCTTGAACAGGCTGACATCGAAGCCACAGACCCGGTTGCGGCCCTTGGCCTTGGCCCGGTACAGCGCGCGGTCGGCACAGTGCAGCAGTTGCGCGGCGCTCTCGGCCTCGCCGGTCGGGATCAAGGCATGCACGCCGGCACTCAAAGTGACCAGCCCCAGCGGGCTGCCGGCATGGACCAGGCCCTGGCTCTCCAGGGTCTGGCGGATCTGTTCGGCAACCACCAGGGCGCCCGCCATGTCGGTTTCTGGCAGCAGCACGCAGAACTCCTCGCCGCCATAGCGCGCGGCCAGATCGCCCGGGCGCTTCTGCCCGCCACGGATGACCTGCGCCACGCTGCGCAGGCACTGATCGCCGGCGCTGTGACCGTACAGGTCGTTGAACTGCTTGAAATGGTCGACATCCAGCATGAGCAGCGCCAGTGGCCGCTGATGCCGGGCGGCGCGCAGCACCTCCTCGTCCAGCGCGGCCATGAACTGGCGGCGGTTGGCCAGGCCGGTCAGCTCGTCCTCCAGGGCCAGCTTCTCCAGGCGCTGGTTGAGCGCCGCCAGACTGTCGCGGGCGCCGAGCAGCTCCGCCTCGGTGGCCAGCCCGGCCTTGATCAGGCGGGTCAGATGAAAGCCGAGCAGACCCAGCAACAGCGCCAGCGCGGTGGCCACACCCAGTTGCACATAGGCATCCTGGCGCCAGTTGGCCAGCACCTCGGCCTGCGACAGCGCCGCCGTGGCCACCAGCGGGTAGTGCTCCAGATGGCGATAGCTGTACAGGCGTACTTCGCCGTCCACCACGGAGGTGAGTGTCGCATTGCCGACCGGGCTGCGCGGCAAGTGCTCGCGGAAGATCGGCCCCGTGGCCAGGCTGGCGCCGATCAGGCGCTCCATATAGGGGTGGCGCACCAGCACCGTGCCATTGTCCAGGGTCAGGGACAGGGCGCCACGCCGGTTGATGTCGAACGTGCCGTAGAAGCGCTGGAAATAGCCCATGTCCACAGTAGCGAGGACGACGCCGGCGAACCGCCCGTGGGCATCCTCGAGGCGGCGCGAGATCGGAATCACCCAGGCCCCGGTGATGCGGCTGCGCACCGGGGCGCCGATATGCGGGCCACGGTCGGGGTTGTCGCGGTGGTAACGGAAATACTCGCGGTCGCTGGTGTTGGCCGCGGCCGCGCTCTGCTCGAAGGAGCTGCTCAGCCAACGGCCGTCGCGGTCGTAGGCGAACAGGCCATGCAGCTCCGGTGATGCGTCGACCAGCAGCCGCAGCAGACGCTGCAAGCGTTGCAGCGCCTGGGGTGCCATGCCGTCCACGTCCAGGCGCTCGACCAGGCCGACGAGCATGGTGTCGACCTTTTTCACGGTATCCTGGGCGTGCCGGGCCAGGGCGTAGGCGAGGTTCGCGGTCTCTTTCTGCGACTCCTCGAGCTGAACACTGCGGGCATTCCAGATCATCCAGGCGACGCCGGCGATCAGCGACAGGCCGACCAGCACGACGAACACGCGTGCCAGTGGCAGCACCGCATGTGGATCTAGCAGGCGCAGGACGCGCGGAGGGCGGGGATGCGGATCAGTCATGGGCCACTGCTGGAGTACCGGCTGCGTGTTGGTCGCATAATAAGCGACTGGCTGCCGCGCTCATACCACCGAAGGTGCAATGGCCTGGCGCGAGCAAGCGGTTATCCTGTAGCGCAGGCTTGCCAGGCTTCACTCGAACAGGAACCCCGCCCCATGAACAGCCGTGCCGTGTTTCTCGACTATGCCTCCCTCGATCTCGGCGATCTCGACCTCGGCCCGCTGCGCCAGGTGTTCGGCGAGCTGATCCTGCATGACGAAAGCGCGCCCGAGCAGATCGACGCGCGCCTGCAAGGCGCGCAGGTGGCGATCTGCAACAAGGCGCCGCTGAGCGCCGCCACCTTCATCGCCTGCCCGCAACTCAAGCTGGTGCTGGTCGCCGCCACCGGCACCAATAATATCGACCTGGATGCCGCCCGTGCCCATGGCGTCAGCGTCTGCAACTGCCAGGGCTACGGCACGCCCTCGGTGGCCCAGCACACCCTGATGCTGCTGCTGGCCCTCGCCACCCGTCTACCGGACTACCACGACGCGGTGCGCGACGGCCGCTGGCAGCAGGCCCGGCAGTTCTGCCTGCTGGACTACCCCATCGTCGAACTGGAGGGCAAGACCCTCGGCCTGCTCGGCCACGGCGAGCTCGGTGGCGCGGTCGCCCGCCTGGCCGAAGCTTTCGGCATGCGCGTGCTGCTCGGCCAATTGCCCGGCCGCCCAACACGAGCCGACCGCGTGGCGCTCGATGAACTGCTGCCGCAGGTGGATGCCCTGACCCTGCACTGCCCGCTCACCGAGCACACCCACAACCTGATCGGCGCCGACGAACTGCAACTGATGAAACCCGGCGCCTTTCTGATCAACACCGCGCGTGGCGGCCTGGTCGACGAGCAGGCGCTGGCCGACGTCCTGCGCAGCGGCCACCTGGGCGGCGCCGCCACCGACGTGCTCAGCCAGGAGCCGCCGCGCGCGGGCAATCCGCTGCTGGCAGGCGACATTCCGCGGCTGATCGTCACCCCGCACAGCGCCTGGGGCAGCCGTGAGGCGCGGCAGCGCATCGTCGAGCAACTGACCGAGAACGCCGAGGCGTTCTTCGCCGGTGCAGCACGGCGCCTGGTCAGCTAACAGGTGGTTGTAGAACGTCGCGAGCGAAGGCTAGACAAGGCGCAACCACCAACGGGAGTAACAGCCGCAGGCTGGCCCGAAGGGTGAGCGCCAGCGAATAAATCAGCCGAAGAAGCGGAGTTTACAATTGTAAATACGCATGACTCGCTTCGCTCGCCCTTTCGGGGCCGCGCTAAAGCGCGTTAGCCGCAAGCAGCTTCTGAGGCTGATTTCAACGCCGTATAGCCAAGCGCAGCAGTTCTACGACAACCTGTTAAGCTGCGCGGCTTTTACGGAGAAGGAGCGCTCATGGACCCGCGAAGCGAAGTGCTGCTGCGCCAGGCCGAACTGTTCAGCGACAAAGTCCTGCTCGCCGGCCTGCCGGCCGACGACCTGCTCGGCCAGTTGCCACAGGCCCATGGCTGGAGCTGGCACGCTGGCGAACAGGCGCGACTCGACCTGCGTTTCGCCGGCCGCTGCCAGTTCGGGGTGACGCCGCCAGCCGCGGACTTCAGTGCCGCCGTGCTGTTCCTGCCGAAATCCCGCGAGCTCACCGACTACCTGCTGACGGCCCTGGCCGCGCGCCTGCCTGGCGCCGAGCTGTTTCTGGTCGGCGAGAAGCGCGCCGGCATCGAGCGTGCGGCCAAGCAGCTGCAACCCTTCGGCAAGCCGCGCAAGCTGGACAGCGCCCGCCACTGCCAGCTCTGGCAGGTGCACATCGAGCAGGCGCCGGCCACACCGGATCTTGAAGCCCTGGCCAAGCATTACCAACTGCCGCTGGCAGACGGCCCGCTGCAGGTCGTCAGCCTGCCCGGGGTGTTCAGCCACGGGCGCCTGGATCGTGGCACCGCGCTGCTGCTGGAGCACTTGGACGGCCTGCCGAGCGGCCATCTGCTCGACTTCGGCTGCGGCGCCGGAGTGCTCGGCGCGGTGCTCAAGCGCCGCTACCCGGCCAGCCGCGTGACCTTGCTGGATGTCGACGCCTTCGCCGCCGCCAGCAGCCGCCTGACCCTGGTCGCCAACGGCCTGGAGGCCGAGGTGCTGAACGGCGACGGTATCGACGCCGCGCCCGTCGGCCTCAGCGCCATCGTCAGCAACCCGCCGTTCCACGAGGGCGTGCACACCCACTACCTGGCCAGCGAGCAGCTGCTGCGCCAGGCCAATCGTCATCTGCAGGCCGGCGGCGAATTGCGTCTGGTGGCCAACAGCTTCCTCAAATACCCGCCGCTGATCGAGGAACACCTCGGCGCCTGCCAGACCCTGGCCGCCGGCAACGGCTTCCGCATCTACCGCGCGCGGCGCAAGGCGTAGGCGAATTCATTCGCGATGAGCCTTCGCCAGGCGTTGCCGGCAATCGCGAATGAATTCGCGCCTACAGGGTTGGCGTCCGCCAACTTGCTTTTGCGTCGTCAGCACGCACACTCCACTAGCCAACGGATCGGCGCACCACCGCGCGCCCCAGACATGCGAGGACCGCCGTGAAAACCGCCGCCAATGAAGCCGAACTGACCTTCGCCAAATCGCCGGAAACGACCCCGCAGCACCTCAAGCGCTCGCTGAAGCCGCGCCACCTGAACATGATCGCCATCGGCGGCTCGATCGGCACCGGGTTGTTCGTCGCCTCCGGCAGCACGGTGGCCACCGCCGGCCCCGGCGGCGCGCTGCTGGCCTATGCGCTGATCGGCCTGATGGTGTTCTTCCTGATGACCAGTCTCGGCGAACTGGCCGCCTACATCCCCGACTCCGGCTCCTTCTGCACCTACGGCAGCCGCTTCATCGACGAGGGTTTCGGCTTCGCCATGGGCTGGAACTACTGGTACAACTGGGCAGTGACCATCGCCGCCGAGCTGGTGGCGGCGCAACTGGTGATGAGCTTCTGGTTTCCCGACGTGCCCGGCCTGTACTGGAGCGCCGTGTTTCTCGGCCTGATGTTCCTGCTCAACTTCTTCTCGGTGAAGGGCTTCGGCGAGAGCGAGTTCTGGTTCGCGCTGATCAAGGTGATCGCCGTGGTGATCTTCATCGGCGTCGGCCTGGCGAGCATCTTCGGCATCATGAGCGGCATCGACACGCCCGGGTTCAGCAACTTCACCAGCGGCGACGCGCCCTTTGTCGGCGGTCTGCAGGCCATGGTCGGGGTGGCGATGATCGCCGGCTTCTCGTTCCAGGGCACCGAACTGATCGGCATCGCCGCCGGCGAATCGGAGAACCCGCAGAAGACCATTCCGGTGGCCATCCGCCAGGTGTTCTGGCGCATCCTGATGTTCTACATCCTGTCGATCTTCGTCATCGGCATGCTGATCCCCTACACCGACCCCAACCTGCTGAAGACCGGCGACGACAACATCAGCACCTCGCCCTTCACCCTGCTGTTCGAGCGCGCCGGCCTGGCCGCCGCGGCCGGGGTGATGAACGCGGTGATCCTCTCGGCGATTCTCTCGGCCGGCAACTCCGGCATGTACGCCTCGGCGCGCATGCTCTACACCATGGCCGTGCAGCACAAGGCGCCGAAGCTGTTCGGCCGTCTGTCGCAGAACGGCGTGCCGCGCAACGCGCTGTACGCCACCACGCTGATCGGCGCGCTGTGCTTCCTCTCCAGCTTCGCCGGCGACAAGACGGTCTACACCTGGCTGCTCAATACCTCCGGCATGTGCGGCTTCATCGTCTGGCTCGGCATCGCCGTGTCGCACTACCGCTTCCGCAAGGGCTTCATCCTGCAGGGCGGCGACCTCAACGAGCTGCCCTACCGCGCCAAGTGGTTCCCGTTCGGCCCGCTGTTCGCCTTCTGCCTGTGCCTGGTGATCACCCTCGGGCAGAACTACCAGGCCTTCGTCGGCGAGCGGATCGACTGGGCCGGGCTGACCGCCACCTACATCAGCCTGCCGCTGTTTCTCGCCATCTGGTGGGGTTATCGCCTGAAGAAGGGCGCGCGTTTCGTCCGCTACGAGGAGATGAACGTGCGCTCGGCCCACGAGCAAGAGTGAGCAACAAGTTGCCCAATGCACGCGCTTTGGGCACAATGCGCCCCGTCCTAGGGGAGTAGTCTCCCACGAGCGCCCTGCTCGTATGGCGTGCGTCAACATACTTGGTCCACAGACCATGGCGCACGCGACCCAAGCCTGCCGAGACAGGCTCGCGGTTTGACAAGACCTATGACACGAACGACCTGACCCGGGGTGGGCAGGCGCGCGTGTCATATGTGATTAGTCGACCCGCCCCTTAGGAAACCTGATGTTGGAATCCCTGCTGGTCCCCACCGGAATCGTCGCCCTCGCGGAAATCGGCGACAAGACGCAACTGCTCGCCCTGCTGCTGGCCGCGCGCTTTCGCAAGCCCTGGCCGATCATCGCCGGCATCATCGCCGCCACCCTGGCCAACCATTTCGCCGCCGGCGCCATCGGCAGCTGGGTCGCCAGCCTGTTCTCCGCCGCCACCCTGAGCTGGACTCTCGCCGCCTCCTTCGCCGCCGTGGCACTGTGGACGCTGGTCCCAGACAAACTGGACGACGACGAAGCCTCGCAGCTCAAGCGCTACGGGCCGTTCCTCACCACCCTGATCGCCTTCTTCCTGGCCGAGATGGGCGACAAGACCCAGATCGCCACCGTGATGCTGGCCGCGCAGTACCCACACCTGCTGATGGTAGTGATCGGCACCACGCTGGGCATGCTGCTGGCCAACGTGCCGGTGGTGCTGGCCGGCAATTTCGCCGCCGAACGCCTGCCGCTGGCGCTGATCCGCCGCGTGGCCGCCGCCGCCTTCGCCGCCCTGGCGCTGTATGCCGGCTATGAGGCTCTGAAACTCAGCGGCCTGCTCTGAGAGCCTGACGCTATCCCGGCGCCAGCTGGCTGGCGTTTCGGCCAATGCCTCCCGAAAGCGCCCTGCTAGAGTGCGTTTCACCTGCGCTCAGCGGCGCCTTCAGGGAGTGAACAGATGACGCTGGATGACATGAAACGGCTGGTCCGCCATCACATCGACCTGTCATGGAACAAGGGCCGGCTGGCCCTCACCGAACAGCTGCACAGCAAAGCCTTCCTCTACAAGAGCTCGTTTGTCGGCCGCCCGCTGGACAGCGTCGGCTTTTGCCAGATGGTGCAGGAGATCCGCCAGGCCATGCCGGACCTGGAAGTGGTGATCGAGGAGTGCCTGGCCGAAGGCAACAAGGTATTCAGCTGGAGCACCCTGATCGGCACCATCGAGAAGCCCGCGCTCGGCTACCCGCCGAGCGACAAGGTGCTGAGCATTTCCGCGATGGCCTGCTGGACCATCAGCAGCAGCGGCCTGGTCGAAGAGATCTGCACCATGTTCGACATGGAGAGCTTCCGTGCCCAACTGGGCATGGAGCCGCGGCCTTTCGCGGAAATCGCCTTACCCTGAAACCGCTCTCAGAGCCTGTTTACGATCTCGCGAGCTAGAGCCAGACAAGGCGCAACGACCAACGGGAGTAACAGCCGCAGGCTGGCCCGAAGGGTGAGCGTCAGCGAATAAATTAGGCGAAGAAACGGAGTTTACGCGGTGTAAATGAGCAGCTCGAGCCCGATTGCAACGCCGTAATGGCCGACGCGCAGCAGAGCGTAAACAGGTTCTCAGCGCAGATAGCCGTTGTCGCGGAACCATTGGATGGTCCGTTCCAGCGTCGCATCCAGACTGGTTTCGGCGACAAAGCCCAACTCGTCGCGGGCTTTGCGTCCATCTAGGAATTGGCCGCCGGCCATCACCGCGATGGTGGTGTCGTCCAGCATGGCGAGCTTGCCGGTCAACCGATACCGCAGGCGCCCGAGGCCGGCCAGCAGCTTGGCCGCGCTCAGCGACAGCGGTTGCGGCGGTGCCACACCAAGCCGCGTGGCGATCCGCTCGGTGAGTTCACGCATGTCGAGGTTGTGCCCGATAAGCAGATAGCGCTCGCCGACTCGACCCCTCTCCAGCGCCAGCAGCAGGCCACGACCGGCGTCGGCGGCATCGATCAGGTTGCGCCGCCCCGGCACGTAGCGGCGCATCACACCATTGCCGATGGCGGTGATCAGGCGGCCGGTAGTCGGGCCGACATCGAACTCGCCGAGGCACATGCCGGGAATTCCGATCACCACCGGCAAGCCGTTGCGCGCCTGCTCACTGGCCTGTTCGTCGAGCGCCCACTTGCACAGCAGGTAGTCGTTGCGCCAGCGCGGCATGTCCTCGTAGAACAGCCCTTCATGGCCGGGCAGCCCCTGCGGATGGCGCGGCAAGGCGATGGCCGCCCCGACATAGAGAATCCGCGGCACCCGCGCCGCCAGGCAGGCGGCGTAGAAGTGGTTGCTCTGGTTCAGCGCACTGGCCACCTCGTCCTGCCAGCGGCGCGGCTTGGTCGGGTAATAGCCGGCACTGAAGATCACCCCGTCCAGGCCGCTCAGCGCCCGGGTCAAGGCCTGATGGTCGAGCAAATCGGCGGAGCGGCACTCCGGCTCGAGATAGACCAGGCGCTCGATCCGCGAAGAAGGCCGATGGATCAGCACCAGTTGATGGCCGCCCGCGCGCACGGCACGGGCGGCATGATGACCGAGCAAGCCGGTCGCTCCCAGTACGCCAATCTTCACACCAGCTCCTTGGCCTCAACTCGAAGCGAGCAGTCTAGGACGGCCACTCTAGATAGGCCAGCGGTCATTGATGGCCTTTGGCCTGCTCGTACAACGGCATCACCTTGGGAATCGCCGCCTGCAGGTTGGTCATCCGCGTGCTGTCCGCCGGGTGGGTACTGAGGAGTTCCGGTGGCGCGCTGCCACCGGCCTTGCTCATCTTCTGCCACAGAGTCAACGCGGCGTTGGGGTTGTAGCCGGCGCGCGCCGCCAGCTCCAGGCCAATCAGGTCGGCCTCGTTCTCGTTGCCACGGCTGTTGGGCAGGGTCAGGCTGTACTGCACCACCTGATCGGCCATCTGCATACCGCCCTGGCCGAGGCCAAGCAGCGCGCCGCCCAGGCTCTCGCCCATCTGTATCGCATAGGCCCGGGACATCGCCTCGCGACCATGTTCGCGCAGGGCGTGGGCGATCTCGTGGCCCATCACCGCGGCCAACTCGTCGTCGCTCAGTTTCAGCTGATCGATCAGGCCGCTGTAGACGATGATCTTGCCACCCGGGCCGCAGTTGGCATTCAGCTCCTTGCTGTCGATCAGGTTGATCTGCCAGTCCCACTGTGCCGAATCCGGGCGGAACACCGGCGCCTGAGCGATCAGCCGGCGGGCGACTGTATCGACCTGGCGGGCCTGGGCGCTGTTCTTGTCCAGCACGCCCTTGCTCGAGGCTTCCGACAGGGTTTGCTGATAGGACTGCGCATACATCTGGTTGACCTGATCGGTCGACAACATGCTGAACATGTACTGCTTGCGCTCGACGCCGACGGCGCCGCCGCTGGTGGTATTGACAGCCTGGCAGCCGGCTAGCAACAGCGCCGCAGCCAGACCGCACAGACGAAACAACGAAGCCATGATGATGAATCTCCAGATGAACGAGGACTAGATGCTAGGCCGCCGCCAGTCGACCGGACAAGCGATCGGCGTGCACCCCGCACAGATAGACCAACGGGAAGCGCTTTTTGCACCCGCCCGCTCAGGAACTTTTATCGCCGTGCCGATAACCGGCTACCGAACGCACTCAGCCATGGGGTACTCGCGCAGCAGTACGCCGGTGGACGCTCATAGCCCGCGAATGGCGGACTGTTCGCTGCGCGCCTGAGTCCGCCCTACGAAGCTTCGCGGCACGCGGCAGCCATCTACGCCGGGGTCAAGCACTCCGGCCCATCCAACCTGGGATCGTTGACCAGGGTGGCCAGCGGCCGTTCGCGCAGCGGTGGCTGTGGCCGGCAGAGCAACGCGTGCAACTCCGGCAGCGGGGTATCAGGCGCCAGCCAGGCGGCCTGCCCCGCCTCGTCGAGGATCAGCGGCCGGCGCAGGTTGGCTGCCGCCTGGGTCACCAGCGCGGCGCTCAGATAGTTGTGACCGCCGACCGGATAGCTCTCCCAGATCGCCGCGAAGTACAGCGTCGGCGCCTCGCCCGTCAGCCAGTAGGGGCGCTTGCGCGTGCTGCCGCGCCACTCGTAGAAGCCGTTGGCCGGCAGCAGGCCGCGGCGCAGGCGAAACGCCTCGCGGAACATCGGCTGCTCGGCCAGGGTCTCGGCGCGGGCCTGCGCCGGGGTCTTGCTCAGGTCGGTCAGCCAGGCCGGCGTCAGCCCCCAGCGCACCCGCGCCAGCTGCTGCTGGGCGTCGAGGCTGCGCAGCAACAGCACCTGACTATTCGGAGCGATGCTCCAGGCCGGCTGCTGATCCGCCGGGAACCCGGGCAGCGCCGCGAAGGCGGGCGACCAGCGGAACAAGGCATAACGTCCACACATGGGCGGGCAGAACTCTTCTAAACAGGGAAAGACGGATGGCCGGAACGGCCTCAGCAGAGCAGCACGCCGGGGAAACTCTCGGGTTCGTCGCCCGGCAGCGGCTGGGCGGCATTGTACGCGGCGATCAGGCCGCGCGCGCGCTCGGCCTGCTCGTTGACCACCAGCAGGCCGAGCAGGCCACCGATCGGCAGTTCGCCCACCGCGCCGAGCAGATGGCCGCCGGTGAGATGTGCCTCGACCCCCTCGCTGGCGAGCATGCCGACCAGCAACTCGGCCTCGATCAGATCCTGCGGCTCATAGATTCGCTGCATCAGTCATTCTCCGCGCGCACGTCCAAAGACCAGTCCACGCCGTCGGTGCGCAGGTCGAAGACAATCGGCTGGCAGCACACCGGGCAGTCCTCGATGTACTGCTGGTCGCCGCCCGAGAGGTCGAGCAGAGCCTCCACCCACTCGCTGCAGTAGGGGCATTGATAGGCTTGCACTTCCAGCATCACGGCCGCTCCTGTGACTTTGACGTATACTCGCCGGTCTATTTTCGACCCCGTCCTAGGGGCATTTTCTCCTGCTTCCTTCATCCCTGCATTCACAACAAGAGAACAAGATGGGCGAATTCGATGCCATCCGACCCTACGCCGATGCCGAAGTCCCGGCCGTGCTGGCGCGCCTGCTGGCGGATCAGGCCTTCCTCGACATCATCACGCACTTCCGCTTTCCGCGCCTGGCCGGATCGTTCGGCTGGCTGCTTAAACCTCTTATAGCTCATCGCCTGCGTCGCGAGTTCAACGGCATCGATTCGGTGGTCAAACTGCAGGACAAGGTCGAGCCCTACGTCGACCGCACCATCGAACGCGCCACCGACGGCATCAGCTATTCCGGCGTCGAACAGTTGCAGGCCGGCAGCGCCTACCTGTTCCTCGCCAACCACCGCGATATCGTCATGGACCCGGCCTTCGTCAACTACGCGGTGTACCACGCCGGGTTGCCGACCCCGCGCATCGCCATCGGCGACAACCTGCTGCAGAAGCCCTTCGTCAGCGACCTGATGCGCCTGAACAAGAGCTTCATCGTGCACCGTTCGCTGAGCAACCGCCGCGACAAGCTGGCGGCCTTCCAGCTGCTGTCGGCCTACATCAATCATTCGATCCGCGCGGATGGTGAATCGGTATGGATCGCCCAGGCCGAGGGACGCGCCAAAGACGGTGACGACCGCACCGATTCGGCGATCCTCAAGATGTTCCACATGAGCCGCAAGGACGAGCCGTTCGCCGCGGTGATCGGCGAGCTGAAACTCACCCCGGTGTCGATCAGCTACGAATACGATCCCTGCGACCAGGCCAAGGCCCGCGAGCTGTATATCCGCGCCAGCACCGGCAGCTACACCAAGGTGCCGGGCGAGGACGACCAGAGCATTGCCCTCGGCATCACCGGCTACAAGGGCCGGGTGCACATCAGCTTCTGCGCGCCGCTCAGCGCACCGGCGGAGGACGCCAAGCAGCTGGCCCAGGACATTGATCGGCAGATCCTCACCAGCTACCGGCTGTTCCCGGTGCACTACCTGGCCTATGCCCAGTGGAGCGAGCGCGATCCGGCGCTGGCGGTGCCGAGCGCCGCCGAGCTGTTCCCCGCCGCCGAGCTGGCCGCCGCGCAACGCGAATGGCAGAAACGCCTGGACGCCTGCCCGACCGAGCAGCGCCCCTACCTGATCCTGCAATACGCCAATCCGGTGCGGAACCAGTACCGGATCAAGGCCGGGCTGGAGCTGTAAGAACCTGTTCTCCTGAGTAGGTTCTAACGCAAAACGGCGACCCTCGGGTCGCCGTTCTTGTCTGCGCGATCAGCGCCTCATAACCTTTTTCGGATCTCGCGAGCTAGAGCGAGACAAGGCAAAAACAGTCGAAGAAGCGCAGTTTACAAGTTGTAAATGAGCATTCTGAGACTGTTTTTAACGCCGTATCGCCGACGCGCAGCAGATCCGAGACAGGTTCTCAGAGCTGGGTGCTGACCGCGGACACCAGCAACGCCAGCGCCAGGCACAACCAGCCGAAGGCGCTGAAGAAGCGGTTGATGCGCAGGGTGCGTTCATCCAGCAGCGAAGCCTCCTCCAGCGCCTGCAACTCGCTGTCGGCGGCCAGACGCGCCAAGGCACGGCGCTCGCGCAGGCGGGTGGCGAGCAGCAGCCAGCTGCCGGCGATGGCGAAGAACAGCGCCAGGCTGTTGATCGATTGGGCGGGATGAGCCTGTAAGAGGCTCCAGAGCACCTGTAGCGACATCATCGAACTCCGCTCAGGGGTAAAACGGTGGGTACCGCGCTACCTCGGAAAGCACAAGCCAGCGTTGAACCGGCGGCCAGTATATGGCGGCGCAGTCTACCCGAGCGGTAACCCGGCAGCGGGCGATTCCGACGAATGTCGGGCCGCTTGCCAACCGTTGTCACCGCCCTGTCACGCCCGCCCGGCACTCTGGCGTCCCCTATCCGACAGGAGCCGAACATGTTGCATGCCCACAACCAGGATCATCTCTACCGCATCGCCCACAGCGAAGAGCAGGAAGCGCTGATCGACGCCCTGGCCTTCAACGTGCAGGATCGCAACTGGCTGGTGTACTGCGCCCTCGGCGGCCACGAGCATTACGACTGGCCGGAGACCGATCCGCGCACCGGCCTGTCCCAGCCGCTCCTGTATGACGCGGCAAGCTGAATTTCATGCACAAAAAAGCCCGGTCAAACCAGGCTTTTTCGTAAGGCGCCATGACTCACTGCATCAGTAGCTGACCGATGGTCGGGTCCTTGAACGCACGGGTCAGCGCGTCGCTGAGCACATCGCCCACCAGTTTGGTGTTGGTCTGCTCGTTCGGCGCGGTGCCGAAGCGCTGATTCAGCGAGGCCCCGTAACGGCCGCTGTAGCGGCGGGTGGCGTTCTGCACGTCGGCACGGATCGACGCGCTAATGTTCGCCTCGGTGACGTACAGGTTGTCTTTCGGCGACTGGTATTTCAGTTCGGCCAGGGTCAGGGTCAGTTGCGGCGCGTTATAGGCGTTCGGTGTCGGCGTGAAGCCAAGCAGACGCACCGCGGCCTCGGCCTGGGCCTGCAGCTTGGGCACGATATCGGCACTGGAAACGGTGATGGCGCTGGTTTCCGCATACAGACCGCCGCGGGTGCCGAGCGACGGCGAAGGCCGGCCATCGACCACCCGCACCACTACCGGCTGGCCGTGACCCACGGCGACGAGCGATGAGGTCAGTTTCGGTTGCGGGCTCAGTTGTTGCGGGCTGAGGGCACAACCGCCCAGCGTCAGGCCGGTGACAGCGATCAAACCAAGCAACAGGCGATGCAACATGCTCATCTCTCCAGAATAGGGTGACCGGGCGTAAAAATCGGCGGCAGTATACCAGTGCCACCGGCGTCTCACAGCGCTGAGCATGTTGACCCAATCGCCGCGTACGGGTTCCTGTCACACCCCTGTCACGCCGGCATGGGATAACCCTCGGCAGACGCCCCTGCCGAGCCCGACCATGTCCCTGCTGCAGCTGCTGTTTCGCCGGCCCCACCCCATGCGCAGCTATGCCCTGCTGGATGCCCAGGGCATCTGCCGGGCGCTGCGCCAGTCCCGCACCGCGCCACCGGGCAGCGACTGGGTGGCCGTCGGCGAATGCCGTCTCGCCTGGCTGCAGCGCCCGCTGCCGGCCAATGCCCGCCCTCAGCCGGCTAGCCCGCCACCCCCGCAGCGCGCGCCGCTGACGGCTTGACCGACGGCAAAGAAAAGTCTCGGCAAACGCCCAACTTTGCCTATTTCACCGTTATAATCGCGCCCCGATTATAAGGACGTCTCCTGATCGGGCCCCGCCTCCACGCCGATGCGCTCTGCACCGGCTTCGCTTCGCCCCACAGAGAGTCGCCCACTTCGTGCTGCCCCCACCGGTTGCCGACTGTCTTCACCGCTGGCGCACAACGCCGCTCAGGTGCCGACAGCGCCCCGGCCGCACACGAACCTTTGAGGTTCACGACTCCAAAAGAGCGTGAAAAAACGGGTTGTATCTACTTCACAAGAGTGTGGCGAAACAAATGGCGCAAAACGATTTGGAAACCGTGGACGCGGTGCTGGTAGGTGCCGGCATCATGAGTGCCACCTTGGCCGTGCTGCTGAAAGAGCTCGACCCCAGCATGAAACTGGAAATCGTCGAGCTGCAGGAATCCGGAGCGGTCGAAAGCTCGAACCCCTGGAACAACGCCGGCACCGGCCACGCCGGCCTGTGCGAGCTGAACTACACGCCGGAAGCGGCGGACGGTTCGGTCGAGATCAAGAAGGCCGTGCATATCAACACCCAGTTCGAGGTGTCGAAGCAGTTCTGGTCCTACCTGATCGGCAAAGGCTCCTTTGGCCCACCGAAAGCCTTTATCAACCCAATTCCGCACCTGAGCTTCGTGCGTGGCGACAAGGGCATCCGCTTCCTCAAGACCCGTTTCGAGGCGATGCGCAAGCACCATGCCTTCACCGAGATGGAATACACCGAAGAACGCGCCACCATGGCCGAGTGGATGCCGCTGATGATGCCGGGCCGCTCGACCGACGAGCCGATCGCCGCGACCCGCGTGCTCGGCGGCACCGACGTCAACTTCGGTGCCCTGACCGGCCAGCTGCTCGACTATCTGAACAAGCAGAGCGCTGCCGAGGTCAAGTGCAACCAGAAGGTCGTCGGCCTGCAGCGCAGCGACAACGGCTGGCGCGTCAGCATCAAGGACACCCAGAGCGGCCAGGCCCGTGAGGTACAAGCGCGCTTCGTGTTCCTCGGCGCCGGCGGTGGCGCCCTGCCGCTGCTGCAGATGTCCGGCATTCCAGAAAGCAAAGGCTTCGGCGGCTTCCCGGTGAGCGGCCAGTGGCTGCGCTGCGACAACCCGGAGATCGTCAAGCGGCACCAGGCCAAGGTCTATAGCCAGGCCGAAGTCGGCGCACCACCAATGTCCGTGCCGCACCTGGACACCCGCGTGGTGGACGGCAAGACCTCCCTGCTGTTCGGGCCGTACGCCGGCTTCAGCACCAAGTTCCTCAAGCACGGCTCGTTCCTCGACCTGCCGCTGTCGGTCCGCCCGGGCAACCTCGGTCCGATGCTGGCAGTGGCGCGCGACAACCTGGACCTGACCCGCTATCTGATCAAGGAAGTGCTGCAGTCCGAAGAGCAGCGCCTGGACGCCCTGCGCAAGTTCTACCCCGAGGCCAAGGCCGAAGACTGGCGCCTGGAAATCGCCGGTCAGCGCGTGCAGATCATCAAGAAGGACCCGCAGAAAGGCGGCATCCTGCAGTTCGGTACCGAACTGGTGGCGGCCGAGGACGGCTCCATCGCCGCCCTGCTCGGAGCTTCGCCGGGCGCTTCGGTGACCGTGTCGATCATGCTCGAACTGATCGAACGCTGCTTCGCCGGCAAGGCGCGCAGCGAATGGGCCGGCAAGCTGGCGGAAATCTTCCCGGCCCGCGAGAAGGTGCTGGAAGCCGATGCGACGCTGTACCGCGAGATCAGCGCGTGCAGCGACGAGCGTCTGCAACTGACGGCCAAGCGCGACGTGGCCGCCACCAGCGTCTGAAACACTGGCCGCTGAAATAAAAAACCGCCCTCCTGGGCGGTTTTTTTATGCCTGCAACTGTTACTCGCAATTGACCATCCAGCTCACGCCAAAACGGTCGACTAACATGCCGAAGGCCTGGGCCCAGAAGGTTTTCTGCAGCGGCATGGTCACCTGACCGCCTGCGGCCAGGGCGTTGAAGCGCTGCTCGGCCTCCTGCGCCGTGGCGGCGCTGACCGAGAGGCTGAAGCCGGTGAATGCCGTGCCCGGAGGAGAACCGTCGGACAGCATCAACTGGCTGTCGCCGATCTGCAGGTTGGCGTGCATGATTTTTTCCGGGTCCATGTTCGCGCATCCTTCACCTTGACCCGGCGGCGCCTCCTTGAAGCGCATCAGGAAGGTGGTTTCGGCGCCTATGGCCTGGGCATAGAACGCCATAGCCTCTTCGCAGCGACCGTCGAAGAACAGGTAGGGTTGAACTTGCATACGGACCTCCCGGCAAAGCAAAGACTGGAACGCCCAGTTTAGGAGCCGTAAAGCAAAAAGCCCGCGGCTATGCGCGGGCTTTTTAAAGGAATTGCGACTTAACCGCGGGCGGCTTTGACCACTTCGATATAGGGCTCGGCCTGGCGCTGGTCCTGGATCAGGGCGATGAAGTCCTGGCCCTGAGCATCCGTGGCGTTCAGGTCGTAGCCGGCTTCGACGAAGAAGGCGACGAAACGCTCGAAGTCGTCGATGCGCAGACCACGATAAGCCTTGATCAGCTTGTGCAGCGACGGCGGCGTGTCATCGCCCGGCTCCACTGCGAGGAACAGCTTGATCTGTTCGTCGCCGATCTCTTCGCCAATCACCTGCTTCTTGTCTTTGCGCATCGCTCACTCCCACCCACTGACCGGATAACTTCGGGCGCGCAGTTTACCCCCACGCCCCTGCGCGGCTCAACGCGCGCGCTGCGTGCCGGTATGCAGGTCGGCCCAGACATGGCCGTTGGGGTAGCTGAGGAACTGACAGTACACCCGCTCGTGGCGCAGCAGGTCGATCAGCACCCGGTACTGGGCCAGCGGATAGTTCAGGCTGAGTATCCGAGTCTTGGGGTCGTAGCTGGGCTTCTTCTGGCTTTTCGCCTCGCCATCGAAGTGAATCAGCACCTGGCTGACATTGGCGCCCTGGTTCAGCGGCTTGCCCTTCAGCCGCAACAGCAGTGGCGAGGAGATGGGGATCGGTTGCTGGTTGGACTGACGCTGGCTGCCGACCACCACCGCGTACTCGGTGATCTGCAACAGCTGCTGCAACTCCGGCTGCTCCTGGCGCAGGGAGAAGTCGTCGGGCGGCAGGAACTGCGCGTGCAGGGGGCGGCTGTCCGCGGCGGCCAGCGGTAGGCTGATGGCCAGCAGCAGGCCGGCGAGGAAAGGGGGCGAGGTAAACATCTTCGGCTCCGAGCAACTCAGCGGCGCACTCTAGCATGCGGGTTTGCCCCGCCGACAGCCGACCAGAGTCGACGCCACGGGCCAGGCTCTGCCACCTATACTGCCGGCAATTGTCTGGGGGAAGGACTATGACTCTGCCACCGCTGTTCGCCGCCTGGCGCCAGGTGCTGCGCGCCGGTTATGGCTGGAGCGCCCTGCGCGGCGATATCAGTGCCGGCCTTACCGTCGGCATCATCGCCATTCCCCTGGCCATGGCCCTGGCGATCGCCGTCGGGGTGGCGCCGCAGCATGGCCTGTACACGGTGCTGATCGCCGCCCCGCTGATCGCCCTGACCGGCGGCTCGCGCTTCAACGTCAGCGGCCCGACTGCCGCGTTCGTGGTGATCCTGCTGCCGATCACCCAGCAGTTCGGCCTCGGCGGCCTGCTGCTGTGCACCATGCTGGCCGGGCTGATCCTCATCAGCCTCGGCCTGCTGCGCGCCGGCAAGCTGATCCAGTTCATCCCCTATCCGGTGACGCTGGGCTTTACCGCCGGCATCGGCATCGTCATCGCCACTCTGCAGCTCAAGGACCTGCTCGGCCTGCAGCCGGGCGGCCAGCCGCAGAACTATGTGGAGCAGTTGCAGGCGCTGGCGCTGGCCCTGCCCAGTGCCCATGCCGGCGATGCCCTGGTGGCGCTGGTCTGCCTGGCGGTGCTGATCCTCTGGCCGCGCTGGGTGCCTAAGGTGCCAGGGCACCTAGTCGCCCTCGCGGTCGGCGCGCTGTTCGGCCTGCTGCTGGAGCGCAGCGGCCTGCCGGTGGCGACCCTCGGCGAACGCTTCAGCTACAGCCTCGACGGCGTGACCCATGCCGGCATCCCTCCCTTCCTGCCGAGCCTGGCCTGGCCCTGGCAGCTGCCCGACGCTAACGGTCAGCCGCTACGCCTGTCCTTCGAGCTGTTTCGCCAACTGCTCTCCCCGGCCTTCGCCATCGCCATCCTCGGCGCCATCGAATCGCTGCTGTGCGCCGTGGTTGGCGACGGCATGACCGGCAGCAAGCACGAACCGAACGCCGAACTGCTCGGCCAGGGCCTGGGCAATCTGGCCGCCCCGCTGTTCGGCGGCATCACCGCCACTGCCGCCATCGCTCGCAGCGCCGCCAACATCCGCGCCGGCGCCTGTTCGCCGCTGGCGGCGATCATCCATGCCGGCGTGGTGCTGGTCGCCATTCTGCTGCTCGCGCCGCTGTTCAGCTATCTGCCGATGGCCGCGCTGGCGGCCCTGCTGCTGATGGTGGCGTGGAACATGAGCGAGGCCCGCCATGTGCTGCACACCCTGCGCATCGCCCCGCGCAACGACGTGCTGGTGCTGCTGACCTGTCTGTCGCTCACCGTGCTGTTCGACATGGTCCTGGCGGTGGGCGTCGGCCTACTGCTGGCGGCCGGCCTGTTCATCAAGCGCATCAGCGACCTGACCGATACCGCCGAATTGCCCAAGCGCCTGTATCGGGAGCTCCACGACCTGCCCGCACATGTGCAGGCCTATGCCATCCGCGGCCCGCTGTTTTTCGGCGCCGCGGAAAAAGCGCTGAGCGTGCTGCGCCGCTTCAACCCGGAAGTGAAAGTCGTGGTGGTGGAGATGAGCGCGGTGCCGCTGCTGGACATGACCGCCCTGGCGGCGCTGGACAACGTGTTGCGCGATTACCGTCAGCAGGGCATCGGCCTGATTCTGGTCGGCACCACCGCGCAGGTGCGCCTGAAGTTGCGGCGCGCCGGGGTGCAGCGCGCCGACGGCCTGCTGGCCTTCGTCCGCAACCTGCAACAGGCGCGCGAGAAGGCCTTGCACTGGTTGAACCCGGAGCCGGCTCAGGCGAACAGCGAACGCATCCAGGCCAAGTAGGCCGGGGCGCCGGCCTCACCTTCGCGCGGCGCCCAAGGCGCCTGTTCGCCTTCGCCAACGGGCCGGTATGGCCCGGCCTTGCACTCGAACAGCAGGCTGTCGGCTTCCAACACCACGAAGGAATGGAACACGCCGGGCGGCAGGTCGACGCCGACGCACTCGCCACCAGCGGCCAGTTCCCGTGTTGCGCTCACTTCGCCCGCCTCGTCGAAGATCAGCAGACCCAGGCGACCCTTGAGCACCAGCAGGGTTTCCGCCTTGTCGACGGAGAGGTGGCGATGCGGTGCGATGTAAGTATGCGGCTGCAGGCCAACGGCCAGGCGGTGGCAGGGCTCTTCCATGGCATGAAAGTTATGGTGCTGGCGACCACGCGGGTTGGCCTGCGCCTGGGCAGCCAGTTCGCTGAACAGCGGTTGGTCGAGAAAGCGCGGTGTGCTCATGCCTTACAGTCCCTTGACCGCATAGATGCCCGGCGCGTTGCGCCAGTAACCCTTGTAGTCCATGCCGTAGCCGAAGATATAACGGTCGATGCAGGGCAGGCCGACGTAGTTGGCCTTGAGGTCCTGGCGCGCCTTGCGGTCGTGGGTCTTGTCGATCAACACGGCGATATGCACGTTGGCGGCGCCGGCGTGCTGGCAGAAATCGACGATGGCGCCGAGGGTGTGCCCCTCATCGAGGATGTCGTCGATGATCAGCACGTCGCGGTCGATGAACGACAGCTCCGGTTTGGCTTTCCAGAACAGCTCGCCGCCGGTGGTTTCACTGCGGTAGCGGGTGGCGTGCAGGTAGGACAGTTCGAGCGGAAAGCCGAGCTTCGGCAGCAGCTTGCCGGCGAAGATCAGGCCGCCGTTCATCACGCAGAACACCACCGGATTGCGCTCGGCCAGCTCGCCATTGATCGCCGCGGCGACGTGGTCGATGGCAGCTTCGACTTCGGCCTCGGGATACAGGCAATCGGCCTCCGCCATCACCTGGCGGATGTGGGCGAGATCAACGGACATGGTATTTCCTCTCATCAACTCTGCGGGAGCGGCGCTGTCGTCTTCCGAAGAAGTTGATCAGGGCGTCAAAATAAAAGTCGGCAAAGGTACTCATCCGCTTGCCCCGGAGCAACCCCCGGCGGACCAGCGTCAGCCATACTCAGCGGCAGCTGGCGCGGGCATTTCTGTCCACCCGGCCAGAAAATCTTCATGACCTGCCCCTCAGCCCTCATTTGGCATAGCGAATGCTTTACTCTAACGCAATTTTTTTGCCCGCCCGCCGGAGACCCCTGCCATGCCCATCCGTGAGATCCGCCACCCGCTGATCCGCCACAAGCTCGGCCTGATGCGCCGCGCCGACATCAGTACGAAGAACTTCCGCGAATTGGCCCAGGAAGTGGGCGCCCTGCTCACCTACGAGGCGACCCAGGATCTGCCGCTGGAGAGCTACGACATTCAAGGCTGGTGCGGCACCGTCACGGTGGAGAAGATCGCCGGCAAGAAGATCACCGTGGTGCCGATCCTGCGCGCCGGCATCGGCATGCTCGACGGCGTGCTCAGCCTGATCCCCGGGGCCAAGGTCAGCGCCGTCGGGGTCGCGCGCAACGAGGAGACCCTGGAGGCGCACACCTACCTGGAGAAGCTGGCGCCGGAGATCGACGAACGCCTAGCGCTGATCATCGACCCGATGCTGGCCACCGGCGGCTCGCTGGTCGCCACCATCGACCTGCTCAAGCGCGCCGGCTGCAAGGAAATCCGCGCCATGGTGCTGGTCGCCGCGCCGGAAGGGATCAAGACGGTCAACGCCGCCCACCCGGACGTGATGATCTTCACCGCCTCCATCGATGAGCGCCTGAACGAGCACGGCTACATCATTCCCGGCCTCGGCGATGCCGGCGACAAGATCTTCGGCACCAAGCAGAAGGACGCCTGATCGATGAGCAGCGAATTCAACGACCCCCTCTGGCGCCAGGTGATTTCCGGCGCGCAGATGCTGTTCGTCGCCTTCGGCGCGCTGGTGCTGATGCCGCTGATCACCGGCCTCGACCCCAACGTCGCGCTGTTCACCGCCGGCCTCGGCACCCTGCTGTTCCAGTCGGTGACCGGCCGCCAGGTGCCGGTGTTCCTCGCCTCCTCGTTTGCCTTCATCACCCCGATCATCCTCGCCAAGGGCCAGTTCGGCCTGGCCGCGACCATGGGCGGGGTGGTCGCCGCCGGCTTCGTCTACACCTTCCTCGGCCTGGCGGTGAAGCTCAAGGGCATCGGTTTCATCGACCGCCTGCTGCCGCCGGTGGTGATCGGCCCGGTGATCATCGCCATCGGCCTGGCGATGGCGCCAATCGCCGCCAACATGGCGATGGGCAAGGGCGGTGACGGCAGCGAACTGGTGCCCTACCGCACCGCGCTGCTGATCTCCATGCCGGCGCTGCTCATCACCCTGATCGTCGCGGTGTTCGGCAAGGGCTTCTTCCGCCTGGTGCCGATCATCTCCGGGGTGCTGGTGGGTTTCGCCCTGTCGTTCTATTTCGGCGTGGTCGACACCGCCAAGATCGCCGCCGCGCCCTGGCTGGAACTGCCGAAGTTCACCGCCCCGGAATTCAACTGGCAGGCGATCCTGTTCATCGTGCCGGTGGCCCTGGCGCCGGCCATCGAGCACATCGGCGGGGTGATCGCGGTGGGCAGCGTGACCGGCCGCGACTACCTGAAGAAGCCTGGCCTGCACCGCACCCTGCTCGGCGACGGCCTGGCCACTTCGGCCGCCGGCCTGTTCGGCGGCCCGCCGAACACCACCTATGCGGAAGTCACCGGCGCGGTGATGCTGACCAAGAACTACAACCCGAAGATCATGACCTGGGCGGCCTGCTTCGCCATCGGCCTGGCCTTCATCGGCAAGTTCGGCGCCATCCTGCAGAGCATTCCGGTGCCGGTGATGGGCGGCATCCTCTGCCTGCTGTTCGGCTCCATCGCCGCGGTGGGGATGAACACCATGATCCGCCACCAGGTCGACCTGGCCGAGGCCCGCAACCTGGTGATCGTCTCGGTGACCCTGGTGTTCGGCATCGGCGGCATGCTGATCGGCAGCGGCACCGGCGCCGACGACTTCGGCCTCAAGGGCATCGCCCTCTGCGCGGTGGTCGCCATCGCCCTCAATTTGCTGTTGCCCGGGCACCAGACCTGGAAACACAAGGTGCCGGGCGAACAGCCGGACAGCTGAGCCGCAACGACAAAAAAGCCCCGCACTGCGGGGCTTTTCGTTCGGGGCCGGGTTTATTTGCTGCTAAGGCCCGGCCGCAGCAGCGTGGCGCTGCGCCGCTGTGGCGCGCTGGTTTCAGCACTGGCCGGGGTGATGCCCCACTGCTGCAGGCGCTGCAGGCTGTCGCGGTACGGCTGCAAACCTTTGCTCAGCAGGACGATTGAGCACAACACCACGACGCAGCCGACGCTCAGCAGCGAATAGCGCAGCGCGTTGTCGTCGCCGAACACATAGTCGGTCACCAGCGCCACCGCGGTCGGGCCAACGCCGAGCCCGAGCAAGGTGATCACGAACAGGTAGATGGCCGAAGCCTGGCCGCGCATGGAGTTCGGCATGACTTCCTGGATCGCCGCCGGCGCGACGCCGAAGGGCATGGCGAGGAAGAAGATCGACGGCACCATCAACAGCGCGGCCAGATTGCCGCTGTCCGCCAGTGGGAACAGCAGCACCGACGGCAGCGCACCGAGGGCGGCGTACAGACCGACGCGCATGTTGGCATCGGTGCGTCCACGCTTGGCCATCCAGTCGGCCAGGCGGCCGCCGCTCACCACGCCCAGGCAACCGAATACGGCGACCAGGCTGCCATAGACCACCCCGACATGGCCGGCGTCCCAGCCATAGGTGCGGATGAAGAAGGACGGAATCCAGGCGGCGCTGCCGTAGCCGGCGAAGGCCAGGCCGGCGAAGCCGAGGTTGTGACAGAGCACGGTCTTGCGATTGCTGCGGATATAGCGGCCGACTTCGCTCAGCGGTACTGCCACGCCGGCACCGACGCCACGCCGCGTCGGCTCACGCACGGCCAACATCAGCAAGCTGAAGGCCAGGCCGGCGGCGCCGAGGATCAGGAAGATCATCTGCCAGGGCCGCACTTCACCGAGCAGCGGCAGGACCACATCGCCCTGCGCCGAGGCGAACTTGATCACCAGGCCGCCGAGCAGGAAGGCCAGGCCGGAGCCGATATACACGCCCATGGAATACACGCTGATGGCGGTGGCGCGACGCTCGCTGGGGAAGCTGTCGGCGATCAACGAATAGGCGGCCGGCGACAACGCCGCCTCGCCGACGCCGACGCCGATGCGGCACAGCAGGAACTGCCAGTACAGCCGCGCCATGCCGCAAGCGGCGGTGGCGGCGCTCCAGAACAGCACGCCGAGGGCGATCAGGCCGCGCCGGCTCTTAGTGTCGGCCAAGCGCCCGAGGGGAATGCCGCAAACGGTGTAGAAGATGGCGAAGGACAAGCCCATCAGCAGGCTCATCTCGGTGTCGCTGATCATCAGGTCGCGGCGGATCGGGCCGACCAGCAGGTTGAGGATCTGCCGGTCGATGAAGGACAGCACGTAGGCCACCATGAGGATGGATACCGTGGTCCAGGCCGAAAGGCTGGAGGGATAGTCGTTATTGTTGTTGTGCACTGGCATTCTCCTCGGCACCGCTGACGCGGTGCGCGACGGTTGGAAGGTGACGCCAGCTTAGGCCGATATAAGGATTTTTTAATATCGCTCCAAGGGATTATCAACAGACTGAATCGGTGCACTGCCCTCGCACGAATGACCCGGCAGTCACAGACTGCCGCTGGCACCCTCAGCCAGTTTAGCCAGCGCCGCCGTCCACTGCTGCTGGCTGTTCAGACAAGGCACCAGTTGCAGCTCGATACCACCCGCCGCTTCGAACTGCTCGCGGCCGCGCATGCCGATCTCTTCCAGGGTCTCGATGCAGTCGGCGACGAAGGCCGGGCACATCACCAGGAGCTTCTTCACCCCCTGCCGAGCCAGCTCGTCGAGGCGGGTTTCGGTGTAGGGCTCGATCCACTTGTCGCGGCCCAGGCGCGACTGGAAGGACACCGACCACTGTTCCCGGCGCAGACCGGCGCGCGCGGCGAACAGCTCGGCGGTGCGCAGGCACTGGCTGCGGTAACAGCGCGCCAGCACCTCGTCGCGCACGTCGCGGCTGTCCACCGCGCGCAAGTCGTGCTGCGGATCGAGCGGCTTGACCAGCTTGCGGATATGCCGCTCCGGCAGGCCGTGGAAGCTCAGCAGCAGGTGATCGAAATCTTTCTGCAGATAGGGCTGGGCACTGGCCACCAGGGCCTCGAGATAGTCCGGCTGGGCGTAGAACGGCGCCAGCACCCGCACCTCAAGCGGCAGGCGGTGCGCGGCGATCACCCGCCGCGCCTCGGTGATGGCGGTAGTGGTGGTGCTCTCGGCGAACTGCGGATAGAGCGGCGCGAAGGTCACCTGTTTCACCCCCTGCCCGACCAGCTTACGCAGCGCCGGTTCGATCGAGGGCTCGCCATAGCGCATGGCCAGTTCCACCGGCCCGTGCGGCCAGTGCGCGCGCATCGCCTCCTGCAACTGGCGGCTGATGACGATCAGCGGCGAGCCCTCCGGCCACCAGATCGAGGCATAGGCATGCGCCGACTGCGCCGGGCGCTTGAGTAGGATCAGCGACACCAGCAGGCGCCGCAGCGGCCAGGGCAGGTCGACCACGTAAGGGTCCATGAGGAACTGATCGAGGTAACGGCGCACATCGGCCACGTCGGTGGAGGCGGGCGAACCCAGGTTGACGAGCAGCAGGGCGTGGTCGGTCATGCGCAATCCTAGTCAGCGGGGCTCCAGCACGTTGGCGAGGGCCCGATCCAAATCGGTAAAGTGAAAAACGAAGCCGGCCTGTGCCAGGCGCACCGGCATCGCCCGCTGGCCGCCGAGCAACAGCCCGGCCAGCTCGCCCAGGCCGATGCGCAGCACCAGCGCCGGCACCGGCAACAGCGCCGGACGCCGCACGGCACGG
Organism: Pseudomonas cavernae; assembly: GCF_003595175.1. Classification (NCBI taxonomy): domain Bacteria; kingdom Pseudomonadati; phylum Pseudomonadota; class Gammaproteobacteria; order Pseudomonadales; family Pseudomonadaceae; genus Pseudomonas; species Pseudomonas cavernae. The sequence continues at coordinate 1,022,982 of NZ_CP032419.1, read as the reverse complement.
CCGAGCGCGCGGGCGAAGGCCTTGTTGCGCACCGGCTGCGGCGCGCAGGCATTATAAGGACCCTCGGCGCTCTCATGGCGCATGAGAAAATCTATCGCGGCAATTTCGTCGTCCAGGTGAACCCACGGCATCCATTGCCGACCGTTGCCGATCGGCCCACCGAGGCCGAGGCGGAACGGCGGCAGCAGGCGCTTGAGGAAACCACCGTCGCGGGCCAGCACCAAACCGGTGCGCACCAGCACCACGCGGATGCCCAATGCGCTCGCGCGCTGCGCGCTTTCCTCCCAGGCCACGCACAGTTGACTGCCGAAATCCTCGCTGACCGGCGGCATGCCTTCGGTCAACTCGCGCTCGCCACCGTCGCCGTACCAGCCCACCGCCGAACCGGACACCAGCACCGCCGGCTTCTGTGCGCGGCCCTCCAGCCAGGCCACCAGTTGCTCGGTCAGCGCGATCCGGCTGGACCAGAGTAACGCCTTGCGCTTGTGCGTCCATGGCCGCTCGGCAATCGGCGCGCCTGCCAGGTTGATCACCGCATCCAGCGGCTCATCGGTCAGCTCCTCGAGCCGGCCGATGCCGCGCACCTGCGCGCCGCAGAGGCTGGCGACCTGCTGCGGGCGGCGACTCCAGACGCTGATCCGCTGCCCCTGCGCCAACCAGTGACGACACAGGGCGCGACCGATCAAACCTGTACCACCGGTCAACAATATGTGCATGGCATTCTCCTCGCATGGCCTAGGCTCAGTAGAGGTAAGCGTGGTTTATGACGCCAATGCGTGCCTTTTTTCGGACGACTTACCGTCCTACATGAGCACGACGCGATCACCGCCGACGGCGCATACTCACAATAAGGCTGGCGGGATAATGTCTAAAACTTAGCCTGTCGCTAGAGCCAACGAGGCAGACCATGAGTTCGACCATCGCCATTATCGGAACCGGCCTTGCCGGCCTCTCGGCCGCCCAGGCCCTGACCAGCGCCGGCCAGGCCGTCCAGCTGTTCGACAAGAGTCGCGGCAGCGGCGGCCGCATGGCCAGCCGCCGCAGCGACGCGGGCGCTCTCGATCTCGGCGCGCAATACTTCACCGCCCGCGACCGGCGTTTCCTGGAAACCGTGCAGAGCTGGCACAACCGCGGCTGGGTCGCCGAGTGGACGCCCAGCCTGTACAACTTCAGCGACGGCCAGCTGAGCTACTCGCCGGATGAACAGACCCGCTGGGTCGGCACCCCGCGCATGAGCTCGATCACCCGCGCCCTGCTCGGCGCCCTGCCGGTGACCTTTTCCTGCCGCATCAGCGAAGTGTTCCGCGGCACCCGGCACTGGCAGCTGCAGGACACCGAGGGCGAGAGCCACGGCCCGTTCAGCCAAGTGATCATCGCCACCCCGGCGCCGCAGGCGTCGACCCTGCTGGCGGCTGCACCGAAGCTGGCCGGCGCCGCCGCCAGCGTGGCCATGGAGCCGACCTGGGCGGTAGCCATGGCTTTCGACAGTGCGCTGGACACCCCGATCGAAGCCTGCTTCGTGCAGGACGGCCCGCTCAGCTGGCTGGCCCGCAACCGCAGCAAACCAGGGCGCGACGGCAAGTTCGACACCTGGGTACTGCACGCCAGCAACGAGTGGAGCAAGCAGCACCTCGACCTGCCCAAGGAACAGGTGATCGAACAGCTACACGGCGCCTTCGCCGAGCTGATCGGCTGTGCGGTTCCGCCCCCGGCCTTTGCCCTCGCCCACCGCTGGCTCTACGCCCGCCCGGTAAGCGCTCATGAATGGGGCGCGCTGGCAGATGCCGACCTCGGCCTCTACGCCTGCGGCGACTGGTGCCTGTCCGGTCGCGTCGAAGGCGCCTGGCTCAGCGGCCAGGAAGCCGCCCGCCGCTTGCTCGAACACCTGCGATAATCCCCTGGCCGCCAAACTCTCCTGCGGGCTACAGCTGGCGCCACCCCTGGCATCCCCCGCTGATCGACGCGGCGCCAGCCCGTCTCGATCAGCCTCGCCGGTCGGCTTGCCCCCACACTCAGACGTGCCTGCCTTACACTGCGCGCCCATGACCAACAGCGCCCAGATCCCCCATACCCAACTGCCCAGCGAGCCGGTCGCCCACTGCTCCAACTGCGCGGCCTGCTGCTGCCAACTGGAAGTCCTGCTGATCACCGATACCGGCGTCCCCCAACGTTTTATCGAAACCGACGCCTGGGGCGGTGAGGTGATGCGCCGCCTGGACGACGGCTGGTGCGCTGCGCTGGATCGCGACAGCATGCTGTGCAGCATCTACGAGCAACGGCCGCTGATCTGCCGCGAGTTCGAGATGAGTTCGGCCGAGTGCCTCGACGAGCGTCGCGGAATGACCGGCATTTATCGCTGACCCGGCAGCATTGCCGGCAGCGCCCTTGCGGCAGGACAAACCAGTCAATTAGCGCCCCCATAAAAAACCGGGCTCTTGACCCGGTTGTTTATGGGGGCTAAGCGCTTAGAGCCTGTTTACGATCTCGCGAGCTAGAGTCAAACAAGGCGAAAACGGCTGAGGAAGCGGAGTTTACGAGTTGTAAATGAGCATGACTCGATTCACTCGCCCTTCGGGCTGCGCTAAAGCGCGTTAGCGGCACGCCGCTTTCCGAAGCCGTTTTCAACGCAGTTGGGCCGACGCGCAGCAGATCGTAGACAGGCTCTTAGAAGCTCAGCCGGTAATGCAGGGTATAGGCCTCCACCCCATCGTTCGGTGTTTGCAGCCCGGCGTTGGAATAGTGGATGGCGCGCAGGCCAACTTCCTGCCCGGCGAAGCGCAGGCCGACGCCGAGACGATCCTCGAACTGGAACGAGGAACCGAGATCGTGCTCCTCCATATCCGTGTCGGCGAACAGCGCCACCCCGATGCCACCCTCGATATAGGGTTTCACCGTCTCGCCGGCGAACTCGTAGACGAACACCGGGGCGAAGGACAGGCTGTGATTGCTGGAGGACTCGTCGCCATCCCAGTAGGTGTAACCGGCATCCCAGTAGCCGGTTAGGCGGCCGACAGAGCTCTGCCACCAACTGCGATCGAAGTCGAATTGGGCACCCAGCCGGTACACCATGGTCGATTCGCTGCTCTGGCCCACGGCGAAGGTGATGTCAGCCGCCTGCGCCCCCCCCACAAACCCCAAAGACAAAACTGCAAGCGCAGCCAAGGAAGGTAACTTCATGATGGGAACATCCTTTTTCGTCAGCAAAAACGCTAAACCTGCGAGTTAGAGGAAGTATAGAAAGATTCGCTCTAAACGATAGTCGACTATCGCCTATATCCCGCAAACCCTAGCTAAACCGGCAAGATTTCGACCGCCGCTGCCTGCCCCCAGAGCAGCGGCAGCACCTCCCGCAGCTGCTGCGGATCAGCGCTCGACCAGAACCGTGCCGCCAAGGCTGGCCCCGCCGTCAACAGCGCACGCTCGGCCAGCAGGCGCTGCAGATGGCGCGCCACCGCCGCGCCGGTGTCGATCAGGCTGACCGACTCCGGCACCAGTTCGCGCAGCAGCGGCTTGATGAAGGGATAGTGAGTGCAGCCGAGGATCAGGGTGTCGCAACCCTCGGCCAGCAACGGCTCGACGAACTCGCGCAGCAAGGCGCAGGTGGCCGACCCGCTCAATTCGCCGGCCTCGATCAGCTCGACCAGCCCTGGGCAGGGCCGGGTGATCACCCGCACATCGCTGGCGAAACGGTCGAGCAAGGCGGCGAACTTGGCACTTTTCAGCGTGCCGGTGGTGGCCAGTACGCCGACCACACCGCTGCGGGTCGCCGCCGCCGCCGGCTTGACCGCCGGTTCCATGCCGATGATCGGCAGATGCGGGTAACGCGCGCGCAGTTCGGCGACCGCCGCTGCCGTCGCCGTGTTGCAGGCCAGCACCAGGGCCTTGGCCCCCTGCTCGAGAAGAAACGCGGCAATCTTCTGGCTGCGTAAACGGATGAATTCCGGCGACTTCTCGCCGTAGGGCACATGGCCGCTGTCGGCGACATACAGCAGCGACTCGTTGGGCAGCAGGCGGCGGATCTCGCCCAGTACCGATAAGCCGCCGACCCCGGAATCGAACACGCCGACCGGCGCGCGATCACTCATGGGCCGCGCCACACACCGCGCAGGCCGGGTCGCGCTTGACCCGCAGCTCGCGGAAGCGGCTGCCCAGCGCATCGATCAGCAGCAGGCGGCCGACCAGCGGCTCGCCGAAGCCGGCCAGCAACTTGAGCGCCTCCAGCGCCTGCAGGCTGCCGACCAGACCGACCAACGGGCCGACCACCCCGGCTTCGCTGCAGGTCAGCTCGGCCTCGCTGCCGTGGCCGTACAGGCAGTGGTAGCACGGGCTGTCTGCGCGGCGCGGGTCGAATACCGAGAGTTGGCCTTCCAGCCGGATCGCCGCACCGCTGACCAGCGGCTTGCGCGCCGCCACGCAGGCGGCGTTGACCGCCTCGCGGGTGGCGAAGTTGTCCGAGCAGTCGAGCACCAGATCCACCGCCGCCACCGCCGCGGCCAGCGAGTCCTCATCCAGCGCCGCACGATGCGCCTGCAGGCGCACCTCGGGGTTGAGCGAGGTCAGGCGCGCCATCGCCGAGTCGACCTTGGCCAGGCCGATGCTCTGGCTGTCGTGGGCGATCTGCCGTTGCAGGTTGGTCAGGTCGACCGTGTCGAAGTCGGCCAGGTGCAGTTCGCCGACCCCGGCCGCCGCCAGATACAACGCCACCGGCGAGCCGAGGCCGCCGAGGCCGACGATCAGCGCGCGGCTGTGCTTGAGGCGCAGCTGGCCGTCGATATCGATCTGCGCCAGCAGAATCTGCCGGCTGTAGCGCAGCAGTTCCTGATCGCTGAGCATGTCGTCCATTGCCACCATCACAAGCGCCCCAAGCTGATACGTTCATGTCCGCCGAGATCGCGGCGGCTTTCCACCGCGCTGAAACCCGCCGCCACCAGCAGCGCGCGCACCGCCGCGGCCTGGTCGAAACCGTGTTCGAGCAGCAGCCAGCCGCCCGTTTCCAGATGCGCCGGCGCCTGGTCTATGATCACGCGAATATCGTCGAGGCCATCGGCCCCGGCCACCAGCGCACTGGCCGGTTCGAAGCGCACGTCGCCCTCACCGAGGTGGCGGTCGTCCGCGGCAATATAGGGCGGATTGCTGACGATCGCCTGGTAGCGCTCACCAGCCAGAGCGGAAAACCACTGGCTCTCGCGGAACTCGGCGTTGCTCAGGCCGAGGCGCTGGCGATTGCGCTCAGCCAGCGCCACCGCCTCGCTCACCCGGTCGACACCGGTGACCCGCCAGCCCGGCCGTTCGCTGGCCAGGGCCAGGGCGATGGCGCCGGTGCCGGTACCCAGATCGAGGACGCGCGCCGGAGTCGCCGGCAACAGGGCCAGGGTGGTCTCCACCAACAGTTCGGTGTCCGGGCGCGGAATCAGGGTGTGCGCGGCGACTTCCAGCTCCAGGCTCCAGAAGCCCTGGCGGCCGAGGATATAGGCCACCGGCTCGCCGGCGCGGCGACGTTGCAGGTCGGCGCGAAAACGCTCGGCCTGGGCCTCCGGCACCTCGCGCTCCGGCCAGGTACGCAGGTAACTGCGCGACTTGCCCAGTGCCGCGGCCAGGAGCAATTCGGCGTCCAGCCGGGCGCTGGGCGAATCCGGCAGCTCGGCGCTGTTGAGCAGGGTTTCGATGGTAGCCATGACTCTCTCGTAGGGTGGACCACGCCTTATCGATCCACCGAGCGGACATTGGTGGATGAAAAAAGCGTCATCCACCCTACAGGATCAATCGCCCAACGCCGCCAACTGGTCGGCCTGGTATTCGCTGAGCAGCGGCTCAATCACCGCATCGACACCGCCGGCGAGCACTTCGTCGAGGCTGTAGAGGGTCAGGTTGATGCGGTGATCGGTGACCCGCCCCTGCGGATAGTTGTAGGTACGGATGCGCTCGGAACGGTCGCCGGAGCCGACCAGCAGCTTGCGCGTCTCGGAGATTTCCTTGTGCGCGGCGGCGTCCTGCTGGTCCTGCAGTTTGGCCGCCAGCCAGGCCATGGCCTTGGCGCGGTTCTTGTGCTGCGAGCGCTCTTCCTGGCACTCGACGACTATGCCGCTGGGAATGTGGGTGATGCGGATCGCCGAGTCGGTCTTGTTCACGTGCTGACCGCCGGCCCCGGAGGAACGGTAAGTGTCGACGCGCAGGTCGGCCGGATTGATCTCGATGGCCAACTGTTCGTCCGGCTCCGGCAACACCGCCACGGTGCAGGCGGAGGTGTGGATGCGGCCCTGCGACTCGGTCTCCGGCACGCGCTGGACGCGGTGGGCGCCGGACTCGAACTTGAGCTTGGCGTAGACATTGTCGCCCTCGACACGGGCGATGACTTCCTTGAAGCCGCCGTGCTCGCCCTCGTTCTCGGAGAGCACCTCGACCCGCCAACCACGGCGCTCGGCATAGCGCGAGTACATGCGGAACAGGTCGCCGGAGAAGATCGCCGCCTCGTCGCCACCGGTGCCGGCGCGGATCTCGAGGAACACGTTGCGCCCATCATTCGGGTCTTTGGGCAGCAGCATGCGCTGCAGGCGGCTTTCCAGCTCGACCAGCTGCTCCTTGGCCTGGTCGACCTCCTCCTCGGCCATCGCCCGCATTTCCGGGTCGCTGTCCTTGAGCAGCGCCTGGGCGCCCTGCAGGTCGTCCTGCACCTTGCGATAGTCTCTGAAGGCCATCACCACCGGCTCGACCTCGGCGTACTCCTTGGAGTAGGCGCGGAACTTGCTCTGCTCGCTGATCACCTCGGCGTCGCCGAGCAGCGCGGTGAGCTCCTCGAAGCGATCCTGCAGCGTGTCCAGTTTGTTCAGCAGTGAAGCTTTCATGATTTTGGATCGCCCTCGTCGAGGCTAAACAGCTCCTGGGCCACGGCCAACGCATCGATGCGGCCGTCGGCGGAGAGTTTCTTCAACTGCACGCTGGGGGCATGCAACAGTTTGTTGGTCAGCCCGCGCGCCAGCATCGCCAGCACCTCGTCGGCCGAGCCGCCATTGGCCAGCAGGCGCTGGGCCTTGAGCAGTTCTTCGTCGCGCAGGCGTTCGGCTTGCTGGCGGTAAGCCTTGAGCACATCCACCGCGGCCAGCTCGCGCAGACGCACCATGAAATCGTCGGTACCGGCAGCGACCAGCTCCTCGGCGGCCTGGGCGGCGCCCTGACGGCTCTTGAGATTCTGGGCGATGACTTCGTGCAGGTCGTCGACGGTATACAGGTAGACGTCGTCCAACTCGCCGACTTCGGCCTCGATATCACGCGGCACGGCGATATCGACCATGAAGATCGGCTTATGCTTGCGCTGCTTCAGCGCGCTTTCCACCGCGCCCTTGCCGAGAATCGGCAGCTGGCTGGCGGTCGAGCTGATGACGATATCGCTGTGCACCAGCTCCTGCGGGATGTCCGCCAGCAGCACCGCATGGGCGCCGAACTGTTCGGCCAGCTGGCTGGCGCGCTCGAGGGTGCGGTTGGCGACGACTATGCGTCTGACGCCCTGGTCGTGCAGATGACGGGCGACCAGGCTGATGGTCTCGCCGGCGCCGATCAGCAGCGCCTGGCTGCGATGCAGGTTGCTGAAGATCTGCCTGGCCAGGCTCACCGCGGCGAATGCCACCGACACCGGGTTCTCGCCGATCGCGGTGTCGGTGCGTACCAGCTTGGCGGTGCTGAAGGTGGCCTGGAACAGCCGGCCGAGCAGCGGACCGATAGTGCCGGCCTCACGCGCCACGGCGAAGGCAGACTTCATCTGACCGAGAATCTGCGGCTCACCGAGGACCATGGAGTCGAGCCCGGAGGCCACGCGCATCATGTGCCGCACCGCCGAGTCGTCCTCATGTACATAGGCACAGGCGCGCAGCTCATCGAGGCTAAGCTGGTGATAGTCGGCCAGCCAGGCCAGCACCTGATCGGCGCTGAGGCCGTCCTGCTCCAGGTACAGCTCGCTGCGGTTGCAGGTCGACAGAATCGCCGCTTCACGGCTGGACGTGCGCAGGCAAAGCTGCTGCAGGGCCTCAACCAACTGCTCGGGACTGAAAGCCACGCGTTCGCGGATCTCCACCGAGGCGGTCTTATGGTTGATACCGAGGGCAAGAAAGGCCATGCAGGGTCGCTGACAAAAACGGGAAGCCGGTAATTCTCCTACTTCGCCAGAGGGAGAACAACCACTGTGGCGGATTGTCCTAACCTTCGGGTCAAGCTGATACCGAACTACAGGCAATCCCTAGCCCCATGGGTTTGCCCTCCGGCTTGTGTCATGATGCGTCAACCGCAGGTAAGTCGCCCTTTCCTCTATGAATAGATCTTTCGCCTTGCTCGCCGCCCTGGCCTTTCTCGGTGGCTGCCAATCCCTGAGCCCCTCGTCGCCCGCCGGCAGCCCCCCGGGCGAAGACGCCGGCGCGACCGCCGCCGAGAGCAAGCCGCAGGTCTATGGCTCGTTCAGCGAGGACACCCTCTATGCCCTACTCACCGCCGAACTGGCCGGGCAGCGCAACCGCTTCGACATCGCGCTGAGCAACTATGTCGAGCAGGCCAACAAGACCCAGGATGCCGGCGTCGCCGAACGCGGTTTCCGCATCGCCGAATACCTCGGCGCCGACCAGGCGGCCCTCGACACCGCGCTGATCTGGGCCAGGAACGCCCCGGACAACCTCGACGCCCAGCGCGCTGCCGCCATCCAGCTGGCCCGCGCCGGTCGCTACGACGAGTCCATGACCTACATGGAGCGCGTGCTCAAAGGCCAGGGCGACACCCATTTCGACTTTCTCGCCCTGTCCGCCGCGGAAACCGATGCGGATACCCGTGCCGGTCTATTGCAGAGCTTCGATCGCCTGCTGGTGAAGTATCCGGACAACGGCCAACTGTTGTTCGGCAAGGCCCTGCTGCTGCAGCAGGACGGTCACCCGGACGAAGCCCTGAAACTGCTCGAAGAGCAGCCGGCGGCCAGCCATGATGTCGCCCCGCTGCTGCTGCGCGCCCGCCTGCTACAAAGCATGCAGCGCGGCCAGGAAGCGCTGCCGCTGCTGGAAAAAGGCATCAAGCAACATCCCGACGACAAGCGCCTGCGCCTGTCCTACGCGCGCCTGCTGGTCGAGCAGGACCGCCTCGACGACGCCAAGGCAGAGTTCACCACCTTGCTGCAACAGGCCCCGGATGATGACGACCTGCGCTTTTCGCTGGCCCTCGTGTGCCTGGAAGCCAAGGCCTGGAAGGAAGCCATCGTCTACCTGGAAGAACTGGTCGAGCGCCGCAGCCATGTCGATGCCGCCCACCTCAATCTCGGCCGCGCCTATGAGCAATTGGGCGATACCGACAGCGCCCTGACCGAATATGGCATGGTCGGCGCCGGCAACGATTACCTGCCGGCACAACAACGCCAGGCCGAGCTGCTGTTCGAGCGCGGCCGCGGCGCCGAGGCCTCGACGCTGCTGGCCAAGGCCCGCGACAGCCAGCCCGACGTCGCCATCCAGCTGTACCTGATCGAAGCCGAAGCCCTGTCCAACCGCGAGCAGTACGACGCCGCCTGGCGGGTGATCCAGCAGGCGCTGGAGCAGTTCCCGGACGACCTCAACCTGCTCTACACCCGCTCGATGCTGGCGGAAAAGCGCGACGACCTCGGCCAGTTGGAGGAAGATCTGCGTTTCATCCTCGACCGTGAACCGGACAACGCCATGGCCCTCAACGCCCTCGGCTATACCCTGGTCGACCGCACCACCCGCTACGCCGAAGGCAAGGCCCTGATCGAGCAGGCCTACCGGCTCAGCCCGGACGACCCGGCGATTCTCGACAGCCTCGGCTGGGCCAACTACCGTCAGGGCAACCTCGGCGAAGCCGAACGCCTGCTGCGCCAGGCCGTCGAGCGCTTCCCCGACCCGGAAGTCGCCGCCCACCTCGGCGAGGTGCTGTGGGCCAACGGCAAACAGCGTGAGGCCCGGAAAGTCTGGGCCACCGCCCTGCAAGAACAACCCGACAACAGCATCCTGCGCAACACCCTGTTGCGCCTGACCGGCTCCGAGAAACCCTAATCCCATGCGCGCGCGTCATCTCCTTGCCGCCAGCTTGCTCGCCCTGCTCAGCGGCTGTGCCGGCCTGCCCCCCCACGAATCCCTGCAAGGCACCGGCGATCCGGCGCGCTGGCAAAGCCACAAGCAGCAGACCGGCAGCCTCGATGGCTGGCAGATCAGCGGCAAAGTGGGCATCCGCGCGCCTAAGGACTCCGGTAGCGGCACGCTGTTCTGGCTACAGCGCAAGGATTACTACGACATCCGCCTGTCCGGCCCGCTCGGCCGCGGCGCCGCCCGCCTGACCGGGCATGCCGGCGACGTGGTGCTGGAGGTCGCCAACCAGGGCCGCTACCAGGCCGACTCGCCGGAAGCGCTGCTGGAAGAGCAGCTCGGCTGGAAGCTGCCGGTTTCCCATCTGATCTGGTGGATCCGCGGCCTGCCGGCACCGGACAGCCGGAGCCAGCTGACCCTCGACAGCGACAGCCGCCTGTCCCGCCTGGAACAGGACGACTGGCAGGTCGAGTACCTCAGCTACGCCGAGCAGAATGGCTACTGGCTGCCGGAGCGCATGAAGCTGCGCGGCCACAATCTCGACGTGACCCTGGTGATCAAGGACTGGCAACCACGCCAGCTCGGCCTGTGACATGCCCGGCAAGCCCCTGACCCTGCCGGCGCCGGCCAAACTCAACCTGATGCTGCACATCCTCGGCCGCCGTGCCGATGGGTATCACGAACTGCAAACCCTGTTTCAGTTCCTCGACTACGGCGACGAACTCAGCTTCGCCCCACGCGACGACGGCGAAATCCGCCTGCACACGGACATCCCCGGCGTGCCGCACGACAGCAACCTGATCGTGCGCGCCGCGCGCCAGCTGCAACAGCAGAGCAACTGTCCGCTCGGCGCCGACATCTGGCTGGACAAGCGCCTGCCCATGGGCGGCGGTATCGGCGGTGGCAGCTCGAACGCCGCCACCACCCTGCTGGGTCTCAACCACCTGTGGCAGCTCGGCTGGGATGAAGACCGCCTGGCCAATCTCGGCCTCGGCCTCGGCGCCGACGTGCCAGTCTTCGTCCGCGGCCGCGCCGCCTTTGCCGAAGGCGTTGGCGAACACCTCACTCCGGTTGAGCTCAGCGAACCCTGGTTCCTCGTCGCCATTCCGCAAGTCCTTGTCAGCACAGCGGAAGTTTTCTCCGACCCTGAGTTGACACGTGATACGCCGCCCATTAAAGTTCGCAGCCTTCTTGAGGGGGGTGGTCATAACGACTGCCTGCCAGTTGTCCAGAAGCGTTACCCAGAAGTTCGTAACGCCCTGATCTTGATGAACAAATTTGTTCCAAGCAGACTAACTGGCACTGGTGCTTGCGTGTTTGGGAGCTTCCCAAACAAGGGCGATGCTGATAAAGTCGCCCGCCAACTTCCAGCCACTTTGCCGAGTTTTGTCGCTCAAGGCCGCAACATTTCGATGTTGCATCGCAAGCTCGACACACTGGCCAAGAAGTGAATGCGTAACAGTTAGTCGTAGTAGGGGCGTCGCCAAGCGGTAAGGCAGCAGGTTTTGATCCTGCCATGCGTTGGTTCGAATCCAGCCGCCCCTGCCATTAACGCCATCAGCGTGAATGCACGACTAAAAGCATTGGGTTACACACGATACAGGGGCGTCGCCAAGCGGTAAGGCAGCAGGTTTTGATCCTGCCATGCGTTGGTTCGAATCCAGCCGCCCCTGCCATTTTCTATACTCATCCAGGTATACCCTCAGCCGGCAGGTACTGCGCGTGTCCAAGATGATGGTCTTTACGGGGAATGCTAACCCCGATCTGGCGCGACGTATCGTACGTCAGCTGCACATTCCCCTCGGCGATGCCTCTGTCGGTAAATTCTCCGACGGCGAAATCAGTATCGAAATCAACGAAAATGTTCGCGGTAAGGACGTCTTCCTGATTCAACCGACGTGCGCGCCAACCAACGATAACCTGATGGAACTGGTGGTAATGGCCGACGCCTTCCGCCGCTCCTCGGCCTCTCGAATCACTGCCGTCATCCCCTACTTCGGCTATGCCCGCCAGGATCGCCGTCCGCGCTCCGCCCGCGTGGCAATCAGCGCCAAAGTCGTGGCTGACATGCTTACCGTCGTCGGCATCGACCGGGTACTCACCGTCGATCTGCACGCCGATCAGATCCAAGGCTTCTTCGACATCCCCGTGGACAATATCTACGGTTCGCCAGTACTGGTGGATGACATCGAAGACCAGCGCTTCGAAAATCTGATGATCGTCTCCCCGGACATCGGCGGCGTGGTCCGCGCCCGTGCCGTGGCGAAATCCCTGGGTGTAGACCTGGCGATCATCGACAAGCGTCGCGAGAAAGCCAACCAGTCGGAAGTGATGCACATCATCGGTGATGTCGAAGGCCGTACCTGCATCCTCGTCGATGACATGGTCGACACCGCCGGTACTCTCTGCCATGCGGCGAAAGCCCTGAAAGAGCACGGCGCCGCCAAGGTATTCGCCTACTGCACCCACCCGGTGCTGTCCGGCCGCGCCATCGAGAACATTGAAAATTCCATGCTGGACGAACTGGTGGTGACCAACACCATCCCGCTGTCCGCTGCGGCCCAGGCCTGTAACCGTATCCGCCAACTGGATATTGCCCCGGTCGTCGCCGAAGCCGTTCGTCGCATCAGCAACGAAGAATCGATCAGCGCGATGTTCCGCTAAGGGTCCACCCTTAGCCCATCGCGCCGAACGAAAAGCGCCCCGCCTAGTGCGGGGCTTTTTTGCCAACCGCCCGAACGCCGGTCGCAAGCGTTGCGGGCGTTGTTGCTATTTTGGAGATTCAAATGACTGACTTTAACCTGAATGCCGAAGCGCGAGCCGACCTGGGGAAAGGTGCGAGCCGCCGCCTGCGTCGCCTCGCCAGCCTGGTTCCTGCCGTAATCTACGGCGGTGACAAGGCCCCGCAATCCATCAGCCTGCTGGCCAAAGAAGTGGCCAAACTGCTGGAAAACGAGGCTGCTTTCAGCCACGTGATCAGCCTGAGCGTCGACGGCCAAGCCGAAAACGTCGTGATCAAGGCCCTGCAGCGTCACCCGGCGAAAGGCTACGTGATGCACGCTGACTTCCAGCGCGTGGTTGCCGGCCAGAAACTGACCGCTCACGTCCCGCTGCACTTCATCAACGAGGAAACCTCCGTTGGCGTGAAGCAGCAAGGCGGCGAAGTGTCCCACACCATCTCCGAAGTCGAAGTTTCCTGCCTGCCGAAAGACCTGCCGGAATTCATCGAAGTCGACCTGGCCAAAGTCGAAGTCGGCCAAACCGTTCACCTGTCCGACCTGAAAGCGCCGGCCGGTGTTCAGCTGGTCGCCCTGGCTCACGGCAATGACCTGGCTGTGGCCAACATCCACGCTTCTCGCGTGGCGAAAGAAGAAGGCGCAGCCGAGTAATACTCGTCTGGCCTGAAGGGGGCTCCTGTCGTGACTGCCGTACAACTGATCGTCGGCCTGGGTAATCCGGGCCCCGAATACGACCAGACCCGGCATAACGCAGGGGCCCTTTTTGTTGAGCGCCTGGCGGCCAGCCAGCACGCCAACCTCAGCGTTGAACGCAAGTTTTTCGGCCTGGCGGGCAAATTCAGCCATCAGGGCCGCGATGTTCGGCTGTTGATTCCCACCACCTACATGAACCGCAGCGGCCAGGCCGTGGCGGCGCTGGCGGGTTTCTATCGGATCGCCCCGGAAGCCATCCTGGTGGCCCACGACGAACTCGACCTCCCCCCCGGCGTCGCCAAGCTCAAGCAGGGCGGCGGCCATGGTGGGCACAACGGACTGCGCGACATCATCGCGCAGCTCGGCAATCAGAATACCTTTCACCGCCTGCGCCTGGGCATCGGCCATCCCGGCCACAGCAGCCAGGTCACCGGTTTCGTTCTCGGTCGCGCGCCGCGCGCCGAGCAGGAAATGCTGGACGCCAGCATCGATTTCGCTCTCGGCGTGCTGCCGGACATCCTCGCCGGGGAATGGAACCGCGCGATGAAACAGCTGCACAGCCAGAAAGCCTGAACCACATTCTTGTTTTCCGCCTTATCTGCGCGAGGGATACACCATGGGATTCAACTGCGGCATCGTCGGCCTGCCCAATGTCGGTAAGTCCACCCTGTTCAATGCCCTGACCAAAGCCGGCATCAGCGCGGAGAACTTCCCCTTCTGCACCATCGAGCCGAACAGCGGCATCGTGCCGATGCCCGACGCCCGTCTGAATGCGCTGGCCGAGATCGTCAAGCCCGAGCGGGTGCTGCCGACCACCATGGAGTTCGTCGATATCGCCGGCCTGGTCGCGGGCGCCTCCAAGGGTGAAGGCCTGGGCAACAAGTTCCTGGCCAACATTCGCGAAACCGACGCGATCGCCCATGTGGTGCGCTGCTTCGAGGACGACAACGTCATCCACGTGTCGAACAGCGTCGACCCCAAGCGCGACATCGAAATCATCGAGCTGGAACTGATCTTCGCCGACCTCGACAGCTGCGAGAAGCAACTGCAGAAGGTCAGCCGCAACGCCAAGGGTGGCGACAAGGAAGCCGTGGCGCAGAAGGCCCTGCTCGAGAAGCTGATCCCGCACTTCACCGAAGGCAAGCCGGCGCGCACCCTGCTGAAGGCCCTGGGGGATGACGAGAAGCAGCTGGTACGCGGTTTCCACCTGCTGACCAGCAAGCCGGTGATGTACATCGCCAACGTCGCGGAAGATGGCTTCGACAACAACCCGCTGCTCGACGTGGTAAAGGCCATCGCCGCCGAAGAAGGCGCCCTCGTGGTGCCGGTGTGCAACAAGATCGAAGCGGAAATCGCCGAGCTGGACGACGGCGAGGAGAAGGACATGTTCCTCGAATCCCTCGGCTTCGAAGAGCCGGGCCTGAACCGCGTGATCCGCGCTGGCTATGAACTGCTCAACCTGCAGACCTACTTCACCGCCGGGGTCAAAGAAGTGCGGGCCTGGACCGTGCGCGTCGGCGCCACCGCCCCGCAGGCGGCCGCAGTGATCCATACCGACTTCGAAAAAGGCTTCATCCGCGCCGAAGTGATCGCCTACAACGACTTCATCCAGTACAAGGGCGAAGCCGGGGCCAAGGAAGCCGGCAAATGGCGCCTGGAAGGCAAGGACTACATCGTCAAGGATGGCGATGTCATGCATTTCCGCTTCAACGTCTAAGCATTTGATCGCGCGCGAAAAATCTCCTTCGCCAAGGCTTGACAGCCTGCCCCGTCACGAGAATAATGCGCGCCTCAAATGGCTACGTAGCTCAGTTGGTTAGAGCACGGCATTCATAATGCTGGGGTCCGGGGTTCAAGTCCCTGCGTAGCCACCAAACAAGAAAAGGGCCTAGCGCAAGCTAGGCCCTTTTTTATTGCCTGCCATTCGTGCCCGCCGCCCCCGCCGGGCGAACCATGGCGCACAATGGGCAATCCAACCCAGTATCAACTACAGCCAGCCGGATACCCAGATGGAACGCGACAAGCGAACACGCCTTGAAAGTTTCAGCGCCCGCGAAGACGACCGCCTCGCCACCGACGACGAGTTGTACGACTACCGCCAGCCCGCGCCGCAGCGGCAAGCGCGACCACGTCATCTGGTCTTGCAGATCGCTCTCGGCGTCTGGCTGGGCGGCATGGCCTTGATGCTCACTTGGCTGCTGCTCAGCCTGCTGCTGGGCAACTTCGCCGGCAATCTGCTGAACGGCAGCCTGACGCCAAAGTTCGGGGCCGCCCTACCCGCCCTGCAGCAACCCATGGCGCTGCAAGCCAAACCAGCGAGCAGCTTGTCCCGTCGCGGCTGAAACCCAGCCGGCCGCGCTCAACCCGATTGCGGCCGAGTCGCCAGCAGCAGGCCGGCGAAGATCAGCGCACCACCGCTCCAGTGGTACGCCTGCAAGCCCTCACCGAGCAGCGCCCAGCCAAGCAGCGCGGCGAACAGCGGCATCAGGTAATTGCTCAACGCCGCGCGCGCGGCGCCCAATACGTGTACGCCATGGTTCCACAGCAGGTAGGCCAGCAGCGACGCGCACAGCGCGGTATAGCCAATGGCGGCCAGGTTCGCCGGGCTCAGGGCGAAGTGCGCGCCGCGGCTTAGCTCCAGCAGATAGAACGGCAGCAGCAGCGGCACGCCACAGAGCATCAGCGCCCCCAGCAAGGCCAGCGGCGGCAGCTGCAAATAGCCGGCCCAGCGCCGCAGCAACAGGGTGTAGAGCCCCAGTCGAGCACCGCCAGCAGCATCAGCAAGTCGCCGGGGTTGAAGGACAACCCGGCCAGGGTCGCCCAATCACCGCGGGCGATCAGCCACAGCAGACCGATAGTGGCCACCGCGATGCCCAACCAGGCGCGCCGCGCCGGCCATGCGCCGAGCAGCAGGCCGGAGCCGAGGAACATCGCCAGCGGCAGGCAGGTGTTGAGCAGCGTCAGGTTGAGTGCCACCGTGCTGTGCGCGGCGCTGTAGAGAAAGCAGTTGTAGCCAGCGATGCCCAGCGCCCCCAGCAGCCACAGGCGCCAACCGGCACCCCGCAGTTGCCGGCGATGACGCCAGAGCGGCACGGCGACGAACGGCAGCAGCAGCGTCAGCGCCAGGCTCCAGCGCCAGAACGCCAGGGTGAAAGGTGGGATGCTGGCGTGGAAGGCGCGCGCCACCAGGGCATTGCCGGCCCAGCACAGACTGGCCAGCACCAGCCCGGCCCAGGCCCAAGCCGGCGAGTCCTTCAGGGGCATCCGTCAGCTTTGGCCGAGCGGACGCAGGCGGTATTGTGGTGGCAGTTGTTCGAGACCGCTGACGGTGACGTTGAGGTTCTTCCAGCGGCCATCCTTGATGCCGTAGATGCAGCCATGCACCGCCAGGCTCTGACCGCGATGCCAGGCGTTCTGCACGATGGTGGTGTGGCTGACGTTGGCCACCTGCTGCACCACATTCAACTCGCAGAGGCGGTCGACCCGCTCTTCCTCGGTGGCGAACTGGGCGAGATGTTCGCGCTGCTCGTAACAGAGGTCGCGAATGCTGCGCAGCCAGCCGTCGATCAGACCGAACTGGGTGTCCTGCATGGCCGCGCGCACGCCGCCGCAGCCGTAGTGGCCGGTGACCAAGATGTGTTTGACCTTGAGCACGTCGACCGCGTACTGGATCACCGACAGGCAGTTGAGGTCGGTGTGCAGCACCACGTTGGCGACGTTGCGATGGACGAACAGATCGCCCGGCAGCATGCCGACGATCTCATTGGCCGGCACCCGCGCATCCGAGCAGCCGATCCACAGGTATTCCGGCGCCTGTTGCTTGGCCAGCTTCTCGAAGAACTGCGGGTCTTCCTGCTTGATGGCTTCGGCCCAACGGGCGTTGTTGTCTAACAGCTGCTGCAGGTCGCTCATCACATTCCTCCTCTACTGACTGGCGCACCATACGAAGGGTGCGCTGCTTTGACAAGCCGGCCGCCGCAAGCGTCACAGCAGCGCATTCAATCCAGCGCCAAGACTTCCGCCGCCGCCCGCTCGCCGGCCTGCACCGCGCCGTCGAAATAGCCCATCCAGCGCGTGGCCGTCTCGGTGCCGGCGAAGTGCAGGCGGCCGACAGGCTGACGCAGGCGCGCCGCGCCGTTGCTCCAGAGCCCCGGCGGGAACAGCGCGGCATAGCAGCCGCGAGCGAAGGGCTCGTCGGCCCAGCACTGGTCGACGTATTCCCGCGGCTGCTGCGCCTCGGCGCCGAAATAGCGGGCGAAGCATTCCAGTACCGCGGCGCGCCGCTCGTCGGCGGCCGCGGCGCTCCACTGGCGCGCCTCGTCGCCCTCGATGAAGCCCATCAGCACGCCCTTGCTCGACCCCGGCACGCTGTTGTCGAAGGTCAGGCGCACCGGCCCCCGCTCGCTGGTGGCCTGCCCGGACAGGCCACGCGCGCGCCAGAACGGCGTCTCGTACAGGGCCATGCACTTGATCACCGCGCCCTGCGGCAGACGCTGCAACAACTGGTCACGCCAGCCCGGCAACAGCGGCTCCTGGGTGATGCGCAGCAACAGGGTCGGCGGTATGGCCATGATCACCCGCGCGGACTGGTGGCTGGCGCTGTCGGTGAGCAGCTCGACGCCCGCCTCGTCCTGGCGCAGCGCACGCACCGGCTGCCCGAGCCGCACCGCGTCGCCGAGGCGCGCCGCCAGCTCCTCACAGATGCGCTGCGAGCCGCCGAGGATGCGATCCTGCTGGGCGCCGTTGGCGACCCCGAGCAGGGTGTCGAGGTCAGTGCCGCTGCGGATGTAGAACAGCACATGGAGGAACGACAGGTCGTGCGGCGCGGCGGCGAACACCGCGCCGCTGACCAGCTCCAGCACTTGGCGGCCCTGACCGGTCTTCAGGCTGCGACGGATCCACTCGGCGAAGGTCATGCGATCCCATTCGCCGGCGCGCGGATGGCGGCTGGGGTCGTCGAGGGGAATCTGCTTGGCCAGGCGGTCCAGACGCACTTGCGCCTGCAGGACATCGAGCAGCACATGCGGGGCGAAGCGCGGGATGGTGCCGCGATAGGATTTGAGCTTGCCGCCGAATAGGGTCAGGTTGTCGCCCTGGTTCCACAACGGGAAGGTCTCCAGCTGCAGTTCGTTGAGCAGGCCGAGGATGCGCGCCTGGGTCGGCCCCACCCATTGGCCGCCGACCTCCACCACCTCACCGCTCGTGAAGCGATGATTGAGAGTGCGCCCGCCGACCCGATCGTTGGCTTCCAGCACCCGCACCCGCTTGCCGGCCTGGGCCAGCCGCCAGGCGGCGGTCAGCCCGGAAATCCCGGCCCCGACGACTATCGCATCGATACGACTCATCCCTGCCCTTCCCCGGTTGCGTTATCAGCAAATAGCACTGACGTTCCAAATTACAACAAAAGGCGTCGCGGCCGGAACACCGGGCGGCCAGGGGAATCTCTCCGCGCGGCCAGGGGTCAACCCTGTAACACCTGCTACAGAGCGGAGCAGCAGCATGACTCAGCCACGCTCAGCGAAAGACCCGCAACCGATCGATGACAGCGAAGACTATATGGACTCGGTAGAGGAGTTGGATCTGGAACCCGACCCGGACCGCGGGCGGATCGGCGACACCCGTCCGGAATCTGCAGTCGAGCGGGAACTCCCCCCGCATCGCGTGCGCCAGGCCGGCCTCACCGGCGCCGCCACGCCTGACCATGAGGCGATCGCCGACGATCTCGACCCGCAAATTCTGATTGCCGAAGACGGTGCCCGCTCGCCTGACGAACCGGGTGAAAACCGGCCGACAGATACCGAGATGCGCATAGTCGGAGCAGATGAAATTGGCGCCGGCGGAGAGCTCGAGGAAGCCGAACGGGAGGACGCGCTCAATGAGGCGCGCCAGCGCAACCCGCTGCCCGAATGAACGCAACGGCGCCGCGCGGCTTAGTGGTCAATCGATCAGGGTACAGGCCATCACCAGGGCATCCTCGCGGCCGCCGACTGCCGGGTAGTAATCACGCCGACGGCCGACCTCGTTGAAGCCGTAGCGCTCGTACAAGCGGTAAGCGCTCTGGTTGCTGGCGCGCACTTCGAGGAAGCACACCCCGGCCTTGAGTTCCATGGCCCGGCGCATCAGGTGCTCGAGCAGGCGCAGGCCGAGGCCGCGGCCCTGGCTTTCCGGCTTGACGGTGATATTCAGCAGATGCGCCTCGTCGATGATCACGTTGATCACCCCATGACCGACCTGCTGGCCGCCCTCGAACATCAACCAGCAGTCGTAGGAATTCAGCGCATCCTGGAAAATCCCGCGGGTCCAGGGGTGGCTGAAGGCGGCATATTCGATTTTCAGTACGGTTTCCAGGTCCGCCGCGGTCATCCGGCGGAACGATACAGCATCAGTCATTTACGCTCTTCCACCGCCCCATCACCCGGCGCATGGCGCGCCACAGCTCGGCCTTGCGCGCCGGCTCATCCATCAACAGCTCCAGCCCCGGCAGCGCCCAGGCGGCGCCCAGGCCTTCGACCTGCAGTTCGCGGTTGAACGCCTCGGCATCCGCTTCGCCGGCGAAGCGCACCGCCGGCAGGCCGACCAGCCACAGGCAGGCGCAGGCTTCTTGCTGCTCCAGCTGGGCGGCGACGAAGCTTTGCACGTATTCCAG
The DNA here is from genome assembly GCF_003595175.1 of Pseudomonas cavernae. Classification (NCBI taxonomy): domain Bacteria; kingdom Pseudomonadati; phylum Pseudomonadota; class Gammaproteobacteria; order Pseudomonadales; family Pseudomonadaceae; genus Pseudomonas; species Pseudomonas cavernae. The sequence continues at coordinate 1,002,847 of NZ_CP032419.1, read as the reverse complement.
CGCCGCCTGCGGGCCCTGATCCAGCGAGCCGCGGGTCATCAGTGGCCAGCGTACCGGCTCGCCGAGCAGCTGCGGGCTGTCCGGCAGGCCGGCGGCGCGCAGCAGGTCCTTGAGCAGCAGGTAGGCCGGATCGCGGCTCTGCAACGGCTCGCCGGTGGGCAACTCGACCAGCAGCAGGCACTGACCGGCGCGCAGCAATTGCAGGGCGAAGCGCGGCGGCGCCTGGCGCACGGGCTTGACCGGCGCTTCGGCGGCTTCCAATTCGGCGCTCGGCGCTGCTGACACTGCGGCCACAGTGCGCGCCACACCGGGCCGCGGCAGTTCCGGCCGTGCGCCGACATTCGCCACCTCGGCCATTGGCGCCGGCGCTGGTGCGGCGACGACCTCGACGGTTGCCGGAACGGCTTCGGCCTCGCTCGGCTGCACCAGCGGCGCCAGCAGCTCGGCACGCGACGGCGCCGCGAACGGCAGCTCCACCCGCGGCAGCCAGCTGCTGACCTGCATGGCGGTCAAATAGGCGCGACGACGCTGCTCGGTAATCAAATCCCCACCACTTGTGGCTGCATGACGGCGGCAATTGTGGCGGGAAACGCCGTGGCCGGGAAGGATGACGTCACCGAACGGTGGCGAACGCCGGAACTAGTTGATTGGCGTGGCGGTGAGGTTGGCGCGGATATCGGCGTTCTGCGCCTTGATGCCGTACATGGCGGTGGTGGCGCCGCCGGCCGGATGGACGTTCTGCAGGCGGTCGACGTTGATTTCCTTGAAGCGCACCTGGCCGTTGACGGCGAAACCCAGCGGGTCCGGGCTGACGTTGCTGCCGGCATTCGGCCCGCTCTTGAGCTTGACCTTGGTCGACGCCACGTCGAGGCTGAGGTCGACCTGCAGGCCGTAATCGTTCTTGCTCGGATTGGCCACGTCGCCATCGGCGGTATAGAAGTTGTCGATCACCAACTGACTGCCGCTGCCGTTGATGTCCTTGCCGTTACCATCCTTGGCGCGATTGGTCTCCCAGATCAGCTGGTTGCGCTTGTCGGTGGTCGCCACGCTATTGGCCGGGTTACCGCTGGAGTCACGCACCAGCACGCTCTTCAGCTTGACCGACACCCCTTCGTTGCCGCGATCCTCCCAGCGCCCGCCACTGGCCGTGCACGCCGCGCCGGTGCTGCCCGAACCGCCGACACACAGGGCGCCGGCGCCGCCCGAGCTGAGCGCCAGGGTCGAGCCCTGCTCGTAACTCTTCAACACGATGCGGCCGAGGCTGGTGCCGCTGGCGCGGTCGCCCCAACGAACATCGGCGACATCCAGCTTCGACCAGGAGGTGCCCTTGCGCAGCTCGATGCCGCCCTTGCCATCCGTGCCGGCGCTGCTGATGTCCAGCGAGCCGCCGCGAAAGTGCATCTCGTAGCTGGTGCCGGCCAGCCACAGGCCCTTGCCGGTCTCGTCGACGGTGAGTGCCGCGCGCGCCTCGCTGACGTAGAAATCGGCGTTGTAGCGCAGGCCGTCGCCCAGCGAACCGCCGGGTTGCAGGGTCAGCTGGCCGTTGAGGGTGAAGTCATAGGCCGGGAACACGCCCAGCAGCACCAGCAACTCGGTGCCGCCCTGCAAAGGCGCGGTGGGAGTGCCGACACGCAGACCATCGAAGCTGTAGCTGCCCTTGACGTTGTTCAGGCCCAGGCGCAGGCCGTCGAAGTGGCCGGTGTAACTACCCTGGTCGGCACCGCCCCAGACGCTCGGGTGGCAGCCGGGACCGGCGGCGGCGCAATTCTTGGTCAGATCGAGACTGACCAGCCCCGTACCGTGGGTGCGCAGGCCGCTGAACCACAGGCTGTTGCCGTTATCGGTGAGCGACACCGAGCTGTTGAGCATATTCCAGCTGAGGTCGGCACTCACCCCCTTGAGCCCGGATGAAGGATCGCCGCCCGGACGCAGCTTCAGCCAGTTCTGCCGCGCGCCCTGGTCCTGGAAGTTGAGGTCGATGGCCAGGCTGCCGAGCTTCTGGTTGGCCGGATTGCCGATGATCAGGCCGCCGAGGGTGGCGTTCAGGCGCAGGTCGGCGAAGGCGAGCTTGGCGTAGCTGCCGCCGGCGTCCTGCTCGAGGTCGAGGGTCAGGCCGGCGCTGCTGCTGAGCACGCCGGCGAAGTTCTCGGCGCGCAGCACGCCGTCGTCGCGGTATTCGAACAGGCTGTTGGCGATGCTGATGTTCGGCCGCAGCCGCAGGCCCTCGCCACTGGCGCCCCCGCCGCCGAGGCTGAGGCTGCCACCGAGATTGAGGTCCAGCTTGAGCTGGCCGAAGCTGCGATTGGAGTTGGGATCGCGAGTGTCCGGGGTGTTCGGGGTCACGGCTACGCCGGCCGGGTCGCTGTGCGCCAGGTCCAGGCGGAGGCTGCCGAGCTGGCCGACGAAGCGCGAGCTGCCCAGTTCGAGCTTGACCTCCTGGCCGCTGCCGCCGCTGACGATGTCGGCATAGACGTTGTTCAGGTAGGCGTCGAAGGACAGGCCGCCGACGATCAGGTCGAGGCCGTTGTCACGGTAATAGAAGGTCACATCGCTCAGCGACAGGCGGCTGGCATCCACGGTGAAGCCGCTCACGCCGCTGGCCCCGCCGCCCTTGAGCTTGAGGCTGGCGCCGAGGGTATAGAAGGCCTTGAAAGCGCCGAAGCTCTTGCTGCTGCCGGCCATCTCGACGTTGTCGACGCTGAGGACCTGCGGGCTGGCGCTGTGCTCGATCTGCAACTGGTTGGCCAGCGCATCGATCTTCGTGGTCGAGGTCGCATTGCCGCTCTGCGGGCGGTTGCTGACGCCCTTGAGACTGAGGCTCTGGCCGTCCTCGCTGTAGCTGACACTGTTGGCCGACCAGCCGCTGCCGGTGGTTTCCATGCTGATGCCGTCGCGCCCGGACACCCCAGACAGCGACTCGTCGTCCAGCGCCTGCATGGCCTGCAGCAGCGGGCTGAACAGCAGCGGCAAAAGAAGCAGTGTTCTACGCATGAATGCCACCCTCAGTTCTTCGGAAACACCAGCACGTTGCCTTGCATGCGGATGCTGCCGTCGATCTTCGCCGAGTAGATGTTGGTCTGCTGGTAGCTGGGGTCTCCGCCGTTGGCGGCGCTGCTGGCGTTGTTGCGCCAGCCGCCCTGGTTGGCCACGCCGAAGGCGAAGCTGCCCTGCTTGTAGCGCAGCTCACTGGGCAGGCCGAACTCCAGCACGTCCTGGTTGAAGCCGACGCCGTCGCCGTTGAAGCCGCTGTTGATCGTGCGGGTGCGCAGGGTCAGGCCCTCGAAGCTGAAAATGCCCTTGAGGTTGTCCAACACGTACCAGCCGCCGTTGGCTTCGGAGCGGATCGCCAGACGCATGCCGCAGGCTTCGGCCGCCGCGCCGCTGCCGCCGCTGGCGCAACTGCGCTGGCTGGCGGTCCACTGCGCCGGGTTGTTGTTGGCCGGGGTCCCCCACAGCGCGCCACCGTCCTTGTTGATGCTGAACTCACCGGACAGATAGACCCCGCCCTGGCCGCTCAACTGGCTGAGGGTGGTGTCTTCCAGCGGCTGCAGTTCGGCGCTCACCAACGCCGGCACCAGCAGCAATGCGAATACCGCTCTAGCGCAGATCATGGCTAGTCGCCTTCATATAATTGATGGTCAGCCCGGAGATTTCGTTACGGCCGAAGTTGTAGCCGCCACCTACCATCCCGCCGGAGCCGACGATGGCCTTGCCGCTCGAATTCAGGGCGGCAGCCGGCATGTTGGCAAAGCCGCCGGCTGGCGGGCGGCCGAGACCGACGTTGAGGTTGTCGAACACCAGGCTGGTGCGCGGCGTATTGGCGTAGTAATCCGCCGCCTGGGCGTTGCGCTGGGTCTGAGTCAGGCTGGTGTTCACCGGGCTGGGCAGCTCGAGGACGAACTGGCCATTGCTGTTGACGTCCAGCAGGAGCGGCTGCAGCTTGCCGAAGCCGAGGGCGATGTTGGCGAAGCTGTTGGTGGTGTAGATGGTGCCGGCCAGTGCGGCGCTGGGGGCACAATCGGCCTGGCCGCTGAGCCTGGTGCAGGCGCTGATGTCGAGGGTCTTGGCGAACAAGTTGAGCCGCGCCTCGCCGACCAGCTGGGCGCGGGTCTTATCGCCCCACAGGCGCAGATAGGAGCCGTCCATCGCCAGCTCGCCGATGTCGATATTGAGCACGTCGGTGCGGCTGTCCTTGACCACTTCAAAGTCCAGGCGCACCCCGAGGTCGGCCTTCTCGCCGGCGCGGCTGGAACAGTTGCTGCCCGCCCGCGCAGAGCCGCTGATGCAGTCACCACCGCCGCTCTGCAGGCGCTCGGGGAAGGTCAGGCCGAGCACCGCGACGTCGCTTGGGGTGGTCTGCAGCCACTGGCTACTGCCGGTCGGCGCCCGGTACTGCACGGTCTTGGTCGCCCCGCCCTCGGTGACCGTCTTGCTTTGCAGCGCATAGGTCTCGCTCAGGGTGCGCAGGTCTTCGCCCTTGTCCAGGCCGAGGGTAAAGGGGTGGTTGAGGCGGCCGACCGTGACCGGCGCCAGGTTGGCGCCCTTGTTGCTGCCGCTGGCGCCCAGATAGAACTCGGTGACCTTGATCGGCATGTTTTCCTGGGTGCTGCCGCTGACCCGGTTGATGTCGTTGACGGTGATCTGGGCGTTGCTGGCATCCATCAATATTTGTTCGAGGACGAAACCGAAGCCGGCGCCCTGGACGTCGGCCATCTGCCCGTCATCCAGCTCGCGCAGTTCGGCCTGGGCGCCCAGAGCTACTAGCGTCAAGGCGGTGACAGTCAGTATGCGCATGCTCAGCACCCGTGCGTCGCCGAACCCAGGCAGGTGTCCTGGCGAACCGCCCCTTGCAGGGCCTGCTCGAAGCTGAGGGTCACCGCGCCGGAACCGTCGGCGTTGCGCGGCATGTTCATGAAGGCGCCGGCCAGGGCGGTGATGAACTGGCTGGCATTCTGCGGGTCGCGCCAGTTCAGGTTCTCGGTCTGCATGGAGATGAATACGCCCTTGGCGGTGTCGGTGAACTGGTTGGTATTGGTGTCGAAGGTGCCGACCGGCAGGGTCTTGTAATCGGACAGTTTGAAGCAGGTGGTCACGCCGAGCAGGTCACAATTGCTGGACTTGAATATCCCCACCAAGAAGTTGGCGACCGCGCCGCTGTCCGGCATCGACAGGGTGGTGCCGTCCTTCAGGCCTGCATAAAGCGCGCGCAGGGGGTCGGGATCGCCCGCATTGCAGTTGGCCATGTTCGGCCCGCAGACCAGCTCGGCCTGGGCCTTGAACACGGTGTCGGACCACGCGCCGGTGACCAGCGCTTTCGCGGTTCCGCAGAGGACGTCATACCATTCACAGCTGATCTTCGGTCCCAGGTAGTTGCCCTTGCCGTAGATGTCGATCGCCAGGTTGCCGGTGAAGCTGTTGATATCGCCGGACAGGAAGCCCTGCGCCTCGCCGAAGCCGATGCGCACGCCGACCACCTTGCTGTCCTTGTAGGCCAGTTCCAGGTAGGGGTTCTTGATCAGGAACGGGTTGATGCTGTCGTCGGCATTCACCGTGCCGAGGGCGAAGTTGTTGATCGAGAGGTCCGCCGCGGCGGGCTCGCCGGTGCGCCCATAGTTACCCAGCTCGAGCTTGTTGATATTCAGCTGGGTGTTCACATCCATGCCGAAATTGATGCGCGAGTAGTTGATGCCGTTGGCGCTATCGGTGGTCAGGTTGATGAAGGCCTGACCGGTGACATCCGCCAGTTGCTGATCATCCAGCGCCTCCAGCCGCGCCTGGGCGCTGGCGGCCAGCAGGCTGGCGGCGAACAGGACGACGAGGCAGACAAGAGGGCGAAAGGACAGCGGCATACGAACACCTGCTTATTCTTGTTCTTGTGTGGGTCGGGCACTGACAACTCGAACCCGTGTACGCACTATAAGCAGCGCCGCCGAGCACAGGCCCGACCCATAGTCGAGAATCGCGCGGCAAGTCCGCTCACCGCGGCGCGGCCCCTGTTACCCATCGCCACAATGGCGTAACACCGTACGGGCGTCCCTGCCTCTGATCGGTCGAGGATGAAGCCAGAGCCGGCTGATGCAGTACAATCCGGCCTTTCTTTTTCCACAGGCAAACCCGCGGCCTTTCGATGATCGACCCCAAGCGCGTACTGCGCGCCCTCGCCGAACACTGGACGTTGCTCGAGCCGCTGTGCGAACGCTTTGACCAGGGCACCCTGAGCCTGATCGAGCTGCGCGGCCAACTCGCCGCGCAATTGCCAGACAGCACGCCGACCGACATCACCACCCTGCTCGATCAGTGGATTCGCCTGGACATCCTCGTCCCGGTGGCCAAGAGCCCGAACCGCTTCGAGCTGAACGCGCAGATCCACGACTTCCTCGCCTACCTGCGGCGCGAGCACCGCTTGGGTTTGTGCCTGGAGATCGAGGCCTACCTGCGCCATCTGGAGCGCCTGGCCGGCTATATCCAGGATGCCTTCGAGGTCCGCGACGCCGGCGACCTGGCGCGCCAGTTGCGCCTGCTGGACATGCGCGTCAGGGATGTGCTGAAGAAGCTGGCCAACGACGAACAGGCGCTGGTCGCCGTCGCCGAGCGGGCCAAGACCAGCGACCGGCAGATTCCCCTGCGCCAGCGTTACGCCGAAGTGCTGGCGACCTGGGACGAGTACGTCGAGCCGATGATCCAGCTGGTCGCCGCCGACGGCGCCTTCGAGCAGGGCGTGCGCCGCGTCGAGCAGGTGCTGCTGAAGCTGCTCGGCGACCAGCAGCGCCTCGGCCAGTTGGTCGACGACGACCTGCTGCTGCGCACCCACGCACGCATCCTCGAGATGCAGACCACCGCCCAGCTGACCCTGCGCCGTGCCCGCGAGCTGCTGCTGCCGCTGCGCGAGGAAGCGCGCCGGCACAACGCCGTGACCCGCGGCGCCGCGCTGGCCTTGGCGGCGATCCGGCGCAAGGGCCTGGACGCGGTGCCGCAGGCCGCGCTGCCGCTGTTCAGCCGGCCGCAGAGCACCTTCCTCGGCAGCGCTTCGCAGGTCGAAGCCTATGTCTACGCCCTCGCCCGCTTCGAACCGAAGCCGGCACAGTTCCCCAAGGCCAGCGCCACGCGCAAGGGCGAAGCGCCGCGCGCGCCGAAGACCGCGCGGGAAATGCTCGAGCGCTGCGAACAGGCCCTGCCGCTGCCGGACCTGATGGTCTGGCTGCTGGAGCAGGAGCCGGACGGCGCCACCGACGAGCTGCTCTACTGGTTCTCGCGGCTCTCCCGCGATGCGCGATTCGAACGCGAGCGCCTGGAGCGCCGCGACTACCTGACCCGCGAGCATCAGGTCAACCTAAGCTCCTATGCGCTGGTGGGCCGTTCCCATGGATAAGCCCTCCGTAGGGTGGACAACGCTTTGCTTGTCCACCACCCAGCACCCCGAACCTTCTGGTGGAAAACGCTTCGCGGTTTTCCACCCTACGATCCTGTGCGAGTGACCGCATGAACCTCGACCTCAAAGAACTGACCCAGCTGGCGCCGATCTTCCGCGAGCTGTTCAAGGGCTACCACGTCAACCAGCGCGACGCCGAGCTGTACGCCCAGCTGACCAACCTGCAGGACCAGTACCGCGCGCTGTTCCGCGCGCTCGGCTTCGAGCTGGTCTGCGACCGCCGCGGCTTCTACTACTTCGTCCCCGAGCAGATGGGCGCGCAGGTGAACAAGACCGCCCAGCGCCTGGCGCTGTTCACCTTCATCCTCGTCGAGCATCTCGCCGACCAGGGCCGCGACCCGCTGGCCGTGCTGGACGGCGGCAGCCTCGGCCGCGACGAGCTGCCGCCGCTGCTGGAGAAATACCGCGACCTGTTCCTGCAGGCCGAAGTCACCAGCCAGGAGGAACTGGAAGAGAAGGTCATGCGCCGCCTCAGCCAGCTCGGCTTCGCTTTTGATGACAACGGCGTGTACCGCTTCCTGCCGCCGATGCACCGCTTCCTCGATGTGTGCCTGAGCGTGCAGCAGGATCGCGACCTCGCCGCCACCCTGCACAGCAGCGCCCTGCCGCTGCCGACTCCGGTGCTGCTGGACGACGCCGACGAGGACGAGATCGTCATCATCGACACCGCGACGGCAACCGAGCCGGACAAATCCGAGGCCGACGCCCTGGCCCGCGCCATCGCCGAAGAACAAGCCCTGCTGGAGGCCGAAGCATGACCACGGAACGTTACGGCATCCGCCGCTTCGCCCTGCTCAACACCGCCGGCTACAGCCTCGGCCTGTTCCCCCTGGAGAACCCGCTGTCGGTCTACGGCGCCAACAACCTCGGCAAATCTGCGTCGATCAACGCCCTGCAGTTCCCGATCCTGGCGCGCATGTCGGACATGAGCTTCGGCAAGTACAGCCTCGAGCAGTCGCGCAAGTTCTACTTCGCCACGGACACCAGCTACATCCTCGTCGAAGTCGCCCTGCCCCACGGCCCGCACGTGATCGGCGTGGCCGGCCGCGGCCCGGGCGGCGGCTTCGGCCACCAGTTCTTCGCCTATCAGGGCGAGCTGGATCTGGAGCACTACCAGAAGAACGGCACCTGCCTGCGCCAGCGCGAACTGTTCAACAACCTCGAGCGCGAAGGCCTCAAGGCCCATGAGCTCAAGCCCGAGGAACTGCGCCGCCTGCTGGTCGGTGGCCACACCTCGATACCGCTGGACCTGACCCTGATCCCGCTGCGCTCCACCAGCGAGCAGAGCCTGAAGACCTTCCGCGCGCTGTTTATCAACCTCTTACACATGAGAGAGATCACCGCGGCCAAGCTCAAGCAGCTGTTCCTCGACGCCTTCGAGCACAGCCTGCGCTCCGGCAGCGTCGACTACATCGCCGCCACCGAGGAGGCGTTCCGCGACGTGCGGCGCATGGAGAGCGACTACCAGGCGCTGGTCGCCGCCGGCCCACTGGTCGAGGCGCTGGCCGCCGGCGTGGCCCAGCGCGAGCTGCAGCGCGGCAAGCTGCACCGCCTGTCGCCGCTGCTCGATTCGCTGCTCGGCACCTGGCAGGACTACGCCGGCGCGCGCAAGGAAGAGCTGGTGATCCAGGCCGAACACTACCGCCGCGAGCAGGACGGCCTGCAGCACGAGCAGCGCAGCGGCACCGCCGAACTGATGCGCCTGGAGCGCGAGATCAGCGAGATCCAGCGCTGGCTCGGCGAGTTGGCGGTGCTGAAGAACCGCTTCGCCCTGGTCGACGATGTGAAAGTGCTGGAAGCCCAGCTGCTGGCCGCCAAGGACGCCCACGACGAACTGGCCGGCGCCCTGGCGCAGTCGCGGCAGTTCTCCGCCGAAGACCTCGACGAGCGCCTGCGCGACCTGGAAAAACGCCTGAAGTCGGTCAAGCAGCAACTCGAGCACGCCGACAACAACAGCTACGCGCGCCTGCGCGAGGAATTCTCGCAAGCCGATGTCGACCGTCTGATGCGCCTGTTCAACGGCGCCCTGTTCAGCCTGCCGCTGGGCGACAAGGGCATCCAGCTGGACGACGGCGATGCCTGGGTCAAGGCCGTCGAAAAGGTGTTGGAACAGTTCAAGGGCAACCATTTCGAGGTGCCCGGCCTGTCCATCGACCTCAGCCATATCGAACCGCCGGCGCTGCAGGCCCTGGCCGACCGCGCCGCCCTGCGCGACCAGAAGGAGCGCCTGGACAAGGAACTGAAACAGCTCAAGACCCAGCAGGCGGTGGCTGCCGACCGCGCCGCCAGCAAGACCCAGGCCGAGCAGCTGTACCAGACCGTACTGGATGCGCAGAAGGCGCTGGAGGACTTCCGCCGCAGCCAGACCCTGAGCGCCGAGGAAGCCGGCAAGCTGGAGCAGCTGGCCGTGCTGGAGGCCGCCCAGGACGAGCTCAAGCGCGCCAGCGATGCCTTCACCGAGCGGGTGCAGCAGCTGTCCGCCAAGCTGCAACTGGTCGGCCGCCAGCTGGCCGACCTAGAGGCCAAGCAGCGCACCCTGGAAGACGCCCTGCGCCGCCGCCAGCTGCTGCCGGCCGACCTGCCGTTCGGCACTCCGTTCATGGACCCGGTGGACGATTCGCTGGACAACCTGTTGCCGCTGCTCAACGACTACCAGGACAGCTGGCAGGCGCTGCAGCGCGTCGACGGCCAGATCGAGGCGCTGTACGCGCAGATCCGCCTCAAGGGCGTGGCCAAGTTCGACAGCGAGGACGACGTCGAGCGCCGCCTGCAGCTGCTGATCAACGCCTACGCGCACCGCCAGGACGAGGCGCTCACTCTAGCGAAGGCCAGACGTGCGGCGGTCACCGACATCGCCCGCACGCTGCGCAACATCCGCAGCGACTACGACAACCTGGAACACCAGCTGGCGCTGTTCAACCGCGAGATCAACCGTCGCCAGGTGTCCAACCTGGAGAGCTTCCGCATCGTCCTCGCCCCGAACCGCGAGGCGCTCAAGCACATCGACCAGATCATCCACAGCGCCGGCCAGTACGAGGAAGGCGAGACCCTGTCGGTGTTCGACCTGTCGCAGTCCAGCGACCAGGATGCCAAGAACGAAGAGGCCAAGGAGTACCTGGCCCGCCTGGTGGCGGCCAACCACAACCAGCTGGGGCTCAAGGATCTGTTCGAGCTGGCCTTCGAGATCACCAAGGTTGGCGGCCAGCCGGTGATCCACACCGACATCGACGGCGCCGCCTCCAACGGCACGACCATGACCATCAAGGCGCTGACCAACATGTACCTGTTGCTGCACCTGATGGACCGCGAGCAGGCCGGGCGCGTGCGCCTGCCCTACTACCTCGATGAAGCCGCCGACATCGACGAGCGCAACCAGCAGGCATTGATCGAGACCAGCCTGCAGCTAGGCTTCGTGCCGATCCTCGCCTCGGTCAAGCCGCAGGTCTCGGCGCATGTGGCCATCGACCTGGAAGGCGGCAGCGGGCCGAGCGGCATCTACATCGATGAGGCCGACTGGAAGTTCATCAAGCCGCGCCAAACGGCCAAGACGAGCGTCATGGAGCCAGCGCTGGAGCGCGCCGAGACGTGATGCACCGACTCAGACGGGCGCCATAAAAAACGCCGCTTACCTTTCTCGGTAAGCGGCGTTTTTCTTGCCTGGCCGCCAACGCGGCGCCTGGCATTGGCTCACTTGGCGAGCGAAATCCGCGGCGCCCAGCGCAGCCACTCGTCCTCGACCTCGGGGAACAACACGAACGTCTGTCCAGGCTTGGCCGGTGCGCCCATCTGCACGCCCTCCGGGGTGGCGAAGGCGATACCGCCCGCGACCAGGGCCTCCAGCGATTCGGTGCGCACCTGCACGCCCTTGAACAACCCGGCCTCGACGCCGATGCCGCTGGCGTTCCAGAAACGGCTGCCGAAGCGTACCAGGGGCGCATAGCGCGGCTCGATGAGCACCCGGATCAGCACCTGATCGGCCTGGGCACCCAGCTCGAAACCGGTCACCTTGCCCACCCGCACTTCGCGGAACGTCACCGGCACGCCTTCCTTGACCGAGCCCAGCCGCGAAGCGCTGAGCACCAGGCTCAACCCGGCTTCGCGCTCCGCCTGACTCGGCGCCTGGCCGAGCGCGGTGAAACGGGTCTGCACGGCGCCGGGCTTGCTCGCCGGTTGCACCTGCAGGTATTGCCCGCTGATCAGGGTATCCAGATTGGCCGTACGGATCAGGCCGATTTCCGGCTTGACCACCCAGAACTGGCTGCCGGCACGGGCGATGCGCTCGCCGCCTTCGGTGATGCGTGCGCCGAGAATCACGCCCTGCAGGTCATCGGTCAGCTCGACGGTCTCGACCTTGCCGACATCCAGGCCTTTGTAGCGAATCGGCATGCCGGGGCGCAAACCGTCGCCGCTGTCAACGCGAATCTGGATCGCCTGACCGCTTTGCAGGGCCTTTTCGCGGTCCGGGTTCAGGTGGAAGCGCTGAATACGCTTGGTCACCGGCGCCTTCAAGTTCGGGGTTTCAAAGGCAATACCGCCGGCCAGCAGGCTTTGCAATGACTCGCTCTTGACCTCGATACCGCTCAGGCCGCCACTGAGGGTGATGCCACTGGCGTTCCAGAAACGCGTCGAACTGTTCACCAGGCCGGCATACTCCGGCTCGATGTGCACGCCCAGCAGCACCTGACGGCGGTCCCTAGACAGCTGGAAACTCTGCACCGAGCCGACCTTGAGCTGGCGATAGAGCACCGGACTGCCGACCTGTAGCGAGCCGAGGCTGTCGCTGAACAGCACCAGATGCAGGCCGGGCGCATCCAGATTCAGCGGCGGCGCCTTGCTGAGGGCGACGAACTCGCGGCGCGGCTCCTCACCCTTGGCACCGGGGCGCACGGCGATGTAGTTGCCCTTGACCAGCGCCTCCAGGCCGGTGATGCCACCCAACGAGATGGACGGTTTGACCACCCAGAACTCGGTGCCCTCGACCAGATAGTCCTCGGCCTGCGGTGCCATGGTCAACTCGGCGGTGGCGCTCTTCGCATCATCGTTGAGCTTGAGCATCTTCAGCGTACCGACCTGGATACCGCTGAACATGACTGGGGTACGCCCGGCCTGCAGCCCGTCGAAGTCGCTCAGCGCCACGGTGACCTTGATCCCGGCCTGCGCCGCATCGAAGTCCTCGTAGAGGCGGAAGGGAATGTTCGGGTCGGTGGGCGGGCTGTCGGACCGGTGCTCCGGGGTGGCAAAGGCGATGCCGCCGGCGACGATGCTGGCCAGCGACTCGGTGCGCACCTTGAGCCCGGAGAGGTCGGCATTGACGGTCACCCCGCTGGCGTTCCAGAACCGCGTGTGTTTGCGCACCAGGTTGGTGTAGGCCGGCTCGATGAAGACCTTGATTTCGACGGTGCTCTGATCCTCGGCCAAGGTGTAGCTCTTCACCCGCCCGACCTGGATCTGCTTGTAGAACACCGGGCTGTCGCGGTTCAGCGAGCCGAGGCGCTCGGCCTTCAGGACCAGGTGCAGGCCGGGGAGGTCGTCCGGCAGCGGCGGCGGCGCGTCCAGCGCCTTGAACTTCAGGGTGGGCTCGCCGTCCTCCGGGCTGACCGCGATGTAGTTGCCGGAGACCAGGGTTTCCAGGCCGGTGATGCCGGCCAGCGTCACGCTCGGCTTGACCAGCCAGAAGCGGGTATTGCTGCGCAGGTGCGGCTCGACCTCCTTGTTCATCTCGATGGTCGCGATCACCCCGCGCTTTTCCCCAGTGCTGTCCAGGGCCAAGGCCTTGACCTTGCCGATCGGCATGCCCTTGTACATCACCTCGGTCTTGCCGGCCTGGAGGCCATCGCCGGACTCGAAGAACACCTCGATGTCGATCCCGGCCTGGGTGTAGGCGCGCCACCCGAGCCAACCGCCGATCAACAAGGCAATCAAGGGCAGAACCCAGATGGCCGACCAATTGGAGGCTGGCCGAACCTTTGCCGCTGGCAGGTCAGTCATGGTTATCCGTCTCCGTGTTATCCCAAATCATGCGCGGTTCAAAGGTGAGGGCCGCCAGCATGGTCAGAACCACCACGCTGGCAAAGGCCACGGCACCAAAATTCGGTTCGATAGTGGCCAGACTGCCGAATTTCACCAGGGTCACCAGAATCGCGATGACAAAGATGTCGAGCATCGACCAGCGGCCAATCCATTCGATAAAGCGATACATAAGGATGCGTTGCCGCTCCGACATCGGCTGATGCCGCTGCACCGAATACAGCAGCAAGGAAATCCCCACCAGCTTGAAGGTCGGCACCAGAATGCTAGCGACAAACACCACCGCCGCAATCGGCCACATGCCGAATTTAATCAACTCGATCACGCCAGCCATGATGGTCGACGGGTCGCCCTTGCCCAGTGAGCTCACCGTCATGATCGGCAGCAGATTGGCCGGGATGTACAGAATCGCCGCGGTAATCAACAAGGCCCAGGTGCGCACCAGGCTATTTGGTCGCCGCCCATGAACCACCGCGCCGCAACGCGTGCAGTATTGCCTGCCAGCATCCGCCGCCTGACGGTTCAGCTGGTGACATTCCGGGCAAATCACAATCCCCGCATCAATGGCGCGCAAGTGCATTCTCCCCCGACAAGGCTTCCCAGATCTGATGCGGCGACATAGTCACCTCCAGCCAGACCTGCAGCAGCAACAGGCCCGCAAAGCACGCCAAGCCGATGCCCAGGCTGAGGTCGGCCAGATCGAGCAGCTTCACGATCGCCACCAGGGTGCCCATCATATAGACCTCGAGCATCCCCCACTCGCGCAGGTGCTGGTAGATCCGATAAATCAGCAGGCCATAGCTGCGGCCGACGTCCCAGCGGATGCTCAGCAACACGCACAACTGACACAGCAGCTTGAGCAGCGGAATCCCCATGCTGCAGAGAAATACCAACAGCGCGAGCCCCTGCATGCCGCTGTCGTATAGGCCCAACACTCCACTCCAGACAGTGTCCTGACTGGCCTGTCCGAGCAGATTGAGCTGCATGATCGGGAGGAAATTCGCCGGCACGTAGAGCAGCAAGGCCGCCAGCACCAACGCTAGGCTGCGGCGTATGACCTGGTGACGATGGGCAAACAACTCATAACCACAACGCGGACACTCCGCCCGCTCACCATCGGCAAGCAGGGGCTTGCACATCAGCAGGTCACATTCATGGCAGGCGATTAGCTCCTCCAGGGGGAGCTCAGACAATCCGCGAGAATCGGCCGGATCTGGCATACATAAGGGCTCATGGAGGTTCGTGTCTATTTTAGACGAGGCCGTGGGCGGTCTGTCCATCGCGCGATTACTTCCCCGCGCGCAAAGACAAACCCCCAGCCTGCTGTCGCGGGCTGGGGGTTTGGGATAGGAGCTTGACGATGACCTACTCTCACATGGGGAGACCCCACACTACCATCGGCGATGAGTCGTTTCACTACTGAGTTCGGGATGGGATCAGGTGGTTCCAACTCTCTATGGTCGTCAAGCAATTGGGTTGGGATGTCGTGGTGAGACGCCATCCCGAATGGGTATGTGACAGTGCCTTGCGGCGGGTATTAAGCGAGTTCTGTCGAACTTTCGGTATTTGTCGACTTCACCGTCCAACACCACAATCGTCAGATTGTTTGGGTGTTATATGGTCAAGCCTCACGGGCAATTAGTATTGGTTAGCTCAACGCCTCACAGCGCTTACACACCCAACCTATCAACGTCGTAGTCTTCGACGGCCCTTCAGGGAGCTCAAGGCTCCAGTGAGATCTCATCTTGAGGCAAGTTTCCCGCTTAGATGCTTTCAGCGGTTATCTTTTCCGAACATAGCTACCCGGCAATGCCACTGGCGTGACAACCGGAACACCAGAGGTTCGTCCAACCCGGTCCTCTCGTACTAAGGTCAGCCCCTCTCAAATCTCAAACGTCCACGGCAGATAGGGACCGAACTGTCTCACGACGTTCTAAACCCAGCTCGCGTACCACTTTAAATGGCGAACAGCCATACCCTTGGGACCGGCTTCAGCCCCAGGATGTGATGAGCCGACATCGAGGTGCCAAACACCGCCGTCGATATGAACTCTTGGGCGGTATCAGCCTGTTATCCCCGGAGTACCTTTTATCCGTTGAGCGATGGCCCTTCCATACAGAACCACCGGATCACTAAGACCTACTTTCGTACCTGCTCGACGTGTCTGTCTCGCAGTCAAGCGCGCTTTTGCCTTTATACTCTACGACCGATTTCCGACCGGTCTGAGCGCACCTTCGTACTCCTCCGTTACTCTTTAGGAGGAGACCGCCCCAGTCAAACTGCCCACCATACACTGTCCTCGATCCGGATGACGGACCAGAGTTAGAACCTCAAGCATGCCAGGGTGGTATTTCAAGGATGGCTCCACGCGAACTGGCGTCCACGCTTCAAAGCCTCCCACCTATCCTACACAAGCAGGCTCAAAGTCCAGTGCAAAGCTACAGTAAAGGTTCACGGGGTCTTTCCGTCTAGCCGCGGATACACTGCATCTTCACAGCGATTTCAATTTCACTGAGTCTCGGGTGGAGACAGCGCCGCCATCGTTACGCCATTCGTGCAGGTCGGAACTTACCCGACAAGGAATTTCGCTACCTTAGGACCGTTATAGTTACGGCCGCCGTTTACCGGGGCTTCGATCAAGAGCTTCGCTTGCGCTAACCCCATCAATTAACCTTCCGGCACCGGGCAGGCGTCACACCCTATACGTCCACTTTCGTGTTTGCAGAGTGCTGTGTTTTTAATAAACAGTCGCAGCGGCCTGGTATCTTCGACCGGCATGGGCTTACCGAGTAAATCGTTCACCCTCACCGGCGCACCTTCTCCCGAAGTTACGGTGCCATTTTGCCTAGTTCCTTCACCCGAGTTCTCTCAAGCGCCTTGGTATTCTCTACCCAACCACCTGTGTCGGTTTGGGGTACGGTTCCTAGTTACCTGAAGCTTAGAAGCTTTTCTTGGAAGCATGGCATCAACCACTTCGCGCTCTAAAAGAGCACTCGTCATCAGTTCTCAGCCTTAAGATCCCGGATTTACCTAAGACCTCAGCCTACAACCTTAAACTTGGACAACCAACGCCAAGCTGGCCTAGCCTTCTCCGTCCCTCCATCGCAGTAACTAGAAGTACAGGAATATTAACCTGTTTCCCATCGACTACGCTTTTCAGCCTCGCCTTAGGGACCGACTAACCCTGCGTCGATTAACGTTGCGCAGGAACCCTTGGTCTTTCGGCGTGGGTGTTTTTCACACCCATTGTCGTTACTCATGTCAGCATTCGCACTTCTGATACCTCCAGCAAGCTTCTCAACTCACCTTCACAGGCTTACAGAACGCTCCTCTACCGCTCGTCTTACGACGAACCCGTAGCTTCGGTGTATGGTTTGAGCCCCGTTACATCTTCCGCGCAGGCCGACTCGACTAGTGAGCTATTACGCTTTCTTTAAAGGGTGGCTGCTTCTAAGCCAACCTCCTAGCTGTCTAAGCCTTCCCACATCGTTTCCCACTTAACCATAACTTTGGGACCTTAGCTGACGGTCTGGGTTGTTTCCCTTTTCACGACGGACGTTAGCACCCGCCGTGTGTCTCCCGTGCTGACACTTGCTGGTATTCGGAGTTTGCATCGGTTTGGTAAGTCGGGATGACCCCCTAGCCGAAACAGTGCTCTACCCCCAGCAGTGATACACGAGGCGCTACCTAAATAGCTTTCGAGGAGAACCAGCTATCTCCGAGCTTGATTAGCCTTTCACTCCGATCCACAGGTCATCCGCTAACTTTTCAACGGTAGTCGGTTCGGTCCTCCAGTCAGTGTTACCTAACCTTCAACCTGCCCATGGATAGATCGCCCGGTTTCGGGTCTATACCCAGCGACTAAACGCCCTATTAAGACTCGCTTTCGCTACGCCTCCCCTATTCGGTTAAGCTCGCCACTGAATATAAGTCGCTGACCCATTATACAAAAGGTACGCAGTCACCTAACAAAGTAGGCTCCCACTGCTTGTACGCATACGGTTTCAGGATCTATTTCACTCCCCTCTCCGGGGTTCTTTTCGCCTTTCCCTCACGGTACTAGTTCACTATCGGTCAGTCAGTAGTATTTAGCCTTGGAGGATGGTCCCCCCATATTCAGACAAAGTTTCTCGTGCTCCGTCCTACTCGATTTCACTTCAAAGATCCTTTCATATACGGGGCTATCACCCACTATGGCCGCACTTTCCAGAGCGTTCTATTAGAATCAATGAAGCTTAAGGGCTAATCCCCGTTCGCTCGCCACTACTAAGGGAATCTCGGTTGATTTCTTTTCCTCAGGGTACTTAGATGTTTCAGTTCCCCTGGTTCGCCTCTTGCACCTATGGATTCAGTACAAGATAACCATCTTATGATGGCTGGGTTCCCCCATTCAGAGATCTCCGGATCAAAGTCTGTTTGCCGACTCCCCGAAGCTTATCGCAGGCTACCACGTCTTTCATCGCCTCTGACTGCCAAGGCATCCACCGTATGCGCTTCTTCACTTGACCATATAACCCCAAGCAATCTGGTTACTGTCTCGAACGTGAAGACGACATTCGCCGAAAATTCGCGCTTGAACTCGCAAATTTTACCTTGACTTGAATAATCACCAGTGAAAGAGATTATTCAGTCTACTTCTATCACATACCCAAATTTTTAAAGAACAGTTACTGGCGCAAAGACCAGAATTCAAGGCTCACTCTTTAAGCATTCAATTCTGAGCTTTCAGCGATTGCGTGATAATGGTGGAGCCAAGGAGGATCGAACTCCTGACCTCCTGCGTGCAAAGCAGGCGCTCTCCCAGCTGAGCTATGGCCCCATCTAATGACCGGCCACATCCCTTGACAATTGGTGGGTCTGGGCAGATTCGAACTGCCGACCTCACCCTTATCAGGGGTGCGCTCTAACCAACTGAGCTACAGACCCAATCGTCTCACTCTCGGGTCTAAACCCAATCGCTTTTCGCAAGTGAATCAAGCAATTCGTGTGGGAGCTTATGAGAAAGCTGATGTCGTCGATTAAGGAGGTGATCCAGCCGCAGGTTCCCCTACGGCTACCTTGTTACGACTTCACCCCAGTCATGAATCACACCGTGGTAACCGTCCCCCTTGCGGTTAGACTAGCTACTTCTGGTGCAACCCACTCCCATGGTGTGACGGGCGGTGTGTACAAGGCCCGGGAACGTATTCACCGTGACATTCTGATTCACGATTACTAGCGATTCCGACTTCACGCAGTCGAGTTGCAGACTGCGATCCGGACTACGATCGGTTTTGTGGGATTAGCTCCACCTCGCGGCTTGGCAACCCTCTGTACCGACCATTGTAGCACGTGTGTAGCCCTGGCCGTAAGGGCCATGATGACTTGACGTCATCCCCACCTTCCTCCGGTTTGTCACCGGCAGTCTCCTTAGAGTGCCCACCATAACGTGCTGGTAACTAAGGACAAGGGTTGCGCTCGTTACGGGACTTAACCCAACATCTCACGACACGAGCTGACGACAGCCATGCAGCACCTGTCTTACAGTTCCCGAAGGCACCAATCCATCTCTGGAAAGTTCTGTAGATGTCAAGGCCAGGTAAGGTTCTTCGCGTTGCTTCGAATTAAACCACATGCTCCACCGCTTGTGCGGGCCCCCGTCAATTCATTTGAGTTTTAACCTTGCGGCCGTACTCCCCAGGCGGTCGACTTAATGCGTTAGCTGCGCCACTAAGTTCTCAAGGAACCCAACGGCTAGTCGACATCGTTTACGGCGTGGACTACCAGGGTATCTAATCCTGTTTGCTCCCCACGCTTTCGCACCTCAGTGTCAGTATCAGTCCAGGTGGTCGCCTTCGCCACTGGTGTTCCTTCCTATATCTACGCATTTCACCGCTACACAGGAAATTCCACCACCCTCTACCGTACTCTAGTCAGGCAGTTTTGGATGCAGTTCCCAGGTTGAGCCCGGGGCTTTCACATCCAACTTACCAAACCACCTACGCGCGCTTTACGCCCAGTAATTCCGATTAACGCTTGCACCCTTCGTATTACCGCGGCTGCTGGCACGAAGTTAGCCGGTGCTTATTCTGTCGGTAACGTCAAAATACTCACGTATTAGGTAAGTACCCTTCCTCCCAACTTAAAGTGCTTTACAATCCGAAGACCTTCTTCACACACGCGGCATGGCTGGATCAGGCTTTCGCCCATTGTCCAATATTCCCCACTGCTGCCTCCCGTAGGAGTCTGGACCGTGTCTCAGTTCCAGTGTGACTGATCATCCTCTCAGACCAGTTACGGATCGTCGCCTAGGTGAGCCTTTACCTCACCTACTAGCTAATCCGACCTAGGCTCATCTGTTAGCGTGAGGTCCGAAGATCCCCCACTTTCTCCCGTAGGACGTATGCGGTATTAGCGTCCGTTTCCGAACGTTATCCCCCACTAACAGGCAGATTCCTAGGCATTACTCACCCGTCCGCCGCTCGCCGGCATCCCGAAGGACCCGCTGCCGCTCGACTTGCATGTGTTAGGCCTGCCGCCAGCGTTCAATCTGAGCCATGATCAAACTCTTCAGTTCAATACTGCTTGGGTTTTGTGAAAACCCTAAACTTGGCTCAGCAATCGCAAATAAACTCTCGAATTCACGAGTGTTACTTGTGATGCTGATAATCAGGTGACTATCAGTCTTACCTCACAAGCACCCACACGAATTGCTTGATTCAGTTGTTAAAGAACAGTTGGTTAAGTCTTTCGTCTCAACCGAGGCGCGCATTTTACAGCAGCCCCTCATTCCGTCAAGCGATTTCGAAAATTTCTTTTCTACTTCAATCGCTTGCGCTTCCGATCAGCCTTCAGCATCTCGTCAGCGGGAGGCGAATTCTACAGCGTTTCAAACCGCTGTCAACCTCCTCCTGCACCGCTTTCGATCAACCCGATCGAACCACCTCCAGCCCCTTGAAAATCTCTATAACCTATTGATTATCAAGATCTTTTACATAAGGACTGCGCCGGAAGTGGTGCGCATTATAGGCCCACTAAAACTCCCGTCAACAGCTTATTGAAATCTTTTCGTCATTTCCGCTGCAGGCTGGGCAAACAGCTGAGATAGCAAGGCGGCAATAGCGGGCGTGCGCAATAGCAGCAGGAAAGCACCCACAGCCGCATAGGCAGACCACTCAGCCAAATCGGCGCGCACCACCCAAAGCATGTGCAGTAGAACCAAGCACAAAATCACATAGATCGCTCGATGCAGCGCTTTCCAACGCTTACCCAGGCGTCGGATGCTGAAGCGGTTGGACGTCAGGGCCAAGGCCAGCAAGCCGATAAACGCCAAGGCGCCGACAAAGATATAAGGGCGCTTACCCAGATCAATCAGCAGCTGCCCCATATCCAGTCCCAGCAAGAAAACCACATACCCTGAGATATGCAGCACCGCATAGGTGAAACACCACAGCCCCAACTGCCGGCGCACCGCGACCCAGCCGCCCCAACGCGTGAGACGCTGCAAGGGCGTCATCGCTAAGGTGAAGAGCAAGAAGCACAACGCCGCCAGCCCTAAACGATCAACCAGCGCTTTCCCTGGGTCGGCACCCAAGGCAAAGATCCAGGCCTGATAGCCCCAGCCCAACAGAGGCAGCGGCGCCAAGAGGAAAACCAACATTCGCCAGAGTCGATAACGCATCAGTAGTACTTCCGCAGATCGAGATTGCTATACAAGCCGGCCACCTCATCGTAACCGTTGAACAACCGCGTCGGGATGATATTGGGGCTGAACAAACCGCCTGGCAGGCGCCGCTCATGCGCCTGACTCCAGCGCGGATGGTCTACCTGCGGATTGACGCTGGCATAAAAGCCATACTCCTCCGGCGCAATGGTCTCCCAGGTGGTTTTCGGCTGATCCGCAGTCAGGCTGATACGAACGATCGACTTGATGCCTTTGAAGCCGTATTTCCAAGGCACCACTAAACGCAGGGGCGCACCATTCTGATTGGGCAGAATGCGACCGTACATGCCCACCGCCAGGATGGCCAGCGGATGCATCGCCTCATCCAAACGCAAGCCTTCCACATAAGGCCAATCGAGCAGGGAAAAGCCAGAGCGCTGGCCCGGCATGTGCTCCGGGTCGACCAGGGTTTCAAAGCGCACGAACTTAGCCTGCCCCGTCGGCTCGACCCGCTTAAGCAAATCCGCCAGCGGGAAGCCCAACCAAGGGATGACCATCGACCAGCCTTCGACACATCGCAGCCTGTAGATACGCTCTTCCAACTGGAACGGCTTGAGCAGATCCTCCAGCGCATAACGCCCCGGCTTGGCGACCTCGCCATCGATCAGGACGCTCCAAGGCTCAGTCACCAAGGCGTCGGCATACCTGGCCGGATCGGTCTTGCTAGTACCGAATTCGTAATAGTTGTTGTGATGGGTGGCGTCCTTGAAAGGCGTTAGCGCCTCCTCACCGGCCGTCACCGCCTGCCAGCGGATGCCCGGCAGCTTGTCAGCAAACCAGGTAGGCGCCTGGACCGGCTCGACATCAGCGTAACGCGCGGACTCGACAGCCAGGCTCGGCCAGGCCGAAAGAGCCGCGAGACCACCCGCCGCGGCCAGGAGGCTGCGCCGCGACAGATAAACGGATTCGGGGGTGACCTCGTGTTCATGCGAGGCGGAAGGAAAAGGTGTTCGGATTAGCATGGTGACTCCGCAGCTAACGACGAGGTGTGCGTTATAGACTGCGGAGCCGGAGGGAAATTACATCACTCGACCTGTTTGCGACGGCGCAGCTGCAACAAGTATTGCACCGGGCCGGAGGCAGCGTAGGCCAGGAAGATCAGCAGCAGGATGCGTGGCGGGTCGCTGAAGACCACGGCGAACGCCAGCACCACAACCAGGATCGCGACGAAGGGCACCCGACCTTTGAGATCGAGGTCTTTGAAGCTGTGGTACTTGATGTTGCTGACCATCAATGCACCAGCAGCGGCCACCAGCAGAGCGACGATGAACGACATGTTCGAGCCCTTGATGCCGAAATCACTGAAGGCCCACACGGTACCAGCCACCACGCCGGCGGCGGCCGGACTGGCCAGACCGATGAAGTAACGCTTGTCGACCTTGCCGATCTGGGTGTTGAAACGCGCCAAACGCAGGGCCGCACCAGCCACATAGATGAAGGCAACCGCCAGGCCGACGCTGCGCAAATCCGCCAACGCCCACTCGAAGGCCAGCAGAGCGGGAGCCAGACCGAAGGCGACCATGTCCGACAGCGAGTCGTACTCGGCGCCGAAGGCACTCTGGGTATTGGTCAGGCGCGCGACACGGCCGTCCAGGCTATCCAGAACCATCGCGACGAAAATGGCCGCTGCCGCCACCGAGAAGTTGCCACTCATGGCATTGATGACGGAATAGAAACCGGCGAAGAGATTGGCCGTGGTAAACAGGTTGGGCAACAGATAGATGCCGCGATGACGGACCTTGCGCCCTTCGGCATCGTGGCCCTCCTCAATATGCTCATCGATCGGCAGCAGGCTTTCTTCGTCGGAAGCCGGATTCGGCTCCTCGGGACGTTCGTTCATGGACAATACCTTGCAACGGTTTGAGTTTTCGACAAAGCGGTTGCCGCGAGGTTTGCCACCCCGCGACAGCTCCCAGGCTTTATACCAGAAGCCCTGCCGCAGAATGAAAAAACGCGGCCTAAGCCGCGTTTTCTCCCCATCGACAAGCGCTTAGTTTTTACTCTTGTCGACGATCTTGTTGGCAGCGATCCACGGCATCATCGCGCGCAGCTTCTCGCCAACCACTTCAATGCCGTGAGCGGCATTGTTGCGGCGGTAAGCAGTCATCGAAGCGTAGTTCGAAGCCCCTTCCTGGATGAACATCTTCGCGTACTCGCCGTTCTGGATGCGCTTCAGAGCGTTGCGCATGGCCTGGCGGGACTCGGCGTTGATCACTTCCGGACCGGTGACGTACTCACCGTATTCGGCGTTGTTGGAGATCGAGTAGTT
The DNA here is from genome assembly GCF_003595175.1 of Pseudomonas cavernae. Lineage (NCBI taxonomy): Bacteria > Pseudomonadati > Pseudomonadota > Gammaproteobacteria > Pseudomonadales > Pseudomonadaceae > Pseudomonas > Pseudomonas cavernae. Next base: position 979,420 of record NZ_CP032419.1, on the reverse strand, counting down.
CATGTTGGCGATGCCGCCCTCGAACATCAGGTCGACGATCAGCTTCAGCTCGTGCAGGCACTCGAAGTAGGCCATTTCCGGGGCGTAACCCGCTTCCACCAGTGTATCGAAGCCAGCCTTGACCAGCTCAACGCAACCACCACAGAGAACGGCCTGCTCACCGAACAGGTCGGTTTCGGTCTCGTCCTTGAAGGTGGTTTCGATGATGCCGGTACGGCCGCCACCGACGCCAGCAGCGTAAGACAGGGCGACGTTCTTGGCATTGCCGGAAGCGTCCTGGTAGATGGCGATCAGATCAGGGATGCCGCCGCCTTTGACGAACTCGGAACGCACGGTGTGGCCCGGAGCTTTCGGCGCGATCATGATCACGTCGAGGTCGGCACGCGGTACGACCTGGTTGTAGTGGATGGCAAAACCATGGGAGAAGGCCAGGGTGGCGCCCTTCTTCAGGTTCGGCTCGACTTCTTCCTTGTACAGCTTGGACTGGAACTCGTCCGGCGTGAGGATCATCACCAGGTCGGCAGCAGCGACGGCAGTGGCCACGTCGGTGACTTTCAGGCCATGGGCCTCAGCCTTGGCTACGGTGGCGGAGCCTTTGCGCAGACCTACGGTAACGTCAACGCCGGAATCTTTCAGATTGCACGCCTGGGCATGGCCCTGGGAGCCGTAGCCGATGATGGCGACTTTCTTGCCCTGGATGATCGAGAGGTCACAGTCTTTGTCGTAAAACACTTTCATGGGAATTCCCCTATTTTCTGGCCTCGTGGGCCGTTCGCTAAAGAGTTAGATGCTGAGCACTTTGTCGCCACGGGCAATGCCGGTGACGCCACTGCGTACGGTTTCCAGGATCGACGCGGTGCCAATGGCCTGGATGAAGCTGTCCAGTTTATCGCTGGTACCGGCCAGCTGGATGGTGTAGACGCTGCTAGTCACGTCGACGATCTGCCCACGGAAGATGTCGGTGGTGCGCTTGATCTCGGCGCGCTGAGCGCCGGTGGCCTTGACCTTGACCAGCATCAGCTCGCGCTCGATGTGCGCGCTCTCCGACAGGTTCACCAGCTTAACCACTTCGATCAACTTGTTGAGGTTCTTGGTGATCTGCTCGATCACCTCGTCATGGCCGACAGTAGTCAGCGTCAGACGCGACAGGGTCGGGTCTTCGGTCGGCGCCACGGTCAGGCTTTCGATGTTGTAGTTGCGCTGGGAGAACAGACCCACCACGCGTGACAGGGCGCCCGGCTCGTTTTCCAGCAACAGGGAGATGATGTGTCGCATGCTCAGGTCCGCTCCGTCTTGCTCAGCCACATATCGCGCATCGAGCCGTCTCTGATTTGCATCGGGTAGACGTGCTCGCTGGTGTCGACCTGGATGTCGAGGAATACCAGGCGATTCTTCAGGGCGAAGGCTTCTTCCATTTTCGGCTTAAGGTCTTTCAGGTCGGTGATACGCATCCCGACGTGACCATAGGCCTCGGCCAGCTTGACGAAGTCCGGCAGCGATTCCATGTAGGAGTGCGAGTAGCGGCTGCTGTACTGCATGTCCTGCCACTGACGCACCATACCCAGCGCGCCGTTGTTGAGATTGATGATCTTCACCGGCAGGTCGTATTGCAGGCAGGTGGACAGCTCTTGAATGTTCATCTGGATGCTGCCTTCACCGGTCACGCAAGCCACATCTTGCTCCGGGAAGTTCAGCTTGATGCCCATCGCCGCCGGGAAGCCGAAGCCCATGGTGCCGAGACCGCCGGAGTTGATCCAGCGATTGGGCTTGTCGAAGCGGTAGTACTGCGCGGCGAACATCTGGTGCTGGCCAACATCGGAGGTGACGTAGGCATCGCCTTTGGTCACTTCCCACAGGGTTTCGATAACGGTTTGCGGCTTGATGATCGAGCCATCACCCTTGTCGTACGGGAACAGGCCGCGAGTACCACGCCATTCGTCGATCTGCTTCCACCAGCTGGCGACCACCTCTTTGCTCGGGCTCTGGCCGATTTCCTTGAGGATCGCGACCATCTCGGTCAGCACGCTGTCCACCGGGCCGACGATTGGGATGTCGGCCTTGATGGTCTTGGAGATCGAGGCCGGGTCGATGTCGACATGGATGATCTTGGCATTCGGGCAGAACTTGCTCGGACCGTTGATCACCCGATCGTCGAAACGCGCACCCACCGCCAAAATCACGTCGGCATGGTGCATGGCCAGGTTGGCAGTGTAGCTACCGTGCATGCCGAGCATGCCTACAAACTGGCGGTCGGTACCCGGGAAAGCGCCAAGGCCCATCAGGGTATTGGTCACCGGCAGGTTGAGAATCTGCGCCAGCTCGGTCAGCGGCTCGGCCGCGCCGCCCATGATCACCCCGCCACCGGCGTAAAGGATCGGGCGCTTAGCGGCCAGGAGCATTTCGGCAGCCTTGCGGATCTGGCCAGAATGGCCACGAACCGCCGGGCTGTACGAGCGCAGCTTGACCTTCTTGGGATAGGCGTATTCGAACTTCTGGGTCGGGTCGCCCATGTCCTTGGGAATGTCCACCACCACCGGACCTGGACGGCCGGACTGAGCCAGATAGAAGGCCTTCTTGATGACTTCCGGAATTTCCGACGGGTGCTTGATGATGAAGCTGTGCTTCACGATCGGCCGGGAGATACCGACCATGTCGGTTTCCTGGAAGGCATCGGTGCCGACCATGTTGCTCGGTACCTGACCGGAAATCACCACCATCGGGATCGAGTCCATATAAGCAGTGGCGATACCGGTAATGGCGTTGGTCGCGCCCGGGCCGGAGGTGACCAGCACGACGCCCGGCTTGCCGGTGGCACGCGCATAACCATCGGCCATATGGGTAGCCGCCTGTTCGTGACGGACCAGGATGTGGGTCACATCATGCTCTTTGAACAGTGCGTCGTAGATATGCAGCAGGGCACCGCCAGGGTACCCATAGATGTACTTAACGCCTTCGTCACGCAACGAGCGGACGACCATTTCAGCGCCGGTTAAAAGCTCCACGTTTTTCACCTCTAGAACGCCAGAAGACCGTCAAAGCTAGACGGCAATCAAATAGGTTTACTGCCAAGCAGAGAGCATGAGCGACGGGTGGTCGCCGACTACGTCAGCTACTGACTGAGCAAGTATTGGGATCGTCCCTAGTGTTGCGGGATTCTCCCACCCAGCGCGAGGTAACGCGGTGCGGGTAAAGCAGGTCGGCGCGGGTGTGCACCTCATGGTCTGCTGAGAAAAGCTGGCTTGCGGCTGGCCCACTACAGCGAACGTTGAATTGTTCGGATTCGATCAGGCCAAGTCAAGTCATACCTAGGCCTAATTCCCACTATCGCTGTGACATAACGCAGGATGACGATCAACGGGTTTTGGTTATAGTAGCCAGACTCCCGCCGCTCATAAGCCGCTCATAAAAGGAAACAGCATGCGTCGCATGATACTCACCGGCAGTTTGTTGCTCGCCCTGAGTGCTACCGCCATGGCCAGCCAGGTTTACAAATGGGTCGATGACAAAGGCACGACCCACTTCGGCTCGCAACCGCCTCAAGGCCAGGCTGCCACCCCGGTCAATACCGTCGCTCCCCCGCCCAAGCCACCAGTTCCCGCCAGTCAGCCCGCCCAGACCAGCGACGCCGAACAGCAAGCCATCGACGCCAAAGTCAAGAAAGAGGTGGCAACCAAGGAAGCGGAGCGCAAGCAATACTGTGAGAACATGCGCACCAATCTGGCCCAGTTGCAGAACAATCCGCGCCTGCGCGTGACCGAAGCCGATGGTGAAGTACGTCGTCTAAGCGAAGAAGAGCGTCAAACGCGGATCAGTGAAGCGGAAAAGGCGATCAAGGAAAACTGCCAGTAAGCCGACTCGGGCGGTCTTAGATCGCCCCTTTGATCAGACGGTCGAAATCATCCAGCAACTTGAGCAACGCCTTGGCCTGTAGCGGATGCTCGCGATAGACCACCTCGGCCATCGGTCGAATACCGGAAACCCCAGGCAACGGCCCACCCTGCTCGACAATGCTCTTCATGCGCGGCAGGAAGATCCACTGCAGCCATTCCTCGAAGGCGAGACTGTCGACACAGAACGGCTCCTGGCTGGCCAGCGCCTCAGCACTGGGCGGCTCATCCGCCCACCAGCCCTGCAAGCGCAACTCCCGCTCGATCAGCAGCAGTTGCTCCGCCAGGACTGGCAACCGAGTATCCATCAGAGATTGGCCCGTGCCCGCTCGCGGGCTTGCGCGGCGCCGGCGGCATTGCCTTGACGCTCACGGGCCTGAGCAATCAAACCCCAGAGGCTGGCCTGCAGGGCCGGGCGTCCGCCGGCATAGCTCAGACCACGCTGGGCGAGCTGCTCGGCTTGGGCGGCATCGCCCTGGGCCAGGCGTACTTCAGCCAGACGATAAAGCACCTGCGGTTCGCGTGGCGCAATGCGCTGGGCCCGCTCCAGGCTGGACGCGGCGCCATTCAGATCGCCACCGCCCTGCTGTTGTTGCGCAGTGGTCAGCAATGCCAACACCGGCCCATCGAGCTGCTCGTCGGCCGCCAGACCGCCGGCGGCAGGAATGCCACTGGGGGCAGTCGGAGCCGGTGCGCCGTAGCTGGGCGGTGAGTTGGAAACATTGGCGCCCGGCGCAGTTGCGCCTGGACCCGGAGCGATCGGTCCCGGGGTAACCGGACCGCCATCGATCGACCCGGAAATCGGTGCACTGGCAGCCGGGAGCGCCTGGCTGGATGAGCCGCCATTGCTCGCGCCAGGCACCATCACCACCACCCCCGCATCCTGCGGCAGCGATTGCGCCTGCGGTTGCGACGCAGCTTGACGATAACCCCCGCCATCGACCTGCTCTTCAGTGATTGAGGTCCCCGAATCCACCACCGGGATAGAGCCACGCTGGGGCGACGCGCAGCCACTCAACAATGCGCTGGACACCAGCGCAGGAATCAACCACTTATTCACTACTGCACACCCTCGTCACTTGACGGCGATCTATTCGCCCACGCGCTCAATTCATCCACCCGCGCACCCAGTCCATCACCGCGTCCACCGGCGCCTCGAGTCCGCAAGCCGGACCAGGCGTCGGTTCACTACCACGAATATACGGCATCTGCACCGCATTCGGGCAGCCGGCAGCCGAACCCTGACCGGTGCCGGCGTCGATCCAGGCCTGCACCACGTTGTCCGGCAACGGCATGTTCAGCGGCAACGGATCGGCGCGACGCATGAAGCCGGTCCACACCTGCAGCGCACCGGTGGCACCGGTCAGCGGCGTCGGGCCGTTGTCGTCACGGCCCAGCCAGACCACCGCGAGCAAATCCTGACTGAAGCCGGCGAACCAGCTGTCGCGCGAGTCGTTGCTGGTCCCGGTCTTGCCGGCCAGATTCAGCGAGCTGGACAACTGGCTGTACACCGAACGCCCGGTGCCCTCGCGCATGACCCGCTGCATGGCATTCTGCACCAGGTAAATGGCGCCGGGATCGAAGCGCTGCTGGACCTGGAAGGGATAGCGCTTGAGCGGCTGCCCGTCGGCCGTCAGCACGCTGCGAATGCCCCGCAGCGGGGTATTGAAGCCGCCATTGGCGAGGGTCTGGTACATGGTCGCCACTTCCACCGGGCTGAGCGAGCCGGCACCCAGCAGCATCGATGGGTAAGCCGGCCACTCGCGCGACACACCGAGGCGGGCGAGGGTCTTGAGCACGTTCGGCACGCCGACTTCCAGGCCCAGCTTGGCGGTGGACAGGTTGTAGGAGTTGGCCAGGCCCTGATACAGATAAATAGTGCCGTGCGCCTTGTGGTCGTAATTCTGCGGCCGCCAGACTTGACCATCCTGGCCCTTGACCGAGAACGGCTCGTCGGCCAGCCAACTGGTCAGAGTGTACTGACTGGGTCGCTCCAGCGCCGTCAGGTAAACCGCCGGTTTGATCAGCGAGCCAATCGGCCGCACCGCGTCCAGCGCCCGGTTGAAGCCGGCGAAGCGCGGCTGGCGACTGCCGATCATCGCCTGTACTTCGCCGGTTTCGGGATTGGTCACGACCATCGCCGCTTCCACCTGGTCGACGCCCTTGCGCCCGCTCAAGCCCTTCAGGGTCGCGCCCAGGGCACCCTCGGCCTTGAGCTGTAGAATCGGGTCGAAGCTGGTGAAGATGCGCAGGCCTTCTTCGGTCAAGTCCTCGTCACGGTAGTCCTGGCGCAGTTGACGCTTGACCAGGTCGAGAAACGCCGGATAGGAGCTGTCGGCCATGCTGCCGCGCGCAGTCACGCCCAGCGGCAGTTTTTTCGCCGCATCCGCCTCCTCGGCTGTCACCACGCCCTGTTCGGCCAGCAGATCGAGCACCAGGTTGCGGCGCACCAAGGCGCGTTCGGGATTGCGCCGCGGGTTGTAGTAGGTCGGCCCCTTGACCATGGCGACCAGCATCGCCACCTGATGCAACTTCAGCTCGGCCAACGGCCGACTGAAGAAGTACTGGCTGGCCAGGCCGAAGCCATGCACCGCACGCTGACCGTCCTGACCGAGAAACACCTCGTTGAGGTAGGCCTCGAGTATTTCCTGCTTGTCGTAATGCAGCTCCAGCAAAACCGCCATCATGGCCTCGGTCGCCTTGCGCACGAGGCTGCGTTCGCTGGTCAGGTAGAAGTTCTTCACCAACTGCTGGGTCAGGGTGCTACCGCCCTGGCGCAGATGCCCGCTGCTGGCGTTGACCCACATGGCGCGGGCGATGGACTTCGGCGAAACCCCGTGGTGATTGAAGAACTCGCGATCCTCCACCGCCACCAGGGTGTCGACCAGATAAGGCGGCACCTGATCCAGCTTGATGAGGATGCGGTCCTCGTTGTGGGCCGGATACAGGCCGCCGATCAGCAACGGCTCCAGGCGAGCGACGGCCAGTTCGGCGTCATTGCCCTGACTGAGGGCGGCGACATAATCGCCGGAGAAGCGCACGCGCACCCGCTGCGCCGACTCGGCGCCCTCGTAGAACTGGAAGCCACGGGTATGCAGTTCGACATTATTGCCCGCCACCACCGTCGCGCCGGGGCCACTGGCCGACGACTCGCGGCGATAGCCGAGGGCATCCAGTTCGGTGAGGAAGTCGCCCTTGGTCAGCTTCTGGCCGACGAACAGCTCGAGCGGGCGGGCGTAGACCTTGGCCGGGATGGTCCAGCGCTTGCCGGAGAACTTCTCCTGCACCACGGCATCCAGGTAAACGGCGAAACCGGCCAGCAGCACCAGGCCAACCAGGCCGAGCTTGAGGGCCCAACCCAGCCAGGGGCGCATGCCGGAAGAGGAGCGCTTAGCGCGCGAACGGGGGGAGCGGGAAGATCGGGAGCGTGTCATGGCGGCGCATTATACGCACTTTGTCCAGGGCCGGCAGGCACCCTCCGGCGGTTTGCACAGCCTCCCTCAGAGGCCATAATGCGCCTTTCCATTCAGTCCGTACTCAAGGATCGACCGTGAGCCAGACCCTGATCGCCGCGCTGCAGAACCCCGCCCTTTATCCGCACCCGGTTGAGGCGTTCCAGGTCATCGAGACGCATATTTCCTGGGTACTGCTGACCGGCCCCTATGCCTACAAGATTAAGAAGCCGGTGAACTTCGGCTTTCTCGACTTCACCGACCTGGCCGCCCGCCAGCACTTCTGTGGCGAGGAGCTGCGCCTCAACCAGCGTCTGACTGAAGGCCTGTACCTGGAAGTGCTGCCAATCACCGGCAGCGCCGAGGCGCCGCAACTGGCCGGCGCCGGCCCGGCCATCGAATACGCGCTGAAGATGCGCCAGTTCCCGCAGAGCCAGTTGCTCAGCGAAGTGCAGGCGCGCCGCGAGCTGACCTCCGCGCACATCGACGCGCTGGCCAAGCAGATCGCCGACTTCCACGCCCAGACCCCGGCCGTGCCGGCCAGCCATCCGCTGTGCTCGCCGCAGGCGATCGTCGCGCCGATGCGGCAGAATTTCGCGCAGATCCGCCCACTGCTCAGCGACAAGCTCGACCTGCAACAGCTGGACGCCCTCGAGGCCTGGACCGAGGCCAGCTTCAGCCGCCTCGAACCGCTGCTGGCCCAGCGCGCGGCCAACGGCTCGATCCGTGAATGCCACGGCGATATCCACTTGGGCAACGCCACCCTGCTGGACGGTGAGGTGGTGCTGTTCGACTGCATCGAATTCAACGAGCCATTCCGCATGATCGACATCGCCTCGGACGCCGCCTTCCTCGCCATGGACCTGGAAGACCGCAACCTCAAGCCGCTGGCGCGCCGCTTCGTCAGCACCTGGCTGGAGCACACCGGCGACTACGCCGCGCTGGAGCTGCTCAACTTCTACAAGGCCTACCGCGCCCTGGTACGCGCCAAGGTCAACCTGTTCCGCCTCGGTCAGGAGCAGGATGCCGTGCAGCGCGCGGTGATCCTGCGCCAGTACCGCAGCTATGCCGCCCTGGCGGAGAGCTACAGCGCCATTCCTTCGCGCCTACTGGCCATTACCCATGGCGTTTCCGCCGTCGGCAAGAGCCATGTCGCCGTGCGCCTGGTTGAGGCCCTGGGCGCCATCCGCCTGCGTTCGGACGTCGAGCGCAAGCGCCTGTTCGGCGAGCAGCCCGCGACCGCTCAGGGCCAGCTGCACGGCGGCATCTATAACCCAGACGCCAGCGCCGCGACCTACCAGCGCCTGCATCAACTGGCCGCAGGCGCCTTGCACGCCGGCTTTCCGGTGGTGATCGACGCGGCCTATCTGCAACAAGCGCAACGCCAGGCCGCCTGCCTGGCGGCCGAAAGCGCCGGCGTGCCATTCCTGATTCTCGACTGCCAGGCGCCGCAGGAAGTGATCGTCGAATGGCTGGCCCAGCGCCAGAACGCCGGACAAGATCCGTCCGACGCCACCCTCGAGGTCATCCAGGCGCAACAGGCCAGTCGCGAGGCCCTGGGCGCCGAGGAGCTGACCCACTGCAAGCGCGTCAACACCCACGAGAGCGCCAGCCTGGATAGCCTGATCAGCGGGATTCGGCAACGCCTGCCGGGGCTTTAAACGCGCCGCAAAATCCGCGGCAGGCCGACCCTGCCGCACCTCCCGACGCCCGTCACCGCGTTTTGCCCGCCGACCGCTACACTCTCCAGCAGACTGCCCGAGCACTTGACCTCGGGACAGCCGTCCGGTGGGGCAAGGAGGCGTCATGAACGACGAACTACAACACCTGAAAAACCTCGGCAAAACCTCGGCTCAGTGGCTACATGCGGCAGGCATCCACAGCGCCACCGACCTGCGCCGCCTCGGCGCGGTCGGTGCCTACCGGGCCGTGCAGGCACGCGGCTTTCGCGCCTCCAAAGTGCTGCTCTATGCGATTGAAGGGGCACTGCTTGACGTCCATTGGAACCAGTTGCCTGCCGACCATAAGGCCGCGTTGAATGGCCAACTGGATGCTCCGCCAGCCGACAATAAGAGCTAGCTCACAACCTCTGCGCTGAGCGATTTACGCGCAAGGGGGGCACAGCCTATTGTTTCAGGGACGTTCGTGGATTCTCGTCAGCCCAGCCAGTTCAAGGAATTACCGTATGTATCTACTCGGGGAGCAACCGGCCTACGCCGACCAACTGATCAACCGCCTGCAAAGCATCCCCAACCAACTCCTGGAAGGCCTAGCTCCCGCCGGCGAGCCGCTGCGCATCGAACGCACGGATGATCTGGTGCAGGAATTGCCGCACGATCAGGTGTTCATCATCGAAAATGGCCTGCTGCATGCGCTGGTCGACGAGCGCCCACTGTTCTATCTGCAGGAAGGCGATCTGGTTGGCCTGCGCCAGGGCATCGAACTGCCGAGCTGCCGCTACAGCAGCGAAGAACCGCTGAGCCTGATCCCCTATGCGCGTCACGAGGTGCTCCAGCACATCTACGCCAGCGAGCAGCGCCAGGAGCTGCTGATCCAGTACCTGATCGGCCACACCGCCCTGCTCTCCGACGCCCTCGCCCACCTCAAGCAGCCGGACATCCGCCCGGCCACCGGCTTCCAGCATTTCGCCGCCGGCGAAGAGCTGATCCACCAGGGCGACGAGGCCAATCACGTGTTCATCATCATCGAAGGCCACGCCGAGGCCTATGTCGATGGCCACAAGGTCGGCGACGTGCAGAAAGATGAAATCTTCGGTGCCATGGCCGTGTTCACCCGAGAAAAGCGCAGCGCCACGGTGCTGGCCAGCGAGCCCTGCACGGTGATGGTGATTCCCAAGGAGCAGTTCCTCAGCCTGATGCAGAGCAACCCGCGCATCGCCCACAGCCTGATCGAGAGCATGGCCCGGCGCATCGACCTGCTGAACAAGGAAGTCACCCAACTGCGCACCGCCTGATCAGCTTGCCACGCTCGGCAGAACCCGGCGCGATGCCGGGTTCTTTGCTTCAGGTAGGCGCTAAGCAAAAAACTAGCAACGGCGTGTTGACTTAGAAATGAGAATTGTTATTATTCTCTCAACTGATCGCGAGATCAGCCGATAAGCTGAGAGACTATCCAGTCGGACTTTTCAGATTATCTCCTCATCAGGCTAATCACGGTTTTTGACCCGGCTCTGCCGGGTCTTTTTTTTGCCCGCAAGAAAAGGCCGCCCACGCGGGCGGCCAATCTTTGAGTGGCTCAGCGCCGCAGTTTGGCGCAGTGGTCCTGCACCGGCAGCGCGGCGGTGTACCAGACAAAATCGGCCTGCTCGGCCTCAACCGGCTTACCCACTTCCGCCAATACCAGCACCAGATTGCCGCTCGCCGCGCCGAGGTCGGTCAGATGCAGCGGCACGCCGAGATCGCGGCGCACATGGAAGGCGCCGGCGAACAGCAGCGCCGGGGGCGGCGCCGCCAGCAGACGCTCGGCCATGCGCCGGTCGCGCTGCTGCTGCACGGCGAGCATGGCGGGCAGCTGCGCTTCGGGCAGCAGGCCGCAATGCGATTCGCGGACCTGTGCCAGCAACGGCTCGCGCACGCCTGGCGCGGTGGACACTTTGCCATTGAGCAGCGGTTGCTCACGGTAGATGCGCAGGATTTCGCTGCGATCCAGGTTCGCCGCCAATAGCGGATAAGGCTGCGCCAGGGCATAGCTGACGATCAGGCCATAGAGCGCCCAATCCCAGTTCTTCTGCCAGGCCAGCGCGCTCGCCAAGTCGGCCGGCGGCTGCCCCGCCTTCAGCTCGGCGCGCACCTGCTCGACCTTGGCCTGTTGGTCGGGATTGAGCATTTCCAGCAGCAGGCTGCCCTGCACCCGGCGCTCGGCGAGGGCCTTGAGTAGCCACAGCTGCAGGGCATGGTGATCGGGATTGTCGTGCTGCTCGCCGACCAGCACCCGCGGCGCGGCGGCCAAACGCTCGACCAGTTGCTGCGGAGTCAACAGCTCGCCACTGCGCAGGTCGCGAATCACCCCGAGTTCGGCATGTTCACGGCCTTCCGGGCTCTGCCAGGTCGGTAACGGGGGAACGGACTGGCAGGCCGCCAACAGGGTCAGACAAAGCAACAGAGCAAGACGCACAGGAGTACCTCTAGAGTGGGGATAGGCGCAAGGCGTGACCGCTCAGCGCGCGACGATCAGCGGATGGCCGCGCTCGGGGTGCTGCTGCACCAGCACTTCCAGGCCGAATACCGCCTGCAGCGGCTCGGCCCGCAGCACCTGCTCCGGGCTGCCGAGAGCATGGGCGCGGCCCCGTTCGAGCAGCAGGATGCGGTCGCAATAGCGCGCCGCCAGATTGAGGTCGTGCAGAATCACCAGCACCGCCGCGCCGCGCTCGGCAAAGCTACGCACGGCCTGCAAGGTGGTGTGTTGGTGCAGTGGGTCGAGCATCGAGGTCGGCTCGTCCAGCAGCAGGCACTGGCCCTGCGCCCCCGGCCACAGCTGCGCCAACACCCGCGCCAGATGCACGCGCTGGCGTTCACCGCCGGACAATTCCAGGTAGCTGCGCCCGGCCAAATGCGCGGCATCGGCGGCGCGCAGCGCCGCACCGATGATTTCCTCATCCCGCTGGCGACCGCTGGCATGCGGCAGCCGGCCCATACCCACCACCGCCTCGACGCGAAAGGCGAAATTCAGCGTCGAGCTTTGCGGCAGCACCGCCAGACGTTGCGCCCGCTCCGGTCCCGACCACTCGGCCAGCGCCCGCTGGTGCAAATGGACCTGGCCGGCAGACGGACTCAGCTCGCCGCAGAGCGCACCGAGCAGGGTGCTCTTGCCCGCGCCGTTGGGGCCGAGCACGCCGAGCACCTCGCCGGGCTGCAGCTCGAGCTGGATATCCGCGAGGACAGTAGACGCCCCGCGCCTGACGCTCAGATTTTCCGCACGCAGCATCAGGCTCGCCCCCGCAGCAACAGATAAAGGAAGAAGGGCGCGCCGATCAGCGCGGTGACTATGCCGATTGGCAGTTCCGCCGGCGCCAGCGCCAGACGCGCGAGCAGATCGGCAAACAGCAGCAGACTGGCGCCGGCCAAAGCCGAGGCCGGCAACAGCACGCGGTGATCGGGACCGACCAGCAGGCGCACCAGATGCGGCACCACCAGGCCGATGAAGCCGATCATGCCCGCCGCCGCCACCGCGGCGCCGACGCCGAGGGCGGTGCAGAACACCAGCTCACGCTTCAACCGCTCGACCGCGAAGCCCAGGTGACGCGCCTCCGACTCGCCGAGCAGCAGGGCATTCAGCGCCTTGGCGCGGCGCGGCAGCCACAGCGCCACGCCGGCGGTCACCAGCAGCAGCGGCCACAGCCGGGCGTAGCTGGCACCATTGAGGCTGCCGAGGTTCCAGAACGTCAGGGTGCGCAGGGTGGCATCATCGGCCAGGTAGGTGAACAGGCCGATCGCCGCTCCGGCCAGGGCGGTCAGGGCGATGCCGGCGAGCAGCATGGTCGCCACGCTGGTCTGCCCGTCGCGGCGGCCGAGGCGATAGACCAGGGCGGTCACCCCCAGGCCGCCGGCGAAGGCACACAGCGACAGCAGATAGGGGGCGAAGGCCTCGGGCAGGCCGCCGAACGCCGTGCCGCCAACGATGGCGATGGCCGCCCCCAGTGCCGCGCCACTGGACACCCCGACCAAGCCGGGATCCGCCAGCGGGTTGCGAAACAAGCCCTGCATGGCGACGCCGGACAGCGCCAGCACGGCGCCCACCGCCAGCCCCAGCAGGGTGCGCGGCAGGCGGATCTGGCCGAGGATCAGCTCGGCCTGCTCCAGCCCGGCACCGCTCAGCGGCAAGCCGAGCAGGCGCAAGGCGGCGCGCAGGGTATCGGCCAGCGGCAGGCTCACCGGCCCCAAGGCCAGCGACAGCCAGAGCGCCAGCAGCAGCGCCAGGCCCAATGCGATAAACAGCGCGCGCGGTGTTAGGACGGGCCTCATGGCTGGCTCTTGGCTTTTCCGGTCGGGGCGTGCGCGGCAGGATAGAAGGCCGCCGACAGCCGCGCCAGCCCTTCCGGCAAGCGCGGGCCCAAGCCACCCACCAGCAGGGTCGGGTCCAGCGCCAGCAGGCGCTCGTCGCGCGCGGCCGGCGTCGCCGCCAGGGCCGGATTCTGTTTGAGCAAGGCCTGCTTGGCCGCCTCGCCACTCAGGCTGCGGTCGGCGAAGATCACCACCTGCGGGTCGAGCGCCATCAGCGCCTCGGTGGAAATCGCCTTATAGCCGTTGTGTGGGCTGACGTTGCGGCCACCGGCCTGCTCGATCAGCCACGCCGCCACGGTATCCCGCCCGGCCGCCATCGGGCTGCTGCCGGCATGGCCGAGCAGCAGCAAGACCCGCGGCGGGTCCTGGCTGCGTCGGGCGTTGGCGACCCAGGCGGCCTGCGCTTGCAGGCGCAGGCGATACTCGGCCAGCACCTGGGCGGCGCGCGCCGGGTCGCCCAGCAGCTCGCCAAGCCGGGTCAGATTATGTTCCAGGCTAGCCAGGTCGGCCTTGGCCGGCAGCGTCTCGATACGCACGCCGGCAGCCCTGAGCTGGTCCAACACCGGCGGCGGGCCCATTTCTTCAGTGCCGATCAGCATGTCCGGGCGCAGGGTGAGGATGCCCTCGGCCGCCAACTGGCGCTGGTAGCCGATGCTCGGCAGGGCCTTCAAGGCAGCCGGATGCTGGCTGGTGGTATCCACTCCCACCAATCGGGATTCGCCCCCCAGCGCCACCACCCATTCGCTGAGCGAGCCGCCGGCGCTGACCCAACGTGGCGGCAGCGGTTCGGCAGCGCCGGCCAGCCGGCTGAATAGAAGGCCGGCGCAGAGGCCGGCCAGACAGAAGTTAAGACGCATGGTGCAGCGACTCCAGCAAGATTCGGTAAACCGGCCCGGCGCCATTTAGGCCCGGGCCGGCAGGAAGGACGACGCAATCGGCCTGCGCCGGCAGACAAGGGACCGCGGGCAGCAGTTCAGCCCGCCAGGGCCGGCGTGGCTTCGGCCAGCTCGCGCCAGTCTTGACGCTCGGGAATCCCCGGCTTGCGCGCACCGAACAGCTGCAGCACCAGCTCGCCCTCGGCATCGAAGGCTTCCCAGCTGGTGATCACGCCATCGCTGCTGGGCTTGCGTACCCGCCACAGCGCGGTGACGCCGGGCGTCTTGAGGTGCAGGTTGAACTCCGGGTCGAGCACGTTGAACCAACTGTCCAGCCAGCGCAGGTTGCTCACCGGCCCGGAGTGGATTTGGATGCAGTGCTGGTTACCGACGAAGACCATGATCGGCACCTGGCGACGACCGGCCTCCTCCATCAGCTTCGGCAGTTCGCGCACGTCCAGCGCTTCGGCCCACTCGCCGCCGGCCAGGCGCAGGGCCTGGGTACGGCTGACGCCATGCTTTTTCAGCAGGGCGAAGAAGTGGTGGGTATCCTTCAGGCTCGACCAGCCCTCGCGCAGCGCGCCGACGCCGATCTCCACATCGGCCCGCTCCGCCGGACGCGCGGGCAACGGCTGCAGAGCCAGTTCGGCGCTCTGTTCTGCGGCGCGGAAACGCTGCACCAGTGGCGCCCAGGCCGCCACTTCGCTGTCCTCGGTGAGAAACACCTTGTGCACGGCCAGCCCTTGGCGGTCGAACACCTGGATGCTGCGCTGCAGGCCGCGGGCGGTCTGCTCTTCGATGGCGAACACGCTGGCCCAACCGCCGAGAAACAGGCGCAGGTCGATATCGGCCGACACCACCAGGCCCATCTGCCCGCCGGCCATCACCGACACTTCGCGGTAGTAGCCCTTGCGCTCGTGCACACAATGCTCATTGCGGGTCAGGGCCATGATGTAGCCCAGCTCGCCGAGCGCCGGCAGCAAGGCCGCCCAGTCCGGGTTCAGGCGCACGGCATCCACGCCCAGACGGCTGGCGGTCAGTTCGCCCTCGCTCACGGCCAGGCGTTCCGCCGCATCACGGGCGCGCAGCTTCGGCTGTTCGCTGCGCAGCACCTGCCAGGCCTGGTACAGCGGATTGGCCAGGGTGGCCGACTGGGGTTGGGTTTGACTGGTCATGGTAACTCCTGGTTGCTCATCGGCTCGCCGTCAGGGCGAATTGAATGGGGATTTGCACGCGGCTGGGCACCGCCTGGCCGTTCTGGCTTTGCGGGTGGAAGCGCCAGCCGGCGACGGCGGTCAAGGCGGCGCGGTCCAGGCTGTCGACCCCGGAGGAGCGCAGCAGCCTCAGCTCCCGCTGCTCGCCCCGGGCGTCCAGGCGCACCTCGACCAGCACCACGCCCTGTTGATTGCGCCGCCGCGCCTGCGCTGGATAGCTCGGCTGTTGCGGCGGCTGGCGGAACGACGGTTCACGGCTCAGCACCTCCTCGACAACCGGCGCGGCCGGGCGCGGCGCCGCCACACTCGGACTCGCCGCTGCCAGCGCGGCACTGGCCGGACGTGCTGCAGCCGCTGGCGCACGGTTCTCCGCTCGCACCAGCGCTCGTGGCCGCGGCGCTGGTGCTGGCGCCTTGGCCACGGCGGGCTTGGCCGGCGGTTTGACTGGTGTGGGCCTGGCCGAGCTGGGCTGGGTTGGGCTGGGCGGCGTGGTCGCCACCTGCGGCTGAACCGGCGCCAGCGGTGGCGGCGCGGCGAGCGGCGCCAGGCTGATCTGGATCACCGCCGGCCGGCTCGGCGCATAAGGCTGCCCATGCGCCAGCCATTGACCCTGCAATAGCCAGCCGAGGCCGGCATGCAGAGCCAGAGAAAGCGACAGATAGAAGGGCATCCTTGGCATGGGCAACACCACTAAACGATAATCTATTTGATAATTGTTTGCATTTGCTCGTCAAGCTCTTTAAGGTTTTGCGCCGCCACCCAACCACTACTGCCGCCCGCTGCCGCCACTCCCTTCGCATAGGGATGAGCGTCCCGGTGCTCACCAGAACGCCAGGCCAAACCCGCAGCAGAACGGGCTTCGCAACGGCGCGGCGGGTTATCCACCAGGAGTCGTCCATGTCCATCCGTCCGCCCTTCGCCCGCCGGCCCTTGCTGGCCTTGCTGCTGCTCTCGCCGTCCCTGGTCCTGGCTGCGGAAGCGGCGAAAACCGCTACCCAGTTCGATACCGTCACGGTCACCGCGACCCGCAACGCGCAGGCTCTCGGCCAGGTGCCGAGCACCGTTTCGGTCCACAGCGAACGGGAAATCGACCAGCAGAACGTGAACAACATCCAGGATCTGGTGCGCTACGAGCCGGGGGTATCGGTGAGCGGCACCGGCAGCCGCTTCGGCCTGTCCGGCTTCACCATCCGCGGCATCGGCGGCAACCGCGTACTCACCCAGGTGGACGGTGTCGGCGTGCCGGACGCCTTCAACTTCGGCCCCTTCATGGATGCCCGGCGCAATTACATCGATCCGGACACCGTCAAGCAGGTGGAAATCATCCGCGGCCCGGCCTCCTCGCTGTATGGCAGCGACGCCATCGGCGGCGCGGTGAGCTTCCTCACCAAGGATGCGGCGGATTACCTGGATGAAGGCGACGACGCCTACGCGCGGATCAAGGCCGGCTACGACGGCGCCGATGACAGCTGGCTGCGCAGCACCACGCTGGCCGGCCGCCAGGGCCAAGTCGACGGCCTGCTGCATCTCGGCCGCCGCGACGGTCAGGAACTGGAGACCTTCGGCGGCCAGGGCGGCATCGGCCTAACCCGCGAGGAGGCCAACCCGCAGGACTACCGGGCGCAGAACCTGCTGGTCAAAGGCGGCTGGAACTATGCCGACAGCGACCGCCTGCAACTGACCTACGAACGCTACGAGGCCGACGTCGACACCCAGGTGCTCAGCGAATACAGCCGCACGGCGGCCATCCGCACCTCGGATGCCCAGGACAGCACCGACCGCGAACGCGTCAGCCTGCAGCACCTGCTGGTCCTGGACAGCGCGATCGCCGACAGCCTCGACTGGCAACTGAGCTACCAGGACAGCGAGATCCGCCAGCAGACCTTGCAGCAGCGCTTCAGTGGCGGCCGTTTCCGTGACCGCAGCCGCGACTCTAACTATCAGGAGCAGCTGTGGGCGCTGAATGCCAAGTTGGACAAACAGTTCAGCACCGGCGCGGCCAACCACCACCTGATCTATGGCGTCGATGTCAAACGCCTGG
Organism: Pseudomonas cavernae; assembly: GCF_003595175.1. NCBI lineage: Bacteria > Pseudomonadati > Pseudomonadota > Gammaproteobacteria > Pseudomonadales > Pseudomonadaceae > Pseudomonas > Pseudomonas cavernae. The sequence goes on along the minus strand of NZ_CP032419.1, from coordinate 961,931 downwards.
ACAGCAGCGACCTGCGCACCGGCAGCGAAGTGTTCGCCGACACCGGCCTGCCGACGCCGCCGGCGTTCGGCGCGGAAACCTTCCCGCTCAGCGATTTTCCGGACCCGACCACCGAGGAATACGCCCTGTTCGTGCAGGACAGCATCGAAATCGGCCGCTGGACCCTGCTGCCCGGCCTGCGCTACGACTACTACCAGCTCAAGCCGGACGTCACCGCCGAGTACCTCAATGCCCACCCGCTGGATACCACCCCGTCCGACTTCAACGACCACGCGCTGTCACCGAAACTCGGCGTGACCTATCAGCTGGACGATGCGCACAGTCTCTATGGCCAGTACGCGGCCGGTTTCAAGGCGCCGGAGGCGGTGGATATCTTCGGTGAGTTCGTCAACGTGCAGCTGGGCTACCAGACCATCGCCAACCCCGACCTGAAGGCGGAAACCAGCGACAGTTACGAGATCGGCCTGCGCGGCGAGTACACCGTCGGCAGCTTCGGCGTCGCCCTGTTCTACAACCGCTACAAGGACTTCATCGACTCGGTGACCACCAGCGACCCGACCGGCGCCGGCCTGCTGACCTATCAGGCGCAGAACCTCAGCAAGGTCAGCATCCGTGGCGCGGAAGCGCGCGGTGAGCTGTTCCTCGACCAGTTCGGCCTGCCGGCCGGCAGCCGCCTGCACGGCGCGATCGCCTACGCCCGCGGCAAGAACGAGGAAAACGGCGCGCCGATCAACAGCGTCGACCCGCTCAAGGCGGTGCTCGGCCTCGGCTATGCCGCACCGAGCGGCCGCTTCGGTGGTGACCTCGCCTGGACCCTGGTGGCCGCCAAGACCCGCGTCGACCAGAGCCAGAGTGCCGCGCTGCGCATCCGCGAACAGTTCGAGACCCCCGGTTACGGCACCCTCGACCTCAACGGCTGGTGGCAGGTCAGCGAGCAGCTCTCGGTCAACGCCGGCCTGTTCAACCTGACCGACAAACAGTACTGGCAATGGGGCGACGTCCAGGGCCTGGACAGCAGCAGCCCGAGCCTCGGCCGCTTCACCCAGCCGGGCCGCCATGCGGCGGTCAACCTGGTGTGGGAAATCTGAGCCCGTTTCGCGCAAGGACGCGCGCCCTCTTGGCAACTCCTCACCGTACGGGATAATGCCCGCCGCTCACAGGAGACGCCGATGCAATTGCTCTGCGCCCCGGATGCGCTGGCCGAAGGCCAGAGCCGGGGCTTTCTCGTTGCAGGCTTGCAACTGCTCGCCGTGCGTCGCCATGGCCGGGTGCACGCCTACGCCAATCGCTGCCCGCACCGCGGCACTCCCCTGGAGTGGGCGGCCGACCAGTTCCTCGAGCCCAGCGGCAGCTTGATCCAGTGCGCCCGTCACGGCGCGCTGTTTCTCATCGAGTCCGGCGACTGCGTGGCCGGGCCCTGCGAAGGGCAATCGCTGCGGGCGCTGGAATGCCGGGAAGATGCCAGAGGGATTTGGATCGAGCCGTAGCCCGGATGCAATCCGGGGAAACCGATACCGCCATGCCCCCGGATTGCCTCCGGGCTACAGACAGACCTCGAGCCGGCGAACCAAGCGGATCGCCTGCGGGCTGAGCTCGGCGCCGTAGGCCAGTACCTCCACCCCCGCCTCCTTGGCCTGCAGCAAGGCCGCCGCATAGGCCGGGTCGATCTCCGCGGCCGGGCGCACCGCGTCGATGCCGGACAGGTTGACGCAATACAGCTGAACCGCACGCACGCCCTGCTGGGCCAGCGCGGCCAACTCGCGCAGGTGCTTGCTGCCGCGGCTGGTCACCGCATCGGGGAAGGCTGCCAGCGGCGAGCCATCGAAGCCGAGGGTGACGCTCTTCACTTCGACGAAGGCCGGCCCGCCGGGATAGTCCAGGCGAAAATCCGCCCGGCTGTTTTCCACGCCATAGGCCACCTCGCGCTTGAGCGCGGTGAAGCCGGCTAACTCGGCGATCAGTCCGCCACGCAAGGCTTCCTCGACCAGGGCATTGGCCCGCGCGGTGTTGACGCAGGCCAGTCGCCGCTGCGGCGTCTCGCTCAATTCCCAGGTGCCCGGCAGCTTGCGTTTGGGGTCGCTGGAGCGGCTGAACCAGACCCGGCAACCCTCGCTCAGGCAGTTGAGCATCGAGCCGGTGTTCGGGCAATGAATGGTCAGCCGCTCGCCCTGAAGGGTCTCGATATCGGCGAGAAAGCGCTTGTACCGGCGTAGCAGGCGGCCCTCCTCGAGCGGCGGGTCAAACTGCATCGGAGCGCCAACTCTGCAGGCCACGGGCGATGCGCTCGACCGCTTCCTGCAGGCGCGGCAGGCTCTGGGTGTAGGCGAAACGCACGTGGTGGCCGGCCTGGTAACGGCCGAAATCCAGCCCCGGGGTGAACGCCACATGCTCGGTTTCGATGAAATGCTGGCAGAAGGCATAGGCGTCGCCGCCGAAGGCACCGATGTCGGCGTACAGGTAGAACGCCCCTTCCGGTTCGACGGCGATGCGGAAACCCAACTCGCGCAAGGCCGGCAGCAGATAGTCGCGGCGGCGCTCGAACTCCTCGCGGCGCTGCTCGAGGATCGCCAGGGTCGCCGGCTCGAAGCAGGCCAGCGCGGCGTGTTGGGCCATGCTCGGGGCGCTGATATAGAGGTTCTGCGCCAGTTTCTCCAGCTCCGGCACCGCGGCCGCCGGCGCCACCAGCCAGCCCAGGCGCCAGCCGGTCATGCCGAAATACTTGGAAAAGCTGTTCAGCACGAAGGCGTCATCGTCCACCTCCAGCACGCTGGCCGCCTCAGCGCCGTAAGTCAGACCGTGGTAGATCTCATCCACCACCAGGTGCCCGCCACGCGCCTTCAGTGCGGCGGACAGGCTGGCCAGCTCGTCGCGGTGCAGCAGGGTGCCGGTCGGGTTGGCCGGCGAGGCGACCAGCGCGCCGACGCTGTCTTGGTCCCAGTAACGCTCGACCAGGTCGGCGGTCAGCTGATAGCGCACCTCCGGCCCCACCGGCACCAGCTGCGCGGCGCCTTCGACCAGCCGCAGGAAATGCCGATTGCAGGGATAGCCGGGGTCGGCCAGCAGCCAGTGCTTGCCGGGGTCCACCAACAGGCTGGCGGCCAACAACAAGGCGCCGGAACCGCCGGGCGTAATCAGAATGCGTTCCGGGTCTATCCTTAACCGATAGCGTTCGGCATAGAACCCGGAGATCGCCTCGCGCAGCGCCGGCAGCCCACGCGCCGCGGTATAGCGCGTATGCCCGGCGGCCAGGGCAGCCTGACCGGCGGCGATGATAGGCGCGGCGGTGGTGAAGTCCGGTTCGCCGATCTCCAGGTGAATGACGTCATGCCCTTGGGCCTGCAACTGATTGGCGCGGGCCAGCAGGGCCATGACGTGAAAGGGTTCGATGGCGCGGCTGCGCGCACTGTAGGGATGGGCCATGGGCCTTCCTTTATAGGGCGGAGGAGCGGATTCTATCTGACCGCTCGAACAAACAGCAGCAACCTCGACAACCGGGAGTGGCGCGGGCGGAATCGATCTGGTAAGTTCGCCCGCTTGCAGCCGCAGGGCCGGGAAATAGACGGCAATGGACATCATCCTGCGCAATGGATCAGTGAGATTAAAAGGCGGTCATCCATGCCCATCAAAGCAAAAGAAAAGAGCAGTCATCTGACTCGCGGCTTTGTGCCCTACAAAGAGACCAAGGGTGAGGAATACATGAGCGACGCCATGCGCGCTCACTTCACCGACATTCTCACCAAGTGGAAACTGGAGCTGATGCAGGAGGTCGACCGGACCGTGCATCACATGCAGGACGAAGCCGCGAACTTCCCTGACCCCGCCGACCGCGCCAGCCAGGAAGAAGAATTCAGCTTGGAACTGCGGGCCCGCGATCGTGAGCGCAAGCTGATCAAGAAGATCGACGAAACCCTGCAACTGATCGAAGACAACGAGTACGGCTGGTGTGATTCCTGCGGCGTCGAAATCGGCATCCGCCGCCTGGAAGCCCGCCCCACCGCCACCCTGTGCATCGACTGCAAGACCTTGGCGGAAATCAAGGAAAAACAGGTCGGATCCTGATCCGGCAGCGGGGCGCTTAGGCGCCCCGCTTCGTTTATACCCCTGATGACTTCCTCAGCCTATATCGGGCGCTTCGCCCCCACCCCTAGCGGTTTCCTGCACTTCGGCTCGCTGGTCGCGGCACTGGCCTCCTACCTGGATGCCCGCGCCTGTGGCGGCCGCTGGCTACTGCGCATGGAAGATCTCGACCCGCCGCGCGAAGCGCCTGGCTCGCAGGACGCCATTCTCCGGACGCTGGAAGCCTACGGCTTCGAGTGGGACGGTGAGATGGTGCGCCAGAGCGAACGTCATGCCGCCTACGACGCAATCATCGAGCGCTTGCTGCAACACGGCCTGGCCTACGCCTGCACCTGCTCGCGCAAGCAGCTGGAAGGCAACCACGGCATCTACCCGGGCACCTGCCGCAACCTGCAACACGCCACCCACGACGCCGCGATCCGTCTGCGCGTGCCGGAGCTGGAGTACCACTTCGTCGACCGCGTGCAAGGCAAATTCCGCCAGCAGCTCGGCCGCGAGGTCGGCGATTTCGTCATCCACCGCCGCGACGGCCTGTATGCCTACCAGTTGGCCGTGGTGCTCGACGATGCCTGGCAAGGGGTGACCGATGTGGTGCGCGGCGCCGACCTGCTCGATTCCACCCCGCGCCAGCTGTACCTGCAGGAGCTGCTCGGCCTGGCGCAGCCACGCTACCTGCACGTGCCGCTGATCATCCAGCCGGACGGCCACAAGCTCGGCAAATCCTACCGCTCGCCGCCCTTGCCCGCCGATCAGGCCGGCCCGCTGCTGCTGCGCGCGCTACACACGCTCGGCCAACAGCCGTCGGCCGAACTCGACAACTGTTCCGCCCAGGAGCTGCTGGCCTGGGCCATCGCTCACTGGGACGCCACGCTGATCCCGCGCAGCCGCACCCTGGCCGAAGCGCAGCTGCGCTAGCCCCAGCACCGACGGCCCGCGTCGCGCTAGCCGCTGGTCGCGCAAGTCCATTACCATCGCCGCAATCCCGACGAGAGTGCCGCATGTACATCTATCGACTGGTCTTGCTCCTGGTGGTGGGGATCTACCTGTTTTCCCCCGCCATCATGGATTGGTGGATCGACCCGACCGGCGCCTGGTATCGCCCCTACCTGCTCTGGCTGATCCTCATCGTGGTGACCTTCATCCTGCAGAGTCAACGCGATGCTGACGAGCTTTAGCCTCACCCAGCTGATCCTGATCAGCGCCCTCTATCTGCTTGCCCTGTTCGGCGTCGCCTGGCTCAGCGAACGCGGCCTGGTACCGCGGCGCATCATCTCGCACCCGTTGACCTATACCCTGTCGCTCGGCGTCTATGCCAGCGCCTGGGCCTTCTACGGCACGGTGGGGATGGCCTATCAGTACGGCTTCGGCTTCCTCGCCAGCTACCTCGGCGTGTCCGGCGCCTTCCTGCTGGCACCGGTGCTGCTCTACCCGATCCTGCGCATCACCCGCACCTATCAGCTGTCGTCGCTGGCCGACCTGTTCGCCTTTCGCTTTCGCAGCACCTGGGCCGGCGCCCTGACCACCCTGTTCATGCTGATCGGCGTGCTGCCGCTGCTGGCCCTGCAGATGCAGGCGATCGCCGACTCGATCGGCATCCTCACCCGCGAACCGGTGCATGCGCGGGTGGCGTTGAGCTACTGCGGGCTGATCATCCTCTTCACCATCCTCTTCGGTGCCCGCCACATCGCCACCCGCGAGAAGCACGAAGGCCTGGTGTTCGCCCTCGCCTTCGAGTCGGTGGTCAAGCTGCTGGCACTCGCCGGCATCGGTCTCTACGCGCTTTACCATGTGTTCGGTGGGCCGCAGGAACTGGAGCTGTGGCTGCTGCAAAACCAAAGCGCCCTCGCCGCCCTGCATACGCCATTGCAGGAAGGCCCGTGGCGCACCCTGCTACTGGTGTTCTTCGCCTCGGCGATTGTCATGCCACACATGTTCCATATGACTTTCACCGAAAACCTCAACCCGCGCGCGCTGGTCAGCGCCAGCTGGGGCCTGCCGCTGTATCTGCTGCTGGTCAGCCTGTCGGTGCCGCTGATCCTCTGGGCCGGTCTGAAGCTCGGCGCCACCACCAACCCGGAGTACTTCACCCTCGGCGTCGGGATCGCCGAAAACAACCAGGCGCTGACCCTGCTGGCCTACGTCGGCGGCCTCTCGGCCTCCAGCGGCCTGATCATCGTCACCACCCTGGCGCTGTCCGGCATGGCCCTCAACCACCTGGTCCTGCCGCTGTATCAGCCGCCGGCCGAGGGCAACATCTACCGCTGGCTGAAGTGGACGCGGCGCGCCCTGATCATCGCCATCATCGCCGCCGGCTATGGCTTCTATCTATTGCTCGGCGCCGAACAGGACCTGGCCAACCTCGGCATCGTCGCCTTCGTCGCCACCCTGCAGTTCCTCCCCGGCGTGCTCTCCGTGCTGTACTGGCCGACCGCCAACCGTCGCGGCTTCATCGCCGGCCTGCTAACCGGCATCGGCGTGTGGATGGTGAGCATGCTGCTGCCGCTGCTGGGCAACATCCAGGGCATCTACCTGCCGCTGTTCAACCTCATCTACGTGCTCGACGACACCAGCTGGCACCTCGCCGCGATCGGTTCACTGGCCGCCAACGTCCTGGTGTTCACCCTGGTGTCACTGTTCAGCGAGACCAGCAGCGAGGAACAGAGCGCCGCCGAAGCCTGCGCCGTGGACAATGTGCGCCGCCCACAACGCCGCGAACTGCTGGCCACCTCGCCGCAGGAGTTCGCCACCCAGCTGGCCAAGCCGCTCGGCGCCAAGACCGCCCAGCGCGAAGTGGAACAGGCGCTGCGCGACCTGCACCTACCGTTCGACGAAAACCGCCCCTACGCCCTGCGCCGCCTGCGCGACCGCATCGAGGCCAACCTCTCCGGCCTGATGGGCCCCAACGTGGCGCAGGACATCGTCGAGTCGTTCCTGCCCTACAAGTCCGGCAGCGAAGGCTACGTCACCGAGGATATCCACTTCATCGAGAGCCGCCTGGAGGATTACCACTCGCGCCTCACCGGCTTGGCCGCCGAACTCGATGCCTTGCGCCGCTACCACCGCCAGACCCTGCAGGAACTGCCGATGGGCGTGTGCTCGCTGGCCAAGGATCAGGAAATCCTCATGTGGAACCGGGCCATGGAAGAGCTCACCGGCATCCCCGCGCAACGCCTGGTCGGCTCGCGCCTGACCACCATCGTCGAACCCTGGAAAGGCCTGCTGGAAGGCTTCATCAACCTGCCCGACGAGCACCAGCACAAGCAGCGCCTGACGCTCGACGGCCAGACCCGTTGGTTCAACCTGCACAAGGCCGCCATCGAAGAGCCGCTGGCACCCGGCAACACCGGCCTGGTGCTGCTGGTCGAGGACCTCACCGACACGCAGATGCTGGAAGACAAGCTGGTGCACTCCGAGCGTCTGGCCAGCATCGGTCGACTGGCCGCCGGGGTGGCCCACGAGATCGGCAACCCGATCACCGGCATCGCCTGCCTGGCGCAGAACCTGCGCGAAGAGCGCGAAGGCGACGGCGAGCTGAGCGAGATCAGCAGCCAAATCATCGAACAGACCAAACGCGTATCGCGCATCGTCCAGTCGCTGATGAGCTTCGCCCACGCCGGCGGCCACCAATACGAAGAAGAGCCGGTGTGCCTGGCCGATGTCGCCCAGGACGCCATCGGCCTGCTGTCGCTCAACCGCCGCAGCCTCGAGATCCAGTTCTACAACCTGTGCGAGCCTGAGCACTGGGTCGTCGGCGATCCGCAGCGCCTAGCCCAGGTGCTGATCAACCTGCTGTCGAATGCTCGCGACGCCTCACCGCCAAATGGCGCTATTCGGGTCAAGAGCGAGGCTTCCGAGCACACCGTCGACCTGATCGTCGAGGACGAGGGCAGCGGCATTCCGAAAGCCATCATGGATCGCCTATTCGAGCCCTTCTTCACCACCAAGGACCCGGGCAAGGGCACCGGGCTGGGGCTTGCACTGGTCTATTCGATCGTGGAAGAGCATTATGGCCAGATCACCATCGACAGCCCGGCCGATTCCGAGCAGCAGCGCGGCACCCGCATCCGGGTAACTTTGCCTCGCCATGTCGAAGCGACGTCCGCAGTGACCAGAGACCGTCGAGAGAGCTGAATTCATGCCACATATTCTGATCGTCGAAGACGAAACCATCATCCGCTCGGCGCTGCGCCGCCTGTTGGAGCGCAACCAGTACGAAGTCAGCGAAGCCGGCTCGGTACAGGAAGCCCAGGAGCGCTTCAGCATTACCGGTTTCGACCTGATCGTCAGCGACCTGCGCCTGCCCGGCGCTCCCGGTACCGAACTGATCAAGCTCGGCCAGGGCACGCCGGTGCTGATCATGACCAGCTACGCCAGCCTGCGTTCGGCGGTGGACTCGATGAAGATGGGCGCCGTCGACTACATCGCCAAACCCTTCGACCACGACGAAATGCTCCAGGCCGTGGCGCGCATCTTGCGCGAACGTCAGGAAAGCCTGAGCGTACCGGCGAACGAGCGCGGCAACGCCGCCCCTTCCGCCAGCCGCGGCAACGGCAAGACACCAGAAAGCAGCCAGGGTGAGATCGGCATCATCGGTTCCTGCCCACCCATGCTAGAGCTGTACAGCAAGATCCGCAAAGTCGCCCCCACCGACTCAACCGTGCTAATTCAGGGCGAGTCCGGCACCGGCAAGGAGCTAGTCGCGCGCGCGCTGCACAACCTGTCCCGGCGTGCCAAGGCACCGCTGATCTCGGTGAACTGCGCGGCGATCCCGGAAACCCTGATCGAGTCCGAACTGTTCGGCCATGAGAAGGGTGCCTTCACCGGCGCCAGCGCCGGCCGCACCGGTCTGGTAGAAGCCGCCGACGGTGGCACCCTGTTCCTCGACGAGATCGGCGAACTGCCGCTGGAAGCCCAGGCCCGCCTGTTGCGCGTCCTGCAGGAAGGCGAGATCCGCAGAGTCGGCTCGGTGCAGTCGCAGAAAGTCGACGTGCGCCTGATCGCCGCCACCCACCGCGATCTCAAGAGCCTCGCCAAGGTCGGCCAGTTCCGCGAAGACCTGTATTACCGCCTGCACGTGATCGCCCTGAAACTGCCGCCGCTGCGCGAGCGCGGCAGTGACGTCAACGAAATCGCCAAGCTGTTCCTGGCCCGTCAGGCCACGCAGATGGGCCGCGGCGAGATGCGCTTCGCCCATGACGCCGAACAGGCCATCCGCCACTATTCGTGGCCGGGTAACGTGCGCGAGCTGGAGAACGCCATCGAGCGCGCGGTGATCCTTTGCGAGAGCGCGGAGATTTCCGCCGAGCTGCTGGGCATCGATATCGAACTGGACGACTTGGAAGACGAGGACTTCAGCCTCCCGGCGCCCAGCCACACCGGCAGCAACGCCAACGAACCCACCGAGGACCTGTCGCTGGAGGACTACTTCCAGCATTTCGTTCTCGAGCACCAAGATCACATGACCGAGACCGAACTGGCACGCAAGCTGGGGATCAGCCGCAAGTGCCTGTGGGAACGCCGCCAACGCCTGGGCATCCCGCGGCGCAAGACCGGCACCGCCGTCGACAACTGATGGGCACGGTGACAGAGCGGGAACGTTTTGCTTCCTCCTCTGTTACCGCGACAAACATCACGTAACAAAGCCGGGTCTTACGGTAACGCGAACCCGGCTTTTTTCTGCCCATCCAATCACCAAAAAACTCGCAAGCCATTGTTTTACAAGGAATCGCAAAAACTGGCACGGCTTCTGCTTTATATCTGGCACAACAACAATAACAAGCAATGCCCAACACAATAAAAACAACACGTACCGACTCCGGCATAACAAAAACAACAACGCAGGGGACGCAGCTAACTGATTCTTTTGGAGAGGACTAGCCGTTGGGGTTCGCCCCACAACCAGACCGAGAACAATAAAACTGCTCTAAAGCAGCGCCCGAACTGGTTGGATCAATTGACGATAATGGCTGCATCAGCTTCCAAAGCAATCCGTTTGCTACTGACTCCCAGTTTGGGAGTTTTTCCTGAAGCCACTGGGCGAATGGAACGGGTCAACAAACAAAAACAACAAGCCCGAAATAATAATAAAAACAAAGCACGCACCTACTTGGGGGGGAGCCTCGGCTCCCCCAGTAGCTTCAACTCCCCGCCGCTGTCTCGTACACCATCCCCCGAGTCAATGCTAGAATCCGCGCCTATCATGCGGTCATCTCCTATTCTGGCCGACCACCCCGTCAAACAGTGCATCCCATGCTGAAAAAGCTGTTCCAGTCTTTGCGTTCTCCCCTGCGCCGCGCCAAACACACGCGTAGCACCCCCGAAGTGCTGAGCAACCGCCAGCATCCGCTGCGTCGCGGCCAGAACATCAGCCGTCATGCGACCAGCGTCGTCGAGCGCCTGCAGCATGCCGGCTATCAGGCTTATCTGGTTGGCGGCTGCGTGCGTGATCTGCTGCTGGATCTCGAGCCCAAGGATTTCGACGTGGCCACCAGCGCCACCCCCGAGCAGGTGCGTGCCGAGTTCCGCAACGCACGCGTGATTGGCCGCCGCTTCAAGCTGGTGCATGTGCATTTCGGCCGCGAAATCATCGAGGTCGCGACGTTCCGCGCCGGCCACCCGCAAGGTGACGAAGACGAGAACAGCCACCTGGCCGCCCGCAACGAAAGCGGCAGGATTTTGCGCGACAACGTTTACGGCAGCCTGGAAGAGGACGCCCAGCGCCGCGACTTCACTATCAATGCCCTGTATTTCGATGTCACCGGCGAGCGCATCCTCGACTATGCCCGCGGCGTCCATGACATCCGCAACCGTTTGATCCGCCTGATCGGCGACCCTGAACAGCGCTACCTGGAAGATCCGGTGCGGATGCTCCGCGCCGTGCGTTTCGCTGCCAAGTTGGGCTTCGAGATCGAGAAGCACAGCGCCGCCCCGATTGTGAAACTGGCGCCGATGCTGCGTGACATTCCCGCGGCGCGACTGTTCGACGAAGTGCTTAAGCTGTTCCTCGCCGGTTACGCCGAACGCACCTTCGAACTGCTGCTTCACTACGGGCTGTTCGCCCCGCTGTTCCCGGCCAGCGCCGCTGCCCTCAAGCACAACCCGGGATACACCGAGCGGCTGATCCGCCAGGCCCTGGCCAACACTGACCTGCGCATCCAGCAAGGCAAGCCGGTGACCCCGGCCTTCCTGTTTGCCGCCCTGCTCTGGCCAGCCTTGCCGGCCCGCGCCGCGCAACTGCAAGCGCGTGGCCTGGCGCCGATTCCGGCCGTGCAGGAAGCGGCGCACGAGCTGATCAGCGAGCAGTGCCAGCGCATCGCCGTGCCCAAGCGCTTCACCATGCCGATCCGCGAGATCTGGGACATGCAGGAACGCCTGCCGCGGCGTAGCGGCAAGCGCGCCGACCTGCTGCTGGAAAACCCGCGTTTCCGCGCCGGTTACGATTTCCTCCTGCTGCGTGAAAGCGCCGGCGACGACACCGGTGGCCTGGGCGACTGGTGGACCGATTATCAGGACGCCAGTGACAGCGAACGTCGACGCATGATTCGCGACCTCACCAGCAGCCCCAGCGACAGCAGTGGCGCGCCACGCAAGCGCCGCCGTGGCGGCAGCCGCCGTCGCCGCGGCGGTGACGGCACCGGTACGCCGGCAGGCGAATAAAATGGAACGGGTCTACATCGGCCTCGGCAGCAATCTGGCCACTCCCCTCGAACAGCTGCGTGCCGCCCTGGCGGCCCTGGCCGCATTGCCGCAGTCGCAGCTGCTCGAGGTTTCCTCCTTCTATGCCAGCGACCCGCTGGGGCCGACCGACCAGCCGCGCTATGTAAATGCCGTGGCGGCGCTGGATACCACCCTCGCCCCGCTGCAGCTGCTCGACGCCCTGCAAGCCATCGAGCTGGACCAGGGTCGCCAACGCAAGGCCGAACGCTGGGGGCCGCGCACTCTGGACCTGGATATCCTGCTGTTCGGTCAGCGCCTGCTCGACGAGCCGCGCCTGCAGGTGCCGCACTACCACATGCACGCCCGCCCGTTCGTCCTCTACCCGCTGGCGGAGATCGCCACCGACCTGCTGCTCCCCGATGGCCGCCGGCTCAGTGCGCTGCTGCAGGCCTGCCCTTTCGTGGGGCTGGAACGCCTGTAGAGCCGGCGCGCACTGGCGGTAACGCCAGTAACAAGTCGGTAACACCTGCAATTGACTTCCCGCCCCCCCATCAGGACTATAGGCGTCCCCTTGCCCCGCGCTGGTGCGCACGCGGCCCGATTGAGGATCACATCCATGCCTGCCGTTACTGTAACCACACTGCAAGAGCTGAAGCAGAAAGGCGAGAAAATCGCCATGCTCACAGCCTATGACGCTACCTTCGCCCATGCCGCCTGCCAGGCCGGGGTCGAGGTGCTGCTGGTGGGTGACTCGCTGGGCATGGTGGTCCAGGGCCAGGACAGCACCCTGCCGGTGAGCATCGACGAGATGGCCTACCACACCGCTTGCGTGAAACGTGGCAACCAGGGCGCGCTGATCGTCACCGATCTGTCTTTCATGAGCTATGCCACCCTCGAGCAAACCCTGGCCAACAGCGCCCGGGTCATGCAGGCCGGCGCGCACATGGTCAAGCTTGAGGGTGGCGTGACCCTAGCTGACGCCGTGCAGCGCCTTGCCGAGAATGGCGTGCCGGTGTGCATGCACATGGGCCTGACGCCGCAGTCGGTCAACCTGTTCGGCGGCTATAAGGTTCAAGGCCGCGGCGAAGCCCAGGCCCGCCAACTGCGCGCCGACGCCATCGCCCTGGAGCAGGCCGGCGCGGCCATGCTGCTGCTGGAGTGCGTGCCGAGCGAATTGGCGGCGGAAATCACCCAGGCGGTGAAGATTCCGGTGATCGGCATTGGCGCCGGCAGCGCCACCGACGGCCAGGTGCTGGTCCTGCACGACATGCTCGGGCTGTCGCTGACCGGCCGCGCGCCCAAGTTCGTGAAGAACTTCATGGACGGCCAGACCTCGATCCAAGCCGCCCTCGCCGCCTATGTCAAAGCGGTCAAAGAGGTTTCCTTCCCCGCCGCCGAACACGGATTCTCCGCATGAACACCGTTACCACCGTCCGCGAATTGCGTGCAGCGGTCGCCCAGGCACGCGCAGAAGGCAAGGGCATCGGCCTGGTACCCACCATGGGTAACCTGCACGCCGGGCACGTCGCCCTGGTGGAGAAGGCCGTCCAGCGCGTCGACTTCGTGGTCGCCAGCATCTTCGTCAACCCGCTGCAGTTCGGCCCCAACGAAGATCTCGCCAGCTACCCGCGCACCCTCGCCGCCGACCAGGAGAAACTCCTCGAGGCCGGTTGCGACCTGCTGTTCGCTCCCTCGGTTGAAGAAATGTACCCGCAGGGCATGCACAGCCAGACCCTGGTCAGTGTCAGCGGTGTCTCCGCCGGCCTGTGCGGTGCCAGCCGGCCCGGCCATTTCGATGGCGTCGCCACCGTGGTGACCAAACTGTTCCACATGGTCCAACCGGATCTCGCCGCATTCGGCCAGAAAGACTTCCAGCAACTGGCGGTGATCCGCACCTTGGTGCGCGACCTCAACATGCCGATCCAGATCCTCGGCGTGCCGACTGTGCGCGCCGAGGACGGCCTGGCGCTGTCTTCGCGCAATGGATATCTGAGCGCCGAGCAACGCGCCGTTGCCCCGTCGCTCTATCGCTGCCTGAGCCAGATGGCCACCAGCATCAAGGCCGGCGAACGCGCTTACCCGCAGCTGATCGCCAGCGCGAAAGGCACCTTGGCACAGGCCGGCTTTCGCCCCGACTATCTGGAAATCTGCCAGGCCGACAGCCTGCGCCCGGCGACCGCCGAAGACCGCCAGTTGGTGATCGCCGCCGCCGCCTTCCTCGGCACCACCCGGCTGATCGACAACCTCACGCTCGACCTCGAAGAAACCCACTGAAATCCGACCAGCCGCGACCTTGATCGACCATCGGGGTTCGGGCAAACTCAGCCGCCGTTTGCGGCCCCGACAGAGGAAAACGCCATGCACGCCATCATGCTCAAGGCCAAACTGCACCGCGCCGAGGTCACTCACGCTGTGCTGGATTACGAAGGCTCCTGCGCCATCGACGGTGAATGGCTGAACCTCGCCGGCATCCGCGAATATGAGCAGATCCAGATCTACAACATCGACAACGGTGAGCGCTTCACCACCTACGCGATCCGCGGCGAGGAAGGCTCGAAGATCATCTCGGTGAACGGCGCCGCCGCGCACAAGGCCAAAGTCGGTGATCGCGTGATCATCTGCGCCTATGCCCACTACAGTGAGGCCGAGTTGGCCAGCTTCAAGCCGCGCATGCTGTACATGGCGCCGGGCAACCAGCTGAGCCACACCAGCAACGCCATCCCGGTGCAGGTCGCCTAGACCGCAAACCGCTAGACTGAAAGCCCGGAGCGTTCCGGGCTTTTTACTGTCCAAAACTCGCTCTTGCTCAAGGAACCCGCAGGCCATGGCGTATTACCAAACCCCGCTCGATGTCACCACCCTGTCCGCCTGGCAGGCGCTCGCCCAGCATCGGCTGGCGATGCAGGACTTCAGCATGCGCGAAGCCTTCAGCCAAGACAGCGAGCGTTTCAAGGAATTCTCCCTGAGCAGCAGCGGCCTGTTCCTCGACTACTCAAAGAACTTGATCGACCGTCAGACCCGCGAGCTGTTGGTGCGCCTGGCGCGCGAGGCCAAGCTGCAGGAGGCGATCGAGGCGCTGTTCAACGGCGAGCTGCTCAACGCCTCCGAGGGCCGCCCGGCCCTGCACACCGCGCTGCGCCGGCCGGTGGCCGACCGTCTGCCGGTGAATGGCGTCAACGTGATGCCGGAAGTGCACCGCGTGCTCAATCAGATGACCGAACTGGTCGGGCGCATCCATGACGGCCTGTGGCGCGGTTACAGCGAGAAACCGATCACCGATGTGGTGAACATCGGCATCGGCGGCTCCTTCCTCGGCCCGCAACTGGTCTCCGAGGCCCTGCTGCCGTTTGCCCAGCGCGGGGTGCGCTGCCATTACCTGGCCAATATCGACGGCAGCGAGTTCCATGAACTGTCGGCCAGCCTGCGCGCGGAAACCACGCTGTTCATCGTCTCGTCGAAGTCCTTCAGCACCCTCGAGACACTGAAGAACGCCCAGGCCGCGCGCAGCTGGTACCTGGCCCAGGGCGGCTCGCAGGCGGACTTGTACAAGCACTTCATCGCCGTTTCCAGCAATCGCGAGGCCGCCGTCGAGTTCGGTATCCGCGAGGAAAACATCTTCCCGATGTGGGACTGGGTCGGCGGCCGCTACTCGCTGTGGTCGGCGATTGGCCTACCGATCGCCCTGGCCATCGGCATGTCCAACTTCAAGGAACTGCTGTCCGGTGCCTACAGCATGGACCAGCACTTCCTCACCGCCCCCTTCGAACGCAACATGCCAGTGCTGCTAGCCCTGCTCGGCGTGTGGTATGGCAACTTCTGGGGCGCGCAGAGCCACGCGATCCTGCCCTACGATCACTACCTGCGGAACATCACCAAGCACCTGCAGCAGCTGGACATGGAGTCCAACGGCAAATCCGTGCGCCAGGACGGCAGTCCGGTGAGCTGTGATACCGGCCCGGTGATCTGGGGCGGCGTCGGCTGCAACGGCCAGCACGCTTACCACCAGCTGCTGCACCAGGGCACCCAGCTGATTCCGGCGGACTTCATCGTGCCGGTGGTCAGCTACAACCCGGTGGCCGACCACCACCAGTGGCTGTATGCCAACTGCCTGTCGCAGAGCCAGGCGCTGATGCTCGGCAAGACCCGCGCGGAAGCCGAGGAGGAACTGCGCGGCAAATGCCTGCCGGAAGACGAAGTGCAGCGCCTGGCGCCACACAAGGTGATTCCCGGCAATCGGCCGAGCAACACCCTGGTGCTCGAACGCATCAGCCCGCGCCGGCTGGGCGCGCTGGTGGCGATGTACGAGCACAAAGTGTTCGCCCAAAGCGTGATCTGGGGCATCAACGCCTTCGACCAGTGGGGCGTCGAACTGGGCAAGGAGCTGGGTAAGAGCGTGTATCAGCGCCTCACCGGCAGCAACGAGCAGCCGGCTGAGGATGCCTCGACCCAGGGCCTGATCGACTTCTTCCGCGGCCGTCACCGCGGCTGAGGTCCTCTCGGCGGAAACCTTGCGAACCCGGCCCCGTGCCGGGTTCGTGCTTTCTGCGGTGTTCTAAAGTTGGGGAAACACCGGCCCGGGTTGAACCAAGCAACTGCCTGGGTGCACCCTTAACGGCAAATGCGGCATACAACAAGGAGGACTCGCCATGTTTGAAATCAGCAGCCACCCAGTCCCCGATGCGGTGCGCAAACGCGCGCATCTGAATGAAGACGACTACCAGCGCCTGTACCGGCAATCCGTCGAGGCGCCCGAAATCTTCTGGGGCGAACAGGCGAAAGCCTTCCTCGATTGGTTCAAGCCCTGGCACAGCGTGCACCACGGCGACATGCACAAGGGCCAGGCCACCTGGTTCAAGGGCGGCCAGCTGAATGTCAGTTACAACTGCATCGACCGCCATCTGGCCGAGCGCGGCGAACAGATCGCCTTCATCTGGGAGGGTGACAACCCCAGCGAATCGGCGCACATCACCTACAACAAGTTGCACTCCCACGTCTGCCGCCTGGCCAACGTGCTCAAGCAGCGCGGCGTGAGCAAGGGTGACCGGGTGTGCATCTACATGCCGATGGTGCCGGAGGCGGCCTACGCCATGCTCGCCTGCGCGCGCATCGGCGCGGTGCATTCGGTGGTGTTCGGCGGCTTCTCGCCGGATGCCCTGCGCGACCGCATCCTCGATGCCGACTGCCGCACCGTGATCACCGCCGACGAGGGTGTGCGCGGCGGCAAGTACATCCCGCTCAAGACCAACGTCGACAAGGCCCTGCAGAGCTGCCCGAACGTCAGCACGGTAGTGGTGGTCGAGCGCACCCAGGGCAAGATCGCCTGGGCCGAGGGCCGCGACCTCTGGTACCACGAAGCGCTGCGCACGGTGGACGGCGACTGCCCGCCGGAGCCGATGGACGCGGAAGACCCGCTGTTTATCCTCTACACCTCCGGCAGTACCGGCAAACCCAAGGGCGTGCTGCACACCAGTGGCGGCTACCTGCTGCAGGCGGCGATGACCCACAAGTACGTGTTCGACTACCACGACGGCGACATCTACTGGTGCACCGCCGACGTCGGCTGGGTCACCGGCCACAGCTACATCGTCTACGGCCCGCTGGCCAACGGCGCCACCAGCCTGATCTTCGAGGGCGTGCCGAACTACCCGGACGCCTCGCGCTTCTGGCAAGTAATCGACAAGCATCAGGTGAACACCTTCTACACCGCGCCGACTGCCCTGCGCGCGCTGATGCGCGAAGGCACCGCGCCGGTGGAGAAGACTTCGCGCAGCAGTCTGCGCCTGCTCGGCACGGTGGGCGAGCCGATCAACCCGGAAGCCTGGGAGTGGTACTACCACGTGGTCGGCGAAACCCGCTGCCCGATCGTCGACACCTGGTGGCAGACCGAAACCGGCGCCATCATGATCACCCCGCTGCCCGGCGCCACTACCCTCAAGCCCGGCTCGGCGACCCGCCCGTTCTTCGGCGTACAGCCGGTGCTGCTGGATGAACAGGGCCAGGAAATTGCCGGCGCAGGCTCAGGCGTACTGGCGATCAAGGCCAGCTGGCCGAGCCAGATCCGCAGCGTCTACGGCGACCACCAGCGCATGCTCGACACCTACTTCAGCGCTTACCCCGGCTACTACTTCACCGGCGACGGCGCGCGCCGCGACGAGGACGGCTACTACTGGATCACCGGCCGAGTCGATGACGTGATCAACGTCTCCGGCCACCGCATCGGCACCGCCGAGGTGGAAAGCGCCCTGGTGCTGCATGATGCGGTCGCCGAGGCGGCGGTGGTCGGCTATCCGCATGACGTGAAGGGTCAGGGCATTTACGCCTTCGTCACGCCGATGAACGGCATCGAGCCGAGCGAGGCGCTGAAGCAGGAACTGCTGGCGCTGGTCGGCAAGGAAATCGGCAGCTTCGCCAAGCCTGAACTGCTGCAGTGGGCGCCGGCCTTGCCGAAAACCCGCTCGGGCAAGATCATGCGGCGCATCCTGCGCAAGATCGCCTGCAACGAACTGGACAGCCTCGGCGACACCTCGACCCTGGCCGACCCCTCGGTGGTCGATGGGCTGATCGGCAAGCGCCTCAACCGTTAACCCGCAACGCCCCCTCTCCTGCCCGGGAGAGGGGCAAGGAAGCCAGCCGTCGCCATGGAAACGCTCCGCCGTCACATCGAAAGCCAGGTGCTCAACCTCAGCGGCCTGGCCCTCGGCGGGGTCGACTTCGAGTCGCCGGCCGGCGACCCCGGGCTGTTCGGCCCCGACTCGGCATGCTGGCAGGTGCATGGCGACTTCAGCGCCATGCTGATCGGCGGCGTCAGCGCGCTGCTTCTGCAGATGCTTCACCCCCGGGCCTTGGCCGGGGTCTGGGATCATTCCAACTTCCGCGAGGACATGCTCGGCCGCCTACGCCGCACCGGCCAGTTCATCTCGACCACCACCTACGGCGCGCGCGCCGATGCGGACAAGCTCATCGCCCGCGTGCAGCGCATCCATGAAGGCGTGGTCGGCACCCTGCCGGATGGCCGGCCCTATGCCGCCAACGACCCGGACCTGTTGACCTGGGTGCATGTGGCCGAGGTCAGCAGCTTCCTCAAGTCCTACCTGCGCTACCGCAATCCGGAATTTCCGGGTCACGAGCAGGACCGCTATTACGCCGAAATCGCCCTGGTCGCCGAACGCCTCGGCGCCCACGACGTGCCGCGTTCGCGCCAGGCGGTGGCGGACTACCTGCAGGCCATGCGCCCGCAATTGCGCTACGACTCGCGCACCCGCGAGGTAATCCGCGTACTGCTCGCCGCCCCCTCGCCGAGCGCCTTCGCCCGCCCCTACAGCGCCTTGATGCTGCGCGCCGGCATCGACCTGCTGCCGGACTGGGCCGGCGACCTGCTCGACCTGCGTCTAGGCCCGCTGCAACGCCGACTGATCCGCGCCGGGGTGCGCGGCAGCGTGCCCTTGCTGCGCTGGGCGGTACGCAACGGCTCGCTGCACCGCGCCCGGCGGCGCATGGGCCTGCCGCCCATCCGCTGAGGCCATGACCACCCAGTCCGGGAGGTGGCCACCGACAAATGCCTGTGCAACCATTGCCCTAACCATACGACAGCCGCGGCTCGACCCGCTTTTTCCTGAGGATCTGCGTCATGCAAGAAGTCGTCATCGTCGCCGCCACCCGCACCGCCATCGGCAGCTTCCAGGGCGCGCTGGCCAATATTCCGGCCCCGGAACTGGGCGCCGCGGTGATCCGCCGCCTGCTGGAGCAAACCGGCCTGGACGGCGCCGAGGTGGATGAAGTGATCTTCGGCCAGGTGTTGACCGCCGGCAGCGGCCAGAACCCGGCGCGCCAGGCGGCGATCCTCGCCGGCCTGCCGCATGCGGTGCCGGCCCTGACCCTCAACAAGGTCTGCGGCTCCGGCCTCAAGGCCCTGCACCTGGGTGCCCAGGCGATCCGCTGTGGCGACGCCGAGGTGATCATCGCCGGCGGCCAGGAGAACATGAGCCTCGCCCCCTACGTCATGCCTGGCGCCCGTACCGGCCTGCGCATGGGCCACGCCAAACTGATCGACACCATGATTCAGGACGGCCTGTGGGACGCCTTCAACGATTACCACATGGGCATCACCGCCGAGAATCTGGTGGCCAAGTACGGCCTCAGCCGCGAGCAGCAGGACGCCTTCGCCGCCGCCTCGCAGCAGAAAGCCGTGGCCGCCATCGAAGGTGGACGCTTCAATGATGAGATCACCCCGATCCTGATTCCGCAGAAGAAAGGCGAGCCGCTGGCCTTCGCCACCGATGAACAGCCGCGCGCGGGCACCAGCGCCGAATCCCTGGCCAAGCTCAAGCCGGCGTTCAAGAAGGACGGCAGCGTCACCGCCGGCAACGCCTCCAGCCTCAACGACGGCGCCGCCGCCGTGCTGCTGATGAGTGCCGAGAAAGCCAAGGCCCTCGGCCTGCCGGTGCTGGCGAAGATCGCCGGCTACGCCAATGCCGGCGTCGACCCGGCGATCATGGGCATCGGCCCAGTCTCGGCGACCAAGCGCTGCCTGGAAAAGGCCGGCTGGCAGCTGGCTGACCTCGACCTGATCGAAGCCAACGAAGCCTTCGCCGCGCAGTCCCTGGCGGTCGGCCAGGAGCTTGGCTGGGACGCGGACAAGGTCAACGTCAATGGCGGCGCCATCGCCCTCGGCCACCCGATCGGCGCCTCCGGCTGCCGCGTGCTGGTGACCCTGCTGCACGAGATGCTCAAGCGCGACGCCAAGAAGGGACTCGCCACCCTGTGCATCGGCGGCGGCCAGGGCGTAGCGCTGGCGATTGAGCGTTAATCCCCTGATGCCAAGGAAGCGCCGGCCAAGTGCCGGCGTTTTTCTTGATAAACTGCGCGCCTCCTCTCACCGAGACGCCGCGCATGCCTTCTCTCAATCAGGCGCTGCGCGCCGCCTTCGATACCCGCCAGGCCCTGCTCACCGAACTGCATGCCCAGGGCACCGACTGCTACCGCCTGTTCCACGGCAGCCAGGAAGGCGCACCGGGCCTGACCGTCGACCGCTACGGCCCGCAGTTGCTGGTGCAGAGTTTCCACCAAACCCTCGAGCGCGACGCCCTGCTGGCCCTGCACGCGGAGATCGAGCGCAGCCTCGGCCTCGACCTGCTGCTGGTCTACAACGACCGCTCGCAGGGTAACTCGCGCATCGACCGCAGCGATCCGGTGTATCAGCCCGACGCCGCCGCCCTGAAAGACCTGATCGGCCACGAATGGGGCCTCAACTACCGGGTGCGCGGCCGCCATCCGGGCCAGGATCCACTGCTGTTCCTCGACCTGCGCAACGCCCGTGGCTGGATCAAGGCCCACAGTGCCGGCAAATCGGTGCTCAACCTGTTCGCCTACACCTGCGGCGTCGGTCTCAGCGCAGCGGCTGGTGGCGCCAGCACGGTGGTCAACCTGGACTTCGCCGAAGGCAACCTGGCGGTCGGCCGCGAGAACGGCGCGCTCAACCCGCAGCTGCCGGCCATGCAATTCGTCCAGTCCGATTACTTCCCGGCCGTCCGCCAGTTGGCCGGCCTGCCCGTCAGCGCGCGGCGCGGGCACAAACTGCCGCACTACCCACGCCTGCAGGCGCGCCAGTTCGACCTGGTGTTCCTCGACCCGCCGGCCTGGGCCAAGAGCACCTTCGGTACCGTCGACCTGCTGCGCGATTACCAGAGTCTGCTCAAGCCGGCGCTGCTGGCCACCGCCGCCAACGGCGTGCTGATCTGCTGCAACAACCTGGCGAAGGTGGCAATGCACGACTGGCGCGAGCAGGTGCTGCGCTGCGCCGAGAAACTCGGCCGATCGGTGCGCGACTGCCAACCCCTGCCCCCCGCCGCGGACTTCCCCTCGATGGACGGCCAGCCGCCGCTGAAGACCCTGATCCTGCGTTTTTGAGCGGGTGTAGGGGCCGCACACTCACACAGCCATGCCATACTCCACGGCACCTCAGCCTGGAAGATGACGCCGCACCATGCCCAAAGGATTGAAACGCGCCGCCGGCGCCCTGCTGATCGCCCTAGCCCTTTACAGCCTGCTCGGCTTCCTGATCCTCCCAGGCATCGCCCTGCGCGTGGCTAACCAGCAACTGGCCCAGTACGCGACGGTGCCAGCGCATTTGGAGCGCCTGGAACTCAACCCGTTCAGCCTGGAACTGACCCTCTGGGGCCTGCATGTCGGCGAAGCCGAGCAAGCGCAGGCCGGCTTCCAACGCCTGTACGCCAACCTGCAGCTGGACAGCCTGTGGAGTGGCGCGCTGCACCTGGCCGCGGTCGAGTTGGAGAAATCGCACACCGAGGTGCTGTTCGCCAAGGACGGCAAGCTCAACCTGAGCCAATTGTTCGAGCTGCCGCCGAGCGAACCGAAGCCCGCCGAACAGCCGCCGAGCGAACCCTTTCCGCTGCGCATCGACCGCATCGTTTTGACCGAAGGTGGTCTGCACTTCCAGGATCTGCGCCCCAGCGAGCCGGTCGAGTTCGCCTACGACTCGCTCAACCTCGAATTGATGAACCTCAGCACCCTGCCCCACGACAATGCCGACATGAGCCTAGTGGCCATCGGCCCGCACGGTGGGCGCATCGACTGGCATGGTCAGGTCAGCCTGTCGCCGATCACCTCCAGCGGCCAGCTCAAGCTCACCGACGGCAAGATGAAAGGCTTCTGGCCCTACGTGCGCGATGCCGTGCCGCTAGTACTGGAGGACGGCGTGATCAGCCTCAATAGCGACTACTCGCTGAACCTGACCAAAGGCACCGAGCTGAAGCTGAGCAACGCCACCATCACTGTGGCACCCTTCGCCATCAAGAGCCCGGACAACAAGCCCTTGGTGCGCCTGGAGCGCCTGGAAGTCAGCGAAACCAGCCTGGATCTGGCCAAGCAACAGGTAATCGTCGGCAAGATCCGCAGCCAGAATCTGGAAACCTGGGCCACCCGCGAGAAGGATGGCCAGCTCGACTGGCAGAAGCTGTTCGCCGCGCACCAGCGCCCACAGCCCCCTGCCCCTGCCCCTGCCCCTGCCCAGGCTCCGGCAGAGGCCGCCCCGGCACCCGCGACTCCTGAGACGCCAGCCGCGAGCCACCCGATGGCCGCCGGCGCTGCCCAGCAACCACTAACAACTCCACCTCCCGCCGCGCCAGCCCAGACGCCGACGCCGACGCCGACGCCAGCTGAGCCCGAACCGAGCAAGCCCTGGCAGGTGCTGCTGGTCGACACCCAGCTACGCGATTACCGCATCCACCTCGCCGACCGCCAGCCGGCCGAGCCTGTGGTCCTGGAGGTCGGCCCACTGAGCCTCGATCTGCGTAATTTCGACAGCCTCAACCAGTCGCCCTTCGGCCTCAAGCTCGAGACCGGGCTGGGCAAACAGGGCCAGCTGAGCGCCGAGGGCGAGGTCAACCTCAAGCCGGTCAGCGCCAAGCTCAAGGTCGCCACCCGCGACATCGACCTGCGTGTGGCGCAGGCCTACATCAGCCCGTTCATTCGCCTGGAACTGCGCAGCGGCCTGCTCGGCAGCGACCTCGATGTCGACCTGCAAAGCACAGAGCCGCTAGCTTTCGCCGTCAACGGCCGCGCCGAGGTCAACCAGCTGCACACCCTCGACACCCTCAAGGAGCGCGACTTCGTTAAATGGCAAACGCTGGTGCTGGAGGGCCTCAACTACCAGCACAAGGACCACCTGGAGATCGCCAAAGTCAGCCTCGACCAGCCCTACGCGCGGGTGATGATCAACGAAGACCAGACCACCAACATCAACGATTTGCTGATCCCGCAGCCCGCCACGCCTGCCGGCCAAACGCCGTCACCGGCGCCCGCCAACCCGGCGGGCAAGCCGCTGGGCATCCGTATCGGCGCAATCAGCATCGCCAACGGCTCGGCCAACTTCGCCGACTTCAGCCTGCGGCCCAACTTCGCCACCGCCATCCAGCAGCTCAATGGCAGTATCGGCACCCTCGACAGCCGCAAGCCGCAAGCGGCCAAGGTGGCGATCAAGGGCAAGGTCGACCGCTATGCGCCGGTGAGCATCCTCGGCAGCATCAATCCGTTCGACCCGCTGGACAGTCTCGATCTGACCACCAGCTTCAAGCGCGTCGAACTGACCACCCTCACCCCCTATTCCGGCAAGTTCGCCGGCTACCGCATCCGCAAGGGCCGGCTCAATCTCGACCTGCACTACCAGATCACCAAGAAGCAGCTGAAGGCGGAAAACAAGGTGGTGGTCGAACAACTGCAGCTCGGCGAGAAGGTCGACAGTCCGAACGCCGTCGACCTGCCGATTCGCCTGGCCGTGGCCCTGCTGAAGGACACCGAGGGCAAGATCAAGATCGAGCTGCCGGTCGCCGGCGACCTCAACGACCCCCAGTTCAGCGTCATGCCGATCGTCTGGCAGACCCTGCGCAACCTGGTGCTGCGCGCAGTGCAGGCGCCGTTCAAGTTCATCGCCGGGCTGGTCGGCGGCGGCAGCGACGTCGACCTCAGCAACGTGCCCTTCGCCCCCGGCAGCAGCGAACTGGACAGCGCCTCGCAGGGCACCCTCGACACCCTCGCCAAGGCGCTCAAGGAACGCCCGCAGTTGCGCCTGGAAGTCGAAGGCATCAGCGCCCAGAGCAGCGATGGGGCGTTGCTCGCCGAGCAGCGCCTGCAGCGCGAATACCAGACCACCTACTACAAGATCCTCCAGCGCCGCGGCGACAAGGTGCCGGCCGAGGCCAGTCAGCTGGAGGTGTCTGAGGATGACCAGAACGCCCTGCTCGAAGGGATCTACCGCACCCGCCTGAAGCAACAGCCGCCGGCCGAGTGGAAGGAGCTGGGCAGCGACGAGCGCGCGGCGAAGCTGCGCGAGGCCGTGCTGCAGTCCTGGGGCCAGAGCGAGCTGCTGCTGCGCCAACTGGCCCAGTCCCGGGCCGCCAGCGTGAAAAACTACCTGGTCGACAAGGGTGGCTTGTCGGACGAACGCATCTTCCTGATTGATGTCAGCCTCGCCGAGGCCGAGGCCGGCGGCAAGGTCGCCACTGCCCTGCATCTAGACAGCGAGTGAAGCCTGGTGCCCGGCCGCCGGCCGGGCACACGCTGACAGGCCCGCGGCGACGGTATAGGCTGGCACTAGCACTCGTCCCGGATGCCCGCGTGAAAAGCCTCGCTCTCCTCAGCCTGTCCTCGCTCCTGCTCGCCGGCCAGGCCTCGGCCGCCTCCACCCTGCGCTGCGGCAGCGCGCTGATCAGCCTCGGCGACCATATCAGCGAGGTGCGGAGCAAGTGCGGCCAGCCGCGCAGCCGCGACTTCCTCGGCTACCGCGAGGTGTTCGACGACTACGGCTACGGCCAGGAGGTAAAGGTCGAGGAATGGTCCTACGGCCCGCGCAGCGGCATGCTCTATTTCCTGCGTTTCGAGGGCAATCGCCTGGTCAATATCGAGAGCAAGCGCGGGAACTGATAGGCTTGCCGGACTACCCCAGGACAGGATGCCCAACCATGAAAGCCCTCCCTCTACTCGCCCTGCCGCTGCTGCTCCTCGCCGGTGAGACCTTTGCCTCCACCCTGCGCTGCGACAAGGGTATCGCCAGCGAAGGCGACCGCACCTCGGAAGTCCTCGCCAAATGCGGCAAGCCGGACAGCCGCGATTTCATCGGCTACAGCGAGAACAACTCCGGGCGCTCGGAGATACAGGTCGAGGAATGGGTCTACGGCCCGCGCAGCGGTGGCATGATCTACTTCCTGCGCTTCGAAGGCGGACGCCTGCAGGACATCGAGAGCAAGCGCGGCAACTGACCCGCGTCCACACCAACTCCCACGCCAAGGACGGCTGCGCATGTTGATTCTCCCCGCCGAGCACCCGCTGGACTGGAAAAAGCCGCCGGTCGTGACCCTGCTGCTGATCCTGCTCAATGTGCTGATCTACTTCGGCTACCAGGGCGGCGACCAGGCGCGCCAGGCGCAGGCGGTCAAGCTCTACCTCGACGGCGGCCTGCTCAACCGCGAGCGGGCGATGTTTCTCGACTCGTTCGCCAGCCGCCGCGAGCTAGACGCCAGCCAACAGCGCGCTGTCGCCGCCTTGCCACGCAGCCAGCTGGCCGGCCTGGCCCTGACCGACCTCGAATTCGAGCAGCGCGTGCATTACGACCCGAGCTATCAGGCCGACCCGGCCTGGCAGCAAGCGCGCCAGCGCGCCGAGGCCGCGCGCGATCGCATCAGCAACTACCGCTTCGGCTTTATCCCGGCGAAATTCAGCGTCCAGGGCCTGTTCGGCGCGATGTTCCTGCATGCCGACTTCGGCCATCTGGCCGGCAACATGCTGTTCCTGTTCATCTTCGGCTTCGCCCTGGAGATCGCCCTCGGCCGCTGGCTGTACCTCGGCCTGTACCTGCTCAGCGGCCTGGCCTCGCACCTGCTCTGGTGGCTGCTCGATCCGGTGTGGGTCACCGGCATCGGTGCCTCCGGAGCGATTTCCGGGCTGATGGGCATGTACCTGGGCGTCTACGGCCTGCGCCGGATCAACTTCTTCTACTGGCTCGGCCCGCTGTTCGGGTATTTCCGCGCGCCGGCGCTGTGGATCCTGCCGGTCTGGATGGGCAAGGAGCTGTACGGTTTGCTGCTGGCCACCGATCACGTCAACTACTACGCCCACCTCGGCGGCATGGGCGCCGGCTTCCTTGCCGTCTGGCTACCCCGCCAGGTCGGCCAGCTCAAGGTCGACGACGCCTATCTGCACAAGGACGATCCGGACGCCGCGTTCAAGCGCGAACTGGCCGGCCTCGACCAGCTGATTAGCCGCTTCGCCCTCGACCAGGCCGTGCCGCGCGGGCTCGACCTGCTGCAGCGCTACCCCGCACGCGTGGCCCTGCTGGAGCGCCTCTACCCCGTGGCCAAGAGCCGCCAGGACAAGGCCTTGCTGAGCGCCGTGCTGAAGCAGCTGTTCAGCCTGCCTGAGCCGTCCGCCCGGCCCCTGCTGCAGCGGCTCGCGGAAGATTCGAACGAGGCGGAACAGCCGCTGCTGCGCCATCCCGCCATCCAGCTGCATCTGCTCCAGGGGTTGGTGCGCGCAGGCGTCCACTCCCACGCGCTCAAGGCCTGGCGCAGACTCAGTCAACTGCCCAACCAGCCGACCCAGTTTCCAGCCTTGACCCTACAGCTAGCCAAGTTACTCGGTCAGCAACGCGATCTCGTCGCGGTCCGCGAGCTCAGCTCCTTCTTGCGCCAAGCCCATCCCCACGCCGAGCAGACTGAGCAACTGGGGCTCTATCAGCAGCATCTGAGCCGCGGCTGAACCTCCATAGACGAAAAACCCACCGGGACAAGCCGGTGGGTTGCTGTGCTGCGTGTCGATCAAAGGTGGCCGCTAAGATCGCGCACCTTTTGCTCGGCCCGCTCTTTGCTCCAACCGTAACCTTCTTGAAGTTTGCCGGCGAGCTGCTTCCATTTACCCCCGATGATGACGGTATCCATATAGGTCATCCTCGTATAGGTACTGGACAAACCAAAGCAGGAGCGTCTGTTTCGCCCTCCCGGGGCGGGGCCTCCATGCCCTGCCATACCTTCAAATTCTGGCTTTGTCGGTTTAGTCCGTCGCTTTCAGACCATCGGCCGAAACATCCGTGACGCCCTTGATAGCCTTGGTTTTTTCGATCGCCAAATCGCGCTCGGCATCATTGCCGACTACTCCAGACAAGGAAACCACGCCTTGATTGGTTTCGACTTTGATATCCAGCGCACTCAAGGCCTTATCCGCCACGAAGGTGGATTTGACCTTGCTGGTGATCCAGGTATCGGAGACGGCTTCCTGGGCTTTATCAACAGTTCCGGTAGCCGCCATCGGCGGTTGGGTGTTCTGCGGAGCAGCGATAGCTCCGCCCGCCATGGACAGGCTCAGTACGCCAGCAGT
This sequence comes from Pseudomonas cavernae, assembly GCF_003595175.1. Lineage (NCBI taxonomy): Bacteria > Pseudomonadati > Pseudomonadota > Gammaproteobacteria > Pseudomonadales > Pseudomonadaceae > Pseudomonas > Pseudomonas cavernae. The sequence goes on along the minus strand of NZ_CP032419.1, from coordinate 934,316 downwards.
GGCGGCAGCAATCGCGAGTTTGTTGAAGGGCGTGTTCATTAGCGTCACTCCTGTTTTCTTGAAAAAACTGCGCCGGGTCCTGGCAACAGTCGCATAGGGACTAACAGTCACATAGGAACAAGCGCAAGCCCTGTGCCAGCTTTTCGATAAAAACAAAGCCCTTAACTTTCAACGAGTTGACAAATATCGGCGGCTACCCTGATCGTGCAGTTTGCAAGACCCAGCCAACCTCTCACCTGCAACTTGCATGATTTTTCCGCCCTCATGCGCCTGAGGATTGTTCTGCCAAGCGCGTCAGAGTCGCCTCCAGAGCGGTGACTTCGGCCAACAAGGGCGACTGCGGATAGCGCGCACGGATGAACGCCAGCAGCTGCTGCGCCGGCTCCAGCTGGCCGAGATTCTCGGCAAAACCGCGGGCCGCCAGCAGATAGGCGCGGGGGATGTGCGGATAGGCGGGGAAACGCTGGTGCAGGTTACGCAGCAGGCTCAGGGCCTCGCGGGTCTTGTGCCGCGCCAGCAGGGCGGCGGCTATGGTCTCGCAGACCAGTGCATCGGCGGGCAGAAAGTCCGCCTGCAACTGCCGCGCATTGAGCAGCGCGGTGGCCGCCAGCGGCGGATTGCGCCGCGCCGCCAACGGCAGGTAGTGGTTGAGGTGATGCAGGCAGCGCTGACGGGCGTTCAAGCCATAGAGCAGCTGATGGAAGCGCTCGTTCAACTTGAGGTCGTCGGGGTCGCGCTCCAACGCCAGCCTGAGGGTCTCTAGGGCCTGGCTGCTCTGGCCTTCCTTGAACCGCACCTCGGCCTCGGCCAGGGCGCGGCGGCGCAGGTATTCGGCCGCGGGGAAGCCGGCCTGATCCTCCGCATCGGCGATCACATAGCCGAGTGCACCCTGATACTGGAACACCGCATAGCCCATCATGGCGCACATCACCACGCCGAAATAACCGAACAGCAGGGCCGCCACCGGCATCAGCACCACCCGCGGCAAACCGCTGGAGAGCATGTAGGTGACCCAACTCGGCGATTGCCAGAGGATAAACAGGAAGGCGCAGAGGATCAGGTAACGCCAACCCATGGCCTTCATCACTTGACCGACCTGGTCCGGACTCAAGGCCGCGCCCAAGGTCTTGTCCAGCGCCAGGCGGATGATGCTGGCCGGCAACGCCAGCAGCAAGCCGAGGGTGACCGCCCAGTACAGCGCCTCGCTGTCGAAGTCGGCCGCCAGCCAGAGGGCGGCGAAAGCCAGGATGAACACCACCAGTTGCTTGAAGAACAGGCCGAAACCATCGCCGGTAAAGGCACTGAGCAGGCTCGGTGCCTGCTTTTCGGCCTGGCTGCAGGCCTCGATCACGCTGTAGAAGTACTTGGTCGCCACGCTGAAGAGGATGAACCAGAGCAGGATCGAGCGCGGCATGAACAGGCTGGTCAGGGCCAGCAACGCACTGAAGGCCAGCGGCCCGCTTTGCAGGGCGTAGGCGAAGAAGCGTGGAATGCGCTCCCAGAACGGCTGCGCGCTATTGGCTGCGCCGAGAAAGTCGAGCGTGCCGCGGCACAGCGGGCAGAGCGGCGTTTCCTCCGGAGCATCGGCATTCAGCGGAATGCAGCAATCGCCATAGGGACGCTGACAGGGCACGCAGTGCCAGGTCGCCGGTTGCGCGGGATGGTAGTGGCAGAGGGTCTTGTCCATGGCCGGGACGTCCTTGTGCAGGCATTGGGAACGGTGGGTACGGGCAAAAAAAAAGAGGGCCCACGAGGGCCCTCTTTTCTGGCTAGCCTGAGCTGGGATTAAACCCCGGAAGCCTCGGCAGCGGCTACGTCTTTGATCGACAGTTTGATGCGGCCGCGGTTGTCCACGTCCAGCACCAGCACCTTGACCTCCTGACCTTCCTTAAGCACGTCGGTGACCTTCTCGACGCGCTGATCACTCAACATCGAGATGTGCACCAGACCGTCCTTGCCCGGCAGGATGTTGACGAAGGCGCCGAAGTCGACGATGCGCTCGACCTTGCCGACATAGATCTTGCCGATCTCGGCTTCCGCGGTGATGGCCAGTACGCGCTGTTTGGCAGCCTCGGCCGCTTCCTTGGTTTCGCCGAAAATCTTGATCGAGCCGTCGTCTTCGATGTCGATCGAGGCCTTGGTCTCTTCGCAAATGCCGCGGATGGTGGCGCCACCCTTGCCGATCACGTCACGGATCTTGTCCTGGTCGATCTTCATCGCCAGCATGGTCGGGGCGTTTTCGGACAGCTCGCTGCGCGACTGGGCGATTACCTGGTTCATCTGGCCGAGGATGTTCAGGCGTGCTTCCAGTGCCTGCTGGAGAGCGATCTCCATGATCTCTTCGGTGATGCCGTTGATCTTGATGTCCATCTGCAGCGCGGTCACGCCCTTGGCGGTACCGGCTACTTTGAAGTCCATGTCGCCGAGGTGGTCTTCGTCACCGAGGATGTCGGTGAGGATGGCGAACTTCTCGCCTTCCTTGACCAGGCCCATGGCGATACCGGCCACCGGTGCCTTCATCGGCACACCGGCGTCCATCAGTGCCAGGGAAGCGCCGCAGACCGAAGCCATGGAGCTGGAACCGTTGGATTCGGTGATCTCCGAGACCACGCGGATGGTGTACGGGAACTCGTCGGCGCTCGGCAGCATGGCCGATACGCTACGGCGGGCCAGACGGCCGTGACCGATTTCGCGACGACCGGTAGCACCCATGCGGCCACACTCACCGACCGAATAGGGCGGGAAGTTGTAGTGCAGCATGAAGGGGTCTTTGCGCTCGCCTTCGAGGGTATCGAGCAGCTGGGCGTCACGCGCGGTGCCGAGGGTGGCCACCACCAGCGCCTGGGTTTCACCGCGGGTGAACAGCGCTGAACCGTGAGTCTTGTCGAGCACGCCGACTTCGATGTTCAGGCCGCGTACGGTACGGGTGTCGCGGCCATCGATACGCGGTTTGCCATTAACGATGTTCTCGCGCACGGTGCGGTATTCGATTTCGCCGAAGGCGTCTTTGACTTCACCGGCAGACGGTTGGCCTTCTTCACCGGAGAACTTGGCGACGACCTGGTCACGCAACTCGCCCAGACGGCCATAACGCTCGTGCTTGACGGTGATGGTGTAGGCCTGGGAGATCGCTTCGCCGAACTCGCCACGGATGGCGTCGAGCAGTGGGGTGTTGGCCGGTTTGGCCTGCCAGTCCCAAGTCGGTTTACCCGCTTCGGCAGCCAGTTCGCTGACGGCCTTGATCACGGCCTGGAATTCGTCATGGGCGAAGAGCACGGCGCCGAGCATCTGGTCTTCGGTCAGCTCTTTGGCTTCCGATTCGACCATCAGGACCGCGTCTTTAGTGCCGGCCACGACCATGTCCAGGCTGGAAGCCTTGAGTTGCTCGTAGGTCGGGTTCAACAGGTAGCCGGTTTCCGGGTGGAAGGCCACGCGCGCGGCACCGATCGGGCCCTCGAACGGGATCCCGGAGATGGCCAGGGCGGCCGAGGTACCGATCATCGCGGCGATGTCCGGATCGGTTTTCTTGCTGGTGGAAACCACGGTGCAGATGACCTGCACTTCGTTCTGGAAGCCTTCCGGGAACAGCGGACGGATCGGACGGTCGATCAGACGCGAGGTCAGGGTCTCTTTCTCGGAAGGACGCGCTTCACGCTTGAAGAAACCGCCGGGGATCTTGCCGGCGGCGTAGGTTTTTTCCTGGTAATGCACGGAGAGCGGGAAAAAGCCTTTGCTCGGGTCGGCAGTTTTGGCGCCGGTCACAGCGACCAATACGGTAACGTCGTTGTCGACGGTGACCAGCACGGCGCCGGAGGCTTGACGGGCGATACGGCCCGTCTCGAGGGTGACGGTCGATTGACCGAACTGGAATTTCTTGATTACCGGGTTCACGGTGTTTTCCTTCTCTCTGTTGCCTTGGGGGAACTGTGCATCTTGCGAAATTCGGGGGCAGTCACAGGTGTCGGACCCGTAAACCGTCCAGGCAAAAAGCCAGAAGCTGGAAGCCCGCAACCAGAAGCCCGGTGAAACCCGACTTCCAGCAACAAACTCCCAGCTTCCAACTCAGGTCGCGTCTTAGCGACGCAGACCCAGGCGACCGATCAGGGCGCTGTAACGAGTGGTGTCCTTGGCCTTCAGGTAATCCAGCAGCTTGCGACGCTGGTTAACCATACGGATCAGACCACGACGGGAGTGGTGGTCTTTACCGTTGGCCTTGAAGTGGCCTTGCAGCTTGTTGATGTTGGCGGACAGCAGTGCAACTTGCACTTCCGGAGAACCGGTGTCGCCTTCAGCTTGCTTGTACTCGTTAACGATCTGGGCTTTTTCTTCAACGCTGAGTGCCATGATGGGCTTCCTCTAAATGGAACAGGCCAGGAATCGCTTCCTGTGTTTGGATGAAGGAATGACCGTGCCTGCCAACAGCCACCCTCGTTGCCCGCAAGCGGACGAATCCGCACGCGGGTTCGGTCATTCCGACCGAATCAGTCGACGCGGCGCAATCCGCCCGTCTTCGCTCACTTCGCCGATACCGATGAAGCGACCGTTGTGATCTTGCACCCGCACCATGCCAAACTTGGGCGCCTCCGGTGCGCGTACCGGCTGTCCATGCAGCCAGTAATAACTGCTGTGCTCGGAGAACTGCAGCAGTGGCCAATGTTCCAGGCCACTATCGGATGGCAGCAGGAAACGATCCAGCGCCTCGTTGCCGCCCTCGGCATGGGCCTGTTCCAGCGTCTCCAGACTGACCGTCTGCGCCAACTGGAAGGGCCCGGCCTGGGTACGCCGCAACTCGGCGACATGGGCACCGCAACCAAGCAGCTGGCCGATGTCTTCGACCAAGGTACGGATATAGGTGCCTTTGCTGCAGGCCACGGCCAATCGCGCTTGCGACTGCTCCACACTGAGCAAATCCAAGCGCGCAATAGTAACAGAACGCGCCTCACGCTCCACTACTTCACCCGCCCGCGCCAGCTTGTACAGCGGCTGACCATCGCGTTTGAGGGCCGAGTACATCGGGGGTATCTGACTGATTTCACCACGAAAACGCGGCAGCACAGCCTCGATATCGGCACGACCAACGGTCACCTCGCGACGCTCCAGCACTTCACCTTCGGCATCGCCGGTGCTGGTGGCCACCCCTAACTGCATCAGGGTTTCATAGCCCTTGTCGGCATCCAGCAGGTATTGCGAGAATTTGGTCGCCTCGCCAAAGCACAGCGGCAGCACGCCGGTGGCCAACGGGTCGAGACTGCCGGTATGGCCGGCCTTCTCGGCATTCAGCAGCCAGCGGACCTTCTGCAGCGCGGCGTTTGAAGTGAGGCCACGCGGCTTGTCGAGCAGGAGGATGCCGCTGACGTTGCGGCGAACACGCTTAACCTGAGCCACTGCTTACTCCTCGGCATCCGGATCAACAGGGCGATGCTGACTGTCTTCAGCCATCGCACGATCGATCAGCGCCGACAGATGGGTGCCGCGAATGACACTCTCGTCGTAGTGGAAATGCAGCTGCGGCACACTGCGCAGCTTCATCGCACGGCCCAGCTGCATGCGCAGGAAGCCGGCGGCATCATTGAGGGCCTTGAGGTTCTGCGCGATTGCTTCATCACCCTCTTGGCCCATCACGGTAATGAAAATCTTGGCGTGGCCGACATCGCGGCTCACCTCGACGGCGGTGATGGTCACCAGCCCCACGCGTGGGTCTTTGACTTCGCGGCGGATCAGCTGGGATAGCTCGCGCTGCATCTGATCGCCGATGCGTTGGGTACGGCTATAGTCTTTTGCCATGGTTACTACCTGTCACTCTCCACGCGGGCAAAACCCGGGCGGTTTAGAAGCGGCAAACGCCCGGCCAGCGGAAGCCGGACCGGGCGTTGCGTCTTACGGCTCGCGGCTTAGAGGCTGCGGGCCACTTGGACTTTCTCGAACACTTCGATCTTGTCGCCGACCTTGACGTCGTTGTAGCTCTTCACGCCGATGCCGCACTCCATGCCGGCGCGCACTTCGGACATGTCGTCCTTGAAGCGCCGCAGCGATTCCAGCTCGCCTTCGAAGATCACCACGTCTTCACGTAGTACGCGGATCGGACGGTTACGGTGAACGATGCCCTCGATCACCATACAGCCGGCGATCGCGCCAAACTTCGGCGAACGGAACACATCACGCACTTCGGCAATACCCAGGATGTTCTCGCGAACATCGCTGCCGAGCATACCGGTCAGCGCCTTCTTAACATCTTCAATGATGTCGTAGATGACGTTGTAGTAGCGCATGTCCAGACCTTCCTGCTCGACGATCTTGCGCGCGCCAGCATCAGCCCGCACGTTGAAGCCGAACAGCACCGCATTGGAGGCCAGCGCCAGGTTGGCATCGCTCTCGGTGATACCACCGACACCGCCTGCCACCACCCGTACCTGGACTTCCTCGTTGCCCAGACCACCGAGGGAGCCTTGCAGCGCCTCCAACGAACCACGGACGTCGGACTTGAGGACGATGTTGAGCGTCTTCTTCTCGTCCTGGCCCATGCTTTCGAAGATGTTTTCCAGCTTGCCGGCCTGCGCACGCGCGAGTTTGACTTCGCGGAACTTGCCCTGCCGGAACAGCGCCACTTCGCGCGCCTTCTTCTCGTCGGAGACGATGGTCAGCTCGTCACCGGCATCCGGGGTGCCGTCCAGACCGAGGATCTCGACCGGGATCGCCGGGCCGGCCTCTTTGATTGGCTGGCCATTCTCGTCGAGCATGGCGCGGATACGCCCGTAATTGGAACCGACCAGTGCCATGTCGCCCTGGCGCAGGGTACCGTCCTGCACCAGCACGGTCGCCACCGGGCCGCGGCCCTTGTCCAGACGCGACTCGACCACTACACCACGCCCAGGCGCGGTCGGGGTTGCCTTCAGCTCGAGAACCTCGGCCTGCAGCAGCACCGCCTCGAGCAGCTCGTCGACACCCGTACCGACCTTGGCCGAGACTGGAACGAACTGGGTGTTGCCACCCCACTCTTCCGGAATAACATCCAGCGCCGCCAAGTCATTCTTGATGCGGTCGAGATCGGCGCCCTGCTTGTCGATCTTGTTCACGGCTACTACCAGTGGCACACCGGCCGCACGGGCATGCTGGACCGCTTCCTGGGTCTGCGGCATCACGCCGTCGTCCGCCGCCACCACCAGGATGACGATATCGGTCGCCTTGGCACCACGCGCCCGCATCGCGGTGAACGCGGCGTGGCCTGGGGTATCGAGGAAAGTGACCATGCCGCGGTCGGTTTCCACGTGGTAAGCACCGATGTGCTGAGTGATGCCGCCGGCCTCGCCCGCCGCCACCTTGGCACGACGGATATAGTCGAGCAGCGAGGTCTTACCGTGGTCGACGTGACCCATAACGGTCACTACCGGCGCCCGGGCAACAGCCTCGCCTTCAAACTTCAGCGACTCGGCCAGTTGTTCTTCCAGCACGTTATCGCTGACCAGCTTGACCTTATGGCCCAGCTCTTCGGCGATCAGCTGCGCGGTTTCCTGGTCAAGCACCTGGTTGATGGTCACCGGGGTGCCCATCTTGAACATGAACTTGATGACCTCGGCCGCCTTCACCGACATCTGCTGAGCCAAATCACCCACGGTGATCGTTTCACCGAGCGCAACCTCGCGCACGACCGGGCCGGTCGGGCTCTGGAAGCCGTGCTGATTGCGCTTCTTCAGCTTCGCCTTGCCACGACCACCACGACGAAAACCATCGCTCTCTTCCTCAGTGGTCCGCGGAGCCACTCGCGGCGTCGGGGCCTTTTCCTTGAGGCTCGGGCGGTGCGTGGAGTTCTTACGCTCACCGCGGCGATCACTGTCATCCACACGGGCGCGCTCAGGACGACGCACCTCGTCCTTCTTGCGCTCCTCAACCGCCGCAGGCGCAGCTTCGACTGCCGCCAGGACCGGCGTATCACTCACCGTTGCCGGCGCCGCGACCGCAGAAGTAGCCTGACGACGCGCTTCTTCCTCAGCAGCCTGGCGCTTAGCCTCTTCCGCTGCGTGCAGACGCGCAGCCTCTTCGGCTGCAGCACGCTGCTGCTCTTCCAGTTCGCGCTTCTTCTCGGCTTCGATCTCTTCCGAGCTGCGCTTAACGAAGGTTTTCTTCTTGCGCACTTCAACGCTGATGGTCTTGCTACCGGCTACCCGCAGGGTGCTGGTGGTCTTGCGCTGCAAGGTAATCTTGCGCGGCTCTTCAACCTTCTCGCCGTGACTGCTCTTGAGATGGGCCAACAGGGCCTGCTTCTCGTTATCGGTCACAACTTGCTCGGCGCCCGTGTGCGGTAAACCCGCCTCACGCATCTGCTGCAGCAGGCGCTCTACCGGTGTGTTGACCACTTGGGCCAGTTCTTTCACCGTGACTTGCGTCATGCACTTCTCTCCTCAGGCCGCAAACTTACTCGAACCAGTGGGCTCGGGCGGCCATGATCAACTTGCCGGCACGCTCTGCGTCGATACCGTCGATGTCGAGCAAGTCGTCGATCGACTGCTCGGCCAGGTCTTCGCGGTTTATCACGCCGCGCACCGCCAACTCTTGCGCAAGCGCTTTATCCATACCCTCGAGCGAGAGCAGATCTTCAGCCGGCTGGGCATCAGCCAGTTTTTCTTCCGTGGCGATGGCCTTGGTCAGCAGGCGATCCTTGGCTCGCGCACGCAGCTCATTGACGATGTCTTCGTCGAAACCGTCGATGCTGAGCATTTCTTCCATCGGCACGTAGGCGATTTCTTCCAGGCTGGTGAACCCTTCCTCGACCAGGACCTGGGCCAACTCCTCGTCAACCTCCAACTCGTCGATGAAGGCCTGCATGATGTCGCCGGTTTCGGCCTGCTGCTTGGCCTGGATATCGGCCTCGGTCATCACGTTCAGGGTCCAGCCGGTCAGCTGACTAGCCAACCGCACATTCTGGCCGCCACGGCCAATGGCCTGAGCCAGATTGTCTTCGCCAACAGCGATGTCCATGGCATGGGCATCTTCGTCAACGATGATGGCCGCTACTTCCGCCGGCGACATGGCATTGATCACGAACTGCGCAGGATTGTCGTCCCACAGCACGATATCCACTCGCTCGCCACCCAACTCGCCGGACACTGCCTGAACGCGCGAACCGCGCATGCCGATGCACGCGCCCTGCGGGTCGATGCGCTTGTCCTTGGAGCGCACGGCGATCTTGGCCCGCGAACCCGGGTCACGGGACGCCGCCTTCACGTCGATCAACTCTTCGGCGATTTCCGGTACTTCGATGCGGAACAGCTCAATCAGCATTTCCGGCGCGGTACGCGAGAGGATCAACTGCGGACCGCGGTTCTCGGTACGGATTTCCTTCAGCAGGGCACGCACGCGGGCACCGACGCGGAACGTCTCACGCGGGATGATGTCCTCACGCGCCAGTAGCGCCTCGGCATTGTTGCCAAGATCGACGATGACGTTATCGCGAGTCACCTTCTTCACGGTGCCGGAAATGATCTCACCGAGCCGTTCGCGATAGGCTTCAACCACCTGCGCGCGCTCGGCCTCGCGCACTTTCTGCACGATCACTTGCTTGGCCGTCTGAGCAGCGATACGCCCAAATTCGATCGACTCGATCTTCTCTTCGATGATGTCGCCCAGCTTGGCCCCTGCTTGCTGCTCCTGAGCCTGCTCGACCGTCAGCTCGGCGGCTGGATTTTCCAACTCTTCTTCATCGACCACAGTCCAGCACCGGAACGTATCGTAATTGCCGGTGTGGCGATTGATCGCCACCCGCAACTCGACCTCGTCCTCAAAGCGCTTTTTGGTCGCAGTGGCCAGAGCCAACTCCAGCGCCTCAAAAATCACGCTGGCCGGTACGCCCTTTTCGTTGGACACCGACTCAACTACTAGCAGTACTTCTTTGCTCATCGTACGCCTCGCCTTTCGCAATCCATTGGATCCGCGGGATCCGCGTCTCAGTCAAAACTGGGGACGATGTTGGCCTTATCGATCGAGTCGATCGGCAACAGGTATTCGTGCTCGTCCACCAACACCACAACATCCTGCTCCTCCACTCCGCGGAGGATGCCCTGGAAGTTGCGCCGCCCGTCATAGGGCGAGCGCAGCTTGATCTTCACCTGCGCCCCGGCATGGGCAGCGAACTGTTCGAGCGTGAACAGCGGCCGATCCATACCAGGAGAAGAAACTTCAAGGGTATATTCGCTACTGATCGGGTCCTCGACATCGAGAACACCGCTCACCTGACGGCTAACAATCTCGCAATCGTCTACCAAAATGCCATTGGCATGATCGATATAAACGCGAAGCAGGGAATGCCGCCCTTGGGAAAGAAACTCGATGCCCCAGCATTGATAGCCAAGCGCTTCGATTACCGGGGCCAACAAGGCCTGCAACTCTTCTAGCTTGCTCGACACCTGAGCCTCTCGTGTGCTGTGCAAATAAAAAATGGGCGAAACGCCCATCCCTTCAAATCGCCGCAAAATACAGACGATTACTGACTGTCCAGCTAACAAAAAGCCCCTAAAAAGGGGCTCCGCTACAACTGGTTGCGGGGGCTGGATTTGAACCAACGACCTTCGGGTTATGAGCCCGACGAGCTACCAGACTGCTCCACCCAGCGCCAAAGCTGGGGCCGAAGTATACGACCGAACCCTGCCAAGGGTCAATCAACCCCCTGCCAACAAGAAAGCCCGCAATCGCGGGCTTTCTTGTTAATTGGTACCGAGGAGGGGACTCGAACCCCTACAGCCTATGGCCACTACCACCTCAAGGTAGCGTGTCTACCAATTCCACCACCTCGGCAAAACTGTTTTACTTTTGCTCCAGAGCTTTTGGCACATCAGCCGCATTACCGGCCGCCGGCTTTTGCTCTTCGAGCACCGGCACATCATCTGTAGCCGGTTTTTGCTGCGGAACCTCAAGCACCGCTGGATCAGGCAGACCAACCTCGGTCAGCGCCTCAGCTTTTTCCTTAGCAAAGTAGCCTAAGCCCAAGCTAGTAATGAAAAAAGCGGCGGCCAGTATAGCAGTAAAGCGACTCAAAAAGGTAGAGGAACCTTGACTGCCAAAAACGGTGGCGGAAGCCCCCGAACCGAAAGAGGCACCAGCATCAGCCCCCTTCCCCTGCTGCAACAGCACCAGCACGACCACACACAGCGCCGCCAACAGATGCAAAACAACCACGACAGTTTCCAGCATTTCTTCAGCTTCCTGCGGCACGACAAATCGCGCCGAACTCATCCGCATTCAGAGAGGCCCCACCAATGAGCCCCCCATCGATATCCGGCATGCCGAACAATTCAGCCGCATTGGCCGCCTTCACGCTGCCGCCATACAAAATTCTTACACCACGCGCGACTTCCGAGTTTTCAGTCGCCAGTTGCGCCCGAATCGCCGCATGCACCTCTTGAGCCTGCTGCGGCGAAGCCGTCAGGCCGGTACCAATAGCCCAGACAGGCTCATAAGCCACTACCGCCCGCGCAAAAGCTCCGACGCCAAGCCCCTCGATCACACTGCCGAGCTGCCGCCCAACCACCTCGAGGGTCCGCCCCGCCTGACGCTGCTCCAGGGTTTCTCCGACACAGAGCACCGGAATCAACCCACAAGACTGCGCCGCGGCGAACTTGCGACCAAGCAACTCATCCCGCTCCCCCAGAATCAGGCGACGCTCGGAGTGCCCAACCAGCACCAGAGTACAACCCGCATCAGCTAGCTGACTCGGGGCAACCTCACCGGTCAACGCGCCCTGCATGGGCTCAACCGCGCAATTCTGCGCACCGATGGCAATCGGCTTGCCTTCGAGCCCCGTGATCACCTGATTGATATACAGGCAGGGCGGAAAAACCGCGACTTCAACACCGCCCGGCAAAGCCAAATGGCGAAGACCTGTGATCAGCTCTGCGACGCTGGTGCGGGTACCGTGCATTTTCCAGTTACCAGCTACCAAGGGGCGACGCATGCTTTACCTCGCAGGTCAAAGTGGGCGCAGATATTACCCAAGAGCCCTGGGACTAGCAAGCCGTTCAGGCACAGACTTCTGCTACAACTTTAGCTAATTCATTAGCATAGCCACGCACCAGGGACTCATCATCACCCTCGACCATGACCCGCACTAGCGGCTCGGTACCCGATTTGCGCAGCAACACCCGGCCACGCCCCTTCATGCTCGCAGTGACGCGCGCACAAGCATCCTTGACCGCAGGATGCGCTATGGGGTCATGGCCGCCACCGAAGCGCACATTGACCAGCACCTGCGGACACTTGCGCAAGCCCTGCCGGGCCTTTGCCAAAGGCTGCCCGCGCCGCTTGAGTGCTAACAACACCTGCAACCCGGCAATGATCGCATCACCGGTCGTTGTATGCTGGAAACACACCAAATGCCCAGAGTTTTCCCCACCCAACTGCCAGTCCCGCTCAAGCAGCTCGGCAATCACGTAACGATCCCCGACCTTGGCCCGCACAAACGGGATATCCAGATCCGCCAACGCCAGTTCCAAGCCCAGGTTGCTCATCTGGGTGCCGACCACCCCCCCCTGGAGCTTGCCACGCTCCTGGAGGTCCCGCGCGATGATAAACAGCAGCTCATCGCCATCCACCACCGCACCGGTGTGATCGACCATCAGCACGCGATCGGCATCACCATCGAAGGCGATCCCAATGTCCGCCTGCTGAGCGACCACCGCCGCCTGCAGAGACGCAATGTGTGTGGAGCCGCACTCGTCATTGATATTCAAGCCATTCGGCTGCGCCGCCAGTACCGACACCTCGGCACCAAGCTCGCGGAATACATTCGGCGCCACTTTATAGGCCGCGCCATGTGCACAGTCGACCACCAGCTTAAGCCCGGCAAAGCTGGTATTGCTCGGCACGCTGCCTTTGCAGAATTCGATATAGCGTCCTGCAGCATCATTGATGCGCGAAACCTTACCCAACTTTGCCGACTCGACCACGGTCATGGGCGTATCAAGCAACTCCTCGATCATCAGCTCAACTGCGTCAGGCAGCTTGGTGCCTTTCCCAGAGAAGAATTTGATGCCGTTATCGTCGTGCGGATTGTGCGAAGCACTGATAACAATCCCCGCCTCGGCATGAAAGGTGCGAGTCAGATAGGCAATGGCCGGCGTTGGCATCGGCCCAAGCAACATGACATCAGCACCGGCCGCAGATAAACCAGCCTCCAGCGCCGACTCGAACATGTAACCGGAAATCCGCGTGTCCTTGCCAATCAGCACTCGACAGGCGCCCTGACGGCGAAACGCCATGCCGGCCGCCCAACCAAGCTTGAGCATGAAGTCAGGCGTGATCGGATATTCGCCAACGCGACCACGAATCCCATCAGTGCCGAAATATTTTCTACTCATAAACACCCTGCCTTTCTTATCCGGCCGCTTGCACCGCGGCAATCATCCGAACCACATCCATAGTTTCGGCCACATCGTGCACCCGCAGAATGCTGGCACCCTTGGCCACCGCCAAGGCCGCCAAGGCCAAGCTGCCATATAACCGCTCACCCACCTCCTGCCCCAGCACCTGGCCAATCATGCTCTTGCGCGACACACCTACCAGCAAAGGCCGCCCGAACGCGTGCAGGCTTTCCAGATGCTTGAACAGGCTGAGGTTGTGCTCCAGGGTCTTGGCGAAGCCGAACCCGGGATCGAGGATCACCCGCCCAGCCGGAATGCCTGCCGCAATGCAAGCCGCCATGCGTTCTGTCAGAAAATTCCGCACCTCGCCCAGCAGATCCGCATAGTGCGGACTCTGCTGCATGGTGCCGGGCTCGCCACGCATGTGCATCAAGCACACGGGCAGGCCGCTGGCCGCCGCCGCATCTAGGGCGCCGTCACGCTGCAGCGAGCGCACGTCATTGATCAACCCAGCCCCAAGGCGCGCCACCTCACGGATTACTGCCGGCGTGGAAGTATCCACCGAGATGATCACATCTAGCTCCGCCGCGATGGCCTCGACAACCGGCGCCACCCGTTCCAACTCTTCCGTCGATGACACCGGCCGCGCCCCAGGCCGAGTGGACTCGCCGCCGACATCGATCAGACTAGCACCCGCCTTGACCATGGACTCGGCATGTCGCAACGCCAAGTCGAGCCGACTGAAGCGTCCGCCATCGGAAAAGGAGTCAGGAGTGATATTGAGGATACCCATCACCTGAGGATGGCTTAAATCAAGAAACCGGCTACCACAGGGCAGCCGGTTGGGGTGTTGCATCAGGGACATGTAAGGCATTAGTGCTCGGCAGCCGGGCCACCAATTGGCTTCTCGAGAAGATCGATTGTTTCAGCGCTAACCACAGGCTTGCCAGCATCGTCGCCGCCGCCCTGCCAATCGCGTGGCTCACGCGGCTCACGCCCGGCCATGATGTCGTCGATCTGCTCGGCATCGATGGTTTCATACTTCATCAGCGCTTCAGCCATCGCATTGAGCTTGTCGCGATTATCTTCCAGCAGTCGCTTGGCAGTGCCATAGCAATGATCGATGATGCTGCGCACCTCCTGATCGATCATCTTGGCGGTATCAGCCGAGACATTGCTGTGCTGACTACCCATGCTGCGCCCGAGGAACACTTCACCCTCTTCTTCGGCATACATCAGCGGACCGAGTTTTTCCGACAAACCCCACTTGGTCACCATGTTCCGCGCGATTTGGCTGGCGCGCATGATGTCGTTGGACGCACCAGTGGTCACGCCATCAAAGCCGAGGGTCATTTCTTCAGCGATGCGCCCGCCGTACAGCGAGCAGATCTGACTGATCAGCGCGCGCTTGGACAGGCTGTAACGATCCTCCTCAGGCAGGAACATGGTCACACCCAAGGCCCGCCCTCGCGGGATGATCGACACCTTGTAGACCGGATCATGCTCGGGCACCAAGCGCCCGACGATGGCATGCCCAGCCTCGTGGAAAGCCGTGTTGAGCTTCTCCTTCTCGGACATCACCATGGATTTGCGCTCAGCGCCCATCATGATCTTGTCCTTAGCCAGCTCAAATTCCTTCATCTCGACGACGCGCTTGCCGGCACGCGCGGCAAACAGCGACGCCTCGTTGACCAGGTTGGCCAGATCGGCGCCGGAGAAGCCTGGTGTGCCGCGGGCAATCACCGCCGGCTTGACGTCGTCGCTGACCGGCACTTTGCGCATGTGCACTTTGAGAATCTGCTCGCGACCGCGAATGTCCGGCAGACCGACCACCACCTGGCGGTCGAAACGGCCGGGGCGCAGCAACGCCGGATCGAGCACGTCCGGGCGGTTGGTGGCGGCGATGACGATGATTCCATCGTTCATCTCGAAGCCGTCCATCTCCACCAGCAACTGGTTGAGAGTTTGTTCACGTTCGTCATGGCCGCCACCCATACCAGCGCCACGATGGCGACCGACGGCGTCGATCTCGTCGATGAAGATGATGCACGGTGCATGCTTCTTGGCCTGCTCGAACATATCGCGCACACGGGATGCGCCGACACCGACGAACATTTCCACGAAATCGGAGCCGGAGATGGTGAAGAACGGCACCTTGGCCTCACCGGCGATGGCCTTAGCTATCAGCGTCTTACCGGTGCCGGGCGGACCGACCATCAGTACGCCACGCGGGATACGCCCGCCCAAACGCTGGAACTTGCCCGGATCGCGGAGAAACTCAACCAGCTCGCCGACCTCTTCCTTGGCCTCGTCGCAACCGGCGACGTCAGCCAGAGTGGTCTTGACCTGATCCTCGGAAAGCAGACGCGCCTTGCTCTTGCCAAAGCTCATCGGCCCACCCTTGCCACCGGCACCGCCCTGCATCTGGCGCATGAAGAACATGAACACCGCGATGATCACCAGGATCGGGAAGCTGGCTACCAGCAACTGGGTCCAGATACTCTGCTGCTCGGGCTTCTTACCCTCGACGATCACATTGTTGTTGATCAGGTCGCCGATCAGACCACGGTCTTCGATCATCGGCCGCACCGTGGTGAACGGCTTGCCATCGGTGCCGACACCGCTGATGGTGTAGCCATCGACAGTCACCCGCTGCACGCCACCGTCCTTCACCTGCTCGATGAACTGCGAATAGTTCAGGGTCTGCGGCTCGCTCGGGCTGGAGAAGTTGTTCATCACCGTCACTAGGACAGCGGCGATGATCAGCCACAGGATCAGGTTCTTTGCCATGTCGTTCAATTAGCTACCCTCTGAAGCAGGCCCCGTCCCGGAACGCGCCCCGCATGACGCTGGTTGTTTACCAGCCTAACTTACTACACAACACCTACCCCTGGCAGGCGCGGTCTGTAACCCTTTATGAGGGGCTCGCCCTGACCGGTTAGACCGAGGCCGGCACCCTTTGTTTCACTCTAGCCCGCCACGGTAGCCGCGAGCGAGCAGGTACTGCTCACGGGAGCGGTCACGCGAGGACAAGGGCTTGCGCATCTGCACCTTGTCGAACATCTCGCGCACTTGTTTGTGGTAGAGATCGAAGCCTTCGCCTTGGAAAATCTTGATGAGGAAATCGCCGCCTGGTCGCAGTACACGGCCAGCCAAATCCAACGCCAATTCACACAGGAACATGGCGCGCGGCTGATCGGCAGCTCTCAGCACACTCATATTGGGGCCATATCGGAAATCACAAGGTCAACCGGCTTACCGCCGATCGCCTCGAGAATCTGCGTGAATACCGCATCCTCGGTGAAATCTCCCTGAATGAAAGTGACATCGGGAATACTGTCCATTTCGAGGATATCGGACGCGATTAAGGTGCCTTTGTCACCGATCACACGACTGGTGACTTGCGACCAGCCGCCCGGCGCCGCGCCCAGATCGACCACGGTCATGCCCGGCCGCAGGATGCGATCATTTTCTTGAATTTCCAACAGCTTATAACTGGCACGCGAACGATAACCGTCCTTTTGCGCCATTTTGACGTAAGGGTCGTCGAAGTGCTCTTTCAGCCAACGAGGACTGGTTTTGGAACGGGCCAAGGGGATACCTCGCGATTAACTGGCGGTTCCCTGGCGTTCGGGTAAACTGGCCGCCGTTTTTTACAAGATCAGACGCAGGGGTCGGATTATGCCGCTCACTCAGGAGCAGAAGAAACAATACAAATCTATCGGCCACCAACTGAAACCAGTATTGATCGTGGCTGACAATGGTTTGACCGAAGGCGTACTGGGCGAACTAGAGCGCGCCCTCAACGATCACGAGCTGATCAAGGTGCAACTGCGTATTGCCGAGCGTGAAGACCGCCTGGCGGTCATCAGCGAGCTCTGCCAGGCCAGCCGCGCCGACCTGGTCCAAGTGATCGGCAAGATGGCCCTGCTCTACCGCAAGAACCCCAAGCCGAACAAAAATCTGTCGAATATCAGCCGCTATAGTGGCCTTTGATTCGCACAGTGGCGCGCTTAGCGCGCCCTACTTCCCGGCACCGGCTGCAGCACCAGCAGCAACCCACAGAGTGCCAAGACCAAGTAATTGAAGAGCAGCCAACGCATGGCCTGCGGCGCCCACTCACGGACGCCGAAGTAAACCAGCGCCATCGCCAACACGGTCAGCAACAACTGACCGCGGGTATCCCGCCAGAGACCGCGCAGCCCCACCACCGGCCACAGAACCAGTAGCTGCAGCAGTGCACAAAACGCCGCGAAACCGACCAACAAAGGATTCAAGGTCTCAGCAATCGCTTCGATCAGCAGCGGCGCCAAGCCGATTTTGTCCAGCGCCGGCAGCATGACGAAATGCAACAGCCACAGGCCGCCGACCCAGAAGGTCTGGGCCAGCTGCCAGCTGATGATCCCAGCCCTGAGCGGCTGGCGCTTAAAGATGGCGGACTTCGACAATCTCGTACTCGATCAGACCACCGGGTGTCTTCACCGCCACCACATCGCCCTCATCCTTGCCGACCAAGGCGCGGGCAATGGGTGAGCCGACCGAAATCTTGCTCAACTTGATATCCGCTTCGTCTTCACCAACGATCTGATAGGTCACGCTTTCGTCGGTTTCGACGTTGGCGATCTCGACAGTAGTGCCGAAAATCACCTTGCCCGTGGGCGCTATGGTCGTGACATCGATGACCACGGCGTGCTGCAGGCGTCCTTCGATATCGCGAATACGCGCCTCGACCATCCCCTGCTGCTCACGGGCGGCGTGATACTCGGCATTTTCCTTGAGATCGCCGAGCTCACGCGCGGTGCCGATGTCTTGACTGAGCTTAGGACGCACGACCTTGGTCAGGTGAGTCAGCTCTTCTTCCAGAGCGCGAGCGCCCTGGACGGTCATTGGGTATTTATTCATGCCTTGATTCCTGCATGGAGATCCTGCAAGCGGCGCACAGTCTTCTCGGGACCGAACTTGAGCGCTTCACAGATCGCCTGCCCACCGGCCAGCGTGGTGGTGCAGCAGATCTTGTGCTGCAGGGCGTTACGACGGATGGAATAGGAGTCAGCGATGGACTGACGGCCTTCGGTGGTGTTGATGATCAGGGTGACCTGGTCATTCTTGATCATGTCGACCACGTGCGGACGACCTTCGGTCACCTTGTTCACGCGGCGCACCGGCAGGCCGGCGGCCTCGATGATGCGCGCAGTACCGGCGGTGGCGACCACTTCGAAACCGAGCTCGACCAGATCGCGGGCGACCTGCGCGACCATCGGTTTGTCGTCCTCGCGCACACTGATGAAGGCGCAGCCGCTGGTCGGCAGCAGCTCGCTGGCGCCCAGCTGAGCCTTGGCGAAGGCTTCGGCGAAGCTGTCGCCGACGCCCATCACCTCGCCGGTGGATTTCATCTCCGGGCCGAGGATCGGGTCGACGCCGGGGAACTTGGCGAACGGGAACACCGCTTCCTTGACGCTGTAGAACGGCGGGATGATTTCCGCGGTGAAGCCGATCTCCCTCAGGGTCTTGCCGGCCATGACGCGCGCCGCGACCTTGGCCAGCGACTCACCGATGCACTTGGAGACGAACGGCACGGTCCGCGAGGCGCGCGGGTTTACCTCGATGACGAAGATATCCTCGCCCTGCACGGCCATCTGCACATTCATCAGACCGACCACGCCGAGCTCCAGAGCCATCTTCTTGACCTGCTCGCGGATCTCGTCCTGGATGTGCTTGGGCAGCGAGTACGGCGGCAGCGAGCACGCCGAGTCGCCGGAATGCACGCCGGCCTGCTCGATGTGCTGCATGATCGCGCCGATCACCACGTCGGTGCCGTCGCACACCGCATCGATATCCACTTCGATGGCGCAATTGAGGAAGTGATCGAGCAGCACCGGGCTGTCGTTCGACACTTGCACCGCTTCGCGCATGTAGCGCTTCAGCTCGTCTTCTTCGTAGACGATTTCCATCGCCCGGCCGCCGAGCACGTAGGACGGGCGCACCACCAGCGGGTAACCGATGACCTTGGAAGCGCGGATCGCCTCTTCTTCGCTGCGCGCGGTGGCGTTGGCCGGCTGACGCAGGTTGAGACGCTGGACCATCTGCTGGAAGCGCTCGCGGTCTTCGGCGCGGTCGATGGCATCCGGGCTGGTGCCGATGATCGGCACGCCGGCCTCTTCCAGGGCGCGGCACAGTTTCAGCGGGGTCTGCCCGCCGTACTGGACGATCACGCCCTTTGGCTGCTCGACGCGGACGATCTCCAGCACGTCCTCCAGGGTCACCGGCTCGAAGTACAGGCGATCGGAGGTGTCGTAGTCGGTGGAGACGGTTTCCGGGTTGCAGTTGACCATGATGGTCTCGTAGCCGTCTTCGCGCATCGCCAGCGCGGCGTGCACGCAGCAGTAGTCGAACTCGATGCCCTGGCCGATACGGTTGGGGCCGCCGCCGAGGATCATGATCTTGTCGCGGCTCGACGGGTTGGCCTCGCACTCCTCCTCATAGGTCGAGTACATGTAGGCGGTGTCGGTGGCGAACTCGGCGGCGCAGGTGTCGACGCGCTTGAACACCGGCAGCACCTTCAGCTTGTGGCGGTGGCTGCGCAGGTTCTTCTCGGTGACGCCGAGCAGCTTGGCCAGACGCGCATCGGAGAAGCCCTTGCGCTTGAGCTTGCGCATCAACTCGACGTCGATGCTGGACAGGCCGAGGGTCTTGACCTTGGCCTCGTCCTTGACCAGGTCCTCGATCTGCACCAGGAACCACTCGTCGATGCGGGTCAGCTCAAACACTTCCTCGATGCTCTTGCCGGCGCGGAAGGCATCGGCGACGTACCAGATGCGCTCCGCGCCCGGCACGGTCAGTTCGCGCTTGAGGATGTGCTCGCTCTCCGGATTGCTCAGATCGAGCTTCGGATCGAAACCGTTGGCACCGACTTCCAGACCGCGCAGGGCTTTCTGCATCGACTCCTGGAAGGTGCGGCCGATGGCCATGACTTCACCGACGGACTTCATCTGGGTGGTCAGGCGGGCGTCGGCCTTAGGGAATTTCTCGAAGGCGAAACGCGGGATCTTGGTGACGACGTAGTCGATCGCCGGCTCGAACGACGCCGGGGTGCGACCGCCGGTGATATCGTTCTGCAGCTCGTCGAGGGTGTAACCGACCGCCAGCTTGGCGGCGATCTTGGCGATCGGGAAGCCGGTGGCCTTGGAGGCCAGCGCCGAGGAGCGCGATACGCGCGGGTTCATCTCGATCACCACCATACGCCCGGTGTTCGGGCAGATACCGAACTGCACGTTGGAGCCGCCGGTTTCCACGCCGATCTCGCGCAGTACCGCCAGCGAGGCGTTGCGCAGGATCTGGTATTCCTTGTCGGTCAGGGTCTGCGCCGGAGCGACGGTGATGGAGTCGCCGGTATGCACGCCCATCGGGTCGAAGTTCTCGATCGAGCAGACGATGATGCAGTTGTCCTTCTTATCACGGACCACTTCCATCTCGTACTCTTTCCAACCGATCAGCGACTCGTCGATCAGCAACTCCTTGGTCGGCGACAAGTCCAGACCACGGGCGCAGATTTCCTCGAACTCTTCACGGTTGTAGGCGATGCCGCCGCCGGTGCCGCCCATGGTGAAGGACGGCCGGATGATGCACGGGAAGCCGACCTTTTCCAGCACCCCGTAGGCATCTTCCATGCTGTGGGCGATGCCGGAGACCGGGCAGGCCAGGCCGATGTCTTTCATCGCCCTGTCGAAGCGCGAGCGGTCTTCAGCCTTGTCGATGGTGTCGGCGTTGGCGCCGATCATTTCGACGCCGAACTTAGCCAACACACCGTGGTGCTCCAGATCCAGCGCGCAGTTCAGCGCGGTCTGGCCACCCATGGTCGGCAGCAGCGCATCCGGGCGCTCCTTCTCGATGATCTTGGCCACGGTCTGCCACTTGATCGGCTCGATGTAGGTGGCATCGGCCATGGCCGGGTCGGTCATGATGGTGGCTGGGTTGGAGTTCACCAGAATGACGCGGAAACCCTCTTCCTTCAGCGCCTTGCAGGCCTGGGCGCCGGAATAGTCGAACTCGCAGGCCTGGCCGATGACGATGGGGCCAGCGCCGAGGATGAGGATGCTTTTGATGTCTGTACGTTTTGGCATGTGTCTTACTCGAATCCTTGGGTCAGTCGGCAGGCTTAGCGGCGCTTGGCCATGGCTTCGATGAAGCGGTCGAACAGCGGGGCCACATCATGTGGACCGGGGCTGGCTTCCGGGTGACCCTGGAAGCTGAAGGCCACCTTGTCGGTGCGCTCGACGCCCTGCAGAGTGCCGTCGAACAGCGACTTATGGGTGGCGCGCAGGTTGCCCGGCAGGGTCGCCTCGTCCACGGCGAAACCGTGGTTCTGGCTGGTGATCATCACCACGCCGCTGTCGAGATCCTGCACCGGGTGGTTGGCGCCGTGGTGGCCCAGATCCATCTTCACGGTCTTAGCGCCGGAGGCCAGGGCCAGCAGCTGGTGGCCGAGGCAGATGCCGAATACCGGGATCTCGGTCTGCAGCACGTCCTTGATCGCCTGGATCGCGTAATCGCAGGGCTCCGGATCACCTGGGCCATTGGACAGGAACACGCCATCCGGATTCAGCGCCAGCACTTCGCTGGCCGGGGTCTGCGCCGGCACCACGGTCAGGCGGCAGCCGCGCGCTACCAGCATGCGCAAAATGTTCAGCTTGACGCCGTAGTCGTAGGCGACCACGTGGTACTTCAGCTCGGCCGCGGGGATTTGCGGGTGGCTGTCGTCCTTCAGGTCCCACACACCGGAGCGCCACTCGTAGCGCTCGGCGGTAGTGACCACCTTGGCCAGGTCCATGCCTTTCAGGCCGGGGAAACTGCGTGCCAGTTCCAGGGCTTTTTCTTCGCTGATGTCGTCGCCGGCGAGGATGCAGCCGTTCTGCGCGCCTTTTTCGCGCAGGATACGAGTCAGGCGACGGGTATCGATACCGGCGATAGCGACGGTGCCGTTTTCCTTCAGATAATCCGGCAGCGACTGCTTGTTGCGCCAGTTGCTGGCCAGCAGCGGCAGGTCGCGGATGATCAGGCCAGCCGCCCACACCCGGCTGGACTCAGCGTCTTCCGGCGTGGTGCCGGTGTTGCCGATGTGCGGATAGGTCAGGGTGACGATTTGCTGGGCATAGGAAGGGTCGGTAAGGATTTCCTGGTAGCCGGTCATGGCGGTGTTGAACACCACCTCGCCGATAGTGTGGCCATCGGCGCCGATGGCTTCGCCGCGAAAGATGCTGCCATCGGCAAGGGCGAGTATGGCTGGCTTAGTCAAGAAGACCTCCCGTAATCAAGGCTTGAAGCAAACGCAGATTGTAAAAAAGCGGGATGACGTTCGAACCGTCACCCCGCTTTTTTATTTGATTCATTCTGCGTAACTTTTAGTGGATACACTAAAGCGCGCAGCTTACAGAAAAACGCCTTTTTGGTCTACCGCCATCTAGCCCGGCGGGCATCCCTCAGCGCAAGCCGAGCACATCCTGCATGTCGTACAGGCTCGCTTCCTGCCCCTCCAACCACTGCGCCGCCCGCACTGCACCCCTGGCAAAGGTCATGCGACTGGAGGCCTTGTGGGTGATTTCCACGCGCTCGCCATCGGCAGCGAACAGCACGGTATGGTCGCCGACTACATCGCCGGCGCGCACGGTGGCGAAGCCGATGGTTTCGCGCTGACGAGCACCGGTCTGGCCTTCGCGACCGTAGACGGCAACCTGCTGCAGATCCCGCCCCAGCGCCTGGGCCACCACTTCGCCCATGCGCAGCGCAGTACCCGACGGCGCGTCGACCTTGTGCCGATGGTGGGCCTCGATGATCTCGATATCCACCTCGTCGCCGAGCACCCGCGCCGCGGTATCCAGCAATTTCAGGCAGAGATTGACGCCGACGCTGAAGTTGGCCGCGAAGACAATCGGGATATCCTTGGCCGCCTCGGCCAGACGCTGTTTTTCCTCGACGGAAAAGCCGGTAGTGCCGATGACCATGGCCTTGCCGGCCTGGCGGCAGACTTCCAGGTTCTTCAGGGTCACCGACGGATGGGTGAAATCGATCAGCACATCGAACTCGCCGACGACCTTGGCCAGATCCGCCGACAACGGCACACCGATCCGCCCGATGGCCGCCAGCTCACCGGCATCGGCGCCGACCAGGCTGCTGTCCGGGCGATCGATTGCCGCCGTCAGCCCCGCGTCGGTGGCTTGCTGGATCGCCTCGATCAGGGTCTTGCCCATGCGCCCAGCGGCGCCCATCACGGCTATACGTCGCATTTCAGCTCCTCAAACAGCTTACACATCACCGAAGAAACGCTTCACACCCTCGAACCAGCCACTGGCCTTGGGCGAGTGCGAGGTGTCGCCTTGCAGCGTGCCGCGAAACTCTTCGAGCAACTCGCGCTGACGCCTGTCCAGATGCACCGGGGTTTCCACCGCGACCCGGCACATCAGATCGCCAGCGGCACCACCACGCACCGGAGCCACACCCTTGCCGCGCAGACGAAACAGCTTGCCGGTCTGGGTGCCCTCGGGAATCTTCAGCTTGACTCGGCCATCCAGGGTTGGCACTTCCAGCTCGCCGCCCAGCGCCGCGTCGGCGAAGCTGATCGGCACTTCGCAGTACAGATGCTTGCCGTCACGCTGGAAGATCGAGTGCTCGCGGACGTTGACCACCACATACAGGTCGCCCGCCGGGCCGCCATGTACGCCAGCTTCGCCCTCGCCCGAGAGACGAATGCGGTCACCGTTGTCGACCCCAGCCGGCACCTTGACCGACAGCGTCTTGTGCTCTTCCACCCGGCCGTGGCCATGGCAGCTGCCACAGGGGTCGGTGATCATCTTGCCGCTACCGTGACAGCGCGGACAGGTCTGCTGCACCGAGAAGAAGCCTTGCTGCATGCGCACCTGGCCGATACCGCCGCAGGTGGTACAGGTCACCGGACTGGTGCCCTTCTTGGCGCCGGAACCCTCGCAAATCTTGCAGTTGACCAGGGTCGGCACGCGAATGGTCACCGTGGTGCCGCGTACCGCCTCTTCCAGATCCAGCTCGAGGGTGTAGCGCAGATCGCTGCCGCGCTGCACGCCACCGCGCGAGCCGCCGCGACCGCCACCGAAGAAATCGCTGAACACATCGCCGAAGATGTCGGAGAAGTTGGCACCACCGCCAAAGCCCGCACCACCACCCCCCATGCTCGGATCGACGCCGGCATGGCCGTATTGGTCGAAGGCCGCGCGCTTGCTGCCGTCGGACAACACTTCATAGGCCTCGTTGGCCTCCTTGAAGTGCTCCTCCGCAGCTTTATCGCCAGGATTACGGTCCGGATGGTATTTCATTGCCAAGCGCCGGTAAGCCTTCTTCAGCTCCGCCTCGCTGGCACCGCGCTCGACCCCGAGCACTTCGTAATAGTCACGCTTAGCCATATTTCTGCTGCACTCTCAAATTCACATCATCCAGATACGCCGACGCGGGAGAAGGCTCCCGCGCGGCGAATCGTGCCCGCCGCATGGCGACGGGTTGGGGCGGAAGCGTGACCCTTACTTGTGGTCCTTGACCTCTTCGAACTCGGCATCGACCACATCGTCGGCGCCGCCTTTCGACTCGTCGGCAGCATGGGCCGCCTCGGCGCCTTGCGGCTGCTCGGCATACATCTTCTGCGCCAGCGGCGTGGTGGCTTCGGACAGGGCGTTCATCTTCGCCTCGATCAGCGCCTTGTCGTCGCCTTTGACGGCGGCGTCCAGCTCGCCGAGAGCCTTCTCGATAGCGGTCTTCTCGTCGGCAGTGGCCTTGTCCCCGGCTTCGGTGAGCATCTTGCGAGTCGCGTGGACCAGCGCGTCGCCCTGGTTGCGAGCACCGGCCAGCTCTTCGAACTTGCGGTCTTCCTCGGCGTTGGCCTCGGCGTCACGCACCATTTGCTCGATCTCTTCCTCGGACAGACCGGAGTTGGCCTTGATCACGATGGACTGCTGCTTGCCGGTGGCCTTGTCTTTCGCGCCGACGTGCAGGATGCCGTTGGCGTCGATGTCGAAGGTCACTTCGATCTGCGGCACGCCGCGCGGCGCCGGCGGAATCTCGGCCAGGTCGAACTTGCCCAGCGACTTGTTCTGCGCGGCTTGCTTGCGCTCGCCCTGCAGCACGTGGATGGTCACCGCGGCCTGGTTGTCGTCGGCCGTCGAGAACACCTGCGACTTCTTGGTCGGGATGGTGGTGTTCTTCTCGATCAGCGCGGTCATCACCCCACCCATGGTTTCGATGCCGAGGGTCAGCGGGCTGACGTCGAGCAGCAGCACGTCCTTGACATCGCCGGCCAGGACCGCACCTTGAATGGCGGCGCCCATGGCCACGGCTTCGTCCGGGTTGACGTCCTTGCGCGGCTCTTTGCCGAAGAAATCGGAGACCAGTTTCTGTACCAGCGGCATGCGGGTCTGGCCGCCGACCAGGATCACGTCATGGATGGTGGCCGCGTCGATGCCGGCATCTTTCAGGGCGATGCGGCACGGCTCGATGGTGCGCTGCACCAGATCTTCCACTAGAGACTCCAGCTTGGCGCGGGAAATCTTCACGTTCAGGTGCTTCGGACCGGACGCATCGGCGGTGATGTACGGCAGGTTGACGTCGGTCTGCTGGCTCGAGGACAGCTCGATCTTGGCCTTCTCCGCCGCCTCTTTCAGGCGCTGCATGGCCAGCGGATCGCCCTTGAGGTTGATGCCGCTTTCCTTCTTGAACTCGTCGACCAGGTAGTCGATCAGGCGGATGTCGAAGTCTTCGCCACCGAGGAAGGTATCGCCGTTGGTGGCCAGCACTTCGAACTGGTGCTCGCCGTCAACTTCGGCGATCTCGATCACCGACACGTCGAAGGTACCGCCGCCTAGGTCATAAACGATAACGGTGTGATCGCCCTTGGCCTTGTCCATACCGTAGGCCAGCGCGGCCGCGGTCGGCTCGTTGATGATGCGCTTGACGTCCAGGCCGGCGATGCGACCGGCGTCTTTGGTGGCCTGGCGCTGGCTGTCGTTGAAGTAGGCCGGCACGGTGATCACCGCTTCGGTGACCGGCTCGCCGAGATAGTCTTCGGCGGTCTTCTTCATCTTCTTCAGCACTTCCGCGGAGATTTGCGGCGGCGCCATCTTCTGGCCCTTCACTTCCACCCAGGCGTCGCCGTTGTCGGCCTTGACGATCTTGTACGGAACCATCTGGATGTCTTTCTGCACCACGCCTTCTTCGAAGCGACGGCCGATCAAACGTTTCACCGCGTACAGGGTGTTGTGCGGGTTGGTCACCGCCTGGCGCTTGGCCGACTGACCGACCAGGGTTTCGCCATCATTGGTGTAAGCGATGATCGACGGTGTGGTCCGCGCGCCTTCAGCGTTCTCGATGACCTTGACACTGCCGTTTTCCAGAATGGAGACGCAGGAGTTGGTGGTCCCCAGGTCGATACCGATAATTTTGCCCATTTTCACTCTCCCGAAACTTGGTTTTCATCGCGGCCTGGTTGCAGGGCCGCGGTAGCACTAATTCGCTTGGTTAAACAGATGGGGGCCGGCTCGCTGATTTCAAGCCTGCTCATCAATCGAAGGCGGCGCTTCCTCCGGCGCCTTGCTCACCACCACCATGGCGGGGCGCAGCAGACGGCCGTTGAGCAGATAACCCTTCTGGAACACCTTGAGCACGCTACCCGGCTCGACATGGGTGCTTTCCTGCATGGCCATGGCCTGATGGTGCTCGGGGTTGAACGGCGCGCCGTGCGGATCCACTGCCTCGAGCTGATAACGCTTGAGGGTGTCGTGGAACAGCTTGAGGGTCAGCTCAATGCCTTCACGCACCGACTTCAGCGCCTCATCATCCGGATTGGACAGCTCAAGACCGCGCTCCAGGCTGTCGATGACCGGCAGCAGATCGCCGGCGAATTTCTCCAGGGCGAACTTGCGCGCCTTCTCCACATCCTGCTCGGCACGCCGGCGCACGTTCTGCAGATCGGCCGCAACGCGCAGCGACTGATCCTGGGCCGCCGCCAGCTGCTCCTCCAGCGCCTGCACGCGGGCGACGAACTCGTCGCTCGACACTGCCTCCGCTGCGGGACTTGCCTCGGGGTTCTGGTTGTCCAGGGTCTGTTCTTCAGCCATGCGCTCCTCCTCTCTCAAATCGCCGCGGGGTGAATAACCCGCTCTTCTGTCCGCCTATATGGGGGCGCATTTTTTCGCTTCAAGGGCCGTCGACTGGTTGTCAGGCGGAAAATGACTACTGTATAAATACACAGCCACTGCACTTCAGGGGATCGCCATGCTGGTTCATCTGTCCATTCACAACTACGCCATCGTCGAACACCTCGACCTCGAACTGAATGGCGGCATGAGCGTGATCACCGGCGAAACCGGCGCGGGCAAGTCGATCATGCTCGACGCTCTCAGCCTGGCCCTCGGCGATCGCGCCGACAACGGCGCGGTCCGCCCCGGCGCGGACAAGGCCGACATCCTCGCCAGCTTCGACCTCACCGCCATTGCCGAAGCCCGCGCCTGGCTTGATGAACGCGACCTGGACAACGACGGCCCGTGCATCCTCCGGCGGGTAATCACCGCCGAAGGCCGCTCACGCGGCTACATCAACGGCTCGCCCTGCCCGCTCGGCGATCTCAAGGCCCTTGGCGAACTGCTGATCGACATCCACAACCAGCACGAGCACCAGTCGCTGCTGAAACCGGACACCCATCGCCGCCTGCTCGACGAGTACGCCGGCAGTCAGGAACTGGCCCGCCAGGTCCAGCTCGCCGCCCAGCGCTGGCGCCAGACCCGCCAAGAGCTGGAGCGCATTTCCAGCGCCAGCGACGAACAGCGCGCCCGCCACCAACTGCTCAGCTATCAGCTAGAGGAACTGGACAACCTGGCACTCGGTGAAAATGAGCTGGACCAGCTGGAGCAGGAGCACAAAACCCTGGCCAGCGCCGAGAGGCTGCTCGGCGCCTGCCGGCAAGTGCTCGAACTGTGCAGCGAAAGCGATGCCGGCAATGTGCTCTCGGCCCTGACCGGCAGCCTGCAGCGGCTGACCGCCTTTCCCCATCAGCCCGGCGCCCTCGGCGAAGCGACCAACCTGCTGGCCAGCGCACAGATCCAGGTCGAGGAAGCCGTCGGTGAACTCAATCGCTTTCTCGATCATTTCGACGCCGACCCGCAACGCCAGCAACTGCTAGAGGAACGCCTCGACAGCATCTACACCCTGGCGCGCAAGCACCGGGTGCAGCCCGTCGACTTGACCGGCCTGCAACAACAACTCTTCGAGGAACTGGAAGGCCTGAACGCCGACGACCAGGCCGGAGAGCGCCTGAGTGAAGAACTGGCCGCCTACGCCCGCCACTATCAGGAGAAAGCCACTCAGCTCAGCGAACTGCGCCAGCAGGCCGCCGGCACACTGGCCACCGCCGTGGAAAGCGAAATGCAGCGCCTGGGCATGCCCGGCGGCCGCTTCAGCATCGAACTGCGCACCAGCGAACAGGGCGACCCGCAACCCAATGGCCTGGAACAGGTTGAGTTTCTGGTCAGCGCCAACCCCGGCCAGCCTCTCAAGGCCCTAGCCAAGGTCGCCTCCGGCGGCGAGCTGTCGCGCATCAGCCTGGCGATCCAGGTGATCACCGCGCAGACCTCGCGAGTGCCGACCCTGGTGTTCGACGAAGTGGACGTCGGCATCGGCGGCCCCACCGCCGAGGTGGTCGGCCAACTACTGCGCCGCCTTGGCGAGCGCGGCCAGGTGCTGACCGTCACCCACCTGCCGCAAGTGGCGGCCCAGGGCCATCAGCATCTGTTCGTGCACAAGGCTCGCGGCACGGAGGCCACCCACACCGCCGTGGCCGCGCTGGACGCGGCCGGCCGCGTCGAGGAGATTGCACGCATGCTCGGCGGGGTCGACCTCACCGAAGAATCCCTGGCCCATGCGCGAAAAATGGTCAGCAGCGCCAACAGCTGACCGGCATCGCGTAAAAAGCAAAAAGGCGACCCGAGGTCGCCTTTTTATTTGTCCGCAAGCGGCTTAAGAAGCCTTACTTCTTCTTGCGCACGTACAGCACCAGATTGTGATCGACCAGTTCGAAGCCGTGCTCCTTGACGATCTCTTTCTGACGCTTCTCGATCTCGGTGTCGAAGAACTCGACCACTTCACCGCTGTCGACGCAGACCATGTGGTCGTGGTGACCGCTGTCGGCCAACTCGAACACTGCGTGACCGCCATCGAAGTTATGACGCACCACCAGCCCCGCCGCCTCGAACTGGGTCAGCACCCGATAGACAGTGGCCAGACCAACGTCTTCACCCGCCTCCATCAGTGCCTTGTAGACATCTTCCGCACTCATGTGGCGATGCTCGGCGGAGTCGAGCATCTGCAGGATCTTGACCCGTGGCAGGGTCACTTTCAGGCCAGCTTTGCGTAGTTCGCTATTTTCAACCATGGTCAGCTTTCTCGTGGCCGCAGGTTCGCAGCAGCCTTCAATACGGGTATGATCGGTGGTCAAGTTGCCCAGCCAAGATAGTGGAAGTCACCCACCGATGCAAAACACCAAGCTCATGCTGACTGGTCTCACCCTCGTGGGACTGCTCGCACTCGCCGGCTGTTCGTTCCCCGGGGTTTACAAAATCGACATTCAACAGGGCAATGTCGTTACTCAGGATATGATAGACCAGCTGAAGCCTGGAATGACCCGCCGGCAAGTGCGGTTTATCATGGGCAACCCACTGATCAGTGACACTTTCCACGCCAACCGCTGGGATTACCTGTACAGCATCCAGCCCGGTGGCGGCCAGCGCCAGCAAGAGCGCATGAGCATCATCTTCAACGACAACGACCAACTGGCAGGGCTCTCCGGCGACTTCATGCCAGGCGTCAGCCGCGACCAGGCCATCATGGGCCAGGACGGTAGCCCCACTGCGGCGCCGCAAGCTCAGCCCGCCGAAGCACCCAAGGCCGAAGAGCCGGCCAAGCCGGGCTCGGTGCTCGAGCAGATCCAGCGCGAAGTGGACGATGTCGAAACCACTCCGGTACCGATGCCGGCACCGCTGGAAACCGCGCCGCAATAGGCCCAACCCTGCCAATAAAAAGCCCGGCCAAGTGCCGGGCTTTTTTGTACCTGAAAATCCTATCTGCCAGCCTTGGCCTGCGCCGCTTTAGCGGCACGCTGCTTACGCACTTCTTTCGGGTCGGCAATCAGCGGCCGGTAGATCTCCACGCGCTCGCCCTCTTCCAGCACGCGCTCTTCCGGCCTGGCCACCGCCTTGCCGAAAATGCCGAGCGGACAACCGCGCAGATCCAGCCCTGGGAAATGCGCATCCAGCCCGGAGCGCTCGGCCGCCTGACGCACCGTGGTGCCATAGGGCAGGCTCAAGCGCATTAATACCTGTTTATCTGCCAGGGCGTAGACGACTTCCACCGCGATGCTTTTTTCCACCACGCGCTACCCGTATAGCTGTTTGGCGCGCTGACAGAAGGCATCCACCAAGGTATTGGCCGCCTGATTGAACAGCGGGCCCAGGGTGGCTTTGACCACCGGGCCAGCATAAGCGAAGGACAGATCGAGGCTGATCTTGCAAGCCTTGTCGGTCAACGCCTTGAACTGCCAGACCCCGTGCAATTCACTGAACGGCCCCTCCGCCAGATTCATTTCGATGCGTTGCCCCGGCACCAGGGCATTGCGGGTGACGAACTGCTGCGACAACCCGCCCTTGGCCACCGCCAGCCTGGCCAGCATGTGCGTGTCGCTAACCTCCAGCACCTCGGTCGCCGAGCACCAGGGCAGAAACTCCGGATAACGCGCGACATCGTTGACCAGCGCGAACAACAACTGCGCCGGATAAGGCAACAAGGCGGAGCGTTGGATATGGGTGCTCATGACATTTTCACTTCCACAGCGGCACAGCGAGCGTGGCCGAGCAGCAAAACCCGCCGCTCACCACGCAGAACGCCGCACAGGTCAAAAAAGATCGCGCATTGTCGGAGATTCACCCACCCGCCTCAAGCTTAGGCTGTCGCCAGCCGGAGAGCATCTCCCTATAATGCGCGCCCTATGGCTAAGCAAAAGAAACACCCTCAAGGCACCATCGCGCAGAACAAAAAGGCACTGCACGATTATTTCGTCGAGCAGCGCTACGAGGCCGGCCTGGTTCTGGCTGGCTGGGAAGTGAAGAGTCTGCGCGCCGGTAAAGCCCAACTGGTCGACAGCTACGTGCTGCTCAAGGACGGCGAAGCGTGGCTGATGGGCTGCCACATTACGCCGTTGACCACCGCCAGCACCCATGTGATCGCCGATCCTATCCGCACCCGCAAGCTGCTGCTCAATCAGCGCGAGCTGGGCAAGCTATTCGGCAACGTTCAGCAAAAGGGCTACACCTGCGTGGCCCTGTCGCTATACTGGAAAGCCCACTTGATCAAGTGCGAAATCGCCCTCGGCAAGGGCAAGAAAGAATACGACAAGCGCCACACTGAGAAGGAGCGCGATTCCGATCGCGAAATCCAGCGCGCGGTCCGCAGTAAAGGCAAAGACGACTAGTCACAGGCCCTGGCGGCGCTGCGCCCGCGCCGTCCGCTCGACCTCACGCCGCGCCTCGGACAGCACTTCCTGCACGTAATGGATGTGCTGACTGGAAATCTCCCGTGCCGCCTCGGCGCGCCCCTCGATGATCGCCTCGTACAGCGCCCGGTGCTGACTCATCAGCATGTCGCGGGTTTCGCCACGCTGCGCGTACATCCCGCCGATATTGGTCACCACGTTGCGCTTGAGCAGGTCGAACAGGCCGCGAATGGTATGCAGCAGCACGGCGTTGTGGCTGGCCTCGGCGATTGCCAGGTGGAAGCGCGCATCGGCGGCGCCCTCCTCGGCGCGACCGCTCGGGCTCGGCGCCCGCGCATAGCAGGCCTGCAGTGCGGCGAAGGCCTCGTGCAGGCGCTGATGGTCCGGCGCGGTGGCGCGCAGTGCCGCGTAGTAGGCGCAGGAGCCTTCGAGAGTATGTCGGAACTCCAGCAGGTCGCGCTGCGCCTCGGGGTTGCTCTCCAATAGCTGCAGCAGCGGATCGCTGAAGGTCGAGCCGAGCGTATCGACCACGTAGTTGCCGCCGCCCTGGCGACTGATCAGCATGCCCTTGGCCGCCAGCTTCTGGATCGCTTCACGCAGCGACGGTCGCGACACGCCGAACTGCTCGGCCAGCGCACGCTCCGCCGGCAACCGCTCGCCCGGCTTGAGCGTGCCTTCGAGGATCATCGACTCGAGGCGCGCGACGATATCGTCCGACAAACGGCGCGGCTGGATCTGATTGAAGCTCATCACCTTTCCCTCCCGGCCCGCAGCGATGCACGCGTCTACTTCGCGGCTTTGCGCAGCCTCCAGCAAAATTGGTCAGACCATAGCGAAGGACGCCACCAAGGCGCCTCCCGACCAAAGTCGTAGTGCGACAAATTGACAGCCTTTCCGCCGAGCTTTTACTCTGAGTCGTCGATTTTGTAAATTGGTATTACCAATTTAGCCGACACCGCACGCCGAGGTCAAGATCCGATTCGCCCGCGCCACAAGCGCCGAGGCAGCCCCGGCCCACAGGCACACCCAACAACAATCAGGGAGCCACCCCACGATGCAAGCCTGGCAACAGCTTTACACGCCCCTCGGCAGCCTCGGCCTGTCGGCCTTCGCGGCCCTCATCCCGATCATTTTCTTTTTCCTCGCCCTGGCGGTATTCCGCATGAAGGGGCATGTCGCCGGGACCATCACCCTGGCGCTGTCAATCCTAGTGGCGATCTTCGCCTTCGGCATGCCCACCGACATGGCCTTCGCCGCCGCCGGCTACGGTTTCGCCTACGGTCTCTGGCCGATTGCCTGGATCATCGTTGCCGCGGTGTTCCTCTACAAACTGACGGTGAAGAGCGGCCAGTTCGAGGTGATTCGCAGCTCGGTGCTGTCGATCACCGGTGACCAGCGCCTGCAGGTGCTGCTGATCGGCTTCTCGTTCGGTGCTTTCCTCGAGGGTGCCGCCGGCTTCGGCGCGCCGGTGGCGATCACCGCCGCCCTGCTCGTCGGTCTCGGCTTCAACCCGCTGTACGCTGCCGGCCTGTGCCTGATCGCCAACACCGCGCCGGTAGCCTTCGGCGCCCTGGGCATCCCGATCATCGTCGCCGGTCAGGTCACCGGCATCGACGCCTTCAAGATCGGCGCCATGACCGGCCGGCAACTGCCGCTGCTGTCGATCATCGTGCCGTTCTGGCTGGTGGCGATGATGGACGGCTGGCGCGGCATCAAGGAAACCTGGCCAGCCGCCCTGGCCGCCGGTTCCAGTTTCGCCGTGACCCAGTATTTCACCTCCAACTTCATCGGCCCGGAACTGCCGGACATCACCTCGGCGCTGGTCAGCCTGGTGTGCCTGACCCTGTTCCTCAAAGTCTGGCAGCCGAAGGTCGCGGGCGAGCAGGACATCGTCG
This sequence comes from Pseudomonas cavernae, assembly GCF_003595175.1. Classification (NCBI taxonomy): domain Bacteria; kingdom Pseudomonadati; phylum Pseudomonadota; class Gammaproteobacteria; order Pseudomonadales; family Pseudomonadaceae; genus Pseudomonas; species Pseudomonas cavernae. The sequence goes on along the minus strand of NZ_CP032419.1, from coordinate 900,528 downwards.
GCGTGAATGCAGACGGCAGCGCGGCGCTCGGCGGTTTTGGCGGGGTGCGCAGCACCGAGCCGTCGCCGTACAACTTCGGGCAGATTCTCAAAGCCTGGTCGCCGTTCCTGGTGCTCACCGTGCTGGTCACCATCTGGACCCTCAAACCGTTCAAGGCGATGTTCGCTCCCGGCGGCGCGCTGGACAGTTTCGTGTTCCTGATCGCCATTCCGCACCTCGATCAGCTGGTGATGAAGGTCGCGCCGATCGTCGCCAACCCCACCGCGATTCCTGCGGTATTCAAGCTCGACCCGGTATCCGCCACCGGCACCGCGATCTTCTTCTCGGCGCTGCTGTCGATGGTGATCCTCGGCATCCACGTCAAAACTGGTCTGACCACTCTCAAGGAAACTTTCGTCGAACTGAAGTGGCCGATCCTGTCGATCGGCATGGTGTTGGCCTTCGCCTTCGTCACCAACTTCTCCGGCATGTCGACCACCATGGCCCTGGTGCTCGCCGGTACCGGTGCGGCGTTCCCGTTCTTCTCGCCGTTCCTCGGCTGGCTGGGCGTGTTCTTGACCGGTTCGGACACCTCGTCCAACGCCCTGTTCGGCTCGCTGCAGGCGACCACCGCGCACCAGATCGGGGTCAACGACACCCTGCTGGTCGCCGCCAACACCAGCGGCGGGGTGACCGGCAAGATGATCTCGCCGCAGTCCATCGCCGTAGCCTGCGCCGCCACCGGCATGGTCGGCCGCGAGTCGGATCTGTTCCGCTTCACCCTCAAGCACAGCCTGATCTTCGCCACCTTCGTCGGCCTGATCACCCTGGCGCAAGCCTATGTGTTCACCGGCATGCTGGTGCATTGAGTGCTCTCCCCTCTCTCATGCGTGGGAGAGGGGCCGGGGGAGAGGGTAATTAGCACCGCCGCCCTCTCCCTAGCCCTCTCCCGTATACGGGAGAGGGAACTGACATCGACCATCCACCGATGAGACGCCCATGATCATCTCTGCCTCTACCGACTACCGCGCCGCCGCGCAACGCAGGCTGCCGCCGTTCCTGTTCCACTACATCGACGGCGGCGCCTACGCCGAGTACACACTGCGGCGCAACGTCGAGGACCTGGCCGGCATCGCCCTGCGTCAGCGCGTGCTGAAGAACATGGCCGAGCTGAGCCTGGAAACCCGCCTGTTCAACGAGACCCTGGCGATGCCGGTGGCGCTCGCGCCGGTGGGCCTGACTGGCATGTACGCACGGCGCGGCGAGGTGCAGGCAGCCCGCGCGGCCGCGGCCAAGGGCGTGCCGTTCACCCTGTCTACCGTGTCGGTGTGCCCGATCGAGGAAGTCGCCCCGGCCATCGACCGGCCGATGTGGTTCCAGCTCTACGTGCTCAAGGACCGCGGCTTCATGAGGAACGCCCTGGAGCGCGCCAAGGCCGCCGGGGTGACTACCCTGGTGTTCACCGTCGACATGCCGGTGCCCGGCGCGCGCTACCGCGACGCGCATTCCGGCATGAGCGGCCCGAACGCCGCGCTGCGCCGCATGCTGCAGGCTGTGACCCGACCGGCCTGGGCGCTGGACGTGGGCCTGCTCGGCCGCCCGCACGACCTCGGCAACATCTCCACCTACCGCGGCAATCCGACCGGCCTGGCCGACTACATCGGTTGGCTGGGCGCCAACTTCGACCCGTCGATCTCGTGGAAGGATCTCGAGTGGATCCGCGACTTCTGGGACGGCCCGATGGTCATCAAGGGCATCCTCGACCCGGAAGACGCCAAGGACGCGGTGAAATTCGGCGCCGACGGCATCGTCGTGTCCAACCACGGCGGCCGCCAACTGGACGGCGTGCTGTCCAGTGCCCGCGCGCTGCCGGCCATCGCCGACGCGGTGAAGGGCGAACTGGCGATCCTCGCCGACTCGGGCATCCGCACCGGCCTCGACGTGGTGCGCATGCTCGCCCTCGGCGCCGACACCGTGCTGCTCGGCCGCGCCTTCGTCTACGCGCTGGCGGCCGCCGGCCAGGCCGGGGTCACCAACCTGCTCGATCTGATCGAGAAAGAAATGCGCGTAGCCATGGTGCTCACCGGCGCCAAGTCGATTTCCGAGATCAGCCGCGACTCGCTGGTCCGCGAACTGGGCGTCTGACGCCCGGACTTCCGCGCCTTACCGGGCGCGGGAGTGGAGCGGGCAACCCACCAGCCACCCGCTCCCCAGCCCCGAGGCCGTGAACGGCAGCAGGGTGCAGTCAACCATAATCCGAGGAGCCGTCACGAGCGGCCCCCACCTACCGTGATTCCTGGAGCACGCATGAGCCTGCCCGCCGCCTTCCTGACCGCCGTCGAACGCCTGATCCCGCGCGAGCGGCGTTTCGACGACCCGCTGTCCACCCTGGCCTTCGGCACCGACGCCAGCTTCTACCGGCTGATCCCCAAGCTGGTGGTGCGCGTCGAGAGCGAGGCCGAAGTGGTCGCCCTGCTCCAACTGGCGCAGGCCGAGCGGGTGCCGGTGACCTTCCGCGCCGCCGGCACCAGCCTGTCCGGCCAGGCGATCAGCGACTCGGTGCTGATCGTCCTCGGCGACAACTGGAACGGCCGCGACATCCGCGAAGGCGGCACGCAGATCCGCCTGCAACCGGGGGTGATCGGCGCCCAGGCCAACGCCTGGCTGGCCCCGTTCGGCCGCAAGATCGGCCCCGACCCGGCCTCGATCAACGCCTGCAAGATCGGCGGCATAGTCGCCAACAACGCCAGCGGCATGTGCTGCGGCACCGCGCAGAACAGCTACCAGACCCTCGCCGGCCTCCGCCTGGTGCTGGCCGACGGCAGCGTGCTGGACACCGAGGACGCGGCCAGCGTCGCGGCGTTCGAACAGCACCACGCCGCGCTGCTCGAACAGCTCGCCGAACTGGGCCGGGAGACCCGCGCCAACCCCGAGCTGGCGGCCAAGATTCGTCACAAGTACCGGCTGAAGAACACCACCGGGCTGTCTTTGAACACTCTGGTCGATTACGACCGGCCGCTGGACATCCTCAGTCACCTGATGGTCGGTTCCGAAGGCATCCTCGGCTTCATCAGCGCGGTGACCTATGACACCGTGCCCGACCACCCGCACAAGGCCAGCGCGCTGATCGTCTTCCCCACGGTGGAGACCTGCTGCCAGGCGGTGCCGGTGCTCAAGCGCCAGCCGGTGTCGGCGGTGGAGCTGCTCGACCGCCGCAGCCTGCGCTCGGTGCAGAACATGGCCGGCATGCCGGCTTGGGTGAAGGACCTCTCCGGCCAGGCCTGCGCGCTGCTGATCGAATCGCGCGCCGCCAGCCAGAGCCTGCTGCACGAACAGCTGGCGCAGATCATGGCGTCGCTCGCCGAGTTCCCGGTGGAGAAGCAGGTCGACTTCAGCGAAGACCCGCTCGTCTACAACCAGCTCTGGCGCATCCGCAAGGACACCTTCCCGGCGGTCGGCGCGGCGCGCGAGACCGGCACCACGGTGATCATCGAGGACGTGACCTTCCCGGTCGAACGGCTGGCCGCCGGGGTCAACTGCCTGCTCGCGTTGTTCGACAAGCACGGCTATGCCGAGGCGATCATTTTCGGCCACGCCCTGGAGGGCAACCTGCACTTCGTCTTCACCCAGGGCTTCGACGACCCCGCCCAGGTTGCCCGCTACGCGGCGTTCATGGACGACGTCGCGCAACTGGTGGCGGTGGAGTTCGGCGGTTCGCTGAAGGCCGAGCACGGCACCGGGCGCAATATGGCGCCCTTCGTCGAACTGGAGTGGGGCAGCGACGCCTACCAGCTGATGTGGCGGATCAAGACCCTGCTCGACCCGGCCGGCATCCTCAACCCGGACGTGCAGCTCAGCCGCAATGCGCAGATCCACCTCAAGCACTTGAAGCCGCTGCCGGCCGCCGACGCCATCGTCGACAAGTGCATCGAGTGCGGCTTCTGCGAGCCGGTCTGCCCGTCCAAGGGCCTGACCCTCAGCCCGCGTCAGCGCATCGTCATCTGGCGCGATATCCAGGCCAAGCGGCGCGCCGGCGAGGACACCACGCAGCTGGAGCGCGATTACCAGTACCAGGGCCTCGACACCTGCGCGGCCACCGGCCTGTGCGCGCAGCGCTGCCCGGTGAACATCAACACCGGCGACCTGGTGCGCCAGCTGCGCGCCGAGCAGGCCACTCACCAGCGCACCGCAACCTGGCTGGCCGAGCATTTCCATACCGCGATGCAGGGCACCCGCGCCGCCCTGCACGCGGCCAATGGCGCGCGCCTGCTGCTCGGCGCGCCGCTGCTGGCGAAGACTTCCGACGTGCTGCGCCGCTGGTCCGGCAACCAGCTGCCGCAGTGGACGCCGGCCATGCCGCAGCCGCTGCGCCTCGCCACCCCGCCCGCGCCGGTCGCCGATGCGCGGCCGCGGGTGGTCTACCTGGCCGCCTGCGTCTCCCGGGCCATGGGCCCGGCGGCCGGCGATGCCGAGCAGGTGCCGCTGTTCACCAAGACCCGCCAGTTGCTGGAGAAGGCCGGCTTCCAGGTGGTGTTCCCCGACCACCAGGACGCCCTGTGCTGCGGTCAGCCGTTCGCCTCCAAGGGCTACCCGGCGCAGGCCGAGGCGAAGAAGCAGGAGCTGGTCGCCGCGCTGCTGAAGGCCAGCCGCGGCGGCCTCGACCCGGTCTACTGCGACACCAGCCCCTGCACCCTGCGCCTGCTGCAGGACGGCCTCGACCCACGCCTGCAGCTGCACGACCCGGTGAAGTTCATCCGCGAACAGCTGCTCGAGCGCCTGGAGTTCAGCCCGCAGCAGCAGCCGGTGGCGGTGCACGTCACCTGCTCGACCCAGCACCTCGGCGAGGCCCAGGGGCTGATCGATATCGTCCGCCGCTGCACCCGCGAGGTGGTGATTCCGGAAGGCATCCACTGCTGCGGCTTCGCCGGCGACAAGGGTTTCACCACCCCGGAGCTCAACGACCACGCGCTGCGCACCCTCAAAGATGCGGTGCAGACCTGCACGGAAGGCATCTCCACCAGCCGCACCTGCGAGATCGGCCTGTCCAGCCATTCCGGCATCGATTACCACGGTCTGGTCTATCTGGTCGACCGGGTGACCCGGCCCAAGGCCGCGCCCTGAGGCGCTGCACTCGGCCCCGCCTGCGCGGGGCTTTCTTGGTCGGCCCAAAAAAACTGAACCCAGCCGGAAAGTCGCAAGTCCACCCTTGTATGCCGACAGCGGCACCCCAGAGGTTGTCCCACGACTGGGGCACTGGGGTAAACCGACAAGAGGAACCGACCATGAAACGCTTTGCGATGCTGATAGTCGCGGCCTTGCTGACCGCGCCGGTGTTCGCCGCCGACCTGTGCGACATCAACCTGCAGAAGCTGGAGGACGCCCTGGCGACCCAAGCGCCGAATGGCGATACCGCCACCCAGCAGGTCGAGCAGCTCAAGGCCAAGGCCGAGGAAGCCAAGGTCGTAGGTGACACCGAAGGCTGCATTAACAACAGCAACAAGGCCCTGCAGGTGCTGGAAAACAGCGATAAAGGCGGAGGCGGCATCAGCTAACCAGCAGCGCCGGCTTTCCTATACTCAAGACCCGTTCATTCAGATTGGAGAACCGCGATGCGCCGTCTCAGCCTTGTGTTTGCCGCCCTGCTGTTCAGCCCCCCGCTCTGGGCCATGCACTGCCCAGCGGACATGGCCCAGATCGACCAGATGCTGAAAACCGCCCCACCCAGCGATCCCGCCGTGCTGGCTCAGGTGCAGAACCTGCGCGCCGAAGGCGAAGCGCTGCACAAGGCCGGCGACCACACCGAGTCGGTGAAGGTCCTCGGCGAAGCGCTGCAGCTGCTGCAAGCCAGCGAGTAAGCGCCGCGCCTCAGGGTGCCCGGCCGAGCAACGACAACGCCAGCCGGCGCACCTGCTGCAGGTCCACCGGCTTGGCCAGGCAAGCCTGGGCCCCGCGTCGGCGCGCCTCGGCAAAGGCGGCCTCGTCGGCCGTGGCGCTGATGACCAGCACCGGCACCTCGCGCAGGCGAACGCTGTGGCGCAGGTGGTCGAGCACCTCCAGGCCGTCGCCGTCCGGCAGGTCGAGGTCGAGCAGCAGCAAGGCCGGCACCCGTTCATCCAGCGCAGCCAGCGCCCGCTGCACCGAGGCCACACCGCGCACCTCGGCGAACTGGCGCAGGCCCTCCTGCAGCACCTTCAGGCAGGCCGGATGGTCCTCGATGCACAGCACCTGGGCCAGCGCCCGTGGTGGCGCCGCCGGGCTGTGCGCCTGAGCATCCGCCGCTGCCTGCGGCGCGGCGGCACTGGGCAGATCGATCCAGAACCGGCTGCCGACCCCCGGCGAACTGCTGAAGCCGATCTCGCCGTCCATCAGTTCGGCCAGTTCGCGGCACAGCACCAGGCCGATGCCGGCGCCGGGAATGCTCGAGTTCTCCCAGCCCAGCCGCTGGAACGGCTGGAACAACTGCGCCTGCTGCTCCGGGCTCAGCCCCGGGCCGCAGTCCTCCACCCATAGGCGCACGCAGCCCGCTCGCAACTCATAGCCGAGGCTGACCAACCCTTGCGTGGCGTTGTACTTGATCGCGTTGGACAGCAGGTTGAGCAGCACCTGGCGCACGCGGCGCACATCGGCGAGCACATAGAGTGGCGGCGCTACCGTCATCACCTGCAGTTGCTGCTGGCGCTGCTGCACTTCCGGCTGCACCAGCTCGGCACAGCCGGCGAGCAAGGCGCCGACGTCCACCGGCTTGAGCTGCAGCTGCTGACGACGGCTCTCGATGCTGGACAGGTCGAGGATGTCATCCACCAGCGAAGTCAGATGACGGCTGGCGTTGACGATCTCCCGCGCATAACCGAGCTCGGTCTGCGCATCGCGCTTCTCCTGCGCCTCCAGCTCGATCAGCTGGGCGAAGCCGTGGATGGCATTGAGCGGCGTACGCAGCTCGTGGCTCATGCTGGAGAGGAAGCGGCTCTTGGCCTGGCTGGCGGCCTGCGCCTCCAGGCTGGTACGGCGCAGGTCATCCTGCACCTGTTTCAGCCGGGTGATGTCGACGTGGGTGCCGGCCACCTTGACCGCCAAACCCGCGGCGTCGCGCTCCACCACCTGGCCACGACTGAGCAGCCAAGCGTACTGCCCGGTGATATCGGCGAAGCGGTACTCGGCATCGAAGCTGTCCTCGCCATCATCCCGGCAATGCAGGCGCAGGCCGCGCAGGCGGTCGCGATCGTCTGGATGCACGCGCTGGTTGTACTCGACCAGCGGAATTTCATCGCGGTCGAGACCGAAGCGGCGGAGGAAACGCTCGCCCAGCTTGAACGTCTGCTTCACGCCATCCAGCTCCCAGAGGCTTTCGGTGGTGCACTCCAGCACCAGTTGCAGCGTGCGCTGGGCCTGCTCGCGCTCCAGCTCGCTGGCCTGCAGCTGGCCATCGGCCTGTTCGACCGCCGCGACCATGCCGACCAGTTCGTCAATCTGCGTGGCTGGCCTCGGCGTCTTCTGGCCGACTTGGCCGAGACCGCGCAGCATGCCGGCGATGCCTTGCAGCGGCTCGGCCAGCTGTGCGCTCAGGCGCCGCGAGCGCCGCCACATCCAGGCGAAGAACAGGGCGTAGAAGAACAGCAGCCCGGCGATCAACAGGTAGCCGATCTGCTGGTAATAGGCCGCCAGGCGGTTGGTCTCCTGGAAGATATTCGCCTCGTCCACCACCAGCAGCAGGCGCCAGCCGGTCTGCGGAATCTCGCTCCAGGCCAGCAGTTGCTTGCGCCCGCCGAGCAGCACTTCCTGCACGCTGCTCGGGCTCGCCACCATGGCCTGCAGCAGCGGCTGCAGCTCGCGGCGCTGCGCGAGGTTGAAATCCGCGGGTTTGAAGGTCTCCCGCTGCACGGCCTCGAGGTAGTCGTGCTGGGTCAGCTCGTCGAGGCCGAAGTCGTCCTCGCCGGCCTCCGGCAGCGCCATGATGCTGTTGTCGCGGCTCACCAGCATCGCGTAGCCCTGCCAGGGCACCTGCAAACTGCCGATCTCGGCGAGCATCTTGCCGATAGTGATATCCAGACCCACCACCCCTTCGAGGAAGTCACCGCGATACACCGGCGCGATCGCCGACATCATCCAGCCCAGACCGGCCGGGTCGAGGTAAACGTCGGTCCACACCACCTTGCGTTCGGGGTTGTGACGGGCGTCGGCGAGGTAATAGAAGTTGTAGTCGGGGATCACCATGTCATGGGGATAGCGATCCGGGGTGAGGAAGAACGGGTAAATGCGGTTGTAGCTGTCCCAGCTGTTGAAGTAGACCGCCGACACCAGCGGGCTGGCGGCCTGGATCGAGCGCATCAGCGGGTCGACGCGCATTAGCCGCAGGGCCTTGGCGTGGTCCTGCCGGGCCAGCGGCGTGCTGCTGGCATAGAAGGACGCCGCGCGACCATCGTCGCTGCGACTGTAGAACACGCCGTCAGCCGTCAGTGCATGGCGCTGACGCTCCAGGGCATCCGGCTGGTAGGCCTTATCCGCCAGAGCCTGGGCCACCGCATCGCGGTAGATGCGCACTTGTGCCTCGATGCCCTGCAAGCGGCCGTCGATGATCTGTCCCTCGCGCTGCACCGCGGCGGTCAGATCCTGCACCGCACGCTGCTGCAGATAGTCCAGCTGTGCATCGCGGATCGCACTGTTGGTCAGCAGGTACACGGCGATCAGCACCGACTCCACCAGAATCAGCGGAATCAGGGCGCTCTGCACGAAGGCGCGCCAGATCCACCGGCGCAGGGGGTAACGCGAAGCAGGCGACATGGCGACGACTCTTCCAGAATGTCGGCGTTAGCAGACGAAAGCCGCATGATAACCGCTGCCCGCCCGCCGTCCATGCTGGTCGACGCGCCAGCACCTTTGCCGTACACTGCATATCCCACTGTGTAACCACAGTGTTTTGGGGCCGATTAGGATTCGACGCCGGTAACAAAACTCGAGGGGCATGCCGAGTTGGTAACAGAACTCGTAAATCCACTGTTGCAAACTTATAGTTGCCAACGACGACAACTACGCTCTAGCCGCCTAAGGGCCGCTAGCTGACCCTAGGGGATGCCTGTAAACCCGAAGATTTGGTCAGTCAGATAGAACAGGATCGCCGCCAAGCTCGCTGCAGGTGTAACGGCTAAAACTTATGCAGCTCGCTCAAAGCACCCTGCCACTCGGGTCGCGATGAGTTAACTCAATAGAGATGGCTACGCATGTAGAACCAACAGCGGAGAACTGGCGGACGGGGGTTCAAATCCCCCCGGCTCCACCAAATGCAAGTTTCCACATGTTCCAACATGAACGGAAACACCCCTGAAAAGCCCGCCCCGTGCGGGCTTTCTTGTTTCTGAATGCCCCCATACGCTTCCCTACATAATTGCCCGCCGTGTATCCCGCCGTGTATCCTTTGATAAAAAATGAACCGGAGGGATACAAGGATGAAGCGCAGCCAGATCAAGCGGCGTCCACTGGCCGATACCGTGCTTTCCGGCCTAGAACCTGAACAAAAGGAATACCGCGAGCTGGACGGTGACGGCCTGTACTTTCGCGTGAAGCCAGATGGCTCGAAGTCTTGGCAGTTGCGCTACAAGAAGGCGGATGGCAAGTGGTCATGGCTAGGCCTTGGCGGTTACGGTGCAGGTGACCACCAACTGACCGGCGAACAGGCCCGCCGCAAAGTTCGCGAGCTGCGCGACAACACCGCGAAAGGCGGTAGCGTTCTGGCAACCAAACAAGCCCAGAAAGCAGCCGAGCTAGAAGCAGCCAACAACACCTTCGAGCGTCTGGCGCGCGAGTGGTACAGCGCCAAATGCAAGACCTGGACAGAAGGGACTGCAATCCGAACCATCGGGGCGCTGGAAAAGCACGTTTTTCCTGCGTTCGGTAAGCGCCCGTTCATCAGCATTCTGCCAATGGAATGGATGAATTTCCTGCGCGGCATGGAAGAGACCGGCATCGTCGAGCAGACGAGTCGCGTTCGCGGCATGTGCAGAGAGGTCTACGATCTCGCCAGGGTTACCGGCCGCGCCACTCACAACCCGCTCGAAGGCCTGCATAAGTTCCTTCTGACCAAGCCTGTCGAAAATTTCGCCCATGTATCCCTTGAGGAGCTACCCGCACTGCTGAGGGCCATCCGCTCCTACCCTCACGCGGCAGACGTGCGAATTGGCCTGCAGCTACTCACGATGCTTGCCTGCCGCCCCTCGGAGCTACGCGAAGCACGTTGGCAGGAGTTCAACCTCGATGCCGGGTTGTGGCTGATTCCCGCCGAGCGCATGAAGCGCCGTCGCGAACACCTCATACCGCTACCCAGCCAAGCCGTTGACTTGCTACGTGACCTGCACAATATCACCGGAAGCTACTCACTACTTTTTCCCGGTCGCAGCGACACGACCAAACCACGTAGCAATACCGTTTTTCTGATGGCCTTGCGTCGCCTGGGTTACGAAGGCCGACAGACAGGCCATGGCTTCCGCCATCTCGCCAGCACCATCCTCAATGAAAACGGATTTGACTCACAGCACGTTGAGGCTCAGCTCTCGCATGTAAAAGAAGGCGTTCGGGGCGTCTACGACAAAAGCACCTACCTGGAGCAGCGCAAAATCATGATGCAGTGGTATGCCGATCATCTACACAGACTGGCTGCTGGCAACGTGGTGAAGATCAAGCGCGCGTGAACGCAAGCGCCAGTCTACTCATCGAAGCACACCGCCCCGGAGAGTGAGCGATACTGCATGCCAGTGATGAAATTCCATGCACCTTATGACGCAGCCTTTCTTCCGTTCGAAGTTACGGCATACATGCTGCACCCCGCAGACGAAAAACTGAGAAATGGATATCTCGCACGAAAAATGGCCGAGTACACGCTCCTCTGTGCGAGAGAGGATGGGCTTGAATCAATCCCCGTGGAGGTGCTCAAGGATCTGCTCGAAAGCCCTGCCCCTGCAGGAACGGATGCCATGGAAAGCCTCGCCATAAGAGGATCGGTTGCCGGCGAGATCCTACTGAATCTTATCAAGCTGAGTGCCAGTGGCGAAGATGCAAGCGTCAACAAAGCCATCCACCTAGGGGCCCAGTATTTCCAGGAGGCCCGAAACTCGTTAGGAGGCAGAATAGCCCCCGGAGAGAGATCTATCCGGCGAGCATGGTCAGCCTACATGCCCGTAGCCCATTTCTGGGCGGCTCTCCAAATCCATGTCCAGTCGACCGCAAACCTCGCCACGCCCATCAGTCCGGATTCGTACCTGCAGCAACTGAGCTTGGGAAACGAGCTAGGCAAACTTGCGCCGAAGCTGACCAGCAAGAATGCAAGAGAACCGATCTGCCCCCCAAGTGAGCTCTGGACACTGCCCTACTCCGTTGAGCTGCCAGGCTGCACATTCAGGTGCCACGGCCTAGACGAACACGAGCGGGGATGGCTGCGCAGCTACAAAGCGCCGTCCGTCAGCAAATACGATAGCTAGAAACTGCTATTGCCACGCGCTCTGACAGTAGTGTGCAGGCATATCGAGATGCATAACGTAGCGAGCGTCATCACCACGGAGACGCCACATGCATCTGGACACACAGAAAACCCTGATCCGCCAATCCAGCCTAATCGAGCACCTCGATCTGTCGAGGTCTGGCCTGGACAAGCTGCGCAAAAAAGACGCCACCTTCCCCAAGCCCATCAAAGACGGCCCCCACAGGCAGGCGTCGAATTTCTACGTTGTCGCCGAGGTTGAAGCCTGGATACGGGCTCAGATCGAGAAGCGGGACAACGGCTGAAATGGGGGCTCTGACCAAGGCCAGGGAACTGGAGGCCAAGGCTAGCGCTACGGCATCCGCATCTCGCCCCGCTGATGTTCCAGCACCTCGCCTACAGAACTGGCGGGAACCTTATCGCGCATTACCCAACGCAATCCTACGCTCGGCTGTGTTTGCAGTGATCGGTAGGGGCCAGCGAGTTAGGCTGGATGGGATGACGATCAATTCGCAGGCTGGAATTGCCCTGACCTACACCGGAGAGCAGCTCGATCAGAGCGACCTCGACCTCTGGGCTGCGCAGCTACACCTGCTGCGCAATCACCCTCTGGATCAGGAGTACCACACGAGCATGTACGCTCTGTTGAGGTGCCTAGGCATCACCGACACGGGCCCCAGCAGAGCCAGCCTGAAACGCAGACTGCTGCGTCTCAACACCTGCGAGTTATCGATTCGCACAGCCTCGTATGCGTACGAGGGTAACCTGACTGATGCTGAATGCCTCGACGGCAGCAAACCGCTCGTCCTGCGCTTCAACCCCAGCCTCATCCGGCTGTTCGCCGGCGACCAGTACACCCTGGTTCACTGGGGAGTCAGATGCACGCTGAGCGGGAGCCCGCTGGCGCAGTGGCTGCACGGGTACTACTCGACCCATGCAGCCCCCTACCCGGTGCGCGTCGAAACACTGCGCAAACTATCAGGCAGCAGAACCGTCAGCCAGAGCAAGTTCCTACAGCTACTCCGCAGGGCTCTAGTTAGGCTGGCCCTAGCCAGCGCCGAGCACGGCCAACAGTTTGCGTTTCAGATCAAGGGCGAGTTAGTCAGGGTTGATAAGCGCCCAAGCCCCACGCAGGAACGCCACCTCGCGAAACGCCAAAACAATACCGTTATAGCGGGTAAACATTGCCGTCATAGCAGGTAGCGATGCCGTTATGACGGGGTTTCAATGCCGTTTCTGCAGGTAGCAAATACCGTCACTGCGAGTCTCACCCCACCAGCTGAAACCTATACCACACAGGCTTTAGCATCTAATCCGACACCTTACTAATCACCTTTAATCAAGTTCTAATCCCACACGGACAGTCGTTTTCTGCAAAGCCAGCACTCAATTGCGTAATTGCATCGCACTTGGCTGAGCGATCACATTCAAACGTGGCGGCTATTGCATTCATGCTGACCACCGTTTACATCCGAATTGACCAATACACGCCGAAGAGGCGACCGGCAGAGAACGGCCAAGAGCGGACATCGAGATAGCAAACCTCAAAGGGGCCGAACACTGAGGCCGTTGGATATTTAAGCAGCGGGTCCCTAGAACTTTTCCCTATTTATCGGTCTATGTGGATAGGCACATCCACTCGGTAAGCGCGAACCTGCAGTTTTCCCGCAGCCAGATAGCCACACGTCAAAATGTCAATCAGAGGTTGTCTTCGCTCATGAAACTCCATGACCCACGGATGGTGCTCTTCGGGCTGTTGGCATTCGCGGCAGTGGGCTCGGCATCAGCAACACAGATGAAGACCTCAACTCCTGTTTTCGCAACTGAAGTCGCAGCAGTTCAGGCTCCGGTCCAGGCTGCCGGCAACCCTTGGCCGACCTTGGCCAGTATGGCCGGCAAGCAGTCAGGGCCGTTGCTTGCCCATGACGACCGATACTGGCATGACGGTCGTTGGCACGATCGTAGAGACGATTGGCGCCGAGACGACTGGCGTAGAGAAAAGTGGCGTAGAGAGCAAGCCCGCCGAGAAGCTGAACGTCATCGTGATTGGGAGCGCCACCGAGATCGGGCCATGCGGCAGCGCTACGCGGACGATCACCGCTATTATCGTCGCTAGTGCGAAGCCAGGGGTTCAATCCACCTGCAACATAGGCGATGCTCCGCCAACCTGCGAAACTAGGACTCAAACCGGTCCGAAATTAGCAGTGCTCGCCCACTAGGTCGTAGAAATCAGGCTGAAAACGTCGACGAGGTATGAATCGGATGTTTGTTCAGCGCTTCCCAAATAAAATCTGACCGGCATCAACCGGCCATAAGCAGCCCTTTATCCTTAATCAGTCCGGAACTGCCGCATACCTGCCGTTCCATTGCTCGTCGGCGAGCGACTGGAATGCTGCGATCACTTGATTTGATCGTGTCGCCGCCTGATTAGGCTGTTCCAAAAGACTGCATGGGATAACCTTGCGCCACGAATCAACCATGAAGCTGTGAACTGAACGATGGGTTTTGAGCAACTAGCTGAGCTACGTGACCGCCTGCGGGCTGAAAAACAACAAGTGCAGAATGATCGCCCAAAGCAGCGCAAGCGGGACTCCGCCCCGCAGGCCAAGCCTCGTGAGCAGGACCCTGCAATGGAAGCGATCTGGCGATTGCAGAAGCACTTTCCATTGGCCTTCCCGGTCAACCCAGCTCCCAAGGTTCCGCTCAAGGAAGGCATCCTCAAGGATGCCGAGCAACACCTGGAGCTGCTCGGACTGACCAGCGAACAGCTCAAGCAGGGCATCGCTACTTGGTGCAAGGGCAGTCGCTACTGGGCAAGCATGACGGAGAACGTACCTCGTCTGGACCTAAGCGGTCAGGCCGTTGGTACGGTGACGGCCGCGCAGGCGCTGCATGCCAAGCAGCAGGCTTCGCGGCAACGTGGGCAAGCGCGACGTAATCAGTCGAAGCCGAAGGACCGCCCCAAGGACCCCGCCGCCGATACCGTTGCGCAACAGAGCGTGAGCTGACTTCGCTCACGGCCGACATCGAGTCACCCAACCCCTCAGTCACTGGTAAGGCGAGCGAGGGACTGCTGGCCAGCGCCCTTGATGGCGAGGCGATTCGAAGGGCCGTTAATGGCCGGAAGCGGGCTGCCACGACCGACTGTTTTCGGCCAAAAGCGGTCAGTTACCAGCTGGTGGACCAGTAAACGTTGTCCACCCTATAAACGGCCAGACCTTGCCGCCCTCCGCCAGAAAGTTGTTGTATGGGTCGATCAAAAGTAGCGCTGTGTTGTTCTGCGCATAGGTGTTGTGAACCATGAGTTACTTCCTCTCTTGTCGAGCGGCGGGTTGCCTTCTCCAGCCCACGCCATGTCTGATTGGCAGGCTGTCCGCTGTGTCCATTCTGCGAATCTGATGGCCGAGGGCATTGCTGTCACCGACCCCTGAAAATCATTTGGAGGGATGTTCGTGATCGCAGGCTGTGAGTTCAGCAACAAGCCCCTTCAGCTCGCTGAGGTGGTTCTCGTAGAGACCGCGAGGTGTTGAGTTGTACTTGTTGCACAGGAATGCGGCAGCTGCGACGGCGATACCGTGTTGCGAGCCATTACCCATCGTCTTCGTAGATGAGCCTGCAACGTGGGTGACGCTGATGTGCTTGCCAGCCATCATCAGGTTGTCGATGTTGGATGAATAAAGGCTACGGAAAGGAATTTCGTAGGCTTTCCGATCGCGCATGTCCCAGATCCAATCTTTGAGGCGGAAATCGTATTTCCCTTCTCCAGGACCCCATGCGCAGTGGATGCAGAATGCCCCATCGTTAGGAACCAGCGCGTCGGGGAATTGCGTATGGTTCCGCAGGTCATTCTCCGTGAGGATGTAGTCACCGCGGTATCGGCGAAATTCACCCTGGGCGGCTACATAGGCCATCCATTCAAGCTCAAGGTTTGCGTAGTTCTCAGGCTCAAGACGCTTAACGTTGGAGAACGTTCCGTAGAGTGCCCGCATGAGGTAGTCACGAATGAGCTCGCCTTCGGTATAGGGATCCAGCCATTGGCCGTACTCCCAGAAGTGCGTCGCGGGGAACACATCGGCTTTACTGCCGAATCTGAACTCGGGTGTGCTTGGGTTGTTTCCAGCTTGCGGGCCAGGGCCGTTCTCCTCCCCAGCCTCCAGCAGTTGCCCGCTCAAATTGGCGTAGTCTTTTGCGACTTCGGTTGCCCAAGGAACCTCTGGAAACGGTATTGGGTGATCCGCCATCCGCGTGCGGAAGAACACCGTATTCCCATGGTGCATGTCATCACCGGTCTCGGGAGCGTAGGGCTCATTGAACTCGGCGCGGGCTTCCCGGCCGAACAACGTTTCGGCCCCCACGAAGACGCCGAGGATCGCGGTGCCAGTGGTGTCGATGAATAAGGAGCCCTTGATAAGGCGCTCGGTACCGCCACGAGCTTGCACGGCTTGGACAGCGGCAACCTTGGAGCCCTCTTTGGTTGCGCTGATGATCCGATGCTCAAGAAACACAGTGGCGGTAGGCTCGGCCTCAAGCAGCGACAAGGCTGCTAGGTCGCCGTTCGCGGAGCGCTTAGCCAACTCTTGAAGCAGAGCACCTTGTGAACCTCTCGGCATCAAGCCAATTTCGATGCTTGCGTTACCACCTAGAACAGGGCGGTCGTGGATCAAGGCTACCTTTTGGCCCAGGCGGGCTGCAGTCAGAGCAGCCGCACAGCCGGAGATCCCCCCTCCGACTACCACTACATCGTAATCTCCGGCATCGACAGGGTGCTCGGGCAGCCCCCGCAATTCTTTCCGCCATGCAGAGCTGGCTTCGTTCACCTGGTCGGGGGGCGCTACACCGTCCGTGCAGAGGTAGATCGCATCGCATCGTCCGTCGAAGCCTGTAAGGTCATGCAGGGCCAGGGTTGTTTGACCCTGCGGTAGTGAGACCTTTCCTGCGCATTGCCATGACCAGTCCTGACCATTTGCGCCGAACTCCGTGTCGAGTGTGCTGTCGTTAATCGAGAGCGTGAAGCGCCCAGGGTGGTGTGAGGGCACCCAGTCCTTCGCACGAACCCACACCTCGTAATCGCCAGCGTGAGTCACGTTGATCTTTGTCGTGGCGTCGGCGACTGGACGGCCCAGCCCGTGGGCAAGCAGATACGGGGATCCCATTACCGTCTCAAACTGAGAGTCGAGGACCCAGCCGCCGTAGTTTTCGAAGTCTTCTGCTTCGATCAGGATTCTTGAAAACGATGCGGATTTTTTCTCTGTGTTGCTCACGTCCTAGACTCCCATTTTCCGCTAACCGCGGGATCAATCGCCGACTGCCTCTCGCTCCGAAACTCGCGGCGGCGATCGCATCCTCTCTAGTGCTGCAATGTCTGGGCTCTGCTGAGATCAAGGCTTCATGTCCTTGGCGAAGACATGAAGCCCCGCTGCGGCAGACTCAGAGTCCAGTGATGCCGGAATCGACCGCCAGATACTGAGCGGTCACATAAACGCTCTCGTTGGACATGAAGAACAGTGACGCATAGGCAATCTCCCATGCCGTGCACTGGCGTTTGAACGGCAAGATGTCGCCGGTCCCGCGCGATTCGCGGCCTGCACCAGCGCTACGGCCGTTGGGGGTGTCGACCAGGCCCGGAACGACCATGTTGGTGCGGATATGACGTATGGATCCGGCGCCGGCGAAGAAGCGCAGCAGGCCCATCAGACTGGCCTTGGTGGTGTCATAGGCGATCATTTGCGAACCGAACTTGAAGCCGGCGACCGAGGAGGTAAGAACCAGCGATCCGCCCGCATCCATGCGTTTAATGGCTTCGCGGCCACACAGCATGGCGCCGGTCTGATTGATCGCGATCAGTCGGTTCCATTCCTCCAGCGAGATATCCATACCCAGCGCGCAGAAAGTGCCGACATTGAACACTACGCCATCGAGACCGCCCATCTGTGCGCGGGCAGTTTCAAACATGGCGATCACCTGGCTTTCCTGCTGCACATCCGTGGCGATGGCGCAGCCCTTGCCGCCTTCAGCCTGGATCAGCCTCAGGGTGTCCTCGGCGCTTGCCAGATTGACGTCAGCCACGGCCACAGCGGCCCCCTCACGGGCATACAGCAGGCACATGGCGCGGCCATTGCCGACCGGGTCGGTGGCAACGTCGAATACGCGCTGGCCGCCGCCGATCACCAAGATTTTGCGGCCGTCCAGACGGCCTCGGCCGGGGGCAAGGCCCTGGGATTCGGCGGACAGGGGCAGGGGTTGGGGCGTGGTCATAACGTCTTTCCTTATTGTTGGAAGGGAGCGGATGCAGGGCGGCCACAGCTTGTGCGGTAGTTGCAAGGCGCTCCTGTAACTGTCCCGGCAGCACGTTGGGGTGGCGAGCTCTTGTGGTTGGGTGCTATGGATGTGGCGCCGCAGTCTTATTGTTCCGTCACCTCTGGCTCAGTGACCGTAGATGGCCGAGCTTCGGGCTGGGATTGCCAGATGTTAGGGCGAGGGGGCGGGAGGGGATATTTCCAGTACGACAGTTTTTGGTGCTAATCGGCCAAGATGATGGGACCTATTGCTGATGCTTGAGAGTCTTGCGGTAGCGGTTAGGTGGACGCTCACGCCATAAGCAGCTGCGCGATTACAGCGGCGTCCCATCAATTTACCAGTGCCAGCGTGGCACCTTCCCGGGTCATGTACAGGGCATCTACTTCACCAATTCCGGCTGCGGAGCCAGTTGCCAGAACCGCTTTCCCGTTTGGGCTAAACATCGTGATGGTGCCCCACGTAAGTTGTCATGTGACTAGATGGTAAGGCGCCTCGTGGAGTACTGGTGTTCGCGTATCGTCATCTTTTGGTGTTTTTCAGCCAACCCATTGGGAGTGGCCCAAAGCGCACTCTGCGAGCAAATGCTGCTCCCCGGAGCAACGTCCGCACACTGGTTCAATAGCGCTCCATAGCAGAGGGATTACCTTCACAATGCCCGGCACCATGGGAGAGCTATCGGACCTCAATGGCGCCCAGGGCAATAATTCGAACAGGTACAACTCGCTGCACTGACGTGGGACGGCACTCACCGCATACGGCAGGTCAGCGAAGCAAGTGCCCAGGAAGCCGGAGCGAACATCTGACGGTGCATATCTCCCCGCGGAGGGGTTGGTCGGTGCCCGATAAGCATCTCAATCAATGCATCTCCGTAGCCCGCAACTGATTGCGGTAACGACTGGGGGTGGTGCCCGACCATTCGCGAAATGCTTTAACGAAGTTGGAGGCCTCGGTAAAGCCTGAGCGCTGAGCTACCAGCCCGATCGGCATCTCCGTGGTTCGCAGTAACTGGCTGGCCATATCGAACTTGACCTCCTTGAGGATCTGCCGGAAATGCAGGTCAAGGTCTTCCAGGCGTCTATTGAGAGTGCGCGTGGACATGTTGAAATGGCTTGCCACTTCATCGGCGGTAGGGGGGGCATCCAACAGGTTGCGCAGATGGCTGCGGATACGTTCCGGAAGCGAAGTCGGCCTGAGGCTTCGCTGACAGGCTCGTTCGCACTCTTCGAGCGCCAGCTTCAGGTAAGTCGGGCATGCCGTTGTGAGCGGTATATGGGTTAGCTCCCGCGATACGAGTAGCTGGCTGTGTTTTTGCGAGAACCGCACTTTGTCGCCGAAGAGCTCGTAAAAGGGATCGCTGTTGCTTGGCTCCGGATAGTCGAACTCCACTTGGAAATTCAGTGCCGACAATGGTGTTTCGAGCGCGCGTGCCAGACTGCAGGCCAGTGAGGACAACCAAGACTCCTGATTGAAATGATAGTTGCTACCAAGTGGAATGAGCTTATTGGCGATCAGCGCCACATGGCTCGCATGATCGACTTTGCGGATGTTGAAAGCGCTCCCCAAGATTTTCTGGTAGCGCTTCATGATCTGGTAAACCGTCTCCATATTTGGCGCGCAAGACAGTGCGACACCTAATTCGGCCATATGCGAATGACGCACGCGCTGCCCGAACAGCAACCCCAGCCGGGGGTTGCCGGTCAGCCGCAACCCACGCGTAATGATGGTCGCTAGCTGCTGGTAGCTGAATAGGTGTTGGGGTTGAGAAAAATGCTCCAACACAACACCGGTCTCATCGAGCAGCTC
The DNA here is from genome assembly GCF_003595175.1 of Pseudomonas cavernae. NCBI lineage: Bacteria > Pseudomonadati > Pseudomonadota > Gammaproteobacteria > Pseudomonadales > Pseudomonadaceae > Pseudomonas > Pseudomonas cavernae. The sequence goes on along the minus strand of NZ_CP032419.1, from coordinate 880,985 downwards.
GTTGGCGTTCAAGCCCTGCTCAAGTAATACCTGCATCAACAACGCCGGTAGGTGAGGCGTCACCATCGGCGTGGTCATCGAAATATGACCTTCGTTTTTAGTGTTGCTCGGCTCCATGGAACGGTCCCTTTTTGCGGTACGTTAACCATTCCGGTGGTGCGCCAGCAACGCTGAAATTGATCTCCAGCGCCGGCAGATTTTGATTCTCGTACCTGGGCAGGAGAACGCGTCAGCTTCTGGCTGGCGCATCATGTGGTGACCGCGCTACCCGACCCATTCGAGCTGAGTCCCACAGTGTCGGCGTCAGAAAACTAAAAAGGAAAAGCCGCCGCAAGGCTCGCACTGCGTCGATGCGGGGTTGGCCGCGCACTGCTCCGTATACCGCTTTGTGATGGCCTGTGTCCAACCCAGATCGCCCGAGCCCGAAACAGCGCATCGGCGAATATTCACCGCGACGTGGTCACTAGCACACCGACATCCATCAGCGCAGCAAGTGCGAGCCCCCATCCACGACGAACTCGGAACCGGTGATATACGCCGCTTCATCCGAAGCCAGAAACGCAATGAGCGCGGCCGCGTCATCAGGGGTACCGGCTTGCCCCAAGGGAATACTGGAGGCATAGCGCTGAATGGACGAGGTGGTGTTTTCATCCGCAGCCTGCTGCAACTGACGGGCGATGTTGGCGATCATTTGCGTTGCAATCACGCCGGGGTGCACCGAGTTGCAGCGTACCTTCGCACCCTGGCTACCTGCCAAAGCCACCGATTTGGTCAACTGCGTCACCGCTCCTTTGCTCGCGCCATATGCCACGCTGTACAGCGTCGGGTAATACGAGGCGAGCGAAGAAATGTTGACGATCGAACCACTTCCCTGCCTCTTCATCACCGGCATAACTTCCCGGCAGCCAAGAAAGGTGCCGTCAAGATTGATGTGCATCACGCGTCGCCAATCTTCCAGCGACGTGCTTTCCAGCCCGCCTGCAGTAACTTTGCCTTCAATGCCGGCTCCATTGACCAACACATGTAACGCGCCGTGACGCTCAACGAGCGATCCCACGACTTGTTTCCATTGCGCTTCGCTGGACACGTCCAGCTGCACATACTCGACGTCCACCCCACGCAAAGCCGATCCTGGATTGTCGGCGATATCCGCAGCGATAACCGTCGCTCCACGCTGCGCCAGCATCTTCACCGTGGCTGCGCCAATGCCCCCCGCGCCCCCGGTGACCAGCGCAATCTTGCCGTCAAATAAGCTCATTACTGCTCTCCTGCTCTGGTTGGTACCGACCTTTGGAGTTCCTCTCGGCAACTGCTCAGCGGTGGCTAAACAACCTGCAATACGATCTTCCCGAAGTGGTGGTTGCGCTGCATGCGCTCCAGTGCCTGAGCGAAGTCGGCGAAGGCGAATACCGCATCGACGGGCACTCGCAATGCCTTGGCAGCAATGGCTGAGCCCAGCGCGGACTTGGCTGCTTGAATGACCTGGACAATTTCCAGTGGATTGCGCGTGCGGAACGAGGCGCCCACATAGGTCAGGCGCTTCATGTTGTGGAGATCGAAGTCAAAATGCCCTGACTCACCCGCCAGACGACCAATATTGACGATACGCCCGGCCACTTTAGTAGCACGCATGGTGTCGTTAATCACGTCACCAGCGACATGATCGATAACCAGGTCAACACCTTGCCCCGCGGTGGCATCTAATACTGCTTGCACCCAGTTCGGATCGCGTGAGTTGAGGGCCAGGTCGGCACCAAAATCGCTGAGACGCGCACGACGCTCCTCGTTCGTGGAAGTGCCGATCACTAGCTTGGCGCCTAGCTGCTTGGCTACCTGCATGCCCATGAGGCCCACTGCCGTGCTAGCGCCTTGAATCAGCACGCTCTGACCTACTTTGAGTTGACCATTGGTGGCGAGGGCATCGTGCATGGTCTGAATCGCCACCGGCAGCGTAGTGGCTTCTTCGTAGCTCATGCCTTCAGGAATCGGATACATGACCCATTCAAAACCCAGAACATACTCTGCAAACGCGCCCATGCCCGCCGACATGACCCTGTCACCGACTTTCCAGTGCTCGACTCCAGCCCCGAGCTCGACCACCTCTCCAGACCACTCCATTCCCATCGGCTGATTGGCCTGGGCGCTCTGAAAACCATGAGTGGCTCCGTTAAGAATCAGGAGATCCGCACGGTTCAGCGAACACGCGTGTACCTTTACCAGCACCTGATTAGGTCCCGGTTTAGGAACATCCAGTTCAATAATTTCCGGGCCCTTGTTGCCGTTGACGAGTGCACGCATATCAAATCTTCCTTACCTAGCATTGAGGTTGATCAGGCCACCGGGTCGGCAGCCCGAAACGGTGCGCGGGTGGCCTAGCCGACTTTGCGAATCGGATCTTTGCCGTCCCAATTCACCGATGCCGCCTTGATCATTTCGAAGTACTTGCCCTTCTGACCGCTGATGTCGCTCAGCTCGACCACACAGCCGGGATGCAACTCGGTATCGAAGTAGGAGAAGCGGCCCTGGGGTCCGCCGATCTGACCTTCGTGACCCACCTTGAGGCCTGCGGCCAAGGCATTGTTGTAGACCTCGTCGTAGTTGGTTACCCAGTAGGCGACGTGCTGCAGGCCCTCGTTGCCAGCGTCGAGGAATTCCTTGTACATCGATGGCTCATCGTTAAGCTGCTGGATCAGCTCGATCTGCAGGTCACCGGAGTTGGCCAAAGCAGCGCTGAACTGCATACCTGAATCGACTCCACGGTGACGGAAGTAGTCGGTGGGAACCTTTTCCACATAGAACCAGGGCCCCACACCGAGAACGTTGATCCAATGGTCCATCGCCGCCTTGATGTCCTTGACCACATACCCGTTCTGGGCAACTTTTCCGAAGATTCTGCTCATCTTGATACTCCGCTTGTTCTAGGTAGAAACGCTTACTTGTCCAGCATCTGCTGCAACAATGGGTGATAACGGTCGCCATGAACTTTGCCCGGCTGAAACAGCGCGCTGATGACTTCACTCGTGGCGTCATCCAGCTCGACGGCCAGCGCACCGAGGTTGTCATCGAGAAATGGCAGGGTGTCGCTACCGCAGATCGCAATCACATTGGGGTGCTGGCGGAACAGCCAGGCCAGCGCGAGCTGCGCACTGGTGCAGTCGAAGCGCTTGGCTATCTCGCCGAGCTGATCGACCAGGGCCAGATTCTTGGGAAAGTTTTCCGGGTAGAAGCGCGGCGAGAATCGGCGTACGTCGCTGGCTTCCATTTGCTCCAGGCTGCGCAGCTGACCGGAAAGCATGCCCCGCGCCAGCGGTGAGAACGCCATCACCGACACGCCGAGCTCATCATAGAACCCGAGCTGTTGCTCGATCTCACGCGTCCACAGCGAGTACTCCACCTGCACCGCCGAAATGGGGTGTACCGCATGGGCCTTGCGCAAGGTTTGCTCCGAGACCTCGCACAGCCCCAGGCGACGTACCTTGCCCTCCTGCACAAGCTCCGCCATGGCTCCGACTGTTTCTTCGATCGGTACCTGTGGATCCAGCCGGTGCTGGAAGTACAGATCGATGCAGTCCGTATTCAGGCGGAACAGCGAGGCTTCGCAGGCCTGTTTGACGTATTCCGGACGACTGTCCAAGCCGAAGGGCAGATTGGCCTTAGGCACATAGCCGAATTTGCTCGAAAGCAGCACGCCGGCGCGGCGTCCGGCAATGGCCTTGGCTATCAGCTCTTCGTTGTGCCCCCAGCCGTAGTAGTCCGCGGTATCGAGCAGGTTGATGCCCTCATCCAGCGCCCTGTGGATCACACGCAGCGATTCGCTATCGTCGCGCCGTCCGTAGGCGTTGCTCATGGAGAAGCAGCCCAGCGACATCACCGGCGTCTGTATGCCGGTGCCGTGGCCCAGCGTTCGCAGATGTTTGTTGGCGATCATGCCCAAAGACCTCATTCATCTTGGTTGCCCGGCATCAAGTGCCGGGCAGCGGTTTAACCCAGCTTGAGCTGACCGTTGCTTTCGGTATGCAGCTTCTTCAGGTCGGCATCGAGCTCCACGCGGGTGGACTCCAGGAAGCGACTGACCATGTTGAAGTAGGAGCAGCAGAGGATCAGTTCGGTGGTCTGACGCCGCCCGTAGCGCTCCAGCAGCAGCGCCAGCGCTTCATCGCTGAGCCGTACGTTGAGCGAAATTTCCTCGGCCACGCGACAGAGCAAGCGCCCCTCTTCATCCAAACCTGTGACCGGTCCGTCGACGTCGATCTGGGCAATCTCTTCTGGAGTCACCCCGGCGCGCTGGGCGATCAGCACGTGCTGCTCCCATTCGTAGATGGAGGCGGTGACCTTGCCGATGCGCAGGATGGCAATTTCACGCTTGCGCGCATCGAACTCGCTGTTCATCAAGATGGAGCTGGCCAACTGAATGAATCCAGCCAAGCTGGACGGCGCATTGGCCATCATGCGGAAGATGTTTGCCGGGGGGAGCTGCTTGAGCAGCGCGGCAACTTCCTTGGGCAATTCGTGATCTTCAGGCAAAGCGATGCTGACGCTCATAAAGGGCTTCCTATGGCTACTACAAAAATGTGCTGTGAAGTGGGCGTTACAGCCCGTTGATTCCCGAGTCCACCGCGAGGTACTGACCCGTGACGTAAACGCTTTTCGAGGACATAAAGAGCAGTGGGACGTAGATGATTTGGCTGCCGCCAATAACCAATACCGTTTGCCCCACCGATCGCTGTCGTGTCCCCAGACGCAGGGGGGGGCTGGCCCACCCCGCTGTTCACGATTTAGCGCACGCCACTCGTACGCAGCGAGTTGGGGCTGAAGTTCGAAAATGCGGCAGTGGCGTTGTATTCAGCTTTCGTCGGAACTTCGTTGCGCAGGCCGGCGGTGAAGTAGCGTCCGTTGACTATGTCGTAGCAACTCTCGATAGGCATCGCCATGACCTTGATGTCATACAGCTGTGTGAGATACGCCTCCGACAGGCGCCAGAAATTGCCGCGGTTGTCGTAGTGGTCGACCAGCGAAATGGACCAGCTGTCCTCGTCGAGGTACATCTCGCGCTTGGCGTACATGTGCCGCTTCCCTTCACGCAAAGTGGCTTCCAGGACCCAGACACGATGCAACTCGTAGCGTACGTACTCGGGGTTCAGGTGGCCTGGCTTGACGATGTCGTCATACGTGAGCTTCGGGTCTTCCAGCGCGTAGTTGTTGTACGGAATGTACATCTCGCGCTTACCGACGATCTTCCAGTCGTAGCGGTCAGTCGCGCCGTTAAACATGGTGAAGTTGTCGGCAGTGTGCTGGGCGCCGCCGGTCGAGGAAGGGCCGTCATAGGCGATCTGCGGTGCGCGGCGGACCCGACGCTGGCCTGCGTTGTAGCTCCAGGCCGAGCGCGGCTCGGCCACCGGATTGAACGAGTCGTGCGTGACGAAAACGTTACCCGCATAGATGGCCGGAGAGAGGTTGCGCAGCTTGTAGAAACCCGCCAGATTCTTGTTTTCCAGCTTGTCGTAATCGGTCAGATACGAGGCAATCTGCAGCTCCTGCAGCATGGCATTGGCGGTGAACTTGCCGTCGGCCTCCGGTACCGCCGTGATGGTGGTGCGGCGGTAGCCGGAGCCGATCGGACGGGTGAGGTGGTTCCAGATCAGCTCGTTGCCATTTTGCGGAATCGGGAAGGCTACACCGCGGAAGTAGTTCTGAATGCCAAAACCATCGGACGTCAGCTGTGTGGTGGTGGCGTTCTTTTTTGTGTCGGCATAAACATCGTCGGTGAGCGCCAGAGTGCGATGCGTCGGATAGACGTGCATCTTGAAAGTTTTGGGGTAGCGCGTGAACATCGCTTGCTGGCCAACTGAGAGCTTGTCTTTGTACTGCCCATAGTTGGATGCATCGATGGTCAGTAGCGGCTTCTCATCCTTGAAGATGTTCTGGCGAAATCCGCGTTCATCCACGCTACCGATATTGGTGGGCAGGCCACCGGTCCATTCGGGAATGCTACCGTCGGCATTGCCGGCACGCTCGGCACCCATCGGAGTGAGTTTCTTGCCCAACTGATCGGCCACCTCTGGGGTGACAGCTGCCATGGCGCTAACGCTCAACAAGGTCAGCGCAACGCTGACCCCCTGGAACAGATGCTTGTAGTTGTTCATGTCTGTATCTCCTCAGAAGTTGACACCGAAGCTCAGCGCGACGAAGTCACGATCAACTTGGGTGTTGTACTTGCCGTCGAAGTAATTGGTGTACGACAGGCTCATGGTGTAGAGGCTGTCGTAGTCGCCATCGACGCCGATGCTGATTGCCTTGCTGTCTTCCAGGAACGGTGAGATCGACGGACCATAGCCGTCCACGTCATGGGAGAAGGCCAGGGATGGGCGCATGTTCAAGCTCGGCAGCACATCGCGGTAATCGAGGACCCCGCGCAGGCGGTAGCCCCAGGCCGTTGAGGTGGTAAAACCTTCGTCGTTGCAGTACTGCGGGTTGGAGGTGTTGGTCGATGCGGTACACAGGGCATTGTTAGCCAACACGCCTTGGCCAAAAGCGCCATCACGACCGAAGCGAACACCTAACTTGTTGTCCAGCCCGCCGGTGTGTACTACGGCCGCCTCACCCACCAGAATCAGGCGATCGGCGCCAGCGACGCGGTTGAAGATATGCGTGGCACCAGCCTGCAGCTGAGTCATGTCCTTGCGCTGGTAGCCACTGATGGTCTGGTTGTTCGCTACGTCGTACAGACCGGTGCTGTAAACCGGCGAAACAGCAGGTGTGCCCAGGGCCGCCAGGGTCATGTCGGTGCCACTGATCTGTAATGGCGCATTGGGGCGGAACGAGAGTTCGCCCTGAATGGCAGTACCGATTGATAGCGTGGTGGCGAAGCTCAAGCCATATAGACGAACGTCTTCAGGGTAATCGACGAAGTACTGCGAGGTGCCCAGGCGGTAGGCCCCACCCAGTGCATTGGCTAGACCGGCGCAGGCGGCACCGCCAACCCCGGCGTTGGAACACAGGGCGCCAGCAAAGCCAGTGTCGGCGGTGTGCGGGCCGGTGATCAGGCTGTAGTAGGGCAAACGACTGTGGTAGTTCATGAAGTAGGCCGCGAACTCGGTATCCAGCAACAACGAGTTCCAACGCAACGCCGCCCCCCACTGCCCGCCGTTGCGCGCGTCATTGTCGCCCGCTCGCGGTATCTGAATGCCTTCCGGGGTCAGGACTACGCCTTCAGGAGTCAGCGCGGCAACGGCCGCCGGATTGCCCGTCAGGTTGGCACTCACGGTATTGGCAAGGCAGCCGTCGGCCATATTGTCGATGCCGAAGTAGGTGCCACAGTTGTCCAGGACGATTTGCTTCCAGTCCAACTGATAGAACATTTCCACCGACGTATTCTCGGTCAGACCCTGAGTCAGATAGATCATCTCGACCGGAATCAGACCTTCTTTCAGCTCTGAGCCAGGACGGCGCAGAGCCGATATGTCCACCGGGTTGATGGAGTTGATACCGCCACCGATGAAGGTACTTTCGCCCCAGCTAACGACCTGCTTGCCTACCCGAAACGAGCCGGACATGCCGGCGAGGTCGTAGTTGTAATAGGCGAACATATCCAGCAGTTCGGCGCCGGAGGACTGTGCACCACGCTTACGGTTGGTGTCGTCGATGTCCTTGAAGGGGCGGCTTTCGTCCTTGAGTTCAAAGTCGTACCAGTACTTGCCCCGCGCAAAGAAGCCGTAGTTTCGGTAGCGCAGATCCAGGTCGTGCACGCCCTTGAAAATCTTCGAGAAAGTTTCGCCCTTCTTGAAGTTAAGGCGGCCGTCGTCACTGGTTGTACTGCTGCCAGTACCGCCGTTGTTGACGCCGATTAGGCTGGATTTTGGATCGGATGCGGCCCAGCTGGCACCTACCGAGAGTGCGGAGTCGAACTGCCCTTCAAGCTCGCCATAGTTGAAGGTAAAAGCATTGGCTTTGCCCACCATTGCCGAGCAAACGGCGACGGCCAGCGCGCTGGCTTTAATGCCCGCGAACTTTTGTGATGAATACATTTCACGCCTCATTATTCTTATAAGCGGAGATGGATCTAGGTTCAGTGTTGAGCGACTAATTCCTTTTGCGACGCTCAGCAGCTACCCGGGCCATCCTTGCCCAGGTACGGCGGTTCACTTTGTGGTGTACGCAGCCGGTAGCGGTCGGATGTACTTGGCCGGCTCCAAACCTCGCGCCTGCACCAGGTTTTCGATGGCCAACATGATGTCGTTGGCATCCATCATTCCGAGGTAGTTGCCTTGGGCATCAAAATTGACGTTCGCGCCGTACACCACCATGAAGGTGTCCGTCGGCTCGGTGTTGTCTGCCGGGGTCATGAAGGTGTGAATCGAGCCGCCTGGCTCGAACAGGTAGCTGCCTGCGGTTTGCGGCTGGTCGGGATACTCCACGTAGTTCCACTTGCCGGACATCGTGAACAGGTGAACGGTGCCGGTGTGGTAGTGGCAAGGCAGCGTGACCCCGGGATGGAAGATCACCCGCAACACCCAGACCCCCAAGCTGGGGTCCAGATACAGGGGCTGCAAATCTACCCCTGGGAAATACGGGGCCATTGCGTCTTCGTAAATCGGCAGTTCTTTGGTGTTCAGCGTCAGTAGCTCGTGATGGCTATAGACGGAAATGGGCATTGCCACGGCGTCACTCCTTAGGAGGGTTTTTATTTGACGCCAAGCCTAAACAGCTGCCTGCCCTCGGAATTATTCAGTTACGCCAATTGATTGTGCTTTTCAGCCAACTGGACAGCCCGGTCGCTTAACGACTAGCGCCAGAGAAATGGGGGTGGCATATATAAAATGGAGAACGAGCGCCGTTTTGGAACGATATAAGCGCGACTTCTCATGATCCATATGCGCCACGAATAGTGTTTGCGATACCCACTACGCCCCGCGTTATGAGGCGTAGCTTGCGGCCCCACCCGCCCATCGATAGGTCGAAAAATGAACAATAACAATACTGGTTACCCCTCCCCTCAGCGTGCCTGGAGCATGGTGTTCATCCTGATGCTTGCGTACATCTTGTCGTTCGTGGACCGACAGATATTGAGCCTCTTGGTCGAACCGATCCGCCGCGACCTGCTGTTGAATGACACACAAATCAGTCTGCTAATGGGCCTAGCATTTGCTGTCTTCTACACGCTTTGTGGGCTGCCTCTGGGGCGTGCCGCTGACTCCCGGAGCCGTCGTGGACTAATCGCCATTGGCATTCTGGTCTGGAGCGCCGCCACCGCCTTCTGTGGCCTTGCCAAGAATTACTGGCATTTCCTGATCGGACGTATCGGCGTGGGTGCCGGCGAGGCAGCACTCAACCCGGCAGCCTATTCGCTCATTGCCGACAGTTTTCCTGATGATCGACGTGCTACGGCCATGAGCGTCTACGCCATGGGCGTGTACCTGGGCTCCGGTGCGGCCTATATGCTTGGTGGTCTCATCATCAAGTTTGCTTCGGCGCAGGGCGACATCGTGCTGCCGGTCCTGGGCGAGATACGCCATTGGCAGATGATCTTCGTCATCCTGGGTGCGCTAGGTATCGCGTTCACACTGACCCTGCTGGCCATCAAGGAGCCCGCCCGCCGCGGTGCGGGCGCCGGCGTAGCAATCCCGGTCAAGGACGTGGGGCGCTACATCATGTCCAATCGCAGAACCGTACTCCTGCACAACTTCGGTTTCGCGTTGCTGATGCTGGTTGGTTATGGCATGGGGGCTTGGGCGCCGAGCTTTTTCATCCGCACCTACGGTTGGACCCCCACTGAAGTTGGCATGATCTACGGCAGCATCGTGTTGGTGTTTGGCTGCCTCGGCGTGGTGAGTGGTGGACGTTTGGCTGACTATCTTCGCAAGCGAGGTTACCGCGATGCCTCGATGCGTGTAGGCCTGTTTGCCGCAGTATTGGGGCTTCCCACAGCCTTTGCTCCATTGGCACCGAATGGCACCCTGGCTGCAGTGCTACAAGTTCCAGCGGTGTTCTTCATGAGCATGCCTATCGGCGTTGCAGCCGCAGCCCTGCAGGAAATCATGCCCAACCAGATGCGCGGGCAAGCTATTGCTTTGTATAGCCTGATCGCCAGCATGATTGGCCTGGGCCTTGGTCCAACTGCGGTCGCGCTGATTACCGACTACGGGTTCCGTGACCCGGCGGCAGTGCGTTACTCGATGGTTATCGTCTCCCTCATCGGTCTAAGCGCGGGCGCGCTGCTGTTGGGGCGAGGCCTGATCCATTACCGCAAGACCCATGCGGACCTGGCGCTTTGGCGACCAGCTACACCGGCCGCGTAACGGTACCAAGACGGATAAGCCATTTGCGATCTGGTGGATTGCCATGCTGAAACTGACGGTGCGGGGGCGGCGGTGCGCCTGAGCAGCCAGAGGGATCACCCTGAATCGGATGGGAGTCACGCTCTGCCCCCCACGTCCCCTCGCATTTGATCAATGCGCCCCGCCAGAACCGCGGGGTTGCTGCATCCAGGCCCCATCAGCACCCCGCCCCCTTGAGGCAATCACCAGCTTGGCCGAAAAGCACCATTAGATGTCGGGCCGGCATCATTGGTCGTGAGTCTCGCGCCTTAACATCCAGATCCAAACAGAAAACCCACAGGCAGTTCATGCCTGTTACGCACGTCGATCAGGTACGACTGAATGTACCTGAACATCGATAGAAGTCAGTGTGGATGGAGGCTGGATTATGCCTATAGGTTACGAACTCGAACCGAATGGAATGCTGGATCGGATGTACCGGTGGTTCTCCAAAGTTTCGTCGCGCCATGTCGGCGCGGCCGAGGAGCTGCCACCCAAGGAAACCTTGGACGGGCACCTTGCCGCACAGCGTCTGGCCTATGACGCAGTTGTTCATGTCAGCAAACTCCTACGGGTCGGCATGACCGAACTCGAAGCCGCCACTCTGCTGGAAAATTATCTGAAGGATCACGGCACCGAGCGCTATCTACACCGCGCTTTTGCTTGGTTCGGTTCGCACTCACGCTTCGACGAGTACCAATCCTACAGCGACTACCACCCCAGTGATCGCGTGCTTGAGGAAGACCACGTAGTGATCTTGGACGTTTCTCCCGTGGTGGACGGTTACATCGGAGATGTGGGTTATACCGTCTGCCTCAAACCCAACGAAGAAATGGAAAAAGCTAAAACCTTCCTGCTGCAGCTGCGGGAAGACCTACCCAAGATGTTCGGCAGCACGATGACCGCTGGCGAAATTTGGCTGGATATCGATCGGCGCATCAAAGATGCCGGTTATGACAACGTCCACAGCAAGTATCCGCATTGCGTACTTGGCCATCGCGTATTCCGTGTCAAACCCAAACAAGGCAAACACCTGCGCATCGGTAATCGTTCCTTCGGCTGGTTCTCTCTAGAGACCAACATGGCTTTCTTGAAGATGGGGCTGTCAGCCACGCTGACTCCCGAGCACATCGGTCGAAAGCTCGGACTATGGGCCATCGAACCCCACATCGGCTGGGCCGGAGGCGGCGCCAAATTCGAAGAAATCTTGGTTGTTGAGCCCGGCCGCTGCTACTGGTTGGACGATAACGTCCCCCACGTGCTGGAAGCCAAACAACGCCAGGCCGCGGCGGCGGCGAACTAGTACCAGCGATCACAACGTCCATAAGACCGTATTTGAAGGTCCATACCTCCCAGCCAGAGCGGACCCCAATGAACGGTAGCGCTAGCCAGCAAGATTGGCAGTCAAGGAATAGTAATGAGTATTCGTATCCATCACCTCAACTGCGGAACCATGTGTGTTGCCTGCCAGAGGCTGATCAACGGGTACGGCAGCTGGCGCAAGCCCGGCAAGCTAATCTGCCACTGCTTGCTCATCGAAACCCCAGAGTCGCTAGTACTAGTGGATACGGGAATCGGTCAGGCTGATGTACGCGACCCGCGGCGCCGTCTCGGTTCTGGATTTCTTTCAATCATCCATCCACAGCTTTCCATGGAGGAAACGGCACTTTCGCAGGTGCGTGCGCTCGGCTACGACCCCTGCGACGTGCGGCATATCGTGCCGACTCATTTGGATATGGATCATGCAGGAGGACTGAGCGACTTCCCAGCGGCGAAGGTGCATGTTTTCAAGCCCGAGCTAGAGCCAGTATTGAAGCCACGCATGCGCGATCGGGTTCGTTTCCGACAACCCCAGTTCGAGCACAGCCCTCATTGGGTGGTGCACGAGGAACAAGGGGACAGTTGGTTTGGCTTCGGGAGCATTCAAGCGATACCAGGGCTGAGTACTGACGTGCTCCTCATTCCACTGGTTGGCCATACCCGCGGCCATTCCGGGGTAGCTGTCCGCCAAGGAGACAAGTGGCTCCTACACTGCGGGGACGCGTACTACCACCACAGCCAGATCAGCTCGCGACCTCAAGCGCCAGCCGGCCTAGTGGTGTTCGAGGCAGCGGTACAGACGATTCGCTGCCAACGTCTTCGAAACCAGGCTCGGCTACGCCACTTAGCCGCACACCATGGGAATGAGGTCGAGTTGTTCTGCGCTCACGACCCCGTCGAACTGGAACGTTACACGGGTACAGGTTAAGTGCCAGAGGTCGTGCTCAGCACTTCGGTCAACGACCTGCGTTTGCGTCAATACAACGCTCCTGCTGACTTGCCTCATCAATCCGGATAGAAGGGCTGGCGCAGCTAATGCATCCGTTTTCTAGCCCCCCACTACAAGAACTCTAGGGGTCACCAAAATGAGCGGCGCGTTCATAATTCTTTCGATCATCATCATCGCGGTTGGTACCTATGTACGTCACCGTTACTTTTGATTTGTGCCGAAGTAAATTTGGAACGAACTTCTGATCGCGGGCTTTCTGCCCGCTCAAGCGTGAGTTGGCCGGGTTTCTAACCGAGCGCACGGGCACCCATCAGGCGAGCAGTTTGAACGGGAAGCTCATGAAATTGACTGAGAGCAAGCAAGGAATCGCACGACGTTCAGGAGCTCAGCACCCGGGCTGTGGGTAGTCTGATTTCGGGGATTACGTCGAGGTGCAGGCCAGCCGAGACGTACAGCTGCAGCGCGACGGAATCGTGATCGAGGCGCGAGAGATCCGAGGGAGCAAAGCTCGCCTTTCTTTCGAGGCCCAAAGAGAGGTCGGCATCTTGCGGGAAGAGATAGGTGGGGTGGATTTGCAAGAGGCCCAGGGCTGGAGTCGTCCGCGTCGCCAGCCTAAGTAGTGATGGCCGTTTGCGGCCAGGAGCGGACGTTCGTAACCGGCCTCATCTGACCGAGAGCGGAAATGGCCTTTAAGTCTTGGTTAAGGCCAAGCTCGCTCTCGCCCCTCAATTGGAGCCTCGACCAACCAAGATAGGCCGCGCTCTTCAAGCCGCTGTTTTCATCGCAAGATGAGCGATACCAAACACATCTATAGCTTGCGCAATATCTTTCCATCCTCTGCCGGGAAGGAGTGGAGAGTATACGGGTTGCCTTCCAGTGCCCTAATCAGCGCATCCTCATCTTCGGATGTGGCGAGAATGATCTGACCTTTTCCTGTGCTGGCAATAGAAGCTGCCTTGAGAAGAGCGGTGAAACTTACTTTTTTCGCTTCTTGCTGCCGAGGCTCGTCGAAAATAAGGATGCCTGGATGATTTGTCTGATATTCGTTAGCCAGTTGGAATAAACCAATTAGATAACTCCAGATTATACGAATCCCATCACTGGCTGACGTATCAAACCCGAGATCAAAACCTTCGCGGGTAGGCAGGTAAGTTTCTTCAGAAATTTGAATCAATTCCGGTTTGAAGCTTGAAAAGCCAAAATTTGACAGTAGAGAAACAACATGCACGCCTAGCCTTTGAAGTTTTTGCGTATCTGTTATAGAAAGTATATTTTGAGGTAGACTTCTTCTTTGCTGGACGAGCTTTTTGTAGCTTTTAAAATGAGTATCTAACTCTAGCCTTGCCTGCAGAATGGCAGATATACCGTCAGAGTAGTCTTTGATCCGATTCTCTAAGTTTATTTTCTTTCGAAGATTTTCCTCTAACACCAAGGCGTCGGAGGGTAGCGCGGCTTTTTGAAGCCTGCTGACCTCATCGATTAGTACAGTGATTTTTTTGTTTATTTGGTTCCGCTCAAGCTCTTGTAGACTCTTTCGCTTAATTAGTCCATATCTAACACTTTCAAATACCTTTCCTTGTTCCTTGATGTAATCAAGGCTCTCATCAAGTGACATCAGAGGCGCACTGTTGCTCAAGCTCGCTAGGTTTTCTGAAATCTCTTGGGTGCAAGTCGGGCAAGTATCTTTTTCGAGCGAGCTTCCAGCGATGCTTTCCAGCTTACCTATTTTAGTTAGGTCCTCATATTTTCTTCTGTCTTCTTTGAGAGCGTTTATCCTAGTGCTAGCAGAGAGAATTTGTTGATTGCAGTAACTGATTTCTTCTTCAATTCTATTCGCGCCATAGGATAGCTCGCGTATTTCACCCTTACAGTCATCTATCCTTTTTAGGCTCAGCGTGTCATTTGATGCTGTTGAGTTATTCAGCTGGAGCTCTTTAATGAATATATCCAGTTCGGCTTCTGTTTCGCTCTTTAAGAACTGAATTGATCGCCATTTACCCAGATGCTTTACACCCACATCTATTTTAAAAGGGTCAAAATTGTTTTCTGGTGCTTCAGGTATTCCGCTCACCTCTCCGCCGATTTTTGCAGCCGCGATGGAAAGTGTTTTTTTGCAGATTTTCCAAGAATAGGCAAGGTCGTCAAGGGCGCTTTTTATTTGAAATTTTTTGTTAACTATCGAGTTTGTTTCTAATGCCAAAATAAATTCAATGGACCGCTTCTTTGCTTCTTTTATTTTTAGGAATAGCGGTGTTGTTGCTTGGATGGATGTCCATCCTTTTTTCTGTTCGACGAACCATGTGGGAAAAAATACGGCCGGATAAAGAGGTGCCTCGCGGCCGTCGATGGTTGGCACCGTCGGCAAGCTCCATCCTACAAACCTACTTAACCAGTAGTAAAACCCAAGAGCGCGTGTGGTATCGCCCTCTCTATGCAGAAACAGTTTTTGGCTCAGGCCCTCGCTGATTTCTTCAATTCCAGTGGGATAGATAAACGCAACATTATCTTCAGACACGCCAAGAATCTGACGTTTTATCGTCGCGATCTCGCCCGTGTTATTTGCTATTTCCAGCAACACCATAGAAGAGATAACAGGTAACTCGATACCGTTTTCATCTTCGATTTCTTTGGTCAGGGATGGTGGAAACGGTAGCTTAACGTCAGCAAGGCCTAGGGATTTTTCCATGCCTAATGCGTAGGCAATAGCGTTCATGCACGTTGATTTGCCGTGAGTGTTTTCGACTCTAAGTACGAATAGTCCGCTTTTAAAGGGGATATCCACCCCAAAGTCACCGGCAGAGGTTTTAGCAACGATCTTTAGCCTTTTTATTTCCAGCATCACTAATTAGCCTTGAAAATGCGCTCTACGGCGGCTTCGGATAAGTATTTTTTTGAGACTTTTAGGGCGAGTTTCTCTTCTATCATTAGTTCCTTGTCAGACTCTAGCTGTTCAAAGAACTGCTCACCTTTAGTGGTTAGCTCTATTTTCCCATCAGTTTTGCGGGCGTATCCAGAGGCTGCTATTAACTCAATGGCTTTATCAATGAATGGATCGAGCCTAATGTTCGGAGCAAAGAGAAGCTTTGACTGTGACCAATCACTTAATTCGTCAAGATGCTCTCTTGATTTTGTCAGCCAATTAGCCGTATGGATTTTTTTTAATGAGCATCTTTTCTCTCGGCCTGTCACTCCAACGATCAACACCACTAAAGCGCCTTTCCATAGAGGTCTCGTTTCACAAGGAGTGAAAACTTTCCTTCGATTAAAGGAAAATGGACTATTGAGTAGATCTTCTATTTCCATCAGAAATCCAAAGGGCAGCGGATTAACCAGTCGGCAACAACTCCAAACTTTATAAGTTCTATATCAGTTCTCTTCAGGGTAATGACTTCTCTGGATAGATCATCGTCTAGCTTCTGAAGCTCCGCCTTGATCACTTCGTTAGGCAGTAATTCTGGCGCAGTCAAGAAGCGAGTTTCTAGATACTCTTGCCTATTTTGAACGGCGGTAATGACGACCTCGTAGATATCAGCCCAGTCTTGGAGAAGTCTGTTTAGAAGATTCTGATAATCCAAGTACTTGTGCACTAGAGTGCTTTTTGTTCTTTGTCGTTGGGCTTCATCACCAACTACTTTGGGAAGTTTTCTGTCAAGATTATTGAGAAATGTTAGGTTTTGATCTATCCAGATCTCGACTTTTTGTGCGGTATTTTTTTCGAAGTCGATATTTAGCTGATAGGCTTGCTTGCTTAAAGCCTCTACCTCTAGTCGATAGTCCGCTTCCGTATGTATCAGAACTTCAAAATCACTGGCGACATAGTTGAGATTTAGCTCTCTTATTTCGAGTGATTTTTGAGCGCAGAAAGCTGTGATTTCAGCTGATTTATGAGCTGAGGTTGCGAGTATCCACCGGCAAATCTTGGTTGAGCCAAAGAGCTTTTCAAGTTTTTTTGTATTGTCGCGAAATTTTTTTAGATCCTTATTGATCTTGTCTTTTTGCGCCGCCACTAGTTTCTTGATGTCTGAGATTTGCTCAGGCAGATAGCACTGAAAGGCGTGTCCCGCCAACGTGTAGCATTCTATTCCACAGTCCCCGCCTTGGTTATCTGGCACGTCTCTATAATTGGCAGGAGAATAGTGAAGCTTAACGATATCTTTAAAATATCGTTCAAATGCCTTCGGATCGGTGTCCTTGTTTTCAATCATCCCTAGCAACCCCAGATTTTTCTCAAAATCGCAGTTCGGATTTTTATCTCGAATTTTTTCGCTTTACGCGGACTTTCGGCCAAATCGTCTTCTGAACTAGTCTGCCTTATCTCTGGCGAGCGAATAAAGGGGACAGATTTATTTTCCCTGCTCTAAAAACGTCCGCTTCTGGCCGATTTCTGCCGGTTCCCACTGGCAACTTTGGGTCGTGTGCAGCCGGTCGTCACTGCTGCAACATGCAAACGGTGCTCAGCACGAATGCAATTGAGTGGTCAGCACTCAATCAAATCTCCTTCTCAATCAGTGCGTTGATCATGCGCATCGACGCTGCCACTACCTGATGGTGAAGCCGGTATGTATTTTTTCGCCTGGGATTGGCAGAAGTGGTTGTCGTTTGAGCGGCGCGGGCGACCGCATTGCTGTATTCAGCGGCAGGCTTTGCTTGGGTTTGAGCGAGAGCGAGAGATCCTTGACTCATCGAATCAAGATGAGCGGTGGACGCCATGGGATACACAACCGTCAAATGCCATAACTGCAGCAAATTCATGGTGCCACGCACTACCTATGCACGAGGCATCGTCAGTGGCCCCTACCCTTGCAGCAACCACTGCCCGTTCTGCCTCAGCTCAAATTGGGATGGCAGCGCCCCAAGCCTTGGCAAACGGTTGTTCTGGCTACTCGGCGTCAGCCTTGGTGTTCTCGCCTGCGTCCTGGTTGGAGCGCTTCTATTCAAACTGCAGTGGTGGGCTGGTGTTGAAGGCTCCTACCCGTGGCTGACACTGCTGACATACATAATTTCGGCGGGCGGGGGCTACGCCTTCTATAGCTGGTTCACATCCTGGGAAGGCTGAGCCGGGCATGACCCACTCCGTCGTCATTTGACGACCATTTGAAGCTCCACACACTGAGGCATGGCCGCCTGAGAAGAGCTGCGTCGTCATCTGGTGTACGTTTGGTGCACCTGGCCGCACTGCAGAGCGGGAATCTTCACCCCCCCTCGCAGATCCCAGCAACTCCGCCCCCGCATCCTTCTTCAGCAACTCATACACCACCGTCAGGAACACCTCCCGCGTCGACTCGTCGCTGAGCAGCTTGGTCGCCATGCTGGTGAGGCTGCTCATGGCGCCAGCAATGGCCTGGATGGCCTTCATCGGCAGGTCAGCCTTCATCGCCTGGTCCATGCTGTTGTTCTGCACTTGGGCCATCACCACGCTGTCGGCACGCAGTTTCTCGGACACATGCACGGCGAAGGCCACCTGGTCGGTGTCGGTGATGTCCTTGCCGAAAGCGTTGTTGAGCTTTTCGATCAGCTCGGTGAGGTACTTCTTCTCGCGGTCTTGGGCGGCGCGCAGGCCGTTGTCGGTAATGCCGTAGAGGCTGGGCGTTTCCGCCTGCACAGCAACGCCGCCGAGGTTGTCACCCTTCTTGATCTTGTAGTGGCTGAGCTTGAGGTCGCCCAGGTCCACCTGTTCGGGCGTGATGCCCTTGAGACGCTTGCGCAGCAGACGGGCGTAACTGGCAAAGGCTTCCAGGCTCGGATCGCCGAACTCCACCAGTTGAGCGATGTACTCGTAGGTGCGCACGAACTTGGTCAGGCTCTCGCTGAAGATCATCAGCTCGTCGCGCGCCTTGCAGTATTCCGCGCGCTGCACGTCGGCGTATCGTTGCCGTCGTCATGGGCCTTTTCCCAGGCCTTCTCCCACTGGTCGATGGCGTCGTTGAGCGTCTTGAGCTTGCCGTTGAAGCGGTCGGTGGCCGACTGGGTCAGCGAGTAGCGACCCAGATTCGCGCCCCTGTCCAACCAGCACCTTTAATGGCCTAACTACCTCCCATCACTGCGAGGAAGATAAAGGGAATTGCCTCAACCCAGTGACGGTCAGGAGCTGCGCTTTTCTTCTTCACGCTTATCGAGCCGAATAGCAACCCGATAACCAATAAGGGCAGCTATGCCCAGTGCGAGGAGTACTAGGCCAACAGCCAACATGAGTCGCTCAGTGGGTTCCATCGCTACTCTCCAGCCAGCTTTCAGGCCATCCAATTTAACTCTGCACCCCTGACCAATCGCCGCGTGAGGAGTATCTGCGGCGCAGACGCGCGGTTGATCGAGAGAACACAGCTCGCGTATAGCGCCGCCCTCCGGTGCGCCGCCAACCCCATCCTCTCGACACACAGTCACACCCTCTCAATCAACCTCTGCTGCTCAAAGGAGATCCTGTTAAGCAGGCAATATGAGACCGGGTAACCATGTACTTGCCTGACCTCGTCTCCGGCAAATGTCTTCATGACCACGCCTTCGAGAACGAACTGGATTCCGCCAGAGAGGTACTTGTCGCTGTGAATCTTCGCATAGCCGTCAGTGATAGATATCCCACCCAGATCAGACCACAGGTAATAAATACCCTGGCCGTATAATCCATCCGCCGTCACCCGGAATAACTCCACTCGGTTACGGCTTCCTTTGCCTGCAAATCCCTGGATTACTCCGTCAGCGATAATCGGCGGCCATACTCGGCCGCAGTCAGAAACCTTGAACTCCAAGAGAACTCCAGTCACTCAGCAGCCGACTCCCTGGCCTTACCCATCTCCCTTACCCGCACCAACGCTCGCACTGTCAGCAGGCTCACCATCGCCGCCACTCGAACGCCCGATGCCAGCAAGACCAAAATCCCACAGGTGAAAACCAGGCTTTCAATCGCTCCAGTCCAAATACCGAAATCCCAGAACCGCGCGAAGATCATTTCCGTTCACCCTTGCCCAGAAGCACACCGATCCGCTTCCAGTCCTCTGCCGCCTCTCGCAGCAAGCTACGCGACACCAGATACGTCAGAACAAACATTGCAAGGGCCAGCAGCAAAACTCCAACCTGCATCGCCAGCAGCGTTACCAAACCCATCTCTCCCCCTCGACCCATCCCCGATTCCACGGCTAGACCATCCGTTCGCAAATTTGCAGGAGGTCAATTTCGACCTCACTGCTCACCAGATCCTGAGCTGGATTTCTATGCTGGCATTCTCCCATCCTCTGCCTCACTCCCAAGCGCCACCCACGCTCAATCAGTATCACCGCGCAACAGCCAACCTCCCTCACCCCACGCTGCGCGACACAGTTTCAAAAAAGGGGATTGCCAATTACTAACTAATGGCAATCGAGGGTTGAATTGCCAATAGCCCCCCCTATTTCCGCTCAAATATCCGTTCTAGAGCGGTGCGCGCTATGTTTGGATTTTTCGGTTTTCAGATCGCAGCCTTCGGGGGCTTGCAGGATAGCGTCACAGCCTAGTGGCACTAGGGTTTGATAGCGTCACACGGGGCCAGCAATCCGGTCGACTGGGCCGATAGCGTCACACGGCCCAAATATAGCGTCACACGGATAGCGTCACAGCCTAGTGCCACTAAGGTTTGATAGCGTCACACGGCCCCAGAAATCCGGTCGGCTGAGCCGATAGCGTCACACGACCCAAATATAGCGTCACACGGATAGCGTCACAGCCTAGTGCCACTAGGGTTTGATAGCGTCACACGGGGCCAGCAATCCGGTCGACTGGGCCGATAGCGTCACACGGCCCAAATATAGCGTCACACGGATAGCGTCACAGCCTAGTGCCACTAGGGTTTGATAGCGTCACACGCTCGCTCACCGCAGTGCAGTGCTCCATTACCGACGAAATTTTGTCGGCCATCGCCACGATGCGTCGGCGCTCATCAAGGATGGCGCTTGCCTGCTCCCGGATACTCGCGAGAATTGCGTCGTAATACAGAACCAACTTCCTCATCTTCTGCGGCAGGAACGCAAAGCGCTCTACCGGGTAGTAGAAGGATCGCTTGCCTCTGCCCGTGCCCCGCGTGATGGCTCGTGGGTACGGCCTGGTTGGCTTACCGTCGCCACCTTTTTTTGCCAGCATGCGAGCCCAGTTGATGGCGGTGGAGTTGCCATTGCTCTTCTTCAGGACAATCACAATGGGCACATGGCTGCGGCCATCCTCCAGGTTTTCCTTTGCCTCGATGAAAAAGGCTTCCTGAAGCGCTTTGGCGTTGTCCATCAGGGCCTCATAGGCCTCGTCTAGGCCAGTAACGATCTGCGAAATGTCGAAGCTGGTGGGCATTATTGGCTCCTCTCCTGGTTGGGTGGTCAAGGATGAGCCTCGGGGGTATAGCCTGTGCGCGCTTATCTGGACGGTTTCCGTCCTGATTTTAAAGACCCTTGCCAGCCCGAATAATGTCCTCGCGTCGTCATCTGACGGCCGTCTGGTGTCGTTTAGCCGCTTAAAGGCATTCCTCACGCAGGATTTCACTGAATTCCGCCCCGCACGTCGTCATCCGGTGTTCATCTGGTGTCGTTTGAACGGGACAAGTCCGGCAGAGATCAGCCCCCCACCTGGGCAATCGTCGCCCTACGCCTGTGCTTTCAGGCGGGCCTGCTTGCGCTTGCCGGCGTACTCGGCATCGGCGAAGGTCATCTGCTTCATCGGAAAACTCAGCGGGTGGAATCCGGGGTATTTTGCCAAAATCAGGAAGTCTTCTTCAGACTTTCCATAGGGAGCTGAACCGGCCCGCTCCGCGAAGATTTTCAATGCCCATTCTCTTACTACGCGTCCGCTTGTATCCCTACTTGTATCCCCATTGTTTTTTGATATTTAAAAATCTTTTAAAAACAATATTTTGCAAACATGGTTCAAACGACCCCGGCCCACCAAATGAACATCTAAAGACGTCCACGGACGTCTTTTTTTGTGCCTGAAATCCAGTAAGTACGCGGCTTTCAGCGCCATCAACGTCCACAAGCTTCCATCGACATCTACGCAGAATGGTATTCCACGTGGTATTCCAGGCCTGCCAATGGCAATTTTTGGAATAACAAACGCCGTCTTGGATTACCCATGTGCGCTCAAGCCACCCGCCTGCCTGAACTCAAGATCAAAGCTGTCAATTCAACAAGATAATCATTAGAAATCAGTCACTTAGCTAATATATACCCCATAGGCAATGGCGGCTCCGGGTGGCTGTGATCGAAGACCGTGACGCCCTCATTCCCGATCCGCCAACCCTGCCCGCCCGGGGCCTGCGACTGCGGGCGTGAGCGGCTGCTGGACACACACGGCGCTGATTTGCGCATCCTGCGCCTGACCCGCCCGGAGGAAAGGCGCCTGCTCGACCGGCTGGAAAATATCGAGAGCCTGGCCGACCTCGAGCAGATGCAACTGCGGATGCACGAGCAGTTAGGCATCCGCCTGGAAATCGCCCCAGGTCTCAACGAAGTGCGCAGCATGCGCGCATCGGTATTCACATCGACGAACCGCCCGGACTCTGTCGCAAAACCCGCCAGTCGATCCCGGCGGCGATTCGCCGAGGGTTGGAGCAGCGTCCGGAGATTGCCTACGGGCTGCTCGATGCCCACGACCTCTTGCGCGATGCCTGAGGTGTCCCTGCCTGCGATGGCCTGGATCGATACTTGAGTTGACGCTATACCAAAAAGATTCGGACCAGACAGGGCTCACGCCATAGCGGCCCGCTTGCGCCGGTCGTCCGGCACCGGTCTTCCGGATTGCACGCACCCTGATATCCCCCGGCCCCGGGGATGGACCGCACGCTCGACTAGCGACTGAGGAGAACCTCGCGGTGTCGAATCAGCTGGTAATACGCAACATGACCCGCACCGAGCTGGACCAGCTCGTCGGCTGGGCGGCACGCGAGGGCTGGAATCCCGGCCTTCACGATGCCGAGCTGTTCTGGGCTACGGACCCTGAGGCCTTCATCGCTGCGGACCTTGACGGCGAGCTGATCGGCGGCGGTGCCATCACGTCCTACAAGGGCGAATTCGGCTTCATGGGTTTCTTCATCGTGCGGCCCGAATATCGCGGCCGCGGGCTCGGCAATGCCATCTGGCACGCCCGCCGCGAACGCCTCCTCGCCCGCCTGCACCCAGGTGCGAGCATCGGCATGGATGGCGTCTTCGCGATGCAGGACTACTACGCCAAGGGTGGCTTCGTCTTCTCCCATCGCAACCTGCGTTTTCGTACCGAGATCCCCGAACGTCCGGCAACCTCGCCGGTTGACGGCCAGGACATAGTCCCGCTGGCTGCCTTTGCGTTCGACCGGGTGCTCGATTACGACCGCACCTGCTTCCCCGCCGCGCGCCCGACCTTCCTCAGCGGGTGGATAGCCCAACCCGATGCGCTCGCCCTGGGTTGCCGGCGCGCCGGGAGGCTGAGCGGATACGGCGTGGTCCGGCGCTGCCGGGAAGGCTGCAAGATCGGCCCCTTGTTCGCCGACGACGCCTTGACGGCCAATGCCCTCTACGCGCAGCTGGCAGGCTTCGCCGCGGGCGGCCCGCTGTTCCTCGACGCCCCGGAGAACAACCCCGCCGCGCTGGCGCTCGTGCATCGACATGGGATGGCCGAGGTGTTCGGCTGCGCGCGCATGTACCTCGGCCCTCCGCCGGCTCTGGCGCACGAGCGGGTCTTCGGCGTCACCACCTTCGAGCTGGGCTGATGGCCGCGCGCGATCTGGTCGGTTACGGCGGTTGTCCACCCCATCCGCGCTGGCCGGGTGCGGCGCGCGTCGCGGTGCAGTTCGTGCTCAACATCGAGGAGGGTGCGGAGTCGTGCATCCTCAATGGTGACGCCCAGTCGGAGGCCTATCTCCACGAGCTGCCGGGCCGCCCGCCGCGCACGGGCGAGCGGGACCTGAGCGTCGAGGGCATGTACGAATACGGCTCGCGCGCAGGGGTGTGGCGCATCCTGGAGCTGTTCAGCGCCCGCGGCCTGCCCCTGACCGCCTTCGCCGTCGGCCGGGCACTGGAGCTCAACCCGCAGATCGGCCAGGCGCTCGGCGCTGGCGGGCACGAGGTCGCCGGGCATGGTTACCGTTGGCTGGACTATCGCGACATCCCCGAAGACGAAGAGCGGCGCCATATCCGCCTGACCCTCGAGCTGATCGAGCGGATCTGCGGCAAGCGCCCCATAGGTTGGTACACCGGGCGGGTCAGTCAGAACACCCGTCGCCTGTTGCGCGAGGACGGCGGGCTGCTCTACAGCTCGGACGCCTACAACGATGACCTGCCCTATTGGCTCCCAGGTTCGCCCGCCCACCTGGTGATCCCCTACACCCTGGTCAACAACGACGCCCGCTATCTGCTGCCGAACGGTTTCGCTTCCGGGGAGGACTTCTTCCGCCTGCTCAAGGATGCGTTCGACCTGCTGTGGCTGGAGGGCGCGCACCGTCCGAAGATGATGAGCGTCGGCCTGCATGGCCGGATCAGCGGCCACCCCGCACGGGCGCTGGCGCTGGCGCGCTTTCTCGATTACCTGCAAGGCCACGACTCGGTGTGGATCTGCCAGCGGGAAGAGATTGCCAGGCACTGGCTGGCCGAATTCCCCGCCTAGGGGGCTCGATGACAGCAAGGCACGGCCCCATTTTCTTTTGGCTCTGTCCCAGTTACGTGTTGGAAAGGTCGTAGCCCGGATGCAATCCGGGGTGCAGCATCCCCTGCCCCAGTGGGCGTTCCGCACCTGCGTCCTATCGCGTGGCAGACGACTACGCCCTCGGGCTCCCAGCGTCGACCCCTTCGGCATGAAAGGTGGCTGCACTGCGACCTGCTCGAACACTGCTTGCAGTTCGAACTCCAGTAGGCCCCTGGCTGAAAATGCGGGCTAGGCCGGACGGCTGCACTAGCCGCAGCCAAAAAAGCTGCCCAGCCGCACCCGGCGGCCTGAACTGGCTCAGGTCCAGCTCGACGCGCTGGCGGTTAAAGCCCGGGCGGCGTTGAGCACCGGCGCCATGTCCTCATTCACCAATGGGATGTGCGGCGCCCCATCGCTTCCACATCCCGTTTCCGCAGCCCAAGTAGTCTGAAACTCCCACCCCGGCTGGGAGTATCGGTCGATGCGCAATCCCCGGCGCTTATCCATAGTCGTGGCCTGTAGCAAAAAAATGGCGCCCATAGCAAAAAATGGCGTCCGTGGCAAAAAAATGGCGTCCGTAGCAAAAAAAGGTCAACGGTCAGGCCTCGATGACCGGAATTTCTCGGGAGAAAGTCATGGCTATCACTATCACCGGAACACTGATCATCGACGAGACGTTGGGTACGCAGAACGCGACGGCCGGCGGCAGCGACCTCACAGGCAACGACGTTGCACATGGTCTGGGCTTCCTCAACACCGGCGTATCTGCATTCGACACTCTTTTGGGTGCCGTGGTGCTGCATGATCTCACCGGGATCAACGCCACCGTATCCGTGAGCAACGGCACCTCCACCGACCCTGATGGCAGTTCCATGCTCAGCGGTTTCGGGGCCGATGTCACCGATCTGGCCTTCACCAATTCCACGGGGGGTCCGCTGCTTGGGGAAGAGGCACTGTCTGCGCCTGGCGTCCCCCTGCTGACCGTCGACGGCACGAAAATTTTCCTCTACAGCTATACGGGCGCCGACCTAGGCATTGATGAGAACAACGTCGTTTTCGGCCGCAAGGCCAATGCCGACGGCTCGGCAAACCCCACCGGCGACGTCGTCTTCGCCGCGTACCTGCAACCCACGGACGCTTCCGGTGCCGTCCAGACCTCCGATCTGAACGCCGTAGGCTCCAAGGTCTGGCTGGTGCAGTACGAGGAAATCAAGCACCCGGATACCACCAACCCCGACGACGCCTTGAGCCTGTTCAATCTCCATGTCACGGTCAGCAATCGCAGCGACTTCTCGCTGCAAGGCGCGCCTTCAGGCCAGAACCTGTTCCTGATGTACGGCGATGGAACCCCCAACGCGACCGACGCGGTGATCATCGTCACCGGCAAGAACCCGATCAACCAGTCCAGCGATCCCTCCGCCATCACCAGCGGCGACACCGTCAACACCGGCCAGGGCGGCGGCCCCACCACCCTGGGCACCAACAACCAGTCAATCGTGGAAGGCTCCGGCTTGTACTTCACCTTCGCGAAGGGGGCCAACACCAACTTCACGGTTCCCAACCTGGACCAGAACGAAGCGGATGTGGAGGCCAACATCGCCTTCACCTCGCTCTACGAAAGCAATGGGGCCAGCTTTTCCGTTGTCCAGTCGGCCTCGGGCGATAAATCCACGCTGGAGATCAGCGCCTACACAACGCCTTTCAATCCGGGTACTGCGTTCATCGACAACCTGCACAACAACACGGCGGTTGCCGTCACCAAGGTCACCATCACCACCCAGCCCAGCGGGCACGGCAAGAATGCGGTTCCGGGTGAGACCCTGGTGTTTGACAAGGGCGTTATTGGAACGACCCCCACCACGTTGAGCGGCATCACGGTCACCTTCTCCGTCGCCGACACCGTGGTGATCAAAGGCCTGGAAGCCGACGACTTGATCGCCTACAACACCGCCGGCCCACACTCCCGGGTGCTGATCGACAACATCGGTTCGACCGACACCAACTTCGACGCCCCCTTCGACATTGGCGGCTTCGCCCTGGTCAATTCCAATGTCACACCGAATCAGTTCTCGGCGCTGACGTTCCACGATGACGGGCCGACGGCGCAGATCGCGCGCACGGCCGACAACGCGGTGCTGGACGAATCGCTGGGCGTGGATGCGAACGACGCCAACGCCGAGGACGACGACGTGCCGCCCGCCACCGACCCGTTCGCGGGCTCCTACGGCGCGCCGATCGGCGCGGTCGCGGGCGTGAATCTGGCCGACACGACGACGGCTACCGGGACCGATGTCGTGGGCGCGACGACGGCGGTGACGCTGTCCATCGTCAACGGCAACGGATCGGATTCGGGCCTCGATACGACCGACGGCACGCAGATCAATCTGTGGAAGGAAGCCAACGGCGATGTGACGGGGCGCGCGGGCAATGCCAGCGCCACGGTGATCTTCGCGATCAGGATCGACAACGACGGCAAGGTCGCGGTGGCGCAGTACGACTCGATCAAGCACCCGGACTTCCCGAACAACTACGACGAAGAGCTTGACCTGACCGGCAAGCTCGATGCCGTGGTGACGGTGACCGATGGCGACGGCGATGTGGCCACCCACAACATCGGCATTGGCGACGGCATCAACTTCCAGGACGACGGGCCGACGGCGCAGATCGCGCGCACGGCCGACAACGCGGTGCTGGACGAATCGCTGGGCCTGGATGCGAACGACGCCAACGCCGAGGACGACGACGTGCCGCCCGCCACCGACCCGTTCGCGGGCACCTACGGCGCACCGATCGGCGCGGTCGCGGGTGTGAACCTGGCCGACACCACCACCAGCACGGGCGAGGACGACGAGGGCGCGACGACGGCGGTGACGCTGTCCATCGTCAACGGCAACGGCTCGGATTCGGGCCTCGACACGACCGACGGCACGCAGATCAACCTGTGGAAGGAAGCCAACGGCGATGTGACGGGGCGCGCGGGCAATGCCGGCGCCACGGTGATCTTCGCGATCAGGATCGACAACGACGGCAAGGTCTCGGTGGCGCAGTACGACTCGATCAAGCACCCGAACTTCCCGAACAACTACGACGAAGAGCTTGACCTGACCGGCAAGCTCGATGCCGTGGTGACGGTGACCGATGGCGACGGCGATGTGGCGACCCACAACATCGGCATTGGCGACGGCATCAACTTCCAGGACGACGGACCGACGGCGCAGATCGCGCGCACGGCCGACAACGCGGTGCTGGACGAATCGCTGGGCCTGGATGCGAACGACGCCAACGCCGAGGACGACGACGTGCCGCCCGCCACCGACCCGTTCGGGGGCACCTACGGCACACCGATCGGCGCGGTCGCGGGTGTGAATCTGGCCGACACCACCACCAGCACGGGCGAGGACGACGAGGGCGCGACGACGGCGGTAACGCTGTCCATCGTCAACGGCAACGGCTCGGACTCGGGCCTGGATACGACCGACGGCACGCAGATCAATCTGTGGAAGGAAGCCAACGGCGATGTGACGGGGCGCGCCGGCAATGCCAGCGCCACGGTGATCTTCGCGATCAGGATCGACAACGACGGCAAGGTCGCGGTGGCGCAGTACGACTCGATCAAGCACCCGAACTTCCCGAACAACTACGACGAAGAGCTTGACCTGACCGGCAAGCTCGATGCCGTGGTGACGGTGACCGATGGCGACGGCGATGTGGCCACCCACAACATCGGCATTGGCGACGGCATCAACTTCCAGGACGACGGGCCGACGGCGCAGATCGCGCGCACGGCCGACAACGCGGTGCTGGACGAATCGCTGGGCCTGGATGCGAACGACGCCAACGCCGAGGACGACGACGTGCCGCCCGCCACCGACCCGTTCGCGGGCACCTACGGCGCGCCGATCGGCGCGGTCGCGGGTGTGAATCTCGCCGACACCACCACCAGCACGGGCGAGGACGACGAGGGCGCGACGACGGCGGTGACGCTGTCCATCGTCAACGGCAACGGCTCGGATTCGGGCCTCGACACGACCGACGGCACGCAGATCAATCTGTGGAAGGAAGCCAACGGCGATGTGACGGGGCGCGCGGGCAATGCCAGCGCCACGGTGATCTTCGCGATCAGGATCGACAACGACGGCAAGGTCGCGGTGGCGCAGTACGACTCGATCAAGCACCCGGACTTCCCGAACAACTACGACGAAGAGCTCGACCTGACCGGCAAGCTCGATGCCGTGGTGACGGTGACCGATGGCGACGGCGATGTGGCCACCCACAACATCGGCATTGGCGACGGCATCAACTTCCAGGACGACGGACCGACGGCGCAGATCGCGCGCACGGCCGACAACGCGGTGCTGGACGAATCGCTGGGCCTGGATGCGAACGACGCCAACGCCGAGGACGACGACGTGCCGCCCGCCACCGACCCGTTCGGGGGCACCTACGGCACACCGATCGGCGCGGTCGCGGGTGTGAATCTGGCCGACACCACCACCAGCACGGGCGAGGACGACGAGGGCGCGACGACGGCGGTAACGCTGTCCATCGTCAACGGCAACGGCTCGGACTCGGGCCTGGATACGACCGACGGCACGCAGATCAATCTGTGGAAGGAAGCCAACGGCGATGTGACGGGGCGCGCCGGCAATGCCAGCGCCACGGTGATCTTCGCGATCAGGATCGACAACGACGGCAAAGTCGCGGTGGCGCAGTACGACTCGATCAAGCACCCGGACTTCCCGAACAACTACGACGAAGAGCTCGACCTGACCGGCAAGCTCGATGCCGTGGTGACGGTGACCGATGGCGACGGCGATGTGGCCACCCACAACATCGGCATTGGCGACGGCATCAACTTCCAGGACGACGGGCCGACGGTGTCAGCCAACAACACGGTACTGCTCGACGACGATGCGCTCACGGGCGGCAACCCGGGCGGCTCGAACGACGATGCGAACTCGGCCAACCTCAGCGGCATCTTGGGCCACGCATTTGGCGAGGACGACGAAGGTGCGGCAGTGGCGTACCGGACGAACGGCGCACCCACGGGCTTCAGCTATGAACTGTCGGGCACCAGCCTGCTGGTCAAGCAAACCCAGAACGGCGTTCTGACCACAGTCCTGACCTTGACGCTGGTTCCGGGAACCGGCGCCTACACGGTGGCGCAAGACAACCCGATCCTCCATGCGGCGGGCCTGACCGAGAATAACCAGGCGTTCACCATCACCTACCGGGTGACCGATGGCGATGGCGACACGGCCGATGGCACGCTCTCCATCAACGTCGATGACGACACGCCGGTCGTGACGGCCAAGTCGAGTCTGGTCTACGCGAACACCAGCAACGAGCCGCCTGTGACGGATGTCGGTGGAACGGGCGTCTTCGCCTACTCGATTGGCGCGGACAAGCATGTGGCGCCTTACAGTGATCCAGCGGGCCTCACGCCGAACTCCGACTTCCTGTCCGTGGCCCTCACGGGCGTCACGGTGGGTGCGAACGTCATCACCAACACATCGGTGAGTTGGGCCTCGGAGACTGATAGCCAGGCGGTGTTCAACGTGGGCTTCACCTACGTGTCCAACAATCCAGCGCAGGGAGCGACCACCAACGCCACCGGCACGCTGACCTTCGACAAGGCGGCCGACACCTATACCTTGAAACTGGATCAGGAGATTGAGAGCTTCAGCATCCTGAATACCTCGACTCCTGGAAACCCCCTTCAGGGCTATGCGCTCAACTCAGCCGCGACCGTTGGATCGAACCCGCCGGTCTCGGTGATGACGCTTGCCAGCAACTTCTTTGTGCAGTTCGAGGGATTCGGCGTGATTAATGGGACGCCCCAAACCTTCGCTTACGACAGCGTTGCAGGCTTGTTCTCGAATGATCGACGGTATGTCACGGTCTCATCGGCTTCGATTGGCGCTGCCAGCGACACGCTCCAATCGGACGAGGTGATTGATCTGGACTTTTACACCGAAAATCCAAAGGGGTTCGCAACGTCGGCAGACCCCGACAACCCGGTCAACCCCAGGGCCACGAGCAAGGCGATCTTTATCGAGTTCACACAGGCCGGCCCTGGTGCCGGCAAAGACATGCTGGTGGTATTGAAGCTGGTTGATGACCTTGGGAACACCATCAATCGGACCTTCATTGTTGGAAACTCAACCGGTAATGACGACGTTTTCAATGCCAATCTGCCCGCCTACGGATTCGTGGCTAAGGCACAAAACGGCATCGTGGTCTTCGAGAGCAATGACTACAACTTCGGCACTGAGAACTACTCGATCCAGGGCGCGCAAGTGGTGACATCGACCCAAGGCGTAAGCGGAACCGGGTACCAGCTCAATGGGGCCATCGACAATCCCGCGACTCCGGGGAGTGAGGGCGCAACAGCCAATGCCCAGATAGCTTTCGGCGGCGCCACGACTGAGGGGAATAACGAGCCCATCAAGATCGTCAACATCGGCTTCGTGACCTCGACGACACCGGACGCCCACCTGACCTTCGATGTGGTGCTGACGGATGCCGACGGTGACGCGACGGCCACGCAGACCCTGGACGTGACGATTGTTGGCGGCGACGGCGTGACGGCCTCAGCGAATGCGGACACGTTCGTGATCGGCGACACCGACGTCGACGGGTTGCTCTCCATGGTCATGACTGTCATCGATGGCGGCTTT
The DNA here is from genome assembly GCF_003595175.1 of Pseudomonas cavernae. Taxonomy (NCBI): domain Bacteria; kingdom Pseudomonadati; phylum Pseudomonadota; class Gammaproteobacteria; order Pseudomonadales; family Pseudomonadaceae; genus Pseudomonas; species Pseudomonas cavernae. The sequence continues at coordinate 850,119 of NZ_CP032419.1, read as the reverse complement.
GCCAGCGGCATTGACAAGTTCGACTTCACGGCGGCGGGTTCCGGAACGAACTACACCGAAGTGCTGGCGCCGGCCACCAACCTGGCGGCGTTCACAGCCGCCGCCGATGCCGCGCTGGACGGCACGACGGACTACTACTTCGGCGTGGTCGGAGGCGACGGCTACCTGGCCCAGGATGCTGATGGCGCGGGTATCACCAACATCATCCAGTTGGTCGGTGTGATCGACATGGCAAGCACTGACATTGTCTGAACACCATTGAGGGTGGACGGCCTGGTTCCCGCAAGGGGGCCAGGCCGTTTTCATTGGGCCGCTTCGTTCCTGAGCCAACGCGGCCAGACGAGCTTCCCGGGTTCAAGGGGTGCGAAGCCCTTGACGCCAAGCACGCCAACGCTGCAAACAGCATCCGGTGCTGCGGCACATCAAAACTATTGGTCCAGGGTGTTTTGGGTCGGGCAGATGCTATTGCCGGGATTGCCGGGCGCACAAGAACACGTTTGTCCCCTGCCCGATGACTGCGTGCGCCGCACCGTGGCGCACGCCAGTCAGTCCAATTCCACCCAAGTGGACTTGGGCGGTTCTTCGTTGCTGGTGAGCCCGTGTTTCAGCGCATACATCAGCAAGTCGATGCGGTTGATGAGATTGAGCTTGTGATAGATGCTGCTGAGGTGGTTGTGCACGGTGTGCTCGCTGATGCCCAGGTGCGCGGCGATGCTCAAGTATTTGGCGGACGGGTTCCCCACGATGGCGCGAATCAGTTCCCGTTCGCGCAGCGTCAGCTGCGCCTGTTTCGCCTGCTCCAGTTTGCCATTCAAGGGCATGTGCCCGTTCGCGGCATAGCCGGCAAGCCCACCGGCCCAGGCTCTATCCAGTCCGATGTCGCGATGGTGGACCTTGATGATGGCCTGGGTGATCGATTCCGTCGGGTCTTCCGCCAGCACGACGCCGCGTGCGCCCGCCTCTATCGCTTGGGCAACGGGGATAGCTTCGTACAGGCCCTTGAGCACCAGCACTTTCATTTCGGCGCTGCGGGTGAGTCCCGTGATGACCTCCAGCGGGTCCAGCGCATCTGGAAAGAAACTGAAAAAAATGACATTGGGACGCAACTGATCGGCAAGATCCAGCGCATTGGCATAGGTGGTGGCCTGGCCGCTCACTTCCATCCGGGGCTTCCTGGCATTGATCAGGTCGTGAAGGCCCATGAGAACGAGGGGACGACAATCGACCAGCATCACGCGTATCGGGTTTCTGAGGCTAGGCATTACCTTCCTCGCTCCCCTGAAAAATGAACCATACGTGTTGATGGACAGCCGTTTTTGTATAAGTGAACTCCGGGCAAAGTGTCGGCCGCGTCGGACCTAGAGCGGAGATGGCAGGATAAGCGGCTATCCCCCTTTCCTACTGGGCAAGCCGTTCAAGGCGGAGAACAGGAGGAATTCCAGCCGTCCTGATGCAGTCCAGGCAAGCGCTTGGCCATTTTTGGACCTCTGACGACCTGACAACTGTCATTCTCGCGATTAAACGGATGATCGGTTAATGGTGGCTTTGGATCGAAAGCAATCATCGGACAAGGATTCTTTCTCTTGGGATGAACCCTCCTCACCACCACCGTAACCCTAGTTGTCGGGCGTAAGAGGGGGTTAGGAGTTTTTTGCACATCGCAGGCACTTTTTTGCGGCCCGAGCTTCACTGAACCGCCCCGGGTCGACCGCTTCGGCATGAAAGGTTGCTGCACTGCGACCTGATCGAACCCTGCTTGCCGTTCGGACTCCACTAGGCACCTGGTTGAAAACGCTGGCTAGCCCGGACGGCAGCACTGGCCGCCGGCAGAATTTTGCCGGCGAGGCTGTCCTTGCCAGCCTATCCGGCAAGGGGCAGCTCCCCCGGCCGCAAGCCAGGGCCGGACTATAATTAATCCGCGCGCTTGCTTGCGTGGCGAGTACCCCAAGGCGAACCAGGTTATCCGTGGTGCTCGACAGACGGGCAGAGGGCAGCGCAGCAGGCGGGACCGAAGGTACGCCTGATTCCGCGATTGAGGATCCTGCCATGAAAATTCAATCCTTCCAGCATTACTCTCATGATCTAGGCATGGCTGTTCACGACGTTTGGATTACCGCCAAAGTGAAGTCGACCCTGGCATTTTCCGAATCGACCCGCAGCCAACATATCAATGTCAAAACCCATGCCGGCATGGTGACGTTGAGCGGCCGCGTGAACACCCATAAACAGTGTGATCAGGCCATAGAGCTGGCCCGTTCGGTCCATGGCGTCCTCGAAATCGATGCCAGCGACTTGCAGACCCATATGTTCACGGGGAATTTCCCCGAAGCGCCCAACGCCGAGGAAAGCGCTGAGTATCGGCCGCCATCGTCAACCAAGTCGGACGACAGATGACGACGGCGAGCTTGTGAGGGCCGCGCTCCTGGTGGGTCAAGGAGGGACGGGGCGACTATTCGCTCGCGTAGGGCCGGCATACAGCCTTGACCAATCGAGTGGTGATTCGTCTAGCTTGGGACTGCGCGCAGGCCTGGGCTGAAGACCGCCTGTCACAGAGGCAAGGCAGCCCACGACCGGCAGTGGGCTGCCGCTCGTGGGAAAGGGCCGCTGCACTCACAACGCGGCGCCCAGCACCTTGAGATACTGGGGGCTCTCGGATATTGAATTGTGGCCCGTACCCGGTATGACTCGTAGCGAGGCCACGCCGTTGGCGAAATGCGTGTAGAGCTTCTGCGTGCTTGAGCGCGGTATGACTTCGTCGTGCTCAGCCGCGATCAAGAGTGTCGGCACAGCGATGCGAGAGGCGTATTTCCAGGATTCAAACTTGTCCTGTAGCAGCCACTTCACCGGGAAATAGGGGAACTGGTTTGCGGCGAGTTCTTGAAGGCTGTTGTAGGGGGTGATCAGGATCAGGCGCGATGCCGGCCTTTGGCTAGCGAGGCGAACGGCGACGCCCGAGCCCAAGCTGCGACCCACCACCGCAATACGTGGGTGTGCGGCATAGACCTGGTCGAACAAGGCCAGGGCATCGCGCTGAATCGAGTCCTCAGATGGCGACCCAGAACTTCCACCGTAGCCTCTGTAGTGCAGCAAGTAGATGGCATGATCCGGAAAAGCCTGCGAAAACGTGGGCAGGCTCAGGGAGACGTCCTCGGCATTGCCGCCGAAGTAGATCAAAGCATTGGGGCCGTCGTGCGGCCTGACTGACACCAGTACATCCGCGTCGGCTACTGACAGCTTAAGAAGAGTTGCGGGCGCCCCAATGGCGCGTGGTTGCGGGTGGTAGATGAGGGCGCGTTGAAACACGAACAGCGCGGCACAGAGCCCCAAGTACAAGACTGCAACTAATGCGAAGAGAGAAACCAAGGTACGCGACATTCGGCTAACGCAGAGTTCAGCGGCGCGCCGCTTGCGGCGTGTCCGCTGGAACGACGGGTTCGGCGTCGCCCGAGCCGAAAACAGCCGCATACCGAGGTGCATACGCGCGCAGCAACAGCGCGCCGCAGATGAGAAGCACGATGGCGGCGGGAATACCTTGTGGATTGAGAAACAAGTGGAACAGCACGACAACGGTCATGATCGGAGAAAGAATCGCCAGGCCGAAGGCAGGAGCCCGGTTCGAGAGTAGGCAGCATGCACCGACGATTTCCACGACTTTCATGAGCGGCCAGAAGAAACCTGTTGCCTTCAGCGCGGCCTCGAATTGGAGTCCGGGGTCCGATGTGGGAGGATGAATGAGGTGAGAGCCGGTAAAAATGAAAAAGAAACCGTCGATAGCGCCAGCGAGAAAAATGAGTCCTAGAACCACTCGCGGGACAGTCACTAGCCAGAATTTCTTCATCTAACCCTCCTGCCGCGTGCACCTTTCGACGCCGAACGATTAAGCCACGGGGCGGGCTTTAGCCCGTCCCAGTGAACGGAGTGACTTGTTAGGCATTTTTTTGCAACTGTGCCGTGACATGCTTTTCATTAAACATGAACGTGAAGAATACCGGATAGGCCAAAACATACATGCCCAGAGTAAGAAGCCCGGGAAGAGTATATTTGGCGGCTGACAATAGAGGCAACAAAGTAACAATGGCCATAAAGATTCCATATATGCCCGTTACTGTCTTAAATTCTCTCGGCGTTGGAACCCGTTTCTGTTTGCGTGGAAACCAGTAGGTCATTATTAAACCGGAGACGAGGCCACAACCAATTGGTATCGAAATACTAGCTTTCTTTAAAATGGCGAACGCTAGCACCGATGCCGCCGCTGAGAATATGCCTAAAACAATTCCATACTTGAGCATGTTATCTCCTAAATGCCTAACTACTATTGGGCGAGACTATTCGAGGTGAAACACGGCGTGGACGGCAAACCCAGGCTGCTCACGTCGATTCGGCAGTAGCCCAAGCAACGCTAGTAAAGTGCCAGCTTTCTGTCCATTGAGCTCGTTGGGCCCAGGCTGACGTTCAGAAGCTTCTACAAAGGGTCGTTTCAGGCAACCCATCCAGGAGTGGCGGACCAGGTTTAACCCTTTGAGCTCAAGGTTTAGCGGGCGGCCTCGGACGGGGCCAGGCTGGCTCTCAGCGCTCTAGCCACCTGGCGTTGAATCTCGTAAGCAGGCGCCTCGACGGCGTTGTAGTCATGGGTATAGCGCGTGGCAAACTCGCGAACACCCCATTGCAGGTACTGCTGCACGTGCTTCAACTCGTGCGCCCACAGCGCGACATTGTTAAGTGCATCATCCGGACTCCGAAAGACGATGATGTCCATGAGGGTGACGGCATTCACATCGGGATTCTGCAGCATGGTGTGTGCGGCGTTCAGCTCCACATCATCGCCTACCTTGTAGCGAGCCGAATCGAGCACTTGAAGGTCGTAGTAGGGTTCGAGTTGGGCGCGGATATTCAGCGGGATTGTCCGAGTATCGCCAGTTGCCGCGGTGTTGCGCGATTGCACTAGCCACGCCTGCAATCCAGTGGCAGCCATTTGGCTCATGTTCTCGGAGATCGCACCGATGTCCTCTTTGGAGCCCGGCGCACAAAAACAAGCGACCACGCAGACTTCGTACTGCCCTGCCGGGCAGGCGAAAACAGAGGACGCAGTGAAGACGGAACAGAGCAGGAGCGCTGACCGTAAAACCTGACGCAAAAAAACAGCTAACAATTGCTTCTCCCAGAGGCAATGGCGATCGGCAGACGATACTTTGGGCATCGCCGCAGCCTAAGTCCAGCCAGGCCTTGGACCGATGCGGCCACCGTTCGTTGCCCTAGGTTCCACAGTTTTTCAGGCCATGCCCCCTATGCTGGCCGTCCGTTTCTGGCCCAGGGCGTGTCAAAACGCGGCGAGCATCGGAGGGCAGATACGGCGTTGCTTCTTCACCGTTTCGAAGGCCGAGGGAGAGCCCGATAGGCCTGGTAGGGAATATGAGCCATGGTTACGGCCCTCGGCTCGATCTTCAGATGCGGGCCTCGTCAGCGGATTCCGGGGCAAACCACCACAGCCTGCTAGTGCCGCTTAAGCATCTCTTGGATCTCTTGAGTGGCATCGCGGGTACGCCGGGCCAGGTTCTTCACCTCGTCGGCGACCACCGAGAAGCCGCGCCCCACCTCCCCCGCACGAGCGGCTTCGATGGCTGCATTGAGAGCCAGCAGATTGGTCTGCTCGGCGATCCCCTTGATCACGCCAACGACTCGGGCGATCTGCCCGTAGGTGGCCTGAATGGCCGCCTGCTCGCGCTCACGTGCCGCTTCGGCCTGTTTCTCGTCGCTGATATCACGCACCGCCCCGATCACCCGCTGCAGCACACCACGCTCGTCGCGCAGGCAGCGGCCGCGCTCGCGAAACCAGATATCGCCACGACTCTTGTGGCGCATGCGGTATTCGACAACGTAGGACGAGTGGCTGTCGTGGCTGTGCACCAGCTCCTCGAAATTGCCCATGACCTGCTTGAGATCATCCGCATGAGCAATGCGGTTGTAGCTGTCCCAGCCGTCCGGCAGCTCCTGGCGGCTGTAGCCGACCAAGGCGAGGAACTGGTCAGTCCAGCGCATCTGACTCTGCGGATGTTCGGGGTCGCCATTGACGACCAACAGCTCCCAGCAGCCTTCGGTGAGGTTCTGCCGGGTCAGCGCCCAGACTTGCTCCTCTTGTTCCCACTCAGCGAGTCGCGCCTGTTGTCGTGCCAACAGCTGCTGAGCATCCTCCAGCAATTGGTTCAGGCGTAACTGTTCGCGCTTGCCGGCATCCAACTGGCATCCCAACGCCGTCACTTGCTCGGCGTGGCAGCGCTCAACCTGGGCGGCCTGCTCTGCCTCGCGCTGCTTTAAATGCTGCCCCAGTTGCTCGAATGCCTGACGCAATTGCGGCTGTTTGGACAGGCCGGTGACGGAGCCCAGATCCACTGGCTGTCCGCCCAACAGCGCGCCAATCAACGCTGACAGCTCAGTGGCCAGTTTCGTGTCTGCCTTGGCAAACCACATGGCGATCGCTCCCGGGTGCGCCGCCCACCGGCAGCGCACCTCGACACTTAGAAGGATTTGCTGACGCCAGCCACCACGGTGGCCGAGCAGACATCGTCGAAGCCCATGTAGTTGGCGCATTCGGCCTGGGACAGGTCGGTGTCGATATAGCTCAGCGACCAGTTCAGGGCGAAGACTTCCTTGCTCAGCTTGACCTCCCACTCGCGGTAGCTGTCGCGGGCGCTGCCGTTGCTGGAAATCCATACCGGGTCCTTGTAGTCGGCCAGGCCGTAGCGCAGGTCCAGGCCGACCTCGTAGGGCAGCACGGTGCCGTAGCCGAGGTAGCTGTAGAGCATGCTCTGGTCGCCAGCGATATCGTCGGAGTAATAGCCGCCCAGGCGTGCGCCGTAGAGGTTGAGTTCGGCGAAGTACTCGCTGTAGTTGAGATCACTCTGCTTGGGATAGGTGTACTTGTAATAGGCGACATCCAGGGCGATATCGTCGGTCGCCTGCCAGTAGTAGCCGGCGTAGTAGTCCAGTTCCTGACGGGTCTTGCTGTCGAAACCGAAGTCGACGTTGGAGCTCCACGCCCCGGCATACAGGCCACTGGCATGCATCAGCGTGGCCGAGCCCTGCAGAGCCGGATCACCCTGGGTCTGGGAAATGCCGCGCGAGCGGTAGTCGCTGAGCAGGCTGGCCTCCAGCGCCAGGCTGAAATCATCGTTGAGGGTGATGGCCTGGGTCAGGGTCCAGGGGGCCAGAACGATGCCGGCCAAGCCGAGTGTGATCATGCGTTTCATCGGTGTCTCCGTTGTTGTTGTAGTGGATTGCTTGCGCCCGGCGCGGCGGCGTATCCCCCGTGCTGCGCCAGGTTTTCTCCCGCTGGAGATGGGTGGCCGCCGGCAGGCGCGCGGCCGCGGGCAGCGACCCGCGATGCGGGTCGCGCCGAAATTGCTGGGGCTGACAGCGGGGCGGCTGAGCCGCCGGGACTCAGGGCGGGGCCTGCGGGTGGGCGCCGATGCCTTTCATAGCCAGCGCCTGTCGCGGGTGAAGCCGATCGCCAGCCAGCGGTTTGGCCCTTCACTACCGATGGCGGCGGCGATCTCGGCGCGCACGCGGTCCAGCTCGCTGACCGGCCAGTGGTTCATCACCGCCGGCAGGAGGATATGGATCTCGACGAACAGGCCGCGGCCGATCTGGGTGACGCAGTGGGAAAAGCCCTCGAAGCCGTAGCGCTGGCTCATCCGCGCCATCAGCCCGGCGATCTCGCCGTCCAGCTCGACTGGGGTGATGCGCAGGATCTGCTGGACCGCCTTGCACACAGTTGCGGCGGGAGCCGGAATCAGTACCAGGGTCAGCAGCGCCAGGATCAGCGGATCGATATAGGGCGTCAGCGCCGCGTAATCGCTGCCCTGCAACAGGTAGCCGGCGCTGAAGGCGAGCAGCAGCGCCAGGCTGATGGCGGTCGACATCAGCCAGCTGTGCTGATCCAGCTGGATCAGGGCGGATTGCAGGCGGCGATTGAGCCGGCGCTGATAGCCGTACATGAGGCCGGAACCGAGCGCGGTGACCGCGGCGTAGAGGATGGCGCTGTCGAACGCCAGCGCCTTGCCCCCCTGCATCAAGCCACCGAGTGAATTGACCAAGGCGTAGACGCAGAGGATCACCAGCACGCTGCCATTGAGCGCCAGTACCATCGGCTCGATATGCCAGTAACCCTGCTGGAAACGCCGGCCCGGTTGCTTCACCAGCAAGCGGGAAACCAGCAGGGCAAGCACCGCCATGCTCGAGTCGATGGCATTGAACAGGCCGTCGAAGACGATCGACTGCGAACCGGCGTACAGGCCGAAGGCGATGCCGGCACTGGCCAGCAGCACGGTGGCCAGGATCGAGACCTGCAAGGCGCGCTGCTCGGCCATGTTCTACTTGCTCCTATCGCGGGTTACGAACACAGCCGGGGAACCGGTTACAGGTCGAGGGTCAGGGTCGGGGTCAGGGCGCGCGAGACGCAGAGCATCATCACGTTGCCGCGCGCCCGCTCGCCTTCGGTCAACAGCGAGTCGCGGTGATCCGGCACGCCGTCCAGCACCCGCGTCTCGCACATGCCGCAGATACCCTGCTCGCAGGACGAGGCGACCTGGTGCCCGGCGGCGCGCAGGGCGGCCATGATCGAGCAATCGGCCGGCACTTCGACCTCGGCACCGCTGCGCGCGAGGATCACCTTCAGGGTTTCTCCCGTCGCCGCGCCGGGCGCCGGCGCCGCCGGGGCGAAACGCTCCAGGTGCAGGCGCTCGCTCAGACCGGCTGCGGCGAAGCGCGCGCTCAGGGCATCGAGCAGCGGCGCCGGGCCGCAACTGTAGACCTGCTGCCCTGCGGCAGCCGCGGCCAACACCGCGTCCAGATCGAGCAGGCCGACCTCGTCGGCCGGGAGAATTTCCACCCGCCCCTCGCCCAGCGCTTGCAGCTCCGGGATAAAGGCCATGGAGCGCCGCGAGCGGCCGCCGTACAGCAGTTGCCACTCGGCGCCGGCGCGTTGCGCCGCCCGGGCCATGGCCAGGATCGGGGTGATGCCGATGCCGCCGGCGACGAACAGGTAAGGCCCGCCGGCCTGCAGGGCAAAGGCGTTGCGCGGGCCGCGGATCGCCAGTTTCTGGCCGACCCGCAGGCTGCCGTGCACTTCCTGCGAGCCGCCGCGGCCCTTGCTTTCCAGCAGCACGCCGATGCGCAGGCGCTGGCGATCCAACGGATCGCCGCACAGCGAGTACTGGCGCACCAGGCCGGAGGGCAGCAGCAGGTCGATATGCGCCCCCGGGCTCCACTCCGGCAGCGGCGCAGCGTCGCTGGCCTGCAGCTCGAGGGAGATCACGCCTTCGGCTTCCAGCCGCATGCCAGTGATCTGTACCTCGAACTGGGCAGCCAGGACGCTCACGACGACGCCCTCTGCTCGTCAACCAGGCGTACCGGCAGCTGGTGGGCGCGCTCGATGAACTCGCGGAAGGCACGACGGTAGTTGAGGGTGTAGAGGTCGGAAGGCACCGAGTGTTCGACGACCGTCGCGTCCCAGTCGATCTCGCGCGGGGTGATGGTGGCAGCCACCGGCAGATCCTCGAGGTAGAGCAGCTCTTCGACACGCAGGCATTCCTGCAGGTCACCGCCCTTGTAGTCGCGGTCGTTGGCCACGGCCCAGAAAATCTTCACGTGGTCGTAGGCCACCGGGCACGGGAAGCCCGCCACCACGCGCTTGCCCAGGCGCTCGTAGTCGTAGGTGATGGCGACCAGCCCCGGCGCGACGATGTGGTAGCCCATCATGCAGTCGCCGTCGCTGGCCCACTCGCCCTCGCAGGACTGCAGCGGCCGGTCCATCCAGATGTCCAGGCCGTCGCGGCGCACGTTGAGCGGCTCAACGGTCGGGTTCACATGGCCCATCATGCCGCGATGGATGTAGGCGAAGTGCGCCACGTCACCGAAGTTCTCGATGGCCACCGCCACGCCCGTGGGGGAATCCAGCGGCTCGGCGGCCAGCCACTCGAGGTTCAACTCGCGCCATTCGGCCAGGTCATACAGCTCGAACAGCGGCTCTTCCAGGGCCGTCCAGACATGCCCGTAACGCTCCTGGCAGGCGTAGGTGCGGATGGCGGCGCCTGGGGGGATCTTGCACTGATCTTCGAGGGAGGGAACGTGGCTGCACTTGCCGGTCTGCGCGGAGAACTGCCAGGCATGGTAGGGGCAGGCGATGTTTTCGCCGTGCACTTCCCCCAGGGACAGGTCGGCGCCCCGGTGCGGGCAGCGCGCCGCTTGCACCACGGCCTGACCGGATTCGGTGCGGTACACCACCAGCTTCTCGCCGAGCAGGGTGGCCGACTGCGGCTTGTCGAGATCCATCGAGCGGGCGACCGGGAACCATTGGCGGCGCATGGCCTGTTCAGCGCGCTGGCGCTGGGTAACTTGAGTAGTCATGGCTTGTTCCTCACAGGATTCTTTCTTGTTGTCTTAGATGCCGACCAGCAGCGCGCCGCCGTTGACGGGGATGGCCTGGCCGGCGATGAACGCGGCCTCGTCGGAGGCGAGGAAGGCGACGGCGGCGGCGATCTCCTCCGGGTGCACCAGGCGGCCCAGGGGAATGTTGGCTTTCTCGGGCTCGATGTACTGGTCCGGCACCATGCGGGTGAGGATGGCGCCGGGGGTGATGGCGTTGACCAGGATGCCTTCGCCGACGAACTCCTTGGCCAGGGTCTTCATCAGGCCGAGCTGCGCGGCCTTGCTGACCATGTAGCCGTAGGAATGGCCGTCCGGCACCTGGCCCCACTGCGAGTTGATGAAGATCACCCGTGGCGCACGGCTCTGGCGCAGGTGCGGCAGGGCCGCGCGGGTCAGGTACAGCGGCGCGTGCACGTTGATCGCCAGCAGGCGGTCGAAGTTGGCGTCGTCGGTCTGCTCCAGGCCGGTCATCGAATAGATCAGCCCGGCGTTGTGCACCAGGATGTCGAGGCCGCCGAGCTGCTCGGCGACCTGCGCCACGCAGCGCTCGGCCAGCGCGCGGTCGGTGATGTCGGCGGCCAGGGCGATGGCACGACCGCCGGCCTCGGCGATTTCCGCGGAGGTGGCGCGGGCGACGTCTTCATCGATATCGACGACCGCCACCGCCGCGCCACGGGCCGCCAGCAGGCGCGCATGGGCGCGGCCGGCGCCACGGCCGGCACCGGTGATCAGGGCGACGCGGCCTTTCAGCCGGTTGGCGTCCGGCGCAAGGGCGAGCACTGCCTCGGGCGCCTGGGTAGCCAGGGCCCCTTGGGTTGAAACGGTCATGGTGTTTCTCCGGGAGTGGGAGGGGTCAGACGGTCTTGTGCGGCTCGGTGACGTAGAACATGTTGCCGTCCGGGTCGAACATCGGGCGGTAGCGGTAGTGGGTGCCGTTGGGGTGCTGCCACTCGATGGGCTCGGCGGTGACCCACTCGACCTTGCCGTCGAGGTAGGCGATGGCTGCATCGAGGTTCTCCACCTCGAAGGCGAAGGAGTCGAAGCCTGGCTTGTCTTCCAGGTTCACTGCGGTGCGCCGCTCGACCGGCGTGCTGTCGTTGGTGTGGAAGATGTACAGGGTGACGTTGCCCATTTCGATGGCGGCCCAGCGCTCCTCGGCCTCGTAGGGCAGGAAGAAGCCCAGTCCGAGGGTGCCGTGGTAGAAGTCCACCAGGCGCTGCACGTTGTTGGTGAGGATGTCCATGTTGTCGAGGCGTTTGAGCTTGAGCATGGGTATGGCTCCGTTCTGGTTGTCGTGGGGTTAGAGGTGGCGGCAGGGGCCGCCCGGCAGGGCCTGCAGGGTGCCGCCGACCACGTCGAGGGTGATGCTGGCGAGGGTCGCGTACTGGCCGGTTTGCGGAAGACCCGCCGCCGGATGGCAGCACAGTGCACCGGTGCTGCCCAGATGGCTGTTCAGTGCCGTGAGCAGATCATGCGCCTTGAGCCCGGTACGCCCGGCCAGGCGCCGGCGCAACAGGTCGTAGCGCACCAGGGTGTCCGGATAGGCCGCAGGCTCGGTGTCGAACGGCCGCACCGCTTCAGCAAGGAAGTGGTTGGTGTGGATCAGCAGGCCGTTGTCGTCCGGGAACACCAGTGCCGGGCCGCCCGGGTGCAGCTCCACCGAGACCGCAGCGCTGGCGCCGTCCACCGCCGCCACCAGGGTCAGCACGCTGGAGGCAGAGACCCCGGCGTCATGGCACAGCAGGATCGCCTGATTGATGTCGCTGCAGCTGTCGAGGATCCAGCGCGACAGCACATGCACCGGCACGCCGATGTGCTCGCCGTCGCGCTGGTGGTGAAGGATGTTGAAGTGGGTACCGAGACCGCGGTTGTTCACTCCCGGCTTGCCGACTATGCCGAACTCGGTGACGGTGGTGGTCAGACGGCCATCGGCATGGGGAATCTCCCAAGTCAGCCAGGTGTCGGCGAACTCGGCATACCAGTCCCAGGTCTGCGCCGTCACCGGCGCGCCGAACGGGTTGGCCTGGACCACCGTGGAACACTCGCCCCGCAGTTGTGCGCCGAGGTAGGCGAGGATCTCGGTGCGGGCATTGATCGCGCCGATATACTCGGCGTCGATCCCCGCGCCCTCGGCGATGCCGAGAATTTCCTCGTGAAGCGGCGCGGCGAAGGCGGCAATCTGTTGCAGCGCCTGGGCGCCGAGGGCGCGCAGGTCGTAGCTGCGGGTGGCGACGCGCTCGAACAGGCCGCGGTAGTTGTTCACCGTCGCGGCGATCTGGCGGGCGTGAGCATCGCCGAATTCGCGGCCGCGTTCGCGCGGCGCGCAGACGCTGGAGCGGAACACGATGCTCATTTGGCCACCTGTTGCAGTTGCGGGGCCACCTGCTTGGCCACCTCGTCGAGACGGGCGAACCACACGTCGCCGTCGCCGACCATGCGCTCGACCAGACGCTCCAGTTGCTCGAAGCGCGCGGCGCGGCCGATCACTTCCGGGTGCATGGTGAAGCTGGTGTGGCGGCCGTCGCGGCGCGCCGACTCGTACTCCGCCAGCCAGCTGTCGAACAGCGCGCGCGGTGCGGTGAAGTTGCCGCCGTTGTCGATGCTCCAGCCGAACATCGGCCAGTCGTCCAGCGACCAGTGCACCGGGATTTCCAGGATCGAGGCGCCGTTCCACTGCTCGTAGTAGGGACGGTCGTCGCCCATGCAGCTGGAGTCGTAGGCGAAGCCGTTGGCCAGCACCAGCTCGAAGGTCTCCGGGGTCAGCTCCCAGGACGACGAGCGGTAGCCGGCCGGCTTCGGCGCGCCGGCCTTGGCCAGGGCCTCCAGGCCCAGTTGCATCTCCTCGCTCTGCTGCTCGGCGCTGACCTTGTCGCTGCGCAGGTGCATGTGGCCGTGGTGACCGATCTCGTGGCCTTCCTTGAGCAGCATTTCCACCAGGTGCGGGTGCTGCTGGGCGGTGTAGCCGGGCACGAAGAAGGTCGCCGGGATCTTGTGCCGACGCAGCAGCTCAAGGATCCGCGGCACGCCGCGGGTCACGCCGAAGCGGCCCTCGGACAGGCTGGTCAGGCGCCGCGCGAAGCTCGGGCTGTCGCCCAGCAAACCGGCCTCGGCATCCACATCGAAGGTCAGCGAAACGGCGACCGGTCTCTTGTTCGGCCACTGCAGCCGGGGGTTGTTATCTGCACGCATCAGGCGCACTCCTCTTCGGGGTTTGCTAGCGGTTACGGGGCTTTGTGCACGACGCGGGACTCGGCGTCCTCGCGATCCTGCAGGCGTCTGAGCCAGTAGAGCGCCTGGGAGATGGTCAGCACGGCCACGGCGATCAGGACTTCCTTGAGGCCGCCATAACCGGTGATGGCAGCGCTGGTCATGCCGACCACCAGGATCAGCGCGTCGAACAGCGCCAGGGCGATGGCGATGCCGACCCAGTTGCGCGACAGGCGAATCGGCCGCGGGGCGTCCGGACGATCCCAGCGCAGCACCACGTAGCCGGACACCGCCAGCAGGTGGGCGAGGATGTAGCCGACGTTGCCGGCGACGATGACCGCCAGCGGGTTGCCGACCAGCAGCACCAGCAGGATGTTGATCAACAGCTGCACGGTCACCGCCCGGGCCGGCACGCCGGCGCGGTTGAGGGTGCCGAACTGGCGCACGGTGAGGCCGTCACGCGAGCTCTGGTACAGCGCCCGGCCGGCATCGGCGGTGCCCATCACCGAGAGCACCAGGATGCCGGCGATCAGCACCAGGGTGATCAGCGCCGCGCCACCGCCCAACAGCACTTCGGCGCCCGCCTGCAGGAAGCCGTAGGGCTTGTCCGCCAGCACTTGCTCGCCGAGCAGACCGGCCAGGCCCAGCGGGGTCAGGGTGAACACCAGCAGCAGGATCAGCGCGGAGATGCGCAGCGCCTTGCGGGTATCGGCCACGGTGTCGCGGAACTCGGGAATAAAGGAAGCCGCGGCCTCCACCGCATAGGCCGACCAGGCCATGATGAACAGCCAGGCGAGGACGGTGCGCAGGCCCACGACACCCTCACCGGTGCGCCAGGTGAAGCTGCCGGTGCTCCAGGCATCGGCGGTGAGGAAGCTGGTGCCGAAGATCAGCACCGGAATCATCAGCAGCACGCCGGCCACGGTGAGGATCACCATGGTGAAGCGCAGTTGGATCATGCTCAGCGCCCAGGAAATCAGCGCCACGCCGAGGGCGATGAACTGCGGCAGGCCCAACTGGATCGGCCCCAGGTTGTAGCTGAAGGTAACGTGCGGCCAGAACTGCTCGGAAAGGATCTGCGCCACCGCCAGGCCCCAGATCGCCGGGGCGGTGGCCCAGGCGAACCAGTAGGCGTAGGTGGCCAGCGGACCCAGGCTGGGAAAACGTTTGCTCCAGGCCTCGTTGGCGTAGAGCGCGATGCCGCCGGACTTCTCGCCAAACATGGCGCCCATTTCCGAATACAGCCAGTTATGCAGCACGGCGACGCCTGCGATCACGGCCCACAGGGCGATGGCCGCCCAGGCCCCGATCGCGCCGATCGAATAGCCGAGGCCGACGAACAGGGCCGCGGGCAGGCTGAGGGTGATGGCCACCCCGTCCCACCAGCGAATGGTTTTAGCGAGTACCGCGGTCGGCTCGGTGCCGGGATTGGCCTGGTGCATCTGCATCGCCCTCATCTTGTGGTTTTGTAGTGGGTCTCGATGAGCAGATCCTAAGACAGTTTTTTGCGCATGCGTATATTTTTATTTTCTATTGATGCGCATTGCGCAATTTAAAACGCTTAAAATTACGCAAACACCAACCTCAGCGCATGGCCGACGCGAGGCCGCGCCCAGGCGCTAGCGCCCGCTCTAGCGGGCTTTCTGAGGGTTTAAGGCAGACGGGAAGGAGGAAGGAAGCCGGGCAAATGCCTCAGCCAGATGCGCATTGCGCAGCTATTTATTTTTATGCCTGCGCATTGCGCAGCAGACACCCTGCCACCGTGGTGGGCGCGACGGCAGGGGGAGCAGGAAGGCGGGCGACGCCGCCAGAAAGGGAAAAGGACGCCCGGTGATCAGCCTTCGGAGTCGGCCGGCGGAATGGTGAAACGGATCTTGTGCACCTTCACCTCCTGCAGCGTCCTCACGTCGCGAATGCCAGGCAGGCTGCGCACCCGTTGCTGCAGCGCCCACAGGCTATCGTCGTCGCGGCACAGCACCTGCACGCAGATATCCGCGGTGCCCATGGTGGTCGACAGGTAGCTGACCTCCGGCCAGCGGCCCAGGGTATCGACCGCCCGGTCGTGATCCTGCGGCGCCACGTTGACGAACAGCAGCGCCAGCTTGGCATGCCCCAGCTTGGACGGGTTGGTGAACGCCAGGATCTGCACGATGCCCTGGTCTTGCAGGCGCTTGACCCGCGTGCGGATGGTGGCCTCCGGAACCGAGAGGTTGCGCGCGACTTCGCGGAACGCACGGCGGCCGTCTTCCTGCAGCTCGCGGACGATTTCGAAGTCCAGTGGATCGAGGGTCGAAATAGACATGTTCAAGGCTTCCAATGGGGTGACGCAGGGTTGCGCGGCTCTGCAGACGGCGGACAACCCCTGGGTTAAAAGCGGCTCAAAGGCTAGCAGATTCAGGGGTGGGTTATCAGGGGCCGGCCGCGAATCCCTGCCGCGGCAGAGCCGGCAGGGCTCCATATGAGCGAAACGCATAACGCGCATCAGTTACAGAAAATTTATTAACTATGCGCAAAGTATAGTGTCTTTTTTTGTTGATTGCGCAAAAAATACCCCGTACATTTTACGCAAACAACAATCAAAGCCTTGCCCATGACCGCCTCCCGACCGCCTCTCCGACCCACGCCCTTCGCCGCCAGCCACTGGTCGCGCGCCGGCGTCGAGGCCGCTCGGCTTGACCCTGCGCCGAACCTGATCCTCGCGTTCTGGGCGCTGTGGCATTGCCGCCACGCGCGCCCTCCCCGCCTAGTCGCCGCCTGATCCGCGTAAACCACTACCGCTCTTGCGATCCTTGAACCGTTCAGCCTCGCCTGACGGCCGAACCCTGTGCGCGCCCATCGCGCTGACGAGATCCCCATGCACTTCGCCCCCGAAACCGAAGCCCAGGCATTTCTGGCAAACAACCCCGATATCGAGCTGTTCGAGCTGTTCATCCTCGACGCCAACGGCGTGCCACGCGGCAAGCTGCTGCATCGTGATGAGCTGCTGGCCGTCTACCAGAGCGGCCGGCCGCTGCCCAGCACCATCCTCGGCCTGACCCTCGGCGGCGACGATGTGGAAAACAGCGGGCTGGTCTGGGACGTCGGCGATATCGACTGCCGCGCCTACCCGCTGGCCGGCAGCCTGGTGCGCCTGCCGTGGCGCAAGGTGCCGACCGCCGCCGTGCAGGTCAGCATGCACCCGAGCGAAGGACTGCCGGCGACCATCGCCGACCCGCGCCATGTACTGATCAAGGTCATCGACGCGCTCGCGGCCGCTGGCTACCACCCGGTGATGGCCTGCGAGCTGGAGTTCTACCTGCTCGATGCCCGCAACGATGCCAACGGTCGGCCGCAGCCGGCGCTGGACGCCGATGGCGGCCGGCCGCGGCAGACCCAGGTCTATGGCCTGCGCGAGCTGGAGCAGCTCGAGCCGTTCCTCGCCGACCTCTACGCCGCCTGCAAGGCCCAGGGCATTCCGGCGCGCACGGCGATTTCCGAATACGCCCCCGGCCAGGTGGAAATCACCCTGGAGCACGGTCCCGCGCTGCAAGCCATGGATCAGGCGGTGCGCTACAAGCGCCTGGTCAAGGGCATTGCCCATGCCCACGGCATGCGCGCCTGCTTCATGGCCAAGCCCTTCGACGACCTCGCCGGCACCGGCATGCACATGCACGTCAGCCTGGCCGACGAGAGCGGCGCCAACCTGTTCGCCAGCGAGGACAAGGCCGGCACGCCGCTGCTGCGCCAGGCGGTGGGCGGCATGCTCGAATCGCTGCTGGACTCGCTGCTGCTGTTCTGCCCCAACGCCAACTCCTACCGGCGCTTCCAGGCCAACAGCTACGCGCCGCTGGCGCCGACCTGGGGCGTCGACAACCGCACCGTGAGCCTGCGCGTGCCGGGCGGCCCGGCCAACACCCGGCATGTGGAGCATCGCATCTGCGGCGCCGACGCCAACCCCTACCTGGCTGCGGCGGCCATCCTCGCGGCCAGCCATCGCGGCATCCGCGAACGCCTCGATCCCGGTGCGCCGGTGGAAGGCAACGGCTACGCCCAGGCCACCACCCTGCTGCCCACCGACTGGCTCAGCTCGCTGAGCGCCCTCGAACGCTCGAACTGGGCCCGCGAGGCCTTCGGCCCCGAGTTCCTCGGCGTCTATCTGGCGGTCAAGCAGGCTGAATACCGTCAATTCATGGCCGAAGTCGGCGAGCAGGACTGGCGCTGGTATCTCACTCAAACGTGATTCGTAGGGTGGACAACGCTCTGCTTGTCCACCGATTCGCCTGATTTTCGGTGGAAAACGCTTCGCGGTTTTCCACCCTAGGTATAGAGGAACAGCCGCTATGACTGCTGCACTGAACCCCGTCATCCCCGCCGCCGAGCGGGCGCCGTCCTACTACAGCGCGACCCTCAAGCATGAGACCGACTACCCCGCCCTGCAGGGTGAAGTCAGCGTCGACGTCGCCATCATCGGTGGCGGTTTCACCGGCGTGGCCAGTGCCGTGGAACTGGCCGAGCGCGGCCTCAAGGTCGCCCTGATCGAGACCCACAAGATCGGCTGGGGCGCCAGCGGCCGCAACGGCGGCCAGGTCACCAGCAGCCTGTCCGGCGACGAGGCGATGCGCAAACAGATGCGCAAGTCGCTCGGCGCGGAGGTGGACGACTTCATCTGGCGCCTGCGCTGGCGCGGCCAGGAAATCATCGAGTCGCGAGTCGCCAAGTACGGCATCGCCTGCGACCTCAAGCACGGCCATCTGCACGCGGCGATGAAGCCCGCCCATCTGCACGAGCTGCGCAGCTTCCATGACGAGGCCCAGCGCCGCGGCCTGGGCGACAGCGTGAGCCTGCTCGACCGCGCCGGGGTCCGCGCCCACCTGGCCAGCGACCAGTACCTGGGCGCGCTGAAGAACACCCGCAACCTGCACCTGCACCCGCTCAACCTGTGCATCGGCGAGGCGCGCGCGGCAGAAAGCCTGGGCGCACTGATCTTCGAACACTCCGAGGTGCTGGACATCGTCCACGGGCCGCGCCCGGCGGTGATCACCGCGCAGGGCCGGATCAACGCCAGGCAAGTGCTGCTGGCCGGCGACGTCTACCACAAGCTCGAAGCGCGCCAGCTCAAGGGCCTGATCTTCCCGGCCATGGGCGGCATCGTCACCACCGCGCCGCTGGGCGACCTGGCCAAGCAGCTCAACCCGCAGGACCTGGCCGTCTACGACTGCCGTTTCGTCCTCGACTACTACCGCATGACCGCCGACGGCCGCCTGCTGTTCGGCGGCGGCGCCAACTATTCCGGGCGCGACTCACGGGACATCGCCGCCGAACTGCGCCCCTGCATCGAACGCACCTTCCCGCAGCTCAAGGGCGTGGACATCGAGTTCCAGTGGAGCTGCGCCATGGGCATAGTGATGAACCGCATCCCCCAGCTCGGCAAGCTGTCGGACCACGTCTGGTACTGCCAGGGCTATTCGGGGCACGGCGTGGCCACCAGCCACATCATGGGCGAGATCATGGCCGAGGCGATCACCGGCAGCCTCGCCCGCTTCGATACCTTCGCCGCCTGCAAGCACATCAAGGTGCCGCTGGGCGACATCTTCGGCAACCCGATGCTGGCGGCCGGCATGTGGTACTACCAGCTGCTCGAAAAGCTGCGCTGAGCACTGACCGATCGCCGTAGGGTGGAAAACCGCGCAGCGTTTTCCACCAGAGCCGGTGGATGTGCAAAGCGACCTCCACCCTACGGGCTACACAGCCACGCCGGGCCGAGCAGGCCCGGCAACCCGCATGAGGTAAACGATGTCCTGCGTCCCCATCGTGGCGGTCAGCGCCTGCAGCAAACAGCTGGGCCTGCACCCCTTCCATATCGTCGGCGACAAGTACGTCAGGGCCGTGGTCCAGGGCGCCGGCGCCCTGCCGCTGGTGGTGCCGGCCCTGGCCGAGCTGATCGACATTCCGACCCTGCTCGCTAGCGTCGACGGCCTGCTGCTCACCGGCTCGCCGTCGAATGTCGAACCCCAGCATTACCAGGGCCGGCCCAGTGCCCCCGGCACCCTGCACGACCCGGCCCGCGACGCCAGCAACCTGCCGCTGATCGAGGCGGCGCTGCGCGCCGGTGTGCCGCTGTTGGCGATCTGCCGCGGCTTCCAGGAACTCAACGTGGCGCTGGGCGGCAGCCTGCACCAGTGCGTGCACGAGGTCGGCCGCTATGCCGATCACCGCGAGCCCGCCGAGCAGCCGCTGGAGGTGCAGTACGCCGCACGCCAGGCGCTGCTGGTGCAGCCCGGCGGCCTGCTCGAGGCCATGGGCCTGGCCGCCCAGATACAGGTCAACTCGATCCATGGCCAGGGCATCGACCGCCTGGCCGAGGGCCTGCGCGTCGAGGCTCTGGCCCCGGACGGGCTGATCGAAGCCGTGTCGGTGATCGATGCTCAGGCCTTCGCCCTCGGCGTGCAATTCCACCCCGAGTGGCAGGTGCGCAACCACCCCGACTACCTGGCGATTTTCCAGGCCTTCGGCGCCGCCTGCCGCCAGCGCGCCGCGCAGCGTTGCGCCTAACCCAGCCCATTACCGGAGCAAGTACATGACCCTTTCCCTCGCCGACTGGCAAGCCAAAGCCCAGGCCCTAACCATCGAAGGCCGCGCCTTTATTCACGGCGCCTATCGCGCGGCGGTGTCCGGCGCCACCTTCGAGTGCATCAGTCCGGTCGACGGCTGCCGGCTCGGCCTGGTGGCCAGCTGCGACCTCGCCGACGCCGAACTGGCGGTGCAGGATGCGCGCAAGACCTTCGAATCCGGCGTCTGGTCACGCCTGGCGCCGGTCAAGCGCAAGGCCGTGATGATCCGCTTCGCCGAGCTGATCGAGCAGCACGGCGAGGAACTGGCCCTGCTGGAAACCCTGGACATGGGCAAACCCATTGCTGACGCTTTGAGTGTCGATGTGCCCGGCGCCGCCCGCGCCATCCGCTGGAGCGGCGAGGCGATCGACAAGATCTACGACGAAGTGGCCGCCACTCCGCACGACGAGCTGGGCTTGGTGACCCGCGAGGCGATCGGCGTGGTCGCCGCCATCGTGCCGTGGAACTTCCCGCTGCTGATGAGCTGCTGGAAGCTCGGTCCGGCGCTGGCCAGCGGCAACTCGGTGATCCTCAAGCCGTCGGAAAAATCGCCGCTGACCGCCATCCGCATCGCCCAGCTGGCCACCGAGGCCGGGATTCCCAAGGGCGTGTTCAACGTCCTGCCCGGCTACGGCCACACCGTCGGCAAGGCGCTGGCGCTGCACATGGACGTCGACTGCCTGGTGTTCACCGGCTCGACCAAGATCGCCAAACAGCTGATGGTCTACGCCGGCGAGTCGAACATGAAGCGCGTGTGGCTGGAAGCCGGCGGCAAGAGCCCAAACATCGTGTTCGCCGACGCCCCGGACCTGAAAGCCGCCGCCGAGGCCGCCGCCAGCGCCATCGCCTTCAACCAGGGCGAGGTGTGCACCGCCGGTTCGCGCCTGCTGGTCGAGCGCTCGATCAAGGCGCAGTTCCTGCCCATGGTGATCGAGGCGCTGAAGGGCTGGAAGCCGGGCAATCCGCTGGACCCGCAAACCAACGTCGGCGCGCTGGTCGACAGCCAGCAGCTGAACACCGTGCTGTCCTACATCGAGGCCGGCCACGCCGATGGCGCCAAGCTGGTGGCCGGCGGCAGGCGCACCCTGGAGGAGACCGGCGGCGTGTATGTCGAGCCGACCATCTTCGACGGCGTCAGCAACGCCATGCGCATCGCCCGCGAGGAAATCTTCGGCCCGGTGCTGTCGGTGATCACCTTCGAGGACGCCGAGGAAGCCGTGCGCATCGCCAACGACAGCCCCTTCGGCCTGGCCGCGGCGGTGTGGACCAGCAACCTGTCCAAGGCCCACCTGACCGCCAAGGCGCTGCGCGCCGGCAGCGTGTGGATCAACCAGTACGACGGCGGCGACATGACCGCGCCGTTCGGCGGCTTCAAGCAGTCGGGCAACGGCCGCGACAAGTCGCTGCATGCGTTCGACAAGTACACCGAACTGAAGGCCACCTGGATCAAGCTCTGACGCCCGCACCCGTCACGCTCGAAGCCTCGGAACAATCGCAACCAGTTGAATCGGCGTGCCGCCCCGGGGCACGCCCGCTGACCGGCTGTTGAAAAACTACCTGCGTTGCCGATACGGCGTTAAAAACGGCCTCAAAATGCTCATTTACCGCACGTAAACTGCGCTTTTTCGGCCGTTTTTGCCTTGTCTCGGCTGCCTCGCCTACGTTTTTTTCAACAGCCGCTAACCGACAACCCAGAGAAACGCCATGTCCGTAACCCGCATCATCGACTTCTCCCAACAACAAACCGCTGCCGAACCTTGCCAGCCCAAGCCCGAAAGGCTGCTTAGCGGCAGCCCCAAACAGACCATTCAAAACCATTACGCCAGCAGCTGCGGACAGTTCAATGCGGGGGTATGGGAGAGCGGAGCCGGGCGCTGGAAAGTGTCCTACTCCGAGCACGAATACTGCGAAATACTCAGCGGCTCCGCCTTGATTTATGACGGCAGCGGCCATGTGAAAGTCGTTCACGCCGGTGATCGATTTGTCATTCCGGCAGGGTTTTCCGGCATCTGGGAGGTCCTAGAAAACTGCCGCAAGGTCTATGTAATGTTCGAACAGAATTAGAAATTTTCTGGACACACTAGGGTCTGTTGACGTTTCGTCGCGAACCGCGTTGCCGCGCCAAATGGCGCCAGGCTAGGCGCGGGACGCAGGGAATGGTCGTTCCCTTGCCAAGTCCCGCAACGACGCATGGCGCCATTTGCCGCGCAACCCGCAGGGACGGGCCTGTTTTTGCGCGGCGCGTCGTTGCTCGACGCTCATTGGGAACGACCAAACTTTGCGTCTCGCGCCTAGCCCCGCGCAAAAACAGGCTCCGTCGCGGCCGTGACGAAACGTCAACAGACCCTAGTCATGGACGACGGTCGCCCCAGCAACCCCGCCAGCACCATCTTCGGCTAGCCTCGGTATAGAACGGGCTTATACGGCTGCATCTGGCCGATCTCGTTCAAGGGTGCCTTTCCCAACAGAGAGCAACGATGAATACGTCGAGGTTTAGCGCAGAGCCCATCGCCGGGGCGCGCTACCAGGCACAAAGCGGCCGGCCAGGTGCTCTAGCGTATCCGCTCCGTGCTCGCCCAACTGGACAGGTGGCCAGATGACTGCGCTCGACGATAAGTCGGCGCCGCAGCCCGCCCGCTCCGCCGACGATGCGCCAGCCGGCGCCGCCGAGGACCAGGAAGCCGGCGCCGCGCCGGTCGCACGCGCGGCCAGCGCCCGTGGCGACTTCGCGGTGGTCGCCGCGTTGCTGCCCTATCTGCGCCCCTACGCCGGGCGCATCGCGCTGGCGCTGGCGCTGATCTTCGCCGCCAAGCTGGTCAACCTGTACGTCCCGGTCGCCCTCAAACAGATAGTCGATGGGCTGAATGTCGCGCCCAGCCTGCTGATGCTGCCGGTCGGCCTGCTGCTCGCCTACGGCGCCTCGCGCATCGGCGTCACCCTGTTCAGCGAACTGCGCCAGGTGGTGTTCGCCCGCGTCATGGCGCGCGCCTCGCGGCAGATCACCCTGCAGGTGTTCCGCCATCTGCACGGCCTGAGCCTGAAGTTCCACCTCGGCCGCCGTACCGGCGGTGTGGCCCGCGACGTCGAGCGCGGCGGCAGCGCGATCTCCGAGCTGCTGGACTGGACGCTCTACACCATAGTGCCGACCCTGCTCGAGGTGCTGCTGGTGACCGTGGTGCTGGTCTGGGCCTACGACTGGGGCTTCGCCTTCATCACCCTGGGCACCCTGCTGGCCTACGGCCTGTGGACCCTGGCCGTGACTGAGTGGCGCACGCGCTTCTACCGCGCCGCGGTGGAGGCCGATACTCGCGCCAACGAACGCGCGGTGGACTCGCTGCTCAACTACGAGACGGTCAAGTACTTCAACAACGAGGCGCACGAGGCGGCGCGCTACGACGAGAATCTGCGCCACCTGGAGAACGCCCGGGTCAAGGCGACCAAGTCGCTGGCGCTGCTCAATCTCGGCCAGACCGCAGTGGTCGCCCTCGGCGTCACGGCCATGATGTGGCGGGCCGCCGCCGGCGTGGTGAGCGGCGAGCTGACCATCGGCGACCTGGTGCTGGTCAACGCCTACCTGCTGCAACTGTCGGCGCCGCTGTTCGTGCTGGGCATGATGTACCGCGAGGTGAAACAGGCGCTGACCAATATGGAGCGGCTGTTCGGCCTGCTCGATCAACGCCAGGACGTGCAGGACGCGCCGGACGCCAAGCCGCTGGTGACCAGCCGGCCGCGGGTGCGCTTCGACAACGTGCACTTCGGCTACGACCCGCGCCGGGAGATCCTGCATGGGGTGGATTTCGAGATCCCGCCCGGCGGCACCGTGGCGGTGGTCGGCCATTCGGGCTCGGGCAAGTCGACCCTGGCGCGCCTGCTGTACCGCTTCTACGACGTCGACGGCGGGCACATCCGCATCGACGGCCAGGATCTGCGCGAGCTGACCCAGGCCTCGGTGCGCGGCGCCATCGCCATAGTTCCGCAGGACACCGTGCTGTTCAACGACAGCATCTACTACAACATCCGCTACGGCCGCCCCGAGGCCAGCCGCGAGGAGATCGAGGCCGCCGCGCGCGCCGCGCATATCCACGAGTTCATCCTGCGCCTGCCGGATGGCTACGAGACCGAGGTCGGCGAGCGCGGCCTCAAGCTGTCCGGCGGCGAGAAGCAGCGCGTGGCGATCGCCCGCGCCCTGCTGAAGAACCCGGCGATCCTGATCTTCGACGAGGCCACCTCGGCGCTCGACTCCAAGTCGGAGAAGGCCATCCAGGCCGCGCTCGAGCGCATCCAGGTCGGCCGCACCACATTGGTGATCGCCCATCGGCTGTCCACGGTGATGGCTGCCGACCGCATCCTGGTGCTGGACGCCGGCCGCATCATCGAAAGCGGCAGCCACCGCGAGTTGCTGGCGGCCGGCGGCAGCTACGCGCAGATGTGGCGGCTGCAACAGCAGGAGCCTGCCGCCGAATCGCCGCGGCCTGAACAGCCCGGGTAAGCGTGCCGCCGCTCATGGCGCGCGCCGCCAGGCTGAGGCTGAGGCTGAGGCTGAGGCTGAGAGCCTGTTTACAATCTCGCGAGCTAGAGTCTGAATCGCCCCGGCTTTTTCAGGCTATGTCCCAGTTGCGTGTGGCCTGGCTCAGTGCTTTTCGTAGGAGCGGATTTATCCGCGAACCCGGGATACAGGCGCTGCCACGCCTTTCGCGAATGAATTCGCGCCTACAGGTTCGGCATGGGCTGACAGCCCACTGGGCTGGGGATGCCTGCCAGCGGCCGTGCGGGTTATTGATCCGCGTTCCCGCCATCGGTAGGGCCGCCGTAGACACTTCTTCCTTCCTTAAGAAGTTGCCCGCCCGGCACGGGAGCTTCTCGCGGTAGCGGTTCGAACTTGAGCGGCAGCGTCGCGCTGTCGGCGAGGCTGCCTTCGATTTGTCCAGATAGGTGATAGACCCCTGCCAGCACCCCGGTGGCGGGGTTGCGCATCAGCTCAAGCCACTCTTCGTCAAAGGCGGCGTTCAGGCTTTGGCGAAATTGCGCTTCCGTTTGCGATCGCTCGTTCTCGCCCGCGATGGCGCTGAAACCCGCCACGCCCAGGGAAATGAACATGCCGGCCACCCGGGGGAGCACCGCAGAGACAGCGCTTGCGACACCGCTGGTGGCGAGCTCGGTCACCAGTTTTTCACTGGTCTGTTTCGCCACCGAGGAGATCCCTGCGTCCGCTGACCAGTCTCCCGCACCACCGGGGGCATTGCGGATCCGATCAATCAGGGCCGCATAGGCCGGCAGCCTGTCGAGCGGATCGGCGTGGACAATCTGGTAGAGCGAAGCACTGTGGGCGGGGGGAGACGCCAGCGCGATCGCTGGAATGTCTTTGAGGCGCTGGTCGAATTGATCTGGAGGTACACCGTAGCGCTGCGGAATTTCCTGGAGTCGCGCGCCGAGGTGCTGGACGTAGAATTGCGTCGCCTGCGCCATGACCACGTCGGGATCGATCTCCTTGGCGACCGGTTCCAGCACGCGATCCTGATATTGCTCCTGCAGATAGATGGCCAGTCGATTCACGGTCGGATCCGTCTCTCCCTCTGCGCTCAGCTTGTACCAGGCCACCTTCATGGACAGCCATTTCTGGGTCCAGTAGCCGGAGAACCACGGGATGAAGTCGGCATCGGTGCGCCGGTAGACGAGGTCCATCCAGCTCTGCATGGAGCCGTGCGCGTAGGATTGGGCCTGCCCTGTCGTGACTTGCGACGCGGCGACTATGTCGCTGTCGACCTGCCGCCAGGTACTCGCCGAGATCACAATCGGCGGGGCCAGGTCGGCGGCGCGATCCGGTGTGGCGCACCCTGTCAGCGCCACCATCAAGGCGACGATCAGGGCGCGCAGACTCAACATCGCAGGCCCCTAAAACAGATCCGACAGCGGTCGCCCCGCCATCGGATAGGTTTCAACCGAGCCCTTCACACTGCTCATATGGGTTTGCTTGCTCCGCAGACCTCGACGGCCTGCTTTCTTCCTCCTAGCCAGCTGCGGGACTTTTGCAGCTTTGCCAGCCCCCTCTCCAACGGGACGTCCAGTACGTCCGCCCAGGGTGTTTTGAGTATAGGTGGCGAGTCCGGGAGCAAGAGAGTCCGGCGGGAAGGTACGGTTTCGGCTCGTACCGGGGGCAGGCTGTTGAAGAGCAGAAAATAAAGCAGTCCCCTTGTTCGTGGCGATCGCCCGCGCCCTGCTGAAGAACATTGCCTCAATACCCCGTCAGCTCCAGGTAGCCCACGCCCTGATGGCTGCCACTGAAACGGATGGGCCCCTCCCAGTAGGGGAAGCGGGTATCCATCCAGGCATTTTCCTGCACCGGCGTGCTGCTGATGGCGAAGCCCTCGCTGGCGATGCGCAGCGACCAGCGGGTCGGTAGCCGACGGCCGGCGACCCGGCTGTACTGCAAGGGGGTCATGACGATGTCCTGGCTAGCCAGCGCGCGGGGCTGGCCGCTGGCGCTGATCCAGGTGCCGGCGCGGTAGTGGGCGCCGTCGGCATGGCGCAGCTGGAACAGCATGAGCTTCTCGCCCGTATCCAGATGCAGGGAGAACCAGTCCCAGCCGCGCTGGTCGGGCGCCAGGTACTGGCTGGTCCACTCACGGTCTAGCCAGGCCGGGCCCTTTACTCGGTACGAGCGGCCTTGCAACTGGATGGTGCCCTGGGCCTGGAAGAACGGCTGGCTGTAGTAGTAGGACGCCTGCCCCAGTCCGGACTTCTGGCTGAAGCCCCGCTCGCCGTGCAGCACCGGCGGGCGGCTGCTGAGCAGGCGCAGGCGATAGCTGAAGGCGCCGCCCTTGGCGTGCAGATCCAGCTCGCCCAGCCCCGCGTTCGCCGGCTTGCGGCTGCTGAACTGCCAATCGTCGATCCAGGCCTTGAAGGGCGAGGCGTCGACGCCGGCCTGGCCGATGCCGCCGCGGGCGAAGGTTTCCGCGGAGCGATGGCCGTATGGGCCGGTCAGCCCGGCATGGCCCATCCACAGGTTCTGGTTGCTCCAACCCTCACTCGTGGAGCCGGGCTGCAAGGCACTGCGGAACAGCGTCCACTGCACGCCCCAGGCACGGCCCTGCTCATCCTCCAGATTGGCCGTCACATACCACCATTCGATGCGGTAATCCGGGTGCGCGCCGTGATCGGCCGGGAAGCTGAAGGCCCGGCCCGGGGTCACCTGGGCAAAGCCCGCCGCGGCGCCGCCGAGCCCGGCAAAGCCCTCGGCCGGCGGCGGTTCGGCATCGCAGGCGCCGAGCAGCAAGCCCGCGAGGAGCATCAGGCGCAGGCTAGCGTTCATCGGCGAAGGTCCTCAGCAACTCGGCCGGGGTGGTCCGCCCGAGCTTCCACAGCGGCCAGGCGGCGGCCAGTAGCGTGGCGAGCACCGCCATGGCCAGCAGTTGCAGGAGCTGCCAGGGAAACACATGCAGCGGCAGGCGCCAGCCAAAGGCCTGCACGTTGATCACCGCGACCAGGCACCAGGCCAGCACCAGCCCCAGCGGCACCGCCAGCAGCAGCGTGATCAGCGCCAGCAGCAGGGTCTGGCCGAGACTGAGCCAGGCCAGCTGCGCTCGACTCACCCCCAGCGCCCAGAGCGGTGCCAGTTGGCTCAGGCGCGCCTGGCCGAGGGTCAGCAGGCTGATGAACAGCGCCACCCCGGCCACTCCCAGGGTCAGGCTGTTGAGCGCCGCGGTGGCGGCAAAGGTGCGTTCGAACACGCGGGTCGACCAGGCCTTGAGCTCGCTCTGATCGATGATCCGGTCGCTGCCCAGGGCAAAGGTCTGCTGCAGGGCCTGCATCAGCTCGGGGACCTCGCCGGCAGGCAGGTGCAGGCTGTAGCTGCTCGGGCTCAGCCCCGGCCAGTGCTGCTGCAAACCCGCGGCATTGACCAGCAGATGCCCTTTCGGATTGCCGTAATCGGCGTAGATGCCGGCGACCACCAGCGGCCATTCGCCTTTGGGGGTTGGCAGGCTCAGGCGCTCGCCCAGCTGCAGGTTCAAGCGTCGCGCCAGCTGCTCGCTGAGCATCAGCGCCTGTTGCCGGGCCAGTTGCTCCCAGGCATCGGGGCTGGCGCTCAGCAGCGGCCAGTGGGCGCGGTAGGCCGGGTGATCGAGTATGCCGCTGAGTTGCGCCGGCCAGCCCTGCAGCTGCAGCTCGACCCGCCAGCTCGGCAGTACCGCGCTGACCTGGGGCTGGCGGGCCAACCAGGCGCCGATGGCCAGGGCCTGCTGCGGATCCTGCGGGGTGAGGTACAGCTCGGCGGCCAGGCGCTGATCGAGCCAGCCGGCAAAGGTCTGGCGAAAGCCCTCGGTCATGCTGCCGACGCCGATATTCGCCGCCAGCGCCAGCAGAAGGGCCATCAGCGCCAGCGCCAGACCCGGCAGCTGCTGGCGACTGTCGGCGACGAACCACTGCGCCAGCGGTGAGCGGCAGCGCGGCAGCAGGCCCTCCAGCAGCAGGTTCAGGCACAGCGGCAAACTCAGGGCCGCCGCCAGCAGCAAAGCGGCGAGCAGGACGAAGCCGGCGATCAGGCTGTTGCCGCCCAGCAGCGCGGCCAGCGCCAGCAAGGCGAGCGCCGCCGCCAGCAGGGCCTGGCGGCGCAACCAGAGCGCCTGGGCCTGCTGCCACGCCTCGGGCTGGGCCAACGCCAGCAGCGGCAAGCGCGCGGCCCTGAGCAGGCTGCCGGCGCCGGCGAGCAAGGCACCGAGCAGGCTCATGGCCAGCCCGCTCAGCCACCACTGCGGGCTGAGGCTGAGCTGCCCGGCGACCTCGGCGCCATACAGGCCACGCAAGCTGGCCACCACATCCGGCAACAGCAGGCTGGCCAGCCAGTAACCGCTGAGCACGCCGGCCAGGCCGCCGAGCAAGGCCAGGCCGCAGAGCTCCAGGGCCAGGGCGCCCAGCAGGGTGCGGGCACTCACCCCGCAGGCCCGCAGGGTGCGTAACAGTGCGCGGCGCTGCTCCAGCGCCAGGCCGATGGCGGCATGCACGATGAACAGCCCGACGACAAAGGCCAGCAAACCGAGGGCGGTGAGATTGAGGTGGAAGCTGTCGGTGAGCCGGCCCAGATCGGCCGCTTCGCTGCGACGGTTCAGCACCAGTTGCTCGGCCAGTTGCGGCGGCAGGCGCGGATTACTGCGGGCGAAATCGCCGGCCAGCAGCAGCCGGGACAGCTGCTGCGGTGCGTCGAGCAGGCGTTGGGCGACGCCGATATCCACCAGCAGCACGCCCGGCGCCAACTGCGGCCGCAGCTCCAGCGGCGGCAAGGCTTGCCCGGCCTCGGTCAGCGGTTGCGCCCCGGCTGCCAGGTCGAGGGCCGCGAGGGTGTCGGGGGCAATCCAGGTGCGCCCGGGCTGGCCGAGAAAGGCGGCCAGGTCCAGGCGCTCGACCGCTTGCCCGGCCAGCGAGGTGTCGGCCGGCAAGGTCAGGGGTTCGATGCCAATCAGCTGCAGGCGCTGTTCGGCCTGCCCCCGCAGGCGCAAACGGCCCTGCAGGAGTGGCGATACCGGCCAGCCGGCACGTCGCAGTTCAATGAAGTACTGCTGCGCAAACAGCCCGCCGTTGCGGGCACTGAGCGCGTATTGGTCAGCGCCGGCCAGCAGCTGGCTGGCCCGCGCATAGCTTTCCCGGGCCTGGCTGTTCAGCGCCTGCACGCCCGTCCACAGGCTGGTGGCCAGCCACAGACCGGTCAGCACACTGAAGAACTGCACGGGATGCCGGCGCCAATGGCTGAACAGACCACTCAGCGTCCAGTAGAAAATCCGCATGTCAGGCCTCGCCTCGCGCCAATAGGCGGCCGCCCTGCAAGCTCACGCGCCGCTGCAGGCGCGCCGCCATGCGCGGGCTATGGGTCACCATCAGCAGGCTGGTGGTGCTGCCTTCGAGCAGTTGCAGCAGCAGCTCCAGCACCTCGTCACCGCTCGCCTCATCCAGGCTGCCGGTGGGTTCGTCAGCCAGCAACAGCGGCGGTCTGGCGGCCAGCGCTCGGCCCAAGGCCACCCGTTGCTGCTGCCCGCAGGAGAGTTGTTCGGGATAGCGCTTGAGCAGCTGGCCAAGGCCGAGCCGCTGGACCAGCTGCGCCTGCCAGTGCGGGTCATGGCGGCCGGCCAGACGAGCCTGGAAGGCCAGGTTGTCCTCGACCCGCAAGCTGGCAATCAGGTTGAACTGCTGGAAGATCAGGCCGACCCCGCTGCGCCGCCAGGCCGCCAACTGGCTTTCATCGAGCGCGGCCAGCGAGCGCCCGGCCACCCAGATGCTGCCGGCATCGAAGCGGTCGAGGCCGGCCACCAGGTGCAGCAAGGTGCTCTTGCCGCTGCCGGATTCGCCCATCAACGCCAGGCTGCCGCCCTCCTCCAGCTCGAGGTCGATGCCCCGCAGCACCGCCAGCGGCCCCTGGGGAGTCGGGTAGCTTTTGCATAGGCCCTGGATCTTCAGCATCGGTGTGCGGCCCTATCGAGGCTGTGCCGGCGATGGCTGTGGCAAACAGCCAAGAACGCCCCGCGGCACGACTGGACCGGGGAGAGCCCGGCGCTGCCGGGAACCCTTTTCCGATCTGCGCGGCAGATCCGGGGCAGGTTCTCAGTAATCGCGATCCAGCCGAGGTGCCTTTAGCTGAGACTAGTCGGGATCGGCCGCAGCGATTTCCCTGCCCGTCCATACGGCACGGACCGCTGCAAGAACGGCTGGCCGCCCATCCGCCCGGCAACAGTTGAACCGGGGCATGACCAAGGCATGGCTATGCTTAATTCGCCAGCGCAGCTGATTGTGCCGCCCGGGACCAGCAGGGCCGGATGCCCGGCAACGCGGGGCGGGGCCAGGGCACTGCATGATTTGCGCGCCGTTAAACCCGATCGGAAAAGGGAGGTTTGCGATGCAACTCATCACGGTGAAAATCGACAAGCCGGAAGCCACGAACTTCATTCTGGGCCAGACGCACTTCATCAAGTCCGTCGAGGACATCCACGAAGCCTTGGTCGGTGCCGTACCCGGCATCAAGTTTGGCCTGGCCTTTTGCGAAGCCTCGGGCAAATGCCTGGTGCGCTGGTCTGGCACCGATGCCGCGATGATCGAACTGGCCCAGAAGAATGCCCAAGCCATTGCCGCCGGCCATAGCTTCATCATTTTCCTCGGCGACGGCTTCTACCCGCTGAACCTGTTGAACGCCATCAAGATGGTCCCGGAGGTCTGCCGGGTGTTCTGTGCCACCGCCAATCCCACCGAAGTGATTGTCGCCGAGACGCAGCAGGGCCGCGGCATCTTGGGCGTGGTGGATGGCTTGCGGGTCAACGACATCGAAGGCGACGACGACATCCTCTGGCGCAAGAATTTGTTGCGGCAGATCGGCTACAAGCTGTGACTGCAGCCCGGCTCTGGGGCGGGATGAAAAATCCTCAATCCCCCCCGTTGATGAGGCCGAAGACTCGACCGCATCAACAAGTACGAAATTGCGCCTCACTTGCCCAGCGGTTTGCATTGCCACTGAACGGTCATGTGCATTCGATATGACCACGCATTGGCAACGGGTTGACCACTTACGCGGGTCAGCCGAGCGGCTCAAAACAACCGAGGCTGTGTAAAAACGCTTTTGATGATGAGCGCGGCTCAAAAAGCGAGCAGATTTCGCGCTTTCTCGCGAATTCCAAACAGGTCAGCTGGGAAAACTCCTGCAAATTTCGCGTAGCAACGCGAACCTCGGAATTGAGCAAACGTTTTTACACAGCCTCAACCCAAAGCGGACGGTCACAAGTGCCTCCGAAACACGGGGCGATTCACGGGCCAGGCCGGCGATGAGATGCTGACGGACGCGATGCCAAACGCTGATCGCAGGGTAAAGCCGAACTCTGGCGGCCCATGCTGCACTCGGTCAGGAGCTGTCTGTGGACAGAATAATGGCAAATTAGTAGCTATGCTTGGTTTGCTGTCGGAACTGATCGGGCAGTCAGGGGGCTGCGTGGAAATGACCCCCAACGCGCCCTATGTCACCCGACTGTACTGCGTGAAGCATCCGGCCTAGGGCGTAAATCCGCAGCGACACCCTGGAAGAAATGGAGCAAACCCTGCGCCTGGAAGTGCACCTGCAGGCGCAGGGTTGGGACTAGGTCTGTGGGGATCACTCAGGATCGAATCGACTTTCGCTACAGTGCGGCTGGGCACTGCGAAAACGCGGGGATGTGTCTCACGCCGGAGCATGCTGGCCATGGTCTTTATGCTCGCCCTAAGCGCTGAGCGGGGCTGAGGAAATTTAAAGGAGCAGAACGTCTGGCAGAAGTGATTGCCGGCGTTCAGTTCAAAAACGGAGTGCCGGGAGACAGCAAGAAAAACGCTGCCTAAAACGATGATGTTAAACACAACAATTGACAATAATTCCGTTTTATCGCCGAAATGTTAAGAGGCTGCTTTCGAAAAAAAGTTTCACTCTGAAAATTAGTTTACTGCATGCATTACTTAGTAACGAACAGTTAGTTTGCTTGACATATATAAAACGTATAACTCCGATAGCTATTGCTTGTCTCGGGAACTTCTGCTTACGAAAAGCAAAGTGAGCCCAGAGCAGCGAAAGTGGTTGGCTAATGCTAAGTGCAACTTGTTATCAGGCCCAGGGTGCCGGCAGAATAGGTTAATTAGTTTCCGAGAACCGCTTTTATTGGTCCATTTAGAGGGATTATATTTGGAGACCGTGAAATGGATTTTTTCAAAAGTGAAAGCGCCGCAAAGAAAACCATGCTCGCCAGCTCAAATAATTCGCGCTCGAAAAAATGGCATCATATGTATTTTTTCCTTGCGGGTTTCGACGTACTGATTGTTGTGCTGGGCGTGCTCTTGAATCACCAGATTGTCGACACTTATCACCGTTCCATCAAGGCAAACCAGTCGTGGGTCCAACAGCTGTCGAGCTATTCAACGCTGGGCAGCTTGGCCTCCGAAGTCAATGCACCGGGCAACAATGTGTTCGATACACATGAGGTCGAACGCGAATCACGGAACATGAGTGAAGCGCTGCGCGTCTTCAACGAGCATTTGGCAATGGCCAAAGAACAGCTACACGCTCGGATCGCTAATCAAGTTGAGCACAGTGCAGACATACAAGCCTCCACTCTTGCATTGAAGGATGAGGTAGACGCAGTCGACGCGGCGATGGTCAAAATGGTGGATGAGGCCTTGCTAATATTTTCCTACTTCAGGGAGGGCCAGCCGGACAATGCCGGCAAGCGCATGGCAACAATGGACAGGAAGTATGCCAAGTTGCTCGCCTCACTCGCTACCGTGCGGGAGCGCGTCGGCCTAATTCAAGGCAAGCTTCTAGAGGAAGAACTGGAATCGGTCGAAGTACTGCGCCAGGTCGAGTATGCGATCATGGCGTTCGTGCTACTAATGGTCAGTGCGGCCGTTGCTTACGGTCGCAAGATCAGGCGCGAAATGGAGTCACATACAGCCGAAAGGGAGGGCTATCTTGTAGAGCTGCGCGAAAGCGAGAAGCAGTTCCGTCAGCAAGCATCGTTGCTGGACAAGGCCCAGGATGCCATTGTCGTTCACGGGATGGATCACTGCATTTTGTACTGGAACAAAAGTGCTGAACGTCTCTACGGTTTGTCAAAGGAAGAGGCACTCGGCAAATCGGCACAGGAGTTAATCTACCAAGGCCATGCCGCTTTCAATGCGGCCATTAGTAGCTTGATAGAAACTGGCGATTGGGCTGGTGAGGTCACACTTCGACGTCAGGATGGCCGCACCATCACGCTTGAAAGCCACCGAACCCTAGTGAGAGACGACCGTGGCCAACCGCAGTCTGTTCTATCGATTAATACTGACATCACCCACCGCAAGGCAGCTGAGCAAGAGGTCAAGCGTTTGGCCTTCTACGATCAGTTGACCGGACTGGCCAACAGGCGACTTATGTTGGACCGATTACAGCACGTGCTGGCGGGCAGCGCCCGCAGTCTACATACGAGCGCGGTAATACTTATTGATCTAGATAACTTCAAGGCACTGAACGATACGCTGGGGCATGACAGAGGCGACATGTTGCTGCGGCAAGTTGCTCTGCGCCTCTCCTCCTGCATACGCGAGAGCGACACAGTGGCCCGCCTGGGCGGAGACGAATTCGTGGTCTTACTGGAAGGTCTTAATGAGAATCCTCCAGAAGCAGCTATCCAGGCCAAGGCTATTGGCGAAAAAATTCTCAATTCGCTCAACATTTCCTACCCACTGGATGGTTATGAGCACCATAGCACCCCCAGCCTAGGCATTGCCCTGTTCCAGGGTCAGCTAAACACAGTGGACGATATTATGAAACGCGCTGACCTGGCGATGTATCGCGCCAAGGCGGCGGGCCGTAATACCATGCGCTTCTTCGATCCGGAAATGCAGGCGGTTGCCACGGCACGCGCCAGACTGGAAGGAGACTTACGCCAAGGCTTGCAGAACAAGGAACTCCTTCTCCATTTCCAGCCGCAGGTGAATAGTGAGGGCCGTATCATAGGTGCAGAGGCACTTATGCGCTGGCAGCATCCTGAACGCGGAACCGTATCACCAGCTGAGTTCATTCCATTGGCAGAGGAAACAGGGCTGATTCTGCCGTTAGGCCGCTGGGCGCTGGAAACCGCCTGCGCTCAGCTGGCGGCCTGGGCAAAGCATCCGGAAACCGCCCGACTGAGCATGGCAGTGAATGTCAGCGCCCGCCAGTTTCATCATGCGGACTTCGTTGAGGAGGTGCTGTCAGTACTGAAATACACCGGTGCCGATCCGAAGAAATTGAAACTGGAACTGACCGAAGGCCTGCTGATAGAGGATATAGAAAATACCATCGCCAAAATGGTCGAATTGAAAGAGAACGGCATAGGCCTTTCCTTAGACGACTTCGGAACCGGCTACTCGTCGCTGTCCTACCTGAAGAGCCTTCCGTTAGATCAACTTAAAATCGACCAGTCCTTCATCAGGGATGTGCTGATCGATCCTAACGATGCTGCCATCGCCTGCGCGATTGTAAGTTTGGGCCAGATTTTGGGTCTTGCGGTGATTGCAGAAGGTGTGGAGACAGAGGCTCAGCGCACCTTTCTGGTCAATCATGGCTGCCAGGCCTACCAAGGCTATCTGTTTTCCCCACCACTGCCAGCCGAACAATTTAAGGAATTTGTTCACGACAGATTAATGGCCGAGCACTGATTTCACACGGACCAAGACTGAGTCGCCCTGGTTTCGTAGACACCTGGGAACGTCCATTTCAGGTCAATTTTCGCCTGTCATGACTGGCTCAATTCGGCCAAAAACGGCCACTTGAGGAGGATCCCTTTCGACCCACAACGGACGTTCGCGAGAGACAGAGACCGGCCAAAAGCAGGCACCCACCGCTTAGCGCTGTTGACTCAGAGATTCGATGATCCGGCATTCCTCGATCACCCCCCCATGACAGCAGGACAGCAGGCGTTGAAGCTCCTGCTCAAGACCTTGCAGATCGCGGATACGCAGTCTGACTTGATCCAGCTGCTCCGCGACCTTGGCATCCACCGCAGCGCATGACGCCTGCCGGTGGTCAGCAAACCCCAGTAGCTGGCGAATGTCGTCGAGGCTGAAGCCCAAAGCACGGCTGCGACGAATGAACAGCAGACGATCACGCTCTTCTTCCGTGTACTGGCGGTATCCGGAGGCATTGCGTGAGGCCGAAGGCAACAGGCCTAGCTGTTCGTAATAGCGGATTGTCACCGCCTTGGTGTCGGTGGCGCGTGCCAGTTGGCCCACAGTGAAAATCATCGCGTTCATGGGGCTTGACCTTATAGTCGCTATAACCCTCATTCTAACGGCAAGATCGAATGAGCGAGGAACTGATCATGGACAGCTGCTGCGAGAACAAGGCCGGAGAACTGGCCCAGCTACGCGCCAAACAGAGCCGAGTGCTCTACATAGTCCTGGTCATCAATGCCGCCATGTTCCTGGTGGAGTTCGTCGCCGGCTGGATCGCTAACTCCACAGCTCTGCTCGGCGACTCGCTGGACATGTTCGGCGATGCCTCCGTCTACGCCCTCACGCTGTTCGTCCTGCACCGTGGCGCCCGAGCTCGGGCTGGCGCCGCGCTGTTCAAGGGTGGGTTCATGCTGCTGTTCGGACTGCTGGTAGTGGCCGATGCCCTGCGCAAGCTGATGCTGCAGGAAGTACCCGCCGCCGATTGGATGGGTACCGTCGGTGCTCTCGCTCTGCTCGCCAATGGCTACTGCTTCGCGCTGCTCTATCGCCATCGCAGCGACGATCTGAACATGCGTTCGACCTGGCTCTGTTCGCGCAACGATCTGCTGGCCAACAGCAGCGTGATCGCCGCCGCCGGCCTGGTTGCGCTAACCGGCAGTCTGTGGCCAGACATCTTGGTCGGCCTGGCCATTGCCGCTCTGTTCCTGCACTCCGCCAGGCAAGTCATCCGCGAGGCTTGGAGGGAATGGCGGACTAGCGCACCCGCGCCGCAGCTCCCGCTGAGTACGAGCTGCTGTGCCAGCGAGCCACAAGCCGAACCGAACTCTTGCTGCGCTGAAACACCTGCCACCAGCGCGACACAGCCGTTACTGGGGATCGCCGAACCTAGCCAATCGCAGGCCCAGGCCACTCCAGCAAAGGGCTGCTGCGGCCCGAAACAAGAACACTAGGATTTCAACAAGGAGAACACCGATGCGGCGACTCGTCCAACTGGGCGCAGCCGTGCTGCTGTCCGTCTCGACTACGGCCACAGCCGATCTGCAGGTGAGTGAAGCGAAACTGCGTCTGCTGCCAGGGGACCTGCCGGCCGCCGGCTATTTCACCCTAACCAACAACGGCAGCCAGCCGGTGGTGTTGAGTGGGGCGCAGAGCCCGGCCTTTGCTCAGGTGATGATGCACCGCAGCTCACTGGAGAATGGCATGGCCAGCATGCAGCCTATCGAGCAGCTTGAGATACCTGCTGGCGCCACTCTGACCTTTGCCTCCGGCGGCTATCACCTGATGCTGATACACCGCCAACGTGAGCTAGCCCTGGGTGATCAGGTCGAAGTGAACCTGCAATTCGCCGATGGCCAGAGCCTGCCGGTGACTTTAACTGCCGCACTGCCAACCGCCCTGAGGAGAGCCTAATGACCATCAAGGCTCCGGCCGGTCCCTGGGGGCTGCTGCTCCTGGCCTGGCTGCTTGCGCTGTTCTCGACCCTGGCCGCGCTGTTCATTGGCGAGGTTATGGGGCAGGCGCCTTGCGTACTGTGCTGGTTCCAGCGCGCCTTTATGTTCCCCCTGGCAGTGATCCTGGCCGTGGCCTGCTATCGCTCAGACTTCGACGTCTGGCGCTACGCACTACCCCTTGCCGGTATCGGTGCATTGCTCGCCCTCGCTCACAGCCTGCTGTATGCCGGCCTGATTCCGCAGCGCATCCAGCCTTGCAGTGCCACCGGCCCGTCCTGCTCGGACGCCAACATGACCATCCTCGGAGGCATCCCGCTACCACTACTGGCGCTGGGTGCATTCGTCCTGATCGCCATCCTGCTTCTCATCATCCGTCGGAGAACTGCCCAATGAACCGCCGTACCCTGGTACTGGCCATCAGCGCCCTGCTGCTGGCCGCCTTCGCCGCTGCTGCATTCTTCTACCAGGGGGCCACCCCGCCGCCCCAGAAGCAGGCGGCGCCCACCCCGCAAGGCAGCAGCGCCTTAGTGCGCTTCCATTCGCCAGTGTTCGGCCCGGCGAAGGCGCCGGTGACCATAGTCGAATTCTTCGACCCGTCCTGCGAGGCCTGCCGCGCCTTCTACCCGATCGTGAAAAAGATCCTCGCCGAGAACCCAAGTGATGTGCGCTTAGTGGTGCGCTATGTGCTGTTCCACCAGGGCTCCGAGGAGGTTGCCCGGATGCTGGAGGCGTCCCGCAAGCAGGAACTCTTCCCGCAAGTGCTGGAAGCAGTGCTTGTCGCTCAGCCGAGCTGGCACGATGACCCCAAGGTTGCCAAAGCCTGGGAAGCAGCCGCCTCGGTTGGCCTGGACGTCGAAAAGGCACGTGCCGATATGAACTCGCCGGAAGTCGACGCCGTACTCAAGACCGATATGCAGGATGTCCAGACCGTGGGTGTTCGCGGTACCCCCACTTTCTTCGTCAACGGCCGACCACTGGATGAGTTCGGTCCAGAGCCGCTGCGCGAGCTGGTCAGTAGCGAAATCGCCAAGGCCAGGAACTGACACTATGCGCTGGCTAGAGAACCGCATTCCGCCGCCCTTGGTAGCCACCCTGTTCGGCCTGTTGATGTGGCTCGTCGCCCACCTGCTGCCAGGCCGCCTGGAGCTGGCCATCGAGTGGCGCCTTGGCACTGCCCTGGCCGTGCTGCTGGTGGGCGTGGGCGTCTGTCTGGCCGGCGTACTGTCCTTCCGACGCGCCCGCACCACGGTCAACCCGTTGAAGCCGGAGACGGCCTCTGCACTGGTCAGCTCAGGCATCTACCGCTACACGCGAAACCCGATGTACCTGGGTTTCGCCACCGCCCTGCTGGCCTGGTCGGTGTTCCTCGCCTGGCCGCCGGCAGTGCTGGGTGTACTGGGCTTCGTCCTGTACATGAACCGCTTCCAGATCGCCCCGGAAGAGTGGGCACTCAGTGCTCTCTTCGGCGCAGACTTCTATCAATACTGTGGTCGAGTACGACGTTGGCTCTAACGTCAGTTCCACTACGTGCGTATTGCCGTGTGGAGAGGTGTTCTGAGCGGTGCAGCCGGCTCGGAAATAAGAAGTTCTCACTTCTGAGGTGGGCCTGGTGCATCCAGGCTTCCAGCGCAGTGCGGGTTTGCTCGGTGATTTAAAATTGCACGGGGCGCTGGGTTTTCTGTTGCATCACGAAGGCGCGCAGCTTGCCGTCGATTGCTAAGTCGAAGAGGGCCAGATCTCGTACCCTATCCGCGAGCTGTAGTCTGCCCCCTATTGCTCAAGTATCCCTGAGTCGGAGTGGAGCTTTCTGCCCGACAAGCTTTCCCTTGTTCCAAGGCTGACTGCTACTGGTGGCTATGGTGTACATGACATGTCCTCCTCGCTGCGGGAGGACAAAAGTGGAGCTGTCTAGGTACATGGCTGCTTCCGACCCTTTGCAGTGGTCTAACTGTTATTTTCACCACCACCGATATTGGCCGTTTGCGAGGGTCACGCCGGCGCGTCACTCGGGAAGACCGGCCTTGCAGTCATCAACGAAATACTCAAGCGTCGCAGCGTCGCGCAATGCCTCCGTCGTGGTCCGGTGGGTAGAGCATCGTGGCCGCCCGGCTTTATAGATATCGACCTGCTGCCCACCAGAATTCGGCACGAGCAGTCGAAGGTTTGTTTTCTCGACGCTGTAAAGCCTACAGCCGAAAGGGCTGGCGCCTCTTTCCTGGACGCCCGAGGGGGTTCGTTTCAAAGATTCCGACCGATTCTAGAGGAGACGCAGCATGGACCGATTCACCGGCGGTTGCCTTTGCGGCAACGTCCGAATTGTGGCGGCGGGACTCCCATACCGAGTCGGCCTTTGTCACTGTCTCGACTGCCGCAAGCATCACGGGGCGCTTTTTCACGCTTCCGCGGTGTTCCCTCAGGATGCGGTGACGATCGATGGTGAAACGCGCGACTACGCCGGGCGGTTCTTCTGTCCCCGCTGCGGCTCGTCCGTTTTCGCCCGCACCGCAGACGAGATCGAAGTGAACCTGGGATCCCTGGATGCCCCTAACCAACTGCTGCCAACCTACGAAAGCTGGATCGTCCGCCGCGAGTCCTGGTTGCCGCCGTTTCCGCTCACGAGACGGTACGAGCGCGATCGTGACGCCACGGGTCGCTTTGAGGAGTAACTGGCGGTTCTTATGGCTGTGCTGGTCGGTCGGTTGGCTGGGCGCGCTCGCCGGTCTGCTCGGCAAACCATTGCATGATCCGCGCGCGTGCCGGATGTGCGCCGGCTGAGGGCTGCAGGTACATCGAGTAGACCCCGCGAGTCTTCAAGGGACGGCCGAACGGGACGACCAGCACACCGCGTTCGATGGACTCCTCGGCCAGTGTCATGTCGGTCATGGCCACCCCCAGGCCCCGTGCTGCCGCATCGAGAGCCAGCTCGTCGAGGTTGAACGGTATCTGCCTA
This sequence comes from Pseudomonas cavernae, assembly GCF_003595175.1. NCBI lineage: Bacteria > Pseudomonadati > Pseudomonadota > Gammaproteobacteria > Pseudomonadales > Pseudomonadaceae > Pseudomonas > Pseudomonas cavernae. The sequence continues at coordinate 809,812 of NZ_CP032419.1, read as the reverse complement.
TAGCCCTCCAGCGGCGAGCCTCCATTGGCTGCCAGCCAACGTTTCCAGTCCTGCTTGTCCGTCGAACGATGGAGCAGAGGGAAGCGCACCAGGTCATCCATCGACTGCAGTGGCTGGGCTGAGCTGCCCAGACCGGGAGCGCATACCGGAACCAGCGCCTCCTCGAACAGCTTCAGGCAGGTCGGATCACTGGATGGCTCGGGCAGATAGAGGATGTAGGCGTCGCTGTCGCTGGATGGTTCGACGACTTCGGTCGCAACGGTCTCGATGGACAAGGATATGTCCGGGTAACGCCTGTAGAAATCGGTCAGCTTCGGCAGCAACCAGCGGACCGCCAGCGACACATGCATGCGTATGCGGAAGGGGCGTTCCTGAGGGGAAATCCGGCTCTCCAGTGCTTTCAGTTGCTCCAGGATCTTCTGCGCGGTGCCCAGAACCTGTTCGCCTTCCGCAGTCAGGCGGACGCTGCGGCTGTTCCTCGCGAACATGGGGACGCCGAAGTGACTCTCCAGTTGCTGAATCTTTCGGCTCACTGCGCTCTGGGTCAGGCAGAGCGCTTCGGCGGCCTGGGTGAAGCTGTCCGCAGCGGCCACGGCCACCAGTGCCTGCAAGGCCTGGAGAGAAGGCAGGCGTTGAATTTTATCCATGCGCTTTGAGAATGGCTCAATGAGTTTATAGCGTTGGTTATATCACCATGAGCCTCGTAGATTCTAGCTCCAGAGTCCGCCGCCCTAAAGCTCTTCATGCCTATCTCGCATGTAGCCATCCTTCGTCAGGCGCGCTCGCAAGAGACGGCAGCTGCTTGGCTAGACTTGGGCAACAGTATGTGAGGCAACGCTATGAAGAATGAGTGTGGTTGGATCCCGCTGGCTGGAGACTCGCCTCGTCGCGAGTGTCTGAGCGGCGTGGAAAAGGTCGACTGGCTGGTGATTGGCGCGGGTATCACCGGGCTGTCGGCCGCTCATGCGCTGGCTGACATGCATCCGCAAGCCCGGATCGTCATCGTCGACCGGCAGCGCGCGGCGCAGGGCGCCTCGGCGCGCAATTCCGGGTTCGTGGTGGCCCACGAACAGCCTGGAGTCGATGAACTGGTCGGTAGCCAGGGCTTCGCCGGTTACGAAGTGGACACTGCGATCTCGCGCACCGCCAGTGAGGAAGTAAGCAAGCGTATTGCCCGTCTGGGCATCGAGTGCGAATTCAGGGACTCCGGCTATTTCTTCGCGGTCAGCGATCCGCACAAGCTGACGCATGTCGAGGCTCGGATGGAAACGCTACGGGCCGTCGGCGCATCTGCACAGTTCCTGGAAGGCGAACGCCTGGCACAGAAACTGGGCACCCGGCATTACCAGGCAGCAATCTGGTGCGGTAACGGCAACGCCCTGCTGCAGCCGGCGAAATACGTGAAGGGCCTGCTGGATGCGCTGCCAGACACTGTGACCCTCTACGAGGATACCGATATCACCGGCCTGGAGCGTCTGGACGGCGGGCGTCTGCGCGCCAACAGCCCTGGCGGCAGTATCGAGGCGAAGCAGGTACTGGTCTGCCTGAATGCCTTTCTCCCCCGCGTGGGCATCCGCGATAGCGGGACCTTCCCGATGGAGCTCAGCGCCAGTCTCAGCCGGCAGTTGAGCGACGAGGAATACCGCAGCATCGGCTGTGTGGAGCCTTGGGGCGTGTTGTCCACCCGACCGCTCGGAGCCACCGTGCGGTTCACCCCGGATCGTCGCGTGCTGATCCGCAACACCGCGGAATACCGAACCCGGGATTTGTCCGGCAGTGATCTCCTGAGCCGCCGCAAACACCATTTGCTCGGCTTGCAGCGACGCTTCCCCTGGTTTACCGAGCAGGACATCCAATACACCTGGACCGGGCACCTGAGCGCCTCGCGCTCCGGACAGCCCTATTTCGCCAAAGTCGAAGAGGGATTGTTCGCCGTGGCCGGATGCAACGGTTCGGGGGTCGCGCGCGGCACCCTCTGGGGGCGACTGCTTGCCGAACTGGCATCGGGTGGCGATTCGCCAATATTGCAGTCGGTCATGGACAGGGCCCAGCCCGGCTGGTTACCCCCCCGACCATTCTTCGACATCGGCGCAATGCTGCGTATGCAAGTGGAGGCAGTTAGAGCAAGGACGGAAATCTAGAAATCCCGGCTATCACAACAAGAACGAAAGCTCTTCAACAAGCAGGTGACCGAACATGAACGTCAACAAGAACTACCTCGCGGCATTGCTCACCACCTTTTCGGCAACGACTTACGCTGCCGGAGAAGTGAACATCTCCAACTGGAACAGCTATATCGCCGCCGATACCCTGAGCAATTTCACCAGGGACACGGGAATCAAGGCGACTTACGACACCCACGACAGCAACGAGGTTCTCGAGTCCAAGCTGATGACCGGGACTTCCGGCTATGACGTGGTCAGCCCGTCGAATCATTTCCTCTCCAAGCTGATCAAGGCGGGAGCGATTCAGAAGCTCGACAAGAGCCAGTTGCCTAACTGGAGCAATCTCGATCCGGTGCTTATGAAGGTGCTGGAGGTCAACGACCCGGGCAACCAGTATGGCTACCCCTACATGTGGGGCACGGTCGGCATTGGCTACAACGTCGAGAAGATCAAGGCGATATTCGGTAGCACCGAGATCACCCGCTCCTGGAGCATGTTGTTGGACGAGAACAACATCAAGAAGCTCAGCCAGTGCGGCGTGGCGATGATCGACAACCCCACGCAGATCCTGCCGATCACCCTCAACTACCTGGGGCTGCCCCACCATAGCCGCGACTCAGCGGACTACGCCAAGGCCGAGGACGCGCTGATGAAGGTCCGCCCCTACATCCAGTACTTCCACCAATCCAAGTACATCACCGATCTGGCCAACGGCGATATCTGCGCCGTCATCGGTTTCAACGGCGACATTCTGCAGGCGGCCAGCAGCGCCAAGGAGGCGAACAACGGGGTGGAAATAGCCTATTCGATCCCCGAGGAAGGCTCGACTCTGTGGTTCGACATGGTGGTGATGCCCAAGAGCGCGCCGCACGAAAAGAACGGCTACGCCTACATGAATTACCTGCTCGATCCCAAAGTCATCGCCAATATCAGCAACTCCATCCATTACGCCAATCCCAACCTGGCAGCGGACGTCTATGTCACCCCGTCCCTGAAGCAGGACCCGGCGGTTTATCCGCCGAAGAATGTGATGGACAAGCTGTTCACCGTAGAGGAGCTGCCATTCAAAATCGTGCGTCAGAACACCCGCCTGTGGACCAAGCTGAAAACCGGGACCTAGACCAAGCCGTTCGCTTAAGATGTTGAAAGTAAACGACTGAGCCCGTCTAGCTCGGGGCCTAGAAACAGAAAACCCTCGGAGAAATCATTTCCCGAGGGTTTTCTGTTTTCCGACCCAGGCGGGGCAAGGCTTTCAGCTCAACCCATCAACACCTTTACTGAACGCCCAGTTAATCCTCGCCGCCCATGCACCCGCAGCGGCTCGTTCGCCGAGCCACGTGCAGTCCGAGGCGGCCGGGGCCCAGGTGCACGCCTAACAGGCCGTTGAAAAATGTAGGCGAGGCAGCCGAGACAAGGCAAAAACGGCCGAAAAAGCGCAGTTTACGTGTTGTAAATGAGCATTTTGAGGCCGTTTTTAACGCCGTATCGGCAACGTAGGTAATTTTTCAACGGCCTGCTAAACGACAGGGAGTCGATGTGCCGCGATGCCCTGCTCAGCCCGGCTGCCGCCCCAGCAGCCGACCCTGATTGGCCGCGGCCATCTCGCGCAGGAAGTTCCAGGTGGTCTTCATCCGCGCGATGTCCTTCAACTCGATCGGCATTAGCATCCAGAAGGTGCGGGTGAACTCGACCTGCTCGCCCAGTACCGGCTGCAGGCGCGGGTCGGTGTCGGCGGCGAAGGACGGCAGGATGGCGATCCCGGCACCGGCGGCGCAGGCCTGCTGCTGGGCGATGATGCTGGTGCTGCGCAGCGCCACGTGGCGGGGCCGGCCGATCTCGTCGAGGTAGAACAGCTCCTTGCTGTACAGCAGGTCCTCGATGTAGCTGACGAAGGCATGCTCGCGCAGGTCTTCGCGCGACTGGATCGGCGCATGCTGCGCGAGGTAGCCGGCCGAGGCATATAGCCTGAGCACGTAGTCGCTCAGCTTGGTGATGATGAACGGCCCGCGCTCGGGGCGCTCGAGGGTGATGACGATGTCCGCCTCGTGGCGCGACAGGTGCACCATGCGCGGCACCGCCAGCAAATCGATGCCCAGATGCGGATAGCGCTGGGTCAGCTCGGCCAGTTGTGGGGCGAGCACCAGCGAACCGTAGCCCTCGGTGACGCCGATGCGCACCTGGCCGGACAGCGTGTCGCTGTGTTCGGCCTTGGCCTGTTCGATGGCGGAGAACGCGCTTTCCATGGCCTCGGCCTGCGGCAACAGATCGCGCCCGGCCTCGGTCAGGCTGTACCCCGCGGTACCGCGCAGGAACAACTGCGCATCCAGGCTCTTCTCCAGCGCCTGCACGCGGCGCGCCACCGTGGTGTGGTCGACGCCCAGGCGGCGCGCGGCGGCGGTCAACTTGCCGGCGCGCGACAGCTCGAGGAAATAGCGCAGGTTGTCCCAATCCATCCAGCGGCTCCGCTACCTGTGCAAAAACGCAGAATAACCTTGCACAAAGCCGCATTGCTACCAGCAAAAACGCACTGCTAGGATCGAAACACGGGTCTGAACGAGACCGCCCTCAGCAACCGCCTCGAAAGGCCGGAGCCCCAATGACTGCGCAAGCCAACACCCAAACCGCCGTGCCCACCGTCAAGCTGCTGATCGGCGGCCAGCTGGTCGAGTCCGCCAGCCGCGAATGGCGCGAAGTGATCAACCCGGCCACCCAGGAAGTGCTCGCCCGCGTGCCGTTCGCCACAGTCGAGGAAATGCACGCCGCCGTGGCCAGCGCCAAGGAAGCCTTCAAGACCTGGCGCAAGACGCCGATCGGCGCGCGCGCGCGGATCTTCCTCAAGTACCAACAGCTGATCCGCGAGAACATGAAGGAACTGGCGGCGATCCTCACCGCCGAGCAGGGCAAGACCCTGGCGGACGCCGAGGGCGACGTGTTCCGTGGCCTGGAAGTGGTCGAACACGCGGCCGCGATCGGCAACCTGCAGCTCGGCGAGCTGGCCAACAACGTCGCCGGCGGCGTCGACACCTACACCCTGCTGCAACCGCTGGGCGTGTGCGCTGGCATCACCCCGTTCAACTTCCCGGCGATGATCCCGCTGTGGATGTTCCCGATGGCCATCGCCACCGGCAACACCTTCGTCCTCAAGCCGTCCGAGCAGGACCCGATGGTGACCATGCGCCTGGCCGAACTGGCGCTGGAAGCCGGGGTGCCGGCCGGCGTGCTCAACGTCATCCACGGCGGCGCCGAGGCGGTCAACCTGATCTGCGATCACCCGGACATCAAGGCGGTGTCCTTCGTCGGCTCGACCAAGGTCGGCACCCACGTCTACAACCGCGCCTCGTTCAACGGCAAGCGCGTGCAGTGCATGATGGGGGCGAAGAACCACGCGATCATCCTGCCCGACGCGCACAAGGAGCAGACCCTCAACAACCTCGCCGGCGCCGCGTTCGGCGCGGCCGGCCAGCGCTGCATGGCACTGTCGGTGGCGATCCTGGTGGGCGAGGCACAGAACTGGCTGCCGGAGCTGGTCGACAAGGCCAAGAGCCTGAAGGTCAGCGCCGGCGTCGAGCCGGGCACCGATGTCGGCCCGCTGGTCTCCTGCGCGGCGCTGGACCGCGTCAGCAGCCTGATCGAGCGCGGCGTCGGCGAAGGCGCGCAGCTGGTGCTGGACGGCCGCCAGCCGCAGGTCGCCGGCTACGCCAAGGGCAATTTCGTCGGCCCGACCATCTTCTCCGGCGTCACCCCGCAGATGAGCATCTACCAGGAAGAAATCTTCGGCCCGGTACTGTGCGTGCTGCACGCCGCGACCCTGGACGAAGCCATCGAGCTGATCAACGCCAACCCGAACGGCAACGGCACCGCGCTCTTCACCCGCTCCGGCGCCGCCGCCCGGCACTTCCAGGAAGAGATCGACGTCGGCCAGGTGGGCATCAACGTGCCGATCCCGGTGCCGGTGCCGATGTTCTCCTTCACCGGCTCGCGCGCCTCCAAGCTCGGCGACCTCGGCCCGTACGGCAAGCAGGTGGTGCAGTTCTACACCCAGACCAAGACCGTCACCGAGCGCTGGTTCGACGAGAGCGAAGTCGGCGGCCCGGTGAACACCACCATCAACCTCAAGTGATGGCCGGGCTGAGGAGCCCGCTAGACGAGTGTTTCCGTAGGGTGGGTTAGCCGCGCAGCGGCGTAACCCACCACCGGCGTCATCGAGCACCGCGATTGCCGGCCTGACGGCCGGTCGGTGGGTTACGCCTTCGGCTAACCCACCCTATGCCAGACCATGCACCACCTGACTTGCACCTAGCTTTTTCTGGAGTTTGCACCATGGAATTTGAAACCCTGCTCCTGGACATCCAGGGACGCGTCGGCCTGATCACCCTGAACCGCCCCAAGGCGCTCAACGCCCTGAACAGCCAGCTGATCGCCGAATTGAATCAGGCGCTGGATCGCCTGGAAGCCGATCCGCATATCGGCTGCATCGTCCTCGCCGGCTCGCCTAAGGCCTTCGCAGCCGGCGCCGACATCAAGGAAATGGCCGAGCTGAGTTTTCCGCAGATCTACCTCGACGACTTCTTCGCCGCCGCCGACCGCATCGCCAACCGCCGCAAGCCGCTGATCGCCGCGGTGGCCGGCTACGCCCTGGGCGGCGGTTGCGAGCTGGCGCTGATGTGCGACTTCATCTACGCCGCCGACAACGCCCGCTTCGGCCTGCCGGAACTGACCCTCGGCGTGCTGCCGGCGCTTGGCGGCACCCAGCGCCTGACCCGTGCCCTGGGCAAGTCCAAGGCCATGGAGATGTGCCTGACCGGGCGGCAGATGGACGCCGCGGAAGCCGAGCGCGCCGGCCTGGTCGCCCGCGTCATCCCGGTCGAGCAACTGCTCGAGGAAACCCTCAAGGCCGCCCAGGGCATCGCCGCGAAATCCCTGCCGGCGACCATGATGGTCAAGGAAAGCGTCAACCGCGCCTTAGAGGGCAGCCTCAGCGAGGGCCTGCGCTTCGAGCGGCGGATCTTCCACGCGGTGTTCGCCACCGCCGACCAGAAGGAAGGCATGGCCGCCTTCGTCGAGAAGCGCCCGGCGCAGTTCAAGCATCGCTAGGCGGTTTGTCGGAGCGCAGGCCGTAGGGTGGATGTCGCTGTGCACATCCACCACCACGATGGTGGAAAACGCTGCGCGGTTTTCCACCTTACGTGACTGCCTGGCCCCCGTAGCCCACCAATAAGGATTCCATCATGCATATCGGTTTTCTCGGTCTCGGCAACATGGGTGCACCCATGGCCCGCAACCTGCTCAAGGCCGGCCACGCGCTGACCGTGTTCGACCTCTCCGCCACCGCCGTGTCCGGACTGGTCGAAGCCGGCGCCACGGCCGCCGCCTCCCCTGCCGCGCTGGCCAAGACCGACGTCGCGCTGATCATCACCATGCTGCCGGCCGCCGCTCACGTGAAGGGCGTCTATCTCGGCGAAGACGGCCTGCTGGCCAACGTCCAGCCCGGCGTGTTGCTGATCGACTCCTCGACCATCGACCCAATGAGCGCCCGCGAAGTGGCCAAGGCCGCCGTGGCCCGCGGCAACCCGATGCTCGATGCCCCGGTCTCCGGTGGCACCGGCGGCGCGGCGGCCGGCACCCTGACCTTCATGGTCGGCGGCGAGGCGGCCGACTTCGACCACGCCCAGCCGATCCTCGCCGCCATGGGCAAGAACATCGTCCACTGCGGCGGCGCCGGCAACGGCCAGGTGGCCAAGGTCGCCAACAACATGCTGCTGGGCATCTCGATGATCGGCGTCGCCGAAGCCATGGCCCTGGGCGTGGCCCTGGGCATGGACGCCAGCGTGCTGGCCGGGGTGATCAACACCTCCAGCGGCCGTTGCTGGAGCTCGGACAGCTACAACCCCTTCCCCGAGGTGATGGACAACGTGCCCGCCGCGCGCGGCTACAGCGGCGGTTTCGGCACCGATCTGATGCTCAAGGATCTTGGTCTGGCCACCGAAGCGGCCAAGCAGGCGCGTCAGCCGGTGCTGCTCGGCGCCACGGCGCAGCAGCTGTACCAGAGCTTCAGCCAGCAGGGCCATGGCGGCCTGGACTTCTCCGCCATCATCAAGCTGTACCGTCAGGAGGGCTGAGCATGAGCGAGTCCGCAGCCACCGTCCTGGCGACGGTGCGCAACCGCATCGGCCACCTGACGCTGAACCGGCCGGACGGCCTGAACGCCCTGACCCTGCCGATGATCCGCGCCCTCAGCCAGCAACTGCGCGCCTGGGCAGTGGACCCGACGGTCGTCGCCGTGGTGCTGCGCGCCAGCGGCGAGAAGGCCTTCTGCGCCGGCGGCGACATCCGCGCACTGCACGACAGCTTCCGCGCCGGCGACGATCTGCACACGGTGTTCTTCGAGGAGGAATACGCCCTCGACCAGAACATCCACGCCTACCCGAAACCCCTGGTCGCGCTGATGGACGGCTTCGTCCTCGGCGGCGGCATGGGCCTGGCCCAGGGCGCCGCGCTGCGGGTGGTCACCGAGCGGGTACGGATGGGCATGCCGGAGACCGGCATCGGCTACTTCCCGGATGTCGGCGGCAGCTACTTCCTCTCGCGTCTGCCCGGCGAGCTGGGCCTGTACCTGGGCATCACCGGCGTGCAGATCCGCGCCGCCGATGCGCTGCATGCGCGGCTGGCCGACTGGTGCCTGCCCAGCGAACTGCTCGCCGAGTTCGACCGCTGCCTCGACCAGCTGAGCTGGACCACCCACCCGCAGGAATCCCTGCGCACCCTGCTCGCCACCCTGGCCAGCAACCAATTGCCGGGCGCCGAGCTCAAGGCCCTGCAGCCGGCCATCGACGCGCACTTCGCCCAGGCCGATCTGCCGGCGATTCGCGCCGCGCTGCTGGCGGAAACCCGCCCGGAGTTCCAGGACTGGGCCGCGCAGACCGCCAAGCTGCTGGACAGCCGCTCGCCGTTGGCCATGAGCGTGACCCTGGAACTGCTGCGCCGCGGCCGCCAGCTGCCCTTGAGCGACTGTTTTGAACTGGAACTGCACCTCGATCGTCAGTGGTTCGCCAAGGGCGACATCATCGAAGGCGTGCGCGCGCTGCTGATCGACAAGGACAAGACGCCGCGCTGGAATCCGCCGACCCTGGCGCAACTCGACGCCGAGCGCGTGAACGACTTCTTTAGCGGCTTCCAGGCGGCCAGCGGCAAGTCCCAGCGCAGCGCGTAGGGTGGGTTAGCCGAAGGCGTAACCCGCCAGCCCTGTTGGACACCGCTGTACAGGGCGGCACCGCTGGTGGGTTACGCCGCTACGCGGCTAACCCACCCTTGTATCTCGACTATCGTCCCGTGAGGGGGATAGTCCCCGACTGATCATCGGGGGAGGGCCTGGAAGTCGTACCCACCCTAAGGCCTTGAGCCAGCTTTGTAGATAGAGCTCCAGCCCTCCACACTCACTCGAACAGTCCGAACGGTATCTAGGGCCCACGACAGGTGAGAGCTCGCATTCACAAGGTAGGGCCGGGTGCAGTGATGATCATCCTGAATGGATTAGCTGAGGAGTCTTCATGTCCAGCATCGTCGGCATCGACATCGCCAAGCACAGTTTCGACATCGCCACCCTGCAAACCAACGGTAAGTACCGCACTAAGGCCAAGTTGGCCAACAGCGCCGCCGGTTTCCAGGTACTACAGGAGTGGCTGCAGCAGTACGCCGAGCCGGGTGCCTGGCTCGTGATGGAGGCCACCGGCACCTATCACGAAGCGCTGGCCGAGCACCTGCACGGCCTGGGCTACCGGGTCTGTGTGATGAATCCCGCGCAGCTTGCCAGCTACGCCCGGAGCCAGCTGCAGCGGGTCAAGACGGACCAGGTCGACGCCAAGCTGATGGCCAGCTACGGCCAGCGGCACGTGGATGAGTTACGCGCCTGGCAGCCTGAGCCACCGGCGATACGCCGCCTGCGCGCGTTGGTGCGGCGTCTGCAGGACCTCAAGGAGATCGAGCAGATGGAGCGCAATCGCCTGGATGTCGCCGATGCCAGCGTGCAGGATTCGATCCGTTCGGTGCTGGAGCATGTCGAGCAGCAGATTGCCGAGACCCTGCAGGCCATCCGGGCACACATCGATGACGATCCGGGCCTGCGCGGTAAGCGCGATCTGCTGGTCAGCATCGATGGCATCGGCGAGCAGACGGCCGCCTTGCTCCTGGCGGAGCTGGGCGATCCGCTACAGTTCAAGAATGCCCGGGCGATCACCGCGTTCGCCGGGTTGAACCCGAAGCTGCAGGAGTCGGGCCAGCACAAGGGCCACGTGCGCATCTCCCGCGTGGGCTCGGCTCGTCTGCGCACCGGCCTGTACATGCCGGCGGTCGTCTCGCTGACCCACAATCCGGCCATCAAAGCCCTGGCACAGCGCCTGCGAGCCCGCGGCAAAGCCGGCAAGCAGATCGTCTGCGCGGCGATGCGCAAACTGCTGCACATCGCCTATGGCGTACTCAAGTCGGGCCAACCCTTTGATGCTCGCCTGGCCCTTGCCCACTGAGTGACAAGACGGTATCCACAAAAACCATGCCTAATACGTAAGCGGGACATAGCCAGCGGCAATCCTGAGCAACGCCACAGCACAAGAGAGAGACCCATGCATGACCTCGAACTAAGCGAAGAACAACGCATGATCCGCGACATGGCCCGCGAGTTCGCCCGCCGCGAGATCGCCCCCAAGGCCCAGGCCATGGAGAAAGCCGGCTGGATCGACGACGGCCTGGTGGCGCAGATAGGCGAGCTGGGCCTGCTCGGCATGGTGGTGCCGGAGCAATGGGGCGGCTCCTACGTCGACTACGTCGCCTACGCCCTGGCGGTGGAAGAGATCGCCGCCGGCGACGGCGCGACCGGCGCGATGATGAGCGTGCACAACTCGGTCGGCTGCGGGCCGATCCTGCGCTACGGCACCCAGGCACAGAAGGAAGAATGGCTGCCGAGCCTGGCCAGCGGCCAGGCCATCGGCTGCTTCTGCCTGACCGAACCGCAGGCCGGCTCGGAAGCGCACAACCTGCGCACCCGCGCCGAGTTGCAGGACGGCCAATGGCTGCTCAACGGCGCCAAGCAGTTCGTCACCAACGGCAAGCGCGCCAAGCTGGCCATCGTCTTCGCCGTCACCGACCCGGAGCTGGGCAAGAAGGGCCTGTCGGCCTTCCTGGTGCCCACCGACAACCCCGGTTTCGTCGTCGACCGCCAGGAACACAAACTGGGCATCCGCGCCTCCGACACCTGCGCGGTGAGCCTGAACAACTGCAGCATCCCCGCGGCCAACCTGCTCGGCGAGCGCGGCAAGGGCCTGGCCATCGCCCTGTCCAACCTCGAAGGCGGGCGCATCGGCATCGCCGCCCAGGCCCTCGGCATCGCCCGCGCGGCGTTCGAGGCGGCACTGGTCTACGCCCGCGAGCGGGTGCAGTTCGGCAAGCCGATCAGCGAACACCAGAGCGTCTCCAACCTGCTCGCCGACATGCACACGCGCCTGAACGCCACTCGGCTGCTGGTCCTGCATGCCGCACGTCTGAAGACTGCCGGCCTGCCCTGTCTGTCGGAAGCCTCGCAGGCCAAGCTGTTCGCCTCGGAGATGGCCGAGCAGGTGTGTTCCAGCGCCGTGCAGATCCACGGCGGCTACGGCTATCTGGAGGACTACCCGATGGAGCGCTACTACCGCGACGCGCGCATCACCCAGATCTACGAGGGCTCCAGCGAAATCCAGCGCCTGCTGATCGCCCGCGAGCTGGCCCACTACCCGCTGTAACCCCGTAGGTTGGGTTGAGGCCCGTAGGATGGGTTGAGCTTGCGATACCCATGCGGCCTTGGGGCATCGCGATGGGTATCGCTGCGCTCAACCCATCCTACCCATCTGTAAGAGCCTGTTTCGGATCTCGCGAGCTAGAGCGAGACAAGGCGCAACGCAGCGAAGCGGAGTAACAGCCGCAGGCTGGCCCGTAGGGCGAGCGGAGCGAGTCAAACAGCCGAAGAAGCGCAGTTTACGAGTTGTAAATGAGCATTCTGAGGCTGTTTTTAACGCCGTATCGCCGACGCGCAGCAGATCCGAGACAGGTTCTAAGCACGAAGCCGGGCAGGCTGCCAAAGCCTTGCTCTCGCCGGGTGCCCCGGCCTTAAACTGGCGCCCCGTCGAGCAGGTGCCCCATGGACATCAAGCAACTGAAGTTTCTCATCGCCCTGGATGAAACCCGCCACTTCGGCCAGGCGGCGGCGCGCTGCCATGTGACCCAGCCGACCCTGTCGATGCGCCTGAAAAATCTGGAGGAGGAACTGGGCCTGGCACTGGTGCGCCGCGGCCAGCGCTTCGAGGGCTTCACCGCCGAGGGCGAGCGCATCCTGGCCTGGGCGCGCAGCCTGCTGGCCGCCCACGACGGCCTGTACGCCGAGGCGTCGGCCTGTCGCGGCCAACTGGTCGGCAGCCTGCGCCTGGGCCTGGTGCCGCTCGCCGGCTTCGACCCGATGCGCCTGCTCGGCCTGTTCGCCCACGCGCACCCGCACCTGCGCTTCCAGCTGTTCGCCTTGAGCAGCGAGCAGATCCTCGAACGCCTGGCGCGCAACCAGCTCGACCTCGGCCTCGGCTACCTCGAACCGCTCGACCGCAGCCAGTTCGACTGCCTGGAACTGGCCGACACGCGCATGGGCCTGCTGTATGACCGCCGCCACTTCGGCTTCGAACAAGCGACGTTCAGTTGGGAAGAACTGGAAAAGCTGCCGCTGGGCCTGCTGTCGAGCGGCATGCACTTTCGCCAGTCGATCGACCACGGCTTTCGCAGCCGTGGCCTGAGCCCCAGCCCGCTGCTGGAAAGCGACGCCGTGCATAGCCTGTTGCAGGCGGTCAACGCCGGCCTGTGCTGCGCGGTGATGCCGCTCAACAGCGGGCTGGATGCGCTCACCGAGCACCTGCGCCTGCTGCCCATCGAGGACGCGCGCACCCTCGCACCACTGGGCCTGATCCTGCGCCGCAGCGCGCCGCGTTCGGCCCTCGGTGAAGCCTGCTTCGCGGCGGCGCGCACGCTGCTGGAAGAGCAGGAGCGATAGAGCGGCTCGATCAGAGCATCGGCACGACTGATTAGACGCCCGCCGCCCATGGGCTTAGGCTGGCCGAGTCAATCTGTCGCAGGGGTTCAGCCCATGTCGCGCCCTCTTTCCCTGTGCCCCGCCAGTCCGCTGCCACCCAGCGGCTATGCCTACGCCGAACTCGCCAGCCCGGCCCCGGCGGCCACCGCCCTGCTGGCCGAGGAGTGTGCGCTGGCGCTCAGTTACAACGGCATCAACCAGGCGGTGATGATGGTCTCGCCCAGCGCCCTGGAAGACTTCGCCATCGGCTTCAGCCTCGGCAATGGCCTGGCGGCCTCCATCGACGATATCTATGACCTGAAGCTGAGTGGCAGCGGCACTGCCCGCCACGCCGAACTGCAGATCAGCAGCCGCGCCTTCTGGGCGCTCAAGCAGCAGCGCCGGCAGCTGGCCGGCAGCAGCGGCTGCGGCCTGTGCGGCGTCGAGTCGCTGCAGCAGGCGCTGCCGCAACTCGCCGCGCTGCAACCCGGCCCGCTGCCGCCGGCGGCGCAGTTGCAGGGCCTGCGCCAGCGCATCGGCCAGGCCCAGCACCTCGCCCAGCAGAGCGGCGCCGTGCACGCCGCACTGTTCGTCGATGAGCAGGGTGAGATCCGCCTGTGCCGCGAGGACATCGGCCGCCACAACGCCCTCGACAAGCTGATCGGCGCCCTGCAGCGCCAGGGCCTGGACTGCCGCAGCGGTTTCGCCGTGGTCACCAGCCGCTGCAGCCTGGAGCTGATCCACAAGGCGCTGCGGGCCGGCTTCACCACCCTGGTCAGCCTCTCCGCGCCGACCGCGCTGAGCGTGCAATGGGCGCGCCAGCACGGCCTCAACCTGATCCACCTGCCCCACCACAGCGCGCCGCGGGTCTACAGCCCGGCGCCGCAGTCGCACGAGAGCCTGCCATGAGCCTGCAAGCCGAACAACCGCGCTACAAACCCTACAAGGGCGCCGCCGCCGGCTGGGGTGCGCTGCGCAGCGTGACGCACGCCTGGCTGGACAGTAAGCAGCCGTTCAAGAACCTGCGCGCCCTGCTGCAGACCAACCAGCACGGCGGCTTCGACTGCCCCGGCTGCGCCTGGGGCGACTCGCCGGAAGACGGCCACATCAAGTTCTGCGAGAACGGCGCCAAGGCGGTGAACTGGGAAGCCACCAAGCGCCGCGTCGATGCCGCCTTCTTCGCCCGCTACAGCGTCAGCCAGCTGCGCGAGCAGAGCGATTACTGGCTGGAGTACCAGGGCCGCCTGACCGAGCCCATGCGCTACGACCGCGCCAGCGACCACTACGTGCCGGTCGCCTGGGACGCCGCCTTCGCCCTGATCGCCAAGCATCTGCACGCCCTGGAAAGCCCGCACCAGGCCGAGTTCTACACCTCCGGGCGGGCCAGCAACGAGGCGGCGTTCCTCTACCAGCTGTTCGTCCGCGCCTATGGCACCAACAACTTCCCCGACTGCTCGAACATGTGCCACGAGGCCAGCGGCGTGGCCCTCGGCGAGAGCGTGGGGGTCGGCAAGGGCACGGTGACCTTCGCCGACTTCGCGCACGCCGACGCCATCTTCGTGCTCGGCCAGAACCCCGGCACCAACCACCCGCGCATGCTCGAGCCGCTGCGCGAGGCGGTCAAACGCGGCGCCCAGGTGGTCTGCTTCAACCCGCTGAAGGAGCGCGGCCTGGAGCGTTTCCAGCACCCGCAGCATGCCCTGGAGATGCTCAGCAACGGCTCCGCGCCGCTGAACACCGCGTTCTTCCGCCCGGCCCTGGGCGGCGACATGGCCGCCCTGCGCGGCATCGCCAAGTTCCTGTGGCAGTGGCAACGCGAGGCCGAGGCCAGCGGTGCGCCGGCGGTGTTCGATCAGGCCTTCATCGCCGCGCATACCGACGGCCTCGACGCCTACCTGACCGCACTGGACGCCAGCTCCTGGGATTCACTGGTCAAGCAATCCGGCCTCAGCCTGGCCGAGATCGAGCAGGCCGCGCGCCTCTACCGCAACGCCGAACGGGTGATCATCTGCTGGGCCATGGGCATCACCCAGCACCATCATTCGGTGGCGACCATCCAGGAGATCAGCAACCTGCAGCTGCTGCGCGGCAACCTCGGCCGCCCAGGCGCCGGCCTGTGCCCGGTGCGCGGTCACAGCAACGTGCAGGGCGACCGCACCATGGGCATCAACGAGCGGCCACCGGCGGCGCTGCTGGATGCGCTGGAGCGGCGCTTCCAGTTCCAGGTGCCACGCCTGCACGGCCACAACACGGTGGAAGCGATCAACGCCATGCTCGAGGGCCAGGCGAAAGTGTTCATCGGCCTCGGCGGCAACTTCGCCCAGGCCACCCCGGACAGCCCGCGCACCCATCAGGCCCTGGAGAACTGCGCGCTGACCGTGCAGATCAGCACCAAGCTCAACCGCAGCCACCTGACCTGCGGCGCCGACGCGCTGATCCTGCCCTGCCTCGGGCGTACCGACATCGACCGGCAGGCCGGCGGCCCGCAGGCGGTGACGGTGGAAGACTCGTTCAGCATGATCCACGCCTCCCATGGCCAGCTCGAGCCCCTGTCCGCGCTGATGCGTTCGGAGCCGGCCATAGTCGCCGGCATCGCCAAGGCCACCCTCGGTAACCGCCCGGTCGACTGGGACGCGCTGATCGCCGACTACGCGCGCATCCGCGAGCTGATCGCCGATACCCTGCCCGGCTTCGAAGATTTCAACCGGCGCCTGCAGCATCCCGGCGGTTTCTATCTGGGCAACTCGGCCGGCGCGCGGCAGTGGAATACCGCCGGCGGCAAGGCGCGCTTCATGGCCAACGCCCTGCCGGCCAGCTTGCTGCACGCCAAGGTGCGGCAGAGCGGCGAGCAGCCGGACCTGATCCTGCAGAGCCTGCGCTCCCACGACCAGTACAACACCACCATCTACGGCCTCGACGACCGCTACCGCGGGGTCAAGGGCCAGCGCCGGGTGCTGTTCGTCAACGAAGCGGACATCCGCCGCCTGGGCTATGAACCGGGGCAGAAGGTCGATCTGTTGTCGCTGTGGAACGATGGCGTCGAACGCCGGGTACAGGGCTTCACCCTGCTGGCCTTCGACATCCCGCCGGGGCAGGCGGCCGCCTACTACCCGGAAACCAACCCACTGGTGCCGCTGGACAGCATCGGCGCCGGCAGTCACACGCCGACCTCGAAGTTCATCGCCATCAAGCTGGCGGCCAGCCGCGGCGACGCCGCGATTCGACTCGCGCAGGGGTAAGCGCTCAGCCAGCACCAGCCCCGTAGGATGGATTGAGCGCAGCGAGACCCATCGCGATGCCCCACGGCAGCATGGGTATCGCAAGCTCAACCCATCCTACAAGCGCCACGAGATACCGCCCTCACAGCCGTAGGGTGGATGTCGCTTTGCACATCCACCGCCGCTGGTGGACAACGCTGCGCGGTTGTCCACCCTACGTCCCACACGACCCAACGCCGGCCGCGGACTGCTCCGGGGCCGGCGTGGTGTGGTCCGGCGCTTACTTGCCGGCGGTCAGGGTGGTGTAGCTGGTGATCAGGTTGCGGTAGTCGGGGATGTGGTTGGAGAACAGCGTGCCCAGCCCTTCGATGTCGTTGCGCCAGTCGCGGTGCAGCTCGCAGGCCAGGCCGAACCAGGTCATCAGCTGTGCGCCGGCGGCGGACATGCGGTCCCAGGCCGAGTGGCGGGTGAGTTCGTTGAAGGTGCCGGAGGCGTCGGTGACCACGAACACCTCGTAACCCGCCTCGATCGCCGACAGCGCCGGGAAGGCCACGCACACCTCGGTGACCACCCCGGCGATGATCAGCTGCTTCTTGCCGGTGGCCTTCACCGCCTTGACGAAGTCCTCGTTGTCCCAGGCATTGATCTGCCCGGGGCGGGCGATGTACGGCGCCTCCGGGAAGGCGGCCTTGAGCTCCGGCACCAGCGGGCCGTTGGGGCCGCTCTCGAAGCTGGTGGTGAGGATGGTCGGCAGCTTGAAGTACTTGGCCAGGTCAGCCACCGCCAGCACGTTGTTCTTGAACTTGTCCGGTTCGATATCGCGTACCAGCGACAGCAGGCCGGTCTGGTGATCGACCAGGAGGACGGCGGCGTTGTTCTTGTCGAGACGCTTGTAGGGAGTTGCCATGATGGATCTCCTTGCTTCAGGGGAAAGCCGTGCGCCGGACGGCGCACGGCGCATGGGTCACTTGCGCTGGGAGTCCAGTTGCTCGTGGTTGTTCACCACCGCCTGAGCCTTGATGTAGCTCTCGATCAGCAGCTGGTAGTGCGGGAAGACGGCACTGTAGGCCTCGGCCCACTGGGCAGCGTCCGGGCGGTTCCAGGTCTGTTGGACCTCGGAGCAGACGGATGCCGTGTCCATGGGCACCACGCCGGCCTGGACAATTCGCGCCAGGGTGATTTCCTGGGCCATCTTCGAGTAGGTGCCGGAGGCGTCGATCACCGCGAACACCTGGTAGCCGGCGTTCACCGCGGCGATGCTCGGGAAGGCCATGCACACGCTGGTGATGGTGCCGGCGATGATCAGTTGCTTGCGGCCGGTCTTCTCCACCGCAGCGACAAATTCCGGGTTGTCCCAAGCGTTGATCTCGCCCTTGCGCGCCACGTACTGGGCATGCGGCGCGGCCTCGTGGATCTCGGGGATCAGCGGGCCGTTCGGCCCCTGCGGCACCGAGGCGGTGGTGATCACCGGGATCTTTGCCAGGCTGGCAATCTTCGCCAGGGTGATGGCGTTGGCGCGCAGCTCGGTCATCGGCATGTCCTTGACCGTCTGGAACAGGCCGCTCTGATGGTCGATCAGCAGCATCGCGGCGTTATTGGGATCGATCTTCGGGGTCTTGCCGTTGAAGTTGGCCACTTGTGCGAAATTGTTCATATCCACGTCCTCTACTGAAAGGCCGGCTCCGGCCTGTTGGGAAACCCGCACTTCCCTGCGCGGGTAAGCATCCAGACTAGGCGGTGGCCGAGTCCGGCATGTGACGTTCAGCCGGCCATTCGTCCGAAGCGACCAGACTGGAAATCGCTGATCGCCTGGTCGATCTCCGCCTGGCTGTTCATCACGAAGGGGCCGTAGCCGACCACCGGTTCGTCGATCGGCTCGCCGCTGAGCAGCAGTACTGTGGCGTCGCCATTGGCCTCCAGCTGCAGTTCGTCACCGGCGCGCTCGAACAGCACCAGTTGCGCCTCGCGCACCAACTGCTCGCCGTTCACCTGCACGCTGCCACGCAGCACCACCAGCGCCGTGCTGCGGCCGGCGACGACCGGCAGGGTCACCGGCTTGTCGCGCTTGAGACGGATGTCCCACACGTCCATCGCCGTGAAGGTCTGCGCCGGGCCCTGGTTGCCGCCGTAGGCACCGGCGATCAAACGCAGGCTGCCGGCCTCATCGGGCAGCGCCAGCTGCGGGATGTCGGCGTCGAGGAGGGTCTGGTAGCCGGGCGCGGCGAGCTTGTCGCGGGCCGGCAGGTTGACCCACAGCTGGACCATCTCCAGGGTGCCACCGCTGCGGGTGAAGGCCTCGGAGTGGAACTCCTCGTGGAGGATGCCGCCGGCGGCGGTCATCCATTGCACGTCGCCGGGGCCGATCTTGCCGCCGCTGCCGGTGGAGTCGCGGTGCTCCAGTTCGCCCTGGTAGACGATGGTCACCGTCTCGAAACCGCGGTGCGGGTGCTGGCCGACGCCACGCGGCCGCTGCGCCGGGGCGAACTCGTGCGGCCCGGCATAGTCGAGCAGCAGGAACGGGCTGATGTGCGAGCCGAGGCTGTCGTAGGAAAACAGCGAGCGCACCGGAAAACCGTCGCCCACCCAGTGCGGCCGGGGGCTGCTGTAGATGCCTTGGATCTTCTTCATGGGGTGCCTCCTGTAGTGGATGGAGACACGATAGAACTGCAACGCTGCGGCCGGTAGATCGGCTAAATTGCCTGCAGAGTTCTATTTGGAGAACACTGATGGAAGACCTCAACGACCTCTACTACTTCGCCCAAGTGGTCGAACACGGCGGCTTCGCCCCCGCCGGACGCGCGCTCAACACGCCGAAATCCAAGCTCAGCCGGCGCATCGCCCTGCTCGAGGAGCGCCTCGGCGTGCGCCTGCTGCAGCGCTCGACGCGGCACTTCTCGGTCACCGAACTGGGCCAGGAGTACCATCGCCACTGCCTGGCCATGCTGGTGGAGGCGGAGGCCGCCCGCGAGGTGATCGAGCGCACGCGCTCGGAGCCGCAGGGCCTGGTGCGCCTGAGCTGCCCGACCGCGCTGCTGAATTTCTGGGTCGGGCCGATGCTGGCGCGCTTCCTGGTCCAGTACCCGCGCATCAGCCTGCAGGTGGAGAGCACCAACCGCCAGGTCGACCTGATCCAGGAAGGCATCGACATCGCCCTGCGCATCCGCTTCCCGCCCCTGGAGAGCAGCGACCTGGTCATGAAGGTGCTCGGCGACAGCAGCCAGTGCCTGGTGGCCAGCCCGGAGTTGCTCGCCGCGCGGCCCGGGCCGCTGACGCCGGCGGATCTGAGCGACCTGCCGAGCCTGCACTGGGGCTCGGCGAAACGCGAATATGCCTGGGAATTGCACGGCCCCAACGGTGCGCAGGCCGCCGTGCGCTACACGCCGCGGCTGGTCACCGACGACCTGGTCGCCCTCTGCCAGGCGGCGCGGGCCGGGGTCGGCGTGGTGCATCTGCCGGAAGTGGTGGCGCGCGCCAGCCTGGAAGCCGGCAGCCTGGTCGAGATCATCCCGCAGTGGGCGCCACGCACCGGCATCGTCCACGCGGTGTTCACCTCGCGCCGTGGCTTGCTGCCGTCGGTGCGCACATTGCTGGACTTCCTCGGCGAGGAATTCGCCCGCAGCGATATCTCCTGAGCCGCAAGCCGTAGGGCGTGAACGCGGGTCGTAGGTTGGGTTGAACCGCGCAGCGGCGATACCCAACGGCGGGGATGTTGAGTATCGCTTCGCTCAACCCAACCTACCAAACCGTCCCGCCTCGCAGGCCATGCACTCGCAGGCAAAAAAAACGGCGGGCACCAAGGCCCGCCGCAGACAACGCTGGAGCGGCGGCGCGAGAACCGCGCCGCCGTCCGGGCTTACATCACGTCGCTGTACAGCTCGACGTGGTGGTCGGCGTCGCCCCAGCTCATGTCGATGCACAGCAGGCGCTTGGCATACCAGCCGCAAGACAGCTCGTCGGTCATGCCCATGCCGCCGTGCAGCTGGATGGCGGTCTGGCTGACCAGGCGGCCGCTGCGACCGATCAATGCCTTGGCCGAAGACACCGCCTTACGGCGCTGCACCGGGTCTTCGCTGTCCAGGTTGGCGGCGGCGAAGTAGGTGATCGAACGTGCCTGCTCGACGGCGCCGAGCATGTCCGCGGCCTTGTGCTGCAGGGCCTGGAAGCTGCCGATGGCGACGCCGAACTGCTTGCGGGTCTGCAGGTATTCGATGGTCAGAGCGGTCAGCTTGTCCATCACCCCGACGGCCTCGGCGCACAGCGCGAAGATGGCGCGGTCGACCGCCCACTCGAGGTCGGCGTAGCCGCCATCCAACTGGCCGAGCAAGGTGGCCGGCGCATTGTCCAGTTGCACTTCGGAGACGCGCTGGCCATCCAGCGCCGCGAAGGTGCGCAGGCTGACGCCGACCACCTGGGTGTTGACCAGGAACAGGCTGATGCCGGCCTTGTCGAACTGGCTGCCGGAGGTGCGCGCGGAAACGATCAGTTTCTGCGCGCTGTCGGCATGCAGTACGACGGCTTTCTGGCCGTTCAGCACATAACCGTCACCCTGCGCCTTGGCGCTGGTGGCCACGTCGTTCAGGTCGAAGCGGGCTTGCGGCTCCAGCGCGGCGAGGGCCACACGCAGGTTGCCGACGGCCAGTTCCGGCAGCAGCTCGGCCTGCTGGGCGGCGCTGCCGAGTTTGCCGATCAGGCTGGCGCCGACCACGGCGGTGGGCAGGTAGGGCTCGAGCAGCAGGCCGCGGCCGAAGCCTTCCATCACCAGCAGGTTTTCCGCCGGCGAGGCGTTCAGCCCGCCGAAGTCTTCCGGCACGTTGAGGGCCAGCAGGCCGGTCTCGGCCAGCGCATTCCAGTTGTCCTGCGACCAGCCCTGGGCGCTGTCGGCCAGCTTGCGCCGTTTTTCGAAGTCGTATTCGCGTTCGATGAAGCGGCCGACCATTTCGGCCAGCATTTGTTGTTCGTCGTTCAACGAGAAGTCCATGCCGTTTTCCTCACAGACCGATGGTCATTTTGGCGATGATGTTGCGCTGCACTTCGTTGGAGCCGCCGTAGATGGAGATCTTGCGGTAGTCCAGGTAGTGCGGCGCCATGGCATTGAGCAGTTCGCCGTTGGCGGTCTCACCGTCGAAACCCCCGTCCATGGCGTGCGGCACGAACGGCACGGCGTACGGGCCGGCGCATTCCATCATCAGCTCGGTGAGGGTCTGCTGGATTTCCGAACCACGGATCTTCAGGATCGACGGCTCGATGCCGACGCCACGGCTGTTGCTGGCCAGTTGGCTGAGCAGGCGCTGCAGGGACCAGTCATGGGCGTGCAGTTCCATTTCGACACGCACGATCTTCTCGCGGAACACGCGGTCCTCGAGCATCGGCTTGCCGTGCTTGAGCGTTTTGCCGGCGATTTCCTTGAGCTGGGTCAGGAAGCGCTTGCAGCTGCCGACGCCGGCGATGCTGGTGCGCTCGTTGCCGAGCAGGAACTTGGCGATGGTCCAGCCCTTGTTCTCTTCACCGACCAGGTTGCTGACCGGCACGCGGACGTTGTCGAAGAACACTTCGTTGACGTCGACGCCGCCATCCAGGGTCTTGATCGGCCGTACGGTGATGCCGGGGCTGGCCATGTCGATCAGCAGGAAGGAGATGCCTTCCTGCTGGCGGCCTTCGCTGTTGGTGCGCACCAGGCAGAAGATCCAGTTGGCCCAGTGGGCGAACGAGGTCCAGATCTTCTGGCCGTTGACGAGGTAGTCGTCGCCGTCGCGCTCGGCACGGGTTTTCAGCGAGGCGAGGTCGGAACCGGCGCCTGGCTCTGAGTAGCCCTGACACCAGTTGTCGTCCTGGCGGATGATGCGCGGGAGGAAGTAATCCTGCTGCTGCACAGTGCCGAACTTCTGGATCACCGGGCCAACCATCGCCAGGCCGAACGGCATCTGCCGCGGTGCGCCGGCCTTGTACACCTCTTCCTCGAAGGTGTTCTTCTGGCTGGCGTTCCAGCCACAGCCGCCGAACTGCTTCGGCCAGCCCGGCGCGCCCCAGCCGCGCTCGGCAAGGATTTTCTGCCAGCGGCAGCTGTCGTCCTTGGACGGATGCTTGAAGGCCAGCACCCTACCGCTAATGTCGCTCGGCAGGTTGGCGGCGACGAACTCGCGCACTTCCTGGCGGAAGGTCTTGTCTTCTGGGCTTTCGTTGAGGTTCATAGAACACCTTTCAGCTAAGCGAACTGCCCTTGCGGGCTCAGCGTTCGATACTGCCGTTGTTGAGCACCACCACACACGGGCAGCGTTGCCCATGTGGGTGAATCACAGCGTTGTCACGGCGCCGGAACTGCCGCCGAGTGGAGCCCGGATTGAAGCACGCTAGCCCACGCGGGTGCGTCGGTCCAATGAACGTCGTTCGTTTGAACTAACAGCCCCTGTGCCGCGCTTCGCAGCGGCGAATTTGAGCGCAAGACTCGGAGTGCGCCGGGGTGACAGCCGGCCTAACCTTGCGGCAACCTGAACGATCGCCAGGGTGAAGCCCGATGAAGACAGCCAAGCAACTCCCGCCCAGCGCCACCGAGCGCGACCCGCGCTGGGCCGCCGTGCTGGCCCGCGACCCGGCGGCCGACGGCCAGTTCGTCTACGCGGTGAAGACCACCGGGGTGTATTGCCGGCCGAGCAGCCCGTCGCGCCGGCCACGGCCGGAGAACGTCGAGTTCTTCGCCAGCGCCGCCCAGGCCGAAGCCGCCGGCTATCGGCCGAGCAAGCGCGCCGCCGCCGATCAGGTCAGCGTCGCGGCGCAGCATGCGGCGCTGGTCGCCGCCGCCTGCCGGCAGATCGAGACGGCCGACGACCTGCCCGGTCTGCGGCAGCTGGCCACGTCCGCCGGCCTCAGCCCGCACCATTTCCATCGGGTGTTCAAGGCCGTCACCGGACTGACGCCCAAGGCCTACGCCAGCGCCCACCGCGCCCGCCAGGTGCGCGAGCGCCTGGGCCACGCCGGCTCGGTCACCGAGGCGCTGTACGACGCCGGCTTCAACTCCAACAGTCGCTTCTACGAGGCCGCCGACCGCCTGCTGGGGATGACCCCCAGCAGCTACCGCGCCGGCGGCGTCGACACCGCGATCCGCTTCGCCATCGGCCAGTGCTCGCTTGGCGCGATCCTGGTGGCGCAGAGCGAACGCGGGGTATGCGCCATCCTCCTCGGCGACGATCCGGAGGCGCTGCTGCGTGAGCTGCAGGACCAGTTCCCGCGGGCCGATCTGATCGGCGGCGAGCCTGACTTCGAGCAACTGGTCGCGCGGGTGGTCGGTTTCATCGAGGCGCCGGCGCTGGGCCTCGACCTGCCGCTGGACGTGCGCGGCACCGCCTTCCAACAACGGGTCTGGCAGGCGCTGCGGGAGATTCCGCTGGGCAGCACGGCCAGCTACGCCGAGATCGCCGCGCGCATCGGCGCGCCCAAGGCGGTGCGCGCGGTGGCCCAGGCCTGCGGCGCCAACCACCTGGCGGTGGCGATTCCCTGCCATCGGGTGGTGCGCAGCGACGGCGCCTTGTCCGGTTATCGCTGGGGGGTGGAGCGCAAGCGCACGCTGCTCGAGCGTGAGACGCCGGCATGAGCCGGCAGTGGACGCTGCTCGGCGCCGACGGCCAGCCGTTCCTCAGTGACCGGCCGGGCAGCCTCGGCGGCCATCGCCGCAGCCACATCTATGGCCGCCTCGATTGCCCGGTGGCGCTGCGCCTGATCGCCAAGGGCCACGACCTGCGGCGTAATCGGGTGTTCTTTCTCGACGAAGTGAGCGCCTGCGCCGCCGGTTATCGACCCTGCGCGCGCTGTTTGCCCGAGGCCTATAAGCGTTGGAAGGCTGATCTTGGGGACATGGATTAGGCGCGTCGGGGGCTGGCGCCGTGACTCATGTCCGGGTAGGCACACCTCGCCAACCGAACGCCCGCCCCTCTCCCTAGCCCTCTCCCGCAGGGAGAGGGGATCAAAGGTGGCGAGCAGGGCTCGCCCACCATAGCAGCGTGTCGCGAATGAGTTCGCTCCTACCGAACGCGCACCGCTCGGTCGCAGCTTCTTCGGCCTGTCAGGCACCCAACCCGACACATCCAGCAGCCGCAAACCGCCCCCTCTCCCGTTTACGGGAGAGGGCTGGGGAGAGGGCGAGTTGCCATCCGCCCTCTCCCCCGGCCCCTCTCCTACACGTGGGAAAGGGGGGTATCCGAGTCTGCCTGTGAGCAGGCCTTCAGCGGCTCTGCCGCCACTCCTCGACCAGTACACTCATCAGCTCGGCGGCCGGCAGCGCGCGGGACAGCGGGGCGCCCTGGCCGGCCCAGTGGGCGGCGAATTCGTGGTTGCCCTGGGCGCTGGCGGCGGCGTGCAGGGCCTTGCCGGCGTCATAGGCAATCGGATAATCGGGCAGTGGCGGCGCGCCGGGCCCGTCGACCTCCGTGTGCATGCGGTTGACCAGGCCTCGCGCCGGCCGTCCGGAGATCGCCGCGGTGATCGCCGTGTGCTGCGCGCGCGGGCTGTGCAGCGCCTCCCGGTAGGCGGCGTTGGCGG
Source organism: Pseudomonas cavernae (assembly GCF_003595175.1). Taxonomy (NCBI): domain Bacteria; kingdom Pseudomonadati; phylum Pseudomonadota; class Gammaproteobacteria; order Pseudomonadales; family Pseudomonadaceae; genus Pseudomonas; species Pseudomonas cavernae. The sequence goes on along the minus strand of NZ_CP032419.1, from coordinate 784,826 downwards.
AAGATTCCGGGCAGAGAATGAAGGCGGTGCCCAGCTGCGCGGCGCTCGCCCCCAGCGCCAGGGCGGCGGCGATACCGGCGCCGTCCATGATGCCACCGGCGGCGATCAGCGGCAGCCGCGCCTGCTGGGCGAACAGCCGCACCAGCGCCAGGGTGCCGATGCCGGCGTCGCCGCGCTCGGGCGCAAACACGCCGCGATGGCCACCGGCCTCGACGCCCTGGGCGATCAGCAAGTCGATGCCGGCCTGCTCGACCTGAGCCGCCTCCTCCAGGCTGGTGGCACTGGCCATCAGCACGATGCCGGCCGCCTTGAGGGCCGCGATGACCTCCGCATCGGGCAGGCCGAAGTGGAAGCTGACCACCGCCGGGCGCTCGGCCAGCAGCAGTTCGAGCATCGCCGCGTCGTTGACGAAGCTCGGATAGGGCTCGTGCAGGCTCGCCGGCGGGCTGGCGCCGAACTCGCCGAACCACGGCCGCAGGTGCGCCAGCCAGGCGGCCTCGCGCGCCGGGTCGGCCTGTGCCGGGCGGTGGCAGAACAGGTTGAGGTTGAACGGCTGGGCGGTCAGCGCGCGGGTTTCCGCGATCAGCGCGCGGACCTGCGCCACCGTGCTGGCGCCGATGCCCAGCGAACCCAGGCCGCCGGCATTGGACACCGCCGCCGCCAGCCGTGGGGTGGAGACGCCGGCCATCGGCGCCTGGATGATCGGGTGTTGGATGCCGAGCAAACGGCAGGCGGTTGTGCTCATCGGGGAGCTCCTTGCGACGATGGGATCGGCACTATCGCAAATGCGCCGAGCCGCCACCATGCGCCGATAGCCGTAGGGTGGATGGCGCTTTATCCAGCCACCGGCTTTGCGGTTTTCCACCCTACCGACTCGTGCCCCCCAGCTCAGCGCTCCGGTTTAGCGTCGTAGGATGGGTTGAGCGCAGCGATACCCATCAGATATCCGGCGGTCGATGGGTATCGCGTTGCTCAACCCATCCTACGGGAAGGAACGCCCGAGGTCGTGAACAGGCTCTTAGCTCCAGCGCTGCCGGGCACGCTTGCGCAACCAACGCAGGAAGCCGCCCTTCTCCACCACCACCGGCTTGTCGTGCAGCAGCGCCTCGCTGTGCTGCTGGCGGTAGCTGAGCAGCTTGGCCATGGCCTCGCCGATTTCGCGGCGCGCCTGCAGGCAGGGCTCCAGCGCCTCCTTATCGATGCGGTAGAGCACGCACGGCGTCAGCGCGGTGAACTGCGCCGGCCAGGCTGCCTCGGCGAGGATGCCGGCCTCGCCGATCACCTCGCCCGGGCCCATGCGCCCGGCCTCGAGGGTTTCACCCTCGCCGCTCAGGGTCACCGAGATCACCCCGGACTCGATGATCAACAGGTAGTCGGTGACCGCCCCGCTGGCCAGCACGATGCTGCCGGCGGCGAACTCCTGGCGCCGCATGTGCTCGCTCAGGGCCAGTTTCTCGTCAGCGCCGAGCGAGGTGAACAGGCTCACGCTCTCCAGCAGCGCCCGCCCCTGCGAGAGGCCGGACGGCGCCGTCGACAGCAGCACGCCGCAGGCCTGCAGGTGACGGTAGGCCAGGTCATAGAGCTGATTGCGCACCGCGCCCTTGTGCGCCATCGCGGCGACGAAGCCGCTGGCCTCGTATTCCAGCGTGCCGGTGGCGGTCTTCTTGATGGCGACGCTGGGCTGGGGCGAGATCAGCAAGTCGCGGCAGCCCTGCAGGGCCCGCTCCAGCGCCTCCAGTACCAGCCGCGGCCGCACCTGGGGGGCGAACTCGAGGCTGATGGCCACGCCGTGCAGCTCGCTCGGCCGGCTGAAGTTGAGGATCTTGGCCTTGGCCGCCAGCGAGTTGGGGATCACCGCCAGACTGCCCTGGCTGGTCAGCAGGCGGGTAGCGCGCCAGTCGATCTCCACCACCTTGCCCTCGGTGCCATCGATGGAGATGACGTCATCTAGCTGGTAGGGCTTGGTGGTGTTCAGCACGATGCCGGAGAACACGTCGCCGAGGGTGCTCTGCAGCGCCAAGCCGACGATGATCGCCAGCGCCCCGGAGGTCACCAGCAGGCCGCGCACCGGCAGCTGCATGACATAGGCGGCGGCGGCGATGACGGCGATCAGGAAGATGATCGCTCCCAGCACATCCTGCAGCAGGCGCCCGCCATGTCCGACCCGCGACATCAGCATGGCGCCGATGAGGAGGCTCAGGGTGCGTGCGGCCAACAGCCACCAGGCGATTAGCAGCACGGTGGCGATCAGGTGCGCGGGCAACTGCTCGGGCCACGGCGCGCCCTGCAGCGGGCTCAGGCCGGCGTTGAACAGCAGCAGGCTGTAGCCGAGGAAGATGCCGATCCGCAGCAGCAGCTTCCAGCGCTGCTGCGTGCCCGGCAGCAGTTGCCAGAGCAGCAGGTCGAGCGCGAGCAGCGTGGCGGCAGTCAATAACGGATGTTCCGCCAACCATGCCAACATCGCGCCTCTCCCTTCCGGTTGAATAAGTGCCGCAAAGTCGGCTTTGTAGGGCGGGTTAGCCGCGTAGCGGCGTAACCCACCAGCGCTGTCGCCCTGGCCCCCGGCGTCCGGCAGGGTCGGTGGGTCACGCCTACGGCTAACCCACCCTACGAATCAATGACCGGCGCCGCTCTCGGCCGCCTGCCGCAGAGTCTAGGTCAGGCGTTAGAAGAACAGCAGCGTCAGCACGGCGAACAGCGGCAACAGGATCACGCACGACCACAGCAGGAAACCGAAGAAGCTCGGCATCTTGACCCCGCGCTGCTCGGCGATGGCCTTGACCATGAAGTTCGGCGCATTGCCTATATAAGTCAGCGCGCCCATGAACACCGCGCCCATGGAGATCGCCAGCAAGGTGCCGGGCAGCTGCTGCATCAGGGTCTGCGCGTCGCCGGCGGCGAGGTTGAAGAACACCAGGTAGGTCGGCGCATTGTCGAGGAAGCCCGACAGCAGTCCGCTCATCCAGAAGTACATGGCGTTCAGCGGCGCGCCGGTGGAGTCGCTGACCAGCGCCACCAGCCCGGCCAACTGGCCCTGGCTGCCGGCGCGCAGGATGGCGATGGCCGGGGCGATGGTGATGAAGATGCCGGCGAACAGCTTGCCCACCTCCAGCATCGGCTCCCAATTGAACTCGTTGCCGGCGCGCACCTGTTTCGGCGTGATCGCCAGGGACAGCAGCGCCAGGCCGAGCAGCAGGCCGTCGCGCACCAGGTTCTGCAGCTCGACCGGCGTGCCCATGGCATCAAAGCGAATGCCCGGCTTCCATACGCCGGACAGCAGCACCGCGCCGATCACCCCGGCGAGCAGCAGCAGGTTGCGCTTGCCGTACAGTTTCAGCGGTGCATCGTGCGACGGGTCGTGCGCCAGTAGCTCGTCTTCCTTGGCATAAAAGTAGCGGTCGACCAGATAGAAGATCGCCAGCAGCACCAGCGCCAGCAGCGCCACCGGTGCGGCCATGTGCTCGACCGTCCACATGAAATCCACGCCCTTGAGGAAGCCGAGGAACAGCGGCGGGTCGCCCAGCGGGGTCAGGCCGCCGCCGACGTTGGCGACCAGGAAGATGAAGAACACCACCACGTGCACCTTGTGCTGGCGGTTGTCATTGGCGCGCAGCAGCGGGCGGATCAGCAGCATGGCCGCGCCGGTGGTGCCCATCAGCGAGGCCAGCAGGGTGCCGATCGCCAGCAGGCCGGTGTTCAACCGTGGCGAGCCGTGCAGGTTGCCCCACAGCAGGATGCCGCCGGAGATGGTGTAGAGGGCGAACAGCAGGACGATGAAGGGGATGTACTCGGCGAGCAGCGCATGCACCACCAGCGCCGCGGTGGTATGGCCGCCGAAGCTGACGGCAAACGGCAGCAGGAAGCCCAGGGTCCAGAAGGCGGTGATCTTGCCAAAATGGTGATGCCAGATGCCTGGGGCGAAGATCGGAAACAGCGCGATCGACAGCAGGATGCCGGCGAACGGCAGCGCCCAGTTCAGGTTCAGGCTGGCGCCATCCAGGTCTGCCGCCTGAGCCAAGACCGGCACCCACAGCAGCACGGCCAGGCAGATTTTCAGCAGTGACTTCATTAAAGCTCCCTAGTGCTTTTCTCCAATGACGGACGGAAGGGTAATACAAATTGCCTATCAAGCCGGGGCTTTTGCCGTTTCAGGCTTTTTCATTGAAGCCGCGAAAAAGCAAACCTGCCGGCCAGTGCCACGCCCATGCAGGACGCATCACGACCGATCAGCGCTTGGATGCCCAAGCCAAGGCGACGTTGTCCACTTGATCAGCGGCCGCCCCCCTTTGCTCACTGTGCGCGTGTCCCCATGAGTGCCTTGCCACCGCCCCAGTCGCCAACCAAGCAGAACTTGCTCGCCAGCCGCGATCTTTACCGGCACTCGTTGGACTTGGCAGAAATTTTTCCGCCGTTCTTGCCGCGTTCTTGCAAAATAACGCGGCAAAGCCTGACCACAGAGACAGGTTAACCACTAGACCGATGCCCGTTAGGAGCCAAAGCTCGATGAACCATACCCTCCCCGCCCTCATACTCGCCGGCGGCCTGCTCGCCACGACCGGCCAGGCCGCGGCCGGCGACCTGCTGCTGTGGCAGGACAACAGCCTGTCGTTCCTGTGGGGCAAGGACTTCAAGGTCAACCCGCCGACCCAGCAGACCTGGACCTTCGAGCACGCCAGCGGCTGGAGCTTCGGCGACCTGTTCATCTTCGTCGACCAGATCAACTATCAGGGCGAAGCCGACTCCCAGCTCGGCAAGGACACCTATTACGGCGAGATTTCCCCGCGCCTGTCGTTCGGCAAGGTCTTCGACCAGAAGCTGGAATTCGGCCCGATCAAGGACGTGCTGCTCGCCGGCACCTACGAGCGCGGCGAAAACAGCACGCAGAACTACCTGCTCGGCCCGGGCTTCGACCTGGCCATCCCCGGCTTCGACTACTTCCAGCTGAACTTCTACTACCGCAAACCGGACGGCATCAGCGGCCAGCCCAGCGGCCAGTGGCAGGTCACCCCGACCTGGTCCTACACCCTCCCGGTGGGCAACTCCGACCTGGTGATCGACGGCTTCATCGACTGGGTGTGGAACAACAAGGACGCCACCACCAGCCGGCCGACCGACATGCACGCCAACCTGCACATCAACCCGCAGATCAAGTACGACCTGGGCAAGGCCATGGGTTGGGGCGCGGTGAAGAAGTTCTACGTCGGCGTCGAGTACGACTACTGGTCGGACAAGTACGCCATCGACGACAACAGCTTCCTCGGCGACGAGATCCTCGGCGGCACCGACCAGAGCGCCCTGAGCTTCCTGGCCAAAGTGCACTTCTGATCTCGGCCTGCGTCCCGCGCCGCCTGCGGGGCAGCAGCCTGGAGCTTGGCGCCGGGGGTGGTCGGCCAGCTCGGCGAGCGTGTCAGCCTGTACCCGGGTGTCGAACACAGCCGCAATCTGGACTCGCATGAGCGCGAGGATTGGGGCGGCAACCTGGGGATACGGCTGGCCTGGTAGCCGCCGGGTTGCACCGCACTGGTAGGTTGGGTTGAGCGCAGCGAAACCCAACAGCGGAGCTGCTGCCGGCACCGGTGCCCGCTCATTCGTTGGGCTTCGGCGCTGCGCGTCTCAACCCAACCTACCCACTAGTCCTACGCGTTTCGGGCGCCCACAAAAAAAAGGGGCGAATCGCTTCGCCCCCTTTTAATAGTGCAGTGCGGCTCAGGCCGTCTGCGTGCTGCCCTGCGCCAGCGCGTCACGGCGGCCCATGAACTGCGGCAGCAGCGAACCGATCAGCATGCCCGCCAGGCTGAACAGCAGGCCGGCCAGTTGCGGCGGCCAGAAGGCGGCGTCGGTCAGGCTGTATTCCAGGTAACCCCACGACACCAGGCCGAAGGCGATGGCGAACAGCGCGCCCTGGGTGGTCGCGCGCTTCCAGAACAGCCCGGCGAGCAACGGCACCACGGCGGCGACCAGGGTCACCTTATAGGCGTTGCCGACCATCTCGTAGATGCTCGCATCCGAGTACAGGGCGAAGACGCTGGTGAAGATGGTGCAAGCGACGATGGTCAGACGCATGGCCAAGAGGAACTGCTTATCGTTCATATCCGGCAGGAAGCGCTTGAGCACGTTCTCGGTGAAGGTCACCGACGGCGCCAGCAGGGTACCGGAGGCGGTGGACATGATCGCCGATAGCAGTGCACCGAAGAACATGATCTGGGCGAACAGCGGGGTCCGTTCGAGGATCAGGTGCGGCAAGATCATCTGCGCATCCTCGGCCAGCCAGCGTTTGACCATTTCCGGGTCGATCATCGAGGCGGCGTAGGTGAGGAAGATCGGCAGCATGCAGAAGCACAGGTAGAAGCCGGCGCCGAACATCGAGGCGCGCGCGGCGATATTCTCGGTCTTGGCCGACATCACCCGGGCATACACGTCCTGCTGCGGAATCGAGCCGAGCATCATGGTCAGTGCCGCACCGATGAAGGCGACCACGTCCTTCGGCTCGAAGCTGTTGATGAAAGTGAACTTGCCGGCATCCGCGGCATGGGCGATCACCACATCGGCACCGCCGGCCATGTCGCCGATCAGCCAGGTCAGGTAGACCAGACCGACGACGATGATGATCATCTGGAAGAAGTCGGTCAGCGCCACCGACCACATGCCGCCGAACAGGGTGTAGACCAGCACGATCACGGTGCCCAGCAGCATGCCCTGGGTGGTGCTGATGGAACCGTCGGAGAGCACGTTGAACACCACGCCGAGCGCGGTGAGCTGGGCGGCGATCCAGCCCAGGTAGGAGGCGATGATCACCAGGCTGGTGATCAGCTCGACATTCCGCCCGAAGCGCTTGCGGAAATAGTCACCGATGGTCAGCAGATTCATGCGGTACAGCGGACGCGCGATGAACAGACCGACCAGCATCAGGCAGCCGAAGGAGCCGAACGGGTCCTCGATGATGCCGGCGAAACCTTCCTCGATGAAGCTCGCCGGAATACCCAGCACGGCTTCGGAGCCGAACCAGGTGGCGAAGACCATGGCGGCGACGATGGGGAAGCCCATGCTGCGCCCGCCGGCAGCGAAGTCGCTGGAGTTTTTCACACGGGTGGAAGCGTAGAAACCGATACCCACCGTGACCAACAGGTAGGCCGCAACAAACCAGATCAGCATTCGTTCTGCTCTCAGTGCACGCCCCTGCGGCCCCTGCCCTGGCTGATGCCATGGCCGCCGCGAAGGGCAAATTGTTTTTGTTGGTTGTGAAGCACCTGTCTCGCCACTGGGCGCGCCCGAAGGCATCTCCCCCGCCCACAACGATCCGCTTCGCACCTCGCCGGGCAGTCTGCCAAATGCGTCAAATATGTCAAACGGTTGTAAAGAGAAATCGCCATAAAAACGGCGAGCGGCGCCTAACACGCCTTGTTACATTCGCGCAAGCACCTGAATAAAAGCGCTTTTAAAGAAAACGCGGACAACTGCCAGTTGGTTATTTTTTACAGTCAAGCCGCAAGGGCGTTTTACATCCTGCACAGCGTCACGCGAGCGTCACCTGACGGTCATCGCCTTGTCATCGATGTGCGGCATTTTGCGTCCACCTCATACCCTGGAGGGGGAACCCATGCACTACGCCAAACTGCTGTCCTTGTCCCTGTTGGTGGCCAGCCTCGCCGCCTGCAGCAGCACCACCCCGAGCGCGCCGGTCGCCGCCGCCAAGCCGGCCGCCTCGGCGCTGAATAACGAAGACTGGTATCAGGTCCGCACCGAAACCCAGCTGTTCCTGTTCGATGACTACCAGGTGTTCCGCGACTTCGTCGCCACCGGCAAGGCGCCGGTGATCAAGGACACCGAACTGAAGGACGCCAAGTCCGGCCTGCCGATCGCCGTCGCCCTGCGCGCCGAGGATCAGGCCAAGCCGCTGGCGCAGACCGCCGCCTATCAGTTCCTCACCGTCGCCCTGACCCCGGCTGAGAAGTTCTACGGCGAGATCCGTCAGGACGGGCACATCTACGTATTCAGCCGCTACGGCGACATGGTCGACATGAACAAGATCGGCGAGCCGACCTTCAGCTTCAACGACATCGGCGGCGGCCCGCAGGGCGAGCGCGTGGTCTACGTGCTGGCCAAGGAAGAGCCGAAGCCGGTGAAGCAGATCGCCCTGTTCAACACCAAGTACAAATAAACATCCGCAAGTCCACGACCCGGCGGGCACAACGCTGGGCGAGGTGTCACTCGGGCCAGCCTTAGCGCTGGCCTTTTTTTGGCCATGTATCGGCTAAGGGTTGAACACAGCTGTTGTAGGCTGGGTTAGCCGCGTAGCGGCGTAACCCAGCAACGGTGCCGCCATAGACTCCGGCGTCCAGTTGGGCAATTGCATGGACTTGACCAAACGTTTGCATTCCATCTGACCACCTGTTGGCATCCGACCAGACCATCATCTCTGTGAGTCGCGTGACAGGCAGAGATCGTGGCACATAACCTCGCGCACCCTGCGCCGCCGTCTGGAGGAAGAAGGCTCGAGCTTTCGCATGCTGCAGGATGAAGTGCGCCAGATCTTGGCCGAGGAACTGCTGGCCGCCGGCGGCATCCGCCTGGAAGAAATCGCCGCCCGCCTGGGCTATGGGGAAGTCTCCAACTTCATCCATGCCTTCAAACGCTGGAAGGGCGTGACGCCCTGGCAGTTTCGGACGAAGTGCACTTCTTGACCCTGGCTGGGTGCCAGTAGCGCTACTACGTTCATAGGTGCATCCGAAAGGAACATACCTCGGCCCCGAAAGCTTCTCTCGCCCTGTCGCGTTTGTTCCGAAAAGTGTCGCGTTTATCCCGCCAACTCCAGAAGAATGAACGACTTGGCGTGAGACGAAGTTTTTATACGACATGCAAACGCGACAGGGCATGCCGCCTAGTAGTTAGACGTCCGACTGGATCAGGAGGTGAAAAACAACGAAGCGAAGAAATCCGAGAAATTGGTATTTCATGTTATGAGTGTAATTCCCCATCAACCGATTGGAGGTTTGTCATGGCTATTCCCCTGAACAAGCTTGTCGGCATGGCTTCTGAATTAGAAAGCAAACTGAAGGAGCAAGGGATACACGATAGCGATCAACTCTTAGACGCATGTCGGACACCCCACGAGAGAAGCGAATTAGCAAAGCACTGCGGTCTGACAAGGCCAAAGCTCTTAGCATTGGCCGACCGCGCAGATCTGGCTCGTATTCATGGGGTCGGTGGAGTTTTATCCGACCTATTAGAACACATTAATGGAGTGAAAACGGTTCCCGATCTTGCCAAACAACGGCCAGAACATTTGCACTCTGAGTTGGAGGATTTGATAGAACAAAAGAAAATCAAATTGGTAGGTAGGGCACCCTCCTTTGAATTGGTGAAAGACTGGATAAAACAGGCCAAAGCTTTGGAAAAGATACTGTAGCCCGGGCGGGGTGACAAAAGCGAAGCATTGCCCACCGTAACTACCTAACAGCCGCATCAACTCGGGCTGTCAATTACACTGCATTTAGTTGGCAGCCAATTAAGCGGCACGTTAGCCACCACGACAGTCCGCTTCACGCCCCGAGCTAGTTCGTCAACTTTTTGAGCCGGGCGGGTGGCTCGCGGAAGTGGTCATTCCGTTTGCAAATGCGTGGTCAGATCGAATGCAAATGACTGGTCAGTGGCAATTCAAACAGGTGGTCACGTGAGAAGCAATTATGCACCAGCAGGGTCGGCGGGTTACGCCTGCGGCTAACCCACCCTACGAATCCGGCTTTTTTGTTCTGTGCGCGCATGCCAGCATGAATGAAGAAGCCGCGAGGGACGCCTGCCATGAACCTCTCCGCCACCGCCCCAGCCCTGACCGCCGAGCGCCTGCAGGCGCTGCATACCCAGGGCTACGCACTCCTGAGAAACGTGCTGGATAGCCAACAGATCGGCGAACTTCGCCACGCGATCGACCAACTCAAGCCCATCCACTGGGACTACAGCGGCCTGCTCGATCACTACAAATGCGTGTTCAACCGCGATCCGCTGTGGCTGGCCTATCTCGACCTGCCGGGGCTGATCGAACTGGCCGAAGCGGCCCTGGGCGCCGACTGCCATGTCATCGGTCAGACCGCCTGGCGCTGCCATCCCGGCTTCATCGGCGCCGCGCTGCACCAGGACTATCAGGTCATGGAACTGCCCGCGGCGCTGCTGGCCGATCCGACCTTCGAGCTGCCGATGCAGATCTGCACCGCACACCTGTACCTCAACGACATCGACGCCAACCTCTGCCCGACCCTGGTGATCCCCGGCAGCCACCGCGCCGGACGCAAGCCCGCGCCCGGCGAAACGCACTGGCACGGGCGCACGCCCGAGCCGGTGCTGTGCCGGGCCGGCGACGCGCTGCTGTTTCGCAGCGAGCTGTGGCACGCCGGCAGCCGCAACCGCACCGCCGACCGCACCCGCTACCTGCTGCAGGTGCACTACGGCCGGCGCATGGTGGCGCAGAAGTTCTCGCCCTATCTGCACTTTCACTTCAACCCCGAGGTACTGGCCGCCTGTACCCCACGCCAGCGGCGTCTGCTCGGCGAACATGCAGAGGCCGAGTACGACTGAGACGGAGCCTCGGGGGCTATCTCGCAGAGTCGTGGCCAGACTTGCAGGACGATCCGCCAACGGACGACCAAGATCGCCAGCAAGCTGGCTCCCGCAGGGGGCTATCCACATTCTCCCACCAGCCGCCTTAATCCTGAGACAGCCCGCTAGGGCGCACGCGCCTGCAAGCCTTCTCCCCAGCGCCGTTCGGGGACGCACAGCGGGACCGGGCCGCCGGACGCCCAGGCCGTCCGGCGATCGGGGCACGGCGACGGCGCCGACAGGCCGCCTTCCGCCACATAGGCCGACAGCGGCAGGCTCTGCGTGGCCTTGGCCATCCGGGTGATTTCCACCTGCAACTTGCCCTTGCCGAGCAAGTAGTCGGCGAGCTTCTGCGAGAACGGCCAGTAGTTCAGCTCCGCGCTCAGACTGAGCGGCCCGACGGCATCGGCCGGCACCAGGAAGGCGAACTCGCGGACATCGTAGCCCTTGGGCAGGATGCGGCTGTCCGAGAGGATTTGCGTGGCGTTCCACACCTCGACATCCAGCTCATGGCCGTCCTTGTCGCCCAGGCGCACCTTGAAGTTGCGCGTGCCGTCCTCGGTCTTGCCGTCCTTGACCGCACCCAGGCGGTAGATCTCGCGCCCGCTGGCGTCCTGCACGCGGAAGTCGATCCACATCTCCCGCCCTTCCGGAAAGCCGGTCGGCAGCTTGTGCCCGGCGCCGACGTTGGCCACCTTGACCGCCACCGTGGTGTAGCGTCCGGGCGCGACGGCGGCCGGCAGCGGCTGGAACTGAATCTCGCCGGCGCGCGCGAGCATGTCGCGCGCCCGCTGCGCGCTTTCGTGCTGGCCGAGGTAGGTGAGCAGCGTGGCGTTGGCGCCGCTGAACCAATGCGAGGCGACATTCTCGCGGTCTGGCCCCATGACTGCCGCCTTGCCGGCGAACCCCGGCATGTGGCAGCTCTGACAGGTTTCGCCGTTGAGGCTGTAGGGGCTCTCCAGCCATTCGTCATAGGTGCGCTCGACCGCCACGCTGCTGAATGGGTGGGTGACGTTGTGGCAGGTCGCGCAGAAGTCCGAACGCGTGTGCAGCGGCGAATACACCGTGTCGTGATAGGGCGAAACGGCATCCTTGCGCGGGCCGAACTTGGTCGGCTTACCGTTTGCACGCGGGCTCAGGACATAGGCGCCATTGTCCAGGCCGGTGCGGGCGCTGATGTTGTGGCAGGTCTCGCAGTCCACCCCAGGCATCGGGGTATTCTTGGCGCTGTCTTCGATCGAGGAGCGGTTGACTGCCGAGGTGATCTGCCCGGTGGTGAGGCCGATCGGGGTATGGCAACCGGTGCAGAAATTGTCGACCTTGCCGTCGGTGGCCTCGCTGGCCTGCTTGAGCAGGGCGCGATAGAGGGGCTCTTCCCAGGACTGCGCCATCATCGACGAGCGCCATTGTTTGTAGATCTCCGTGTGGCAGGCGCCACAGACCTGGGCATCGTCGAAGTCCTGCACCTTCAGCACGGCATTGTCCGTGGTGTTGGCCCGGTGCGGGAAGAACGGCAGCCCGCCAGCCTCCCCCATGAGCCTGGAGCGTGCCGGCTCCAGCCACTTGTCATCGCCCTGGTTGCCATTGCCCTGCGGCTCGCCGGCGGCGGCCAGCGCCGCCGTGAACAGGCAGGCGAGCAAGTACAGAAGACGGCTGATGGAGGATCTACTGGCGATCCCAATAGCGGCGGCGCGCGCCGAGGCTGGCTGTGTACGTTCTGCGGCAGCATCCACCTGATCCATCTCACCACCCCCAACGCGTCCTGACGCGGCACGCCTTGCCGAATGTTGTGGATGGCGCGGCAGTAGCCATGCCATCGACCCGCCCGAGCAAGCGTGAGAGAAGCGCCCAGCGACACCAGAAGAAAGGCCCTGCCAGTCTTCGCGCCATGACCCTAGTCAGCACAACCGCCTGCCACTCCGCTCAAGCGCCGCGAACACGTCGATTGCTTGAGCGTGCTTAATGTATTAGTTGTGCAACACTGCCAAGTCAATATTTGGTCACTATCTGAAAGTAGCTATATCTTGCTATATATATCGTTGTTTTTATTATTCTTTTTAAAACAAGATAACCAATCGCTATAGATCTCCCCGGCCATCTATAGCCAATCAGATGGGCCTATGGGCTTCGCCTGCGCGCATGATTCGCCACCCCTCGTCGCGCCCCGCGAGCAGCGCGCCGGCGTGCCTGGATGCCCCCATGCCGAATGACAGCCCCGGCTGGATCGCCATGCGCGCAAGCAACATCGGCAGGCCCCACCGCCCGCTCTGGCCTTTACTCTAGGCATCACCCCGTGACGGAAAGCCGCGCATGTCCCGCCCCCAGTATCCGTTTTCACGCCTGCTGACCCTCGGCCTGCTGACCCTGAGTCTCGCCGCCTGCAGCACCCTCGGCCCGCACGACCCAGTGCGCATCAATCTGGTGGGGCTGGAGCCGCTGCCGGCGCAGGGCCTGGAAATGCGCTTCGCGGTGAAGCTGCGGGTGCAGAACCCCAACGACCGCGCCATCGACTACAACGGCGTGGCCCTCGATCTGCAGGTCAACGACCAGCCGCTGGCCAGCGGCGTCAGCGACCAGAGCGGCCAGGTGCCGCGCTTCGGCGAAAGCGTGCTCAGCGTACCGGTGAGCATTTCCGCCCTCTCGGTGTTCCGGCAGGCCTGGGGCATGGCCGGCAATCCGCCACGGCAGAACCTGCCCTATGTGCTGCGCGGCAAACTGAGCAACGGCTGGTGGGGCACCGAACGCTTTTCCGACACCGGCGTGCTCAGCCTGCCGCAACCGGCGCCGGCCCCTTGAAAACCTAGGCCGAGTTGCGCGCAGCGAGCCCCATCGCCGCGTGAGCCGAGCGGTGCTGCACACTCCGCGCGGCATCGCGAACAGCCGCGGCCACACCCCCATCCGCAACGCGCCACGCGTGTCCGCATATCGGCCTGAAATCGGTTGATTTACCAAAGGATTACACTGGTATCTCAGGAGTTCCCGCCTGGATTGCGGTCTAAATCTATACCTGATTCCAGGCCGTCAACCTCGAAGGAGATGCGATCATGCTTGGCCGTATTTTCTTACTCAGCGCACTCGTCGCCAGCCTGTCATTGGCCAGTGGCGAGGCCTCGGCGCACGGTTCCAACCGCGACGCCGCCATTGCCGGAGTCCTAATCGGTGCCGTGATCGGTGGCGCCATCGTCGCCAACAGCCGCTACGCCCCGCCCCCGGTGTACATAGACGCGGGCCCGCCACCACCCCCGGCCGTGTATTACCAACCCTATCCGGAGTACTACCAGCCCTATCCGCAGTATTACCGCCCCGAGGTGTACTACCGCCCTTATCCACGGTACTACCGCCCCTATTCGGTGATCATCACGCCGCACCACAAGTTCAAGCATCACCGCCACCATCGGGACTATTACCGCTCCTCGCGCTGGTAGCGCGGCGTCTTGGCCGGCAAAACCCTATATAATCTGCGGCCTTTAGCCTTCCCGCACCTGAGGATCCGCTGTGAGCACTCTGCCGCCCTGCCCCAAATGCAATTCCGAATTCACCTATGAAGACGGCGCCCAGCTGATCTGCCCGGAGTGCGCCCACGAGTGGTCCGCCAGCGCCGGCGCGGAAGCCGCCGGCGAAGGCGACAAGGTGATCAAGGATGCGGTCGGCAACGTCCTCCAGGACGGCGACACTGTCACCGTGATCAAGGACCTCAAGGTCAAGGGCTCGTCACTGGTGGTCAAGGTCGGCACCAAGGTCAAAAGCATCCGTCTGGTCGACGGCGACCACGACATCGACTGCAAGATCGACGGCATCGGCGCGATGAAGCTGAAATCGGAGTTCGTGAAGAAGGTCTGAGCCGCTCTGTGGAGGGTAGATGCCGCTGTTTGCATCCACCGGCTGTTGGGTGGAAAACGCTTCGCGGTTTTCCACCCTACGAAAAATACCCGCTCACAAAAAAGCCCGGCCTAAGCCGGGCTTTCTTGTTCAAGGCTGCCCACACGGGGAGGTGGGCACCCTCAAAAGCGCAGTAGCCGCTTACGCCGCGGTATGGAAGGTGCGCGCCGGCGCCTTCTTCAGCACTTGCTGACGGCAAGCGTCGCCGAAGGCCTGGAACATCTTCACCGAGTCCGGGTTCTTCGCCGCCTGCCATTCCGGGTGCCACTGCACCGCGAACAGGAACGGCGACAGGCTCGGCGCGTGGATCGCCTCGACCAGGCCGTCCTCGGCGCGGGCCAACGGCTCCAGACCCTTGCCCAGCGTCTTCACGCCCTGACCGTGCAGCGAGTTGACGCGGATTTCCTCGCCCTGCAGCAGCTTCGCCAGCCAGGAGTCCGGCACCAGGCGCACGCTGTGGGCCGGGCTGTACTGGACATCCACCGGGTCGTCGGTGTTTTCGCGATGGTCGTTGAAACCTGGCTCCTCGTAGAGCTTCTGATACATGTCGCCACCCAGCGCCACGTTGATTTCCTGCATGCCGCGGCAGATGCCGAAGATCGGCAGACCGCGGGCGATGGCGGCGCGGATCAGCGGCAGATCGAACAGATCGCGATCCTTGTCCTGCGCCTTGCTCGGGGTGAGGTTTTCCTGGCCGTAGAGCGCCGGGTCGATGTTGCTGCCGGCGCCGGTGAGGTACACGCCGTCGGCCATGTCCAAGTACTGCTCGAGGTCTTCGCTGCCGCAGCAGGTCGGTACCAGCACCGGCACACAGCCGGACAGCTCGACCAGCGGCACGATGTATTTGTGGGTCATCACCTGATAGTCATGGCCCTTGCGTTCCTGGACGCCCATGGACATGAGGACGACGGGTTTGCGGATTTTCAAATTGTTATAGCCAATGTTGCTGTTGGACATATGTCACCTTGGGACAAGCGCGGCTTGTCGTTGCTGTGCAGGCGCGCGGCCGAAGACTGGCGCTGCCTGAGGTTTCGAGCACTGCCGGGAACCAGGCGAAAGTGCCTGTTCACGGTCGAAACCTGAGCACCAGCCTGCCAGAGCCGTTAAATATGTCAAACGAATTCGCGCCAATTCGTCGAGAATAATGGCCAATTCCGTGCACGAAAACTATCGCAACAATATGATTTATAAGTATTTATTCGTGAAATCGAAATTCATGAAAGTCCAATATATTTGACGCTCGAGCGGATAGCCTGAACAGACCGCTTTGTCCGTTCCAGACGCCGACAACCTCCCGGGTGCAGCTGCGCAACGAGCCGCCCAGCGGTACGGCGCCGCTCGCCACTGCAGCTATCGTTGAGGATCAGCCGGTGCGCGACCACGCGGCGCATGCATTGCCGGCCCGACAGCGGCACGGGGAGCCGCTGACCACCCATACGGCCAATCCGGAGGCAAACCATGCAAACCACCCGCGACCTGACCGCCATCGGCGAAACGGTGCACACCTACTTCGAGGGCATGCACCTGGGCGACACCGCCCGCCTGCGCCAGGCCTTCCACCCCCAGGCGTTTCTCTTCGGCTACTTCAACGACGCGTTCTGCCACGACTCCCTCGACGCCTGGATGCGCGAGGTGGAAAGCACGCCCAAACCCGCCGAAAACGGCGAGCCCTTCGACATGCGCATCGTCGCCACCGACGTCACCGGCCGGGTGGCGACGGTCAAGGTGGCCGCGCTCTACCTCGGCCTGCGCTTCACCGACTACCTGACCCTAGCCCAGTTCGGCGAGCGCTGGCAGATAGTCAACAAGGCCTACCACCACGACTGAGCCCGACCAGCGACTATGGATCGCTCCCGCGCTACGCGTGGGGTTGTGGCCCTGACACCCCCCGGCTCCTGAGCAACCGTAGGATGGGTTGAGCGCAAGCGATACCCATCAGCCCCACCCTGATGCGTCCCACGTCGGAGCGTGGGAACCCTCATCAATCGCGCCGCGACGGTGGCGCTCCGCCTACCGCTCGCAGTAAGGTCGGCTCAACCCCCAGCAAGGACGAGCCATGGCCACCAACAAGCCGCAAACCTCCCGGCAGCAGAAGCACCTGGCGGTGCTGATAGACGCCGACAACGCGCCCGCCGCCATCGTCGAAGGGCTGTTCGAGGAAATCGCCAAGTACGGCATCGCCAGCGTCAAGCGCATCTACGGCGACTGGACCCAGCCCAACCTCGGCGGCTGGAAGAAGGTGCTGCTCGACCACTCGATCCAGCCGATGCAGCAGTTCGCCTACACCAAGGGCAAGAACGCCACCGACAGCTCGCTGATCATCGACGCCATGGACCTGCTCTACACCCGGCGCTTCGACGGTTTCTGCCTGGTCTCCAGCGACAGCGACTTCACCCGCCTGGCCGTGCGCCTGCGCGAGGAAGGCCTGACCGTCTACGGTTTCGGCGAACAGAAGACGCCCAAGCCCTTTGTCTCCGCCTGCGACAAGTTCATCTACACGGAAATCCTCCGCGCCGACGCCGTCGAACCAGCGCCGGAACCCGCCACTGCGCCTGTGAACGGTGCCTCCCAGGAAGCCAAACCCGCCACCGCCCCGGTGAAGGCGCAAAAGGTGCCGGTGGACTTTATCGCCAAGGTGCTCGACGACATCGCCGACGACGAGGACGACTGGGTGCAGCTCGGCGCGGTCGGCTCCAACATCAGCAAACTCAGCCCCGCCTTCGACCCGCGCCTGTACGGCTTCAAGAAACTCAGCGAACTGATCAAGGCCCAGCCCAAGCGCTTCGAACTGGAGGCCCGCGGCAGCAACACCACCGGCGGCAAGGACCTGTACGTGCGCAACCGCAAGCCGGGCAAATAATCACTGATCGTTCCCACGCTCCCGCGTGGGAACGCCGCCCGGACGCCCCAGATCCGTAGGGTGGAAAACCGCGAAGCGTTTTCCACGCGGTGGGCATCCACGCGGTCGCCAAAAGCCGGTGGATGAAAAGAGCGTCATCCACCCTACGTGGCTGGCCGGCCCCGGGCAGGGAACCATCAGCCCGTAACGTGACAAGCCCTCAATACGTGTCGGATCGCCGCCAACCGGCGTCAACATCCACGATGCGGCGGCGAACGCCGGCCGCACTGGACCGTAAACCCGACGCCTTGCGCTAAACTCGGGTCCCCATTTCGCGACGACGCGTGTCGGCATCTGAATGGCTTGGCCTCCTCGAGAGGCGTTCAGATCCGCCAGGCGCATTCCCAGACGAGGTAGACAAGTTGATCATCCATCCCAAAGTCCGCGGCTTCATCTGCACCACCACGCATCCGCAGGGTTGCGAGCTCAACATCCGCGACCAGATCGAAGCCACCCGCGCCCGCGGCGTGCGCACCGACGGGCCGAAGAAGGTCCTGGTGATCGGCGCCTCCAGCGGCTACGGCCTGGCCGCGCGGATCACCGCCGCGTTCGGCTTCGGTGCCGACACCCTCGGCGTGTTCTTCGAGAAGCCCAGCAGCGAGACCAAGCCCGGCACCGCCGGCTGGTACAACGCCGCGGCGTTCGACAAGTTCGCCAAGGCCGAAGGCCTGTACAGCCGCTCGATCAACGGTGACGCCTTCTCCGACGAAGCGCGCGCCCAGGCCATCGAGCTGATCAAGAACGAAATGGGCGGCCAGGTCGACCTGGTGGTCTACTCGCTGGCCTCGCCGGTGCGCAAGCTGCCGGGCAGCGGTGAAGTGAAGCGCTCGGCGCTCAAGCCGATCGGCGAGCCGTACACCTCCACCGCCATCGACACCAACAAGGACACCATCATCCAGGCGTCGATCGAGCCGGCCAGCGCGCAGGAAGTCGAAGACACCGTCACCGTCATGGGCGGCCAGGACTGGGAACTGTGGATCGACGCCCTCGAGCAAGCCGGCGTGCTGGCGCCGGCCGCGCGCACCGTGGCGTTCAGCTACATCGGCACCGCCATCACCTGGCCGATCTACTGGCACGGCGCCCTCGGCCAGGCCAAGGTCGACCTCGACAACACCGCCCTGCGCCTGGATGCGCGCCTGCAGAAACTCAACGGCGGCGGCGCCAACGTGGCGGTGCTGAAATCGGTGGTCACCCAGGCCAGCGCGGCGATCCCCGTGATGCCGCTGTACCTCTCCATGGTCTTCAAGATCATGAAGGACAAGGGCCTGCACGAAGGCACCATCGAGCAGCTCAACCGCCTGTTCCGCGACGCCCTGTACCGCGAGGACGGCCAACCGGGCGCAACCGACGCCGAACAGCGCCTGCGCCTCGACGACTGGGAACTGCGCGACGACGTGCAGGACGCCTGCAAGGCCCTGTGGCCGCAGGTGACCACCGAGAACCTGTTCCAGGTCACCGACTACGCCGGCTACAAGCACGAGTTCCTCAAGCTGTTCGGCTTCGAGCGCAAGGACGTCGACTACGACGCCGACGTCTCCCCGGCGGTGCAGTTCGACGTGATCGAGCTGCAGGGCTGATCCCGCCCTAGCCGCTGCTCGACGAAAAAGGCCAGTCTCGCGACTGGCCTTTTTCTTTTCTGACTCCCGCCCCAAAACCATTCGCGCATTCTCCGTAGGATGGGTTGAGCGAAGCGATACCCATCGCCCTGCTTTATGAACCACCCACCCAGGCAATGATGCCTCCCTCATGACCTCATACCGCCGCGACCACACGCCAGGCGCCACCTGGTTCTTCACCCTCAACCTCGCCGACCGCCGCAGCCGTCTGTTCACCGAGCACATCGACCAACTGCGCGCCGCCTTCCGCTACACCATGCGCCGCCACCCCTGGCGCATCGACGCCATCGCCATCCTCCCCGATCACCTCCACGCGCTCTGCACCTTGCCCGACGGCGATGCCGACTACGCCCTGCGCTGGCGCCTGATCAAAACCCACTTCTCCCGCGCCTTGCCCCACAACGAATCCACCTCGCCCAGCCGCGAGCGCCGCGGCGAACGCGGCATCTGGCAACGCCGCTATTGGGAACACCGCATCCGCGACGACCAGGATTTCACCCGTCACGTCGATTACATCCACCACAACCCGCGCAAGCACGGGCATGTGGAGCGGGTGGCGGATTGGCCGTGGTCGTCGTTTCGCCGCTACGTGCGCGAGGGGTGGTTGCCCGAGAATTGGGCGGGTGGCGAAGAAATGGAAGGCGATGTGGGCGAACGCGGCAACAGTGATGGGAGATAGCCTTCATCGATGGGTATCGCTACGCTCAACCCATCCTACGGACAGATGACTTCTGAACATGACGATCAATAGCGATACTAAATTTTACAAATATTACGCATTCAATACCAACAACCTAGAAGCAATAACGCATCCATACTTGTGGTTTTCTAAGCCCTCAGACTTCAACGACCCATTTGAAGGCATATTTGATTACCATACAAATTATGAAAAACCAGAAGAAACACTCAAAGCTATTCAGAGCATTCTTCGCCCCCTAGAAAGCCAAGCATCTAGCACGACAAAACAAATAATCGAAATCATTGCCCAGCAAAGTGGAGCAGCCCAAGCTGTCAGCTTTTTTTGCAGCAATACAGCACAAAACATCTTTACCTACGCATCATCTATTCATAAACAGAAAGGGATATGCTGCTTGTTTTCCGAAACAGAGAAACACCCTCTCTCCGAGAAACAGATATTAATGTGGAGTCACTACGCCCAAGGCTTAAAAGGATTTAGAGTCGAGTTCCACGCTGAGAAACTTATTGAAAGCATTGACCGAAAAGTCCAAGCCCACCCTATAAATTACAGCCACCAACCACCAACAATAGACATAGTAAAACTTCTGCACGAGCAACTCACAATCAACGCACCACCCACAGAACAGTATCTTAAATTGTTGATGACCAAGCATATATCCTGGAAATACGAATCTGAATTCCGCCTCTTCTCCGAGCTAGACGGGCAAGCCACATATTCACCAAGCGCAATTAAAGAAGTTGTAGTCGGCGAAAAGATGCCAGAAAACAGCAAGAAACTTATGAAGAAAATCATGAGAGAGCAGAGCCTCCCTGTGAGACTGGCAAGAATCAACAAAAGGAACTATGAGTTTGAAATTGTTGATTTATAGCCATCCGGATGGGTTGAGCGCAGCGATACCCATCACTGCAAACAAAAAGGCCAGTCTCTCGACTGGCCTTTTGTGTTCATCAACAGCTCAACGCAGCGCCTCCACTCAGGCTACCGCCGCCTCCCTGCGTTTCTCAGACTTCTTGGCCTGATAATCCTTCGCCGCATCATGAAAAGCCTGCAGCAACAGGTTGTACTGCGGATTTTCCCAGTAGCGATATTCCGGGTGCCACTGCACGCCGAGGGCAAAGGCTTTGGCGCCGATCACGCTAACCGCTTCGATCTGCCCATCTTCGGCAACGGCCTCGATCTGCAGACCTTCGCCAAGGCGATCGATACCCTGGCCGTGCAGCGAGTTGACCGCCACTTCGCGCTCACCCAGCAGCGTGTGCAACACGCCACCCTCGGTCAGGGCGACCTTGTGGATCGGGCCATAGGCCACATCGTCCGGCACGTCCTTGACCTCGCGATGATCCAGGCGACCCGGCACTTCGTGAACCTGGCGATGCAGGGTGCCGCCGAACAGCACGTTCATTTCCTGTGCGCCACGGCAGATGCCGAGGAAAGGAATGCCGCGCTCCAGGCAGGCGCGCATCAGGCGCAGCACGGTGGCGTCGCGTGGCTTGTCACTCAGGCCTACGCCTTCGGCCGAATCACCATAGAAGCTCGGGTGCACGTTGGACAGCGAACCGCCGAACATGATGCCCGAGACGCTATCCAGCACGGTATCCATGTCCAGCTCATCGGCAAAGGCCGGGATCATCAGCGGGAAGGCACCGAAACCGGTGACCGAGCTGATGTACTTTTCGCCCACCAGATGAAACCAGCCAATGTCACGGTCGGTCAGCTGCCAGCGGCACAGGGGGAGGCCAATCAGGGGTTTGCTCATCGCAAGGGTTTCCTCTTGTTCTTCGAAAGTTGCTCTGGGCTACCCTTGGGTCAGCGGCCTCGCCAGACGCTGGTGCGTCCGAGCCCGCTCGCCCAAGGGGTGCCGTTTCCCGGTAGCGGCTGACGCCAGCAGGGTCACTGCACCAATGCCGCGCCCGCGCGGCAGGGTTTAATTGCGAAAAAAAGGCCGGTCTTGCGACCAGCCTTGGGTGTTGCTTAACCGTTGCTCGGGAAGGCGAACTGCGCCGCCTCATGCGTGGCGCGTTGCGGCCAGCGCTGGGTGATCGCCTTGCGGCGGGTGTAGAAGCGCACGCCGTCCGGGCCGTAGGCGTGGAGGTCGCCGAACAGCGAGCGTTTCCAGCCGCCGAAGCTGTGGTAGGCGACCGGGACCGGCAGCGGCACGTTGACGCCGACCATGCCGACTTCGATCTCGTCGCAGAACAGCCGCGCCGCTTCGCCGTCGCGGGTGAAGATGCAGGTGCCGTTGCCGTATTCGTGGTCGTTGATCAGCTGCATGGCCTGTTCCAGGCTGTTGACCCGCACGATGCACAGCACCGGGCCGAAGATTTCCTCCTGGTAGATGCGCATCTCCGGGGTGACCTTGTCGAACAGCGTGCCGCCGAGGAAGTAGCCGTCTTCATGGCCGGCGACGCGCAGGCCGCGGCCGTCCACCAGCAGTTGCGCGCCGGCGGCAACGCCGTCGTCGATGTAGCCGACCACCTTGTCACGGGCGGCGGCGGTGACCAGCGGGCCCATGTCGAGGCCGCAATTGGTGCCGGCACCGATCTTCAGGGCCTGGATCTGCGGGACGATCTTCTCGACTAGGGCGTCGGCGATCTGCTCGCCGACACACACGGCCACCGAGATGGCCATGCAGCGCTCGCCGCAGGAGCCGTAGGCGGCGCCCATCAGCGCGCTGACGGCGTTGTCCAGGTCGGCGTCGGGCATCAGCACCGCGTGGTTCTTGGCGCCGCCCAGGGCCTGTACGCGCTTGCCGCGCTTGGTGCCTTCGGCATAGATGTATTCGGCGATCGGGGTCGAGCCGACGAAGCTCAGGGCCTTGACTTCCGGTGCTTCGATCAGCGCGTCGACCGCTTCCTTGTCGCCATGCACGACGTTGAGCACGCCCTTGGGCAGGCCGGCTTCATGCAGCAGTTCGGCGATCAGCAGGGTGGAGCTGGGGTCGCGCTCGGAGGGCTTGAGGATGAAGCAGTTGCCGCAGGCGATGGCCAGCGGATACATCCACAGCGGCACCATGGCCGGGAAGTTGAACGGGGTGATGCCGGCGACCACGCCGAGCGGCTGGAAGTCGCTCCAGGCGTCGATGTTCGGGCCGACGTTGCGGCTGTATTCACCCTTCAGCACTTCCGGCGCGGCGCAGGCGTACTCGACGTTCTCGATGCCGCGCTTGAGTTCGCCGGCGGCGTCTTCCACGGTCTTGCCGTGCTCTTCGCTGATCAGTTGGGCGATCTTCGCCTCGTTCTGCTCCAGCAGCTGCTTGAAGCGGAACATCACCTGGGCGCGCTTGGCCGGCGGGGTGTTGCGCCAGGCCGGGAAGGCGGCCTTGGCCGAGTCGATGGCCTGCTGCACGGTGGCGCGGCTGGCCAGCGCGACCTGGTGGATGGCCTCGCCGGTGGCGGGGTTGTAGACGGCGGCGCTGCGGCCGTGGTCTTCGACGCGGACGCCGTGGATCAGGTGCGGGATAGTGCTCATGGGGTGGTCCTTATTGGGCGATTCGAGTGGGGACGACGCGAGGTCGTCCACCGCAGAGTTGTTCCCTCTCCCGTTTACGGGAGAGGGTTAGGGAGAGGGTCGCGCTTGCGGCAAGCCCGGCCCTCTCCCCCGGCCCCTCGCCCATCAATGGGCGAGGGGAGCTGTTAGGCGATCTGGTTGAGCGCTTCGCCGACCGCGTCGAACAGGCGGTCGAGGTCTTCGCGCTTGGCGTTGAAGGTCGGCCCGAACTGCAGGGTGTCGCCGCCGAAGCGCACGTAGAAGCCGGCTTTCCACAGGGCCATGCCGGCCTCGAACGGGCGGACGATGGCGTCGCCGTCACGCGGGGCGATCTGGATCGCGCCGGCCAGGCCGCAGTTGCGGATGTCGACCACATTCTTCGCGCCCTTGAGGCCATGCAGCGCGCTCTCGAAATGCGGGGCCAGCTCGGCCGACTGCTGGATCAGGCTTTCCTTCTGCAACAGGTCCAGCGCGGCGAGGCCGGCGGCGCAGGCCACCGGGTGCGCCGAGTAGGTGTAGCCGTGGGTGAATTCCACCGCGTACTCCGGGGTCGCCTGGTCCATGAAGGTCCGATAGATCTCCGTCGAGGCGATCACCGCGCCCATGGGGATGGCGCCGTTGGTGATCTGTTTGGCCACGTTCATGATGTCCGGGGTGACGCCGAAATACTCGGCACCGGTGGCCTTGCCCATGCGGCCGAAGGCGGTGATCACTTCGTCGAAGATCAGCAGGATGTTGTGCTGGTCGCAGATCGCGCGCAGGCGCTGCAGGTAGCCCAGCGGCGGCACCAGCACGCCGGCGGAGCCAGCCATCGGTTCGACAATAACGGCTGCGATGTTGGAGGCGTCGTGCAGTTCGATCAGCTTGAGCAGCTCGTTGGCCAGCTCGACGCCGCCGGTCTCGGCCATGCCCTTGGTGAACGCCAGGCCCGGCTGCAGGGTGTGCGGCAGGTGGTCGACGTCCATCAGGCTGCCGTACATCTTGCGGTTACCGTTGATGCCACCGAGGCTGGTGCCGGCGATGTTGACGCCGTGGTAGCCACGGGCGCGGCCGATCAGCTTGGTCTTGCTGGCCTGGCCTTTCAGGCGCCAGTAGGCGCGGGCCATCTTCACCGCGGTGTCGGCACATTCGGAGCCGGAGCCGGTGAAGAACACGTGGTTGAGCTCGCCCGGCGTCAGCTCGGCGATTTTCTCCGCCAGCTTGAACGACAACGGGTGGCCGTATTGGAAGGCCGGCGAGTAGTCGAGGGTGCCGAGCTGCTTGGCCACGGCTTCCTGGATTTCCTTGCGCGAGTGGCCGGCGCCGCAGGTCCACAGGCCGGACAGGCTGTCGTAAATCTTGCGGCCATGCTCGTCGACCAGCCAGCTGCCTTCGGCGCCGACGATGAAGCGCGGGTCGCGCTGGAAGTTGCGGTTGGCGGAAAACGGCATCCAGTGCGCGTCCAGCTTGAGCTGGCTGGCGATGGACGGGGTGGCGGTCTGCGGCATGTTCATGGTGGCCTCTCGAGGCAGGTGTTGTTCTGTGTAGGAGCGAATTCATTCGCGCTGGTGTTGCCCGCATCGCGAATGAATTCGCTCCCACAGGTTGTTGCAGACAAGGTGCCACGGGCCTAAAGTCAGGAAAATTCAGATTTTCCAATCTTTAGATCAGGCACTGCTAAACAATGAGCACGCACCGGCAGGACCCGCTGGCCCAGGTCAGCGACTTCGATATCCGCTTGCTGCGGATCTTCCGCAGCGTGGTCGAATGCGGCGGCTTCTCCGCCGCCGAGAGCGCGCTGGGCATCGGCCGCTCGGCGATCAGCCAGCAGATGAGCGACCTCGAACAGCGCCTCGGCCTGCGCCTGTGCCAGCGCGGGCGCGCCGGCTTCGCCCTGACCGAGGAAGGCCGCGAGGTCTACCATTCGGCGCTGCAACTGCTCGGCGCGCTGGAGAGCTTCCGCACCGAGGTCAACGGCCTGCACCGCCACCTGCGCGGCGAGCTGAACATCGGCCTCACCGACAACCTGGTGAGCCTGCCGCACATGCGCATCACCCACGCCCTGTCGCGCCTCAAGGAGCAGGGCCCGGACGTGCGCATCAATATCCGCATGATCCCGCCCAGCGAGGTGGAACAGGGCGTGCTCGACGGCCGCCTGCACGTCGGCGTGGTACCGCAGGCCGGCGCGCTGTCCGGGTTGGAATACCAGCCGCTGTATGGCGAGCGCTCGCTGCTGTACTGCGCGGTCGGCCACCCGCTGTTCTACGCCGACGACGCCCAGCTCGACGACGAACGGCTGAACGGCCAGGACGCCATCGCCCCGACCTTCCGCCTGCCCAGCGAGATCCAGGCCCACTATCAGGCGCTGCACTGCACGGCCAGCGCCTCGGACCGCGAGGGCATGGCCTTTCTGATCCTCACCGGGCGCTACATCGGTTACCTGCCGGATCACTACGCCGCCTTCTGGGTGCGACAGGGCCGCCTGCGCGCGCTGAAGCCGGCGACGCGCTTCTACGACCTCAGCCTGGCCTCGGTGACGCGCAAGGGCCGGCGCCCGCATCTGGTGCTGGAGAGTTTCCTGGAGGCGCTGGCGGCGACGACCTAGGTCGGGCTGCCCTCGGCCCGGTAGGAGCGAATTCATTCGCGATGGCGACGGTTCGCTGTTGTCGGTTATCGCGAATGAATTCGCTCCTACAGACGCTCCGCTCGAAACGACTCGCAACGCGCCAATCCGGCCACCTGCTGGTGAGGGTCTATTCTCGAACGGGGCGCCCCGCCGGGCGCCTGCCCTTCCATCGAGTGCCACCACGGAGGACCCCATGCCTAGCCGTCGTCACTTCATCCAGGGCGGTGCCAGCCTCGCCGCCCTTGCCGCCCTTGCCGCCCTCTCGCCCTGGCTGCCGAATGCCACCTGGGCCGCCCCCGCCCCGCTGCTGCAACGCAAGATCCCCAGCAGCGGCGAAAGCCTGCCGGTGATCGGCCTCGGCACCTCGCGGGTGTTCAATGTCGATCTCACCGATGAGCAGCTGGCGCCGCTGCTGGAGGTGATCCAGACCTTCTTCGCCGGCGGCGCCACGCTGATCGACACCGCACCGAGCTACGGCGCCGCCGAGCAGGTCACCGGCGAGCTGCTCAAGCGCAGCGACAACCAGGCCAAGGCCTTCCTCGCCACCAAGCTGTCGTCCACCGGCCGCGAGCGCGGGGCGGCGCAGTTCCAGCTCAGCCAGGAGGCGCTGCAGCGCCAGCACATCGACCTGGTGCAGGTGCACAACCTGCAGGACAGCGCGACCCAACTCGGCCTGCTGCGCGAACTCAAGCAGCAGGGCACGGTGCGCTATATCGGCATCACCCACTACGTGGACTCGGCGCACGACGACCTGATCGCGGTGCTCGAGCGCGAGAAGGGCATCGACTTCGTGCAGTTCAACTATTCGGTGGGCGAGCGCGGCGCCGAGCGGCGCCTGCTGCCCTACTGCGCCGAGCACGGCCTGGCGACCCTGATCAACCGCCCGTTCCAGCGCGCCGCGCTGCTCAGCCGGGTCAAGGGCCAGCCGCTGCCGGACTGGGCCAACGCGCTGCAGGCGAGTTCCTGGGCGCAGCTGCTGCTGAAGTTCATCCTCGCCCAGCCGGCGGTGACCACGGTGATTCCGGCCACCTCCAAGCCGCGCTACATGGCCGACAACCTCGCCGCCGGCCGCGGGCCGCTGCCGGATGCGGCCCTGCGCGAGAAGATCGTCCAGGCGTTTGCCTGAGCGCGGTTCCGTAGGGCGGATGGCGCTTTTCACAGCCACCGGTTTCTGGTGGAAAACGCTGCGCGGTTTTCCACCCTACGGCTAAGGGCCAGGCGCGACGGAATAGCTCCCTCTCCCTGCTTCATAAAAGCAGTGCGGGAGAGGGCGGGGAGAGGGAAAGGGCCAGCTGCCTATCGCCCTCTCCCCCGGCCCCTCTCCCATCAATGGGAGAGGGGAGCAACGCACCACAACGCGGGTCCTGACCGTCCGCACCAGCCAGTCCCCTCTCCCGTTTACGGGAGAGGGTTAGGGAGAGGGAGCGCTGCATGCCCCTAACTGAGCGCCTGACCAGCACCATCAACGCCCGCCCCGACGAGCTGGGCGCCGCGCTGGGCGGCTTCGCCCTGTTCTTCTGCCTGTTCGCCGGCTATTTCATGCTGCGGCCGATCCGCGAGGCGATGGGCATTCTCGGCGGGGTGGAGAACCTGCAATGGCTGTTCACCGCCACCTTCGCGGCCATGCTGCTGGCGGTGCCGCTGTTCGCCTGGCTCAACTCGACGGTGCCGCGGCGGCGCTATGTCGACTGGGTGTACGGCTTCTTCATCCTCAACCTGTTGCTGTTCGCCGCTCTGTTCCAGGCCGGCGATTCGGTGTGGAGCGGGCGCGCCTTCTATGTGTGGATCTCGGTGTACAACCTGTTCGTCGTCTCGGTGGCCTGGAGCCTGATGGCCGACGTGTTCGACGCCGTCCAGGCGCGCCGGCTGTTCGCCTTCATCGCCGCCGGCGCCAGTTGCGGCGGGCTGGCCGGGCCGGCGCTCGGCGCCCTGCTGATCGAGCGCCTCGGCCAGAGCGGCCTGACCCTGCTGGCCGCCGCGCTGCTGGCCGCGACCCTGCCGGCCAAGTACCGGCTGATGGCCTGGCGCGAACAGGGCGGCGCCGGCCGCCCCGGTGCGCCGCCGAGCGAGAACCCGCGCCAGCCGGTCAGCGGCAACCCGTTCAGCGGCATCGGCCTGGTGTTGCGCTCGCCCTATCTGCTGGCGGTCGGCGCCTTCGTCATCCTCCTCGCCACCGCCAGCACCTTCCTGTACTTCGAACAGGCGCGCCTGGTGGCCGAGAGGTTCCCCGAACGCGAGGCGCAGATCCGCGTGTTCAGCCTGCTGGATTTCAGCGTGCAGGCGCTGTCGCTGGCGGCGCAGCTGTTCGTCGCCGGGCGATTGGCGGAGCGCTACGGCCTGCGCGCGATGCTCGCCGGAGTGCCGGCGCTGGTGTGCCTGGGTTTCCTCGCCCTGGCGCTGGCGCCGACCTTCGCCGTGCTGGCGGCGGTGATGGTGGTGCGGCGGGTTGGCGAATACGCCTTCGTCCGCCCCGGCCGCGAGATGCTGTTCGCGCCGCTGGATGCGCAGACCAAGTACAAGGCCAAGAACTTCATCGACACGGTGATCTACCGCGCCGGCGACGCCCTCAGCGCCTGGGCCAAGGCGCTGCTCGACGGCCTCGACGCCGGCGTGCTGCTGGCGGCATTGGCCGGCGCGGTGTGCGCGGCGGTCTGGGGCGGACTGGGCTGGTATCTGGGCGGCCCTGGCGGACAGCCGCGCAATGTCCGCAACGGGCGGAAAACCGGCCCGGCCTAGCGACTTGGAACCTGTTCAAAGCCTCGCGATCCGAGAGCCGGCCTTGGCCATCGGTGGAAAATGCTTCGCAGTTTTCCACCCTACGCGGACTGGCAGGCTGGGTAGGGTGGATAACGCTGTGCTTATCCACCATTACGCCGGCAACAAATACTCACGGGCGAGACCTTGAACAGGCTCTTAGCGCCCCGGCTGCCAGCCGCGCAGGAACAGGGCAATGGCGCGGCGCACCCGCTCTTCCTTGGCGGCATCCAGGCCGGGCGTCTCGCGCCCCTGCACGGCACCGAAGAACGGGAACGCCGCCACCGCCTGCATGAACTGCTCGGCGACGAAATGAGCGTCTTCTGCGCTGCCCGCCGCAGCGAACACACCTTCCAGCGCCTGCACCGCATCGGCGATGGCGAAGTCGGCGACGCTGCGCGCCAACTCGGGAAAACGCGCCACCTCGGCGATGGTCAGGCGGTACAGGGCGATCACGTCCGGCTCGAGAATCCACCCCAGCAGCTGGGTGGCCACCCGGTACAGGCGCTCCTCCAGCGGCAGGTCGGCGGGGGCGACGTCCTCGGCCGGGCGCACGTAACGGCGCACGTAGCGCAGGATCACCGCCTCGAACACCTGCGGTTTGCCGGGGTAGCGGCTGTAGAACGTGCGCTTGGAAATGCCGGCCGCGGCGGCGATGGCCTCGACGCTGGTGGCGCCGAAGCCCTGCTCCATGAACAGCCGGGTCGCCGCGTCGAGCACCCGGTCGGTCAGGCGCTCGGCTTCTTCCAGCGAGGGCCTTCCGCTGCGGCGCGGCGCGGCTTGTTCGGCGCCTGTCTCTGTTGCCATCGCAAATATCCGGCTGAACTGAAGTGCGGCGAATGGTGGCATTTCCGCCGAACGGGCACCAGCGAGCGCGCTTGCATTTAGGGCGCGGATCGGGACAAATGAAACGGTATCGTTTACTTTATCCGCGATCGTCATAACAACAACTCATCATCCCGGAGCCATCGCCATGTCTGTAACCACTACCGAGCTGCTGGACCGCGCCCCGCACCCCGTACTCAACCGCTGCGCCATCCTCGAGCGCTTCGGCGCCGACAAGCTCGAGCTGCTACTGGCGATGGCCATGCTCGGCGACCCGCTGGCCGACGCGGTGGTCGCCGAGCAGCGCGGCCTGGCGCAGGCGAACCGCGCTGCCGGCCAGGGCATCGCCCATGGCCTGGCCAGCCTGGAACAGGCGCCGCCGGCGCTGCGTGCCCTTCTGGAACACGCTGAAAGCGTGCCGGAATGGGTCGACGCCGGGCGCATCCGCAAGGGCGCCGAGGCCTACCTGTCGGTCGGCCTGGAGTGGTTGACCATCTCCCTCGGCCCCGGCTCGCTGGCCCACACTTACGCCTCGCCGGCCATCGCCAAGGTGTTGATGGCCACCGGCAGCCTGGACAGCCGCGCCGAGCGCCGGCTGGTGGAAACCGCGGTATGGAACCACCAAATCGCCCGCCCCGGCGGCCTGGCGCGAGGTGGCCGCGGCTACGTCCACAGCCTGCAGGTGCGCCTGCTGCACGCACGGGTGCGCGGCGGCCTGCTGAACAAGGGCTGGCCGCGGGCGACACTGGGCATGCCGATCAACCAGATCGACTTGGCCCGCACCTGGCTGGACTTCACCTATGTGCCGTTCAACGCCCTGCAAAAGGTTGGTATCGACTTCGATGCCGAGGAATTCGCCGACCTCTATCACCTCTGGCAGTTGATCGCCCACCTGCTCGGGGTCGACCCGCGCCTGTACCGCCTGGCCCACGACCAGCAGTCCGGCGCCGAACTGCTGGCCCTGATCGATGCCGGCATCGCCGCCCCGGACCAACATTCGCGGCAACTCACCGGCAAGATGCTGCAAGCCCTCGGCCAGCGCCTGCAGCCAGCCCTGCAGATGGCCGAGGCAGACGCGGTGCTGCTGATGCACAGCGTCTGCCGGCTGTTCCATGGCGACGAACTCGCCGACCAACTGGGCGCCGAGCCGAACTGGACTGCAGCCATGCTGCCGGCCCTGACCGAAAAGAATCGCGCGCAACGCCAGCTTGAGCGGCGCAACCCGGAGCTGCGCCGACAGAAGATCGAACAGACCCTATTGGCCTTCGACCAGGCCGACCGCGCAGTGGATGGCGCCACCGCCTACCAGAACAATCTGGCCGCGCCAGCGGCGGAAACCCTGCCGGGTTAAAGTGCCCAGGCGCCAGGCCGGCCGGCGGCGAAACCCCGCGTAACAACTGCCCCGGCTCGGCCGGCCACGCCAGGCGACCATGCATATTTTTTGGCCCTTGGCGCTAACCGGGGAGCGCATGCAGCCGTCTATGCTCTCAGGTCGCTTGCGATAACAACAAAACCTTGGAGTCTCCATGTCCCTGTCTAGCTTTGCCCGCCACCGCCGCACCCTGCTGGCCAGCCTGATCGCCGCTACCCTCAGCCAGCCGCTGCTGGCCGCCGAATCGAGCAAGCCGGCCAGCGCCATCACCGCGGCGAAGAACGCCGAAGTGCTCAAGACCCTGCCGTTCTCCGACCGCCTCGATTACGAAACCGCCACCCGCGGGCTGATCGCACCGTTCACCGGGCAGGTCAAGAACGCCGAGGGCAAGGTGGTCTGGGACATCGACGCCTACCAGTTCCTCGACAACGACAAGGCCGCCGCCAGCGTCAACCCGAGCCTGTGGCGCCTGGCCCAGCTGAACAAGTACGCCGGCCTGTTCGAGGTGGCGCCGAAGATCTACCAGATCCGCGGCATGGACGTGTCGAACATGACCATCATCGAGGGCGACGACGGCCTGTTCGTCATCGACCCGCTGGCCGTCAGCGAGACCGCCAAGGCCGGCATGGAGCTGTATTTCCAGCACCGGCCGAAGAAGCCGGTGGTGGCGGTGGCCTACAGCCACAGCCATGCCGACCACTTCGGCGGCGTGCGCGGCGTGGTCGACGAGGCCGACGTCAAGGCCGGCAAGGTGAGGATCTACGCGCCCTCCGGCTTCATGGAGCACGTCGCCAGCGAAAACGTGTTCGCCGGCAACGCCATGCTGCGCCGCGCACAGTTCCAGTTCGGCAGCCTGCTGCCGCGCGGCGAGCAGGGCCAGGTCGAAGCGGGCATGGGCAAGAGCGTGCCGGTCGGCGGCACCCTGACGCTGATCGCGCCTACCGACCTGATCCAGAAGGAGTACGAAACCCACACCATCGCCGGCCTCGAGGTCGAGTTCCAGCTCACCCCGGGCACCGAAGCGCCGTCGGAGATGAACTTCTTCTTCCCGGAAATGCGCGCGCTGTGCATGTCCGAGAACACCACGCAGATGATGCACAACATCCTCACCCCGCGCGGCGCCCTGGTGCGTGACGCCAAGGCCTGGTCGCAGTACATCGACGCCAGCCTGACGCGCTACGCCGACAAGTCCGACGTGATGTTCGTCTCGCACAACTGGCCGGTATGGGGCGGCGAGCGCATCCGTACCTTCCTCGCCGACCAGCGCGACATGTACGCCTTCCTCAACAACCGCACGCTGAACCTGGCGAACAAGGGCCTGACGCCCACCGAGATCGCCGCGAAGATGGACAAGCTGCCCGGCGAGCTGGAGAACAAGTGGTACCTGCGCAGCTACTACGGCTCGCTCAGCCACAACTCGCGCGCCGTGTACCAGCGCTACCTGGGCTGGTACGACGCCAACCCGGCCAACCTCAACCCGCTGACCCCGAGCGATGCCGGCGCGCACTACGTCGAGGCCCTCGGCGGCGCCGACGCGGTGAAGAAGCTGATCAAGACCGCCATCGACAAGGGCGACTACCGCTGGGCGGCGACCCTCGGCAACCACCTGGTATTCGCCCAACCGGACGACCAGGCGGCCAAGAACCTGCAGGCCGATGCCCTCGAGCAGCTCGGCTACCAGACCGAAAACGCCCTGTGGCGCAACATGTACCTGACCGCGACGATGGAGCTGCGCAACGGTGTGCCGAAGGCTGGCACCCAGACCGGGCGCATCGACCTGGTGCGTGCCATGGAAGCCGGGCTGTTCTTCGACTACCTGGCGGTGCGCCTGGACAGCGACAAGGCCCAGGGCCACGACATGACCCTGAACTGGGACTTCGGCGACATCGACAAGTCCTATGCGCTGAGCCTGCGCAATGGCGTGCTGACCCACATCGAGGGCCGCAACGGCAAGGCCGATGTCACCGTCAAGCTGGACAAGAGCACCCTGGACCAAATCAGCGCCCGCCAGCTGGACTTCCCCACCGCCATCAAGCAGGGCGCCATCAAGCTCGAAGGCAACGGCAAGAAGCTCGGCGAGTTCCTCGGCCTGCTCGACAGCTTCGACCCGCAGTTCAACATCGTCACCCCTTAAGCCGACTCGTGCCGTGTGTGCCTGAGGCGCACCGGCAACCTGTCAAGCACGCGGCGCCCGCCTTCACCGGCCGGCGCCGCGCGTTTTTCTGCGCTGCGCCCTTGTTTCGGCACCGCTAGATGGGGTATCAGTGCTAGCACAATGCCCCCCGGAGTCCGCTCGTCTTGACCACCCTGCAAGTGCCCGCACACAGCCCCCATGCCACCGGCAAACCGGCCGGGCGGATTCGGCAGAAGAACGAAGAGGCCATCATCGCCGCGGCCGAGGAAGAGTTCGCCCGGCATGGCTTCAAAGGCACCAGCATGAACGCCATCGCCCTGCGCGCCGGCCTGCCGAAAGCCAACCTGCACTACTACTTCAGCAACAAGCTGGGCCTGTATGTCGCGGTGCTGAGCAACATCCTCGAACTCTGGGACAGCACCTTCAACACCCTCACCGTCGACGACGACCCGAGCGCCGCGCTGGCCCGCTACATCCGCGCCAAGCTGGAGTTCTCGCGGCGCCAACCGCTGGCCTCGAAGATCTTCGCGATGGAGGTGATCAGCGGCGGCGCCTGCCTCGAGCAGCACTTCAACCAGGACTACCAGGACTGGTTCCGCGGCCGCGCCGCGGTGTTCGAGGCCTGGATCGCCGCCGGCAAGATGGACGCCATCGACCCCATGCACCTGATCTTCCTACTCTGGGGCAGCACCCAGCACTACGCCGACTTCGCCGCGCAGATCTGCCGGGTCAGCGGGCGCAAGCGCCTGACCAAGGACGATTTCGAGGACGCCGCGCGCAACCTCATCCATATCATCCTCAAGGGCTGCGGGCTGACGCCGCCGGCCGCCTGATGGCCTTCACCCTCGTCGCCCCTTGCGAATACCGCGAGGAGATCCGCAAGAGCCGCTTCCTCGCCCTCGCCGCGCCGGTCGCCAGCGCGGCCGCGGCGCAGGCGTTCATCGCCGCCCACCGCGAGGCCGGCGCCTCGCACAACTGCTGGGCCTGGAGGGTCGGCAGCCAATACCGCTTCAGCGACGACGGCGAACCCGGCGGCAGCGCCGGCCGGCCGATACTCGCAGCCATCGAGGGCCAGGCCTTTGACCAGGTGGCGGTGCTGGTGATCCGCTGGTACGGCGGCATCCAGCTCGGTACCGGCGGCCTGGCACGCGCCTATGGCGGCAGCGCGGCCAAGTGCCTGCAGGGTGGGGCGTGCACGCCGCTGCTGCGCCTGCAACGCTTCACCTGTCACCTGGGCTTCGCCGAGTTGCCGCTGCTCAAGGCACGCCTGGACGAGTTCGCGGCGCAGCCGGAAGGCGAGACCTACGACGCCACGGGCGCCCGCCTGACCCTGGCCCTGCCCGCCGAGCAACGCGAGCCGCTGCAACGCCTGCTCGCCGACCTCAGCCGCGGCCGCTGCCAGTTACAGGCGCTGGACGCGCCAGAGGACAACGCCCCATGAGCCGCAAGCTGCGCATCCACTCGCCGGCCATCCACTATTTCGACATGGTCCGCCGCTGCAACTCGATCCGCGAGGCGGCGCGGCGCCTGAACGTCGCCTCCTCGGCAGTCAACCGGCAGATCCTCAAGCTCGAGGACGAACTCGGCACACCGCTGTTCGAGCGCCTGCCCGGCGGCCTGCGCCTGACCGCGGCCGGCGAACTATTCGCCAGCCACGTCACCGTGGTGCTGCAGGATGCCGAGCGGCTGCGCTCGGAACTGGACGCCATGCAGGGCCTGCGCACCGGCCACGTGGAGATCGCCACGGTGGAGGGCGTCACCGCCGACCTGCTGCCCTGCGTGCTCAAGAGCATGCGCGAGCGCTACCCGCAGGTGACTTTCGGCGTCACCCTGCTCGGCTCGCAGTCGATCCCCGACGCGGTGCTGGACGGCGGCGCCGACCTCGGCCTGGCCTTCGCTCTGCCGCGCAGCGCCGAGTTGCAACAGCTCAGCGTCGGCCACTTTCGCCTCGGCGCCATCGTCGCCCCCGGCCACCCCCTGGCGACCCGCCACGAAGCGAGCCTCGCCAGCTGCGCCGAGCACGGCCTGATCCTGGCCAAGAGCGAACTGTCGATCCACCACCTGCTCGCCCCGCTGCTGCGCCGCCTGCGCCAGCCCGCCAGGCCGATCCTGGAGAGCAGCTCGCTGGAACTGGCCTGCCAGTTGGCCAAGCGCGGCCTCGGCGTGGCCTTCCAGACCCGCATCGGCATCGAGGCCGACCTCGCCAACGGCGAGCTGAAGCACATCCCGCTGAGCGAAAGCGGCGGCGTGTTCAGCGACCTCGGCCTCTACGTGCGCAACGGCCGCCACCTGCCGGTGGCGGTGGATGCCTTCGCCCGCCAGCTCGACGAGGAAATCCGCCTGCGCGAGCGCCAGGAACGCGAAGACCTCGCCCCGCAGGTTGGTGCGTAGGTTGGCGCTGAGCGCAGCGAAGCCCAACGGCGGCGCCCGGCTCGGCCACGGTGCTGCGCTTGCGATCGTCCGTTGGGCTTCGGCGTTGCGTGCCTCAATCCAACCTGCCCATGCGCCCCACAGTGCTCCGGCGGCCTGAATCGCGCGAGTTAGACAAGCCGCTGAAAATCCTGACTTTTCAGTCAAAGCACTGATGCCGTTTCGGCATCGGCATGCTCGATATTCTGTTCTTTTGGTGCTCAGAGGATTGTGTCGATACTGCGGCCATCGAGGCTGAAGCCAGCGTTGCAACCTCTCCTACAAGTCCAATAAGAAAGGAACACCGCCCGCATGAACAACACAGTGAAAGGCACCGCCCTGCTGCTCGCCCTGGTCGGCGCTGGGGAGGCTTCGGCCCTGGAGTGGATGAACAACAGCGTCGGCTTCCGCTACGGCGAGGAGTTCACCAACCCGAACAACCCCAACAACATCGCCAAGCGCATCTATAGCTTCACCCATGCCAGCGGCTACCAGTACGGCAGCAACTACTTCCACCTCGACGTGCTGCTGTCCGACAGCAACGACCCGCGCAAGGGCACCGACCACGGCGGCAGTGAGGTCTACGGCGTGTACCGCAACCAGATCTTCGCCTCGCGGGTGTTCGACCAGGCGTTCAGCAACGCGCTGGTCAAGGACTACGCCCTGACCCTGGGCTTCGACGCCAGCCGCAACAACAACCTGGCTTCGGCGAAGAAGCGCGCGCTGGTGATCGGCCCGACCCTGAAGTTCAACACCGTCGGTTTCGCCGACCTGAGCCTGATGTACTACAAGGAGAAGAACCACTCCGGCATCCCCGGCGCCAAGCACCCGGACCACACCTTCGACGCCACCTACATGCTCAGCCTGGCCTGGATGCGGCCGTTCGAGGTGGCCAACCATGCGGCCAAGTTCCAGGGCTTCGTCAACTACGTCGGTGACAAGGGCGAGGACTACTTCGACAAGGACACCGCCCCGGAAACCCTGATGCGCGCTGCGCTGATGGTCGCCGCACGGCCGGGCAAGAACGCCAAGCCGAACCTGTATTTCGGCGTCGGCTACGAGTACTGGCACAACAAGTTCGGTGTCGACGGCGGGCGCGGCAGCCGCACCTCGACGCCGACGCTGAACCTGGAACTCACCTTCTGAGCAGGCGCATGGCCCGGGTGGTGGGTATCGCTGCGCTCACCAGCCGATCCTCTACCGGCCGCGGCCGGGGGTTGCGGGACGGCAGCCCTACAACATCGCCAACAATTCCCCACAATCGCGGGCAAAGGCATCGGCCAACTCCGGCCAGGGATTCTCCGCCAGGTTGACCAGCACCCCGCAGGCGCCGGCCGCGCGCGCGCAGTCGAGGTCGAAGCGGTAGTCGCCGACCATCACCAGCTCGCTCGGCGCCACCTTCCACTGCTCGGCCAGGTGCAGCAAGCCACCGGGGTCCGGCTTGGGCGGAGCCTCGTCGCGGCCGACCACGTCGGCGCTGAGGAAGCAGTCGCCGAGGCCGATGGCCCCGAGGGTCAACAGCGCCAGTTCATGGGCGTTGCGGGTGAGGATGCCGAGCTTGCAGCCGCGCTCGTGCAGTTCGCGCACCAGCGCCACCGCGCCCGGCGCGGCCTGCGAGCCGATGGCCAGCTCGCGTTCGTGCTCGAGCAGCCAGGCGTGCTTGGCCGCCGCTTCCGCCTCCGGCAGGGCCGCCAGGTGGTGGAGGATGTCGTGCTCCGGCGGAATGCCCAGGGCCCGGCGGATCGCCGCGAAGTCGTGGACCGCCACGGTCAGGGTGCCGTCCATGTCGAACACCCAGTGGCGGGCCGCGTGCAGCTTCACAGCCAGTCCTCGCGCTTGCGGATCAGCCCTTCCTGGGCCGTCGAGGCGACCAGCTGGCCGTCGCGATTGAACACGCTGCCGCGCACGAAACCACGCGCATTGCCGCTCCACGGGCTATCGACGCTGTACAGCAGCCACTCGTCGGCACGCACCTCGCGGTGGAACCACAGCGCATGGTCGAGACTCGCCACCTGCATGAACTTCTGGGTGAAGGACACCCCATGCGGCTGCAGCGCGGTGCCTAGAAAGTTCATGTCCGAGGCGTAGGCGAGGATGTATTTGTGCAGCGCCGGGCTCTCCGGCAGGCTGCCGTCGGCGCGGAACCACATATGGGTGATCGGCTCGCCCGGCTGGGGATCGTAGGGGTCGTGCTGGCCAACCATGCGCACCTCGATGGGGCGGTCGCAGAGCATCTGGTCGCGCATCCGCTCGGCGATCAGGTGCGAGCGCTGGCGCAGCAGGTCGAGTTCCGACGGCAGGTTCTCCGGGCCCGGCACCTGCGGCATGGCGATCTGGTGCTCATAGCCCTCTTCGGCGTATTGGAACGAGGCGCTGCTGAAGAAGATCGGCTTGCCCTTCTGGATCGCGGTGACCCGGCGGGTGCTGAAGCTGCCGCCGTCGCGCACGCGATCGACGCTGTAGACCACCGGCAGGCTGGCGTCGCCGGGACGCAGGAAATAGCCGTGCAGCGAGTGCACATGACGGGCGGGCTCCACCGTCTGGCTGGCGGCGGACAGCGCCTGGCCCAGCACTTGGCCGCCGAACAGCTGCGGATAGCCCAGGTCCTGGCTCATGCCGCGGAACAGGTTTTCCTCGATGGCCTCCAGACTCAACAACGACACCAGATCATCCAGCACTCGACTCATACAGCCTCTCCTCTGCTCCCGCTCGCGGGCGGTCTGCGTAATTCTGCATAGGCCGGCAGGGACGTCAGGCGATCGTCCCACACCGCGCGGCCGAGGGTGAAATGGTAAAGGCTTTGCCAGCGGCTGTCGGCAAGCGCCAGCAATTCATGCACCGCATCATCGAAGAAGCAGCCGATGCCGGTGGCGGACAGCCCCGCCGCCTCAGCTTCCAGGTAGAGCAGCTGGCCGATCTGCCCGCATTCCCAGTAAAGCCGAGGATAGAGCCAGGCGCCTTCGGCCAGCGCCTGGTCGAAGCGCGCCAGCATGGCCAGGGCGACGCAGCCGTCGCCGGCGATGTCCTGACCACAGGACAGGAAACCGGCCAGGCCGCGGGCATCGCCCTCGAGCAGGCGATAGAGCGGCAGCTCGCCGTCCAGGCGCTGCCAGAGGAAATCCGCGCGCAGGCCCGGCTGCGCCTCATCGGTGTCGCGCGCCAGCCAGTACAGCCCCGGCGCCAGACCTTGGACGCGGTGGACGAACAGCAGCAGATCGACCCGTGGCGGCTCGCCGGTCAGCGCCAAGGGCACCGGCGAATGCGCCGGCAGCAGCCGGCGCAGCCAGGCGAACAGCAGTTCGGCGTGAATGCCCGCCTTACCATCCATGGCCTGGGCGCTGCGCCGCCGGTGCAGCAGCGGGCGCAGCGGCAGGCCAGGATTGTCCGCGCGCACGGGCGCCGCCGGCGTTTGCCAGGGCAATGGCGCCAGCGCCGGCGCGCGACAGAGTTCTTGAATCCGCGCCAGCTCCGGCCAGTCGCGGTACTGGCGCGACAGCCGATTCGGCGTGCCGTGCAACGCCAGCGCCGCCAGGCCGCGCAGCAGGCTGGCCGGCAGGCGCGGCTCGCGCTCCTGCGGCGGGCCGATCCACAGCAACGCATCGACCGCCTCGGCTTCGTGGAAGCCGTCGCGATCCAGACCGAACAGCGTGTCCAGTTCGCGCTCGGCGATCCCGCGTAACAGGCGCACCTGCCAGCCCAGGGCGCTGGCGGCGATGGCCAGGCAAGCCAGGGCGTGGCCGAGGTCGTGCTGGCAGTAGCGGTAGGCGCGCTCGCCGTATTTCCACGCCTCGCGCCAGGGGATGCTGGCCAGGGCGAGCAGGCAGCCGCCGGCCGGCAGCGCCGCTTGCAGCTGTTGACCCAGCGCCGGCGGCAACTCGGCGCGCACCTCCAGGGCATGGGCATCGGCCGTGTAGTGGGCGAGCAGGCCGGCGTCTTCCACAGCCCCCGGCGGCAGCAGCAGATAGGCCTCGGTCGGGTGCAGGTTGCCGGACGACGGATTGACCCGCAGCGCCCAGCGGCTGCCGCCCGCCGCCTTCCAGGCGGAGATGGCGAGGCTGTCGTAGAGCAATTGCGACAGGCTGGCGCGATCCAGCGGCGCCGGTGCACCGAGCGGGCCGGCGAACACCGCGTCATAGACCGGCGACTCCTCCAGCGGCCGCTGCCACAGCTCGAGCAGCCGCGTGCCGCTGTAGCGCCGAAAGGCCACCGGCTGGCTCGCCCAGTCCAGCTGGCCGGGGCCGGGGGCGAAGCGCTCGGGCTGGTGCTTGCTCAGTTGGTGATAGGCGCGCACCGCGTCGCTGGCCTTCATAGCCCCTCCCGCCATTGCTCACGGCTCAGCCGGTACAGCACATGCCGGCGCAGCGGATGGCCGGGCGGCAGCTGCGGGTGCTCGAAGTCGTCGGCCGGATCGTGGCGCATGCCGATGGCCTGCATCACCCGCTGCGATGGCAGATTGCTCGGCGTGGTGAACGCCACCACCTCGTCCAACCCCAGCCGCTCGAAGGCGCAGGCCAGCGCCGCCCGCGCCGCCTCGCGGGCGAAACCCTGGCCCCAGTGCGCCCGCGCCAGGCGCCAGCCGATCTCCACCGCCGGGCTGAAAGGCGCCGCGAAGCCGACCTGCGCCAACCCGGTGAAGCCGATGAAGGCGCCGCTGTCGCGCCGTTCCAGCGCCCAAGCGCCGAAGCCATGCGCGGCGAAGTGCGCACGGATGCGTGCCGCCAGCGCGTCGCTTTCGTCGCGACTCAAGCAGGCGGGAAAGTGGCGCATCACCGCCGGATCGGCATTCAGCGCGGCGAAGGCCGGCAGGTCGGCGTCACGCCAGGCGCGCAGGCGCAGACGCGGGCTGTGCAGTTCGATCGCTTCCACCGCGGATTCCTTGAGCAGGCCAATACCGCCACAGCATACTGCCTGCCACGCTGCCGCGAGAGCCGAACCATGCCCCTGCCGCTGGTCTATCACGACGATTACAGCCCGCCCTTCCCGGCCGACCATCGCTTCCCGATGGAGAAATTCCGCCTGCTGCGCGACCACCTGGTAGACAGCGGCCTGACCACGGATGCCGATCTGCTGCGCCCCCAGCCCTGCCCGCGCGAGGTGCTCGCCCTCGCCCACTGCCCGGCCTATATCGAACGTTTCCTCGACGGCGATCTCAACGCCGGCGAGCAACGCCGCCTAGGCCTGCCCTGGAGCGAAGCGCTGGCGCGGCGCACCGTGCGCGCGGTGGGCGGCTCGCTGCTGGCCGCCGAACTGGCGCTCGAACACGGACTGGCCTGCCATCTGGCCGGCGGCACCCACCACGCCCATTACGACCACGCCTCGGGTTTCTGCATCTTCAACGACCTGGCCGTGATCGCCCGCTACCTGCTGGAAGCCGGCAAGGTCGGTCGCGTGCTGATCTTCGACTGCGACGTGCACCAGGGCGACGGCACCGCGCGCATCCTCGAACACACGCCGGACGCGGTCACCGTGTCGCTGCATTGCGAGAACAACTTCCCGGCGCGCAAGGCCACGAGCGACTGGGACATCCCGCTGCCGATGGGCATGGGTGACGCCGCCTACCTCAAGGTGGTCGACGACAGCCTCAACTACCTGCTGCCGCTCTATCAGCCGGACCTGGTGCTCTACGACGCCGGCGTCGACGTGCACCAGAGCGACGCCCTCGGCCACCTCAACCTCAGCGACGCCGGCGTGGAGGCGCGCGACGAGGCCGTGCTGCGCCACTGCCGCGAGCGCGAGATCCCGGTGGTCGGCCTGATCGGCGGCGGCTATGACCAGGACCGCGCGGCGCTGGCGCGACGCCATGGCCTGCTGCATCACAGCGCGCAGCGGCTGTGGCAGGAGGAGCATCGCGCAATAGCGAGGGCATAGCGATGAACAGCACTTTCGCCGGCAACCCATATGCGGATTATCTCGGCGCCGACCTCACCGACCGTTACGCGAAGGGCCGCCGGCCCATCGATGTCTGCGGGCTCCATGCACAAGCAGATGGCAGCCTGGTCGCCGAGTTCTGGCACTGGGAATGGGATGCGCCGCCTGCGCCACTGGACGTCACTGCGCTCTTACCCGAACTCGCAGCCGCCCGCTCGGCCATGCTGGATGGCCCGCAGGCCCTGGCCAACCCCGGAGAACGGATGCGCCAATGCGAACGGCTCTGCGGCGCGGCGGGCAAGACCCCCGACAGGCCACCGGTCGACCTCCCCTTTGCAGGTTTCGTGCGCTCGTCCGTCGAACTGTTCTGCGCCTTGGCTGACGCCGACCTGCCTGTCAGCCCGG
The DNA here is from genome assembly GCF_003595175.1 of Pseudomonas cavernae. Lineage (NCBI taxonomy): Bacteria > Pseudomonadati > Pseudomonadota > Gammaproteobacteria > Pseudomonadales > Pseudomonadaceae > Pseudomonas > Pseudomonas cavernae. The sequence continues at coordinate 743,284 of NZ_CP032419.1, read as the reverse complement.
ACAACTTCGCCGGCGGCGTCAGCGAAGCCTACCCGGGTGACGCCTGGAAACGCTTGGCGCCCGGCCTGATGAACAAGGCAAAGCCGCAAGGACGGCAGGCGCGCAAGGCCATTCTGGAACGGCTGGGCGTGCGCAACTTGCCGGAATCGCCAAGTCACGATCATCTCGACGCCTGTCTCTGCGCGCTGATCGCCGCGGCCGCCGACGGGAAGGTTGCCGGCCTGGCGGTTCGCTCCCTGGGCGCACCGCTGCTCCGCGACAGCGAGGGTGTTTGGCGCGAAGGACCGATGGCGACCCTGGAGTCAATTCAACCCCTCGCTCTAGATTCGTAGGGCGGGTTAGCCGTAGACGGACGCTGGCGTCCAACGTTGGCGCCGCTGGTGGGTTACTCCGCTTCGCGGCTAACTCACCCTACAAAAGCGCTGCGCAACACGTAACTGGGACATAGCCTTCTGTAAGAACCTGTTTACGATCTCGCGAGCTAGAGTCAAACAAGGCGAAAACGGCTGAGGAAGCGGAGTTTACGCGTTGTAAATGAGCATTCCGAAGCCGTTTTCAACGCAGTTTGACCGACGCGCAGCAGATCGTAGACAGGTTCTAAGGGCGAATGCATTCAGCCTTCAGGGTTCATGCATTCCCAACCAGCACAGCCACCGGCCTCGGGTAGAATGCGCCATCCCCATTACCTGCCAGCCCTACGCCATGAACGAGTCCGCCGCCCCTGCCGCCCCTCGCGCCACCATCATCGGCGGCGGCCCCGCCGGGCTGATGGCCGCCGAGGTGCTGGCGCTGGCCGGGGTCAGGGTCGACCTCTACGACGCCATGCCCTCGGTCGGGCGCAAGTTCCTGCTGGCCGGAGTGGGCGGGATGAATATCACCCATTCCGAGCCCAAGCAGGCCTTCCTCTCCCGCTACGGCGAGCGCCGCGAACAGATCGAGCCGCTGCTGGCCAAGTTCGGGGCCGATAGACTGTGTGCCTGGATTCACGGCCTGGGCATAAACACCTTCGTCGGCAGCTCCGGGCGAGTGTTCCCCACAGATATGAAGGCCGCGCCGCTGCTGCGCGCCTGGCTCAAGCGCCTGCGCGAGCATGGCGTGAACCTGCACACCCGCAGCCGCTGGCTGGGCTGGAACGCCGATGGCAGCCTGCGCATCGCCACGGTCGCAGGGGAAATCGCCGTGCGCAGCGACTCCACCCTGCTCGCCCTCGGCGGCGGCAGTTGGGCACGCCTCGGTTCGGACGGCACCTGGGTGCCGCTGCTGGAACAACGCGGCATCGCCGTGGCGGCGCTGCAGCCGAGCAACTGCGGCTTCGAGGTGAGCGGCTGGAGCCCGCTGTTCGCCGAGAAGTTCGCCGGCGCGCCGGTCAAGTCCAGCGCCATCCGCCTGGATCAGGAGCCCGCACGACTGGGCGAGTTTGTCATCACCACCGGCGGCGTCGAAGGCAGCCTGATCTACTCACTGTCGGCGCCGATCCGCGAACGGATCGCGGCCGAAGGCCGCGCGACGATTTATCTCGATCTGCTGCCGCAGAAAAGCCCGGCGCAGGTCGAAGCCGCCCTGCGCAAGCCGCGCGGCAGCAAGTCGATCAGCAACCACCTGCGCGGCCAACTCGGCCTCGACGGCGTGCGCGCCGGCCTGCTGCGCGAGTTGAGCAGCGCCGAGGCCTACGCCGATCCCGCGCAGCTGGCGGCCGCGATCAAGGCCCTGCCGCTGACCTTGCTGAAGGCACGGCCGCTGGACGAGGCGATCAGCAGCGCCGGCGGCGTGCCCTTCGCCGCGCTGGACCAGCACCTGATGCTGCGCCAGCTTCCCGGGGTGTTCTGCGCCGGCGAAATGCTCGACTGGGAAGCGCCCACCGGCGGCTACCTGCTCACCGCCTGCTTCGCCAGCGGCCGCACGGCCGGGCTGGGCATGCTGGAGTGGCTGAAACCTAGGTAAGCCCAACGAGCGGGAATCGACAACGGCGTTGGAGTCAATGCCGTCCGTTGGGCTTCGTCGCAAGCGCCTCAACCCAACCTACAATCGGATACCCATGCCGCGCCCGCGCTGAAAAAGGAGACAAGGATGAACCCACTACGCAGCGTCGAACTCAAGGCCTTCGTGCCGGCCAAGGATTTCCAACTCAGCCGGCAGTTCTACCAGGACCTGGGTTTCAAACCCGGCTGGGCCGATGAGCAGCTGGCCTATTTCAGTCACGGCGAGCATTGCGCCTTCCTGCTGCAGAACTATTACGTCCGCGAATGGGCCGACAACTGCATGCTGCATCTGCTGGTCGAGGACCTGGACGCCTGGTGGCAGCAGATCCAGGAGGCCCGCCTCGCCGAGCGCTATGGCGTGCGCCTGGTGCCGCCGCAGGAGCAGCCCTGGGGCATGCGCGACTGCGTGCTGATCGACCCGAGCGGCGTGCTCTGGCGCATCGCGCAGAACACTTAAGAGGCTGTTTACGATCTCGCGAGCTAGAGTCAAACAAGGCGAAAACGGCTGAGGAAGCGGAGTTTACGCGTTGTAAATGAGCATTCCGAAGCCGTTTTCAACGCAGTTTGACCGACGCGCAGCAGATCGTAGGCAGGCTCTAAGCGCAGAGGTAAGGATCGGCAGCCCTGCACCAGTCATTCCCGCGCCGGCGAGAAACCAGTCAGTTTCGAGATCGAACGTTGGGAGTCACCTGCGACTCCTTGTTGGGCATCACTTCGTTCAGCACCAGCCTACGGACCTGCGCTGCCCAACCACCGACCACTGCCTCACTTCAGATACCAGCCCCAGGGTTCGCGGCCGACGTACTCGGTCACCTGTTTCACTTCCAGGTAATTCTCCAGTCCCCAGCGTCCCAGCTCGCGGCCGATGCCGCTCTGCTTCATGCCGCCCCACGGCGCCTGGCTGAAGGTCGGCTGCGAACAGTTGACCCAGACGATGCCGGCGCGCAGGGCGTTGGCCACCCGCGCCGCGCGTGCTGGATCGCCGCTCATCACCGCGCCGGCCAGGCCGAAGCGGCTGGCGTTGGCCAGGCGCACGGCCTCTTCCTCACGCTTGAAGCGTTTGACGCAGAGCAGCGGGCCGAACACCTCCTCGCGCCAGATGCTGCTGTTCTCCGCCGGCTCATCGAAGATCGTCGGCTCGATGAAATAACCCCTGTCCAGCTGCGCCGGACGCCGACCGCCGGTGAGCAGCCGCGCGCCGCTGGCCTTGGCCTGCTCGATGAAGCCGATGACCTTGTCCAGCTGGCCCTGGCTGATCAGCGGACCGAGTTGCACGCCCGGCTCCAGGCCGTGACCGATGCGGATGTTGCGGGTGGCTTCGACCAACCGCTCGAGCAGCCGCGTGGCGATGCCCTCCTGCACCAGCAGGCGTGAGGTGGCGCTGCAGACCTGGCCCTGGTTCCAGAAGATGCCGAACAGAATCCACTCCACGGCCGCCTCGACATCGGCATCGTCGAAGACGATGAAGGCCGACTTGCCGCCCAGCTCCAGGCTGATGTTTTTGATGTCCGCGGCGGCGGCCGACATGATCTTCGCGCCGGTCGGCACGCTGCCGGTGAAGGCCAGCTTGTCCACCATCGGGTGCTGGCTGAGCGGGCCGCCGGCCTCGGCGCCGAGGCCGGTCACCAGGTTCAGCACCCCCGCCGGCAGGCCGATGCGGTCGGCCGCCGCGGCCAGCTCCAGCGCCGTCAGCGGCGTCAGCTCGGAGGGCTTCAACACCACGGTGGCACCCGCCGCCAGCGCCGGGGCGACTTTCCACGCGGCCATCAGCAAGGGGTAGTTCCACGGGATGATCTGCCCCGCCACGCCGACCGGCTCACGGCGGATCCGGCAGCGGAAACGCTGATCCGGCAGCACCAGCACCTCGTCCTGGCGGCTGTCCAGTTCCCGCGCCAGCTCGGCGTAATAACGAAAGCAGCCAATCGCATCGCCGATATCCCACTGCGCTTCCGCCAGCGGCTTGCCGTTGTCGCGCACCTCGAGCAGGGCCAGCGCCTCCTGGCCAGCCTCCAGTTCATCCGCCAGCGCCTCCAGCCAGCCCGCCCGCTCGGCTCCGCTGGTCTGCCCCCAGCCATGCTCGAAGGCCCGCCGGGCGGCGCGTACGGCATGGTCGATGTCCTCTTCGGTGCCGGCTGGCACACGCTGGATGACTTGCTCGCTGGCCGGGTCGAGCACCTCGAAGTAACCACCCAGATCCGGGCTGACCCACTCGCCATTGATATACAACTGATCGCGCATAAAGCCCTCCATCAGGGATGTACGCCGGCACGGCGGTTTTGCAGGTAACGGGAGGTGAACAGCAGTGCCAGCGAGACGCAGATGATTAGCGTGGAGATGGCATTGATCTCCGGCGTCACACCACGGCGGATCGAGGAGAAGATGTAGATCGGCAGGGTGGTCTCGGAGCCGGCGACGAAGAAGGCGACGATGAAGTCATCGAAGCTGAAGGTGAACGCCAGCAGGAAGCCGGCCAGCACCGCCGGGGCGATCTGCGGCAAGGTGACCCGCCAGAAGGTCTCCAGCGGCGGCGCATAGAGATCGGCCGAGGCCTCCAGCAGGGCGCGATCCAGCGCCTCGACGCGGGTGCGGACGATCACCATCACCAACGCCATGGTGAACAGCGAATGGGCCGCGACCACAGTGGCGAAGCCCATGTTCAGCCGCGGGATGCCCAGATCCAGCGCCGCCAGCAGCGGATTGAGCAGGTCGAACAGGCTGATGAAGGCGATCAGGGTGGCGATGCCGATGACGATGCCGGGGATGATGATGGCGCTGTAGATCAGCGCCTCGAACAGCAGGCGCACGCGTTTGCCGACCCGCTGCAGGCCGAACACCGCGAGGGTGCCGAACAGCGTGGCGATCACCGCCGAACTCAGCGCGATCAGCAGGCTGGTGGCGAGCGCCTCCATGATGAAGGGGTTGCCGAACGCCCGGCCGAACCACTGCGTCGAACAGCACTCGAAGGCCGCCGCATGCTGGCCGGCGTTGAAGCTGAACAGCATGATCAGCGCGATCGGCGCGTAGAGGAACAGGTAGACCGAAGTCGAATAACTTCTCAGCCACATCTCAGAGCCCTCCGTCCGACTGCTTGCCGCCCAGGCGCTCCACCAGCTTCAGGTAGAGGGCGATGATCGCCAGCATCATCGCCACCAGGGTCATGGCCACCGCGCTGCCGAACGGCCAGTTGCGCGATTGCAGGAACAGGTCGACCAGCGCGTTGCCGACGAAGAACACCTTGCCGCCGCCGAGGATCGCCGGGATCAGGAACTCGCCCATCAGCAGGATGAACACCAGCATCACCCCGGTGATCACCCCCGGCGCCGACAGCGGCAGGGTGATGCGCCGGAAGGTCTCGAAGGCGCCCGCGCCGAGATCGCCGGAGGCTTCCAGCAGGCGCTTGTCGAGCTTCTCCAGGCTGACGTAGATGGGGAACACCATCAGCGGCAGGTAGCCGTAGACGATGCCGATCAGCACCGCGGTCGGCGTGTTGATCAGACGCACGTCGTCCAGGCCGACGCTGGCCAGCAGCGCCGGAATGCCCTTGCCGCTGAGGATGAAGATCCAGGCGTAGGTGCGGATCAGGAAGCTGGTCCAGAACGGCACTATCACCAGGGTCAGCAGCAGCGACTTGTTGCGCTTGACCTTCACCGCCAGGAAATAGGCCAGCGGGTAGGCCGCGAGCAGGCAGATCAGGGTGCCCACCGGCGCCAGCACCAGGGTATTGGAGAAGGCCTTGGCCCGCGCACCGAGGTTCAGGTAATTGTCCAGGGTCAGCGCGGCGCTGTAGCCGCCGACCGCACTGCGCTCGCCGAGGCTGAACACCAGGATGATCAACAGCGGCAGCAGCAACAGCAGCAGGAACCACAGGGTCGAGGGCAACAGCAACAGCCAGGTGACGCGCCGGCCGAGGCTCTGTCCGGCAACGCCTGGCCCAGCGGCGCTCGCCGCCTGGAGCGGGGCGCTAACGGCAATATGCATAGGTGAATCCTTACTCCGCATGGATCAGAAAGCCTCGCACCAGCAGCCCCCTCGCCCTCCTAGGGAGCGGGTTGGGGAGAGGGTCCGAAGACTTCCCCCTCTCCCTGGCCCGCTCCCCACGGGGAGCGGGAAACCAGCGAATCGGCCGGGCGCTACGCCGCCTTGAAGCGCGCCATCAGCTCGGCGCGGGCCGGGCTGGTGAGGGTCGCCGCGGCGCCGAACTCGAGGGTGCTGAGCACCTCGGCGGCCGGGTACATGATCGGGTCATCGAGCATGGCCTTGGGCAGCAAGGCATCCACCCGCTTGTCGCCGCTCGGGTAGCCGTGGGCCTCGACTTCCAGCTTATTCACCTGCGGGTCGAGCAGGAAGTTGATGAAGGCATAGGCCGCCTCGCGGCGCTCGGCGCTCTTCGGAATGGCGAAGAAGTCGCTCCACAACTCGCCGCCCTCGCGGCCCAGCACGTACTGCATGCTCGGGATGTCGCGGCGCAGTTGCTTGGCGTCGCCGGTCCAGCACATGGCCATCCAGGCATCGCCGTTGCGCATCGACGGCTGGTAGTCGGAGTTGATCGCGAACAGGTGCGGCTTGACCTCCAGCAGCAGCTTCTCGGCATCGGCCAACTCCTTCGCATCCAGCGAGTTGAAGCTGTAGCCGAAGGACTTCAGGGCGTTGCCGATCACGGTCAGCTGGTAATCGTGAACCATCACCCGCCCGGTCGCCGTGCCCTGGCTCAGCTCCCAGAACTCCTTCCAACTGCTCGGCTTGGCGCTGAGCTTCTGGCCGTCGTAAACGAAGCCGGTGGTGCCCCAATCCTTCGGCACGGCATAGACCTTGCCGTTGATCACGCCCTGCTCCATGAAGCGTTTCTCGAAGGAGGCCGGGTCGAAGTTCGGCAGCTTGGCCAGGTCCAGCGGCTCGATCAGGCCCAGCTCGGCATAGGTGCTGATGGTGTAGTTGGTCGGCACGAACACGTCCCAGCCGCTGCCGCCGGCCTGCAGCTTGGCGAGCATCTCCTCGTTGGAGCCGAACACGTTGACCTGGACCTGGGCGCCGGTGGCTTTGGCGAAGGCCGTGAAGTTCTCCGGGTTGTGGTAGTTCGGCCAGGTGGCCAGCACCACGCGATCGCCGATCGAGCCCTTCTCGCCGGCGAAGGCCTTACTGGTCAGCAGACCGGGCATATTGCTGGCGACCACCGCGGCGGCCAGGCCCAGGCCGGTGCGACCGAGAAACTCGCGCCGGGTGATGGAGCCGTTCTGCCAGCTGCGCATCGTCTTGATGAAGCTCTTACGTTCGTCCATCGCACTCTCCCGCCTGTTAGCTGTTGCTGTTGTTCTGCCTACTCGGAAACCGCGCGGAAATCGCGGCCCTGCGCCTACAACGTCATCGCCAGGCCACTGGCCTGGTCCCAGCCCACCCGCACCGGTGCGCCATGCTCGAACGCGCCGCGCTCCTGCGCGCCATGACAGGGCACGCGCACGCAGACGATGCCGAACGGTTCGGTGCGCACCCGGTATTCGGTGAGGTTGCCGAGGTAGATGCGATCCTCGACGTGCCCGCGCAGGCTGATCTCGCGGGCCAACGGCGCACTCTCGGCGCCGATGCTGATCTGTTCCGGGCGCACCGCGATGCAGCCCGCCTCGCTGGCCTTGAGCGGCGGCCCGCTGGGGGTCGGCGGACTGGCCAGCTCCAGGCCCTGGGCGGTCTGCAGCACCACGCGGTCGCCCTCGATGCGGCGCACGGTGCCGTCGAACAGGTTGGATTCGCCGATGAAGTCCGCCACGTAGCGGCTGGCCGGAGTCTCGTAGAGTTGCTCGGGGCTGGCGGTCTGGATGATCAGGCCGTCCTGCATGATGCTGATGCTGTCGCTCATCGACAGCGCCTCTTCCTGGTCGTGGGTGACCAGCACGAAGGTGATGCCGACCTCGCGCTGCAGGCGCAGCAACTCGGATTGCATCTCCTTGCGCAGCTTGCGGTCCAGCGCCGCCAGCGGCTCATCGAGCAGCAACACAGTCGGTTTGTTGACCAGTGCCCGCGCCAGCGCCACGCGCTGCTGCTGGCCGCCGGACAGCTCGTGCGGCTTGCGCGCGCCGAAGCCGGTCAGACGCACCATCTCCAGCGCCTGCTCGGCCAAGCGGCGCTGCTCGGCGCGGTCCGGGCGCGAGCTGCGGTAGCGCAGGCCGTAGGCGATGTTCTCCAGCACCGAGAGATGGGGAAACAGCGCGTAACTCTGGAACACCATGTTCACCGGACGCTGGTAGGCCGGTACCCCGGCCATCGGCTGGCCGGCCAGCAACACTTCGCCCTCGCTGGGCTGGTCGAAGCCGGCGATCATCCGCAGGGTGGTGGTCTTGCCGCAGCCGGAGCTGCCGAGAAAGGAGTGGAAGGCGCCGCGCCTGACCTTGAAACTCAGGCCGTTGACCGCCGCCACGGCGCCATAGCGCTTGACCACCTGGCGAAACTCGATATCGAACGCTTGGCTGGAATCGTTCACCGCAGGCCCCACTCTTTATTAGTGCTAGTGGGGCTCAAACTAGCAATCGCGGTTTTGCCCTGTATATATCCCTCGGGGGATAGGCGCGGGCCGAGGCAAAGGCTATGCCCCTGCCACGTGTTGCATGGGTTAGTGCTTTTTGTAGGAGCGGATTTATCCGCGAACCAGGGATAAAGACGATGCCAGCCCTTTCGCGAATGAATTCGCTCCTACAGGTTCGGCATGAGCTGACAGCCCACGGGCAAGGGATGCTGTACCCGGGTTGCGTCCGGGCTACGACGCCCCAACACGTAACGGGGGCATAGCCGAGGAAAAGCGCCCTAGGGCGCGCTACTGGGACAGCGCCCCCGCGGGCAACGGCGACTCGCCCTCCACCGCCGATCCCGACAGCTCGCGGATGAACAGCCCGAGTAGCTCGGCCTGGCTGCCGATGCCGAGCTTGGCGTAGATGTTCTTGCGGTGGATCTTCACCGTGCCGGGGCTGATTGCCAGTTGCTCGGCCACCGAGGCGCTGGAGTGGCCGCGCAGCAACAACTGGACGATTTCCTGCTCACGCGCGGTGAGGCTGTGCGCGCCGAACTGCTCGAAGGCGGCGCGAATCTGGTGATCCAGGTCCTGCGCCGGGCGCGGCTGCTGATCGCGGCGCTGCTGCCAGGCCTCCTGCACCACTTCCTCGACCACCTGCTGAGCGCAGTCGAGCAGCTGCAGTTCATCGCGGCTGTAGGTCGGGCTGGCGGTGCTGCGCATCAGCGACAGCACGCCCTTGGCGCCGTCGGCGAGATCGACGAAGAAGGCCACCTCTTCGGCCAGACCGGTCAGCTGGTAGTAATTCAGGTAGTACTCGCCGAGGTAGAAGTGGTCCGGGGCGAACTGGCGCAAGCGCCACAGGCCGGGCGGCTGGTTGCGCGTACAGGCCAGGTAGAAAGGGTCGAGCAGATAGGGGCCGACCTGATAGTCGTCGACGTAGACCTTGCGCTTGTCCGCCGGGAAGGTGTCGAACAGCGCCAGCGGGCGGTGATTGCCTTCATAGACGAAGAGGACGAAGTGATCGACGTGGCAGATCTGCTTCAGCCACTGGCTGAGGCCAAGCAAGCGCGCGCGGCCGCTGGGCAGGGCCAGCAAATGAGCGACGCCGGCGGTCCAGTGTTTCAGTTCCTTGTGGCGCATGGGCTGGTCTGTGTGGTGGTGCGCAAGGTGGGAAAGCCTGCAACACACTATAGGCGTTGCGGATTTCACACGGAAATGCACATTTTGCGCCACTATCCTGAAACCCCACGCCCCCCGCCTGAGCGCCCCAGCCGGCAAGCCCAGGCGCTGACCGGGCGCGGTTTTAGCGCGCGCCGGCGCACCGGCATGGCCCGGCCCGGCACCCGCAAATGTCACCCGCCACCCCACTGCCGGTAACGTCAGCCATCCGCCTCAGGGCCTGTTTACGATCTCGCGAGCTAGAGTCAGACAAGGCACAACGTGGCGAAGCGGAGTAACACCCGCAGGGTGAGCGTAGCTAATCAAAATGGTCGAGGGTGTGGAGTTTACGAGTTGGAGATGTCGTAGCCCGGATGCAATCCGGAGTGCAGCAGCCCCTGCCCTGTGGACTGTCAGCACATGCCGAACCTGTAGGAGCGAATTCATTCGCGAAAGGCTTGGCACCGCCTTTATCCCGGGTTCGCGGATAAATCCGCTTGTACAGGTTCGTAGGGCGGGTTAGCCGTAGGCGTAACCCAGCAGCCCTGCTGGACGTCCATGGCGACATCGCTGGTGGGTTACGCCGCTGGCAGCGAACGCCGGACAGCAAAAAGGGAGACCCCGCGGTCTCCCTTTTTGCTGTCTGTCCTGTGCTGGCGATTGTGTCGCCGCTTTCCTCGCCTGCCTGGTTGGGCGGTGCGGACCCGGGGGCCGTGACGATCCGGTGGGATCGGCGGCGACGGCCTGCCTGATTGGGCGGGCCGGATGGACGCTTACGTCCGGGCCGTGAAACTGAGGTAAAGCTTAGGCCTATCGGTGCAGCAGGGGCTTGCGAAGACTGTCCATATAACTGGCACTTGCGCAATTTTTAGCTAAAACAGCATGATCAACAGCAATCAAACAACAAAGACTGCGCGCCATGAACAAACTCGACCGCTATGACCTGAACATTCTCGCCGAACTGCAGCGCGACGCCCGCCTGTCCAACCAGGAACTGGCCGAACGCATCGGCCTGTCGCCCTCGCCCTGCTCGCGGCGGGTCAAGCAGCTGGAAGACGACGGTTTCATCGTCCGCCAGGTGGCGCTGCTGGACCGCAAGAAGCTCGGTCTGAGCCTCACCGCCTTCGTCCTGATCGGCATGGACCGCCACACCCCCGAGCGTTTCGAGCACTTTCAGGAAGTCATCCGCAAATGCCCGGAAGTGCTGGAGTGCAGCCTGGTCACCGGGATGGATGCCGACTACCAACTGAAGGTGGTGGTGCCGGACATGGACCATTACCAGAAGCTGCTGCTCGGCACTCTGACGCGCATCGAGGGCGTGTCCAGCGTGCGCTCGAGCTTCGTCCTCGACCAGGTGATCTCCAGCACCGAACTGCCGCTGCAGCATCTGCGCAGCTGAGTGCCGGCCGACGAAGGCGCGCTGCGCGACGGCGGCATTCCCGTATAATCGCCGCCGATTTCGCGTGGCCCCGCCGTCAGAGCATCCCAACAACAATCGCCCGCCCCATGGTCAGTCCCTTGACTGGCCCTTGCCTGTCTTTGCCTAATTGCTGGAGGTAAGCGATGGAACCGGAACAGTTCGAAGCGCTGATGATGTACGTCCTGGTCGGCGGCCTGATGATCTTCATGGCCTTCATCATCTGGGACCTGGCGAAGAAGTCCAAGGCCGGCCGCCTCGGCACCGCCATCCTGTTCCTCGGCCTCGGCCTGTGCCTGTTCGCCTTCCTGGCGAAGCCGCTCATTGGCTACATCATCGAAATGACGCGCGGTATTCACGGCTAAACAGCTAGTGGCCTGTGTGGTTAGTTCAATTAGTCAATTTCGGCGTCTGAGGCCCCGATACGGCGTTGCTGCTCCTCGCCATAGCGGGCTATGACTCGTCGCAGCGCCTGGTCTCAGAACCTCAGCCATCCGAACTTGAGTTAGCCAACTAACCGTACAGGCCACTAGTCGTAGGCAAACGCGCCGGCACTTCCTTCCACTCGCCCAGCCCCAGTCCAAGGCCGGCCGCGACGGCACCACGGTGCTGTTCCTCGGCCTCGGGTGCTCGGCTTCATCATCAAGACCGTGGTGATCGGCGGCCTGGAAGGGCGGTAAGACGCTAGATAGGGGCCGAAGTTGGCCCGCAACAGGGTTGCGATGACCGACCTGGCCAGGCAGCAAGCCGCCCGGCCCGTTATGCTGTAGGTCTCTTCACCTGACGGAGGATCGACAGCCATGAGCCAGACGAAATCGGCCCTGATCATCGGCGCTTCCCGCGGCCTCGGCCTGGGGCTAGTGCGCCAGTTGCGGGCGGAAGGTTGGCAGGTCACTGCCACGGTGCGCGACCCGCAGCGCGCCGACGAGCTGCGTGCACTGCCCGGCGTGGTCATCGCGCAGGTGGATATTGACGATGGCGAGGCGGTCGACGCCCTGCAGCAACGCCTGCACGACCAGGTGTTCGACCTGCTGGTCGTCAACGCCGGAATTTCCGGCCCGCAGCACCAATCCGTCGGCGCCGCCACTCAGGCCGAACTCGGCCAGCTGTTCATGACCAACGCGGTGGCGCCGGTGCGCCTGGCCGAGCGCTTCGCCATGCAGGTGCGCGAGGGCAGCGGTACGGTGGCGTTCATGAGCTCGATCCTCGGCAGCATCGCCGGCAACGACAGCAGCTACCTGGCCCTGTACAAGGCCAGCAAGGCCGCGCTGAATTGCCTGAGTCGCGGCTTCCATGGCGAGCAGGAACAGAGCGAGCGCCACCTGACCGTGCTGTCGCTGCATCCCGGCTGGGTGCGCACCGACATGGGCGGCAGCGAGGCGCCGCTGGACGTGCCGACCAGCTGCAGCGGCCTGGTCCAGCAAATCGCCCTGCACGGCGGCAGCGGCAAGCATCTGTATATCGACTACGAGGGCACGCCGCTGCCCTGGTAACCCCGTCCCCACCGCTCGCCACCCCGCGTCCAGCGGGCGCAACAGATCGGCGACCAGGTGAAGACCACCTCCCGATGATCGGTCAGGACCTGTCGTTAGGGTGAGAAGATACGAGGAGAGGTTGAGCCTGTGCTGCCCATCACCGACGATCGATGGCTATCGCTACGCTCAACCCATCCTACGAACCTGCCGTCATCCTGACCGCGCCGTTAAACTAGCCGGCATACCCGCCCGATCACGAGGACGACCATGTACGACTGGCTCAATGCCCTGCCCAAAGCCGAACTGCACCTGCACCTGGAAGGTTCGCTGGAACCCGAACTGCTGTTCGCCCTGGCCGAACGTAACAAGATCGCCCTGCCCTGGGCCGATGTGGAAACCCTGCGCCAGGCCTACGCCTTCAACAACCTGCAGGAATTCCTCGACCTCTACTACCAGGGCGCCGCCGTGCTGCGCAGCGAGCAGGACTTCTACGACCTGACCTGGGCCTACCTGCACAAGTGCAAGGCGCAGAACGTCATCCACACCGAGCCGTTCTACGACCCGCAGACCCACACCGAGCGCGGCATCCCCTTCGAGGTCGCGCTCAACGGCATCCGCCAGGCGCTCAAGGATGGCCGCGAGCAGCTGGGCATCAGCAGCGGGCTGATCTTGAGCTTCCTGCGCCATCTCTCCGAGGAAGAAGCGCAAAAGACCCTCGACCAGGCCCTGCCCTATCGCGACGCCTTCTTCGCCGTCGGCCTCGACAGTTCGGAGCTGGGCCACCCGCCGCGCAAGTTCCAGCGGGTGTTCGACCGCGCGCGCAGCGAAGGCTTGCTCACCGTCGCCCACGCCGGCGAGGAAGGCCCGCCGGAATATATCTGGGAAGCCCTGGATCTGTTGAAGGTCAGCCGCATCGACCACGGCGTGCGCGCCGCCGAGGATCCGAAACTGATGCAGCGGCTGATCGACGAGCAGATCCCGCTGACCGTCTGCCCACTGTCCAACATCAAGCTCTGCGTGTTCGCCGACATGCGCCGGCACAACATCCTCGACATGCTCGAAGCGGGAGTGAAGGTGACGGTCAACTCCGACGACCCGGCCTACTTCGGCGGCTATGTCACCGAGAACTTCGCCGCCCTGCACGAAGGCCTGGGCATGACCGAGGAGCAGGCCAAACGCCTGGCGCAGAACAGCCTGGAGGCCCGCCTGGTGTAGCAATCGCCTTGTCGCTTCTTAGAGCCTGTTTACGATCTGCTGCGCGTCGGCCATACGGCGTTAAAAATGGCCTCGGCAAGCCGCTTGCGGCTAACGCGCTTTAGCGCGGCCCCGACGGGGCGAGCGCAGCGAGTCATGCTCATTTACAGCTCGTAAACTGCGCTCCCTCGGCCATTTGACTCGCTACGCTCGCCCTTTGGGCCAGCCTGCGGCTGTTACTCCCGTTGGTCGTTGCGCCTTGTCTGGCTCTAGCTCGCGAGATCGTAAACAGGCTCTTACAGCCACCGACGGTGGAAAACGCTTCGCGGTTTTCCACCCTACAGCCTGCGCCGCTTGCCGGTGATCATCGACAACGGCAGGTTCTCCTTCAGCCGCCAGCTCTCGAACAGGGCGGCGGCGATATGCACGCAGACCAGCGCGAACAGCGCGTCGGCGATCCACACGTGGATGTCGCGCGGCAGATCCTCGCCCCAGAAGTAGTCGACCTCCTCCATCAGGAAGCCGCTGACGCCGAGGCTCAGCATCGACAGCAGCATCAGCAACATCACCAGCGCGCCGAGCGGCGAATGGCCGAGGCGGTGGAAGGGTTGCCTCTTGAATAGCGCCCGCAGGTGCGTGGCGAGTCGCGTCGGCGTCGGCCAGAAGTCCGCCCAACGCGCCGCCGGCGAGCCGACGAAGCCCCAGCCCACGCGGATCAGCACGCACAGCACGGCGTAATAGCCGAGCCAGCGATGCCAGAACTGCACCTGGGAGCCGAAGGAGGTGAGGAAGAAGTAATCGGCGAAGAACACCCCGGCCACCGACCAGTGGCAGAAGCGCACCAGCGGGTCCCACAGGCGCAGGGTGTCGTCGCGCATGGCTCAGTCTTCGATCTCTTGCTCGACGACGTTACCGCTCACCGGGTCGAAATAGATTTCGACCTTGCGCTTGTCCTTGTCCCAGCCGTAGATCTCGTAGCAATTGGTGCTGGTGACCTTGAACTTCTTGATCTCGTAACCCTGACCCTTGAGGGTTTCCTGGAATTTGGTCTGATCCTGCCACTGCGCCTTGTCGGCGGTGGTGCATTGCGGATCGGCGAAAGCCAGAGGGCTGGCGGCAATCAGACTGAGCAGAAGCAATTTGCGCATGGATATATCCTCTATCAGAACGGGGGTGAAGCCTGCCGCACAATAAGGAATGATTCTTAACTCGTCCATCCTCGCCGAGCAAGATTAGCTGCCCAACACCCGTTGCGCCGGAGCAAAACGCGATAAAACCAGCCAGTCCAACGTCCAAATCAGCAGCAGCGAGGCACCGACCAACGGCAACGCCAGGCCGAGCAGCAGCATCAGCACCACCGCGCCCTTCCATAACGGCAGGTCGTGGCGCAGCGGCGGCACACCCAACGAGCCCTGCGGCCGGCGCTGCCACCACAGCACCAGGCCACTGAGCGAACTGAGCAGGATCATCAGGCACACCGCCAGCATCAGCAGCTGGTTGGCCAGGCCGAAGAACTTGCCCTCGTGCAGCACCACGCCCATCTCCACGCTCTTCGCCACCAGGCCGTAGTCCTGCCAGCGCAGGTCGGCGAGCAGCTTGCCGCTGTACTGGTCGACATGCAGGGTGGCGTCGGCGCGCGGGTCGTCGGCGAACAGGGCGACGGTGTACACGCCCTCCGCGCCTTTTGGCAGGCTCACGCTGTAACCCGGCTGCACGTTCTCGGCGCGGGCCAGGTCGACCACCTGTTGCAGGCCGATCTGCGCCGACACCGGCCCGCTCGCCGCCTGGGTATGGCCCTGGTGCGCGGCATGCGGGTCGGAAGTCGGCAGCGGGGTGTTCTCCGCCGCCCAGGCGACGGTCTGCTGACTGGCGCTGTTGAGGCTGCGCGCCTGCAGGTCGGACTTCGGCACCGCGTTCCACATCTGCGCCGGGAAGCGGTTCCACACCGCGGCGAACTGCTCGCCCCACAGGCCGGTCCAGGTCATCCCAGTGAGCAGCATGAACAGCAAGAGCAGCGCGCCCCAGAAACCGGTCACCGCATGCAGGTCGCGCCAGAACAGCCGCCCGCGCGCGCTCAGGCGCGGCCACAGCACGCCGGCGCCACCCTGGCCACGCGGCCACCAGAGGTACAGCCCGGAGATCACCAGGACTATGCCCCAGCCGGCGGCCAGCTCGATCAGGCGGTCGCCGACTGTACCGGCCAGCAGCGTGCCGTGCAGCGCACGGGCGATGGCCTGCAGGTTGTTCTCGGCATCCTGGCTGCCCAGCAGCGTGCCGCGATAGGGGTCGACGAACAGGTTGAGCTGGCGCTCGCCCTCGGCGATGACGAACTGCGCGCTGTGCTCGCCATCCACCGGCGGCAGGTACTTGCTCACGCTCGCCTGCGGGTGGGCCTGCCTGACCACGGCCAGCTGCCGGTCGGCGCTCAGCAGCTGCTCGCCGCGCGGCACCAGCAACAGTTCGGCATACATCAGCCGGTCCAGCTGCGGCTTGAACAGGTAGACCATGCCGGTCAGCGACAGCATGAGCAGGAAGGGGATGACGAACAGCCCGGCATAGAAATGCCAGCGCCAGGCCTGGTTGTAGAACGACGGGATCGACGGGTTCATGGTGCTCGGCCTCCATTGGTGGCGAATACCGCGCGGCTCAGGCCAAGGTCGGCCGGACTGAGCCGCGGCTGCTCGGCGCTACTGCGCGTGATCGTGCTCGGCGTGTTGGGCATGGTCGGCGTGGTCGGCCTGTTCGGCTGGCGCTTGCTTCTGCACCGCCACCTCGACCTTGACGTCGCCGGCCTTCTCGAAATGCAGGGTCAGCGGGAAGCGCTGGCCGTCCCGGTACTGCTGCTGCAGGCCGAACAGCATCACGTGGTAGGCGCCCGGCGCGAAGCTGGCCTCGCCGCCGGCGGGCACCTCGACGCTCTGCACCTGCTGCATCTTCATCAGCTCGCCCGCCTGCACGTGCTCGTGCAGCTCGGCCTTGGCGGCCATCGGGGTGTCGACGCCGAGCAGGCGGTCGGCGGCCGCGCCCTTGTTGTGCACGACGAAATAGGCGGCGGCGGTCGGTGCGCTCGGCGGCATCTCGCGCGACCAGGGATGCTCGATGTGCAGGGTGCCGGCCGCGTAGTCGTGGGCGCCGGCGAACGCCGCGGGCAGCAGCAGGGCGGTCAAGAGCAGGGCGTTAGTCAGTTTCATGGTCCATCTCCTTGGGTGATCAGGGTTCGCGTGGCAAAACTACAGGCGCCATTCCAGGCCGACATACAGGCTGCGGCCATCGCCGGGCAGAAACTGCGCGCTGTCCCGGCCGTCGGCATTGGCGATCACGCCGGTGGTGGCGATATAGGTCTTGTCCGCGAGGTTGCGGCCCTCGACGAAGAAGCCCAGGCCGTCGGCCGGCCGGTAGCCGCCCTTCAGGCCCCAGATGGCGTAGCCCTCGGCATACAGGGTCTCGGCCTGGTCGACGTTGTAATGGCTGGGCACCCACTCGCAGGTCGGCCCGGCGTACCAGCCTTCCAGCTGCCACAACGCCTCGCCCTTGAGGAACTGGCGTGGCACGCCTGCCAGGCGGTTGTCGCCGAACATTGGGTCGTCGTCGAAGCGGAAGTCGTTGAACAGATACTGGCCGCGCAGCACGACCTGGCCGAGGGTCCAGGCGCCGCCCAGTTCGACGCCCTGGTGGACGGTGCGATCGGCGTTGACCGTGCCGAGCGGCTGGCCGTTGGCGTCGTTGAGGCTCAGCAGCTCGTCGCGGATCTCGCTGCGGTACACCGCCAGATCGAGGTCGAGACTATCGCGTGACCAGCGCATGCCGGCCTCCCAGGTGCTGGCCTGCTGCTCGCTGTTGGGGGCGAAGGCGATGACCTGGCCGCCGGTGAGTTCGCTGAAGCTTGGCGGCTCGAAGCTCTGGCTGAAGTTGGCGAACAGCTGCACGCCCTCGGCCAGGTCGTGACGCACGCCGAGACGACCGATGCGGCCGATGTAGGTCTGGTCGAACGAGGTATCGCGGCCGATCAGCAGGCGATCGTCGGAATCGCGTTGCTGATGCAGCCAGCTCAAGCCGCCGATCAGCGCCCAGCGCTCGGCGAGCGGCACTTCCAGTTCGCCGAACACATTCAGGTTGCGCGCGGTCTGCCGCAGTTCGTCGACCTTGGCGCCCTTATGCCCGCCGACATTGACGAAGTTGGACTGCTGGTTGCGCCCGTGGCTGCTGTCCAGCCCGCTGCGCCAGCGCCAGCCCTGCGCGTTCTCCCACAGGTGCGAGAGGCGCAGGCCGTAGTCCTCGCTGTCGATGTCGAGGACCTGGAAGATCGGGTGGAACAACGATTTCTCGCTGTAGTAGCTGGCCAGTTCCAGGCGGTGGCCGCCGTCCAGTTGCAGGGTGGTGAGGTTGCCGAGGCGGTTGAGGTTGAAGTCACGGTGCTGGTCACCGCTGATGCTGGCCGCCGACGCCTGCTCCGGGTCGCGGCGCAGCTGCGCCTTGGTCAGGCTGCCCGGCAATTCGGAATCGGTCTCCACATGGGTGAGGTAGACGCGGGTGGCCAGTCGATCATTGATGCGCCCGCCAAGGTTGGCGAAGTAGCGCTGGTTGTCCTGCTTGGCATGGTCGCGGAAACCGTCCTGGGCATAGTCGTTGAGGCTCAGGTAGGCGTCGGCATCGCCGAAGTCCTGCGCCACCGCGCCGAACAGGCGCCGATAGCCGAAGCTGCCGCCCTCGGCGCGCAGATCCAGCGGCGGTGCGCTCTTGCCGGTCGGGGCGACGAAGTTGATCGCACCGCCGAGGGTGGCCGCGCCGTAGCGCCAGGCGTTGGCGCCGCGCAGCACTTCGATGTGGTCGGTGGCCAGCGGTTCGATGGTCTGGAAGTCGAAGCTGCCGTCGGCCAGGTTGACCGGCGCGCCGTCCTGCATCAGCAGCAGGCCGCGACCGTGGAAGGTACGCTGCAGGCCGGAGCCGCGAATCGACAGGCGCGCCTCCTCGGCACCGAAACGCGGCTGGATCAGCACCCCGGTGGCCATGCCCAGGGCATCCTGGAGGGTGCTGCTGCGGCCGTCCTTGTAGGTTTCCGCATCGACCAGCGACGCGCCGCCGGGGATATGGGCGAACTCGGCCTGCTTCTCGGCGAGGCCTGGGGCCGTCGGGTCGCTGGCCTGCTCGGCGACTATGGTGGTTTGCTCGAGCTCCAGATGGTCGGCCTGAGCCGGCGCCTGCCAGCCGGCGCCGAGCGCGCACAGGCCTAGGAGCGATAGATGACGCATGGACTAACCCCTGATTCTTATTAATTCCCTAGAAGCCTGTTCACGATCTGCTGCGCGTCAGCCATACGGCGTTAAAAACAGCCTCGGAATGCTCATTTACAACCGTAAACTCCGCTTCCTCGGCTGTTTTTGCCTTGTCTGGCTCTAGCTCGCGAGATCATGAACAGGTTCTTGGGTCGCCCCACGGGACGACTTCAACTGCATTGGGCGCACCGGCCCGCATCCGACAACGCCGACGGCCAGGCGCCCACGAAGACGCCCGCCGAGCGGGGGCAGGGTGCAGCAGGGGTTACAGGGGTGGCGCGCGCGGGCTGGATGGCGGCCAGCTGTAGCGGGGGGGCGCCTTGATCCGTCGCTCGCGGGCCAGGCGCGGAGTGGTGGCAGGCCAGTACAGCCAGATCATGCCGAACAGCAGGGCCAGGCCGAGGCCCAGGCTGGCACACAGCGAGCAACTCGAGATGCTGGAGAGGGAGAGGGAGCTGCTCAGCGGGCTGTCGCTGGAGAGGTCGCGAAGCGGCCCACCACCGTTGTCGACCGTACAGTACAGACCGCCAATGCCGTTGAGCTGCAGGCCGAGCATCTGGCCATGGCCCAGGCCACACGCGAGCACGCCGAAGAGAACGCTGCAGTACAGCATCCAGGCGACCTGCGGGCGGTGGCGGCGATGGGTGTCCATAGGTTCCACTCTAGACGGCGGCGCGACTTTAGCAGCAAGCCTGGATGAAAAATATCGTCGCGCATGGCACCAATTGTCGCAGCCGCTGGCCGAGCTGGAGGCCCTGCCGCAGGGCTATCCATCCGCCGTATGCCGCGCGGACAGAAACACCTCGCGACCAAGAGCCAATGGCCCCTATCGGGCAGTTGCCTGGACTTGGCCCTGCGTATGCACTCCAGCTGTGAATCGCTCGCGGTTGCGTAGACGTCCCTGAGCCTCAGCAACGGCTCGAACTCAGTCGTTCGCTGACGCGCGAGGGTGGTCATAGCGCCTCGTCAGGCGCTGGGTGAACCGGCAGCCAAGTGAGCGCAATTTCGCCCCGCGGCGAACCTCCACCCCGGTCGGATGAAGTCAACTTCGCTGCCGACCCGAAGGCCTAGCGCTGCAGCTCGTCGGCCCGCGCGTCTTCGGCGCCGACATGGACTTCACTGCCTTGAAAGCGCTAGCGTCGCGCACGCATTCCTCGGTTTGGTGAAACGCCCATGCACATTCGCTGCGACTTCGACAGCGGCAACATCCAGGTCCTCGATGCCAGCAACTCGCACCAGGTGTTGCTGGCCATCCGCCCGGACCTGAACAGCCCGCACTTCCAGTGGTTCCACTTCCTCGCCGAAGGGCTGACGCCCGGCCAGCGCTATGGCTTCAGCCTGACCAATGCCGGACAGTCGGCCTACAGCCAGGCCTGGAGCAGCTACCAGGCGGTCGCCTCCTACGACCAGCAGGACTGGTTCCGCGTGCCGACCCGCTACGACGAGCAGGGCCTGCACTTCGAACTGGACAGCAGCCAGACGCAAGCCTGGTTCGCCTATTTCGAACCCTACAGCCGCGCCCGCCATGCCCGACTGATCGAACAGGCGCTGGCCACCCCCGGCGTCGAGCAGCTGGCCTGCGGCCAGAGCATCGAGGGCCGCGCCATTCCCTTGCTGCGCGTCAGCGCTCAGGCCGCGGCGCCGCGCAAGCTGTGGCTGATCGCCCAGCAGCACCCAGGCGAGCACATGGCCGAGTGGTTCATGGAAGGCCTGATCGAACGCCTGCAGGAGGCCGATGCCGAGCTGGAACAGCTGCTCGCCCAGGCCGACCTCTATCTGGTGCCGAACATGAACCCCGACGGCGCGCTGCGCGGCAATCTGCGCACCAACCTCGCCGGCACCGACCTCAACCGCGCCTGGCTGGCGCCCAGCGCCGAGGCCAGCCCCGAGGTGCTGTTCGTCCAGCAGCAGATGCAGCGGAGCGGCGTCGACCTGTTCCTCGACATCCATGGCGACGAGGAAATCCCTTACGTGTTCAGCGCCGGCTGCGAAGGCAACCCGGGCTACAGCCCGCGCCTCGCCCAGCTGGAAAGCGAGTTCCGCCGCCGCCTGCAGGACAGCGGTGCGGAGTTCCAGAGCGAGCACGGCTACCCGCGCCATGCGCCGGGGCAGGCCGACCTGCGCCTGGCCTGCAACTTCGTCGGCCAGACCTACGACTGCCTGTCCTTCACCCTGGAAATGCCGTTCAAGGACCACGACAGCACGCCGAACCCGCGCACCGGCTGGAACGGCGAGCGCTCGAAACGCCTGGCCCGGCATGTGCTCTCGACCGTCGCGGCGCTGGTCGGCAGCCTGCGCTAACAGGCCCGCCTCAGTCTGGCGTGTTCAGCCAGGGCGCCTGCGCCAGCAATTCGGCGCAGCGCGCCTGGAGGAACTCGCGCAGCAGGCGCACCGGCTTGCTCAGCTGGGCGCGGTGGGCGCAGAGCAGATTCAGCGGCGTCGGTTCGCCCAGGTAGTCGCCGAGCGCCAACTGCAGGCGCCCGGCCTGCACATCGGCGGCGACATCCAGCCAGGACTTGTAGGTCAAGCCCTGCCCCGCCACAGCCCAGCGGCGCACCACGTCGGCATCGTCGCTGACCCGGTCGCCGCTGACCGCGACACTCAATTCGCGCCGCCCCTGGGTGAAGCTCCAGCGGTCGTGCACGCGCTCGCCGAGCATGTACAGCAGGCAGTTGTGCCGGCGCAGGTCATCCAGCTGCCGCGGTACGCCATGGCGGGCGAAGTAGCCGGGCGCGCCGCACAGCACGCGACGGTTGCTGGCGGCCAGCGGCAGCGCCACCAGGCTGGAGTCCTCCGGCGCGCCGGAGCGGATGGCGATATCCACCGGCTGACGGAACAGGTCGGCGACCCGATCGGCCAGCAGCAGGCGCACGCTCAGTTGCGGATGCTCCTGCTGGAACGCATCGAGCCAGGGCAGCAGCACGTTGCGACCGAAATCCGAGGGCGCGGAGAGTTTCAGCACGCCGCTGATCGCCGCCTTGCCGCCGGCCAGTTGCTGCTGGCCGTCGTCCAGGCTCTGCAAAGCGGCGCGCGCGTGGCCGAGGAACTGCTCGCCCTCCGGTGTCAGGCGCAGGCTGCGGGTGGAACGAGCGAACAGGCGCACCTCGAGCTGCCCTTCCAGACGCTTGAGCGCCGCACTGGCCACCGCCGGCGACACCTCCAGCGCCCGCGCGGCGGCGGACAGGCTGCCGGCATCGGCGGTACGCACGAACAGCTGGAGATCGTCTAAGCGCAACATGGGCGGCATCCATTTTCAAAATTGGTTTGAAAGAGACTCTATTCCCAGCGGCTTTTTCATGCCAGGCAAATAGCCGAGCATGCATTCCAATGTCTTGCTGCCCGGAGACACTCCGGGATCGTCCCGCCCTGCCCCGGATTGCATCCGGGCCATGCCAAACCGGAGCCCCGCCATGAAAGCCATCGCCTACTACCAATCCCTGCCGATCGACAACCCCGAGGCGCTGCAGGACGTCGAACTGCCCGCGCCGACGCCCGGCCCGCGCGACCTGCTGGTGGAGGTCAAGGCGATTTCGGTCAACCCGGTGGACACCAAAATCCGCCGCAACGTCGCTCCGGAACCCGGCCAGGCCAAGGTGCTCGGCTGGGACGTGGCCGGCGTGGTCAAGGCGGTGGGCAGCGAGGTCGGCCTGTTCCAACCGGGCGATAAGGTGTTCTACGCCGGCGCCCTCGACCGCGCCGGCGCCAACAGCGAACTGCACGTGGTCGACGAGCGCCTCGTCGGCCATCTGCCGCAGCGCCTGGACTTCGCCCAGGCCGCCGCCCTGCCACTGACCGCGATCACCGCCTGGGAGCTGCTGTTCGAGCGCCTGGGTATCGCCGAAGGCCAAGCCAGCACCGGCCAGAGCCTGCTGATCGTCGGCGCCGCCGGCGGCGTCGGCTCGATCCTCACCCAACTGGCGCGTCGGCTCACCGGCCTGACCGTGATCGGCACGGCCTCGCGCCCCGCTACCCAGGCCTGGGTGCGCGAACTCGGCGCCCACCACGTCATCGACCACAGCCGGCCGCTGGCCGAGGAACTCAAGCGCATCGGCGTCGGCCAGGTCAGCCATGTCGCCAGCCTGACCAACACCGACCAGCACCTCGACCAGCTGGTCGAGGCCCTGGCACCGCAGGGCAAGCTCGGTCTGATCGACGACCCGCTCGAGCTCGACGTGCGCAAGCTCAAGCGCAAGAGTCTGTCGCTGCACTGGGAATTCATGTACACCCGCTCGCTGTTCCAGACCGCCGACATGCTCGAACAGCACAAACTGCTGGAACGGGTCAGCCAACTGATCGACCAGGGCGTGCTGAAGACCACCCTCGGCGAGCACTTCGGCCGCATCGACGCGGCCAACCTGCGCCGCGCCCACGCCCTGCTGGAAAGCGGCAAGGCCAAGGGCAAGATCGTCCTCGAAGGCTTCGCCTAAGAGTCTGTTTACGATCTCGCGAGCTAGAGCCAGACAAGGCAGAAAATGGCCGAGGGAACGGAGTTTACGAGCTGTAAATGAGCATCCCGAGGCCATTTTTAACGCCGTATGGCCGACGCGCAGCAGATCGTAAACAGACTCTGAGGGCCACGCAGGAGTAAGCCCGCAAGGCGCTGCTCAGGAGAGGGCCGAGCGGCCTGTTTCCCCTCTCCCCCGGCCCCTCCCCCACAAGTGGGAGAGGGGCGCGCGGCGCTTAACCGACTGGCATTCGGGACAGCTCCGCGCGCAGGGTCGAAGGGCCCGATCGAACAGCGGAAAAATTCGCCAAAACCCTTGAGTTAGAGGGCTCTAGCGCCGGTGCCACGACCACTGGTCGCCAGCCTCCGAAGCGCCATCCGGGCGGGCTACACTGCAAGCTCTTGAGCATTCCTCGGGAGGCCCGTGATGAAGATTCTCGTCAGCCCGCTCACCCCGCCCCACGGCCAACGGGCCTGGCAAGTGCACCTGGATCAGCATGCCGTGGGCTTTCGCAGCGAAGCCGAGGCTCGCCAGTTCGTCGCCACGTTGGAGGCGCGCCTGCGCGCCCCGCATGTCCTACCCGAACGCGCCGCAGCCTTTCCGCCCCCGGTCAGTCAGGCCGGCTGACCCCGACGCGCCAGCCGCGCGGTCAACCACGCCACACCCACCGCGGCGATGCCGCACAGGCTGATGACCTCGGCCATCGGCAGCGCCGTGCCGTCGTGCAGCGCCGCCACCAGTGCGGCGGCCGCCGCTGCCACGCAGAACTGCAGCGAGCCGAGCAACCCAGAGGCGCTGCCGGCATGCTGCCCATGCCCGGCCATGGCGCAGGCCGAGGCGTTGGGCAGGATGCAGCCGAGGCTGGCGATGCCGAAGAACAGCGGAATCAGCAGCGGCCACAGTTGCGCCGGCTGCAGCGCCGAGACGCCGGTGAGCAGCAGCCCGCAACCCAGGTAGACCCAGACGAAGCGCCGCAGCCAGTACTCCGGTCGGCGGTAGCGCAGCAGCCGGGCGTTGATCTGGCCGACCAGGATGAAGCCGGCGGCGTTGCTGCCGAACAGCCAGCCGTAGTGCTCGGCGGGCACGCCGTAGAGCTGGATGAAGATGAACGGCGAGCCGGCGATGTAGGCGAACATCCCGGCCATCACCAGCCCGCCGGTCAGCACATAGCCGATAAATACGCCGTCCCCCAGCAGTTGCCGGTAGCGCTGGAGCGCCCCACGCAGCGGCGCGCGCGGCATATCCGCCGGCAGCGACTCCGGCAGCCAGAGCGCCACCGCCAGGCCGCACAGCGCACTGAACAGGGTCAGGCAGAGGAAGATCGCCTGCCAGCCGGCGACCGCCAGCAGCCAACCGCCGAGCAGCGGCGCGAGGATCGGCGCCAGGCCCATCACCAGCATCAGTTGCGAGAAGGCCTTGGCCGAGGCGATCGGGTCGCACAGATCGCGCACCACCGCGCGCGACACCACCATCCCGGCACAACCGCCGAGGGCCTGGACGAAGCGCGCGGCGATCAGCCATTCCAGGCTCGGCGCCAGGGCACAGGCCAGCGATGCCAGGGTGAACAGGCTCACTCCGACCAGCAGCGGCCCGCGCCGGCCGAAGCGGTCGGCCAGCGGGCCGTAGAGCAGCTGACCGATGGCCAGGCCGGCGAAGTACACCGCCAGGCTCAGCTGCACGTGTTCGACATCGGTGGCGAAGGCCTTGGCCAGCGCCGGGAAGCTCGGCAGGTAGAAATCGATGGCTAACGGGCCGAAGGCGCTGAGCGCGCCAAGGATCAGCAGGATGCGCAGGGTCATGGGGTTTCCGGTGGTGCGGCGGGGCGGAACGATTCCGTCGGACCGGCAGGATAGCCGCCAACGCGCGTTAGCCCAAGCCCCGCCGGGGCCGCCTGGCGACACTTCGACCTTTTCCTTGGCTATGCCCTGGTTAAGGGTTGAGCACAGTTTTTTTGGGTGGGTTAGCCGCGTAGCGGCGTAACCCACCGGCGCGGCCGCCCTGGGCACCGGCGTCCAGCAGGGTTGGTGGGTTATACGCCTACGGCTAACCCACCCTACGACTATTCGAGATGCGCCGGCGGCTCGCTGGCCGGCTGGTCCTTGCCGAGCCCACTCACCTGCTTATCGCTCACTTCTTTCTTCCCGCTCAACTTGGCCGCCGCCGATTCCACCAGCAGGTAGAACATCGGGATCAGGAAGGTCGCCAGCAGGGTCGCGGCGAGCATGCCGCCGATTACCCCGGTGCCGATCGAGTGGCGGCTCGCCGAACCGGCACCGCTGCTGATGGCCAGTGGCACACAGCCGAGGATGAAGGCCAGCGAGGTCATCACGATCGGCCGGAAGCGCAGCCGCGCCGCCTCCAGCGCCGACTCGAAGATGCCCATGCCCTGTTCCTCGCGGCACAGTACGGCGAACTCGATGATCAGGATGGCGTTCTTCGCCGCCAGGCCGATCAGGGTCACCAGGCCGACCTGGAAGTACACGTCGTTGGCCAGCCCGCGCAGCCAGATCGCCAGAATCGCGCCGAACACCGCGAAGGGCACGGCGGTGACCACCGCCATCGGCAGGGTCCAGCGCTCGTACTGGGCGGCGAGGATCAGGAACACCAGCACCAGGCCGAAGATAAACGCGGTGCTACCGGAACCCTGGGTCGCCAGTTCCTGATAGGCCGAGCCGATCCAGGCCAGGTTGTACTGCTCGCCGAGCACTTCGTCGGCGACTTCCTGCATGGCGGCGAGGGCCTGGCCGGAGCTGTAGCCCGGCGCCGGGCCGCCGAGCAGTTTGGCCGCCGGGTAGACGTTGAAGCGCGCATAGGAGTCCGGGCCGAGGATGCGCTCCACGCTGACCAGCGAGGACAGCGGCACCAGGTCGCCGCTGCTCGAACGCACGAAGACCTGGGTGAGGTCTTCCGGCTTGCGGCGGAAATCCGCCTCGGACTGCAGGCTGACCTGCCAGGTGCGGCCGTAGAGGTTGAAGTCGTTGACGTAGTAGCTGCCGAAGGTCGCCTGCATGGCGGTGAACACATCGTTGATCGCCACCCCCAGGGCGCGCGCCTTGATGCGGTCGAGGTTGATGAAATACTGCGGCACGTCGGCGTTGAAGGTGGTGTTGACCCCGGCCAGTTCCGGGCGCTTGGCCGCCGCGGCCATGAACTTGTGGACGATATCCTCGAGCTGCGCGACGCTGCCGCCGCTGCGATCCTGGATGTAGGCCTCGAAACCCCCGGTGGTGCTCATGCCACTGATCGGCGGCGGGTTGAAGGTCATCACCATGGCGTCCTTCTGCTTGGCGGCCATGGCCATGAACTGCGGCGGCAGGTTGCGCGCATCGAGTTCGGCGGTGCTGCGCTCCTTCCAGTCCTTGAGCGTAATGAACGATACCCCGGCGCTGCTGCGCGAGCCGGAAGTGAGGATGTCGAAACCGGCGAAGGTCACCACATCCTGCACCGACGGGTGCTGCATCAGTTCCTCGGTGACCGCGTCGGTGACCTGTTCGGTGCGGCTCAGCGCGGCCGCCGGCGGCAGGAAATAGGCGTTGAGCACGTAGCCCTGATCCTCATCCGGCACCAGCGAGCCTGGCACGCGGCCGAACAGCACGACCATGATGGCAATCATCCCGCCGAACAGCAGCAGGCCAATCAGCGAACGCTTGAGGAAGAACTGCACGCCGGCGGTGTAGCCGTTGGTGAAGCGCTCGAAGGCGTTGTTGAACCAGCGGAACGGCGCCGCCGGTTCCTGGTGCTCGGGTTTCAGCAGCAAGGCACACAGCGCCGGAGACAGGGTCAGGGCGACGATGCCGGAGATCACCACCGACACCGCGATGGTGATCGCGAACTGCTTGTACATCTGCCCAGCCAGGCCACCGAGGAAGCCGACCGGAACGAACACCGCGCAGAGCACCAGGACGATGGCGACGATCGGTCCGGTCACCTCCTCCATGGCCTTGATCGCCGCCTCGCGCGGGCCGAGCTTCTCGGTACGCATCACCCGCTCGACGTTCTCCAGCACGACGATGGCGTCGTCGACCACGATGCCGATGGCCAGCACCATGCCGAACAGGGTCAGCAGGTTGATCGAGAACCCCAGTGCATACATGCCGGCGAAGGTGCCGATCAGCGATACCGGGATGGCCAGCACGGGAATCAGTGTGGCGCGCCAGTTCTGCAGGAAGATGAACACCACCAGCATCACCAGCACCAGCGCCTCGACGAAGGTGTGGATCACCTCCTCGATGGACACCTTGACGAAGATGGTGGTGTCGTAGGGGATCTTGTAGGCGATGCCCTCGGGGAAGCGCTTGGCCAGGCGCTCCATGGTGCTGCGCACGGCGTCGGCGGTATCCAGGGCGTTGGCGCCGGGCTGCAGGTAGATGCCGAAGGCGGCGTTCTGTTGGCCGTTGAGGCTGGTCGCCAGGGAATAGTCGAGGGCGCCCAACTCGACCCGCGCGACATCCTTGAGCAGCAGGCTGGCGCCGGTGGCGTCGGTGCGCAGGATGATGTTCTCGAACTCCTCGGGCTTGGTGAAGCGGCCCTTGGCGCTCACCGTGTAGGTGAACGCCTGCGGGTCGTGCAGCGGCTCCTTGCCGAAGTTGCCGGCGGCGAACTGCGAGTTCTGCTCCTGAATCGCCTGGACCACGTCGCTCGGGGTCAGGTTGTACTGCGCCAGCTTGTCCGGGCGCAGCCAGATGCGCATGGAGTAGTCCTTGGAACCGAACTGGCTGGCGTCGCCGACCCCGGGAATGCGCTTGAGTTCGTCGATCACGTTGATCAGCGCGTAGTTGCTGATGAAGATCGGATCGCGGGAGTTGTCCGGCGAGAACAGCGTCACCACCTGGAGGATGTCGGAGGACTTCTTCTCCACCTTGACGCCCTGGCGGCGCACCTCCTCCGGCAGCTTGGCCAGCGCGGCCTGCACCTTATTGTTGACGTCGATGGTGGCCTGGTCCGGGTCGGTGCCGACCGCGAAGTACACGGTGAGGCTCATCGCGCCGTTGCTGTCGGAGTTCGACAGCTGGTAGATCATGCCCTGGACGCCGTTGATTTCCTGCTCCAGCGGCGCGGCCACGGTTTCCGCGATGACCTGCGAGCTGGCGCCCGGGTAGCTGGCGCTGACCGAGACCTGCGGCGGAAGGATCTCCGGGTACTGGGCGATTGGCAACGCGCGCATCGCGGCGAGCCCGGCAAGGATGATGATGATGGAGATGACCGCGGCGAAGATCGGCCGGTCGATAAAGAAGCGTGAGAACACGGCGGCGCTCCTCAGGATTTCTTGGCGGACGGGTCGACGGGCTGGCTGGCGGCCTCGACCGCTTTCACCGGCGCATCCGGGCGCACCCGCGGCAGGCCCTCGACTATCACCCGTTCACCGGCCTGGATGCCGGACTCGATGACCCAGCGGCCGGCAGCGGTCTCGCCGGTCTTGACCTCGCGCATGCGCGCCACCCCGCCCTCGTCGACCACATAGACGAAGGTGCCTTTCGGCCCCTGCGCCAGGGCCTGCTCGGGCACGGTGAGCGCCTGCGGATGGACGAAGCCCTTGATCAGCACCCGCACGAACTGGCCGGGCAGCAACTTGCGCTCGGGGTTGGGCAGCACCGCACGGGCGCTGATGGTGCCGGTGCCGGTGTCGACGAAGCTGTCGGTGAAGTCCACCCGGCCCTCCAGCGGGTAGGTCGAGCCGTCGCCGAACTTGATCACCGCGCTCAGCTTGCCGTCCGCCGGCATCACCAGGCGGCCGCTCTGCACACCCTCGCGCACGCGCGCGCCCTCGGTGTCGGAATAGGCGAAGTTGACGTACAGCGGGTCGAGTTGGGTAAGGCGGGTGAGCAGGCTGGAGTTCGGGTCGTTGGCCGCCACCAGGCTGCCCTCGGAGACGGTTTCCTTGCTGGTGATGCCGCTGATCGGCGCCTTCACCGTGGTGTAGTCGAGGTCGATCTGCTTGGCCTGCACGTTGGCCTTGGCCGCCTCGATATTGGCCTTGCTCTGCTCGAAGTTGGAAATGTAGCGGTCCAGTTCGCTCTCGCTGGCGAAACCCTTCTTCTGCAGTTCGCGAATGCGTTTGAGATCGCGGTCGGCCTGGCGGTAACGCGCCTGCTCCTGGGCCAAGGCGCCCTTGGCCTGGGCCAGCGCCGCCTGATACAGGCGCGGGTCGATGCGGAACAGCACCTGGTCCTTGCTCACCGTCGCGCCTTCCTGATAGGTACGCTGCTGGAGGATGCCGCTGACCTGGGCACGCACCTCCACCTCACGGTAGCCGGCGGTACGCCCGGAATATTCCAGCAGCAGCGGCAGCGGCGTGGCGACGACCTTCTCGACCACCACCTCGGGCGCTGGCGGCGCTCCGGTCGGCGCATCGGCTGCCTGTACCTGGGTGGCCAACAGGCCACTGAGAACGAGGAGTTGGCAGGCAACGGGGAGGCGAACAGCAAACAACATAGGTGTCTCCATGACAAACGCAGAGCGCATAAAAATAAAGAGGGAAGCACGGCCCGTTGCCAAGCTGCAAACAGGCACTGCGAACAGACCGGGCTAAAGTCGTTAAACTCTCCCCAATCAAGAGCCTAGCCAGAATACTTCGAGCCGCCATGCGCCGCACCAAAGAAGATGCCGAGAAGACCCGCTGCGCCATCCTGCAAGCCACGGAGATGTTGTTCCTGGAAAAAGGCGTGGCGCATACCAGCCTCGAAGAGATTGCCCGCCAGGTCGGCGTGACCCGTGGCGCGGTGTACTGGCACTTCCAGAACAAGGCCCACCTGTTCCACGAAATGCTCAATCAGGTGCGCCTGCCGCCGGAGCACATGGCCGCCCTGCTCGGCGGCGGAGATGCCTGCGCCTCGCTGCTGGCGCTGCGCAATCTGTGTATCGAGATCATCGAGGACCTGGCGCGCGACGAGCAGAAACGGCGGATTCTCACCATCCTCCTGCACCGCTGCGAATTCACCGAAGAGCTGCGCGAGGCGGAGGAGCGCCACAATGCCTTCATCAACCAGTTCATCGCCCTCTGCGAGGCACTGTTCAGCCAGGAGCCGACCCGCAGCCACCTGCAGCCGGGCATCAGCCCGGCGCTCGCCGCCCGCGCCCTGCATGCCCTGCTGGTCGGCCTGTTCAGCGACTGGACCCGCGACCCCAAGCTGTTCGAGCCGCTGCACGACACCCCCACGCTGATCGATGCCCTGTTCCGCGGACTGCTGCGCGACTGGCACGCCTGCGCCTGATCGTCGAGCCCCGCGCCTGACTGCCGCGGCTCGGTGTTTCCGTAGGGTGGGTTAGCCGCGTAGCGGCGTAACCCGCCATCGATGCCAGCAGCCATCGCCATTGCCAGCCTGACGGCCGGTCGGTGGGTTACGCCTTCGGCTAACCCACCCTACGCGAGGCCATGCAACAGGTATCTGGGACAGCGGCATTGTTAACGCCGTATGGCTGACGCGCAGCAGATCGTAAGCAGGCTCTCAGGCCTCCTCGGCCAGACTGGCCCGATAGCCCTCGGCTCCAATCACTTCCAGCACTTCGGCGACCGCCAGCCGGCTGTCCACCTGCACCTCGCCGGCACCGAGGTCGACCCGCACCTCGGCCGCCGGATCGCGCGCCTGCAACGCAGTCGTCACCGCCCGTACGCAATGCCCGCAGGTCATGCCCTGCACCTTGTAGATCTGCATGTTCACACTCCTCGGTGTGGATTGAGTTGGCGCTACCTTGCACCTTGCCACAAGGGCAAGGTCAAGCCGGCAAGACTTGTCGACCCGCCAGCAGTCGACCACCATTGCCGTACCGTTCCCGGAGAATAGCCATGCGCCGCCTGCTCTTGTCCGCCCTGCTGGTCCTGCCGCTCCTGAGCCAGGCCGACGGCACCCCGACTGGCAACGCCGCGGCCTACAGCGCCCCGGCCGACAGCGCGCAAGCCAAAGGCTACGGCGTGCTGATCATCTCCCGCGAGCGCCTGGAGGTCGCCAGCCCCTGCGAGATCGGCCTCTACCTGCACGACCAACTGGCCGCGCGCCTGTTCCAGGGCCAGTCGGCCGCCTTCAACCTGCCGCCCGGCGAGGTGCCGCTGCGCCTCGGCCTGGTCGGCCGCGGCACCTGCGCGCCGGGCATCCTGGCGCAAGAAAACCAGCCGCTGCCGATCCGCGCCGGCGAAGTGCGCAAATACCGCATCGCCCTCGGCGATGCCGGTTTCTACCTGACTCCGGCACCGTTGAACTATTGAAGCCGACGCGACAGCTGTGACCCGGATGCAATCGGGAGTAGCAGACAGCTCCGCGCCCCGGATTGCATCCGGACTACAGGTTTCAGGCAGAGCTTGGACCGGGCCTGTAAGAGCCAGGGCATTGATCCAGATCGGGGCCTTGACCTTACCCATGTGTCAAGGTTGATCCTGTAGGCAACGCACAGGTTCTCAGGAGATAGCCCATGACTGCATCGACCAGCCTCGACCTCCCCATCAGCGGCATGACCTGCGCCAGTTGTGCCGGCCGGGTCGAGCGCGCACTGGCAAAAGTCCCCGGCGTGCGCAGCGCCAGTGTCAATCTGGCCCGTGAACAGGCACGCATCGAAGCCGAGGCCACCCCGCTGGCCAGCCTGATCGCCGCGGTGCAGGGCGCCGGCTATGCGGTACCGAGCCACAGCCTGGAGCTGGCCATTGACGGCATGACCTGCGCCAGCTGCGTCGGTCGGGTCGAGCGCGCGCTGGCGAAAGTCCCCGGGGTCGGCGCGGTGACGGTCAACCTGGCCAGCGAACGCGCCCACCTGCAGCTGCTCGGCGCGGTGCCGACTGCGGCGCTGCTGCAAGCGGTGACCGGCGCCGGCTATCAGGCGCAAGTGCTGGATGAAGCTATACCGCCACAAGACGCGGCCGAGCAGCGCCTGCGCCGCGAACGCTGGACGGTCATGCTCGCCCTGCTGCTGGCCGCGCCGCTGATGCTGCCGATGCTCGCCGACTGGTTCGGCGGCCACTGGATGCTGCCGACCTGGGTGCAGTTCGCCCTGGCCACGCCGGTGCAGTTCGTCCTCGGCGCGCGCTTCTATACCTCCGCCTACAAGGCCGTGCGCGCCGGCACCGGCAACATGGACCTGCTGGTCGCCCTCGGCACCAGCGCCGCCTACGGCATGAGCCTGTACCTGTGGTGGCGCGCACCGGCCGCGGCCATGCCGCACCTGTACTTCGAGGCGGCAGCGGTGGTCATCGCCCTGGTGCTGCTGGGCAAATACCTGGAAAGCCGGGCCAAACGGCAGACCGCCAGCGCCATCCGCGCCCTCGAGGCGCTGCGCCCGGAACGCGCCTGGCGGGTGCGCGACGGTGTGGAAGAAGAGGTGGCGATCGCCGCCCTGCAACTCGGCGATTGGGTCGCAGTGAAACCCGGCGAACGCTTCCCGATCGACGGCGAAGTGCTGGAAGGCCAGAGCCACGCCGACGAAGCGCTGATCAGCGGCGAGAGCCTGCCGGTGGCCAAGCAGCCCGGCGCCCAGGTCACCGCCGGGGCAATCAACGGCGAAGGCCGCCTGCTGGTACGCACCACGGCGCTCGGCGGGGAAACCGTGCTGGCGCGGATCATCCGCCTGGTGGAAGACGCCCAGGCGGCCAAGGCGCCGATCCAGAAACTGGTGGACCGGGTCAGCGCCGTGTTCGTGCCGGTGGTGATCGCCATCGCCCTGCTCACCCTGTGCGCCTGGCTGCTGCTCGGCGCCGGCCTGGAAACCGCGCTGCTGAATGCCGTGGCGGTGCTGGTGATCGCCTGCCCCTGCGCCCTCGGCCTGGCCACCCCGACCGCGATCATGGCCGGCACCGGCGCGGCGGCCAAGCACGGCATCCTGATCAAGGACGCCGAAGCCCTGGAAATCGCCCATCGGGTCGGCGTCGTGGCCTTCGACAAGACCGGCACCCTGACCTCCGGCAGCCCGCGCGTGGTCCACCTCGCCGCCGCACAGGGCGATGAACGCGAGCTGCTGCGCCTGGCCGGTGCCCTGCAGCGCGGCAGCGAACACCCGCTGGCCAAGGCGGTGCTGGACGCCTGTCACGAACGCGAGCTGACGCCCCCCGCGGTGACCGACAGCCAGGCGCTGCCCGGCCGCGGCATCGCCGGCAGCCTGGACGGCCGCCGCCTGGCCCTCGGCAATCGCCGCCTGCTGGAAGACCATGGCCTGCACGCCGGCGCCCTCGCCGCACAGGCTAGCGCTTGGGAAGCCGAGGGCCGCACCCTGTCCTGGCTGCTGGAGCAAAGCCCGCAAGCGCGCGTGCTCGGCCTGCTGGCCTTCGGCGACAGCCTCAAGCCGGGCGCCGCCGCAGCCATCGCGGCCCTGGACGCACGGAATATCCACAGCCATCTGATCAGCGGCGACAACCGTGGCAGCGCGGCGGCGGTGGGCCAGGCGCTGGGCATCCGCAACGTGCACGCCGAGGTGCTGCCGGCGGACAAGGCCGCCAGCGTCGTCGCCCTGAAACAGCACGCGGTGGTGGCGATGGTCGGCGACGGCATCAACGACGCCCCGGCGCTGGCCGCCGCCGATGTCGGCATCGCCATGGGCGGCGGTACCGACGTGGCCATGCAGGCCGCCGGCATCACCCTGATGCGCGGCGATCCGCGCCTGGTGCCGGCGGCTCTGGAGATCAGCCGGCGCACCTATGCGAAGATCCAGCAGAACCTGTTCTGGGCCTTCGTCTACAACCTGATCGGCCTGCCGCTGGCGGCCTTCGGCCTGCTCAACCCAATGCTGGCCGGCGCCGCCATGGCCTTCTCCAGCGTCTGCGTGGTCAGCAATGCGTTGCTGCTGAAGCGCTGGAAACCGCAGCTTGAGGAGATTGCGCAATGAACATCGGCCAAGCGGCGAAAAGCAGCGGCCTGAGCGCCAAGATGATCCGCTACTACGAGGCCATCGGCCTGCTGCAGCCGGCCAGCCGCAGCGACAGCGGCTACCGCCGTTACGCCGCGCAGGACCTGCACAGCCTGGCGTTTATCAAGCGCGCCCGTGACCTCGGCTTCACCCTGGAAGAAGTCGGCAAGCTGCTGGCCCTGTGGCAGGACCGCCAGCGCGCCAGCGCCGACGTCAAGGCGCTGGCCGGCGCGCACATTGCCGAACTGAACCACAAGATCGCCGAACTCAGCGGCCTGCGCGACACCCTGCAGGACCTGCTCGAGCACTGCCAGGGCGACCAGCGCCCGGACTGCCCGATCCTCAAGGACCTGGAGTCCGGCGGCGGTTGCCATTGAGCGCCCTGGCCCGTCAACTTCGGCGGATGGCTTGAACACAGCGGCCGGTAGTCGGGCGCAACCCGGCGGCTTGCGCCGTTGCCGCGGCGGCTACTGCAACCACGGCGGCGGGGGCGGCTCTTCGGCTCTGGGCGGGCCTTCCGCCTCGATGCGGCCGGCCTGACGGCGCAGTTCGTCCAGCCGCGCCGCTTCGATCTCGCGGATCACGCCATCGACATCGGCCAGCTCTTCCGGCTCGTCGAATTCGCCGGTCAAGGGGCTGAGCGGATGCAGTGTGCCGGCCTCATACAGCGCCCACATCTCCTTGGCGTACTTAGTGGCCTTCAGCTCCGGGGCGAAGCGGCCGAAGTAGGCGGCCATGTTGCCGACATCGCGTTCGAGCATGCTGAACGCGTGGTTGTTGCCGGCGGCGTCCACCGCCTGCGGCAAGTCGATGATCACCGGGCCGTCCGGGTCGAGCAGCACGTTGAACTCGGACAGGTCGCCGTGCACCAGGCCGGCACAGAGCATGCGCACGATCTGGCGGATCAGGAAGGCGTGGTACTCGCGCGCCTGCTCCGGCTCCATCACCACGTCGTTCAGGCGCGGCGCGGCATCGCCGGATTCGTCGGCGATCATCTCCATCAGCAGCACGCCGTCATGGAAGTCGTAGGGCTTGGGCACCCGCACGCCGGCGGCGGCGAGACGGAACAGCGCCGCCACTTCGGCGTTCTGCCAGGCGTCTTCCTGCTCCTTGCGGCCGTACTTCGAGCCCTTGGCCATGGCCCGCGCCTGGCGGCTGTTGCGCACCTTGCGGCCTTCCTGGTATTCCGCGGCCTGGCGGAAGCTGCGCTTGTTGGCTTCCTTGTAGACCTTGGCGCAGCGCAGCTCATTGCCGCAGCGCACCACATAGACTGCGGCTTCCTTGCCGCTCATCAGCGGGCGCAGCACTTCGTCCAGCAGCCCATCTTCGATCAGCGGCTCAATGCGTTTTGGCGGTTTCATCGGATGCTATCGCGGTCCTCATCTGCCGGATGTTCTTCGAGCCGCACGTTATACGGCAATCGCCGCGCAGCGCCCAGCACCGCCTGCCGAACAGACCCTAGGGCGCGCCGCTCAGCAGATGTTGGCGCAGCGCCTCGATGGCGTAGCGCACCTTGGCCGGCTGCGCGTCGCGCCGTGGGGTGACGAGGTAGACGCCGAACGGCGGCGCCTGCCAGTCCGGCAACACCGACAGCAGCCGGCCGCTGGCCAGCTCCTCGCGGATCTCCTGCTCCGGCTGCAGGGACACGCCCATGCCGGCCAGGGTGAAATGGCGCACCGCGAGGATGTTGTTGCAGCTCACCCGGCTGTCCAGGCGCAGCTTTTCCACCGCGCCGCCCGGCCCGCTCAGCACCAGCGGCGCGGGCGCCGTGTCGTTGTGCAGCGCCAACCAGTCCAGGTCGAGCAGTTGCGCCGGCGTCCGGATCGGCCCGCGGCGCGCCAGATAGGCCGGCGCGGCGCACAGCAGCTGGCGCGCATCGCCGATATGCCGGGCCACCAGGCTGGAGTCGTCGAGCTTGCCGACCTGCACGGCGAGGTCGATGCGCTGCTCGATCAGGTCGATCTGTTCATCCTGGAAGAACAGGCTCAGGCGCAACCCGCTGTGCGCCTGCAACAGCGGGGCCAGCGCGTCGCTGATCGGCCGCCCGGAAAAGCCCACCGGCGCGGCGATGCGCAGTTCGCCGACCGGCGCATCGCGCAGCTCGGCCAGGCGCTGCTCGGCCTCGCGGGCCAGTTCCAGCACCTGGGCGCAGCTGCGGTAGAACAGCGCGCCCGCCTCGGTGAGGGTCAGTTTGCGCGTGGTGCGGTGCAGCAGGCTGACCTGGGTGCCCTCTTCCAGCTTACGGATCTGCTGGCTGACCGCCGAGGCGCTCATGCCGAGCACTTCGGCGGCCGCCACCATGGAGCCGCGCTCGACCACGGTGGCGAACACCGCCATGCGCTTCAACTGTTCCATTATTAAGCCCCGCTTAATTATTAAAGGCTTTTTAGCCTATTTTTCCGGACTTTACCCTCTGCAACCATGACAACCCTGCAAGCAACCCAGAGGAAGCCCCCATGAAAATGGCTATGTACCAGTTAAGTGTTGCGCAGCGCTTTTGTAGATACCGTCTTGTCACTCAGTGGGCAAGGGCCAGGCGAGCATCAAAGGGTTGGCCCGACTTGAGTACGCCATAGGCGATGTGCAGCAGTTTGCGCATCGCCGCGCAGACGATCTGCTTGCCGGCCTTGCCGCGGGCTCGCAGGCGCTGTGCCAGGGCTTTGATGGCCGGATTGTGGCTCAGCGAGACGACCGCCGGCATGTACAGGCCGGTGCGCAGACGAGCCGAGCCCACGCGGGAGATGCGCACGCGGCCCTTGTGCTGGCCCGACTCCTGCAGCTTCGGGTTCAGCCCGGCGAACGCGGTAATTGCCCGGGCATTCTTGAACTGCAGCGGATCGCCCAGCTCCGCCAGGAGCAAGGCGGCCGTCTGCTCGCCGATGCCATCGATGCTGACCAGCAGATCGCGCTTACTGCACAGGTCCGGGTCGTCGTCGAGGTGGTCCCGAATCGCCTTCAGGGTCTCGGCAATCTGCTGCTCGACATGCTCCAGCACCGAACGGATCGAATCCTGCACGCTGGCATCGGCGACATCCAGGCGATTGCGCTCCATCTGCTCGATCTCCTTGAGGTCCTGCAGACGCCGCACCAACGCGCGCAGGCGGCGTATCGCCGGTGGCTCGGGCTGCCAGGCGCGTAACTCATCCACGTGCCGCTGGCCGTAGCTGGCCATCAGCTTGGCGTCGACCTGGTCCGTCTTGACCCGCTGCAGCTGGCTCCGGGCGTAGCTGGCAAGCTGCGCGGGATTCATCACACAGACCCGGTAGCCCAGGCCGTGCAGGTGCTCGGCCAGCGCCTCGTGATAGGTGCCGGTGGCCTCCATCACGAGCCAGGCACCCGGCTCGGCGTACTGCTGCAGCCACTCCTGGAGTACCTGGAAACCGGCGGCGCTGTTGGCCAACTTGGCCTTAGTGCGGTACTTACCGTTGGTTTGCAGGGTGGCGATGTCGAAACTGTGCTTGGCGATGTCGATGCCGACGATGCTGGACATGAAGACTCCTCAGCTAATCCATTCAGGATGATCATCACTGCACCCGGCCCTACCTTGTGAATGCGAGCTCTCACCTGTCGTGGGCCCTAGATACCGTTCGGACTGTTCGAGTGAGTGTGGAGGGCTGGAGCACTATCTACAAAGCTGGCTCGAGGCCTTAGGGTGGGTACGACTTCCAGGCCCTCCCCCGATGATCAGTCGGGGACTATCCCCCTCACGGGACGATAGTCGAGATACAAGGGTGGGTTAGCCGCGCAGCGGCGTAACCCACCAGCGGAGCCACCCTGGACACCGGCGTCCAGCCTGGTCGGCGGGTTACGCCTACGGCTAACCCACCCGAATCT
The DNA here is from genome assembly GCF_003595175.1 of Pseudomonas cavernae. Classification (NCBI taxonomy): domain Bacteria; kingdom Pseudomonadati; phylum Pseudomonadota; class Gammaproteobacteria; order Pseudomonadales; family Pseudomonadaceae; genus Pseudomonas; species Pseudomonas cavernae. The sequence continues at coordinate 705,192 of NZ_CP032419.1, read as the reverse complement.
CCAATCCATCCAGAGGAAGATTCCCATGAAAATCGCCTTGATTGGCGCCAGCGGCTTCGTCGGCAGCGCCGTTCTGCAGGAAGCGCTGCAGCGTGGCCATCAGCTCACCGCCATCGTCCGTAATCCGCAGAAGCTGGCGCCGCACGCTCGGCTCCGGGTGGTGCAGGCCAGCGCCTACCAGGCCCACGAGATCGCCACTGCGGTCAGCGGCCACGACGCCGTGATCCATGCCTTCAACCCCGGCTGGGACGACCCGGAGATCCGCCAGCGCTTCATCGAGGGCAGTCAGAGCATCATCGCCGGGGTCAAGGCGACCGGCGTGCGCCGCCTGCTGCTGGTCGGCGGCGCCGGCAGCCTGTATGTCGCCCCCGGCGTGCAGCTGCTCGACACCCCAGACTTCCCGGCCGCGTACAAGGAAGGCGCCGAGGGCGCACGGCAGCTGCTCAACATGATCCGCGCCGAACACGAGCTGGACTGGAGCTTCATCTCGCCGCCGGCACTGCTGCAGCCGGGCGAGCGCAGCGGCAAGTTCCGCCTCGGCGGCGATCAGCTGCTGATGAACGGCGCTGCGCCGGCGAGCATTTCCGTCGCCGACCTGGCGGTGGCGATCGTCGACGAGCTGGAGCGCCCGCAGCATCTGCGCCAGCGCTTTACCGTCGGCTATTGATCCCCCCGAGAGGCCAACCTTATGCAACCCGTACTGGAGTCCCCATGCCCCTGAGCGCCACCACCCACGTCCCCACCGCCACCCCGGCGCGCTATATCGGCCGGCTGTGCAAGCACTTCGCCCACAAGATCCCGGTGCACTATGACGAGCACGCCGGCCGCATCGAGTTCGCCTTCGGCCTGTGCCTGCTGACGGCGGAAAACGCCGGCCTGACCCTACGCGTCGAGAGCAGCAACACCGCCGATCTGGAGAAGTTGCAGCAGGTGGTTGCCAGCCACTTCGAGCGCTTCGCCTGGCAGGAGGCCTTGCAGCTGGACTGGCACCGTACCTAGCGCTGGTGGAACAGGGTCGGCGGCGGGGTCAGCTCGATGCTTTCCGCCAGCGACTCTTCCAGGCGCTGCAACCCGCCACCGAGGGCGGCGGCGTTGTCGGCATGGCGCTCGGCGATCAGGGCGAAGGTACCGGCCACTTCGAGAAAGGCCAGCACCACCTGCGGATCGAAGTGGGTGCCGCTGGCCGCGCCGATCTGCGCCACCGCCTCGGCCGGGCCGAGGCTGGCGCGGTAGGGGTGGCGGCTGGTCAGCTCGTCGTAGCAGTCGGCCAGCGCCATCAGCCGCGCCGACAGCGGGATCTGCGCGCCGCGCAGACCCTCCGGATAGCCGCTGCCATCCCAGCGTTCGTGATGGCTGTAGGCGATTTCCTTGGCCAGGGTCAGGTAGCTGGCGGAGCCACCGAGCCTGCGCTCGGCGCGCTCGATGGCGTCGCGGCCGGCGCGCGTGTGGCTGCGCATCAACTCCAGGTCGGCGCCCGCCAGCGCCGCCGGGTTGAGCAGGATGCGGTCGGGAATGCTCAGCTTGCCGATGTCGTGCAGCAGCGCCGACTTGCCCAGCAGGGCGATGTGCTCCTCGTTCAGCTCGGCGGTCAGCGCCGGCACCTGGCGCGCCAGGGCGCCGGCCAGCACGCGGATGAACAGCTCGATGCGGGTCAGGTGATGGCCGCAGGGGTTGTCGCGGGTGTCGGCGAGATGGGCCATGGCCTCGAGGGTGGCGTCGTGCAGGTTCTGGATCTCGCGGGTGCGGCGCTTGACCTCCAGCTCCAGGTATTCGCTCTTGTCGCGCAGATAATCGGCGGCGGCCTTCAGCTGCAGCTGCGCGCGCACCCGGGCGAGCAGGATCGGCGGGCTGATCGGCTTGGTGATGTAGTCGTTGGCGCCAAGATCGAAGCCGTGCTGCTCGTCGGCCACCTCGCTGCGGGCGGTGAGGAACACCACCGGGATATTGCGGGTCGCCGGCTCGGCCTTGAGCCGGCGGCAGACCTCGTAGCCGTCCAGCGCCGGCATCATCACGTCGAGTAGGATCAGGTCCGGCTGCGGCGCCGCGGCGGCGATGCGCAGGGCCTGGGCGCCGTTGTTGGCGACCTTGACCCGGTAGTGCTGGAGCAGCAACTCGCTCATCAGCTCGAGGTTGTCGGGCATATCGTCGACCACCAGGATCACTTCCTGCTCGGACCGGTCCAACATCTCGCTCATGACTGCCTCCTCAGTTGCCGCTGCTGCACGGCGGCGCCCAGCGCCTGCAATGCCATGTCGAAATCATAGCCGCGGACCGCCGCCTCGATGACGGCGTAACCGTCGGCGAAGGCGGCGCGCAGCAGCGCCGCCTGTTCGCCGAACAGCCGCCCGGCGCGCGGATCGTGCTCGGCGAACAGGCGCTGCAGGCGCTGGCAGAGCTCGCCGAGGGCCAGCTCGTCGACTTCCAGCGCCGGCTCCACCGCGTCCTGCGCCGGCAGCTGGGCGTCGATGGCGGCGATCAGCGCTTGCAGCTCGGCGTCCAGCGCGGCGATCTGCGCGTCCAGTGGCGCGGCTCCGGCAGCGCCGCGAATCGCCCGCTCCAGTTCGCCGGCCTGCGCCTGCAGCGCCTCGGCGCCGAGACTGCCGGCCTGACCCTTGAGATTGTGCGCCAGCCGCTCGGCCTGCTCGCCCTCGCCGCCGGCCAGCGCCTCGCGCAGCTCGTCGGCGAAGCGCCGCTGGGTGGCGGCGAACGCGCGCAGCAGGGACTGGTACAGCTCGGCCATGCCGAGCATGCGCCGCAGGCCGCTGGCGCAGTCCACCCCCGGCAACACCCAGCGTGGCGCGGCTGTGGCGGGGGCCGGGCGCGTGACGTCGAGCGGCGTCAGCCAACGGCTCAAGGCGGCCCACAGGCGCTCGGGCTCGACCGGCTTGCTAAGGTGCGCATTCATGCCCGCGCGCAGACACTGATCGCGCTCGCCCGGCAAGGTGTTGGCGGTCATCGCCAGCACCGGCAGCCTGGCGAAGCGGGGGTCCTGGCGTAGCTGGCGGGTCGCGGTAATGCCGTCCATCACCGGCATCTGCATGTCCATCAACACCAGGGTGTAGTAGTCATCCGCGTGCCGACGCAGGAGCTCGAGGGCCTCGGCGCCGTTGTTGGCCACCTCCACTTGCAGGCCGACGGCACGCAACAAACCGCAGGCCACCTCCTGATTCAGCTCGCTGTCCTCCACCAGCAGGATCCGCTGACCGGGGAACTCCGTGCGCCGGGCCGGCGTTTCGCTCACCGGCTGCGCCGCGTCGGCCAGGCCGAACGGCAGCCGCGCCCAGAACAGGCTGCCCTGCCCCGGCCGGCTTTCCACCCCGACGCCGCCGCCCATGGCCTCGGCCAGGCGCTTGCAGATGGCCAGGCCGAGGCCGGTGCCGCCGTACTTGCGGGTGGTCGAGTTGTCCGCCTGCTGGAACGAGGCGAACAGCCGCCCTTGCTGCTCCTGGCTGAGGCCGATGCCGGTGTCGCGCACGCCGAAGTACAAGCGCACCTCCTGGCCGTGCTGTTGCTCGAGGCGCACCAGCACCTCGATCTCGCCCTGCTCGGTGAACTTCAGCGCGTTGTTGGCGTAGTTGATCAGGATCTGCCGGAGCCGCAGCGGGTCGCCGAGCAGCTGGCAAGGCACCTGCGGGTCGAGGTTGAGCAGCAGCTGCAGGCCCTTGTCGGCGACCCGATGGCCGACCAGGCTGACGAGGTTTTCCAGCACCAGGCGCAGATCGAAGGGAATGCGCTCCAGCGGCAGCTTGCCGGCCTCGATGCGGGAGAAGTCGAGGACATCGTTGAGCAGGCCGAGCAGGTGCTGGCTGGCCAGCTGGATCTTCGCCACATAGTCGCGCTGGCGCGGCTCCAGGCCGCTGTTCAAGGCCAGGTGGGTCATGCCGATGATGGCGTTCATCGGCGTGCGGATCTCGTGGCTCATGTTGGCGAGGAAGTCGGACTTCAGCCGCGTCGCCTCCTCGGCCAGCTCCTTGGCCTGCTCCAGTGCCGCCTCGAATTCCTTGCGCGCGGTGATGTCGCGGCTGACGCCGACCAGCCCGAGCAGCTGGCCCTGGGCGTCGTAGAAGGTGGCGCGGATGGTCGCCAGCAGCAGCTGGCGGCCGTCCGCACAGGCCCACCAGTCCTCGCTCTCGGCCGGTTGCTGACGCGCCAGCGCGGCCCGATCGCGGTCCCAGCGGCGCTGCGCCTCGGCGGCCGCCAAGAGATCGTCGTCGCGCCGGCCGAGCAGCGCCTCGCGTGGCCGGCCGACCAGTTCGGCGAACGCCTGATTGAGCCCGCGGTAGCGGCCCTCGTTGTCCTTGAACCAGATCGGGTCGGGCAGCGCATTGACCAGCGCCTGCAGCGTGCTGCGCTGCTGCTCGGCCTCGGTTTCGGCGCGCTGCCGCTCGGCCACCTGCACGGCCAGACGGCGGTTCCACGAGAGGACGAAGCCGAGCAGGAGGATGAAGCCCAGCCCGTAGGGCCAGCCGACGCGCAGCAGATTGCGCCAGCTCAGCTCGTTCAACGGCAACAGCCAGCGGCCGTCGATGGCTTGCCGCTCGGCCTCGCTGAGATCGCTCAGCGCCTGGTCGAACAGGTCGGCGAGCAGCGGCCAGTCGCGGCGCACGCCGAAGCGGATCTCGCTGCCGGCCAGGCCGCTCTCGCCGAGCAGCTGCAGGTTGGCCAGGTTGAGTTTGCGCATCAGGTAGCTGGCCACGATCATGTCGCCAACATAAGCCTCGGCGCGCCCGCCGGAGACCGCCCGCAGCGCCGCCTCGGTGTCCGCGGTCTCGACCAGGCGGACCTGCGGCACCCGGCTCTTGAGCAGCTCCTGCAGCGCATAGCCGCGCTCGATCGCCACCCGCTTGCGCGCCAGGTCATCGAGGCCGTGCAGGTCGACCACCTCGCGGCGGCTGAAGATCAGGCTGTTGCTGATCAGGTAGGGCTGGCTGAACAGCATCAGGTCTTCGCGTTCCGGGGTCCGCGCCATCGACGGCAGCACATCCACCGCGCCGCTGCGCAAAGCCGCCAGCGCCTGGTCCCAGGTGTCGAAGTACACCGGCTCGAAGCGCAGGCCGAGGCGCTGGCAGAGCGCCGCGAGGTAATCGGCGCTGATGCCGTGGTAGCTGCCATCGCTCTCGATGATGTCGAACGGCGGCCAGCCCTTGCGCTCGATGCCGACCCGCAGCAACGGGTGCTGCTGGCGCCAGGCCTGTTCCTGCGCGCTCAGCGACAAGGCCGCGGCGGCTGCCGGCACGGCGCCCAGCAGCCCCCAGATCAGTATCAGCAAGCACCGCGCCCATCTGCTCATCGTGGATCCATCCCATCACTCCATCATGCAAGCGTAGCCAGCCGCTGGGCGGCGTGTCGGGGCGAACGCCAGCCATGGCCTGAGCGTTTGATGGGTGACACAAATTCGGCTGACTGAGACGCCGAGACCAGGCGCGGCGATGAGTCAACGCAGGCTATGGCGCGCGCCCTCGAAGTCGACCGAGGGCCCAGCCAAGCAAACGCTCGCTTGGATTGCGCTTTCCAAATCCCTTAGGCAGCATCAGTGCGACTGCTGGCACAGCACCTGCATTGTTTGAGCAGCCCCATCACTGACGCCGAGGCCCACCATGCGCATTATCCAAGCCAGTCTGGAGCACCTGGACCTGCTGACTCCGCTGTTCGTCAGATACCGCGAGTTCTACGGCGAACTCGCCTTCCCCGAAGCCTCGCGGCGCTTTCTCGAGAAACGCCTGCGCCGCAAGGAGTCGGTGGTCTACCTGGCCCTGGCCGACAACGACGACAAGCTACTGGGTTTCTGCCAGCTGTATCCCAGCTACTCGTCGCTGTCGCTCAAGCGCGTGTGGATCCTCAACGACATCTTCGTCGCCGAGGACGCCCGGCGGCAGTTGGTCGCCGACCGCCTGCTGCAAACCGCGAAGAAGATGGCCAAGGAAACCAACGCCGTGCGCATGCGGGTGTCCACCCAGATCGACAACGAGGTGGCGCACCGGGTCTACGAGTCGATCGGTTTCCACGAGGATCGCGAATTCAAGAACTACATCCTGCCGATCAACGACAACTGAGCCCCGCCTAACCCCGCCCCCAGCGCTGCAGCCGAGCCGCCAGGCAACGCAGCCACAGGACTGCGCCGGGGCGACGGCGCGGCTGCAGGGGCGTTTGCAGCGCCTGCTGCAACTCCGACAAGGCCTCATAACGCGCCTGCGGCGTCGGTGCCAGGGCGCGCACCAGCATGCCATCCCAGCCCTCTGGCAACGCCGCCACACGCCCGGCCAGGGGTACGTAGCGGCCGAGCCCCGCCACCTCGCTGGCGGCGGCGTCCGGCCAGTGCCCGGCGAGCGGCCAGTAGACCAGCGCCGCCGCCCACTCGTCGAGGCTGCGCATGCCGGCCGCAGGCAAGGTGAACAGCAGGAAGGCATGCCGCCGCGGCACCCGGGTCGACAGCACCTGACGGGCGGCCTGCGCCTCGCTCCAGCCCTCCGGTGTGCAGCTGTAGTCGGCGCACAGACCATCGAGCAAATGGCCGAGTCCCCGCACCACATTGGGCAATTGCGCGCCCACAGCAGGGCGACCACCCGCACCGGCGCGCGCCCGCGCCGCCTGGCCGGGCAGGTCCAAGCCATGCCCGAGAGCCAGGGTGATCGCCGGGTGTTCCACGACTTGCACCGTCATTGGCCACCGCCCTCCTACCCGCCTGCCTGGGGCTGCCCGTGCAGCCTTTGTGCCGACTCGCAGCCCTGGCGGCAGTCGGATGGGCGGAGTAACAAGCTGCGACAAACTGCGGTTCCCTGCCCAACGCTTGGCCTTATACTCCAGACAATCTGCTTCGACATGCGCCGTCCTGCTCAGCGCATCTCCCTCGTTATGCGCATTAGTACAGGCGTCTCATGGATTTCAACCCGATCGATCTAATCCTCCACCTCGACACTTATCTGAACCTGTTGGTCGTCAACTACGGCACGTGGATCTACGCCATCCTCTTCCTGGTGATCTTCTGCGAGACCGGCCTGGTGGTGATGCCCTTCCTGCCCGGCGATTCGCTGCTGTTCATCGCCGGCGCCCTGTGCGCCAGCGGCAACATGGACCCGCTCCTGCTCGGTGCCTTGCTGATGCTGGCGGCGATCGCCGGCGACAGCACCAACTACCTGATCGGCCGCACGGCCGGCGAGCGCCTGTTCCGCAACCCGCAGTCGAAGATCTTCCGCCGCGACTACCTGCAGCGCACCCACGAGTTCTACGACCGCCACGGCGGCAAGACCGTGACCCTGGCGCGCTTCCTGCCCATAGTGCGGACCTTCGCGCCGTTCGTCGCCGGCGTCGGCAAGATGCCCTACCCACGCTTTTTCGCCTTCAGCGTGCTCGGCACCATCGCCTGGGTCGGCGGCCTGGTGACCCTCGGCTACTTCTTCGGCAACGTGCCCTTCATCAAGCAGAACCTGTCGCTGATGGTGCTGGTGGTCATCGCCTTGTCGCTGCTGCCGATGGCCCTCAGCGTCCTCCACCACAAACTGCGCCGGGTGCCCGCCGGCGATATCAAACAGGCCAGCTGACCCGCCATGGGGTTCCTGCGCTCCTGGCGCCACCGTCGCATCCTCGCCCGCTATCCACTCGACCCCGCTTTGTGGCAGCAGGTGCGCCAGAGCCTGCCGATCCTCGATGGCCTCAGCGCGGCCGAAGACCAGCGCCTGCGCCAGCGCGCCGTGCTGTTCCTGCATGGCAAGCGCCTGACCGCGCTGCCCGGCGTCGAACTGCAGCAGCCCGAACGGCTGCTGCTCGCCGCCCAGGCGCAACTGCCGCTGCTGCACCTGGCCGACCTCGACTGGTATCGCGGCTTCCACGAGATCGTCCTGTACCCGGACGACTTCGTCAGCCCGCAGCGCCACCGCGACGCCAGCGGCGTGGTGCATGAGTGGGACGCCGAGCACAGCGGCGAGGCCTGGCAGCAAGGCCCGGTGATCCTCGCCTGGCCCGGCGTGCAGGCCAGCGGCACTTGGGACGCCTACAACCTGGTGATCCACGAGCTGGCGCACAAGCTGGACATGCTCAATGGCGACGCCAACGGCCTGCCGCCGCTGCACAGTGACATGCGCGTCAGCGACTGGGCCGGCGCCATGCAGGCCGCCTTCGACGACCTCAATGCCCGCCTCGACCGCAATCCCGACGCCGAAACGCCGATCGACCCCTACGCCGCGGAAAACCCGGCGGAGTTCTTCGCCGTCACCAGCGAATACTTCTTCAGCGCCCCGGACCTGCTGCACGGCGCCTACCCGCAGGTCTACGTCCAGCTCCAGGCGTTCTACCGCCAGGATCCGCTCACCCGCCTGTGCCAGCTGCAGGCCGAACACCCGGACTACCGCGGCTAGCAGTGCCTTTGCCTCGCCCCGATACCTTATTCGACCAATGACTGAGTTCAGCGGCATGGTAACGCTCGGGGAATGTGCCTATAATCGCGCCCACTTTTTAGGCCCACCCTTTGGGAGTCGCCCATGAGCTACAGCAAGATCCCGGCCGGCAAAGACCTGCCGAACGACATCTACGTCGCCATCGAGATCCCGGCCAACCATGCGCCGATCAAATACGAAATCGACAAGGACAGCGACTGCCTGTTCGTCGACCGTTTCATGGCCACCCCGATGTTCTACCCGGCCAACTACGGCTACATCCCCAACACCCTGGCCGACGATGGCGATGCCCTCGACGTGCTGGTCGTGACCCCCTATCCGGTCGCCCCGGGCTCGGTGATCCGCGCGCGTCCGGTCGGCGTCCTGCACATGACCGACGAGGCTGGCGGCGACGCCAAGCTGCTCGCCGTGCCACACGACAAGCTCACCGTTCTGTACAAAGACGTGCAGGAGTACACCGACCTGCCGGCCCTGCTGCTCGAGCAGATCAAGCACTTCTTCGAGAACTACAAGGATCTCGAGAAGGGCAAGTGGGTCAAGGTTGAGGGCTGGGGCAACGCTGAAGAGGCCCGCGCCGAAATTACCAAGGCGGTTGCGGCTTACCAAAAATAAGCCAAAGCCACCCCCTAAAAGCCGGCCACAAGCCGGCTTTTTTATGTCTGAAACCCAAGTAGTTTTCGAGCTTGGCGTTTATACATTGATTTGTTCCCCCACTTGTTCCCCCACCGCCCTGAAGCTACCCGGGCTCTCCTGCCAAAGCTCCGTCCAGCACCATAGCCATCGGCTGCCTGCGAAATTGCGCCCATAGCGGGCACGGTGCTTCCTAGCGACGAGGCGCGGGCCAGTTATCAAGACGACGGTGCGTAAGAGCTTCTCGTGCCGTGGTTATTAGCGGCAGAACCCCCTACAATTGCTGCCCTTTTGAGCACCCTCGACACACCACGCCTGCCTCACGGCGACACCACCAACCAGCATCGCCTATGTCCCAGCCCACAAGCTTCCTCGAGCGGTTTCTGTTATGCGCCACCCTTTTCCTCCTGGTGTGGCTGCCCCTTCCTCTGGGCAGCAACCGGGACTGGTCCATGGGGCTGTTCGTGTGCCTCATGGGGGTGGTCGGCAGCCTCTGGGCTGTTGGCCAACTGCGCGGCGGGGCTGCGCAAGGCAGTCGGAACCAGGCGCTGAGAGTCGCCCTGCCCATGCTCGGCCTGCTCCTGCTCACTCAGGCCTGGGTCGCGGTGCAATGGCTGGCCGGGCTGAGCCTGGATAACGGCTCGAGCTTCCAGTACCTGATGCTCGGCCTGGCCTACTGCCTGCTGTTTTTCCTGGTGGTCAGCCTGTTCCAGACCCGCAAGCGCCTCAGCCTGCTGCTCGGCACGCTGGTGGTCAGCGGTACCCTGCAGGCTTTCTTCGGCGCCTTCATGACCCTCTCCGGCGTGGAATGGCTGCTGGCCGGCCCCAAAACCAGCTACCTCGGCGATGCCACCGGCACCTTCGTCAACCGCAACCACCTGGCGGGCTACCTGGAAATGACCCTGGCCTGCGGCATCGGCCTACTGCTGGCCCTGCGTGATGGCCGCCCGTTCAGCTGGGTCAACCTGCTGGAACTGCTGATGGGCCCCAAGGCGCGCCTGCGCCTGGCGCTGGTGGTGATGGTCATCGCCCTGGTCATGACTCACTCGCGCATGGGCAACACCGCGTTCTTCGCCAGCCTGCTGCTGGTGGGCGGCCTGTTCGTCCTGCTGGAGAAGGAACACCGCCTGCGCAACGGTCTGATCCTCGCCAGCATCATCCTCATCGACGTATTGGTGATCAGCCAGTACTTCGGCCTGGAAAAGCTCAAAGACCGCGTGCTCAACACCCGCCTGAACGACGTGGTGGTCAATGGCGAAGTGGTCCAGCAGGCCAACGAAGTCCGCGATGACGTGTTCGGCTACGCCATCCCGCTGCTGCAGGAACGCCCACTGCTGGGGCAAGGCGCGGGCAGCTTCGAAGCGGTGTTCCCCCAGTACCCGGGCGAGGACATCCGCATTCATTTCGACCATGCGCACAACGACTACCTGCAGTTCGCCATCGAGTTCGGTCTGCTGGGCAGCCTGCCGCTGGCGGTCTTCATTCTGCTGGCCTTGTGGCATGCCCTCCGTGCGCTATGGCGGCGCGAATCGGTGTACCGCAGCGGGGTGGGTTTCGGCGCGAGCATGGGCATCATCGCCCTGCTGATCCACTCCAGCACCGACTTCAACCTGCAGATCCCGGCCAACGCCGCAACCCTGGTGGTGCTCTGCGCCATAGCCGTGCTCGCCGGCAGTCACAGCAACCCGCGCCAGCGCAAAACACGCAGCCAGCAGGCCTAAGCGCGCCAAGCAGGCAGACCGATTAACAATCCTCAAGGGTTTCTTGCTGTCCATGCCAATCGCCCTCAAAGGCATGGCGCAGCTCATGCTGCAGGCAGAACGGGTAGCGATCGCGCAGAATCTCCAGCACGCACACTCCATTGGCACAACGCGTAAGGCCGTATGCCTCAGCACCGGGTTTGTAGTCGATATGCTCGACCAAGCGCACGTGGATCAACACATCGTCACGTATTAACACCAGATGCGCGTCATCCATTGCACAGCCAGACAGCAGTGCAAAAAGCACAAGCTGCATACAGCAGAACATACGCTGCAGTGCCAACTCACACAGCACGCAACTACTCGCCAGTCGGCAGCAAGCCGCGTTATCGATTAGACGCGCATGTTTGTAGCGCTCTGCGCCCGCCGGCTCATAGCGCCAAGCACGCAGGAGGGAAAAAGCCAGCCCTGAAGCTGTATGGGAGACAATATTCGGCCATAGGTTCATCACGTTCACGCTCGGTGCCTGTTACGCCACGAGCGGGTGTATGCAGCAATTCCCTAAGCATTCATCCCTAACTCAATACTCCCCCAACTCCTCATCGATACACCCGCTTTCCAGCTTGAGTGTAGTGGTTGCGGGCTTAAGGATTAGCCGGACGGGCATGGTGCGACCAGCGCTCAAACGCAGCCAGAGCTAAGCCTTGCCGGGGTTATGCCTGCGCCAAGATCTTGTGCGTTTTGCCAGTGACAAACCTCAGCCGAGGTGCACGGGGATTAAGCCGAACCAGGCATCAATTGCCCTGTTGACAAGCGCCCCGAGCGTGCAGCCAGCCAAGCGCCAGCGAACAAAGCCAACCCAAAGCGACACCCAGCATATTAGCCAGCATGTCCACCGCCGAGGGCGTGCGATGGGGCAACAAGCCCTGGCCTAGCTCGATCAACAGCGCAGCCGCCAGGCTGAGGGCCATCAGCCAAATGAAATGCGGGCGGGGGAAAGCCAAGCGCAAGGTAAAGAAGAGGGCTGCGAAGCCGAGCAGATGGTGCAACTTGTCCTGCTGATCGAACACCTGTGCCACAGGCTCAGGCTTCAAACCGGTGCACAGGATTACCACCAGCACCGCAAGAAAGGGCAAAACACGCAGATACTGCATAAAGGCTAGAGACTCTCAAATTTCCGAGTGAGTGATGAACGCAAGGGCAAAGATAAAAAGGCCCCCCTTACTGCGCATAACCCCGCGGGTTGCGCGACTGCCAGCGCCAAGTGTCGGCCATCATCGCCTCAAGCCCTCGCTCGGCTTTCCAGCCCAGTTCAAGTGCAGCCTTGGCCGGGTCCGCCCAGCATTCGGCGATGTCCCCCGGGCGGCGGGCAACGATCTGGTAAGGCACCGCCTGGCCGCTGGCAAGCTCGAAAGCGCGAATCATCTCCAGCACGCTGTAACCGGTACCGGTGCCCAGGTTCCAGATATTCAACCCAGCTTTCTGGCTGATCGCCTGTAGCGCCTTCAGATGGCCAGCGGCCAGATCGAGCACATGGATGTAGTCGCGCACACCCGTGCCGTCAGGGGTCGGGTAATCGTCACCGAATACCGAAAGCTGCGCGAGTTTGCCGATGGCCACCTGGCTGACATAGGGCAGCAGGTTGTTGGGAATACCGTTGGGGTCCTCACCGATCAACCCGCTTTGGTGCGCCCCCACCGGGTTGAAGTAACGCAGCAGGGCGATGCTCCAGCGCGGGTTGGAGTGCGCCAGATCCTTCAGCAGCTCCTCGACCATCAGCTTGGAGCGGCCATAGGGATTGGTCGGCACACCCGTGGGGAAATCCTCGCGGATCGGCATCTGCGCCGGCTCGCCATACACGGTTGCAGACGAGCTGAATACCAGGCGGAACACCCCGGCCTGGGCCATGGCCTGGCACAGGGTCACACTTCCGCTGACATTGTTGTCGTAATAGTCGAGCGGCTTCTGCACGCTCTCCCCCACCGCCTTCAAACCGGCGAATTGCAACACAGCGCCGATCCGGTGCTGGGAGAACAGATCATCGAGCAACTCGCGGTCGCGGATATCGCCCTGAATAAACACCGGCGCCTTGCCGCAAATCTGCTCGACGCGGCGCAACGACTCCGGCGAGCTGTTGCAGAGGTTATCCAGCACCACCACCTCGAAACCGGCTTCGAGCAGGGCCAAGGTGGTGTGTGAACCGATATAGCCGGCGCCGCCGGTTACGAGGATTTTTTTATTCAAAGCGGGGCACCATTTAAAAGTCAGCTCAAATAGACAGCAGAAACTTTCTCTGCAAAGTCATCAAATCTGAAAGTTTGCTCGTAAATTTTCCGGCCATTTTCGCCCATCCGAAAACATTCGGTCTTGTCCAAGGAGTTCAAAACCATGGCCAATTGCTCTGCAGAGTAATCAGGCAGGATAATTCCATTGAACCCATGGATTACCACCTCAGGCAGCGATGAAAGATTGGATATTATTATTGACCGTCCCGCCCGCATTGCTTCCAGAGGGGTCAAGGCAAAACCTTCCCACCTGGACGGAATAAGGATAACGTCCATGGATGACATGCAATCATGGATTTTCGAATGATCAATCCATCCATGAAGAAAAAAATGGCTATCAATTCTCTTGTTGTCCCCCCTTACCGCCCCACCGAACAAGTGAATTTCCACATTGTTAGCCAGTAATGGGACGACCTTCTCGAGCAAATCAAAGCCCTTTTGATAGTCAAATCGGCCGAAGAAGCCGACTTTGAGTGGCCCATCACCACTACATGATTCATTTTTCTTCGTTGCGGCAATTCCCTGAGACAGACCGGGAATACCTGTGTAAACCAAAGAAAGTCGTTCGGGCGATATGCCAATCGAACGCGCCGCTTTCATTTCCTCAAGGGACATGCAGATTATTTTTTTACACCGCTTGCTCATGAAGTATTCAATGCGCTTGTAAGTAAAACGGGCTAACCAACCTACATCTTTCTTGAAGAAACTCCAAGCATGCGGCGTATAAATTACCTTGTTCGAATTTTTTAAGAGTCGTACATATATACCTGGAAAAGTGCTATGGCAATGAACTATATCAGGTGAAATTATTTCTATTTTTTCGGAGATTTCTTTTGCAATACGAATAAAGGCCAGGGGGCTTCTAGATGATTTATAATTAATAACCTCCGCGCCAAGATCCCTAGCGTCAGTATCTAACTGATTACTGTCTGCCAATAAGAATACAGTATACCCCTTGGCTAATTGATATTTTACTAGAGCTTCCACGTAGCTTGCGATGCCACCTTTCCATGCCTCAATAACATGTACGACTTTCATCATGCAAAACTCAAAATATAGTATAGCCAAGGGCGATTGGCTGGGGCGCAGGGAGAGCCAATTTGATCAGAATTCGGAAGTCTTTCTCATGCCTTGCTTAAGATATTTATTTAGGAGGATTGAAAGACTCCTTGGAGTGTGCAGTAAGATTGCGGATCTGACTAATCCATAAAAAGCGTGAGGGGTGTAGTCGAAGTTTTTTATAATTATTGATATCCTGCTTCTTATTTGCGATCTCCTCTTTATAGTAGATATTCCATTAGGGTCTATAAGGCAGCTGACAAGGCTTTCTTGTATGTTTGATGCTTTATGTTTTTTTATGATTTTGAAGAAGTAAGCGTAATCCTCAGCTGCCGGGGCGTCAGTTGGGTATGTTCCGATTGAGTCAAGTACTGCGCTTCGAAAAGTCACAGATGGATGCGTGAAGGTTGCATTTAGGAACATTTTTTTCTTGATTTCATCGAAATCGCACGGTTGCTGTAATGTAAAGAGATGTTTTCCACTAATCCCTATGAAATCAACCCAGCTCCCCACAAAATAATAGGAGTTTTCTTTTTCAAGAAACTGGATTTGCTTTCTGATTCTATCGCTCTTGCATAGGTCGCCGCAGTCAAGGCGGGCGATAAACTCATAGTCACGCCCATAAGTGTCCAGCCCTTTATTTAGGGCATGTTCAATTCCTTGATTCTGCTCCAGTTCGACCAGCTTTATAGTGAGTGGGCCGTTATAGTGCTTAATGACCTCTGCGGCTTTTGTTTTTAGGCTTCCATCGTCGACCACAATCACATCAGGGCGGACAAATTCATGGTCGATTGATTCGATCGAATGAAGCAAGGATTCGCCAGCATTGTAGTATGGAATTAGCACACAGCATTTTTTCATCATGCGATTCCCAGTGTTTCCATAGCGCTTGCGCGGGTAAAGACGAGGACGGCCATCAGTGAAAATAAGATTGCGTAAATGGCGTTATTTACCGGAATAGCTATTTTGAATCTTGATAAAATAATGGCGACGGATATTGGGATTATAAAAACAAACCAAACCATGTATCTTTCTGAGACATCAGGATTGTTGACAGAAAACAGCATCAGCGATATGAACATGAGAGAATATTTAGTTGTTTCTTGGTATGCCTTGGTAGTTACTGCTTTGGTGATTATCAAGGATAAGTATATGGCTATGCATAACCAGAAATTCATCGTCTTCCAGGCGGCCTCAATATGTGAGACACGTCCGCCTTTAAAGTAAAGATTCGCCTTGGCAATCAGCCAGTCAAAGCCAGAGAGGCTTATTACAAGATCGGTGACTTGCTCGATGAGTGATGAGCAGACGAGTGCGGCAATGGGTATGCCTATATAGAATTTTATGTTGTTTGGTATTCTTGTGAATACAGGGCTGAACAGCACTATTGCAGCAGACCAGTGAAAGAAAATTGCTAGGGCAGAAAAAATCAAAAACTTGAGATGGTCTTTATTATAGCAGTAATGAAATGCAATTAGCCCTAATGGGATGGAGTATACCTGGCGCATGGCGTTACCGGTGTAAACGGCAAAAAACGTCATGAACACTAAGGAAAATAATAAAGGAGATATTTTTGTGTTTTGCGTGATTTTTCTATAGGCAAAAAAAGCCAGAAAAGCAACAATCAGATAATTTGCGACAAGCCAGCCGCGCGCGTCAAAGAAAAATTTTATGACTGCCTGGGTTGGCCAGAACAGAAGTTCAGTTCCATAGCTTGCATTTTCTGCCGCTGTAAAGGGAGATGAAATGCGAGAAAAGGCAGAGATGTACGAAATTGTATCTCCACCTGCGTTGAAGGGGCGTAGTGCAGCAAAGAAGAAGCCAACGATCAGTGGTGGTACGGTAAAAAAAATAAGCTTGTATAAATTTAAGGTGCCGGTATTTTGGGTGATGGATTTTTTGTTATGCAAAAATATTGCTAAGAACCAGCTAACGATTAGATAAAAATATAGCGTTAAGGTGCTGCTCATGATTTTAGATTGCCATTATTGTTTAAGATTTTTCAAGTGTATTTCTGAGCTTTTGTGAGTGCTTTCGTTTATGGTGAGTGTTTCTTTGTGCGGAATGGTTGCGTTAGTTTTAGGTGAGGTCAATTAAGGCAAAGGTTAACGGCTGGCATCGCGCAAGAAATTGTCAAGATATGTGGAGAACCTAGAAATAGTATGTGTTTTTTTAACGAAATCGATTGATGCGTTTGACATTTCAGCTCGATTGTCATGTTTGTCCGCAAAATCAATCATGGTAAGGGCAAGGCTCTTAGGGGTTGGGTTGACCCTGTAGCCTATGCCGTCTGGGACAATTTTGTAAGTTTCGCCAACGTCAGTGGCTATAACTATTGCGCCGCAAGACATTGCTTCCAATATTGATTGTGAAGGATAGTTTTCGCTCTTTTGCAAGGATAGAAAGAAGTTAGACTTTGAGAAAACTTCAAATGGATTGTCAGTATAACTTATTTGTATTTTGAACTCCTTGTTGTCTTGTACTCTTTTGGCGATGTACGTGTTCAGTGGGCCATCTCCAAATAGACCAATTTTGCCTATTTTATTTATATCCAGCGGCCGATTTTTTTTTATGTATTCTAGTGCGTCAAAAAGTAATTCATAGCCTTTCCCTTGAGTGAATCGGCTCATCATTACGAAATTGAAATCTCTTCTAGTGGATCCTTTGTGTGATTTGGAGTAGTCAGTGAATGAGCAAGGGGAAATCTCCCAAGACGGTAGTTTTCCGAAGATCTTGGTTATATTGGCATGTATTCCATCTGAAAGAATGTCAAGCCTTGAGGCTTTCTTTATGCTTCTTTTCCATATTATTTTTTGTAAAAAGCTCAGGTCGTTTTTTGAAACCCTACTTGAGTCCACTATGGAAAGCGAGTAGGAAACGTTTAGTATTCTGACGAGAAAAGAGTGAGCAAATGTGTATATTGATGGGTCGACAGGGTAATGCACATGGTGAATTTTGTTTTTCTTTATGATTAGCCAAGTGCTGGCAAGAGTTAGAATCTTATCTAGGATTTTTTCTTTTTTTTCTTTAGTGGAATCGGTTTGTAATATATTCTTTTTACCAAGGGTTATCCCTTTTTTTTCAAGAGCTTCTCTCCCATGTTTGTTTATTATTAAAAATACGTTTTTATTTTTTCCTTGAATTGCTAGAAATGTTCTAGCAAAGCGCCGCTCGGCGCCACCTGGAATACCACAGTAGTTAATGAATAGTGCAGTGTTGCTCATCTTGAAATCACTATTGGTTGGGGCGGTGGCAAGATTAGTTTGATTGATCTGGGCGCTTAGATGATTGGCTTTACGGCAGAGCTATTTAACTTCTGGCATCAAAAAGGAGGAGTTGAAGAGCCGATAGACCACAATTTGGAGGGCGCGGCTATCAACCTGTGAGTTATGCCAAAGCAAGGTAAAGCGGCCGTTGACCGCTTTGCAGGCGTCTTTCAGTTCACGCACTTGTTCCATGCGGCATCTCCAGTACCGAGCCCCATGTAACGCGGGGCCATGACGGTGCATTCCCTAGCGATCAGCGGGCGGATGCAGGCCAATTCCATGACCAAACGCATGAATGCGGCGCATCAGTTCGTGGATTGGCTCATAGTCGGCATCCTTGCTCGGGGCGGTGCGGCCACAGATGAAGCACTGACCAGTCCGTGCCGCTTGGAGACATCCATGATCCAGTCGAAGGTGTTGACTAGATCAGCTGGATGCAGGGCTGCGTGACTATTGAGGCGTACCCAAGGCACCAGCAGCGCGCTTTTGCATTCGTCCGTTTGAGCACAACACTTGCCATGGCAAAGCCTTTCTCATGGAAAGTTTATAACTTCAAAAATAAATGAGGCGAGTAAACCAAAAGCAACCCAAGCCAAGACATAAGGAATACCGGATTTCGATTCTTTTAAACAATCACTCAAACTGCATTTAATTGAGCGAATAATAAAAACAATATATGCACAATAAAAAATCAAGCCTGACACTGCATATACTTCGGAAATATTTGATCGCGAAAACTCAGCTGCTGCAAAAACAAATCCTACCCGAAGAGCAAGCCCGAATGCTTGCAAATACAGCGCTGTGCGCTGGTTGTTGGTTACATGTAGCGCCATTGAAATAGGCGACGACAGAAACTGCATAATGAACCACGGAGTCATCCACATGACCAAGACACCAGCACGGCGCCACTCCTCACCAAAAATAAGTGCGAATACATCTGGTGCTACGATGCCGGCAAAAACAAGAGGGCCAACACCGGTTTTCAGCAGTCCGCCGAATATGGTCGCTGTGAAAGGGCCAAGATTGCCTTTGCGGAACTCTTCGGGTGCACGCGAAAGGTAGACCTGTGCAATCGCTCCACCAATTAGTCCCATTGGGGCTTGCATCACGCGCATGGCCAGCATCAAGAAGCCTGCCTCTGGGCCGATGGCCAGGGAGGCAATAATGATCACAGGGAGCTGGATGGCTGCGCTGTTCGCTAAGGACTCGAAGGTCGAGTATTGCGGGAAACGCCGGTATTCATGGAGCAGGTGCCGCATTTCTGCTATCGAGATGGCCCTTAAAACGCTACGGTCTTCCATCCACATGCGTTTTCCAAGGCCCAATACACCACTGCCGCTACTGAGCATCTGGCCAAATAGTAGGCCGAATGGTGTTAGCCCAAACCAGCCAAGGCCCACCTGTGACGTTGCTGCGGCGGTAGCCTGAGTCATGCGAGTTTTGGCAACAAACGGAAAAGCCTTCTTTCGGGTAGCCCAAAACTGGAGTGAGCTATAAGAGCCGGCGAAAAGAATGCCTGCCGGGAGCATCCATATGTAAGGCAGCAGAGCTTCAAGACCAACTTCAACCATGAACTCAGTGGATAAAAACAGCACCACCAAAGTGGTAATGCTTGCCGTGATGATCGTGAAAGACAGAGCCAATGCAAAAAGATTTGCTGCATCTTCATCTTTTTGTGGCATGGGTATGGCCACATCAAGTCGCAGACATGCCGCTACAGAAATTATTCCAAGTAGCGCAGCATAAACCGCCAATACGCTGAAATCTTCGGGAGTATACAAGCGGGTCAGGATTGGCAGGACAAGCACCATTAGCGCTTGCGCAAATGCTGTGCCGCTCACCAGTACGCTGACCGAGCGAATGAATCCATTCTGTGTTGTTTGCTGGAATTTCGCTTTAAGCGACATGAGGCGGCTATTCGACAGGAGTTTGGAATGGTTATTTATTTTTGGTCAGCTACTGCATCGGTAACATTATTGATGATGTCGGCAGTCATATACGGATGCATCGGCAAACTCACTACCTGCTCCGCCACGTCATCGCCCACCGGCAGCCGGGCCGCACTGTCCGCCACCGCCGGTTGCTTGTTCAGCGGGATTGGGTAGTGAACGGCAGTAGGGATTCCGGCTTCCTTCAGTTTCGCCTGCACCGCTGCGCGGTCGGTGACGCGAAGGGTGTATTGGGCGTAAACGCTGGTGTTGTGGGGCTCGACCCAGGGTGTGGCGATGATCGGAGAAAGGGCATTCGCGGCGGGGCCGCCGCTCTCACAAGTGGCGAGGAGTTCGTTGTAGCGAGCGGCTACTTGTTGGCGCAGTGCGATTTCCTCTTCGAAGATTTCCAGCTTGGGCAACAGGATGGCGGCTTGCAGGGTGTCCAGGCGGCTGTTCACGCCGACGCGGATGTGGTGGTAGCGACGATCCTGACCGTGGCGGGCGATCTGGCGAAGGACTACGGCCAGCTCATCGTCATTGGTAAACATTGCACCGCCGTCGCCATAGCAGCCCAAGGGCTTGCTAGGGAAGAAGCTGGTGCAGGCGATGGTGGTCAGGTTGCAGGAGCGCTTGCCCTTGTAGGTGGCACCGAAGCTCTGCGCCGCATCCTCAATTACCGGAATGCCATGCCTAGCGGCAATGACGTTGATGGCGTCGAAATCCGCACACTGGCCGTATAGCGATACCGGAATGATCGCCTTGGTACGCGGGGTGATGGCGGCTTCCAGCAGTTGCGGGTCGAGGTTGTAGGTGCGCGGGTCGATATCCACATACACCGGCTTGGCACCCAGCAGGGCCACGGTTTCGGCGGTGGCGATGTAGGTAAAGCCAGGGGTGATGACTTCATCGCCCGGGCCAATGCCCAAGGCCATTTGTGCGATTTGCAGGGCATCGGTGCCGTTGGCGCAGGTGATGCAGTATTTGGCGCCGACGAAGGCCGCGAGCCTCTCTTCCAGCTCCGCGACTTCCGGGCCGAGAATGTACTGGCCATGGGCGAGGACGCGCTGGATGCCGGCGTCGATCTTGTCCTTGATGCGGGCTTGCTGTGTTTGCAAGTCGATGAATTCGATCATTTATTACGCCTCCACTTTGCTCAGGGTGTTGCCGCTCAGTACATAGCGTGCGCCGGTGTGCTGGCAGGTGACTTCGCCCTGTCCTTGCCGCGGAAGCTCCAATTGCTCACCAAACTCGCTCATCCAGCCAATCTGTCGTGCCGGTACGCCGACCATCAGGGCGTGGGCCGGCACGTCCTTGTTCACTACCGCACCGGCGCCGACGAAGGCGTATTCGCCAATGGTCACGCCGCAGACGATGGTGCAGTTGGCGCCCAGGGTGGCGCCTTTCTTCACTAGGGTGTCGCGGTACTGGTCCTTGCGCTCGATCAGCGAGCGCGGGTTGTAGACGTTGGTGAAGACCATACTTGGCCCACAGAACACGCCATCTTCGAGGGTTACGTTGTCGTAGACGGAGACGTTGTTCTGCACCTTGCAGTTGTCGCCGATCATGACCTTGTTGCCGACGAAGACGTTCTGACCAAGGGACACGCCCTTGCCGATGCGCGCACCGCCACAGACGTGAACGAAATGCCAAACACGCGAATCTTCGCCGATCTGCGCGCCGTCATCGACGATGGCGCTGGGGTGCTGGTAGTGGCTCATGGCAAACCTCAGCGCTTCAGGCTGTTGAGGAATGGGTGACCTTCATCATTCTGCGTACTGACGACAGCGGCGGAGCGGATAGTGTTGACAGTTTCCACGCAGTGCCGGGCATCTTCGATGCCGTAACCGCGACCGGCGAGGATTTCCCGGTAGCTGGTGGTGTGCAGGTCGGAGAAGCCTTCGGAGAACTCCATTTCCTCGCCGTTGACGGTGATGGAGCGATAGGTAGGCTTCTTGCCTTTCACCGAGTCCGGCAGGTCGTTGGCATCGATGGAGAGGAACCAGCGCACGCGGGCTTTCTCGTATTCCAGGTAACCGGCGGCCTTGTGCTCGGAGGTGAAGTGCACGATGTTGCGCTGCAGCTTGCCGAAGATGAAGTGCAGCATGTCGTAGAAGTGCACGCCGATGTTGGTGGCCACGCCGAAGGATTTGCGCGGGTCGCCCTTCCAGCTCTCCATGTACCACTTGCCACGCGAGGTGATGTAGGTCAGCTCGACATCGTATTTGTGTTCGCTGGCTTCGCGGGCAACCTTGTCCTTGAGGTTGAGGATCGCCTGGTGGTGACGCAGCTGCAGGATGTTGTACGCGCGCTTGCCGGTTTCCTGCTCGACCAGGGCCAGGTCGTCGAGGATTGCCGGCGTGGGTACCAGCGGTTTTTCGCAGATCACGTCGCAGCCGAGGCGCAGGCCGGCGGTGATGTGCGAATGGTGCAGGTAGTTGGGCGAGCAGACAGCCACATAGTCGAGCGCAGTTTGCGGGTTACGCTTGAGCCGGAAGGCGTGCTCCTGGAAGCGCTCGAACTCGGTGAAGAACTCGCTCTGGGGCGAAATGCTGTCGATGATGCCGACCGAGTCGTTTATATCGTAGGCGGAGACCAGCTGGTTGCCGGTGTCCTTGATGGCGTGCATGTGACGGGGGGCGATGTAACCGGCGGCGCCGATCAGGGCGAATTTTTTCATGGGTATTCCTTGCGAAGCACGACAACCCGACAAGACGTCTGAAGACCTTGCTGGATGTTTCTGCAGAAAGACGGGTAATCAGGCTTTGATGATGTGCTCGACGGGAGCGCGGTATTTGCCACGGCTGTCGACGATCAAGCGAGCGTGCTGCTTGATCAGCTCGTAGTCGAACTTGTCGTGGTCGGTGGCGAGCACCACCGCGTCGAAGTTGGCGAGGTTTTCTGCGCTCAGTGCTTGGCTACTTAGTTCGAAATGGTGCTCGCGCATTTTCGGGAAGACCGGTACGTGCGGGTCACTGTAGGCGACGATACCGCCCTTGGCTTCGATCAGTTCCATGATTTCCACGGAGGGAGATTCGCGCATGTCGTCGACGTTCTTCTTGTAGGCAATGCCCAGCACCAGGACTTTGCTGCCTTTGAGTGCCTTGCCACTGTTGTTCAAGCCGTCCATCAGCTTGCTGAGCACGTACTCTGGCATGGCTTTGTTGACCTCACCGGACAGTTCGATGAAGCGGGTATGCAAACCGTACTCGCGGGCTTTCCAGGTCAGGTAGAAAGGATCGATTGGGATGCAGTGACCACCAAGGCCGGGGCCGGGATAGTAGGCAGTGAAACCGAACGGCTTGGTGGCGGCGGCATCAACCACTTCGAAGATATCGATGCCCATGCGGTCGGCAACGACTTTCATTTCGTTGACCAGGCCGATATTGACTGCACGGTGGATGTTCTCTAGCAGCTTGGTCATTTCCGCTGCCTTGGTCGAGCTGACCGCTACGACCTTGTCGATGGCCTGCCCGTACAAAGCAATGCCAACTTCAAGGCAGGCCGGAGTATGACCGCCGATCACTTTGGGAATGGTGCGGGTTTCGAAGTTGGGATTGCCCGGATCTTCGCGCTCCGGCGAGTAGACTAGGAAGATGCTCTCGCCAACGACCAGGCCGCCTTCCTGTACACGCGGTAACAGTTCTTCTTCGGTGGTGCCGGGGTAGGTGGTGCTTTCCAGGGAAACGATCTGACCGGCGCGCAGATAGGGTTTGAGCGCATCGGTGGTGTTGATCACGAAGCTCATGTCCGGCTCGCGGTATTTATTGAGCGGAGTCGGAACACAGAGAATCAGCGCATCGCACTCGCTGACGCGGCTGAAGTCGGTGGTGGCTATGAACCCACTGTCACGGGCCGCTGCAATCTTGTCAGCCGGGATGTGCTCGATATAGCTCTGGCCGGCGTTGAGCCTGGTCACCTTGCTCTCGTCAATGTCGATGCCCAGTACACGAAAGCCGATGGCGTTGTAGCGCAACATCAGCGGCAAGCCTACGTAGCCGAGGCCGACGATGCCGATAATGGCTTCCTTGCTTTTGAACTTAGCAACGCTTGCTTCCTGGTGTTCGGACATAAGAAAAACTCGGGATGGTTAGGGGTTAGTAGATGTGTCACTGCGCGGTTGTTTATTTCGCGCCGGGACGTCGCTCCTACGGGGAGGAGCGACTGATTTCAATAAATGTCGTTCGACAGCAGGGTAAACGGCGTCTTGATCAGGATCTTGATGTCCAGCCACAGCGACCAGTTGTTGATGTAGGCCAGGTCGAGTTCCACGCGCTTCTCCATCTTGTCGAGGGTTTCGGTTTCGCCACGGCAGCCGCTGATCTGTGCCAGGCCGGTGATGCCGGGCTTGATCCGGTGGCGGGCCATATAGGCGTCGATCTTGCCGGTGTAATAGTCGTTGTGGGCGACGGCATGCGGGCGCGGACCCACCAGGGACATTTGGCCCTGCAGGACGTTGAACAGCTGCGGCAGCTCGTCGATCGAGGTGCGGCGGATAAAGCGGCCGACACGGGTGATGCGCGGGTCTTCGCGGCTGGCCTGCTTGACTTGTTTATCGTCGTGCAGGCGCATGGAGCGGAACTTCCACACCTTGATGATCTTGCCGTTCCAGCCGTGGCGTTTCTGCTTGAACAGGATCGGGCCGGGCGATGAATACTTCACGGCGATGGCGGTGGCTAGCAGCACGGGGCTGAGGGCGAGGATGGCCAGCAGGGCGACCGCGCGGTCCATCAACGCCTTAGTCAGGGCTGCAGTGGGGTAGGCGGTCAGCGGGCTTTCATTGAGGTGAATGGCCGGCATGCCTTCGATCTCAGCAACCGAGTGGTTGAGCAGCATCAGGCTGCGCAAGTCGGGAATCCACACCACGTCGACGCTGGAGTCAAGCAGGTCGATATACAGGCCTTCGATCTGCTCGGCCTCGGTCAGGGGCAGGGCTATATAGAGGCGGCGGATGCGATGGGCCGCGATCAGGTCACGCAGATGGGCGAGGCTGCCGATGATCGGGTACAGGAGGTTATCCGGTTGCAGGTGGTCGTTCGCTGCCACCAGGCCCATCATGGGCTCGCTCTTCTGCCGCACGAGCTTGTCCGCCAGGTCCATGGCCAGCTCGCCGGTGCCGATGATCAGCGAGGTGCGTGCGGCTTGCAGCTTCTGGTGGTAGCGCCTGGAGACGCCATGCAGCGGCACGTAAAGGCCGACTTGCAGGGCGAAGCCGAGCACGCCCCAGGTGAGGGTCACTTCACGGGAGAAGAGTTCGCTGGTCTTGGTAACGAAAGCTGCAACTGTGAGCATGGACAGCAGGATCAGCCAGCCACCGAGCAAACGGCCGAGGCCAACCAGGTAGCCATGCTGCTTGTGATAGACCCGCATCAATGAGTAAACGGGTACCGAAGCGAACAAGGCAAAGGCCGCCAGGACGCGGTATTGGGTGCCTATCTCCCCGGTCTTCAGCATGGCCAGTGTGCAGAGCAGGAGAATGAGCAGGGTGGCTGCTGCCAGCCACTGCCCCCAGAAGGTCAGGCCTCGCCCGCCGGGAATGCTCGTGTCGCGTTTGCCGATCAAGTTGATGTCCCTGCGTGGGTGATTGACGCTGGCGTCCCGGCCTCGCGCTGTTGCTATGCCTTTGCTGAACGGGCTATTCGACCTGTGAGGTGCTCTATGGGCCGCTGGGGTTGCTGGGTGGTTCTGTGGCACAAACAGTTACCTGTAGAGATTGAGGCAATGTGGTCAGCGAGCTCTATTGGTGGGTTACAACCCACCCTACGAATCTCTGGGGCTTGGTAGGGCGGATTAGCGAAGCGTAATCCGCCGCCCCGTGCCAATACGGGCTAAGCGCTCTGGCAGGCTTGCTTGTGTTGGGCTCTGGCGATGCGTCTCGGGCGGGAAGCCCCTTCGGGGATTCCACCCTACGAATATCGGTGAATGCGTGACTGTCAGAGGCATAGTTTGCGGGTGCTTTTCAGTTCGCTGTTCAGGCTGTCGCAAAGCATCTGGAGCATGCCGGTGTGCTGAGCGACCTTGAGCAGGCGCTGGGCTTCTGCTGGCCCGTAGGCCACGCTGCGCCGCGCCGATTCGAGGGTGGCCTGACGCTGGCTCTCATCCAGATGCGGCCAGGCACTGAAGCCGACTTCCGCCAGTTCGCGGTTCACCCCGATGCGCCAGGGGCCCAGCTGGAAAGCCTGGGCCAGGGCCTGGTCGAACTCGCCATCGAACTCCTGCAGGTACAGCTTGCTGTGGGCCAGACGCGCCCAGGTGTAGGGCCAGGCCGGGCGGGCAACTACCGCAGCCCGGTAGGCGGCTAATGCGGCACGCCGCGAGAGCTCCGCAGTCGGGGCGGCATAGGGTTGGCGGAATTGCTGCCAGCTGTGGATACGCCCGAGGCGGTCGAGGTAATCGCCATTGGCAACCGGGTACAAGCCGATGGCACGTTGCGCCGCATCGTGGGCGATTTGCCAGGCACGGGCTTCGGGCTCGTTACCGGCCTTTTCCCACGCGGCTAGAAAGGCTTCAGCCTGGTAGCTGGCGATGCCGGCCACGATCATGCGGCCCCCTGCAAATAACAGGACCAAGGCCAACAGCAACACCAGCACGGCAGACACTTTTTGTGTGATGGCACTCACATTTTTCTCGCCCGCGGGCGAGCGCTGCTGCCGGCGGCTGAGCCGGTCGATGGATAGGCTGGGGTTCATGCGAAATGGCTCTGGGCGATTTCCCAGGGAGTGTGTTTGACCAGGGCTTCGGCCTTGGCATCGCCGACTATGCGAGCGGCCTGTTGCAGGCCCTCGCTGAGCAAGGGCGGGCGGTGCTGCAGGTTGTGCGCATCGCTGGCGAGTATGCTGACCACGCCTTGCTCCAGCAGTGCATGGGCAACGTCCTGGGCGGCTGGACCGAAGCGGCCGGCCACGGAAGCGGCCGTGACCTGCAGCAGGCAACCCTGCTCAAGGAAGGGCTTGAGCCTGGACGGTGTGCGCATGATGCCTTTGTTGCGTTCCGGGTGAGCAATCATCGGAATGATGTTGCGTTGCAGCAACCAGCTAATCAGGCGCTCGGCGCCGAAGGGTATTTCGCCATGGGGGAATTCGAGCAGCAGGACCTTCTTGCCCTGCCATTCGCCCAGGAAAGGAATGGCCCCCTGGCTGACGCCGACCATCAGCTCCATGCCGAAGCGCACTTCCGCTGCGGCCGCCACCTGCAGGGGGATGCCCTGCTCTTTCAGGGCGGCGACAAACAGGGCCAGCGCTGCCTGGATGCTGGCGGGGCTGTTGTCGTAACGGCCGGGATGGATGTGCGGGGTGCAGACCAGATGGGTGATGCCGTCCTGCACGGCCACGCGCGCCAGTGCCAGCGAAGCTTCGAGGTTGGGGGCCCCGTCGTCGATGCCGGGGAGCAGGTGGTTGTGCAGGTCGATCATAGTCAGTGCTGAAAACCTATGTTTGTCTCGCTCCGGGGCGGCGTTTCTACAGGGTGGTGCGGGTTGCTTGTCGTACCCGTAGGGTGGATTAGCCGCGCAGCGGCGTAAGCCACCGTTGCGTGCCCATGCGGGCAATGTGTTCAGGCTGGCCTGCGTGTTGGGCTCGGCCCCTGCGCGGCGAGCGGTGGAAGCCCCTTCGGGGATTCCACCCTGCGATCCTACGTAGCCCAACGTGCAGGCCGAGGTAGGCTGGGTAGAGGCGTTTTTTTGCCGAAACCCAGCGACGGCCAGTCTTGCTGGGTTTCGCTCCGCTCTACCCAGCCTACACGCCGTAACTCACCTGGCGCAGGCATCAAGCAATTAGGCTTGCTTGGCGTTGCTGTAGCCGTAGTAGTCGTAGTAACCGCCGTAGCTGTAGCCGTACTTCTTGGCCTTCTTGATATCGACCTGGTTGAGCACGATGCCGTTGATTGGGGCATTGTTCTGCAGCAACTGGCCGACGCCCTTCTCCACCAACGGGATGTGCGTGGAGTCGGACTTGATCACGTAGATCAGCGAGTTGGCAAAGGTCGACAGAACCACCGCGTCGCTCACCGCTTGGGTCGGTGGCGAGTCGATGATGACGCGCTGGTATTTGCTCTTGAGCACTTCGATGGCCTTGGCGAAGCGTGGCGACGATAGCAGTTCCAGCGGGTTTGGCGGCACGGTGCCGGCGCTGATCATGTCAATGCCGTCGACATGCTTGATGCATTCCTCCAGCGTGGCGGTGCCGGCGATCAAGTTGGCCAGACCAGGAGTACCAACCGGGAACTCGAAGCTTTTGGCCAGCGTCGGGCGACGCAGGTCCGCGTCGATCAGCAATACCCTTTCCATCTGGCCGAGGGCGAAGGCCAGGTTGACCGAGACGGTACTCTTGCCTTCGCCTGGGATGGAGGAGGTGATGACCATGACCTTGTGCGGGTGATCGATGCCCGAAAGCACAACGCCTGTACGAATGGTGCGGATCGACTCGGAGAAGCTCTTGTCCTTGTCGATCGTGAACATCCGCGCAAGGTCGCTGCGTTCCAAGTTTTTCATCAACGGCAGGATGCCAAGCACCGGAATGTTCAGGCGGCTTTCCACCTGTTCGGTGCTCTTGAAGGTGTTGTTCAGCGCGTCCAGCAGCAGGGTCAGGCCCACACCGATGAAGCCGGCCAGCAGGGCGGCGATCGCGACGATCAGCGACTTCTTCGGTTTGATGGGCTCAGACGGAACCACGGCCTGATCCACAACCCGGGCATTGGCGCTGTCCAGGTCGGAGGTGGCGGCGGTTTCCTTCAGTCGGGTCATGAAGGTGTCGTAGAGCGCGCGGTTGCCTTCCACTTCACGCTGCAGTTCACGCAGTTTGAACTCCTTGCGCGAGATGTCCTGGATCTGCGACTTGTTGGTGTTGAATGAGGCCTGCAGGGAATTTTCGTTGGCGGCGGCCAGCTGATAGTTGCGCTCGATACCGGCAACCACCTGCTCGACCTGACCGCGCAGGCTGGCGGAGCCGGCGCTCAGATCGGAGCGGGCGGCATCCATGGCCGGGTGACGCGCACCATAGCGGCGCGACAGCTCGTCGACCTTGGCCCTGGCCTTGGCTTCTTCCGCCTTGAACTGCTGGATCAGCGGATGCCCCAGTACGGCCGGAATGCTGGCCAGGCGCTCCCAGCCACCGCCGCGCATGGCCTGGACCTGGCGGTACTGGCTTTCGGCTTCGGCGCGCTGGCGGCGCGCATCGATCATGCGCTCACCGGTGAGGGTCAGCTCGGCGGCGCTGATGGTGGCCACGCCGTCCACATCCACCAGGTTTTCCGCTTCGCGGAAGGCCTGCAGGCGGTCTTCTGCATCTTTCAACTTGGTGCGCAGCTCACCTAGACGGCTATTCATCCAGTTGGTGGCGGTCATGGACATGTCCATGGTCGCTTCCAGCTGGCTTTCGATGAAGCCATTGGCCAGGGCATTGGCGGCGAGCGCGGCCATGCGCGCATCGGCCATGTCCACCTGCACCTTGACCAGTTGGCTCTTGCCTTGCGGCTCGATGCTGATGCGTTCCATCAAGTCCTTGGTGACGGTATCGAAGATTTCCGCTTCGGTGGGGTCGATCCCCTCCTCCAGGTCACCGGGCAGGGTTGCCGGCACGACCTTGTTGAAGTCGAAATTGGCCAACAGGCCCCTGATGTCGATCAGCGGTTCGGGCTGCTGGCGCGGGTCGAACTCGGGGTGGGTGGTCAGGTTCAACTGACGTACCACGCGCTCGGCGAGGGAGCGCGACTTGAGCAGTTCGAACTGGGTTTGCAGGTATTCGCTGCCCGTCCCTTCTAGGCCGTAGACCTGTTCGATGGACACCACCTTGGCGGCTTTCTCCTCGATCATCAGGGTGGCGGCGGCGCGGTAGATGGGCGTGATGGCGAAAACCGCGAGAATCGCGACCATGCTGACCACCAGCACCAGGGTGAGGATGCTCCACTTGCGGTGCCAAATGGTTTGCCACAGCTTGAGCAGGTCGATCTCGTCGTCATCCTCCTCCTGGCGCTGGGCGATCAGGTTGCGCTCGAGGATATGGGTATTACTTTCCATGCTTGGGGAAACTCTGAAAAAGTTGAAGGCGCTCAGGCACCGGTGAGGGCAGGCCGCGCGCTGCGGCCTGTGCCCAGGCTCGCCGGGAGGACGGCTCGATGCTTAGAAAAAACCCTGGTCAATCGTGATGGTATCGCCGGGCATGACCTGGGTGTCGAGGGAGGCTGCCTCCGGGGTGCGGCTGGCATCGTGGTCGCGGATGATGGTGATCCGGCCCTCCGATGCGCGCTCGGTCAGGCCGCCAGCCAGAGCAACGGCACGCCGCAGGGTCAGGCCGGGCTGGAAGGGATAGCCGCCGGGCTCTTTCACCTCGCCGCTGATGAAGAATTCGCGGTATTGCAGGACGCTGACCGATACGCGCGGGTCGACCAGGTAATCGCCCTTGAGCTTGTCGATGATCATCTGTTCGATCTCGGCAGCGGTCTTACCTTTGGCCTGGACTTCACCAATGAAGGGGTAGGAGAAGGTGCCGGCATCGGTCAGGCGCAGCTCTTCGAAGCTGAGATCCTGTTCACCGAAGACATTGATGCGGATGACATCACCCGAAGCCAGTTTGTACTGGGAGTTGCCCTCCGCCTGCACGACGCTGCTGTTGATCAGCAGCATGCCAAGGATCAGGCTGAAAAAAATGCGAATGACCATATGGCTCGGTTGCTCTCAAATATCTCGGGGGAACAAAGAGGGGCGAAGAGCCCCCCTATTTTTTTACGGGCGCAAGGTTACAGGCTGGCGGTGAAGCTGAGCGAGTAGATGTTGCGTTGGTAGCTTTCGTTAGGTGCGCTGGAGTCGTTTTCGGAATACTTGTAACCGACACCCACATCCAGCCAGCGGCGCATTTCATAGGTCAGACCGAGGCCGAAGGTGTCGATCTTGTCGTCGCGATCGATGTCCTGGTACTCCTGGTCAGAGTAGGTGTAGCTGACGTCGGAAGTCAGGCGCTCGAGCCACTCGTGCTCCCAGCTCAGGGTGGAGCTCTGGGACTGGATGGAGGAGGCACCATTGTCACCTTCGTCGAGCGCACGGCGCGTCTTCAGGTTGAAGGTGGAGTAAGTGCGCGGCTTCCAGCTGGCGCCCACTTCCCACAGCGAACCGCTCTTGTCGTCGATGCTGGAGTCATCGAAACGCTTCTTCTCGCCACCGATCTTGACGGTACCGCTGGTCTTGGCAGTTGCGTCCCAGGTCAGACCGCCGAGCAGAGCGATGTTGTTGCTGTTGAGACGGTCGTTGGAGACGTAGTCGTACTCGGTGTGGCGGGCTTCGACCAAGGCGCGGGTCTTGGGCGCCACTCGGTAGTAGAAGGTGCTGCTGAGGGCGGTGGTGTCGCGCTCTTTGTCGGCATTGAGGTGGTCGCTGTTCTGGTAACGCAGCTCCTCGTAGTTGGCGCCGAAATCGACCTGCGCGCGGGAGCTCTCGGCGCCATAGGTGTACACACCGCCCAGGTTGCTGGTGGTGTATTTGTCGTTTTCGACGTTCTGGTCTAGCGAGGCGGTCTCTTCAACCTTGTCGTAGCCGGCGTTCAGCTTCAGCCGGTTGCGCGCATCGAATTCAAACCCGGCATCTGCGTTCAGATGGTGGTCCGTGTTGTCGTCGTCATGGCTCGAGTGAAAAATGTCACTGGCGGCCGAGTAGCTCAGCGCGTACTCACTCTTGCGGCCCAGGGCACCGAGTACGAAGGTCGGGGTGATGCCGGTAATCCAGGAGGATTCCTCGCCATCTTCGACAGCTCGGAAGTTGTCGTCGTAACGCTCACTCACTTCCAGGGTGGGCGTGAAGGTCAGGCCGTCGGACAGCTTGACGCTTTGCGGCTCGATGGCCCAGGCATTGGCACAAAGCGCAGCCGAAACGGCGGCAGCCAGTGAACTTGCGGTGAATTTCATACTCATAGAGAACCTAGCGTTCCTTACCTGTGATTTTGCCGGTGGAAAAGGCAAAACGATGCTGGCACATGGACGCCAGCATCGGTGTTGATTCAGCTGAAGCTCAGCCGATTAGTTCGGGCTGGCAGAACCGCCGCCGCCACCGCTGCTGCTTGGCACGCTGGAGGAGGCGGTGGTGTTGCCGGAGCTGGTAGCAGCCGAGGCAACTGCGGTGTTGCCGACAGCATTGTTCGCTGCGGCGTTGATCGCGCCGGCCTGAGCCGGGGCTGCACTTACCGCCGCGTCGGTGATGGCTGCGGCCTGAGCCGGAGCTGCGCTTACTGCAGCCGAAGTGATGGCGGCAGCCTGAGCCGGAGCCGCGCTTACCGCAGCAGCGGTGATAGCGGCGGCTTGAGCCGGCGCCGCGCTTACGGCAGCCGCGGTGATGGCAGCGGCCTGAGCCGGCGCCGCGGCCACGGCAGCGGCAACGATGCTGGCAGCAGCCTCAGGGTTGGCGGCAACGATGCCGGCGATTGCTTCAGCCAGAGCATCACCTTCCGCGGCGGCTACAGCTTGGGTCTGGGCTTCGGTCAGAGCTACACCTGCCGTCTGCAGGGCTGCCAGGGTGGCTTGGTCAGCGAAGGCCTGGCCGGAGGCCAATGCCACCGCCAGAGTGAGGCTGGAAAGGGCTTTACGCATATCAAACGTCCTCGTTAGATGTTGCATGGAATCCTGTCCCTTTTCTGCGGTGAGCAGTGGGCAGTTTTGGTTATTGCAAAGGTTGTTATTCGTGTCTTGCAAATGCTTGCATCCAGCCCGCGGCCCCACCTCTCCCAGATTCCGCGCACATGGCATTGCGCAGCCTGATTGCTTGCGCACCGGCGCAGCGAACTCTGTCGCACGGCAAAGCCAGTGCAAATCCACAAGAACTGGCTCCATGCCCGGAACCATGGGGGAGGCTATGAAAACTGACATGCTGTTAGTCCCTTAACAGTTACTCGTCGATAAATCACCCTGCGGACTCCTGGGCAACCCGACTGCTATCAACAGTTTCGCCTGGCTGACTCATCGGCGCATGTCCTGCTACAACTTTGCCCGTCAGGGTAAAAGCCTGGGTCCTGACACGCTACCGCCCCAGGATTTTCCGTAGCTTCCCGAGCACGATGGTACTAATTGTTTTTACAGGCAAAACTTAACCGCGCAGCACGCTGTGAAGAAGGCAAATTGAGCTAATGATGAAATGCTAATGCCCCAGGCTTGTATCCAGCCCTTTGGGTGCTATGTTGCGCTGGCCGGATGCCTCCTTGCTCTCACCCTATTGATTTTTCTGCTTTTTTTGTGGGTTTGGATGACGCGCTCTGGACTTGAGTCGCGCCCCCCTGTTCATTCTGCGAGCGAGTATACAGATTCACTCTAGCGAGTCGAACCCCGCCCCGATGATTGGAGCATTGTCGGCACGGAGGCGGCGCCTCCTTCAGATTTTGCTGATGCCAGTCACTGGCATGAGGATTTTTTGCTCGCGTTGCAGGAAATTCAGCAGGAGCACCACACGCTTATTTCCATCCATTGCCAGAAATATCCCCTCCAACTCGGCGAAAGGCCCTTCATTGATGCGGACCTTTTCACCTGCGGTAAGAAGCTCTTGCGTATAGGGTTCATGCTCGTGCTGCTGGAGCTGCTCAATCAGGTAATCGTCGACGGCCACCGGCTGACTGCCGAAGCTGACGATGCGGGTCACGCCACGGGTGGAGCGCAGCGGCCCCCAGCCATCCTGCTGGCTGAGCTGGACGAACAGGTAACCCGGAAAAAGGGACTCCTCGACCATTTGCCTATGTCTGCGCAACAGGCGTTCGCGCTTGAGCTTGGGGCGATAGCAGACGTACCCCTGGCGCAGCAGATTTTCTTCTGCGCGCTCGTCCTGGCGTGCCTTGCACTGGACTAGATACCAGGCTTTGCCTGTATTTTCCTTGCTGGAGTTCATTCGCGTGGACTTCCTTGCTTACGTCGCGATCTGGCGAGTGCTTCGCGCGTCCCTGTCTCCTAGCCCTTGGGGGCGTAGAAGGCTGTGCGCCTCTCTTGCTGCGAGCGAGTTTCCCTCGACTCTGTTGACCTAAGCCCGCCACCAGAATTTTGCTTTTGCCATGACCGACAGAAGCCAACTGAGCGATAACGATTGGGCACGTATACAGAGCCTGCTGAGCGCCACGAAGAGGGTTCCATTGATGAATGGTAGCGAGCTGTCGCCGGCTTGTCGCGGCAACGCTGAGGGCGCTTCGTAGTGCAGCCCAATGGCGAATACTCCCCCAGCAGCTTCGGCTTATGGAGCAGTGTCCTCAAGCGCTTTGCTCGCCTGACGCCAAAATGCGAGGCTGGAGTCGGTCACTCGTAACCAGCGCCCAAGCTTTAACAGCTCAACCAGTCGTGAACAGCTCGTCGCTACCGTTTTGGAAGAACGCGCTCGACTTATCCAGGCAGGAGGCGAAGACGGATTCCATCCGACAGCTCGAACGCTCTGTACACTTTCGGGGCTCGAATGGGTTCGAACAGTGAGATGGGATAATGTCACGCAGAATCAACATGGGGGGACAAATGGGGGGACAAACAATGAGAAAAATAAAATACAGTTATAAACCAATATCTTAATTATCTAAAAATGCCGACCACAAGCCGGCTTTTTTATTGCCCGCGATTTGCCCCGCCGGGCGCGGCTCTGCTAGTGTCGCGCACGCTGAGTCCCGCCGAGATAGCCGCCATGGCCCGCAAGAAAACCACCCCCGATTTCGAGCAGTCGCTCACCGAACTGCAAACCCTGGTCGAACGCCTGGAAAGCGGCGAACTGTCGCTGGAAGACTCACTGACCGCCTTCGAGCAGGGCATCCGCCTGACCCGTGAGTGCCAGGGCGCGCTGGCGCAGGCCGAGCAGAAGGTGCAGATCCTCCTCGAACGCGATGGCGAACTGGCCGAGGCGCCCTTCGAGGCGGACGACCAGGCATGACCGCGAGCTACCAGAAACGCTGCCAGCAGCGCGTCGATGCGGCGCTCGACCAGCTGTTCCAAGCGCCGCGCCATGAGCTCGACCGCCTCTACCAGGCCATGCGCTACAGCGTGATGAATGGCGGCAAACGCATCCGTCCGCTGCTGGTCTATGCCGCCTGCGAGGCGCTTGGCGGCCATGATGAGCAGGCCGATGGCGCCGCCTGTGCGGTGGAACTGATCCACGCCTATTCACTGGTGCACGACGACCTGCCGGCCATGGATGACGACGACCTGCGCCGCGGCCAGCCGACCACCCACAAGGCCTTCGACGAGGCCTGCGCGATCCTCGCCGGCGATGGTCTGCAGAGCCTGGCCTTCGAGGTGCTCGCCGACCGCCGGCTGAACCCGCACGAAGCCGATATCCGCCTGGCCATGCTGGTCGCCCTCAGTCGCGCCGCCGGCCCGGCCGGCATGGTCGGCGGCCAGGCCATCGACCTCGGCTCGGTCGGCCACCGGCTCGATCAACAAGCCCTGGAGGTCATGCACCGGCACAAGACCGGCGCGCTGATCGAAGCCAGCGTGCGCCTCGGCGCCCTGGCCAGCGGCCGCGCCGACGAGCGCAGCCTCAAGGCCCTGCACGCCTACGCGCAGGCCATCGGCCTGGCGTTCCAGGTGCAGGACGACATCCTCGACGTGGAAAGCGACACCGTCACCCTGGGCAAGACCCAGGGCAAGGACCAAGCGCACGACAAGCCGACCTACCCGGCGCTGCTCGGCCTCGATGTCGCCAAGGCCTACGCCCTCGAACTACGCGACCAGGCCTTGCACGCCCTGCGCCCGTTCGACGAGCGCGCCGAGCCGCTGCGCGAGCTGGCGCGCTATATAGTCGAACGGCGCAGCTAGTCGTCAGCCGCAATAAAAAACGCCGGGCATGCCCGGCGTTTTTTATTCAAGCCCTATCGGATGGATGCCGCTTCCTGCATTCATTGACCAGGTAGGGCGGGGCGTGAGCTGACGCTGCCGCCCTCTCCCTAACCCTCTCCCGTAAACGGGCGAGGGGACTGGCACGTGCGGGCGCTCAGCTTTGCGCCCCTCTCCCACTTGTGGGAGAGGGGCCGGGGGAGAGGGGGTGTCTACGCCCCTGCCACGTCCGCCACCGCCACCGGCTCGCGCTGGCGCGCCGACAGCAGCCGCGCCTTGACCAGCAGCCAGGGCATCAGCAGGGTGACGAACAGGCCCATAAGCAGCCCGCGCAGGCCCTGCCAGTACAGCGGCGGCAGCTCCAGGTTGGCGCCGAGCAGCTTGAGCAGTTTTTGCAGCAGCACAAAGCCGACGGCGCCGAGCACCCCGGCCAGCAGCCGGCGCCAGGCCGGCACCGCGATGCCGAAGCCGAGTGTCCGCTGTTCGAGGCGCAGGCCCAGGCTGACCCCGACCAGTTGGCCGGCCAGCAGCGGCACATAGTCCGGCGCCTGCCCCGGCCACAGGGCCAGGCTGGCGGCGGTCACCAGCAGCGCCGCACCCAGCGGCCAGCCCAGATTCGCCTCGCGCCAGAACGCCCAGTCCTTGACCCGGGCGAACAGCAGCAGGGTGGCGCCGCCGAGCAAGGCGCCGACCAGCACGTCCTCGACATCGTGGGCGGCGAGATACAGGCGGCTCAGGCACACCCCCAGACAGATCAGCGCACAGACCACCCAGAACCAGGCGCGGCGCACCTCATAGGCCAGCCACAGCCACATCACCACCGCGATCTGCGCGTGGCCGCTGGGCAGGCCGTAGCTGTCGCCGACGCGGTCGTCCAGGCGCAGCTCCAACGGCGGCCGTGGGTCCTGGAAGATGTCCTTGAGCAGCGCATTCAGCCAGGCAGTCACGGCGATCAGCACCAGCAAACGGAAGAATGTGCCCTTGTTCCACACCCAGTAGCCGATCGGCAGGGCGAACAGGATGAAAGTGGCGTAGCCCAGCCAGGTGAAGCCGTTGGCCACCTGGGTCAGCGCCGGCGAGCGCAGCGGCAGCACCCAGTCCATGTTGTGCAGCAATTCGAGCATGACCAGTCCGTCTTATTGTTATGGAGTGACTATTGAACCCGCAGGCACGACCCCGCCGCCAGTACCCGGAAGGGTAAAAATGATTCATTTGGATAACCGCGCAAGAGGTGGCGATATTCGCCGCAGTGGGCAAGTGTTCAGCTCACCGTCGTGAGCGCCTAAGCTGGGGCACAACTCGAACCTTCCCGTCAGGATTGCCGCATGCCCTTCTCCGCCCTGCTGATCGCCAACCGTGGCGAGATCGCCATCCGCATCGCCCGCGCCTGCGCCGAGCTGGATATCCGCAGCATCGCCGTCTACGCCGAGGACGACGCCGCCTCCCTGCACGTTCGCAAGACCGACCAAGCCGTGGCGCTCAAGGGCCGCGGCGTGCCGGCCTATCTGGACATGGACCAGCTGATCGCCATCGCCCGCGAGCAAGGCTGCGACGCGATCCACCCCGGCTACGGTTTCCTCGCCGAGAACGCCGAGTTCGCCCGCCGTTGCGCGGCGGCCGGCCTGCGCTTCATCGGTCCGGCGCCTGAGGTGCTCGAGCTGTTCGGCGACAAGGCCCGGGCCCGCGACTTGGCCGAGCGCTGCGGGGTGCCGCTGGTGGCCGGGATCAACCGCGCGGCGAGCCTGGAAGAGGCGCGCGCCTTCCTCGCCGCACACGGCGCGCTCATGCTCAAGGCCCTGGCCGGCGGCGGCGGCCGCGGCATGCGCGCGGTGCACAGCGATACCGAACTGGATGAGGCCTACACGCGCTGCCAGTCCGAGGCGCAGACGGCGTTCGGCAACGGCGCGCTGTACGCCGAGCAGCTGGTGGAAAACGCCCGGCATATCGAGGTGCAGGTGCTCGGCGACGGCAGCGGCGCGGTCAGCCACCTGTGGGAGCGCGACTGCAGCCTGCAGCGCCGCCACCAGAAACTGGTGGAAATCGCCCCCAGCCCGGGCCTCGACCCCGCGCTGCGCGACCATCTGATCGACGCCGCCCTGCGCCTGGCCGGCGAAGTCGGCTACCAAGGTCTGGGCACCTTCGAGTTCCTGCTTGAGGGCGAGCGTTTCTATTTCATGGAGGCCAACCCGCGCATCCAGGTCGAGCACACCGTCACCGAGCAGGTCACCGGCGTCGACCTGCTGCATACGCAACTGCGCCTGGCCGCCGGCCAGTCGCTGGCCGAATTGGGCCTGGCACAGCCACCAGCCACCCAGGGCTTTGCGGTGCAGCTGCGCATCAATCTGGAAAGCATGAACGCCGACGGCAGCACTCGCCCGGCCGCCGGCACCCTCGGCGCCTACGAGCCGCCGTCCGGCCCCGGCCTGCGCGTCGACGGCTACGGCTACGCCGGCTACCCAGTCAGCCCCAGCTACGACTCGCTGCTGGCCAAGCTGATCGCCCAGTCCGCCGACTACCCGAGCGCCCTGCGCCGCGCCTACCGGGCGCTGTGCGAGTTCCGCCTGGAGGGCGTGGCGAGCAACCTGCACCTGCTGCAGAACCTGCTGCGCCTGCCCGAGGTGGCGAGCTACCGGGTCGATACCCGCTTCGTCGAACGCCAGCTGGAGCAGCTGCTGGCGCCGCAGGAACAGGCCCATCCGCACCTGTATTTCGCCGGTGCCGCCGCCAGCGCCGACACCGCGCAGGCCATCCTCGACGTGCCGCCCGGCTGCCTGCCGCTGGCCACGCCGAGCACCGGGGTGCTGGTCGCCCTGGAGGTCGGCGAGGGCGACGCGGTGGCGCTCGGCCAGCCGGTCGCGGTGCTGGAGGCGATGAAGATGGAGTTCGTGGTCAAGGCCAGCACCAGCGGCATCGTCCGCGTGCTCGCCGCGCAGCCGGGCCAGGCGCTGAACGAAGGCCAGGCGCTGCTGTTTATCGAGCCGGCCGACGTTGAAGGAACCTGCCAGGAGGATGAAGAGAGCCGCGACCTCGCGCAGATCCGCGCCGATCTCGCCGAGGTGCTGGAGCGCCACGCCGTGCTGACCGACGAACGCCGCCCACAGGCGGTGGCGCGGCGACGCAAGAGCGGCCAGCGCACGGTTCGAGAGAATCTGGCGGACTTGTTGGATGAGAACAGCTTTATCGAATACGGCGCCCTGGCCCTGGCCGCGCGGCGCCGGCGCAGCTCGCTGGAGGAGCTGATCGAGCAGAGCCCGGCCGACGGCCTGGTCGCCGGCCTCGGCACGGTCAATGCCGCGCAGTTTGGACAGCAAGCAGCTCGCTGTATGGCGATCGCCTACGACTACACGGTGTTCGCCGGCACCCAGGGGATGATGAATCACAAGAAGACCGACCGCATGCTGCAGCTCGCCGAGCAGTGGCGCACGCCGCTGGTGCTGTTCGCCGAGGGCGGCGGCGGGCGGCCGGGCGACAGCGATTTCGTCGGCGTCGCCGGGCTGGACTGCCACACCTTCGTCGGCATGGCCAAGCTGTCCGGCCTGGTGCCGCTGGTCGGCGTGGTCTCCGGGCGCTGCTTCGCCGGCAACGCCGCGCTGCTCGGTTGCTGCGACGTGATCATCGCCGCCCAGGACGCCACCCTCGGCATGGCCGGCCCGGCGATGATCGAAGGTGGAGGTCTGGGCAGCTACACGCCCGAGCAGGTCGGCCCGGTCGGCGTCCAGGGGCCCAACGGGGTGATAGACGTGATCGTCGAGGACGAAGCCGAGGCGGTGCGCGTCGCCCAGCAGTACCTATCCTACTTCCAGGGCCCGCTGCGCGACTGGCAGTGCGTCGACCAGCGCGAACTGCGCCACGCCATTCCGGAGAACCGCCTGCGCGTCTACGACATTCGCCGGGTGATCGAGCAGCTCGCCGACAGCGGCAGCGTGCTGGAGCTGCGCCGCCAGTTCGCCCCGGGGCTGATCACCGCGCTGGTGCGCATCGAGGGTCAGCCGTTCGGCCTGATCGCCAACAACCCGGCGCACCTGGGCGGCGCCATCGACGCGCTGGCCGGAGATAAAGCAGCGCGTTTCATGCAGCTGTGCGACGCCTTCGACCTGCCGATGATTTCGCTGTGCGATACGCCCGGCTTCATGGTCGGCCCGGAGGCGGAGAAGCAGGCCACGGTGCGCCATGTGTCGCGCATGTTCGTCGCCGCCGCCAGCCTCAGCGTGCCGTTCTTCACCGTGGTGCTGCGCAAGGGCTACGGCCTCGGCGCCCAGGCCATGGCCGCCGGCAGCTTCCACTCGCCGTTGTTCACCATCGCCTGGCCGAGCGCCGAGTTCGGCGCCATGGGTCTGGAAGGCGCGGTACGCCTGGGCTTCGCTAAGGAGCTGGCGGCCCAGGCAACACCCGAGGCGCGCCAGGCGCTGTTCGACAAGCTGGTGGCCAAGGCCTACGACAGCGGCAAGGCGATCAACATGGCCAGCTTCCTCGAGATCGACGCGGTGATCGACCCGCAGGACACCCGCGCTTGGCTGCTGCGCGGCCTCAACGCGGCACCGAAGCCGGCGCCGCGCGAGGGCAAGAAGCGGCCGTTCGTGGATACCTGGTAAGCGGAGCCCGACCATGCCTGAACTCACCCACCAACTGTTGGCCGTCAACGGCATCAGCCTCAGCCTCTACAGCGCCGGCCCCGAACAGGGGCGGCCGGTGTGGCTGCTGCACGGCTTTCCCGAGTGCTGGCATTCCTGGCGCGGCCAGATCGAGCCGCTGGCCCGTGCCGGCTACCGGGTGCTGATCCCGGAGATGCGCGGCTACGGCCAGAGCAGCGCGCCGGCCGAGCCGCAGGCCTACGAGCTGCTGACCCTGTGCGCGGATATCCAGGCGGCGATGGACGCCCTCGGCCAGACCGAGGCCTGCGTGGTCGGCCACGACTGGGGCGCGCCGGTGGCCTGGCATCTTGGTCTGCTCGAACCGCAGCGGGTCAAGGCGCTGGCGACCCTGTCGGTGCCCTTCGGCGGCCGGCCCAAGCGCCCGGCCATCGACATCATGCGCGAGGTGAATGCAGGCCGCTTCAACTACATCCTCTACTTCCAGGAGCCGGGTGTGGCCGAGGCTGAGCTGGATGCCGACATCGCCCGCAGCCTGCGCCTGATCCTGCTCGGCAGCCAGGGCGAGGCGTTCCTGCAGGACAAACCGGAGGGCGCCGGACTGCTCGACGGCCTGCCGGAGCCGCAGGGCTTCCCGGCCTGGTGCGGCGAGGATGACTTCGCTTATTACCAACGCGCCCTCGCCCGCGGTTTCCGCGGCCCGCTGAACTGGTACCGCAACTTCACCCGCAACTGGCAGCGCAGCGAGTTTCTCGCCGGCCAGAAAGTCCTGCAGCCGACCCTGTTCCTGCTCGGCGACCGCGACCCGGTGGGCAAGCTCGAGACCCATACGCTCAAGCGCATGGCCGAGCTGGTGCCCGCACTCGAGCAGCACCTGCTGCCAGGCTGCGGGCACTGGATTCAGAACGAGCGGGCGCCCGAGGTGAATGCGCTGCTGCTGGACTTCCTCGCCCGCCACTACCCCGCCGCCTGAGACGCCGCGCCCGCCCCTCGCGCACTTGTGGGAGAGGGGCCGGGGGGGGAAAGGGTGGCGCAGAGCAGAACTACCCTCTCCCCAGCCCTCTCCCGTAAACGGGAGAGGGGGCAGTCCGTGCACGCCGCCCAGTCCAGTCGCCCGGATATCCCCCAGGCAGCCGCCTCCCCCTCAGCGCCAACCTTGCGGATTGGGCAGCTTCCGGCGCATCGGGTAAACTGCCGCATCTTTTACCTATAACGATCTGCCTGATGCCCACGACGTTTCACGAGATTCCCCGCGAGCGCCCCGCCACGCCCCTGCTCGACCGCGCCGCGACGCCGGACGAGCTGCGCCGGCTGAGCGAGGCCGAGCTGGAAACCCTGGCCGACGAGCTGCGCCAGGACCTGCTCTACACCGTCGGCCAGACCGGCGGGCACTTCGGTGCCGGCCTCGGCGTGGTCGAGCTGACCATCGCCCTGCACTACGTGTTCGACACCCCCGACGACCGCCTGGTCTGGGACGTCGGCCATCAGGCCTATCCGCACAAGATCCTCACCGGGCGCCGGCAGCAGATGCTGAGCCTGCGCCAGAAGGACGGCATCGCCGCCTTCCCGCGCCGCTCCGAGAGCGCGTACGACACCTTCGGCGTCGGCCACTCCAGCACCAGCATCAGCGCCGCCCTGGGCATGGCCATCGCCGCCAAGCTGCAAGGCAGCAAGCGCAAGAGCGTGGCGGTGATCGGCGACGGCGCGCTGACCGCCGGCATGGCCTTCGAGGCGCTCAATCACGCCTCCGACGTGCAGGCCAACATGCTCGTGATACTCAACGACAACGACATGTCGATCTCCAAGAACGTCGGCGGGCTGTCCACCTACCTGGCCAAGATCCTCTCCAGCCGCACCTATGCGAGCATGCGCGAGGGCAGCAAGAAGGTGCTGTCGCGCCTGCCCGGCGCCTGGGAAATCGCGCGCAAGACCGAGGAACACGCCAAGGGCATGCTGGTCCCCGGCACCCTGTTCGAGGAACTGGGCTGGAACTACATCGGCCCGATCGACGGCCACGACCTGCCGACCCTGCTCGCCACCCTGCGCAACATGCGCGACCTCGAGGGCCCGCAGTTCCTCCACGTGATCACCAAGAAGGGCAAGGGTTTCGCCCCGGCCGAGGCCGACCCGATCGGCTACCACGCGATCACCAAGCTCGAACCGATCAACGCCCCGGTGGCGCCGCTCTCTAGCCCAAAGCAGGCCTCCGGACCGAAATACTCCGCCGTGTTCGGCCAGTGGCTGTGCGACATGGCCGCCAGCGATGAACGCCTGCTCGGCATCACCCCGGCGATGAAGGAAGGCTCCGATCTGGTGGCCTTCAGCGAACGCTTCCCGGCGCGCTACTTCGACGTCGCCATCGCCGAGCAGCACGCGGTGACCCTCGCCGCCGGCATGGCCTGCGAAGGCGCCAAGCCGGTGGTGGCGATCTACTCGACCTTCCTCCAGCGCGGCTACGACCAGCTGATCCACGACGTCGCAGTGCAGAACCTCGACGTGCTGTTCGCCATCGACCGCGCCGGCCTGGTCGGCGAAGACGGCCCGACCCACGCCGGCAGCTTCGACCTCACCTACCTGCGCTGCGTCCCCGGCATGCTGGTGATGACCCCCAGCGACGAGAACGAACTGCGCCGCATGCTCACCACCGGCTACCTGTTCGACGGCCCGGCGGCGGTGCGCTACCCGCGCGGCAGTGGCCCCAACGCGCCGATCGACGAGGCCCTGGTGCCGCTGGAGATCGGCAAGGGCGTGGTCCGCCGCCAGGGGCAGAAAGTCGCGCTCTTGGTATTCGGCGTGCAACTGGCCGAGGCGCTCAAGGTCGGCGCGGCGCTGGATGCGACCGTGGTCGACATGCGCTTCGTCAAACCGCTGGACGAGGCGCTGGTGCGCGAACTGGCAGCCAGCCACGAGCTGCTGGTGACCATCGAGGAAAACAGCGTGATGGGCGGTGCCGGCAGCGCGGTCGGCGAATTCCTCGCCCGCGAGAACCTGCACCAGCCGCTGCTGCAACTGGGCCTACCGGACTACTACGTCGAGCACGCCAAACCGGCGCAGATGCTCGCCGAATGCGGCCTGGATGCCGCCGGCATCGAGCGCAGCGTGCGCGCGCGGCTGGAGAAGTTGTAGACGCGGCAAACCGTAGGATGGGTTAGGCGTCTGGCGCAGAATCGTCGCCCGCCTCTCGGCCGCTGGCGCCGTAACCCATCAGCGGAGTCTGACCATGCCGCGGTTTCGATGGGTGTCGCTACGCTCAACCCATCCTACGAGCGACAAATGACGCCCGCCCCCTGTATGGCGAGCGGATAAAAGCAGGCCCAGCTTGTACTCTTACCCCGCCGCGCTTAAGGTGCGCGGCGTTTTTGCTGTACCGAGGTCGCCCAGTCATGGGCGTTAAACGGGAAGCAGGTGAAACGCCTGCGCTGCCCCCGCAACGGTAAACCGACCGCCATCCCGAGGATGGCACGCTGTCTCGATAGACCACTGGACCTCCGCGTCCGGGAAGGTGAGACCCGCGTGAGTCGGCAGCCCGGAGACCGGCCTCGGTGCGTTGTGACAGGTGTTGCGGAGGGCATCACCGTCAAGCGCTGGCCGCTTTAATCCCCGCCGAGCGCTTGTTCCTGCCCTCCTCAAAAGCTTGCTGACCACTTTTGAGGATTACCGATGAAACTTTCCCCGCTGGCCCTGGCCATCGCCCTCCTGCCGTTGACTACCCAGGCTGAAGAAGCGCCCGGCGACAACCCCGATGCACTGAAAACCCCGGCCCTGGTGATCACCTCCGGGCGCGAAGTCGAACCGCGCGCCCAGGCCACCGCCGCCACCACAGTGTTCACCCGCAAGGACATCGAGCGCCTGCAGGCGCGCAGCGTGCCGGAACTGCTGGCGCGCGTACCGGGGGTGTCGATCGCCCAGAACGGCGGCCGCGGCGGCCTGACCAGCGTGTTCCTGCGCGGCGCCAACGCCAACCAGACCCTGGTGCTGGTCGACGGCGTGCGCCTCAACGCCGCCGCCAGCGGCCTGGCGCGCCTGGAGTTCCTCGGCCCCGATCAGATCGAGCGGGTCGAAGTGCTGCGTGGCTCGCGCTCCAGCCTGTATGGCGCCGACGCCATCGGTGGGGTCATCCAGATCTTCACCCGCCGCGGCGAAGCCGGGTTGCAGCCGCGTCTGCGCCTGGGCGCCGGCAGCCAGCAGACGTTCGAGCGCAGC
This sequence comes from Pseudomonas cavernae, assembly GCF_003595175.1. NCBI lineage: Bacteria > Pseudomonadati > Pseudomonadota > Gammaproteobacteria > Pseudomonadales > Pseudomonadaceae > Pseudomonas > Pseudomonas cavernae. The sequence continues at coordinate 661,377 of NZ_CP032419.1, read as the reverse complement.
CTGGGCCTCTCCGGCGGCGACCACCAGACCCGTTTCGACCTCGGTGCCAGCCTCGACGAGAGCGAAGGCTTCGACCGCACCAGTGACAACCGCGGGCGCGACGCCGACCACGACGGCCTGCGCCGCAAGGCCGTCAACCTGAGCCTGGAACATCGCTTCAGCGACAGCCTCAAGGCCGGCCTCAACGTCATCGATCAGCGCGGCGAAACCGAATACGACGACGCCTTCAGCTTCGACCCGGGCAACCCCAGCGAGCGCTTCAGCCTCAGCAGCGTCGCCAGCCATCTCGACGCCCAGTTCAGCGAGCTGTGGACCAGCCGCCTGGAACTCGGCCACGTCGAGGACAAGAGCGACAACCACGATGACTTCAACGTCTTCAACAACTTCCAGTTCAACACCTACCGCGACTCGCTGGGCTGGCTGAACACCCTGCAGCTGACCGATAGTCAGCAACTGCTGCTCGGCGCCGACTGGTACGAGGACCGCCTGAACAGCGACAGCGAATTCAGTCAGACCGAGCGCTGGAACCAGGCGGCCTACGTCCAGCACCGCTACCAGGGCAACGGTTTCGCCACCGAGCTGGGTCTGCGTCACGACGACAACGAGCAGTTCGGCAGCGAGAACACCTGGAACGCCGCGCTCAGTTTCGACCTGGGCCAGAGCAGCGAGCTGATCTTCAGCTACGCCGAAGGCTTCCACGCGCCGACCTTCAACGACCTGTACTTCCCGGCCGATCAGTTCTTCAGCGGCAACCCCAACCTCGACCCGGAACGCTCGAAGAGCTACGAGGTGCAGCTGCGCGGCGAGCAGCTGGACACCCACTGGAGCCTGGCCGCCTACCGCACCGACGTGGACGACCTGATCGCCGTGGTCAGCGACCCCGTGACCTTCTTCAGCCAGCCGCAGAACATCAACCGCGCGCGCCTGCAGGGCCTGGAGCTGGAGCTGAGCCGCGAGGTGCTGGGCTGGCAGGCCGCGCTGGCGGCCGGGATCCTCGACCCACGCGACCGCGACAGCGGCCATACCCTGCCGCGCCGGGCCAAGCGCACCCTCAGCCTGGACCTGGATCGCCAGTTCGGTGCCTTCGGTGTCGGCCTGGGCTGGCAGGCGGTGTCCAGCCGCTTCGACGATGCCGCCAACCGTACCGAGATCGGCGGCTACGGCGTGCTCGGCCTGCGCGGCAGCTGGAAGATGAACGACGAGCTGGAATGGCAGGCCAAGGTCGACAACCTGCTGGACAAGGAGTACGCGCTGGTCGATTACAGCCGGCCGAACGACCCGTTCTTCACCAGCGCCAGCACCCATGGCTATCGCCAGGAGGGGCGCAACGCCCTGCTCTCGCTGACCTGGACTCCGGCCCTGTAAACCCTCCCGCGAAAACGCCAAGGCCCCGCACTGCGGGGCCTTGGTTTATTGGCCGCAGCCCGGATGCAATCCGGGACGGTGCTGAGCCGGTTCTCCCGGATTGCATCCGGGCTACGCAGTGTCGGGCTTGTAGGCTGGATGTCGCTCTTCACATCCACCGACGCACAGGTGGAAAACGCTTCGCGGTTTTCCACCCTACGGACTGACCTGGACCCCGGCCCTGTAAGTGCCTCGCAACCGTAGGATGGGTTAGGCGCCTGGCACAAGCTTATCGGCCGGCACTCGAGCCGTTGCGCCGTAACCCATCATGGGCACATGGCGGAGTCTAGGCTTGATGAGTATCGCTGCGCTCAACGCCATCCTACCGGCTGCACGGGTTTGACGCTGTGCTTCTCCCGCCGGGAGAGGCCCGGGGTGAGGACGCTTCTACGACTTGGCTTTCGCCAGCACCCGGCACAGCTTCTCCGTCGCCGCCAGCATCTGGAAACTCGGTCGTTCCAGGCCCTTGTCCGGCACTTCCCAGACTTGTTTGAGGCGCACCGCGCTGAGTTGCGGCCAGGCTTGCCAGATGCCCAGTTCGGCGCGGGTGCCGCCGAGGATCACCTGCGGATCGCGCGCCAGCACCGCCTCGATGCCGACCTGCGGCGCCGGCTGGCGGAGGTCGGCGAACACGTTGCGCGCGCCGCAGACCTGCAGGGCGTCACTGATGATCTGCGCGCCGCCGACGGTGTACAGCGGCTTGTGCCAGACCTGATAGAACACCGGCAGCGGCGGCTCGCGCCGGTAGCGCTGGCGCAGCTCGGCCAGGCCTTGGCGGAAGCGCGCGGCCAGCTGCTCGCCCTGCGCCGGGCGGCCGATACGCCGACCGATCGCGGCGAACTCGCTGGCCAGTTCATCGAGGCGCTGCGGCTCGGCGACATAGGTGGGAATGCCGAAGCGCTTGAGCTGCTCCTGCTGCGCCGGCGGCACGCTGTTGGGCCACAGCAGAAGCAGGTCGGGCTTGAGGCTCAGCAGGGTTTCCAGTTCGAGCTGGCCGTAGCGCCCCACCGACGGCAGCCGCGCCAGCGCCGGCGGACGCTCGCCGCCATCCAGCACGCCGACCAGGAGGTCGGCGGAATCCAGTTCGAGCATGATTTCCGACAACGACGGCGCCAGGCTGACCACCCGTTCGGCCGCCGGCAGCGGTCCGGCCAGGAGCAGCAGCAGGCAGGCGAGCAGGCGTGGCATCAGCGCAGCTGGCGGGGAATGCGGTAGAGCACCAGCAGCACCAGGCTGGAGCACAGCAGCAGCAGTTGCGGCACGCCCTCGAGACCGGCGAACAGGCCGAGGGCGGCGATCCAGGCCGGCAGGCCGGCGCCGAGCAGCGCGCGGCGGCGGCGCTGGCCGAGTTGCCTCCAGGCCGCATCTTCGCCCGAGCTGTCGAAGGCCTGCTGGGTGGCGATCAGGGCATGTTTGTAGGCGCGGAACAGCGGCAGGCTGAGAAACATCGCCAGCAGCCCGGCGATGAACAGCGGCATGGCCAGGCGCGAGGGACCCTCGGCCTCGACCCACAGCTTGAGCAGTAGCCAGGGCGCCAGAGTCAGCGCCAGCTGCAGCCACCATTCCAGCGCCAGGCGCCGGCGCCACTGGCTGCGGTTCACGCGTTTTCCTCTTCCTCGCCCTGATGCTGGTTGCCGAGCATGTGCCCGAGCTTGCCGGCCTTGGTGGCCAGGTACTTCTTGTTGTGCGGGTTGTGGGCGATCTGCAGCGGCACCCGCAGCGCCACCTGGATGCCCAGCTCGCCCAGGCCTTTGACCTTGCGCGGGTTGTTGGTCATCAGCTTGAGCGCCTTGATGCCCAGATGATCGAGCATCGGCAGGCAGATGGCGTAATCGCGCTGGTCGGCACCGAAGCCCAGGCGCTCGTTGGCCTCGACCGTGTCGGCGCCGCCGTCCTGCAGTTCGTAGGCGCGGATCTTGTTCAGCAGGCCGATGCCGCGGCCTTCCTGGCGCAGGTACAGCAGCACGCCGCGGCCTTCGGCGGCGATCGCGCGCAGCGCCGCCTCGAGCTGGAAGCCGCAATCGCAGCGCAGGCTGAATAGCGCATCGCCGGTCAGGCATTCGGAGTGCAGGCGGCCCAGCACCGGCTCGCCATCGGCCACATCGCCGAGGGTCAACGCCACATGTTCACGCCCGGTGGCCTCCTCGCGGAAACCGTGCATGGTGAACACGCCGAAGGGCGTAGGCAGTTGGGAGGCGGCGACAAAAACGACGGACACCGGATGCTCCTGTCTAGAAGTCTGGAAGATCGAAGGGCCGGCATTGTAGCAGCAGCGCCGGCGCAGCAGTCAGACCGAATAGTGCGGGATAACCATCGAAAATCTCGAAGAGCGCCGCCAATAACCGTGCGCAGTCGACCGCTCATGCCGATGAGGCAGAAAAAGTCTCCCAATTTCCGGAAAAATGCGCCGAGTCAATACGCAAGCAGTCTAGACTGCCAAAACAGCGTGAACCACGTCACATATTCACACGCGGAGCAGCCGCCCGAAGTAACGCATTGACGAACTGCTGCTTTGCGGAGGGTTCCTCCATGCAGACCACCCCGTCAGGGCACAGGCACGGTTTCACCCTGATCGAACTGCTGATCGCCATCGCCATCATCGGCATCCTCGCCGCCATCGCCCTGCCGGCCTACCACGGCTACATCGACAAGGGCCGGATCAAGACGGCCCAGGCCGACTTGGTGGCCCTCAGCCTGAACCTGGAAAACGCCTACCAGCGCACCCTCGCTTACCCGGCCGTGACCGCAGCTGACACCGCCGCCAGCAAGGCCGCCTTCGCCGGCTGGCACCCGGCGGAGACCCGCTTCGTGTACAGCGTGACGTCGGTCGCCAGCGGCTACAGCCTGACCGCCACCGGCAGCGGCGGTCGCCTGGAGGGCTGCAAGATCAGCCTGGACAACAGCAACGTCCGCACCATCAGCAATTGCGCGGACCACAACGGCAACTGGCTATGAAACGCCATGGCGGTTTCAGCCTGATCGAGTTGATGATCACGGTCGCCCTGATCGGCGTGCTGCTGATGATCGCCGTGCCCTTCACCGGCGCCTGGTCGGACAGCGCCCAGGTGCGCGACGCCGAGGGCCTGCTCAACCAAGGCATCGCCCGGGCCAAGGCTCACGCCCTGCGCAACCGCTTCGGCATCATCGACGACAAGCCCGCCGCTCTCCTGTGCCTCGGCCAGGACAAGCGGCTGAGCCTGCACGAGGCCGCCTCCGCCGACAGCCCGGCCAGCTGCAGCAGCCCGTCGGTATGGACCACCCAGTTGCCCAAGCGGGTCGCCGTGCAGAGCGGCGGCGCCGACTTCAGCTGCCTGGCCTTCGACGCCAAGGCGACGCCGACCAGTCTCAGCGGCTGCAGCCAGGGCCTGACCTTCGCCCTCGCCGTGGGGAGTGAGAATGTCACGATCAGCCTCAACTGAGCCGCAGCGCCAGCGCGGCGACGCGTTGATCGAGGCGCTGATCGGCATGTTGCTGGTGGCGGTCATCGGCCTCGGCCTGGTCTACACCAGCTCGCGGGTGGCAGTCAGCCACAAGGACATGAACCTGCAGAGCTTGGCCGTCGCCCAACTGCGCGACCTGCTGCAGCGCAACGGCAGCGGCAGCCTCGACCTGTGCGCCACGGCGCCGAGCATTAAGCTGCCGCCGCAACTGAGCCTTCCGGTCAGCGTCAGCGGCTGCGACGCCAGCCTCAGCGCTTCGGTGGGCAAAACCAGCGATAGCGCGCGCAAGACCCTCACCGGCCTGCACGGCCCGTTGTCACTGTCGGTCACCGACCCAGCCCTGGGCGGCGAAGTGCGGGTGGGGGGTGGCCTGTGAAGCGGCAAGGCGGCGTCAGCCTGATCAGCCTAATGGTCGGCATGCTGCTCTCCAGCCTGTGCGTCCTGGCGATGCTCGCGCTGTACAAGAACCTGGTGCAGACCGCCGTGGTCGCCACCCAGGATGCCAACCAGGATGGGCAGCTCACCAGCGGCCTGCTCACCGCACAGCTGGAGCTGCAGAGCGCCGGCTTCGGCATCGACAGCGCCAGCCCGCCGAACCTGCTGAAGACCACCCTGGCGTTCGCCGGCGTCAACCAGCCGGCCCTGCTCTGGCGCTACCTCGACGGCGCCGGCTATCAGTGCCGCGGCCTGATCGACCGTGGCGCCAGCGACCCCCACAGCGGCAAGCCGGTGCGCCTGCTGTCGCTGCTCCAGGTCGCCGGCGGCTGCAGCGCCGGCGCCGGCCTCAGCGGGTTGAACTGGGCGGTGCGCAGCGACCTGGCCAAGCTGGCGGTGCCCGCCGCGCAGCAGGCCGCGCCGCAACCGCTGGTGACCTTCGACATCGCCAGCCTCAACTGCGCACCATTCGGCATCGGCGCCGCGGACCGCCACCCGCAGGTCACCCTCAGCGCCCCGAGCAGCGCCCAACTGGCCGGCGCCGGCGGCATCGCCCCGCTCAGCTACAGCATCTGCCTGCCGAACATCGCGGAGTAACGGACCATGGACCGCATGCTGAAAACATCCCAGCCGCTGCCCTCCCGCCAGCGCGGCATGGCCACCATCCTGATCATCCTGCTGGCCGGCATGGCGCTGACCGTCACCGCCCTCGGCGTGATGCACGCGGTGCGCGGCAGCCAGGAGAAGCTGGTGGCGCTGCACGCCAGCACCCACGCCCAGGCCGGCGCCTGGGCCGGGGTGGAAATCTTCCGCAGCTACCTGGAGCAGCTCGACGCCAGCGCGCTCGGCGCCCTGCTGGCGGACGACGTGGTCGATATGCGCATCGGCGAGCGCACCCTGCTGGCCAAGATAGTCGCCAACCAGGCACCCACTCCCGGGGCCAGCGACCCGAGCTACCGGATCACCGCCAACATCCGCAACGAGGACAGCGCCGCGCGCGCCGCGACGACGCTCCAGGCGGTGTTCGCCATCACCCCGCTGAACCCTGGCCAAACCAACACCCGCGAACCCTGGGATGGTGCGCTGAACAGCTTCAACGACCTGGATCTACGCGGCGGCATCGACGTCAAGGGTGGCGATGGGGCGAAAATTAACGTTCAGGGCAAAGTCACCCTGAACAACGGCTCGCTCACCGGCATCAAGACCCTGCAGGCCACCGATGACATCCGCATCGGCGGCGACACCCTGATCGAGGAGCTGTTCTCCAACGCCGACATCTTCCTCGAGAACGCGGCCTCCAGCCTCAAGGCCTCGGCCGTCGAGAATGTCACGATCACCAGCTCAGGCACCCAGGGCCTCATCAACGCCAATGGCGATGTCAGCCTGCAAGGTGGGCAAACCGGCGTAGTCAATGCTCTGGGCAGCATCTTCGCCCAGAGCGACACCCCCCACGGCGAGCTGACCGCCGGCCAGCGAATCGAAATGAATGGCGGCAGCAGTGGCCAGAACAATGCCGTCGGCGACGTGCGCATCAGCGGCGGCGCGGCCAACACCGTCAACAGCCAGGCCAATGTCAGCTGCAGCGGCGGCAGCGCCGGCACTATCAATGCCAGCGGCAACGTCAGCTGCGCCAGCGCCGCCCAGATCAATGCGCCAGTGCCCGTCAGCATCGTCCTGATGGCGCCGCTGCAGCCCTTCACCCTGCCCAAGCCCAATGTCGACGCCTTCGAACTGCAGGCCTTGGCCAACTACGTATTCGAGATCGAGGGCGGCAAGAAGAAGGTCACGGTCCGGAATGTCAACGGCATCCCCGGCGGTGTCTATTTCCTCGGCCGCTATCCGACGCCGAACAACGACCGCAATGACTATCTGTGCCAGGAAGTCGGCGTCGACGGTCTCTGCACCCTGCCGGTGGCGGCCACCGACAGCCGCACCATCTGCCAGGGCGACTCGCTGCAGAGCGGCTGCTTCGACTATGCCGATAACACCTGGCGAGTCCGGGGCCGCAGCCTGGCGCCGGGGGTGATGTGGTTTGCCGGCAACCTGCTGCTCGGCAGTGGCAGTACCGACGGCTCGATGTTCTACAACGGCTTCATCGCCACCGGAAATATCGAAACCGCCGCGTCCTTTCGCAGCCAGGCGCTCAACTTCGCCGGCTACCCGGTGGTCTGCGCCAACCAAGACCCGCTCAACCGCACCCTGTTGTTCGCCGACCTGTTTCCCAGCAACTTCTGCGACACCGCCACGCAAAGCCTGATCGCCAACTCGCTGGGCAACGTCGCGCTGCTCGCCGGCGGCTATGTCGACAGCAGTTTCTCCGGCGGCGACATCGCGCTCGGCGCCGCCAGCGAGACTTTCGGCAGTTTGGTCGCCGGCAACCTGCTGCTGACCGATGGCGACAGCACAGTGCATGGACATGTCACCGCCGCCGGACAGGGCAGCGGCGGCAGCAACACGTTCGCCGGCAACACGGTGATCGACCTGCGCAATCTGCCGCAGAGCTTCAACCCGGGGGCTATCCCCGACATGAGCGGCAGTGGCGAGCAGACCTGCCAGACCGACTGCGAACCTTCAGACGGCAGCCAGAGCAGCCAGGCCAAGCTGCTGTGGAGCCGCTATTTGTAGGATGGGTTGAGCGCAGCGATACCCATCGATCAGACTCCCGCGTGGGTATCGCGGCGCTCAACCCACCCTACGGGGCGCGCGCGTCAGTGCTTGGATTCCAGCAGCAACACGCCCTGCTCCTCGCGCCAGCCGACGCGATTGAGGAAGCTCATGCCGAGCAGCGCCTCGTTGGGCGAATCGCCCTCCAGCACCATGGCCTCGACGCCGAGCAACTCCAGGGTGCCGACCTTGACCCGGTCGAGCTTGACCCGCCAGGCCTTGGCCGTGCCGCTGGCGGTACTGACCTGCAGCGGCTGGCCCTGCACCCGGAAGTCCAGGCCGAGCATGCGCGCCTGCCCCTCGTTGAGGGCAATCGAGGTGGCGCCGGTATCGACCAGGAACTGCACCGGATGGCCGTCGATCGAGCCGGCCACCCAGTAGTGCCCGCCGATGCCCTTGGCGATGCTCAGCTGCTGCTTGCTCGGCACCGCGAAGCCCTCGCCGTACTCACGGCTGAGGCTATAGCTGCGCTCGACGCCGTCGACCCGCAACACCGCGCCGCGGCTGTCGGCACTGATCACCTGGACCCCACCGGGGCCGGTCTGACCGACCTTCACCAGCTTGCGCTGGCCATCGACATTGAGCACCGCCGCGCCGGGAAACAGGCCGACCACCTGCACCTGCGGCGCAGCGTTGAGCGAACCGGCAGTGGCCAGCAGGACGGCGGCACAGATCAGATCAAGGCAACGCATCGGACTTCTCTTGGAATGGGTAGGGATACTGCCAACGGGCAAAAATCGGCCGCAGGCTGCCGGCCGCCACCAACGCGTCCATCCGCCGGTCGAACAGCGCGGCCAACGCGCGCCCCTGCGGCGTGTCGGCGAAGCCGAGGTAGAGCGGCAGCTGGGTCAGCGCTGTGAGCCGGTAGGCGGACGGGGCCTTGGCGCCCTTCAGCACCTCCTCGACCTCGGGGCGGGCATCGATGTAGAAGTCCGCATGCTTGCGATCGAGCATCGACAGGATACCGTCGCGCCGCTGGATTTCCTCGAAGTGGGTCAAATTCGGCAGATACTTGTCGAAGCCGTAGCCGCGCATCCACACCAGGCGGAAGCGACCGAGATTGTCCGGATTCACCGCGGGCTGATCGACCCGGCCGAGGGCGTAGATCTGATCGGCGTCGAAGTGCCAGAGCGGATAGACCACCCCGCCGCCGATTTCATCGCGGTAGGCGCCGACCCAGGCATCCGCCGCGCCACGCTGCACCAGGCCGATCGAGCGGGTATAGGGCACGCTGCGGGTGCGCAGCTTGACCCCGGCCGGTTCGAACACCGCGCGCAGCACATCCCACGCCAGGCCACTGCCGTCGGCCTCGGTGTATTGGCTCCAGACCTCGCTGGCCACACGAACCTCGCTCGGCAACGCGCTCTGTGCCTGCACCTGCGCCGCCATGAGCAGACCCAGCGTGCAGAACAATGTCCCTATCCAGCCACGCATACAGACTCCTTCCTAGCCCACCAGCGCTACGGCCCACACCAACAGTTGCATGACCAGCCAGGCGAACACCCCGGCGAGGACGTCATCCAGCATGATGCCGACGCCACCATGCACGTGCCGGTCGATCCAGCGGATCGGCCATGGCTTGAGGATATCCAAGATGCGGAACACCAGAAAGCCCGCCAACAGCCACTGCCAGCCTTCGGGCACCAGCCAGAGGGTGATCCACATGCCGACCATCTCGTCCCAGACGATGCCCTCGTGGTCGTGCACGCGCAGGTCGTCGGCGACCCGGCCGCACAGCCAGAAGCCGAACAGCATGGTCAGGCCAAGCATCAGCCAATAGCCCCAGTCCGGCAGCTGCTGCCATAGCGGGATGAACGGCAGCGCTACCAGCGAGCCCCAGGTGCCCGGCGCCTTCGGCAAGGTGCCGGCGCCGAAACCGAAGGCGAGGAAGTGCCAAGGATTGCGCCATACCGACGGCGGTACGGGTTGCGCGGGAGCTTGGTCTGAATGTTCGGGCACGCGGCGTTCCTGAAGGCTATGGCCTGTTAAGTTTGAGCACGGTTTTTGTAGCACGGCTTTTGTAGAGTGGGTTAGCAGGCCGTTGAAAAATGTAGGCGAGGCAGCCGAGACAAGGCGCAACGCAGCGAAGCGGAGTAACAGCCGAAGGCTGGCCCGCAGGGCGAGCGTAGCGAGTCAAACGACCGGAAAAGCGCAGTTTACGTGTTGTAAATGAGCATTTTGAGGCCGCTTTTAACGCCGTATCGGCAACGTAGGTAGTTTTTCAACGGCCTGTTAGCCGCGTAGCGGCGTAACCCACCCGCGGTGTGGCCATGAACACCGTTGTCCTGCAGGGTTGGCGGGTTACGCCTGCGGCTAACCCAGCCTACCCGTCATCTTGCCGCGGGCATCGCCTACAAGGCCGGCCTGCTTCACTCGCGTTTGGACCATAGTCTTCCGAGCGGCTATGGCCGGAAATGTTGATAGCCCGTCTCGGGCAGGTCGAGCGATCGACCGCCGGCGTCCAGCAACTGCACCCCCTCACCCTGCTCCACCCGGCCGACCACCGTCAGCTCCGGCCAGGCGGCCTGCAGTTCGGCCATCTGCGCCGCCGGCAGGGTAAACGCCAGACGATAGTCGTCGCCACCGGCCAGCGCATGATTCAGCGCCGCTTCGCGGTCATAGATGGCGAGCAGCGCCGGCGACAGCGGCAGGCGCTCGCGCTCGATCAGCAGGGCGACGCCCGAGGCGCGGGCGATGTGCCCGCAGTCGGCCAGCAGGCCATCGGAAATATCCAGCGCCGCCGTGGCCTTGCCGCGCAGCAACTGACCGAGCGCCAGTTGCGGCTGCGGCGCCCAGTAGCGCGCCAGCAGCGGTGCGGCGAGCGCCTCCTCGACCTGTTGCTGACCGAGCACCAGCGCCAAGGCGCCGGCCGCATCGCCGAGCGAGCCGCCGACGCAGAGCAGATCGCCGACGCGCGCGCCGCTGCGGGTCAACGCCAGGCCGGCCGGCAGCCGGCCGAACACGGTGAGGGTCAGGCTCAGCGGTCCGCGGGTGGTATCGCCGCCGACCAACGCCAGGCCGCAACCGTGCGCCATCTGCCCGAGGCCGCGGGCGAAGGCTTCGAGCCAGGCCGCTTCGGCCGCCGGCAAAGTCAGCGCCAAGGTGAAGGCCAACGGCGCGGCGCCCATCGCCGCCAAGTCGCTGGCGGCGACGGCCAAGGCGCGCTGGCCGAGGAGGAAGGCATCACAGGGATCGGGGAAATGCACCCCGGCGACCAGGGTATCGGTGGACACCGCCAGCTGTTCGCCGGCGGCCAGCTGCAGCAAAGCGCAGTCGTCGCCGATGCCCAGGGCCACGCCCGCCGCCGTCTGCGCGCAGGGCGCGGCGGCGAAGAAGCGGCGGATCAGTTCGAACTCACCCATGCGCTACACCCCTCTCCCGGTCACGGAGAACGGGCCGGCAGAGCGGGAAAGGAGACGCGTGCGGCATCCTTTAGCGCTTGGCGCCGCGCACTTCGGCGTCGCGCAGGCGCGGCGCCAGCTTGTCCAGCACGCCGTTGACGAACTTGTGCCCGTCGGTGGCGCCGAACACCTTGGCCAGCTCGATGCCTTCGTTGATCACCACGCGGTAAGGCACGTCGACGCGCTTGAGCAGCTCGTAGGTCGACAGGCGCAGGATCGCCAGCTCGACCGGATCGAGATCCTCCAGCGGGCGGTCCAGGCAGGGCAGGATCGCATCGTCGATCTCGCTCTTGTTGGCCGGCACGCCGTGCAGGATCTCACGGAAGTAGGCGCCATCCACCTGGGTGAAATCGTTGTCGACGCGAAACTGCGCTTCGATCTCGTTCAGCGACTGGCCGGCCATCTGCCACTGATACAACGCCTGCATCGCCAAGCTGCGCGCCTGGCGGCGCGCGGCGAGCTTGCCGGTCGGCGCGTTCGGGCGCTTCTCGGGCTGCGGGTTGAAGCTGTCGTTATCGTCGCTAATCACTTGGCCTCCAGCTGCGCCAACAGGCTGACCATTTCCAGGGCCGACAGCGCGGCTTCGGCGCCCTTGTTGCCGGCCTTGGTGCCGGAACGTTCGATGGCTTGCTCGATGGAGTCGACGGTCAGCACGCCGAAGGCCACCGGTACGCCGAACTCCATGGACACCTGGGCCAGGCCCTTGGTGCATTCGCCGGCGACGTATTCGAAGTGCGGGGTACCGCCGCGGATCACCGCGCCGAGAGCGATGATGGCGTCGAACTCGCTGCGCTGGGCGATTTTCTGCGCCACCAGCGGAATCTCGAAGGCACCCGGCGCGCGGATCAGGGTGATGTCGCTCTCGCTCACGCCGTGGCGCACCAGCGCGTCGATCGCGCCGCTGACCAGGCTCTCAACCACGAAGCTGTTGAAGCGGCCGACCACCAGGGCATAGCGGCCTTTGGGAGCGATGAAAGTACCTTCGATGGTCTTCAGGGTCATGAGCGTTCTCGTCTGTAAAGAGCAGGTCTTAAGGAGTAAAGAATAAAGAAGACGGGGCGCAACTTGGCGCCCCATCGGCCACAGGCCTTATTCGGAAGGCAGGTATTCTACAACTTCCAGGTCGAAACCGGATATCGCGTTGAACTTCATCGGCGAGCTCATCAGGCGCATCTTGCGCACGCCGAGATCGCGGAGGATCTGCGAGCCGGCGCCGACGGTGCTGTAGGTCGCCGGGCTGGTGACCTTGCCCTCGCTGCCCAGCTGCCGATCCAGGCTGGCGAGCAGCTCGGGACCGGTCAGCGGGTTGCCGAGCAACAGCACCACGCCGCGACCGGCTTCGGCCACTTTGGCCATCGCCGCACGCAGGCTCCAGCGCCCCGGCTGCTTGACCATGAACAGGTCGCGGAGCGGGTCGGCGTTGTGTACGCGCACCAGGGTCGGCTGGTCGGGGCTGATCTGACCGAGGGTCAGGGCCATGTGCACAGTGTTCTCCACCGCGTCGCGATAGGTGACCAGGGTGAAATGGCCGAGTTCGCTGTCCAGCGGCTGTTCGCTGATGCGCTCGACGGTGCGCTCGTGGATCAGCCGGTAGTGGATGAGGTCGGCGATGGTGCCGATCTTGATCCCGTACTCGGCGGCGAAGGCCTCCAGCTCGGGGCGCCGGGCCATGGTGCCGTCGTCGTTCATGATCTCGCAGATCACCCCGCTGGGGTCGAAGCCGCCCATGCGCGCCAGGTCGCAGGCCGCTTCGGTGTGGCCGGCGCGCGCCAGCACGCCGCCGGGCTGGGCCATCAGCGGGAAAATGTGGCCGGGGCTGACGATGTCGTCGGCCTTGGCGCTCTTCGCCGCGGCGGCCTGCACGGTGCGCGCGCGGTCGGCGGCGGAGATGCCAGTGGTGACGCCTTCGGCGGCCTCGATGGAGACGGTGAACTTGGTGCCGAAGCCGGAACCGTTGCGCGGCGCCATCAGCGGCAGCTTGAGGGTTTCGCAGCGCTCGCGGGTCATCGGCATGCAGATCAGACCGCGGGCGAAGCGGGCCATGAAGTTGATGTGCTCGGCCTGCACGCATTCGGCGGCCATGATCAGGTCGCCTTCGTTCTCGCGGTCCTCGTCATCCATGAGGATGACCATCTTGCCCTGGCGGATGTCTTCGATCAGTTCTTCGATGCTGTTGAGTGCCATGTGGGCAGCCCCTAATTCAGTTCTTCAGATAGCCGTGTTCGGCCAGGAAACTTGCGCTGATGCCGCTGGCTTGCGGCTCGGCCGCCTTGTCGCCGAGCAGCAGACGTTCGAGGTAGCGCGCCAGCAGGTCGACCTCGAGGTTGACCAGGCGCCCCGGGCGGTAGTCGACCATGATGGTCTCGGCCAAGGTGTGCGGCACTATGGTCAGCTCGAACTCGGCGCCATTCACCGCGTTGACCGTCAGGCTGGTGCCGTCGACGGTGATCGAGCCCTTGAGGGCGATGTACTTGGCCAGCTCGCGCGGCGCGCGAAGGGTGAATTGCACCGCGCGGGCGTTGTCGGCACGGGTGATTACCTCGCCGACGCCATCGACGTGGCCGCTGACCAGATGGCCGCCGAGACGGCTGCTCGGGGTCAGGGCCTTCTCCAGGTTGACCTTACTGCCGGCCCTGAGGTCGACGAAGGCGCTGCGCGCCAGGGTCTCGCGGCTGACGTCGGCCCAGAAGCCGTCGCCGGGCAGCTCCACGGCAGTCAGGCAGACGCCGTTGACGGCGATGCTGTCGCCCAGTTTGACGTCGCTAAGATCCAGCTTGCCGGTTTCGACATAGACGCGCACGTCGCCGCCTTTCGGGCTGAGCGCGCGGACAGTACCGAGGGCTTCGATTATGCCGGTGAACATAGGTCCTCCCGCGCACGGTTCGGGGTAGTGCAGAACAACATGGGCAAACTCCTGTTTTGGTCAAAACAGGGCATGGGATCGAAAGGGATCAGGCACCGGCGCGCGGCCCGTGAGGCTATCCCGCTCTCTCTTTATCCGGACTGTACCGTCGGCCCCGGAATCACACCGGGTCTGCTGTCCTTCGCCGTTGCCGGCGAAGCGCTCGCGGGCTAGGGGCATTGCGCACCATTACCGCCGGTGGGGAATTGCACCCCGCCCTGAGAACGTCATCGTCACTCGCGTGACAGTGGGCTTTTTATCACAAAAGGCCCAGGCGGCACATCACCACCTACGACGCGGCCGTGGGCACGGCGATGATCCGCCAGTCATCGCCGACCGCACGCATCTCGACGATTTTCAGTGCCGGCGCTTCGGCCATCCGTGTCAGCGGCAGCTCGAGCAGCGGCCGCGCGCTGGAGCCGAGGAACTTGGCGGCGACGAACAGCTGATACTCGTCGACCAGGCCGAGCGCGGCGAACGCGCCGGCCAGCCGCGGCCCGGCCTCGACCAGCACCTCGTTGGCGCCGCGCGCGGCCAGCTCGACGAGCAGCCGGTGCAGGTCGACCTGCCCGCTGCTGCCCGGCAGCGCCAGCAATTCATGGCCGGCGGCGCGGAAGCGTTCGCGCCCCGCCGCCGTGCAGGCCGCCACCAGGGCCGCGCCGGCCTGATAGAACGGCGCCTCCAGCGGCACCCGCAGACGGCCGTCGACCAGCACGCGCAGCGGCGCACGGCTCATGGCCAGGGCGGTCTGTTCGGCATTCAGACCCAGCTCCTCGGCGCGCACCGTGAGCCGCGCAGCATCGGCCAGCACGGTGTCGGCGCCGCTCAGCACCACGCTGGAGCGCGCACGCAGGCGCTGCACCGCGGCGCGCGCCGCTGGGCCGGTGATCCACTGGCTCTCGCCGCTGGCCATCGCCGTGCGCCCGTCCAGGCTCATCGCCAGCTTGACCCGCACGAACGGCAGGCCCTGCTCCATGCGTTTGATGAAGCCGGGGTTCAGCGCCCGCGCCTCGCCCTCCAGCACGCCGCTATGCACCGCAATGCCGGCCGCGGCCAGGCGCAACAGGCCGCGCCCGGCGACTTGCGGGTTGGGGTCCTGCATGGCCGCCACCACCCGCGCCACGCCGGCCTGCACCAGCGCTTCGGCGCACGGCGGGGTGAGGCCGTGGTGGCTGCAGGGCTCGAGGGTCACGTAGGCGGTGGCGCCCCGCGCCCGTTCGCCGGCCTGGCGCAGGGCATGGACTTCGGCGTGCGGTTCGCCGGCACGGACATGCCAGCCTTCGCCGACGATCTGCCCGTCGCGAACGATGACGCAACCGACGCGCGGATTGGGATGGGTGGAATACAGGCCCTGGCGCGCCAATTCGAGGGCGCGGCTCATGCAGTGCGCGTCGAGCCGGTCCTGCGCGCCATCACTCATGCTTGGACGGCTCGCGGGCGAGGCGGTCGATCTCCTCGCGGAACTCGTTGAGGTCCTGGAACCGCCGGTACACCGAGGCGAAGCGGATGTAGGCGACCTCGTCGAGCTTCTGCAACTCGGCCATCACCAGCTCGCCGAGCACCAGCGACTTGATCTCGCGCTCGCCGGTGGCGCGCAGCCGCTGCTTGATATGGGCGATCGCCGCATCCAGCCGCTCGATGCTCACCGGGCGCTTTTCCAGCGCGCGCTGCATGCCGGCGCGCAGCTTGTCTTCGTCGAACGGCTGGCGGCTGCCGTCCTGCTTGATCAGGCGCGGCATCACCAGCTCGGCGGTCTCGAAGGTGGTGAAACGCTCGCCGCAGGCCAGGCATTCGCGGCGGCGGCGCACCTGCTCGCCTTCGGCGACCAGGCGCGAGTCGATCACCTTGGTGTCATTGGCAGCGCAGAAGGGACAGTGCATAGGAGGCAGGCAACAGAGAACGGGAGGGCTCATGGTAGCGCATCCCGATGGCAAGACAAGCCGCTGGCTATACGGTATATAGGCGCCCACCGCTGTCGCCGTGATGGAACCCTTGCCATGCCGTTGCGCCCTCTCCTGCTCCTCACCCTGGCCGGCCTGCTCGCCGCCTGCGCCGCCGAACCACCGGCGCCGAAGCAGGCCCCGAGCCAACAGCCGCAGACGGCGATGGTCGTCCCGCTGCCGGCCCATCTGCGCGAGCTGAGCGGCAACCTGGCCGGCGCGCCGGCCAACAGCACGGTGGAGCTGGCGCTGCTGGTGATCGACGAACGCGACCGCCCGCAGCGCCTGCTGGCCAACATCGAGTTGCAGGGTTCCGGCGCGCTGTTGCCGTTTCGTCTGCGCTTCAACCCCGAGAGTTTTCCCCGGGGCGCACGGGTCGAACTGCGCGGCCGCGCCAGCCAGTCCGGCATCCTGACCCGGCGCCTGCCGCCGCTACGCATCGTCGCGCCGACCAGCCAGGTCCTCGGCACCCTGCACCTGGTGCCGGCCCCATGAACGCGCCACAAGTCCTGCAAGACGCCCTCGGCCAGTTGCTCGGCGATGCCCGCCTGAGCGCCGAAACCCTGCCCGGCACCGACCTCAAGCTGTGGCTGATCGACGCCGCCAACATGGACCGCGCCTTCAACCCGGAGGAAACCCGGCGCATCCTCGAGGAACCGCCCTACTGGAGCTTCTGTTGGGCCAGCGGCCTGGTGCTGGCGCGCTGGCTGGCCGAACAGCCGCAGTGGGTGCGCGGCAAGCGCGTGCTGGACTTCGGCGCCGGCTCCGGGGTGGCGGCGATCGCCGCGGCCAAGGCCGGGGCGGCGGAAGTGGTGGCCTGCGACCTCGACCCGCTGGCCCTCGCTGCCTGCCGCGCCAACGCCGAGCTGAACGGGGTGACCCTGAACTATTCGGCGGACTTCTTCGCCGAGGAAGACCGCTACGACCTGATCATCGTCGCCGACGTGCTCTACGACCGCGCCAACCTGCCGCTGCTCGACCAGTTCCTCAGCCGCGGCCGCCAGGCGCTGGTGGCCGACTCGCGGGTGCGCGACTTCCAGCATCCGCTGTACCGGCGGCTGGCGATACTCGAAGCCTGCACCTGGCCGGATCTGGCCGAACCGGCGGAGTTCCGCCACGTCAGCCTGTATCACGCGCGGCGGGCGTAGGTTGGCGCTGAGCGCAGCGATGCCCAACGGACCATCGGCACGCGCTGCTGGGCTTCGCAGGCTCAGCACCAAGCTACCGATATCGGGCTTGTTTCCATGCAACGGCGCCCACATTTATAGTCATCAGCATTGCGCCCACCCGAGACCGACCATGAGCGACAACCCCCATATCTTCGATGTCAGCAGCCCCTACTTCGACCAACTGGTGATCCAGAACTCCTTCCACCAGCCGGTGCTGGTGGACTTCTGGGCCGACTGGTGCGCCCCGTGCAAGGCGCTGATGCCGCTCCTGGCGCAGATCACCGAGGGCTACCGCGGCGGCCTGTTGCTGGCCAAGGTCAACTGCGACGTCGAGCAGGACATAGTCGCCCGCTTCGGTATCCGCAGCCTGCCCACCGTGGTGCTGTTCAAGGATGGTCAGCCGGTCGACGGCTTCGCCGGCGCGCAGCCGGAGTCGGCGATCCGCGCCATGCTCGAACCGCATGTGCAGGCGCCGCCGCCCGCCGCCGCCGATCCGCTGGAAAGCGCCCAGGCGCTGTTCGCCGAAGGCCGTTTCGGCGAGGCGGAAAGCCTGCTGCAGACCCTGCTCGGGGAAAACAGCGACCAGCCCGCGGCGCTGATTCTCTACGCCCGCTGCCTGGCCGAACGCGGCGAACTGGGCGAAGCCGATACGGTGCTCAATGCGGTCAAGGGCGACGCCCACAAGCAGGCGCTGGCGGCGGCGCGCGCGCAGCTGACCTTCCTGCGCCAGGCCGCCGACCTGCCGGATGCGGCGCTGCTGAAGAGCCGCCTGGCACAGAACGCCGGGGATGAGGAAGCGGCCTACCAGCTGTGCATCCAGCAGCTGGCGCGCCAGCAATACGAGGCGGCGCTGGACGGCCTGCTCAAGCTGTTCGTCAGCAACCGCGGCTACGCCGACGGCCTGCCGCACAAGACCCTGCTGCAGGTGTTCGACCTGCTCGGCAGCGACCATCCGCTGGTCACCCTCTATCGGCGCAAGCTGTATCAGGCGATCTATTGAGCGCCGCTGCGTAGGTCGGGCTTCGCGCAGCTCAGCGCCAGCCTACGCGGCAAAGCATCAGCCGATCCAGCGATACAACGGCGTTTCCACGCCGCTCTCCACCTGCACCTGCGGGGAGTGGCGCAGACGCACCAGCAAGCGCTTGCCGGCGGCCGCATTGCCGGCCAGCGCTTGCAGCTCGGCGAGCAAGGCCGTGCCCTCCACCTGCCCGGCCTGCCGCAGCAACGCCTGAGCGCTGTCCCAGAGCCCATCGGTTGACGGCAGCGTCGCGCGCTCCGGCGGCTGCACTGGCGCTCCGGCCGCCCAATGCGCGGCCAGACGCGCCCAGTCCTCGTCGCCCAATTCCACGCTCAGGTCCACCGGCCAAGCGCCAATCGTTCCGCGAATCCGCAGCATCATCCTCTCCTCCCGCCAATTGCCGGCATGCTCCCACGCCGCATCGTCGCCGCCAAGCGGCTAGCCATTCGCCAAAACTTGTTATAACGTAACAATCAATTGCAAGCCTTCGCTACCGGAGAGTTGTCCATGCGCCGCCTGTTGCTCGCCCTGCCCTTCGCCTTGCTGCCACTCGCCGCGGCGCACGCTGATCACCATGAAGACCACGAGGCGCACGGCAGCCTCGGCGCCCACGAACACGGCGTCGCGACGCTGAACGTGGCGCTGGACGCTCAGGCCCTGGAGATCGCCCTGGAAAGCCCGGCGATGAATCTGCTCGGCTTCGAACACGCGGCCTCGAGTGCAGAGGACCAGGCCAGGGTCGCCGCCGCCCGGGCGCAGCTGGAACAACCGCTGGCGCTGTTCGGCCTGCCGGCCGCGGCCGGCTGCAGCGTCAGCGCAAAAGACCTGCGCAGCCCGCTCTTCGGCGGCCCTGCCGAGAAGCATGAACACGGCGATGATGACCACGCCGCGGCCCACGAGTCCGAACACAGCGATATCGATGCGGGGTACAAGCTCAGCTGCAGCCATCCAGAAGCCCTGGAAGGTTTGGACCTCGGCGTATTCTTCAAGGCCTTCCCGGCCACGCAAAAGCTCAAGGTGCAGCTGATCGGCCCGAACGGCCAGCAAGGCGCCGAGTTGACCCCGAGCAACAGCCGCCTGCAGCTCTGAAGGCCGTCCAGCGCAGGCGCTGCCCCTTAGCGCGGCGCCCGGGAGACCACGTAGACTGCCCCCCTTCACCGTCCAATCGGCGCCCCCATGACCTCGACCCTGCTTGAACTCCGCGACCTCGGCTTCGCCTGGCCCGGTCAGCCCGAACTCCTGGACATCCCCCACTTCCATCTGGGCAGCGGCGAAACCCTGTTCCTCAAGGGCCCCAGCGGCAGCGGCAAGACCACCCTGCTCGGCCTGCTCGGCGGCGTGCAGACGCCCGCACGCGGCAGTATCCGCCTGCTCGGCAAGCAACTGACCACGCTATCCGCCGCCGCCCGCGACCACTTCCGCGCCGATCACACCGGCTACATCTTCCAGCAGTTCAACCTGCTGCCGTTCCTCTCGATGCGCGCCAACGTCGAGCTGCCCTGTCATTTCTCCCAGCTGCGCGCCCGCCGGGCGAAGCAGCGCCACGGCAGCGTCGATGCGGCCGCCGCCAGCCTGCTCGCCCACCTCGGGCTCAACGCCGAGCTGCTGGAGCGGCGCGCCGACAGCCTGTCGATCGGCCAGCAGCAACGCGTCGCCGCCGCCCGCGCGCTGATCGGCCAGCCGGAACTGGTGATCGCCGACGAACCGACCTCGGCCCTCGACGCCGACGCCCGCGAGGCGTTCCTCCAACTGCTGTTCGCCGAATGCCGCGCAGCCGACTCCAGCCTGCTGTTCGTCAGCCACGACCAGAGCCTGGCGCCGCTGTTCGATCGCCACCTGTCGCTGGCCGAGCTCAATCGCGCCGCGCGCCCGGCGGAGGTGTAGGCATGTATTTGCTGCGTCTGGCCCTGGCGAGCCTGAACAATCGCCGCTTCACCGCCCTGCTGACGATGTTCGCCATCGCCCTGTCGGTGTGCCTGCTGCTGGCCGTCGAGCGGGTGCGCAGCGAGGCGCGGGCGAGCTTCGCCAGCACCATCAGCGGCACCGACCTGATCGTCGGCGCGCGCTCCGGCTCGGTGAACCTGCTGCTGTACTCGGTGTTTCGCATCGGCAACGCCACCAACAACATCCGCTGGGACAGCTTCGAGCACTTCGCCCACAGTCCGCGGGTGAAGTGGGCGATCCCGATCTCCCTCGGCGACTCGCACCGCGGCTACCGGGTGATGGGCACCGACGCCAGCTACTTCGAACACTACCGCTACGCGCGTGGCCAACAGCTGCAACTGGCGCAAGGCCGGGCCTTCGCCGACGACCCGTTCGAGGTGGTGCTCGGCGCCGAGGTGGCCGCGGCGCTGCACTACCGGCTCGGCGAGCGGATCGTCCTCGCCCACGGCGTGGCGACGGTCAGCCTGGTCAAACACGACGACAAGCCGTTCCGCGTGGTCGGCATCCTCGCCCGCACCGGCACCCCGGTCGACCGCACCCTGCACATCGGCCTGGGCGGCATGGAGGCGCTGCACATCGACTGGCAGAACGGCGTTCCGGCACGCGGCGCCGGCAAGGTCAGCGCCGAGCAGGTGCGCCAACTGGCAAGAGCCTGCCCACAAGCGTCACGAGCGCAGGCGGGGCAAGGCGAAAGCAGAGGAGGAAGCGGAGTTTACGAGCCTGTAAATGAGCATTCCGAGCCTGCTTTCAACGCCGCACCGCCAAGCGCAGTAGCTTGTGGACAGGTTCTGACGCCGAAGGCGATCACCGCCGTGCTGCTCGGCCTCAACAGCAAGATCGCCACCTTCGCCGTGCAACGGGAGATCAACGACTATCGCGGCGAGCCGCTGCTGGCGATTCTCCCCGGCGTGGCCCTGCAAGAACTGTGGAGCCTGATGGGCACCGCCGAGCAGGCGCTGTTCGTGGTCTCGCTGTTCGTCGTGCTGACCGGCCTGATCGGCATGCTCACGGCGATCCTCACCAGCCTCAACGAACGCCGCCGCGAGATGGCCATCCTTCGCTCGGTCGGCGCGCGCCCTTGGCATATCGCCAGCCTGCTGGTGCTGGAAGCCTTCGCCCTGGCGCTGGCCGGGGTGCTGCTCGGCCTCGCCCTGCTGTACCTGGGCATCGCCCTGGCCCAGGGCCATGTGCAGAGCCATTACGGCCTGCATCTGCCGCTGGCGCTGCCCAGTGGCTATGAGTGGACGCTGCTCGGCGCTATCCTGGCCGCCGCCCTGTTGATGGGCGGCGTGCCGGCCTGGCGCGCCTACCGGCAGTCGCTGGCCGACGGCCTGTCCATTCGTCTGTGAGGAAGTCCCGATGTTGCGCCGCCTGCTGGCCCTGACCCTATTGCTGAGCAGCCCGTTGTGGGCGGCCGAGCCGCGCGAGCTGAGCTGGTCCGAGTTGGTGCCGGCCGACGCCCCGCCGGCAGCGCAGGCCCAGGCGCCGATCCATGATCTGGCGCAACTGGCCGACGCCCTGGCCGCCGAGTCCGCGCCGGCGGCCAAGCAGCAAGCGCCGGCGGCGCCGGTGGTCAAGGCGCTGGATGGCCAGCAGGTGAAGATCCCCGGCTACATAGTGCCGCTGGACGTCAGCGAGGAAGGCCGGGTGACCGACTTCCTGCTGGTGCCCTACTTCGGCGCCTGCATCCATGTGCCGCCACCGCCGTCGAACCAGATCGTCCACGTCACCAGCGAACTCGGCGTGCAGATGGACGCGCTGTACCAGCCGTTCTGGGTCGAGGGGCCGCTGCAGGTCGAGGCGAGCAGCAGCGAGCTGGCCGAGGCCGGCTACCAGCTGGCGGCGAGCAAGATCTATCCCTATGAAATTTCCGAGTAGCGCATTCGCCTTATTCTTTTAAGTCGCAATAACGCACCAACCTAGGCCTATTCGATCCAGCGTTGCGCTGGATCAATATCCGCCCGCCGCGCCTCCGGCACATTGACCTCAGCCAATTGTTAAAGCTGAGGAGTTCCCATGCACAAGTCTCTCGTCACCGCCTCGCTGACAGCCCTTGCCCTGGCCAGTCCGCTGGCCATGGCGCACCAGGCGGGTGACATCATCGTTCGCGCCGGCGCCATCACCGTCGACCCCCATGAGGACAGCGGCAAGGTGAAAATCGGCGGCGTCGCCCAAGCCGGCACCGGCGCCACCCTCGACAGCGATACCCAACTGGGCCTGAACTTCGCCTACATGGTCACCGATCACGTCGGCATCGAACTGCTGGCCGCCACCCCGTTCAGCCACGACATCGGCACCAAGGGCCTGGGCGGCCTGAAACTGGGCGAGGTCAAGCAACTGCCGCCGACCCTGAGCGCGGTCTACTACCCACTGGACCGCTCCTCGGCCTTCCAGCCTTACGCCGGCCTGGGCATCAACTACACCTGGTTCTTCGAAGACAAGCTCAGCAGCGAAGCCGAAGCCGCCGGCTTCCGCGGCCTGGACCTGGACGACTCCTGGGGACTCGCCGCCCAGTTGGGCATGGACTACATGCTGACCGACAAGGTCATGCTCAATGCCCAGGTGCGCTATATCGATATCGACACCAAAGAGGCCACCACCTTCGCCGGGACCACCAGGGTCACCGTCGATGTGGACGTCGACCCTTGGGTCTACATGGTCGGCCTGGGCTACAAGTTCTAAAGCCATCCGCGCATACGAAAAAGCCGGCGTTTATCGCCGGCTTTTTCGTGCTCTAGCGCCCGAGCAAACGGGCCAGGCCGACCGCCATCGGCGTCGGCTCGGGGAAGTCGAAACGCTCCAGCAGGCGCCGGTTATCCGCCCGCGAATGCTTGATATCGCCGGGCCGCGCCGCGGCGTAACTGACCGCCGACAGGCTGCCGAGCACGCTGCGGATGTCCGCCAGCAGCTGATTGAGACTGGTGGCGCGGTTCAGCCCGACGTTCACCGCCCCGGCCGCCACCCTCGGTGCTTCCAGCGCCTGCACCAGCAGCTGGACCAGATCGCCGACATAGACGAAATCGCGGGTCTGCTCGCCATCACCGAACACGCTGATCGGCAGGCCGGCCTGGGCGCGCTCGGTGAAGATGCTGATCACCCCGGAGTACGGCGAGGATGGATCCTGGCGCGGCCCGAAGATGTTGAAGAAGCGGAACAGCGCCGGCTCCAGGCCGTGCTGACGGCGGTAGAAATCCAGGTAGTGCTCGCTGGCCAGCTTATCCGCGGCATAGGGGGTCAGCGGCGCCTTCGCGGTGTCCTCGTCGATCGCCTGGCCTTCGCCGTTATTGCCGTACACCGCCGCACTGGAGGCGAACAGCACGCGCTTGAGGCCCAGCTCGCGCATCGCCTCGCAGACGTTCAGGGTGCCGACGAAATTGCTTTGGTGGGTGCTCACCGGGTCGTCGACCGAGGCCTGTACCGAGGCCACCGCGGCCAGATGGGCGACCGCCCGGCAACCGGCCATGACCTGGCGCACGAGAGTGGCATCGGCGACATCGCCTTCGATCAGCTCGAGGCGCGAGTCGCCCAGCGGCAGGTTGGCCGGCTTGCCGGTGGACAGGTTGTCCAGCACGCGCACGCTGTGGCCCTTGGCCAACAGGGCGTCGGCCAGATGCGAACCGATGAAGCCGGCACCGCCGGTGATCAATACGGGAGCTTCAGACATGGCGATAGTAACGATCCAGCAGGGTCGGCAGGCCGGCACGCCAGGCGCGCGGCTTGATGCCGAAGGTATGGAGGATTTTCTTGCACGCCAGCACCGCATGCTGCGGCTCGTCGGCGGCATCCGCGCGCGCGGCATGGGGTTGCGGACTGATCTGCTCAAGCAGCGCCGGCCGATAGGCGCGCGCCTCGCCGAGGATGGCCTGGCCCAGCGCCAGCGCCGTGGTCGCCTCGTGACCGCCGTAGTGGTAGGTCCCCCACAGCGGCGCTGCGCAGTCGAGCTGCTTGAGCACGGCGATCAGCACCCGCGCGGCATCGTCCACCGGCGTCGGGTTGCCGCGGCGGTCGTCGGCGCCGAACAGCTCGGCATCCTGCTCGGCCCGCCTGAGGAAGCGGTCGAGTAGGCCGCCGGGGCTATCGTCCATCAGCCAGCCGAAGCGCAGCAGCACATGCCGCGGGCAAGTCGCTCGCACGCTCTGCTCGCTGCGCCACAGCGCCTGGCCGCGCAGGCCGAGCGGCACCTGCTCTTCCTTCTCGCTGTAGGCGGTGGCCCGCGAGCCGTCGAACACCCGGTAGCTGCTCGGCTGCAGCAAGATGATCTGGTGGTGCTGGCAGAGCTCGGCCAGCCGCTCGACTGCTCGTTCTTGAGCGGCGAAGCGCGTCTCGCTGACCTCTTCGGCCTGGAACCAGTCGAAGTAGTAGGCCAGGTTGATCACGGCATCCGGGCGGGTGTCGTCCAGCAACTGGGTGAGACTGGCGGCATCCCAGCCGTCCTGCGGCGGGCGCGGAGCGAGGAAACCGATGTCCTCCTCCGCACCCAGGCGAATCAGCGCCTGACCCAGGGCACTACCACCGCCCAGCAACATCAGGCGCATACGCATGGTTGACGGCCCCGATTAGAATGGGATGTCGTCGTCGAAGCTGTCGTAGTCCGGCGCCGGCTGCGCGGCCGCTTGTGGCTGCGGGGCCGGACGCGATTCACGCGCCGGCTGCGACTGCTGCGGACGGGACGGACGTGGCGCGCCTTCGTCGGCACCACCACGGCCACCGAGCAGCTGCATGCTGCCGTTCATGTCGACGACGATCTCGGTGGTGTAGCGCTTGACGCCGTCTTTCTCCCACTCGCGGGTCTGCAGACGACCCTCGACATACACCTGCGAGCCCTTGCGCAGGTATTCACCGGCGATCTCGGCGAGCTTGCCGAAGAACACCACGCGGTGCCATTCGGTGCGCTCCTGCTGTTGGCCGGTCTGCTTGTCCTTCCAGCTGTCGCTGGTGGCCAGGGTGATGTTGGTGACGGCATTGCCGTTGGGCAGGTAACGGGTTTCCGGATCGCCACCGACGTTACCGAGCAGAATGACTTTGTTAACCCCACGGGCCATAACGTTCTCCTAGGCTATCAGCACGTCGCCGGCGCCGGTTCGATCAGGCGCTCAAGGGACGTGCGGTCCAATTGTTGGGTATCCACTTTGATATAGATGACGGCCTCATCGGCCACCACCATGGCATCCGCCACTCCGGGCACTGCCTGTAAACGCTCGGCCAGTCCTGCATCCGCGAGTGCCGCGGCGGAAAGCGGCAGGCGCAGGCTGGTCACATAGGGCGGCTCCCGCATAGTAACAGCAAAGGCCAGCCAGAGAAGAGCCAGGGCCGCGCAGCCCAGGAACACGCCCGACAAACCGTAGTGCTGGAACAGCCAACCACCGAGGATGCCGCCCAGCGCCGCGCCGAGGAACTGGCTGGTGGAGTAGACCCCCATCGCCGTGCCCTTGCCGCCTGCCGGCGCCACCTTGCTGATCAGTGACGGCAGGCTGGCCTCCAGCAGATTGAAGGCGGTGAAGAACACCACGGTACCGAGCAGCAACGTCTGCAGGCTGCTGCCGAACTGCCAGAAGAACAGCTCGCAACCCAGTAGCACGGCCACCGCGCCGAGCAGCACGCGCTTCATCTGCCGCCGTTTCTCGGCATAGATGATGAACGGCACCATGCCGAAGAAGCCCACCAGCAAGGCGGTCAGATACACCCACCAGTGCTCCTCCTTGGGCAGCCCGGCCTGCCCAACCAAGGCCAGCGGCAGGGCGATGAAGCTGGCCATGAGAATCGCATGCAGCACGAAGATGCCCAGATTCAGGCGCAGCAGATCCGGATGCCGCAGGGTCGGCAGCAGTGCCTGCTTGGCCACCCCGGACTCGCGGTGCTGCAGGTGCCCGGCCGCGCGCGGCACGAAGCCGGCGACGATCAGCAGGCCGAGCAGGGCCATGCCGGCAGTCGTCCAGAACAGCCCGGAAAGACCGAAGGCGCGGGTCAGCAGCGGCCCGGCCACCATGGCCACGGCGAACGACAGACCGATGCTCATGCCGATCATCGCCATCGCCTTGGTGCGGTGCTGCTCGCGGGTCAGATCCGACAGCAGCGCCATCACCGCCGCCGAGATTGCCCCGGCACCCTGCAGCACGCGCCCGGCGATCACCCCCCAGATCGAGTCGGCATTGGCCGCCAGCACCGCACCGGCGGCGAAGATCAGCAGGCCGACATAGATCACCGGGCGCCGACCGATGCGGTCGGACAGCACGCCGAAGGGGATCTGCAGCAGCGCCTGGGTCAGGCCATAGGCGCCGATGGCCAGACCGATCAGCGCCGGCGTGGCGCCCGCCAGATCCATGCCGTAGGTGGCCATGACCGGCAGGATCATGAACATCCCCAGCATACGAAACGCGAACACCAGCGCCAGGCCACCCGCCGCGCGGGTCTCGCTGCCACTCATGCGTTCACTGTGCAGATCGTGCATTGCAAAGCCCTATTCAAACCAGCCGGCGATTCTACCAGTCCCGCCCCACTCCGGCACGACTGCGACGCTTTGCCGCTGACTTGACACGAGCCGTATACTTGGCGGTTTCCGCCCGCCATGCGAGGCCGCTGTTTGTGGACAAGATCCTGATCCGTGGGGCGCGCACCCACAACCTGAAGAACATCGACCTGACCCTGCCGCGCGACAAGCTGATCGTGATCACCGGCCTGTCCGGTTCCGGCAAGTCCTCCCTGGCCTTCGACACCCTCTATGCCGAGGGCCAGCGCCGCTACGTGGAATCCCTGTCGGCCTACGCCCGGCAATTCCTGTCGATGATGGAGAAACCCGACGTCGACACCATCGAGGGCCTGTCGCCGGCGATCTCCATCGAGCAGAAGTCGACCTCGCACAACCCGCGCTCGACGGTCGGCACCATCACCGAGATCTACGACTACCTGCGCCTGCTCTACGCCCGCGTCGGCACGCCGCGCTGCCCGGACCACGACGTGCCGCTGGAGGCGCAGACCGTCAGCCAGATGGTCGACCAGGTCCTCGCCCTGCCCGAAGGCCGCCGCTTGATGCTGCTGGCGCCGGTGATCCGCGAGCGCAAGGGCGAGCACCTGTCGGTGTTCGAGGAGCTGCGCGCCCAGGGCTTCGTCCGCGCGCGGGTCAACGGCAAGCTCTACGAGCTGGATGAACTGCCCAAGCTGGACAAGCAGAAGAAGCACAGCATCGACGTGGTGGTCGACCGCTTCAAGGTCCGCGAGGACCTGCAGCAGCGCCTGGCCGAATCCTTCGAGACCGCGCTGAACCTGGCCGACGGCATCGCCCTGGTGGCGCCGATGGACGAGGAAGAAGGCGACGAGCTGATCTTCTCCGCACGCTTCGCCTGCCCGATCTGCGGCCATTCGATCAGCGAACTGGAGCCCAAGCTGTTCTCCTTCAACAACCCGGCCGGCGCCTGCCCGACCTGCGACGGCCTCGGCGTGAAGCAGTTCTTCGACGGCAAGCGTCTGGTCAACGGCGAGCTGACCCTGGCCGAAGGCGCGATCCGCGGCTGGGACCGGCGCAACGTCTACTACTTCCAGATGCTCGGCTCGCTGGCCAGCCACTACGGCTTCAGCCTCGAGGTGCCGTTCGACGAGCTGCCCGCCGAGCAACAGAAAGCCGTGCTCTACGGCAGCGGCAAGGACAGCGTCGACTTCCGCTACCTCAACGACCGCGGCGACATCGTCAAGCGCGCGCACCCCTTCGAAGGCATCATCCCCAACCTCGAACGCCGCTACCGCGAAACCGAATCGGCCACCGTGCGCGAAGAACTGGCCAAGTTCCTCAGCACCCAACCCTGCCCGGACTGCCTGGGCACCCGCCTGCGCCGCGAAGCGCGCCACGTATGGGTCGGCGAGAAGACCCTGCCGGCGGTCACCGGCCTGCCGATCGGCACGGCCTGCGAGTATTTCGGCGAGCTCAGCCTGACGGGCCGGCGTGGCGAGATCGCGGTGAAGATCCTCAAGGAAATCCGCGAGCGCCTGCAGTTCCTGGTCAACGTCGGCCTCGACTACCTGACCCTCGACCGCAGCGCCGACACCCTGTCCGGCGGCGAAGCGCAGCGCATCCGCCTGGCCAGCCAGATCGGCGCCGGCCTGGTGGGGGTAATGTACATCCTCGACGAGCCATCGATCGGCCTACACCAGCGCGACAACGAACGCCTGCTCGGCACCCTCAACCACCTGCGCGACCTCGGTAACACGGTGATTGTGGTCGAGCACGACGAGGACGCCATCCGCATGGCCGACTACGTGGTCGACATCGGCCCCGGCGCCGGCGTGCACGGCGGCCGCATCGTCGCCGAAGGCACGCCGGCCGAGGTGATGGCCCACCCCGATTCGCTGACCGGCAAATACCTGTCCGGGCGCGAGAAGATCCGCTACCCGGCCGAACGCACCCCGCGCGACCAGCAGAAGCTGCTCAAGCTCAAGGGTGCGCGCGGCAACAACCTGCGCGACGTCGACCTGGAAATTCCGGTCGGCCTGCTCACCTGCGTCACCGGCGTCTCCGGTTCAGGCAAATCGACGCTGATCAACAACACCCTGTTCCCGATCACCGCCACCGCGCTGAACGGCGCCACCACCCTGGAAACCGCTGCCCACGCGTCGTTCGACGGGCTGCAGCACCTCGACAAGGTGGTCGACATCGACCAGAGCCCGATCGGCCGCACGCCACGCTCCAATCCCGCGACCTACACCGGCCTGTTCACGCCGATCCGCGAGCTGTTCGCCGGCGTGCCGGAAGCCCGCTCGCGCGGCTACGGCCCGGGACGCTTCTCCTTCAACGTCAAGGGCGGGCGCTGCGAAGCCTGCCAGGGCGACGGCCTGATCAAGGTGGAGATGCACTTCCTGCCGGACATCTACGTGCCCTGCGACGTGTGCAAGAGCAAGCGCTACAACCGCGAAACCCTGGAGATCAAGTACAAGGGCAAGAGCATCCACGAGGTGCTGGAGATGACCATCGAGGAAGCCCGCGAATTCTTCGCCGCGGTGCCGGCCATCGCCCGCAAGCTGCAGACGCTGATGGACGTCGGCCTGTCCTACATCAAGCTCGGCCAGAGCGCGACCACCCTGTCCGGCGGCGAGGCGCAGCGGGTCAAGCTGTCGCGCGAGCTGTCCAAGCGCGACACCGGCAAGACCCTGTATATCCTCGACGAACCGACGACCGGGCTGCACTTCGCCGACATCCAGCAACTGCTCGACGTGCTGCACCGCCTGCGCGATCACGGCAACACCGTGGTGGTGATCGAGCACAACCTCGACGTGATCAAGACCGCCGACTGGCTGGTGGATCTCGGCCCCGAGGGCGGCTCCAAGGGTGGACAGATCATCGCCACCGGCACGCCGGAGGAGGTTTCCGCGATGCCGCAGTCGCATACCGGGCACTTCCTCAAGCCGCTGCTGGAGCGTGACCGCGCCTAGATCGGCCTCAACGAAAAAGCCCCGGCGCCTGCAATGGCCCCGGGGCTTTTTCTTGGATCGCGCGCTCAGAACTGCGACTGCAGGTAATTCTCCAGACCGATGGTCTTGATCAGGCGCAACTGCTGCTCCAGCCAGTAGGCATGATCCTCCTCGGTGTCCTTGAGCTGAGCCAGCAGGATGTCGCGACTCTGATAGTCCTGATGCCGTTCACACAGCTCGATGCCCTTGCTCAGAGCGGCACGCATCTCGTACTCAAGGGCCAGGTCCAGCTTCAACGCCTCCGGAACGCTCTGCCCGAACTTGAAGGGGCTGGGCGCCATGTCCGGTGTGCCTTCGAGGAAGAGGATGCGTTGAAGCAGCGCGTCCGCGTGTTGGGTTTCCTCTTCCATTTCATGGTTGATGCGCTCGTAGAGCTTGGTAAATCCCCAATCCAGATACTGCCGCGAATGGATGAAATACTGGTCGCGTGCGGCCAGTTCGCCCTTAAGCAGTTGCTTGAGGTAGTCGATGACTTCGATCTGGCCTTTCATGCCGGGAATCCTTGCTGCATCTCTTGGAATGCACGAATGCTCTGCCCTACGCACACGCCGGTCAAGCGAAAAGCACAGCGCCTCCACAAGGGAGGCGCTGCACTAAGCGGACGGGCTCGCCGCCCAGCCCGGGACACATTCAGTGCCCAGGCCGGTCCACGACTCAGGCGAGGTCGAAACGGTCGAGGTTCATCACCTTGCCCCAAGCCGCGACGAAGTCCTTGACGAACTTCTCCTTGGCATCGGCGCTGGCGTAGACCTCGGCATAGGCGCGCAGCACCGAGTTGGAGCCGAAGATCAGATCGTTGCGGGTGCCGGTGAACTTCACCTTGCCGCTCTTGCAATCCTTGCCTTCGAACACTTCCGCCTTGCTATCCACCGGCTTCCACTCGGTCCCCATGTCCAGCAGGTTGACGAAGAAGTCATTGCTCAGCTCGCCGACCTTGTCGGTGAGCACGCCGTGCTGGCCGCCATCGTGGTTGGCGCCCAGCACCCGCAGGCCGCCGATCAGCACGGTAAGCTCGGGCGCGGTCAGGGTCAGCAACTGCGCCTTATCCACCAGCATGGACTCGGTCGGAACACCGAGCTCGCCCTTGCGGTAGTTACGGAAGCCGTCGGCGACGGGCTCGAGCACGCCAAAGGATTCGACATAGGTCTGATCCTGACGGGCATCGACCCGCCCCGGCGCGAAAGGCACATCCACGCTTACCCCGGCGGCCTTGGCGGCCTGCTCCACGCCCACGTTGCCAGCCAGCACTATCACGTCTGCCAGAGAAGCCTTGCCGGAAGCCTTCTGGATCTCCACGAGCTTGGGCAGGGCCTTGATGGCGCGCCGGTTGACCTCCCAGTCCTTCTGCGGTGCCAGGGCCAGACGAGCGCCATTGGCGCCGCCACGTTTGTCGCCGCCGCGGAAGGTCGAGGCCGAGGCCCAGGCCACCGAGACCAGATCACCCATCGAAAGCCCGGAAGCGGCGATCCTGGCCTTGAGGTCGGCGATATCGGCAGCGCTGGGGTTATGGGTGGCGGCGGGCAGCGGGTCCTGCCAGATCAGGTCTTCCTTCGGCACTTCCGGGCCAAGGTAGCGTGCCTTCGGTCCCATGTCGCGATGGGTCAGCTTGTACCAGGCACGTGCGAAAGCATCGGCGAAGGCCTGCGGATCGTCCCGGAAGTGCTTGGAGATCTTGCCGAACTCGGGGTCGAAACGCAGGGTCAGGTCGGTAGTCAGCATGGTCGGCTTGTGGAACTTGCCGGGGATATGCGCGTCCGGAATGATTTCCGGCGCATCCTTTGCCACCCACTGCTTGGCACCGGCCGGCGAGGTGGTCAGCTCCCACTCGTACTTGAACAGGTTCTCGAAGAAGTTGTTGCTCCACAGTGTCGGGGTCTTCGTCCAGGTGACCTCGATGCCGCTGGAGATGGTGTCCTTGCCGTGACCGCTGCCGAAAGTACTGATCCAGCCCAGACCCTGGGCCTCCATCGGCGCACCCTCCGGCTCCGGGCCCTTGTGCGATTCGGCTGCGGCGCCGTGAGTCTTACCGAAGGTGTGACCACCGGCGATCAGGGCGACGGTTTCCTCGTCGTCCATGGCCATGCGCCCGAAGGTGGCACGGATGTCCTTGGCCGCGAGCATATAGTCGCCGCTGGCGTTCGGCCCCTCAGGATTCACATATATCAGCCCCATATGGGTGGCACCGAACGGCGGAGTCAACTCGCGGTCATCGGCAACACGCTTCGGATCCACGCCCAGCCAGGCGATCTCGGCCCCCCAGTTCACGTCCAGGTCCGGTTCCCACACGTCTTCGCGACCGGCACCGAAGCCGAAAGTGCGGAATCCCATGGACTCCAGTGCCACGTTACCGGCGAGGACCAACAGGTCGGCCCAGGAGATCTTCTGGCCATACTTCTGCTTGATCGGCCAGAGCAGACGGCGGGTCTTGTCGATATTGACGTTGTCTGGCCAGGAGTTCAGTGGTGCAAAGCGCTGTTGGCCACGTCCGCCGCCGCCGCGACCGTCGGTGGTGCGGTAGGTGCCGGTGGCGTGCCAGGCCATACGGATGATCTGCGGACCGTAGTGGCCGAAGTCGGCCGGCCACCAGTCCTGCGAGTCGGTCATCAGTCTGACCAGATCGGCCTTGAGGGCCTTGTAGTCGAGCTTCTTGAATTCTTCGGCGTAGTTGAACTTCTCGCCGAGCGGGTTGGACTTGTCTGAATGCTGATTGAGCAGATCCACGCGGAGCTGGTTGGGCCACCAGTCCCTATTGGCAGTGCCACCTCCGGCGACATGATTGAACGGGCATTTTGCTTCATTCGACATTGCTCTCTCCTTTGTCCTCATCAGGTCGAATAGAAAAAGCTTAGACCCGGTGTAGCAGGCTAACCAATAGATGGAGCATAACGAACCGATAGACTTACTCTTTCAGGCAGGATTACCAGAATCTGCTTTTTTCCAGCCAGCCGGCTCAACAAACAGCAGCGAAGCGGACAAATTCAGGCGCGCTAGCGACATCCACCAGCGCAGCTACCTGCCTGGCGATGCGGTGACTGACTTGGAGAAGCGAGCTAATGGCTTCGTGCTGAATCAGCACGGAGAAAGCCTGGCGAAGCTCTTACACGCATCGATCAGCGACAGCAGCCGGCTGGTGCAGATACCTCAGCCGGGCGAGCCGGGTGCGTCAGTCGAGGCTGCCAGGGCCTTGACTCGACAGTCGTCTGAGATGCCGAGCGTCAGGCCCAGAGGTGATAAGCAACGAGACGGTCAGAGCACTGGATTGGTAGGGACGACTTTGTCTGAGCCAATATCTACGCACCACCAACTCTTCATACCGCAAATTACACATCCTGATAACGAAAAAACCGGGCACAAGGCCCGGTCTTTTCGCACAACCAGTAACTTACTCGGCAGCTTCAACCTGACCAGCGACCGGACGGTCAACCAGCTCGACATACGCCATCGGCGCGTTGTCGCCAGCGCGGAAACCGCACTTCAGGATGCGCAGGTAGCCGCCCTGACGGGTGGCGTAGCGCTTGCCAAGATCGTTGAACAGCTTGCCGACGATGGCTTTCGAACGAGTACGATCGAAGGCCAGACGACGGTTGGCTACGCTGTCTTCCTTAGCCAGGGTGATCAGCGGCTCCGCAACGCGGCGCAGCTCCTTGGCTTTCGGCAGAGTGGTTTTGATCAGCTCGTGTTCAAACAGCGACACCGCCATGTTCTGGAACATGGCCTTACGGTGGGCGCTGGTGCGGCTCAGATGACGGCCACTTTTACGATGACGCATGGTTCAATTCCTTACCAAACTTGAAGTTCGGTGATCGTGACGATCAGGCAGTCGCCTTATCGTCTTTCTTCAGACTTGCCGGCGGCCAGTTATCGAGGCGCATGCCGAGGGACAGACCACGGGAGGCCAGAACGTCCTTGATCTCGGTCAGGGACTTCTTGCCCAGGTTCGGAGTTTTCAACAGCTCTACTTCGGTGCGCTGGATCAGGTCGCCGATGTAGTAGATGTTCTCCGCCTTCAGGCAGTTGGCCGAACGCACGGTCAATTCAAGGTCGTCAACTGGACGCAGCAGGATCGGATCGATCTCGTCTTCCTGCTCAACCACAACCGGTTCGCTGTCGCCCTTGAGGTCGACGAACGCGGCCAACTGCTGCTGCAGGATGGTCGCGGCACGACGGATTGCCTCTTCAGGGTCCAGAGTACCGTTGGTTTCCAGATCAATAACCAGTTTGTCCAGGTTAGTACGCTGCTCGACACGGGCGTTTTCCACCACGTATGCCACACGACGGACCGGGCTGAACGAGGAGTCAAGCTGCAGACGGCCAATGCTGCGGCTTTCATCTTCATCACTCTGACGCGCGTCAGCCGGCTCATAGCCGCGACCACGACGCACAGTGAGCTTCATGTTCAGAGCACCGTTGTCCGCCAGGTTGGCGATTACGTGATCGCCGTTGACGATCTCGACATCGTGATCCAGCTGAATATCGGCCGCGGTGACCACACCCGAGCCCTTCTTGGCCAGATTCAGGGTGACTTCGTCACGACCGTGCAACTTGATGGCCAGGCCTTTCAGGTTCAGCAGGATTTCAATGACATCTTCCTGCACACCTTCGATGGCGCTGTACTCATGAAGCACACCGTCAATCTCGGCCTCGACCACTGCACAGCCAGGCATGGAGGACAACAGAATGCGACGCAGCGCGTTGCCCAGGGTATGGCCAAAACCACGCTCGAGGGGCTCGAGGGTGATCTTGGCGCGGGTTGGACTGACCACCTGCACATCGATGTGGCGGGGGGTCAGGAACTCATTTACCGAAATCTGCATGGATGCACCTATTTTCTAGCCCTTACTTGGAGTAGAGCTCGACAATCAGGCTTTCGTTGATGTCGGCGGACAGATCACTGCGAGCCGGTACGTTTTTGAACACGCCGGATTTTTTCTCGGAGTCGACATCCACCCACTCAACGCGACCGCGCTGAGAGCACAGCTCGAGAGCCTGCGCGATACGCAGTTGGTTCTTCGCCTTCTCGCGAACGGCAACCACATCCCCAGCTTTAACCTGGTAGGACGGCACGTTCACGGTCGAACCGTTTACTGTGATCGATTTGTGCGATACCAGCTGGCGAGATTCGGCACGAGTAGCGCCAAAGCCCATGCGATAAATTACGTTATCCAGACGGCACTCGAGCAGCTGCAGCAGGTTCTCGCCGGTAGCGCCTTTACGCTTGGCTGCTTCCTTGTAGTAACCGCTGAACTGGCGTTCGAGAACACCGTAGATGCGACGGACTTTTTGCTTCTCGCGCAGCTGGGTACCGTAGTCGGATTGACGACCACGACGCTGACCATGAATGCCAGGAGCCGCTTCGATGTTGCACTTGGATTCGAGCGCGCGCACACCACTCTTCAGGAAGAGATCGGTGCCTTCACGACGAGACAGTTTGCACTTGGGACCAATGTAACGAGCCATTTCTCACTGTCTCCTTTTTACACGCGACGCTTCTTCGGCGGACGGCACCCGTTATGCGGGATTGGCGTCACGTCGGTGATGCTGGCGATTTTGTAGCCGCAGGCGTTCAAAGCGCGCACAGCGGATTCGCGACCCGGACCCGGGCCCTTGACGTTAACGTCGAGGTTCTTCAGGCCATACTCCAGAGCAGCCTGACCGGCACGCTCTGCTGCAACCTGGGCAGCAAACGGAGTGCTTTTGCGGGAGCCGCGGAAGCCCGAACCACCAGAGGTAGCCCAAGACAGCGCATTCCCCTGACGATCAGTGATGGTCACGATGGTGTTGTTAAAAGAAGCGTGGATATGGGCGATGCCATCAACCACTGTCTTTTTGATTTTCTTACGAGGACGAGCAGCAGGTTTTGCCATGACTAGATTCCTGTCGATTCGCGAATGCGATTACTTGCGGATCGGCTTGCGCGGCCCCTTACGGGTACGGGCGTTGGTCTTGGTGCGCTGACCGCGGACCGGCAGGCCGCGACGATGACGCAGGCCACGATAGCAACCCAGGTCCATCAAGCGCTTGATCTTCATGTTGATTTCACGGCGGAGGTCACCCTCGGTGGTGAACTTCGCCACCTCACCGCGCAACAGTTCAATCTGCTCATCGCTCAGATCTTTAATTTTTACCGCCGGGTTAACCCCGGTCGCCGCACAGATACTCTGCGCAGTAGTGCGACCAACACCGTAGATGTAGGTCAGCGAGATAACAGCATGTTTGTTATCTGGAATGTTTACGCCTGCAATACGGGCCATTCAGTGGGACTCCAATTGACAGCTACCTACGCCCCGGAAGCCAAGAAAAGGGCGCGAGATATTAGCGCTGTAAAAACAAATAATCAACCCGACAGCGCACTAGCTGCCGGGCTTGTAGCTTTAGCTCACAATCAGCCTTGGCGCTGCTTGTGACGCGGCTCCGCACTGCAAATCACTCGAACAACGCCTTCACGGCGAATGATTTTGCAGTTGCGGCACAGCTTCTTCACCGATGCACGAACTTTCATCACCAACTCCTCGAACCTTACGGGAACATCAGCGGAGCATGCCGCTGCCGTAACCCTTCAGGTTGGCTTTCTTCATCAGGGATTCGTACTGGTGCGAAACGAGGTGCGATTGTACTTGCGACATAAAGTCCATCACAACCACGACCACGATCAGCAACGAGGTCCCGCCAAGGTAGAACGGCACGTTGGCAGCAACCACCAGAAACTGGGGCAACAGACAAACAGCCGTCATGTACAGAGCACCGAACAAGGTCAAGCGAGTCAGCACGCCGTCGATATAGCGCGCCGATTGCTCACCGGGACGGATACCCGGAATAAAGGCACCAGACTTCTTCAGGTTTTCTGCTACGTCTTTCGGGTTGAACATCAAGGCCGTATAGAAGAAGCAGAAGAACACGATCCCTGCGCTAAACAGCAAAATGTTCAACGGCTGCCCGGGAGCGATTGCCTGCGAAACATCTTGCAGCCAACCCAAACCCTCAGACTGCCCAAACCAGGCACCCAGCGAGGCCGGGAACAATAGAAGGCTGCTGGCAAAAATGGCTGGAATCACACCCGCCATGTTCACTTTCAGCGGCAAATGGCTGGTCTGCGCAGCGAAGACCTTGCGACCTTGCTGACGCTTGGCATAGTGCACCGCAATGCGGCGCTGGCCACGCTCAATGAACACCACAAAACCGATGATCGCTACCGCCAGAAGACCGATGGCAACCAGGGCAAAGATATTGATATCACCCTGGCGAGCAGACTCGAAAGACTGCCCAATCGCCTGCGGCAAACCCGCGACAATTCCAGCAAAAATCAGCATCGAGATGCCATTACCGACACCACGCTCAGTGATCTGCTCACCGAGCCACATCATGAACATAGCCCCCGCCACAAAAGTGGTGACCGCCACGAAGTGGAAACCGAAATCCGCCGAAAACGCCACACCCTGCCCCGCCAAACCAATGGACATGCCAGTAGCCTGAACGAGAGCCAGAATCAAAGTGCCGTAGCGTGTGTATTGGCTGATCTTGCGACGACCAGCCTCACCTTCCTTCTTCAACTGCTCCAGCTGCGGACTGACAGCGGTCATCAGCTGCATGATGATCGACGCCGAGATGTACGGCATGATCCCCAAGGCAAAGATACTCATCCGCTCCAGCGCGCCGCCGGAAAACATGTTGAACAGGCTAAGAATAGTCCCCTCATTCTGCCGGAACAGGTCAGCCAGCCGGTCTGGATTGATCCCCGGAACCGGAATATGCGCACCTATCCGATAGACGATAATCGCCAACAGCAGGAAGCGCAGACGAGCCCAAAGTTCGGACAACCCACCATTGCTGAGCGCTGAGAGAGCACCTTGCTTAGCCATTTATTCCTCGAACTTACCGCCAGCTGCTTCGATAGCCGCACGCGCACCCTTGGTGGCAGCGATACCTTTAAGGGTGACCGCACGAGTAACCTCACCGGACAGCATGACTTTAACGCGCTGTACGTTTTGGTTAATCAGGTTGGCATCCTTCAGCGCCTGCAGAGTTACAACATCGCCTTCCACTTTATTCAGCTCGGAGGTACGCACTTCGGCGCGATCCATAGCCTTCAGGGAAACGAAGCCGAACTTCGGCAAGCGACGATGCAACGGCTGTTGACCACCCTCGAAGCCCGGAGCAATGGTACCGCCGGATCGCGAGGTCTGACCCTTGTGACCACGGCCACCGGTCTTACCCAACCCGCTACCAATACCACGGCCAGGGCGGTGCTTTTCGCGACGGGCACCCGGCGCAGAACGCAGATCGTTCAGTTGCATGTCTTAACCCTCCACACGCAGAAGGTAGTAGGCCTTGTTGATCATGCCGCGGTTTTCCGGAGTATCCAGAACCTCAACGGTGTGACCGATACGACGCAGGCCGAGGCCCTTGACGCAAGCCTTGTGATTGGCCAAACGGCCGCTCACGCTCTTAACCAGCGTAACTTTGACTGTTGCATTAGCCATGGTCAGAGAATCTCCTCGACGCTCTTGCCACGCTTGGCTGCCACGGACTCTGGAGACTGCATGGCCTTCAGACCTTTGAAAGTGGCATGAACCACGTTCACCGGATTGGTAGAGCCATAGCACTTAGCCAGAACGTTTTGCACCCCAGCGACTTCTAGAACGGCACGCATGGCGCCGCCCGCGATGATACCGGTACCCTCGGATGCAGGCTGCATGAACACCTTGGAGGCGCCATGTCCGGACTTCATTGCGTACTGCAGGGTAGTGCCGTTCAGATCAACCTGAATCATGTTGCGGCGCGCAGCTTCCATTGCTTTCTGAATCGCAGCAGGCACTTCGCGTGACTTGCCACGACCGAAACCAACACGACCCTTACCATCGCCAACTACAGTCAGCGCAGTGAAGGTGAAGATACGGCCACCCTTTACGGTTTTGGCAACGCGGTTAACTTGAACCAGCTTCTCGATGTAGCCTTCGTCGCGCTTTTGGTCGTTATTTGCCATAACTTAGAACTCCAGCCCGCCTTCACGAGCAGCATCAGCCAGCGCTTTCACGCGGCCGTGGTACTTGAAGCCAGAACGGTCGAATGCCACCTGGGTAACACCAGCGGCCTTGGCACGCTCAGCAACCAGCTGACCAACTTTCTTTGCAGCGTCGACATTGCCAGTAGCGCCATCACGCAGCTCTTTGTCCAAAGTCGAGGCACTGGCCAGGACTTTGCCGCCGTCGGCCGAAACGACCTGGGCGTAGATATGCTGGGAAGAGCGGTACACGCAAAGGCGTACGGCCTCCAGCTCGCGCATTTTCAGGCGTGCCTTGCGAGCGCGACGCAGACGAGTTTCTTTCTTTACGCTCATTTGCTATGCCCTACTTCTTCTTAGCTTCTTTACGACGGACGACTTCGTCGGCGTAACGCACGCCCTTGCCTTTATAAGGCTCAGGACGACGGAAGTCGCGAATCTCCGCAGCCACCTGACCGACCAACTGCTTGTCGATGCCCTTGATCAGAATATCGGTCTGACTAGGGGTTTCAGCGGTGACACCTTGCGGCAGCTCGTAATCAACCGGATGCGAGAAGCCGAGAGCGAGATTCAGCACCTGACCCTTGGCCTGAGCCTTGTAGCCCACACCGACCAGTTGCAGCTTGCGCTCGAAGCCCTGGCTTACGCCAATGACCATATTGTTAACCAGTGCACGGGTAGTACCGGCCATGGCTCTGTTCTGCTGATCGCCATTACGCGCAGCAAAACGCAGCTCACCCGCTTCCTGGATCACTTCCACGGACGGGTGCACATTCAGTTCGAGAGCACCTTTTGCGCCCTTGACCGAGAGCTGCTGACCGGCCAGTTTGACCTCAACGCCAGCGGGCAGCTTTACGGGGTTTTTAGCAACGCGAGACATGCTTATCCCCCCTTAGAACACAGTGCAAAGCACTTCGCCGCCGACACCGGCAGCGCGCGCAGCGCGATCCGTCATCACACCCTTGTTGGTGGAGACGATGGACACACCGAGACCGCCGCGAACTTTCGGCAGCTGGTCAACGGATTTGTACTGGCGCAGGCCTGGACGGCTAACGCGCTTCAGCTCTTCGATGACCGGACGGCCTTCAAAATACTTCAGCTCGATAGACAACAGCGGCTTCGCCTCAGCAGTGGTCTGAAAACCCGCAATGTAGCCTTCGTCCTTGAGGACCTTGGCTACAGCCACCTTCAGCTTGGAAGACGGCATGCTTACAACGGACTTTTCAGCCATCTGGGCATTACGGATACGAGTTAGCATGTCCGCTAACGGGTCCTGCATACTCATGGGCTAGATGCTCCTAAAACAAAATTTCGGCCTTGCGACCCCACAGCAACCAAACCCAAAAGCCGGGCCCAGAAGAGCCGGTCATTCTATAGACAGCCCAGAAACGAATCAAGCCCCAAAAGGGGCTTGATTCTTGATCAACAACGGCAGCCCGAAGACCGCCGAAGATCACTTACCAGCTGGCCTTGACCAGACCCGGCACGTCACCACGCATAGCCGCTTCACGCAGCTTGTTACGGCCGAGGCCGAACTTGCGGTAAACACCGTGTGGACGACCGGTGATGCGGCAACGGTTACGCAGACGCGAGGCAGAGGCATCACGCGGCTGCTTCTGCAGAGCGACCTGCGCCTCCCAGCGCGCTTCCGGACTGGTATTCGGATTGGCGATCAGAGCCTTAAGCTCGGCACGCTTCTTCGCGAACTTAGCCACCGTTTGCTGACGCTTCAGCTCGCGGTTCTTCATGCTTGTTTTGGCCATGTTCCTACTCCAATCAGTTGCGGAACGGGAAGTTGAAGGCGCGCAGCAGAGCACGACCTTCATCATCCGTACGAGCAGTGGTGGTCAGGGTAATGTCCAGACCGCGCAGGGCATCGATCTTGTCGTAATCGATTTCCGGGAAGATGATCTGCTCTTTAACGCCCATGCTGTAGTTGCCGCGACCATCGAAGGACTTGGCATTCAGGCCGCGGAAGTCACGCACGCGCGGCAGGGAGATGGCGAGCAGGCGATCCAGGAACTCATACATACGGTCGCGACGCAGGGTAACCTTGACACCGATCGGCCAACCTTCACGGACTTTGAAGCCCGCGATGGATTTCCGAGCGTAAGTCACAATAGGCTTCTGACCGGTAATTTTTTCCAGATCAGCAACAGCGTTTTCGATGATCTTCTTGTCACCGATCGCTTCACCCAAGCCCATGTTCAGGGTGATTTTGGTAATGCGCGGAACTTCCATCACGTTTGCCAGCTGAAGTTGCTCCTTCAGCTTGGGCGCGATTTCTTTCCGGTACAGCTCTTTTAGTCGTGCCATGGTATCTACCTAGCAGTGCTCAAGCGTCGACCGGCTTCTGGTTCGACTTGAAGACACGAATTTTTTTGCCGTCTTCTACTTTGAAACCTACGCGGTCAGCCTTGTTGGTTCCAGCATTGAAGATGGCGACGTTAGAAGCATGCAGAGGGGCTTCTTTCTCGACGATACCGCCCTGAACGCCCGACATCGGGTTCGGCTTGGTATGACGCTTGACCAAGTTGACCCCACCGACGACCAGACGGTCGTCAGTGAGCACTTTCAGCACCTTACCGCGCTTACCCTTGTCCTTGCCGGCGATCACGATGATCTCGTCATCACGACGAATCTTTTGCATGTCGGATCTCCTTACAGCACTTCAGGGGCGAGCGAGACGATCTTCATGAACTTCTCGGAACGAAGCTCACGGGTCACGGGCCCAAAGATACGGGTACCGATCGGCTCCTGCTTGTTGTTCAGCAGAACAGCAGCGTTGCCGTCGAAGCGAATGATCGAGCCGTCCGGACGGCGAACGCCGTGACGGGTGCGAACCACAACAGCGGTCATCACCTGGCCCTTCTTCACCTTACCGCGCGGAATGGCTTCCTTGACGGTCACCTTGATGATGTCGCCAATGCCGGCGTAACGGCGGTGCGAACCACCGAGAACCTTGATGCACATAACGCGGCGCGCGCCACTGTTATCAGCCACATCGAGCATGGATTGAGTCTGAATCATAAAATTTCTCCGACCCCTAGCTCTTAGACTTCGACTGCGCGTTCAACGATCTCAACCAGAGCCCAAGACTTA
Organism: Pseudomonas cavernae; assembly: GCF_003595175.1. Lineage (NCBI taxonomy): Bacteria > Pseudomonadati > Pseudomonadota > Gammaproteobacteria > Pseudomonadales > Pseudomonadaceae > Pseudomonas > Pseudomonas cavernae. Next base: position 619,504 of record NZ_CP032419.1, on the reverse strand, counting down.
GTCTTGGCCAGCGGACGGGTCTCACGAATGGAGACCTTGTCGCCGATATGGCACTGATTGGTTTCGTCATGGACGTGCAGCTTGGTCGAACGCTTGACGTACTTACCGTAGATCGGGTGCTTAACGCGACGCTCGATCAGTACGGTGATGGTCTTGTCCATCTTGTCGCTGACAACGCGGCCGGTCAGCGTGCGGACGGTTTTTTCGGCTTCAGCCATGATTACTTACCTGCCTGCTGGTTGAGCACAGTCTTCACGCGAGCGATGTCACGCTTAACTTGCGAGAGCAGGTGAGACTGCCCCAACTGACCAGTCGCCTTCTGCATACGCAGATTGAACTGATCGCGCAGCAGACCAAGCAATTGCTCGTTCAGCTGCTGTGCTGATTTTTCACGAAGTTCATTCGCTTTCATCACATCACCGTCCGCTTAACAAAGGAGGTGGCGATTGGCAGCTTTGCAGCAGCCAGGGCGAAAGCCTCACGCGCCAACTCTTCAGAAACACCCTCGATTTCATACAGGACCTTGCCCGGCTGAATCTGGGCCACCCAGTACTCGACGCTACCCTTACCTTTACCCATCCGCACTTCGAGAGGCTTCTTGGTAACCGGCTTGTCCGGGAACACGCGAATCCAGATTTTCCCGCCACGCTTCACGTGACGAGTCAGAGCACGACGAGCGGACTCGATCTGGCGGGCAGTAAGACGACCACGAGCAACAGACTTCAGCGCAAACTCGCCAAAGCTAACTTTGCTACCGCGCTGAGCCAAACCACGGTTGTGACCGGTCATCTGCTTGCGGAATTTTGTACGCTTAGGTTGTAGCATTTTGCGTACTCCTTACTTGGCAGCTTTTTTACGAGGCGCGGGCGCTTGCGGCTTCAGCTCTTCTTGGCGGCCACCAATGACCTCACCCTTGAAGATCCAAACCTTCACACCGATCACACCGTAGGTGGTGTGCGCTTCGTAAGTGGCGTAATCGATATCGGCACGCAGGGTGTGCAGAGGCACACGACCTTCGCGATACCATTCGGTACGTGCGATTTCCGCACCACCAAGACGACCGCTCACCTGGATCTTGATGCCCTTGGCACCAATGCGCATGGCGTTCTGTACGGCGCGCTTCATGGCGCGACGGAACATCACGCGACGCTCCAGCTGCTGAGCAACGCTTTGTGCTACCAGCATACCGTCGAGCTCCGGCTTGCGGATCTCTTCGATGTTGATGTGCACCGGCACACCCATTTGCTTGGTCAGGTCCTGACGCAGCTTTTCAACATCTTCACCTTTCTTGCCAATCACGATACCAGGACGGGCGGTGTGGATGGTGATGCGTGCAGTCTGAGCCGGACGAGCGATGTCGATACGGCTTACGGACGCGCTTTTTAGTTTGTCTTGGAGGTATTCACGAACCTTCAGGTCGGCAAACAGATAATCGGCATAAGTGCGCTTATCGGCATACCAAACGGAGGTGTGCTCCTTGACGATTCCCAGGCGAATGCCAGTGGGATGTACTTTCTGACCCATCTGATCGACTCCGTTACTTGTCCGCAACCTTGACAGTGATATGGCAAGACCGCTTGACGATGCGATCAGCGCGGCCTTTGGCACGCGGCATGATGCGCTTAAGCGAACGCCCTTCGTTGACGAAGACAGTGGAGACCTTCAGATCATCCACATCTGCGCCTTCGTTGTGCTCGGCGTTGGCAACGGCCGACTCCAGCACTTTCTTCATGATCTCGGCGGCTTTCTTACTGCTGAAAGCCAGGAGATTGAGCGCTTCGCCCACCTTCTTCCCGCGGATCTGGTCGGCGACCAAGCGGGCTTTCTGGGCAGAGATTCGAGCGCCCGACAGCTTAGCGGCTACTTCCATCATTCCTAACCCCTTAACGCTTGGCTTTCTTGTCCGCCACGTGCCCACGGTAAGTGCGGGTACCAGCGAACTCGCCGAGTTTGTGACCGACCATGTCTTCGTTAATGAGAACCGGGACATGTTGACGACCGTTATGTACAGCAATGGTCAGACCGACCATTTGCGGCAGGATCATGGAACGACGCGACCAGGTTTTAACCGGCTTGCGATCGTTCTTTTCCACCGCCACTTCGACCTTCTTCAGTAGGTGAAGATCGATAAAAGGACCTTTTTTCAGAGAACGCGGCACTGTCGTATCCCTCTAGTTACTTGCGACGACGGACGATCATGTTATCGGTGCGCTTGTTACCACGAGTCTTCGCGCCCTTAGTCGGGAAGCCCCATGGAGACACCGGATGACGGCCACCAGAGGTACGACCTTCACCACCACCATGCGGGTGGTCAACCGGGTTCATCGCCACACCGCGAACGGTCGGGCGAACACCACGCCAACGCTTGGCACCGGCCTTACCCAGCGAACGCAGGCTGTGCTCGGAGTTCGAGACCTCACCCAGAGTCGCACGGCACTCAGCCAGCACTTTGCGCATCTCGCCGGAGCGCAGACGCAGGGTGACATAGGCACCTTCACGAGCGACCAGCTGAGCGGAAGCACCAGCGGAACGCGCGATCTGAGCACCCTTGCCCGGCTTCAGCTCGATACCATGAATGGTCGAACCGAGCGGAATGTTGCGCAGCGGAAGGCTGTTACCAGCCTTGATCGGCGCAGCAGAACCGGAGATCAACTGATCGCCAGCACTCACACCTTTCGGCGCGATGATGTAGCGACGCTCGCCGTCGGCATACTTCAGCAGGGCGATGTGAGCAGTACGGTTCGGATCGTATTCCACACGCTCAACAACGGCAGGGATGCCGTCCTTGTTGCGACGGAAATCGACCAGACGATAGTGCTGCTTGTGACCACCACCAATGTGGCGAGTAGTGATACGACCGTTGTTGTTACGGCCGCCAGTCTTCGACTTCTTCTCGAGCAGCGGAGCATAAGGAGCGCCTTTGTGCAGCTCCTGATTGACCACTTTGACCACGAAACGGCGGCCAGCGGAAGTCGGTTTGCATTTAACGATTGCCATGATGCGCCCCTACCTTACTCAGCACTGCTGGTGAAATCGAGATCTTGGCCCGGCTGAAGAGCGATGTACGCCTTCTTCCAGTCGTTGCGCTTGCCCAGACCGCGAGCGGTGCGCTTGGTCTTACCCTGAACATTCAGGGTGTTGACGGTGGCGACCTTCACGCTGAACAGGCTTTCGACGGCCTTCTTGATTTCCAGCTTGGTTGCATCGGTAGCAACCTTGAAAACGAATTGGCTTTTGCCATCTGCCAGGCCGGTGGCCTTCTCAGAGATATGCGGGCCAACCAGCACTTTGAATACGCGTTCCTGGTTCATCCCAGCAGCTCCTCGAATTTCTTCACGGCGGACACGGTGATCAACACCTTGTCGTAGGCGATCAGGCTGACCGGGTCGGAACCTTGAACGTCACGTACGTCGACGTGCGGCAGGTTGCGCGCAGCCAGGTACAGGTTCTGATCAACAGCGTCAGACACGATCAGAACATCGTTCAGACCCATGCCATTCAGCTTATCCAGGAGAACCTTGGTTTTCGGTGCTTCGACAGCGAAGTCTTCGACCACAACCAGACGATCCAAACGCACCAACTCGGACAGAATCGAGCGCAGAGCGGCGCGATACATCTTCTTGTTGAGCTTTTGATCGTGGTTCTGCGGGCGCGCTGCGAAGGTCACACCACCACCACGCCAAATCGGACCACGAGTAGTACCAGCACGAGCACGACCAGTGCCCTTCTGGCGCCACGGACGCTTGCCACCGCCGGACACATCGGAACGGGTCTTCTGCTGCTTGCTGCCCTGACGGCCGCCAGCCATGTAAGCGACAACGGCCTGGTGAACCAGGGTCTCGTTGAATTCGCTACCGAAGGTCGTTTCGGAGACTTCGATCGCCTGAGCGTTATTTACATTCAATTGCATCTCAGCATCTCCCCTTAACCGCGAGCCTTGGCAGCCGGACGCACAACCAGGTTGCCGCCAGCAGCGCCAGGAACGGCGCCCTTAACGAGCAGCAGATTGCGTTCAGCGTCGACGCGCACAACTTCCAGGGACTGCACGGTCACGCGCTCAGCGCCCATATGACCGGACATTTTTTTGCCCTTGAATACACGACCAGGAGTCTGGCACTGGCCGATGGAGCCTGGAGCGCGGTGAGAGACGGAGTTACCGTGGGTGTTGTCTTGACCACGGAAGTTCCAGCGCTTGATGGTACCGGCGAAGCCTTTACCCTTGGATTCGCCAGTGACATCCACCAGCTGACCCGCCTGGAACAATTCTGCAGTGATCTGATCGCCAGCTTGGTACTCGCCTTCTTCAAGACGGAATTCCCAAACACCACGACCAGCAGCGACGTTTGCCTTGGCAAAGTGACCAGCCTGAGCCTTGGTTACACGGGAAGCACGACGCTCACCAACGGTAACCTGCACAGCGCGATAGCCATCGCTCTCTTCATTTTTGAACTGGGTGACGCGATTCGGCTCGATCTCAATGACCGTAACCGGAATGGAGACACCTTCTTCGGTGAAAATGCGGGTCATACCGCACTTACGCCCGACTACACCAATAGTCATGTTGTAAACCTCATAAGTGTACGGGGCTTTCACCCGCTATGGCCGCCCATTTCAGAGCGTTACACGACTAAAACCCCAAGGTTTTAGCCGAGGCTGATCTGCACTTCCACGCCAGCCGCAAGATCAAGCTTCATCAGCGCATCAACGGTTTTATCCGTCGGCTGGACGATGTCCAGAACACGCTTATGAGTGCGAATCTCATACTGATCACGCGCGTCTTTATTGACGTGCGGGGAGACCAGTACAGTGAAACGCTCCTTGCGAGTAGGCAGAGGAATAGGACCACGCACCTGAGCACCAGTACGTTTCGCGGTTTCCACGATTTCCTGGGTAGATTGATCGATCAGGCGATGGTCAAAAGCCTTCAACCGAATACGGATTTGTTGGTTTTGCATTTTGACCTCAGACTCTATCTCTGCTATCCCCAACGGACGGACTACGCCCGTTAAAAGGAGGCGTGATTGTACGGATGCGCCCGATGGGTGTCAACTTTTGCACAGAAAACAGAAAAGGCCCCGAAGGGCCTTTTCTTTTACCGCGATCCTCGATTACTCGACGACCTTGGCAACCACGCCAGCACCAACGGTACGACCACCTTCGCGAATCGCGAAACGCAGGCCGTCTTCCATGGCGATCGGCTTGATCAGGGTAACCACCATCTTAACGTTGTCACCCGGCATCACCATCTCAACGCCTTCCGGCAGCTCGCAGTTACCGGTCACGTCAGTGGTACGGAAGTAGAACTGCGGACGGTAGCCCTTGAAGAACGGAGTGTGACGACCGCCTTCTTCCTTGCTCAGCACGTACACTTCAGCTTCAAACTTGGTGTGCGGCTTGATGGTGCCCGGCTTGGCCAGCACCTGACCACGCTCCACGTCGTCACGCTTGGTGCCGCGCAGCAGGATACCGCAGTTCTCGCCAGCACGACCTTCGTCGAGCAGCTTGCGGAACATTTCCACGCCGGTGCAGGTGGTCTTGACGGTGTCACGCAGACCAACGATCTCGATTTCTTCCTGGATCTTGACGATGCCGCGCTCAACACGACCGGTTACCACGGTACCGCGACCGGAGATGGAGAACACGTCTTCGATCGGCATCAGGAACGGCTTGTCGATGGCACGAACCGGCTCCGGAATGTAGCTGTCCAGAGTCTCGACCAGCTTCTTGACGGCGCTGGTGCCCATTTCGTTGTCGTCTTGACCGTTCAGCGCCATCAGCGCGGAGCCGATGATGATCGGCGTGTCGTCGCCCGGGAAGTCATAGGTGGACAGCAGGTCACGAACTTCCATCTCGACCAGCTCCAGCAGCTCGGCGTCGTCCACCATGTCGGCCTTGTTCAGGAACACGACAATGTAAGGAACGCCTACCTGGCGGGACAGCAGGATGTGTTCGCGGGTCTGCGGCATCGGGCCGTCGGCAGCCGAGCACACCAGGATCGCGCCGTCCATCTGCGCAGCACCGGTGATCATGTTCTTCACATAGTCAGCGTGGCCCGGGCAGTCAACATGCGCGTAGTGGCGCACGGCCGAGTCATACTCAACGTGCGCGGTGTTGATGGTGATACCGCGCGCTTTCTCTTCCGGGGCGCTATCGATCTTGTCGAAGTCGACACGGGCGCTACCGAAAACTTCGGAGCAAACGCGAGTCAGAGCGGCGGTCAGAGTGGTTTTACCGTGGTCAACGTGACCGATGGTGCCTACGTTGACGTGCGGTTTGTTACGTTCAAATTTTTCTTTAGCCACGACAGTGAACCTCTTGCCTAAAGGGCTGAATCAGCCTTGTTTTTTAACCAGTGCTTCGACGATGTTCGACGGAGCCTCGGAGTACTTGGAGAATTCCATAGAGTAGCTTGCGCGACCCTGGGACATGGAGCGGACATCGGTCGCATAACCGAACATCTCACCCAGTGGAACTTCGGCACGGATAACCTTACCGGAAACCGAATCTTCCATACCCTGGATCAGACCACGACGACGGTTCAGGTCACCCATCACGTCCCCCATGTAGTCCTCAGGGGTTACCACTTCAACCTTCATGATCGGCTCAAGCACAACACCACCGCCCTTCTGAGCGAGCTGCTTGGTCGCCATGGAGGCCGCCACCTTGAACGCCATCTCGTTGGAGTCGACGTCATGGTAGGAACCATCGAACACGGTCGCCTTCAGGCCGATCAGCGGATAGCCGGCGACAACGCCGTTCTTCATCTGCTCTTCGATGCCCTTCTGGATAGCCGGGATGTATTCCTTCGGAACCACACCACCAACGACCTCGTTGACGAACACCAGACCTTCCTGACCTTCGTCGGCCGGCGCGAAGCGGATCCAGCAATGACCGAACTGACCACGGCCACCCGACTGGCGAACGAATTTGCCTTCGATCTCGCAGTTCTTGGTGATCTTCTCGCGGTAGGAAACCTGCGGCTTACCGATGTTGGCCTCGACGTTGAATTCGCGGCGCATACGGTCAACCAGGATGTCCAGGTGCAGCTCACCCATACCGGAGATGATGGTCTGGCCGGTTTCTTCGTCGGTCTTGACGCGGAACGACGGGTCTTCCTGAGCCAGCTTGCCCAGAGCGATACCCATCTTCTCCTGGTCAGCCTTGGTCTTCGGCTCTACAGCCACCGAAATTACCGGCTCCGGGAAGTCCATACGCTCAAGGATGATCGGCTTGTCGATATCGCAGAGGGTGTCGCCAGTGGTGACGTCCTTCATGCCGATCAGGGCAGCGATGTCGCCGGCGCGCACTTCTTTGATCTCGTCGCGCTGGTTGGCGTGCATCTGCACCATCCGGCCTACGCGCTCCTTCTTGCCCTTGACCGAGTTGATTACGGAGTCGCCCGAGGCGAGAACACCGGAGTAAACGCGGACGAAGGTCAGAGTACCGACGAAGGGGTCGGTGGCGATCTTGAAGGCCAGCGCCGAGAACGGCTCGGAGTCGTCGGCATGACGCTCGTCGACCACTTCCTCGTTGTCCGGGTTGACACCCTGGATCGCCGGAATTTCGGTCGGAGCCGGCAGGTAGTCGATGACGGCATCGAGAACCAGCGGAACGCCCTTGTTCTTGAAGGAGGAGCCGCAGACAGCTGGAACAATCTCGCTGGCCAGAGTACGCGCGCGCAGGCCTGCCTTGATTTCCTCGACAGTCAGCTCGCCCCCTTCCAGGTACTTGTTCATCAGCTCTTCATTGGCTTCGGCGGCAGCCTCGATCATGTTCGAGCGCCACTCTTCGGCCAAGTCCAGAAGCTCGGCAGGGATCTCCTCCTCGCGGTAGGTCGTGCCCTTGTCGTCGTCGTTCCAGTAGATCGCCTTCATCTTGATCAGGTCGATCTGGCCTTCGAAGTTTTCTTCGGCACCGATCGCCAGCTGCACCGGAACCGGGGTATGGCCCAGACGCTGCTTGATCTGGCCGATTACGCGCAGGAAGTTGGCACCGGCACGGTCCATCTTGTTCACGTAAACGACGCGCGGCACGCCGTACTTGTTGGCCTGACGCCACACGGTTTCAGACTGCGGCTCAACACCGGAGGTACCGCAGAACACCACGACCGCGCCGTCCAGCACACGCAGGGAGCGCTCCACCTCAATGGTGAAGTCCACGTGGCCGGGGGTATCGATCACGTTGACACGGTGCTTGTCGTACTGACCACGGGAACCCTCCCAGAAAGTGGTCACGGCAGCAGAGGTGATGGTGATACCACGCTCCTGCTCCTGCACCATCCAGTCGGTGGTAGCCGCGCCGTCGTGCACTTCACCCATCTTGTGGCTGAGACCTGTGTAGAACAGGATCCGCTCGGTAGTGGTGGTCTTGCCCGCGTCAACGTGGGCACAGATACCGATGTTGCGGTAGCGGTTGATTGCTGTAGTACGAGCCATAAAGCCCTCGCAAAAATAATGATGCCGAAATTAGAAGCGGTAGTGCGAGAAGGCCTTGTTAGCTTCAGCCATGCGGTGCACGTCTTCACGCTTCTTAACCGCAGCACCCTTGCCTTCAGCAGCATCCAGCAACTCGCCAGCCAGGCGCAGGGCCATGGATTTCTCGCCACGCTTGCGCGCGTAATCCACCAACCAGCGCATAGCCAGCGCGTTACGACGGGACGGACGAACTTCGACCGGAACCTGGTAAGTAGCACCACCAACGCGGCGCGACTTCACTTCGACCAGCGGAGCGATGGCGTCGAGAGCTTTCTCGAAGATTTCCAGGGGATCGCTGTTCTTGCGTGCTTTGACTGTGTCCAGGGCACCGTAAACGATGCGCTCGGCCACGGCCTTCTTGCCGCTTTCCATCACGTGGTTCATGAATTTGGCGAGAATCTGGCTTCCGTATTTCGGATCGTCCAGGATTTCACGCTTGGCTGCTACACGACGTCTTGGCATTGATAAGCCCTCAAACGGTCTTCAGGTTAGCCCGGGACCATGACACTTCGGTCACGCCCGACCTTACTCTTATCGACTCAGATAAATAGAAATTCGGATTACTTCGGACGCTTGGTGCCGTACTTCGAACGGCCCTGCTTACGGTCCTTAACGCCAGAGGTATCCAGCGAACCGCGCACGGTGTGGTAACGCACACCCGGAAGGTCTTTTACACGACCGCCGCGGATCAGCACCACGCTGTGCTCCTGCAGGTTGTGACCCTCACCACCGATGTAGGAGGTGACTTCAAAACCGTTGGTCAGGCGAACACGGCACACTTTACGCAGTGCGGAGTTCGGTTTCTTCGGCGTGGTGGTGTACACACGAGTGCACACGCCACGGCGCTGCGGGCAGTTCTGCAGCGCAGGCACGTCGCTCTTGTCGACGATGCGCTTGCGCGGCTGACGTACCAGCTGGTTGATAGTTGCCATCTACTAGCTCCACTGTTGTCTTTCGACATAAACAAAATGGCAGAGCAAGACGCCCTGCCAAATTTAGGGGTGCATGAGTCTAAAGAGCTTCCCACACCCCGTCAAGGCGAGTCCGGGATAGCGTACCCCGGACTCGCGCTCAATTACAGATTATTCAACGCTTCCGACAGCTGGGCTTCGGCTTCGCTGGCGCTCACCTGGACCGGCTTGCCGGCCTCACGCTTGCGCTTGCGCTCGCTGTGATAGGCCAAGCCTGTACCGGCCGGGATCAAGCGACCGACCACCACGTTCTCTTTCAGACCGCGCAAGAAGTCGCGCTTGCCGGTAACCGCCGCCTCGGTGAGGACGCGAGTGGTTTCCTGGAACGACGCCGCAGAGATGAACGACTCGGTCGACAGCGACGCCTTGGTGATACCCAGCAGCACGCGGTCGAACTTGGCGATGAATTTGTCGTCAGCCGCCAGACGCTCGTTCTCCTCCAGCACGTGGGTCAGCTCCATCTGGTCGCCCTTGATAAAGCTGGAATCACCGGACTCGGCCACTTCGACCTTACGCAGCATCTGCCGCAGGATGGTTTCGATGTGCTTGTCGTTGATCTTCACGCCCTGCAGGCGATACACGTCCTGGATCTCGTTGACGATGTATTTGGCCAGCGCGCTCACACCCAGCAAACGCAGGATGTCGTGCGGGTTGCTCGGACCGTCGGAGATAACCTCACCGCGGTTGACCTGCTCACCCTCGAAGACGTTCAGGTGACGCCACTTCGGAATCAGCTCCTCGTACGGATCGCTACCATCGGTCGGGGTGATGACCAGGCGGCGCTTGCCTTTGGTTTCCTTACCGAAGGAGATGGTGCCGCTGATTTCCGCCAGGATCGACGGCTCTTTCGGACGCCGCGCCTCGAACAGGTCGGCCACGCGCGGCAGACCACCGGTGATGTCACGGGTCTTCGAGGTTTCCTGCGGGATACGGGCGATTACGTCACCCACACCCACCTTGGCGCCGTCGGTCAGGTTGACCAGGGCGTTGGCCGGCAGGAAGTACTGCGCGGGCACGTCGGTACCCGGCAGCAGCAGTTCTTTGCCGCTGGCGTCGACCATCTTCACCGCCGGACGGATGTCCTTGCCGGCAGCCGGCCGATCCTTCGGATCCAGCACCTCGATGTTGGTCAGACCGGTCAATTCGTCGGTCTGACGCTTGATGGTGATGCCTTCTTCCATGCCCACGAAGGTCAGGGTACCGGCCATCTCGGTGACGATCGGGTGGGTGTGCGGATCCCACTTGGCGACGATGGCGCCGGCGTCGACCTTGTCGCCTTCCTTGACCGAAATCACCGCACCATATGGCAACTTGTAACGTTCGCGCTCACGACCGAAGTCGTCGGCAATCGCCAGCTCGCCGGAACGGGATACCGCTACCAGGTTGCCGTCCAAGCGCTCGACGTGCTTGAGGTTGTGCAGGCGCACGGTACCACCGTTCTTCACCTGGACGCTGTCGGCTGCCGAGGTCCGGCTCGCCGCACCACCGATGTGGAAGGTCCGCATGGTCAGCTGGGTACCCGGCTCACCGATGGACTGGGCGGCGATAACGCCGACCGCCTCGCCGATGTTGACCTGATGGCCACGAGCCAGGTCGCGGCCGTAGCACTTGGCGCAGATGCCATAGCGGGTTTCACAGGAAATCGGCGAACGCACGATCACTTCGTCGATGCTTGCACGCTCGATGAATTCGACCCACTGCTCGTCGACCAAGGTACCGGCCGGCACGATGACCTCATCGCTACCCGGCTTGAACACGTCGCGTGCAATCACGCGACCGAGGACGCGCTCACCCAGCGGCTCAACCACGTCGCCGCCTTCGATGTGCGGCGTCATCAGCAGACCGTGTTCGGTGCCGCAGTCGATCTCGGTCACCACCAGATCCTGGGCTACGTCAACCAGACGACGGGTCAGGTAACCGGAGTTCGCGGTCTTCAACGCGGTATCCGCGAGACCTTTACGCGCACCGTGGGTGGAGATGAAGTACTGCAGAACCGACAGACCCTCGCGGAAGTTCGCAGTGATCGGCGTCTCAATGATCGAGCCGTCCGGCTTGGCCATCAGGCCGCGCATACCGGCCAGCTGGCGGATCTGTGCCGCGGAACCCCGGGCGCCGGAGTCGGCCATCATGTACATGGAGTTGAAGGACTCCTGGTCGACTTCCTTGCCCTCGCGGTCGATGACCTTCTCTTTCGAGAGGTTGGCCATCATCGCCTTGGACACTTCGTCGTTGGCCTTCGACCACAGGTCGATCACCTTGTTGTACTTCTCACCCTGGGTCACCAGGCCGGAAGCGTACTGGCTCTCGATCTCCTTCACTTCCTCGGTGGCGGCGTCGATGATGCGCGCCTTCTCGTCGGGAATGACGAAGTCGTTCACGCCGATCGACACACCAGAGATGGTCGAGTAGGCGAAGCCGGTGTACATCAGCTGGTCGGCGAAGATCACGGTGTCCTTCAGACCGACCGTGCGGTAGCACAGGTTGATCAGCTTGGAGATCGCCTTCTTCTTCATCGACTGGTTGACCACGTCGAACGGCAAGCCGGCCGGAACCACCTGGAACAGCAACGCACGGCCGACAGTGGTGTCGACGATGCGGGTGTTCTTGACGACGCTGCCGTCCTTCTGGTTCACGGTCTCGTTGATGCGGACCTTGACGCGCGCATGCAGCGACGCCTCGCCGGCGCGGAACACACGGTCGACTTCCTGCAGGTCGGCGAACACGCGGCCTTCGCCCTTGGCATTCACGGCCTCGCGGGTCATGTAGTACAGACCCAGCACCACGTCCTGCGACGGCACGATGATCGGCTCGCCGTTGGCGGGCGACAGGATGTTGTTGGTCGACATCATCAGCGCGCGCGCTTCCAGCTGGGCCTCGAGGGTCAGCGGCACGTGCACGGCCATCTGGTCACCGTCGAAGTCGGCGTTGTACGCGGCGCAGACCAGTGGGTGCAGCTGGATCGCCTTGCCCTCGATCAGCACCGGCTCGAACGCCTGGATACCCAGACGGTGCAGGGTCGGCGCACGGTTGAGCAGGACCGGATGTTCGCGGATGACTTCGGCGAGCACGTCCCAAACCTCGGGCAGCTCGCGCTCGACCATCTTCTTCGCGGCCTTGATGGTGGTGGCCATGCCACGCATTTCCAGCTTGCCGAAAATGAACGGCTTGAACAGTTCGAGCGCCATCTTCTTCGGCAGGCCGCACTGGTGCAGGCGCAGGGTCGGGCCCACGGTGATCACGGAACGACCGGAGTAGTCGACGCGCTTACCCAGCAGGTTCTGACGGAAGCGGCCTTGCTTACCCTTGATCATGTCGGCGAGCGACTTCAGCGGACGCTTGTTCGAGCCGGTGATGGCGCGACCGCGACGGCCGTTGTCCAGCAGGGCGTCGACCGCTTCCTGCAGCATGCGCTTTTCGTTGCGCACGATGATATCCGGCGCAGCCAGGTCGAGCAGGCGCTTCAGGCGGTTGTTACGGTTGATCACCCGACGATACAGATCGTTCAGGTCGGAGGTGGCGAAACGGCCGCCATCCAGCGGAACCAGCGGACGGAGATCCGGCGGCAGGACCGGCAGGACGGTCAGCACCATCCACTCCGGATGGTTGCCGGAGTCCTTGAAGGCTTCCATCAGCTTCAGGCGCTTGGACAGCTTCTTGATCTTGGTTTCCGAGTTGGTCTGCGGGATTTCCTCACGCAGGCGGCCAATCTCGTGCTCCAGATCGATCGCGTTGAGCAGCTCGCGCACCGCTTCGGCGCCCATGCGCGCATCGAAGTCGTCACCGAACTCCTCGATCGCCTCGAAGTACTGCTCGTCGTTCAGCAGCTGGCCCTTTTCCAAGGTGGTCATGCCCGGATCGATCACCACGTAGCTCTCGAAATAGAGCACGCGCTCGATGTCACGCAGGGTCATGTCCAGCAGCAGGCCGATACGCGACGGCAGCGATTTGAGGAACCAGATGTGGGCAACCGGCGAAGCCAGTTCAATGTGCGCCATGCGCTCGCGGCGGACTTTAGCCAGGGCCACTTCCACGCCGCACTTCTCGCAGATCACGCCGCGGTGCTTGAGGCGCTTGTACTTGCCGCACAGGCACTCGTAGTCCTTGACCGGGCCAAAGATCTTGGCGCAGAACAGGCCGTCACGCTCTGGCTTGAAGGTACGGTAATTGATGGTTTCCGGCTTTTTCACTTCACCGAACGACCACGAACGGATCATCTCAGGCGACGCCAACCCGATACGGATGGCATCGAATTCTTCGACTTGACCCTGGTTTTTCAGCAAATTCAGTAGGTCTTTCAAGGCCTTTCCTCCTGGCGGAGCAAGGAGCGGGCAATGCTGCCACGCTCCCGATGCGCGTCACGTGTTATTCGGTTTCCAGATCGATGTCGATACCGAGCGAACGGATCTCTTTGATCAGCACGTTGAAGGACTCGGGCATGCCCGGCTCCATACGGTGATCACCGTCCACGATGTTTTTGTACATCTTGGTCCGGCCGTTCACGTCGTCCGACTTCACGGTCAGCATTTCCTGCAGGGTGTAGGCGGCGCCATAGGCCTCCAGGGCCCAGACCTCCATCTCACCGAAGCGCTGACCACCGAATTGCGCCTTACCACCCAGCGGCTGCTGGGTAACCAGGCTGTAGGAACCAGTGGAACGCGCGTGCATCTTGTCGTCCACCAAGTGGTTCAGTTTCAGCATGTACATGTAACCGACGGTGGTCGGGCGCTCGAACTGGTTGCCGGTACGACCGTCAGTCAGGCGCATCTGGCCACTCTCCGGCAGATCCGCCAGCTTCAGCATCGACTTGATTTCGCTTTCCTTGGCGCCATCGAATACCGGAGTGGCCATCGGCACACCGCCGCGCAGGTTCTTCGCCAGATCCAGGATCTCGGTATCGCTCAGCTCATCCAGGCTTTCCTGGCGGCCTCCGACCTCGTTGTAGATCTGCTGCATGAACTTACGCAGCTCGGCGACCTTGCGCTGCTCTTCGAGCATGCGGTTGATCTTCTCGCCCAGCCCCTTGGCCGCGAGGCCCAGGTGGGTTTCGAGGATCTGCCCGACGTTCATCCGCGACGGCACGCCGAGCGGGTTGAGCACGATATCGACCGGCGTACCGTTGGCGTCATGCGGCATGTCTTCCACCGGCATGATCACCGAGACCACACCCTTGTTACCGTGACGACCGGCCATCTTGTCGCCCGGCTGGATGCGCCGGCGAATCGCCAGGTAAACCTTGACGATCTTCAGCACGCCCGGCGCCAGATCGTCGCCCTGTTGCAGCTTGCGCTTCTTGTCCTCGAACTTGTCGTCGAGCAGTTGGCGGCGATCGCTGATGTAGGCCTGGGCCTTTTCCAGCTGCTCGTTGAGAGCATCCTCAGCCATGCGCAGCTTGAACCACTGACCACGCTCGAGGCCGTCGAGGAACTCGTCGGTGATCTCGCTACCCTTCTTCAGGCCGGCACCACCCTCGGCGACACGGCCGACCAGAGCCGAGCGCAGACGCTCGAAGGTCGCGCCTTCGACGATGCGGAACTCTTCGTTGAGGTCCTTGCGGATCTCGTCGAGCTGCATCTTCTCGATCGCCAGCGCACGCGAGTCGCGCTCGACGCCATCGCGGGTGAACACCTGGACGTCGATGACGGTGCCCTTGGTACCGGTCGGCACGCGCAAGGAGGTGTCCTTAACGTCACTGGCCTTCTCACCGAAGATCGCGCGCAGCAGCTTCTCTTCCGGGGTCAGCTGGGTTTCGCCCTTCGGCGTGACCTTGCCGACCAGGATGTCGCCCGGACCGACTTCGGCGCCGACGTAGACGATACCGGCCTCGTCCAGTTTGTTCAGTGCCGCTTCGCCAACGTTCGGGATGTCCGAGGTGATTTCCTCTGGCCCGAGCTTGGTGTCACGCGCCACACAGGTCAGTTCCTGGATGTGGATGGTAGTGAAGCGATCTTCCTGGACCACTCGCTCGGAAAGGAGGATGGAGTCCTCGAAGTTGTAACCGTTCCACGGCATGAACGCGACGCGCATGTTCTGCCCCAGCGCCAGTTCACCCATGTCGGTGGACGGGCCGTCGGCAAGGATGTCGCTGCGTGCAACCTTGTCACCTTTCTGCACCAGCGGACGCTGGTTGATGCAGGTGTTCTGGTTGGAGCGGGTGTATTTGGTCAGGTTGTAGATGTCGACGCCGGCTTCACCGGTTTCAACTTCATCGTCGTTGACGCGCACCACGATGCGGCTAGCGTCGACCGAGTCGATCACCCCGCCACGACGGGCCACCACGCAGACGCCGGAGTCTCGGGCGACGTTGCGCTCCATGCCGGTACCCACCAGCGGCTTATCGGAACGCAGGGTCGGCACGGCCTGACGCTGCATGTTCGAACCCATGAGGGCGCGGTTGGCGTCGTCGTGCTCGAGGAACGGGATCAGCGAAGCGGCGACGGAGACCACCTGCTTCGGCGACACGTCCATCAGGGTCACATCTTCCGGCGCCTTGACGGTGAATTCGTTGAGGTGACGTACCGCCACCAGCTCGTCGATCAGTTGCCCCTTGTCGTTCATCGCCGCAGAAGCCTGGGCAATCACGTGGTCGGCCTCTTCGATCGCCGAGAGGAAGACGATCTCGTCGGTCACCAGGGTGTCCTTCACCACACGGTACGGGCTTTCCAGGAAACCGTACTGGTTGGTGCGGGCATAGGCGGCCAGCGAGTTGATCAGACCGATGTTCGGACCTTCAGGGGTCTCGATCGGACACACACGACCGTAGTGGGTCGGGTGTACGTCGCGGACTTCGAAGCCTGCACGCTCACGAGTCAAACCACCCGGGCCGAGCGCGGAGACACGACGCTTGTGGGTGATCTCGGAAAGCGGGTTGTTCTGGTCCATGAACTGCGACAGCTGGCTGGAACCGAAGAACTCTTTCACCGCCGCCGCGACCGGCTTAGCGTTGATCAGGTCCTGAGGCATCAGGCCTTCGCTTTCGGCCATCGACAGACGTTCCTTGACCGCCCGCTCGACGCGCACCAGACCGACGCGGAACTGGTTCTCGGCCATCTCGCCGACACAACGCACGCGACGGTTACCCAGGTGGTCGATGTCGTCGACGATGCCCTTGCCGTTACGGATGTCGACCAGGGTTTTCAGCACTTCGACGATGTCTTCGCGGCTCAGCACACCCGAACCTTCGATCTCGGTGCGGCCGATGCGACGGTTGAACTTCATCCGGCCGACCGCAGACAGGTCATAACGCTCGGCGCTGAAGAACAGGTTGTTGAACAGGGTTTCCGCGGCATCCTTGGTCGGCGGCTCGCCGGGACGCATCATGCGGTAGATCTCGACCAGCGCATCCAGCTGATTAGCGGTGGAATCGATCTTCAGGGTGTCGGAAATGAACGGACCGCAATCGATGTCGTTGGTGTACAGCGTTTCGATGCGGACGACCTGCGCCTTGGCGATCTTGACCAGCAGCTCGGTGGTCAACTCGGTGTTGCACTCGGCGATGATCTCGCCGGTCGCCGGATGCACGATGACCTTGGCAGTGGTGCGGCCAATCACGTAATCCAGGGGCACTTCCAGCTCTTTGATGCCGGCCTTGTCGAGCTGGTTGATGTGGCGCGCGGTGATACGGCGACCCTGCTCGACGATGACCTTGCCCTTGTCGTCCTTGATATCGAGGGCGGCAACTTCACCCCGCAGACGCTGCGGCACCAGTTCGAGGCTCAAGCCCTCGCCCTTCACGTGGAATACGTTGGTGGCATAGAACGCATCGAGGACTTCTTCGGTGCTATAGCCCAGCGCGCGCAGCAGTACGGACGCCGGCAGCTTGCGACGACGGTCGATACGGACGAATACGCAGTCCTTCGGATCGAACTCGAAGTCGAGCCAGGAGCCGCGGTAAGGAATGATGCGCGCGGAGTACAGCAGCTTGCCGGAGCTGTGAGTCTTGCCCTTGTCGTGGTCGAAGAACACGCCCGGGGAACGGTGCAGCTGGGAGACGATGACGCGCTCGGTACCGTTGATGACGAAGGTGCCGTTCTCGGTCATCAGGGGAATTTCCCCCATGTAGACTTCTTGTTCCTTGATGTCCTTGATTGCCTTGTTCGACGATTCTTTGTCGAAAATGATCAGGCGCACTTTTACCCGCAGCGGCACGGCGTAAGTCACGCCACGCAGCACGCACTCTTTGACATCAAAGGCCGGTTCGCCCAGGCGATAACCGACATATTCCAGGGCAGCGTTGCCGGAATAGCTGATAATCGGGAAAACAGACTTGAAGGCCGCGTGCAGGCCGATATCACGGAACTGGTCTTTGCTCACTCCCGCCTGCAGGAATTCGCGATACGAATCCAGCTGGATGGCCAGGAGGTAGGGTACATCCATGACGTCCGGCAACTTGCTAAAGTCTTTGCGGATACGTTTTTTCTCAGTGTATGAGTAAGCCATCAGCGTTCCCCAGCTTGGTCACCTGCTTGTTTGGCTCCTCCGATCGGAGCAGCCAGAAAATCGTGCAAACCCCTTGGTTTGCGCCACCCCTCGGGTGGTTGATGTTCCGCTCTAGACGGGCAACCAGCTAGAACGGAAAAAGGCCGGTGGCATTTGCCACCAGCCATCAGCCTTACGCGAAACGCTCAGGCTGTAGACGCAAGGTCGTCGCTTACTTGAGCTCGACTTTCGCGCCTGCTTCTTCCAGAGCCTTCTTGGCAGCTTCGGCTTCTTCTTTCGAGACGCCTTCCTTAACTGCGCCAGGGGCGCCGTCAACTACTGCCTTGGCTTCTTTCAGGCCCAGACCGGTCAGTTCACGAACGACCTTGATCACGTTCACTTTCTTCTCGCCAGCTTCGGTCAGAACGATAGTGAACTCGGTTTGTTCTTCAACGACAGCAGCAGCAGCGGCCGGGCCGGCAGCAACGGCAGCAGCGGCAGTTACGCCGAACTTCTCTTCCATTGCCTTGATCAGTTCAACAACTTCCAGAACGGTTTTCTGGCCGATTGCTTCGATGATGTCTTCGTTAGACAGAGCCATGACTCAAATTCCTGTATTGGGGGACAGCCTGCGCGGCCATCAAATTAAACAAATAAGCTTGAGAGAACCTGCACAGCCTTAGGCCGCAGCAGCTTCCTTCTGGTCGCGAACGGCTGCCAAAGTACGAGCCAGCTTGCTGGTAGCGCCTTGAATCACGCTCATCAGCTGCGCAATGGCTTCGTCGTAGGTCGGCAGAGTTGCCAGCACGTCGATCTGATTGGCTGCGAGGAACTTGCCCTCGAACGCAGCTGCCTTGATCTCGAACTTGTCCTGACCCTTGGCGAACTCCTTGAACAGACGAGCAGCAGCGCCCGGGTGCTCGTTGGAGAACGCAATCAGGGTCGGGCCTTTGAACACGTCGTTGAGCACATCGTACTGAGTGCCTTCAACGGCGCGGCGCAGCAGGGTGTTACGTACGACACGCACGTATACGCCAGCTTCGCGGGCCTCTTTACGGAGTCCGGTCATAGCGCCGACAGTCACGCCACGGGCATCAGCCACGACAGCAGACAGAGCGGCTTTGGCAGCCTCGTTGACTTCAGCGACGATGGCCTTTTTGTCTTCGAGTTTAATTGCCACGGGTTTACTCCTGGATGTTACCGGTTCGTCCAGCCGTAGCTGGGCGACGTTTTGGTGTCTGATTCGGTAAGGAATCGGGAGCACCATCTGCGTAGGCTTGAGGTTTAAGGCTTGCGCCACCTACGGTCTTGGATAGCCCCCGCCAGGCAGGGACCCCAATCTTTGGGGTGACGAAGTCGCCTCCGCCAGCCACCTATGCATTACGCGTTGAGCGAGGCCTGATCAATCTGCAGACCCGGGCCCATGGTGGTGCTCAGGGTCACGCGCTTGATGTAGATGCCTTTCGACGAGGCAGGCTTCAGGCGCTTCAGATCAGCAATCAGCGCTTCCACGTTTTCCTTCAGCTTGACGGCATCAAAACCAACCTTGCCTACGGAAGTGTGGATGATGCCATTCTTGTCGGTACGGTAGCGAACTTGACCAGCCTTGGCATTCTTAACCGCGGTAGCCACGTCTGGGGTTACGGTGCCAACTTTCGGGTTTGGCATCAGGCCGCGCGGACCCAGCACCTGCCCCAACTGACCGACAACGCGCATTGCATCCGGGGAAGCGATCACGACGTCATAGTTCAACTCGCCAGCTTTCATGTCGGCGGCCAGATCGTCCATACCGACGCGATCGGCGCCGGCAGCCAGAGCAGCCTCGGCAGCCGGACCCTGAGTGAAGACAGCTACGCGAACAGCTTTGCCAGTGCCGTGCGGCAGCACAGTAGCGCTACGAACAACCTGGTCGGATTTACGCGGGTCAACGCCGAGATTCACGGCGACATCTACAGACTCGGCGAACTTAACAGCGGACAGCTCGCTCAGCAGGCTGGCAGCTTCTTCAAAGCCGTAGGCCTTGCCCGCTTCGATCTTGGCCGCAATGGCCTTTTGGCGCTTAGTCAACTTAGCCATTACACACCCTCCACGTTCAAGCCCATGCTACGCGCGGAGCCGGCGATGGTACGCACGGCCGCATCCAGGTCAGCGGCAGTCAGATCAGCCTTTTTGGTCTTGGCGATCTCTTCCAACTGAGCACGGGTAACGGTGCCAACTTTGACGGTGTTCGGACGAGCAGAGCCACTGGTCAGGCCGGCGGCCTTTTTCAACAGCACCGAAGCCGGGGTGCTTTTGGTTTCAAACGTAAAGCTGCGGTCGCTGTAAACGGTGATGATCACTGGAGTCGGCAGACCAGGTTCCATACCCTGGGTACGGGCGTTAAACGCCTTGCAGAATTCCATGATGTTCACACCGTGCTGACCCAGAGCCGGGCCGACTGGCGGCGACGGGTTGGCCTGAGCGGCCTTCACTTGCAGCTTGATATAAGCGGTAATCTTCTTAGCCATGAGCTACTCCAATTGCGGGTATTAGCGCCTTGCGGCTCCCCAGCTATCTACGTATTTATCCCAGCGACGACAAAACCCCACAGCCAACGACTGCAGGGGTATGGGATGCATTTTCAGCTACGCCTTTTCGACCTGACTGAACTCCAATTCAACCGGGGTTGAGCGACCAAAAATAGTCACCGCCACCTGTATCCGGCTTTTCTCATAATTAACTTCTTCCACCACGCCACTGAAGTCAGCGAAAGGCCCATCAACGACGCGCACCATTTCACCTGGCTCGAACAGCGTTTTGGGCTTCGGCTTATCGCTACCATCGGCAACGCGACGGAGAATGGCTTCGGCTTCTTTATCGGTGATCGGCGCCGGCTTGTCGGCAGTACCACCAATGAAACCCATGACACGAGGAGTATCCTTGACCAAGTGCCAAGTCCCCTCATTCATCTCCATCTGCACCAGAACATAGCCCGGAAAGAATTTGCGCTCGCTTTTGCGCTTCTGGCCGTTGCGCATCTCCACTACTTCTTCAGTGGGGACCAGAATCTCACCGAACCCGTCCTCCATGCCGGCCAGCTTCACACGCTCAGTCAAAGAGCGCATTACATGCTTCTCGTAACCCGAGTAAGCATGCACAACGTACCAACGCTTAGCCACGGGACACCTTTAACCAACAATCAAAGAAACAAGCCAACCGAGCAGGGAGTCGAGCCCCCACAACAGCAGCGCCATAACGAGAACGACAGCAACGACGATTAGCGTGGTCTGCATCGTTTCTTGGCGAGTCGGCCAAACGACTTTGCGAATCTCGACGCGGGCTTCCTTCACCAAACCGAAGAACAACTGGCCTTTGCCAGTTTTCAGCGCGACAAAAGCCGCAACTGCCGCCAGCACAATCAAGCCGAGAACTCGGTACAGAATCGGCTCGCCCGAGAAGTACTGATTACCGACCACACCCACAACAACCAAAGCAGCAACAGCAAGCCACTTCAGAAGATCGAAGCGTGAATCTTTGGCTTCAGCCTTAGCATTCATTTACGAGGATCCTGTGAAAGACGTGCCAGATCCACTATCGGAGAATCTGGCAGGTCAGGAGGGAATCGAACCCCCAACCTACGGTTTTGGAGACCGTCGCTCTGCCAATTGAGCTACTGACCTAAAACAAAATCAGGCCGACCATTATGCCGGCCCGAACAGATGAGATCAACCCGTTACTCGACGACCTTGGCAACCACGCCAGCACCAACGGTACGACCACCTTCGCGAATCGCGAAACGCAGACCGTCTTCCATGGCGATCGGCTTGATCAGGGTAACCACCATCTTAACGTTGTCACCCGGCATCACCATCTCAACGCCTTCCGGCAGCTCGCAGTTACCGGTCACGTCAGTGGTACGGAAGTAGAACTGCGGACGGTAGCCCTTGAAGAACGGAGTGTGACGACCGCCCTCTTCCTTGCTCAGCACGTACACTTCAGCTTCAAACTTGGTGTGCGGCTTGATGGTGCCCGGCTTGGCCAGCACCTGACCACGCTCCACGTCGTCACGCTTGGTGCCGCGCAGCAGGATACCGCAGTTCTCGCCAGCACGACCTTCGTCGAGCAGCTTGCGGAACATTTCCACGCCGGTGCAGGTGGTCTTGACGGTGTCACGCAGACCAACGATCTCGATTTCTTCCTGGATCTTGACGATGCCGCGCTCAACACGACCGGTTACCACGGTACCGCGACCGGAGATGGAGAACACGTCTTCGATCGGCATCAGGAACGGCTTGTCGATGGCACGAACCGGCTCCGGAATGTAGCCGTCCAGAGTCTCGACCAGCTTCTTGACGGCGCTGGTGCCCATTTCGTTGTCGTCTTGACCGTTCAGCGCCATCAGCGCGGAGCCGATGATGATCGGCGTGTCGTCGCCCGGGAAGTCATAGGTGGACAGCAGGTCACGAACTTCCATCTCGACCAGCTCCAGCAGCTCGGCGTCGTCCACCATGTCGGCCTTGTTCAGGAACACGACAATGTAAGGAACGCCTACCTGGCGGGACAGCAGGATGTGTTCGCGGGTCTGCGGCATCGGGCCGTCGGCAGCCGAGCACACCAGGATCGCGCCGTCCATCTGCGCAGCACCGGTGATCATGTTCTTCACATAGTCAGCGTGGCCCGGGCAGTCAACATGCGCGTAGTGGCGCACGGCCGAGTCATACTCAACGTGCGCGGTGTTGATGGTGATACCGCGCGCTTTCTCTTCCGGGGCGCTATCGATCTTGTCGAAGTCGACACGGGCGCTACCGAAAACTTCGGAGCAAACGCGAGTCAGAGCGGCGGTCAGAGTGGTTTTACCGTGGTCAACGTGACCGATGGTGCCCACGTTGACGTGCGGTTTATTACGTTCGAATTTTTCTTTAGCCATCGAGAACGCCTCCGATCAAAATATTGAGCGAGCCACGCCACCATTAAAATAAAGGCAGATATTTGCATATCTGCCTTTATTTAGATGGAGCTCATGAGCGGATTTGAACCGCTGACCTCACCCTTACCAAGGGTGTGCTCTACCAACTGAGCTACATGAGCCTAACACTTTGCACGAACAACAAAGCTGGAGCGGGTAGCGGGAATCGAACCCGCATCATCAGCTTGGAAGGCTGAGGTTCTACCACTGAACTATACCCGCGGAGCCTGAAGCTCACGCTTGAATTTGGTGGAGGGGGAAGGATTCGAACCTTCGAAGTCGATGACGTCAGATTTACAGTCTGATCCCTTTGGCCGCTCGGGAACCCCTCCAACGGGAGGCGGCATTCTCAACTCATGCCACCCTACTGTCAAGCTTTTCCTCATTAAAATCTTGAGGTTAGCTACACATGACAGCAACCTTGCAACCCAGCCTTAAGAGCCAGCCTGCGAAGCGGGCGCCATTCTAGTCAAACTATCACGGCGTTGCAACGCTTTCGCACGGCATTAGTTGATGCTGAAGCCCCGAAAAGTCGGCTGCCATGTTTCTCAGCATCTCATCACTCACCAAAGATCGGCTGACCGGCGCGATACGCACCCAATAATTACGATGCGCGCGAGACAACTCGCGCATCAAGGGCTCGTAACCCGCATCCTGCAGACGCTGCAGCACGCTTTCCGCAGACTCGCTACGAGGGAAAATCCCCAAGGAAATCCCATTGGACAAATCTCCCTGGGTAATGATGTAGCTATCAATTTTGCGTGCTTGCAGCTCCTTGAGTTGGCGCAAGGAGGCCTCGCGAGAGGCCAGGGGCGGCAGATAAACCCAATAATCCACCCCAGCAGGCACATCGACCGCCCGAACACCCGACTGGATATCCAGGGCGATTAAGCGCTGCTCGATCCCGCGGACCATTTCTTCCTGCTCAAACCCGCCCAAAAACAGGCAGACTGCGGATTCACCAACCGCCCCCCCTTCACTCTCTTGCACACGACGCACCTTGTCTGCGCCCGCCTCGCTCAGAAGACGGATATCCTGCTTACCTCCTTGATACAGCGAGAGCGGCGCAACCTCCTTTACCCGTAGAGGAGCCTGCTGCTGATGCCAGACGTAATAAAAAAGATTTAAGACCAAGAGGAGCAAAAACAACCAGCGCATAAAGAGCCTCAAGTGAACGGACAAGCAATGGCCAACCCAATAAATATCAAATCCGGCATCACTCGAGCACCAGGAAGCACTTCCTTTACCAACAGTGCATCCCCCCCCGTCAGGAAGACCTGAAAATCCTCCCCCCAGTATTCCTGCGCCAACTCCAACTGGGTTTGCACAAAGCCACGCAACATTAACGAACACCCCCGCTCGACCGCCTCCACTGTCGAGCGCCCAGGAAGCAAGGAGCCCAGCGCCTGCTCTGCAGCGGCATCATCATAGCGAATGCGGCGAGTGTGGGTTCTAAGCTGATTGCGCATGAGCGGGACACCGGGACAAATGAACCCACCGAGGTGATCACCTGCTGCAGAGACGAAATCAGACGTAACCGCCGTCCCCAAATCCAAAACCAGGCACGCCCTCTTCGCCTGGTGATAGGCTCCCAATAGCGCTAACCAGCGATCCAAACCTAGCCGCTCATACTCGTAATACCCATTGCGCACGCCCGCTAACTGAGCCGCCGGGTGGACGCTACGCGTCTCCACCCTGAAGTTCGCCGCTAGGAAGCTAGTTAGCTGCGCCGTCTCGTCATCGCTACGCACACTGACCAAACGCGAATATTTCAGCGCAAGGCCTGGAATCCCATTGAGCGCAGCCAAGAGCTGCTCCGCCGAACCCACCACCCCCGCAGCCACAAGATTCCCATCAAGCACATGCAGAACACGCCACTTAATAAAACTATTGCCACAATCGAGCTCAAGAATCATCACGCAACCTCAAACTGAGCTCTCCGCCGCTGTACTGCTGCTCGACACCCGCCATTAGCATCCGTAACGCACCGTGCCGGTCAACCCCCAACACAACTCCCTCAACCCGCTGCGCCCCCGCCACCAGCACCACCTCTCGCCCCTGCCATAGATGGTTTGCCTCCCACTCCTCCCTCAGAGCGGAAAAACCCTTATCTAGGTGCAGTTGTAGATACTCACGCAACCTCTGGTTCAGCCGCAAAACCAACTCGGTCCGATCGCACAATACCCCCAACTCCAAGCGCATCGACGTCCAGGGCTGCCCGATTTCTTTCTCGCTGCCGCGCATGTTCACGTTGATACCAATGCCTACCACCACGTGACAAACATCCGCCGGATCACCTGACAGCTCAAGCAGAATCCCGGCAATTTTACGCCCCGCCACCTGCAGGTCATTGGGCCATTTCAGCCCAACCCCGGCCACCCCCATATCTCGCAACGCCCACATAACCGCCAGGCCGACAACCAAACTCAACCCCTCAAGCTGGCGCGCCCCACCCTCAATCCGCAAAACCAAGCTGTAATAGATATTTTCCGCAAAAGGGCTTATCCACTGCCGCCCGCGCCGCCCACGCCCAGCAGACTGGCGCTCAGCCAAGACGCAAAAGGGCGCCTCGGCCCCACGCCCCACACGACGCAACGCCTCGGCATTGGTCGAATCAACGCTATCCAAAAGAGAAAATGACCAATCCGCAGCGGAAACCTGTGTGCGCAAACGCTCAGCGTCCAGCAGCGTTATCGGATCAGCCAACTTGTAGCCCCGCCCACGCACCCTGTGGATAGGCACATTTAATTCCGCTTCGAGTTGCTGCAATTGCTTCCACACAGCACTCCGACTAATCCCGAGCTCCGCCCCAAGAGCTTGCCCGGAATGAAAGCGCCCATCCTGGAGGAGCCTCAACAACATCGACATACAGATTACGCCTCACAATGAGGCAGGCATCATATCTACGAGACCCAGCATTGCCTAGGAACGGCGGGCAAACTTTTCCCGCGCGCAAAGACAAACCCCCAGCCTGCTGTCGCGGGCTGGGGGTTTGGGATAGGAGCTTGACGATGACCTACTCTCACATGGGGAGACCCCACACTACCATCGGCGATGAGTCGTTTCACTACTGAGTTCGGGATGGGATCAGGTGGTTCCAACTCTCTATGGTCGTCAAGCAATTGGGTTGGGATGTCGTGGTGAGACGCCATCCCGAATGGGTATGTGACAGTGCCTTGCGGCGGGTATTAAGCGAGTTCTGTCGAACTTTCGGTATTTGTCGACTTCACCGTCCAACACCACAATCGTCAGATTGTTTGGGTGTTATATGGTCAAGCCTCACGGGCAATTAGTATTGGTTAGCTCAACGCCTCACAGCGCTTACACACCCAACCTATCAACGTCGTAGTCTTCGACGGCCCTTCAGGGAGCTCAAGGCTCCAGTGAGATCTCATCTTGAGGCAAGTTTCCCGCTTAGATGCTTTCAGCGGTTATCTTTTCCGAACATAGCTACCCGGCAATGCCACTGGCGTGACAACCGGAACACCAGAGGTTCGTCCAACCCGGTCCTCTCGTACTAAGGTCAGCCCCTCTCAAATCTCAAACGTCCACGGCAGATAGGGACCGAACTGTCTCACGACGTTCTAAACCCAGCTCGCGTACCACTTTAAATGGCGAACAGCCATACCCTTGGGACCGGCTTCAGCCCCAGGATGTGATGAGCCGACATCGAGGTGCCAAACACCGCCGTCGATATGAACTCTTGGGCGGTATCAGCCTGTTATCCCCGGAGTACCTTTTATCCGTTGAGCGATGGCCCTTCCATACAGAACCACCGGATCACTAAGACCTACTTTCGTACCTGCTCGACGTGTCTGTCTCGCAGTCAAGCGCGCTTTTGCCTTTATACTCTACGACCGATTTCCGACCGGTCTGAGCGCACCTTCGTACTCCTCCGTTACTCTTTAGGAGGAGACCGCCCCAGTCAAACTGCCCACCATACACTGTCCTCGATCCGGATAACGGACCAGAGTTAGAACCTCAAGCATGCCAGGGTGGTATTTCAAGGATGGCTCCACGCGAACTGGCGTCCACGCTTCAAAGCCTCCCACCTATCCTACACAAGCAGGCTCAAAGTCCAGTGCAAAGCTACAGTAAAGGTTCACGGGGTCTTTCCGTCTAGCCGCGGATACACTGCATCTTCACAGCGATTTCAATTTCACTGAGTCTCGGGTGGAGACAGCGCCGCCATCGTTACGCCATTCGTGCAGGTCGGAACTTACCCGACAAGGAATTTCGCTACCTTAGGACCGTTATAGTTACGGCCGCCGTTTACCGGGGCTTCGATCAAGAGCTTCGCTTGCGCTAACCCCATCAATTAACCTTCCGGCACCGGGCAGGCGTCACACCCTATACGTCCACTTTCGTGTTTGCAGAGTGCTGTGTTTTTAATAAACAGTCGCAGCGGCCTGGTATCTTCGACCGGCATGGGCTTACCGAGTAAATCGTTCACCCTCACCGGCGCACCTTCTCCCGAAGTTACGGTGCCATTTTGCCTAGTTCCTTCACCCGAGTTCTCTCAAGCGCCTTGGTATTCTCTACCCAACCACCTGTGTCGGTTTGGGGTACGGTTCCTAGTTACCTGAAGCTTAGAAGCTTTTCTTGGAAGCATGGCATCAACCACTTCGCGCTCTAAAAGAGCACTCGTCATCAGTTCTCAGCCTTAAGATCCCGGATTTACCTAAGACCTCAGCCTACAACCTTAAACTTGGACAACCAACGCCAAGCTGGCCTAGCCTTCTCCGTCCCTCCATCGCAGTAACTAGAAGTACAGGAATATTAACCTGTTTCCCATCGACTACGCTTTTCAGCCTCGCCTTAGGGACCGACTAACCCTGCGTCGATTAACGTTGCGCAGGAACCCTTGGTCTTTCGGCGTGGGTGTTTTTCACACCCATTGTCGTTACTCATGTCAGCATTCGCACTTCTGATACCTCCAGCAAGCTTCTCAACTCACCTTCACAGGCTTACAGAACGCTCCTCTACCGCTCGTCTTACGACGAACCCGTAGCTTCGGTGTATGGTTTGAGCCCCGTTACATCTTCCGCGCAGGCCGACTCGACTAGTGAGCTATTACGCTTTCTTTAAAGGGTGGCTGCTTCTAAGCCAACCTCCTAGCTGTCTAAGCCTTCCCACATCGTTTCCCACTTAACCATAACTTTGGGACCTTAGCTGACGGTCTGGGTTGTTTCCCTTTTCACGACGGACGTTAGCACCCGCCGTGTGTCTCCCGTGCTGACACTTGCTGGTATTCGGAGTTTGCATCGGTTTGGTAAGTCGGGATGACCCCCTAGCCGAAACAGTGCTCTACCCCCAGCAGTGATACACGAGGCGCTACCTAAATAGCTTTCGAGGAGAACCAGCTATCTCCGAGCTTGATTAGCCTTTCACTCCGATCCACAGGTCATCCGCTAACTTTTCAACGGTAGTCGGTTCGGTCCTCCAGTCAGTGTTACCTAACCTTCAACCTGCCCATGGATAGATCGCCCGGTTTCGGGTCTATACCCAGCGACTAAACGCCCTATTAAGACTCGCTTTCGCTACGCCTCCCCTATTCGGTTAAGCTCGCCACTGAATATAAGTCGCTGACCCATTATACAAAAGGTACGCAGTCACCTAACAAAGTAGGCTCCCACTGCTTGTACGCATACGGTTTCAGGATCTATTTCACTCCCCTCTCCGGGGTTCTTTTCGCCTTTCCCTCACGGTACTAGTTCACTATCGGTCAGTCAGTAGTATTTAGCCTTGGAGGATGGTCCCCCCATATTCAGACAAAGTTTCTCGTGCTCCGTCCTACTCGATTTCACTTCAAAGATCCTTTCATATACGGGGCTATCACCCACTATGGCCGCACTTTCCAGAGCGTTCTATTAGAATCAATGAAGCTTAAGGGCTAATCCCCGTTCGCTCGCCACTACTAAGGGAATCTCGGTTGATTTCTTTTCCTCAGGGTACTTAGATGTTTCAGTTCCCCTGGTTCGCCTCTTGCACCTATGGATTCAGTACAAGATAACCATCTTATGATGGCTGGGTTCCCCCATTCAGAGATCTCCGGATCAAAGTCTGTTTGCCGACTCCCCGAAGCTTATCGCAGGCTACCACGTCTTTCATCGCCTCTGACTGCCAAGGCATCCACCGTATGCGCTTCTTCACTTGACCATATAACCCCAAGCAATCTGGTTACTGTCTCGAACGTGAAGACGACATTCGCCGAAAATTCGCGCTTGAACTCGCAAATTTTACCTTGACTTGAATAATCACCAGTGAAAGAGATTATTCAGTCTACTTCTATCACATACCCAAATTTTTAAAGAACAGTTACTGGCGCAAAGACCAGAATTCAAGGCTCACTCTTTAAGCATTCAATTCTGAGCTTTCAGCGATTGCGTGATAATGGTGGAGCCAAGGAGGATCGAACTCCTGACCTCCTGCGTGCAAAGCAGGCGCTCTCCCAGCTGAGCTATGGCCCCATCTAATGACCGGCCACATCCCTTGACAATTGGTGGGTCTGGGCAGATTCGAACTGCCGACCTCACCCTTATCAGGGGTGCGCTCTAACCAACTGAGCTACAGACCCAATCGTCTCACTCTCGGGTCTAAACCCAATCGCTTTTCGCAAGTGAATCAAGCAATTCGTGTGGGAGCTTATGAGAAAGCTGATGTCGTCGATTAAGGAGGTGATCCAGCCGCAGGTTCCCCTACGGCTACCTTGTTACGACTTCACCCCAGTCATGAATCACACCGTGGTAACCGTCCCCCTTGCGGTTAGACTAGCTACTTCTGGTGCAACCCACTCCCATGGTGTGACGGGCGGTGTGTACAAGGCCCGGGAACGTATTCACCGTGACATTCTGATTCACGATTACTAGCGATTCCGACTTCACGCAGTCGAGTTGCAGACTGCGATCCGGACTACGATCGGTTTTGTGGGATTAGCTCCACCTCGCGGCTTGGCAACCCTCTGTACCGACCATTGTAGCACGTGTGTAGCCCTGGCCGTAAGGGCCATGATGACTTGACGTCATCCCCACCTTCCTCCGGTTTGTCACCGGCAGTCTCCTTAGAGTGCCCACCATAACGTGCTGGTAACTAAGGACAAGGGTTGCGCTCGTTACGGGACTTAACCCAACATCTCACGACACGAGCTGACGACAGCCATGCAGCACCTGTCTTACAGTTCCCGAAGGCACCAATCCATCTCTGGAAAGTTCTGTAGATGTCAAGGCCAGGTAAGGTTCTTCGCGTTGCTTCGAATTAAACCACATGCTCCACCGCTTGTGCGGGCCCCCGTCAATTCATTTGAGTTTTAACCTTGCGGCCGTACTCCCCAGGCGGTCGACTTAATGCGTTAGCTGCGCCACTAAGTTCTCAAGGAACCCAACGGCTAGTCGACATCGTTTACGGCGTGGACTACCAGGGTATCTAATCCTGTTTGCTCCCCACGCTTTCGCACCTCAGTGTCAGTATCAGTCCAGGTGGTCGCCTTCGCCACTGGTGTTCCTTCCTATATCTACGCATTTCACCGCTACACAGGAAATTCCACCACCCTCTACCGTACTCTAGTCAGGCAGTTTTGGATGCAGTTCCCAGGTTGAGCCCGGGGCTTTCACATCCAACTTACCAAACCACCTACGCGCGCTTTACGCCCAGTAATTCCGATTAACGCTTGCACCCTTCGTATTACCGCGGCTGCTGGCACGAAGTTAGCCGGTGCTTATTCTGTCGGTAACGTCAAAATACTCACGTATTAGGTAAGTACCCTTCCTCCCAACTTAAAGTGCTTTACAATCCGAAGACCTTCTTCACACACGCGGCATGGCTGGATCAGGCTTTCGCCCATTGTCCAATATTCCCCACTGCTGCCTCCCGTAGGAGTCTGGACCGTGTCTCAGTTCCAGTGTGACTGATCATCCTCTCAGACCAGTTACGGATCGTCGCCTAGGTGAGCCTTTACCTCACCTACTAGCTAATCCGACCTAGGCTCATCTGTTAGCGTGAGGTCCGAAGATCCCCCACTTTCTCCCGTAGGACGTATGCGGTATTAGCGTCCGTTTCCGAACGTTATCCCCCACTAACAGGCAGATTCCTAGGCATTACTCACCCGTCCGCCGCTCGCCGGCATCCCGAAGGACCCGCTGCCGCTCGACTTGCATGTGTTAGGCCTGCCGCCAGCGTTCAATCTGAGCCATGATCAAACTCTTCAGTTCAATACTGCTTGGGTTTTGTGAAAACCCTAAACTTGGCTCAGCAATCGCAAATAAACTCTCGAATTCACGAGTGTTACTTGTGATGCTGATAATCAGGTGACTATCAGTCTTACCTCACAAGCACCCACACGAATTGCTTGATTCAGTTGTTAAAGAACAGTTGGTTAAGTCTTTCGTCTCAACCGAGGCGCGCATTTTACAGCAGCCCCTCATTCCGTCAAGCGATTTCGAAAATTTCTTTTCTACTTCAATCGCTTGCGCTTCCGATCAGCCTTCAGCATCTCGTCAGCGGGAGGCGAATTCTACAGCGTTTCAAACCGCTGTCAACCTCCTCCTGCACCGCTTTCGATCAACCCGATCGAACCACCTCCAGCCCCTTGAAAATCTCTATAACCTATTGATTATCAAGATCTTTTACATAAGGACTGCGCCGGAAGTGGTGCGCATTATAGGCCCACTAAAACACACGTCAACAGCTTAATTGCGAAATTCACTCCGCCGTAAGAGTTATTCGTGCAAAAGCCTTCTTGCCCGCCTGACAAACATGGGTCGCACCCAGCTTGAAAACAAAGCCACGATCGATCGCCTGGCCATCGACCCGCACGCCACCAGAACCCAGCAAGTCCCGGGCAACCGCCGCATTCTTCACCAACCCTGCCTTATTAAGGACAGAAGCAATTGGCATGTCCTCTGCCGAGACCAGCTCCAGTTCCGGCAAGTCTTCAGGCAATTCGCCCTCTTTCATGCGGTTACCCGCCGCGCGATGAGCCGAAGCTGCAGCCTCTTCGCCATGGAAGCGCGCAACGATCTCTTCGGCCAGCTTGATCTTGATGTCCCGTGGATTAGCCCCCTGCTCGACATCGCACTTGAAGCCCTCAATCTCTTCCATGGAGCGGAAGCTCAGCAGCTCAAAATAACGCCACATCAAAGTGTCCGGAATGGAAACCAGTTTGCTATACATGATCCCCGGCGCTTCCTGGATACCCACATAATTACCCAGGGACTTGGACATCTTCTTCACGCCATCCAAGCCCTCCAGCAGCGGCATGGTGACGATGCACTGCGACGACTGTCCGTAAGCGCGCTGCAACTCACGCCCCATCAGCAGGTTGAATTTCTGATCGGTGCCGCCCAGCTCGACATCCGCGCGCAAGGCAACCGAGTCGTAGCCCTGCACCAACGGATAGAGAAACTCATGGATCGCGATTGGCTGATTGCTTGAGTAGCGCTTATCGAAGTCATCGCGCTCGAGCATGCGCGCCACGGTGTATTGCGAAGCCAGACGGATGAAGTCCGCTGGTTTCAGCTGGTCCATCCAGGTCGAGTTGAACGCAACCTCGGTCTTGGTCGGATCAAGGATCTTGAACACCTGAGCCTTGTAGGTCTCGGCATTTTCCAGCACCTGCTCACGCGTCAGCGGCGGGCGCGTAGCGCTCTTGCCGCTGGGATCTCCGATCATGCCGGTGAAGTCGCCGATCAGGAAGATTACCTGGTGCCCCAGTTCCTGAAACTGGCGCAGCTTATTAATGAGGACGGTGTGGCCCAGGTGCAGATCAGGCGCCGTCGGATCGAAGCCAGCCTTGATCCGGAGCGGTTGGCCGCGCTCCAGCTTTTCGATCAATTCCGACTCAACCAGAACCTCTTCCGCACCGCGCTTGATCAGCGCCAGCTGCTCTTCAACCGACTTCATGACAGGACCCGTGACCACTGCAAACAAAGGGAACCAACCATACAAGATCGCAGCCTAAAAACAAGTTTTGCCCGGCATTCCTGGCCTGCCGGGCGAATCGCCCTCTCTTAGGGTTGCCCCAGAGAGGATTTGGTTATATTTTATACAGTTATTTCATCTTCTTCATTTTCACCTTCGTTTCTAGTCACCTTTTCAAAGTCAAGATGCCTATGCCAACTACAAAGCCAAAAGCGCCGCCGCTCTATCCGAAAAGCCATCTACTGGCGGCGAGCGGTGTCGCAGCGCTGCTCAGCCTCGCCCTACTGGTATTCCCCTCGCGCGAAGTAGAAGCCAAGAAAACCCACCTCAATCTCGAGCTCGACAATGGTAGCGAACAGGTCATCCAGGAAAAGGACGACCTCCGACCAGACCCCGCTACGGGGGACCAGAGCACCTCGCCATTCGCCAAGATCGAGGGCTCCGACAATAATCAGAACAGCGCCGAACAAGACGCGGATAACAAGAAAAACGACGCTTCAACCTCTACCGCTTCCGAGACAACGCCTACCGCCCCCCGCCATCGTGCAGTTGCCGTGGCTGCTGGCGACACTTTGTCCACGCTCTTTGCCAAGGTTGGCCTGACCTCCAACGACGTGCACAGCGTGGTGAACAGCAGCAAAGATGCCAAGCGGTTCGGCCAGCTCAAGGTCGGCCAAGTGCTGGAGATCCGACTTTCCTCTGACGGGCAACTGGAAGGCCTGCACAGCAAGCTCAGTGACCTGGAAAGCATCAGCCTGACCAACAATGACAAAGGCCTTGTCTTCAAGCGCGAGCTGACCAAACCCGAAGAACGCACTGCTTACGCCCGCGGTGTAATCGACAGCTCGTTGTTTCTGTCCGCCAAACGCGCCGGCATGTCGCACAATCTGACCATGGACCTGGCCAACGTGTTTGGCTACGACATCGACTTTGCCCAGGACATCCGCGAGGGCGACGAGTTCGAGGTGATCTACGAAGAGAAGGTCATCAACGGCAAGCGAGTCGGTACCGGCAGTATCCTCGCCGCGCGTTTCGTCAACCGGGGCAAGCCTTATACGGCGGTGCGTTATACCAGCAAGCAAGGGCTGACCAGCTACTACACCGCTGATGGCAACAGCATGCGCAAGGCCTTCATCCGTACGCCGGTAGACTTCGCACGCATCAGCTCGCGTTTTTCCATGGGCCGCAAGCACCCGATCCTGAACAAAATCCGTGCGCACAAGGGTGTCGACTATGCCGCCGCCCGCGGCACGCCTATCAAGGCGGCAGGGGACGGCAAGGTCTTGCTCGCCGGCCGCCGTGGCGGCTACGGCAATACCGTGATCATCCAGCATGGCAACAGCTATCGCACTCTCTATGGCCATATGCAGGGCTTCGCCAAGGGCGTGCGTACCGGCGGCATGGTCAAGCAGGGGCAGATCATTGGCTATATTGGCACCACCGGCCTGTCTACCGGGCCTCATCTGCATTATGAGTTCCAGGCCAATGGCGTGCATGTCGACCCACTCAGCCGCAAGCTGCCCATGGCCGATCCGATTGCCCGCACCGAAAAACAACGTTTCCAGCAGCAAAGCAAGCCACTGCTGGCTCGCATGGATCAGGAAAAAGCCACCATGCTGGCGCTGAACAAGCGTTAAGCCATGCCCCTCTATATAGGCGTGATGTCCGGAACCAGTCTGGATGGCCTGGACATTGCCCTGCTCGACCAGCACGAGCATCCCCGTCTGCTGGCCACCCACTATCTGCCGATGCCCGCCGAGCTGCGGGCCGAACTGCTGGCGCTGTGCGCCTCCGGCGCGGATGAACTGGCCCGCGCCGCCATTGCCGAGCAGCAGTGGGTGAGCCTGGCCGCGCAGGGTATCGAAACGCTGCTCGCCTCACAGCAACTGCACCCAGAAGACATCCGTGCGATTGGCAGCCACGGCCAGACCGTGCGCCATGAACCTGCCCGCGGCTTCAGCATTCAGATCGGCAACCCCGCCCTGCTGAGCGAGCTGACCGGTATCAGCGTGGTCAGCGATTTCCGCCGCCGCGATGTAGCCGCCGGCGGCCAGGGCGCGCCTCTGGTGCCAGCCTTTCATCAGACCCTGTTCGACGACGGCCAATGCCCGCGCGCGGTCCTGAATGTCGGGGGCTTCAGCAACCTTAGCCTGCTGGACCCGGGGCAACCGGTGCGCGGCTTCGATTGCGGTCCCGGCAATGTGCTGTTGGATGCCTGGATCCACCGCCATCAGGGCGTTAGCTTCGACCGCGACGGGGCCTGGGCTGCCAGTGGCCAGGCACAGCCGGCACTCCTGCACGCCTTGCTTGGCGATCCGTTCTTCCAGGGGCATGGACCGAAAAGCACCGGCCGCGAACTGTTCAATCTGCCTTGGCTGGAGCAGCACTTGCAGCGTCTGCCGGCCTTGGCCCCGGAAGATGTGCAAGCCACGTTGTTAGAGCTGACCGCCCACAGCATTATCGATTCGTTGCAGGCGGCACAGCACGGCACGGCGCAGTTACTGGTCTGTGGCGGCGGCGCACACAACGGCGCGCTGATGGCACGTCTGGCCTGCCTGCTGCCGAACACGCAGGTCAGCAGCACCGACGCCTACGGCGTGCCGCCGGACTGGGTGGAAGCCATGGCCTTCGCCTGGCTGGCACACTGCTGCCTGGAAGGCATTGCCGCCAACCGCCCGAGCGTTACCGGGGCGCGCGGCCTGCGCGTGCTCGGCGCCATTTACCCGGCCTGAAATCAAAACCCACAGTGCAGAAACGACAACGCCGTGCACTGGGCACGGCGTTGAGCTATCTCACCAGCGAATCAGATCGAGAACGACGAGCCGCAACCGCAGGTCGTAGTGGCGTTCGGATTCTTGATCACGAAGCGCGAACCCTCTAGCCCTTCCTGATAATCCACTTCGGCACCGGCCAGGTACTGGAAGCTCATCGGATCGACCACCAGGCTGACGCCCTCGCGCTCGACAATAGTGTCGTCATCCGCCACCTCGTCATCGAAGGTGAAGCCGTACTGGAAGCCGGAACAGCCGCCACCGGTGACAAACACGCGCAGCTTAAGGCGCGGGTTCCCTTCTTCCTCGACAAGGGTTTTCACCTTGTGCGCCGCGCCCTGCGTGAACAGCAAGGGAGTGGGGGTGAAGGTTTCGACGCTCATACTGCAAATCTCCCGGCGCTTGGCCGTCAGAAAAACTGGGGGACGCGGCATTATCCGCTTCCCCGACTAAAGTGGTCAACTATTGACCAGTCCGCCGCACCGTCTTAGGGCAGCAGGGCCGCGTGGGACAACCCAGCGCGCTCATCCAGGCCGAAGAGGATGTTCATGTTCTGCACCGCCTGACCGGAAGCGCCCTTGACCAGGTTGTCGATCACCGACAACACCACCACCAGGTCACCGTCCTGCGGCCGATGCACGGCGATGCGGCAGACGTTGGCGCCGCGCACGCTGCGGGTTTCCGGATGGCTGCCGGCCGGCATCACATCGACGAAGGGCTCGCTGGCGTAGCGCCGCTCGAACAGCGCCTGCAGGTCGACCGAGCGGTCCACAACATTGGCGTAGAGGGTGGCATGGATGCCGCGGATCATCGGCGTCAGATGCGGCACGAAGGTCAGGCCGACCTCGCCTTTGGCGGCGCGACGCAGGCCCTGGCTGATTTCCGGCAGATGCCGATGGCCTTGGACCCCATAGGCTTTCATGCTTTCACCGGCTTCACTGAACAGCGAACCGACGCTGGCGCCGCGCCCGGCACCGCTGACCCCGGACTTGCAGTCGGCAATCAGGCGCGACGGATCGGCCAGACCGGCCTCCAGCAGTGGCAAGAAGCCCAGTTGGGTGGCGGTCGGATAGCAGCCGGGCACGGCGATTAGGCGCGCCTGCTTGATCCGCTCGCGGTTGACCTCCGGCAGACCGTAAACCGCCTCGCCGAGCAACTCCGGCGCGCCGTGCGGCTGGCCATACCACTTGGCCCACTCCTCGGCGTCCGCCAGGCGGAAGTCGGCGGACAGATCGATGACCTTGGTGCCGGCCGCCAGCAGTTCGCTGGCCAGGGCATGGGCGACACCGTGCGGAGTGGCGAAGAACACCACGTCGCAGGCGCCGAGAGTGGCCACATCCGGCACGCTGAAGGCCAGCTCGTCGTAGTGGCCGCGCAGGTTCGGGTACATGTCGGCGACCTTCAGCCCGGCCTCGGAACGCGAGGTGATCACCGCCACCTGCGCCTGCGGGTGCTGTGCCAGCAGGCGCAGCAGTTCCACGCCCGTATAACCTGTACCGCCAACGATGCCGACCTTGATCATCTGTCCGTCACTCCGCCTTCTCGGGCCAACCTGGGAAAACGTCCATGATAAGAGCCGGGGGCGGACATGAACAGGGCGAGCGCCTCAGCGCGGCGACTCGCGACGGTTGGCGCCGTCCAGGGACGCCAGCATCTGCGCGGCCAGGGCGTGGTAGATCGGCACCAGCCTCTCCTGGCCGCCCCAAGACGGGTGCTAAAACCCACATGCCGCCGAGTGTAGCCAGCCGTCGGGCAGGTGACGCCCGCGGCCAAGCCCTCTAGTATCGGGGTCACACCTATACTCGAGGCTCCTCAATGCTCTGGCTCAAAGCCCTGCACCTCATCGCCATGGTCTGCTGGTTCGCCGGCCTGTTCTATCTGCCGCGCCTGTTCGTCTACCACGCCATGAGCAGCGACGCGGCCAGTCACGAGCGCTTCTGCGTGATGGAACGCAAGCTGTACCGCGGCATCATGCTGCCGTCGATGCTCGCCACTCTTCTGTTCGGCTTCTGGCTGCTGTACCTCAACCCGGCCTGGCTGAAGATGGGCTGGCTGCATGCCAAGCTGCTACTGGTAGCACTGTTGATCGGTTATCACCATGTTTGCGGCGCCCAACTCAAACGCTTCGCCCGCGGCGAGAATGCCCGCAGCCATGTGTTCTACCGTTGGTTCAATGAAGTGCCGGTGCTGTTCCTGCTGGCCATCGTCATCCTGGTGGTGGTCAAACCCTTCTGACGCCGAATAAGAGGAACCCCCATGTCCTTGCCTGCCCTGCTCGACCAACGTCTGCGCCTGCCGATCGTCGCCGCGCCGATGTTCCTGGTGTCCAATCCGCAATTGGTCCTGGCCTGCTGCCGCAACGGCATAGTCGGCAGCTTCCCGGCCCTGAACCAGCGCGAGAGCAGTGGCTTCAAGGCCTGGCTGGAAGAGATCGAGGCCGGCCTGGATGCCGACTCGGCGCCCTTCGCGGTCAACCTCATCGTCCACCACAGCAACCCGCGCCTGCAGGCCGACCTGGCGATCTGCGTCGAGCACCGGGTGCCAATCGTCATCACCAGCCTCGGCGCGGTGAAGGAAGTGGTGGATGCCGTGCACAGCTACGGCGGCCTGGTGTTCCATGACGTGACCACCCGCCGCCACGCGGAGAAGGCCGCCGAGGCCGGGGTCGATGGCCTGATCGCGGTGGCCGCCGGCGCCGGCGGGCATGCCGGGACCTGGAGCCCGTTCGC
Source organism: Pseudomonas cavernae (assembly GCF_003595175.1). Classification (NCBI taxonomy): domain Bacteria; kingdom Pseudomonadati; phylum Pseudomonadota; class Gammaproteobacteria; order Pseudomonadales; family Pseudomonadaceae; genus Pseudomonas; species Pseudomonas cavernae. The sequence continues at coordinate 581,284 of NZ_CP032419.1, read as the reverse complement.
GCTGCTCGCCGAAATCCGTCAATTCTATGACAAGACCCTGCTGCTCTCCGGCTGCCTCAACCACGGCCACGAGATCCTCGCCGCGCAGATGCTCGGCGCCGACCTGGCCTATCTCGGCACGCGCTTCATCGCCACCCAGGAAAGCAATGCCGACGAGCCCTACAAGCAGATGATCCTCCACGCCAAGGCCGCCGACATCATCCACACCCCGGCAGTCTCCGGCGTGCCGGCGAGCTTCATGCGCCAGAGCCTGGAACTGGCCGGCTACGACATGCAGCGCCTACAGGATAAAGGCGAGATGAACTACGGCGAGAAGCTCAAGCCGGTCAGCGACGAAGCCAAGGCATGGAAAACCGTGTGGTCGGCCGGCCAGGGCGTCGGCGAGATCAGCGACCTGCCGAGCGTCGATGAACTGGTGCAGCGCCTCGATCGCGAGTACCGCGCCGCCCTGGCCCGCAGTAGCCAGCTCGGGCAACGCTGGCCAGGCTAAAGCCGCAGCGGATGGCGTGACCGCGGCCGTTGGACGCCGCTTGTCGCGCCGTGCGCCGGGCTACTACGCTGTGCTTAACCCTCTCACGCCGACAAGGAAGCCCGCATGAACGAAGCCCGTTTCAAGATCGTCTTCGACGGCGAACTGCTGCCGGAGATGTCGCTCGACACCGTCAAGGACAATCTCGCCCGCTTGTTCAAAAGCGACCGCGCGCGCATCGAGCAGCTGTTCGGCCGGCGCGCCGTGGTGCTCAAGCGCGACCTCTCGGCCACCGAGGTGGACAAATATGTCGTCGCCCTGACCCGGGCCGGCGCCCATGTGCGTATGGAGGCGGACCAGGCCGCCAGCCTGAGCCTGGTGGATACCGACGAGCACCGCCCGGCGGCAACGGTCAACGCCATGACCGACGCCCGCATGCAGTGCCCGAAGTGCGCCCACGAGCAACCCCAAGCCATTGAGTGCGCGGCCTGTGGCATCGTCATCGACAAGTATGTGGCGCGCCAGGCGCAGTTGGCGGAAAGCGCCCCGCCCCAGCCGCCGTCTTCCCCCGGCAGCGCCGAACCGTCGCCTTATACGCCACCGCAGGCACCGGTCGGCGAGCCGCTGCCGGAGGTAGGCGACCTCAAGGTGTTCAGCCTCGAGGGGCGGATCGGCCGCCTGCGCTACCTGGCCTGGTCGCTGGTGCTGATGCTGGCCGGCGCCGGCCTGTTCGGCATCGCCGCCATCGGCCTGGGGATCGACCAGACCCTCGGCGCCATCCTGATGATCGCCGCGTCTATCGCCCTGATGGTGGTGGCGGTGCAGATCGGCGTGCAGCGCCTGCACGATATCGACTGGTCCGGCTGGCTGCTGCTGCTCAACCTGATCCCACTGGTCGGCAGCGTGTTCGCCCTGCTGATGCTGCTGGTGCCCGGCACCCCCGGCGCCAATCGCTACGGCCCGCCGCCGCCGGCCAACAGCACGGCAGTCAAGGTGCTCGCCGGCCTGTGGCTGATCCCGATTGCCGCGCTGGTGCTGGCGCTGCTGTTCGGCGGCGTCGCCGCCCTCAGCGGCCTGGGTGATGACCTCGGCCTGCCAGGCAGCTACGACATGCCCGCCACCCAGGAAAAGCCCAGCAACCCCTACGGCGAAGAATAAGCCGCACCGGCGCAGGCCCGACCGAACCGGCGCCGCCTGGCGCCGGCCCTGTCACGGAGAACCCCATGCCCCGCTATGCCCTGATCACCGGCGCCTCCAGCGGCATCGGCCTGGCCCTGGCCGAAGCCCTGGCCCGGCGCGGCCGCAGCCTGATCCTGGTGGCCCGCCGGCGCGACGCCCTGGACAGCATCGCCTGCGAGCTGACCCAGCGCTTCGGCGTCGAGGTGCTGTTCCGCGTCTGTGATCTGAGCAGCCCGCTGCAACTGACCGGCCTGCTCCTCGAGCTGGAACAGGGCGAGCGGCAGATCGACCTGCTGGTGAACAACGCCGGCATCGCTACCTCGGGCGCCTTCCTCGCCCACGAATGGGCCGACGAGCAACAGCTGCTGGAACTCAACGTGCTGGCCCTGACCCGCCTGTGTCACGCCCTCGGCAACGTCATGGCCACCCTCGGCGGCGGGCAGATCCTCAATGTCGCCTCGGGGGCAGCCTTCCAGCCGGGGCCGTGGATGAGCAGCTACTCCGCCAGCAAGACCTACGTCTTGCACCTGTCCGAAGGGCTGCGGGAAGAATTCAAGGCGGTCGGGGTGAAGGTCTCGGTGCTGTGCCCGGGGCCGACCCGCAGCGCGTTTTTCCGCAACGCCCGGCTCGATGACAGCCGTCTGCAGGGCAGCAAGCGGCTGCTCAGCGCCGAGGAAGTCGCGCTGTACGCGGTCAAGGCCTTGGCTAAGAACCGCGCGATCATCATTCCCGGCTGGCGCAACCGTCTCGCCGCCTGGCTGCCGCGGCTATTGCCGCGCCTGCTGATGCGGCGCCTGGCGGGGCGGATCAACAGGTCGCTCAGCCAGGGCTAAGAGCCTGTCTCGGATCTCGCGAGCTAGAGCGAGACAAGGCGCAACGACCAACGGGAGTAACAGCCGAAGGCTGGCCCGAAGGGTGAGCGTAGCGAATCAAACAGTCGAAGAAGCGCAGTTTACGAGTTGTAAATGAGCATGACTCATTGCACTCGCCCTTCGGGTCGCGCTAAAGCGCGTTAGCCGCAAGCGGCTTTCTGAGGCTGCTTTTAACGCTGTATCGCCGACGCGCAGCAGATCCGAGACAGGTTCTAAGGCGCTTCAATCGGCGCCGACCGTGCGTCCCTGAGCCCAGGCGCGCAAGCGGGCCAAGTCTTCGGCCATCACCACCGACAGCGGTGCCGTGCCTTTAATGCTGTTCAGCAGCAGCGCCTGATCGACCGCCTGCTGGCGGGCTTGGCCGGCATACAGGGCGCTGACCACCACCTGTTCGATCTCCGCCCCGGAAAACCCCTCGGTGGCCGTCGCCAACTCGGCCAACTCGAAGCCGTGCGGTTCCAACTCTCGGCGCTGCAGGTGGATGCGGAAGATCTCCGCGCGCACCGCCGCCTCCGGCAGGTCGACGAAGAACAGCTCGTCGAAGCGACCCTTGCGCACCAGTTCCGGCGGCAGACGGTCGATGGCATTGGCGGTCGCCACCAGGAACACCGGCGCCTGGCGCTCGGCCAGCCAGGTCAATAGGGCGCCGAGCACGCGCTGGCTGACACCGCCGTCGTGCTCGCCGCTGGCCAGGCCCTTCTCCACCTCGTCCATCCACAGCACGCAGGGCGCCATCTGTTCGGCCAGGCGCAGCGCCTCGCGCAGGTTGCGCTCGGTTTCGCCGAAGAACTTGTTGTACAGGCAGGCGAAGTCCAGGCGCAGCAACGGCAGGCCCCAGAGCCCGGCCACCGACTTGGCGGCCAGGCTCTTGCCGGCGCCCTGGACGCCGACCAACAGCACGCCCTTGGGCAGGTCGACGCCCTGGCCCGCCATGAACACCTGCTGGCGCTCGGCCAGCCAGCGCTTGAGATTGGCCAGCCCACCGACCTCGGCGAAGCGCGCGGTGTCGTACTCGAAGCTGAGCACGCCCTCCAGGTCGAGCAGCTGGAACTTGGTCTTGTTCAGCTCCGGCAGGTCTTCCTGGGTGATCGCGCCGTCGTCGCAGATCAGGTTGCGCGCCAGCGCCCGCGCCTCGCCATGGCTGAGGCCGCGCAGGTTCTTCACCACCTGCTGCAGAGTACGGTTATCGGTGCGCACCCGCGCGCCGCGATTGCGCTCGCTCCAGCGCCCCGCCTCCTCGCGCACGATGGCCAGCAGCTCGTCTTCCGAAGGCAGCGCCAGACTGAAGCGCGCGGCATAGCGCTGCACCTCCGCCGGCAGCTTCAGCCCATGGGAGACCAGCACCAGGGTCGGCTTGTGCGTGCCCTCGGCCATGGCGATCTCCTTGAGCAGGCGCACCAGCTTGGGATTGTCGTCGAGGAACGGATGCAGGTCGCAGAGCACATAGAGGTTGGCCTGCGGGTCGTGCTTGATCAGCTTGAGCGCCGCCTCCGGCTCGAAGCTCGGCTCCGCGCCCAGCGCCTCGCCGCCGAAACCGAGGCGCTGCACGCCCTCGGTCACCGCCCAGGTATACAGGCCGAGGCCGCGCTTGATCGCCAGGCTGGTCAGGGTTTCCAGCACCCGCGGCTCGTCCCAGGACTCGATTACGATCAGTTTGACCTTGGAATCGAGCACCAGGCCGAGATCATGGATATCGTTTTTCACACCCACTCCTTGTGAATCGCGGTCGCGGCGGGCCGCTGTTAAACTCAGGCTTCTGCAAATAAAGCCGGAGCGCTGTCCGTGGACTGTCTGTTCTGCAAGATCGTCGCCGGGGATATTCCCGCGCGCAAGTTTTATGAAGACGAGCAGGTCATCGCCTTCCACGACATCCACCCGCAGGCGCCGGTGCATTTTCTGCTGATCCCGAAAAAGCACATCCGCACCTTCAATGACCTCGAGGAAGACGACAAGGCCCTGCTCGGCCACATCACCTATACCGCCCAGCGCCTGGCCAAGGAGCTGGGCTGCGAGGGTGGTTTCCGCATGGTGATGAACTGCAACCCGCTGGCCGGCCAGAGCGTCTACCACATCCACATGCACGTGCTCGGCCAGCGGCAGATGGCCTGGCCGCCGGGCTAGAGCCCCAGCAAGGCGGAGCGGACTGATGCCGATCAAGCCCCGGCGCCGCGCATGGAGTAAACTGCCGGCATCGTTTTCCTGGAGGTCCCCCATGGCCAGCGAACGCCATTACTCCCGCGCCGATCGCCTGCTGCTGCAGGCCGACGCCGCCCTGCGCACCCTGCTGCCGTTCAGCGGCCAGCCCTACCGGCCTTCGCCGGCGATCACCCAGCCCGATGTCGATCTGGACAGCGACGACGCCCGCCACGTCGCCGGCCTGATGCGCATCAACCACACCGGCGAGGTCTGTGCCCAGGCGCTATACCAGGGCCAGGCGCTGACCGCCAAGCTGCCGGACGTGCGCGCCGCCATGGAACAGGCCGCCGACGAAGAGGTCGATCACCTGGCCTGGTGCGAGCAGCGCATCCGCGAGCTGGGCAGCCACCCGAGCGTGCTCAACCCGCTGTTCTACGGCCTGTCCTTCGGCCTCGGCGCAGTGGCCGGGCTGATCAGCGACCGGGTCAGCCTGGGCTTCGTCGCCGCCACCGAGGATCAGGTATGCAAACACCTCGACGCCCATCTGCAGCAACTGCCGGCCGAAGACGGCAAGTCGCGCGCCATTCTCGAGCAGATGCGCAGCGATGAGCAGCAGCACGCCGACAGCGCCCTGGAAGCCGGCGGCCTGCGCTTCCCGCTGCCGGTCAAGTTCGGCATGAGCCTGCTGTCCAAGGTGATGACCAAGAGCACCTACCGGATCTGAATTGCGGACAACAAAAAGGGCGCCAATGGCGCCCTTTTTATTTTCCTACCTCTTCCAAGCGTCGCGAGCGCAGGAGAGACAAGGCAAAAACAGGTGAGGAAGCGGAGTTTACAACTGTAAATGAGCAGTACTCGCTCCGCTCGCCCCTTCGGGGCCGCACTGAAGTGCGTTAGCCGCAAGCGGCTTTCCGAGCCTGTTTTTAACGCTGTATCTCCAAGCGCAGCAGCTTGGTCAGCGCGGCATATTGCGCGCGTAGAAAATCTCCAGCATCTCGTGTCGCACCCGCTCTTCCACCAGCTTGCGCTGCTCGGCGGAGAGGTTGTTGGTGGCGTCGCCGAACAGGTAGTTGTCCAGCTCGAAGTCCTTGAGCAGCATCTTGGTGTGGAACAGGTTCTCCTGGTACACGTTGACGTCGGTCATCTGGTAGGCGTCATAAGTGTCATCGGACAGGTAGTTCTGGATCGAGTTGATCTCGTGGTCGATGAAGTGCTTCTGGCCTTCCACGTCGCGGGTGAAGCCGCGCACGCGGTAGTCGACGGTGACTATGTCCGAGTCGAACTGGTGGATCAGGTAGTTCAGCGCCTTCAGCGGCGAGATCACCCCGCAGGTGGACACGTCGATGTCCACCCGGAAGGTGGCGATGCCTTCCACCGGATGGATTTCCGGGTAGGTGTGCACGGTGATGTGGCTCTTATCCAGGTGCGCCAGGATGGTCTCCGGCAGCGGCCCCGGCGACTCCTCGATCTGGCTGTCGGTGGGGGTCACCGGCTGCTCGGAGATCAGGATGGTCACGCTGGCGCCCTGCGGGTCGTAGTCCTGGCGGGCGATGTTGAGGATATTGGCGCCGATAATGTCGACAACATCGGTGAGGATCTGCGTCAGGCGCTCGGCGTCGTACTCGGTATTGATGTACTGGACGTAGGCCTGCTGGTCTTCCTGCGTTTCCGCGTAGCAGATGTCATAGATGTTGAAGCTCAAGGTCTTCGTCAGGTTGTTGAACCCGTGGAGCTTGAGTTTGCTTTTCACCGTTGGAGATTCTCTTGTAGGTGCGGCTCTGCCGCGTGATCGAGCATGCCCGTCAGATGCGAACGACGCACCTGCGTAGGACGGTTAACACCTCTTCGCGATGGCGATTTTGGTTGTCTGTTCGGGGCTACAGCCGGCGTGAGCCGCGACTGGCACCCCTGAAAAGGGGCGCCATTATGCAGAGGTCGGCAACCCGCTGCCAGAGTGTGCGCCGCCTTTATGATAGTTGGATGGCGGAGCCACGCGGCTCAACCCAACTCGACGATCTCGTAGTCGTGGGTGATCTCCACCCCGCCGCGGGCCAGCATGATCGAGGCCGAGCAGTACTTCTCCGCCGACAGATCGACCGCGCGCTTGACCTGCGCTTCCTTCAGGCCACGACCCTTGACCACGAAATGCACGTGAATCTTGGTGAACACCTTCGGCTCCTCGCCGGCGCGCTCGGCTTCGAGGAAGGCTTCACAGCTTTCCACCGGCTGGCGGGATTTCTTCAGGATGCTGACCACGTCGAAGTTGGTGCAGCCGCCCAGGCCGATCAGGACCATTTCCATCGGCCGCACGCCCAGATTGCGCCCGCCGCTCTCCGGCGGGCCGTCCATCACCACCACGTGGCCGCTGCCGGATTCGCCCAGGAACAGGGCCTCGCCAGCCCACTGAATGCGTGCTTTCATTGCCGCGCCTCCGCTGTTAAAAAGGGGCGCAAGCTTAGCACAGGGCCAAAAACGGGCTAAGCCGCAGCGCCTTGGCCGCGAGATGTTAGCTGCGTCGCAAAACCGACCAGCACCACGCAGGGCCTGTTAAGCTGGCGCCGGTTTACTGGCACACTGGCTCAGATAACAAAAAATAAATTGCCGCTAAGACAATGACTTAAAACTACTTTTCTGGGGCTCGGGCATGGTAGCGATCACTCTTACTCCGAAGATCAAGAACCTCGATAAACTCCTCGCACACTGTCACCGCCGTCGCTACACCGCCAAAAGCACCATCATTTACGCAGGCGATCGCTGCGAAACCCTGTTCTTCATCGTCAAAGGCTCGGTCACCATCCTCATCGAGGACGACGACGGCCGCGAGATGATCATCGCCTACCTCAACCCCGGCGATTTCTTCGGCGAGATGGGCCTGTTCGACAAGGAAGGCAGCGAGAAAGAACGCAGCGCCTGGGTGCGCGCCAAGACCGAATGCGAAGTCGCCGAGCTGAGCTATGCCAAGTTCCGCGAGCTGACCCAACAGGACCCGGAAATCCTCTATGCACTCGGCAGCCAGATGGCCGACCGCCTGCGCAACACCACGCGCAAGGTCGGCGACCTGGCCTTCCTCGATGTCACCGGCCGCGTCGCCCGCACCCTGCTCGACCTGTGCAAGCAGCCGGATGCCATGACCCACCCGGACGGCATGCAGATCAAGATCACCCGCCAGGAAATCGGCCGCATCGTCGGCTGCTCGCGGGAGATGGTCGGCCGCGTACTCAAGTCCCTGGAGGAACAGGGGCTGGTCTACGTCAAGGGCAAGACCATGGTGGTGTTCGGCACGCGCTGAACGCCCAGTGCAGAAACGAAAAAGCCCGGCAGTGCCGGGCTTTTTCGTGGGCGGATCGTTCAGTCCGGATCGTTGCCGACAACGATGCGCCGCTCGGGGAAGAACAGCCGCTGCAACTCGGCACCGGGGTTCTCCGCCCGCATGAACGCCTCGCCGACCAGGAAGCCGTAGACCTCGCTGATCTCCATCAGCTCGACGTCGGCACGGTTCATGATGCCGCTCTCGGTGACCACCATACGATCGCGCGGAATCCGTGGCAGCAGATCCAGCGTGGTTTCCAGGCTGACCTCGAAGGTGTGCAGATTGCGGTTGTTGATCCCCACCAGCGGCGTGTCGAGGGTCTTCAGCGCCCGTTCCAGCTCGTCGCCGTCGTGCACTTCGACCAGCACATCGAGGTTGAACTGCTTAGCCGCCGCCGCCAGTTCGGCCATCTGCGCATCGGCCAGGGCCGAGACGATCAGCAGCACGCAGTCGGCGCCGAGGGCGCGGGCTTCGACGATCTGGTAGGGGTCGATCATGAAGTCCTTGCGGATCACCGGCAGGCTGCAGGCACTGCGGGCCTCTTGCAGATAACGGTCGGCGCCCTGGAAGAAATCGACGTCGGTGAGCACCGACAGGCAGCTCGCACCGCCGTCTGCGTAGCTCTTGGCAATCGCCGCCGGAACGAAGTTCTCGCGCAGCACGCCCTTGCTCGGCGAGGCCTTCTTGATCTCGGCGATCACCCCCGGCTGCTTGTGCTTGGCCTGCTCCAGCAGGGCGTTGGCGAAACCGCGCGGAGCGTCGGCGCTGCGCGCCTCGCGCTCCAGCTCGGCGAGACTGACCACGGCGCTGCGCTCACGCACTTCTTCGACTTTGCGCGCGAGGATGTTTTCGAGGACGGTTGGCACGCTCACACTTGATTCTCCTGACGATACACCGCGGTAAAGGACACCAGTTCTTCCATTTTCTCGCGCGCCAGGCCGGTGTACAGCGCATCGTGGGCGAGGTGCACCCCTTCATGCAGGCTGGTGGCCAGGTCGGCGGCATACAGCGCCGCGCCGGCATTCAGCACGATCAGGTCGCCGGCCTTCTTGCCGGCCTCGGTCTTGCGCCGGCCGAGGGCGTCGCGGATCAGTTCCAGCGAGGCCTGCGGGCTGTCGACTTCGAGGCCCATCAGGGTCTGGCTGTGCAGGCCGACGTCTTCCGGGCGGATCTCGTATTCGCGCACTTCACCGTCCTTGAGCTCGGCGATATGGGTGGCGGCGGCCAGGCTGAACTCGTCCAGGCCATCGCGCGAATGCACCACCAGCACATGCTTGCTGCCCAGCCGATTGAGCACCTCGGCGAGCGGCCGGCACAGCTCCTGACTGAACACGCCGACCACCTGATGCTTGACCCCGGCCGGGTTGGTCAGCGGGCCGAGCATGTTGAACAGGGTGCGCAGCCCCAGCTCGCGACGCGGGCCGGCGGCGTATTTCATCGCCTTGTGATGGACCTGGGCGAACATGAAGCCGACCCCCACCGATTCAATACAGCGCTTCACCTGCTCGGGAGTCAGCTCCAGGTAGATGCCGGCCGCCTCCAGCAGATCGGCGCTGCCGCTCTTGCCGGACACCGCGCGGTTGCCGTGCTTGGCCACCTTGCCGCCGGCCGCGGCGACGACGAAGGCCGCGGCGGTGGAGACGTTGAAGATGTTGGCGCCATCGCCGCCGGTGCCGACCACGTCGACCACGTGATCGAGGCTGGAGAGCTCGACCCGGCTGGCCAGCTCGCGCATCACCGAGACCGCGCCGGTGATCTCGTCGATGGTCTCGCTCTTCATGCGCATGCCCATGAGGAAGGCGCCGATCTGCGCGTCGGTGCACTGCCCGGTCATGATCTCGCGCATCACGTCCTGCATTTCCGCGGTGTTCAGGTCGAGCTGGTTGACCACCCGATTGAGAGCTTCCTTGATGTTCATGTCAGCGTACCCCACCACTTTGTTTGAGAAAGTTAGCGAAGAGTTCGTGGCCCTGCTCGGAGAGAATCGACTCCGGGTGGAACTGCACGCCCTCGACCTGCAGGGTCTTGTGGCGCAGGCCCATGATCTCGTCGACGCTGCCGTCAGCGTGCTGGGTCCAGGCGGTGACTTCCAGGCAGTCCGGCAGGGTTTCGCGCTTGACGATAAGCGAGTGGTAGCGGGTCACCGTCAGCGGGTTGTTGAGGCCGGCGAACACGCCCTGCTGCTCATGGAACACCGGGCTGGTCTTGCCGTGCATGACCTGGCGGGCGCGCACCACGTCGCCGCCGAAGGCCTGGCCGATGCTCTGGTGGCCGAGGCAGACGCCGAGAATCGGCAGCTTGCCGGCGAAGTGGCTGATCACCTGCAGCGACACGCCGGCTTCGGTCGGCGTGCAAGGGCCGGGCGAAACCACGATGCGCTCGGGCTGCAGGGCGGCGATCTCGGCGACCGTCAGCTCGTCGTTGCGGATCACCTTCACGTCCGCGCCCAGCTCGCCGAGGTACTGCACCACGTTGTAGGTAAAAGAGTCGTAGTTGTCGATCATCAGCAACATGACGGAATCCTCAGGCGTTGGTCTTGTGGGAGTGTTCGGCCAAAGCCACCGCGCGGAACATGGCGCGGCGCTTGTTGATGGTCTCTTCCCACTCCAGGGCCGGCACCGAGTCGGCGACTATGCCGCCGCCGGCCTGCACGTGCAGCTCGCCGTTCTTGATCACCGCGGTGCGGATGGCGATCGCGGTGTCCATGTTGCCGTTCCACGCCAGGTAGCCGACCGCGCCGCCGTAGACCCCGCGCTTGACCGGTTCCAGCTCGTCGATGATCTCCATCGCGCGGATCTTCGGCGCGCCGGACAGGGTGCCGGCCGGCAGGATGGCGCGCAGCGCGTCCATCGCCGTCAAGCCTTCCTTCAGCTGCCCCGTCACATTCGAGACGATGTGCATGACGTTGGAATAGCGCTCGATCACCATCTTCTCGGTGAGCTTCACCGAGCCGGTGCTGGACACCCGGCCGACGTCGTTGCGGCCGAGGTCGATGAGCATCAGGTGCTCGGCGATTTCCTTGGCGTCGGAGAGCAGGTCCTCCTCGAGCGCCAGGTCGGCCTCCTCGCTGGCCCCGCGCGGACGGGTGCCGGCGATCGGGCGCACGGTGATCAGGTTGTCCTCGACGCGCACCAACACTTCCGGCGAGCTGCCGACCACATGGAAGTCGCCGAAGTTGAAGAAGTACATGTAGGGCGTCGGGTTGAAGCAACGCAGCGCGCGGTACAGATCGATCGGTGCGGCGTGGAAGTCGATGCTCATGCGCTGCGACGGCACCACCTGCATGCAGTCGCCGGCGAGAATGTATTCCTTGATGGTATCGACCGCGCGCTCGTAGTCCTCGCGGGTGAAGCTGGAACGGAAGCTCGGCTCGGGGCCGCCGACCGCGCTGAAATCCAGGCCACGGCGCGGGGTGATCGGCTGGCGCAGCTGGTCGAGGATCTCGGCGAGGCGCGCCTGGCCCTGCTCGTAGGCGTCCGCCACGCTGGGGTCGGCGAGGACGATGGCGTGCATCTTGCCGGCCAGGTTGTCGAACACCACCATGGCGTCGGAGACCATCAGGAGGATGTCCGGATTGCCCAGCGGATCGGGGTTCGGGCACTTGGCCAGTTTCTGCTCGACGTAGCGCACGCTGTCGTAGCCGAAGTAGCCGACCAGGCCGCCGTTGAAGCGCGGCAGGCCGGGAATGCTCGGCACCTGGTAGCGGGCCTTGAACTGCTCGACGAAGGCCAGCGGGTCCTCGGCTTGCAGGCGTTCGGTTTCCACGCCGTCGTGGCTCACGCTGATCTGCTGTTCGTGCACGCGCAGCACGGTGCGGCACGGCAGGCCGATGATCGAGTAACGGCCCCATTTCTCGCCGCCCTGCACGGATTCGAGCAGATAGGAGTTGGGCGCGTCGGCGAGCTTGAGGTAGATCGACAGCGGCGTGTCGAAGTCGGCCAGGGTTTCGAAGGCAAGCGGGATGCGGTTGTAGCCGGCAGCGGCCAAACGCAGGAATTCTTCGCGGGTCATGAGCAGCCTCGTGGCATGAGGGTAAAACGGTCGGTAGGCAAACGCACCGGCGCTATGCCGGTCAGGAATCGATCAGGCGCGCCAACGCCAACGGGCCAGGGCCTTGATCAGGGTCATCCAGGGTTTGCGGGCAACTGCCACGATGCTGTCTCTTGGCGGTGGGTTTGCAGCGGAATCAGGCGACATTAGCGCAGCGTCGGGTGCTAAGCAACCTTCCGGCAGCAGCTCGCGCAAATCGTCGACCACCAGGGCCGGCGACTCTTCATGAATCGGCCGACCATGGTTGTAGCCATAGCTCAACGCCACGCAGGGCACGCCAGCGGCGCGGGCGGCGAGCACGTCGTTGCGCGAGTCGCCGATAAACAGCGCGTCTACGGCCTTGACCTCGGCCATCTGCATGACGAACAGCAGCGCCGCCGGATCGGGCTTCTGCTGCGGCAGGGTGTCGCCACCGATGATCCAGCGGAAGTAGCGGCCGATCTTCTTCTCATCCAGCAGCGGGGCGACGAAGCGCTCCGGCTTGTTGGTGATCAGGGCCATTTCCACGCCCTGCTGCTTCAGCCACTTGAGGGTGGTGCGCACGCCGGGGTAGACCACGCTCAGTTCGTGGCTACCGCCGTAGGCCTCCATAAACAGTTCCAGCGCCCGTTCGGTTTCCGCTTCGTCGACATGGGCATGCTCGAGCGCGCCGGCCAGGGCCCGGCGCACCAGCACCCGCGCGCCGTTGCCGACCCACTCGCGCACCGCCTCGATGCCCGCCGCCGGGCGGCCGAGCGCGTGCAGCATGCGGTCGACGGCGGCGGCCAGGTCCGGCACCGAGTCGATCAGGGTGCCGTCCAGGTCGAACATCACCAGGCGCGGCAGGCGGCCAGGGAACAGCTGTTCGAAACTCATTTAGCCGCGCGCGCCAATTCGTCACGCATGGCGTCGATCACCGCCCGGTAGTCCGGCTGATTGAAGATCGCCGAACCGGCGACGAAGGTGTCGGCCCCGGCGGCGGCGATCGCGCCGATGTTCTGCACGTTGACCCCGCCGTCGATCTCCAGGCGGATCGCGCGGCCGCTGGCATCGATCAAGGCGCGCGCCTCTTTCAGCTTGTCGAGGGTGCCGGGGATGAACTTCTGCCCGCCGAAGCCCGGGTTGACGCTCATCAACAGGATCATGTCGACCTTGTCCATCACGTACTTCAAGCTTTCCAGCGAAGTGGCCGGATTGAACACCAGGCCGGCCTTGCAACCGCCGTCCTTGATCAACTGCAGCGAGCGGTCGATATGGAAGCTGGCGTCCGGATGGAAGGTGATATAGCTGGCACCGGCCTCGATGAAGTCGCCGATCATGCGGTCCACCGGCGCAACCATCAGGTGCACGTCGATCGGCGCCGTGATGCCGTACTTGCGCAGCGCCGTGCAGACCATCGGGCCGATGGTCAGGTTGGGCACGTAGTGGTTGTCCATCACGTCGAAGTGGACGATGTCGGCGCCGGCGGCGAGGACCTTGTCGACTTCCTCGCCGAGGCGGGCGAAATCGGCGGAAAGGATCGACGGGGCGATGGCGAAGGGTTGCATGGAAAGCCTCGGAGCTTAATCAGGTGCGCGAATTGTAGCCTGAGTCGCAGTGCGAGGCGGTTGTCGTACGTCAGGGAAGGGGCTCGACCATGGTCGAAGCGCTGGTTTACTGGATTCCCGGCAGTGCGGGAAGCCAATGCGTAGGATGGGTATCGCTTCGCTCAACCCATCCTACGCACTAGCCCAACATCGCGGCGGCCCCAACTCCGCTCGTTGGGCTTCGCTGTGCTCAGCGCCAACCTACGCCCTACTCGTTCGGCGCGGTGCGCAGTTTCTCGCTGCGCCCGCGCAACCATTCCAGGGTCAGCAGCAGGACTATCGAGAAGCCGATCAACAGGGTCGCGGCGGCGGCGATGGTCGGGCTGAGATTCTCGCGGATGCCGCTGAACATCTGCCGTGGCAGGGTGGCCTGCTCGGGGCCTGCGAGGAACAGGGTGACCACCACTTCGTCGAACGAGGTGGCGAAGGCGAACAACGCGCCGGAAATCACCCCGGGGGCGATCAGCGGCAGGGTCACGCGGAAGAACGCCGTGGTCGGCGAGGCGCCGAGGCTGGCGGCGGCGCGCACCAGGTTGTAGTCGAAACCCTGCAGGGTGGCCGACACCGTGATGATCACGAACGGCACGCCGAGCACCGCGTGTGCCGCGATCAGCCCCAGGTAGCTGTTGCCGAACCCCAGCGGGGCGAAGGACAGGTAGCAGGCCACGCCGACGATCACCACCGGCACCACCATCGGCGAGATCACCAGGCTCATCACCAGCGCCTTGCCGCGGAACTCGCCGCGGGTCAGGCCGATCGCCGCCAGGGTGCCGAACACCATGGCCAGCAGGGTGGCGGCCGGGGCGACGATCAGGCTGTTCTTCAGCGAGCGCATCCATTCGGCCGAGGTGAAGAAGTCCTGGTACCAGCGCAGCGAGAACTCCTGGATCGGATAGACCAGGAAGGTGCCGGCATTGAACGACAACGGCACGATCACCAGCACCGGCAGGACCAGGAACAGCAGCACCAGGCCGCAGATCAGCCGCAGGCCGTAGTACCACAGGCGTTCAACCGGAGACATGTAGGGACTGAGCATCTCGATTCTCTCCTCAGCTCAAGCGCAGACGGCTGGCGCCGACCAGCCAGCCGTAGACCACGTACAGCACCAGGGTGGCCAGCAGCAGCAGGCCGCCCAGCGCGGTGGCCATGCCCCAGTTGATGCTGGTGTTGGTGTAGAAGGCGACGAAGTAGCTGACCATCTGGTCGCTGGGGCTGCCGAGCAGCGCCGGGGTGATGTAGTAGCCGATCGACAGGATGAACACCAACAGGCCACCGGCGCCGACGCCGGCCAGAGTCTGCGGGAAATACACGCGCCAGAAGCTGGCGAACGGGTGGCAGCCGAGCGAGATCGCCGCGCGCATGTAGCTCGGCGAGATACCCTTCATCACGCTGTAGATCGGCAGGATCATGAACGGCAGCATGATGTGCACCATGGCGATGTACACGCCGGTGCGGTTGAACACCAACTGCAGCGGCTGGTCGATCAAGCCCAGCTTCAGCAGCGCGCCATTGATCAGGCCGCCCGACTGCAGCAACACGATCCAGGCCGCCACGCGTACCAGGATCGAAGTCCAGAACGGCAGCAGCACCAGGATCATCAGTAGATTGCTCTGCCGCGCCGGCAGGTTAGCCAGCAGGTAGGCCAGTGGATAGGCCAGCACCAGGCAGATGGCGGTGATCACCAGGCCCATCCAGAAGGTGCGGGCGAAGATGTCCAGGTAGATGGCCTGGTCCGGCGTGGCCGGGGCCAGTTCGCCGAGTTCGTCGATGCGGTGATCGAGTGCGGCGAGCAGGTAATAGGGGGTGAAGGCACTGGCGTTGCGGTGGATCGCCTGCCAGTAGGCCGGGTCGCCCCAGCGCTCGTCGAGCGCCTCCATGGCGTCCTTGTAGGAGGCGGGCTCAGTTTTGAACGGCAGGGCGCGGGCGGTCTTGGCCATCAGGCTGCGGTAACCGGCCAGCTCCATGTTCAGGCGCTTGGACAGGTCGCCGATGGTCTGTTGCTTGCGTGCATCGGCCAGGTCCAGGCTCAGCGCCTTGTAGCTGGCTTCGTCCGGCAGTGCCTTGCCGTCCCACTGGGCGATGGCCTGCACCGTGCGCGGCAGCGTGCCGACCACCTCGGGGTTGCTGACGCTCTTGTACAGCAGCGCGGCGATCGGCAGCAGGAAGATCAGCAGCAGGAACAGCACCAGCGGCAGGATCAGCGCCTGCGCCTTCAAGCGGTTGAGGCGCTCGGCGCGGGCCAGCTTCTGCTTGAGGGTCAGGCCGGCGAATTCGGTGAGGGTGACGGTGGTGGCCATGGAAGGCTCCGGTGAAACTGATTGGCATCCCTCGCCCCAGCGGGGCGAGGGACTTGCGGACAGTAGGATGGGTGGAGCGCAGCGCTACCCATCGGCGACGTCAGCATGGGTATCGCAAGCTCAACCCATCCTACCTAGGCGCCTGGGCGCCTATTTCGCCGCCCAGGAATTGAAGCGCTGCTCCAGCTGCTCGCCGTAGTCGGCCCAGAAGCCCACGTCCATGGCCACCTGGTTCTCGATATTGGCCGGCGTGGTCGGCATGTTCGCCAGCAGGCCCTTGTCGAGCAACGGCACGGCCTGGATGTTGGCCGGGCCGTAGGCGATGTTCTCGGCGTAGATCTTCTGCTGCGCGGGCTGCAGCGAGAAGGCGATAAATTTCTTCGCCTCGTCGGCATTCTTCGCCCCTTTCGGGATGGCCCAGGCGTCGAAGTCATAGATGCCGCCGTTCCACACCACCTTGAGGTTGCTCTCCTTCTGCACCGCGGCGATGCGGCCGTTGTAGGCCGAGCTCATCACCACGTCGCCAGAAGCGAGGAACTGCGGCGGCTGGGCGCCGGCTTCCCACCACTGGATGCTCGGCTTGATCTGGTCGAGCTTCTTGAACGCGCGGTCCTGGCCTTCCTTGGTGGCGAGCACGCTATAGACCTCCTTGGGCGCCACGCCGTCGGCCATCAGGGCGAACTCCAGGGTGTACTTGGCACCCTTGCGCAGGCCGCGCTTGCCTGGGAATTTGCTGGTATCCCAGAAGTCCGCCCAGCTGGCCGGCGCGCTCTTCAACTTGTCGGCGTTGTAGGCCAGCACCGTCGACCAGACGAAGAAGCCGGCGCCGCAGGTGGTCAGGGCACCGGGCACGAAGTCGTCGGCCTTGCCGAACTGCGCGGCGTCGAGCTCCTCGAACATGCCCTCGTCGCAACCGCGGGCGAGTTCCGGCGACTCCACTTCCACCAGGTTCCAGGACACGCTGTTGGTGTCGACCATGGCTTTGACCTTGGCCATCTCACCGTTGTATTCGCCGGCGATGATCTTGCCGTTGCCGGCCTTCTCCCACGGCTCGTAGAAGGCTTTGACCTGGGCGTTCTTGTTCGCCCCACCGAAGGAAATCACGGTCAGGTCGGCGGCCAGCACCTGCGCCGCGCAGGCCATGCCGACGGCGATGGCGGTGAATTTCAGCGAGTTGTTCATTGTTGTTTTCTCCTCGATACGGGATTGGAAAAACAGCTGAATGCGCCCTACTCCGCCTGCAGCGGATCGAGGGCGCGGACGTGCTCCACTTGCCAGCCGAGCGGCACCACATCGCCGACCGCCAGGGCGGGGTCGAGTTCGGCGATCGGCTGCTTGACGAAGAAATCGCTCTTGCCGCACACCTCCATGCGGATGCGCACGTGGTCGCCGAGGTAGATGAACTCCTCGACGCGCCCGGAGAAGCGGTTGGCGCAGTTCTCGCTGCTGCCGTTGATGCGCACCCGCTCGGGGCGGATCGACAGGGTCACCGGCTCGCCCGGCTGGCCGACGTTGACCGCCAGCGCCGCGACCTTCTCGCCGCGCGCCAGGCTCACCACACAACGCTCGCCGTCATGGCTGAGCAGCTGGCCCTGGAGGCGGTTGTTCTCACCGATGAAGTTGGCCACGAAGGTGTTGCGCGGCGACTCGTACAGCTCCCGCGGCGGGGCGATCTGCTGGATCTCGCCCTGGTGGAACACCGCCACGCGGTCGGACATGGTCAGCGCCTCGCCCTGGTCGTGGGTGACGTAGACCACGGTGACGCCGAGTCGCTGGTGGATGTGCTTGATCTCCATCTGCATGTGCTCGCGCAGCTGCTTGTCCAGCGCGCCGAGCGGCTCGTCCATCAGCACCAGCTGCGGCTCGAACACCAGCGCGCGGGCCAGCGCCACGCGCTGCTGCTGGCCGCCGGAGAGCTGGCCGGGGTAGCGGTGGCGGAACTTGTCGAGCTGCACCATGGCCAGCGAACGCTTGACCCGCTCGCCGGCGTCGCTCTTGTTCATGCCGCGCACCGACAGCGGGAAGGCCAGGTTCTCGGCCACCGTCATGTGCGGAAACAGCGCGTAGTTCTGGAACACCATGCCGATGTGGCGCTTGTGCGGCGGCACGTTGTTGATCGCCCGCCCGCCGAGGAGGATCTCGCCGGCGGTGGGGGTTTCGAAACCGGCCAGCATCATCAGGCTGGTGGTCTTGCCGGAGCCGGACGGCCCCAGCAGGGTGAGGAACTCGCCCTTGCGAATGTCCAGGTTGAGATCCTTGACGATCAGGTTTTCGCCGTCGTAGCTCTTCTGCACGCCACGAAAGCTCACCAGCACGTCAGCGGTCCCAGCCGCGGTAGTCATAGCCTCGCTCATAACCCACACCTGCGATTTTTTATAAGCCGTGCAGAAAGCCTAGAGAAGCCTGCAGCCGGCGCAAATCGGGGGGTATGAGAGATTGCTATAAGCAGAGCGGAATACTGCGTGTAAGGATTGCCCTACAACGAGGGAGCGATGCACGGACCGCCCCGGTAGGAGCCAGCTTGCTGGCGATCCAGGCAACGCCAAAGGCTATGCCCCAGTTACGTGTTGGAGATGTCGTAGCCCGGATGCAATCCGGCGTGCAGCATCCCCTGGCCGGTGGGCTATCAGCACATGCCGAACCTGTAGGCGCGAATTCATTCGCGAAAGGCTTGGCAGCGCCTTTATCCCGGGTTCGCGGATAAATCCGCTCCTACCAAAAGCACCGCCCTACAGCAGTTTGTGCTCCATGGCATAGCGCACCAGATCGGCCACCGAGCCGGCACCGAGCTTCTGCATCAGGCGCGCCTTGTGGGTGCTGATGGTCTTGCTGCTGAGCGCCAGTTGCTGGGCGATGTCGTTGACGCTGTCGCCCTGCACCAGGCGCTCGAACACCGAGAACTCGCGCTCGGAGAGCAGCGCATGGGCCGGCCGCGCGTCGGTCAGGCCGACCTCGAAGACCATGCGGTCGGCCAGTTCCGGATCGATGTAGCGGCCGCCGGCGGCGACCTTGCGGATCGCCGTGAGCAGCAGCGCCGGGTCGCTGTCCTTGGTCGCGTAGCCGGCGGCGCCAACCTTCAGCGCGCGCGCCGCCATCTGCGTCTCGTCGTGCATCGACAGCACCAGAATCGCCGGCGGATTGGCCAACGCACGAATCCGCGGGATCGCCTCCAGGCCATTGACCCCGGGCATCGAGATGTCCAGCAGCACCACCTCGCAGGGCGTGTGCCGCAGCGTCTCGAGCAGCTGCTCGCCATTGCTGGCCTCGCCCGCCACGCACAGGTCCTTGGCCAGGCCGATCAATTGCTTGATGCCCTCGCGGACGATGGTGTGGTCTTCGGCAACCAGTACCCGAATCACTCTGTGTCTCCCTTCATAGCCCGGATGGCATCCGGGCTACGGTGTTAAGTGTGCAACCGTAGGATGGGGTGAGCGCAGCGATACCCATCAATCCGGCGTTGGGTATCGCTGCGCTCAACACCAACCTACAAAATCCCGACCACCCTGCCCCAACAGGACCCACCGCGTCATCCCAGTAGGGTGGAAAACCGCGCAGCGTTTTCCACCGACAAGCCGGTGGATGCAAAAAACGACATCCACCCTACCCCAGCGGCACCCGGATCGTCAGCTGGGTACCCTCGCCCGGGCGGCTGGCGATCACCAGGCTGCCGCCAAGCATCAGCACCCGCTCGCGCATGCCGACCAGGCCGAACGAGCTGGCGCCCACCGCAGCGGGATCGAACCCCTGGCCGTCGTCGCTGACGCTCAGTTGCAAGGCAGCGCCCTCCACCGCCAGGCGCAGTTCGACAGTATGCGCCTGGGCATGGCGCAGCACATTGGTCAGCGCCTCCTGCAGGATACGGAACAGGCCGATGGCCTTGGCGTCGGCCAGTACCAGCGGCTGCTCCGGCACCTCGACCAGACAGGGAATCTGCGTGCGCGCCTCGAAGCGTCGCGCCTGCCACTCGATCGCCGAGCCGATGCCGGCATCCAGGATCGGCGGGCGCAGGGCGGTGGCCACGTCGCGCACCAGCTGGAACAGCTGGGCGATCAGGCGTTTCATGCTGTTCAGGCGCTCCTGCAGGCCGGGGTCGAGGGCGGCATAGGCCAGCTCGCACATCGAGGTCTCCAGCTTGAGCACGGTGAGCACCTGGCCGAGTTCGTCGTGCACCTCGCGGGCGATACGCGCCTTCTCTTCCTCGCGCACGCTCTCCAGGTGCGCCGACAGTTCGCGCAACTGCGCCCGCGAATCGGCCAGCTCCAGTTCGATGCGCTTGTTCTCGCTGATGTCCCAGACGATGCCATCCCACACCACCAGGCCGCCGTCGAGATGACGGGCGCTGGCCTTGATGTCGGCCCAGCGCTGCGCGCCGTCGCGGGTGAGGATGCGCCCCTGCCAGCGCCAGTCGCTGTCGCTGAGCAGGGCCTGATCCTGAGTGCGGTGGTAGCTGGCGCGGTCATCAGGATGGACCAGGCTGCGGATGCCGCGATCCGGCGCCAGCAGACTGGCGGCGCTGTAGCCGACCAGGCTCTCGCTGCCCTCGCTGATAAAGGCGAAGTCCACCGCCGCGCCGGCATAGGGCCGCTCCAGACGGAACACCAGGCCCGGCACGTTGGCGGCGATGCCCTGCAGGCGCGCCTCGCTCTCGCGCAGGGCGGCCAAGGCGCGGCGCCGCTCGGTGACATCGGTGAGGTAAACCACCAGGTATTCGGCCTGGCGAAAGCGCAGGAAGCTCAGCGCCACGTCCACCGGCAACGCGCCGCCGTCGGCGCGCCGGCATTCGGTCTCGAAGTGCAGCGGCTCGCCGTCGCTGCCGCGTGCGCGGCGCCACAGGTTGAGCCAGCGGTCCATGTGCAGGTTGGGTTCGAAATCGCGCAGCGGTCGCTCGACCACCGCGCCGGCGGCATAGCCGAGCATCGCTTCGGCGGCGCGGTTGGCATAGCGCACATGGCTGTCCCAGTTGACCCAGAGGATGCCGACGGTGCTCTGATCGATGGAGAACTGGGTCAGGCGCAGCGCTTCCTCGGCCGCCTCGCGCAGTTCGATGGCCTGGCGCGCGTCACGCAGCCGGCGCTCCAGGGCCTGCTGCTGGCGGCGCTGCCAGACCAGCAGCAGCGCGGCGAGCAGCAGCAACCCAGCGAGCAGCAGGCTGAGGCTGCGCCACAACGCCGGCGACTCGTCGGCGCGCGGGGCCGGCGTATCCAGCCAGCGCTCGCGCAGGCGCTCGAGATCCTTGGCCGGCAGGGCACGCAGGGCACTGTCGAGCAGGCCCGAGAGTTGCGGCCAGTCACGCCGCGAGGCCACCCGCAAGAGTTGCGGCAAGCCGACGTCGCCGACCACCGCCAGACCGGCGAACTCGGCTTCGCGCGCCAGCCGGCCGAGCTGCGCGGCGTCGATCACCGCGTACTTCGCCTGGCCGGCGCGCAGGTGTTGCAGGGCCTGGCGTTCGGAGTTCACCGGCTGCAGCAGCAGGTTGCTGTAGGTGCCGCGCAGGAAGTCCGCCACCGCGCTGGGGCTGCGCACGGCGAGTGGATCGGCGCCACCGAGCTGTTCGAGATCGATGCTGCCGGCGCTGCTGCGCTCGCCCACCAGCAGCTGCGGCACGCGCATATAGGGGGCGGAGAACAGCCACAGCCGCAGGCCCGCCGGGGTCTGGCTGAGGCCAGGGGCGAGGTCGATGTGCCCGGCCCGTCGCGCCGCCTCCAGCGCCGTCTGGTCGGCATAGCTGTGCCACTCCAACTCGACCCGCAGGGCCGCGGCCAGGGCCTCCATCAGTTCGATATTGGCGCCGGAGAGTTTCTGCACGCGGCGATCCAGCTGCGCATAGGGCGCCTGCAGCACCACGCCGACCCGCAGTTGCCGGTGTGCCGCCAGCCAGGCCTGCTGCTCGGCGCTCAACTCCAACGGCACGGGCGCCGGCGCCGCCAAGGCCAGGTGCGGCAGGCACAGGCCGCAGAGAAGCAGACAAAGGCGGAGCAGACGCGGCATGCGGGACATCCTGAGACTGGCGGAGGCGGCCGCCTTACCTTACTCCAGCCGCCCCGCTGCTGGCCAAGCCCGGCCTGACAAACGCACGGCGGCGCAGTAGGCTGCCCGCACCACACCGGCCCGGAATGCCACGATGCGCCACCTGCCCCGTCCGCGACTGCCCACCCTGTGCCTGCTGCTCCTGCTGCTCGGCGCCCAGCCCGTGCTGGCCGCCGAGCAGCCGGCGGCCGAGCCGGAGCAGGCGCCGGTGGTCGAGCGCCGCCACAGCGAACGCAGCGCCGACGCCGCCAGCGCGCTGGAGCGGCAGCTGCCCGCCGCCGAGCAACAGCTGCTGCGAGCCGGCGACGAGTCGTTCCTCGCCCTCTGGCGGCCGGCCAATGTCAGCCAGCCCCGCGGCGTGGTGATCCTCCTCCCCGGCGATGCGGAAAGTGCCGACTGGCCGCAGGCCATCGGCCCGCTGCGGCGCAAGCTGCCGGACGCCGGCTGGCATAGCCTCAGCCTCAGCCTGCCCGATCCACAGGGCGCCATACCGCCAGTGCGGCCGACCGCGGGAGTCAGCATTGAGCAGGCGCCGCCAGCAGCAGACGCGCCCGCCAGCGCCACGCCCGAGGCAGCCGCGGCAGCGCCGCCGGACGCAGCGCCGAGCTTCAGCGCCGAACAGCGCCAGGCCCATGCCGAACGGATGCTGGCGCGCATCCAGGCCGGCATCGCCGTCGCCCAGCAGCAGCAACCCGCCAGCATCGTGTTGCTCGGTCACGGCAGCGGCGCCTACTGGGCCGCGCGCTACCTCAGCGAGCATGCCGAGGCACCGATCCACAATCTGCTGCTGGTCGCCGCCCGCGAGCCGGAAGGCTTCGGCCCAGCGCTGGAGCAACTGCTGCCGCAACTGAAGCTGGCCGCCGGTGATTTCTACTATCAGGACCAGGCCAACGAGCGCGACGCCGCCCGCCAGCGCCTCCAGGCCGGCAAGCGCCAGCCACAGCCGGCCTATGCCCAGGTGGCGATGAAGGCGTTACCGGGCAACCCGGCGATCGAGCAGGAACAGCTGTATCGGCGCATCAAGGGCTGGCTGGCCTTGCATCTGCAGAGCGCGGCCCAAGCCGATTAACGAAAGCCGCGGCGCTCGCGAATCAGGCTGTAGGCGCTGTGCAGCTCTCGGGTCTGCTCCGTGGCCTCGCGCACCCGCGCCGGATTGGCGCCGCTGCCGGCCAGCTTGTCCGGGTGATGGCGGCTGAGCAGACGGCGGTAGGCGCGCTTGATCGCCGCCGGCTCGCTGTCGGCCTGCACCCCGAGCAGGCGCAGGGCGTCCTGATAGGTGCCGGCGTTATGGGTCAGCGGCTGACTGGCCGGCTGATAGTCGCGCCCCAGCGCCGTCACCGCCTCGCCGCTCCAGCCCAGCCACTGGCCCCAGCGCAGCAACAGCTCGCGCTCGCGCGAGCTGACTCGGCCATCGACCCAGGCCATCCGCCAGCAGGCCCGCAACAGCGCCTCGCCGCGCTCGCGCCGCGTGCGTAAGCGCTCCAGCGGCAAACGCAGGGACTCCTGACCGAGCTTGCCACGGCTGAAGGCATCGATGGCCTGGCGCTGCGCCTGCTCGTCCAAGCGCAGGCGGCGCATCTCGCCGCGCGCCAGTTGGATATGCGCCTCCAGCACCTGACCGTCGCTCTTGGCCAGCCGGCCGAGGAGAACGAACAGCAGCTCGCCCTCGTCCAGCGCCGGGGCCGCCGCCAGCGAGCCGCGCAGATGGCTCAGCAGCGCACGCCAACTGTCCAGGCGCAGGCGGCGATCGACCACCTGGCCGAGCAAGGCGCCGAGCAGCGCCCCGGGAATGTTGGCCAAGGCCAGCCCCGCGGTGGCGCCGATGACAGTCGCCGGCCAGAGCATCTCAGGCCTCCGCCGCGAGCTGGCGTTCGACTTCCGCCAGCCGCTCGTGGGTGCCGACATCCACCCAGCGCCCGGCGAAGCGCTCACCGCTCACCTGCCCGGCCGCCATCGCCTGGCGCAGCAGCGGCGCCAGCTTGAAGGCACCGGCCTGGCAGTCGGCGAACAACGCCGGGGCAAGCACGGCGATGCCGCTATAAGTCAGGCTCGGCTGCCCAACCTGGGCATTGCTGACCTGCCTGCCAGCCAGACGGAAGTCGCCGCTGCTGTGATGCGCCGGGTTGTCCACCAGCACCAGATGGGCCTGACCGACGAGCGGGCGGCGCAGGGCGGCGAAATCGTAGTCGCTCCAGATGTCGCCGTTGACCACCAGGAACGGTTGCTCGCCGAGCAACGGTAAGGCGCGAAAGATGCCGCCGCCGGTTTCCAGCGGCTCGCCCTCGGCCGAATAGGTGATGTGCACGCCGAAGCGCGCACCGTCGCCGAGGTAGTCCTCGATCTGCTGGCCGAGCCAGGCGTGGTTGATCACCAGCTCACGAAATCCGGCACGGGCCAGGGCGCGCACGTGGTACTCGATCAGCGGCTGGCCACCGACCGGCACCAGCGGCTTGGGCGTGTGCAGGGTCAGCGGGCGCATGCGCTCGCCCTTGCCGGCGGCGAGGATCATCGCCCTCATGCCGGCACGGCCTCAAACGCCGGCAGGCTGGCGAGCAGTTCGCCCAGTTCGGCCAGCTCCGGCCGCCGCGCCAATACCGCTTCGATATAGCGGAAGAAGCGCGGCACGTCGCCGAGGTACTTGGGTTTGCCGTCGCGATGGCAGATGCGCGCGAAGATGCCGATCACCTTGAGGTGGCGCTGCACGCCCATCAGGTCGCTGGCACGCAGGAACTCCGCGAAATCGGCCTGAACCGGAATCCCCTGCTCGCGGGCCAGCGCCCAGTAACGCTCGAGCCAGGCGCGCACCTGCGCTTCCGGCCAGCTGAGGAAAGCGTCCTTGAACAGGCAGGTGACGTCATAGGTCACCGGCCCATAGACCGCATCCTGAAAGTCCAGCACCCCGGGATTCGGTGCGCTGAGCATCAGGTTGCGCGGCATGAAGTCGCGGTGCACCAGCACCTGCGGCTGCGCCAGGGCGCTGGCGATCAGCCGATCACAGCTGCGCTGCCAGGCGGCCAGCTGCGCGCCACTGAGCTCGATGCCCAAGTGGCGCTGCAGGTACCAGTCGGGGAACAGCTGCAGCTCGCGGCGCAGCAGGGCATCATCGTAGTGCGGCAGGCCGGCATCCAGCGGCAATTGCTGGAACGCCAGCAACGCTTGCACGGCATCGGCGAACAAGGTGTCGGCATTGTCCGGGTCGATCACCTCAAGATAGGTCTGCCGGCCCAGGTCCGGGAGCAGGAGAAACCCGCGCTCGAGATCGGCGGCGAGAATCTGCGGCACGTGCACGCCGGCGCTGGCCAGCAGCCCGGCGACCTTGACGAAGGGCCGGCAGTCTTCCTGGGGTGGCGGCGCGTCCATCACGATCAGGCTGCGCGGCCCCGCCTGCCAGCGGAAATAGCGGCGAAAACTGGCATCGCTGCTGGCTGAGGTGAGCGTCGCGGCGGGCACTGCGCCCCAGCCTTCAGCGGCAAACAACTCCGGCAAACACCGGTCCAACCAGGCGCTCAACTGGCCCAGGCGTACATCTTCATCAGGCATTACAAGGGTCTCCGACGGCGCTAGCCGTTGTGCGGGGCATGCTTTATTATCCAGCATCTTTTTCAGCCCATCGAGTGGCGTGCGGCCCCAGCGGCCGTTGGCGCGCAGGAAGCCCGGACTTATAAGATGGCAGTAAACTACCCCGCGTTTCGTAAAAAATTCCCGCTGCTGGTCACCGGCAGCCTTCTGGCCTTGCAGCCTGTAGCCACCCAATACGTCGCCGCCGCCGAGCAGTTTGACTGCCAAGTGTCTCCCACTGGCGGCTGGGCCTGTGCGCCCAAGGCCGAAGCCGGCGCGTTGCCGCCACGCCCGGAGCATACTGACAGCGCCGTCAGTGCGACCAGCACCAAAACCACCGAGGAAGGCGCGCCGACCACCACCCTGGTCACCGAAAGCGCGGGCAAGGGGCTCAAATCGCGCAGCGCCGACTACAGCCATCTCGACTGGGTACCCCGGGATCAGCTGACCCCAGCCCAACTGGCGGAAACCGGACCCTATTGCGCCGGCGCCTACATCGAGCCGACCCGTCCGGGGATGAACGACAAGACCCCGCTGAGTCAGGCGCCGATGTACATCTCGGCCAAGGCCTCGCGCTACGAGCAGGAAAAGCAGGTCGCCACCCTGGCCGGCGACGTGGTCCTGCGCCAGGGCAGCCTGCAGGTCGAGGCCGACGAGGCCAGCCTGCACCAGGCGGAGAACCGTGGCGAACTGGTTGGCAACGTCCGCATGCGCGACGACGGCGCCCTGGTGGTCGGCGACCGTGCCGAGCTGCAACTGGACAACGGCGAGGCCCAGGTCGATAACGCCGAGTATGTGCTGCACAAAGGCCATACCCGCGGCAACGCGCTGTACGCCAAGCGTGAAGAGAGCGCGATCATCCGCCTCAAGGACGGTACCTATACCCGTTGCGAGCCGGGCAGCAACGCCTGGAGCCTGAAGGGCAACAACGTCACGCTGAACCCGGCCACCGGCTTCGGCACCGCCACCAACGTGACCCTGCGGGTCAAAGACGTTCCGGTCTTCTACACCCCCTACATCTATTTCCCGATCGACGACCGTCGCCAGTCCGGCTTCCTGCCGCCGAGCCTGGGCACCTCGAGCGATACCGGCTTCTTCATCGCGACGCCGTACTATTTCAACCTGGCGCCCAACTACGACGCCACGCTCTACCCGACCTACATGGCCAATCGCGGCCTGCTGCTGGAGGGTGAGGGGCGCTACCTGACCGAGAGCAGCCAAGGGCAGATCGGCGCCGCCTACCTGGACGACCAGGAAGACGAACGCAAACTGCAGTCCGAGTACACCGATCAGCGCTGGCTGTACAGCTGGAAACACATCGGCGGCCTGGACTCGCGCCTGCTGCAAGAAGTCGACTACACCGACATCAGCGATCCGTACTATTTCCAAGATCTGCAGACCGATCTCGGCATCGACTCCACCGCCTACGTCAACCAGCGCGGCACCCTGACCTGGCGCGGCGACAGTTACACCGCGCGCCTGAATGCGCATGCCTACGAACTGGCGACGGTGACCGACATCACCCCCTACGATCGGCTGCCGCAGCTGACCCTGGATGGCGCCTTGCCGTTCCAGCCGGGCGGGCTGAACCTGACCTACGCGACCGAGTTCGTGCGCTTCGACCGCG
This sequence comes from Pseudomonas cavernae, assembly GCF_003595175.1. NCBI lineage: Bacteria > Pseudomonadati > Pseudomonadota > Gammaproteobacteria > Pseudomonadales > Pseudomonadaceae > Pseudomonas > Pseudomonas cavernae. Next base: position 554,194 of record NZ_CP032419.1, on the reverse strand, counting down.
ACCTGCGGGAAGGCAACTTCATCGACGAGAACGGCCTCCCGACCCCTTGGTACGATAGCCAGATCTTTGGTCTGGCCCGCGCCAACGGCGATCGTGCGCATGTCGAGCCGGGCGTCAGCCTGCCGCTCAACTGGACCTGGGGCTTCCTCAAGCCGTCGGCCAAATATCTCTATACCGACTACAAGCTCGACCTGGACAGCATCGGCAAGAGCCAGGTCGGCACCTTCGACGATGCCCCGGATCGTGGCGTACCGGTCTACAGCGTCGACAGCGGCCTGTACTTCGATCGCGACAGCCAGTGGTTTGGCAAGAATTACCGCCAGACCCTCGAGCCGCGCGCCTTCTATCTCTATGTCCCGGAACGCGACCAGGACGACATCCCGGTGTTCGACAGCGGCGAGAGCAGCTTCAGCTACTCCTCGCTGTTCCGCGAGAACCGCTTCTCCGGTCACGACCGCATCGGCGACGCCAACCAGCTGTCGCTGGGTGCGACCAACCGCTGGATCCAGCCCGACGGTTTCGAGCGGCAAACCTTCAGCATCGGCCAGGCCTACTACTTCGCCGACCGCAAGGTGCAGATGCCCGGTATCGACTTCCGCGACCGCGACGACGCCACCTCCTCGGTATCGCCTTATGCCCTGGAGTACCTGTACCGCTTCAACCGCGACTGGCGCTTCAGCTCGGACTTCAACTGGGACCCGGACAGCCATAGCACCCGCTCGGGCAGCGCGATGTTCCACTACCAGCCGGAAGACAACCCGAACAAGGTGGTCAACGCTGGCTTCCGCTATCGCAATGACACCGTTGTGTACAACTCGAGCACCGGCCAATGGCAGCAGGGCGGCGACTACCTCGACCCGGTCACCGGCCGAACCATCAAGGACTACTACAAGGTCGAGCAGCACGATATCTCGACCATCTGGCCGATCGTGCCGCAATGGAGCGCCATCGCCCGCTGGCAGTTCGACTACAACCGCAGCCGCACCCTCGAGGCCTTCGGTGGCTTCGAGTACGACAGCTGTTGCTGGAAGCTGCGTCTGGTCAACCGTTACTGGGTCGACTACGACGAGTTCAGCCTGTCGCCCGACCTGAACGAGCAGGGCGATCGCGGCGTGTTCCTGCAAATCATCCTCAAAGGCCTCGGCGGAGTCGTGGGCAACAAGGTTGAAGGCTTCCTCGACAAAGGCATTGAAGGTTACCGTGAACGTGAAGACCAAGCTTTCTGATTGCATGCGCCCGCTGCTGCTGGGCGCGCTGTTGCTGGGAAATGCAACTCTGGCCACCTCGGCACAGGCCGAAGTGCAGCCGCTCAACCGCGTAGTCGCCATCGTCGACAATGACGTGATCATGCAGAGCCAGCTGGACCAGCGCCTGCGCGAGGTCCAGCAGACCATCGCCAAGCGCGGCGCGGCGCTGCCGCCCGAGCATGTGCTCAGCCAGCAGGTGCTCGAGCGCCTGATCATCGAGGACATCCAGCTGCAGATCGGCGATCGCTCGGGCATCCGCATCACCGACGAGGAACTGAACCAGGCGATCGGCACCATCGCCCAGCGCAACGGCATGAGCGTCGAGCAGTTCCGCGCCGCCCTGACCCGTGACGGCCTGTCCTTCGAGGACGCCCGCGAGCAGGTGCGCCGCGAGATGATCATCAGCCGCGTGCGTCAGCGTCGAGTGGCCGAGCGTATCCAGGTCACCGAGCAAGAAGTGCAGAATTTCCTCGCCTCCGACCTCGGCAAGCTGCAGCTGTCCGAGGAATACCACCTGGCCAACATCCTCATCCCGGTGCCGGAAAGCGCCTCTTCAGAAGCCATCCAGGCCGCCGACCGCCAGGCCAGCGAGCTCTATCAGCAACTGCAGCAAGGCGCCGATTTCGCCCAGCTGGCGATCGCCCGCTCGGCCAGTGAAACCGCCCTGGAAGGCGGCGACATGGGCTGGCGCAAGGCCGCCCAGCTGCCGTCGCCGTTCGACGCCATGATTGGCGCCTTGAAGGCCGGCGAAGTGACCCAGCCGATGCGCACCCCGGGCGGCTTCATCATCCTCAAGCTGCTGGAAAAGCGCGGTGGCGGCGCCCAGGTGCGGGATGAAGTGCATGTGCGCCACATCCTCATCAAGCCGAGCGAAATCCGCAGCGAAGCTGAGGCCCAGCGCCTGGCCGAGCGCCTCTACGAACGCATTCAGGCCGGCGAAGACTTCGGCGAGCTGGCGAAGAGCTTCTCGGAAGACCCAGGCTCGGCGCTCAATGGCGGCGACCTCAACTGGATCGACCCCAATGCGCTGGTTCCCGAGTTCCGCGAGCAGATGGCGAATACCGCCAGCGGCGAACTGTCCAAGCCATTCAAGAGCACCTACGGCTGGCATGTGCTTCAGGTCATGGGCCGCCGCGCCACCGACAGCAGCGAGCAGTTCCGCGAGCAGCAGGCGCTGAACATCCTGCGCAACCGCAAGTACGACGAAGAACTGCAGGCCTGGCTGCGCCAGATCCGCGATGAGTCCTACGTCGAGATCAAGCTCTAACGGGCTGTAGAAACATCCAAGCCCGGCTCCAAGCCGGGCTTTTTTATGTCCGCCGCCCGCTTCGGCGTAGAGTGTCGATTGCCCCAGCCGTGCCGGCGCCACGCATACGAGAGCCCATCGATGAGCGTTACCCCCGTTTTCGCCTTGACCCCCGGCGAGCCCGCCGGCATCGGCCCCGACCTGTGCCTGCTGCTCGCCCAGCATGCCCAGCCGCATCCGCTGGTCGCCATCGCCAGTCGCGCCCTGCTCGCCGAGCGGGCCAAGCAGCTGGCGCTGAGCGTCGAACTGCTCGACGTCAGCCCAGCGCAATGGCCGCAGCAACCGGCGCCAGCCGGCAGCCTGTATGTCTGGGATACGCCGTTGCAGGCGCCGGTAATCCCGGGCCAGCTGGCCTCGGCCAACGCCGCCTACGTGCTGGAGACCCTCACCCGCGCCGGCCAGGGCTGTCTCGACGGCCACTTCGCCGGGATGATCACCGCGCCGGTGCACAAGGGTGTGATCAACGACGCCGGCATCGCCTTCTCCGGGCATACCGAGTTCCTCGCCGAACTGACCGGCACCGCGCAGGTGGTGATGATGCTCGCCACCCGCGGCCTGCGCGTGGCCCTGGTGACCACCCATCTGCCGCTCAAGGATGTCGCCGCGGCGATCAGCTCCGAGCGCCTGCAGCGGGTCGCGCGCATCCTGCATGCCGATCTGCGCGACAAGTTCGGCATCGCCCGCCCGCGCATCCTGGTCTGCGGCCTCAATCCGCATGCCGGCGAAGGTGGCCACCTCGGCCGCGAGGAAATCGAGGTGATCGAACCGACCCTCGAGCAGTTGCGCAGTGAAGGCCTCGAGCTGATCGGCCCGCTGCCCGCCGACACCCTGTTCACCCCCAAGTATCTCGACCAGTGCGACGCGGTACTGGCGATGTACCACGACCAGGGCCTGCCGGTGCTCAAGTACAAGGGCTTTGGCGCGGCGGTGAACGTCACCCTCGGCCTGCCGATCATCCGCACCTCGGTCGATCACGGCACCGCCCTTGATCTGGCCGGCAGCGGCAAGGTCGACACCGGCAGTCTGCAAGTCGCCCTGGAAACCGCCTACGCCATGGCGGCCAGCCGCGCGCGGGGTTAACCCCCCACCCTGGCCACCACACGCGAAAATCACCCCTTCGACCCCATGGTTTGTCACCTGCAGCGGCTTTGCTTGGTAAACTGCACGCTCTTTGCATTGTGCTTTGAGCGTGTGGCTTGAAGCTTGGAGCCGCCCCATGACCGAACACTACCAACACCGCGCGCGCAAACGCTTCGGGCAGAACTTCCTGCACGACGCCGGCGTGATCCATCGCATCCTGCGCGCCATTCACGCCCGTGAAGGCGAGCGTCTGGTAGAGATCGGCCCCGGCCAGGGCGCCCTCACCGAAGGCCTGCTCGGCAGCGGCGCGCAACTGGACGTGGTCGAACTGGACCTCGACCTGATTCCGATCCTGCAAGGCAAGTTCGGCCAGCAGGCGAACTTCCGCCTCAACCAGGGCGATGCGCTGAAGTTCGATTTCCGCCAGCTGAGCGACGCACCGCACAGCCTGCGCGTGGTCGGCAACCTGCCCTACAACATCTCCACGCCTCTGATCTTCCACCTGCTCGAGCACACCGGGCTGATCCGCGACATGCACTTCATGCTACAGAAGGAAGTGGTCGAGCGCTTGGCCGCCGAGCCCGGTGGTGGCGACTGGGGCCGCCTGTCGATCATGGTGCAGTACCATTGCCGGGTCGAACACCTGTTCAACGTCGGCCCCGGCGCCTTCAATCCGCCGCCTAAGGTCGACTCGGCGATCGTCCGCCTGGTCCCGCATGAGGTGCTGCCGCATCCGGCCAGGGATCATCGCCTGCTCGAGAAGGTGGTGCGCGAGGCGTTCAACCAGCGGCGCAAGACCCTGCGCAACACCCTCAAGGGCCTGCTCGACAGCGGCGCCATTGCCGCGGCCGGGGTGGATGGCAGCCTGCGTCCGGAACAGCTGGACCTGGCCGCCTTCGTCCGCCTCGCCGACCGACTGGCCGAGCAGACAAGCGCGGGCTGAGGTTTTAGACTCGCAGATCAGATTCCCGAGCGTTTCCCATGTCCGACTCCCGTTATCAGATCGACGTCAGCGTCGTCACCCGCTACCTCCCGGAGCAATCGCTGCCGGAAGAAAATCGCTTTGCCTTCGCCTACACCGTGACCATCCACAACCAGGGCCAGTTGCCGGCCAAGCTGCTGGCGCGGCATTGGATCATCACCGATGGCGACGGCCGGGTGCAGGAAGTGCGCGGCGCCGGGGTGATCGGCCAGCAACCGCTGATCGATCCCGGCGCCAGTCACACTTACAGCAGCGGCACAGTGCTGGCCACCCGAGTCGGCAGCATGCAGGGCAGTTATCAGATGCTCGCCGAGGACGGCCAGCAGTTCGACGCCCCGATCGCGCCGTTCCGCCTGTTCGTGCCGGGAGCCCTGCACTGAGATGGCGGTGTATGCCGTCGGCGACCTGCAAGGCTGCCTGCAACCGCTCAAGTGCCTGCTGCAACGCGTGGCTTTCGACCCGGCCCAGGATCAGCTGTGGCTGACCGGCGACCTGGTCAATCGCGGCCCGCAGTCGCTGGAAACCCTACGTTTCCTCTACGCCATGCGCGAGGCGCTGGTCTGCGTGCTGGGCAATCACGACCTGCACCTGCTGGCGGCCGCGCACAACATCGAACGCCTGAAGAAGGCCGATACCCTGCGCGAGATTCTCGACGCGCCGGATCGCGATGTCCTGCTCGACTGGCTGTGCCAGCAAAAGCTCATGCACTACGACGCCGAACGCGAAATCGCCCTGGTGCATGCCGGTATTCCACCGCAGTGGTCGCTGAAGAAGGCGCTGAAATGTGCCGCCGAGGTCGAGGAAGCGCTGCGCGACGAGGCCCGCCTGCCGCTCTATCTGGATGGCATGTACGGCAACGAGCCGGTCAAGTGGGACAAGGAGCTGAAAGGCGTGACCCGCCTGCGGGTGATCACCAACTACCTCACCCGCATGCGCTTCTGCAAAGCCGACGGCACCCTCGACCTGAAGAGCAAGGAAGGCCTCGGCAGTGCGCCGTCGGGCTACGCCCCCTGGTTCAGCCATCCCGCGCGCAAGACCCGCGGGCTGAAACTGATCTTCGGCCACTGGGCGGCCCTCGAAGGCCGCTGCGACGAACCCGGCCTGTTCGCCCTGGACACCGGCTGCGTATGGGGTGGCGCCCTGACCTTATTGAATGTCGACAGCGGCGAGCGCCATCGCTGCGACTGCCCGGAGAACCAGCCATGACCGATTTCCACCGCATCGCCCCGGAACAAGCCCAGCAGCTGCGCGAGCAAGGCGCCGTGGTCGTCGATATCCGCGACCCGCAGAGCTTCGCCCTTGGCCATATCAGCGGCTCGCGGCACCTGGACAACCACTCGCTGCACGACTTCATCAGCCACGCCGATCTCGACCAGCCGCTGATCGTCGCCTGCTACCACGGCAACTCCAGCCAGAGCGCCGCGGCCTACCTGGTCGGCCAGGGCTTCTCCGAGGTGTACAGCCTAGATGGCGGCTTCGAGCTGTGGCGCGCGACCTACCCGAACGAAACCAGCCAATCCGCCGCGGAATAATTTTTCCCGCCCGCCAAGCCCGCGCCAGCCTTGGGCTACGGGCCCGGCCTGACGAACGGTAACATCCTGTTATCGCTCCTCGCCCCTTGACCTCGCCGATTCCGAACTACTCTTACCTCAGGCCATCCAAAACAAGGGAGAGCCGGCACACCGGCTTCCGGGCTATCGGCAGCGACCATTTAGGTGTTCTGGGGGGATTCTTGATCGGCCGACCTGTCGGCTGATCGCCAGCACCAGCACCTGCACGACCGATACCCGCCGGTTACTAGCATCGAGCGAGGTGACGTCATGAGTATTTTCAGCCACTTCCAACAGCGTTTTGAGGCGACTCGGCAAGAGGAGTACTCGCTGCAGGAGTACCTTGAGCTGTGCAAGCAAGACCGCAGTGCCTATGCCACCGCGGCTGAGCGCATGTTGCTGGCCATCGGCGAACCGGAACTGACCGATACATCGAGCAACTCCCGGCTGTCGCGGATCTTCTCCAACAAGGTGATTCGCCGCTACCCGGCGTTCGCCGACTTCCACGGCATGGAAGAGTGCATCGATCAGATGGTCTCCTTCTTCCGCCACGCCGCCCAAGGCCTGGAAGAGAAGAAACAGATCCTTTACCTGCTGGGCCCGGTCGGCGGCGGTAAATCGTCGCTGGCGGAAAAACTCAAGCAACTGATGGAGCACGTGCCCTTCTACGCGATCAAGGGCTCTCCGGTGTTCGAGTCGCCGCTGGGGCTGTTCAACCCGGATGAGGACGGCGCCATCCTCGAGGAGGAGTACGGCATTCCGCAGCGCTACCTGCGCACGGTCATCTCGCCCTGGGCCACCAAGCGGCTCAACGAGTTCGGCGGCGACATCAGCAAGTTCCGCGTGATCAAGCTGCATCCGTCGATCCTCAACCAGGTGGCGATCGCCAAGACCGAACCGGGCGACGAGAACAACCAGGACATCTCCGCCCTGGTCGGCAAGGTGGATATCCGCAAACTGGAAGAATTCCCCCAGAACGACGCCGACGCCTACAGCTACTCCGGAGCCCTGTGCCGCGCCAACCAGGGGATGATGGAATTCGTCGAGATGTTCAAGGCGCCGATCAAGGTGCTGCACCCGTTGCTGACCGCCACCCAGGAAGGCAACTACAACAGCACCGAGGGTCTCGGCGGCCTGCCGTTCAGTGGCATCATCCTGGCCCACTCCAACGAGTCGGAATGGCACAGCTTCCGCAACAACAAGAACAACGAGGCGTTCATCGACCGCATCTACATCGTCAAGGTGCCCTACTGCCTGCGCGTCACCGACGAGATCAAGATCTACGACAAGCTGCTGCTCAACAGCTCGCTGGCCAACGCCCATTGCGCGCCGGATACCCTGAAGATGCTCGCGCAGTTCTCCGCGCTGTCGCGCCTGAAGGAGCCGGAGAACTCCAACGTCTACTCGAAGATGCGTGTGTATGACGGCGAGAACCTCAAGGACACCGATCCCAAGGCCAAGTCGATCCAGGAGTATCGTGACAGCGCCGGCGTCGACGAGGGCATGAGCGGTCTGTCGACCCGTTTCGCCTTCAAGATCCTCTCCAAGGTGTTCAACTTCGACCCGCACGAAATCGCCGCCAACCCGGTGCACCTGCTCTACGTGCTCGAGCAGCAGATCGAGCAGGAACAGTTCCCCGCCGAACTGCGCGAGCGCTACCTGCGCTACATCAAGGAATACCTGGCGCCGCGCTACATCGAGTTCATCGGCAAGGAGATCCAGACCGCCTACCTCGAGTCCTACAGCGAGTACGGGCAGAACATCTTCGACCGCTACGTGCTGTACGCCGACTTCTGGATCCAGGATCAGGAATACCGCGATCCGGAAACCGGCGAGATCCTCAACCGCGTGGCCCTCAACGAAGAACTGGAAAAGATCGAGAAACCGGCCGGCATCAGCAATCCGAAGGATTTCCGCAACGAGATCGTCAACTTCGTATTGCGCGCGCGCGCCAACAACAATGGCAAGAACCCGACCTGGCTGAGCTACGAGAAGCTGCGCGTGGTGATCGAGAAGAAAATGTTCTCCAACACCGAAGACCTGCTGCCGGTCATCAGCTTCAACGCCAAGGCCAGCAAGGAGGACCAACAGAAACACAACGACTTCGTCAAACGCATGGTCGAGCGTGGCTACACCGAGAAACAGGTGCGTCTGCTGTCCGAGTGGTACCTGCGGGTCAGAAAATCGCAGTAACCCGCCGCCGGCCTGGCCGGTCGCTGTTACCGCAGAGCCTACGCCCGCACGGGCGTGGGCCCTAAGGAGCGCTCATGAGCTATGTGATTGACCGCCGTCTGAACGGCAAGAACAAGAGCACGGTGAACCGCCAGCGCTTTTTGCGGCGTTATCGTGAGCACATCAAGAAGGCCGTGGAGGAGGCCGTCAGCCGCCGCTCCATCACCGACATGGAGCACGGCGAGCAGATCAGCATCCCGGGTCGCGATATCGACGAGCCGGTGCTGCACCATGGCCGCGGCGGCAAGCAGACCATCGTCCATCCCGGCAACAAGGAGTTCACCACCGGCGACCGCATTCCCCGCCCGCCCGGCGGCGGTGGCGGCAAGGCCGGCGGTAAAGCCAGCAACAGCGGCGAAGGCATGGACGACTTCGTCTTCCAGATCACCCAAGAGGAATTCCTCGACTTCATGTTCGAGGACCTCGAACTGCCGAATCTGGTCAAACGCCATCTGACCGGCAGCGACACCTTCAAGACCGTGCGCGCCGGCATCAGCAACGAAGGCAACCCGTCGCGCATCAACATCATCCGCACCCTGCGCTCGGCCCACGCCCGACGCATCGCCCTGTCCGGCAGCAGCCGCGCCAGACTCAAGCTGGCAGTCGCGGAGCTGGAGCGCCTCAAGTGCGAAGAACCGGATAACTTCGACGATATTCAGGAAATAGAAGCCGAAATTGCTCGACTCCGCGCGCGCATCAACCGCGTGCCCTACCTCGACACCTTCGACCTCAAGTACAACCTGCTGGTGAAGCAGCCTAATCCGACCTCGAAGGCGGTGATGTTCTGCCTGATGGACGTGTCCGGCTCGATGACCCAGGCGACCAAGGATATCGCCAAGCGCTTCTTCATCCTCCTCTACCTGTTCCTCAAGCGGAACTACGACAAGATCGAGGTGGTGTTCATCCGCCACCACACCAGTGCGCGCGAGGTCGACGAGGAGGAATTCTTCTACTCGCGGGAAACCGGCGGCACCATTGTCTCCAGCGCGCTCAAGCTGATGCAGGAGGTGATGGCCGAGCGCTACCCGATCAACGAATGGAACATCTACGCCGCCCAGGCGTCGGATGGCGACAACTGGAATGACGACTCGCCGATCTGCCGGGATATCCTGATGAAGCAGATCATGCCGTACGTCCAGTATTTCACCTACGTCGAGATCACCCCGCGCGAACACCAGGCGCTGTGGTTCGAGTACGAAGCGGTGCGCGAGACGTTCGAGGACACCTTCGCTCAGCAGCAACTGGTGTCGGCGGCCGATATCTACCCGGTGTTCCGCGAACTGTTCCAGCGCCGGATGACCACATGAGGGCCTCGTGATGAAGCGCCAGCCCATTTCCACCGGCTCGGAATGGACCTTCGAGCTGATCCGCACCTACGACCGTGAAATCAGCCGCCTGGTCGAGCGCTACGCGCTGGATACCTACCCGAACCAGATCGAGGTGATCACCGCCGAGCAGATGATGGACGCCTACGCCTCGGTCGGCATGCCGCTCGGCTACCACCATTGGTCCTATGGCAAGCACTTCCTCAGCACCGAAAAAGGCTACAAGCGCGGGCAGATGGGCCTGGCCTACGAGATCGTGATCAATTCCGATCCCTGCATCGCCTACCTGATGGAAGAAAACACCATGTGCATGCAGGCCCTGGTGATCGCCCATGCCTGCTACGGGCACAACAGCTTCTTCAAGGGCAACTACCTGTTCCGCACCTGGACCGACGCCAGCTCGATCATCGACTACCTGGTGTTCGCCAAGCAGTACATCATGCAGTGCGAGGAACGCTACGGCATCGACGCAGTGGAGGAACTGCTGGACTCCTGCCACGCCCTGATGAATTACGGGGTCGACCGCTACAAGCGTCCCTATCCGATCTCCGCCGAGGAAGAACGCCGGCGCCAGAAGGACCGCGAAGAGCACCTACAGAAGCAGATCAATGACCTCTGGCGCACCATCCCCAAGGGCAGCGGCAAGCACAGCGAGAAGGACAACAAGCGCTTTCCCGCCGAGCCGCAGGAAAACATCCTGTACTTCATCGAGAAGCACGCGCCGCTGCTGGAGCCCTGGCAGCGCGAAGTGGTGCGCATCGTGCGCAAGATCGCCCAGTACTTCTACCCGCAGCGCCAGACCCAGGTGATGAACGAAGGCTGGGCGACCTTCTGGCACTACACCCTGATGAACGACCTGTACGACGAGGGCCTGGTCACCGACGGCTTCATGATCGAGTTCCTCCAGTCGCACACCGGCGTGGTCTACCAGCCGGGCTTCGACAGCCCCTACTACAGCGGCATCAATCCCTACACCCTGGGTTTCGCCATCTACAGCGACCTGCGCCGCATCTGCGAAAAGCCGACCGACGAAGACCGCCACTGGTTCCCCGACATCGCCGGCAGCGACTGGCTGACGACCCTGAAATTCGCCATGAGCAGCTTCAAGGACGAAAGCTTCATCCTGCAGTTCCTCTCGCCCAAGGTGATCCGCGACCTCAAACTGTTCAGCATCCTCGACGACGACCAGAAGGACGAACTGCTGGTCCCGGCGATCCACGACGAGCAGGGCTACCGCTTCATCCGCGAAACCCTGGCCGCCCAATACAACCTCGGCAACCGCGAACCGAACGTGCAGATCTGGAGCATCGACCGCCGCGGCGACCGCTCCCTAACCCTGCGTCACCAGCAGCACGACCGCAAACCGCTGGGCGACTCCACCGACGAGGTGCTCAGGCACCTGCACCGCCTCTGGGGCTTCGACATCCACCTGGAAACCGTACAGGGTGAGCAGATCATTCACACCCAGCACATGCCGCCGCGACCCGACCCGCGCAGCGGTGACGAATACCCGCGCCTGGAGCTGGCCATCCCGCCCATTTGATCGGTTGACCGGCGCTAGCAGGTTGTTGAAACGTAGCGAGCGAAGGCAAGGCAAGGCAAGGCAAGGCAAAATCAGCCGAAGACGCGGAGTTTACGAGTTGTAAATGAGCAGTACTCGTAGCACTCGCCCTTCGGGCCGCGCTAAAGCGCGTTAGCCGCAAGCGGCTTGCTAAGGCTGATTTCAACGCCGTATAGCCGAGCACAGTAGTTTTCAACAACCTGCTAGGCCCGCGGCCGAGCATGGCATTATCGTCCGCGGAGCCCGTGCCCATGCGTGTGTTTGCCCTTCTGCTGCTGTGCCTCGCCCTCGCCACCTGTGCCAGCCACATCCCGCAAATCCGCATCGAGCACGCGGCCGCACCCGAGCTGCGCGGTCGCCAGAGTTTTCAGCTGATGCCGCCGGAGCAGGCGCTGAACAGCGCCACGCCCTATGAGGAACGCTATGCCCAGCTGGAACCGCTATTGCGCCAGGGCCTCGGCGAGCGCGGCTACCATGAAAGCCAGACCCCGCAGCTGTACGTCTACTACTGGCTGGCCCTGCGCGACACACCACTGGAGTTTCGCGTCGACGTGCCGCCGCCCAACCCGCTGGGCAGCTACCAGGCCATCCACCGCCTGCGCGACGAGACCGGCACCCTGCGCCTGCGCCTGACCGATCCAAGCGGGCAAATCCTCTGGGAAGGCCTGGTCAGCACCGGCCTGAGCCCGGCCAGGGACAGCGCCGAGCTGCTGCAAGTCGCCATCAACGCGCTGCTGCAACAGATTCCGCCGGCCCACTGAAGCGCCGGAGCGGCCGCGCAGGGGTTATGCTGTGGGCCTGACGGAGGTGCTTTCATGCAGTTTTTTAAAGTCGGCGGCGCCGTGCGCGACCGCCTGCTCGGCCTGCCGGTGGCGGACATCGACTGGGTGGTGGTCGGCGCCAGCGCCGCGCAGATGCAGGCCCAGGGCTTCCGCCCGGTCGGCGAGGACTTCCCGGTGTTCATCCATCCGCACAGCGGCGAGGAATACGCCCTCGCCCGCACCGAGCGCAAAAGCGGCCAGGGTTACGGCGGTTTCACCTTCTACGCCAGCCCCGAGGTTAGCCTGGAAGAGGACCTGCTGCGCCGCGACCTGACCATCAATGCCATGGCCGAGGACGCGCACGGCACGGTCATCGACCCCTACGGTGGCCAGCGTGACCTGCAGGCGCGCCTGCTGCGCCACGTCTCCCCAGCCTTCGCCGAAGATCCGCTGCGCGTCCTGCGCGTCGCCCGCTTCGCCGCCCGTTACGCACTGCTGGGCTTTCGCGTGGCCGACGAAACCCTGGCGCTGATGCGCCAGCTCAGCGCATCCGGCGAACTGCAGGCGCTGACCCCGGAGCGCAGCTGGAAGGAAATCTCCCGCGCGCTGATGGAGTCGCGGCCGGAGGTGTTTCTCCGGGTCCTGCGCGATTGCGGCGCACTCAAGGAGCTGCTGCCGGAGGTCGATGCGCTGTTCGGCGTGCCGCAGACCGCCAGCCACCACCCGGAAATCGACACCGGCATCCACACCCTCAGCGTGCTGCGCCAGTGCGCCGAACATGGCCAGTCGCTGAGCGTGCGCTGGGCCTGCCTGCTGCACGACCTGGGCAAGGGCCTGACCCCGGCAAGCGAATGGCCGCAGCATATCGCCCACGAACAGCGCGGACTGAAATTGATCCGCGCGGTCAACCAGCGCTGCAAGGCCCCGCGCGACTGCCAGGAGTTGGCCCTGCTGGTCGGCCAATACCACGGCCACGGCCATCGTGCCCTCGAACTCAAGGCCTCGACCCTGCTCGAGCTGCTGCACAGTTTCGACGTCTACCGCCGCCCGCAGCGCTTCGAGGAGTTCATCGCCGCCTGCGAAATGGACTCCCGCGGCCGCCTCGGCTTCGAACAGCGCGACTATCCGCAGGCCGCCTACCTGCGCGGCGCCGCGGCGACGGCACGCGAAGTGGCGGCGCAACCCTTGCTGGCGCGGGGACTGCAGGGTGCAGAACTGGGCGAAGCGCTCAAGCGCGAACGCCTCAAGGCACTCAAGGCCTACAAGGAAAGCGCCGCGCACGCGTAGGCGCGAGGCATAGCCCGGATGCAATCCGGGAGGAGCGGCTACACGGGCGCCGGATATGTCTCGAGCAACGTAGTCGGAGTCAACTCGGCGCCCCGCCACTGGAAAGCCACCGGCCATAGCTGTTGCTCGATCCGCGCCGCCTGCCAGAGCTCGGCGAAACGCTGCTTGACGCCCGGATGCTCAACCTCCGGCGCCAGCAGCGCCAGCGGCCAGAGGACGAAGGCGTTCTTGAGGATTTCCGCGCGCGGCAGCACCAGGCCATCGAAATTGCCGACCCGGTCGCCATACAGCAGCACATCGATGTCCAGCGGCAGGCCCTTGCGGGTCGGCGCATAGCGGCCGTTGTCGGCCTCGATGATTTTCAGTCGACGGTCCAGCTCCAGCAGCGGCAGGTCGGTCTGCGCGGCCACCACTAGGTTGTAGAAGGGCCCGCTCTTGATCCCCACCGCCTGGCTCTCGAACACCGGCGAACAGCGCAGGTCGTGGAGGAAACCAGCCAGGGCGTCGAGGCCGGCGCGGAGGTGCGGCTCGCGCTCGCTGTTGCTGCCGAGGCCGAGGAAAACCGGGGTCAGCGACATCCGCGCTCGATCTCCACGCCGACGCCGCTGGCCGCCGGGTTGGCACCCGGCTTGGTGACCTTGAGGCGCAGCCAGGCAATCCCGAACTCGCTCATCAGCGCCGCCGCCAGGCGTTCGGCGAAGGTTTCCACCAGCTCGAAGCGCGCCGCCTGGGCGAAGGCGTCGATGCTGGCCGCGACCTTGGCGTAGTCGAGCGCCTTGCTCAGATCATCCTCGGCGGCCGGCGCGCTGATATCCCAGCCGAAGGTCAGGTCCAGGCGCAAGCACTGGCGAATGTTGCGCTCCCAGTCGTACGCACCGATCAGGGTGTCGACTTCCAGACCTTCGATAAATACTTTGTCCAACCGCTCCGCTCCACGACAAGGGCGCCGCGCCCCGTTAGAATCAGGGCTTATCCGCCCGGAATGGATACCATGTTCTGGCTGCTGGCGGTCCTCGCCTACCTGCTCGGCTCACTATCCTTCGCCATTTTGCTCAGTCGCCTCGTCGGCGGCCCGGATCCGCGTGCCAGCGGCTCGGGCAACCCCGGCGCCACCAACATGCTGCGCGTCGCCGGCAAGAAACTGGCGATCCTCACCCTGCTCGGCGACCTGCTCAAGGGCCTGCTGCCGGTCCTGATCGCCGCCCTGGCCGGCCTGCAACTCCAGCAACAAGCCTGGGTCGGCCTGGCCGCAGTGGTCGGCCACCTCTATCCGCTGTACTTCCGTTTTCAGGGCGGCAAGGGCGTGGCCACCGCCGCCGGCATGCTGCTCGGCCTCTATCCGCCGGCGGCACTGTTGGCCATCTGCGCCTGGCTGCTGGCGTTCACCCTGACTCGCACCAGTTCGCTGGCGGCGCTGATCGCCACGCCGCTGACCCTGCCGCTGCTGGCCTGGCAGCAGCCTGCCGCGCTGCTGCCGATAACCCTGCTGACCGCGCTGATTGTCTGGCGTCACCGCAGCAATCTACGCGACCTGCTGGCCGGGCGCGAACGGCATTTTTGAATCTATTGGCTGAATTTGGCTCATGACCTCAGGGTGCCAGCGGCGGCAACTGCTCCATCGGCCAACGGGCCTGCACCTGGATGGCCGGGCCGTCGTGCTGGCCGGCGAGCAAACGCTGGCAGCCGGCATAAGCAATCATCGCGCCGTTGTCGGTGCAGAACGCCGGACGGGCATAGAACACCCGCCCCTTGAGCTTGCCCAACATGGTTTCCAGTGAACGGCGCAAGGCCTGGTTGGCGCTGACCCCGCCGGCGATCACCAGGCTGTTCAGGCCGGTCTGCTTGAGGGCGCGCTGGCATTTGATGGTCAGCGTCTCGACTACCGCCTGCTGGAAGGCCAGGGCGACGTCGCAACGGGTCTGCGCGCTGTCGTCGCCGGCGGCGCGGCATTGCTGCCAAGTGTTGAGGGTGAAGGTCTTCAGGCCACTGAAGCTGAAATCCAGCCCCGGGCGATCGGTCATCGGCCGCGGGAAGACGAAGCGCCCCGGCGTACCGCTTTCCGCCAGGCGGGCAATCTCCGGCCCACCGGGATAACCCAGGCCGATCAGCTTGGCGGTCTTGTCGAAGGCTTCGCCGGCGGCATCGTCGAGCGACTCGCCCAGCAACTGATAGCGGCCGATGCCATCGACCCGTACCAGTTGGGTATGTCCGCCGGACACCAGCAAGGCGACGAACGGAAACTGTGGCGGCGTCTCTTCCAGCATCGGCGCCAACAGATGGCCTTCCATATGGTGCACGCCCAGCGCCGGAATATCCCAGGCCAGCGCCAGCGCCTGGGCGCAGGAGGCGCCGACCAGCAGCGCACCGACCAGGCCCGGGCCGGCGGTATAGGCGATCGCATCGATGTCCTGCGAGGTGCAGCCGGCAGTGTCGAGCACCTGGCGAATCAACGGCAGCATACGCTTGACGTGATCGCGCGAGGCCAACTCCGGCACCACCCCGCCATACACGCGGTGCAGATCGATCTGACTGAACAGCGCATCCGCCAGCAGGCCGCGCTCGCTGTCATAGAGCGCCACGCCGGTTTCGTCGCAAGAAGTTTCCAATCCCAGCACGAGCATGGGTTTGTCCCTATTAAGACTGGGCAAATTCGAAGGCGCGCATGATAATCGCCGCCCCCAGCCCCGACCAGCGCTTTTCGATCAGAGGCTTTGCATTCCGGGCGGCGAGACGGTAACATCCGCAACCCTTAAAAACCGACGTATCCCGAGCCGACTGCCGGGGTTACGTTCCTCCACGGTAATTAATGTAGGTACGACCTGGATGCCAGCCGTCAAAGTTAAAGAGAACGAACCCTTCGACGTAGCCCTGCGTCGCTTCAAGCGCTCCTGCGAAAAGGCCGGTGTCCTGGCTGAAGTTCGTAGCCGCGAGTTCTACGAAAAGCCGACTTCCGAGCGCAAGCGCAAAGCGGCTGCCGCCGTTAAGCGTCATGCCAAGAAAGTGCAGCGCGAACAGCGCCGCGCCGTTCGCCTGTACTGATCGACCCCGTACAGCGCGACGCCTCGAATGCCCGGCCTGGTCCGGGCATCGCAGTGCAGCAAAAAACGGACTCCGCTTCGCCAACAGGCGAATCAGCGGAGTTTTTTTGTTTCCACCGAAGCGCTGTCCAGTCGCTCACCGCGACAGTATCCTGACCCCCATGGCCGGACTGATCCCACAATCATTCATCGATGACCTGCTCAACCGCACCGACATCGTCGACGTGGTGAGTTCGCGCATTCAACTGAAGAAGACCGGCAAGAACCTCAGCGCCTGCTGCCCGTTCCACAAGGAAAAGACGCCGTCCTTCAGCGTCAGCCCGGACAAGCAGTTCTACTACTGCTTCGGCTGCGGCGCCGGCGGCAATGCGCTCGGCTTCATCATGGACCACGACAACCTGGACTTTCCCCAGGCCGTCGAGGAACTGGCCAAGGCCGCCGGCATGGACGTGCCGCGCGAGGAAGGCGGACGTGGCCATAAGCCGCGCCAGCCCACCGACTCACCGCTCTACCCACTGCTAGCTGCGGCCGCGGACTACTACCGCCAGACCCTGAAAAGCCACCCGACCCGCAAGGCTGCGGTCGACTACCTGAAAGGTCGCGGCCTGTCCGGCGAGATAGCCCGCGACTTCGGCCTCGGCTTCGCCCCGCCGGGCTGGGACAACCTGCTCAAGTACCTGGGCAGCGACAGCCTGCAACAGAAAGCCCTGATCGACGCCGGCCTGCTGATCGAAAACGCCGAATCCGGCAAGCGCTACGACCGCTTCCGCGACCGTGTGATGTTCCCCATCCGCGACAGCCGCGGCCGGGTGATCGCCTTCGGCGGCCGGGTACTGGGTGACGACAAGCCGAAATACCTGAACTCCCCGGAAACCCCGGTATTTCACAAGGGCCAGGAACTCTATGGCCTGTTCGAGGCCCGCCAGCACAACCGCAACCTCGACGAAATCATGGTGGTCGAGGGCTATATGGACGTCATCGCCCTGGCTCAGCAGGGTCTGCGCAATGCCGTCGCCACCCTCGGCACCGCCACCAGCGAGGAACACCTCAAGCGCCTGTTCCGCATCGTGCCGAGCGTGCTGTTCTGCTTCGACGGCGACCAGGCCGGCCGCAGCGCCGCCTGGCGCGCCCTCGAGTCGACCCTGCCGAGCCTGCAGGACGGCCGCCGCGCGCGCTTCCTGTTCCTCCCCGAAGGCGAAGACCCGGACAGCCTGGTGCGCACCGAGGGCACCGACGCCTTCCGTGCGCGCATCAATCAGCACGCCCAGCCACTGGCCGACTACTTCTTCCAGCAACTGACCCAGGAAGCCGACCCGCGCTCGCTGGAAGGCAAAGCCCACCTGGCCACCCTGGCCGCACCGCTGATCGACAAGATTCCGGGCGCCAACCTGCGCACCCTGATGCGCCAGCGCCTCAAGGAGATCACCGGCCTGAGCGGCGAAAACCTGGAGCAGATCAGCCGCAGCACTCCAGCCCAGCCCGCCAGCCATGATGACGCCCCTCCCGGCTACGATGCCTACTACAACAGCAGCGCCGGGCAGCCTTATGAAGAACAGGAGTTTCAGCCTGAGCCCAGCTGGCCAGGCTCGCAGCAAGCCGACAAGGGCAAGAAAAAATGGCAGAAAAACTGGGACAAGAAAGGCTCACGCCAGGACTTCCAGCCCCGCGCGCCACGGATCGCGGTAGCGGTCGAATCGCCAACCCTGACCGCCCTGCGCACCCTGCTGCATCACCCAGAGCTCGCGCATAAGGTCGAGGATGTCAGCCATTTCGCCGACGAAGAGCACACCTACGCCCAACTGCTGGTCGCCCTGCTCGGCGCCTTGCAGAAGAACCCCAAGCTGCGCTCGCTGCAACTGATCGCCCGCTGGCATGGCACCGAGCAGGGCCGCCTGCTCAAGGCCCTAGCGGAAAAGGAATGGTTGATCGGTCAGGACAATCTTGAAAAGCAGTTCTTCGACACCATTACTACACTTACCCATAACCAACTGCAGAAACGACGCGAGCAACTCCTGCGCAGCGTCATGCAAAAAAGCCCCAGCGAACTGGCCCCGGAAGAAAAAGCCCTACTGCGAGAGCACTTCAGCCGCCCTTCTTCCCCCAGCGACAAGAGCTCAACTGGCGCCTGAGCCCCTTAATCAGGTATAATCCTCGGCTTGTTTTTAGCCCGCCAAGACCTTCAGTGGATAGGGTGTTATGTCCGGAAAAGCGCAACAGCAGTCCCGTTTGAAAGAGTTGATCAGCCGTGGTCGTGAGCAGGGCTACCTGACTTATGCCGAGGTAAACGACCACCTGCCGGAGGATATTTCCGATCCGGAACAGGTGGAAGACATTATCCGCATGATCAACGACATGGGCATCAACGTATTCGAGAGCGCCCCGGATGCCGATGCCCTGTTGTTGGCCGAAGCCGATACCGATGAGGCCGCCGCCGAAGAAGCCGCCGCTGCGCTAGCCGCAGTGGAAACCGATATCGGCCGCACCACCGACCCGGTGCGCATGTACATGCGCGAAATGGGTACCGTCGAGTTGCTGACCCGCGAAGGCGAAATTGAAATCGCCAAACGCATCGAGGAAGGCATCCGCGAAGTGATGAGTGCCATTGCCCACTTCCCCGGCACTGTCGACAGCATCCTCGCCGAGTATCAGCGCGTCACCACCGAAGGTGGCCGTCTGTCCGAAGTGCTCAGCGGCTACATCGACCCGGATGACGGCATCGCCGAGCCGAGCGAAGCACCCGTGCCGGACCTCAAGGGCGGCGCTGCCGAGGCGGAGAGCGAAGACGACGAAGAAAGCGATGGCTCGGCCGATAGCGAAGAGGAAGAAGGCGATGGTGGTCCGGACCCGGAAGAGGCCCTGCGCCGCTTCACCACCGTGGCCGAGCAGCTGGACAAGACCAACAAGGCCCTGAAAAAGCATGGGCGCGGCAGCAAGCAAGGCATCGCCGAGCTGCTGTCACTGGCCGAACTGTTCATGCCGATCAAGCTGGTGCCGAAGCAGTTCGAAGCCCTGGTCACCCGCGTGCGCGACGCCCTGGAGCGCTTGCGCGCCCAAGAGCGTGCCATCATGCAGCTGTGCGTCCGCGATGCACGCATGCCGCGTGCCGACTTCCTGCGCCTGTTCCCCGGCAATGAAGTCAACGAGAGCTGGGCCGCCGACCTGGCCAAGGGCAAGGCCAAATACGCCGACGCGATTGGCAACCTGCTGGCCGACATTCAGCGCAACCAGCAGAAGCTCGCCGCCCTGCAAACGGAATGCAGCCTGACCATCGCCGAAATCAAGGACGTCAATCGGCGCATGTCGATCGGCGAAGCCAAGGCCCGTCGGGCGA
Organism: Pseudomonas cavernae; assembly: GCF_003595175.1. Lineage (NCBI taxonomy): Bacteria > Pseudomonadati > Pseudomonadota > Gammaproteobacteria > Pseudomonadales > Pseudomonadaceae > Pseudomonas > Pseudomonas cavernae. The sequence continues at coordinate 534,494 of NZ_CP032419.1, read as the reverse complement.
AGAAGGAGATGGTCGAGGCCAACCTGCGCCTGGTGATCTCCATCGCCAAGAAGTACACCAACCGCGGCCTGCAGTTCCTCGACCTGATTCAGGAAGGCAACATCGGCCTGATGAAGGCGGTGGACAAGTTCGAATACCGCCGCGGCTACAAGTTCTCGACCTATGCCACTTGGTGGATTCGCCAGGCGATCACCCGCTCGATCGCCGACCAGGCGCGCACCATCCGTATCCCGGTGCACATGATCGAGACGATCAACAAGCTCAACCGCATCTCCCGCCAGATGCTGCAGGAGATGGGCCGCGAGCCGACTCCGGAAGAGCTGGGCGAACGCATGGACATGCCCGAGGACAAGATCCGCAAGGTATTGAAGATCGCCAAAGAGCCGATCTCCATGGAAACCCCGATCGGCGACGACGAAGACTCGCATCTGGGCGACTTCATCGAGGATTCGACCATGCAATCGCCGATCGACGTGGCGACCGTGGAAAGCCTCAAGGAAGCCACCCGCGAAGTGCTAGCCGGCCTCACCGCACGGGAAGCCAAGGTCCTGCGCATGCGCTTCGGCATCGACATGAATACCGACCACACCCTCGAGGAAGTCGGTAAGCAGTTCGATGTCACCCGCGAGCGGATTCGCCAGATCGAGGCCAAGGCGCTACGTAAGCTGCGCCATCCAACGCGCAGCGAGCATCTACGCTCCTTCCTCGACGAGTGACCCCAAAACCCCCGGCCCTGCCGGGGGTTTTGCTTTTTAGCTAGCCTATCGCCCCCTCAGCCCGGCTAAACTCGGCCTACACCTTTAGCGGGAACCGAGACCGCCATGCCGCGACTGCCGGCCATTCTTCTGCTATGTCTGGCGCTGTGCACGGCCTCGGCCATGGCCCTGACGCTGAGCGAGGACGAACGTGCCTGGCTGGCCGCCCATCCCCAGCTGCAACTGGGCGTCGATGCCTCCTGGCCACCCTTCGAGTTCCGCGACCAACACAACCGCTATCAGGGGCTGGCGGCCGACTACGTCCAGCTGATCGAGCAACGTCTGGGCATCCAGCTGCAACCGGTCGAACCGAGCAGCTGGAGCGAGGTGCTGGATCAGGCCAAGGCCGGCAAACTGGATCTGCTGCCGGGAGTGATGTCAACGCCCGAACGCCAGACCTACCTGAGCTTCACCCGCCCCTACCTCGACTTCCCGATCGTCATCCTCGCCCGCCAAGATGGCCCGCAGCCGCGCACCCTGACGGAGCTATACGGGCTGAAGATCGCCATCGTCCGCGACTACGCCCCGCACGAACTGCTGCGCAACCAGCATCCCGACCTCAACCTCTTGCCCCTGGCCAACGTCAACGCCGCCCTCCAGGCCTTGGCGACCGGCCAGGCCGACGCCTTCGTCGGCGACCTCGCCTCCAGCGTCTGGAGCCTGCGCCAGCTCAAGCTGGAAGGCCTCTACATCAGCGGCGAAACCCCGTACCGCTACCAGCTGGCCATGGCCGTGCCGCATGGCCAGGAAGCCTTAGTCGGCATCCTCGACAAGCTGTTCGCCGAGCTCAGCCGCGAAGAAGTCAGCGCCCTGCAGGAGCCCTGGGTCGGCAGCCTCCTCGACCGCCGCAGCATCTGGCGCGAACTGCTGCTCTATGGCCTGCCCGGGCTGCTGCTGGTGCTTGCCGTGCTCGCCATGATCCTGCGCATCAACCGCCGCCTGAGCGCCGAGATCGGTCAGCGCGTCGCCCTCGAGCAGGAACTGCGCGCCAGCGAGCAGCACTATCGCGGCCTGGTCGAAAGCCTCTCGGCCATCGCCTGGGAAATGCGCCCGTCCGACTACTGCTTCACCTACGTTTCGCCGCATGCGGAAAAACTCCTCGGCTACCCGCTCTACGAATGGCGACAACCCGGCTTCTGGCAACGCACCCTGCATCCGGACGACGCCCAGCAAGCCATCGACTACCGTCTCAGCGAAAGCGCCGCCGGCCGCGACCACAGCCTCGACTACCGGATGCTCGCCGCCGACGGCCGGGTGCTCTGGCTGCGTGACATAGTCACCCTGATCCCGCACGGCGACGGCCTGCTGATGCGCGGCCTGATGATCGACGTCACCGAAGCCAAGCAGACCGAGCAGGCCTTGCGCCTGTCCGAACAGCAGTTCACCTCGGTGTTCCACCACTGCCCGGATATCCTGGTCATCGCCAGCCGCGAAGACGGGCGCTTGCTGACGGTCAACCGCACCTTCGAGCAGCAACTCGGCATCAGCGCCGCCGAAGCCCTCGGCAAGACCTCCACCGAGCTGGATATCTGGGGCATTCCGGATATCGGCCCCGGCCTGTTGCAACTGCTGCAACAACAGAATCTGCACAATCTGGAAATGCCCTTCCGCCGCCGTAACGGTGAGCGCTTCACCGGCCTGATCTCGGCCCAGCAGATCCAGTTCGAGCACACCCCGGCGCTGGTCGTGGCGGTGCGCGACGTCAGCCAGCTGAAGGAGACCCAGCAGCAACTGCAGCGCTCCGAAGAGAAGTTCGCCAAGGCCTTCCACGCCTCGCCGGATGGGCTGCTGATCACCCGCCTGCGCGACGGCCTGCTGATCGAGGCCAACGAGGGCTTCACCCGCATCACCGGCTACAGCCCCGGCGATGCCGCGACGCACACCACCCTGCAGCTCGGCATCTGGGCCGACCCGGCGGATCGCCTGCGCATGATCGAGCTACTGCAACGCGATGGCAGCGCTCGCGACTTCATGGCCCCGATCCTGACCCGCGATGGGCAGCAACGCCTCTGCGAGCTGTCCACGCAAGCCATCGTGATCGGCGACGAACCCTGCATGCTGACCATCGCCCGCGACATCACCGAACGCCAGCTGATGCAGGAAACACTGCAACAGGCCGCCACCGTGTTCGAAAGCACCGCCGAAGGGGTGCTGATCACCGACACCCAGCAGCGCATCACCGCGGTCAACCGCGCCTTCAGCGAGATCACCGGCTACAGCGAAGCCGAAGTGCTCGGCCAGACCCCGCGCCTGCTGGCTTCCGGGCAGCACGACAGCGCCTTCTACGTCGCCATGTGGCACCAGTTGGCCGCCGACGGCCACTGGCAGGGCGAGATCTGGAACCGGCGCAAGAGCGGCGAGCCCTACCCGGAATGGCTGACCATCAGCGCCGTACGCAACAGCAGCGCTGAGATCACCCATTTCGTCGGCGTATTCGCCGACATCTCCACCCTCAAGCACGCCCAGGCACGCCTGGACTACCAGGCCCACCACGACCCGTTGACCGGCCTGCCCAACCGCCTGCTGTTCGAGAACCGCCTGCGCACGGCCCTGCAGGACGCCCAGGCCGACAACCGCCAAGGTGCCGTGCTGTTCCTCGACCTCGACCGCTTCAAGCACATCAACGACAGCCTCGGCCACCCGGTCGGCGATCAGCTGCTGAAAAGCATCGCCCTGCGCCTACGCGACCAGCTGCGCGACATCGACACCGTCGCCCGCCTCGGCGGCGACGAGTTCATCATCCTGCTGCCCGGCCTGCATCAAGCCAGCGATGCCGAGCATGTCGCCGACAAGCTGCTGAACTGCTTCGGCGCCCCGTTCCCCGCCGGCGCTCACGAGTTCTTCATCAGCGCCAGCATCGGTATCAGCCTGTTCCCCCAGGATGGCAAAGACGTCGCCACCCTGGTCAAGAACGCCGACGCCGCCATGTACCGCTCCAAGGCCAAGGGCCGCAACCGCGCCGAGTTCTACACCCGCGACCTGACCTACCAGGCCACCGAGCGCATGGCCCTCGAACACGAACTGCGCCGCGCCCTGGAGCGCAAGGAGTTCAGTCTCTACTACCAGCCGAAACTGTCGCTGACCAACCGCCAACTGATCGGTGCCGAAGCGCTGCTGCGCTGGCATCATCCGCAACTCGGCGAGATCCCGCCCGACCGCTTCATTCCGCTGGCCGAGGACAGCGGCCTGATCCTGCCCCTCGGCGACTGGGCGCTACAGGAAGCCTGCCGGCAGATGAGCCTGTGGCAACAGCAGCACGCGCCCTTCGGCCCGCTCTCGGTCAATCTCGCCGGCAGCCAACTGCGCCAGCCACAACTGGTCCAGCGCATCGCCAAACTGCTGAGCAACTACGCGCTGCCGGCCGCCCTGCTGCAGCTGGAGATCACCGAAAGCTTCATCATGAGCCAGACCGAACAGGCCCTGGCGATCCTCCACGAACTGAAGGCCCTGGGCCTGCAGCTGGCGATCGACGACTTCGGCACCGGCTACTCCTCGCTGAGCTACCTCAAGCGCCTGCCGCTGGACACCCTGAAGATCGACAAATCCTTCGTCAGCGGCCTGCCGGACGACCCGCACGACGCCGCCATCACCCGCGCCATCCTCGCCCTGGCGCGCAGCATGCAGCTGACGGTGATCGCCGAAGGGGTGGAAACCCAGGCCCAGCAAGACTTCCTCGCCCGCGAAGGCTGCGTGCAGATCCAGGGTTTCCTGGTCAGCCAGCCGCTGCCGGCCGAGGCCTTCGCCAGCCATTTCCTCAACCCACGCCATGCGATTGGCGCCGCCGAGAAGGCACCGGTATAATCCGCCGGCCTTCTGGGGGCCTATAGCTCAGTTGGTTAGAGCAGAGGACTCATAATCCTTTGGTCCACGGTTCGAGTCCGTGTGGGCCCACCAATAAAATCAAGGGGTTAGGCGTAACAGCCTAACCCCTTGTTGTTTCAGCCCCTGATACTTTCCCCGTTCATTCCCCGTTTCACCAGCGAACCATCCAGCGCTGATTTTCTAAGCGCGCCTGCAACCAATCAAATGCAAAGGCTCGACTTTAGGTCTGCCGCTCGGGATTGGCTGAACCCCAACCATCCACTAGGCGCGAACTCAGGTTTCTATTTTTCAGATTTCAAGTAAGACAAGGCTGCCTGCTCACTGCCCGCGAACCCCACGGGCTTGGCGTTAGCGGACACGGGCTACGTCTATCGAGCTGTGAGGCACCGCCATTGGGCAGTTCATTAGCCCAATGGCGCTGGCTGGTGATGAGTGGAATACTCTTCTGCGCGTATGGGATTCAAACGAGCACCAATAAAACCTTTGATCTTCAAGAGGAAACGCCGTTTTGCAATCGATTCTAGATCCCAAGTGGCACCACTTCATCAAGGTGGCCAAGCTGGGTAGTCTGACCCAGGCGGCCGTGATCCTCGACGTTCCGCAATCGATGATCAGCCGCCACATTTCCCAGCTGGAAAGAGATTGCGGTGTGCGCCTGTTCAACCGTACCGGGCGTGGCGTGACCCTGACCGAGTTCGGCATGCAACTGCTGCCGCGTATCGAAGCGCTGGCCGGCGAGTCGGAAGAAATCTCCGACGTGATCCGCACCTCCGGCGGCGTGCCGATCGGTGAGGTCAAGGTCGGTTTACTGCCCTCGACCGTGGTTCCGCTGGCCGGCCCTTTATTCAAAATGCTTCGTGAGCGCTACCCGCGGATCAAACTGCATCTGTGCGACGGCAGCAGCGCGCACCTGGAGGAGCTGATCAGCGAAGGGCGGATCGACATGGCCATCCTGCTGCGCGAAGGCGATGTGTCGAGCGCCGACGAGTCGGTACTGGTGCAACCCAAACTGATGCTGATCGGACGGGCTGGCGACCCGGCGGTGGCACAACCCACGGTCGAACTGGCCGTATTGCAGAGCATTCCCCTGGTCCTCCCATCCAGGCCGCACCCGCTGCGCATTCGCCTGGAGAAGCTGTCCAAATCGCACGACCTGTTCTTCAACTGTGCCGTCGAGGCCGACTCGATTCGCCTGCAGTGGGAAATCGTCGCGGCCGGTGGTGGCTATGCCATCACCTCGGGGCTGTTCGAGCATATCGACGACTCACGCTTCGCGGTCTCGCGGATCATCAAACCGGAACTGCTGCGCAGCGTCGTGCTTGCCAGTTCACTGCGGCGTCCCAACACCCTGGCCACGCGCACAGTGCAAAAGCTGCTGGAGCAGGAAGCCCCGCTCCTGCTCAAGAACAGGCCCGCCTGAGCCCCCAGGGCCACGGCTCTGACCAGGCCTGTATCCCGAGTCAGCCTGCCGTTTTCAGCACGGCGCGATTAAGCAGGCCCTGATCCGCCACCACGGTTTGCCCGGTCATGATCTTGTTGTGCCGCGACGCCAGGAAGGCATAGATCGGCCCGTGATCTTCGGCCGTCGGCAACTCCTGCAGCAGGCTCAACGAGCGGAACATCGAGAGGAAGGCATCCTTGGGGATGTCGGACTGCTTCTGCCCCTCGAGTCCCAGCGAACGGGGACCGCTCAGTTGGCTGTTGGCGATGCCAGCAGGCGCCACGCCATTGACCCGGACATGCGGCGCGAACTCGAACGCCAGCTGGTTAACCAGGCTGCGAATGGCGCCCTTGCTGGCCGTATAGACCAGCCCGCCGCCATCGGCGGCATAGGCGGCCGTCGAAGTGGTCAGCACCATCGCGCCCTCGGTCGCCTGCAGCAGGTCGAAGAACACCCGGGCGCAGAGCATGTAGCCCTTGACGTTGACGTGGAAGATCTCGTCGAACAGGGTATCCAGGCGATCCTCCGGCATCTGCAGCAACGGGATATTGCCGTCGAAGATGCCCTGCGCGCCGATCAACGCGTTGAGCCGGCCATGGCGCTCGAGAATGGCCGCACGGCAGGCCCGAAGATCGGCCAGCTTGGTCACGTCGCCCTGGATGACCAGTACCTCGGGGCCGAATTCCTCCCTGAGCTGCCGAACTTTTTCCGCGGATATCTCGAAGATCACCACCTCGGCGCCCTCGGCCCGGCAATAGCGCGCCACACCCAGGCCCAACCCCGAACCACCACCGGTGACCAGTACCACATCATCTTTCAGTAACTGCATGAACGTCTCCCAACGTGGTGCATCGGTTCAAATCGGACAGGCCAGGGCCTGGAAAGAGTCGTGCATGATGCGCATGTGCTCCTGCTTGTCGCCGCCGCTGATCTCGATCTCGCCTAGGCGGGCGGAGTTTTGTACGACCATGCGGCAACGTTCCCAGCGGCGCTGCTGAAAGCGCTGCAAAGCGGATGGCAGGCTGGCGGCAGCCTCCAGTTCCTCGGCCAGCACGATGGCATCCTCGATGCCGATGCAGGCGCCGGAAGCCAGGTGCGGCGTGGTGGCATGCACCGTATCGCCGATCAGCACCACACGCCCCTGGTACCAGGGTTGCGTCACCAGCAATCCCTCAAGAGGCCGATAGATAACCAACGAATCCTCGTTCAACTGCGCGCTGGCCTGGCGTACTTCGGCGGCGGAAAAGGGTTCGAGCAGGCCACGCAGCCGCGGCAGGAACTCCTCGGGCGGGATGTATTCATTGGTCGGGCGGTTCTCGTTGACGAACAGATACATCTCGTCCTGCGAGACCGGGTTGAGACCGACCTTCACGTCGCTACCGACCCACAGAATGGTCTTGGTGATCTCGGCCGGACGCGGCAACACGGCGCGCCATACACCCTGTCCGCTGTAGTTCGGCTTCGGCGCATCGGGCAGGATCCGCTCGCGCATTGCCGAGTACAGACCATCGGCGGCTATCACCAGGTCATAGCGGCGCTGGCTGCCATCGGTGAAGCTCACGTCCACCCGATCAGGGTGCTGCTCCAACGCCGTCACCGTGCAACCCAGTCGCACGGACGTGCCGCAGACACGCGTCGCATCGGCCAGAATCCTCGCCAGCACCGGGCGCATGATGGCACCACTACCTGGCACGTCCTCCCCGGCGATACGCGGCGTCGGCACCTGGGTGAGCAGCTGGCCGTCCTGCGAGAAAATATCCAGGCCGTCGCAGGCGTAACCCTCGACCAGGAAACGCTCGAGGATACCGAGCGTACGAAAGGCCCGCAGCGTGGGGCCGCCGATGCTGATACCGGCGCCATAGCTGCGCCAGCCCGGATCGATCTCGACGAGGTCTACCGCCACCCCGCGCTTGCGCAATTCGATGGCGGCGGACATACCGGAAAAGCCGCCGCCGACGATCAGGACGGTATCAATGAGCGTTGTCATATTATTGTTTTCCTTAGGCCTGGACGCAGTGAAAAGCTCTAGCTTGCGCGCTGCACGGTAACGCTGAGGCGCGTGAAGCCAAGCATGCAACGATCTTATGGACAAAGCCTGCCCAGGCCACCTGCAAAAGCGGTAACTCAGCTTTCTATTAGCCCATCCCTGGCCCGGCGCGGACCACGCGCAAACCCTACCGACCCTGCTGCACGAAGCCGACACAGCTCCTTGCAGCGCACGCGACCAGCGCTGCACGTGCTGCGGCACCAGCCATGCATTGCCCGGATAGCAGCCATCCAGCTCTTCAACTAGCTCCAGCTGCTGACGGTTCGTAACCTGCGGCCAGCGAGAGGAGCTTGTTCCATGAAGACACTGCCGACGTTTCACCATGTCATCCAGGGCCCGGAAGGCGCGCCATGGCTGACCTTCATCCCCGGCATCGGCAACGATGCGAGCTTCTGGGCCCAGCAGGCCGAGGCGCTGGCCGGGCATTTTCGGGTGCTGTGCTTTGACCCCTGGGGGCATGGCCAAAGCCCGCTGCCGCCGCAGGATTGCCGCTTCGCCGACATCGTCGAAGGCGTCGTGCAGCTGTGGGACACGCTCGGCATCGAGCGCTCCAGCGTGGTCGGCCTGGGTTTCGGCGGTTCGCTGGCCCTGGCCCTGGCCCTCGAACATCCGCAGCGCATCGAGCGCCTGGTCGCCTTCTGCTGCCGACCGCGCCAGCCTGATGATCGCCGCGAATTCTGGCAGGCCCGCTGCGAAGCCGCGCAGGCCCAGGGCATGGACAAGCTGGCCGACGTCACCGTCGATCGCTGGCTGAGCCCGGAGTTCAGGGCGGCCCGCCCCGAGGTCGACCAGCTGCTGCGCACGATGATGAAAGGCACCACCCTGGAAGGCTACCTCGCCTATGTCCGCGCCTTCATCGAAATGGACTTCGCCGAGCGTTTCAACGATATCCAGGTACCGGCACTGCTGGTGGCCGGCGAGCACGATCATGGCGGCGGCCCGGTGGCCGACATGCGCCAGATGGCTGCGCAGAATCCGCGCATGCAGCTCGCCGTGATCGGCAGCGTCGGCCACATCTGCAACCACGAGGCACCAGCGCAAGTGGAGAAGCTGCTCAAGCAGTATCTGGTGGTTTGAGCCGCCAGGAGACAGTCGAGCCGGACCAGCAAGGGACCCATTCGCCTTGCCAGCGCGCCGGCTCGCCATCGATCGACCCAGCAAAACAGAGAACAACAATCATGAATAAAGGTGTCGTCATCGTTGGCGCCGGGCATGGTGGGGTGAGCCTGGCCTCGGCCCTGCGCGCGCAGGAATATACCGGCAAGATCACCCTGCTCAGTGATGAAGCCGACTACCCCTACCACCGCCCGCCGCTGTCCAAGGCCTTCATCAGCAGCGACAGTGCGGACGACGAAAAGAAGCTGCTGCTCGAGCAGGAAAGCTTCTACGACGAAAAGCAGATCGACCTGCGCCTCGGCGTGCGCGTCACCGCCATCGACACGGCCAACCAGCGCGTGGCCCTGAGCCATGGCGAAGCTCTGGCTTATGAGCACCTGATCCTGGCCACCGGCGCCCGCGCACGCACCCTGCCACTGCCCGGCAACGACCTGCAGGGCATCGAGACCCTGCGCACCCTCGCGGATGCCCGGCGCATCCGCCAAAACCTGGCCAACTGCCAAGCGGTGGTCGTAGTGGGCGGCGGATTCATCGGCCTCGAGCTGGCCGTCACCGCACGCCAACTCGGCAAGCAGGTCACGGTACTGGAGACCGCTTCGCGGATCATGGAGCGCTCAGTGGCCCCGGAGGTTTCCGAGTTCGTCACGCAGAAGCACCGCGCCAAGGGGATGACCATCGAACTGAATGCCTGCGTCGAAGCCTTCATCGGCGAACAGCGCCGGGTCAGCGGCGTGCGCTGCTGCTCGGGCGAGCGACCGGCGGACCTTGTCATCGTCGGTGCGGGGGGTATCGCCAACAGCGAGCTGGCCCAGGCGGCCGGTATCGAGTGCGGCAACGGCATCCTGGTCGATGCCCAGCTGCGCACCTCAGCGCCGAACGTCTTCGCCATCGGCGACTGCGCATCCCATGAACATGCCTATGCCGGTGGCGCGCGCGTGCGCCTGGAATCGATCCAGAATGCCAACGACCAGGCGCGTCTGGTTGCCCAGGTCATCTGCGGCAGCGAGGCACGCTATCAGGCGGTGCCCTGGTTCTGGTCCGACCAGGGCGAGGTCAAGCTGCAGATGGTCGGCCTGTCGATCGGCCGGACCGATTGCGTCACCCGAGGCGACCCCGCCCAGGGACGCTTCTCGGTGTTCCACTACCGCGAGCAGACGCTGATCGCCGTCGACTCCATCAACCAGCCACTGGAGCATATCCAGAGCCGCAAGCTGCTGGCAGGCGGCATCTCGCCGGACAAGGCGCTGATTGCCGACACCCGCGTGGATCTGAAAAGCCTGCTCGGCTGAGTCCACCCGGCCGGGGCCTGCATGCTGGCATGCAGCGCTCCGGCACATACTCCCGGACACGGCGCGCCACCCTGCTCTTCATCTCAACACAACAAGAAGAATCGACATGAAGTACTCGCGACCGCTTCCCGCCAGGCACAGACCGCAACGTCGATTGCGCGGCGCCTGACCAGTCCCGTTCCACTCCTACCACCTCCAGCGTCAGGCCGGTGCAGGTGCGTTGTTGACGGCGGGCAGCGCTGGCACGGCTGCCCTGCTCCGCGGACATAGCCCACCAGCCTACCCGGCGCCCATGCCACCCAGGGCCTCAAGCAAGGTGACTCCATGTTCAATCGCGTACTCGGCAATCTTTCGGTTGGGGTAAAACTCTCGCTCGGCTTCGGCCTGGTGCTGCTCTCGACCCTGGGCGTGGCACTCACCGCCTTCCATGCGCTGCACCGGCTGGAGGCGCGCGGCGAGACCATCCGCGAGCTGGGTGGCGTGCACGCGCTGATGCTGCAGGCGCGTGCCACGGAGAAGGAGTTCGGCCTGACGCTGGCCACCGACGCAGCCAAGCGGGTCGCCGCGCTGATCGACGAACTGGTCGGCCTGCTCCAGCAGCACCACGCGGCCAATGCCGATGCGGCGAGTTCCAGTAATGCCGCCAAGGCTTATCTCGCCCAGTTCCAGCAGTATGCCCAGGCCCTGCGGGAGGAGCGCGAAGCGCGGATGCGCATGCAGGAACTGGCGCAAACGCTTGGCGAGCGCTTCACCGATGTATTGCTCGACCAGCTCGACGCGCTCAATACCCTGGCCGAGCAGGGCCAGCCCATACCGTCGACGCGCATGATGCTGCTCGAGCAGGCCGCGATGCTGCGCGACAAGCTGGCCAACCTGCGCGACAGCGAACTGTACTTCGCCCACGAGGGCAGCCATCGCGCCCACGATGACTGGGAAACCCGCATGACCGAGCTGCTCACCTACCTGGACAGCCTGTCACGCCAGCTGGAAGGTGCCGAACAGGAATCGCTGGCCCAGGCGAACCAGGCGCTGAACGAGTATCGCCAGGCATTCGAGCGCTTCGCCTCGGGCAGAACCCGCGCGGCCGACAGCCAGACGGCGATGAACCAGGCCTCCGAGCAGGTCAGCGCGCGGCTCGGCGCAGTGATGGCGGCCCAGGAGCAGACCTGGCAGCAAATGAGCCAGCAGGTCTCGCGCCTGCTCGGCGTGATCCTGCTGCTGTCGCTCGCCTTCGGCATCGGCGCCGCCGTGCTGATCCGCCACCTGATCCTGCAGCCGCTGCGCCAGGCCCTGGAACTGACCCAGCGCGTCACCTCCGGCGACCTCAGCGCGCAGATCGATGCCCAGGGACGCCGCGATGAACTGGGTCAGCTGATCGCCAGTGTGGCCAGCATGCTCGACAGCCTGCGCAGCCTGGTCGGGCGCATCGGCCAGGGCGTCGGCCAGTTGAACCAGGCCGCCCACGGCGTGGTGCAGGTTGCCGACCACACCACCCAGGGCGTGGAAAAGCAGAACGCGGAAACCGAACTGGCGGCGACCGCCATGCAGCAGATGACCGCCACCGCGCAGCAGGTCGCACGCAACGCCGTCGACACCTGCGCAGCGGTCGATCAGGCCAACCGCGAGGCGCAGCGCGGCGATCAACTGGTGCGCCAGGCCAGTGCCCAGATCGATCACCTGGCCGTGGAGATGGGCGGTTGCTCCGAGGCCATGGCGCTGCTGATGCAGGAGAGCCATGCGGTCGGCAAGGTGCTCGACGTGATCAACGCCCTGGCCGAGCAGACCAACCTGCTGGCGCTCAATGCCGCCATCGAGGCCGCCCGCGCCGGCGAGCATGGCCGCGGCTTCGCGGTGGTGGCCGACGAGGTGCGCAGCCTGGCCCATCGTACGCAGAGCTCCACCGATGAGATCGCCACCATAGTCCACCAGTTGCGCCGCCTCACCGAGCAGGCCGCCGAACGCCTACAGGGCAGCCAGTCGCTGACCCGCGAGAGCGTGGGGCTGACGGCCCAGACCTCGCAGGCGCTGCAGGCCATCACCGCGGCAGTGTCGACCGTCGAGCAGATGAGCCAGCAGATCGCTGCCGCCGCCGAGGAGCAGAGCACGGTGGCCGAACAGGTCGGCCGCAGCATGGAGCGGGTACGCGAGATCGCCGAGCAGAGCAGCCAGGCCAGCGGTCGACTGGAAGGTTCGGTACAGGAACTGGAACAGCTCGGCAGCACGCTGAATGCCGCGGTGGCGGGCTTCCGCACCTGATGATCGCGGGGCGCAGCATGCGCCCCGACGGGGTGCGAGCTCAGAGACTGTTCAAAGTCTCGCGAGCTAGAGCCATGCAAGGCGCTACGTTAGTAACAGCCTCCGGCTGGTCAAAACGGCGAGGAAGCGGAGTTTACGAGTTGTAAATGAGCATTCCGAGCCTGTTTTTAACGCAGCAGGGCCGACGCGCAGCAGACTTTGAGCAGGCTCTCAGAGACGGCGCCCGACGCAGATGGCCAGCATGGCACAGCCGAACATCAGCCAGGCCACCGTCGCGGTGGTGCCGGTGTAGCACAGGTTCAGCAGCAGACCGGCGAGCATGCCGAAACCGAAGATGGCGCCATTGAGAATCGCCGAGGCCTTGCCGGCGCGGCGTCCCTGATCGGCCATGGCCAGCGCGGAAGCGTTGGGATTGACGAAGCCCACGCTGCACACCGCGAGGAAGAACCCCGGCAGCACCAGCCACAGGGTGCTTTCGGCCAGTTGCGCGTCGATCACCAGTAGCGCTCCGCCGAGCAGCGGCAGCCACAACGCCGGCCGCAGAATCTCGACCGGCGCGAAGCGCTTGAGCAACGCGCGGTTGAGCTGCCCGGCGATCATCACACCGATGGCGTTGGCGCCGAAGAAGTAACCGAACATGCCTGGCGAGATGCCGTGGATATCCATCAATACGGACGGCGAACCAATGATGTAGCTGAACATGCCGCCCATCACCAGCGCCTGGATCAGCACGAAGGTCATGAAGCGGCTGGACTTCAGCAGATCCAGGTATTCACGCAGCACCGCGAAAAACCCGCTGTCGCCGTGGTGGGCGACCGGACGCTCGTCGAGCACCACAAACGCATAGAGAAACAGCGCCACGCCGAACAGGCTCAACGCGGTGAACACGTTGCGCCAGCCCGCCAGTTCCATCACCCAGCCGCCCAGCAGCGGTGCCAGTACCGGCGCCGCGCCCATGATCAGGACCAGCAGGGAGATGTTGTGGGCGCTCTGTGCCATGTCACAGCGGTCGCGGATGATGGCGAAGGTCAGCACCGCACCGGCGCAGCCACCCAGGCCCTGGAGGAAGCGCCAGAACACCAGGTTGGTGAGATCGCCGGCCTGGGTGATGGCGGCGCTGGCACACACGTACAGGCCGAGGCCGACCAGCAGCGGCAGCTTGCGGCCGATGCGGTCGCTGACCGGTCCATAGCAGAGCATGCCAATCAGCATGCCGATGAAATAGGACGAGAAGCTTAACTCCACGTCACCAGCAGCCAGGCCGATTTCCTGACGAATCGCGGCGAACGCAGGCAGGTACATGTCGGTGGACAGCGGCGCGATGGCCGCCAGGCTGCCGAGCAGGAACAACAGCGGCAGGGGAATGGGGCGCAGCGCGGTGGTTGTGCTGTTCAAGGCAGATTTCCTTGGAGTGAAGAATGGCAAGAAAAAACCCGGCACGGCAGGCTGTGTGAAAACGTAGCGAGCGAAGGTTAGGCAAGGCAAAAACAGGCGAAAAAGCGCAGTTTACGAGCTGTAAATGAGCATTTTGAGCCTGTTTTTAACGCCGCATAACCGAGCGCAGTAGTTTTCACACGGCCTGACGGGGCCGGGTGTGGCAATGGGAAGAGACCTCCCGCGCCAGGAGTGGAGCGCGTATCGATCAGCTAGGCGTGCGCGCGGCCAGCAGGTCGAGGGCCACGTCGACGATCATGTCTTCCTGGCCGCCGACCATGCGCCGCCGACCCAGTTCGACCAGGATGTCGAGGGTCTTCAGCCCGTACTTGGCGGCGGCGACTTCGGCGTGCCGCAGGAAGCTGGAGTACACGCCTGCGTAGCCCAGGGCCAGGGTTTCGCGGTCAACGCGCACCGGGCGATCCTGCAACGGACGAACCAGGTCGTCAGCGGCGTCCATCAGGCGGTACAGATCGGTGCCGTGGTTCCAGCCCAGACGCTCAGCCGCGGCGATGAACACCTCCAACGGCGCGTTGCCAGCACCCGCGCCCATTCCAGCCAGGCTGGCATCGATGCGGTCGCAGCCCTCTTCCACCGCCGTGATCGAGTTGGCCACACCCAGGCTGAGGTTGTGGTGCGCGTGCATGCCGGTCTGGGTCTCGGGATTGAGCACCGCCTTGAAGGCGCGCATGCGGTCACGGATGTCCTGCATGTTCATCGCGCCACCGGAGTCAGCCATGTAGATGCACTGGGCACCGTAGCTCTCCATCAGCTTGCCCTGGGCCGCCAGCTGCTCAGCCGGGATCATGTGGCTCATCATCAGGAAGCCAACGGTGTCCATACCCAGTTCACGGGCGTATTCGATGTGCTGCCGGGATACATCCGCCTCGGTGCAATGGGTGGCGATACGTACCGAACGCGCCCCCGCCTCATACGCCGCCTTGAGGTCGTGGACGGTACCGATGCCGGGCAGCAGCAGCACGGTGATCTTGGCGTATTCGATCACCTCGGCGGCTGCCTCGATCCACTCCAGGTCAGTATGCGCACCAAAGCCGTAGTTGAAGCTGGAGCCTTGCAGGCCATCGCCGTGGGTGACTTCGATGGAGTCGACCTTGGCCTGGTCCAGCGCACGGGCGATGTCCTGGACGTTCTTGATCGAGTACTGGTGGCGGATCGCGTGGCTGCCATCGCGCAGGGTCACATCGGAGATATACAGCTTCTTGCCGGGATTGAAGGTCATGGGGGATCTCCTTAGGCGTTCTGCAGCATCGACTCGGCCATGCGCTCGGCCGTAGCCAGCGCAGCGGAGGTCATGATGTCGAGGTTACCGGCGTATGCCGGCAGATAGTGGGCAGCCCCTTCGACTTCGAGGAACACGGAAGTCTTCAAACCCGACAGATGACCCAAGCCAGGAATGTTCAACGGTGCGGAAGCCGGGATGACGTCGAACTGCACCTTCTGCTTGAGGCGGTAGCCCGGCACGTAAGACTGCACCGCTGCGGCCATCTCCTCGATGGACACCTCGACCTTGTCCTGATCGGCCGGGTCGGACAGCGTGTAGATGGTGTCGCGCATGATCAACGGTGGCTCAGCCGGGTTCATGATGATGATGGCCTTGCCCTTCTGGGCACCGCCGATCACTTCGATGGCCTTTGAGGTCGTCTCGGTGAACTCATCGATGTTGGCACGGGTGCCAGGCCCCGCCGACTTGCTGGAAATCGAGGCGATGATTTCGCCGTAATGAACCTTGGCCACCCGTGAAACAGCCGCCACCATCGGAATGGTGGCCTGACCGCCACAGGTGACCATGTTCACGTTGCTCTCGTGCAGGTTGTGCTCGAGATTGACCACCGGGACACAGTAAGGCCCGATAGCCGCCGGCGTTAGATCGATCATGCGAATACCGGGCTTGTGGCCCCGCAGGAACGCGTCGTTCTTCACATGAGCACTAGCGCTGGTTGCATCGAAGACGAAGTCGATGTCCTGGAACACCGGCAGGCGGGTCAAACCCTCGACGCCTTCATGAGTGATGGCAACGCCCATTCGTGATGCGCGTGCCAGACCATCGGATGCCGGGTCGATACCGACCATGGCGCCCATTTCCAGATTCTTGCCGTTACGCAGGATCTTGATCATCAGGTCGGTGCCGATATTGCCCGAGCCGATGATTGCGACTTTCAGCTTTGTTTTCATACGAACCCCAACAGTCAATCCAGATTTCCCAGCCGAAACTTCATCGGCAAGGCCTTTCAGCGCAGAGCCGCGCCGTCCTTGCCAGACATTTTTTTCAAGACCAGATAGACGCCGATGAAGCCGCTCAGCAGACCGCTGACGAATCCGCTGATGCCATTGCCCAGCGAGTTGTCGAGAACGCTCTGCGGGAAGGGCACGATGAAATGGTTGACTGCAAAAGCCAGGATCGCCGCGATGATGCCGCCGATGATCCCGGCCAGGATCGATTCTTTGATCGCAAAGCTCATACCCTTGTCTCCTTCTTGTTGTTGTCGACACTCTTTTTGCTCGGCACTGCGCCCCAGGGTTGTTCATAACTCAGGGCGCAAGGCGAACGGCAGTAACGCCACGCTGCTTCCAGCATACGAACCGACCCGCAACACGAGCCAGACAGCGTCGGGCAAAGCAGTTATCCCGAAATCGCATGGTGGCCCTGCGCAGCGAGAACCGGCCCGGACGGCCTTTGGCGCAGGGCATGCAAATAAGCAGGATTGGGGCTGGCGGAAGCGCTCAGAGGCGGCCGGCAAAAGCATCCAACCGCTCCATGTTCTGCCCCAGATAGTGGTCCACCACATAGGCGGCGAACTCCTTCTGGGCATCGAAGAACTTGGGGCGAACATAGCGGTAGTTACGCTGCATGCTGTCGATATCGCGCTCAGGCTGCATGCCGTCCTGGCGCAAGAGTTCGAGGCCAGCTGTAATTTGCCCATCGAGCGCCAGCAGCGACTCCTCGTTCAACAACAGGCCGGGATAGAGCACCAGGCCGCCGTAGGGGCGCATCTGGTAGCTGATCAGCATCTGCCCGTTGGCGACACTCAAGGCATGCAGGCGCTGCTTGCGCGCTGAATCAGCGGTTTGCCGGCTGGCATACAGTTCGCCGGCGGCGGTGATCAGCTTCGCCTGCGCCGACAGCGCCTGGTTGACCGACACCAGCGCAACATCCCGGGCATTTTCGTCCAGGCTCCGAATCGCCCCGGCGAACTCGGCAAACTCGTCCTCGAGGGTGGCCAGACCGGGATCGCCCATGACCGCCGCCATTTTCTCCAGGCTGCCCAGATACTCGTCGCGCCGGTCGGGCGCCAGGGTTCGGGAAAAAGCGTTGTAGCTCAGCAGTACGATGGAAACCGCGCGATAACTCTCGCTGCGCAGCAACTGGATGCGATCCAGTTGGTTTTCCTGCGCCTGTACCTGCAGGGACAACAGCAGCAATGTCCCCGCCAGCGCTTCAACCCAACGCCTGCCCATCTCGCCTTCCTTGTCTTGTTCTGCGGCCGGATTAAGGCGCCGGCACTGCCGCAGTGCCGGCTCGCAGTCAGTGCTGCATGGCGTTCACCAGCATGCCAGGGGCTTCAGGCGAAGCGCACCGAGCAACTGCCGACACCACCGATGGACACGCGCAGGTTATCGCCCGCGCCCACCGGGATCATCGGCCCCAGCGAGCCGGAAAGAATCACCTCACCGGCCTTCAGCGACATGCCCAGACGGCCCAGGGTGTTGGCCAGCCAGGCCACCGCCACCGCCGGCGAGCCCATGGAGGCCGCACCTGCGCCGGTGGCGACTATCTCGCCGTTCTTCTCCAGGACCATGCCGCACAGGCTCAAGTCCACCTCGCCCACCGGCACCAGGCGGTCGCTGAGCACGAACACGCCGCAGGAGGCGTTGTCGGCGATGGTGTCCTGGATGCGGATCTTCCAGTCCTGGATGCGCGAGTCGACGATCTCGAAGCACACCATCACGCCTTCGGTGGCGCGCAGCACGTCGGCCACGGTCACGCCCGGCCCTTGCAGGTCGTGTTTCAGCACGAAGGCCAGCTCGCCCTCGGCCTTGGGCTGGATCAGCGCGGCCATCGGGATGACTTCGCCGGAGTTGTAGGTCATGGCATCGGTGAGGATGCCGAAGTCCGGCTGGTTGACCCCCAGCAGGTTCATCACCGCCTGACTGGTCACGCCGATCTTCTTGCCGATGATGCGCTCACCATCGTCCAGGCGCTGGGCGATCAGGTATTGCTGGATCGCATAGGCATCCTCGATGGTCATCTCTGGATGCCGCTCGGTCAGCGGCGCAATGCTCTCGGCCTTGCGCAGCGCGTTGTACAGGTCGGCACTGATGCCTTGCAGTTCTGCTTGTTGAATCGCCATATGTACCCCCTCATGTTTGTTCTGATAGCGCATGGCGCCCCCGCGACAGAGCGGGGAGCGCCGACGGCGCACGGATCAAATAGGCTCGCTGAGCTTGAGCAGTGCGCGCTCGACCACCGCGGTCTGCGCCTCGACCGGCGCACGGGCCTGCTCCAGACGACCGAGCTCCATGGAGCATTCGGTGACCAGGCGGCAACGGCCTTCGCGGCGTTCCATGAAGCGCGCATAGACCTCGCTGACGCTGTCTGCCTTGGTCATCTCATCGGCCAGCACCAGGGCGTCCTCGATGCCCATGCCGGCGCCGGAAGCCAACTGCGGCGTGGTCGGGTGCGCGGAATCGCCGATCAGCAGCACACGCCCCTGATACCAGGGCGCCGGCAGGATGAAGGCTTCCAGCGGACGGAAATTGATCGCCGGGTTGTCCTTCTCGCTGAGCGACCGGCGAATCTCGTCGAGGATGCCGCCGTAGCCTTCCATGCGCTTGGCCAGTTCGATATGGAACTGGTCCGGCTGGATGAACACCTGCGGCGTGCGCTCCAGCAGGAACATGTACATGTCGGTGTCGGAGACCGGGGTGAAACCGACCTTGTGCGGGCCGCCAAGGAAATAGGTGCGCCGCTCGATGCTCGCCGGGCGCGGCAGGAACAGACGCCAGCAGCTCTGCCCGGTGTACTCGGCCTTGGGCGCAGCGGGGAAGATCAGGCCTCGCACGCGGGAGAACACGCCGTCGGAGCCCAGCACCATGTCGTAACGACCCTGGCTGCCGTCGCTGAACGTCACGTCGACACCCTCGGCATCCTGCTTCAGCGCATCGACCGTCAGGCCCAGGCGGATCGGCGTGCCGCCGGCCTTGGCGTGGCGCGCGAGAATATGGTGCAGGGTCGGGCGCATGATGCCGCCGCTGCTCGCGGTCGGGCTGCCGGAGGGCATAGGCGTGGCCAGCTTGCGCAGCGGCTCGCCCTGGGTGTTGCACACCTGGATGCCTTCGCCGACGTAGGCCTCGTCGACCATGTCCTGGTACACGCCGAGCTGGTGCAGGGCACGCAGGGTCGGACCGGTGATGGTCAGACCGGCGCCCAGGGCGCCCCAGTTCGGGTTGATGTCGACCATGTCCACGTCGACGCCGATGCGCTTGAGGGTGATCGCTGCCGACATGCCGGCGGTGCCGGCGCCGACGATCAGAATCTTCTGTGCTGCTTTGCTGGCCATAACGCTTGTTCCTTGTTCTTGTGGGAGGCGCGGCCGGATCAGGCGGCCTTGAGGAAATTCGCCGCCAGCTGGCAGAACGCCGCGGCGTGCTCGATCTGCGTCCAGTGGCCGCAGCGGCCGAAGATGTGCAGCTGGCTGTTGTCGATCCACTGCAGCAGGGTCTCGGAGGTCGACAGCGGAATGACCTTGTCGTCGCGGCCATGCACCATCAGGGTCTTGTGCTGGATGCCGCGTACGTCCGCTTCGGGATGCGACATGGCTTCGACCCAGCGCTGGCGCGGGGCCGGGAACATGCTCGAATAGGCCTCGTGCACGCCGGCGCGCTTGCTCGCCTCGTAGCGCATGCGCACCAGGTCGTCGCCGACCAGCTGCTGGTCGTAGGCGAAGATGCGCATGATGGCGCGCATGTTCTCTTCGCTCGGCTCGTAGCCCCACACCGCATCGAGGCCGGCGGTCAGCTCGAAGGGCACGCCCACGCTACCCATCAGGATCAGCTTGTTGACCCGCTCCGGATGATGGATGGCCAGGGCCAGGGCCATCGAGCCGCCGAACGAGTTGCCGATGACGTTGGCCTTATCCACGCCCATGGCATCCATGAAGGCGACTATCTGCTCCAGCCAGACCTGGCGCGAATAGACGATGTCGTCCGGCACCTGGGTGTAGCCGAAGCCGGCCAGGTCCGGCGCCAGCAGGCGGAAGTCGGCACTCAGGCTCTGGATCGGCAGGCGCCAGTTGGCCCAGGCGCTGACGCCCGGCCCGGAGCCGTGCAGCAACAGCACCGGCTCGCCGCTGCCGACATCGTGGTAGTTGGTCAGGATGTTGCCGGTCTGGATGCTCAGGCCGATCTCGGGATTGCTCACTGGGCTATTCATCATGTTTTCCCTTGTTCACTGCACGTCGGCACGGCGCCAGACCAGGCGGGCGGTACGCGCCTGTGGGGTACCCTCTTCAAGGCGCGCGCTGAGGGTCAGGGTGCCGTCGGCATTGACCTCGAAACGACGCTTCTGCGCCCCGCCTTGCCAGTTGGGGAACATGCTGATGTCGACCTTGTGGGTGATGACGTCAGCCTCAATCTCGTAGCGCCCGCCATAGGCCAGCATGCTGTTGTAGGCACGGGCCTTTTCCGCATCGCTGGCATTCCACTGGCCGCCGGTCTCGAAGTTCGGCCGCTCGGCCGCGGCGATCATGCAGGCCATGTGGCCGCCGGCGGTGTAGAGGATGAAGCCGTGCAGGTGCTCGCCCATGGGCAGCTCGCGGCGGCCGTCGTCGAAGGCCTGCTCCCAGGAGAGGATCTCCCAGCGGCCGACTGGATTGAGGTTGGATGTCGACATGCTTGTTTCCTTATTTATGCCTGCAGCTGTTCTTTGCAGAAGGCAGCCACGACCTGGTTATGCTCGGGGGCACTCTCGAACTGCGCCCAGTGCCCGGTGTCTTGTGCACAGTGGAAGGTGCCGTTCTGCACCTGCTGCGAGATATGCAGCCCCAGCGCCGGCGGCGTGCGGTTGCGGTCGCCCCAGTAGACCAGGGTCGGCTGGCGGATCTGCCGGGCCAGCGCGTCGGTGACCAGATGCCGGCGGATGGTTGCGCCGGCCAGGTATTCGGCGATGAACAGCTGCTGCACTTCGGCTAGCGCGGGCTGCTGGTACAGGGCCTGGCGCACCAGCACGGCCTCGTCGGTCAGGCGCTCAGGCTTGGCCAGGATGCGCGCCATGCGCGTGTGCACGTTGTCGAAGCTGGGGTTGCGCAGCACCTCCAGCGAGCTGGGCAGGTTGCTGGCCCAGTCCGGCTCGACATAGCCCTCGATGGCGCCCGCGTCCGGCGTGTAGCCCATGGTGGTGGTCAGCACCAGGGCGTTGACCCGCCCGGGGTGGTTCAGGGCCAGTTGCATGGCTACCCAGCCGCCCAGCGACTGGCCTTCGACACAGGCGTTCGGCAGGCCCAACTGATCCATCACGTCGATGACCTGGTCCACCAGCAGGGGAATGATCTCGGGGTCGTAGCCCTCGGTCTGCGACTTGCCGTGCCAGAGGAAGTCCATGGCGATCACATGGAAGTGCTGCGCCAGCTCGGCGATGTTGCGGGCGTAGTTTTCCGCATGGCCACCGGTGCCATGCAGCAGGATCAGCGCCGGGCCGCTGCCGGCCTCGATGATGCGGGTGCGGTACTTGCCCTGGATCTGGCGGACCTGGCAATCCAGCAGTTCGATCCAGTAAGGGGTTTCGCTAGAACGTGATGCGGACACGAGAGACTTCCTTCTTGCCGGCAGAATGCTGCGTCCGCCTCGCCACGGCGGGGAGCAGCGCTTGGCGCGACCCCGCCAGGGCGGCGGACAGGTTCGGGAGGGATAACGGCGAACTAGAGCGCCTTCTCCTTGCTCCCCGAGATCGGCCCTTTCAGGGTGCCGTCGGACTTCTCCAGACCGAAGGTCCACTCGGTGAAGACATGCGACGTGGCGGCGAAGTCCTGCGCCTCCCATGCCGGGGTCACGATGTCCTCGTCGGCGGCGTATTCCCAGGAGCCGCCGAACGGCGTCTGGAAGTACCAGAAGCAGGCGGAGGAAATGATGTGGCGACCGGGGCCGGCGAAGGTCTTCCAGCCCAGCGACTCGACATGCTGGCCACCGCCGATCACCTCGTGGATATCCCGCACCTTGAAGGCCAGGTGATTGAAGCGCGTACCGGGCACCTTGGCGTTCATGAAGAACACGTGGTGGTGATTGCCCGCCGGCGAGCAGCGCATGAACACGCCGCGGTTGGCGTAACGGTCGGAGACGATGAAGCCCAGGCGCTTGAGGTAGAACTGCACCGCTTCACCGGCGTCGTCCACACCGATGGCGATGTGACTGATCTCGCGGGGCTTGGCCGCCTCATAACGCGGCGCCCGGCGATTGATGCGCTCGGCATGGCCCGGCGCGTTGTAGCGCGTCACCTCCTGAGTGGTGACGGCACGACGCTGGGCAATGCGGAAAGCCAGGTTGATGCCCAGGTCATCGACGCTGTGCAGCACACCCTCGGCATCGAACTCGGCGCGACGGTCCTTACTCAGCTCGTCGAGCAGGGCATCCAGGGTCTGCTGATCTTCCACGCCGAACACCAGCTCACACAGGCCGCTGCCACCACCGATCGGCGTACGCTCGATGCGCGAAGGGTCGGCGGCGAACACCTGCACTTCGGAGCCATCCACGGCGCGGAAAACCTTCATCTCGGGGTCAGTCGAAGCGATATAGGTGAGGCCCCAGTCGGACGCGAAACGACAGGCTTCCGCGACATCCTGTACCGCAAACTTGACGCATTCGACGCCAGTAAAGCGAAAACGATTTCCGGCTGACATAACTATATTCCCACCTACTTTCTAGTTCTTTAAGATCGCCTCGAGCACTCTTCCACAACACTTCCTATATGTTTAGAGTGTCGTAAAGACTGAAGAAGCAAAATTTATAAAGCAGCAACTTCCCAACAAAAAACATCAGCAAAAAGTTAACCCTTCGCCCGTTGATGGTGATCTTAAGAACGATCATCCAGTTGAGCCAGCGGGTTTCCCTCAATACAGATATTCAGGAAATGCATCGGTGCCCGCGCCCGCTATGCCTGGCCTGGCAGCCTCGCCAGGCGGGGCTCGGCGGCGCCGCCAGCAGGCGGTCAGGTTCGCCATCTGCGCCGGCGGGAAAAAGATCGAGCCGCCACCTGCCGAACTCATAATCGCTATTGCCAAGCCAACTAGAAGCCGATTTCAATATCGCTACTCAATCGCCACCCGCCTATTCCCAGGGCAATAAGAAATACTTCCGCAGCAACTTGAACTCAGGACTCGCGCCCATGACTGCATCGCGAAGTAAACTTCGCCCGCCCCTATCGGGGCGCGCTACCCTGATGGGCAAAGGCAGCACAGCTTCTGCCTGTGGCCGTGGCGCCAATGCCCTGCCGTCCGCACAGTCATGAGGCGCTGGCCCGACAGCCTGCGTGCGCTAAGCCACCGCAACTTCCGCCTGTACTTCAGCGCCCAGGCCATTTCCACCCTGGGCAACTGGATTCAGCAGGTCGCGCTGGCCTGGCTGGTCTACCAGCTCACCGGCTCTGCAGCGCTGCTGGGCGTGACCACCTGCGCCACCCTGCTGCCGCAACTGCTGGTCGGCCCGCTGGCCGGCGCCTGGATCGACCGCTACGACAAGCGCAAGCTACTGATCCTGCTGGAGAGCCTGCTCGGCCTGCAGGCTGCGACCCTGGCGACATTGACCGCCACCGGCCTGATCGGGCCGACGACCATCGTGGTCATGGCCGCCGTGCACGGGCTACTGAACGCCGTGGACACGCCCTTGCGCCTGTCGCTGGTCAGCGGCTTCGTCGACTGCCGCGATGACCTGGGCAATGCCCTGGCGCTGAACGCCACGCTGTTCACCCTGTCGCGCTTCGTTGGCCCGCCGGCCGCCGGCCTGCTCCTGGTGCTGTTCGGCGAAGCACCCTGCTTTGCGCTCAATGCGCTGTCCTACCTGCCCCTGATCGCGGCGCTGTGCTGGGTGCGCATGGCGCCGACGCCGAGGACTTCAGGTTCGTTGCGCAGCGTGTTCGGCGAGGGCCTTGACTACATCCTGGGCAACTCCGGGGTGAAGGCGATGCTGCTCAATGTGCTGGCGGTCAACCTCACCGCCTCGACCTATGCGGTACTGCTGCCGGTGTTCGCCAGCAAGGTGTTCGTCGGCGATGCTCGGACTCTCGGCTGGCTCTGGGGCGCCGCCGGCCTGGGCTCGCTGGCCGCCAGCGGACTACTCGCATGGCAGCGGGCACCCAAAGCCCTGCCCCGGCTGATCTTCGGTGCCACCCTGGTCAGCGCCCTGGCGATGCTCGTCTTCGCCTTCAGCAGCCAGTTGTGGCTATCCCTGCTGGCCATGGCCGCACTTGGCTTCGGTATCGCCGGCAATAACATAGGCACCAATATCACCCTGCAGAGCAGCACACCGGATGCCCTGCGCGGCCGCGTGGTGGCCGCCTATACCGCGATCCGCTTCGGCTTCGAGGCGATTGGCGGGCTGCTGGCCGGGTTGCTGGCTGCCCATCTGGGCGCGTCACCGGTGTTCGCTGGCGCAAGCACGGCCCTGCTGGCCTATTGGGCGTGGAGCATGCGGCGCCAGCCGTCATCGGCGACCTGATAGCCGCCTCTCGAATGGCAACCGCTGCATGGCGCCATGGCCTGACGTCGGCCAAGGCTGGCCGGAGCACAGGATGAGCCGGGCGCCGCGATACCCCTGCTGCAGGGCGCGCACAGAACCATTTGGATCAGCAGGTGGATCACCGGCGCGCGAGTAGCGCAGCGCTGGTTGAACCGGCTCGCGCCACTGCCCCACCCGCCCCTGCCTGTCGGCTCTTGTTTTGCACAGGCTGAAACGCAGAAACCAGGGAAGCCCCTGGTTTCTGTCAATCGCGAACATCTTGGCGCAGAGAGCTGCGCAAGCATCCCGTCGCCATCACCGGCGCGGTGATGACGGCGGAGCAGGGCGTCAGGCCGAGGTCTCGCCTGCCGGCTTGCGTGGGCCGTTGAACGGTGCCCAGTTCTCGCGCTGCATTTCCAGCAGGTAGGACTGGGCGTTGTCGGCATGCAGTGGCTTGTCGCGCGGCACCCAGTTGTCGTCGTGCTTGTCCATGTCGGCGTCGTACTCGAAGCGACAGGCCAGCGGGCTTTCGAAGTACCAGAACCAGTTGGAGCCGAAGCCATGGCGGCCCGGGCCCCAGTAGCTGTTGTGGCCCTTGGCGAGGAAACGGTTGCCGGCCTGCATGACTTCGCTGGGCCCGGCCAGGTGGAAGGCCATGTGTTCGACGCCCTTGACCTGCGGCGGGGTCTGGATCAGGAACATGGTGTGGTGTTCGTAGGTGCCCTTGGAGCGCATGAACGGGCCGCCGCCGAGACGGTCGTTGACGCGGAACTGCAGGCGCTCGACGTAGAACGCCTCGGCCTTGGCCACATCCGGCACGAACAGGGCGAAGTGGCCAAGACTGCGCGGCAGCCCGACGTGGCTGTCGTCGACGCCGAGCACGTTGAGCGGACGCTGCAGCGGTGCACCGGGGGCGTTGATCGCCTCGGCGGGCAGGTTGATCTCGCGGCGCCGGGTCAGCTGGAACGCCAGGGTGATGCCCATGTCGTCGAGCGCCTCGAGCGCGCCATCGGCCAGGCGCTTGACCTCGCGGTCCTTGCCCAGTTCGGCGGCGATCTCGTCGAGGCTCTGCTGGTCGGCGACGCCATAGATGATCTTGCGCGCCTTGTTGGCCGGGCTCAGCGGTGCCGGCAGCGCCGGGTCATTGCTGGCGGCAATGATCACGCCGGTGCCGTCGAGGGTTTCGAACAGGCGGCCATCGCGCACCAGGCCGGCGTCCTTGAGACCGAAGTCGGTCATGTACTGGATGGCGACGTCGAGGTCGTCGACGCCGAAGACCACTGCATCGGGTCCGAGGATGTTCATGTGCGGCTTGCTCCGAATTCGGATTGGCTTCGTCCGCGACCGCCGTATGCGGCGGTCGCGGGTCGGTCACGAGGTGATGCTGACGTTCTCGCCACGGCGCAGGGCGGCCATGCGCTCATCCAGCTCGCCATCGACGTAATACAGCTCGGTGTAGAAACCGATCTGCTCGCGGGTATCCCAGTAGCTCCAGCGGCAGTTGCCGAACGGCCCTTCGAAGAAGCCGGCCATGGCTTTCTCCAGGCCCTGCTCCAGGTAATGCTGCTCGGCCTGGGCGTATTCCTCGGCGCTGGACTGGCGGAAGCCGATGTGGTGCGGGCCGTAGCCGCGGCTGTCGATCCAGTCCTTGTACAGGCTGTTGCCGCCGTCGTGGCGGGCCAGCTCGATCAGGGTGTCGCCGGCGAAGCCATAGGCGCAGCTGAACTGGAAATCGCCCGGCTGGCCGCGGTATTCCTTCTGGGTCTGCTCCTTGGCCAGGTCGTAGGCGACGTTCCACACCTCGACGCCGTTGGTCTTCTTCCACATTTCCATGGCCGCCTCGATGTCCGGGACGACGAAGCAGATCTGGTCGAACTTGCGGCCGATCAGGTTCTTGGCGATATCACTCATGGCTTGCTCCACTACTCACTCTTGAACCACACGAAGGCTGATGGCGGCGGCCGGGCAGTCGCGCACCAGTTGCTCGAACTCGCCCTTGCGCGCGATGTCGACGAAACGCTGCTTGAGATGGGCGATGTTGGCCGCCGCATCCAGCTCGAAGACGTCGTCCGCCCCCAGGCACAGGCCATAGCCCTGGCACTTCTGGGTATCCAGAATCACTTCAACTCTCTCAGTCGCCATCACTCTGTTCTCTTGTTCTGGGTGTTACAGGAATACGCCGAGGTTGGGCGTATGCAGCACGGCATGGGTGATCAGCGCCTTGCGCTTGAGCAGCTTGAGGCCGCCGTCGGTGATGCGCAGCAGGTCGTGGCGGCGAACCGGGATCACGTCGCCCAGCTCGTCGTGGCCACGCTGGCGATAGAGCATCAGCGCACTGATCACCGAGATCACGTCGGAGCGCTCGGTGGCCTCCACCAGCACGCTGCCGACCAGCCGCAGGGTGCGCGACGGCGGCACTTCGGCCCAGGCGTGATCGCTTTCCAGACGGGCGATGCGGGTCTGGATATGCGCCTTGCAGTCCTTGATGCGGAACGCGCCTTCGGGGAACTCGTCGGCGTAGTCGCGCATGGCGATGCGGATCGGCACGTCGTAATCGATCTCGTCGTCGAGCAGGGCGAACCAGTCGCGGAAGCGCCGTTCATCGAGGATCAGCGCCTCGCGGGCGAGAAAGTCCGAGGCGATCTCGCGCAATTCATGCAGGTTGCTCATCACTCGCACTCCCCTTCGCCCAGGCACTTGTCGGCAGTCGAACGCGGCGCCGCCTTGCCTTCGGTCATCTCTTTAACCCAGCGGCGCCAGAAGCGCTCCTGGCTGTACTCGCCGTAGACCGACGGGTGGAACTCGCCCGGCCCCTTCCAGTCCGGGTCCGGCCCGCCGCGCTTTTGCTGGTAGTGCAGGCGCATGCCCTTGGAGCGGGTCCAGGGGCTGGACGCCACCTTGGCGATACCTTCCCAGACCGCGGTGTCGTCCTGCTCGAAGATGCCGCCGGAACCGAAGCCGAACTGGCCGGCCATATAGGCGCGCGCGTGGAAGTCTTCCGGCAGGCAGGCGTATTCCAGCTCGTAGTTCCACAGTTCCATCACGCCCGGCGCCACCGGTTGCCACATGCGGATGCTGGTGAAGGGAATCGGCATCTCGCCGGGCACGTCCGGCTGCGGGAAGCGCAGGAAGCTGAAGTTGGGGAAGATCGTGCCGATGGTCGGCGGCACCGTCTTGAGCATCTCCAGTTGCACCTCGTCGAGCTTCGACAGGTCGAACTGGGCGCGCTGCTCGGGCGTGTAGCCCCACATGTCGAACATCGGCGCGATCAGCTCCGGCAGCGCGTGGCCGATAAAGCTGTTGCCGTTGCCGAAGTCGTAACCGCTGGCCATGCTGCTGACCTGGTTGACCCCGGGAATGAACTCCGACAGGGCCGCCGACAGGTGCGCGGTGCTGACGTGATAGGCGTCGCCGCTGAAGTTCTCCGCGCCGCTCTTCCAGTCGGCCTTGACGATGAAGCGCTCCGGCTCCTTGAGCACCTTCATGCCGTCCGGGTGCAGGCCGAAGATGGCGTCCATCATCCAGGCCGCGCCACCGAGGTACTCGCGCAGCGGCGGCACTTCCTCGCTCAGCGAGGCGAACACGAAACCGTGGATGGCCTCGACCTTGGCCGCCTTGAGCAGGCCCCACTCCTTCTTGTCCAGCGGGCCGCCGTAGGCGTCGCGCATGTGCGGCGCGCCGGCCCAGTCGCCGTTGTTGCGGTAGACCCAGCCGTGGTAGGGGCACTTGAAGTGTTTGGTATTGCCCTTGTCCTGGTGGCACAGCTCGGTGCCGCGGTGACGGCAATGGTTGAGCATCACGTTGATCTGGTCATCGTCATCGCGGGTGACGATGACCTTGTCGATGCCCATGCGCCGCAGCACGTAGTCGCCCTTGTTGGGGATCTCCGAGACATGCGCGACGAAGATCCAGTTACGCGTGAAGATGCGCTCCATTTCCGCCTTGAATACGGCGTCGTCACGGAACACCTCGATGGGCAGCAGGCCTTCGTCCATGCCTTGCGAGACACGCTGGCAGAGATCGTCCAGATACTGGTCGGGGTTGCCTGGATAGATCAGGTCGTAATTCATCTTGGGTTACCTCCTCACTACTTATTCTTATTGGTCATGGGCCTTGCGACGGGTCGGCTAACGGCCCGCTCGCTCCAGCACCTGCGCGCCCACTTCGGTGGCCACGCCTGCTTGTTTCGTTTCCCGAGCCTGCCTGGGTTTCAACAGGAACACCGACAGCGCCGGCACCAAGACCAGAGCGCCGAGCATGTTCCACAGGAACATGAACGCCAGCAATGCGCCCATGTCAGCCTGGAACTTGATGGGGCTGGCCAGCCAGGTGGCGACGCCGAGCGACAGGGTGATCCCGGTCAGCATCACCACCTTGCCGGTAAAGATCAGCGAGCGGTAATAGGCCACCGACAGCGGCTGACCGCTCTTCAGCTGCACCAGCATCACCGACAGGATGTACAGCGCATAGTCGACACCGATGCCCACGCCCAGGGCGATCACCGGCAGGGTGGCCACCTTGACGCCCATGCCCAGGGCGACCATCAGCGCCTCGGCCAGCAGCGAGGTGAGCATCAGCGGCAGCACCGCGACGACCACCGCGCGCCAGGAGCGGAAGGTGATCAGCGCCAGCAGGGCGACGATGCCATAGACCAGCATGTTCATCTGCCGCCATGCGTCGCTTACCACCATGTTGGTCGCCGCCTCGATACCGGCGCTACCGGCCGCCAGGAGGAACTGCACCTCGTCGGTGTTGTTCTCCACCGCGAAGCGCTCGACGTGGTCGACGACGCGCGACAGGGTGGCGGCCTTGTGGTCGGCCAGATAGACGTACAGCGTCAGCAGCGAGCAGCTGTCGTCGTACAGCCCGCGCGGCGCACTGGCGGTGATGGTGTTGAGCATGTCCTGATTGGGCACGAAGTCGTACCACTTGGGATTGCCCTCGTTCAGCGCAGCACTCATGCGCCGGCTCAGCAGGGCCAGGGTATCGGTGCTCTCCACGCCGTCCAGCTGGCGCAGCTGCCACTCCAGGGCGTCGATCTTGTTCAGGGTTGCCTTGGCCGAGCAGTAGCCGGCGGGGGTCTTCACCATGACCGCCAGCACGTCGCTGGAGGCGCCGTAGCGGCTGTTCATGAAGGCCATGTCGCGGTTGTAGCGACTGTCCTGGCGCAGTTCCGGAGCGCCCGGATCGAGGTCGCCGATCTGCAGTTGGCTGGCGACGGTCCAGCCGGCACCGGCCAGCACCAGACTGCCGACAATCGCACCAATGGCCCAGCGCCGCTCGGTGAACCGATCAAGAATGCGCCACAGCGGATGCTTGGCCGCCCCGCTCTGGTCGGCATGCTCGGCGCGCAGGCTACGTTTGGCGGCCAGCGGCGAAACCCCGACATAGCTGAGGATCACCGGCAACAGGATCAGGTTGGTGAAGATCAGAATGCCGACGCCGATGGAGGCGGCCAGCGCCAGCTCGCGGATCACCTCGATGTCGATCACCAGCAACACGCCGAAGCCCACCGCATCGATCACCAGCGCCGCCAGGCCGGCACCGAACAGGCGACGGAAGGTCAGGCGCGCGGCAGTCAGCTTGCAGACACCGCGACCGACGTCCTGCAGGATGCCGTTCATCTTCTGCGAGCCATGGCTCATGCCGATGGCGAACACCAGGAACGGCACCAGGATCGAATAGGGATCGAGCGCGTAGCCCAGGGTCGGCAGCATGCCGAGCTGCCAGACCACGGCGATCAGCGAGGCGATAACCACCGCCGCGGTGGAGCGCCAGCAGCGGGTGAACCAGTAGAGCACCGCGCCGCTCAAGGCCAGGGTGATGACGAAGAACAGCAGCACGCTGCGCACACCGTCGATCAGATCGCCGATCAGCTTGGCGAAGCCGGTGATGTGCAGCTCGAAGCCACGCGCCTCGTACTTGGCCCGCAGCCCCTCGAGGGACGCCGCCAGCGCGGTGTAGTCCAGCGGCTGCCCTTTGGCATCGGCGGCCAACAGCGGCAGGAAGATCGCCGAGGAACGGAAGTCGTTGGCGACCAGGCGACCGATCTCGCCGGAACGCGCCAGGTTGGCCGCGAGTTGCTCCAGGCTGGCCTTTGATCCGTCGTAACCGGCCGGAATCACCGGCCCTCCCTCCAGGCCGTCCTCGGTAACGCCGGCCCAACGGGTCGACGGCGTCCACAGCGACTTCATCTGCATCCGGTTGACGCCGGGCGTCAGGAACAGATCGTCATTCAGCTCGCGCAGCGCCTCCATGTAGCTGGCGTCATAAATGCTGCCCTTGGGGTTAGCCAGGGCGACGCGCACGGCGTTGCCCAGGCCTACCAGATCCTTCTGGTGGGCGGTGAAGTTCTGGATGTAGGCGTGAGCCTGCGGAATCATCTTCTCGAAGCTGGCCGCCAGTTGTAGGTGGCGCAGCTGGCCGGCGAAGAACAGCGTGAGCAGTGCGCACAGCACCACGACGATCAGTCGGTGGTTGAAGATCGCACGCTCGACCAGCGAACCGGAGCGGGGGTCGAAATCGTCCATCGGGGTACGCTCCGGCGGGGTGACATTGAGGTTCATGGCTGCTCCTCCGTACCAGCGTTCAGCTGCAGCGTGGTCAGGCCGAGGTTGCTGAGCAGCACGACGCTTTGCGGATTGACCGGCAGGATGCCGTTGAGCGAGGGCATGGCCTGGCTGCTCAACTGCACCAGCCCGTCCCGTTGCAGACCGAGCACATGGCCGGCCTGGGTCACCAGATAGAGCGAACCGTCACGCCCCAGGGTCGAAGCGGTGAAGGAAGAGGCATCTGCGGCGTCCAGGCGCTGCCAGCTGGCGCCACCATCGCGGCTGCGCAGCAGGCTGCCCTTGAGGCCGGCGACAACGATGTCGCCATCGCCCGGTAGCTCGGCCGTAAACAGACTGCCCTGATAGGGAACTTCCAGGCGCTTGAAGCTGGCCCCAGCGTCCACCGAGCTCAGCACCAGACCGCGCTCGCCGGCGACCAGCAGCGCTTGGCCGCGCTGGCGCACGGCGTAGAGATGCAGGCCGGTGGGATTGTCCAGGCGCCCGCTCCAGGAGTTCCAGCTCTGCCCCATGTCCGGCGAGGCGAAGGCCATGCCGTAGGCACCGACCACCAGCAGTTGGCCGTCGGCACCGATGGCGGCATCGAGGAACGGCTTGTCCGGGCCCTCGTCGACCAGCAGCTGGGCGCTGGAGATCAACTGTTCGTCCTTGCTCGCCTGGGCGTCGCGCAGTGCCACTTCGGCCGCCCGGCGGCCATCCAAACGCTGTACCCAGGTCTCGCCACCATCGCCGCTGGTCAGCACCACGCCGGCGTGGCCGACCGCGACCCCCTGCTGGCCGGCGAAACGCACGGCGGTGAGCGTCACACTGACCGGCACGACAGCCTGGCGCCAGTGCGCCCCACTGTCGTCGGACAACAGCACCAGACCACGCTCGCCAACGGAAACCAGCCGACCACTGTCGGTGCGGGCAGCACCCAGCAGAACCGATTTTTCCGCCTGGCTGGAGGCCAGCGCCGCGCGGCTGGCAGGCTCGCCGACTTCGGCGGCCGGCACCGATGCGACGGCGCAGGCAGACAGTCCACACAGCACCGCCCCGAGCACGCCGCGGCGCGCCTTGTCGAATTTGCAGCTCATGGGCACATTGCCTCTTGTTGTTGTACGCCACAGTCGCGACTCCGACTGTTGTGAGCCGAGTGTATGGAGTGGCTCCGGCACCAGCTACGCGCCGGCCTTTAATTCAGTTATCTAGAAAATGCAGGGCTAGGAGCGCCGCATGCAGCCATGAAAAGGCCATGCCCCAGCGATGTGTTGCACCCCGCTTTTGTAGGGTGGGTTAGCCGCGTAGCGGCGTAACCCACCAGCGGTGCCTGCATGGACTCCGTGGCCAGGAGTTGGTGGGTTACGCCTACGGCTAACCCACCCTACGAACCTGCCCCCGCCGGATTGCATCCGGGCTATGGCATCTCCAGCACGTAACTAGGGCATTACCAATGAAAAAGGGGCCTTGCGGCCCCTTTCTGTACAGCGCTGCGCTCGACTTCAGCGCACGCTGCTGCCGGCCAGGCCGTCAGGCGAAAACACCTTGTCGTTGCCCATGTCCTTGAGCACGTAGTGCTTGGGCTTGGAGCCGTAGAGCTGGGCGACGAAGGCGGTGCCCGCCTGCAGGTCGTTGTAGCCGAAGCTGGCGATGGCGCTGCCCGGCAACTCCGGTACCGCGATCACCTGCGACCACAGGGTCCGCCACAGCTGGCCGTTGGCATCCCAGCGGTCGGCCAGTACGCAAACCCAGGTGTCTTCGTCGCAGTAGTAGCGGCTCTTGGCGGCCTGGTGGCGCTGACCGCTGCGCACATTGGCCTCGACCACCCAGACGCGGTGCTTCTCCCAGCGCACATAGTCGGGATTGAGGAAATGCCCCTTGATCGCGTCCTCGTCCTTACCCGCCTGCAACAGACGGTTGGCGTTATAGGGGACGAACATTTCCTGCTTGCCGATCAGTTTCCAGTCGAAGCGGTCCAGGCGACCGGTCCAGGTGTACATCTCGTCGAAGGTCATCACTCCGGCAGCAGCCGGGGTCGGCGTGTCGCAGCAGCCGTTGGGCAGCTTGCGCACGCGGCGCTGGCCCTTCAGGTAGACCCAGGTCTGCAGCTTGTCCGGATCGAGATACTCATGGGCCAGCAGCGCCTCGCCGGCGCGCAATGGCGGGCCGATGTTGCGGATCGCCACCTGCCAGAACGGCTTGCCCTCGCTATCGAACTGTTCGAGGCTGCTGCTCTGATCGTAGTACGGCAGCTGCTCGTTGAGTTCCGCGTCGGTGACCAGCACGGCGCGGCCATCGGCGAGAATCTGGTACCAGTTGTTGAAGTGCTGGAAGCGGGCGCCACGCCAGCGCAGCACATGGTTCCACATCACCTCCTCCGCGCTCTGCGGGATCGGATAGGGAATGCCGCCGTAGATGCCCTTGGGCACGCCCTTATCGAGCGTGCCGCGGGTGGCGTTGGCGAAGGTGTTGTCGTACACCCACTGCGGCGCAGCCGCGGTACGGTGCGTCGGGTAGACGTCGAGGCGGTAGTCCGGGTACTTCTTCAGCATCGCCTTGGTGCCCTCGGTGAGGTTGCCGGCGTACTGGTCGATGTTCTTCGCGTCGATCGAGAACAGCGGCTTTTCGTCCTTGAACGGATCGCCACGACGGCCGCCGGGCGTGTCGCCCGGCGTCGGCTTGGTCAGCCCGCCGGTCCAGGCGGGAATCGAGCCATCGGCATTGACGGCCTTCTCGGCGCCGAACGGCGTCAGGTCGCCGCTCTTCAGGCGCTGCGCCTGATCTGCCGGGACAGCGGCATGGACAGGCAGGGCGATAGCGCAGGCGAGCAACGCCAGGCCTGGTCCCAAGGCAAGAACCTTCTTCATAACTGTCTCCTCGTTCTAGTTTTTAAACGGCTGGATCAGAAGCTGCGGCGAACCGTGAAGGCGACGAAGTCGCGGTCGTGGCGAGCCTGCTGGTAGCTGTACGAATTGGTTTCATCCACGAAGGTGCCGGCCGGCCCGAAGAAGTGGGTGTAAGCCAGGTTGAGGTCCCAGGTGCTCATGTACAGGCCGCTGACGCCGATGGTGAAGTCACCACCGTTCTCCGGCGGAACCGCCGCCGGGCCAAGCGGGTTGCGCGAGCCGTCGGGGGTAAAGCCGACGCCCATCGGCACACTGATGTCCCAGCCGACCAGGGCCTGGCGGTACATCGGCTCGAACACCGCACGCATCGACCAGGAGTCGCGGGTGATGTTGGGGTCCAGAGCGGCGACGCCGGCCGGCGTGTCGTCGCAGTTCTGCTTGCACTTGAGCAGGCGCGTCCAGGCCAGCTCGGCGACCAGATTGGCCTCGTTCCACAGCGCGGTGCGCGGCACGCTCCAGATGGTGGAGAGGTTGACGTGGGCGGTATCGCCAACGGCGTAGGCCGGATGATCGCGGTTGTCCGGTGCGGCAGCGCCCAATGCCGAGGCATCGACGGCATGGGTGGTGGCCAGCGACTGGTCCTTGCGAATCGAGGTCTCCATGGCCAGGTTCAGGTCGCCGAAACTACGGCTGGCGCTGAAACCATAGAGCTGGGTGTCCTCCTGATAGGCCAGGTAGTAGCCAGTCGGCAGTACCGGACCGAACGGGCCGAACGGCTGCCCCAGCTCGGTGACCTGCTGGAAGTCCTTGTCGTGGAAGCGCAGGGCGTAGAAGCCCAGGTCGAACTCACCAACCTGCCAGCGTAGCTGCACACCGAACTGGCCTTCGTCCTTGGCATCCTGATCGGAGCCACGAAGGGCGGAGAGACCCGTGACCGGATCGAGCACCAGGCGCTCGGCACCGTCGCCAACGATGTCGGACACCGAGAAATAACTGCCGGATGCCGGGATGCGATTGTGCACATAGCGGAACTGGTAGTACGCGCCGAGCGACAGGCCGTCGGTGAGCTGCCATTGCGCCGAGACCTGTGGCACCGGCAGGACGAACTCCTTGGCCTCGGCAGTCGGGTCGTCGAGCAGGCGGGTGACATCGAACGGGCTCTGCGCACCGGCCACCGCGTTGTTGGCGAAGAACAGGCTCTCGCCCCAGACCAGCGAGTGCTGGCCGAGGCGGCCGGTCAGCTCGGTGTCGCCCAGTTGCAGGCGGCCGAAGACGAAGGCGTCGCGCAGCTCGACGTCACGGCCATGCTGGTCGCGGGTCGAGTCAGTGAACTCATCGAAGTCGCTGGAAAGCTGATTGGGAAAAGCGCCACCAGCGACGCCCGGGTTGTCGTTGTCGCGGTTGTAGACGGTGTCGTACCAACCCATGGCGCTGGCCCGCGCGCCGAAGCCGTTGGCGTGGACGATGTCGAGCTCGCTGAGCAGCTCGCCGCGGTTGGAAACCAGGCCGCTGCTGAAGTTCTGGTCGCCGTCGTCGAGGTTGGGATTTCTCAGCAACTCGCTCTCGCGATCCTTGACCCGAAACACAGCCGAATAGCGCAGCGAGTTGGTCCAATCGACCTTCAGGCCGTCCTCCGACTCCCAGCTGAACGTCGCCCAGCTCTGCGCGGGTGACAGGGCGCCGACCACCAGGACGGCTCCTAGGGCGGCGGGTAAACGAACGCACTTGCTCTTGCGAAGTGTCATGGCTCTACCTTCTTTTATGATTGTTCTGGATGCCACGTTGCGGTGAAGCGACCCGCCACCAAGGCGTGCGGCGGGCCGCCGGCTCCGGGTGTTACACGGGCGTCACTCCGTCCCAGCACAGGTACTTGATCTCGAGGAACTCATCGATGCCGTAGTGCGAGCCCTCACGGCCCAGACCGCTCTGCTTGATGCCGCCGAACGGCGCCACCTCGCTGGAGATCAACCCGGTGTTGATGCCGACCATGCCGGTCTCCAGCGCCTCGGCGGTGCGCCAGATACGCGCCGCGTCCTTGCTGAACAGGTAGGCAGCCAGGCCGAAGTCGGTGTCATTGGCCATCGCGATGGCCTCGGCCTCGTCACGGAAGCGCAGCAGCGGCATCACCGGACCGAAGGTCTCCTCGCGGGCGATGGTCATGCCGAGCGCCACGTCGGCGACCACGGTCGGCTCGAAGAAGGCCCCACCCAGCGCATGACGACGGCCACCGGCGAGCACCCGGGCGCCACCGGCCACGGCGTTCTGCAGGTGTTCCTCGACCTTGCCCACTGCGGCCTCGTCGATCATCGGACCGATCTGCACACCCGCCTCCAGGCCGTTGCCAACCTTGAGCTCGGCGGCGCGTGCAGCAAGGCGCGCGGCCAGTTGCTCATAGATGCCGTCCTGGATCAGCACCCGGTTGGCGGCGATGCAGGACTGTCCGGTGTTGCGGAACTTGGCGTTGAGGATGCCCTCCACGGCGAGATCCAGATCGGCGTCCTCGAAGACGATCAGCGGCGCGTTGCCGCCCAGCTCCATCGAGCATTTCTTGATCGTCTCGGCGGACTGCGCGAGCAGCACGCGACCCACTTCGGTGGAACCGGTGAAGGTGATCTTGCGCACCAGCGGATGGCCGGTCAGCACGTTGCCCACCGGACGGGTGGCGTTGCCGGTCACCACGCTGAACACCCCGGTCGGCACCCCAGCGCGCTGCGCCAGCTCGGCCAGGGCCAGGGCGGTCAGCGGCGTCTGGCTGGCCGGCTTGACCACCATCGAGCAGCCCGCAGCCAGTGCCGGGCCGGCCTTGCGGGTGATCATCGCCGCCGGGAAGTTCCACGGGGTGATGGCCGCGCACACGCCGATCGGCTGCTTCAGCGCGACGATCCGCTGGCTGTCCTTCGGCGCCGGGATCACGTCGCCACGCACCCGCTTGGCTTCCTCGGAGAACCACTGCAGGAAGGAGGCGGCGTAGTCGATCTCGCCACGCGCCTCGGCGAGCGGCTTGCCCTCTTCCAGGGTAATCAGGGTCGCCAGGTCTTCCTTGTGCTCGACCACCAGCTGGTACCAGCGGTTGACGATCTCGGCGCGCTGCTTGGCAGTGACCTTGCTCCAGCGCTGGAACGCCTCGTGGGCCGACTCGATGGCGAACTCGGTCTCGGCTTCCCGGCACACCGGCAGCTCGACCAGCACCTCGCCGGTCGCCGGGTTGCGCAGGGCGTACTTGCCGTGCGCGGTCTGCTCGACCCACTGACCGTTGATGAAGGCGGCCTGGCGGAACAGCGATTTGTCTTTCAACAGATCCATGCTCATTGCCTGGCCCTCAGCACGGGAAACGGCCGATCAGGAACTGGCTGTCGTCGTCCGAGGTGCACTCGAGCTTCGAAGCCATCAGCCCCTGACGCAGGGTTTTCATCATGCGATCCGGGATGCGGGCAACCGGGGCACGCAACGGGCCGCCGTTGAAGCCGGCGAGCCAGTCCATGTACTTCCAGTGCGCGCGGTTGATGTAGTTGGAGCCGGGCATGTAGGCGCCGGTGGCGGCACCGACGGCGGCGCGCGCAGGCTGCGCCTGCCAGTACAGCTGCATGGCCTCTTCCCACTTGCCGTTGCGGGCCAGGTCGAAGGTCTTGGTGAAGTGGTCGCCCATCCACTGCGTGTAACTGGTGCCGGAGAACTGCAGGTCCATGAATTTCATCAGCGGGATGATGTCGCTCTCGATCGGGCAGCTGATCACCGTTTCCTTGCCGAAGCGGTGATAGGTCTCGATCAGCCCGGCAACATGCGGGAAACCCTGCTCGGCCTTGATCGCCACGATGTTCGGGCACTCGTCGAGCAGGCGACGGATCAGCTCGGGCGACATGCCCTGCGGGTGCACGCGCTCGAAGCCCCACAGCGGGATAGGGAACAGCATCACCGCCAGGTCGGTGGCATCGCAGAAGGTCTTGGTGTAGTCGTAGATCTCCTGCTCGCTGGTCGGCCAGAAGTTCGACGGGTAGGACAACAGGACGATATCGGCACCGGCCTTCTCGGCCAGCTTCACCGCCTCGATGTTCTCGGCCAGGGTGCCGAAGCCGGCATGGAAGAACAGACCCAGCTTGTCGCCGGTGGTGTCCTTGGCCCAGGCGGTGAACTGCGCGTTCTCCTCCGGGGTGATCGCCACTTCGGTGCACAGCAGGGTGTAGGTGAAGCCCAGGTCGGAGACCTTCTGGATGTCGTGGCGGATGCCCTGCTCGTTCAGGCGCTTGAGGTCGGCGCTGTAGCTGGGGATGGTCACACCCGAGCAGCCGACCAGCATCTCGCTGGCCCAGGCACGGGCGTCTTGGCGTTTGTAGTTGGCCATTTTTGTTGCTCTCCTAGTGCAATGCTTCAGCGGTCGATCGTCACGACGCCCGCTGGGATCAATTGGTATTGGTTGCTGGCCAGCGCTTCGCGCAGCAGCATCTCGGCGGTCACCACGTCCTGTAGGGCCGTGCCGACCGACTTGTAGATGACGATGTCCGCCGCCGAGCCGCGGGCCGGCACCTTGCCGGACACCACCTCGTCGAGGCCGACGGTCTTGCTCGCCAGGTCGACGCCCTCCGCCACGGCCACCAGCGAGTCGCCGGTCTCGTGCAGGACCTCTTCGGGCATGTCGGCGATGATCAGAGTGGCGCGCGCCATGCACACCACATCCAGCTCGCGCTGCTCAGGCAGGGTGGAGCCGATCGACAGCACGATCATTCCGGGCTGCAGCCAGTCCCCCAGCAGCACCGGGGACTCATCTCGGCTGCGCGCGGCGCAGATCACCACGTCGACATCACGGATAGCCGCCTGCGGACTGTCGACGGCCTCCATGTACAGGCCATTGGCGGTGCGGAAGGAGTCGGCAAATTTCTCGCGGCTGGCCGGCGTCGGGCTGAACACCCGAGCCAGCGACACCTCGCGCACGGCCGACAAGGCGGTGAGCATGCTGCGCGCCACCGACCCCGAACCGATCACGCCCACGCGCAGTGGGCCGTTCGGCATCACGGCGTTGACTGCGACCACGGCGGTGGCGGCGGTACGCAGGTCGGTGATGCGATTGCCGTCGACCAGTGCCGCCAACTCCATGGTGCGCTGGTCGAACAGGGAGATGAGGTAGCTGGCGCGCTTGATCTTCGGCGAGGCCGCGATCAGCTTGCAGCCCATGTAGTCGCCCGACGGCGAAACCGCACACAGGCTTCTCAGCCAGAAACCATCACCACGCGCCATGATGCGCGGCGGCACCATCATCGGAGTGATCGGCTTGGCATAGGCATCGGCAAGCGCCGCCACCACCTTGGGCCAGGTCGCCAATTGCGCAACGTCCGAGTCCCTGATGAAGGGGGTAGAAATCTCAACATTGGTGTTCAGATTGATGTGTACTGCCGCGTCCATAGAGTCCTCCACTTGCGTTGGAGCGGAGTCTATGAACTGCCCCCGGGCTGAGCTACGCGAGCCAACCCAATTCAGTTATCTATAAAATGAGGGGCTGTGAGGCGGGCCTGAACAGAGCCATCCGCACACCGCGAGCAGCCGGTTTGCGGGCCTTCGGGTCCAGGTGAACGGACGGAGAAAGAGCCGGGCACGCACAGTTGCGCGCCGGCCAAGAGGGGCGCCGTATCGACTAGCCATGCCGGCGCAAGAGCCTTTATCCAGCGGGATGAATAACGCAAAGAGCGAAGGCGCCGAAAACGGCACCCGCCCTTTGCGTTAGCGCAGGCTCAGCGCGCGGCTTCGAAATCCAGCGCCTGCCGGGTCGCCGGGCGAGCCTGGAAGGCGGCCTGAAGCCGGGCCAGATTGTGCAGATCGGCGAAGCGCTCAGTATTCCCCAGACGCGGCAGCCAGCTGACGAACATGCACAGGTAGAGATCGGCGATGGTGTAGCGCTCTGCCACCAGCCACTGGCGCCCCTGCAGATGACGGTCGACATGAGCCAGGGCCAGATACAACTGTTCGATGGCCTGGGCACGAATACCCGGATGCACGCTCGCATCGGCCGAGTAGCGATCCGGGCGAAAGAACGGCCTGAAGCAGCCGGCATGTACGTCAAAGGTCAGATAACCGATCCAGCTCTGGATCTGCGCTCGCTCCGGACTGCCGACCGCGGCAAACAGGCCGCTGTCCGGCTTGAGGTCGGCCAGATAAGGCAGGATCGCGCTGTTCTCGGTGATCAGTGTGTCTTCATCGACCACCAGTGCCGGCACCCTGCCCAGAGGGTTGATTCGGTGGATCGGCGAATCCGGCGTCCGCAACGGAACCATCTCAATCCCGATCGGCAGATCCAGCTCACGCAACAGAATGTGGGCAGCCTGCGCGCAGGTACCTGGAGTGATATAGAGAACGCTCATTGATAACTCCCAGAAGCAGGCCCGACGAAACTTCGACGGGCTCTGCGGGTAAAGGAAATGCAGCAGTCGAAAGAACATCCGGACACTCGCCGGCCAGGTGTGGATTTCCAGTGAGTGGCATGTTCTAGAGCCACAACCCGCGGAAATCGTTGCTACATGACAGAGAGCCATACAGCCGCTAGGGAACCGCCGCCAGGCAGGTGGCACCGCCACGACGATGTAGGGTGGGCAAGCAGTCATCAAGGAGAAGTCTTCTGGCCCCGAGACAGACCGGAATAAACCGACTGCAGCAACTTGCTCAACTTAGGCTTTTGTATGAGTGCTACATAGCTGACGGTCTGGAAAGCAGATATGAAAAAAACAGCGTGTGCCTGATTGAACGAAAAGCAGCACGCCTTGGGCGCGTCTCAAAGAAGATCGCTCTCGTCACATTCACCCGGAAAGCCCCGGTGCGCGAAAGCGGCTGGCCGACCAATCCGATCACCTTCGGCACCCAGCGCACCGCCGAAGATTGGGTGCTGCGACACGTCATTCATATGTGTCGCAGGCAACGACATGAGCGCGCAATGCGGCGCCATTTCCCGGCTAAAGCGACATGTTTCGTTGACCTGCCGCTGACTGCGGCATAAGGCAAGCACCAGACAAACCGCGGATCAGGCCAGTGATGGCCCGATATAGGCCCCCGTCAGCCGCGCCCGGTCAAAACTGAATACATGCGCGTGTGGGCTCTCACTGCAGCGCCCGACCAATGGCAGCTTGTGCTCCGGCCTACCCGGCATCAGCAAAACTCGACCGCTGCAGAGCGGGCAATCGCCGCTGAAGCGGATAAAGCGTGTCC
Organism: Pseudomonas cavernae; assembly: GCF_003595175.1. Taxonomy (NCBI): domain Bacteria; kingdom Pseudomonadati; phylum Pseudomonadota; class Gammaproteobacteria; order Pseudomonadales; family Pseudomonadaceae; genus Pseudomonas; species Pseudomonas cavernae. Next base: position 493,033 of record NZ_CP032419.1, on the reverse strand, counting down.
ATTGATGCTTCTCGCTATCCCGGTGCATTTCCAGCTCGGCGGAGTCCTCCCAGAGTGAGAGCAAGGAGACAGGCGTCTTCACTACGCGGTCATCCACCAACTGTATCCAGGGGCGGTAAAAGTCCCGCCACACAAACCAGGCGCCCAGGCAAAAGAATGCCGACGCCCCCAATTGGCGCAATGTAAGAGTCTGATCGGTACTCGAAACACCCCAAAGCCCGGTCAACAACCAGAGCGCCAATAGCGTGACCCCGAACAGCACCGACACCAGCAGGGACAGCCCACGCCAGCTGCGATTTCTCAGCTCGCCATTTTGGAATAACCATCGCAGCAGCCAAGACGGCTTGACCTCGCCAGCCTCAGTGCGTCGATACTCAACCTTGCCCCATTGCCGGAGCTCCTCCTGGCCGGCCAAATCCTGTGGAATCGAGGTGACGGCAAGCCAGTAACACCGCTGAATGCCTTTCCCTCCTTTCCCTTCGTTGGCGCATATGGCTGGCATCTGATCCAGCCCGACACGCCGAAGCCGGTCGACCAACGATGTCTGCCGTGACTCCAGGAAGGCCTCCAGCATCCCTGGCCTCAACCAGATCGCCGGATCCAGCGTTTCTGCCTTTGCCTTGCCCTCACAGTGCAACAGCAAGGAGGGCCGCTCAAAAGTCTGCCGCTCCGTTTTCCCTTGTTCGAGCGCCGAGATCGTGGCGCCCACCATGAATTGCAGAATTCGATACGCCTTGTTATCCGCCGGCCTCTCGTGCAACTCAGCCGCAAGGCAATGCATCACTTCCAGCACTGGCATCTCCCTAACGCCCGAAACCAAAGGGCTACAGCTTTATCCGGAACCCCTACGAACCCCTTTGCGCAGGGTTGGGGGGAGGTTTCATCCCGCTCGAATCATGACTCTTGGCGCCGTCTTCATACCAGAGGGAACCCCCATGAGCATGTTCGTAGCGCTAGACCAAAACGGCCGCCTGATCAGCATCGAAGAAGCCCTGCGCGGGCTTGCCTGCAACTGCACCTGTGTCTCCTGCGGCGAGGCTGTGATAGCCCGCAAGGGCCTGATCCGCGAGCACCATTTCGCCCACTACTCCAACAAAGAAAGCTGCTCGATCCAACGCGAAAGCCTCCTTCACCTGTACGCCAAGGAGCTCATTCGCGACAACCTTGGATTGCAGCTGCCCCCGATGCCAGACGCCTATCCAGCCAGCGATGATCCCACCAGTTGGTGGGATTTCGTAGAAGTGGAAACAGAAGTACCCCAGGCAGGCTTTCAGCCAGACCTGGTAGCGCACTTAAAAGATGGCACCCAACTGTTCATCGAGGTCGCGGTCACCTCGTTCATCGGCGAGGAAAAGCTGGAGCGGATCAAAAGCGCCGGCAGCAAGACCGTCGAGATCGACCTACGCGAGTTGCTCTACCGCAAGCTGCCCATCCCCTCCGAGGAGGTGAAGTCGCAGATCCTGGAGCACCTGCCCAACAAGACGTGGATCTATCCGGAAACCCCGCCAATCGCCATCCCGCTCTCCAGCACCTCGCCATCAGCCTCGATGCCAGCACCCACTGGCGGGCCCGCGCCGAAGTGCATCGAACATCGGTTCACCGTGATGGGCATGTGGGTATCGGCCAGGATTCTGCAAAGCGGGTCAATCGCCGTCCGCTCCTGGTCATTCAACCCACAAATCGCAGCACTGCTCAGGACCTGGCGTGACGAGCTGGGCGGCGAATACCAGAAAAAATACAAGAGCTGGACCTACTCCCCGCTCGCCAGGGAAGAGGTGCTGTCCCGTCTCCAGCAACTGAACGAACAGCGTTAATTTGCTCGCCCGGCCTCTCCCACATGGGGAGGGGCGCGAGCCGCTTAACTGAAGCGCATTGCGCTGATGCCGGACTTTTGCGTTTCTGCACGCATCCCTTCGCTCAGAGGAACCAGCGGTACTCGCGGGCGTTGATCTCCTGCATGAACGCCAGGTGGTCCTGGCGCTTGTTTTCGCAGTAGACCATGACGAATTCCGCGCCGAGGCCCGCCTGCACCTGCGGGTGGTCCTGCATCGCGGCGACCGCGCTGAGCATGTCCTGGGGGAAGTCGATGCCGCTCTGGCGGTTGTCGTTGAGCGGGGCGATCGGTTCGCGGCCGGCATCCAGGCCGTGCTCCATGCCGGTGAGGATGGCGGCCAGGACCAGGTAGGGGTTGGCGTCGGCGCCGGCCAGGCGGTGTTCGATGCGCAGGTTGCGGCCATCCGATTCGGGGATGCGGATGCACGCGTCGCGGTCCTCGAAGCCCCAGCTGGCGCGGCTGGCGGCGTTGACCATGGCGCCGTAGCGGCGGAAGGCGTTGTGGTTGGCGGCGAAGATCGGCATGCAGTGCGGCAGCAGCTCCAGGCAGCCGGCCACCGCATGGCGCAGCGGACGCTGCTCGTCGGCCGCCAGCAGGTTGTTGCCGGCCGCATCGTAGAGGCTGACGTGCACGTGCATGCCGCTGCCCGGCGCATGCAGGTAGGGCTTGCTCATGAAGCTGGCGCGGTAGCCATGCTTGAGAGCCACGCCGCGGGTGCTGCGGCAGAACAGCGCGGCCCAGTCGGCGGCGCGCAGGCCGTCGTCGCAGTGGCCGAAGTTGATCTCGAACTGGCCGGGGCCGAGTTCGGCGGTGATCACGTTGGCGTCCACGCCTTGCTCGCGCGCGGCCTCGACTGTTTCGTGCAGTACGCCGGAGAAGCGCGACAGGCGCTCGATATGCATGTTCGGCTGGTCGTCTTCATCATCGCAGAGCGGGTCGCGCGGGAATTGCGGCAAGCCGTCCTGCAGCTTGCGGTCGAACAGGTAGAACTCCAGCTCGAAGGCCACCACCGGGCGGATGCCGCGCCGCTCCAGGCGCTTGAGCACCTGCGCCAGCACCTCACGCGGCTCAAACTCGATCGGCGCTTCGGTGCCGTCCGAGCTGATCAGCATTTGCCCGAGCGGCTGGCCTTCCCAGCGCACCGGCTTGAGGGTGCCGGGGATCAGGCGGCGCGGCGCGTCCGGGTCGCCGTCGTTGAAGCAGTAGTCGCCGATCGGGTGCAGGCCGCCCTGCACGCCGAGCAGCACGCAGTTCTGCGGGATCTTCAGGGGGCTGCCGGCGGCGACCTTCTCGAGCATCTCCACCGGGTAGCGCTTGCCGTAGAAGTGCCCGGGAATGTCCAGAGAGATCAGGTCGACATAGCGCACCTCGGGGTATTGCGCGCGGAAGGCCCGCACTTCGCTGAGCAGGTCGGGAAAGCTGGTGGTCGTGGTCATGGCTGCAGTCCTGCGGGCTTGGATCAAGTGAAGACCCAGAGCACGCGCGTCGGTTGGTCGGTGAGGTTGGCGTAGCGGAATTGGGTATGCGGCGGCAGCTGGAAACTGTCGTTGGGGAACAGGGTCACCGGCTGCTCGTCGCCGTCGAGCCAGATGCTCAGTTCGCCCTCGAGGACGAAGCCGCCCTGCTCGTCGCTGTCGTTCAAGTGCCCTTCGCCGCTGCTGGCGCCGGGGGCCAGATGGCTTTCGAGCATGGAGAAGCCCGCCGCCATGCCCGGCGACGCCAGCACATCGGTGATACCGCCACCGTAATAGAGCGTGCGCCGTTCGCCGGGGCGGGTCACCCAGGGCAGCGCGCGCGGCTTGCTCAGGCTGTAGAAATAGGTGGTCGGCACGCCCAGTGCCGCGCTGATCGCAGTGAGGTCGGCCACGGTCGGCCGCGACAGGCCGCGCTCGACCTGGGACAGGAAGCCCACCGAGCGGCCGATCTGGTCGGCCAGGGCGCCGAGGGTCAGGTTCTTGTGCTTGCGCAGGTCGCGGATGAGGATCGCCAGACCTTCGATTTCTTCCTGCATGTCCATGCCGGTTCTCCTCTTGTCAGAGCGCATCGCGCAGGCGGTACCAGGCCTTGCCGATGGCTTCCAGCGGCGCCGCCAGCAGTTGCCCGCCGGGGAAGCGGCCGTTGTGGATGGATTGATAGAGCGTCAGCAGCTGGTCGTCGCCGAGGATGGCGTCGGCCACCGCGCGGGCGCCGGCCAGGGTCGGCAGCACGCCGTGGCCGGAATAGCCCTGCAGCCAATAGCGCTGGCCTTGGCGGCCGATGTCCGGGGTGCGCCGACGGCTGACGTCGATATGCCCGCCCCAGGCGAACTCCAGCGCCACTCCGCGCAGCTGCGGGAACACCCGTTCGAGGAACGGCCGGGTCGCGGCGGCGATGTCCTTCGGCAGGCCACCGAGGTAGGTGCAGCCGCCGCCGAACAGCAGGCGCTGGTCCGGAGTGCGGCGGAAATAGTCGAGCACGAACTGGTTGTCGGTGACGCAGCTGTTCTGCGGCAACAACGCCTGCGCCAGTTCCGGCGCCAGCGGCGCGGTGGCCACCTGGTAGGTGCCGACCGGCAGCAGGCGGCTGGCCAGCCGGGGGTCGAGCTTATCGATGTAGGCGTTGCAGGCCAGCACCAGCACATCGGCGCGGATACGCCCCTGCGGCGTTTCCACCAGGTACTGCCCCGCTTCTTCGCGGTAGCTCAGCGCCCGGCTCTGCTCGTGGATCACCCCACCGGCGCGCTCGATCGCCTCGGCCAGGCCGAGAGCCAGCTTGAGCGGATTGAGGTGGCCGCTCTCGGGATCGTACAGGCCGGCCTGGTAGCGCTCGCTGGCGACCCAGGCGGGCAATTCGCTGCGCGGCACGAAACGCAGCTGGTCATGCCCCCACTTGTGGCCGGCCTCGGCCTGCCACTCGTGGAGCATGCCGACCCGCCGCGGCAGCACCGCGGTCCACAGGTGACCGGGGCGGTAGTCGCAGTCGAAGCCGTGCCGGTCCGGCAGCGCGCGCAGTTCGGCGGCGGCCCAGCGCATGCTGTCCCACAGCCGCCGCGCGCGTTCGTGGCCGAGGGCGGCCTCCAGCGGCGGCATGTCGCACGACCAGCCGAGAATCGCCTGGCCGCCGTTGCGCCCGGATGCCGCCCAGGCCACCCGACTGGCCTCCAGCAGGGTCACCCGCTTGCCGGCCAGCGCCAGGCGCAGGGCGGTATGCAAGCCACTGAAGCCGGCGCCGATGATCAGCACCTCGGTGCGCTGCTCGCCCTGCAGGGCCGGGCGCTCGCGCAATTGCGCGCGGCAACTGTGGGCGTAATAGCTGGCGGTATGGCTGGTGGACTGCTGGAACATGAAGGCCCGTGAAAATATTATTTCGATATTTCATGAAAAAATATCACTTAAATTTCACAAAGGCAAAGACTTCCATCCTCTCGCCATGTCACCCGGGCGCTCTCGTGCACCGGCAAACCGGTGAATCGGCTAAGTCGCAGCTGCTTGGTTGTTTGGTGGCGTGTCTGCGGCGCCGGCTATCACTTATTGACAGGATGAACTGTGCTAGCTTGCCATCGCCGCCCATCAATGTTTGGAGCCAGCATGCTCAACCAGCTACGCGACCTCGACCTGCAACTGCTGCGCCTGTTCGTCACCGTGGTGGAGAGTGGCGGCTTCAGTGCCGCACAAGGCGAGCTGGGGATCGGCCAGTCGACCATCAGCACGCAGATGGCCAAGCTGGAAACCCGTCTGGGTTTTCGCCTGTGCGAGCGCGGCAAGGCCGGCTTTCGCCTGACGCCCAAGGGCGAGCAGGTGCTGCAGGCCACGCACAAGCTGTTCGCCGCCATCGAGGCGTTCAAGGGCGAGGCCCAAGGCATGGCCGACAAGCTGCTCGGCGAACTCCGCATCGGCCTCTCCGAGGCCCTCGATGCACGGGTGCTGGAACGTTTCGGGGCCGCCATCGGGCGTTTCCGCCAGCGCCATCAGGCGGTGCAGATCGAGTTACTCAGCGCCATGCCGGCCGAACTGGAGCGCCGCCTGCTGCAGGATCAGCTGCATCTGGCGATCGGCTACTTTTCCGGCAACCAGACTGCGCTGGACTACCAGCCGCTGTTTCGCGAGGAACAGTTGCTGTACTGCGGCCAAGGCCACCCGCTGTTCGCCCAGGCACGGATCAGCCGTGCCGAGTTGGACGCCCATGACTGCGTGCTGCATCCCTATCGTTTCATCAGCGTCGCCGAGCCCTATCAGGCCGGCAGCAGCAGCGCGCGCAGCGAACAGGTGGAAGGCTGCCTGGCATTCATCCTCTCCGGCGCGCATATCGGCTACCTGCCCCGGCACATCGCCGCGCCCTGGGAGGCGCGCGGTCAGCTGCGCGCGCTGCTGCCGGAGCAACTCGGCTTCGGCGTGCAGTTCCACCTCGGCAGCCATCGCGGCCGGCAGCCGAGCGAGGCCCAGCTGGCCTTCGTCGAGGATTTGCGTGCGGCCTTCGCCGAGACCTGACAAAGGCGGAGTGCGGAAAAAAGAAAACCCCGCCGAGGCGGGGTTTTGCAGACTGGATCCTGACATCCGTATCCTGACCTCCTTGGTCCATCCGCCATCCTGGCGGCATCCCTAAATCCTTGTTGGTGCTGGGCGCTTCCTGCGCGAGGTCCATGGTTGCAGATTAGCGGCGCCAAGCGGCGGGCGACAGCGGCGATTTCCGGCACATTTTGTAAGCCAAAGCCTACACGGCCACCAAGCGATTGGTCGGGTTCCATTGCCTGGCAGCCTCTTGCTAGACTCGCGCTGTCTGACAATCAAACAACAAGAAGCTGTCTAGGTGGTCACATGCGAGCCGTTGCGATTGCCCTTACCTGTCTGGCGGCGTGTGCCGCGCCCTGCGCCTTCGCCGGCGGCCAAGATCAGCTTGGCGACCCCAAGGCCGCCGTCACCCAAGTGTTCTGGCCGAAGCTCTACGGTAAAGGCGGCAACACCCTCTACTGCGACCAGCCGTTCAGCGGCGAGGGTAGCCAGTTCATCGCCAGCGCGGTGTACAGCAGCAAGCAGATCAAATCGGCGTTGCGCTGCCTGACGGAGAACCAGTGCGAGGTGGTCAACCCGCAGTTCCCCTACATGCTCGCCGATCTGCATAACCTCTATCCGGCGCTGAGTCGCGTCGAACTGGCGCGACGCAACGCCCAGTTCGGCGACGTCGGCGAGGGGGTGGCGAGCAAGTTCAGCGACATCGGCTGCGACCTCAAGGCCACCTTCCAGCTGATCGAGCCGCGCGACGCGGCCAAGGGCAACGTGGCGCGGGCGATCTTCTACATGCACTCCGAATACGGTCTGCCCATAGTCGGCCAGTTGCAGATGTACCAGCGCTGGAGCGAACTGGACCCGCCGGACGCCGCCGAGAAGACCCGCAACGACCAGATCGAGATGCTGCAGGGCAACCGCAACCGCTTCATCGACGAGCCGACGCTGGCCGCGAAGCTCGCGCAAGAATGATCCGGCACAACAAGCTGTAGTCGGCTGGCTGTCTGCTGCAGCAAATAGATCAGCGCCAGCAGCGGGATGTTCTTCGTCAGCGGGCCGAAGGGTTGCAGCCGGTAGCCCGGGTCGATGATCGAGAGCAGCAGCGTATACAGCACGACGACCGCAGCCTGTACGCGCAAGCAGACGCGCGGGGCCACCCCGGCCAGCAACCAGAGGCCCAGCAGCAGATCCAGAACAGCCCCACCATAGACACAGAGGTGCGCCGCGAAGCCGGCTATGCCTGCTCCGGCCAGGATGTCATAGCCGATCTGGCGGCCCTGGGTAACCGAAACCAGTGCCGTGGCCAGCCAGAGGAACGCCAGAGCGCACTGCGCGATAAGCCTGTACTGCACCTCCGTTACACCACCGGCAGGGGCTTGGCGATCATCAGCCAGAGCAAGACCAGAATGGCTGCGAAGGCTGGAATGCCCAGGGCAATCCAGCGCTTCATCAGCCGCTGGAAGTCGTCCCCTTGGCTATCGACCCCGGCGTGCGCCCTGAGCCGGTACTGGATGACGACCACCGGCAGCCAGCAACAGCCGATGAACACGAACAACCCCAGGGTCGCCATGAACCATGGCGAGTCATAGCGGTAACCCGTGACCTCCATCAGCAGCATGCCGCTAGCGAATTGCAGCACCACGGCGGGCGCGGTGAACACCCAGTCGGCGATAACCACCAGCCTTGCCGTGCCGACGATCAAGTGGCGGTTGCCGGAACGCGAGGCGAGCAGCATGAAGAAGGCGATCCCGGCGCCGGTACCGATCAGCAGCGTGGCGCCGAGGACATGCAGGTACTTGAGGATCAGATAACTGCTCATCGCACTACTCGGTGATAGATGCCGAGTTTGCCGGCCTCGGCATCGAACTCGGCAAGGCTGAACAGCCCGAGGCACGGCAGCGCGCCGCGCGCGCTGATCTCGCCGCGCAGCAGCTTGCTCGCGAGAATGATGGCCGACAGCGTGGGTATGTAGGGCCCTACGCCACGCTCGGCGTACAGGGTCCAGCACAGTTCTCGCTGCTCGGGGGCGGGGCCTCGGCCGCTGAGCTTGATGCGCATGCCGCCGACATCCGAACCGAACGCCATGAGCGGCTGGCGTGCCCGCAGGATCCGGCGGCTCCAGGGGGCCCAGTTGGCCACCCAGCGGTGTTTGACCAGCGCAGCCATGGCCAACATGCCGAAATGCAAGACGGGGAGTTCCAACCCGGCCTGGAACCGCACGCTGCGCACCCCGGGGTAGCGCTGCGGGAACAGCTCCAGGTCCGGAATGTCGATATTGGCCAGCCAGCGCCGCCCCACCGGTGCGCCGAAATCCACGCGCCGCGGATCCATCCAGCCGCGCCGCTCACGCCAGCAGCCATCTTGCAGGACTTCGAAGGGATGGCCGGTGTAGGACAGGATGCCCTTCAGCGTGGCCTCCCCCACCTCCGCCTGATTGCCTGGGGCGATGGCGAAGTCGATGGACTCCAGCGAAGTGAACTCCCCGCGGAAGTGCTCGATCACCGTCGAGGACAGGCCCGGCACCGAACTGGCGCCGCTGACCAGCAGCACGCCCCGAGCGGCCGCTTCTTGATCCAGGCTGTGGATGTCGCAGACGTAACGGCGGTCGTCGGCCAGGTCGATGCAGTGGGCGCCGACCTGGATGCAGGCGCGGGGCACGCGGTAGTCCTGGCCCTGGAACGGGCCGCTGGTGTGGATGACGAGGTCGGGAGTGAGCGCCGCGAGGTCGCCGGCGAAAGTAGCCGCGTCGATGTCCAACCGCGCGCCGAGCAGAACGCTACCAGGCGCCGCAAGCGGCTGCAGCTCCGCGCACAGCCGGGACGCCTGGCCGAGGTTGCGCCCGGCGATGATAAACTCGATGCCCGGGTGGGCCTTGCTGAGGTTTTCGGCGATGCGTTTGCCGAAGTTGCCATAACCGCCAAGAATCAACACTCTCGCCATCGAGCCGACCTCCCTGTCAGACGCCCCATGCTAAACAAAAAGCCCCGCATTCGCGGGGCTTTTGCATGACGGCGGGCCTTAGAACTGCGCGGCGTCGAGCAGGTATAGCGACTCGCTACCGGCCTTGACCGCGGCGGTCAGGGAATGGATACGCGGCAGCAGGCGGGCGAAGAAGAAGCGCGCGGTGCCCAGCTTGCTGACGTAGAAATCGTCCTGATCCTGCTTGGCCAGGGCGGTGCGCGCCATCAGCGCCCACATGTAGGCGTAGGCGGTGTAGCCGAATACCTGCAGGTACTCGACCGAGGCGGCGCCGACTTCATTTGGGTTGGCCTTGGCCCGCTCCAGCAGGTCGGCGGTCATCTGCTCGAGGTTGGCGATGGCGCCTTTCAGCGGCTCGACGAACTCGGCCAAGGACGCATCGGCCGAATCGGTGAAGGCCTTGATCTCGTCGGCGAAGTGCTGGTAGTACGCCCCGCCGCTGCCGACCACCTTACGGCCGACCAGGTCGAGCGACTGGATGCCGTTGGTGCCTTCGTAGATCTGGGTGATGCGGCAGTCGCGCACCAGCTGCTCCTGGCCCCACTCGCGGATGAAGCCGTGGCCGCCGAATACCTGCTGGCCGTGCACGGTGGTTTCCAGGCCCATGTCGGTGAGGAACGCCTTGGCCACCGGCGTCAGCAGGGCGACCAGTTCTTCGGCGCGCTTGCGGGTGGTCGGATCTTCACTGTACTTGGCGGTGTCCAGCTGCATCGCCACGTAGCTGGAGAAGGCCCGGCCGCCTTCGTTCAGGGCTTTCATGGTCAACAGCATGCGGCGCACGTCGGGGTGCACGATGATCGGGTCGGCGGCCTTGTCCTTGGCCACCGGGCCGGTCGGCGCGCGGCTCTGGATGCGGTCGCGGGCGTATTCGATGGCGCTCTGGTAGGAGCGCTCGCCCAGCGACAGGCCCTGGATGCCCACGCCCAGACGCTCGTAGTTCATCATGGTGAACATCGCGGCGAGGCCCTTGTTCGGCGCATCGACGATCCAGCCGGTGGCGCCGTCGAAGTTCATCACACAGGTAGAAGACGCCTTGATGCCCATCTTGTGCTCGATCGAGCCGCAAGATACGGCGTTGCGTTCGCCCAGCGAACCGTCGGCGTTGACCATGAACTTCGGCACCAGGAACAGCGAGATGCCCTTCGGCCCGGCCGGGGCGTCCGGCAGCTTGGCCAGCACCAGGTGGATGATGTTCTCGGCCAGGTCGTGCTCGCCGCCGGTGATGAAGATCTTGGTGCCGCTGATTTTGTAGCTGCCGTCGGCCTGGGGCTCGGCCTTGGTGCGGATGATGCCGAGGTCGGTGCCGGCATGCGCTTCGGTCAGGCACATGGAGCCGGTCCAGACGCCGGCGTACATGTTCGGCAGGTACTTTTCCTTCAGCTCTGCGCTGGCGTGGGCGTTGATCGACAGGCAGGCGCCGGCGGTCAGCATCGGGTACAGGCCGAAGGACAGGTTGGCCGAGTTGACCATCTCTTCCACTTGCGCGGAGATCACCTTGGGCATGCCCATGCCGCCGAACGCCGGATCGCCACCGACGCCGACCCAGCCGCCTTCGGCGTAGGTCTGGTAAGCCGCGGGGAAGCCGGCCGGGGTGCGCACCACGCCGTCGTTCCAGGAGCAGCCTTCTTCGTCGCCACTGCGGTTCAGCGGGGCGATGACGCCGCCGGTGACCTTGCCGGCCTCTTCGAGAATGGCCGCGGCGGTCTCTTCGTCGACCACGTCCGCCAGGCCCGGCAGCTGGGCCCAGAGTTTGGACACCTCGAAGACTTCGTTGAGAACAAAGCGCATATCGCGCAGGGGTGCTTTGTAGTCAGCCATGGTGCATTCCTCAAGCGATCCGACGGGGCCTTGCGGCCAGTATGGGGCAGGCTGGCGAGTTTAACTTAACAACTTTTTAGAGACATAGAGTCGTGTTGTGACCACCAATCCATAGTTAAGTCACGCACAACGCTCAATGCAAAAGCCCGCCAAATGGCGGGCTCTTGCGGCTTTTTTGCCGTTGGTCAGAGGGCGAATTGCTCGGCCGACAGCTTCATCAAGCTGTCGCTGCCCGCCTCCGCCGCCGCCAGGTGCGCCGCGGTGCGCGGCAGCAGGCGCTGGAAGTAGAAGTCGCAGGTGACCAGCTTGGTTTCATAGTAAGGCGCATCGACCGCACCGGCCGCGAGCTTGGCCTTGGCCACTACCGCCATGCGCAGCCACAGGTAAGCCAGGGTGACGTAGCCGGAATACATCAGGTAATCCACCGACGCGGCACCGACCTCGTCCGGATTCTTCATCGCCGCCATGCCGAGCCTCTGGGTCAGCTCGCCCCATTGCTGGTTGAGGCGCGCCAGCTCGGCGACCTGGCCCTTGAGCTGCGGGTGCTCGGCTTGGGCCTGGCAGAACTTATGGACGATCTTGGTGAAGCCGCGCAGCAGCTTGCCCTGGCTGCCGAGCACCTTGCGGCCGAGCAGGTCGAGCGCCTGGATGCCGTTGGTGCCTTCGTAGATCGGGGCGATGCGGCAATCGCGCATCAACTGCTCCATGCCCCACTCGCGGATGTAGCCGTGGCCGCCGAATACCTGCATGCCGAGGCTGGTCACCTCCAGGCCGGTTTCGGTCATGAAGGCCTTGCAGATCGGCGTGAGGAAGGCCAGCAGGTTTTCCGCCTCGGCGGCCCGTTCGGCATCCGGACCATGGGCGACGTCCAGCAGCTGCGCGGTGAAATAGGTCAGCGCCCGGTTGCCTTCGTTGAACGCCTTCATGGTCAGCAGCATGCGCCGCACGTCGGGGTGCACGATGATCGGGTCGGCCGGCTTGTCCGGTGCCTTCGGCCCGGTCAAGGCGCGCATCTGCAGGCGCTCGTTGGCGTAGCGCACCGCGCCCTGGTAGCTCGCCTCGCCATTGCACAGGCCCTGCATGCCGGTGCCCAGACGGGCGTGATTCATCATGGTGAACATGCAGTTGAGGCCCTTGTTGGCTTCGCCGATCAGGTAGCCGATGGCGGCGTCGAAGTTCATCACACAGGTGGCGGAGGCCTTGATGCCCATCTTGTGCTCGATCGAGCCGCAGGACACGCCATTGCGCTGGCCCGCTTCGCCGGCGGCGTCGGGGAGGAACTTCGGCACGATGAACAGCGAGATGCCCTTGGTCCCGGCCGGCGCATCCGGCAGCTTGGCCAGCACCAGGTGGACGATGTTCTGACTCATGTCGTGCTCGCCGGCGGAGATGAAGATCTTCGTCCCGGAGATCGCGTAGCTGCCGTCGGCCTGCGGCACGGCGCGGGTCTTGATGATGCCCAGGTCGGTGCCGCAATGCGGCTCGGTCAGGCACATGGTGCCGGTCCAGCGGCCTTCGGTGAGCTTGGTCAGGTAGGTCTGCTTCTGCTCCTCGCTGCCGTGGGCATGGATCGCCGACATGGCACCGTGGGTGAGGCCGGGGTACATGCCCCAGGAGGTGTTGGCCGAACCGACCATCTCGGCGAGCACCAGCCCCAAGGAATGCGGCAGGCCCTGGCCGCCATAAGCCGGATCGGCAGCCAGGCCGTTCCAGCCGCCCTCGATGTACTGGGCGAAGGCCTCCTTGAAGCCCTTGGGCGTGGTCACCACGCCGTCGTGCCACTGGCAGCCTTCCTCGTCACCGCTGCGGTTCAGCGGTGCCAGCACCTGCTCGCAGAACTTCGCGCCTTCTTCGAGGATGGCGCTGACCATGTCCGGGGTCGCGTCGCTGGCACCGATGGCCGCGTAAGTGGCTGGCAGATCGAACACTTCATCGAACAGGAAGCGCATGTCGCGCAGGGGAGCTTTGTATTCGGGCATGGCAGTTCTCCATCGGCAGGTGCGTCAAGCGCAGCGGGGAAAAACTCAGGCTACTGCCGATGGCCGGGGCCGACAATCACTCTGCGCCGGCTGAATACGCCGCCATCAGCGCACGGTGGCCTCATCGCAGGCCGCCCTTTCGCGCACCGCGCCACGGCGTTGCTGACCGTGCGCGCGCACGCAGTTGCGCCCGGCCGCCTTGGCGCCGTACAGGGCCTTGTCGGCGGCACGGATCACCTGCTCGAAACCACGCTCCTGCTGGCGCTCGGCGACGCCGATGCTGATCGTCACCGACACACTGGCGGCCTTCGCCGATCCGCGCCGTTGGCGGCCCCGGCCGTCGTCACGCGGGCGCTGGCCCTTGTCGCGCAACTGCAGGGCGTACCCCTCCACCGCCTGACGCACCGCCTCCAGGTGCGGTAGGCACTCCTCCAGGCTCTTGCCCGGGAACAGCAGGGTGAACTCCTCGCCGCCGTAGCGATAGGCCGTGCCGCCGCCACCGACCTTGCGCAACTGGCTGGCGACCAGGCGCAACACCTGGTCGCCGACATCGTGGCCGTGGGTATCGGTGAACTGTTTGAAGTGGTCGACGTCGGCCATGGCGATCACATAGCTGCGCCCCAGTCGCTGCAGGCGCTCGTTCAGCGCGCGGCGCCCGGGCAGGCCGGTCAGCTCGTCGCGATAGGCCATCTGGTAGGCCTCGTGCACCACCGCCGCGACCAGCATCAGCATCACCTGGCTGCTCATGATGTTCAGCGCGAAGGGCAGGCTGAAGGTCTTCGGCAGCATCCACAACAGGCCGAACAACCCCAGCAACTGCGCCGCATGCAGCGGCCGCGGGCGACGCAGGTACTGCAGCGCCAGGAGCATGAAGGCGAGCAGGAACAAGCCATAGGCCGGCTGAATCAGCTGCATCCAGCCGGCCTGCAGCGCCGGCCAGCCCAGCGCCGTCAGCCAGCCGAGCAAGGCGCTCGGATAGCGCTGCGCCAGCGCCACGCTCACCCCGCCCAGCGCCAGCAGCACCGCGCCACGGGCGACCAGATCCTGCAGCAGGTGCGAGCGCTCCTGCCAGGCGGCGTACAGGCCGTAGAGCAGCGGCAGCAGCACCGAGCACAGATGGAATACCAGCGCGGCGTCCGCCGCTGCTTTGCCGTGCTCGCGGTAGTAGTCGGCCCGGCTGTCGAGGCAGAAATAGGCGAGGTAGACCACCAGCAGCAGGAAGGCCTCGCGCTGGCGGCTGTAAATCAGGCAGAAGGCACCGCCGAGCAACAGCAGCAAGGTCGGCAGCACGTTGAACAGTGAGGAGAAGAATTCGCTGAGAGCGCCGAGATTCGCCGCCACGAGCCCGCCACCCAGCAATAGCAGGGACGGCAGGAAATGGCTGAAACGCACGGCGGCTGGGCGGGACACGCGAGCTCCGGACTTAATCCACGGGATCGAAGGCTGGCATTTTGCCTTATCTGCTGGTGATTGGTTGGGAAAACCGCGTTTCGCCGTGACTCGGGGCTCTCTGTAGGAGCGAATTCATTCGCGAAAAGGGGCAACTCCGCGCTCGGCCCATCGCGAATAAATTCGCGCCTACACAGGTGCGGCCCGGCCGGTCTATGGCACCAACAAAAACGCCGCGTACCTTGCGGTACGCGGCGTTTTCGACGACCCGCCGAGGCTTAGTAGCCCAGGGCGAAGTCTTCCTCGGCCATATCCATCAGGTTGTTGGCGCCGGACAGCATGGTTTCCACATGGCTGCGGGTACGCGGCAGGATGCGCGCGAAGTAGAAACGCGCGGTCTGCAGCTTGGCCTTGTAGAACGCCTCTTCTTCGGTACCGGCAGCCAGCTTCTCGGCCGCCAGGCGCGCCATGTCGGCCCAGAAGTAGGCTAGACAGGCGTAGCCGGAGTACATCAGGTAATCCACCGAAGCGGCACCGACTTCCTCGCGGTCTTTCATCGCCGCCATGCCGACCTTCATGGTCAGCTCGCCCCACTCCTTGTTCAGCTTGGCCAGCGGCGCGACGAACTCGGCGACCGCCGCGTTGCCTTCGTTGGTCTGGCAGAACTTGTGGATGATCTTGGTGAAGCCTTTCAGCGCCTCGCCCTGGGTCATCAGGATCTTGCGGCCGAGCAGGTCGAGGGCCTGCACGCCGGTGGTGCCTTCGTACAGGCAGGAGATACGGCTGTCGCGCACGTTCTGCTCCATGCCCCACTCGGCGATGAAGCCGTGGCCGCCATAGATCTGCACGCCGTGGTTGGCCGACTCGAAGCCGACTTCGGTCATGAACGCCTTAGCGATCGGGGTGAGGAACGCCAGCATGGCATCGGCGGCCTTCTTCTCTTCTTCGTTCTGGCTGCGCTGGACGATGTCGACCTGCTTGGCGGTGAAGTACACCATCGCGCGGTTACCCTCGGCGAAGGCCTTCATGGTCAGCAGCATGCGGCGCACGTCCGGATGCACGATGATCGGGTCGGCGGCCTTGTCCGGTGCCTTCGGGCCGGTCAGCGCACGCATCTGCAGACGCTCGCGAGCGTACTTGATGCCACCCTGGAAACCGATCTCGGCGTGGGCCAGGCCTTGCAGCGCGGTGCCCAGGCGAGCGGTGTTCATGAAGGTGAACATGCAGTTCAGGCCCTTGTTCGCCGGGCCGATCAGGTAACCGGTGGCGGCGTCGAAGTTCATCACGCAGGTGGCGTTGCCGTGGATACCCATCTTGTGTTCGATCGAGCCACAGGAAACGGCGTTGCGCTCGCCAACGGAGCCGTCTGCTTGCGGCATGAACTTCGGCACGATGAACAGCGAGATGCCCTTGGTACCTTGCGGGGCGTCGGGCAGGCGGGCGAGGACGATGTGGACGATGTTGTCGGCCATGTCGTGTTCGCCGGCGGAGATGAAGATCTTGGTGCCGGAAATCTTGTAGCTGCCGTCGGCCTGCGGCTCGGCCTTGGTGCGCAGCATGCCGAGGTCGGTGCCGCAATGCGGCTCGGTCAGGCACATGGTGCCGGTCCACTCGCCGGACACCAGCTTGGTCAGGTAGGTGTGCTGCTGCTCAGGGGTGCCGTGGGCGGAGATGGTGTTCATCGCGCCGTGGGACAGGCCCGGGTACATGCCCCAGGACCAGTTGGCTTCGCCGACCATCTCGCTGATCGCCAGGCCCAGGGATTCCGGCAGGCCCTGACCGCCATGCTCGACGTCATGCGCCAGGCTCGGCCAGCCGCCTTCGACGAACTGCTGGTAGGCCGCTTTGAAGCCGGTCGGAGTCTTCACGCCGGATTCGCTCCAAGTGCAGCCTTCCAGGTCGCCGACGCGGTTCAGCGGCGCGATCACCTGCTCACAGAACTTGGCACCCTCATCCAGGATGGCGTTGACCATGTCCGGGGTAGCGTCCTGGCAGCCAGGCAGGCTCTGATAGTGAGCTTCGTAGCCGAGCAGTTCGTCGCGAACGAAGCGGATATCACGCAAGGGGGCCTTGTAATCAGGCATGTCGGTAAACCTCTAGGGTAGGGTTCCTGGATGTTGGACCTGGGGGCTGTCGCTTGGCGCTGGCTCCCAACTGGCAGGCGCTAAAACGCGGCCCAGCAGTAAAACAGATGTTTGAAACATACGTTTGCCCTTTTGCCTTGTCAAGCCTCGACCCGCAAGGCGCGCAAAGTCACGCGCCAAACGGTATGTGCCATTGGCGTTCACGAGCAGCATTTAGAGGGTGTGGATCAGGCGCGGGTGTCAAGCAGCGTGCCGAGCACTTCGTCGCTGGTCTTGATCAGCTTGGCGCCGGCCTGGGCTTCGAGCTTGCCGCGCTCGAGCTGGACGAATTGCTCGACCAGATCGGTCTCGCTCGCGGTGCTGGCAACCGACTGCGGCACGCCCGCGCTGGCGATGTTGCTGGCGGCGCTGTCGACCCGCTGCTGGGCAGACTTCCACGTGTTCAGGCCGGATGTGAGGGCGGAGATTTGCATGGCAACACGCTCGCGAAAAGGCTTTGGCCATCAGTGAAGCAGTTGCGCACGGAATGCGTACTGGCAAAGAGAGATTCTTTGCCTGAGGTTAGCGCGCCAGCCGCAATGGGGCCAGATCCAGATACTCGGCCACCGCCGCCGGAGTCGCCTGTGGCAGGCGTGGCACTCGGCCCAGGCAAGGCGCCGGCAGGCGCTCGGCGAGGGTGGCGAGGTTATCGTCCAGCCGCGAGGTGGCCGGGTCGACCAGGTTAGCCACCCAGCCGGCCAGTTGCAGGCCGTCGCGCAGGATCGCCTCGGCGCTCAGCAGCGCGTGGTTGATGCAGCCGAGGCGCACGCCGACCACCAGGATCACCGGCAGGCCGAGGGCGATCGGCAGGTCGGACAGCGTCGCCGCACCGGCCAGCGGCACGCGCCAGCCGCCCGCGCCCTCCACCAGGGTGAGATCGGCGCCCTTGGCCAATATGGCCCGGACCGGCGCGCACAATGCGTCCACGCTCAGCGTCACGCCCGCCTCGCGCGCCGCCAGATGCGGGGCGATGGCCGGGGCGAAGGCCAGCGGGTTGACCTGCGCATAGTCGAGCGCCAGCGTGCACTCGCCGAGCAGCGCCAGGGCGTCGCTGTTGCGCAGCCCTTCGGCCGTCATTTCGCAGCCGGAGGCCACCGGCTTGGCCGCGGCGGTGCTCAGCCCGGCGCGGCGCGCGGCGTGCAGCAGGCCGGCGGCGATGGTGGTCTTGCCGATTTCGGTATCGGTACCGGCGATGAAGAAGGCGGCGCTCATTTCATTCCTCCCGGCGCAGCACGCCGTAGACCACCTGATAGGTAGCCGGCAGGCCCTGGGGCTGGCGGCAGCGCTCGTAGGCCGCGATTAGCGCAAGTAGCCGCGCCCGTCCGGTCAGGCCGCCGGGCCGCCCGGGGTTGAGGTTGTGCGCGCCGAGGGCCTTGAGTTCATGGGTCAGGCGGCGCACATCGGGGAAGTGCAGCACCTGTGCCTGGCGCTCCAGGCTCAGCAGCTGCAAACCACTGGCGGCGCACAGGCGCTGGTAATCGGCGAAGTGGCGGAAGCGATTGACGTGGACCAGGCCGTCCACCGCCTGCCAGCTGTCACGCAGCTCCTGCAGAGTGCCGACGCACAGGCTGGCGAAGGCGAACACCCCGCCCGGCTGCAGCACCCGCCGCGCCTCGGCCAGCACCGCGGCGAAATCCGCGCACCACTGCAGCGCCAGACTGGAAAAGATCAGCCCGCAGCTCGCCGCGCGCAGCGGCAGCTGTTCGGCATCGCCGGCGATAAAGCGTTCGGCCCCACCCAAGGGACGGGCGTGCTGGAGCATGCCTTCGGCGATGTCCAGGGCCAGGCCCTCGGCCTGCGGGAAACGCTCGGCCAGGGCGCGACTGAAATGCCCGGTGCCGCAACCGAGATCCAGCCAGCGCGATGGCAGCAGCTCGGCGGGCAGACGCGCCAGCAGCTCGGCGCCGACCGTGCGCTGCAACTCGGCGACGCTGTCGTAGCTGGCCGCGGCGCGGGAGAAGGAGGCGGCGACCCGGCGCTTGTCCGGCAGGCCGCTGTCCTGAGGGGCCGGCAGGCGCTCAGTCATCGCCGACCTCATGCAGAAAGGCGTGGATCGCCGCCGCCACTTCATGGGCGCGCTCGACCACGAAGGCGTGGCTGGCCTGCTCGATCAGGCCGATCTCGGTATCCGGCAGCAGTTCCAGCAGCGCACCGGCGGCTTCGCCCGGCACCAGCGCATCGGCACCGGCCAGCAGGTGCAGTTGCGGGCCGTTGAAGGCCTGCAGCGCCGCGCGGGTGTCCAATGCCGCCAGCACGTCGAGGCCGGCCAACAGCGGCACCTCCAGCGCTGCCGGGGTGGCGGCGCCGAGGCGGCGGGCCAGCGCGCGCGGATCCTCGGCGCCCTGGGCACACAAGAGGGCGAAGCGTTTCAGCGTGGCCTGGGCATCGCCGGCACAACCGCTGCGGAACGCCGTGAAGGTGTCGACCGGCATGGCGCTCGGCCAGTCGGCGCGGACGACGAAGCAGGCGTTGCTGGCCAGGGTCAGCAGGCCGCAGCAACGCTCGCCCCGGCGTGCCGCCAACTCGGCGGCGAGCATGCCGCCGAACGACCAGCCGCCCAGCCAGGCATCCTGCGGCAGGCGCGCGTCCAGCTCGTCGAGCCAGTCCTGCGGATCGGCGGAAGCGAGGTTCGGCAGCGCCTCGATCTGCACCCGCAGATGCTCATCCAGGCCACTCAAAGCCACCGCCAGCGCGACCAGCGGCGCGGTGCCCAGACCCCAGCCGGGCAACAGGATCAGGCGATCACGCATCGCCGTTCTCCAGCAGTGGCCAGCATTCGGCCAGGGCTTCCAATAGTCGCTCCAACTGCGCTTCGCTGTGCGCCGCCGACAGCGTCACGCGCAGGCGAGCGCTACCGGCCGGTACTGTCGGCGGGCGGATGGCACCGACCAACAGGCCGCGCGCCTTGAGCAGCGCGGTGAGCTGCAGGGCGCGGGCGCTGTCGCCAACCAGGATCGGCTGGATCGGCGTCGGGCTGTCCATCAGGCGCAGGCCGATCTCGCTGGCGCCCTGGCGGAAGCGCGCGATCAGCTGGTTCAGGTGTTCGCGGCGCCAGCTTTCCGTGCGCAGCAGTTCGAGGCTCTTCAGCGTCGCGCAGGCCACCGCCGGCGGCTGGCTGGTGGTGTAGATGTACGGGCGGGCGAACTGGATCAGCGTCTCGATCAGTTCCTCGCTACCGGCGACAAAGGCGCCTGCGGTGCCGAAGGCCTTGCCGAGGGTGCCGACCAGCACCGGCACCTCGTCGATGCCCAGGCCGAAATGCTCGACTATGCCGCCGCCATTGGCGCCCAGCGGGCCGAAGCCGTGGGCATCGTCGACCATCAGCCAGGCGCCTTTGCGCTTCGCCGCGGCACTCAGCGCCGGCAGGTCGGCGAGGTCGCCGTCCATGCTGAACACCCCGTCGGTCACCACCAGGGTATTGCCGGTGGCTTTTTCCAGGCGGCTGGCGAGGCTGGTTGCATCGTTGTGCAGGTAGCGCGAAAAACGCGCGCCGGAGAGCAGACCGGCGTCGAGCAGCGAGGCATGGTTGAGACGATCTTCCAGCACCGTATCGCCCTGGCCGACCAGCGCCGTCACCGCCGCCAGGTTGGCCATATAGCCGGTGGAAAACAGCAGCGCGCGCGGCCGCCCGGTGAACTCGGCGAGCGCTTCTTCCAGCTGGTGATGCGGCGTGCTGTGGCCGATCACCAGATGCGAGGCACCGCCGCCGACGCCCCACTGCTCCGCGCCTTCGCGCAGCGCGCGGATCACTTCGGGATGGTTGGCCAGGCCGAGGTAGTCGTTGGAGCAGAACGCCAGCAACGGCTGGCCGTCGACCGTCACGTCCGGGGCTTGTGGGCTGTCCAGCAGCGGGCGCTGGCGATAGAGATGCGCCGCGCGGCGTTCGGCGAGGCGAGAGGCGAGATCGAATGGCATGGGAACGGATCACCGGAAGCTGGTGGATAACCGCAAGCGGGTCATCCACCCTACGAAGAAGTCGGGTCTTGCGTAGGGTGGATGACGCTTTACCCATCCACCGAACGGGCAATCAAACAGCGGCGGCGTCGTAGAACAGCTGCGAATCGCGCTGTTCGACCAGGGCCTGCTCGATGGCGGCCTGGTGCACCTCGTCGGCGTGCTCTTCGCGCTCTTCCGGCTTGATGCCGAGGCGGGCGAACAGCTGCATGTCCTTGTCGGCCTGCGGGTTGGCGGTGGTCAGCAGCTTCTCGCCGTAAAAGATCGAGTTGGCGCCGGCGAAGAAGGCCAGGGCCTGCATCTGCTCGTTCATCTGCTCGCGGCCGGCGGACAGGCGCACGTGGGACTTCGGCATCATGATCCGCGCCACGGCCAGGGTGCGGATGAAGTCGAACGGATCGACGTCCTTCTCCTCGGCCAGCGGCGTGCCCTTGACCTTGACCAGCATGTTGATCGGCACCGACTCCGGCTGTTCGGGCAGGTTGGCCAGCTGGATCAGCAGGCCGGCGCGGTCGTCGACCGACTCGCCCATGCCGAGGATGCCACCGGAGCAGATCTTCATCCCCGCCTCGCGCACGTAGGCCAGGGTCTGCAGACGCTCGCCGTAGGTGCGGGTGGTGATGATGTTGCCGTAGAACTCCGGCGAGGTGTCGAGGTTGTGGTTGTAGTAGTCGAGGCCGGCATCGGCCAGCGCGGAGGTCTGCTCCTGATCGAGACGGCCGAGGGTCATGCAGGTCTCCAGGCCCATGGCCTTGACGCCTTTGACCATCTCCAGCACGTAGGGCATGTCCTTGGCCGACGGGTGCTTCCACGCCGCGCCCATGCAGAAACGGGTCGAGCCGATGGCCTTGGCCTCGGCGGCGGCCTGCAGAACCTTCTGCACTTCCATCAGCTTCTCTTTTTCCAGCCCGGTGTTGTAGTGGCCGGACTGCGGGCAGTACTTGCAGTCTTCCGGGCAGGCGCCGGTCTTGATCGACA
Source organism: Pseudomonas cavernae (assembly GCF_003595175.1). Lineage (NCBI taxonomy): Bacteria > Pseudomonadati > Pseudomonadota > Gammaproteobacteria > Pseudomonadales > Pseudomonadaceae > Pseudomonas > Pseudomonas cavernae. The sequence continues at coordinate 471,498 of NZ_CP032419.1, read as the reverse complement.
GCAGGGTCGAGACCTGCACGCGGTTGGCGTCGAAATGCGCGCGGTGCACGGTCTGCGCCTGGAACAGCAGGTCGTTGAACGGCTGCTCGAACAGGGCTTTGACTTCGGCGAGGGACCAATCGTGGCGAGTCGCCAGGGAAGCGGATGCGGTCATGCGGGTTGTTCCTTGTTGTTGGCTCGCGCTTGACTGCTAGAGTCGACCAGCACGACACGGATGTGCGGAATATTTAGGGAAGCGAAATGCGCTGTCAACCAGAACACGGGAAAGCGGTTTACATCTGGACAAAAAACAACCAATTCTGCCTGTTATGCGATGAGCCGGCGGACAGCGGCTTGTCCCTGTGCGGCCCTTGCGAGAACGAACTGCCTTGGCTCGGCGAGCAATGCAGCGTCTGCGCCCTGCCCCTGGCGGTCGACGGCCTGGCCTGCGGCGCCTGTCTGCAGCGCCCGCCGGCCTTCAGCCGGGTGGAAACGCCCTGGCGCTATGACTTCCCGCTCGATGCGCTGGTCACGCGTTTCAAGCACCAGGCCAAGTGGCCGCTCGGTCGCCTGCTGGCGGATGGCCTGAGCCGCCATCTGCAGCATGCCTTCGGCGAAGGCCTGCCGCGCCCGGACTGCCTGCTGCCGGTGCCGCTGGCCAAGCGCCGCCTGCGTCAGCGTGGCTTCAATCAGGCGGCGCTGCTGGCCCGCTGGCTCGGCACCGGCCTGCAGCTGGCGGTCGATGAACGGCTGCTCCAGCGCGTGCTCGAAACGCCGGCGCAACAGGGCCTGGACGCCGCCACCCGCCAGCGCAACCTGCGCCGGGCCTTTGCCCTGGCCAACCCGGCCGCGGTCGCCGGCCGCCACCTGGCCCTGGTCGACGACGTGCTGACCACCGGCGCCACCGCCCAGAGCCTGGCCCGCCTGCTGCGCCAGGCCGGCGCCGCGCGGGTCGATGTGTATTGCCTGGCGCGCACGGCGAAACCCGGAGATTGACGGCCTGGCGATTGACTGAGCCGGCGATTCCGGCAACCCTCGCGCTATCTCCCCGCGCCAGATATCACCCGCATGTCCGCACTCACCACCCTCGCCCAGCATGTCAGCCGCCGCCCGCAACGCATGGCGCTGCTCGAGCAGATCGCCGTGCAAGGCTCGATCACCCGCGCCGCCAAGGCCGCCGGGCTGAGCTACAAGGCGGCCTGGGACGCCATCGACGAGCTCAACAACCTGGCCGAGAAACCCTTGGTGGAACGCACCGTCGGCGGCCGCGGCGGCGGTGGCGCGCGGCTGTCCCACGAAGGCGAACGCCTGCTGGCCCTGTACAAGCGCCTGGAAGCCTTGCAGGCGCTGGTGCTGCAGGCCGCCGAGGACGACGCCGACCTGCAGCTGCTCGGCCGCGTGATGCTCAAGACCAGCGCGCGCAACCAGCTCGGCGGGCGGGTCTGCGCCATCCACGCGCAGGGTCGCAACGACCTGATCGAGATCGAGTTGCCCGGCGGCGCGCGCATCGAGGCGCAGATCACCCACGACAGCACCGAGAAGCTCGAGTTGCTGCCTGGCAGCACGGTGGTGGCGCTGATCAAGGCCGGCTGGGTCGAGCTGCAGCCGCTGTCCGCCGCGGCCGGGCCGGGGCTCAACCAGTTGGAGGGCTGGATCGAGCAGATCCTCGCCGACCCCAACGGCCCCAGCGAAGTACGCATCGGCCTGGCCAGCGGCCAGGTCCTCTGTGCCCTGGTCGCCGCCGAGCGCCTGCTCGAGCTCGGCTTGCAAGCCAGCGACCCGGTGCGCGCGCAGTTCTCGCCGCAGCAGGTGCTGCTCGGCACCCAGCTCTAGGGGCCCAGACTCGCCGTTCCCCGACCCTCTTCCGGGCGAACGAATCCACCCGCTGCGTAGGATGGGTTGAGCCTGCGATACCCATCGAATGGCCATGATGGGTATCGCTGCGCTCGACCCATCCTACGGCCCTACGCTCTCTGCGCCCACTTGTGGGAGAGGGGGTCGGGTGAGGGAAGTCGGCAACAGCACCCTCTCCCCAACCAGCGAGTGATGGGGTAGCCCAGAAACAACCCGGAAGATGCGCAGATACCGGCTTCCCGGATTGTATCCGGGCTACGAACTCGATACTCAACTCTGAGGGCGGGCTCACGCGACACGCTTAAAAGCCAGCCAGCGCGCTTCTCGGCGTACACTGGGGCGCCCGACGCTGCGGATCCGCCCATGTCCCATCCCTTTGCCGCCCTCACCCCCGACTTGGTGCTCGATGCTGTGGAAAGCCTGGGCTTCGTCAGCGATGCCCGCGTGCTGGCGCTGAACAGCTACGAGAACCGCGTCTACCAGGTCGGCATCGACGAGGGCGAACCGCTGATCGCCAAGTTCTACCGACCGGCGCGCTGGAGCGATGCGGCGATCCGCGAGGAGCACCAGTTCAGCTTCGAGCTGGCCGAATGCGAGGTGCCGGTGGTGGCGCCGCTGCTCCACGAGGGCGACAGCTTGTTCGAGCATGCCGGCTTCCGCTTCGCCCTGTTCCCCCGCCGCGGCGGGCGGGCGCCGGAGCCGGGCAACCTCGACCAGCTGTACCGCCTCGGCCAGCTGCTCGGCCGCCTGCACGCGGTCGGCGCCAGCAAGCCCTTCCAGCACCGCGAAGCCCTGGACGTGCAGAACTTCGGCCACGCGTCGCTGGCGACCCTGCTCGATGGCGGCTTCATCCCGCGCAGCCTGCTGCCGGCCTACGAGTCGGTGGCGCGGGATCTGCTGGCCAAGGTCGAGACGCTCTACGCCCGCACGCCCTACCAGGCCATCCGCCTGCACGGCGACTGTCATCCCGGCAATATGATGTGCCGCGACGAGATGTTCCATATCGTCGACCTCGACGACTGCCGCAGCGGCCCGGCCGCGCAGGACCTGTGGATGATGCTCGCCGGCGAGCGCCATGAACGGCTCGGCCAGCTGTCCGAGCTGATGGATGGCTACCAGGAATTCCACGACTTCGATCCCCGCGAGCTGGCGCTGATCGAGGGTCTGCGCGCCCTGCGCCTGCTGCATTACAGCGCCTGGCTGGCGCGCCGCTGGGACGATCCGGCATTCCCCATGAGCTTCCCCTGGTTCGGCAGCGAGCGTTACTGGGGCGATCAGGTGCTGGCCCTGCGCGAACAGCTGGCGGCCCTGGACGAGGAGCCGCTGCGGCTGTTTTAAGGGCGCCGTTAGCGGGCAGGCGAGCTAACCTTGTTAGTCTCACCCGCTCCGTCGGAGGAGCCGATCATGACCCAACAACTTCTCGCCGCCACCGGGCTACTCGCCTGCCTGGCCGGCTGCGCCGGTATGAACGAGACCTACCGGACCTTCGCCGACCAGCCGCTGGTCGCCCAGGTCCACAAGGGCATGAGCCAGCAAGAGGTGCAGAGCATCGCCGGAGCGCCGCTGGCGACCCAGGCTCGCAGCGCCGACCAGGGCACCTGCAACGACTACCAGCTCAGCAAGGCCGGGCGCCAGCAGGCCTATCACGTCAGCTTCGACGTCGCCGGACGGGTCGACCACACCGGCTTCACGAGCTGCAGCGAACGCGAGAGCGAGGAGCGCGCCCGCGCCAGTACCGGCTACGGCGGCATGGGCGGCGGCGGTTACTAGCGCCAGCCTTGCAGCCACTCACCGGCCGGTCGGCCATGACCCGCGCCACGTTCCGCTTCTACGAGGAACTCAATGACTTCCTCCCGGCCGAACGCCGGCGCCAGGCGTTCACCTGCATCTGCGCGCGGGCGGCGACGGTCAAGCACATGATCGAGGCGCTCGGCGTGCCGCACACCGAGGTCGAGTTGGTGCTGGTCGACGGTGAGTCGGTGGGCTTCGAGCGCCTGCTGCACGACGGCGACCGCGTCGCCGTCTACCCCAAGTTCGAGGCACTGGACATCAGCCCGTTACTCAAGGTGCGCGAACGCCCGCTGCGCCGCCTGCGCTTCGTCGCCGACGCGCACCTCGGCGGCCTCGCCCACCTGCTGCGCATGAGCGGTTTCGACACCCTCTACGACAACCACTTCGCCGACGAGCAGATCGCCGCCATCGCCGAGCAGCAGGGGCGCATCGTCCTGACCCGCGACCGCGAGCTGCTCAAGCGGCGGATCATCAGCCACGGCTGCTACGTGCATGCGCTGAAGCCGGCGCAGCAGCTGCGCGAGCTGTTCGAGCGCCTGGACCTGGCACGCAGCGCGCGGCCGTTCAGCCTGTGCCTGCATTGCAACCTGCCGCTGTCCAGCATCGACAAGGAGGAAGCCGCCGAACGCCTGCCGAGCCGGCTCTGCGCCTGCTACTCGCGTTTCTACACCTGCAACGCCTGCCACCGGCTGTTCTGGGAAGGCAGCCACTGGCGCAGCATGGTCGCGCTGCTGGGGCCGCTGTTGGACGACCGTTAACCGGCCCGCAGGCCCTTCTCGCGCAGCCAGGCGGGGTTGAACAGGCGCTGGAAATACAGGCCACCGCGGTCGCACAGCAGGGTCACCACGGTATGCCCGGGGCCCAGCTCGCGCGCGACCTGCACGGCGGCGGCGACGTTGATCCCCGAGGAGCTGCCGAGGCACAGGCCCTCTTCGCGCAGCAGGCGGTAGACCATGTCCACACAGCACTGGTCGTCGATCTGCACCGCGGCGTCGATCGGCGTGCCCTCGAGGTTGGCGGTGATCCGCGTGGTGCCGATGCCCTCGGTGATCGAACTGCCCTCGGCCGCCAGCTCGCCACACTGCACCCAATGGTAGAGCGCACTGCCCATGGGGTCGGCGAGGACGATGCGCAGCGCCGGATTCTGCGCCTTGAGATAGCGGGCGACGCCGGCCAGGGTGCCGCCGGTGCCGGTGGCGCAGACGAAGGCATCGAGTTGGCCGCCGGTGTCGCGCCAGATCTCCGGGCCGGTGGTCTCGTAGTGCGCCTGGCGGTTGGCGAGGTTGTCGAACTGGTTGGCCCAGATCGCGCCCGGCAGTTCGGCGGCCAGGCGGCCGGCGATCTTCTGGTAGTTGTCCGGGTCGCGGTAGGGCTTGGCCGGCACCGAGCGCACCTCGGCGCCGAGCACGCGCAACAGCTCGAGCTTCTCCGGCGACTGGTTGTCGGGAATCACGATGATGCAGCGGTAGCCGCGCGCCGCGCTGATGTGCGCGAGGCCGATGCCGGTGTTGCCGGCGGTGCCCTCGACTATGGTGCCACCGGCCTGCAGGCTGCCACGGCGCTCGGCGTCGCGGACGATGTACAGCGCCGCGCGGTCCTTGACCGAACCGCCGGGGTTGAGGAACTCCGCCTTGCCGAGGATGTCGCAGCCGGTCTCGGCGCTCAGCCTGCCGAGGCGGATCAGCGGGGTGTTGCCGATGCTGCCGATGAAGCCGTCCTGAATAGGCATTGCGCACCTCCCCCCGTGCGGGGCGGGAAAGGCTGGACTCACCGTTTCAGTCTAGCCCCGCGCTCCATTCGGAGCGCTGGGTACGGGTTAAGTGTTGCGCCCAGCTTTTGTGGGTTAGCCGCGTAGCGGCGTAACCCACCATCCATGCCACCAGGCATCGCGATTGCCGGCCTGGCAGCCGGTCGGTGGGTTACGCCTTCGGCTAACCCACCCGAGTCGTCGCACTGCCTTCGCTCGGCAACTTTTCATACAGCACCTAACAGCCGTCCGCCTGCAGCCGCGCCGCATGCTCGAGGAACACCGCGACCGGGGCGGCACCCAAGCCGACCAGGCCGCGGCTCTGGTTGACGATGTCGAGGTGGTCGAACGGATAGTCATCGCGGATTACCCTTCCGAGGTGCGAGCTGTAGCGGCCAACCATGCCGTCGCACTGCCCGGCTTCGCGCACGAAGCTGCGGGCGAACAGGCGGCAGAAGCGGTTGGAGCCGTCGAAGCGGTTGCCGCCGCGGTCGCTCAACCCCGGCTGCAGGGTGCCGGACCAGGAGTAGTAGCGCACGCCCTGCACCTCGGCGGCCCCCTCGCCGCCCCACTGCTCGGGCAGGCCCTGCGGGTACTCTTGGTTGAAGGCCGCCACCCCGGCGGTGGTCAGCGACTGGTGCGCGGCGCGGCTGTCCAGCGGCAGGGGCGGGCCGCGGTAGCCGCGCTCCAGCCAGGCCAGCAGGCGGGCAATGCCGTGCATCAGCGCGCCGATCAGCCGCTCGCGCCAGCTGCCGGGCGGCGCCTTGCGCTGCAGGTAGTCGGCCAGCTCCGAGCCGTGATTGGGGCCGGCCACCGAGGTCACCGAGGCCACCCACTCCGGGCGCAGGGCGGCGGCATAACGGGCGCTCAGCGCGCCCTGGCTGTGGCCGATCAGGTTGACCTTGGCCGCCCCGCTCTGCGCGCGGACCTGCTCGATCTGCCGCAGCAACTGCTCGCCGCACACCTCGCTGGCATGCAGCGCCGACACCAGCACCGGATAGACCTGCGCGCCCTGGCGGCGCAGCGCCGGCTCGATGCCGTACCAGTAGGGATAGCCGGGCAGGCGCACGAAGCCGAGCAGGCCGGGCACCAGCACCAGGGGATAGCGGAGGTTCAGGCTCATGGGCATGCGTCCCTGTTCTGCCAGTCCAGACTGAGTGGCGACTGTAGCACCGGGCAGTGGCCGCCATAGTCCCGGCCTAGGGTCTGTTGACGTTTCGTCGCGAACCGCGTTGCCGCGGCAAATGGCGCCAGGCTAGGCGCGGGACGCAGGGAATGGTCGTTCCCTTGCCAAGTCCCGCAACGACGCATGGCGCCATTTGCCGCGCAACCCGCAGGGACGGGCCTGTTTTTGCGCGGCGCGTCGTTGCTCGACGCTCATTGGGAACGACCAAACTTCGCCTCTCGCGCCTAGCCCCGCGCAAAAACAGGCTCCGTCGCGGCCGTGACGAAACGTCAACAGACCCTAGGGCCAAGCTGGCAGAACTCTGCGCAGCATCTAGGGTTCCAAGCAGGGGCTGGCCCCGAAGAGCCTGCTCACCACAAGGACAGACACCATGTACAAACAAAGCATTGCTGTGATCTCGCTGCTGGCGGCCCTGACAGGCTGCGCCAGCAAACCCGAGAACCCGGTGGACTATGTGACCTATCGCGACGAGCCGCTGGTCAAGCAGGTCGAGGACGGCATGACCCGGCAGCAGGTCCTGAGCATCGGCGGTCCGCCCTCCTCCGAGGTGCGGCGCAACCTGCAGCCGGGCACCTGCAACAACTACGTTCTCAACCAGGACGGCCACCAGCAGGTCTACTACATCACCTTCGACTCCGCCGGCCGGGTCGACAGCAAGGGTTTCATGAGCTGCGAGCAGCACGAAATCAATCAGCGCGCGCTGGAAAAGCTGTAACTGCGCAGTTGGCCAGCGCCCGGCAAGCGCCGGGCTTTTTGTCTGCGCGGCCCGGGATGGCCCGGGCTAAACCTGCCTCGCACGGCCCCCGACCCGGACAGCCGTGGCCGGCGGCTCAGCGCGGTGCCCGCGGGGCCGGCGCCGGGGCCTGCAGGCGTTGCAGCAGCGGCGTGCATTCGTTCGGCGCCTCGCCGCCGCTCGGCGCCACCAGCGCCAGCAGCCCGGCCGCCGGCGCCACCACGGCGCCGAGCGCCAGCAGGCCGGCGCCGCGGGCCAGCAACGGCAGGGCCTGGACCCCGGCCTGCGGCTGCTTGAAGGTGCCGCGCACATACAGCGGCGAACGCAGCGAGATGATGCGCACGCCCTTGGATTGCGGGTGGATGCTCAGGTCCAGCTTTTCGTTCTTGAAGTTCGCCGTGCCGCCGATGTGGACGATCGCGTTCTCGGTGTCGAACACCGCCAGACGCGGGTTCAGCACCCCGTTGTGCCAGCCCAGGTCGGCCGCCGCGCAGTTGATCCGCACCGGCTTGTCGCCGAACAGCTGACCGACCACATAGTTGCCGACATTGAGGCCGACGATTTCCATCAGGTCGCGGCTGATCGCGCCGTCGTTGATCAGCAGCTTGGCCCCGCCATTGGCGCTGCCGAGCAGCGCCGCCACCGAGTTGCCGGTGCCGCTGAGCTCGGCGTCGCCGTGCAGCGCGCCGAGGCTGGTACGCATCGCCTCGAAGGTGGGGAACAGCTGCTTCAGCCTGAGGTTACGCGCCTGCACTTGGGCCTTCCCTTGCAGCGGGGTGACGCCGCCGTTGAACTGCAGATTCGCCTCCAGCTTGCCGCCGGCCATGGCGAAGCGCAGCGGCTGCAGGCGCAGCTGGCCATCGGCGAGGACGATATGACTGAACAGGTCGTCGAGCGGCAGCTGCTCGCCGTGCACGATGCGCTTGCCGCTGAAGCTGACGTCGGCATCCATCGCCCGCCAGCGCTCGGTGCGGAACTGCTCCACCGGCAGCACCTTGTCCGCCGGCTGCTGGCTGACCACGCCGCGCGCCTGCTGCTCGGCCGGCGAATCGGCACCGATCAGCGGCGCCAGGTCGGCGAAGCGCAGCTGGTTGGAACTCAGCGTGCCGGACAGTTTCGGCCGCGGCTGGCCGGCCACGTAGGTGAGGTCGCCGTGGATGTCGCTGCCGCCGATCGTGCCGTTGAACTGCCGATAGCGAAAGCGCGCGCCGCCCGCTTCCCGCAGTTGCGCGCTGAGCTGGCCATCGGTGGCAAACGCCGGGGTGTCCGGCAGGGTCACGCCGGTCAGCGGGTACAGCTGGGCCAGGCTGCGGCCGCTGAGCTGCAGGCGCAGATCGAGGGCGCCGAGGTTCTGCGGGTCGCGCAGAATGCCGGCGAGGCCGATCTGGGTGCTGCCGATCTGCACCTTGGCCTGCACCGGGAACGGCTGGCTGGCGTCCTGCAGCGCCAGCAGCCCGCCGACCTTGCCATTGCCGCTGAGCGCCTGGCCCCGGTAGTAGCCTTTGACCTGCCAGGCGAAGGCATAGTCCTGCGCCGCCGCGCCCGCGGCACTGGCGCGCTCGGCGGCCTTGGCGCCGACTATCTGGCTGAACGGGATCGGCTTACCGAGCGGATCGACGCGCAGCTCCAGCTCGCTCTGCAGGCCTCGGTCGTCGACGCGGATGATCCCCCGATCGAAGCCGATGACCCCGATGTCCAGCGTCCAGGGGCTCGGCTCGGCGTCCGGCGTCTGCTTGCCGCGGTCGAAGGTCCAATTATTGCGCCCATCAGCCAGCCGCTCGAAGTGGGCGTGCGGCTCGCTGAGCTGGATATGCAGGATGCTCAGCTGCCGCCACAGCAGCGGCAGCAAGGCCAGGCGCAGCTCGACGCGCTTGAGGCTGACGAACTGCTGGCCCTTGGCCCAGGGCGGATTGCCCAGGCGCAGGTCCTCGGCGACCAGCAGCGGCCACGGCAGCAGTGCGTGCCAGCCGCCGAGTTCCGGCGTGCGCCGCCACACCACCGCGAGGTTGCCGTGGATGGCGAATGGCCGGTCGAGAGCGACCGAAACCTTGTCGTTGAGGATCGGCTTGAGGCGGTTCCAGTCGAAGCTGCTGAGGCCGATCGCCAGGGCGGCGAAGAGCAGGAGCAGAACGGCAAGGCTGCGGCCGAGGACTCGACGGACGCTCATCCTGTACTTCTCCCTTGTCGGCAACCCCGGGTCGGCGGTTGCGCCCGTGCGTCATGCGCAAGCGACGGCGAGTGACGGCAATAATTCCCCGCGCCCCGGGGGTGGCCTTCGACATCGGCCGGTCGGACCGGCAAACCATCAATTGCGTCGATATTTACCATTACGAGCATGAACTTTTATATCTAAACCGTCCGAATACCATAGGCCCCGTACCCACTTAGTGCCTCCCCAGGAGCCCGCCATGAAAAGCCAAGTATTCGCCACCCTGATCCTCGCCGGCCTGTCCTCCAGCGTATTCGCCCTGCCCGCCGGCGACCACCCGCAACCCCCGCAAGCCCGCGCCGAAACCCGCGACCAACTGTTGGCCGAAGACGGTGGACAGCGTGTCGGCGGCCAGCACGAGCGCGGCCTGAATTCCGAGGCCGCAATCCGGCGCCATCTGCAAGTCGCCGGGGACGGCGGGCAGCGCGTCGGTGGCCAGCACGAACACAGCCGGAACTCCGAGGCCGCAACCCGGCGCCATCTGCAAGTCGCCGGGGACGGTGGGCAGCGCGTCGGCGGCCAGCACGAACGCAGCCGGAACTCCGAGGCCGCGGCCCGGCGCCATCTGCAAGTCGCCGGGGACGGCGGGCAACGCGTCGGCGGACAGCACGAACGCAGCCTGAACTCCGAAGCCGCGGCCCGTCGGCATCTGCAAGTCGCCGAAGATGGTGGGCAACGCGTCGCGGGCCAGCACGAGCGCGTGGCTTGAAGCGGCCGGCGGCCCAGCAATACCGCCACCCAACCAGCCCCGCACAAGCCCGGTAGCGCCACGCGCGTACCGGGCTTGTGCGTTTTAGCGCTGCGCCGCCGCTCGCGTGCACCTCGGTGCGTCAGCCAAGATCACCCAGCAGCCGCGCATCATTATGATCGGCGGCAAGCACCGGCAGAGCCTGGGCAATCCAGACGCCTGCGCGCCGGCATCTTGTAGCGAATTTATTCGCGATGCCGGCAGCACCTCGTAGCCCGGTTCGCGGATAAATCCGCTCCTACAAAAGCCTTCCGCACCACCACGGTGCAGTGGCCGATATTGCGCACCAGATAAAACCTGACCGGTTGTCCAAATTCGCGCAACGCTCGCCCTGAGAGCCTGTTTACGATCTCGCGAGCTAGAGCCAGACAAGGCGAAATCGGGTGAAGAAGCGCAGTTTACGATCTGTAAATGAGCATTCTGAGCCCGATTTCAACGCTGTATGGCCGACGCGCAGCAGATCGTAGACAGGCTCTGAAGCGCGCCAGCGCTGAGATGCGAAACCTTGGCAAGACCTTTGCTCTGGCTCCAGCACCTTCCTGTCTGGAACCCACTCATGCTGGTGATTCGCCAACGCCTCGCCCCACAGCCGCAATGGCACGCCGAACTGCACCTGAGCGTCGAAGCGCGTAGCAAGAGCCGCCTACGCTGCTTCAGCGCCAGCGGCGAAGACGTCGGCCTGTTTCTCGAACGCGGCCAGCCGCCCCTTTACGACGGCGAATGCCTGCGGGCCGAGGACGGCCGCATCGTGCGCGTGCGCGCGCTGGCGGAAAAACTCCTGCACGTCACCTGCGCCAACGCCTTCGAGCTGACTCGCTCCGCCTACCACCTGGGCAATCGCCACGTCGCCCTGCAGCTCGGCGACGGCTGGCTGCGCCTGGTCGACGACCATGTGCTCAAGGCCATGCTCGAACAACTCGGCGCCAGCGTCGCGGCCATCGAAGCGCCGTTCCAGCCCGAGCACGGCGCCTACGGCGGCGGCCACCACCACTCGCATGCTGGCGAGGCGCAGTTCAGCTACGCGCCGCGTCTGCACCAGTTCGGCGGGCGCCCATGAAAAGTGGGGCTGAACGCAGCGAGCGAAGCCGAGGCAAGGCGAAAGCTGGCGAGGAAGCGGAGTTTACGCAGGTAAATGAGCATTCCGAGCCAGCTTTCAACGCCGCATCGGCAAGCGCAGCCAGTTCAGGTCCACTTTTGAACAAGGCCTGGGCGCTGCTGCGCCTGGCCAGCCCGCAGCTGCCGATCGGCGGCTTCAGCTATTCGCAGGGGCTGGAGCTGGCCGTCGAACAGGGCCTGGTCACCGACCCGAGCAGCGCCGCGCGCTGGATCGGCGATCAACTGCTGCTCAACCTCGCGCGCTTCGAGGCGCCGCTGCTGCTCGCCCTGTGCCAGGCCGCCGCCGAGGGCGACTGGAGCAAACTCGAACGCCTCGCTGCGCGGCAGCGCGCCAGCCGCGAGACCCGCGAACTGCAACTGGAAAGCCGGCAGATGGGCTATTCGCTGCAGCAACTGCTGGAAGGCTTGCCCGAGCTGGACGCCGCGGCGCGCGCGCTGTTCGCCCGCCAACCGACTCCCGGCCTGGCCCTGGCCTGGGCGCTGGCCGCGCGTGCCTGGGCCATCGCCCCGCAGGACGCGCTGGCCGCCTGGCTATGGGGCTGGCTGGAGAACCAGCTGGCGGTGCTGATGAAAACCCTGCCGCTCGGCCAGCAGGCCGCGCAGCGCCTGACCTCGCAACTGCTGCCGCTGCTCGAACAGGCGCAGCGTCAGGCCAGCGAGCTCGAACCCGCCCGCTGGGGCAGCGCTGCGTTCGGCCTGACCCTGGCGAGCATGGCGCACGAGCGCCAGTACAGCCGTCTATTCCGCTCTTGATAAGGATGACCCGAAGATGAACAGCCAACCCCTGCGCGTCGGCATCGGCGGCCCGGTCGGTTCCGGCAAGACCGCCCTGACCCTCGCCCTCTGCCTGGCCCTGCGCGAGCGCTACAACCTGGCGGTGGTGACCAACGACATCTACACCCAGGAAGACGCGCAGTTCCTGGTGCGCAACCAGGCCCTGGCGCCGGAGCGGATCATCGGCGTGGAAACCGGCGGCTGCCCGCACACGGCGATCCGCGAAGACGCCTCGATCAACCTCGAGGCGGTCGATCAGCTCAACCGGCGTTTCCCCGGCCTCGAGCTGATCATCGTCGAGTCCGGTGGCGACAACCTCTCCGCCACCTTCAGCCCGGAACTCTCCGACCTGACCCTCTACGTGATCGACGTCTCGGCCGGCGACAAGCTGCCGCGCAAGGGCGGCCCGGGGATCTGCAAGTCCGACTTGTTGGTGATCAACAAGATCGACCTGGCGCCCATGGTCGGCGCCTCGCTGGACGTCATGGCCCGCGACGCCAAGAAGATGCGCGGCGACAAGCCGTTCGTGTTCAGCAACCAGAAGGTCGGCCAGGGGCTCGACGAGATCATCGCCTTTATCGAACGCCACGGCATGCTCGGCGCGGCCTGAGAGCCTGTCTCGGATCTGCTGCGCGTCGGCGATACAGCGTTAAAAACCTCCCCTCTCCCGCCTGCGGGAGAGGGGCCGGGGGAGAGGGCAGCCGCCCCACCTCGGCCAACCTTGCAAGGAGCGACATCATGAACCTGCGCAAAACCCTCTACGCCCTCGCCCTGTTCCTCACCCCGGCCGTGGCCTTCGCCCATCCCGGGCATGGCGATTCCGGTCTGCTGGCCGGCCTCGGCCACCCGCTGCTGGGCCTCGACCACCTGCTGGCGATGCTCGCCGTCGGCCTGTGGGCCGCGCAGCAGCAAGGCGCGGCGCGCTGGGCGCTGCCCTGCAGTTTCGTCGCCAGCCTGCTGCTCGGCGGCCTGCTCGGTTTCACCGGCCTGGCAATCCCCTTGCTGGAAACCGGCATCGCCACCTCGGTGCTCGCCCTCGGCCTGCTGGTCGCCCTCGCCGTGCGTCCGCCGCTGGCCCTGGCGGTCTGTGCCACCGCGCTGTTCGCCCTCGCCCATGGCGTCGCCCACGGCCTGGAACTGCCGGCGCTGGCCAGCCCCTGGACTTATGCCGCCGGCTTCGTCGCCGCCAGCGCCGCCCTGCATGGCGCCGGCTACGCCCTGGTGCGCACACTGCCGCCAACCGCCGCGCCGTTGGTGCGCCTCGCCGGCCTGGCCTCGGCCGGCAGCGGGGTCTGGCTGCTGGCCGGTTAGTGCTAGCCAGGATGCAATCCGGGGCGCGGAGTTGCCGGCCTCCCGGATTGCATCCGGGGTACGGCGCTGGCGGGCTGAGGCGCACTCGCACCGTAGGTTGGTGTTGAGCGCAGCGATACCCAACACCCGGTTCGCCGCACCGGCCAGCGACCTGTGCGCCACCACACCGGGAGCACTGCGCGCTCCTAGTTGGGCTTCGCAGGCTCAGCGCCAACCTACTTTCGCCAGTTCACCGCCCTCTCGCCGAAACGTCACGCCTTTGTCATAGTCGCCGGGTTTGCTTGGCACGCCCGTCCCTGACTGCCGGAACCTCGTCATGCTGCGCTTCGCCCGCTTTCTGCTCGTCCCGCTGCTGTTGCTCGTCGCCATACTCGCCGGCCTGGCGCTGACCAGCCAGCCCACGCCAACCCCGGCGGTGCTCAGCGAACTGGGCGAACGCCCGCTGGTGATCGCCCACCGCGGCGGGCGCGGGCTATGGCCGGAGAACAGCCTGTTCGCCTTCGAGCGCGCCAGCGCGCTGGGCGTCGACATGCTGGAGATGGACCTGCACCGCAGCCGCGACGGCGAGCTGGTGGTGATCCACGACAAACAGGTCGAGCGCACCACCAACGGCAGCGGCCGCGTCGTCGACCTCGATCTAGCCGAACTGCAGGCGCTGGACGCCGGCTACCGCTGGAGCGCCGACGGCGGCGAGAGCTTCCCCTATCGCGGCCAGGGCGTGCGCATCCCGACCTTCGCCGAGGTGCTGCAGCGCTTCCCGGCCCAGGCCAAGGTGGTGGAAATCAAGGTACCGGGCGTCGGCATGGAACAGCAGCTGTGCGAGCTGCTCACGCGTTACCAACAACGCGACAAGGTCATAGTCGGCAGCTTCTACGAGCGCAGCCTGCAGCACTTCCGCGAGGTCTGCCCCAGAGTCGCCACCTCGGCCGGGCCGGGCTCGGTACGCCTGCTGGTGGCGCTCGACTGGCTCGGCCTCGGCCGCCTGCTGTCACCGTCCTACCAGGCGCTGCAGATCCCCGAACAGAGCGACGGCATCCGCGTCGCCAGCCCCAGCCTGCTGCGCGCGGCGCAGGAGCGCGGCCTCAACGTGCAGCTGTGGACCATCAACGAGCAGCCGGTCATGCGCCACCTGCTCGACATGGGCGCCCAGGGCCTGATCACCGACTACCCGGATCGCGCCCTGCAGCTGCTCGGCCGCTCGACCCGCATCACTTCGCTGAGCGATCGATAGCGAAACCGGCCCAGGTCTGGCTCACCGGCATCAGCTCGAGGCTGTTGATGTTGATGTGCGCCGGCTGGGTGAGGATCCAGTGGATGGTCTCGGCGATGTCCTCCGGCTGGATCGCCTCGGCGCCGGCGTAGGTGGCGTCGTACTTGGCCTGGTCGCCGCCGAAGCGCACCAGGGAGAACTCGCTCTCGCACAGCCCCGGCTCGATGTCGGTGACGCGCACGCCGGTGCCGACCAGGTCGTTGCGCAGGTTCAGCGAGAACTGGCGGACGAAGGCCTTGCTGGCGCCGTACACGTGGCTGCCCGGATAGGGCCAGGTGCCGGCGATCGAGCCGAGGTTGACGATGCCGGCGCCACGGCCGTGGGCGATCAAGCGCGGCAGCAGCAGATGGGTGCTGTACAGCAGGCCCTTGATGTTGGTGTCGACCATGATGTCCCAGTCATTCAGGTCGCACTGCGGCGCCGGCTCGGCACCCAGCGCCAGGCCGGCGTTGTTGATCAGCCCGGTCAACTTGTCGAACTTGGCCGGCAGGCTGGCGATCGCCGCGGCCATGCCATGCCGGTCGCGCACATCGAGCACCAGCGGGTGCACGTCGGTGAGCGCCGACAGCTCGTCAGTCAGCGCCTGCAAACGCGCCTCGCGGCGGCCGGTGAGTGCCAGCGACCAGCCGGCCTGGGCGAAGCGCCGCGCGCAGGCCTCGCCGAACCCCGAGGTGGCGCCGGTGATGAACAGGGTGGAAGTCATGGCGTGCTCCTAAATGCTGGTATGCCTGGCTATAGGTTACGTCATAGGCGCTGCCCCAAGCGCGCAAAAGCCGCCCGTCGCACTGATCAAAAAATCACCCGTTTTCTCCAGGCCACGCCCGCCGCGGCTCGCGCCGGGCTTTACCCACCTTATCCACAAGTCGCTCCACAGCAGCCTGGGATAACTCGCCGCGGGTTGCACTCAAGCCCTTGAAATGATGGATATATTGCTTGCCAAGCGGGCGCCGCCCTGGTTCACCAGCCGGGCGCGATAGCCTTGAGCAAAACTTGATCAGCGTGCGAAAAGCCTGCCCCGGCGCGGCTCTCAGCCATCGTTCCCATAGTTACCCACAGGACTGCCCACAGGAGTCGGGGACAACTTCCGGCGTCGCCCACAGGCCGTCAGAATTAAATAACTGTCTGTTTTTACTTTAGAAAATCCGCCTGAACAAAAAACATACAGGCTTCGCGAAGCCCCGCCGGCCGGCCTTCGCAGCGGTCTGCGCCCATCTTGTCCACAGTTCGCTCCACAGTCTTTGGGGGTAAGTACGCCGAGCGCAGCCTATGGCGGGAAAGTCCGTAGCCCGGATGCAGTCCGGGCTACCGTGCTCCCGTTTACGGGAGAGGGTTGCGGAACAGCAGACCGTAGGAGCGAATTCATTCGCGATGGGAGCGCACAGTGTGGCCTCGATCGCGAATGAATTCGCTCCTACAGGGGCTCGGCAAAGCTAATGCCCGCCCAGGTAGGCGTTGCGCACATCCTGGTTGCCGAGCAGTTCCGCGCTGGTGCCACTCAGGCGGATCTCGCCGTTGACCATCACGTAGCCGCGGTCGGACAGCTTCAGCGCGTGGTTGGCGTTCTGCTCGACGAGGAAGATGGTCACCCCGCTCTTGGCCAGTTCGCGCAGGGTCTGGAAGATCTGTCGCACCACCAGCGGCGCCAGCCCCAGCGACGGCTCGTCGAGCAGCAGCAGTTTGGGTCGGCTCATCAGCGCGCGGACGATGGCGAGCATCTGCTGTTCACCGCCGGGCATGCTCATGACCCGCTGATTGCGCCGCTGCCTGGCACCGGGAACAGCTCGAACATGCGCTGCATATTCCCGTCATCCTGGGGCTCTGGCATCACCCGGCCTGGAAAGTCGCCACCTCGACTACCCGCTGCGCCACAACGCTCTACACTCCCCACGACAATGGCGGCAGCAGAACTGTCACTGAATCAGTAGGAATGGCTCGCCAGCTGTCGTACAGCGTTTCAGCCTCGCCGAGGCATCGGACGCCACACCCGTAACGGATAACCTCCCCGCCGCCCAAGGCCGCGAGGGCAAAGGCAGATGGAGAATGGATGATGAAGCGTTACCTGGGACTCACCCTTGGCGTGAGCATGCTGACTTGCGCCAGCCTGGCCGGCGCCGCCTCCCAAAGCCCGCAGCAAGCGACGCGGCCGGCTGAAGCGGACTTGCCCTTTGGCAACAGCGCATCGGGCGGCTACCGCCACGAGCTGCAACTGGCGCAGAACGATGCGAACGGCAACGCGACAGCGAACCCCGCCTCATCCGACAAGTGCGCACGCATGCAGAACGACTTCGACATCGACCTGCACGAGCTGGTCAAGGCCGGCTGCCAGCCATCCCAGGCGCAGATCGCCAAGCTGATGGACAACCCGGTCGGCAACCTGGTTATCCTCTTCAACCAGTTCGACTACACCGCACTGAAGGGGCCGAACAGCGGCGGCACCCACTACATGGGCAAGTACAGCTTCATGCCGACCTTCCCAACCGAGCTGGGCGAGGACTGGAACATGATCCACCGGATTCCCATCTCCTACACCGATGCACCGGTGAACAAGGATTTCGGCGACCTCGCCGGCATGGGGCCGGACACCATCATCCACTCCCCGGAACTGCCGGGCCTGCTGGAAAACCCCTACGACCGCACGCACGGCATGGGTGATCTGGGCTATGTCGGTCTCGCCTCGCCCAAGGCGCCGATCAAGCTCGCTAACGGCGCCAAACTGGTGTGGGGCGTGGGTGGCACCGCACTGTTCCCCACCGCCGAATACGATGTGCTCGGCCAGGGAAAATATTCCGTGGGCCCCACCGCCGTGGTCGCCTACCTGGGCCAGGACTGGTCCCTGGGGGTGTTCCCGCAGCACTGGTGGTCAGTGGCCGGCGACGACGACCGCGACGATGTCAGCCTGACCAACATCCAGTACTTCATCGTCCACAATATCCCCGGCGACGCCCAGTGGCGGGTCGGCATGACACCGAACGTCACCGTCAACTGGAAGGCCACCAGCGACAACAAGGTCACCTTCCCGGTCGGCCTGGGCATCTCCCGCCTGTTCAAGTTCGGCCAGCTGCCCGTGCGTCTGGGCGCGGAAGTCCAGTACTCGGCGATCCACCCGGAGGACCAGTTGGGCAGCCGCTGGAACTTCCGCCTCATCTTCGTGCCGGTGATTCCGACCTTCATGTTCTGACCGGCAGTTGAAACACCCCGGGCCGGCGCTTGCCGCCGGCCCGGCCTCTCCCTCGCGCGCCTTCGCGCGTGACCCGCCGCGTCAGTGCCCGCCCAGATACGCGTTGCGCACATCCTGGTTGCCGAGCAGTTCCTGACCGGTGCCGCTCAGGCGGATCTCGCCATTGACCATCACATAGCCGCGATCGCTGAGCTTCAGGGCATGGTTAGCGTTCTGCTCGACGAGGAAGATGGTCACCCCGCTCTTGGCCAGTTCGCGCAGGGTCTGGAAGATCTGCCGCACCACCAGCGGCGCCAGCCCCAGCGACGGTTCGTCGAGCAGCAGCAGTTTGGGTCGACTCATCAGCGCGCGGGCGATGGCGAGCATCTGCTGCTCGCCGCCGGACATGGTCATGGCGCGCTGATTGCGCCGCTCCTTGAGCACCGGGAACAGCTCGAACATGCGCTGCATGTCCGCACCGGCGTGCTCCATGCCGATGGGGATGGTGCCCATCAGCAGGTTTTCCTCGACGCTCATGTCGGGGAACACTCGGCGCCCTTCCGGCGCCTGCGCCACCCCGCTGGAGGCGACGAAGTGCGCGGTCTTGTGGGTGATTTCGGTCCCGCGAAAGAGGATCTGCCCGGCCGCCGCACGCGGCTGGCCGAAGATCGACATCAGCAGGGTCGACTTGCCCGCGCCGTTGGCACCGATCAGCGCCACCGTCTCACCCTCGTCGATCCGCAGCGACACCTTGTGCAGCACCTGAATTTGCCCGTAGAACGCATCGACTTCACGGAACTCCAGCAGCGCTGCCGTCATACCAGCTCCTCTTCGTCGGCACCGAGGTAGGCGGCGATCACCTTGTCATCATGGCGCACCGCCTCGGGGGCGCCACGGGCGATCACGTCGCCGTGGTCGAGGACGATGATGTGGTCGGAGATGTTCATCACCATGCCCATGTCGTGCTCGATCAGCAGCACGGTGATGCCGTGGTGGTCGCGCAGGAAGCGGATGATCCGGCTCAGCGCCTGGGTCTCCATCGGGTTGAGGCCGGCCGCCGGCTCGTCCAGGCAGATCAGCTCCGGCCGTGTGCACATCGCCCGGGCGATCTCCAGGCGCCGTTGCTGGCCGTAGGACAGCTCGCCGGCCAGGCGGTTGGCGGCATCCACCAGTTCGACCACCTCCAGCCAGTAGAAGGCGTGGTCCAGTGCCTCGTTCTCCCTGCGCCGGTAGCCGTGGGTATTCAACACGCCGGCGAACAGGCTGCGGTTGACGAACATGTGCTGGGCCACCAGCAGGTTCTCCACCACCGACATCTCGCGGAACAGGCGGATGTTCTGGAAGGTGCGCGCCAGACCGGCGCGGTTGACCAGGTGGGTTCCGCCGAACATTTTGTAGTGCAGGCGGCTGGCGAACCGCGCCGGGTTGATGAAGTCGCCGGCCCGGAACGGCTGGCCGAGCACCTTGATGACATCGGTCAACTGGCCCTGGGTGTTGAGCAGGATGCTGCCGCCGCTGGCCTTGTAGAAGCCGGTCAGGCAGTTGAACACCGTGGTCTTGCCGGCGCCGTTGGGACCGATCAGCGCGGTGATCGAGCCGCGCTCGACGTCCAGGTTGACGTCGTTGAGCGCCTTGATGCCGCCGAAGTGCATCATCAGGTGTTCGACGCTGAGAATCTTGTCGCTCATGGCGCCACCCCCTTGCGCGGCGCGAAGCCTGCGCGGCTGATGCGGATCAGCCCGCGCGGGCGCCAGATCATCATCACCACCATGAGGATGCCGAACAGCAGCACCCGGTAATCGGCGAAGGCGCGCAGCAGCTCCGGCGCCGTGGTGAGCACGAAGGCGGCGAGCACCACGCCGACGGTCGAACCCATGCCGCCGAGCACGACGATGGCGAGGATCAGCGCCGACTCGAAGAAGGTGAACGACGAGGGGTTGACGAAGCCCTGGTAGCTGGCGAAAAACACCCCGGCCAGCCCCGCCGTCGAGGCGCCGAGCATAAAGGCCGAGAGCTTGACCAGCACATGGTTGAGGCCCAGCGAGCGGCAGGCGATCTCGTCCTCACGCAGCGCCTCCCAGGCGCGGCCGACCGGCATCTTGGTCAGCCGATGCTTGAGGTAGAGCACCAGCAGCACCACCAGGAACAGCACCGCGTAGATGAACAGGAATTTCAGGTTGGGGTTGTAGGCCACGCCGAAGAACTCGTGGAACGGCACCCCGCCTTCCTTGGCGCGGCGGCCGAACTCCAGGCCGAGAAAGGTCGGCGCCGGCACCGACATGCCGTTCGGGCCGCCGGTGAAGTCCAGCCAGTTGTTGAGGATCAGGCGGATGATCTCGCCGAAACCTAGGGTGACGATGGCCAGGTAGTCGCCGTGCATGCGCAGCACTGGGAAGCCCAGCAGCGCCCCCGCCAGCGCCGCTAGCAGCGCGCCCGCCGGCAGCAAGGTCCAGAAACCGAGGCCGAGGTAGTGCGCGCCGAGGGCCAGGCCGTAGGCGCCGATGGCGTAGAAGGCCACGTAACCGAGGTCGAGCAGGCCGGCGAGACCGACCACTATGTTCAGGCCGAGGCCGAGCAGCACGTAGATCAGGCCGAGGATCACCACGGTCAGCAGGTACTTGCTGGCGAAGAACGGGAACACCAGCGCCAGCACTATGATCAGCGGGATGATCCAACGCAGCCGGCTCTGGTAGCCCGGCGGCAGCACGTGCACGCCCGAGCCGCCACCCTCGAAGCCTTCGAGGATGCGCCGGCCGCGTTCAGTCTGCAGGAACAGGCTGAGCACGAAACGCCCACCCATCACCGCGGCGACGATCCAGGCCAGACGCTGCGGCAGCAGGTTGAAGCTGTAGCCGTCGAGCACCACGCCGATGATCGGGCCGAACACTATCAGGGCGATCAGGCCGGCGAGGATGGCATCGAGCAGGCTGTGTTTGAGGTCGATGGAATTGGTCTTGGCAGTCATCGCAGTCCCTTACACCTTGGCAATCAGCGGGCGACCGAGCAGGCCCTGGGGACGGAAGATCAGGATCAGCACCAGCAGCGAGAAGCTGAACACGTCCTTGTAGTCGGTGTTGACCATGCCGGAGAACAGCGCCTCGGCGATGCCGAGGATGATGCCGCCGAGCATCGCCCCGGGCAGCGAACCGATGCCGCCGAGCACCGCGGCGGTGAACGCCTTGATGCCGATGATGAAGCCGGCATAGAAGTCGAAGGTGCCATAGTTCATGGTGATCAGCACCCCGGCCAGCGCCGCCATGGCCGCACCGATGACGAACACGGCGGAGATCACCCGGTCGGTGTTGATGCCGAGGATCGAGGCCATCTTGCGGTCCTGCTGGGTGGCCCGGCACATGCGCCCAAGCTTGGTGTACTGGATCACGTAGGTGAGCACGCCCATGCCGATGAAGGCGGCGATGAGGATGAACACCTTGGTGTAGGTGAGCTGCACATAGCCTTCGCCGATATGCATCTTGAAGGCGCCGTCGAGCAGCGTCGGCACCCCCTGCTGGCGGGCGCCCTGGCTGAGCTGCACGTAGTTCTGCAGGATCAGCGACATGCCGATGGCGCTGATCAGCGGCGCCAGGCGCGTGGAGCCGCGCAGCGGCTTGTAGGCGATGCGCTCGATCACCCAGCCGTACACCCCGGTGACCAGGATGGTGAACAGCAGCGTGCCGAGGATCAGCAGCGGGAAGGATTCGAGGCCGAAGTAGGCCAGCAGCGCCAGGGCAATGGCCGCCAGGTAGGCGGAGATCATGTACACCTCGCCATGGGCGAAGTTGATCATGCCGATGATGCCGTAAACCATGGTGTAGCCGATGGCGATCAGTCCGTAGACCGAACCGAGGGTCAGACCGTTGATCAATTGCTGGAGGAAAATACCGTCCATGACTCAGTCTCACTTCTGCCAGGGTCAGTCGGGCGGGTACTGCTGAAGGCGCCACGGCCACGCCGTGGCGCCAGTGCTGGGTGATGAATTCAGCAATGCCCGCAAACACCGGCCGCCCGGGCGGCCGGCAGCGGCGTTACTGCTGGCTGTACTTGCCCTTGTCGTCCCATTGGTAGATGACGTAGTCGGAAACCTTCAGGTCGCCCTTGGCGTCCCACTCCTTCTTGCCCATCACCGTCTGCACCGGATGGCTCTTCATCCACTGGCTGGCCGCCGCCGGGTCGTTCTTGCCGACGCCGTTGAAGGCCGCCGCCAGGGTCTGCAGCGAGGCGTAGGCATACAGGGTGTAGCCTTCCGGCTCGAAACCGGCGGCGCGGAATTTGGCGATCACCGCCTGGCCGTCCGGAATCTTGCGTGGGTCGGCGCCGAAGGTCATCAGCACGCCGTTGGTGTACTGCGGGCCGCCGGCGGTGGTGACCAGTTCGTCGGTAACCACGCCGTCGCCGGAGAGGAACTTGGCGGTCAGCCCCTGCTCGCGCATCTGCCGCACCAGCGGCCCGGCCTCAGGGTGCAGGCCGCCGAAGTAGACGACCTCGGCGCCCGTGGCGCGGATCTTGGTGACCAGCGCGTTGAAGTCCTTCTCGCCGCGGGTCAGGCCCTCGTAGATCACCTCGGTGACACCGCGCTTCTTCAGCTGCGCGCGGGTGGCATCGGCCAGGCCCTGCCCGTAGGTGTCCTTGTCGTGGATGATCGCGACCTTCTTGGCCTTCAGCGTGTCGACGATATAGTCGCCGGCGACTATGCCCTGCTGGTCGTCGCGACCGCACATGCGGAACATCCCGGAGAGGCCGCGCTCGGTGACCAGCGGGTTGGTCGAGCCGGGGGTGATGGCGACGATGCCGGCCTCTTCATAAACCTCGGACGCCGGAATGGTCGAGGACGAGCAGAAGTGGCCGACCACCCCGATGGCCTTGTCCTGATCGACCAGCCGGTTGGCCACCGCCACCGCCTGCTTCGGCTCGCAGGCGTCATCGGCCTTGACCAGCTTGATCTTTTCCCCGTTGATGCCGCCGGCGGCATTGAGGTCTTCGGCCGCCTGGGTGGCCCCCCGCCAATACTGCTCGCCGAACGACGCGTTGGCGCCGGTGTGCGGCCCGGCCACGCCGATCACGACGTCGGCCTGCGCCAGCGAGGAAGCCCCGAATGCGGCGGTCACCGCGAGAGCCAGAAAGCCTTTTCTGTAGATCTTCTGCGACATGGAAGCGGTACTCCTAAGGGTGGGTTTGCTGCAAATTGTTATTGGGTCAGCTCATTCAGCAAGGGACGTGCCATGGGTTGCGGCGCGGGGAATGTTGGGGGTGATTGCTGCCTCCTTGTGCTTATTGTTGTTGTGACGGCCGCGCAGTCAGACCGGGCCGTGACGGCCGGAGTCGGGCCGCATGCCTACTAACAATAGCCAGCGCTTCGCGCTTTGCACGCCACTGGTGCGCGACGGTTTTCCCGGCGCACCGTCGCGGCCCGCTGGCATGCGGGTTTCAGCGGAGCTAGAGGTTAGTCGCAGAGAGAAAAATGGCGGGCGGTTGGCCCTGGCGAAAGCGCATGCATCCGTGCAAGACGGTTACCGGGTGGAGGTCGCTGGCCTCAGCCACCGGCATGCGGAGGAAACGCTGCGCGGTTTACCACCCTACAGGCGCGCTCGTGACCCCGTAGCCCGGCTGCGATCCGGGATGTACGCGCGTTTACTCGACCACGCCGAGCTTGACCATCAGCGGCCAGCTCACGGCGCGCAACTGCCCGGGATCGCCCCAGACGCTGACGAACTGCGCGCGCAGGCGCTCGACCGGATCGACGCCTTCGGCCGCCCGGAAGTCGGCGACCGCCGACCAGCTCTGCAGGTAGCCGAGTAGATGTTCGAGGTCCCACTGCGCCTGCAGGCCGAACACCGGCACCTCGAGACGACGGAACGGGAACGGCAGGCGGGCGTAACCGTCCTCCACGTGCTTGCGCCCTGGCGCCCAGTAGGGCCCGACTATCTCGTGGTAGAGGTGATCGACCAACGCATCGATCGCCGGCTCGATCTCCAGCCGGTTGTAGGAGAGCACCGCGAGCAGCGCGCCAGGCCGCGACACCCGGCGCACCTCGGCGTAGAACGCCTCGACGTGGAACCAGTGCAACGCCTGGGCCACCAGGGTCAGGTCGACGCTGGCCGCCGCCAGCGAGCTGCGCTCGCCCGGCTCGCAGCGGTAGCTGACGTTGTCCAGCGGCGGCGCCTGATCGAGCTGCGCCTGGCTGACGTCGGTCGCCACCACCTGGCGGAACTGCGCGGCCAGGCCGAGGGTGGCCTGCCCCGAGCCGCAGGCGCAGTCCCAGGCGAGCTCGCGCCCCGGCGCCTGCGCGGCGAGCAAGGCAAACAGCTGCGCCTCGTAGGTCGGACGGAAACTGCGGTAGGCGGCGGATTGGCGGGTGAACAGCTGGCGGGTATCGGTCATGGCACGCACTCGACAAGCACAGCGATGATGCGCGCTAGTGGCCTGTACGGTTAGTTGGTTGACTCAAGTTCGAAGGGCTGAGGTTCTGAGACCAGGTGCTGCGACGAGTCATAGCAGGGCTATGGCGAGGAGCAGCAACGCAGTATCAGGGCCTCAGACGCCGAAATTGACTAATTGAACTAACCACATAGGCCACTAGCCTAGAACCGTCGATGCGGCAGTGCCTGCGTCCATCCGATGGCAGGACGCAGGCTGGGGAAACCCTCAGTCGACCAGGGTCACCGTGCCCTTCATCATCGCCACATGGCCGGGGAAGGAGCAGAAGAACATGTACTGCTCACCGACGCTCAGCTTGGCGACATCGAAACTCACCGAGTCCTTCTCACCGCCGCCGATGACCTTGGTGTGCGCGATCACCCGCGCGTCTCCCGACTTCAGATAGCTGTTGTCGAGCCCGGCGGCCATGCCGTCGGTGGCGACGGCCTGCATGTCGGCGGCCTTGCTTAGCACCCAGTTGTGGCCCATCACGTTCTTCGGCAGCTTGCCGTCATGGGTGAGGTTCACCGTGAAGGTCTTGCAGCTCTTGCTGACCTGGATGGCTTGAGTGTCGTAGCTCATCTGATCGGTGGAATTCACCGTGACCGCACATTCGGCGGCGAACACCTGGGCGCTGGCCAGCACCAGCGCGGATAGGGTAACAAGTTGGCGAAGCATGGCAGACTCCTTGGCAGGATGGGCAAAACGCCCTGGCGACCCGTTGGACAGGCCGTGGAAACTGCCGCGGGCCAACTCGCGGATAATCTGGCAAGTCGGCTGCAGGCAGGTTCTAGGAAGACGTTCTTACCATAGCCGAGTTCCCGCTCCGGCGAGGCAAAAAGCCGCACCGATGCGCTGGTGGTCCATCTGCAGCTGCTTTGGAGCGAACGCCGGAAATCCCCTCTCCCGTTTGCAGGAAGATCGAAGTCGACCGGCTGGCCCTCTCCGCACCTCCTCGCCCATCAATAGCCAAGGGGAGTACTTGGTCCACACGTCGACGACCGTTACCCTGTGGCGGTTGCCAACCTGCGGAGTAGACGATGTCCCTGCGTTCGATTTGCGTGTTCTGCGGTGCCAGCCCCGGCGCCCACCCGATCTACCGTGAAAGCGCCGAAGCGCTCGGCCGCCACCTGGCCGAACGCGGCATCCGCCTGGTCTACGGCGGTGGCGCGGTCGGTCTGATGGGCGTGGTCGCCGATGCCGCGATGGCCGCCGGTGGCGAAGTGATCGGCATCATTCCGCAAAGCCTGGAACGCGCCGAAGTCGGCCACAAGGGCCTGACCCGCCTGGAGGTGGTCGACGGCATGCACGCGCGCAAGGCGCGCATGGCCGAGCTGTCCGACGCCTTCATCGCTCTGCCCGGCGGCCTCGGCACCCTCGAGGAGCTGTTCGAAGTCTGGACCTGGGGCCAGCTCGGCTACCACGCCAAGCCGTTGGGCCTGCTGGAAGTGAACGGCTTCTACGCCAAGCTCAGCGCCTTCCTCGATCATCTGGTCGAGGAACGTTTCGTCCGTTCGCATCACCGCGAGATGCTGCAGATCGGCGAGTCGCCGGCGCAGTTGCTGGAACTGCTGGGCGCCTGGCAACCGCTGGTGGCGCCGAAGTGGGTGGACCGTCAGCCGAGCTGAGGCCGGCGAGAGTCCGGCGCAACGGCCGGGCAGCGTTCCTACACCGGGAGTACCACTCCTCGCGAGGTCTGCAAATGAACGTCGAACTGATCCAGCACTTCCTGTTGTGGAGCCTGGGTATCAACTATGCCGTGCTGCTGGTCTGGTTCGCCGTGTTCCGCGGTGCCCACGACTGGCTCTACCGCCTGCATGGCCGCTGGTTCCGGCTGTCGCTGGAAAGCTTCGACGCCCTGCACTATGGCGGCATGGCGGTGTACAAAATCGGCGTGCTGCTGTTCAACCTGACGCCGCTGCTGGCGTTGTTGCTGGTGTCCTGAAACGCGCCCTCGCCCGCCAGTCGGGCGGGGCGCAACACCTCACCCCGCTTGCTGCACGATCACCGTCGAGGCCGGCATCGGCGCCGGGAAGCCGGCCCCGGCGAGGGCATCCTTGATGGTCTTGTTGGTGTCGAAATACACCTGCCAGTAGTGATCGTTATGGCAGTACGGGCGCACCGCCAGCACCGGGCCGACCAGGTTGAACTCGAGAATCTCCACATCCACCGCCGGCTCGGCGAGCACGCTGGGCAGCGCCGCGATGCGCTCCTTGAGCAGGGCCGCGGCCGTCTTCCAGTCGGCCGCGCCGGCCAGTTGCGCCTTGAGCTCGACGCGGCGGAATGGGTTGTGGGTGAAGTTCTGGATGTTGTCGCTGAAGATCTTGTTGTTACCGACCAGAGTCAGCACGTTGTCCGGGGTGTTGATCGCGGTGGCGAACAGGCCGATCTCGGTGACTGTCCCGGTTACCCCGCCGGCGCTGATGAAGTCGCCGACCTTGAACGGGCGCAGGACGATGATGAAGCCGCCGGCCGCCAGGTTGGCCAGCAGCCCCGACCAGGCCAGGCCGATGGCCAGGCCGACCGCGGCGATCAGCGCGGCGAAGGTGGTGGTCTGCACGCCGAGGTAACCGAGAATGCCGATCACCAGGATGATGTTCAGGGTCACGGTGATCGCCGAGCCGACATAGCGCAGCACGGTGGGGTCGACCTTCTGCTTGGTCAGGGCGCGCTGCACCATGCCGATGACGAAGCTGATCAGCCAGCGGCCGATGATCCAGAAGGCGATGGCGCCGAGGATCTTGACTAGGAAGGCGGCGCCGTACTGCTGAACCAGCGCCATCAGCGCGTTGATCTTCTCGGTACCGACGTTAACGATGGTAGTTTCATCCATGACACATGCTCGCAAAATGAGGAATTGGCCTCCAAACGCTAGCACGGCCACGGCACTCCGCCAGAAAACCACCAGCCAGGCTGCCCGCCCCGCGTTAAAGCGGCTGCGCCCGACAGCCGCCGGGCGCATAGAGCAGCGCCGATAGAGGGCGATAGCCAACCGCAGCGCTAGAGCGGCAAAGTCGCGCCAGCAGGTACGGACTCGAGCGCGCGGCAAACAGTCCGCCTTGTACCCGAGCGCTCAGCAACCGCCGTCGAGGCCGGTTATCCAGCGGGTCAGCAGGTCGACGCCCTCGCGATGGCTTACCGAGCGGCCGAGTTCCGGCATCATCACGCTGGGGTCGGTGCTTTCCATCCGGTAGATCAGCACCGACCGGTCCGGCTGGCCGGGGTGGACGTCCACCAGGCGGTCGCCGGAGCCCTTGCCTGCCGCCACCGGCTGCTTGCACAGGCCGCTGGCGATGCTCAGCGGCGTCCCCGGATCGAGCAACAGACCGGAGGTGCGCGCCGGGCCCTTGGGGTTGTGGCAGTGCGCGCAGTTGGCATCCAGGTAGCTGCGCGCCTGCTGCTCCAGGCTCTCGCCGGGGCGCGGCTGGCCCCACAGGGCGTTCTGCGGCACTCCGGCCAGCGCCTGCGGCAAGCCGCTGAGCAGACCGCGCTGCGCCCAATGCTGCAGCTGGTTGGCGGGGCCGTCGGCGTAGGCGAAATCCTTGTTCAGGTGGCGCGCCTTCGGCCCCAAGGGGTTGGGGCCCTGGCCGTGGCGCTCCTCGTGGCAGCCGGCGCACTGGTTGGCATCCGGCACCTGATAGTCGATCGCCAGGCGCTGGCCGGCGGCGTCGTACAGGTTCAGGTCCTGGCTGGCGCCGGCCCACTCCAGGGTGGCCTCGCGCTGCGCCGCGTCCCAGACGTAGGGCAAGGCGACCCAGCCAGTCTTCTGCTTGACCAGGATGCGTGTCTCGACCAACTGCACCTTGGCCAACTCCAGGCCGTGCTGCGGATCGCGGTCGTCGCTGCTGTTGCGCAGCAGGCGGCCCTGGGCATCCTTGGGGTAGTAGAAGGTCTTGCTCAGCACCGTGCCGGTGGGAAACTCGAAGTGTTCCTCGCCGTACTGCGCCGCCTGCCCTGGCGGCATCCACAGGGTGCGCAGCTTGTGCGCGTAGTCGCTGAACAGCGGCGTGTTGACGTCGTAGGGCAGCGCGGCGGCTACCGGCTGCAGATGCCCATCGGCCAGCTGCAGCATGCCCCAGCCGCTCAGGGTCTGCGGATAGTCGTCGCCTTCCGGCAGATACAGCGGTGCGGACTGCTTGCCGCAGGCGGCCAGCAACAGCGCCGCGGCGAGCGTCAGCCAACGCGTCATGCGCCCTGCTCCGCCTTGGCCTCGGCCAGTTGCACGGCGGGCAGTTTCGGCAGCGCGCACTTGTGGCTGCTCATGTCGGTGCTGATGTTCTGGTAGCCGTTGGGGCCGTCGACGTTGATCAGCCCGGCTTCGCCGTTGTCGACGCAGATCGCCAGGTCGGCAGGCAGCTTGCCGTCCACCAGTTTCTTCGGGTTGACGTAGCCGTCCCAGAGAATGTCCGGCAGGCGCCCGTCGAGGCCGTACTTGGCCAGTTTCAGCGCCTTCAGTTCGAGGTTGTCGGGGCTGTCGCCGCCCGGCCCGAAACGGTTGGCGTAAATGTAGATGCTTTCCGGATAGGGGTCGAAATTCTCCTGGGTCGAAAGGCTGGTGTAGCCGGTGCTGAAGTAGCTGCTGACGATGACGTTGGCGGTTTTGTGGTCGCCGATGTCGTTGTCGAAGATCTCCACCTGGTCGTTGGAGTTGATCACCACCCCGGAGCCGGCCGGCACGCTGGCCACCGGCGTGCCCTTGTGGCCGAAGTTGGCGTGGTTGTTGCCCTGCACCCGGTTCTGATAGACGCGGGTGGTATGGCCCGGCTGCTGCAGGTTGGGCATGTTGAACACCAGGATGCCGCCGGTATTGCCGGTGGCGACGTTGTGGTGGACGTCGGCGCCTATGGTGTTCTCGATCTCGATGCCGGCGACGTTGCGTTCGGCGCGGCTGTTGCGCACCACCACGTTGCGCGACTGGCCGACGTAGATGCCCGCGTCCGAGGCGCCGATGGCCACCGCGCCGTCGATCAGGGTGTTCTCGGTCTGCACCGGGTAGATGCCGTAGGCGCCGTTCTCGGTGGCCGGGCCGTTGGTCCATTCGGTGCGCACGCGGCGGATGACGATGTTCTTGCCGCCGACCACCTTGAGCGCGTCGCCCTTGGTGTCCTCGAGGGCGAGGTCCTCGATGGTGAAGTCCGAGGCGTCGACCAGCAGGCCTTCGGCGCCGCTCTTCTGGCCCTTGAAGCTGAGGATGGTCTGGTCCATCCCGGCACCCTTGATGGTCACCCCGCTGGCTTTCAGGCTGAGGCTGCGGTCGAGGTGATAGGTGCCGGCCGGGATCTCGATCACCTCGCCGGTCTTGGCCTTGATCAGCCTGGCCTGCAGCTCCTTCTGGAAGTCGACATGGGTAGTCGGTGGCGCGGCGCGCTGGTCCTCGCCGCAGGCGGCGAGCAGCACGGACAGGGCGATCAGGGTCAGGGCGGCGGTACGCATGGCGGTGGGCTCCGGCGTTATCGTTATGATTTTGGTACTATAGTTCCAATTTAAATTGAAACCAAGCCCCGCGCGCCCTCGCCTTGTAGGGTGGAAAACCGCGAAGCGTTTTCCACCAAAGCCGGTGAATGTGAAAAGCGACATCCACCCTACGCACTGACGCTCGCTGGTATCGCCGCGCTCAACACCAACCTACAGGACCAATCCTGCAATCCTGCGCAGCAAACAAAAACGCCAGCACTGGGCTGGCGTCTTCGTTATCGCTTGGGGCTTAGCGCGGCGCCACCGGGCGCTTGGCCGGCTTCTTCTTGCCCTTGCCGCCCTTCTCCTCGGCCCGCGCCTTGGCGGCTTCCTTGTTCCTGGCGAAGGCCGCGGCCTTGGCTTCCTCGCGCTTGTCCCAGGGCTTGCTGCCATCGCTGGCGCGTGGCGGCAGGCCGGCGTGCTGGGTCAACAACGCCTTGCCGACCTTCTTGCTGCCGGCCGGCGTGGAGTTCTTGCGGCGGGCGCTCTGGTAGCTGTCGGTGGCCGGCTGGTAGGCCGGGATCAGCTGGTGCTTGCCGTTGCCGATCAGGTCGCTGCGGCCCATGCGCTCCAGCGCCTCGCGCAGCAGCGGCCAGCCCTTCGGATCGTGGTAGCGCAGGAAGGCCTTGTGCAGGCGGCGCTGCTGCTCGCTCTTGACGATCTGCACGGCGTCGCTCTTGTAGGTCACCTTGCGCAGCGGGTTCTTGCCCGAGTGGTACATGGCGGTGGCGGTGGCCATCGGCGACGGATAGAAGGCCTGCACCTGGTCGGCGCGGAAGTCGTTGCGCTTGAGCCACAGGGCGAGGTTCATCATGTCCTCGTCGGTGGTGCCCGGGTGCGCGGCGATGAAGTACGGGATCAGGTACTGCTCCTTGCCCGCCTCCTTCGAATACTTCTCGAACATGCGCTTGAACTTGTCGTAGCTGCCGATGCCCGGCTTCATCATCTTGTCCAGCGGGCCCTGCTCGGTGTGCTCCGGAGCGATCTTCAGGTAGCCGCCGACGTGGTGGGTGACCAGCTCCTTGACGTACTCCGGCGACTCCACGGCGAGGTCGTAGCGCAGCCCCGAGGCGATGAGGATCTTCTTCACCCCCGGCAGCGCGCGCGCCGAGCGGTACAGCTGGATCAGCGCCGAGTGGTCGGTGTTGAGGTTCTCGCAGATGCCCGGCCACACGCAGGACGGCTTGCGGCAGTGCTTCTCGATTTCCGGGCTCTTGCAGGCGATGCGGTACATGTTGGCGGTCGGCCCGCCGAGGTCGGAAATCACCCCGGTGAAGCCCGGCACCTTGTCGCGGATCTCTTCGATCTCGCGAATGATCGACTCTTCCGAGCGGTTCTGGATGATGCGGCCCTCGTGCTCGGTGATCGAGCAGAAGGTGCAGCCGCCGAAGCAGCCACGCATGATGTTGACCGAGAAGCGGATCATCTCGTAGGCCGGGATCCGCGCCTTGCCATAGGCCGGGTGCGGCACGCGCGCATAGGGCATGCCGAACACGTAGTCCATTTCCTCGGTGCTCATCGGGATCGGTGGCGGGTTGAACCACACATCCACTTCGCCGTGCTTCTGCACCAGGGCGCGGGCGTTGCCGGGGTTGGTCTCCAGGTGCAGCACGCGGTTGGCGTGGGCATAGAGCACCGCATCGCCGCGCACCTTCTCGAACGACGGCAGGCGGATCACGGTCTTGTCGCGCTCCAGCTTCGGATGCGGCAGCAGCTGCACCACCTTGGCCTCGTTGGGGTCCTCGACCGGCCCCTTCTCCTGCTCGATGGCGCAGGCGGCGGTGTCCTGGGTGTTCACATAGGGGTTGATGATCTTGTCGATCTTGCCCGGCCGGTCGATGCGCGTGGAGTCGATCTCCAGCCAGCCCTGCGGGGTGTCGCGGCGGATGAAGGCGGTGCCACGGATGTCGGTGATCTCGTCGATCTTCTGCCCGAAGGCCAGGCGCTGGGCGATCTCGACCACGGCGCGCTCGGCGTTGCCGTACAGCAGGATGTCGGCGCAGGCATCGATCAGGATCGAATGGCGGACCTTGTCCTGCCAGTAGTCGTAGTGCGCGATGCGGCGCAGCGAGGCCTCGATGCCGCCGAGCACGATCGGCACATGCTTGTAGGCTTCCTTGCAGCGCTGGCTGTAGACCAGGCTGGCGCGATCCGGGCGCTGGCCAGCCAGGCCGCCAGGGGTGTAGGCGTCGTCCGAGCGGATCTTCTTGTCGGCGGTGTAGCGGTTGATCATCGAGTCCATGTTGCCGGCGGCGACGCCGAAGAACAGGTTCGGCTCGCCGAGCTTCATGAAGTCGTCTTTCGACTGCCAGTTCGGCTGGGCGAGGATGCCGACGCGAAAGCCCTGAGCCTCGAGCAGGCGGCCGATGATGGCCATGCCGAAGGACGGATGATCCACATAGGCATCGCCGGTGACGATGATGATGTCGCAGGAGTCCCAGCCGAGTTGATCCATCTCTTCCCGGCTCATCGGCAGGAAGGGTGCCGGCCCGAAACACTCGGCCCAGTACTTGGGATAGTCGAACAACGGCTTGGCGGCTTGCATATTTTTTGACCAGCGGGCTCTCACGGGGGCGCGGAATATAGCACAAAAAATAGCCAAATCCGATGCCTGGCGGCGCGCCGGGCGCAGCCGCTGGCGTCCTCGTCGGCCCGCCCTAGAAGCTGCGGTAACGCCGTGGCACCCGCGCGGTGACTTTGCTCAGCAGCTCGTAACCGATGGTCCCGCACGCCTGTGCCAACTCGTCGACCGGCAACTGCGCGCCCCACAGCTCGACCGCGTCGCCGACCTGCGCTTCTGGCAGCTCAGTGAGATCGACCGCCAGCATGTCCATCGACACCCGCCCGGCCAGCGGCACGCGCTGGCCATGGATCACCACCGGGGTGCCGGACGGCGCATGGCGTGGATAACCATCGGCGTAACCGCAGCTGACCGTGCCGATCCGCGCCGGCCGTTGCGCCACCCAGGCGGCGCCGTAGCCGACGCTGTCGCCGGCCGCCACCTCGCGCACGGCGAGCAGTTGCGCGCTCAGGCTCATGGCCGGGCGCAGGCCCAGTTCGGCGGCGGACAGTTCGGCGAACGGGCTGGCGCCGTAGAGCATGATGCCCGGCCGCAGCCAGTCCATGTGCGCCGCCGGGATGGTCAGGATCGCCGCCGAGTTGGCCAGCGAGCGCTGATCGAAATCCAGGTCGAGCAGAGCGAGGAAGCATTCCAGCTGCTGCTCGGTGAGCGGATGGCCGCGCTCGTCGGCACAGGCGAAATGGCTGAGCAGATTCAGCTCGGCGACCCGGTCGCTGCCACGCAGGCGCGCAAAGCACCGGCGCACCGCGTCCGCGCAGAGCCCCAGGCGGTGCATGCCGCTGTCCAGCTTGAGCCAGACATTCAGCGGCCGGCCGAGCGGCGCAGCCAGCAAGGCCGCAAGCTGCTGCTCGTCCCGCACCAGCAGATCCAGGCCCAGCTGTGCGGCCCGCCCGTATTCATCGGCCTCGAAGCACCCCTCGAGCAGCAGCAGCCGCGCGTCAGGCTGCACCGCGCGCACCTCCTCGGCCTCCTCCAGGCTGGCCACGGCAAAGCCGTCCGCCGCCTCGGCCAGCGCCGCCACCACCTCGCGCACGCCGTGGCCGTAGGCGTTGGCCTTGACCACCGCAAACGCCTGGCGCCCCGGCGCACAGCGCTGGGCCACGGCATAGTTGTGGCGAATGGCGGCCAGATCGATGGTGGCGACGAGCGGGCGCATGCGGCGACATCCTGAAAAGAAAACGGGCGCCCAGTTTAACTGCTGGGCGCCCGTTTTTAAGGATCTGCGCAAAGGTTTGCGCGGCAACGACCTATTCGTCGTCGAACTGATAGCTGCCCGGGGCGAGATTCTCGAAACGCGAGTATTTGCCGAGGAAGGCCAGGCGCGCGGTACCCAGCGGACCGTTCCGCTGCTTGCCGATGATGATCTCGGCAACGCCCTTGTACTCGGTCTCCGGGTGATACACCTCGTCGCGATAGACGAACAGGATGATGTCGGCGTCCTGCTCGATCGCTCCGGATTCACGCAAGTCGGAGTTGATCGGGCGCTTGTTCGGCCGCTGCTCAAGCCCGCGGTTGAGCTGCGACAGGGCGATCACCGGGCAGTTGAACTCCTTGGCCAGCGCCTTCAGCGAGCGGGAGATCTCGGAGATCTCGTTGACCCGGTTGTCGCCGCTGGAGCCGGGAATCTGCATCAGCTGCAGGTAGTCAACCATGATCAGGCCGATTTCGCCGTGTTCGCGGGCTAGACGGCGGGTACGCGCGCGCATTTCCGAGGGCGAAATACCGGCGGTGTCGTCGATAAACAGCTTGCGGTCGTTGAGCAGGTTGACCGCCGAGGTCAGGCGCGGCCAGTCGTCGTCGTCCAGGCGGCCGGCACGCACCTTGGTCTGGTCGATACGACCGAGCGAGGCGAGCATACGAATCACGATGGATTCCGACGGCATCTCCAGCGAGTAGACGAGGATCGCCTTGTCGCTACGCATCAGCGCGTTCTCCACCAGGTTCATGGCGAAGGTGGTCTTACCCATCGACGGACGGCCGGCAACGATGATCATGTCAGCCGGCTGCAGGCCGCTGGTCAGGCCGTCGAGGTCGTCGAAGCCGGTGGACAGACCGGTGATCGCGTCGCCGTTGTTGAACAGGCTGTCGATGCGATCGATGGCCTTGACCAGGATGTCGTTGATGCCGACCGGGCCACCGGTCTTCGGCCGCGCTTCGGCGATCTGGAAGATCAGCCGCTCGGCCTCGTCGAGGATCTCCTCGCCGGTGCGCCCCTGCGGCGCGTAGGCGCTGTCGGCGATCTCGGTGCTGATACCGATCAGCTGACGCAGGGTGGCGCGCTCGCGGATGATCTGCGCGTAGGCCTTGATGTTGGCCACCGACGGCGTGTTCTTGGCCAGCTCGCCGAGGTAGGCCAGGCCGCCGACCTGGCTCAGCTGCCCTTCCTTGTCCAGCTGCTCGGAGAGGGTCACCACGTCGAACGGCATGTTGCGTTCGGCCAGCTTGAACACGGCGCGGAAAATCAGCCGATGGTCATGACGGTAGAAGTCGCCATCGGAGACCTGGTCGAGCACGCGCTCCCAGGCATTGTTGTCCAGCATCAGGCCGCCCAATACCGCCTGCTCGGCCTCGATCGAATGCGGCGGCACTTTCAGGGCCGCGGTTTGCAGATCGTACTGTTCGGGGAGGCTGATATCGTTCATGGGCTCGACAGAAATACAGGACAACAGAAAGACAAAGGGCACGTGCCCGCCGAAGCGGAACCGTGCCCGATGTTAACCGCCAGCACCCGAAGGTGCATAGACGATCGATATCGCTTAAGCAGCTACCACGATAACGCGGACAGTCGCTTCAACGTCGGTGTGCAGGTGCACAGCGATGTCGAACTCGCCAACGTTACGGATGGTGCCGTTCGGCAGACGCACTTCGCTCTTCGATACTTCGACGCCAGAGGCGGTCAGAGCATCGGCGATGTCGTGAGTACCGATCGAACCGAACAGTTTGCCCTCGTCACCGGCAGTAGCGGTGATGGTGACTTCCAGTTCGGCCAGTTGCGCAGCACGAGCTTCAGCGGAAGCTTTCTTCTCGGCAGCGGCTTTTTCCAGCTCGGCACGGCGCTCTTCGAACGCTGCAACGTTGGCTGCGGTAGCGGCGGTAGCCTTGCGTTGCGGCAGCAGGTAGTTGCGGCCGTAACCAGACTTGACGCTCACCTTGTCGCCCAGGTTGCCCAGGTTGGCGATTTTTTCCAGCAGGATGACTTCCATTTGAGTCTTACCTCTTAACTTTTAACCTTCACCGTTCGCAGGGCCGGCGCCGTTCTTGCGCGCCAGGCGTCCGCGAAAATCAATCAGACTGTCGACAATGGCAAACACCACCAGTAACGGATAAATCAGCTGCATAAACAGCAGCAGGGTCACGTACAGCCCGACCAACCAGAACCTGGCCAGCCTTCCGTCCGCCACCAGCCCATGGATCAGGGCCAGCCCGGCGAACGCCAGCGGCACGCTGCACAGCGGCGTCAGCATGGCTGCCTGCGCCCCCAGATTGGGGCCGAGCAGCATGCCGGCCAGCAGCAACAGCGCCAGTGCCGGCGGCAGTCTCAAGGCGCGGAACTCGCGACCGAAACCACCCGGGTTGTACAACGCCGCCTGCCAGTAACGCCCAAGAATCAGGCAGAGCAGGCTGACGACTTGCAGCAGAGCGGCCAACAGTCCGGTCAGTACGGGGGCCAGCAAGGCATTCAGCCGGGTTTGCTCATCCACCGACAATTGCTGGTGGAGCCCACCGAGCGCTTGCGGCATGAGTTTTTGCAACTCCGCCACCAGCGCCGCGATGGGTTCGCGAAACACCGATCCCAACACCAAGCCATACACCAGGCCCACAGCCACGCTGCAGAGCAATACCCGGGTCCAGGACTGGCCGGCACGCAACAGCAGCGCCAGCCCCAGCGAACCGAGCAGCACCAGCAAGGTGCGCGGATCGCCGAAATACCACCAGCCCAAGGCTGGAAGCAGGGCCCAAACCAGGATGCTCAACGCATCACTCAGACCGCGCCGCAGGAGCACCAGGCATCCGGCGGCGGCACTCAACCAGAACAGCAGCGGCAACGCCGCAGAACCCACCACCACGAGGGTGGCCTGCATGCGACCGCGCATGATGAACTCAGCCAGGGCGCGCATGCGATTTAATCCTTACTGCTTGTCGACGTCCGCTCTCAGCGGCCGTGGCTGTCGGTGTAGGGCAGCAGGGCCAGGAAACGGGCGCGCTTGATAGCGGTGCCCAGCTGACGCTGATAGCGAGCCTTAGTACCGGTGATACGGCTAGGAACGATTTTGCCGGTTTCCGAGATGTAGGCTTTCAGAGTGTTGAGATCTTTGTAATCGATCTCTTTCACGTCTTCAGCGGTGAAACGGCAGAATTTACGACGACGGAAGAAACGTGCCATGACAGTGGCTCCTCAATAGATCCGTGGATTACTCGTCAGCGCTATCGCTGTCGCTGCTGTCGCCATCATCGCCTTCGGCGGTGTCGGCGCTTTCAACGCGATCGCGACGCTCACGGCGCTCACTGCGATTTTCCTCGGCCTTGAGCATCTCGGACTGGCCGGTGACGGCTTCGTCGCGACGGATGACCAGGTTACGGATCACGGCATCGTTGTAACGGAAGTTGTCTTCCAGCTCGGCCAAGGCCTTGCCGCTGCACTCAACGTTCAGCATCACGTAGTGAGCCTTGTGAACGTTGTTGATGGCGTAGGCCAGTTGACGACGGCCCCAATCTTCCAGGCGGTGAACTTTGCCGCCGTCTTCTTCGATCAGCTTGGTGTAACGCTCGACCATGCCGCCGACTTGTTCGCTCTGGTCCGGGTGAACCAGAAAGACGATTTCGTAATGACGCATAAATGCTCCTTACGGGTTGTAGCCTGCCACCAGGGTGGTCAGGCAAGGAGTGAATGACTCGGTTTTGGCTTGCCAGGCACCAGGCGCGAACACGCAGGCCCCCAAGGCAAGGGGCGACATTCTAGAGAAGCCCCCTGGGCCGCGCAAGGCAATTGGTGATTATTTGAACAGCATCAGCGCGCCGGGCGCGCTAGGCGGAAGCCTTGGCCTGGCGCTGGCGCACCGCCTCGAACAGGCACACGCCGGTGGCCACCGAGACGTTCAGGCTGCTGACGCTGCCGGCCATCGGCAGCTTCACCAGATAGTCGCAGTGATCGCGGGTCAGGCGGCGCATGCCTTTGCCTTCGGCGCCCATGATCAGCACGATCGGGCCGCTCAGATCCTGCTCGTAGAGCCCCTGCTCGGCCTCGCCGGCGGTGCCGACCAGCCACAGACCGCGCTGGCGCAATTTCTCCAGACTCCGCGCCAGATTGGTCACAGCCACCAGCGGAATCACCTCGGCGGCGCCGCAGGCGACCTTGCGCACCGTGGCGTTGAGGGTCGCCGACTTGTCCTTCGGCACGATCACCGCCAGCGCTCCGGCCGCATCGGCGGTACGCAGACAGGCGCCAAGGTTGTGCGGATCGGTCACCCCGTCCAGCACCAATAGCAGCGGCGGCCCCTCGGCACGATCGAGCAACTCCTCGAGCATCGCCTCGCCCCAGACTTGACTCGGACTGACTTCCGCCACCACGCCCTGGTGCACGCCCTCGACCCAGGCATCCATTTCCCGCCGCTCGGCCTGCCCGACCGCTACCCGCGCTTGCGCCGCCAGCTCCAGCAGGGTCTGCACGCGTGGATCACTGCGCCCTTCGGCCAACCACACCTGCTTGACCCGCTTGGGGTGATGACGCAGCAATGCTTCCACGGCATGCACGCCATAGATCTTTTCCAACTGACTCATGACTTGGCCTTGGCTCTACTGCTCTTGCCGCCCCTTTCCGGATTCGGCTTGGACGGTCCCTTGCGATGCTTGCTCGGCTTGCCGGCTTTCGCCTGAGCGCCCGCCGCCGCGCCGGGGCCGGACTTACCCTTGCCGCGGGCGGCAGCTTTGGCTTCGGCCAGCAAGGCCTGCTTCACTTCGCGACTCTTGCTCACATCAGTATTGCCGGCGCCGGCGTCACGCTTGCCTGCGCCGCGCTTCTCAGGCCGCTCGCCGCGTCCTTTCGCCTCATCGCCAGGCCCGCGCTTGCGCGTACCGGGCTGGCCGAGCTCTCCCGGGGCCAGCTCGAAGTCGATCTTGCGCTCATCGAGATCGACGCGCATGACCCGCACCTCGACGGTATCGCCGAGACGGAAACTGCGGCCGCTGCGCTCACCCGCCAAGCGATGATGTACCGGATCGAAGTGGTAGTAGTCGCCCGGCAGCGCGGTGACATGCACCAGCCCCTCGACGTAGATATCGGTCAGCTCGACGAAGATGCCGAAGCCGGTCACCGCGGTGATCACCCCGGGAAAGGTCTCGCCAACCCGATCCTGCATAAACTCACACTTCAGCCAGTTGACCACGTCACGGGTCGCCTCGTCGGCGCGCCGCTCGGTCATCGAGCACTGCTCGCCCAGTTGCTCCAGCGCCGCCTCGTCATAGGGATAGATGCGCGCCTTGGGCATGCTCGTGGCACCCGCCCGCTTGACATGCGGAGTATCCAGCTTGGAGCGGATCACGCTGCGGATCGCCCGATGCACGAGCAGATCGGGATAGCGACGGATCGGCGAGGTGAAGTGGGTATAGGCCTCGTAATTCAGCCCGAAGTGGCCGTGGTTATCGGCGCTGTATACCGCCTGACTGAGCGAGCGCAGCATCACGGTCTGAATCAGGTGATAGTCCGGGCGCTCGCGAATCGCTTCCAGCAACGCCTGATAATCCTTCGGCGACGGCGTGCTCTTGGCCTTGCCGC
Source organism: Pseudomonas cavernae (assembly GCF_003595175.1). Taxonomy (NCBI): domain Bacteria; kingdom Pseudomonadati; phylum Pseudomonadota; class Gammaproteobacteria; order Pseudomonadales; family Pseudomonadaceae; genus Pseudomonas; species Pseudomonas cavernae. The sequence continues at coordinate 432,402 of NZ_CP032419.1, read as the reverse complement.
GGTGCAGCGACAGACCCAGTTCGGTGAGGAACGCCTTGAGCTTCTCCAGCCGCTCGAGCGGCGGGCCATCATGCACTCGGTAGAGCGCCGGAATTTCATGCTTCTGCAGGAACTCGGCGGTCGCCACGTTGGCGGCCAGCATGCACTCCTCGATCAGCTTGTGCGCGTCGTTGCGCTGGGTCGGCAGGATCTCCGCGATCTTGCGCCCGGAACCGAAGATGATCCGCGTGTCCTGCGTCTCGAAATCGATCGCCCCGCGCTCGTGGCGGGCAGCCAGCAACACTTGGTACAACGCATACAGCTGCTTGAGGTGCGGCACCACGGCGGTGTAGTCCGCCCGCAGTTTCTTCGCCGCCGTACTATTCGGCTGCTCGAGCATGGTGCTGACCTTGTTGTAGGTCAGGCGTGCATGGGAATGGATGACCGCTTCGTAGAACTGGTAGTCGAGCATCTTGCCGGTCTTCGAGATATTCATCTCGCAGACCATCGCCAAGCGGTCGACCTGCGGATTCAGCGAGCACAGGCCGTTCGACAGCTCCTCCGGTAGCATAGGCACCACGCGCTCGGGGAAGTACACCGAGTTGCCGCGGACCTTCGCCTCTTCGTCCAATGCCGAACCGAGCTTGACATAATGCGACACGTCGGCGATCGCCACGTACAGCTTCCAGCCGCCGGAGAACAGTCGCCAGGAGCTGCCGTTTTTCTCGCAGTACACCGCGTCGTCGAAGTCGCGGGCATCTTCGCCATCGATGGTGACGAACGACAGATGGCGCAGATCGACGCGCTTCTCCTTGTCCTTCTCCTCCACTTCGGGCTTGAGCTTGGCCGCTTCCTTCAGCACGGCATCCGGCCAGGTGTGCGGGATGTCGTAGCTGCGCAACGCGACGTCGATCTCCATGCCCGGCGCCATGTAGTTGCCGATCACCTCGACGATATCGCCCTGAGGCTGGAAGCGCGGGGTCGGCCAATGGGTAATTCGCACCTCGGCGAACTGACCCTGCTTGGCACCGAGATTGCGCCCGGCGGTGATCAGCACTTCCTGCTGGATTTTCGGATTGTCCGCGACCACGAAGCCGATACCGCTCTCTTCGAAATAGCGGCCAACAATGGTCTCGTGCGCACGGGAAATCACCTCGACGATCGCACCCTCGCGGCGCCCGCGCCGATCGAGCCCGGACACCCGCGCCAGCGCCCGGTCGCAATCGAACACCAGGCGCATCTGCCCCGGACTGAGGAACAGGTCGTCACTGCCGTCGTCCGGAATGAGGAAGCCGAAACCGTCGCGATGACCGCTGATACGGCCGAGGATCAAGTCCAGCTTGTCGACCGGCGCATAGGTGCCGCGGCGGGTGTAGATCAACTGGCCATCGCGCTCCATGGCGCGCAAACGGCGACGCAGGGCTTCCAACTGCTCTTCGCTGGTCAGGCCAAACTCTTCCACCAGTTGCTCACGACTGGCCGGCGAGCCGCGGTCGGCGAGGTGATGCAGAATCAACTCACGACTAGGGATGGGGTTTTCGTATTTTTCCGCTTCACGAGCGGCCTCGGGGTCGAGGGATTGCCAATCGGCCATTAGAGAGAGTTCACCTTATCCATACTTTGTTTGATTGCCATAGCCTATTGAAGCGCGAAATCGGCCTGCAGGTCAGCCCGGCGGCCCGAATAAAAATTTTTTCACAACAGGGGTTTACAGCCCATAAGGGCATCCGTATAGTGCGCACCCACAACGACGGCAAACGTTGTTGTAGTTGAAAGTAGCTGAGTAATCGGCGAACTCAACGCCCAGGTGGTGAAATTGGTAGACACGCCAGCTTCAGGTGTTGGTGGCTTAACGGCCGTGGAAGTTCGAGTCTTCTCCTGGGCACCAAATTCGATAAAAAACCGAGCCAAGCGCTCGGTTTTTTATTGCCTGCGATTTCCCCCCGCATGCAGCCCAGAATCAATCAGCGCAATCAATGCGCAGCGCCCAAAACGACAAAGGGCCGCACAAAGCGGCCCTTTGTCTGTTACCACGACAATCAGGCGAACGGATGGCGCAGCACGATGGTTTCGTTGCGGTCCGGGCCGGTGGAGATGATGTCGATGGGCGCACCGACCAACTCTTCCACGCGCTTGATATAGGCGCGCGCATTGGCAGGCAGCTCGTCCAGGCTCTTGACCCCCAGAGTCGACTCGCTCCAACCCGGCACTTCCTCATACACCGGCTGCAGGCCGATGTAGCTGTCGGCATCGGTCGGCGCCTCGATCACTGCACCCTGAGCATCCTGATAGCCGACGCAGATACGGATGGTCTCCAGACCATCGAGCACGTCGAGCTTGGTCAGGCACAGACCGGAGATGCTGTTGATCTCGATGGCGCGACGCAAGACCACCGCATCGAACCAACCGCAACGGCGGGCACGACCGGTGGTGGAGCCGAACTCATGGCCGCGCTTGGCCAGGAAGGCGCCCGTATCGTCGAACAGCTCGGTAGGGAACGGGCCGGAGCCGACACGGGTGGTGTAGGCCTTGGTGATGCCAAGGACGTAGTCCAGGTACAGCGGACCAAAACCGGAGCCGGTCGCCGTGCCGCCAGCGGTGGTGTTGGAGCTGGTAACGTAGGGATAGGTGCCGTGGTCGATGTCCAGCAGCGCGCCCTGCGCGCCCTCGAACATGATGTCCTTGCCGGCGCGACGCAGCTCATGCAGCTCGGCAGCGACGTCGGCCATCATCGGACGCAGCTGTTCGGCATAGGCCATGCACTCATCCAGCGTGGTCTGGAAGTCGATCGCCGGCTCTTTGTAGTAATTGACCAGCACGAAGTTGTGGTAGTCGAGCAGCTCACCCAGCTTGGCGGCGAAGCGCTCGCGATGGAACAGGTCACCGACGCGCAGACCGCGACGCGCCACCTTGTCCTCATAAGCCGGGCCGATGCCACGGCCGGTGGTGCCGATCTTGGCATCGCCACGTGCCTTCTCGCGAGCCTGATCGAGGGCCACGTGATAGGAGAGGATCAGCGGGCAAGCCGGACTGATGCGTAGACGCTCTCGCACTGGCACGCCCTTCTCTTCCAGCTTGCTGATTTCACGCATCAGCGCATCCGGGGCAACCACTACACCGTTGCCGATCAAGCATTGCACGTTGTTGCGCAAAATCCCCGACGGAATCAGGTGCAGGACGGTTTTCTCGCCGTCGATCACCAGAGTGTGGCCGGCATTGTGACCACCCTGGTAACGCACCACCGCCGCTGCCTGCTCGGTCAGCAGATCGACGATCTTGCCTTTGCCCTCATCACCCCACTGGGTGCCCAGGACGACGACATTCTTACCCATAACACTTGTCCTCTTCGCGGAAGCTTGATGCCGGCCGCGGGCCGGCGGGAAAACTTAAGAAGCCAGCGGCACGATCTGCCAACGCCCATCACTCAGCGCTAGCTGGCGATCGCAGCCTGCCTCACGCGCAGCGTTCGCATCCTGCCCAGGCAGTGCCTGCACCACGCGCAGATTGTCACGCCGCAGACGCTGTACCGCCTGCCACAACGCAAGATCGTGACTGTCCGGCGCCCAGATCCCGGCCGCCGGCTCCTCCAGGGTCATTTGCCCCAGGGTCACCAAAGTCTTCAGATCGGTGGAAAAGCCGGTGGCCGGACGCGCCCGCCCGAAATCGGCACCGATATCATCATAGCGGCCGCCCTGGGCGATCGACTGGCCGACGCCCGGCACGAACGCCGCGAACACCACACCCGTGTGATAGTGGTAACCGCGCAGCTCGCCGAGGTCGAAATACAGCGGCAGCTCGGGATAGCGGCGCGCCAGCGTATCGGCGATGGCGATCAGCTCATCCAACGCCGCATGCACCTCGGCCGGCGCCTCGACCAGACAGGCCTGAGCCAGATCCAGCACCTCGCGATCGCCGCAAAGCTCGGCCAAGGCGCGCAGCATGCTGCTCAGCGCCGGCGGCAACGACTCGGTCAGCGCCGCGACCTCATCGACGGCCTTGCGCTGCAAGGCATCGAACAACTGCTGCTCGACCTCGCCGGACAATCCCGCCGCCCGCGCCAGTCCGCGATAGATGCCGACATGACCGAGATCGATGTGCACGTCCGGCACAGCCGCCAGCTCGAGCGTCTCCAGCAGCAGACTGATGACTTCCACATCGCTGGCCGGACTGGCATCGCCATAGAGTTCGGCGCCCAGCTGAATCGGACTGCGCGAGGTGGTCAGCGCACGTGGCTGCGCATGCAGGACACTGCCGGCATAGCACAGCCGGCTCGGCCCTTCGCGGCGCAGGGTGTGCGCATCGATGCGCGCCACTTGCGGCGTGATGTCGGCCCGAAAACCCATCAACCGGCCGGACTGCGGATCGGTGACCTTGAAGGTACGCAGATCCAGATCCTGGCCTGCGCCCGTGAGCAAGGATTCCAGGTATTCGATATGCGGCGTGACGACGAACTCATAGCCCCAACGCTGAAACAGATCCAGCACTTGACGACGCGCGGCTTCGATGCGCGCCGCTTCTGGCGGCAGTACTTCTTCGATGCCATCTGGCAGCAGCCAGCGGTCTACCGTTGCCATTTCGCCATTCCCCTCTTGAGCCGGGCGGCAAGCCTTCAGTGAAGCAGATAAAGGAGGGCGGTTCCCAGCAGCATGCTGGCCAACCCGATGAGGCGCAGGTGACGATCAGACAGCTGCAACACCTGGGCGATCGTCGCGCGCCAACGTCGTGGACAGAGAAAGGGCGGGATGCCTTCCAGCACCAACACCAGACAAACCGCGATGCCGAGTTCCTGCCACATGATTCCCACAGACGCAAAAAAGCCGGGATTTTCCCGGCTGGCCTATGATAACACGTTTCCCTCATCGGTCACCCCGGCGGACGGCTGGCGTCCGCCGGGCGACGGATCACGGCTTGGATTTCTCCAGATAACGGAAGAAATCGCTGCTCGGGTCGAGCACCATCACGTCACGCTTGTCCGCGAAGCTTTCGCGGTAAGCACGCAGGCTGCGGTAGAAAGCATAAAATTCGGCATCCTGGCCATAGGCCTTGGCATAGATCGCCGCCGCCTTGGCATCGCCATCACCGCGCGTTTCCTCCGCCTCGCGATAGGCCTCGGCGAGAATCACCCGCTTCTGCCGGTCGGCATCGGCGCGAATACCTTCGGCCAACTCCTTGCCCTTGGCCCGGTGTTCACGCGCCTCGCGCTCACGCTCGGAACCCATGCGGTCGAACACGCTGCGGTTGACCTCTTTCGGCAGGTCGATGGCCTTGACTCGCACGTCCACCACCTCGATGCCCAACTCGCGCTGCGCCGCCTTGTTCAGCGAAGCAGTCACCTGCCCCATCAGTGCATCGCGCTCGCCGGAGACCGACTCGTGCAGAGTGCGCTTGCCGAACTGGTCACGCAGTGCCGCCTCTAGACGCCGGGACAGACGCTCGTCGGCGATCTGCTTGAGGCCCGAAGTGGCGGTGTAATAGCGCTCGGCATCCAGCACTCGCCACTTGGCAAAGGCGTCGACCATTAGCGCCTTCTTCTCCAAGGTCAGGAAGCGCGAGGTGGAGGCATCCAGAGTCATCAGCCGCGCATCGAACTTACGCACCTGGTTGACGTACGGCACCTTCACATGCAGCCCAGGCTTCACATCCGGTTCGACGATGCGCCCGAAGCGCAGCAGCACGGCCCGCTCGGTCTGCGACACGATGTAGAAGCTGTTCCATGCGACCAGCGCGACAACCACGCCGACAATCAGGGCGATCAGTGATTTATTGCCCATCAGCGAGTCTCCCTCGAACGCAGATCGCGCTGCTGCAAGTCCGCGCTTATCCGCGTACCCAGATCGCTACCGCCAACTGCCCCGGCAGACGCGCTCGGCGCCGCACTACCACTGGCACCACGGCTATCGATCATCTTGTCCAACGGCAGATAGAGCAGGTTGTTCTGCCCCTTGTCGCTGGTCACTAGCACCTTGCTGGTGTTATTCATCATTTCCTGCATGGTTTCCAGGTAGAGGCGCTCGCGCGTCACTTCCGGAGCCTTGTGGTATTCGGTCAGCAGCTTGCTGAAACGATCGGCCTCACCCTGAGCCCGCGCAACCACCTCGTCGCGATAACCACTGGCATCTTCCAGCAGGCGCTGGGCCTGACCGCGCGCCTCAGGCACCACGCCGTTGGCGTAGGTTTCTGCCAGGTTCTTCTCACGCTGTTCGTCTTCGCGCGCACGGATCACATCATCGAAGGCTTCCTGCACTTCGCGCGGTGCCGCCGCGCTTTGCAGGTTCACCTGGGTCACAGTGATGCCGGTACGGTAAGTATCCATGAAGCTTTGCAGGCGCTCCTTGACCTCGCTAGCCATCAACTCGCGACCCTGGGTCAAGACCTGATCCATCGCCGTCGAGCCGACGACATGGCGCACCGCGCTGTCGGTCGCCTGCTGCAGACTGAGCTCAGGCTGATCGACGTTGAGGACGAAATCCTGCAGGTTGCTGATCTTGTACTGCACGGTCAGCGGCACTTCGATGATGTTTTCATCCTCGGTGAGCATCTGCCCTTGTTTGCTGTACGCCCGCTCGCGGGTGACGTTTTCCTGGTACTTCTTGTCGATCGGCGGGAAATAGAAGTTCAGGCCCGGGCCCACGGTCTTGTAGTACTTGCCGAAGCGCAGCACCACAGCCTGCTCTTGCTCGTCGACGACATAGATCGCGCTGTACAGCCAGATCGCAGCCAGCAAACCCAGGCCGATGACCAACAAGCTGAGGCCACCACCACTGCCGGAGCGCTGCTCGTCGCCACGTCTCTTACCGCCACCGAACAGCCCGTTGAGGCTCTCCTGCAGCTTGCGGAAGGCTTCGTCCAAATCTGGCGGGCCCTTGCGGTCGCCGCCACGGCGCCCACCCCAAGGGTCCTGATTATTTGAATTGCCACCACCCGGCTCATTCCAAGCCATAGCGCTCTCCATACTGATAAAGCAAAGACGCGCCCACGGCGCGCCCGACCATGCTACCGAATGCCCGCCGCCCGCAGCAAAGCCATGGCAGCGGGCTTTATTGCAAAGTGTGTTGCTCGAGAAACTCGGATGGCTGCCAGCCCTCACGACTGACCAGACGATTCAGCTCGATGCGCGGCAAACGCACCGCCAGCAAACTGCCACCCTGTTCGTCATGCCCCTCGCTTTGCACTACGCCCAAGGCAAAGAACTGTGCGCGCAAACGCCCCAGGCTCTGCGGCAAGCATAGGGTACCGATGAACAAATCGTCGCCCAGCAACTCGGCAATGGCCTGACGTAACAGCCCCAGGCCGCTGCCATCACGCGCCGACAACCAGACCCGCTGTGGCTTGCCGTCGCCATCGCGCTGAATCTGCGGTTCGACACCTTCGAGCAGATCCAGCTTGTTGTACACCTCGAGAATCGGCAATTCATCGGCGCCAATTTCGTTGAGCACCGCCATGACCTGCTCGATCTGCTGTTCACGCTCGGGCTCATGGGCGTCGATCACGTGCAACAACAGGTCGGCATTGCTGGATTCCTCCAGCGTGGCACGGAACGCCTCGACCAGCTTATGCGGCAGATGGCGGATAAAGCCCACGGTGTCGGCCAGCACCACCGGCCCCAGATCGTCCAGCTGCAGACGGCGCAGGGTCGGGTCGAGGGTGGCGAAGAGCTGGTCGGCGGCGTAGACCTCGGACTCGGTCAGCGCATTGAACAGCGTGGATTTTCCGGCGTTGGTGTAGCCGACCAGCGAGACGGCCGGAATATCGGCACGCCGCCGCCCGCGCCGCGCTTGCTCGCGCTGGCTACGGACCTTTTCCAGACGCCGCTTGATCTGCCGGATGCGCACGCGCAGCAAACGGCGGTCGGTTTCCAGCTGGGTTTCACCCGGACCACGCAGACCGATACCGCCCTTCTGCCGTTCCAAGTGGGTCCAGCCGCGCACTAGGCGGGTGCTCATATGGTCGAGCTGGGCCAGTTCGACCTGCAGCTTGCCTTCATGAGTGCGCGCCCGCTGGGCGAAGATATCCAAAATCAGCCCGGTCCGATCGAGCACGCGACACTCGAAGACTCGCTCGAGGTTGCGCTCCTGACTGGGCGTAAGGACATGGTTGAAGATCACCAGATCGGCCTGCTCGGCCTTTACCAGGTCGTGCAGCTCATCGACCTTGCCGGTGCCGATCAGGAACTTGGCACTGGGTCGATGGCGCGGCACATTGACCAGCGCCACCAAATCCGCACCGGCGGAAAGCGCCAGTTCCTGGAACTCCTGTGGATCTTCGCGCGCCTCGGGATCTTCGCCCTCCAGATGCACCAGGATGGCCCGCTCTCCCCCTTCGTGACGCTCAAAGAACAAGGCGAACTCCTATCAGGCGTTACCCGGCTCGGCGAAAGCTTGCTCACCTTCAGTCGCGCTCGGGAGACGCACCGGGCGGCTTGGCACCACGGTGGAAATGGCATGTTTGTAAACCATCTGGCTGACAGTGTTCTTCAGCAGGATGACGAATTGGTCGAACGACTCGATCTGGCCTTGCAGCTTGATGCCGTTGACCAGATAGATGGAAACCGGTACGCGTTCCTTACGCAGGGTATTGAGGTAAGGGTCTTGTAGCGAATGCCCTTTTGACATATGCCGCACTCCTTTGAGGATCAGTAGTTTTAGTAATGAGTAACAAATGGCTTATACCGCCTTACCCCCAAGGATAGACGGCAATCAATAAGGTCTCAGCTCAATATGGAGACCGAGCTTAGGTATTTCAAGGCGCGCGGCAGATTGTCGCGCGCCAGGCTGTCGAACCAGTGTAAACCAGCCCAGCCGCGCAACCAGGTGAACTGCCGCTTGGCCAATTGCCGGGTGGCGATTATGCCACGCTCGGTCATTTCAGCCTTGCTCAGGTTTCCGTCGAGATAATCCCAGACCTGCCGGTAGCCCACCGCGCGCATCGACGGCAAGCCTGCATGCAGGTCACCGCGCTCGCGCAGGGCTTCGACCTCGGCGACGAAGCCCTGTTCCAGCATCGCGTGAAATCTTTCTGCAATCCGCTCATGCAGCGCTTGGCGCTGCGCCGGAGCGATGGCCAGCTGGACGACAGTATAAGGCAATTGCCCCACAGCGCCCCCTGTACCAAGGTCTTGTCCGGCTTGCCGCTGGCGATGCGCGGTCATGGTCATGCCACTGACGCGATACACCTCCAGTGCCCGGGTCAGCCGTTGCGGATCGTTCGGATGAATGCGCGCCGCCGACTGCGGATCGACCTCCGCCAGCTCGCGGTGCAGTGCCTCCCAACCCTCGACCGCCGCCCGCCCTTCAAGCTCGGCGCGCACCTGCGGATCGGCGCTTGGCATGTCCGCCAACCCTTCCAGCAAGGCTTTGTAATACAGCATGGTGCCGCCGACCAACAGCGGAATGCGGCCACGCGCGCTGATCTCCACCATGGCCGCCAGGGCATCGGCACGGAACTCCGCCGCCGAATAGCTCTCGACCGGATCGCGGATATCGATCAGCCGATGGGGAAATTCGGCGAGCACGGCGGCCGATGGCTTGGCCGTACCGATATCCATGCCGCGATAGATCAGCGCCGAGTCGACGCTGATCAACTCGCAGGGCAACAGTCGCGCCAGCTCGAGGGCCAGATCGGTTTTCCCGGCCGCGGTCGGGCCCATCAGGAAGATCGCCGGAGGCAGGCGATTGGACATAGGGAGTGCTCTTAGCGACCGCGCAGGAAAAGTTTATCCAGATCATCCATGCCCAGCTGCGTCCAGGTCGGACGGCCATGGTTGCACTGCCCGCTACGCTCGGTGTGCTCCATGTCGCGCAGCAGACCATTCATTTCCGGCAGGGTCAGGCGCCGGTTGGCACGCACCGCGCCGTGACAGGCCATGGTCGCCAGCAGCTCGTTGAGATGCGCCTGGATGCGGTCGCTGGTGCCGTACTCCATCAGGTCGGCCAATACGTCCTGGACCAGGCGATTGGCCTCGGCCTGCTTGAGCAGCGCCGGGATCTGCCGGATCGCCAGGCTTTCCGGGCCGAAACGCTGCAGCTCGAAGCCCAGGCGGCGGAACCACTCGACGTGCTCTTCCGCACAATCGGCCTCGCGCTGACTGACCGCCAGCGACTCCGGCACCAGCAGCGGCTGGCCGCTCAGGCCTTCGCTGGCCATCGCCACCTTCAGCCGTTCATAGGTGATGCGCTCGTGGGCGGCGTGCATGTCCACCAGCACCAGGCCCTGGACGTTCTCGGCGAGGATGTATACGCCCTTCAGCTGCGCCATGGCGTAGCCGAGCGGCGGCACGTCGCCCTGACTGTCGGGCAAGGCCGCCGGCGCGCTGGCGCTCAACGGTGCGAAATACTCGCGATAGGCGCCCTGCGCCTCAGCTGCCGGCAGCGCACCGTTCGGACGCACGGACTGATAGCCGCCGAGCGGCGGCCGCCAGCTCGGCTCGGCGACCGGGCGCTCGAGCACAGCGGCGGCCAGCCCCATCTCACCCTGCGGCCCGAACTCGCCGGCGGCCTGACCGCTCGGACGCACGATCCCGGCCACCGCGGCCGGCGCGGCCAGCTGGTCTTCGGGACGCACCTCGCCGAGCGCGCGATGCAGGGTGCCGTAGAGGAAGTCGTGGACCATGCGCCCGTCGCGGAAGCGCACCTCGTGCTTGGTCGGATGCACGTTGACGTCGACCACCGCCGGATCGATCTCGAGGAACAGCACGAAGGTCGGATGACGGCCGTTGAACAGCACGTCGCGGTAGGCCTGGCGCACCGCGTGGGCGACCAGCTTGTCGCGCACCATGCGGCCGTTGACATAGAAGTACTGCAGGTCGGCCTGGCTGCGCGAGAAGGTCGGCAGACCGACCCAGCCCCACAGGCGCAGGCCGTTGCGCTCGATCTCCAGCGGCAGCGCCTGCTCGAGGAAGGCCGGGCCGCAGACCGCAGCGACCCGCCGCGCGCGACTGACGTCGTCGGCCGCCTCGTGCAGGCTGAGCACCGTCTTGCCGTTGTGGCGCAACTGGAAGGCGACGTCGAAACGCGCCAGCGCCAGGCGCTTGAGCACTTCCTGCAGGTGGTCGAATTCGGTCTTCTCGGCGCGCAGGAACTTGCGCCGCGCCGGGGTATTGAAGAACAGGTCGCGGACTTCCACCGAGGTGCCGACCGGATGTGCCGCCGGCTGCACCCGCGGCGCCATGTCGCGGCCTTCGGTCTCCACTTGCCAGGCTTGGCCGGCAGCGGCGGCGCGCGAGGTCAGGGTCAGGCGCGCCACCGAGCTGATCGAGGCCAGCGCCTCGCCGCGGAAACCCATGCTCATGACCCGCTCGAGGTCTTCCAGTTCGCGGATCTTGCTGGTGGCGTGGCGCGCCAGGGCCAGCGGCAGGTCGTCGGCGGGAATGCCGCAACCGTCGTCGCGCACCCGCAGCAGCTTGGTGCCACCCAGCTCGGCGTCGACCTCGATGCGCCGGGCGCCGGAGTCCAGGCTGTTCTCCAGCAGCTCCTTGGCCACCGAGGCGGGACGCTCGACCACCTCGCCGGCGGCGATCTGGTTGGCCAGCCGCGGACTCAGCAGCTGGATGCGCGGCGCTTCGCTCATGGCTGGGCCGCCAGGGTGGTCGCCGGGATCTGCAGATTCTGACCGACCTTGATGCTGTCGCTCTTCAGGTTGTTGGCGCTGCGCAGGGCGGGGAGGCTGACCTGATAGCGCTGGGCGATCAGCGCCAGGCTCTCGCCCGAGCTGACCAGATGCTCGCGCGGACCGGCGGCGAGCTTGCCTTGATCGCGCAGCCAGGCGATGTAGGTGCCGGGCGGCGGGCTCTGCTGGAAGAACTGTTTGACCCCGCTGGTGATGGCCCGCGCCAACGCCTGTTGGTGAGCGCTGCTGGCCAGCTTCTGCGATTCGGCATGGTTGGAGATGAACCCGGTTTCCACCAGGATCGACGGAATATCCGGGGACTTCAGCACCATGAAGCCGGCCTGCTCGACCCGGCGCTTGTGCAGCGAGGTGATGCGCCCGACATTGCCGAGCACCTTCTGGCCGACGTTGAGGCTGGAGGACAGCGAGGCGGTCATCGACAGATCGAGCAGCACGCCGGCGAGCATGCGGTCCTTGTCGTCCAGGCTGACGTTGCCGACGCCGCCGATCAGGTCCGAGCGGTTTTCGCTGTCGGCCAGCCAGCGCGCGGTTTCCGAGGTGGCGCCGCGGTCGGAGAGGGCGAATACCGAGGCGCCGAAGGCACTGCGGCTGGGCGCGGCGTCGGCATGAATGGAGATGAACAGGTCGGCGCCCTTCTTGCGCGCGATCTCGGTGCGCTTGCGCAGCGGAATGAAATAGTCGCCGGTACGCACCAGTTCGCCGCGGTAGCCCCTCTCCTGGCTGATCTGCCGCTGCAGCTCCTTGGCAATCGCCAGGGTGATGTTCTTCTCGTGCTGGCCCTTGGGCCCGAGGGCGCCCGGGTCCTCGCCGCCGTGGCCGGCGTCGATGGCGATGACGATGTTGCGCTTGCCGCCCGGCACCGGCGGCAGCTTGGGCGCCGGCTGGGTTGGCGTCACCGGCACCGCCGGCGTCTCGGCCACCGTGCTCGGCGGCAGGCTCGGCGTGCTGTCGGCGCCCTGGTCGAACAGGTCGATGACCAGGCGCTCGCCATATTGCTGGTTGGGCGCCAGGCTGAAGCTCTTCGGCGTGACCGGCGCCGACAGGTCGATGACCACGCGCAGGTCGGTGGGCGTGCGCTGCGCCGAGCGCATGCTGGTGATCGGGGTATTGGCGAAGGACAACTGCTCGAGCTTGGTCGCCAGCTGCGCGCCGTTAACGTCGATGACGATGCGGTTCGGCGCGGCCAGGGTGAACACGCTGTGCTGCACCGGGCCAGAGAGGTCGAACACCAGACGGGTGTTGTCCGGGGCGCGCCACAAACGCACGCTCTTCACCTGGGCGGCAGCCAATGCTTGCGCAGCCAAGGCCATCAGCAGCAGACCCACCCCAATCGCTCGCGCGCGCATGCGCATATCCGTCCCCACTCTCTTATTGATGTTGCCGTTTTTGTACTGCCGCAGCCAAGGCAGCGCACCAGGCTTCACCACGCGGGCCATGTGGCGCCAAATGCAGCGAACGGCCGCCTCCATGGGGACTAATGGTAATGGTCAGGTCGGCCTTTGGCAAAACGCCTGCACCGCGCTGCGGCCATTCCACCAGGCACAAGGCATCGCCGTCGAAATAGTCGCGCACGCCGAGAAATTCCAGCTCCTCGGGGTCGGCCAAACGGTACAGATCGAAGTGGAAGGCGCGCAGATCGCCGAGTTCGTAGGGCTCCACCAGGGTGAAGGTCGGACTCTTGACCGCGCCGATATGACCCAGGCCACGGATGATGCCGCGCGACAGGGTGGTTTTTCCCGCCCCCAAATCGCCGAGCAAATAGATGACGCCCCGACCGCCGGTCGCCTCGGCGATAGCCGCGCCGAGTTCGAGCATGGCCGTTTCGTCGGCGGCCGCCAGGATCAGTTCAGACACGGACAATGCTCCTCCAACAGTTGACGGATACGCGGAATCAGGTCGCCGGCGGCCAAACCGCGCCCCTGCGCGCCCAGCTCCTCACCGGCACGGGCATGTAGCCAGACGCCCAGCCCGGCCGCCTCGAAGGCCGGCAGGCCCTGGGCCAGCAGGGCGCCGATCAGCCCGGCGAGCACGTCACCGAGGCCGGCGCCGGCCATCGCCGGATGACCGCGGTCGCACAGCGCCAGCCGCCCGTCGGGCGCCGCCACCAGGCTGCCGGCGCCCTTGAGCACCACCACCGCGGCATATTTACTCGCCAACGCCAGCGCGGCGGCGGCACGGTCGGCCTGCACCTCGGCGCTCGAACAGCCGAGCAGGCGCGCGGCCTCGCCGGGATGCGGGGTGAGGATCAGCTGCGCCGGCGCTGCCACCTGACCGGCGGCCAGCAGATTGAGGGCATCAGCGTCCCACACCTGCGGCCTGGCGCACGCCGCCGCCACCGACAGCAGGCTGCGCCCCCAGGCGCCCTGACCGAGGCCGGGGCCGACCACCAAGACATCAGCGCGCGCGGCCAGTTCCGGCAACTGATAGGTCGAGGCGACGCCGACGCACATCAGCTCCGGCTGCCGGGCCAGCGCCGCCGGCACATGCTCGCTGCGGGTCGCCAGCGACACCAGGCCGGCGCCGGCGCGCAGGGCACTCTGCGCGCTGAGCAGCGCGGCGCCGCCGAAACCGCGGTCGCCACCGATCACCAGCAGATGGCCGAACTGGCCCTTGTGCGCCGTGCGCGGGCGCGGCGCCAGCTGCGCCAGGCCATCGCCGGCCAGGCGCTGAGCACGCGCCGGCTGCTGAGCGACAAGCTCGGGGGCGGCCTGCAGCGCGTCGAAACGCAGTTCGCCGACGCGTTCCGGCCCCTGCCCGGTGAACAGGCCGAGCTTGAGGCCGATAAAGCTCACCGTCAGGCTCGCTTGCACCGCCACGCCGAGCTCGCGGCCGGTGTCGGCGCACAGCCCGGACGGGATATCCACCGCCAGGATCGGCAGGCCGCTGGCGTTCATCAGCCGGATGGCCTGGGCGTAGGGCTCGCGCACCGCACCGCTGAGGCCGGTGCCGAGCAGGGCGTCGACCAGCACCCCGCTCAACGCCGCACATTCGCTCCAGGGCTGCAGCGCCACCCCGGCCTGCTGCGCCTCGGCATGGGCCCGCGCGGCGTCACCGCCGAGCCTGTTCGGCTCGCCGACCGTCAGCACCTGCACCCGCCAGCCCGCGCGCTGGGCCAGAGTGGCGATCAGGTAGCCGTCGCCGGCGTTGTTGCCGTGCCCGGTCAGCACCGTCAGCACGCCGGCGTCCGGCCAGCGCTGGCGCAGGGCACGCCAGACGGCATGGGCGGCGCGCTGCATCAGCTCGAAACCGGGAGTGCCGGCGGCGATCAGGCGCGCATCGAGGTCGCGCACCTGGGCGGCGCTGTACAGGGCCAGAGGTAAAGTGTCGGCTATGGACGGCATGCATCGGCTCCAAAAGGGGGAAACCACGCCGCCTGCGGTCGCGTGCCGGGCTGGAAGGCCGGCGCGGCGGGGCGGGTTCTGGCAGAATTATACCCACCCTCGCCCTGGTTTCCGCGCATGTCCGCCACCGCTCTCGATCTCGCCGCCCTCGCCCAGTCGATCAAGGACTGGGGCCGCGAGCTGGGTTTCCAGCAGGTCGGCATCGCTGGCCTCGATCTGGCCGAGCACGAGGCCCACCTGCAGCGCTGGCTGGCCGCCGGCTATCAGGGCGAGATGGACTACATGGCCGCCCACGGCAGCAAGCGCTCGCACCCGGAGCAGCTGGTGCCCGGCACCCTGCGGGTGGTCTCGCTGCGCATGGACTACCTGCCCGGCGACACGCGCATGGCCCAGCGCCTGGGCCAACCGGAGAAGGCCTACGTGTCGCGCTACGCCCTCGGTCGCGACTACCACAAGCTGATCCGCAAGCGCCTGCAGCAACTGGCCGAGCGCATCCAGGCGCAGATCGGCCCGTTCGGCTACCGCGCCTTCGTCGACAGCGCGCCGGTGCTGGAAAAAGCCATCGCCGAGCAGGCCGGCCTGGGTTGGATCGGCAAGAACACCCTGGTGCTCAATCGTAAAGCCGGCAGCTATTTCTTCCTCGGCGAGCTGTTCGTCGACCTGCCGCTGCCGGTGGATGCGCCGCACGCCAGCGAGCATTGCGGGCGCTGCACGGCGTGCCTGGACATCTGCCCGACCGCCGCCTTCGTCGGCCCCTATGTGCTGGATGCGCGGCGCTGCATCTCCTACCTGACCATCGAGCTGAAGGGCTCGATCCCGGTCGAACTGCGCGCGCTGATCGGCAACCGCGTGTTCGGTTGCGACGACTGCCAGCTCGTCTGCCCGTGGAACCGCTTCGCCCGGCCGACCGCGCAGGGCGACTTCCAGCCGCGCCATGGCCTCGACAACGCCGAGCTGGCCGAACTGTTCCGCTGGAGCGAGGAAGAATTTCTCAGCCGTACCGAGGGCTCGCCGCTGCGCCGCGCCGGCTACGAGCGCTGGCTGCGCAATCTGGCGGTGGGGCTGGGCAACGCGCCGCCGAGCATTCCGGTGCTCGAGGCGCTGCAGGCGCGCCGCGACGATCCTTCGCCGCTGGTGCGCGAGCATGTGCAGTGGGCGCTGGCGCGGCACGGCCACTTATAGGCGGGATGTCGCGCTTATCTCCACCCCGGCGCCGGTGGAAAACGCTGCGCGGTTTTCCACCCTACAAAGCCGCGGAATCACACCTTGAGGAAGTGCTCGCGGTAGTGCTGCAACTCGGCGATGGACTCGCGGATATCGTCCAGCGCCTGGTGCGTGCCCTTCTTCTGGAAGCTGTCGCGGACCTGCGGCGCCCATAGGCCGGCGAGGATCTTCAGGGTCGAGACGTCCAGGTAGCGGTAATGGAAGAAGGCCTCCAGGTCCGGCATGTAGCGATACAGGAAACGGCGGTCCTGGCCGATGCTGTTGCCGCAGATCGGCGACGCGCCCTTCGGTACCCACTGCTCGAGGAAGGCGATGGTCTGCGCCTCGGCGGCGGCCGCGTCGATCTTGCTCTCGCGCACGCGCTGGGTCAGGCCGCTCTGGCCGTGGGTGCGGGTGTTCCACTCGTCCATGCCGGCGAGCGCCTCGTCGCTCTGGTGCACGGCGATCACCGGCCCCTCGGCGAGGATGTTGAGGTCGCTGTCGGTGACTATGGTGGCCATCTCGATGATGACGTCTTGGTCCGGGTCCAGACCGGTCATCTCCAGATCGATCCAGATCAAATTCTGCGGGTTTTGCATGCTCGAACTCCTCGGCTAAGGCGCGCAGTTTAGCCCAGCCCAGCATGACCGGCACGCGGGCTCGGCGGGCGCGCGTGCTAAACTCGCTGCCGTTTTTACCCACCCCCCATTCGGAACCCCCATGGCCAAACGCCAGCTCAACCGTCGCCAGAACTGGCGCATCGAGAAGATTCAGGGCGAGCGCGCCGCCCGCGCCGCCAAACGCGAATCGCATGCCCTGGAGGAACTGGAAGGCGGCGACCTCGGTCCCGAGCAGTTCGGCCTGGTGATCGCCCACTTCGGCGTCCAGGTCGAGGTGGAAGCCGAAGCCGGCGAACTGGCCGGCCAGGTGTTCCGCTGCCACCTGCGCGCCAACCTACCGGCCCTGGTCACCGGCGACCGCGTGGTCTGGCGCGCCGGCAACCAGGGCAGCGGCGTGATCGTCGCCCAGCAGCCACGGCGCAGCGAGCTGTGTCGCCCGGACAACCGCGGCCTGCTGAAACCGGTGGCGGCCAACGTCGATCTGATCGTCATCGTCTTCGCCCCGCTGCCGGAGCCGCACGCCAACCTGATCGACCGCTACCTGGTGGCCGCCGAGCACGCCGGCATCCATCCGCTGCTGCTGCTGAACAAGGCCGACCTGATCGACGAGCACAACAGCGCCGCGCTGGATGCCCTGCTCGGCACCTATCGCCAGCTCGGCTATCCGCTGCTGGAGGTTTCCGCCCACCAGGGCGGCGGCATGGAGGGGCTACAGCGCCTGCTCGACGGCCATGTCAGCGTGTTCGTCGGCCAGTCCGGGGTGGGCAAGTCGTCGCTGGTCAACAGCCTGCTGCCGGCGGTCGACACCCGCGTCGGGCCGCTGTCGGAGCTGACCGGCAAGGGCATGCACACCACCACCACGGCGCGGCTGTTCCACTTCCCCGGCGGCGGCGACCTGATCGACTCGCCCGGCATCCGCGAGTTCGGCCTGGTGCATGTCAGCCGCGACGATATCGAGGCCGGCTTCATCGAGTTCCGCGAGCTGCTCGGCCACTGCCGCTTCCGCGACTGCAAGCACGACCGCGAGCCCGGCTGCGCACTGCTGCAGGCCATCGAGGACGGGCGCATCCAGCCGCAGCGGATGGCCAGCTACCGGCATATCCTCGCCAGCCTGCCGGAAACCACTTACTAGGCTCGCCTGGCGCAGACAAAAAGACCGCGGCTGGCCGCGGTCTTTCGCTTTCCAGGCCGGCGCTTACTGGTCGCGCGGCTCGTCGAGCTTGAGCCCGCCGGCGTCGAAAATGTTGCGCTTATCGCCCGGCGGCGTCGGCGTCTGCGTGGCGGCGGCCGCTGGCGTGACCGCAGCCGGGGCAGCGGGCGGAGCCGTCTCAGGCGCCGCCGGCGGTTCCGGCTTGGCCTCCTGCTCGCCCTCGATGGCGCGCTGGGCCTTCTTGGTCAGGACGATGATGTCGATGCGGCGGTTCACCGGGTTGAACGGATCCTCGCGGTCGAACAGCGACGACGAGGCATAGCCGACCACCCGCGCCACCTGTTCATCCAGATAACCGCCGGCCACCAGCGCCCGGCGCGCGGCGTTGGCGCGGCTGGCGGACAGCTCCCAGTTGCCGAACCCGCCGGCACCGGCGAACGGCTTGGCGTCGGTATGGCCGCTGACGCTGATCTTGTTCGGCACCGCCTTGATGGTGTCGGCCATGGCCAGCAGGATGTCCTCAAAATACGGCTGCAGGCGCGCGCTGCCGAGGTCGAACATCGGCCGGTTCTCGGCGTCCATGATCTGGATGCGCAGGCCGTCCTGGGTGATCTCGAACAGGATCTGATCCTTGAAGCGCTGCAGCTGCGGGTTCTCGTCGACCTTGTTCTGCAGCTCCTGGAGCAGCAGCTCGAGGCGCTCCCGCTCGAGGCGGTCGGCGATCTCCTCGGCCTGGCTCGGGTCGGTCTTGCTCTTGTCCTGGTCGTCCGGGATGGTCTGGATTTCCGGGTTGAGGGTCTTCTCCGGCGCCGGCGTCGGCGTGCCGCCGAGGTCGATGACATAGGGGCTGGCGCTTTCGGTGAAGCCCACCGGGTCCTGGAAATAGCCGGAAATCGCCTTCTTCTGCTCCGGCGTGGCCGAGGACATCAGCCACAGCACCAGGAAGAACGCCATCATCGCCGTGGCGAAGTCGGCGAAGGCGATCTTCCAGGAGCCGCCGTGGTGGCCGGCGGCATAGCGCTTGACGCGCTTGACGATGATGGGCTGGTTGTTATCCATCGCTTAGCCGTCAGTTGCCGCGCATGGCCTGCTCGAGCTCGATAAAGCTCGGGCGGTGGGCCGGGAACAACACCTTGCGGCCGAACTCCACCGCCATGCTCGGCGGCATTCCCGAGGCGGAAGCGACCAGGCAGGCCTTGATCGCCTCGTAGACATTCAGCTCTTCCTTGGCATCGTGCTCCAGGGCGCCGGCCAACGGTCCGAAGAAGCCGTAGGCGGCGAGGATCCCCAAGAAGGTACCGACCAGCGCTGCGCCGACATGCTGGCCCAGCGCCGCCTGCTCCGCCTCGCCGAGCATGGCCATGGTCACCACGATGCCCAGCACCGCGGCGACGATGCCGAAGCCCGGCAGGGCATCGGCGACCTTGGTCACGGCATGGGAGGGATGCTCCAGATGCTCCTTGAGGCTGGCCAATTCCATATCGAACAGGCCCTCCAGTTCATGCGGCGCCATGTTGCCGGAGGACATGATGCGCAGGTAATCGCAGACATAGGCGGTCATCCGCTCATCCTGCAGCACCGCCGGATATTTGCTGAAAATCGGGCTGGCACCCGGGTCTTCGACATCCGCCTCGATGGCCATCATGCCTTCGCGGCGGCTCTTGTTGAGAATCTCGTAGAGCAGGCGCAGCACTTCCAGGTAGAAGGTGTGGGTGAAGCGCGAGCTGAACAGCTTCAGCGACTTCTTCACCACGTGCATGGTGGTGCTGCCCGGGTTGGCCTGGAGGAAGGCGCCGAACGCCGCGCCGCCGATGATCAGCACCTCGAAGGGCTGGATCAGCGCGGCGAGCTGGCCATGGGAAAGGAGGTATCCGCCGAGCACGCTGGCGAATACGACGATGATGCCGATGATTTTTGCCATAAGGGAACTACTTGCATCGAAGGTAGAGGGCTGAAGACTGCCGCCCTTCTATTTATCGGAAGATTTGCGCCAGACTATAGGCCGACCACACGAAAATCCACTTTAGTGCTCCCGCATGCCGACGCCCAAGCCTTTACCTCGCACCTTCGACGCCTGGCGCCAGCAGCTGGAAACGCTGCGTTTGCCGGTGCCCGCCGAGCAACACGAGCAACTGCGCCGCGCCCTGCGCGACAGCCGGCGGTCGCTGCGCGAGCTCGCCGAACTGCTGCAGGGCTGCCCAGGCGCAGCCCTGCACCTGCTGCGCGAGGCCAATCGCCACGTCGGCAGCCTCGGCCAGCCGGCCGAGAGCCTGGAGGTTGCGCTCAACCGTCTGGGCCTGCAGCGCAGCGAGGAGCTGCTCAATCAGCTGCCGGCGCTAGCCGAAACGGATATTCCCAAAGCCCTGCGCCAGCTGCTGCAGATCAGCCAGCATGCCGCACAGCAGGCCAGTGGGCTGTTCGGCGCGCGGCTGGCGCGCCTGTGGCAGGAGCTGCACTGCACCAGCCTGCTGTTTCTCGCCCCGCTGTGGCCGCTGGCCATGACCCAGCCGCAGCTGTTCGAGGCCTGGGAGCAACGCGTGCTGGTCGCCGGCGAGCCGGCGACCAAGGTCGAGTTCGAGCTGTTCGGCCTGCCGCTGCTGCAACTCGGCCTGCAACTCGCCGAACACTGGCGCCTGCCGGAGTGGATCGCGCACGGCTACCGCTTGCTGCTCAGCGATCGCCGCCTGCTGGTCAAGGCCCTGCAGATCGCCCACGACCACGAACACCCGCTGCAGCAACAACAGCGCCTGGACGCCGACCCGGCACTGCGCCGCTGGCTGACCCAGCCGGCCAACACCGTGCTGCTGGCCAACAGCCTGGCGCTGTCCGCCCACGCCAGTTGGGGCGGCAACCACAGCCTGCGCTGGCAGCGCCTGAGCGCCCTGTACCTGCAGCTGCCGCTGGGCGACATCCAGCAACTGGTGCACCAGCAGGCGGTAACCAGCGCGCGCCAGCCTAGTAGCGCGGCGCCCTGGCAGCCGGCCGAAGCGCTGCTATGGCCCTGGACGGCGAGCCATTGGCAGCCGCTGCCCGCCCCAGCCGCCGCCGTAACGCCTGCCGCCGACCTGAGCGACTGGCGCCAGGCCTGCGCCGAACTGCTGTGCGAGCCCAGCCCGTTCCTCAATGTCGGGCAATTGACCGCCTGCGCCCGCGATGCCCTGCAGCACTGCGGCCTGCCGCGCGTCATGCTGCTGCTCGCCGATCGCAGCCACAGCCGCCTGCGCGCCCAGCAGAGCGCCGGACTGGCGGCCGAGGCCAAAGGCCTGGAACTGGAGCCGAATCACAGCCAGGTGCTGCGCCGCCTGCTCGCCCAACCCGGACAGCTGCGTCTCTCGCCGGCCAATCTGGCGCAGTATTCCGCGCTGCTGCCCGGCGCGCTGAAAGCGCTGTTCCCCAGCGAACACCTGCTGCTGCGCTCGCTGGCCAGCAACGGCCGGGTGGTCATGCTGGTGGTGGCGGACCGGCTCGGCCAGCCGCTCGGCGACAGCCAGCTGCAGGCATTTGCCAAGACCGTGCAATGCATCGAGCGCGCCGTGAGCAGCTTTGCCCGGCGCGCACGCTAAACCCCGTCTTTCACACCTCGGGGCGCAGGTTGAGCTCCACCATCAGATCGTCGGCCAGGGTTTCCAGGCGGGTTTGCAGCAGCTCCAGCGACAGGGTCAGCGGCACCGCCAATATCGCCTCGGCATGAAACAGCGGCTCGCTGCTCATCGGCGCCGGCAGCACCTCGGTGACCAGGCTCTCGATGTTGATGCCGTGCTCGCTGAGCAGGCGGGTGATGTCGCGGACGATGCCGGGGCGGTCGTTGCCGACCAGGTCGAGATGGATCGGCTTCCAGGTGCAGGACGGCTCGATGCCGCTTTCCGCCAGCAACACGCGGATGCCCTCCCCCTGCAGGGCTTGCAGGGCATCGACCAGTTCGTCGTAGGCCTCGGCCGGCACGCTGATCTTGAGAATCCCGGCGAACTGCCCGGCCATCCGCGCCATGCGGCTCTCCAGCCAGTTGCCGCCGTGCTCGGCGATGCACTTGGCGATGCGCTCCACCAGGCCGGGCTGATCCTGGGCGATGACCGTGAGAACTAGATGATTCACGCGCGACTCCTCTTCATGCCGCCCCGTCGGCGCGCTCAGCGCGGCGTCAGGCTCAGCCAGTAGGTGTAGAAAACCTCATCCCTTACATAGCCTAGGCGCTCGTAGAGTGCCTGTCCGGCCAGATTGGTCTTCGCCGTTTCCAGTTGCAAGCCACAGGCACCGGTGGCCTCGGCATGGGCGCGGGCGGCGCCCATCAGCATTTCGCCGATGCCCTGGCGGCGGGCCGCCGGCACTACATAGAGGTCGCTGAGCAGCCAGGCCGGTTGCAGCGCCAGCGAGGAGAAGAACGGATAGAGCTGGACGAAGCCCAGGGCCTGGCCCTCGTCCGCGCGGGCGATAAACAGCACCGAATCCTCGCGTTGCAGGCGCGCGCCCAGGAAGGTGGCAATCGACGGCAGCGGTTGCGCTACCTGGTAGAACTGCAGGTAGGCGCCGAACAGCTCGGCCAGTTCGTCGAGATCACTGGCAGTCGCGCGATACACGGGCATGGACAGGGCTCCAAGTCAGGTCGCTGGAGTATAGGCAGCGGTGCACGCCTACATCCGAGCAAACCTGCGACGCCCTGCCACAGGCCAGCGAAATAAATAATCGTGTACTGTTTTAAGATTTATCTGGAACAATTCACACATTATTTGCGAACATTACTGTCCTCAGTGTGACCAAAAGGCACATTCCGGTCGCAGCGCGACGCGTGCCCACTGATTTTCCCGAGATCTTCATGTAGTATGCCGCGCCTCGGACTACAAGACGGCAGAAGCCCGATCCGAAGCGGTTGAAGTGGTTATTGAGCAGAGTGAGGCAAGTGATGACTGATCGCGTTCAAGTCGGCGGCCTGCAGGTCGCCAAAGTGCTGTTCGACTTCGTGAACAACGAAGCCATCCCCGGTACCGGCATCGCTGCCGACAAATTCTGGGCCGGTGTGGAAGCGGTCATTAATGACCTCGCGCCCAAGAACAAAGCCCTGCTTGCCAAGCGCGACGAATTGCAGGCCCAGATCGACGCCTGGCACCAGGCGCGGGCCGGCCAGGCGCATGACGCCGTGGCCTACAAGGCCTTCCTGCAGGACATCGGCTACCTGCTGCCGGAAGCCGAAGACTTCCGCGCCACCACCGAAAACGTCGACGACGAAATCGCCCGCATGGCCGGCCCGCAGCTGGTGGTGCCGGTAATGAACGCGCGCTTCGCCCTGAACGCCGCCAACGCCCGCTGGGGCTCGCTGTACGACGCGCTGTACGGCACCGACGTGATCAGCGAAGAAGGCGGCGCCGAGAAGGGCAAAGGCTACAACAAGGTCCGCGGCGACAAGGTCATCGCCTACGCCCGCGCCTTCCTCGACCAAGCCGCGCCGCTGGCCAACGGCTCCCACGCCGACGCCACCGGCTATGCGGTGCAGAACGGCACCCTGGCCGTCAGCCTGAAGAATGGCAGCACCACCAGCCTGCAGAATGCCGCCCAGTTCATCGCCTTCCAGGGCGACCACAACGCCCCGCAAGCCGTGCTGCTCAAGCACAACGGCCTGCACTTCGAGATCCAGATCGACCCGTCCAG
Source organism: Pseudomonas cavernae (assembly GCF_003595175.1). NCBI lineage: Bacteria > Pseudomonadati > Pseudomonadota > Gammaproteobacteria > Pseudomonadales > Pseudomonadaceae > Pseudomonas > Pseudomonas cavernae. The sequence continues at coordinate 408,844 of NZ_CP032419.1, read as the reverse complement.
CCCGATCGGCCAGACCGATGCCGCCGGCGTCAAAGACGTGCTGATGGAAGCCGCGCTGACCACCATCATGGACTGCGAAGACTCGGTGGCCGCCGTCGATGCCGACGACAAGACCGTGGTCTACCGCAACTGGCTGGGCCTGATGAAGGGCAATCTGGCCGAAAGCGTCGCCAAGGGCGGCCAGACCTTCACCCGCATCATGAACCCGGATCGCGTCTACACCCATGCCGACGGCAGCGAGCTGACCCTGCACGGCCGCTCCCTGCTGTTCGTGCGCAACGTCGGTCACCTGATGACCAACCCGGCGATCCTCGACGCCCAGGGCAACGAAGTGCCGGAAGGCATTCAGGACGGCCTGTTCACCAGCCTGATCGCGGTGCACAACCTGAATGGCAACACCAGCCGCAAGAACACCCGCACCGGCTCGGTGTACATCGTCAAGCCGAAGATGCACGGCCCGGAAGAAGTCGCCTTCACCAGCGAGCTGTTCGGCCGCATCGAGGACGTCCTCGACCTGCCGCGCAACACCCTGAAGGTCGGCATCATGGACGAGGAGCGGCGCACCACCGTCAACCTCAAGGCCTGCATCAAGGCCGCCCGCGAGCGCGTGGTGTTCATCAACACCGGCTTCCTCGACCGCACCGGTGACGAGATCCACACCTCCATGGAAGCCGGCGCCGTGGTGCGCAAGGCCGCCATGAAGAGCGAGAAGTGGATCGGCGCCTACGAGAACTGGAACGTCGACATCGGCCTGGCCACCGGCCTGCAAGGCCGCGCGCAGATCGGCAAGGGCATGTGGGCGATGCCCGACCTGATGGCCGCGATGGTCGAGCAGAAGATCGCTCACCCACTGGCCGGCGCCAACACCGCCTGGGTGCCGTCGCCGACCGCCGCCGCGCTGCACGCCCTGCACTACCACCAGGTCGACGTGTTCGCCCGCCAGGCCGAGCTGGCCAAGCGCCCGCGCGCCTCGCTGGACGACATCCTGAGCATTCCGCTGGCGCCGAATACCAACTGGTCGGCCGAGGAAATCCAGAACGAACTGGACAACAACGCCCAGGGCATCCTCGGCTACGTGGTGCGCTGGATCGACCAGGGCGTCGGCTGCTCCAAGGTGCCGGACATCAACGACGTCGGCCTGATGGAAGACCGCGCCACCCTGCGCATCTCCAGCCAGCTGCTGGCCAACTGGCTGCGTCACGGCATCGTCAGCGAGGAGCAGGTGCTCGCCAGCCTCAAGCGCATGGCTCCGGTGGTCGACCGCCAGAACGCCAGCGACCCGCTGTACCGCCCGCTGGCGCCGAACTTCGACGACAACGTGGCGTTCCAGGCCGCACTGGAGCTGGTGCTGGAAGGCACCCAGCAGCCCAACGGCTACACCGAGCCGGTGCTGCACCGCCGCCGCCGCGAGTTCAAGGCCAAGAACGGCCTCTGATCCGCAGCACTGAAAAAGCCGCCCCTCGGGGCGGTTTTTTTATGCCTGCACGCCGCTCATCGCCGTGTCGCAAAAGGGCCGGGCAATTGACCGAACTCAACGGATTGTCATGTGGTCAGGGATAAGGTGGCCGTACTTAGACCCAGTTGATTTGCATCACGGCCGCCCCCACTTAGGCTATCGCCGCGGCTCTCTATATAGAGAGAAGTAATCCATCCGATGCCCTCAATCAATTTAGCCTCTCAGGCTCGATGGACTAGGATGGCCAGCGTCAACTTTCCAAACACCTGAAGGAGTTCAGTGAATGTCTCTCATCAACACCCAAGTCCAGCCGTTCAAGGCCAACGCTTTCCACGCCGGCGAGTTCGTCGAAGTCACCGAGCAGTCCCTGAAGGGCAAGTGGTCCGTGCTGATCTTCATGCCGGCCGCCTTCACCTTCAACTGCCCGACCGAGATCGAAGACGCCGCCAACAACTACGCCGAGTTCCAGAAGGCCGGTACCGAGGTGTACATCGTCACCACCGACACCCACTTCTCGCACAAGGTCTGGCACGAAACCTCCCCGGCCGTTGGCAAGGCTCAGTTCCCGCTGATCGGTGACCCGACTCACCAACTGACCAACGCGTTCGGCGTGCACATCCCGGAAGAAGGCCTGGCCCTGCGCGGTACCTTCGTGATCAACCCGGAAGGCGTGATCAAGACCGTGGAAATCCACTCCAACGAAATCGCCCGTGACGTCGCGGAAACCCTGCGCAAGCTGAAAGCTGCCCAGTACACCGCCGCCAACCCGGGTCAGGTCTGCCCGGCCAAGTGGAAAGAAGGCGAAGCCACTCTGGCTCCGTCCCTCGACCTGGTCGGTAAAATCTAAGCCGCAACCCACAAGGTTGCTGCGCTGCAAGGGCTGAATCCCAGCCCTTCTGGTGCCCGAACGCCCGGGCGATCCGTCCGGGCGTTTCTGTTTCTGAAATTCGTACTTTCGCAGAGGAAATTGCAGTCATGTTGGACGCCAATCTGAAATCCCAGTTGAAGGCTTACCTCGAGAAGGTCACCCTGCCGTTCGAGATCGTTGCGTCCCTCGATGACAGCGCGAAGTCCCAGGAACTGCTCGGCCTGCTCAACGACATCGTCGGCCTGACCGACAAGATCACCCTGAAGACCGATGGCAGCGACGCCCGTCGTCCGTCGTTCTCGCTCAACCGCCCGGGTGCGGATATCGGCCTGACCTTCGCCGGCATCCCCATGGGCCACGAATTTACCTCGCTGGTCCTGGCCCTGCTGCAGGTCGGCGGCCACCCGTCCAAGCTGGACGCCGAGACCATCGAGCAGATCAAGAGCATCGAAGGCCGTTTCGAATTCGAAACCTACTTCTCGCTGTCCTGCCAGAACTGCCCGGACGTGGTCCAGGCGCTGAACCTGATGGCGGTGCTCAACCCGAACATCCGCAACGTGTCGATCGACGGCGCGCTGTTCCAGGAAGAAGTCGAGCGCCGCCAGATCATGGCCGTGCCGAGCATCTACCTGAACGGTGAAGTGTTCGCTTCGGGGCGCATGGAGGTGAAGGAAATCCTCGCCAAGATCGACACCGGCGCCGCCAGCCGCGACGCCGAGAAGATGAACGCCAAGGACGCCTTCGACGTGCTGGTGGTCGGCGGTGGCCCGGCCGGCGCCGCAGCGGCCATCTATGCCGCGCGCAAGGGCATCCGCACCGGCGTGGCCGCCGAGCGCTTCGGTGGCCAGGTGCTGGACACCATGGCGATCGAGAACTTCGTTTCCGTGCAGGAGACCGAAGGACCGAAACTGGCGCGCGCCCTGGAAGAGCACGTCAAGCAGTACGACGTCGACATCATGGACCTGCAGCGCGCCAGCGCGCTGATCCCGGCCAGCGCCGCCGGCGGCCTGCACGAGGTCAAGTTCGAGAGCGGTGCGAGCCTCAAGGCCAAGACCGTGATCCTCGCCACCGGCGCGCGCTGGCGCGAAATGAACGTGCCCGGCGAGAAGGAATACAAGGCCAAGGGCGTGTGCTTCTGCCCGCACTGTGACGGCCCGCTGTTCAAGGGCAAGCGCGTGGCGGTGATCGGCGGCGGCAACTCCGGCGTGGAAGCGGCCATCGACCTGGCCGGCATCGTCAGCCATGTCACCCTGATCGAGTTCGATGACAAGTTGCGCGCCGACGCCGTGCTGCAGAAGAAACTCAACAGCCTGGCCAACGTCACCGTGATCAAGAGCGCGCTGACCACCGAGGTCAAGGGCGACGGGCAGAAAGTCACCGGCCTGGTCTACAAGGACCGCGTCAGCGAGGAGCTGCGCACCGTCGAGCTGGAAGGCATCTTCGTGCAGATCGGCCTGCTGCCCAACAGCGACTGGCTGAAGGGCAGCATCGAGTTGTCGCCACGCGGCGAGATCATCGCCGATGCGCGGGGCGAAACCTCGGTACCGGGCGTGTTCGCCGCCGGCGACGTGACTACCGTGCCGTACAAGCAGATCGTCATCGCCGTGGGCGAAGGCGCCAAGGCCTCGCTGAGTGCCTTCGACCACCTGATCCGCACCACCTGATCGCGCCCGGCCCCACCCAGACCGCCGCCCGCCATTCGCGGGCGGCGGCTTTTTTGTAGGGTGGATGGCGCTTTTCACATCCACCGGCAGCCGGTGGAAAACGCTTCGCGGTTTTCCACCCTACCGCCTCGCCAACCCCGCGGCCTCGCGCCCCGCGCCCCGCGCCTAGACTTAGGTCCAATGGGCAAGCCAGCCCGCAGCCCTGACCATGGGGAATCCGCTCCTCGCAGGGCCCATAGCATGAGCAACCGCGATGCCTTCGCCCAGGCGGGCAAGGCCGCCGTGCAGCAGAACATCCATGGCCTGATGGAGTTTCTGCAGAAGTTCCCGCCGTTCAACCAGATGGACAACGCCCACCTGGTCTACCTGCTGGAGCACTGCCAGCTGCGCTTCTATGCCGAGGGCGAAAGCATCATCAAGCCCGGCGACGGGCCGGTGCAGCACTTCTATATCGTCAAGCAGGGCCGGGTGGTCGGCGAGCGCCCGCATTCGGCCAAGCGTGGCACCGAGACCACCTTCGAGATCACCAGCGGCGAGTGCTTCCCGCTCGCCGCCCTGCTCGGCGAGCGCGCGACCCGCACCGAGCACCTGGCCGGCGCCGACACCTTCTGCCTGCTGCTCGGCAAGGACGCCTTCGCCCGCCTGTTTGCCAGTTCGGCGCCGTTCCGCGACTTCGCCCTGCGCGGGGTCAGCAGCCTGCTCGACCAGGTCAACCAGCAGGTGCAGCTGCGCGCGGCGGAGAGCCTCGGCGCCCAGTATTCGCTGGACACCCGCCTGGCCGAGCTGGCCATGCAGCAGCCGGTGACCTGCACCCCCGCAACGCCGCTGCGCGCGGCGGTCAGGCGCATGCACGAGGCGCATGTCGGCAGCATCGTCATAGTCGATGCGGACCAACGGCCGCTGGGCATCTTCACCCTGCGCGACCTGCGCCGGGTGATCGGCGAAGCCTGCGCCGACCTGGAGCAACCCATTGCCGAGATCATGACCCAGCGCCCCTTCCACCTGGCCCCGACGGCCAGCGCCTTCGACGCGGCGCTGGCGATGACCGAAAGGCACATCGCCCACGTCTGCCTGGTCGAGCACGGGCGCCTGACCGGCGTGGTGTCCGAGCGCGACCTGTTCTCCCTGCAGCGCGTCGACCTGGTGCACCTGGCGCGCACCATCCGCCACGCCGGCCAGCTCGAAACCCTGGTGGCGCTGCGTCGCGACATCCACCTGCTGGTCGAACGCATGCTCGCCCACGGCGCCAGCTCGACGCAAATCACCCGCCTGCTCACCCAGCTCAACGACCACACCGTCTGCCGGGTGATCGAGCTGTGCCTGGAGCAGTTCGGCGACCCGGGCGTGCCCTTCACCTGGCTGTGCTTCGGCAGCGAGGGCCGCCGCGAGCAGACCCTGCACACCGACCAGGACAACGGCATCCTCTTCGAGGCCAGTGACGCCGCCGAGGCGGCGCTGCTGCGCGGGCGCCTGCTGCCGCTGGCCGAACAGATCAACCAGGCCCTGGCGCAGTGCGGCTTCAGCCTGTGCCAGGGCGGCATCATGGCCGGCAACCCGCAGCTCTGCCTGTCGCGCAGCGAGTGGGCGCGGCGCTTCTCCGGCTTCATCCGCGAGGCGACCCCGGAGAACCTGCTCGGCTCGACCATCTTCTTTGACCTGCGCGCGGTCTGGGGCGCGGAGGACGGCTGCGAGCAATTGCGCGCGCAACTGCTCGCCGAGGTCGCCGACAACCCGCTGTTCCAGCGCCTGATGGCCGCCAACGCGCTGCGCATGCGCCCGCCGGTGGGGCGCTTTCGCGACTTCGTGGTCGAGCGCAAGCACGGCGAGCGGGACGGCACCCTCGATCTCAAGGTGCAGGGTCTGACCCCCTTCGTCGACGGCGCGCGGCTGCTCGCCCTCGCCCACGGCATCGGCGAGACCGGCACCCTCGGCCGCCTGCGCGCGCTGATCGAGCACGAGGTGATCGATGCCCAGGACGGCGCCGCCTATGAGGAGGCCTATCACTTCATCCAGCAGACTCGCATGCAGCAGCACCAACTCCAAGCGCACCAGCAGCTGCCCTACTCCAACCGCCTGAACCCGGACCACCTCAACCACCTCGACCGGCGCATCCTGCGCGAGTCACTACGCCAGGCCCAGCGCCTGCAGAGCAGCCTGGCGCTGCGTTACCAGCTATGAGCCTGTTGGCCTGGCTGCAGCGCCCCGGCCCCATGCTGACGCCGGCACAGCTCGAGCGCCTGCAGCGGCTGCCAATACCCACACCACTCAGCCAGCGACCACTGGCCGAGCAGCGCCTGGTGGTGCTCGACCTGGAAACCAGCGGCCTCAACCCGCAGCGCGACCAAGTGCTGTCGATCGGCGCGGTGGTGATCGAGCACGGCGCCATCGACCTCGCCCAGCAGTACGAATGCACCCTGCAGCGCGCCGACCAGCGGGCCGGCGCCAGCACCCTGATCCATGGTCTGGCGCCCAGTGCCATCGTCGCCGGGCGCGAGCCGGCCGAAGCGCTGCTGGACTTCCTCGAGTTCCTCGGCGCCAGCCCGCTGCTGGCCTTCCACGCCGGCTTCGACCGCCACATGCTGAGCCGCGCCCTGAAGCAGACGCTCGGCCTGCGCCTGCAGCATCCGTTCCTCGATGCCGCCGAACTGGCGCCGCTGCTCTGTCCGCAAGCGGAGCTGCGCCGCGCCGGGCTGGACGCCTGGACCGGGTATTTCGGCCTGCAGGTGCAGCAGCGTCACCACGCCAGCGCCGACGCCCTGGTCACCGCCGAACTCGCCCTGATCCTGTTCAGCCGCGCCCGCCGCCAGCAACTGGACAGCCTGCACGCCCTCGACCAGCGCCTGCAGCATTGGCAGCGCCGGCAGGCCACACCGTCGCTCTGAGCCGCGCCAAGCAGGCGGACGCAAATCGCGCCGCGGACGATAGACTGAGACAAAACCTTGCGGAGAATCGCCATGTCAGCCCCCACCATGACCCTGTTCCACTCACCCAGCTCGCCCTTCGTGCGCAAGATCATGGTGTTGCTGCACGAGACCGGCCAGCTGCCGCGCGTCGCCCTGGAGAGCGTGCAACTGGCGCCGACCAGCCCCCACCCGGCGGTCAACGCCAGCAACCCGGCCGGCAAGATTCCGGCGTTGCGCCTGGCCGACGGCAGCGTGCTGTACGACAGCCGGGTGATCTTCGACTACCTCGACCAGCAGCATGTCGGCGAACCGCTGATCCCCCGCGAAGGCAGTGCGCGCTGGCGGCGCCTGACCCTGGCGGCGCTGGCCGATGCAATCCTCGATGCGGCGGTGCTGATCCGCTATGAAAACTTCCTGCGCCCCGCCGACAAACAGTGGCGTGACTGGCTGGACGGCCAGCAGGCGAAGATCGAGCGCGGCCTCGCCGAGCTGGAAAGCCATGCGGTGGCCGAGCTGAGTTGCCACTTCGACGTCGCCGCCATCGGCGTCGCCTGCGCCCTCGGCTATCTCGACCTGCGCCAGCCCGAACTCGGCTGGCGCCAGCGCCAGCCGCAGCTGGCCGCCTGGTATGCCGAAGTCAGCCAGCTCCCGTCGTTGCAGGCCACCCAGCCGCCGGCCTGAACCGCGGCGGAAACCGCAACTCGATCCGCCGCGCCAGCTCGGCGCGCGATACAGGCCGAGCGCCTCGCAGAGGAAGAACGCGGCGCAGCTCAGGCTCTGGCCGTTCAGGCGCACTCTCAGGGCGTTCTTGATCCCGCGAATAGCGCTGATGACGAGGGCGAGAAAGCCCGGCTCGGCGCGCCGGCCGGCGCTGGCCCCAGGCGCGCAGCAGCTCGGGCAATTGGCGCTGCGCCAGGAGCCGGCCCAGACGTCGACACGGAAAATCTCCGCCAACAAATTGGCGGTATCGACCAGGGGATCGTCGACGCGCCGCTGATTCGGGGCAGGTTCTTGCGCTCCCAGGGAGAATGCCGGGAAGTGCCGGATGCCCGCTCAGGCGTCAATCACACTTGGGCTTGCCGGCGGTGAAGCGCCGCGCCGGGTTCACCGCGGCATCGAACTCGCGCAGGGCGCGGGCGCCGATCAGCAGCGGGTAGTTGAAGTGGCTGCGGTCGGCGAGGTTGACCTCGATGGTACGGGTCACGCCGTTCAGACACATCTCGAGGTCGATCACCGGCCGCTTGACTGCCTCCGGCGCCTCCTCCTCTGCCTCCTCGTCAACGCGGCTCTTGATCTTGCTGATGCGCGCCACCTTGTGCTCGTAGACGGTGTCGTCGGCATCCTTGGTGGCCAGCTTGAAGCGCACCCAGTCCTCGCCGTCACGGCTGAAGCGCTCGATGTCCTTGGCCGACAGCGAGGCGGTCAGCGCGCCGGTGTCCATCTTGGCTTTGAAGGTCTGCTGCAACTCGGGCAGCTTGATGTACTCGTAGCGGCCATACAGGGTCGGCTCGGCAGCCAGGGCCGGCAAGGTCAGCAGGGCAAGCAGGGCGAGAACGGCTTTCACGCAGGATTCCTCCGGGTCATCGGGTGCACGGGCTAGGACAGTATCGCGCTACCGTCGTTCTTTATAGCCCGGCGCACATCAACAGCCCATTCCCAGCCCCTGCGCACCGTGCTCGCGAGGACAACAGCGGCACGCGGCGCAAGCGCCTATGCGTGCGCAGAATCACACTTTTCAGACGAGCGGCATTTTATGTTATTTATTTTAATCGATATTTTTCAATAAGTTACAAAAAACGATAGGACCATGGTCGCAAATAGTCATGATATTGACACTGCAAAAGCCCAAGACTTAACTGAGTTCAGGGTCGCCGGAAGGCTGGCCGGTCACGCTATGTTGGAGAGGGCATAGCGACCGATGTCGGTACCGCGCACCGTGGAGATCGCCAACATGGACCTGGCAACATTCTGCTACTGCGCGCCGGCTTTGTCGCCACAGCACATCTTTGCCCCGCAGTTTCACGGCCCACCACGCCGATGAGGGGCTTCGCCGCCTAACCAACGCGGCATTGCCGTAAATCCCGCCCGAATAGGTTTCACGCCTGAAGCGCGCCGCGCCTCAGCGGGCCCTCGTTCGCGCCGATTTCCCGATGCCGCGAGGCGCTCTGCCCATTCGCCGAGCGTTGTTCCGCCGCCATGCACATCGCTTTACCGGAATCTGGAGTAAGCCCCATGAAAACCACCGGCCGTGACGCCAAAACCGAGAAACAAGATGACTTGAATGAGATCCCGAGCCGCCGCAGCTTTCTCAAGCTCGGCGCCGCCGCCATCGCCGCACCAGCGCTGCTGAGTTCGGCTGCCGCACTCGCCGAGGATGGTGAAGACGATGATGTCTCGGCACCGGTGATACCGCCCAGCCCGGCCACCATCCCCTGGGTCGAGCGCCTGCCGGATGCGATCACCCCGCTGCAAACGATCGAGCACCTGCTCCCCGACCATAAGGTGCAGGCGGATGTGGCCAATGGCGAGTGCGGCCGCGATGACCACCAGCGTTATGACGAGCTGTGCCCGACCGAGCCGGTGATGTACGAATTGCATGCCATACAGCGCAACTGGGTGTTCAACCCGGCCCTGCCGGCGCAGCCGGTGTGGAACTACCAGACCAAGGCCGAGGCCGACAGAACGGCCGACGGCGCCCCCCTGGCCTCGCTGAGTACGGTGATCCGCGCGCGCTATGGCGCGCCGGTGATGCTGCGCATGCACAACGACCTGCCGCAGGAGCACCAGGGCTTCGGTACCCCGGAAATCTCCACCCACCTGCACAACCTGCATTGCCCTTCGGAAAGCGATGGCTTCCCCAGCGATTACTACAGCGGCGACAAATCCGGGCCCACCCTGTCGGGACCGGGCAGCTACAAGGATCATTTCTACCCCAACGTCTGTGCCGGCTACGACGAGGTCAACAGCGACCCGGCGCTGGCCCCATACGCCGCCCGCGACGCGCAGGGCAAAATGATTGGCGACCACCGCGAGGCCCTGGGCACGCTGTTCTTCCACGACCACTGCCTGGACTTCACCGCCGCCAACGTGGTCCGCGGCCTGACCGGCTTCTACCTGCTGTACGACGAACTCGACTCGGGCGACGAGCGCGATACCAATCCCAAGGCCCTGCGCCTGCCCAGCGGCGCCTACGACTACCCGCTGAACTTCTGCGACCGCCGCTTCGACCTGAGCGGCAAACTTTATTACGACCAACTCAACCCCGAGGGCGTCCTCGGCGACAAGACCCTGATCAACGGCAAGATCGAGCCGGTGCTCAACGTCGCGGCGCGCAAGTACCGCCTGCGCCTGCTCAACAGCGGCCCCAGCCGTTTCTATGCGTTCTACCTGGTCAACAGCAGTAACGCGGTGCAGCCCTTCACCTACATCGCCAACGACGGCAACCTGCTGCCGGCACCGCTGCTCAACCAGACCAAGGTGCAGCTGGGCGTGGCCGAACGCGCCGACATCATTGTCGACTTCGGCAAATACCCGGCTGGCACCGAGCTGTACCTGGTCAACCGCTTGCGCCAGGAGGACACCCGCGGCCCCAAAGATATCCGCACCCCAGGCACCCGCGTCCTCAAGTTGGTGGTTGGCAACAAGGTTGCCGACTACAGCCGGATCCCGGCCAAGCTGCGCGAGCTGCGGCCGATCACCGCCGCCGAGCTGAACAACGCCAAGGTGCGGCGCTGGGAGTTCGGCCGCAAGGGCGGCCTGTGGACGGTCAACGACAAGATCTTCGACGTGCAGCAAGTCAGCGCCAAGATCGAGAAAGGCAGCTGCGAGATCTGGGAACTGGACAGCCCCAGCGGCGGCTGGTCCCACCCGGTGCATATCCACTTCGAGGAAGGCCGCATCCTCAGCAAGGTGGTGGACGGCAAGAGCGTACCGGTCCCGCCCCATGAGCAGGGGCGCAAGGATGTCTTCGCGCTCGGCGAAAGCTCCTCGATGCGCGTGTTCCTGCGCTTTCGCGACTTCGCCGGCAAGTACGTCATGCACTGCCACAACATGATCCACGAGGACCACATGATGATGGTCCGCTTCGACATCGAGGACGATGACGATGACGGCAGCAGTGGCAGCGTTTGAGCCCATTACGGAGAAGCACAGATGAACACTCGCAGAAACATCCTCGCCGGCCTGGGCACTGCCGCACTCGGCCTGATGGCCTGGGGCGCCAGCAGCAGCCTGCGCGCGCTGCCCACCACCCGCACCCACAGCAGCGGCGGGGCGAACCCCAACGCGTTCCCCAACGTCAGGCTCTACACCCACACAGGCAAGGCGGTGCGCTTCTATGACGACCTGATCCGCAACAAGGTGGTGGCCATCAACATGATGTACACCTCCTGCGGCGACCGCTGCCCGACCATGACCGCCAATCTGCTGGCGGTGCAGAAGATGCTCGGCGAGCGCGCCGGACGCGATGTGTTCATGTACTCGCTGACCCTGCAGCCGGAGCTCGACACCCCGGAGGTGCTCAAGGAATACGTCGACAAGTACCGGATCCAGCCGGGCTGGCAATTCCTCACCGGCGACCCTGCCGACATGGAGCGGCTGCGCTACAAGCTGGGTTTCTACGACCCGGACCCGCTGGTGGACGGCAACAAGGCCAGCCACACCGGCATGGTGCGCATCGGCAACGACAACTTCAACCGCTGGACCATGGCCCCGGCCCTGGCCGCTCCCGAGCAGATCTTCGCCACCCTCAACCATGTGGACCATTCGGTCGTCCACACGGCCTGAATGAGCCTCAACGACCGGATTGCCGAGCGCCCAGCAGCAGTTGGGCGCCCGGCAAGCCGGGCACGTCCACATACGCGCCGAGCGCAGCGATGATGGGTAGGGAGGGTTAGCCGCAGGCGTAACCCACCCAGCCGGAGGCCATGGCGGCAGCGCCGGCGGGTTACGCCGCTGCGCGGCTAACCCACCCTACCGCCTTAGCTTTCAACGGCCGGCCGGCCGCCGACACCCCACAGGCTGCCCAGGCTGCCGAGCAGAGCGCCGTTAGCGCCTTGCTTGGCGAAATAATCCAGTAACACGCCGGCGAACTTGCCGGCCATACCGCTATCCATGCCCAGGACACCGAACGCCTGATTGACGTCACCGAGGCTGTTGGCCTGGCCCAGCAAGGCGCCGGCGGCGCTGCCTGGCTGGCTGGCTGCCTGGCTGCCTGGCTGCCTGCCGATCTGGCTGTTGGCCTGGCTGTCGATCTGACTGTTGGCCTGACTGTTGGCCTGACTGTTGGTCTGGCTGCTGGCCTGACTGCCGGCCTGAATGTTGGTCTGGCTGCCGATCTGGCTGCCGGCCTGACTGTTGGTCTGGCTGTTGGCCTGACTGTTGGTCTGGCTGTTGGCCTGGCTGTTGGCCTGACTGTTGGCCTGACTGCTGGCCTGACTGCTGGTCTGGCTGTTGGTCTGGCTGCCGCCGAGCAGATTGCCCAAGCCACCCAGGGCGGCGAGGCCGACCAGCGCGTTGTTGCCGCCGAGTGAGTCCAGGCCGGGCATGGCTTTCAGCAACTGCGCATAGTCGGCGCCCGCCAGCTGATTCTTCGCCAGGCCGAGCAAGGCGCCGGTGCCGCCCACCGCCTGCTCCGGCGACACCCCCAGCTGGCCGGTCAGGGCCTCGAGCAAACCGCCGGCTTGCGCGGTGGAGGCGCCCTGGGCGGTCCCGTGGCCCTGACTGACAGCGGAAACGGCATTGGCCGCATCGCTGAGCGTGAACGCGAACACCGGGGAAGCCGCCAGCAGCAAGGCGGCGGCGATTGGGAGAAGGGATTTGCCGCGCATGATCTGTCCTCATAGGGGGAAACGCCGGAAAGCGTGGCCGTTGGACCGGCAGAACGCAGCGGCGTTCCCCTGCGCCGCTCCTGGCAGCCGCGCTCCACAGCGGCCGCAGTACTGCGGCAGTGCGCCGCGCGAGGCTGTCGCAGCCGCAGCCACCTGGATCATGCGGTCGCAGAGCATGGCCGCAGCAGATCGTAAACAGGCTCTGAGGCGCCGAAGAGGCGTCCTGCTTGCGGCCGGCCCTGGCAAAGAACAATGCATACCTAAAGTGCCATCATCCTTCACATACAGTTATAAAAATAAATAAATCCAATCAAATACAGATACTTATAAGAAAAAACACACCAATCAGAAATACAGCCACATTATTGACGCATCCAGACTTAAGTCCTATCACTAACAACAGAGCGTACGACGACTGGCGCAGCACGTCCTGCAGGAGAGGGCATGGCGGCCGAGTCCAGCGTCAGACGCCGCGGAGATCGTCAACATGACCAAGGCCTCGCTCAAGCACCGAAGGGCAGCTCCGCTGTCACCGCCCACCTTTGCCGGGCAACTCCACGGCCCGCCAATAGCCGTGAGCTGATCGCCACGCCCAACCGCGGCGTTGCTGCCGGTTCCACCCCAACCGACCGTTCTTAGCACTGGAGCCTTGGGCCTTCAGGGGGCTTCTGCGCGCCCTCGATTGCCATGCCGCCCGCGCCGATTCCAGGCGAGCCACAGCAGCCGAAGGTCCACGAAATTCAGGAGAGTTACCATGCCCCGCAAAAGCCGCAAGGCCCCAACTACCAGCCTCGACGCCACGGACGAAAACCCGGCCAGTCGACGCAGTTTCCTCAAGCTCAGCGCCGCCGCCCTCGCCGCACCGGCCCTGCTACGCACGCCCACGGCCCGAGCCGGGGACGACGATGATGACGAGGGCGTCGCCGCGCCGGTGGTGCCGCCGAGCCCATACACCACCCCCTGGGTCGAGTACCTGCCGAATGCGATCACCCCGGTTCTGGCCGTCGACCGGCTAACCCCCGCGCCCACGCTGACGGCCAATCTGGGCGGCGGCGAAGCGGGTCGTGACGAGCACCAGCGCTATGCCGAGCTCACCGTCACGCCGCCGAGGCTGTACGAACTGCACGCCGTGGAGCGCGACTGGCGCTTCCACCAGGACCTGCCGGTGCAGCCGGTGTGGATCTATCAGGCCAATACGCCCGACTTCAGCCCGGTGATCCTCGCCCGCTATGGCTATCCCCTGCTGTGCCGGATCTACAACGACCTGCCGCCGAACCACCAGGGCTTCGGCACGCCGGAAATTTCCACCCACCTGCACAACCTGCATTGCGGCTCGGAAAGCGACGGCTTCCCCGGCGACTATTACAGCGCGAACAAGTTCGGCCCGACCCTGACGGCGCAGGGCCACTTCAAGGATCACTTCTACCCCAACATCCTGGCCGGCTACGACGAGTTCCCGGCGACCAAGGGCGACCCCCGCGAGGCGCTGGGCACGCTGTTCTATCACGACCACACCCTCGACTTCACCGCCCCCAACCTGTACCGCGGCCTCGCCGGTTTCTATCTGCTGTTCGACGACATCGACTCGGGCAACGAGCAAGACACCAATCCCCAGGCCCTGCGCCTGCCCAGCGGCGCCTACGACTACCCGCTGGACTTCTGCGACCGCCGCTTCGACCCGACCGGCATGCTCTTCTACGACCAGCTCAACCCCGAGGGCATCCTCGGCGACAAGGTGGTGATCAACGGCAAGATCGAGCCGGTGCTCAGGGTGGCGCGGCGCAAATACCGCTTCCGCCTGCTCAACACCGGGCCGAGCCGCTTCTACGCGCTGTCTCTGGTCAACGCCAACAATGCGATGCAGGTCTTCACCTACATCGCCAACGACGGCAACCTGCTGCCGGCGCCGCTGAAACTCCAGACCCGCGTGGAACTGGGGGTGGCCGAGCGCGCCGACATCATCGTCGACTTCGCCAAGTACCCGCTGGGCACCGAGCTGTACCTGGTCAACCGCATGCGCCAGGAGGACACCCGCGGGCCCAAGGACGTCAAGGACACAGGTCCGCGCATCCTCAAGTTCGTGGTCGACCGCAACGCCACCGACTACAGCCGGGTGCCGAACACCCTGCGCCCGCTGCGGCCGGTCACCGAGGCCGAGAAGGCCAGTGCCAAGGTGCGGCGCTGGGAGTTCAACCGCAGCGGCGGGCTGTGGACGATCAACGAGAAGCTGGTCGACGTGCAGAACCCACGGGCGAAGATCCCCAAGGGCAGCCACGAGATCTGGGAGCTGGTCAACCCGGAAGACGGCTGGCACCACCCGATCCACATCCACTTCGAGGAAGGCATCATCCTCAGCAAGACCGTGCTCGGCCAAAACGTGCCCATCCCCGTCCACGAGCGCGGCCGCAAGGACGTTTTCGTGCTCGGCGAAGACATGACGATCCGGGTGTTCCTGCGCTTTCGCGACTTCCACGGCAAGTACGTCATGCACTGCCACAACCTGATCCACGAGGACCACGCCATGATGGTCCGCTGGGACATCGAGGACGATGACGACAGCAACGGCAGCGCCTGAGCAACGCCCAACCTATTGCGGAGAAGCACTGATGAACACACGCAGAAACATCCTCGCCGGCCTGGGTACCGCCGCCCTCGGCCTGGCCGCCTGGCACGCCGGCAAAGGGCTCGAACAGACCGCCCCGGCCGCCCCACGCCCCGACAACGCCGGCTATTTCCCCAACGTCCGCCTCTACACCCACGAGGGCAAGGCGGTGCGCTTCTATGACGACCTGATCCGCAACAAGGTGGTGGCCATCAACATGATGTACACCGCCTGCGGCGATCGCTGTCCGACCATGACCGCCAACCTGCTGGCGGTGCAGAGAATGCTCGGCGAACGCGCCGGCCGCGACGTGTTCATGTACTCGCTGACCCTGCAGCCGGAGCTCGATACCCCGGAGGTGCTCAAGGCATATGCCGACAAGTACCGGATCAAGCCGGGCTGGCAGTTCCTCACCGGTGCCCCCGAGGACATCGAGCGGCTGCGCTTCAAGCTGGGTTTCTACGACATCGACCCGCTGATTGACGGCAACAAGGCCAGCCATACCGGCATGGTGCGCATCGGCAACGACCACTTCAACCGCTGGTCGATGGCCCCGGCCCTGGCCGATCCCCGGCAGATCTTCGCCACCCTCAATCACCTGGATCATAGGGTGGCACAGACAGGCAGCGCGGCTGACCCCGCGCGTACCTGAGGTTCGCGGCCGGGCGTCTCAGCGGCGGCGGATGCGCTCGGCAGTCACGCCACCGTCGGCGTTCAGGCGACCGCGCACCTGCACGTAATCGCCAGGCTGCGGGCGCTTGTCCAGGCGGGTCTGCTCGTTCACCTGCAGCGGTAGGCCATCCAGGCGCCAGTCGTCAGCGAGGGTGCCATGCAGGCGCACGCGCGCCCCGCTCGGCAAGGCTGCCGGCTGGCCGTGGGCATCACGCGCACCCTGGTCGATCCAGCTGGCGATCAGGCCGATTTCCGCGTCACTCAAGAACGGCGGGCCGTCATGCGGCATGCGCGGCCGCGCCTGACCACGGATGCGCCGCACCAGCTCGCTGGCCAGCGCCGAGCCGGGCACCACCCGCGCGCGCTCGCCGCTGGCCAGGACTTCCGCATAGGAAGTCAGGCGATAGCCTTCCGGCGCCGGCCCCATCAGGCCCTGACTGGCATGGCACTTAACGCAGCGGGCCTGCAGGATGGGCGCGACCTGCAGGTAGGTCAGCGGCGCACCCGGGGCTGGCCGGGCGGACGGCGGCGCCGGGTCAGCGCCGCCACCGACCACGCCAGCGAGCGGCGCGCCGGCGGCAATCCAGCCCTCGACCCCAGCGATTTCCTCGTCCATCAGGAACGGCGGCCCGTTCAGCGGCATGCGCGGCTGGCTGATGCCTTTCAGGCGGCGGATCAGTTCGCTGTCCTGCGGCCGCCCGGGCTGTACCACCGGGCCGTTCTCACTGCCACGCAGCAGTCCCTCGAGGCTGTCGAGACGCAGATGCACCGGCGCATCCGCGCCCAGATGACACTCCAGGCAATTGGCCTGCAGCAGGCTGGCGACCTCCGCGGCGCTATAGGGGGGCACGCCTGCGGCTTTCGCCGCGGCGCGGCCCGCACTGCCGAGCGGCGCGCCGATGGCAATCCAGCGCTCGATGCGGGCGATCTCCTCATCCTCGAGAAACGGCGGGCCGGTCAACGGCATGCGCGGCTGGCTGAGGCCTTTCAGGCGGCGGATCAGCTCGCTGTCCTGCGGCCGCCCCGGCTGCACCACCGGGCCGTTCAGGCTGCCGCGCAGCAGTCCTTCGAGGCTGTCGAGGCGCAGGCGCAACGGCGCACCGGGCTGCTTATGGCAAATCACGCAATTGGCCTGCAGCAGCCGGAGCACCTCCTCGGCGCCGACCTCTTCCGCGCCGACGCCCGGCACCGCCAGCAGTGCCGAGCACAACGCGAGCAAGGCCGCACCAGTGAAACGTCTATGCATCGGAGCCCCCAAAGCGCGCGAATAACGCCGCAACCCCATGGGTAGAACCTAGGTGGCTTTGCCCCAGCCGGCAAACCCCGGGCCGCCCGGCCAACTGCCGCTCATGGGCCGGGCAGCAGGCTATAGCACGCCGTACTAATGGCTGATGTCATTGCGCCACAAGATTCTAGACACAGGGCAAGAAACAATTTGTTACACGCCTGGAAATGGCCTTTACTCAAATTAGCCAAATTTTTGGCTAGCTCTGCTCGCGAAGCCCGTAGTTCGCCCGCAGACAGCCCAAAGCGCACAGCCAACGGAGCAGAGCATGTTCCCGAACCGGTTCCATCGGATGCGGCAAGCGCCACCAGCACGCCGGTTCCTGGCGCACTTCCACGCCCCGCCACAGCGCAACTGAGCGGCCATCTCCCCCGGCCCGTCACCTATCCATGCACCACTTGCGCCGGCCTGACGCTTGCAGTCAGCGCCAGAGCCCGCTTGCGCGCAGAAAAACGTCGCCAATCGCAGGAGCATCACCATGGACTGCAATAACCAAGAAGAGCCAAGTAGCTCGCCGGAAACCACCAATAACCGCCGCACCTTCCTCAAGCTCGGCGCCGCCGCCATGGCCGCGCCCTTGCTGCTAGGCAGCCGCCCGAGTGCCGCCAAGGGCGGCCGTGATGACGCCGCGGAGGCGGCTGCAGCGGCGATCATTCCCCCCAGCCCGAAGACCACCCCCTGGCAAGAGGAACTGCCGCGGGCCTGGACGCCGATCAAACCCGTAGCCCCCGACAGCTTCGCGCCGGAGCCGACGGAGGCGGCCGACACCAGCGGCGGCGAATGCGGGCGCGCGGCCCATCCACGCTACGTCGAATTGATCCAGGACAAGCCCCCGCTGTATTACGACATGCGCGCCAAGGAGCGTAACGACTGGCTGTTCCACCCGGACTACCCGCCGCAGACGATCTGGGGCTTCGCCGATGGCAAGGACGGCCCGGCGATGATTCCCGGCCCGCTGTTCGTCAACCGTTACGGCCAGCCGGTGCTGTGCCGCATCTATAACGAGCTGCCGAAAGACCACAAGGGCTTCGGTACCCCGGAAATCTCCACCCACCTGCACAACCTGCATGCGCCCTCGGAAAGCGATGGCTTCCCCGGCGACTACTGGAGTGCGCACAAGGTCGGGCCGACCTTTGGCGACCCGGAGGGCAAGGGCGCACCGGGCACCTTCAAGGATCACTTCTATCCCAATGTCTGTGCCGGCTACGACGAGGTCAACAGCGACCCGACGCTGGCCCAATACGCCGCCCGCGACGAGCAGGGCAGAATGATCGGCGACTCGCGCGAGGCGCTGGGCACCCTCTGGTACCACGATCACTGCCTGGACTTCACCGCGCCGAATGTGGTCCTGGGCCTGGCCGGCTTCTACACCCTGTACGACGAACTCGACTCCGGCGACGAGAACGACGCCAATCCCGTCGCCCTGCGCCTGCCCAGTGGCGACTACGACTATCCCATCGCCTTGGGCGACCGCCGCTTCGATGCCAGCGGCCTGCTGACCTTCGACCAGTTCAGCCCGGAGGGCACGCTCGGCGACAAGTGCATAGTCAACGGCAAGATCGAGCCGGTGCTGCGGGTGGACGCGCGCAAGTACCGTTTCCGCCTGCTCAACAGCGGCCCTGCCCGCTTCTATGCCCTGTATCTGGTCGACACCAACAACCGGGTGCAGACCTTCACCTATATCGCCAACGACGGCAACCTGCTGCCGGCGCCGCTGAAGAACCAGAGCAGCGTGGTGCTGGGGGTGGCCGAGCGCGCCGATATCGTGGTGGATTTCTCCAAGTACCCGATCGGCACCGAGCTGTACCTGGTCAATCGCTACCGGCAGGACTCGAGCCGCGGCCCCAAGGACATCAAGGCGCCGGGCGAGCGCGTGCTGAAACTCATCGTCGACCGCCAACCGGCGCGCCCGGACTACAGCCAGGTGCCGGACAAGCTGCGCGAACTGCGACCGCTGCCCAGCGTCAAGGAACTCGCTGCCCTGCCGGTGCGGCGCTGGGAGTTCGCCCGCAAGGGCGGGGTGTGGACGATCAACGGCCGGCAGGTCGACGTCAACAATCCGCGCGCGCAGATCCGCCAGGGCCAGGGCGAGATCTGGGAGCTGGTCAACCCCAGCGGCGGCTGGATGCACCCGGTGCACATCCACTTCGAGGAGGGCCGCATCCTCAGCAAGACAGTTGACGGCACGAGCGTGCCGGTGCCGGTCCATGAGAGGGGCCGCAAGGATGTGTACGTGCTGCAGCACGACTCCACGATCCGCCTGTTCATGCGCTTTCGCGACTTCCAGGGCAAGTACGTGATGCATTGCCACAACGTGATCCACGAGGACCACGCCATGATGATTCGCTGGGACATCACCTGATGCTGGGTGGGCACGGCAGCGACAGCTGAATGGCCACCCGGGCTGCCCCTGAGCCCTGCGACCTTGCGGTCGCGGGCTTTTTTCTGGCTATGTCCCCGTTGCGTGTTGGTGGCGCTGATGACTGCCGAGGCTCGGTGTTTCCGTAGGGTGGGTTAGCCGCGTCGCGGCGTAACCCACCACCGATGCCTCAAGACATCACCATTGCCGGCCTGACGGCCGGTCGGTGGGTTACGCCTTTGGCTAACCCACCCTACCCGAGGCCAGGCAACACGTATCTGGGGCATAACCCTTTTTATCCTGGTCCCGGTGGCGGCGGGCGCCTCTACGCATCCCGGCGCGCTGCCAAGCGGCTATGGTTTGTATAACCACCAATCGCTTCCAAGGAGCACGCCATGACCCACCCCCTCTGGCTCGACCTCGGCCAACACTGGAAATGGATCGCCCTGCGCGGTTTCGCCGCGCTGTTGTTCGGTGTGCTCGCCCTGCTCTGGCCAGGTCTGGCGCTGACCATGCTGGTGATCTTCTGGGGCGCCTACGCCCTGGTCGACGGCCTGTTCTCGCTGATCGGCGCCTGGCGCATGCGCCATGAGGGCGAGCCGCTGTGGCCGCTGCTGGTGGTCGGCGTGCTCGGCGTGGTCGCCGGGCTGGCGGCCCTGCTGTGGCCGGAACTGACCGCCCTCGGCCTGCTGATGCTGATCGCCATCTGGGCCATCGCCATCGGTGCGCTGCAGATCGTCGCCGCGCTGCGCGTGCGCCAGCTGCTCGACAACGAATGGTGGCTGGGCCTGTCCGGGACGGTCGCGCTGCTGTTCGGCCTGATGGTCCTGGTCTTCCCCGGCGCCGGCGCGCTGGCGCTGGTGTGGCTGATCGGCGTCTTCGCGGTGGTGTTCGGCGTGTTGCTGATCCTGCTGGCCTGGCGCCTGCGCGGCACCGAGATCCTGGGGGCATGAGGCCGGCCATGGCGACGTCCGCGCCACCCGGTGGCTGGAGCGTGCTGCGCCTGGACGACAACGGCAACGAATTCGTCGTGCGCAGCGGCCTCGACCAGCACGCCGCCGAAGCGCTGGCCGCCGACTACCAGGCGCGCGGTCACAAGCAGAGCTACTGGGCACAACGCAGCGCACGCCCCGATGCGTAGGCTGGGTTAGCCGGAGGCGTAACCCAGCAAACCTGCTGGACGTGAGTGTCCGGGGTGGCAGCGTCGGTGGATTACGCCGCTGTGCGGCTAATCCACCCTACAAAGAGCGCTGCTCGACCCTTAACTGCTAGCCATTCGCAAAGGAGTCCGCCCGATGAAAGGTTCCACCCTCCTGCTGTTGGCCACCCTGCTCGGCCTGCCGCTGCTGAGTTCGGCCAAGGAACCCGAATCCTGCGCCACCGTGCGTTTCTCCGACGTCGGCTGGACCGACATCAGCGTCACCACCGCGCTCGCCAGCGAGCTGCTGGAGGCCCTCGGCTACCGGACCAAGACCACCCAGCTGTCGGTGCCGGTGACCTACCGCTCGTTGCAGAACAACGACCTCGACGTGTTCCTCGGCAACTGGATGCCGACCATGGAGAACGACATCAAGCCCTACCGCGACAAGGGCACGGTGGAAACCCTGCGCGCCAACCTGGAAGGCGCCAAGTACACCCTCGCCGTGCCCGCCTACGCCTACGACGCCGGCCTGCGCAGCTTCGCCGACATCGCCCGTTCCGCCGACCAGCTGGGCGGCAAGCTCTACGGCATCGAGCCGGGCAACGACGGCAACCGCCTGATCCAGAGCATGATCGACCAGAACGCCTTCGGCCTCGGCCAGTTCAAGCTGGTCGAATCCAGCGAGGCGGCGATGCTCGCCCAGGTGAAGAGAGCCACCGGCAAACAGCAGTGGATAGTGTTTCTCGGCTGGGAACCGCACCCGATGAACACCCGCCTGGCGCTGCGCTACCTGAGCGGCGGCGACGCGTTCTTCGGCCCCGACCTCGGCCGCGCCACCGTCTACACCAACGTGCGCAAGGGCTACACCAGCGAATGCGCCAACGTCGGCAAGCTGCTGAGCAATCTGCAGTTCAGCCTGGCGATGGAGAACCAGCTGATGGACGCCGTGCTCAACGCCAAGCAGAAGCCGCGCGCCGCCGCCCGCGCCTGGCTGCAGGCCAACCCGCAGGCGCTCGAGGCCTGGCTCGCCGGGGTCAGCAGCCGCGACGGCCAGCCGGCGCTGGCGACGGTCAAGGCCAGGCTGGCGCCCTGAAGCACCCACCGCCGGCGTGCAGCCGGCTTTTCCTGATTTCGCCGTGGAATGCCGATGACCATGCTGACTGACGAGAAGATTCCCCTGGGGCAGACCATCGCCGCCGGGGTCGACTGGCTGACCCGCCATGGCGCCGCCTATTTCGACCCCTTCGCCGCCGGCCTCGAGCAGCTGATCCACGGCCTCACCCAGGCGCTGCTGTGGTTCCCGCCGCTGGCGCTGATCGGCCTGTTCGCCCTGTTCACCCAGCTGCTGCAGCGCAGCTGGCGGCTGACCCTGTTCTGCACCCTGGCGCTGCTGCTGATCCTCAACCTCGGCTACTGGCAGGAGACCCTGGAGACCCTCGCCCAGGTGCTGTTCGCCACCCTGGTGTGCGTCGCCATCGGCGTGCCGCTGGGCATCCTTGCCGCCCACCGGCCGCCGCTCTACAGCCTGATGCAACCAGTGCTCGACCTGATGCAGACGGTGCCGACCTTCGTCTACCTGATCCCGACCCTGACCCTGTTCGGCCTCGGCGTGGTGCCGGGGCTGATCTCCACCGTGGTGTTCGCCATCGCCGCGCCGATCCGCCTCACCTACCTGGGCGTGCGCGGCGTGCCGCACGAGCTGCTCGACGCCGGCAAGGCCTTCGGCTGCTCGCGCCACCAGCTGCTGACGCGCATCGAACTGCCGCACGCGATGCCGAGCATCGCCGCCGGGGTGACCCAGTGCATCATGCTGTCGCTGTCGATGGTGGTGATCGCCGCCCTGGTCGGCGCCGACGGCCTCGGCCGGCCGGTGGTCAACGCCCTGAATACCGCCGACATCGGCCTGGGTTTCGAGTCCGGGCTGGCCATCGTGCTGCTGGCGATCATCCTCGACCGGGTGTGCAAACAGCCGCCACCGCGGGTCAAGGAGGCCAAGGCATGAGCCTGATCCGCTGCGAACGGGTCGACGTGGTGTTCGCCAAAGCGCCGCGCCGCGCCCTGCAGCTGCTCGACCAGGGCCTGACGCGCGACGCGATCTTCGCCCGCACTGGCCAGGTGGTCGGGGTCGCCAACGCCAGCCTGAGCGTCGAGCGCGGCGAGACCTGCGTGCTGATGGGCCTGTCCGGCTCGGGCAAGTCCAGCCTGCTGCGCTGCATCAACGGCCTCAACCGCATCAGCCGCGGCCACCTGCTGATCGAGCACGACGGCCGCAGCCTGGACATCGCCGCCTGCAGCGCGGCGCAGCTCAAGGCCCTGCGCACCCGGCGCATCGCCATGGTGTTCCAGAAATTCGCCCTGCTGCCCTGGCTGACGGTGCGCGAGAACATCGGCTTCGGCCTCGAGCTGCAAGGCCGCCCGGCCGCCGAGCGACGCCGGCGGGTGGATGAGAAGCTCGAACTGGTCGGCCTCGGCCAGTGGCGCAACAAGCGCCCGGACGAACTCTCCGGCGGCATGCAGCAACGCGTCGGCCTGGCCCGCGCGCTGGCCATGGACGCCGACATCCTGCTGATGGACGAACCCTTCTCGGCCCTCGACCCGCTGATCCGCCAGCAGCTGCAGGACGAGCTGCTGGTGCTGCAGCGCAGCCTGAACAAGACCATAGTCTTCGTCAGCCACGACCTCGACGAGGCGCTCAAGCTCGGCAGCCGCATCGCCATCATGAAGGACGGCCGGATCATCCAGTACGGCCAGCCGGAAGACATAGTGCTGAATCCGGCGGACGACTACGTGCGCAGCTTCGTCGCCCACACCAACCCGCTCAACGTGCTCAGCGGCCGCAGCCTGATGCGCCCGCTCAGCCAGTGCCGCCACGAAGCCGGGGAGATCTGCCTCGATTCCGGCGCCGACTGCTGGCTCGATCTGGGCGCCGACCAGTGCCTGGCCGGCGCGCGCCAGGGCAGCCAGGCGTTCAGCCTGCAGAGCTGGGCGCCGGGCCAGCCGGTTGCCGCCCTGCGCCAGCAACCGACCCTGGTCGACGTGCAGATCGCCATGCGCGACGCCCTGCAGATCCGCTACCACACCGGCCACCAACTGGTGCTGCAGGAATCCGGGCGGATCGTCGGCCTGCTCGGCGACAGCGAGCTGTACCACGCCCTGCTCGGCAACCATCCGGCCCCGCGCGGGCCGAGCGCACCGGCGGCGGTGGCGTAGGGTGGGTTAGCCGTAGGCGTAACCCACCAACCCTGCCGGACGCCGGAGTTCATGCCGGCACCGCCGGTGGGTTACGCCGCTGCGCGGCTAACCCCCCCTACAAAAGCCACTTGCCGGCACTCCCGCCTAGTGGCCTGTATGGTTAGTTGGTTAACTCAAGTTCGGATGACTGAGGTTCTGAGACCAGGCGCTGCGACGAGTCATAGCAGGGCTATGGCGAGGAGCAGCAACGCAGTATCAGGGCCTCAGACGCCGAAATTGACTAATTGAACTAACCACACAGGCCACTAGGTGCGAGCCCAGCACTGCGGGCCTTCTGGCTCCCCGCCTGAGGGGAGATGAGGGCTTTTCGACTGTCCCTGGCGGCGCTACTCCGGCAGCTCCTGGCGGATCATCCACTGCCCGTCGGGCGGCAGCAGGCGGCTGCGGTCGAAGCGCGGCAGGCTCTGGCGGTCGAGCATCTCCACCGGCGGACTGACCAGGCCTGGCAGCTGCCGCTGTTCCAGGGCCCGCACCGCCAGATCGATGGCCACCCGCGCCTGCAGCACCGGCGAATCGGTGGGTGCGGCGAGAATCAGCCCGGCTTCGATGTCCGCCAGCACCGACTCGTTGGCATACAGCGCCACCAACTGCGTGCGGTAGCGCGTGCCGCTCGCGCGCAGCAACTGGGCGGCGAAGTCGGCGGCCTCGGCATTGCCCAGCAGGTAATCGAGCTGGGGCTCGCGGGCCAGCAGCTCGCGCACCAGGCGCGCCTGGGTGGCGCGGTCCGGCGCACCATAACCGCCGGCCACCAGCGTCACCCGGCTGCCTACCAGCGCCTCGGCCAAGCCGCGCTCGGCATCGCGCACCCAGCCGGCATCCTGCGGCCCCGGCAGCCAGCCGACGCGGATCGGCCGCCCCGCGCTGTGCTGCTGGATATAGCCGAGCGCGGCCTTGGCCATCGCGGCGAAATCGCCGCGCGCGTGGGCGGTCACCCCGGGACAGTCGAGTCGGTTGACCAGATCGATCACCGGCACCCCGGCCTTGTGCAGCTGGCCGATGTCGAAGCACAGGCCGCTGGTGTTGATCGCGCCGATCACATAGGCGTCGGCGGCGAGCTGGATGCAGCGGGTCAGCTGGGCCCGCTGCATGTCGGGGTACTGGTAGCCGCCGGCCTCGTAGATGCCCAGCTGCACGCCCTGGCGCCGGGCTTCCTCGGCCAGGCCCCAGGCCACGCCCCACCAGTAGCGGTCCTTGCCCTGCGGCAGCAAGGCGCAGATCCGCCACGGCTGGCTCGCCGCCGGCAACGGCTGGTAGCTGAGCGGGCGGCCATCGGCAGTCACCGCCACGGGATACCAGGGCGTCGCGTGCCCAGGCGCGGTAGTCAGGAGCAACAGCAAAAGCACGCGGAGCATGCGCATCGACGGCGCCTTGTGTGGATTGACGGGGAACAGAACCCGACACTTTCGCACGCCGGGCAGGCAGCGGCCATTAGTGGCCTGTTTGGTTAATTCGCTTAGTCAATTTCGGCGCCCGAGGCCCTGATACTGCGTTACTGCTCCTCGCCATAGCGGGCTATGACTCGTCGCAACGCCTTATCTCAGAACCTCAGTCATCCGAACTTGAGGTAACCCATTAACCGCACAGACCACTAGACCTAAAGCGGTTCGGTGGATGGTCCACCCAAGTATTGGCGTTGGCAAGCCGCGAATCTGCGGCCTAAAGTCCACACAGTTTCCGCCGCAAGGATCGCCATGCCCAGCCCACTTCCCCTCGACGCCCGCACCGGCCGCCTGCTGCCCTGGATCGTGGCGATTGCCTTTTTCATGCAGACCCTCGACGGCACCATCCTCAACACCGCATTGCCGGCGATGGCCCGCGACCTGGCCGAAGACCCGCTGCGCATGCAGTCGGTAGTGATTTCCTACATGCTCACCGTGGCGCTGCTGATTCCCGCCTCGGGCTGGATCGCCGACCGCTTCGGCACGCGGCGGATCTTCTTCGGCGCGATCCTGCTGTTCAGCCTCGGTTCGCTGCTGTGCGCGCTGTCCACCGGCCTCGCCGAACTGGTCTGCGCGCGGGTGGTGCAGGGCCTTGGCGGCGCGCTGATGATGCCGGTCGGGCGGCTGGTGGTGCTGCGCGCCTACCCGCGCACGGAGCTGGTGCGGATCATGGGCTTCGTCACCATTCCCGGCCTGCTCGGCCCGCTGATCGGCCCGACCCTCGGCGGCTGGCTGGTCGAGTACGCCAGCTGGCACTGGATCTTCCTGATCAACCTGCCGGTCGGCCTGCTCGGCTGCATCGCCGCGCTGACGCTGATGCCCGACCTGCGCGGCCCGGAGCGCAGCCGCTTCGATATCCCCGGCTTCCTGCTGTTCGGTGCCGCCATGGTGCTGATCACCATCGCCCTCGAAGGCCTAGGCGAGCTGCACCTGCCACACCTGCGCGTACTGCTCCTGCTGTTCGCCGGCCTGGCGTGCCTGGCCGCCTACTGGCTGCGCGCGGTGCGCATCGACTACCCGCTATTCGCACCGAGCCTGTTCCAGACCCGCACCTTCGCCGTGGGCATCATCGGCAACCTGTTCGCCCGCCTGGGCAGCGGCGCCCTGCCGTTCCTGGTGCCGCTGCTGCTGCAGGTGGCGCTCGGCTATTCGCCGGCGCAGGCGGGCATGAGCATGATCCCCCTGGCGCTCTCGGCGATGCTGGCCAAGTCGCTGGCGCGGCGGCTGATCGAGCGGTTCGGCTACCGCACGGTGCTGACCGGCAACACCCTGGCGCTCGGCCTGATGCTGTGCAGCCTGGCGCTGGTCGACCCGAACCACCCCTACTGGCTGCTGCTGCTCCAACTGGCCGTGCTCGGCGGCATCAACTCACTGCAGTTCACGGCGATGAACACCGTCACCCTGATCGACCTCGACGACCGCGCCGCCAGCAGCGGCAACAGCCTGCTGTCGGTGGTCGCGCAGCTGTCGCTGAGCCTCGGCGTGGCCTGTGCGGCGGCGCTGCTCGGCGGCCTCACCGCGTCGATCGGCGAGGAGGTGAGCAGCGTGCTCGGCGCCTTCCAGGCCACCTTCCTGTGCGTCGGCGTGCTGACCATGCTGGCGGCGGCGATCTTCCTTCAGCTGGCCCGCACGGACGGCCGCCGGACGCGGAGCGTCGAGGCGGTGCCGGAGGAATGACCCAGGCGTCGTAGGATGGGTTGAGCGCAGCGATACCCATCCTACGTTTTGCGCACGGGTGCCGGTCGGCGCGCGACGAGGCCCTAGGCCCTGGCCTGTTACACTGCGCGCCATTTCCGCTTCCGCCAGGCCCTCGCCGTGACCACCACCGCCTTCTCCACCCTGCCGCTGTCCGCCGCCATGCTCGCCAACCTCGAGGCCCTCGGCTACGCGCAGATGACCCCGATCCAGGCGCAGAGCCTGCCGCTGATGCTCAAGGGCCAGGACCTGATCGCCCAGGCCAAGACCGGCAGCGGCAAGACCGCCGCCTTCGGCATCGCCCTGCTCGACCCGCTGAATCCGCGCTTCTTCGGCTGCCAGGCGCTGGTACTGTGCCCGACCCGCGAGCTGGCCGACCAGGTGGCCAAGGAACTCCGCCGCCTGGCGCGCGCCGCCGACCACATCAAGGTCCTGACCCTGTGCGGCGGCGTGCCGTTCGGTCCGCAGATCGGCTCGCTGGAGCACGGCGCGCACATCATCGTCGGCACCCCGGGGCGGATTCAGGAGCACCTGCGCAAGGGCACGCTGAAGCTCGACAGCCTCAACTGCCTGGTCCTCGACGAAGCCGACCGCATGCTCGACATGGGCTTCTACGACAGCATCGCCGAGATCATCCAGCAGACCCCGAGCAAGCGGCAGACCCTGCTGTTCTCCGCCACCTACCCGGCCGGCATCGAGCAGCTGGCCAAGGCCTTCATGCGCAAACCGCAACGCGTCGAAGTCGAAGCGCTGCACAGCGACAGCCAGATCGAGCAGCGTTTCTACGAGATCGCCCCGGCCCAGCGCCTGGATGCGGTGCTGCGCCTGCTCGGGCACTTCCGCCCGCAGTCCTGCGTGGCCTTCTGCTTCACCAAGCAGCAGTGCCAGGAGCTGGTCGAGCTGCTGCAGGCCAAGGGCATAGTCGCCATGGCCCTGCACGGCGACCTCGAACAGCGCGACCGCGACCAGGTCCTGGCGATGTTCGCCAACCGCAGCCTCAGCGTGCTGGTGGCCACCGACGTCGCCGCCCGCGGCCTGGACATCGCCGCCCTCGACGCGGTGATCAACGTCGAACTGGCGCGCGATGCGGAAATCCACATCCACCGCGTCGGCCGCACCGGCCGCGCCGGCGAGAAGGGCCTGGCCCTGAGCCTGGTGGCGCCGGCCGAGGCGCAGCGCGCGCGGGCCATCGAGGAGCTGCAGGGCAAGCCGCTGAACTGGCAGGATTTCGACAGCCTGCCCGCCGGCCGCGGCGAGCCGTTGCTGCCGCCGATGGCGACCCTGTGCATCGCCGGCGGACGCAAGGACAAGGTGCGCCCCGGCGACATCCTCGGCGCCCTCACCGGCGATGCCGGCATCCCCAGCGCGCAGGTCGGCAAGATCGCCATCTTCGACTTCCAGGCCTATGTCGCGGTCGAGCGCGGCGTCGCCAAGCAGGCGCTCAAGCGCCTCAACGACGGCAAGATCAAGGGCCGCTCGCTGAAGGTGCGCGCGCTTTGAGTGCAGTTCAAACCACCGAAGTCATCATCCTCGGCGCCGGCGCCGCCGGCCTGATGTGCGCGCACCAGGCCGCCAAGCGCGGCCGCCGCGTGCTGCTGCTCGACCACGCCAACAAGGCCGGCAAGAAGATCCTCATGTCCGGCGGCGGGCGCTGCAACTTCACCAACATGTACACCGAGCCGGGCAACTTCCTCTCGCACAATCCGCACTTCTGCAAATCGGCGCTGGCGCGCTACAGCCAGTGGGACTTCGTCGAGCTGGTGGTCAAGCACGACGTGCCCTACCACGAGAAGAAACTCGGCCAGCTGTTCTGCGACCGCAAGTCCAGCGACATCCTCGAGATGCTGCTGGTCGAGTGCGCCGAGACCGGCGTCGAGCTGCGCCTGGACACCGCGATCGAGCAGATCGACAAGACCGCCAGCGGCTACCTGCTGGCCACCAGCGCCGGGCCGATGGCCTGCCAGTCGCTGGTGATCGCCACCGGCGGGCTGTCGATCCCGACGCTCGGCGCCAGCGGCTTCGGCTATCAGGTGGCGCGCCAGTTCGGCCACGCCGTGCTACCGACCCGCGCCGCGCTGGTGCCTTTCACCATCACCGAGCCGCAGTTGAAGGCCCTATGCACCGAGCTGTCCGGCACCTCGGTGGAGGATTGCCTGGTCAGCTGCAACGGCCAGAGCTTCCGCGAGAACATCCTGTTCACCCACCGCGGCCTCAGCGGCCCGGCGATCCTGCAGATTTCCTCCTACTGGCAGCCGGGCGACGCCGTCGAGATCAACCTGCTGCCGCATATCGACCTGCCCGACTGGCTGGCCGAGCAGCAGCGCGCGCGGCCCAACACCGAGCTGAAAACCTTGCTCGCCGAGCTGTTCACCAAGAAGATGGCCGGCCTGCTCGCCGAGCAGTGGTTCGACTCCAAGCCGCTCAAGCAATACAGCCCGGCGGAGCTAAATGCGATTGCCGACAAGCTCGCCGCCTGGTGCCTGGTGCCGGCCGGCACCGAGGGCTACCGCACCGCGGAAGTGACCCTCGGCGGCGTCGACACCCGCGAGGTGTCGTCGAAGACCTTCGAGTCGCTGAAAGCGCCGGGGCTGTATTTCATCGGCGAGGTGCTCGACGTCAGCGGCCACCTCGGCGGCTTCAACTTCCAGTGGGCCTGGGCCTCGGGCTATGCGGCGGCGCAGTTCGTCTAGCGGCGCTCTGCGCCTTCTGTAGATACCGTCTTGTCACTCAGTGGGCAAGGGCCAGGCGAGCATCAAAGGGTTGGCCCGACTTGAGTACGCCATAGGCGATGTGCAGCAGTTTGCGCATCGCCGCGCAGACGATCTGCTTGCCGGCTTTGCCGCGGGCTCGCAGGCGCTGTGCCAGGGCTTTGATGGCCGGATTGTGGGTCAGCGAGACGACCGCCGGCATGTACAGGCCGGTGCGCAGACGAGCCGAGCCCACGCGGGAGATGCGCACGTGGCCCTTGTGCTGGCCCGACTCCTGCAGCTTCGGGTTCAACCCGGCGAACGCGGTGATCGCCCGGGCATTCTTGAACTGTAGCGGATCGCCCAGCTCCGCCAGGAGCAAGGCGGCCGTCTGCTCGCCGATGCCATCGATGCTGACCAGCAGATCGCGCTTACCGCGCAGGCCCGGATCGTCATCGATGTGTGCCCGGATGGCCTGCAGGGTCTCGGCAATCTGCTGCTCGACATGCTCCAGCACCGAACGGATCGAATCCTGCACGCTGGCATCGGCGACATCCAGGCGATTGCGCTCCATCTGCTCGATCTCCTTGAGGTCCTGCAGACGCCGCACCAACGCGCGCAGGCGGCGTATCGCCGGTGGCTCGGGCTGCCAGGCGCGTAACTCATCCACGTGCCGCTGGCCGTAGCTGGCCATCAGCTTGGCGTCGACCTGGTCCGTCTTGACCCGCTGCAGCTGGCTCCGGGCGTAGCTGGCAAGCTGCGCGGGATTCATCACACAGACCCGGTAGCCCAGGCCGTGCAGGTGCTCGGCCAGCGCTTCGTGATAGGTGCCGGTGGCCTCCATCACAAGCCAGGCACCCGGCTCGGCGTACTGCTGCAGCCACTCCTGTAGTACCTGGAAACCGGCGGCGCTGTTGGCCAACTTGGCCTTAGTGCGGTACTTACCGTTGGTTTGCAGGGTGGCGATGTCGAAACTGTGCTTGGCGATGTCGATGCCGACGATGCTGGACATGAAGACTCCTCAGCTAATCCATTCAGGATGATCATCACTGCACCCGGCCCTACCTTGTGAATGCGAGCTCTCACCTGTCGTGGGCCCTAGATACCGTTCGGACTGTTCGAGTGAGTGTGGAGGGCTGGAGCTCTATCTACAAAGCTGGCTCAAGGCCTTAGGGTGGGTACGACTTCCAGGCCCTCCCCCGATGATCAGTCGGGGACTATCCCCCTCACGGGACGATAGTCGAGATACAAGGGTGGGTTAGCGGCGCCAGAGCAGGCGCTTGCAGGCAGCGGCAAAGCGTCCGCGCCGCGTAACCCACCAACGCTGTCGGGCTCGGCGCCGGCTGATGGGTATCGCTGCGCTCAACCCATCCTACGCATCGCTCGGCGTCAGGCCGAGGACGATGTCGAAGCGCGCCAGCTGCTCGCCGCCGTCCACCCCCGGCAGGAAATCCACCAGCAGCAACTCCCGCGCCCGCGCATCGACGACGCTGTTGAGCACGAAGTCGTCGGCGTTGCGCGGCTCGCCGCGGATATAGCACTGGGTGGTGAAGCGCGGCTGGCCGGGCAGGGTCACCGCCAGGTGGATATGCGGGGTGCGCGCCGCGTAGGCCACCGGGCGGAGGGTGCGGAAGCGGTACTCGCCGCTGCTGGCGGTCTCGAAGCGGCCGTAGCCCTGGAAGCTGGCGTCGCGGCGCTGGCGGTCGCCACTCCGGCTGTGCAGGTAGATGCCGTTGGCGTCGACCTGCCAGATCTCCACCAGCGCGTGATTCAGCGGCTCGCCGCGGGCGTCGAGGATGCGCCCGCGCAGTTGCACCAGGGTGCCCAGCGCCAGCGCCGACTGGCCGTCGACCTGCACCAGGTCGTTGTCGCGGTCCAGCGGCAACTGGTCGGGGTAGAAGGGCCCGGCGGTTTGCCGCGGGGTCAGCAGCAGTCCGGCCCAGGCGCCGGGAACGCTCAGGGCCAGGGCGGCGCAGCCGAGGCCGCCGAGCAGGTGGCGACGGCCATAGCGGATCGCGCTCATTGCAGAACTCCTCCGGGCCATTCATGGCGGAACCCGGACGCCATAGCGGGACGCAGGGACTTAGGATGGGTTGAGCGCAGCGATACCCATCGATCGGTGCCGAGCCCAACAGCGCCGGCGGGTTACGCAGCGCGGACGCTTTACCGCTGCCTGACAGCCAGTGCTCGCGCGCCGCCCACCCTACAAGAGCTACAACAGCGCCAGCAGCTCTTCCGCCGGCCGGCACGCCAGGCCGTGGGCCTCGGCGACGCCGGCGTAGGTGAGCGCGCCCCTGGCCACGTTGAGGCCGTGGCGCAGGTGTGGGTCGTCCTCCAGGGCACGGCGCACGCCCTTCTCGGCGAGGGCGATGACGAACGGCAGGGTGGCATTGTTCAGCGCCAGGGTCGATGTGCGCGCCACCCCGCCGGGCATGTTGGCCACGCAGTAGTGCACCACGCCGTCGACCTTGTAGGTCGGCTCGGCATGGGTGGTCGGCCGCGAGGTTTCGGCGCAGCCGCCCTGGTCGATGGCCACGTCGACCAGCACCGCGCCGCTCTTCATCCGTGCCACCATTTCCGCGCTGATCAGCTTGGGCGCGGCGGCGCCGGGGATCAGCACGCCGCCGATCACCAGGTCGGCGCTCAGCACCTCTTCGGTGACCGCCGTGCGGGTCGAATAGAGGGTGGCGATGCGGTTGCCGAACTGGGTATCCAGGCGGCGCAGGGCATCGACGCTCTTGTCCAGCACCGTGACTTCCGCGCCGAGGCCGACCGCCATCGCCAGCGCGTGGCTGCCGACCACCCCGCCGCCGAGAATCACCACCTTGCCCGGCGCCACCCCCGGCACGCCGCCGAGCAGCACGCCGCGCCCGCCCTGGGCGCTTTCCAGGCAATGCGCGCCGGCCTGGATCGACATGCGCCCGGCCACCTCGGACATCGGCGCCAGCAGTGGCAGACGGCCCTGGGCGTCGGTGACGGTTTCGTAGGCGATGCAGGTGGCGCCGCTGGCCAGCAAGTCGTCGGTCTGCGGCCGGTCCGGGGCCAGGTGCAGGTAGGTGAACAGGGTCTGCCCCGGACGCAGCCGGGCGCGCTCCTCGGCCAGCGGTTCCTTGACCTTGACGATCAGCTCGGCGGCGGCGAACACCGCCGCGGCATCGGCGGCGATCCGGGCACCGGCGGCCTGGTAATCGGCATCGCTGAAGCCGATGGCGGCGCCGGCCAGGCTCTGCACCCACAGTTCATGGCCGAGGGCGGTGAGTTCAGCCACCGATTGCGGGGTGAGGCCGACGCGGTATTCGTGGACTTTGATTTCCCTGGGGACACCGATACGCATGGCAGCTCTCCCGTGAACGGGTGTGACTAAAAGTCTAGGAAGCCCCGCCAGCCGGCTGCCCTGAAGATCGCCCGGTTTTCAGGGAATTTCCCTGAAAACCACGGTCGCCGTGGGTTGGCGCCGAGCCTGCGCAGCCCCACATCCAGTGCCCGGAACCGCCCTGCGGCGTGCCTGGGAACGCCTGGAGCGCTGCGCGCTCCTTGTTGGGCTTCGCTGCGCTCAGCACCAACCTACGCCTTGCCCTTCATCTCCGTCATGCCCTGCAGCAACTCGATCGGCAGCGGGAAGACGATGGTCGAGCTCTTGTCGCCGGCGATCGCACCGAGGGTCTGCATGTAGCGCAGCTGCATGGCGCCGGCCTGACGGTTGAGCATCTCGGCGGCCTGCATGAGTTTCTCCGAGGCCTGCAGCTCGCCCTCGGCGTGGATCACCTTGGCCCGCCGTTCGCGCTCGGCCTCGGCCTGCTTGGCGATGGCGCGGATCATCGACTCGTTGAGGTCGACGTGCTTGATCTCGACATTCGACACCTTGATGCCCCAGGCGTCGGTCTGCGCGTCGAGCACCTGCTGGATGTCGGCGTTCAAGCGTTCGCGCTCGGCGAGCAGCTCGTCCAGTTCGTGCTTGCCGAGCACCGCGCGCAGGGTGGTCTGCGCCAGTTGGCTGGTGGCCATCAGGAAGTCCTCGACCTGGATGATCGCCCGCTGCGCGTCGAGCACGCGGAAGTAGATCACCGCGTTGACCTTGACCGACACGTTGTCGCGGGTGATCACGTCCTGCGGCGGCACATCGAGGACCACGGTGCGCAGGTCGACGCGCACCATCTGCTGGATCACCGGAATGATGATCACCAGCCCCGGGCCCTTGACCTTCCAGAAGCGCCCGAGCTGGAACACCACGCCGCGCTCGTACTCGCGCAACACGCGAAAGGCCGAAACCAGCAACACCACCAGGATGACCAGCAGCGGTGCGAACGTCAGGGTGAAACTCATGGTTAGTCTCCTTCACGCGACGATTCGTCCGCCGCCTCGACATCCAAGCGCAGGCCCTCGCGGGCGACTACGCGTACTTGTTGCCCGGGCCGCAGCGGCGCCCGGCTGACCACTTGCCACTGTTCGCCCTGCAGCTGCACCCAGCCGCCCAGCGGGTTGCCGGCCTGCACCGCCGCCACCGCCGCCAGGCTGCCGACCAGCCCGGCGTCACCGCTGACCACGTCGCGCCGGCGCGCCTTCATGGCCATGCCGAGGATGCCGAAGATCAGCAAGGCGCTGACCAGCGCCAGGCCGACGATCACCACCAGCGGAATGCCGAAGCCCGGCACTTCGGTATCGATCAGGATCACCGCGCCGACCACGAAGGCCGCCACCCCGCCGATGCCGATCACGCCGAAGCTGGGCATGAACGCCTCCGCCGCCATCAGCGCCATCCCGAGCAGGATCAGGGCGATGCCAGCGTAGTTCACCGGCAGCAATTGCAGGGCGTAGAGGGCGAGGATCAGGCAGATGCCGCCAACCACCCCGCCGACCGCCGAACCGGGGTTGGAGAACTCGAACAGCAGGCCGTACACGCCAATCATCATCAGGATCAGCGCCACGCTGGGGTTGGTGATCACCGCCAGCAGCTGCGTGCGCCAGTCCGGGGCGTGCTCGACCACCGTGGCACCGGCGGTCTGCAGCTTGACCTCGGCGGCGGCGGCGGTCTTCAGGGTCTTGCCGTCCAGCTGTTTGAGCAGGTCGGGCAAGTCGCTGGCCACGTAGTCGATCACCTTCTGCTGCAACGCCTCCTCGGCGGACAGACTGACCGCCTCGCGCACCGCCTGCTCGGCCCACTGCGCGTTGCGCCCGCGCAGCTGGGCAAGGCCGCGGATGTAGGCGGCGGCATCGTTGACCTGTTTCTTGGTCAGCGCATCGTCCGCCGGCGGCTCTTTCGCCTCCTTCTCCCCAGGCTTGGCCGGCTTGTCCGGCGGTGTGCCGGGCATGCCGCCGATCTGCACCGGGGTGGCGGCGCCGAGGTTGGTGCCTGGAGTCATCGCCGCCACATGGCTGGCATAGAGGATGTAGGTGCCGGCGCTGGCGGCCCGCGCGCCGCCAGGATTGACGTAGGTGGCCACCGGCACCGGGCTGGCGAGGATCGCCTTGATGATCGAGCGCATCGAGGTGTCCAGGCCGCCGGGGGTGTCCATGCGGATCACCACCAGCTGCGCCTTCTCCTCCTCCGCCCGCGCCATGCCGCGGACCAGGTAGTCGGCGCTGGCCGGACCGATCGCGCCGTCCACCGTCAGCACCGTCACCGGCGCGCCGGCCGACCACGCCATGCCCGGCAGGCCGCAGAGGGCCAGCAACAGAAGCGCACCCCACAGCGGATGCTTGTTCATGAACCCTCCTGACCGAGCCAATTGGGCCACCAGGGAACTTCCGGCCTCCCTGCCGCGGTGGTTGATACCTCAAGGATAGTCGACTGGTTTTGCGCCCCCGGACCGGAGCAGGCGAACGGCTTGGCAGCCCGCGGTTGGATAGGTTTCGAAGGGTTTCAGGCGTAGGGCCGAGCGGGCGCCCGGTGGGGTCTGTAGGATGGGTTGAGCGTGGCGATACCCATGGCGGCACCGCCCGAACCAGCGCTCCTTGGGTATCGCATTGCTCAACCCAACCTACAGAAGCACGCCAGGCCAGGACTTCACCCCGCCCGCGCCGTGAACAGGCCTATGGCAGATGATCGGCGCTGAAGTCGGCTTCCGAACGCGCCTCCAGCTTGCCCTGGCGGCAAGCCTGCTGGAAGCGCTCGAAATCGCGCTCGTTCTGCTCGGCATAGGCTCGCGCATACGCCAGCAGGGCCTCGGCGAGGCTGTCGCTCTTGCCGATGTAGCCACTGATCTCCGCCGCCTGGCCCGAGGCCTTGGCGTGGGCACGGGCCAGGGCGCGGCCGCAGACCCGCCCGTAGGCGGCGAAGGTGGCGCCGTCGAAGGTTTCCAGTTCGGCGGAGACCTTCATGTCGCGCAGCTGGCGCACGTAGAAATGCCGGCCGAAGGGGCCGGTGGTCCAGCCGAGGAACAGGTCGCTGGCCGACTGCATCAGGCGCTGGCCTTCGACCACCCGCTGGCCCTGGTCCGGGCGGCCTTGCCGTGCTTGCGGCGGTCCTTCAGCGTGGTCATGAGCATCTCCCTGTTGGCGATGATTTCCCGAGCCTAGAAGGCGCCGGTCGGCGTGTAAGGGGCGTAGCCCGGAGGCAATCCGCAATCCATGCGCTGGACGCGGGGGCGCTCCCTCACCCTCTCCCGGTGGGAGAGGGCACTGCACGGAGTGGATTGCCCACTCGGCGTCCGGCCTCGACAGCGGACAAGCACCCTCTCTCCTTGGGAGAGGGCTGGGGTGAGGGGCCGAGGCCGGTGCCATACAAACCGTCTATCGCACACTTTTTGCTAGAACAAACTGAACCGGGTGCGCGCCAACGGCGATAATCGCGCCCTTCCACTCTTCGCCAAGGCAGGCCGATCCAGCCATGCGTTCCAGCACTCTGCGTCAGTCCCTGCGCCGCCTGTGGGCGCAGGACAAGTTCAGCTACAGCCTGCGGGTGTTCGTCGCCCTGGCCGGGGCCATGGCCCTCGGCTGGTGGCAGGGCGAACCGGCGCTGGTGATCCCGCTGTTTCTCGGCATCGTCGCCAGCGCCCTGGCGGAGACCGACGACAGCTGGCTCGGCCGCCTCAACGCGCTGCTGGTGACCCTGCTGTGCTTCGCCGTCGCCACCTTCGCCGTCGAGCTGCTGTTCCCCTACCCCGGGCTGTTCGTCGCCGGCATGGCCCTGGCCGCCTTCGCCCTGGTGATGCTCGGCGCCCTCGGCGAGCGTTACGCGGCGATCGCCTCGGCGACCCTGATCCTGTCGATCTACAGCATGATCGGCGTCGATCAGCGTGACGGCGTGCTCGACAACCTCTGGCGCGAACCGCTGCTGCTGGTCGGCGGCGCGGCCTGGTACGGCCTGCTGTCGGTGCTGTGGAACGCGCTGTTCGCCCACCAGCCGGTGCAGCACAGCCTGGCCCGGGTGTACCGCGAGCTGGGCCTGTACCTGCGCCTCAAGGCGGCGCTGCTGGAACCGCTGCGCGGCCTGGATATCGAGGCGCGGCGCCTGGAGCTGGCGCGGCAGAACGGCAAGCTGGTGGCGGCGCTGAACGCCGCCAAGGAAATCCTCCTGCACCGGGTCGGCAACGCGCGGCCGGGGCCGCAGGTGAACCGCTACCTGAAGCTGTACTTCCTCGCCCAGGACATCCACGAACGCGCCAGTTCCTCGCACTCGCCCTATCACGCCCTGGCCGAGACGTTCTTCCACAGCGACGTGCTGTACCGCTGCCAGCGCCTGCTGAGCCTGCAGGCGCGCGCCTGCCGCGATCTGGGCGAAGCGATCCAGTTGCGCCAGCCGTTCGACTACGGCGCCGACAGCGCGCAGGCGATGAGCGACCTGCAGGCCTCGCTCGAGCACCTGCGCGCGCAGAACAATCCGGCCTGGCGCGACCTGCTGCGTGCGCTGCGTGCGCTGACCGGCAACCTCGCCACCCTCGAGCGGCAGCTGGCCGGTGCCGACAACCCCGACGCGCTGGCCGACGAGCAGGACGCCAGCCTGCTCGACCGTTCGCCGCGCAGCCTGGGCGACGCCGTCGAGCGCATCCGCCTGCAACTGACGCCGACCTCGCTGCTGTTCCGCCACGCCCTGCGCATGGCCATCGCCCTGGCCGCCGGCTACGGCGTGCTGCACTGGCTGCACGCCGAGCAAGGCTACTGGATCCTGCTGACCACGGTGTTCGTCTGCCAGCCCAACTACGGCGCCACGCGGCGCAAGCTGGTGCAGCGCATCGCTGGCACCGGGCTCGGCCTGGTCGCCGCCTGGGCGCTGTTCGACCTGTTTCCCAACCCGCTGCTGCAATCGCTGTTCGCGGTGGTCGCCGGGGTGGTGTTCTTCGCCACCCGCGCCAGCCGCTACACCCTGGCGACGGCGGCGATCACCCTGATGGTGCTGTTCTGCTTCAACCAGGTCGGCGACAGTTACGGCCTGCTCCTGCCGCGCCTGGTCGACACCTTGCTCGGCAGCCTGATCGCCGCGCTGGCAGTGTTCCTCATCCTGCCCGACTGGCAGGGCCGGCGGCTCAACGCGGTGCTCGCCAATACCCTCAGCTGCAACGCCCGCTACCTGCGGCAGATCATGCAGCAGTACGAAACCGGCAAACGCGACGACCTGGCCTACCGCCTAGCCCGGCGCAATGCGCACAACGCCGACGCGGCGCTGTCGACCACCCTCGGCAACATGCTGCTGGAGCCCGGCCACTTCCGCAAAGACGCGGAAACCGGCTTCCGTTTCCTGGTGCTGTCGCACACCCTGCTCAGCTACCTGTCGGCCCTCGGCGCGCACCGCGAAAGCCTGCCCGCGGACGCCAGCGACGCCCTGCAGGGCAGCGCCAGCGCCCGCCTGGCGGCGACCCTCGACGAACTGGCGCAGAGCCTGACCAGCGGCCAGCCGGTGGCGCTGCAGAGCGACGAGGAAGAAGCGCTGGCCAAGCAACTGGAGCAGCTGCCCGACGAACTCGACGACGGCCACCGCCTGGTGCAGACCGAACTGGCGCTGATCTGCCGCCAGCTGGCGCCACTGCGCAGCCTGGTGGCGCATGTGCAGAAGTCGCGCTGAGCGCTGAGGCTCGCGGCTCCCCACGCTCCGGCGTGGGCACGATCAACAAGGCTGGGCTCAGGACCGTAGGTTGGGTTGAGCGCAGCGATACCCAACAAATGGCTGATGGGTATCGCCTAGCTCAACCCATCCTACCCGAGCTGACCGAGAGCGACGCCGCGTCACAAAAAAGCCCCGCACTAGGCGGGGCTTTTTCGTTCACGGCTCAGGCGCTCAATACGCCGCGTCGCCCACTGCGGCTTCGCGACGGACCTTGGTCCCCAGCTTGAGGGTGCGGTACAGCGCGACCAGCACGACGAGGAACGCCGGACCGACGTACAGGGCGATGCGGGTGTCCTCGAAGAACGCCATCAGGCCGACCACCAGGGCGAGGAACGCCAGCGCCAGGTAGTTGCTCAGCGGCGACAGCCACATCTTGTACTGCAGCTTGCCGGTTTCCGCGGCGCTCAAGGTGCGGCGGAACTTGAGCTGGGCGAGCAGGATCATCGCCCAGGTCCAGATCGCGCCGAAGGTGGCGATCGAGGTGACCCAGACGAACACCTTCTCCGGTGCCAGGTAGTTCAGCACCACGCCGAGCAGCAGGGCGAAGATCGACAGCAGCAGCGCGTTGCGCGGCACGCCGTTCTTCGAGGTCTTGGCGAAGGCCTTGGGCGCCTGACCGTCCTGGGCCAGGCTGTAGAGCATGCGCCCGGTGCTGAAGATGCCGCCGTTGCAGGAACTCAGCGCGGCGGTGATCACCACGAAGTTGATGATGCCGGCGGCGGTCTTGATGCCGAGGCGCTCGAAGGTCATCACGAACGGGCTGCCCTGGGTGCCGATCTCGTTCCAGGGATAGATCGACATGATCACGAACAGCGCGCCGACGTAGAACAGCAGGATGCGCCAGAACACCGAGTTGATCGCGCCGGGCAGGCTCTTCTGCGGGTTCTTCGCCTCGCCGGCGGTGAGGCCGATCATTTCCACGCCGAGGTAGGCGAACATCACCATCTGCAGCGACATCAGCACGCCCTGGATGCCGTTGGGCATGAAGCCGCCGTGAGCCCAGAGGTTGCTGATGCCGGTGGCGATGCCGTCATTGCCGAAGCCGAAGACGATCATGCCGGCGCCGGCCAGGACCATGGCGATGATGGTGACGATCTTGATCAGGGCGAACCAGAACTCGAACTCGCCGAACGCCTTGACCGTGGCCAGGTTGATCGCGCCCATGCTGCCGAGCGCGGCCAGCGCCCAGATCCAGCGCGGGATCTCGGGGAACCAGATCTGCATGTAGATGGCCACCGCGGTGATTTCCGCGACGCAGGTCACCAGCCACAGGAACCAGTAGTTCCAGCCGGTGAGGAAGCCCGCCAGCGGGCCGAGGTATTCTTTCGCGTAGTGGCTGAAGGAACCGGCCACCGGGTTGTGCACGGCCATCTCGCCGAGGGCGCGCATGATCACCAGGATCGCCAGGCCGCCGATGAGGTAGGAGAGCATGATCGCCGGGCCGGCCATCTGGATGGCCTTGGCGGAACCGAGGAACAGACCGACGCCGATGCAGGCGCCGAGGGCCATGAGACGAATGTGCCGTTCGCCCAGCCCACGCTGGAGTTCATCTTTTTGGGACATCGTTGAACCTTTTATTGTTGTAAAGGTTGAAACCGGTCCGGGGGGTAACCCGTTCGGCGTTGCGCTGTCGGCTGCTGATCGAGCGGCGTCGAGCCGGTGCTGCGTTCAGGGAGAACCGCACGGTCTCCTGAGTGGCCGGGCGTTTTAAAGAGCGGCGGATGATCGCGCAACCAGGGACGCGACAACTTCGGTCAAAACAGGAAAAGATGCCGCCGCGGCATGGTCTGGCGAGAAATAATCTCTTAGAAAGGCAACCGCGCAGGTCAAGATCGATTGGGACGCCCGTTCATTCAGAGTCAGCCCGTCACCCCGCTCGTCCGCGTGACGGTTACAATCGCGACTTCCCCGCTGAACTGCCGACCATGCGCAAAACCCAGCTGCTCGACCTCATCATCGCCACCCTGCAGGCCGACCTCGCCATGGCCCAGCGCGCCGCACAGACCGCCCACGAGACGGCGACCCACGAAGAGAACGTCGCCGAGAACAAGTACGACACCCTCGGCCTGGAAGCCGCCTATCTGGCCGCCGGGCAGTCGCGGCGGGTGGCGGAGATCGGCCAGGCGCTGAACACCTACCGCCACCTGCAGCTGCGTCCGTTCGATGCCGACGCGGGCATCCAGCTCGGCGCCTGGGTGGTGCTGGGCGATGCACAGGGTGGTGAACAGCAGTTCTTCCTCGGCCCGGACGGCGCCGGCCTGAAGGTGCGCATGGGAGACGTCGAGGTGCTGGTGATCAGCCCGCGCGCGCCGCTCGGGCACAGCCTATTGGGCAAGGCCGAAGGTGATGAAGTGAGCCTGGGTAGCGGCCGGCAGGCGCGCACGCTGGAGATACTGCGGGTCAAGTGACGGGCGGCAACGGGTTGGCCAGGATGCGAACCCACGGGCCAGGTCGCCCCCCGCCGACGCGGGAGGCCAGCCGCTTCAATGCGCCGCGGGGGTCACCCCCATGGCCTGCGGCAGCACCACCGCGCCCACCGCGCCCCAGTGCCGGCCGCGCAGGGTCAGCGGCAGAAAGGTGGCCAGCGCCACCATGCCATTGGGCAGGGTGATCGAGCCCAGCCCCAGACGCCGGCAGTTGGCGATGTTGTCCAGGTCGTGCTTGTCGGTGACCGAGAACAGCATGAAGCGGCTCTTCTGCGCATCGACCTGCGGGTTGCCGGTCGGCGCCTGGGAAACCTCGGTGCGGTTCACCGCCACATAGCCGCGGGAGTTGATCGGGATGAGCGAGACCATCCCAGGTATGCGTCCGGCCTCGTCGACCAGCTCCTGCAGCGCCTCGCGCAGCGGCCGCGCCCAGCTGACCTCGTGCTTCGCCGGGAAGCTGTTGGGGATCGCCTTGTAGTTGCCGTCGAACAGGTCGACGCCCTGGTCGAGCAGGCGCTCCATGCTCGCCCGGATGCGCGCGGCATAGTCGCGCAGCTGATCGCAGGTGGCTTCCAGCTGGCCGTGGCCGAGGCGGAAGCTGCCGAGCAGCTGCGAGGCGTGGTTGGAGTCGACGCGCAGCACGTCGGCCTGGCTGAACGACTGCCGCATGCTCTCGCTGATCTTCAGGCCCAGCTCGCGGATGCCGATGCTGTGCTGATGACTCTCGCGGTTGGTCACCGACAGCTCCTCCAGGGCGCTGCTGACCATCAGCAGGTCGTCGTTGGCGCTCTCGAAATCGCGGACCATGTGCTCGAACTGCGCGGCGGCGGCCTTGACCGACACGCCGGCCTGGGCCGAGCGCTCGATCATGCTCGCGCTGCTTTCGCCGGCGCCGCTGACCGCCTCGCTCATCTGCTGCAGAAGGCCCTGGATCTGGTCGGCGGCGGCGCCGACCTTGGACGCCAGGTTGCGCACCTCGTCGGCGACCACTGCGAAGCCGCGCCCCTGTTCGCCGGCGCGCGCCGCCTCGATGGCCGCGTTGAGCGCCAGCATGTTGGTCTGCGCGGCGAAATCCAGCACCGTGCCGAGGATGCCGCGGATGCTCGCCGAGCTGTTCTGCAGCTGGCCGACCTCGTCCTTGAACGCCTCCATGGTCTCGCTGATCCCGGCAATCTGACGGCTGACCTCGGCCATTTCCTGCTGCGAGCTGCGCGCCACCTCGAGGTTGCGCTCGTTCACCTGGGCGATGCTGGTGGTGCGCAACGAGACTTCCTGCACGGCGGTGGCCGACTGCTCGCTGGAATGGAACACCAGCTCGGAGAACTCCTCCTGGCGCCCGGCATTGGCCGCCGCCTGCTCGGCCATCAAGCGCCCTTGGGCCGAGGCCAGGCTGATGCTCAGGCTGCGCTGCTGGACTTCCCCGACCATCTGCCGCAGCCGCGCGAGCAGGCGGTTGTAGTGCTCGGCGACCTCGGCGCAGGGGCTGCCGGGCGCCACCTGCAGGTCATGGGAAAGGTCGAGGCGCTCGCCGTTGGCGGCCGCCAATGAGTGCACCAACTGCTGGAGGTCGGCATTCGGCCGGCGCACCCACAGAGCCAACGCCACCCCGACCACCCCGAGCAGCGCGGCGAGGAGGCGCAGCGGACCCTCGGCGACGAACAGCAGCAGGCCGGCACCGAGCAGTTGGCAGACCAGCAGGGCCAGGCTCAGGGCACTGGCCGACAGGTGCCCGCCGAGCCGGACTGGGCGGGCAGCATGGACGGGCGCGAACGCCGGAAGAGACTCATAGGCAGACATGGAACACCCCGGTTTTTCTTGTTCTGGGACTGGCTGGGCGGGATTGCCACGCGGGCAGAGCCACTCCCCAGTAATTCGGCCAGTTATTCGCTGGCTTTATGCCACCCGAACGGATGATTTTGCCGGAGACCTGGCCCGGCGCCACGCGGCGCCTGGGCGCAGACCCGCGCTCCCGGGGCGGGGCTGGCAGGGGAGTGGCGCTCAGCGGAAGCCCCCGAACCTGGGCGCGCCCCGATCCCGGCGCCCGGGAATGGCCGCTAGCCCGGCAGCTCCCGCCAGGTCAGGTAGACGCGCAGGTCGAACTCCAGCTGGTGGTAGCCCGGCAGCATGTGCTCGCACAGCTGGTAGAAGGCCTTGTTGTGCTCGGCCTCGCGCAGGTGCGCCAGCTCATGCACCACGATCATATTGAGGAACTCCGGCGCCGCCTCCTTGAACAGCGCGGCGACGCGGATCTCCTTCTTGGCCTTGAGCTTGCCACCCTGCACCCGCGAGATGGCGGTGTGCAGGCCGAGGGCGCGATGGGTGAGGTCGAGGCGGTTGTCGAACAGCACCTTGTCGATGTTCGGCGCGC
Organism: Pseudomonas cavernae; assembly: GCF_003595175.1. Lineage (NCBI taxonomy): Bacteria > Pseudomonadati > Pseudomonadota > Gammaproteobacteria > Pseudomonadales > Pseudomonadaceae > Pseudomonas > Pseudomonas cavernae. The sequence continues at coordinate 365,159 of NZ_CP032419.1, read as the reverse complement.
TTTTCAGGTACTGCTGCTTGAGCGCCAGGGTGTAGCTGTACAGCGCCTTGTCGCTCTGCACCTGATGACGCCCGGGATAGCGCTTTTCCAGGTACTCGCCCAGGCGCTCCTGCTCGATCAGCAGCTGTACCTGCGCCTGCAGGCTGGCCGGGTAGGCCTGGAGGTATCTGAGTGGTGTCATGCGGGAGGTATCTGCAGCAATAGAGCGAGGCGCCAGTTTACCCAAAGCCGCCCCTCCGCGGGCGCAAGGGCGAACGCCCATCGCCTGCGGAACGCCTCTGGCACGCATCTTTCCCGGCTGCGGAGGACGCTGGACGGGCTCACACCAACGCCATCCGTCGGATAAACTCCTGCCGTTCTCCGCGCAAAACGCGCAGACGCTTCAAAAAAATGACGCCGCCTGCGCAAGAAACTTCTTTCCGATCAATGCGCGGCTCGCCGGTCCTTGGACGCCACTTGGCCCCCTGTCGATAGCGCAATACTGGCCATCGGCGGTAAATTCAAAATATTGACGTCAACGCTGCGACAGTTTTGCTTAGCAAGTGCCCGCACAAGCCCTATAAAGATAAAGCGCCTAGCGAGACGGCCCTTCCTGCCATCGGACGACACGGCGCCTCCCTGCCACCCAGCAACCCGCTCTTTCAGTTCGAGTGCAACTGGCCGGATCACCGTGCAAGCGGTTATCGACCCGCGGACGGGATGCGCCCGACTGAAAGTTCCTGACGAGAACTCAGCCATGATCGACCTTGCGACCTGGAACCTCACCCTCCCCGTCGGCGTGCCCGCCATTACCATCGATACCCCGACGCTGGTGGGCGGCTATCAGGACAACTACTTCCAAGCCACGGCGGACACGCTGTTCTTCTGGGCCCCGGTCAACGGCACCACGACGGCCAACGCCACCTACCCGCGCAGCGAGTTGCGCGAGACCTATGCCGACGGCAAGCTGCGCAACTGGACCTACCCGAGCACCAACAACTACCTGAGCGCGAACCTGAGCGTCAGCCAGGTGCCTTCGACCGGGAAGATCGTGATCGGGCAGATCCATGCCTTCGGCAGCACCAGCCCGATGCTCAAGCTGGAGTACCAGTTCAAGACCAAGACCAACACGGCCAATATTGTCGCCAAGGTGCGCAACAATCCGGCCGCAGAAACCAGTACGGTGATCCCGCTGCTCAGCGGCATACCGCTCAACCAGCGCTTCGGCTACGTGATCAACCTGTCACCCACGGGTTTGTTGAGCGTGATGGTCAACGGCAACCTGTGGAGCCAGCAACTGGACCCCACCTGGGCGCCCAAGTCGCTGTATTTCAAGGCCGGCGTCTACACCCAGGACAACAGCGGCTATGAAACCGAGGCAGGTGGGGCGACCTTCTACAACCTGAAGATCGAGCACCGGGGGCTTTGAGGGGGTTTTGCCGCCGCCGTAACGGGCCGAATGCCGGAGCGGCCAGTTGCACGGGCGCGCGCGGCGGGGGTGAAGAGCAAGGGCCCCTTGTGTTCGACCAGCGCGCCGTCGGCTTCGACGTAATCGAAGACGAACACAGGGTGCGCGAGACCTTGGTGGTGCAATCCGAGCGGTCCACGCATCGCTACGGGTCAGTCAGCCGCACCGGGGTGGACGGTCCGGCGGAAGCCGGCGGTGGGGCGGTCGCACACGCGGCGGGCAACAGGGCGGGCCGAGAAGCATCAGCCGGCGCATGGCACTTCCTTGGCGCACATCCAGGCTACTTATAAACAAGAGCCCCGCAATGCGGGGCTCTTGTTTACAGCACCAGGACTCAGTTGACCTTGGCGTTCAGCTCGCCCTTGGCGTAACGCTGGAACATGCCTTCGAGGGAGATCGGCTTGATCTTCGAGGCGTTGCCGGCGGTGCCGAAGGCTTCGTAGCGGGCGATGCAGATGTCACGCATGGCGACGATGGTCTTGGCGAAGAATTTGCGCGGATCGAACTCGCTCGGCTCTTCGGCCATCATCCGGCGAATCGCACCCGTCGAAGCCAGACGCAGGTCGGTGTCGATATTGACCTTGCGCACGCCGTGCTTGATGCCTTCGACGATTTCTTCGACCGGCACGCCGTAGGTTTCCTTGATGTTGCCGCCAAACTCGTTGATGACCTTCAGCCACTCTTGCGGCACCGAGGAAGAACCATGCATCACCAGGTGGGTGTTGGGGATGCGCTTGTGGATTTCCTTGATGCGGTCGATGGCGAGGATGTCACCGGTGGGCGGCTTGGTGAACTTGTAGGCGCCGTGGCTGGTGCCGATGGCGATGGCCAGGGCATCGACCTGAGTCCTTCTGACGAAGTCGGCCGCCTCTTCCGGATCGGTGAGCATTTGGCTGTGGTCCAGCACGCCTTCCGCGCCGACGCCATCTTCTTCACCGGCCATGCCGGTTTCCAGCGAGCCCAGGCAGCCCAGTTCACCTTCCACCGACACGCCGCAGGCGTGGGCGAAGGCCACGGTCTGCTGGGTGACGCGCACGTTGTAGTCGTAGTCGGCTGGGGTCTTGCCGTCTTCTTTCAGCGAGCCGTCCATCATCACCGAGCTGAAGCCCAGTTGGATCGAGCGCTGGCAGACGTCCGGACTGGTGCCGTGGTCCTGGTGCATGCACACCGGAATGTGCGGAAACTCTTCGATGGCGGCGAGAATCAGGTGGCGCAGGAACGGCGCACCCGCATATTTGCGTGCACCGGCGGATGCTTGAACGATCACCGGCGAGTCGGTCTTGTCGGCCGCTTCCATGATGGCGCGCATCTGCTCGAGGTTGTTGACGTTGAAGGCCGGCACGCCGTAGCCGAATTCGGCGGCGTGGTCGAGCATCTGACGCATGCTGATGAGTGCCATGGTTTTCCTGTCTCCCGGTTGGAGTTCGTTAATCGTGCAAAGCCTGCCGCAGGGGCAGGTACTGTTCAAGTTCTACGCGAGGAGCGGTTCCGCTCCCTGGGTTGTACCTAAAGCGCCCCTCGCCCATTTATGGGAGAGGGGCCGGGGGAGAGGGAGCCACCGCTATGCCCTCTCCCTAACCCTCTCCCGTGAACGGGAGAGGGGACCAATCCGCGCTATCGGCTCGCTTTACGCCTGCCGTACACCTTGCAAAGCTCCCGAGCGCCCCCTCAGGGCGCCTGGCAGCCGCGCCCGATCAGATAATCGTTGCCAACCCAGTAGACCAGGCCTTCCTCGCCTTTGTTGCGAAAGGCGATGACGTTGTCGCTGTAGAAGGTGCCGGAACCCGCCGGTTCCTGGCGCAGGCGATAGACGATGTCGCTGCCGCCGAGGCGCAGGTCGACGTTTTCCCGGCTGTCGTCGGCGAAGCGCCACAGCACCTCGGTCTGACTGTCGCAGACCCAACGCGTCCAGCCGCCGCTTTGCTCGTCAGCCGGCGGGGTGTCGGCGCAGGCGCCCAGCAGCGCCACGACCAGCCCCAGCGCGGCGCGACGCACGGCTGCCTTAAGCCTTGGCACGCTGTTCCAGGACCGCCACGGCCGGCAGCACCTTGCCCTCGACGAACTCGAGGAACGCGCCACCGCCGGTGGAAATGTAGGAGATCTGGGCGCCGACGCCATACTTGTCGATCGCCGCCAGGGTGTCGCCGCCGCCGGCGATGGAGAACGCCGGGCTCTCGGCGATGGCCAGGGCCAGGGCCTTGGTGCCGTTGCCGAACTGGTCGAATTCAAACACGCCGACCGGGCCGTTCCAGAGAATGGTCTTGCTGGATTTGAGCAGCTCGGCGAACTGCGCCGCGGTCTGCGGGCCGATGTCGAGGATCATGTCGTCATCCGCCACCTCGCTGATCGCCTTGACGGTCGCTTCGGCATCTTCGGCGAACGCCTTGGCCACCACCACGTCGATCGGCAGCGGCACGCTGACCTTGGCCGCGATGGCCTTGGCGGTATCCAGCAGGTCCGGCTCGTACAGCGACTTGCCGACCGGGAAGCCGGCCGCGGCGAGGAAGGTGTTGGCAATGCCGCCGCCGACGATCAGCTGGTCGCAGATCTGGCTCAACGAGTTGAGCACGTCGAGCTTGGTCGACACCTTGGAGCCGGCGACGATCGCCGCCATCGGCTTGGCCGGATTGCCCAGGGCCTTGCCCAGCGCGTCCAGCTCGGCGGCCAGCAGCGGGCCGGCGCAGGCGAGCTTGGCGAACTTGGCCACGCCGTGGGTCGAGCCCTCGGCGCGGTGGGCGGTGCCGAAGGCGTCCATGACGAACACGTCGCACAGCGCGGCGTATTGCTGCGCCAGTTCGTCGGCGTTCTTCTTCTCGCCCTGGTTGAAGCGCACGTTCTCGAACAGCACCACTTCACCCGGCTTGACCTCGACGCCGCCGAGGTAGTCGGCGACCAGCGGCACGGCACGGCCGAGGGCCTGGCTCAGGTAGTCGGCGACCGGCTTGAGGCTGTTCTCTTCGCTGTATTCGCCCTCGGTCGGACGGCCCAGGTGCGAGCAGACCATCACCGCCGCGCCCTTCTCCAGCGCCAGCTTGATGGTCGGCAGCGAGGCGAGGATGCGCGCGTCGCTCTTCACCTGGCCATCCTTCACCGGCACGTTGAGGTCTTCGCGAATCAGCACGCGCTTACCCTGGAGGTCGAGGTCGGTCATCTTCGCTACTTTTACAAAAGGCGGGGTCATGGCATCAGTCCTTCACGGGGGCTGGTTAAACAGTGGGTTGGGCACAGACGCGCAGATAGTGGTCGGCGACGTCGAGCATGCGGTTGGCGAAGCCCCATTCGTTGTCGAACCAGGCCAGCAAGTTCACCAGCCGGGGGCCGGAAACGCGGGTCTGGCTGCCATCGACGATGGCCGAATGCGGGTCGTGGTTGAAATCGCAACTGGCATGCGGCAGCTCGGTGTAAGCCAGCAGGCCGGCGAGCGGGCCGCTGGCGGCAGCTTCGCGCAGCACCTGGTTGACCTCCGCGGCGCTGGTGTCACGGGCGGTCTGCAGGGTGATGTCCAGGCACGAGACGTTGACCGTCGGCACCCGCACCGCTTTGGCCTGAATCCGTCCGACAAGTTCCGGCAACAGGCGTTCGATGCCGCGGGCGAGGCCGGTGGACACCGGAATCACCGACTGGAAGGCCGAACGCGTGCGGCGCAGGTCCTCGTGGTGATAGGCGTCGATCACCGGCTGGTCGTTCATCGCCGAGTGGATGGTGGTGATCGACACGTACTCCAGGCCGATCGCCTCGTTGAGCAGCTTGAGCAGCGGCACCCCGCAGTTGGTGGTACAGGAGGCGTTCGACACCAGCAGCTCGCGGCCGCTGAGGCACTGCTGATTGACCCCGTAGACCACCGTGGCGTCGATGTCCGCCTCGCTGGCCATCGGTTGCGAGAACAGCACCCGCGGCGCACCGGCGGCGAGGAAGCGCTGGCCGTCGGCGCGGGTGTGATAGGCACCGGAGCATTCCAGCACCAGGTCGACGCCCAGCCCGGCCCAGTCGATCTCCTCGGGCGTGGCGCAGCGCAGCACCTGCACGCAGTCGCCATTGATATGCAGACCGTCGCCGGCGACTCGCACCTCACCGGGAAAGCGGCCGTGGGTGGAGTCGAAGCGGGTCAGGTATTCGAGGCTGGCGAGGTCGGCCAGGTCGTTGAGTGCAACCACCTCGATGCCGGCCCGCGCACCACGCTCGTACAGCGCGCGCAGCACACAGCGACCGATGCGGCCGTAACCGTTGAGGGCGACTCTATAGGGGCGGTTGGGCATGAGTGGTCTCGATGGGGAGCGACCGTAGGATGGGTTGAGCCTGCGATACCCATCACGTGCAGGCTCGATGGGTATCGCTGCGCTCAACCCATCCTACGCAAACGACCAGAATCAGGCGTCGAGCAGCTCTTCGGCAGTCGACAGGATGTTCTCGACGGTGAAGCCGAAGTGCTCGAACAGCGCCGGCGCCGGGGCCGACTCGCCGAAGCTGGTCATGCCGATCACCCGGCCCTCGAGGCCGACGTACTTGTACCAGAAGTCGGTATGTGCGGCCTCGATGGCGATGCGCGCACCGACTTGCAGCGGCAGCACGGCCTGCTTGTAGCCGGCGTCCTGGGCATCGAACACGTTGGTCGACGGCATCGACACCACGCGCACCTTGCGGCCCTGCTCGCTGAGCTGGTCGTAGGCCTGAGTGGCCAGACCGACTTCCGAACCGGTGGCGATCAGGATCAGCTCCGGTTCGCCGGCGCAGTCGCGCAGCACGTAACCGCCGCGGGCGATGTTGGCCAGTTGAGCGTTGTCGCGGGCCTGATGCGGCAGGTTCTGGCGCGAGAAGATCAGCGCCGAGGGGCCGTCATTGCGCTCGATCGCGCACTTCCAGGCCACCGCCGATTCCACCGCGTCGCACGGCCGCCAGGTGTCCAGGTTCGGCGTGCAGCGCAGGCTGGCCAGCTGCTCGACCGGCTGGTGGGTCGGGCCGTCTTCGCCGAGGCCGATGGAGTCGTGGGTGTAGACGAACAGCACGCGCTTCTTCATCAGCGCGGCCAGGCGCACGGCGTTGCAGGCGTACTCCATGAACACCAGGAAGGTCGCGCCGTAGGGCACGAAGCCGCCATGCAGGGCGAGGCCGTTCATGATCGCGCTCATGCCGAACTCGCGCACGCCGTAGTACAGGTAGTTGCCGCTGGCGTCGTCGGCGCTGACGCCCTTGCAGCCCTTCCACAGGGTCAGGTTGGAGCCGGCCAGGTCGGCCGAGCCGCCGAGGAATTCCGGCAGCAGCGGGCCGAAGGCGTTCAGCGCGTTCTGGCTGGCCTTGCGGCTGGCGATGGTTTCGCCCTTGGCGGCGACTTCGGCGATATAGGCGTCGGCCTTGGCGGCGAAATCGGCCGGCAGCTCACCCTTGCTGCGGCGCTGGAACTCGGCGGCCAGCTCGGGGTGCGCGGCCTGGTAGGCGGCGAAGCGCTGGTTCCACTCGCTCTCACGGGCGACGCCGGCTTGCTTGGCGTCCCACTCGGCATAGATGTCCGCCGGCACCTCGAACGGGCCGTGGCTCCAGCCCAGCGCGGCGCGGGTCAGGGCGATCTCATCGGCCCCCAACGGCGCGCCGTGGCACTCTTCCTTGCCCTGCTTGTTCGGTGAGCCGAAGCCGATCACCGTCTTGCAGCAGATCAGGGTCGGCTGATCGGCGCTCTTGCGCGCGGTGTCGATGGCGATCTTCAGCTCGTCGGCGTCATGCCCGTCGACGTTGCGGATCACCTGCCAGCCGTAGGCCTCGAAGCGCTTCGGCGTGTCGTCGGTGAACCAGCCGTGCACTTCGCCGTCGATGGAGATGCCGTTGTCGTCGTAGAAGGCGATCAGCTTGCCGAGGCCGAGGGTGCCGGCCAGCGCGCAGACTTCATGGGAAATGCCTTCCATCATGCAGCCATCGCCGAGGAACACATAGGTGTTGTGGTCGACGATATGGTGTCCGGCGCGGTTGAACTGGGCGGCCAGCACCTTCTCGGCGATGGCGAAGCCGACGGCGTTGGCCAGACCCTGGCCGAGCGGCCCGGTGGTGGTCTCGATGCCGGCGGTGTAGCCGTATTCCGGGTGGCCCGGGGTGCGCGAGCCGAGCTGGCGGAACTGCTTGAGGTCGTCGATGGTGACGTCGTAGCCGGTCAGGTGCAGCAGCGAGTAGTTGAGCATCGAGCCGTGGCCGTTGGACAGCACGAAGCGGTCGCGGTTGGGCCATTGCGGGTTGTTCGGGTTGTGCTGCAGGTAGTCACGCCAGAGGACTTCGGCGATGTCGGCCATGCCCATGGGGGCGCCAGGGTGACCGCTGTTGGCTTTTTGCACGGCATCCATGCTGAGGGCACGAATGGCGTTGGCACGCTCACGACGGCTGGGCATCGCTGATCTCCTGGGACTGCTGAACAGAAAAAAGGGGGCTATTTTCGCCCAGCCAAGCTGCCCGGGGCAATCACGGAACGACGAAAGCTGCAAAACACCGGCCCGCTCCGCCGCCATCGCGCAAGCCTCGCAGCCAATATCAAAACTTTTTGATATTGCTATTGCTGGATAAAAAATAGCCGACTAGACTGCGCCACCTATGAACCTGCGCGCGCCCCTGATCCGCCACGACGCCTGCGACGAGCTGGCCGCCCTGTGCAAGGCCGGTGGCGATCCGCTGCGCCTCAATGTGCTGCGTGCGCTGAGCAACGATTCCTTCGGCGTGCTGGAACTGGCGCAGATCTTCGCCACCGGCCAGTCGGGCATGAGCCACCACCTCAAGGTCCTGGCCCAGGCCGGGCTGGTGGCGACGCGCCGCGAAGGCAACGCGATCTTCTATCGCCGCGCCCTGCCGCAGGGCGAGCTGTTCGGTGGCCGCCTGCATGCCGCGCTGCTGGAGGAGGTCGATGAGCTGAACCTGCCGGCCGAGGTGCAGGCACGCATCGCCGCGGTGCACGGCCAGCGCGCCGCGGCCAGCGAGGATTTCTTCGCCAGGACGGTGGAAAAATTCCGCGCCCAGCAGGATCTGATCGCCGGCCTGGCGCAATACCGCGACAGCGTGCTGGCCCTGCTCGATGCCCTGAGCTTCCCGGCCGCCGCCACGGCGCTGGAAGTCGGCCCCGGCGACGGCGGTTTCCTCCCCGAGCTGGCACGCCGCTTCAGGCGGGTCATCGCCCTGGACAACAGCCCGGCGATGCTCGAACTGGCGCGCCTGCGCTGCGCACAGGAAGGTCTGGGCAATGTCGAGCTGCGCCTCGCCGATGCCCTCAACGATGCGCAACAGGCCGCCGACTGCGTGGTGCTGAACATGGTCCTGCACCATTTCGCCACCCCGGCCGAGGCCCTGCAGCAACTGGCCGGCCTGGTGAAAAGCGGCGGCAGCCTGCTGATCACCGAGCTGTGCAGCCACAACCAGAGCTGGGCCAGGGAGGCCTGCGGCGATCTCTGGCTGGGCTTCGAACAGGACGACCTGGCCCGCTGGGCCGCCGCCGCGGGGCTTGCGCCCGGCGAGAGCCTCTATATTGGCTTGAAGAACGGCTTTCAAATTCAGGTGCGGCACTTCGCCAAACCGGATTCCCGAAGCAACCTCACCCACCGGTAAAAATTAGGAACCGATTGATGAGCGACTACTCCCTGTTTACTTCCGAGTCCGTGTCCGAAGGCCATCCGGACAAGATCGCCGACCAGATCTCCGATGCGGTGCTCGACGCCATCATCGCCGAAGACAAGCAAGCCCGCGTGGCCTGCGAAACCCTGGTGAAGACCGGCGTGGCCATCGTCGCCGGCGAAGTCACCACCAGCGCCTGGATCGACCTCGAAGAGCTGGTGCGCAAGGTCATCTGCGACATCGGCTACACCAGCTCCGACGTCGGCTTCGACGGCGCCACCTGCGGCATCATCAACATCATCGGCAAGCAGTCCCCGGACATCAATCAGGGCGTCGACCGCGCCAAGCCGGAAGACCAGGGCGCCGGCGACCAGGGCCTGATGTTCGGCTACGCCAGCAGCGAGACCGACGTGCTGATGCCGGCGCCGATCTGCTTCTCCCACCGCCTGGTCGAGCGCCAGGCCGAGGCGCGCAAGTCCGGCCTGCTGCCGTGGCTGCGCCCGGACGCCAAGTCGCAGGTCACCTGCCGCTACGAGAACGGCAAGGTGGTCGGTATCGACGCCGTGGTGCTGTCCACCCAGCACAATCCGGATGTGAAGTACGCCGACCTGCGCGAAGGCGTGATGGAGCTGATCGTCAAGCACGTGCTGCCGGCCGAACTGCTGCACAAGGACACCCAGTTCCACATCAACCCGACCGGCCAGTTCATCATCGGCGGCCCGGTGGGCGACTGCGGCCTGACCGGGCGCAAGATCATCGTCGACTCCTACGGCGGCATGGCCCGGCACGGCGGCGGCGCGTTCTCCGGCAAGGACCCGTCCAAGGTCGACCGCTCGGCCGCCTACGCCGGCCGCTACGTGGCGAAGAACATCGTCGCCGCCGGCCTCGCCGAGCGCTGCGAAATCCAGGTCTCCTACGCCATCGGCGTGGCCCAGCCGACCTCGATCTCGCTGAACACCTTCGGCACCGGCAAGATCGCCGACAGCAAGATCATCCAGCTGGTGCGCGAGCACTTCGACTTGCGTCCGTATGCGATCACCAAGATGCTCGACCTGCTCCACCCGATGTACCAGCCGACCGCGGCCTACGGCCACTTCGGCCGCACCCCGTACGAGCTGAGCGTCGGCAACGACACCTTCACCACCTTCACCTGGGAAAAAACCGACAAGGCCGAGGCGCTGCGCAGCGCGGCCGGTCTGTAAGGCCCCAGTGAAAACAAGAAGCCCCGCCCAGTGCGGGGCTTTTTGCTTTATCTCCTCGCCCCGCTGGGGAGAGGGTTAGGGAGAGGGGGAGCGGTCAGGTCAACGATTAGCCTCCCCCAAGTTGTAGGGTGGATGTCGTTTTTCACATCCACCGATGCGCCAGCGGTGGAAAACGCTTCGCGATTTTCCACCCTACAGCTGTCTCGCCCTGCCTCCTGCATCCGTGCAGTCGTTGGCCCGCTCCGCGGCTAACTGAGCGCTCGCGCACGGCAACTGCAACAGTCACGCCGCTAGACTTCGGCCTCCTCCCCGCCGAGCAAGGATTGCTCCCGATGAAACGCCGGATCGCGTTATGCCTCGCCCTATGTCCACTGGTTAGCCACGCCGACACCTGCCCCGCCTGGCCAGCCGCCCGCGCGACTCAGGAGCTGACCGTCCTCAGCGCGCAAATCGCCGCGTGGGACGATGCCTACCATCGTCTCGGCCAGTCGCTGGTCGCCGACGAGCTGTATGACCAGGCCCGCGCCCGCCTGGAAGCATGGAACCGCTGCTTTCCTGCCGCCGCTCCGACGGCATCGCCGGCACTACCCAGCGCCGGAGGGCCGGTACGCCATCCGGTGGCGCAGACCGGGCTGGGCAAACTCGCCGATACCGCCGCCGTGCAAGCCTGGATGGCGCCGCGCAGCGACCTATGGATTCAGCCCAAGGTCGATGGCGCGGCGGTCACCCTGGTCCGCCAGGCGATCAGCCGCGGCGACGGCCGCCACGGCCAGGACTGGACGGCCCAGGCCCGGCAGATCGCCGCCATCCCGCAACGGCTGAGCGCGACGGACCCGCTGATCCTGCAAGGCGAGCTGTACTGGCTTCTGCCCGACCACGTGCAAGCCAAAGCCGGCAGCCGCGGCGCGCGCGGCCAGGTCGCCGGGCTGCTCGCCCGTCAGCACCTGAGCCCGAGCGAGGCCACGCAGATCGGCCTGTTCGTCTGGGATTGGCCGAATGGCCCGGCGAGCATGAGTGCCCGCCTCGCCGGCCTGAGCGCCCTAGGCTTTGCCGATACGGCGCGCTTCAGTCAGCCGCTGCACAGCGTCGAGGAGGCGCAGCGTTGGCGCGAGCATTGGTATCGCAGCGCCCTGCCCTTCGCCAGTGATGGCGTGGTGCTGCGCCAGAGCCAGCGACCGGCAGCTGCACGCTGGCAGGCCGCGCCACCGGCCTGGGCCGTGGCGTGGAAACACCCGCTCGCCCAGACCCTCGCGCAGGTGCGCAGCGTGCAGTTCAACATCGGCCGCAGCGGGCGCATCACTCCGGTGCTGAATCTGGTGCCGGTGCGCCTCGACGACCGCAACGTCCGCCGGGTCAGCCTCGGCTCACTGCGCCGCTGGCAAGCGCTGGACATCCGCCCCGGCGACCAGGTCGCCATCGCCCTCGCCGGGCTGACCATTCCGCGGCTGGACAGCGTGGTCTGGCGCGCCGCCGAACGCCCGCAGTTGCAAGCACCGACCGCCGCGGATTATCATGCCTTGAGCTGCTGGCAGCCGACGCCGGGCTGCACCGGCCAGTTCCGTGCCCGCCTCGCCTGGCTCAGCGGCAAGCAGGGTCTGGCGCTACCTGGGGTCGGCCCGGGCACCTGGGAAAAATTGCTGCAGGCGCAACGCCTGGATGGCTTGCTCGACTGGCTGAATCTATCTGAAGCGCAACTGCGCGAAACTCCCGGCCTCGGCGTGCGGAGTGCCGCGGCGCTGACCCAGAGCTTTGCCCAGGCCCGCCAGCGCTCCTTCACCACCTGGCTGCGCGCCCTCGGCATGCCGCCCATCGATGCGTCGGCGCTACCCGCCAACTGGGACGCTCTGGCCCAGCACACGGCCGAACAATGGCGGAGCGCGTCGGGCGTCGGCCCGGCACGAGCGCAACAGTTGCGGGCATTCTTCCAGCATCCCGAGGTGCTCGCTCTACGCAAGCAATTGCAGGCGGCAGCAGTGCCCGGTTTCTAAGAGCCTGTTTCGGATCTCGCGAGCTAGAGTCAAACAAGGCAAAAACGGCTGAGGAAGCGGAGTTTACGAGTTGTAAATGAGCATTCCGAAGCCGTTTTTAACACCGTTTGGCCGACGCGCAGCAGATCCGAGACAGGCTCTAAGAAACTGCTCAAGGTCTCGCCCGTGAGCATTGGCTATCGGCGTGATGGTGGATAAGCAAAGCGTTATCCACCCTACCCAGCCTGCCAGTCCGCGTAGGGTGGAAAACTGCGAAGCATTTTCCACCGACGGCCAGCGCCGACTTTCGAATCGCGAGACTTTGAACAGGCACTAGGGGTGGCTCGGCAAGAGGCAAACTTGCCGGTCCGCCGACTCCAAATCAGAAGGCGCGGAATTCCTGGTGGCAGGCTTCGCAGCTGTCTTCCACCTTCTGCACCGGTGCCTCCACCGCGGCCGGCGCCAGCGGCTGCTGGGTGGTGGCGGCGACCAGCGTGGCGGTCGCCGCCTCCAACTGGCGCGCCAGCTGCTGGAAGCGCTCCTGGCGCTGCCAAACCTCATCCTTGGCGGTGCTGCGCTCGTCGTCCTTGATCTGCGGGAAGTGCTGCCAGGGCTGGCGCGCCAGTTGATCCAGCTGCGCCGCGCCGGTGGCGAAGCGCTGGCCGTCGAAGGGAATGCGCCCGCGCAGCATGCCGCCGAGATCCTCGCTGGTATTAAGCATCTGCTTGAAGATCGCCTTGCGCTGGCCGAGCGGCGAATTCGGGTCGATCTTCCCGCAGGCACTCAGCAGCAGGCAGGTCAGCAGGACGGCAATACGGCTCTTCACGGGCAACCTCGGAACGTCGACGGCAAAACGGCGGGCGACAGTATCCCCACCTGTCCGGCAAATACCAAGCCTGGTGACAGTTTGCCGCAGATCAATGAAAGGGCGATCCGCGGCGCGCCAACTCGCGCTTCCAGACACAATAGGGCCATCGAGACTGGAGGAAAAAACCGATGAACAGACTGTTTACCTTGCCCCTTGCCACCCTTCTCGCCGGCATCGTGCCGGCCAATCCGGCCCTGGCCGCCGACGACGCTCCTGGCGGTTGCGCAGCCAAGCGCCAGGCCCTGGAGCAGCGCATCGAAGTCGCCAGATCCGCTGGCAACAGCGCCCAACAGGCGGGTCTGGAAAAGGCACTGGCCGAAGTGACGGCCCACTGCAGCGATGCCGGCCTGCAAAGAGACCGCGAGGCCAAGGTGGCCAAGTACCGGGCGGAAGTCAGCCAACGCGAGGCCGACCTCAGCGAAGCCAAGGCCAAGGGCGACCCGGAGAAGATCGCCAGGCGCCAGGCCAAGCTGGCCGAGGCCCGTGCCGAACTGCGCGCGACGGAGCAGGACCTGCAACGCTGAGCCGCGGGTACCGGAAGCCCGGCTCGCCCGGACGACCGGCACCCGGGCCAGTGCGCGGCCTATTCTTTGAACTGGTCCTTGATATAGGTGATCTCGGTCTTGCCATGCGGCGCCGGCAGACCATCCACGCCGAGGTTGACGAACACCATGCGGTCGATGGTGAGGATGCTCTTGCGGGTGATCTTGTTGCGCACTTCGCAGGTCAGGGTGATCGAGGTGCGGCCGAACTCGCTGGCGGTAATGCCCAGCTCGATGATGTCGCCCTGGCGTGCCGAGCTGACGAAGTTGATCTCGGAGATGAACTTGGTCACCACCTTCTGGTTGCCGAGCTGGACGATGGCGTAGATCGCCGCCTCCTCGTCGATCCACTTCAGCAGACTGCCGCCAAATAAGCTGCCGTTGGGGTTGAGGTCTTCGGGCTTGACCCACTTGCGAGTGTGGAAGTTCATACGCGCTCCATTGGTCTAGGACGCCGGGATGATCGCAGAGCCGTGGCGCTGCTGTCGCCGCAGGCTTATCAATCGCCCCGATAGACAGCCCGGCACGCGACGGAAAGCCTTGGGCAAGGCGCCCGGCCTCGCTATAATCGCCAGGCTTCACGCGACCGGCTCCGCTCCGGTCGCGCCCGCCACCCATCCGAGGGGCGCTGCAGCAGGCCGTGATGATCCGGCTTGTCAGGCTCGGATGGGGCGTTAACCAAACGCATCAACGGCGCCCATTCGCAGACAACGAATGGAGAACTCATTTCATGAGCGCTGTACTGACGCCTGGCGGTTTCACCGACTACAAGGTCGCCGACATTTCCCTGGCCGCCTGGGGCCGCCGCGAGCTGATCATCGCCGAGTCGGAAATGCCCGCCCTGATGGGCCTGCGCCGTAAATATGCCGGCGAACAGCCTTTGCGCGGCGCGAAGATCCTCGGCTGCATCCACATGACCATCCAGACCGGCGTGCTGATCGAAACCCTGATCGCCCTCGGCGCCGAAGTGCGCTGGTCGTCCTGCAACATCTTCTCGACTCAGGACCAGGCCGCCGCCGCCATCGCCGCCGCCGGTATCCCGGTATTCGCCTGGAAAGGCGAGACCGAGCAAGAGTACGAGTGGTGCATCGAGCAGACCATCCTCAAGGACGGCCAGCCGTGGGATGCCAACATGGTGCTCGACGACGGCGGCGACCTGACCGAGATCCTGCACAAGAAATACCCGGCGATGCTCGACAAGATCCACGGCATCACCGAAGAAACCACCACCGGCGTGCACCGCCTGCTCGACATGCTCAAGGCCGGCACCCTGAAAGTCCCGGCGGTCAACGTCAACGACTCGGTGACCAAGAGCAAGAACGACAACAAATACGGCTGCCGCCACAGCCTGAACGACGCCATCAAGCGCGGCACCGACCACCTGCTGTCCGGCAAGCAGGCGCTGGTGATCGGCTACGGCGACGTGGGCAAGGGCTCGGCCCAGTCCCTGCGCCAGGAAGGCATGATCGTCAAGGTTTCCGAAGTCGACCCGATCTGCGCCATGCAGGCGTGCATGGACGGCTTCGAAGTCGTCTCGCCGTACAACAACGGCCTCAACGACGGCAGCGAAGCCAGCGTCGACGCCGCCCTGCTCGGCAAGATCGACCTGATCGTCACCACCACCGGTAACGTCAACGTCTGCGACGCCGGCATGCTCAAGGCACTGAAGAAGCGCGCCGTGGTGTGCAACATCGGTCACTTCGACAATGAAATTGATACCGCCTTCATGCGCAAGACCTGGGCCTGGGAAGAGGTCAAGCCGCAGGTGCACAAGATCCATCGCACCGGCAAGGACGGCTTCGATCCGCACAACGACGACTACCTGATCCTGCTCGCCGAAGGCCGTCTGGTGAACCTGGGCAACGCCACCGGCCACCCGAGCCGAATCATGGACGGCTCGTTCGCCAACCAGGTACTGGCGCAGATCCACCTGTACGGTGCTAAGTTCGCCGACCTGCCGGCTGCCGCCAAGGCCGCCAAACTGTCCGTGGAAGTGCTGCCGAAGAAACTCGACGAAGAAGTGGCGCTGGAGATGGTCAAGGGCTTCGGTGGCGTGGTCACCCAGCTGACCGGCAAGCAGGCCGAGTACATCGGCGTCACCGTGGCCGGCCCATTCAAGCCGGACGCCTACCGCTACTAAGGAAGCGCCGAACCGTAAGCCCGTCGGGTGGGTTAGCCGCGCAGCGGCGTAACCCACCCGCGCCACCACTCAAACGGTGGGTTACGCCTTCGGCTAACCCACCCTACGGAATCAAGCTATGAGCCAAGAACGCCGCTACAGCTTCGAGTTCTTCCCCGCCAAGACCGAAGCCGGGCACGAAAAACTGCTGGCCACCGCGCGCCAGCTGGCTGCCTACAACCCCGATTTTTTCTCCTGCACCTATGGTGCCGGCGGCTCGACCCGCGACCGTACCCTGCACACCGTGTTGCAGCTGAACGGCGACGTCGGCGTGGCGACCGCGCCGCACCTGTCCTGCGTCGGTGACAGCAAGGACGACCTGCGCGACCTGCTGAACCAATATCGCGAAGCCGGGATCCAGCGCATCGTCGCCCTGCGCGGCGACTTGCCGTCGGGCATGGGCATGGCCAGCGGCGAGCTGCGCTACGCCAACGAGCTGGTCGAGTTCATCCGCGCCGAAACCGGCGAGCATTTCCACATCGAGATCGCCGCCTATCCGGAGATGCATCCGCAGGCGCGCAGCTTCGAGGACGACTTGAGCAACTTCGTGCGTAAGGCCAAGGCCGGCGCCGACAGCGCGATCACCCAGTACTTCTTCAACGCCGACAGCTACTTCTACTTCGTCGATCGGGTGCAGAAGCTCGGCGTGGACATGCCGGTGGTGCCGGGGATCATGCCGATCACCAACTACAGCAAGCTGGCGCGCTTCTCCGACGCCTGCGGCGCGGAAATCCCGCGCTGGATCCGCAAGCAGCTGGAGGCCTATGGCGACGACATCGCCAGCATTCAGGCCTACGGCGAGCAGGTGATCAGCGAGATGTGCGAACGCCTGTTGCAGGGCGGTGCGCCGGGGCTGCACTTCTATACCCTAAACCAGGCCGAACCCAGCCTGGCAATCTGGAACAACCTCAAGCTGCCGCGCTGAGAATCTGCTCAGGAGCGGCTGCGCGTCGGTCATACGGCGTTGAAAATGGCCTCGGGATGCTCATTTACAATTGTAAACTCCGCTCCCTCGGCCATTTTCGCCTTGCCTGACCTTAGCTCGCTCACTCCTGAACAGATTCTGAAGACAAGACAACTGCTTCTTCCTGCTGAGATTTACCGTCGGCCGGTGAAAAAACGCACAACCGCCAGGTTTTGTTATACTCCGGCTTCCCCGCCAGGCTTTCGCCCGGACACTCGGCCCGCAGAGGCCCAGCAGGACCGGACGGGACCACGCCCCAAGCGTGTTTCAAGTCTGGCCAAGATCCCCGGGCCACGCCCTAACTAGACAGGATTACTCATGTCCTTTGCCTCCCTCGGTCTCTCCGAGGCTTTGGTCGGTGCCGTGCACGCAGCCGGCTACACCCAACCCACGCCGGTGCAACAGCGGGCCATTCCCGCCGTGTTGCAAGGTCGCGACCTGATGGTCGCCGCCCAGACGGGTACGGGTAAAACCGGCGGCTTCGCGCTGCCGATCCTCGAACGTCTGTTCCCCGCCGGTCACCCGGACAAGCCGCACCGCCACGGCCCGCGCCAGCCGCGCGTGCTGGTGCTGACCCCGACCCGCGAGCTGGCCGCCCAGGTGCATGACAGCTTCAAGGTCTACGCCCGTGATCTGCCGCTGGTCAGCACCTGCGTCTTCGGTGG
Source organism: Pseudomonas cavernae (assembly GCF_003595175.1). Taxonomy (NCBI): domain Bacteria; kingdom Pseudomonadati; phylum Pseudomonadota; class Gammaproteobacteria; order Pseudomonadales; family Pseudomonadaceae; genus Pseudomonas; species Pseudomonas cavernae. The sequence continues at coordinate 347,750 of NZ_CP032419.1, read as the reverse complement.
CGTCGGCATGAACCCGCAGGCCCAGGCCCTGGCCAAGGGCGTCGACATCCTCGTCGCCTGCCCGGGCCGCCTGCTCGACCTCGCCGGCCAAGGCAAGGTCGACCTCGCCCATGTCGAAATCCTGGTCCTCGACGAAGCCGACCGCATGCTCGACATGGGCTTCATCCACGACGTGAAGAAAGTCCTCGCCCGCCTGCCGGCGCAGCGCCAGAACCTGCTGTTCTCGGCGACCTTCTCCCGCGATATCACCGAGTTGGCCAGCAAGCTGCTGCACAACCCCGAGCGCATCGAAGTCACGCCGCCGAACACCACGGTCGAGCGCATCGAGCAACGCGTCTACCGTCTGCCATCCAGCCACAAGCGCGCGCTGCTCGCGCACCTGGTCACCCAGGGTGCCTGGGAGCAGGTACTGGTGTTCACCCGCACCAAGCACGGTGCCAACCGCCTGGCCGAGTACCTCGACAAGCACGGCCTGCCGGCGATGGCGATCCACGGCAACAAGAGCCAGAACGCGCGCACCAAGGCGCTGGCTGACTTCAAGGCCAACCAGGTGCGCATCCTGGTGGCCACCGATATCGCCGCCCGCGGCCTGGATATCGACCAGCTGCCGCATGTGGTCAACTTCGAGCTGCCGAACGTCGAGGAAGACTACGTACACCGCATCGGCCGCACCGGCCGTGCCGGGCGCAGCGGCGAGGCGATCTCGCTGGTGGCGCCGGACGAAGAGAAGCTGCTCAAAGGCATCGAGCGGATGACCAAGCAGAAGATCGCCGACGGCGACCTGCTCGGCTTCGACGCCAGCACCGTCGAGGTGGAAAAACCCGAGGCCCGTCCGCCACGCGAACCGCGCCAACCGCGCGGCGAGCAGCAGAAGAAGGCCCGCGGCAACGCCGGCGAGCATCAGGGCGGACGCAAGGACAAGGGCAAGGACAAGGGTCGGCAGAAGCCCACCGGCCAGGCCCAGGCCCAGCCTCAGACGCAGGCCAAGCAGCCGCAGCGCGCGCAGCCAGCCGCCGCGCCGGCGCTGCCGCCGGATCGCGACCCGGAGGAGTTCCTCGACGACGAAATCGACAACTTTGGCAACCGCGCCGACTACGTACCGGTGCAGCCCAAACCCCAGGGCCGCAATCCGCGCCGCGGTGGCCAGGGTCAAGGGCAGGGCCAGGCCGCGCAAGGGCGTAACCAGAGCCAGGGCCAGCGGCCGGGCGGCGCCCAGGGCGGCAACAAACCGGGCAAGTCCGGCCAACGCCCACAGGGCCAGAGCCAGGGCCGTAGCGGTCAGGGCCGCGGCACTGGCGGCGGTCGTCGTGACGACTCGCTGCGCAGCGAGCGCCATGAGCCAGCGGTTCAGGACCCGCGTAGCAGCGGTAAGCAGCCGCTGATCATCCGCAAGGGCGAGCGCCTGCCGACGCCCGAGCAGTTGGAGCAACTCGAGCAGAGCAATCGCCCGCGCGGCGAGAAGCCGGCCCTGCTGACGCGCAACCGCTAAGCCCTGTAGCAATGAAAAAAGCCGGCGGACCCGCCGGCTTTTTTCTGCCTGTCCGACAGCAAAACGCCGGCTCTGGGCCGGCGTTCTGGCAGGCGCTAGCGACGCTTACTGGCGTACGCCTTCGAACGAAATGATCATCTGCACTTCCTGGGAGGTCGGGCCGAGGTCCTTCTGGATCTGGAAGTCCTTCAGTTTCAGCGTGGTGCTGCCCTCGAAGCCGGCGCGGTAGCCACCCCACGGGTCCTTGCCCTCGCCGTTGAACTTGGCGGCGATCACCACCGGCTTGGTCACGCCATTGAGGGTCAGGTTGCCGGTGATATCGGCGGTGCCGCTACCGGTGGACTTGACCGAAGTGGATGCGAAGGTCGCGGTCGGGTACTTGCCGACATTCAGGAAGTCGCCGCTGCGCAGGTGCTTGTCGCGCTCGGCGTGGTTGGTGTCAACGCTGGCGGTGTTGATGCTCACCTTGACCTTGCTGGCGTCGGGGTTCTTGGCATCGAAGCTGAAAGCGCCGTCGAAGTCCTTGAAGCTGCCATAGATGAAGCTGTAGCCCAGGTGATTGATCTTGAAGGTGACGAAGGCGTGCTGGCCTTCCTTGTCGATGGCGTAATCGGCGGCCATGGCCTGGCCGGCGCTCAACAGAGCGCTACCGAGGGCCAGCGCGGCGAGGGTTTGCTTCAACATAAGCATCTTTTCCTTGTGGGGGTTGAGGAGAATCAGCGCGCGCGCCCGAGCATACGCGCCAGGGTCACGTCACGGTCGATGAAGTGGTGTTTCAGGGCCGCCAGGGCGTGCAATCCGGAGAAGATCACCAGCCCCCAGGCCACGTACTCGTGCACCAGGCCGGCCACGTCTTCCTGGTCGGGAATGCCGCTGATCAGCGCCGGCACCTCGATCAGTCCGAACAGGCTGATCCCGCGGCCCTCGGCGGTGGAGATCAGGTAGCCGGAGATCAGCACCGCGAACAGGCCGAGATAGAGCACGGCATGACCGAACTTGGCGCTCAGCCGGGTGAGGCTGTCGTAGCTGCTCAGGACCGGCGGGGGCGGGCTGACGAAGCGCCAGACTAGGCGCAACAGCATGACCGCCAGGAGGATCAGGCCGATGTCTTTATGCAGGGCCGGCGCGGCGTTGTACCAGGCGCTGTAGTAGTCCAGCTCGACCATCCAGAGGCCCAAGCCGAACAAAAAGAACACCGCCAGGGCCACGCCCCAGTGCAGCAGGATGCTGACCAGGCCATAGCGGGCGGAAGAATTGCGCCACTGCATGCAAATATCCCGAAAAAACGATGGGTTAAGACTAGCCGTAAAGCTATCGAGTTAAAGCGGAAAATTTCGCTATGAAATATCGAGAAAAACGATTTATTCCAGAGAGCGCCAAGGACTGGCTGCCAACGCGACGATGGCGCGACGAGGGAGAGGGACGCCCGCGTGGGCAGGCGTCCCACAGCGATCAGTCGAACAGTTTGGAGAAGAAGCCTTTCTCGTCTCGGTCTTTGGCCTTGGCCGGCGCAGCGCTAGCCTTGGCGAGCGCCGGCTCGGGCGCCACCACCGGCTTGCCGGCGTACAGGTCCTCGACCTGGCTGGCGGCGCGCCGGCCACTGCGCAGGGCGCCTTCCAGGGTGCCGGGATAGAGCGCGTCGGTGTGCTCGCCGGCGAAGGCCAGGCGTTGCAGTGGCTGCTCCCAGAGCCGCCAGTGACGGCTGATCTGCCCCGGACCGAAGGCCAGGTAGGCGCCGCCGGTGCCCGGATCGGTGCTGTAGCGGCGGATTTCGTAACCGCTGTAGGCACCGCGCGCCTTCGGGTAGTACTCGTGCAGGCGGATCAGCACCTGATCGACCATCTGCCGGTCGCCGAAGGCCTGCAACAGGCGGGCGTTGTCGCCGGACAGGTTGATCACCACGTTGGCGCCGCCCTTCAGCGCCGGCTCGATCCACAGCATGCCCAGCCCCTGATCGCTGTAGATCTCGCCGGACAGGCGTGCCTTGCTCTCCCACACCGGGTGCTTGAACTTCAGCATGATCTGGTCGCGCCAGCCGTAGTTGGTACTTTTCAGCGCCGCCAGGTGCTTGGCGTCCAGCGCCGGGGTCAGCTGGATCTTCGCCAGCGCGCGCAGCGGCACGGCCAGCACCACGTAATCGGCCTGATAGCCGACCGTGCCGACCTTGACGGTCACGCCGTCCTTGTCCTGGGTGACGGCGGACACCCGCGCGTTGGTCTTGATGGTCTTCAGTTGCTTGACGAAGGCATCGGCCAGCACTGGGCTGCCACCGGGCAGACGGGCGGCGCGCAGGTCGCGGTCGTCGATCTTGCGGTAGACGCGCATCTGCTGCGCCAGATAGAGCAGCGACAGGCGCGAGGGCTCGTCATAGCGGGTGCGGATGCGCTGGTTCACCAGCTGGCGGGCGGTGGTCGGCAGCTGCAGCTTGTCCAGCCATTTCGCCACGGTAATCTGGTCGAGGGCGAACAGGGTGCTGTTGGCCGCCGGATTGAGCGGATCCTCGATCGAGGCCGCCAGGTCGTCGAGACTCTTGTCGACCCGCGCCAGCGCCTCGGCGGTGGCCGGCTGTTTCTCCTTGAGCTCGGCGGCGCTGAAGTACTGGCCACCGATCAGATAACTCGGCGTACGCACGAACTCCGGCGCCGGCAGGGTCTTCAGCTTGAACTGCTCGAGATAGCGATTGAGCACCGGCTGCGCCTTGCTGTTGCCGATCCATTCGCTGGTCGCCAGGCCGGAACGCCCGCCGACACTGGCCTTGGCCTCCAGCACGGTGACCTGCCAGCCCTTCTGCTGCAGCTCATAGGCGGCGGTCAGCCCCGCCAGACCGGCGCCGACGACTATGGCCGTCGGCTGCTTGTCCTTCGCCACCACCGTCAGGCTGAACAGCCCGAGCAGCACCCATGTTCCCGCACGCATCCATCCGGCCAGCATTCGACACCCCCACGCATGGCATTCCGTTATCGCAGACGCCCCGTCCGCTGTGGCGCAGGAGGATACGCCAGCGTCAGAGGGCGGGCCAGCCACCTCCGTCGGACATCCCGCGGTTGTCGCCCGGCGCCCCATTGCATAGGCTTGCGCATCTGTTTGCCGGGCAGCCGAAACTGCCCTCGCGCGCCGCCGCGAATCTTCGAGGAGAATCACCATGGGCCTGAACGATCAGTGGATGCAGCGCGACCTCGCGGTGCTCTGGCATCCCTGCACGCAGATGAAAGACCACGAGCGCCTGCCGCTGATCCCGATCAAGCGCGGCGAGGGGGTGTGGCTGGAAGACTTCGAGGGCAAGCGCTACCTCGACGCGGTCAGCTCCTGGTGGGTCAACGTCTTCGGCCACGCCAATCCACGGATCAACCAGCGTCTCAAGGACCAGCTCGAGCAACTCGAACACGTGATGCTCGCCGGCTTCAGCCACCCGCCGGTGATCGAGCTGTCCGAGCGTTTGGTGCAGATCACCCCGGCCGGCCTGGACCGGGTGTTCTACGCCGACAACGGCTCGTCGGGCATCGAGGTGGCGCTGAAGATGAGCTTCCACTACTGGCGCAACTGCGGCCAGGACGGCAAGAAGCGCTTCGTCACCCTGAGCAACAGTTACCACGGCGAGACCGTGGCGGCGATGTCGGTGGGCGACGTCGCGCTGTTCACCGAGACCTACAAACCGCTGCTGCTCGACACCCTCAAGGTGCCGAGCCCGGACTGCTACTACCGCCCGGAAGGCATGGGCTGGGAGGAGCACTCGCGCAACATGTTCGCCCACATGGAACAGTGCCTGGCCGCGCACCACCGGGAAGTCGCCGCGGTGATCGTTGAGCCGCTGATCCAGGGCGCCGGCGGCATGCGCATGTACCACCCGGTCTACCTCAAGCTGTTGCGCGAGGCCTGCGACCGCTACGGCGTGCACCTGATCCACGACGAGATCGCCGTCGGCTTCGGGCGCACCGGCACCATGTTCGCCTGCGAACAGGCCGGCATCACCCCGGACTTCCTGGTGCTGTCCAAGGCGCTGACCGGCGGCTACCTGCCGATGGCCGCGGTGCTCACCACCGACACCGTCTACCAGGCGTTCTACGACGACTACGACACCCTGCGCGCCTTCCTCCACTCGCACACCTACACCGGCAACCCGCTGGCCTGCGTGGCCGCGCTGGCGACCCTGGACATCTTCGCCGAGGACAACGTCATCGCGGCCAACCAGGCGCTGGCGACCAAGATGGCCAGCGCCACCGCGCACCTGGCCGAGCACCCGCACGTCGCCGAAGTGCGCCAGACCGGCATGGCCCTGGCCATCGAGATGGTCCAGGACAAGGCCAGCAAGACCGCCTACCCCTGGCAGGAGCGCCGCGGCCTGCAGGTCTTCCAGCATGCCCTGAGTCGCGGCGCGCTGCTGCGGCCGCTGGGCAGCGTGGTGTACTTCCTGCCGCCCTACGTCATCACTCCCGAGCAGATCGACTTCCTCGCCACGGTGGCCACCGAAGGCATCGACCTCGCCACCCGCAGCGCGGTCAGCGTCGCGGTGAGCAATTTCCACCCCAACCACCGAGATCCGGGATGAGACTGTCGCGCTTCTTTATCGATCAGCCCCTCGCCCTCGGCCAGCACGCGCTGCCCGAGGCCCAGGCCCACTACATCGGCCGCGTGCTGCGCCTGGCCGTCGGCGACACCGTGCAGCTGTTCGATGGCAGCGGCCAGGAGTTTCGCGGCGAGCTGATCGAAGTCGGCAAGAAGGTGGTGCGCGTCGAACTGCGCGAACAGTTCGCCGGCCTCGCCGAATCACCGCTGCGCATCCACCTTGGCCAGGGCCTGTCGCGCGGCGAGCGGATGGACTGGGCGATCCAGAAGGCCTGCGAACTCGGGGCGACCGAGATCACCCCGATCATCAGCGAGCGCTGTGAGGTGCGCCTCAAGGACGAACGCGCCGACAAGCGCCTGGCCCACTGGCGCCAGGTAGCGATCAGCGCCTGCGAGCAGTGCGGGCGCTCGGTGCTGCCGCTGATTCACCCGCCGGTGGCGCTGGCCGATTGGCTGCAGCAGGCCGAGGCCGTGCTCAAGCTGGTGTTGCACCCGGTCGCCGAGCCGCTGGCCAGTCACGCCAGACCGGCGTCCCTGGCCTTTCTGATCGGCCCGGAAGGTGGTCTGTCCGACGCCGAAGTCGAACAGGCCAAGGCCGCCGGCTACCACGCTGCCCGCCTCGGCCCGCGAGTGCTGCGCACCGAAACCGCGCCGGTGGTGGCGCTGAGCGTGGCGCAGCAGCTGTGGGGCGATTTCCTGTAGGCTGCCCGCGCGCCCTACACCCCGCGCAGCGCCAGACCCGCCAGAACCAGCAGCACCAGGCCGCACAGGGCGTGGCTGACACGCTGCCAGCATGGCGAGGCGTGGCGACGCAGCCAGTCAACCAATCCGGCGCAGAGAAAGCAGCTGAGCAAGGACGCCAGCATGAAGCCGGCGAAGAACACCAGCGCCTGCGCCTGGCTCGGCACACCGTCGACGATTCCCGCCAGGGCGCTGCCCAGCGCACCCCAGTACACCAGGTTCTTCGGGTTGGACAACGACAGCGCGGCACCGGCGGCGAAGGCGCCACGCGCCTGCGCGCCCGCCTCTTGTGCCGCCACTGGACGCCAGGCATCGCCGAAACTCTGCACGCCGAGCCACACCAGATAGGTCGCCGAGGCCAGCGTCAGCGGCAGCCGCAGGCCCTCCTGCGCGAGCAACAGCGCCAAGCCGGTAAGACCAATCAGCGCCCACAACGCATCGCCAATCAGCGAGCCGAACTGCACCAGCAACGCCGGCCGGAAGCCCCCCTTGAGCCCACGCCGCAGAGTCTCGGCCAGCACCGCCCCGGGCGACAGGCAGAACACGAAACCAAACAGTAGGGCAGCGAAGAACACGGCAGACATGGACAGCGACTCCGGCAACGGTGGTCGCGCCAGTGTCGCCCGCGCCGGGGCGTGGGAACTTGTACAGGATTGCGCGTCAGCCGCGCAGCGCGCGCTGGAAGCGCCCAGGCGATAGCCCGTAGGCGGCGCGAAAGTGCCGGTTCAGGTGGCTCTGGTCGGCGAAGCCGAGGGCATGGGCGGTCTCCGTGGCCGGTCGGCCGGCACGCAGCAGCGCCTGGGCGCGACAGGTGCGCAGTTGCATCGCCCATTGCCGCGGAGTGAGTCCGGTCTGCTGCTGGAAGCTGCGTAACAGGTGAAACTTCGACAGCCCCAGGTGGGCGGCCATGTCATCCAGGCTCGGCGCCTCCTGCAGGTGCGCGGCCAGCCACTCCTGCAGCCGCACCACCGGCCCGCGGCCGCTGGCCGCGCAGCTGGGCAGACGCACGTCGGCAGTCCGGGCGACCTCGCCGAGCAGCCGGATCAGGCGCTCCTCGCCACGCTCGCGCAGGAAAGGATCGGCGTGCAGCCCGGTCTCTACCGCCGCGGCCAGCGCTTCGGCAAGGCGCGGCAAGTGCCGCAGCGGACGGGCGAACTCCAGCGCGCCGAGCCCCAACGTCTGGGTCAGCTGTTCCGCCGTCACATAGAGACTGACGAAGTGCCAGGGCCGGTCCTCGGCCACGCCACCGCCCTGAATCTGCCCCGGATTGTAGGTGGTGATCGCGCCAGGACCGGCCGCGAAAGTGCGGCCGTCGAGCCAGATCTGTTCGTCGCCGCGCAAGTTGGCGCTGATTACGAATTCGTCATGGCTGTGCTTGTCGAACCGGTGCCCCGAACCGCCAGCGCTGGCCAGCTCTAAGGCGCCGAGCCGGGCATGCCGCAGCTGGGCCATGACCTCAGATCAGGCCGGCATCGGCCAGTTTCTGCTCAAGGCCGAGCAAGTCGGGAATCTTCACCACCGCCTCACCGAAGCGGACCGCATCCAGTTCCAGCGGCGCCAACGGCGCGTCGGCGCGCACCAGGCCGCTGTCGACTTTCAGCGCACGCGGAATGCCTTGCACCAGCAGGGCGAGGAACTTGACCCGCGGGCGGCCGCCCAGCGCATTGAGCACCACCACCCGCACGCCCGCACGGATTTGCGCCTGGCCGTCGGAGGCGGCCTCGAAGGACAGCAGCGGCAGGTTCAGATCACGCCAGGCAACCTGGCCGAGGAACCAGGCCGGCATGCCCGGGGTGACTTGCGGCGCGCGATAGGGAATCAGCTCGGCCACCGCCACGTTGGGCAGCAGCAGGGTGCGGTCGGCCAGCGGTAGCAGCAGCCCGGTGAGGCTGGTGACGCTGTTCGGGGTGGCGACGGCTTGGCTCATGAAAACTCCGCAATATGCATGTCAAAGGCGGCTCAGGCGCATTGCCCGGCCAGATGGTTCACCAGGGCCTCGGCCAGCTCGCGCGGGTCGCCGCTGAAGGCGCTGTAGCCGCCCTCGCGCAGGCTGTCCGGCATGCTCGCACAGACGCAGCTGTCGGCCCGCTGGGTCCAGATCGCCCCGCCCTGGCGGCGCACATAGGCGGCTGCGGCGCTGCCGTCGCTGCCCATTCCGCTGAACACGATCACCCCGCACTGGGCACCGAAATGCTGCGCCAGGTTGAGCATCATCTGGTCGATCGACGGGCTGTAGGGCTCCGGCCAGCCACGCTCGCCGACCTGCATCGCGCCGTCGTCGGCAAAGCCCAACTCATGCTGGATCGGCACCACCACCACCTCGCCGCAGCGCAGCGGATCGCCGTGGCGTACCGGGTTGACGTGCCACTGGCTGTGCCGCCCCACCGCCTGCGGCAGCGCCGCCTCGAAGCTGGCGTCGATATGCTGGGCGTAAATGAAACCGAGCGGCAGGCCGCCGGGCAAGGCATCGAGAAACGCCTTGACCGCTACCGGCCCGCCCAAGGAGGCGGCCAGCAGCCACACCTGACGCGCCGGCGCACCGGCCACCAGCGGCGTGTCGGCCAGCGCCTTGGGCAGCTCCAACCGGGTCGGCCGCTGCGCCTCGGCGAGCAGCGCCTCGAGGCTCGGCCCGACCGCCTGCGAGGGGTCGCCGACCAGGCGCTTGAGCTTGCCGACCAGGCGCCGCTCCCAGCGCGGATAATTCTCCGAATGGCGCTCCGGCGCATGGCCCTCGCCGAACAGCACCGGCGCGGCGGAGCGCTCGAGCAGGCTGTCGACCAGCGGCGAGTCCTCGGACTGCGCCAGGTCGACCAGCCAGAGGTCGGCGGCGCAGGCCGCCAAGGAGTCCTCGTCGAGGCGCGCCGGGTCGCTGTTGAGCACCACTTCGTAGCCATTGGCCGCCAGCGCCTGCTGCAGCACGTGGCGCTGCAGCGAGGTGTCGGCGAGCACGGCAATGCGTCCTGCGGTTTTATCCGTCATGTGCGTTTGACCAGTTGCGCGATGGTTTCAAGCAGCAGGGATTCCTGATACGGCTTGCCCAGGTACTCGTTGACGCCAATGTTCATCGCCCGCTCGCGGTGCTTCTCGCCGGTACGCGAGGTGATCATGATGATCGGCAGATCCTTGAGGCGCTCGTCGTGACGCACCAGTGCCGCCACCTCGAAGCCGTCCATGCGCGGCATCTCGATGTCCAGCAGCATGATGTCGGGCTTGTGCTCTTGCAGCTGGGTAATGGCGTCGACCCCGTCCTTGGCGGTCAGCACGTTCATGCCGTTGCGCTCGAGCAGGCGGCTGGTGACCTTACGCACGGTGACCGAGTCGTCCACCACCATCACCAGCGGCGGCCGCTCGACCTCCACCTCGACGCTCGGCGCGAGCAGGTGGGTGGTGCGCGGTTGCAGCTGGGTGAGCAGATGTGCGTGGAGCACGCGGATGGTCGCCAGCAGATCGAGAATCACCACCACCCGGCCGTCGCCGAGGATGGTGGCGCCGGAGATGCCATGCACGCTGGCGAACTGCGCGCCGAGACTCTTCACCACGATCTCCCGCGAACCGGCGAGGGAGTCGACCTGCACCGCCACCGCATGTTCGCTGGAGCGCACCAGGATCACCGGCAGCGGCAAACTCTGGCCGACCAGCTTGGGGTGCTGGCCGTTGTTCAGCAGGTCGCCGAGGTAGCGCAGCTCGTAGCTCTGCCCGGCGTACTCGAAGCGCGGGGCATCGGGCTGGTAATAAGCCTCCAGCTCGTAAGGCGAGACCCGCACGATGCCTTCGATGGTGTTCAGCGGGATGGCGTACAGGTCTTCGCCGGACAGTACCATCAGCGCACGGTTGACCGACACGGTGAACGGCAGGCGGATCAGGAAGCGGGTGCCTTCGCCCAGCGTCGAGTCGATGCTCATCGAGCCGCCGAGCTGCTTGACCTCGGAATGCACCACGTCCATGCCGACGCCGCGGCCGGAAATCTGCGTGACCTTCTCGGCGGTGGAGAAGCCGGACTCGAGGATGAACTGCAGCACCTCGTAGTCGGTGAGATCGGAGTCGGCATCCATCAGGCCGCGCTCGATGGCCTTGCGCCGCACCGCCTCGAGCTTGATGCCGCCGCCGTCGTCGCTGAGGGTCAGCACGATATCGCCGCCCTCGCGGCCCAGGCTCAGGCGAATGCTGCCCTGCTCCGACTTGCCGGCGGCGCGGCGCACCTCGGCCGGCTCGATACCGTGGTCGACGGCATTGCGCAGCATGTGTTCGAGCGGCGCAACGATGCGTTCCAGCACGGTGCGATCCATCTCGCCGTCGGCGTTGCCGACGATGAACTCCACCTGCTTGCCCAACTCGCTGGCGACCTGGCGGACGATGCGGCGCAGACGCGGCACCAGGCGGTCGAACGGCACCATGCGGGTACGCATCAGGCCTTCCTGCAGCTCGGTATTGACCCGCGCCTGCTGCAGCAGCAGGGTTTCGGCGTCGCGGTTGCGCGCCGCCAGGGTTTCCTTCAGGTCGAGCAAGTCGGAGGACGACTCGAACAGCGCCCGCGACAGCTGCTGCAGCTGCGAGTAACGGTCCATCTCCAGCGGGTCGAAGTCCTCGTAACCGGCGCGCTCGGCCTCGGCCTGGTAGCGGCTGAGGATCTGCGCCTGGGTCTCGGTGTCCAGGCGGCGCAGCTGATCGCGCACCCGGTCGATGGTGGCTTCCATCTCGCTGAGGGTGAAGCCGAAGTCGCTGACCTGCTGCTCGACCCGGCCGCGGAAGATCGACGTCTCACCGGCCAGATTGACCAGGCCCTCGAGCAGCTCCGCCGGCACTTTGACCAGCTCCTGCGGGGCACGGCGGGCGGCGGCTTCCTGGGCCGCCTCCTGGGCGCGGCGGACGAACGGCAACACCTTGGTCTCGCTGACCTGGGCCGGCGCTTGGCTGGCGGCGATGATCGGCGTCGCCAATGTCGTCGGCAGCGGCCCACCCACCTCGGTAGGCCGCGGCTCGGTGGCGGGCGCATTCACGCCCGCGGCCGGCAAGCTGGCGTCCAGGCGTTGACGCAGTTCGTCCAGTTCGCGCTGCAGGCCCTCGAAGCCGGACTGCACATCGAGGAACAGGCTTTCCGGCCAGGGCGCGCCCTGCTGCTGGGCCTCGGTCAGGTGCTGCTCGAGATCATGGGTCAGGTCGCCCAGGCGTTTCTGCCCAGCCAGCCGCGCCCCGCCCTTGAGGGTGTGCAGGATGCGCAGCAGGTAATCGATGGCGCCGCCATCCTCGCGGGCCTCTTCCCAGCGGCCGATGCTGGCTTCCATCTCTTCCAGCAGGTCGTCGCCTTCCTCGAGGAAGATATCGAGGATGTCGGCTTCGGCCTCCTCGTCCGGCGTTTCGACCGCCTTCAGCTGGACACTGCGCGGTACCCCCAACTGTTCCGCCGGGTTGCTGCGGAAATGCCGGATGGCCTCGATCAGCGCGTTGCCGTCGGCCAGTGGGCGCTGGCCGCGCACCGCGTCGAGCATGGCGGCCAGGCTGTCATGGCAGCGCTGCAGCAGGGCGAACAGGCTGGCACTGGCGCGCAGGCGACCGTTGCCGAGGTCTTCGTAGAGGAATTCCAGCTCGTGGGCGAGATCGCCGATCTCGCGGATCTCGGCCATCCGCGCGCCGCCCTTGAGGGTGTGCAGGTCGCGTTGCAGCGATTCCACCTCGAGGGTGTTGTCGCTGTCGGCCATCCAGCGCTGCAAGGCGGCGCCGGAACTGTCGATGATGTCGAAGCCTTCTTCGAGGAAGATCTCCACCAGCTCGGGATCGCGCTCGTCCTGCAGCGGCGCCGGGCTCGCGACGCCGGCCGGCGTAGCGAATGGCGGTTCATCGGCAGCAGCGGGCTCAGGCGCGGCAGCGACGGCCTCGCCCTCCGTCCAGCTTGGCGCGACCAGCTCGTCAGAAGCGGCCTCGGCTACAGATTCGGCTTCCGGCCAGCCCTCCTGCTCGAGTGGCAGCGAGTCATCAGGCGCCGCGGCGAAGTCCACCGCCTCACCGGCTTCGGGCAGATCCTGGGCCAGCAAGACCGCCAGCGCTGGCGTCTCCTCGACCACCGGCAACGACGGCAGCGGCGACTCGCTTTCCGCCTCAAGCGCTGGCTCGGCTTCGGCTTCGGCTTCGGCTTCGGCTTCGGCTTCGGCTTCGGCTTCGGCTTCGGCTTCGCAATCAGGTTGCGGCATCGTCGCAGCAGCCGCCAAGCTGGCTGCACCACCCTGGCGGAAGCTGCGAATGGCCTGCACCAGGTCCATCGGCTCGGCCAATGGCCGCTGGCCTTGCAACTGCTCGAGCAGCACGGCGAGACGGTCGTGACTCTGCTGCAGCAGGGCGGCCAGCGCCGGTGAATAGTTGTAGCGGCGATCCACCAGACCTTCGTAGAGGGACTCCAGCTCATGGGCCAGGTCGCCGATCGGGCGGATCTCGGCCATCCGCGCGCCGCCTTTGAGGGTATGCAGGTCGCGCTGCAGCGAGGACAGGGCCAGATGGTTGGCCGGTTCGGCGAGCCAGCGCTCCAGGGCCTGGCCGGCGCTGTCGAGGATGTCCACCGCCTCTTCGAGGAAGATCGCCACCATTTCCTCGTCCAGCGGGTCCTGGATGCGGGTGGGCGCCGGCTCGTCGAGCGCGAATGCCGCTTCGTCCCAGGTCAATCCACCCGCTTCGCCGGCCGAGCGGGCCGCCGGCCCGTCCAGCGCCCACTGCGCCAGCTCCAGCTCGGCGGTGGCGCTATCCAGTTCGGTAATCTGCAGGCCACCGTCGTTATCCATCGACAGCAGGGCCAGGGTGCGCGGATCCAGCGCCTCATCGAGCAGCGCGCGCAAGGCGGCGACACGCTCCGGCTGGGCGCTGACCTGCAAGCCGGCGGCGACCTGATCCATCATGCCGATCAGCGCTTCGTGGGCACTCTCGGCCTCGCTGAAGAAGCGCTCGCTGACCGCCAGGCGACCCTCTTCGACGGTGCCATAGAGGTCCAGCAAGGCTTCACAGAGTTCGTCGATCTGCGGCAGCTCGGCCATCTCGGCACCGCGCCCCAGGGTGGTCAGCTCCTCCAGCAGGGCGCTCAGCTCCTGGCGCTCGGCGGGGTGCTCGCGCCAACGGCGCAGCAGATCCTCGGCATCCAGCAGGATGTCCATGCCTTCGGCGAGGAAGATGCTGATCAGCTGCGGATCGCGACTCTCGTTCGACTCGCCCTGACGCGTCGCCTGGGCGGCCTCCAGCCGCTCGTGATGCAGCTGCTGGACGCGCTCGAGCAGCTCGGCAGCCCCGAGGATCGGCGCCAGCGGCTGACTGGCCAGCTGCTCCAGACCCAGGCGGAACAATTGTTCGGCACTGTGCAGCAGTTCGGCTTCGGCCAGGTCCATGGGCAGCAGGTTGGCCTTGAACTCCTTGACCAGCTTTTCCAACGGCGTGGCGATTTCCGCCACCGGCAGAATCCCAGCCATGGAGGCGCTGCCCTTGAGGGTGTGCAAGGCGCGCTGCAGGTCGTCGGTCACCGGCTGCGGCAGTTCCTGGGCGCAGTCGGCAAGGAACGCCACCAGGGTGTCGAGATGGGTTTCCGCCTCGTTGCGGAAAATCTCGATCAGTTGGGGATCGAGCACTTCGCCCGCGCTTTCCTCGCCCACGGCAGCCGCCACCTCAGCCTCGGCGACGGGGGCCGGTTGGACAGCCGCGGCTTCAGCCTTGGCCAGGCTCAGCCCCTTGGCCAGGGCGTAGGCGCTGGCGGCCAGTTGGTCGACATCGTCGCGCTGGCGCTGGGCCTTGGCGGCAAACTCGGCAAGCAACGCCGGCATCAGCTCGGCGACGGCGCCGACCAGTTGCAGCACCTCGTCACTCGGCACAATGCTGCGATCCAGCACGCGATTGAGCAGGTTCTCGATCGACCAGGCCAATTCGCCGATGATCAGCGCGCGCACCATGCGACCGCTGCCCTTGAGGGTGTGGAACGCCCGGCGGACTTCGCTCAGCGCACCCTTGTCGTCGCGCTCGGCCTGCCAGCGTGGCAAGTATTCGCCGAGGGTTTCCAGCACCTCGTCGACTTCCTCGACAAAGACTTCCCGCAGCTCGTCATCGATCGCTTCTTCGTCGGCCGGCGGTGGCAGCAGGCTGAGCGGTACGTCCTGAGCCGGCGGGTTGATGGCCTGCACCGGTGCGGCCATCACTTCGGCGACCGACAGCGGTTTGCTCTCAGGCTCGATCAGCTGCGTGACGGTCGGCAGGGCGCTGGGCAGCTCGACTTCCGGCAGATCCAGCTCGCTCAGGTCGACCGTGCTCCAGTCCGGCGGGGTCTCCTCGAGCGCGGCCAGGCTCAGCTCTTCCAGCTCCAGGCTGAGGTCCGCTGCGGGCGCTCCCACCTCGAACGGTTCCAGCTCAGGCAGGGGCTCAAGCCCGGCCAGCGTGTCGTCCACGAGGTCCAGTTCAACAACATCGAACGCCTCGGGTTCGGCCGACTCCCAGTCCAGCTCGGTCGGCTCTTCTGCCTCGCTGACAGGCTCGGCCAGCGCCTCGTCCAACGCGGCCAGAGTCAGCGCCTCATATTCCGCCTGCGAGCGAGCGTCGAGGTTGAAGTCGATCAGGCTGTCGTTGTCGACCAGTTGCCAGCCATCCTCGAGTGGCTGCAACTCGGCCAACGGCAAGGCCTCGTCGGCGCTGGCCTGGGCCATTGCGCCTGGCAGCTCGCCAAGGTCAAAGTCGAGATCGCCGCCGAGGTCCGGGAGCGCCAGCTCTTCGCTTGGCGCCGACTCGCTGGGGGCGAAGGTGTCCAGCGGCTCGTCCTGCAGCACCTCGATGTCCTGCAGCGGATCGGCCAATGGCGCCGGCTGGGCGACAGGCTCGACCCGGTCGAGAATCGACGGTTTTTGCTTCAGCGGATAACCGAGGCTTTCCAGGCTTTCCTCGGCCACGTCGAGGATCAGATCGCCCTGGCTGGCGTGGTCCTCGCTCAGGCGTTCGAGGTAATACTCGACGCTGGTAATGGCATCGGCGAGGGTGTCGAGGTGGTGCCAGTTCGGCACCGCCTTGCGCGCCAGCAGCTGCTCCTGGATATAGCGGGTGCAGGCATTCAGCAGTTCGGCCGCACGGCTCAGCGGAATCATTGCCAGCCCGCCGCGCACCTGGGTCAGCAGCTCCGGTACCCGGGCCAGGTGCTCGTGGTTCCATTGCGAGGCGATGAACTCGATGATCGCGTCCTTGGCCTGCTCCAGACCGGTGCGCGCTTCCTTGATCACCAGCTGGTGAATCTGCGCCACATCGGTGGTTGGCAGGTGACTTTCCTCGCGGCCGCCATCGTCGCTCGGGCCGACCATCCCAGCCAGGGTCGCCTCGACATACAACAGCGCGCCGGCGACATCCATCAGCAGCGCATCGCTCGGCTCGCGCTGGCCGAGGGACAGACCATGGACCACGTCGATCTGATCGAGAATGACCTTACGCGGCTGGCCGAAACCGAGCACCGCCAGGGTATCGGCGATCTGCTTGAGCGGCGCCAACAGGCCATCCAGCTCGGCGACGCGCTGGCGATCGCTGCGCACAAACAGGTCGAGGCTGTCCTTGACCCGCACCAGCTCTTCGCACAATGCGGTCACCACCGAACGCATGGCATCGCGGTCGGGGCCGGCGAGGCGGGCGCGCTCTTCGTCGACCTCGGCGCTATCCAGCAAGGCCTCGTCGAGGCGGTACTGTGCCTTGAGGGCACGGATGCGCGGCGATTGCGCCGGCGCCTTGGCCACGTAGAACAGCAGGTTCTTGATCAGCTCGTCCGGGGCGGCCTGGTTGATGCCATCGGCGCCCTGTTCGAGCAGGCGCTTGAGCTCTTTATCGACCTGGCGCAGCAAGGTGCGCACCGAAGTGCCATTGACCACGCTGCCGTTGGCCAGGCCTTCGACCAGGCCCGAGGCGATCAGCCACAGCGGGCCGAGCGGCGCCTCTTTGCACAGCAGCTCGAGGCGGGCGAACACCCGCGCCATATAGCCCAGGTTGGTCGCCAGGTCGTGATTGCGGATCACCCCGACCAGCGCCATCTGCAACATTTGCCGCAGCTTGCGCAGCAGCACCGGCAGTTCGGCGGTGCGCAATTGCGCCAGCGACTCATGCGACAGCTGCGGCAGGGGGCTGGCGATCTCCGGCGAAAACAGACTGGTTTCCGAGAGCAGGTTCTCGCCACGGGCGGCGCGCAGGTCATTCAGCAGCGGCAGCACCACCAGCGGCAAGTCGCGGCGAGCGGTCTGGATCCGTTCGAGGTAGGCCGGCAATTGCAGAATCGCCTGCATCAGCACTTCCAGGGCCTCGCCCTGGTTGCCGACGCGACCGTCCATCAGCGCCTTGGCCAGTTGCTCCATTTCCTCGGCCAGCAAAGCCGCACCATAGAACTCGACCATCTGCAGCGTGCCATGGACCTGATGCACATAGGTCAGGCAGAAGCGCATGCGCGTCGAGTCCTGCGGGCTCTCGACGAACGCCTCGAGCGCTTGCCGTGCCTGCTTCAGCGTTTCCGCGATCTCGCCCTTGACCCACTCCAGGGCGACATAATCGTGCCGATCACCCATAGCCACTCCGCTCATAACCTTGTGTTACCCCTTCCGGGTAAAAGCCAGCACTCGTTCATCGGCCACCGGCACTAGGTCCGGATGTTGCCAACCGACCACTTCCCCGACCCCGATCACCAGTAGACCACCCGGCGCCAGGCGCTCGGCCAGGCGGTTGAGGATCTCGCGGCGGCGCCAGCGGCGGAAATAGATCAGCAAGTTCTGACAGAAGATGACATCCATACCGGATAGCGGCGCCTTGGCCAGCTCCAGCACATTGAGCCGGGCGCAGCACACCCGCGCCGCCAGACTCGGTACTACCTTGAAGCGTCCATCGGCTTGAGGCAGGAAATAACGCTGACACAGCTCCAGGTCCAGCGCTTCCAGACGACGGGCGCTATACAGCCCGGCTTGCGCCTTGCTCAGCGCATTGAGACTGATGTCGGTGGCGGTGACCCCGAACTGCGCCGAGCTGTCGGCGGCGCGCAGCACTTCGGCGGCACTGATCGCCAGGGAATAAGCCTCTTCGCCACTGGAACAGCCGACGCTCCACAACGCCAGCGGGCGCTCGCCCAAACGTGCGGGCAAATATTCCGCGAGCAGTTCGAAAGATGCCCGATGGCGAAAGAAGCGGGTTTCCTGCACGGTCAGGCGATCCAGCAGGGTCGACCACTCCAGCGCGCCACGCGGCCCGTCGGTAACCCGACGGTAGTAATCGGCGTAGTCGTCGACCCCCAGCTCGCGCATGCGCGCACTCAGGTTGGTCTGCAGGAAGGCTCGGCGCTGTTCGCTGATCACCACACCGGTGCGTTCTTCGAGCAACGTCTGCCAATCATGGAACTCCGCCGCCGACATGTCGGCCAGCGGCTTCAAGGCCCAGACTACGCTTGGCTGCATGCCGTGCCCCTCGCCCTCGCTCATGACCATTATGCGGCGGCCTTGGCGGCCACCGCGTCCCTATGCTCAGGCCGGTTCCGTGGCTTCTGGCAGGGTGAAACCGGACACCGAGCGGCGCATTTCGCTGGCCATCTTGGCCAGATTACCGATGCTCTTGGCGGTGGCGGTGGTACCCGAGGAAGTCTGCGAGGTGATTTCCTGAATCACGTTCATGGTGTTGGAAATGTGGCCGGCCGAGGAGGCCTGCTGACGGGCGGCGTTGGAGATGTTCTGAATCAAGGCCGCGAGGGTCTTGGATACCTTTTCGATCTCCTCCAGGGCCACCCCGGCGTCCTGCGCCAGACGGGCACCGCGGACCACTTCCGAGGTGGTCTGCTCCATCGAGATCACCGCTTCGTTGGTGTCGGTCTGAATGGTCTTGACCAGCGCCTCGATCTGCTTGGTCGCCGCCGAGGAACGTTCTGCCAGGCGCTGGACCTCGTCCGCTACCACGGCGAAGCCGCGGCCGGCGTCGCCGGCCATGGACGCCTGGATCGCGGCGTTGAGGGCGAGAATGTTGGTTTGGTCGGCAATGTCGTTGATCAGGCTAACGATGTCACCGATCTCCTGGGACGATTCACCGAGGCGCTTGATCCGCTTCGAAGTGTCCTGGATCTGCTCACGGATGTTATCCATGCCGGTGATGGTGTTGTGCACCACCTCGTTGCCCTTGTTGGCGATGGCTACGGAGCGTTCCGCTACCGCCGAAGACTCGGAGGCGTTAGCCGATACCTGGTCAATCGACACCGCCATCTCGTTGATCGCCGCGGAGGCGCCGGCAATTTCCTGGGCCTGGTGCTCGGAGGCTTCGGCCAGGTGCATCGCCGTGGCCTGGGTTTCCTGGGCTGCGGCAGCCACCTGCACGGCGGTCTGGTTGATGGTCAGCACCAGGTCGCGCAGCTGGTCGATCGAGTAGTTGATCGAGTCGGCGATGGCGCCGGTGAAGTCTTCGGTTACCGTTGCCGCTACCGTCAAGTCACCGTCGGCGAGGTCGGCGATTTCGTCGAGCAGACGTAGGATCGCCGCCTGGTTACGCTCGTTCTTCTCGGCGGTTTCCGCCAGGCGCGAACGGGTGCTCTGCACCATCACCAGACCGATAAGGATGATCGAGGCCAGGGCCAGGGCGCCCAGCACATAACCGGCCAGGGTGTTCAGGTGACGCCCACCGGCCAGGTTCTCGAAGCCGGCGGCGAGGCTGGAGGCCTTGTCCAGCAGGGTCTGCGAGCCGGTAAAAATGTTGTTGGCGGATTCCCGCACCTGGAACAGTTCCGGCGATGTCTCGAGAATCTCGTCCACCGAACCGGAAACGAATTCGAACAGCTCGGAGATCTCGCCCAGCCGCTCCAGCGCTTCGCTGTCGCTGACCTTGGTGATCTTCATCGCCGCGTTGCCTTCGACCATGGCCTTGAGCACCCGGCCGAACAGGCTGGCGTCACGGCCGAACATGTCGGCGGCCTGCACCGAATCGGCGTCACCGGCCAGCACCTTGTTCACCGAACCGAGAATCCGTTCGGCCAGCAGCGACTGACGCTGGGCGACGGAAACCTGGTCGGCCGGCGCGCCGCTTTCGAGGAGGATATCGACCACCTCTTCGTACTCGACCTGCAGCTGCGGAATGGTTTCCGCCAGGGTTGCCGCTACCTGGTGCAGGGACAGCACGGTCTGTTCGCTGGCCAGAATGGCGTCGGAGTTTTTCCGCAGGCTATCCCAGTCCTGCTGCACGGCGGCCATTTCGGCCTGCACCGCCGCCGGTGCCGACGGCAACCCAGTGGACTCATCGCCGCTGACCAGGATGTTCCAGCGCTTCTCGAAGTCGTTACGCGCGTCTTTGAGCAAGGCGAAGGCCTCGGCCTTACCGGCCGCCGCTTCGGTGGCGTTCTTCGCGATCCGCTGGGAGAGTACGCGCAGCTCACCGGAGTGGCTGATGTACTCCTTGTCGTAGTTCGACTGCGTGTTGAGGTAGGCGAAGTTGGCGAACAACAGCACGATGGACACGATCAGGACGATGAAGAGCCCCGCGATCAGCGTGCTGCTGCGCATACCTGCCAATAGACTGCCTGCATTGAGTTTTTTCATTATCGGGCCCCCGCCTGGACCAACCGCACTACGATTCCCATGTAACGTCAAAAGGCCGGCAACGCCGACCCCACCGAAAATCTGTCAGACCGCCACGTCAAGGAAGCCCTGATGCTGCGCCAGCGCATGTGGGCTGAATACCAGCCAGGGCTGCTCGCGCTGGAACACACCATAAATGAAGGGTGCAATGGCCGCTTCGAGCGGCGGCAACTGCTCGGAAAAGCTGTTCACCGGAAAGTGCTGCATGCCGAATACTTCGTCGACGGTCAGCCCGGCGAAAACCTCCTGATGGTCGACCACCAGGACCCGCCGTTGCTTGCGCAGTGGCGACAGCTCGTGACCGAAGAAGCCGCATAGGTCCATCACCGGCAACAGTCGGCCGCGCACATTGGCCACGCCCTTGACCCAGCTTTTCACCCCGGGCAACAGCGTGAAGCGCGGCTCATGCAGAACTTCACCGACTTCCCCCATCGGCGCGACGAACAGCTGCTCGCCCATGCGAAAACCGATACCGCTCCAGGTCTGCACCAGCGCCTGCTGCGACGGCAAGCCTGCCGCCAACAGCCGACAACGCTGGTCGATCTCGAAGAGAAGCTGAAAGGGAGTTTGCGTGTCCGCCATGCCGGCCAGGGCCTTCTTCTTATAGTTTTAGCAACGGACCGATCGGGCTTTAGCCGACCAGCACCGCATTCAGGGTGCTCAGCAACGTGTCCTCATCCACCGGCTTGGTCAGGTAGTCGCGCGCCCCCTGGCGCTTGCCCCAGACCTTGTCGGTTTCCTGATCCTTGGTGGTGACGATGATCACCGGAATGTGGCTGGTGTCGGCATCCTTGGTCAGCTGCCGGGTTGCCTGGAAGCCATTCAGCCCCGGCATGACGATATCCATCAGCACCGCATCGGGCTTTTCCTGGCGGGCCAGGGCCACGCCGTCGGCGCCATTCTCCGCCTTGAGTACCTGATGGCCATGTTTCTCGAGCATGGCGGTGAGCTTGTACATCTCGGTCGGCGAGTCATCAACAATCAGAATTCGAGCCATGGTCTTCCCCATACAAAAGGCATCAACGGCCAAGCGGCCGGATATCAGGAGGCTTGTTCTACCGGAATGAAATCGGGTACATGAGCCTTGATCGCGCCCAGCAGCTCTTCCTTGCTAAAAGGCTTGGTGAGGTATTGGTCGGAGCCGACAATGCGGCCCTTGGCCTTGTCGAACAACCCGTCCTTGGAGGACAGCATGATCACCGGCGTGGATTTGAACGCACTGTTGTTCTTGATCAACGCGCAGGTCTGATAACCGTCGAGGCGCGGCATCATGATGTCGACAAAGATAATGCTGGGGTGGGTATCGGCGATCTTGGCCAGCGCATCGAAGCCATCGACTGCAGTGATGACATCACACCCCACTTTCTTGAGCAGAGTTTCGGCGGTGCGACGAATCGTCTTGGAGTCGTCGATCACCATGACCCTCAAACCTTCGGAATGCTGTTCCATGTTTGCCCTACCATCGCCTCGGTGAGTCGTTATTTTTGCGTTATATCAGTGCGCCTGAGGCCCTGTCACCGATGGGCTACAACCCAATCGTCGGGCCTTTTTAACACAGTCTCCGAACGCAAGCTATAAGCCTCGGAGCGCCTAGCCGCCCCTTGACCGCGAACCTGCGCGGCGCCACCCTGACGCCTCAATCTTCACTGTCTCGGCAGCCCGTGCTGCCGCCTTTTCCGTTGCGGAGGATTCACCCCATGAGCGTTCGCCTTGGCATAGTCATGGACCCCATTGCGCGCATCGCCTTCAAGAAGGACAGCTCGCTGGCCATGTTGCTCGCCGCCCAGGCCCGCGACTGGTCGCTGTTCTACATGGAACAACAGGACCTTTATCAAGTGGCTGGCGAGGCCCGTGCGCGCATTCGCCCACTCAAGGTGTTCGCCGATCCGCAGCACTGGTTCGAACTCGGCGAGGAAAGCGACATCGCCCTCAGCGAACTGGACGTGATCCTGATGCGCAAGGATCCGCCGTTCGACATGGAGTTCGTCTATTCCACCTACCTGCTGGAACAGGCCGAGCGCGCCGGCGTACTGGTGGTCAACCGTCCGCAGAGTCTGCGCGACTGCAACGAAAAGTTGTTCGCCACCCTGTTCCCCCACTGCACGCCGCCGACAGTGGTCAGCCGCAGGCCAGACATTCTGCGCGAGTTTGCCGATCAGCATCGTGACATCATTCTCAAACCCCTGGATGGCATGGGCGGATCTTCGATCTTCCGTCATCGCGAAGAGGATCCCAATCTCTCGGTGATTCTCGAAACCCTGACCGCCCACGGCACCCAGCAGATCATGGCCCAGGCCTACCTGCCGGCGATCAAGGACGGCGACAAGCGCATCCTGATGATCGACGGCGAACCGGTACCCTACTGCCTGGCGCGCATTCCCGCCGCCGGCGAAACCCGTGGCAACCTGGCCGCCGGCGGGCGCGGCGAGGCGCGGCCGCTGACCGAGCGCGACCGCTGGATCGCCGCCCAGGTCGGGCCGACCCTGCGCGAGAAGGGCCTGCTGTTCGTCGGCCTGGACGTGATCGGCGACCATCTGACTGAGATCAATGTCACCAGCCCGACCTGCATCCGCGAGATCGACAATGCCTTCGACACGCGCATCGGCGAGCACCTGATGGACGCCATCGCCGCCAAACTGGCGCAGCGTTGAGCCAGGCGATTGCGGATGACGGGCGTCTGCTCAAGCCGCGCAGTGCTTCATAGACTTTTCGCCGAGCGCTCGGCAGACTGCGCGGCAACCTGAACCGACCCGATCCGCGATGAACGCAGCCGCTACTCCGCCCGAATTCCCTGCCACCGGCGTGCGCCCGGCGGATCGCCTGGGCTTTACCCTGTTCATCGCCGCCGCGCTGCACCTTGCGCTGTTGCTCGGCGTCGGCTTCACCCTGGTCGAGCCCAGCCAGCTCAGCAAGACCCTGGAAATCACCCTGTCCACCTTCAAGAGCGAGAAGAAGCCCAAGCAGGCGGACTTCCTCGCCCAGGACAACCAGCAGGGCAGCGGCACCCTGGAGCACAAGGCCAAGCCGAAGACCACCGTGCAGGCGCCGTTCCAGGACACCGAGGTCAAACGCGTGACACCACCCGCCGCACCGCCGCCCAGCGCCCAGCAGGTGGCGCCGAAAGCGGCGGTCGCCACGCGCAAACCGCAACCGCAGAAGACTCCAGTCAAACGCGAGCAGACCAAGCCGGCACCGCAGCCGAGCACGGCGCCGACCTTCGACAGCGCGCAATTGTCCGCGGAAATTTCCAGCCTCGAGGCCGAACTGGCGAATGAGCAGCAGCTCTATGCCAAGCGCCCGAAGATCCACCGCCTGAGCGCCGCCTCGACCATGCGCGACAAGGGCGCCTGGTACAAGGAGGAATGGCGCAAGAAGATCGAACGCATCGGCAACCTCAACTACCCGGAAGAGGCACGCCGCCAGCAGATCCACGGCAACCTGCGCCTGCTGGTGTCGATCAACCGCGACGGCAGCCTCTACGAGGTGCAGCTGCTCGAGTCCTCCGGTCAGCAGGTGCTCGACCAGGGCGCCATGCGTATCGTGCGCCTGGCCGCGCCGTTCGCGCCGTTCACCGGCGATCTGGCCGACATCGATCGCCTGGAAATCATCCGCACCTGGCGCTTCGAGCGCGGCGACCGCCTGTCGAGCAACTGAGCCCGGCTTGTCAGGGGGGGCGCCCTGCGCCCACACTACACTCATGAAAGACGCCGCCCCCAGCTATCTCAAGCATCACTTCCTGATCGCCATGCCGCACATGGCCGATCCGAACTTCGCGCAGACCGTCACCTACCTGATTGAACACAACGCCGAAGGCGCCATGGGCCTGGTGATCAACCGCCCCAACGGCCTCAACCTTGCCGACGTGCTCGAACAACTGCGCCCCGACGACACCCCCTCGGCCCGCAGCCAGAGCCAGCCGATCTACGCCGGCGGCCCGGTGCAGAGTGACCGCGGCTTCGTCCTGCACCCGGCCGGCGTACAGTTCCAAGCGACCCTGGAGCTCGGCGAGCTAGCGCTGTCGACCTCGCAGGACGTGCTGTTCGCCATCGCCGACGGCAGCGGCCCGACGAAAAGCCTGATCGCCCTCGGCTATGCCGGCTGGGAAGCCGGACAACTGGAGGCTGAACTGGTGGACAACGTCTGGCTGACCTGCCCGGCGGACAGCCACATCCTCTTCGACCTGCCCCATGAGCAGCGTCTGAATGCCGCCGCCGAGCGCCTGGGGGTCAACCTCAGCCTGCTGACCTCGCAGGCCGGCCACGCCTGATGAGCACGAGCACGGCCAAGCCCCTGCGTCTGCTGCTGGGTTTCGATTACGGCAGCAAACAGATCGGCGTCGCGGTCGGTCAGGTCGTCACCGGCCAGGCCCGTGAGCTGTGCGTGCTGAAGGCGCAAAACGGTGTGCCCGACTGGCAGAAGGTCGAGGCGTTGATTCGCGAATGGCAGCCCGACGCCCTGGTGGTCGGTCTGCCGCTGAACATGGATGGCAGCCCGAGCGAGATGAGCGAGCGAGCGGAAAAATTCGCCCGCCGCCTGCATGGCCGCTTCAACCTGCCGGTGCACACCCACGACGAACGCCTGACCACCTTCGAAGCCAAGGGCCAGCGCCTGGCCCAGGGCCAGCGCGGCGGCTACCGCGACAACCCGGTCGATGCCCTGGCCGCCGCCCTGCTGCTGCAGGGCTGGCTGGAACAACACCTGTAACCTGGACCGCGAACAGTGGCCGCGTGCGGCAAAGCGCCTAAGCTTGCCGCGCATGCTCGCCACCCACCCAAGGAGCGCCCATGAACCTACCCACGCCCGCCGCACTGCTGCCGCAAATGGCCGCGGTGCTGAACCAGCACCTGCTCGACCGGCAGATCGCCGCGCCGCGCTTCATCGGCATCCACACCGGCGGCGTATGGGTCGCCGAGGCCCTGCTCCAGGCCCTCGGCCGCGATGACGAGCTGGGCGTGCTGGACGTGTCCTTCTACCGCGACGACTTCACCCAGAGCGGCCTGCACCCGCAGGTGCGCCCCTCGGCTCTGCCCTTCGAGGTCGAAGGCCAGCACCTGGTGCTGATCGACGACGTACTGATGAGCGGGCGCACCATCCGCGCCGCCCTCAACGAACTGTTCGACTATGGCCGCCCCGCCAGCGTGACCCTGGTCTGCCTGCTCGACCTGAATGCCCGCGAGCTGCCGATCCGCCCGGATGTGGTCGGCGCCACCCTGTCGCTCGCCCCCCACGAGCGGATAAAATTGCTCGGCCCCGCGCCGCTGCGCCTCGAGCAGAAAACCCTCGCACCCGCCGCCAACTGAGAATCTCCGCGATGACGCCGATTGACGCCAAGCGCCCGCTGCAGCTCAACGACCAAGGCCAGCTGCGCCACTTCCTCACCCTCGACGGCCTGTCCCGCGAGCTGCTGACCGAACTCCTCGACACCGCCGACTCCTTCCTCGAAGTCGGCGCCCGCGCGGTGAAGAAGGTCCCGCTGCTGCGCGGCAAGACCGTGTGCAACGTGTTCTTCGAGAACTCCACGCGCACCCGCACCACCTTCGAGCTGGCCGCCCAGCGGCTGTCCGCCGACGTGATCACCCTCAACGTCTCCACCTCCTCGACCAGCAAGGGCGAGACGCTGTTCGACACCCTGCGCAACCTCGAAGCCATGGCCGCCGACATGTTCGTCGTGCGCCACGCCGACTCCGGCGCGGCACACTTCATCGCCGAGCACGTCTGCCCGGACGTGGCGATCATCAACGGCGGCGACGGCCGCCATGCGCACCCGACCCAGGGCATGCTCGACATGCTCACCATCCGCCGCCACAAGGGCGACTTCGAGAAGCTCTCGGTGGCCATCGTCGGCGACATCCTGCACTCGCGGGTGGCGCGTTCGAACATGCTGGCGCTGAAGACCCTCGGCTGCCCGGACATCCGCGTGATCGCGCCGAAGACCCTGCTGCCGATCGGCCTCGAGCAGCAGTACGGCGTGCGCGTCTTCACCGATGCCAATGAAGGCCTCAAGGACGTCGACGTGGTGATCATGCTGCGCCTGCAGCGCGAACGCATGCAGGGCGGCCTGCTGCCCAGCGAGGGCGAGTTCTTCCGCCTCTACGGCCTGACCACCCAGCGCCTGGCGCTGGCCAAGCCGGACGCCCTGGTGATGCACCCGGGGCCGATCAACCGCGGTGTGGAAATCGAATCGGCGGTGGCCGACGGCCCGCAGTCGGTGATCCTCAACCAGGTCACCTACGGCATCGCCGTGCGCATGGCGGTGCTGTCGATGACCATGAGCGGGCAGAGCGCCCAACGGCAACTGAAGCAAGACTCCGAGGAGCACAACTGATGCGCACCCAGATCCTCGGCGCCCGCGTCATCGACCCGAGCAGCGGCCTCGACCAAGTCGCCGATCTGTACCTGCAGGACGCCAAGATCGCCGGCATCGGCCAGGCCCCGACCGGCTTCGTCGCCGAACAGCGCCTCGACGCCCAGGGCCTGATCGCCGCTCCCGGCCTGGTCGACCTGAGCGTTGCCCTGCGCGAGCCGGGCTACAGCCGCAAGGGCACGATCGCCAGCGAAACCCTGGCCGCCGCCGCCGGCGGCATCACCAGCCTGTGCTGCCCGCCGCTGACCAAGCCGATCCTCGACACCCCGGCGGTCGCCGAGCTGATCCTCGACCGCGCCCGCGAAGCCGGACACGCCAAGGTCTACCCCATCGGCGCGCTGAGCAAGGGCCTGGGCGGCGAGCAGCTGGCCGAACTGGTGGCCCTGCGCGACGCCGGCTGCGTGGCCTTTGGCAACGGCCTGCAGCAGTTCGGCAACCACCGCACCCTGCGCCGTGCCCTGGAATACGCGGCGACCTTCGACCTCTGCGTGGTGTTCCACTCGCAGGACCGCGACCTGGCCGAAGGCGGCCTCGCCCACGAAGGCCCGACCGCCAGCTTCCTCGGCCTCGCCGGGATTCCCGAGAGCGCGGAAACCGTGGCCCTGGCCCGTGACCTGCTGCTGGTCGAGCAGAGCGGCGTGCGCGCGCATTTCAGCCAGCTCACCAGCGCGCGCGGTGCCGAACTGATCGCCCAGGCCCAGGCCCGCGGCCTGCCGGTGAGCGCCGACGTGGCGCTGTACCAGCTGATCCTCACCGACGAGGCGCTGGTCGACTTCTCCAGCCTCTACCACGTGCAGCCACCGCTGCGCAGCCTCAGCGACCGCGACGGCCTACGCCAGGCGGTCAAGGCCGGGGTGATCCAGGCCATCGCCAGCCACCACCAGCCGCACGAGCCAGACGCCAAACTGGCGCCGTTCGCCGCCACCGAGCCCGGCATCAGCAGCGTCGAGTTGTTCCTGCCGCTGGCCATGAGCCTGGTGCAAGACGGCCTGCTCGACCTGCCGACCCTGCTCGCGCGCCTCAGCAGCGGCCCGGCCGCAGTCCTGCGCCTGCCGGCCGGTCGGCTCGCGCTCGGCCAGCCGGCCGACCTGGTGCTGTTCGATCCCGCGGCCTCGACCCTGGCCGGCGAGCACTGGTACTCCAAGGGCGGCAACTGCCCGTTCATCGGCCATTGCCTGCCTGGCGCCGTGCGCTACACCCTGGTCGACGGGCACCTCAGTTACCAGGCCTGAGGCGCCTCGTGGCGCACTAAAAAGCCCGCTCACTCGAGCGGGCTTTGCCCATCCAGCGGCTTGGGTATGCAGGAGTGAATTCATTCGCGATAAAGGCGACACGAGTTGCCCTTTTCGCGAATGAATTCGCTCCTACAAATAGCTATTCAAATCTGCGCCAGCGCCTGGACCAGGTCGGCGCGCAGGTCCTCGACATCCTCTACGCCCACCGACAGGCGCACCAGCGCATCGCCGATGCCGAGCTGCGCGCGGGTTTCCGCCGGGATGCTGGCATGGGTCATGATTGCCGGATGCTCGATCAGGCTTTCCACCCCGCCCAAGCTCTCGGCCAGAGCGAAGATCCGTACGCTTTCGAGGAAGCGCTTGGCGCCGGCCAGGTCGCAGCGCAGGTCGAGGGAGATCATGCCGCCGAAGCCGTGCATCTGCCGTAGCGCCAGCGCGTGCTGCGGATGCGAGGGCAGCCCCGGGTAGTACACCCGCGCCACCTGTGGCTGGCGCTCCAGCCACTGCGCCAGCTCCAGCGCATTGCGGCAGTGGCGCTCCATGCGCAGCGCCAGGGTCTTCACTCCGCGCAGGGTGAGGAAGCTGTCGAACGGCCCGGCGATGGCGCCGACGGCGTTCTGCAGGAAGCCCAGACGCTCGCGCAACTCGGCATTGCGCGCCTCGCCGCCGACTATGGCGATGCCGCCGATCACGTCGGAGTGACCGTTGAGGTATTTGGTGGTCGAGTGCACCACCAGGTCGAAACCCAGCTCCAGCGGCCGCTGCACCCAGGGGCTGGCGAAGGTGTTGTCGGCCACCGCGAGGACTCCGCGCGCACGGCAGAGGCGTGCGATCGCAGCCAGATCGGTCAGACGCAGCAAGGGATTGCTCGGCGTCTCGACCCAGACCATCCGCGTGTCCGGCTGCAACGCCGCTTCCAGCGCGGCCGGGTCGCTCAGATCGACGAAGCTGAAGCGCTGCCCGGCGCTGCGCCGGCGCACGCGCTCGAACAGGCGGTAGGTGCCGCCGTACAGGTCGTTGCCGGAAACGATATGCGCGCCGGCATCCAGCAGCTCCAGCACCGTAGCGATCGCCGCCAGCCCTGAGGCGAAGGCGAAGGCCTGCGCCCCGCCCTCCAGGTCCGCCACGCAACGCTCCAGCGCCCAGCGCGTGGGGTTGTGCGAGCGCCCATAGTCGAGGCCCTTGTGCACCCCGGGGCTCTGCTGGGCATAGGTGGAATTGGCGTAGATCGGCGGCATCAGCGCGCCGGTCGAAGGGTCCGGCGCCTGGCCGGCGTGGATCACCCGGGTGGCGAAGGCGCGCGGCGCGGCGCTGTCATCGTGCTGGCTCATGCGAGGGATCTCCGCAAATGATTGAGCATGTCGACGCGGGTAATCAGCCCGTGGAAGCCCGAGGCGTCGGCGATGATCGCCACCAGCCCGCGGTCGAGCTCCGCTTCCAGTTCGGCCAGGCTGGCGCCGGGCGGCAGGGTTTCCAGCTTGTCGGTCATCGCGCTGGCCACGGTCATGCGGAAGTGTGAAGCGTCTGCGTGCACGCCGAGCAGGATATCGGACTCGTCGATCACACCGACCAACCGCTGTCCGTCCACCAGTACCGGCAGTTGCGACACGTCAGCCAGGCGCATGCGCTGGAAGGCGGTGAGCAGGGTGTCGTCCGGGCCCACGCTGATCACCCGGCCATCCTCGAAGCGCCGCGCGATCAGGTCGCGCAGGTCGCCGTAGCGCCTGCGCGCGAGCAGGCCCTGGTCGGTCATCCACTGGTCGTTGTAGACCTTGGACAGGTAGCGGGTGCCGGTGTCGCAGACGAAGCTGACCACCCGTTTCGGCTCGGTCTGCTCGCGGCAGTAGCGCAGTGCCGCCGCCAGCAAGGTGCCGGTCGAGGAGCCGCCGAGGATGCCCTCGGCGCGCAGCAGCTGGCGGGCATGCTCGAAGCTTTCCTCGTCGCTGATCGAATAGGCCTGACGCACGCTGGAGAGGTCGGCGATCGACGGGATGAAGTCCTCTCCTATGCCCTCCACCGCCCAGGAGCCGGGCGTGCCGAGGCTGCCGCTGCGGCTGTATTCGGCGACCACCGAGCCGACCGGATCGGCCAGTACCATCGCCAGGTCCGGCTGTACGCGGCGAAAGAAGCGGGTCAAGCCGGTCAGGGTGCCGGCCGAACCGACGCCGACGACTATGGCATCCAGATCATGCTGGGTCTGCGCCCAGATTTCCGGGGCGGTGCTGCACTCGTGGGCCAGCGGGTTGGCCGGGTTGTTGAACTGGTCGGCGAAGAACGCCTCGGGAATCTCCGCGGCCAGCCGCGCCGCGACGTCCTGATAGTAGTCGGGATGGCCCTTGCCGACATCTGAGCGGGTGATATGCACCTCGGCGCCCATCGCCTTGAGGTGCAGGACCTTCTCGGTGGACATCTTGTCCGGCACCACCAGCACCACCCGGTAGCCCTTGGCCCGACCGACCAGGGCCAGGCCTAGGCCGGTGTTGCCGGCAGTGGCTTCAACTATGGTGCCGCCGGGACGCAGACGACCGTCGCGCTCGGCGGTATCGATCATCGCCAGGCCGATGCGGTCCTTGATCGAGCCGCCGGGGTTCTGCGATTCGAGCTTGAGAAACAGCGTGCACAGGCCGGTATCGAAGCGGCTGACGCGCACCAACGGCGTATTGCCGATCAGCTCGAGCACGGCGGGGCGGGTGTCGTTCGGCATGTCGTCACCTCGCTGCGGGAGTCCGCACTGGATGGACAAGAAGCCCCGGCACCCCACTGCGCGGCCGAGGCAGGCGGATGCACCGGTCGCAGACAATGCCTCGTTTGGAACATAGGCCGGGGCAGCGCCGCCCGCAACCGCCCGCAGCCGACCGGTAGCACCGCCGTGCGGCCGCCCAGAACGACGAAGCCCGCCGCTTGGCGGGCCCGCGCAGTGGCCGCGATCAGCTCCGTTTGGCGTTCAGCACCGACACCTGATCGTTCAGGGTCCAGAAGTCGTAGAGCACGCCGATGAAGAACAGCCCACCGGTGAACAGGTAGATGATCCCGCTGATCCACTTGCCCTGGTACAGGCGGTGCACGCCGAAGATGCCGAGGAAGGTCAGCAGAATCCAGGCGACGTTGTAGTCGGTCGGCCCAGGGGTGAAACGCAGGTCGGCCTCGCGGTCCATCGCCGGGATCAGGAACAGGTCGATGATCCAGCCGACGAACAGTAGGCCGAGGGTGAAGAACCAGATCGTCCCGGTCACCGGCTTGCCGTAATAGAAGCGGTGGGCCCCGAGAAAACCGAAGATCCACAGCAGATAACCGATGACCTTGCTGTGGGTGTCCTGACGCATATCCATGCTCGCCTCCTGGCGGGTAGTTGCTGTAGCTGGCTTTGACTCTAATGCAGGCGCATACGACGGCTGAAGCACAGGAGTCACATCCGCTCCGCCGAACGGTGCTTGACGAAATCAGGTTGCCTATTTTTCTCGCAGGTTTTCTCCCTTAAAAATGCAAAAAATGCAGGGTTTTATTGCTGGCATCTGGCTATTGCGCAGAGATTAGAATCGACCAGTGGTCAAAAAATGTGCAAAAAAGCTGTTATAAAGTCCGACGCTTCCAACGACGAGCCCTGCCAAGATGCGTCTGATTTACCTGACATGGCTAGCCATTTGCCTTTCCTTGCCGCTCGCCGCGCAAGCGAGCAACCGCTACCAACCCCTGCCCGCCGGCGCCACCGGCCACACCGCCAAGTCCGGCGCTGTCAGCACGCCGCGGGTGTACAGCGCCTTCGCGCAACCCGATTCGCTCGCCGCCGCCCATAGCAGCAAAGTGCTCAGCCGCGCGGTGAACATGCTCGGCACGCCCTACCGCTGGGGCGGCAGCAGCCCGAAACGGGGCTTCGACTGCAGCGGCCTGGTCAAGTACGCCTTCAGCGCCATCGACGAAGTCGATCTGCCACGCACGTCCAGCGCCATGTCCCGCGCCGAGGGGCAGAAAGTAGCGCGCGACGAGCTGGAGCCGGGCGACCTGCTGTTCTTCAACATCAAGAGCCGACGGATCAACCACGTGGCCATCTACCTCGGCAATGACCGCTTCATCCACGCCCCGCGGCGCGGCAAGAAGGTCAGCATCGGCGATCTCAACAAGCCCTACTGGAAGCGCCACTACGCGCTGGCCAAGCGCGTGCTGCCGGAGACCGCTCCCGCCAAGGAGCCGCTGCGCCTCAGCCAACGCTGAATCGAGCAGACCATGAAAAACGGCGCCCGCGGGCGCCGTTTTGCATTCAGCGGAAGCGCCGCCCGGGGTCATCGTTGCTGACTTCCAGACTCAGGCCCTGGCTGATGCTGGTCAGGTGGTCGCCGTCGGTTTCCGAGCCGAGCTTGATCATCAGGCGCAGGTCGTTGGCCGAGTCGGCGTACAGCAGCGCATCTTCATAGGTGATCTCGCCCTGGCTGTAGAGGTTGTACAACGCCTGGTCGAAGGTCTGCATGC
Organism: Pseudomonas cavernae; assembly: GCF_003595175.1. NCBI lineage: Bacteria > Pseudomonadati > Pseudomonadota > Gammaproteobacteria > Pseudomonadales > Pseudomonadaceae > Pseudomonas > Pseudomonas cavernae. The sequence continues at coordinate 315,323 of NZ_CP032419.1, read as the reverse complement.
CCAGTTCGGTGGAGCGCTTCATCAGGCCCTTGAGCTCGTGCACTTCGCCCTTGCGGATCAGGTCGGCGGCCAGCGGGGTATTGATCAACACCTCGATCACCGCGCGGCGGCCCTTGCCGTCCGGGGTCGGCACCAGTTGCTGGGCGACGATGGCCTTGAGGTTCAACGACAGGTCCATCCACACCTGCTGCTGCCGGTCGGCGGGGAAGAAGTTGATGATCCGGTCGAGCGCCTGGTTGGCGTTGTTGGCGTGCAGGGTGGCCAGGCACAGGTGGCCGGTCTCGGCGAAGGCCACGGCGTGGTCCATGGTCTCGCGGGTGCGCACCTCGCCGATGAGGATCACGTCCGGCGCCTGACGCAGGGTGTTCTTCAGCGCCACCTCGAAGGACTCGGTGTCGATGCCCACCTCGCGCTGGGTGACGATGCAGCTCTGGTGCTGGTGGATGTACTCGATCGGGTCTTCGATGGAGATGATGTGGCCACTGCTGTTCTTGTTGCGGTGGCCGATCATCGCCGCCAGCGAGGTGGACTTGCCGGTGCCAGTGGCGCCGACGAACAGCACCAGGCCGCGCTTGGTCAGCGCCAGCTTCTTGAGGATTTCCGGCAGCTTGAGTTCATCGAGGGTCGGGATGTTGGTCTCGATGCGCCGCAGCACCATGCCCGCCAGGTTGCGCTGATAGAAGGCGCTGACGCGGAAACGGCCGATGCCGCGCGCGCTGATGGCGAAGTTGCATTCGTGATTTTCGGCGAAGTCGCGGCGCTGCTGTTCGTTCATCACCCCCATCACGGTCTCGCGGGTCTGCTCGGGCGACATGGCGTTCTTGGTCACCGGCATGATCTTGCCGTTGACCTTCATCGACGGCGGCACCCCGGCGGTGATGAACAGGTCGGAACCACCCTTTTCCACCATCAGCCGCAGCAGCTTTTCAAATTCCATGGATTCTCTCGCCTATCGTGGGACTTGCGGGCGAAACCGGCGCGCACGCACCGGTCGCGGCGGATCAGAAGGTATCCGGATTCTTGGATTTCTCGCGGGCGTTTTCGCGGCTGACCAGGCCCTTGGCGACCAGGCCCTTGAGGCACATGTCGAGGGTCTGCATGCCCAGCGAGCCGCCGGTCTGGATCGCCGAATACATCTGCGCCACCTTGTCCTCGCGGATCAGGTTACGGATCGCCGGGGTGCCGATCATGATCTCGTGGGCCGCCACCCGGCCGCCGCCGACCCTCTTCAGCAGGGTCTGCGAGATCACCGACTGCAGGGATTCGGAAAGCATCGAGCGGACCATGGACTTCTCTTCCGCCGGGAACACGTCGACCACCCGGTCGATGGTCTTGGCCGCCGAGGTGGTGTGCAGGGTGCCGAACACCAGGTGGCCGGTTTCCGCCGCGGTCAGCGCCAGGCGGATGGTTTCCAGGTCACGCATCTCGCCGACCAGGATGATGTCCGGGTCTTCCCGCAGCGCCGAGCGCAGCGCCTCGGAGAAGCCGAGCGTATCGCGGTGCACCTCGCGCTGGTTGACCAGGCACTTCTTCGACTCGTGGACGAACTCGATCGGGTCCTCGATGGTGAGGATATGGTGGTACTTGGTGCTGTTGAGGTGGTCGAGCATCGCCGCCAGGGTAGTCGACTTGCCCGAGCCGGTCGGCCCGGTGACCAGCACCAGGCCGCGCGGCACGTCGGTGATCTTCTTGAACACCTCGCCCATGCCGAGGTCTTCCATGCTCAGCACCTTGGACGGAATGGTGCGGAACACCGCACCGGCGCCGCGGTTCTGGTTGAAGGCGTTGACCCGGAAACGGGCGACGCCGGGCACCTCGAAGGAGAAGTCGGTCTCGAGGAATTCCTCGTAATCCTTGCGCTGCTTGTCGTTCATGATGTCGTAGATCAGCGCATGCACCTGCTTGTGATCCAGCGCCGGCAGGTTGATGCGGCGCACGTCACCATCGACGCGGATCATCGGCGGCAGGCCGGAAGAGAGGTGCAGGTCTGAAGCGCCCTGCTTGGCACTGAAGGCCAGCAGCTCGGTGATATCCATGGAACTCCCCAAATACAAGCAAGCAGGTAGAATGCCGCAGACCCTAAGCGGCGGGCGCAAGTAATGTCCACGATAGCAAAGAATATTGCAAAGGTCGGTGAGCGTATCCGTGAGGCGGCGCAAGCCTGCGGGCGCGATGCGGCGGGCATCGGCCTGCTGGCGGTGAGCAAGACCAAGCCGCCGACCGACATCCGCGCGGCCCATGCCGCCGGGTTGAAAGACTTTGGCGAAAACTACCTGCAGGAAGCCCTGGCGAAGCAGGTCGAACTGGCCGATCTGCCCTTGATTTGGCACTTCATCGGCCCTATTCAGTCGAACAAGTGCAAGGCGCTGGCCGAGCATTTCGCCTGGGTGCACTCGGTCGACCGCCTGAAGATCGCCGAACGCCTGTCCAGCCTGCGCCCCGCGGAGTTACCGGCCCTGAACATCTGCCTGCAAGTCAACGTCAGCGGCGAGGCGAGCAAGTCCGGCTGCACGCCGGAGGAACTGCCGGCACTGGCCGCCGCGGTCAGTCGCCTGCCGCATTTGAAGTTGCGCGGACTGATGGCGATTCCCGAACCGACCGACGACCAAGCCGCGCAACACGCGGCCTTCGCCCGCGTGCGCGCGCTGGCCGAACAATTGCGCGCCGCGCAACAACTGGAACTCGACACTTTATCCATGGGCATGAGCCACGACCTGGAGGCCGCCATCGCCGAAGGCGCCACTTGGGTGCGGATCGGCACCGCCCTGTTCGGCGCCCGCGACTATCCAGCGCCGCCCTCCTCTATATAAGGAAGCTAGTTATGAGCCAACCCCGCATCGCCTTCATCGGCGCCGGCAACATGGCCGCCAGCCTGATCGGCGGCCTGCGTGCCCAGGGCCTCGCGGCCGACGCCATTCGCGCCAGCGAGCCAAATGCCGAGCAACGCGCACGCATCGCCGCCGAGCACGGTATCCAGGTGTCCGCCGACAATGCCGAAGCCATCCAGGGCGCCGAGATCATCGTCCTGGCGGTCAAGCCGCAGGTCATGAAAACGGTGTGCCAGGCCCTGGCGCCGAGCCTGTCCGGCAACCCGCTGATCGTCTCGATCGCCGCCGGCATCAGCTGCGCCAGCCTGGAAAACTGGCTGGGCGCATCGCGCGCGATCGTGCGCTGCATGCCCAACACCCCGGCGCTGCTGCGCGAAGGCGTCAGCGGCCTGTACGCCAACGCCAATGTCTCCGCCGCCCAGCGCCAGCAGGCCGAACAGCTGCTGTCCGCCGTCGGCCTGGCCCTGTGGCTGGATGAGGAACAGCTGATCGACGCGGTCACCGCCGTCTCCGGCAGCGGCCCGGCGTACTTCTTCCTGCTGATCGAGGCGATGACCGCCGCCGGCGAACAGCTCGGCCTGCCGCGCGCCACCGCCGCCCAGCTGACCCTGCAGACCGCCCTCGGCGCCGCGCGCATGGCGGTCGCCAGTGACGTCGACGCCGCCGAGCTGCGCCGCCGGGTGACCTCGCCGGCCGGCACCACCGAGGCGGCGATCAAGACCTTCCAGGCCGGCGGCTTCGAGACGCTGGTCAAACACGCACTGGACGCCGCCGCGCAGCGCTCGGCGGAACTGGCCGAGCAGTTGGGCCAATAAGGAGTTGAGCATGACCGGACTGAATACTGCCCTGATCTACATTGTGCAGACCCTCGGCAGCCTGTACCTGCTGATCGTGCTGCTGCGCTTCATCCTGCAACTGGTGCGCGCCGACTTCTACAACCCGCTCAGCCAGTTCGTGGTCAAGGCCACCCAACCGCTGCTCAAGCCGCTGCGCCGGGTCATCCCCGGCTTCGCCGGCCTCGATCTGGCCTCGCTGGTGCTGGCCATCCTGGTGCAGCTGCTGCTGATGCTGGTGACCCTGACGCTGATGGGCTACGGCGTCGGCGCCTATATCCTGCAGGTGCTGATTTGGGCGGTCATCGGCGTCACTTCGCTGTTCCTCAAGGTGTTTTTCTTCGCCCTGATCGTCAGCGTGATCCTCTCCTGGGTCGCCCCCGGCAGCTACAACCCCGGCGCGCAGCTGGTGAATCAGATCTGCGAGCCGCTGCTGGCGCCGATCCGGCGCATCCTACCCGGCCTCGGCGGCCTGGATATCTCGCCGATCTTCGCCTTTATCGCGATAAACTTGGTGGATATGCTGGTGATCGGCAACCTGGCGGCGATGACCGGCATGCCGCAGATGCTCAGCCCCTTCCTGTGACCAACGCCGCCCACCGCGAGCGCTGGCGATTGCTGCCAGCGATCGCGGAATGCCAGCCGTGAGCTGGCACCGCTGGGACGGCGACGACCTGATCCTCGATTGCCACCTGCAGCCCAAGGCCAGCTGCGACGAGTTTGCCGGGCTGCACGGCGAGCGCCTGAAGATCCGCCTCACCGCGCCGCCGGTGGAGGGCAAGGCCAATGCCCAGCTGTTGAAGTTCCTCGCCGCCGCCTTCGGCGTGGCGAAGAGCCAGGTGCGCCTGGAAAGCGGCGAGCTCAACCGGCAGAAGCGCGTGCGCATCCACAGCCCGAAACGGCTGCCTGCCGAGCTGAAACTGACCGCCCGCCCCGCTTGACCGACCACAGGGCCGATGTGGGCACGGCGGCCAATTGACGCGACCCACGCCTACCCCATAATGCACCAAGCACCGCGAGGATCACGCCTGATCCAGGCCCTTTGCGTGCCCCAGCTATGGCGCTGTGTACTGCCCCACCCTTAATGACCGCAGGATGCGTCGCCGAGAGGAGAGTCTGGATGAGCATGGAACGTCTCAGTCAACAAGTGAGCGCCTACGTCGCCTGGAAGCGCGAGCTGATGCGCGAGATCACCCGCTATCGCAGCTGGCTGGCGCATAACCGGCTGAGCTCGGAGGCGATGGAAACCCGCCTGGACAATGCCCTGCGCCTGCTGCGCACCGACCACATCACCCTGGCCTTCGTCGGCGAGTTCTCGCGCGGCAAGACCGAACTGATCAACAGCCTGTTCTTCTCCGAATACGGCCAGCGCATGCTGCCCTCGCAGGCCGGGCGCACCACCATGTGCCCCACCGAGCTGTTCTTCGACCCGCGCTCGGAACGCTCCTACATCCGCCTGCTGCCGATCGAGACGCGCCTGGCCGATGCCAGCGTCGCCCAGTTCAAGCGCATCCCGCGGCATTGGGTGAACATCCCGCTGGACCTCAGCGACCCGGCCAACATGGTCCAGGCCTTCGCCCAGGTGGCGAAGACCAAGCCGATGCCGGTCGAGCAGGCGATCCAGCTCGGCTTCCACCCGGACATGCTGGAGAGCGCCGGCAAGCCCGACCAGGTGCTGGTACCGGCCTGGCGCCACGCCATCGTCAACTTCGACCACCCGCTGCTGCGCCAGGGCCTGCGCATCCTCGACACCCCCGGCCTGAATGCCCTCGGCAGCGAGCCGGAGTTGACCCTGTCGATGCTGCCGAGCGCCCAGGCAATCATCTTCCTGCTCGCCGCCGACACCGGGGTGACCGCCAGCGACATGGATATCTGGCAGCAGCATATCCGCCAGCTCGACGAAGACACCCAGACCTGCCTGTTCGCCGTGCTCAACAAGATCGACGTGCTGTGGGACGACCTGGCCGGCGAGACCTTCGTGCACAACGCCATCGCCCAGATCCAGAGCGCCACCGCCAAGCAACTCGGCATCGCCCCGGCGGATGTGCTGCCGCTGTCGGCTAAGCAGGCGCTGCTGGCCAAGGTCCGCGGTGACGCCGAGTTGCTGCAGCGCAGCCAGATGGAAACCCTGGAAAACCTGCTGTGCGCGCGCATCGTCGCGCAGAAGGAGCGCCTGCTCGAACAGCGCGTGGTCAACCAGGTGCTGGCCCTGGTGCAGAACAGCCAGCACGTGCTCAACCTGCGACTGGAGAAGGTCCGCGAGCAGCAGGGCCAGCTCGACACCCACCAGCAGGACAACGGCCAGCTGCTGTTCGAGATGACCGCCAAAACCAAGCAGGACCACGGCCTGCATCACAAGCGCCTGCTCAGCCTGAAGACCAACCAGCGCCTGCTCAAGCGCCAGGGCGACCTGCTTTGCAGTGCGGTGCGCGGCGAGCGCCTGGACCAGCACCTGGACCAGGTGCGGCAGAACCTCAGCGGCAGCTGGACCACCCTCGGCATCCAGCAGGCGATCCTGCATTTCTTCCGCTCGATGGACCACGACCTGCACAACCTCGAACAGGAAGCCGAGATGGCCAACAAGATGGTCAGCGCCATCTACCGCCGGCACAACGAGGAAAACCCGCTGCACGGCATCGACGCGCCGTTGTTCCACATCCAGCGCTATCAGTACGAGCTGAAACAGCTGCGCGGCAAGGCCGACCAGTTCCGCCTGCAGATGAAAACCCTGCTGACCGAGAAGCGCGTGGTCACCCGGCGCTTCTTCGCCACCCTGGTGCAGGAGGTCATCGGCCTGCACATGCGCCTGCGTCAGGACGCCGAGCAGTGGGCCCACGATGCGCTGATGCCGCTGATGCAGCACAGCCTCGAACACAAGCAGCTGCTGGAAAGCCACATGCTGCGCCTCAAGGCCCTGGCCCAGGACACCCAGCAGGCGCGCCTGCGCGGCCAGCAGCTGCAGCGCTACACCGGCGAGCTGGAGCAGCAGTTGCAGCAGGCGGCGGAGATCCTCCGCACCCTGCGCCGGCCGGCGCCGATCCAGCGCCAGGGCAAGGTGGTCACCCTGCCGGTGGCCAACCGCCAACAGGGTCTGCACGACTGAGCCGGCGCGCCGGCCTTTGGCCGGTTTTTCCAGCCATTAGCCCACCGCCCCGGGTCGCTTGCCGCCTGGGGCGGTGCTCTTTAGACTGGCGCCCTTCCCCGATTGAGAGCAGGGTCGATGCCCACCGTCTTTTCCGAAGACTCCGTCGGCCTGGTCACCCCCCAGGTCGCGCATTTCGCCGAACCCCTGGCCCTGGCCTGCGGTCGCAGCCTGGCCGACTACCGCCTGGTCTACGAGACCTACGGCGAGCTGAACGCCGCGCGCAGCAACGCCGTGCTGATCTGCCATGCCCTGTCCGGCCACCACCATGCCGCCGGCTACCACAGCGCCGACGAGCGCAAGCCCGGCTGGTGGGACAGCTGCATCGGCCCCGGTAAACCGATCGACACGCGCAAGTTCTTCGTCGTCAGCCTCAACAACCTCGGCGGCTGCAACGGTTCCACCGGCCCGTCGAGCGTCAACCCGGCGACCGGCAAGCCGTTCGGCGCCGACTTCCCGGTGATGACCGTGGAGGACTGGGTCAACAGCCAGGCGCGCCTGGCCGACCTGCTCGGCATCGGCCAGTGGGCGGCAGTGGTCGGCGGCAGCCTCGGCGGCATGCAGGCGCTGCAATGGAGCATCAGCCATCCCGAGCGGATCCGCCATTGCCTGGCGATCGCCTCGGCGCCCAAGCTGTCGGCGCAGAACATCGCCTTCAACGAAGTGGCGCGCCAGGCGATCCTCACCGACCCGGAATTCCACGGTGGCCACTTCCAGGAACAGAACGTGATCCCCAAGCGCGGCCTGATGCTGGCGCGCATGGTCGGGCACATCACCTACCTGTCGGATGACGCGATGGGCGAGAAATTCGGCCGCGGGTTGAAGAGCGAGAAGCTCAACTACGACTTCCACAGCGTCGAATTCCAGGTCGAGAGCTACCTGCGCTATCAGGGCGAGGAGTTCTCCGGGCGTTTCGACGCCAACACCTACCTGCTGATGACCAAGGCGCTGGACTACTTCGACCCGGCTGCCGCCCACGCCGGCGACCTGGCCAAGACCCTGGCGGCGGCGCAGGCGGACTTCTGCGTGATGTCCTTCACCACCGACTGGCGCTTCTCGCCGGCGCGTTCGCGGGAAATCGTCGACGCCCTGCTGGCGGCGCGCAAGAACGTGTCGTACCTGGAAATCGACGCGCCGCAGGGCCACGACGCCTTCCTGATACCGATCCCGCGCTATCTGCAGGCCTTCAGCAGCTACATGAACAGGATTCTGGTGTAACCCATGCGTGCCGATCTGGAAATCATCCAAGACTGGATCCCCGCCGGCAGCCGCGTGCTCGACCTCGGCTGCGGCAACGGCGAACTGCTGGCCTGGCTGCGCGAGCACAAGCAGGTCACGGGCTACGGCCTGGAAATCGACCCGGCCAACATCGCCCAGTGCATCGACAAGGGCGTCAACGTCATCGAGCAGAACCTCGACGAGGGCCTCGGCAACTTCGCCAGCAACAGCTTCGACGTGGTGGTGATGACCCAGGCCCTGCAGGCCGTGCACTACCCGGACCGGATCCTCGAAGAGATGCTGCGGGTCGGCAAGACCTGCATCATCACCTTCCCCAACTTCGGCCACTGGCGCTGCCGCTGGTACCTGGCGCGCAACGGGCGGATGCCGGTGTCGGAGTTCCTGCCCTACACCTGGTACAACACGCCGAACATCCACTTCTGCACCTTCAAGGACTTCGAGGCGCTGTGCCGCGAACGCCAGGTGCGGGTGCTCGAGCGCCTGGCGGTCGACCAGCAGCACCGCGACGGCTTGGCCAGCCGGCTTTGGCCTAATCTGTTAGGTGAGATCGGCATCTATCGCGTCAGCGGTCCCGGCGTGCTGGATCACCGCATCGCCGTCTGACCCTCATGAGGAGATCCACCATGCGTCGCTTCGCCCTGTTCCTCTGCGCCCTGTGCCTGGCCCTGCCGGCCCTGGCCGAGCGCAAGCAAAGCTTCGGCGATCTGGATGTGCATTACAGCGCCTTCAACTCCAGCTTCCTGCAGCCGGAGATCGCCAGCGCCACCGGCCTGACCCGCGGCAAGAATCAGGGCGTGCTCAACATCGCCGTGCTCAAGGCCGGCAGGGCCAGTACCGCGACGGTCAGCGGCGCGGTCACCGACCTGCTCGGCAAGGCGCGGCCGCTGAGCTTCAAGCAGGTCACCGAAGGCGGCGCCATCTACTACCTGGCGCAGTTCCCCTTCGACCAGCAGGAAGTGCTGCGTTTCAACGTCAAGGTGCAGGTCGGCGACGGCGCGACCAACAGCCTCGACTTCAGCCAGGAATTTTTCCCCGACCCATGATCCCGTTCACCCAACTGGTGCTGGCCAGCCACAACGCCGGCAAACTGAAAGAACTGCAAGCCATGCTCGGCGATGCCATCCGCGTGCGCTCGGTCGCCGAGTTCAGCGACCACGAGCCGGAAGAAACCGGTCTCTCCTTCGTCGAAAACGCCATCCTCAAGGCCCGCCATGCCGCGCGGGTGTCCGGCCTGCCGGCGCTGGCCGACGACTCCGGGCTGGCGGTGGACCATCTCGGCGGCGCCCCCGGCATCTACTCGGCGCGTTACGCCGATGGCCAGGGCGATGCGGCCAACAACGCCAAGCTGCTCGAAGCCTTGCGGGACGTGCCGGATGCCGAGCGCGGCGCCCAGTTCGTCTGCGCCCTGGCCCTGCTGCGACATGCCGACGACCCCCTGCCGATCCTCTGCGAAGGCCTCTGGCACGGGCGCATCCTGCCTGCCGCGCGCGGCGAGCACGGCTTCGGCTACGACCCGCTGTTCTGGGTGCCCGAACGCGACTGTTCGAGCGCCGAGCTGAGCCCCGCCGAGAAGAACCAGCTGAGCCACCGCGCCCGCGCCATGGCGCAGCTCAAGCAGCGGCTGGGGTTATGAACACGCTCACCAGCTCGCCGGACGCGACGCTTCAGCAGGACGCCCAGGGTTTTCGGCTGCCGCCGCTGGCGCTGTACATCCACATCCCCTGGTGCGTGCGCAAATGCCCGTACTGCGACTTCAACTCCCACGCCGCCGGCCCCGAGCTGCCGGAGGCCGCCTACGTCGACGCCCTGCTCGCCGATCTCGACCAGGATCTGGCCCAGGTCCACGGCCGTGAATTGACCTCGATCTTCTTCGGCGGCGGCACCCCCAGCCTGTTCAGCGCCGAAGCCCTCGGCCGTCTGCTGGAGGGCGTCGAGCAGCGGATACGCTTCGCCGCCGACATCGAGATCACCCTGGAGGCCAACCCCGGCACCTTCGAGCAGGCCAAGTTCAGCGCCTATCGCCGGCTCGGCATCAATCGCCTGTCGATCGGCATCCAGAGTTTCCAGGAAGCCCAACTCAAGGCGCTCGGGCGCATCCACGACGGCGCCGAGGCGATCCGCGCCGCCGACATGGCGCGCGCCGCCGGCTTCGACAACTTCAACCTCGACCTGATGCACGGCCTGCCCGGACAGACGGTCGAAGACGCCCTGGCCGACCTGTGCACCGCCATCGCCCAAGTGCCGACCCACCTGTCCTGGTACCAGCTGACCCTGGAGCCGAACACGGTGTTCTGGAACCAGCCGCCGGCGTTGCCGGAGGACGACATCCTCTGGGACATCCAGGAGGCCGGCCAGGCCCTGCTCGCCGAACACGGCTACGCCCAGTACGAGGTCTCGGCCTACGCCCAGGCCGGCCGCCAGGCACGACACAACCTCAACTACTGGAGCTTCGGCGACTTCCTCGGCATCGGCGCCGGCGCCCACGCCAAGCTGAGTAGCCCGGACGGACAGATCCGCCGCAGTTGGAAGACCCGCCTGCCGAAGGACTACCTCGACCCGGGCAAGCGCTTCCAGGCCGGCGAACGCCTGCTCGGCACGGAAGAGCTGCCGTTCGAATTTCTCATGAATGTGCTGCGCCTCAGCGACGGCGCACCGGCGCCGCTGTTCACTGAGCGCACCGGCCTGCCGCTGGCGTCACTGGCCGGCGCGCGCCGCGAGGCCGAACAGCGCGGCCTGCTGCAGGCCGACCCGCAGCGCCTGGTCGCCACCGCCAAGGGTCAGCTGTTTCTCAACGATCTGTTGCAACTCTTTTTGAGCTAAGAGCTAAGGACTCGCATGGACCTGCTACTCGACCTGATCGCCACCCTGTCGCGCTGGAGCCGCGGCCATCTGTCCGACATCGCCCTGGCGATCATGGCCACCCTGCTGGTGCTGTTCGGCCCCGGCATCAACGCCTGGCTGCAGCAACGCATCGGCGGCCTCAACTTCATCTTCCGCACCCTGCTGTTCGTGCTGCTCTGCGCGGTCGGCTACGGCCTGGCGATGATCTTCCTCACCCCCTGGCTGGCCAAGGGCCTGGGCTATTTTAATAACTACACCCTGGCGCCGGTGCTGCTACTGGTCTTCTTCATGATCGGCGTGATCGCCGACCGTAATTAGGCAGACGGCTCCCTGGCTGTCGCCCAGCCAAGGAGCCCGCATGCAGCCACTCAAACACCTGTACCTGTACTTCTGCACCTGACCCTGCGCTTCCCGGAGCAGAGCAACGATCCGGTAAGCATCGCCCGTGGCCTGCGTAAGCAACTGGAATCGCCGTTTCTCAGCATCGAGGTGGATGGCGACCTGCCTGCAGATCAGCCCGGCTCCCGCCGCCCTGCCGGAGCCGACCATAGTCGCTGCCGAACTGGTCGATTGAGTCTGCCCACGAGGCGGCTGGTAGGCAGGCCTAAAAAAACCGCCAGAAGGCGGTTTTTTCTTGGGCGGCAGACTCAGTTGCCTTCCCGGCGCAGCGCCTGCGGGGTGAAGTCGCGCGGGCCGAGCGGGGCCTGGAAGTCGTACATCGGCTCGTTGTTGTCGAGGCCATCGGCGAAGTAGCGGCCACCCGCGAAGTCGTAGATGGTCTCCAGGGTGCTGCCGAACATCGGCATGTCGTAGTAGCTGATCGGATGGCTTTCCTGCAGGCCGATCAGCTCGCCGTGCTTGTCGTAGAGATCGACGGCGAGAATCTGCCAACTGTCCTCGTCCAGATAGAAACGCCGCTTGGCATAGGGATGGCTGAAGCCGGTGCGCAGCTGCGCCTCGACCACCCAGACGCGGTGCAACTCGTAGCGCAGCAGCTCGGGGTTGATGCTGTGGCGCTGAAGGATCTTATTGTAGGCGATGCCCTGTTGGTGCACCGCATAGCTGTTGTAGGGCACCAGCATTTCCTGCTTGCCGACCAGCGTCCAGTCGTAACGATCCGGCGCGCCGTTGTAGGAATCGACCATGTCGGCGGTGGCCATGCCGTTGGTGTCCGGCTGCAGGGTGTCGAAGGCCAGCATCGGCAGACGACGCACGCGCCGCTCGCCACGGTTGAAGCGCCAGGCCTTGCGGATCGACAGCACCTGGTCGAGGGTCTCCTGCACCACCAGCGCCGAGCCGGCGAGCTTTGCCGGCGCCGCCACCTTGTACTTGTAATAGAACAGGGTGTTGTCCAGGTCCTTCGGCGCTATGCCGTCGCGGCCGTAGAGGAAATAGATGTCGCGCTCGAGCTTGAGCAGGTTGTAGTCGCCGCTGGCGAGCACCGCCGCCTGGTTGGTGACCAGGTGAATCTGCTCGCCGCGGTAGCGCATGACGTGGTTCCAGATCGCCTCCTGGCCGCTCTGCGGCAGCGGGAAGGGAATCCCGGCGGCGGCGCCCTGCACGCCGTTGCCGCCGGAGATCAGCTCGGCGTTGACGGCATTGAAGCGGGTGGCGGCATAGATGCGCGGCGGCGCCGCGGCGCTGCGATGGCTGGGCATGACCCGCAGGGAGTAGTCGGGATGGCTCTTCAGCAGGGTCTGCAGGCCCGGCGGCAGCAGCGCCCGGTACTGCTCCAGATTGGCGGCGCTGACCCGGTACAGCACGGCATCGCCGGCGTAGGGATCGGGGTGGTGCTTGCCCGCCTGGTAACCCGCGATCGGCGCGGCCAGACCGCCGTCCCAGGCGGGAATGCTGCCGGCGGCATTGCCGGCGCGCTCGCCGCCCAGCGGGGTGAGGTCCTGATCGAGGCGGCTGGCCTGCTGGTTATCGACCTTGGCCTGAACCTGCGCCGCGCTCAGCGCCAGCAGCAGAACTGCGAAACTTCTCAACACAACGAACTCCTCTCGTTGCGACACGCACGCATCGCGAAATGGCCGGAAAGCCCTGGCGGGCCGGCTTATTTTTGCTTTGAGGTGAGGAGCCTTCCTGGCGCCGGCTGGGGCCGGTCTGATGGTGCTTCCGTGCGGGGGCGCATCTTACAGCCTGCGCGGCCGCGCCGCCTTGCGCCGCGGCGCAAAAGCGCGTGCTAGAGCCGCTTCTGGCTCAGAACCTGTTTACGATCTCGCGAGCTAGAGCCAGACAAAGGCGCAACGACCAACGGGAGTAACAGCCGCAGGCTGGCCCGCAGGGCGAGCGTCAGCGCATAAATCGGGCGAAGAAGCGGAGTTTACGAGTTGTAAATGAGCATGACTCGCTTCGCTCACCCCTCCGGGGCCGCACTGAAGTGCGTTAGCCGCAAGCGGCTTTCTGAGCCTGACTTCAACGCCGTATGGCCGACGCGCAGCAGATCGTAAACAGGTTCTCAGTCGATGCGCGCGAACTTGAGGTCCCAGACACCGTGACCGAGGCGCTCGCCGCGGCGCTCGAACTTGGTGATCGGCCGTTCGGAGGGGCGCTCGACCCAGCGCCCATCGGCGGCCAGGTTGCGGTAGCCGGGCGCCGCCTGCATGACTTCGAGCATGTGCTCGGCATAGGGCTCCCAGTCGGTGGCCATGTGCAGCACGCCGCCGATCTTGAGCTTCTGCCGCACCAGCTCGGCGAACCCGGCCTGGACGATGCGGCGCTTGTGGTGACGGGCCTTGTGCCAGGGATCGGGGAAGAACAGCAGCACCCGGTCGAGGCTGGCATCGGCCACGCACTGGCGCAGCACGTCCAGGGCGTCGCAGCTGTAGATCCGCAGGTTGCTGAGATCTTGGCTGAGCAGGCCGTTGAGCAGCGCGCCGACGCCCGGCTTGTGCACCTCGACGCCGATGAAGTCCTGCTCCGGCGCGGCGGCGGCCATTTCCAGGGTGGAATGGCCCATGCCGAAGCCGATCTCGAAGGTGCGCGGCGCCTGGCGGCCGAACACCTGGTCGAAGTCCTGCATGCCGGCCTGCAGCTCCAGGCCGAAGCGCGGCCAGCCCTGCTCGATGGCGCGCTGCTGGCCTTCGGTGATGCGCCCGGCGCGCATCACGAAACTCTTGATGGTGCGGCGGTGTGGTTGCTGTTCGGCGAGGGGCTGGCTATCGGTCATGAGAAAACTCGGTGTGAATGGGTAGGAGCGAATTCATTCGCGATGTGAAGCGTCAGGAGCTGCTGGCGCTTCGCGGATAAATCCGCTCCTACATGAAACGAACGGACATTACTGGATCAGGCCATCCAGCGGCGACGAGGCGCTGGCGTAGAGCTTCTTCGGCATGCGCCCGGCCAGGTAGGCCAAACGCCCCGCCTCGATCGCATGCTTCATGGCGCGGGCCATCAGCACCGGGTTCTGCGCGTGGGCGATGGCGCTGTTCATCAGCACCGCCTCGCAGCCCAGCTCCATGGCGATGGTGGCGTCGGAGGCGGTGCCGACGCCGGCATCCACCAGCACCGGCACGGTCGCCTCCTCGAGGATGATGCGCAGGTTGTAGGGGTTGCAGATGCCCAGGCCGGTGCCGATCAGGCCGGCCAGCGGCATCACCGCGATGCAGCCCATCTCGGCGAGTTGGCGGGCGATGATCGGGTCGTCGCTGGTGTAGACCATCACGTCGAAGCCGTCCTTGACCAGCACTTCGGCGGCCTTGAGGGTTTCGATGACGTTGGGGAACAGGGTCTTCTGGTCGGCCAGCACTTCCAGCTTGACCAGCTTGTGGCCGTCCAGCAGCTCGCGCGCCAGACGACAGGTGCGCACCGCTTCCTCGGCGTTATAGCAGCCGGCGGTGTTCGGCAGGATGGTGTAGCGCGAAGGCTCGATCACCTCGAGCAGATTCGGCTCGCCGGGGTTCTGGCCGATATTGGTGCGGCGCACCGCGACGGTGACGATCTCGGCGCCGGAAGCCTCGATGGCCTCGCGGGTTTCCTCGAGATCCTTGTACTTGCCGGTGCCGACCAGCAGACGCGACTGGTAGGTGCGGCCGGCCAGGGTGAAGGGCTTATCGCTGCGAACTTGGCTCATCGGAACTCCTCTTGGGCAGGGCGTGGGCGTGGCGGGCTTGCGGGGACGGGATGGGGTGGCGACGCTAGCCGCCACCGATGGCGTGCACCACCTCGACCCGGTCACCCTCGCCGAGGACGGTACTGGCGTGCTGGCTGCGCGGCACTATGTCCAGATTAAGCTCGACGGCGACGCGCTTGCCGGTCAACTCCAGGCGCACCAGCAGGTCGACCAGGGTTTCGCCAGCGGGCAACTCGAAAGCTTCACCGTTCAATTGAATGCGCATGACAGGCGATCACACTATGAGGGGGCGGGCATTCTAGCCCCTTCCCCACTGCCGGACCAAGGTGCATTCGTCTCGAAACTGACGCCCGGGTCAGGTCAGCGCGCGGTCAGACCCCAGGCCGCCACGCCCAGACTCAGCCAGCCGCCGAGGAAGGCCAGGCCACCGAAGGGGGTGATGATGCCCAGGCCGCGCACGCCGCTCAGGCTGAGCAGGTAGAGGCTGCCGGAGAACAACAGGATGCCGAGCACGAACAGGCCGCCGGCCAGGGTCAGCGCGCGCCCCGGAAGATGCACGCTGAGCAGCGCCAAGGCCAGCAGCGCCAGGGCATGGACCATCTGGTAATGCACCCCGGTCTGGAACACCGCCAGGTAATCGGCGCTCAACTGGCTCTTCAGCCCATGAGCGGCGAAGGCGCCGAGGGCCACGGCGGTGAAGCCGAAAAACGCGGCGAGCAACAGGAACACACGCATGAGCAACTCTCCCCACAGACGGCACCGGACAGATGGCGAAGCCCCGCTATAATGGCCGCCTCTTCCGCCCCGGCCAAGCCATCCATGCGCAACCTGTTCCGCCGCCTCGTCAAAGCCCTGCTGTGGTTCGCCGCCGGCAGTGCCGTGCTGGTGCTGCTGCTGCGCTGGCTGCCGCCACCGGGCACGGCGCTGATGGTCGAACGCAAGCTGGAATCCTGGATCGACGGCCAGCCAATCGACCTCGAGCGCCGCTGGCGGCCCTGGCGCGAATTGCCGGACAGCCTCAAGGTCGCAGTGATCGCCGGCGAGGACCAGAAGTTCGCCGAACACTGGGGCTTCGACTTCATCGCGATCCAGAAGGCCATCGCCCACAACGAGCGCGGCGGCTCGCTGCGCGGCGCCAGCACGCTGAGCCAACAGGTGGCCAAGAACCTGTTCCTGTGGTCCGGCCGCAGTTGGCTGCGCAAGGGCCTGGAAGCCTGGTTCACCGCGCTGATCGAGCTGTTCTGGCCGAAACAGCGGATTCTCGAGGTGTACCTCAACAGCGTCGAATGGGGCGATGGCGTGTTCGGCGCCGAGGCCGCGGCGCGCCATCACTTCGGCATCGGCGCGCCCTACCTGTCGACCCAGCAGGCCAGCCAACTGGCCGCCGTGCTGCCCAACCCGCATCGCTGGCGCGCCGGGCGGCCGAACGCCTATGTCAGCCGCCGCGCCAGTTGGATCCGCCAGCAGATGCGCCAGCTCGGCGGCAGCCACTACCTCGGCGAGCTGCAGCCCAGCCGCCCGGCCTGGCTGCGCTGAGCCCGCGTCTAAAAGACTGTTCAAGGTCTCGCCCGTGAGCATTTGCTGCCAGCGTGATGGTGGATAAGCAAAGCGTTATCCACCCTGCCAGACCTGCCAGCCCGCGTAGGGTGGAAAACTGCGAAGCATTTTCCACCGAAGTCCTAGCGGTTTTGTGGCTTGCGCCGCGGCAGGTTCTGCAGCAGTTGCAGTTGCTCATCGCGCAGGAACAGGGTCAGCCCCAGCTGCGGATAGACCCAAGCCTCGCCACCCTCCTGCAAGCCCAGACGCACGCGCGGCTGGCCGAGGCTGGCGATCAGCCGCGCGCCCGCCACCGTGTCCGCCGGCTTGAGCAGCAGGCTGGCGAGGCGGTGCTGACCGAGCTGGTCGAGCAATTCGCCGCTCAGCGCCTGTTCAGCGCTGCCGGCGGCCAGACCGGTCGCCGCCAGCAGGCTGTCGCGCTCGTTCTGGCTCAACGCCAGCTCGGCCTCCAGTTGCCAGGACTGCTCGGCGGCCCGCCAATCGGCGCGGTACAGCAAGCGCGGCCCGCCCTCGCCCTGCGGCTGCACCCACAGCTCGCCCCCGGTCAGCGCCCGCAGTTCCGCCAAGGTCAGGCGCTCCTCGGCCAGCGGGACGAATACCTGCTGCTGCCAGTCGACCAACCAGGGCAAGGGCTCGCCCGGCTGCTGGCCGCGCAGGGTCCACAGGCTCCAGGCGCTGACCAGCAGGACGCCGGCATAGATCAGCCAGCGGAACGAACGCAACTGCGGCGACATAGAGACACTCCGGACAGAAAAAAGCCGCACCCGGGTGCGGCTTTTCAGAACGATGACGGTGAAGTTGGCTTACGCGGCAATCGAGCCCTTGAGCTTGTTCATCGCGTTCTTCTCCAGCTGGCGGATACGCTCGGCGGAGACGTTGTACTTGGCGGCCAGCTCATGCAGGGTGGCCTTCTCCTCGGCCAGCCAGCGCTGGTAGAGGATGTCGCGGCTGCGCTCGTCGAGGCCTTCCAGCGCTTCGTGGAGATTGGCGGTGGAGCTGTCGCTCCAGTCGGAATCCTCCAGCTGGCGAGCCGGATCGTAGCGATGGTCTTCCAGGTAGTGGGCCGGCGACTGGTAGGCGCTGTCGTCGTCGGCATCGGCGGCCGGGTCGAACGCCATGTCCTGACCGGTCAGGCGGCTTTCCATCTCGCGCACTTCATGCGGCTCGACGCCCAGGCTCTCGGCCACGGCGTGCACTTCGGTGTTGTTCAGCCAGGTCAGGCGTTTCTTCTGGCTGCGCAGGTTGAAGAACAGCTTGCGCTGCGCCTTGGTGGTGGCAACTTTGACGATGCGCCAGTTGCGCAGGATGAACTCGTGGATCTCGGCGCGAATCCAGTGCACGGCGAAGGACACCAGGCGCACGCCCATTTCCGGGTTGAAGCGCTTGACCGCCTTCATCAGGCCGACGTTGCCTTCCTGGATCAGGTCGGCCTGGGCCAGGCCGTAGCCGGCATAACTGCGGGCGATGTGCACGACGAAGCGCAGGTGCGCGAGCACCATTTGCCGGGCCGCCTCAAGATCCTGGCGGTAGAAGAGGCTTTCGGCCAGTTCGCGTTCCTGCTCCTGGCTCAACAGCGGAATGCTGTTCACCGTGTGCACGTAGGCCTCCAGGTTGGCACCCGGGGCTAGGGCATAGACAGGCTGCAACGATGTGGTCATGCGAATCCTCCGATTCATGAACTCTGGAGTTCAGTATTGTCAGTGTGACACAAAACCTGACTCAAAGTTCAGAAACAGCTGTTACTCAAGCGGAGCAAGAAGGTACTACTTAGGCGCCAGCTCGTTCAAGTGCCGGGCGACCGCCAGCCAGGCGCCTATGTAACCGAGCAATACCGCGCCCAGCAGCAGCGACAGGCCATCGGCCATGGGCACTCCGGCGAGGGCGAAGTCGCTGCCGTACAGGCCGGCCAGGCGCACCACCGCGCCGTTCAGCCAGCCCAGGCCGTAGGCCAGCACCGCCCAGGCCAACAGCCCGGCGCCGCAGCCGTACAGCGCGCCCATATAGAGGAAGGGGCGGCGCACGTAGCCATCGGTGCCGCCGACCAGCTTGATCACCTCGATCTCGTTGCGGCGGTTCTCGATGTGCAGGCGGATGGTGTTGCCGATCACCAGCAGCAGGGCCATCACCAGCAGCAAGGTGAGGCCGAACACGAAGCGCTCGCCGAGCTTGAGGATCGCGCCCAGGCGCTCGACCCAGAGCAGATCGAGTTGCGCTTGCTGCACCTTCGGCAGCTCGGCCAGGCGCAGGCGCAGGGCCTCGAGGCCGGCCTTGTCGATTTCCAGGGGGGTGACCAGCACCACGCCCGGCAGCGGGTTCTGCGGCAGTTCCTTGAGCGCCTCGCCGAGCCCGGACTGCTGCTGGAACTCGGCCAGCGCCTGCTCACGGCTGATCCACTGCGCCTCGGCCACGCCGGGCATCGCCTGGATCTGTTCGCGCAACTGCTCGCCGGCGGCGTCACCGGCATCCATCTGCAGGTACAGGGAAATCTGCGCGGCATGCTGCCAGGAGCCGCCGAGCCGCTCGATGTTGTTCAGCAGCAGCGACAGGCCCATCGGCAGGCTCAGGGCGATGGCCATCACCAGCGCGGTGAAGAAGCTGCCGATCGGCTGCTGGGCGAGGCGGCGCAGGCTGTCGAGCAGGCTGGCGCGGTGGCTTTCCAGCCAGGCGTGCAGCTGGCTGCGGAAGTCCGGGCCCTCATCGTGACGACTGGCCGCCGGCTTGGCCACGCCACCACCGACGCGCTCGGCGGCCTTGGGATTGCGTTGTTCGCTCATCAGGCGGCCTCCCCGTCACCGATCAGACGGCCGCGCTGCAGGGTCAGCATGCGGTGGCGCATGCGCGCGATCAGGGCCAGGTCGTGGCTGGCGATCAGCACCGTGGTGCCGAGGCGATTGATGTCCTCGAACACCCCCATGATTTCCGCGGCCAGGCGCGGGTCGAGGTTACCGGTCGGTTCGTCGGCGAGCAGCAGGGCCGGACGGTGCACCACCGCGCGGGCAATGCCGACGCGCTGCTGCTGGCCGGTGGACAGGTCGCCGGGGAACAGCTCGGCCTTGTCGGCCAGGGCCACGCGCTCCAGCGCCGCGCCGACGCGCTTGGCGATCTCCGGCTTGGACAGGCCGAGGATCTGCAGCGGCAGGGCGATGTTGTTGAACACCGTGCGGTCGAACAGCAGCTGGTGATTCTGGAACACCACGCCGATCTGCCGGCGCAGGAAGGGAATCTGCGGGTTGGTGATCTGCGCCAGGTCCTGGCCGGCCAGCAGCAGCTTGCCGGTGCTCGGCCGCTCCATCGCCAGGATCAGGCGCAGCAGGGTGCTCTTGCCGGCGCCGGAATGCCCGGTGACGAACAGGAACTCGCCGCGGCGCACGCGAAAACTCAGCTCATGCAGGCCCACGTGGCCATTGGCATAGCGCTTACCGACCTGCTCAAAGCGAATCATGCACGCTCCCGTTCCGCGAAAAGGGCTTGGACGAAGGCATCGGCCTCGAAGGTGCGCAGATCGTCGATGCCCTCGCCGACGCCGATGTAGCGGATCGGCAGGCCGAACTGCTTGGCCAGGGCGAAGATCACCCCGCCCTTGGCGGTGCCGTCCAGCTTGGTCAGCGCCAGGCCGGTGAGGTTGACGGTCTGGTTGAACTGCTTGGCCTGATTGATGGCGTTCTGCCCGGTGCCTGCATCGAGCACCAGCAGCACCTCGTGGGGCGCCGTGTCGTCGAGCTTGCCGATCACCCGGCGCACCTTCTTCAGCTCTTCCATCAGGTTGTCTTTGGTGTGCAGGCGCCCGGCGGTGTCGGCGATCAGCACGTCCATGCCACGCGCCTTGGCCGCCTGCACCGCGTCGAAGATCACCGAGGCGGAGTCGGCGCCGG
This sequence comes from Pseudomonas cavernae, assembly GCF_003595175.1. Classification (NCBI taxonomy): domain Bacteria; kingdom Pseudomonadati; phylum Pseudomonadota; class Gammaproteobacteria; order Pseudomonadales; family Pseudomonadaceae; genus Pseudomonas; species Pseudomonas cavernae. The sequence continues at coordinate 294,936 of NZ_CP032419.1, read as the reverse complement.
TGTGCTGGGCGATCACCGCGATCTGGTTGCGCTCGCCCCACACCTGCAACTGCTCGACCGCGGCGGCGCGGAAGGTGTCGCCGGCGGCGAGCATGACCTTCTTGCCCTCCAGCTGCAGCTTCTTGGCCAGCTTGCCGATGGTGGTGGTCTTGCCGGCGCCGTTCACGCCGACCACCAGGATCACATAGGGCTGCTTGTCGGCGGCGACCCGCAGCGGCTGCTCGACCGGCTTGAGCAGCGCCACCAGCTCGTCCTGCAGGGCCTTGTACAGCGCGCCGCTGTCGGCCAGCTCCTTGCGTGCCACGCGCTTGGTGAGGTTACCGACGATGGTGGTGGTCGCCTCGACGCCGACGTCGGCGGTCAGCAGGTGGGTTTCGATCTCGTCGAGCAAGTCGTCGTCGATCGCCTTCTTGCCGAGGAACAGGCTGGCCATGCCCTCGCCGAGGTTGGCGCTGGTCTTCGACAGGCCCTGTTTGAGGCGGGCGAAGAAGCCGGCCTTGGTTTCGCCCTGGGGCTCGGGGCTCGGCGCGGCCGGCGTGGGAGCAGGAGCCGAGGCGGGAGCGGGGGCGGCAACGACGACCGGCTCGACCGGCGCCGGCGCGTGCACCACTTCGCTGCCGATATTCAGGCGGAAGCGCGACCCGGCGGACGCTTGCCCGGACACGGGCGTAGCCACGGGAGCCTCGACCACGCCGCCAGCTGCGGCAGCGACCTCGACACTGGGCGCCGGAGAAGGAACGGACGCGGCAGCCACCTCGGTCGCAACGGCTGCTACGGCTTCAGCTGCCGGTGCAGTTTCCACCGCGGCCGGTGCCACTTCCGCGCCGGCCACAGGCGCCGGGGATGCCGGCTGTGCCGGGGCGTCCTGCGGCTTCTTGCGCATCCAGCCAAACAGGCCTTTCTTCTCTGCGGACGGGTCCGGAGCTTTCTTGTCGTCGTTGGAACCAAACATGTGGACGGCTATCTCAAGGGAGCGACGCGCCGGCAGGCATGGCCGCCAGGAAAACGGATGAGTATCCTAGCACCTCCTCGCCCGCCGACGCTAAGTCCAAGCGGGCCGCCCGACAGGTCGCCCCATCGATGAAAATGATCGCCCGCCGCGCCGCCGGGCTGCTGCTCACCGCCTTCTGCCTGCCGCTCGTCGCGCTGGCCGCCGAGCCGCAGCCGACCCACGAATTCAGCCTGGACAACGGCCTCAAGGTCATAGTCCGCGAAGACCATCGCGCCCCGGTGGTGGTTTCGCAGATCTGGTACAAGGTCGGCTCCAGCTACGAGACGCCCGGCCAGACCGGCCTGTCCCACGCCCTCGAGCACATGATGTTCAAGGGCAGCCGCAAGCTCGGCCCCGGCGAGGCCTCGCGCATCCTCCGCGACCTCGGCGCGGAAGAGAACGCCTTCACCAGCGACGACTACACCGCCTATTACCAGGTGCTGGCGCGCGACCGCCTGGCCGTGGCCTTCGAGCTGGAAGCCGATCGCCTGGTCAGCCTGCGCCTGCCGGCGGAGGAGTTCAGCCGCGAGATCGAGGTGATCAAGGAAGAGCGGCGCCTGCGCACCGACGACAAGCCCGGCGCCCTCGCCTTCGAGCGCTTCAAGGCCCTGGCCTATCCCGCCAGCGGCTACCACACCCCGACCATCGGCTGGATGGCCGACCTCAAGCGCATGAATGTCGACGAGCTGCGCCGCTGGTATCAAACCTGGTACGTGCCGAACAACGCCACCCTGGTGGTGGTCGGCGATGTCAGCCGCGATGAGGTCAAAGCCCTCGCCGAGCGCTATTTCGGCGCCATCCCACGCCGGGCGCTGGCGGACGCCAAACCGCCGCTCGAGCTGGCCGCGCCTGGCGAGCGGCGCCTCACCCTGCACCTGCAGACCCAGTTGCCGAGCCTGCTGATGGGTTTCAACGTGCCGGGCCTGGCGAGCGCCAAGGACCCGCGCACGGTGCATGCTCTGCGCCTGATCTCGGCGCTGCTCGACGGCGGCTACAGCGCGCGTCTGCCGGCGCGCCTGGAGCGCGGCGAGGAACTGGTGTCCGGCGCCTCGGCGAACTACGACGCCTTCACCCGCGGCGACAGCCTGTTCGTCCTCTCCGCCACCCCCAACGTGCAGACCGGCAAGACCCTGGCGCAGGCCGAAGCCGGCCTCTGGCGCCAGCTGGAGGAGCTGAAGCGCGCGCCGCCGAGCGCCGAGGAGCTGCAACGGGTGCGCGCCCAAGTGATCGCCGGGCTGGTGTTCGAGCGCGATTCGATCAGCAGTCAGGCCAGCGCCATCGGCGAGCTGGAAACCGTCGGTCTGTCCTGGCGGTTGCTGGATCAGGACCTGACCAGCCTGGAAACCATCAGCCCCGCCGACATCCAGAACGCCGCCCGCACCTATTTCACCCGCGAGCGCCTGAGCGTCGCCCATATCCTGCCCAAGGAGACTCGCCATGAGTGAGCGCAATGGCCTGCGCTACGGCCTGCTCGGCCTGGCTGCGCTGATCCTGCTTGGCGCCTTGGCGCTGCTGGCCAGCCGCCCGGCGTCGACCCCGCCAACTCCGCCAAGCGCCACGCCTGAGGCGGCCGCCGGCCCCGCCAAGCTGGAGTCCCTGACCGCCCTCAAGGGTCAGACGCCCAGCCGCCGCGCCCTGGAGATCCACAGCTGGCGCACCGCCGAGGGCGCCAAGGTGCTGTTCGTCGAGGCCCATCAGCTGCCGATGTTCGATCTGCGCCTGACCTTCGCCGCCGGCAGCAGCCACGACGGCGCCACCCCCGGCCTGGCCATGCTGACCAACGCCATGCTCAACGAAGGCGTGCCCGGCAAGGACGCCACCGCCATCGCCACCGGCTTCGAGGGCCTCGGCGCCGAATTCGGCAACGGTGCCTACCGCGACATGGCCATCGCCAGCCTGCGCAGCCTGAGCGCCAAGCAGCAGCGCGAACCGGCGCTGCAGCTGTTCACCGAGGTGCTCGGCCAGCCGAGCTTCCCGGCCGAGGCGCTGGTGCGGATCAAGAACCAGGTGCTGGCCGGCTTCCAGTACCAGAAGCAGAACCCCGGCAAGCTCGCCGGCCTGCAACTGTTCCAGCGCCTGTATGGCGAGCACCCCTACGGCCACCCCAGCGAGGGCACCGAACAGTCGATCCCGCCGCTCAGCGCGGCGCAGTTGCGCGCCTTCCACGCCCAGGCCTACGCCGCCGGCAACGTGGTCATCGCCCTGGTCGGCGACCTCTCCCGCGGCGAGGCCGAGGCGCTCGCCGCGCAGGTTTCCGCCGCCCTGCCGCGGGGCCCGGCGCTGCCGCCGCCGCCCGCCCCGCAGGTGCCCAAGCCCGGCCTCAGCCATATCGAGTTCCCCTCCAAACAGACCAGCCTGCTGCTCGCCGAGCTGGGCATCGACCGCCGCGAGCCGGACTACGCCGCGCTGACCCTCGGCAACCAGATCCTCGGCGGCGGTGGCTTCGGCACCCGCCTGATGGCCGAAGTGCGGGAGAAACGCGGGCTGACCTATGGCGTGTACTCCGGCTTCACCGCCATGCAGACGCGCGGGCCGTTCATGATCAGCCTGCAGACCCGCGCCGAGCAGAGCGCCGGCACCCTCAAGCTGGTCCAGGACATCCTGCGCGACTACCTGGCCACCGGCCCGACCCAGCAGGAGCTGGACGACGCCAAGCGCGAGCTGGCCGGCAGCTTCCCGCTCTCCACCGCGAGCAATGCCGACATCGTCGGCCAGCTCGGTGCGATCGGCTTCTACGACCTGCCGCTGAGCTACCTGGAAGATTTCATGCAGCAGGTGCAGAACCTCAGCGCCGCGCAGGTGAAAACGGCGATGGCCAAGCACCTCGACCCGGACGCCCTGGTGATCGTCACTGCCGGCCCGACCGTCGCCCAGCAACCGCTGCCGCCCCCCACCGACAAACCCGCCGAGCCCGCGCTCGGCGTACCGGAGCACTGATGAGCCGTCCAAGCAAACCCAGCAACGTTCCCGCCCACGGCGGCCAAGGCGAGCTGCGGATCATCGGCGGCGCATGGCGCAGCCGCAAATTCAGCTTCCCGATGGCCCACGGCCTGCGCCCGACGCCCAACCGGGTGCGCGAGACCCTGTTCAACTGGCTAGCGCCCTATGTGGCCGGCGCCAAGGTCCTCGACCTGTTCGCCGGCAGCGGCGCCCTGTACCTGGAAGCCCTGTCGCGCGGTGCCGGCAGCGCCTTGGCGGTGGACACCCACATGGCCGCCATTGCCAGCCTGCGCCAGACCCTGGCCACGCTGAAGTGCGACAACGGCCAGTTGCTGCACGGCGATGGCTTGCGCCATCTGGAAAGCCAGCCCGCCACGCCCTTCGACCTGGTGTTCCTCGACCCGCCCTTCGGCCACGACTTGCTGGAGTCGGCCTGCACATTGCTGGAAGCCAAAGGCTGGCTGGCCGCCGACGCCTGGATCTACACCGAAAGCGAAGCCGCGCCCTCGAGCTTGGCGCTGCCCAGCAACTGGCGCCTGCACCGCGAACAGAAAGCCGGCCAGGTGTATTACGCACTGTGGCAGCGCTCGGTTTAACCCGCCCCGAGAAAACGCCTGAACGCCCTAGCCCGGCTCTGCATCCGGGCTAGGACTCCGCTGCGGGCATTCGCCCAAGCAATGGTGCTTCTGCTTTTCCCGCAAAGGCTCTAGCCTCGTCACTTGATCCAAGCTGATGAGCACAAAGGCGCATGACCGCATCCTTCCAACCCGCCTGGTGGCTGCCCGGCCCGCATCTGCAGACCCTGTGGAACTCGCTGGGCCGCCGGCCGCCGCAGTTGCAACGCCAGCGCGAACGCCTGTGGCTGGAAGATGGCGATTTCCTCGATCTCGACTGGCACGGCCCGCATGCCGCCGAGACGCCGCTGGTGCTGGTCCTGCACGGGCTGACCGGCTCGTCCAGCTCGCTCTACGTGCTCGGCCTGCAACAGCGCCTGGCCGCTCAGGGCTGGGCCAGCGTGGCGCTGAACTGGCGCGGCTGCTCGGGCGAGCCGAACCTGCTGCCGCGCGGCTATCACTCGGGGGTCAGCGAGGACCTCGCTGCGGTCATCGCCCACCTGCGCGCCCAGCGGCCGCTGGCGCCGCTGTATGCGGTGGGCTATTCGCTGGGCGGCAACGTGCTGCTCAAGCACCTCGGCGAAAGCGGTGCGGACTGCCCGTTGCAGGCGGCAGTGGCGGTGTCGGTGCCGTTCCGTCTGGACCAGTGCGCCGACCGCATCGGCATCGGCTTCTCGCGGGTCTATCAGCGCCATTTCATGAGCGAGATGGTCGCCTACGTGCAGCGCAAGCAGCAGCGCTTCCAGCAACTACGCGAGGACCGCCACCTGGCCGCCTTGCAGCGCCTCGGACCGCTGGACGGCATGCGCACCTTCTGGGACTTCGACGGGCGCATCACCGCGCCGCTGCATGGCTTTGCCGATGCGGACGACTATTATCGGCGCGCTTCCAGCCGCTATTACCTGGGCGCGATCCGCACGCCGACGCTGATCATCCAGGCCGCCGACGACCCCTTCGTGTTCCGCCACAGCCTGCCGGAAAGCGCCGAACTGGCCCCCGGAGTGGAATTCGAGCTGCATGCCCACGGCGGCCATGCCGGCTTCATCGACGGCTCGCCGCGCCAACCGGGTTATTACCTGGAACGGCGGATTCCCGCCTGGTTGAACGGCCGGCGCTGATCACTCATCTCCGGCCCAGGCGTCGACCCACGGCCACTGGTGCGGGAAGCGCGCCTGCAGACCCAGGCGGTCGGCTCGCCAGCGCTTCGGCAGCTCGCCGGTGATGCGGGCCAGCACCCGCAGGTTGCGGGTCGGTGCGCTGAACGCCGCGCGCAGCTCGCCCGGCACCGACACGGCATCGTCCACCGCCCGAACCACCTGCGCCGGCAGCCAGCGACCATCGGGCAGCCGCAGGCGGAAAGGCTGCCCGGGCACCGCGTACGCGACATCGCGGGGCTCCAGGTAGACCCACACCCGCACCTCGCCGTCGGTGCGCATGCGCAGCAGCAGATTGCCGGGGCCGATGTTCTCGCCCTCGTTGACCAGGATTTCGCTGACTTCGCCCGCATGGGGGGCCTGCAGGGCCAGCCCCTCCAGGCGCTCCTCCAGCCAGCGCCGCTCCAGCCCGCGCTGTTGCTGGTCGAAGGCGACCTGGGGCAGCACCACGGCCTGTTGCTGATCGAATTGCAGCAGATCGCGCTGGCGCTGATCGCGCAGATCGCTAGCGGCCTGCACCTCGCCGCGCGTCGCCGCTCCGGCGGCCTGCAGGCCGCGCAGCTGGCCCAGCCGCTGTTCGGCGCTGGCCAGCAGGCGCTCCAGCGCCTCCCGTTCGCGCTCGCGCAGGCTCCGGCGGGCCGGCGAGTCGGTAGCCGGATGCTGGTCCGGCTCCTCCAGCAGGGCCAGGCGCGCGCGCCACTCGGGGTTGTCCAGGCGCACCAGCACCTGGCCAGCTTCCACCGGGTCGCCCGGCCGCACCAGCAGTTGCTGCACCTGGCCGGGCTCGCGGGCCCGCAGCTCAAGCAGCGGCAGCTCCAGCTGGGCCGGCGCCTGGATCAGCCAGAGCGACAGCAGCCACTGGCCGGCCAGCCACAGCAGCGGACCGAGTACCGCCAGCAGGATGAGGTACCAGCGCAGCTTGAAGGCCAGGCGCTTGCCCGGCGCATAGAGCACCTTGAGGCCCTGGTCCTGGGTCGGTTGCTGTTCCTTGTCACTGGAGAAGCGAATTTTCATAGACGTGCTCAACGGGGGTAGTTAGGCCAATCCTGCCAGTCGATGCCACGGATACCGACCGGCTGCAGGCGCGTCCGCCAGCGTCCGACCTGCCGTTGCAACTGGTGGCGCGGCACGCCGCTCCAGCTCTCCTCGGCCGTCAGCTGCGGCTCGACGCTCTGCGCCAGGCGGAACTGCAGGGCCGGCCAGCGCCGGGCGATCTGCTCGGCCAGCGCGGCGCTGCTCTCGGCATTGCGCGTGTAGATCATCAGGCTGACCTGGCGCACACCGCGCTGCGGCAGGGCGCAGGGCACGCAGGTCTGGCCAGCGACAGGTTCGACGAACCAGCGGTGGTGGCTGGACAGCTCCAGCGGCCAGGGGTTGATGCTGGTCACTGCCGCCAGGGTGTCCAGCCAATCCTGCAGGCGACTGTCGGGTACCGGCCAGCCGAGTTGTTCGACTTCCAGATCCAGGTGCAGGGCAGCGAAGGGCAACCCGCGCAGCTGGCCGAGCAGCGTCAGCAGCCCCTGGCGGTGCTCCGGCTGCAGCCAGGCCGGGTCGCCGAGCAGGAGGGCCACCTGCAGGCCCTCGTTGCGCGCGGCGGCGAGGGTGGCCTGGAGGCGCTGGCGCAGGCTCGGCAGATCGGCCAGTTGGGCGGCGCTGAGGCCGAGGTAGAGGCGCTGCATCCCGGCCCGCCGCAGCTCGCGCAGTTCGGCCGTCCGGCTGCGGGCATCCAGCAGGCGGACGCTGTCCCAGACATAGACGCCTTGCTGCCAGTCGCGCGACGGCCCGGCGGCGGCCCGGCGGTTCGCGGCGAGCGTCACCGCGGCGGCCCCGGCCGTGCCCGACAGGGCCTGCCAGGTGAGCGACTGATCACCGAGCAGGCGGGCCAGCTCGGAATCGTCCTCGGCGAACAGGCGCAGCTCGGCCTCGCGCAGCCAGGCGGCGTGCCGGGCGCCGATCAGGCGCAAGCCGCTGCGCTGGTATTCCACATCGGCGGCCAGCAGCTCGTCCGCCGTGGTCTCCACCGCGCGCTGCTCGCGCAGGCGCAGCTCGTCCAGAGCCTGGTGCGAGACCTCGAGCTGCTCGCGCTCGGCGCGCAGCTCCTCGATGCTCTGCCGCTGCAGGCGCAAGGCCTGGCCGAGCGCCTGCAGCAGTTGCCCGCGCTCGCTCTGCACCTGGGCCAGCGCCGTCTGATGGCGAGCCTCGGTCTCGCGGGTCCGGGCGCGCCCGTAGCCCAGCGGGTCGAAGGGCGCGGAAAACGTCAGGCTGGCCACCAGGCCATCGCCCGGCTTCGGCGCGCCGCTGCGGTCTTCGTAGCTCTGCGCCAGGCTGAAGTGGGAATCGACCCCGGCATACCAGGGCGACTCGCGCCGCTGGTCGGCCTGACGCACCTCGTCCTGGCGCGCCTGCAGGCGCGGATGGCGCTCGATGGCCTGGCGCCAGGCGGACAGCGGCTGCACCTGGCCGGCCAGGGATTCGGCCCGGGGCTGCTGGGCGGCGCTCAGCTCGAGGCCGGCCAGTTCGGCCAGGCCGTCGCGGGTTTCCTCGAGCAGGGCTTCGCGCTGCGCGCAGCGGCGCTGCAGGGCCTGCCACTGGCCATCGAGCTGGCGCGCCTGGGACTGGCGCAGCCAGCCCTCGCGCTGGCGCAGGGCCAGCCGCTCGCGCGCCTGCTGCGCCGCCGGCAGCAGCTCGGCGCACCAGCGCTGCTCCTGGTCGGCGCGCCACCAGTCGGCGTAGGCGCTGCGCAGGGCCAGGCGCCGCTCGGCGCGCTGCAGCAGTTGGCGGATGGTCTGCCGCTGCTGGTCGTGGACGATCGCCTGCACCGCGTCGCGCTGCCGGTACAGGCTGCCGAGCAGCGGATGGCGCAGGCCCAGGGCCAGGTTGCGGCCGTAGTAGTCGTCGCGCACATCCTCGGTGACCAGCTCACGGTAACGGCCCGTGCTGGCGGCGGCGAACCACTGCCAGCCGGCTTCGGCCTCGCGCTGCTGCCTGAGCGCAGCGAGGGCATCCTGCTCGGCGGCGCTGGCGCCCAGCGCCAGCCCCTCGGCAGCGCGCGCGAGCAGCTCATCCAGCGGCAGCACCTCGGCCAAGCCCGGTGCGCTGGCCAGCAACAGGGCACAGGCCAATAACGCGCGCTTCATCGTCCTAGAATCTCCTTCCCCTCTTCAACACCCACCAGGGTGCCATGCTGGTTTCCTCATGACCGCGCCGCAACGCCTCGTTGAGCATGGACACCGCGCTCCAGCAACGCATCATCAGCATAAACAACGGAAACACGAACACCAGCGGCAACAGACGCAGGTCCTGGCGCGGCCGCTCGGACACCATGGTCAGCATGGCCAGGTAGAGCAGCAGCGTGACCGCCAGGTAGACCAGGTAGATCAGCCCGGCCAGGGCCAGGAACACCGGCCACTGCAGGACGAACAAGCCGACCAGCAGGTAGCCGACGATGATGAAGGGCAGCACCAGCTGGAAGAAGAAGCCGTTGAACAGGGTCATCAGAAAGTTCGGCCAGCCCAGCAGGCGCGGGTTGAAGCTGTGGCGGTGCTTGCGGATGTACAGGAAGAACAGGTCGCCGTCCCAGCGCAGGCGCTGCTTGAGGAACTGCCAGAGGGTCACCGGAGCGTCGGTATGACCGATGGCGTACGGTTCGAAGGGGATGCGCAGCGCGCGCCGGCCGAAGTAGTTCTTGATGCGCAGGGTGATGTCCAGGTCCTCGGCGCTGTGGGTGTCCCAGCCGCCGAGCTTGTCCAGGAAACTGCGGCGGAAGGCGCCGAACGCGCCGGAGATATTGTTGACCAGGTTCCATTCGCTGAGGCCGATCTTGGCCATGTGGATCGACAGCAGGTACTCCATGGCCTGCAGCGCCGCGACCAGCGAGGCCCGCCGGTTGCGCACGCGCAGGCTGCCGGCCACGGCCGGCACGTCCGGATCGGCGAAATGGCGGACGATGTTGGCGACCATGTCGTTGTCGAACGAGGTGTCGCCGTCCAGGGCCATGACGATCTCGCCGGTGCAGTGGGCCAGGCCGGCGTTCAGCGAGGACACCCGGCCGCCGCGCTGCCACTTGGCGATCGGCCGCAGCAGGCGCCGCGGATACAACCGGGGATCGACGCGGAAATCGCGCACCGCCTGCAGGGTCGGCTGGTTCAGCGCGGCGCCGTCGAGCACCGGGATCATCTCGATCTCGCCCTGGTAGGTCTGCTCGCACAGGGTGAGCAGAGTGCTCTGCACGTCGCGCCCCTCGCTGTAGCAGGTGATGATGCAGGAGACCCGCGGGTGGTGGATGTTGCCCTGCGGCAGCTCGAACGGCTTGCGCACGAACCAGCGCAGCACACCGAGCAGCACCAGCAGGTTGAATGGCAGCTCCAGCAGGGTGAAGGCCGGCAGCATGGTGACGAACAGGAGGATGCCGCCGTCGCTCTTGGCGGCTTCCGAGGCCCACAGTAGCCAGTGCTGGATGACCGCTTCCATGGCGCTAGCCCAGCAGGCCGCCCAAGCGGGCCAGAAGCAGCTGGGCATCTTCCTGGTCAACCAACTCGTCCGGGGCGACGAAGCCGATCTGCCGCACCTCGATGTCCAGCCCCTCGCCGGCGATGCGCTCGGCGCCCTGGGTCAGGCGCTGGCGCAGCGCGGCCAGGCCGGCGGCGTCGGTGTGCGGCAGCAGCAGCCAGAGCACCTCCTCGCTCAGCCGGCAGCAGCGGTCGGCATCCCGCACGGCCTCCTGCACCCGCTCCACCAGGCCGTCGATCAGCGCCTGGCCGCGCATCTCGCCGAGCCGGGCCAGGGTTTCCCGCCGGTTGACGAACCCCAAGCCGAGCAGGGCGAAGGGGGGCGTCCGGTAGCGGCGCACCAGTTGCAGCTGCCAGTCGAGCGCCTCGAAAAAGCGCCGCTGCGACAACAGGTTGAGCCGCCCGAACGCCTCGTCGTCCATCGGACTGGCGTCGAAACCCTCGCGGCAGCGCAGCAGCCCGGCCTCGGCCAGGCGGTAGTCACGCACCTCGCGCACCTGCAGCTTGTCCGGCGCGTGGGACTCGCCGCAGTCCAGGCAGCGCGCCTCCACCGCGGCGTCGACGAAGAAGGCCTGGCAGCTGCGGCAGCTGTAGTTCTCCAGCGGCCGGTCGTAGTCGCTGCCGATATGACGCAGACGGGTCAGGCAGTTCGGGCAGAGCAGCAGGCCGTCCTTGAGGAACTGCGCCTGCGGCGCGACATGGCCGCAGGTGAAACAGTGCAGCGACGGCTGGCGGGCGATGTCCAGCGCCCGGCACTCGGGACAGACGTCCACGTAGTTGAGGCGACCGGAGCCGCAGCTGCCGCACAGACGGATGCGGTCGAGCAGGACGCCCGGCTCCAGCCAGCCCCGCCCGGTCATCAATTGCAACCAGGCGAATTCGTTGAGCGTCTCGCCGTTGCTCAGCGCCTCCAGCAGCGGATAGCGGTAATGCTGGGCCGCACCGGTATCGCGCAGGGCATGCAGCACGCCGCGTGAGGAGCGCAACCACAGCCAGGCCAGCACCCGCGTTTCGAAGCGCTCCGGGGCCACACCGCGGTTGAACAGGGCGAGGCGTTCGCGCCACAGCCGCCAGAGCGGCGTGATGCCCGCCAGGTCGGCTGGCGGCTGGCCGTCGCCGAGGGCCGTGCACCAGGCGTCCTGGTCCTGAGTGCAGTAGATCAGGCTAAAGCGGTAGCGCGGATCCAGGCGCAGGCCGCGTAGCGCCGTGCCCGCCACCGCACCGGGCAGGTCGAGCAGCAGCACGTCGTAGACTGACGCCGCCTGCAGCGCGGCCAGCCCGGTGAAGCACTCGGCTTCGAGGCCCGGCAAGGTGGACGGACTGCGGGCCAGGAGGGCAATGCGGGGCGACGAAGTGGTCATGAGCAATCTCTTGGCCGGCTAGATGCCCCAACTATAAACAGATTGGCGCCAGAAACCGCCCCTTGCCCTGCAACAAAACGCTCCACTCAGCCTTGCAGCAGCTGCTCCAGCGGCACATACAGTTTGCGGTACAGCGCCTCGACCGCCGCCTGCGCCTCGAGGGCGAGATAGCCACCCTCCAGCGCCAGAATCTGGTAGATGCCGCGACGCAGCTGCTCTTCGCTGAGGTCGCCGGGATCGCCGCGGGTGGTGCACAGGAAGCGCACCCAGGAGGTCATGATGATCCAGCTGTTGAGGGTCAGCGCCTCGATCTGCGCCGCAGTCATGCGCAGGATGCCGGCATCGACGAAGCCCTGGTAGATCGCCGTGGCGTGGCTCAGGCAGCGCTGCGAGAAGTGCCGGTAGTGCGCCGCCAGCTCGGGATCGGCCTCCAGCAGGTGCTCGAGGTCGCGGTGCATGAAGCGGAACTGCCACATCGCGGCGAGCAGCGCCTCGAGGTAGAAGGTCTTGTCCTCCACCGTCATCGCCCGCCCCTCGGGCACGCGCAGCACGGCGTCGACCCGCGTTTCGTACTGGGTGAACAGCTCGGCAATGATCGCCTGCTTGTTGCGGAAGTGGTAGTACAGGTTTCCCGGCGACATGCTCAGGTGCGCGGCGATGTGGTTGGTGGTGACGTTGCGCTCGCCCTGGGCGTTGAACAGTTCCAGGCTGGCTTGGACGATGCGCTCGCGGGTCTTGATCTGGGCGGCCATAGGTTAGGTTCTGGACTGAAAACGGCGGTTCGGGGACGGCGGCAAAGGTACCGCTTCCTGGCTTCCGGGTGTTACCCCCGGAAGCGTGGCAAAGCAGGCCCCAGCATTTCGTTGGGCTGCCAGGTGACGCGCGGGGCGGCATCCTGTTTGACACATTAGAGCAATTGCTCTAAAAATCCAGCAACCCACAATAACCCGACGGTCCACCAAGGAGCCGCATCATGGTTGCCGATATCGCCGCCTTTCCCCTTCAGAACCAGCAACAGATCAACGAACTGGATGTCCTGTTCCAGCGCCAGCGCGCGGCCTTCCGCGCCAACCCGATGCCGGCCGCCGAGCAGCGCATCCAGTGGCTGCAGTCGCTGCGCCAGTTGCTCAAGAATGAACAGCAGGCGCTGATCCAGGCGATCTCCGCGGACTTCAGCAACCGTTCTGCCGACGAGACCCTGCTCGCCGAACTGATGCCGAGCATGCTCGGCATCCACTACGCCAGCAAACGCATCAAGAAATGGATGAAGCCGTCCAAGCGCGCGGTCGGCGTGGCATTCCAGCCGGCCAGCGCCAAAGTCGTCTACCAGCCGCTCGGCGTGGTCGGGGTGATCGTGCCGTGGAACTACCCGCTGTTCCTCGCCGTCGGCCCGCTGATCGGTGCCTTGGGCGCGGGCAACCGGGTGATGATCAAGATGAGCGAGTCGACCCCGGCCACCTCGCTGCTGTTCAAGCAGCTGATGGCGAAGATCTTCCCCGAGGACCTGGTCAGCGTGGTGCTCGGTGAGGCGGAAGTCGGCATGGCCTTCTCCAAGCTGCCGTTCGACCACCTGCTGTTCACCGGCGCCACCAGCATCGGCAAGCACGTGATGCGCGCCGCGGCGGAGCACCTCACCCCGGTGACCCTGGAGCTGGGCGGCAAGTCGCCGGCCATCGTTTCCGCGGACGTGCCGCTGGCCGATGCCGCCGAGCGCATTGCCTTCGGCAAGTCCGTCAACGCCGGGCAGACCTGCGTGGCGCCCGACTACGTGCTGGTGCCCAAGGACCGCGTCGACGGCTTCGTCGAGGCCTATCGCCAGGTGGTACAGGGCTTCTACCCGCAGCTCACCGACAACCCGGACTACACCGCGATCATCAACGAGCGCCAGGTCCAGCGCCTGCAGGGCTACCTGAGCGACGCCGAGGGCAAGGGCGCCAAGCTGGTGCCGCTGTACCCGCAGGCCCAGGGCCGGCGCCTGCCACACACCCTGGTGCTGAACGTCAACGACGACATGAAGCTGATGCAGGACGAGATCTTCGGCCCGCTGCTGCCGATCGTGCCCTACGAGCGCCTGGAAGATGCCTTCGCCTACGTCAACGACCGGCCGCGGCCACTGGCGCTGTACTACTTCGGCTACGACAAGGGCGAGCAGCAGCGCGTGCTGCACGAGACCCACTCCGGCGGCGTGTGCATCAACGACACCCTGCTGCACGTGGCCCAGGATGATATGCCGTTCGGCGGGGTCGGCCCGTCGGGCATGGGCCACTACCACGGCCACGAAGGCTTCCTGACCTTCAGCAAGGCCAAGGGCGTGCTGGTCAAGCAGCGTTTCAACGCCTCCAAGACCATCTACCCGCCATACGGCAAGGCGCTGCAGAAACTGGCCTACAAACTGTTCATCCGCTAAAGGTCAACTGGCGGGCGCCGGCCGGCGCCCGCGTTTCCGCTCATCACTGGTGAATACAACAATGACAGACACCACTCTCGCCGCCCCCGGCCTGTCGCGGCGCGGGCTGCTCAAGGTCGGCCTGCTCGGCTCGGCGTTCCTCGCCACCGCCGGCGTCACCGCCAGCCTCAGCGGTTGCTCGGCCAGCACCCCAGCCAACGGCTTCGCCGTGCTGCGCGACTCCGATCTGCCGTTCCTGCGTGCCCTGATCCCGGTGATGCTCACCGGCGCGGTCAAGGCCGAGCAGCTGCTGCAGGCCGTGCAGGGCACCCTGAACAGCCTCGACGCCAGCCTCAACCATGTGTCCCCGGCGCTGCTCAAGCAGACCCAGCAGCTCTTCGACCTGCTCGCCCTGCCGGTCACCCGCGGTCCGCTAACTGGCGTGTGGGGCAGCTGGGAGAAGGCGTCCAACGCTGACCTGCAAGCCTTCCTGACGCGCTGGGAGCACAGCTCGATCGGCCTGCTGCGCATGGGCCACGCCGCCTTGCTGCAACTAGTGATGATGGCCTGGTACAGCCGCCCCGAGTCCTGGGCACATTGCGGCTATCCCGGCCCACCGACCGTCTGACGCGGCACCCACACCTATAAGAAGAATCTGCCTGAGAGCTCACCCATGCCCGTACCTGATCTGTTCCGCGAAGGCCTCGCCCGCGGCTGGAAAACCTATGACGGCTCACGCCTGGACCGCGACCTGACCCTCGAGGCGGATGTCGCCATCGTCGGCAGCGGCGCCGGCGGTGGCACCACCGCCGAGATTCTCAGCGCCGCCGGCTTCAAGGTGCTGCTGATCGAGGAAGGGCCGCTGAAGACCAGTTCCGACTTCAAGATGCAGGAGGCCGAGGCCTACCCGAGCCTCTATCAGGAAGGCATCGGGCGGATGAGCAAGGACGGCGCCATCACCATCCTCCAGGGCCGCGCCGTCGGCGGCACCACGCTGGTCAACTGGACCTCGAGCTTCCGCACTCCGGAACCGACCCTGGAACACTGGGCCAAGGAACACAACGTCAAGGGCCATGGCGTCGCCGACATGGCGCCGTGGTTCGAGAAGATGGAGCAACGCCTGGGCGTCGCGCCGTGGATGATTCCGCCCAACCCCAACAACGACGTGATCCGCAGCGGCTGTGAAAAGCTCGGTTATCCCTGGAAAGTCATCCCGCGCAACGTGCGCGGCTGCTGGAACCTCGGTTACTGCGGGATGGGCTGCCCGACCAACGCCAAGCAGTCGATGCTGGTCACCACCATTCCGGCGACCCTCGACAAGGGCGGCGAGCTGCTCTATCTGGCGCGCGCCGAACGCCTGCTGCTGGACGGCGACAAGGTCAGCGGGATCGAGTGCGTCGGCCTCGACGAGCGCTGCGTGGCGCTGACCGGGCGCAAGATCACCATCAAGGCCAGGCACTACGTGCTGGCCGGCGGCGGCATCAACAGCCCGGCGCTGCTGCTGCGCTCGCAGGCGCCGGACCCGCACCAGCGCGTCGGCAAGCGCACTTTCCTGCACCTGGTGAACTTCTCCGCCGCGCACTTCGAGCAGGTCATCAACCCGTTCTACGGCGCACCGCAGTCGATCTATTCCGATCATTTCCAGTGGGATCAAGGCGCCAGCGGGCGCATGTCCTACAAGCTCGAAGTGCCACCGCTGCACCCGGCGCTGACCGCCACCCTGCTCGGCCGCTTCGGCGTCGACAATGCGCTGCGCATGGAGCAACTGCCGCACACCAACGTGGTCCTCGCGTTGATGCGCGACGGCTTCCACCCGGACAGCGCCGAGGGCAGCGTGGAGCTGCGCAGCGACGGCAGCCCGGTACTCGACTACCGGATGACCGACTACACCTGGGACGGCGTGCGTCGCGCGTTCCACAGCATGGCCGAGATCCAGTTCGCCGCCGGCGCTAAAGCGGTGATGCCGATGCATAACGATGCTGGCTTCGTGAAAACTCTCAGCGAGGCCAAGCAGGTGATCGACGGCCTGTCGCTGGAGCTGTACCGCACGCGCCTGGGCAGCGCCCACGTAATGGGCGGCTGCGCGATGGGCGAGGACGCCAGCCTGGCGGTTGCCGACAGCCTCGGCCGTCATCACCAGCTGGAGAACCTGTCGATCCACGACGGCTCGCTGTTCCCCACCAGCATCGGCGCCAACCCGCAGCTGTCGGTCTACGGCCTCAGCGCGCAGCTGGCCACGGCCCTGGCCGAACGCCTCGGCAAAGCCTGAGCAGACAGGACACCCCGGCGGCTTGGCCGCTGGGGTGTCGCTGCGCTACCATCCGACTCCCCCACTGACTCCGCCAGGACGTCACGATGAATCGAGTGCTCTACCCCGGTACCTTCGACCCGATCACCAAGGGTCACGGCGATCTGATCGACCGCGCCTCGCGACTGTTCGATACGGTGATCATCGCGGTTGCTGCCAGCCCGAAGAAGAATCCGCTGTTCTCCCTGGAGCAACGGGTAGAACTGGCCCGCGAGGTCACCAAGCACCTGCCGAACGTCGAGGTGGTGGGCTTTTCCACCCTGCTCGCGCACTTCGCCAAGGAACAGAACGCCAACGTGTTCCTGCGCGGCCTGCGCGCGGTGTCCGACTTCGAATACGAATTCCAACTGGCCAACATGAACCGCCAATTGGTGCCGGACGTGGAGAGCATGTTCCTCACTCCGTCGGAAAAGTACTCCTTCATCTCCTCGACCCTGGTGCGCGAAATCGCCGCGCTGGGCGGCGATATCAGCAAGTTCGTCCATCCGGCGGTGGCCGAAGCACTGGCCCAGCGCTTCAAGCGCTAAGGGCAGGACATCCGCCCGGCGTGCAAGCCGGGCGTCGATGCGGCACAATTCATATATTGTGTTCTGAATGTCGCGGCATCGCGCCACGACAGGAGTTGCCTGTTCATGTCCCTGAAAATCACCGACGACTGCATCAACTGCGACGTCTGCGAACCCGAGTGCCCCAATGGCGCGATCTCCCAGGGCGAGGAGATCTACGTGATCGACCCCAACCTGTGCACCGAATGCGTCGGCCACTACGACGAGCCGCAGTGCCAGCAGGTCTGCCCGGTCGACTGCATCCCGCTGGATGACGCCCACGTGGAAAGCAAGGACGAGCTGATGCAGAAGTACCTGAAACTCACCGGCAAGGCCTGAGCCCAGGACTGACGCCGATGGTTCCCACGCTCCAGCGTGGGAACCTCTGCAGGGACGCTCCGCGTCCCTATCCCGCACGGTAAGGACGCAGAGCGTCCTGGCTGCATTCCCACGCAAAGCCTGGGAACGATCAAAACGTAACGATCCGCCCACGGCCCCCATCGGCCATACTGCACCGATCGCCCCTGGTCCGGACCGACGATGAAACGACTTTCCCTGCTATTCCTCCTGCTGCTGGTCACCTGCAGCGCCTGGGCCGCCGAGGCGCCGGGCAAGGCCGCGGTGGCCAGCGCCCATCCGGCCGCCACGGTGGCCGGCCTGGAAACCCTCAGCGCCGGCGGCAACGCCTTCGATGCCGCGGTAGCGATCAGCGCCGCACTGGCCGTCGCCGAGCCCTACGCGTCCGGCCTCGGCGGCGGTGGTTTCTTCCTGTTGCGCCAGGCCGGCGAGCCGCCGACCTACCGCTTTATCGATGCCCGCGAGCGCGCGCCGCTGGCGGCCAGGGCCGATCTCTATCGGCGCGGCGGCAAGCCCGACCCGCGGCTGTCGCTGGATGGCCCCCTCGCCGCCGCCATCCCCGGTCTGCCGGCGGGGCTGGTGCATCTGGCCTCGCGCTACGGCCGCCTGCCGCTGGCCGACAGCCTGACCCCGGCGATCCGCCTGGCGCGCGACGGCGTGTCAGTCGATCGGATCTACCGCGAGCGGGCGCTGGGGCGGCTGGCCGCGCTGCGCGATGATGCCGAGAGCGCGCGCCTGTTCCTCGACCAGGGCGAAGTGCCGGAACAATGGGGCCTGCTGCGCCAGCCGCAATTGGCCAACACCCTCGAGCGCCTGGCGCGCTACGGCAGTAGCGGCTTCTACGGAGGCGAGACCGCGGAGAAACTGGTCAGCGCCGTGCACGCCGGTGGCGGCATCTGGACCCTGCGCGACCTCGCCGACTACCAGGTGGTGGAACGCGCGCCGCTGCGCTTCGCCCTCCAGGACGGCCGCGAGCTGATCAGCGCGCCGCCGCCCTCGGCCGGTGGCGTGGCCCTGGCGCAGAGCCTGGCGATCCTCCAGCAGCTGCCCTGGCGCGGCGCCGAGCCGGTGCAGCGCAGCCATTACGTGATCGAGGCGCTGCGCCGCGCCTATCGCGACCGTGGCCTGCTCGGCGATCCGGACTTCGTCGCCAGCCCGCTCAAGCAGCTGCTCAATCCGGCCTATCTGCAGGGCCTGGCCAAGGGCATCGACCCGCAGCGCGCCACCCCCAGCAGCGTGCTGCCGCCGGCGCCGGCCTGGCGCGAAGGCCAGCACACCACGCACTTCGTCGTCCTCGACCGCGCCGGCAACGCGGTGGCCGCCACCCTGTCGATCAACCTGCCGTTCGGCGCCGCCTTCACCGCGCCCGGTACCGGCGTGCTGCTCAACAACGAGATGGACGACTTCGCCGCCGACCCGCAGGGCAGCAACGCCTACGGCCTGGCCGGCAGCCCGGCGAACACCATCGCCGGCGGCAAGCGCCCGCTGTCGAGCATGAGCCCGAGCTTCATCGAGAGCGCCGAGCAGTTCGCCGCCTTCGGCACCCCCGGCGGCAGCCGGATTCCCAGCATGGTATTGCTGGCGATGCTCGACTACCTGGACGGCAAACCGGTGGCCAACTGGCCGGCGCTGTCGCGCTATCACCATCAATACCTGCCGGACGTGCTGCAATATGAACCTGGCACCTTCAGCCCGGCCCAGGCCCAGGCGTTGCAAGGCCGCGGCTACCGGCTGGAAAAGCTCGAGCGCCGCTACGGCGATCAACAGGTGCTGTTGTGGGACAAGCGCGCGGCCCGCGTCGAACCCGCCAGCGACCCGCGCGGCATCGGCGCAGCGGCCCTGCTTCCCGAACAGGCGCCGGCAGCACGCTGAGCGCCCCGGCGCGGGCAAATCGCGCGCAATAAAAAGCCCCGGGGGCACCCGGGGCTCGTAGAACCTAACGCGGCGTTCTAGCGCTGGTAATAGTCCTGCTTGTTGTAACCACTGATGGTGCAACCCAGGCAGCGGACGAAGGCTTCCCGACCGGGTTGGCCGATCAGCGCGTCCGCCGACGCCTCGACGTTACCACCCAGCGCGCTGAACGGCAGGCCGACGATGAACACCGCGGCGCCGATCAGGGTGGCACCGATCAGCAGCGGACGGGCGATCAGCAGGTCGCCGACCATGGCATAGCCCGGCGGCGCATCGGCGGTGTAGAGCGGGTCACCGCTGACATTCTGGCGCATGACCTCCTGCGCCTGGGCCGGCAGCGCCAGCAGGCCAGTGGTCAGAGCCAGGACAACGGCGGTTGCGCGGAACAGGTTCATGGCGGTGGTCCTTCAACTGATGTTATGAGGGCAGTGCCAGTAACTATAACAGTGCCCTGGCAGATGTCAGCGTGATGGCCTTCAATCGCCGAAGAAGGCGTAGTGCGGTTTTTTCGTCTGGTATTCCCGATAGAACCCCAGCATCTGCCGCAAGTCGGCGGCCTCGTCGCCGCTCGGGGTGAGCGCCGCGCCGAACACGATGCGCCGCGTGCGGTAATCCAGGGCCGCCGGCACCACCGGCACGCCGGCGTCGCGGGCGATATGGTAGAAACCCATTTTCCAGCGTTCGACCTTCTTGCGCGTGCCCTCCGGGGAGATCACCAGCATGAACTCGCGCTCCTCGCGAAAGCGCTGCGCCGCCTGCTCGACCATGTTCAACGGCGATGCCGCTGCAGCAGATTGGCGAACGGCCAACGGAACAGCGAGTGCCTGGCGAACCAGCGGCGTTCAGGCGCAGGACGAATTTGACCGCGAGAAACAGCACGAAGTCCCAGTTCGAGCGGTGGGGCGCGCCGATGATCACGAACTTGTCGAGCTTCGGCAGCGCGCCCTCGAAGCGCCAACCCATGAGTTGCAACAAACTGCGTCCGAACCACTCGGCAAAGGGTTGGCGGGCAGATAATTACCGGACATCTGAGCCTCGGTGTTGGTGAATAGCGAAAATCCCAGCGGCCTGACTGACCGCCAGGTTGAACGATACGACTGGGATTGAAGCCGATGCGCCGGGCGCTAGCGTTGGCAGCGCGGACAATACACGCTGGCGCGCTGACCTAACTTGATCTCGCGCAGGGTGCTGCCGCAGACCTGGCAGAACTCGCCGCCGCGCCCGTAGACGAACAGCTCCTGCTGGAAATAACCGGGCCGACCATCGCCGCCGACGAAGTCGCGCAGGGTGGTGCCGCCGCATTCGATGGCCTGCGCGAGGATGCGCTTGATCTCCTGCGCCAGGCGCACATAGCGCGCCCGCGAGATCGAGCCGGCGGCACGGCGCGGGTCGATGCCGGCGGCGAACAGCGCCTCGCTGGCGTAGATGTTGCCGACCCCGACCACCACCGCGTTGTCCATGATGAACGGCTTGACCGCCATGCTCTTGCCGCGCGCCAGCTGGTACAGGCGCTCGCCGTCGAACAACTCGGTCAGCGGCTCCGGCCCCAGCCTGCGCAGCAACTCATGGTTGAGCGGGTCGTCGCTCCACAGCAGCGCGCCGAAGCGCCGCGGGTCGGTGTAGCGCAGCGCCAGGCCGGACTCCAGTTCGATATCCACGTGCTCGTGCTTGGCCGCCGGCAGACCCTGCTCGATCAGGCGCAGGCTGCCGGACATGCCCAGATGGCTGATCAGGGTGCCGACCTCGGCGCCGATCAGCAGGTACTTGGCGCGCCGCTCGACACTGACGATGCACTGACCGGACAGGCGCACGTCGAGGTCCTCGGGGACCGGCCAGCGCAGCCGGCGTTCGCGCACGATCACGCGGCTGACGCGCCGGCCCTTGAGGTAGGGCTCGATGCCGCGGCGGGTGGTTTCGACTTCAGGCAGTTCAGGCATGGTTCAGCTTCAATGGCAGCGGGCGCTCAATAGCGGCCCAGTTCGCGGATGCTTTCCTTGAGGTTATCGAAGTCGTACCCGGAGAGGCCGACATATTCCAGTACCGGCGCGCGGATCGCCGCCCACTCGAGGTCGACCTCCTGGTCGCCGAGCACCCGGTACGACTCGCAGATATGCTCGGCCATCTTGAGGATCGCCAAGAGGTTCTTCAGCTGCACGTCGCGCCCGGAGTCGTCGCTGAACAGCGACAGGCAGTTGTGGTGGCTGGCGATCGCCTCGCACAGGTGCTGCGGCAGGTTCCACGACCTGGCGGTGAAGTAGCCGACCACCGCATGGTTGGTGTTGAGCAGGCGGTTCTCGGTGTCGACGATGCGCCGCTCGCCACTGGCGCTGGCGTAGGACTCCTCGAGCACCGCCATGTAATTGGGGAAGCGCTTGAGCATCAGCGGGATGCCGCAGTTGTGGAACAGGCCGAGGGTGTAGGCCTCGTCCACCGCTTCGCAGCCGATGCGTTTGGCCAGGGTCAGGCAGGTCATCGCCACGTCCTGGGCGTTGTCCCAGAAGCGGTTGAGGGTGACGATGGTCTCGTCGTTCATCTCGCCCTTGATCGACAGCGCATTGATCATGTTGATCACCGAGCGGCTGCCGAGCAGGTTGACCGCACGCTGGATCGAGCTGATCTTGTTGGCCAAGCCGAAATACGGCGAGTTGACGATCTTCAGCAAGGCCCCGGACAGCCCAGGATCCTGGCCGATCAGGCGGGCGATGGTCTTCAGGTCGGGATTGGGCATGACCTGCTCCATCTGCAGGTCGACCATGATCTGCGGCTGCGGCGGCACGCTGATGCCCTGCAGCACCTGCTGAATCTGTTCGGCGGAAATTTCTCGGTTCATAACGACTGCTCGACGATACGCGCGCAGTCTAGCAACTGTGCGCCAGCTCACACATGGCCAATCGCGCCAGCCATGTACCCGGGATGAGCGCTGTGTCGGCGCCGGGGCGCGGAAGTTGAGGCCGCGGCCCGCGCGGCGACAGCCGAGCGGGGCCCCGGAGCACGCGGCGCTTGGGCTATAATCGCGCTCTTTTTTCCGGAGTCCCGTCCCATGTCGCTGCCCAGCCTGCGCCTCAAAGCCAATGCCGACCGCCGCCTGCGCGCCGGCCATCTGTGGGTCTACAGCAACGAGATCGACGTCGCCGCCACCCCGCTGGCAGCCTTCCAGGCCGGCGACCAGGCGATCCTCGAAGCCGCGGGCGGCAAGCCGCTGGGCATCGTCGGCATCAGCCCGAACAACCTGATCTGCGCCCGCCTGCTGTCGCGCGACCTCAAGCACGAGTTCGACAAATCGCTGTTGGTGCACCGGATCAACGTCGCCCTCAGCCTGCGCGAGCGCCTGTTCGAGCAGCCCTGCTACCGCCTGGTATTCGGCGATTCCGACCTGTTGCCGGGGCTGGTGGTCGACCGCTTCTTCGACATCCTCGTGGTCCAGCTGGCCACCGCGACCATGGAACGCCACAAGGACGAGGTGCTCGCCGCCCTGGTGCAGGTGCTCAAACCGCGCGGCATCCTGCTCAAAAACGACTCCGCGGCGCGTGACGCCGAAGGCCTCGAGCGTTACGTGGAAACCGCCTTCGGCCTGGTGCCGGAGTGGGTGGCGCTGGAGGAGAACGGCGTCAAGTTCGAGGCGCCAGTGATCGAAGGCCAGAAGACCGGCTGGTTCTACGACCACCGCATGAACCGCGCGCGCCTGGCGCCCTACGTCAAGGGCAAGCGCGTGCTCGACCTGTTCAGCTACATCGGCGGCTGGGGCGTGCAGGCCGCGGCGTTCGGCGCCACTGAGGTGATGTGCGTGGACGGCTCGGCCTTTGCCCTCGATGGCGTCGAGCGCAACGCCGCGCTCAACGGCGTGGCGGAAAAGCTCAGCTGCGTGGAAGGCGACGTGTTCGAGGCGCTGAAGGAACTCAAGGCCGCCGAGGAACGTTTCGACGTGGTGATCGCCGACCCACCCGCCTTTATCAAGCGCAAGAAGGACCTGAAAAACGGCGAGGCCGCCTACCGCCGCCTCAACGAACAGGCCATGCGCCTGCTCAACAAGGACGGCATCCTGGTCAGCGCCTCCTGCTCCATGCACCTGCCGGAAGACGACCTGCAGAACCTCGTGCTCGGCAGCGCCCGCCACCTGGACCGCAACATCCAGCTGCTCGAACGCGGCGCCCAGGGCCCGGACCACCCGGTGCATCCGGCGATCGCCGAGACCCGTTACATCAAGAGCCTGACCTTCCGCCTGCTGCCCAACGCCTAAGAACCTGTTTACGATCTCGCGAGCTAGAGTCAAACAAGGCGAAAACGGCTGAGGAAGCGGAGTTTACGTGTTGTAAATGAGCATTCCGAAGCCGTTTTCAACGTAGTTTGACCGACGCGCAGCAGATCGTAGACAGGTTCTAAGGCGGCTGGCTCGGCAGCGCGCACCGCAGGTTTTGGTGTTGAGCGTAGCGATAGCCAACACGTGGCAAATCGATGGGTATCACTGCGTTCAACCCATCCTACGGACTGTTCGCTACGCGCCCTACCTCGCTGGATCGACGGCGCGCCCGAACGCGCCGAACCACCCGGCCGTAGAGGGATGGCGCTTTTTACATCCACCAGCGCTGCGCACGGGCGTTCCCAGCCCGACCGCCAGCCTTTCCCCGCCCGCCCTGCGCGGCGTAGAATCAGGCCATCCCTCGCCAAACATCCTCCGGCGGGCTTATGAGCCTGGGCCTTGCGGGCGGTAACCCCGTCTCGCCATGCAGCCCTCACGCAGCGCGCGGTAATCGGCCGCGCCAGGATGCTCGCGACACCCCATAACCGCTACCTGATTAGCCGCAGGACACCGAACATGCCTGACTATCGCTCGAAAACCTCCACCCACGGCCGCAACATGGCCGGCGCCCGCGCCCTGTGGCGCGCCACCGGGATGAAGGACGAAGACTTCAAGAAGCCGATCATCGCCATCGCCAACTCCTTCACCCAGTTCGTGCCCGGCCACGTGCACCTGAAGGACCTCGGCCAGCTGGTCGCCCGCGAGATCGAGAAGCACGGCGGCGTGGCCAAGGAATTCAACACCATCGCGGTCGACGACGGCATCGCCATGGGCCACGACGGCATGCTCTATTCGCTGCCGAGCCGCGAGATCATCGCCGACTCGGTGGAGTACATGGTCAACGCCCACTGCGCCGACGCCATCGTGTGCATCTCCAACTGCGACAAGATCACCCCCGGCATGCTGATGGCCGCGCTGCGCCTGAACATCCCGGTGGTGTTTGTCTCCGGCGGGCCGATGGAAGCCGGCAAGACCAAACTGGCCAGCCACGGCCTGGATCTGGTCGACGCCATGGTGGCCGCCGCCGACGATTCCTGCTCGGACGAGACGGTCGAGGAATACGAGCGCAGCGCCTGCCCGACCTGCGGCTCCTGCTCCGGGATGTTCACCGCCAACTCGATGAACTGCCTGATGGAAGCCCTCGGCCTGGCGCTGCCGGGCAACGGTTCGACACTGGCCACCCACAGCGACCGCGAGCAGCTGTTCCTGCGCGCCGGGCGCCTGGCCGTCGAGCTGTGCCAGCGTTACTACGGCGAGAACGACGAGTCGGTTCTGCCGCGCAACGTCGCCAGTTTCAAGGCGTTCGAGAACGCCATGACCCTGGACATCGCCATGGGCGGCTCGACCAACACCATCCTGCACCTGCTGGCCGCCGCTCAAGAAGGCGAAGTGGCCTTCGACCTGCGCGACATCGATCGCCTGTCGCGCAAAGTGCCGCAGCTGTGCAAAGTGGCGCCGAACATCCAGAAGTACCACATGGAAGACGTACACCGCGCCGGCGGGATCTTCTCGATCCTCGGCGAACTGGCGCGCGGCGGGCTGCTGCATACCGACGTGCCGACCATTCACAGCCCGTCGATGCTTGATGCCATCGCCCAGTGGGACATCACCCAGACCCAAGACGAAGCCGTGCACACCTTCTTCAAGGCCGGCCCGGCCGGTATCCCAACCCAGACGGCGTTCAGCCAGTCGACCCGTTGGGACACCGTCGACGACGACCGCGCCGAAGGCTGCATCCGCAGTGTCGCCAACGCCTACTCGCAGGAAGGCGGCCTGGCCGTGCTGTACGGCAACATCGCCCTCGACGGTTGCGTGGTGAAAACCGCTGGCGTCGACGAGTCGATCCACGTGTTCAAAGGCAAAGCGAAGATCTTCGAGAGCCAGGACAGCGCGGTGCGCGGCATCCTCGCCGACGAAGTGAAGGCTGGCGACATCGTGATCATCCGCTACGAAGGCCCGAAAGGCGGCCCGGGCATGCAGGAAATGCTCTATCCGACCAGCTACCTGAAATCCAAAGGCTTGGGTAAGGACTGCGCCCTGCTCACCGACGGCCGCTTCTCCGGCGGTACCTCGGGCCTGTCGATCGGCCACGCCTCGCCGGAAGCCGC
Organism: Pseudomonas cavernae; assembly: GCF_003595175.1. Classification (NCBI taxonomy): domain Bacteria; kingdom Pseudomonadati; phylum Pseudomonadota; class Gammaproteobacteria; order Pseudomonadales; family Pseudomonadaceae; genus Pseudomonas; species Pseudomonas cavernae. The sequence continues at coordinate 269,456 of NZ_CP032419.1, read as the reverse complement.
CGCCGGCGGCGCCATCGGCCTGGTGCGCGACGGCGACAAGGTGCTGATCGACATCCCCAATCGCTCGATCAACCTGTTGGTCAGCGACGACGAGCTGGCCGCGCGCCGCGTCGAACAGGACCAGAAAGGCTGGAAGCCGGTCGAAGCCCGTCCGCGCAAAGTCACCACCGCGCTGAAGGCCTACGCCCTGCTGGCCACCAGCGCCGACAAGGGCGCGGTGCGCGACAAGGCGCTGCTCGGCGACTGAGCCGCTGAGCGTTGTTGAAAGCCCGGCCCAGCGCCGGGCTTTTGCTTTCTGCCGACCGCGAATGCGATGGGTAGCGCTACGCTCAACCCATCCTACAGACCTGGCTTTTCTCCCCTCGCCCGCCCTTCTTTTATGGAGAGGGGGAGAGGGAGAGGGAAAACCGGCAACTCGGCCAACTTCCTAACTCTCGCCCCAGACCTGTAGCCCGGATCGCCAGCAAGCTGGCTCCTCCATACCAGGCTCGTCGAAGGAATGAATTATGAAAATCGGCCTGATCTCCGACACCCACGGTCTGCTGCGTCCTGAGGCGCTGGCGGCGCTGGCCGGCTGCGCGCGGCTGATCCACGCCGGCGATATCGGCAAGCCGGAGATTCTCGCGGCGCTGGCTGAACTCGCCCCGCTGCAGGCGGTGCGCGGCAATAACGACCGCGAGGCCTGGGCCGCCAGCCTGCCGCATAGCCTGGAGCTGGAACTGCAAGGCGTGCGCCTGTTCGTCGTCCACGACGCGGCGCATCTGCCGGCGGATCTGGCCGCACGCGGCTTCCGCGTAGCCATCTGCGGGCATTCGCACCAGCCGCTGATCGAAGAGCGGGACGGCCTGCTGCGGATCAATCCCGGCAGCGCCGGGCCGCGACGCTTCCGGCTGCCCATCGCGGTGGCCCTGCTGCATATCGACCAGGGCCAGGCGCGTGGCGAGCTGGTCGAGCTGTGTACCGCGCCGGCTGGGTGAAGCGCGCCGCCGTCCGCCAGCTGCCCGTCCGCGCCCCGGCAGCACCGCACCATTCGTCGCCTGCCGCGCCGGCGCTTCCCGAGCGCTATAACGTGTCCCGCTAGAACTCCGTGCATTCCCTGCCGAATCGACGAAATTTTCCCCAGATCGCCGCCAGAAAAAATGTATACAAAACTATGGTCAAACCTGTGACAAATTGTCTACATTGCTTCGCACAAGAACAACAGCGAGTAGAGCAACCATGACCACCTCTCCTGCTAGAACGTCCCCGGAGCAACGCCCCGAAGACGAAAACCTCGGCATCGGCGCCAACCTCGCCTATGGCCTGCAGCACGTGTTGACTATGTACGGCGGCATCGTCGCGGTGCCGCTGATCATCGGCCAGGCCGCCGGGCTGTCGCCGGCGGACATCGGCCTGCTGATCGCCGCCTCGCTGTTCGCCGGTGGCCTCGCCACCCTGCTGCAGACCCTCGGCCTGCCGTTCTTCGGCTGCCAGCTGCCGCTGGTGCAGGGCGTGTCCTTCGCCGGCGTGGCGACCATGATCGCGATCATCGGCAGCAACGGCGCCGGCGGCATCCCCGTGGTGCTCGGTGCGGTGATCGCCGCCTCGATCATCGGCCTGCTGATCACCCCGATATTCTCGCGGATCACCAAGTTCTTCCCGCCCCTGGTCACCGGCATCGTCATCACCACCATCGGCCTGACCCTGATGCCGGTCGCCGCGCGCTGGGCGATGGGCGGCAACAGCCAGTCGCCGGACTTCGGCAGCGTGGCCAACATCGGCCTGGCCGCCGTCACCCTCGGTTTCGTGCTGCTGCTCAGCAAGCTCGGCAGCGCCAGCATCTCGCGCCTGTCAATCCTCCTGGCCATGGTCATCGGCACCCTGGTCGCGGTGTTCTGCGGCATGGCCGACTTCTCCAAGGTCCTCGACGGCCCGCTGGTGGCAATGCCCAGCCCGCTGCATTTCGGCATGCCGGAGTTCCACATCGCGGCGATCCTGTCGATGCTGATCGTGATCATCGTCACCCTGGTGGAAACCTCGGCGGACATCCTCGCGGTCGGCGAGATCATCGGCACCAAGGTCGACTCCAAGCGCCTCGGCAACGGCCTGCGCGCCGACATGATCTCCAGCTCGCTGGCGCCGATCTTCGGCTCGTTCACCCAGAGCGCGTTCGCCCAGAACGTCGGCCTAGTCGCCGTCACCGGCATCAAGAGCCGCTACGTGGTGGCCTTCGCCGGGTTGATCCTGGTGACTCTCGGCCTGCTGCCGGTGATGGGCCGACTGATCGCCGCGGTACCCACCTCGGTACTCGGCGGCGCCGGCGTGGTGCTGTTCGGCACCGTGGCGGCCAGCGGCATCCGCACCCTGGCGCAGGTCGACTACCGCAACAACATGAACCTGATCATCGTCGCCACCTCGATCGGCTTCGGCATGATCCCGATCGCCGCGCCGACCTTCTACCACCACTTCCCGGCCTGGTTCGAGACCATCTTCCACTCGGGCATCAGCTCGGCGGCGATCATGGCCATCGCCCTGAACCTGCTGTTCAACCACTTCAAGGCCGGCAACTCGGACCAGCAGTCGGTGTTCGTCGCCGCCAGCGAGCGCACCCTGCACTACCAGGACATCGCCGCGCTGAACGACGGCGACTACTTCCGCGACGGCAAACTGTATGACTCCGAGGGCAACGAGGTGCAGATCCTCGGCACCGACGACCACGGCGTGCCACCGCCCCGGCACAGCGCCTCGGCGGTCGCCAGCACACACTAGCGGTAGAAAAACGAAAAGGCCGGCAGCGATGCCGGCCTTTTTCTATTGTCGCTCCCCCACCTCGAAGTCCCGCTGGATGGGTCGAGGAGCGTAGCGACAATACCCAGCACACCGCCGCCGATGGGTATCGCTTCGCTCAACCCATCCTACGTCCTGATTGAACTAGCCACACAGGCCGCTAGGGTCTGTTGACGTTTCGTCACGGCCGCGACGGAGCCTGTTTTTGCGCGGGGCTAGGCGCGAGACGCGAAGTTTGGTCGTTCCAAATGAGCGTCGAGCAACGACGCGCCGCACAAAAATAGGCCCGTCCCTGCGGGTTGCGCGGCAAATGGCGCCATGCGTCGTTGCGGGACTTGGCAAGGGAACGACCATTCCCGGCGTCCCGCGCCTAGCCTGGCGCCATTTGGCGCGGCAACGCGGTTCGCGACGAAACGTCAACAGACCCTAGACACGCTCCCACACCTCGAAGGCATAGGCCGGCGTCCCCTCGCCGGCTGCGTGCTCGATGCTCGAGGCCAGGTGCCAGTCGGCCGCCGGCACCTCGGGAAACCAGGCGTCGCCCTCCGGGCTCAGGCCGACCCGGGTCAGATACAGGCGCCGGGCCAGCGGCAAGGCCTCGGCGTACAGCTGCGCGCCGCCGATCAGCATCAGTTCCTCGGCATCTTCCTCGCGCGCCCAGGTGTCGGCGCGTTGCAGCGCCGCCTCCAGGCTCGGGAACACTTCGGCGCCTTGCAGCCGCAGGCCCGGCTGGCGGCTGACCACCAGGTTGAGGCGGCCCGGCAGCGGGCGGCCGAGCGAGTCCCAGGTCTTGCGGCCCATGATGATCGGCTTGCCGAGGGTCAGCGCCTTGAAGTGCTTGAGGTCGGCCGGCAGGTGCCAGGGCAGGCGGTTGTCGATGCCGATCACGCGGTTCGCGGCCAGCGCGGCGATCAGCGCCAGCGGCAGGCGGGAGGGGGCTTCAGCCATGGGTACTCCGGAGGTTCAACAAGCAGGACCGGCGCAGCATACCAGCCGCGCCGGCGCTTCACAGCGGGTTGGCGCGCCTGACGCGGGAGCCCCTGTGGACATGCCCGAGCTGCTTGCGCAGCCATTTCTCGCTGCATAGCCCGCGGCATGGCACCATTCCGATGAGCGGGTATCCTTGGGTTACCTACGCTCACCTCTAGGAATTGCGCCACCATCAGGGAACGTCCGCTATGGCCAACTTGCTCCCCTCACTGAACAGCTGCCTGCCGCGCATGACCGCCGGGGAAAAACGTCTGGCCCGAGCTCTGGAAAGCCTGCTCGAAGATGACTACATGTGCTGGTACGACGTGCCGGTCGGACCGCGCAATCTGCACCCGGATTTCGTGATTCTTAACCCGCGCCGGGGGCTGCTGATCCTTGAGGTCAAGGACTGGAAGCTGGAGAGCATCCAGCAACTGACTCGCCAAGAAGCGGTATTGCTGACCTCGAGCGGACCCAAACGCACCGGCAATCCGCTCGAACAAGCCCGCCAGTACGCCCATGTACTGGCCGGGCTGCTGCGGCGTGATCCGGCGCTGGTGCAACAGCAAGGGGACTACCAAGGCAATCTGCGCTTCGCCTGGGGCTACGGCCTGGTGTTGGGCAATATCACCCGCAAGCAGTTCGAGAGCACCGACTTGCACGAAGTGCTCAACCCCAGCCAGGTCATCTGCGCGGACGAACTGTCCCCGCAGCAGGACGCCGAAACCTTCCAGCAGCGCTTGTGGCAGATGTTCACCGTGCGCTTCACCTGTCTGTTAAGCGCGCCGGAAATCGAACGCATCCGTTGGCACCTGTTCCCCGAGCTGCGCCTGCAAGGCGCCCAGGCTTCGCTGTTCGCCGAGTCGGACAGCCCGGAACAAATACTCGCTGCCATCCCCGACCTGATTCGGGTGATGGATCTGCAACAAGAGCAGGTCGCCCGCAATCTCGGCGACGGCCACCGGGTCATCCATGGCGTGGCGGGTTCGGGCAAGACCATGATTCTCGGTTACCGCTGCTTGCACCTGGCCCGCACCCAGAACAAACCCATCCTGGTGCTGTGCTTTAACAAGGCCTTGGCAGCGAAGCTGCAACACATGATGGCCAGCCACGGTGTCACCGACAAAGTCAGCGTGCAGCACTTTCATGGCTGGTGTGGAGAGCAACTGCGGCTGTATCAGGTCACGCCCCCCGGCTATGGTCCGAGCTACCTGAAGTCATTGGTCGATGCGGTCATGCAGGGGTTGGAACACGGGCAGATTCCCCGCAACCAGTACGGCGCAGTGCTGATCGACGAAGGCCATGACTTCGAGCCAGACTGGTTCCGCCTGATTGTCGGCATGGTCGACCCGCAAACCAACTCGCTGCTGGTGCTCTATGACGATGCCCAAGCGCTGTATGGCAATCGCCGGCAGTTCAGCTTTTCCAGCGTCGGCATTCAAGCCCGCGGGCGGACCACCATCCTGCGCCTGAACTATCGCAACACCGCCGAAGTGCTGCGCCTGGCCATGGACTTCGCACGCGAATGGTTGGCCCCCCAGGATGCCGAAGAAGATGGCGTGCCCCTGGTGCCGCCGGAAAGCATCGGCCGCCACGGCGAGCCGCCACGCTGGGAAGAATGTGACAACGACGCCGAGGAACTGCAACGCATCATCCAGTTCTTATCCACGCGTCATGGGCAACTCGGCGACTGGAGCCAATTGGCCGTGTTAGGGCGTACCAACGACGACAACGTCAGCATCGTCCGCGCTCTGCAGCAAGCCGGAATCCCGGTCGAGCAAGTCAATAGCAAAGGTAATAACACCGCACTCGATCCTGGCGCCGACTCGGTCAAGGTCGTCACCCTGCACAGCAGTAAGGGGCTCGAATTCGATAGTGTCGCCATTCCCTTCATCGGCCGCCTGCCCCACGCCAAGGCCAAATCGGTGGCGGATGAAGCCCGCCTGCTGTACGTGGGCATGACCCGCGCGACCGATCATTTGCTGCTCACTGCGAGCCAGTCATCGCCTTTCACCCAGCGTTTGCGCGAAGTCGCGACAGGCGTCACGCAGCGCTCATGACTACCCTCGAACGCCTGTGGCTGTGCGAAGCCATCCGCCTGCGCGAAGAACATGCCGGCCCGCTGGAAGACGGCGAAGCCAACCGCCGCGCCGTGGCCGCCGGTGGCGCGCTCGGCCAGCGCATCCAGGCCCGTGCCGGCTTTCTCGCCGCGCGCGATGGCCAGCTCGAAGCCCTGCAGCACTGGCGCCAGGGTGCGCGCCTGGCGCTGCTGGCCCTGCTGGTCCTCGCCCTGCTCAGCGGCGCCGGCCTCGGTTTCGCCGCGCTGGGCGACGGCCAGCGCCCGGTCAACGTGTTCTGGGCCCTCGGCAGCCTGCTCGGCCTGCACCTGCTGACCCTGCTCGGCTGGGCCCTGGGCCTGGCCTTCGCCGGCGACAGCGGCGGCGCCCTCGGCCGCCTGTGGCTGTGGCTGAGCGGCAAGCTGGCGCGCGATGCCCAGGTCGCGCAACTGGCGCCGGCGCTGCTGCTGGTGCTGCAACGCCAGCGCCTCGGCCGCTGGGCGCTCGGCAGCCTGGTCCACGGTCTGTGGCTGGTGGCCCTGCTCGGCGCCCTGCTGATCCTCCTGGCACTGCTCGCCACCCGCCGCTACGGCTTCGTCTGGGAAACCACCATCCTCGGCGACGAGCTGTTCGTCGCCCTCACCCAGGGCCTCGGCGCGCTGCCGGCGTTGCTCGGCTTCGCCGTGCCCGCGCCGGAAACCATCCGCGCCAGCGGCGCCGCCGCCCTCGCCGAGCCCGGCGCGCGGCAGGCCTGGTCGAGCTGGCTGCTCGGCGTGCTGCTGGTCTACGGCCTGTTGCCGCGCCTGTTGCTGGGCGCCTTTTGTGCCGTCCGCTGGTATGCCGGCCGGGCCCGCCTGGGCCTCGACCTCGGCCTGCCCGGCTACCAGCTGCTGCGCGAACGCCTGCTGCCGTCCAGCGAACGCCTCGGCGTGCTCGATCCGGCGCCGGCGCCCCTGGCTGGCGGGCCAGCCGCCAGGTTGGCGACGGACAGCGACGGCGCCCTGCTGGTGGCCGTCGAACTGGATGAACGCCGCGCCTGGCCGCCCAAGCTGCCGGCCGGGGTCGCCGACGCTGGCGTGCTCGACAGCCGCGAGCAACGCCAGCACCTGCTCGAGCAACTCAGCCGCTTCCCGCCGGCACGCCTGGCGATCGCCTGCGACCCGCGCCGCTCGCCGGATCGCGGCACCCTGGCGCTGCTCGGCGAGCTGGCCCGCAGCGCCGCCAGCACACGGGTCTGGCTGCTCGCCCCGCCGCCCGGCGAAGCGCTGGACAGCGAACGCCTGGGCGACTGGCACGCGGCGCTGGAGCAGTTGCAGCTGGTGCATGCCGACAGCGCGCCGTTGCGCTGGCTGGAGACGGGGCATGACTAGCGCACTGCTTGCCCTTTTCCGGGCTACCAGTCCGAAGACCGGACTGCCTGTCGCCCTCGCCCGTCAATGGGAGAGGGGGCTGTCCGTGCCCGGCCAGTCGGGCGCGCGTCACCCCTCGCCCGTTTACGGGAGAGGGGCCGGGGGAGAGGGCCGCCCATGAGCAAGCCGCTGAAGCTCGCCGTGGTCGGCCACACCAACGTCGGCAAGACCTCGCTGCTGCGCACCCTGACCCGCGACGTCGGCTTCGGCGAGGTGTCGCACCGGCCCAGCACCACCCGCCACGTCGAGGGCGCGCGCCTGTCGGTGGCCGGCGAGGCGCTGCTGGAGCTGTACGACACCCCCGGCCTAGAAGACGCCATCGCCCTGCTCGCCTACCTCGAGCGCCTCGACCGGCCGGGCGAACGTCTGGACGGCCCGGCGCGGCTGGCGCGCTTTCTCGACGGCAGCGAGGCGCGCCAGCGCTTCGAACAGGAGGCCAAGGTGCTGCGCCAGTTGCTCGCCTCGGACGCCGGCCTGTACGTGATCGACGCCCGCGAGCCGGTGCTGGCCAAGTACCGCGACGAACTGGCGGTGCTGGCCGGCTGCGGCAAGCCGCTGCTGCCGGTGCTCAATTTCGTCCACAGCGAACAGCAGCGCGAGAGCGACTGGCGTCAAGCGCTGGCCCGCCTGGGCCTGCACGCACTGGTGCGCTTCGACACCGTGGCGCCGCCGCTGGACGGCGAACGGCGCCTGTACGAGAGCCTGGCGCTGCTGCTGGAGCCGGCACGGGCGCCGCTGGAACGACTGATCGCCGATCACGAGGCACAGGTCCTGGCCCGGCGGGACAGCGGCGCCCGGCTGGTCGCCGAGCTGCTAGTCGATGCCGCCGCCTGCCGGCGCAGCGTCGCCGCCCAGCCAGCGTTGGAACAGGACGCACTGCATGACCTGCACCAGGGTATCCGTCAGCGCGAACAGCAGTGCGTGGAGGCGCTGCTGCGCCTGTACGCCTTCCGCGAGGACGATGCCCACGCCGGCGAGCTACCGCTGCTGGACGGCCGCTGGGGCGACGACCTGTTCAACCCGGAAACCCTCAAGCAACTGGGCCTGCAGCTCGGCGGCGGGATCGCCGCCGGCGCGGCGGCCGGCGCCGGGGTCGACCTGCTGGTCGGCGGCGTCACCCTCGGCGCCGCCGCGCTGCTCGGCGCCATTGCCGGCGGCGGCGCGCAGACCGCCCGCCACTACGGCCAGCGCCTGCTCGGCAAGCTCAAGGGCCGGCGCGAGCTGAGCGTCGACGACGCCGTGCTGCGCCTGCTCGCGCTGCGTCAGCAGCAGCTGTTGCAAGCCCTGGAAGCCCGCGGGCATGCCGCGCAGGAGGCGATCAAGCTGAGCGCGCCGCAGGAGTCGAGCTGGCGCAGCGGCAAGCTGCCGGAGGCGCTGGGCAAGGCGCGCGCGCACCCCCAGTGGTCGGCGCTCAACCCCGGTGCGCGCCTGGAGCAGGCCGAACGCCAGGAGCAGATCGCCGCGCTGGCGCAGCGCCTGCTGCAAGCCTAGGGCGGGTGGCAAGCTGCCCAGCGCGCCGCAGGGTCGGCGTGCGCGGAGGCCGGAAGCGCCCCGCTGGGTTACCCCGCTGCGCGGCTAACCCAGCCTCCCAAAGCACCTAGGTCTTGCGGGTGACGCACACAACGGAGATGCGAAGCCGCCTTAGAGGTGGCGACCCCAGCCATGCACCTCAACTCCGCTTGAGCAAGCGCAGCGCCATGGCCTGCAGCGCGGCGAGATCGAGCGGCGGCACACCGGTCAGTTTGGCCTGTTCGTCCCAGCCGCGCAGGCGCAGGCTGGCGGCGAACAGCGGGTCGCGCTCGAAGGCCGCCGCCTCGTCCGCGCTCATCACCCCGCCCTGGTAACCGAGGGTGCAGATGCTCGCCTCGCTCAAGCGGGCGAAATAGGCCGGCTCCTTGAAGCACAGGTAACGCTTGGCCTGCACATGGTTTTCCACCAGCCGCGCCAGGCGTTCGCCGAAGCCCAGCGCGCGCAGGTAATCGGCGCCGAGCTTTTCGTGGCTGCGCACGCCGTAGCCGCCCATGTCGTTGGCCGCGGTGCGCAGGCCGCAGAGATGGCCGAGGTCATGGAAGAAGGCGGCCAACACCAGCTCGTCGTCGGCGCCCTCGGCCAGCGCCAGTTGCGCGGCCTGGGACATGTGTTCGAGTTGCGACACCGGCTCGCCGATGTAGTCGGCGCTGCCGTGTTGTGCGTAGAGGGCGAAAAGCTCGGCGAGGCGTGGTTCGGCACTGGACATGGCGGTATTTCCGAGGTTCGACAGGTAGGTTGGGGGGAGCGCAGCGATAGCCCAAAAAGCGCCCCACGGCGACTCGCCGCGTGGCCGGGGAGCGCCGCCGGTGGGTTACACCGCGGCGCGGCTAAGCCAGCCTACAAAAAAGCGTCTAGGCAGGCCAATCACCCTCACCGAGCAGCGCGGCGACAGTGCGCTCGCCGAGCGCCGGACCGACGCTCATGCCGACGCCGCTGCGCATCAGCACGGCGGTGACGCCGGGCGCCGCGCGCACGACGGAGAACGGCTCGGCGCCGCGCGCGCCATACACACCCTGCCAGCGCTCGAGCACCTTCAGCGGGGTGGCCAGGGTGTGTTCGGCCAGGCCGAGCATCAGCTCGTCGACCTCCTCGGCATTGAACGGCGCGGCATCGCTGCCGTAATGATGCGAATCACCGACGATCAGCTCGCCATGCGGGGTCGGGCTGACCAGCAGATGGATGCCGTGCGCTTCCAGCTCCGGCCGCTGGCGGCGGATCTCCGCCTGCACCGCCGCCGCCTCCGGCAGGTCGGCGAAGGCGCCGTAGTGCACGCAACTGAGGCCGGTGAGCACGGCGTGGCGCAGGCCGAAGTCGGCCGGCGGGCGCACGCGCAGCATCTGCAGGCGGCACACCTGCGGCTGCAGTGCGGCGAAATGGTCAGCCAGCAGGGTCTGGTAGTCGTGGCCGGAGCAAACCAGGATCTGCCGCGCCGTGCAGCGCCCGGCGGTGGTCTGCAGCAGGCCCGGCTCGACCTCGCGGACCAGGGTGGAGAAGTGGAACGCGACGCCGAGGTCGCGGCGCAGATGCTCGATCAGCGCCGGGATCGCCTCGCGCGAATACAGCTGCTGGTCGTCCAGGCCGTGCAGGGCGGCGCGGTGGTGACGGAAACGGCCGGCGTACAGGGCGGCCAGCGGCGCGCCGCGCAGAAGTTCGGCGCGGTAGCCGTGTTCGACGGCGCGGCCGGCGCAGAAGGCCTCGAGCAGCGCCTCCTCGGCTTGCGTGCGGGCGAACAGCAGCACGCCGTTGCGCAGCAGCGAAAAATTCGCAGCAGCTGCCCAGCCGCCCCAGATCGCGCGGCTGGCGCGGGCCAGGTCGAGCATCGGGCCGGGCGGCTGGCCGCTGACCAGGGCCTGGCCGAAGTTGCGGATCGAGGCGCCGAGCGGCGTGCCGCTGCGCTCGTAGACCCGCACGCGCAGGCCGCGGCGGGCGGCGGCATGGGCGTGGGACAGACCGAGGATGCCGGCGCCGACTATGGCGATGTCGCAGTCGTGTTGGGTCATGGAGAATTCCTTGGAATCTTGGGCAAGCTCGCCCCCGCCCCTCTCCCAAGGAGCGAGGGCGTTGGTGCAGGCTACGGGCTTGAAAGAGGGTGCTCGCGGGTTTTCCCTCTCCCCCGGCCCCTCTCCCATAAATGGGCGAGGGGAGCTCATACGCCAGCTCCGCGCAGTGGGCGGGCACGGAGCGCTCTTATCCCCTCTCCCGTTTACGGGAGAGGGTTAGGGAGAGGGCGCTTTTCTTACTGCACCACCGGCTCGGACTTGCCGTCGTAGCGCTTGCGCCACTCGGCGAGGATGCTGTCGCGGTTCTTCGAGGCCCAGGCGAAGTCGTTCTTGATCAGGCGCTGCTCGTAGTCGGCCGGCAGTTCCTGGAAGCGCTCGGCGATGCCCGGCTGGGCGAGCACGGCGAAGTTGGCCTTGTACAGGTCCATGGCCTCGCGGCTGGCGGAGAAGTCGGCGAGCTTCTGCGCCGCCGCCTGATGCTCGGTGCCCTTGATGATGCCGGTGGCCTCGATTTCCCAGCCCAAGCCTTCCTTGGGCAGCACCACGTCCAGCGGCGCGCCCTTGCGCTTGAGCTGCACGGCCGGGTATTCGAAGGAGATGCCGATCGGGAACTCGCCGGCGGCGGCCAGCTTGCACGGCTTGGAGCCGGAATGGGTGTACTGGCCGATGTTGGCGTGCAGCTTGTCCATGTAGGCCCAGCCCTGGGCCTCGCCGAAGGTCTGCAGCCAGGCGCTGACATCGAGGTAGCCGGTGCCCGAGGACGCCGGGTTGGGCATGACGATCTTGCCCTGGTACACCGGGTTGGTCAGGTCTTCCCACTTGGTCGGCTTGGGCAGGCCCTGCTTCTCGGCTTCCACCGTGTTGAAGCAGATGGTCGCCGCCCACACGTCCATGCCGACCCAGGCCGGCGGGTTGGCGGCGTCGCGGTAGTTGGCGCCGATCTGGCCGAGGTTGGCCGGGGCGTAGGGCTGCAGCATGCCCTGCTGGTCGAGGATGGCCAGGCTGGAGCCGGCCAGGCCCCACACCGCGTCGGCCTGCGGGCGCTCCTTCTCGGCCAGCAGCTTGGCGGTGATGATGCCGGTGGAGTCGCGCACCCACTTGATCTCGATGTCCGGGTGCCGCTTCTCGAAGGCTTCCTTGTAGGCCTTGAGTTGCTCGACCTCGAGGGCGGTGTACACGGTCAGCTCGGTGGCGGCGCTGGCCTGCAGGCTGATGCCGGCAAGCAGGGCGGCGGCGACGGCGGTGCGTTTGAACATGCGGAGCTCCTAGACGGTGTTGGTTTGGCAGGGTGGATTCAGGCGATCGCCGGCGCGCCGCCGTGGCGCCAGGCCTGCGAGCGGCGCAACAGACCGCGCGAGGCCCAGGCCAGCAGCAGCGAGACGGCGGCCGAGGTGAGCAGGATCAGGGTCGACATGGCGGCGGCGCCGCCGACGTTGCCGGCGTCGTCCATGTTCAGCACGGCGACGGCGGCGAGCAGGCTGTCCGGGCTGTAGAGGAAGATCGCCGCCGACACCGTGGTCATCGCCGAGACGAACAGGTAGCGGACGATGTCGAGCAGCGCCGGCAGGCAGATCGGCAGGGTGACGCGCAGGTAGTGGCGGTACAGCGGCATCTTCAGCGACAGCGCGGCGGCCTCGAACTCGCCGTCGAGCTGGCGCAGCGCGGTGCTGGCGGTCAGCTGCGCGGTGGTCAGAAAGTGGGCGATGGTGCACACCACCAGCAGGCTCAGGCTGCCGTACAGGCCGCTCAGCGGGTTGCTCGGCAGGTTGAAGAAGAACACGTAGCCGAGGCCGAGAACCAGGCCGGGCACCGCCATCGGCACGAAGCTGAGCAGGCGCAGGGCCTGGGTCAAGGCGCTCTGGCGGGTCTTCTCGATCAGGTAGGCGCCGGTGAAGATCAGCAGGCTGCCGAACAGCGCGGTGCCGGCCGCCAGCAGCAGGCTGTTGCGGTAGGCCAGCCAGCCGCCGGGCAGGTCGGCGAAGCTGTAGTGATCCAGCGCCAGGCTGAGGTCGTAGGGCCAGAACCGTACCAGCGAGGAATACACCGCCATGCCGAACACCAGCAGCAGCACGCTGCACAGCAGGCCGACGAGGAGCAGGAAGGCCGCATCGCGGCGACGCGCCGGCTGCGGCTGGAACACCTGGGCGCGGCCGCTCATGGCCTCGCGCTGACGGCGGCGCAGCCACAGGTCGACGGCGAAGCTGAACAGCGCCGGCACCAGCAGGACCATGCCGATCAGCGCGCCGCGGCCGAACTGCTGCTGGCCGACCACCGCCTTGTAGGCTTCCAGCGCCAGCACCTGATAATCACCGCCAACCACCACCGGCACGCCGAAGTCGGTGATGCACAGGGTGAACACCAGGCAGAAGGCGGCGAACACGCCCTGGCGGCTGCCCGGCCAGGTGATGCTGCGAAACGCCTTCCAGGGCGAGGCGCCCATGCTCGAGGCGGCGTCGAACAGGCGCGCATCGGCCAGCGCCAGCGCCGAGAGGAGGATCATCAGCGCATGCGGGAAGGTGTAGATGGCCTCGCCGAGGACGATGCCCCAGAAACCGTAGATGTTGTCGGCGAACAGCCCGCGCAGCACGCCCTGGTTGCCGAACAGGTAGATCAGGGCGATGCCCGGCAGCATCGACGGCGCCAGCAGCGGCAGCAGCGAGATGCCGCGCCACAGGCCCTTGGCCGGAATCCGCGTGCGTTGCAGGGCATAGGCGAACAGGTAGGCCAGCGGCACCACGATCAGCGCCACGCAGAGCGAGACCTTGAGGCTGTTGCCGAGCAGCCAGTGGAAGTTGGCGCTGGCCAGCAGCTCGCGCGCGGCGAGCAGGCCGCCGCCCTGCCCGGCCTCGGCGCTGAAGCCGCGCCAGAAGATCGCCAGCAGCGGCAGCAGCACGGCGCCGGTCAGCAGCACCAGCAGCAGCCATTGGCCGCCAACGACGAACAGGCGGTCGCCCAGATCGCCGCGCGCCACGCGCAACGGCAACAGCGGGCTGATCTTCATCGCGCGTTCCATCTCAGGCGAACACCTGCAGGCTGCGCGGCGGCAGCGACACCCAGATCTCCGGGCCGGCCAGCTGCGGCATGTGCTCCGGCGCCAGCTCGGCGAGCAGCGCATGGCCGGGCAGCTGCGCCAGCTCGAAGCTCATCCGGCAGCGGTTGCCGAGGAAGGTGATCTCGCGCACCTGGGCGCGGAAGCGGTTGTCGGCATGGCTGGCCGGATTGACGCCGATCGCCTCCGGGCGGCAGAACAGCCGGCCGCGCATGCCGCCGCGGCTGTCGCTCAGCTGCACCGGCTGACCGCCGATGCAGGCCTGACCCTGGCCGTCGCGCTCGAACGGCAGCCAGTTGCCCTGGCCGACGAACTCGGCGACGAACGGCGTGGCCGGCTGGCAGTAGAGTTCTTGGGGGCTGGCGTACTGCTCGATGCGGCCGTGGTTCATCACCGCGATGCGGTCGGCCATCAGCATGGCCTCGTCCTGGTTGTGGGTGACCATCAGGGTGGTGATGTCGAGGCGCTGCTGCAGCTGGCGCAACTCGCCGCACAGATGCTCGCGCACCCGCGCATCCAGCGCCGACATCGGCTCATCGAGCAGCAGCAGCGACGGCGCCGGCGCCAGCGCGCGGGCCATGGCGACCCGCTGCTGCTGGCCGCCGGAGAGCTGACCGGGATATTTCTGCTCGCTGCCGGCCAGGTCGACCAGCTCGAGCATTTCCGCCACCCGCGCGCGCTGCTCGTCGCGGCTGAGGTTGTTCAGGCCGTAACCGATGTTCTGCGCCACCGTCAGGTTGGGGAACAGCGCGTAGGACTGGAACAGGATGCCGTAGTCGCGCGCCTGCGGCGGCAGGCTCGAGATGTCGCGCGCACCGCTGTGCAGGCTGCCGCCGTCCTGGCGCTCGAGGCCGGCGATGCAGCGCAGCAGCGTGGTCTTGCCGCAACCGGAGGGGCCGAGCAGGCACACCAGCTCGCCCTGGGCGACGTCTAGCGACACCCCATCGAGCGCGGTGAAGGCGCCGAAGCGCTTGTGGATACCACGCACCTGCAAATGGGCGGCGGGGACTGAACTGGACATGCTGACGACCTCGTGGAACGTTACGCGACGAGGGTCATGCTAGAGCGCGAATGCGAAGGCTATGTGGCAGCGAGGCAAAAGCCGGCGATAGGGGGATTGGGATTTTTGGGGGATGTGGCGGACGCAGGTCCGTAGGTTGGGTTGAGCGCAGCGATACCCAACGGGGCGCGCTGTTGGGTATCGTCGCTCCGCGACTCAACCCAACCTACAAAAGCGTCAGCTACCGCAGCCCGGATGAAGTGGCGTTGCTCAGGCGCCCGCCAACTCCCGCGCCAGCGCCAAAAACGCCGCCGGCAGGCGCGCCTGGCGGCGCTCCTTGAGGCAATAGAGGTATTCGTCGATCTGCGCCGCGCCCTGCAGCTCGATCACCCGCAGCTCGGGGTTATCCGGCACCTCGTGGCGGGCGATGATGCTGACGCCGATGTTGCGCAGCACCGCCTCGCGGATCGACTCGCGGCTGCCGATCTCCAGCAGCGGGCCGAGCGCCACGCCGGCGTCACGGAGCATGGCCTCGGTGAGCTGGCGGGTGGTCGAGCCGGCCTCGCGCAGCAGCAGGCAATGGCCGCTCAGCGCACTCAGCGGCACCGAGGTCTGCGCCGCCAGCGGATGCGCGCGGTGCACCGCCAGCACCAGCGGATCGCGGCCCAGGTGCAGGCGGGTCAGGCGCGCGTCGTCGAGCAGTTGCGAGGAGGCGGCCAGATCGACGCGGTACTCCTCCAGCGCCTCGAGCACCTGCTGCGAGTTGCCGATCTCCACCGACACGGCGATCTGCGGCAAGCGCTCGCGGAACAGCTTGATCAGGTCGAGGACGTAATAGGGCGCGGTGGCGCCGATGCGCAGGCGGCCCTGCAGCTGGCCGGCGTTGCGCAGGTGGAAGTCGATGTCGGCCTCGCGCTGCAGCAGGTCCTTGACCAGCGGCAGCAGCCGCGCGCCCTCCTCGCTCAGGCTCAGGCCACGGCCGCCTCGGTAGAACAGCTCGACGCCGTACTGGCTCTCGAGGTTGCGGATCTGGGTGGTCACCGTCGGCTGGCTGAGGCTGAGCTTCTTCGCCGCCTGGGTCACGCTGCCCAGGCGGGCGACGGTGTAGAAGGCCTTCAGCTCGGCGAGCATGGCCGCGCTCCGCGCTAAACGGCGACCGGCGCCTTGATATGCGGGTGCGCCTGGTAGCCGACCAGCTCGAAGTCCTCGAAGCGGAAGGCGAACAGGTCCTTGACCGCCGGATTGAGCTTCATGGTCGGCAGCGGCAGCGGCTCGCGGGTCAGCTGCAGGTCGGCCTGCTCGATATGGTTGGCGTACAGGTGGCAGTCGCCGCCGGTCCAGATGAACTCGCCAGGCGCAAGGTCGCAGACCTGGGCGACCATCAGGGTCAGCAGCGCGTAGCTGGCGATGTTGAACGGCACGCCGAGGAAGATGTCGGCCGAGCGCTGGTACAGCTGGCAGCTGAGCTTGCCGTCGGCGACATAGAACTGGAACAGCGCGTGGCACGGCGGCAGGGCCATCTCGTCGACCAGCGCCGGGTTCCAGGCGGAGACGATCAGCCGCCGCGAGTCCGGGCTCTTCTTGATCATCTCGACAACCTTGCCGATCTGGTCGATCGCCGCGCCGTTCGGCGCCGGCCAGCTACGCCACTGGTAGCCGTACACCGGGCCGAGGTCGCCGTTATCGTCGGCCCACTCGTCCCAGATGCTGACGCCGTGGTCCTTGAGGTACTTGATGTTGGTGTCGCCCTGGAGGAACCACAGCAGCTCGACGATGATCGAGCGCAGGTGGCACTTCTTGGTGGTCACCAGCGGGAAACCGTCGGCCAGATTGAAGCGCATCTGGTGGCCGAACACCGAGTAGGTGCCGGTGCCGGTGCGGTCGCTCTTGAAGGTGCCGGTGTCGCGCACCAGGCGCATCAGGTCGAGATATTGTTTCATCCGGCAACTCCTGGCGCCGCCTGGCGCTTGTAAGCGATGACGATCAGGGCGATGCCGCCGAGGATCATCGGCAGGCACAGCACCTGGCCCATGGTCAGCCAGCCGAAGGCCAGATAGCCGAGCTGAGCATCCGGCACGCGAACGAACTCGACGGCGAAGCGGAACAGCCCGTAGCACAGGGCGAACACGCCGGACACCGCCATGGTCGGCCGCGGCTTACGCGAGAACAACCAGAGGATGACGAACAGCGCCACGCCCTCGAGGGCGAACTGATACAGCTGCGAGGGATGGCGCGGCAGCTGCTGCGGGTCGGTGGGAAAGATCATGGCCCAGGGCAGGTCGGTAGCCTTGCCCCACAGCTCGGCGTTGATGAAGTTGCCGATGCGCCCGGCGCCCAGGCCGATGGGTACCAGCGGGGCGATGAAGTCCATCAGCGCGAAGAAGCTCTTGCCGTTGCGCTTGCCGAACCACCAGGTCGCCAGCATCACGCCGATGAAGCCGCCGTGGAACGACATGCCGCCCTTCCACACCTCGAAGATCAGCAGCGGGTTGGCGACGTAGGCCGACAGGTCATAGAACAGCACGTAGCCGAGGCGGCCGCCGAGGATCACCCCCATGGCCACCCAGAACACCAGGTCGGAGAGTTTCTCCTTGCTCCAGGCCGGATCGAAGGCCTTAAGCCGGCGCGACGCCAGCCACCAGGCGCCGCCGATGCCGACCAGGTACATCAGGCCGTACCAGTGGATTTTCAGCGGACCGAGGGCAATCGCCACCGGGTCGATCTGCGGGTAAGGCAGCATCACTACTCCTTAAATCAGAAAGTTCAGACCAACACTCAACAGCAACAGGGCGAACAGGCGCTTGAGTACCCGTTGCGGCAGCCGATGTGCCAAGCGCGCGCCGACGCGGGCGAACGGCATGCTGGCGGCCGCGATACCGACCAGCGCCGGCAGATAGACGAAGCCCAGGCTCCACTGTGGCAGGCTCGGGCTGTGCCAGCCCAATAGCATAAAGCTCAGGGCGCCGACCAAGGCAATCGGCAGACCACAGGCCGCCGAAGTGGCCACCGCCTGCTGCATGCTCTGTCCGCGCCAGACCAGGAGGGGCACGGTCAGCGAGCCGCCGCCGATGCCGAAGATCGCCGAGGCCCAGCCGACCACGCCACCGGCCGCGCTCAGCCCGGGCTTGCCGGGCAGGCCGCCGCTGGCCTTGGGGCGCAGCTCGAAGGCCATCTGCACGGCGATGCTGATGGCGAATATGCCGATGATCCTCTGCAGCATGGGCCCGGCGATCGCCTTGGCGGTCAGCGCGCCGAGGCCGGCGCCGACCAGGATACCCAGCGCCATCCAGGCGAACACCGTCCAGTTCACCGCGCCCTTGCGCTGGTGTTCGAGCACCGAGTTGACCGAGGTGAAGATGATGCTGGCCAGCGAGGTGCCGACCGCCATGTGGGTGAGAATCGCCGGATCGAAACCCTGGGCGCTGAAGCTGAACACCAACACCGGCACGATGATCATCCCGCCACCGACGCCGAACAGCCCGGCCAGCACGCCCGCGCCGGCGCCCAGCAGCAAATACAGCAGGAATTCCATCGACACCCCCGAAAACGATCCGGCATGGTAACGGATGCGCCCAGCCGCCTCCACCGCAGGTGATCGACTGGCCGCGGACGCACCCATCGAACCCTCGCCGCACCGCCGCGCAGCCTTTATGCTCTGAACTTCGCCCTCTGGAAAACTGCCTGATGTGCCTGATTGTCTTCGCCTGGCGCCCCGACCACGCTCTACCGCTGGTGGTCGCGGCCAACCGCGACGAGTTCTATGCCCGCCCGAGCCTGCCGCTGGCCGCCTGGGAGGATGCGCCGGGCCTGCATGCCGGGCGCGATCTGGAGGCCGGCGGCACCTGGCTGGGGGTCACCGTCAACGGCCGCTTCGCCGCGCTGACCAATATCCGCAAGCCTGGCCAGCCGCTGGGCCGACACTCGCGCGGCGAGCTGGTGGCGCAGTTCCTCCGTGGCCGGCTGAGCCCGAGCAGCTATCTGGCCGAGGTGGCGGCGCGAGCGGACGCCTACAGCGGCTTCAACCTGCTGGTCGGCGATGCCGACCAGCTCTGCTACCTGAACTCCCATGAGGGCCAGCCACAGCGCCTGGCGCCCGGGCTCTACGGGTTATCCAACGCCAGCCTGGATACGCCCTGGCCGAAGCTGCAGCGGGCCAAGGCCGGCCTCGCCGCCTGCCTCGACGCGGCTCAGCCGCAGGCGCTGCTGGAGCTGCTCGGCGATGCTCAAGCGGCCGCCGACAGTGCCCTGCCAGACACCGGTGTCGGCCTCGCCACCGAACGCCTGCTGTCGAGCATGTTCATCGCCAGCCCGAACTACGGCACCCGCGCCAGCACCGCCCTGATCCGCCGCGCCGACGGCACCCAGACCCTGGTCGAGCGCAGCTTCGGCCCCTATGGCGCGCATCTGGGCGAGGTCAGCTTGCGACTCTAGCCTCCGCTCAGGCCATCCAGGGCAAACAGCGGTGCCGGCCGCTGCGGGTCATCCGCATCGGCGACCAGCAACAGACGACCGTCGGCCTGGAAGGCCAGCCCTTCGATCTTCGCCGACGGCGCGAGGCGTGCCCGCCAGGCGATGCGGAAGTCTTGATCGAGACGTCCGAGCAGGCTGCCGGCGCAGGCGCCGTCCAGATAGGTGGAAGCACTGGCCTCGGCGGCCGCACTGAAATACAGCCGGCCCTGCGGGTCGAGCGCCAGATCGGTGAGACCCAGCGGCACGCCGTCCAGCGCTCCCAACGCCAGCGGCAAGATCCGCCGCAGCGCCGCCGCGCTCAGCTGGCCGGCGGCGAGATCGGTCAAGACCTGGGGCAGATCGAGAAAAACCAACGCGTTCTGGGCCGTCGCGCCGTTGCCGCGTTGCGCCAGCAGCAGCTGCTCGCCCAGCACCAGCGCGCCCTCGACGTTCAGCTCGGCAAAGTGCTGCTCCAGCTCGAGGTAGAGCGGACTGAGATCGACGCGCCGCACCTGGCCCGCCTGGATCAGGCAGCCGCGCCGGCGCCGAGCGGTCGAGCCGGAGCCCAGCGCCAGCAGGGCGTCATCCGACAACTGGAGCAGCGCCTCGAAATCCGCCTTGTACGCCTTGCGTTCGGCGGCCTCGCGCGGCAATTCGCCCACCAGCAGGACGATCTCCTCGCGGGGCGCACCGCTCAGGCTGTAGCGCTGCAGGACCAGGGCGTCGTCGGCCACCAGCCACAGGCTGTCGCCCTGGCACACCAAGGCGCTGGCCGCCGACAGCTGCAGGTCGGCCAGATGGGTGAGGGAGAGACTGGGGTGATCGCTCATCGCCCCGACCACGCTCAGACCTGGAGGGTCGCCGCCGGGTTGATCACCCGGCCGAGGCCCAGGTTGCGCAGGGCCAGCTGCAGGCTGCTGTGGGTGACCTGCGGGTTGTCGATGGTCATCAGCTGGGCCAACAGTTCCTTGGCCTTGGTCAGGCTGATCTGGCGCAGCAGCCACTTGACCTTGGGCAGGTTGGTGGCGTTCATCGACAGGCTGTCGAAGCCCATGGCCATCAGCAGCATCGCCGAGGCCGGGTCGCCGGCCATTTCGCCGCAGATGCTCACCGGCTTGCCTTCGGCGTGGGCGCCGTCGACCACCAGGCGCAGTGCCTGCAGCACCGCCGGGTGGAGGAAGTCGTAGAGGTCGGCGACCCGCGGGTTGTTGCGGTCCACCGCCAGCAGATACTGGGTCAGGTCGTTGGAGCCGACCGAGAGGAAATCCACCTGGCGGGCCAGCTCGCGCACCTGATAGACCGCCGCCGGCACTTCGATCATCGCCCCCACCGGTGGCATGGGGATGTCCACGCCCTCGTCGCGCACCTCGCCCCAGGCGCGGTGGATCAGGTGCAGCGCCTCCTCCAGCTCGTGGGTGCCGGAGATCATCGGCAGGAGGATGCGCAGGTTGTCCAGGCCCTCGCTGGCCTTGAGCATGGCGCGGGTCTGCACCAGGAAGATTTCCGGGTGATCGAGGGTGACGCGGATGCCGCGCCAACCGAGGAAGGGGTTCTCTTCCTTGATCGGGAAGTAGGACAGCGCCTTGTCGCCACCGATGTCGAGGGTGCGCATGGTCACTGGCAACGGATGGAAGGCGGCCAGTTGCTCGCGGTAGGTGGCCAGCTGTTCCCTCTCGCTGGGGAAGCGCTCGCCGTTCATGAACGGCACTTCCGTGCGGTACAGGCCGACGCCCTCGGCGCCGCGCTCCTGCGCGCGCTTGACGTCGGCGAGCAGGCCGGTGTTGACCCACAGCGGCAGGCGGTGGCCGTCGAGCGTCTCGCAGGGCAGCTCGCGCAGGGCACTGAGGCCCTGGGACAGCTGGCGTTCCTCCTCGACCACCTCGGCGTACTGCTTGCGCAGCATTTCGCTGGGGTTGGTGAACACCTCGCCGTGGTAGCCGTCGATGATCAGGTTGATGCCGTCGAGCTTGGAATAGGGCAGGTCGACCGCGCCCATCACCGTGGGAATGCCCATGGCGCGGGCGAGGATGGCGACGTGCGAGTTGCCCGAGCCGAGCACCGAGACCAGGCCGACCAGCTTGCCCTCTGGCACTTCGCCGAGCATCGCCGGCGACAGTTCCTCGCTGACCAGGATGGTGTTGTCCGCATACACCAGCTTCTGCTTGCGCTCCTGCTGCAGGTAGGCGAGCAGGCGCCGGCCGAGGTCCTTGACGTCGGCGGCGCGCTCGCGCAGGTAGGCGTCGTCCATCAGCTCGAAGCGTGTGACGTGCTCGTTAACCACCTGGCGCAGGGCACCCTGGGCCCACTGGCCGGTCTTAATGATCTTGGTCACTTCGCTGCCGAGGGCGGCGTCGTCGAGCATCATCAGGTAGACGTCGAACAACGCGCGCTCTTCCGGGCGCAGCTGGGTGGCCAGCTTGGCCGACAGCTGGCGCATGTCGGTGCGCACGCCCTCGAGGGCGTTATGGAACAGCTGCAGCTCGGCGTCGATGTCGTCGACCGGCTTGTCCGGCACCACTTCCAGGTCGGCCGGCGGCAACACCACCAGCGCGGTGCCGATGGCGGCGCCCGGCGAGCCGGCGACGCCGACGAACTTGGCCTCCTGAATGCCCTTGCCCTGGCGGCCGAGGCCACGGATCGAGCCGGTCGCCTCGGCATGGGCGATGACCCCGGCGAGCTGCGCGCTCATGGTCACCAGGAAAGCTTCTTCGCCCTCGTCGAACTGGCGGCGCTCCTTCTGCTGCACCACCAGCACACCCATCACCCGCCGGTGGTGGATGATCGGCGCGCCGAGAAAGGAGGCATAGCGCTCCTCGCCGGTTTCCGGGAAATAGCGGTAGCGCGGGTGCTCCGAGGCGTGCTCGAGGTTGAGCGGTTCCTCGCGGGTGCCGACCAGGCCGACCAGGCCCTCGCTCGGCGCCATGCTGACCTTGCCGATCGCGCGCTTGTTGAGGCCTTCGGTGGCCATCAGCACGAAGCGCCCGGTTTCCGGATCGAGCAAGTAGACCGAGCAGACCTGGCTGCCCATGGCCTCCTTGACCCGCCGCACAATGATCGCCAACGCCGCTTTGAGATCCTTGGCGGCGTTTACTTCCTGGACGATCTTGCGCAGCGTATTGAGCATGGCTCGGGGTCGAACTCCGTTTGTCAGTCGCGCGCCAGCAGGCGCGGCGCTAATTCCTTGAGGGCGCGGCGGTAGACCTCGCGCTTGAATGTCACCACCTGGCCCAGCGGGTACCAATAGCTGACCCAGCGCCAGTCGTCGAACTCCGGCTTGCCGGTCACGTCCATGCGCACCCGGTCTTCGGCGGACTTCAGCCGCAGCAGGAACCACTTCTGCTTCTGGCCGATGCACAGCGGCTGGCTGTGGGTGCGGACCAGACGCTGCGGCAGACGATAGCGCAACCAGCCACGGGTACAGGCAAGAATTTGCACGTCGCCCGCTTCGAGGCCGACTTCTTCGTTCAACTCGCGGTACAGCGCCTGTTCCGGCGTTTCCTGCGCGTTGATCCCGCCCTGCGGAAATTGCCAGGCATCTTGATTAATCCGCCGGGCCCAGAGTACCTGACCGATGTCATTGGTCAGAATGATGCCGACATTCGGGCGAAAACCATCGGAATCGATCACGGCACACAACCTCGCAAACGCATGTTCCGGCATTGTTCCATAAAGGTTGTGACAGCAGCAACGCGGCTTCCCGGGCTTATGGGCAGGCCGCGGAAAAGCCCGTATTCTGTGCGCCTTTTCCGTTATTGCAGTGAGCGAGCACCGTGCGCCTGGCTTTATTCGACCTCGACAACACCCTCTTGGCTGGCGACAGCGACCACAGTTGGGGCGACTTCATCTGCCGGCGCGGCCTGGTGGATGCCGCCGAGTACGAGGCGCGCAATGATGCCTTCTATGCCGACTACTGCGCCGGCAAGCTGGACGTGGTGGCCTACCAGAACTTCAGCCAGGCGATCCTCGGCCGCACCGACATGCGGCAACTGGCCGAGTGGCACCGCGAGTTCATGCAGGAAGTGATAGAGCCGATGATCCTGGCCAAGGGCGAAGCCTTGCTGGAAGAGCACCGCGCCGCAGGCGACCAGCTGGTGATCATCACCGCCACTAACCGCTTCGTCACCGCCCCCATCGCCGCGCGCCTGGGCGTCGGGACCCTGCTGGCCACCGAATGCGGCATGCAGGGCGGCCGCTACACCGGACAGATCAGCGGCATCCCCTGCTACCAGCAGGGCAAGGTGGTACGCCTGAACCAGTGGCTGGAGGAAACCGGGCTGAGCCTGGCAGGCAGCTATTTCTACAGCGACTCGCGCAACGATCTGCCCTTGCTGGAAATCGTGGCCAACCCGGTGGCGGTGGATCCGGACGAGGTGCTGCGCGCCACCGCCACCGCGCGCGGCTGGCCGGTTATTTCGCTGCGCTGAAAGCCTTCCCGCCGGCAAGGCCTCAGGCCGGCTTGGCGCCCATCAGGGCGAAGATCGCCAGCAACAGGATCAGCGCCAACGCCGCGTAGGCGACCACGAAGCGCAGCAGCCTGGCCGGAACCGCGCCGCCCACCACCTCCTGCCAGGCCCCGAGGCGGCCGTGCAGAAGCAGGCCGAACAGCACCAGCAGAGCGAACAGGCAGGCGCTGAAGAGCAGCCAGCTGGCGCCCAGCGGCAGGCCCAGGGTGTGCACCAGCCACCAGCCGCTGACCGGCAGGCTCAGCGCCACCAGGCCCATGGCGGGCAGGCTGTACAGCCGGGTGAGACGCAGCTTGCGGGTCAGCACGGCGGCGTCGCCCGAGCGGTGCGCCTTCCACAGCATGAAGCTGTGGGCGATGAAGCCCGCCAAGACCAGCACGGCGGGAATCAGGTGGGCGTACTTCAGCAGTTGGTAGTGTTCCATCACTGTGCTCCGTTAACCAAGGAAGAGCTGGTAGGCCGGGTTGTCGCTCTCGTCCCAATAGGGGTAGCCGATCTCCCGCAGCGCCGCCGGCACCAGCTGGCGCTCCTCGGCCGGCACCTGCAGGCCGGCGACCACGCGGCCGTCGGCGGCGCCGTGGTTGCGGTAGTGGAACATCGAGATGTTCCAGCGTCCGCCGAGCTTTTGCAGGAAGTTGAACAAGGCGCCCGGCCGCTCGGGGAACTCGAAGCGGTACACCACCTCGTCGCTGACCCGCGCCGCGTGACCGCCAACCATGTGGCGGATATGCAGCTTGGCCAGCTCGTTATCGGTCAGGTCGAGCACCGGGAAGCCCTGCTCGCGCAGGCTGGCCACCAGCTTCGCGCGCGGGTCGTTCTCCGGGTGGGTCTGCACGCCGACGAAGATGTGCGCTTCCTTGTTGGTGTGATAGCGGTAGTTGAACTCGGTGATCTGGCGTTTGCCGATCGCCTCGCAGAAGGCCTTGAAGCTGCCCGGCTGCTCGGGGATGGTCACGGCGATGATCGCCTCGCGCTTCTCGCCCAGTTCGGCGCGCTCGGCGACATGGCGCAGACGGTCGAAGTTGATGTTGGCACCGGAATCGATGGCCACCAGCACCTGGCCGCTAGCGCCCTCGCGCTCGACGTACTTCTTGATCCCGGCCACCGCCAGGGCGCCGGCCGGCTCGGTGATCGAGCGGGTGTCGTCGTAGATGTCCTTGATCGCCGCGCAGATCTCGTCGCTGCAGACGGTGATCACCTCGTCCACGTACTGGCGGCAGATGTCGAAGGTATGCTGGCCGATCTGCGCCACCGCCACGCCGTCGGCGAACAGCCCGACCTGCGGCAGCACCACCCGCTCACCGGCGGCCATCGCCGCCTGCAGGCAGTTGGAATCGTCCGGCTCGACGCCGATCACCTTGATTTCCGGGCGCAGGTATTTGACGTAGGCGGCGATCCCGGCGATCAGACCGCCGCCGCCGACCGGCACGAAGATGGCGTCCAGCTGGCCCGGGTGCTGCCAGAGGATTTCCATCGCCACCGTACCCTGGCCGGCGATCACGTCCGGGTCGTCGTAGGGGTGGATATAGACGTAGCCCTTTTCCTCGACCAGTTTCAGCGAGTACGCCAGCGCCTCGGGGAAGGCATCGCCGTGCAGCACCGCCTTGCCGCCGCGGGCACGCACGCCCTGGACCTTGAGCTCCGGGGTGGTGCGCGGCATGACGATGGTGGCCTTGACCCCCAGTTGCTTGGCCGCCAGCGCCACGCCCTGGGCGTGGTTGCCGGCCGAGGCGGTGACCACCCCGCGCGCGCGCTCCTCGGCAGTCAGCTGCGCCAGCTTGTTGTAGGCGCCGCGAATCTTGAACGAGTACACCGGCTGCAGATCCTCGCGCTTGAGCAGAATCTGGTTGTTCAGCCGTTCGGACAGCTGGCGCGCAGGCTGCAGCGGGGTTTCCACCGCGACGTCGTAGACGCGCGAGGTGAGAGTCTTCTTGATGTACTGTTCGAGCATGGCGGTATCGCTGGCGGAATTGCGGGAAGCCGGCAGTCTACCCCGGCCGTCGCTTGGCAAGCCAACCTTGGCGCAGCCAGGCCGTGTGAAAACGTAGCGAGCGAAGGTCAGGCCAGGCAAAAACAGGCGAAGAAGCGCAGCTTACGAGCGGTAAATGAGCATTCTGAGCCTGTTTTTAACGCAGCATGACCGAGCGCAGTAGTTTTCACGCGGTCTGGAGGGCGGTGCCGCTATAATTCGCCCCCTGTCATCCCGCCCGGAAATCCGCTCATGACCCAGGATCAGCTCAAGCAGGCCGTCGCCCAGGCCGCCGTCGACTTCATTCTTCCCCGGCTCGACAGCAAGAGCGTGGTCGGCGTCGGTACCGGCTCCACCGCCAACTGCTTCATCGACGCCCTGGCCAAGCACAAGGCCGAATTTGACGGCGCCGTCGCCAGCTCGCAAGCCACCGCCGCGCGTCTCAAGGGCCACGGCATCCCGGTGTACGAGCTGAACACGGTCAGCGAACTGGAGTTTTACATCGACGGCGCCGACGAGAGCGACGCGCACCTGAACCTGATCAAGGGCGGCGGCGCCGCGCTGACCCGCGAGAAAATCGTCGCCGCAGTGGCCAAGACCTTCATCTGCATCGCCGACGCCAGCAAGCTGGTGCCGGTGCTCGGCGCCTTCCCGCTGCCGGTGGAGGTGATCCCGATGGCGCGCAGCCACGTCGCCCGCCAGCTGGTCAAACTCGGCGGCGACCCGGTGTATCGCGAGGGCGTGCTGACCGACAACGGCAACGTCATCCTCGATGTGCACAACCTCAGCATCGTCAATCCGCTGGAGCTGGAAGCGCAGATCAACGCCATAGTCGGGGTGGTCACCAACGGCCTGTTCGCCGCGCGCCCGGCCGACCTGCTGCTGCTCGGCACGCCTGAAGGCGTGAAGACCCTGCGCCGCTGATCGGCTGCCGGCCCGCGCCCGGCGGAGTCGTCTAGCGTTACTGGGGATGGCGCCAGCTCAGCCCGAGGCGCGCCAGCCCATTACGCCAGGAGACCCCCGATGGCCGGAAAATTCCATCTGAAAAAGGCCAAAGACGGCCAGTTCCACTTCAACCTGCTCGCCGGCAACGGTGAGATCATCCTCACCAGCGAGCTGTACAAGGCCAAGGACTCGGCGCTGAACGGCATCGAGTCGGTGCGCAAAAACGTCGCGCGCGACGGCGCCTTCGAAGCCAAGGACGGTAGCGGCGGCAAGCCCTACTTCGTGCTCAAGGCCAGCAACGGCCAGGTGGTCGGCCAGAGCCAGATGTACGCCAGCGCCACCAGCCGTGACGCCGGCATCCAGTCGGTGATCAGCAGCGCGCCGGGCGCCGCGCTGGTCGACGAGAGCTGATCAGTCGGCCTGTTTGCGGAACACGTAGAACAGGTTCGGCTCGCTGACCAGGTAGATAGTGCCGGCATCGTCCATGGTGATGCCTTCGGCCTGCGGCACCGAACGCCGCAGGCCATGCTGGCCGCGCAGCAGCGACAGGCTGCTGATCGGCCGGCCGTCGCCATTCAGCTCCAGCGCCAGCCGCGACTCGTCGGACAGCGCCAGCAGATGGCCGGTGCGCGCGTCGTAGTCGAGGCTGGAGAGGTCGCGGACGAACAACCGGGCGTCGCGCGCCGGGTCGTCCACCACATGCACCGCGTAGGGCAGCTCCGGGTTGAGTTGCGGAAAGCCGTGCACCTCATAGATGCGTACCGGGTCGCGCTCCTTGGCGACGAACAGCCGCTGCCCGGCGGCATCATAGGCCAGGCCCTCGAAGCCCTTGTTGCCATTCATGCCGATACCCAGCGTCAGCTGTTCGGTGGCCGCGGCACTCACCGGTGCCTCGCCCTCGCCGAGGCGCACCTTGATCAGCCGCTGCGCGCGCTCGTCGGTGATCACATAGAGCCCTGGACCGATGTACTCGATGGCCTCCGGGTCGCCGAAGCCCTGCAGCGGAATGCGCCGCAGCACCTGGCCGGTGAGCGACAACTCGATGAGCTGCGAGTTCTTGTTGGTGACCGTGAATAGGGTCTTGCGCTCGGGGTCGTAGGCCAGCGCCGACAGGTCGCTCAGGCCCGCGATCGGCAGGGCCTCGATCGCCACCCGATAGTCCGGCAACCAGATCGACTCGCCGCGCCACTTGGCCGCATGCCGCCATTCCTGCACCGGAAACCAGGCCCGCTCGAACAGGCGAAACTCCTGGGCGGTCAGCGCCGCCAGCAGCAGCACGCCGATCAGCAGGGCCCAGAGCAGGCGTTTCGGAGTCAGCAATCGGCGCATGCGGGCAAGCTCAGCGGGACAGAATCGTCTAGAAATAACACAAGCAGACTGAAGCGAAGCTTAACAACTGCCACTCAGGGACGAACCAGAGGAAGACCATGACCTCGGCATTGCGTGCGGAAGAGCGCGCCCTCACCACGCTGCACACCATCGCCCTGGCCGTCAGCCAGCTCGCTGACAGCGCACCCTGCGAGCGCCTGCTGCAGGACAGCGGCCTGCGCCGCGCCGATCTGGATACCCCGGACAAGCTGATCAGCCACGCCCAGGAGCTGCGGGTGTTCGCCAACGCCCTGCAGCATACCCGCGACCCGGCGCTGGGCCTGACCCTCGGCCTGCGCATGCATGTCTCGGCCTACGGCATCCTCGGCTACACCATGCTCGCCAGCCGCAGCCTGCGCGAGGCGCTGCAGCTGGCCCTGGTCCACCCGGCACTGCTCGGCACCTATTTCAAGCTGAGCCTGGAAGAGGACGGCGACGAGGCGCGCCTGGTCGCCGTCGGCTACCGCTATGCGCCGGAACTGACGGTGCTCAACACCGAGCTGTGCCTGACCTCACTGCTCACCGTGGTCCAGGACCTGCTCGGCCAGGCGCTGCGCCCGCGCCGTCTGCTGCTGGCCTACCGGCCGCCGTTGCACGCCCTGGCCTACGGCGACAAGCTCGGCTGCCCGACCGAGTTCGGTGCGTCGCGCAACGCTCTGTGCTTCGACGCCGCGCTGCTCAATCGCGAGCTGCCACTGGCCGACCCGGTGACCTGCCACCATGGCCTGCAGCAATGCCTGAAGCTCGACGCCCAGCTGAACAACGGCCACGACGTGCTCGGCCAGATCCGCCAGCACCTGGCCAGCAACCTGCGCGAAGCCGGCAGCCTGGAGCGCGTCGCCGGCCAGCTGCACCGCAGCGCACGCACCCTGCGCCGGCATCTGCAGCGGATGAACACCAGCTACCAGCGCCTGCTCGACGAGGTGCGCTATGACAAGGCGCGGCAGTTGCTGATGCAGACTGACCTGCCGATCTACCTGATCGCCGAGCAGCTCCGCTACAGCGAAACCGCCAGCTTCCGCCACGCCTTCCAGCGCTGGAGCGGGCAGACACCGAGCCTGTACCGGCGCTGAACGAGGCATCCGCCCTCAGCATTTCGTAGCCCGGATGCCATCCGGGATGGCCCCCCGGATTGCATCCGGGCTACGGCCTCACTGGCTCCCCGCCTGCGCGGGGACGAGGGTGCGGCGGAAAGCAATCCTTCGGCTCGGCATTCCTCCGCTGGCAGGAATCCAGCCCGTAGGATGGGTTGAGCCTGCGATACCCATCGAATCGCCGATGGGTATCGCTGCGCTCGACCCATCCTACGAACCGCGGGAACGACGGAAGCAGCGCCCCCCCCATCCCCGTCATTCCCGCACAGGCGGGGATCCAGAGCAGCGGCCAACACCAGCACCCAGGCTCTGCGGAGAAACCCCAGGCGGCTCCGCCAGCCCAACGCCCCACTGCAACTTGGCCGCAATTGTCCCCTTTTGTCCGGATTTATCGTTCTGCCGCCACCGGCGCACTGCCAGAATCCGGGGAACGCCGGGACGGATTTCCGCACAAGAAGAAAAGCCCAACAAGAACAACTAGTTAGGGATTGGGATCAGCATGGCCAGCGCGATCAACATCGAACACATCAGCATGGAGTTCGGCGAGCCTGGGCACCGGGTCAAGGCGCTTGACGAGGTTTCGCTGGACATCCACGCCAACGAATTCTTCACCCTGCTCGGCCCCTCCAGCTGCGGCAAGACCACCCTGCTGCGCCTGATCGCCGGCTTCGAGCAGCCCAGCGCCGGCACCATCCGCCTGTACGGCGAAGCCATGCAGGACCTGCCGCCGTTCCGTCGGCCGGTCAACACCGTGTTCCAGAGCTACGCGCTGTTCCCGCACATGACGGTGGCGCAGAACATCGCCTTCGGCCTGGAGATGCGCGGCCTGGGCAAGGCCGAGATCGGCGCGACGGTGCAGCGCATGCTGGCGCTGGTGAAGCTGCCGGATGTCGGTGGGCGGCGTGCCGACCAGCTGTCCGGCGGCCAGCAACAGCGTATCGCCCTGGCCCGCGCGCTGGCCAACCGGCCCAAGGTGCTGCTGCTCGACGAGTCGCTGTCGGCGCTGGACCAGAAGCTGCGCAAGGACATGCAGATCGAGCTCAAGCGCCTGCAGCACGAGACCGGCATCACCTTCATCTTCGTCACCCACGACCAGGAGGAGGCGCTGACCATGTCCGACCGCATCGCGGTGATGGACAAGGGCCAGATCCTCCAGGTCGGCACGCCGCTGGAAATCTACGAGGCGCCGGCCAATCGGCGGGTCGCCGCCTTTATCGGCGAGACCAACTTCCTGGCCGGCGAGGCCCTCGGCACCGGCGTGCGCCTGGCCGACGGCCAGCTGCTCAGCGCCTTCAGCGCCACGCGTGGGCCTGTGACCCTGGCGATCCGCCCGGAACGCACGCGCCTGGCCGACAACGGCGAACTGGTCGGCGCGGTGGAGAACGTGGTGTATGTCGGCACCGACACCATCTATCACCTCAAGGTCGCCGGCCAGAGCGGCTTTCGCGTGCGCCAGCAGAACGCCGAGGGCGCGCTGTGCGCCTATGCCCCAGGCGAGCAGGTGCGCGTGCAGGTGGCGCCGACGGCGATCAAGGTGCTGAGCGAATGAGTGGCCTGCAGGCCGTCGCCGCGCGCCGCCAGCTCAACCGCCGGCTGCTGCTGAGCAGCCCGGCGATGCTCACCCTGCTGGTGCTCATGCTGCTGCCGCTGGGCATCATGTTCGTCGTCTCGCTGCTGCAGTCCGGCGATTACGGCGGGGTGAAATGGGGCCAGTACTCGGCGGACGCCTACGTCAACTTCTTCTACGAGCGCGATCTCGACGACAGCTGGGTGTTCAACACCGACTACCTGCAGATCTTCCAGCGCTCGTTCTGGCTGTCGGTGCTGACCACCCTCGGCTGCCTGCTGATCGGCTTCCCCACCGCGCTGTACCTGGCCCTGCAGCCCGAGCGCAAGCGCAACCTGCTGCTGTTCCTGGTCACCGTGCCGTTCTGGACCAACCTGCTGGTGCGCGCCTATGCCTGGATGTTGCTGCGCAACGGTGGGCTACTCGACGCCGGCCTGCAGGGCCTGAACCTTAGCGCGCAACCGCTGGGCCTGCTGTACAGCGACGCGGCGGTGATCATCGGCCTGCTCTACACCTACCTGCCGTTCATGGTGCTGCCGATCTACACCAGCCTGGAGAAGCTCGACTGGCGCCTGGTGGAGGCAGCCTTCGACCTCGGCGGCAACCGCTGGCAGGCGCTCAAGTGGATCATCGTGCCGCTGGCCATGCCCGGCGTAGTCGCCGGGGCGATCCTGGTGTTCATCCCGGCGCTGGGCAACTACATCATTCCCGAGCTGCTCGGCGGCGGTAAGACGCTGATGATCGGCAACCTCATCCAGCTGCAGTTCGGTGCCTCACACAACTGGCCGCTGGGCGCGGCGCTGGCCTTCGCTCTGCTCGCCTTCGTGCTGCTGGCGATGCTCACCTACAGCCTGCGCTTCAAACCGGGCAACGGCGGAGGCCGGCCATGAACGTCGACAACCCGCTGTGGCGCTTCGCCGGCATGCGCCCGGCGGCCTGGCTGTTCTTCCTGTTCCTCTATCTGCCGATCCTGGTGCTGGTGGTGTTGAGCTTCAACGGCGGGCAGTCGGCGACCCTATGGGACGGCTTCAGCCTTAAGTGGTACGCGGTGGTGGCCAACGACGCCGAGATCGTCCGCGCGGCGCAGAACTCGCTGATCGTCGCCAGCCTCGCCACCCTGCTCGCCACCAGCCTGGCCACCCTCGCCGCCTTGGGCATGCGCGGCGGCGCCTTCCGCGGGCAGACGCTGATGAGCGGGGTGCTCGGCCTGCCGCTGCTGGTGCCGGAGATCGTCACCGCGGTGGCGACCCTGATGTTCTTTAGCTTCGTCGGCCTCAAGCTGTCGCTGTTCACCATCCTCATCGCCCATGTGGTGTTCTGCATCCCGTTTGCCTACCTGCCGATCCGCGCCCGCTTGGAGGGCATGAACCCGCAGCTGCTGGAGGCCGCCGCCGACCTCTACGCCTCGCCCTGGCGGGCGTTCTGGAAGGTCAGTTTTCCGCTGCTGCTGCCGGGCATCCTTTCCGGCGCCATGCTCGCCTTCATCATCTCCATGGACGACTTTGTCATCACCTACTTTGTCGCCGGCGCCGGCGCGACCACCCTGCCGGTGTACATCTTCCGCTCCATCCGTATGGGTATCTCGCCGAAAATCAACGCGATTTCCTCGATCATCCTCGTGATTTCCATAGCTTTCGTCGCCCTGTCCTACTACGTCGGCCAGCGCCAACGCCGAAGACCCCAAGGTCGCGCTCAAGATCCAAGAAGTGCTGCTCAAGCAGAAGCCCCTGCTGGCCATGTACAACAGTGACGGCACCATCGAACGCATGGCCGCCGGCGAAGTCGCCATGCACCAGCAGTGGAACGGCGCCTTCCACCGCGCCCACGCGCAGCGCGCGACCCTCACCTACGTCTATCCGAAGGAAGGCATCAACCTGTTCATCGACAACTTCGCGATCCCCAAGGACGCCAGCAACGTCGAGGAAGCGCACGTCTTCATCAACTGGATGATGCAGCCGGAGAACATCGCCGCTGCCTCCAACTTCGCCAAGTACAACAACGCCATCGCCGGCTCTGACCCGTTCATGGACAAGGCGCTGTTCGATGACCCGGCGATCAACACGCCGCAGGACAAGCTCGCGCGCCTGACGCCGTTCAAGCTCTGCTCGCCGAAGGCCCTGGCCTTGCGCAGCAAGGTGTGGACCAAGCTGAAGAAGTAGGCCCTCGCGCCACGCCTCTGCCGCGACCGGGAGAGGCACCACCCGCCCCGCCAACCCATGAGTAACGGGCCTGCACGCAGGCCCGGGAGGAGCCCTGCCTGTCGACCTCCTACAGCGACGACCAGCATCCGCACCACGGCCAGTACGAGCTGATCCACGGCCAGTTCACCCCCCAGCTTCGAGATGCCTAGCCGCGCCGACAGGGGCCTGGCGCGCCTGCAGGAGGTGCAACTCGGCACCATACAAACGCCGCAGACGTTCGGCTTGGCGCCGCTGCAAAGGCTTCGTCAACTTCCTCGCCGAGGCCTAGTGGCCTGTTTGGTTAATTCGATTAGTCAATTTCGGCGCCTGAGGCCCTGATACTGCGTTGCTGCTCCTCGCCATAGCGGGCTATGACTCGTCGCAGCGCCTTGTCTCAGAACCTCAGTCATCCGAACTTGAGGTAACCAACTAACCGCACAGGCCACTAGAGCGACTGGGCGTGCTGGAGCCTGGCACTCGGGGTGGGTACCTGCAAGGCAGAGCCGATATCGCAGTTCGAGCTGGACAGCCCGGACTACTTGCGGATGGACGAAACCATCGGCCCGCTGTTCGTCATGGAGGGGGTATGCGGTCATCAATGGGTGAACGTGCGGCAGGGCTTCGACGCCGGCGCCTGAGCAGCTGCCGCGCCGGGCGCAAGACCGGCACGGCATGACTTCACTTGGCCAGCTCGACGAGATCGACGTCGACCTCGCGACCGGTCAGATCGCGTTCGACCTCGCCGGCCAGCTTGACCTTGGCGGTTTCCGAGATGGTCTGCGGCGGCCAGTCGTCGTCATCGATCTCGACCTGGATGGTGCCGCTGGCGTCCTTGAACTCGTACTTGTCGCCCTTCACGCGCTTGACGATCTGCCCGGTCAGCAGCACCGGCGTATCGTCGGCGGCTTCCAGGGCGGCGGCGACCGTGGTCACCTGCGGGGTGTTGCCCGGGCCGCTGTAGCCACCCGCGGCCAGGGCGGCGGTGGACAGCAGGGGCACGAACAGCAGGGCTAGGGCTTGGCGTTTCATAGGGCAGTTCCCGTAACAGTGGTGGACGGGATCAGCCTAAGCGCCGCAGCTGAATTCAGGCTTAATTCGCCTTGGCGGCCGCCGGCTCCTTGCGGAACACGTAGAACAGGTTCGGCTCGCTGACCATGTAGATGGTGCCCTGCTCGTCGATGGCCACGCCTTCGGCGCGCGGGATCTTGCGGTGCAGGCCGTTGAAGCCGCCGAGCAGGCTGATGAAACTGACCGGCTCGCCACGCTCGTCGAGCTCCAGCAGCAGGCTGGACTGCGCCGACAGCACCAGGGTGTGGCCGGTGCGCGGATCGACGCTCAGCGCCGAGAGGTTGCGCATATACAGCTGCTCGCTGGGCAGCGGCTGCATCGCCCCGCTGAGGCTCGGTCCGCCATCGCTACTCCAACTGAACAGCGCGGTCGGCGTACGCTCCTTGCCGAGCAGCAGGCGCTGGCGCGCCGGGTCCCAGGCGATGCCCTCGAAGCCCTTGTTGCCCGAATCGGCAAAGCCAAGGTCGCGCTCGGCGGTATCCAGGGCGTTGAGCTCGAGGGTCAGCGGGCTGAGCTTGAAGATCGACAGGGTGCGCCGGCGCTCGTCGGTGATCGCCATATTGCCGTCGGCCAACATGGCCACCCCTTCGGGGTTGGCGAAACCGACCAGGGCGATGCGCCGCAGCACCTCGCCGGTGAGGCTCAGCTCGACCAATTGCGGATCCATCCCGGTCACGGTGAACAGGGTCTGGCTCGCCGGGTTGTAGGTCAGGTCGGAAGGCTCGTCGTCGTCCAACCCGGCCAGCGGCTTGGCCTGGATCACCGCCCGGTAGCCGGGTAGCCAGACACTGGCGGCGCGCGCGCTCTGGCCGACGCCGAGCTCCTGCAGCCACAGCCAGGCGCGCTCGTCCCAGTGCCAAGCCTTGGCCAGCACCGTAACGGCCAACAGGCAGAACGCCGGCGCCAGCCAGCGCGGACGCAACATGGAAGAGAAAGTGAGGGGCATCGACAACGGCTCGAGACGGCGACAGCGAGCAACCCGGCCGTCTTGGAAAATTGTTCCCTGCGTCATCCTTGACGGAACACCCGGCCCTGGCGGGCCAGGGTGGGTCGACCTTACAACACCCGGCTGGCGAAACGCGAGTGACCGACCAGTTCCAGCAGCAGTTCGTCGCCGCTGTGCAGCGGGCCGACGCCCGCCGGCGTGCCGGTGAGCAGCACATCGCCGGCTTGCAGGCTGAAGTGGCCACAGATGTGCTGGATCATCGGCACGATCGGGTTAAGCATGGCGCCGCTGTTGCCGTCCTGGCGCAGCTCGCCGTTGATCGTCAGGCGAATGCCGATGTCGGTCAGGTCCTCCACCGCATCGCCCGGCACGAAGGGCGCCAGCACGCAGGCGCCGTCGAAGGCCTTGGCCACTTCCCAGGGGTAGCCCTTGTCCTTGAGCTTGGCCTGCACGTCGCGCAGGGTCAGGTCGAGCGCCGGGGCGAAGCCGGAAATGGCGTCCAGCACCTCCTCGCGGTTCGGTGTGCGCGACAGCGGCTTGCCAATCAGCACGGCGATCTCCGCCTCGTAATGCACCACGCCGCGGTCGGCGGGAATGCTGAAGCCCTCGTCCAGCGGCACCACGCAGCTGCCCGGCTTGATGAACAGCAGCGGCTCGCTGGGCAGCGGGTTGTTCAGCTCCTTGGCGTGCTCGGCGTAGTTGCGGCCGATGCACACCACCTTGCCGAGCGGGAAGTGGATATGGGTGCCGTCGCGGTATTGGTGCTGGTAGCTCATGCCGGTTCCTCACACATTACGTAGGATGGGTCGAGCGCAGCGATACCCATCATCACAGTCACGTTGGGTATCGCTGCGCTCGACCCAACCTACCGCAAGCACCAGGCCGCGATCAGACCGGGAAGATCTTGCCGGGGTTCATGATCCCGTTGGGGTCGAACGCCGCCTTGATCGCCTTCATGTAGGCGATTTCCGCCTCCGAACGGCTGTAGCTCAGGTAGTCGCGCTTGGTCATGCCGACCCCGTGCTCGGCGGAGATCGAACCGTTGTACTTCTGCACGGTCTCGAACACCCACTGGTTGACCGTCGCGCACTTGGCGAAGAACTCGTCCTTGCTCAGCGCGTCCGGTTTGAGGATGTTCAGGTGCAGGTTGCCGTCGCCGATGTGGCCGAACCAGATGACCTCGAAGTCCGGATAGTTCTGCTCGACGATCGCGTCGATGTCGTGCAGGAACGCCGGCACCTTGCCGACGGTGACCGAGATGTCGTTCTTGTACGGGGTCCAGTGGGCGATGGTTTCCGAGATGTACTCGCGCAGCTTCCACAGGTTGGCCAGCTGCTGCTCGCTCTGGCTCATCACCCCGTCGACCACCCAACCCTGCTCGACGCAATGCTCGAAGGTCGCCAGCGCGGCGTTGGCCACCTCTTCGGTGCTCGCCTCGAATTCCAGCAGGGCGTAGAACGGGCACTCGCTGTCGAACGGCGCCGGTACGTCGCCGCGGGCGAGGATCTTGGCCAGGGCCTTGTCGGAGAAGAATTCGAAGGCGGTCAAGTCCAGCTTGTTCTGGAAGGCGTGCAGCACCGGCATGATCGAGTCGAAGTCGGGGGTGCCGAGGACCATCGCCGTGAGGTTCTGCGGCGCGCGATCGAGGCGCATGGTCGCCTCGACGACGAAGCCGAGGGTGCCTTCGGCGCCGATGAACAGCTGGCGCAGGTCGTAGCCGGTGGCGTTCTTGATCAGGTCCTTGTTCAGCTCGAGCAGGTCGCCCTTGCCGGTGACGACCTTCAGCCCGGCCACCCAGTTGCGGGTCATGCCGTAGCGAATCACCTTGATCCCGCCGGCATTGGTGCCGATGTTGCCGCCCAGCTGACTGGAACCGGCGGAGGCGAAGTCGACCGGGTAGTACAGGCCCTGCTCTTCGGCGAAGGTCTGCAGCTGCTCGGTGACCACCCCCGGCTGGCACACCACGGTGCGGTCGAACTCGTTGAAGGCGAGAATCTGGTTCATGTAGTCGAAGGCCACCACCACCTCGCCATTGGCCGCGACCGCGGCGGCGGACAGCCCGGTACGGCCGCCCGATGGCACCAGGGCGACCTTGCGTTCGTTGGCCCAGCGCACGATCGCCTGCACCTGCTCGATGCTCTTGGGAAACGCGATGGCCAGCGGCGCCGGGGCGAAATGCTTGGTCCAGTCCTTGCCGTAGGCATTCAGGGAGTCGGCATCGGTGAGGACCTTGCCGGGCTCAACCAGGGTCTTCAGCTCTTCGATCAGGGCGGAGTGGGTCATCAGCGGAACTCTCAAACGATTCATGGTCACCCTGAGCACGCTTCATCGGCCAGGGGTGGGTCTTTCGCGGGGGCCGTATGCTAGCATAGCCCCCCCGTTGACTGTGCCCTGAGCCGACTTTCGGGACCGGCCCATGCGCCGCACGCCCTGACATTTTTACCGCGAATCACAGGTACGCAGATGAGCAGCAAGACCTCTCTCGACAAGAGCAAGATCAAGTTCCTTCTCCTCGAAGGTGTGCACCAGAACGCGGTGGATACCCTGAAAGCCGCCGGCTACAGCAACATCGAGTACCTGAAAGGCGCGCTGTCCGACGACGAGCTGAAGGAAAAGATCGCCGACGCCCATTTCATCGGCATCCGCTCGCGCACCCAGCTGACCGCCGAGGTCTTCGACTGCGCCAAGAGGCTGGTCGCGGTCGGCTGCTTCTGCATCGGCACCAACCAGGTCGACCTCAACGCGGCCCGCGAGCGCGGCATCGCGGTGTTCAACGCGCCCTATTCGAACACCCGCTCGGTCGCCGAGCTGGTGCTGGCCCAGGCCATCCTGCTGCTGCGCGGCATCCCCGAGAAGAACGCCTCCTGCCACCGCGGCGGCTGGATCAAGTCGGCGGCCAACTCCTTCGAGATCCGCGGCAAGAAGCTCGGCATCGTCGGCTACGGCTCGATCGGCACCCAGCTGTCGGTGCTCGCCGAAGCCCTGGGCATGCAGGTGTACTTCTACGACACGGTGACCAAGCTGCCGCTCGGTAACGCCACCCAGGTCGGCAACCTGCACGAGCTGCTGGGCATGGCCGACATCGTGTCCCTGCACGTGCCGGAACTGCCGTCGACCCAGTGGATGATCGGCGAGCAGGAAATCCGCGCGATGAAGAAGGGCGGCATCCTGATCAACGCCGCGCGCGGCACCGTGGTCGAGCTGGATCACCTGGCCGCCGCGATCAAGGACGAGCATCTGATCGGCGCAGCCATCGACGTGTTCCCGGTCGAGCCGAAGTCCAATGACGAAGAGTTCGAGAGCCCGCTGCGGGGCCTGGACCGGGTGATCCTCACCCCGCACATCGGTGGCTCGACTGCCGAGGCGCAGGCCAACATCGGCCTGGAAGTGGCCGAGAAGTTGGTCAAGTACAGCGACAACGGCACCTCGGTATCGTCCGTGAACTTCCCCGAAGTGGCTCTGCCGGCTCACCCGGGCAAGCACCGCCTGCTGCACATCCACGAGAACATCCCGGGTGTGATGAGCGAAATCAACAAGGTGTTCGCCGAGAACGGCATCAACATCTCCGGCCAGTACCTGCAGACCAACGACAAGGTCGGCTACGTGGTGATCGACGTCGACGCCGAGTACTCCGACCTGGCCCTGGAGAAGATCCAGCACGTCACCGGCACCATCCGCAGCCGCGTGCTGTTCTAAAAAACAGTCCACAAAGCTGCTGCGCGCCCGTGATCTCGGTGCGGGCGGTGCTCGGAATCCTCATGTACTGAAGTACATTGCGGTTCCTGTGCTCCGGCCGCCCCAAGCTGACAGGCGCTCGCGACGCTTTGAGAACCGTTTTAAGGCTGGTGGATATGAAATAGGGAGGCCTCGGCCTCCCTTTTTCATGGCCGGAAAAAACCCGCTAGCCGCCCTGCGCCTCCAGCGCCGCCAGCGCCTCGGCGGCCGCCGGCAACTCCTCCTCGCTGAACACCTGCACCCCGGCGCGGCGCAACAGGGCGGCGGTGACGCCTTCGCCGGCGACCTTGCGGCCGCTGAAGCTGCCGTCGTAATTCTCCCGGTTGCCGCATGACGGGCTGCGCGCCTTGAGCACCGCCAGGCGGATGCCATGGGCCCGCACCAGCGCCAGCGCCTGCTCGGCGCCGTCGACAAAGGCGGCGCTGACATCCGTGCCGTCCGCCGTCAGCACCCGCTGGCGGCCGTCGAGCACCGCGCCGCCCTGACCACCGGGAATCTCCGCCGGCGGCCGCGGAGTCGGCAGGCCGCCGGCCACTTCCGGGCAGATCGGCACCAGCCGGCCCTCCGCCTGCCACTGCGCGAGCAGGTCGAAGGGCCCGTGGGCGCCGCCGTCATAGCGCACCCGCTGGCCGAGCAGGCAGCGGCTGACCAGGATTTTGTGCATCGCTGTTCCTCTTCATCTGGCGCCGCGCCCATCCGGTCACTCGCCGTAACAATCCCGCCCTGCGGCCCAACGCCACGGCCGAACTAAGGTAAGGCTGGCGGCGCGGATTGCCGCCCGCAGCGGCCCGTCCCGCCCGGCGCAGGTCGCACCCGACCTATCCTTCGGCGGGAAGCGTTCCCCAGCCATGGCCAGCCCCGGCGCAGAGGACCAGACTGCGGCGCACTCCCGCGAACCCGCGAAGGAAACGCCGCCATGCCCAGCATACTTCAGCTCCGCCCGCTGCTGCCCGCAGTCGCCTGTCTCACCGCGCTGCTGGCCGGCCCTAGCCAGGCGGCGCTGCTCGACCTCGACAACCAGAGCCTCAGCGCCATCGCCGGCCAAGCCGGGATCAACCTGCGCATCGACCTGCAGGCGCAGATCAGCCAGATCCGCTGGAACGACGACGGCGGCAGCCTGTCGCTGCGCAACATCAAGATCGACAACGGCTGCGTCAATCCCGGCGACTGCCCCAACGGCGCCGGCGGCAGCTTCGCCTTCGGCCCGGCGCAGCTCGGGGCGAGCGTGCCAATCCTGGGCATCAACGTGCCGACCCTGCAGGTCGATGTGGTCACCGC
Organism: Pseudomonas cavernae; assembly: GCF_003595175.1. NCBI lineage: Bacteria > Pseudomonadati > Pseudomonadota > Gammaproteobacteria > Pseudomonadales > Pseudomonadaceae > Pseudomonas > Pseudomonas cavernae. The sequence continues at coordinate 229,614 of NZ_CP032419.1, read as the reverse complement.
CGCCAACGGCCAGCAGCGGCTGCAGCTAACCCTGCCGGATCTGACCACCATCAACGAGCAGATGCTGCAAAGCGGCCTGCCGCCGCTGCGCATCCGCGCGCGCGTGGAAGGCGACCTGTACGTCGGCGACAGCCGCCTGGGGACATTAGCGATCCGCGACATCACCGACCTGCGCGGCACCATCAGAGTCTGGGGCCACTGACCCCAGGCTACAGCGGCCCCTCACCGCGGCGGCGGAACCAGCCGGCCAGCGACAGGCGCTCGCGGCTGGCCGGCAGCACTTCATGGGGCAGTTCGGAGCGGAACACCACCAGGCTGCCGCCCAGCGGGGCGATCTCGTGGCTGCGCTCACCCGCCGCCGCTGGCAGGTACAGGCGCAAAGCGCCGCCTTGCTGCGGCAGCCAGCCGTGGTTGAGGTAGAGCACCACCGACACCACGCGGCGGTCGTCGTCGCGGAAGCGGTCGACATGGCGTTGATAGAACGCCCCCGGCGCATAGCAGGCGAAGTGGCTTTCGTAATCCGCCAGGCCCAGATACAGGCCTTGATTGAGCGCCTGGCGCAGGCCGTTCATCAGTTCCAGGTAGCGGTCGCAGGCCGCCGACTGGCCGGCCTCCAGCCACTGGATGCGGTCGCCGCGCACGCCTTCGCGCACCTGCTGACCGGCGCCGCGGCCGATGCCGGCGGGACTGAGGGCGCCCTGTTGCGCGCGGCTATGGCACTCCGAGGCCAGTTCGCGGGTCAGATCCTCAGGCAAGAAGATGCTCTGGTGCGACCAGCCGTACGTGGCCAGGTCGTCGGCGATCCGTAGAAATAGCGGGTGGTTGGCGTTCATAGGCATGCCGCCGATTCTATCAGCGCCACGCATGCGCCTCGACAAGCCGCAGTGCTGCCGCTGAAAATAGCCCCCTGCCCGACAGGAGTCCCTAATGCGTGCCCTTCTCGCTTGTGTGTTGTTGCTGCTCAGTCTGCCCAGCCTGGCCGACGATCATTCCCAGCTCTATCAGGTGGCCGGCTGGCCGCAGCAGCGCGCGCACTTCAGCGCCGCCCTGCAGGCCGCCCAGCAGCGCTACCGCAGCACGCTGCCGCCGGCGGTATACCAGGCCCTGGTCGACAACAGCAACCAGCGCTTCGCCGCCCAGGCCATGGACCAACGCGCCCAGGCCATGCTGCGCCAGCAGCTCGGCGACCCGCGCCCGGCCCTGCAGTTCTTCCAGTCGCCGCTGGGACGCAAGATAGTCGCCGCCGAGGTCAAGGCCACCAGCAAAGAACAGCTGCTGCAGAACGCCAATGGCCTGCCGAAGATCCAAGCCGACGCCACCCGGCGCCTGCTGATCAATCACCTGTCCCGGGCCCTGCCGGCCAAGGAAGCCGGCGCCGAGGTCAGCCTGGCGCTGGCCGGCGTCGCCGCCGACAGCCTCAGCCAGATGATGCCCGGCCTGCTCGGCGGCGCTCAGGCCCAGGGCCTGCTGGAGAGCCAGCGCCAGCGGCTGATGGAGCAGATCGGCGCCGACCTGGACAATACCCTGCTGCACGTCTATCGCGAGCTGTCCGATCCGGAACTGGAAGAGTTCGCCACCTTCGCCGAATCCGCCGAAGGCAAGGCCTACTATCAGGCCGCCCTGGCGGCCATACGCGCCGGCCTGGCGGTGGGCCAGAGCAGCGCCAATCTGGCGCCGGCGCAGCCGAGCATCTGACGGTCGACGCGTCCGTAGGCTGGCGTTGAGCGCAGCGATACTCAGCAAGTGGCGTAGCGGCCGGCAACCATGGGGATCGCGGAGCTCAACCCACCCTACGCCAGGCGTTCGCGCAGGAAGTCCAGGTAGCACCGGCGCAACGGCGCGCTTTCATTGACCAGATGATGGCGCGCCTCGGGCAGCAGCAGCAGCTCGGGGCCGGCGAACTTGTCCTCCAGCACGTCGAGATTGTGCCGCCAGTCCACCGTCTCGTCGGCCTCGCCCTGGACGATCAGCGGCCGCCGGCCGCTGGGCGGCGCCGCCTCGATATAGGGCACCCAGTGCGCCAGCGCGCCGACCCAGGCGGTCGGCAGGGTCAGCGGCTGCAACGGGTCACGCTGAATGAACTCGAGAAATTCCGCATCGTTGGAGTTGGCGCTGAAGCGCCGCGGGATGCTGGCGACGAAGGGCTTGAGCAGCCGATAGCTGAACTTCGACCAGCACCAGGCGCGCGGCCGTACCAGCGGCGCCAGCAACAGCGTCTCGGCCACTTCCTCGCGCACCTCGCCGCGCAGCAGGTAGTCGATCAGGATCGCCCCGCCGGTGCTCTGCCCGCACAGGTGCCAGGGCGTCGGCAGGCCCAGCGCCGCCGACTGCTCGAACAGCCCGGCGAGCACCGTTTGGTACTCGGCGAAATCGTCGATGCTGGCGCGCGCACCGCTGGACAGGCCGTGGCCGGGCAGATCGCAGGCGAGCACGGCGAAGCCCCGCTCCAGCGCCCAACCGATCAGATGGCGGTACAGACCGACATGGTCGTAGTAGCCGTGCTGCAGCAGCAGCGTGCCGCGCGGCTGCGCGGGCCACCAGGCCTGGGCGACGATCTGGTAGCCAGCCGCCGGGAACAGCCCCATGCGGCCGTGCGCGCCGGCGAACTCCAGACCGTAGAAGGCCCGGTAGGCGACCAACTGCGGTGGCTCGAGTGCGGGCTCCACCAGGGTGTGCAGATGGGAACGCAGCAATTCGGGCTGGAAACGCTCAGGCATGGGATCTTCCATAGAAGCTCTATCGGGGCACTGACTGGCGGGCGGCTGCCGATATTCAGCTGGCGCACGCGGCATGGCAAGCTATGCGCCCTTCATTCGACCGACCCAACATGCCCCTGCCCCGCCGCAAAACCCTGTTCGCCGGCCTGCTCGCCGTGGTCTGGCTGCTCGCCATGCTCGTCGCCTTCTGGTGGTTCGAGGGCCGCTATGTGCGACCGTTCGGCACCCAGACCGCGCTGTTCAGCGGCGCCCAGCTGCGCCTGCCGGCCGAACTGGCCGGACCCGGGCCGATTCGCGTGGTGCATTTCTGGGACCCGGCCTGCCCCTGCAACGTCGGCAACCAGCAGCACCTAGCCGAGTTGCTGGCGCGTTTCGTGCCGCAGGGGGTGAGGTTCTACGCGGTGCAGAAAGCCGGCAGCCGCGGCCAGTTGCCGCCGACCCTAAGCGCCATCGAGGCGCTGCCGGCGCTGCCCGGCAGTGCACAGTTGCCGGCCAGCCCGGCGGTGGGCATCTGGGACCAGCAGGGCCGCCTGGCCTATTTCGGCCCCTACAGCGAGGGCGCCACCTGCACCTCGAGCAACAGTTTCATCGAGCCGACTCTCGAAGCGCTCGCCGCCGGCCGCGCGGTCAACGCCAGCAATACCCTGGCGGTCGGCTGCTTTTGCAACTGGGCGCCCCCCGACTAAGGTTGCCTGGCAGCCTGAACAAAGCGGTCTAGACTCCTCGCTTGATCCAAGACGGATCTCGTTAGCCTCAAGGAGTTGCCATGTTCAAAGCTTCCGCCCTCGCCCTGCTCGTCAGCACCGCCCTGCCGTTGTTCGCCGTCGCCGGCGATGCCGCGTCCACCCAGCAGATCATGAAAGAGTACAAATCCTCGATCCAGAACCAGATCGCCGACATCGACTACAAGCGCAAGCAGATCGTCGAGGCCGCCATGGTCCTGGATGCCAAGGAAGGCGAAGCCTTCTGGCCGGTGTACAACAGCTACCGCACCGAGGCCGACAAGCTGAGCAAGGGCGCCATCGCCCTGTTGCTCGATTACGCCAAGGCCTACAACGCCAACTCCATCGACGATGCCACCGCGGCCAAGCTGCAGGAGCAGCTGCTCGACCTGCAGGAAGACCGTCAGGAGCTGAAGGAGAAGTACGCCCAGCGCGTGGCCAAGGAAGTCTCGTCGAAGCGCTCGCTGCGCTGGCTGCAGATCGAGGATCAGCTCGACGCCATCAGCCTGCTGGCCAACACCCGCGAAGTCCCGCTGGTCGAATAAGCCGCCACGCCGCGCCCGCCCCGGGCGCGGCCCTGTTACGCCTCGCGCACGCGCAGGCGATGCTGCTCCGGCGTCTCGCCGTGCCAGCGCCGGAACGCCCGGTAGAACGGCGACAGCTCGGCGAAGCCGCAGGCGCGCGCCACCTCGCGAATCGAGCCGCCGCCGCGCAGCAACTCGGTCGCCCGATCGCGGCGCACCGCCTCGCGCACCTGACGCAGGCTGTAACCCTGCGCCGCCAGGGCGCGCTGCAGCATGCCCACCGACAGGCCGAGCTCGCGGGCACAGGCGGCCAAGGTGCAATCGCCGCCACCCAGGCGCACGCCGAGCAGATAGCGCAGGCGATTGAGCAACTGGTTCTCCACCAAGCCGTCGAGCTGGCGCTGCGCGTGTTCGCTGAGCAGCGCGTGCAGGCCCGGATTGGCGGTGCGCGACGGCCGCTGCAACAGCGCCGCGGGGAACAGCAGAGCGTCGTGGGGCTGGCCGAACTCCGGCTGCAGACCGAACAGACGGCGGTGCTCGCGCAACTGGCGCGGCTGGGCATGGCGAAAGTGCAGGCCCGTGAGGCGGAATTCGTCGTCGCTGACGAAGGCCAGCAGCTTGAGGGTCAGCAGCGCCACGCATTCCATCTGCTGGCGCAACGAGGCGACGCCGAGGTAGTTGAGATCGATCACCAGGCACGCTTCGTCACCGGTGACCTGCAACTGGGCGACCAGGCCGCCGGAGACGATGTGCTGGAAGCGCACGAAGCTGTCGACCGCCTGGCGCAAGTCGCGGCTGGCCAGCAACAGGTAGCCGACCACGTCGAGCAGACGCGGCTTCATCGCCTCGCCCAGGTGCAGACCGATGTCGGCATCGCCGCTGATCTCCGGCAGGGCCTGCCAGAACAGTGGCGCGCTGTCGTGCTCGAGGCGCTCGTCGATGGGCGACACGGCGATGCGGCGGTGCTGATAGATGCGCCGGTAGATCTCGGTGGGGTCGAGGCGCAGTTCGGCCAGCGCCTCGTACAACAGACGGCGCAGGGTCGCCGAGTGGGTGAGCGGCGAGTCACCCGGGAGCGGATCGAAGGAACTGGACATGACGACTCCGAGAAATTGACCGAAGACTTGCAGGCCTGAGGTGTTCAGTCAATGCCGAGCGGCGGCCGACACCGGAAAATCCGGTCACTACAAGAACCAAAAGGAGTTGTCCGTCCATGAAACGCAGCCTGACTGTCCTGGCCATCGCCGTCGCGGCGGTGGCTGCCGGCGCCACCTGGTACCTGCACAGCAAACAGCCGCAACGCAGCGGCGAGCTGGCCCTCGCCCATCTGCAGGCGCCGGTCAGCGTGCGCTACGACGAACGTGGCGTGCCGCACATCCAGGCGCAGAACGAGGCCGACATGTACCGCGCGCTCGGCTATGTGCACGCCCAGGACCGCCTGTTCCAGATGGAAATGCTGCGCCGCCTGGCGCGCGGCGAGCTGGCCGAAGTGCTGGGCGCCAAGCTGGTCGATACCGACCGCCTGTTCCGCACCCTCGGCATCCGCGCGCATGCCGACCAGTACGCCAAAACCCTCGACGCGAACAGCCCGGCGGTGCAGGCACTGCAGGCCTATCTGGACGGCATCAACCAGTACCAGGACAGCCGTCCGGCGCCGGTGGAGTTCGACCTGCTGGGCATCGACAAGCGTCCATTCACCCTCGAGGACACCGTTAGCGTCGCCGGCTACATGGCCTATAGCTTCGCCGCCGCGTTCCGCACCGAGCCGGTGCTGAGCCATATGCGCGACCAGCTCGGCGGCGACTACCTGAAGGTCTTCGACCTCGCCTGGCACTCCGCCGGGGTGATCCAGACTCCGACGCTGGCCGCCGGCGACTGGCAGGACCTCAACGCCCTCGCCCGCCTCAGCCAGCAGGCGCTGGTCGAGGCCGGCCTGCCGCAGTTCGAGGGCAGCAACGCCTGGGCGGTGGCCGGCAGCCACACCAAGAGCGGCAAGCCGCTGCTGGCCGGCGACCCGCACATCCGCTTCGCGGTGCCGGCGGTGTGGTACGAGGCGCAACTGAGCGCGCCCGGCTTCGAGCTGTACGGCCACCACCAGGCGCTCAACCCCTACGCCTCGCTCGGTCACAACCGCCAGTTCGCCTGGAGCCTGACCATGTTCCAGAATGACGACCTCGACCTGATCGCCGAGAAGGTCAATCCGGACAACCCCAATCAGGTCTGGGCCAACGGCCAGTGGGCCGACCTGCAGAGCCGCGAGGAGACCATCCGGGTCAAGGACGGCGCGCCGGTCACCCTGACCCTGCGCCGCTCGCCACACGGGCCGATCGTCAACGACGCGCTCGGCGCCGCTGCCGGCCAGACGCCGATTGCCATGTGGTGGGCGTTCCTCGAGACCGAGAACCCAATCCTCGACGCCTTCTACCAGCTCAACCGCGCCGACACCCTGAGTAAGGCGCGCGACGCCACGGCGAAGATCCACGCGCCGGGCCTCAACATCGTCTGGGCCAACGCTGCTGGCGACATCGGCTGGTGGGCCGCGGCCAAGCTGCCGCAGCGCCCGGCCGGGGTGAACCCGAGCTTCATCCTCGACGGCAGCAGCCACGAGGCGGACAAACCCGGCTACCTGCCGTTCACCGCCAACCCGCAGGAGGAGAATCCGGCGCGCGGCTACATCGTGTCGGCCAACTACCAGCCGCTGTCACCGACCGGCGTGGCGGTCCCCGGCTACTACAACCTGGCCGACCGCGGTCAGCGCCTCAACGACCGCCTGGCACAGAGCGACGTGAAGTGGGACCTGCAGAACAGCCAGGCGCTGCAGCTGGAAACCGCCACCGGCTACCCGCAGCGCCTGCTCCAGCCGCTGCTCGCCGACCTGCGTGGCGCCGCGGCGGACGACGGCGAGCGCGCCCTGGTCGAGCAGCTGGCCAGCTGGAACGGCGACCATCAGCTCGACTCGAGCATCGCGCCGCTGTTCAACCAGCTGACCTTCCAGCTGGCCGCTGCGGCCATGCACGATGAGCTCGGCGACGCCTTCTTCGACAACCTGCTGTCTACCCGCGTGCTCGACACCGCGCTGCCGCGCCTGGCCGCCGACGCCGCCTCGCCCTGGTGGGACGACCGTGGCACTGAGGCCAAGGAGAGCCGTGCCGAGACGGTCAAGGCCGCCTGGCAGGCGGCCCTGGCGCATCTCAAAAGCACGCTCGGCGATGACCCGAGCAAGTGGGCCTGGGGCAGCGCGCATACCCTCACCCACGGCCATCCGCTGGGTCAGCAGCAGCCGCTCGACAAGCTGTTCAACGTCGGCCCGTTCGCCGCGCCGGGCGGCCACGAGGTGCCGAACAACCTCTCGCACCGGGTCGGCCCGACGCCCTGGCAGGTGGTCTACGGCCCCTCGACACGGCGCCTGATCGACCTGGCCGACCCCGAGCACAGCCTTGGCATCAACCCGGTCGGGCAGAGCGGCGTGCCGTTCGATGCGCACTATGCCGACCAGGCCGAGGCCTACATCCAGGGCCAGTACCTGCCGCAGCACTACAGCGATGAGGATGTGAAGGCCAACACCCAGAGCAGCCTGACCCTGGTGCCGGCATCAGCGCGATAGGCGCGCGGCACCCAACGGGCCCCGCGGGCCCGTTGGGTGGGGTGACTGGGAGACCGTAGGATGGGTTGAGGAGCGTAGCGACGATACCCATCGAACCGATGCCGATGGGTATCGCTGCGCTCAACCCATCCTACGAGTTGTCCCGACTTCCGGGCCCACCACCACTCTCCACAAAAAACAACGGGCCCCGCAGGGCCCGTTGGTGTCACGGCTTGGCGCCTCAGGCCGCCTGAGCCACCGGCTTCCAGGCGGATGCCGAGGCCTCTTCCGCCATGGTCTCCATCGCCTGCTGGATCGCCCGCTTGCGGCGTTCCTCGGCACGCCGGGTGAAGAACCAGGCGAGGAAGGTGAACAGCGACACCACCAGCAGGATCAGGCTGGCGATGGCGTTGATCTCCGGCTTCACGCCGAGGCGCACCGCGGAGAACACCTCCATCGGCAGGGTGGTCGAGCCGGGGCCGGAGACGAAGCTGGCGAGCACCAGGTCGTCGAGCGACAGGGCGAACGACATCATCGCCCCGGCGGCCAGCGACGGCGCGATCATCGGGATAGTGATCAGGAAGAACACCTTCCACGGCTTGGCGCCGAGGTCCATGGCCGCTTCCTCGATCGACAAGTCCAGCTCGCGCAGGCGCGCCGACACCACCACCGCCACATAGGCGGTGCAGAAGGTGGTGTGGGCGATCCAGATGGTGACGATGCCGCGCTCGGCCGGCCAGCCGATCAGCTGGGCCATGGCCACGAACAGCAGCAGCAGCGACAGACCGGTGATCACCTCGGGCATCACCAGCGGCGCGGTGACCATGCCGCCGAACAGGGTGCGGCCCTTGAAGCGCGGGATGCGGGTCAGCACGAAGGCCGCCAGGGTGCCCAGCGCCACCGCGGCAATCGCGGTGTAGCAGGCGATCTCCAGCGAGCGCAGCACCGAGCCCATCAGCTGGCTGTTGTCGAGCAGGCCGACGTACCACTTCACCGACCAGCCGCCCCACACCGTCACCAGCTTGGAGGCGTTGAACGAGTAGATCACCAGGATGACCATCGGCGCGTAGATGAACGTCAGGCCGAGCCACAGCATCAGCCTCGAGAAACTGAAGCGCTTCATACCTTGCCCTCCAGTGCTTGGGCTTGATTAGGGTTGAACAGGCAAGCGGACGGCACGATCGAAGTGAGCTTGTTCATACCTTGCCCTCCAATTCCTTCGCCTGGTTACGGTTGAACAGAATGATCGGCACGATCAGGACCAGCAGCATCACCACCGCCAGGGCGGAGGCCACCGGCCAGTCGCGGTTGTTGAAGAACTCCTGCCAGAGCACCTTGCCGATCATCAGGGTTTCCGGGCCGCCGAGCAGTTCCGGGATGACGAACTCGCCGACCACCGGGATGAACACCAGCATGCTGCCGGCAATGATGCCGTTCTTCGACAGCGGCACGGTGATCTTCCAGAAGCTGTTGAAGGTGCTCGAGCCGAGGTCGGCAGCGGCCTCCAGCAGGCTCTGGTCGTGCTTGACCAGGTTGGCGTAGAGCGGCAGGACCATGAACGGCAGGTACGAGTAGACGATGCCGATGTACACCGCCAGGTTGGTGTTGAGGATCTGCAGCGGCGCGGCGATCAGGCCCATGTCCATCAGGAAGCCGTTGAGCAGGCCGTTGTTGCTGAGGATGCCCATCCAGGCATAAACGCGGATCAGGATCGCGGTCCAGGTCGGCATCATGATCAGCAGCAGCAGGGTGGTCTGCATTTCCTTGCTGGCGCGGGCAATGGCGTAGGCCATCGGGTAGCCGATCAGCAGGCACAGCAGGGTGCTGAAGAAGGCTATCTTCAGCGAGCCGAGGTAGGCCGCCAGGTACAGCTCGTCCTCGTTGAGGATCAGGTAGTTGTTGAGGTTGAGGATGACCTGCACCTGGTTCTCCGCCCAGGTGTAGATCTCCGTGTAGGGCGGGATCGCCACGTCGGCCTCGGCGAAACTGATCTTCAGCACGATTAGGAACGGCAGCAGGAAGAACAGGAACAGCCAGGCGAATGGCACGCCGATCACGGTATGCCGGCCGCTGGGCAGGCGTTTCTTGAGACTGGAAATGTTCATGAGCGCAGCGCGACCCCGCTGTCGTCTTCCCACCAGACGAACACTTCGTCATTCCAGGTCGGGCGCGTGCCGCGGCGTTCGGCGTTGGCGACGAAGGACTGGACGATGGTGCCGCTCGGCAGCTTGACGTAGAACACCGAATGGCCGCCGAGGTAGGCGATGTCGTGCACGGTGCCGCGCGACCAGTTGTATTCGCTGGCCGGCTGCTCGGTGGTGACCAGCAGCTTCTCCGGGCGGATGGCGTAGGTGATGTGCTTGTCCTGGGCGGCGGTCGTCACGCCGTGGCCGACGTAAATATTGCGCTCCAGCACCGGGCAATCGATCAGCGCATGGCCTTCGGCGTCTTCGACGATCTGACCGTCGAACAGGTTGACGTTGCCGATGAATTCGCAGACCTGGCGGCTGATCGGGGTTTCGTAGATGTCCACCGGACTGCCGATCTGCTCGATGCAGCCGAGGTGCATGATGGCGATGCGCTGGGCCATGGTCATGGCCTCTTCCTGGTCGTGGGTCACCATCACGCAGGTCACGCCGACCCGCTCGATGATCTCCACTAGCTCCAACTGCATCTGCGAGCGCAGCTTCTTGTCCAACGCGCCCATCGGCTCATCGAGCAGCAGCAGCTTCGGGCTCTTCGCCAGCGAGCGCGCCAGGGCCACGCGCTGACGCTGACCACCGGACAGCTGGTGCGGCTTGCGCCTGGCGTACTGGCTCATCTGCACCAGCTTGAGCATTTCCGCCACCCGCGCATCGACCTCCTCCTTGGCCATCTTGTCCTGCTTGAGGCCGAAGGCAATGTTGTCGGCCACGCTCATGTGCGGGAACAGCGCGTAGGACTGGAACATCATGTTGATCGGCCGCTCGTAGGGCGGCATGTTGGAGATGTCCTGACCATCGAGGAAGATGCGGCCCTCGCTCGGCCGCTCGAAACCGGCCAGCATGCGCAGCAGGGTCGACTTGCCCGAACCCGAGCCGCCGAGCAGGGCGAAGATCTCGCCTTTGTTGATGGTCAGCGACACGTTGTCGACGGCCAGGGTCTCGTCGAACTGCTTGCTGACCCGGTCGATTTTTACCAGCACTTCTTTCGCTTGCTGGCCGCCCTCAAGGGCTTTCTTGTAGGCACCGGAGGCTATTGCCATACCACAACTCCCAACTCATTGAGGCCCGGCCACGGCGGCCGGGCATGCTTGGATATCTACAGCGGATTACTTGCCGGACTTGATCTTGGTCCAGCTACGGGTCATCAGGCGTTGCACTTTCGGCGGCAACTCGGCCGATACGTAGAGCTTGGCCAGCACCTCTTTGCTGGGGTACACGGCCGGATTGCTCCGGACGGACTCGTCCAGCAGCGCCAGCGACTTGGGGTTCGGGTTGGCGTAACCGACGTAATCGCTGACTTTGGCGATCACCTCGGGTTTGAGCAGGTAGTTGATGAAAGCATGCGCTTGCTTGGCGTTCGTCGCGTCGGCCGGAATGGCCATCATGTCGAACCACAGGTTGCCGCCTTCTTTCGGGATCACGTAATCAACCTTCACGCCCTTGCCCGCCTCTTCGGCACGGCTGGCGGCCTGGAACACGTCGCCGGAGTAGCCGAAGGCGACGCAGATGTCGCCGTTGGCCAGGTCGGTGATGTATTTGGACGAGTGGAAGTAGGTGACGTAGGGACGCACGGCCAATAGCTTGGCCTCGGCCTTCTGGTAATCCGCCGGGTTGGTGCTCCTGGGATCCAGGCCCAGGTAGTTGAGCACGGCCGGGAACAACTCGTCGGGTGAATCCATGAAGGAGACGCCGCACTGGCTGAGCTTCTTCAGGTTCTCCGGTTCGAACAGGATCGCCCAGGAGTCGATCTTGTCGGTGCCGAGCGCGGCCTTGACCTTCTCAACGTTGTAGCCGATGCCGTTGGTGCCCCACAGGTAGGGCACCGAATATTCATTGCCCGGGTCGTTGACCTCGAGCTGCTTGAGCAGCGCCGGGTCGAGGTTGCTCCAGTTCGGCAGTTGGCTCTTGTCGAGTTTCTGGAACGCCCCGGCCTTGGCCAGCTTGCCGAGGAAGTGGTTCGACGGCACCACGATGTCGTAGCCGGAACGCCCGGCCAGCAACTTGCCTTCGAGGGTCTCGTTGGAGTCGAAGACGTCGTAGACCGGCTTGATCCCGGTTTCCTTCTCGAAGTCGGCGAGGGTGGTTTCACCGATGTAGTCCGACCAGTTGTAGACATGCACGGTCGATTCGGCATGGGCGCCAGCGCTCAGACTCAGCGTCGCCAAGGCGCCGATCAGGGTTTTACGGAAGGGAATTCGCACATATCAGCCCTCATTCTTGTTAGTGGTTGCGACCGTCTCACGACAGTCCGCCGGTGTCAGCGACAGGCCACAGTCCACCGCCCGCGCCGCCCGCGAAGGAGCGGCAGCGCAAACACCGAAGCAGGTTGGGAATGGCTCAACCATGCAACACGCTCCTGGCGGGCCTCCGGCGGGAGCACCCGCCGGAAGGTGTCGTTGGCTTACTTGCCGGACTTGATCTTGGTCCAGCTGCGGGTCATGGCGCGCTGCACCTTGGCCGGTAGATCCGGGAAGGCATACAGCTTCTTCATGGTGTCCGGAGTCGGGTAGACGCCCGGGTCCTGACGGATCGCCTCATTCACCAGCGGGGTGGCCGCGGCGTTGCCGTTGGGGAACTGCACCTCGTTGGTGATCTCGGCCATGATTTCCGGCTTCATCAGGAAGTTCATGAAGGCGTAGGCGCCCGCGGGGTTTGCCGCGTCGGCTGGAATCGCGACCATGTCGAAGAAGGTCCCGGCGCCTTCCTTGGGAATGTTGTAGGCGACGGTCACCCCACCCTTGGCTTCCTCGGCACGCGACTTGGCCTGGTAGACGTCACCCGAGTAGCCCACCGCCACGCAGAGGTTGCCGTTGGCGAGGTCGGAGATGTACTTGGAGGAGTGGAAGTAGGTGACGTACGGACGAATCTTGAGGAACAGCTCTTCGGCCGCCTTCAGCTCCTTCGGATCCTGGCTCAGCGGGCTGTAGCCCAGGTAGTGCAGGGCCGCCGGCAGGATCTCGGTCGGCGAGTCGAGGAAGGACACGCCGCAGGACTTCAGCTTCTCGATGTTCTCCGGCTTGAACAGCAGATCCCAGGAGTTCACCGGCGCGTTGTCACCCAGCGCGGCCTTGACCTTGTCCGGGTTGTAGCCGATACCGATCGAGCCCCACATGTAGGGGAACGCGTACTGGTTGCCTGGATCGCTGACTTCCACGGTCTTCAGCAGGTTGGGGTCGAGGTTCTTCCAGTTCGGCAGCTTGCTCTTGTCCAGCGGCTGGTAGACCTTGGCCTTGATCTGCTTGGCGAGGAAGTTGTTCGACGGCACGACGATGTCGTAGCCCGCCTTGCCGGCCAGCAGTTTGGCTTCCAGGGTTTCGTTGCTGTCGAAGACGTCGTAGACGACCTTGATGCCCGATTCTTTCTCGAACTTCGCCACGGTGTCGGCGGCGATGTAGTCGGACCAGTTGTACACGTGCAGGACTTTATCGTCCGCCTGGACCGCCCCCGCCATGGCACCCATCAGGGACAGCGCGAGAAGCGACTTGCCGAATTTTTTCATGCGTACAGCTCCTGTTGTTTGAAGTATCCGGGCGGCGTTAACCGTTGGTGTCACCACCCGGTGAGCCTGGCCAACGCACTGGCGCAGTCTGGCAAGGTCGGAGGCGTGTTTACAACATTTGCGCAGCCGTTGAACACGCCCCGTCACTTAGGCCTGAACATCCCTCGCAGTGAGGTCGAGGCACAGACGTGCCTTGGTCACCAGTTCGTCGATCTCCGCGTGGCTGATCACCAGCGGCGGCGCAATGATCATAGTGTCGCCAACGGCACGCATGATCAGGCCGTTGTCGAAGCAGTGACCACGGCAGACCATGCCGACCGAAGTCTCCGCGGGGTAACGTTCGCGGGTCTGCTTGTTTTTCACCAGTTCGATCGCCCCGAGCATGCCCAGACCACGGACTTCGCCCACCAAGGGGTGGTCGGCCAGCTCACGCAAACGCTTTTGCAAGTATGGTGCCGTTTCTGCCTTGACCTTCTCGACGATCTTTTCTTCGCGCAGGATGCGGATGTTTTCCAGCGCCACGGCAGCCGCCACCGGGTGCCCGGAATAGGTGAAGCCGTGGTTGAAGTCACCGCCCTCGTTGATCACCGCGAAGACCTTGTCGCTGACCAGCAGGCCGCCCATGGGCACGTAGCCGGAAGTCAGGCCTTTGGCGATGGTCATCAGATCCGGGCTATTGCCATAGTAGTCGCTGCCGAACCATTCGCCGGTGCGGCCGAAACCGCAGATCACTTCGTCGGCGACGAACAAAATATCGTACTTGGCGAGGATCTCGCGGATCCGCGGCCAGTAGCTGTCCGGCGCAATGACCACGCCGCCAGCGCCCTGCACCGGCTCGGCGATGAAGGCGCCGACATTCTCTTCGCCGACTTCGAGAATCTTCTTCTCCAGTTGGTCGGCGGCCCAGATACCAAACTCCTCGGGGCTCATGTCGCCGCCTTCGCCGAACCAGTATGGCTGCGGGATATGCACAATGCCCGGGATCGGCAGGTCGCCCTGCTCGTGCATGTACTTCATGCCGCCGAGGCTGGCGCCGGCGACGGTGGAGCCGTGGTAGCCGTTGATGCGGCTGATGATCACCTTCTTCTGCGGCTTGCCCTTCAGCGCCCAATAATGGCGGACCATGCGCAGCATGGTGTCGTTGCCTTCCGAGCCGGAGCCGGTGAAAAACACGTGGTTCATGCCGGCCGGGGCGACATCGGCAATCGCCTTGGCCAGTTCCAGCACCGGCGGGTGCGCGGTCTGGAAGAAGGTGTTGTAGAACGGCAGCTGGCGCATCTGCTGGCTGGCCGCCTCGACCAACTCCTCGCGGCCGTAGCCGATCGCCACGCACCACAGACCGGCCATGCCGTCGAGGATCTTGTTACCCTCGCTGTCCCACAGGTACACGCCTTCGGCCTTGGTGATGATGCGCGGGCCCTTCTCGCTCAGCTGCTTATAGTCGCTGAACGGCGCCAGGTGATGCTGATGGCTCAGCTCCTGCCATATACGGGTTTGCGGGTTGGTCACTTGGCTGCTCATTACTCACCTCTTGGCAATGTGGCCCGTCGCGGCGGACCGAAACTCAGGTTGGGGCGGACGCATCCGCCCCGGGCTATCCGGCGCCTCTCGCCAACAGCGCGAGAGGCGCGATCGATCAGACCGAGAACAACAGGAACTCACGCTCCCAGGAGCTGATCACCCGCTTGTAGTTCTCGTGCTCGGCACGCTTCACCGCGACGTAGGCGTCGATGAAGCGCTGACCGAGATATTTCTCCAGCGCCTTGCAGTTGCCCATGCGCTCGAGGGCATCCTCGATGGTCAACGGCAGCCGCAGGTTGCGCCGCTCATAGGCGCGGCCCTTGACCTGGGCGCTCGGCTTCAGGCCGTCGACCATGCCGATGTAACCGCACAGCAGGCTGGCGGCGATCGCCAGGTAGGGGTTGGCGTCGGCGCCGGCCAGACGGTTCTCCACCCGCCGGTTCTGCGGATTGGAGTCCGGCACGCGCAGGCCGACGGTACGGTTTTCCTCGCCCCACTCGACGTTCACCGGCGCCGAGGTATCCGGCAGGAAACGGCGGAACGAGTTGACGTTGGGCGCGAACAGCGGCAGCACTTCGGGGATGAACTTCTGCAGGCCGCCGATATGGTTGAGGAACAGCTCGCTCATCGAGCCATCGTCGTTGGAGAAGATGTTCTTGCCGGTCTCCAGGTCGACCACGCTCTGGTGCAGGTGCATGGCGCTGCCCGGCTCATCGGTGATCGGCTTGGCCATGAAGGTCGCCGCCACGTTGTGCTTGAGCGCCGCCTCGCGCATGGTGCGCTTGAACACGGTGATCTGGTCGGCCAGGTGCAGGGCTTCGCCGTGGCGGAAGTTGATCTCCATCTGCGCCGGACCCTCCTCGTGGATCAGCGTATCGAGATCCAGCTCCTGCGCCTCGCACCAGTCGTACATGTCCTCGAACAGCGGGTCGAATTCGTTCGCCGCGTCGATGGAGAACGACTGGCGGCCAGTCTCCGCGCGCCCGGAGCGGCCGATCGGCGCCTGCAGCGGATAGTCGGGGTCGTCGCTGCGCTTGGTCAGGTAGAACTCCATCTCCGGCGCGACGATCGGCTTCCAGCCCTTGTCGGCGTACATCTTCAGGACCTTCTTGAGGATGTTGCGCGGCGACAGGTCGATCGGGTTGCCGAGCTTGTCGAAGGTGTCGTGGATCACCATGGCCGTCGGCTCGATGGCCCAGGGCACGAGGAACACCGCGCTCTCGTCCGGCCGGCAGACCATGTCGATGTCCGCCGGGTCGAGCAGCTCGTAATAGACGTCATCCTCGACGTAGTCGCCGGTCACGGTCTGCAGCAGCACGCTCTCGGGGAGGCGCATGCCTTTCTCGTCGAGGAATTTGTTGGTCGGCGCGATCTTGCCGCGGGCGATGCCGGTCAGGTCGCTGATCAAACATTCAACTTCGGTGATTTTGCGTTCTTTCAGCCAGCTCGAGAGCTGGTCGAGTTTGGTACTCATAGAGACCTCAGGGTTGAGAGCTGCAACTGTTATAGCCGAGCTCAGCGTTGCCCCGCCCTCTTCCTGCAAGCCTCACCAAAGGCCTGGAAGATGGCGAGATAATCGGGATTCGCGCGCACCTGCCACTCGGGGTGCCATTGCACCCCGAGCGCAAAGCTCTTGGCTCCCTCGACCGAGATCGCCTCGATCAGCCCGTCGGGCGCCAGAGCTTCGACACGCAGGCCCGGCGCCAGACGATCAACGCCCTGGCCATGAATGGAATTGACTTGAATCTCGCGCGGCAAGCCGAGGCCGGCGAGGACACCGCCCGGCTGCACCTGCAGCGGGTGGCGTGGAGCGTACTGGACTTCGACCGGCTCGTTCTCCGGCTCGCGATGGTCCATGAAGGACCCGACCTCGTGCACCTTCTGGTGCAGGCTGCCGCCAAAGGCCACGTTCATTTCCTGGAAGCCGCGGCAGATGCCGAGCAGCGGCACACCGGCGGCCACCGCCGCGCGCAGCAGCGGCAGGGTGGTGCGGTCACGGTCAGGATCATGGAGAGTGCCGGGCGCGCTGGCCGGGCCACTATAAAGGTGCGGTTCGACATTCGACGGCGAACCGGGGAACAGCAGGCCATCCAGACTTGCCAGCAACTCCGCCGGATCGATCAGCTCACCCAGCGCCGGAATCACCAGGGGCACGCCCCCGGCACCGACGGCCACCGCGCGGACATATTTGTCGCCGGCGATGTGCCAGGAGTGGGGACCGATTTGCTTGGTACAAGCGATGACGCCGATCAATGGCAGGCGAGCCATGAGACACCCGATTTATTGCTGTTATGGGTTTCGGCCGAGCTTAGCGTTGTTCATTTTTTTACACAACAGTTATGTAAAAAATCAAACACACCCCTCTGGACACCGCGCCGAGCAAGGCCGCGAGCGCCTTTTCACCCCCCCGCAACGCCCCAAAACTGGCCGCAAGGCCCTGTTTGAGGGCATAATGGCACTCCCTTGACAGTCAATGCCGTTTGGGATTGACTCAAGCTCTATCAGTCGAATGATTGATATTTTTAACAATAAAGGTGTTGCATCATGTCGGTACCCCCGCGTGCCGTTCAGCTTAACGAAGCGAACGCGTTCCTTAAGGAACATCCTGAGGTCCTGTTCGTCGACCTTCTGATTGCAGATATGAATGGCGTGGTGCGCGGCAAGCGCATCGAACGCACCAGCCTTCACAAGGTTTACGAAAAAGGCATCAATCTCCCCGCCTCTTTGTTTGCCCTGGATATCAACGGCGCGACGGTGGAAAGCACCGGTCTGGGTCTGGATATCGGTGACGCTGACCGTATCTGCTACCCCATCCCCAATACCCTGAGCAATGAGCCTTGGCAGAAGCGCCCGACCGCGCAGCTGCTGATGACCATGCACGAGCTGGAAGGCGCGCCGTTCTTCGCCGACCCGCGGGAAGTATTGCGCCGGGTGGTGCAGAAGTTCGACGAACTGGGCCTGACCATCTGTGCGGCTTTCGAGCTAGAGTTCTACCTGATCGACCAGGAAAACGTGAACGGCCGTCCGCAGCCGCCACGATCGCCGATTTCCGGCAAGCGTCCGCAGTCGACCCAGGTGTATCTGATCGATGACCTCGACGAATACGCCGACTGCCTGCAGGACATCCTCGAAGGCGCCAAGGAGCAAGGCATTCCGGCCGACGCCATCGTCAAGGAAAGCGCCCCGGCGCAATTCGAGGTCAACCTGCATCACGTCGCCGACCCGATCAAGGCCTGCGACTACGCGCTGCTGCTCAAGCGGCTGGTGAAGAACATCGCCTACGACCATGAGATGGACACCACCTTCATGGCCAAGCCCTATCCGGGCCAGGCCGGCAACGGTCTGCACGTGCATGTGTCGATTCTCGACAAGGACGGCAACAACATCTTCGCCAGTGACGACCCCGAGCAGCACGCGCCGCTGCGCCACGCTCTCGGCGGCCTGCTGGAGACCATGCCGGCGTCGATGGCCTTCATCTGCCCGAACGTCAACTCCTACCGCCGCTTCGGTGCGCAGTTCTACGTGCCGAACGCGCCGAGCTGGGGCCTGGACAACCGCACCGTGGCCCTGCGCGTGCCGACCGGCACCGCGGACAACGTGCGCATCGAACACCGCGTCGCCGGTGCCGATGCCAACCCCTACCTGATGATGGCGGCGATCCTCGCCGGCGTGCATCACGGCCTGACCAACAAAGTCGAGCCGGGAGAACCGATCGAGGGCAACTCCTACGAGCAGCTGGAGCAGAGCCTGCCGAACAACCTGCGCGATGCCCTGCGCGAGTTGGACGACAGCGAAGTCCTGGCGCGCTATATCGACCCGCAGTACATCGATATCTTCGTCGCCTGTAAGGAAAGCGAACTGGCCGAGTTCGAACACTCGATCTCGGACCTGGAATACAACTGGTATCTGCACACGGTGTAATGTGTAGTACGGTAGTACCCGACGCCGGCCTTGAGCCGGCGTCGTTTTGTCGGGCCTGCCCGAATTATTCGCCACACCCTTGGCCCCGTCAGGGTTCAGGACTGGCTCGCGGCTAGCGCCAGCCGCCACGCAAGTGCAGCAACTCGAACAAGCGCCAGGCCCGCACGGTGCCGCCCAGCTTGGATAGATGGAACTCATCCGCAGCACCGGGTGGTGCTGCACCTGCTGTGAACTGACACTTAAGGAAGGTCGTCATGTCCCGCTTTCTCGCCCCCCTGCTGTTCGCCTTGACTCCTCTACTGGCCAGCCCGTTGGCGGCCAATGCCGAGGAGCTGATTCGGGTCTACAACTGGACCGACTACATCGCCCCGCAGGTGCTCACGGACTTCGAAAAGGAGACCGGCATCCGCGTCGAGTACCACACCTTCAGCTCCGCCGAAGAATTGGAGAAAATCCTGGCCAGCGGCGAGGCGATCGACGTCGCGGTGCCCACGCACAGCGATCTGCCGGCCCTGATCAAAGCCGGGCGCCTGCAGCCGCTGGAGATGGCCAAACTGCCCAACCGCGCGCATCTGGACAAGCAACTGCTGAACAAGCTCGCGGCGGTCGATCCGCAGCACCGCTATGCGATTCCCTACCTGTGGGGCGCCGTCGGCCTGGCGGTGAATACCCAACTGGCGGAACAAGCCTTCGGTGGCCCGCTCCCCGATAGCTGGAGCCTGTTGTTCGACCCCGAGCAGAGCAAGCGCCTGGCCAGCTGCGGGATCAGCGTTCTGGATGCCCGGGACGAAGTCCTCTCCGTGCTCATGAACTACCAGGGCCGCAGCCTGGCCCACAGCTCGCCGCGGCAGATCAAACGGGCTGGCGGCGTGCTCGATGAGCTGCGCCCGCAGCTCAGGTACGTCGACGGCCAGCGCCAGTTAACCGACCTCAGCAAGGGCGAGCTGTGCCTGTCCCTTACCTGGGTCGGCGACGCCCTGGCCGCCGCCGCGGCCGGCCAGCCGGTGCGCTTCGTGATACCGCAGGAAGGTTCGGCGGTGTTTATCGACAACCTGGTGATTCCCCGCTCGGCCAAGCGTGCCGACCTCGCCCACCGTTTCATCGATTACCTGATGCAACCCAAAGTGGCGGCGCTGATCACCAAGGAAACCCTCTACCCGAGCGGCAATGCCGACGCCAAGGCGTTTCTCGACCCGGCCCTGCGTGAGCAGCCCGGTCTCTATCCGGACCGCGACACCAAG
Organism: Pseudomonas cavernae; assembly: GCF_003595175.1. Taxonomy (NCBI): domain Bacteria; kingdom Pseudomonadati; phylum Pseudomonadota; class Gammaproteobacteria; order Pseudomonadales; family Pseudomonadaceae; genus Pseudomonas; species Pseudomonas cavernae. The sequence goes on along the minus strand of NZ_CP032419.1, from coordinate 209,682 downwards.
CGCCGCCTGTTCGCCCTGGAAACCCTGCCGGATAAGCAGCGAGTGGTCCGCGACCAGGTGTGGGCGCGTTTTCGCGAAGGCAGTTGAGCCGCCGCGTAGCGCCTCGCCGGCTGCGACAAAGCGGCAGGCAAGCCGCTTGCCCCAGGGTTCGCCGCCCGGTAGGGGCGACGGCCGCAACGGCAGACTTGCTCGCGGCCCCCGGCTGACGTCCAATAGCGGCTCTCAAGGACAGGTGACCGTCATGCCGCGCCCCGCTACCGCCCGCAAGCCCCGCGCCAGCAGCCAGGCGCGTATCGCCGGCATCCTCGCAGCGGCCCGCGCCCTGCTCGCCGAACAGGGCGTGGCCAGCCTGTCGATCTACAGCGTGGCCGAGCGCGCGCAGATCCCGCCGTCCTCGGTCTACCACTTCTTCGCCAGCGTGCCGGCCCTGCTCGAGGCACTCACCGCCGACATCCACGCCGCCTTCCGCGCCTGCCTGCAGGCGCCGGTCGAACACGCCGCGCTGCGCGACTGGCGCGACCTGTCGCGTCTGGTCGAGCAGCGCATGCTGGCGATCTACGCCGCCGACGCCGCCGCCCGCCAACTGATCCTCGCCCAGCACGGCCTCACCGAGGTGACCCAGGCCGACCGTCAGCACGACATCGAGCTCGGCCAGCTGATGCAGGAGCTGTTCGCCCGCCACTTCCAGCTGCCGGCGCTGCCCGAGGACATCGACGTGTTCGCCCTGGCCATGGAGCTCGGCGATCGCGTCTACGCCCGCGCGGTGCAGCTGCACGGCGTCATCACCCCGCGCCTGGGCGAAGAAGGCATGCGCGTGTTCGATGCCTATCTGGGCCTGTACCTGCCGCCCTGCCTGCCGAAAAGAAGCGCGCCACTGGCGTAACGGCGCGGACCGTGGGTAGGTGCAGGCTTCGCCATGGAAACTAAGTCGATATTTATCTGTATTTAAATCGATCATTAGTGGTTGATAGATAAAAACAGCTTCTAAAGCCGATTTTTATCGGCTATAAAATCACCATCCGCCGCCGCCAGTCGGGCGCCACGGCGCTGTCACCGGTCTCTGCTAGGTTCAGAAGACCCCACGGTTCTCATGCATACGAGGTGTTTCATGTCCCGCATCGTTACCGTCGCCGCCACCCAGATGGCCTGCTCCTGGGATCGCGACGCCAACATCGCCACCGCCGAGAAACTGGTGCGCCAGGCCGCCGCCGAGGGCGCGCAGATCATCCTGATCCAGGAACTGTTCGAGACCCCGTACTTCTGCCAGAAGCCCAACGCCGACTACACCCAGCTGGCCACCCTGGTGGAAGAGAACCCGGCCATCGCGCACTTCCAGAAAGTTGCCAAGGAACTGCAGGTGGTGCTGCCGATCAGCTTTTTCGAGCGCGCCGGCCGTGCCCGCTTCAACAGCATCGCGATCATCGACGCCGACGGTCGCAACCTCGGCATTTATCGGAAAAGCCATATTCCGGACGGCCCCGGCTACCACGAGAAGTACTACTTCAACCCGGGCGACACCGGCTTCAAGGTGTGGGACACCCGCTACGCCAAGATCGGCGTGGGCATCTGCTGGGATCAGTGGTACCCCGAGTGCGCGCGCAGCATGGCCCTGCTCGGCGCCGAGATCCTGTTCTACCCGACCGCCATCGGCAGCGAGCCGCATGACCCGACCATCACCTCGCGCGAGCACTGGCAGCGCGTGCAGCAGGGTCACGCCGGCGCCAACCTGATGCCGCTGGTGGCCAGCAACCGCATCGGCCGCGAAGACCAGGACGGCTACCACATCACCTTCTACGGTTCGTCGTTCATCGCCGACCAGTTCGGGGCGAAAATGCAGGAGCTCAATGAAACCGAGGAAGGCGTGCTGGTGCAGCGCTTCGAGCTCGACGAACTGGAGAAGGTCCGCAGCGCCTGGGGCGTGTTCCGCGACCGCCGGCCGAACCTCTACGGGCCGATTGCCAGCCTCGACGGCGAAAACCCGTCGAAGTGAGGTCACGGCCGTAGGATGGGTTGAGCGCAGCGATACCCATCGCATCGGCCGCGCGGGTATCGCTACGCTCCACCCACCCTACGAGTTCGCAACCATGACCACCCTCAACAGCACCCCGCGCGCCGACGGCTTCCGCATGCCGGCCGAGTGGGAACCCCACAGCCAGACCTGGATGGTCTGGCCCGAGCGCCCGGACAACTGGCGCCTCGGCGGCAAGCCGGCGCAGGCCGCCTTCAGCGCGGTGGCCAAGGCCATCGCGCGCTTCGAACCGGTCACCGTCTGCGTGTCCGCCGGGCAGTACGAAAACGCCCGCGCACGGCTGGATGACAGCAATATCCGCCTGGTCGAGATCAGCACCGACGACGCCTGGGTGCGCGACACCGGGCCGACCTTCGTGGTCGACGACCAGGGCGGCGTGCGTGGCGTGGACTGGAGCTTCAACGCCTGGGGCGGCTTCGACGGCGGCCTCTACGCACCCTGGCAACGCGACGACCAGGTGGCCAGCAAGATCCTCGAGATCGAGCGCTGCGCCCGCTACCGCACCGAAGGCTTCGTGCTCGAGGGCGGCTCGATCCACGTCGACGGCGAAGGCACGCTGATCACCACCGAGGAATGCCTGCTCAACCGCAATCGCAACCCGCAGCTGTCGCGCGAGCAGATCGAAGCCATGCTGCGCACGCACCTGGCCATCGACACCGTGATCTGGCTGCCGGACGGCCTGTTCAACGACGAAACCGACGGCCACGTCGACAACTTCTGCTGCTACGTGCGCCCCGGCGAAGTGCTGCTGGCCTGGACCGACGACCCGGCCGACCCCAACTACCCGCGCTGCCAGGCCGCCATGCGCGTGCTGGAGACGGCGCGCGACGCCAAGGGCCGGCCCTTCATCGTGCACAAGATGCCGATCCCCGGGCCGATCCATGCCAGCGCCGCGGAATGTGCCGATGTCGATCGGGTTGCCGGCACCCAGGACCGCGACCCGGCGATTCGCTTGGCCGGCTCCTACGTCAACTTCCTGATCGTCAACGGCGGCATCATCGCGCCGAGCTTCGATGATCCCCAGGACGAGGAAGCCCGCGCGATCCTGCAGCAGCTGTTCCCCGAGCACCAGGTGGTGATGGTGCCGGGGCGCGAGATCCTGCTCGGCGGCGGCAATATCCACTGCATCACCCAGCAGCAGCCGGCGCCGCAACGGCGCTGAGTCCTCGTAGGGTGGGTTAGGCGCGCTCAGGGCGCCTTCCCGCACGAAGAACTTTCTCGCGCCGTAACCCACCGAGCGGAGTCAATCCGGACACCGCCGGTGGGTTACGCGGCGCACAGCCTTTGCGGGGCATGACAGCAGGTGCGCTGCGCCGCTAACCCACCCTACGAATCGGCAAAACGCCAACGCCCGCGGTCAGTGCTGACCGCGGGCGTTGCCGTTTTTACCCTTAGGAGATAAGGCTCAGGCCACCACGATCTGGTTCTTGCCCTGGCGTTTGGCCCGGTACATCGCCGCGTCGGCGCGGGCGTAAAGGCTGTCCAGGGACTGGTCCTCGGCGCTCAGGCTGGTCAAGCCCTGGCTCACCGTGACCCGGAATTCCTGGCTGTCCTGAACAAAATGCAGGCGCTGCACCTCGCGCTGCAGGCGCTCGGCGATCTGCTCGGCGAGGATCGACTCGCAGCGCGGCAGCACCGCGGCGAACTCCTCGCCACCGATGCGGCCGAACAGATCGCCACGGCGCAGGGCATTGGCGCCGCATTCGGCGATGCGCTGCAGCACTTGATCGCCCATCTGGTGACCGTAGGTGTCGTTGATGTGCTTGAAGTCATCCAGGTCGAGCAGCAGGAACGCCAGTGGCGCCTCGCTCTGCCGCGCCGCCGCGAACTCGCGCTGGGCGCACTCGAAGAAGTGCCGGCGGTTGCAGCTCTGGGTCAGCACGTCGGTGGTGGCCAGGCGCTGCAGCTCGCCCTCGAGCAGCTTCTTGTCGGTGATGTCCTCGGCGATGCCGACCAGGATCAGCGGCTGACCGCAGTCGGCCTGGCGGCTGACGAAGCATTTGTCGCTGAGCCAGCGCAGCTGCCCATCGCCGCGCAGGATGCGGTATTCGCGCGCCTCTACGGCGCCCGTGTCGAGCACCTGGGCGAGGGTCTCGGCGGCATAGTCCATGTCGTCGGGGTAGATGCTGTTCAGCCACTCGCCGTAGTCGGCCAGCAGCAGCGCCGCGGAACGACCGAATACCTGCTCATAGGCCGGGCTGACGTAAATCATCCGCCGCGCCTGCCAATCGAAGGCCCACAACACAGCATTGACGCCGCCCAGCAGGGTGCTGAACAGCTGCTCGCGCTCACGTAGGCGCTCGACCTCGGCGCGACTGTGCAGCAAGGCCAAGGTCAGCTCCTCAAGCTCCGGCGGGAGGGGTGCTTTCTCGTCCATTGGACGCCTCCACCTGAACAGTTCTGGTGCGTTGCCTGAAGCATACCGCCGGAATGTACAGGGCAAAAAAAAGCCCGCCGAACGGCAGGCTTTTTGCTATCGCAGTGCTCCGTAGCAATGGCGGGTTACGCCGCCACGCGGCTAACCCGCCCTACGCCAGGGCGGCCGGACGCAGCGAATAGGTCTTCAACTGCTCGGCGAAATCGCGCAGCGACTGGATGCCGCTGGCCTCGGCGTCGTGCACCCAGAGCTTGATCGCGTCGAGCATGTCGTGACCGTTGGCGCTGGTCTTGACCCAGATCTGTTGCAGCGCCAGACGCTTCTCGTAGATCACCTTGAGCGCCTGGCTCTGCGCCAGCAGGTCGGCGATGCGCGCCTGGTGGCGCTCCTCCAGCAGGCTGGTTTCGCGCGACAGCAGGCGCTTGGCGCGGCGGAACAGATGGCGCACCGACTCGTCGGCCTTGGCCAGCTCCTGCTTGACCAGCGGCGCGATCACCAGCTTGCGGTACTGCGCCATGATCTGGAAGCGGTTGTTGAGGATGGCCATGGCGGTATCCATGTCCAGGTTGCCCTTGCCGGCCACCCGGTGGGCGATCGGCGCCACGCGCTGCACCTTGGCCAGGCCGAACAGGCTGAACAGCTTGATCCAGGCGTAGCCCATGTCGAACTCCCACTTCTTCACCGACAGCTTGGCCGAGTTCGGGTAGGTGTGGTGGTTGTTGTGCAGCTCTTCGCCGCCGATCAGGATGCCCCAGGGCACGAGATTGGTGGCGGCGTCGCGGCACTCGAAGTTGCGGTAGCCGAGGGCATGGCCGAGGCCATTGATCACACCGGCGGCCCACACCGGAATCCACATCATCTGCACCGCCCAGACGGTCATGCCGAGCACGCCGAACAGGGCCAGATCGATGATCGCCATCAGCGTCACGCCGCCGATCGGGAAGCGCGAGTAGAGGTTGCGCTCGATCCAGTCTTCCGGGCAGTTCTTGCCGTAGATGCGCAGGGTTTCCTGGTTCTTCGCCTCTTCCTGATACAGCTCGGCGCCCTTGCGTAGTACGGTGCCAAGGCCCTTGATCACCGGGCTGTGCGGGTCATCGACGGTCTCGCATTTGGCGTGATGCTTGCGGTGGATGGCGGTCCACTCGCGGGTGTTCTGGCCGGTGGTCAGCCACAGCCAGAAGCGGAAGAAGTGCTTGAGCGCCGGGTGCAGTTCCAGCGCGCGGTGCGCCGAGTAGCGGTGCAGATAGACGGTGACCGACACGATGGTGACGTGGGTCATCAGCAGGGTAACCGCCAGCAGTTGCCAGGCCGACAGGTCGAGTAAACCGTTGTACCACATAGAGAATATTGCCTCGGGGAAAATGAGCCGACGGTTTGTTCTTATGCGCCAAACCTGCCGGCATTATCGCTGACTTAGGGCAGAAAACCAGTCTGGCGTTTAGATCAGAATATGTCCCGCAAAGCCGCATCTATACTGCCCTGCATCACCCGGAAGTGTTCCCGCGCATGACTCAGCTCACCACCCCCTGGCGCCTAACCCTGATCTATCTGGTCCTCGCCTGCCTGTGGATCTTTCTCAGTGATTTCCTCCTGAGTGCCCAGTCTTTCGACACCACCTCTGTCAAAGCGCTGCAACTGCTCAAAGGCCTGCTGTTCGTCGGCCTCACCGCGTTGCTGCTGTACGGGGTCCTGCGCGTCAATGAACGCCACCAGCAGAACCATTTGGACATCCTCCAGCAGCACAGCGAACGCCTGCGCCAGGCCGCGGCGGTATTCGAATCGACCCAGGAAGGCGTGCTGGTGACCGACCAGCACTCATGCATCATTCACGTCAACCCGACCTTCACCCGCATCACCGGCTATGAAGCGATCGAAGCGCTCGGCCAGAACCCGCGCCTGCTCAAGTCCGGGCGCCACGATGCGGCGTTCTATCAGGAACTGTTCCGCGTTCTGGCGAAACACGGAGTGTGGAGCGGCGAGATCTGGAATCGCCGCAAGAACGGCGAGATCTATCCGCAGTGGCACTGCATCCGCGCCATCCACGACGAAGCCGGCGCCGTCAGCAACTATGTCGCGGTGTTTTCCGACATCAGCGCGATCAAGCGCTCGCAACACGAACTGGACCATCTGGCCCACCACGACCCGCTCTGCGACCTGCCCAACCGCCTGCTGTTCACCGACCGCGTCGGCCATGCGCTGGAGCGCATCCGCCAGACCCAGCACGGCGGTGCAGTGCTGGTACTCGACCTCGACCACTTCAAGCACATCAACGACAGCCTCGGCCACAACTTCGGCGACCAGCTGCTCAAGCAGGTCGGCGAGCGCCTCGGCCAGTTTCTGGATGACGACATGACTCTGGCGCGCATCGGCGGCGACGAGTTCGCCGTGCTCTGCGAGGACTGCGCGCAGCCGGAACAGGCCGCCGCCCTCGCCGAGCAACTGCTGGAAGCGCTGCGCACGCCGTTTCGCCTCGATAGCCAGGAATACGTCATCGGCGCCAGCATCGGCATCAGCCTCTACCCCGGCGATGCGCAGAGCGTCGATCAACTGATGCGCAACGCCGACTCGGCGCTGTTCAAGGCCAAGAACAGCGGCCGCGAGACCTTCGCCTTCTACAGCCAGGAGCTCACCGAGCGCTCGCGCCAGCTGGTCGAACTGGCCACAGCGCTGCGCCAGGCCCTGGATCAGCAGCAGCTGTGCGCCTTCTTCCAGCCGATCATCGACCTGCACAGCGACCGGGTGGTCGGCGCCGAGGCGCTGGTGCGTTGGCAGCATCCGCAACGCGGCCTGGTGCCGCCCGGCGAGTTCATCCCGATCGCCGAGAAAAGCGGCCTGATCGGTGCCATCGACATCTGGATGCTCGAGCAGGCCTGCCGCCAGCTGTGCGCCTGGCGTGCGCAAGGGCTGGGCCTGGAATTCGTCGCGGTGAACATTTCCAGCCGCCTGTTCTGCCGCGGCGAACTCGACCTGCAGGTCGCCCGCATTCTCGCCGCCACCGGCCTGGCGCCAGAGCGCCTGGAGCTGGAGATCACCGAAAGTGCGGTGATGCTCGACCCGGACGCCGCGCTGGACATGATGCAGCGCCTGCGCCAGCTCGGCGTGCACCTGGCGATCGACGATTTCGGCACCGGCTACTCGTCGCTGACGCGGCTGAAGAACATGCCGGTGCACAAGCTGAAACTCGACCAGGGCTTCGTCCGCGGCCTGCCGCAGGACAACGACGACCTGGCGATCGCCCGCTCGGTGATCACCCTCGGCCACAGCCTCGGCCTCAAGGTCCTGGCCGAAGGCATCGAGCAGCCGGAACAGGCGGAAACGCTCCGCCATCTCGGCTGCAACCTGGGCCAGGGCTATCTGTTCGGCCGCCCGCAACCGGCCGCGGACTGGCCCCGGCCGGGCTGAGGCCGACGTTCAACGCCGCGGCCTGCTCACCCGCTCTGCAGGTCGAAGATGCGGACGCACTCAGTGTCTTGGGCAAACCGTAGGAGCGAATTTATTCGCGATGGCGGGCAACACGCAGTCGCTCTTTCGCGGATAAATCCGCTCCTACCGGGTTGTGCTCGCGAGCGCTCAGAGCTTGGCGATCGACACCTCGGTGGATTTGACGAAGGCGATCACCTCGCTGCCGACGCCGAGCTCCAACTCCTTCACCGAACGGGTGGTGATCACCGAAGTGACGATGCCGGCCGCGGTCTGCACGTCGATTTCCGACAGCACGTCGCCGAGGACGATTTCCTTGATGGCGCCCTTGAACTGGTTGCGCACGTTGATGGCTTTGATGGTCATGGCGTTTCTCCTAGCGGTCGAAGGATTCGAGCCACGGATATCGCGGCCCGTAGGGTGGAAAACCGCGAAGCGTTTTCCACCGGAGGTGGTGGATGCACACAGCGGCATCCACCCTACAGCGCCCAGCGCAATTGCGTGGGCAATGGTGAAACGGGTTCCGGCGCCGGTGGCAGCGAAGGCTGCGCCAGCACGCGGTTGAGCACCTGCTCTTCCAGCGCGGCCAGGCGCGCCGAGCCGCGGGCCCGCGGACGCGCCAGGGCGACCGGCAGATCGAGGCCGATCCGACCGTCCTCGATGAGGATCACCCGGTCGGCTATGGCCACCGCCTCGCTGACGTCGTGAGTGACCAGCAACACGGTGAAGCCGTGCTGCTGCCACAGGCGTTCGATCAGTTGCTGCATCTCGATGCGGGTCAGCGCATCCAGCGCGCCGAGCGGCTCGTCGAGCAGCAGCAGGCGTGGCTGGTGGATCAGCGCGCGGGCCAGGGCCACGCGCTGCTTCTGGCCGCCGGACAGCGCCGCCGGCCATTCCTGCGCCCGGTCGGCCAGACCGACCGCTTCGAGGGCCTGCTGGGCCCGCGGCCGCCAGTCGCCGGAGAGGCCCAGGCCGACGTTGTCGATCACCCGCTTCCAGGGCAGCAGACGGGCATCCTGGAACATCAGGCGGGTATCCTCGCGGACCTCGGCGAGCTGCGCCGAGCCGGCCAGCAGCGCGCCGCTGCTCGGCTGATCGAGGCCGGCCAGCAGACGCAGCAGGGTGCTCTTGCCGCAACCGCTGCGGCCGACCACGGCGACGAACTGGCCGGCCGGGATCAGCAGGTCGATGTCCTTGATGACCTGGCGCTCGCCGAAGTCCTTGCGCAGTCCGCGCAGCGCCAGGGGAATGCCGCGCTTGAGCTGTTGTGGCGGATTGAAGGCGGTCATGCCGCACCTCCCTTGTGCAGCTGATAGGCCGGGTGCCAGCGCAGCCAGATGCGCTCCAGCCCACGGGCGGCGAGGTCGGCCAGCTTGCCGAGCACGGCGTAGAGCAGGATCGCCAGCACCACCACGTCGGTCTGCAGGAACTCGCGGGCGTTCATCGCCAGGTAGCCGATGCCGGCGCTGGCGGAAATGGTCTCGGCGACGATCAGGGTCAGCCACATGAAGCCGAGGGCGAAGCGCACGCCGACCAGGATCGACGGCAGCGCGCCGGGCAACACCACCTGGCGGAACAGGGCGAAGCCGCTCAGGCCGTAGCTGCGCGCCATCTCCAACAGCGCCGGGTCGACGTTGCGGATGCCGTGGTAGGTGTTGAGGTAGATGGGGAACAGCGTGCCGAGGGCGACCAGGAAGATCTTCGCCGACTCGTCGATGCCGAACCACAGGATCACCAGCGGGATCAGCGCCAGGTGCGGCACGTTGCGCAGCATCTGCACCGAGCTGTCGAGCAGGCGTTCGCCCCAGGTCGACAGGCCGGTGATGAAACCGAGCAGCAGACCGAGCGCGCCGCCGATGACGAAGCCGAGGCCGGCGCGCCAGCCGCTGATCGCCAGGTGCTGCCAGAGTTCGCCGCTCTGCACCAGTTGCACGCCGGCGGCGAGCACCGCGCTGGGCGCCGGCAGGATGCGCGTCGACAGCCAGCCGGCCACGACGGCCAGCTGCCAGGCGGCCAGCAGCGCCAGGGGCAGGGCCCAGGGCGCCAGGCGGCGACCGATGTGTTGTAGCGTTTGCGGGGTCATGCTTAACGCTCCTTTTCCTTCAGTTCGTAACGAGGGGTAGGCCGCCGGGCTGACCGGCCGCCCTCTCCCCCGGCCCCTCTCCCCCTCTCCATAAAAAGAAGGGGGCGAGGGGAGTTCATTCGTGCGCGCCCCTACCACTCGGCTCGCCGGCCGCGCTGTCCAGCTCCCTCTCCCATTCATGGGAGAGGGTCGGGGAGAGGGTGCTTTTCCGCGCGCCCCTCAACTCGCCGAGGCCGCCTTGGGCAGCACGTCGTTGGCCACCATCTCGCCGAACGGGCTGATGTAGCCGCGCCCTTCCGGCTGCGCCGGGCGCGCCACGTCGAGGTGCGGGAACAGCAGCTCGGCGACCCGGTAGGCCTCTTCCAGGTGCGGGTAGCCAGAGAAGATGAAGGTGTCGATGCCGAGCTCCGCATACTCCTTGACCCGCGCCGCCACGGTCGGGCCGTCGCCGACCAGCGCGGTGCCGGCACCGCCACGCACCAGGCCGACGCCGGCCCAGAGGTTCGGCGAGACTTCCAGGTGGTCCTTGCTGCCGCCGTGCAGGGCGGCCATGCGCTGCTGGCCGACCGAATCGAAGCGCGCCAGCGACGCCTGGGCGCGGGCGATGGTGTCGTCGTCGAGGTGGCTGATCAGCCGGTCGGCGGCGACCCAGGCCTCCGCGTTGGTCTCGCGGACGATCACGTGCAGGCGGATGCCGAAGCGCACTTCGCGGCCCTGCGCGGCGGCCTTGGCGCGCACCTGGGCGATCTTCTCGGCGACCGCGGCCGGCGGCTCGCCCCAGGTCAGGTACAGCTCGACCTGCTCGGCGGCCAGATCCTGCGCGGCGTCCGAAGAGCCGCCGAAGTACAGCGGCGGGCGCGGTTGCTGGATCGGCGGGTAGAGCAGCTTGGCGCCCTGCACTTGCAGGTGCTTGCCGGCGTAGTCGACGGTCTCGCCTTCCAGCACGCGGCGCCAGATGCGGGTGAATTCGACCGCGGCCTCGTAGCGCTCCTCGTGGTTCAGGTGCAGACCGTCGCCGGCCAGCTCGTCCGGGTCGCCGCCGGTGACCAGGTTGAACAGCGCGCGGCCGTTCGACAGGCGGTCGAGGGTCGCCGCCTGCCGCGCCGCCACTGTCGGCGAGATGATCCCCGGACGCAGGGCGACGAGGAACTTCAGGCGCTGGGTGACCGGGATCAGCGAGGCGGCGACCAGCCAGGAGTCCTCGCAGGAACGCCCGGTGGGAATCAGCACGCCGCCGAAGCCGAGGCGGTCGGCGGCCTGGGCGATCTGTTGCAGGTAGCCGTGGTCGACCGCGCGTGCGCCTTCGGCGGTGCCCAGGTAGTGGCCGTCGCCGTGGGTCGGCAGGAACCAGAAAAGGTTGAGGCTCATGGAGTGGTCTCCTTCGTCATGCGTAGCCCGGATGCAATCCGGGGGCTTGGTGGTTGTCCCGGATGGCATCCGGGCTACGGTCCTTGATCGTGCTGGGCGAGGGTCCGTCCCTCTCCCGGCCCTGCGGGCCACCCTCTCCCATGAATGGGAGAGGGAATGTTCGAGCCCATCCCCCCGACGCTGAGCCGGAAGCTCCCCTCGCCCATTTATGGGAGAGGGGCCGGGGGAGAGGGCTGGGTTACTGCGCCTTGGCCACCTTGGCGGCGGCCGGCGGCGTCCAGATCACTTCCTGAATGCTGAGTTTTTTCGGGATCAGCTTCAGCGCGGCGAAGGTGTCGGCGATCTTCTGCTGCGCGGCGACCACCTGCGGGGTGAGGAACTGCGCGCCGTAGCCCTGGCGCTTCACCGCAATCGCAGTGATCTCCTTGGACAGGCCGAGCAGCGGCGCGACCTGTTCGGTGACCTGATCCGGATCGGCCTTGGAGTCCTCGCCGACGGCGCGCACTTCCTCAATCAGCGCGCTGATCACTTGCGGGTGCTGCTGCGCATAGGGACGGGTGGCCAGGTAGAACTGGTGGTTGTCGACCAACTTTTCGCCATTGCGCAGGGTACGCGCCTGCAGCTGCTGTTCGGCGGCGGCCTGGAACGGGTCCCAGATCACCCAGGCGTCGACGCTGCCGCGCTCGAAGGCGGCGCGAGCGTCGGCCGGCGGCAGGTAGATGGGTTGGATGTCGCTGTACTTGAGACCGGCCTCTTCGAGGGCGCGGACCAACAGGTAGTGCACGTTAGAGCCCTTGTTGAGGGCGACTTTCTTGCCCTTCAGCTCGGCCACCGATTTCAGCGGCGAGTCCTTCGCCACCAGGATCGCCTCGCTGGTCGGCGCCGGCGGCTCGTAGGCGACGTAGAGCAGGTCGGCACCGGCGGCCTGAGCGAACACCGGCGGGGTTTCGCCGGTCACGCCGAAGTCGATCGAGCCGACGTTGAGACCCTCGAGCAGCTGCGGGCCGCCGGGAAACTCGGTCCACTTGACCTCGACGCCCTGCTCGGCCAGGCGCTTCTCCAGCGAACCCTTGGCCTTGAGCAGCACCAGGGTGCCGTATTTCTGATAGCCGATGCGCAGGACGCTATCGGACTCTGCTTGAGCTTGTGCTTGGGTGGCGCCGAAGGAAATGGCCGCGACGAACAGGGCGACCAGGCTCCGACGCAGAGTAATGGTGCGCATTGGCGCTCTCCTCTGAGTACGTTGGGTTGGTTGCGCCTGCTAGCCCGTTGGCGGGTGAGTAAGGCTGGGTGTAACAAAAACGGCACTTGTAGGATGGGTCGAGCGCAGCGATACCCATCGGCATGGGTCATGGGTATCGCTGTGCTCAACCCATCCTACGGTGGCTCCTGCAGGTGTTCGGTGCTTCAAATACTCCAGCGGGCCGTGGCCAGCAGGTTCAAGTCCAATGGCCGGGCGCGCCGCGCCAGGGCGCGGTGAAACTGCTCGAGCGCCTCGTCCAGGCGCTGCTCCAGCGCCGGCGCCAATTGCGCCGGGGCGTCCGCTGCGCCGTAGGCGATCTGGCTGTCGCTGGCGAACACGCCGTGCAGCACTTCCTGCGCCTTCAGCGCGGTCAGCACCGGCTTCAGCGCGTAGTCCACCACCAGCATGTGCGCCGGGCTGCCACCAGTGGCCAGCGGCAATACCACCTGGTGTTCCAGCGCACGCTCCGGCAGCAGATCGAGCAGGCACTTTAGCGCCCCGGAAAACGACGCCTGGTACACCGGCGTGGCGATCAGCAGGCCATCGGCATTGGCGATCTGGGCGAGCAGATCGACGATGCGCGGGCTGTCGAAACGCGCGTGGAGCAGATCCTCGGCGGCGAAGTCGCCGATCCGATAGGCGACCACCTCGACCCCGTGGCTGTGCAGCCAGCGCCGCGCCCGTTCCAGCAACACCGCGGAACGCGAGCGCGGGGCCGGGCTGCCGCCGAGAGAAACCACCAGCATGCCCGCCCCTCAGCGCTGCGGTTGCGCGGTCAGGCGCAGGTAGGGTTTCACCGCGCGGTAGCCCTGCGGGAAGCGCCGCTGGATCTCCTCCGGGTCCTGCAGCGACGGGACTATCACCACCTCGTCGCCGTCCTGCCAGTTGGCCGGGGTGGCGACCTTGTGCTGGTCGGTCAGTTGCAGCGAATCGATGACGCGCAGGATCTCGTGGAAGTTGCGTCCGGTGCTGGCCGGGTAGGTGATGATCAGGCGCACCTTCTTCTGCGGATCGATGACGAACAGCGAGCGCACGGTCAGGGTGTCGTTGGCGTTCGGGTGGATCAGGTCGTAGAGGCCGGAGACCTGGCGGTCGGCGTCGGCGATGATGGGGAAGTTGACCCGGGTGTCCTGGGTCTCGTTGATGTCGTCGATCCATTTGCCGTGGGACTCCACCGGGTCGACCGACAGGGCGATGACCTTGACGCCACGCTGGGCGAAGTCATCCTTGAGCTTGGCGGTGAAGCCCAGTTCGGTGGTGCACACCGGGGTGAAGTCGGCCGGATGCGAGAACAGCACGGCCCAGCTGCCGCCCAGCCACTCGTGGAAGCGGATGCGGCCTTGGCTGGAATCCTGTTCGAAGTCGGGGGCGATATCGCCGAGTCTGAGGCTCATGCTGTGGCTCCTGTGCCAGGTCGTGACGTGGGCTCACTATGCTCAGACTCGAACATGATTAAAAAGAATAAATAACTATTTATCTATTCTTTTTGGAAATATAAAGAGATGACGTTCGTGCTCCGCCGCTCGCGCGATGAAAAATCAATGGAGCTATAAGCAAGCAACAAATTATTCTTTCTTAGAATAAAAAGGGTCTCTTATAGTTCGCCTGTTTGCTCAGCCCAAGGACTGTTATATGAAGCGACTGCTCACCTCTTCCCTGCTCGCCGCCGGCCTGGCGCTGGCCTCCGGCGCCCAGGCGGCAACGCTGCTGAACGTCTCCTACGACGTCATGCGCGACTTCTACAAGGAATACAACCCGGCGTTCCAGAAGCACTGGCAAGCCGAAGGCAACCCCGCGCTGACCCTGCAGATGTCCCACGGCGGCTCGAGCAAACAGGCGCGCGCGGTGATCGACGGCCTGCCCGCCGACGTGATCACCATGAACATGGCCACCGATATCAACGCCCTCGCCGACCACGGCGGCCTGGTGCCGCAGAACTGGGCGACCCGCCTGCCGGACCACAGCGCGCCGTTCACCTCGGCCACGGTGTTCATCGTGCGCAAGGGCAACCCGAAGGGCCTGAAGGACTGGCCGGACCTGCTGAAAGACGGCGTCGAGGTGGTGGTGCCGAATCCGAAGACCTCGGGCAACGGCCGCTACACCTACCTGTCGGCCTGGGGCTATGTGCTCAAGCAGGGCGGCGACGACAAGGCCGCGCGCGAGTTCGTCGGCAAGCTGTTCAAGCAGGCGCCGGTGCTGGATACCGGCGGCCGTGCGGCGACCACCACCTTCATCCAGAACCAGATCGGCGACGTGCTGGTGACCTTCGAGAACGAGGCCGAGATGATCGCCCGCGAGTTCGGTCGCGGCGGCTTCGAGGTGGTCTACCCGAGCGTCTCCGCCGAGGCCGAGCCGCCGGTGGCGGTGGTCGACAAGGTGGTGGACAAGAAAGGCACGCGCAAGGAGGCCGAGGCCTACCTGAAGTACCTGTGGTCCGACGAAGGCCAGCGCATCGCCGCCAACAACTACCTGCGCCCGCGCAACCCGAAAATCCTCGCCGAGTTCGCCGACCGTTTCCCCAAGGTCGAGGTATTGCCGGTGGTGAAGACCTTCGGCGAGTGGCCGCAGATCCAGAAGACCCACTTCAACGACGGTGGCGTGTTCGATCAGGTGTACAGCGGCCACTAGCCGCTGGTGCCGCCCCGTTGCGGGGCGGCGTTGCGGCAGCCCGGCGCGTGCGCCGGGCTGCCGCTTCCTGTATCAGCCGGGGCTGCAGGTCTTCCTAGAAGGCATAGCCAAGCTTCAGTGACGCGCCACCCCCGCTGCTGTCCCCGCCCTTGAGCCCATCCAGGCTGCCGCTCAGCGACCAGGCCCCTTGGGCGAGATCGAGGTCGAGACCGACGCGGTAGAGGTTCTTGGTGTCGCGCGCGGACTGCTGTTCGACCGGCAGGCCGAGCAGCAGCGCCTGGCTGTCGACTTGCGCATCGTTCAGCACGCGCTCGTAACCCACGGAAAGACTGGGCGTGAGCAACCAGTCACCGACATTCAGGTCGCGACCGAGGCGCAGGTCGGCGAGCAGGCTGTTGCGGGTCTCGCTCATGCCGTCGACCTGCAGGGCCAGTTCGCTGTGCTGCTCGGTAAAGCCGTCCAGCCGCACATGGGTACTCTGCAGCGACAGCTCGGGATTGACCCGCCAGCCGCCGGCATGGGCAACATAGCCGCCACTCAGCGTGGCGCCGTTCACCCAGCCCTGGCTGTCGCCCTTGGCTTCGCCGAACTGGCCGAGCTTCCGGGCGCTGCTGTAGTCGATGTAGCCGCTGGTCAGCTGGCCCTCGGCGTAGAGACCCTGGTCCATCCCCGCCGGGCTGTAGCGCAGGCTGAGGCCGAGTTGGGTCACGTCGACATCGGCCTTGGCGTTGCCGGTGCTCACATCGCCCTGGCTCTGGCCAAACATCCCGGCGACCTGCAGGTTGTCGTTCAGGCGGTGGCTGTAGCCGACCAGCGCGCCTTGCGTGTTGCCCTTGCTGCCCTTGGCTCCCGCGGCGCCGTCATGGGTCAGGTTGTCATTGAGCGCAGCGCCCCACAGGCGGCCCTGGCCGCTTGGCAGCTGGCGATCGGCGAACAGCTGGGCGCTCAAAGTCCTGTTCAGCTGCTTCGGCTGGTCGAGCAGGTAGTCCAGCGAATCGCCATGGAGCTGGCCGCCGACCTGGCTTTCCAGGCCTCCCAGGCTTCCCGTGGCCAGGCTGTTCTGCAGCCATTGGTTGTACTGGCTGTTGCTGACGCCCAGCGAGGTGTCGCGCAGACCATTGAGCAGCGTCGCGCCAGCCAGGGCGTTACCGCTGAGACCCAGCTGCCCCGGCAGGTAGGCGCTGCTGACCAGCAGCTGCAGGCCGGCGGCGCTGAATCCCACGTCATGGCGCAGTCCCTGCGCCAGCAGGTTCTGCGACTGCTGGATGCCGTCGAAGCGGCCGGAGACAGTCGCCCCGTCGAGGGTGGCGATCAGCGTGCCGGCCTCGCTGTCACCCGCGCTGAGGGTGCCGCCGAGGGTCATGCGCGCATCGGGACCGATCAGCGTCAGTGCCGGACTCGCCACCAGCGCCCGCGTGAGTGCGAAGGGTTGCGGGCTGCTGTCCGCCGTCACGTTGAAGCGGCTGCCCCGTCCCAGATTGATCGCGCCGAGCGCGGTCATGGGGGTCGCCGAGCTGAGGTCCAGGGTGCCGTCGATCTGCATGTCGCTGGCGATGACGCCACTGCCGGTCAGCCGTCCAGAGGCGCCGACCGTCAGCGCCTGATCGGACTGCAGCAGCCCATCCACCCGCAAGGTGCCGCCGCTGACCTGGCTAGCCCCCGAGAAGGCGTGCAGGCCACTCAGTTGCAGTTCCCCATCCTCGACCTGGACACCGGCGAAGGTGTTGATGCCGCTGAGTTGCAACTGGCCGCTGCCGGCCTTGATCAGGCGGCCGGCGCCGCCGATATCGTTGCTCCAGGTATCCTGGGCATGGAAGGGGTTGCGGCTGCTGTCGGCCCGGGCCGCGTCCATCACGACACGGGTGTCCGCTGCCAGCTCGCCGAAGCCTTGCGAGGCGGCGTAGAGATTCAGGCGCTGCCAGCTCTCGCCGTCGATATCCAGCGGGTAGCCCGAATCGAGGGCGGTGCTGCGCAGGATCTCCCGGCGCTGCCCGGCGCTCAGGTAGGGAAAGCGGGTGGCCAGGAGTGCTTCCGCGCCTACGGGCACGACCATGGCCTTGCCGGCTTCGCCGATCTGGCCGAAGCCGTAGGTCAGGTATTCGGTGAACCGCTGCTGGTTGGCTTCGGCATCGGCGTAGGCGTCCGTCGTGCCGGCATCGGCGCAGTCGGCGATGGACATGCCGCAGCGTCGCTCCAGCACGCGGCGAACCTCCGCCTGCGCCTCCTCGATCAGTTGCGCCATTGCCGGGTCGTTGAGGAATGCGGTACTGGCGACCGTACCGCCTATGCGCCCACCCATGACATCCAGCGGATAGTGCACGCCCAGGATGATCCGGCTATGGCCATAGTCCGCAGCCCTGGCTATCAGCTC
The DNA here is from genome assembly GCF_003595175.1 of Pseudomonas cavernae. Classification (NCBI taxonomy): domain Bacteria; kingdom Pseudomonadati; phylum Pseudomonadota; class Gammaproteobacteria; order Pseudomonadales; family Pseudomonadaceae; genus Pseudomonas; species Pseudomonas cavernae. The sequence goes on along the minus strand of NZ_CP032419.1, from coordinate 192,163 downwards.
GGCATAGCGCTCCGGCAACAGCGTGGCCATGGCCAGTGCCGTGCCGTAGCCCCATGTGGTGTGGCCGCTGGGGAAGGAAAATGCAGTGGTGGTACCGGTGAGGTCGGTGCCGTCGGCGCGGAACGCGTGCACGACATCCGGCGAAACCTTGAACGGCCGGATATTGGCAAAGTTGCTGGTAGCGGGGGAATAGAACTCCAAACCCAGGACGTTGGTCCGGGTAATCAACTCCATGGTCTTGGTCAGCTCACCGGCTGCCTTGGCTGCCGCCCATTCATCACCCAGGCCACCCAGGGCATCGGACAGGTTGGGCCCTACCGGGGTGATCCAGATCCTCTGCGAGGTGGAATAGTAATAGCCGCTCGTTCTGCTGGTTTTGATCTCCAGGTTGTCGTTGTCGAGGATCGCCTGCGCCAGGCGCTCCGGGGTGCGGTTGCGGGTGGCGTCTATGACCTTTTGCAGGTTTTCCGCCAACACTCCGGGATGATTAGCCCTGATATCCTTGAAACCATCCAGTATCGCCACCGAATCAAAGGACCCATAGGCAGAGCCGCTGGCCAAGGCCACTGCCATGGTCAAAACGGCGAGTTTCGGAGCAAATAACTTCGACATGTACCTTTCCTTGTTTTTTGTTTTTGTTTTTTGCCGGCGCTGTACGGCTCGGGCCGACTTGGCACTGGCGTACAACTGCGCAGACTATTTGGTCATCCTTTGACCGCCCATCGTTCGTTCGGACTAGCCGCCTGGCTCATTGGAGTTCTCAATGCTTCAAGACTGAAACACTTTCCCGGGCGACAAAACGGCAAGTCAGCGCCAGCGGCAACAGGGCAACGTCAGATTTGCCTGGGTTGTCGCAGCGGCGGGAGGAGTACAGGCTGGATTAGCCGGCCAGCGACGAGGACATCCGCGCCTGCATGCAGCGGCAAATCCGCGCCGGGCGGGTGAAGCCGGCGGTGCTGGTGGTGCAGATCCAGAAGACCCACTTCAACGACGGTGGCGTGTTCGATCAGGCCTATGGCGGGCAGTAATTCCCCTCTCCCGCAGCGCCAGAAGCCCGGCCCAGTGCCGGGCTTTTCGTTTGCTGCATAGGCGCCCGGAGCTGGTTGGCGCCGAACCTTGTAGGGAGGGCGAAGCCCGCGACTATGTCTCGCCAAGCGCAAAATTGCGCCTCACTTGACCGCCAAATTGCATTGCCGCTGACCGGCCATTTGCATTCGATGTGACCACGGATTAGCAAAAGGGATGACCACTTCCGTGGGCCGCCCGACCGGCTCAAAACGACCGAGGCTGTGTAAAAACGTTTTCGAGCAGGTTTGGTGGTCTGAATCGGAACAAAAATCGCGCTCCTGGGTAAATTTCAGGTCTGCTGATTAACCAAACACCGGCAGATTTTACGTAGCAACGCAGACTTCAAAACGGGGGATGCGTTTTTACACAGCCTGGACCCAAAGTTGCCGGTGGGAACCGGCAGAATCCGGCCAAAAGCGGCCAAAAGCGGCCATCGAATGTCCACTTATTCAGGGGCGATTCACACACCGTGGCGATCATCGTCATACCACGCTGCAACATGAAGGATTATGTTGGTCGAGCCGCGCCGCACAGGGTCAGCACCACAGAGAACACTCGACGAGCATCGAACACCCGTAATGTGCGCTGAAGTTAAAGCAGAAACTCAGGCGCCCCCTTAGCTCGAGGGCGCCATATTTGCGCGCACTGGATGCGCTTGGAACAGAGGTTAGAGAAGACTACGAAGCGGTGTTGAACTATTGCAAAGCGCTGCCTCATCGAGTGACTTACCCGTCGCAGCCAGTCGCTTGAATGCTGCGATATCACGTCCCTGATTCACCGTCGCGACTGCCTGTATCGGGCCAACGCCTCCTGCCAGGAGCAACGGCACCTCTGCGTGTTGCCGCTGGCGACCCTGCTGGAAAATATCGGCGGGGTCTATGCACCGCTGCTGGCTCCGCTGCCGAGTGAGCTGGAACCGATCAGCGCGTCGCTCAATCGTCTGCTGCTGCAAGTCAACCAGTTGCTCGACCAGGAGAAGCGCTTTATCGCCGATGCCGCTCATGAGTTGCGCACCCCGCTGGCGGTGCTGCGCATCCATGCGCAGAACGCCCTGGACGCCGCCGAACCGAGTGACCGCGAGGAAGCGCTGCGCCAGCTGGGGATCGGCGTGGATCGCGCGACCCAGGTGATTACCCAGCTCCTCACATTGGCCCGCCTCGACCCCTGCGTGGTGCAACTGGCCATGGTCGAACTGAACCTGCTCGGGTTTATCCGCAACGAACTGGCCGAACTCACCCCCCTGGCCCTTGAACGTGATCAGGAGCTGACCCTGGAGGCCATAGAGCCCGGCGACTACCAGTTACTCGGTGATGCTCCCAGCCTGGGCACCCTGCTGCAAAACCTGATCGGCAACGCCGTGCAATACACCCCAACAGGCGAACAGATTAGGGTGATAGTGGAAGCCCAGGCCGATGCGGTATTGCTGCGCGTGCAGGACAGCGGCCCCGGCGTCGCGGCCAGTCAGCGCGAGAAACTCTTCGAGCGCTTCTATCGTCAGGGCGAGGGTCAGGGCGCCGGTTTGGGCCTGTCGATCGTGCGCCGGGTGGTCGAGCTGCACCGCGGCAGCATCCAACTGGTTGAGTCGCCGCTGGGCGGGCTGGAGGTTTGCGTGCGTTTGCCGCGCCTCCTGGAGAACGACATGCGGGACATTCGGCACCCTTGATCAACCAGCCTGTCTGGGCAGCGGCCATAACCGGAGCTGCGAGGACGATCAAACAGGATTGGCCTGATAGGGAATGGGGACAGTCGAAACACGCAACGGATAATGTCCGCTGGCTCTCGCCCAGCGGCGTCATGCCGTGGCCTGTAGGGCCTGACCGATTACATGGCAAACAGAATGGCCTAGCAATATGGATCTCTCACTGGAACGAGTTCCACAGCAGCCCGAACGAGGGTGTACGAATTTTTGTGTAACCGGCTCATGAGCGACACTGTCGCTCCAGACCGGAGACACCATGACGCAATCGAAACACCCCATCACCGACGAGCTGCTGGATCAGCTCCTGGGCAACTACCAGAAACCTGAAGACCTGATCGGTGCCGAGGGCATCCTCAAGCAGCTGACCAAGAAGCTGGTCGAGCGTGCGCTGGATGCAGAACTGACCCATCACCTCGGGCACGACAAACATCAGCCGGTGACCAATCCTGGCGGAAATGCCCGCAACGGTTTCAGTCGCAAGAAGCTCAAGGGCGAGTTCGGTGAGCTACCTATCGAGGTGCCGCGCGACCGCCACGGCACTTTCGATCCGCAGATCGTCGAGAAGCATCAGACCCGTTGGGCGGGCTTCGACGACAAGATCCTCTCGCTGTATGCCCGCGGCATGACCGTGCGAGAGATTCAGGCCCATTTGCAGGAGATGTATGGTGCCGAGGTGTCGCCCAGCTTGATTTCCTCGGTAACCGATGCCGTAGCCGATGAGGTGAAGGCCTGGCAGTCGCGGCCACTCGATCTGGTCTACCCCATCGTCTATCTGGACTGCATCCACACCAAGGTGCGCGAAGGTGCTGTGCGGGTGAAAGCCGTCTACCTGGCGCTCGGCATCAACCTGGCCGGTGAAAAGGAAATCCTGGGCCTATGGATCGCCCAGAACGAGGGCGCCAAGTTCTGGTTGCAGGTGGTGACCGAACTGCGCAACCGCGGCGTGCAGGACATCTTCGTCGCTTGCGTGGATGGCCTGAAGGGCTTCCCCGAAGCCATCGAGGCAGTATTCCCGCACACCAGCGTGCAGTTGTGCATCGTGCACATGGTCAGGCACAGCCTGAACTACGTGTCCTGGAAGCGGCGCGCCGAGGTGGCCGCTGATCTGAAGCGGATTTACCAATGCAGCACGGCGGATGAAGCCGAACTACGTCTCGGCGAGTTCGAGGCCAAGTGGGGCGATGACTATCTGCCGATTGGCCAATCTTGGCGGCGCAACTGGGCGCGGATCACGCCGTTCTTCGACTTCCCGCCGGAGATCCGCAAGGTCATCTACACCACCAATGCCATTGAATCGGTGAACATGAGCCTGCGTAAGATCACCAAGAACCGGGGCTCGTTCCCCAGCGATGAAGCACTGTTGAAACTCTTCTACCTGGCGCTACGTAACATCAGCAAGAAATGGACGATGCCGATCCGTGACTGGAAGGCGGCGCTGACCCGCTTTACGATCAGCTACGAAGACAGGCTGCCGCAGCAGTAACCCCAACCCCGGTTACACAAAATTCTGCACACCCTCGCCCGAACCGTATCGGTCGTCCGCGCCAGCTGTATACCGGTTTAAAGAAACGCGACTATCCGGCCTGTTCAGACCCATAAAAGATCATAGTGCCACTGCCTGACACCAGGCAACACCATGACCCCGAGCGCCAGGGACCGGCGCTCCACTCCCCCTTGCGCCCAAAACCCCCTCATATACCCCCGCTCACAAAGCATTCATTTCAGCAATATCACGCACCACCTGATCTGCAGAGCGGTCGAACATCGCCTGCTCCTGCGCATCCAGAGACAACTCGATCACCCGCGCAACCCCCCCCTCTGCCAGCACACAGGGGACACCCATGGCAATACCTGTTCGCCCGTACTCGCCCTCGAGAATCGCGACCGCCGGCAAAATGCGGTTTCGCCCATTGGCGATAGCATCCACCATCTTTGCAATTGCCACGCCCGGCGCATCGCAGGCGCTCCCCAGCTTCTTCAAACCCAGAATCTCGCCGCCACCCTGACGTGTGCGCTCCACAATCCGCTCTATCTGCTGACTGGACAGGAAGTGAGACAGCGGCACCGAACCGACCGCACAGTATCGCATCAGCGGCACCATGCTATCGCCATGCCCTCCCAGCACCAGCGCCGTGATATCCCGAGCAGAAAACCCTGTCTCCTCGGCAATGAAACACTTCATGCGCGCTGTATCCAGCACCCCCGCCTGCCCGAACACCCTGTCGCGTCCCAGCCCACTGAGACACCAAGCCCGATAGGTCAGCACGTCGACCGGGTTCGACACCACCAACACCGTCGCCGCCGGAGCATGACGATTAATATCCAGCATGATGCTATCGAGAATTGGCAGATTGATACTCAATACATCCTGACGCGACTGACCAGGCTTGCGGGGCACACCCGCCGTAATCACCACCAGGTCAGAATCCTGCAGCAGTTCGGCATTGGACCCGCCGTAAACCCAGGTATCAGAACCTGACTCAACTGCCGCCTGCCAGACGTCCAGCGCCTTGCCCTGTGCCAACTCACCCTGCACATCAATCAACATCAACTCACGACAGAACTCTTCCCGGGCGATGATCTGAGCCGCCGCCTCACCCACCATACCGGCACCCACAATTGATAGCTTGTTCACCTCACACCTCCCCGCGGCGCGCGCCACCAGCAACACGCCCACCTATATAGAGAAGTATTACCCGCTAATGCTAAAAGGCCACCCGAAGGTGGCCTGTAGTTGTTTTACCTGCTTTTCGCCATTCCCATGGCGGCATTACTTCAGCCTCTGATAACCCCCATAGGCCGAGCCGTGCGGCCTTAGCGGACTGCTCCAGGTCTATCAGGGATTGATCGCTGTTGTATTGGCGATACACCCAAGCGGCACCCCGGGCAACCATTTCTCGGTTGGCATGTACGCCGTCAACATAGGCATGCCCGATAGTGCGCCCGTACCTGTCTTTGCTTCCGCCTCGAGGGTAATGTACTTTCCAAACAGCAGCTCTCTGAGCTCTTGTTTGGCCTTTTGGCCGTAAGGCTGCTTGCTTTCGGGGGTGTCGATATTGGCCATGCGTACTTTGATCTGGGATCGTGACGCATCAAGGCATGTGAAGGTGTCGCCATCGCTGATGGCGACCACCTTGCAGCTAATCTCAGACGAGAATGCCAAAGGGCTTAGCGTAATCGTTAACAGGGCAATCCAGCGGCCTAACCACATTTTCGTGTATTCCTAGTCCTTGGATGCTTGCAATCCGAATTCTGCAAGCTAGCGCGCATTACGCCAAACGCCATCACACACTGGCAAGCATATGCTTTGCCCGCAGCGATTAATGTCATAGGTACTAATGTGTCTGCAAAAGGCTGATGTCATCGGCTTAGGCGAGGTGCGGTCTCCCCACGATCCTGACCCGCGCCGACGGCAGTCTATGCTGGATAGCTGTATCTGCTCCACTGTTCGTTATAGCTATTCTCTGCCTGTGCTTGAGCGACTTCGTTTGACTCCCGATGCCTTTGATACTGGCGGTTTCTGTCTTCGCCCTCTGCTCATTTTCGTCTTCGTTCAGGACGGCGCCCTAGGCTTCGATAGCCTCCGCGAAACCTTAGCCCATGGTCTTCTTCTGGCCGATCTCTGCCTGTCACGCGATTCACGAACATGATGGTCAAGTCGGTGCGATAGGTGGTCAGAGCGAATGCAAACGCATGGTCAAGTGCATGCAATTTCGCATCGAAGCCGTTCTCTGACCTTACGGGTTGCATCCGCCCTACTGGACCACCCCGATCTGGCCGGCGTGCGGCACAGGCAAAAAAATGCCGGGCCCTGGGGCCCGGCCAAGCACCACTTGAGGAAACTTACAGCAGCGACAGCGTGTAGCTGAGGATCAGGCGGTTCTCGTCCTGGTCGGCGCTGGCGTTGCCTCGCAGGCTGGCATTCCGCCAGGAGAAGCCTAGGCCCTTGAGCGGGCCGGACTGCAGGGCGTAGTCGAGGCGGAAGTCGCGTTCCCACTCCTGCTTGTCGCCAGCGGCCGAGTCGATATGGTCGCCCTTCAGGTAAGTGGCGACGGCTTTCAGCCCCGGCACGCCGGCCGCGGCGAAGTCGTAGCCGTATTCGGCGACCCAGGTGCGTTCGCCGGCGCTGAGGAACTTGCCGATCTGGCGGTCGGTGATCAGGTAGGCGGTGGCGCCGTCGCCTTGGTTGAGGTAGGGGAAGGCGCTGTCGCCGGAGAGCTGCTGATAGCCGGCGCTCAGGGCATGGCCGCCGAGGCTGTAGGTGAACAGGGCGCTCCAGGTGTCGTTGTCCACTTCGCCGCGGGTGATGGCCCGGCCCGCGCCGTTGACGCCGTAGAAACCGGTGCTGGTGAAGCCTTCGGCACGCCCGACGGCGCTGCCGTTCTTGCCGTCGGAAGCGCTGTTGAAATAGCGCAGGTCGGTCTTCAGCGCGCCCGAGCCGATCGCCCAGTTGTGCACCAGGCCGAGGAAGTGCTGGGTGTAGAAGTCTTCCAGGTTGCCATAGTAGTACTGCGCCAGCAGGTTCTTGCCGATCTTGTAGTCGCCACCGGCGTAGTAGAACTTGTTGCTGAACTGGCCGGTCTGGGCGTTGTTGGCGCCGCCGATCGACAGGCCTTCGCTGCTGCTCGAGCTGCGCCCCTTGGCGTGCTCCAGCTGGCCGCCGATCAGGGTCAGGTTGTCGATTTCGTTCGAGCTGATCTGCCCACCCTCGAAGGTCTGCGGCAGCAGGCGCCCGTCGTTGTAGGTCACCACCGGCAGCTTCGGCAGCAGGGTGCCGAGGCGCGCCTCGGTCTTCGACAGGCGCAGCTTGCCGGTCAGGCCCAGGCTGCTGAACTCGTCTACCGCACGGCCATCCTCCTCGGTGGGGAACACGGTGCCGCTGTACTTGCTGGAGTCCGGGTTGTAGTGACGACCCTTGCCCGAGTCGAGCTTGACGCCGAGCAGGCCCAGGGCGTCGACGCCGACGCCGACAGTGCCGGCGGTGAAGCCCGAGGCGTAGTTGAACTGGAAGCCCTGGCCCCATTCTTCCTGGGTGTTGGCTTGCTCGTTGCGGGTGTCCTGGTTGATGTAGAAGTTGCGCAGGCCGAGGCTGGCCTTGCTGTCGTCGATGAAGCCGGCAGCGCCGGCCTGGCCGGCCAGCAGGCCGGAAGCGACGGCCAGCGCCAGGGTGGACTTGTTCATGGGGCTTACTCCAGAAATGGTCTGATCTTGATTTTTTCTTAGGGGGAATCAGGTCTCGCTATATACATTAATATACAGCGAAACTCATGACTACCCAGTCAACTTTCCTTGCCTGCGCTTGTTGCCAGGCTCTCTACACAGCGGCTCATAGCCAACGGAGGCAACAGTAATGAAAAATTAATAAACCAAAAAAGAATTGTTAGTTAGATTTTAATTACTTAAATGCATATATGGGTACACCCCTTCACTCGCGCCAAGCTGCCGCGGAACTGGTGGGGCAGCTGCCGATGCGAAAGCCGGAGAGGCGGAGAGTTGAAGCGCTGCCGATGTCGGCGCGCGGCTCAGCCGTCTAACCCGCCAAGTGCAGCGGGGCACCCTGGCCTAAGCTGAGGCGCAACCTCCCGCCTTTGCCGAGTGCCCTTCATGCTGCAACGAGTCCCCGACGACGCGAACCTGGCCGAACTGACCCTGCGCGGCTCGATCCTCGGCGCGCTGATCACCGTGGTGTTCACCGCCTCCAACGTCTACCTCGGACTCAAGGTCGGCCTGACCTTCGCCTCGTCGATTCCCGCCGCGGTGATTTCCATGGCGGTGCTGCGCTACTTCCCCGGCGCCAACATCCTCGAGAACAACATGGTGCAGACCCAGGCCTCGGCGGCCGGCACCCTGTCGTCGATCATCTTCATCCTCCCCGGCCTGCTGATGATCGGCTACTGGAGCGGCTTCCCGTTCTGGCAGACCGCGGCGATCTGCGCCATCGGCGGCATCCTCGGCGTGCTCTACACCATCCCGCTGCGCCGGGTGATGGTGGTCAACAGCCAGCTGCCCTATCCGGAAGGCGTGGCGGCGGCGGAGATCCTGCGGGTCGGCAGCGGCGACGACGAGGGCGGGCCAGCAGAGGACAGCAACGCCCCGGGCCTGCGCGACATCCTCGCCGGCGGCCTGGTGGCGGCGCTGTTCAGCCTGGCCAGCAGCGGCTTCAAGCTGCTCGGCGAGAGCATCAGCCTGTGGCTGACCGCCGGCCAGGCGGCGTTCCGCCTGAGCACCGGCTTCTCCCTGGCGCTGGTCGGCGCCGGCTACCTGATGGGCATCACCGCCGGCATCGCCATCATCATCGGCGTGCTGATCGCCTGGGGCGTGGCGGTGCCGCTGCTGACGGTGAATGCCACGCCGGCGGCCGGGCAGAGCCTGAGCGAGCTGGCCAGCCAGTTGTGGACCTCGCAGGTGCGCTTCCTCGGCGCCGGCACCATAGGCGTCGCCGCGCTGTGGACCCTGGCCACGCTGTTCAAGCCGATGGCCGAAGGCGTCTGGCACTCGCTCGCCGCGGTGCGCGGCACGGCCGAGCACAGCGAACTGCGCAGCCAGCGCGACATGCCGGCGCAGTGGATCCTGGCCATCGCCGCGGTGCTGCTGCTGGCGTTGTTCCTGGTGTTCAGCTACTTCCTCCACGAGGCGGCGCCGCACCTCAGCGGCTTCGCCTTCTGGAGCCTGGTGCTGGTGTGCGTGGTGTTCGCCTTCATCTTCGGCTTCCTGATCGCCGCCGCCTGCGGCTACATGGCCGGCCTGGTCGGCTCGTCGAGCAGCCCGATCTCCGGCATCGGCATCATCGCGGTGATCCTCGTGTCGCTGCTGATCCTCGGCTTCGGCAACGTCGAGGCCGGCCTGCTGCAGAGCGGCGACGGCCAGGTCGCGATCGCCCTGGCGCTGTTCACCACCTCGGTGATCCTGGCCATCGCGGCGATCTCCAACGACAACCTGCAGGACCTCAAGACCGGCTACCTGGTCGGCGCCACGCCCTGGCGTCAGCAGGTGGCGCTGATCGTCGGCTGCCTGGTCGGCGCCCTGGTGATCCCACCGGTGCTGGAGCTGCTGTACGGCGCCTACGGTTTCACCGGTGCCCTGCCGCGCGCCGGCATGGACCCGCAGCAGGCGCTCGCCGCGCCGCAGGCGACGCTGATGACGGCGATCGCCAGCGGGATTTTCCACGACGCGCTGAACTGGACCATGATCCTCATCGGCGTGGCGCTGGGCGCGGCCCTGATCCTCTTCGACCTGATCCTGCGCCGCACCAGCAGCGCCAGCCTGCCGGTGCTGGCGGTCGGCCTGGGCATCTACCTGCCACCGACCATCGGCATGACCCTGGTGATCGGCGCGCTGCTCGCCTGGCTGTTGGAGAACGCCCTGGCCAAGCGCGGCGGCGATGCGGAAAGCGCCAAGCGCCGCGGCGTTCTGCTCGCTTCGGGGCTGATCGTCGGCGAAAGCCTGATGGGCATCCTGCTCGCCGCGCTGATCGGCACCAGCGGCCAGGCCGCGCCGCTGGCACTGGTCGGCGAAAACTTCGCCGGCACCGCGCAGTGGTTGGGCCTGGCGCTGTTCGGGCTGATCTGTGGGCTGTTCTATCGGCGCGTGCTGGGCCGCTAAACTGTGTGCCCGCCTGCGCAACCGTGAACGCCGCATGAGCCCGAAACTGCCCCACGAAGAACTCGCCCAGATCAGCGCGCTGACCCTGGCACATTACCAGCGCAGCGCCGAAGCCTTCCGCGAAGGCACCCGCGACCACGATGTCAGCCAGAACATCGCCGCCCTGCTGCGGCATATCCAGGCCGCGCCGCCGTTCGCCATCCTCGACTTCGGCTGCGGCCCGGGCCGCGACCTGTGCACCTTCAAGGCCCTCGGCCATGCGCCGGTCGGCCTCGACGGCTGCCCGCGCTTCGCCGAGATGGCGCGTGCCGATTCCGGCTGCGAGGTGTGGCAGCAGGACTTCCTCCAGCTCGACCTGCCGCCGGCACGCTTCGACGGCGTCTTCGCCAACGCTTCGCTGTTCCATGTGCCGCTGCAGGAATTGCCGCGGGTGCTCGGCCAGCTGCACGCCACGCTCAAGCCCGGCGGCGTGCTGTTCAGTTCCAACCCGCGCGGGCACAACGACGAAGGCTGGAATGGCGAGCGCTACGGCGCCTATCACGACCTGGCGGCCTGGCGCCGCCTGCTGCGGGCGGCCGGCTTCGTCGAGCTGGAGCACTACTACCGCCCCGCCGGCCTGCCGCGCGCCCAGCAGCCGTGGCTGGCCAGCGTCTGGCGCAAGGCGTGAGAGCCGGCCGTTTGGCCCGATCGGCTACGCGTTGGGTATCGCTACGCTCAACGCCAAGCTACATCTAGCCCCTAGGGTGAAAAACCGCGCAGACCGTAGGATGGGTTGAGCGCAGCGATACCCATCGGGTAGGGGTAATGGGTATCGCGTTGCTCAACCCATCCTACGAACTAGAGTGGTAACCATCCCCCCGGGAGCCATGACCATGCTCAGCACCGCCCTCGCCCGCTTCCCGCGCCTCGAACTGATCGGCGCGCCGACGCCGCTGGAGAAGCTCGCCCACCTGTCGCGCCAGCTCGGCCACGAGGTGTGGGTCAAGCGCGATGACCTCACGCCGTTCGCCCTCGGCGGCAACAAGGTGCGCAAGCTCGAATACCTGGCCGCCGACGCGCTGCGCGCCGATGCCGACACCCTGGTCACCGCCGGCGCCATCCAGTCCAACCACGTGCGCCAGACCGCCGCCGTCGCCGCCCGCCTGGGCCTCGGCTGCCATGCGTTGCTGGAGAACCCGATCGGCACCACGGATCGCAACTACCTCTCCAACGGCAACCGCCTGCTGCTCGAGCTGTTCGGCGCCGAGGTCGAGCTCGTGGCCAACCTCGACGATGCCGACAATCAGTTGCTGGCCAGCGCCGCCCGCCTGCACGCCGCGGGCAAGCAACCCTACATAGTGCCGATCGGCGGTTCCAACCCGCTCGGCGCGCTAGGCTACGTGCGCGCCGGCCTGGAGCTGGCGGCGCAGATCAAGCACAGCGGGGTGGACTTTGCCGCCGTGCTCCTGGCCTCCGGCAGCGCCGGCACCCACAGCGGCCTGGCCCTGGCGCTGGAATACGCGCTGCCTGGCACACGGGTGATCGGCGTCAGCGTGTCGCGCCTGGATGCCCAGCAGCGGCCCAAGGTCGAGGGCCTGCTGCAGCACACCGCCGAGTTGCTCGGCGTGCCGGTGCCGCCCGGGCTGCGCATCGAACTCTGGGACCAGTACTTCGCCCCAGGTTATGGCGAGCCGAATGCCGCCGCCCTGCACGCCATCCGCCGCGTGGCCGGCAGCGAGGGCCTGCTGCTCGACCCGGTGTACACCGGCAAGGCCTTCGCCGGCCTGCTCGACGGCATCGCCCGCCAGGCCTTCGCCGGCGGGGGTCCACTGCTGTTCCTGCACACCGGCGGCTCGCCGGCGCTGTTCGCCTACCACCCGGCGACGGCGGGCACCGCGTCGTAGGGCGGGCTCAGGAGCGCCGCGAACAGTTCGCCGGCGTGCCCCCCCGCACTGCTTCGCGAGTACGCCCGACAGACGGCGGCGTAGCGACTACCCTGCATAGACACCTTCAGCCAAAGGGGCTAGCCATGATCCCATCCTTCCTGCGTCGCCATCTGCTCCTCGGCAGCCTGAGCCTGGTGCTCGGCGCCAGCTTCATCGCCCCGACCTTCGCCGCCGAGGATCTGCTGCAGCAGATCAAGGCCAAGGGCAGCCTCAAGGTCGGCCTCGAAGGCACCTACCCGCCGTTCAACTACCAGGACGAGAACGGCAAGCTGACCGGCTTCGAAGTCGAGTTCGCCGAGGCGCTGGCCAAGCAGCTGGGGGTCGAGGCCGAGTTCCAGCCGACCAAGTGGGACGGCATCCTCGCCGCCCTGGAGTCCAAGCGCCTGGACGTGGTGATCAACCAGGTGACCATCTCCGAGGAGCGCAAGAAGAAGTACGACTTCTCCACGCCCTACACCGTGTCCGGCATCCAGGCGCTGACCCGCAAGGGCGACGAAGGCCAGTACAAGAGCGCCGCCGACCTGGCCGGCAAGAAGGTCGGCGTCGGCCTCGGCACCAACTACGAGCAGTGGCTGAAGGACAACGTGCCCAAGGCCGAGATCAAGACCTACGACGACGACCCGACCAAGTACCAGGACCTGCGCGTCGGCCGCATCGACGCCATCCTCGTCGACCGCCTGGCCGCCTTCGAGCTGATCGGCAAGACCGGCGACAGCCTGGCGGTGTCCGGCGCGCCGTTCTCCCGTCAGGAGGCCGGCGTCACTCTGCGCAAGGGCAATCCCGAGCTGCTCGCGGCGCTCAACCTGGCGATCGCCAAGCTGCGCGCCGACGGCACCCTCAAGCAACTGTCCGAGAAGTGGTTCAAGGCTGACGTGACGCAATGATCGAAGCAAGCCTGCAGCTTGCGCTGGACTCCGCGCCCTTCCTGCTCAAGGGCGCCATCTACACGGTGGTGCTGAGCCTCGGCGGGATGTTCTTCGGCCTGCTGCTGGGCTTTCTCCTGGCGCTGATGCGCCTCTACGGCGTCGCCCCGCTGCGCTGGACCTCGCGGGTCTATGTGTCGTTCTTCCGCGGCACGCCGCTGCTGGTGCAGCTGTTCATGATCTATTACGGCCTGCCGCAGCTGGGCATCCAGCTGGAACCGCTGCCGGCGGCGCTGATCGGCTTCTCGCTGAACATGGCCGCCTACACCTCGGAGATCCTCCGTGCCGCCATCGCCTCGATCGACCGCGGCCAGTGGGAAGCCGCCGCCAGCATCGGCATGACCCGGGTGCAGACCCTGCGCCGGGCGATCCTGCCGCAGGCCGCGCGCACCGCCCTGCCGCCGCTGGGCAACAGCTTCATCTCGCTGGTCAAGGACACCGCCCTGGCCGCCACCATCCAGGTGCCGGAACTGTTCCGCCAGGCCCAGCTGATCACCGCGCGGACCTTCGAAATCTTCACCATGTACCTCGCCGCCGCGCTGCTCTACTGGGTGCTGGCCAGCGTCCTGGCGCATTTCCAGGGCCGCCTGGAAGCGCGGGTCAACCGCCATGAGCAGGACAGCCCATGATCGCCGTGCGCAACCTGAGCAAGCTGTTCAACGGTCAAGCGGTGCTCAAGGGCATCGACCTCGACGTCGCCCCCGGCGAGGTGGTGGCGATCATCGGCCCCAGTGGTTCGGGCAAGACCACCTTGCTGCGCTGCCTCAACCTGCTGGAGACCCCCAGCGGCGGCAAGATCCAGGTCGGCAGCATCGAGATCGACGCCGACCGCCCGCTCAAGGCGCAGCAGAACCTGATCCGCCGGCTGCGCCAGCACGTCGGCTTCGTGTTCCAGAATTTCAACCTGTTCCCCCACCGCACCGCCCTGGAGAACGTCATCGAAGGTCCCGTGGTGGTGAAGAAGGAGCCGCGCGAGGCGGCCGTCTCGCGCGGCCGCGCGTTGCTGGCCAAGGTCGGTCTGGCGGGCAAGGAGGATGCCTATCCCAAGCGCCTGTCCGGCGGCCAGCAACAGCGGGTGGCGATCGCCCGCGCGCTGGCCATGCAGCCGGACGTGATCCTGTTCGACGAACCGACCTCGGCGCTCGACCCCGAGCTGGTCGGCGAAGTGCTGGCGACCATCCGCGCGCTGGCCGAGGAGCAGCGCACCATGGTCATAGTCACCCACGAGATGAGCTTCGCCCGCGACGTCGCCAACCGCGCGGTGTTCATCGACCAGGGCGTGATAGTCGAACAGGGCCCGGCGCGCGAACTGTTCAGCGCGCCCAAGGAGGAGCGCACCCGGCAGTTTCTGCGCAAGTTTCTCGGCGAGGCAACGCAACCGTAGGATGGGTTGAGCGTAGCGATACCCATCACCCCCGGCCGATGGGTATCGCGTTGCTCAACCCATCCTACGAGCTCGGCGCGCCATAGGCGTTGTAGGCGCGAATTTATTCGCTACCGACAATGCCGTGCTGCCCGTTTCGCGGATAAATCCGCGCCCACGAGCAGCCCCACCGGGACCGGCAAAAGCGCGCAAGATGCCCGCCCCGCACCGCTCAGGCGCGTATCTCGGCCAGCAGCGCCTCGCCCGACCAGTCGCGGCGGCCGCCCTGCTCGGCGGCGCGGACCAACTGCAGCAGCCGGGCGTTGACCGGCGCCGGGCGGCCCAGGCTGGCGGCCAGCCTGAGGATCTCGCCCTGCAGATAATCGATTTCGGTTCTGCGGCCGCCGACCAGATCGTCCTGCATGGAAGAGCGCGCGAGCGGGTCGATGGCCAGCATCTTGCTGGCGACCATGCGGAACAGGGTGTCGGGCATTTCCAGCAGGGCCGGCCCCCAGTGCGCCGGCAGCGGTGTCAACCGGGCGAGCGGCTGCTGTTTCGCGCGCAGCAGGGCAATGCCTTCGCGTTGCGCGGCCGCCAGTACGCGCCGATAGGCACGCTGGGAAAGTTCGGCTTTCAGTGGCAGCCCGGAGAGGGCGTTGACGGCATTGTTGAGGTTGAACAGCAGCTTGGCCCACTGCACGGCAAGGATGTCGTCATGCTGCACCAGCGCCAGGCCGGCGCGCTCGGAAGCCGCGACGGCAGGCTCGAGCAGCGCAGAGCGCTCGACCGCCAGGCCGCCTTCCGTCCCCTGATGAAAATGTCCGCCGCCGGTTTGCGCCACATTGAACAGCACCACGCCGGTGAGCACCGCATGTTGCGGCAGCAGCGCGGCGAGCTGCTCGGCGTTGTGCAGGCCGTTCTGCAGGCTGAGCACGACCGCCGACGGCTTGAGATGGGGCGCGATGGCGGCGGCGGCGCCGGCCGTGTCCGCCGACTTCACGGTGACCAGCACCAGGTCGGCGTCAGCCACCGCGGCCGGGTCGCTGCCGAAGCGCAGCTGCTCCGCCGGGAGCGTGGCCTGCCAGCCCTGGAGGTCGCTGAGCGTCAGTCCCTGCTGCACCAGGGTATCCGCCATGCGGCTGCGGCCGATGAAACGGACGCGCGCGCCAGCGGTGGCGAGGCGCCCGCCCACATAGCAGCCGATGTTGCCGGCGCCGAAAACCGCGATGGATGACATGAGCATGCTCCTGGTGCCTGGGCCTGGGGAGAGCCGGCCGCTGCGCCGCTGGCCCCGGAACGGCGGGGTGACGCAGCCGCAGCGCATCGGCACCAGGCTCACGTCGTTACCTCAGGGTAGTCGCCGGCTCCCGGCCTGCCAGCTTTCCGCGGCGCCGTTGCACGGCAGGCAAGCTGCGCAGGGGCGAGCGTGGCGCTCCCCATCACGCCACCGCAGCCCCAGCCCTCTCCCGGAGGGAGAAGGGGTTACCGAGGCCAGATGCAAACCGCGCGCGGCACGACCGCAACGGACCATGCCCTCTCCCCTTGAGAGAGGGCCGGGTGAGGGAAAGCGGCCTGAATGGCACGTCAGCACCCGCATCAGATCGGGATTTTCCTGGCCGCTTGGTCGACAATGCGCGCCCTTCTCCGTCGCCGTCACTGTTGGAACCCTGCATGCACTCCCGCACCCTGCTGTCCCTGCCGTTGCTGGCCCTGGCCCTGGGTGGCTTCGTGGTCGGCAGCAGCGAATTCATCATCATGGGCCTGCTGCCGGAAGTGGCCGCCGACCTGCACGTCAGCCTCGCCGATGCCGGCCTCTTGGTCAGCGCCTACGCCATCGGCGTGGTGATCGGCGCGCCACTGCTCGGCCCGCTGCTCGGCCGCCTGCCGCGGCGGCGCGCGTTGCTCTGGTTGATGGCCGCCTATGCCCTCGGCAACCTGGCCTGCGCCCTGGCGCCGGACTACCGCTGGCTGCTGGCCGCGCGGATGCTCACGGCGATCAGCCATGCCGGCTTCTTCGGCTGCGCCACCCTGCTGGCGGCCGAGCTGGCGCCGCTGCATCGGCGCGCCTCGGCCATGGCCCTGGTGCTCAGCGGCCTGACCATCGCCAACGTGCTCGGCGTGCCGCTCGGCGCCTGGCTCGGTCAGGCGACCAGCTGGCGCATGACCTTCTTCGCGGTGGCCGGCTTCGGCCTGCTGGCGGTGCTGGCCATGGCGCTGTGGCTGCCGCCGGTGCAGGCGCCGGCGCGCAACCCGGCCGGCGCCTGGAACGGCATCCTGCGCTGGCCGGTGCTGCACCCGCTGCTGGTCTGCTGCCTGTCGTCGGTGGCGCTGTTCAGCGTGTTCACCTACATCAGCCCGCTGCTGCGCGAGGTCGGCGGCTACTCGGCCGAGCAGAACAACGGCGCGCTGCTGCTGTTCGGCATCGGCCTGACCCTCGGCAACCTGCTCGGCGGCCGCTTGGCCGATCGCGGCCTGCGCCATGCGGTGCCGCTGGCGCTAGGCGTCAGTGGCCTGGCCCTGCTCGGCCTGTTCGCCCTGATCCAGCTGCCGCTGGCGCCGCTGGCCCTGCTGCTGGTCTGGGGCATGGCCAGCTTCGCGATTTCCTCGCCGCTGCAGTTGCTGTTGGTCGAGCAGGCCGGCGAATCGGCGAGCCTGGCGGCGACCTTGAGCCATGCCGCATTCAACCTCGGCAACGCCAGCGGCGCCTGGTTCGGCGGCCTGTGGCTGAGCACGCAGTTCGGTCTGCCGCACTTGCCGCTGCTGGGCTGCGGCCTGCTGTTGCTGACCATCCTGGTGGCCCTGCCATTGCCGCGTCTACGGGCGGCGAAGGAGCGCTGGCGCTGACCCGAAGGGGAATAAACCCGGGTGCGCGGGGTGCGGATCCGGGCGGCGAACCAAGCGCTGGCTAGCCGCCCGCCTGGCCGTGCCGGGCGCGGTACTCGCCGGGGGTCAGCCCGGTCCAGTGGCGGAAGGCGCGGAAGAACACGCTGGGCTCCGAATAGCCGAGCAGCAGGGCGATCTCGGCGGCGGGCAGCTGGCCGTCGCGCAGGTAGCGCTCGGCCAGTTGCTGACGGGTGTCGTTGAGCAGCTGCTGATAACTGCTGCCCTCCTCGGCCAGGCGCCGCTGCAGGGTGCGCTCGCTGAGATTGAGGGTGCGCGCCAGCTCGGCGCGGTCCGGCTCGCCATGCGCCAGCTGGGCGCCGAGCAGGGTCACCACCCGGGCGATCAGGCCTTCGCTGGGCAGCCGCGCCAGCAGCGCCTCGGCGTGCTGGCGCAGCAGATGCTGCAGCGGCGGATTGGCCTGGATCAGCGGCGCCGTGCGCAGCGCCGGCGGCAGCACCAGGGCGTAGGCGGCGGCATTGAACCGCAGCGGGCAGGCGAACACCTCGGCGTAAGGTTCCAGCGCTGCCGGTTCGGCATGCCCGAAGTCGGCGCGCAGCAGGCGGAAATCCTCCAGCAGCGGCGTCATCATCTGTACCCAGAAGGCCATCAGCGCCAGCACCCGCGTACGCGTCGCCGGCAGCTCGGGGTGCAGCGGCCGATAGACCAGACGCAGCTCGCCGTCGCCCTCCTCCAGCAGCAGCTCACCGCCCTCGCCGACCAGGCGCTGGTAGCGCAGCCCGGCGGCGATGGCGTCGCCGAGAGTGGCGCTGCTCTGCAGCAGGTAGCCGAGCACGCTGAACGGCCCCGGCGCCAGGTTCTGCCCCAGGACCAGGCCTGGCTCGGGCAGGGCCAGCCGGCTGGCCAGCTGTTGCCAGAGCTGCTCCTGGGCGGCGAACGGCACCCGCGCGTCGGGGTCGCTCAACTGCGCTTCCTGCAGGCCGCAGGCGTGCAGCAGGGCATCGCGCTCCAGGCCCAGGCGCTGGGCGGCATGCAGCACCGCCTGGGTGATGCTGGCGCTGACGGAGGCGTGGTGGGGATCGAGGGCGGTCGTGGTCATGGGGCTGATTCTGCCCAAGGCGCCGGCCAGGCGGTAGTGCGCTATGAGTTTCAGAACCTGTTCAAGATCGTCGCGAGCGCAGGTCAGGCAAGGCGCTACGACCAACGGGAGTAACAGCCGCAGGCTGGCCCGCAGGGTGAGCGCTAGCGAGCCTGTTTTCAACGCCGCATGGCCAAGCGCAGCAGATATTGGACAGGTTCTCAGAACCTGTCTCGGATCTCGCGAGCTAGAGCGAGACAAGGCAAAAACAGCCGAAGAAGCGCAGTTTACGCGTTGTAAATGAGCATTCTGAGGCTGTTTTTAACGCTGTATCGCCTACGCGCAGCAGATCCGAGACAGGTTCTCAGGGCGAATGGTTGAAATCGGCCAACGCCTCGTTCGCCGGCAGATCCTGCTGCAGGGCGCCGGTGTCGGCCTCTTCCAGCACCACGTAGGCGCTGCTGCAGAACAGCGAGTTGAGCCGGCGCATGTCGGCGATCAATTCCAGATGCAGCGAGCTGGTTTCCAGGCTCTGCACGTTCTGGTGGTGCAGGCGGCCGACATGGGCGTGGGCCAGGCGCCGCTGCAGGGCACGGAAACGGCGTTTCTCGCGCAGCAGCTGGCGCGCGCTTTCCGGGTCACCGGAGAGGAACACCGACAGGCCCAGGCGCAGGTTGACCAGCAACTGAGCGTGCAGGCTGGCCAGCTCCTCCAGGCCGTGCGCGGAAAACGAGCGGCGCTGCGCGGTCTTCTGATCCTGGATCTTGCCGAGCATGCGTTCGACCAGGTCGCCGGCCTGTTCGAGATTGACCGCCAGCTCGATGATTTCCGCCCAACGGCGATTGTCCTGCTCGCTCAGCCCCTCGCGCGTGATCCGCGCCAGGTACAGCTTGACCGCGCTGTAGAGGGCATCGACGTCGTCGTCCAGGCGGTGCAGCTCGCGGCTCAGCGCCGGCTGGTTGCCGCGCAGCACCTCGAGCAGATGCTCCAGCATGGTTTCGATCAGGTCGCCGATGCGCAAAGTTTCGCGCACCGCGTTGGCCAGCGCCAGGCTCGGCGTGCCCAGGGCCGCGGGGTCGAGATGGCGCGGCCGGGCGAGGCCGCTGGCCTCGGCTTGTTCCGGCAGCAGCCAGGTGCAGAAGCGCGCCATCGGCCGCACCGTCGGCAGCAGCAGCAGGCAGCGCAGGCTGTTGTAGAGCAGGTGAAAGCCGATCACCAGGCCCTGTGGGCTGAGCGCCAGGCCGTCCAGCCACTGCGTCAGCGGCGCGAGCACCGGGATGATCAGCAGCAGGCCGATCAGCTTGTACAGCAGGCTGCCGAGCGCCACCCGCCGGCCGGCCGCGCTCTGCATGCTGGTATTGAGCAGGGCCAGCAGGCCGCTGCCGATATTGGCGCCGATCACCAGGCCGATGGCCACCGGCAGGCTGATCAGCGCGGCGCCGGCGAGGGTCGCGGTGAGCAGCACGGCGGCCAGGCTGGAATAGGACAGCAGGGCGAACAGCGCGCCGACCAGGGCGTCGAGCAGCAGGTCGCCGGTCAGCGAGGCGAACAGCACCTTGATCCCCTGCGCCTGGGTGATCGGCGCGGCGGCGCCAACTATCAGTTCGAGGGCGAGGATGATCAGCCCCAGGCCGATCGCCACCCGGCCGAGCTGGCCGGCGCGGGTCTGCTTGCGCGAGAGGAAGAAGATCACCCCGAGGAAGATCAGCAGCGGCGACAGCCACGACAGGTCGAGGGTCAGCACCCGCGCCATCAAGGCAGTGCCGACGTCGGCGCCGAGCATGATCGCCAGCGCCGGGGTCAGCGCCATCAGGCCCTGGGCGACGAAGGAGGTGACCAGCAGGGCGGTGGCGTTGCTGCTCTGCACCAGGGCGGTGACGCCGATACCGGCGAGGAAGGCCAACGGCCGGCGGTTCATGTTCTGACTGAGGATCTTGCGCAACTGCGCGCCGAACACCCGCAGGATGCCGGTACGGACGATATGCGTGCCCCAGATCAGCAAGGCGACGGCGGACAACAGGTTCAGCAGGGTCAGCATGGAGCGGCCTCCCTGGCGGCTTGCCGGTTATCGGGCGGCGCTCTGGCGCATGGCCGGCGCCGCTTCTTTCGTGGGACCGCAGTGAAAGCGGGCGAGTTCGGACTTTTCCTCGCCGGCGCGGTCCTATGTCTAGCTTTAGTTGTAGATGAGTGACGACGCCAGTCCACAGCGGCAATTGCTGACCGCGGGCCCGGGCGCCGCCCTCGTCGCCGCTGGCCCACGCGCCTGGAGGAATCGCTGATGCGCAACGTCCCGTCCCTGCCGCGCCTACCCCTGCTGCTGGCGCTGCTCCCCGTCCTCGCCGCCTGCGCCACGCCCTCCGCGCCGCCCGCGCAGAGCCTGCCCGAACGCGACGCCGAGCGGGTCGCCACCAAGGTCTCGCAGTACGTCGACCGCTTCGGCTGCCTGCCGGGCGAGTTCGACCCCGCCAGCCTGCCCAAGCCGATCGCCGCCGGCCAGCCCGGTGAATTCATCGCCGGCTACCACAACCACGTCGAACTGGGCTCGCCCTGCAGCACGCAGATCAGCCACGCCTACAACGGCGTGTTCGGCTTCAACCTCGACGACCTCCAGGGCGCCACCATCGTCTCCGCCGAGCTGCTGCTCGAGCGGCGCAACACCGAAGTGAGCAACCGCGTGGCCGGCGGCGACCAGTGCGCCCTGCCGTTGCTGATGGCCAGCGAGACGCCGGACGCCGGCGGCAACTTCGCCGTGGTCGCCGGCACGCCGCTGCCGGAGCTGCTCAAGCAGGTGACGCAAAGCAGCACGACCACCAGGGTGAGCATCCCGGTGACCGCCGAGGTGCAGCAGTGGGTGCTCAACGACCATCCCAACTTCGGCTTCGTGCTCGCTCCGCCGCACGGCGCCCTGGCCAAGAACGAGGACAGCTGCACCGGCTACTGGGCGAAACCGCGGCTGAAACTCGAAGTGGTGCCGGCGGCGCAGTAGCCGGTAGGTTGGGTTGAGGAGCCTGCGACGAAGCCCAACGACCGAGGCATGGCGCAGCACCCGCTCCGGCATCACCTTCGCCGTTGGGTATCGCTGCGCTCAACCCAACCTACGTTCCCGTGCCGCGCGGTAACCCACGCGGCGCCCTGCCTCGCGCGCGACACCGGCAGTCGCGCCTGCCCACCCTCCTGATCGAGCTGATACGCTAACGCCCTCGACAGGACGCCGGCTCGCCTCATGCTCAACCTCTTTCACGCCCCCGATCTGGAAACCCTCGGCGCGCTGGCCACCCGCCTGCTCGCCCAGCCGCAGCGCGATCCGCTGGCGCCGGCACGGGTGGTGGTGCCGAGCCAGGGCATCGGCCGCTGGCTGAGCCTGGAGCTGGCGCGCAGCCAGGGCATCGCCATGCACCTGGAGGTGCAGCTGCCGGCCAAGTTCGTCTGGGAGCTGAGCCGCCAGGTGCTCGGCCAGCTGCCGGAGCAGTCGGCCTTCTCCCCCGCCACCCTCAGCTGGCGCCTGTATGACTGGCTGTGCGAGGCCGCCAACCTCGAGCGCGCGCCGCGCCTGGCGCAGTACCTGGACGGCGGCGACGAACGCCGGCGTCTGTCCCTGGCGGCACGCATCGCCGACGTGTTCGACCAGTACCTGCTGTACCGCGACGACTGGCTGGCCGCCTGGGAGCGCGGCGAGTTGCTCGACCTCGGCCGCGACGAAGCCTGGCAAGCCCTGCTCTGGCGCGAGCTGACTGCCGACGGCCACCCGCACCGCGCGCGCCTGCTCGACGACCTGCTGCAGCGCCTGCACGGCCCGGCGCCCATCGCCGGCCTGCCCGAGCGCCTGCTGGTGTTCGGCATCAGCAGCCTGCCGCCGCACCACCTGCGCGTGCTCGACGGCCTGGCGCGGCACACCGAGGTGATCGTCTTCGCCCTCAACCCCTGTCGCGAGGCCTGGGGCGAGATCCGCGACATCCGCGAACTGGCGCGCCAGCCGGAGCTGAGCCCGGGCGACTGGTATCTGGACGTCGGTCACCCACTCTTGGCGAGTCTGGGCAAACAGGGCCGCGACTTCTTCGACAGCCTGTTCGCCCTGGCCTCGGCCGAGGGCGGCCAGGAAACCGGGCTGTATTCCGAAGACCAGGATTTGCACGACGACAGCCTGCTGCACGCCCTGCAGCACGACATCCTGCGGCTCAGAACGCGCAGCCCGGAGGAGCGCCTGGTGCTGCGCGACGACGACCGCTCGCTGGAGCTGCACATCGCCCACTCGCCGCTGCGCGAAGTGGAAATCCTCCACGACCAGCTACTCGCCCGCTTCCAGGCCGACCCCGGCCTGAGCCCCGATCAGGTGGTGGTGCTGACCCCCGACATCGAACGCTACGCGCCCTACATCGAAGCGGTGTTTGCCGCCAAGGCCGGCGCCCCGCGGATTCCCTTCAGCCTCGCCGACCGCAGCCTGCGCAAGGAAGTGCCGCTGCTCGAGGCCTTCCTCGAACTGCTCGGCCTGCCGGAAAGCCGCTTCGCCGCCGAGGACATCCTCGCCTGGCTGGAGCAGCCGGCCATCGCCCGCCGCGCCGGCATCGAGGCCGAAGACCTGCCGCTGCTGCGCGACTGGCTGCACGAGGCCGGCGTGCGCTGGGGCCGCGACGCCGCGCACCGCGCCCAGCTCGGTTTGCCGGCGGACCCTGCGTTCAGCTGGCGCCAGGGCCTCGACCGCCTGCTGCTCGGCTTCGCCGCGCCGCCGCAATTGGCCGGCAGCGGCCTGCCGCTGCTCGGCGACAGTTGGCCGCTGGACGCCGTGGAAGGCGCGCGCGGCCAACTGCTCGGGCGTCTCGCCGCCTTCGTCGCCCGCCTTGCCGGGCTCGCCGAACAACTGCAACGGCCCCGCCCGCTCGCCGACTGGGCCGACAGCCTGCAACAACTGCTCGACAGCCTGTTCGACGAGCGCGAAGCCGGCGACAGCCTGCTGTTGCTCAGCCAGGCCTGCGCCACCCTGCGCGAGCAGGCCGCGGCGTCCGGCATCCAGCGGCCGCTGGAGCTGGCCCTGCTGCGCCAGCAACTCAGCGTGCAGCTGGAACAGGGCGGCGGCGCCGCGGGCTTTCTCACCGGTGCGGTGACCTTCTGCACCATGGTGCCGATGCGCAGCCTGCCGTTCCGCCAGGTCTGCCTGCTCGGCCTCGACGACGGCGCCCTGCCGCGCCGCGCGCCGGCCGCCGGCTTCGACCTGATCGCCCACAAGCCCCGCCGTGGCGACCGTGCGCGGCGCCTGGACGACCGCTACCTGCTGCTGGAAACCCTGCTGTCGGCGCGCGATGGCCTGTACCTCAGCTACGTTGGCCGCGACCCGCGCGACAACGCCGAGCTGCCGCCCTCGGTGCTGGTCAGCGAACTGCTGGAAGCGGTCGACCTCACCGCCGTCTGTGGGAGCGGATTTATCCGCGATCCAGGCAGCGCAGAAGCATCGCGAATGAATTCGCTCCTACCAGAAGAGCAGAAAGCCAGCGCCGCCATTACCATCGCCCACCCGCTGCAACCCTTCGCCGCCGACGGCTTCCAGCCCAGCGGCCGCCTCCAGGGCTTCGCCGCGTCCTGGTTCCGCGCCGCCCAGCGCCTGGCCGAAGCGCCACTGCTGCAGCCGCCGGCCTTCATCGAACGCCTGCCGGAGCCGGGCGCGGCCTGGCTGTGCATCGAGCCCGCGCAGCTGCTGCAGTGCTTCCGTCAGCCGGCGCGCTTCCTGCTCGAACAGCGTTTGGGTCTGCGCCTGGCCGCTGCCGAAGAGGCCATCGCCGCCGACGAACCCTTCGCCCTCGAAGGCCCGGCGCGGCGCGGCCTGCGCCTGCTGGCGCTGCAAGCCATCGAGCGTGACTGGTCCGAGCAGGACGAGCGCCGGGTCGCCCGCGCCGCCGGCTGGCTGCCGTCCGGCGAACTTGGTCACGCGCTGTGGGGCCAACTGCGCGGCCCGGTGCGCGCCTTCGCCCCACGGCTGTTCGAGACGCGCCCGCTTGAGGCGCCGCAGCCGCTGCTGGTGGACGTCCAACTGGCCGGCGTGCGCGTGCACGGCTGGCTCGATGGCGTCACCGCCGACGGCCTGTTCGACTGGCGCCTGTACGCCCCCGGCGCCTGGGACCTGCCCGGCTTCTGGCTGCGCCACCTGTTGCTGAACTGCGCCTTAACATCGGGCAGCGCCACGCCGGGTATCGCGCGCGACAGCCTGCTGGTGTCGCCGGCCGGCGATTGGCAGCTCGGTCCGCTGGATAACCCCGCCGAGCTGCTGGAGAGCTGGTTGGCTGCCTACCGCGAGGCGCTGTGCGAGCCGCTGGCGTTCCTCACCCGCAGCAGCTTCGAGTTCGCCAAGGCGCTGTGCACGCCCAGCGCGCGCAGCAAGAAGGAGCCGATCGACGCGGCCCGCGGGGCCGCGCAGACGGCCTGGCTCGGCGCCGAGTTCAGCCCGATCCCCGGCGAGAGCCTCGACCCCTGGAACGCCCTGGCCTTCCGCGACCGTGAGCCGCTGGACGAGCGCTTCGAGGCGCTCGCCGAACAACTGCTCGGCCCGGCGCTGAAAGCCTTGGCCAGCGAGGAGGACGACGCATGAGCCTTGACCTGCAGACTTCCGCCTTCGACGGCCGCTCGCTGATCGAAGCCAGCGCCGGCACCGGCAAGACCTGGACGCTGACCGCGCTGTACGCGCGCCTGCTGCTCGAGCGCCAGCTCAGCGTCGGGCAGATCCTCGTCGTCACCTACACCACCGCCGCCACCGCCGAGCTGCGCGAACGCATCCGCACGCGGCTGGCCGAGCTGCTGGCGATCTACGCAGGCACGCCGAGCCAGGATGCCTTTCTCAGCGAACTGCACAGGCGGCATCCCGGCGAGGACGCGCGCCGCCGTCTGCTATTGGCGGTACACGGTTTCGACGAGGCGGCGATCTTCACCATCCACGGCTTCTGCCAGCGCGCCCTGCAGGACGCCGCCTTCGAGGCCGGCGGCGACTTTGACAGCGAGCTGACCCAGGACGACCGCGAGGTGCTCGACGCGCTGCTCGCCGACGCCTGGCGCCACGAGCTGGCTGCCGCCGAGCCGGCCTGGGCGCGCTTCCTGGCGCGCAGCAAGATCACCCCCGGCCTGTTGCGCCAGCAGTTGCGCCAGCACCTGGGCAAGCCCTACCTGCGCATCGAGCCGCGCGAGGCGGTCGGCGCCGACGAACTGGAGGCGGCCAGCGCCGCCTGGGCGCAGGCCGCGCAACTGTGGCGGGACGGCGGCGCGGCGCTGATCGAAGCCTTGCGCGCCCACGGCGGGCTCAGCCAGAGCACCCACAAGCTGGTCAAGCTGCCGCTATGGGCCGCCGAGCTGGACGCTTATTTCGCCGACCCGGCGGCACTGTTCGAGGCGCCGGACGGCCTGGCCAAGTGCGGCGCCGCCGCGTTGCTGAAGGCCACCAAGAAAGGCCATGACGCGCCGCAAAGCGCCATCGCCGAGGCCTTCGACGCCCTCGTCGAAGCGCTGGCCCAGGCGCTGCCGGCCGGCCAGCAACGGCTGATCGCCTTGCAGGTCAAGCTGCTCGACCGGCTCAACGCCGAGCTGCCGGCACGCAAGGCGGCGCAGCGCCTGCTGGCCTTCGACGACCTGCTCAATCGCTTGAACGAGGCGCTGCACGGCGCGGCCGGCGACGATCTGGCCAGCACCTTGCGCACCCAGTACCCGCTGGCGCTGATCGACGAGTTCCAGGACACCGACCCGGTGCAATACGCGATCTTCGACCGCATCTACCCCGTGTCGCCGGGCCAGGCGGGTGGCGACCTGTGTTTCGTCGGCGACCCCAAGCAGGCCATCTACGCCTTCCGTGGTGCCGACCTGGCCACCTATCTCAAGGCCCGCGATGCCGCCGCGCGGCGCTACGACCTGCCGTTCAACTACCGCTCGACGCCCGAGCTGATCGCCGCGCTGAACCAGCTGTTCGCCCGTCCGCAGCCGTTCGCCGAGCAGGGTCTCGACTATCCGCCGGTGAGTGCCAGCAGCAAGCCGCGCGCCCGATTGGTGCTGCCGGACGCGGACAGCGGTGCGCCGCTGGCGCTGGTCTGGCTTGCAGACGAGGGGCTGAACAAGGGCCGCGCCGGCGAGCTGGCCGCGCTCGACACCGCCCAGCGCATCGCCGCATTGCTCGCCGCCAGCGCTCGCGGTGAGGCCTATTTCGCGGATGACAAAGGCCGAGCGCCGCTCAAGGGCGGCGATATCGCCGTGCTGGTCGCCAGCCATCGCGAGGCCGCCAGCGTCGCCAGCGAGCTGGCCGCGCGCGGCGTGCCCAGCGTGCGCCGTGGCCGTGACAGCGTGTGGCACAGCGAGGAGGCCGGCGAACTCGCCGCGGTGCTTGCCGCCTATGCCGAGCCGGGCCGCGAAGGCCTGCTGCGCTACGCCCTGGCCACCCGCCTGCTCGGCCGCGATGCCCAGCAGCTGGCGCGCTGCCAGGACGACGAACGTGCCTGGGACAAGGAGCGCAGCGATGCCGAGCAGTACCACCAGCTGTGGCAGCAGCACGGCTTTATGCGCGTGTTCCGCGCCTGGTTGGATCAGGAAGGCGTCGCCGAACGCCTGCTGGCCGGGCTCGATGGCGAGCGGCGGCTGACCAATCTGCTGCACCTGGCCGAACTGCTGCAGAGCGAACGCCTGCAGCGTCCGGGCCTGGAAGCGCTGCTCGCCTGGTTCAACGCCCAGCGCGGCAGCGAAGGCGCCGGCGAGGACGCCCTGCTGCGCCTGGAAAGCGATGCCGAACGGGTGCAGATCGTCACCATCCACACCTCCAAGGGCCTGGAATACCCGCTGGTGTTCTGCCCCTTCCTGTGGGACGGCCGCCTGCTCGGCCAGCACAAGAGCAGCGCGCGCTGCCACGACGAAGAGGGCCGGCCGCTGCTCGACCTCGGCAGCGCGCGGCTCGACGAACGCCTGGAGCAGGCGCGCCGCGAACAGTTCGCCGAGAAGCTGCGCCTGACCTACGTCGCCCTGACCCGCGCGCGCGATCGCCTGTGGCTGCATTGGGGGCCGGTGGCGGTGCCCAAGCCGAGCCAGAAGACCGGCGCCCTGCCGGACGAGGGGCTGCACAGCAGCGCCCTGGCCTGGCTGCTGCACGGCCGCGAACTGAGCGGCGCCGATGCCCTCGGCGAGTTGGGCGGCCATCTCAACGAGCGCAGCGGCGCGGCGCTGGCCGCCGAACTGGACGCATTGGCCAATGCCAGTGGCGGCCTGATCGCCCGCCTGCCGCTGCTCGGCCAGGAGTCCAGCGCCGCCGGCCAGCTGCGCGGCGTGGCGCCGGCGGCCTTGCAGCGTTTCGCCCGCAGCCTGTCCAGCGCCTGGCGCATCGGCAGCTTCTCCGGACTGGCCGCTGGCCTGCATATGGAGGCACCGGACCGCGACGGCCTGGTGATGCCGGATGCCAGCGAGCCGGGCACGGGCTTCTTCGCCTTCCCGCGCGGCGCCCGC
Organism: Pseudomonas cavernae; assembly: GCF_003595175.1. Lineage (NCBI taxonomy): Bacteria > Pseudomonadati > Pseudomonadota > Gammaproteobacteria > Pseudomonadales > Pseudomonadaceae > Pseudomonas > Pseudomonas cavernae. The sequence goes on along the minus strand of NZ_CP032419.1, from coordinate 164,214 downwards.
GCCGGTACCTGCCTGCACGCGATCCTCGAGGACTGGGCGCGTGGCAAGGGCGCCTTGGCCGATCTGGTCGAGCCGGCCCTGAGCGCACACGGCATCCCCGCCGACACCTGGGGCGCCATCGCCAGCCAGCAGTTGCAGCAGGTGCTGGACAGCGATCTCGACGGTAACGGCCTGCGCCTCGCCGATCTGCAGGCGGCGCGGCGGTTGCCGGAGCTGGGCTTCACCTTCCCGGTCGCCGACCTCGACGTGCAGCGCCTGCGCGCGATCCTCAGCGACCCGGCCATGGGCCTCGCCGAACCGCTGCGCGAGGCCGCCGCACGGTTGGAATTCGACAGCCTCAAGGGCTTCCTCAAGGGCTTCATCGACCTCACGTTTGAGCACCGGGGGCGCTGGTACATCGCCGACTACAAGTCCAACTGGCTCGGCCCGGACCCCAGCTACTACGGCGGCGAGCGCCTGCTGCAGGCGCTGGCCGGCGAACATTACTACCTGCAATACCTGATCTACCTGGTGGCGCTGCGGCGTTTCCTGCGCCAGCGCCTGAGCGATTTTGCCGACGAGCAACTGGGCGGCGCCTTCTACCTGTTCCTGCGCGGCATGCCGACGGCCGGGGTGTACTTCGCCCGGCCCAGCGCGGCGTTGCTGGATGCCTTGGATGAATTGTTTGTGGGGGACAACCGATGAGATTTCGTCCCGTAGGATGGGTTGAGCCTGCGCTACCCATCGCCGTGCAGGCCGGCCCCCTGCTGGGTATCGCTGCACTCAACCCAACCTGCGTGCTGTTCGCCGGAGAAAGCCGATGAATCCCGCCGACCTGCCCCTCGGCCCGCTGGAGCGCGCCCTGCTCGACAGCCTGCAGCGCCTCAATCCGGACGCGGCGGCCAGCGCGCTGGCCGCCGCCGCGCTGTGTTGCGAGGCGCTGGGCAAGGGCGACGTGTGCCTGCCGCTGGCGCGCTGGGCCGGGCAGCGGCCGTGGCCGGACTGCGCCTTCGGCCTGCCGGCGCTGGCCGACTGGCATGCGCAGTTGCGGGCATCCAAGCTGGTCGGCGCACCGGGTGAATTCGCGCCGCTGATCCTCGACGGCGAGCGCCTGTATCTGGCCCGCTACCAGGCCTACGAGGCGCAGCTGGCGGCGCAGCTGCTGGCGCGTGCGGCGGATCTGCCGGTGGTCGACGAGGCGCAGTTGAGTGCCAGCCTCGCCCGCCTGTTTGCCTTCAATGCTTCATTACAGGCGGGGCAACAACCCGACTGGCAGCGCCTGGCCGCCGCCCAGGCGGTGCGCCGCAATCTGGCGGTGATCTCCGGCGGCCCCGGCACCGGCAAGACCACCACCGTGGTGCGTCTGCTCGCCGCCCTGCTCGAGCAACCCGGTGGCGAACGCCTGGCCATCGGCCTGGCCGCGCCCACCGGTAAGGCGGCGGCGCGCATGGCCGAAGCGCTGCGCAATGCCAAGGCGGCGCTGCCGGTCAGCGAGGCGGTGAAGGCGGCGCTGCCGGAAGAGGCGCGCACCCTGCACCGCCTGCTCGGCAGCCGTGGCGACAACCCGCAGGTGCGGCATCACGCGGCCAACCCGCTGGCGCTCGACGTGCTGGTGGTGGACGAGGCGTCGATGGTCGACCTGGCGCTGATGGCCAAGCTGGTCGACGCCCTGCCGCCCCGCGCACGCCTGATCCTGCTCGGCGACAAGGACCAGCTGGCCGCCGTCGAGGCCGGCGCGGTGTTCGCCGAACTCTGCGAGGGCCGTGGTTTCGACGCCCGGGCCGCGGCCGATCTCGAGCGCATCAGCGGTCAGCGGGTGGCGGTCGAGGCGCCGCGCTCGCGCCTCGGCGATGCGGTGGTGCTGCTCAGCCACAGCCACCGCTTCGCCGGCGACAGCGGTATCGGCGAACTGGCGCGGCGGATCAATGCCGGCGCGGCCAGCGCCACCCTCAACCTGCTCAAGGAAGACCGCCGCGATCTGGTCTGGCAGCCGCAGCCGAGCCCGGCGGCGCTGCTGGAACGCCTGGAGCAGGGCTATCAGCCCTATCTGCAGGCCGCCCGTGGCGGCGAGCCGACGGCCGCCTTCGCCGCCTTCAATGCCTTCCGCGCCCTCACCGCCCAGCGCGAGGGCGCGTTCGGCGTCAGCGGCCTCAACGAGGCCCTGGAGGCGCGCCTCAAGCGCCGCTTCGGCCTCGCCGCGCGCGAGCGCTGGTATGCCGGGCGGGCGGTGATGGTGCGGCAGAACGACTACGCGCTCGGCCTGTTCAACGGCGACATCGGCCTGTGCCTGGCCAGCGAGTCCGGCCTGCGGGTGTTCTTCGAAGGTGAAGACGGCTTCCGCGCCTTCGCCCCGGCGCGCCTGCCCAGCCACGACAGCGCCTTCGCCATGACCGTGCACAAGAGCCAGGGTTCGGAGTTCGCCGAAGTGCTGCTGGCCCTGCCGGAGACGCCGAGCCCGCTGCTGACCCGTGCGCTGCTCTACACCGGGATCACCCGCGCCAAGCACAAGGTGGAGCTCTGGGCCTTGCCGGCGCGCCTGGCCGAGGCGGTGAACACCAAAGCCGAGCGCGCCGCCGGACTGGCCGAGCGCTTGGCGCTGCCCGGGGCCGCGCCACGGCAAGACCCGCCGGGTACGGCGGGGCAGCTGGACCTGTTCTGAAAACCTGTTCACGATCTGCTGCGCGTCGGCCATACGGCGTTAAAAATGGCCTCGGAAAGCAGCTTGCTGCTAACGCGCTTCAGCGCGACCCGGAGGGCGAGTGAAACGAGTCATGCTCATTTACAACTCGTAAACTGCGCTCCCTTGGCCATTTGACTCGCTCCGCTCGCCCTTCGGGCCAGCCTTCGGCTGTTACTCCCGTTGGTCGTTGCGCCTTGTCTGGCTCTAGCTCGCGAGATCGTGAACAGGTTCTGAGCCGCGCTCAGGCGGCGCTTACTTCTGCTTGCCCTTGCGGATGATGGAGGTGCGGCGGAACTCGTCATCGGGGAACACCCGCCCGGTCCTGATGCATTCGAAGATGTGCTCGAAGACCAGCCCGGGCTCGCCCTTCTTGGCGCCGCTGCGAAAGTAGGAGTGGCCCTTGGGGTTGTCGTATTCGTTGTTCACGTCATCGCAGTCGACGGCATAGACGTTTTTCGGCGTCAGCTCCATGTTTTCCGGCCCGCTATGGCCGAGCCGGCGCGACGCTATCTTGTTCTTCAGGTTCGCGGCCTTGCTGCTGCGCAGGGCAAGATCGTCGGAGGCGAAGTAGACCACCACATTGCGCGAGGCATCGGCAATCAGCGCGGCGCGTTCCTCCCTGTGGATGGACTCGTTCTCGATGTCGGCGGCCACCAGGAAGGTATTGCGGAAGATCAGCGGCACGCCATTGGGCAGGTCATATTTGTTCCAGGCGCAGAGCGCTTCGCGCAGGACCCGGTTGCCCATTGAATGGGCGAGCATGTTGAGCCGCTTCAGGCAGGGATCCTTCTGCGGATCGTTATCCTCGGAATTTCTCCAGTTGATGAAGGCGACCAGGGCCCTGGAGAGCGAGTAGGCGCTCATGTCGGCGGATTTCTGGTCGTCCCAGTAGTTCTGGACTATGCCGAAGTCGTTGTCGCAGGGCCAGATCACCGGGACCACCAGCACTTCCTGCTGCGCCTTCTTGTTGCACAGCGCCTGGAATTCCTCGGCGGCCGCGAAGACATCGGTGGGCAGGTTGGAGAAGCCATGCAGGTAGATGAGGATCTGCCGATACTCGGACTCTTTGAGCCGGCGCATGAAGTTCTTGCTGCCGATTTCTTCGATGGCGTCTGGCGCGGTTCTGTCGCAGAAGAATATCGAGTTGCTGGGGGCGTTGTTCCTGAGATCGAACTCGAACGCACGGCCAACCTTGGTCTGGATGCTCTGCTTAGGGAACCTGTTGGTTAGGAATAACATGTGCTGGCCTCCTCAGGCTTGTCGCCGACGCCGGGGCTGCACACAGGGCGGCGGCCGCTCGCCTGTAATCTAGCGAGGGCGCGCGCATGGCGTAGGAAGCAAAAGGAATAGTAGATCGAGCCGATGCTTCTATCCCGGCGCCTGAGGGGGTGCGGCATGCGCCGCAGCCGCCGCGCACAGTCCCGCCGCAGCGCACAAAACAACAGGGCCAAAAGGCCCTGTTCGCGTTGCGCAGCTTCCGCCTATTCCCCGGGAATATCCTTGCGCAGCCTGACCGGCGCCTGCTTGGCGCGGGCGCTGCGCATGCGGATGTTGAGCGTCTCGACGCCCAGCGAGAAGGCCATGGCGAAGTACACGTAGCCGCGCGGCACATGCACCTCGAAGGCCTCGGCGACCAGCACGGTGCCGACCAGGGTGAGGAACGACAGGGCGAGCATCTTCAGGCTCGGGTGGCGGTCGATAAAGCCGCCGATCGGCCCCGCCGCCGCCATCATCACCAGCACGGCGGCGACGATGGCGGCGACCATCACCGGCACATGGCTGACCATGCCCACCGCGGTGATCACCGAGTCGAGGGAGAACACGATGTCGATCAGGGCGATCTGGATCACCGTGCCGATCACCCCGCCGGCCATGCTCTTCGGCTCGCCGGCGCTGTCGTCCTCGCCCTCCAGGCCGTAGTAGATCTCCTGGCTGCTCTTCCACAGCAGAAACAGACCGCCGAAGAACAGGATCAGGTCGCGCCCGGACACGCCGTGGCCGGCCAGGCTGAACAGGTCCTCGGTCAGGCGCATGACCCAGGCGATCGACAGCAACAGGCCGATCCGCGTGACCATCGCCAGGGCCAGGCCAAACAGCCGCGTGCGTTGCTGCTGGGCGGGCGGCATGCGGCCGACCAGGATGCTGATCATGATGATGTTGTCGATGCCGAGGACGATCTCCAGGGCGGTAAGGGAGAAGAAGGCGATCCAGAGTTCCGGGCTGCTCAGCCATTCCATAAGCGCGGGCTCTTGTGCGGGAGATGAGGAGCACAGGATAACCAAGCGCCGCCGCCGCGCCCATCGGCTTCAGCGCCTGTTGTCAGCCGCGTAGCGCCAGCAGCAACGGCAGGCTGACCGCCGCCAGCAGGGTCTGCAGGGTGATGAGCGCGGCCATCAGGTGGCTGTCGCCGCCGAGCTGGCGGGTCAGCACGTAGGCGGTCGGCGCCGTCGGCAGGGCGAAGAACAGCACCAGCAGGCCGCTTTCCATGGCCGGCAGTTGCAGCAGGCGCGCCACGCCCCAGGCCAAGAGCGGCATGCCGAGCAGGCGCACGGCGCAGTTGCCGAGCAGCGCCGGCCACTCGCCGGCCAGTTCCTGCGGGCGCAGGGCGGCACCGACGCAGAGCAGGCCGAGCGGCAGGCTGGCGGCGGCGAGCAGGCCGAGCAGGCGGTCGACACCGCCAGCCGGGCCGAGACCGGCGAGGTTGACCAGCAGGCCGGCCAGGCAGGCGAGGATCAGCGGGTTCTTGAGCACCGGCAGGAACAGGGCACGGGCACTGACGCCCTGGTCGGCGCTCAGCGCCCACACCGACAGCAGGTTCACTGCCGGCACCAGCAGCGCCAGCATCAGCGCGGCGAGGCTCAACCCCGCGCTGCCGAACAGGCTGCCGATGGCGGCCAGGCCGAGGTAGGTGTTGAAACGCAGCACGCCCTGGGTGAAGGCGCCGAAGCGCCCGGCCGGCCAGCCGCGCAGGCGCCGGCACAACAGCAGCGCCAGCCAGGCCAGACCGAGGCCGAGCAACACCGCCAGGGCCAGACGCGGCAGCGCCGGATTGGCCAGTGGCGCGCTGGCCAGGCTGCTGAACAGCAGGGCCGGAAACAGGATGAAGTAGTTGAGCCGCTCGGCCGCCGGCCAGAACGCCTCGCCGGGGAAATCCAGGCGGCGCAGCGCATAACCGCCGACGATCAGGGCGAACAGCGGCCAGAGGGCGGTCAACAGCGGGCTCATCCGGGGTCCTTGCGGAAGAAATGGCCATCTTGGTCGGCAGTCCCGCTGGGCGCAAGTCGGGGTTGGGCTAGTGTTCTGTCTGGGAGTCATGGAAGCACTGGCAGATGCCTGCACCTGGCCGTTGGCTGGCGATCAGCCTCGGGTTTGCGCAGTTTGCTCGTCAGCCAGAGGGCGTCTGCAAGACTGGGATCATTGCAACGGGAGACCGCCATGTCCGAACTGCACCTCGGCGGCTGTCATTGCGGCAGCCTGCGCTACCAGTTCAACGCGCCGCTGCATGACATCGCCCACTGTCACTGCTCGATCTGTCGACGCACCAGCGGCGGCATCGTCACCACCTGGATCACGGTACCGCTGCCGGCCTTCACCTGGACGGTCGGCGAGCCGGCCCAGTACCGCTCCTCGTCCCACGCCACGCGCTACTTCTGCCCCACCTGCGGCGCCCAGCTGGCGCTGTTCACTGCCCTCAGCCCGGAAACCCTGGACGTCACCGTCGCCACCCTCGACCAGCCCGAACGCGCCCGCCCCGACCGGCATATCTGGGTCAAGAACCGCCTGCCCTGGCTGCACCTCGATCCGCAGTTGCCGGAGGAGGATGGGGAGACCTTGTGATGGGCGTGGGGCTCTTGGCAGCCCGGAGATAATCCGGGCTGCTAACCGTCGTAGGTTGGGTTGAGGAGCGCAGCGACGAAGCCCAACAAGCGGCGTCTATTGCAACACCTTGGCCGAACTCGGCATCGCCGTTGGGCTGGCGATCCGTGCCGGGCCGATCCGCGGTGATCGCCAGCAAGGTCCGTAGGATGGGCTGAGCTTGCGATACCCATCGAATCCCAATGATGGGTATCGCTGCGCTCAACCCATCCTACCCAGCTGCGTCAGCACAGAGGATCGACGCGGCTGACCCGCGGCTGAGCGTCGCTCAGGGCAGCCGCAGCCCGCCGCCGGCCTTGTGCAGCGCGCGCAGGTGTTCACCGAGTTGCTTGAGGTTGGTTTCGCTGGCCTCGATCTCGGCCAGGCGCGCCGGGTCGAGCAGGCGCCGCACTTCCTGGTCGAGATCGGCGGTAAGGCCGCGTAGCAGTTGCTGGCGTTCGGCGCTCTGTTGCTGCAGGCGCTGCGACTCACCGAGCTGCGGCAGGCCGTAGCCGCGCTCGAGCAGTTCCGCCGGGCGGCTGAGGAAGCCGCTGTTGGCGAGGATCTGCTGCAGGGTATCGCCGGCCTTGGCGAAGCGGCTGTCGGCGAGCTGGTCGCGGGCGCCGAGGTAGTGGCGCTTGAGTTCGTCCTGGGCGAGCAGCAGCTGGCGGCGCAGGGCGGCCTGTTCGAGCAGCAGCAGGGCGGCGCTGGCGCGCAGGTCGGCTGGCGCGAACCAGGGCCGGCGGGCGCTGGCCGGCAATTCCAGCCAGTCTTCGACCCGGGTCTGGGGAATCGTCAGGCGCTGCTTGAGCACGGCGAACATGGCTTGGTAGCGCTCGCGGAAGGAGTCGAAGCGGTAGCCCAGGCGCAACGCCTCCTTGGGATCGGCGAGCACGCTGCGGTCGGCCAGGCCGCGGCCAACCAGCGAGTCCAGCAGGCCGTTCGGCATGATGCTGTCGAGCCCCTGCAGCTCCGGGCGCGCGGTGCCGCTGCGTAGCAGCTTGAGGGTTTCCACCGCGCAGTTGTTGGAGAGGAAGTAATAGTCGCCGTCGTAACCCCAGTGCAGCTCGGCGGCGTGCTCGACCAGGTCATGCACCTGCTGGCGCGACAGCTTCAGCGGCACCGAGGCGAGGCCGCGCAGCTCGACCTTGGTGTATTCGTCGATCACCTGGTTGAGTGGCAGGACGAACAGCCGCGACGGGTAGGCGCCGACCAGCGCGGCCCAGCTGGACAGCTGCAGGTCGCCGACGAAGGCGCGGTAGGACAGCACCAGATGCTGGTCGAGATCGAGCCGGCAGTCCGGCCCGCGCGGCCGGCCGGGGGCGCAGATCACCAGGCGCAGCATGGTGTGGCCCCAGCGGCTGACCCAGTTGTCGTTGGCCTCGGCGAACAGGTAGTCGACCGCATAGACCCGCTCGGGATCGAGCTGGCCGAGCGGTTGGCGGGCGAAGTCGCTGCCGGCGTTGAGGTAGGGGTAGGTCGCGGCGCAGGGTGTCGGGTTCGCCGGCGCCCAGCCGAAGTGCTCGCGGAAGTAGCGATACAGCGCCGGGCGGCGGCAAGCGTAGCTGGGGTCGAGGAGGAAGTACTCGAGGTTCACCGCGACGTACTCGCGCGGGTTGCTCAGCTCGTAGAGGTCCGGACTGCGCGGGCTCTGCGCGTTGTGTTGTTCGCGTTGACCGCGGCGGCCGACGTACTGCGGCCAGCCGGCCAGATCGAGCAGGCGCGGGTCGTCGCTGAAGGTGAAGCGTCGCGCGGTCTGCCCGCGGCAGGCGTCCGGCAGGCCGACCAGGCCCAGGCTGGCGGCGCGCTGCTGGCAGCGTTGCCAGGCCAGCCGGTCGCGGCTCGGCCACAGGCGGGCGCGGTCGTACAGGTGGGTCAGTTCGTGCAGCACGGTGGCCAGCAGCTCGCGGCGCAGGGTAGCGTGCGGGCGGCCGGTCGGCTGGCGGGCGGCGGAACCGTCGCTCAGCGCCGGCAGCAGGCGGGCGTTGAGGAGCAGGGTATCGAGACGGCTGGCGCGGCCATAGGCGTTGGCCGGCAGGGCGTCGCTCCAGCGCACCCGTACGCGGCGGTCGAGCTGGCTGACGAAGCGCGGCGGCAGGGCCGCCAGGGCGTCGTCGAGCAGCGCCTGGCTGGCGTGCTGCTGGGCGGCGCTGAGGCCGTCGGGGTCCAGTTGCAGACGCAGTTCGGCCTCGGCCGCACCTGCGCTGAGCAGCAGGGCGGCGGCCAGCAGCCAGGCGCGGGGGCGGATCACAGGGCGAGAATGGCTTCGGCGAGGGCTTGGTCGGAGGCCTGCTGCGCGGCGGGAACGCTGGCGCGCAGGGCGTCGAAGGCCGCCTGCAGGCGCACACCACGGATTTCGCCGTTACTGGCGACGAAGCTGGCGGCATCGTCGCGGGCTTCGACCACCCGCTTCATGTCGCGGATCGAGGTGGTGGTGTCGGAAGTGAAATCGAGGCTGCGGTCGAGGCCGCGGACGATGATGTTGCTGGTCGCGACCACGCTGTGGGCCTGGGCACCGGCGCAGAACAGGGTCAGGGCGGCACAGGCGGCGATCAACGGGCTACGCATGAAAATCTCCAGAAAACTGAGGGTCACTGACTGATTGGATGAGCGTGGTCTGGAGCCGTTCCGTGGTGCGCGCGTCATATCCGGACGGGGCGGCGGCAACCGCGGGCGGCCGGTCGGAGCAGGACACGGAGACTGAGGTGCGGCCAGAGGCCGAACGGGCACGATGGCGGCCGTAGAGCCGTGCGGAGCGGGTGCAGACGGCCGCCAAGGCTAGCGGAATGCGCCGGCGAGAGCCAGCGCAGTCGGTGTGGAGCGGGGCTTAGAGGGTCAGGATGGCCTGTGCCAGCTGCATGTCGCTGGCCGCCAGCTGCGGCAACTGGCCGCGGATATGGTTGAGCGCGGCCTGCAGGCGCACGCCACGGATCTCGCCCTGGCTGGCGACGAAACTGGCGGCATCGTCGCGGGCGGCGCGGACGATCTTGTCGTCCTTGAACGAGGAGCTCACGTCCGAGGTGGTTTCGGTGGTGGCGGCGAGCGCGCCGACGGTGGCATCGGTGGTGACGACGAAGCTGGTGGCCGAGGCGCTGGTGGCCAGGGTCAGCAGGGCGGCGGCACTGAGCAGACGCAGACGGGACATGATGGAACTCCTTGAGGCTAAACGGAATGCGGAGCCTGCAGACGACCTGACAAGCTCCGGCGGATCATAGCCTAAAGCCTAGCCCAGACGCTGCTCAGCGCCAGAACGGCTTGTCCAGTTCGGCCTGGCGCTCGCCGTGGCTGATGCCGACATCCGCGAGCTGGTGTTCATCGAGCATGGCCAGCTGACGGCGCGTGCGGGCGCGCTGGGCCCAGAGCGCGAGGGTGACGAGCAGCTGCGGCAGCCGGGGCCGGGAGGCGGACCGCTCGGCGAGCGAGGGGGTGGGGCTGAGGGTGCGCTCCATGGCACTGTCCTTCCCGCTGGCGGCGGGGGTCGGGGGATGGGAGTCCATGGTCGCGCGGCGAGTAAAGGTTGTGCAGTCACAGTGCTGCAAAATTGTATCGTGACAGGTGTGTATTTATAGAAACTGTGCTGGTCAACTTTCGGCCCAGCTGTGCTGGCACGGGCTGGGCGCTCGGCCAGAAACGACAAACCCCGGCACTAGGCCGGGGTTTGAGAGCTACCTTGCCGGGCGAGTTAACGCCAGAACGGCTTGTTCAGTTCGGCGTAGCGCTGCGCCTCGCTGATGCCGGCGTCGGCCAGCAGACGTGGGTCCAGGCGCGCGAGCACGTGACGGGTGGTGATGCGGCGCTGCCAGAGCATCAGATTGGCGATCAGGCGTACAGGCAGGGCGGCGTGATCAGTGCTGGGGGCTTCAACGAAATGCAGGTCGGAACCGAGGGTACGTTCCATGGTGGTCGTCCTTCCGCTTGTGGCGGGATTGAGAATTTCACGACCGCTATGATCTACCCCGAACAGCTCTCGCTCCAGTCACAGTTGCCGAGAATTGTGCTGGTAACTGCCGGGTTTTTCTAAAACTGTGCCACCCGCAAACGGCCAATCTGTACCAGTTCTGCCGGCTAAGGGGCGTTTGTATGGGCAAAACCAGGCTCGGCAGCGATCTTTGCCGCCGATAACCAGTACAGTTTTAGTTAAATCCGAAATATTAACTGAACTGTTTGTCAGTTTTCCCGTCAGGCGGGCGGCGCTCCCGCCCGCCTGATGGCTCAGCCGGCCAACATGCGCCCGGCTTCTTCCAGGTTGATATGCCAGGCCAGCGCTTCGCGCAGCAGGTGCGGGGTGTGGCCGCCCTTGGCGCAGGCACGCGCGAAGTAGTCCTGCAGCGCCGCGCGGTAGTCGGGGTGCACGCAGTTGGCGATGATCGCCCGCGCCCGTTCGCGCGGCGCCAGGCCGCGCAGGTCGGCGAGGCCCTGCTCGGTGACCAGGATGTCGACGTCGTGCTCGCTGTGGTCGACGTGGCTGACCATCGGCACCACGCTGGAGATCGCCCCGCCCTTGGCGATCGACTTGGTGACGAAGATCGCCAGGTGGGCGTTGCGGGCGAAGTCGCCGGAACCGCCGATGCCGTTCATCATCTGGGTGCCGCCGACGTGGGTGGAGTTGACGTTGCCGTAGAGGTCGAACTCCAGCGCGGTGTTGATGCCGATGATGCCCAGGCGGCGGACCACCTCGGGGTGGTTGGAGATCTCCTGCGGGCGCAGCACCAGCTTGTCCTTGTACTTCTCCAGGTTGCCGAACACGTCGGTGTTGCGGCGCCCGGACAGGGTGATCGAGCTGCCCGAGGCGAAGCGCAGCTTGCCGGCGTCGATCAGGTCGAAGGTCGAGTCCTGCAGCACTTCGGAGTACATCGTCAGGTTGTCGAACGGCGAGTCGATCAGGCCGCACATCACCGCGTTGGCGATGCTGCCGATGCCGGCCTGCAGCGGGCCGAGGCTGTTGTCCATGCGCCCGGCGGCGACCTCGCCCTTGAAGAAGGCGATCAGGTGATCGGCGATCGCCTGGGTCTCCGCGTCCGGCGGCAGCACGCTGGACGGCGAGTCGGCCTGGTCGTTGATGACGATGGCGACGATCTTCTCCGCCGGAATCGGAATCGCGGTGCTGCCGATGCGGTCGTCGACGCCGGTCAGCGGGATCGGTGTGCGGGTCGGCCGGTAGGTCGGGATGTAGATGTCGTGCAGGCCTTCGAGGTTGGGGTTGTGCGCCAGGTTGATCTCGACGATCACCCGCTCGGCGAAGATCGCGAAGCTGGCCGAGTTGCCCACCGAGGTGGTCGGCACTATGTGGCCCTGCTCGGTGATGGCGACCGCCTCGATCACCGCGATGTCCGGCTTCTTCAGCTGGTGGTTGCGCAGCTGCTCGACGGTTTCCGACAGGTGCTGGTCGATGAACATCACTTCCCCGGCATTAATGGCCTTGCGCAGCGTGCTGTCGACCTGGAACGGCATGCGCCGGGCCAGCACGCCGGCCTCGGTGAGCTGCTTGTCGAGGTCGTTGCCGAGGCTGGCGCCGGTCATCAGGCTGATCTGCAACGGGCTGTGCTTGGCCCGTTCGGCCAGCGCCTGCGGCACCGCCTTGGCCTCGCCGGCGCGGGTGAAGCCGCTCATGCCGACGGTCATGCCATCTTCGATCAGGGCCGCGGCATCGGCCGCACTCATCAACTTGCCCAGCAGGGAGGGCAGACGCACGCGATCTTGATACACGGGGGGAAACCTCGGACAACGGAAAACAGGCGCGCAGTCTAGGGGCTGGCCGGCACGGCGACTTCTATACCAAGGTCGAAGAAATGGCTCTGGCTGGCACCTTTGGTCGGCGGAGAAACGGCGCATGACCATAGGATGGGTTGAGCCTGCGATAGCCATCATTTCGCGGGGCGTCGATGGGAATCGCTGCGCTCGTCCCATCCTACAAAAGCGCCAAGGCACGGCCGGAAACGAAAAACCCCGGCACTGGGCCGGGGTTTTTCAGCGGCTGGTTGAGGCGACGATTAATCGACGGCCTTGACCATGTCCTCGATGACCTTCTTGGCGTCGCCGAACACCATCATGGTCTTGTCGAGGTAGAACAGTTCGTTGTCCAGGCCGGCGTAGCCGCTGGCCATCGAACGCTTGTTGACGATCACGGTCTTGGCCTTGTAGGCCTCGAGGATCGGCATGCCGGCGATCGGCGACTTCGGATCGTTCTTCGCCGCCGGGTTGACCACGTCGTTGGCGCCGAGCACCAGCACCACGTCGGCCTGGCCGAACTCGGAGTTGATGTCTTCCATCTCGAACACCTGCTCGTAGGGCACTTCGGCCTCGGCCAGCAGGACGTTCATGTGACCCGGCATACGGCCGGCAACCGGGTGGATCGCGTACTTCACGGTCACGCCGCGGTGGGTCAGCTTCTCCGCCAGTTCCATCACAGCGTGCTGGGCACGTGCCACCGCCAGGCCGTAGCCGGGGACGATGATCACGCTGTCGGCGTTGGTCAGCAGGAACGCGGCGTCGTCGGACGAACCGGACTTCACCGGGCGGGCTTCCTGAGCGCCAGCCGGGCCGGCTGCGTCAGTTGCGCCACCGAAGCCGCCGAGGATGACGTTGAAGAACGAGCGGTTCATCGCCTTACACATGATGTAGGAGAGAATCGCACCCGAGGAGCCGACCAGCGAACCGGCGACGATCAGCATCGAGTTGTTCAGCGAGAAGCCGATACCGGCCGCCGCCCAGCCCGAGTAGCTGTTGAGCATCGACACCACCACCGGCATGTCGGCGCCGCCGATCGGGATGATGATCAGCACGCCGATGACGAAGGCCAGGGCGAGCAGCAGGGCGAAGGCGCTGAAGTTGCCGGTGAAGGCGAAGACCAGGCCGAGGCCGATGATGGCCAGGCCGATCAGCAGGTTGAGCAGGTGCTGGCCCTTGAACTGTACCGGTGCGCCCTGGAACAGGCGGAACTTGTACTTGCCGGACAGCTTGCCGAAGGCGATCACCGAACCGGAGAAGGTGATGGCACCGATGGCCGCGCCGAGGAACAGCTCCAGACGGTTACCCGCCGGGATGGCGTCGCCCAGTTGCTGGACGATGCCCAGCGACTGCGGCTCGACCACGGCGGCGATGGCGATGAACACCGCGGCCAGACCGATCATGCTGTGCATGAAGGCCACCAGCTCGGGCATCTTGGTCATTTCCACGCGCTTGGCCATGATCGCGCCGGCAGTGCCGCCAATCAGCAGGCCGACCAGCACATAGCCCAGGCCGGTGGCGGCGCTGCCGCCTTCGCCGAGCTGTGCGGCGAGCTTGAACACCAGGCCGATGGTGGTGGCCATGGCGATGCCCATGCCGACCATGCCGAACAGGTTGCCGCGGCGCGAGCTGGTCGGGTGCGACAGGCCTTTCAGCGCCTGGATGAAGCAGATCGAAGCGATCAGGTAGAGAACAGTGATCAGGTTCATGCTCATGTCAGTGTTTCTCCGCCTGCGCTTTCGGCGCCTTCTTCTTGAACATTTCCAGCATGCGGCGGGTGACCAGGAAGCCACCGAACACGTTGACCGCGGCCAGGGCCACGGCCAGGGTGCCCATGGTCTTGCCCAGCGGGGTGACGGTGAGGGCGGCGGCGAGCATGGCGCCGACGATCACGATCGCCGAGATGGCGTTGGTCACCGCCATCAGCGGGGTGTGCAGGGCCGGGGTGACGTTCCACACCACGTGGTAGCCGACGTAGATGGCCAGCACGAAGATGATCAGGTTGTAGATGCCGTGGGAGATCAGCATGTCTTCCATTGTCTGGCTCCTTATCCGTTCTTGCGCACGACTTGGCCGTCACGGCACATCAGGCACGCGGCGACGATGTCGTCTTCGAGATTGAGGTGGAACTTGCCTTCGCCGTCGATGACCAGCTTGAGGAAGTCCTGCAGGTTGCGCGCGTACAGGGCCGAGGCATCCGCCGGCACCATGGCCGCCAGGTTGCTGTAGCCGACGATGGTCACGCCGTGCTTGATCACCACCTGTTCGGCTTCGGTCAGCGGGCAGTTGCCACCCTGGGCGGCCGCCAGGTCGATGACCACCGAGCCGGGTTTCATCTCCTTGACGGTTTCTTCCTTGAGCAGCACCGGTGCGGCGCGGCCCGGAATCAGCGCGGTGGTGATGACGATGTCGGCCTGCTTGGCGCGTTCGTGCACGGCCTGGGCCTGACGGGCCATCCAGCTCGCCGGCATCGGCCGGGCGTAGCCGCCGACCCCGATGGCGCACTCGCGCTCCTCGTCGGTCTCATAGGGCACGTCGACGAACTTGGCGCCGAGCGACTCGATTTGCTCCTTTACCGCCGGACGCACGTCGGACGCCTCGATCACCGCACCCAGGCGCTTGGCCGTGGCGATGGCCTGCAGGCCGGCGACACCGGCGCCGAGGATGAGGATGCGCGCGGCCTTCACGGTACCGGCGGCGGTCATCAGCATCGGCATGAAGCGCGGGTAGTGGTGCGCGGCCAGCAACACGGCCTTGTAACCGGCGATGTTGGCCTGCGAGGACAGCACGTCGAGGCTCTGCGCGCGCGAGGTACGCGGCGCGGCTTCGAGGGCGAAGGCGGTGATACCGCACTCGGCCATCTTGGCGATGGTCTCGTTGTTGAACGGGTTGAGCATGCCGACCAGCACGGCGCCGGACTTGAACTGAGTCAGTTCGGCGTCGTTGGGGGCCAGCACCTTGAGCACCAGATCGGCGCCCAGGGCTTCGGCAGCGGAGCCGATCTTCGCGCCAACGGCCTCATAGGCACTGTCCGGAACGCTGGCGTTGACGCCGGCGCCGCTCTGGACGGTGACCTGATGGCCAGCGCCGATCAGCTTCTTAACGGTTTCCGGAGTCGCGGCAACCCGCGTCTCGCCGGTAAAGGTCTCGAGGGGAACACCAATGTGCACTTTAAATCTCCTGCGTGATCGTTTTTTTCATGACCAGAACACTACGTTGGCGCTCTGGGGGCGGATCATCACAAACCCGCGAAAGCAGGTATGCAACCGGCGGGGCGCGGCATTTTGCAGGTGATCAGCGAGGCCTTCAAGAAGTTCTGAAGCCCGACTGGGCGCCGACTACAAGTCACCGGCTGACCTGGGGTTCAGCCTGGACGACGCAAAGTCGCGCGCCGACTGGCGGGGAGCAGGATTTGCGGAGAACGCAGGGGCGAGCGTCATGAGGCGGCTGAATAACCGTTCATCCACTCATGCAGGGTCTATCGCGCCGCCCGAGATTGATAGCTAAGTAATTGTCTATAAAGGGTTTTATAGAAAGCTGTAGGCAGCCGTGGCGACAGCGGGCTGTAGTCGGCTAGTAATTGACTACGGGGTCAAGAAATTTGCGGTAGGCCGCGCAGCAGTTGAGACGGGCACGGTAGAACGCAGCCGCGAGGCGGGCGGCGACGCTGCTGGGGCTGGCAGTTTCGTCCGGGTTTTTGGCGAAAACAGCGGAATACGCGCCCCGCGGCGAATGGTCGCAGGGCGGCAGGAGCAGTCCGCAACCCGGCCGCTCAACGCCTCACCTACGGGGCGTTGAGCGGCTGCGGTTGCCTCAGCGCACGCCCTCGTTGCGCAGGGCGGCCGGGGTGAAGTCGGCGGCGCTGGCCTTGAAGCCGTACTGGGTGCCGCTTTTCTCCTCGTTGCGCATGCCCAGCACGATGTAACGCCCGGCGATCAGGTCGTACAGCGCTTCCATCGCGTAGATCGGGACCTGCTGCTGGTAGTGCTGCTCGGCGTGGCCCTCACCGACCCGCCAGAGCTGGCCGCGGCCGTCGTAGTGGTCGGCATAGGCGGCTTGCCAGCCATCCTCGTCGAAGTACAGGTCGCGCTTGGCGTAGATATGCCGCTCACCGGCCTTCAGGGTCGCCACCACCTGCCACACGCGGTGCAGTTCATAGCGCGCCAGATCCTGGTTGATATGCCCGGGCTTGAGGATGTCGGCGTACTTCAGCTTGGTCGAGTCCAGGCGGTAGCTGTTATAGGGGATGTACATCTCCTTCTTGCCCACCAGCTTCCAGTCGTAGCGGTCCGGCGCGCCGTTGAACAGGTCGAAGTTGTCCGAGGTGCGCAGGCCGTCGGCAGCGGTGCCGGGACCGTCGTAGGCCACCTGCGGAGCGCGCCGCACACGACGCTGGCCGGCGTTGTAGAGCCAGGCCATGCGCGGTTCCTTTACCTGGTCGAGGGTCTCGTGGACCAGCAGCACGTTACCGGCCAGACGCGCCGGCGAGGTGACCCGCTGCTTGAAGTAGAGCAGGATGTTGGCGCCTTTCTCCTTTTCCAGATCGGTCATGTCGGTGGGGAAGGCGACCTCGTCGTCGAATTTCACCGGGGTGAAGGAGCCGTTGACCTGCGGCATGGCCTGGGCGATATGGCGTCTGTTGTTGCCACCGCGGTAGCGGGTGATGTGGTTCCACACGATCTGGACGCCATTCTTCGGGATCGGGAAGGCGTAGTAGTGGGTGTCGGCGAAATTGCTCAGGCCGTTACCGTCGTCGAGTTCCTGGGTTTGCACCGCGCTGCGTTTGGCGATGTCGTAGATCGCCTGCGGCACCGCGACCGAGCGGTGGGTCTTGAACACCGGGATCTTGTAGGTGCTGGCGTAGCGCTTGAACATCGCCATCTGCCCGGGGGAGAGCTTGTCCTTGTACTGCTCGGCATTGGCGGCGGTGATGGTGAACAGCGGCTGCTCACTGGCGAAGGGGTCGCCGAGGAAGCCGTTGCTGACCGGCGCCGCATTGGTCGGCAGGCCGCCGTCCCAGGCCGGGATGCTGCCGTCGGCATTGCCGGCTTTCTCGCCCCCGAGGGGGGTGAGGCTGGTGCCGAGTTGCGCAGCTTCTTCAGGGGAGACAGCGGCCATCACACTGCTGGCCAGCAGGGACAACGCGAGAACGCCGCTATGCAGGATGCGTGAGTGTTTCATGCTGTTCGAGACCTGTGCTGTTTCGTGTTCAGAAGTACACGCCGCAGCTGAGGGCAACGAAGTCACGGTCGGAAATGCTGGCTGGGCTCGTTGCCAGAACGTCATAGAGACTCAGGCTAACGGTGTTGGTGGTGCTCGTACTCCGGGTGGTGGCCGCCGTGGGTGGCTTAGGGCCTGCATAGAGTGTGGACTGCAACCGCAAAAGTTGCAGGGCAGCTGACGCCCGGTCATGTCGCGCCCGGATGGCTTAGAGCCTGTTTACGATCTCGCGAGCTAGAGTCAAACAAGGCGAAAACGGCTGAGGAAGCGGAGTTTACGAGCTGTAAATGAGCATTCCGAAGCCGTTCTCAACGCAGTTTGACCGACGCGCAGCAGATCGTAGACAGGTTCTTAGGCCAACCCGACCGCCGTGCGGTATTGCAGGGCGGTCGGTAGCAGCCAGTCGCGGAAGGCGCGCAGGGCCGCGGACTCGACCTTGCGCTCGGGAATCATCAGGTAATAGGCACGCTCGCTGACGCAGCTGTGTTCCATGGCCACCACCAAACGGCCCTCGGCCAGCTCGCGCTCGATCAGGAACGGCGGGATCAGCGCCACGCCCATCTCGTGCATGGCCGCCTGGGCGAGCATGGAGAACAGCTCGTAGCGCGGTCCGCTCATGTCCTGGGCGACGTTCAGGCCCAGCGAGTTGAACCACTGCCGCCAGGCATAGGGACGGGTGCTCTGCTGCAGCAGCGGCAGGCTGGCCAGGGCGCTGGCGTCGAGGCTGCTGCGGCCGTCGAGCAGGACCGGGCTGCACACCGGCTGCGAATTCTCGCGCATCAGGAAGTGCGACTCGGTGCCGGACCAGTCGGCGTCGCCGAAGTAGATCGCCGCATCGAACTCGGTGTCGGCGAACAGGAACGGCCGGGTGCGGTTGTTCAGATTGACCGTGACTTCCGGGTGCAGGCGCTGGAATTCCTTGAGCCGCGGCAGCAGCCACTGGGTGGCGAAGGTCGGCACCACCGCCAGCTCGATGCTCATCGCGCCCTGCTGGCCCATCAGTGCCAGGGTGTCGCGCTCCACCGCATCCAGCTGCGCGGCGACCTTGCGGCTGTAAGCCAGGCCGGCCTCGGTCAGCTTCACCCCGCGGCGCGAGCGGCGGAACAGGGCGATGCCGAGAAACGCCTCGAGCCCGGCGATCTGCCGGCAGATGGCGCTCTGGGTCAGGGCCAGCTCCTCGGCGGCGCGGGTGAAGCTCTGGTGGCGGGCGGCCGACTCGAAGGCCACCAGGGCCGCGGTGTTGGGGATCTTGCGACGCATCTATGCGCTACCTTCACTCTGAATGGAGATAAATGCCGATTAAACCTATCTCGAAGTGCGTAATCAGCACAATAGCGTGCGAAATCCTCGTTTGCCCGCACCGCCGTGCGGGCCTAGGATCAATACACCGCTGTTGGGCTGCGCTGGACTCGGCCCAACCTACGTTCCTTTTGATTCACTCCCGAGGATTTCGACATGGCCGGCAAAGCAAGCTTTAACTGGGAAGACCCCCTGCTGCTCGATCAGCAACTGAGCGCGGAAGAGCGCATGGTGCGCGACAGCGCCCAGCAGTACGCCCAGGACAAGTTGGCCCCGCGCGTGCTCGAGGCCTTCCGCCACGAACAGACCGACCCGGCGATCTTCCGCGAGATGGGCGAACTTGGCCTGCTCGGCGCCACCATTCCCGCCGAGTATGGCGGCAGCGGCCTCAACTACGTGTGCTACGGCCTGATCGCCCGCGAAGTCGAGCGCATCGATTCCGGCTACCGCTCGATGATGAGCGTGCAGTCGTCCCTGGTGATGGTGCCGATCTTCGAATTCGGCAACCAAGCGACCAAACAGAAGTACCTGCCCAAGCTGGCGTCCGGCGAGTGGATCGGCTGCTTCGGCCTGACCGAGCCGAACCACGGCTCCGACCCGGGCTCGATGATCTGCCGGGCGAAGAAGGTCGACGGCGGCTATCGCCTGTCCGGCAGCAAGATGTGGATCACCAACAGCCCGATCGCCGACGTGTTCGTGGTCTGGGCCAAGGACGATGCCGGCGAGATCCGCGGCTTCGTGCTCGAGAAGGGCTGGCAAGGCCTCTCCGCCCCGGTGATCCACGGCAAGGTCGGCCTGCGCGCGTCGATCACCGGCGAGATCGTCATGGACAACGTGTTCTGCCCGGAAGAGAACGCCTTCCCCGACGTGCGCGGTCTGAAAGGCCCGTTCACCTGCCTCAACTCCGCGCGCTACGGCATCAGCTGGGGCGCACTGGGCGCCGCCGAGTTCTGCTGGCACACCGCGCGTCAGTACTGCCTCGACCGCAAGCAGTTCGGCCGCCCGCTGGCCGCCAACCAACTGATCCAGAAGAAGCTCGCCGACATGCAGACCGAGATCACCCTGGCCCTGCAGGGCTGCCTGCGCCTCGGGCGGATGAAGGACGAGGGCACCGCCGCGGTGGAAATCACCTCGATCATGAAGCGCAACAGCTGCGGCAAGTCCCTCGACATCGCCCGCCTGGCCCGCGACATGCTGGGCGGTAACGGCATCAGCGACGAATTCGGCGTGGCCCGCCATCTGGTCAACCTCGAGGTGGTCAACACCTACGAGGGCACCCACGACGTCCACGCGCTGATCCTCGGCCGCGCGCAGACCGGCATCCAGGCGTTCTACTGACTTGCGCCACCAGCAACGGGCGGGTAGCCAGGCTGCCCGCCCGTTGTAGTTTCTGCCCCGCGGGGCTGGCCGGACACTCTGCATTCAGACTTCGACTGGGGGAGGACGATGATACCCAAGGCTCTCATGCGCGCCGTGGCCGGCAGCGCACCAGACCCGGCGCCCTGCCATATCTTTCCGAGTGCCGACGGGGCGTTCTTTCTCGCGGTGAGCAATGACTACCAGTTTGCCGAGCTGAGCGCGCTGGCCGGCCAGCAGCAGTGGACGGCGGACCCGCGCTTTGCCAGCCGGCGCGCGCGGTATCAGCACCGGCACGAATTGACCGCCCTGCTGCGCCGGCACACGGTGGCGCACCGCACCGAAGAGTGGGTGGCCGCCCTGCGCTGGGCCGGCGTGCCCTGTGTCGGGCTCGCCCCGCGCCAGGCCGATGGCTGACGGCAGGCGCCGGGCAAACGGTTAGACATCCACGCGGCGCAGCCTGCGGGCTGCGCCTAGATCTCGAGGTTTTTCTTTCATGCACCCTGAGCTTTCCACCGCCAGCGAGGCCCTGGCCTGGCTGCAGGCCAACGATATCCACCGGGTCGAGCTGGTCTTCGCCGACCTGACCAGCGTGGCGCGCGGCAAGATCCTCAGCCGCGCCAGCTTCGCCGAGACCCTGGGGGCGAAAATGCCCTCGCTGTTTCTCGGCCTGACGGTCACCGGCGGCGAGCCGCCCCAGGTGTTCCAGCGGGTGTTCCCGCCGACCTTCCCGGACATGGCCATGCGCCCGGACTGGCGCACGCTGGTGCGTGACCCGCTGGCCACGGTGCCCACGGCCACCCTCATCTGCGACCTGCAGGCGAGCTTCACTGCGGCCGATGGCCATTGCCAGTACGAGGTCGCCGAGCTGTCGCCGCGCCAGCTGCTCAAGCGCACGCTGGCCCGGCTGCAGGCCGCCGGCTACACGGCCAGGGTCGCCCCCGAGCTGGAGTTCTTCCTGGTGCATCCGCAGCGCCTGGCCGATGGCGGCTTGCAGGTAGCCCATGGCATGTCCGGCTGCGTGCCACATATCGAAAGCTCCCACGACCTGGCTTCCGCGGAAACCGCGAGCACCTTCGCGCCGTTCTTCGATGAGCTGTGGGCCGCCTGTGAAATCCAGGGCATCCCGATCACCGGCTACGGCCATGAGTCGGCCCTGGGCCAGTACGAGGTCAACCTCGCCCCCGGCGAGCCGCTGGCCCAGGCCGATGCGGTGTTCCGCTTCAAGCGCCTGGCCCGCGAGATCGCCCGCCGCCACGGTTGCCTCGCCACCTTCATGGCCAAGCCCTATCGGCACGAACCGGGCACCGGGCTGCACTGGCATATCAGCCTCGCCGATGCCACGGGCAGCAACCCCTTCAGCGCGGCCGATGGCGCGCCGCACATGCGGCTCAGGCACTTCATCGGCGGCTGGCAGGCGTCGGCGCGCGCGTCGATGGCGATTCTCGCGCCCTATGCCCACTCCTATGTGCGCCTGCAGCGCCCGGATGCCTCGCCGGCCAGCGTCGAGTGGGGCTACGACAACCGCACCGCGGCCTTCCGCGTGCCGCACTCCGACCCGGCCAACCGCCGCGTCGAACACCGCCTGCCGGGCGGCGATGCCAACCCCTACCTGAGCCTGGCGCTGATGCTCGGCGCCGGCCTGGCCGGGATGCGGCAGGAGATCGAGCCGGGACCGGAAGTCAGCGACCGCCCGGCCCAGTCCGCGCGCGGCGCGCTGCCGCTGAACCTGGGCGAGGCGCTGGCGGACCTGCAAGGCTGCCCGATCATGGCGGAAACCCTCGGTGCGCCGTTTATCGAGCTGTACACGCTGATCAAACAGCATGAATTAAGTGAACAGGCCGCCGACGCGGATTTCGCCATCAAGCATCTGCTGGCCAGAAGCTAATCGGGCAGCGGCCTCGCGGTCGCTGCGCTGCCACTCATTGGAGGCGCTATGAGCACTACCTACAACAACCCGCAAACCCTGCAGTGGCAGGCCATGAGCCGTGACCATCACCTCGCGCCGTTCAGCGATTACCAGCAGCTGAGCGACAGCGGCCCGCGCATCATCGTCAAGGGCGATGGCGTGTACCTGTGGGACAGCGAAGGCCACAAGATCCTCGACGGCATGGCCGGCCTGTGGTGCGCCGCGATCGGCTACGGTCGTGATGAGCTGGCCGACGCCGCCAGCCGGCAGATGAAAGAGCTGCCGTTCTACAACACCTTCTTCATGACCGCGCACCCGCCGGTGCTGGAGCTGGCCAAGGTCATCGCCGAGATCGCCCCGCCAAGCATGAACCATGTGTTCTTCACCGGCTCCGGCTCGGAAGGCAACGACACCATGCTGCGCATGGTCCGCCACTACTGGGCGCTCAAGGGCCAGCCGAGCAAGAAGGTGATCATCGGCCGCCACAATGGCTACCACGGCTCCACCGTGGCCGGCGCCAGCCTCGGCGGCATGCAGGGCATGCACGAGCAGGGCGGGATGATCCCGGACATCGTGCACATCCCGCAGCCTTACTGGTTCGGCGAAGGCGGCGACATGCCCGCCGACGAGTTCGGCATCTGGGCCGCCGAGCAGCTGGAGAAGAAGATCCTCGAAGTCGGCGTGGACAAGGTCGCCGCCTTTATCGCCGAACCTATCCAGGGCGCCGGCGGCGTGATCGTGCCGCCGGACAGCTACTGGCCGAAGATCCGCGAGATCCTCGCCAAGTACGACATCCTGTTCGTGGCCGATGAAGTGATCTGCGGTTTCGGTCGCACCGGCGAGTGGTTCGGCAGCGACTACTACGGCAACACGCCGGACCTGATGACCATCGCCAAGGGCCTGACCTCTGGCTACATCCCCATGGGCGGGCTGATCGTCGGCGACAAGGTGGCCGAGGTGCTGAAGCAAGGCGGGGATTTCAACCACGGCTTCACCTACTCCGGGCACCCGGTGGCGGCGGCGGTGGCGCTGGAAAACATCCGC
Organism: Pseudomonas cavernae; assembly: GCF_003595175.1. Taxonomy (NCBI): domain Bacteria; kingdom Pseudomonadati; phylum Pseudomonadota; class Gammaproteobacteria; order Pseudomonadales; family Pseudomonadaceae; genus Pseudomonas; species Pseudomonas cavernae. Next base: position 141,145 of record NZ_CP032419.1, on the reverse strand, counting down.
ATCCTGCGCGAGGAGAAGATCCTCGAGCGGGTGCGCGCAGAAACCGCCCCCTACCTGCAGCAGCGCCTGCGCGAACTGCTCGACCACCCGCTGGTCGGCGAGGTGCGCGGCCTGGGCATGCTCGGCGCCATCGAGCTGGTCAAGGACAAGACCACCCGCGAGCGTTATGCGGGCAAGGGCGTGGGCATGCTCTGCCGCGGCCACTGCTTCAATAACGGCCTAATCATGCGCGCCGTCGGCGACACCATGATCATCGCGCCGCCGCTGGTGATCAGCAAAGCCGAGATCGACGAGCTGGTGAGCAAGGCGCGGCGGTGCCTGGACCTGACCCTGCAGGATCTGCAGGGCTGAATCCGCGCGTTCGCGCCGTGGCGACCTGCCGCGGCGCGAGCGTCACCTGTGGCCGTGGCGCCGCGCCGGCCGCGCTGAATCCCCTGTTGTTTCACTCCATGAGTCAGGAGTCCCTTGATGGCATTGCGCATCTGCATCCTCGAAACCGATCACATTCGTCCCGAGCTGGTCGAGCAGTATCACGGCTATGGCCGAATGTTTAAGCAGCTGTTCGCGCAGCAGCCGATCGCCGCCGAGTTCGAGGTGTTCAATGTGGTCCAGGGGCAGTATCCGGACGACGCGCAGCGTTACGACGCCTACCTGATCACCGGCAGCAAGTACGACTCCTTCGGCGTGGAGCCGTGGATCCAGACCCTGCGCGAGTACGTGCTGGCGCGCTATGCCGCCGGCGACAAGCTGCTCGGCATCTGCTTCGGCCACCAGTTGCTGGCCCTGCTGCTGGGCGGCAAGACCGAGCGGGCCCGGCAGGGCTGGGGCGTCGGCGTGCAGCAGTATGCGGTGGTCGAGCAGGAGGCCTGGATGCAGCCAGGCGCCGAGCAGCTGTCCATGCTGATCATCCACCAGGACCAGGTCACCCAGGCGCCGGCCAACGCCACCATCCTGGCCGCCAACGCATTCTGCCCGATCGCCGCCTATCGCATTGGCGACCAGGTGCTGTGCTGGCAGGGGCATCCGGAACTAGTGGCGGACTACTCCCGCTCGATCCTCGAGATTCGCCGGGAACACTGGGGCGAGCAGGTCTATCGGCAAGCCATCGACAGCCTGGAACAGGCGCACCAGGGGCAGATCGTGGCCGAGTGGATGCTGCGTTTCGTGGCCCAGGGCCAGGCGCACAGCAGCTAGCAAGAGTTGGCGCAGGAGCAATGCAAAGGCCCGCTTCGGCGGGCCTTTGCATTGCTGGCGGACGGCCGGCGTTTCAGCCGGTGCACGCCCAGCGACTGGTGTCGTCGAGGGCGCGGGCGAAGCGCTCGATGAGCAAGTCGATCTGCGCTTCGTTGCTGATCAGCGGCGGGCAGAAGGCGATGGCATCGCCCATGGCGCGGGTGATCATGCCGTGTTCCTGGGCGCGGCCGGCCAGGTAGCGGCCGAGATTGCCCAGGCTGCCGTGCGGCGCCTTGCTCTGCCGGTCGCCGACCAGCTCCACCGCGGCAATCAGCCCGCAGCCACGCACTTCGCCCACCAGCGGGTGATCGGCGAACCCGCGCAGACCGGCGAGCAGGCGTTCGCCCATGGCCGCGGCGTGCGGCACCAGCTGCTCGTCCTCGATGATCTTGAGGTTTTCCAGGGCCACGGCGGTGGCCACCGGGTGGGCGCTGCCAGTAAAGCCGTGGCCGAAGGTGCCGAAGCTGTGGCTCTGCTCGGCGATGCCCTGGTACAGCGCGTCGTTGATCAGCAGCGCGGCGATCGGCTGGTAGGACGAGGACAGCTGCTTGGACAGCACCATCACGTCCGGCTGGATGGCGAAGGTCTGGCTGCCAAACAGCTGCCCGGTGCGGCCGAAGCCGCAGATCACTTCGTCGGCGATCACCAGGATGTCGTGACGCCGGCACACCGCCTGGATCTTCTGCCAGTAAGTGCGCGGCGGCACGATCACGCCGCCGGCGCCCATCAGCGGCTCGCCGATAAAGGCGGCGATGGTCTCGGCGCCCTCGCTGAGGATGCGCTGCTCCAGCTCGGCGGCCAGGCGGTCGGCGAACTGCTCCTCGCTTTCCCCGGGCAGGGCGTGGCGGTAGTGATGCGGGCAGCCGACATGCAGGAAGCCCGGCAGCGGCACGTCGAAGCCGCGCTGGTTGGCCGGCAGGCCGGTGAGGCTGGCGCTGGCCACGGTGATGCCGTGGTAGGCGTTGTGCCGGCTGATGAACTTCTTCTTCGCCGGTTTGCCGCGGGCATTGTTGTAGTACCAGACCAGCTTGACCACCGTGTCGTTGGCTTCCGAGCCGGAGTTGGTGAAGAACACCTTGCTCATCGGCACCGGCGCCATCGCGATCAGCTTCTCGGCCAGCTCGATGGCCGGCCGGTGCGCCTTGTGGCCGAACACGTGGTAGAAGGGCAGAGTGCGCAGCTGCCGCTCGGCGGCGGCGATCAGGCGCTGGTTGCTGAAGCCGAGGGCGGCGCTCCACAGGCCGGACATGGCCTCCAGGTATTCCTTGCCCTGCTGGTCATAGACATAGACGCCTTCGCCGCGCTCGATCAGCAGCGGGCCGACCTGCTCATGCAGGCGGGCGTTGGTGTAGGGGTGCAGATGGTACTGGCGGTCTTTGTCGGCCAGGCTGGTGCTGTGCATGGGTGGCTCTCAGGCGGCGGGACGGGTGGATTGGGGCTTGGCGAAGCTCGGCAGGCTCAGCAACTGGCTACTGAGCTGGTCGACAATATGGGCGCCGATCGGCAGCGCCGAGGTGGCGGCCGGCGAGGGTGCGTTGCAGACATGCAGGCTGCGTCGGCTGTGGCGGAACAGGAAATCGTCGATCAGCCGACCGTCGTCCGACACGGCCTGGGCGCGCACCCCGGCCGGATAGGGCTTGAGGTCGCCAAGCTGGATGCTCGGGCAGTATTTGCGCACCTGTTGCAGGTAGCCGCGCTTGAACAGCGAGTTCTTCATTTCGCCCAGGCCCGGGCGCAGGTTGGCCTTGAGCACCTTGAGGATGCCGGGGTTGGTCAGCATCGCCCAGCTGTCGCCGAGGGAGATGTCGCGCTTGCGGTAGCCCTCGCGCTTGAGGGCCAGCACCGCATTCGGCCCGACCGTCACGCTGCCGTCGATCATCCGCGTCAGGTGCACGCCGAGGAACGGCATGCTCGGATCGGGAATCGGGTAGATCAGGTGGTTGACGATGCGGTCGTGCTGCGCCGGCAGCTGGAAGTATTCACCGCGGAACGGGCAGATGCTGAAGCCCGGCTGTAGGCCGAGCATGCGCACCAGACGGTCGGAGTGCAGGCCGGCGCAGGTGATCAGGAAGCGGCAGGCGAAATCGCCGGCACTGCTCTGCACGCGGATTTCCTGGGCGCTCTCGTGCAGGGCGGTGACGCTGGCACCGTAGCGGATTTCGCCGCCGGCCCGGATGAACTCGCCGGCCATGGCCGCGGTGACCTCGGCGTAATTGACGATGCCGCTGGACGGCACCAGGATGGCGCCGCTGCCGCGAATGTTCGGCTCGCGCTCACGCAGCTGACCGGCATTCAGCCATTCGCGCTGGATGCCGTTAGCCGCCGTGCGCTCCCACAGCGCCTGCATGCGCTGCATTTCCAGTGGGTTGGTGGCGACCAGCAGCTTGCCGGGCACCTGATAGGCGATCCCGTGCTGCTCGCAGAAGGCCTTGGTCGCCGCGTTGCCGGCCAGGCAGAACCTGGCCTTGAGGCTGCCCGGGGTGTAGTACACGCCGGCGTGGATCACCCCGCTGTTGTGGCCGGTCTGGTGCCGGGCCGGGGCCGATTCTTTTTCCAGCAACAGCATGCGGCTGGCGGGATAGGTGCGCAGCAGCTGCATGGCGGTGGACATGCCAAGAATGCCGCCGCCGATAATGATGAAGTCGTACACCGGATCACCTGTGGGTTCTGGGAGTCGTGTGCTGAAGGTCTGTGACGCTGCGGCGCCGTCCCGCGCCGGGCGCAGCGCGGGCGGCCATGGCTTCACTGGCGCGGCTCGCGCAGCACCTTGGCGTAGGTGAAGTAGCCGCGCTGGCGCATCAGTTCGCGGCGCAGGCCCGGGTGCGCGGTGAAGCGGTCGCGGCCATGCAGCCAGAAGTGGTTGTTGATCAGCAGAAAGCTGCCCACCGGCACCGGAACCGACAGCTTGTGCGGGCTGCCTTCCAGCGACTGGCTGAGGTCGGTCAGCCAGTTGCCTTCCTCGAAGTTCTTCGGCTGCACGAACTGATCGATGTAACTGATGATCGGCCGACCTTCGGCGTCGTTGTCGAACACCGGGTGGAACACGTCCTTGTCCACCCGCTTGCTCGGTGGCGCGGTCCAGCGCAGCTCGCGGCGGGCCAGCGGGTGGTGGTTGAAAGTGGCCAGGCCTTCCCAGTCATCGAGGTGCAGCAGCAGCGAGTCGCCGCCCTCCATGTTCTGTTCGTCGATTTTCATCATCAGCACGTAGTCGGTGTCCTGCTCGACGAAGGTGCCATCGGTGTGCAGCTCCAGCACCCGGTGCGGCTGGCGCAGGTAACTGTCGGAGGCATCGACGTTCTGCACCACGAAGCGCGCGTAGTACTGGCCGCTCATGGCGTCGAAGTTGGAGCGGCCGAACAGGTGGGCGACGGCGGTGGCCAGCTTGACCATGTCATCGGCCTGGGCGACCTGGTCGAGGCCTTCGGCGCTGACCAGCAGGCCGCCGGTGGCGCGGTCCAGCAGGGTATTGATCAGCAGCGGTTGCAGGCTGCCCGCACACAGCTCATCGAGAATCTTGGCCAGCCGGAAGCGCAGGAATGACTTGTATTCCAGCGCCTGGACCGGCCACTCAGCGAGGGCCGCGAGAAAGCCCTGCACGGTGGCCTGGCTGAAGGTCAGCTGCAGCAGGCGCGGCGATTGCGCGCTGGGTCGCAGGGTAAAGCCGCTGAGGCTCTGCGGGGCGGGGACGGCCAGGCTCTTCAGGGCAACAACTGTACTCATGGTGATACTCCAGAGGCAGGGAGGCGAGTGCTAGGGAGGCAATCTGTGGGGTCGAACTATTGTCGACGTATATTGAAAATATCGACATTTTATAAATGTGTCAAAAATAAACCACGCCCTGTGCACCTCCCTGCTCGCCCAAACTGGCCTCAAGCGATTCGGTATGATGGGCGCGAACCCGTGCAAGGATGGTGTGATGCAAGCCCCCGGCTCCCGAGAGAATCTGGCGATTCGCGGTTACGAACTGCTCAAGCGCGACATCATTCGCGGCGTCTTCGCGCCCGGCGAAAAGCTGCTGATGAGCGCGCTGAAGGCGCGTTACGACCTGGGCGTAGGCCCTCTGCGCGAGGCCTTGTCGCAGCTGGTGGCGGAGCGCCTGGTGGTGGCGATCAGTCAGCGCGGTTTTCGCGTGGCGCCGATGTCACTCGGCGAGCTGGCGGATATCTACGATGCCCGCGCCCATCTGGAAGCGATGATCCTCGGCCTGGCGATTGCCCGTGGCGACGATACCTGGGAGGCGCAGATCCTCGCCCAGGCCCACAGCCTGGCCAAGGTGGTCGAGGTCAAGGATGCGGAAGAGATGCTCAGTCTCTGGGATGCCCGCCATCAGGCCTTCCACGCGGCCATTGCCGCCGGTTGTGGCTCGCAGCATTTGCTGCAGGTACGGACGGCGCTGTTCGACCAGGCCGAACGCTATCGCCACCTGTGGTTGCAGCGGACGGTGTTTTCCGCCGCGGCGCTGCAGGCCAAGCGCGAGGAGCACGCGGCCCTGGTCGAGGCGATTCTGCGCCGCGACAGCGAACGCGCCTGCGCCCTGATGCACGCGCATCTGCTCGGCCCGGTGCGCATCATCGGCGAGCTGTTGCAGGCCCGCCAGTCACCCGCCGAATAGGCGCATTACGCACAGCGAAACGCAGCAGCTCCAGCACAATGGCCTTGCGGCCGCTCATGGAGTGAGGATTCTGCACAGTTGCGTGCAAAATCCTCGTTTGCCGGGTTGCCCCCACACCCCTAGGATGAATGCAAGCGTGCCCCTGCACGCAACGGGCGCTGCAGCGAGTCTGCCGGCCCTGTCCTTCCTTGGAGCAGATGACATGTCCGGTGCCCTCTCGCATATCCGCGTCCTCGATCTGTCGCGCATCCTCGCCGGGCCCTGGGCCGGGCAGATCCTCGCCGACCTCGGCGCCGAGGTGATCAAGGTCGAACGCCCCGGCGTCGGCGACGACACCCGCAGCTGGGGCCCGCCCTACCTCAAGGATGCCGAGGGGCGCGACACCAGCGAGGCGGCCTACTACCTGTCGGCCAACCGCAATAAGCAGTCGATCACCGTCGACTTCACCCAGCCCGAGGGGCAGCGCCTGATCCGCGAGCTGGCGGCCCAGTCCGACGTGCTGCTGGAGAACTTCAAGGCCGGTGGCCTGGCCGCCTACGGTCTCGACTACGAGTCGCTGAAGGCGCTCAACCCGCGCCTGATCTACTGCTCGATCACCGGTTTCGGCCAGGAGGGCCCCTACGCCAAGCGCGCCGGCTACGACTTCATGATCCAGGCGCTCGGCGGCCTGATGAGCCTCACCGGCCGCGCCGACAGCGAAGAGGGCGCCGGTCCGGTCAAGGTTGGCGTGGCCCTCACCGACATCCTCACCGGCCTGTACTCCACCGTCGCGGTGCTGGCCGCCCTGGCCCACCGCGACCAAGGCGGCAGCGGCCAACACATCGACATGGCCCTGCTCGACGTGCAGATCGCCTGCCTCGGCAACCAGGCGATGAACTACCTGACCACCGGCGTGCCGCCGCGGCGGCTCGGCAACGCCCATCCGAACATCGTGCCGTACCAGGATTTCCCCACCGCCGACGGGGATTTCATCCTCACCGTCGGCAACGACAGCCAGTTCAGAAAGTTTTGCGAGGTCGCCGGCTTCCGGGAGTGGGCAGACGACCCGCGTTTTTCTACCAACAGTCAGCGCGTGGCCAACCGCGCCGTGCTGATCCCGTTAATCCGCCAGGCCACGGTATTCAAGACCACCGCCGAGTGGATCGCCGTGCTCGAACAGGCCGGCGTGCCCTGCGGGCCGATCAACGACCTCGCCCAGGTGTTCGCCGACCCGCAGGTGCAGGCGCGCGGCATGCGCCTGGACCTGCCGCATCCGCTGGCCGGCACGGTGCCGCAGGTGGCCAGCCCGATCCGCCTGTCGGCTACCCCGGTGGAGTACCGCAACGCCGCGCCGCTGCTCGGCGCACACACCGAGGCGGTGCTGCAGCGCCTGCTCGGCCTGGACGCCGGACGGATCGCCGCGCTGCGCGCGGCCAAGGTGGTGTAGGGCGTAGAGCCTGTTTACGATCTCGCGAGCTAGAGCCAGACAAGGCGCAACGACCAACGGGAGTAACAGCCGAAGGCTGGCCCGAAGGGCGAGCGTAGCGAGTCAAATGGCCGAGGGAGCGGAGTTTACGAGCTGTAAATGAGCATAACTCGTTTCACTCGCCCTCCGGGTCGCGCTGAAGCGCGTTAGCAGCAAGCTGCTTTCCGAGGCCATTTTTAACGCCGTATGGCCGACGCGCAGCAGATCGTAAACAGGCTCTTAGGCTGGGTTGAGGCGCGTTGCGCCGATATCCATCCGTCCGCGCCGCAGGGCTATCGCTGCGCCCAACCCCTCCTCCGCTGCCGCGCGTGGCCGAGCCATGGGCGGGAGCGGCAAGCCCGGCGGATCGGTGCGGGGAACAGGTGGACGCGCGGCTCAATGCCAGATCGACTGCGCTTCCCAGTCGCGGAACTGTTCCGCGGGGATCGGCCGGCTGATCTGGTAGCCCTGGGCGATGTCGCAGCCGAGGTCGCCGAGCTGGGTCAGGGTGGCCTGGTCCTCGACGCCCTCGGCGACCACCGTGAGGTCCAGGTTGTGGGCCAGTTCGATGATCGAGTGGACGATCTTCGCCGAGCCGCTGCTGCGAGCCATGCGGGTGACGAACGACTGGTCGATCTTCAGGGCGTCCACCGGCAGCTTCTGCAGGTAGGCCAGCGAGGAGTAGCCAGTGCCGAAGTCGTCAATGGTCAGGCGAGTGTCGAGCCGCTTGAGCTGGCGCAGGGTGTCCTGGGCCGCCACCGGGTCGGCCATCAGCGCGCTTTCGGTCAGCTCGAACTCGATCCAGTGCGGCTTGGCACCCCAGGTGGTGAAGGACCCCTGGATGCGCTCGAGCAGTTTCGGGTCGCGCAGGTCGTGGGCCGAGAGGTTGACCGAGATCGGCCGCTCGTCGCCTTCCTCGTGCCAGGCGTAGCGCTGGCCCAGCGCGGTGTCGAGCACCCAGAAGGTCAGCGGGGTGATCAGCCCGGCGCTTTCGGCCAGCTTGATGAAGTGGTCGGGGTGCAGCAGGCCGTGCTGCGGATGCTGCCAGCGCACCAGCGCCTCGGTGCCGCATACGGTGTTGCTGGCGATGCGCAGCTTCGGCTGGTAGTACAGCAGCAGCTCGTTGCGTGCGATGGCCTGGCGCAGGTCGCCCATCAGCGTCAGGTGCTGGGCGCATTCCCGGTCCAGGCCGCCGTGGAACAGCGCCACCCCGGCATTGCTGCGCTTGGCCTGTTCCATGGCGCTGCCGGCGCGGCGGATCAGCGCGTCCGGGTCGGTGCCGTGGCCGGGAAACAGCGCGATGCCGATGTGCGCCCGGGCGTCGAGGAGCAGCCCGGACAGCTCGAAGGGCTGGTACAGTGCCTGAAGGATGCGCTGGGCCAGCTGCGAAGCGCGCTCGGCGTCGCCGCTGGGCAGCAGCACGGCGAACTCGCATTCGCCCATACGCGCCACCGGGTGACTGGCGTCCACCGTGCGCACCAGGCGGGCGGCGATCTCCTGCTGCAGGCGGTCGCCCTCGCGGTAGCCGAGGGTCTCGTTGATGCCCTGGTTGCGGCCGATCTCCAGTTGCAGCAGGGCCAGCGGCCGGCGGTCCTGGCGGGCGGTGGCGATGCCCTCCTCCAGTAGCTCATGCAGCCGCAGGCGGTTCGGCAAGCCGGTCAGCGCATCGCTGTAGGCCATGCGCCGGATGGTCGCTTCCGCTTCGGCCGCCCGGGCGCGGGTGCGCAGGGTGGTGATGCCGAAGCCGAGGTCGTTGGCGGTGGCGAACAGCAACTCGACCTCCTGGGCGTCGAAGGCTTCCGCCTGCCCCGCGATGATCGACAGCACGCCGCTCAGCGCGCCCTCGACCCGCAGCGGCAACACCAAGGCTGCGGCGTAGCCGCGTCGGCGTGCCTCCTCGCGCAGCGGGCCGGTCAGGGTGTTGAGCAAGTCGTGCAGCACCACCGGCTGGCCGGTTTCGAGCACCGGCTGCAGGTAGTGGACGAAATCCGCACCCGCGGCGGTGCCGCTCCACGCGGTGCCGAGGGCGATGAAGCCGTCGTCCAGGCCCTGGTAGGCCATCGGCCGGTAAGGCGCGGGGCCGTCCTCCTGACGGTAGCCGACCCAGGCCAGGCGATAGCCGCAGTCCTCCACCAGCACCCGGCAGATGTCCTTGAGCAGCGCCGGCTCCTCGCTGGCGTGGATCACCGCGTGGTTGACCGCGACCCGCGTCGCCAGCACCCGGTTGAGCCCGGCCACTTCCAGCTCGACCTGGCGGCGCCGGGCCTGACTGCGCAGGGTCTGCAGGCCGAAAGCCAGGTCGTCGGCGGCTTCGCTGAGCAGCGCCAGCTCGCGTTCGCCGAAGGCGTCGGGTTCCGCGGCGCAGATGCCGATGGCGCCGAAGATCTCGCCTTCCACGCGCAGCGGCAGCGACAGCACCGAGGCGATGCCGTGCGCCTGCGCGCCCTCACGCCAGGGCGCGGTGTCCGGGTCGGTCTGCAGGTCGCGGCTGAGGCTCGGGCGGCCGGTGCGGATCGCGGTGCCGGTGGGGCCGTGGCCGCGCTCGTTGTCCGCCCAGGTGATCTGCAGCGAGTTCACATAGGCCAGGTCTAACCCGGTATGGGCCATGGGCGTGATGGACTTCGCCGCGTCCCGTTCGGCGCGCCCGACCCACGCCAGGCGATAGCCGGCCTCCTCGACCATCACCCGGCAGATCTCCTCGAACAGGCTCTGCTCGTCCCGGGCGCGCAACAGGGCGCGGTTGCAGCCGCTCAGGGTACGGAGCGCGCGGTTCAGGTATTCGAGTTCTTCGGGGGAGGCGCAGTACGCAGCCATGGGCCGCCTCGACTCAGGGGGAAGGCCCCTCAAGTATAGAACCCCCGCCCCGGCCCTGAGTCAGGGGCAAACGGTCAGTTGCCTGAGGTGGGCTCCGGGGTTGGCGGCCAAGCGGTGCATGCCGCGGCGGCTCAGGCTGCCGGGGCAGGTCAGGTCGATGACGACGAAGACATCCTCCTCGAGCGGGCCGAAATGCTCGCAGGCGAAGGTTACCGCTGCCACACCGCCAATGCGGTGAAGGTCGCGCTGGCGCAGCTTACCCAGCACCCCGAAATTGCCCTGGTCATCACCGACCTGCGCATGCCCGCGGAAAGCGGATTTCGTTTGATCCAGCGCTTGCGCGAGCACCCCAACCGCCAGTACCTGCCGATCATCGTGACCTCCGGGCATGCCGAAATCGACGACGTGGTCGAGGCCCTGCGCCTCCACGTCCTCGATTTCTTCCGCAAGTCCATCTACTACGAGCGGCTGCTCTCGACCCTGGGACGGCTGCTCCTGCAACCCCAGTTGCAGGTCGTACAGAACTGAAGGAACGGGCTGATTCACAAGGGCGCGCGGTTTTCCAACGCTGACATCCAGCCGTACGGAAGGACAATCCATGCGCGTCATACCTACTCCATGGCGCCGAGCAACAACCCCAGCGCCACGGGGCGGTCGAGCTTGAGTGCGGTATGCACGGTCCAGTAAACGGCGGGCGCTGGCACCTGCACGCTGCAAAGCCGGCGGGCGACAGCGGCGCTTCTGGGGCTGAGCCGAGCGCTTCGGCCCAGCCCAAAGAATCGGCCAGACCGGCACCTGAGCAGCCGGCTTGGTCGGCGCCAGGGTCGCATAATGGCGTTTTGCAATTGCTGGCTATACTGCTCCGTTGCGGCACCGATATTCCATCCCTGAATTTGGCCTGAGAGGAACTCACGCTATGGAATGGTTAGGTTTGCGCTTTCTCATCGGGCACCCAGAGGGTGGGCAACTCGTGCTCGCTTGCAGCCATGATCCTGGCTTGGTGCTGGTGGCCTATCTGGTGGCCTGCATCGCCGGTTACGCGACACTGAGCATCAGTGACCGCCTGGCCTATACCCAGCCCCAGGCGCGGCGCAACTGGTACTGGGTGGGCGGCATGTGCCTGGGCGGCGGCATCTGGGCGATGCACTTCATCGCCATGCTGGCGTTTCAGGCGCCCATCGCCATTCGTTACGACCTGCCAACCACGATTCTGTCGTTTCTGGTGGTGGTGCTCGCCGCGCTGTTGGCGATGCGTTCGCTGGCGCGCTACCGGCTGACTGCCTGGCAGTACCTGCGGACCGCGCTGTACATCAGCCTGGGCATCGTCCTGATGCATTACCTCGGGATGGCCGCGATCCGCTCCAGCGCGACCCTGTATTACCAGCCGGGCCTGTTCGCCTTGTCGATCGTCATCGCCTTCCTCACCAGTCTGGCCGCCCTGTGGCTGGCCCTGCTGTTTCGCCGCCGTGACAGCACCCTGCACCAGATGCTCAAGGTGATCGCCAGCCTGGTCATGGGCGGCGCCATCGTGTCGATGCATTTCACCGGCATGTGGGCGCTCGACCTGGTGGTGCCCTCCGGCACGCCGCTCAGCCTGCAGAGTGCACAAAACGCCACGCAACTGGGCCTGAGCATCGCCGCGATTGCCTTCCTGAGCATCGGCAGCGGCCTGGGCGCGGCCTGGGCCGACCGCAAGTTGCAAAGCAAGGAGCGCGACTTGCAGCAGGTCAACCGTTTGCTCAATGAACTCGATCAGGCGCGCGCCATGCTGCAACAGGCCGCTCACTACGACCCGCTGACCAACCTGCTGAACCGCCGCGCCTTCACCGAGGTGTTCGGCGAGTACCTGCGCAGCCATGAGCAGCGGCAACAAGCGCTGGCCGTGATGTTCCTCGATATCGATCATTTCAAACGGGTCAACGACTGCCTCGGCCACGATGCCGGTGACCAACTGCTGCGCGAGGTGGCGGTGCGCATCCGCGGCACCCTGCGCCCGCAAGACGTGGTGGCGCGCTTCGGGGGCGACGAGTTCTGCATCCTGCTCAGCCTGAACAGCGGCGAGGAGGCGCACGCCCTGGCCGAGCGCATCATGCAGCGGCTGAAGGAGCCGATCGCCCTGGGCGGACGCTGCATGGTGATGAGCACCAGCATCGGCATCAGCCTGTCCCCACATGACGGCGAAACCTGCGACGAACTGCTCAAGCATGCCGACCTGGCGCTCTATCAGGCCAAGGGCAGTGGCCGCAATGCGGTGCATTTCTTCAGTCAGCACCTCAAGCATAAGGTCACCCTCGAGCTGCAACTGGAGGAAGAACTGCGCCAGGCGCTGCTGGAAGATTGCGGGCTGTTGCTGCACTACCAGCCGATCCTCGAGCAGGCCAGCGGCACGATGACCAAGCTGGAAGCGCTGGTGCGCTGGCAGCATCCGCGCCTGGGCCTGCTGGCCCCCGACCGTTTCCTCGGCATTGCCGAGGCCAATGGCTTCATCGCCGAACTGGATGCCTGGGTGCTGCGGCGCGCCTGCCATGACCTCGCCCTGCTTGGCCGGCACGGCTTCCACGGTCTGCGCGTGGCAGTCAACTGTTCGGCGCTCGACCTCAACCATGACGACTTGCCCGAGATCGTCGCCAGCGCCCTGAACGGTGCCAATATCCGCCCGCAGTGCCTGGAGCTGGAGGTGACCGAGAACGCCCTGATGAACAACGTCAATCAGGCGCTGATCCTCTTGCAATGCATCCGCGAGCTGGGCGTGAGCATTTCGATCGACGACTTCGGCACCGGCTATTCATCGCTGGCCTATCTCAAGCGCCTGCCGCTGGACACCTTGAAGATCGACCGCTCCTTCATGCTCGACATTCCGGCCAGCAGTGCCGACCGGGAAATCGTCCAGGCCATCATCGGCATGGCCCATACCCTGCACCTGCAAGTGGTCGCCGAAGGCGTGGAAACCATCGAGCAACTCAATTTCCTGCGCGGCTTGGGTTGCGACTTCATCCAGGGCTATCTGCTCAGCAAACCACTGTCCCTCGAGCAGTTGGGCGTCTTTCTCGGCGAACACCGGAGCCGTAGTGCGGACGCGCTGGTGTGTCCGCTGTAGGGCGCTGGGCAACTGGACATACCCCCGTATGGGGCCACTCGTGGCGTGTGCGAGTTCGCCGGATTCTAGCGACCTGCGCGAAGCGGGTGAAAACCGTCGCTGGCCCGTGAAGCGAGTACCCCGGGCTGGCGGTCAACGAGTTTCTCTGCATGTCGATCGCCCAGGCGGCCGGCTTGCCGGGCTTGCACCAGTTATTCGATACCGTCGCGCTGAGCTGCATCGTCGGCAGCGGCGATGCCCACCTGAAGAACTTCGGCGTGTTGTACCGCCACCCACAGCTGGTGGACGGCACCCTCGCCTGCCAGGACTGCCACCTGGCGCCGGTGTACGACGTGGTCAACACCACCGCCTATTTCCCGCAGGAGGCGCTGGCGCTGGAACTGCGCCAGTCCAAGAGCCTGTTCGCGGCCCGCCTGGGCCTGCTGGAGTTTGCCCAGACCTGCAACGTCGCCAATCCCAAGGACCGCATCGAGAACATCCTGCAGTGCGTAGAACAGGTGCTGGTCACTCATGCCGATCTGGCCGAGACCGTAACGCAGGTGACCAAGGCCATCCAGGCCAGTGCGGAGGCCTTTGCCACGACATTCGGTCATCCCGCCCCAGCGCAGGCACGCAAACCGCACGAGGAGGCACTGGCTCCATCCGGCGCCGGCGGCGGCCTCAGCAGAACCTGAGGCCGGCACCAGCAAGTAGGTTTGGGGATTAAATTGGTTGGAGGGGCCATTGGAAATGACGGAGAAGGATCTCCGGATCGCACCAGCAGAGAGCGCCCGCGGCCCGCAATCGGATATCTAAGCGAACCTCTACATCAGCCCAAAGGGTTACCGTGTTATTGAAATCCTGATTAGTGAAGCTAACGGCGGGGATCAACTCGAAGCCAGGCATCTCAACATGGCGCGAGAAACCGGCCTCCTCAAGGTAGAGCAGTTGCCTACCACTCGATTGCTGTGCAACTATTTTTGGGCCAGAGCCAGGCGGCCCGAAAAGCCACTTATAGATGGTCTGCTTGAGAAACAAATTACACGAGGCCACTCCCGTTATCTGGAACCAGTCAGTGTCCGGAGCATGCAGTACAAGACCGCCAAAAAGCTCAACGTGTGGGCTCGACAGATACCTTCCTGACTTCGATTCCGGAATCCGTTCGGGCTGCAGCGCGAATCTAGCCACAGCACCAACGCTGGCGCTGATCGTTCCATTCCTATCGTCTACCTTCGGGCCCGATCCGGTGACATGCATTCCATCGTCACGCCACTGAACCTCAGTTCTTGGCATAAGGATCGGTGTAGTTTCAGCCCACCAGAAATAGGGATCAACCTTGGTAGGTACGGTGAAGACTAGGTCGGAGAAGCGATCATTAGCCAAGGTTGCCCATCTGGCCTTCCGACGCTTAATACTCGCCTCCAGACCGCTGATATAGGCTTTCTCGCCTTCTCGAAGTTTGCCAATCAAGCCATCGAAGTTAACTCCGAGCGGAACCAGCGCCTCTTTATATACATCAATCCTAGATTTTAATAACTCTCCTCGATCCTCCTCGCCAAAGTCACCTTGATTCAGAAGCGCGATCGACTCCAATTGCGCCTCTCTACGGCTTGCCAGTGCTTCCTCTTCCTCCCGTGTTGTCGGATGCTCAGGGTTTTTCAAGATCAGCCCTTTAAGATCGGCACACAGATTAATTTGGATTCCCATGATATTTCGACCTCGATGTTGCCAAACCGATCCCACTAATTGATCATCACAAATAAACAAACATTTGCTGATCGACTAATATGACAGATACAACTTACCTCCTGAAAACTGCAGGATAAATTGCAGTTAATGCTGATAATTACAATAGACTGATTCGGGATTAGATCAACTTCGATTTGCTCTTATGAATAATCGAAATCGCAATCACACAAACAGCAGGGTTGGATTAATTAAAACAGCAAGATAACGCAGGCCACATGCTCACGATCTTAATCGAGGCCGTAAGGAAACCTTCTCCCGGATCGGCAGAATCTACTCGTGGCTGATCCGGTCAAGGCCAATCAGGCCCAGCCGCTTCCTCGAACCCGAGGAGCAGGTCTACGCGCAGTTCAGCGGTTCGATGTAACGCTTCTCCGCACCGCAAGGGCCGCTTATGCGGCCCTTTGTTTTTCCCTCGGCCAAGGCATGCCCAGCTTGGAAGTGATGCTGGCCACGCCCCGCCGACGGCATTGCCTAATCGATCATCGGACTACTGCCTCGGAGCCATGATGATCGACGAAGGTTGCCAGGGAATTCCGATGAACAGTTTGTTTTCGTACAGAGCGGCCACTTTGCCGCCTGGCAACGTCAGGCTGAAAGGCAGTGCACCGGGTGCTATTTCGCGGGCTATCTGACCCGGGCCCTTCCGAGCGAGCCCTCGGCTCAGGTGACGTCGCGTCTGCTGCATGACTTCAAGACCACCGGTTGCGAGCTTGGTCAAACGCAGCTCACCAGGTTGACGCATGTTCGAGCCAGTTTCCAGATCGTGGGCAAACACTCCGCCTCGCTGGGCCACGGCTATCATCGAGCCTGAGCGCATCAGCTGTAGACCAGGCTCCCTGATATCGATCATTTCCGTGGGTATGACCCACCTTTGCAAAAGCCGACCCGCCGCAATCACATCTTGGTTGTGCTCCATGAACAAGTTAGTGGCTGGATCCGTGATGAATTCCAGGGAAGCTTCGCCAGCATGTTCGGCAGTGAACTCCATCGCTTGGCTACGAACACCATCGCTCACGCGATGAATCACGATGCGTGTCGCGGCGGGCAACTCAGCAAAGGTGAATAGCCACTGCCGCAGTGCTGGATAGCCGAAATCGAATGGCGGCGGATCGATGAGCCATTCGAGTTCTTCGCGGGGAGTGAAAACTCTTTCCTTTCGGGCACACTGGGCAACGGCGGCAATCGTTTCCTGCTGAGTCGGGGCAGCTAGAGGGGGAACCGCTGGGATGTCGAAACGACGAATACCGGCGGACGTGTGCAAGTAAACGCGCCCCGTGTCACCTGGCTTGACCTTTTTGCTACCACGAATAGCCACCAACTGCTGCGGACTGGGTACCGGATATTCTACGGACCACAGGTCTGGCGGAGTTGCTGCGCTTGACTTAAACACGGTCACCGGCACGCGACCCAGGTCGCGTCCTAATACGTCGGCGCGATCCTCAATCAGGATGTCCTGCACTTCAGTTTCTTGCTGCCAGGTGCGGCGACCACAATCGAAGGAATTGCGCAGAGTGCCAACCAACGCTCCGCCGTTGGGCGTGAACGTGACTTCGTGGATTGCTGGCAGTAAGAGGATCCGACCAGAAATTAGCATCCCAAGAGGTCCGGTCGTTGCCGACTCGACGGAGTCGTTCAGCGAGGGCAGATCGACGTGACGGATGAACGTTGCCGTTGTCGAGGTGCTACTGGTGGGCGTGAAGTCTTCGACGTCCGTACCAGAAACTTCTTTGCCTGCGTCCAGCCGCACCTTTTCTCCAACGATGATCAGCGTGCTAATACTGCTAATCAACAATGCGAGCCCTGCAAAGACCGGCCCGACAATGGGGCCTGCGATAAACCCTAATAGCGCGCTCCCTAAGCCAAAGCTGCCCAGCCAACAGCGCAACGCGTCCCAATCTGAGGCGTTGCTGCTGAGTTGCAGGGTCAGGTCTAGCTGTGGCGGTACCACTGCAAAATTTGCAGATGGAGTAAGGGCAACATCGACGGTCACCGAAATGTCGACGTCCCCGAACAACCCCGGACACGCATCCTTCTTCTCTAGCCCCACACTGCCAATGGCCGCAAAGCTGCCGCCCTTCACGCCCCAGAAGGCGGTAGGTGCATCCTCGACCGTCGTCCCTCCCGGCGGCTTTGCTAACGTTTTTTGCAACGCAGCTAGCAGGGCATCCGTGAACAACTCGCCCGAAAGGCGTATCGCCCATTCATCTCCCACACCGGCGAGCAGATTCAAAGGGACCGATTGAATTGGATCGGTGGCTCGCGTCGCAAATCGTACCGTCACTATCCCATCCCGGAAGAGAAGCAAAGCGGCGGCGATACCATCAATTCCAAGTTCTTCTAGTTCTTCTAATTGATCGATTTGGTGCCGGGCAATGCGTATCTGAGGTGTGAAGAACTGCGTGGGCGCCGCGGGCACTTCAACCGCCAGCAGATCGATCATCAAAGAGGAAGTGTTCGCCGATATGTTGACCCAGCTGGTTGCGCGAGTAGTGGTACCGACCGCGTTCGGGTCTACATCCAATTCATCAGTCGAAACGTGCCGCAACGTTACCTCGCAGCGCGCTGTGAGGACACCCACTGGGGGGACGAATCCGGGCGGAGCATGCCCTACCTCCACACGGTTCCAGGTGAACTCCGCTATCAGGCGGCTCACCCCCAATCCGCTCAGAATGCCGATCGGGATCGGTCCCGCAGAAACCAACAGGTGAACGAGTTGGTTAAAGCGCTGCTCAAGCATTTCAATCTCAATGAGTGCCATATATACCTCCTCCCAGCAGTCGAGAGCAGCGGCGTCCGCTCAGAGAGACCGCAACATCCAACGGATGGTGGCACTTACAGCAATCGCCCGATCGGCAAAGGACATGGGCTACATTGCACCGTCCGGAGACCGGAATGCCTCTATTCTCGGCACGCAACCCCTACGACCACCGGAACAACACTGAACATGGGTTGCTAATTCAGGATGACTGTAGACACAGCTCCTAGAGTTTCAACGGGAAGCCCACGATGGCCGTGTGCCGCCCGTCTGATTTGGTTGCCAGTTCAGTGGTCAAGATTGGGGAGGCGTCATTCGTTCCCTCGCAAAGCTGGGCACAGAATGGACACATTTTGGACACAGGAAAAAACAAGGGCCTAGGTTTTCACCTAAGCCCTTGTTTTATATGGCGCATCCGGCGGGATTCGAACCCACGACCCCTGCCTTCGGAGTCCCAAAAGCCGACGTTTAGAATCAACACGTTAGCGTGCATTAGCTGGAAAATCAAAGGGTTATAATAGCTGGGGTTAGCGTGCTTTCGCCCCGTTTAGCGGGTCGAGTGTGGCAAATTTGTGGCATCACTCGTTGCAAAGTCATGCTGTGTAATTGCATCGCGCTTGACCGCCCAATTGCATTGCCGTCGCCCAGTCAACCACCGCTTGCATCCGACTTGGCCAATATACGCCGAGAAGGCAACTGGCAGCGAACGGCCAGCCAAGAGCGGGCAAAGATCCTACTTTAGTTCAGGGCTCATTATTGTCTTCATCGTAACCAAAATAGTCATCTTGTGGTGCGTAGTATTCGGCAGCATCATAAACTTGAGTCTTCTTATATCTATCTCCGAGACCTAAAACAGCAAGACGGGAGAGTCCAGAAATTTTTAAACCACAAGCGATACATTCAAATAGATTTGGTAAATATTCCTGCTTTTCGGTTATTTCACCATCCCGAAGACTTTGTACTGGAGCAGAAACAGGCTCGCCAAAGACTAAGGCAGGTGAAGAGCACGCTGGGCAGTCCACCCGGTGGCCGGCTTGCCGAGTCGCTCTTAAAGAAGCTTGCGCTAGCAACGCGGCACGTTCCTTTTCACCTTTGGCTTTCCAGACTTTACTATGAGCTTCGACGTCGCCTTTCACTGCTTTGGCACTATCATCAGCTGCTGCAGAAATTAGTTGCATTGCGACACTTGCTTCATCTTTGCCGAAAAAATCATCAAGAGTCATTCCAATCGACGAGAGAAGAATCTCGCAAGCCTGATAAAAGCGTGGCTGCCAAACTGAGCCTTTAATACCATCAAAAGCAAGCTCGCCCGTGTGCAACTCGGAATTGCGCCTGCCTGTGTGTAAAATCCCGAAGGCTTCATGCTCCTTTGTGAAGTTAGGTAATATCGCCATGAGGCGCTTGAAAACCTCACTAATTGCAATGGACTTAGGTGAGAACCGCTCTTCAGTAGGGCTGAAGCCTAAAGCATGATATAGGCTAGCCCAGTTCTTATCAGTCTCCGCCAATAGTGCAGGGCTGATATTAGCAAGTGCTGCGCGTGCTAAAAATTCAAGAGAAAAACCTGACCAAAGGGCATACTCCCATCCGTCACTATCCAGCTCACTCATATGTTGCACATAGCGCTGAGCCTTGATATAGAGGGCTTCGGGGTCCCAGACTGATGGTGTTGCCGCCGGATTGACTGTCTTCTTCAATGAAGGTTCTCCAAATAAACTCTCTGAATTTTCCGATCTTCACGCCCGGCGGGAATTGGTGAGCGAGCGTGCAACATGCGCCAGTTGTCAATTAATAAGGTATCGCCACTTCTTTCTAAGGCGATAGACAAAGGATTACACTTCTTGAACTGCTCATGGATGCGTTGGCTAGCTATATCACCAATTCTACTTGAGGGTTGGAGGAATACTTCATCCCATCGGAAGCAGTAACCGTCACTTCCAGACTCGTATAGACGCATCAACTGAACTCTTCCTTGTCTTGGTCTGCGTGGTTTGAAGATGGCTCGCGTCAGAATATCCAACGTTACGGCTTCAATAATGGCTTCACCATCAAGCAGCAGCGTTGGGATATCCGCGTACCCGTTCACGCACCGTAACAATAAATATCGTGGAGGGAAGCGCCAGTGCGCTAGATCAGTATGGAATGGGAAGTGAGAAAGGCCGTAGATACCACTATACGTGTTCGGTGTCGAGCTAGAACGAGGGACCAAATCTTGCACAGCCCCACCTTTCCAAGGCTCCACCGACTGGCCGATTGAATTGGCCACCGCAATCGTATCTGTCCCCGGACAATGCTCGCGGACGAAGGCATATCCATGTCTAGCTACAAGATCTTTGAAGGTGTGCGACATCATTGGCCAACTCTGAGCAAAGATGAATTTTTTCGCTGCGGCCGAAGTCGTTGAGTTCTATCACATCTATCAGATGTGGTGAAAGCATAATCCGACAGCATTGGGCCTCAACCACCGCGCCTGCGCACCCAGACAGAGCCGCTCAACCACAAGTCTGCCTCGCTCTCACCTTCCAAGGCCTGAACTGGCGTCACACACTGATTAGTATTAGCCTATGGCAGTTCACTACCTTGAAGGAGTTTGCGATAAATATGGCATTCATGGAAATTGAAGAGAAATTCCAAGTACGGGAAGAGTCCTTGACGCTTGCGGGGCTACTGAGTAAAGCGCCAATATCATTAGCTGAAACCATTAAGAACAAGAGCGTGGTAATTCTGCCGTCTCATGGCACGATCGATGCGTTCTACGCAGGCAGTCTCGATATTCTTGATCACCTAAATAACAATGAAATAGATGCTGACATTTATGCCTCCGACGAGGATTACAAAGAGCTGAGCCTGCATGGTGCAGATATTTGGCTTGGTACGTTCTTTATCACCAGCGTTGTTGTTCCGATTTTTTGCAATGTCATATCATCTTATATTTACGACAAGCTTAAAGCAAAAAATGAAGATAAAATTTCCCTGCAGATCATTGTTGAGAGGAAGAATGGCACAACAACCTCTGTTAATTTTGATGGAAAAATTGAAAGCCTTGATAAGGCTATCAACGCTGTAAAGGAGTTGGATGATGCGCATTGAGCTATCAACTTTTGAAGACTCAGATAGCCCTGAAATTGCGAGGATATTAGATGAGCTTAAAGAAATTAAAAAGAACGCCATTGCCCTTGGCGATGAAGAGCGTGCAAATAACTGCTGGAGAGAGCTTGAAGCTCTTGAGTTGAACTTAATATATATAAAAGCATTCCACAAGATAAAGAACAAGCAGTACAGGGAGGCCTGGTACGATCTAGAGCAGTGCGAAATTAAATGCCAATTTATTCAGGAAAACTCAAGCAAGGACTTCTGTGCTAAAACAAGAGTTAGCTTCATAGGCGCAAAAGCTCTGAGCTGGCAATCACTGTACCCTTATTGTGTATTTTCCAGTCCTGGGTTTACTGTCGGTTATTACACCTGCAGCATATGTGACCATAAGATCCGACCTCGATCCAGGTGTGCCCACAGCAAGGGAAAAATATATAATGGGGAACTGTGCCTTCATGTGGGGCACGACCTAGAGCTCAAGGAGATATCGATAGTTTCAAAGCCAGTCCAGAAATACTCTGTTGTTCACAACGATGAAACCTTGGATTTCTCCCTGATAGAATACCTGATTGATTTTCTAGAAGATGCATTTGAAGAGTGGGGTGCTATTCGAACAAGAATGAAATTCCCTATCGAAAAATTCTCCCGTGTCAAATTAGATCAAGACTGCCCATGTAAGGGTGGCGGTAGATTTGGTGACTGTTGCTCAACCAAAAGTGAGATTGAGATACCTCATGTGGACTTCGTATTCCACAAAGAAATATCGAACCCCGCCGAAATAAGATTTCCTTACTAATAGCAGCCAACCTCCAAAATCTAGAGTATTACTTACGCCGCTATTGGTGCTCCCAAGACGTAAGATGTTATTACGATAAAGAAACGCCTGCTTTGGATCGAGTGCAGTCTGTCGTTACTACGGTGTGACTAGTCAAAGCGCATGCAAGCGAATGGTCGACACGAATGCAAATGCTTGATCATGGAGAATGCAATCAGTCGTCAAGTCGTTCAATTACGCCCCGCAGTATACTCATCGTGCCGAACTATCCAGAGCCTGCTGAATGCGCTTTAGTCGCTAACTAGAGGATTCCTCTAATGCGACATAGTCGTTAAGTGGCAAAACGTGGCCATCTGGAAACCTGGCACACCAAGCTCCGTCGAGCTTGACGGCGTCGGGCAAGCCGAGAGCAGCACTCTCTCTGACGGCCTTGGCGGTGGCATCGGCCATTAGATTGTTGGCGAGCTCGAGCCCAATTTCTTCAATGATGGATTTCATAGTGCCAGTCTTCACTATTTGATTTGCGGAGCCTTGCTACCTCAGATGTAAAGGGCGACAACGCACGTCATTTTGCGCCAAGGGCTTGTTCATAGGCTCTTGAAAAGCTCGCCAAGTCCATCCCTAGCACTAGGCATAGATCGCGCAATTGCACGATATCTAGCCTTCTCACTCCTCGCTCAACGTCGCTCATGAACGATTGTGGTCGTCCAAGAGCCGCAGAGCATTGAGCCTGCGTCAATCCAGACTCCATGCGCATGTGCTTCAACTGCTGAAGAAAAATCTCATATTCGGGCCTGTAGATAGCCTTGGTCATAGCCGCGTGTCTGTGAGGGGCGGCTTGCCAAGCTATATCTGCTTTTAAGATATCTGATTTTCAGATAATTTCGCCTCATTCATTGATACGAGGACGAAAGATGAGGTCGGCATGGGAGCTATTGCGAGCGATGTGGGTTGTCGGGTGCATACCGATCGGGGCGCTGCTGCTGATTGTCATGGTGCTGTGTGGGTTCAACCTAGCATTCTTCCTCGGCATCAGCGGTGGTGCAGACCCGGTTGTGCGCTGGTTGTTCTGGGCCTTGGTCTTGTATTTCATGGGCGGGGGTTGGTTGTTCTGGTGGGTTGATCAACGCTATGCCGGCAAGCTGAAACAGCTAACTGCAGCGTTCCAGGCTCAAGGCTTTCGACCCCAGGTCGAGGTATTCGCGAAGATGAGCGATGCCTACCTAGGCATTGATAGCTCCGCACGCAGATTGCTGGCCTACCCCGTCGATGGCGCAGGGCATTTCTTCCAGCTAGCTGAAATCAGCTCTTGGCGCATTGTGCCGGTCGGGAAGCGTAACCATCGGCTAGAGCTACTGACTAGCAACCTTAAGATTCCGGTGTTCAGCCTTGTGCTGAAACCGGCCGAGGTGCTTACCACTGAAGCCAGGTTGGCCGCTTTGCTCGGCGCATAGGGCAACAGTCAACGATCCTTCAAGAAGGAGAACCATATGCTGAGCAACAACTCTCCACTGTCAATCGCCACCACTGTGCTGGCCGGCGGCACAATCGAGGCTGTCCGACGTTCTCCATCCTTCCATGCGCGAGCCTGGCAGATACTTGACCGCTGGGCGTTCAACAGTCCGATGGAGCTCCGTCAAATTGAGGCGGAAGGCGAAATCATTCTGCTGGAACGGTTGCTCATTCAGCAGGAGTTGGAGCATCAGATTCTGTGCTCAGAGGGAGGGTTGATCCATCAGCGGCATGGCCTTACAGAGCACGAGACTTTGGCACTGCATGGGGTCTCAGGCAGCCTCTGACTGGCTTCGCTTATGGGGTCTCGGGGCTTGCCCTGAGCAAGGGTGGTAGGTCGGGAAGGGAGTGCAACGACTGCAGCCGACCGATTGCTATTTCGCCGTTTACGGCGGTATAGCAAACCCTACCTTGTCCCGCTGTTCTGGCGCACTGAAGTTGAAAGCTACGTTAATCGCTTGGGTAAACGCTGGTATATCGGTTTGGTGACGCCTGGTTGAACTTGATTACAGTGCTGGCGATGCAGCCAGGGTGACAGGTTAAGGCTACGTCAGAGGACGGCGGGGGATTCTGAATTGACGCCACGGGAAATCCCCTTGGACAGCTCTCTGACAACCCAGATAAGTCATACAGTGCGTATCTGCGAATGGGCGGATTAATTGGACTGCCAACCAGCAGTAACCAGTGGCTGTGAGCGCGAATGAAACTAGCGCCAAACAAGTACGCGATTCGAGAGAGATTGGCAGGCGTGCCTGCTACAGCAAATTGACGGCAGCTTCGAAGAAATCATGGAGGCTAAGCGGCTCAATCGTGAGTGGCTGATGCAGACTATCGAGCAGGCCTCACCTGAGGAACGGGGGCGACTGCCGAGCGACGCAGGGAGACGATGCGCAAACCAGAGGGCGAGCAGCGCCGCCAGCGTCTGGGTCCGCCCGCGTTCTGCGTGCTTGGAAAGTAGGGCTGCTTCCTGACGGCAAGGCTCCGCATTGGCGGTAGGGAGGAGCAGAAACGGTGTTTCGGCCGACCTCGCACTGATTGGCTATAGCTTTACTTCTCTTCTAGTTAGGCTGACTGCCTGTCAGGTAAACACCCCCTTGACCTGCCAGCCTGTCACCTTCAGCCACAAACTACCTGACAAACAGTCAGGCGACTGTGTGGCGTGTGGATAACCTCAATATTCCTGCTCTTTACGCTTCTGCAAGGTGTTGCGTATCGACATCAACGACTCGTATAGCGCGGGGCTACTGCGTTCAAGCTCCTGCAGGTGTTGGTGGCTGATCTGCAAGCCCAAGCTATTTTCTCCTTGGATGATTTGAAGCTGCTCGATGTGGATGACAGGCCCGGTTGATAAACCGTTTCGTAGCATGGCTTTCAGCTCGTCCAGAACATCTCTGAGGCGCACCGGCTGATAGTCCCAGCTGGCCATGGCTTGATGCTGTCCCCGCCCATCTTTGATGGGGATCTTTTCTCGCAATCGATAGCTATTGTGCCCTTTAGCGCGGTTCTTGCTGATGTAGCCATAGGCCTCAAGGGATTTGATCTTGCGCATAACCTGACGCTCACTGATCCCGGCCTTCTTCGCGATTGTCGCCACTGAGGGAAAGGCGACACCCGTAACCAGGTCGCAATGCGATTTGATAACGCAGTAGACGGCAAAGGCGTCCGGTCCGAGCCTGGCCAATTCGTTATCAACCATGGATTTAAAAACATGAAACCAATTGAGCTCCGCGCGCTTCGTGGCCGGTGCTTGTGGCAAATCAGGCTTTCCCGTTGAAGTCTCGAAGGTGGTCATTTGCGTGCCTCTACCTGCGACTTCTTGGTAGGGCGACCGCCTGGACGAATTGTTTTTTGCTGGAGAGGTTCCTGACTCCTGATCTCTCCGACTTGGGGGCCAGATCGCATCCACTGCCGCAGATCACCCAGACGCCAACGAAGCCGGGATAAGCCAGGAACTGGATCTAGCCCAGGTAATTTGCGCTGCCGAACAGTGAGGATGCTGAAGCCAGTTAGGGCAGCGACTTCGGCCACTCCGATCAACACGTCGTCGCCGAGTTTTTGGATTTTCTGGATGGTTTCGTAATCGACATTCATGGCCGCTGTCGCCTGATTGCATTGGGGTGCATTCAGTGTTCGCCAGAGACAGCTGGGCTACCTAGGACAGCTTTTTGACATGCGCTGGCGTTAGCCGAAGAATTACCGCATGCACGCCAATACCGATCTGACCCACCAAGAAGCATTCGAACTCGTGGTTCGAGAGATGCGCATGCATACCGAGTCGGGTCGAAAAAACTTCGCTCTACGTGCCCCCCAAGATATGGCGGTCTACTTGTTCGCCGGTGCGTTGAAGCAGTCAGGGCTTTCGATGGTGGCGCTCGAGTGTTTGCTGTCGGAGCAAAAGCTGTCCGGGCTCAGTGGTTCGGAGGACGGTCGAGTCTTGCGGCGCTACATGAGCGGCGAAACGCGCATGACCTGGCCAATTTATCGGCGCCTGGCCTTCTGGGTTCTGGCAAATGAATGGATCAGCTCATGGGGCATCCGCGACCTGCTGTTCAGAACCTATCAGCGAGAGGCCGCGCAGCTGTCTGCACGGATGCTGCTGCGCAAGCTCAAGCGAGGTCTTAGGCTGGATTCACTGACTCCGACGTATGTGGCTGATTGCTTTGATCGCACTTATGCGCAGCTACTGCAGGAGTGCGAGTTAGATGCGTTGCGGAATGTCGAACGCAATAGCGGAGCCAGAGAGTTGGCAGACGCCCTGGCGCTCAATCTTCAGCGCTGAGGGTCAGGCCAGCTTGGCAGCCAGTTCTTCAGCTGTGATGTTGTAGTAGCGCTTCAGCATATTGACCTCCCGATGCCCAGTCACACTGGCTAGCTCGATCAAGTTGGGCAGTTTGGTGGCCAGGCGACAAGTTGCCTCGTGGCGAAGGTCATGGAAGCGCAGGTCGAGCAGAAAGCCCTCCTGAGGCGTCACCTGCGCCTCCTCGCAATCTTCCAAGTATCGGGCTCGCGCCCTCGCCAAACCACGTGTAAAGGCCTTCTTGAGGGCGTCAGCGGTAGTGGGGAACACTCGACCGCAAAGCGACCTGGGCAGCTCTCTCAACAACTGTGCAGCTTTGGGCGTGAGCGGTAGCGTTCTGGGTAGACCATTCTTGGTGGAGGGTAAGTGGGCCGTCCGGCGATCCAGACTTACATGCTTCCACAACAGCTGGAATAGCTCGCCACGGCGCATGGCGGTTTCCAGGGCGAGCTGCACGATGGGGCGTATCCAGGGATTGTGCGAGCCCTCGGCGTAAGTGCCATCTGCACGCCGCTCGAAATACTCCAGGGCAGCCAGTAGGTAGTCTTCTTCATCCGGGGCCAGACGACGGGAGCGCTCGTCGTTGTAGCTCGGCCGGCTGACCATGCGCACCGGGTTTTCAGCCAAGTGAATACCCCATTCGCGGCGTGCCACTTCCAGCACGCATTGGAATAGCGCCAGCTCTCGCTTGACCGTATTGCCCTTGCGTATCTTCAGGCGCTCATCACGGTAGCGGGCAAAGTCGGAAGAGGTGAGGGTGGCGACGATTCGGGTAGCCAGTGGATGACGCTTCAACGCTTCGAGGCGTTTGATTTCCGAATAGGCACCTTTGTGCTTCGGGGCGACCTCAGAAATGTAGCGATCGATCAGCTCATAAAAGGCGGTGCGTTCGGCTTCCACGCGGGAGACGAAAATGCCTCGGTCGATTTCGCTTTCAATCATGCGTGCCCAGGCTTGGGCGTCGGCTTTGGTTTCGAAGGTTTTGCGCTGGGCTGGATAGCCCTTGCGGCGAATTTGCGCTTCCCACTGATACTCGCCGCGATTCCTGATTGTTGCCATTTCGACCATTCCCGCCACATTCAAGTGTGGCAAATTTGTGGCAAAAACGACTTTCAGGACTAGGACAGGTTTCTGTCAGAAGCGCTAACCCCTTGAGAACCAAGGGAAAGAAGGTGGCGCATCCGGCGGGATTCGAACCCACGACCCCTGCCTTCGGAGGGCAGTACTCTATCCAGCTGAGCTACGGATGCAATGCGGGCGCAATCATACGCATCTCGCTGGCGGGCGTCCATGCCGGTGGTTTCGTTCGCGATATTGAACGAACGTACGTAAAGGTCGGCGACTTGTGGGGGAAATCCTCAAGCTTCTCTATGTTTCGTTAATTTTTTCGAACAAACTATTGCCCTTTGCCAGTCGCGACCCTAGGATTCGTTTGAGATTTCAAACGCCTCGGTCGATTTTGCCGGGGAACTAACGGATCGAGTTCGGATCCTGAGTTCACCGCCGGCTGCAGGCCTTATCGGATGCGCTTCCGCGCCAGACTTTGCCGAGCTCGCCGCTGTGTGGCGAGTTCGTTTCAATCAATCTGCCCGGCGCCTGGGTGTCGGCTTTGAGGAGACTGTCATGCAACTGAAAGACGCCCAACTGTTCCGTCAGCAAGCCTACATCGACGGCGCTTGGCAGGACGCCGACAGCGGCCAGACCATCAAGGTCAACAACCCGGCCACCGGCGAAATCCTCGGCACCGTGCCGAAGATGGGCACCGCGGAAACCCGCCGCGCCATCGAAGCGGCCGACAAGGCGCTGCCGGCCTGGCGGGCGCTGACCGCCAAGGAGCGCGCCGGCAAGCTGCGCCGCTGGTTCGAACTGATGATGGAGAACCAGGACGATCTCGGCCGCCTGATGACCCTCGAGCAGGGCAAGCCGCTGGCCGAGGCCAAGGGCGAGATCGCCTACGCCGCCTCGTTCATCGAGTGGTTCGCCGAGGAAGGCAAGCGCATCTATGGCGACACCATTCCCGGCCACCAGCCGGACAAGCGCATCATCGTCATCAAGCAACCGATCGGCGTTACCGCGGCCATCACCCCGTGGAATTTCCCTGCGGCGATGATCACCCGCAAGGCCGGCCCGGCCCTGGCTGCCGGCTGCACCATGGTGATCAAGCCGGCCTCGCAGACCCCCTACTCGGCGCTGGCGATGGCCGAACTGGCGCACCGCGCCGGCATCCCCAAGGGCGTGCTCAGCGTGGTCACCGGCAGCGCCGGCGAGGTCGGCGGCGAGCTGACCAGCAACCCGATCGTGCGCAAGCTGTCGTTCACCGGCTCGACCGAGATCGGCCGCCAGCTGATGGCCGAGTGCGCCAAGGACATCAAGAAAATCTCCCTGGAGCTGGGCGGCAACGCGCCCTTCATCGTCTTCGACGACGCCGACCTCGATGCCGCGGTCGATGGCGCGCTGATCTCCAAGTACCGCAACAATGGCCAGACCTGCGTGTGCGCCAACCGCCTGTACGTGCAGGACGGTGTCTACGACGCCTTCGTCGAGAAGCTGAAAGTGGCGGTGGCCAAGCTGAAGATCGGCAACGGCCTGGAAGACGGCGTGACCACCGGTCCATTGATCGACGACAAGGCGGTGGCCAAGGTCCAGGAACACATCGCCGACGCCGTGGGCAAGGGCGCCAAGCTGGTCAGCGGCGGCAAGCCGCACGCGCTGGGCGGCAGCTTCTTCGAGCCGACCATCCTGATCGACGTGCCGGGCAACGCCGCGGTGGCCAAGGAAGAGACCTTCGGCCCGCTGGCGCCGCTGTTCCGCTTCAAGGACGAGGCCGAAGTGATCGCCATGGCCAACGACACAGAATTCGGCCTGGCCTCGTACTTCTACGCCCGCGACCTGTCCCGCGTGTTCCGCGTCGCCGAGGCGCTGGAGTACGGCATGGTCGGCATCAACACCGGCTTGATCTCCACCGAAGTGGCGCCGTTCGGCGGCGTCAAGGCCTCCGGCCTGGGCCGCGAAGGCTCCAAGTACGGCATCGAGGATTACCTCGAGATCAAATACCTGTGCCTGGGGTTGTAAGCCAAAACTAATGAGGGCGGATGACGCCAGGCGCGTCATCCGCCTATGCATTTGTAAAACCCGCGCGTCCGGCCCAGGCCCTTGCAGTCGATCATCGTATGCTGCCAGTGCTGCTTAACCAGGCGCATTTGTCCTTGAACTGAACCGCACGATGAGCGGCCAATGAGGAAACCATGAGCAAAACCAACGAATCCCTGCTGCAACGCCGTGCTGCCGCTGTCGCCCGCGGTGTCAGCCAGATCCACCCGATCGTCGCCGAGCGCGCGGAAAACGCCACCGTGTGGGACGTCGAGGGCCGCGAGTACATCGACTTCGCCGGCGGCATCGCCGTGCTCAACACCGGCCACCTGCACCCGAAGGTGATCGCCGCGGTGCAGGAGCAGCTGACCAAGCTGACCCACACCTGCTTCCAGGTGCTGGCCTACGAGCCGTACATCGAGCTGTGCGAGGAAATCGCCAAGCGCGTGCCGGGCAACTTCGCCAAGAAGACCCTGCTGGTCACCTCCGGCTCGGAAGCGGTAGAGAACGCGGTGAAGATCGCCCGCGCCGCCACCGGCCGCGCCGGCGTGATCGCCTTCACCGGCGCCTACCACGGCCGCACCATGATGACCCTCGGCCTGACCGGCAAGGTCGTGCCCTACTCCGCGGGCATGGGCCTGATGCCCGGCGGCATCTTCCGTGCCCAGGCGCCGTGCGCGCTGCACGGGGTCAGCGAGGACGAGTCGATCGCCAGCATCGAGCGGATCTTCAAGAACGATGCGCAGCCGCAGGACATCGCCGCCATCATCATCGAGCCGGTGCAGGGCGAGGGTGGTTTCTACGTCAACTCCAAGGCCTTCATGCAGCGCCTGCGCGCGCTGTGCGACGAGCACGGCATCCTGCTGATCGCCGATGAAGTGCAGACCGGCGCCGGGCGCACCGGCACCTTCTTCGCCACCGAGCAACTGGGCGTGGTGCCGGACCTGACCACCTTCGCCAAGTCGGTCGGCGGCGGCTTCCCGATCTCCGGCGTGTGCGGCAAGGCCGAGATCATGGATGTCGTCGCCCCCGGCGGCTTGGGCGGCACCTATGCCGGCAGCCCGATCGCCTGCGCCGCGGCGCTGGCGGTGATGAAGGTGTTCGACGAAGAGAAACTGCTGGAACGCTCGCAGGCCGTCGGCGAGCGGCTGATCGGCGGCCTCAAGGCCATCCAGGCCAAGCACAAGGTGATCGGCGACGTGCGCGGCCTCGGTTCGATGGTCGCCATCGAGCTGTTCGAGGGCAACGACGAGAGCAAGCCGAACGCCGAGCTGGTCACCAAGATCGTCGCCAAGGCGCGCGACAAGGGCCTGATCCTGCTGTCCTGCGGCACCTACTACAACGTCATCCGTTTCCTGATGCCGGTGACCATCCCCGACGCGCAGTTGGACCAGGGCTTGGCGATCCTCGCCGAGTGCTTCGACGAACTCGCCTGAGTCTCACCAGTCAGGCGTATTTGAGACCCGCTCCGGCGGGTCTTTTTTTGCCTGGAACAAGGCCTGCGACCAAAGCGCGATGGCCGGAACTGGCGGCGCGGGTAAGGTGCCGCCATTTTGCGGAGGCTGGCGATGAGCACGCTGGCGACCGGTGGCGGGCCGCGGGGCTGATCGCCGATACCGAGCCGGGGAGCCGCGGGCTGCTTGCCGAGCTGGTGCGCCAGGTGCGTGGCGATGCCCAGCTGGCGCATCTGCCGGCGAAGCCCGAGTTGGCCGGTCTGCTGGCGAGCAAGGCGGCGCAGATGCTGCGGCTCGGAGCCACGTCCGTGCAGCGGGCGCTGGCGCAGGTGGCGGACTGACCGGCGGGCAGCGTCAGCCAACGGCCAGCGGGCGGCAAAGTTTTCAAGTCGCCGTACTTGCAGCCGATCTACTGGAGACTTAGGTTCCGCGCGTCCGGCGTGGAGCCGTCGTCCAGCCCAGATTGCCTTCGAGGCTCCTCCGATGCGCCCTGCCTACGCCCGCCACCCCTATGCCGCCCTGCTACACGCCATCGGCCTGGGGGTGCTGATGGCGACCTACGCCCATTGGCAGCTGCCGTTGAGCTGGAGCATTCCCGCCTACCTGCTGCTGGCGCTGTGGCCATGGCTGGGGCCCTGGAAGGTGGCGGAGCACGAACTGCCAGCGCCGCAGACGGCGTTGCCGGCAGTGGCGGCGCCCTGTGCGGCCTGCGCCCAGCGCAACGCCCGCGCGGCGCACTGGGCCGGCGCGGCGCAGCAGTTGGCCGCCGGCCTGCAGGCGCACCGGCTAGGCCTGGAGCAGACCGGCCTGCAGCTGGACGCGCTGCTGCACCAGGAGCAGGCGGGCGGCGCGCGCCTCGGGCAAACCCTGGTAGTCGCGCAGCAGGCCAGCCGGCACAGCATTGCCGGTCAGGCGCAACTGCAGGAGGCGGCGACCCGCATGCGGGCGTTGGGCGAGCAGACCCACACCAGCTGCGAGCTGCTCGAGGGCCTGAATGACCGCAGCGCGCAGATCGAACTGGTCACCCAGGCGATCCAGTCGATCGCCAGCCAGACCAACCTGCTGGCACTCAACGCCACCATCGAGGCGGCGCGGGCCGGCGAGCAGGGCCGCGGCTTCGCCGTGGTCGCCGACGAGGTGCGCAACCTCGCCGGGCGCACGGCTGCGGCCACCGGCGAAGTCGGCCAGATCGTCGGCGACATCCGCCAGCAGAGCGCCGCCGTGGTCGCCCATCTCCAGGCCCAGGCCGAGCAACTGGAGCAGGCCGCCGGTCAGCTCGGCGACACCGCCGAGCACTTGCAGGGCGTCACCGCCTTGGCTGCCGAGGTGGAAAGCCAGCTGGCCGGGATCGGCGGTGACAGCGCCAGGCAACAGCAGCAGCTCGCCGAGCTGACCGCCAGCCTCGCCCAGCTGCACGCCAGTGGCGCGGCCAACCATGCCCATAGCCGCCAGTTGGGCGAGCACGCCGAGGCCGGACAGTCGCACGCGCCGCTCGCCGCGCTGGCCGACCCCGCCGGCATGGCGAATGACGATGTGCGGGTCGGTAGCCGCGACTAGCGTTTGCCGACCTGGCGCAGGCGTTCCAGGTCGAGGATTTCGATCTCGCCATAGGTCAGGCGTAGCACGCCCTGGGCTTCGAGGTCCTTGAGAATCTGGTTGGTGGTCTGCCGCGAGATCGCCAGCATCAGCGCCAATTGCTCCTGGGCCAGGTGGATCAGCCGGCGCTCGCCACTGACCTCGCCATAGCCCTCGGCGATCATCACCAGGCGGCGCGCCAGGCGTGGCGCGGCCGGCAGCAGGCTCATCTCCTCCAGGGCGATAAAGGCCAGGCGCAGCTTTTGGCTGAGCAGCAGGGCGAAGTCACGCCAGTGCTGCGGCTGCCGTTCGAGCAGGGCGAGCAACGCCGCCTGCGGCACGCTGAGCAGCACGCAGGGGCCGTCGGCGTAGGCGTCGTGGGTGCGCGGCTGGCCGTCGAACAAGGCGATCTCGCCGAACCAGTAAGGCGGCTCGATCAGGGTCAGCAGCGCCTCCTTGCCGGTCTGGCTGACCGCGCCGATGCGGATGCTGCCGGCGACCACCGCGTACAGCCCGCAGGGTTTGTCTCCGCGGCTGAACAGCCGTTGCCCGGCGTCCAGACGGCGCAGGCTGGCGGCGTCCAGCAGGGCGTCCTGCAGCTCGGCCGGCAGATGGCTGAACCAGTGGCCGCTGAGCAGCAGCGGGCGGTAAGCGTGGGCATCGGACATGCTTTCCCTTGGGGTTTGTCGGCTAGCTGACAGAGCGCGCGGCGCGCGCGGGGCATTATCGGCGCTACTAGCCTGCGAGGATAACCCTAATGAAAACCCTCACCGAGCACCTTGGCCAATACGCCGAGTACCACCGCGACCGGCGCAACATCGCCAGCCACTTCATCGGCATTCCGCTGATCGTCCTCGCCGTCGCCGTGCTGCTGTCGCGCCCGGGTGTGGAAGTGTTCGGCCTGTGGCTGTCGCCGGCGGCACTGGTGGCGCTGGCGTCCGCGTGGTTCTACCTGCGCCTGGACCTACGCTTCGGCCTGGTGATGGCCGGGCTGCTGTGGCTCAGCCTGTGGGCGGGCGCGGTGCTGGCGGTACAGGGCACGGCGGTCTGGCTGGGAGCCGGTCTGGGGCTGTTCGTCATCGGCTGGCTGATCCAGTTCATCGGCCACTACTACGAGGGGCGCAAACCGGCCTTCGTCGATGACCTCATGGGCCTAGTGGTCGGCCCGCTGTTCGTGGTCGCCGAACTGGCCTTCCTCTGCGGCCTGCGCGACGAGGTACGGCGGGCGGTGGAGAAGCGCGCCGGGCCGACCTGCATTCGCCACGGCAAGGCGCTCGGCTGAGCTCGGCAGGCAACAAAAAAGCTATGTTCCAGTTACGTGTTGCAACCCGCGCGCCCGCTCTGGCTCCCCTCTCCCTGCTCTCATTTATGAAGAGGGGGAGAGGGGCTGGGGAAGAGGGAATCAGGTCGGGCAAGGCGTTGGCCTGACCGCTCCACCCCTC
Organism: Pseudomonas cavernae; assembly: GCF_003595175.1. NCBI lineage: Bacteria > Pseudomonadati > Pseudomonadota > Gammaproteobacteria > Pseudomonadales > Pseudomonadaceae > Pseudomonas > Pseudomonas cavernae. The sequence goes on along the minus strand of NZ_CP032419.1, from coordinate 107,724 downwards.
TCCCTAACCCTCTCCCCGGAGGGGCGAGGGGATAAAGCAAAAAGCCCCATGCACCGATGCCCGCCCAACACTTAACTGGTACATAGCCACAAAAAAACCGGCTGATGCCGGCTTTTTGTGTGTTGGGGTGGGCTCAGTTGGCGGCCATCAGCTGGCTGCTCAGCGAGCGGGCGTGACGGTCGACCTGGGTCGGCGCGAAGGGCCGGCCGGAGCTGCTTTCCATGTTGGTGACGCCGCTGTTGAGGTCGCTGAGGGCGACTCTCAGGTAGTTCCAGCGCAGCTTGATCTTGTCCAGCCGCGGTGTGCTCTTGTCGTCCAGCTGGCTGAGCTCGCCATCGATGCGAGGCACCAGCTTGCGCTCGTCCTGGCCGAGGTACTGTTCGGTGTTTTCCTTGGCGATCTCGAAGGAGCCGATATAGGAACGGAACAGGTACTGCACCGTCAGGTACTCGACCTGGACCGGGATCAGCTCGCGGGCGTTGCCCGGGGCCTGCGGGTTGACCGCCATGAGGAAGTCGCGCAGGGCCTTGCTCAGGTCCCGTGGGTAGCTCCAGGGCATGTCTTCTTCGTTGGGACCGAAGGTCAGGCCGCGACGCAGTTCGCTGACCAGCAGCTGGTGCGATTGGCGCATCGCGTCGCTGATCTGCGGGCTGCTCTTTAGCGCCGCATCCAGCGCCGCGAGGTCGCTGTTCAGGCGCTCGGCATGCACGCTCTGCTGGCCTTCGCCACGATACAGCAGCAGGCTGCTGGTGGCGCGGCAGGCGTTGACCTGCATCTGTTCGGTGGGGCTGGCGGCCTCGGCGAAGGCCAGGGAGGAGAGGCTCGCCAGTAAGGCCAGGGTGCAGGCGAGTAGCGGGTACCACAATGACTTTCCACGCATACCGAGGCGCTCCTTGTTATTGTTGTGAGCAGTCCGGAGGGATACCAGTGCGAAGACTGGCAATGGCGACAGGTTACTGGGCCACTAGGGCGGGGATATTACCCTAAAGCGTGATTTTTTCAGCCCCCCTCACAGGCATTACTGTGCCGGCGCGGCCGCAGCCCGCCGCCATCGCCAGGTTCAGCGATGGGCGACCGGCTGCCCGGCCTTGGGTTTGAAGTACAGGCTTTCACCGCGTGCCAGGCCGCTCAGGCTGTCGTGATCCTTGACCACTTCGGCCTCGATCAGCTCGTCCTGGCCGGCGACCTTGAGGGTCACCCGGGTGATCGCACCGAGCGGGCGGATGTCACGCACTTCGGCGAGCTGATGATCGTCCAGCGCCGAACGGGACAACGACACCTCATGCGGGCGGAACAGCACGTGGTGATCCTCGCCGATGAACAGGCGGTTGGAATCGCCGAGGAAGTGGTAGACGAAGTCGCTCTGCGGGTGCTCGTAGACCTCGCCCGGCGCGCCGATCTGCTCGATCACACCCTTGTTCATCACCACGATGCGGTCGGCGACTTCCATCGCCTCTTCCTGGTCGTGGGTGACGAACACGCTGGTCAGGTTGATCTCCTCGTGCAGGCGCGCCAGCCAGCGGCGCAGCTCCTTGCGCACCTTGGCGTCGAGGGCGCCGAAGGGCTCGTCGAGCAGCAGGATCTTCGGCTTCACCGCCAGCGCGCGGGCCAGGGCGATGCGCTGGCGCTGGCCGCCGGACAGCTGTTCCGGGTAGCGGTCGGACAGCCAGTCGAGCTGCACCATGTTGAGCAGTTCGTGGACCTTGTCGGCGATCTCCGCCTCGCTCGGCCGCTCGCCCTTGGGTTTCATGCGCAGGCCGAAGGCGACGTTGTCGAACACCGTCATGTGGCGGAACAGCGCGTAGTGCTGGAACACGAAGCCGACGTTGCGGTCGCGCACGTCGTGCTGCGAGACGTCTTCGCCGTGGAACACGATATTGCCCTGATCCGGGGTTTCCAGGCCGGCGATGATCCGCAGCAGGGTGGTCTTGCCGCAGCCGGACGGGCCGAGCAGGGCCACCAGCTCGCCGCTGTGGATGTCCAGGTTGATGTCGTTGAGCGCCTTGAAGGCGTTGAAGTTCTTGCTGACGTTACGGATTTCGATCGACATGAATTATTCCTCGTCAGCTTTGGACTTGAGGCGGGACAGGCGGGCTTCGCTCCACTGCTTGAGCAGCAGGATGATCAGCGCCAGGATCAGCAGCAGGCTGGCGACGCTGAAGGCGGCGACGTGGTTGTATTCGTTGTAGAGGATCTCGACGTGCAGCGGCAGAGTGTTGGTGACGCCGCGGATGTGCCCGGACACCACCGACACCGCGCCGAACTCGCCCATCGCGCGCGCGGTGCACAGCACCACGCCGTAGATCAGGCCCCATTTGATGTTCGGCAGGGTCACGTGCCAGAACATCTGCCAGCCGTTGGCGCCGAGTAGGCGCGCGGCCTCTTCTTCCTGGGTGCCCTGCTCCTGCATCAGCGGGATCAGCTCGCGGGCGACGAAGGGCACGGTGACGAAGAGGGTGGCGAGGACGATGCCGGGCACGGCGAAGACGATCTGGATGTCGCGGTCCTGCAGCCACTCGCCGAAGTAGCCCTGGGCACCGAACAGCAGCACGTAGATCAGGCCGGCGATCACCGGTGACACCGAGAACGGCAGGTCGATCAGGGTCACCAGCAGGCTCTTGCCGGGGAACTCGAACTTGCTCACGCACCAGGCGGCGCTGACGCCGAACACCAGGTTGAGCGGCACCGAAATGGCCACGGCGATCAGCGTCAGCTTGAGGGCCGACAGCGCGTCGGCCTCGAAGATGGCGCTGGCGAAGGTGCCGAGGCCCTGTTTCAGCGCCTCGCTCAGCACTATGTAGAGCGGCAGCAGGAGGAACAGGGCGAAAGCCAGCCAGGCGCCGGCGATCAAGGCGCGGCGGCCCCAGACGTTGCCGCGGCGGGCGGCGTTGGCAGAGGCGGCGGCGGTTAGCGTTGCGGATGACATGACGGCCTCCTCAAGGGGTTTCGATGCGGCGCTGCAACAGGTTGATCAGCAGCAGCAGGATGAAGGAGACCACCAGCATCAGCACGCCGATGGCGGTGGCGCCGGTGTAGTCGTACTGGTCGAGCTTGACCATGATCAGCAGCGGCAGGATCTCGGTCTTCATCGGCATATTGCCGGCGATGAAGATCACTGAACCGTACTCGCCGACGCCGCGGGCAAAGGCCAGGGCGAAACCGGTCAGCCAGGCCGGCAACAGCGCCGGCAGGAGGATGTGGCGGAACACCTGCAGCGGTTTGGCGCCGAGGCAGGCGGCGGCCTCCTCGACTTCGCGGGGGATGTCGGCGAGCACCGGCTGCACCGTGCGCACCACGAACGGCAGGGTCACGAAGGTCAGCGCCAGGCAGATGCCCAGCGGGCTGTAGGCGATCTTGAAACCGAGCTCGCTGGCGAACTGGCCGACCAGCCCGGCCGGAGCGTACAGCGCGGTCAGGGCGATGCCGGCAACGGCGGTGGGCAGGGCGAACGGCAGGTCGATCATGGCGTCGATGATCTTGCGCCCGGCGAAGTCGTAACGCACCAGCACCCAGGCCAGCAGGGTGCCGATCAGGCCGTTGATCACGGCGGCGCCCAGCGCGGTGCCGAACGAGAGCTTGAGGGCGGCGAGCACCCGCGGCGCGGAGATGATCGCCCAGAATTGTTCCCAGCTCAGCTGCGTGGTCTTGAGGAACATCGCACCCAGGGGAATCAGCACCAACAGGCTGAGGTACACCAGGGTGTAGCCCAGCGTCAGCCCGAAGCCGGGTATGACGGGGGAAATGCGGCGTGACATGGTCAGTCCTTATATCTGCCTGCTTGTTGATCAAGTAGGAACGCTCGGAAAACGGCCGGGCCGTCTGTCCTGATTCGCCTGGGTCCGCGTGCGACAAAGGGAAGCCGCGGCTTCCCTCTCTCGTTGCGCGGCGGGGCGGCGATTCTAACCCCTCGTGGTTCACTCGTAGGATGGGTTGAGCGCAGCGATACCCATCCTACGTTCGCTCTGCGAGCTTACTGGGCCTGATAGATCTGGTCGAACACGCCACCGTCGTTGAAGAACTTCGGCTGCGCGCTCTTCCAGCCACCGAAATCCTTGTCGATGGTGACCAGGTTGAGCTGCGGGAACTGCTTGGCGAATTCGGCGGCGACCTTGGCGTCACGCGGGCGGTAGAAGTTCTTCGCCGCGATGCGCTGGCCTTCCGGGCTGTACAGATGCTTCAGATAGGCCTCGGCGACTGCGCGGGTGCCCTTCTTGTCGACGTTCTTGTCGACCACCGCCACCGGCGGTTCAGCGAGGATCGACAGGCTCGGCGCGACGATCTCGAAGTTCTCGCCGCCCTGTTCCTTGAGGGCCAGGAAGGCTTCGTTCTCCCAGGCTAGCAGCACGTCGCCGATGTTGTTGTTGACGAAGGTGATGGTCGAGCCACGGGCACCGGTGTCGAGGACCGGGACGTTCTTGTAGAGCTTCTCGACGAACTCCTGGGCCTTGGCTTCGCTGCCGTACTGCTTGAGGCCGTAGGCCCAGGCCGCGAGGAAGTTCCAGCGGGCGCCGCCGGAGGTTTTCGGGTTCGGGGTGATCACCTCGACGCCCGACTTGACCAGGTCGTTCCAGTCCTTGATGCCTTTCGGGTTGCCCTTGCGCACCAGGAACACGATGGTCGAGGTGTAGGGGGTGCTCGCGTCCGGCAGGCGCTCCTGCCAGTTTTCCGGGATCAGCTTGCCGAGCTTGTTCAGTTCGTCGATGTCGCCGGCCAGGGCCAGGGTCACCACGTCGGCCTTGAGGCCGTCGATCACCGCGCGCGCCTGCTTGCCGGAGCCGCCGTGGGATTGCTGGACCTTCACGGCTTCGTGGCCCTGGGCCTGCCAGAATTTATTGAACTCGGCGTTGTACTCCTGATAGAGCTCGCGCGTCGGGTCGTAGGACACGTTGAGCAGTTCGCTGGCGCTGGCGGCAGCGGCGGCCGGGCCGGCAATCAGGGCGCTGGCCAGTGCGGCCAGGGCGAAACGGCGGATAGACATGCTGTAGCTCCTAATAAGGCAATTGCGCTCGGGTGTTGGCTGTTTGTTGTGGTTGGCGTTAACGCCGCATTCGCGGACGACAGCGCTGCATGGGCATGCTCGAGCTGTGCCTGGGGCTAGGATTCATGTGGTTTCCTCCGGCGTTCCGGTCGGCCTGGCATTCAGCCCTGCTTGGCTTGCGGCGCTTGCAGGCGAAATTTTTCCTTGCGCTCGATCTGCACGACCTGGCCGTTGTGCACGGTGATTTCCACCGCACCGAAGCGCAGGCCCTGCAGGGCGCTGTGGATCTCACGCAGGATGCTGGCTTCGTCCTGAGCTTCAATGCTGCGAAGGGATGCGCTCATCTCGATCTGCTCCTTGAATGGCTACCCGTGACGCTTGGGGCGCTGGGCGTGGAGCGGATAGTAGAGGGCTCGAAGATATTCTTTAAAATACTGTTTAAGAATTTTTATATAACCAGAATATATTTTTCATGCAGGGGCAGGGCTGCCCGCGGCTGTCGCTTTCCGTAGCAGTCTTGTTTAATGCCCGGCTTGTTCGTTGAGGCCTGTCAGGAGAAATGATGAAAGCGCTCTGCACCCGCCTGCTGGCGCTCCTGTGCCTGGTTCCTGGCCTGGCGGCGGCGGCCGAAATCGACGGCGCCAGCCTGAGCCTGGCCTGGGCGCTGCCGTTCGTCGGCATCCTGCTGTCGATCGCCCTGCTGCCGATCTTCGCCGCCAGGCTTTGGCATCAGCATTTCGGCAAGATCACCGCGCTCTGGGCGCTGGCCGTGCTGTTGCCGTTCGCCGCCAGCTTTGGCGGCCAGGCCACCGCCGCGCTGCTGGCGCATGCACTGCTGGCCGAGTACCTGCCTTTTATCCTTCTCTTGTTCGCCCTCTACACCATCTCCGGCGGCATCCTGGTGGGGGGCAACCTGCACGGTTCGCCACGGCTGAACACCGGCCTGCTGGCGATCGGCACCCTGCTGGCCTCGCTGATGGGCACCACCGGCGCGGCGATGCTGCTGATCCGCCCGTTGCTGCGCGCCAACGACAACCGCAAGCACCGGGTGCATGTGGTGGTGTTCTTCATCTTCCTGGTCGCCAACGTCGGCGGCGGGCTGACGCCGCTGGGCGACCCGCCGCTGTTCCTCGGCTTCCTCAAGGGCGTGGATTTCCTCTGGACCGTCGAGCACATGGCGCTGCCGGTCCTGCTGCTGTCGGCGGCGTTGCTGGCGCTGTTCTACGCCATCGACAGTTATTACTACCGCCGCGAGGACGAGTTGCAGGCGCACGACCCGTCGCCGGACTCGCCGCTGAAGCTGTACGGCCAGGCGAATTTCCTCCTGCTCGCCGGGGTGATCGGCGCGGTGCTGCTGTCCGGGCTGTGGAAGCCGGGCATCGGTTTCGACGTGCTGGGCACTCCGGTCGAGCTGCAGAACCTGGTGCGCGACGGCTTGCTGCTCGGCCTGGCGCTGCTCTCCCTGGCGCTCACGCCGAAGCAGGTGCGCGCCGGCAACGAGTTCAGCTGGGGGCCGATCGTCGAAGTCGGCAAGCTGTTCGCCGGCATCTTCATCTGCATCGCCCCGGCCATCGCCATCCTCCGCGCCGGCAGCCAGGGCCAGTTGGCCGGGCTGGTGGGGCTGGTGACCGCGGCCGACGGTGCGCCGATCAATGCCCTGTATTTCTGGCTGTCCGGCGCGCTGTCGAGCTTCCTCGATAACGCGCCGACCTACCTGGTGTTCTTCAACCTCGCCGCCGGCGACGCGCAGACCCTGATGCAACAATTGCCCGGCACCCTGCTGGCGATCTCCATGGGCTCGGTGTTCATGGGCGCGATGACCTACATCGGCAATGCGCCGAACTTCATGGTCAAGGCCATCGCCGAGCAGCGCGGCGTGCGCATGCCGAGCTTCTTCGGCTACATGCTGTGGTCGGGCGCGATCCTGCTGCCGCTGTTCGCCTTGCTGAGCCTGGGCTTCTTCCTGTTATGAGAAATAATGGAATAAACAAATATTTTCTTATTCCTTAACAGCTATACGACTTGCTCCTAGACTGCGCTCGACGAGACATTCCAGGAGGCCGCCATGCGCAGCCAAAGCATTCGCTATCTGATCCTGCCGGGCTGGCAGGGTTCGCCGGACGAGCACTGGCAGAGCCATTGGCTACGCAGTCTGCCCAACGCCCAGTGGGTCGCGCAGGCCGACTGGCAACAACCGCAGCGCGGCGACTGGGTGGCCGCGCTGGAGCGGGCGGTCGCCGCCGAACCGACGCCGGCCATCCTCATCGCCCACAGCCTCGGCTGCATCACCGTCGCCCACTGGGCCGCCAACGCGCCGCCGGCCTCGCGGCGGCGGGTGCGGGGCGCGCTGCTGGTGGCCCCGGCGGATGTCGAGCGCCCCGGCTGCCCGGAGCCGCTGCGCAATTTCGCGCCTATCCCGAGCGCGCTGCTGCCGTTTCCCAGCCAAGTGGTCGGCTCCGACAACGACGCCGCCGCCAGCGTCCCCCGCGTGCTCGAACTGGCGCGGCTCTGGGGCGCGGAAACGGCGCTCCTCGGCGACGCCGGGCATATCAACGTGAAGTCCGGGCATCGGCGCTGGGAGCAGGGTTTCGCCCACCTGTTCCGCCTGCAGAATCAGATTGAGCAGCAGGCCAGGCGCCGCGCCTGAGAGCCTGTCCAGGGGCTGCTGCGCGTCGGCCATACGGCGTTAAAAATGGCTATGTCCTAGGGTCTGTTGACGTTTCGTCACGGCCGCGACGGAGCCTGTTTTTGCGCGGGGCTAGGCGCGAGACGCGAAGTTTGGTCGTTCCAAATGAGCGTCGAGCAACGACGCGCCGCGCAAAAACAGGCCCGTCCCTGCGGGTTGCGCGGCAAATGGCGCCATGCGTCGTTGCGGGACTTGGCAAGGGAACGACCATTCCCTGCGTCCCGCGCCTAGCCTGGCGCCATTTGGCGCGGCAACGCGGTTCGCGACGAAACGTCAACAGACCCTAGCTAGGTGTTGAGCCGTGCAGGCCCAGCAGATGATGCCCGAAGCGATGATTCGTAGGGTGGGTTAGCCGGAGGCGTAACCCACCGAGCAGGCTGGACGCGGGTGTCCAGGGCGGCGCCGCTGGTGGGTTACGCCGCTACGCGGCTAACCCACCGCTACAAAAGCGGTGCGCAACTCTTAACTGGTACATAGCCTTAAAAATGGCTCTAGCTCGCGATCCCCTGAACAGCCCTTAAACGCTCCATTATTTATTGTGCCTGGCCACCCGGGCGGGAGTTCGCCATGCGCCACACCGAGACCTTCAGCCAGCCGCTGCTGACCCTGCCCGAGGCGGACAAGAGCCCGCTGAGCATCCGCGCCAAGGCGCTGGTGTTCATCGACCCGCGTTCGCGGCAACTGCGCGAGGCACTACAACAGCTGGCGCCGAGCGGCCTGCCGGTGCTGATCGAGGGCGAGACCGGCACCGGCAAGGAGCTGCTGGCCCGGCACATCCACCGCGAGAGCGAGCGCCCCGGGCTGTTCGTCGCGCTCAGTTGCAGCAGCCTCAGCCCCAGCCAGGCCGAGGCCGAACTGTTCGGCCACACCGCCGGCGCGCACGTCGGCGCGGCCAGCAGCCGCGCCGGCTGGTTCGGTTCGGCCAACGGCGGCACGCTGTATCTGGACGAGATCGGCGACCTGCCGCTGGCCTTGCAGGGCAAGCTGCTGGCGGCGCTGGAAACCCGCGAGGTGACCCGCGTCGGCGCCGCTCAGGCGAGCCCGGTGGAGGTGCGTCTGGTGGCGGCCACCAGCCTCGACCTGGCCCAGGCGGTGGCGGCGGGCAAGTTCCACGAGCGCCTGTATCTCTACCTCAACGAGGGTCGCCTGCCGCTGCCGGCGTTGCGCGAGCGGCCCGGCGACATCCTGGCGCTGGCCGAATATTTCCTCGGCCTCTACGCCCAGCGCCTGAAGCTGGCGCTGCCGCTGATCAGCCACGCCGCCCAGCGGGTGCTGGAGGCGCACAGCTGGCCGGGCAATACCCGCGAGCTGGAGAACGTCATCCACTTCGCCCTGCTGGTCAGCAGCGGCGCGGAGATCCACCCCGAACACCTCAACCTGCCGGCGCCGAACCCGGAGCACCTGGCCGCGCAGCTGCGCCAACTGGCCGCCGACCCGACGCAGCGCGAGGCCCTGCGCCAGCTGCTCGGCGATCTGCTGTAGGGCGGATTTCATCCGGGCTACGGACTTCGTAGGGTGGAAAACCGCGAAGCGTTTTCCACCCGCGCGGCGGTGGATGTGCAAAGCGACATCCACCCTCCTGGGATTTTCCCCAACGGGGGAGTCCCGCAGGGCGCGCTCTGGATTCCCGCCTTCGCGGGAATGACAGGGGTGAAGGGAAATTTCCCGCCCCCACCGTCGTCCCCGCGAAGGCGGGGCCCAGTAGCCCGGAGCAATCCGGGAAGGCGCGACCTGCATGTCCCGGGTTGCATCCGAGACCTGCAGGGGAAGCGTCAGCCCGTAGGATGGGTTAGGCGCTGGGCGCTGCTGCAGCGGCAGGCGAGTGTTTGGGTGCGCCGTAACCCATCATCGGGGCCTAGCCAGTCTTCGGCTGGCTGGGTATCGCTGCGCGCAACCTCCTCCGGTTTTTCAGCCGTGCGCCTGGACGCCCTGGGCGGCGAGGAAGGCGATGAACGCCTCGCGGCTGGAATAACGCGGCTGGTAGCCGAACTCTTCCTTCAGCCGGCGGTTGGCCAGCACCGGCCGGTAGCGCAGGAAGTCCAGCTGCTCGGGGCCGTACTGGGTCAGCCCGAGTGGCTTGAGCAGGCGCAGCGCGGTGCTGATCAAGCCGGCCGGCAGCGGCCGGTAGGGCTTGCCGAGGATCAGCGCGATCTCGCGCAGGCTCAGCGCGCCGTCGCCGGCCAGGTTGTAGATGCCCTCGGCGGACTGCTCCAGGCCCTGGCGGATGATGCCGACGACGTCCTGATCCCAGATGAACACGAAGCGGCTGTCGCTGCCCCGGATGCCCAGCACCGCGCGTTTCTTGAACATGGCGGTGATCTGGTTGTTGACCCGCTCGCCGAGGATGGTGCCCGGGCGCAGCACCAGCTGCTTGAGCCGCGGCTGCTGACGGCGCGCCTGCGCCAGCAACTGCTCGACCTCGCGCTTGTGCTTGGCGTAGGCGAACTGCGCATGGCCGCGCAACGGGTCGTGCTCGTCGATCCACTCGGCGTTCTCCGGGTAGTAGCCGTAGGCGGCGCCGGAGCTGGTGACGATCAGCTGGCCGACGCCGTTGGCCAGCGCCGCGTCGAGCACCGCGCGGGTGCCGCCGACGTCGATGGCGTGCAGCTTGGCCTCGCTCATCCCCGCCGGCGGGGTCACCACCGAGGCGAGATGGACTATGGCCTGCGGCCGCCAGGTGGCGATGCACGCGCGCACCTGCGCCGGCTGGCTAATGTCGAGGGTCACGGTCTCGAGGTTCGGTTTCAGCCACTGCTTGCCGAGGGCGCGGATATCGGCGGCGATCAGGGTCCAGTCGGGATGCTCGGCGCTGAGGTCGGCGAGCAGCTGCTGGCCGATAAAACCGGCGGCGCCGGTGATCAGGACGCGCATGCCAGAGCCTCCGGCGCCGGCAGCGGGCGCTTGCGCCAGAACAGCACCAGCAGCGCGCCGCTGACCAGGTGCCAGGTGCCCCAGAAGGCGGCGACCAGGGCCATGTTCGGCTCGCCGCCGAACTGGGCGAAGATCAGCCCGAGCGCGAGGCCGGAGTTGTGCATGCTGATCTCGATCACCATCGCCCGCAGGTTGGCGCCGTGCTGGCGCGCCAGCTTGGCCATCAGCCAGCCGAGGACGATGGCGCTGAGGTTGTGCAGGACGACGATGAAGAACACCAGGCCGAGGTTGCTGACGAACATCCGCCAGTTGCCGGCCACCGCGGCGAGCACGAACACGGCGAAGGCGAGCAGGGCGAAGCGTTTGAACCAGGGCATCACCCGCTCGGCGAAACGCGGATAGAGGTTGCCGACCAGCATGCCGAGCAGCAGCGGCAGACCGAGGAGGAAAACCAGGCTGATGACGATGCTGCCCTGGTCGACCTGCAGGGCGCTCAGGCGCCCGGCCAGGTACACCGAGGCTTGCGGGTTGAGCGAGCTGGTCAGGGCGAAGTTCAGCGGCAGCAGCACCAGCGCCAGCAGGCTGGACAGCGCGGTCATGCTCATCGACAGGGCGACGTTGCCGCCGGCCAGGTGGGTCATGACGTTGGACAGGTTGCCGCCCGGGCAGCAGGCGACCAGCAGCAGGCCGAGTTCGAGGCCGGGATGCAGGTCGACCGCCAGGGTCACGGCGAGGGTCGCCCAGGGCAGGATCAGGCATTGGCCGAGCATGCCGGCGAGCACCGGCTGCGGCCGGCGCAGCACGCCGACGAACTGCTTCAGACGCAGCTCCAGCGACACGCCGAAGATCATCAGCGCCAGCACCAGGCCGAGAATCAGCTGCTGGTTCGCGTCGTAATTCATGAAAACGGGCCTCTAGTTCTTGTTGTGGCCCGGCGCAGGTTAATCCCCGCAGCGGCGCCGCAACAGTGGCAGCGCCGGCCAGCCGCCGTGGCCGATTGCGCCAGCCGGGCGCAAAACCGCTCGCCAGCGCGCACGGATGGAAGAACTGCGAGGGCTGTGGTGATGCCAGGCGTTGCAGTCCAGGCTCCAGCGATATTGAATAGCCATCACATTATTGACGCCAGCTTCCCGGCATTTCGTCGGAACAGTCGTGCGGCAATTACAGAAGCGCCCGTGGCGGCCGATTCCACGGCCATAACAAGAACTCCGGATTGCCCCGCTCATGCGCATTCTTTTCGCCCTGCTCGCCTGCCTGGGCCTGCTCGTCAGCCAGCATACCCGCGCCGCCGCATCGGCCACCGAGGTGCTGCAGCTGCGCAGCAGCCGGTCGGTCCGCAGGTCGAATACCTGCTCGGCCACGAGGCGCTGGCATTCGAGCAGATCGCCAGCGCGCAACTCCAGTCCGCCTGGCAGCGCAACCCGCGGCAATCGCTGAACCTGCGCATCCAGCGCCAGGGCGCCTGGCTGAAGTTCGACCTCAGCCAGCCCGGCGGTCCGCCGCAGCCCTGGTTCCTCATGATCAAGTGACCGCTGCTCGAGCAGGTCGAGCTGCGCCTGTACCACCATGCCAGCGCCACCTGGAGCACGCCGATGCACGCCGGTACTACGCTGCCGGCCAGCAGCCGGCCGCTGGCGCAGCGCTTGCCGGTGTTTCCGCTGGCCCTGGCGCCGGGCGAGCGGGTCACCGCCTACCTGCACGTGCAGTCGTTCGGGCCGCTGATCGTGCCGATGGCGCTGATGGATGCACCCAGCCTGCACCGCCAGGAGTTGCTAGACAGCATCCTCATCAGTTTGTTCTTCGGCGCCATGCTGGTGATGCTGCTGTACAACGCCAGCCTGTGGTTGTTCACCCGCGACCGCAGCTATGGCTATTACGCCCTCTACCTGCTCATGTCGCTGTGCTACACCCTCGCCCTCACCGGTTTCGGTCCACTGTATCTGGGCCTCGATGGGCCCTGGCTGGCGATTCGCATGTACACCGTGGGTGGCACCCTGTGCTTCGTCCTCGCCGGCCTGTACCTCCATCATTTTCTCGAGCTGCAGCGCCAGGGCGGTTGGCTCAAATGGCTGAACCACGCCAGCATCGGCTACTGGTCGCTGACCTCCCTGCTCCTGCTCCTGGCGCCTTACAGCGCCCTGCTACACCTGCTCAACCCGCAGCTGATGAGCCTGGTTTCCATCGTTTTCGGCCTGGCCACCGGCCTCTATTTGTGGGCCAAGGGCAACCCCTCGGCCAAGCTGTTCACCCTCGCCTGGGCTCTGCTGATCCTCTCCTCCCTGGCGTGCATGCTGGCCCTCGCTGGCCACCTGCCGCTCAACGACCTGACCCTCAACAGCCAGCTGCTGGGCATGGCCGTCGAATTCACCCTGCTCTCCATCGCCCTGGCCGAACGCATCAACCGCGAGCGCGCGCAGCGCATCCAGGCCCAGCAGGACACCCTGGCCTATGCCGAACGCCTGGCCCGCGAGCGCGAGGAGAAGCTGCACGCCCAGCAACAGGCCCTGCGCATCCAGCGGCAGACCAACGAAGAGCTGGAGCAGCGCGTGCGGCAACGCACCCAGGATCTCGAGCAGGCCAAGCTGCGCCTGGAAAGCGCGATCACCGAGCTGGCGCGGCTGAGCCAGACCGACCCGTTGACCGAGCTGTGCAACCGCCGCCATTTCGACGAGTGCATCCGCCAGGAGCTGTGCCGGGCCAAGCGCAGCCAGACCCCGCTGGCGCTGCTGATGATCGATATCGACCACTTCAAGGCGCTCAACGACAACCACGGCCACCCGTTCGGCGACGAATGCCTGCGCGCCGTGGCGGTGCTGCTGCGCCAATTCAGCCAGCGCGCCGGCGACCTGGCCGCGCGCTTTGGCGGCGAGGAATTCATCCTCCTGCTGCCGGGCACCCATCGGACTGCCGCCGGCCTGCTGGCGGAAAACCTGCGCCAGGCCATCGCCGCCCTCGCCCTGCAGCATGACGGCCAAACCGTGCGCCTGAGCGCCAGCATCGGCCTGATCGCCGAGGTGCCGCACCTCGACGCCGGCGTCGACGAGCTGATCAAGCTCGCCGACGCGGCGCTGTACCGGGCCAAGCGCGCCGGCCGTAACCGGGTGGTCGATGCCGCTGAAGAGCCCGTCGACAGTCCCGCCTGAAACGCCGGTCGGGTCGCCGGTGGTGGCGCGTAGGCCTGGACTAAGCTGAGCGCTTGGAGTCTGTTCACGGTCTCGGAAACTCCCCTCTCCCACTGGTGGGAGAGGGGCCGGGGGAGAGGGTGTCAGTCAGCCAACTCAGCCCTCTCCCCAACCCTCTCCCGCCTTTCTTTTATGAAGCACGGGAGAGGGAGCGAAAGCCGCAACTCCGCCGCCAGCGGAAAAATCGCGAACCCGCTCTTAGTCGTCCACCTCCGGCCGCCGAGCAACTTGCCATGTCCAGCTCACCACTGCTCACCCTCTACCATGCCCCGCACAGCCGCTCCACCGGCGTGCTGATCCTCCTGGAAGAGCTCGGCGTCGACTACCAGCTGCAAGTGCTCGACATGCAGGCCGGCGAACTGCGCCAGCCGGCCTACCTGGCGATCAACCCGATGGGCAAGGTGCCGGCGCTCAAGCACGGCGAGGCGCTGGTGACCGAGCAGGTGGCGGTCTATCTGTACCTCGCCGACCTCTATCCCGAGGCCGGCCTCACCCCACCGATCGGCGATCCGCTGCGCGGGCCGTTCCTGCGCTGGCTGGCGTTCTACGGCTGCAGCTTCGAGCCGGCGGTGGTCGACCGCGCCCAGCAGAACGCCCCGGCGCCGCCGGCGCGGTCGCCCTATGGCGATTTCGACACCATGCTCAAGACCCTCGCCGACCAGCTCGGCCATGGCCCCTACCTGCTCGGCGAACGCTTCAGCGCCGCCGACGTGCTCTGGGGCACGGCGCTGGCCTGGACCTGCGCCTTCAAGCTGGTGCCGGAACTGCCGGTGTTCAGCGCCTATATCCAGCGCATCAACGCACGCCCGGCGGTGATCCGCGCGCGGGCCAAGGACGCCGAGCTGGCGGCGGCCCAGCACCGTTAAGGGCAGTCTGAAACAGCGGTCATCCCCGCGCCGGCGGGGAACCAGAAAGTCCGCGGCAGCCGGCTTCCCGCCTGCACGGGAACGCCGGAGCAGGGCATTTTTCCGCGCTTGCTTAGCGCAAGCGCTCCAGCAGGGCCGCGGCCACCGGCTCGGAGGACGCCGGGTTTTGCCCGGTCAGCAGCAGGCCGTCGATCTCGATGTGCGGCTGCCAGTCGGCCGCCTTGCTGTAGTGGCCGCCGTTGGCCTTGAGCATGCCCTCGACCAGGAAGGGCACCACCGCGCTGAGCTGCACCGCCGCTTCCTCACTGTTGGCGAAGCCGGTGACCCGCTTGCCCTGCACCAGCGGGTGGCCATCCGCCCCCTTGACGTGGCGCAACACGCCCGGCGCGTGGCAGACCGCCGCCACCGGCTTGCCGGCGGCGATGAAGGCTTCGATCAGGGCGATGGACACGGCGTCCTCGGCCAGGTCCCAGAGCGGGCCGTGGCCGCCGGGGTAGAACACCGCGTCATGGTCCGCCGCGTCGACGCTGGCCAGCACCGCGGTGTTGGCCAGCGCCGCCTGCGTTTCGCGGTCTTCGGCGAAGCGCCGGGTGGCGGCGGTCTGCGCCTCGGCAGCGCCGCTCTTCGGGTCGAGCGGCGGCTGGCCGCCCTGCGGCGAGGCCAGGGTCAGCGTGGCGCCGGCGTCCTTGAACAGGTAATAGGGCGCGGCGAACTCTTCCAGCCAGAAACCGGTTGGCTGGCCGGTATTGCCGAGCCGGTCGTGGGAGGTCAGCACTATGAGAATCTTCATCGCAAACTCCTCTGGGTGCGGGCGCGAGCGGGCGACCACCGCAAAGTCAGTCTATACGCCCACAGCGAGCAGCCCGGAAGGCATGTGCCTGTTCAGAGTCGAGCACAGCTTTTGTAGGTTAGTCGCGTAGCGGCGTAACCCACCGGCGCTGCCGCCATGGACTCCAGCGTCCCGCAGGGTTGGCGGGTTACGCCTGCGGCTAACCCAGCCTACCCCTCATCGCTCCCCAGGCATCGCCTGCTCGGAGGCTGGCCGGCAAGCGCTTCCCGCTAGCCTAACGGGGCAGTATCCTGCGCCACGCCCGCCACCTGCCGATTTCTGCCGCGACTGCCCGCCCATGCTGATCTGGAAAACCCGTCTGTTCGCCCTGCTCGCCTTTGTTCAGCGTTATCCAGGGTTGGTGGCGGCCGCCGGTTTCGTCTCCGGGGTGGCCAGCTTCATCCTGGTCGACCGCCAGGCCAAGTTCGCCCCGCTGATCGCCGTGCTACTGCTGATCAGCTGGCTGTGGCTGATGCTCGAGGGCCTGTTCACCCGCGTCTTCGCCCGCCTGTTCGGCCGCCCCATCCCGCAGCCGCTGCTGCGCTACGCGACGCAGCTGATCCACCAGGAAAGCCTGTTCTTCGTCCTGCCGTTCTTCTTCGTCACCACCACCTGGAACAGCAGCCAGGCGCTGTTCACCGGCCTGCTGGGGCTCTGCGGCCTGGTGACGATCATCGATCCGCTGTACTACAAATGGCTGGCGCCGCGGCGCTGGCTGTATCTGGCCGTGCACACCCTCGCCCTGTTCGCGGCCCTGCTGGCGGCGCTGCCGATCATCTTCCAGCTGACCACCTCGCAGAGCTACCAGCTGGCCCTCGGCGCCGCGGTGCTGCTGTCCTTCCCCAGCCTGCTGGTGACCTTCCCGATGCAGCGCTGGTGGCGCGGCCTGGCCCTGATCGGCCTGACCCTGGCGCTCGGCGCGGCCGGCTGGCTGCTGCGTTCCTGGGTGCCGCCGGCGACCCTGTGGCTGAGCGAAGTGGCGGTGACCAGCCAGCTCGACAGCCACAATCGCGCCCCGGGCGAGAGCCTGAAACAGGTCAGCGCCGCCCAGCTGCGCAGCGCCGGGCTGTACGCCTACACCGCGATCAACGCGCCGCGTGGCCTGGAGGAACGCATCTTCCACGTCTGGCGGCGCAACGGTCAGGAGGTCGACCGCATCGCCCTGGACATCCACGGCGGGCGCAAGGACGGCTACCGCGCCTGGACCCACAAGCAGAACTTCCCCGCCCAGGTCGCCGGCCGCTGGCAGGTGCAGGTGGTCACCGACAACGGCCAGCTGATCGGCGTGCTGCGCTTCGAGGTCACCGACACGCCAGGCGCGCCGGTCGAGGCGCCAGCCGCTCCAGCGACTGGGAAAACGCCTTAGAGCTTGTCTCGGATCTCGCGAACTAGAGCGAGACAAGGCGCAACGACCAGCGGGAGTAACAGCCGAAGGCTGGCCCAAAGGGCGAGCGGAGCGAGTCAAACGGCCGAGGAAGCGGAGTTTACGAGCTGTAAATGAGCATGACTCGTTGCACTCGCCCTCCGGGTCGCGCTGAAGCGCGTTAGCCGCAAGCGGCTTGCCGAGGCTGTTTTTAACGCAGTATCGCCGACGCGCAGCAGATCCGAGACAGGCTCTTAGAACCTATTCAAGGTCTCGCCCGTGAGCATGTGCTGCCGGCGTGATGGTGGATAAGAAAAGCGTTATCCACCCTACCCAGCCTGCCAGTCCGCGTAGGGTGGAAAACTGCGAAGCATTTTCCACCGATGGCCCGGGCCAGGCCCTCAGCCTTCCAGCGCCGCCGCCGGGCCGAAGAACTCGTAGTGGCTCTGGCTTTCCGGCACCCCCAGCTCGCGCAGGTGGCGCTTGACCTGGGCCATGAACGGCTTGGGCCCGAGGAAATAGGCGTCGACATCGCGGCTCTCCGGCAACCAATCGGCCAGTTGCTCGCGGCTGAGCAGGCCGTGCGCATCGCCGCGCTCGCCGGCGCGCGGCTCGCTGTAGCAGAAGAAGCGCCGCACCTGCGCATGCGCCGCGCTCAAGGCCTCGACCCGCTCGGCGAAGGCCTGCACGCCAGCGTGCCGCGCGCAATGCACGAAGTGGATCGGCCGGCCGCTGGCGGCGCTGGCTTCGAGCATGGCCAGCGTCGGGGTGATGCCGACCCCGGCGCTGATCAGCACCAGCGGCTTGGCCGACGGACGCAGGACGAAGTCGCCGGCCGGGGCGAACAGCTCCAGTTCGTCGCCTTCCTTGACCCGCTCGTGCAGATGGTTGGACACCCGCCCGCCGGCCTCGCGCTTGACGCTGATGCGGTACTCGCGGCCGTTCGGTGCGGCGGACAGCGAATAGTTGCGGCGCACTTCCTCGCCGTCCAGCTGCAGGCGCAGGCCGATGTACTGGCCGGGCGTGTAATCGGCGACCGCGCCACCATCCACCGTTTGCAGGTAGAAGGAAGTGATCTCCTCGCTCTCGCACACCTTGCGCGCCACGCGGAACGCCCGGCCACCGCGCCAGCCACCGGGAGCCTGTTCGTTGGTGGCGTAGACTGCTTCCTCGGCGCCGATCAGCAACTCGGCCAGCTGGCCATAGGCGGCGCCCCAGGCGGCGATCACCGCATCGGTGGCGATTTCGGCGCCGAGCACCTCGCGGATCGCCCGCAGCAGGCAGCTGCCGACGATCGGGTAATGCTCAGGCAGCACCTGCAGCGACACATGCTTGTTGACGATCTGCCCGACCAGCGGACCGAGCGCTTGCAGGCGGTCGATATGCCGGGCGTACATCAGCACGCCGTTGGCCAGCGCGCGCGGTTGCTCGCCGCTGGCCTGGTGGGCCTGATTGAACAGCGGGCGCACCTCGGGATGCTCGCTGAGCATCAGGCGGTAGAAATGCGTGGTCAGCGCTTCACCACCGCTTTCCAGCAGCGGCACCGTGGCTTTGATCAGGGCGAGATGGTCGGCAGACAGCATTGGGCATTCCTCGTGTCAGTGAAAGATCTGCCTTGACCTTTCCAGAATTCGTGCCAGCTTTTACCCCCATATAAATCAGATACTTATGCACTAAGCTGTATTTATGACAACGCCAGGGTCGATGTCATAAACACAACACGGAGTCTTAATGACAACCAACCCGCTGCTCCAGGCCCTGCTGCCGCTGGTCGACGACCTCAGCCGCGAGCTGGCCGAAGGCGAACGCTACCGGCGCCTGCTCAGCGCCCTGCGCGGCCTGATCCCCTGCGACGCCACCGCGCTGCTGCGCCTGGACGGCGAGCAGCTGATCCCCCTGGCGGTCGACGGCCTCAGCGCCGACTGCCTCGGCCGCCGCTTCACCCTCGCCGAGCACCCGCGCTTCATGGCCCTGCTGGCCAGCCCGGCGCCGACCCGCTTCGCCGCCGACAGCGGCCTGCCCGACCCCTACGACGGCCTGGTCGAAGCGCACAGCGGCCAGCTGGAAGTGCACGACTGCCTGGGTTGTCCGCTGCTGATCGACGACCAGCCCTGGGGCCTGCTGACCCTCGACAGCCTCGACCCGGCGCGCTTCGCCCAGGCCGACCTGGACAACCTCGAGGCCTTCGCCCGCCTGGCCGCCGCCACGGTCAAGGCCAACGGCCGGCTGGTCAGCCTGACCCGCCGCGCCGAAGCCGAGCACCAGTTGGCCGAGCGCTACCGCGCGGTCGCCGGGCAGGCTGAAAGCCCCGAGTTGATCGGCCAGAGCCCGGCGCACAAGCGCCTGCTGGCGGAGATCGACACGGTCGCCGGCAGCGACCTGACCGTGCTGATCGGCGGCGAGACCGGGGTCGGTAAGGAACTGGTGGCGCAGACCCTGCACGCCCGTTCGCCCCGCGCCGCGCGGCCGCTGATCAGCCTCAACTGCGCGGCGCTGCCGGAGGCGCTGGTGGAGAGCGAGCTGTTCGGCCATGTGCGGGGCGCCTTCTCCGGCGCCCACAGCGAGCGCAGCGGCAAGTTCGAGCTGGCCGACGGCGGCAGCCTGTTCCTCGACGAGGTCGGCGAGTTGCCGCTGGCGGTGCAGGCCAAGCTGCTGCGCGTGCTGCAGAGCGGTCAATTGCAGCGCCTCGGCTCCGACCGCGAGCACCGGGTCGACGTGCGCATCCTCGCCGCCAGCAACCGCGACCTGGCCGAGGAAGTGCGCGCCGGGCGTTTTCGCGCCGACCTCTACCACCGCCTCAGCGTCTACCCGCTGAAGGTGCCGCCGCTGCGCGAGCGCGGTCGCGACGTGCTGCTGCTGGCCGGCTACTTCCTCGAACAGAACCGCACCCGCCTGCACCTGCGCAGCCTGCGCCTGGGCGCGGCGGCGCAGGCCGCACTGCTGGCCCACGACTGGCCGGGCAATGTGCGCGAGCTGGAACACCTGATCGGCCGCGCCGCGCTCAAGGCCCTGGCCGGCCACGCCGAGCGGCCGCGCATCCTCAGTATCGAGGCCGAGCATCTGGATCTGGCGACGCCAGCCGCAGCGCTTGCAGCCACCCAGAGCGACAGCCCGCTGCCCGCCGGACAGGATCTGCGTACGGCGGTGGAGGCCTACCAGCGCCAGCTGATCCAGGCTGCCCTGCACCGTCAGCACGGCAACTGGGCGGCGACCGCCCGCGAACTCGGCCTCGACCGCGCCAACCTGCACCGCCTGGCCAGCCGCCTAGGGTTGAAGCAGGCGTAGCCCCGAGGCAATCCGGAGGCCAGTCCGTAGGATGGGTTGAGCGCAGCGATACCCATCCTGGCGGTTCGATGGGTATCGCAAGCTCAACCCATCCTACAAAGCAGCCCGTGGCCAGGAGGGCGCCCGGGCTAGCGCAAGGCCTTCAACCGAAGAACCAGTAGCACACGCCGATCGCCGCCAGCACCCCGGCCAGGTCGGCGAGCAGGGCACAGCCGACCGCGTGGCGAGCGCGCTGGATGCCGACCGCGCCGAAGTACACGGCGAGCACGTAGAAGGTGGTTTCGGTGCTGCCCTGGATGGTCGCCGCCACCAGCGCCGGGAAGCTGTCGACGCCGTGGGTCTGCATGGTCTCGATCAGCATGGCGCGCGCCGCACTGCCGGAGAACGGCTTGACCAGTGCGGTCGGCAGCGCCTCGACGAAGCGCGTGTCCCAGCCGGCCCACTCGACCAGCGCGCGGATGCCATCGAGGCCGAATTCCAGCGAGCCGGAGGCGCGCAGCACACCGACCGCGCAGAGCATGGCGACCAGGTAGGGCAGCAGGTTCTTGGCCACGTCGAAGCCTTCCTTAGCGCCCTCGACGAAGCTCTCGTAGACCCGCACTTGCTTCAGCGCGCCGAGCAGCAAGAAAGCGATGATCACGCCGAACAGGGTCAGGTTGCCGAGCAGCGACGACAGCGCGGCCAGCGCCACGGCCGAGAGGGTGAAGAGGAAGGCGACGAAGCTGCCGAGCAGGAGCATGCCGCCGAGCAGCCAGGCCAAGAGCACCGGGTCCCACAGGCGGATGCGCTGCATCAGCGCCACCGACAGCAGCGCGGTGAGGTTGGCGCAGAAATGCGCCAGCAGGATCGGCAGGAACACCAGGGTCGGGTCGGCCGCGCCCTGCTGCGCGCGGTACATGAAGATCGACACCGGCAGCAGGGTCAGCGACGAGGCATTCAGGCACAGGAAGAGGATCTGCGCGTTGCTCGCCGTGGTGCTGCTCGGGTTGAGCTCCTGCAGGGCGCGCATGGCCTTGAGGCCGATCGGCGTGGCGGCGTTGTCCAGGCCCAGGCCGTTGGCGGCGAAGTTGAGGGTGATCAGACCGAGCGCCGGATGGCCGCGCGGCACTTCCGGCATCAGCCGGGCGAACAGCGGGCCGAGGGCGCGGCCGAGAGCGTCGACCAGACCGGCCTTCTCGGCGATGCGCAGGAAGCCCAGCCACAGGGTCAGGGTGCCGAACAGCAGGACCATCACCTCGACCGACAGCTTGGCCATGGCGAACAGGCTCTCGACCATGCGCGCGAACACCGTCGCGTCGCCGCCGACCAGCCAGGCGTTCAGCGCCGCCACCGTCGCCACCAGGAAAAACCCCAGCCACAGGCCATTGAGCATCGTCGTCCCCCAGGGTTGTCTGCCGCGCCGATGATAACGGCCGGCCGCGCCGCCGTCGCGCAAGCTTCACGGCGGCGGGCTAGGCTGATGCGTTCAAGCCGTGTCGCGACAGTGCTGAGGAGATCCGCGATGAAGAAGATTCTGGTGCTGTATTACTCGATGTACGGCCATATCGAGCGCATGGCCGAGGCGGTCGTCGAAGGCGCGCGCAGCGTGCCGGGGGTGGAGGTGACGCTCAAGCGGGTGCCCGAGACCATGCCCGCGGACGTCGCCCGCAACGCCGGCGCCAAGCTCGACCAGCCCGCGCCGGTGGCCAGCGTGCAGGAGCTGGCGGACTACGACGCCATCCTGTTCGGCACCCCGACCCGCTTCGGCAACATGTGCGGGCAGATGCGCAGCTTCCTCGACCAGACCGGCGGCATGTGGGTCAGCGGCGCGCTGATCGGCAAGCTGGCCAGCGTGTTCACCAGCACCGGCACCGGCGGCGGCTCGGAAACCACCATCACCTCGTTCTGGCATACCCTGGCCCACCACGGCATGCTGATAGTCGGTTTGCCGTACAGCGCGCCGGAGCTGAGCGACATCAGCGAACTGCGCGGCGGCTCACCCTACGGCGCGGCGACTGTGGCCGGCGCCGATGGCTCGCGCATGCCGAGCCTCATGGAGCTGGCCCTGGCCACGTACCAGGGCGCCCATGTGGCGAAACTGGCCACGCGTTTGCAGTGATTCTCCGCCGACCCTTGCACTCTGGATGCAATCCGGCAGCGGATGTGGCAGTTTCTCGGAGTCCATCCGGGCTACCGGACTGTAACCACTTAGGAACAGAATTTTTCCAAGACCATCAGGAGTTTCACGGATGACCAAACCGCTTATTGTCGGCGCCCTCGCCTTCGGCCTGCTGCTGGCCGGCTGCTCCAGCTCGACCACCCAGCCCGAGCAGTACTCGGGCTTTCTCGGCGACTACTCGCAACTCAAACCGGCCACCTCGGCCAGCGGCGCACCGGTGCTGCGCTGGACCTCGCCCGGCCTGGACCTCAGTCGCTACGACTCGGTGCTGGTGGAGCGCCCGCAGTTCTATCCCAAGCCGCAGCCGAGCGCGCAGGTCAGCCAGCAGACCCTCGACCAGATCGCCACCTACCTGCAGCAGACCATGCAGCGCGAACTCAACGGCCAGATGAAGGTCGTTCAGCAGCCGGGGGCGAATACCCTGGTGCTGCGTTCGGCGATCAGCTCGGTGGATGTTTCGCCGGAAGGCCTCAAACCCTACGAGGTGATCCCCATCGCCCTTGTGGTCGCCGCCGCCAGCACCGCCGCCGGCACCCGCGACGAGAACACCTCGATCTACGTCGAGATGCAGGCGTTGGATGCGGCCAGTAACAAGGTGGTGGCGCAAGTGGTGCGCAAGGGCAGCGGTCTGCAGCTGGAAAACACCAGCACCCAGCTGAGCCTCAAGGACCTGCAACCGGTGCTGGATGTGTGGGCCAAGGACGCGCACAACTTCCATCCGTGATGGGGTGTTGAGCGCGCCGACCCCGGCGGGCACCTACCGGTAGCCGCCGAGGTCGGCGTTGCTGCTGCCTGACCCGGCCCTGCGCGGAGGTACTCCCTGTACCCCTAGACCGCTTCGAACCTGACACATTCAGAGCCGCCAGGCCCCCTGGTCATGCGCCGCCCCTCCTCGGGTGGGCGCAGATTCAAGCCAACTCTCCGACCCACCGAATCCGCAGCAGTTCGGCTCGCCCTGCAATTGCACGGCGCGGCGGAGCTCTGGCCGAACGCTTCCTCGCCCGCTTCGTCAAGGACTACGCGCGCCGCGCCGGGCAATATCCGCGAGCTGCGCAACGTCATCAGCGCGGCCTCGCTGTTGGTACTGCGTTGAAACGTGAAGTCGCAGCGCTGGTGAAGGCATAACCCTTCGTTCCAGCCGACCGCCCCGCGGCGGCTGAATTTTCCCGTTTTATTTCAACTGCTTGGATGACTCGCCCGGAAGCCGGCAGGGCACTTTGCACGATGCGCAGGGCCAAGCAGCTTGCCCCGGCACGGCGCTCAGCGCGGGCTACCGTTGAGTACGCTGAGCAGCGCCGCCGTCTGCGCATCCGCCTGGCCATCGCAGCGGCTCGGCCGGTAATGCATTTGGAACGCCGCCAGCACCTGGCGGGTCGGCGCATCCAGCTCGCCACTCTGCGGCACGGCATAGCCGAGGCGCCGTAGCTGCTGCTGGAACCAGCCGGCGCTCGGCGGCGCCTGGGCGAAGCGTGCCTGCGCGCGCGCCACCGCGCCGGCTTCCGGCCAGCGCCCGAGGCCGGCGGCGGCGAGGCGCTGCCAGGGGAACAGCGGCCCGGGATCGAGCTTGCGCTGTGGCGCGATGTCGCTGTGGCCGACAATGTTCTCCGGGGCGATGCGGTAGCGCTGGACGATGTCCTTGAGCAGCACGATCAGCGCCTCGATCTGCTCCTCGCGGTAGGGATACCAGACTCGGCCGTTGGCGCTGTCCGCGTAGCCCGGGTTGACCAGTTCGATACCGATCGAGCTGGAGTTCAGCCAGGTGCGCCCCTGCCATTCACTCTCGCCGGCATGCCAGGCGCGCTGGTTTTCGTCGACCAGCCGGTAGATGGTCGGCGGCGCCGCGCCGATCAGGTAATGGCTGCTGAGCTCGCCGTGGGTCAGCAGTTGCAGCGAGTGTTGCAGGTCGGTGGAGGTGTAATGCAGGACGACGAACTGCACCCGGCTGTCGTAGCTGGCCGAGGGATGCGAATTGTCGATTTGCGGGCCGCCGGCGCAACCGGCCAGCAACGCCAGGATCAGGGCGAACGCGGGGGTCTTCATGGGCTGATATGCAGAATGCTTTGCAGGTTATCGAGGAGCATATCGACACTGAGCATGATCAGCAGCATGCCGGTCAGGCGTTCGATCGCCGTCAGCCCGCGCGCACCGAGGAAACGCTGCAGGAAAGACGCCTGGAGCAGGATCACCGCGGTCGCCAGCCAGGCCAGCAGCACCCCCAGGTACAGCTCCCAGAGCGGCGCCGCGTGGGTGTTGCGCAGGGTCAGCAGCACCGCCAGCGCCGACGGCCCGGCCACCGCCGGGGTGGCCAGCGGCACCAGCAGCGGCTCGCCACCGGGCAGCTCGCCGAGCACGCCCTGCGGCGGCGGGAAGATCAGGCGCATGGCGATGACAAAGAGAATGATGCCGCCGGCGATCGCCGTGGCCTCGCGCGACAGGCCGAGGCCGCTGAGGATCTTGTCGCCGAAGGTGAGGAACAGCAGCAACAGCACCAGGGCGAACAGCAACTCGCGCAGGGCCACGCGCACCCGGCGCTCGGGGGCGACGCTCTTCAGCGCGGCGATGAAGATGGCGATGTTGCCGAACGGGTCCATGACGAAGAACAGCAGCAGGGCGATGCTGAAGATATCCATGACGCACTCCAGAACAGGTGCGCCTAGTGTAGAGGCTGGCGCCGGCCGCCACAGTCAGGAAAGCGCCGCGCGCGTGGGGCTTTTCAACCCAGCTCACGATCTCGCGAGCGAGAACCAGACAAGGCGAAACGCAGCGAAGCGGAGTAACAGCTGCAGGCTGGCCCGCAGGGCGAGTGCAGCGAGTAAATCGGGCGAAGAAGCGCAGTTTACGAGCCGTAAATGAGCATGACTCGCTGCGCTCGCCCCTTCGGGGCCGCACTGAAGTGCGTTAGCCGCAAGCGGCTTCTGAGCCCGATTCCAACGCCGTATGGCCGACGCGCAGCAGATCGTGAGCAGGTCCTCAGTTCAGCTCGAGACGGTTGCGCCCACCGCGCTTGGCCCGGTACAGCGCCTGGTCGGCGCGTTCGAACACCGCCACGGCCTGGTCCCCGGCGGCGAACGCCGTCAGCCCGCCGGACAGGGTGATGCACAGCGGCTCGCCCTTGAAGTGGAACGGGCAAGCCTCGACGGCCTGGCGCAGGGTTTCCAGCACCTGCTGGCCGCCCGCCAGCGGCGTGCCCGGCAGCAGCAGGACGAATTCCTCGCCGCCGAAGCGGGCGATGAAGTCGGTCTTGCGCAGGCGCCGGGCCAGTTCGCCGGCGATGATCTTCAGCACCTTGTCGCCGGCCAGATGGCCGAAGCCGTCGTTGATCCGCTTGAAGTGGTCGATGTCCAGCACCGCCAGCAGCAACTCGCCGCCATAGCGCTGCCAGCGCGCCACTTCCAGCTCCAGGCGTTCGCCCCAGGCCGCGCGGTTGGGCAGACCGGTGAGCGGGTCGACCAGGGCCTTCTGCCGTTGGACCTCCAGTCTTTCGCGAAAGCCCTGGGCGTCCTGCTCCATCACCGCCACCCGCTCGACCAGGGTCTGCAGGCGGCCGCTGACCGCCTGCTCGCGGGCATCGCGCTGACGCTGGTACTCACCCATGCTGCCGAGAAGGTTTTCCAGGCGACTTTCCAGGGCGCGCTTGAGGCTGTCGAGATCGGCCGCCTCCTGCACGCTCAGCTGCAGATCGCTGACCTGTTCGCGCAGCTGGTCGTCGAGCGCGCGTCTGCTCTGCAGCGAGTCGGCATAGCCCTCGTGGGCGGCGCTGAGGCTGCCGAGGAAGGCCGCCAGGCGCTCGTTGAGCTGCTTGAGGTAGCCGGCGAACTCGCGCTGGCCACTGTCGGTGACCGCCAGCACCAGCACCGCCAGATCGTCCAGCGCCGGCACCAGTTCGTACCAGTTCAACCCTCCCTGCAGGCGCTGGCGCAGCGCTTCGCCTTGCGGCTGGTGCAGGGGCGGCAGCTCGAGTTCGTCGAGCAGCTTGCGCAGGCTCTCGGCCACGTGCGGGGCGATGGCGCTGTAGCCCGGCTCGGCGGCCGGCAGGGCGAAGGCCGGATCGCCCGTGCCGAGCAGCACGCTGGCCGCCAACGGCAGGCTGTCCAGCAGCGACGCGGCGGGCGGCGACGCGAGGGGTTCGGCCACGGCCGCCAGCCGCTCGGCGGGCCATGGCATGGCCGGCTGATGCTCGTTGGATAGCGTGCTGGTAACGGCGGCCGGCCCAGCCGCGGCGGCTGGCGGGCTGCTGGCGAGCGCTTGGGCGCCGTCGGCCAAGGCGTCGTCGCGAGCGCCGAACAGGCGCTGCAGCAGGCCGGGGCGTTCGCCGCTGTCCGCCTGCTCCAGGCTGGTCAGGGCCTGCCGCTGCAAGCCGCTCAGCTCGCCGAGCAGCAGCGGCAGTTCGCGGCTCTGCCGGGCGCGCTCGTCGATGCGTTTGCCGAACTGCTTGAGGGCCTTGCGCACCTCGCGCGGCAGCTCCAGCTGCAGCAATTGCTGAGTGAGGCCATTGAGGCCGCTGACGGTCCGTTCGAGGCGTTGCTGGCGGCGTTGCTCGGAGTCCAGCACGGCCTTTTCCAGACGCGGAATCAGCGCCGCCAGACCGGCGTCCATCTGCTCGCCGCGGATGATCTCGCGCAGCTCCAGCATGCACTGGTCGACCGCCTTGTCGGCCCCCTCGGCGGCCAGCGAGCTGCGCACCAGGCCGCGGCGCAGCAGATCGAGACGCGCATCCCAGCGCCGTTCGAGCTGCTCCTGCTGCTCGAGGTTATCGAAGTATTTGTCCTTCCAGCGCTGGGCGTCGTCGGTCATAGGGATCTGCTAGCGGGCGCCTCACAACAGCATGGGCAGCGTATCGCCGGCAAGAGACTCCGGCAGGCGGATTTCCACCGCCACCGGCAGGTGATCGGAGATCGTCTGCGTCAGCACCTGCACGCGCTCCAGGGTCAGGCTGGGGCTGAGGAGGATGTGGTCGAGGCAGCGCTGCGGTCGCCAACTGGGGAAGGTCGCCTCGACTTGCGGCGCCAGCAGGCCGAGATCGCGCAGCGGCGAGTTCTCCAGCAGGTCGCTGGCATGGGTGTTCATGTCGCCCATCAGCACCTGATGACGATAGCCGCCGATCAGCTCGCGGATATAGGCGAGCTGGCGGGTGCGGGTACGCGGGCCGAGCGACAGGTGCATCATCACCACCGCCAGCGCCTCGGCGCCCTCGCCGAAGCGCAGCAGGATCGCCCCGCGCCCGGGCGGGCCGGGCAGCGGGTGGTCTTCCAGCAAAGACGGCTGCAGGCGGCTGAGCACGCCGTTGCTGTGCTGGGCCAGATGGCCGAGGTTGCGATTGAGCTGCTGGTACCAGTAGGGAAAGGCGCCGAGCTGGGCCAGGTGCTCGACCTGATTGACGTAGCCGGAGCGCAGGCTGCCGCCGTCGACCTCCTGCAGGGCGACCAGATCGTAGTCGCCGAGCAGGGCGCCGATGCGCTGCAGATTGCCAGCGCGACCTTGGTGCGGCAGCAGGTGCTGCCAGCCGCGGGTCAGGTAGTGGTGAAAGCGCTCGGTGCTGTTACCGACCTGAATATTGAAGCTGAGCAGCCGCAGACGCCCGTCGGCGGGCAAGCCGTCGCGCTCCGGGCAGCGGCGGTTGAGCTGCGGACGCCGCAGGCCAACCGTGCGCTCATTGCCCCAGCGACGCAGCATGGTCATGGCTCCTTACTGGGCCGCGCGCTCTTTGGCGATCAGCTGGTCGGCGACGTCCAGGGCCTGTTCCGGGCCGCCGGCGGAGCCGATGTCGAAGCGGTACTTGCCATTCACCACCAGCACCGGCACGCCAGTGATCTGATAGGCCATGGCCAGCTTCTTGGCTTTTTCCATCTGGCTCTTCACGCCGAAGGAGTTGTAGGCCTTGAGGAAGGCATCCTTGTCGATGCCCTGGGCGGCGAGGAACTCGGCCATTTCTTCCGGGGTCGCCAGTTTCTTGCCGTCCTTGTGGATGGCTTCGAAAATCGCCGCGTGCACCCGTTGCTCGACCTTCATCGCCTCGAGGGTAATGAACAGCTGGCCGTGGACGTTCCACACCCCGCCGAACAGCGCCGGGATGCGTACGAAGTTGACGTCGGCCGGCAGCTTCTCGACCCAGGGGTTGAGGGTCGGCTCGAACTGGTAGCAGTGCGGGCAGCCATACCAGAACAGCTCCACCACCTCGATCTGGCCGGGCTTGGACACCGGCACCGGGCTGCTCAGCTCGACGTATTGCTTGCCGGCCTCGATCGGCTCGGCGGCCTGGGCAGGCAGACCGAACAGGCTCGCCGTGACGAGAGCGGCGGAAAGAATCAGGTTACGCATGCTTTACTCCTTGGCAGATGGCTACCGCTGGCGGCGGACCTTGTTTCGACCGGCACTGCGCGGGGCGGGTTCCGGCTATTGTAACGGCGCCCCCAATGAAAAAGGGTGGCCTTGGCCACCCTTTTTCGTAAACCCGTTCGAGCCTTAGTGCAGGCCCTGGATATAGCTGGAAACCGCCGCGATATCCTTGTTGCTCAGCTTGGCCGCGATGGAACGCATGACCAGGGTGTCGCCATCGTTGGTGCGGTTGCCTTCGCGGAAGTCGGTCAGCTGCTTGGCCACATACTGGGCGTGCTGGCCGCCGATCTGCGGGAAGCCGGCAGCGGCATTACCCGCGCCATTCGGCGAGTGGCAACCGGTGCAGGCCGGCATGCCTTCGGTCATCTTGCCACCGCGGAACAGCTCTTCGCCACGGGCCACCAGCTTCGGGTCGGCGGCGCCGACGCTCATCTTCTGGCTGGCGAAATAGGCGGCGATATCGGCCAGGTCCTGGTCGCTGACATTGGTCAGCAGACCGGTCATTTCCAGAACCTGGCGGTTGCCGGCCTTGATGTCGTGCATCTGTTTGAGCAGGTAACGCTCGCCCTGGCCGGCCAGTTTCGGGAAGTTCGGCGCCGGGCTGTTGCCGTCGGCACCGTGGCAGGCGCCACACATAGCAGCTTTGCCCTGACCGGCTGCGGCGTCGCCTGCGGCGTGAGCCATACCGGTGATGCCCAGGGTCAACAGCAGACTCACGAGTACTTTGTTCATCAGCTAATCCAATTACGGCTAAGGGGAGAGAAATCCAGTGCGGGTTTAACGGGCCATCCACTCGATGACGGCCTGATAGTCCGCGGCGCTACAGTCGGTGCACAAACCGCCAGGCGGCATGGCATTGAAACCAGTGGTGACGCGCTGCACCAGGGTGTCCATGCCCTGGTCCAGGCGCGGCTTCCAGGCCGCCGTGTCGCCTTGTTTCGGCGCCATCGGCAGCTGCCCAGCATGACAGGCGCCACAGGCACGGCTGAACACCGCTTCCGGGTCCTGGGCAGCCTGGGCACTGCAGGCCAACAGTATGCTAGTGGCTGCGAGCAGCGACAATTTCATCAGATTGACCTCATCAGGGACGCAACGTCCTGCGTTCTTGATGCGCAGACTCGCTTAAATCGTTCCCATGAACGCCAGCCCTGGCGGGACAAAGCGCACACAAAATCTGCGGCATTATATACTGGGGTCGCTCAAACGGAAACGAAACCGCCCCCTGCGACACCGCGTCGCACCTGTGGAAACCCCCATGTCTGTGAAAAATCCGATTCTTGGCCTGTGCCAACAAGCCTCCTTCCTGATCAGTGCCGCCAAGGTCGATCAGTGCCCGGACGACAGCGGCCTGGAAGTGGCCTTCGCCGGCCGCTCCAACGCCGGCAAGTCCAGCGCCCTGAATACCCTGACCCACGCCAACCTGGCGCGCACCTCGAAAACCCCGGGGCGCACCCAGTTGCTGAACTTCTTCCGCCTCGACGACGAGCGCCGCCTGGTCGACCTGCCGGGTTACGGCTACGCCAAGGTGCCGATCCCGCTGAAGCAGCACTGGCAGCGCCATCTGGAGGCCTATCTGGGCAGCCGCGAGAGCCTGGCCGGGCTGATCCTGCTGATGGATATCCGCCATCCGCTGACCGAATTCGACTGCATGATGCTCGACTGGTCGGTGGCCAGCGGCATGCCCATGCACATCCTGCTGACCAAGGCCGACAAGCTGGCCTTCGGTGCGGCCAAGAACGCGCTGCTCAAGGTGCGCCAGGATCTGCACAGGGGCTGGGGCGAGGCGGCGAGCCTGCAGCTGTTCTCGGCGCCCAAGCGCCTGGGCATCGACGAGGCGCAGACGGTGTTGGCGCGCTGGCTGCAGCTGGAGGACACGCCGGCGGCAGAGGCCGAGGGCTGAATCGCAGGCAAAAAAAACCCCGAGCTTCGTATGGGGAGGGGGAGGCTCGGGGTTTAAGATCTGAACCGCTAGGGCGGGGTCCAGAGATCTGCCAACACTTAACACAACATTAGGAGCACCGAAGGGCTTCATCAGCCATTCGCAAACTCTGACCACCGCCTTCGCACGAAAGTTCAGGCCATTGCTAAAACTCGTTAGCAATAATGACAAAAAAGTTTATTCCCATAGGCTCTAAGCACTGATTCATCAGTGCGCCTCATCCCAGTTGGCGCCGACGCCGACCTCCACCAGCAACGGCACCTCCAGTTCGGCGGCACCGCTCATGCGCGGGCGGATCTGCTCGCGCACCTGCTCGACCAGATCCTCGCGCACCTCCAGCACCAGTTCGTCGTGGACCTGGAGGATGACCTTGGCATCCAGCCCGGACTCGCCCAGCCAGGCGTCCACCGCCACCATGGCGCGCTTGATGATGTCCGCCGCGGTGCCCTGCATCGGCGCGTTGATCGCCGTGCGTTCGGCACCTTTGCGCAGGGCCTGATTCTTCGAGTTGATCTCCGGCAGGTACAGGCGGCGACCGAACAGGGTCTCGACGAAGCCCTGCTGCGCCGCCTGCTCGCGGGTGCGTTCCATATAGGCGAGCACGCCCGGGTAACGGGCGAAGTA
Source organism: Pseudomonas cavernae (assembly GCF_003595175.1). Lineage (NCBI taxonomy): Bacteria > Pseudomonadati > Pseudomonadota > Gammaproteobacteria > Pseudomonadales > Pseudomonadaceae > Pseudomonas > Pseudomonas cavernae. The sequence continues at coordinate 76,607 of NZ_CP032419.1, read as the reverse complement.
ACGGTCGATATAGGCCTGCGCCTGCTTGCGGTCGACGCCGATCTGCTTGGCCAGGCCGAAGGCGCTCATGCCGTAGATCAGGCCGAAGTTGATCGCCTTGGCGCTGCGCCGCTGATCGTGGCTGACCTGGTCCAGAGCCACGCCGAACACTTCGGCGGCGGTGGCACGGTGCACATCGCGATCGTGGCGGAAGGCATCCAGCAAGCCCGCATCCTTGGCCAGGTGAGCCATGATGCGCAGCTCGATCTGCGAGTAGTCGGCGGACAGCAGCCGGTAGCCCGGCGGGGCGATGAAGGCCTGGCGGATGCGCCGGCCTTCCACCGTTCTGATCGGGATGTTCTGCAAGTTCGGATCGGTCGACGACAAGCGCCCGGTGGCCGCCACCGCCTGGTGATAGGAGGTGTGGATGCGCCCGGTGCGCGGGTTGATCTGCTCCGGCAGGCGGTCGGTGTAGGTGCTCTTCAGCTTGCTCAGGGTGCGGTACTGCATCAGCACCTTGGGCAGCGGGAAGTCCTGCTCGGCCAGCTCGGCGAGCACGTTTTCGGCGGTCGACGGCTGGCCCTTGGCGGTCTTGCTCAGCACCGGCAGGCCGAGCTTGTCGTAGAGGATCACCCCGAGCTGCTTGGGCGAGCCGAGGTTGAACTCCTCGCCGGCGATGGCGAAGGCCTCGCGTTCCAGCGCCACCAGCTTGTCGCCGAGCTCGCGGCTGTGCTCGCCGAGCAGCTTGGCATCGACCAGCGCGCCCTGGCGCTCGATGCGCGCCAGCACCGGCACCAGCGGCATCTCGATCTCGCTGAGCACCTTGGCCAGGCTCGGCGTGGCCTGCAACTTGGCCCACAAGGTCTGGTGCAGGCGCAGGGTCAGGTCGGCATCCTCGGCGGCGTAGGGGCCGGCCTGTTCGAGGGCGATCTGGTCGAAGCGCAGCTGCTTGGCGCCCTTGCCGGCGATATCCTCGAAGGCGATGGTGGTCTCGTCGAGGTATTTCAGCGCCAGGCTGTCCATGTTGTGGCGGGTGGCGGTGGAATCCAGCACGTAGGATTCGAGCATGCTGTCGAAGGCCACGCCCTGCAGGGCGATGCCGTAACGGGCGAGGACGTTGATGTCGTACTTGGCGTGCTGGCCGAGCTTGGCCTTGTGCGGGTCTTCCAGCAACGGTTTGAGTGCATTCAGCACGGTTTCACGGTCGAGCTGCTGCGGCACGCCCATGTAGGCGTGGGCCAGCGGCACATAGGCGGCCTCATGCGCCTGCACGGCGAAGGACAGGCCGACCAGTTCGGCCTGCTGGGCGTCGAGGCCGGTGGTCTCGGTGTCGAAGGCGATCAGCTCGGCGCTTTTCAGCTTCTCCAGCCAGGCGTCGAAACGCGCCGGGTCGAGGATGGTTTCATAGTGCTTGGCAGAGTCGCCCGACTCGCGCGCCGGCTCGGCAGCCGCCGCTGCCTGGTCGAACAGCCCGCCAGTCGGGGCGGGCGCGGCCAGGACCTGGCGCTGCACCTCCTCGACCCAGCTCTTGAACTCCAGCTCGCGGTACAGCTCGAGCAGCGCGGCGTTGTCCGGCGCGCCGGGATGCAGCTGGTCGATCTCGACGTTGAGTTCGACATCCAGCTTGATGGTCGCCAACTGGTAGGACAGATAGGCCATCTCACGGTGCTCGGCGAGCTTGGCCGCCAGCGTCTTGGCGCCACGGATCGGCAGCTCGGCGACCTTGTCGAGGTCGGCGTAGAGCACGTCGAGGCCGCCGCCGACGCCGACCAGCAGGCCCAGCGCGGTCTTCTCGCCGACCCCGGGGACGCCGGGGATGTTGTCGACCTTGTCGCCCATCAGCGCCAGGTAGTCGATGATCAGCTCAGGACCGACACCGAATTTCGCTTTCACGCCATCCACGTCGTAGACGCTACCGGTCATGGTGTTGACCAGGGTAACGTGCGGGCAGACCAGCTGCGCCATGTCCTTATCGCCGGTGGAGATCACCACATCGCGGCCGCTGGCGGCGCAGCGCCGGGCCAGGGTGCCGATCACATCGTCGGCCTCGACGCCGTCGACGCACAACAGCGGCAGGCCGAGGGCGCGCACGCTGGCGTGCAAGGGTTCGATCTGCACGCGCAGCTCGTCCGGCATCGACGGCCGGTTGGCCTTGTACTCGGCGAACATGGCGTCGCGGAAAGTCCCGCCCTTGGCGTCGAAGACCACCGCGAAGGGGCTGTCCGGGTACTGCTTGCGCAGGCTCTTGAGCATGTTCAGCACGCCCTTCACCGCGCCGGTGGGCAGCCCCTTGGAGGTGGTCAGCAGCGGCAGGGCGTGGAAGGCGCGATACAGGTAGGAAGAACCATCGACCAGGACCAGGGGAGCGTGTGACATGAGCGGGATCAACCTTTTCGACGGGGCCAGGGCTAAACTAGCTGGAACATTGACGACAAAGGGACAAGGTTATCATGCGCACACTCAACCGCCTGGTGCTGGCCAGCCTGCTCGTCCTCAGCCCGCTGGCGGCGCACGCCGCCGATGAGCAGCCGAGTGGTGAGCCGGACGTGACCATCCGCCAGGAAGGTGACAAGACCATTCAGGAATACCGGGTCAACGGCTTCCTCTATGCCATCAAGGTCACGCCGAAGACCGGCAAGCCCTACTTCCTGGTGCGTGCCGACGGCAGCGATGGCAACTTCGTGCGCTCCGACTACCCGGACATGCTGATCCCGGCCTGGGAGATCTTTAAATGGTAAGGCAGGGCTGAGAATGTCGGTGTTCACCCCCCTCGAGCGCCACGAACTGGAGGCCTTTCTCGCCCCCTACGGGCTCGGCCGGCTGAAGGACTTCCAGGGCATCGCCGCCGGCAGCGAGAACAGCAACTTCTTCGTCAGCCTGGAGCAGGGCGAATACGTGCTCACCCTGGTCGAGCGCGGCCCGCGCCAGGACCTGCCGTTCTTCCTCGAACTGCTCGACGTACTGCACGCCGCCGAGCTGCCGGTGCCCTACGCCCTGCGCACCAGCACGGGCGAGGCCTTGCGCAGCCTGGCGGAGAAACCGGCGCTGCTGCAACCACGGCTGCCCGGCAAGCACGTCACCTATGCCAACACCCATCACTGCGCCGAAGTCGGCACGCTGCTGGCGCGCCTGCACCTGGCGACCCGCTCGCGCATCCTCGAACGCCGCAGCGATCGCGGCCTCGACTGGATGCTCGCCGAAGGCCCGAGCCTGGCCCTGCAGCTGACCGACGCCGAGGTGCCGTTGCTGCGCGCGGCGCTGGCGGAAATCGCCAGCCGCCACGCGCAGATCCTCGCCCTGCCGCGCGCCAACCTGCATGCCGACCTGTTCCGCGATAACGTGCTGTTCGACGGCAACCACCTGTCCGGGGTGATCGACTTCTACAACGCCTGCGCCGGTCCCATGCTCTACGACCTGGCGATCGCCGTGAACGACTGGTGCTCGGAGGCCGACGGCAGCCTCGACGCGCCGTGCGCGCGCGCGCTGCTCGGCGCCTACGCCACGCTGCGGCCGTTCACCCCGGCCGAGGCCGAGCTGTGGCCGACCCTGCTGCGGGTCGCCTGCGTGCGCTTCTGGCTGTCGCGGCTGATCGCCGCCGAAGCCTTCGCCGGCCAGGCGGTGCTGATCAAGGACCCCGGTGAATACCGCCAGCAGCTGACGCAGCGCCAGCGGAACAGCGTGCCGTTGCCGTTCGCGTTGTAGCGCTTCGTTCTGCTTCGCTCAGCTCGGCACGGCGGCAGCACCGGTATTCGGCTAGCCCCCCCCTGGCGCCGCTCCGTGTCATAGCCCCCCCGCCCGGCCATCCCGGCCCGGGCGTTCGCCTGTTGCCGTCTCACCCGCACTTGGAATAGCCGCAATTCAGGCAGGTGGCGCAGCCTTCCATCTGCACCACCGCCTGGGTGCTGCACTTGCCACAGAGCTGCGCGCCGGGCGGGAAGCCTTCGCCCGGTTCGGCCTTCGACACGCCCAGACGCGCCTCGTAGGCAGCGCGCTTCTCGGCCAGGTACAGGCGCTGTTCCTCGCCGAGCTGCGGGCCTTCCATCAGGCCGATGGCGATCAGATGGCGTTCCAGCACCGCACCGATCTCGGCGACGATCGACGGCATGTAGCCACCGCCGCGCTTGAGGTAGCCGCCGCGCGGGTCGAACACCGCCTGCAGCTCCTCGACCAGGAAAGTGCAGTCGCCGCCCTTGCGGAACACCGCCGACATAATCCGCGTCAGCGCGACTATCCACTGGAAGTGCTCCATGCCCTTGGAATTGATGAAGATCTCGAACGGCCGGCGCTGCTCGTGGGGCGTGCCGGGGTTGAGGACGATGTCGTTGATGGTCACGTACAGGGCGTGCTCGAACAGCGGCGACTTGATCTTATAGGTGGCGCCGACCAGGGTCTCCGGGCGCTGCAGGGTCTCGTCCATCTGCACCACGGCGGCGGCTTCCGCGGCGGCCTGGCGGGCGCGCTCGGCCTCCGCGTCGACCACCGCGAAGCGCTTGATCTTCTGGCTGATCTTGATGCTCATCGGACGCTCCTCGAAGCGGGCTGGAGGTAGGCCGTAGTGTGGAAAACCGCGCAGCGTTTTCCACCGCAAAGCCGGTGGATGAAAAAAGCGTCATCCACCCTACGGACTCCGCGCGCCCAGCAGAGGGAGCGCGGAGAAAACGCCTCAATACTTGCCGTAATAGCCTTCCTTCAGCGCCTCGAACAGGTTGGCGGCGCTGTGCACCTCGCCGTCGTATTCCACCTCCTCGTTGCCCTTGAGCTCGACCACGCTGCCGTCCTCCAGCTCGAAGCGGTAGCGGGTGTTGGTCAGGTCGGCGTCCTTGACCAGCACGCCCTGGAACGCCGCCGGGTTGAAGCGGAAGGTGGTGCAGCCCTTGAGGCCCTGACGCCAGGCGTAGCGGTAGATGTCCTTGAACTGCTCGAAGGGGTAGTCGGTGGGCACGTTGGCGGTCTTGGAGATCGACGAGTCGACCCATTTCTGCGCCGCCGCCTGGATGTCCACGTGCTCCTGCGGGCTGATCTCGTCGGCGCTGACGAAGTAGTCGGGCAGGCGCCCGGCGCCGGGCTTGGCGCCGGCATTGACCAGGTTGCGGTAGGCCAGCAGCTCGTAGCTGAGCACCTCGACCTTGGCCTTGCTCTTGCGCCCGGGGCGGATCAGGTTGCGCGAATACTGGTGGGCGAAGCTCGGTTCGATGCCATTCGAGGCGTTGTTGGCCAGGCTCAGGCTGATGGTGCCGGTGGGCGCGATGGAGCTGTGGTGGGTGAAGCGCGCGCCGTGCTCGGCCAGCGCGGCGACCAGTTGCGGCGCGTGCTCGGCGAGGCGCTGCATATAGCGCGAATACCTGGCGTGCAGCACCCGGCCGGGCACCCGGTCGCCGAGCTTATAGCCGTCGGCGGCCATTTCCGGGCGCAGGCGCAGCATCTGCGCGCTCACCGCGAACTCCTCACTGAGCAGCGGCGCCGGGCCTTTCTCCTTGGCCAGCTGCAGCGCTTCCTCCCAGCCGACCAGGGCCAGCTCGCGCGCCACCTGCTCGGTGAACGCGCAGGCCTCGGCGCTGCCATAGCGCAGCTTGAGCAGGCACAGCGCCGAGCCGAGGCCGAGAAAGCCCATGCCATGCCGGCGCTTGGCGAGGATCTCCGCACGCTGCTCGGCCAACGGCAGGCCATTGAGCTCGACCACGTTGTCGAGCAGGCGAGTGAACACCCGCACCACCTCGCGGAAGCGCTCCCAGTCGAAACGCGCCTGGGCGGCGAACGGCTCGAGGACGAAACCGGTGAGGTTGATCGAGCCGAGCAGGCAGGCGCCGTAGGGCGGCAGCGGCTGCTCGCCGCAGGGGTTGGTGGCGCGGATGCTCTCGCACCACCAGTTGTTGTTCCACTCATTGACCCGATCGATGAGGATGAAGCCCGGCTCGGCGTAGTCGTAGGTGGCGAGCATGATCATGTCCCACAGATGGCGGGCCTTGACCTGGCCGTAGACCTTGCAGGCCACTCGCCCCTCGGCGTCGACCACGTAACCCTCGTGCAGCGGCCAGTCGCGCCAGCGCACGCGGGCCGGGTCGCCGAGGTCGAAGTCGGTGCGCTCATGGCCGTGCAGGGGGAACAGCAGCGGCCAGTCGCCGTCGTCCTCGACCGCCTGCATGAAGTCGTCGCTGATCAGCAGGCTCAGGTTGAACTGGCGCAGCCGGCCGTCCTCGCGCTTGGCGCGGATGAACTCGCGCACGTCCGGGTGGGCGATGTCGAAGGTGGCCATCTGCGCGCCGCGCCGCCCGCCGGCGGAGCTGACGGTGAAGCACATCTTGTCGTAGATATCCATGAACGACAGCGGCCCGCTGGTGTAGGCGCCGGCGCCCGAGACATAGGCGCCGCGCGGGCGCAGGGTGCTGAACTCGTAGCCGATGCCGCAGCCGGCCTTGAGCGTCAGGCCGGCCTCGTGGAGCTTGCCGAGGATGGCGTCCATCGAATCGCGGATACTGGCCGACACCGTGCAGTTGATCGTCGAAGTGGCCGGCTTGTGCGCCTCGGCGCCGGCGTTGGCGATGATCCGTCCGGCCGGAATGGCGCCGTTGCGCAGCGCCCAGAGGAAGCGCTCGGCCCAGTACGCGCGGCTGTCGGCATCCCGCTCGACCGCCGCCAGCGCCTGCGCCAGCCGCTGCCAGGTGCCGTCGAGATCGGCGTCGACGGGCCGCCCGCGCTTGTCGCGCAGGCGGTACTTGCTGTCCCAGATGTCCAGCGACGCCGGCTGCAGCGGCAGCTCGGCCGAAGTGCGGTTCTGCGGTTCCTGGCCGGACTTGGGCATGGCCACTCCTCCTGTGCGACAGGGTTATAGACACCTTAGACAGGCTAGCCGTCCACGGCGCCGCTCATCGTATTTCCCCGGGCTACTCCATTTGGGGGAGGGACAACGCGACGGCGCAGGCCTATGGTGACCGGACAACAACAACAGATGCGCCCTTACGAGGCGCCGGAGCTCCACATGCCGCACTCTGCCCGGAAACTCTTTGTCGGCCTCTCGCTGGCCGCCCTCGTCGCGCTGCTCGCCGCGGCCAGCTTCAAGCCCAGTCTCTCGGCGCGCACCGCCGCCCTCCAGCCCTGCTACTCCGGTGGCGGCCACTGCTACATCCCGGCGCCCTCGATCCACAACCTGGCGCGCTGAACCCGCTAGGCCGGCACGCCGCCGAAGAAGCGCCGCAGCGAGCGCGCCAGCCAGCCGCCTTCGCTGCGGTCACCGACCAGCGTAGCCATGCTCTGGCGCACCGTGGCGGCGTAGCCGGCGTCGTCGTTGCGGATATGGTTGAACAGCCAGCGCGCGAGCAATTGCTGCAGCTCCTCGGCGACGTCTTCACCGGCCTTGAAGCGCAGGCGGTATTCGTCGACACGACGGATGAACAGCTCGTGGACCTTCTTGTGCGCGCGGCTCAGCGGGTAGCCGGCGTCCTCCATCAGGGTTTCCTCGAAGGCGAAGTGCGACTGCGTGTAGTCGACCAACTCCTCGATCACGCCCGCCACCGCGGGGCGGCCGCCACCGCCGTGGCGCGCGCTGTACAGCCGGTTGATCATTTCGACTATGCGTTTGTGCTGGTTGTCGATCACCGCGATGCCGGTGTTCAGGTCGTTCTGCCAGACCAGTTGCGTCACTGCGTTTTCCCCCATTCCTGGGCCCGCAATGGGCGGGCCACGGGGGCAGACTAGGGGGCCGAACGCGCGCCGGTATTGACCGGCATCAATGTCTGCGAGCGCTCTGCTACAAGGCTTCCAGGCAACCACCCAACGACTCGGCGAGATTGCTCAAGAGCCGCTCGTAACCCTGGGCATCCACCGCCACGCCGCTGCCCAGCGCATCCAGTTCGGCCAGCTTGACCGGCAGCCCGGCGCTCAGGGTCTCGGCCAGGCGCGGGCGCAGCGGCGGCTCGCTGAACACGCAGCTCGGCCCGGCCTGCTGCAGGCGCGCGCGCATCGCCGCGACGTGGCGGGCGCCCGGCTGCACCTCGGCGGCGACGCTGAAGACCCCGGCATGCTCGAGGCCATAGGCCGCCTCGAAGTAGTCGAAGGCCTCGTGAAAGACGAAATAGGGCTTGCCCGCCACAGCCTGCAGGCGCTGCTTGAGGCGCTGGTCGAGGGCGCCCAGGCGCTGCTCGAAGGCCTTCAGGTTGGCCTGGTAGCGCGCCGCATTGCTCGGGTCGGCGGCGGCCAGAGCGGCGGCCATCTGCGTCGCGATCACCCGCGCGTTGGCCGGCAGCAGCCACAGGTGGGCGTCCAGCGTGCCGGGGCGGTGCGCGTGGTCATGCTCGTCGTGATCCTCATCTGCGCCGGCATGCTCGTGGCCCTCGGCGAAATGCCGCAACTGCAGCCCCGGCAGGCTCTGCACGGCGACGCTCGGCGCGCTGCGGCCGCTCAGCACGCGCGGCAGGAAGCCTTCCAGATCGGGGCCGATCCAGTACAGCAGGTCCGCCTCGCCAACCCGCCGCACATCCGAGGGACGCAACGCATAGTGGTGCGGCGAGGCGCCCGGCGGCAGCAGCACGTCGGGCTGGCCGACGCCGTCCTGCACCGCCGCGGCGATCAATTGCAGCGGTTTGATGCTGGTCAGCAGCCGCACCTCGGCCTGCGCCGTGGCGCTCAGGACAGTCAGGAGGCATAGGGAGAGGAAAGACTTCACGGTCGCACACTCAGCGGGTAAAGAGTTATAGAATAACGTCTCTATCCGCCACCGTCGCCGCCGATGATGCTCACGCCACTGGCCTCGCGCCCCCACGATCATTCCCACTGCGTGCACAACGCCCTCGCCGAGGCCGAGCAACTGTGCGCGCGCCAGGGCCTGCGCCTGACCGCATTGCGCAAGCGCGTGCTGGAGCTGGTGTGGCAGAGCCACAAGCCGCTCGGCGCCTACGACATCCTCGGCGTACTGACCGAGGAAGACGGCCGCCGCGCGGCGCCGCCGACCGTCTACCGGGCGCTGGATTTCCTCCTCGACAACGGCCTGGTGCACCGCATCGCCTCGCTCAACGCCTTCGTCGGCTGCAACCATCCGGCGCACGCGCACCAGGGCCAGTTCCTCATCTGCCGCCACTGCCACGCGGCCATCGAGCTGCAGCAGGCGGCGATCAGCCAGGCCATTGTCGACAGTGCCGGCGCGGTGGGTTTCAGCGTCGAGCAGCAGACCGTGGAAGTGGTCGGCGTCTGTGCCGGCTGCCGGAGCGCCGAATGAGCACGGCGCTGATCCAACTCGACGGCGTCGGCGTCAGCTTCGCCGGCCAGCCGGTGCTCAGCGATGTGCAGCTGAGCGTGCAGCCCGGCGAGATCGTCACCCTGATCGGCCCCAACGGCGCCGGCAAGACCACTCTGGTGCGCGCCGTGCTCGGCCTGCTGCAGCCCGACAGCGGCAGCGTGTGGCGCAAGCCCAAGCTGCGCATCGGCTACATGCCGCAGAAGCTGCACGTCGACTCCACCCTGCCGCTCTCGGTGCTGCGCTTTTTGCGCCTGGTGCCGGGCGTCAAGCGCACCAGCGCGCTGGCGGCGCTGGCCGAAGTCGGCGCCGAACAGGTGATCGACAGCCCGTTGCAGAGCATCTCCGGCGGCGAACTGCAGCGCGTGCTGCTGGCCCGCGCGCTGCTGCGCGAGCCGCAACTGCTGGTCCTCGACGAGCCGGTGCAGGGTGTCGACGTCGCCGGCCAGGCCGAGCTGTACCAGCTGATCACCCGCCTGCGCGACCGCCACGGCTGTGGCGTGCTGATGGTTTCCCACGACCTGCATCTGGTGATGAGCACCACCGATCAGGTGGTCTGCCTCAACCATCACGTGTGCTGCTCAGGCCACCCGGAACAGGTCGGCAACGACCCGGCCTTCGTCGAGCTGTTCGGCAGCGCCGCGCCGGCCCTGGCGGTCTATCACCACCATCACGATCACGCCCACGACCTGCACGGCGCGGTGGTCAGCCCGCCCGGCGGCGGGCTGACCATCCTCAACCCGGTCTCCGGGCAACCGCATGTGCACGGAGACGGCTGCAAGCATGCCTGATTTTCTCCTCAACGCCCTGATCGCCGGCCTCACCCTGGCGCTGGTCGCCGGCCCGCTCGGCGCCTTCGTGGTCTGGCGGCGCATGGCCTATTTCGGCGATACCCTGTCGCACGCCGCGCTGCTCGGCGTCGCCCTCGGCCTGCTGCTGAACGTCAGCCCGACCCTGGCGGTGACCGCCGGCTGCCTGCTCCTCGCCGTGCTGCTGGTGACCCTGCAGCAGCGCCAGCCGCTGGCCTCCGACACCCTGCTCGGCATCCTCGCGCCGACCACCCTGTCGCTCGGCCTGGTGGTGCTGAGTTTCATGCAGGACGTGCGCATCGACCTGATGGGCTACCTGTTCGGCGACCTGCTGGCCGTCAGCCCCACCGACCTGGCCTGGATAGTCGGCGGCAGCGCGCTGGTGCTGCTGGCCCTGCTCGGCCTGTGGCGACCGCTCTTGGCGGTGACCGTGCACGAGGAGCTGGCCAAGGTCGAAGGCCTGCCGGTGGCCGGCCTGCGCCTGGCGCTGATGCTGCTGATCGCGGTGGTGATCGCGGTGGCGATGAAGATAGTCGGCGTGCTGCTGATCACCTCGCTGCTGATCATTCCCGCCGCCGCCGCCCAGCGCCACGCCCGCACCCCGGAGCAGATGGCGATCGGCGCCAGCCTGCTCGGCCTGCTCGCGGTGGGCGCCGGGCTGGCGCTGTCGTGGTTCCAGGACACCCCGGCCGGGCCGTCCATAGTAGTGGCCGCCGCCAGCCTGTTTCTCTGCAGCTTTGCCCTGCCGCGGCGCCACGCCTGACGCCTGCTGACGCCACAGAACCGGCGCCAATGCCGCGCCGCTTTTGGGCTCCAGGCGGCGCGCAGTGTAGACTTGCGCGCTTTTGCGCTAATCGAGAACTACCGGAATGACGCAGTACGCCTCCCGTTGTCTGTCCATTGTCGCAATCAGTCTGCTGCTGGCCGCGTGCCAGAGCGCCCCGCAACAGGTCACCAACCTGCCGACCGATGACTTGGTCGCCGCCCTCAGCCAACTCGAGCAGAGCATCGACCGCGGCCAGTTGAGCAGCGCCGAAAGCCAGCTCGCCGCCCTGCAGCCACGCGCCGCCGGCGACACCCGCCTGGAATCGCTGCAACGGCGTCTCGCCGATGCCTATATGCAGCAGGGCCAGAGCGCGCTGCAAAGAGGTGATCTGGATACCGCCAGCACGGCCCTGGCCCAGGCGCGCAGCCTGATGCCGCAGGCGCCGGCGCTGACCACCGGACTGGACAGCGCGATCAGCCAGGCGCGCAGCGCCAAACAGAGCGCCGCCCAGGCCGCCGCGGCCAAGGCGCAGGCCGAAGCCGCCGCCAAGGAAGCCGCGGCGCGTGCCGAGCAGGCCAAACAACTGCGCCTGGCCGCCGAACGCCAGGCCGCGGCGGTGCAGGCCACCGCCCTGCCGAACGCGCCGAGCGAACCCAAGCCGCACTTGATCGACCCGGCGGCCGCAACCAGCGTGGTGCCGCTGCCGATGCTCGACAGCCAGGACAACGAGGCGCTGCGCCAGCTGCTCGACCGCGTCGCCGCCGACGTGGTGCAGTTCGATTGCGCGGTGCGCGTGCAGGTGCGCCAAGCCAAGGACTACCCCTGGGTCGCCTCGCTGCTGTCGGCACGGGTCAAGCGCCTGCAGCCCGGCTATGCCCTGCGCCTGGTCCAGGACCTCAAGCCCGATGCCGCGCCGCGCCTGCTGCTCAGCCCGACGCGTTAAACGCAGCGCACCCTCCGCGCTCCGTAGGCTGGGTTGAGCGCAGCGCTACCCATGCGGCACGGATCGATGGGTATAGACGCTGCGCGCCTCAACCCATCCTACGGCCAGCCGCTTATCGGCTTATGCCTTTTTCATCGGCCACCAAGACAACAAAAGCTAAGATTGCATAAGCCGGCAGGCTAGAATGCGCGCCTTCGGCCAACCGCCTACGCTCGCTATAACTTCGCACCCAAAAGGTTCGTTTTCGTGATTGATTTTGACCGCGTCCACAAGGCGTATCTCGTCAACGGCCGCAGCATTCCTGCGCTGCAGCCCACCACCCTGGCCATCGCCGATGGCGAGGTGTTCGGCCTGATCGGCCATTCCGGGGCCGGCAAGAGCACCCTGCTACGCCTGATCAATCGCCTCGAGGAACCCTCCGGCGGGCGCATCCGCATCGCCGGCGACGACATCACCGCGCTCGACGCCGATGGCCTGCGGCGTTTTCGTCAGCAGGTCGGGATGATCTTCCAGCACTTCAATCTGCTGGCCTCGAAGACAGTCGCCGACAACGTCGCCCTGCCGCTCAAGCTGGCCGGCGAACTGCCCCGGCGCAAGATCGACCAGCGGGTCGCCGAGCTACTCGCCCGCGTCGGCCTGAGCGAGCACGCCAACAAATACCCGGCGCAGCTCTCCGGCGGCCAGAAGCAGCGCGTCGGCATCGCCCGCGCGCTGGCCACGCGGCCGAAGATTTTGCTCTGCGACGAAGCCACCAGCGCCCTCGACCCGCAGACCACCGCGTCAGTCCTGCAACTGCTGGCGGAGATCAACCGCGAGCTGAAGCTGACCATAGTGCTGATCACCCACGAGATGGACGTGATCCGCCGCGTCTGCGACCGCGTGGCGGTGATGGACGCCGGCGTGATAGTCGAACAGGGGCCGGTGGCCGAGGTGTTCCTCCATCCGCAGCATCCCACCACCCGGCGCTTCGTACTGGAGGCCGAGCAGGTCGACGAGAACGAGCAGCTCGACGACTTCGCCCACGTGCCGGGGCGCATCCTGCGCCTGACCTTCCAGGGCGAGGCCACCTACGCGCCGCTGCTCGGCACCGTGGCGCGCGAGACCGGGGTGGATTACAGCATCCTCGCCGGGCGCATCGACCGCATCAAGGACACCCCCTACGGCCAGCTGACCCTGGCCCTCACCGGCGGCGATCTGGAGGCGGCGATGAGCCAGTTGAATGTCGCCGACGTGCATGTGGAGGTGCTGCGCGGATGAGCGAGTTCTTTAGCAATATCGACTGGCTGGAGATCTGGCAGGCGACCCTCGACACCCTGCTGATGCTCGGCGGCTCGCTGCTGTTCACCGTGCTCCTCGGCCTGCCGCTGGGCGTGCTGCTGTTTCTCAGCGGGCCGCGCCAGCTGTTCGAACACAAGGGCCTGTATCGGGTGCTGTCGCTGGTCACCAACGTCCTGCGTTCGCTGCCGTTCATCATCCTGCTGATCGTGATGATCCCGCTGACGGTGCTGCTCGCCGGCACCTCGCTGGGCGTCGCCGGCGCCATTCCACCGCTGGTGGTCGGCGCCACGCCGTTCTTCGCGCGGCTGGTGGAGACCGCCCTGCGCGAGGTCGACCGCGGCATCATCGAAGCGACCCAGGCGATGGGCGCGACGACCCGGCAGATCATCCTCAACGCCCTGCTGCCGGAAGCGCGGCCGGGGATCATCGCCGCCATCACCGTTACCGCCATCACCCTGGTGTCGTACACGGCGATGACCGGCCTGATCGGCGGCGGTGGCCTCGGCGACCTGGCCGTGCGCTACGGCTACCAGCGTTACCAGCCGGATGTGATGGTGGTCACCGTGGTCCTGCTGCTGGTGCTGGTGCAAGTGCTGCAAAGCGTCGGCGACCGTCTGGTCGTACATTTTTCCCGTAAGTAGAAACCTTGCGCGGCGACCGCTACCCGCGGACCCGCGTCGTAGATCCCACAAGGAGTCAATGATGAAGAAACTGTTCGCAGCCCTGGCCGTAGTCGCCAGCTTCTCCGCCCAGGCGGAAGCGCTGAGCGTGGCCGCCACCGCGGTGCCGCACGCGGAGATCCTCGAGTTCCTCAAGCCGACCCTGGCCAAGCAAGGCGTGGAGCTGAACGTCAAGGTGTTCACCGACTACGTGCAGCCCAACGTGCAGGTCGCCGAGAAGCGTCTGGACGCCAACTTCTTCCAGCACCAGCCGTATCTGGACGAGTTCAACAGCAGCCGCAAGACCAACCTGGTCAGCGTCGCCGGCGTGCACATCGAGCCGCTGGGCGCCTATTCGACCAAGATCAAGAGCCTCGCCGAGCTGCCGCAGGGCGCCACCGTGGTGATCCCCAACGACGCCACCAACGGCGGCCGCGCCCTGTTGCTGCTGGACAAGGCCGGGGTGATCAAGCTCAAGGACAACCAGAGCATCACCGCCACGCCGAAGGACATCGCCGAGAACCCGAAGAGCGTGAAGGTGCGTGAGCTGGAAGCCGCGACCCTGCCGCGCGTGCTGAGCCAGGTCGACCTGGCCCTGATCAACACCAACTACGCCCTGGAGGCCAAGCTCGATCCGGCCAAGGACGCGCTGGTGATCGAAGGCGCCGACTCGCCGTACGTCAACATCCTGGTGGCGCGCCCCGACAACAAGGACGGCGCCGCCATGCAGAAGCTGGTGACCGCGCTGCACAGCCCGGAGGTGAAGCAGTTCATCCTGGAGAAGTACAAGGGCGCCATCGTTCCAGCGTTCTGAGAACCCGTCCAATATCTGCTGCGCTTGGTCATGCTGCGTTGAAAACAGGCTCGGGCTGCTCATTTACAACTGTAAACTCCGCGCCCTCGCCTGTTTTCGCCTTGCCTGACCTGCGCTCGCGACGATCTTGAACAGGTTCTACACACTGGAAAGCAAAAAGCCCGCTCACTCGAGCGGGCTTTTGCATTGGCCACGTATCGGTTAGGTATCGAGCAGCGCTTGTGTAGATACCGTCTTGTCACTCAGTGGGCAAGGGCCAGGCGAGCATCAAAGGGTTGGCCCGACTTGAGTACGCCATAGGCGATGTGCAGCAGTTTGCGCATCGCCGCGCAGACGATCTGCTTGCCGGCTTTGCCGCGGGCTCGCAGGCGCTGTGCCAGGGCTTTGATGGCCGGATTGTGGGTCAGCGAGACGACCGCCGGCATGTACAGGCCGGTGCGCAGACGAGCCGAGCCCACGCGGGAGATGCGCACGTGGCCCTTGTGCTGGCCCGACTCCTGCAGCTTCGGGTTCAACCCGGCGAACGCGGTGATCGCCCGGGCATTCTTGAACTGTAGCGGATCGCCCAGCTCCGCCAGGAGCAAGGCGGCCGTCTGCTCGCCGATGCCATCGATGCTGACCAGCAGATCGCGCTTACCGCGCAGGCCCGGATCGTCATCGATGTGTGCCCGGATGGCCTGCAGGGTCTCGGCAATCTGCTGCTCGACATGCTCCAGCACCGAACGGATCGAATCCTGCACGCTGGCATCGGCGACATCCAGGCGATTGCGCTCCATCTGCTCGATCTCCTTGAGGTCCTGCAGACGCCGCACCAACGCGCGCAGGCGGCGTATCGCCGGTGGCTCGGGCTGCCAGGCGCGTAACTCATCCACGTGCCGCTGGCCGTAGCTGGCCATCAGCTTGGCGTCGACCTGGTCCGTCTTGACCCGCTGCAGCTGGCTCCGGGCGTAGCTGGCAAGCTGCGCGGGATTCATCACACAGACCCGGTAGCCCAGGCCGTGCAGGTGCTCGGCCAGCGCCTCGTGATAGGTGCCGGTGGCCTCCATCACGAGCCAGGCACCCGGCTCGGCGTACTGCTGCAGCCACTCCTGGAGTACCTGGAAACCGGCGGCGCTGTTGGCCAACTTGGCCTTAGTGCGGTACTTACCGTTGGTTTGCAGGGTGGCGATGTCGAAACTGTGCTTGGCGATGTCGATGCCGACGATGCTGGACATGAAGACTCCTCAGCTAATCCATTCAGGATGATCATCACTGCACCCGGCCCTACCTTGTGAATGCGAGCTCTCACCTGTCGTGGGCCCTAGATACCGTTCGGACTGTTCGAGTGAGTGTGGAGGGCTGGAGCACTATCTACAAAGCTGGCTCGAGGCCTTAGGGTGGGTACGACTTCCAGGCCCTCCCCCGATGATCAGTCGGGGACTATCCCCCTCACGGGACGATAGTCGAGATACAAGGGTGGGTTAGCCGCGCAGCGGCGTAACCCGCCAAGCAGTGCCGTCCAGGCGACTGAAATGGGCCGCATCGGGCATCGGCACGTCCTGGTGCGAGGGCTAGTTGTCCGTCGCCAGCAACTGCGGCAGCTGCACGGCGAGCTTCTGGTTGTTTAACGGCGCGCGAATGAAGCCGCGCTGAGTGCCGTCCGGACCGATGATCACCAGGTTGCCGCTGTGATCGACGGTGTAGTTGGGCTTGCGGGTATCCGCCGGGATGAACGGGATGCTCACCGCGTTGGCGAGCTTCTGGATGTTGACCAGCTCGCCGGTCAGGCCCTGGAAGCTGGGATCGAAATAGCCCAGGTATTGCTTGAGCTGCACCGGCGTGTCGCGCTGCGGGTCGACGCTGACCAGGTACACCTGCAAGCGTTCGAGCGCCTCCGGCGGCAGCTTGCCCTTGAGCTCGCGCAGCTGGGCGAGGGTGGTCGGGCAGATGTCCGGGCAGAAGGTGTAGCCGAAGAACAGCAGGCTCCACTTGCCCTTCAATTCATCGACTTGCACCGCCTGGCCGTCCTGATTGCTCAGGCTCAGCGCCGGCAGGTCGCGGCTCTGCGGCAGGAGGATGATGCCGGCATCGATCAGCGCCGCCGGGTCGCCCTGGCTGCGGCCATCGAGCACCTTGTAGACGGTCAGGCCGAATACCAGGGTGACCAGAGCGATGAGAACGAAGACGGTTTTCTGGGTGCGGGTCATAGGCTCAGCAACAGGTAGTGATCGACAAGTAGGGCGATAAACAGCAGGAACAAGTAGGCAATAGAGTACTTGAAGGTATTGATCGCCGCGTGCGGTTGACTGTCACGGTACAGCACCCAGGCCCAGCGCAGGAAGCGCCCGCCGAGCAGCAGGGCGCTGGCGAGATAGAGCAGTCCGCTCATGTGAATGGCGAACGGCAACAGGCTCACCGCCAGCAGCACCAGGGTGTAGAGCAGGATATGCACCTTGGTGTAGTGCTCGCCGTGGGTCACCGGCAGCATCGGGATGTTGGCCTTGGCGTATTCCGCCTTGCGATGGATGGCCAGGGCCCAGAAGTGCGGCGGGGTCCAGGCGAAGATGATCAGCACCAGCAGGAACGCCCCCGGCTCCAGATGACCGGTGACCGCCACCCAGCCGAGCAGCGGCGGCGCCGCCCCGGCCAACCCGCCGATGACGATGTTCTGCGGCGTGGCGCGCTTGAGGAAGCCGGTGTAGAGCACCGCATAGCCGAGCAGCGAGGCCAGGGTCAGCCAGGCGGTCAACTCGTTGGTGAAGGTCAGCAGCACCAGCATGCCGGCGACCGACAGCAGCAGCGCGAAGCTCAGCGCCGCCAGTGGCGACACCCGCCCCTCGGCCAGCGGCCGTTTGTGGGTGCGCGCCATGACCGAATCGATGCGCCGATCGACCACATGGTTGACCGCCGCCGCACCGCCGGCACACAGGCCGATACCCAGGTTGCCGAACAGCAGCACGGTCCAGGGCACGCCGGCGCGGGTGGCGAGGAACATGCCGACCAGCGAGGTGATCAGCATCAGCACCACCACCTTCGGCTTGGTCAGCTCCAGATAGTCGCGCCAGCTGGCGTGGGCCTGATGTTCGCGCAGTAGAGTGGCCATGGCGGTTCTCCTTGTTCGGGTATTCAGGCGGCGTTGCCGGAGTGCAGCCGGGTCGCCGTGGAGCCGTTATCGAGCGGTTGCGCCGCACGCTTCGCCGTTGGCGCGCGCAGGCGGTAATTGATCAGCACCAGCATCAGCAACAGGGCGGCGCCGCCACCGTTGTGCGCCACCGCCACCGGCAGCGGCAGGTGCAGCAGCACGTTGCTGACGCCGAGGCTGATCTGCACAGCGAGAGCCAGCAGCAACAGGCCGGCCAGCTTGCCCAGGCCGTGGCGCCAGAGCTGCCAGGCCAGGCCGAGCAACGCCAGGCTGACGACCAGCGCACCGAGGCGGTGGGTCAGGTGGATGGCGGTGCGCGCCTCACTGTCGAGCTGGCCGCCGAGGTAGTTGGGGCCGATGTGCTGGCTCAGGTGGAAGCCGTTGGCGAAGTCCATCGCCGGCCACCACTGGCCGTGGCAGGTCGGCAGATCGATGCAGGCCACTGCCGCGTAATTGGAGCTGACCCAGCCACCCAGGGCGATCTGGCCGATCACCAGCGCCAGCCCCAGGGCCGCCAGTTGCCGCAGGCGACTCGGCAGGGCCGACAACGAGGCGAAGGCGCCGGACAGGCGCAGGCTGAGGAGGAACAGCAGCGCCAGGGTGGTGAAGCCGCCGAGCAGGTGGGCGGTGACCACCTGCGGCCAGAGTTTCAGGGTCACCGTCCACATGCCGAAGGCGGCCTGGGCGATCACCACAGCGAGCAGCAGCAGCGGCAGTTTCAGCGGCTGCTGCTCGCGGCCGCGGCGCCGCAGGGCATGCACCGCGAGGCCGAGAATCAGCAGGCCGAGGCTGCCGGCGAAATAACGGTGGACCATCTCGTTCCAGCCCTTGTGCGCTTCCACCGGCGCATCGGGGAAGTGCTGTTCGGCATGGGCCAGCTGCACGTCGCTCTGCGGTACGCCGATGAAGCCGTAGCAGCCCGGCCAGTCCGGACAGCCGAGGCCGGCATGGGTCAGGCGGGTGTAGGCACCGAGCAGCACCACCACCACCGCCAACAAAGTGGCGAGCACGGCAATGCGAAATCCGGGCTTGCGCATGGGCATCCCCTTCAACCGATATTCGACAGTTTCAGCAGCAGGCGCAGGTCGTTGAGTACCGCCTTGCCCTTGACCTGGTTGTCATAGCGCAGCACCAGATTGCCATGCGGATCGACTATCCACAGGTGCGGGCCCGTCGCGCCTTCGCTGGCCTGGTCGTACTGCTGGCGGTTCAGCGGATAGCGCTGCAGTTGCGGATAGTCGCGCTGCAGCACGGCTTGGTAATCCGCCGCCAACGGCTCCGCGGCGGCCAGCGCATGGGTGGCACGCGAGGCTTCGCGACCGAGGCCGATCTGGATCTGCCGGGCCAGATAGACCAGCTCACGGCAATCCGCGGCACAGCCGGCCGGCGCGGTGACCAGCAGTTGCCAGCGCGTCTCGGTGCCCACCTGCACGCCGAGATCGGCGCGGCTCTGGCCGTTGCCGATCAGGCTACCGTGGTAGCTGCGCCCCTCCGGCACCCAGAAGCGCCCGTAGTACATGGCCGAGGCCAGAACCATCGGGCCGATTACCACCGCCAACAGGAGGATCAGCTGCAAGCGCCCACGGCCCCGGCCGCGCGGCCTCACCTCAGCTGTGTTGGTGGCTGGATTCATGGCGACGCCCATGCTGATTCTCCCGTGCATTGTGTAGTCCGAAGTAGATGAACAAGCCGCACAACGCCGCCGCCAGGGCGAACCACTGCACGGCATAGGCCTGATGTTTTTCCGGCGCCATGGCCACCACCGGCCAGTCGGCGCGGTAGGCCGCCAGCCCCGGCTGGATACGCAGTTCGTAAGGCAGGCCGGCCCGGCCCAGTTGCTGCCACAGCGCCCGCGGCTCGACCGCGGTGATCAGCCGCGGCCAGGCGCCACCTGGGCGATCGGCATGCAGCTGGAAGGCCGCGCCGAGCGGTACATAGATCCAGGCCTCTAGCTCCTGGGTGCCCGGCGGCGTGGTGAAGGCTGGTGCAATGCGCCGATCCGGCCAGGGCAGCCAGCCGCGGTTGAGCAGCAGCCAGAGATTGCTGGCCTGATCGTAGAAGGGTTGCAACAGCTCGACGCCGGCCCGGCCATCGCGCATGCGGTTGTCCAGCAGCAGGCTGTACTGCGCATCGAAATGGCCGTGCAGACGCACGCGCCGGTAGGCCGGATCGGTGCTGTGTTCCAGCCGGTTGAGATCGCTGGCCGGGGCACTGCGACGCGCCTCGTAGCTGGCCAGCAGGGCACGCTTGTCCTCGGCGCGGGCGAGCTGCCAGAAGCCCAGGCCGATCAGCAGTGGCAACAGCGCCAGGACCACCAGGGTCGGCAGCAGGTCGGGACGGAAACGGCTCATGCGCCCCTCCCGAATCCGTCCTGCTGTCTGGCTATACTGAACTGCATCCCCTACCTCCGGAGTCTCGCTATGCTCAAGGCTGCAATCGTCCTCATGCTGCTGGCCACCGTGGCGAGCCTGTTCAGTGGCCTGTTCTTCCTGGTCAAGGACGAGGGCCACGGCTCGCGCGTGGTCAATGCCCTGACCCTGCGGGTGATTCTCGCCGGTCTGACCCTGGCGCTGATCGCCTGGGGCTTCTACAGCGGCCAACTGGTCAGCCATGCCACCTGGTAGCCCGGCTCCCCCGCCGGGCACCCCTGCTACAACCGCCGTTACAGCACGTAAACGAAGGTAAACAAGCCGATCCAGACCACATCGACGAAGTGCCAGTACCAGGCGGCGGCCTCGAAGCCGAAGTGATGCTCGGGATCGAAGTGTCCGCGCAGGATGCGGACCAGCATCACTGTCAGGATGATCGCCCCAAGCGTCACGTGGGCGCCGTGGAAACCGGTGAGCATGAAGAAGGTGGCGCCGTAGATGCCCGAGCCGAGGGTCAGACCGAGCTCCTTGTAGGCGTGGATGTATTCCTCGGCCTGGAAGAACAGGAAGGTGGCGCCGAGCAGGATGGTCAATGCCAGCCAGAGCTTCAAAGGTGTGCGTTTGTTCTTCCTCAGCGCGTGGTGGGCGAAGGTCACGGTGACGCTGGAGCTGACCAGCAGCACGGTGTTGAGCAGCGGCAACTCCCAGGGCGAGATCACCGCGCTGGGCGGTGGGAACAGCTTGGAATCCGGGTTATTGAGCAGCGGCCAGGCGAACTGGAAGTTCGGCCACAGCATGTTGGCCACACCCTTGTCACCTTCGCCACCGAGCCAGGGCCCGGCGAAGGTGCGCACGTAGAACAGCGCGCCGAAGAAGGCGGCGAAGAACATCACCTCGGAGAAGATGAACCAGCTCATGCCCCAGCGGAACGAGCGGTCCATCTGCGAACTGTACATACCGGAGCGGCTTTCCTTGATCACGCTGCCGAACCAGCCGAACAGCATGTAGGCGAGGATCAGCCCGCCGACGAAGAAGATCAGCGGGCCATGGGATTCCGGCCGCGCCGCCTTGAGGTCGTTGAACCAGGTACCGAGACCGTAGACCGTGATCAGCAGGCCGAGGGTGGCGATGATCGGCCACTTGCTCTGCGCGGGAACGTAATACTGCTCGTGGGTTGCCATTGTTTTTGTTCTCCTTTTCGGCTCGTCAGCCGCCGTTCTTGGCAACGGGCGGTTTGCGGGCAGTGACGTCGAACAGCGTGTATCCGAGGGTCAGGTGGTAAACATCCTTGGGCAGATCGCGGTCGACGATGAAACGCACTGGCATTTCGATCCGCTCACCCGGCTGCAGGATCTGCTGGGTGAAGCAGAAACACTCGGTCTTGTGGAAATACGCGGCCGCCTTGGACGGCACGACACTGGGAATCGCTTGGGCGGTCATCGGCTTGTCAGTCGGGTTGTGGGCGATGAACAGCATCTCGTTGACCGCCCCCGGGTGCACAACCAGATCGTCCGCCTTCGGCTTGAAGTCCCAGACCATGTCCGCGGCATTGGTGGCGAG
The DNA here is from genome assembly GCF_003595175.1 of Pseudomonas cavernae. Classification (NCBI taxonomy): domain Bacteria; kingdom Pseudomonadati; phylum Pseudomonadota; class Gammaproteobacteria; order Pseudomonadales; family Pseudomonadaceae; genus Pseudomonas; species Pseudomonas cavernae. The sequence goes on along the minus strand of NZ_CP032419.1, from coordinate 55,083 downwards.
AAACTGCACGCGTACCTGGCGCTGCTCGTCCACCGTCTGCGTACCGGTGAAGGCGCCGCCGGTCTTGCCGTTGATGCCGAACGCCTTGCACATCGCGTCGTAGATCGGCACCAGGGCAAAGCCGAAGGCGAACATCACCACCACCAGCAACAGCAGGCGCTTGATCAGGCTCCGGGTACTCAGCGCAGCGCTCATGGTCGATTCACTTCACTTCCGGTGGCGTCACGAAGGTGTGGTAGGGCGCCGGCGAGGGCACCGCCCACTCTAGGCCCTCGGCCCCGTCCCAAGGCTTGGCCGGCGCCGGCTGGCCGCCACGGATGCACTTGATGACGATGAACAGAAACAGCAGTTGGGTCGCCCCGAACATGAACGCGCCGATCGACGAGATCATGTTGAAGTCGGCGAACTGCAGGTTGTAGTCCGGAATTCGCCGCGGCATGCCGGCCAGGCCGACGAAGTGCATGGGGAAGAAGGCCATGTTCATGCCGATGAAGCTCATCCAGAAATGCAGCTTGCCCAGGGTCTCGTCGTACATGTGCCCGGTCCACTTCGGCAGCCAGTAGTAGGCCGAGGCGAAGATGCCGAAGATCGCCCCGGGTACCAGCACGTAGTGGAAGTGGGCGACCACGAAGTAGGTGTCGTGGTACTGGAAGTCCGCCGGGGCGATGGCCAGCATCAACCCGGAGAAGCCGCCGATGGTGAAGAGGATGACGAACGCCACCGCGAACAGCATCGGCGTCTCGAAGGTCAGCGAGCCTTGCCACATGGTGCTCGCCCAGTTGAACACCTTCACCCCGGTGGGCACGGCGATCAGCAGGGTGGCGTACATGAAGAACAGCTCACCGACCAGCGGAATGCCGACCACGAACATGTGGTGCGCCCAGACGATGAACGACAGGAAGGCGATCGACGCGGTGGCGTAGACCATCGAGGTGTAGCCGAACAGCGGCTTGCGCGAGAACGCCGGGATGATCGAGCTGACCGCGCCGAAGGCCGGCAGGATCATGATGTACACCTCGGGATGGCCGAAGAACCAGAACACGTGCTGGAACAGCACCGGGTCACCGCCGCCGGCGGCGCTGAAGAAGCTGGTGCCGAAGTGGATGTCCATCAGCATCATGGTCACGCAGCCAGCCAGCACCGGCATTACCGCGATCAGCAGGAAGGCGGTGATCAGCCAGGTCCAGACGAACAGCGGCATCTTCATCAGGGTCATGCCGGGGGCGCGCAGGTTGAGGATGGTAGCGATCACGTTGATCGCGCCCATGATCGAGCTAATGCCCATCAGGTGGATGGCGAAGATGAAGTAGGTGACGCTTTCCGGCGCGTAGGTGGTGGACAGCGGCGCGTAGAAGGTCCAGCCGAAGTCCGGCCCACCGCCGGCGCTGAACAGGGTACTGATCAGCAGGCCAAAGGCCGCTGGCAGCAGCCAGAAGCTGAAGTTGTTCATCCGCGGCAGGGCCATGTCCGGCGCACCGACCATCAGCGGGATCATCCAGTTGGCCAGGCCCACGAAGGCCGGCATCACCGCGCCGAAGACCATGATCAGGCCGTGCATGGTGGTCATCTGGTTGAAGAATTCCGGCTGCACGATCTGCAGACCCGGCTGAAACAGCTCGGCGCGGATCACCATGGCCATGCTGCCGCCCAGCAGGAACATGGCGAAGCTGAACCACAGGTACAGGGTGCCGATGTCCTTGTGGTTGGTGGTCAGCACCCAGCGCATTAGGCCCTTGGCCGGGCCGTGGTGGTGATCATGCCCGGTATCGGCGAGGCCGACGTGGCCCGATTCGGTCGCTGCGTTCATGGTCATTGCTCCTCCGCCTGTTTCAGGGCCAGCACATCTTGCGGGGTCACCATGTCGCCCTTGTTGTTGCCCCAGGCGTTGCGTTCGTAGGTGACGACGGCGGCGATATCGACTTCCGACAGCTGCTTGCCGAACGCCGCCATGGACGTGCCGGGCTTGCCGTGGAAGACGATATTGAGGTGATCTGCTATTGGCCCGGTGGCGATCTTCGAGCCCTTGAGCGCCGGGAACATCGGCGGCAGGCCCTGGCCTTCAGGCTGGTGACAGGCCGCGCAGGAGGTGTGGTAGACCTTGTCGCCGCGCGCGACCAGTTCGTCCAGGGTCCATTCCTTGCTGGTCAGCTCCTTGAGCTTGAGCGCCTCTTCTTTGCGCTCGGCCAGCCAGGTGGCGAAGTCTTCCTTGGATTTGGCTTCCACCACTATCGGCATGAAGCCATGGTCCTTGCCGCACAGTTCGGCGCACTGGCCACGGAACAGGCCGGGCTTTTCGATGCGCGACCAGGCCTCGTTGACGAAGCCGGGGATGGCGTCACGCTTGACCGCCAGCGCCGGCACCCACCAGGAGTGGATGACATCGGCGGAGGTAATCAGAAAGCGCACCTTGGCGCCCACCGGCACCACCAGCGGCTGGTCGACTTCCAGCAGGTAGTTTTCGTCTTTCGGCGCCTGGTTGTTAATCTGCTCGGCCGGCGTGGTCAGGTTGCTGAAGAACTCGACATCCTGGCCCAGGTACTTGTAGTGCCACTTCCACTGGTAGCCGGTGACCTGGACATCCACGTCCGACTCGCTGGTGTCGTAGATATCAATCAGCGTTTTGGTCGCCGGAATCGCCATCACCAACAAGATGACGAAGGGCACCACGGTCCAGAGAATTTCCACCGTGGTGCTTTCATGGAAATGCGCGGCTTGCTGACCGGTGGAGCGCCGATGAACGATCATCGACCAGAACATCGCACCGAAGACCAGCACGCCGATGACGGCGCAGATCCAGAAAATGGTCATGTGCAAATCGAAGACTGCGTGGCTGACGGCCGTAACACCCGGCGCCATATTCACGTCCCAGGCTGCCTGCGCCTGGCTGAATATCGACCACAACAAGAGTCCCATCCAGACTCGTGGATGTCGCATCATTGCGGGTTCCCCTTATCGTTCTTGTTATCCCGCCGGCTGTGCCTGCGGTTAAGGGAGCGGCTGTCAATACTGCTGATTTAACGGCCGAACTCTCAACACTGAGGTGCGCAGTCGGGTGTCATCAGGTAACGCCTTTCGAATCCGAGTATAGCCAGCGACTCGGGGCTGGCAATCGCAAACGCAAAATGGCCGAAGGCGCCGAAGCCTTGTCCTAAACGCCACGGTGGCTCACGACGGGGCAATGCATGCGAAAGGGTGATATATCGGCGGCGCATAAACATTGAATAATTATGACAATTGCGTCTTAGCACAGCCGTGCACGCCAGCTAAGGTCTCTCTGCGCTCACTTCTCATGTCCTAATTTCAGGAGCCGTCATGAACACGTCCGCCGTGCGTGAATTGATTCAACGTGCCCAGCAGCACGAAGCCAGCCGCCAATCCCTTCAGCGCCAACTCGAAGCCCAACTGCCCCGCCTGCACCCGGCCATCCGCCTGCCGGAACAGGATGCGCTCGGCGCGCTGACGCGCTTTATCATCGCCTATATCGAAGAAGTGCCGGATGTGCTGGAGGCCGCCCAAGAGGTGGCACGCGAGGCCGGCATCGAGACGCAGATCAAACCGGTGCTGCAAGTGGCCGAGCAGTTCTTCCTGCAGCCGCCGGCGCTGATGGCCGGCCATGAGGGCCTCGATGGCCTGCTCGACGAGGCCTATCTGGCCCATCGCCTGGTGGAAGAGGTCAACGACCGCTACATCGCCCACCTCGGCCAGCCGCTGATTCCGCTGGATACCACGGTCGCCAACCTGATCGCCCACCAGCTGATCGGCGAACCCTTTGCCAACCAGCTCGACGAAGCCGTGCACCACGCGGTCGACGGCCTGCTCGACGAGGCCGCCTTCGCCCAGGACTCGGTGCAGGCCTACCGCCAGCGCCTGAGCAGCCCACAGACCGAGGCAGCCTGGAAGCGCTGGCCGTGCCTGTCACGCCGACTCGGCGTGGAGCTACAGCTGCAGCAGAACCAACGCGCGGCGGGTTGAGCGCGCCGCGCCCGGCTCAGCCGGGCAGGTAGCGGGCGCGCGGCGTGGCCATCGGCAGCGGGCCGTCGCCGATCGCCCGGAAGCGCCCTTGCTCGGCATCGTAGGCCTTGATCTCGCAGGTCTCGATGTCGTACACCCAGCCATGGATGAACAGTTGCCCGCTGGCCAGGCGCGCCGCCACCGAGGGGTGGGTGCGCAGGTGGTCGAGTTGGGCGACGACGTTCTCCTCGGTGAGCAGCTCGTAGGTATCGCGCTCGCTGCAGCCGCAGTTTTCCGCCACCACCGTCTTCGCCACTTCGGCATGCCGTAGCCAGGCCTTCACCGTCGGCATGCGCTCGAGGGCCTGCGGGTCGAGCACCGCCTTCATCGCGCCGCAGTCGGAGTGGCCGCAGATGATGATGTGGTGCACGCCGAGAGCCATGACGGCAAACTCGATGGCGGTGGACACCCCGCCGTTCATCTGCCCGTAAGGCGGCACCACGTTGCCGACGTTGCGGGTGACGAACAGGTCGCCCGGCGCGCTCTGGGTGATCAGCTCGGGGACGATGCGCGAGTCGGCGCAGGTGATGAACATCGCGCGCGGCTTCTGCTCATGGGCGAGCTTCTTGAACAGCGCTTCTTGCTGGGGAAACACTTCCTCGCGGAAGCGCTGGAAACCCTCGACGATAGTCCGTAGCGCTTCTTCCGCGCTTTCTTCGTCTTCCGGGCAGGGGTTAAAGGGCTGATGGCTCATGCGGCGACCTCTAAGTCCAAAACTATACCTAGCTTACACCCCCGCCCGGCGCAGCCAGAGCGGAGCTTTGGCTAACTGACTGCCACGCCATAGGCAGAGTCACACCGCCGGCGCTCAGGGCCGCGGCAGCTGCTGGCCTCGCGAGCAATCTAGCGGCGGCTCCTGGCGAGGATTCAGGCCTGGGTGCTTGATTGCCAGTTTGACCGATTCGAGGACCGGTTTCTGGTCGCATTGGGCGAACTCGTCGGTGGCGCGGTGCTGCAGAATTCGTCGCGGCACATCAGGCCCTGATGCTGGCTTTAGGCCTTGACTCATAAGGCATCGCATGCTAGGCGCGAAAACCTGGGTGCTATACTTCCTGCCGATGGCAAGCAGTGTGCGCCGCTCTCAACAGGTGCAGGAGAGGGGGCTACAGCAAACACGAGGCGGGAGGTGCGTCATGAACCGACACTATTACATCAGCGACAATCTCGACGATCTTGAAACCGTTGAAAATGAATTGGAAGCCAACGGCATCAATACCGAGCAGATCCATGTGCTTAGCGAAAAGGATGCTGATGTAGAACAGCATCATCTCCACGACGTGAACTCCTTTATGAAACAAGATGTTGTTCACTCCGGCGAGATTGGTGCGGTGATAGGCGTGCCACTCGCCGCGCTGATCCTTGGCGGCGCCTATTTGTTGGGCTGGACTGAATCCGCCGCGGGCTGGGTGCCTTTTATCTTCCTTGCCGTTGTGGTCTTGGGTTTTTGCATCTGGGAAGGTGGCTTTTTTGGTATCCAGGTGCCGAACGCCCACTTCCGCAACCTTAAAGAACAGGTAAAAGAAGGCGAGCATATTCTTTTCGTGGATGTTGAACCGGGTCAGGAGCCGCTATTGGACCGGGTAATCGAACATCATCCACAGTTGAAACTCGCCGGCACGGGCGCGGCAGCCCCCCACTGGATAGTTTCCTGGCTGCATGGTTGGCATCAGTTCAAACGAACGATATAGCGCCATTTCTTATGGAAGCGCCCTTGGGCCCCGAGGGCGCGCGGGAAGTGGTTTATTGCCCGAAGAAAACTTCCCGACTCAGGAAAACATAGTCCGCCTCGGCGGCCATGAGTCCGACCAGCACCAGCAAACACAAGGGTGGCACCAGTATGGCGTAGACCATGGCCAACCGTTCCCAGGCCATGTGCATGAAGATGGAGACAATTAGACCCGCCTTCAACAACATGAAAGTAATGATCAGCGACCATCGCAAGTAACTTTGGAAGTGAAAATAGTCGACCAGATAGGACAGGGTGCTGAGGACGAATAACAGCCCCCAAATCTTCAGATACAAGCTGATTGGATGCTGTTGACCCGCTGCATGTGCCATCGCCTCGGTGCTCCTCTGCAGACTTACCATAAATAGAAGAAAGCAAAAATAAACACCCACACCAAGTCCACGAAGTGCCAGTAAAGCCCGGCTATCTCGACGATCTGATAGTTTCCGGAGCGTTCGTAATCGCCGCGCAATACCTTCAGCGCCACGATGCTGAGATAGATGACACCGATCGACACGTGCAGGCCGTGGAAACCGGTAATCATGAAAAAGCTGGCACCAAATTGCGCCGCCCCCATGGGGTTTCCCCAGGGACGCACCCCTTCTGAGATGAGCTTGCTCCATTCGAATGCCTGCATGCCGACGAAGGTCGCGCCAAGGGCTGCAGTCATGAGCATCAAGGTCGTGGTCTTGGCGCGATCGCGGCGGTAGGCGAAATTGACGGCCATGGCCATGGTGCCGCTGCTGCTGATCAGCACGAAGGTCATGATGGCGATCAGGATCAGCGGGATCTCGCTGCCGCCGATGGTCAAGGCGAACACTTCACTGGGGTTCGGCCAGGGCGCGGTGGTGGTCATGCGCACCGCCATATAGCCGGTTAAGAAGCAGGTGAAGATAAAGGTATCGCTGAGCAGGAATATCCACATCATCGCCTTGCCCCAGGGCACCTGTTTGAAGGCGTCTTTATCCGAGGCCCAATCGCTGGCGATGCCCTGCCATCCAGGAGCAGGCGTGCTGGGTGAGTCTGCTGTGTAGGCTGAACCTGGCTCCCCGGGGGCAGGTGGATGCGCTGCCATGGCTGTTCACCTCAGGCCGCAGAATGCGGCGATGGCTGCATAGGTTTCCGGAGTGCTGGTCAGCAGGGCGAATAGCACCAACCAAAGACCCAGTAAGTAATGCCAATAGATGGCACAGAGCTCTACGCTGGCGCTGAGTTGCGACAACGGCACGCGGTGCAGGAATTTAACGCCGGTTCTGCTCCAGGCGACCAGGCCGCCCAGCAGGTGGAGGCCATGCAGGCCGGTCAACAGGTAGAAGAAGCTGTTGGCCGGGTTGCTGGAGACAAAATAACCCCAGGCGACAAACCGCTGCCAAACCCAGAGTTGTCCCGCCAGAAAGGCAAGCGCGAACACGCCGCCCAACGCAAAGCCAATGACCGTTGCGCCAAGGTGCCCCCGGCGGGCGGCCATCCGCGCCCACTGCAGGGTGATGCTGGCGAATACCAGTAACGCCGTATTCAGCCAAAGCGGCCAGGGATTGGCTAATGGCGCCAAGGGCTCGGTCAGGGGTAGCCAGTCGGCCACTTGTGAGCGGGCGATAAAGGCGATCAGAAAGAGCAAGAATAACGAACTCACCACGACCAGAAACAGGCGCAGGCCCAATCTTGCGGTTTGGCTTCTATCGGCACCCTCGGCGGCCTGGATACCCTCAGGATCGCGACTCCAGCTACCACCCGGGTCATCGCCGTCGGCGTTTCTCAACAGCAGTCTGTTCATGGTTTAACGCCCGCTATCTTGGTTTCGGCACTGCGTTGCCGCAGCTGCTCCAACTCCTCCGCGGAGACCGTTTGCGGGACAAAATCCTGTTCTATTCCCGGCACGCTGTAGTCATAGGCCCAGCGATGCACGACCGGCAGCTTCGCCCCCCAGTTGCCATGTATCGGCGGAGTGTCCGGCGTTTGCCATTCCAGACTGGTCGCGCCCCAGGGGTTACTGCCGGCGGGCTGGCCTTTAAATAGGCTCCAGGCCAGGTTGAACAGGAACAGCAGTTGGGAAACGCCGACGCCCAAGGCGACCACGGTAATGAAGGCGTTCAAGTCTTGCGCCGACTGCGGGATGAACTCGTAGCCTTGATAGGCGTAATAGCGCCGGGGCATGCCCAAGAAACCCAGGTAATGCATGGGGAAGTAGATGAGGTAAGTGCCCAGGAAGGTAATCCAGAAATGCAACTTGCCCAGGGTGTCATTCAACAGGCGTCCGGTTATTTTCGGGAACCAATGATAAATGGCGCCGAACACCACCAATATCGGGGCAACACCCATGACCATATGAAAATGAGCCACGACAAAATAAGTGTCCGATAGTGGAATATCCACGATCACATTACCGAGAAATAACCCGGTCAGACCGCCGACTATAAAGGTGACGATAAAGGCCAAGGCAAACAGCATCGGCACGGTCAGATGGATATCCCCCCGCCACAGGGTCAGCACCCAGTTGTAGACTTTCAGCGCGGTCGGCACCGCGATGACCAAGGTGGTGGTGGCGAAGAAAAAGCCAAAGTACGGGTTCATGCCGCTGACATACATATGGTGCGCCCAGACCACAAAGCTCAGCACGCCAATTGCAATAATGGCCCACACCATCATGCGGTAACCGAAGATATTCTTGCGCGCATGAGTGCTGATCAAGTCCGACACCAGACCAAAGGCGGGGAGGGCGACGATATAAACTTCCGGGTGGCCGAAGAACCAGAACAGGTGCTGGAACAATATCGGGCTGCCACCCTGATGATCGAGTTGCTGGCCCATCGAGATGATCGTCGGCATGAAGAAGCTGGTGCCCAGCAGTTTGTCGAACAGCATCATGACCGCACTGACAAACAACGCCGGGAAGGCCAGCAAGGCCAGAATCGAGGCCATGAAAATGCCCCAGACGGAGAGCGGCATGCGAAACAAAGTCATGCCGTGCGTGCGCGCCTGCAACACCGTGGTGACGTAGTTCAACCCACCCATGGTGGTGGCGACAATGAAAATCGCCAGTGAGACGAGCATCAGGACTATGCCCCACTCGGCCCCCGGGGTGCCCTTGGTAATGGCCTGTGGCGGATAGAGCGTCCAACCCGCACCGGAGGGGCCGCCAGGCACAAAGAAACTGGCGAGCAGCACCAATACCGAGAGCAGATAGAACCAGTAACTCAGCATGTTGACATAGGGGAAGACCATGTCGCGGGCGCCCACCATCAGTGGGATCAGATAGTTGCCGAAGCCCCCCAGGAACAGGGCCGTCAGCAAATAAATGACCATGATCATGCCGTGCATGGTCATCGCCTGATAGTAAGCACTGGCGTCCATGAACTCCAAACTACCGGGAAAGCCAATCTGCATGCGCATCAGGCCGGACAAGACCAAGGCGATAATACCCACGAATATAGCCGTCAAGGAATATTGAACGGCTATGACCTTATGATCCTGACTCCAGATATATTTAGTCAGGAAACTTTTTGGCTCATGCAGTAATTCTTTTTCAGCTTGCTCCGCATAGGTCGTCACGTCATCCTCCTGGTGAGGTTTCGGTGTATTCCTGGCTGCTTACGGCAACTTTCCCGACTCCACCCTATTTCACCTCAGCGTTGGCATTCACTTTGGATTTGATAAAAGCGATCAGTGCGTTCAACTCCTTATCGCTTAAGGCATAGGCCGGCATCGTAGGGGCATAGCCTTTGACGATTACGGCATTAGGATTAAGAACCGAATCTTTTATATAGTCCTCGTCGGCCTTTACCCTCGTCCCATCGGCGAGGGTTTCTGTCTTGCCATACAGCCCCTGCCAACTGGGGCCGACACCCTGCTTGCCATCGACACTGTGGCAGGCCAGACAGCCGAGCGACTCGGCCAATCGCTGTCCCTCTGCCGCCAGATCGTCACCCATGCTCGGCGCTTCGCTGGCAGAGGGCTCAGCGTCTTGCTGCCCGGCACCCAGTGATTTGATCAGGGCGACGAGCGCACCCAGCTCATCTTCAGTGAGAGTATAGGGCACCATCACCGGCGGATAACCCTGGACCTGCTTGGCCTTGGGATCGAGGATCGACTCCTTCAGGTAGGCCTCATCGACCAGCACACTGCGGCCATCGACCAGCTGTTCCGTGCGGCCGTACAGTTCCTTCCATCCCGGGCCGAGACTGGCACTGCCATCCTGGCTATGACAGGCACGGCAGCCGTAGTTTTCCGCCAACTGGCGGCCTTTTTCCAGCACTGTGTCCCGGCTGGGTTTGGCTGCCGCCGTTAAGGTCTGGGCAAAAGTCGGTTGGCTGTTCAGCCATTGAGCAAAAGCGTCCCGTTCCTCCACGATCATATGGCCGCGCATGCTGTAATGACCGAGGCCACAATATTCAGCGCAGAGGATTTCAAACTTCCCGGTTTTAGTCGGGGTAAACCAGAAGTAGGACACCATACCCGGCACCATATCCATCTTGCTGCGAATCTGCGGTATATAGAAGTTGTGCAGCACATCTTTAGAGCGTAGTAAGACTTTCACCGGCTGATCGAGCGGCAGACGAATTTCATTGTTTCTAATAAGCACATCGTCCTGCCCGGCGGGATCTTTGGGATCGAGGCCAAGGGAATTGGTGGAGTCGACCCATTTAACATCCGACCTGCCCAGCTTGCCGTCCTGGCCGGAAAAGCGAAAGGCCCACTGCCACTGCTGGGCAATCACTTCGAGTTCATAAGCATTTTTCGGCACGCGGACAAAATCACTATAAACAACCAGGCCTGGCGCCAACATGCCGGCAATACCCACCGAGGTCACGCCAATTAACCACCATTCCAACTTTTTATTTTCCGGCTGGTAGGCCGCCCTGGCACCCTCCTTGTGACGATAACGGAACACCGCAACGGCCATAAATACCGTGATGACGATGAAAAATAGTCCGGTAATCACCAGGGTAATAAGCAGCGTGGTGTCTATTGACCCCCAATTGGAAGCTGCCGGCGTCACCTGCCAAGGCGCGAATAGGTGGAACAGTACTGATGCAACAACGATTAGAATCAAGATAATTGCTATCGCCATTTTCTCTTCATCCTGTTTCTGTTGCTCATTCTCTATGCAAAAGCATTGCTGCCAAACAGCTGCGTAAAATTAATTATTAATCCTACTTTCAAGCGCGCCAAACTAGCAAAACCACTCTTGGTGGAAAAAACTAGTAAGAAGTATAGTGCATGGTAAAAACCAGCGCTTATTTCTGAAATAACTTGATGTCAGAAGTTAAAACTCCACCCGTCAGTTAGTCGATTTGAGCCTGTTTGTTAGATATTTCTGCAGCTATTCACCATCACCTGTTTCGGCACTGGCTTGGCTAGGACTAAAGAGGTCGTAATGATTCGCTTCTGATCAGTGAACAAGATTGAAGAGGGCCGTGGGTGGGTGAGCCGCCGCAGATTTTCTAGACACGCGCCAAGCGGGTGAAATGCCGCTTTGAGGCCGTCGAATTACAACGCTGGCCGTGCCTCTTCCGCCTTCTCGGTGTCGGGCTGGAGCTCGATCAAGCGCAGCGCGTGGCAAGTTAATTGCGCCGTTACCACTAAGGCCTCTACAACAGCGCCATTTGCCTGCCCGGCGGACAAAAACTCGAGCAGTCGAGATCGAAACCCTCACGGCTGTTCAGCCCCAGGCGCTTGATGGCCAGCTGGAAACGCTGCGCCAGCAGATCGGCGAACACCCCTTCGCCGCGCATGCGCGCACCGAAGCGGCTGTCGTAGTTTTTACCGCCGCGGCTCTGGCGGATCAGGCTCATCACATGCGCGGCGCGTTCGGGGAAATGCGCGCGCAGCCATTCCTCGAACAGTTCGGCGATCTCCAGCGGCAGGCGCAGCAGCACATAGCCGGCCGACTGCGCGCCGGCGTCGCGGGCAGCCTCGAGCATGTGCTCCAACTCGCGGTCATTGATCATCGGAATCATCGGCGCACAGATCGCGCTGACCGGCACGCCGTGCTCGTGCAGCGCGTGCATGCTGCGCAGGCGCGCCGCCGGGGCGGCCGCGCGCGGCTCCATGATGCGCTTGAGCTCGTCGTCGAGGGTGGTCAGGCTGAACGCCACGCTGACCAGATTCAGGCTGGCCAGTTCGCCGAGCAGATCGAGGTCGCGCAGGATCAGCGAACTCTTGGTGATGAGGTGCAGCGGATGGCGATAGCGCAGGCAGATCTCCAGGGCCTGGCGGGTCAGCCGGTGCTCGCGTTCGATCGGCTGGTAGGCGTCGGTGTTGATGCCCAGGGCGATCGGCTTAGGCACATAGCCGGGCTTGCTCAGCTCCTCTTCCAGGCGCGTGGCCAGGTTGGTCTTGGCGATCAGGCGGGTTTCGAAATCGATGCCCGGCGACATGTCCCAATAGGCATGACTGGGCCGGGCGAAACAGTAGATGCAGCCGTGCTCGCAGCCGCGGTAGGGGTTCACCGAGCGGTCGAAACCGACATCCGGCGACTGGTTGCGGCTGATCACGCTCTTCGCCAGCTCATGGCGCACTTCGGTGGTCCGACTCGGCGGCACTTCGTCCTGATACCAGCCGTCGTCCTCGGCCACCGAGCGGGTCGGGGCGAAGCGGTTGTGGGGGTTACTGGCGGTACCGCGACCGCGGGGTGGAAGGGCCATGACAAGACACTCGATTACTGTATATATAAACAGTATTGAGTCATCTGCTCGCAAGCAAGCCCCGGCCGCCGAATGGCAACGCTCGTTTCAGGCGTCGCGCAGCAGGTCGTTGCCGTTGAGAATCGCGTAGGCGATTTCCGGGCGCTGTTCCAGGCTGCGGCGGATCGCCGCCGGAATGGCCTGGCGGGTCTTGCGGCACAGGCCCGACTGTTCGTCGACGACTATGCCGATGCCGCGCATGCTGCGCACCTCGTTGAGGCTCGGCGCGATGCGCAGCGTGATGCCGAGCTGCGCGTGCAGGCGCGCCTGCATGCGCTCCAGGTCGGCGAGGTCGACGAGGTTTTCCAGGCGCTCGACCAGGCGCTTCTCCTCCTGCAGGGTCAGCTGCAGCACGCGCAGGTCGGCGTCGATGTCCTGCAGCAGGCGCTCACGCTCGCAAATGCAAGCGCCGGGCGGACACTCCTTGCGGATGGGAAAGGGGGCGGTCATGGCACCGATGATAGCGGGATCCGACGACCGCGGGCAGGCGGGCGCCGCCGATCAGGGGTCGACGCGCGCCATCGGTGCGGCGACCGACTCCGGCCGCCGGGCATAGCGCTCGGCTAGCACCGCGCAGACCATCAGCTGGATCTGGTGGAACAGCATCAGCGGCAGGATCAGCATGCCGAGGCTGCCGCCGGCGAACAGCACCTGGGCCATGGGCACGCCGGTGGCCAGGCTCTTCTTCGAGCCGCAGAAGACGATGGTGATCTGGTCGGCCTGGTCGAAACCCAGGCGCTTGCCGAGCCAGCGGGTGAGCAGCAGCACCAGCCCCAGCAGGATCACGCAGACCAGCACCAGGCCGGCCAGCGCCGGCAGCGGCACCTGGTGCCAGAGGCCCTCGATCACCGCCGCGCTGAAGGCACCGTAGACCACCAGCAGGATCGAGCCCTGGTCGACGAACTTCAGCCAGTGCTTGTTGCGCTCGATCCAGGCGAACAGCCAGCGCCGGGCGATCTGCCCGGCGATGAACGGCAGCAGCAGCTGCAGGGTGATCTTGCCGATGGCATCCAGGGTCGAGCCGCCGTCGCCGTGCACGCCGAGCAGCAGCGCCACCAGCAGCGGCGTGAGGAAGATGCCGAACAGGCTGGAAGCCGCCGCGCTGCAGATCGCCGCCGGGATGTTGCCGCGCGCCAGCGAGGTGAAGGCGATGGCCGACTGCACGGTGGCCGGCAGCGCGCACAGGTAGAGCACGCCGAGGTACAGCTCGGGGGTCACCAGCGGCGCCAGCAGCGGCTTGAGCACCAGGCCGAGCAGCGGGAACAGCCCGAAGGTGCAGGCGAACACCAACAGGTGCAGGCGCCAGTGGCTGGCGCCGGCGATGATCGCGTGACGCGACAGCTTGGCGCCGTGCAGGAAGAACAGCAGGGCGATGGCGGCGTTGGTCAGCCAGCCGAAGGCCACCGCGGCCTGGCCGCTGCACGGCAGCAGGCTGGCGAGGAGGACCACGCCGAGCAGGGTGAGGGTGAAGTTGTCGGGGAGGAAACGGGGGCGGGTCATGACGGCGTCTCATGCTTGCAGGCCAGGTGCGGCACACACTACCTTGGCCAAGAAATTCCGACTAACGCCAAAGAACCCGCTAATGTCGCCTAAAGGACAAAACCAGCCGGTGCGGCGCAGCATTCCCGGACTCGCCCGCCTGCCGCGTCCAGTCTACGGGCGCGTCGAATCGCTGCCCAACCGCGCCCTCACCTACCGCCACAGCCATCCCTGGGTGCAGCTGTCCTATGCCATCGCCGGCGTGCTCGAAGTGCACACCGACGCCGGCCGCTTCGTCGCCCCGCCGCAGCGCGCCGTGTGGGTACCGGCGGGCCTGCCGCACCGGGTCTTCAGCGCGCCGCGTACCGAGATGCGCAGCCTGTACCTCGACTGCGCGGTGACCGGCTGGGCGCCGGCTGGTTGCCGGGTGCTGCGGGTCAGCCCGCTGTTGCGCGAACTGATCCGCGCCTTCAGCGCCCTGCCGGTGGAATATGCCGAGGACGGCGAAGACGGCCGCCTGGTGCAGGTGCTGCTCGATCGGCTCAGCGCGGCACCGGAAGTCGACCTGATGCTACCGCTGCCGCATGACCAACGCCTGCAGCAACTCTGCCGCAGCCTGCAGCAACACCCGGAGCGGCAGGAGACCCTGGCGCAGTGGAGCGCACGCCTGGACGTATCGGAAAAGACCCTCAGCCGGCTGTTCCTGCGCGACACCGGCCTCAGCTTCCGCGCCTGGCGCCAGCGCCTGCGCCTGCTCGGCGCGCTGACGCCGCTGGAACAGGGCCAGAGGGTCACCGACGTGGCGCTGGCCTGCGGCTACGACTCGACCTCGGCGTTTATCGCCGCCTTCCGCCAGCAGTTCGGCTGCACTCCGGGCAAGTTCTTCCGCGCCTGAGCCGAACGGGCGATTGGCGCTCCCGTAGGATGGGTTGAGCGCAGCGATACCCATCGACAGCGCCGCGATGGGTATCGTCGCTACGCGCCTCAACCCATCCTACGTAACGGCGCCAACTACCGAGCCGACCTGTCGGCGCGAATTCATTCGCGATGGACTCAGACCGTAGGCTTGGTGCGCACGACGCCCTACAACAGCCAGATGAACAGCCAGTACAGCCCGGCCGCCAGGCCGATCGCCGCCGGCAGGGTCAGCACCCAGGCCAGCAGTAGGTTGCGGATGGTCGTCCATTGCAGGCCGCTGCCGTTGGCGACCATGGTTCCCGCCACCCCGGACGACAGCACATGGGTGGTCGATACCGGCAGGCCGTAGCCGTCCGCCGCCCCGATGGTCAGCATCGCCACCAGCTGCGCGGCGGCGCCCTGGGCATAGGTCATGCGCGTCTTGCCGATGCCCTCGCCGACAGTGGCGACGATGCGCCGCCAACCGACCAAAGTACCGAGGCCGAGGGCGAAGGCCACCGTCACCTTGACCCATAGCGGGATGAAGCGGATCGCCGCCTCGCCCTCCACGCGCAGGGCCTGCAGGCGGCTCCAGGTCTCGACATCGAAACGCTGCTGCTGGTGATCGAGCAGGCGGATGGTCTGGGCGCTCAGGTACAGGTCGTTGTGCAGCGCCAGCACCGCCTCCTGCGGCACCGCCGCCAGACTGCCGTAGCGCTGCAGCTCGCTGCTCAGGCTGGCGAGCAGCGCGGCCAGGGCCGGCAGCAGCTCGGGGCCGACCTGCTCGCTGCGCTGGTAGTCGATCAGCACCTGGCGCGGTTCGGCCGGCGTCGGGCCCGCCGCGACCCGCCGCAGCGCCTGCTCGCCGGCCTGGGCGAGGACGATGAACTGCTGGGTCTGCGCCTGCGGTTGGGCACGGTCGAGGGCGAAGGACAGCGGCACCGTGCCGATCAGGATCAGCATGATCAGGCCGATGCCCTTCTGCCCGTCGTTGGAGCCATGGGCGAAGGACACCCCGGAACAGGTGAGGATCAGCAGCCCGCGAATCCACCAGGGCGGCGGCGTGCGCCCCTGCGGCTCGCGGAACAACGCCTGGTTGCGGTTGCGCAGGCCGAGACTCAGCGCCAGCAACAGCAGGGCGGCGCCGACGAAGCCGACCAGTGGCGACAGCAGCAGGGCATAGCCGACCTTGAGCAACTGCTGCCAGTCGCCGCCGCTGGCATCGACATAGCCGTCCATCAGGCCGTGGGCGAGGCCGACGCCGACGATCGAGCCGATCAGGGTATGCGACGAGGACACCGGCAGGCCCAGCCACCAGGTGCCGAGGTTCCACAGGATGGCGGCGATCAGCAGGGCGAAGATCATCGCCAGCCCGGCACCGCTGCTGATCTGCAGCATCAGGTCGACCGGCAACAGGGCGACGATGGCGAAGGCCACCGTGCCGCTGGACAGCAGCACGCCGAGGAAATTGCACAGCCCGGACAGCAGCACCGCGGCATTCGGCGGCAAGGCGTTGGTGTAGATCACCGTGGCCACCGCGTTGGCGGTGTCGTGGAAGCCGTTGATGAACTCGAAACCGAGGGCGATCAGCAGCGCCGTGCCGAGCACCAGCAGCGGCAGGCCGAAGCGCAACTGGGCGCCACTGCCGAGGATGTCGGCATAGAGGCTGGCGAAGGCGTACAGCAGCCCGGCAGCGAGCAGCAGGAAGAACGCCCAGCGGCCCTTTGGCCCGGCCTTCTGGCGCAGCACCGGGCTGATCGGCGACTGCGGCAGGCGCGCCGCCCGTAGCGCCTCGACCAGATGGTAGCGATCAAGCACGGCGGCTACGCTCCCGTGCGACATGACAGGCATACGACAGGCCGGGTGGGGTGTATCGGCGGCTCACGGCGGGCTCTCCTTATCCGATCCGGTGCGCACGGCGCACCCTACGGGTAACAGCCTAGCCCGCCGTCCCGAGACGCAGGGATCGCCAGCAAGCTGGCCTCTACGACAAGGCACAGTGCCGCTCGCCGCTACTCCGGCTTCTTCAGCTTCGGATTGGGGAAGAACTGCACCGCCTGGGTCTTGGCATCCGCCGGCTTCTTCAAGGCACTGACGTTGACCCGGGTGGCCAGTTCCTTG
Source organism: Pseudomonas cavernae (assembly GCF_003595175.1). Taxonomy (NCBI): domain Bacteria; kingdom Pseudomonadati; phylum Pseudomonadota; class Gammaproteobacteria; order Pseudomonadales; family Pseudomonadaceae; genus Pseudomonas; species Pseudomonas cavernae. The sequence continues at coordinate 38,166 of NZ_CP032419.1, read as the reverse complement.
GGCACCGACTGGCCCTGAGCATTGAGCGTGTCGCTGTAGCCACAGGCCACGCAGTGGCGGTGCGGCACGCCGTCCTCCTCCCACATCTGGATCTTGTCCATCTCGCTGCAGGCCGGGCACACGGCGCCGGCGATGAAGCGCTTCTTGGTCAGGTTCTTCGGGGTGTCGCTCATGCCGCCTCCTCGCTCAGCCCGCAGTGGCGCAGCAGCGCGTCGATGCTCGGCTCGCGGCCGCGGAAGTCGACGAACAGCAACATCGGCTCCTGCGAGCCGCCACGGGCGAGGATCGCCTCGCGGAAGGCGCGGCCGGTGGCCGGGTTGAGCACGCCGTCTTCCTCGAACTTGGAGAAGGCATCGGCGGACAGCACTTCCGCCCACTTGTAGCTGTAGTACCCGGCCGCGTAACCGCCGGCGAAGATGTGCGCGAAGCTGTTGGCGAAGCGGTTGAAGGCCGGCGGACGCAGCACCGCCACCTCGGCGCGGATGCCTTCGAGCACCTCCAGCACGCTGCGGCCGTCGCCGTGGCTGGCGTGCAGTTCGAAGTCGAACAGCGAGAACTCCAGCTGGCGCACCATCATCAAGCCGGACTGGAAGTTCTTCGCCGCCAGCATCTTGTCCAGCAAGTCCTGCGGCAGCGGCTCGCCGGTCTCAAAGTGGCCGGAGATCAGCGCCAGGCCCTGCGGCTCCCAGCACCAGTTCTCCATGAACTGGCTGGGCAGCTCGACCGCATCCCAGGCCACGCCGTTGATGCCCGAGGCGCCGGCCTGCTCGACGCGGGTCAGCAGGTGGTGCAGGCCGTGGCCGAACTCGTGGAACAGGGTGGTGACTTCGTCGTGGGTCAGCAGCGCCGGCTGCTCGCCGACCGCCGGGGTGAAGTTGCACACCAGGTTGGCCACCGGGCTGATTAATTCACCTTGCGCCGAGCGACGCTTGTCGCGCGCGCCGTCCATCCAGGCGCCGCCGCGTTTGTTGGCACGGGCGTAGAGGTCGAAGAAGAAACGCCCGACGTGCTGGCCGTTTTCCTTGATCTCGAACAGGCGCACGTCCGGGTGCCAGCCGTCGAAGCCCTGGAGTTCGGCGATCTCGATGCCGTAGAGCTGCTGGACGATGGCGAACAGGCCGGTCAGCACCTTGTCGATCGGGAACCAGGCGCGCACCTGCTCTTGGGAGATGCTGTAGCGCTGCTGGCGCAGCTTCTCGCTGTAGTAGCCGACGTCCCAGCTCTGCAGGTCGGCGCAGCCCTGCTCGGCGGCGAAGGCCTTGAGCTCTTCCAGGTCGCGGACGGCGAATGGCTTGCTGCGCACCGCGAGGTCGCGCAGGAAGCTCAGCACCTGCGCGGTGGATTCGGCCATCTTGGTCGCCAGGCTCAACTCGCTGAAGTGGGCGAAGCCGAGCAGCTTGGCCAGCTCCTGGCGCAGGTCGAGGATCTCCACCATCAGCGGGCCGTTGTCGTGCTGGCCGGCGTTCTGGCCCTGGTCGGAGGCGCGGGTGCAGTAGGCGGTGTAGACCTCCTCGCGCAGGGCCCGGTCGTCGGCGTAAGTCATCACCGCGTAGTAGCTGGGGAATTCCAGGCTGATCAGCCAGCCGTCGAGGTTCTTGGCGGCGGCGGCCTGGGCCATCTGCGCCTTGGCCGAATCGGTCAGGCCGGCCAGCGCCGCTTCGTCGTCGACCTGCTTGGTCCAGGCCTGGGTGGCGTCCAGCAGCTGGTTGGAGAATTTGCTGGTCAGCTCGGACAGCTTCATCTGGATGGCGCCGTAGCGCTGCTGCTCGGCTGCCGGCAGGTCGATGCCGGACAGGCGGAAATCGCGCAGGGCGTGCTCGAGGATGGTCGTTTGCACCACCTCGAAACCCTCGGCCGCCGGGCTGCTGGCCAGCCCCTGGTAGGCGTCGAACAGCGCACGGTTCTGCCCCAGCTCGGTCCAATATTCCGACAGCTTGGGCAGGCAGGCCTCGTAGGCGGCGCGCAGCTCGGGGTTGTTGCACACCGCGTTCAGATGGCTGACCGGGCTCCAGGCCTGGCCGAGGCGTGCATGCAGCTCGTCGAGCGGCTGCACCAGGGCGTCCCAACTCGGCGCGGCCGGCCGTTCGGCGAGCAGGGCGGCGATCGCGGCGCGGTTGTCGGCGAGGATCTGGTCGATGGCCGGCTCGACATGCTCGGGGCGAATGGCGGAGTAGGGCGGCAGGTCGAAATCTTGCAGCAACGGATTGCTGGAAAGGGGATTGCTGGCAGTCACGGCATTCACCTGGAGGCGGAAAGGGGCTGGGGGCGTGTTTGCCTCCCGCATGGTCGTCATCTTAATTACAATCGGCGCGGGCCGCAGCTTAAGAGCCTGTTTAGGATCTTGCGAGCTAAGGCCAGACAAGGCGAAGGCGGGCGAAGCCGCGCAGTTTACGCGTGGTAAATGAGCAGGCTGAGCCCGCCTTCAACGCGGTATGGCCGACGCGCAGCAGATCATCAACAGGCTCTAAGAGGTTTCTATCGTGGCGATTCGTAAGTACCGGGGCATGAGCCCGCAACTCGGCGCGCGGGTGTTCGTCGACGCCAGCGCCGTGCTGATCGGCGATGTCGAACTGGGCGAGGACAGCTCGGTGTGGCCGCTGACGGTGATCCGCGGCGACATGCACCGCATCCGCATCGGCGCGCGCACCAGCGTGCAGGACGGTAGCGTGCTGCACATCACCCACGCCGGGCCGTTCAACCCGGACGGCTACCCGCTGGTGATCGGCGACGAGGTGACCATCGGCCACCAGGTCACCCTGCACGGCTGCACCCTGGGCAACCGCATCCTGGTCGGCATGGGCAGCATCGTTATGGACGGCGCGGTGGTCGAGGACGAGGTGGTGATCGGCGCCGGCAGCCTGGTGCCGCCGGGCAAGCGCCTGGCCAGCGGCTACCTGTACGTCGGTCGCCCGGTGCAGCAGGCACGGCCGCTGTCCGACAAGGAGCGCGCGTTCTTCAGCTACAGCGCCGACAACTATGTGAAACTCAAGGACCTGCACCTGGCCGAAGGCTACGACCTGCCACTGTAGTACGGTACCGCGCGGCGGATTGTTCGCTGCGCGCCGGAGTCCGCTACCGTTCCTCCGCGCCCGCCGCACATTCGGATCGATGAAGTCCATGCATTACCCACACATCCTCTTCGACCTCGACGGCACCCTCACCGACCCGCGCGAGGGCATCACCCGCTCGGTGCAGTTCGCCCTCGCCAAGCTCGGCATCGACGAGCCGGACCTGCGCCGCCTCGAGCACTTCATCGGGCCGCCGCTGCTGCAGTGCTTCATGGCCAGCTACGGCTTCGACGAGGCGCGCGCCTGGCAGGCGGTGGGCTTCTACCGCGAGCGTTTCAGCGTCAGCGGGCTGTACGAGAACCGGGTGTTCGAGGGGGTCAACGAGCTGCTCGAGCTGCTCAACGGCCAGGGCCGCAGCCTGTATATCGCCACCAGCAAGCCGAGCCTGTTCGCCCGCGAGATCGCCCGCCATTTCGGCTTCGCCCGGCACTTCAAGCTGATTTACGGCAGCGAACTGGACGGCACGCGCACCGACAAGGTCGAACTGCTCGCCCACCTGCTCGCCGAAGAGCGCCTGGAGCCGACGAGCGCGCTGATGATCGGCGACCGCAAGCACGACCTGATCGGCGCGCGGCGCAATGGCCTGGACTGCGCGGCGGTCGGCTACGGCTTCGGCAGTCACGCTGAACTGGCGGCCGAGGCGCCGACCTATCACTTCGCCACGCTGGACGAACTGCACCGCGCCTTTGCGTAGGGTCGTAGGATGGGTTGAGCGCAGCGATACCCATCGCCACGGTTCGATGGGTATCGTCGCTACGCTCCTCAACCCATCCTACGGCTGCAGCGGGCCCTCGTAGGGTGGAAAACCGCGCAGCGTTTTCCACCATCGCAGCGGCCACGGCTCAGTTGCCGTTCTTCTGATAGATGATCTTCTTGGTTCCGCCCTCGCAACTGCCGACCACCATGTTCGGGTCCTTGACCTCGGCGTTCGGCACTATCTCCATGGTGTAGCTGGCCACCCCGGCGGCCTGGATCTTCACTTCGATTTCCTCCTTGAGCTCCTCGCACGATTTGGGTGCCGCCAGGGCGTTGCCCGCCAACAGGCCGAGCAGGCCGATTACCATCCATCTGTTCATCGCTCACCTCCGCTTGTGAATGCTGTGGAGTTTTTGACCGCCGCCGACGCCGCCGGGTTCGCCGCCAGGATCCGCAGCGCCTGCGCGCGCGCGGCCGGCGACAGGTTGCCGAGGGCGCGCACCCGTGCGTAGAAGGCCGGCCAATCGCCCCACACCTGGCGAAACAGCGCGGCAAAGGCCGGCAGCCATTGATCGTAGAGGCCGAAGGGCAGCAGCTTGGCATTGTTCAGCGGCGCGTAGATCCAGGCGTCGTAGCGGCCATCGCCCTGCCAGGGGCCATCGCGCAGCTGCCGGTAGTCGCGGCGCAGGCGCGCGAATTCGGCGGCCTTGGCGGCGCGCTTGCGCCCATCGGCCACAGGGCTGGCATAGAGCCGCTCCAGGCGCGCGCGACTGGCGAGGATCAGCGCAGTGAACTGTTCGCGCTGGCGTTCGCCGCGCTGGTCGGTCGGCGCCAGGCCGCGCGCCGCGCGCCACTGGCGCAGCCCCTCGCGCTCGACGAAGCTGGCGTAGGACTCGTTGAAGGCGGTGTCGTCGGCCAGATAGAACTGCTGATGGGCCAGCTCGTGGAAGATCAGCGCGGCCAGACGCTCGTCGTCCCAGCGCAGCATGCTGCTGAGCAGCGGGTCGTCGAACCAGCCGAGGGTGGAATAGGCCTCGATGCCGGCGACATAGGTGTCCCAGCCGTCCTGCTGGAGCAGCGCCGCCGCCCCGCGCGCCGCGCCCTGGGCGTAGTAGCCGCGGTAGGCGACGCAGCCGGCGACGGGGAAGCAGTGAGTCAGCGGCGCCAGCGACAGCTCCGGGGCGGCGAACAGATTCCACACCACGAACGGCCGCTCGAGCTGGGCGTACAGGCGGTAGCTGCGGTTGTCCGGCAGGCCCAGTTCGCGGCTGGCGAAGGCACGCGCCTGCTCGGCCATGGCCAGACGCCGGCGCAGTTCGGGGTCACGCGCGGGGTCGGCGACTATCGCCGCGACCGGCTCGCGGCGACGCAGCAGGTCGAGTTGGCCGTCGAACAGCTGAGCGTAGTACTCGCCGTTGGTGCAACCGCTCAGCCCCACGAGCAGCAGCAGGGGAACCCAACGGAGCCGGATGCGGTCGAGTAAGCAGGAATCAAGCGGTGACATGGCCGGACACTACTGCATCCCGTGCTCGTACTCCAGCGCCACCACCCACCCCCTGTCGATCGCCGGAGCCCCGCATGCGCACCTCGCTTCTCATCATCAGCCTGCTCTCGCTAGGCGGCTGTGCCTTGTTGCCGCCCCATGATCCCAGCCAGGCCTGGGTCGATCTGCGCACCAACCCCGACAGCACGCTGCTGGCCAATCAGGTGGACGAGAAGCCGCTGGACGATGAGCGCTTCTTCCAGGTCAGCCCCGGTGCCCATGAACTGCAGGTGCGTCTGCAGTTCGCCGTCGAGGCCAGCAACATCGGCCCCAGCAGCCCGCCGCATCAGCGCGACTGCCGGCTCAACCTCGAGTACCCACAGTTCGCCGCCGGTCAGCGCTACCGCCTGGTGGCCGGACATATCGGCTTCCGTCCCTGGGCCAAGCTGTACGACGAGCAGAACCAGCTGCTGGCGCGCGGTCGTGAAGGCGGCTGCGGTGAGTTTTAAGGTGCCGGCGGCTACGCTTAGAGGAAGTCCGCAATCATCGAGACCTTTGCCATGCGCGCCCTTCTTCTCCCCCTCCTGGCCATCAGCCTGAGCGCCTGCGCCGGCAAGCTGCCCGCGCCCGACCCGCAAAGGGCCTGGATCGAGGTGCATCCCGAACCGAGCGATACCCTGATGGCCAACCGTCTGGACGGCAAGCGCTGGAATGACGGCCGCTATTTCCAGGTCGACCCCGGCACACACGAACTGGAAGTCCGCTACCAGTTCGAAATCGGCGGCGGAGCGGGCGGAATGGGCGGCATGGGCATGAACGCCGAACCCTCCCTGCTGACCTGCTACCTGGAAATCCGCTACGACGGCTTCAGCGCCGGCCAACGTTACCGCCTGGAGGCACGCAACGCGGCCAACCAGCCGATGGCCTGGCTGTACGACGAGCAGCGCAAGGTCCTGGCGCGCAACGAGATCATGCCGCGCTGCGGCCCCTTCTGAAGCTAGCCGCGCAACTCGGCCAGAATCTCGTAGGAACGCAGGCGATCGGCGAAGTCGTACATGTCACAGGTGAAGATCAGCTCGTCGGCGCCGGTCTGCTCCAGCAGCACCTCCAGGCGCGCGCGGATCTTCTCCGGGCCGCCGATTGCCGCCAGGCCGAGGAAGTCGCCGACTGCCTGGCGCTCGTGGGGCAGCCACAGGCCATCCATGCTCGCCAGCGGCGGCCGCTGCACCAGGCTCTGGCCGCGGAGCAGGGCGAGGATGCGCTGGTAGGCGGAAGTCGCCAGGTATTCGGCGCGCTCGTCGGAGTCGGCGGCGAGGAGCGGCACGCCGAGCATCACATAGGGTTGGTCGAGCACCGCCGAGGGGGTGAAGTGGTTGCGGTAAACGCGGATCGCCTCGTGCATCAGGCGCGGCGCGAAGTGCGAGGCGAAGGCATAAGGCAGGCCCTTGAGCCCGGCCAGCTGGGCGCTGAACAGGCTCGAGCCGAGCAGCCAGAGCGGCACGTTGGTGCCCGTGCCGGGCATGGCGATGACGCGCTGCTCCGGGGTGCGCAGGCCGAAGTAGCGCTGCAGCTCCTCGACGTCGGCGGGGAAGTCGTCGGCGCTGCCGGAGCGCTCGCGGCGCAGGGCGTGGGCGGTGTATTGGTCGGCCCCCGGGGCGCGGCCGAGACCGAGGTCGATGCGCCCGGGATACAGGCTTTCCAGGGTGCCGAACTGCTCGGCCACCACCAGCGGCGCATGGTTGGGCAGCATCACCCCGCCGGCGCCGAGGCGGATGCGCGAGGTGCCGGCGGCCAGGTAGCCGATCAGCACCGCGGTGGCGGAACTGGCGATGCCGTCCATGTTGTGGTGCTCGGCCACCCAGAAGCGCCGGTAGCCGAGCCGCTCGACGTGCTGGGCGAGGGCCAGGGAATTGTGCAGCGCCTGTGCCGCGCCGCCGTCGGCACGGACGGGGGCGAGGTCGAGGGTGGAAATCTGGATATCTGCCAAACGGGTCATGGGGCCTCCTGGGTCGTCCTGTCTATGTGGGGGCGATCCGCCGGCAGACAAGCCCTGACAAGCCCCATGAAAAGGCCATGTCCCAGTTACGTGTAGCAACCGATGCGCCGCTCTGGCTCCCCTCTCCCATTCATGGGAGAGGGGCTGGGGGAGAGGGAAATCAGGCAGGGAAGGCGTTGACCTGATCGTTCAGCCCCTCTCCCTAACCCTCTCCCCAGAGGGGCGAGGGGATAAAAGCAAAAAGCGCCCATACCCCGATGCTCGCCCAACACATCACTGGGACATAGCTAAGAAAAAGCCGGCGCGCCCGAAGGTCACGCCGGCTCTGAGCCGCTACCTCACGATCAATGGCGCTGGTAGACGATTTCCTTGGTGCCACCGTCGCAGTTGCCGACCACCTTCTTGTCGCTGGCGCTGCCCTTGTCGACAATTTCCAGGCTGTAGTTACTGACTCCCTTGGCCTTGAGCTTGGCATCGATTTCCGCCTTCAGCTCTTCGCAAGGTTTGCCGGCGAAAGCGGAGGAGGCCAGGACCGACAGGCCGATTGCAAGCAGGACTCTGTTCATCGAAAACGTTCCCTCGTCATGGTGAAAGATGGCCGTCCGCTGGGTGGACGGCATATCCAGCCTAGCTGTTGACGATGCGGAAGCCCACCTTGAGGGTCACCTGATAGTGGGCGACCGCCCCATTGAGGACATGCCCGCGGGTATCGACGACCTCGAACCATTCCATTTGCTTGATGCTTTTCGCCGCTTCCGCCAGCGCATTATTGATCGCGTCCTCGATGCTGGTCTTCGACGAGCCGACCAGTTCGACTTTCTTGTAGGTGTGGTGATCGGACATAGATGTTCTCCTCGACGGTGAAGCCCACAGGCAGCGGGCCTGAGACAATTCGGACGGGCAGCAGGCCCTCGAAATTCAGATTAGTCGCACTTTCCCCGCCCGGTGCAGTCGGAATCTTCACTGCCCCACAACAGAGGAGAACGACCATGGCCCTGTTCGCATCCCGCACCCAATCCCTGCGCAGCCTCGAAACCGAGATCGAGCAACTGATCGCCGCCCTGGAAAGCTTCAAGGACGGCGCCAGCGGCTCCTCGGCCCCCGCCCTGAGGGCGATCAAGGCGCGCGCCGAGAATGCCCTGGGCCACTCGCGCGAGCTGCTCGGCGAGGCCTACCGGGACATGAAGGACAAGACCTACCAGGCCGGCGCCGCCACCCGCGACTACGGCCGCGAACACCCGCTGGCCAGCGCCGGCCTGATGCTCGGCGTAGTTGGGCTGATCGGCTACCTGTACTACAGCAATCACCGGGGTTGAGACGGAGCGCCACGCAGACCGGAGACGTAGGTTGGGTTGAGGCACGTAGCGCCGAAGCCCAACGTAGGGCGTTGAGCGCAACGCCTTAGGCAGGCTAGACATCGGCGTTGGGCTTCGCTGTGCTCAGCCCAACCTACGCCGGCGCTGCGCCCTGCAGCTCCTCGGTCAGCCAGGCCGCCAAGCGCTGCGCGCGGCTGTCGGCATTGCGCGCCGGCACCCACAGGGCCAGGCGCGCCGGGGTGGCGACGAAGCCCCAGGGCGCCAGCAGGCGCCCGGCGGCCAGTTCGTCGGCCACCAGCGGCTCGGGAGCGATGGCCACGCCGAGACCGGCGACCGCCGCTTCCAGCAGGTAATACAGGTGCTCGAAGCCCTGGCCGAGCTGCAGCTGCGCGGCCTCCAGGCCCTGCCCGCGCGCCCATTGCGGCCAGGCTTGCGGGCGCGAGGCGGTGTGCAGCAACGGCTGCTGGAGCAGCGCCGCCGCCGGCGCGCTGAGCAGCTCGGCGGCGCGGGCATAGCGCGGACTGAACACTGGGCCGATGCATTCCTCCGCCAGCTCGTAGACGCGCATGTCCGCCGGCCACGGCGGCTCGGCGAACCACAGGGTGGCGTCGAGGCCGGCGCGCCGCGGGTCAAGGTCGCCCTCGCTGGCCGACAGCTGCAGACGCAGCTCCGGCAGTTCGCGGTTGAGGCGGTCCAGGCGCGGGATAAACCAGCGGGCGAGCAGGCTGCCCGGGCAGCCGAGCACGAATGGCGCGTCGGCGCGGCCCTGTTTGAGTTCGCCACAGACCCCGCGCAGGCGCTCGAAGGCCTCGCCGCTGGCATCGCGCAGGCGCAGCCCGGCATCGGTGAGTTTTACGCCGCGCCCGTCCTTGCTGAACAGGCTCAGCCCGAGATGCTCCTCGAGGGCGCGGATCTGCCGGCTCACCGCCCCATGGGTGACATGCAGTTCGGCAGCGGCCTGGCTGATGCTGAGCAGCCGGGCGGCGGCCTCGAAGGCGCGCAGGGCATTCAGCGGCGGGAGTTCCTGGGCCATGGTTATCCGTGAGTTTTTCTGACAGGTCAGGGCAATCTAATCGCTTTTCCAGGCGCCGGCCAGGGGTAGAATGGCCCCATCGCACTGCAAACCCGGAGCTTGCCCCCATGACTTCTTTTCGCACCGGCCCTGACGCCAAAGGCCTGTTCGGCCACTTCGGCGGCCAGTACGTCGCCGAGACCCTGATGCCGCTGATCCACGACCTGGCCGCCGAATACGAAAAGGCCAAGCAGGATCCCGAGTTCCTCAAGGAACTCGCCTACTTCCAGCGCGACTACGTCGGCCGGCCGAGCCCGCTGTATTTCGCCGAACGCCTGACCGAGCATTGCGGCGGGGCGAAGATCTACCTCAAGCGCGAAGAGCTCAATCACACCGGCGCGCACAAGATCAACAACTGCATCGGCCAGATCCTCCTGGCCAAGCGCATGGGCAAGAAGCGCATCATCGCCGAGACCGGCGCCGGCATGCACGGCGTGGCCACCGCCACCGTGGCCGCGCGCTTCGGCATGGAGTGCGTGATCTTCATGGGCACCACCGACATCGATCGCCAGCAGGCCAACGTGTTCCGCATGAAGCTGCTCGGCGCCGAGGTGATCCCGGTCACCGCCGGCACCGGCACCCTCAAGGACGCGATGAACGAGGCGCTGCGCGACTGGGTGACCAACGTGCACAACACCTTCTACCTGATCGGCACCGTGGCCGGTCCGCACCCCTATCCGGCGATGGTCCGCGACTTCCAGGCGGTGATCGGCAAGGAAACCCGCGAGCAGCTGCAGGCCCAGGAAGGCCGCCTGCCGGACAGCCTGGTCGCCTGCATCGGCGGTGGCTCCAACGCCATGGGCCTGTTCCACCCCTTCCTCGACGACGCCGGCGTGCAGATCATCGGCGTCGAAGCGGCCGGCCACGGCATCGAGACCGGCAAGCACGCGGCCAGCCTGAATGGCGGCGTGCCCGGCGTACTGCACGGCAACCGCACCTTCCTGCTGCAGGACGACGACGGCCAGATCATCGACGCCCACTCGATTTCCGCCGGCCTCGACTACCCCGGCATCGGCCCGGAACACGCTTGGCTGCACGAGATCGGCCGGGTCGAATACACGTCGATCACCGATGACGAGGCGCTTGCCGCCTTCCACCAGTGCTGCCGCCTGGAAGGCATCATCCCGGCGCTGGAGTCGTCCCACGCGCTGGCCGAAGTGTTCAAACGCGCGCCGAAGCTGCCGAAGGACCACCTGATGGTGGTGAACCTGTCCGGCCGTGGCGACAAGGACATGCAGACCGTGATGCACCACATGCAACAGGAGCCCAAAGCATGAGCCGCCTGCAGAGCCGCTTCGCCGAGCTGAAACAGCAGAACCGCGCCGCCCTGGTGACCTTCGTCACCGCCGGCGACCCGAATTACGACGCCTCGCTGGCGATCCTCAAGGGCCTGCCGGACGCCGGCGCCGACGTGATCGAGCTGGGCATGCCGTTCACCGATCCGATGGCCGACGGCCCGTCGATCCAGCTGGCCAACATCCGCGCCCTGGCCGCCAAGCAGAACCTGGCCAAGACCCTGCAGATGGTCCGCGAATTCCGCGCCGGCAACCGCGACACCCCGCTGGTGCTGATGGGCTACTTCAACCCGATCCACTACTACGGTGTGCCGCGCTTCATCGCCGACGCCAAGGCAGCCGGGGTGGATGGCCTGATCGTGGTCGACCTGCCGCCGGAGCATAACGAAGACCTGTGCGAGCCGGCCCAGGCCGCGGGCCTGGACTTTATCCGCCTGACTACACCCACGACAGACGATAAGCGTCTGCCGACCGTACTCAACGGCAGCTCCGGCTTCGTCTACTACGTGTCGGTGGCCGGCGTCACCGGCGCCGGTTCGGCGACCCTCGAGCACGTGCAGGAAGCCGTGGCGCGCCTGAAGCGCCACACCGCGCTACCAATCGCCATCGGCTTCGGCATCCGCACCCCGGACCATGCGGCGACCATCGCCCGCCTGGCCGACGGCGTAGTGGTCGGCTCGGCGCTGGTCGACCAGATCGCCAACGCCGAGAACGACCAGCAGGCCGTCGCCGGCGTGCTCGGCCTGTGCCAGCAACTGGCCGAGGGCGTGCGTGGTGCGCGCGGCTGAGCCCAGCGGGAAACCGGAAGGGCGGCCAGCTCTTCCGGATGAGCGACATGGCAAGGCCGCTGCGGCCGGTCTAGCCTGAGCAGGGACAACCCCGGCTAGGTATCCGCAGTTCCCTGCGCGAAGGCCGGGAACGGAGCAGTCCGATGGCAGAGCTCGACCCCATAGAGTTTTCCTCGCCAGGTTTGGCTATTGAGCCCGAGCAGCCGCCGGCCGCAACGCAGCAAGCCCCGCGGCAAAAAGCCAGCTTCCAGATCGACACCCGCGACAAGAGCAAAGGCGAGCGCCGGCAGAACCCCGAGCGACGGCAAAGCATCCGCTTTGAAGCAGACCGCCGCAGCGGCCAGGATCGCCGCCCCAGCACGTCGGGCTGGCAGCTGGGCGTCGATATCTAGGCCGCGCCGATCAGTGCAGCGGACCGGCCATTACCGCCAACCCGCGCGCCCCCAGTGTCAGGCGCTTGGCGCGCGCGCCGCTCCAACCGCTACGAGTAACTGGCGTGAAGTTGTAGCGCTTGAACCGTATTGCCACAGTGAAAGCCAAGCCGTGGTAAGCCTGCCTATCCAGTAACCACCCAGCACCAGCAAGGCGATGGCAGGAGTTTCGCCGCGAATCAGGGTTGCTGGCGCGCAGTGTCTACGCCAGTCTCATGCGGAAAAGCCGGCTTCAGGCCAGGGGTATTTGACTGGATGTCATGAGTTGCCTGTGGTTTTCTGGGTCCCGCCTTCGCGGGAATCCCATAAATAGCGACGTAGCCCGGATGCAATCTGGGGAGACCGGCAGCTCCGCTTCCCGGATTGCATCCGGGCTACGGACTAGCAAACTCCACCCAGGCTCAGCCCATGAAGACCACCCTCGATGAACTCCTCGCCCTCACCCGCGTGGTCGACAGCGGCTCCATCAGCGCCGCCGCCGAGCAACTGGGGCAGACCGCCTCGGGCGTCAGCCGCGCGCTGAGCCGGCTGGAGGAGAAGCTGGAAGTCACCCTGCTGCACCGCACCACCCGGCGCCTGCAGCTGACCGAGGAGGGCGCGGCGTTTCTCGCCCAGGCGCGCAGGATTCTCGCCAGCGTCGAGGAAGCCGAGGAGCAGATCGCCGTGCGGCGGCAGCAGCCGGCCGGGCGCCTGCGGGTCAACGCCGCCTCGCCGTTCATGCTGCATGTGATAGTGCCGCTGGTGGCCGGTTTTCGTGCGCAGTACCCGCAGATCGAGCTGGAACTGCACAGCAGCGAGCAGATCATCGACCTGCTGGAACAGCGCACCGATGTGGCGATCCGCATCGGCCCGCTGCGTGATTCGACCCTGCATGCGCGGCCGCTGGGCAGCAACCGCCTGCGCGTGCTGGCCAGCCCGGACTATCTGCAGCAACACGGCGAGCCGCAGACGGTGGACGCCCTGGCCGGCCACAGCCTGCTCGGCTTCACCCAGCCGGAGAGCCTCAACCACTGGCCGTTGCGCCATGCGCTGGGCGATTCTCTGGCGATTGCCCCGAGCCTCAGCGCCTCCAGCGGCGAGACCCTGCGCCAGCTGGCCCTGGCCGGCGCTGGGTTGGTCTATCTGAGCGATTTCATGACCGCCGCAGACCGCGCCAGCGGTGCGTTGCGCCAGGTGCTGGGCGCGCACACGGTGGAAGTGCGGCAACCGGTCCACGCGGTGTACTACCGCAACACCGCGCTGGCCTCGCGGATCACCTGCTTTCTCGATTACGTCGGTGCACGGCTACGGCCAGAACAGCCCTGAATGACCTCTCCCGCACGCGCGGGAGAGCGGCGAATAGGCCACCCACCCATGGCCCTCTCCCTAACCCTCTCAGGTAACCGGGAAAGGGGATCAACGCGCCGCGCCGCGAACGCCTGTTACTGCGCGACCAGCTGGCGCTGGGCCAACCTCTGCCGTTTGTAGCTCTTCGCCGCCGCCGGGATCGGGGTGACCTTGCCGGTCTCCACCCACTTCTTCAGGCGGTTGGCGTCGGCCGTGTGGGTGTATTTGCCCAACGCATCGAGGACCACAAAGGCCACCGGCTTGCCACCCATCACCGTGCGCATCACCAGGCAATGGCCGGCCTCGTCGGTGAAGCCGGTCTTGGTCAGCTGGATGCTCCAGTCAGCCTTGCGCACCAGGTTGTTGGTGTTGCGGAATCCCAGGCTGTAGCTGGGCTTGCGGAACACCGCGATGGTCTCGCGGGTGGTGCTGAACTGGCCGATCAGCGGGTACTGCTGGCTGGCCTTGAGCAGCTTGACCAGATCGCGGGCGCTGGAGACGTTCTTTTCCGACAGGCCGGTGGGCTCGGCGTAGCGGCTATGGTTCATGCCCAGCGCCTTGGCCTTGGCGTTCATCGCCGCGACGAAGGCCGGCACGCCACCCGGATAGTGGTGGGCAAGGCTGGCGGCGGCGCGGTTTTCCGAGGACATCAGCGCCAGCAGGAGCATCTGCCGGCGGCTGATCTGGCTGCCGATGCGCACCCGCGAATACACCCCGCGCATTTCCGCCACGTCCTTGATGACGATGGGCAACTGCTGATCCAGCGGCAGCTTGGCGTCGAGGGCGACCATGGCGGTCATCAGCTTGGTCACCGAGGCGATCGGCACCACCATATCGGGGTTGCTGGCATACAGCACCTGGTTGGTCTGCAGGTCGACCAGCAGGGCGCTGCCGGAGGCCAGCTCCTGCACCGGTTTGGCCTTGGGCTTATCGGCGCCGGCGGCGTTCGCTGCAACTACAACACTGCCGCACAGCAGCAGGCTTACAAGCAAATGGCGGATTTTCACGGGGGACTTCACGGACTGGATGGCAGAGGGGGCCGCAGCACGCGGCGGCGGGCCCGCCAGTATACGGAAAGCCGCGGCGTACGGCCTCTCGGCGGCCAACCCCGGAGTCCAGCGGCGCGCCTCGGTCAGCGCCATCCGCACTGCACGGGTGCAACTCGAAAGAGCGCGGTCGGGCAACCTGGCTAAGCAACTGGGCGTGAGCATCGCAGCGTCTCCGGCAGACGTATCGCGGGCCAGCCCGGCACTGCGGACGGCCTCCCCGCGCGTGACGCCGCCCTCCTATCAGCTATAGCGCAGATCGCCGCGCTTGCGCGCTCAGCCGGCGGCCAGCTGTCGGCGCAATTCGGCCAGCACCGGCGCGCTGTCCGGGCGCACGCCGCGCCAGAGGTAAAAGGCTTCGGCGGCCTGCTCGACCAGCATGCCCAGGCCGTCGAGGGTGCGCGCCGCGCCGTGCGCCGCGGCCCAGCGGTTGAAGGCGGTCGGCTGCTTGCCATACATCATGTCGTAGCACAGCGTGTGGCCGGGCACGATCAGGCTCGGCGTCAGCGGCGGCAGCTCGCCGGCGAGGCTGGCCGAGGTGCCGTTGACGATCAGATCGACCGGCTCGTGCAGCCCGTCGAACGCGCTGGCCGATACCGGGCCGCAATCGGCGAACAACCGCGCCAACTCCTCGGCCTTGGCCACCGTGCGGTTGGCGATCAGCAGTGCCGCCGGGCGCTCGGCGAGCAAGGGTTCGAGCACGCCACGCACCGCGCCGCCGGCACCGAGCAGGAGGATGCGCCGGCCGGCGAGGGGGAAACCGGCATTCACCGTCAGGTCGCGGACCAGCCCGGCGCCGTCGGTGTTGTCACCGAGCAGGCGGCCGTCGGCGAGTTTTTTCAGGGTGTTCACCGCGCCGGCCCGCTGAGCGCGCTCGCTCAACTGATCGGCGAGGCGAAACGCCTGCTCCTTGAATGGTACTGTGACGTTACCGCCCAGGCCGCTCGCGAAGAACCCGCGGGCACAGCCGGCGAAGTCGTCCAGCGGCGCCAGCACGGCGTCGTAGCTCAGCTGCTCGCCGGTCTGCGCGGCGAACAGGCGGTGGATCAGCGGCGACTTGCTGTGGCCGATGGGGTTGCCGAACACGCAGTAGCGATCCATGGAACATCCTTCAAAGAAACATGGGCTTTTTTGCGCCCCTCTCCCAGTTGTGGGAGAGGGGCCGGGGGAGAGGGTAATCAGGCGACGCCGCCCTCTCCCCAACCCTCTCCCGTGAACGGGAGAAGGAGCAGTCCTACGCGCCGGCCAGCCAATCGCGGTCCTGCAGGAAATACTCGCTCAGCCGCGCCTCCGCGCTGCCCGGTTCGGGTTTCCAGTCATAACCCCAGCGCACCATGGGCGGCAGCGACATGAGGATCGACTCGGTGCGCCCGCCGGATTGCAGACCGAACAGGGTGCCGCGGTCGTAGACCAGGTTGAACTCGACGTAGCGGCCGCGGCGGAAGGCCTGGAACTCGCGCTGCGGCTCGCTGAACGGTGTGGCCTTGCGCTTCTGCACCAGCGGCAGATAGGCCTCCAGATAAGCATCGCCGATGGCGCGCATGAAGGCGAAGCTGGTGGCGAAATCCCACTGGTTGAGATCGTCGAAGAACAGCCCGCCGATGCCGCGCGGCTCGTGGCGGTGCTTGATATGGAAATAGCGGTCGCACCATGCCTTGTAGCGCGGGTAGACCTCGGCGCCGAACGGCGCGCAGGCGTCGCGGGCGACCCGGTGCCAGTGCACGCAATCCTCTTCATGGGCGTAGTAGGGGGTCAGGTCGAAACCGCCGCCGAACCACCAGACCGGTTCTTCGCCTTCCTTCTCGGCGATGAAGAAGCGCACGTTGGCGTGCGAGGTCGGCACGTGCGGGTTCTCCGGGTGGATCACCAGCGACACGCCGAGGGCCTGGAAGCCGCGCCCGGCCAGTTCCGGCCGATGGGCGCTGGCCGACGGCGGCAGGCCGCTGCCATACACATGGGAGAAGTTGACCCCGCCTTTCTCGATCAGTGCTCCATTCTCGATCACCCGCGTGCGGCCGCCGCCGCCGGCCGGGCGCTGCCAGGCGTCTTCGACGAAACGCGCGGTGCCGTCTTCGGCTTCCAGGGCACTACAGATACGGTCTTGCAGATCGAGCAGATAGGCCTTCACGGCCTCGACGGAAACAGTCACGGCATCACCTTGGGGCGGCGCCCATACGCGTGGGCGGGGCAAAATGAGGGCGCAAGCATACCATCGTCGCCCTGGCGCGCGGCTTGACGGCGGTCAGTCCGGCGGCTTGGATAAGGGCCTACGCAGCGGGAGCACAGTCATGGCCAAACGCATTCAATTCGCCGCCCACGGCGGCCCGGAAGTCCTCGAGTATGTCGACTATCAACCCGCCGCACCGGGCCCGCAGGAGGTGCGGGTGCGCAACCGGGCGATCGGCCTGAACTTCATCGACACCTACTACCGCAGCGGCCTGTACCAGCCGCCGGCGCTGCCCTCCGGGCTGGGCACCGAAGGCGCCGGCGAAGTCGAGGCCGTTGGCAGCGCGGTGAGCGGTCTCAAGGTCGGCGACCGTGTGGCCTACGCCACCGGCCCGCTCGGCGCCTACAGCGAACTGCACGTGCTGCCGGCCGACAAGCTGGTCAAGCTGCCCGCCGCGATCGGCTTCGAGCAGGCCGCCGCGGTGCTGCTCAAGGGCCTCACCGTGCAGTACCTGCTGCGCCAAACCTACGAGGTGCAGGCCGGACAAACCATCCTCTGGCACGCCGCCGCCGGCGGTGTCGGCCTGCTCGCCTGCCAGTGGGCGAAGGCGCTCGGGGTGCAGCTGATCGGCACCGTGTCGTCACCGGCCAAGGCCGCGCTGGCTGAAGCCAATGGCGCCTGGGCGACCATCGACTACAGCCGCGAGGACGTGTGCGCGCGGGTGCGCGAGCTGACCGCGGGCAAGAAGTGCCCGGTGGTCTACGACTCGGTGGGCAAGGACACCTGGGAAATCTCCCTCGACTGCGTGAAGCCGCGCGGCCTGCTGGTCAGCTTCGGCAACGCCTCCGGGCCGGTCACCGGGGTCGACCTCGGCATCCTCGCGCAGAAGGGTTCGCTGTACGTCACCCGGCCGAGCCTGTTCGCTTACGCCAACAGCCGCGAGAGCCTGCAGGCGATGGCCGACGAGCTGTTCGGCCTGCTGGCCAGCGGGCAGCTCAAGGTCGAGATCGGCCAGCGCTACGCCCTCGCCGACGCGGCCCAGGCGCAGACGGCGCTGGCCAGCCGGCAGACCACCGGCTCGACCATCCTGTTGCCGTGATCGGCTGGCCGTAGGTTGGGTTGAGGAGCGCAGCGACGAAGCCCAACAAGCGGCGCTTATCTCAACCACGGCGCCGGGGCCAGCATCGCTCGTTGGGCTTCGCTGCGCTCAGCGCCAACCTACCTCAGCACCAAGCTACGCCGGGCGCAGCACCTTGCCGCTGATCAGGTCGCGGATCAGGCTGGGGTGCTTGCGCCCGCCGAGGGCGCCACCCAACACCGTGTCCAATTGGGCGTGGAAATACTGCTCGACGCGCAGCCGTGAACGCGCCGCCGGCCGCCCGCTGGGGTTGGCCGAGGTCGACACCAGCGGCCCGGTCAAGGCGCACAGGTCGCGCACCAGCGGATGATCGCTGACGCGCAGGGCGACGCTGTTATGCGCGCCGGTGATCCACTCGGGCAGGCGGTTCTGGTGCGGCACCAGCCAGGTGTTCGGCCCCGGCCAGGTGCTGCCGAGGCGTTCCAGCCAGGCCTCGGGGAAGTCCTCGAAGAGGAAGTCGAACTGGCGAATGCTGTCGGCGACCAGAATCAGGCCCTTTTCCAGCGACCGCTCCTTGAGCGCCAGCAGGCGCAACACCGCGGCTTCGTTCCACGGGTCGCAGCCCAGGCCCCAGACCGCTTCGGTCGGATAGGCGATGACGCCACCGTTGCGCACCACCCGCGCCGCCTGCTGCACCCGCCACTTGCTGATCATCACTACCCCCCGAGGAAAACTGCCGGCAGTGTACCCAAGCTAGCCAGCGCGGCCCACCCAGCGCCCACCTTCGCAGGCCACTTGGCCGTCCAGTTCCAGCTCGGTGAGCGCCGCCAGCACCTCTGGCAGTGACCAGCCGCTGGCGACGGCCAGCGCCTCACTGCTATGGGGTGCGGCGTGCAGCAGTTGCACCAGCGGATGCTGAGCCTCGGCCTGGCCCTGCTGTTTCGTGCCTGCCGGCACCGTCGCACTGGCCGGCCCGAGTTGCTGCCAACCGCGCAACGCCTCGAGGATATGTTCGACGCTCTCCACCAGGATCGCACCTTCGCGGATCAACTGGTGACAGCCGCGGGCGCCCGGATGGTGGATCGAACCGGGGATGGCATAGACCTCGCGGCCCTGTTCCGCCGCCAGCCGTGCGGTGATCAGCGAGCCGCTCGCCGGACTGGCCTCGACCACCAGCACGCCCAACGATAGGCCGCTGATGATGCGGTTGCGCCGCGGGAAGTTGCTCGCCTGCGGCGGACAGTCCAGCGGCAGCTCGGACACCAGCGCGCCACCGCGCTCGCGGATCTCCGCCGCCAAACGCAGATGGCGCTGCGGATACAGCCGTTCGAGGCCGGTGCCGAGCACCGCCACGGTCTTGCCGTCCACTTCCAGCGCGCCCTGATGGGCGGCGCCGTCGATCCCCAGGGCCAGGCCGCTGGTGATCACGAAACCGCCGCCGGCCAGGCTGCGGGCGAAGGCGTGGGCGTTGTCCAAGCCCGGGCGCGAGGCGCGGCGGCTGCCGACCATGGCCAGTTGCGGCCGCTCGAGCAGGCCCGGATCACCGGCGACGAACAGCAGCGGCGGGGCATCGGCCAATTCCGCCAGCAACGCCGGATAACCCGGATCGTCCCACATCAGCAGGTGCTGGTCAGCCTGCTCCAGCCAGGCCAGCGCCGCGCCGACTTGTTGGCGAATGTCGCCACTGCGGCGCGCCTCGGCGCTCGCCGCCGGCAAGCCGAGCGCGCGCCAGGCACTGGCCGGGGCACTCAAGGCGGAAGAGGCATTGCCGAAGGCGTCGATGAGTTTGCGCAAGCGCCGGGGGCCGAGCTCCGGCAACCCATGCAGACGCAGCCGGGCTTCCAGCTCGGCGGGGGAAATCGCTGACATATTGATCATCCTTGATCGCTTAAAACACAAAACCCCCGCAGTGCGGGGGTTCCGAGGGGTTTCGCTGACTTAGGGGTTCTGCACCTTGTCGAGCACCGCCAGCTGACGGGTGGCGCCGAGGATCAGGCCGTAGCTGAGTTTGTCGTAGGTGCGGAACACCATCAGCAGGCCGGAACGCTCGTCGGGAATCTTCACCGTTTCGCCGGTGACGCGATCGCGCACCGTCTCGCCGGTCTTGTACACCGCCAGCACGTTGCCTTCGGCGAGGCCGTCGCGCTTGCCCTTGTTGATGGTCACCACGTCAAACTGGCCGACCTGCGTGACCCCGCGCGGCACGTCGAGAATCAGGCCCTTGATCTCGCCGCTCGGCTCGCTGGGCATGAAGGTGGAGTTGATCGCCCGCTCCTCGGTGGGGAACAGGCGATCACCGAGGCGCACTTCCTGGGTCGAACGGGTCAATGCCATGGTGGCGATATCACCTTCCTCGGCGACCACCTGACCACTACCGATATCGTCGGCGTTGATGCCGAGAAACTCCTCGGTGACTGGGTCGATATAGGTGCGGCCCTGACGGAAGATACCGTACACCGGCACGTCCGGCGCCAGCAGACCGCGGGCATAGACGCGATCACCGGCACCGCTGACCACCCGCTCGGCATTGCCGGCAACTATATAGGGCTGGCCTTGGAACTGTTCGGGGGTGTCAACGATGCGGTTGCTGATCAGGAAGCTGTTGATCGCCTCCAGCGGAATGGTCGGGATGGCTTCGGCCATCGGCGTGCTGCGCACCTTGGGCGACAGTTTGATGGTGCCGCGCGACTCGCCGCGATTGAGCACCAGACGCGGCTGGCCGTCGATATAAACGAGGGACAGCACGTCGCCCGGGTAGATCAGATGAGGGTTTTCGATTTGCGGATTGGCGTGCCAGATTTCCGGCCACTTCCAGGGTTGACGCAGAAACTTGCCGGAGATATCCCACAGGGTATCGCCTTTGACCACGGTGTAGCGCTCCGGGTGACCGTCCTTGAGTTGCACTGCGGCCTGAGCCAAGCCTCCGGCGGCGAGGAGCAGCAGGGCGAGTAGTGTTTTCCTCATGCAGTGAATCCCTTTATTATGTGTCTTCATGAAGCGCCCTAGCGCCGCGTCGGAGCCCTTGCAGGGCGCGGCCTGAAGCCGTTTTTCAATGCTGCTCAGCATATTAGCAGCGGTTTTTGACTTTATTCCACAAGTGCATCACAAACGCATATGGCGATTCTAAACATCCTCGAATTCCCCGATCCGCGCCTGCGCACCATCGCCAAGCCGGTGGAAATGTTCGACGCCGCCCTTCGCCAGTTGATCGACGACATGTTCGAAACCATGTACGACGCTCCCGGTATCGGCCTGGCCGCGACCCAGGTCAACGTGCACAAGCGCGTGGTGGTGATGGACCTGTCCGAGGACAAGTCCGAACCGCGGGTGTTCATCAACCCCGAGTTCGAATCGCTGACCGAGCAGATGGACCAGTACCAGGAAGGCTGCCTGTCGGTGCCCGGCTTCTACGAGAACGTCGACCGCCCGCAGAAGGTCAAGATTAAGGCCTACGATCGCGACGGCCAGGCCTTCGAGGAAATCGCCGAAGGCCTGCTGGCGGTGTGCATCCAGCACGAGTGCGATCACCTCAACGGCAAGCTGTTCGTCGACTACCT
Source organism: Pseudomonas cavernae (assembly GCF_003595175.1). Lineage (NCBI taxonomy): Bacteria > Pseudomonadati > Pseudomonadota > Gammaproteobacteria > Pseudomonadales > Pseudomonadaceae > Pseudomonas > Pseudomonas cavernae. The sequence goes on along the minus strand of NZ_CP032419.1, from coordinate 16,847 downwards.
GTCCAACCTCAAGCGCGACCGGATCAAGAAGAAGCTGGAAAAGCAGCACCGCCAGCGCGCCTGATCGCCCTTCTCCAAAGGCTTGCCCCGGCAAGCCTTTTTCTTTGGTGACCCCCCATGACTGAGCCCCTGCGTATCGTCTTCGCCGGCACCCCGGAATTCGCCGCCACGCACCTGCAGGCGCTGCTCGCCAGCCCGCATTCGATCGTCGCCGCCTACACCCAGCCGGATCGCCCGGCCGGCCGCGGGCAGAAGCTTGCGCCCAGCCCGGTCAAGCAGCTCGCCGCGCAGCACGGCATCGCCGTGCACCAGCCACCGAGCCTGCGCAACGCCGAGGCTCAGGCCGAGTTGGCGGCGCTGCGGCCGGATCTGCTGGTGGTGGTCGCCTACGGCCTGATCCTGCCGCAGGCGGTGCTGGATATCCCGCGCCTGGGCTGCATCAACAGCCACGCCTCGCTGCTGCCGCGCTGGCGCGGCGCCGCGCCGATCCAGCGCGCGGTGGAGGCGGGCGATGCGGAATCCGGGGTCACCGTGATGCAGATGGAAGCCGGGCTCGACACCGGGCCGATGCTGCTCAAGGTGCATACCCCGATCAGCGCCGCCGACACCGGTGGCAGCCTGCACGACCGCCTCGCCGAACTCGGTCCGCCGGCGGTGCTGCAGGCGATCGCCGGGCTGGCTGCCGGCAACTTGGTCGGCGAGGTGCAGGACGACGACCTGGCCACCTACGCACACAAGCTGAACAAGGACGAGGCGCGGCTCGACTGGTCGCGCCCGGCCGTCGAGCTGGAACGCTTGGTGCGCGCCTTCAATCCCTGGCCGATCTGCCACAGCACGCTGGACGGCGCACCGCTCAAGGTGCTGGCCGCCGGCCTCGGCGCCGGGCAAGGCGCGCCGGGCACGGTTCTCGCCGCCAGCAAGGACGGCCTGACCGTCGCCTGCGGCGAGGGGGCGCTGCGCCTGACTCGTCTGCAATTGCCCGGTGGTAAGCCGCTGAACTTCGCCGATCTGTTCAACAGCCGGCGCGAGCAGTTCGCCGTCGGCACGGTGCTCGGCCGATGAATCCGCGTCTGGCCGCTGCCCGTGCCCTGAGCGCCGTGCTGTCCGGCAAGGCCTCGCTGGGCGGCAGCCTGCCGGTGCAACTGGCCAAGGTCGAGCCGCGCGATCGCGGCCTGGCCCAGGACCTCGCCTTCGGGGCCGCGCGTTGGCAGCCGCGCCTGAGCGCGCTCGCCGAACGCCTGCTGGAAAAGCCCTTCAAGGCCGCCGACAAGGATGTCGAAGCGCTGCTGCTGGTCGGCCTCTACCAGCTGTTCCACAGCCGCATTCCCGCCCATGCCGCCATCGCTGAAACCGTGGGTTGCGCCGAAAAATTGAAGAAGCCCTGGGCCAAGGGCCTGCTCAACGCCGTGCTGCGCCGCGCCCAACGCGAAGGCGCCGCATTGCTCGCCGAGCTGGAACACGACCCGGTGGTGCGCACCGCCCATCCGCGCTGGCTGCAGAAGAGCCTCAAGGCCAACTGGCCGGAGCAGTGGGAAGCCATCTGCGCCGCCAACAACGCCCATCCGCCGCTGCTCCTGCGGGTCAACCGCCGTCAGGGCAGCCGCGATGCCTATCTCGCCGAGCTGCAGGCCGCCGGCATCGGCGCCGAACCCTGCGCCTTCAGCCGCGACGGCATTCGTCTGCTCGCCGCCCAGGATGTGCAGAGCCTGCCGGGCTTCGCCGCCGGCCGGCTCAGCGTGCAGGACGAAGCCGCGCAGCTGGCCGCCGAGCTGCTAGAGCTGGCGCCCGATCAACGCGTGCTGGACGCCTGTGCCGCGCCGGGCGGCAAGACCTGCCATCTGCTGGAAGTCGAGCCCGGTCTGAGCGAGGTGGTCGCCGTCGACCTCGAGGACAAGCGCCTGGCGCGGGTACGCGAGAACCTCGACCGGCTCGGCCTCGGCGCCACCCTGATCGCCGCCGACGGCCGCGACACCGCGACCTGGTGGGACGGCCGGCCGTTTCAGCGCATCCTCCTCGATGCGCCCTGTTCGGCCACCGGAGTGATCCGTCGTCACCCGGACATCAAGCTGACCCGCCAGGCCGACGACATCCCGGCGCTCGCCCAGTTGCAAGGCGAGTTGCTGGATGCGCTGTGGCCGACCCTGACGGTCGGCGGCGTGCTGCTGTATGCCACCTGCTCGGTGCTGCCGGCGGAGAACAGCGACACCATCGCCGCCTTCCTCGCCCGCACGCCCGGCGCGCGCGAGCTGGATATCGCCGGGCCGTTCGGCCTGAAGCAGGCGCACGGGCGCCAGCTGTTGCCGCAGGCGGACGGCCACGACGGCTTCTACTATGCCAAGCTGATGAAGATCGCCGCCGCCCCGCGCGGCTAATGGAGTGAACGCGTGAAGATCATCATTCTCGGTGCCGGCCAGGTCGGCGGCACCCTGGCGGAGCACCTGTCGGGCGAAGCCAACGACATCACCGTGGTCGACACCGACGGCGAGCGCCTGCGCGACCTCGGCGACCGCCTGGACATCCGCACCGTGCAGGGCCGCGGCTCGTTCCCCACGGTGCTGCGCCAGGCCGGCGCCGACGACGCCGACATGCTGGTGGCGGTGACCAACAGCGACGAGGTCAACATGGTCGCCTGCCAGGTGGCCTACACCCTGTTCCACACGCCGACCAAGATCGCCCGGGTGCGCGAGTCGGCCTATCTGACCCGCGCCGGCCTGTTCGACAACGAGGCGATTCCGGTCGACGTGCTGATCAGCCCGGAACAGCTGGTCACCAACTACATCAAGCGCCTGATCGAATACCCCGGCGCCCTGCAGGTGATCGATTTCGCCGAGGGCAAGGCCCAGCTGGTGGCGATCCGCGCCTACTATGGCGGCCCGCTGGTCGGTCAGCAGCTGCGCCAGCTGCGTCAGCATATGCCCAATGTGGATACGCGAGTGGCGGCGATCTTCCGCCGCGACCGGCCAATCCTGCCGCAGGGCGACACGGTGATCGAGGCCGACGACGAGGTGTTCTTCATCGCCGCGAAGGCGCACATCCGTGCGGTGATGAGCGAAATGCGCCGCCTCGAGGACAGCTACAAGCGCATCGTCATCGCCGGCGGCGGGCATATCGGCGAGCGCCTGGCCGAGGCCATCGAAAGCCGCTACCAGGTGAAGATCATCGAGCACAACCCGGCGCGCTGCCGGCACCTGTCCGATGCCCTGGACAGCACCATCGTGCTCCAGGGCAGCGCCTCCGACCGCGATCTGCTGGTCGAGGAGAACATCAGCGACGCCGACATCTTCCTCGCCCTGACCAACGACGACGAGGCCAACATCATGTCCTCGCTGCTGGCCAAGCGCCTCGGCGCGCGCAAGGTGATGACCATCATCAACAACCCGGCCTATGTCGACCTAGTCCAGGGTGGCGACATCGACATCGCTATCAGCCCGCAGCTGGCGACCATCGGCGCGCTGCTGACCCACGTGCGCCGCGGCGACATCGTCAGCGCCCACTCGCTGCGGCGCGGCGCGGCGGAAGCGATCGAGGTGATCGCCCACGGCGACGCCAAGTCGAGCAAGGTGATCGGCCGTATGATCGAGGACATCGCCCTGCCGCCGGGCACCACCATCGGCGCGGTGATCCGCGACGAGGAGGTGCTGATCGCCCACGACGACACGCTGATCGAGTCCGGCGACCATGTGATCCTGTTCCTGGTGGACAAGAAACACATCCGCGACGTCGAGCGGCTGTTCCAGGTCGGTCTGACCTTCTTCTAACGCATCGTCTGTAGCCCTAGGGTGGATGTCGCTTTTTACATCCACCAGACTCGGCTCGGTGGATCGATGAAGCGTGATCCACCCTACGAATGCATTGGCATCGAGGAAATCAGCATGCTCGAAGGGTTGGAAAAGATGCTGGCCAAGGGGGTGGACAACGCCCTGCTGCGCTTCGGCCTGGGCAAGGGCTATCTGGACCTGCACGACTACGGCCGCGCCGCCGAGCACCTGCAAGCCTGCGTGGCGTTCGACCCGAAGTATTCGGCGGCCTGGAAGCTGCTTGGCAAGGCGCGCCAGGGCCAGGGCGACCTGGCGGGTGCGCGCCAGGCCTGGGAGCAGGGGCTGGCGGCCGCCCAGGCGCATGGCGACAAGCAGGCGGAGAAAGAAATGACGGTGTTCTTGAAAAAACTCGACAAGCCTCGACCGGCGGGCTGATCACTCGGCGGCTTGGCGCTCGTCATCCTCGGCGCAGAAGCGCAAGCCGACGCCCTCGCCATCCGCGCGCATGACCCGCATCTGCAGGATAGGCGCAGCGATCGGCAAATCCTGGACCTGGCCGCTGACCAGGGTACCCGGGGGCAGGGCGAGCAGATCGGCGTGTTTGATGTAGACCCCGCCGTCGGACAGATCGCGAGTCTGGGCGATCAGTTCGCCGAAGCTCGGGTGGCAGATCTTGATCCGGCACTTCAGCGGCGTGCGCGGGTACTGACGCTGATTGGCCATGACTTTACCGTGCTGAGGGTGAGGGCCATTTAATAACGCAAATCCGCGCCTTCGCCCAGCCGCGGGCAACAAAAAGGCGCCTCGCGGCGCCTTGGCTCAATACCAGCGGGTTTCACCCTCGGGGCGCTTCTTGAAGCGCTTCATGGTCCACATGTACTGGCTCGGGTAAGTACGCACATAACGCTCCACCACCTGGCTCATGGCCGCCACCGAGGTTTGTGCGTCGGGGCTGTACATCGCCTCCGGCACCGCCTCGAAGATCACCTTGAAGCCGGAACCGTCGTCCAGGCGCAGGGCATGGATGAATACGCCGGTCGCCTTGCCACCGCCGAGCATGCCGGCGACGAACTTGCTGGTCAGCGCCTGTACCGCGCAGAAGGGCACGAAGAAGCCGGCCGACAGGCTCGGCTCGGGGTCGGCGGGAATGCCCACCGCGCCGCCTTTGCGCACCTCCTTGATGACGCTGAGGATGCCTTCCTTGGTCGATGGCGCGACACGGTTGCCGAGCTGCACGCGCTGCTTCTGCAGCAGTTCGTCGACCGCCTTGAGCTTCGGCGGGCGGTAGAAGATCACCGGTTTGCACTGGCTGCAGTAGTAGTGGTTGAGCACCTCCCAGTTGCCCAGGTGGCTGGTGATGCCGACCACGCCCTTGCCGCTGGTCAGCGCCGCGTGCAGCACGTCCAGGCCCTCGACCTCGCGGATCAGGTCAATCGACTTCTGCGCCGGCCAGATCCAGGCGCAGGCGCTTTCGGTGATGGTGCGCCCGGTGTCCATCAAGGTGCGGCGCAGCAGGCGGTCGTGGGCGCCGGCGTCCAGCTCGGGAAAACACTTGGCCAGATTGATGCTCGCCACCTGGCGCGAACCATTGGGCAGCTTCCACATCAGCCAGCCGATCGCCGCGCCAACGGCCTGCACCGCACGCCAGGGCAACAGGGCGAACAAACGCAGAAAGCCGACCACCAAGGCGCCTTTGAACTTTTCCACAGGCAGCTCCAGAAATTTGCGAGGCCGGCATTGTAACCGCCGCGCAGGACGCTCTTGTAGGTTGGCGTTGAGCGCAGCGATACCCAACGTGCGCTAGTTCGGCTCCGCGATGGGTATCGCTACGCTCAACCCATCCTACTTTCTGCGCTCAGCGCCAACCTACGCCCCACCCAACTCCGCATGCCGATCACAGTCGCGGGAGTGGTCCATGACCATCCCGCTGGCCTGCATGAAGGCGTAGCAGATGGTCGGCCCGACGAAGGTGAAGCCGGCCTTCTTCAGCGCCTTGCTCATCGCCTCGGCCTCGGGCGTCACCGCCGGCACATCGCCGCGACCGCTGAAGCGATTGATCTTCGGCTGATCGCCGACGAACGACCACAGCCAGCCGACCGGATCGTCCAGACGCTGCCAGGCCTGGGCGTTCTGCCGCGCGGCCTTGAGCTTGAGGCGGTTGCGGATGATCCCCGGATCCTGCATCAGTGCCTCGATCTCGGCGTCGCTCATCTGCGCCAGGCGTTGCACGTCGAAGCCGAACAGCACCTGGCGGTAGCGTTCGCGCTTCTTCAGCACCGTCAGCCACGACAGCCCGGCCTGAAAACCCTCGAGCAGCAACAGCTCGAACAGGCCCTGTGGGTCGCGCAACGGCACGCCCCATTCGTCGTCGTGGTAAGCCATGTACAGGGGATCGTCGGTACACCAGAAGCAGCGTGGCATAAGCCTTCCAGGGCAGTGGAGGGGAGACGGATTGGGGTATACTCGCGGCCTTTCTGTCGCAGCCTCAGTACAGGTGAAATTTCGTGAGCCAGACTACGCCTGCCGTGCGCACCTTCCAAGATTTGATCCTCGCCCTGCAGCAGTACTGGGCCGAGCAGGGCTGCGTGGTATTGCAGCCGTACGATATGGAAGTCGGCGCCGGCACTTTCCACACCGCCACCTTCCTGCGTGCCATCGGCCCGGAAAACTGGAACGCCGCCTACGTGCAACCGAGCCGCCGCCCGGCTGACGGCCGCTATGGCGAGAACCCCAACCGCCTGCAGCATTACTACCAGTTCCAGGTGGTGTTGAAGCCCAACCCGGAGAACTTCCAGGAGCTGTATCTCGGCTCGCTGAAGGCCATCGGCCTCGACCCGCTGGTGCACGACATCCGCTTCGTCGAAGACAACTGGGAATCGCCGACCCTCGGCGCCTGGGGTCTGGGCTGGGAAGTCTGGCTGAACGGCATGGAAGTCACCCAGTTCACCTACTTCCAGCAGGTCGGCGGCATCGAGTGCTATCCGGTGACCGGCGAGATCACCTACGGCCTCGAACGCCTGGCCATGTACCTGCAGGGCGTCGACTCGGTGTACGACCTGGTGTGGACCGACGGCCCGTTCGGCACCGTGACCTATGGCGACGTGTTCCACCAGAACGAGGTGGAGCAGTCGACCTACAACTTCGAGCACGCCAACGTCGCCAAGCTGTTCGAGCTGTTCGACTTCTACGAGTCCGAGGCCAATCGCCTGATCGAACTGGAACTGCCGCTGCCGACCTACGAAATGGTCCTCAAGGCCTCGCACACCTTCAACCTGCTGGACGCCCGCCGCGCCATCTCGGTGACCGCGCGCCAGCAATATATCCTGCGCGTCAGAACGCTGGCGAGGGCGGTGGCGCAGAGCTACCTGAACGCGCGCGCCAAGCTCGGCTTCCCGATGGCCACCCCCGAACTACGCGATGAAGTACTGGCCAAGCTGGAGGCCGCGGAATGAGTGCACAAGATTTTCTCGTCGAACTGGGTACCGAAGAACTGCCACCCAAAGCGCTGAAGAGCCTCGGCGAAGCCTTTCTTTCCGGCATCGAGAAGGGCCTCAAGGCCGCCGGCCTGAACTACGCCACGGCCCAGGTGTTTGCCGCACCGCGGCGTCTGGCCGTGCTGGTCGAGCAGCTGGCGACCCAGCAGCCGGACCGCAGCCTCAACCTCGACGGCCCGCCGGTGCAGGCCGCCTTCGACGCCGACGGTAATCCGACCCAGGCCGCCCTCGGCTTCGCCAAGAAGTGCGGCGTCGAGCTGGCGCAGATCGACCGCAGCGGGGCGAAACTGAAGTTCAGCCAGAGCATCCCCGGCCAGCCGGCTGCGAGCCTGCTGCCAGGCATAGTCACCACCTCGTTGAACGAGCTGCCGATTCCCAAGCGCATGCGCTGGGCCGCGCGCCGCGACGAATTCGTGCGCCCGACCCAGTGGCTGGTCATGCTGTTCGGCGACGAGGTGATCGACTGCACCATCCTCGCCCAGAAAGCCGGTCGCGAGTCGCGCGGCCACCGCTTCCACAACCCGGATCAGGTGCGCATCTCCAAGCCGAGCACTTACCTGGAAGACCTGCGCAGCGCCCACGTGCTGGCCGACTTCGCCGAGCGCCGCGCGCTGATCGAACAGCGCGTTGCCGCACTGGCCACCGAGCAGCAGGGCAGCGCCATAGTCCCGCCGGCGCTGCTGGATGAAGTCACCGCGCTGGTCGAATGGCCGGTTCCGCTGGTGTGCAGCTTCGAGGAACGTTTCCTCGCCGTGCCGCAGGAAGCGCTGATCACCACCATGCAGGACAACCAGAAGTACTTCTGCCTGCTGGATGCCGACGGCAAGCTGCTGCCGCGCTTTATCACCGTCGCCAACCTGGTGAGCAAGGACCCGGCGCAGATCGTCGCCGGCAACGAGAAGGTGGTGCGCCCGCGCCTCACCGACGCCGAGTTCTTCTTCAAGCAGGACAAGAAGCAGAAGCTGGAAAGCTTCAACCAGCGCCTGGCCAACGTGGTGTTCCAGGCCCAGCTCGGCAGTGTGTTCGACAAGGCCGAGCGGGTCTCCCGACTCGCCGCCTTCATCGCCCAACGCATCGGCGGCGACGCCGCGCGCGCCGCGCGTGCCGGTCTGCTGTCCAAGTGCGACCTGGCCACCGAAATGGTCGGCGAGTTCCCCGAGATGCAGGGCGTTGCCGGCTACTACTACGCGCTGCATGACGGCGAGGCCGAAGACGTCGCTCTGGCCCTCACCGAGCAGTACATGCCGCGTGGCGCCGGCGCCGAACTGCCGAGCACCCTGACCGGCGCGGCGGTGGCGATCGCCGACAAGCTCGACACCCTGGTCGGCATCTTCGGCATAGGCATGCTGCCCACCGGCAGCAAGGACCCCTACGCCCTGCGCCGCGCCGCCCTCGGCGTGCTGCGCATCCTCATCGAGAAGCAGCTGGACCTGGACATCCCGGCCACTATCGCCTTCGCCATCCAGCAGTTCGGCGCCAAGGTCAAGGCCGATGGCCTGGCCGCCCAGGTGCAGGACTTCGTCTTCGACCGCCTGCGCGCGCGCTACGAGGACGAGGGCGTCGACGTCGCCGCCTATCAGGCGGTGCGCGCGGTCAACCCCGGCTCGCCGCTGGACTTCGATCAGCGCGTGCAGGCCGTGCAGGCCTTCCGCAAGCTGCCCGAGGCCGAAGCGCTGGCCGCCGCGAACAAGCGCGTGTCGAACCTGCTGAGCAAGGCCGAGGGCAGCGTCGCCGAGGCGGTGCAAGCGCACTACTTCGACAGCCCCAACGAGTTCTCCCTGTACGCCGCGATCCAACAGGCCGATCAAGCCGTGCAACCGCTGGCCCAGGCCCGGCAGTACAGCGCCGCCCTGGCCCGCCTGGCGGCCCTGCGCGAGCCGGTCGACAGCTTCTTCGAGGCGGTGCTGGTCAACGCCGAGAACGCCGACGTGCGCGCCAACCGCTATGCGCTGCTGGCCAAGCTGCGCGGGCTGTTCCTCGGCGTCGCCGATATCTCCGTGCTGGGCTGATGGTGAGGCGGGCCGCCGCTCAGCGGTGGGTCCGCCCTGCTTGTGATGGTGTATGAACAAACTACTGATTCTCGACCGCGACGGCGTCATCAACCAGGACTCCGACGCTTACATCAAATCGCTGGCCGAATGGATCCCCGTTCCCGGCGCCATCGCCGCCATCGCCCGCCTGTCCAGGGCCGGCTGGACCGTCGCGGTAGCCACTAACCAGTCCGGCCTGGCCCGCGGCTATTACGATCTGGCCACCCTCGAGGCCATGCATGCTCACCTGCGCCAACTGGTGGCGGAGCAGGGCGGTGAAGTCGGCCTGATCGTGCATTGCCCGCACGGCCCGGACGATGGCTGCGACTGTCGCAAGCCCCATCCGGGCATGCTCAAGCAGATCGCCGAGCACTACGCAGCGGATCTGGCCGGCGTCTGGTTCGTCGGCGACAGCAGCGGTGACCTGGAGGCGGCCCTGGCCGTCGACTGTCAGCCGATATTGGTGAAAACCGGCAAAGGCGAACGCACCCTGGCGCAAGGCTTGCCGGCCGGAACCTTGCTATTTGATGATCTGGCGGCCGTCGCCGACCACCTTCTCCAACAGGAATAACGCTCACATGTCGACAGTGCAGGCCTTCAGAACCCTTCTCTTCTACCTGCTGCTGTCGTCCAGCGCCTTGCTCTGGTGCACGCTGAGCTTTTTCGTCGCGCCCTTCCTATCCTTCCGCGCCCGCTACCACTTCATCAACGTGCTCTGGTGCCGCTTCGCCGTGGGCCTGTCGAGCACTGTGCTGGGCCTGCACTATCAGGTCAGCGGGGCCGAGAACGTGCCCAAGCAGCCGTGCGTGATCCTCGCTAACCACCAGAGCACCTGGGAGACCTTCTTCCTCTCCAGCTACTTCGAGCCACTCAGCCAGGTGCTCAAACGCGAGCTGCTGTATGTGCCGTTCTTTGGCTGGGCGATGGCCATGCTCAAGCCAATCGCCATCGACCGCAACAACCCCAAGGCCGCCCTCAAGCAGGTGGCACAGAAGGGCCATGAACTCCTGCTGCAAGGCTGCTGGGTGCTGATCTTCCCGGAAGGCACGCGGCTGCCTCCGGGTCAGCTCGGCAAGTTCTCGCGCGGCGGCACCGCGCTGGCGGTGAATGCCGGCCTGCCGGTGCTGCCGATCGCTCACAACGCCGGCGAGTTCTGGCCGAAGCACGGCTGGGGCAAGCGCCCAGGCACCATCCAGGTGATCATCGGCCCACCGATGTACGCCGAAGGCGAGGGCCCGCGTGCCATCGCCGAACTGAATGAGCGCGCCTTCGCCTGGGTCAGCCAGGCGCAGCAACAGCTCTCCGGCGTCGCCCCACAGACTGTGGCGGACAGTTCCAGCGCCGCCTGAGAAGCCTTCAGGAGCGCTTAAAGAGCCAATAAAAAACCCCGGTTTCCCGGGGTTTTTTATTGGCTGCGGCTGGAAACAGCAAGCAATCAGAAGTCCAAGTTAGACACCGCCAAGGCGTTGCTTTCGATGAAGTTGCGACGCGGCTCCACTTCATCGCCCATCAGGGTGTTGAAGATCTGGTCGGCGGCGATGGCATCCTCGATGGTCACCTTGAGCATGCGCCGCGCTTCCGGGTCCATGGTGGTTTCCCACAGCTGATCGGGGTTCATCTCGCCCAGGCCCTTATAGCGCTGGATGCTGTGGCGCTTGGTGCTTTCCGTCAGCAGCCATTCGAGGGCTTCCTTGAAGCTGCCGACCGGCTTCTTGCGCTCGCCGCGCTTCACATAGGCGCTGTCCTCGAGCAGATTGTTCAAGTGCTCACCGAGGTTGGTGACACTCTTGTAATCGTTGCTGGCGAAGAAGTCGCGGTTGAAGGTGATGTAGCTCGACACTCCATGGGAAATCAGCTCGACCTCCGGCAGCCACAAGTGGCGCTCGCGGTCTTCACGCAGGCTGGTCTTGTAGGCCAGACCGGACTTTTCCATGCCCTTCAGGCGTTCGCTGAACTGCGCCAACCAGGCCTGCATGGAGGGCTGATCCGCCAGGTTGTCGACGCTGACCCGGGGCAGGTAGACGAAGTGTTCGGTCAGCTCCTGCGGATACAGGCGTGACAGGCGCTTGAGGGTCTTCATCACGGCCCGGTAGTCGTTGACCAGCGCTTGCAAGGCCTCACCGGCAATGCCTGGCGCCGACTCGTTGACGTGCAGGCTGGCCTCGTCCAAGGCCGACTGGGTCATGTATTCCTCCATGGCCTCGTCGTCCTTGATGTACTGCTCCTGCTTGCCTTTCTTGACCTTGTACAGCGGTGGCTGGGCGATATAGATGTAGCCACGCTCGATCAGCTCGGGCAACTGACGGAAGAAGAAGGTCAACAGCAGGGTGCGGATGTGCGAACCGTCGACGTCGGCATCGGTCATGATGATGATGTTGTGGTAGCGCAGCTTGTCGATGTTGTATTCGTCACGGCCAATCCCGCAGCCCAGTGCGGTGATCAGGGTGCCGACCTCTTGCGAGGAGATCATGCGGTCGAAGCGCGCGCGCTCGACGTTGAGGATCTTGCCCTTGAGCGGCAGGATCGCTTGGGTCTTGCGGTTGCGGCCCTGCTTGGCGGAACCGCCGGCGGAGTCACCCTCCACCAGGTAGAGTTCGGAGAGCGCCGGATCTTTCTCCTGGCAGTCAGCCAGTTTGCCGGGGAGGCCGGCGATATCCAGGGCACCCTTGCGGCGGGTCATTTCCCGCGCCTTGCGCGCGGCTTCGCGGGCGCGGGCGGCGTCGATCATCTTGCCGACCACGGCCTTGGCCTCGGTGGGATTCTCCAGCAGGAAATCGGCGAAGTGCTTGCCCATCTCCTGTTCCACCGCGGTTTTCACCTCGGAAGACACCAGCTTGTCCTTGGTCTGCGAGCTGAATTTCGGATCCGGCACCTTCACCGAAATGATCGCCGTCAGGCCTTCCCGGGCATCATCGCCGGTGGTGGCGATCTTGAACTTCTTGGCCAGGCCTTCGGTCTCGATGTAGTTGTTCAGGTTGCGGGTGAGGGCAGAGCGGAAGCCGGCCAGATGAGTACCGCCATCCCGCTGCGGAATATTGTTGGTGAAACAGAGCAGGTTCTCGTTGAAGCTGTCGTTCCACTGCAGGGCGACTTCAACGCCGACACCGTCTTCTTCGCGCTGTATGTTGAAGTGGAATACCTGGTTCACCGGGGTCTTGTTGGTGTTCAGGTACTCGACGAAGGCTTTGAGGCCGCCTTCGTATTTGAACAGCTCTTCTTTGCCGCTGCGTTCGTCCTTGAGGACGATGCCGACACCGGAGTTGAGGAAGGACAATTCGCGCAGACGCTTGGCCAGAATATCCCAGCTGAAGTGGATGTTGTGGAAGGTATCAGCGGAGGGCTTGAAGTGAATCTGCGTACCGGTACCTTCGCTATCGCCGACTGCCGCCAACGGAGCCTGGGGTACGCCATGGACATAGATCTGCTCCCAGACCTTGCCGCTGCGGCGGATGGTCAACACCAGTTCCTTGGACAGCGCGTTGACTACCGAAACACCCACGCCATGCAGGCCGCCGGAGACCTTGTAACTGTTGTCGTCGAACTTTCCGCCGGCATGCAGCACGGTCATGATCACTTCGGCGGCCGAAACACCTTCTTCTTTATGAAGATCCACCGGAATGCCGCGACCGTTGTCACGTACAGTGATGGATTCATCGGGATGAATAGTGATGCTGATTTCCGAGCAGTATCCCGCCAAGGCCTCGTCGATGGAGTTGTCCACCACCTCGAACACCATGTGGTGCAGGCCAGTACCATCATCGGTATCGCCGATGTACATGCCCGGGCGTTTGCGTACGGCATCCAGACCTTTCAGCACCTTGATGCTGGAGGAGTCGTACGTTTGATTTTCGCTCATGCCTTCACTCCCACTGGTGTGATTCGACCCTGTTCCACGTGGAACATGGCAACCGGCGTGTCCGTGCGCCAGCCTTCCCTCATCAATTCTTCATCGACACAGGTGATGAACACCTGACAGTTCAAATCTTCCAACAACCGGCACAGTGCGCGCCGGTGCCGCTCGTCCAGTTCGGACGGCAAGTCGTCTACCAGATAAATGCACTGCCCGCGCCTGGCCTGACTGACCAAATGCCCTTGGGCAATCCGCAAGGCACAGACGACCAGCTTCTGCTGCCCGCGCGAGAGAATGTCCGCGGCATTGTGTGCCCCCAAACGCAGACGCAGATCCGCGCGCTGTGGACCGGCCTGAGTATGCCCTAACTGCTGATCGCGGCTGAGGGAGGCGGCCAGCACATCGCCGATCGCACGATCCCGGTCCCAACCGCGGTAATAGCTGAGGGACAACCCTTCCAGCTCAACCAATTCATTCAGGGTGCGCTCGAACACCGGCTTCAGCGTCTGGATATAGGCACGTCGATAGCCGTCTATTTCCTCGCTGGCCAGGCACAATTCGCGGTCCCAGGCCGCCTGCGAAGCGGCGTCCAGTGTACCATGCCGCAGCCACGAGTTTCGCTGCCGCAGCGCCTTCTGCAGGCGCTGCCAGGCCGGAAGAAAGCGCGGTTCCACGTGGAACACTCCCCAGTCGAGAAACTGACGACGGACCTTCGGCGCACCTTCTAGCAAGCGAAAGCTATCGGGGTTGATCAACTGCAGCGGCAGCGTTTCGGCCAGCTGTGCTGCGCTGCGTGCATTCTGCCCGTCGATGCGAATTTGAAACTCGCCCTGTCGATCACGCGAAACACCCAGATTGCTGTATCCACCCTCTGCCAGCAAAACTTGACCGAAGACCGTGCAGGCCTGCTGTTCATACTGGATGACCGGGAGCAGGCGCAGACTGCGGAACGAGCGCGCCAAGCCCAACAGATGGATCGCCTCCAGCAAGCTGGTCTTACCGCTGCCGTTGGCGCCTGAGAGGATGTTGATGCGGGGGGAGGGGGAGAGAGTCACCGCGTGCAGATTACGCACTGCGGTGACCGTGACACGACTGAGGGACATTGAGGCGGCTAGGATTCCGAGTTACAAGCGCATCGGCATGACAACGTAGGCCGAGTCGTCGTTATCAGCTTCCTGCAGCAGCGCGCTGCTGTTGGAGTCGGAGAGAATCAATCGTACCTGTTCGGTCGCCATTACCCCCAGGACATCGAGCAGATAACTGACGTTGAAACCGATCTCCAGACCACTGCCCGTGTAATCGACCGCCACTTCCTCTTCGGCTTCCTCCTGCTCAGGGTTGTTGGCCTGGATCTTCAGCTGACCCGCAGCCAACTGCAGGCGGATGCCCCGGTATTTTTCGTTGGACAGAATCGCCGTGCGGCTGAAGGCTTCGCGCAGTACCTGGCGATCTCCAACCACCAGCTTGTCGCCCCCGCGCGGCAGCACGCGTTCGTAATCGGGGAACTTGCCGTCCACCAGCTTCGAGGTGAAGGTGAACTCGCCAGTGGTGGCACGGATATGGTGCTGACCGAGGACGATGCTGACACTGCCATCCTGTTCGGTCAGCAAGCGGGCCAGTTCCAAAATGCCCTTGCGTGGCACGATCACCTGATGGCGGTCGGCATGCTCGATACCGGCCTCCATCGAACACATGGCCAACCGGTGACCGTCAGTGGCCACCGCGCGCAGCACGCCGGTTTGCACCTCGAGGAGCATGCCATTGAGGTAATAACGCACATCCTGCTGGGCCATGGCGAAACTGGTGCGCTCGATCAACCGGCGCAGTTTGCTTTGCCCGAGGGTGAAGGTCAGCGAGCCCGGGCCTTCCTCGACGCTGGGGAAATCATTGGCCGGCAGAGTGGAAAGGGTAAAGCGACTACGGCCAGCCTTGACGATGAGTTTCTGCTCATCGACCTTGATATCGATCAGCGCATCGTTGGGCAGGCTTTTGCAGATATCCATCAGCTTACGCGCCGGCACGGTGATTTCGCCCGGCTGGGCCGGCTCCTCGAGTGTCACGCGCCCCACCAGCTCGACTTCCAGGTCAGTCCCCGTCAGCGACAACTGCTGGCCATCGACCACCAGCAAGACGTTGGATAGCACCGGCAAGGTCTGGCGACGTTCGACGACGCCAGCGACCAGTTGCAGGGGTTTCAACAAGGCTTCGCGTTGAATGGTGAATTGCATGGTCTAGTCCCTTGCCTCATGGGCTGCGTTGGATATCAGGTAGTCAGGGTGCGCAGCAGGTTCTTGTAGTCCTCGCGGATATCCGCGTCGGATTCTCTAAGCTCAGCAATCTTACGACAAGCGTGCAATACCGTGGTGTGATCGCGACCGCCGAAGGCGTCGCCGATCTCCGGCAGGCTATGGTTGGTCAACTCCTTCGACAGCGCCATCGCCACCTGGCGCGGCCGCGCGATCGAACGCGACCGCCGCTTGGAGAGCAGATCGGCGATCTTGATCTTGTAGTACTCGGCCACCGTGCGCTGAATATTGTCGACGCTGACCAGCTTGTCCTGCAGCGCCAGCAGATCCTTCAGCGACTCGCGGATCAGCTCGATGGTGATGTCGCGGCCCATGAAGTGCGAATGGGCGATGACCCGCTTCAGCGCGCCTTCCAGTTCACGAACGTTGGAGCGGATGCGTTGGGCGATGAAGAAGGCGGCATCATGGGGTAGATCGACTTTGGCTTGATCGGCCTTTTTCATCAGGATCGCCACCCGGGTCTCCAACTCTGGCGGCTCGACCGCCACCGTCAACCCCCAGCCGAAGCGCGATTTCAACCGCTCTTCCAAGCCCTCGATTTCCTTCGGATAACGGTCACTGGTGAGGATCACCTGCTGGCCGCCCTCGAGCAACGCATTGAAGGTATGGAAGAACTCCTCCTGCGAGCGCTCCTTCTTGGCGAAGAACTGAATATCGTCGATCAACAGCGCATCCACCGAACGGTAGAAACGCTTGAATTCGTTGATCGCGTTCAGCTGCAGGGCCTTGACCATGTCGGCGACAAAACGCTCGGAATGCAGGTAGACCACCTTGGCATTCGGATTCTTCTTCAGCAGATGGTTACCCACCGCGTGCATCAGGTGAGTCTTACCCAAACCCACGCCGCCATAGAGGAACAGCGGGTTGTAACCATGCTTGGGGTTATCCGCCACCTGCCAGGCTGCTGCGCGCGCCAGTTGGTTGGACTTGCCCTCGACGAAGTTCTCGAAGGTGAAGGTGCGATTCAGGTAACTGGTGTGCTTGAGCGCCCCCTCGACCTGCACCGAGCGCTCCGTACGTGGCGCCGGGCTAGCCGGGGCACTGACCGCCGCCAAGGGATCCAAGCTGGCACGTGACGACTCGACATCGGTGATATCCGTCGCCGCACTCAGCGCAGCTGGCGAAGGGACGGCAGCGGTAGGCGCCGGGCTGCGCGCGGCAGCGGCGCTGCGTTTGCTACCTATTAATAGGGACAGCGCGGGGGCCAAGCCCTGGCTGCGTTCGCCGAGCAGCTCGAGCAAACGGCCCAGATATTTTTCGTTGACCCAATCGAGAACAAAGCGATTAGGCGCATAGACGCGTAACTCATCGCTAGCCGCTTCGACCTGTAACGGGCGGATCCAAGTGTTGAATTGTTGGGCAGGGAGCTCATCGCGCAAAAGCTCGATGCACTGCTGCCAAAGTTCCAC